>CAWGTA010000008.1:0-1088194 GCA_963825305.1 Terriglobia bacterium | reverse complement strand
TCATGAAACCGATCACCGTTTTCACTTGAAAATCGATCAACGACTTCGCCCTCGATCGTTCGGAAACGCAGCGACGCTGGCGTGTTTGATTCTCCGGTGAAGTGATCTAATTTGTCTGCATCGGATAGATCCTGTAAAACGCCGCTCACGTCAACAGCAAATATAGATACTGACGGACGCCAACTCCCCGAAGGCGGCGTTCGGGTATTTTCCTGACGCGGGTAGGCGCAATCTTAGCTGGCGAGACGCCGAAAAATACGGCAGGCGCGGCTCCCGCTACGATCCCGCGCTCCGCAGGCGAACCGCGCATCTGCCGGCCGTCAGGGCCTCTTTCGACGCATTATCTAGAGCTTCCGTAAGCCCCACTCCGGTTGCGGAGCGGAGTCACGGGACTGAGCGAACCCGAATCCCGCCCGCAACGTAACAATGTGGTTTCGCAAACATAACAATACGGTTAATGGTGATCCAAAGGGTCACTACTGTGATAACTTCGCAAGTTCCAGTCGGCTCTCCTGAACCGGTTATGAATCAAGAAACTCTCTTCAAGCCATCCCCGGTTCTGTTCGGACTAACCGGGGTTATGGCAGAGACTCTCCGACTTCTCTGTTCTCCCCAATGATGACTGTCAGACAAAAGGAAATTACAATGAACATTCGCAACATCATTAACGACAAGCGGCAAGGCCTGGTTGCTGCGGCGTGCCTCGCGGTCTGCAGCGTCTCCGGTGCATTCGCTCAGAGCCCTCCAATCTTCGCGCCCGGCGATATCCTTGTCAGCCGCACCACTTACACTGGCACGGCCAGCACGGTCCCATTTCCTGGTCTTTTGCCGAACAACGCTGCATCCACGGCGGACGGCACCTTTCCGAACGTGTTTAACAACGAGACGCCGGACGGGTCGTTCGGCGTGACCTCGCCGATCTACATTGACCGGATGACCCTAACGGGCGGCTTGATCAGCACGATTCCGGTCACCAGCTTATTGTTTAACCAGCTAAGCGCGACCGTTGCGACGAGTTTCCCGTCAAAGTCTGAACTCGGGCTGAGCCTTACTCCCGACGCCAGCGGTGTCACATTCATGGCGTACGGCTCTGCAACGAATGCGCTCGACGTCTCCAACTCGAATACTCCCGGCCACGTCGACATCACCAATCCGGTGAATGGACAGGGTATTTTGATCCATCAACGCGACATCATTGAATTGGACGCCACTGGCGCGGCGCTGGTCACCACCACTAACACTTATTCGGGTAACAATGGCCGCAACGTTGTGCTAGGCCCCGGCGGCAACTACTTTATGGTTGGTAACGCCGGCAACAACGGCAAGAGCGTGACGCTCGCTTCAGGGACGGTTACCCTCACTTCCGGAAGCGCCAGTGTAAGCCTTTCGGGCGCCTCCACGGCCGCGAACCTTTACGTTGGCACACCCTTCAGCGGCGCGAACGTCCCGACGGGCACATACATCACCGGCATCACGGACGCAACGCACTTCACGATCAGCGCGGCAGCGACCGGAGCAGCATCGGGGAAGTACACTGCGAACGCGGGCGCTGTGCAACTCGTTGGTGCCAGCTTCGTCAGCGGCGCCACCAGCATCACGGTTGCCGACACCTCGAAACTTGTGCCCGGGATGCCGCTCAGCGGCACAGGGTTCGCGACAGGCTCACACATCGGGTCGATCACCGACAAGACTCACTTTGTTGCCAGTGCCGCGACGACAGCAAACTCCGGCGCCGGCAGCTACACGGCAGCTGTCTCCAACTCGATGCTCAGCGACGATACCGGCGTACAGATGATCCAGAAATATGTCAATGACACCGCCGGGACAGGCACAGGCAACCTTGACGCAATAACCAACAGCACGGTAGTGGGCAAGGTCAACGGTACGTATGGTGTGACACCTGGGTACCAGCGCGGATTTTCCATGACGCAGATTGGCGCCCCTGCCGACAAATCCGGCAAGGATGACAACTTCCGCGGCATTACGAACCACAACAACACAATCTATGTCACCAAAGGCAGCGGCGGAAACGGCCTGGACGCTGTCTATCAGGTTAACCCGGCCGGAGGCGCATATGTTCCTCCGGGCCTCAGCGCAGGGCTCCCTACCAGTGGCGACGCCGCCACGGCCAGCATCAACCCGCTGCCCGGCTGGCCATTGACCAGCACAGGCGCGAATGAGAGTTGCGACACCGCAACCCCCCCATGCAGCCCCGTGCCCACCGTCTACCACCCGTTCGGCATCTGGTTCGCCAACGACACTACGCTCTACGTTGCCGATGAAGGCGCACCCGGCGTTACGAACGCTGCACCCGGTGGACTGCAAAAGTGGACGTATAATTCCGGCACCAGCCAGTGGGAGCAGAAATACACGCTGGCAGCGAGCACCATCCCCAGCTACCAAATAGCGGGGATTGGCACTCTGCAGGCCGGTGGCCTGCGTAACATCGCCGGCATCGATAATGGCGACGGCACGGTGACAATCCTGGGTATCACTTCCACCATTGGCCAGACGCTCAACGACGAAGGGGCGGATCCCAACCAGCTCGTTTCCATCACGGACAATCTCGCCGCCACGTCACTGCCGTCGGAATCGTTCACTGTCGTCGAAACGGCGGCCTATGGCGACGCGTTGCGCGGAGTTGCCCGCGTTCCCGGCGGCAGCCTGAGCTCCCTGGTGGACGAGTTACTCGCGGCTGGAATGATTGATAACGCGGGAATCGCCAACAGCCTGACCAGTAAGGCGAACGCGGCCGCTTCCCAGATAGCCAAGGGAAACACCACAGCCGCAAAGAACCAGCTGAACGCGTTCATCCATGAACTGGACGCACAGGCTGGCAAGCACCTCACACAGCAGGCCCACGACTTGCTAGAGGCGGCGGCGCTCTACTATATCAGCCGTCTGTCGTAAAAGTTTCCCCAGCGTGCCGCCTGGTTGCCGGCTTCCAAACTATGCGGCACGCTGTGGGCTGTCCGCCTTCATATTAGAGATGGCGATCGCCAGCGTCGCGGGACCTTCTCTCGGTCCGTGCTATAGCTGGAGGCGGAGGGAACCTGTTGCCACCGCCTTCCATTGACTGCCTCAGTCGGGTTCGGCGTGAAAATGGGAAAACACCAAACGAACCCATTTTGCGAAACCAATCCATTGAAACCAAAGAGAATCCTATCCGCAGAACAAACCCGACCGGAAAAAACGAACCCATTGTTGCGGCCGGCGGCCACCGTTCACAAGTCGCCCGCCTTCATCCGCCGATAAACGAAACTTATAGCTAGTCCCGCTTGCATTTGAGAAACTTGTCCGGTACACTCTTCTTTAAGTTTCCCCATGGGCAACGCCTTCACAGGTCGGCTGGTCCGCTTCATTCTCTCCCGCACCATCGGTATTCCTGTAGGCATTATTCTGCTCGTAGTCATCGTATCCGGCCCCGTCTGAGGCCAGGGGAAACAAAGTTTCCAAGGCCATCAGCGGGGCGGACAAAGCCTGCTGATGGCCTTTTTCGTTTAGTGGCAAGTTTTTTTGAGGCAAACGATATGTCGACAACATTAATGAGCGGCGCGCGCATGCTGCTGGAGTGCTTATCCCGGGAAGGCGTCGATTGCATGTTCGGATACCCGGGCGGCGTCACGCTTCCTTTTTATGACGCCTTGTATGAGCACCAGATCCGGCATGTGCTGGTACGGCACGAGGAGAATGCGGCCTTCGCGGCCGAAGGTTACGCGCGAACCACTGGCAAGGTAGGCGTATGCTGCGCCACTTCCGGCCCCGGCGCCACCAACCTCACCACCGGACTGGTCGACGCCATGATGGATTCCATTCCGATTGTGGCCCTCACCGGCCAGGTTTCCACCAAGCTCATCGGCAGCGACGCGTTCCAGGAGGCCGACACCTTCGGCATCACGCGGTCGTGCACCAAGCACAATTACCTGGTGAAGCGGCTGGAAGAATTGCCGGCAATCATCCACGAAGCCTTCTATGTAGCAGCGAGCGGCCGGCCCGGACCGGTGCTGGTCGACGTTCCGAAGGACGTGTTCCAGGCCCAGGGGCACTACCAGCACGTCTCCAGCATTCATTTGCCGGGCTACAAAGTCTTCACCGAAGGCCACACCGGACAGATCCGCCGGGCCGTGCAACTGATCAAGAAATCGGAGCGGCCGCTGGTGTACGCGGGCGGCGGAATCATTGCTTCCGGCGCGTCCCCGGAGCTGCGCGAATTCGTGGAGCTCACCGGCTCACCGGCAGTGACCACCCTGATGGGATTGGGCGCCATGCCTTCGAATCATCCGAACTTCATCAGTATGCCCGGCATGCACGGCAGCTATGCGGCCAACATGGCGATGAGCGGCGCGGACCTGCTGATCGCGCTGGGCGTCCGCTTCGACGACCGCGTCACGGGCCGCCTGGCCGCCTTCGCGCCGCATGCCAAAGTGATCCACGTGGATATCGATCCCGCCGAAATCGGAAAGAACCGCACGCCCGATGTTCCCATTGTCGGCGACGTGAAGCACGTCCTGGGCAAGCTGAACGAGTTGCTCTCCGAGGGCAAATCTTCCGCGGATGAATCTTTGGATGCCGCGCGGCGCGCCTGGTGGCACCAGATCCGGAGCTGGAAAGAGGAACACCCGCTGCAGCCGGTCACCTCCGAAACCGAGATCAAACCGCAGCACCTCATGGCCGAGATCGACCGGCTTTCCAACGGCCAGGCCATCGTGGCGTCCGACGTGGGCCAGCACCAGATGTGGGCGGCGCAGTTGATCCGCTTCAACGAGCCGCGGCTCTGGTTGAATTCGGGCGGCCTCGGGTCCATGGGATTCGGCCTGCCGGCGGCCTTGGGTGCTCAGTTCGCGCGGCCCGACAAACTGGTGTTCGCCATCTGCGGCGACGGCGGCTTTCAAATGTCGATACCCGAGCTGGCCACCATCGCGAGTTACGGCCTGCCCGTCAAGATCATCGTCATGAATAACGGCTACCTGGGCATGGTGCGGCAGTGGCAGGAGCTTTTCTATAACAACCGCCTCAGCGCCGTGACGTTGGACTGTTTCCCCGACGCCGAAAAGCTGGCCGGGGCATACGGCTTCAAGGGCAGGACCATCGACAAGCCGTGGGATCTGGCTTCGGCGCTGGAAGCGGCGGTGAACGAACCGGGGCCATACCTCTTGAACGTGAAGGTGTCGCCGCTGGAATGCGTGTATCCGATGGTGCCGGCCGGCGGCGCGATCAATGAGATGGTTCTGGGCCCGCCGCAACCCGTGGCTGAGCCCGCCAAGTAGCCGAGGTCGAATCATGTTGCAAGTCATTTCCCTGCTCCTCGAAAATAAGGCCGGCGCGCTCATGCGGGTCACGGGACTGCTGAGCCAGCGGGGCTACAATATCGAGAGCCTGACAGTCGCGCGCACGCTCGATCCTGAGGTTTCGCGCATGACGATCGTGGTTGAGGTCGATTCCACGCTGCGGCAGCAAGTGATCAAGCAGATGAACAAGCTGATCAACGTGCTGCAGGCCACGGATCTGAGCGATTCGCCCTCGGTATTCCGCGAACTGCTGCTGGTGCGCGTGCGCATGCCGCAGGATACGCGGGCGGCGGTGTTGAAGGAGGCTGAAATCTTCGGCGGCCGGGTGGTGGATTCATCCATCGAGGGATTCGCCATCGAAGTGACCGGCGCGCCAGAAAAGTTAAACGAGTTTGTGGATGTGATGCGCAGCTATGGCGAAATCGACGTGACGCGTTCCGGCGTCGTGGCGATTGGCCTCGAGCCCAAGAAGCTGAAGCTGCAGCCCCCCGTGCCCACGAAGGCGGGGGCGAAGGTGGAAGAGACGATTCATTAAGCTTTGTGGGGCCAGGCCTTCCGGCCTGCCGCCGGGCTTCCGCCCGGCGCTCCACTCGCAAACACTGGAGTAGACATGGCGAAACGCTATTACGAAAAAGACGGAAATCTGAATCACTTGAAGGGGCGCACGGTCGCGATCATCGGCTACGGCAGCCAGGGACATGCGCATGCCCTCAACCTACGCGATTCGGGCGTGGAAGTGATCGTCGGCTTGTACCCCGGCAGCAAGTCCCGGGCCAAGGCCGAAGCTTCTGGCCTCAAGGTGATGAACACCGGCGAAGCCGCCAAGGCCGCCGACATCGTCATGATCCTGGTGCACGATCACCTGCAGGGCGACATCTACAACCAGGAGATCGCGCCGCACATGACCGCGGGCAAGACGCTCATGTTCGCGCACGGTTTCAACATTCACTTCAAGCAGATTACGCCGCCGAAAGACGTGGACGTCTCCATGATCGCGCCCAAAGCGCCCGGACACCGCGTGCGCGAATTGTATGTGGAAGGCGTGGGTGTGCCGGCTCTGGTGGCGATCCACCAGGACGCATCCGGGCATGCGCTCGAAGATGCGCTGGCATACGCCCTGGCGCTGGGCTGCCTGCAGGCGGGCGTTATCGAGACGACCTTCCGTGAAGAAACCGAAAGCGACCTGTTCGGCGAGCAGACCGTGCTGTGCGGCGGCGTGAGCGCCCTCATCCGGGCCGGTTTTGAAACGCTGGTGGAAGCCGGCTACGCGCCCGAGATCGCTTATTTCGAGTGCCTGCACGAGGTCAAGCTGATCGTCGACCTGATTTACGAAGGCGGTCTCAGCTATATGCGCTACTCGGTATCGGACACCGCGGAGTACGGCGACTACACGCGCGGCCCGCGCATCATCAACGATCAGACGCGCGCCGAGATGAAGAAGATTCTGTCGGAGATTCAGTCCGGTGAATTCGCCCGCCAATGGATGGACGAGAACAAAACCGGCCGCAAGAAGTTCCTGGCCATGCGCGAAGCCGGCCGCGATCAGAAGGTGGAACAGGTGGGCCGCGAGCTGCGCGAGATGATGCCCTTCCTGAAGCGCAAGAAGAAAGAAGCCGGCGTGCCGGAAGATGCGGCGGTAGCGGCCAAAAAATAACGGTTCAGGTGGGGCCGGGCCTTCCGGCCCGCCGCCGGGCTTCTGCCCGGCGCACTTGACCTGAGGTGCTTATGAAGATCTCTACGTTCGACACAACGCTTCGGGACGGCACGCAAGGCGAGGCCGTCTCATTTTCGGTGGATGACAAGCTCGTCATCGCCCAAAAGCTGGACGAGCTGGGGATCGATTACATTGAAGGCGGATGGCCGGGGTCCAATCCGAAGGACAAGGAATTCTTCAGCCGCGCGCGGGATCTGGAGTTCAAGCACGCCAAGCTGACCGCCTTTGGGGCCACCCGTTTCGCCAGGAATCCGGTCGAGGAAGACCGCAATGTCAACGCCCTGGTGGAGGCCGCCACTCCGGTGGTTTCCGTCTTTGGGAAGACCTGGGATCTGCATGTGAAGCGCGCGCTGGGGATCTCGCTCGAAGAGAACCTCACGCTGATCTCAGACACCGTGAAGTACCTCAAGGACCACGGTCGGGAAGTGGTCTATGACGCCGAGCATTTCTTCGACGGCTATGCGGCGGATTCCGCGTATGCGCTCAAGACTCTCGAAGCCGCGCACCAGTCAGGAGCGGACGTACTCTGCCTGTGCGATACCAACGGCGGCACCATGACCGGCCGGATCGCGGAGTTGGTGTCGGTAGTACGCAAGCGGTTTGGCGGCGTCATCGGCATCCACACCCATAACGATTCGGAGTTGGCGGTGGCCAACGCGCTGGCCGCGGTGGAGGCGGGCGCGACCCATGTGCAGGGTTGCATGAACGGCTATGGCGAGCGCTGCGGCAATGCCAATCTCGGGTCTGTCCTGGCCAACCTCGAATTGAAGCTCGGCCATACGACCATCGGGCCCGAGAAGCTGGCGAGCCTGGCCGCCGTATGCAAATTTATCGCCGAGCTGGCCAACCTGCCGCTGCGCAACGACCAGCCCTTCTTCGGCCGCAGCGCGTTCGCGCATAAGGGCGGCGTGCACGTAAGCGCGGTTTTGAAGGACTCAGCCACTTACGAGCACATTGCACCGGAGCTAGTGGGGAACCGGCAGCGCGTGCTGGTGAGCGATCTCTCCGGGCGCGGCAACATCATGTACAAGCTCAAGCAGCACGGCTTGGCGGACCGTCTGGATGAGGAGGCGCGCCGCGGCCTGCTGGAGCGCATCAAGCAGATGGAATATGAGGGCTATGAGCTGGAAGCCGCGGAAGGAACCTTCGAGCTTCTGGTACGCGAGGCGCTCCATCCGGGAATGCAATTTTTCGATGTGGATAGCTACGAAGTAAGTACCCGGGCCGGCGGTCAAGCGCCCTCGCACACCACCGCCACGGTAACGCTGCGCGCCCAGGATGGGGTCCACTCGGCTACTGCCACGGGCCACGGCCCTTTCAATGCGTTACACCTGTGTCTCCGCAAGTGTCTCTCAAAGTTATACCCGCAAATCACGGATGTACGGCTGACTGACTACAAGGTCCGTGTCCTGGACTCGCACCAAGGCACTGCGGCCAATGTGCGCGTGCTGATCGAGTGGTCCGACCACCGCAAGAGCTGGTCGACGGTGGGCGTCTCCGACAACGTAATCGAAGCTAGCTGGAAGGCGCTGGTAGATGCGATCCGCCTGGAGTTGATGCGCTTGACCGAGCAGGATAACTCGATCGAAAAAGCCGTGGAAGACTACTGCTGGGGTGTATAGTTCGATTAGTACCAGCGCGCCAACCGCAACCGGAAAATCCTAGAGCAAAGTACCTTGGCGTAAGTCTTGCGGCTATGCCACGGCAAGTGCTAAAGCCTTCGTCCCCTTGCCCTACTGCGGCGTAAGTCTTACGGCTATGCCATCCGGAGAATTGTAGTTACTCCCCCCTTACCGTACCCTCATCTGGGCACCAGTGTGTCACGATCGGCGCCGTGCGAGGAGAAGAGATGGGACTTCCACGAATCGGTCTCCAAGGAATAACTCGTTTTGCCAAATGGGCCCTCATATTGGCTGTGACAGCTGGGGCGGGCTTCGCCCAGCAGCAATCCATTACCAATTACGTTCTGAAGAACTCCCAACAGGTCAGCGGGCAGACGAACTGGTGGCAGTATACGTATGGCGCCGATCTACTGAACAACGGTCCGGCATTAAAGTCCGCAACCGCCGTCCTATCGGTTACAGTGTCGAATATTCAGTTGGTCGCAGGCCAGAGCACACTGAATTTCGGGCCTGTTCCGGCTGCCGGGCAATCCACCAGTAAGAACACGTTCTCGATCCAAGTAAACCGCTCGGTCCAGTTCAAACTAACTGACCTCCACTGGACGATCCAGGCTGTTCCAGACGCCACTGCTCCCATCGCAAACGCCGGACCTAACCAATCGGCCATAGTAAACACCACGGTCTTCCTGGACGGCAGCAAATCAACCAATCCCAGCGGCACCGGCACGTTGACTTACAGCTGGGCATTCAACTCAAAGCCTGCCGCCAGTGCCACGACGCTGGTAAACCCGACAACCGCCAGCCCCTCGTTTCTAATGGATGTCGCGGGCACCTATATTGTTAAATTGACGGTGAGCAACGGCTCGGCCAGCTCCACCGCGACCACCACGGTCAGCACCGATACAGCGCCGGTCGCCAATGCGGGACCGAACCAGAGCGTTGCCCTGAACGCGCTGGTGACCTTGGACGGCAGTAAGTCGTCCGATGTGGATGGCGACTCCCTCACCTACTCGTGGCAGTTCACTCAGGTTCCCACCGGTAGCTCCGCGGTACTTAGCGGCGCCACCACCCCTACGCCCACGTTCACAGCGGATATGCACGGTAAATACGTGGTGCAGCTGATCGTCAACGATGGCAAGCAAAATAGCTCTCCTGCCAGCGTGACCATAGGCCAGGACTCACCGCCGGTGGCCGTTGCCGGACCGTTCCAAAGCAATGCGGCGACCGGATCGGTCGTGCAGTTGGATGGCTCCAACTCAAGCGATGCGGATGGCGATTCCCTGACTTACCTCTGGAGCCTGATTGCCAAGCCAGCCACCAGTAATGCGACGCTGAGCAACCCTGCGATATTCGACCCCATGTTTCCAAGTCGATGTCGTGGGCACTTATACCGCGCAACTGATCGTCAACGACGGCATCTACAATAGCAGCCCCGCAACCGTAACCATCTCCACGACGGGTATCATTCAAAAGCCTACAGCCGTCGCCGGCCCCGCGCAGAAACTGATTCCTAACTCCACCGTCAGCCTCGACGGTTCGGCCAGCTTCGACCCACAGAATCTGACGCTCACTTACGCCTGGTCCCTCACCACCAAGCCCACCGGCAGCACCGCGGTATTGTCCAGCAACCTGCCCAAGCCGACGTTTGTGGCCGATCTCCCCGGCACGTATATCGCCCAACTCATCGTTAATAACGGCACTTTACCCAGCGACCCGTCCACGGTCATGATCGCGGTCGATACCCCGCCGGTGGCCAATGCGGGACCCAACCAGAGCGTGCTATTGAATGCGAATGTGCTGTTGGACGGCAGCGGCTCCTCTGACGCCGATCACGACACCATCAACTATTCCTGGTCGTTCAGCAGCCGGCCCACCGGTAGCACCGCTGTCCTCTCGGGAGCGAATACAGTGGCGCCGACGTTTGTGGCCGATGTGGCCGGCACCTTTGTGGTGCAGTTAATCGTCAGCGACAGCCTCACCACCGGCAACGCGCCTGGCACGGTCAAGATCACCGTAGTAGGTCCGAAAGTCATCACCTTGACGCCCAATCCGCTGAATATGGGCACTACCGGCACGAGTACTTTGACCGTAACTCTGGCCAGCCCGGCGGTATCTAGCCAGGTCGTAACCTTGGCGAGCAGTAACAAGAGCGCCGCCACAGTGGCTGCCAGCGTAACGATTCCAGCCAACGGCACTTCCGCCAACGTCGCCATAACCCCGGTGGCCGCTGGCACGACCACCATTACCGGATCGGCATCAGGCTTCACGTCCGGCACGGCCACTGTCAATGTCGTGCGCCCGACCGCCACGATTACGCTGGATACCCCCACCGTCGGTTTAACCGGTCAGGTCACCGGCCACGTGAACTTAAATGTTCCATTGGCGAGCGCCGTCGTCGCTTCACTGAGCGCCAATCCCACCGGGATCGTAACACCCGACGCCAGCGTCTCGATTCCGGCGGGTGCCACCACCGCGTCGTTTAAGATCATCGGAAGTGCCCTGGGCACCGCCGCCATCCGAGCCGCAGTCCCGGGTTATAGCAGCCTCACCGCCAATGTCACGGTGGTGAAGTTACTGCTGATCACTGTGCCGAGCACGCTTACCGTACAGGCGGGACAGCCAGCCGTTACCCTGGCCGTAAGTTTACAGGCCGTCGCTCCTGCCGGCGGTGTAACCGTTACTCTCGGCAGCGCGAACCAGACCAAGGCGACGGTGCCGGCCAGTGTCTTTATCGCGGCCGGGCAGACGGCCCCCGCCACGCAGCCGCAGGTGACCGGGCTGGGAGTGGGCACGGTCAGCATTACCGCGTCGGCTCCGGGATATGCCACCACAAGCACCACGGTAACCGTCACGCCTGGACCGCCGGCCGTCATAACCGCAACCGGCGGCACGCCGCAGAGTGTGTCGATCGGCGCCGTCTTCAGCCAGCTCCAGGCGACAGTGAAGGATTCTCTCGGCAACCTGGTGAGCGGCGCAGCTGTAATCTTTACCGCACCCGCTAGCGGGCCGAGCGGCACCTTCTCCGGCACAGGCGCCACCTTTACCGCAACCACCGACGCGACTGGTGTGGCGAAGGCCACGTTGACGGCCAATCTGACAAAGGGCGGTCCTTACAACGTGAAGGCGTCCAGCGGCGCAGCCACGCCCGCGAACTTCGCCTTGACCAACCTGGTGGGCCCGCCTAAGAGTATGACAGTCACCGGCGGCGGTGGACAGAGCGCCCAGATCTTAACCTCTTTCACCAATGTGCTCGCGGCAAAGGTGGCCGACGTAGCAGGCAATCCGGTTAGCGGGGCCACCGTGACGTTCACAGCTCCCGCCACTGGCGCCACCGCAACATTCGCCGGCTCCGCAACCGTCACTACCGACGTCAATGGCGTGGCTACTTCCCCGGCTATCACGGCCGGTGGAATCAAGGGCAGCTACAATGTGACCGCGGCCGCCACCGGGTTCAGCGGCGTCAGCACCACGTTCGCCCTGACCAACACGCCAGGACCACCCGCCAGCATCAAAGCGGTTACCGGAACCTCACCGCAGTCTGCGCCAATCGGCGAAGCGTTTGCGAAGCTGCTGGCCGTGATCGTGAAGGATGCGGGCGGCAACCTTGTGAGCGGAGCCTTGGTAACTTTCTCGGCTCCTACCAGCGGCCCCAGCGGGTTCTTTGGGGCCTCGACGACGGCGACCGCGACCAGCGATTCAAGCGGTACCGCGACGGCCCCAGCGTTCCTGGCCGGACTGTCGCAGGGTTCTTATAACATCACGGCGACGGTTCAGACTACGGTTTCGAACGTTGCCCCGGCCACATTCACCCTGACGAGCGCCGCGTGCGCCGGTTGCGCCTCGGTGTCGGTGACCAATGTCTCGGTCGGTCAAAGCCTGCAGACTCAAACGAACTTGATTCTGTCAAATCCGGCGGCCTCCAAGATCTCCGTCACCATCACCAGCAGCGACCCATCCAAGCTGCTGGTGTCAGGGCGTCCGATCGACCCGGGTGTACCATCTCTCACGGTGCCATTCAATGCCGGCGCCACGTCGCAAAGCATCTTCGTGCAGGGCGTGGCCAGCAGCGGTTCGGCCTTCATTATTGCGAGTGCCCCTGGATATGTCTTCGGCGTGGCCACCGTTACCCTGACGCCTTCGGGCTTCGTGCTGTTGATCAATAGCCAGATGGGCGGCAATCTCGTGACCAACCAAGGTGTGCAAACGTCGATGGTCCTCCAGGCCTACCAGCTCGATTCCCAGTTGCACCCCATCGCCCCGCAAAGCGTGAGCGCCGGCATCACTGCCAACGTACCGATTCAGAACTCGAACCCAAGCGTGGGAACGATTACGCCCATATCGCCGGTGCCGTTTGCCGGGCCTAGTGACACGGTGAACGGAGTCCCCGTTACGTTCAATGCCGACTTCAATAACATCGGTGGCACCACCCTGACAGTGGGTGTTCCGCCCGGCTTCAGCGCGCCCGCCAGCGGCACTACCGCAAACGTTACGGTTAACAGCTCGCAGCTAATGATCACGCAGGCAGACGCGACAATCGGACAGAACCTGCAGACCACGGGTCAGGTTCTGATCAGCGGCGTGGCGGGCCAGGAAGTGGACGTCAAAATCACCAGCAGCGACCCCAGCCAGCTGCTACTTTCGACATCGCCGACGGCCGCTGGTACGATCTGCAACACACCGAACACCTGCAGTGTCGGTCAGAATTCGATCGTAGTGAAGATAAGTCCGGGCTTCAGCAAGAGCGCCCCCTTCTATCTCCAGAACGTCTCGTCCGCCAGTAGTGGGAGCGTAAATTACACGGCTCAAGCGACTGGCTATACTGTACTCACCAAGACGGCGGTTCTGGCGGCATCCGGCGTGATCGTCTACGGACCGTTTGGGCCGGGCAATACCTTCACCACCACCACCCAATCGACGCCTACGAATCTCACGGTCGAAACCGACGTGCTCAACGCGGGCGGCAACCCCATCGGACCGCAGTCGGTCGCCGGCGGGAAGACGGTCACGTCGAATATCAAGAGTTCCGACACGACCATCGGCACGATCACGATTTCGCCGGTCAGCATTCTGTCGGGCGCGAGCTTCGTCACCACGCAACTGCAACCGAACCACGCCAACATTACCGGAGGAACCATCACGATCAGTGCGGACGTGCCGGTCGGATTTACAGCTCCGGCAAGCTTCCAGTCGGTAGGCGCTGTCATCAACACTCCCGGTATGTCTCTGTCGGACGATGGCAGGACCGTCGGTAAGGATCTCCAGCTTCAGGATGCAGTGGTCCTGGGCGCACCGGCTCCCACCGGCGGGCTGCAAGTGACGATCACTAGCGGTGATTCCGGCAAGTTGTTGCTGGCCGTAAACCCGACCGATGCGGGTACACCCTCGATCACGATCACCATACCGAGCGGCTTGACCATGGGCTCGTACTACCTGCAAGCGCTGGGCAACTCGGGACCGGTGACTTATACCGCGACTGCGTCCTTGTTCAACGCGAAGACTGGCACTATCACATTGGGGAATTCCGGCGTTGCCGTTTCAGGACCGCTGGGGTTGAACTCTCCAGGCGCTAACGAAACGGTCGGGGTTGTCGACAACACATGGGCCGTCTACACGGCACTGCTCGACGGCAGCAATAACTGGGTGTCGGCCCAATCGCTGCGCGCCGGAGTGACCGTGACGGCCACTCTCACCTCCAGCGACACGACTAAGGGGACGATCGCCTCGCCGGTAATCATTAACGGCGGCGGTGCGACCAGTGTCACCACGACCTTTACGCCGCTCGCTGCGGGAAGCACGACCGTGACCTTGCTAAAGCCCTCGAACCTGGGGTTGGCCGCCGGCATTAACTATAGAACGGTCCCCGTGACCGTGCACTAACCGGGGTCGCCGACGCATTACCGAGCCGTGACCGAAGGGAGCGGTCTTCTCTTTCGAGGCTATCCCTGTTCTCTTTAGTTATCCCAATGTTAACCCGTACTGCTGGCACTTTTAATCGCTTCCCATTCCGGGCACAATGCCAACAGGAAGAAGAAAAATGATTGCACTCGCGGTGCTGTTAATTCTGCTCTCCACCGGCGTCGGATTGGTTCTGGTTCAGTTGTGGCGGCTACTCGCCACTCCCCGGAACCTCGCGGAGAGTCTGGATTCGGTTGTGGAGTTCTCCGCCGAGAGGTATCGTCCCATGATGCGGCTTCTGGATGGCAGCGATCTGGCGTTCCTCAAGTCCCAGCCGGGTTTCACCGCGAAGATGGGGGCGCAGCTTCGCAAGGAGCATTGCCAGGCATTCCAGGGTTATCTGCAATGCCTGCAGAGCGACTATTCAGCCGTGTGTTGGGCAATCAAGGCCCTCATGCTGCAGTCGCAGGCGGACCGCCCGGACTTGGCCGCCATGCTTCTTCGCAGCCAGTTTGCGTTCGCTTGCGGCGTCCTGAAGGTTCGGATGCGCGCGGCGCTGTACAGTCACGGGATCGGAACAGTCAACGCGGGTGACCTGCTGAAACAGTTCGATGGGATGCACCTGGAACTGCGCACCCTCATTCCGGCTGCGTTGTCGAGCGCCGCTTAATCAGCGCCGAGAGGTACGACTCCAAGGCGAGCGCTTCGAGTTCCCGGTCGGCCGCCGCCGTGTGTTCATTCCAGGCTCGCTGGCGGAGTTTTTCGAAGACCTGCAACTTGCGCCGCTCCGCAACCAGCGTCTGCCGTTGCTCGCCTAGAACCGCTTCCCTCTTTTGCTGCTCAAGAAGCAGTTCGCGGCGCTGTCTCACGGTGCTTCGCCGAAACTCGGCAAATGCCTTCAGATCCGCCGGGACCATGGCGCGCTGATCCAGGAACTCTTGTTCCAAGGCGACGCTGCGAGCGGCCAGCTTCGCTACGTTCTCCTGGCAATGTGCCACTTCCAGAAGGCACAGGCGCAGCTTCTCCTCTTCCGCCTGACAGATCTTCTGCTGCCAATCCAAGACTCGCTGCAAGCGAAAATGGAAGGACGGCACGGCGCCTCAAAGCCTCTCGGCGATCGACCGGAGCTGCTCGCGCGTGGTGGTGAGGGGAGAATTTTCGGAGGTCACTTGCTTCAAGAATGCGTTCAGCTCGGGCTGCATCCGGATGGCCGTGTCGAGTTTGGCATTTTTGCCGGGCGAGTAGGCGCCGAGATCGATCAGATCCCGGGCGTCCCTTAGAAGGGAGAGCGCCTCGCGAACCTTGATGGTGGAGGAGACCACATCCGGGGGCGCCAGTTGGGCCGACAGGCGGCTTAGAGAATGGTTGATGTCGATGGCGGGGTAATGGCCCGCTGAGGCCAGCGCACGCGACAGTATGATGTGGCCGTCCAGAATCGCCCGGCTCGCGTCGCAAATGGGTTCATTGAAATCGTCGCCTTCCACCAGAACCGTAAAGAAGCCGGTGATGGAACCGTTCGAAAAGTTTCCGGCTCGTTCCAGAATCTTGGGGAGCAGATGGAAGACCGAAGGCGTGTATCCCTTCTGGCTGGGCGGCTCGCCGGCGGCCAGTCCGATCTCACGCTGGGCCATGGCCAGACGCGTCACGGAATCCATAATCAACAGGACGTCGGCGCCCTGATCGCGGAAATATTCGGCGATGGCGAGTGCCACGAAGCAAGCGCGCACGCGCAGCGGCGCCGGCTGATCGGAAGTAGCGCAGACCACAACGGAGCGGCCGGCGCCTTCGGGGCCCATGTCGTGTTCCAGAAACGCGCGCACCTCGCGATTGCGCTCGCCCACCAGGGCAATCACCGTAACGTCCGCGGAATTGTGACGCGCCATGGAGCCGAGCAAAGTGCTCTTGCCGACTCCGCTGCCTCCGAAAATTCCCATGCGCTGTCCCTTGCCGCACAGCGTCAGGGCATCGATTGCGCGGATGCCGGTAACCACCGGCTCGGTGATGTGCTCGCGGTCCAGCGGACTTCCGGCGGGTTGATACAGACGGTAGTAGGCCTGCGCCGGGAGCGCCGGCTTGCGGTCAATCGGTTGTCCGAAACCGTCGAGCACGCGCCCCACCAAGCCGGGGCCGACGGCCACACGGGCCTCGTCCTGGCGGGCATAGATGCGGTCGTGCAATTGAATGCCGTCGATCTCCTCCAGGGGCATGGAGAGAACCTGGCCGTTGCGGAATCCGATTACTTGCGTGCGGATGCGCCGGCCGGCGGAGGTGCAGACCTCGCAAAAGTCGCCGACGGCCACGGCGGGTCCGCGCGAGGCCACCAGCATACCGGTTAATTCCACCACTTCCCCGGTCCAGGGAAGCAGCTCCGTGTTGCGCACTTGATCGAAATAGCGGTTGAGGTCGACGGTGAGGGGAATGGTCATGAGCGCTTCTGCAGCTGGTCGGTAAGGCCGCGCTCGATTTCGCGCAGTTGGGTATCCACCGACGCATCCAGCGACCCGCGGCTGCTTTCGAATACGGCTCCGCCCTTCGGCTGCGCAGGGTCGGCGAGGACTTCAATGTCGGCGGACCGGCCGAGCTCTTCGAGGCACATGCGCATCACCGATTCCTGGTCCGGATGTATGCGGACGCGGTTCACTTGCTGGGCCGCCAGCTTCTCCAATGCCGCACGGATCAGTCCGCCCAACGCCGACGGATCCACGGACAGCTCGCGGTGCATGATGCGGCGCGCGATTTCCATGGATAGCTGGACAATGTCCGACTCGGCGCGGCGAAGGGCCTCCTCGCGGCTAGCGACGACATCGGCGATGGCGGACGCCAGTTGCTGCGTTAACTCGCGCACCTGGCCTTCGAGTTTTTGCCGGGCCGCAGCCTCGCCTTCGCGCACGCCGGATTCGAATGCCTGCCGCACTTGCTGCTGGATCTGGGCTTCCAGCTCCGGACCTATGGTCGCGACGGCGGCCACATGCGGTTCGGCTTTGCGCGCCCGGGATGGCCCATCGCGCCACACCATGGGGCGGACATCTGCTTCGGAAGCGGAAACGATCCGGGACAGGGCCCGTTTCATACGCGCGCTTTCTCTTCCTGCAGCCAGGCCCGTACCACGTTCGCAGCCAGCGCCGTGTCGCGCTTGGCGAGTTCGCGCACGCGATCCGGAACATCCAGATTATCTTCCGGGCGCAGAGAAAGCGGCGTGGCCGCGTCGTAGGAAGGGGCCGCGCGATTACCCACCTGGAGCGTTCCCGGCTCGTGTCCGGCCGGTAACTCCCTGGCCGTCTCCGGCGCGCGCCCGCCCTTACCGCGAAACATGCCGATCACCATTCGAAGAACGAAAGTGATCAAAGCGATACCCGTGGCAACCATGGCGCCCAGATCCCGATACTTGGTCACAAACTGCTGCCAGGCGGGTTCGACGGGCGGCGGAACAGCTTTCGGTTTCTTGGCGGGCGGCGCGGGCGGCTCGGCGTTTTGCGTGGACTCAAACGGCAGGCTCTCGATGATCAGCTGATCACCGCGCTCCATGTTCAGCCCGGTGGCGGCGGCGATCAGGCCCTTCAAGCTTTGGATGGTCTCCGGCTTGGGTGGATCGAAGACGCGCTGTCGGGACGCGCCGGTGCCTTCCCAGTGAACGGCTTGATCCAGCAAGACCGCCAGCGACATGTGCCGGATGATGCCCTGCGGAATACGCGTGTGTTTGATCACGCGGCTGGTTTGATAGGTCATGCTCTCGGTGCGGCGCGTAGTACCGCCCCCATTCGGGGTGGGACCGGAGCCGCCGCGCGGCAGATTGGAGGCCGTCCCCGGAACGCCGGAAGCCGAACCTCCACGCTCCATCACGTCTTCGGTCTTCTGGGAGGACGCCATGACCGAATGGGTCGGGTCGAAGGTCTCTTCCTGCTGCTCTCCGCTGGACAAATCGCACTCCACGGATGCGCCGGCGCGGAAGCGGTCGGCGCCGATCAAAGGCTCCAGGGTAGCGTGAATTTTCGCCACCAGGTCGCGTTCAATCTGCTGGCGCACTTCCAGGGCTTCGGTGGTCATCTGCGTTCCGTCGGCTGAGTCCACGCGACGGGGACGGCTCAGCAGATTGCCGTTCATGTCGACCACCGAAACCGATTCCGGCGCCAGGCCTTCCACGGCGCTGGCTACCAGGTTGGTCATCGCGGCCACATTTTGCGACGAGACTTGCGCGCCGGGCCGCAGCTTCAGCACGACGCTGGCCTTAGCCGGTTGTTGTTGCTCCAGAAATACCGAGTCCTTGGGCAGCGTCAGGTGGACGCGCGCTTCCTCCACCTCCGCCAGAGACATCATGGAGCGCTCCAGCTCGCCTTCGAGCGCCCGCTTGTAGTTAATGTGCTCGACGAAATCGGTCGCGCCGAATGAGCTTTTATCGAAGAGCTCAAACCCGATTCGGCCGGTTTTGGGCAGCCCCGCCGCCGCCAACGCCAGACGCGACTCGGCAAGCCGGGTGGATGGCACCAGCACCGCGCTGCCGCTTTCGGAGAGCCGGTATTCCACGCCGGTCTCGCGCAGTTTCTGCACCACCGCGGCCGCGTCCTCCGCAGCCATGGAGGTGTACAACGGCCGGAAGTCGCTTTCGTGTTTCCAACGGGTGAAGCCGTAGAGGCCGGCAACCGTGAGAACAGCCGCGGCTGCAATCGAAATCTTTTGAGACAGTGAGAGACCGGTGACTGCTTGAGTGAGCTGATTCATGGATCACAGTTACATTTGCATGCGCATGATCTCCTGGTACGCATCCACTACCTTATTGCGCACCTGGAGACCGAGATCGAAAGCGACGGACGCCTGCTGCACGGCCAGAATCGCGGTATGCAGTTCTTCATTTTCGCCGGTCAGAAACTTCTGCACGCTGTCGGTGGCAGTGTTGTTAGCCGATTCGATGCTCTGGATCGCGCCTTGAAGCACGTTCTGAAAAGCACCGGGCTGCGAACTCAGGCCAGGCGTCGCAATGGGAGCCAGGCCGGGAACGGAGGTAATCGCGGATATCGGGTTTCCCATTCACTCTCTCTCTTAGCGCAACAGATCGATGGATCTCTGAATCATGTCCTTGATCGCGGAAATGGCCGAGACGTTCGCTTCGTAACTGCGGCTTGCGCCCATCAGGTCCACCATGTCCTCAGCAGGGTTCATACGCGGCATCTTGACGTAGCCATCCGGGTCGGCATCGGGGTGTCCGGGCATGTAACGCCGTTCCGGCTCGCGGCTGTCAATCGAGATGCCGGAGACGGAGACTCCCGTCAGACCGTTCAGCTCCGAGTCCAGCTCCGACGCAAAGGCCGAGGGCACAGTCTGGCTCGAGAAGATCGCATCCTTGCGCCGGTAAGGGCCTCCGTCGGGTGTGCGCGTGGTTTCGGCATTGGCGATGTTCTCCACCAGTACTTCGGCGCGGGTGCGCTGTGCGGCCATGCCGGAGGAGCTGACCGATAGCGCGGAGAGCAGGCTCATGAGCTTTTCCCTTCGTGGATGGCTTCCTTGACTGTGGCCAACTGCGAGCGCAACAGATTAGTGGCGATGTTGAACCGCAGCGCGTTTTCCGACAGCAGGCGCGCCTCGCGATCGAGACTGACGTCGTTGCCATCGTTCTTCACCGGCAGGCCCCCGATTTCCACGGCGTGCGGCGGCAAGGCTGAGCCGGCCGCCAGGAGCTCCGACTGGAAATTCAGGTCTTTGGTCTTATAGCCGGGAGTATCCGCGTTAGCGATGTTGGACGCGACGATCTTCTGCCGCGCGCTCAACAGGTCCATGTAATGTTCCAGGCTGTTGGTAAGGCCGTCTAGCATCAGAGAACGCCTGGAGCAAGCGCGGGTCCAAAACACGAGGGGACTATATCGGTGAAAAGGCGGGATCAGAGGAACGGGCGTGGACGCGCTACCACGTCAGCGGAGTGACGTGTCAACGTCTTGACGTGGTTTTCAAACCTCGACGTGCCAACCACCGCCGGCCGCCGGCGGAGTCTGCAGGTATCGTCTGACTCGGGGCAGACGGCTCAGGTCGAGTGCGATGGACTCGCGGCCCGATTGCAGCATTTGCCTGGTCCATTCCAGCATTTCGTTGACGGCCTTCAGTGTTTCGTGCACTTCGGGGTCGCCGGGAGCGAGCGTGCCGGTATAGTTGCGGGCTTCGGAACAATATGCGACTACGAGTCGCTGGACCTCGAGGTACTGTCTTGACTCGACGGCGGTGCGGAGCTGCACTTGGATATTTGTCAGGGGTAGCATCAGTCTCCTTTCTTCAAAGTTTCACAACCGCTCCCTACGGTCACGGCTCAGTAACACGCTGTCCCTTTACCGAGCCGTGACCGGAGGGAGCGGTAGTAACCCGCTGTCACGTTATCGAGGCGTGACCGTTAGCGAGCGGTCAGGCTCCGGGGGCGCTAGAGCCGCCGCTGCTGGTGTTCGAAGTGGAACCATACTGCGCCTGGAACAACTCGCTCATCATGGTTACCTGCTGTTGCAGGATAGAAATAGAGGCGTCGGCTGCCGCCAGTTGCGCCTGCAGGTTCGTCTGCAAAGTAGTGACCCGATCCTGCTCCTGGGAGATGAGGTTGTTCTGGTTGTTAATCTCGGTTTGTACCGAGCTGACGGTGCTTTGGATCATTCCCGAGGAACTGTCCGCCACCGAAGTCATGGTGTTGGTTACCGCTTGTAAAAAGCCTCCGGACGTCGCGTTTCCCAAAAACTGTTGAATGGCAGAGGGGTTGAGCGTGCTCAACTGGGTCGGATCCAGAGTGAGATGGCCGGTTGTCGAGTCAAGGCTCAGCCCGAGATCGGCGAGAGAGGTTATAGACCCGGCTGAGCCCGTATACAAAGAGACATTCTGCAAGGCCTGGCCCAGTGAGGTGATCAGACTGCTTCCGAGCAGGGGGCCGGCATTCTGACCATGTTGTGCAGCGAGCGCATCCACGGCCGCATTGTACGCACTCGCGAAATTATTGAGGCCGGAGCTTAGTGCTCCCGTATTCGGAGCCACCGTGACCGTGGCCCAGTTGCCCACATTCGTCTGCAAGAGGTTGACAGTCAACCCGGGAGACAAGGTGACCTGCCGCGAATTGCTCTGGATAGACGTGTTGAGACCATCCACCTGATAGGTTGCCGGGGTGCCGGTAGATAGCGTCGTAAGCAAATCGCTTGTGCCATCGTTCAGCTGGATCGTATCCGCAGCGAGATTGTTGCTGGCGATCGACAGGCGGTAGTCGGGGCTCGAATTGGAGCCTACATTCACGATGGTTGCCTGAACCCCCAGACCTGCGCCGTTGATGGCGCTGGCCAGGGACTGTAGAGAGGTTCCGGACGGCGTGATGGTGGTCGCCATTCCGTTGATCGTCAGAGTGAAAGACGAGGAACTGCTGATGTTTCCGGAAGTGGGATCAGTGACGGCGGTTGTTCCGGCATTACTCAACGTAGTGGTGGAGGAGCCCAGGTTGGTGACCTGGATTGAGTAAGTGCCGGGCAGCGCAGTCGAGGAAGCCGCGGCCGAAATGGTGGAGGTATCGGATACGGCCGCTGACATTGCGGCCTGGGCCGAACCGAGGCCCTGAATGGCGCTCTGAAGCGAACTGAAGGTCGACTGCAAGCCGCCCAGCGCCTGTTCTTGTTGTGTGAGCGTAACCTCGCCGTTCTGTAACGATTGCAGGGGTAAGGATGCAATGGCTACGGCGCGGGTGAGTACCTGTTGAAAATCGCTAGCGTATTTACTGTTTCCGTTGAAAGTTAGAGGCGGGATGGGGCTCGTGGACATCGTTTAAGGAGAAGCAAGATGTGGGCCAAAGCCCGGTCAGGCCGGCCCACATCCATGCGTATGTTAAGTTACTTCAGCAGAGCCAGCACGGCTTGCGGAGCAGCGTTGGCCTGAGCCATAGCTGCAATCGAGGCCTGCTCGAGGACCTGACCCTTGGTCAAGTTGGCCGCTTCCTTTGCCATGTCGGCGTCACGGATACGGGATTCGGCAGCGGAGAAGTTGGTGATCTGCGAATTCGCCAGGCTGATTCCGTAGTTCAGCTTGTTTTCGCCGGCGCCGACGCGTCCTTGGACCAGTCCCAGGGCCAAAATCGCAGAGTTAATCGAGGTGATCGCGGCCTGCGCGTTGCCGGTCAGAGTTCCGGTTGTTAACGGAGTGGTGATGGCCTGCGCGCCACCAGCCGCGAACGTACCTGCCGCGCTCGCCGAAGCCGTGAAGTTATTCGCACTCTGAATCGAAATACCGGTACCGGCGCTGTTGGTCACAGCGTAGATCCCGAGGGAGGCGGTCTGCGCGTTAATTTTGGATAGCGCGGAAGCCAGGTTGTCACCGGCCAGCAGCGCTACCGTCGCGGTGCCTTGCCCGTTCTGGAAAGTCAAGGTCTGGGCACCAGCTCCATATACGGCTTGGCCGGCGGACGTATAGACGCCGGTGTTGGTCGCGGTCGCAAGCGTGGTAGCGATGGGATCCACGGCCGCGGTGGCCGTGGAAACAGTAAACGGCGTGGCGCCACCGAATGTCAATTGCCCGTTGCTGCCGACAGATGCCACAATCCCGTATGCCGAGAGAGAGCTGTTCAAGCTGGCCAGGACCTGCTGTTCGGTTAGCGCACCGGCGCCGCCGACGGATACCGTTTGCGTCTGCGCGCCACCGTTCGAGGAATACAGATTGAAGGTAAACGTCTGAGCTGCCGCCGCGAGGAATGTACCGCCAGGCGCGTCGATACGCACCGCGTTGCCGGTCAAGACGGTGCCGCCGCCGCCCACGCTGGTAGTACCAATGCCCAAGCCGTTGGCATCCACCTGGTTGGATGTCCCGCTAAGGTCGACGCTGATCTGCGCATTCGCGAGATTGCTGCCGCCACCGATGTAAACGGTATTGACGCCGTTGTACTTGCCACCGCCAACCAAGCCGATATTGTTGGCCTGCTGCGTGATTTCCTGCAGAAGAGACTGGTACTCAGTGTTCAGCGTGTTCCGGTCGCCGGTAAACGTGGCGCTGGCTGATTGCGTAGCAAGCGTCTTCAGGCGATCGAGCATGAGCGAGATATTGTTGAGTCCGCCGTCCACAATCTGGAGCGCGCTGATGCCGTCGTTGGCGTTGCGAACGCCCTGCGTCAACTCCGCGACATTGCTCCGATACTGATTCGCTACAGCCAGGCCGGCCGCATCATCCGCAGAAGAGTTGATGCGATAGCCCGAGGTCAAGGCTGTAATGGTGCTCAGCTGGAACTGGCTGTTCATCGAGAGGTTGTTCTGGGCAACCAGAGAGGCGATATTCGTTTGTAGAGAGATTCCCATTGGTTTAACGTCCTGTTGTGTGATACGTTCCCGGGCGTCCTGCCTGGGTCCGGGTTCTCCTGCTTGGATACCCGAAAGTATCTTCTCTGTGCATATCGGGGGAGTACTTAGGTACTTCTAGTATTTTTTGAAAAAGAATTTAGGGTAAGTCGGAAGAATTAGCTAAGGGTGTCAAGGAATTGACAGACTCTCGGTTGCGCGGTGTCAGTTTCCGACTGAGCCAGGCAATGACTTCGGGATCCTGGTTCTGGGATGCGGTCAGGTTCTCGGCACGAGTCAAGACAACCTCTTTGCGAGCAATCGCCAGGTGCGCCGGGGCGGTGATACCCAGCTTGACTCGCGTTGGACCCACCTCCAGGATTTCGATTTCGATTTCGGGGCCAAGAAGCAGACTCTCTCCTGCGCGCCGCCGCATTACGAGCATGCAACAGCCTGGTTTTCCAGCGCCAGTGGATGACGCAAAGAGTAGTTCGAACCCAGTTGGATCGCCTGAATCCCACGGTGCGTGCGCGTGTTCAATACGATGGGCGACATGAGATTGGCCACCGGGTCGGTATTCTCAGCCAGGGTCAGCAGCACCAGCGAGAACAAGTCCGGGCCGGTCTGCGGCACTTCGGCGTAGGGCAGACCGAGGGCCGCGGCCTCCTCCGAAGAGAGTTCCAGGTGGTAGTTCGGATCGACCGCGGAGGCCGGCAATCCGATGAAGCATACCGCCGGATCGTGGAGGCTCTGCATGAAAACCAGGGGCTTGGTATGCGGTTGCTCGACGAAAAGGAACGCTGTATGTTCCTCGAATCCCGGTATGCCGGCCGCAAAATGAAACGGGGCGTCGCCGGAGTACTCCAACTGGTCAAAGTAGCGGGTGGTTAGTGTCGGCATTTCTTGACTTAGATCATTTGCAATTCGAGGCCCGTTATTTCTTGGATGCTGGCGGCTTGGACACGGCCGCTGTCTTTTGCACAGCCGCTGCCTGTTCCGGCACGGCAGTGGGTTCTTTGATCAGCGCTTTCTTATCGAGAATGACGATGTCCACGCGCCGGTTGTGGCTGCGCCCTTCCTCCGTATCGTTGGTGTCCACGGGCGAGTTTTCGGCGTAACCGGAAACGGCGAACCGGCCGGAATCCAACCCGAAATGCCCAGATAATAACTTGAGCATGGCAATGGCCCGCGCGGCCGACAGCTCCCAGTTACTGCTGAACCGTGCCGTGTGGATGGGGATGGAGTCGGTGTGGCCTTCCAGCCGCACGTTATTGGGCAGGTCATTGAGCATGTCGGCAATCTTCTTAACCACCGGATAGGTCTCGGGTGGAATAGCGTCCTCGCCGGAAGGAAAGAACGTCTTCTGTCGCAGGCTGAGTACCAGGCCTCGGGCCTCCAGGCGAACGGCCAGCTTTCCCTGCTTGATCTCGTCTTCGAATTTCTTGCTCAGGAAATCCACAGTAGGCAAAATTTCGGCGATAGGCAGCGACTCCTTGTTGGCTTTCTGGGCGCCGCCAGGTCCTTTCATCTGGGCATTCCCTTTGCCCTTGTCGTCAACGGTGCCGCCGAGAATCTCGCGGACAGTGGCTTTGATGCCGCCGTTCTCCAATGCCTCCTTGACTGACTCGGAAACCTGCTGGGCCTTAGCCTTGTCGGTTTGCGAGGAGGCGAACATCACTACAAAGAACGCAAATAGAAGGGTAATAAAGTCGGCGTAGGAAACCAGCCAACGCTCGTGGTTCTCGTGTTCGGCGTGCGGCTTCTTGCGCGCCATAATCTAGCCTTCGGCCGAAACCGGCTTGGCGGCGGGCGCCGCGGCAGCTTTGGCTTTCTTGGGGGCCGCTTTGTGCGGGGCGTAGGCTTCCAGTTTGGTGCGGATCAACTTGGGGTTCAGCCCTTCTACCAGCGACAGCACTCCCTCAAGGGCGAGCTCCTTGAGATGGACCTGCTCCTTGACTCGCGCCTTCAACTTATTCGCCGCGGGCAGGAAGAACAGGTTGGCCACCGCCACGCCGTAAACCGTGGCCACGAAGGCGGTGGCGATTCCATGCCCCACCTCCTCGATATTCGCCAGGTTCTTCATCACCTGCATCAGACCGAGCACTGCCCCGATGATGCCGACCGTGGGAGAGTACCCGCCGGCCGCTTCAAACACCTTGGCCTCGGCCTCGCCGTGGTGCTCCATGAGCCCGATCTCCAGTTCCATGATGCTGCGTAGCTGGCTGAGATCGATGCCGTCAATGGCCAGGTTCAACGCCTTTTTCAGAAAGGGGTCGCTGATCGTTGCGGCCTGCGCTTCCAGTGATACGATTCCCTGTTTGCGCGCCTGTGTGGCGTACCCGATGATCTCTTCGATCAAGGCCTCCGCGGAATGCGATGATTCCATAAAAACCGAACCGAGCCGGCCGACTGCGCCCAGCAGCACTTTCATGGGAGTGGTGATCATGACCGCACCGATGGTTCCGCCCAAGACAATCAGCGCCGCCGAGAACTGCTGGACATCCTTGAGCTTGCCCCCGTCCATCATGAGGCCGACTATAATGCCGCCGACCGCCAGCAACAGACCGCCGATGCTGGCCAGGTCGGGCTTGGAGCCACCCGACTTCTTCGGCTTTGCCTCGGGCTTTGCCTCAGCCATTCGTACGGTTCCCCGTGTTCAGAGCTTCACACGAAAAGATCGAGCGGCGAAACTTCACCACGCGTTCGATAATCTCCTCCGCTGATTCCAGCACCATTAGTTTTTGCCCGGTGGTGAGGCTGATGACTGTGTCCGGCGTGGTGTCCACATGCTCGATCAGGTCGCAGTTCAACACGACCGGCGTGTGATTCAGCCGCGTTACGTAGATCATCCGTCGCCTCTTTGATTCACATCGAATTTGAACCGTAGATTTCTAGGAAATTTGCCTGAAATCTGACGATAAGCGGTTTTGATGCTGATGTCGGAACCTTCTATATTGACGCCTGCTGACCAAGCGGCCCGCATCCTGGCGGCGTGGACTTCGCAAAACGCCACTGGGCTCCACGAAGAGCTGCAGCGCAGCCTGGAACTCTCCTGGACACCCCAGGCTGGCTGCGCCGAGGAGGAGCGCTTGCAACTCCTGCGGGCATTAACCGAAGGTATGCAGGATGCCCCCGATCCGCTTACGCCGGGAGATCCCAAGCTGCGGCGCTGTTTGGATCTGTTGCGGCATTTGGCGCAAACGCGGTAGGAGGGCGGAGGCCTGAGACGGGACAGAAAACCTGACACAGGCCGGGAGGCCTGTGCTACGCAAGAAAATTGAACAGAGACAACTGGCTCATCTTGGCTTTGGAAGTCAAGGCGGCTTGCTGCTGGACGGAAAGCTGGTTAAGTTGCAATGCCGCGCTGGCCACATCGGTGTCACGCAACCCGCTCAACTGCTGCTGCTGGGTGAGCAGCGCGGTGCTCTGGGTGCTTACCGTGTCGTTGACTCGGGTTTCCCCAATTCCGTAGTAACCCTGTTGTTGATTCAAATAATCGCCGGCCGCTTTGAGAGAGCTAATGCTGGCAGTGGCCCCGGCGGTATTGCCGGCCTGGAGAGCGGTGACCAGCGAGTTGATTGCCGCGAACGCATTTCCAGCGGCTACCGAGCCATCCGGATTGTGCGCGTCAAAAATGTCGGTCGCTGTTTTGGCCGTCCAGACCGGATAACCGTTGGCGTCGGTCACAGTGCGGGTGGAGGTAGCCGGCGCTAACAGGCGCACGCCCGTGGGCTGGGTAGGATCCAGAACGTAAAGGGTCTGCTGATCCAGGTCTCCACTGAAGATATAGCGTCCACCGGCGCTGGTTGCGCTAATGTTTACGAGAGTTTGTTGAATGCCTTGCGCTTGCTGGAGCAGAGCGGACTGCTGCGCGGGAGTGGATGAGAGGCTGGATGCCTGGCTGGCCAGAGAGACCGCGGATTGAATGGCCAGGATGGCCTGTTGCAGCGCGCCATCTCCGGCCGACAACTCTGTCTGGACCTGGCCCAGATTGGTCTGGTTCTGCTGGATCTGAGCGATGCGACTCTGCACATCGAGGATTGGACCGACGGCCGCGGGATTGTCGGAAGGCCGCTGCACCTTGATGCCCGAAGTGACCTGTTGCTGTAGCTCTACCATCTGCGTTTGCATCTGGCTAAGCTGATCGAGATAGCTTTGAGTATTACCGTTAACGGGTGGCAGCACGGGTTACCTCACTATTGCGGCAGCATGTTCATGGTGGTTTGTGCCATGGTGTTGATCACATTCACCAGCCGGGCAGCCGCCTGATAACTATTCTGAAATTGCTCCATGAGGAGCGCCTGTTGATCTAGAGAGACTGCGGAAATCTGATCGCGTTGGGACTTGGTCTGGTCAGTCACCTGTTGTTGCGTCTGTTGATTCGCCGTGGCAACCGAGTTTTCGCTCCCTACTGTGGACATCAGCCCTGAGAAGAAGTCCCCAAAGGTCTGGCCGTTGATGCCGCCGCTGGCGGTGGAGTTGGCCAGAGACGCCAGTTGCAACGCGTTCCCGTTGGCGTTGCCGGCGGCGTCGACGGGCGCCAGAGTGGCCGTTGTAATGGCCGGGTTGACTGCCAGTGTTGCTGCGGCCAGACCGGCGTTGGCGTAAGTGAACAGCGCCGTTCCGTTGGCCGCTCCCGCCTGCTGCGAGACCGTTCCCGATTGCAGAATGGTGTTCACGGTATCGGCGATGGACTTGGCGAAGATATTCAACGAGCCGGGCTGTATGGCGTCGCCCAGCATGGAACCCAGCACGCGGTTGTGCACATCCAATTGGCCGGCTAGCTGGCCGCCGGTGATCTGCGATGTGATGTCATTACCCGAGGCGTCCTGAATGCTGCTGGTGGGTACGGTCGCGCCCGCGGGCACGGAGGCCATAGCCGTCAGATTGAACTGCGAGTCGCCGATCACCAAAGGCGAACCGCCGCTCAGCACTACAGTGACGGTGCCATCCGCTTGCGTAAGCGTGCTGAAGTTCACCAGTTGCGAGAGCTGTTCGAGGGCCGTATGCACCTGCGCGTCCAGGCTGGGATCGGTGGTGGAGAAGCGCTCGCGCTGGATGTTGAACTGTTGAATCTGCGTGGTGAGCTGGTTGATCTGCTGCACGCTGGAGCCGATTTGCCCTTGGAGTTGCTGTGCGGTCTGGGTAAGTGAGCCGGCCAGTTGGTTCACGCCGGTGGCGAGGGAGCCGGCGGCGTTCAGCACCGCTTGCTGCGCAACGTGCTGTTGGGCGTCACACTCCACGCCGAAAAGCTCTGCAAAAGCTTGTTCAAATCGGCCGGCACGCCACTGTTACCGGTGGCGTCGAAATAATTCGAGAGGGTCGCGGTGCCCTGCGCCTGCGCTTGATACTTGCCCAGGGTCTGCAACTGTTGCTGGACGGCCGTATCCGCGAATTCGTCGCGGGCGCTGATCAGACCGCGGGCCGCAACTCCGCCCACCAGCCCGCCGGTCAGATCGAACGGCAGAGCCTCCAGCTTGAGCGATTGCGAGGCGAACCCCGGCGTGTTGGCATTGGTGATGTTGTTCTGTACCACAGCCAGGGCTTTCTGATACGCATCGAGTGCGTTCCCCGCGCTGCCGAGAGACTCTAGTAGATTCGACATGGCAGCCTATCCGTTACCTTTGGAAGATACCGCCTCATCCATTCCCGTGTGCAGCGCCAGCCCGCGATGGAAGGCGATGGCTGCGTCCACCAGGCGTCCTAACCGGTCTACCGTTCCGTGGAGCCGCTGCAGCCGATCCTTCGCTTTGGCGGTCGGCTCGGCGGCTTGAAGGGCAGCTTCGCCAATGAACTGTTGGGCCGCTTGCATTTCTCCGGCGGCCTGCCGCAAGTTGTCCAGGCATTCGGCGCAGCGGGAGATGTCTGTGGCGTCCCAGGATTGGCGCGCGTTGCGCACGTGGTCTTCGGCCCTTTGCAAGTGTGTCAACAAACGGGGATGGGGCGTCAAGCCTTACCCCCCGGCGCGATCGCCTGAGAGACCAGCGCACTGCTCAGGTTGGCCGCGTTGACCTGGTACCCGCCGCGGGAGTGCAAAGCCGCCAGTTCCGCCACCCGGTTCGCCCGCTGCTGGCCCTCGGCGGCATTGGCATCCGCGACACGCGCGGACAGGCCGGAGATTTCCACGGAATCGCCGTCGTGCCCCGAGATGGTCAGCCCCGCAGAGGCACTGCCCGCCGCCGTGGGTGGCGACGGCTGCGCGCGCGTAGTTTCCAGCGGCGCAGATCCCAGTGAGCCATCATTTTGAATCTTCATAATCGAGGGAAGACGTTCGCCTTACAGAGGATGGCATGACCTGTCTCGACGCACAATACCGTAAATGGGTAAGCACTGCGGAATTAACCGGCGATATGAACGTAGTACGACTAGGTACGGGTTAGAGAGTTTACTAAATAAAGCCTAGAATCCAAGGCGGCCGCTTCGTTAGAACTCTAGTGCGGGGTAACCGTATCTCGCGCAGACTCGCACCCTATGTCATCCCAACAAGTATTGTGGCTTACCGATGAAGACTCCCAGGCTGTGGACGGACGGCATGGGTTCGAGCACCCCGATCTTGAGATCACCCGCGTGGCGGATTTGGCCGAGGCCCTAGGCAGGGTCCGTACCGGCGACATCGATTGCGTGCTGGTTTCCGCAGAATCGGCAGCGGATCGCGGAACGGTCCTGGAGGCACTCTTAGCGCAAGATGCACGCGTGCCCGTTATCTTCTGGCATAGGGAACTCTCCGCCCGGGGGGCCATCGAATTGGTGCGCGAAGGCGCGTACACGTGCCACGGCGACCGGGAAAAGTGGGAAGATGTCCTCGCGTCGGTGAAGCAGGCTTGCCAGGAAAAACGAAGGCACCGGGAAGCGCCGGACGATGGCAGTTCGGAGCACTGGAGGCGCGAACTTGTGGGCACGAGCGCCGCCATGGAGGACGTAGCCAATACCATCCGCCTGGTGGGCCCATTCCGCTGCACCGTTCTGATCACGGGTGGAACCGGAACCGGAAAGGAAATGGCGGCCCGCGCCCTGCACAACGCCAGCCCGCGCGCGTCTCAGCCCATGGTGGCCGTGAATTGCAGCGCGGTGCCGGAGAGCCTCCTGGAAGCGGAACTGTTCGGGCACGTAAAGGGCGCGTTCACCGGGGCTACCAATCACCGTGTGGGCCGTTTCGAGCAGGCGCACCGCAGCACCATCTTTCTGGATGAGATCGGCGACATGCCGCTGGAACTGCAAGCCAAGCTCCTGCGCGTGCTGCAAGAGCGCGAGCTGCAGCGTCTGGGGAGCTCCGACACCATCAAGATCGACGTCCGCGTGATCGCCGCCAGCAACGCCAACCTGCCCGACCTGGTGCGGCAGGGCAAGTTTCGCGAAGACCTGTATTACCGGCTCAACGTGGTGCCACTCGAAATGCCGCCGCTGCGCAAACGGGCGAGTGACATCCCGCTGCTGGTCGACCACTTCATCACTAAGGTTTGCGAAGGCGAGGGCATTCCGCCGAAGCAGGTCACACCCAAGACCTTGCAGCGGCTGGCAAATCTGCCTTGGCCCGGCAACGTCCGGCAACTCGAGAACGCGGTCGAAAAGGCCATCGCGATGAGCGGCCCACGCGGGATCCTCCATGGCGCCGACTTTGGCCTGGCGGACTCCCACAAGCTGGTTGTCGCCGAACCTTCTGCTGCGCCGACGAGTCTCCCGGAGGAAATGGATTTTGCGACGGCTGTCAGCCAGTTCGAACGCGCCATCCTGGAAGGGGCTCTGGCCAAGACCGGTGGGAATAAGACGGCTGCGGCGGAACTGCTGGGACTTAAGCGGACCACGCTGATTATGAAGCTGCGCGGCCTGCACGCAGACGGCGGGCGCTCACTCACTATCGCGTCGTAACGTACTGTAGCGGCTGTGCTCTCGACGCCTGTCGACCAATACCGAAGCCTTGTTTTTTCATTGCCTTTCGTTTACACTATGATTCCGGCTGCGTAAGCCGTTCCACCTTCCTGTCTAAGGCAAACGCCCTCTGCTCGCGCCCTGGATCCAGTCTTGTGCCTGTTCCAAGTGACTCGCCACGTTCTGCGATTTCCCTAGTTTTCGACGGCAATAAGGAGATGACTTATGGGTTCGCGACAAACGAGACTACCGCGCGGAAGACATTCTTTGGTGTTTCCGTGCGCTCATTGGCTTCTAGCGGGAGCAGTTGCATTGCTGCCATCCATCGGTAACTCACAATCGACGTTTGGGGACATTCGGGGAATGACTCGCGATCCGGCAGGCCTCGCCCTCCCGCAAGCACTGGTGACTCTCCACGATCTTGACGACAACACCATTCACACCGCGGTTACGGATGCCAATGCGAATTTTCTGTTCGAGAACCTTAAGCCGGGGCACTATAGCGTGGAGGCCGCTAAGGAAGGGTTCGCGAAGTCGCCGCCGATCTCAGTGGAATTAACCGCTCGCCAGAGCGCACGTGTGGAACTTGCGTTAGCGCTCGCGCAGACACAGCAGACCGTAAGTGTCGAGGCGTCTGCCGGCCAGATCAATACGGAAAACAGTGTGATCGGCGACTCCAAGTCTACCAGCGACCTGGTCCAGATGCCGCTCAATTTTAGGGCCCAGACTACTAGCCCCTTGGCCTCATTGGCCCTCTCTCCCAACGTAGTCACAGATAGTGTGGGCAACATCGAGGTTGGGGGCGCCAGTTACTCGATGACGGGTTACTCCGTAGACGGAATTTCCACCGCCGATAACACGCGGAACGGCTCTCTTCTAAATGCCTACCCATCCTCCGAAGGGCTGGCCGAACTCAAAGTCACGGCGTTCAACAATAGCGCCGAATTTGCCCAGGTAGCCGACGTGACATTCATCACGAAGAGCGGAACCAACCAGTTACATGGCAGCCTCTTCGAGTATCTGCAGAACGATGCACTGGATGCTACCACTCTGAACTTCACCTCAAAAGCGCCTAAACGGTTCAATACATTCGGGGGCAGTCTGGGCGGTCCGGTAAGTATTCCCCACTTATATAACGGCCACGACAAAACGTTCTTCTTTGTGGACTATGAAGGAAACCGCCGGAGGACGGCTACTCCGGAGCAGTATCTTGTACCGACGGTGGCGCAGCGGAATGGCGATCTGAGCGCCCTCCCCATCATCGACCCCCAGAGCGGTCAGCCGAGCACTACGTTGATCGATCCATTAAACGGCCAGCCCTTCCCGAATAACGCCATCCCGACAAACAGACTGAATGCGGTATCCAAAAACCTGCTCGGCTATTACCCGCTCCCGAACGTAAGTTCCGCAGGGAGCGGCTTCAATTATGAAACGCTGCAACCCACGCCTGCCAGTACCAACGGGTTTGATATCAGGCTGGATCATAACATCACTGCCACTCAGCAGATCTATGCACGTTTTAGCCGAAAAAATCTGCTCACGGACTCAGTCAATCCACTCTTACCGAACGACCTGAATGCGGAGCACGATCGCAGCTTCCTGGTTTCTTACAACTACGCCATCACTCCCAGAATGGTGAACGAGTTCCGCTTTGGTTTCACGAACAGTCTCATTGACACGACTTTCCCAATCCAAGGCGCCTCGGCTGACAACCAACTGGGACTGAGCGGCATCAGCTTCGCCAATCACCCGACGACTGGGGCGTTTCCGACCTTCAATTTCTCCGACGGAAGCGGCTTTACTCCGATCGGGCGGGACAAGGACGGACCCGGCGCCTCGCGGACCTATCAGTTCACCGATAACCTCAGCCGTACGATGGGAAAGCATACCTTGCGGGTCGGTTTGGATGTCCGCCACGTGTTCTATGAAACTGTGGTCCGATGGGGCCAGTCGGACGATTTTGGCGCGTTCACGTTCAACCAGGGGGTGTTCACGGGGAGCGCCTTCGGGGATTTTCTGCTGGGCGCGCCTAACACCGATTTTATTGTCGGAAGCAGCCCCAACACGAATGAGCCTAGCCTTCAGTGGGGGATTTACGGCCAAGATCAATGGCAGGTCAACGACCGGCTTACCGTGAACTTCGGGCTGCGATGGGAGCTACTACCGGAATTCACGGAGAACCAGGGTGATATCGCCAACTTCGATCCGCGGAATGGCGACATCGTGGTTCCGGACATACTCCTCAGCAAGACCGTGCCTTCCAGCCCCTTGCTGCAAGCCAACTACAACGCCTTTCTGATCTCCTTTAATGCTTGTCAGCTAGCGACAAGAAACATGTCGCTTCCTTGTTCCAACGTGGTGACCGCAAGTCAGGATCACTTGTCTCAAAGCTTGCGGAACACCTATTGGCATAATTTCGATCCGCGCATCAGCGTCGCTTTCCGCCCATTTCGTGACAATAAGACAGTCATTCGCGCCGGGTTCGGCATCTTCACCCAAACCCCTCTGGGGCAGTTGGCTTACGATTTTCTCGGCATCCCGCTGGGAGCGCCCTATACTTACTCGAACAACAACGGCGGCTCGCCGCTGTTTCAATTTCCACAAACGTCGCCTGCAAGCACAACGGCACAGTACGGGGGGACCGGACTCTACGACGGAATGGACCCGAACTTCAGGGATCCTCAAACGGCGCAATGGAACGTAACGATCGAGCGCGAGCTAACAACTGCCACCGCGATCCGAGTCACCTATGCCGGGATGAACTCGTACCGAATGAATGTCAAGAAGGATTACAACGCAATCCCCCCGAGCACGCAACCCTACGTACCCAGTCCTTACGTCGATCCGCGCGCTCCCTATCAGAACTGGATCGAGTTAAACTACAGCGCGAACGCGGCTTTTGCTAACTACCAGGGACTCACGTTCGAAGCCACTCATCGGACATCGCACGGACTGTCCTTCCAGGCGAACTACACCTGGGCCCATAACATTAGTGACGCTCAAGGCGACGCGCCCAACGGCTTTGCTTCCGAGAACCTTTTGTTCACGCCCTCCTACAGTCAGTTCAACCTCCGCGCGGCTCGCGGAAATGTGGCGGGGATGCCGCGACAACGGTTCCTGCTGACGGGCGTCTACGCCTTGCCGTTCGGCGCCGGACGCACGTGGAGCAGCAGTTCGAAATTCGTTAATGCCGTGGTGGGCGGTTGGAATTTGAGCACGGTGACTCTCTTGCAGACCGGGCCTTACCTCACTCCCACGATCAGCCCAACCTTGGATCAATCGAACACCGATATCGTAGGTCGAGGCGGCATAACGGCGCGGCCCGACGCAGTCGGAGATCCGAGTTCCCCAGGCAGCGGCATTCAGTGGAACCTCAACGCGTTCGGGCCAACGCCAGCGAACGCCGGACGAATCGGCAACGCGGGCGTCGGTATCCTGGAAGGCCCGGGAACGATTGCGGTATCCGCCGGGTTGTCGAAGATCTTTCCAATCCGCGAGCGTCTTCGACTTCGGTTTGAATCGACGTTCACCAATGCTTTAAATCACACGAACTTTGCGCCGCCGGCGTCGAACGTCAGCAGCCCTTCGACTTTTGGCATTTTGCAATCGGCCCAGACTGCCGGACAGGGAGGCAACCGCACCGGGCAACTGGCGCTGCGTTTAGACTTCTGACAATCCAAGGAGATTCATGGCCATCTATCAAAGTATGCAGAGAGTCCGCTTCTCAAGCCCCGACGGCTACGAAAAGTTTAAGTTGCTATTTGGCGAGGTGCGCAATCAGTTAAAGACATTGCCGGGGTTTTTGCACCTCACGTGGTGGGTTCATCCCAGGGATCCCTCCTGGTACAACGAGATCAGCCTGTGGACGAGCGCGGAAGCCCTCAAAGACTGGCATATGAACACCTACCACAAGCAAGCCAAGGCGTGGGCGGTTCGAAGCGGCGCAATCATGGAGGACATCATCACCAACTTTGAACTTAAGAGCACGCGCCTCATCCGGGTGTGCCCGTGTTGTGGCACTGCGGCGGACAAGGCTTACGATCTCCATCATGAGCAGCAAGTGCTCGCGGAGCCTTGCGCGCAGTGCGGGTTCAAGTTCCCGGTGATGCCGGAAACAACCGACAGTACGGCGGTGTTCAAGGATTTGGAGGCTTAAGCGAATCCTGCCCGCTTGTAGAGCCCATCCGCCCGTAGTAGCCTGACTGCATGATGTCTCTCGGTCACGTGCTCGTTCTAGGGTTGTTCGCCGTCATCGTGGTTGTGGCACAGACGCCGCCCACTGCACCCCGTGTGGAGCATCGCGAGGTGCGGCACGGCGCCACTGTGATCGACAATTATTTCTGGCTGCGCGAAAAGTCCAATCCAAAAGTGACTCAGTACCTGGAAGCGGAAAACGCCTACACCTCTTCCATGACCAGGCAACTGGGCCCGTTCAGCGACGCGCTCTACAAAGAGATGCTGGGGCGCATCAAGCAAACCGACCTCTCCGTACCCACCGCGCGCCGCGGCTACCTGTATTATTCGCGCACGGAGGAAGGCAAACAGTATCCCATCCAGTGCCGCCGAAAAGGCACGATGGAAGCGCCCGAGGAGGTCCTGCTAGATCTGAACGAACTCAGCAAAGACCACAAGTTCGTTGGTCTGGGAGCCTTCGCGGTAAGCGACGATCAAAACCTGGTGGCTTACACCATCGACTACAGCGGCTTCCGCCAGTACTCACTGCGAGTGAAGGATCTGCGCACGGGGCAGACCCTGCCTGACACGACCGAGCGTGTCACTTCGCTGGCTTGGGCCGCCGATAACAAGACGTTGTTTCTAGTGACCGAGGATGCGGTTACCAAGCGCAGCGACAAGTTGTGGCGTCACGTTCTGGGCGCCGCGAAGTTCGAAGAGATCTACGACGATAAGGATGAGCTCTACGATATCGAGATCGCCAAGACTCGCGATTTGAAATACCTGTTCCTGCAAAGCGAGGCCAAGGATACTTCCGAAGCGCGCTATCTGCGTGCCGATCAGCCGGCCGGCCAGTTCGCCGTATTTCTGCCGCGCGAAAAGGGCCACCGCTATTACCTGGATCATCGCGAAGGGTTGTTCTACATCCGGACCAACCGAAGCGGCCGCAATTTCGCCATCATGACCGCGCCGGTGAACGACCCTGCCCCGAAGAACTGGAAGGTCTTCGTGGCGCACCGCGACAACATGCGCATCCAGGATATGGACGTGTTCCAAGACTTCGCCGTCTCGGTGGAGAGAGGCGATGCACTGGACCATCTGCGCATCCACGATTTCAAAACAGGCGGGTGGAAGGACATCACGTATCCGGAACCGGTGTATACAGTGTCTCCGGGCGGCACGCCGGATTACGAATCACGAACCTATCGCTACAACTACCAGAGCTTCCTGACTCCTTCGAGCGTTTACGATTACGATGTGAGCACCGGCAAATCGATTCTGCGAAAACAACAGGAGGTGTTAGGCGGGTACGACCCGAAACAGTATGCCAGTGAGCGCCTTTGGGCCACCGCCCGTGACGGAATCAAAGTACCGATTTCGATCGTCTACAAGAAGGGTACGGCGCGCGATGGCAAATCGCCGCTTTTCCTGTACGGTTACGGCAGCTACGGGTTTGGCACGCCGCCGACGTTTTCCAGCAACCGGGTCAGCCTGCTGGATCGCGGTATGGCATACGCCATCGCCCACATCCGCGGCGGTGACGAGATGGGCGAAAAGTGGCGCGAAGATGGCATGCTCATGAAGAAGAAGAACACGTTCTTCGACTTCATCGATTGCGCCGAATTCCTGATTGACCAGAAGTGGACGTCGAAGGACCGGCTGGTGATCGAAGGGGGAAGCGCCGGCGGCCTGCTGATGGGCGCCGTGGTCAATATGCGGCCCGACCTATTCAAAGCCGTGCACTCAGCGGTGCCGTTCGTCGACGTGATGAATACGATGATGGATGCCACCCTGCCGCTGACCGTAGGCGAGTACCTGGAGTGGGGCAACCCCAACGAGAAGGCCGCTTACGATTACATGAAGACTTACAGCCCTTACGATAATCTGGAGAAGCGCGCGTACCCGGCGATCCTGGTGACCACCAGCTTCAACGACAGTCAGGTGATGTATTGGGAGCCGGCCAAATACGTGGCGCGGCTGCGGACGTTGAAGACTGATTCGAATCCACTGCTTCTTAAGATCAAGATGGACCCGGCCGGGCACGGCGGCGCCAGCGGGCGATACGACCGGCTGCACGATACGGCATTTGAGTATGCGTGGATGTTGAGCCAGGTGGGGATTAGTAAGTAGCGAGTAAAACCTGACACAGGCCGGGAGGCCTGTGCTACTCCACCATTCCGTGCACCTTCAGGAGGAGCTCTACCTCATTTCGTGGAACCGCCAAAGCCGCGGTGATGCTCTCGGCTGATTCACCGCGCCGGCTCATGCGCAGCGCCTGTGCGCGCTTCGTGAGATTGATCGAATGACGAATCGTGCCTCCGGGTTGCGCCTGCGCCGCTTGCTCGGCAATCTTGCCCATCGACCGCTCCATCTCTTCGATCTTCCTGGCCGCGGCTTTTTGCGATTCATCGGCCTCGCGCCGCACCCGCACCAGTTCCAGCTTGGTTCCCAGGCTCAAGGCCAGACAGGCCAGCAGCGCGATCGCCACCACGGCGTAAATCGTAAGAGGATTCAGGATCCATTCGAGGTTCATCCGTTTTCTTCTCTCTCTTTCGGTGTTTCGGGCAAGCCCGCGACTTCCGTGATTCGCACTCCATAGTTGCCCTGGATCGCGATCACCGTTCCCCACGCCACCACTCGTCCGTTCACCAGAATCTCAGCGGGCTCTTCAGGCGTCCTGTGGAACTCAACCACCGAGCCGTCCTGAAGCGCCAGCGCGTCCCCCAGCACCATCTCGGTTTTTCCGAAGCGCACCTGGATGGGGATCTCCAGATCCAGGAGCAGATCCAAGGCGCCCGCAGGTTCTTGCGACGGCATGGTCAATGTCTCCTCCCCGTGGTCCCGGTCCACACTCGCTGCAAATGGCTGCGCAGGCGCAGCACGCCTTGCACACGCAGTTGCGCTACGCGCGAAAGATGCAGGTTCACGATCTTCGAGATTTCCGCCAGGCTCAGTTCTTCGAAGTAGTACAGATTGAGAACCGTGCGCTCCAGTTTGGGCATCCGCTCGATAGCCAGCGCCAGGATCCGCACGAGCTCGGAGCGCTCCACCACGTGCGAGGGCCAGTTCTCCGACAGATCGGGAACCACGCGCAGGAGATCGGACCGTGCGCCGTCAGGAGCGACGTACTCCAGAGCTTGCAGGTCGATGGCCTGGATCTCGCCCAGCCACCGCTGATACTCGGCGGGGTCGATTCCCAACTCGGCAGCAATTTCTTCTTCCGAGGGTTCTCGCCCAAAACGCTGCTTACTTTTGTGGATAGCCGCTTCGATAACTTTGGATTTCTTGCGCGTCTCGCGCGGCGCCCAATCCAGCTCGCGCAGGCTGTCCATGATCGCGCCGCGGATCCGGCGCTCGGCGTAAGTCTTGAGTTGAACATTGAGGGAGGCGTCAAAATTATCGATGGCCGCCAGCAAGCCGATCACGCCTGTCGAGATGAGGTCGTCCAGGCTGATGTACGACGGCAGGCGCTCATGGATGCGCCGGGCGATCAGACGCACCTGTGGCAGGTGCTGCATCACCAGCTCTTCCCTGCGTATAGTAGTCGCCTCGTCGTATGCCGGACGATAGTCGGCCGGGGTAGAAGACATGCGTGTTTACGCGACTGCTACACAGGCTTGGGGCAATTCCGGTACCAACAATCGGATGACGCGCTCTTTGGTAGCGGGCTCCAGGTCTTCCGGCACAAGCTGGCCGGTGGAAAAGAATGACAGGGGTTTTCCGGTGCGCGCCGCCTCGGAAAACAGGGCCGCGGAAGAGTCCGTTTCATCCAGGCGGGAAAATAACAGCTTGGCCGGGCGAAACATTTCGAAACGGCCCACCGCGCGCCGCAGATCGGCCAGGCGCATGGAAGCTGTCAAAATCAGGTGTACGTCAATATCTTGACGAGTGGCGAAGAAGCGCGCCAGTTCCGCGCCGGACTCTTCGACCGACGATGACGCGTACCCCGGCGTGTCGATGAGCACCAGCGCTTCCGGCGGCGCAGCGTCGAGTGCATGCGCCAATGCCGTGGTGGTCTCCACCAGGGTGAATGGCAAGCCCAGCACCTCAGCGTACGTCTGCAATTGCGCGGCGGCCGCGATGCGGTAGTTGTCGATCGAAATCAAACGCACCGGGCGCCGTTTCGCGAGGCCGTGCACAACCGCCAGTTTGATGAGGCAAGTGGTCTTGCCGGTACCCGGAGGGCCCACCAGCGCAGCGATGCGTCCCAACTGCGGAGCCACGTCAAAACGTGTTTCGATTTCCGCCGCGGTCTCGCGCCGCACGATGGCCGGGTCCCAATCCGGAGTTCCCCTTACGCGACCCATTGGAATCACGCCGTCATTGCGCAGACGCTGCTGCACCGCCACTTCGATCTCTACCGCCAGAGTGGAATCCACACCGGCCTCCAGCAGCCCTTCCGAGACCGCACCGGCCAGCGCGGGATGGCGTGTGACGCCGATGCGCGAAACCATGTCGCGCAGCTCTTCCATCCGCTTGCGGAGGTCCTCCACCGAATCGGCGGGACACAACGCCAGCGCCTGGGGCGCGGGCCGAGTGCCGAACACCACTTCGTAAGCCCCCTGCTGCCGGGCTTCGGGAGGCGCCTCCCGTGAGTTCAGCAGAAGCGCGTCCGGACCCATCTCGGCGTGCGCTTGCTCGATGGCTTCTTCCATCGACGAGGCAAAGAAGGACTTCACGAAAAGCTTGGGACTGGTTTCGTTCACAAGCATGTTACTGGATCACCCCCAGGGAAAGAATCTTGGTCTCGCTCGGTATTTCGTTGTGCGACAGGAAGAAGACGTTGCGCATCGACGTCTCCACGATCTGCCGGAAGAAGTAGCGCGATCCCGAGCTGGCGATCACGGCCACCGGTGTTTCCGGGGTGCCGAGTTTCTGCCCGAGGCGCCGCAGGACTTCCCGCAAAGCGTTGGGATTCAGGGTCAGATGGCTGGCCTGCTCGCCGTGCTCCACGGCGGATTCCACGGTCTGCTCGAGTGACGCATCCAGCAGATACGCCGGCAGCTCGCCGTTGGCATTGAGGAACGGCTTGACCACAATGCGCCGCATCGACTGCCGCACGTACTCGGTCAGCAGAATGGCATTGCGCGTAGTGACGGCAGCTTCGCCGAGCGCTTCCAGAATGGTGACGGCGTCGCGAATCGACACGCGTTCCCGCAACAGGTTTTGCAACACGCGCTGCACCGCAGCCAGTGGGAGCAGTTTGGGTACCAAATCCTCCACCACCTTGGGATGGTCCACAGCCACGCGGTCCATGATCTTCTTGGTATCCTGCCGCGAGAGCAGTTCGTGCGCGTGACGGCGGATAACTTCGGTGAGATGCGTTCCGATAACACTGACCGGGTCCACTACGGTAAATCCGGCGCGCCGCGCGCGGTCCACGGCGTCGGAAGGCACCCACCAGCCGGTCATGCCGAACGCCGGGTCGTGTGTCTGCTTGCCCTCCGGCGGATTCTCCACCGGCCCCACCGGGATGGCCAGTTCGCAGCCGGCGGACAGTTCGTAACGCCCCACTTCCGCTCCCTTGAGTTGAATCACATACTCGTGGGCCTTCAGCGCGATGTTGTCGATGATGCGAACCGGCCCCAGCAGGAATCCCAACTCGCTCGCCAGTTGCCGGCGGATTCCCGAGATGCGTTTGATGAGCGGTGACTCCTGCCCGCCGGCCACATATTTGACCACGCCCAATCCCATTTCGATGGCGAGCGGTTCCACGCGCAGAAGCCCCTCCAGGTTCTCCTTGGCGGCGGCTGGCTTGGCAACTTCGTTGGCGTGCAAGGTTGCGGCCGCCTCCTTCTTCCGCATGTTCCACGACACCAGGCCGAGCCCTCCGCCCATCGCCAGGAATGGCACGGTCGGCAGACCCGGGAACAGCGCCAGCACCATCAATACGCCGCTGGCCAGGAGAAGCGGCTGCGGATTGCCGAACAGTTGCTTGCCGAAATCGGTTCCCAGCCGTTCCTCGGAACTGGCGCGCGTCACGATCAGACCGCCCGAGATCGAGATCATCAACGCCGGGATCACGGTCACCAGGCCGTCGCCGATGGTCAGCACCGTGTAGGTCTCCAGCGCATGCGTCAAGTCCATGCCGTGCTGCAGAACGCCAATCAGAAATCCCGCAATGATGTTGATGCTGGTGATGATGATGCTGGCGATGGCATCGCGCTGAGTGAAACGCGAGGCGCCGTCCATAGCGCCATAGAATTCCGCTTCGCTGGCCAGTTGTTTCCGGCGCGCGCGGGCGGCGTGTTCATCGATGAGCCCGGAGCTCAGGTCGGAATCGATGGACATCTGTTTGCCCGGCAGAGCGTCCAGTGTGAAGCGCGCGGTCACTTCGGAAATGCGCACCGCACCATGGTTGATGACGACATATTGAATGGCGATCAGAACCAGAAAGATCACCGTGCCGATGATGTAGTTGCCGCCCACCACGAAGTTTCCGAAGGCCTGAATCACGTCGCCGGCCGCCGAAGTGCCCACGTTGCCGTTCATCAAAATCAGCCGCGTGGCAGAGATATTCAGTGATAGCCGGAACATGGTGAGCAACAGCAAGGTGGTGGGAAATACGCTGAACTCCACGGGCTTGCGAATATACATGGCGACCATCATCACCACCACCGACATCATGACGTCGGTGACGATGAGGATGTCGAGCACGAAACGCGGCAGCGGCGTGATCAGGGCGATCACCACCCCCAACACCGCCAGCGGGACGCCGATATCCCGCCAGTTGACCAGGCCCAGGCCCGGAATTTGTTTTAGCGCCGCTACGGCTTTGTTGTCTGCCACTGTCTCTGCTCCTCAATAACTCACTACCGCTCCCTTTGGTCACGGCTCAGTAACGCGTCAATGCGTCGTAATGCGACGACGCGTCGAAAATGCGCGTAACGCGCCGACGCGTCGAAATGCGCCGTAACCACATACTGAGCCGTGACCGCAGGGAGCGGTTTTGTTACCTATTCATGAGCTTGTACACGTAAGCCAAAATCTCCGCCACGGCGCGGTAGAACTGCGTCGGAATCTCCTGTCCCACGTCCACCGACTTGTACAGCGCTTGCGCCAGCGGCGGATTCTCGATTAACGGCACCTGCGCTTCGATGGCCTTTTGCCGGATGCGCAGCGCCAGATAATTCTTGCCCTTGGCCACCACCTTGGGAGCGCCCATGCCAGTCATGTCGTATTTCAGTGCCACGGCGTAGTGCGTCGGATTCACGATCACCGCGGTCGCGTGGGGCACTTCGTGCATCATGCGCCGGCGGGCCATATCACGGCGGATGCGCCGGATACGCATCTTCATGAGCTGGCTGCCCTCGACTTCGCGCAGCTCGTCGCGCACTTCCTGCTTGCTCATGCGCAGGTCCTGCTGATAGCGCCGCTTCTGGCGGAAGAGGTCCACGAACCCGAAAACCAGAAAGAGGGCGGACGCCTTCCAGAGCAGCGATTCCAAACTGCGGCCCACCTCCACCGCGCCCGACACCGCGCTGCGCAGCGGCAGCGTCAGGAAGACGGTGAAATTGTCGCGCACCAGAAAGTAGACGGACGCGCCGAATACCGGAAGCATGACTATCGCCTGCAACACGCGCCGGGATGTTCTGGCGCGGCAGTTCCTTCAGGCGCGAGAGCGGGCTGAGCCGCTTGAAATCGGGAGTGAGCTTGTGCAGGCTCAGACCGAATCGGGTGACCAGAAATTGCGCCGCCAGCGTCACCACCAGCAGCGCCCCGCCCATCACAGCTAGCGGCAGCAGCGTGGACTTCACCAGATTGAGGCTGAGGTCGAGCAGAAAGTTGGAGTCCAGCCCGGCCTCCAGGGAATGGTCGAGCAACGCGGCCAGTTGCCGGTGTATGCCGCTGACCCAGGCAGGTCCCCAGGAGTGCAGCATTGCCACGAAGGACAGAAACTGAATGGCGCTGATGAAAACCTTTGCCGACGCAAAGTTGCCTTCCTCGCGGGCTTTCTTGACGCGCCTCTGGGTAGCCTGTTCGGTCTTCTGGCCTTGGTCAGCCATGCTTCACCGCGCCAGCAACAACCGGCTCATGGAGAAGGCTGTCGCGCTGCCGCTTCTGAGCAGCGTTGGGATCAGCAGCATGAGCCAGCCAAGCACCGAGAGCCCCACCATCATCTTCACGGGAAAGGCGATTGTCAGTAGTTGCAGTTGGGCGTTCACGCGCCCCAGCAGGGCCAGCGAAATGTCCACCATCAAAAGGATCGCGACCACCGGCAAGGCCAGCCGCACGCCGGTGGAAAACATCACGCCGCCCATGGAAAGCAACTGCCGGCCCATGCCCGGCGTAAGTACGAACGAACCGGGAGGCGCCAGCTTCCATGCTGCGCACGAAAATGCGGATCACCTCGCGGTCCAGGCCCATTGCGAAGAACAGCATTCCCGCGGCCAGTTGCACCAGGAGCACCAGAACCGTCGAATCGGCCTGCGTGTTGGGATCGACTGTGGACGCGTATGCATAGCCCGCTTGCAGCCCCATGATCTGCGCCGCCACATTAAACCCTTCCGTTACGAACGCCACCGAGAGTCCGATTCCCATCCCCAGCGCCGCTTCCGAAATCATCCAGACCGTCAGCAGCCCCGCCGACAGATCCGCGGGGAGGTGCGGCCAGTACGGAAAGAGCGCCACCGTCATGCTGAGCGAAAGGACCGTGCGCGCGACCGCGAAGCCGGACGTCAGGCCAGGCAGCGGCACAAAGACAAAAACCCCGGTGACGCGCGCCAGCGTCACCAGAAAGCCCAGCAGGGTGGCGGTCGAAAGGACCAGCTCACCGCCCATAGCGGCTCAGGTCCCCCAGTAGCAGGATGGTGTAGCTGGTAATCTTGTTCAGCATCCACGGCAGCGCCAGCAGGAGCGTCGCGAGAAATGCGCCCAGGCGGGGGATGGTACTGAATCCGGTGTCCTGGATGGAGGTCACGATCTGGACCAGGCTCACCACGATTCCGGCGACGAAGCCCACCGCCAACAGCGGCGCGCTTAACCAGAAGGCCATCATCAGGGCCTGCCGCAGAATGGGAATTACGGAATCCGTCGTCATGCGTAGAATCCCTTCATGAGCGAGCCGAGCACCAGGTTCCACCCGTCGGCCAGCACGAACAGCAAGATCTTGAACGGCGCGGAAATCATCACCGGCGGCAATTGCACCATGCCGATCGAGAGCGTTACCGAAGCCACCACGAGGTCGATGATCAGAAATGGAAGGAACAGGACGGCGCCGATTTGAAATCCCGCTTTCAACTCGGAAATGATGTAGGCCGGAATGAGCACGTTCAGCGTCAAGTCGGCGGGCGTGCGCGGCGCGGGGGAGTGAGACATTTCCAGGAATAGCTTGACGTCCTTTTCGCGCGCGAAGCGCAGCAGGAACGCCTTGAGCGGTTTCGCGCCGGCGTCGAAGGCCTGCGCCGAGGTCATCTGGTTGTTCTGCAGCGGCTCCCATCCCTGGTGATACATGTCCATGGCCACCGGCTGGATTACCAGCATCGTCAGGAACAGCGCCATCCCCACCAGCACCTGGTTGGAAGGAGTGGACTGCGTCCCCAGCGCCTGCCGCAGAAAATGCAGCACGATGGCGATGCGCAGGAACGGCGTGATGGACATCACCACCGCGGGCAGCAGCGTCAGCAGCGTCATCAAAATGATGATCTGCATCGGCAGACTGACGGTCTCTCCGCCCTTACCCAGATTGATGCCCATCACCGACGTCGTTGGCGCGGGCGCGGCGAACAAGGGGGCTGCCGCCAGAGCCAGGAACAACCGGCCGGCAATGCGGATCATCGCGTTTCGATCCTTTCGTCGACCGGTTCGGTAAAGCCTTCGAGAATGGAGCAGCCGGCGGGCGACGCTGCGATCAGCATCGTGCGGCGCTCCACCTTCACCAGGTGAAGCGAGTGCTGGGGAGTGAGTGCCAGCCGCTCGATCACCTGGATGGATTTCCGCCTGCCCCCCACTGCGCCCTTAAACGCGAACTGGGCCATACCCCTGCGGCGCAACCACCACAGGGTTCCTCCCAGCAGCGCGAGCACCAGCAGAACGCTAAGCGCTTGTTGCATGGACTCCATCGCGAACCTTACTGCTTGAGCGCGATGAGAGTTTGCAGCATCTGATCGCTGGTGGTGATGACTTTGCCGTTCGCCTCATAGCTGCGCTGAGCCGAAATGAGCATGGTGAATTCCTGGGCGATGTCCACGGTTGAACCTTCCAGCGCGCCGCCCACCACCTGTCCGCGGCCTCCGCTTTGCGCGGTTCCAATGGCAGGCGTAGCTGTGTCGGCGGTGGCCTTTAGATCGTTGTCGCCGACCGAAACCAGGGTTTCCGGGTTCTGAATGTTGGCCAATGCCAATTGCGCCACGGCAAGTTGCTGGCCGTTGGAGTAGTTGGCGAGAAGTATCCCGTTCGTGCCCATGTTGATGTTGACGATCTGGCCGGCCGTGAGCCCGTCCTGGTTGGTCGCCGCCACGCCCGAGGTTTGTGCGAATTGCGTGAGAAGGCCGTTGTTCGACGCGTCGTAGAGGTTCCAGTTCATGGCCAGGTTGTTGGCGCCATCGGCCAGGCCGGCGATGTTGACCGCAACGGGTGCGCCAGCGGCCGGGGTGGTCAGTTGGCCCGCGCCATTAAATACCAGATTGCCGGTAGCCAGATTGGTCGCACCGCCGGCGGTCAGGTCCGCAGCCGGGATGGTGACCGTGTAACTCCACTTGTTCACGCCGGTATTTGTGAACGAGAATGTCAGAGTGTGCGTGCCGCCCTGGGAGTCCACCACCTGTACGGGAGTGGAAAAATTGCCCGACGCTGCGCCGGCGGCGGCCGCAGAGTTCAGGTTAGCGTTGACCGAAATCATAGTCGTGGCTTTAGCCGGCACAACACCAGTTAGTGGAATGGAGATATTGCCCACCGGCGCGGTTAAGTTCACTACTCCGGCCGTGGCAAGCCAACCTTGCACGTGCTCCCCGGTCGCGGTCAAAAGACTGCCGTCAGCGCCCAGAGTGAAGTTTCCAGCGCGCGTGTAAAGCTGCTGGCCAGTATTGTCGCGGACCACAAACAAGCCGTTGCCGCTAATCGCAGCATCCAGGGCGCCACCCGTCTGTTGGATGGAACCCTGCTGGAACTGCATCACGGACTGGGCCGGAGAGACTCCCAATCCAACGGCACTCGCGGCGGTCGCTCCTAGCTGCTGGCTCATCAGGTCGGAAAATTGAACGCCGTCGGCCTTGAATCCAGTGGTATTCAAATTCGCAAGATTATTGCCGATGATATCGATTGCGGTTGAGTTGGCATTGAGTCCAGAAAGTGCTGTAGAAAATGAACTAAACATGATATTCGTCCTTTGGTTTTAATTTTTGGTTGTGGTCGTCTTCTGGTCGGTATTCTGGTTTGCCGTCTGGCTGGTACTCTGGTTCGCCGCCTGGCCCGCGGCTTTGCTCGCGGCTTGAGCACTTTCGATGTCGCTGCGAATGCCGATGACCTGCTCGAGTTGGCTGAACTGTGCCAGCTGCGTCACGAATTGCGTGGGGTCCGACGGGTTTGTGGGATCCTGATTCTTCATTTGTGCCACCAGTAGTTGCAGGAACATCTGCTCCGTGGGAGCCGGGGCAGCAGTGCCCGTCGTTTGAGATGTGGTGCCGGAGTTGATCAAACTTGAGAGCGCGTTAACGGGTGATGCCATAGGTTTCTCCTGCGATGCGTTCGCCGCTGCCCGCGGAAGTCGTTTCCAACTCCTCGACCCATTGCGGACGGCGGGATGGGTTATGATTTCCCTGCTGGCGATCCTGCTGTGACCAGCCGGACTGAGACTGCTGGTTATTACTTTGCGGGCCGGCTTGTGTTTGCGGCTTTTCGGCGGCTGCCGGCGCCGTACCGGCGGTAGCGCCCGGCCGCCACGCATCGGCGTGATAGCCGCTCTGTTCCAGTTGCCCCACCAGGTCGGAGAGCCCCTGGCGCAAGCCCTGAGCCAATTCGGGATTCGCGGCGCGGACCGCGACCTGCAATTCTCCCGACCGCTCCACCACCCGCAGTTCCACTTTCTCCTGCTGCCCCTGGCCTACTTGTATGGAGAGCTGCTTCACCGCTTGGGGCGGCTTGGCTTCGGGCGTCGCGGTCATCTGCGCCACTTCCGCGGAATCGGCGTGCTGCAAAGGGGGTGCCCTGTGCGCCTGCGGAACGGAAACCGCGGGCGGAACGGCGGTGTTCTCCACCACTGGCGGCGTAGCGGCCGGAAGAGGAGTTGCGTGTGCGGTCTCGTGTTGTGGAGCCCCGTCCGGCAATGGTCCATCGTCCTCTGCCCGGCGCGAGTCCTTCACCGGCGCAACCTGGGTAGAGCTCTCTTGCGGCGTGACCTTCACGGCAAACGTCAACTCTACCGGGGCGGGTTGTGGCGCGGGCGCACTCACGACCTGTGGGATCGCGGCCGGCTGCGTCTGGGGCGGCTGGGGATCTGGGACGGTAGCCTGCGGCGGCCGCGAATTGGACGGCGACACATTGGAAGCCGGCTGCGCCTCCGGCTGGACGGGATTGGACGGCGTGATCGGAAGGGAAGAACGAAGCGGCGCCGGACGGAGCGATCGCGGCCGGCAACGGGATCGCTGGTGGCTGACTCATTTCCTGACCCTGGTCCTTCGGGCCGGTGGTGGCACGAGAGCGGAGTAGGTTGCCGGTCAAAGGCCGAACCGGCGCGTTGTCGATTTGGGGCGGTGGCGGCGGAGTCACGGCGGCGGACACGGGAGTCTCTGGAGCTGCCATAACGGGCAGTGCAGGCGGCGGCGTTTGTTGACTGACGACCGTTAGCGGCGCGGGATCGTCTGGCTGGGAACCGGCTGGTTGAGTGACAATTTCTGGCTCGGACGGCTGCGGCGGGGGAGGGGCCGGGGCACCAGGTTCCGCGACCGCTTCCTTTGGTCGCGGCTCAGTATGGGGGCTTTTCGATAACGTGACGGCGCCGTACGGAGCCGCGACCATTAGGGAGCGGTCGTTGCCCTTGGTGATTACTGGCTGCGGAGCAAGCGGCGTGGCGGGCGGCAAACTTGGCGCTTGCGGGAGCGAAGCCGTTTCCGTCGTCTGGGATTGCTGTTGCCGGATGGGCAACATGATCGGCATAGGTGCTGCGGGTTCGATCTGCGAACTTTCCGGCGGCGCACCAGCAAGCGGTTGTTCTTCCGGCCCATCGGCCGGCAGAGCGAAGTTAAGCGGCAGCACAACCTGGTTTACCTTTGGCGTCGGCATCACCGGAAGGTAAAAGCCGTTGAGACCTGTATACCCCGCGTCTTTCTTCTGGATGATTCCGGTTCCGCTCGCGCCATTGAGAACCCGAGGGGCATTCGACAAACCGGGAAGCAGTGATACTGCGGAGGCATTCCGCAACTGCTCTCCGAAAGCGCCTGCGTCCGGCGACGGCCCCGGATCCGGAGCGAAGAGGACCTGGGGGTCGCCGGCAGTTGCGTTAAGGCCGTGGAGAACGGCAGTTGGGCTCACGGCTCCCGGCAAATGCAGATCGAAAGCCAAACCCAGTGCTTCTCAATTCAACGAGATGAACGAAGCGATAGCCTGTTGCGCTTTTGACGAGTCAACCACGGTTGTCAAAGTGTTGACGGAAACCGGGGCTTCTCGTCCCTCTTATCGGCGATTCATTGGGACATTTCGTCAATTCGTTCGAACATTTCTTTGGACCGCCACTTGCTTCATTCCTCGCGAGCACCGCCCGCTCGACTCAGGTATTTTATGGATCCTCTTTCAGTAGCAGCCGCGAGTGGATTGCAAACCCGCATGGATTCGCTTTCGCTTCTAGCCAATAACCTGGCCAACGCCGGTACCGCCGGTTTTAAGAGCGACCGCGAGTTCTACGGATTGTTCACCTCGTCCAACGCCGACGACCCCACCGAAACCGGCGACCGTCTCGCTACCTTGCCCGTAATCAACAAGCAATGGACCGACTTCAGCCAGGGAACCTTGCAGACCACCGGAAGTCCGCTCGACATCGCGCTCTCGGGCCACGGGTTTTTAGCGGTTAACGGTCCTGGCGGCGCAGTGTACACGCGCAACGGCAGCCTGCGAGTATCGCCGGCGGGTGAGCTGATCACCGGTGAGGGTTATACGCTGCGGAGTCAAGGAGGAAGCACCATTCAGATAGCCGCTGGTAAATCCATCGACATCGCGAAGGACGGCACGGTTAGCCAGGAGGGCCAGATCGTGGGCCAGATCGAAATCGTGGATTTCAAATCGACTGACTCACTCAAGAAAATGACCGGCGCCTGCTTCCAGAATACGGACCTCAAGAACAAACCGGAACCCGCCACGAGTGTGGAAGTGCTGCAGGGCAAGACGGAAGGCTCGAATGTGGTGGTCCCGGAGGCTGCCATGCGCCTGGTCGGCATGATGCGGCAGTTCGAAATGCTTCAGAAAGCGGTTACTCTCAACGCGAACATGAACCAAAAAGCACTTGAGGAAGTCGCTCGCATCCCGACCTAGGAGAAGCCATGATCGCTAACGTATCGACATCTGCAAGTGTACCCGCAGCCGCGCCGGATTCCAGCCAAACCGCGGCCTCCAGTAAAACACTGGTTCACACTCCTTTCGGCGATGTGCTGGTAGACGAGCAGTCCAAGCCGGATTTGCACGCGCTCTTCAGCCCGACACCGGCGACGCCAAGCTCGACACCGGCAACGCCGAGTACGACGACGACAACTCCGGCTCAGCAGAATTCCACCACGCCGGATCTTGCCGTGGCGGCCAAACCCTCGATGGAATCCGTCTTCGGCTCCCAGCCATTTCTGAATAACCCGGGCGGCACCGGACCTGGCGGCGCAAAGTGGAATTACAACCCGATCTATTTCGCCACTCAGGCGACTGCCGAAAAAGTTGCTTCCCTGGTTGGCGGCACGGTAGTCCAGAAGAATGACATCCTCACCAGCGGACCCTTTCAACAGTCGGCCCCCAACGAGCTGATCCAGTTCGCGGACGGCCGCACAGTCAACGCAGGGTTGATCGCGAACATTTTCAACCACGGATATCCGCAGTCTTACATTGACTCATTACTCAAAAACCTAACGGATGGAGAACAGGCATGATCCGCGCCCTCTACAGCGCCGCCAGCGGCATGACGGCCCAGCAACTCAACGTCGACAATATCGCCAACAACCTGTCCAACGCCAACACGACCGGTTATAAGTCGCGCCGCGCGCAGTTCCAGGACCTGCTCTATCAGAGCATGGTGCAGCCCGGAGCCGCGGCGGGACAGCAGACCATCGTGCCGACGGGTTTGCAGCTCGGCCTGGGCACGCGCGCCGCTTCCAACGAAATCATCTTCACGCAGGGAAGTTTCACCAGCACCAGTAATCCGCTGGACGTTGTGATTCAGGGAAACGGATTCTTCCAGGTGCGAAAGCCCGACGGCAGCCTGGCCTACACTCGCGACGGCTCGTTTCACATCGACAAGAACGGCAACATGGTGACGCTGGACGGCAATCCCCTTGAGCCCGCCATCGTGATTCCGCAGAGCGCCCAATCGATCACGATCGCCCAGGATGGAACCGTGAGTTACACGCAACCGAACCAGGTTGCCGCGGCGCAGGCCGGCCAGATCCAGCTCGCCGGTTTCCAAAACCCGTCCGGCTTGAACAGCATCGGCACCAATCTCTATCTGCCCACGGACGCCTCCGGCAGCCCCGTGCTCGCTAACCCCGGCGGCCAGGAAGGCCTGGGCACTCTACTGCAGGGCTATACCGAGCAATCCAATGTAAGCATCGTGGACGAATTCATTAACTTGATTCAGGCGCAACGCGCGTACGAGGCCAATTCCAAAGTAGTCAAGGCCGCGGACGAGATGTATCAACAAGTCAACAACATCAACCAATAACATCAAACAATGACGCGACTCATTGTCTTTTTGCTCTCCGTCTTTCCGCTGCTTGCGGCCGACTCCGCTCCGTGCGTGGCGGTGGACCACGAGCAGATCACCGCTCGCGATTTGGCTTCCGTGTTGCCGGCCTTCGCGCAACTGGCTCCCGAAATGCCGATCATACCCGCGCCCTTGCCCGGAGCTCAACCGTGAGCTGCGTTCCTTCGAGATCGCGGCCCTGGCCCGCAATAACTCCTTGCACATCGACGCTCCCCCGGACTTGTGCTTCGAGTGGACCATGGAACCCATCGACCGCGGACGCCTTCTGGAAGCCATGCAAAAGGCACTGCCGTATCCGGAGGCGCAAGTCGACATCCTGGAGACGAGCATGTATCTCGTCCCCCGCGGCCGGATCGAATTCCGCTATGAGGACCTGGGCGTGCCCGCAACTCCAGAGAAGCGCTCCGCGGCCATCTGGCGCGGCAACGTGGTCTATGGCGAAGATCACCGCTTCGCGATCTGGGCCAGAGTCATGATGTCCGTAAAGCTGCCCCGCATGATTGCCAAGGAAACCATCCAGCGCGGTCAGCCGATTCTGCCCGAAATGATCCGCGTGGAGTACAGTAATGCATTCCCCGCGCCCGGCGACATTGCGCGCAACCTGGATGACGTCGCTGGCCAGGTCGCGGTCCGCACCATTTCGGCGGGCAAGGAAGTCCATCTCGGCCAGGTAGCCGCGCCCCCGGATGTGTCTCGTGGCGACCCGGTGGATGTGGAAGTCCGCAGCGGCGCCATGCGTCTCGTACTGCGCGCTCGTTCCGAAGCCGACGGACGCCACGGAGAGGTGATTGTGCTCCGCAACCCTTCCAGCAACAGAATCTTTCAGGCCCGCGTCGATGGCAAGGATAAGGCCTCCATCGATGTTGGCGCCACGCCGGGAAACTGATATGCGATTCCGCTTTCTCCCCCTGCTCTTTCTGGCCGCGGCCGGCTGCCTGCCCGCCAAGGAAAAGAAGCCGAAGGTGGTCCAGCCTTCCCCGCTCGATCAATACGTGAAGGACGCGCTGAGCCGCGCGCCCGCCTCTTCGCAAGCCTCCGTCGGCTCGCTCTGGTCGCCTGCGTCACGGCTGACCGATCTCGGAAGCGATATGCGCGCCAGCCAGGTGGACGACCTGATTACCATCCTCGTGATTGAACAGGCGTCCGCGGTGGTGCAGGGCGTCACCAAGACTCAGCGCCAGTCCACACTAAGCAGCAGCGTCTCCGCAGCCGCAGGGGTGACGAAGCCCACCGGGGCATTGAACAACCTGGCTAATGTTGCGACTCAAAGCCAGCTCAATGGGCAGGGCACTACCAGCCGTTCCACGCAACTCAGCACCACTCTCAGCGCGCGTGTCACACACGTCTTGCCCAACGGGTATCTGGTGGTGGAGGCCAGCAAAGAGGTGGATGTGAACTCCGAGCACCAGTTGGTTACCGTGCGCGGCATCGTCCGACCCGTCGATCTCAGTACCGCCAACACCATCAACTCCGATCAGATTGCCCAGATGGAACTCAAGATCGATGGTAAAGGCGTAGTCAACGACGCCGTGCGCCGCCCCTTCATTCTCTGGCGCGTCCTGATGGGTATTCTTCCTTTCTAAATCTATGAAGAAGCTTGCGCTGTTCTGCGTGTTGTTGGCTGGCGACTCGATCCACGCGGCCATCCGACTCAAGGAGTTGGTGTCCATCGAAGGCGTTCGTGACAACCAACTGGTCGGCTACGGGCTGGTCGTAGGCCTGAAGGGAACCGGCGATCGCCAGCAGTCTGTCTTTTCGGCGCAGAGCCTTACCAATCTATTGCAGCGCATGGGGGTCTCGGTTTCTCCCACGCTCATCCAGGTTAAGAACACCGCCGCCGTGATGTTAACTGCGACCCTGCCGCCGTATGCGTTGCCCGGCACACGCATCGACGTTACGGTGGCCGCCATCGCCGATGCCACCAGCCTGCAGGGTGGCATTCTGGTGATGACTGGACTCAAGGCGCCGGACGGACAGGTATACGCCGTGGCCCAAGGCCCGACGGTCGTTAGTGGATTCATCGCCGGGTCCGGCGGCAATAGCTCGCAGGTGAATCATCCCACCGTCGGCCGCATGCCGGATGGCGCCATCGTGGAGCGCGCCGGGCCTTCGCTCAAACTGGGTGGCACGCTGCGGCTTCAGTTGCACGCAGCCGATTTCACCACCGCGGCCCGCGTGGCCAGCGCCGTCAACGAGAAGTTCGGTGCGATTGCCACCGCCGAAAACGCAGGTGCTGTTTCAGTCGCCCTGCCCGCACAATATCAAAAGACGCCGACCGAATTCGTGTCTGAGCTCGAGCGGCTCACCATCGACCCCGACCACAAGGCGCGCATTGTCGTCAACGAGCGCACCGGCACCATCATCATGGGCAAGGACGTGCACATTGCGCCCGTGGCCATCATGCAAGGCAATCTCACCGTTGAGGTTCAGACTCAGCTCAACGTTTCGCAGCCCAATGCATTGAGCGGCGGCGGCGGCACCACGCAGGTTACGCCCCAGGTCGATGTGGGGGTGAAAGAGGAGAAAGCCCGCGACGTCATCTTGAAAGAGGGCGCCACCATCGAAGAGCTGGTCCGGGCTTTAAGCGTGATCGGCTCCACGCCGCGTGACATCATCGCCATTCTGCAGACTCTGAAAAGCGCCGGCGCTCTTGAAGCCGAGTTGGAGGTCATATGAGCCCGATACTGCCCGCCGGTCTTTCGACACCGCAACCCAAGGACGATCCCGCCAAGGTGCAGGACGCCGCCAAGCAATTCGAAGCCCTGCTGTTGAGTCAAATGATGAAGTCGATGCGCGACACCGAAGGCGGCTGGATGGGCACGGACGAAGACGATGCTGCATCCTCCGCGATGGAATACGGCCAGGAGATGTTCGCGCAATCCATGGCGAATTCGGGAGGTTTGGGCCTGGCCAAGTTGTTGGCGGCGGGCCTGAGCCCGGCAAACAAGACCGCTCCCTAACGGTCGCGGCTCAGTATGAACGCGCCTTTCAGAACCGCGACCGTCCGGGAGCGTTTCAGCATTGACCTCTTACGCGCTCCACGCGTGCGCGTCGCCGGCTTCGCCGGTTCCCTGCCAAGCTTCCACCGCCGCCGGGGCAGGCGCCTGGAAACCCGCGGCCTGGCGTGCCCGGGTTTCCTTCCAGCCGCTCGCCAGAGTCTCCAGCAGCGATTCCACCTCCGCCAACCGGTTGTCGTCTCGCCGCAGATTGGCTTCCATCAGCCGCAGCGTCATGTAGCTATAGAGCTGCTCCAGGTTGCTGCTGATGGCGCCGCCGGCCTTGTGGTCCAGCGAACTGTTGAGCTCGCCGACCGTGGCAATCGCTTTAGAGATCGCCTGGCAGCGTTCCGCAATGTCTCCGCTTGCCAGGTTGCAGCGGGCGCGTTTCACCTGATCGATGGCGTGCTGGTACAACAGGCAGACCAGTTCCAGCGGATCTGCCGACAACACGCGCGCTTCCAGGTAAGCCGTTCCGATCATTTCGCTTCCTTGGCTTGGACTTGGTCGAGGGTTTCAAAAGCCCGGATCACCGCCTCGGCCGGAATCTGGTCGATCACCTCTCCGGTATTCGGCTGCACCAAACGGATGATCATCATTCTGGTCGTTGGATCGCGTGCGAATTGCAATTGCCGGTCTTGGCCGTACAACCCGGACTGGTTGAGCGCCCGAACCGCTGTGGCCAGTTGCCGCGTAATGGCTGGGTCCTCGTTGCGAACAGGCTCGACAGCCGCTACCGCCTTCAACGAATTCAAGGGGTCGATTTGCATAATCCCTCACGGTGGAATCATTACTCCTGGCCGTACACTTTATATCGACGAAAGCCCGGCGGGATTCTACGCCGATTTACCCGTATATGCGCATAACTGATTTCGTTCGCATCCTGATCATGGCCGGTTGCGCCGCCTGTCTGGGCGCCGAGGAGGGTAAACCGGCCGCCACCGGGAAAGTGCCTGAGGACAACGGCATTGCCCAACAGCGGCGGTCCATTACGCAAATGGAAGCGTCGCTCGAAACGCAGCGGCAAGCCGTTCGCAAGCAGGTGCCGCCGCGCGCTGCCGGTGAGCCGTTCTTCGTCTCAGGCCCGCCCGCGCCCGGCGCTCTCCCCTTAACCAGCGCGGTCAGCGCCGTCGCCCCCGCCGCCTGCGATCCGCTACCGGCCGGCCAGGTCGATTCGCTGGTGGGTGAGGCCGCCAAGCGCGAGGAGTTGGATCCCGCTCTGTTGCGCGGCGTAATGGAGCAGGAATCCGCCTTCCGTCCCTGCGCCGTCTCCCCGAAAGGCGCGATGGGACTGATGCAGTTAATGCCTGCCACGGCCGCCCAGTTCGGTGTCCGCGACCCCTTCGATCCCGGCCAAAGCGTGGACGCCGGAGCGCGTTTCCTGAAGCAGCTGCTCCAAAACTACGGCGGCGACATACCGATGGCGCTGGGCGCGTATAATGCCGGCCCTGCCAAAGTGAATGAAATCAACGGAATTCCACCGATTCCCGAAACCCTGGACTATGTTAAGCGCGTCATGATGCTGCTGCCCGCGTTGCAGTAGCCGGGGAAAATACTTCCGAAACAAATCCGGCGATCGCCGAAGAGAGGTGTGTGGACACCTTCATTCGGCACGCCGAGCAGATTCTGGAAACCGCGACGGAAGCCAGGGACTGCGAGGCCTCCGAGTACCTCATCTCGGTGTCCTATTCAGGTTCGATCCACATCTTGTCGGAAGCTGCCGGGTGGTCTCTGCCCGCATTGGCCGCCGAACACGGAGCAGTGGCGGTCTATAAGGTGAAGCGAATGGGCAAGAAAGTGCGTGTGGAAGGCTGGTCTTGCGGCCGGACCTGTGTCCTGACCCGCGATTGGCCGGAGCCATGGGCAACACGCGCCGCTTATCCGACGCTCCAGTTGCTTTCAACCGGCTCAGCGGCGGCGAACGATCGCTCCCCGCACGTCTGGAATTCGTAACTCTCGATTCCCACCAAGATTCCCCGATCCCCAACTTCCAGCACCGGTCCCCGGACCACCAGTTGCAGCCGGCAGACGTTCTGCAACAGGAACGGCCAGGCGATGCGGGCCTCCAGTCGGTCGCCCGGTTGCGGCCGCTCGTCTGTCTGAAAGCGCAGGTGCTTCCGGCTGAGGTCAGAGGTGACACCGTGGCCCCGGCGTCCCGTTCCGCGATTGTCCCAACACTCGAAGCGGAGTTCCAGCTCGCAGTCATACCGCTTCATCGAACGTCGGTCGCCGTGGATGATGTCGGGTTGCACTAACCCGATGATCTTCCGGATTGCTTCGCCCCCGATAGTCCTGCCTGTACCGCAGTAAGTACTCTCAAGTACCAATCTTTTCAATAAAGTACCGCCGGTCTGCCGGAACGCGTGCGGGAGCGCACTGGCCACCGGGAAACACCGTACTATTTACCGAAGAGACTAGAGCAACACCCGATCTGGTCCGATAAGAAGAAACAGAACCTATTCTCCGTGTTTGGTTCGAGGATCGGAACGTGCAAAGCTCACTGCTGCAACAGGCGAATCGCCCGAAACAACTCGACAAGCAAAACGTGTTCGGACGTCTTGCCCGGCTACCCGCAATGCGTCCGGCCAGCCTGAAGTTGCTTTCCATTTCGATCGAGAGCGATTCGGCCCTGGCCGAGTTTGAAGCGGCCTTCAAGATGGACCCGGCCCTGGCAGCCGACTTATTGATTACCGCCAACTCGCCCTTATTTGGGACGCGCATACAAGTGCTGAGTATCCGGCACGCCGTCGCCATGCTCGGGTTGGAGAGGGTTCGCTCGCTGGCCCTCACCATCTCCCTCAGAGGCTACGCGCGGACCAACCGGTGGGGTGATGCCATCCAGACGCTATGGCGCCACAGTGTGGCCACGGCGGTGATTGCCGAAGCCCTCGGCTCCACGGACATGACGCAGGTGCCGTTGCTCTACACTGCCGGGCTAACCCACGATATTGGCCGCCTCGCGCTCTTCCAAATCTCGCCCGAAGCCTATTTGCAAGTGCTCTCGCGCGAGTTCAGCGGAATTGAGGAATTCCTGGAGCTTGAGAAGTTCCTCTTCGAGTGCAGCCACGACGATGCGGGAGCTTTTCTCGCCATGGCCTGGGGGTTTCCCACTGCCTTGTGTGATTGCATCCGCTTTCACCACTGGGACATTGCCTCGCACGCGGGCCAATTGTTTGAGTTGGTGGGCGTCGCCTGCCGGCTGGCCGACTTGCTGGGATTCCCGGAAGTGCAGCGAACCAATCTGGGCGATGTGACCAGCGAATTCCAGCGGCTGCTGCCGGTCCGCATGCGGTCCAACCCAAAGCTGGCTCCCGAAGCGCTCACCGCCAGCATCGAAGCGCAACTGGGCAGCCTTCAACCCAGCGCACAATAGCACTGTCTGCACGCTGTACGCGGCCGCGATTTACTCGGACCCGCCGGCTTTTTCCGGTTGGCCGGAATCGCCGGGCAGAGACGGCCACGGGTTAGTGTTACGGAGGCGGTCCCGGCTGGCCGCTTTGGCGGCGGCAATCTGTTCGGGAGTCCGCACATCCGGCTCAGACAGTTTTACATTTTCCCTTGCGCGGGAAACCTGGCGTTTGTGCCGCTTTGCAAGTCGCTTGTCCATATTCCTCGTCGCGCCTCCTGCACGGCCTCCTCCAGTGTAACCCCCGGCTCCGCCTTACCGATACTTCGGCGGCGGTTCCGAGACCATGGCCAGGAACAACGCCAACACCACTGCAATGACAACCCACACGAACACCTCCAGTACGCCAGTTCGCTACATTAGCTAACGCGGGATTGGCTGCTCGACTGGCTCAAGGAAGTCGCTTGCTAACGCGCGCGATTCTGTGCCACCTAGCGCACGGGTGCGTCGAATTCCACCGAGGAGTTGGAGGAAAAGACTCGTTTGCTGCCCGGCCCGTCGGTGAACAAAAGCACAATCGCCTTCCCTGGCACGGTCGATTGGGCGATGAAGTATCGCTGGCGCAGTTTCTTCACCTGCACCGCAATGGCTTGATTGGGATTGACCCGATAACGCGCGGATGCGCCTCGTCCTTGCGCCTCACAGGTGCGTTGCTCCCGGCGGTTGGTGGCGCAGAATTCCAGCGTGGTGGGCCGGTCAAAAACGTTTAGAAAGTACAATTGTTTGCCTTCCACGTCCGCCGCTCGGCTGACCCACACGTCATTCGCGGACGGGTTCTTCGCTTTGCGAGGGTACGACTCAATCGCGTTGCCCCTCAGCATCTCGACAGAAGCATCCACATCCACAGCCGCCTCTTCCGAGATTTCGGTCACTTTCGCCCAGCACGACTCCTCAACTCCGTTGGGACTATCGATGCGGATTTCGCGCATCTCCCTTGGCGCAAGATCCACTCCAGTGGCGCTGGGGACGCGGTTGCCATCTTCGCGATAGACCTCCAGCCGCACCGACCGGGGCGTGTCCGAGCGATTGGTGAGCCGCAGAACGGACCAGATGTTCGGGCCGTAAGCCAAGGCCGGGATTTCCCAGATTCGGCTCTCGCTGGCCGCTGATTGTGCCCACAAAGCCGGCGTCAGGACCGCAACCGTGAGCAGTCGCGACAGCGTAACCACGAGCACCCCCCGGGTCTACGATACCACCGCTAAAGGTATTGCTCCCAGCATGCGAGTTCCATAACTAACCGCTAAACCGCTCCCTTTGGTCACGGCTCGGCAACGGTCTCGCCTGACCGGAGCCGCCGACGACCCAGCCACTCAGACTGACGCTTACCGAGCCGTGACCAAAGGGAGCGGTCGATCCTGCTCCGTGCTAGCCTGAGTTACGGAGGAACAACTCCGATTTCCACCGCGCTTGGCGAGAAGCAGACGGCGGCGCTTGGTTCACTCGTGGCTGCCATAGGGCTAACGGCCTTCAAGGTCATCGTTGGCATTCTAACCGGCAGCCTGGGCATCCTCGCGGAAGCCGCGCACTCGGCCTTGGATTTGCTGGCGGCCATCGTCACAGTTCTGGCTGTGCGGTTTTCCGCCAAGCCGCCCGATCGCACACACCTTTACGGCCACGGCAAAATTGAGAACCTCTCAGCCATGTTCGAGACCGTTCTCCTACTGGCCACCTGCCTGTGGATCGTGCGCGAAGCGGTGCACCGGCTTATCTTCCATCAGGTCGAAGTCGAAGTCACGTTCTGGTCGTACGCCGTCATGTTGACGTCCATCGCTATCGACGCGTCCCGCTCTCGCGTGCTGGGGCGCGCGGCTGCGAAGTTCCACAGCCAGGCGCTGGAGGCCGACGCCTTACACTTCGCCACCGATGTCTGGAGTTCCTCCGTGGTGATTTTTGGTTTGATTTGCGTGCAGGTGGGCGCGTGGTTTCCGAGCCTTGCGTTTCTGCGCCAAGCCGACGCCGTGGCCGCTCTGGGCGTCTCGTTTGTGGTGGTGAAACTTAGCTTGAAGCTCGGCCGGAAGACTATTGACGCCCTACTGGACACGGCGCCGGATGGCATGGATCAGCGCGTGGCCACTGCGGTCGAAGGTGTTCCTGGAGTTCGCAATTGCCACCAATTGCGCCTGCGCTACTCCGGTCCCGTCCTCTTTATCGATTTGCATGTGCTGGTGGATGGGAATCAGTCGCTGGCCCAGGCGCACGATCTTACCGAAGCCATCGAGAACGCCATCCTGGTCGTCGCGCCGCAGGCCGATATCACGGTGCACGCCGAGCCGGAATGAACGCTACGGTCTGACCCCTTTAATGTGGCCTTCAAAAATATCTTTGTTGTTTTCTTCGCACGAGTATTCCATGATTTGCCAGTCCGGCCGGATGGTAAACGTGCGCGTATTCTTCCAAGGCTTGGTGTAGTATTTCGGGTCGTCGATAGTGATGGTGTAAGCGATATGCCCGGCGTCGGTGCGCTGCAGCGTCTCGATCACATGTAGCGCGGTGCTGTGCGGATGCCCGATGGTATCGAGCCTGGTCTTGCCGTTGAAATTGACGGTGTCGATGATCAGGGTGTCGCCTTCCCATCGGCCCACGGAGTCGCCATGCCAGGTGGGCTCGAGATCCTTGTTGTGCGGGCGCCCGTCGGTGGGCACTACATGGAACCAGGTATTCTGCTCGAAAAGGAAGGCGATGTAATCGTTATTCTGGACGATTTGCATGGGATGCGGCGAGTTGATCGAGCGCATCAGGCCGAACGGCAGACACGCGCCGGCGTAGTCCCCGTTGGTGGCGTCGTAAGCTTCCCATTCCTTGCGTCCTAAATCGGTGAAGGGCAGCACGGCCATGCCTTTCTGGTTAGGCGCGTCTTTGGTCATGTCGCCGGCGTAAGGGTGTTCCCAGACACCGCTCATGTCAGGTTTGCCGTTTAAGAGATGAGGCGCCGGCCCAGCGGGCGGGGGGTGCGCAGCGTTGTTCTGGGCGTAAACTGGCGCTAACCACAGCAGGGCCGCTGCCAGGACGATACGAAATGTCATTGGGGGAGTATACACCGGCTACAATATTCGCGTGAAGCTCGCCTCCTACGGTTCCTGGAAATCGCCCATTACGTCCGACCTGATCGTGGCCAGCTCCATCGGCCTCTCGGAAGTGCGGCTCGATGGGAATGACACGTACTGGCTTGAGTCGCGCCCGGAAGAGGGCGGGCGCAGCGTGGTGGTGCGCAATGGCGAAGACGTCACGCCGCAGCCGTGGAACGTGCGGACGCGAGTGCACGAATATGGAGGCGGCGCTTGGACCGTGGCCGAGGGTGTCCTTTTTTTCTCCCACGATCAGGACCGCCGCTTGTATGGCATGAAGCCGGGCACGGGGCCGGCTCCACTCACGCCGGAAGGCGCCTGGCGATACGCGGACGGTATCGTCGATGCCCGGCGGCAGCAGTGGATCGGAGTGCGCGAGGATCACACCGCCACAGGCCACGAGGCCGTCAACACGATCGTCAGCATTCCCTTCGGTGGGCCCGAGCTCGAAAGCGGGCGGGTGCTCGCGTCGGGCCACGATTTTTACTCATCCCCACGCCTCTCGCCCGACGGCCGATGGCTGGCTTATCTGACCTGGGACCATCCGCGCATGCCGTGGATGGGCACTACGCTGTACACGGTAGCGCTGGCCGAAGACGGCACTCCTGCGCAGCCGGTGGCCATCGCGGGCGGAGAACGGGAATCCATTTTTCAGCCGGAATGGACGCCGGATGGCTCCGCCCTGATCTTCGTATCGGACCGCACCGGTTGGTGGAACCTGTACCGGCACTCGCTCGACACCCGCCAGACTGGGCCGCTGGCGCCCATGGAAGCCGAGTTTGGCCGCCCGCAGTGGATATTCGGACTGTCCGCCTACGCCTTCGCCGGTCCCGGGCGTCTGGTCTGTTCGTACATCTCGCAAGGGCTGGGACGCCTGGCCACCCTGGATACGGCTTCGGGAAAGCTTATCCCGATCGACACACCCTACACGAACTTTTCGTCGATACGCGCCACCGGCGACCGCGTGGTGTTCCTAGCCGGCTCGGCCATTCGACCCGCTTCCATCGTGCGGCTGGATCTCCATTCCGGCGAAACCGAAGTCCTCAAGATGTCCACCGCGGTGGATGAGTCGGTTGCCGGGTACCTCACAGAAGTAAAGCCGATCGAATTTCCCACTGCGGGGAACCGCACCGCGTTCGGTCTTTTCTATCCCGCACACAACCCGGATTACGCGGCGCCCGACGGCGAGAAGCCGCCGCTGCTGGTGAAGGTCCACGGCGGTCCCACGTCCTCGGCATCCAGCACGTTGGATCTGCGCATTCAATACTGGACAAGCCGCGGCATTGCGGTGTTGGATGTGAACTATGGCGGCAGCACGGGCTACGGCCGCGAGTACCGCGAGCGTCTGGACGGCAACTGGGGCATTGTCGACGTGGAGGACTGTATTCACGGGGCGCGCCACCTGGCTGCACAAGGCCTGGCGGATGGCGGCCGTTCGGTAATCACGGGCGGCAGCGCCGGCGGCTACACGGTGCTCGCTGCTCTCACCTTTCACGACTATTTCCGCGGCGGCGCGAGCCACTACGGAGTCAGCGATCTGGCAGCGCTCGCTCAAGACACGCATAAGTTTGAGTCGCGCTACCTCGATTCGTTGATCGGGCCGTATCCCGAGCGGGCCGATCTGTATCGCGAGCGTTCGCCGATCGCTCACGTGGACCGCCTCTCCGCGCCCGTCATTTTCTTTCAAGGCGACGAGGACCTGGTGGTGCCGGTGTCCCAGACTGAGTTGATGGTGGAAGCCCTGCGCCGCAAGGGCGTCCCCGTCGGATATCTCCTGTTCGCCGGCGAGCAGCACGGTTTCCGCAAAGCCGGCAACATCAAACGGTCGCTCGATGCCGAGCTGTATTTTTATGCCGTGAACGTGTTCCGGATCGGCCTGCATTTTTGACTCCCGGACGTGCTTCGGAGTCCCGTACCGGCGACAAGGATCGCCGGCGCTACGTAAACTGAAACAGTGCCCCGCCGCCTTCTGCTCTTCGCTGCCACCACCGGTTATCAAATTCGCGTCTTCGCCGATGCCGCGCGGCGGCTCGACGCCGATCTGATGCTGGCCACGGACCGCTGCCACATCCTCGACGATCCCTGGGGCGATCACGCCATAGCCGTAAAGTTCGATCGAATCGAGGAATCCATAGAAGCGCTGCGGTCCGTCGCGTGCGATGGCGTAGTAGCGGTGGGCGACCGGCCCGCGGTGCTGGCCGCAGCCGTTGCCGAGATGCTCGGCGTTCCCTTTCACCCCCTGTCCGCAGCCCGCGCCGCGAACGACAAATTCCTCGCGAGGCAACTCTACCAGGCAGCCGGGATGCGCATTCCGCAATTCTTCCGCGCCGACTTCGACCGGGATCCTCGCGAACTGGCCGCCCGCGCGCCTTATCCCTGCGTGCTCAAACCCTTGGGCCTCTCCGCGAGCCGCGGCGTCATCCGCGCCAACGACGAGCGCGAGTTCGTCGACGCCTTCCATCGCATACGCAAAATGGGCGAGCAACAGCTCCAGGTGGAAAGTTACATCGAAGGGCGGGAATTCGCCGTCGAAGGGCTAGTCACCGGCGGCCGCTTGCAGCCGCTTGCGATTTTTGACAAACCCGATCCGTTGGAAGGCCCCTTCTTCGAAGAGACCATCTATGTGACACCGTCGCGCGAACCTTCCTCCGTGCAGCAGGTTTTAATCGAGACAACGGCGCGCGCCGTGCAGGCTCTCGGCTTCCGTCACGGCCCCGTACACGCCGAGCTGCGCTATAACCGCGAGGGCGCCTGGATGCTCGAAGCCGCGGCGCGTCCCATCGGCGGCTTGTGTGCCAAGGCGCTAGTCTTCGAACCGCATGTCCCGCTCGAAGAGCTCATTCTGCGACACGCGCTGGGCGAAGACGTGACTCATGCGCGCCTCGCCGGCCCGGCCTCCGGCGTGATGATGATCCCCATCCCCAAGGACGGCATTTACGAATCGGCGGAAGGGCTCGAGCAGGCGCGCGCCGTTGCCGGAATCGAAGACGTGATCATCACGGCCAAGGAAGGCCAGCGCCTGGTGCCGCTGCCGGAAGGCGCGAGTTATCTCGGGTTCATCTTTGCGCGGGGCAACGGGCCGGCGGAAGTTGAAGGAGCGCTACGCCGGTCGCACGCGGAACTTCACTTCCAGGTAGCGACGGCTCTCGAAACGTTCAAGCCTTCGTCTTAGGGGGAACGAAATCGGGCGGCAGTTGAGCGCCTTCGCCGAAGAAGTAAGCGTCCATCTGTTCGACCACGAACTCCTGCGCTTCCTTGGTGCCGAGGTTGAGCCGGTATTCGTTCATGAGCATCTTCATGTGCTCGATCCACATCTTCCAGGCTTCCTTGGAGACGTTGTCGTAGATCTTCTGGCCGAGCGGATGGCCCTCAAACGGCACCTCGTCCAGGCCTTCCATTTCCTTCTGGAATTTCACGCAGAACACTTTGCGCGCGCCCGCCGGCACCGCATTGTTAATCGGGGTCAACCCGCCGTTGCCACAACCCATAGGTCCAGCATAGCGTAGTCGGTAACGCAGGAAGGCAAGATGACCGTCCAGCAGCAAGTTTCGCTGCGGCCGACAGCCGCCGAGTCCGTCCACCGCCCGCGGACGGTAACCGGAGTCGGCCTCCCACCCGGCGGCGACTGGCACAGTAATGGCCCGAAGCTGGCAAAAAAGACATGAAAAAAGCATGAACAAAAAATAAAATGTGCCATACAATCTTTATATCTTCTCTATGACTTATTCACGGGCGTGCTTCCAGTATGTACGTGAATGTGAGGTAGGGAGCCGTGCCGTAAAGAGAGGGACATGACAGTCACTCGCGGATCATCACTACTCGGGGTGGTGTTCATCCTGCATTTCTGTGCGAGCTTTGCCACAGCCCGTGCAGACAACCCGCCTGAGGCCCCCGGTGACGCGGCCTCGATTCACTCAGCTTCAGATCAGACCAGGAAACCGGCAAGCGAAGCCGATTTCCGGCAAGAAGTCCAGCATGTTGAGCAGCTTGCGCAGGGCCTTGCCGGCGGCATAAAGACCTATCACGAACATCTCCAGTCCGCGATGCAAAAGCAAGGCTACGGCCCTTATCACCCTCTGTTTCGGACCCATGTAAACGGCTTTCAGCTCGACCAGATCGACCTTGAAGATGCAGATGAATACCGTCGAGGGTCGTTCGCGTTTTCGCTGAAGACGGCCGGACAATCGCTGGATCCCGACCCGTTCGGCGACTGGGCGGCGGTCCAGAAATGGCTCGATGGTTTCGAGGCAACCATGGAAAACGCCAGGATCGTGATGGCGCGGGCGGACCTCTATGCCGCCAATAGCACGGAAAATATTCCTCGGGAAGCCTTTCAGCAACTCAGAAAGCGCTGGCGGGAAGTGGCGCTACAAGCGTCACAAGCGTACGATCACGCCATCGCCATACGTGCGGTCTTATACATTGGTGGCGAACCAGTCCCTGTGCCTCAGTCCTACAGGTTTATTAGCGGAGCGGGCCGGTACGGTGTGATCTGCGCATTCGGGGTCTGCTCGCCTCAGACAGCCGCCACCGATGAGGTGAATAACGTTCCCATGCAGCAGCATTGACCGCTGCGCTCCAAGCTAGTGTAGTGCGGCATGCAGAACGCACTCTCTTTCTGTAGGGCGGACGATCGGTTTTCCGTCGTCTGCCAGTGCCGCAAAGCGGCGCAAAAGCGCGCCTCGCGCGCGCTGCTGGCAGCCGGCCTGCGCGCCGCCGATGCTCCTTCTGTGCCGGTCACCTTCAATCGAGACGTGCTGCCGGTCTTGCAGAGGCATTGTCAGTCTTGTCATCGACCGGGCGAGGTCGCTCCCATGTCCTTCCTCACCTATGAGAGTACGCGCCCGTGGGCCAAGGCGATTAAGGCTGCGGCGTTGACCAGGAAGATGCCGCCATGGCCGCCCGACCCGCGTTACGGCCATTTTCTCCGTGATCGCACTCTACAACCTGAGGACCTCAACACCCTGACGGCCTGGGTGGATGGTGGGGCGCTCGAAGGCGATGCGGAGGACAAACCGGCGCCGGTCCGATGGACGGACGGCTGGACGATCCCGCCGGATATGGTGATTTCGTTTCCGAAACCCATTCCGATTCCAGCTAAGGGGACCGTCGAGTTAATCGAAATCCGCGTCCCTACCGGCTTCACCAAAGACACCTGGATCAGTTCGATGGAGATTCGTCCGGGGAACCGTTCCGTGGTGCATCATGCCATCGTTTCGGTGGTGCCCCACAGGGATGACGTGGAGTACGGCGTGCCGCGCGCTCCCAAGCAGAAGCGCGACGCAGCGGGAGTCGCCGTTCAGAGAATCCAGCGCGATGACCGCCTGCGGAGACTGGTGGGGGTCGAGGCTATCTATGCGCCGGGCGCGCCCATCGTCGACTACGGTCTGCACCACGCAGCGAAGTTGATTCCCGCGGAGTCCGACCTTTTGATCCAGATGCACTACACGCCAAACGGCTCGGCCACCACCGATCAGACCGCCATCGGGTTTACGTTCGCGAAGGAAGAAGAGCCCGCCCGTCGCTTCATCACAGTGAATCCCACCGCGCTGCGAGATCAATCTCACTTCCACATTCCCGCCGGAGATCCGGACTGGGAAACCCACGCCGAGGTCGTGTTCAACGAGGACGCCGAGATTGTCTGGTTCATGCCCCATATGCACCTGCGCGGAAAAGACATGACGTATCGCCTGCTTTATCCGAACGGTGAATCCCAGATCGTATTGAGCGTGAAGTACACCTTTGAGTGGCAAATGGGTTACGACGTGGAAAGCCCGATCGTTGTGCCGAAGGGCACAAAACTCGAGGTGACGGCGCACTTCGATAATTCCGCCAACAACCGCTTCAACCCGAACCCGAATACAGACGTCTGGTGGGGCGATCAAACCTGGGAAGAGATGATGGTGCCTTGGATTGGCGTGGTGGTGGACAAGAACAAGGATTGGAAGAAGGTGGTCACTTATCCGCCCGAGTTCGCCACCTGCCCCCCACACCCTCGAAAAGCGGAAGTCTTCTGTCGCCAGGCTGTGATCTGATCCGAGTTATTCTCCGAAGACCAATACGGAAAAGCTTCCGGGAACCATGGCCCCCCTCACCTGTTTCCCGCCCGGCGCCGGGGCGGATGGCGCTCCGAACGCACCAACGGAGAGATACGCCCTTCCGGTCTTTCGATCAATCGCCATGGTCCTGGCTCCAGCTTGCGTCTTCACGTTTTCGACGAGTGTGTATTTGTCGGGTGAGTCCTGGTGGAACACCCACATGGCGCCGTCGCCGCCCGTCGAAAAGTAAACCAAGCCTCTGCCCGCGTCGAACTCGGTCGCATCCACACCTCGTCCGATCGGCTGAGTGGTGACAATCCGGCCAGTGTTGCCGTCCACCACCGTCATTACGCCGCTGCGGCATCCGATGAATACGCGCTCGTGGGTGCGGTCCATATCCATGCTGCTCGGTTGCTCGCAGGGCGCGAGCGGCCACGTTTCCAGAACCTTTAATGCTTGCGAGTCGAGCTTCAGCAGCGTGTTGCGGTCTTGCATGTTCAGGAAGATGTGCCCAGCTTCATCAGAGGCGGCGTGCTCTGTCCTGCCGCCCAGCCCGTCAATCGCACCGATGACTTTGCCCGTCTTAGCATCGATGGCGGTGACCTGCCTGCTGCCGCGGTCGACCGTGAATACCCGTTGCGTCTTAGCGTCGAACAGGATGGCGTTCGGGTCTGCCCCCACGGCCACCTTGTCGGTGACTGCGAGAGTCTTTAGATCGAAGATGACCACCGAGCCGGGGTCGCTGCAACTGATAAAACCACGCCCGAGTTCTCTTGCGATCGCGATGCCATGAACGCTCTTGCCGGGAATTCTGCCGACGATGGAACCGGAGTCCAGGTCGAGCACGACTACTTCCTGGTCATGCGAAACATACAGACGCCGTCCATCCGTATCGGCCGTGAGATAATCCCATCCGTAGTCGCCGGACACAGGGATCTTCTGAATCAGATGACGTCCAGTCTGTGCAACTAAAGTTGCCGCCACCACGACGAACAATGTCAAAGGTGCGGCTTTGAAACGGAATGCAGGATGGAGCAGAAGCAGCATGGGTCCCATTCTGAACCATTTCGGCTCCGGGATGCAGGGAGGTGCAGGCATCAGCATGCAGACGCACTAACCCCTCACTCATTTCGGATCCAACCGCACCGGCAAGTCGAACATTGCTCTTTTCATCTGGTCTGGAATTGTGCGATACCAGTGGATGGGGCAACCGTTATGGCGGGATCGGCCAAAATCCGACCAAGAAAAAGGTTAGAACCACAACGCCCGGGGCTGGAAGAGCAGATCAGGCAGCGCGCTCACGAGATCTACCTGCAGCGGGGCGGTCAGGATGGATCGGAACTGAACGACTGGCTTCAGGCCGAAGAAGAGGTTCTGCGAGCCCGCGAGGAAGCCATAGACGAGGCATCCAGGGAATCCTTTCCCGCGAGCGATCCTCCCGCGCGCTGACACGCGCTACGCCGGTCTCCACCGCAGCACGGGCTTGCGCGCGGCCGCCACTTCATCCACACGGCTCGTCCGCGTGCCGTAGGGCGCGTTCTTCACCATCTGCGGGTCGGTCTCCACTTCTTTGGCGATGGAGATCATCGCCTCGGTGAAGCGGTCGAGCTCGTGCTTGGTCTCGGTCTCGGTCGGCTCGATCATGAGCGCACCGTGCACGATCAGTGGAAAACTCACCGTGTACGGATGAAAGCCGTAGTCGATCAGCCGTTTGGCGATTTCGCCGGTGCGCACTCCCTGCTTGGCTTGGCGCTCGTCGCTGAACACCACCTCATGCATGCTGGGCGAGGAGTAGGGCAGATCGTAGAAAGGCTCCAGCCGCTTGCGCAAATAGTTCGCATTGAGCACCGCGTCGGTGGTCACTTTGCGCAGACCCGGACCGCCGTTGGCCAGGATGTAAGCCAGCGCGCGCACCAGTACGCCGAAGCTTCCATAGAACGCGCGCACGCGCCCCACCGAGTACTTGCGCTTATAGTCGTAGGCCCACTTCCTGCCGGAACGCTTTAGCCGCGGCAACGGCAGGAATGGTTCGAGCGCCTTCTTCACGGCCACGGGACCCGCGCCCGGCCCCCCACCGCCATGCGGCGTGGAAAAGGTCTTGTGCAGGTTCAAGTGCAGCGCGTCGACGCCGAAATCGCCGGGCCGCGCAATCCCCATCAGCGCGTTCATGTTGGCGCCGTCCATATACAGCAGTGCGCCTTTGGCGTGCAGGATATCCGCCGCCTGCTGAATATTCTCTTCGAATATGCCCAGCGTGTTAGGATTCGTCACCATCAGCGCGGCTACGTCCTCATTGACGATCCGCTCCAGCGCGCCCATGTCCAGCACGCCGGATTCGCTCGACGGGATATTCTCCACCGCGTATCCGCCGATGGCCGCCGATGCCGGGTTGGTACCGTGCGCCGAATCGGGAATCAGAATTTTCTTGCGAGGATTCCCGCGCTTGGCGAGCGCCGCCCGCATCATGAGGATCGCTGTCAATTCGCCTTGCGCGCCAGCCGCAGGCTCAAGCGTCACCGCGTCCATGCCGGTGATCTCCGCCAGCGCCGCCTCCAGGCGGGCCATGATTTCCATCGAGCCTTGCGCCAGCGCTTCCGGCTGGTAGGGGTGGGCCCACGCGAGGCCCTCCAGGCGGGCCACCAGCTCGTTCACCCGCGGGTTGTATTTCATGGTGCAGGAGCCCAGCGGATACATGCCGTAATCGATGGCGTAGTTCCATGTAGAAAGGCGCGTGTAGTGGCGGATCGTCTCCACCTCGCTCACTTCCGGGAAGCCTTCGATTTCCGCGCGGACGTTGTCGGCGCCCAGCGCTTCGCTGGAATCCACCGGCGGAACATCCAGCTCGGGAAGCTGGTACGCCACTTTCCCCGGCGAGCTGCGTTCGAACAGCAGCGGTTCATGCAGAGAGATGTGCGGCTGCACACGGGGGGTCATTGGAAGGCCTCCGCCACGCGGTCCATATCGGTGCGGCGCGACATTTCGGTGGCGCACAGCAGCATCGAATCGGCCAGTTCGGGATAGAAGCGGCCCAGTGGCAGCCCGCCGATAATCTTCTTTTTCAAGAGCGCCTTGTTGATGTCGTCGGGCGTTTTGCCTTCCGCCTTCACCACGAACTCGTTGAAGAATTTTCCGCAAAACCGCGGCCGAAGGCGGGTCGACAGGTAGTGCGACTTGGCAAGATTCTGTTCCGCCAGCTCGCGCAGACCCTGCTTGCCATACACGGTCATAAACACGCTGGCCATGAGCGCCAGCAGCGCCTGGTTGGTGCAGATATTGGAAGTGGCCTTCTCGCGGCGGATGTGCTGCTCGCGGGTCGCCAGGGTCAGGCAGAATGCGCGATTGCCACGTGTGTCGACAGTCTGGCCTACCAAGCGCCCCGGCATCTGCCGAACGTATTTGTCGCGGGTGGCGATCACTCCGGCGTAGGGCCCTCCATAACTGGGCGAAATGGCGAACGATTGTAATTCACCCGCCACAATGTCCGCTTCCGCCGGTGGCTGCAGAATGCCCAACGACACGGCCTCGGTGAACACGACGATGACGAGCGCCCCATGGCGGTGCGCAATCTCCGCGGCCGCACGGACCTGGTCTACGATGCCGAAAAAGTTGGGCGATTGCACGATCACGGCGGCTGTCAGATCGTCCATCTTGCGGTCGAGGTCCTCCAGATCGATCGTGCCGGCTTCGGCGACGTACCCAAACTCCTCCACCTTCAGGCCTTGATTTTCGGAGTACGTCCGCAGCACCGCACGGTATTCGGGATGTACCGAGCGTGCCACCAGCACGCGCCCGCGGCCCGTAGTCCGCACCGCCATCATGGCAGCCTCCGCCATCGCGGTAGACCCGTCGTACATCGACGCGTTGGCCACGTCCATGCCGGTGAGCTGGCAGATCATCGTCTGGAATTCGAAGATCGTGGTGAGCGTCCCCTGCGAAATCTCGGCCTGGTAGGGGGTGTACGAAGTGAGAAACTCACCACGCGAAACTACTGTGTCCACCATCACCGGGCGAAAGTGAAAATAAGCGCCTGCCCCCAAAAAACACGCATAGCCGTTTGCGTTTTCCGCGGCGCGCTCGCGAAAATACTCGACGATCTCGTATTCGGAGATCCCCGCCGGCAAATTGAGCGGCTGTTTCAATCGGACCGCTTCCGGCAAGTGTGCGAACAGGTCTTCGACGGACCCTGCTCCGATTACGTCCAGCATCGCGCGGCGTTCGGAGTCGGACTTAGGGAGATAGCGCAAGCTTACTTCTCGGCCTCTATATACTTTTGATACTCGGCGGCGGACAAAAGTTTCTCCAGCTCCGCGGGCGCGCTCAGCTTGATCTTCATCAGCCAGGCTTCCCCGTGCGGGTCTGCGTTCAACTTTTCGGGAGCGTCGGCCAGCGCCGGGTTGATCTCGGTAACATCGCCGCTCACCGGCGCGTAGAAATCCGACACCGCTTTGACGGACTCCACCGAACCGGCCGTGGCCCCTTGCGCGAGGTGCGCGCCCACCTTCGGAAGGTCCACGTAAACGATGTCGCCCAGCTCCTGCTGCGCGTGATCGGTGATCCCGATGGTGCCGACATCCCCCTCCACGCGGACCCATTCATGTTCTTTGGTGTACCGGAAATTTTCTGGATACATTAGCTCGCTCGCTTGTAGAAGGGAGTCTCCACGGTGACTGCGTCCACCGGTTGATTGCGGATCATGACCTGGATGGGGAGGCCTGTCGCCGCGCAGCTCGCCGGCAGATAACACATTCCGATGTTTTTGTTCAGAGTGGGAGAGGGCGAGCCGCTGGTCACCCAGCCCGCCGGTGTCCCGTCGACGAACACCTCGTAGCCATCGCGGCCGATCCCGCGCCCGCACATTTCGAAGCCCCGCAGCCGGCGCTTAACGCCGCTGTCCTGCAACTTGATGAGCGCCTCGCGCCCCACGAAATCGCCTTTATCGAACTTCACGATCCAATCGAGCCCGGCCTCGAGGGGTGAAATCGAGGCGTCGATTTCGTGCCCGTAAAGCGCCATGCCTGCTTCCAGGCGAAGAGTGTTGCGCGCGCCCAACCCGCATGGCCTAATGCCGAATTCCGCACCGGCCTGCAGCACCTGGTTCCAGATTCGCTCGGCTTCCTCGGGTGCCACATAGATCTCGAAGCCGTTCTCGCCGGTGTAGCCAGTATGCGCGATGCGCGCCGGAGTGCCGGCTACCAGGCCGTCGGCGAACCAGTAGTAGCGGATCTTGGACAAATCTACGGACGTGAGTTTTTGCAACGTCGCCGGACCCTTGGGGCCCTGGATGGCCAACTGCACGTAGCGGTCGCTGGTCAATTCGGCCTGCGCGTCAAAGCGATTCGAGTCGCGGATGTGGGCGAAATCCTTCTCCTGGTTGGAAGCGTTCACGCAGAGGAAGTAGTGGTCCTCCGCCACCTTATGAACCAGGATGTCGTCCACGAACCCGCCGTGGGCATACAGCAATCCCGAATAGTGCGCCTGGCCGATCTTGAGTTTCCGGGCGTAGTTGGTGGCCACGAAATCGGCCAGCATCCCAGCCTCCGGGCCCCGGAGATCGATCTCACCCATGTGGCTCACGTCGAAAACTCCCACGGCCCGGCGGACCGTCTGGTGCTCGTCGATGATTCCGGAATACTGGACTGGCATCTCCCACCCGCCGAAGTCCACCAGTTTCGCCCCGAGGGCGCGATGTATGGAATTTAACGGAGTGGCGCGAAGCGAGGATGCTGCGGCCATGAAACCTCAGGCTAGCATACCGTTCAAGTAGACAGTTCACCGGCGGCGAGGACCGCCGGCGTTACGTAGCGCTGGCGATCTTGTCGCCGGCACGGGCAATCACGACTCACGCCCGCTTCTCCTGCACCAGCGCCCTGTAGCTCTCGACCAACCTGCGGGTCAGCACCGCCATGTCCCAGTTCGACTCCACCTCTTGCCGCGCGCGGGCCGCCATCTCCGATGCCATCTGCGGGTTCGCCAGCAATGCCAGCACGTGCTCGGCGAACGCTTCCGGGGTGTCGGCGAGGGCGCAGAATTCGCCATCTTTGCGCGCGAGGCCTTCGGCCCCCACTGTGGTGGAAACCACGGGAATCCCGGCGGCGAATGCCTCCAGCAGCTTCACGCGCACACCGGAGCCGCTCAGAATGGGGCAGACGAAAACGGAATAGCGTGACAACGGCTCCCGCACATCCTCCACGTAGCCGAGCATCTCGAGCGACGCTGAGGCGCCTCCCAACACGTGCGCCGGCGGCGGATCGGAACCGACCATCACCAACCGCGCGGCGGGTTGCTTTTTGAGTATCAGCGGTAGCACACGCGCCACAAACCACTCCAGCGCAACCCGGTTCGGAACGTGGCGAAAGCTGCCCACGAAGAGCATGGTCAGAGGCTCGCGGCCGCAGGGACGGAATTCGTAGCGCGCGGTGTCGATGCCTGCCCGCAGCCCGTCCCGCACCTTGGGCGCGAGGCCGGGCAAAAAAGACAATAGATAGTCGCGGTTCTCGGACGTGCAGACTTGCACCTGGTCGCAGTCCGGAAGCGTCTTGAGTTCATAGCGCAGGGCCCGCAGGTATTCCGCGCGCGCCTTCCATCGCTCCACCGCACCCATGTAACTCAGGCTGCGGCTGATGGATTGAAAGTAGATGTCGTGTTCGAACAGCACACTGGGAATCTGGCGGAAGGAACCGCGGTATTGAGCCAGCGGCATGTATTCCAGTTGCAGCACGTCGATCTGCTTGCGATAGAGCTGGCGATGGATGAGCCAGTCCAGTTGCTCGAGGGCGAATTCGCGCACGGCGCGCGGCAGCCGCGAACCCATTCCTGCCGGGTTGCCCGGCGGGCGGACCAGCCACTCGACCGACGCGCAGAACTCCCGCAGCTCCTGGTTGTCCTGCTCCTGCTCGATCAGATCGAGCAGTTCCACCACGTGCACTTCCGTCAACCGCGCCAACTCGCGCAGCGTCTGGTACATGAACACGCCGCCGCCGTGAACCGGAGGGCAGATGGGGTAAGGAGACACGAACAGCACACGCGGGCGCTCGGGCGCCGGATCGAGCCGGAAGAAGCGGTCGCGGTAATAGCCGCCCAGCGGCCGCAGAAACGCTTCGGTGTCGCTCACGCGAGCCAGGCCGAGCGCGCGCCACCGCGACCCGCAGGCTTCGGAAAGCTGGCGAAAGGCTCGCCATAAGCCAAACAGGTTAGGGCGTCCCGGCACCTCGCCAAACAGCACGCTGACCATTGCGCCGGCCCAGGCGAAGAGGAAGTGCGACGCCAGCCTGCGCCATTCGTGGATGTTCTTCCACGAGAACAGCAGGTAGTTCTTCTTCAACACCGCCTGGATCTGGTCTTCGCTAAATCGTTTGCCGATGGTGCCGCGATGTTCATGGTAGACAACGCTTCGCGGCTGATAGAGCACCTTCCAGCCGCGCTTCCAGGCGAGGTACCCGAGGTCCGTATCCTCCAGGTAGAAGGGGCGCAGCAGCGGGTCGAAGCCGCCGAGTTCCTGAAACTTTCGCCGGTCGAAGGCGCACGATCCGCCGCCGCCATAGAAGCACGGGAAGAGATCGTCGATAGCCGAATCGATGCGGTGTCTCACGCGCAGCCCGCCATCCCGCCACCAGCCCTGCGTCAGGCCGGTCTCTTCACGAACCTTGGCCGGGTCGCTGAAGAAAATCTGGCAGGAGACTGAGAACACGTCGGGATCGCGAAACCCTTCCAGCAGCGGCGCGAGAAAATCCGGCGCCACGCGCATGTCGCTATTGAGCAGCACCACGATGTCGTTGCGGGCTTCGCGAAAGCCTTCATTGGAGCCACCGCCGAAACCTAAGTTGAATGGAAGCGGATGGAGCTTTACCTGGGGGAATTGCGCGCGCACGAAGTCGGCGCTGCCGTCGCTCGACCCGTTGTCCACCACGATGATCTCGTTGTCGGGATGGCCGGCCAGCGCCTCGATCACCGAGGGCAAGTATTTGGCCAGGAGATCTTTGCCGTTCCAATTGGGGATCACCACCGAAGCCGCGCTGCGGGAGCTCTTTCGCTCGGGAAGTTGAATCTCGCCGGAGGGCTTGCCGAACAGCCGCCACAGCACATCCACCATGGCCAACGTAACCGCGGCAACCGCCACGAGGACCGGCGAGATTACCAGCAGCGGGAGCGCCCGGAAGAAACGCTTCAGCAACGCCATGTCAACTCGGAGGCAACTCCGGACCGAGCCCCACCTTCTGACCAAGCCTCATCCAGCGCGAGGCACGGAGCAGCGCGAGCTGTTCCTCCAGCTGCCGCACTTCCTGGTCGAGACGCAGCGCCCAGGCGGTGCGCTCCTCGAATTCCTTCTCCAGTTGGTGTAGCGCCTCGGCAGCCCGGTCGAGCTCCGCCTGAGTGTCGCGCGCCCATTGTGCCTTTACCCGGACATCTTCTTCCAGCTCTCTCACCTTGGCGGCGTAGCCCTCCTGCTGCTGCGCCAGCTCGGCTTGCAATTGCGCCACGCGCCCGCGCCGCTCTTCGAGCTCCTGGTTCAACGCATCCGCCCATTGATTGCTGCGTTCCAGCTCCTCTTTCTGCCGGTCATTCGCTTCCATCAGTTCCTGATGCTCGCGAGCTGCTTTTTCCAGCCATTCGCTCTTAGTGGCAACTTCCTGTTCGAGCAGAGCAATATGCTGGCCGCGCTCACGAAGCACGTTGCCGGCTCGGGGCACATAAACGAACGTCGGGTTGCCGACCTGTGGGCGATGCGCGCAGACGGCCACAAAAAAGTGCGTCTCCTCGGGCGCAGGCTCGCCCGCATCCACCCGAACCTCCACGGTGTTGCCTCGCTCGTGCGGCTGAAACGTTACACCCTCGGTGTGATTCTCCAGGAACAGCGCCACATCCGGGAAAGACCGACCGTAACTCGGAGCGGAATTCCTCGAACTCGAATTCATGCACATGGAATGGGTTGTCACCGTCGGTTCCGCGCGATTCGGCGTAGTAGGATTTGTTCGGGGTGGATACGATGAACTGGCCGCTCCTCGCCAGCACCCGCCGGACTTCCAGAAGAAATTCGCGCCACTGCTCCAAGTGCTCGATCACCTCGAAAGCCACCACCAGGTCGAAGCAGCCGTCGGGGTGCGGCAGCGCGGTGCAGGAGGCCTGCTCGAAGCCGAGGTGCGGCAGCCGGTAGTGTTCTTGCGCGAAATCCACGGCTTCGGCGGCGACGTCGACTCCCAGCACGGAGGCCGCCACTTTCGCCAGTTCCGCTGAGCCGTAGCCGGTGCCGCACCCCGCATCCAGCACTCGCTTCCCTCGCGCCAGGCGCGCCGCAAATGCGTAGCGGGCCAGGTGTTCATTCAGCAGATCGATATCCACCTGCCCCGGAATTACGCGTTCGCCCGTGAACTCAGCCAATGGGCCTCTCCACCAGCGGAACAGCTTCCGCCGACTCCTTGCGCAGGCGCGCGTTGACCTCGATCTTGCACGGCAGGTGGAGGTAGCCGTAGATCTCGCCGTCGCTGCGCGCCATTTGGAGGGCGATGGCGTTGTCGATCCAATCGCACATCTGGTACTCGGTGAGGGTGCCATCCGCAATCGCCGGTGAAAGTGAGAAAGAACCCGGATATAGCTCCGGAAGATCGACGTGGAAATCTACAGTGACTATATCGCCGGGCTGCATGGGGGCCAGCTCATAGCCTTCGCGCGCGGTGTTGCTGCCGGCGAAATCCATACCCAGTTGATTTCGCAGCATGAATCCGACCACCGGCAGCGGCACATCATCTTTGGCGCGCACGCTGATGCGCACCACGATCCGTGACGCAGGCTCCAGCAGGTGGAGCGGGCGGCCGTCTTCATCGAGCACGGCAATCCCCAGCACTTCCGCGCGGCCGTCCCCATAGCGGTGATCGATGTTAGGGATGGTCTCGACCACCTCGGGCGCTCGCCGTGCCTCGCCTGCCGGGCGCTTCACTTCGTGATGCCCTTTTTGGTAAGTGGAATCTTTCTCCACCATGGCGGCCAGATACTTCGCCACCACGCGATCGGTTTCGCCGACCTCGATCAAGCGGCCGTGTTCCAGCCACAGTGCGCGGTCGCCGATGGCCTTCACGTCGGCCGTGGCGTGGGAGACAAATAGAATGGTGACGCCCCGCGAGCGCAATTCATGCACCTTGCGCATACAGCGCTGGCGAAAGTAGATGTCGCCCACCGCCAGCGCTTCATCCACCAGCAGAATGCCAGGATCCACGTGAATGGCCACAGCGAAGGCCAGCCGCACCACCATGCCGCTAGAATAGGTCTTCACCGGCTGATTGATGAAATCGCCGATCTCGGCAAACGCTTCGATGTCGCTGTACCGCTGGTCGATCTCACGCGTGGTCAGGCCCAGGATCGATCCATTCAGGTAGACGTTGTCGCGCCCGCTGAATTCGGGATTGAATCCGGCGCCAAGTTCCAGTAGCGCGGATACCCGCCCGTTCACGGTCGCGGTTCCGGAAGTCGGTTGCAGAATCCCCGCGACGATCTGCAGCAGCGTGCTCTTGCCCGATCCGTTCTCGCCGACGATGCAGAAGGTCTCGCCGCGCTTCACTTCGAAGGAGACGTCGCGCAGCGCCCAAAAATCCTGGTGGTGCTTGGCGCGAGTGGGTGAGAGCAGCTCCCGCAGGCGGTCGCCGGGCGATTCGTAAATCGCGTAGCTCTTCGAGACATTATGGAATTCGACGGCATTCACGTTAGGTAGCGGTAAAACCAGTGTAACGTGAGCCCGTGCTTGTAGGGCGGACGGTCGCCTTTTGCCGTCTTCCACCTCGCAGGCCACAAACATCGATGGCCTGCGCTACATTCAGGTCAGAACTTCTTCAGCTCGTCGATCAAACCCTGCACGTTCTTCTTGAGGTAGATGTCGCAGAGCCGCTGTTCCTCGGCGGAAGGCGCCAGCACGCGCAGCAGCGCGGCGTTCTCCAGGCTCTGGCGATTCGGGACCCACACTTTGCCGTCGGCGAATTCCACCTGGCTGACGAATCCCGCCATCTGCCGGATGTTCACAGGCTCGCCGTTGCGCGTGAAGCGCAGCTCGGAGTCCTGCAGCACGCGGGCCGTCTTGCCGGGAGGCAGATACAAACCCGGGCTCGAGGCAGGCAGCGACGCGGCCACATACTGCTGGCCCTTTTGGTCGCTCACCAGCCACGCCACTTCCACGTACTTCACCGTCTTGCTGGAGTTATTGCGCACTTCGATGCGCGGTGCGTGCGCTTCGTTGCCGGCCAGTTCGGCCCAGCCTTCCAGCGGTTCCACCGGCGAATCGGGGAATTTCAGGAATGCGAATTGGGCGGTGTGCTCAGAGCTGACCGCTACGCCCGATCCCGATACCGCGTGCCGCCGTATCAAGCGCACATCCAATTGCGGCCGCTCGGCCTGGCGCGCCAAGCTGCCCAGTATTTCCTGTTGCAAGCCCGCCGGCCCGTACTGCGCCAGCACGCGCTTGAAATGTTCGCGGTCGCGCTGCGCCTCCATCTCCCAGGCAGTCAGCGAGCGTTGCGAGTTCAAACGGTCCGGCCCGTAGAACGAGAAATCCTGGAACAGCACTCCATCCAGGTCCACTTCGACCAATGGCCCACCGGTCTGTTGCGTGGGGCGCATGAGCTGCAGGTCGATGCGGATGGGAAATGCTTCGCCCGGTCCGACGTTAAGGCTCGGCACCGAAACCGAAGCTTTGCCGCCTACCGCCACTTCCTGCGAGACCACGCGCAACGCCACGCCGCGTATGCGGTTCGCGGTGGTGTTGCGCAGGGTCAGCGACATGTGCAGATCGAGCACCAGGGCCGCGCCGCGGGGAGTCGCGCGGGATTCACCCATGGAGGCCGAAAGCAGCGCCACCGGAGCGTCGGCCTTCAAGTCGAACTTGACAGCGTTCGGCGAATCGAGCGGCAGGTCTTGTGCCGCCAGGCACGCCACCGTCAAGCAGCCCAATACCGAAAGCCGCCGCACGCTACTCTTCCACATAAACGTTATTGATCGTCACGTTGCCGGTTTCCCGGTCGACATAACGAGCCCTCATGGAACCTTGCGCGCCCACCGAGTAGGTCACGTGTTGCGCGCCCGCATTCATCAATTGCAGCGCCTGCCCGCCTTCGCGCACCTGGATGCCGTTGGGAATGGTCTGAACCACAATGCCTTCATTGCGCGAATTAATCCGCGGAATCGGGCGCTCGATCATGAGTCCGGTCACCAGCAGCGCCGCCACGCTGGCCACGGCCACGGCCGCCCGCACACCGGTAAATAAAGAATGGCGCAGGGGGACCTCACCCATACGCACGCATTCCCCAGCCTCCAGCCCCAACCGGATATTCGCCTGCATTTCCGCCGCCAGCCGGCTCCATGCCACTTCCGGCATCTCGCCCAGTTCCGGCAGAATCTCCCGCATATCGCCGAAACGAGCGACTTCCTCGCGGCACTGGTCGCAATCCGCCAGATGGCGGTCGATGCGCCAGCGCGCAAATGGCCCGAGGTCGCCGCCCGCGTGCAATGCCAAGGTCGCCTGACTCGGATGTTTCATGGTCTTACCGCTTCCTCTTCTCGATATACCGGCGAAACTTGGTGCGCGCGTTCGCAATATGCGACCGCACCGTGGCCTTGGAACAACCCATGCGCCGGGCCACTTCCTCCGCCGGCAATCCTTCCACGTCTCGCAACAGCAGCGCCGCCCGTTCCCGCGCACTCAAAATGCGCAGCCCTTCCTGCAAATAACTGCGCTGCTCGGACCGTAAGAGAAGCTGTTCCGGAGTCTCGAAGTGGCCTTCCGGCGCGTCCTCGATTTCGACGAACGTGGCGCGCCCGTTGCGGCGCACGAAATCGATGGCCGTATTCGTGGCGATCCGGGACAGCCAGTGGGCGGCCTTTTGCTCGTCCTTGAGTTGATCCTGCCGCTGAATGGCCTTGATGAACGCTTCCTGGGTCAGATCCTGGGCATCCGCCACATTCCCGACCATACGGTAAATTTGGGCGAAAATCCGCCGTATGTTATCGGAAACAAAGCGGTTCTGGCGTTCCAGAAGCTCCAGGCCGGGCTCGGTGACTTCGCTCATCGGGCTGTAAACAGCAGTTCTCACGGGTTCCTAAACTGGATGACGCAAGAACCCGAAAAACGTGGAATCTATAAGAAAGCTATCAGCAATCAGCTTTCAGCCGTCAGTCTTCAGTCCGCAGCTAAGGGGTACTTCCTAAGAGCTGATCGCTGATTGCTGAACGCTGATCGCTCTATCCGCGCCATTTTAGCGCGCCCTGGGCTTGCTAAGCTGATAACCGGACCAATTATGAAACTAGCAGAACGAATCGGCCGTTTGGGGGTCGAATCGGCCTTCGACGTACTAGTAAGGGCCCGGGCGCTGGAGGCCAAAGGCAAAAGTATCGTCCACCTGGAAATCGGCGAACCGGACTTTCCCACCCCCCCTCACATCGTGGAAGCCGCCAAGCGCGCACTCGACGAGGGCTGGACCCATTACGGCCCCACCCAGGGACTCCCCGAGTTGCGCGAGGCGATCGCCCGGTACATCTCTCAGAGCCGCAACATACAGGTCGGCCCGCAACACGTGTGCGTGGTGCCGGGAGGCAAGCCCATCATCTACTTCCCGCTGATCGCGCTGTTGGAAGAGGGCGACGAAGTCATCTACCCCAACCCCGGTTTCCCCATCTACGAATCGATGATCCGGTTCCTGGGCGCCAAGCCGGTGCCCATGCCGCTGATCGAAAAGCGCGGGTTCTCCTTCGACCTCGATCTGTTCCGCGACCGCCTCACGGACCGCACCAAACTGGTGATCCTGAACTCGCCGCAGAATCCCACCGGCGGCGTCATCCCGCGCGAAGACTTGAAGGCCATCGCCGACATGCTGCGGGACCGCGACGTCATGATCCTCAGCGACGAAATCTACACCCGCATTTACTATGATGGCGAGCCGCCCGCCTCCATCACGGCATTCCCGGGGATGCTGGAGAAGACCATTCTGCTGGACGGATTTTCCAAGACCTACGCCATGACGGGCTGGCGCATGGGGTACGGCGTGATGCCTGAATGGCTGGTAGTCGCCGTGAACAAGCTGATGGTGAATTCGAACTCGTGCACCGCCAGTTTCACGCAGCGGGCCGGCATCGCCGCTTTGGAAGGGCCGCAGGACGCCGTGGATCGCATGGTGGCCGAATTCCGCCGCCGCCGCGATGCGTTTTGCAAAGGGCTGAACGAAATTCCCGGATTCCGCTGCGCGCTGCCGGGCGGCGCGTTCTACGCATTCCCGAACGTGACGGGCACCGGGATCCATTCGAAAGAGCTCGCCGACCTGTTGCTGAATGACGCCGGCGTCTCGTGCCTCAACGGCGGCGGATTCGGAGAATACGGCGAGGGCTATATCCGCTTCAGCTACGCCAATTCTCTGGAGCACCTGATGGACGCGGTGGAACGCATCAAGAAGGTTGCGGCGCGGTGGAGCGGCCAGGCTACAGTCTCTGCCCGGTAATGAGACTCACGCGGCGGCAGTGCCTGCTCAGCCTGTGCGCCGCCAGTGTCGCCTCGGGCGCGCAGAGAACGCTTTCCGATGAGTGGCGGGAGATCGCCGGCGACACCGATGGCGTAGTGGGGGCGGCCGCACGGCACCTCCCCTCCGGACAAGCCGTTCATCTGAATGGCGAGCAATCGTTTCCGTTGGCCAGCGTCTGCAAGCTGCCGATTGCGATGAACCTTCTGGCTCTCGTCGACGAAGCAAAGTTCGGCATGGACCAAAGCATCGAGGTTCTGGCGCAGGACGTGTATCCGGAAGTCAGTGATGTTGCGAAGCGCTGGCCAAAGCAGCAGCGGTTTCCGCTCAGCGAGCTGCTGCAGTTGATGGTCGCCAACAGCGATAACACGGCTGTCGAAACACTCTTCCGCATCGGCGGCGGTGCCCCGGCCCTGTCTGCGCGGTTTCGCCAATGGCGTGTGAGCGGCATTCGAATCGACCGGAGTGAGGAACAGATTACGTTCGACACCATGGGCGTGGAGCACTATCCGCCGGTCGAACAATGGACGGGCGACCTTTTCGAAAAGTTGACCGCGGCGACCACGGAGGAGATGCGTTACCGAGGGTTGCAGCGCTTGCTCACGGACCCTCGCGACACCGCCACGCCTAACGGCACCGCGCAACTGCTCGCGCGCGCCTTCCAAGGGCAACTGCTGTCGAAGCCCAGCACCGCTCGCCTGGTCGAGATGCTAAAGTCCACCACGACCTTTCCCACGCGACTGAAAGGGCTCTTGCCAGAGGGGACCGTTGTGGCGCATAAGACCGGCTCCGCAGGCACGCACAAGGGCTTGAACGGAGCGACCAACGATGTCGGTGTGATCTTCCTGCCGAAGGGGGCGGGCCAACTCGCGGTGGCCGTTTACATCAAAGGCAGCACGCGGGACAGCAACACCAGGGACAGGATCATCGCGCGGATCGCGAGAGCGGCGTTCGATGCCTGGACCGCCTGAAGGAGGCGAAATGAAGATTGCCAGTTTTTTAACCAGACACAGGCCGGGAGGCCTGTGCTACGTGTTCTTCGGTTCGGCAGCGTTGTTCGCGCCTTTCAGTCTGTACGCCCAGACGGCGCCCAAGCATCGGCCGCTGATCGATGAGTTAGTGGTCGCCAACCGCATCCTGGCCAACGAAGGGGTCCTCGACGCCTACGGGCATGTGAGCGTCCGGGACGCGCAGAACCCCGAGCATTTCTTTCTCGCCCGGCACGTGGCCGCGGGTCAGGTGACTGCCCAGGACATTATCGAGTACGACCTGGACAGCAACCCAATCGTAAAGAGCGAGACAGCCGGGTACACCGAGCGCTTCATCCACAGTGAGATTTACCGCGCGCGGCCGGATGTGTTAGCGGTAGTCCATACGCACGCTCCCGACCTGGTCACTTTTAGCGTCAGTTCCGTGCCATTGCAACCTGTCTATCACATGGCCGCGTTTCTCGGCGAAGGAGTAACCAAATTCGAGATCCGCGATGCCGGCGGAGTGACAGATATGTTGATCCGCAACGCCAGTCTCGGCCGCGCGCTGGCCAAGACTCTGGCGGACAAGCCGGCGGCACTGCTGCGCGGGCACGGCGCGGTGGTGGTCGCAGAGTCTCTCCACGTCGTAGTAGGCCGTGCCTATTACATGAATATGAATGCGCGCTTGCAGCGAGAGGCGCTGCTGCTGGGCGGCAAAGTCACTTACCTGGAGACCGAAGAAGCCCGCAAAGCCGCGCCCCAGGACGGCTACGAACGCGCCTGGGCGTACTGGAAGAGCCATGTGGGGCAGGGCCGTGCCCTGCCCTGAAAGCCGGTCACTCAGTGCAGCAGATCGAGCGTGTTATTCCCATCATTGACGAAGTAGACAGTCCCTTGAGGAGTCACCGCCAGACCAAACAAGGTACCGCCGCCTATCCCGGTCGTGTCTATATTCTTGACTGCAACCTGTTTCCCGCCTGGCGTGGTCTCCACAGCGTTGCCATCCCCGCCGTTAGTGACCAGAATGTTCCCGTTCTTAGCGATAGCCAATCCAAGCGGATCGTTAATAGCCCCGCCCGTCGACACCACCTGCCCAATGCCCGCGCTACTGTTCCGGAATAACGCGTCCGCAATCCTGACGATTCGATTCTCGTTGCTGTCGGCCACGTAAAGGTAGCCATCGCCGCCGAGCCCCACACCCGTTGGCCCGACCACGAGCGCCGCGGGATCCGTGCGTTCTTCGAAGCCAGATGCAATCACCACTCGCGATATCTCGCGCGGGAACCCGAGGTGGTCATCGCGATCCGAGTCACCATCCCGATAGGGAGTGAAAAGAAGAATGCGCACCACAGTTCCGTTTTTCACAACATTGCCATTAGCAGCCACTGTTCCATTAAGCACATTGGTGACAAAGAGGACCGCGAAGCCGCCCAGGTCGAGAGCAGTCATGTCCCACGGACCGTTGATGGAGCCTCCTGCGAGAGTCTCCACAACCTTGCCATTCGAGTTCAATACAATCAGGCAACCCGCTTGTGCCGTCGCTGCCGTTCCGTCTTTAGTGGGCAGACTACCCACGATCACCCAACCCGACTGCAACACCGCGAGGGCGGTAGTGAGACCGACGCCCCCGGGACACGAGCCCGGCAAGCTGGCTGCTTGGATATCGGCGAACAGGCTCACGTGTCCGCCTGGTGCGATCTGCACGATCGTCGTGCCGGTTCCCTGTTCGCCGCCATTGGGACCATTGTTGTTGAAGTTACTCACCAATATGTGTCCCTGGATCAGATTGCCAATGGTGCGCGGGACAATGGCCACACCATACGGGTTCTGATCGCCCTTGGCAGGGACGGTGGAAGCGATGGTGTCGATTTTGTTTAGGCCGTCGAGGAATGCGGCGCGCGCGTCGCCTGCTGCGCCGATCGCCAATAACACCAGCGATACCGCGGCAGAAACAATCGGGCTTCTCTGTCTCATCTTGAGTTTCCTTTCAACTCATTCTGAGATACCGCTGGAGCTTTGCCGAGGGAAGAACTTGTAAACAAAAATTTGGATTGTAGTCAGGTGCACAAGGGCTCGTGGTTTTCTGACACATGCCTAGACGTACAGGTACTCACGGCAATGAGTCAGGCTAGTTTTGTTTTGCTGGCGGTACAATTGCTCACGGTGACCAGCGTGATTCACACACCGAAGAAGAACCTGACACAGGCCGGGAGGCCTGTGGTACGACGTAGGACAGGCCTCCCGGCCTGTGTCGGGTTTCTCTTTCTCCCAATGCTGCTGGCCGCGGAGTACACCACTTTCATTGGAGACGCCAACCCGTATCAGGTTGCGCGCGTGGTCGCGGACTCCGCCGGGAATACATATATCGCCGCAACCCGTCTCCTCGATCAGGCTTCCGACATCATCGTCATGAAGCTTGACCCCGCGGGCAACACCTTGTTCTTCCGGGACATATCCGGCAAGGGTAGCGATGTGGCCGCGGACATAGCCATCGATTCGACGGGCAACGTCTATATCGGCGGTTCCACTTCGTCCGTAAACTTTCCGATCCACAATGCCATGCAATCCACTCCCGGCCCCGGATTTCTCTTGAAGCTTAGTGCGGACCTGAGCCAGTTGGTGTGGTCGACCTACTTTCGTGAAGCCATCAACGCGCTCGCCATCGATTCCGGCGGCAACGTTTACGTGACGGGCTCCACGGACGATCCTCAATTCCCCGTAACGCCGGGGCTGCCGAATGGCGCCGTGAATTCCTTTGCGGCTTCAGGAGCGTTTCTCACCAAAATCTCCGCCGCGGGAGACCACATTGTTTATTCAGCGATCATCTCCGGAACAGAGACGATAGACTGCAATCCCGACAGGCTGTACTGCGGCGCCTACGCCTCGGGCGTCTCTCTGGCAGTGGATGTGGCGGGGAATGCGTATCTGGCCGGCAATACCGATACCCTCAATCTGCCCACGACCTCTGGGGCTCTGCTCACACAAGGCATGGGGGCCTTTATCGCGAAAGTGAAAGCGGATGGCTCCGGCCTCTCCTACCTTACCTATGTTGGTTTGACGAATTATCCAAACGGGCTCGGTTCGACACCCGCCAATACGGCCACCGCGATCGCCTGCGACGCGGAGGGAAACGTGTATCTCACCGGCGCCACCTCCGATCCACATTTCCCGGCGACCACGGGAGCCTGGCAGACCACCTACGCAGGGCCGGCCAATCCGCCGTCTTTCCCGCTTCCCCCCACCGACGCGTTTGCAATGAAGTTGAACCCTGCCGGCAGCGCCGTTGTCTGGGGAACTTATTTAGGCGGGAGCGCCGCCGACGCCGCCAATTCAATCGCTGTCGACGCGTCGCACCAGGTCTGGATGGCCGGCACCACCGCCTCGCCGGAGTTTCCCAACGCGCAGGGCTGGTCGCAGGGCAATGACTTCATCGCCGGTCTGGACGCCTCGGGCGCGAAACTCGTCTACGCCGCGCGCTATCCGAACGACGGCGCATCCCGCTCGATTGCTATAGAGGCCAATGGATTGCTGCACGTCTCCGGTCCTACGGGAATAGTCTCGACTGTCGCGCCAGCCAATGCTCCACTTCCGCGTATCTTCGGCTTGGCAAACGCGGCCAACGGTCCGCTGGATGGCCGCGTCGCTGCCTACGAAGTCGTCTCCATCTATGGTCCGCATATTGGACCGTCGACGCCCATTGTTGCCGTTCCCGACAGCAATGGCTTTTTTCCAGTTTGGGTGTCCGGATATCAAGTGGTAGCCAACCTGGGGCAGCCCCTGGCGCTCCCGCTGTTATATGTCTCCGATTCGCAGATCAACGCGGTAGTCCCTTTCAATGCCGAGAGTGGTGGGCCGATTCACGTGATCAGCCCAAGTGGAACCACGCCCGATTTTCCACTCACGGTTATGCGGGCTCGTCCGGAAGTCTTCCGCAATCTGGATGATTCCGCAATCGCGCTGAATCAGGACGGAACGCTCAATGCGGCCAATAACCCCGCGCGGACGGGGTCTGATGTGACCATCTGGTTGACTGGTTCGGGTTCCGGAGGTGTGTCGACAAACGCCGGTCAGATTGCCACCAGTAAGAGCGACTACTATTGCTGCGGCATCCAGTTGTACGGGTTACAAGCCCAGGTAACCTACGCTGGATTCGCTCCCGGAGCTGTCGTCGGCGTGTCGCAGGTGACTTTTCAGGTTCCATCCGTGATCCGTGAGTTCAATTCATACGGCATTCCTTTGCAGGCTGTTGCCAAAGACGGATCTCTCTCCAGGCCCGTCACGCTGTACGTTTCCAATTGAGCGGGCGCCATCATCGCCAGTGGGGGATTGCCCCGGCCTACCCCATCGCGCCTGATAGCGCATATACTTGATACAAACTGGAGGGCGAGATGCATTTTCGAAATCTCACTTTCGTAGCTGCGGTAGTACTTGTTCTATCGCTGGTCCAAGGACAAGCCATAGCTCAGCCGGTCAATGCCAAGCCCGCTAAGACCACAACCCAGAACTGGACGGCTCCCCGGACGGTGGATGGCCAGCCGGATCTTCAGGGAGTCTGGGCTAACAACAACGTAACGCCGCTCGAGCGTCCAAAGGAATTGGCGGGGCGTCCGTATTTGACGGAACAGGAAGTGGCGGCGCTCAAAAAGAAGTCGTCTGAGCTTTTCGACAACGGCAATTCGGACGCCGCGTTCGGGGACAGCGTGTTCGCAAGCGTGCTGGCGAATGTCAAAGGAACTAAGTCGGGTTTCAAAAGCACCGACGGCGAGACCGGCGACTACAGCTCGGTCTGGCTTGTCTCCAGGGATTGGGATAATCGAACCTCGCTGATTACGGACCCGTCCGACGGGCGACTGCCGGCCATGACGGAGCGGGCCCAACAAAAGCGGCAGGCCGCCACAGCAAAGATGCAAGACCTGCCAGCGGGCCCGGAAGATCGCTCCTTGAGCGAACGCTGCATCACGTTCGGCTCGCCGCGGCTGGGGGCGGGGTATAACAGCTATTTCCAGATTCTGCAGTCCGCCAAACAGGCCGTCATCTTGATGGAGACTATTCACGACGCGCGCGTGATTCCGCTCGACGGGAGTCCGCACCTGCCATCGAATATCCAGACCTGGCTGGGTGATGCGCGTGGGCACTGGGAAGGCGACACTCTGGTTGTCGATACGACCAACTATAAGCCCGGCGTGTTTATGAACGTTTCCACCGAGAAGCTGCACGTCGTCGAGAGGTTCACGCGCACGGGCGCGGACGAGCTTAAGTGGGAAATCACGGTCAACGATCCGGGGGCGTGGTCCCAACCGTGGACCGCCATGATCCCTCTGCGGCACTCGAAGGATGCCCTCTTCGAGTACGCCTGCCACGAGGGGAACTACGGCATGCAGGGGATCCTCGCGGGCGCCCGCGCCGAAGAAAAGATCGCCGAAGCGGCGAGTAAACCGAAATAGTTAGAAGGCGCGCCCGCAACGCCGGTTACCATCCCGCGAAGGTTGCGAAAACCGCCACGCCGTGGCGGTTTAGGCTTGTAAACTGTTGATGCTACTCGACCTCACTCGCGTCAAACCGCCACGGCTGGCGGTTTTGACAGGCCAGCCAGGGATCTTAGAACACCCTCCAAGCCCTGTGCGGGCTGGTGGTCAAGGCTTGACACTTGCCAGGACTACTTTTTCAGCATCTCTCAGCAGGATATCGACAGACTCAAAGCCAGCATCCGTGAGCAGACCAACCCACTGCATCGCAGACAGCCCGTCCCCGATGCGATCTTGATTGTCAGGATCGCCGAGGAAGCCATAATCGTAGCCCAATAGAGCATTCACTCTCGACCAGAAGCGCCGCCAATCTTCGTACTTGTGCTGGCTTGGCTGCTCCTTTCGCCACGCGTCGAACCCGGGCGCAAACGGCGGCTCGGCTCCTGCCGGTTCCATAAGCAGAAAAACGCCACCTGACCGGAGCGACTGAAAGATGTCGCCGAAAAGTTCCGCGGCTCTCGCCAGGCTGAACCAGTGCACGGTGTTGACGGCCACCACGACATCATAATCGCTCGCCAAATCGCGCCGCCAGTTTGGTTCCGACAGATCACACACCCACGTCCGCCCGCCTATACCATCGCGGCGATTGACCGCGCCGCACAGCGAGACAAAGAACTCGTTCCGATCCACGAAATCGATCCGCGCGTGCGGAAATCGCGAGTGAATGACACGGCCTGCGTCGCCTGGCCCGCAGCCCACGTCCAAAACCCGCAGGCTCCGGTCATTCGGAAATGGAATCACTGCGGTGATGAGCTTCAGCGCGGCGGGCTTGGCGGGACCCTGCTCCGCGCGCCATAAATCGAGCCATGTGTTGAGATCTTCGCCGCGAAGTTTATCCTCGATCTCGGCCTGAGTAGGGATTTCCATTGGTTTCTTCCTTTGCCGTTTTGCAAATGCACCGATACGTCGTTATCGCACGCGAGCGGCGAGGAGTATTGGAAAAATTTGACCGCCATTGACCGTGGCGTCTACTCGTGGCGAGTTCGCTGCAGGAATTCGAGCGGACTCAGTCCGGAGAAGGACCTGAACTCGTTGATGAAATGGGACTGGTCGTAGTAGCCGCAGCCGAGCGCCAGCTCCGCCCACCGCATGGTCGCTTGTGTGGCGGTGCGAACACTCTCGTCCGCCTGACAATCGAGATACGGTTTTCCCTCCGCATACGGTAAATCTCGCCGGCCCAGGCGATGGACTGCTGCGACAGCCAGATGGAAGCGGCTGATCCTGGCGATCGTTTTGGGAGCCATGCCGAAATACTTGTGGAACTGCGCGATCAGATGGCGCCGGCTGCATCCGAATTCCTCCGGAAGCCGTGCCAAATCGACATGATTCGGAGACTCCTGGAGTATCCGCCATGAATGGAGCAGACCCGCCGGAGGGGAAGGCGCGGACGCCAATCGTGCAGCGATTATGTTTTCGACGATGTCAAACCGGGCTGCCCAGTCGTGCGTGGCCGCCGCATGACCGGTGAGGAGCCGCGAAAATCGACTATCGACATCCTCCAGTGCAAGAGTACGATCCGTAAGCAGGTTCATCGGCGCCCCCAGAAGCATCTGCGCACCGATTGGAGTTAAGCGAATCACCATAAAGTCCCGAACTCCGAAGGCCTCACGAATCTGATGGCGATGCTGCAGAGCAACGATCCATGCGTTTCTGTGCTCGGTTGTACGCTTCGGGTCCGACGGGTCGATGATTCGATGAGGAGCAGCGAAGTTCAGCACGATCGCGGCTTCACATAATGGGAGGTGCCGCTCATGCAACGGCCTGGGCAAGAAGCCCTCACTCGCGAAGTAACCAAGGACGTAATCGCGGAGGAGCGGTTTGGCAGGCCGCTGTGCCGCCCGCCAGCGACCGAGATCAGATCGGTGACCGGTGACGTCGACGCGGTTTGAAGCTACCAGTCCCATTGGCAACAGTATGTCATTCCTGCCCTCATGAAAAGGCGCCGGATGTGATTGCCTGAAGATTCGTGAAAGTATTTGCAGGCTGGGCCCATTCCTAATAGAGAGGGGTGGTGCACTTGAAGAGTAAGAGAGTAGCTACCAGCCGGTATTTTTTTGCGGCCGCATTCTTGTTTACGGTTTCCATGGCGCGAGCCCAGGTATCGAACATTGCCCAGGTTGTGGATGGCGGCGGGATTTTTCAAACCATCGTCGCGCTCACCAACACAAGCGCTACGTCGACCGCCGTCAGCCTGACTTTCTTTCAGAATGCGAGCGGAGGAGCCACTTCGCCCTGGAATCTCACCTTTACGGAGAACGTCCAACTGCAGAGCATAATCCTGCCAGGGGGAACCACTCTGTTCCTGCATACGCCCGATACCGCCTCCAGTATCACCGTCGGCTGGGGGCAGGTCAACGAATTGGATGGCGCAGGAGCGGTCGTGGCGTATGCGATTTTCACCCAGCGGGCCGCAGGGACATTGGGTGTTGGAACCGCGCCCGCCTCGGCTGCCGTGAGCCGAATCCTGGTCCCCTTCGACAACACAAACGGAGCCGCTACCAGCATGGCGATCGCTAATCCAACCTCAGCGACTATCACCATCAACGTAGGGATTCGGACCACCGCGGCGACCACCCAACCAACCGCGATTACACTTCCGGCGCAGGGGCATATTTCGTTTGACTTCCCCACGCAGTTTGGAGCAGCCGTCACAGGACAGAGCGGCTTGGCCGAGTTCTACAGCCCCAGCGGCAGTTTTGCGATCCTCGCCCTGCGATTCCAATCCGGTGCTCTCACCACGGCCCCGGCGTTTTCGGTTTCCGGCCCGCCCATCATCGCATCCAGCAATGGGGGCGGTGGCGGCGCCGGCAACATCGTGGCGGGCGGGTTTACGGTGGCTCAAGTTCAAGTTACTATTCCCAACTCGAGCGGCACTTCAGAAAGCATCGGCGGCAATTTCGCCACCTATACACCGGCCGAATGGCAGGCGCCATTCGCAGCGCCAACGTTCGGGCCTTGTGCTGTGCTCACTGTCACCCCTGCAAGCCCTCCCGAGGGTCCGGATACCTATCTGGATGCAGGTACGGTCACCGTAAGCGGCCCCAATTTGCCCTCCGGCACAATCATACCGGTATTCCACCCTAAGGTGGGTCCAATGGGTCCAACCTATGACTTCAGGGCTGCAACCGGCACGACGCTCGCGTTGGGCGGTACCTATACGATCACCGGTAGTGGCGGCACGCAAATCGGCCCATTCAGCGCTTCGGCGACCCTCCCCAAAAGTTTTACTGTGACAAATTTCGATGCCATCACCTCTATTAATCGCGCCAATGGAGTCACTGTCAACTGGACTGGGAGCGGATTCGATACGGTAGCCATCGGCGTCACGGGTCAGAGCCTGACAACCAGTGAAACCGTGGCGGTTTCCTGCGTTGTTGCGGCCAGCTTGGGCACGTTCTCGATTCCGCAGGGCGCTCTTGCCCTACTATTTCCCACGCAAGTATCCACTTTGACAGTGACCGCAACTACAGCCCCCAACCCGGGGACGATAGCATTTCGGAGCACCGAACAAACCCTTGTCCCCAGTCTGGTGGGCGGTGGTCAAGTCAATTATGGCGCCATCGGGGGCCAGATCAGCGTGCTGAAGAGCCTGCCAATACTGTAGGTGGCAAGTGCCAAGGTGAGTCTTGGCACGGCAGACAGAGTGTCTGCGCCACTTACCGCCCAAATAACTCGTGCGGCAGAGGCGCCGGATCACCTGAGAGGATCATCGGCGACCACTCGAGGAAACTCGCCGTTCGGGAATCTTTCAGCAACTGGAGTTGAGCCTCGCGCAAGGCTGCGGCACGGCCCTTGCCGGCGCTTAGTTCCTTATAGAAGCGATCCATGAGCGCTTCCTGGGCCTCGTCGGCAACCTTCCAGAGCGGCGCGACAAATGTCTTCACCCCTGCGATGGCGGCGGCCCGGCGCATCCCGAACACACCGTCTCCGGACGAAGCCACGCCATCCGCCATCCGGCATTGCGAGAGAACCAGCATCTCCGTGCCTTCGAGGTCGAGCGTCTGCAGTTCCAGCGCCGTGAGCAAACCATCCTGTGGCGAGTTGCCGCCCCGCCCGTACGCTTCTTCCAACACAATCGCAGAAAGACTCATGACCCGAGTTGCCGGATCGATGCCCGTCAGGCACCCCGGACTCGCCGGAGCAGCCTGGCAGTCTTCGTTGCCCCTGACAATTCCATGCCCCACGATGTGGAGCAGTGCCGGGTGATGTAACTGCTTGACCCGCTGCTCGGTGGCTTGGCCTTCGCCCAGCAACTGAGCCTTCGGCATCCGACGCTGCAGATCACGAGCCTCCAAGCGGGCGCCCTCCAAACGCTCCAGCCGGTTTGCGAGAAAAGCGCTGGCCACCGGGCTAGCGGGCTCCGGACGTTTCGCGCTGGCTCCCGGACTAAGCGCGATGATCACGGGACCCTCGGGACGGCCGGGCAGTTCGGGACCAGCCAGATCGCGGCCCGCTGAAAGGTAGCTGATCACAAAGTGCTCAATCAGAAAATGCCCGTTCCGGTCGGAAAGCGCTCCAAATGGAATCAGGTTGAGCAAGCCATCGGGCGCGATGCGCAGGCGCTCGACCTCTTTCCTCTGCGCCAGCAGGGCAATCACGGGGTTTAGCCTTTGGGAGATGGTTCGCATCGCATCCCGCGCCGTTTCCTCCGCGGATCCGGCCGCGCGCTTCTCGTTGCCCGCGAGCGAAACGCTCCAGTCATTAGCCGCGGCTATCAGATCCTGAACGGCGCGGTCCATCGGCCCGGCTGCGCCCAGATCCGCCCAGCGCACGTCCCCGCGGCCGCCGAGCAGGAATGCGCCGTAATGCCGGTTGGGTGGCCGGGAGCCCCGCTCCGCGTAGGCGACGAACTCGATGAGCAGCTCGTCCGGCTGAAGGCGCGACTGGATATCCTCCCATCGCGCGGGTTTGAGGGCCGAACCGAATTGCGGGATTTCGCGGCTGAGCGCGGCTTCGAGCGTGTCGATGCGTTGCTTGAGAAGCTCCAAAGCACTTAGTGCCTGCCGGCCCAAAGCGTCTGTCCAATTGGTCCTGAGGTCATGCAGCAGGCGCTCGTAGCGGCCTGCCAGTTCAGTGCCCGGCAGGTCGCACGTCCCTACCACTGCTGGTTTCAGATCGCGATAACCAAGGGCGAGCGTGAGCGAGGCCTGGCACTGCAGGAGGGCCTCCCATTGAGTGAAGCGATTACGGGTGCTGCTATCGGAATTCTCCCGCAGGCTCTGGCCCCAGTCGTGCACTTGGTCGAGAACCCGGCCCTTGCGGCGGGCGACCGCCTCAAACGCCAGTGCGCGCGCCGCGGGGACTCGGTCTCCGGCCCGCTGCTGGAACGAAAGGAGCGCGGGAACAGGATCCTCCAGATTCGCGAGGACTGCAGCCTTGTTCCTTTCTGAGCCGACGGTCAGCATGTCGGTCAGAGTTCTGTCGGAAATGTCGAGGCTGCGGCGATAGAGAGGCTCCGCGGCGAGGTAATCGCCAGCCTCGTCATAGACAGCCGCCAGGCGTTCCAAATACTGCGCCAGATCTGGATGATTCTCACCTTGCGTCTCCCTGACGATGGCGATGGCTTGCTGAAACCGCTGCTCCGCTTCCGGGTACTCCCGCGCCGATTGATGAACCAGAGCGAGCTCGCTCAGCACAGCGGCATAGAGCGGATGTTTCGCGCCCAGTCCCTTTTCGACCGCATCGGAGGCCTGTTGCAGCGTTTCGCGGGCCGCTGCCAGATTGCCCCGAGACCTCTCGGCTTCCCCTAAGCCGAGCAGCGCGCTGGCATAATCGAACGCGGGAGGTTTCGGATTCTTCGCATAGAGTTCGACAGCCTCTTGAAAGAGCTTCTCGCCCTCTGCGGGACTTCTGCCATAGACCAGGTGCGCCAGGTTTCTAAGAGAGGCTCCCACCGTGAGCGCGTTAGGGCCGTAGATCTTTCTCTTCAGCTCCAGTGCCTGCCGATAGTCGGCCTCGGCCACTGTCAAGCGGCCTAACGCGGTGTATAGAGCCGCGCGATTATTCAGGAACGCTGTGTAAACGGGGTGTTGTTCACCAAGCTGCTCCCGGAGAAGTCTTCCGCTCTCGTCATAGAGCTTCTCAGCTGCGGAATAATGACCTAAGTCCGCCTGAAGATAAGCAAATGCAACCAGGCTGGCCGAGTAAGCCGGGTGATTGATTCCAGGTTTCTTGCGTAGAACGTCCAGTCCCTTTTGAAACATCGCCTCCGCCGATGCGTATTTCCCCACCCGCTGGTAGGTGCCCGCGAGGTTGACACACAGGGTTCCATACTCCTCGCTAAATTCCTGGGGAGTTGCCAGCGATTCGTGAACGGCACGGGCTTGCTCGAGCCGGGAGATCGCCAAGTCGTACTCGCCTATAAGGGCCAAGGTGCTGCCAAGGGTGTTCAGGCTTTCAGCAACCAACATGTGCTGCGGCCCGAAGATGCGCGAGCGTATCTCCACGGCCTGCTCGGCGAGCGTCCTCGCTTCCGGCAGCTTGCCGGAGTCGCGGCACAAGAGGGCGAGATCGTTGGCGCTCTCTGCGTAGTCGGCGGTATTGATCCCGAGTCCTTTGCGAAGATCGAGCGCTTGCCGCAGGAAAGACTCGCCCTCTTTCATATCGCCTGACGTGTACTCGAAGAAACCCAGGCGGTCCAGGCTGCGCCCTGATTGCTTCGAATCCGAAGCAGCATCGACGGCCATCCGGGCGATGCGTATCGCCTCCTTCAAGTCGCCCTTGGTGTAGAGTTCCTCGCCTTGCCGGTCGAGTGAGGCCCAGTCCTGAGTATGGGCGTCCTGGGAAAGCGCAAGCGGGGCCGCAACGGCGAGAATGAGCGCCAAGCCAAATGCCGGTTCGACGCCTCTGAGCACTGGTGACCCCTTCCCGTCAGTTCCGGTTACTCATGCGCGCTTCTGAGCCGGGCCAAATTGGCCTGCGCCACGCGGCGATCCTGCTCGGAGGAATCAGGGATGCCTGCGAATGCGCGCATCGCATCCGTGTAAAACGCTTGCGCTTTCCGCCGGTCGCCGCGCAGCTCGGCCAGGACACCCAGATCGTTCAAGTTCCGTCCGTACACGCTGTCTGTCTTCAGCGACTTCGAGACCGCCTGGTTCAGGGCTGCTTCCGCAGCGCCGTACTGGCCCTGCAGCAGGTAAAGGACGGCAAGATTGTTGAGCGCGGTGGCCTGTTCCCCGCCAGATGCAGGGGGCGGCGCGTTCCAGTTGTCTGCCGCCAAGCGGTAGTGCGCGGCCGCTGCCTGAAGCGAGCCGGCTTGATATTCCAGCGCGGCCAGCCGCTCCCAGACACCGCGTCTCTCGCCGGGCGGAACCTGGGCGGATTGCGCCCATTCAGCGGCCTTCTCCATCATCGCTCGGGCGGCGTCTGAATCGCCTCGGCCGGATAGCGTGTCCGCACGCTGCAATAACGCAATCAAGTAAGTGGCGGCCGGAGGCCGGACCTGATCATTCACTGCAATCGCCTGTGCGCCAAGAATGCGGCCTCGCGCGCGTTCGCGAAAAACCTCCGTCACCACAAGGCGGCTGGCGGCTTCGTTGGTCGGCTGGCCACTAGAGACCTGTAGTTCGCTTCCCTTCGCCAGACCATCCACCGAACCCAGATTGATGGTCGCCACGCCGTCCTCGATCGAAACAATGGAACCCGTCGCCTGCGGGGGACGGCTGATCGGCTCGGGGCTGCGAAAGACCGGGGCCTCGTTCGGGCGAGCCGGCTGGGGTTCTAGGTCGGTCGCGAGAAGTATGGGTTGACCGGGCTTTGCCGATGTCGCAAGTGCCGCCGTGACCTGGAAAGCTGGCGCCGTCTTGTGGGGCCGATTCAAGAGCAACACAAATATGATGGCTGCGGCGGCAACCGCGCCCGCCACGAGCACGCGTGCCTTTCGCGGGAAACGAACTACCTTTGCGCCTGAACCCGCTTGCCCGAAGTGCTCCCTGGCGGTCTGGGAAGAAACAGCCGCTTTTGCAACTGCCGTGTAGGTCAGATCGTCAAACAAGTCCTGTTCGTCGAGCGACTTTTGAGCCAGCGACCGGGCTTCCGCGGCGGTAAGTTCGCCCCGCGCGTAGCGATCGAGTTGATCGTCGATATGGCCGCCCCTCGAATCAGGCATTTGGTATTCCTTGCCCTGGAATGCGAGGCACGCTTGTGAAGCGCTCCGTGCGCCGGCGGACGAGCTGGCCCAAGTCCCTGATTCCGCGGCTGACCCAGGTGGCAACCGTGTTCTCACCGACGCCCAGACGAGTGGCGATTTCGGCGTACTTCAACCCCTCCGCGCGCATCCTCAGGACCATTCGATATTCACGGTCCAGCTTTGGGAAGCAATCCCCCACGATCCCCTCGATCTCGTTTTGAATCAAAACATCGAGCTGGTCTGGCGAGGGATCGGCAGGGTCCACCTCATTGTTCTTTTCCCACTTTTGTGCCGCGATTCCGCCAATGGGCACCTCGCGCCGGTTACTGACCCGACTGTGCTCTTCGCGAACGACGTAATGAAGCACGCCATGCAGCCAGGCGAGGAGTTGATCCAGCGGCCACTCCGGAGGTTCCATTTCACCCGGCGGATCCGGGCTGAAGTAATACTCGACTGCCCGTTGCGAACCGGCGTTTTCCAATGAGCGCTTCAGAGACTCCTGCGCGGCGCCCTCGGGATCCCGCGATCCAAGCCACTTCGCTTTCGAAGAAAGCTTGGCCAACAGACGACTGTAGTCGCTGGCGGCATCCCGCGCGGGCGAAATGGAGAATCGTTTTCCGAACGCGAAATCACCACTCTGGCCGCCCATAATATAACGCTTGTCTATTGTCCTCCACATCTTGTCTGGATTGCAAAATTGCGAGTCGAGGTTCGGCTGGCGCACTGCCGGTTCCCCTTATACTCGCCATCAAGTTCCCAGTGCAAGCCGCCGATGTACTGGGTATGCGGGTCCTCTATGCCGCCATGGCCGGCTCGGCTCTGGCAGTGTTGGCCGTGACTAATGCCGCCGCCGATCCCCTGGCGATCTCAGCGGAAAGCAGCGTCTTCAGCCAATATGTCTGGCGCGGGATGCTGCTGACGGACGGCCCGGTGTTGCAGAACTCCGTGACTGCTTTTTGGCGCGGCGCGCATCTCAACATCTGGACGAATCAGGACCTGACCTTGGCCAATGAACGGCGGGGAAAGTTCGACGAAGTCGATTTCGATGGGGGCTACGACCGTTCGCTGAAGAAGTTCGTCCTTACCGCCGGCATGATCCACTACACGTTTCCGAACACGCCTGCCCCCGCCACCACGGAATTCTACGCCGGTGGCATGCTGCAGGCACCGCTGCGGCCCACGGTGAAAGCATTCTTCGACGTGGGCGGCCGCGGCGGATACCTGACGTTCGACGTCTCACACGCAGTGCCCCTGCCGCAACTGAGTGAGTCAGTTGTCTGGAGCATCGCGTGCGCAGCGGGAGCCGGGTGGGGATCTTCGGGTTATAGCCTGAATTCGTTCGGTATCCGCGAGGCTGGCTTGGTGGATTTGCATCCGAGCCTCGCCTTGCCGGTCAGCTTCGGCAAGCACTGGCGCCTCACGCCGCGCCTGAGTTATGTCACCCTGGCGCGGAGTGTTCTCCGGCAATCGGGAGTTCCGTCCGCGCACAACTTCGTAGCTGGCCTGGCTTTGGGATTTACCCTCTAAGCCTGAATCCCGACTAGACCTGGCCCTTTTCGAGTTAGCATGAGAGACAGCAAACCGGAACGAGGCGGTTGAATTTGTGATCAGAATAGGTCAGTTACTCTTGCTCCTGGCGACGTGGGGATTGGGTCAGACACTTGCCGCTCAGGATGCCGACGATTACCGCGGTGGCTGGAGGACGGACAAGGGCGAGCCGCAAACCTATGAGTTCTCCATCCGGGGCGATAAGGTCAGGGGTATCTATTGCACGTATTGTGCGGATGCGACGACCCTGGCTTTTGTGGATGGCAAGTTCGGAGCGGATGGCATAACGTTCGTAGTAACCCATGTGAATGGCGACGGCAGTACCGCATATCAGGACAAGGCGACAGCCCGATTCGACCACGGCAATCTGATCGTGAGTGGCACCAGCGGCGCCCCGGGTGGCGGCAAGGTCGAGCGCACCCTCATTAAAGATCCCCGAGGACCGGACCCGCTGCCGATAATTGTGTCAAGACTCCCCAAGGCTCCTCCGGTTCCAGCCGTGGCCATTAACCAGCAAGGCGTTGGAGCGCCGCTTCCGCGCTACATTCAACCTGGCCCGTGGAAATCAACGCTGACCGAGAAAGACGTTATCGGAGTTTGGCTGGGCTTTGGCGTAGGTGCGCCCAAGCAATACTTCATCATTCGCAAGGTTGGCAACAAGCTCCGCGGAATGGTTTGCGGAACTTGTGACAACCCCTACACCATGGCAGCGCTGGACGACTTCGAGATCCAGGGTGACCTACTGAAGTTCAACATTCTCCACGAAGACTGGGGCGACGGGGAGCTGCCTACGTTTTATAAGCACGTCACCGCTCACGTCGGATGGAATGAACTTCGGTGTACTACCACGGTGGACCATCAGGCGCCGCCACCGCCGCGGCCTATGCCACCTGGCTTTGTCCCCGGTTTCTCGCTCACCGGGCCAATTCCGATCGAGGCGACCGCTGGAAACCGCTGGCCCGATTGGCCCCCGCAAAACACTTCGTTACCTCACTAGCTATCCTCCAAAGTCACTCCGTCGACCTGCTGAAGTCCCAGCTGTTGCGGCGCGCGAACCGGCCAATGGCGGGAAGATGATTTAATGGCAAGATTGGAAGCACTTCGCTGTGAGGGGTTGGCCGGGGGGACACTTAGCAAATGAAGAATCTCTATGAAGCTACGACGGTGGAAGAGGTGAAGGAGCGGATAGCGCGGCTGGGGCCGGATAGCCAGCGACTGTGGGGCAAGATGAATGCGGCGCAGGCAGTAGCGCACTGCGCAGCAGGTCTGGAGTGGGCGGTCGGGGATACCGTTCCGCCGCGAATGTTCGTGGGGCGGATTATTGGGTGGATGGTGAAGCCGATGGTGCTGAGGAATGAAGAACCGATGCGTCGAAATTCGCCGACGGCGAAGAGTCTCGTGGTGGGGGATGAACGGGACCTGAGAACGGAACAGGGGCGGTTGTCCGGATTGATCGACCGGTTTGCCGCGGCCGGGCCGGAGGGCTGCACAAAGCATCCACACAGCTTCTTTGGCCGACTGACGCCGGAGGAGTGGGCGACGTTAATGTACAAGCATTTAGACCATCATCTGCGGCAGTTTGGGGCCTAGTGCCGCCGCGGCCTCGTGCTTCTGTTGGCATCGCCCCGTGGTATCTTCATTTGTTCGAAAGGAGAACTCAATGGACTCGCACCAGCCTCTACCGACGGCGCGGGAGTTGCTCGGTGACATCGCGCCGAAGCTTCTCGAACTTACGGAGCAGGTGTTATTTGGCGATGTTTGGGAGCGCCCCGGGCTTTCCAAACGCGATCGGAGCCTGATCACCGTCTCGGCCCTGGTTGCACTGAGTCGTACCCAGCAGTTGCCGTTTCATCTGGAGCGCGCGCTGGCAAATGGCTTGACTAAAGACGAACTGGTCGAGGCAATTACGCACCTTGCGTTCTATTCGGGGTGGCCGACATCAGTCTCAGCGGCAATGATTGCGAGGGATGTGTTCAAGCAGGGCGGCTAGAATATGACGGCGCTCGAAGCCCCTCCCAGCGGGCGTTCCAGCCGTACTTCGGGAAACCGTTGCGCGAACAGGTCGGGCACAGGCAAGGACGGCACGCCAGACATCCTCCCTCACCGTCCTGTACGCTCCTCTTCAATCTCACCCAACATCTGAACCGATTCATGAAGATGGGCCTGAAAATACTGCCGCATCAGATCGAGCACTTTGATCAAGACTTTGTGTCGAACCGAGTAGAAAACCTGGTTGCCTTCTTTGCGGCTGTTGACGATCTGCTTGCTTCGCAGGATCGCCAGGTGTTGGGAAACGTTAGCCTGCTCCACACCGAGCCGCTCTTGAAGGGCGCCGGCTGACATCTCACCCTCACGCAGAATCTCCACGATGGCGATTCGGGTGGGATGCGCTAATGCCTGAAAGACGCTCGCCTTGTATTCCCGCAGCAGGTTCTGCATAAAAACAGAATATTCGATTACCCGAATCTTCTCAAGTAAACAATATTGACTATATTCATAAAATCGAATATTCTCAATGTTCGGGGCAAGGTCTTCTCCGGTCGTATAAGGCTAGTGTCTTTCAAGCCCTCGGCCATTCGACCCGGATTGCCATCGTGGAAATTGTTGCGCGACGACGAACTACTCCCTGCGCAATCCCGTGCTGGTTCAGGTGTTGGACATTATGCGGCGTTACTTCCAGACCAATCTGAAGGATGGCCGCTCCAGGGGGGAGCAAGTTCTAAGAGCGCCCCAGAGATCTCTGATGTCTTCGTCTGACTCTCCCCTCGCGGAATCCGGCGGCATCGGTTTGGTCAAAAGCGATCAATCGCCGGGATCGCGAGAGGGCCGGCTGCGTCGTGCGGTTGATCATGCGGCGCATTTGCTTCCGATGCAGGGCCCGATCGGAGTCTTCGTCCATCACAACACGCTGCACGCCTTCCAGGATTTGCCTTTCGAACAGGCGGTGATCGAGGCTTCGCATTTGTTTGGCACGGAACCCTACATGAGCGAAGCCGCGTACCGGGCCGAACTGGCTCGGGGACGCATCCATCTGGAGGACATTGACGCCGTTCTCGATAGAGAGCCGGACGCGCTGGTCTTCCCGCGGCTCAGCCGGCGCTCGCTTCGCCGAGCCATGATGACGCCGGGCGTGCGGGAGTTTGACGCCGCCACCATTATGTGGCGCGCCGAGCAGGGCGACTTAGCCAGAGATTTTCGTCAGGCAGCCGCTGCGGTCTTTGTTCGATGCGTGCCTTGCCCGTACCGTAGCTCATGAGGAAGAGCCCGCGGTACAGAGTCCAGTCGACGAGATCATTCATCCCTGGCTGATCCGGTTTTCCTCGGTGTTTTTGGATCAAGGCATGGCCTACTGGCCAATGCCTTGCCGCGAGAAAGGCTTCTATGCGAGCGTGCGGACATTGTTGTCGCTGCCAGGCGGCATTTTCCCCAGATATCTGACTGGTTTGGACGACGAGTTTCAGCGACAGGAGCACCTGGGCTTCTCAGCCACGGATGCCGTGTTGGACTACCTCGATGGTCTACATTTTCGCGAGTCTGAGTGGGAACAAACCCTTCAAGCCGAGCTGCTGGCGTTGCCCGGTTGGGCAGGATTGATGCGCCGGATCGAGGAAGATCCCAGCCTCGCTCCGCACGAACCCGTGCCGGCATCGCTAATGGACTTCCTTGCGGTGCGGCTGACCATGGCGCGGGTGGCCTCGCGTATGGGTGCGGCTGAGACCCTCCCGCAAGAGAGTCCGCTCAAGACTCAGGAAAAACGGCGGCTAAGCCGCGCGGCACGCATCTATGACGCTGCACGCGTGGTGTCGCTGTCCGCGGACGACGTCAGCAGACTCTCTGACGCCGGAATGGGCGGCGTTCGTAAGCGAAGTAAGAACGTGCAATGGAGTGGAGCGCCGCCGCATCTTCCATCTTGCCTATGAACGCTGGCATGAACGAGAGATTCTGCGCGGTCTGGCGAGCCATCGGGAGTACCGAGGACTGTACCAGGCCGTAGCCAGGCCCGCTGCGCAGGTGTTCTTCTGCATCGATGAGCGCGAGGAATCGATCCGGCGCGCTCTCGAAGAAGTGGATCCGGCGGTGGAGACGTTCAGCTCGGCCGGATACTTTGGCGTGGCGGTCGACTACAAGGGAATTGACGACACGCACGGAGCGGCTCTTTGTCCGGTAGTCGTGAAGCCCCAGCACGCTGTCCTCGAACAACCTAAGGCCGGAGACAGCGCGTTGCTGGAAAGGCGCCGTTGGCGCCGGCGGATTCTCGGACGGTTGATGCGGTATTCGTTCCTGTCATCGAAGACGTTGTTGCGCGGCTGGCTCTCGACCAGCGCGCTCGGATTGCTTTCGTCGGTTCCTCTGGTCGGCCACCTGCTGGCGCCCAGGCGCTATGCCCAATTGCGTGAGTGGCTGAACAAGGCGTTCCTTCCCGAGCCGCGAACGGAACTCGACGCTGATGCGGAACACCGCACAATCCCAGGGTGCCATGACCGGCCTGCTGACGGGATTTGCGGCCGTAGAAAAAGCGGAAAGAGTGGCGAGCGTTTTGGGCCCGGCAGGCCTGGCGCGTGGTTTTGCGCGTCTGGTGGTGGTCCTCGGCCATGGATCCACCAGTCTGAACAACCCGCACGAATCGGCCCACGATTGCGGAGCCTGTGGAGGACGCCGCGGCGGACCCAACGCGCGCCTCTTCGCGGCCATGGCAAATCGTTCCGAAGTGCGCGACCTTCTGCGCGAGCGAGGCATCGAGATTCCGGCCGATACCTGGTTCGTCGGCGGATATCACGATACCTGCAGCGACGATGTGGAACTCTACGATCTCGAGGCGCTTCCCGCCGACCCATCAGGCCGATCTGGATCGCATTCGCGAGTCTCTCGATAAGGCCAGGGCACGCAATGCCCACGAGCGCGCCCGGCGTTTCGAGTCGTGCCCCGTCAACGCTTCGCCCACTGATGCGCTGCGGCACGTTGAAGAACGTAGCGAGCATCTCGCCGAGCCGCGGCCTGAGTATGGCCATTGCACCAATGCGGTCTGTATCGTGGGGCGGCGCAGCCTGACCCGTGGACTGTTCCTCGACCGGCGGGCGTTTCTGGCTTCCTACGATGCGGACCAGGATCCCGGCGATCGAAGCCTCGCCGCGGTGCTGGCCGCGGTGGTTCCCGTCTGCGCGGGCATCAGTCTGGAGTACTACTTCTCCTTCGTCGATAACGATCGCTACGGATGCGGCACGAAACTACCTCACAATGTGACGGGCCTGGTCGGCGTGATGGATGGCCACGCCAGCGACCTGCGAACGGGATTGCCCTGGCAGATGGTCGAGATCCACGAGCCCGTGCGCATTCTCTTCGTCATTGAGACGACGCCGGAACGCTTGATGAAGGTAGTGAATGCCAACGCCGCCGCTGAAGCAGTTGGTGGAGAATCGCTGGATTCGCGTGGCCACCATCGACCCGGAGTCCGGCCGCGTGCACGTCCGCAGGGACAGCGGCTTTGAGGAGTTCGATGGCTCCCGTGGAGCGCCTGCCGGTGGCTCTCTCCTCCGCCGAATGGTATGGCGGCAAACTCGAACATCTTCCCATGGCCTGGATTCAATCCGATGCAGGGGGCCGATAAGAGTGGACTTTTCGCAAGCCACGCTGGTGTTCGTGGTCCTGGCGCCCGGAGTTGTCTTCGGTCTGTTTGCGCTGCTGTGGCTGCTGGGCTGGGTTCCCAGCGAACGCGTGCTGTCCCGGATCACCGGCCTGACGTTTTCCGCCTCCATTTTCGCCCTTGCCCTGATCGTCTGGGGCCTTGCCGCCACCGGGGCTCCGTCCGTCATGGTGACGTTCGGCAACTGGTTTGCCGTGCACAATTATCATTTCCCGCTGGTGCTCATGGCAGACCGTCTGTCCGTGCCGTTCCTCGGCATGACCGCTGTGCTGGCGGGACTGATCGGACAGTTCTCGGCGACGTACCTGCATCGCGAGCGCGGCTTTCTCCGGTTCTTTCTGCTGCTGCACCTTTTCGCGTTCGGATCTTTGCTCGCATTCGCTGCCGGTTCGTTCGATCTGCTGGTGGGCGGATGGGAGATCGTGGGCATCACTTCGGTGTTGCTGATCGCGTTCTTCCAGCAGCGCACGGCTCCCGTCGAAAACGGTCTGCGCGTCTTCGCGGTATATCGCGCCTGCGACATCGGATTGCTGGTGGGCGTGTTCGCCATGCACCACTGGGCCGGAACGGCCTCGTTTGCCGGCGGTCTTCCCAGGTTAACCGGAGCGCAGGCGGCGATCGTCTGCCTGCTTCTGCTGCTTGCTGCCGCCGGAAAAGCGGCGCAGGTTCCCTTCTCGGGATGGCTGCCGCGCGCGATGGAGGGCCCCACGCCGTCGAGCGCGATTTTTTACGGCGCGATCTCGATTCACGCCGGGGCCTATCTCCTGCTTGCGGGCGCAACCCATGCTTGCCCAATCCTCACTGGCATCCGCTTTGGTGATCGCTCATTGGGGTGATCACCGCCATCCACGGCACCATCGTCGGCCGGGCCAGCGCCGATGCGAAAACCTCGCTCGCGTACGCTTCGCTGACGCAGGTGGGCGTGGTGTTTGTGGAAATTGGACTTGGCTGGAAATGGATCGCCATCGCTCACATCCTGGGACACGCCACGGTTCGAACGTTGCAGTTCCTGCGAGCGCCGTCGATGCTTCACGACTATCACGTGATGCACTCGGCTATCGGAGGCGATCTCTCGCCGGCGGGCAAGCATTTGGAGGACCTGTTTCCGGAGCCGGTTCAATTGTGGCTTTACCGGTGGGCGCTCGACCGCGGCCATCTCGATACGATTCTCGATCGTTTTGTGATTCATCCGCTCATGCGGCTGTCCCACGTCTTCGCCAAGCTCGATGGCTTAGGACTGGACCAGCCGGTGGGCCGGCGTGAGAAGGTGGCGCTTTCCATGCATAGTCCCGCCAGGCGAGGAGGCGACTGATGGTCGATTCGGCATTGACTCTCCGCGTCGTTGCGATTTCTGCCCCCTGGTTGGCCGCAATTCTGGCAGCGGCAGCCCGAAGACGGGCCCGCGGGATTGGCGTCGTGGCAGCGGCTGTGTCCGTGTTGGCGAGTGCCGATCTGTTGCATGCCGCGCCGGCCGGAAGGTCGCTCGGTGAAGCATTAATGGTGCTGTTTTCGTGTCTCGCCGTAGGGGCCATGCTCGTGCTTCCGCGGCGTGATTGCAACTCGCGCACCATCGCGGGAATGCTCTTTGTCCTCGGATCCACGCTGCTGGCCTACGCGACCGAGAACCTGCTGGTTCTTCTCGCCGCCTGGATTCTCACCACGGTCCCCTTCCTCTCGACACAGTTGTTCGGTGCGGCCAGCTGGCGCCCACGCCTGGGCCTTCTGCTTTCCAGCGTCACGCTCGCGCTAGCTACCGGCCTGATTGCGGCGCAGGGCCACGCGATGTCTATTGGCCGGCTGACAGGGCCAGAGCCCCGGGGGAATGGTGGTTTTTGGGCTCCTGGTTGTGGCCGTGATCTTCCGCAAAGGAATCTGCCCCGCGCAAGCCTGGGTCGCGGATGCCGCCGATAGCGGTCCCGCGATTCCTACCGCCCTTCTGCTCAACGGCCACTTCGGGGCGCTGATGGTGGCCAAATTGATTGTGCCGTTGTTTCCGCATGCCACCCGCGATCTGTTCCCCGTGCTTTCCTATCTCGCCCTGGCCACCGCGCTCTATGTTGCCATTCGCGCGCTGACGGAGAACTCGCCGCGCCGCCTGCTCGCTTTTCTCTCGCTCAGCCAATCGGCGTGCATTCTGGCGGGGCTGGAGAGCCGGACCGCGGAAGGAATGACCGGCGCGCTAGTGCACTGGTTCGTGGTAACAGTATCGACGATGGGCCTGTTTGGGATCTTGCGCTTGTTGGAGGTGCGCTTTGGGGAAAACCTGACGGCCAGCACCCATCTTGGCTTGGCGGAGCACGCGCCGCGGCTAGCTGTGTTCTTTGTCATTTTTGGCCTCGCCCTGGTCGGCTTGCCGGGCACGCTGAGCTTCTGTTCTCAAGACTTGCTCATTCACGGAACGCTGGCCTCGCACCCGCTCACCGGCCTGCTGCTGCCCGTGGCGATTGCGATGAATGCCGTCAGCATGTTCCGCCTCTTCACGCGACTGTTCCTGGGCAAACGGCGGACCGGTTTCACGGTAATGGCGGATGCCTTGCCACGGGAGCGTTGGATTCTGACCGCGGGCGTTTTGTTCGTCGTTTTGGGTGGGCTCTTCCCGAACGCAATTGTCGCCCCGGCGTCGATGGATTCAGCGACGGTCGAACAGGTGGCTCAGCACATAAACACGGGAGCCGGTTCCTTCTAAACAGAGGCCAAACTGGCCGGCGCTGCGGCCGTCGAATCGTTGGCGGGGCCGTCTACCGTTAGAGACCCGTGCGATGTGGCGTGGCGATCAGGGCGCCGGGGTAGGCCTCGACGGCCGGCAGCCTGCAGTCATGTCTTGTGTCCTGTTTAGATTACATTGTGTCTTATACAGTAGACAAGGTATGACAAACCGCCGTTCTGGAGGCCGCTTCCGATACCTCCTGCAGTGCGCTCCTGTGCTGCTTCTTGCCGGCTGGATGTCCTGACTCGCCGGCAGCAAGGAACTGCCTGCAAACGCGGATGCCCTACGGGGCATTCTTTTCGACACGGATAGGATCAGTCAGTAGCAAACCGTTACCGAGCCGCGACCGTAAGGAAGCGGAGGCTGGCTGACGTTACAATCGGAGGTAGTCATGTTTACACGACACTGGTTGATTTTAGGAATCCTGGCAGCCGGACTTTTGCCGGCGCAGGACGTGCAGCCGTCCATCCAGGTGACAGGGGCGGTCAAACAGGCGCTCACGCTGTCTGCCGACGATCTGGCCAAAATGCCTCGCGCCTCAGTCCGTACAACTAATAACGGTATGGAGACGGTTTACGACGGCGTGTGGCTGCATGAAGTGCTGAAGGCGGCCGGCGTGCCGCAGGGCAGCGAACTCCGCGGCAAAGCGCTGGCCAGCTACGTGCTCGCCGAGGCCCAGGACGGTTATCAGGTTGTATTCTCGCTCGGCGAACTGGATCCGGCTTTCATCGACAATGAGATTCTGCTCGCGGATACCGCTAACGGCAAACCACTGTTCGGCGCCCAGGGCCGGTTCCGCCTGGTTGTACCGAAGGACAAGCCCGGGGCACGCTCGGTCCGAATGCTAACGAAGCTCGAAGTGGTTCAGGTGAGGAAGTAAGCCGCTGTGAAGACCCGCGTCCAGAACCGGCTGGCACAGATTCGAAAGAGCCGAGGCGTGGGCGCCTCCGACCTGGCGCGTCGTGTGCACGTGAGCCGCCAGACGATTTACGCGATCGAAGCCGGGACTTATGTTCCCAATACCGAAGTCGCATTGAATCTTGCGCGCGAGCTGGAGGTGACGGTCGACGAGCTGTTCTCTCTCCAGGAAGGGGCTCTGAAGTCGCCCGAATCACTCGCCGCTGAGGTGCTCAGCGCGAGCCGGCCGGCGAAGGGGCAGCCCGTTCGCATCTGCCAGATCGGATCGCGCTGGGTCAGTGTTCCGGTCAGCGCCTCGCCTTACTACATGCCGGAAGCGGATGGCATCATCAAGAGGACCGGGCGGGCGAATGGCCGCGCGGACCTGGTCGTGTTTGCGAAGGAAGAAGCGGCGCAGAAACGGCTGGTGCTGGCGGGCTGCGATCCGGCCACCGGCCTTCTGTCGCGAATGGTGGAAAAGATCAGCGGCGTGGAGGTGGTCTCCGCTGCGGCTTCCAGTAAGCTCGCGCTCACTTGGCTCAGCGAAGGGAAGGTGCATATCGCCGGTTCGCATCTGGAAGATCCGAAGACCGGAGAATTCAATCTGCCTTTTATCCGCAAGCAATTTCCGGACGAGGATTTCAGTGTCGTCACGTTCGCGCGGTGGGAAGAAGGGCTGGTCATCGCACCGGGAAATCCGAAGGGTGTGCGTAAGATTGAGGACCTGGCACGCAAGAACGTCCGGTTTGTGAATCGCGAGCCCGGCTCGGGAAGCCGTGGCCTGTTGGACAAACTTCTGGAAAAAGCCGGGATGGACGCGCATACGGTCCAAGGATACGATCGGATCGCCTACGGCCACCTGGCGGCCGCCTACTGCGTGGTTTCCCGGGATGCCGACGCGTGCCTGGCAACCCGTTCCGCCGCACAGACTTTCGGGCTGGATTTCATTCCGCTCCACAGCGAGCGCTACGATCTGGTGATGCGCAAGCGGACCGCCGATCTTCCGGCGGTCAAGGCCTTCCTGGATGTGCTGCAGCGGGCCACGTTGCGGCGCAAGCTGGAAGTGCTGGCCGGCTATGATACTTCGCAGACGGGGACGCTTGTTGCTTAAGCAGATTCGCATTGGCGTGCGCCATCGCCGCCGGTCTCTGTCGGCTGCGGATTTCGACTGGAATCTTGCCGACAGGATTTCCCACGTCCCGCCGTTCCGCCCGACAATCCGATGAGCGCCGCCAAAGTGGAACTTGGCCGCCATCTGTTCTACGACAAACGGATGTCGGTGAACGGCAAAGAATCATGCGGCACTTGCCACCGCCAGGAATTGGCCTTCACCGACGGGCGGGCCCACGCGGAGGGCACAACCGGACAGCTCCATCCGCGCAGCAGCATGAGTCTGGTCAATGTGGCATATGCGCCATCGTTGACGTGGGCGAATCCCGCACTCGATTCGCTGGAGGAGCAGGCACTGACGCCCATGCTGGGCGAGGAGCCCATCGAACTTGGATTGAAAGGACACGAGCAGGAGTTCCTGAACACGTTGCGGCGCGATCCCCTGTATCAGCGCCTGTTCCGCGAGGCCTTCCCGGACGGAGGCGACGTCTTCACGCTGCCGAATGTCACAAAAGTCAATTGCGGCGTTCGAACGCACGATCATCTCCATGAGGTCGCCTTACGATCGATACCGGTGGGGCGGCGAACCGTCGGCCATCTCGGATTCCGCCAAACGCGGCGAGCTGCTGTTCTCCTCCAGCGAGCGAGGAGGATGTTTCCAATGCCACGGAGGCTGGAACTTCAGCTGCGATCCGATTCGAAGGAAGCCGCGGCCGGGATGCCGAAGGTGATCCCCGGGGCGGTTTCTTCAATACCGGCGTGATCGTCCGTACTTGCCGCCGAATCGCGGCGTCTATGAACACACGCAACGCGCCGAGGATGTCGGAAAGTTTCGAGCGCCCACGCTGCGGAATATCGCGGTGACCGCGCCTTACATGCACGATGGCAGCCTGGCCACGCTCGAAGAGGTGATCGATCACTACGCGGCCGGCGGCAAGATGGATCACCCCAACAAATCGCGTATCCTGCGCCCGTTCCCGTCTGACAGACAGCGAGAAGCGCGATCTGATCGAGTTCCTCAAATCGCTCACCGACGAAGCGCTGCTGCACGATCCGCGCTGGAGCGACCCGTGGAACTGAGGGAAGCTTTGGCCTGCTCATCGCTGCGGGCCTCGAATCTCTATCTGCGGTTGGAACCCCATCACCAGACAGACTCGCGTGCATCCTATTTCTTCTGATCGGCGCCCTCGCCAACCTGACCGCTCAGGACTCGACCGTGGCGTGGAAAGAATCCGTGGTCGATCTGGAGCGCCGCCTGCCCGGCTTGCCTGCCGGCGGCGGACCAGTGGTGGAGGCCTGGCGCTCCGACGCCGAGGCGCTACGCTCCTCTCTTGCCTCCTACGCTGATATCCATCCGCACGCCAAGCTTCAAATGCCGGAGCCTTTGCCCGAACCGCCATCGTCGCAGGTGCTGGCACAGCAATTGAGCGCATTGATGTCCGCGGTGGACGAGATCATCAGGCAGAATCCGGCTCGCCGTTCAGGGGCCAGCGAATCGAGGACTTCTTGGGGGAAACTGACCCTGCCCTTTGGCATCAACAGCGAGGAGAGAGAACGTAGTGCGAAGGCTCGCTCAGAGAATATTGCCGCTCTCATTCGTGCCGGCTGTGTGGTGGGCGTTGAACCAGGCCGCGCAACGATCTTGAATCACTAGGCTTTGGTCAGCCACTCCACTTGAGCGATCGCCGGATAACGGTATGGATGGCGTTCTGCGTGACGGTGACCCCGTCGGTCGCCCGCTACAGCTTCAGACCCTTGAGGTACTCGCGAAAGGGACCGCCCAGGTCGGGACGCTTGAGCGCGTATTCCACCGTGGCCTTCAAGAATCCGAGCTTGTCGCCGGCGTCGTAGCGCGTGCCCTCGAAGCGATAAGCATAGATGGGCCGCGAACGAAGTAGGTGTTTGAGTCCGTCGGTCAATTGGATTTCGCCGCCGGACCCCGGATCGATGGCCTGCAGCGAATCGAAGATCTCGGGCGTGACCACATAGCGCCCGATGATTGCGAGGTTGGAAGGAGCCTCCGAGGGCTTGGGTTTTTCCACCAGGTCGCGTATTCGGAATACGCGATCGTTGCTCCCGTTATGGGTGATCGGTTCGGCATCGATGCAGCCATAGGCCGCGATGCTCTCCCGCGGAACCTCCATCACCGCCAGCACGGGCGAGCCGAAGAAGCTGTAGACGTCCAGCAGTTGGCGTAAGGCAGGGCGTCTCGGCGTCGATCAGGTCGTCGGCCAAAACCACGGCAAACGGCTCGTGCCCCACCAGTTCCATAGCCCGCAGCACGGCGTGTCCCAGCCCCAGCGCCTCCTTCTGCCGCACGTACGAGACGTTGATCATGTCCGAGATGTTCCGGACGGTGGCCAGCAGATCCTTTTTGCCGCGTGTCTCCAGCAGATTCTCCAATTCGAAGCTGACATCGAAATGATCCTCGATGGCGCTCTTGCCGCGCCCGGTCACGATGATAATGTTCTGGATCCCCGAATGGATCGCCTCCTCCACCCCATACTGAATGATGGGCTTATCCACCACCGGCAGCATCTCTTTGGGCTGAGCTTTGGTCGCTGGGAGGAAACGGGTGCCCAATCCCGCGGCGGGGAAAACGGCTTTTCGCACTTTAGCCTGCATCTCCTACAGTTTGGAGTCACTAGGGCGACGTTGGCAAGCTGTCGATTGTAATTCCCTGTCCCGCTGTGCTATTTCTGGGTACTCGGGACAATAACTGTAATGGCTTACGTAATAGCAGAACCTTGCATTGGCACGAAAGATACCTCCTGCGTCGACGCCTGCCCGGTCGATTGCATTCATCCCAAAAAGGATGAGCCGAACTACGCGGAGCAGAACATGCTGTATATCGACCCGGTGGAATGCATCGACTGCGGCGCATGCGTACCGGTATGCCCGGTTTCGGCAATCTTCGCACTGGACGATCTGCCTGAGAAGTGGGCGGAGTACACCGCCAAAAACGCCGCCTACTACAACCGGTAAAACGCCGCTCCCTTTGGTCACGGCTCGGTAACGGGTCGTTACGCGTGCTTACCGAGCCGTGACCAAAGGGAGCGGTTATCAGTTGTTACGGCCGGTATGTCGCGCTCGACGTATCCGTTTCCCAAAGCTTCACGGATTCGATGCGGACATCGGCCGCGGCGCGGATTCCCTGGCGAACTTCGTCGTAAATGTACTTGGCAATGTTTTCCGCCGAAGGGTTGAGCACGTCAAAGGGCGGAAACTCGTTGAGCCATGTGTGGTCCAGGCGATCGATCACCGACAGCAGCACCCTCTTTAACTCCACGAAGTCCATCAACAGGCCGGTCTGGTCGAGTTGCTCTCCCGCGAGCGTGAGCTGGCAGCGATAGTTGTGTCCGTGCACGTTCTCGCACTTGCCGTGATAGTTGCGCAAGGCATGTCCGGCGGCAAACGTCTGTTCGATCGTCACTTCAAACATCGAAAAATCTCTCCACGTCTTCCACTCGGGTGGTGAACCCATAGTCCGGAAGACTGTCAAAAAAGACCTGTCCGTATCGCTGCCTGGTGATCCGGTGATCCAGCAGGACCAGCACGCCGCGATCCGACCGGCTGCGAATCAAGCGCCCGAAACCCTGTTTGAGCGCAATGGCAGCCTGCGGGATCTGGTAGTCGTAAAACGGATTTCCCCCCGCTCGGCGGATGTTTTCGATCCGCGCGCTGACCACGGGATCGTTGGGAACCGCGAACGGCAGTTTATCTATAATAACGCAGCTCAGTTGCTCGCCCGGCACGTCGACGCCCTGCCAGAACGAGGAAGTCGCGAACAAAACGCAATGCGGCGTGGAGCGGAACTCTTCGAGCAGGGCGTTGCGCGGGCCGGTGCCCTGGAGCAGCGTGGGGTAGTCGATCTCCAGCGACACGGAATCGTAGACCAGCCGCATCTGCTGATAGCTGGTGAAGAGCACGAAGGCGCGGCCCCGGCTGTGCCGCAGAATCTGTGTCACTTCGGCCGCCGCCGATTTGGTGAAGGCCGGGCTGCGCGGCTCCGGCAGGTGCTGTGCCACGTAGAGCAGCGCCTGCTTCTGGTAGTCGAAGTGGCCGGGGACCACCAGGGTTCGCGCATTCTCCAAACCCAGCCGCTGCTGCGCGTAAGTGAAGGCCCCGGCCACGGCCAGGGTTGCCGAGGTCAGGATGATGGTGTCCACCTTATCGAAGAGGCGCGCCGAGAGGAGCCCGGAAACGTCGATGGGCGTGGCCTGCAAAAAGCAGCCGCGACCGCGTTTCTCGATCCAGAAGACGTAGCCTTCGTCCTCTTTTTCCATGACGAAGCGCAGGGCTTCCGCCAGTTGCTGGCTGCGGCGAAACAGCGGGACGATTTCCTCGGGCGGGTTGTGGAGCAGCTTCAAATGCGATCCGATCAAATCGAGAACCGCCAATACATCGCGATAGACATCTTCGTGTGCTTCGCAAAAGGCTTGTCGGGCCTGGAACGGACCGCGGCCGTCGCCTTCGCCGAACAGCGCGAAGAATTGAATCGTCAATTCCTCCAGACGTTCGAGGACGCGATCCAGCTCCGGGGTCCCGAACTTCTTTAAGCGCGCGACCACGGAGAGGTCGCGGCGCAGTTCCTGAAAGCGGTAATTGCTGACGGAGACGCCGAAGTACTGGCCGGCCACGTCTTCAATCTCGTGGGCCTCGTCGAACACCACAGCCTGGTAGTCGGGCAGGATGCCGCCCTCGTAGTTCTCGTCTTTGAGCGCCAGGTCGGCAAAAAACAGGTGGTGGTTGACGATGATGATGTCGCTGTCCGCCGCCCGCTGGTGCATGGCTGTGAGGAAGCAGCGTTCGAAGCTGGGACACTTCTGTCCCGAGCACAGGTCGGCGCGAGCGTCGATCTTGCCCCAGGCGGTGCTCGATTCGGGCAACGTCTTGAGCTCGGCGCGGTCGCCGAATTCGGTGGTCTTCTCCCACTCGCGTATGATCTCGAAATCGGCCAGCTCTTCGAGGCCGGCCAGCATGGGTTCCTTCTCGGCATCGTAGATCTTCTGGCGGCAGGCGTAGTTGTTGCGCCCCTTCATGTAACAGATCTTAAGAGGCTTTGGGAAGTGCTGCTGCAGGAATGGAACATCTTTGAAGAAGAGCTGCTCCTGCAGGTTCTTGGTGCCGGTCGAGACGATGATCCGTTTGCCCGATTGCAGCGCCGGGACAAGGTAAGCGAGAGTCTTTCCGGTGCCGGTGCCGGCCTCGACGATCAGGTGCCGTTTGTCGGTGAGCGCCGACTCGACGGCTTCGGCCATTTCCACTTGTCCCGGCCGGAATTCGTAGTTGGGATGCCACTGGGCGAGCGTGCCATGCCGCGAGAAGAAGCGTTTGGCGCCGGAAGATCGGGCCTGGGTGGGCATGGATTGATTCGATTTTAGCAGGGGGCTGAGCGACAGTAGCGAGATTCCATGAATCACCGCAGAGACGCGGAGCCGCAGAGAATACCAAGATCATCGGGCCGTCGCGCGTGGGTTGAAGCCATTGGGGCACTTCAGGTTGGCGCGCGGAGGGGGCAGAGGGAACAAGTGCTCGACGAAGAGTCCCGCGAGAACGGAGGAAAAAATCTGGACCTGACACGACGGCTGGTTCCAGCACTTGTTCCCTCCGCCCCCTCCGCGCGCCAACCTCATGGAACAACGGTTGCGTGCAAACCGTGGAAGCGCCCCATTTCTTAAAACTCTGCGCCTCGGCGTCTCTGCGGTAAAGATTTGCTACGGCAAGCGCGTGATCTCCATCCCCTGGCCGATCGGCAGCGTGATCGACTCCACTCCCGGACGCGAACGAACGTGAGCCACGTAGTCCGTCAGCTTGTGCGAGATGATATTATCCGCCACCACCACTCCACCCGCAGCCACCTGCAGCCGGTCGAAGAAGGGGATGTAGTCTTCTTTCTCGCAGTCGATGAATGCTAACTGAATCTCTCCCAGCGTCGGAATGATCGCGGCCGCATCCGCCAAAACGAAATTCACATAGGAGCTTAGGCCCAGATGGGACAGGGTCTCCCGGGCTTCCTGCTGGCGCTGCGGCTCGATTTCGATCGAAATCACATGGCCGGCAACGGCCCTCGCCGCGGTGGCCAGGGCAATGGTTGAGATCCCGCTGGAACCGCCAATCTCCACCATTAACTTAGCCTCGATCCCCGCGGCTAAAGCACAGAGGAACTCGGCGCTCGAAGGCTCCAGATTGCGGTGCCGGTCCCGCTGCGAAACGCCTTCAGCGTCCTGGCGGAGCTTACGCGTCCAAAGGCGATCGATCTCTTCGCGCTCGCGGAATCCGAGAAGGGTTCGTCCGATCACGCGGCGCCGGCGTGCCTGGCCCTGACGCTGACCGGAGGCCGCTGAAGGCCGCTGCGGCACAGAAATTCCAGCACCAGAATCATCTTGTGATCCTCATCCGCGGTGGGCCGGGCGGCGGCGCAACGGGTCCTGTACATGGCAGCGATCCGTTCCGCCAACTGCGCGCGTGAGCACGGGCAGCCGTCGGCGGCTTCGAGGATCGCCGCGCCCATGAACGCGGCCAGGAATTCCAGTTCATCGCCAGAAAGGCCCATGAGGAAGCGGCGCGCGCTCGGTTGGAGGGGCCCTTCAGCACACGAAAGCAGAGCAGCCACGAAATCACATTGCACGGCAGGTCTCCTGTCGGTGTTGAAACATACCTAACTGGGTGATCTGAAGCGTATTATTACCAAAAGTTAACCTGGGCGCAAGGGGGTGGGGGCCGCAGTCGTCAGGCGCCCTGGATGATACCATCGTCAAGAAATGAAGATCGCCAGTTGCAAGATCCAGAAACGACGGACGTTCGGCATCGTCGAAGGGGAGAAAATCATCGACATCGGCCGCCTGTGGACGGGTGGGGATGTGGACCTCCGTGCCGCGCTGGCTGCGGGAAAGCTGGGCGAGCTGGCTTCCCGTGAGAGCGAAGCAGCGTCTTTTTCGGTCCGCGAAATTGAGTGGCTGCCGGTCATTGCGAATCCCGATAAGATTCTGTGCGTCGGGGTCAACTACGAGACGCATCGCCAGGAGACGGGCCGCCACCAGGCGGTTTATCCCACTATCTTCCTGCGATTGGCCAACACGCAGACTGGCCACGCAACCAGCATCCTCCGCCCGAAGGTCTCCCGCAATCTGGATTTTGAGGGAGAGCTGGCAGTCATCATCGGTCAGCCTGGCCGCTACATTCCCGAGGAGGAAGCCATGGCGCACGTGGCCGGGTATGCCTGTTACAACGATGCCACCCTGCGCGACTGGCAGTCGCACAGCCATCAATTTACGCCGGGAAAGAATTTTCCCAGAACCGGCGCCTTCGGTCCGTGGATGACCACGGCGGACGAGATCGCCGACGTCAGCGCTTTGCATCTGACCACGCGCCTCAACGGCGCAGTGATGCAACAAGCGCAGCTCGATCAGTTGATCTTTTCGATTCCGCGCCTGATCGCCTACTGCTCGTCCTTCACTCCGCTGGAGGCAGGGGATGTGATCTCGACGGGCACGCCCGGAGGCGTCGGATTCAAGCGCACCCCGCCGGTTTTCCTCAAGCCAGGCGATCTCATTGAAGTGGACATTCCTTTTGTGGGGACTCTCGTCAATAGCGTCGTGGACGAACTGGGGTAAACGGCCACCCTCATTAACACCATTTTAATCTGCGCGAGCTAAAGGAGAGGAGAAAAAGGTCCGAAACCATATACGAGAGGTATGGGACCGAAAGAGTTTCCGCAGCCCGATTCCATCGACCCTATGACCCCACAGCAACTGCTCATCGCTCCAGACACCAGCACACAGGACCTCGCTCTTCAGGGAATTTTCGAGGCTACGGCTGCCAAATGGCCCGACGCCGTGGCAGTGGTCTTTGGCGCGGAAGAGGTGACCTACGGGGAATTGGCTGGCCGCGCGAATCGGCTCGCCCGGCATCTGCGGAAACGAGGCGTCCAACGTGGATCGGCAGTCGCGATGCTGCTGCCGCGTTCCATCGATGCGTACGTGACGCTGCTGGGAATACTGAAGGCGGGAGCGGCTTATGTGCCGATCGACCCTACTTATCCGGTGGACCGCGTTGCCTATATCCTCGAGGATTCCGGGGCTAGCGCGCTGGTGACGACAGCCGGCCTGACAGCCCGTCACCAGGGGTTTGGCGGCGCCGTGTTGCGCGTCGACACCGATGCCGTCGCGATCGCCGCGGAAAGCCCGGCGTGCCTGCCGAGGGATGAAAACTGCGCGGAGCCGGAGGACCTCTGCTACATCATTTATACGTCGGGTTCCACGGGCCGGCCGAAAGGCGTGATGGTGGAGCATCGGAATGCGTGCCACCTGGTGCGCGCCGAGAGCCGCATCTTTGCCGTTAGGCCCGAGGACCGCGTCTACCAGGGCGCCTCATTGGCCTTCGACCTGGCGGTGGAAGAAGTGTGGCTGGCCTTTCATTCCGGAGCGACGCTGGTGGCCGCCACCGAAGAGATGGCGCATGCGGGGCCCGACCTTTCCCGGCAACTCGCCCAGCACGGCGTCACGGTGCTTTCCTGCGCGCCGACTCTTCTTTCCATGATGGAGGAAGATGTACCGGGGCTGCGGCTGCTGATCCTGGGTGGTGAGACCTGCTCCAATCAACTGGTCGCGCGCTGGGCAAAGCCCGGGCGGCGCATCGTGAACACCTATGGCCCCACCGAGGCGACGGTTATCGCCACCTACACGGATGTATCTCCGGACCAGCCGGTTACCATCGGCCGCCCGGTGCGCGGCTACCAGATTCACATTCTCAATGACGAACTGCGGCCTGTCCGCCACGGCCAAACGGGAGAGATTTGCATCGGCGGTGCAGGCGTGGCCCGTGGTTACGTTGGCCTTCCGGCGGAGACCCGCGCGCGGTTTGTAGCAGACCCGTTCGTGGGCACAGGCGGGCGGATCTACCGCACGGGCGACCTGGGCCGCATGGACCACGAAGGCAATATCCACTTCCTGGGCCGTGCGGATGGGCAAATCAAGCTGCGCGGCTTGCGTGTGGAGCTGAGCGAAATTGAATCGGTGTTGCTGGAAGCGCCCGGAGTGCTGGCGGCCGGATGCGCGGTGCGCGAGACTGGCGGCGGTGTCCCGCAACTGGTCGGCTACGTGGTGCCGCGCGATGGGTGCACCGTAGACGAGGAACATTTGGGCTCGCACTTGCGGAGCCAGTTACCGGCTTGGATGGTGCCGGCCCTCATCGAAACTGTGAGCGACCTGCCGCGGTTTCCGAATGGCAAACTCGACCGCGCCTCTCTGCCGGAACCGCGGCCTCGTACGGAGCCGCAGACAGCGCAGCCGGACCATTCTTCGACGGCAACGGAACGGCGGCTCCTGGCAGTATGGAGAGACTTGTTTCGTCCTTTGCGCGTCGCGCGTGATGACGATTTCTTTCTGGACCTGGGAGGGCACTCGTTGTTCGCCGCGCGCATGGTTTCGAAGTTGCGCGAGGACCGGCAGTTTGCCTCGCTCACGGTGGCCGATGTATATAGCCATCCGACGATTTCGCGTCTCGCTGCGGCCATCGACTCGGCAACGCCGCCACGGGCCGAGGCCTCACCGGCACCTGTGCCAAATCGGGACGATGCGCGGGAACGAGCCCGCCACTTTCGGGCCGGGGCGGCGCAGTCGGCCAGTCTCTATTTCGTATTCGGGTTTCGGGGCATCGCGTCGATCGCGCCCTATCTGGTCTATTTCCTCGTCGGCGCGCATCATTCGGCATGGAAGTCGGCTGCGTGGGCTGCGGCCAGCGGGATCGCCGCGCTCCCGGTTCTTTTGCTGTTAGCCGTTGCCGCGAAATGGCTGTTGCTCGGCCACATTCGGGCCGGGCGGCACCCTTTGTGGGGCGGATACTATCTGCGGTGGTGGTTCGTCCAAACGTTGTTCCAGAGCCTGCCGTTAACCCGGCTCGGCGGAACACCGTGGCTGCCCCTCGTGTATCGTATGCTGGGCGCTCGAATCGGGAAAAACGTCCACCTGGCGACCGACCACCTGGCGGCGTTCGACCTGATTTCCATCGGTGAAGGTGCCAGCGTGGACGAGGGGGCTTCCCTGCTTGGTTACACGGTGGAGGGCAGGGAACTCGTCGTTGGACCGGTCACTGTGGGGCGCCGCTGTTTTGTGGGGGCGCGTACCGTCTTATGCCGGCATGTGGTGATGGAGGATGGTGCCCGGCTGGACGATTTGTCGTTGCTCCCCAGCGGCACGCGGGTTCCGGCGGGCGAAACGTGGGCCGGTTCGCCGCCGCGTCTGGTGGGCCGCGCAACAGCGGAAACTGCGCCGCCGGCGCGTGGCTGGCTTCGGCGGGCTGCGGTGACAGCTTTCTACGGCGCGGTGGTGCTTGCCTTTCCGCTGATCGAACTGGCAGCCTTTGTGCCGGGGATTGTCATCCTGACCTATTTCCATGGATGGCGCGTTCTCTATGCCGCGCCGTTTGCCGGCGCATCCTTTATGCTGTGCCTTACCGCCGGAGTGGTGGCTCTCAAGTGGCTGCTGATCGGCCGGGCACGAGCGGGGAAATATCCGGTGCACGGTTGGTTCTACCTGAGGAATTGGGTAGTTGAACAGTTGCTGGCCCTCGGCGTGGATGTTGCCGGGCCCTTGCACGCTACGCTCTATCTCAAGCCGTTCTACTGTGCGCTGGGCGCCAAGACTGGGTCGTCTGGTGGAGTTCTCCACTGCCAGCACGACGACTCCGGACCTGCTGGACATCGCCGATGGCGCCACTATCGCGGACGAAGCCTCGCTGGGCGCATCGCGCATCGAGTCGGGCTGGCTGACATTAGCGCCCACCCGGCTGGGCCGCCGCGCATTCGTGGGCAACAGCGCGGTGATTCCCGCGGGCACCACGCTCGGCGACAATTCCCTGGTTGGGGTGCTGACGGCAGCTCCCTCGGCGGAAGGTCAAGCCGCGCAGAGCGGAGTGTCCTGGCTCGGCTCGCCGCCGATCCTGCTGCCGCATCGCCAGTCCAGCGCGGGCTTCTCGGAGCAAAAAACGTTTCGTCCCAGCCGGAGGCTGCTGTGGAGCCGCGGCTTTTGCGAGATCGCGCGGGTGACCCTGCCGGACGCGGGATTCATCCTGGTCGCGGTGGCTCTGATTCACATCGCGCTCAGGCTGTGGGACCAGTTGGGCGCGGCCATCACGCTGCTGCTGTTGCCGGCCATCTTCGCTGCCTGCTCGCTGGCTGCGATCGCCGCCGTAGCGCTCGTCAAGTGGATGGTGATGGGTCGCTACCGGCCTTTCGCGCGGCCCTTATGGAGCACCTTCCTCTGGAGGCTGGAGTTCGTGAACGCTCTGTTTGAGTTTTTTGCCACCCCCCTTGCGCTGGATGCATTGGTGGGCACTCCCCTGCTCCCCTGGTATCTCCGTATGCTCGGCGCACGCATCGGGCGGCGCGTCTACGTTGGCACCACAGGCTTCCTCGAGTGGGACCTGGTGGAGATCGGCGACCGCACCGTTCTAAACCACGAATGCATTCTACAGACGCACCTCTTCGAGGACCGCGTCTTGAAGGGCGCACGGCTACGCATTGGGGCGGACTGCGAGATCGGGGCGCAGTCGATCGTCCTTTACGATACGGAGATCCAGGACGGCGCACGAGTCGGCGCGCTGTCTTTGGTGATGAAGGGTGAGACGCTGCCGGCGGGCACCGCGTGGGTGGGAAGTCCGTTGAGCTTTCAGCAATCAGCGGTCAGCGGTCAGCTACCCCTGGTTTTGTCCGGACCTGAGGACTGAAGCTGACCTCCGGCTTGAGTGCTCAGGGAGTCAAACCACCGGCGACAAGGATCGCCCGCGCTACCTCGGCGGTCCAGCTGCCCCTGGTTTTGTCCGGAGCTGAGGGCTGAAGCTGATCGGTCCTGGCTTGAGTGCTCAGGGAGTCAACCCACCGGCGACAAGGATCGCCGGCGCTACCCTCAGTCCAGCTGCCCCCTGGTTTTGTCCGGAGCTGAGGGCTGAAGCTGATCGGTCCTGGCTTGCGTGCTCGGGGAGTCAACCCACCGGCGACAAGGATCGCCGGCGTTACGTAACGCCGGCGGTCTCGGCCGCCGGTGCTTTTGTCCTACTTACGGATCGCGAAGGTAGTTCCTATACAGGCCGCTGGTGTACGTGGTCCACGGTTCGAAGCCCCGCTCGCGGTACAGTTGGTATGCGAAATCGATGTTCGCCTTGCAGTCCAGCAGGTCCCGCAGATTGACTCCCGCACGCTTCAGGTGCACGGTGTTGATCTGAAAATATCCCCAATCGAGCGTGCCATCGGTATTGTAGTGGTAGATCTCGCAGGCGCCGCGCGGGTTCTCGGCGCGCTCGACCGCCAGCGCCACGCGGCACGCCGGTCCGAACTTGTTGCAGGCGTATTGCTGGTACGCCGTCAAGCGGTGTCCGGATTGATCGGCCTGGGCGCCCACCGTGTCATCGGTCGACACCCTGGGCGCAATTACCAGCGGCCATCGGAATCGCACACCCACGGGAAATTGGAGACTGACGGTGTAGTGGGCCTGGAGCGCGACCACGGCAAATCCTGCAAACGCGGCCACTAGAAAGAGCACGCGGGGAATCCTGGCCGGGCCCCGCGAGGAACGCGATCGCCGGGCGCCGGTTCGCTTCGCGGCAGGTTTAGTAGCACTCGAATTCTGCCGATCGAGCGCAAAGGAGGACCGTCGCTGGCTCATGCTTTCGTCCAGAGTACTACAACAGGCCCGATGCACCCTACGTAATAAACGGATCCTAATATCCTAAAAACGCGCTAGAATTAGGTATGCAGCATTTCAGATGGGGCAAGGAGAACGAGGTTTTCCTCGCCCAGATCGATGCGGAACATCGTGACCTGTTTCGAGTCGCCGATGAATTGCAGCAGGCGGTTACCAGGGGTGCTCCGGCGGCCCATGTAAAAGAGCATCTGCACGGCCTGGTGGCTCACATGGGAGATCATTTCTCGCATGAGGAATGGCTGATGCAGTCCACTGCTTATCCATCTTACGGTTGGCATAAGCAGCAGCACGAAACCGCGCGCCGGCGCTTGAAGTTGTTTGTGCCCCTGATCGAAAGCGGCGACGCCGAAGCGGCCGAGCTATTCTTCGAATTCCTCGCGGGCTGGCTGGAGGACCACACCACCGTAACCGACCGCATGATGGGAGCGTACGTGCGGAACTATGAGCGGGCGCACGGCGCCAGCGCCTTCGCGGGATGGGCTGGAAGTGGTGAGGCAACCGCCCCTGCGGCAGCCACAGTTGGCCCGCAGGAGCCGCGAACCTTCCCCAAGACCGTGCAGTTTTGCAGAGCTTGTGGCGATCAGACCACTCACGAATTGCGCCCCAGCGGTTTAGTCTGCGTCAAATGTGTCGGACGGTCGGTCAGCGCGGAACTGGACCGGGATTAAGTTCGCGCCTTCACTTGCGGCGCGGCGGTTTTGCGAGGGCTTTCTGGATCACCATCTCACGCTCCCCGTTGGACCAGCGCCGCTGGATTTCCTGCTCGTTCAGCCCGGCTATGCGGCCCACCAATAGAAACGGCGGCAGCGCATAACGCAGCGTCTCCCAGCGCGCCATCTCCGCCAACGATGTCAGCGCCCGCTCGCGTATCTGATCGAGCATTGCCGCATCGTGCCGGTCCGTCAGCGCCACCAAAATGTCAGCGGCTTGCAAGCGGTCGCTCAGTACCAGTGAGTTCAGCAACTCGATTAACCATGTGGGTGAGATGTGGAGCCCGAGAGTCTGGTCCCGCGTACCCGCAGCCACCAGGGCTTTGATCGAGCGCATCGCGTTGCTGCGCACGGACTCGTCGGGGTCCTGCAAGGCAAACTGGAGATCGCCGATCACCTCCGCCTTCTTGGGTGCGTAGCCGATCACCGCCGCCGCAATGGCCCGCTGCTCGGAATCCTCAGAGTTGCGCAGAACGTCCCTCAGTTCCGCCAGGTGCTCGCCGGTGAAGGCGGCGAACTTTTCTTCGTATCCACGCGCCGAACGGGTGGTCGACAGTTTGTCCTGTTCCGAGCCGCCAGCGTGGGTTTGCGCCACGGCCTGCCGTACGGCGCCGAGGAACTGTTGGTAATCGGCGGCCAGATCCGCCGGGAGAACGGCCTTGCCAGTGGGTTCCGAGCGGAACGCCACGCGCGGCCCATCTTTCTCTTCCACTCCGATGAACAGAATGGCGTCAGCGCCTTCGCAACAGACGGCCTCCACGCGAACCCGGGAGATACCGGAGATCTCGTTGATGCGGTCTTCCAGATCGCCCTTCGATGCCGGGAGCGGTTCACCCCGCTGAAGTTTGGCCTCGCGTAGGATGCGGGCAGCCGGCACTTTTCCGATTCCGTAGAGATCGATGTCGCGGACGCGCGGGATTTGGGCGCCAGCCAGCGACACGGCGCCCAAAACGGCAAGAGCCCGATGCCAACCGCGGAGCCGGAAGCATGCGCGCCGGATCACGCTTGCTTTTCTGCCAGCGGCCCGATGATCGGCAGCACTATCTTCTTGCCTTGATATGCCATCACGATCAGGTAGATCCAGAGAATGAAGAAGCATAGCCCGATCAGGGACCGAAGGGCCAAGTAACCGAAGAAAAATCCAATCGAGCCCAGCATCGTGAAGAGGATGCCGATGACGATCCACAGCGCAATCCAGCCCACGCCCAGAAAAATGGCTTGAAAGGCGTGGAAGCGGATATTCCGATTTTTGTTGTACGGTTCCAGCACGAGGAACAGAATGCCGGTAATGAAAGTCAGCACGTAGCAGAGTGCCGCGGCGGCATTGTCCGTCAGCCCCGCCGCACTGGTGACAGGAGGAGCATATCCCGCTCCCAGCGGAGCTGCGCCCGCCGGCGGTGCTGCCGCTCCCAACGGAGTTCCACATTTAGCGCAAAAACGGCCTTCTACTGCGGAGCCGCAACTGGCACAGAAAGGCATCGTAAAACCTCCACTCTTCTTTAGGATAGTCTTAGTGCACGGCCCGTAGAGCCGCCGAAAACTGCGTGGCCCAACCGGCGAGCCACACCACGATCGAAACACTTGCCCACGCCAGCGTACTGGCCTGCAATCCCATCTTGATCTTGTGCTCAAGCCGGCTACTCGCCTGGGCTCGTCGCTTGGCCATCCCGAACTCAACTCCCGCCAACAGCAGGACTCCCGCGGCCACCAACAGAACACCCAGTGTCAGCGCCGGTCCGCCGGGAGCCATGTGCCAGGCTCTTTCCACTTGTCCGTGAAGCGTGAGGATCACGCTTCGGGTCATTCCACAGGTGGGGCAGGGCAAGCCGAAGCGTTCATGAAAGGAACAAGCCCAGTTGAGTGGATGGCCCAGGAAGTAGACGCGCGCCTCATCCGCCTGAAGAAAGATTCTTGCCAGCGCCGCCTGGAGCAAGATCGCCAACCCGGCGGCTGCCGGCGGCATTCCCGGTCTGGACAGGAATTTTCTCATTGCGGATTGTTGATCACGTAGCAACCCACAGCTTTATCGTGGAGCGTCTGCCGGCGGTCATCCCAGAGCGGCCAGAGCAGATCGAGGATTGGAAGGGCCGGCACGAAGCCCATAGCAACATGCGCCAGGAGGCGAATGAGCGCCGTCCCCTGTGTAAGCAGGGCTCCGTTGGCATCGACGACCTTGATTTTCACAACGCCCTGCCCGATGGAGTAGCCGCGGCTGGCAATCAGGTAAACCCGATTGTACAAACCTACGGCCAACGAAGCCAGCGGAAACAAGACGAGGAAGACGCAGCAGGATGCGCCGAAGGCACCCCCTGCATCCCTGCCGCCAATGCTGGCGAGGCCTACGAGTAGCCCGCTCAGGACGAAATACAAAATAAGCAGCACTGGCGCCACCAGCAAGGTATCGATTAGGTACCCGATCGCGCGACTGCCCCAGGTGGCGTAGTCCATCACACGTCCCACCGGAGCGGCCGGAAACAGCGGAGAGGGCGTGACCGCAGGCTGCTGCTGGCCCGAAGACGCCAAAACGGAACCGCAGCTCGGGCAGAATTTAGAGCCGTCGGCGATGGACGCGCCGCAACTTGTACAGAACATCGACGTCCTCCGATGGGATGTTGAGGGTTAATTATAGCTGGTCTTCCAGCGGGGCGGCCCGGAAAGTGGTCATTTGCCCGGCGGCCCGAGGATCAGCAGCGGAATCACGCCGCCAGCCACGGCGCCGATGATCAGTCCCACGTTTCCGGCGCCCAGGGCCGAGATCACCAGGCCGGCGAGAGAGCCGATGCCGATTCCCACGATGACGATCATGAGTCTCTTGGCCATGTGTGAGAGATACCTTCACCATAGCAGGAGGCGCGAGAATACAAGCATGAAGGCTTGTATCCTGCGCCGGCCGGCGGCCATCGAGTCCCGCCCGCTGGAGATCGTGCAGCTTCCCAAGCCCGTGCCCGCGGGCAGGGAAGTGCTGGTCCGCGTCCATGCCTGCGGTGTGTGCCGGACCGACTTGCATGTGGCGGAGGGTGAATTGCCGCCTCGCAAGAGCCCCATCGTCCCCGGCCATCAGGTGGTGGGAGTGGTGGAGGCCAACGGCCCGGAAGCTTCGCGCTTCCAGCCGGGTGCGCGCGTGGGGATTCCGTGGCTGCACAGCACCTGCGGCGTTTGCGAGTACTGCCGATCGGGCCGTGAGAATCTTTGCGAGAAGGCCACCTTCACGGGCTGGATGGTGGACGGCGGGTATGCCGAGTACACCGTCGCGCGCGAAGAATTTGTGTACGCTTTGCCCGAAGCCTTCAGCGATCTCCACGTGGCGCCGCTGCTGTGCGCGGGCATCATCGGCTTCCGGACGCTGCGGCTCTCCGGTGTCGAGCCCGGCGGCAGGCTCGGTATGTACGGGTTCGGCGCGGCGGCCCATGTGGCCATTCAGGTGGCGCGGCATTGGAACATCGAGGTCTATGCCATCACGCGAGACGCGCGTCACCGGCAGCTCGCGCTCGATTTGGGCGCGCAATGGGCTGGGGATTCCAGCGAGGAGCCTCCGGCGAAGTTGGATGCCGCGCTGATCTTCGCGCCGGCGGGCGAACTGGTGATCAGCGCTTTGCGGACGCTGAAGCGCGGCGGAACGGTCGCGTTGGGAGGCATCCACATGAGCCCGATTCCGCAACTCGATTACGACCTGCTCTACCACGAGCGCGTGATCCGCAGCGTCGCCAACAACACGCGGCGTGACGGTGAGGACTTCCTGAAGATCGCGGCGGAAATCCCCATCGAGACCCAGGTGCAGGAATTTCGCTTGGAGGAAGCAAATGAGGCGCTGCACGCGCTGAAGAATGACGCGGTAAGAGGTGCGGCGGTGCTGCGGGTTTGAAAGACCGCGAAAAAAACGGACACAGGCCGGGAGGCCTGTGCTACGGGCGAGCTATTTGCCTAGGATGTAGACCTTTTCTCCTGGGTGCACCAGTTTGAGGCGCTGGCGAATCTCCAGCTCCTGCTCGGCGGGACTATCGCCAAGCCGCTGAATGTGTTCCCGCAGACGCTCGTTTTCCTGCGCCAGGGAAGCGTTATGCTTTTCGGCGTCCTCGATCTGCCGCCGCTTCTCGAACAGAGCCGGTATTCCCTTGGGACCCTGCAACGTGAAAAAAGCATAACTGGCAACCAGAATAAATGCGATCCCGTATCCAAATCGGGACAGTGAAACCTTCATATGAAATGGGCCCGGATAAATAATGTTAGCATTGCGTTCTTCGATCTGTTCTGAAAATTTTCGATGACCGACAAGATTGTTGTTTTGAGTACGTGCGCGTCAGAGGCGGAGGCGGAAACGCTGGCGCGCAGCATGGTGGAGCAGCGGCTGGCGGCATGCGTCAATGTGATTCCGCGGGTCCGCAGCTACTATCGCTGGAAAGGCGCGCTGGAGTCGGCGGAGGAATGGCTGCTCCTGATCAAATCGTCGCGCGATCGATTCCATGAGCTCATGGCCGCTCTCGAGAAGGCGCATTCTTACGAGGTTCCCGAAGTCCTTGCCTTGCAGGTGGTGGATGGCGCCGCGAATTACCTGAACTGGATTGATGGCAGCCTTCGGGACGAAGCATGAGCGGGCTGGCGAAAGGTCTCGCCTTGGTTTTCGACATGGATGGCGTGCTGGTGGATTCCAATCCGACCCACGTGACCGCATGGGAAATTTTCAACCGGCGGTACGGACTGGAAACTACAGATGCGATGCGAGAGAACATGTACGGCCGGCGCAACGACGAAATTGTTCGCGATTATTTCGGCGACAAGCTCACCCCCCAAGAGGTGTTCGCGCGCGGCGCCGCCAAGGAAGAACTCTACCGCCAGTTGATCGCGGACAAAATGGAAGAGATTCTGATGCCGGGAATCCGCTCGTTCCTCGAATTCCACCGGCACGACCCGATGGCAGTGGCGAGCAATGCGGAGCCTGCCAACGTCGAGTTCACTTTGGAGCGCGCCGGACTGCGGCATTTTTTCCGCGTGGTGGTCGATGGTCATCAGGTGCGTCAACCCAAGCCGCATCCCGAGGTCTACTTGCGCACCGCCGAGCTGTTGGGAATTGCACCAGCAAATTGTCTGGTATTTGAGGATTCTTATTCCGGAGTCGAGGCCGCGAGGGCTGCGGGAGCAAGAGTTATTGGGGTTCTTACGACTCATGGGGACTTGCCGGGGGCGGAATTAACCATCGATAATTTTGGCAGCGAGAGTCTGGAGCCATGGTTGCAAACCCAGAAACCGGTAGTGTGAGGCCGCTAGCGTTTTCAGCGCTGGCGCTCGTGCTGGCGGTGTGCGTCGCGCCGTTGCCCGCTCAGGTCCGGCTCACGTTGGAACAGGTTGGATCCCGCCAGCCGCCCCAATTTACGCCATCCTACGCCGGGCAAAAAGTGACGGTGCGGGGAGTCGTCTCCGCCAGGGCGTTCCATTTTCCCTATTACGATCTGCTGGCGTTCCAGGAATCCGGGCACGGAGCCCTGCTGGAGGCGCCCGAATGGAGTCACGTCATCGATGGCTACATGCCGGGAGACGAGATTGAAGCCGAAGGAACTCTTTCGGCGCATGCCGGGTTGATAACGATCCTGCCCTCCACCATCCGCAAGATCGGCCGGAAGCCGCCGCCTACGCCTCAAAAGATGCCAGCGGAAGAACTGGTGGGATTTGCACATCTCGGCCAACTGGTTCGCACCGAGGGGCGCATTTTGGAAATCGGCGAAACCACCGGCGGACCGTATATTCTGGTGGCGTCGCGTGCCGGCGACTACAAGTTCTTTTTGCCCCATGGGTCGGGCGCCAGCCCGCAGAGTCTCAGTGGATTCAACACTGGGGACAAAGTCGAGGCGGCGGGAATCGCGGCACAGTATTGCACCACTCCTCCCTACAACCGCTGGTTTGAGCTGCTGGTGAGCGATCGCTCCCAACTTATCCTCACCGAGCGCAGAACGGTCGTCCCGCCACTGGCGCTGGCTGGCGGTCTGATGCTGGTCATGGTGACCGGCTTCGCGCTGTGGAGCCGCGAGCGGCGTATTCGCGGGCAGCGCGAGCGTCTGCGAAAGACGTATCAACTGGGCGAGGAAATCCTGGGTGCGTCTTCCATTGAAGCCATCCTCGCGGCCATCGAGGAAGCGCTGCCCCGCGTGCTGGGTGTCTCGGGCGTCCACATGTACGTCTACAACCGGGGAGGCAAAACGCTGGACGAAGTAGTTTCCGAAGGTCATTCGCCGCTCTCCATCTCGCTGTCCGCGCCTCCCGGAGGAACCCATGCCGGAGCGGTGGCCTGTTTCCACTACCGCACGCTGCTGGCGATTCCCGATATTCTGCGCAGCCCCTTTCCCATCGCTACGTCCGGCGGGCAGGGCACGCCGAAGTCGTTGCTGTTTGTCCCCATGCTCTCGCAGGGCGAGGTGGCGGGCGTAGTGGAACTGGATCAGGATAACCGCGCACGCGACTTCACGGCCGACGAGCAGGCACTCGCGCAGCACCTCGGAAACCAGATCGGCGTGGCCATCAGGCTGTTGGACCAGCGGTTTGTCCAAGAGCAACTGTTCCGCACGGAAAAGCTGGCGGCCGTGGGCCGGCTCATCTCCGGAGTGGTCAATGAACTTCAGACACCGCTTGCCTCGATTTCCGATTTGGCCGATCGTGCGCTGATGAGATTGCCGGCCACTCCGGCCGATCGCGAAGTACGAGCGATCGCTGCCGAAGCCCATAAAGCCTCGGCGATTGTGTCACGCCTGGTTTCCTTCGCCGCGGCCGAGCAGGGAGACGCGCGCCCGGTCTGTGTGACGACCCTGCTGCGGAACCTGATCGAGTTCCGCGAGCGCGACTGGAAAGCCTCGGGAATCCGGGTAGAGGACCTGACTTTGCCCGAACCCCTGTTCGTAACGGGCTCGCACGGGCAGCTTGAGCAGGCTTTGCTTACGCTCTTCGTTCACGCCGAGCAGTCGCTGGCGAAAGCCACGGAGAAAACCATCACCATCCGCGCCAGCATCCTGGCCAAGCGGCTGCTGATTGAGATCGCGTTCAGCGCGCCGTCGGACGCTCGCACCACCGAAGAGACCGCGGCCGTACTGGGGGTGACGCGCAGCGTGATCGGCGGGCACGGCGGAGAAGTTCGGCTGGTCGAAAAGGATCATGCCTCGCCGCGCTTTGAAGTGGACCTCCCGCTTACGCGCGAACGGGCGATTCCCAGCCAGGAGGCTACAGGACCAAGAAGCGGCGGCCGCCAGATGACCGCGTTGGTGATCGAGCCCGACGACACCTCCCAGCGCCAGTTGGTTGCGCTGCTGGCCAATCACGGCTACCGCGTAGTTCCCGTGGACAATGCCGATGCGGGTCTGGAAATGGCGCAGCGGTTGCGTTTCGATGCCGCTTTCTGTTCCGTCCACGCGCCCGGCCTGAACTGGGTGGAACTCTCGGAACGGCTGCAATCGCGCGTCGGCGGATTCATTCTGCTCTCCGACCAGTACGACATCGAACTCTCCGCCGATTTCGAAGGAGACGGGCGCTTCGTGGTGGCCAAGCCGGTGCAGGAAAGCGACTTGGAACGGGTGCTGCGCAGCGTGGATTCGCTGGTGGAGTCGCAGGGGTCTAAGTAAAACTTTCACCGCAGAGACGCCGAGACGCAGAGTTTTAAGGATGGACGCTGCGGCAATTTGCAGGCTATCGGTGTTCCATGGGGTTGGCGCGCGGAGGGGGCAGAGGGAATTGCGGGCTGGCGCTGCGGAACGCCGCTGGAATGGTAAATATCGCCCTTTTTTTAAATTTATATTTTAAGATATCAAACTCGTATATAATAGGGTTTCCATGTTTAAAAGGTGTCTGGTACAGGCGGCGCTGGCAAGCGGCATCGTCTGGGGACAAGCGCCGACTTACTCCACCGATAGTATTCTGAATGGGGCGGATTTCACACCAGGCCCCTTCGCGCCAGGGTCCATTGTCACGATTTTCGGCGCCGGTCTTTCCTTTGGAACGGCGGGAATTCCTATGGGCTCGCAAAATAATACGCTGCCGGATTTTCTGGCGGACGTGCGCGTCTATGTCGATAATCTGACCTCGCCTTTGATTTATGTGTGTCCGACGCAAATCAATTTCGTGGTGCCTGATAATTTGCTGGCCGGCAGCGTTCCGGTACGCGTGGTGCGGCAGGGCGTTACCGGGCCCGAGGTGGAGATTGTGCTGGCGGATGCGGCGCCTAGATTGTTTGCCACCGAAGCGGGCTATGCCATCGCACAGCACGGCGCGGATTATTCCGTGGTCTCACCCGGCTCTCCGGCACGGGCCGGCGAAGTCGTGGTCATCTATGCCACGGGGCTCGGACGGACCGCCCCCGAGCCGGCTGTCTTTGAAATTCCCCAGTATCCAGGTTTGGTTGCGAATAGCCTCCAATTATTCCTGGGCGGTTCCCAGGTCAGCCCCGACCGCATCTTTTACGCAGGCCTAACCCCCGGCTCGGCTGGGGTTTACCAGATCAATGTGACGCTGCCCGACGCAATGGGAAGGGACCCGGAAATCCGCGTGACCGTGGCTGCGCAGGAGAGCACGGCCGGCCTAAAACTGGCAGTGCAACCGGCGCCCGATGGTACGCGTTAAACATATAGTCTAGAATCGGGTCAGGAGTTGTGATGTTTGTACGGATTTATCTGGCGTTAACTTTGGTTACCGGCGGGATGTGGGCGGCTGAGGAAGCGATCGCGCCGCCGGCGGAACCCGCCAAGCCGGCCAACTACACGGTCGACACCGGAACCAAAGTGCCGTTGACGCTCATCAACAGCGTCAGTACCAAGCATTCGACCGCTGGCGACCGCGTGTATCTGGAGACGGTGTTCCCGGTTCTGGTGAACGGCAAGATCGTGGTGCCGGTAGGCAGTTACGTGGCCGGCACGGTCACCCAGATCAAGAAACCAGGTCGCGTGAAGGGGCGCGGTGAGCTATATGTGCGGTTCGATTCTTTGACGCTGCCTAACGGCGTCACCCGCGATTTCCGCGCGCGGATTGGCGGCATCGATGGCACTGCCCCTGGGACTTTGGACCGCGACGAAGGCAAAGTCACCGGCGAGGGCAATAAGAAAGGCGATCTCCAGACAGTCGGCGAGGCTACCGCCGCGGGCGCAAGTGCAGGTGGGCTGATCGGTGGGTTGGGCCTTGGTCATCCGGGTTTAGGCGTGGGCATTGGCGCAGGAGCGGGCGCGGCCATCGGCATGATCGGCGTGCTGCTTACCCGCGGTCCCGACGCCGTTCTCGATAAGGGAACAACGGTGGAGATGGTGCTCGACCGCACCATCAGCTTCGCCGAGAGCGATCTGAACTTCGGCAATTACCAGGCGCCACCGATTGTGGTGAGTCCGGCGTCTGGTGCGGGCTCTTCCGGCTCAACCATACCTCGCAGCCGGTTCCCGTTCTAGCCGCGAGTCTTCCGTTATCGCATTGCCCGTGCGGGTGCAATCGGGGCGACGCGAACTTCCTTATTAAGCTTCTTCTCGTCCGGCGCGAAATTTTTCGCCAGGTACTCGACGATCGTGTCCAGTTCTTCCTTGGTGCCGCTGGCGCCGCGGCCCACCATGGAATCGACGATCGCTGCCCAGCCGTCTTTGGTGGCGCGCTGGCTCGCGATGATGTCCAGGCCGTGGCAGTCGGCGCAAATCTTCTCGAGGAGGTCTTTTCCTTTACCTGCGGGGAGGTCCTGCGCCTGGGCTAGAGAAAGGGCGAGGAACGGGATAGCGAAAGCGGCTCTGTGCATACCCTTCATAATAACAACGACGGCGCTGATGCCGGACGCGGTTACCAGCGTACGCAATCAATCTTTGGAGCTATGGAACGGACCGGTATTCCGGATGGACGCGTCGAGTAGTTGGATGGTGTGCACCACCGGCACGGCTTGGCCGGCGCGCGCCAGGGCTGCGCCAATCTGTAACATGCATCCCGGATTACCGGTGGCCACGGCATCGGGCTGGTTAGGCGCGATGAGCCCCGCCTTGCGATCGGCCAGTTCGTCCGCGGTTTTGGGCTGCACCAGGTTGTAGATTCCAGCCGAGCCGCAGCAGATGGCGCCTTCGGGAATTTCGATTAGCTCCAGGCCTGGAATTGCGGCGAGCAGCGACCGCGGCTGCGTCCGGACTTTCTGCGCGTGCTGCAGGTGGCACGAGTCGTGATAAACCACTCGCATATTCAGCGGATGCCGGACCGCGCGCGGGCCTAACTCGTCCAGTACTTCGGTGACGTCTTTGCATTTTGCCGAGAACTTCCTGGCGCGTTCGGCATACTGCGGGTCGTCGCGCAGCAGGTGGCCGTAGTCTTTGGCATTCGATCCGCAACCGCCGGCGTTGGTAACGACGACATCCACTGCAGCCTTATCGAAAACATCGATCATGCGCCGCGCAAGCGCCAGTGCGGGCGTTTCCTCGCCGGCGTGCACCAGTAACGCCCCGCAGCACGGCTGTTCCGGCGGTGACACCACTTCGCAGCCTTCCGCGGCCAGCGTGCGCACTGTGGCGGCGTTCACTTCCGAGAGAAACTCTCTCTGCACGCAGCCGAGCATGAGTCCCGCGCGCAACCTCTGGGCACCTTCCGCGGGAGTGACCACGGCGATCGCCTGCCGCGGCGCGAGCTTAGGGGCCAGCGTCTCCATCGCGCGCCATCGCGGCGGCAGGAGCCTGAGAAGTCCCGAACCGCGTACCAGAGCTTGCAGGCCGGACCTCTGATAAGCCGCCAGCAAATACCACAACCGGCGCAAGCGATCCGGCCTTGGAAACAATTGGAACAGCAACCGGCGGTGCAATCTCTCGCCCAGCGAACGATGGTGCAGCCGCTCGATCTGGGCGCGCGTGGCCTCGATCAGCTTTCCGTAATCGACTCCCGAAGGACAGGCGGTCATGCACGAGACGCACCCCAGGCAGGTGTCGATGTGCTCCACCCAATTAGGCGTGATGGCCGTTTCGCCGTCGCTGGCCATCTTCATGAGGTAGATGCGCCCGCGCGGCGAGTCCGCCTCCTGGCCCCATAGCAAGTAGGTCGGACACGCGGGCAGGCAGAAGCCGCAATGCACGCACTGGTTAATGAGGGCGGGGTCGGGCGGATGGTGCGCGTCGAATGCGGTTTTCGCTTCCGTCAAATTCCCCCCACGAACCGCCCCGGATTCAAAGTGCTCTTGGGATCGAGCTGGTGCTTCAGCGCGCGCATCAGCGGCAGCGCATCGCCGGCGTCGCCCCATGCATCCGTGCGTGGCCCTCGCAGGATCGCCAGCGAGCCGCCGTCGCTCTCTAATTGCGCACGCAACTCCGTAAGTGGCGCATCCAGCGAGAGCCAGCCGATGCCGGTAGCTTGGACCACCGCCCTCCAATCCGCGCGGGCCAGTCGCTCGATGGCCCCGATGGTCTTCCCAATCTGCGACGGAAGAACGCTGAACTTCGCCATCGCGCTCGCTTCCGCCAGCCTTTCGCGCGACTTCCAAACATCTGGCGACGCCTCCACGACCACGGTCTCCCGCGCCAGCTCGCGAACCCGCTCTTCCTGAGAGGCGATTCCCGCCTCCGTGCCTTCCAGCAGAATATCGATCTGCGGCTCCGCGTTCGCCGCGAACCGCACCTGCAACGCCGTGTGCGCCAGCGTGGCGGATTCCAAGGTTAGCAACAATGCCTGCGCGATTTCCGGGTTGCCGACGGCGACCGAAAGCGCGCGCGCATTTCGCGGCAGCGGATGAAGCCGGAAAGTAGCTTGCGTGATCACGCCCAGCGTTCCCATGGCCCCCGTAGCGAGCTTGGGCAGATCGTAGCCCGCCACATTCTTGACCACCTTGCCTCCGCTCTTAGCGATGGTGCCATCCGCCAGCACCAGCGTGACCCCGATGATCAAGTCGCGCAAGCTGCCGTATGCCAGCCGGAGCGCGCCGCTATCGTTGGTCGAAAGCACCCCGCCGATGGTGGCCCGCTCCGACCATAACACGTCGATGGCCAAGCGCTGTCCGTGCTGCGCCAACGTGCGCTCGAGATCGGCGACCGTGCAGCCGGCCTCCACCGTGACTGTCAAATCGGCCCAGGCATGCTCCAGCACGCGGTGGAGTTTCGCCGTCGACAGGATCACGTCGGCACGAGACGGCGGATTGCCCCAATCGAGTTTCGTGCCGCCGCCGCGCGGGATCACGGCCAGGCCTTGCTGGTTGGCCGAGCGCAGCGCTTCACTCACCTCTGCTTCGTTGGCGGGCTCCACTACCCGCGCCTCGCGCAATCTGTCCATGGATCAGAAGCGCTCGGCCACGCCGGCCGTTTCGAGCGGATGCGGAACGTACTCGCCCGGCTGTTCGCCGCACAGCCGCGGCCGCGGGAAGATCTTGGTGGGGTTCGAGAGCAGCAGCGGATCGAAGGCGCAGCGCACGCGCTGCATGGTATCGAGGTCCGGCTCGCTGAACATTTTCGCCATCATGTGTTTTTTCTCTTCCCCCACGCCGTGCTCCCCGGTGATCGATCCGCCCTTCTCAATGCACAATTCCAGAATCCGCAGCGAGAGTGCTTCGGCCGCCTGTTCCTGCCCGGGGATACGGCGGTCGTACATCACCAGCGGGTGCAGGTTGCCATCGCCCGCGTGGAAGACGTTGGCGACGCGCAGACCGGACGCTACGCCCAGGCACTCGATCTCGCTCAGGATTTCAGGCAGCGCGGTGCGCGGGATAACGCCGTCCTGCACGATGTAGTTGGGAGAGATGCGCCCCACCGACGCGAAGGCCGCTTTGCGTCCCTTCCAAAACAGCGCCCGCTCGGTCTCCGTCTGCGCCACGCGGATCTCCCAGGCTCCGTGGCTCCGGCAGATCTCGTCGACGTGCGCCGCCAAGGTTCGCACCTCGGCTTCCGGCCCGTCCAATTCCACCAGCAGCAGGCCGCCGCAGTTCGGATAGTTGGCATGCACCGCCGCTTCGGCAGCCTGGATGGCCAGGTTATCCATCATCTCCATGGCTGCGGGAACCATTCCCGCCGCGATGATGCCGCTGACCGCCGCGCCCGCTTCATTGGTGGAAGGAAACGCCGCCAGCAGCGTCTGGATGCACTCCGGCCGCTTCACCACGCGCAGCGTAATCTTGGTCGCGATGCCTAGCGTACCTTCCGAGCCGACGAAAACGCCGGCAAGGTCATAACCGGGCGCGTCCAGCGTCTTCTTTCCCAGATGAACCAATGTCCCGTCGGGAAGCACGACCTCGAGTGCCAGCACGTGCGTGGTGGTGAACCCGTACTTCAGGCAATGCGCGCCGCCCGAGTTCTCCGCCACGTTGCCGCCGATGCTGCAGACGGATTGCGAAGACGGATCGGGCGCATAAAAGTAGCGGGCGGGCGCCACGCGGCTGGTCACATCCACGTTGATAACGCCGGGCTCGACGACTACACGCGCGTTGGGCAGATCCACTTCCAGAATGCGGTTCATGCGGGCCAGGCTGATGACGATCCCGTTGACCACCGGCAGCGCGCCTCCGCTCAAGCCGGTTCCCGCTCCGCGCGCCACGAAGGGAATACGTTCGCGGTGGCAGATGCGCACGATGCCCTGCACTTCCTCCGTGGAAGCCGGCAACAGCACCGCGCCCGGGATCACGCGGAAATTCGTCAGGCCGTCACATTCGTACGTGCGCAACTCGTCCGGCGCGGAGAGCAGTCCGCGGTCTCCGACGATCGATCGAAACTCGCGCAAAAATTCGAGGGTCAGACTCAAGCCGTCCTCTTAAGAACTAAAACCTGACACAGGCAGGGATGCCTGTGCTACGGCCGGTTTTTTCCAACACATTGCCAATACGTACGGCCCCTCCGGCACAACCGCGATGCTCGCTCCGGCCGGCAGACCCGCCGTTAACGCTGCGACCGCCCCGTCCATCGACGGCAACGAACGGCCCCACAACTTAGGATGATACTCGCCAGGCAATCCTGGAACGTAATAGAAGAGTTGCCGCCCGGTGGTCACCAGCGCCAGTTTCTCCAATTGCCATTGGTCCACGATGACCGGCGAAGTTGAAATCCGCTCCAGAAACTCGCCATCGCCACCGCCGCCTAAAAGCATTTCGCGGAACTCCGGCGCGCCCGCGCCTTCCTCGCACGCGCCCACCACCAAAATGCGCCCGCCAGGCTTCACGATATGAGCCGCGGCAGTGACGCCTTTAATGGTCTGATAGAACGTCATGTCGAGCGGGTACCCGGCAGCCGACGTGATCACTGCATCCACGGGCGCCGCGAGGGTCTCCAGCATCACCTTTGATACAAATTCGACGCCGCAGCGGTGGGCCTGCTCGGGGTTGCCGGCGAACACACCGGCGATCGCGCGATCCCTCGCCAGTGCCACGTCCAGCGCAAAATCGTGCCGCGCCATGCGGGCGATTTCGAGCAACTCCCGGTGCAGCGGATTGTCTTCGGTGGACCCTTCCACCGCCCGGGGGTCGCGCATGAATTTGGGACTGTGCAGCACCTTGATGGTTTCCTGCGCCGCCAGTCCTGGAGCCACCAGCTTGCGGCCGCCCGAGAAACCGAGCATCAGGTGCGGCTCAATGAAACCGAGAGTGATGTGCAGGTCCGCGGCCAGGAAGCGGTCATCTATATATACCGGCGTGCCGGACGCGGTGGAACCCAGGTGACGATGTTGCGAGAGATTCCGCGCGTCGTGGTTGAGCACGCGGTAGCCGGCGGCGATCTCCTCGCCGCAGATCTGCCGGATTTCGGCATCGGTGGCGGCTCGGTGCAGCCCCGTCGCGATCAGGATGGTGATATCCTCCCGTTGCAGCCCGGCTTGTTCCAGGCGCCGCAAGACAGGCGGAAGGGTCTGGCGATTCGGAGCTGGCCGGGTGATGTCGCAAACGGAAATGGCCGCTGTCCGCTTGCCGCGCGCAAGTTCCACCAGCGGCGAAGTGCCCACCGGCGCATCCAAAGCAGCGTTCAGCGAGCGTTCCGGGTCGGCCAGCGGCCGTGCCGAGCGAGCTTCCAGCACATGATATTGAAAGCCCTCTGGCAGTTCCACGCTGATGCCGGTCTTCCCAAACGCGAGGTTCACGCGCATGAGGTCATCGTACTACGGGGGTGCGGCCAGTGCTGCGCTGGCAGTCCGCGGGAAAAGGCACCGCTCCCTTTGGTCACGGCTCTGTAACGTGCTGCCTTTACTGAGCCGTGACCAAAGGGAGCGGTGCGTTAGGCTGATTGAATGACCTTCGATCAGGCCGAGTACGCGGTTCGCTTTGAGTGGGGCCTACGGGTCTCAACCAACTCGCGCCTCTCTCCGAAGTAAGCGCGTTTGTGGCACGCCTGGGCTCGACGTTCGCCGTGATCGCTGCCGGGGAGGAACTCATCGAACGCGGGTTCGCCGCGGATGTAAAGCTAGCCGTGGAGCTCGACTCCAGCCGCGTGGTGCCCTGGCTACGCGATGGCGCGTTCCTGGATGGGAGCGCTCACCCCACGTGGACGCCGGCCTCACCGTAAATCTCCAGCACCTCGCGGGCCGTGCGCTCCCAACTGAAGCGCGCCGCCTGTTCCCGGCCGCACCGGATCAGCGTCGCGCGCAGTTCGTCATCGATTAGCACCTCGCGAATCCCGCGCGCGATCTCGAATACATTCTCCGGATTCACCAGCACGGCGGCGTCTCCCACTACCTCCGGCAGAGAGCTCACGTTCGAAGTGACCACCGGCGTGCCGCAGGCCATCGCCTCGATCGGCGGCAAGCCGAATCCTTCATAGCGGGAAACGAACACGAACGCGGCCGCCGATTCGTAAAAGCATCGCAGCGTGTCGAAGGGGACGAACCCGAGAAAACGCACCACGCTTTCCGTGCGGCTCTTGATCACCGCCTGGCGCACCTGGGGATATTGCGAAATCGTGTCTCCGATAATGATCAGCCGCAGGTCCTTATATATAGGATGGGCCGATAGCTGGTCGCGCACTACCGCGAACGCCTCTACCAGGCGGGGCACGTTCTTGTGCGGCCGGATGTTGCCGGCGTACAGCAGGAACGGATAGGTGATCTGGTAGCGCTCCAGTATCCGCAGCCTCTCCTGGCCGTCGGATTCGTCGCGGTGCGACCAGAAACTCGGGGTCGGGCGCGTTGTAGACCCGGCGCACGTGTTCCAGCGGCACGCCCAGCAGATTTTGCAGATCGCGGCGCGTGGCCTCGGAAACCGCGATTACCCGGCTGGCGCGCGCCAGGCCGCGGCGGAACAGATACCGGCGCAACCGCATGCGCGTATCGGAGCCATGAAATTCGAACAGCAGGCTGGACATATCGTGGACCGTCACCACGTACGGGCGAATCATCAGTAGCGGAATCCGGTTCAACGGAATATGCACCAGGTCGGGCGAAAGGCTCTGCAAGAAAATGGGGAAGACGATATGGTCCAGCGGGTGGGTGTCGGCGCGCCCATAGATGGCCGTGCGGAAGTTCTCGGGCAAGCCGGTGAGCGTGCGTGCATCGGCCGGGCCGCTGACCAGCGTGTACTGGTTGTGATGGTCGATCAGCCCCAGCGCATGCACCAGGCTGCGGATGTAGGTGCCGATACCGAAGTCGCGAATGCGCCGCGCGTCGATGACGATATGGCTGTTCATGCTAGGTGGGGCGGGCCTTCCGGCCCGCCGCCGCCTTTCCAGGCGGCGACTCCTTCTTGGGGGCGGGCGTGCGGCCACGGAGCGCCGCACGGAAGTGCGGCGGCAGGCTCGAAAGCCTGCCCCACGTCACCCGGAAGCCCGAACCGTAGCCAGCTTCCATTGATAAAGCGGAAAGCGCGCGGCCAACGCGGCCACTTTCTGCCGCACCGCCGCGATCACCCCGTCATCGGTGGGGTGGCTCAGAACTTCCGCAATCAGGCCGGCTACTTCGCGCATCTCCGGTTCCCGGAATCCGCGCGTGGTGACCGCCGGTGATCCCAGCCGGATGCCGCTGGGGTTGAGCGGCGGGTTCGCATCGAACGGAATGGCGTTCTTGTTCACCGTGATGTTGGCTCGTTCGAGAGCAACCTCCGCATCGCGGCCGCGCACGCCCTTGCAGAAGACGTCGACCAGCATCAGGTGGTTGTCGGTTCCCCCGGAGACTACGCGCCAGCCCGCGCTGTCCAGGGTCTCCGCCAGCGTGTGCGCGTTGGCCACTACCTGCTTCTGGTATTCCAGGAATTCCGGCGTCATGGCTTCGCGGAAGCACACGGCCTTGGCGGCGATGATGTGCACCAGCGGCCCGCCCTGTATGCCCGGGAATACGTTCTTGTCGATGGCCGCGGCGTATTGCTGCCGCGCCAGAATCATGCCGGAACGCGGGCCGCGCAGCGTCTTATGAGTGGTGGACGTTACGATATCGGCGGTCTCGCAGGGATTGGGGTGCAGCCCGGCCGCCACCAGGCCCGCGATATGCGCCATGTCCACCAGGAACACCGCGCCCACGGCATCGGCGATCTTTCGGAACCGTGGAAAATCGAGGACGCGCGGATAGGCGCTGCCGCCGGCGATGATCATCTTGGGCTTGTGCTCGACGGCCAACCGCTCCAGCTCGTCGTAGTCGATGCGCTCATCCTCACGGCGCACGCCATACGGAACTACGTGATAGGTCTTGCCCGAAAAGTTGAGGGCATGGCCATGCGTGAGGTGCCCGCCGTGCGCCAGGTTCAGCCCCATGATGGTATCGCCCGGCGAGCACACGGCATTATATGCGGCCTGATTGGCCTGCGATCCGGAGTGCGGCTGCACGTTGGCGTACTCGGCGCCGAAGAGCTTCTTCACGCGATCGCGGGCCAGGTTCTCCACTATGTCGGTGAACTCGCAGCCGCCGTAATAGCGTTTGCCGGGATACCCTTCCGCGTATTTGTTGGTGAAGACCGCGCCCGCGGCCTCCAGGATCGCTTCTGACGTGAAGTTTTCGCTGGCGATCAACTCGAGGGTGGAGTGCTGGCGCTCAACCTCGTGCTGGATGGCCTCAAACACTTCGCGATCAACCTCGGCCAGAGGCCGCGCCATGCGTTCTGCAGGGGTCATAAAAAGGGAAAGCTGCTCAATTTTAGCATGCTAAAATTGGAATTTCCCCCACACCCCTATATGCTCTGGAGCAAGCTTGTTCATACCCACTCTGCGCGAGAACCCGGCAGAGGCGGAGGTGGCCAGCCACCAGCTTCTGCTGCGCGCCGGATACATCCGCCAGCTCTCCGCGGGAATTTACAGTTATCTGTTTCTAGCGCAGCGCTCGCTGCTCAAGATTCAGCACATCGTGCGCGAGGAGATGGACGCCATCGGCGCGCAGGAGATGCTGCTGCCGGCGCTGCATCCGGCCGAAGTCTGGCAGGAGTCCGGCCGCTGGGACGCCATGGGCGACAACATGTTCCGCCTGAAAGACCGCTTCGGGCGCGACCTGTGCCTGGGCATGACGCATGAAGAAATCATGACGGCGATCGCGCGCGGCGAGCTGCGCAGCTATAAACAACTGCCGCAGATCTGGTATCAGATCCAGACCAAGTTCCGCGACGAGCCGCGGCCCAAATCGGGCCTGCTGCGCGTGCGCCAGTTCACTCATGAAGGACTCCTACTCCTTCGATCTCGACGCCGGCCGGACTGGACGCGGCGTACGACAAGCACTACGAGGCCTACCGCCGCATCTTCGACCGCTGCGGCCTGGACTACATGCGTCGTGGAAGCGCATTCCGGCGCCATGGGCGGCAGCCAGTCGCACGAGTTCATGGTGGCATCGGATGCGGGCGAGGATTTCGATCGCGGTCTGCAAGGGCTGCGGCTACGCGGCCAACCTGGAGAAAGCCGTTTCGCAACCCACGCATGCCCGCAGACCCGGATCCCGAGGGCGATCTGACTCCGGAAGCCCTTCCACACGCCCGGGCGCAAGACCATCGCCGAAGTGGCGGAGTTCACCGGCCTCCCCGAGACCTCGCAGATGAAGAGCCTGGTGCTGGTGGCCGACGGCAAGCCGGTGCTGGTGCTGTTGCGCGGCGACCATCAATTGAGCGAAAGCGAAATTCGGCGGCGTAGCGGGCGATCCGGAATTTCGCCCCGCGCAGCCCGACGAGATCCGCGAATGGTTTGGCGCGGAGGCCGGCTCGCTCGGCCCGGTGGGCGTAAAGAACATGCCCATCCTGGCCGACCGCGCGCTGGCCGGGCGCCGCAACATGATCGCCGGCGCCAATCGCGACGACTATCATTTGCGCCACGTGACGCTCGGCGAAGATTTCGAGGCCGAGATTCACGACCTGCGCCAGGTGGCCGCGGGCGATGAATGCATCCACTGCGGGCGCGCCGCTGGAGATCCGCAAGACCGTCGAGATCGGGCACATTTTCAAGCTTGGCTACAAGTATTCCGAGTCCATGGGGCTGCGCGTGCTGAATGCCGAAGGCAAAGAGATCACGCCCATCATGGGATCGTACGGGATTGGAATCGAGCGCATTTTGAGCGCTGCCATCGAGCTCGATCACGATAAAGACGGCATGATCCTGCCGCCGGCGATCGCGCCCTTCGACGTAGTGGTGACGCCCGCCAACAACTCCGATGCCGCCCAGATGGAAGCGGCCCGCCAGATCTACCAAAGCTGCCTGGGCCTGGGTCTCGACGCGCTGCTGGACGACCGCGACGAGCGGCCCGGCGTCAAATTCAAAGATGCCGACCTGATCGGCATCCCCTATCGCATCACGGTGGGCAAAAAGCTGGTCAACGGGTTGGTGGAGTTGGTAGAGCGAAAGGGCAAGAAGACCGTTGACGTGCCGCTTGCCGATGCCGCAAAGGCCGTGGCCGAGGGCCATGCCCTGCGAATGAGTTCCTCAGTAACCCTAAAGTAGACTCCCCGATCTAGAGAACCTTCGCGGCTCGAAACACTAATTGTAGACAATGTCGCCGAAGAACAGCCCTTCCGGGCCGGGGGAAATCTCGCCTCCGCCCACACGTTCCCGGAAAATCCGCCGGCAACAACGCTACCAACTGTTAGAAGAGATTGGCGCCGGGGGTATGGGCCGGGTGTTCCGCGCGCAGGACCGGGAATTAAACCGGACGGTCGCGGTCAAGTTGATCCGTCCCGAATTCGCCTCCAATCTGACCAGCCTGCTGCATTTGAAACGGGAAATTGTGCTGGCCTCCCGCGTTGGCGGCAGCCATGTGGTGCGGGTCCACGATTTCGGAGAGGTCGACGGCCAGGCTCTGATTGCCATGGACTGGATCGACGGGGAGAACCTGGCCGCTCTGCTAGCGCGTGTCCACACGCTCCCCCCGTCACAGGTATGTGATTTAGCCACGCAAATCTGCGCAGCCCTTCGGGACATTCACGCGGCCAATATTGTCCATCGGGACCTTAAGCCCGGTAACCTGCTGATCAACCGGGCGGGCGAACTCCTGGTGGCAGACTTCGGACTGGCTCGCTCAGCCCTGCCACAAGCTGGAAGCCTGAGTCTCGCTGGGGACTCCTGCGGTACACCACGCTATATGTCCCCGGAGCAGCTCGCGGGCCTTCCCGCTGATACTCGCTCTGATCTGTACTCTCTCGGGATGGTGCTCCTCGAGATGCTCACCGGCACCACGGCTCTGGAGGCGCTGGCTCCGCTCCGGCAGCGATGGATCACCTCTCAGGACGAAAAACGCGTCCGTTCCGGCGAACTGCGCAAACTGGCGGCGCTCGATCTGGTGATCCGCCACTGCCTGCAATTGGATCGCACCGAACGATATCCCAACGTGGATGCGGTCGAGAGAGACCTCAGGCTGGCGGATGACGAAAGTCCGTCTTCCGATGCGCCGCGTTCCATCGAACCTGCCCGTTCCCGGTCGCAACTCAGGGGAGCTATCGGAATCGCGGGCTTGTTGCTGGCCTCGGTGTTTTGCGGATTCTACATCGTGCGCCAGCGCTCGGCGCCTTCCTCCGCCCAGCTATATGGAAAAGCGATCGGCCTGATGAGCCCTGCAAGCGGCGAGCCGGACCTGCGGCTGGCTGCTCACACGCTTGAGGAAGCCCTGGCAAAAACACCGAAATATCTCCCGGCCCTGCGGGGACGGGTAGATGTCCTCCTCCGGTTGTACGAAACCACCGCAGATCCACATAGTTTGGTTGATGCCAGGGAGTCACTCCAGCGCGCCACCGCCGCCGGTTTGGACAAGTCCCAAGGCGCGCTCTACCTGGCGAAGATTGACCTTCACGCGGGCCTCTATTTCGCGGTCATCCATAACCTGGAAGGCGATGCCCCGCTGCTCGCTTCTTCCGCCGATGCGAATCGCCTGCTGGGCCGGGCGTTAGAAGCTGCCGGCCGTATGCCCGAAGCGCTGAACTTCTATTATTCCGCTGTTCGCCTCAACCCAGAGTCGTGGCTTTGTCACAATGACCTGGCCTCGGTCCTGCTCGTTTTGGGCCGCTCCGACGAGGCGCGCCAGCATTTCCTCGTAGTCACCCGGCTCAATCCCGATTTAGCCGCGGGATATTCGAATCTGGGCCTGGCTCTTCTCGAGTCCGGCGAATGGGAAGGCGCCGAGACGAATTTCGAAGCGGCTCTCCAGCGCCAGGCAGAGCCGGAGACGTACTTCAACCTGGGCCTCGCCACCTATTACTCCCAACGGTACGCTTCGGCGCTGCCGTTCTTTCAAACCGCGATTCAGATGCGCCCGCTGTCGGAACGGTATGTAGCCGCGCTGGCCGACGCTCAGCGGCACGCCGGGCAAAGATCCTCGTCGCGTCAAGCATACACCCGGGTGTTGACAATGCTCGATGAAGTGGAGCACACGCGAGAACTCAACACCCACGAGCGTTGTCGCCGCGCTCGATGTTTCCTTGGGCTGGGGGATTACGACTCCGCCAATGCCGCTGTGGATCTCTTAGAGAAGTCTGGTGCGCAGGATCAAATGGTGTACTACACTGCCGCGGTGCTTGCGGTTGTGGAAGGCCGTCTAATCGACGGGCGGAAGCAGATGGCCAATGCCTTCCGGCACGGCTACCCTGACGGGCTCGCAAAAATGGATCCCGACCTTAACGGCCTGTTCTAGTTTCGCCTTTTGTTCTACAGTTGTTCGCCTGCCCCGCCGATCATTTGGTCGGGAGAGATAACACCATGGAACGAGGCGAACTGATCCGACCTTTGATTGAAGAAACCCACTGGACACACGCAATGTTGGGCGGCTTCTTCGCTTGGATGCACTTCTTCTTTCACAGCCTTTAGACGAGCCTTTTCGACGTGTCGAATTCGAGTAAGGGCCGATGTCTTTATGGCAAGACGGCCACGACAGCGATACGCTACCTCATTGGGTGGTTGGTAGTATCCTGAATCAACCCGGGCTCAAGAGGGAGGATCTCAAGAAGTGATCGAATATCTGGTGGTCATCGAACCGGCGGAAGATGGCTCCGGCTTTGGGGCCTACGTCCCGGACCTCCCCGGCTGCGTAGCCGCAGGCAGGACGGCGGCAGAGGCCAAAGAACGTATTGCCTTCTCTATCCCTCTGCAGTATTGCCTCCCTGCGCGCCCATGGCGAGCCGGTTCCGCCTCCAGCGGCGCAAGTTGAGCGCGTTGTCGTCGCCGCCTAACGGGTACCGCGCGCGATTCTTCTATCATCCCGGTTCCTAATTTCTTATAATTCTTCCAAGGCGCGCCTCGTGGACCCTTTGGAAGATCTCCAGAAAGAAATCGCTGACAATCGAGCTGTCATTGTCGTGGGCGCGGGAGTTTCGATCCAGGCGACCGGCAACGCCAACTGCGCGTCCTGGACGGGCTTCTGCACAACGGTGCTGACTACTGCGCCGCGCTGGATCCCAAACTCAAAGGCAAGTGGCTCGACCGTTTGCGCGAAGATATTGATTCCGAGGACATGGCCGACCTGTTGGCCGCCGCCTACAAGATCACGGAGAAACTTGGCGGCAGTGCTGGCGGCGAGTATCGGAACTGGCTCAAGGAGTCGGTCGGGTCATTGCAACTCAAAAGCCGTGGCGTAATCGAGGCCATTCGCAATCTGGGCGTTCCCATCGCTACCACGAACTACGACGGCCTGCTGGAAGAAGTGACAGGACTCGAAGCCGTCACTTGGCGCGACCATGCACGTGTGCAAAGCGTTCTGCAGGGTCGCGAGCCAGCCATCTTGCATCTGCACGGTTATTGCAAGCAGCCGGACTCAGTAGTGCTTGGAATCAAATCCTATGAAGACACCACGCGAGACGAGCGCGCCCAGTCGGTCCTCCGTGCGCTGGCCCTAACGAAAACCCTGATCTTCGTCGGTTTCGGCGCCGGGCTGCGCGATCCCAATTTTGGTCGTCTACTGCAGTGGCGAGAGAAGATCATGCCCGATGCGGAAGGGCGCAGCTATCGGCTGGCACTCGAGAGTGAACGCGAACAGCTTCAGAAAGAGCATCCGGATGGGCAGCGTATCCTGGTGCTCAGCTACGGCGCTCGCTACCAAGACCTGGAAGATTTCCTGCACAAACTCGTCCCCACACGATCAACGGTCCCCGCAGCCGCCCCACCGGCGACAGTGTCATGGTTGCCTGCACCCCGAGCGTGCTACGGGCGTGACGCGGAAATCGATCGGCTCGTTCACGATCTGCTTGCTCCGAAGCCCGCGCCACTTCCCGTGTTGGGCGGGCCGGGAATCGGCAAGAGCGCCATCACCATCGCGGCTTTGCACGAGCCGCAAGTCGTCGCCCACTTTGGCGCGCGGCGATATTTTGTGCGGTGCGAAGCTGCGCCTACTCGGCTCGACCTGGCTGCAGCGATTGGACGGCAATTGGGGATCGATCCTTCGCCGAGTGTCGAAGGCGTAGTGCTGGCGAATCTGCACGCCGCGCCGGCCCTATTGATACTGGACAACTTCGAAACGCCTTGGGAAGCCGATCAGTCGCAGGTCGAGGAAGCCCTCAGTCAACTGGGCGCCGTCCCAGGGCTGGCTCTGGTCGCATCCATCCGCGGCAATGAACGCCCGGCCGGCGTTCGGTGGGCCGAGGCCCTGCGACCCCTCCCGCTGGATTCAATCTCGGCCCGCCAGGCATTCCTCGCGATTGCGGGTTCCAAATTCGAAACCGATCCGCTGCTCGATACGCTACTCGACGCCGTGGACCGCGTGCCTTTGGCTGTGACGCTACTTGCCCACGCTGCAGAGCCGGAGCCGAATCTCGAGAGTGCCTGGAAGCGCTGGCAAACTGAGCGCACCGCCATGCTAAAACGCGGCGCGGGCGCAGACAGAAGAAGCAATCTCGAACTGTCCTACGAATTCTCGTTGATCAGCCCACGGATGACGGAAGAAGCTCGGCGGCTGTTGAGTGTATTAGCTCTGCTGCCCAATGGGGCTGCAGTTGCTCATATCGAAGCGATCGCGCCCTCAAACGGAATAAGGTCGGCAGCGCTTCTTAGGGCGACCGGCCTAGCTTACGACGACGGTCCGCGCCTGCGAGTCTACGCTCCGGTGCGAGAATACGTTGGCCGCCGCTATCCGGCAGGTCCGGATGACATGGCGAAGGCCGCACTCTTCTATCGGGACTTGATCCGCAACTATGGAAGTCTGGTGGGCCGGAGGAGGGTGCAAAAGCCGCCACTGTCCTGGCTCCGGAGGCGCGAAATATCGAGGAGATACTGGTGGCCGGCTCGGAGCGTGATGGAGCGGACGAGGTGGCGGAAGCCACTGCAGGCTGGGCGCGGTTCGCGAGCTTCACGGGGATGGGTTCGACGCGGCCGATCGAGTACGCGCTCAGCCGGATTGCACCGCAACATACCAACGCCCGCGCGAGATGTCTGGAGTCTCTTGGAGATCTCTTGATGAGTCGATCGGACTACATTACCGCGCAGCTGCGGTATGAAGACGCGTTGCCCTTGTACCGGCAATTGGAGGATATCCTGAGCGAGGCCAACTGCATAAGCAGCCTGGGCGACATCGCTCTAGAACGGTCGGATCTCGCGGAGGCACGGCGGCGGTATGAAGAAGCGCTGTCGTTGTACCGTCGCGCTGAGAGTCTTCAGGGGGAGGCCAACTGCATCAGTAACCTTGGCGTTATCGCGCTGGAGCTATCGGATTACGCCGAGGCGCGGCGGCGTTATGAAGAGGCGCTGCCGTTGTATCGGCAAACGGGGGTTGTTCTAGGTGAGGCCAACTGCTTCAGGGGCCTGGGCGCTATCGCGCTGCAGCTATCGGATTACGCCGAGGCGCGGCGGTGGTATCAAGAGGCGCTGCCGTTGCACCGGCAGGTGGGAGATGTGTTGGGCCAGGCCGACTGCATAATGAGCTTCGGCGCCATCGCGCTGGAGCTATCCGATTACGCCGAGGCGAAGCGGCAGATTGAGGAAGCCCTGCCGTTGTTCCGTCAGGTCGGGAATGTCCTGGGCGAGGCCAACTGCATTCAACGTTTAGGTAACATCGCGCGGCAAGGCTCCGATCAAGCTGAAGCGCGGCAGCGTTATGAAGAAGCTCTAGCTCTATACGAGCGCATTGGGGAACCATTCTCCATGGGCCAAACCCATTGCCGTCTCGCCCGCATCGCCGCTACGTCCTCCGAGCGTGTCGCTCACGTTGAAGGCGCACGCGACGCCTTCCTCAAGATCGATCGTCCCGATCTCATCCAGGCACTCGATGACGAATTCGGCCCTCCCCCCAAGGCTTCCCGCGCAAAAACATCCTGAACCAATTTTCGACGTCCTAAGTACTGCACCCCGACTAATCCCTTTTCCCCTCAACCGTCTTCGCTGACAGGGTAAAATGTAATTTACGGAAAGTTCCCCACGTACTGAGAAGTTTTCATGATTGTCGATACTGTCCTGGCCAAAATCTTCGGCACCAAGACCGAGCGCGAAATCAAGGCGCTGCTGCCTAACGTGGCTGCCATCAACGACCTGGAGCCCGCCATGCGCCAGCTATCGGATATCGACCTGGCTGCCAAAACAATTGAATTCAAAGAGAAATTAGCGCACGGTGCGACCCTCGACGACCTTCTGATCGAAGCCTTCGCGGTGGTCCGCGAGGCCGGCCGGCGCGTCCTCAACATGCGCCATTTCGACGTCCAGTTGATCGGCGGCATGGTACTGCACAGCGGCAGAATCTCCGAAATGAAGACCGGTGAAGGTAAGACGCTGGTCGCTACGCTGCCCACCTATTTAAATGCCCTGGAGGGTAAGGGCGTGCACGTGGTCACGGTTAACGATTACCTGGCCAAGCGCGATTCCGAATGGATGGGCCGCCTGTACAAAGCCCTGGGGCTGCGCGTGGGCGTAATCGTCCACGACCTTGACGACCAGGAGCGCAAAGACGCCTACGGTTCCGACATCACCTACGGCACCAACAACGAGTTCGGCTTCGATTATCTGCGCGACAACATGAAGTTTCGCCTGGAAGATTGCGTCCAGCGCGCGCATCACTTCGCCATCGTCGATGAAGTCGACTCCATCCTGGTGGACGAAGCCCGCACCCCGCTGATCATTTCCGGTCCCAGCGAGGAATCCACCGACAAGTACTACAAGATCAACCGCATCATTCCCAAGCTGGTGCGCGGCGAAGTGATTGAAGGCCGCGAGCCGGGCGAGAAGTACACCACCGGCGATTTCACCATCGACGAGAAGCACCGCAGCGCGCGGCCTCACCGAAGAGGGTGTGCTCAAGGTCGAAAAGCTGTTGAATGTCGGCAACCTGTACGACCCCGCCAACATCGAGTACAACCACCACGTACAGCAAGCCCTGCGCGCGCATGCGCTCTACCAGCGGGACAAGGATTACGTGATCAAGGACGGCGACGAAGGCCCCGAGGTCATCATCGTCGATGAATTCACAGGCCGTCTCATGCCGGGGCGCCGCTGGTCGGATGGCCTGCACCAGGCGGTGGAAGCCAAGGAAGGCGTCAAGATCCAGCGCGAGAATCAGACGCTCGCCACCATCACCTTCCAGAACTATTTCCGCATGTACAAGAAGCTGGCCGGTATGACCGGCACGGCGGAAACTGAAGCGGCCGAATTCCAGAAGATCTATAAGCTCGATGTGACGGTGATTCCCACCAACCGGGCCATGATCCGCAAAGAGAACTCGGACATGGTGTACCGCACCGAGGACGAGAAGTTCCGCAACGCGGCCAAGGAGATCAAGGAGTACAACCAGCGCGGGCAGCCGGTGCTGGTGGGCACCATCTCGGTGGAAAAATCCGAGCGGCTATCGGGCATCCTCAAGCGCATGGGCGTTCGGCACGAAGTGTTGAACGCCAAGAATCACGAGCGCGAAGCTTCCATCGTGGCGCAGGCCGGCCGCCGCAACGCGGTCACCGTCTCCACCAACATGGCGGGCCGCGGTACCGACATTCTGCTGGGCGGCAACGCCGAGTTCATGACCAAGGACGCCTGCCTGAAGGAGAAAGTGGCCGAGCGCCTGCCCGAGGATCAGGAGCAGTACGTCGCCGACGAGCACTTCTATTACTTCACGCACCACGACCAGTTTTACCGCGTGCGCCGCGACAAGTGGGAAGAGATCTACGCCGGTTTCAAGCAGGAGACCGACAAGGAACACGAGGAAGTAGTGGCTCTCGGCGGCCTGCACATTGTGGGCACCGAACGCCACGACTCGCGCCGCATCGATAACCAGCTTCGCGGACGCGCCGGCCGCCAGGGCGATCCCGGCAGCTCGCGTTTCTACCTCTCACTGCAGGACGACCTGCTGCGCATTTTCGGCGGCGAGCGCATGCAGAACCTGATGCTGCGCCTGGGCATGGAAGAGGACGTGCCCATCGAGTCGAAACTCATTACCAAGCGTATCGCCAAAGCGCAGGAGGCCGTGGAGGCGCAGAATTTCGAAGCCCGCAAACACCTGCTCGAGTATGACGACGTCAACAACAAGCAGCGCCAGGCCATCTACACCATGCGCCGCCAGTTGCTCGAGGGCACCGATCAAAAAGAACGCATCACCGATATGGTGCGGGGCATCATCGAGACCTTCGTCGACATGCGCTGCCCCAACGAAAAGCACCCCGACACCTGGGACCTGGCCACCCTGCGCAACGACATCCTGAGTCAGTTCGGCGCCAAAATCGATCTGGGCGAGTTGGCCGACCTGAGCCGCGAAGAGATGACCGACCACATCATGGAGCGGCTCCAGCAGAAGTATCAGGAGAAGGAAGACCTGGTCGGCCCCGACGTGATGCGGCATACCGAGCGCATCGTCATGCTGCAGGTCATCGACAACCAGTGGAAAGACCACCTGCTGTCGATGGACGAGTTGAAGCAGGGCATTGGCAACCGCGCCTACGCGCAGAAAGATCCGCTGGTCGAGTACAAGAAGGAATCCTACGACCTGTTCACCGCCATGATGGACCGCATCGAGGATGAGACGGTCCGTTACCTCTACTTCCTGCAAGTGAATACCGGCACCGGGCCGGTGATGCCGTACCCCGAAGAGGGCGAGGAGGAAGAGGAAGTAGAGCAGCCCCGCCCGGATGCCGGCGAGCAGCAGCGCCAGGCCGCCAAGCAGACCATGGAGGAGTTCACCCGCAATATCCAGCGCAAGAAGGAGAAGGAACTCGCGGATATCAGTTTTGCGGGCGGCGAGGAGACCAACGCCCGGCCGGTGAATGGCGGCGCGAAGGTGGGGCGCAACGATCCGTGTCCTTGCGGCAGCGGCAAGAAATACAAGAAGTGCCACGGGGCGTAGGGCGTCGTTGCACGAGATCCTGAAGTATCTCCCCCGCGAGGCTTTCGTGTTGGATCTAGGCTGCGCTGGCGGGAGTTTCTCCCGCCAGGCAACTGCTGCAACCGTGGTCCGTTTCGATCGTGAGGGGCCTCGTTTCCACGGTGACTGGTTCGTCCAAGGCGATGCCGCGCGCCTTCCCTTCGCCGATAAAAGCTTCGATGCGGTCATCTCCAATCACAGCCTGGAGCACCTGGACAACCTCGAGGACTCCTTGCGTGAAATCGCGCGCGTGATTCGCACCAATGGTGCTCTCTTCGTGGCTGTCCCGGATGCTTCCACGTTTACCGATAAGCTGTACCGCTGGCTGGCGCGTGGCGGCGGGCACGTGAACGCGTTCACTTCATCGGATCAACTGGCGCGCGCCATCACTGCAGCCACGGGTCTGCCACATGTCGCTACCCGGACGCTCTGCTCTTCGCTCTCGTTTCTGAATCGACGCAACTCGCCGACCCCGCGGCCGCGCCGTTTGATTCCCCTCGGTGCGGGATATGAATGGTCGCTATTCCTTTACGTCTGGGCCTCGCGCCGGCTCGACCGCTGGCTGAACCTGCGCACGGGCGTTTACGGATGGGCGCTCTACTTTGGTGCCGTGCCCGGGAACATTGATGCGGCCACCAGCGTCAATGTCTGTATCCGGTGCGGCAGTGGCGTGCGTTCCAGCCTGCTCAAACCGGTGTTTCGCGGCATTCCGGTTTATCGCTGTCCGGACTGCGGCGCAACCAATCCATTTGCGAAAGATGTCTAATGAATATGGTGTCGATGAAGCCCTTCTTGTTCCTGCTGCTGCCCGCCCTGGCTAGTGCGGCAATCTGGCCGGACGCCATCGGTGCGTTCCACCGAACCGCCGCCACCGCGCCCGCACTCACGGACCGCGCCTTGTGGAACGAATACGGCCTGAAGGAATCCGAAACCGCCACCTACGAAAACGGCAAGGACAAATTCACGGCCACGGTCTACCGTCTGCAGGACACCACGGATTCTCTAGCCGCGTTCTACTGGCAGCGGCCAGCGGCGGCAACGCCCTCCGACCTGGCCAACCTGGCCGTCGAAACGCCCAAGGGTGTTCTGCTGGTTCGGGGCAACTATCTGCTCTCCTTTCAGGGCTACAAGCCGGCTGCCGCGGAACTGGCGCCGGTCCTGGATGGCCTCCGCGACGTCGACTCGACGCAGCTTCCCACCCTCCTCGGATTCTTCCCATCCCAGGGGCTGGTGGCCAATAGCGAGCGATACGTTACCGGCCCGGCCGGTCTGGAAAAGTTCGTGCCGGGAATTGCGCCATCGCTAGCCGCTTTCCACCTTGGCGCCGAAGCCGAAATCGCGGCTTTCGGCACCCCCAAGGGGAACATGACCCTGGCGGTTTTCGACTACCCCACGCCCCAGATCGCCATGCAGAAGGAGGGTGACTTCCGAGGACTGGCCGGCGCCGTAGCCAAGCGAAGCGGGCCGCTGGTGGCCGTAATCCTTTCTCCGCCGGACCCCGACGCCGCCGAGCGGTTGCTGGCCCAAGTGCGCTACGAGGCCCAGATTACCCTCGACGAGCGCGTTCTCAAGCCCAACGACAATGCCGGCGTCATGCTCATCAACATCTTCGTTTTGACGGGGATACTGTTGGTCTTCTGCATCATCGCGGGCCTGTTCGTGGGCGGATTTCGCACCTACCTGCTGCACGGCCGCAAGGGCCGGGCCGCCGATCCGATGATCCTGCTGCATCTCGAAGAGCATTACCCGGCTGAATAAAAGGCCGTTTTTGTTGGGTTTGGAACGAAATCCGCAGGCCTGGAAGTGGCAATTTCGGAGATCTGTCTGTAACCGTGCCCAACTTCACGTTCCCGCAAGTCAGCTGGCAAGAGCAGCTTACCGGCGAAAATTTTGCTCGGGATTTTTCCTTGACTTGAGAGCCGCCTGAAAATAAGATTCAACTACAAAGTTTTTGGCGGTTGCGATGCCGTCGAAAATGATTCTCCCATCGAACATCACCCTGGTAGAACAGGGATTGAATGCTCACCCTTCGGGGTGAGCATTTCTATTTTGTAGGAAACATTGCTGTTACACTGACCATATGCACCCACCCAGGCCTCCGCGAGCGGCCCAGGAACTCTCCTGGAGCGCCCGCCTGACATCCCTGCGGAACGTGCGGCCGCTGCTCCGGATGGTGTGGGAAACCAACCCGCCGCTAGTGGTAACTACGGCCTTTCTCAGGCTCATACGGGCGCTGCTGCCGGCCGCCATGCTCTGGGTCTCCAAGCTCATCCTGGATGCCATAGTGGGCCGGATTTCGCGGGGAACGGGCACTCTTTCGGGCATCTGGAAGCTGGTGGCGTTGGAATTAGGGCTGGCCGTCGCCAGCGACCTCCTCGGAAGGGCAAATACTCTGTGCGATAGCCTCCTGGGGGATCGCTTCACCAACCGCGTCAGCGTCCGATTGATGGAGCACGCCAGCCGCCTGGACCTGGCCTCTTTCGAAGACCCGGTCTTTTACGACAAACTGGAGCGCGCCCGGCGCCAGACCACCGGCCGGTTGGGGCTGCTGGCCGCGCTGCTCAACGTCTGCCAGGACGCCATCAGTCTGATTTCGCTGTCGGGGCTCCTGATCGTATTTTCGCCCTGGCTCATGCTACTGCTGGTGGCCGCCGTGATTCCCGCGTTTTTGGGCGAGACGCATTTCACCACCCTGGCCTATTCGGTGCTATACCGCTGGACCCCTCAACGCCGTCTGCTCGATTACCTGCGCCTCTTAGGCGCCAGCGCGCAAAGCGCCAAGGAAGTCAAAATGTTCGGGCTGGGCGACTACCTGGCCCAGCGCTACCATCAGCTTTCCGAAGACATTTACGACGAGAACAAGGCTCTGGCTATACGCCGCGCGCTGGTAGGCTCGGGCCTGAATCTGATCTCCACCTGTGGATATTACGGCGCTTACGTAGTGGTGATGGTGCGCACCCTGGCGGGAGCCATTTCGATTGGCAGCTTCACGCTGCTGACCGGCGCGTTTTCCCGGTCGCGCTCCTACATTGAGCGCATTCTATCGAGCTTCAACGACATCTCCGAACAAGCCATGTTCCTCAAAGACCTGTTCGAGTTCTTCGAAATGGAACCGTCGATCAAACCGTCGCTCCACTCGATCCCCGCGCCACGGCCCATCCAAATTGGGTTCGAATTTCGCAATGCCGGTTTCGCATATCCGGGATCAGACCGTATGGTATTGAAAAATATCAACTTTCGTCTGGACCCCGGCGAGAAATTGGCTTTGATTGGTGAAAACGGCGCCGGCAAAACCACGCTGGTGAAACTGTTGGCGAGGCTGTATGACCCCACCGAGGGACAAATTCTGCTGGATGGCGTGGACCTGCGCGAGTACGATGTGGAAGATCTCCGTCACGAGATCGGCGTTATTTTCCAGGACTATCTGCGCTACGACCTGCTGGCGCGCGAGAACATTGGCTTCGGACGCCTGGAATCGCTCACCGACGCAGACCGGATCGATGCGGCAGCCCGCAAGAGCCTGGCCAAGGGAGTCATCGACCGCCTGCCCAACCGCTACGATCAGATGTTGGGACGGCGATTCGAAGGCGGCGTCGACCTCTCGGGCGGTGAGTGGCAGAAATTTGCGCTGGCGCGCGCCTACATGCGCGATGCGCAGCTTCTGATACTGGACGAGCCCACCGCGACGCTCGACGCGCGCGCCGAATACGAAGTCTTCCAGCGTTTCGCCGAACTCACCCGCGGGCGCATGGCGGTGCTGATTTCCCACAGGTTTTCCACAGTGCGCATGGCCGACCGCATCCTGGTGCTGGCCGATGGCGCCGTACGCGAGCAGGGCTCGCACGAGCAGTTGGTCGCACTGGGCGGGCGCTATGCCGAGCTGTTCGAATTGCAGGCGGCGGGGTATCGTTGAAAGAAGCATTCAGCTGTCAGCGATCAGCAATCAGCTCTCCGGCCAAAACCGGCTGCGGCGGATCGGGCCGGGTTTTGAAAAGCTGAGTGCTGAATGCTGAGTGCTGAAAGCTATTTTTAATGACTGATCACAAGTTGCAAATCGTGCCCCTGGGTGGCTTGGGCGAGTTCGGCATGAACATGACCGCCATCCGGTATGCCGACGACATTATCGTCGTGGATGCGGGAATGATGTTCCCCGAGGCGGAACTGCTGGGCGTCGACCTGGTGATGCCCGACCTCACCTTCCTCAAGGAGCACCAGGCGATGGTCCGCGCGCTGGTGTTGACCCACGGCCACGAAGACCACATCGGGGCCGTGCCGTATTTCCTCTCCGAGATCGACGTGCCGGTGTACGGGACGGCCTTCACGCTGGCCCTGGTGGACCGCCGCCTGGAGGAGTACGAGCTCGAAGAAGAGCCGCGCTTCATCAAGATCAAGCCCAAGCAGATGCTGGAAATCGGCCCCTTCAAGATCGAGTTCATTCACGTGACCCACTCGATCGTGAGCGCCGTGGCGCTGGCCATTACCACCCCGCTCGGCGTGATCATCCACACCGGCGATTTCAAGGTGGACCCCACTCCCACCGACAACGAGCTGTTCGACCTGCACACGCTGGCCGACTATGGCAAGCGCGGCGTGCTGCTGCTGCTCTCCGATTCCACCAACTCCGACCGGCCCGGATACACCGAATCGGAGCGCGCCGTCCGGCCGCGTATGGAGGAGATCTTCAGCCGCTCGGAGCGCCGCATCGTGGTCTCCTGCTTCAGCTCCTCGATCCACCGCATTCAACTGGTGCTCGACCTCGCGCAGGAGTACAGCCGCAGCGTGGCGGTGTTCGGCCGCAGCATGACCACGGTGACGGAGATCGCGCACGGGCTCGGCCTGCTGGATATTCCGGACGGCATTCTGTTACGGCCGCAAGACGCCATGGACCGGCCGCCGGACAAAGTCGCCTTCCTGATCTCGGGCACGCAGGGCGAACCGATGTCGGCGCTGGCTCGCGTCGCCGTGGATAACCACAAGCACGCTGCCGTGGAGGCGGGCGATACGGTGGTGCTCAGCTCGCGCATCATCCCCGGCAATGAGAAGGCTATTTTTCGCATGATCGACCACATGGCGCGCCGCGGGGCGGATGTCCTCTACGGGTCGATGAACCCGCCGCTGCACGTCTCCGGACACGCCAGCGTGGAGGAGATGAAGCTGGTCCTGAACCTGGTCCGACCGCGCTATTTCATGCCCATCCACGGCGAGTTCCGCCAGCTTTCCAAACACGCGCGCCTGGCCGAGCACCTGAAGTTTCGCGGGCCTGGAAGAGAGCTTCGTGATGGAATCGGGCGACGTCCTGGAGATCGATCACCACGGCGCGCGCAAGGCGGGGCGGGTCACCGTGGGCCGCGTGTGCATCGACTCCGGCTCAGTGGACGATATTGTGGAGGAGATGGTGATCCGCGACCGGCGCCACCTTTCGGAGGACGGAATCGTGCTGCCGATCATCGCCATCAACCGCCACACCGGGCGTATCGAAGCCCTGCCCGAAATTGTGAGCCGCGGATTCGCCCTGGCGGACGACGGCTCCGCGTTTCTGCAATCGGCGCGGCAGGTCGTGGCCAAAACACTGGAGGGCTCCAACCAGGAGGAGAAGACGGATTGGGGAGTCATGAAGGAGAAGATCCGCGCGGACCTGAAGCGGTTCATCGTGAAGGAGACTTCGCGCCGGCCGCTGATCATGCCGGTGATCCTGGAAGTCTGAAAAACTGTGGGGCCGGCCCTTCTGGGCCGCCGCCGGGCTTCTGCCCGGCGTCCTGACCAACAGAACCCCCATGATCGCTATCCAATACCTCGAGGACGCTTCGGGATTCCGCGGCCACGCCGAGCGGCTCATCGTCCCATCCGATGAAGCCGCAGTCATCGCAGCATTGCGCGAAGCCTCCGAGGCAGGCGTCGCGGTAACCATTGAAGGAGCCGGCACGGGCCTTACTGGCGGCCGCGTTCCGCTGGGCGGATGGGTGCTTTCGCTCGAAAAATTCACGCGCCTGGAAATTCACCAGGGCTACGCGGTGGCGGGCGCCGGCGTGCTGCTTCGCGATCTGCACGCGGCGGCACAGAGCTCCGGCCAGTTCTACCCGCCCGATCCCACCGAGACGGGCGCCTCCATCGGCGGCACCGTCGCCACGAATGCCAGCGGCTCGCGCAGCTTTATATATGGATCCACGCGCCCCTGGATCGAACGCCTGCGTGTGGTCCTGGCTGACGGCCGGTTGATCGACTGCGGCCGCGGCGACGCCATCGATTTCGCATGCGGCACCATTCCGCTGCCCCATGTCACCAAGAACACCGCCGGTTACCTGCTCCGCCCGGGAATGGATTGGATCGATCTGTTTACCGGATCGGAGGGCACGCTGGGAGTGGTGACCGAGGCCCGCCTGCGCTTGCTGCCGGCGCCGCCCGGTGTGCTGGCCGGCGTCGTGTTTTTCGCGAATGATGATTCCGCCCTGGATGCGGTGGAGCAGTGGCGCGCCACCACCGCGGCCCGTATGCTGGAATATTTCGACGCGCCTTCACTCGCGCTGTTGCGCTCGCGCTTTCCGGAAATCCCGAGTGAGGCCCGCGCCGCCATCCTGTTCGATCGGGAACTGCGGTCGGACGACGATCCGGTACTGGACGAATGGCTGCGCCAGGTTGAGGCAGCGGGCGCTTTGACTGACTCGTGGTTTGCGATATCGTCCGCCGACCGCGACCGCTTCCGCCGTTTTCGCCATGCGCTTCCGGAGCTGGTCAACGACACCGTGCGCCGCGCGGGCGCCTTGAAGATGAACACCGATTACGCCGTGCCGCTGGCGGCGAACCGCGAGATGCTGGCATACTACCGGCGCCGCCTGGAAGAGGAGTATCCAGGCCGCTACGTGATCTTCGGGCATATCGGCGATGCCCACCTGCACGTGAACCTGTTCTCGTCGCCGAACGATCCGCGGAAGGCCACCGGCTTGATTCTGGAATTCGCGGGCAAAGCGGTTGAGTTAGGCGGCACGGTATCGGCCGAGCACGGGCTTGGAAGACGGAAAGCTCACCTGTTGAAGCTGCAGTACGAGCCCGAGCAACTGGAAGCCATGCGCGCGGTGAAGCGCCGCTTGGATCCGCGGAATATTCTGGGGCGGGGCGTGCTGTGGGAGTGAGAGGAAATCGAAGTGGCGTCGATCGAGGATTCGCAAATAGCCGCCCCTGCCCGATACACTACCATGCAGTACTAGAACTTTAGTCGATTTTGTCTTCGATTCTTCTATGCGTCCGTGCCGGAAGCGCATGTATGCTCTCAAAAAACAGATTGGAAATACAGCAGTTTGAGAGGATCTAATCGTGAAGAGAACTTACTCGTTCCTTCTCTGCACGGCTTTCGTGCTCGCTGGGCTCGCGGAAAATGCCCATGGCGATGTCTTCTTGATCAGCGATGCGACGCGGGGCTGGTTCACGCCAACCGACGACAGTGGCATTACGCTCGCGGGCAACAACTACAGAGCCGGCTACTGCCCTGCTTTTGCTGCAAACGGCTGAATGAGTGGTCCAGCCGAGTTTCGCGACTTCTTCACATTCGACATTCCGCTCCTGGACGGCCCGGTCACTTCCGCGGTGCTGACACTGAGCAGCGCCGGCGTGGAGCACAGCAGATAGCCCCTCGATGACCTATCAAATCACCTCTATCCCGTCTGTGTTCGGATTCAACGACCTGGGTACCGGCACCGTGTATGGCAGCCGAGTCTATACGGCGGCCGACGGCGCCAACAGCCCCGCACACCCCGAGGGCACGAGCCAGTCCATAACCCTCGATGTCGCCGGCATCTCCGCTATCGTTTCCAATACGACATTCGGCATCGGCGGCCGCATCACCACGTTGGGCGCAAAGTCCGACCAGCGAGTTCGCTTTCGATTCCTCTGGGCATGGCGTTTGCCCCAACTGCATCGTCGAACTCCAGGTCACAACGGCCCCGGTGCCCGAGCCTGCGACTTACGGCCTGGTCGCGGCGGGGTTCGCGGGGCTATTGTTCCTTCGTCGGCCCGTTAGGCGCACCACAAAGTACCCTGGACGCTGAGATACCTTGCCCCCGCCCCGCGCCACTAACACGTGAAGGGGGCGTCGACGGTTTTTTGCGATATGTGCAAATTGCCCGTATAATAGTGGCAGATTGCCAAGGAGCTTTCGCGAATGGCCGAGTTGAATAAAGCCGTTGGGCCCATGCCGCCGGGAGCTTTCTACGCATTGATGGGCGGGAAACTTGGTGTATCCCGAATTCGATCCGACGAGGACTTGGCCTCACTGGTTGAGAAGAGGCTCCCCGCTGCTGCCATCAAGTCGCTGGTCCGTGGCGGTCTGTCTGACGCTGAAGTCTATCAGTTGATCGTCCCACGCAGAACGCTGGCGCACCGCATCGCCAAGCAGCAGCCGCTCTCGAGGGAGGAGTCGGATAAGGCCGTGCGCGTGGCCCGGATCACCACAATGGCTGAGCGGGCGTTCCACGACTCTGAGAAAGCCTGGCGGTGGCTGCGGAAAGCGAAGCGGCGCTTCGAAAGCAAAACGCCGATTGAGATGCTGGCGACCGAAGCCGGCGCTCGCCTCGTGGAGGAGATGATCATCCAGTTCGAATACGGCATGACGGCGTGACACTCTGGCGAATTTCTGAGCACACTGGCCTGGATGGGGCAGGAGGATTGTTGGCGCCCGGTCGATGGCATACGCAAGGATCGCGTGTGGTCTACTGCGCCCCGAATCCGGCCACTTCGCTGGTCGAGGTGCTAGTCCATATCGAGATCGACTCCGAAGATCTTCCCGATCCGCTTCCATATTTGGAAATAGAGGCCCCCGATCGCACTTCCGTGGGAACCCTGGAGGTGAACGCTCTCGGACGTAACTGGCAGCGGAATCTGGAGGCCACCCGCCACGCGGGTGACCGAATGGCTGCGCGCCGGCCGGACCGCTCTCTTGCAGGTCCCGTCGGTAATCGTGCCGGCGACGTGGAATGTACTGATCAATCCCCAGCATACGGACAGCGCACGCATCCGGGTTGTACGCGTTCACACGCAGCGCGTTGACCCGCGGTTGCGTCCTTAGGGATACGGACGTCCGAATTATGTATAGTATGATACATGCTGTGGTTCCACTCTTCGATTCCGAATCCTTCGCCTTCATTGGCAGCGCCGATGGCGAGCTTATCGTGAACTGTCGCAAGTGTCGGCGTGAAGCCGAAGCAGCAATCGACACCACAAAGGTTGCCCTGTTGGTCGACCTGCAAGGCCTGTCAGTTGAAGGCAGAGTTCAAGTTCAGGCCCTCGGTGTATGTCGCCCCACGCGAGTTGACCGCCAAAGCTTAAATTCCTTCGACCGGCGGTCCGGGCTCGGGACGATTGCCCGTTTTGCCGCATAACTAACCAAGATTACTGCTGAAATCCTTCACAGCTTTGACAAGCGCGTGCAGGCTTCACGCAACAGTCGGGCCGCCAAAAATGTCGCGGGATTTCTTCGCGCCCTTCGGCCGCGGCCCCACTTCGTTCGCCCGCAGAAACGGACGATTCGCGCGGCGATGGCCGGGCGCAACGGGCAAACTGCGAGCATACCGGGCAAAAAGTTGCCCTGGTACCCGGCAAAGACCCACAGCAGTCGCGGTTGCGTCAGGTCCCCCGCCTGTGGGCGCGAATGCACCGAGGCTGGGTCCACCCAATGGCCCGCAGCGAATCGCGCACAAGGCCATCGTGAATAACAAGACAATAATGTCATGCTTTGCCCGAAGGTCCCATTGACGATGCAGATGTAGTGCCATACCGTACAGGTAGTTCTAGAAAGACTAATTGGTCCGGTCGGGGGAGGAATAGATGCTAAGACTCGCGTCTTCATGGTTGGCTTGGATCGGTTTTTTCCTGACGCCTCTGGTTAGCTTCGGAAACCCTGGGAATGGGAACGACTGCGCTAAGCATCCGACGAATCCTGGCTGCTCTGTCGCTATGGCGGAGCATTGGGGTACTTGGGAGACTGCTGGGCTCGTCGCCTTTGCGCTGGTCATACTCTGGATCTTAATTCGTTTCAGAGTGTTACAGCCGAAAGCGTCTTGAGGCCCGGCCGGTCCGGAATCGTATCTTTTTCCCGCACGTCGGCCATCTCCGGCAAACCGCTGCGCCCATGTGCAAACAGACCTAGCCAGAGAATCGGGTGCGCTTCTCAGGGAAGTGCGCCGCACATTGACCCGGCGATGGACCGGGCGCAAGTCGTAAACCGTGGGAATACTTTTGGGCATACCGGCAAAAAGCAGATCTGGAGAACACGCCAGTTCTGGCGCAACCTCTGAGTTGTTTTTTGGGGTTTCTGGTGCGCCCGGAGGGACTCGAACCCCCGACCTACTGGTTCGAAGCCAGCCGCTCTATCCAACTGAGCTACGGGCGCACGCAAGTTGATTTTACCAGAGCATCAAGCGCCTGCTATCATGCGGCATCGCTGTCCGCAATGCGCCTATCCCACCACTGCTTCGCTGTCACCGGACTCGGTTATGTTCCGCCGTGGAGCGTCAACGCCGGCATCGTGGCTGGGGAACACACCACCCTCATCGTCGACACCGGGGCTAACGCGCTCGCGGCGGCTACCGTCCACGGGTATGCTTCCGCAGTCCGTCCGGGGAACCGCTTTGTCGTAATCGACACCGAGCAGCATTTCGACCACATCGGCGGGAACGGCTATTTCCGGGAGCGCGGCATCGACGTATACGGGCATGCCTCCATCCAGCGCACGGACGACGAATTTCGTGCCGAGGTGGCTGAATTCAACGCCGCCATTCCCGATGAGGCGCGGCGCCGACGGGGCGAAGCCGAGGTCTTCTACTGCGGGACCGTCCTGGCCAATCCCAATCGCTCGCTTAGCACCGACTGCACTTTGGAACTCGGCGACTGCGCGGCGCAAATCCTACTCACCCCCGGCCACACGCCGTCTAATCTGTCAGTGTATGTGCCGGCGGACGGTGTGCTCTTCTGCGGAGATTGCCTGGCCAATGGCTATGCGCCCAACCTCAGTTGCGGGACGAAGCGCGATTGGCAGCTGTGGCTGGAGTCCTTGGATCGTCTCTCCAGCCTCGATCTGCGCGCCATTGTGCCTGGGCATGGGCCGGTGGCTATGGGCGACGCTGTCCCGGAATTGATCGAGACTGTTCGGCGAGAGTTGAAGCGGTACAATTCATAACGAGGGCCCATATGAAATACCCATATCTAATAGTGGGCGTGGTTTTCCTGCTGACCGCCTCCGTAGGATTTACGCAAGGCATAGTCACCACCATAGCCGGCGGCGCCGGCGGGCAAACCAACGTCACTGCCGGCTTTATGGCGCCTAGATTTCTTCCTCCCGCGGTAACGGGCGCGCCTTACTCAGGCGAGGAGACGCAAGAACACACCCAGACCTTGAGCGATGGCACACACATCACGCAGCCGGTGATGCGGCGAATGATGTATCGCGACTCGCTCGGCCGGACCAGGGTGGAGCGATCGCTGATGGGACCGCCGCGCGCCGGCGCCAATGCTCCACAATTGCCAACTGTCATCGAGATAACCGACCCGGCAGCCGGCGTCCAATACACCTTGGACACGCAGGCCAAAATCGCGCACCGGTCCACTGTGCAATCGCAGAATCTTCCGATTGCTGGCCGGGCTGGTAACTTTGTCCAGATCGCGCCGGCGGGCCGAGTGGCCGTCGCCACTCTCAGCGGAGGAGCGCCTTCGCCGGCTGCTCCCAACGTCATTAACAGTGTTAGCCGTCCCGCTGTCCGTCCGCAATTTAACACGGAGAAGCTGGGCACTCAGGTTATCGAGGGCGTGCTCGCCGAAGGCGAACGGACGACATACACGATTCCGGTAGGTGAGCAAGGCAACGACCGGCCGATCGTTACCACGACCGAAACCTGGACCTCTCCGGAGCTAAAGATGGTGGTTCTGCGCAATACCAGTGATCCGCGCTCCGGCGAAACCATCATGAAGATGTCCAACCTGAGCCGCTCGGAGCCGGACGCCAGTCTGTTCCAGCCGCCGCCGGATTACACGGTCGTCGAAGAGACCGGACAGTTCGCGATCCACTACAGCAACTGAGCTATTTGCGTTTCCCCAGCTTGCCAAGGCCGCGCAGCTTGCCGGTGTCGTCGCGCAGCAGGCACGTGCCGACGTATTGCTGGCGCGATCGCGTGGCCGCCAGGTCGTGGTACACGAACGCGCCCTTCACGAAGAAGTGGCACACCACGGCCTTGCGCGACAGTTGTAGATTGCGCCGCTTCGATCCGCCGTGGAGCAGGTTGGCGTGCCAGATCAGCACGTCGCCCTTACGCGCATGGAAGTGGTGCGCTTCAAGCCCGCGCTCTTCAATCACGCTCCGGATGTGCGGTTCGTAGCGATCCTTGTAGGTACGGTATCCCTCGCGCTGGAACTCGGACTCGGAAATGCCCACGTCCTTACTGAACACATAGGGCAGGCGGTGGCTGCCCGGATAAAAGACCAGCGGGCCGCTATCGGGGTGGATGTCCTCAAAGGCGATCCACGCGGCCGAAAGGTATCCCAGCGGATACGTGGTCATGTGAATCGAGTCAGAGTGCACGCCCTGCTCTGAGCCTTTGTGCGAAGTGATGGTCTGCAACGGCTTCGGCTCGCGTTCCATCAGCAGCCGGATCCAGTGCAGCAGACCCGCGTGTTTCAGGATCTGGCAGAACGAGGCGATCTTCTTGTGCGGCTGCAGATAGCGGCCCGGATAGGGGTCGCCTTCGCTGGCCGGCTCGGGCGGCGGCACAGTTTTGCCGGCTCGGATCGCACGCTCGTACGCCTCCCAAACATCGTCCAGGATCTCGTCTGAAAACAGTTTGTCGATGACGATGTAGCCGTTCTCCATCCAGAAGCGGCACTGGCGGGCCTCTTCCCCGGTGATCTCTCCAGCCTGCAACTTTTCCTCAATGCGCTGGGGGGCGTCGTCGCAGTCAAGCCACGGATAGGGCCCGGCGTACGGAAAGTGTTCCGCCCGGAACGCCGGCAGCTTGGAGAAATTTACGGCTTGGTCGGCAAACAGACCGCGCAGCGGCATACAAGATCAGGATACCTCCGGATCACCAGCGGCCAAACGGAATAGTAACTCTCGTCTATCTTGTCTGAGGATTCGCTGGGATCTAGAGTATGGAGACTGGAGCGCTATGGGTCTGCAAAGTGTGCTCGTGAAGCCGTACCTCGATGTCATCCGGTGGACCGACCCGGATGCCGGCGCGCTCGCCTACCGCTATCCCATGGAAGAACTGGAGATCCAGAACGGCACACAGCTTACCGTGGGCAAATCGCAGATCGCTGCTTTCATCAACGAGGGACGAATCGCCGACGTGTTCGGTCCCGGGCTATACACCCTCAACGCGCGCACGTTGCCGCTGCTCATCCGCGCGAAAAGCGGGGAGCCGGACTCCACGTTTAAGAGCGACGTCTATTTCTTCTCCACGCGCATCCAGATCGATCAGCGGTGGGGCACGGCCACGCCCATCACCATTTACGACCGTGAATTGGGCGCCGTGCGAGTCCGCGTCTATGGAGTCTATTCGTATCGCATCACCGACCCGCGCGCGTTCTTCAACAAGGTGAGCGGCACGCGGGCGGTCTGTTACGGCGAAGATGTCGAAGGCCAGCTGCGCAGCGCGCTTGCCGGCCGCCTGGCAGAAGCTCTGTCTCCCACCGAAACCGCCTTTCCGGGCCTGGCCGCGAACCTTACCGAGTTGGCCAGGCGCGTGTCGGAGCGGTCGCGGCCGGCTTTCGCCGCATTGGGAATTGGCCTCGATTCCCTGGTGATTGAGAGCCTTTCGGTGCCGGAAGAACTGCAGAAGATTTACACGCCGTTAGAGGCGGCCTGCGCGGCGTGCGCCAAATCGATTCCACGGTCGGCGAAGTTCTGTCCCGAGTGCGGCAAGCCGCAGCACTAAACCAGACCGCTCCCTTTGGTCACGGCTCGGTAACACACAGGCTCGGTAACACACCAAAAAATTCCGTCACAAAAGCTATCCGGTTGACGTAGTAAGAGTGTGCAGCCGGAGGAATTGGCGTTGAGCCCGGTGCGGGCGTTTGCGGACACAGAATGGTTCGAAGCGCTGTTCCGCGACCACTACCCGCGCGTGGTCGGGCTTCTCACTCACCTGACCGGCGATCGCGGGCAAGCCGAGGAGATCGCGGCCGATGCATTCTCCAAGCTGGCGCGGCGTTCGGCGCTGCTGGCCAGCCGCGAGGATGTGTTGGCTTGGGTGTACCGCGTGGCTACCAACGCTGGGCTGGATGCGCTGCGGGCCAACTCGCGCCGCCGCCGAAAGGAAGAGGCCGCCGGTGCGGAGCGGCTGCGCGTAGGTGAAGAGCCAAGCACCCTGGAGGAGATCTTGCGCCGGGAGCGCGCGGCGCGGGTACGGGCCGTGCTGGCCACGCTGAAGCCGCGCGACGCGCAACTCCTGCTGCTGCGTACCGGTGGGATGGCGTACCGGGAGGTCGCGCGGACCCTGGGGGTGCAGCCTTCCTCGGTGGGCACGCTGCTGGCGCGGGCCGAACGGGAATTCGAGCGCAAATACCGCACCAAACATGGAGATGACGTATGACGCAATGCTGGCAGGAAGGCGAGTTGAGGGCGTATCTGGATGGGGAACTGCCTGCGGGAGACATGCAGCGTCTGGCGGCGCACTTACATGAGTGTATGGCGTGCGGCGGACTGTGTAAGGAACTCGAGCGGCGGGCCGCTTGGGCCTACTCGGCGCTGGGCGCGCTCCCGGCCGAGGAAGCGGTGTTGCGAATGCCGAGCTTGCCGCGCCGAAATCCCGCCGTCCGGCGCTGGGCCGGAGCAGCCGGCGCATTAGCGGCCTCGCTGGCGCTCGCGTTAGTGATGCTTCCGAAGACGGCGGAGAAGCGCGTCGTATTAGCGCCGCCTCCACCTACAGCGACTCCTGCCGTTCCTGCTGCGCTGCCGCCAGTGACGGTGAAGCCGGCAATTATTCGTCGCCTGGTGCCGCGCAAAAAGGCTATTCCGCCGAAGCCGAATCCTCAACTGGAGTATTACGTCGCGCTGGATGACGAACCGGTGGAAGCCGGTATCGTAGTTCGCGTCGCGCTGGATGGCGGCCGGGTTCCGGCCGACGTGATTGTAGGTACGGATGGACAGCCGCATGCCATACGGCTGATTAGCAGTGTCACAGGAGAAAGGTGATCAACGTGATTTACAAAATGTTGGGCATACTACCGATTATGGCGGTAGCCGTTGCGGCCAGGATCGATCAACACCGTCGTGGCGCAGGACCGGGTTACCAGTAATGAAACGCGGAGCGAAGATGAAGTTGCGACAAGTCATCGATCAGGCAAAAGTGATCGGCGTAACCAGCGCTGTGATGGGGCCGGCCGTGAAGAGCGCTCCTTACTCCGCGGTGGAAGTAAATGAGAATACGCAGACCCTCTCCGATGGGACTCGCATCGAGCGAAAGTCGCAGACGACGGTTTATCGAGACAGCCAAGGCCGGATACGCCGCGAGACTCCCGATCAAGTGACTATTTGGGATCCCGTGGCCGGCGTGAGTTATATGCTCGATCCGAAGACTCAGACTGCACGCCAGATGATGGTCGGCTCGTATATCGGGCCGGGCGATAGCCTTCACAGTGTTCGCGCCGTAGGTGGTGTTGACTTAGGCTATGCCACTACCGAACCTTTAACCGCCCACGTCTTCTTGACGCAGCCGCCACCGCCTCCTCCGTCTGCTTTCGTCTTCCAGGGCCAGCCGAACATGATGCTCGTCACCAAGGAGAAGCTCGCGGGCAAAAGCGAGCCGCTGGGGAGTCAGACCATCGAAGGAGTAAATACTACCGGCACGCGCATGACTTCCACAATCGAAGCCGGCGCAATCGGCAACGATCGCCCTATACAGATCGTGTCCGAAAGCTGGTATTCATCCGAACTGCAGACCATGGTGAAGAGTACTCACAACGATCCGCGCATGGGGCAGGAGACTTTTGAGCTAATGAACATCAGCCGTACGGAGCCCAGTTCTTACTTGTTCCAGGTCCCGGCGGGCTACCAGATCGAAAGCTTGAAATAGTCTAGGCGATGCCCAGGTCGTCGATGCGTTCAAGAGGTGTGCCGCACACGCGGCAGATGAGCGCGTGGCAATCGCCGCAGACGAGCGGGTCGGAAACCGGCCGGGCACAGATGGGGCAGTAAAATTCAACAGCGGCGGCAGGCTCGCGTTCGGGCATACCGCTATTATCGGTCCTGACGGGGGGTTACCGAGCGCGATCCCTGCGTCAACAAAGACGCAGGGGATATCGCGCCGAGGGAGTAAAAGAGGTCTTACTGCGCGGCGGAACTATCGGAAGTTTTGCCGAACTGAAGCTTGGTCGTGGTACCGCCAAGGTCGATTTCATGAACAGTGGCCTGGCCGTTTGCCTGAACGGTGTCGACCTGAGTGACCGAGAACTTCTTGTCACTGGTCGCCACGGTGGCATCGGCTTCCGTGACCTTGCCTGCCGAATCCTTAAAGCGGACCTTCGATCCGTCTACGACCACGCTATAGTTGCCTGGCTTGAGTTCCGCACTGCCGGCTTTGACGGTCTGAGTGAGAGTGAATTCGTAACTTTTGGCGCCTGCAACGGAGAGACCCAAAACAGTAAACGCAACGAGTGATCTTAGAAACATTGGTAGTAAGTTATCTCCTAAGGGAATTGATGTTACGACTATCTGATGATTATCGTACCAGTGAAGTTACACGAATAAACGGTAATGGCTCCAAAAGGCTATACCGCTATATTACTAACGTTAATAGTTTTACGTTCACTTTGCGTACATTCGGATGACACGCTCAATGGCCCGGCGGCACACGGCGCAGAAGCCAACTTCGTCGCGTGTGAACATGATGCAATCCTGCTGGGGCCGGTAGTAGCCTCGTGATTCGTAGAGCGCGCCTTCGAAGGCGCCCACTTTCCCGGCGTTGGGGCCGGAGCCGAGCAGGGCGGTGTCACGCTCGCGTTCCTCGCGGAACAGTGCCTCCATCTCTTCCTCGGGACGGTGCTGCGCGCGGATCTCGCGGCGGCGCTTTTGGATGTCCTGCTCCATCTGCTCGAACTGGGACTTAGGCCAGAGACTCGGCAGGTCGATCCCAGCCGTCAGCAGATCCTTCCATTTAGCGGCGTGCGGATCGGCGGTGGCATTCGGTTCCCACGGCTCCACGCGCTCGGCCGCGCTGTTATAAGACACATCCGAGGTGTAGTATTCGTCGGCAAGTCCAGCGAAATGATGGCCAAATTCGTGCACGAAGACATAGGGGGTGAAGGCGTTGTCGGAAGCCACGGTGGCGTAGAGATTGAAAATGCCGCCGCCTCCGTACTTGCGTCCGTTGACCACGATTTCGATGAACTCGTAAGGCGCGGTGGAGGCGATTTCGCGGAGACGCTTGTTATCAAAAGTTAATATATAGCGCTCGGACCCGAACGCATCGTAGGCGGCGCGCAGGGGCGAGCGGCGATAGACGCCGTCGGACGGCCGCGAAACACCACTCTCTTCGGCCGGCGTGTCGATGGCCCAGACGTTGAAATCGCGGCGATGTTGGCGAAAGGGAGCCGCGGCGAAGAGTAACTCGGCGGTGCGCCGCGCGTCGCGATGCCACTTACTCATTTCGGCGGTGGTGTAGCCGTCGCCCAGGAGCAGTAAGTCGACCTTGTCGCGCGGCGGGCCGTTTTGGATGACGGGCCAGACGTGCAGCTTGGGCGGGGCGGCACGATCGATGGCGGGGTCGGCGGGATCGATGCTGGTGGACCAGAGGTCGCGCCACCCATTACGCTGGTCGCGCTTGCGGATGACGACGTCGACGGGCTTATCCGGCGCCGGGAAGCGCACACTCTCCTGGAAGCCGCGGGTCTGCTGCTTGGCTTCGTCCGTGTCTTGCCACTCGCCGAAGATGCTGGCATAGCCGCGCGAGTAGACCAAGGCGTGAGAGGCGCGGTCGACAACCTGGAACTGATAGGCGCCGAGATTGGTGTCGTCGATCCAGCGGTCGAGGGGGCCCGGCCAGGCGGACTCGACCACCACAGCATCGCGGCCGAAGCGCTCCTCGGTGGCGGTACCGGTGTGGACGTAGTCGAGACGCATGGTGCGCAGCATTGTCGGAGTTTGGGCAGGCGCGAAGGCTGCAGCGGCCAGCAGGATCGTGAGAAGGCGCATCAGTTCCTTTATAACCCGTCGGACCGGCGGCAAAGACCGCCGGCGTTACGTAGCGCTGGCGATCCTTGTCGCCGGCTTCCTTACAGAAGCTTCGGGAGCAATTCTCCGGCCGGTTCCTGAAACGAAAAATCGACCGTCTCCGAAAAGGCCGTGGCTTCCAGGTTGATCTCGATCACGGTGGCGCCGCTCTGCTTGGCATGTGGAACCAGGCCGGCCGCGGGGTAGACCACGGCGGAAGTTCCGATCACCAGAAGTACCTGGGCGGACGCGGCGGCGTGTTCCGCTTCCTTCATGATCCCCTCCGGCAGAGGCTCCCCGAACCAGACTACGCCGGGCCGCGCCAGCCCGCCGCACCCGCAGTGTGGTGGCAGCTTGGGAAGAGGCGCGCGGCGGTCCGGCCAATTCGCGCCGCATTCCGTGCAACGCATACGCCAGATGTCGCCGTGGAGCTTGAGAATGCGCCCGCTGCCGGCGAGATCGTGCAAGCCATCCACGTTTTGCGTGATGAGCGTGAAGCGCGGTTTGGTGGTCTCGATCTTCACCAGCGCTTGATGGGCCGGGTTCGGAGCGGCTTTCGCGATCATCTCGCGCCGCCAGTTGTACCATTCCCAGACCAGGCGCGGATCGCGCGCGAACGCTTCGGGCGTGGCGAGATCTTCCGCACGATAGTTGTTCCACAGCCCGCCGGCGCCGCGGAAGGTGGGAATGCCGCTCTCCGCGGAGATGCCTGCGCCCGTCAGCACGGCTACGGACTGCGCCCCGGCGAGGCACTGGCGAGCTTGTGCAAGGTCAGCCACTCGGGATTCCGTTACGATTCCGTCACGATGGGGAACAACTCTTGGGCGTCTTGTGCCTCAGGGGCATCGACGTCGAGAAAGCGCGGGTCCAGCAACCGTTTCGTATCCACGTTGCCCATGGCCGAGAGGATGTTCTCCTTCAGATACGGGTGCTCCTTTTCCAACTCGGCGAAGATATCGCGCAGGGCCCGCCGGACGGTGCCGGTCTTTTGCGAGCAGCCGCAGGGCACCACGGGAACCCCCAGCGACTCGGCGTACGCGCGCGTAATGTCCTCGGTGACGAACACCAGCGGGCGGATCAGGCGGAACTCCCGGTCGCGCGAAGTAGTCACCGGCGGCAGCGCGCTGAGCCTGCCGGTGAACATGGTATTGCGCAGCAGCGACTCGCAAAAATCATCCGCCGTATGACCGAACGCAATCACGTTGGCACCCAGACCGCGCGCAATCTCGTAGACGGCGCGGCGCCGGTAGCGGCTGCAGAGATCGCAGCCGTGGTCGGGCTGGTCTTCGATCAGCCGCAGCGAAGGCGCGTCGCGTTTGTATGTCCAAGCCACGCCTCGTTTTTGCAGATATTCACCCAGCGGTTCGATGGGGCGCAGGAACTTGCCCTGTTCCACGGTGAAGGCGCACACGGAAAAATCGATGGGCGCGCGTTCGGCGAGCAGCAGCAGGGCTTCCAGCATAGTGATGGAGTCTTTGCCGCCCGAGAGCGCCACGGCCACACGGTCGCCATCGCGGATCATCTTGAAGCGATGGATCGCTTCCCCGACTTTGCGGAGCAGTGTCTTTTCGAGTTCCACTGTCTTTGATTATAAGTGGCGCTGGCGGTCTTGCCGCCGGCGAACTGGAGGCTACGGCCGGAAGGCGTCCTGCAGCCACTCAATCTGCGGCGGCTTGCTCAGAATGATGCCGACGATATCGAACCGCACCTGTTGCCACTCCACGCCGGCGCGGCGCGCATAGTCGCGGCCAGCGTGGGCCAGGTAGCGTTGTTTCTCGGCATCCACGGCGCGATCGGGCGTTCCGTACTCGGCGCTCGACGCGGGCCTTCACTTCCACGAAGACCAGCACGCCGCGATGCCAGGCCACCAGGTCGATTTCGCCGCCTCCCGAGTTGGGCCGATAGCGCCGCGCGACGATAATGCAGCCGCGTCTTCGCAGGTAGCGGTGGGCCAGATCTTCACCCACGCGGCCGTGGTCGTCCGCGATGCGCCGGCGCCGAAGCGCGTCGGCAGCGCGGTACAACAGCCCCATCACTTCACCACCATCCACTATCGAGTGGCGGGATGGGCTCCAAATTATCAGGATTTCAGGGATTTGCGGTGTCGCTCTTCTGTTGTTTTGACACAAACAGTACGCCCAACGCGGATCCCACTATCCCCTGAAAGGGGCCAAGCCACAAATTCGAAGTGTGCATGAGATCGATCGGGTCGGCGCCCACGAACGGCTGAATCAGGATCGTCAGAAGAATCAGTACCTGATAGAAAACCGACAACCAGATGGCGATCCGCACGAAGGTTTTCCGAACCATGAAATCAGACGCCCGAGAGTCCAGAGCCGTATAGCCCAGGACAGAGACAATCATTCCGAGGGTGGGCATCAGAGTAGGCAGCAGCCAACCCCAGGCTTCCTGAGTCTTGCTCTGATACTTGCCCAGTAGCGACTGAAGGACAACCAGCATCAGAATTACGCAGGAGCCGGCCAGCCATACTGCGGAGAGCCGGGCGCGCACCGCGTCCAGCGATATCAAGTCGGTGTTCGAAATCCGCTTCATGCTTGCGGCGGTAGACATGCGAGTCATAGGCGTTACTCCCAAAGGATGTCGATATCTCAACCACCCCCGATAGCGTTCCACAATCCCGAGCGGACCAGGTGTGTTCGGGCATCTAGTCGGCTGGGCAAAAGAACATTGGGGTCACGGTTTGGTTGGCGCTCGAATTCATAAATCAGGGCTGTACAGACGACTTGAGGTGTGTAGATCTGAGTCCCGATCCACTCTGGAAGAAAATTCAAGCCGCTTCGCAGCCACTCTTCCGCCTCGATGGTAGTGATCGATTTTTCAGACTGGGTGAACGGGACATCCGTGACGATGAACGCGATGACCCGGTAGTATCCGGGATCGGCCGTGAACAGAGAGCGGAGATAGCTTCTAAGTGAGAAGCCGTCTGCGAGTCTCGGCGGGTTAGCGGACCAGCGACCGGGTGGGGGCCGCGGTGAACCGTCCGCTGCGATTTGTTCCAGGCGAGTCACCATCGCGAAGCCTTGCGGGACGGCAAAATAGCTTCGTTCGTTATATCCATTAATCTCAAGCGCGGCGGTCAGGACGGTGTCGACACCTCCCAGCCGTTCCAAGCGGACACTGCTCGCCAGCAGCCGCGCGGGAACCACTTCGGCGGCCGACGCGGCCGGTGGGGGCCAAGGAAACTGTGGAGCTGTGGTGGAGGGCGGCGCCGCTTGAGGGGCCGGTGCCACTTGGGCGGCCGGCGCCTGTTGAGTGGGCGGTGGCGATGCCTGCACCGACACCGGAGCTTCGGCGGCGGCCGGCAGGGGCGGCCGTTTAGCTGTTCGACCGGGTTGTTGTGACGGTGCGGGCCGCGGTTGGGGTGGCGCAGCAGACGCAGAAGGGCTGGGCGCCGACTCTATTGGTTTCGTCTCCGAAATCGCTGGCGCGGCCTTTGTCCTGCGCCAGGGACCGAACTGTACCAAAGCGACGAGGCCAATGGAGAGTACCGCCGCAAGTATCGCCAGCAGGACCAACTTACCGCGAGCGTGGAGAGTCACACCGATCCCCGTGTCGTCGGGCAATAACCGCTATCCACTTGGCTGCCTCTCCGATTTCTTATCTATTTCTTACGATTAGACGGAGCATATCACATATATCAATGGCGAATACAGGTGGGCTACTTGACTACTTCGAACTCAAATACCATCACCTTGCCGCGCACCACGTAACAGAGGTAGTGCTCCCAGAAACGCCGGTAGCGTGGAAATGTGTTGACCAGCCATTCGAACCCGAGCCATCTCCAGAAAGCCAGTAGCTTCACGTGCACGGAAATCTCGCGCAATTTTACGGGGGAGTAGTAGCCGAACCCCCCGTGGTTTTCGCCGAAATAGCGGAAGCTAAAACTGTTCAGGTGGCTCTTGTGCGTGGGATCGCAGAACGAGCTGAAGTCGGTGTAATGCGGAGTCTCAATGCGCACCGTGCCGCCGCGGCGCAGCAGGCGGTGGAACTCTTCCATGGTGCGGATCACATCGCTAACGTGCTCGATCACGTGGATGGCGGTGACGCGATCGAAGGAGCTGTCGGCGAACGGGTACGGGAACCGGTCGAGGTCCACCAGAACGTCGGCCTTGCTGGCGGGATTCCGGTCGATTCCGATGGAACCGGGCTGCTTGTGAATCCCGCAGCCGACGTCGAGTGTTCTCATCCGTGTTGACTCGCCTCCCGCAGACATTCGGTCAAGGTTTCCAATGCGAAATCGCACTGGTCGCGGGTGATTACCAGCGGCGGGCTCAGCCGCAGCGTACTGTCGCCGGCGCCGAGCACCAGCAGGCCCCGTTCAAAAGCGAGTTGCTCCACATGGTCGCGGAGATCGGGCGCTTTTTCCTTAGTCTTCTGATCGCGCACCAGTTCGATCCCAATCATTAGCCCTAACCCGCGCACGTCGCCCACGATGGGGAAACGCGCGGGCCAATCGCGCATGCGGTCCATCAGGTAGGCGCCCATGCGCGCGGCATTCTCCACCATCTCTTCCTGGAGCAGCGCGATGGTGGTGAGCGCCGCCGCACAGGCCACGGGGTTGCCTCCGAAGGTGGAAGCGTGCGCTCCCGGCGGCCACGTCATCAGGTCTTTCCGCGCCACCGTCGCGCCTAGCGGCAGACCGCTGGCGATCCCTTTCGCCACAGCGAAAATATCGGGAACCGCTTCGAAATGGTTGGCCGCCCACATTTTACCGGTGCGGCCCATCCCGCACTGCACCTCGTCGAAAATCAGCAGAATACCATTTTGTTCGGCCACGCGCGCCAGTTCATCGAAGAACTTCCGCGGAGGCACGATGTAGCCGCCTTCGCCCTGCACCGGTTCCACCACGATCGCGGCCGTTTCATCCGCGGGTGCGATGGTCTTGAGAAGCGTGTTTTCGATGTGCTGGACGCACTCCACCGCGCACGAGTCCGGCGTTTTGCCAACCGGGCAGCGATAGCAGTAAGGATACGGAGCGTGCACCACGCCCGGCAGCAACGGGCCGAACCCGCGGCGCTGCACGGCTTTGCGCGCGGTGAGCGAGAGCGCTCCCATGGTGCGCCCGTGGAAACTGCCAAAGAACGCGATGATCTTGTCGCGCCCGGTGGCGTAGCGCGCCAGCTTGATGGAGCCTTCGACGGCCTCGGCCCCGGAGTTGCCGAAGGACACGCGGCGCGGTCCATCGCCCGGCGCGATTTCCGAAAGCTTCTCCGCCAGCGCCACCATCTCTTCGTAGTAGAAGTCCGTGCCGGACATGTGAATCAGCCGGGCCGCCTGCCGCTGGATCGCCTCCACCACCCGCGGATGACAATGGCCTGTGGCCACCACCGCGATACCGGCGTTGAAATCGAGAAAACGATTGCCGTCCACATCCTCGACCATGGCGCCTTCCCCACGCTCGGCTACCAGCGGGTAGCAGCGGGTATACGAGGGCGACACAAACTCCTGATCGCGCTCGATAATCGCCTGCGCGCGCGGCCCCGGCAGCGGACCGGTAATGCGGGGGAGATCCGGACGGACCCGTTCCTGTTCCTGCACCATATTGATTCTCCTACCTAAATTGGGTTCGTTTCGTAAACTAGTCCGATACGGACACCGCAGGGGAGCGGCCAGGTTAGTCAGAGCCGAACAGCGCCGGCCGGGAAGTGGAGGGAGTGTACTCCATGGTTCCATGTTATCGCGATGCGGGCCGCGGCGACATAGGCTCGCGTGGGGGATTAACCCTCGACCGGTACTTTGACCGTACTAGGTAACGGATAGCCCGGCACACTATAATCACTGCCAGATGTTCCTCAAGGAGGCCTTTTACTTCAGCATCGAAGCCCTGCGCGCCAACCCTACACGGTCGCTGCTCACGGGCCTGGCCATGGCGATTGGCACCGCCTCGGTGATTCTGGTGGTGACGATCGCGCTCACCGGCCGGTATTACATTCTGGAAGAGGTCGAGGGTATCGGCTCCAATCTGATCTTTGCGTATTACACGGGGATCAGCTCTGCCAGCCCGACAACGAACGTCGATTCCATCAAAATGTCCGACGTGGAGGCGATCCGCCGGGAACTCAAGGATGACATCGTTGCCGCCACGGGCGTGATGTCGGATGTCGCTTCGATGCGGATGAACAACCGAGAGCAGGACGTGCGAGTCAACAGTACCGACGCGGCGTACCCATCCGTGCGGAACATCGTGATCACGACGGGCCGGTTTTTCGATGACAGCGATGTCGAGCTTCGGCAGAAGGTGGCGCTCTTGACGGACCACCTGGCGGAGTTCCTGTTCGGTAACCGCAGCAGCGCGCTCAACCAGGTGATTCGGCTGCATGGCCTGCGATTCACCGTCATCGGCACTTTTCGCGAGAAGGTGGAGACCTACGGGCAGTCGGAGGTCCAGCGCGATACCGTGGTCATCCCCATCACCGTCCAGCGCTACTTCACGCCGTCGGAGCTGATTGACCCGCTGTACGTACGGGTGCGTTCCGCCGAACAGGTTGACCAGGTGGCGCAGCAGGTGCAGGCGATTCTGGAGTCGCGCCACCGGCGGGGCGCCCGCTACCACGTGGACACCTTGACTGCCATCGTGCAAGCGACCCGGAGTATCTCGCTGATTCTTTCCCTGGTCCTGTTTCTGGTGGCAGGCATCGCCCTGGGTATCTCAGGCGTTGGAATCATGAATATCATGCTGGTGGCGGTAACCGAACGGACCCACGAGATCGGTATCCGGTTGGCCGTGGGCGCCAGCCCCCGGGTGATCCTTGCCCAGTTCCTGACGGAGGCGGTCATTTTGAGCCTGTCCGGTGGCATGATCGGTACTGTGGTGGGCGTGGCCATCCCGACGGTGGTGCGGCTAGTCGCCGGTTTGCGCGTTCCCATCTCACCCGCGGCGATCTGGGTGGCCGTGGGAGTTTCTTGCGCCGTCGGTCTGATCTTCGGGACCGTGCCTGCCAACCGCGCGGCGCACTTGGCCCCGACCGAGGCGCTCCGTCACGAATAGCGCGCAGGAGGATCGGTGATGACGCGTACTCTACTCGCACTAGCGGCGCAGTTGGGCTTTCTGGCCCTCAACCTGGCAGCTCTCGACAATGGGCTTGCCCGCACTCCGCCGATGGGCTGGAACAGTTGGAACAAATTCGCCTGCAATGTCCGCGAGGACCTGGTGCGGAAGGCCGCGCAGACCATGGTCAAGACAGGCATGAAGGACGCCGGTTACCAGTACATCGTGATCGACGATTGCTGGCAGATTGCCCGCGATAAAGAAGGCAACATCATCGCCGACCCGCAGCGGTTTCCGTCCGGGATCAAGGCGCTGGCCGACTACGTGCATTCGCTCGGCTTGAAGTTCGGTATCTATTCGGATGCCGGGGCGAAGACTTGCCAGGGACGTCCCGGCAGCCGCGGCTACGAGATTCCGGATGCCCGGCAGTACGCGGCCTGGGGCGTCGACTACTTGAAGTACGATTGGTGCAACACGGGCAAGCAGGACGCGCGCGAGTCGTATACCAAGATGCGGGATGCGCTCGAGCGAGCGGGCCGTCCGATCGTGTTCAGCATTTGCGAGTGGGGGACCTCCAAGCCGTGGGTATGGGCCGGCGATGTGGGCAACCTGTGGCGCACTACCACTGACATTCAGGACCGGTGGGAAGGCAAGGGCGCCAAGTTTGGCGCGGGAGTCATGGACATTCTTGACTCGCAAGATGGCCTGGAAAAATACGCAGGCCCCGGCCACTGGAACGATCCGGACATGTTGGAGGTGGGCAACGGCGGCATGACCCGCAGCGAATACCAGGCGCATTTCAGTCTGTGGGCGATGCTGGCCGCGCCGCTGATGGCGGGCAACGATCTGGAGACCATGACGCCCGAGACCCGCGACATTCTCACCAACCGGGAGGTGATCGCGATCGATCAGGACGCGTTAGGGCGTCAAGCCAGGCGCGCGCGCCACGAAGAAGGGCAGGACATTTGGGTGAAGCCGCTTCAGGACGGCGCCGTGGCCGTGGTTCTGCTGAACCGTGGTACGGCTGCCCGGACCATTACCGTGAACTGGGCCGATGTCGGTTTGCCGGCCGATCAGAGTGCCGCGGTCCGGGACTTGTGGGCGCATAAGGACCTGGGTGCGTCTCAAGGAAGTTATGCCGCGACAGTGGAGCCGCACGGTGTGGTCATGGTGCGAGTCAAGCCGTAGCTAGGAAGAGTCCTGGCCAATGCGTCGGAACCGTTCCAGCGCAGCTTCATAGTCGCCCGCGTAGAAATGCGCTGCTGCAATCTGGTATTCGCGATCCGCGCGAATGAGCGGCGGGAGGTCCGTTGCGGCTTCCTGGGGAAGCTCACCCTTCTCTCCCTCACAGTTCCGGAACACCAAGTCCTGCGCCCCGATCCAGGAGCGGAACGCCGGGCTGTTGACACCGAATCGATTCCGGCGCGCGTCCAGGGTATGTATGGCGACGCGGAAGGCATCTTCGGCGCAATTGAGCGCGAAGCTGTGGGTCTCGGGATCGTACGCCAATTGTCCGCCGGTGATGAGCGCGGTCTGGGGCGCGGCCGGAGACTTGATCCGCGAGCGCGCCGCATGCCACTGTTTAGGCCAATCCGTCCCGGTGTGATCCCAGGAACCCGTAGCCCGGTCCTTGTAATAGTCGCGCGCCTGCTCACGCTCCCTCGGATTCATGCCGATTCCGTTCAGATAGCGATACGCGAGGACGAGATAGGACCGGGCAAAGGTGGGCTGTAAAACTCCCAGACGGCCATCGATGAATTCCGTACGAGGCAGGTCAGGGTGGCGCACATAGCTGAACACGGCCCTGAAGAAATCGGGAGCGCAGGCCTTTGCGAACTGCCAGCCAGTCGCAGCTACAAGGACGAAGATGGCCGCCAGGGTGGTTCGCTTCACGGCAGAAAACTCTTCTGCACGCTGGATACCAGCTGGGGCGACCACTTTTGGCCGGCCGGGAAGAGATAGGCGCGCTGCCCCTTCCGTGGTTTCACTTCGTAATCACGTCCACGCGGCACCTCCACACCCATGCTTGCGCGGCAACCAGGAAACGCGAATTGGACGCCCCTTTGCAGCATCGTGACGGTGGCCGGAGTGGCCTGTCCCATGGAGAAAGCCATGGGCACAATTTCATCGACCGGAAGACCGGCCAGCCAGCTCGGCGTGCTATCGCACCAGGAGACCAGCGCGGTAATGGAGAGGAAGATGTTTGATCTGAGGCGGCCCCGGAGATCGGTAAGCAACTGGCGATAGAAGGGCCAGGCCGAACGAGGGGCGTCGAAATCGATCTGTACCGCTTGTGGTTTGGCGAGGGCGGCGATTTCCGCAATCATCCTTACCGCCAGGTCACGCTGCTCGTGGCTGAAAGAGGGCCGGTGCTTTAGATCAGACGGATAGTCAAACCGGATGACTGCCATTTTGTAGGTATCGGGCGCGATCCGAACGGGTACGCCGCGTGGCCATGGAGTCACGTCATGCTGGCCTTCCAGTTGGAGACTGAGCGCCAGGTAAGCAACGCCTATGCCGCGGTCCGCCAGAGGGCGAAAGTCGTCCGCGGCGAACCATGACCAGAGCATTAATTTCGGCGGCGGATCGCTGGATGCGTGGCAGAGCGAACTGGCGAGCCAAAATGCTAGGAGGGCGTATCGCATCGCAAAGAACCTGACACAGGTTGTGAAAACCGGACACAGGCCGGGAGGCTGTCCTACGAACCTCTAACCCACCGGCGACAAGGATCGCCGGCGCTACGTAACGCAGGCGGTCCTTGCCGCCGGTGCTTGTCTCTAATGCGCTTCCGTCCGCGGTGGGGGTGGCGGGGCGCCAAAGGCCGGGGGCGGGGCGGCCGGCGCGGGCATCGGAGTCTTCCCATCCACCTCGAAAACGAACAGGAGCGGCGGGGCGTCCACCTTGGCATCGTTCGGGCCGACGACCATGGCAGGCCGGCCGAGCCCTCCCATCACCGCGACATACTGCTTCCCGTCCACCTGGTACGTGATCGGCGGTGCCATGCCGGTACGGCCGAGTTGGAGCTCAAGCAACTTGTCGCCCTTATCGGCGCTGTACGCGAGCAGGCGGCCATCATTGATCACCTGGAAGACCAGGTTGCCGGCGGTCGCGACGGTGCCTCCGCCGATACCGCCTCCGCCCGGCGCGCGCCAAACCAGTTTCTGGTTGACGGGATCCCAGGCTTCAAGGACTCCCCGATTGGTTCCCAAAGGCTCCGGCCCGATGAATGGCATCGAATTGGGCTTAGGAGAAAGGAAGGCGCGCGACAAGCCGGTGTGACCGGTTTGCTGGGCAATCACTTCGTCACCGGCGGCGAAGGTCCAGCTTCCGTAAGTAGTCGGGATATAGACAAGGCCGGTCGTTGGATTGAAAGACATGGGCGACCAGTTGTGACCGCCGCCCGCGGTGGGATAAATCGTCACCGGGTCCTTGTCGTAGAACGCTTCCGGATTGATCAAGGGGCGGCCTGACTTCGTCGAAGCCGCGCGCCCAGTTGACCTGCGTGAATGGCTTCGCGGAAATGAATTCGCCCGTGATGCGATCCAGCACGTAGAAGAAACCGTCCTTGCCCGCTTGCATCAGCACCTTGCGCGGGCGGCCATTGATATTCAGGTCGGCCAGCATCAGGTGCTGGACGGCGTCGTAATCCCAGTTGTCGTTGGGCACTTCCTGGTAGTGCCACTTGAGCTGGCCGGTGGAAACCTGTACGGCCACAATCGAACAGGTGTAGAGGCTATCCATGTTCTTCGCGCCGCGGAATTTCTGCACCCAAGGTTCGGCGTTGCCGGTCCCCACGTAAATCAGATCGGCCTCCGGGTCGTAAGCCATGCCATCCCAAACGGCACCGCCGCCGCCCATTTTGTAGAAATCGCCGCCCCAGGTTTTCGCGGCTTTGCGCATGGCATCGTTTTCGTAAGGATCGGCCGGATTGCCGGGAACCGTGTAGAAGCGCCAGGCGCGGCGGCCGGTGGCCGCGTCGTACGCGTCGAAGAAACCGCGCGTGGGATGGTCGCCGCCGGCCGCTCCGATCAGCACCTTACCGTTGGCAACGCGCGGCGCCATGGTGACGCTGTACCAGTCCTGCGGATACGCCAGGCGCGCTTCCCAGACCGGTTTGCCGGTCGCCGCATCCAATGCTTCCAGCCGGCCGTCGATGATGGGCGCGAAGATCTTGCCTTCGTAAATCGCCAGGCCGCGGTTGACGATGCCGCAGCAGATCTTGGGCCGGACCGCGGCTTGATTCACTTCGGGGTCCCAGCGCCAAAGCTCCTTACCGGTGCGGGCATCCACCGCGAAGACCACGCTCCAACTGGTGATGCCGAAGATCGTGTTGTTCCAGACCAGCGGCGTGCCTTCCTGATTGCCGCCGCCGGCGCCCAGCGCATAGGTCCAGGAAAGGCCCAGGCGGCTGACGTTCGAAGTGTTGATCTGGTTCAAGGGGCTGTAGCGCGTTTCGCCCTGGGAGCGTCCGTAACTAAGCCAGGAACCCGCGAAGGCATCCTTGGGTGTTCCGGCGTTCTTCAAAACGTTGGCATTCACTGCTGGGGAATTGGTCTGCTGCGCGCCAATCGTAGTAACCAGGGCAACCGCCAGAATTGCGCCAATGAACAAGATGATTAAGTACTGTTTCCGCATTCCAACTTAGATTATCAAATCCCCTCTAATCGATCCGGCAAACCATGACCGTAGCATTGCTATAAGGACACGGTAGACCGGACACACCAGGGCGCTGGAGGACCACCCAGGTCACGCCCCAGTCGCGGCGGAGACGCTGGAAGTCCGATACCTGGAAGTTGCGCCAGCCTTGCTGGGCCTGGTCCTGCACATACCAGGCTTGATCCAAGGCGGGGAACATGCTAACAGCGCCGCGGTCATGGAGATTGGCCAACCCACTGCGCTCGGCCAACACGTGAAAACCATGCTCGTCTTCTCCTTCTAAATTCATGTAATTGGGATCCAGAGCAAAGATGGCGTCGTTGGGCGTGTGGGTGCGAATCCAGTCGAAGGCTTGTGCCCAGGGATTTTTCGGAGCCATTCCCGGCAATTCTAAATGCTGAGTGGCGGGAAACAGTTGGCGCTGCGCCAGGAACATGCCCAGGCAAATGGGCGTCAGCAGGGCTACCCATCGCCACACGTGCGACTTCAATACCGATTCCGCGAGTACGCCGCCGAGCAGGACAAAAAGCGCGATGAAGATCAGGTGGAGACAGCGCAGGGGCTGCAACAGGGCCAAGCCTGCTAACCGCGGAATCGACAGCAGCAGCGCTGCTGCGAAGCCGGTCAGTCCAAAGTACACCAGCGCGTGGCTGAGGACCACAACATTGCGCAGACCGCGCGTTTTGCCGTACCGCGCAATGCCCCACAAGAGCGCCAGCGGAGCGAAGATACCCACCCACTCGTACCATTGCCAGCGCACCACCAGGAAATACGCATCCGACGTATCCAGAATCTGGCGGTAGATGCTCGAAACCGGCCGGAGCGACGGTAAGGCCGGGAACAAGAGCAGAGCAGCGCGGGGCATCACCAAACGGCGCTCCTCGATATATAGAAAAACCAACAGGCCAATGCCAAACACCGACATCAGCGGATGAATCGTCGTGAGCAGGAGGATCAAAATGCCGGCGCGCAGATATTTGCGTTCCAGTGCATCCGCCAGAACGAGCATGATGCCCGCGGTCGAGAGATCCCGTGTGCTCAGATACTGGTCCATGATGTACAGCGCGGTCCCCGCAACCGGAATCGTCAGCAGCGCTGCGATCAGGGCGACACTTCCCCACGGGGCCCTCGGATCCGTGAAGCAGGCGCGGGACACTCGCCAGCATCCCAGGAGCAAAGCGAAGATACAGGCGATGTGCCAGAGAAGAATGACAACGTCGAACGGCAGATGCGAGATGCGCACGGAAGCCGCGATCAATTCGTCAAATAGTGTCGCGCGCGCATGCGACATGAAGAACTGGTCATTGAATGGGTAGAGCGCGGGATTCAGAGCCTTCTTGACACCCGGAAGATAGAGCTCGCCATCCTCCACGGCGGGATGGTAGCCATGCACCAGCACGGCCCCGATTGTGATCAGAAGCAGAAGAGCAATGTGTTTGCGGGTCAATCCTTGGCTTGTCCTAAGCGAACACGCGCGCGAAGATCTGATCCACATTGCGCAACTGGCGTTCCAGCGAAAACGCTTCGGCGATCTGCTCCGGCGAAAGGACGGCGCGGATTTCCGGATCGGCTTCGACGGCCGCGCGGAAATCGCCTTCCTCTTCCCAGGCGCGCATGGCATGGCCCTGCACCAAGCGATAGGCCTGCTCGCGCAGCAAGCCGGCCGCCGCAAGGTCCAGCAGCAATTGCCCGGAGAACACCAGGCCGCGCGTCAGCTCCAGGTTGCGCCGCATGCGCTCTGGGTAGACCATCAGGCGGTCCACCAGTTGCGTGGTCTTGTCGAGCAGGTAGTCCGTAAGAATGGTGGAGTCCGGCAGGATCACGCGCTCCACCGAAGAGTGCGAGATATCGCGTTCGTGCCACAGGGCCACGTTTTCAAAGGCCGCCTGTGAGTTGGCGCGGACCACGCGCGCCAGGCCGCAGATCTGCTCGGAGGTTACGGGATTGCGCTTGTGCGGCATGGCCGAACTGCCCTTCTGCCCTTTGGAGAAATACTCTTCGGCCTCGCGGACTTCGGTGCGCTGCAAGTGCCGCACTTCGAGCGCAATCCTTTCGCACAATGCCGTGACCAGCGCCAGCGTGGCGACGAAGTGGGCATGGTTGTCGCGCGGAATCACCTGTGTAGTGGCGGACGCCGGCCGCAGGTTCAGCCGCGCGCAGATGCGCTCTTCCACCTCCGGCCCGATATGCGCGTAGGTGCCCACGGCGCCCGAGGTTTTGCCGACGCGCAGATCTTCGGCCGCAGCACGCAGCCGGACCAGATCGCGCCCCGCTTCGTCAAACCAGATGGCCAGCTTGAGCCCAAAGGTGATCGGCTCGGCGTGGACGCCGTGCGTGCGACCGATCTCGACGGTGTGCTTAAACTCCAGGGCGCGCCGCTTCAGAACGGTCTGCAAGCCTTCCAAACCGCGCAGCAGAATGGCCGACGCCTGCTGCAATTGCAGAGCCTGCGCCGTGTCCACGATGTCGTTGGAAGTCAGGCCGTAGTGCAGCCAGCGGGAGGCTTCGGCGTGCCCCGCCCGCGCCATGGTTTCGGCCACGGCAGTGGTGAAGGCGATCACGTCGTGCTTCACTTCCTTTTCGATCTCGAAAATGCGTGCCACGTCGAAGCCCGCGTGCTGCCGCAAGAGCCGCGCTGCGTCCTGGGGGACCACATCCAGTTCCGCCAGCGTTTCCGACGCGGCGATCTCCACTTCGAGCCACTGCTGAAATTTGTTCTGGTCGCTCCAGATCCGGCCCATTTCAGGCCGTGTATATCGGGGAATCATGAGTTTATAAGACCGCTCCCTATGGTCACGGCTCGGTAACGGTACCGGTGTGTAACGCGGGTTACCGGCCGCGACCATAGGGAGCGGTTGTCATTGAGCGGTTGTCTTCAAAATCGAAACACTTCCGAAGGGCTATGCTGGCCGGCGATCGAGAGCCGCGTCCGCAGGCCGCGCCCTTCCAGGGCCTGCGAAGCGAACAGGCGCACAATCTCGGGGTGATTGTTGTGCTCGCTCAGGTGCCCCAGCACCAGGTTATTGGTCGTAGAATCCAGATCCTCCGTCAGATACTCCGACATCACCAGGTTGGAGAGATGCCCCACCCGGCTCATCACGCGCTGCTTCACGGACCAGGGGTACGGCCCCACCTTGAGCATGTCGAGATCGTGATTAGCTTCGAGCAGCAGCAGGTCCGTCCGCCGCAGATGGTACTTGACCGAGATGGGAATGTAGCCCAGGTCGGTCACCACTCCGATGCGCACGCCCTGCGCTTCGAAGCAGAAACCCACCGGGTCGAGCGCGTCGTGCGGAATGCTGAAGCTGTTCACTTCCACATCGCCGATTTGAAAACTGGCGCCGGCCTGAAAAGTCTCGAGGCGCGGTTCCGTTTCGCCCCAGTCGATGGCCGGCGCTGTTAGCCGCGTCAAATAGATTGGCGCGCGCACCTTCTTGCTGCGCGCCAGCACCGGCAGACCGGAGACGTGGTCCGAATGCTCGTGGGTAATCAAGATCGCGTCGAGGTGTTCGATCTCCTCGCCGATGAGCGCCAGCCGCCGGCCCAGTTCCTTCATGCTCAGGCCAGAGTCCAGCAGAATGCGCGTGTTGCCGGTAGACAGCAGGGCGGCATTTCCAGAACTGCCGCTCGCCAGCACGCAGAAAGATACGATGGAGATCTCCTAGAGTCTCCAGAATACAACGCGGCGCCCTGCGCTGCCATGCCGGCGACAAACATCGCCAGCGCTACTTTTTGTAGACGTGCGGATTCTTGAAGAGCCAGCTGCCGCCGACTTTCCGTACAGCGAGGCGCACGCCGCTATCGATCCGCATCGCCATATCGGCGAGCTTCTGTTCCGGCCAGCCGCGGAATGAGGTCACGTGATAGGAAGCGTCACGGCCGGCGGGATGCGGCGAGAAGTAATAGTTGGAGACACAGCAGCGGCGGCCGTCGTGCAGAATTTTACTTACTGAGTGCCAGGAACGCTCGTCGGTTTGCATGACTACCAGCCGGTTGAAGCGGCTATGGATAGTTCGCTGCGGCCGGCCCGGGCCCTCATCCCAAAGTTCCAGGTGCCCGCCAAAATCGTCATGCCAGTCTGGGGTCACGTAGTAAAGGAGATTGAGCACGCGATAGTGGTTGCGGTCTTTGTCGTGCGAATTGTCCAGATGCGGATTGAGATAGTGCCCCTGCGTCATCAGGCTGATGCCGCCCGCGTACAGCTTGTCGTCGGGGAGCAGGTCCGCGATGCCGGTGATGGAACCGATGGCGCGGACAATCCGTGGATCCTGAAACGCGTAGATCGCTTCTTCAAGCAGCGGATCGTACGTGTTCATCTGGTATCCGACATATTTCAACTGCCCCAGCGTTTTTTTCAGCACCAGGCGATCGGTCGGGGGGAAAGCCGCATAGATGGCGAGGGCGTGCTCGCGCGGCAGCACGTCTTCCAGCGTGAAGCCGGGAACCCCGTCGGAGCGGCGGAACTCGGAGGTGCAGCGCGCCTGCTCGTGTTCGAGCCGTTTCAGGACGGAATCTGCAATCTGGAGTCGGGAGAGGCGAGGAGTCTCGGTCCTCGGAGACATCGGAAATCAGTATAGCAAGTCGCCGCGCAGGCGCGACCATAGAAACCAGGTCGCGCCCGCTACGGCGGCGTTCATAGGTGGCCGAGCAGCATGAGGATCACGAGGATCACTAGGATCAGGCCGATGCCGCCGCTCGGATAATAGCCCCAACCGCGGCTGTAGGGCCAGGCCGGGAAAGTTCCTGCCAGCAGGATAATCAGCAAGATCAACAACAAAATCATGGATTCTGTTCCTCCCGCCCTAACTGCAGCAACTGGGAGGCCCTCGTGCGGTTCCGCACGCTATAGCTTTCAGCGATCAGCGGTCAGCATTCAGCCAACCCCGGCGCCTTTTGCTTTTAAGCTGACCGCTGAAAGCTGAGTGCTGATCGTTTCTTCGTTTACTTCTGTTCGCGGCGGAGGTCCAGGATTAGTTTCATCACCAGGGTCTCGATCTGGTCGCGGACCTGGCAGTGCTCTTCGTAACCCATGACCACCGGGTCGGGCACGGGCCACTCCTCGGTGGGGACGCCGTTTTCCCAAGGGATGGCGAAGCCGCTCATGTTGATGACCAGATCGAACTTGGCGCGCCTGAGTTGCCGGAAACTCTTGGGAAACTGCGAGCGCATGTCGATATTTTTTTCCGCCATGGCATTCACCGTGTCGGGTGGCAGGTCCGCCGCGGGAGTGAGCCCGGCGCTGGCCGGTAGCAGCACGTCGCTACCGTAAGTGCGGGCGAAGGCCTCGGCCATCTGGCTCCGGCATGCGTTGCCGACGCAAACGAATAGAACGCGCTTACGGTTGGTCACAGCTTCTCGAGGAACAACTTGTGCACGCGTGAATCAGCAGTCAATTCGGGATGAAACGTGGCCGCGAGATGATGGCTTTCTTCCACCAAGACCGGATCTCCATTATAGCGGACGAGCACTTTCGTTTTGGCCCCGATCCGCCGGATGACGGGCGCGCGGATGAAGACGGCTTCCAGTTTGCCCGGCGCCGTCCGATCGGCAAAATCGGCTTCGGGATCGAGCTCGGCCACGCGGCTGTCCAGCTGGCGCCCGTAACCGTTTCGTTCGACGTTGATATCCATCAACCCAAGGCTCTCCTGGCTAGGATTGGAGACCGCCTTTGGCCAGCAGGATTGCGCCGGCGCAAGTGCCAAACACCGGTTTCTCGCGGGCAAACTGCATCAGCGGCTCCAGCAGATTCTCGTAGTGCAGCAGCTTCAGCATCGTGGTGCTCTCCCCGCCGGGGATCACCAGGCCGTCGATGTGGCGGAGTTGTTCGGCATCGCGCACTTGCACGGAAGCGGCACCGGCGCGCTCCAGCGCCGCCTGGTGCGCGGCGAAATCGCCTTGCAGTGCCAGGACCCCTACAGTCTTCACTACCATCCTCGGGTTTGGAGTAACTCCGATTCCGGCATGCGGGCGATATCCAGGCCGGGCATGGCGTCGCCCAGAGCCCGGCTGGCAGCCAGCAGCTTCTCCGGGTCTTTGTAGTTCTTGGCAGCTTGCACGATGGCAGTGGCGCGGGCAGGCGGATCGGTGGATTTGAAGATGCCGGAGCCGACGAAGACCGCTTCCGCGCCAAGCTGGAGCACCAGCGCCGCGTCAGCAGGAGTAGCAATGCCGCCCGCGGAGAAGTTGGGCACCGGCAGCTTCCCGTGCTGCGCGACCCACTCGACCAGCTCCAGCGGAGCCTGGTGTTCTTTGGCCGCGTGAACCAGTTCCTCCCGCCCCAGCACCGTGAGAATTTTCATTTCTTTCACGATGGTGCGGATGTGCCGAACAGCCTCTACGATGTTGCCCGAGCCCGCCTCGCCCTTGGTGCGGATCATGGCCGCGCCTTCGGCAATGCGGCGGAGCGCTTCCCCCAGGTTGCGCGCGCCACACACGAACGGCACTTTGAAATCGACCTTGTCGATGTGGTGCTCTTCGTCGGCAGGTGTGAGCACCTCGCTCTCATCGATGTAATCGACGCCCAGGGCTTCCAGGATGCGGGCTTCCATGAAATGGCCGATGCGCGCCTTGGCCATCACGGGAATGGAAACCGTGCGCATGATCTCTTCCATTTTGGAGATGCTGGCCATGCGCGCTACGCCGCCTTCCTTACGGATATCGGACGGCACGCGCTCCAGGGCCATCACCGCGGATGCCCCGGCGTCTTCGGCGATCTTGGCCTGCTCGGCGTTGGTGACGTCCATGATCACCCCACCCTTCAGCATCTCGGCCAACCCTACTTTGACTCGAAACTGTTCGCTCGTGAACTGAAACATGCTTCCTCCTATACCATGGCCGGCGCCGGTTCGAGGTTTTCCAGAACACTGTCCCGGGCGCCCTCAACCACGCGGCCCAAAATCTTCACACCCTTGCGGATCTCGTCCGGCGTCAAGCCCGCAAAGCTTAAACGCAGCGCGCCGGGTTCGCGCCGGGTAACCTCGAAATAGCGGCCCGGCAAATAAGCCATACCTGCTTTTTGCGCGCGCGCCAGCAGTTCGCCGGCGTCCAGCGGAGCGGGCAATCGCACCCACAGATTCATTCCGCCTTCGGGCTCGGTCCAGCGCGTTCCCGGCGGCAGAAACTCGCGGCAAGCCGCTACGGTAGCGGCTAGACTTTCAGCGCCCGCCTGGAGCACCCGTGCGCGATGCTTTTCCAGCCGGCCGGATTCGGCGAACTCCAACAGCACTGCCTGGGAAAGCTGGTCCGTATGCAGGTCCGACGCTTCCTTGGCATGGCGCAGACGTTCGACCAGCGGCTTGGGGCCCAACGCCCATCCCACGCGCAGGCCGGGAAAACTCACCTTCGAAAAACTGCGCAACAGCACCGTGCCGCCGCGCTGGTCCAACTGCTTGAGCGAGGGAACCGGTTGGCCGCGATAGCGCAGCTCGCAGTACGCGTCGTTCTCGATTACCGGGACGCCGGCCGCGTGCGCGGCTTCGAGCAACGCACGGCGCGCGTGCAGCGGCAGCGTAGCGCCGGTCGGGTTTTGGAAGTTCGACGTCACCACCAGGAAGCGGGGCCGTTCGCGATGCAGGGAGCGCTCCAGGTGCGCGAGATCCATTCCATCCGCGCCGATCGGGATGCCGATGAGTTGAGCGCCCATGCCCGCCAGCAGATTCTTCAGGCCGGTGTAAACCGGATCTTCCACCACCACCGGATCGCCGGGGCGCAGCAACACGCGGCCAATCAGATCCAGGGCCTGCTGGCACCCGTTGGTGATGATGAGGTCATCGCCGGCAGCCGCCAGCCCCTGCCGCCGCGCGTCCTCCAACAAATGGCGCCGCAGCGGTTCATACCCGCTCGGCGAACCCAGTTGCAGGATGTCCGCCAGATCGCCGCGCGCCAGGACCGCCGCGCAACTGGCGCGGAATTCATCCAGCGGAAACAGCGCATCGGAGGGCCGCGAAACCACAAACCGGATCACGTCCCTATCGCCGGATGAGGCCGGTGCGGAGGCCGGCAGATCGTGCCGCTCCAATAGAACATCCCAATCCACGCCACCCCTGCGAGCCTGTGGAACTCCGGTAACAAAGCTGCCACGACCTACCTGACCCGTAATCAACCCCTCGGATTCAAGGATTTCGTAAGCGGCGGATACGGTGGTTCGGTTCAGTCCAAGTACGCCAGCCAATTCGCGAGTGGCAGGCAAGCGTTCCCCGGCGGCCAACCGCCCGGTGCGGATCTGCTCCGCAACCTGTTCATACAGTTGGCGATATAAGGGCGATCCAGACTGATGATCCAATGGCCTAAGATCCATCAGCCATAGCGTACCATATTGGACTGGAAGCTATTTCCCATCCACGGAGAACGCCAGTAGCACATTGCCGGGCATGCCGCCGGCGGCGACGTAGCCTGAATTGGTGAATAGCATGCCACCGCCGATCGCGGGGCCGGGCCCGTCAATGGTTCCGCCCCTGCCTTCCACACCGTTGACGGTCTTGTAGACGCCCACCGTGTCGAAGTCCCAAACTACGCTGCCATCCTTGGTGGAATACGCGCGCAGATGGCCGTCCATCGATCCCGAGAAAGCCACGCCGGGCATGGCCGTCACCGCGGCGGATTGGGCCGGGCTGCAGCGCTGGCGATTCCCGCAGCTTATCGGAGGCGCGTGCCAGACTTGTTCGCCGGTTGCCAGCTTGAGCGCGAACATGCCGCCGCCCTGGTTGGGGTCGGCATCCGTCAGTGTGCTGAACGTCAGCATGATGCGCTTGATGTCGGACACCGCCACGTAAATGTTCGACCCATCCACCGCCGAACCCCACTGCACACCGCCCATGGTGCCGCCCTTGCCCACACGCACCTGCCAGAGCACCTCGCCCTGCTGGTCCGGATCGAGGGCGTGTACGATCCCCGATTTCTGGCCGGCGATGAGTGCGCGCTTTCCGTTGGGCAGCGTTACCAGAATGGGCGAAGATCCGAAATCGAAATCCGGGCCGTTCACGTCCGGGCAGTTGGTCTTGTCGGGCAGGCGGCACGCCGCCACGTACGCGTCGTTCTCGGTCATCTGGCGCGACCAGAGAATCTTGCCGGTATCCAGATTGAGCGCCAGGAAAGCATCGCTCATGCGCGAGGTCGGCTCGCTATAGTTGTCGCCGGTGGTCACGTAGATGGCGTTGCGCTTCGTATCGATAACCGGGCTGCTCCAGATGGGCGCGCCCGAAGGTCCCCACAACTGCGTGCCGGCTTTGTTCTTCTTGGTGCGGCGCGGTTCGTCGATGGTGTACGTCTTCCAGACCTGTTTGCCGGTGGCGGCGTCGAGCGCCACGAGGCTGCCGCGGAACCGGCAGCATTCGTAATCCGCCGCGGCCCCGGCTGCTTCTTCTCCCGACTTAACCCCAACGTAGAGGCGGCCGTTGTAGACCACCGGAGAGCTGGTGATCCCGGCTAACGGAAAATCGTCGACCTTGGTCTTCCACAGTAGCTTTCCGGTGCCCGCATCGACAGCGTAAACAAATGCCCGGGCGTCGCCGAAAAACGCGGCGTAGAGCGTCCCGGAAGCAGTCTGGATGCGCCCCACGGTGACGGCCGAGCGGGCTGTGGAGCCGGCATCGAAGAACCAATGCACGCAGCCAGTGGCGGCGCTTAGCGAGTAGACCTTCCCGCCCGCGCTGCCGACAAACACGCGGCCGCCGGCAATGGTGGGCTGCGCGTTGGCGCTCAAATCTCCGGGAAATCCAAACGCCCATTTCACTTTCAACCGGGGCACATCGCCGGCCGCGATGCCCGCCGTGGCGGCGTCCTGAAAACGCGTGTTGGAGGGGTTCTGGCCCCAGCCGTTCCACGCGATCGCGCTGAAATCCGCGGTGGCCGGCGGGCACATGGCTTCTTTCGGAGGGTTGGTCTCGAACTTCGCGCCGAGGGCTTTGCCGGTTATGAATTGAGCGATGGCGCGGCGCTCCTCGGCCGACCGGCGGCTGGCCATGGAAATCATCGGGCCGGTTTCCATGGCTGCCAGAACCTGCGCCGCGGACATGGTGCGCAAGGCGTCGCGTTTGGGCGCGCGGTCCATCCCCCCGTCATGGCAGGAAGCGCACGTAGATTGGTAGAGCGCCGCTCCGTCCTGAGCAACCGCAAGGCCTGAGAATAATATCGCTGCGAACAGTAGTCTCATTAAGCCCGAGGATTATATCACGCAGCAGCCGCAATCGGACTATACTGCTTGGATAGGCAAATGAGGAGGGTATCCGGGATGATGGCTTCCCGCCGTCAGTTTCTACAGATCGGGTCCGCCGGCGCGGCATGCGCGGCGCTGGGGCTCGCGGCCGAACCCGTGCTGGGCATGATCTTTCCGCCCGCCAACTACGCGGTCCCGCCGGAAGCGACGAAGATGTATCCCACCGGCATACGCTTCCTTGCCGAAGGCGTTGGCTTGGAACGCATGACGCCCGAAGGCTACGAAAAGGTGGTGGACCGCATCGTCCCTGCGGCGCAACACCTGGCCAAGCAAGGCGCCAACGGCATCTCGGTGATGGGAACGTCGCTGACATTTTATAAAGGTGCCGCGTTCAACGAGCAGGTGAAACAAAGCATTACCAAGGCGACCGGGTTACGTTCCACCACCATGAGCACCGCCATCGTCGAGGGCCTGAAGGCCGTGGGCGGGCGGCGCGTGGCTGTGGCCACCGCGTATAACGAAGAGGTCAACCACCGGCTGCGCATTTTTCTGGAGGAATCCGGCTTCGAGGTGCTCACCGTGAAGGGACTCGGAATCGAGCGGTTCGAAGACGCCCCGCCGGTGACGCAGGAAGGTCTGTTGGAGTTCAGCGCGGGAGTTCGCGAGACCGCGCCCAAGGCGGATTCGCTGCTGGTCTCGTGCGGCGCTTTAAAGACTCTGGAGATTCTCGCGCCGCTCGAAAAACGTTGCAAGGTGCCGGTCGTCTCCAGTTTGCCGCACGCCCTGTGGGCGAGTGTACGGCTGGTGGGACTGACCGGGAAATCCGCGGGCTTCGGCAGTCTGCTCGCGAAGGGTTAGACATCGCAATTTGTGAATTAGAGGAGGCTCCGTGAAACGCTACTCACTCATCGCTCTGGTCTGCTTGAGCGCCGCGGCATTTTCCGCAAAGGCGCAGGAAATCCGTTATGACTCCGTCGCGAACTTTCTGAAACTTCCGGCCGACCTGTATCTCGGCGAGGCTTCGGGAGTGGCCATCAATTCGAAGAAACATATCTTCGTCTTCAGCCGCGGCAACACCACCGGTCCGGCTTACGCCGCTACCGCGTCGCAGATTCTGGAATTCGGTCCCGATGGGAAATACATCCGCGAGATCGGCAAGAACCTGTACGCCTGGTCGTTCGCGCACACGGTACGCGTGGACAGTCAAGACAACCTGTGGGCGGTCGACAAAGGTTCGGACATGATCATCAAGTTCGATCCGGAAGGCCGCGTGCAGATGGTCTTCGGCCGGAAGAAAGAAGCGTCGGATGATGGCGCCGAGGCGTGGAAGCGTGTCAACCCGCCGCGCCCTGCGGTGGACGGCCAGTTCCGCCAGCCCACCGACGTCACCTGGGATCCGGCTGGCAACATCTTCATCAGCGACGGGTACATCAACTCGCGCGTGGCCAAGTTCGACAAGAATGGCGATTGGGTAAAGCAGTGGGGCATGCCGGGTAAAGGGCAGGGCGAATTCAACACACCGCACAGCATTGCGGCCGACGCCAAGGGGAACATCTACGTGGCGGATCGCGGGAACCGCCGCATCCAGGTCTTCGATCCGGAAGGGACCTTCCTGCGGGAGTTCACGATCGACGTGCCGGTTCCGCCGGTGGTGCACATGTGGATGGGCAACCCGCCGGCACCGAACCCCGCGGGCGGAGCAGGGAACGCCACGATGTTGGGCGGCGCGCCCTGGGCCATCTGCATTACGCCGGGACCAGGAACCCAGTACCTGTACAGCGCCGATGCCTATCCGGGGCGCGTGTACAAGCTGTCGCTGGACGGCAAGCTGCTCGGATACTTCGGCAGCATGGGCCGGCAACCGAAGCAGTTCGGCTGGATTCACGAGATGGCTTGTCCCTCGGAGAACGAAATCTACGTTGCCGAGATTTTGAACTGGCGCGTACAGAAGCTGATCCTGCATCCGGGGCCGGCCGTGAGCGCAAGCCGGTAACTTAGTGGCGCTGACTCTCGGTCTGCTGCGCCGGCACTCATGCCAGCGTTTGAAGACTGGGTCGAGATAAGTCTCGACCCAGCAGGCAGGGTGCCTGCGCCACAAAAGGCTTCAACCCAGCGAGGCGTCCATCCAGTCCATCGGCAGATCGTCCTGCGCGGGTGCCTCTGCCGGCGACAAGATCACCAGCGCTACGTAACGCCGGTCGGTCGAACTCCACTGTGGCCGGTGGTACCCTTGGGGACATGGATCGGTACCGTATCGAAAGTGGCCGGAAGACGCGGCGGTCACCGGCCACCCGCATCACTCTCGTCGTCCTGCTGGTGATTATTCTGCTGGGTGCGCGATCGATCGCTTCTTACGCCATTGAAATCTCGTGGTGGAAAGAGCTGGGCCAGTTGAACACCTGGTTCAGCATGCTGACCTACAGCCTGGTCCCCGTTGTGGCGGCCACTCTGCTGGCGTTTGCCGTGCTCTTTGTGGCCCACGCGCGCGCTCTCAAACACGCGAACACCGGCCTTGGCGAGCATAAACTCTACGCGCGTCTATCGGCCCTGGGGCTGTTGATCCTGGGATACCTGATCGCGGCTTCCTCAGTGGACACCTGGACGGTCGTGCGCTTTGCCGGCTCGCGTGGCCTGCCGGCTGCGGCCACTGCCTGGCACGACGCGGTGTTTGGGAAACCGCTCTCGTTCTACCTTTTCGATCTGCCGTTCTACCTGCTGCTGCGCAGTTACATTCTCGCGCTGGTGATCTTCGCCATCCTGGTGTATTGGATCGCGGCGCGGGGCTGGCAACTGCGCTACCGCTTTCCGCAGATGCGCGAGGCCGGCGAATTCGATCCGTCGATGCTGCGGCTGGAAGGCGGGCTGGAATCGAAATTCCTCCGCGGGGCCGGAGTGGTGCTGCTGCTGGCGATCGGCATGCGCTTCTTCCTGGCGCGCTACGGAATGGTCTACAACGACCACGGCACCTTCCTGGTGGGCGTCGATTATGTGGATAACAACATCGGCATTCCGCTGCAATGGCTGGTGATCTTCGCCTGTATCGCGGCCGCCGCGTTGGTTTGGATGAAACGCTGGCTGCTGGCCGGGTGCATGGCCCTGGCCCTGGTGGTCGAGTTCGCCGTGCCGCTGGCCGTGGACGCGCTCTATGTCAGGCCTAACGAGATTTCCCTGCAGCGCCCCTACATCGATACCCATATCCACGCCACGCGCAGCGCTTACGGTCTGGAACAGCACGTTCGCGAAGTAGAGTTCAAAGTGCAGCCGCAAAGCGGCATCGATGTGGTAGCTCACAAAGCCACGCTTGATAACGTGCGCCTGTGGGACTGGCGCGCCTTTCATGACACCATCACGCAGATCCAGGCGCTGCGGCCTTACTACGTCTTCCAGGGCGCCGATGTGGACCGCTACACCATCGATGGCCAGCTTCGCCAGGTGCTGCTTTCCCCGCGCGAGCTCGATTTGAGCCAACTGCCCGCGGCGCGCGCCAACTGGATCAATCCCGCGTTTATTTATACGCATGGGTACGGCCTGGTGATGGCGCCCGCCAGCCAGATCACGCCAGACGGCCTGCCGGTGCTCCTGATCTCCGACGCGCCGCCGATCATCAAGACCAACAGCCTGAAGATTACACGCCCCGAGCTTTACTATGGCGAGGCGACGCACGAACCGGTCTTCGTGGACACCGCGCAGGAGGAGTTCAACTATCCTTCGGGCGAGAAAAACGTGTCGGCGCGCTACACCGGGAACGGTGGGTTCCCGATCTCTTCGTTCCCCATGCGCCTGGCCGCGGCGGTCAGCGAAGCCGAACCGAACATCTTGCTGACCGACTATCTCACGGCCAACAGCCGCATGATGATCCACCGCCGCGTGGCCGACCGGTTGCAGGAACTGGCGGGATTTCTCCAGTGGGACCAAGACCCGTATCTGGTCATCAGCGAGTCCGGCCGGCTGGTGTGGATGTGCGACGGGTACACCACGTCGGATGCGCATCCCTATTCGCGCCCCGTCGACGTGCCCAATATGGGCCGCATCAACTATATCCGCAATGCCGTGAAGGCCACCGTCGATGCCTACGACGGCGAAACGCACATGTACATTTTTGCGCCGGACGACCCCATCATTTCGGCCTACCAGCGCCTCTTCCCCGATCTGTTCCTTCCGGCGTCGAAGATGCCTGCGGACTTGCGGGCGCACGCGCGCTACCCGGAAACGCTGTTCGCGATACAGGCCGAGATCTACCGCACATACCACATGCTGGATCCGCAGTCGTTCTATAACAAGGAGGATCTGTGGGACCTGGCGCGGCACACCTCCAGCCAGGGACAGAGCGGCGTCGAACCGGTAAGCCCGAGCTATGTGGTGACCTCTCTGCCCGGTCAGGACAAGGCCGAGTTTATGTTGCTGACTCCCTTCACGCCGCGCAACAAAGACAACCTGATCGGCCTTATGGTGGCGCGCTGCGACGGGGATAAGCTGGGCGACATGGTGGTGCTGCAACTCTCCAAGCAGGAGCTGATCTTCGGCCCCATGCAGATTGCCGCGCGCATCAACCAGGAGCAGACGATCTCCAAAGACCTGACTTTGTGGAACCAGCAAGGCTCCCAGGTGCTGCGCGGGCAAACCCTGGTGCTGCCGGTGGGAAACAACTTCCTGTACGTCGACCCGATCTACATACAGGCCACCGAAGCGCGCATGCCGCAGTTGAAGAAAGTGGTGCTCGCGGTGGGGAACCGGCTCATTTACGCCAATACCTATGACGAGGCGCTCACGCAGCTTTCGGGTGGCGCGCAGGAACTGGTGGAGCAGGCAACTGCCGCTGCCCCCGCAGCTCCCGCGGCTGCGTCTACGACCGCGGCGGCCGCTCCCGCGGGCGATCCGCGTTTGCAGCGGGTGCGCGACCATCTGCGGCGTTATCGCGAGTTGACGGCGCAGGGGCACTTATCGGAAGCGGGCAAGGAATTAGAAGCCATCGAAGCGGAAGTGAAGTGAGCGGTGGTGCCGTTCGGAAAATACTAGGCGGCTTATCGGTCGCTCTGTGTTTCGCGGCCTTGGGAAATGCCCAATCGGCCGAGGAGATGGCACGGATCGCCCAGTCTCCTTATGAGATCGAGCGCTTCGTCGAGAAAACTCCGGCTTTCGATTGGGAGCCGCTCTGGAAGGCCCTTCACATCCAGGAACAGCTTCTACCACCATGCGAAGAGCACCGGGATGCAATGCGGGATTGCGGATCGGAGCTAATCACTATCAGCGAACCCGCGCAGGTTCTGCTGGTGCTGCGGCATGAATCAACACATATCGAGACGTATTTGCGCTTCTTTCCCGAGAAGGCGGCAGATGGAGCCATGCGGTGGCGTTTTGCGGGTCATTATGAGCCATTTGTGAAATACTTCACTCCGACTCACAAGGTTGTCATCATCGGAAATGCGCCCTACCTTCAGGTGACTGGACAGGGCGACGCCGGACTCTGCGTGAGTTCGGAGGTGGAGCATTGGATCGACTTAAGCTCAATGGACTTTGAACCAGTCTTTTCGTACACAGTCAAAGGGCATTTGTGCAGGGCCCCGACACCAGATTGCGACACTGAGGCCTTCGTTGTATCGGTCAATACACAGCCGGAATCCCGTATCACCATCGACTATAGAGTCGAATTCTCGCTGGACCTCGACAGTGGCACCCAACTCCATCTCGGAGGTCGCGCCGATGAGGTCGTATACGTGCGCGGCCAAGACGAAAAGTACCATGTAGACAGCGGGCTTTCGACACTCGCGAGCGAGGAAGTGAAGAGGCTGTATGAGGGCTTCATCAACCTCACACCGCAAGAATTCCTTCGCTACGACGAGCAACTAAGTGAAATCGCGTCGGGGCCAGACGTCCGGAGAAGAAATGGCTCCGATCGTTTCTGAGAACTTGTCCCGCTTCTCCAGAAAAGAGCGATCTCGATCGACTACTACGCCCGGTTCCCAGGAAACAGGCTCATCAATTGGGGGTCAAGTGATCCTGGAACGCCGCTACCCAGGTGGGTCTGGGATCGATAGCTTCCGGCAAATTTTCTTCGCTAACAGATTGGCGATCTCGGCGTGACGAGGAACGGCTTCCGCATGACCGGATTTTCCCATAGGGAGTGTTCTTTGCCTTCGCGCCGCATCACACAACCATGACGGCGAAGGTGCCGGAGCAGGCCTCCGCGTCTCATCCAACAATTACAGGTTCTTGCGTCGCATCCGGGGGCAGAGCACGGAGGGATTCCTCTCGCCGGTGCTCTAGAATGAGGGAGATCGCCGCGCGTAAGTTCGCCACGCATTCCTCATGCGTTTTGCCCTGACCGTTCGCGCCTGGCACCTCGGCGCAGTATGCGACGAACCAAGGACCGTCCCGCTCGATAATCGCGGTGAACTCGTTGCGCATGACCAGACTCTACCTTGAGTATGGTGCATGAAAAGGCCGCTCTGACGGCACAAAAAGAACGTGGGGAGGGCGAGTAAACTACAGAGTTACTCCAACATGCGCCGGTCGCACTCGGCGATGGCGGCTTCCGTCAGCTTGAGGCGCCGGGCCGTCTCGTCTGTCTGCGGCTTCCAGGTTTTCCAGCGGGCCAGGTTCTTCTGGAAGACGATGCGAGCCCAACCGTAGTTGCGGTTTGCCAGGAGCATCCGGCCGTATAGGTTATCGAGATCGGAAGCCGCCTCCATGGCTGCGAGCGTGGGACGCGGAACGGCGAGCAGGCGGGTCACAAACGGCTCTCCATCCGTGATGATCGCGGCGGCCTCATCGGCTTTGCCTTTCTCGAGCAAGCTTTCCGCCTGCCGGTCCATGCCCGCCAATTGCTCGACGGCCTTAGGGTACCAATCCTCCTGGGTAGCATCGATTTTGGGCAACTCTACCGGCGGCGGCGCTGGCGCACAACCTGCAAGAACCACGGCGGCAATGATCGCGAGGAGACGCACTGATTCCAGGATACCTGCCGATAAGAGGGTAGATGAGAAAGCCTCCGCTCCCTGACGGTCGCGGCTCGGTAACGCAACAGACTCTTCTGAGCCGTGACCGTCAGGGAGCGGAGACTTAGTTTGGACGAGGAAAGAATGCTACGAATCGCGATAGCTCTGTTCGGATTGGCCCTCACCGCCCTGGCCCAGGGTAACGGCCCCGGAGGGAACTCCTACGTAATTGACCCCGTGACCGGCAGGCCCAAGCTGGTGACGTCCCTGGATCCGCCTGTGTCCGCTGCGGCGCCATCGACGGGGCGGTTCCAGCTATGGCAGGACCCGCGCGAGGGCGCTTTCAGCGTCCAACTCCCCGTCGGCTGGCAGATCAGCGGCGGCACCGGGCGCAAGACACGCATCGAACCGCACTACCTGGTGCGCGCCCAATCGCCGGATGGAGACGTGCAACTGTTCATGGACGATCCCGACCTGCTGATCCATCAGGTGCCGGACCAGCGTTCGCAAGCCTTAAGAATTCGGGAAGGATCGCGTTTTCCCTCGGCCTGGGGCGGGGTGATGTTGCTCGACCGCTTCCGCTCGGGGGCCGATGTCGCCGCCATGTATGTCAAGCAGCGCTTCTGCACTCAGGCTACCGGTCTCGCCGGCGGACAAGCGCTGGACCAGACGCGTGCAGCAAACTCTTATCTCTCTCCCATCGCGGCAGCCGAAGGCAAGCAACTCCGTGCGGACGCGGGCGAGGTGGAGTTCCGCTGCGGCGACCGTCTCGGCTATGTCCACGCGGTGACGTTCCAGGTGTGGGACAACCAGGGCGTGTCGCTATGGGTGGTCTACCGGATTGCCGGCTATCTGGCCCGGCCGCAATCTGCCGCGGCCGCCAACGAGGCCGTGCAGATGGCATTGGCCAGTTTTCAGATGAACCCGACGTGGCTGGCCGGGTTCGCGCGTGAGTCGGGCGACATCGCCGGGAATGTGATCCGCGAGTCCAATGCCATCACACAGGCAGTTATGGAACGCGCCAAGGCCGAGCAAGCTGCCGCCGCCGCGGCATCCGCGCGCCGCGCCGCAGATGCACGCGCCAGCGCTGCCCGCCACAGCGACGGCAACGGCTCGGATTACAACCAGTGGACGGGCACCAAACGGGTCTGCGACGATCTGGGCCGCTGCCAGCCGGTGGATGCCAGCGTCACCAACTGGTGGAGCGATTGTAGCGGCACCTTCCACCCAGGCGCAGAAAGCGGCGCCGCGCCATCATCGAGTGCCAGCGCCTGTTGGCATCACGGGCAGTAGGTATCGTAGGGCAGGCAGAACCTGCCGTACCGGCGACAAAGATCGCCGGCGCTAACTAACGCCGACGGTCTTTGCGCCGGTTCGGCGGCCGGGCTACGCCCCGGCGTTGCGCGTCTGCCCCGAGACGTGGGTGTCCATAAACGCGATGGTCAGCGGCCAGGCCAAGGCAGCCGCGACGGGATTGTAACTGGCGCGTGCATCGCAGAAGAAGCCGTGGTCGGCAAACGAAAATTCCACGTTGGTATAGGACTTACCGGCGTCTTTCACCGCGCCGGTGACGGCCTGTACGGACTCGGCGGGGATGTGTGTGTCCAGGCCGCCCCAGAAAAACAGCACAGGCGCCTGGAGGTCCTTCAAACGCCCGATCAGGCCCGGACTGAATTGACTGGGCGCGATGCCACCGCCATAGTAGGAAACCGCGCATGCCAGCGGCACCGTGATGGCCGCCAGCGTCGATACGCGCCCGCCCATGCAGTAGCCCGTGGAACAGATCTTGGATTCACCGGCATTCACCAGCCAGCCGTGCGCGGCCCGAATATCGGCTTCCAAACCGGCATCGGTCACCTGCTGCATTTGCGCGAAGGCCGGCCCCATGTCGGTATAGCCGCTTTCGAACCCCGGCGCGGTGCGGTGAAACAGGTCCGGTGCGATTGCCAGGAAGCCTTCCCGTCCAAAACGCTCGGTGACGCTGCGAATGTGGGGGTTCACACCGAAAATCTCCTGAAAGACGAGCAGCCCGCCGCGGGGCTTCCCGGCTGGACGAGCGACGTAGGCACGCAAGCTGGTGCCATCACTGGCGGAAAGAGTGACGTATTCGGTTTTGATGTCCATAGCTCAGAGGATTATCTCACAAGCCTCGATCGACTAAACCCCCGTATAGTGAAAGCATGGGTTTGGGGCGTGCCCTGATTACACTCGGGATCGCACTGATCGTGCTCGGTGTGCTGGTGACTTTCGCCGGGCGCCTTCCGTTCCGGCTCGGCCGACTGCCGGGTGATATCTACATCCAGGGAAAGCACTCCAGCTTTTACTTTCCGCTGGCCACTTGCCTGATGGTCAGCGTGTTGCTGTCCGTGCTGATGTGGCTCTTCCGGCGGTAAGCCGGACGCTCACTCGCCGATCACGCCATGGAGCGCTTGCACCGAGTCCTGTAAAGCCTGCGCCTGCGCGTTGAGTTCCTGGCTGGAGGATGCTCCCTCTTGCGCGCTCGCGGCGGTGCTCTGCGTAAGCTGCTGCAGTTGCAAAATCGCGTGGGAGATTTGTTCGATGCCGCGGGTCTGTTCCTGGCTGCCCAGGCTGATTTCGTCCACCAACGTTTTCACGCTGGCGGTGCTGCGCGTAATGTTGTGGGTGGCCGCGGCCACCGCATCGAACCGCGTGCGCCCCTGCTTGGAATGCCCGATCGATTCCTCAATGAGCGCGGAGGTGTCCTTGGCGGCCTGGGCGCTGCGCTGCGCCAGGGTGCGGACTTCATCGGCGACTACAGCGAAACCCAGCCCGGATTCTCCGGCGCGAGCCGCTTCCACTGCTGCATTCAGCGCAAGAATATTGGTTTGGAAAGCGATCTCATCAATCACCTTGATGATCTTCGCCACTTTCTCGCTGGACGTGTTGATGTCTTCCATGGAGGCCACCATCAGGTCTCGACTGCGATTTGCCTCGGCGACGTCCTGGTCGACCTGAGCCATGAGGCCCGAGGCCGACTGTGTGTTCTCGGAATTGCGGCGTGTGATGGAGGTGATCTCTTCCACCGATGCCGAGGTTTCTTCCAGGAAAGCGGTTTCACGCGAGGCGTTCTGTGCCACGGTTCCGCTGGCGGACGAGATTTGGCCGGCGGCTTCCGCCACCTGCCTGGATCCTCGGGCAACGTTTCCAGTAACTCGTGTCAACCCCTCCACCACTCCGTGCACCACATACCATAGGACTATGCCGAGAGCCAGCAAACCGGCGAGGATCGCCAGCTGAATCCGGCGGTTTTGCCGGTTTAGGGATTGGATATCTTCCAATGCCTGCCCAATGGCCGCACGCTGGGATTCTTCCAGCTCGGTCATGTTGCGTCCCATGGCTTCACCGGGCGCACGTTGCTTGGCCTTCGACAACGCGGACGCCTCTTTGAGAGCCCCCTGGTCACGGAGCGCCTTGACTTCCGCAAAGACTGCGCTATAACTTCGCAGCGCCTCCTGGTAGCCGTCCAGCCGGCCCTCTTCCTCTTTGGCGAGCAGCGGCCGCAACTGGGCCCCCAGAGACTCCGCCTGGGATACTCCGGTGTTGAACGCCTTTACCTGGATGTCGGATTCATCCGGCACTCCGACGGCGGCGTAAAGGAGCACGCCGCGCTGCGCGAAGCGAATGTTGCTGCCAACTGCCTCGAGTTTGCCCGCTAGTTTAGCCGCCTGGGCGGCATGATTCATGCCCGATTCGGCGACATTATTGAGCCGTCCCGTCATCACGAGAGATGAAACGCTAGACGCCACAGCCGCCGCCAGCACCGTGGCAAGACCCCCTAGAAGCTTGGTTCGCAGAGACAGGGGCGCGCGCACGGCCGGGCCGTTAGGTCGATGGCTCATACTTCAGCTTTCGGCTGATTTTTGGAAAGGGAATAGAGTAAAGCGGCGGCGGAATTACTTCAGGCGCCCCAGTTTGTCCAGCGGCCAGTAGACGAAAACGGCTTTCCCGTAGATATACTTACGGTCGACGAATCCCCAAGCGCGGCTGTCGTTGGAAGAACTGCGGTGATCCCCCAGAACAAAATACCGGTCGGAGGGCACGCGCTCGGGACCCCATGACACCCGGTCGCGATACTCATCCGGAACATATTCTTCCGCCAGTTGACTGCCGTTCACGTAAACCTGCCCGGAGGCGATCCTGACTACGTCACCGGGAACCCCGATGATGCGTTTGATATACGATTTGGACGTGTCCAGAGGGTACCAGAACACCACCATGTCGCCGCGCGAGACACTGCCCAGCCCGTAGTGATAGGTGAACTTGTTGATGAAGATGCGTTCCTGGTCGGTGAGTGTGGGCATCATGCTGGTGCCTTCCACCTTCACCGGCTGGTAGATGAACACAATCAGGATGACGGCGATCAGGACGGAAAACACCAGGTCGCGGACCCAGTAAAACGCGCTCCAGAAGGGCGCACGCTCGGGTGGTTCGGAGCCCTCGGCGGCAAGCGGCGTTTCGGAGGCGAGATTGATGTTTTCGTTCTCCGGCATCCTGGTCGCAATCGATGTCGCTACATGATTATAGACTGTCCCCGCGGCATTCGGGTTGCTGCTACTGCAACAATTGTCCTAACACGGCCAGGGGTACCGCTCCCTGCCGGAGGGCCTTGTCATTGAACTCGGACAGGCGGTAGGAACTGCCCTGGGCCTTCTGGTATTCTTCGCGAACCCGTAGCCAGGCGCGCCAGCCCACGAAATAGGTGGGCAACTGGCAGGAGGAGAGTTTGGCCCTCTGGAGCTTAGGGGTAGCTTCTTCGGGCTCTTGAAAGGTCTTCTTCTCCATCAGGTCGAGCGCCTGCTGGTCCGTCATATTTAGTGTATGAAGACGCACATCCAGAATGGCGTTGGCCAGCACGCGCAACTCCTCCTTGGCGAAGGTCAGGGCCATCTCCGGCGAATGATCCAGGAATCCCTGGTCGAGCATCATCTGGGTGGCATACTGTCCCCACCCTTCGACATACGATCCGTTGCCGTAAACCCCGCGGAGTACGCGCCGGCCCTTGGGCTGTACGCCATCGGCGATTTGAAACTGCACGTAGTGGCCAGGCATGGCTTCGTGGATGGTCAGCAGCTTGAGCTTGTAGAAATTGTACTCGCGCAGTTTCGATTCGGCCCGTTCTTTAGTCCAGTCCGTACCGATGGGAGTTACCCAATAATATGCGCCCAACTGCGGCTCCAGGGCGGGCGCCGGGGAAAATCCTCCCACGGCATAGGCCCCGCGCATAAATTCGGGCGTGGGAATCACCTGCAGATTAGACTGCGAGGGCAGCGTCAGGAGGTGTTTATCCGCCACGAAGGCTCGCGCTTCGGCCAGATCCTGGCGCGCATCATCCAAATAGGATTCGCGGGTGGAGTGCCGCTCGGCGATCTTGTCCAGCACTTCTCCGATGATCTTGTTTTGACGCTCCTCACCGGTAAGGCCGGCGTGGTCTTTGTGGCCGGGGAACATGCTGTGGTGCAGCGGCAGAGCCAGATCGAGCATGCGTGTGCGTAGGCGATCCAGATCGGCCTCGGCGTTGGCCAGCACGCTGTCGGCTTCCACGCCGCTTTCCATCACGTCGCGGAACTTCTTGAGGTAAAGATCGCGGCCCAGCCGCCAGTCCGCGTTGTTGCGCGCCGCCAGGCTGTTTTTCAGAAAGTCCTGGAACTTCCGCATGGCCTGGAGCGCCGGGGCGGCCGCGCGCTCATAGGAGTCGCGCAAGTCTGGCGGCACAGCCGCGCGGATGGTCTTATCCACCAAGCCGATGTTGCCCTCGTTCTCTTCGACAGCCACCTTGGTCCAGATGTCCGGCGATGAGACCAGGTTGGTTTCGGCCTGATCCAGAAATAAAGGCACTTGCCGGAGCCGCGCGATGATGTTCCGGAGGCGCACCGGCTGAGGAGCGTACTCCTGCACATAGGGAGTGAACAGCGCGTTTCCCAGCAGCTCGACGTAGCCGGCGGGATTGTGCAGCGAACTGCGGATCTCGTCCAGCTCGAGCAGTGACAGGGAGATCTGGTCCTGGATGATGGTCAGGTCCACGCGCTCTTGTGGGGACAGCGTATCGCTAGAAAACCCGCTCAGCCGCTGCCGGAAACCCTGGTAGAACTTCCGCTGTTTATCGAAGGCCGCGGGGCTGACGTCGTCCAGCAGGTCGTCCAGATTCTGGTTGCGGTATTGGTGAAGACCCGCCGCCGTGGCGCCGGATGGCGAAAACGAAAGTGTGGTGTATACGAATTCGTCGGACAGTTCGGCGAACTGGCGGGAGGAATGGCGGCTGCAACCGGCAGTGAAGAAAATCGCGGCAACCACCCCCACGAGCTTGCGCATGGTTGCAATTGTACATCCTGCAACGGAAACGATTAGCCGACGGTGGGACGCGCCGGGCGGGGGATTCGAAGAATGGGTGTGGAAACCGGCTGCGACTGGCGGTTCCGCAGACTCTCGATGCTGCGCAGCGCGCGTGCTTGTTCGGCGCTGGCTTGCCTCATGATTACGCGTTCACCGAGGACGCAGCCCCACAGCAGAGCCACTGACAGCGCCATTCCTGCCAGACCGTGTCTGGTGATTCCGACTACCGTCATCCAGCACCCTCCAGTCGCGATTTTTATGCACTTCCTCTGCCAATAACTACGACTTTTGTTTTCAATCGGATTGCAGAACCGTGGGAGTACTTTTTGAGGCACATGCGTACAAAACTGTGCGCAGCCGTCACGCACCGGATTTATAACGCAGAGACGTGAAGCAGCAGAAAGCTTTCAGCCGTCAGCGATCAGCTAATGCCAACGCCAGGAGTCGCTGACTGCTGAAGGCTGGAAGCTACTTATAAAAAAAGCCGGGACGACCATTTTGGGCGTCCCGGCGAAAGGAGTGGAAACGGCTTGCGAGGTTTACCGTGCGGCCATCAACGCACGCAGCCGCCGGGCCCTTTCGGGCGCACGCAACTGGCGCAGCGCTTTAGCCTCAATCTGGCGAATGCGTTCGCGGGTGACGTCGAACTCCTGGCCGATCTCTTCGAGCGTGTGCTCCCGTTCACAGCCAATCCCGAAACGCATCCGGATCACCTTCTCCTCCTTGGGAGAAAGCGTTTTCAAAATTCCCGCGGTCTCATCGCGCACGTTGGATTCGATGACCGCGTCCACCGGCGAACCGACCCAGCGGTCTTCGATCAAATCGCCTAGAGCGGATTCGCCATCCCGTCCGACTGGGGTTTCGAGCGATACCGGGTCGCGGGAGATCGTCTTGAGTTTCTGGACCTTCTCGACGGGGATATCCATCCGCCGTCCGATTTCTTCATTTGTAGGAGTACGGCCCAATTCCTTTTCCAACTCGCGTGTGGCGCGCAGGAACTTGTTCATACTCTCGTTCATATGAACCGGAATACGGATGGTGCGCGACTGGTCGGCAATGGCTCGGGTAATCGCCTGGCGAATCCACCACGTAGCGTATGTCGAGAATTTGTAGCCGCGCCGATATTCGAACTTGTCGGCGGCGCGCATGAGACCGATGTTGCCTTCCTGGATGAGGTCCAGCAGATGCAGCCCGCGGTTCACATATTTCTTGGCGACCGAGACCACCAGTCGAAGGTTGGCCTCCACCAGATCTTTCTTGGCGCGCTCGGCTTCGGCCTCGCCATGGCGGATTACGGTCAGGCTGTGCCGAAGCTCCGGCATATTGGCGCCGGCGCCCTGCTCACGCTTCTTGATCTCGCGCTTTAATTCGCGCACGCGGGCCTGCTGGATGGGGTTGTTGCGGCTTTCCAGTCGCTTGACTTCGCTGTCGAGATGGCTCAGCTCATCGACGGCGCGCTCAATTTCGCGGGCGAATTCCTTCCACTTGATGGTCTTGAATGCCACCCTGCGAATGGCCAGGGAAGCCTCTACTTTAGCCCGATTGAGCTTCGCACACAGCCGCTTGCGAGGCCGCTTGTTGGCGATGGGAGTCACCAAGAGCTTGTCTTCCAGCTGTCCCAGTTTCTTGTGAAGGGTTACTACTTCCGCGAACTGCTTTTGCGCTTCCCCGCGCACCTTCATATCCGCCGGGGAACCTTCCTCGACGTCGCCTAAGTCGACCACGGTCTCGAGTTCGATGAGGCCCTTGCGTACCTGGTCGGCCAGCTCTACCGCGACCCGCTGTACCAGCGCGGAACGGCTGATGGCCTTCTGCATGCGCAGCTTGCCACGCTCCATGCGCCGCGCCAGATCAACTTCGCCCTCCCTGGTCAGGAGCGGAACGGCGCCCATTTCGCGTAGATACACGCGTACCGGGTCGTCCGTGTAGATGGACTCTTCCACCGGATGAGGGTGCAAGAATTCGGCATCTTGCGCGGCTTCCGGGTCGAAGAACTTGGCTTCTTCCTCGAAATTGATGCCTAGGCTTTCCGGGCTGCCCGGCAAAAACTGATCTTCAAATTGATCCACTAAGACTCACCTCCCCCACGTGAGCACTTCTACGGCGAGCGCAACGTGAGGTGCCAAAAGGAAATTTACGTTTTGCTGGTCCGGCTCCAAGTGCCGGGAAATAGGGTTCCCTCCGGGGTCCGGTATCCGAACAAGCATATCATCATTCACCAGCAAAGTTAAGTTCTATTTTAAGAGATGCTTGGAACGTCCCAAGGTTACAGGTGTTGTGTATCTTTTAACAGGCTTTCGCGACCTCGCCCAGCCGGCTCTACTAGGGAGCTTCTGGCGCATTAGATTCTTCAGCTCGTTGAAGAATGCCTGCTCGTCCTGGAAATCCCGGTAGACCGACGCAAATCGGACATAAGCGATCTTGTCCAGATCCCGAAGACTCTCCATCAGGAATTCTCCTATCTCTGTAGTGGAAATCTCCCGGTCGGGCGAATCGCTGACCTTCGACTCCACCTGGTTGACCATTTCGGATAACTTGCCCATGCTGACGGGCCGCTTCTCGCATGCCTTTAATAGTCCCGCCAGCACCTTCTGCCGATCAAATTTTTCGCGCCGGCCATCCTTCTTTACGGCCATGTAGGGGACCTCGTCGATCCGTTCATAGGTGGTGTAGCGCCGTTCGCAAGCCAGGCATTCGCGCCGGCGACGTATGGCGTCGCCTTCCTTGCTCTCGCGAGAATCTACGACTTTATCTTGTAAGTGATTGCAAAACGGGCACTTCATACGGGAGCCTCGCGCCCGATCTGGCGCAGGTTATGCCACTTCAGACCCTCTCTAAAGACCAGTACAAGGCCCACTGGCACGATTGCCACAAATGTAGTAATCCATATAAGTAAGGCAAACGCCGTCGCTAGTTCCAGACGTACGCCGAAGAGTTCGGTGAGCACGAGGACGGCGACCACCTGCACGCCGCCTCCGATCCCGGGGATCTGTACCACCCCTCCAAACGAAACAAACCCCATGAATATCAACACATCTACAATTGTAAAATTAAAGCCTTGGAAGGCGGCGGCCAGGCACCAATAGCAGGCGGCGATCAGGAGCCATTCTACTACAGAATAGAGAAGTACCATTAACAGCGCGCCATCGGAGCGCATTGACTCTACACCTTGAACAAACGACGTGACCAGCTTTTCCATGCGAAGGAATCGCGCATCGGGCAAAAAGCGCAGCGCATCGGTGAGGCGTTTCCGTGCGGGCTCGGCGAAATGCCGGAAACAAACCAGGAGCAACAGCAGAGCTACGCTGGTGACGGTAACGAATTTTCCGCCGGTTGCCAGAACCCAGGCGAGCGTCGGCCCGACTGCGATTCCCGATGCCGTGACCCGCGCCAGCGCGAACCCGAAGACCACAAGAGCCATCAATAGATCGAAAATCCTTTCCAGTAGCCAGGCAGCCAATTGCGATGTAACGGTAACTTTCTCTTTCATGGCAATGAGATAGGGACGGACGAACTCCCCTGGGCGGCCCAGCAGAGTGATCGCGGTAAATCCGATCACCGTGGCCGAAAGGAGGCGCCAAATGGATGGTTTGGAGATCAAGGGGCGCAGGAAGACCGCCCAACGGAGCGCCCGCCCGACATAGGTGGCGTATGCCATCACCACGGCCAGCAGCAGCCAGGCCAGGCGCAAGTGGGCAACGCTCGAAACAGCCAGCCGCCAATCGAATTGCCTGGCTTTCAGAGCGTGATAAATTAACCAAACGGCCACGGCTGCGGCGATGATGCAGCCGACGATCCACTTCCACGTATGGCGTCGAATCGAGTCCTCCGGCGGCAGGGACCACAGAAGCCGCTAGCTTGCCTGAAAAATTGAACTTATCATGAAAAGGCCGCGTTTCTCATGATGAAAGACAGGATCCAGTGGCAAGCGCGGCGGTCACCCTCGGGAAAGTAGGCGGAAACGGGCTGGTAGACGAGGCCCGGCGGCCGGCGAGTACGCGAATCTTGGAACCGGAATACAGCCTGGTCACGGAATGCCTGCGGGGCGACGAAACCGCCTGGGAGCAACTCGTCCGCGTGCATACCAGGCAGGTCTATGCTTTATGCTACCGCTTTACAGGCAGCGCCTCGGAAGCGCAGGACCTGACTCAGGAAGTTTTCATGCGGGTGTTCCGGACCCTGAAAAGCTTCCGTTCTGCGGAGGGCTCGTTCGGCACCTGGCTGTCGCGGGTGACGCGCAATCTTCTGATCGATAATTACCGCCGGACCAAGCAGGAACGCGTGACGGATTCGATCGAAGAGCAGCTCCCGATGCTGGAGGTGGTGGGCACCGGAGTGATAGCCCGTCCGGACCAGGCCCTGGCTGGAAGGGAAGCGAGCGAGATTCTGCAGGTGGCCCTGCAAAGACTTTCGCCGGAGTTGCGCGAGGCGGTGATCCTGCGCGACCTGCAAGAAATGGAATACCGGGAGATTGCCGACGTGCTGGCGATTCCCGAAGGTACGGTAAAATCGCGAATCAACCGGGGGCGTGCCGAACTGGGCCGCCTCCTGCGGAAGCAGAAGCTGTCGGTATGAACTGCGCCGAAATCGAAATCCTGATCTGCGATTACGTAGACGGCACGCTGGCCCCGGCCGGGCGCGCGGATGTCGAGCGCCATCTGGCGGAATGCGCGGCGTGCGCTGCGCTGGCCGACGATTCGATGGCCGCGGTGCAGTTCATCGAGCGCGCGGCCGAAGTGGAAGCGCCGCAGGAACTGGTGAGCCGGATTCTATTCGATCCGCCCTGGCACCACGTCCGCAAAGGCTGGCTCAAGAGAGTATTCCACGGGGTGCTGCAACCGAAATTCGCCATGAGCATGGCGCTCACGGTTCTGTCGCTATCGATGATGCTTCCCAAGATGCGGCAACTGGAGCCGGCCGATTTGGCGCCGCGGCAGGTGTGGGCCGGGCTGGAAGATCGCGCCTATCGTGTGTGGGCGCGCACAGTGAAGTTCTACGACAATTTGAAATTCGTGTATCAGATACAAACCACCCTGCGGGAATGGCAGCAACAGGCGCCCGAGGCGCAGCCGGCTACCAATTCGGAGAGTTCCCCAGGCCGATCGCCGGGCGATCCATCGCCCACCAAGAAGCCCGCGGGCAATCCACCTGCGGGAAGAACGTAATGAGATGCGTTAGCACAATGCGGACTATCCGGTGGGGCGGACGATCGGTTTTTGGCGTCTGCCGGCAGACCGCAAAAAGCGACGGTCTGCCCCACGGGCCCGCACAAAGTTTGAGTAGGAGGTATTTGCCATGAATTGCCAGAATCATCCCGAGGTATCGGCGACAGCGTACTGCCGCTCCTGCGGTAAACCCGTATGCGAGCAGTGCCGGCGCGACGCTCAGGGAACGGTGTACTGCGCGGAGCATGCTCCGGCAGTGGCGCCTCCGCCAGGTCCCTCGCCGGCTCCCGATCCGACGCCTTCGGCCTATGCGCCGCGCCCGCGCTATGCTGGCGAAGACGTGTCCCCCGGCCTCGCTCTGTTGCTGGGTTTTATTCCCGGCGTCGGCGCGATTTACAACAGCCAGTATGCCAAGGGCCTGGTGCACGCGGTGGTGTTCGGAATCATCATTAGCATTCTCGACGCCAATAACGGCGGCACCGACGTGGTGTTCGCCTTCATCCTGGTGGCCTGGATTTTCTACATGGCATTTGAGGCGTATCACACCGCCCTCAAACGCCGCAACGGCGAACGGGTGGATGAGTACTCCGGCCTGGTCAACCTGCGCAGCGGATCGGGCAGCGGTCCCGTGGCCGGCGTGGCCCTGGTGCTGCTGGGCGTCGTGCTGTTGCTCAACACGTTGAACATTTTCAACTTCGCATACCTGGCGCGCTATTGGCCGGTGGTGCTGATCGCCGCTGGTCTTTATCTGCTGTATACCCGCTTCATGGGCCACGGCGCCTCGGAGCGAGGAGATTGAAATGAGGGGAGACGTTTCGGTAATGCGCGCCATTCGAGGACCGGTCACCCTGATGACGCTGGGCGCACTATTCGCATTGAACAATTTCACTCCGTACCGTTTCTCCGAGACCTGGCCGGCTCTGTTGATCGTATTCGGCCTGTTGAGTTTGCTGGGAAGAAGTTACGGCCCGCCGCCCCCGCCCGAGGGGCCCCCGCCGCCCTATACGGGAGGACCGCGATGAGGCGCCGTTCCTTTGCCGGACCAATGCTACTGGTATTGATTGGCGGCCTGTTCCTGTGGCGCAACATCCACCCGGAAGCCCCGGTGTTCGACCTGGTGGCCACTTACTGGCCCTTCGTGCTGATTGCCTGGGGATTCGTGCGCTTGATCGAAGTGGTGGCGTTTCGGGATTCCCGGTATCCCGGTCTGACCGGCGGTGAGATCGCGTTGGTGGTCCTGATCTCGATGGCGGGCCTCGGGCTATTTGAGGTTCACCAGCACGGTGTGCAGCTTACACCCAACATTTTCGGCGAAGAGTTCGACTACCCAATTGCGGAGCACGCCTCGGCGGCCGGCGTGAAGCGTATCGTGTTTGACAACCCGCGCGGCTCGTTGCGAGTCATCGGCGGCGACACGCAGGAGATTGCCGTCAACGGGCACAAATTGATCCGGGCTTACACGCGCAGCGATGCGGACCGCACCAACGGCCAGACGCGCATCGAATTCTCACAGGAAGGCGACCGGCTCATCGTGCGCTCGCACCAGGATCGCGCACCCGGCGATCAACGGGTGGCCAACGATCTGGAAGTGGCCGTGCCGCGCGGCGTCGCCATCGAGGCGCGCGGGCAGAATGGAGATTTCGAAGTCTCCGACACGGCCGGCGAAATCGATCTGTCGAGCTCGCGCGGTGACGTGCGCCTGATCCGCGTGGGCGGGAATGTGCGGCTGGAAATCGGCCGCAGCAACATGATTCACGCCGAGGACATCAAAGGCAGCATCGACCTGCGCGGTAACGGCTCGGATGTCGAGCTGCAGAACGTAGCGGGACAGGTGACCATTGACGGCGCCTATAGGGGATCGCTCCAATTCAAGAACCTGGCCAAGCCGTTGCGCTTCCAGGGAACCCACAGTACCGAATTGCGAGTGGAGGCAGTCCCCGGAGCCATCAGTATGGATCTGGGGGAATTCAGCGCCAAGAACATAATTGGCCCGGTGCGGCTAGTGACACAATCGCGCGATATCCGGCTGGAAGATTTCACCGAATCGCTGGAGCTGGAAACCCAGCGCGGCGATGTGGAACTCGATCCCGCGCATGCGCCCCTTCCCAGGATCGAGGCACATTCGGTGGTGGGACGCATCGACCTGGTGCTGCCCGAAAAGGCCGCCTTCCAACTGCAAGCTACGGCGGAACGCGGAGAAGCCATCAACGACTTTGGCCCGCCCATACAGAAAGAGGTGGCGGGCACCACGGCCACGCTGAAAGGGACCGCAGGTGATGGCCCGTTGATCCGGATTACCGCGGATCACGGCTCGGTATCGGTACGTAAAGAGGGGACCGCGCCGAGTGCCCGAGGATTGGAGCTGCCGCGGCCGGTGCTGCCGGCGCCGCCCGCTCCCCCGGTGCCGCCGGTGCCGAAATTGCCGGGCGAGGTGAAGCTGTAAGGGACGGAGTTTGCCCTCCCGTCCATCGGCAACGACGGACGGCAGCGGCAACCGGCCTACTTATCCTTGATTCTGTTCAGCACGATGTGGTACTCGCGAATATTCGTGTTCTCGCGAGAGCCGGAGACGTCGATCTCGTCTTCCGTGAACGTGCCCTTGGCAAAGTTATGGAATGGATTGCCGCCGTTGGCCTTCACTTCGGGGTCGTCGGGGTCTTGATGCATGACGAAGAATTGGATCTGATTGCCGCGAACAACTCCATCGACAATTTTGTAGACCGCCTCTCCGGGCCGACCTTGAATCTCGCCGGCTACCGCAGTTCCAACTTGCCGAAGCACGAAGACGGAGCTTCCGCCTGCGGCCCAGCGCCCGCTGACGCCTTCCAGAGGCGAAGACCGCACGGATTGCATTCGCTCGTACGATTTTTCGTTCTCCAGGCAGAACTCATCGATCAATTCCGTATCGAGCTCAATCTTCTGCGTCGTCTTCACAGTCCACGGCTTCGTGTACACCTTCGGGTCATCAATCGTGATTTCGAGTTCGAGCGTTCCGTAGTTGGGCCGCCGCATTCGTTCCGTGAGTTTGGCCGATTCGCTCAACGGACTTCCGCTCATATCGGCCCACAGGTCATCGCGAAAGCCTGTTGTCTGGACGACGAGCGTATCACCCTCCCACCGGGCAGTGGAATAGCCGTTCCAACCGGGGTTAAGCTCCTCGGGCAAAGGACGCCCATCGATGAAGATCTGCCGGTACATCGCGTTCACTTCGTAGAGCAGAACCAACAGTTTCGGTGTGTGCACCGCCTTTGTCAGGTGGGGCATGACCCATGTTCGCGGCGGATTATCGGGCAAGCATCGCACGTGCGGATCGTCGACACCCTGATCCGCCGTCCGCTGTTTCATTAGCGCAGCCGCCCACGGCTGATACGGCAGACCGCCCGGCATGTCTACGCCAAAGTTGCGCGCGAGCGGCGATCCCCCAATTTCGCTGCCACAGGGAATGAACCGGCTCAAGTCCGCATCGCACGGAATAATCCTGGCCGTGTGCCAAATTCCCGACAAATCCGGCTTGCCGTCCGCCAGTCGGGGCGCAGGCGCGGCCAGATCGGGAGTACCGTCTGCTTTTCTCGGAGCGCCGGCTGTCGGATAATGCAGCCACTGACTGAAACCGATCCCCGGCAAACCGAACACCGCGATCACATGGAACATCTTCATGCGTGCAATCATACGTGGAATCGAGCCTCCCGACTGCACTGCATATGATATCCGAAGAGGAAGTCCATCGCGCGTGCAGTCGCAGTGGTGAGCACCACGGCCACGCTGAAAGGGACCGCGAGTGATAGCCCGATTATCCGGATTACCGCCGACCAAGGCTCGGTATCGGTACGAAAAAGAAGGCGCCGTACCCAGCGCCCGGGGGTTGGACTTTCCGCATCGGCCAACGCCGCCGGCGCCCCCGGTGCCGCCATTGCCGAAATTGCCGGGCGAGGTGTAAGGCCACGGGATCTGCCCTCCTATCGGTAACGGCGGGTGGAAGTTGCACCCCGAATGAATCCCAAACGCTTTCCCTGAATTGTTGGCGATTGGGCCGCTTCACCTATGCGCGTAATCCGTGAAAACGTAATCTCTTGTCTTTACCATCGTGTGGCACGCGAACCCGCACTTGGCGTCGTTCCCCTGCGGCGGCTTGCCCGCCAAGGTGCCCGGGGTGAACGTATCGGATGCAGTGTCATAGTCGAACACGGCGTAACCCCACCCGCCGCTGTCGGCGAACCTCTTGCTGTCCTTCACCATGAAGTCGACGTCATGCTGGGTACCTGGCACCGTCGCTGCGGGGAACGTCTCCATCTTTTTCGGGTTCCAATGAATCTTCGCCATCTTGGCGCCGTCGGGGAAAGGCTTGCCGTTGCCGGGGACGCCGGCCAAGTAGGCCTGGATCATCACAGGATTCGCGAGGACCGCAGCAACCAGGGGCCCGTCCTGACTGATGGAGACAACCTGCCAGGCCTCATATCCTCTGAACTCAGAGAACGAGAGCCCGTTCGGTACTTTCAGTGTGTACTTATCCTGGGCGGCCACGGCCAGCGCCACCAGAACAGAAAGAAATACTCCAACGAATACGAGTACCCCGATGCTTTTACGCCTCATGCCTAGTCTCCCCTTGATGGTGATTTGAATTTCCCGGCCGGTTGACATGCAACTTGCCCGCCAGCCCGGATTCTGGTGTTATGCGATTGAAGTGAAACCGTTTGTGAGGCGCTTGGCGCGCGATATCGTTTCCAGGCTGTCGAAATGCGGTCCCGAACTGACAGTTGAGTGCCCTGAATTGTCGTTGGGTCGACACGAGCTACGGGATGACTTCGCGGCCCACAGCCGTGTTTAACTGGCTGGCGGCGCTCAAATAAGCCCCCACCAGGTTGATGTAAGCCACTTGCGTGGCGCGGTAGTCTCGCTGCGCATCCAGATAGTCCAGACGCGCAGTGCCTCCGGTGCCGAAACTACCCCGCGAAGTGAAGTTGTAACGGACGGAGTCTGCGCTCCTATCCGTAACGACGGGTGGAAGCCACAAGGCGGTCTTCGTGGGCATGACGGCGCGCCGATGATCTACGATGCCGACAGCGACCTTTTGCCTGGACGCGCGGAATGCAGCGCATTCCAACGGGCGCATCCAGATTCTGGCGACGGGGCTAGGCAAGGTGTGGCCCGAATGGCCCACCAACCTGGCCGCGCCACTGGATAAGGAAAAGGTACCTGCCGTGGTGGCGGGCGTTAAGGCTTACCTAGATGGGACGCCGCTTCAAGTTACCAGCGCCACCCTGGCCCCGGGATATATCGGTTTCTACTTGATTGAAGCGCAGCTACCCGCGATCGCCAACCTGGGGACCTCCGCCCTCTACCTTACGGTTGACGGGCAGGAGAGTAATCGCGTGCAGATCGTGATTGAGCCGTAAGCTTCCGGCGAGGGCCATTGTCCAACCAATTGCCAGGCGCGGCCTGAAATGCCGGATTCCCTGCGCAAAGGTCGTGGTCCAAGCCACCGGCCTAGGGTTCCGATCGCTGGTACATGCTACCTTGCGGTATGCCAGGCTCTAGTGAAACGCTTATGCGTTCGCAAACTATCGATCCGTCAACGCCATAACAGCCTTCTAACACTAACTCATAGCCCTCCGGCCGCCTGGTGACGTTTGCACTGCTCAGGACATTCTGACTGTTGAAAAACTCGATTCGAGTATTCGAGATCCCGCTCTCGTCTCTGGGGAAACCCTCCATACGGAACGTAAGGACGGCATGCTTCGCGAGTACGTAATGGCCACTGCTATCGACCTCCGCCGTCATCTCAAATGCATGGACTGATACCCGGCATCCATTCAGCCGGTCCAATGAAATCGACAAAACCTCCGCATCGTGGAACGTTGGCCAATAACCGAACCACGCAATTACATCTTGTGCACCGGGTATGTCGGGGACTTCAAACATCGTAGTCTGATCGTACCTGAACCTCCGAAGTTGGCACCACCGTATCAACAAACCCCGCGCAGAAACCGAGGCGGAGTTTTCTCCAATGCCTTCGCCTTCGCCGCCGCGCGAGGTCAGCGATTTCCGGCCCGTCGCTACGGGATGACTTCGCGGCCCACAGCGGTGTTTAACTGGCTGGCGGCGCTCAAATAAGCCCCCACCAGGTTGATGTAAGCCACTTGCGTGGCGCGGTAGTCTCGCTGCGCATCCAGATAGTCCAGAAGCGCCACCTGGCCGCGCTGGTAAGCGAACGACATGGCGTCCCGAACCCGCGAGGCCGTCTCCAAATAACCGTCCGTGCCCTTATAGGGCAGCAATAGATTCACGGAACTCACCACGGTGAAATAGGCCGAATCGACATCACTGAATACCTGCGCCTCCGCGGCGTCCTTTTGCCGCTGCGCATGGGTAATGTCGATTTCGGTGCGCGCCTTCTCCCCCTGGTTTCTATCGAAAATACGCAGCGGAATGTTCACGCTGAATCCGATGTAAATAGTGATGGGAGGGTTGCGCCCCACATCCACGCCGAAGGTGGGATCCGTGGAACCATTCGAAACAGCGAGTTTGTGATCGGTCTCGGCTTTCTCTACGGCCTGGACGGCTGCCTTCAGATCCGGCCTGGCCGCCAGCGCCGCGGTGTGAAACTCATCAAGCGCTGTGACTCGCTCCTGGAATTCGAATGGCCCCGTCACATCGAACCGATCCACCGGCGTGCGGTCGTTGAGCAGCATCAGGAGCGTTACCTTCGCGGTTCGGGAGTTGACCAGCGCGGTCTGATAGTCGGATTCGTACTGCGCGCGCTGCAACACCAGGCGGTCCAGGTCCATGCGCGCAATATCGCCGGATTGGAAGCGCACACGGCTGATGGACAGTTCTCTATCGTAGTAATCCAGGTTCTCCTTGGCATTCGCCAGCAGCGCCTTGGCCTGCAGAGTTAAGACGAAGGCGCTGCGCAGATTGAAAAGGAGCGTCCGTTCCAGATCCAATTGCTGCGTTTCCGAAATGGACGTGCCCTTCTGCGCGCTCTCCAGGCGGAGTTCGCGTTTGTGCTGCCGTTCGTGCAAATAATCGAACGCGACCAGCGGGAAGGTGAAGGCAAACGGGCGATAGGGATTGCCGTTGAAGGGCTGCAACTGATCGAGAGCCGCGGTCATGTTCGGGTTGGGCCGCAGATACGCGGTGACCTCGTTCGCTTTGGATTCCTGGATATTCAATTGGCCCGCACGCAGGTTGGGATTGTCCGCTTCGAACTTGTCTTTGACCTGCTGCCACGTCAGAGCGGTCTGCGCGAATGCCGCATGGCACAGACAAGCGCCCAACAGGAAGCCGATTTGTAGATGCCCAATTGATCGTCGCATTTTTGCTCCATCAAACCTGCAAAGTATCGCCGTCCCGCGCCGCCAGCGCGTAGAGCACCGGCGCAAGGAAAATCGACAGAAAAAGCCGGGAGGCCAGGCCGGCCACGATCACGATGGCAAACGGCTTCTGCGAGTCGCTGCCGATGCCCGTGGACATGGCCGCCGGCAGCAGGCCGAAACAAGCCACCAGCGCCGTCATCATGATGGGGCGCAGCCGCAGCAGCGAGGCTTCGAGCGTCGCCGTCAGGATGTCGCGTCCTTCCAGGCGCAGCTTGTTGATGAACGAATACAGAATCACGCTGGTCTGCACCGCGACTCCCATCAATGCCACGAAACCCAGCATGGACGAAACACTGAAATTGGTGTGCGTAATCCGCAGCGCCAACAGTCCGCCGACCGGCTCCGTCACCAGCACGCTGAAGAAGATGATGAGCGGGAATTTCAGGTTGCCGTATAGCGCGAACAGAATCAGCAGAATCAATAGCACGGTCAAGCGGCAGAATGATTTTCATCTGCTCCAGCGACGCCAGGTACTCTTTGTATTCCCCGCCCCAATCGAATTGGTACCCGATGGGAAGTTTCACCGCCGCGGCGACTTTCCGGCGGGCTTCGCCTACCGCGCTCGCCAGGTCGCGGCCTTCCACGCTGAACTGGACGCCGATGAAGCGCGAATTCGACTCGCGATAAATGAAGGAGGCGCCGCTTTCCACCTTGATTTCGCAGAACTGGCTGAGCGGCAGATACTGGCCGTCGGGAGTGGCGATGAGCAGGCTCTTGATGGCGTTCTCATCGCTACGGTATGGCTCCTGCATACGCACGACCAGGTCGAACTGGCGCTCCCCCTGAATCACCTGCGTGGCGGCCGTGCCGCCCATGGCGGTTTCCACCAGCGTATTGACGTCGCTTACGTTCAGGCCATAGCGGGCCAGCTTAGCGCGGTCCGGAGTAATGATCAGGCTGGGTTGGCCGAGTTCCCGCACCACCGTGATCCCGGTAATGCCCGGAACCTTGGAGATAATGTTCTTCACCTGAACGGCCTTATCTTCGAGCGTGGCCAGGTCCGGGCCGAAAATCTTCACGGCCAACGAACTCTTCAACCCGGTTTCGGCCTCGTCCACCGCGTCTTCCGCCGGTTGCGTGTAGTTGAAGATGATACCGGGAAACGCCGCCAGCTTTTGCTGGATGGCTTTAGTCAACTCGGGCTTGGTGTGGATGCCGCCTTGCCATGCGCCGTCGTTGTAGGGCTTCAAGCCGACATAGAATTCGTTGTTGAAGAAGCCTGTCGTATCCGTGCCATCGTCGGGACGTCCCAGCTCATTGGCCACGGTGGTCACCTGTGGGAAGCTCAACAGGATATTCCGAATCTGCGGCGAGAGCTTGGAAGCCTCCTCGAAGGAAATGGTGTAAGGCGTGGTGGCGCGGACCCACAGCGCGCCTTCGTCCAGGTGCGGCATGAACTCGCCGCCGATGGAGGGAATCAGCAGCAGCGACGAAGCGAAGATGGCCAGAATCAGAGCCACCGTGATCAACCGGTTGCGCAGGCACCAGCCCAGCATCGTGCCGTAAATGCGGCGAATCGCCTCGTAGAGCCGTGCCCGCGGTTCGTGCACGTTCTTCCGCAGAAAGAAAGAGCACAGCACGGGGAGCAGCGTCAGGGCGCAAAGCAGCGCGCCCAGCAGTGCGAACGACATGGTATCGGCCATGGGCTGGAAGAGCCGGCCCGAAGGGCCCGTGAGCACGTAAATCGGCAAATACCCGGCGATGATCACTGCAATCGCATAAAAGATCGGCCGCTCCACGTCGTGCGCCGCCGCCCGGATAACGTTGATAAAATTAACGTGCGATAGTCCGCTGGCACCGCCGGTATCCTCCTGTTGGCGGGCCGCCAACTCGCGGAAAATATTCTCCACCATCACCACCGAGCCATCCACGATGATTCCGAAGTCGATGGCGCCGATGGACAGGAGATTGGCGGGAATATGCCTCCAGTCCAGACAGATGAACGAGAACAATAGCGCAAATGGAATGGTCGCCGCGACGATCAAGGCCGTCCGCAAGCTGAACAGGAACAACCCCAGAATTACCAGCACCAGCAGCATGCCGCGCAGCAGGTTGTCCTCAACGGTCTTGGTGGTCTCTTCGATCAGTCCCTGGCGGTCGTAATACGGCACCACCTTCACGTCGGGCGGCAGCACATGTTCGTTGAGTTCCTTGGTCATGGCTTCCACGCGCCGCAGGATTACCTGCGCTTGCTCGCCGACGCGCATCAGGATGACCCCTTCCACCGCCTCGTCCTGGCGCATATATCCGAACTGGCCAAGCCGCGGCGCATGGCCGATCTCCACCTTGGCGATATCCTTGACGTACACCGGAATCCCGTTCTTCTCCTGCAGGAGGATGTTCCCGATGTCCACCGTATCGCGCACCAATCCCAAACCCCGGATGTAGTAAAACTGTCCGCCCTGGGAATAGAATCCGCCGCCGGCGTTGGCATTGTTGTTGCCCAATTGCTGGGTCACCTGCGGGACCGTAACGCCATAGGCGAACAGTTTGTTGGGATCGAGCAGCACCTGATACTGCATAGTGGTGCCGCCGAAACCCGAGTCGTCCGCCACCCCTTGTATGGAGCGGTAACGGCGCTCCAGCACCCAATCCTCGATGACCTTCAGATCCTGAGGAGAGCGGTCCGAACTCTGCAAGACATAACGGTAGATGAGGCCGCTGGGGCTGAATAACGGCGAGATGGTGGGCTGCAGCCCGGAAGGCACCGATGCATTGGCCATGCGCTCAAAGGCCTGCTCGCGCACGAAGTACGGATCGGCGCCGTACTCGAAATTCATCTTGATGGCAGAGAGTCCGTAAAGGGAAATCGAGCGCAGCGTGTCCAGCCGCGGAATGCCGTTCATCTCGATTTCAATCGGAATGCTGACCAGCCGTTCGATTTCCTCGGCGGCGTGGCCGGGCCACTGCGTGATAATTTCCACGTGCGGCGGCGACAGATCCGGGTAGGCGTCGATCGGCAGTTTCTGGAAGGAGAGCGCGCCCCAGAGCATGAGGGCGAGAGAGGCGATCACGATCAGGAATCGCTGCCGCAGGGCGAAGGAGACTAGTTTCGCGATCATGTCGTTTGCGCCCTATTGAATCGCGTTGGCAAACTGGAGGAAGAGACTGCCGTCGGCCACCACGTCCTCGCCCTCCCGCAATCCGCTGGTGATGTCTACCAGGCCAGTCCTGCTGCCGGTCCGATGGTCACCGAACGTTGCGCGAATTTGCCGGGCGCGGCCTGGACGTACACGATCGGCTCGTTCTTGTCGTCGCGCAGCACAGCCGCTACGGGCACCACCAGAATGTTGTTCCGCCGGCCGGTACGGATGACCGCGTCGACGAACATATCCTTCTTCAGCAAGCCGCCGGGGTTGCTGGTTACGATGCGGACCGGCGTGGTGCGGGTGTTTGGATCCACGGAGGACCCAATATAGGTAATGGTGCCGTGGAAGCTTCGGCTGAACGATGGATTGGTTTCCTCGGCTGGATCGCCGATCTTAACTGACGCCAGGTCGCGATCGAAAATGTGGCCTTGCACCCACACGCTGGAAACGTCGCTGATCTGGAAGCAGACGGTTTGCCCCGCTTCGATCAGCATGCCCGGAGAGATCAGTTTCTGCACGATCACTCCGGCGATGGGAGACCGGACGGCCAGTTCGGTGCTGATCGTCGTACCCTGCTTCTCCGCCTGGTCGATCTCCTGCGCGGTGATGCCAAAAATGCGCAACGGCTGCAGGCTGTTCTGGACATCGGTGGCGGCATCGTTGTAGTCCGCTACGCTGCTTTCGTAATCCTTCTGGGCTATCACTCCGTGTTCCAGCATTTCCTTCATGCGGTCGACGATGCGCTTGTTGAGTTGCTCACGGTTGCGGGCCTTGCGGTATGCCGCGATGGCATTGGCTACGTCGGGGCTTGAGACGTAGAGCAGGGGCTCGTCCTTCTTGACGGGCGTGCCTACGTCCACCAGAATCCGGGCGATGGGTCCGTTCACCTGCGTGATGGCCTGCGTGGTGTGGTCCTGGTCCCAATCTACTGTGCCGGTAGTGTGGATCGAGACTTCCCAGGAGGCCTTCGCCACCTTACCGATTTTCAAATGCGGCAGTTGATCCGGTGGCACGGTGAAAAGGCCAGGCTGCACGTTGGACTCAGACGCAGATTTGCTGTCGGCCTTTTTCGAGTCTCTGCAGGCCAGTTGGGACAGCCCCAGCGCCGCTACAAAAACTGCGTGGGCACATGCGGCCAACGGTAATAGCCTCTTGCCGATGCGCGACGATGCTGTCTGCATGGCGATACTCCTCTCCACTTACTTGAAAACACTGATGACAGTGGGAAGGCTATGCGGCCGGAGGTCCGCGCGAGGAGATGACGAACAATAAGGCGGAGTGCGCAAGCTCGAAATCCGGGGTTGGAAGGACCCAGGCCACCAGGAAGACGGGCATCACCGTGGCACTTACGACAGTCTGCACGAAGGGCAGGGGCCCTACGTGGCAAAGCAGGCAACAATGGTCCGACGCATGGTGCGACTCTTCCTGGGAGGCTAATGCGAGGGACTGACCCACCAACGTGAGGCACACCAGCAAGAGAACGATCAGTGTCCTCCTGGACGGCTGACCGTCGCGAGCCGCCTGGGCTGGTCTGCCACCGCGAGGCAATGGGACTCGGATGCTGTCGTTGCGCGGCCTTATGTGCCTAGGTTATCAGAAATGGTGCAGAGGGGCCGGCAGTCATGGCCCAACAAGAAACCGAACACCTCACCCGCATCCTGACCAGCCCCGCTCTCAGCCGCGCGGTCAGCAGTCGCCGAACTCGGCGTTGCGGATCTCGTCCAAACCGGCTGGCCGCAGCCAGTCGAACATCTCGCCAGCGCCACCAAAACCCATGAGCCGACGCTCTACAGAACTCTCCGCTTCATGGCCGGCCACGGTCTTTTTTCAGGAAACCGAGAATCGCCACTTCGACCACACACCTTTCTCGGCCGCGTTGCGCACCGACGCCCCGGGCTCCTACCGCGCCGCCGCGCAAATGTTCCACCATTTATTTCCCGCCTGGGCAGGCCTGCATGACTCCATTCGAACAGGGGAGCCCGGTTTCAACAAAGTATTCGGCGCACCCGTTTTCGACTATATTCCGGCACACCCTGAATTGGGCCCTGTATTCGACGCCGGCATGACCTCGATGAATGGCCATGAAACAGACGCCATGTTGGACGCCTACGATTTCACCGGCATCCATGTCTTGGCCGATGTCGGTGGCGGCAATGGTTCTCTCATCTCAGCCGTGCTCGCGCGCTATCCGAACATGAAGGGGATCTTGTTCGACCTGGGTCCCGCGGTGGGACGGGCGAAGGAGAATTTGAAGGCCGCGGACCTGGCCGACCGCTGCAGCGTCATCGAAGGCAGCTTTTTCGAAGGCATCCCCGCCGGAGCCGACGCCTACCTCTTACGCCACATCATTCACGATTGGACCGACGAGCAGTCCATCCAGATCCTCGGCCACTGCCGCAAAGCGATTCCCGCCAATGGCAAGCTACTGATCGTTGACAGCGTGATTCCCGCCGGCAACGCACCGTCCCCGACCAAAGACATGGACATGATCATGCTGACTTTCCCCGGCGGCCAGGAACGCACCGAAGCCCAGTTCCAGTCACTTTTGAAAGCATCGGGTTTCGAACTCAAGTCCCTCACGCCTACAACATCGATGGTCAGCGTGGTGGAAGCAAAACCGGTCTAACTGTAGCCGCGCGGACAATTGCCAAGGACGTTTCCCGGTCCTCACTTAGCAACGACGCGGGTTGCCTCATCGAAGAGGCTGCGATCGATAAACGTGGCAAGCTGTTCCCGGCTGCGCGGCGGACGATTTCTCTCCTTCGCCACCCATCGCTCTTCTTGCGTCATCACATCCAGAAGGTCCGCGGCCACCGAGCCTCCGTAGCGGAGTTGGGGCCAGCTGTGCGCGATCACTGCTTCGGTGTAGTTCAGCTTCGACGAAAGCAGCGGCCAAAACTCTTGCGGACGGTCTCGAAGACGCGCCGATGCGGTGACTAAGGATTTGACGAATTCCACCAACGCGCGGCGCTTCACTGGGTCGTTCAGCACTCTTGTAGACGTCTGCAGGTTAAACAATTCGCGATACACACTTCGATCTTGCAGCACAATCGCGTCTGAACCCAGAGCGGCGGCTGAGTTCTCCGACTCCGGTTCCCAGATCGAGACGGCGTCGACTTCCCGATTTTTCAATGCGGTGGACATCCGGGTGATCGGCGTTACGGGCACCACAGTTACCGCATTCTCTTCGACGCCACCCAAGGCAAGCGACTTGACCAGATAGTAGTGAGCAGAGGTATTGGGTGCAATGGCAATCTTCTTGCCGCGCAAGTCCTTCACGGATCCGATTCCAGCGGAGCGCCGCGCCACGATGCGGTAGAAACTCTCAGCCTCGGTGAGGATCACGCGCAGGCTCGGGTCATCAGTTGACTGCCGCAACAACTGGGTTTCCGCATTGGTCGCCAGGTCCACCTCGCCACGCATCAGGTTTGGTATCCCGCCGTTGATGACGGTCACTGGTCCGGGATAGACGCCGTCCGCCGCCACCAGGACGGGCGCGAGTTCGATGGTGGTCATGTTGCCCGCGATACGCAGGGCAGGAAAGGGGTTCTGTTGCGCGATGGCAGCCGCCCATGCCACTGCGAGGACAACGAGCAGCCCGTAACGAAACGTATTAGAAGTGGTCCGCAATGTTTTCAGAGTCTACTGCAATTCGACGGCGAAATCATCGCATGGGTAGTCCGCTATTTGTGTGTGGCCAGCTTCCCTACGCCCCCGCACAGCCCACAATTCTCCCAAGCATCTGCCCGGTCAGATGTCACCCCACTCAGCTACATCATTTGCAATCTCGCTGAAAATCTTGGGGTGCTCGCTCGTTGATATAACCTCCATCGCCTCGCAATTGCAGAAGAATGGGAACACGCCGTTGATGCTCTCAAATCCGGTTCCTCTCTTCGGGCGGCGGGTTGAATCCGTTTGAAGTGAACGGGCAGCGTGCCGTGGAGGCGATCAACCTGAGCCTCAAGCTTGGCGTGGATATTAACGCCAAAAACTCGCGTGGGGCGCCGATCTTGGCATCACCAACCGCCAGGGCCGCACCGTCCTTGACTCGGCGCTGGCGGCGAGCAAGCCGAATGAGGAAACCATCGGGCTGTTGCGCAGCTTGAATGCGCCCACTTCGCCGCTTTGCGGCACTGGCAGACGACGGAAACCGATCGTCCGCCCCACAGAAATAGACTGCGTTCTGCATGCCGCACTACCCTGGCATCGCTGCGACATAGCTAGTTTGGTTGATTGCGGTGGCTACGTGATCCTGATAGAATTTTGGGCCGTGATAGTTTGTGGAGGTGCACGAGTGATTAAGCGAACTCTAGGATGTGTGACCTTGCTGGGTTGGTTGATGGCCAGTGGCTCGTTACAGGCTCATCATTCCCTCGCGGGTGTCTATGACATGAAAGCCGAGAAGGAAGTGGCGGGGACGGTCGAAAAAGTTCAGTTTTCCAATCCCCACGGGTCGCTGACTGTCGCGGTTAAGAATCCGGATGGCACCAGCACCGAGTGGGTGATGACCCTCGGCTCCGCCACGGCCCTCGCACAGCGCGGTATCGGCAGAACCGGACCGAATGCCCTCCACGTCGGGGACAACATTACCGTAAAGTTCCTCCCCGCGAAGGACGGCGCTCCGTTGGGATTTCTCAAAACGGTGATCATGCCGGACGGCCGTGTGATCCAGATCTCCGCCGGCAACCCCAACGATTAGCCAGCAACAGCGGACTATCATGGCGTTTCGACGAAGGACTATTGGGACGCGAGTCCCCATCGGAGTTGTTCTCGCCATCAGCGCGCTGTCCACGGCTAGTGCGCAGGCTCCGGGTGCATTCCGCGATCCCCCTCCACCCTACAGACCCGCGAAGGACGCCAAGGACTTGCGGGCGGTGCTTTTCAACTGGACCTGGTACATGGGCATGTTGCGGGGCGTTGATGAGCACGAACTGGTCGCATCGCTCGAATACCAGGGCAAGGGCGCTATTCAGGTTGGACGGGCAGCCCTGCACGCTCACGAAGTATCGCGTAAGCACCAATTACCAGACACCGGGTCAGCGGATTCAGTACACGTGCACCCGGGCCAACGGACAGACGTATTCCAACGTCGAAGTCGTCAACGGGCAGTACGCCTGGAACGAAGACATTCCGGGCGCCGAGATCATTGCGGGCAAAGGAAAGGCGACTCCGATGCCGGGCGCCGTCGAGGAGCGCCTGGTCCGCCTCTGGGCCAGTCCCCAGGGCGCGCCCAAGGCTGCCATCGCCGGGGCCGCGCCAACAGCCAGGCTGGGGGACAATCCAGGCACACTTCTCCAGGACGGCGTCACGAAAGCGGGTGAAACGTCCCTGTCGTGGGATGGTGGAAAGCCGGTCGTAACGTACCCCATTCCAGGCGTCCCGGGGGCGACCGCGACCGCCACACTCAATGACAAGTACATGGTGGAACGCGTCGTGGTTAGGGGGCACGGATCGACAACCGCTGAGTTCACCTACGGCGATTATCAAGATTGGAACAACCCGCTCAACAAGATCGATGCATTGTACGCCGGCAAGATGGTGGAGAGCCGCAACGGCGCCGTGGTGCGTGACCTGACAACCGTCGAGACGGAAACCGGCAGCGTTTATGTGGTGATGCCGGTGCCGGCAAGCGTCCGCGCGGCGATCAAGGTGGCTGCGGCGCAGCAGCCGGTGGCCCCGAAGAGCCAGGAAGTTGCCGCGGCGCAGACACCGCGGATGGCCAACGGGAAACCGGACCTCACCGGCAACTGGAACTTCAACGCCATGAACTGGCGCTACGGGAATCGCCGCTGCGATCCGACGCAGCAGGAGGGCTGCAGCCGGGCAATCAATCAGACCATGGATTTCGAGTTCGAAGCGCCCTCGCGGTTCGGACCGAATCGTCCGCTGTACAAACCCGCGAACTGGGATAAGGTTCAGCAGCTTGACATGTGGACCAATAAGGAAGACCCGGTCATGACGTGCCAACCGCTGGGGATTCCGCGGCATGGCCCGCCCCGGCGCATTGTCCAGTCGGCTAACGATGTTATCTTCTTCTACACCCAGTATGCCGATGGCGGCGGCGGAGCCGGGGAATATCGCATCATCCCGACCGACGGCCGCAAGCACGACGCGAACAAGGCGATTGAGGCCACGTATATGGGGTACACCGTGGGGCACTGGGAGGACGACACTCTGGTGCTCGACTCCATATCGTTCGTCGATACTACATGGCTGGCGCGCGGAGGTTTCTTCCATTCTGAGCAGATGCACGTGGTGGAGCGATTAACGCGTCAAGGCAATCAGATTCGGTACGAGGTCACAGTCGATGACCCTGAGGTGCTGGTGGAGCCGTGGGTGATGACGCCACGAACGCTGACGCTCAACCCGAATCCCGAAATGGGACTTCTGCCGGAGCGAGGTAACTGCGAGGTGTACGAAACGAAAGACATCAGCTCTCAGATTCGGCACTAGAGTGATAACGAGCCCTCCGTCGTTCGAGTGGTGGGCCGCCCCGCGGCGGCTCTCCCAGCAGGCAATTGAGCACACCTTCGGGATTCTTCGCGCTCTCCTATGAATTTGACACATGTGCATTTGTTACTGAATCATTTCCCGACCATCGGCATGGTCGTTGGACTGGGCCTGTTCGTCCTGGCCCTCGCAGCGAAAAGTGACGATCTGAAGCGCGCCAGCCTGGGGATCTTTTTCGCCATGGCCCTGCTGTCGATTCCGACGTTTGCCACGGGGACCGCCGCGGACTTGGCACTGTCAGGCCACCCCGAGATCTCCAAGACCGCGATTGAGGCGCACAAAAACGCGGCGTTCGTGGCGCTCGCGTTCATGGAACTGTTGGGCGCCTTGTCCTGGCTGGGACTGTGGCAATACCGGCGGTTGTCCCACTTGCCGCAGGGGACACTGGTGGCGGTCCTGCTGGCGGCGTTGATGACCTTCGGCCTGATGGCCCAAGCCGCAAACATCGGCGGGGAGCTCCGGCACCCGGAGATTCGCACTGATCCAGCCGCCGCGGAATCCGCGACGGCAGCGCCGCCATTGGTGCGAGTGATCGGAGATGCCATGGTGAACTACAAGTGGTGCTGGGCGGCCAGCGAGACGGTTCATTTTATCGGGCTATCCCTCTTGTTGGGTGTGGTGCTGCTGGTTGACCTGCGGATGCTGGGTCTCATTCAGGGAATCTCGTTTTCGGCGCTGCACCGTCTGCTGCCTTGGGGGGTGTTAGGGTTCGGCCTGAACGTCGCTACGGGCATACTGTTCTTTGTCGGTGCTCCGGCGAATTTCTACGTCACCAACGCAACCTTCTTCTGGAAGCTGGCCCTGATCCTGGTGGCGGGAGCCAACGCCCTCTACTTCACCGTGTTCGAGCAGCCCTGGACCTTGGGAGCCGGCGACAAGGCGCCAATGGCGGCGAAAGTCGCCGCGGCGTCTGGAATCTTCCTGTGGGTGGGCGTGATCTTCTGCGGTCAAATGCTGCCGTTTCTCGGCCGCTCGTTCTGACGCCGAGGTAGAAGGATGCTGTTAGCTCTAACTGTGAGTCTCATTGCGATTGGCGCCGTCGTGCTGGTGGGGGTCCTCGGATACCTCATCGACAAGAACGCCGACCCCGCGAGCACAAGCCTGAAGGGAACGGAGCATAAACGATGAGTTTCCTGGATTCGATCGAGCAGCTCAGCTTCAGCACGTGGGTGCGCGAATCCACCTCCGTCCTGGCGTATCCCACGATTTTGTGGCTGCACGTCATGGGCATGGGCGTGGTGGCGGGCGTCGGGGGAATGATCAGTCTGCGGCTCCTGGGAATTTCGCCAAAAATCTCGGTGCGGCCGCTGGAGCGGTTGTATCCGTTGATGTGGTGGGGGTTCGGGGTGAATGCGGTGACCGGCACGGCTCTCCTGATGGCAAGCGCGGCCACCAGGCTGCTCGACCCCACGTTCTACATCAAGATGGTTTTCATTTTCTCGGGTGTAGCTGTGCTCCAGCGCACGCGGAACAAGGTATTCCGGAGTCTTGGTCCAGACGGTGCTCTGCCGGAGAGTGCCAAGCCCCTGGCGTGGGCGGGGCTGATCTGCTGGTTGGGAGCTCTGACGGCGGGGCGCTTGCTGGCATACATCTAGTCATCGCGCTAGCACGGCCAGGAGCTTGCTTGCGCAAGCCGGCTCCGTCATCGCGCCGCTGGAGGCTCCTGGTCTGTGGGAATTCCGGCTAGGGCACGATAGAAGGCGACGGCCCGGTTGATCGAGGAAGACTCGTGGCCCGTGGCCAGCCGGCTCGCGTTTCGTCCGGTGCGCACCATGCTGTAATACCGCCAGATATTGTCCGATTCGCGATCCAAAAAGTAGATCGACTGCATCTCACCCGGACGGAAGAGTGTAACAAAAAGATAGCGCATGGTGCTGACATTCTCGACCTCGAAGACCAGACGGTCCGGCGAAGACTCAGTAAACTGCATACGGTAGAGGGCTTTGCCGGAAAGATTGTCAGCCTGTTCAAAGTAGAGTACCTTACCCGCCTTCATCTCATCAGGAGTGAAGTCTTCGCGGCGTTGACCCGTCTGCGAGCCGGTTACAGCGTGGGCGTCCACGATTAGTGTCTGCCACTGCTGATGAGTGGTCGACCAATAGCGCATACCAGTGAGTTCGGAAATGGCACCGATGTGGCGAAGCAAGCCTTCCGCACCGGAGGAATAACGAAATCGCGCGGCCACGGTAATCAGGGACGAAAAGCCCACCTCAGACCAACCGGTGCATGCGGGCGGCATCCAGTCACGGCCGAAATCAGACGCGCTCCAGAACTTTACAATGGGCGAATCACCTGGGCCCGGATAGAGCGGAACGGGCAGCTTGCCGCATGGCGGTTGCGGTCCTGATTGTGCGTACCCGAGCGCCTGCGATAGCATCATCGCCGAGAACGCAAACCGAACGCCCAACCAGCGCATTGTGACCTTCAGGCTAATTCGCCGAATCCTTTTGCCGCGTGGCCTTGACGCCGGACACAATTCCGAGGCCCGCCAACACGATCACTCCGACAGCTATCCAGTGAGTAGGCACATGCATCAGTATAGCGCCGTAAGTCAGCCCACCGATCACGACCAAATATCCGAGTACATAAAGTCCGAATGACACAGATGATCCTCTCTCTCTTTGTTCCCTTTTTAGCTGATCGACACCGGCGACAAGGATCGCCGGCGTTACGTAGCGCCGGCGATCCTTGTCGCCGGTAACTCCCAGGCCCAAGACGCGGCGGTCATTCGTCAACCGGTTCGCTAACCGCAGCAGATACTTTGGAGCTTGCCGCCGGAAGGTCCTTGTCTATGGCCTCCAGGTGAGTGAGTTCCTCCTGCAGGCGTGCCCAGTCGCCTTCGTCTGCTTTGGTCGCGATCGGAAGGCTCAAGTCCTGGTAGAAAGCGAGAATATCGCTCCTCAGGTCTCGCGGCATATCTGCGTAGTGACCATCCAGTTTGTGCAGCAGTTTCGCGTACGCGGCGTCAGCCAGTTTGTATCCGCCTGCCTTGGTGACTATTCCCACATCGATATTGGCATTGGGCAGGTTTAGGCGGCCGCCATTCACGTCGGCGAGTAACTCGCGATACCGGTCGACCGAGGCATTGAAACTGGCCATGTACAACTTCTCCGTCGCCGGTGTCAGTTTCTTAAATGCTAGCGCCTTGAATGGGCCTATTCGGGGCACGATGCGAAAGAAGGTCGCCAGCATTCTCGACCGAATACCCGGCCGCTGGTAGGTGGAGCCCCAGTTCTTTTCATAGCTGGAGCGAGACAGATTGTAGAGAAACGTTTTGCGGGTGATGCCGGGCGCATCCTTCCTGATCTCCGGACCCTTGATTTGCCAAGCGACTTTGGTCAGTGCCGGAAGGACTGTACCGACCGCCCGCCGGTACGATCCGATCGCCATGTCGAGGTTGAAGAATAGCTGCTCGATTCGCATTCCATAGGTGTCCAGAAAGCCCCGCTCGAGCACGGGCTTCGCAACTTGAAAGCCGATGAAGTCTTTGTAAGCAGCCGAAGCGTAGCGGTTCTTGGCAGCTTGAAACACATCGAAGCTGAACTCTGTCTTGCTGTGCGAAAAAGGATCGTCCGCATACGTGACAGAGTTCCCGAATTTTAGACGAAGCTCTGGGTAGAGCAGTGGCACCGAGATATTGGTAGCCAGGCGATGGCCATTGTTGTCGGCAGCGTAATGCGATAGCGCGCCCAACGCGAACGCATACTCGTCCAGATCCTGAGACTCACGAATCAAGTTGAAGACGAAGTTGCCGCTCCGCACGTAGTGTGTAAGATCGCTGTAAAACTTGCTGCCGAACGGATAATATCCCAAGTCCTGGATGATGCACCCTCCGTAGGCATAACCATGCGCCTCGGCCAACTCGTCCGGGGTAGCAGATGGGAATCGTTTGAGGAGTAACGGCCGAATCGCGGTGTCCCAGGTCGAATCGATGATGGCTTCGTGGGTGAGGACGGAATAGGCGCGCGCAGTGGAAACATGGATTAGACTCAGCAATCCCAAAGCGGCAATGGGCGGCAACTTCCGCAGGCTCCGGTAAGAGAATGCAGTTAGACTGATCATTTTCGTCGCAGTAATTTTCTTTTGATATCTGGCCAGAACTCCGCCCCAAGATTATTGGCCAGATCGAACCCCATCTGGAGAGATCCCTCGGCGATTCCCAGTCTCACGGTATTGAGCCTGCCCGGATACCACTGGTTCGAAAGAAAAGCCGATCCATATGCGCTACCGATACGCCAGGTCGAGAGGGTCTCGGTACCGCTGTCTGTATGCGTCAGTATGGTTCCGCGCAGCGCATGTTTCGCCCGGCGCCAGAAGCCCGTCTCGACAGATCGGAAATATCGGGGATCCTGGTGTAGCGCCGAATCGAGGCCAAAAGCGAGGCCATTGCGTATCACTGTGTTGGCGACAGTCGATCCGAAACGCCTGCCGTAGCCGACGCCGCCTTGTCCCCATTCTGTGGGAGTGTCCGCTTCCTGGAGCAATCCGGCATACGCCGCTCCGCCCACCAGAGCCAGCGGGCCAACGGATGCCTGGACGTGGTACATGAATTTGCCGTCCACGCTAAGCGGCTCGTAGGTCTGAGCAACGCAGATAGAAGGAATGGCCAGTATTAGTCCGAGGATCAGCTCTGGTCTGAAACCCTGACAGCGTCGAGAGTGTGTTTGAGTTCTTTTCACAAGGCCTTCACCCGTGTGGCAGGAGCACTCTCCGGTCCAACTGGAACACGCCAGTTCGGCGATGCTATCCAGCGACTGAATCAACTGCGGAAGACATTCGTTTAAGGTGGACAAATTACGGCCTGGCCGGGCCACGGAATTGACCGTATGAGGCCATGTGACCAAATGCGGTCACAGGTTGCTGTGCAGCGCGAGAGGAAGAGGGAGATCAGCGTTTGGATCCCCCTGGATCAGTTCCTGGATCTGCTCGGTGGCCTGCCCCATCCTGGTGATTAATCGATCTGGTTGGGTTCGTTCGAAACGCGCCATGGCCTTCTCCTGATCGCCATTGAACCCCCAAACTCCGACTACCAGCTTGAGTTTGGGAAAACGTTCCCGAATCACTTTACACATAGTCCGCGCGGGTGGAAAGGTATAAGGCGGCAATGCGGAGATGCAAATGACGTCGTCTTGCCTTCTCTCAATCAAGGCCAGCAACTCCGCAGGGGAAGCGTGGGCGATAGGTAGAGACAAAGCCTGGTGGCCGGCTTGTCTTAGAATCTGCGCCAGCATATCGGCCGTGACCTCATCGGCGCGATCATTGGCGGGAAGGCAGAGAATCCGGGCGCTGAGAGGCACTGGGACCGGTTCCACCGGGGCGGATTCGGCCGGCGGTGAGTCGTGCGCCGATTGGTAATCGGAGAGTTCGTTAATCAATTCGTTGATGCTTAGAAAGAGAAACTCCTCGCGGGCTGAGTCAATCGCACCTTTGTGGCGATCCTGTTCAGCCAGGCTCAATGCAGGCAGGAGAACCGAATCGTATAACTCGATCAGGGTTTTCTCCTTCAGGAACCGGTCTACGATGGCACGCGCCTCGGGTTGGTCCATGGCCAGCAGGCGCTGGTAGAGTTGAGCTTCCGCCCCCAGGGCCTCTTCATCCCCCAACAGGATATGAAGAAAAGAGAGTTGCGGAATGTAGCGGCCCAGCACAACCACGCAAACGGTGAGGGGCGTAGACAGGATGAGACCGGCCGGTCCCCATAGAACGGTCCAGAAAACAGCCGCCACCAGCAGCGCCAGCGACGAGATTCCCGTGTGCGCGCCGTAAAGCCAGGGCTCGACGAAGTTGCCGATGACGAGCTCGAGTCCGGCAAACAGCAGGAACACCAGCAGCGGCGGCAGCCAACTGTCAAAAGCCACCAACGAGAGTGCGATAGGCAGAGAGGCGGCAACCATGGTTCCGATATACGGCACGATGCGCAAGAGGCTGGCAACGACTCCCCATAGCGCAGGATTGGGCACGCCGATGAAATAGAGACCCAATCCGAACAGAGATCCAAAGCCGAAATTGACCAGGATCTGCATCAACAGGTAGCGGCTGACACGCTGCGCCGCGTCGTCGAGCACTTGCGTCATCAAGTTGATTTGACCGAGCCCGGCAAGCCGAAGAAGGCGATGCATCAGGTCGAATCTCTTGATTAGCATGAACACCGCGAAGATCAGGACCAGCCCTGCCAGTCCCAGCGGCCTGAGAACAGGCTGGACCAGATCACGCAGAAAGTCCAATCCATTGGCCGGCTGTTGCACGATCTGTACGGGCAGAGGAAGCCCGGGAGTACTCGGCGCGGCGCGCTGCTTGCGAGTCTGCACTGGAGTCCCTGGATCCGGAGACGGCGGCGCCCCTGCGGTGGAAAATTCGCGGGCGATCTCCTTCAAGCTGTTTGCCGCAAGGCCTAACGGTCCCTTCGTGGGAATGCGGAGAGCTTCCATTTTGGCGTGGATGTGCTGGCCATACATGGGAAGTTCCTCGGCGACGTCGACTAGCTGAATTGCGATGATCCAGCCAGCGCCGCAGGCCATCGCCAGGGCTACGAAGACGGTCACGGCGACCGCCGGCACGCGGCCAAAGCGGCATCGTTCAAGAAGCGCGACCACGGGGGTCAAAATGAACGTCAGAATGAGGGCGAATGCCAGCGGAACCAAAATTTCGCGGGCAAAGTATAGCGCCGCGATCGTACCACACAGCATTAGGACTGCCCACTTATTGGGACTTGGGAACTGGCGGTGCGATGCGCTGATGGCCACCGGTGCGGAAGTGCTGCGCGAGTCAACGGCGCTAGTCACCGGACCTTTTTGGGAGCCTCTGTGAAAAATTTGCCGGTTCCAGGAAAAAGGCATAGTGGGATGTGGGCCCAAAGGGGCCCGAACGGAGGATATCGCACGCCAGTGACCATAGACGAGAGACCGCGGGGCCGTGCTCTCCAGGACGCCATCATCACTTAGTTCTGGCCAAAGGATTGCTTTCGAAAACAAGGGATTTCACAAACATGGAGAACACAGAAATGAACGAAAATCGAGGTTCTGCACTACTGTCTTTCGTGGCTGGGCTGGGAGCGGGTATCGCGCTGACGGCCTTATTTTCACCGCGTTCCGGCGCTGAGACGCGCCGGCTCATCGGCCGCACCGTCGAAGACGGACAGGACTGGGTGAAGGACAAGGCTAGCGAAGCCCAGGACTACGTCACGGGCCGCGGAGAGGAATTCCGCGATCGCGTCAAAGAAGTGGCTGAGGTGATCGGACGACGTTGAGAGGCTTACTAAAGCCAGGTGTGCTTTCGGGCGTTCTCTTTTTGGTTGACTGCAACGCGCGGGGAACTGCCCAAACACAGGTGGAGGTGGAGATGGTGAGTGTCAATATCCTCCCCACCTGGATCCCATCCTGATTGCACATACACGATTTGTCCGGGCAGTTCCTCGCGTTCAAAAAGGCCAACCGCCCGCTTTCGACGACAAGCGATCTTACATCATCTCGATTGTTTCCGCCCTGAGTGCGACGACTGAAAGGACGAGGCGCACCACGCCGAGCAGTTTCATCACACCCTTTATCGGCACATGGGCTACCTTCACCTTGGTTGGGCCATATTACCAAGCTGGTGAACCTCCGCAAGACAAAAAGGGGCGGGCGTAGAAGGGGAACGATCTTCATACTGGATCAGGCTGCCGCGCCAGGCACTCATGCCGGCGGTTTGGTAGACCCGCTGGAGACGGGGGTCGAGATGAGTCTCGACCCTGCAGACAGGAGTGCCTGCGCCACAGAACACGGTGGTATTAGTTAGTTGTCTCAGCTCTGGCGGAACCGCTTCTATCGAGCACCGACCTTAAGGCATCGCGATGGAGGCGGATACCTCGTCGCGAATAGCTCACGTAGCCTTGTTTCCGGAATCGATTCATATACTGAGTGATGATTTCGCGCGAGGTGCCGACATAGCGCGACAGCAGCTCATGAGTAAACGGCATCATCCGTATGGACCCGTCTTCCTCGGGGGTCCCCAAACGCTCGGAGAATCGAATCAATGAACGAGCGAGCCGCCGCTCGATGGTGTCGATCGAGAGGCTCTCAATCCGGCGAGTGAGCTCGGCATTGCGCCGCGCCAGGACCTGCAGTAACGCCACCGCAAGGCGCGGCCGTTTCATGACGAGCTCTTCCATCTCGGAAATGGCCCAAGTCATCACTGTAGCCTTTTCGATGACCGTAGCCTCTTCGGTGCGGCGCGAAGCTCCCAGGAAAGCGGAATCGCCGAACAACTCGTCGGGCCGGACGATTTCCAGCAGCACCTCACTGCCGTCATCAGCGATCTGTGAGATTCCCACTTTGCCCGCCACCACCAGGTAGAGGCTTCTGGAAGAATCATTTCGGCCGTAGATCAGGTCACCTTTGTTGTACTCGGTGGTGTTGGCGATCGGTAAGTGTGCCAATACATCTTCAAGTTGCGGTTGCGCTAGTAGCGATTTGGTTTCGGATGCCATCTCTTCTCCTCTTGAACTGCGCCAGCTGCGGGTGAATTACCTTGCGACGGGGCATCGTTGCAATCGGTCCGGAGGGGATAATATCGTATCCCCAAGGATTCCATGATTGGACCATTCCCCGGCGACTTCTGTCTGCTCAAAAGTGCTCACTTTTGAGCCGCCTCGATCGAATGGACTCAAGCCGCAGGTAGCCCGCGCCTGCGCGCACCCGCACGGCTTCCTTTTTGTCTTCGAAGAGCGGGATCAGGTCCGATTCCAAGCCGGGGTCGTTTCTCAGGGCGATCGCATGTACCGCGGCTGCTCGCACGGACCAGTCGTTGTCGGTTAGTGCATCCCGAAGCGCCTGCAAAACGTCCGGACCTCTATCCGTGCTGAGAAGGAGCGCTGTTGCGGCGCGCCCAGAAACGCTTGGATCGGAGAGAATTCCTTGCAGGGACGAAATGCCGGCGCCTAATCCCGGGACGGGCGCGAAGTTTGCGCCTTGGCGTATCGCAAACATGAACATCGGCTTGGGCGTATGGAGCATCCTGAGGGCCTCGCGTTTCTGCTTGGTGATGAATCCGGATGACGTCTTCGTATCGCCGCTTAGAACGGAAATCAGGGCCTCCCGTCCATCTGGCTCGTTGAGGGTCCACAGCGCCTTGGCAGCAGCAAAACTCACCTCGGGCACATCACTGTCCAGTGCCTTCCGCAGTGCGGAGACGGTGCGACCACTCTTCAAATCGACGAGACTGGTGATCGTAGCCAATCTGACCTCGACGTCTTTGTCATCCAGCATCGCTTCGAGCTCGGAAAGATATGGCTCCCGCGCGCTGACCAGTCCCATTGCCTGTACGGCGTGCTTCCGGGTGTCCGGGTTTCTGTCCTTCAATGAGCCTTCGAGAAAACCGCGAGCCCGATCCCTGTTGGACGCCCTATCGGGCTCGGCAGCCTGGCCGAATCCGATGCCGAGAAAGACGGAAATGATTACCAAGCTTGCCCGCATACAACCTCCAGTCAGGGGACCAATAAGCACTTTGGCGACCGTTCGGCGGGATGGGCTGCCTGCGGCTCTTCAACGAGATTTGCCTGCGGCCGCCGACCACCGATGGTCAGTTGACGCTGTGCGGTCGGACCGATGATCCGGTAACGCAATCGCAGACGCCGCGTTCCTGGAAAAGCACGGGCTGAGTGGTTACTCTAGTGAATAGAGGATGACGCGAGCAACCCATCGGTTGACATTCAGGACGTTGATGGGGCTGTTCCGGCAATCATTCGTGGAATGGCTCGGCGATAATGCGCCGCGTCTCGGCGCTGCCTTGGCGTTTTATACGCTGCTCTCGTTAGCTCCCGGGATCATCATAATTGTGGCTGTGGCCGCCTTCGCCTATGGTCAGGAAGCTGCCCAAGGCCAGTTGGCAGGGCAGATCCGGGACTTCGTGGGACCCGGTGTAGCACAGACCATTCAGGAGATGATCAAAGGGGCTTCCGGGCCGGGCAAGGGTCTGATTGCGACTGTATTGGGCCTGTCGACCCTGGCATTCGGGGCGTCTTCCGTGTTTGTAGAGCTGCACGACGCTCTCAACTTGATATGGGGCATTCCGCTCTACCACGGCCCCACAAAGAGAGCTACCGCCGTTCGCTTGATGAAAGATCGTCTTTATTCGTGCGCGATGGTAGTTGGCGCCGGCTGCGTGCTTCTGGCGTCCCTTATCCTGAGCAGCCGGGTGGCAGGCGTGGCGCCCCCTGCTCCGCGGGTTACTACGTTTCTTTTCACTTCTCTTCTGGTCGCCGCACTGGTCGCAGTGGCTTACAAAACCGTTCCCGATATTAGATTGAAGTGGAGTGATGTGATTCTCGGAGCCGCCATCACCTCGCTACTTTTCATGCTCGGCAAGCAGGTGATGGCGCTGTACTTCACGAGCAATAGTCTGGCATCCACGTACGGTACTGCCGGTTCGCCGCTGGTAGTGTTGCTATGGGTTTACTACTCAGCGCAGTTGTTCTACTGGGGAGCTGAATTCACCAAGGTATATACGAAGACTTTGGGATCTCAACGCGCGAACCTAAACACACTTACGACGAACCTGCTCCACAAGAATGGATGACGACGGGCACCGGCGGCGGAGACCGCCGGCGTTACCTTAGTCGTGCAGGACAACATTGAGCAGCGAACTGTGAACTTCCAGGTCGCCGTTGTACTCGATGAAGCCGAGTTTGCGGAACCTGTTCATGAAGAAGCTGACTCGGGATCTTGTAGTGCCGACAATTTCGGCCAAGGTTTCCTGGCTCATTTTGGGAATCACCTTCTCAGGCTTCCCTTCTTTGCCGAAGTTGGCCAGCAGCAGGAGAACCCGTGCCAGGCGCTTTTCACTGGAGTTGAAAAGCTGATCTACCAGATCTTCTTCTATACGAATGTTGCGGGAGAGCAGGTATTTCAGGAACAGTTCCGAAAAGGCGGGTTCTTTGTGGAGCACTCGAACGGCGTCCGCTTTTTCCAGTCGCATAATGGCGCACTCAGACATGGCGACGGCCGTAGACATGCGCACCTGTTGCCCTGCCAGACACCCTTCGCCAAAAAAATCGCCGGACCCGAGAAGCGCGACCACCGCTTCCTTGCCGTTGTTGGAGACCACCGAGAGTTTGAGCTTACCCTTCTGAATGTAAAAAATGGCGTCCGCCGTGTCAGCTTGTGCGAAGACCGGCTTGCCCTTTCGGTAGACAGTTATTGTCTTTCCGTCGCCGGCTTTTGCCAAGAAGGCAGACGGATCAAAGAGAGCTTTCTTCCTAGTTGTGCCCATGCGTCGAATGGAGATCGTTCACCGTCAGTATACTCCCTAGTCCTGGCGCTATGACGATTTGGACTTCATCCCGGGACGGCCCATTGAGGCCGCCCGGGGAAGGAGCTGGTTACTGAATCGTCACCGCCACGACTGGCGATGGGCGGACGTCCGCACCGATGATTTCACCGGAGATGACGAGTTCGACGCGGCGATTTTGCTGGCGGCCGGCGGAGGTCTCGTTCGAAGCAACCGGCTGGGTTTTTCCGAATCCCTTGGCGGTAACCGAGTCCGACGGAATTCCCGCGCCGGTCAAGTAGTCACGCACGGAACCAGCGCGGTGTTCGGAGAGCACCTGGTTGTAATCGTCGTTGCCCACACTGTCGGTATAGCCTTCGACCTGCATGTGCAGGCTCGGGTGCCCCGAGAGAATCCCGGCCACCTTCGCCAGCTTCTCACGCGCTCCCGGCCGCAAGGAGAACTTGGCGGTGTCGAAGAGGACATCCGACATGTTCACGATTAAGCCGCGAGCGGTGTCGCGGGTCTGCAGAATGGCGTTGAACTGCACTAGCAGTTGCGCTCGCAGTTGGGCTTTGTCAGCCTCCCCTTGCGCCTTCTCGCCGGCTGCGCGATCGGCATCGGCCTGGGCCGAGGCTCGCTGGGCTTCATTCTCGCGGGTCAGGCGATTGGTTTCGGCCTGAGCTGAAGCAAGTTGGGCTTCGTTATCCCGTTTCAGGCGATCGGCCTCGGCCTGGGAAGTGACAAGCTGTGCGTCGTGCTCTTGCTTCAGGCGATCCGCTTGTGCCTGGGCAGTCGCAGCCAGCGTTTCATTCTCCTGCTTGGCCCGGCCGGTTTCCGCCTGAGCGGCAGCCACGCGGGCGTCGCCTTCGCGCTGCAAACGATCCGACTCCACTTGAGCCGCAGCCACTCGGGCGTCGCCTTCGCGCTGCAGACGATCCGACTCCACTTGAGCCGCAGCGATTTGCGAGTCATGCTGCCGTCTTACGCGCTCGGTTTCCGTTTGGGCCGCGATGCGCGCACCTTCTGCGTCCCGGGCGACGCGTTCCGTTTCTGATTGCGCGGCAGCCCGTCTGCTCTCCGCGCGCGCTTCCCGCTCCACTCCGGCCTGGCGCTCGTTGGCCAGTTGTTCTTCCTCTATCTTCTTCACCGTGATGATTCGGGCATCTTCCGCCATCTGCACGGCTTCTCGCGCCACGGTGCCAATCGGCTTGCGGCCGGCTTTACCAGTCAAATAGCCTTCGGCGTTTTCCAGCCCAATCACTGCCTTCTGGAAGGTCTCGTTAGCGTACTGCGGAGCCCCGGTCCATCGGGCAATCTGGACCGCGTTCCGCGCTTCATAGAGTTCCAGGGGGACTTTTCGATCCAGTCGTAAGGGCTTGATGTCGGCCGGGTTCACGTTCAAGGTGTACTGGCCCCGCGACAGCAGTTCATACTTGGCATCCACTTCTTCGATCGTGCCGGTCGTATCGTGTCTGACAAAGTTCTCCATGACCACGACGTCGCTCGGTTGTGTCACGGCGAAATAGGGCTCCGCGGTGATAATCAAGCCGAATGACTGCAATTCACTCGTGGCGTCCAGCTTGCTTTTGCCGCCGTTCAGGAGCACTTCACCGACGTTGGTCGCGCGACCCTCGGGAGTAATGGCCCACATTACGTAGGTCAGATACTCGGGGCCGAACTTGGTGGCCGGATCGAGCTTCTGCATCTCGGCATCGATCTTGATTACGCCTTGCTTGCTCTCCACCTTGGCCTCGCCGCGGGCTTCCGGCATCAGGGCTGTTCCACGAAAATCGATCATCGTGGATCCGCTGCGGTGATTGTAGTTGATGGCCTTGGTGGTCCGGGCAACCACGGTAATCCGATAGATGGGCGCCGATCCTGCGGCTATCCGGGCCGCATTCTCGGCTGATGGCGATTGTGTCGGGTTCGGAGCCTGAGGCGCCTGGGCCCAGAGAACTCCGAACGTCATTAGGAACGCACTTACGGTCTTCATTTTTGTTCTTTCACTTCGCTTCTTGGATTGTCAGTCGGTTTTGGTACGCTCGTGGAACGAGTACTTGTTCAACAGGTCTAGTAGCTTGTCTGCTGCCCTAGGCGCACGTATGCCCGAAGTCACAATCTCCCGGTTGTCCAGTTTCTTACCGTAGAGTGTGACGTTGTCATCCTGATCTTGCCGGAGAGTAGCGCCTTCCAGCGCCAAACCGGCGAACAAGCCCTGTGATCGCGACCAGGAAAGAATCTCGGCGTGCATCTGGGCGTCCGTCTGAGCCGTGGCCGTGCGGCCCACGGGACCCGCGGCGACAGATCCTTCTGCGCCTAGTGTGAACTTACTGGAAAGCAGCTTGTCTGCGCCCCGCTCGTTCATCACCAGCATTATCAAGTCGGTTTCAGAACCGCCGATCTGAAAGCCAACGCTGCCGCCCTCAATGCGGACCGTCGCTGGAGCCGACCATCCCACGTTACCCTTGTTCCGGCAGCTTAGGTATCCTTTTCCATATTTCCCGCCAACTACAAAAGCCGCCGTTTTGAGTCCAGGAACGATAACAATGCAATGAGCGTTCTCGAGCATCTCTTGGGGAATTCCCTTATCGGGTGTTGCCATGACTTCCGAAAACACGGCCGCAGATTCATTCAGCCGCTTTTCCGAATCTTTGTCCATAGCCAGCAGCGGCGTGATGAGCAGTGGTGTGAAAGCCAGTGCAGTTACAAAAATCGATTTCATTTAATTCGCCTTTTCTGTCGCAGGAAACGGACTTCGCGACTTCGTGATCAGTGCACGAACCAGGCCAACCTTGCTGGGCCAGGCCGCATCGATGGATAAATCCAGCGGGTGCCACCAACGGTGTCATCGTCGAGGAGGACTAGACTTGATCGGAGGAAGCGTGGAAGCCTGGCCTTTTAACGATATGTGGTCATGTGACCAAATACGGTCGAGTTCTGGGCGGAAGGTAGCGCTCCTGCCTGTCCTGGCGGACGGCCAGCAAAGTGCGCAGTACCCCGGCGAGGCTACACACAATATGAATCGGTTCCTACTTTTGAGCGCGTTGGTGCTAGGCACCAGCATGATGATCGGCCCGGTGGTGGCGCGAGCCGACGACGCAAATCATCACGAAAAACGCTACTACGATCGAGACGGCAAGGACTACCATACGTGGAACAACAATGAAGATCGCGCCTACCGCTCCTATCTTCAGGAGCAACATCGGGACTATCGCGATTTCAATAGAGCGAGACGGCCCCAGCAGCAGCAATACTTCACATGGCGCCACACCCATCCCGACAACACGCTGTTCAAGCTTGAGATTAAGTAAGGATGAAACGACTTGTCCGGCGCGCCAGTGTATGAGGCTGGCGCCCCGGCTTACGGTGGCCGAGGGATTCATATGCAGAAGAAAACAGTTCTCTACACCGTAACTGCTGTTTGTGCCGTGGCAGGCCTGAGTTCTTGGGTTCTGCTCCACAACAATTCAGGGGTTCAATATCGAACTGCGACGGTTAGCCACGGCGACATTAACGTAACGATCTCGGCGACAGGTAACCCCAACGCGGTCGTCACGGTCCAGGTTGGGTCGCAGGTATCGGGCATCGTGATGGCCTTATACGCTGACTTCAACACCAAAGTGACCAAAGGCCAGTTAATCGCGCGTCTTGACCCCGCGTCGCTACAGTCCAAAGTGGATGAAGCTCAGGCGAGCCTGGATTCCGCTCGCGCCACCGCTGCCAATGCCCAGGCCGGCATTCAGAGAGCTCAGGCGTCAATCCAGGCCGCAAACGCCACGGTCGCCGCCGCGGTGGCCAATGTAATCAAGGCGGGAGTTACCACTCAGGATGCCAAGATCAAGGGTGACCGCCGCATTGTGTTGGCCAAGGAGGGCGTGCTCTCACAAGAAGACGTCGATACGGCGGAAGCGACTTTCCATACTGCCGCCGCCGATCAGGATGCCTTCACCGCCCAGCAGCGTGCAGCCGAGGACAACGGAAAAGTCGCACAGGCCGATTTGACGGTAGCCAAGGCGCAATTGACGGCCAACCAGGCGCAGGTGAAACAGTTCGAAGCGGCGCTGCGATCGGCGCAGATCGACCTGTCCTATACCAATATCAAGGCGCCCGTGGACGGCGTAGTGGTGTCGCGAAATGTAGATGTCGGCCAGACGGTGGCGGCCAGCCTGGCGGCCCCGACGCTGTTTCAGATCGCGCAAGACCTGACCAAGATGCAGGTGGATACCAACGTGTCCGAGGCGGACGTGGGCCGCGCGCGCGTGGGCCAGCCCGCTACGTTCACGGTGGATGCATACCCGGGGCGTACGTTCATGGGAACCGTTACCTCCATCCGTAAGGCCCCCATTAACGTGCAGAACGTGATCACGTACGATGCGGTGGTGGGCGTTTCGAATGCGGATTTGAAGCTGTTTCCCGGGATGACCGCGAATGTGAAAATTCTGGTGGACCAGCGCCCCAACGTATTGAGAGTGCTCAACGCTGCGCTGCGTTATCATCCGGCGTCCGAGACTCCACTGCCGGCCGCGGTGGCCAAGGGAACACGCAAGGTGCCCGCGCCTGGCCAAGCCGTTTCCGTTATGGACCCCAACAATAAACAGCGCCGCGTCACAGTCACGACTGGCGTAACCGACAGCACGTACACGGAGGTCACCGGCGGCGACCTGAAAGACGGAGACCGCGTCGTTGTCGCGGCGCTGGTGACTGGCGGCGCCCCTGCGAGTAGCACCACCAGTTCCCCGCGGGGCAGCAAAGGAACAGGATTTTGATGTGGCGCAGGCACTCTTGCCTGCCGGGTCGAGACTCATCTCGACCCTGTCTTCGGCAGCCTGAGAGGCCGCGCCACGAAGCAGTACTAAAAGGCGGCATCCATCCATGGCAGCGGTCATTGAGATCAAGGATCTCGTGAAGGACTACACCCTCGGGGATGTGCCCGTGCACGTTTTGAAGAACATCTCGCTTGAGATTGCGCGCGGAGATTTCGTGGCAATCATGGGGCCCTCCGGGTCCGGCAAATCCACGCTCATGAATATTCTGGGCTGCCTGGATAAGCCAACGTCCGGAACCTACAAGCTCGACGGCATCAGCGTTGGACAGCTCAGCCGTGACCAGCTGGCGGAAATCCGGAACAAGAAAATCGGCTTTGTCTTTCAGCAGTTCAATCTCCTGGCCCGCACCAGCGCGTTAGAGAATGTCGAGCTGCCGCTGATGTACACCGAGACGCCGGCTGCAGAGCGGCATGAGCGGGCAGCGAAGGCCCTGCTTTCGGTGGGGCTCGCCGGCCGCGAGGCACATCAGCCGAGCCAGCTCTCCGGCGGCCAGCAGCAGCGTGTAGCGATCGCCCGCGCGCTAGTGAACAATCCACGCATCATCCTGGCCGACGAACCGACCGGCGCGGTCGATTCCAGAACCAGCATCGAGATCCTGGCGATCTTTCAGCGGCTGAACCGGGACGAAGGCATCACCATGATCGTGGTGACGCACGATCCGGATGTTGCGACTTACGCCAACCGGAATATCCATTTCAAGGATGGCAAGATACAGCTGGATGAGGTGCTGGCGCACCCTCGTGACGCGCAGAAAGATCTGGAGGCGCTTCCCGTGGACGTGGTGGATGCGGGGGCGGAATTGGTGGCGGTATGAACCAGCTTGTCGGCAGTGTGAAGATCGCGTTACGCGCGCTGAAGGTGAACCGGACGCGGTCGGCGCTCACCATGCTGGGCATCGTCATCGGCGTGGCGGCGGTAATTGCGATGGTGGGCGTCGGGACGGGCGCGACAGCCCGGATCCAGGAGCAGATCCAGAGCATCGGGAGCAACCTGATCATCGTGCTGCCCGGCAGCCTCAGCAGCAATGGCGTGCGGCTGGGCTCCGGCGCAGTGGCAACACTTACCGAGGATGATGCCAAAGCGATCGCCGCGGAGTGCCCGTCCGTATCGGCTGTTGCTCCGTCGGTGCGCGGCGGCGTGCAGGTGGTATACGGGAGCAACAACTGGGCTACCACGGTTCAAGGCGTGACTCCGGATTACATGACGATTCGCGATTACACGATGTTATCCGGCCAGTTCTTCACGGACCAGGATGTCGACGCGGCAGCCAAAGTGGCGGTGCTGGGTGAGACCGTAGTGCAGAACCTGTTCGGCAACAGCGACCCCACTGGACAAGTTGTGATCATCAAAAACGTGCCGTTCACCGTGGTGGGTGTGCTGACGCCGAAGGGTCAGTCACCTTCGGGCCAGGACCAGGACGACATAATCCTGCTGCCCATTTCCACAGCTAAGCAAAAGGTGCTTGGGACCAACAAGGCCAATGCCAAGGCAGTCAGCACTCTGATGGTGCAGGCTACCGGCGCGGCCGCCATGGATCAGGCACAGCAGGAAATGGAAGTGCTGCTGCGCGAACGGCACAGGATACTGGACGGTCAGGACGACGACTTCACCATCCGCAACCTGACCGAAGTGTTCGCGGCCCAGGAAAGCTCGGCGCAGGTTATGTCTATACTGCTAGGCGCGATTGCCTCCGTGTCCCTGATTGTGGGCGGCATTGGGATCATGAATATCATGCTCGTTTCGGTCACCGAAAGAACGCGCGAGATCGGCCTGCGGCAAGCGGTCGGCGCCAAGACGCGTGACATCCTCTCGCAGTTCCTGGTGGAGGCGGTGACGCTCTCGTTGTTAGGAGGGATCATCGGAATCGTCATTGGATTGGCGGCGTCGGCGCTGATTTCGCATTTCGCGCAGTGGTCGACCCAGGTCAGCCCGCTGTCGATCCTAATGGCGTTTGTGTTTTCGGCGCTGGTGGGAGTGTTCTTTGGCTACTACCCGGCGCGCAAGGCGGCATACCTGGATCCGATCGACGCTCTCCGATACGAGTAAGAGTCATGCGTGTGCTCCAGAGGGAACGACACCGCGGCGAGCGCGCCGGCTGGCTGCGCGCGGCCGTATTGGGCGCCAACGACGGGATCCTTTCGACGGCGAGTCTGGTGCTTGGCGTCGCGGCCGCGCATGCTACTCGCAGCAACGTCATAGTCGCGGGAGTTGCCGGCTTGGTCGCTGGGTCGATGTCGATGGCGGCAGGCGAATACGTGTCGGTTCACTCGCAGGCAGACATCGAGAAGGCCGACCTCAAGCTGGAACGCGCGGAACTGAAGACAGACAATGAGGGTGAACATCGGGAGTTGGCCGCGATCTACGTCGCTCGCGGGCTCGATCCCACACTCGCCAGACAGGTTGCCGACCAACTGATGGCGCGCGACGCGTTAGGCGCGCATGCCCGCGACGAACTCGGCATTTCCCCAGCTCTCCGTGCGCGTCCGATTCAGGCGGCGTTGGCGTCGGCGGCAAGTTTCGCCGTCGGAGCGGTCATGCCACTCGCGGTCACTGCCATAGCTCCGGAAGCGGGCCTGATCCCCTTAGTGGCGGGCACTTCTCTATTGTTCCTCGCACTTCTGGGAGGGTTGGCGGCGCGTGCTGGCGGCGCAGGAGTGCTGATCGGCGCAATCCGCGTCACCTTTTGGGGTGCTCTAGCCATGGCCCTGACCGCGGGCGTCGGGGCACTATTTGGAACCGCCACGGCTTGAGGAGCGCCGCTCCCGCACCGTTTACCGAGCCGCGACCGTGAGGGAGCGGAGGCTATTCGCGGGAGGAGTGTCGCTCACCACGTTCGTTTCCGCGGGTGCGCCTTCCAGGTAAACGTCGATCCTCTGTTCCATCTCAGCCGGAAACCGCGGTACAGCCCCGACGATTTTCTGGCCGTATGCGCCGAACACAATCTCCCGGAACACAGGGAGCGCAACCCTGCCGCCGGTCTCGTTCGCTCCCAGGGAATGGTCGTCGTCAAAGCCGATGCGAACGGCCACGGTGATTCCTTCCGGTCCATAAGTCGACCCCACGAATAGCGCATCCTTGAAATCGTTGGTCGTACCCGTCTTTCCCATGACCGGGAAACCGCGCGAGTCCAGTGAATGGGCGGTGCCGCTGGGCAGTCGCACCACACCGCGGAGGCCTTCCTGGATCAGAGAAAGAGCGTCGCCATCGACATCGACCGGAGTGGACGCGTGTCCGCTATCGGCGATCACCTCCCCTGAATCCAAGACGATCTTCCCGATCACATGAGGCTGGGTGAGAATGCCCGATGCAATCGTGCGGTACGCATTGGCAAGTTCCAGCAGGTTCACTTCGGACGCCCCTAAGGCCGTTGTGGCGTAAGGGTGCAACGGCGTCTTGATTCCGAGACTGCGCGCCGTGTGCAGGATGCTGGTAATGCCGATCTGCTCAGTGATCCAAATCGCAACGGCGTTTCTGGATTCCGCCAGGGCCATGCGGACAGGGATCTCGCCCTTGAATTCACCATCGAAGTTTGCAATCCATTTCGCATCCTGCCCCCTGCCATTGGAAACACTGATGGGTTCGTCCGGCACTTGGGTGTCAAGATTGAACGTGCCTTTCTGGAAAGCTGCCAGGTAGACAATGGGCTTCATCGCAGACCCAGGTTGGCGCTGGGATTTCGTCGCGCGGTTGAAGTCACTGTGTGCGCTGGAGCGGTCCTTGTAGGATTGGCGGCCGCCCGTTTCAGCGAGGATGCTGGCATCCCTGTTTCTCAGCACCACCACCGAGCCTTGGATCAGGCCGCTGGCACTGGGGTGCCGCTTCTCATACAGTGAGAGCCCGTGCTCCAGCGCCTGGTTCGCAATTTGCTGCGCCCGGGCGTCCACCGTCGAGAAGACCTGGATGTGCCCCTGCACCAGGTCCTTTTCGCTGAGATCGGCGTAGCGGCCCTTGAGTTCATCAAGGACATTATCAACCACCGCAGACGCTGCGATGAGTGTGGCCTTGTGCTCGGTAACAGTCTCAATCGGGCGCTGCCTGGCGCTCCTAGCCTGTTCCGCGGAAATGAAACCGCCGGCCAACATCAGTGTCAGTATGTGATTCCTGCGATCGGCAACTCTCTGAGTCTGGCTCGCATTGGGCGCGTAGTAACGAGCCGATTTTACGGTGCCGGCCAGCAATGCCGCCTTGTCCGCATCATCACCGGTAAACGTTGCGAGGGGCCGGCCAAAGTAGTATTCCGCTCCCCTGGCAAAACCGTACTGACCGTTCCCCATGTAAATCAAGCTCGCGTATCTCGCCAGAATTTCTTCCTTAGCGCGGCGCTTGGAACCGAACCGCGCCTGCATTTCTCGTTCGACCCACAAAGATAGCCGGATCTCCTCCAACTTTCGGGCAAGCATGTTGACCATGCGGGCGCCGATCACCCGCGACAGCGCCCGAGCCAGGGTCTGGGTGGGCCGGAGCTGATCGCTATTTTCCTGGGCCGTCATGGACTTGAGAAAATAACCGCGCACGAGCTGTTGGGTGATGGTCGATCCGCCCTGCGGAAAGATCGCGGCGCTATTGACTGCGTCTCGCCGTCCCACATGCGTAAGGCGCCCCATTAGATCGCGGATCCTCAGCTTGTACGCTACGCGAACGAATCCAGCGTAATCCACGCCGCTATGTGAGAAGAAGTTCTTGTCCTCGGCCGCAAGGATCGCGCCGCGAACGATGGGCGGGATGCCGTCGTATCTGGTGATTTCGCGGTGCTCTGCGGCTATCTCAATGAGCGGCCGGCCGTTGATGTCGTAGACATGGCCGATGGTGGGAAACTCAAACCGGCTGAATGCCTCGAAGTCAGGTAGATTGGTTCGATCAAACCAGATGTAACGGATTGCTCCCGCAACCAGAATGGTTGCGATGATTGCCGTGCCAACCAGAACGCGAACGAACTCGCGGCGCCAGGGCAGCCTGCCGAGGCGGGCACCCATGCGCTTTATCCCAGCTCGATCAAGAATCGCCAAGGCCCGCGCGCGCAGGGAACGCTTTCGTTCGTTCATTCGGTAATGGCGGCCGTGCCTTGGCACGACCAGCCAAACCCCGTGATGGAGCTGGAAGCGAATTTTGCGAAAAACCAAAAGAGCATAACGAACTCCACCTGCGCAAACGAGCCACCTTCAAATCCTGATCTTCGGCTACATCGCAAGACTGTCTCGTGCCTCGCCTGACGCTGCTGTTCTTCGGCGGGGCCAAGGATGTTCCGGAAGCAGCAAAAATGGTCACCGCCGGGACAGCCTGCGTTACGTTCGAAGTGTCGAGCGCGGCGCTTCAAGCCACGCTACGACCCCTGAAGAAGTGGACCAACAACGAAATCGCCGCGATGATGAGCAGAAGGTGAATGAGCCCGCCCGCAACGTGGAACGCAAAAAATCCGAGCAGCCACATTACCAGCAAAACAAAAAACAATGTTAGAAACATTTGGAATCTCCTTTTATACGTTTCTGGGCTTCAGCCGCCGCCTTTGGCCGCTGCAGCAGTCCTAGTTCGAGCCGCCACCGGTGCGGGCAAGCGGCTTGTCCGTTTTTCCGTAGTCGGAACCGGCCTCTCCGGCGGAGGCGACATCTTCGGCTCCGGTTTGCTTCAGAATATCTTTCGCCCGTCCCACCCACTCCGAGTTGTCGCAGTGAACGGAAACCAGAATACTGCCCAGCCTGATGCGGCCGTCATAGCGCTTCGCTTCATATTCAGGGATGCCCATACCGACCAGGGCCCCAACCACTCCGCCGACGGCGCCTCCAACACCCATGCCGGCCAGCGTTGTCATGATCGGGCCCGCCGCGATGAATGGGCCGAGGCCTGGAATCGCCAGCGCTCCTATTCCCACCAGTAGGCCGAGCGTGCCGCCAATGGCTCCGCCTGCACTTCCGCCCGCGGTGGCGCCCTCCGGAGCCTTGGTGTTCTTCTCGTGTGCGAAGTCCTTGGTCCCCTCGTTGTCAGGGAACAGGACAGAAATATCTTCATTTCTAAATCTGGCCGCGAGAAGGGAGTCGATTGCCTGCTCCACTTGAATCCGATCGGAATAGATGCCGAATGCTGCCGTATTCTTTCCTGCCATTTTGATCTCTCCCTTAGTTGGTTTTCTTGGGACATGATGTGACACTCTTTCCAGAGCACGACTCACACCAAATTGATCTTCTGTTGAGCCGATTCACTTGCGGTGTGTTTTGGAGGGAGTAGAAGGCCGGTGAGTAACCATATGTGGTCACATGACCGGAAGTGGTCGTATGGCATTGGCGGCGCACGCTTCAGCGTGCTGCGCCGGCAACTCTTGCCGGCGCTTGGCAGTTTGAAATCAATGGGACGTCTACTAGCTCCAGTGCCCTTCCACCAAAACCCAGCCGCCGTGCCGGTGAACCCAGTGATGCGCTACCCAATGGGCATGATGCCGTGGGGGCTGTTCCCAGCGGCCCTCGTTCCAGGCGTACGCGTTGCCATCCCAACGGTGGTACCCGGAAACCCACACATGATCACGGCTGGGCGGCGGCCCGCGCTTTTCGATTACCACATGGGGTGGTCTGACACGAACCACAATATCGGCTGCCATGGCGCTGAAGGCCAGGGTGCCTGCAAAAACCAATCCGATTGCTCGTTTAAAAACCATAACATGTCTCCTTTTCTCGGTTACCAACAGTGCCACACGCTTCAACGCCCGCGCACACGCGCCGCGCTGTGCTTCTAGTGGAACATCCCTAACATGTAGGCTACGAGGAGAACCAATAACACGCCGCCCAATCCTATGCCTGCACCTCCCCCGTAACCCCAGCGGCCATAACCGTAGTACCCACCACCGCCAAAAAGCAACAATAGAACAATAATCAGTATCAGCATTCTGGAGCCTGTTTCTTTCTGGGGTTTGGCGCACGTGTCAGACCCCGCCTACTTTCTGTCTTGGTTACTTTTCAAAGACCTGCTCAATTTGTCCAATCTTCTTTTGAACTTTGCCGGCGAGGTTCTCGGATTGACCGCGAGCCTCCAAGTCAGGCTGGTTGGTGGCCTGGCCTGCCTTTTCTTTAAGTTTGCCTTTGACTTCGTGAAGCTTGCCTTTTATTTGATCCGTCGTACTCGGCTTCATCTGCTTTCTCCTTATCCTGTCGCCTCGCCTTCTACAGGCAGATTTGGGACCAAAGCCGAAATAGAGAGGTGCCCGCGCGCCTTTCGAAAGTCCCTGTCGGGTTTCTGTTCAATCGGGGAGAAAGCCTGCGGTATCCCTGTTTACTGCCTGGCCGTTCCTGCCGTCGCAAACATGCCGTTTTGCGCCAGCCGGTAGTCCGAGTAAGTCAGGATCTTATCAATGACAAGGCTCTTCACGAAGAAGATTTTGGCGCTCGCTCGTACTTCGACGCGTTCCGGCAACCAGACCCCGTCAGCGACGCGTATCTGGTCCATCTTGATATGCGAGCCAGGCAGCACACGGGCCAGGAACAATCCCATGGAAAACGGCTGGATCACCTGCCCGTCGACCTTGACCCACCCGAAGTCCTGTTTGTCGATCCAAAGCTTGCCCGCCACCCTGGAGAAGATCCTGCCATACTTGCCGTGCGCCGGGTAGCCGGGATGCGGTGTCGCCTGAAGCACATAGGCAGGCCTGCCGTTGACTACATCTTCGCCGACAAGCTGGAAATCGAAGGCTTCGGGCACTTCCCTGATGAAGGACCGGTTCTCCTGTTCCTTCTCCAGTCGCGCAGCCTGCTCCTCTGGCGTTTCGCGCTTCTGCTTCTCGATCCTCTCCTGCTGTTTCATCTGTTCCTCGGAGGATATAGGCAGCCCATTGTGCTCCACGAGCTGCCCGAAGGGAACGCCGTTTACGGAGATGATTCTCGATACATCCACATCCTGCGATTTCACCCGCCCATCCGCGTCGAGGCGCCGGCTCTCATCCCGTTGCACGAAGGTGTAGTGACCCCTCGCCTGCCAGTTCCGCTCTGTTGCTACAACGGAGGGCTCAATGATCTGTCGCGCGTCCGCGAGGTTGGAATGATTCGGAGGCTTGCCGGGAGAACTCCCGTCGCTTTGAGCGAAGAGCACGGCCGTAGCCGCGAACATGATGATCCGCGTTCCCATTCCGGCCCAACCGCCTTCCCCGGGAAGTTTTCTTAAAGATCCTTGCGAGAGATTCCCAACTTGCGCATCATGGCGTTCAGGGTGGTTCGTGGCAACCCCAGGCGTGTGGCCGTGGTGCTCACTACACCGCCGTTCTGCCGCAGAATCCGGATGATGTGCTCGCGCTCCACCTGCTCGAGCGTAGCCCCATTCGGGATTTCCACTGCGTCCGCCCGAATTTCCCCGAGGGGTGCGCGCAGTTTCGGGCCGCGCGAAAGGATGACCGCCCGTTCCATGAAGTTCTCAAGTTCCCGCACGTTGCCTGGCCACGACCAGCTCACCAAGGCTCGAATCGTCTCAGTCGGGATGTTTTCGATCCGCTTGTTCATTTCCTTGCCATACTTCTGCGCGAAGTAGCGGGCTAGAATCGGTATGTCCTCGGGGCGGTCGCGCAGCGGCGGTATGGTGATCGGGAAGACCTTCAGCCGATAATAAAGATCGCTGCGGAAGAGGTTGTCTCCCATCATCTGTTTCAGATTGCGGTTCGTCGCCGCGATCAGGCGCACATCGATCGGGATGGTTCGGACACCGCCCAATCTTTCGAACTCCTTTTCCTGTAAAGCCCGCAATAGTTTGGGCTGCAGCTCCAACGGGATGTCGCCTACCTCATCCAAAAAGAGAGTTCCCTGGTGGGCCAGTTCAAAGCGGCCGATCTTCTGCGCCAGCGCCCCCGTGAAGGCGCCTCTCTCGTAACCGAAAAGTTCACTTTCCAGAAGTCCGGTGGGGATCGCGGCGCAATTCAGTGTGATGAACGGACGCTTCCGCCGGCCACTGATTCGGTGGATGGCCTGTGCCACCAATTCCTTCCCTGTGCCCGTCTCGCCCAACAACAGCACGGTTGCGTCCGTGGGCGCCACGATCTCCGCCTGGCCCAGGATCCGCTTTAGGGCCGCGCTCTTACCCACGATCTCTTCAAAGTTATTCTCACCGCCAACGTCGCCTTCGACGGTCTCGGCCTGCTCGCGCTCGGTGAGGTCCTGGACAAAAGTCGTCCATCGAAACGGGGCGACGGTTAGGACCGCATTCGTAACCAGCACACGAATCCGGCTGCCATCCTTGCGAATGAATTCTTTTTCAAACGGCGTGCAGGCGCCATGCCGCAGTCCTTCTTCGTGCGCCCGTTCATCCAGGGGAAGATATTCCGCGGGGGTGAGATCCGACCAGCGCAATGGGCCGCCAACCAGATCATCATAGCGGTAGCCCAACATATTGAGAAAGGCGGCGCTCACCTCGGTAACACGATCAAACTCGCCCGAAACGATGCCGGCGATGGTCGCGACAGGCGGGGCTCGTTTGAGGCGCAGGTCCGCCTGCCGCAGCGTCTCATCTGCGCGATGCCGCTTGGTGAAGTCGCGCACCACTCGCGCAAAGCCCTGCAGTTGCCCGTCTTCGTCCTTGAGGGCGATAGTATGGACGTTCGCCCAAAATCGCGATCCGTCCTTCCTCGAATGCCAGTCTTCATTTCCGAAGTGGCCCCCGGCCGCGGCCCGCTTTAGTTCTGCAAGCAGTGCGACCTGGAGATTGTCTTCTGCCGGATAGAGAAAAGACACGTGCTGGCCGATAATCTCTTTGTCTTTGTAACCGTAAATGCGCTCCGCGCCGGAATAGCAGGCGACAACCTTGCCGTCCGGATCCAACAGGAAGAAAGCGAAGTCCTTCACCCATGACGAGGCTGGATCCTCATCCGTCTTTTTTTGAGCTTTGTCATGCAGCACGAATAGATGCCGCACCGGCAAGACGTTCCCCTTAGCTGTGTAGTCAACTTCATGCACAGTTCCATCGGGCCCTGCCAGTGGAAACGTACCTTCCTGCTCTCCTCGTTCCAGAAACTCCTGCCAAAGCGGCTCAATCCGAGGCCGAAAGCCCGGCTCCGCAAAGTCATCGATCTTGTGGCCGATGATCTGATCTGCCGGCAACCCCAGCAGCCTGCCTGCGCCGGAGTTGGCGTCCAGGTAATTGCGGTCGCTGTCCGCGATCAGAACGGGTTGGGATGAATGATAGAGAACTGCACGAAACAGCAGTTCCAGTTCTTTGAGGCCGTTTGCAGCAAGCCAGTTGGGCTGTTGCACTACACCTGCGGAACGCATGACGCCAACCTCCTTCGTCGACCCGACGGTCTGGGGAGACCGGCCGCTGGAAGTGACACTACCTCCCAAAGGTAGGAAAGCCGAGAATGGCGGTCAATACGATTATATCATCCGAAAATAGGTTGGCAGTTCAATTTTGACCACATTTGGTCAAGTGACGGCTGGCTGGTCGATTGTCTGGCGGCAGGTTGCCCTTCACGCGGCATGGGTGAAACCGCTAGCCGCAACCAATTTGCGGGGCGCCCCGACCACCTGCCGCCGTGCCAGCTCAAAGGAACGCATATACACCCCGGCCGTATTGTTCCATACCATAGTGCGGCCCAGTTTGTAGGCGTTCTCGCTCATGACGTTCCGGCGTCTTCCATCGTGCAACAACCCACTCACCTCACGCGCAATCGCTTTCGGGTCTGCGAATGGCACTAAAACCCCACGCTGATCCCTCAACAATTCCGCGGCATGCCAATACGGCGTCGAAATCACGGCTTTGCCCGCGCCAAACGCATAAGCTAACGTTCCCGAGGTAATCTGTGCCTCGTCCAGGTAAGGAGTGATGTAGAGATCGGCCGCTCCAATGAACTCGGTCAGCTCCTTTAGATCCACAAATCGGTTGCGGAAGATAACGTTTTTTTCGATCTTGTTCTCCCTGGCAATGGCCTCGAGGCCGAGGCGGTAGGCCTCACCATGGTTGCGCAACTCGTGGGGATGCGTGGCGCCCAAGACGATATAGACGACGTCGGGAAACTCCGCCACCACTTCCGGCAGAGCATGGAGCACATGTTCAATCCCCTTGTTCGGCGAAAGCAGCCCGAACGTCAACAATACCTTCTTCCCGGCCACGCCGAACTGATCCTTGTACCGATCCGTGGCGCCGAAGGTTACGTCGGGAATACCATGCGGGATGAGATCGATTTTGGCCGGAGGCGCCTGGTACACGTCTTTTAAGATCGATCGTCCCCGCTCCGTCATAACTACCAGGCGGGTGGAGTGCGCAATCAAATTCTGCATCACGCGGTTCTGGTCGGCGTTCGGCTTGAGGAGGACGGTATGAAGCGTGGTGACGATGGGTGCTTCCACTTTGCGAAGCAGCGCCAATAAGTGGCTACCGGCCGGGCCGCCGAAGATTCCGAACTCGTGCTGGACCGAGAGCAGGTCCACATTGCTGGAGTTCAGGAAGTCCGCGGCGTGCCGGTAAGACGCCAGATTCTGCTCCTCGATCTCAAACCGAACCGCGTCCGGATACTGATAACGACCCTCGATGTCATTGATCGGCACCGCAAAGCAGCGGCATTGGGGATGGCGCGCTGCCACCGCCCCAAGCAGGTCGGAAGTGAATGTGGCAATCCCGCATTTGCGCGGCAGGTAATTCCCGAGAAATGCGATGGTTCGAATGCTGGCGTCTGTTTGCACAACTGGACCTACCTTTCTTCCTCATGCGGCATCGGCGAGAGTCTCGCTCACATCCGTTCTTTCCCGCCCCTGCTGATCGGAAGCGTCCTGGCACTGGATACAACGCGGCGCCCAAGGCACAGCCGCGAGGCGTTTAGGGCTGATCGCCCTTTCGCACTCAGAACAAATCCCAAAGCTGCCGTCGCCAATCCGGCGCAATGCGGCTTTTACCTCACGCAGCAGGCTGGAGAAGCGGTCCACGTTTCGAATCGTCAGATCCCGTTCCGATGCGTACTGAATCTCGTCCAGTGGATCCGCGCTCTTTTCGATGGCGATGCCATCCCGCTGTCGCAATACCCGAACCAACTCCCCCTCTTTTCGTTGGAGGATCTCTTGGAACCCCGACATCTCGATATCTGCTGTGTGCATGTCATCCATTCGCCCGCGCGGGCAGCTATGGGTTATTGCACGGCAAGGTCCAAAGCTGAGATCCTGAGTCAATTGGGCGCTTCGTGCATCCAAGTCGTAGAAACATGTCGCTTGAAATCAACCACCGAGAACACGAAGGAATCGCGATTTTGGACCTGAAGGGACAGCTCACGTTCGGGCAGGAGGATCTCGACTTTCGAAATGAGCTGGACCGGCTGGTGAAGGCTGGAAAGACTCGCGTGGTGCTGAACCTCAGCGATCTGCACAAACTGGACACCGCGGGCCTGGGGACGCTGCTTTTTGTTCTTGCGAAGCTGCGGAAGGCGGGTGGAAATCTGGCACTCTACAATATGAAACCTTCGCATATCGGACTGCTGGTGGAAGCCAACCTCGAAACTGCATTAGAGGTATTCGATGGGGAGCAGGATGCGATCAACAGCTTTTTCCCCGACCGGGAAGTCAAACGCTACGACATTTTGGAGTTCATCGAATCCAAAAAGCACGCGAAGCCTGGCGATTGACTGCATTTGGTCAGGTGACGGCTGGGGGTCGGTTGTTTTTCGTGCCGGCAGTAGGAAAACGAGAGCATGCTTCCGAACTGGCGATTGGGCAGCGAATTGCCCATTGGGTGATGAGGGTTTCGAAATGCCGCTGTTGGCGATGGTGTGGCGTGCGGCCGCGGTAGGGGCTGCGGCGGTCTGTGCGGTGTGTGCCGCCCCTCCTGACACGATCACCTGCTCGTCGGACAACGGGCAGCGCCAGTATTGCAAAGCCGATACCCGTCACGGAGTCCGGCTAATCCGCGAGACCAGCGGGTTCGATTGCCGGCAAACCAGTTGGGGCTACGATGAGGGCGGCGTTTGGGTGGACCAAAGCTGCCACGCCGAGTTTGATCTTTCGGGGGGAGCCGCCGATGCGCGTAAAAGCGCGGGCAGCCCAATGAAAACGATCGCCGTGGGCACCAGCATTTTGGTGCGGAACAACGAGACGATCGATATCCAAAAGAGTGACGGCCGGGAGTTTTCTGGCGCAGTGTCTCAAGACGTCTTGGATGAGAACGGAGACGTTGCCATCCCCAGAGGCTCGTACGCGGAATTGATCGTCAAAACCAATTCGGATGAGTATCTGGCGCTCGATCTGGAATCGGTCGAGGTCAAAGGGCTGCGTTATTCGGTGACCACGATCATGGGTGGTGGCATGGATGGCGAACAGCGCTACGGCCTCAACGCGAACGCGCGGACAGGAAATTCCGTCGACGGCGCCAGGTTGGTGCGCGCGCTCAGGCAGGTTGTAACTCGCAGTAAGGCGAAGGTGCTGGCGGAGTCGTTCTTGACCTTCCATTTGAAGCGGCCCCTCGAAATGGGGGTGGGGGAAGATGACGTGACGCGCCACGGGCATCATTAAGTTGTAACGAAACGTTTGGAAAAGGAGAAAGACGATGCTTTGGACTATATGTGTCATCCTGCTGGTGTTTTGGCTTCTCGGGATGGTTACTTCTTATACGGCGGGCGGCTTGATTCACATCTTGCTGGTTGTCGCATTGATCGTGATGTTGTTCCGAATTCTGCAAGGACGCCGAGTTGTCTAGCGAGGGTGGAGCGCCGGCGCTGCGCAAGACTGCCTCGAAATGACATGGCGCGGCCACTCGTGTCCGCCGTGCCGAGACTCTTCTCGGCATTTTCCCTGTCCATCATGCCGCTATCATAAGAGCGTCTGGGCATGGCGAAGCGAGAACAGCCGCTAGATCGTTTCTGGGACAGCCCGCTACAGGAGCTGCTCAAGGCCCTCGAAGCCACTCCGTCCGGGCTAACCTCCGAAGAGGCGAAACGGCGCTTGCGGATCCATGGCCCAAACAGCCTGGTCGGCGAGTCCCGGTTCGCTCCTCTGATCGGTTTTCTCCGCTTCTTCGCCAATCCTCTTGTCCTGATCCTCCTGGTGGCCAGTGCCATTTCGATCGTCCTGGGTGATCCGGTCGGCGGCTCTATTATCATCGCCATAGTTCTGCTCAGCGTGATCGTGAACTTCTATGTGGAGTTTCAAGCTCGCCATGCGGTAGAGGACATTCGTAGACAGGTAGCTACCACTGCCGCGGTTCTGCGCGACGGTCACGAACTGGAGTTACCGGTGGCCGAGCTGGTTCCCGGGGATATCATCCGGCTCAATGCCGGGGACCTGGCGCCGGCCGATGCCCGCCTGTTGGACGCCAAGGACCTGCATGTTCGCGAGTCTGCGCTCACCGGCGAGTCTTTGCCAGTCGACAAAGCAGCGGCCGATCTTCCAGCCGGGCAGCACACACTTGCCGATGCGAGCAACAGCATTTTCCTGGGGACCGCGGTTCAGACGGGTATGGGCACCGCTGTCATTGTTCGCACCGGCAAAGAAACCGCCTTCGGCGAGATTGCCCAACGCCTGGCCACGCGTCCGCCGGAGACCGAGTTCGGCCGCGGCATACGCCACTTCGGATTGATGATTACCCGCGTGATCATGCTGCTGGTGCTCTTCGTCCTGCTGGTGAACATCGTCTTGCATCGGCCGTTTCTGGAATCGTTCCTGTTCTCGGTCGCGCTGGCCGTAGGGATGACGCCCGAGATGATGCCGATGATCATCACCATCACCCTGGCGCAGGGCGCGCGCCGCATGGCCAGGAAAAAGGTTCTGGTCAAACAACTTTCGGCGATCGAAGACTTCGGCAGCATCGAGATCCTTTGCAGCGATAAGACCGGCACCCTGACCGAAGGTGAGATCGCGCTGGACCGGCACGTCGACGTTCACGGTCAGGACAATGAGGATGTCCTACGGTTCGTCTACCTGAACAGTTACTTTCAAGCCGGCATCAAAAGTCCGCTGGACGATGCCATCCTCAAGTATCAGCGCCCCGCCATAGTGGAGTATCAGAAAGTGGACGAGATCCCTTTCGATTTCAACCGCAAGCGCCTGTCTGTAGTGGTGCGTCGCGGCGAAGAGCGCCTCCTCATTACCAAGGGCGAGGCGGAAAGCGTTTTTGCCGCCTGCAGCACCGTCGTCGTGGACGGCGCTCCGCAGCCGTTCGATGAGAGCCGGCGCGCCCAGGCGGCGGAGACCTTCCAGAAGTTGAGCGCCGATGGATTCCGCGTCCTGGGAGTCGCCACCCGGAAGGTAGAGCAGCAGAATGCTTATGCGCTGGCGGCCGAGCAGGACATGACGCTGGCCGGGTTTGCGGCATTCCTTGACCCGCCCAAAGAGGGGATTCTCGCCGTCCTCGACGCGCTGAAAAAGAACGGCGTGTCCGTCGTCATTATGACCGGCGACAATCAGTACGTGACCCAGAAGGTGGCCCACGATGTCGGCCTCGCGACCGACCGCATGGTCACCGGTAACCAGGTCGACACGATGGACGATGCCGCCCTGGCTTACCAGGCGGAGCACGGCGCCATCTTCGCCCGCGTGTCTCCGGAGCAAAAGAACCGCGTCATCCTCGGTCTGAAAGCACGCGGCCACGTCGTGGGATACATCGGTGACGGCATCAACGATGCTCCCTCATTGCACACGGCCGACGTCGGCATTTCCGTAATGAATGGCGTGGATGTGGCCAAAGATGCCGCGAAGATCATCTTGCTGGAAAAGGACCTGGCGGTTTTGAACGATGGAGTGGTCGAAGGACGGCGCGCCTTCGCCAACATCATGAAGTACGTGATTATGGGCACCAGCTCCAACTTCGGCAACATGTTCAGCATGGCCGCGGCCTCGCTCTTCCTGCCCTTCCTGCCCATGCTGCCGACGCAAATCCTGCTGAATAATTTTCTTTACGATACTTCGCAGGTAGCTGTCCCTGGCGACAACGTCGATCCGGCACTGTTGCACCGGCCAAAGCGGTGGCAGATCGCCTTCATTCGCCAGTTCATGGTGATCATCGGTCCCATCAGCTCAATGTACGATTTCCTCACTTTTGGCGTGCTGCTCTGGATCTTTCACGCTTCCACGAACCCAGCGCTATTCCGCACTGGTTGGTTTGTGGAATCCCTGGCGACACAGACGCTGGTGGTGTTTGTGATTCGGACGGCAGGGAACCCACTCACCAGCCGCCCGAGCCCGCGTTTGATCGCGAGCGTGCTTATCGTGGTCGCCGCCGCAACGGTGCTTCCTTATACGCCGCTGGGTAGCCTGTTGCGGTTTACTCCGCTACCGGTATCGTTGATGGCGGCGATTGCGTTTCTGGCCGTGACGTACCTGCTTCTGGTGCAGGCCGTCAAAACCTGGTTCTATCGCCGCCATGCCCTGCTTTGAAAACGATCGGCCAAATCCAGTCACCTGACCTCATACGGTCAGCTACAGCACGATACTGATCGCAAGTCCGACATTCGGATACCGGCGGTCGTAAAGATAGTACCCGTCGTCATAACCGATGTAGACGTCGTCAGTGGCGTACCAGTTCGGCGTCCAGTATTCCGGCCAGGGATCCACAAGCAGAAACGAGAAGCCCCCGTACGCGAAACGAGGATACCCCTCGTATATCGTGGGAAGGCTGTTCATCCGGAACCAGTGATCGCTCCCGAAATAGAGACTGAAGCGGTCCTGGGGAATGTAGTAACCACCATAACCTCCACGCTGCGCCCAGCTGCGATGATCGCTGGCCCAGTGTTGAGCACGATCCTGCTGAAATGTACTGTGCCCCTGCCAGGCGCCCTGCTGTTGCCATCCCCGCTGCTGTTGCCACGCGACTGCCTGTTGCTGTGAACGTTGCGGTTGCTGCTGAGCTTCCCGGGAACTCTGCCCCTGCCGCTGTTGCTGCGGCTGTTGCTGAGCCTGTTGGGCGCGCTGCGGCTGCTGTTGCTGCTGTTGCTGAGCCTGTTGGCCCCGCTGTTGTTGTAGCGGCGGCTGTTGTTGAGCCTGTTGGCCCCGCTGTTGTTGCGGCTGCTGTTGCTGAGCCTGTTGGCCCCGCTGTTGCTGTTGCGGCTGCTGTTGCTGAGCCTGTTGGCCCCGCTGTTGTTGTTGCGGCTGCTGTTGCTGAGCCTGTTGGCCCCGCTCTTGTTGTTGCGGCTGCTGTTGCTGAGCCTGTTGGCCCCGCTGTTGTTGTTGCGGCTGCTGTTGCTGAGCCTGCTGGCCCCGCTGTTGTTGTTGCGGCTGCTGTTGCTGAGCCTGTTGGCCCCGCTGTTGTTGTTGCGGCTGCTGTTGCTGAGCCTGTTGGCCCCGCTGCTGCTGTTGCGGCGGCTGCTGCTGAGCCTGTTGGGCCCTCTGCGGACGCTGTTGTTGATCCGGTTGCGCACGCTGCTGTTGCGCCTGCTGTTGTTGCGGCTGTCCTTGAGGACGCTGCTGTTGCGCGGGTGGCGCAGCGTGCTGCTGCCCACCCTGCCGGCCTTCCGGTCTGCCTTGTTTTTCGTTCTGCTGGTCGTGCTGCGCGTACGCAGGGACAATGGTCCCGAAAAGCAGAATCAGGGCAGCCGTACTGGTTGCTCGAACGATTTGCATGGTAATCATCTCCGTTACTGTCGCTATCCGGAGATGCACGCAGACGACCAGTCCGCCCTGCCTACATTTTCGCCGCCTCGGCTTTCTGCTTCTCGGTTTCCTGGGCAGCCGCATACTCCACATCCTGTTTGGCAGTTACTTCGGCTCGATTCACGACGGTAACCGGGACCCTCTCCGTCGGCTTGTCAGTCGTCCCATAGTCGGCCGCGGACTCCGAGGTGGAGGAGATATTCCGCGCACCAGTGTCTCTCAGGGTTTTCTTCGCCCGGTCACACCACTCCCGACTGTCGCAGTGTACGGATAGGAGAATGCCGCCGCGTCTGATTCTGCCTGCGTATCGCTTGGCGACGTATTCGGCCAGAGGCAGGCCGGCCAACCAACCCACGAACCAGCCCAGCGTCCCGCCGGCGCCGGCGCCAGCCAAAGCAGCAACCACCGGTCCGGCTGGGGTAAGTGCCGCCAAGCCCGCGATGGTCACAGTTTGAATAGAAATGTACCAAGCCAACGCGGCGCCAACCACGGCACCCGCTGCCGCGCCTATCGCTGCGCCCGGTAGCGCCTTGGTATGTTTCTCGTGCGCGAAATCCTTCGACCCTTGGTTGTCAGACAAAAGGACCGAGATGTCAGTCGGCCGATACCGCTCTTTAGTCAGGGCGTTGATGGCATCCGCCATCGTTGTGCGATCGGGATAGATCCCCATCACCGCTATATTTTTCGCCATTTGGTCTCCTTTTGGAAGCTGTCGTAAATGTATCTGTGCACGAGCGGGGCCAAGTCCGCCTCGCACGGCCAGTACGACTGCCGGACGTGCTGGCAGCGGCATCGCGTGTTGGGAACAACCGTTACCGGCCGAACCGCGCGCAGGGATTCACTTTGTATCGGAACTGAAGCGCGCGGCCACCATGGCACCCGGATCCGTTTGGAAAGCGAGAATCTCCTTGCCGCCGTCGACCAGAAATCCGCGCATGGCCATGGGAGAAGACCCGGCGACTCCACCATCCTGAGGCGGCAGGGTCAATCCGAACCGTACCGAGCAGTCACTGTCTACCTGAAAGGTTCCGTTCTCCACTATATAGAGCGTCCCGCGTCGCGGAGACCGTGTGCGCAACCTCGCCCGACTGCATCGGCGTCGTGCTGCCGGAAACCGTGTAATTGTACTTCTCCAGAAGATCCCCTGCCGAACACGCGTCGGATGTTTTCTTCAAAATCCCGCGCTGGGCGCCGCCGGCGTCGGTCTGCTTGAATGCCACCCGAGTTCCATCAGTCGAAAGCGTTCCACTGAAATGCTGGAAGCCGCCGGAATCGTCCTGCAGCATCCAGCTCACCGAACAATCTGCCATGGCTTCATAGCTGCCCGTCACCGGATTGCCCAGAAGAAGTCCGCGGAAGGTGGCAGAGGCAGTCCCACTAACGTTGCCGCGTCCATCGAAGCTGATCCGCCCCAGGCTGGCAGTGGGCCTCGGCGTCCCGGAAATGTTCGTCGTACCTGTCAACTGAAATGCATACGGCCCGAGCAGATCCGCAGGATTGCATGTGTCGGCGGCCTGCGCAGCCGTAGCCGGAAGCAAAGCCAAGAGGAACAGCCAATTCGTCCGCATGAACTCTCCAGAAGGCACATGGGGAGCCAAACCCGGCCGCACCTGAGAGATCGACTTCGACGGATCGGCCGCGGGCTCCACAACGGCCATACGTGGTCACTTGACCGTATATCGTCGGGGGGCCTGACAACCCGGCAAGAGCGAGCGCCCGCGCCTGCGGTGTTTGAGTTAGTACGACGTCATGGAAGGGTGCGTGCATTTACGAGGTATCGCCAGGAGGTTTTCGTGAAGAAAACGATTATCGGACTATCCATTCTGATGGGCGCGGCGGCCTTTGTTCAGGCTAAGGGAAATGGTGAACAACCACGCGGCGGTCACTCTGCGGCAGTCGGCGGCGGACACATTCCCGCTCGCGGTCCCGCTCCGTCCAGGTCTTCTAATCCTGGTCGCGATTCGGCCCCGGCGCGCGGTCAGCAACCCGCTGCTGCAACGGAGAACCGCATTGCTGTCGATCAGCGAGGTCATCCCGAGGTTCCGCACGTTCACGCCAAAAACGACCAGTGGGTCGGACATAGTAGTGGCCCGGACGATCCCCATTTCCACGTTGATCAGCCGTTTGCACACGGGCGCTTCTCCGGTGGCTTCGGACCGCAGCATGTCTTCGTGCTTGCGGGAGGGAACCGGGAACGCTTCTGGTTTGGCAACTTTTACTGGGACGTTGCCGCGTACGATTACAATATCGTCGCCGGCTGGAACTGGGCCGGCGATCAGATTGTGATCTACGACGACCCGGACCATGTTGGCTGGTATCTCGCATATAACCCGCGGTTAGGAACCTACGCCCATGTCGAATATCTCGGAGGTTGAGGCTGGGCGGAGCGTGGCCGGGGCGGGTAAGCGGACTCTGATGAAAGCGCTCATCTATCAGGGGCCGGGCAGGAAGGCGCTGGAGGAGCGGCCCATTCCTGAAGTCCAGGCGCCCACTGACGCCATCGTGAAGATTTCCAAAACTACGATCTGCGGTACCGACCTTCACATTCTCAAGGGCGACGTCGCAACCTGCAGCCCTGGGCGCATCTTGGGGCACGAGGGCATAGGTGTGGTCGAGAAGACCGGCCCCGGCGTCACCTCGTTCCATCCAGACGACGCCGTGTTGATCTCCTGTATCTCCGCTTGCAGCAAATGCGAATATTGCCGGCGCGGAATGTATTCCCATTGCACCACTGGCGGCTGGATGCTGGGCAACCAGATCGATGGAACTCAGGCCGAATATGTGCGCATTCCGCATGCCGACACCAGCCTTTACCATATCCCCGCGGGCGTCGCGGACGAGGCTATGGTCATGCTGAGTGACATTCTGCCAACTGGTTTTGAGTGCGGCGTATTGAACGGAAAGGTCCAGCCGGGCAACGCGGTGGCTATTGTTGGCGCCGGCCCGGTCGGCCTGGCGGCGCTATTGACGGCGCAGTTCTACTCGCCGGCCGAGATCATTATGATCGATCTCGATGATAATCGGCTGGAGGTGTCCAAGCGCCTGGGTGCCACGGCGACGATCAACGCAACTTATGGCAACGTCGCAGAGACGGTGATGAAGATGACCGGCGGGCGGGGTGTTGATACCGCCATTGAAGCCGTGGGTGTGCCGGCATCCTTCGCGACCTGTGAGGACATCGTTGCCCCGGGCGGCATCATTGCTAATGTTGGGGTGCACGGGGCCAAAGTGGTTCTTCATCTGGAACGCCTGTGGTCGCGCAATATCACGATAACCACCCGGCTGGTTGACACTGTCACGATGCCCATGCTGCTCAAGACCGTGCAGTCAGGCAAGATCGACCCCACGCTGTTGATCACCCACCGCTTCCCACTCGACCGCATTTTGGATGCTTACGAAACGTTTGGCCGGGCGGCCAGCACACGGGCGCTCAAGGTCATCATCGAAGAGTAGTGATCGACATGGTCTGGAGTCTCTTGTCCCAATGTGCCCACCGGCACTTGACGCGACCCTTTACACCCACAGGCGAACCAGGCGATCCCCACGTCGAGACATACGTTGTATGCCTCGACTGCACCAAACAGTTCGCTTACGACCTCAAAAGAATGCGGGTTGGAAAGGCCATTCCCCCATCGCACGCTGTCTCTGTAATTCCACCGGATAGCTAAGGGCCTCGTAAGACAAAGCTAGCCTATGCGCTCGGCGTGGTCGTGTCAGTCGCAGTTTTGCTCGGTCTAACCTTGGCGGCCAAAACACCAGCCGAAAAGAAGTGTCCGAAGTGAGCAACTTTGAACATCGAAAAAGCCCGCACTTATGAAATAATCCGGAAAACCTGGTTTCGGGCAGGATGCGCTCGAAACAGCCGGAGGGCAACGCGATGAGGACGTCTGTAACTCTACCCGAAGTCTCCGAATCGGAGACCCAGCAGCGAGTCTCGGCACGAGCCTATGAGCTATGGCTCGAAAGGGCTTTCCGAAGCGGATCGCCCGAAACGGATTGGCTTCGAGCTGACCGCGAGGTTCGCGGCGAAGTGGGAGCGGTAAAACTTAGACGAACCGCAGCGGGCCTGTTCTTGGTGGCTCCGACGTGTGCTCGGGGACTCTAGGGGAGTGCTTACGATCGACTGGAAAGACTTGCTGGCTCGATTGCGTTCAGAACGCGACGCACTGGACGCCGCCATCGCTGACCTCTTGGAACCTTCACCGCAGCCAGATTTCGTGCCGCCCGCTTAGTCCGGTGGGTAAAAGGCTCACTCGCGCCAGAAATCGCCGTCATAGACCTCGAACTTCAGCCCCTCGCGAAAAGTAGCCGCGTTACTGAGCCGCGCGCGTCAGCAAGCGGTCTTCGGTCTTGTTTCCACCCCCCTTCTGGAAGAAGCCGGATCTCGAATTGGGAATGGAGACCGGCTTGCCTCAATTCAGACGGATCGAGCCGAAATGGCAACCGCCGATACGCCAGACGGGATGGGCGCTGAAAGGGGAAACGGGATGGCGAGTTTAAACAGGCAACTGGACCCGACACAGACAGGGCTGGGCGCAGGGAAGTTGGCGCTGGATTTGCGCAAACGGGTTGTCGGTCAGGATGAGGCCATCGGGCAGATCGTCAACACGTATCAGACGTTCCTTGCCGGAATGTCCAGCGGCAGCGGGCCTGTGGGCAGCTTTCTCTTCCTGGGACCGACCGGTTCCGGCAAGACTCGCATGGTCGAGGCGGCCGCGGAAAGCCTCATGGGCGATATGCGGGCGGTAGTCAAGATCGACTGCGCCGAATTCCAGCATAGCCACGAAATCGCTAAACTGATCGGCGCGCCGCCGGGATATCTGGGACACCGCGAGACCCACGCGGCGCTCAGCCAGGAGGCCCTGGATCAATATCATACCGAGACGCTCAAGCTGAGTCTCGTGCTGTTCGATGAGATCGAAAAAGCCAGTGACGCTCTCTGGAATCTCCTGCTGGGCATACTGGATAAGGCAACGCTCACTCTGGGCGACAATCGTCGCGTCGATTTCTCGCGATCCATAATCTTCATGACCAGCAACCTGGGAGCGGCCGAAATGGGGGCCATCCTGCGGCCCAATTTTGGATTTGCTTCTTCGGAAGTCGTATCTCTCGGGGAGGGAGGCGACGAAGACCTGACCGGCAAGCTAAACCGCGCGGGCGTGGAGGCGGTGCGCCGCAAGTTCACCCCGGAGTTCATCAATCGTATTGATAAGACCGTCGTCTTCCGCGTGTTGGGCGAGCCCGAACTGCGCAAGATCCTGACTATCGAGCTGAATCTGATGCAGCAACGGATTTTGAAGTCGGCAACTGGCAATCCGTTTGTGTTCTCTGCATCTGACTCGGTCAAGGACTTTCTACTGCGCTCCGGCACTGACTTGAAGTATGGCGCCCGCCACCTGAAACGCGCGATCGACCACTCTTTGGTGCACCCGCTCTCGAATTTGGTTGCCACCGGGCAGGTCCGCCGCGGCGACCTGATCCGTATTGACTACGATCCAAGCTGCGATCGCGTGACCTTCTTCAAGGAGGACGAGAACATGCCCTTTACCGCCATGGCAGAGATGGTTGATTCGTCTTTCATGATTGCGGACGCGACTTTGCCAGCCAGCGCGGCTGCCCATCCTCCCCGGGTTGTCGCCGCTCGTTCGTCCCGCCGGTAAGGATCGCCGCCTCCGGAAGAGACGATTTGACCGTATTTGGTCGCATGACCCTGCGCGGTCAAGTTCCGGTGCGCAGAAACGCACTCAGGTAACTGCGAAAGGCGATCGCAGGGCACGGCCCTGCGCTGGGCATGCTCAAACGCATGCCTGTGCCGGCGACAAGATCGCCAGCGCTACGTAACGCCGGCGGTCTTCGCCGCCGGTGGAGCGACTACTGGAATCGGGAGGTCCAAACTCAAGTCGCAGGGCACGGCCCTGCGCCACTGTGCGGATGGACCCGAGAATGCTCTTGGGAGATAGCAGGAGTTTTTGAAACAGGAGAAAACGAAAGTGAAGCTATTCGGAACAGTGTTTTGTATGGCGCTACTGGGAGCGATGTTCTTACCAGGCGCCCGAGCGGACGATTGGAACCGAAAGACCGTCATGACTTTTAGCGGGCCCGTGGAGATTCCGGGAGTCCACTTAACAGGCTGGGGGGTGCTGCCGGCTGGCACTTATGTATTCAAGATCCTGGACTCGCAGTCCAACCGGCACATCGTTCAGATTTTTAACGCGGACGAAACCATGATCTACGCCACCATCCTGGCGATCCCAAATTACCGTCTGAAAGTGACCGACAAGACCGTCATCACATTTAGTGAGAGGCCGGCAGGAGAGCCGGAGGCGCTTCGGGCATGGTTCTATCCGGGCAGGAATTGGGGCGAGGAATTCGTCTATCCGAAGGCCAGGGCAGTAGAACTGGCCAAGATTACCAACACGCCAGTGCTCTTCACAGCGGTTGAGATCCCACTGGAAGTCGCACTGCCGATCAGAACGGCCGACGAACCGGTGGTTGTGCAACTCAAGCAGGCGCCCGTCATGGCGATCAAGCCGACAGGAGAAGAAGTAGAGCTGGCCCAGGTGGTTACACCGCCGCCCGCGGAGACGCAGGTAGCCGATACCGGCGCCAACACCCAAGTTGTCAAAGAGACGCTCCCGACAACCGCGAGTCCGCTGCCGCTGATCGCGCTGTTCGGACTGCTCGCATTGGGCGGGGCCTTCACGCTTCGATTTGTCGAGAAGCGCGCCCTGTAAGGGTTTCTGACCTGTTGCGCGGCGTGCAGCCTCCTGGCGCGCCGCCAGGGCCCAGGACGGCCTTTGAATTGGAAGAGAAGAGGGCTGCAACATGCGACGCACAGCGATCCCGTTATTGGCGCTGCCGATGCGAACTAGCGATGAAAAGGAAATGGGCTGTCATGAGACCACGGCCCGCGGCATGGCCGTGCTAGCGTCGCCGCTACTGAACAAAGGCACGGCCTTCTCGATCGAAGAACGAAATGCTTTGGGCCTGACTGGCTTGCTCCCTCCCGCCATCAGTACTTTGGATGCGCAGGCGGATGCCGCTTATCTCCAGTACCAGCGCCTGCCGGATGCCCTTGGTAAGAACATCTACCTGACGGCGCTGCACGACTGCAACGACGTGCTGTTCTTCAGAGTGTTATCTGACCACCTTCGCGAGATGATCCCCATTGTCAACGATCGCACGGTCGGCATGGCGATGAAGCAATACCACCACGAGTGCCGGCGCCCGCGAGGAGTCTACCTCTCCATCGACCATTGCGACGCGATCGAGACTACGTTTGGAAACCTCGGGGCCCGCGCCGACGATATCGATCTGATCCTTGCCACCGATGCCGAGCAAGTCCTGGGTGTCGGTGATTGGGGCGTGGGTGGTATCGAGGTCTCCATCGGTAAGCTTGCAATCTACACCGCAGCAGGGGGAATCGACCCGACACGCGTAATCCCAGTGATGTTGGATGTCGGCACCAACCGGGAAAGCCTCATCAAGGATCCAATGTACATCGGAAACCGGCACCCACGAGTTCGCGGAGAACGTTACGAGGCTTTCATCGATGCCTACGTGGAAATGGCCACCAGGCGATTCCCCAAGGCGCTGCTGCTCTGGGAAGACTTCGGGAATGGCAATGGGCGCCGGGTCCTCGAGAAGTACCGAAAACGGATACCCACCTTCAGTGACGATTTGCAGGGTACCGGCGCCATCACGCTGGCGGCGGTGATTTCCGCGATGCGTGTTTGCGGAACACGTCTGCGCAACCAACGCGTGGTCATTTTTGGCGCGGGCACAGCAGGCCTCGGCATCGCCGATCAGATCCGCAATGCCATGGTGGCGGAGGGGCTCTCGAAGGCGGAAGCGACGCGGCATTTTTGGTGTGTAGACGCGGAGGGCTTGCTCACGGACGGCATGAGTGACCGGCTGCATGATTACCAGACGGTCTACGCGCGTACCGGCGACGAAGTGAAAACATGGAAGCGCGAGGGCGCTGAAAGCATCATCAGTATCGCCGAAGTGGTGCGCCAGGTGCATCCTACGATGTTGATCGGTACTTCGGGGGTTGCCGGCGCTTTCACGGAAGCCATCGTCAAAGAAATGGCCGCGCATACAGACCGTCCGATCATCTTCCCCCTTTCCGTATCGGCCGAAGCGACACCAGCCCACTTGATCGCCTGGACGGATGGCAGGGCGCTCATCGTAACGGGTAGTCAGTTCGCCCCCATCACTTACCGGGGAATTACTCACGTTATCGGGCAGGCGAACAATGCCAAGTTGTATCCGGGACTCTGCCTGGGCGCCATCGTAGCCCGGGCCCGCAGTATCAGCGATGAGATGTTAACCGCTGCGGCCAACGCCGTGTCCAGCCTCGTAGTTGTGCACCAACCTGGCGCGCCTTTGCTCCCGCGCATCGACAATCTGCGCGATGTATCGATGACGGTTGCGGTGGCCGTGGCGGAAGCAGCGGCAGCAGAAGGCCTGGCCGGCGTTGAGCTTGATGATGTCGTTCAGCAGGTGCAAGATGCGATGTGGCAGCCGGAGTACAGTCGGATACAAGCGTGTTGAAGCCGCCGCGGCCAAGGGCACGGTGAAGGCGGTCGCTCTTCTGGTCGCTCTCACGAGCTATGCCGGATCACAGGTTGCGCCGGAGCCCAACCGTCAGGACGCGGAATCTTACCGGTTGTCGGTGGACGTCAACCTGGTCGTATTGCACGCTACCGTGCGCGACCGGCAGGGAGGATTCGCCGCCGGTTTGCGCCAGCAGGATTTTGAAGTTCATGAAGACGGCGTCCTGCAAAGTATTCGTCTGTTTCAGCACGAGGACGTCGCGGTCACGGTGGGACTGGTTGTCGACCACAGCATTAGCATGAGCAAGAAGCTTGCCGAGGTGACTACCGCGGCCAAGAGTTTCGTTCAGGTCAGCAACCGGGACGACGAGATGTTCGTTGTGAATTTCAATGAGAGAGCCTCCAATGGCTTGCCCGGCGCCAACCGGTTCAGCAGTGATTCCACCGAACTCGCCGCCGCCATCTGGAGGTTTCCCGCCAATGGCCAGACGGCGCTCTATGATGCAATTGCCAAAGCCTTGGACCGATTACAGGAAGGCCGTCACGATAAGAAAGTATTACTCGTCATCAGCGACGGCGGCGACAATGCCAGCATCCATACGCTCGGTCAGGTCATCGGTCTCGCCGGCCGCTCCACCGCCATCATCTATACCATCGGCCTTTTCGATTTGGAAGATCCGGACCGGAATCCCGGGGTGCTCCATCGCCTCGCGCAGGCGACCGGCGGGGAAGCCTTCCTTCCCGAGCAACTGGACGAGATAACCGGCATCTGCGACCGCATCGCCCGGGAGATTCGCAACCAATACACCATTGGATACGTGCCCACCACCGTGGCGCACAATGGCGCATATCGGACCATTCGCGTGACCGCCCGCGCGACGGGACGCGGCAAACTCTTCGTGCGGACCAGGACCGGCTACATCACGGCGGGCGACCCAGGCACGGGCACGAAGGCAACGCCCAAATGAGAATTGTGGTTATGAGACAACCGCTGGCGCAGACTTTGAAATGGGGCCGTCGTCTTTTGTTCGTTTGTGCCGGTTTGACGTTGGGTTACTGCGGATACGTTCTGGCGGACGCCCGGATTTTTCAGTACGCGGAGAGCCGCAGTCTCGAACGCCAGTTGCAAGACGTGAGCAGGTCCCCCAATTCCTCGCCAGGCCTTTTGGCGGTGGCGGCCGGCGGCATGATCGGCCGGCTCGAAATCCCGCGCCTCGGTCTTTCCGTGATTGTTATCGAAGGAGAGGATAACGACGACTCTCCGCCGCGCTGCCGGCCATATCCCCGGCACGGCCTTACCCGGTCAAGCCGGCAACGTTGGGATCTCCGCGCATCGCGATACATTCTTCCGGCCGCTGCGCGGTATCCGGCACAATGACGTGATCACGCTTACTACACTGCAGGGCGAGTACCGCTACCGTGTGGTGTCTACCAGGGTGGTCAGTCCGGACGACACTGCGGTTCTAGACTCCTCTGGCGGCGAGATCCTGACCCTGGTCACTTGTCATCCGTTTTACTTCGTAGGCCCGGCGCCGGACCGGTTCATCGTGCGCGCCGAAAGAGTAACGGGAGCCGCGATCTAAACCGCACCCCGCGATACTCCTACTTCTTCGGGGCGTAGGGGCCGACTTCGGGCTTGCCTTGGGTGTCCTTCAGCGGCCCGAGTTCGGCGGCCACCCCGCGGGCGATGGCGGCGGTCTCACTGCCTGCCTGGAAGCACGTGAAATCAGGCCGGTCACGCCACGCCAACGGACCGCACAGCCGCTTTCCCGCGCCAATCGCCGCGTCGTGCACGATGTTGATCAGCCGCTCGTAGTCGGGCGTACCTTGTTTATAGCCCGAGAAATTGCCCAGATCTCCGCTGGCTGCGAAAATCGCAGTTACCCCCGGAAGCGCCGCGATCTCGCGCGCGGCAGCCGCGCCATCCAGTGTTTCGATCATCTCAATCAGCACCACGTTGTCATTGATGGTGTTGCGGTATCCGCCTGGCACGCTGCCCCACACATCGGGATCGAAGGCCTGGCCGCCACCCTGGCTGCGCTTGCCGAGCGGTGGGAAATACGTCCAGTCCCGCGCGGCTTTTCCTTCCTCCACGGAACGGACCGTGGGAATCACGATCACCAGGGCGCCTGCATCCATCGCATGCTGGATTTCGCGTTCATCGGTGTACGCCACGCGGACGCCGGGCACGGCTTTGGCATGCGGACATGCCTTCCACATGCGAGCCACCGCTCCCCAGTCGCGCGAGTCGTGCTGCATCTCGGTCCAGATGAAATCGTAGCCGGCATTGGCCATGGCGCAGTATGTTTCCGGACTGTCGGTACTGAATAGCGTGCCGCCGGTCACTTTTTCGCCGCGCATCATCTTGAGCAGCACTGGATTCCAGATCTTGGAATTCGGCGGCGCATCGTATGCCGGCCCGTATTTCCATTTGGACGGATCGAGCGTTCCCTGGTTGACGGCGCCGGCAGGGGGCTTCGAGATGGCGCCGGAGTCCTTGCCGGCGGGTGCTGCCAGGGGGAACTGCAGCTTTCCCGCATCCGCGTTATTCGCATAGGGATCAGCCGTGGGCGGAGGTGTTTGTCCCGGTGTTTGCCCCTGCGCATGGAGAATTGTTAGACCGAGCGCTGCCCCAAGCGCCATCACTCGAAATCGACGATTCATTTGAAACTCCCTTCCGTGATCTCATGGACCGTCCGGCAGACGTTCGGATGCCGCGCTCGGTCTCGAAATATCCTATCAGGCACAGCGGCGGATATCGAGGCGCCGGTTGGAGCGCTACACTATTCACAAATGCTGTCAAAAGATCTGCGATACGCGTTCCGGGTGCTGCGCAAGACTCCCGTCTTTACCATCACCGCGGTGATCACCATCGCCCTCGGTATCGGCGCCAGCACTGCCATATTCAGCGTCACCAATACGGTGCTTCTGCACCCGCTTCCCTATAAGGCGCCGGACCGCCTGGTTCTGGCGTGCAGCGACATGCTTCGGCGCAACGTCAAAGACTTTCCGCTTTCCAACGCCGATTTCCTGGACCTGCGCAACGGCACAAAGAATGCCTTCGAGGACTTCGCCGCCGTCTTCACCGGGCGCGGCCCCACGCCCCAAGCGGATGGCACCCCCGAAGAAGTCCGTTTCGCCAACGTCTCCACCAATTTTTTCCGCGTGATGGGCGCACCCATCGCCTTTGGCCGGGATTTCGACGATGCCGACGGTTTGCCGCAGCAGGCATTGCCACAAGCCGCGGGTGCGCCTGCCGTCCTGCCGCCGCCGCAACCCCCCGTCTCCGTGATCCTGAGCTACGGATACTTCCAGCGGCGCTTCGGGGGCAATCGATCGGCGATCGGCCAGGCTCTACGCGTGCCGGGAGGCCCGAGCCCCATCGTAGTCGGTGTTTTGTCGCCGGGTTTCGAGCTGCTCTTCCCGTCGGACGCCAACGTGGAACAGTTCCCCGATATCTGGTTCGCTGCGCGCATCCCTTACGACACGGCCAACCGCAATAACGTACAGTGGCGCGCGATCGGCAGGATGAAAGCAGGGGTGACCATCGAACGCGCGCAGGCCGAGGCGGACACGATCACGCAGCAACTGCGGCGGGCGAATCCGATCGCCAACACCGCCGGCCAATACATCCGCATCGAGCCGATGAAGCAGCATCTGGTCAGCGAGGTACAGCCGGCCGTTCTCGCGCTCATGGGAGCCGTCATCTTTCTGCTGCTCATCGCCTGCGCCAATGTAGCGAACCTGATGCTGGTGCGAGCCTCCCAGCGGGAGCGCGAATTGGCCGTCCGCATTGCACTGGGCGGAGGCTGGTGGCAACTGGTCCGCCAGATGCTGGCCGAAGCTCTCGTCATTGCGGCTTTCGGAACTGTGCTCGGCATCGGGCTGGCCTGGTTTGGTATCCATAGCCTGCTGGTGATCGCGCCGGAAAACGTGCCGCGGCTCAACTCGATCCATATCGATCCGACGGTGCTGGCGTTCTCGACATTGGCCGGTCTTGCGGCCGCGGCCATCTTCGGAGTGGCGCCTGCCCTGCGCGCCGCGCGGCCGGACATCATGCGCATTCTGCGCGCCAGCGGGCGAACCGCGGGCCTGGCCGGCGGGATGCTGCGGAACGGAGTGGTTGTCCTGGAGGTGGCCCTTTGCTTCGTGCTGCTCATTGGATCCGGCCTGATGTTTCGCAGCTTCCTGGCCATTCAGCGGGTGAATGTGGGGTTCGATCCGCACAACCTGCTCACATTCCAGGTGCTGGGTAACGTGGGCGACACGGCGCCTGTTCGCGAAGCGTTCATGCGCCGGCTTCACGACCGCCTGGCCGCTATGCCCGGCGTGCGAGCCGTGGCCGCGGCTTTCCCCATGCCGCTTGCAGCCGCTTTCTTCCCCGTCCGCTGGGGAACCGCGGAAGCCCTGACAGATCCCAGCAAGTTCCAGGCGACCGACTTGCAGGTGGTGCTGCCCGGCTATTTTGAAGCCATGCATACACCCTTAATCGCCGGCCGGACGTTCACCGACGCCGACAACAGGCCCGACCGCAACCTGCTCATCGTGGATCAGGCGCTCGCATCCAAAGCTTTTCCCTTTCAATCGGCCGTCGGGAAGCGGATTCTTTTCCGGGTTCGCACGCCTGAGGCGCAATGGGGTGAGATCGTCGGCGTTGTGGCGCACCAGCGCGATAACTCGCTGGCCACGCCCGGAAGGGAACAGCTCTATGTGACCGATGGCTACTTAGACCACGGCGCCGCCGCCTTTTGGGCTCTTCGCACCACGGGTGATCCCAACGGTTACGCGGGCCGCGTCCGCGGCGAGATTCGAAACTTCGGCGCAGAACTGCTGATCACCGATATGCAGTCCATGGAATCGCTGGTGGTGAAGGCGCAATCCGGGACAAGGTTTTCTCTGCTCCTCATCGGTATTTTCGCCGGCATTGCGGCGCTCCTCGCGGCGGTCGGGCTTTACGGCGTGCTCTCCACGGCCGTGCGCCAGCGCACTGCGGAAATCGGAGTTCGCATGGCCGTCGGCGCCACGCCGTTCCGCGTCTTCGGCCTGGTAGCGGGCTATGGACTCCGGCTCATCGCCACGGGCATCGTGATTGGACTGTTCGCCGCCTTGGAATTGACTCAGGTGTTGAAGAGCATGCTGGTCGATGTCAAACCCACCGACCCGGCCACCTTCATGACCATGGCAGGACTTTTCTTTGTAATTGCCGCGCTGGCGTCGTGGATGCCCGCACGCCGCGCGGCCGCGCTCGACCCGGTGGAGGCCCTCCGCGAGGAATGAGCGGCCGTCAATGCTGGGCATTCTAGTGTATGGCGACAATCACCTCATCCTGCGCGGTCCACTACCGGCAAGAGAGGTTGCCATCGCACTCGTTAAACATTGCTCTCTCATTCAGATCGGAATGGCAACGCCGCCGCCACTCGATCGATGGCACATCACCTCCCGAGCGTTCCGCGAAAACTTAGAATGGGCGGTGGTCGCACCGGGAGACGGCGAGATGTCTACCGCAGTAACGAGCTTGCTGAACGAACTATCGGCACGGGGAATCACTATCCACGACTCGCGGTTCAGTTGTTGGTAGCGCAAGGGAGCCCGCCAATTGGCTCTATGGTCCAAACCTCGTGCGGAACTCCGGCGCAACCACCGGGCACGCCGACTCCGGCGCGGGCAAAAGACCATGCCGCACATGGGCGATGAACCGATACACAAGATCCCTGATCCCCACCGGCACAACCCGCGCGACCTTAGCCAGCACTCGCCAGCCTCTGCCCAGCCGCTCCAAAATGTGTAACACCGCCGAAGACCGCGTCAAAATCCGCCCCTCGTTCGTCAGGACCAAAATGCTCGGCGGCAAAGCTTCTCTTTGTCCCGGCGCAACCAAAAGATGAAACGTCTCCCCCTTCCTGGGGGCAAACCGGAACGCTCGCCCGTCGCGGTCAAGCTTCACGAGGAGTTGCACCCAGCGGTGGCAGAAGCCGCAGTCGCCATCGTAAAACACCCATTCGGTCATACGGTTGTTTCGGGCCCGTCTACAGTCGCAGCGTAAAGACAGTATATGACTGTAGGCACGGCCCGCGCGCGAGTTGTATTTCCCGATGTTCTTTGGGTTAGGCCACGCCGGCACCAGTCATTCAGGAATGTTTCTGAGGCGATTGAAAGATTTGATTGGACCCAAGGGCGGCTAGCGGCCTAGACTGGATTTTTCTAGAAACGTGCCCTGTCCGCCTCTGCCCGGTCCGCGGGAGGTCCGCGTCTCGATGCCAACTTCCGGAAAACGCTATGACAAAATACAAACTCGAATACATCTGGCTTGACGGCAAAAAGCCTGTGCCCGACCTGCGTGGCAAAAGTCTACTAAAGGCATTTGATCATGCACCCACCCTTGCTGACATACCCAATTGGGGTTTTGACGGCAGCTCTACCATGCAGGCCGAGGGCAAAAGCTCCGACTGCGTGCTAAAACCTGTGGCGCTGTATCCCGATGCCAGCCGCACGAACGGGTATATCGTCCTGAGCGAAGTCATGCACGCCGATGGCACTCCGCATTCCACCAACGCACGGGCTACCATCGAGAACGACCCTGACTTGTGGGTTGGTCTGGAGCAGGAATACTTTCTCTACAAAGATGGGCGTCCGCTCGGCTTCCCGGAAAACGGCTACCCTAGCACTCCCCAGGGCCCCTATTACTGCGGTGTCGGCTACAAGAACATGGGCAGCGTGGCGCGTAAGATTGTCGATGAACACTGGGATCTCTGTCTTGCCGCCGGCATCAATCATGAAGGCATCAACGCGGAAGTCGCCAAAGGTCAGTGGGAATTCCAGATCTTCGCCAAAGGCTCTGCCAAAGCCGCTGATGATGTATGGACTGCTCGCTATCTGATGATGCGTCTCTGCGAGAAGTATGAAGTCGATGTTCAACTGCATTGCAAACCGGTCAAGGGTGACTGGAATGGGTCCGGCATGCATTGCAACTTCTCGACAAAGTACCTCCGCGAGGTGGGTGGCAAGGAATATTTTGAAGCCCTCATGAAGGCGTTCGAGGACAACATTCCCGAGCACATCGCGGTGTATGGTCCAGATAATCATCTGCGCCTGACGGGCCTGCACGAGACGCAAGCCATTGACAAGTTCAGCTATGGTCTCTCGGATCGGGGTGCTTCCATCCGGATGCCCATTAACTTCATCAAGAACGGCTACAAGGGCTATCTGGAAGATCGCCGCCCGAACTCTGAAGGTGATCCCTACCAGATCGTCTCGCGTATTCTGAAGACGATCAATAGCGTCCCGAAGCCGGTTCTCCTTTCTGCGCAAACCGCTTAGGGTGAGAGCGTTCGACGGCTCGCAGCGCACGTCGCCTGACTCAAGCGGCCGACAAAACGGAAGCTATTGATTGGAAAGGGAAATCCGGAGGCTCCGCCGCTCAACTGTAGCGGCGGGGACGGCTACGGCGCGTAAAGCGTGAAGACGAGGTCGCTAGCCTTGGCCTGATTGTGGCAGGGAAGCAGGATTTCATTGACGCCGCGGCGGCGGGTTTCCCGTCTATGAAGGTAGCGAACCCCCAGCCGCCCGTCGCGGCGTATTTCGTGGAGTCTTTGACCATAGGCTGAATGTTCGTCGCGGGGCCAGGGACGAACGATTGGGTTTGGCCAAAGACCTTGTTGTTTTCCTCCGACGGGACGTGACTGTAGTGCAGAGCGGCAATGATCGTGCCGTCCGGGTACGGAAGCTTTCCCTCGCGGTAAGCCTTGATCGCCACAGGGCGGCCGAGTCATCGGCGTGAAGAGAGGCCGGCGTCGTAGATTGCCAGTCTCTCAAAACTTCCCACGCTTGCGGAAGCCCTTTTCAATCACCGCGAGGGTTCCTTCGGTGATCTCGAGTTTCTTCAAGTCGCGGCGTCGCACCCATTCGGCATTGCAGGCGTCGTCGCCCGCGAGAAGTTTGCCTCCGGAAACTGAGCATACGTAATCGATCAGTACGTAGTGATACTCGGCGGCCCCTTTGGCATCGCGCATGATGCGCTCGAAAATCTCGAGCACTCCCAACGGCCGCACGGCCAGGCCCGTTTCTTCATGCACCTCCCGGCGTACCGCGTCTTCCAGCGACTCGCCGGTTTCGACCAGCCCCCCAGGGAGCGACCATAGGCCCTTAAGTGGCGGCTTGCCGCGCTGCGCCATGAGGATGCGGTCGCCTTCGAAGATCAGTGCGCCTACTCCGACCAGCGGGTGCCGTGGATAGCGGCGGTCGTCTTTCACTTGTCTTCCGGCCGCAGGCGATATACGGACCCGCGCGCGGTCACGAACAGAGACTTCATGTCGCCTTCTCCGAAAGCGCAGCTCGAAGCCCGGTCCGGCAAGGCGAAATTGCGCACCAGTTGCCCCTTCGGGCTGTAGATGGAGATGCCCTCGGCGGCCACGAACAAGTTGCCCTCGTCATCCACCGCGAGGCCGCCGGGCACGCCGGTGATGCCGGATACTAACACGCGCTCGCCCGACGCTGCGCCGTTGCGGTCTAAATCGTACGCGCGAATGTTGCGCTCATCCGCGTTGGAGACATAGAGGACGCGCCCGTTGGGCGACAGCGCGATGCCGTGCGGCCGGCCCGCTGGTTTCGCGATCACTTCCATCGCACCCTTAGGCGGGATGTGATAGACACCGTAAAAGTCCAGCTCGCGGTGGTCTTCCTGGTAGCCGAACGCGGGATCGGTGAAGTAGGCGTGGCCCGACTTGCTCACCACGATGGCCGCCGGTGCATTGAGCCGCTTGCCCTCCCAACGTTCCGCCACCGTTTCGATGTGTCCGCTTTTGTCCGTGCGCGTGATGCGCCGCGTACGCGTTTCACAGGTGTAGAGGCGCCCCTGTGCATCGAAGGCATTGCCGCTGGGGCCGTGCGCATCCTCGCGAAATACCTCCGCACGATTGCCGGGCACCCATTTGAGGAGCTGATCGTGAGGCGTGTCGCTGAAAATCAGAAAGTTGTCTTTGGACCAGGCCGCGCCTTCGGTAAACCGGTAGCCCGCGCCGATCCGGCCGATTTCCCTGGTCTCGAACTCTTGCCCATGGGTCACCAGGCAGAACGCGGCCACCAATAGGAGACGGCTCATTTGCGAATCGTGATGTTGTTGATTACCTGCTTGACGCCTTTAACTTTCTTAGCCAGCTTCTCGGCTCGTTCCTTTTGAGCGGGCAGTTCCACCGCTCCGCCGATCGTGACCACTCCATCTTTGACATCGATCTGCAGGCCGCCCCCTTTGACCACCGCGTCACTGGCCAGCTTGATCTTCACGTTGTTGAAGACCATGTCGTCGGAGACCGCATCCTTGGCCAGGCAGACGCCCGCCAGCAGGAACACTAACAGCACCGCGCAAAGTTTAGATTTCATCGTCCCCGGCCATTGTACGCCAGTCGAGCTGATCGAGAAAGGCCGCCTTCTCGCGCCACCCGGGCTGCACGCGGATATGCAGATCCAGATAGATTCTGATGCCGAAGAGCCGTTCCATCTCGTGCCGCGCCAGCGTGCCGATCCTCTTCAGCATCGCGCCCTTCGATCCAATGACGATAGCTTTCTGCCCCGGACGTTCCACCCGTATGGTGGCGTAAATGCGCGTGATGTGGGGGGTCTCTTCCCACTTGTCGATGCGGACTGCAACGGAATGCGGCACTTCCTGGCGCGTGGCCAGCAGCACTTTTTCGCGAATCAACTCGGCCGCCAGAAATCGTTCGGGCTGGTCGGTGATGTGATCTTCGGGGAAATAGGCAGGCCCTTCCGGCAGGCGCTCCAGAATCACGCGGCGCAATTCATCCAGGCCGATGCCTTTGGTAGCCGAAACCGGCACGTAGTCGACAAAATCGCAAACCGTTTTGTAGCGTTCGATCAGCGGCAGAAGGGCGGCTTTGTCTTTCAACAGATCCACCTTGTTCAGCACCAGCACTACGGGCGTGCTGGTTTTGCGCACCGTGTCCACGGCTCGCCGGTCTTGTTCCTCGAAGGTCCGTGCGGCGTCCGCCACGAACAGAAGCAGGTCGCGTTCTTCGAGTGCCGCGTGCACAGCGTCCATCAATCGCTTATTGAGCTGGGTGTCGGCTTTGTGAATCCCGGGGGTGTCCAGGAAGACGATCTGGGCCTGGGGCGACGTAAACACGCCCTGTATGGAGGTGCGCGTGGTTTGCGGCTTGTCCGCCACGATGGCCACCTTTTGTCCCACCAGCGCGTTGAGCAGCGCCGACTTGCCGGCATTCGGCCGGCCCACGATGGAAACGAATCCGGAGCGGAAAGTTTCGCTCATGCGCCCACGGCCTGCGACCGGCTGATCCGCACCTGGCCCACGCGCAGTTCGTCGCTGGCCAGCACCTCGACGCGAATGCCATCACGGTCCACAAATTCCCCAGCCTGCGGCACCCGGCCCAACCACTCAGTAACCAGGCCGCCCACCGTGGTGGATTCGATATCTTCCTCGCGATGGAACGACTCGAAAAGATCGCCGATGCGCGCCAGATCGAAATTGCCGGAGACGATGTAGCCACCCTGGCCGTCTTCAGTGACGTCGCTGTCAGGTTCGTGTTCGTCGCGTATCTCGCCGATGATGACTTCCAATAAATCCTCCATAGTGGCGAGGCCCGCCGTGTTTCCGTACTCATCCACCACGATCACCATGTGGGTGTTCTCCTGCTGCATGTGGCGCATGAGGTCGCTTACCGGCTTGGTCTCCGGCACAAATGGAATGGGGCGCAGCAGTTCCCGCACGGTGCGCCGGTCGCGTTCTTCTTCCTCCACCTCGAACATGTCGCGCACATGCACGAAGCCGACGATCTGGTCGATGTTTTGCTCGTACGCCGGGATTCGCGAGTACTGCTCCGTGATGACGATCTGTCTCAATTGCTCGAGCGTGGAGTCGGCCTGAATCGCGACGATGTTGGGCCGCGGCGTCATGACTTCCCGAACGACCTTGTCGCCGAACTCGACTACGGACTGGATGAGCTTGCGGTCCTCTTCCTCAATGAGACCCTCTTCGGTTCCCGCCGAGATCAGCGCTTCGATATTTTCGGCCGGGGTGGGCTCCTCCTCGGCGGCGGAGGCATCATCGCCCAGTTCGATCAGCGATTCGAAGAACGAAAGCAGCGCTTCGAAGGGCCGCGCAATCCACGCCATTCCGCGGAGCAGGCCCACGAACGGCACGAGCCACTTGCCCTCCGTGCGGCGATAGAGCAATTGGGGCACGGCATAGGCCAGGACCAGGGTGGTGATCCAGCCCGCCAGTCCCGCCTGCCAGAAAACCGTCCAATTCCAGGGCTGGCCATCGGCCAGCCAGGCGAAGTAGCAGATGGAGATGAAGACCAGCAGGGTGTGCTTCACCAGCGAAAACGAGCTGGCGCCCTGCTCGGTTTTCATTCCCAACTTGTCTTCCAGGGTTTCCTTGAAGAACTTCAGAGCCGGCAGGTCGCGCGTGCGCAGCCGCATGCTCTCGAGATATAGCACCTGCACGAAATTGACAATCGCCAGCAGGGGGAGCGCGATGAGCGTCGCGAGAATGATCGCCGCCATCATGATTGCACGCGTTCGATCAGGCCGTTGGGCAGCCCGAGGCGCGCGCGCCACCGCTTTTCCGCGCGGGCCATCCTGCCGCGGTCGGTCTCATGGTCCATCCCCAGCAGATGCAACACCCCGTGCAGCATCAGGATCTGGATTTCCTGCTCGGTTCCGTGGCCGAATTCGCGCGCTTGCGAACGCGCGCGCGGTAAGGAGATGGCCAGATCGCCTAGATGGGGGAAACCACCGCTCCCTACCGGCCGCGGCTCGGTAACGTGACGTCGCCTTACTGAGCCGCGACCGTTAGGGAGCGGAGGCTCCACCGGAAACGACAACACATCCGTCGCCGAATCCGTCCCCCGAAACTCGCGGTTCAAACGCCGCAGTTCCGCATCGGAGGTAATCAGACAATCGAATCGCCGGCCCCTGCGTCACTTCGGCTTCGAGCCTCCGGGCGAACCGCTCGACGGTCCGCCGCAACTCATCGGGAACGCGCCGGAATGTGATGCAACTGCCTTCGGGAGACATGACGAAGCCCTCAGGCCTGGGGAGCGGTATCGAGAGCCGTGTTGTCCGGGCGGCTTTCGCCGTTATTGCTCTCGGTCGGCTGTTCGGCCAGTTTCAGGGTAAGCTGCCCGCCGGCGGCAACGGTTTCGTTGTAACGTTCGTACGCTCGCACAATGCGCTGTACCAGGGCATGGCGCACCACATCGCGTTCATCGAACTGCACGAAGCTGATCCCTTCCACGTCCTTGAGCACCTCGACGGCCTCGATGAGCCCGCTCCGCCGCGCGTTGGGCAGATCGATCTGCGTGATGTCGCCGTTCACCACCATCTTGGAGTTAAAGCCCTGGCGAGTGAGGATCATCTTCATCTGCTCGGGCGTGCTATTCTGCGCCTCGTCCAGAATGATAAAGCTGTCGTTCAGGGTGCGGCCGCGCATGAACGCGATGGGCGCCACTTCAATCACGTTGCGCTCCAGCAGTTTCTCCACGCGGTCGTTGTCCAGCATGTCGTAGAGCGCGTCATACAGCGGGCGCAGATACGGATCGATCTTTTCCTGCAGCGTGCCGGGCAGGAAGCCCAGCCGCTCGCCCGCTTCCACCGCTGGGCGGGTGAGGATGATGCGCGCCACCTGCTTGTTCATCAGCGCGGATACCGCCATGGCCACCGCCAGGTAGGTCTTGCCGGTGCCCGCCGGACCCACGCCGAACACCATATCGTTGCGCTCGATGGCTTCCAGATAGCGCCGCTGGTTCACCGATTTCGGTGCCAGCATCTTTTTCCCGAAATTCCGCTGGCGTCCGCTCTGTACCAACGCGCGCAGCGAAACTTCACGATCCAGAGTGACCACGCGCAGATAGCTGTTCAAATCGCCATTATTGAAAACGTGGCCTTCCCGGATCAGCGTATTGTAATCTTCCAGGATATTTTCGGCGCGCGAGACGTTGTGAGCTTCGCCCTCGATTTCCAGATTGTTGTCGACGAGCTGGGTGTGTATGCTCAATCCAGCTTCCAGCAGCCGGATGTTTTCATCGCGCGTACCGAACAGATTTTCTACACCTCGTTGAATGCGAACGCTAGCTTTCATTGAGTGGGTGCTGGGTACCTCCAGGCAAAATAGAGCGCGAAAGAATTGCGGGGTTCCTTGGGAAAGTAATTCGAGACTGCGTCGGCCCGCTCCTGCGGACGGCTGAAGACCATCTTTTTCTATTATACAGCCAGAAACGGCCGGCGCCGTTGCCGGCGACAGGGATCGATGGCGTTAGTAACACCGGCGGCGAAAATGCCCGTTCCGGGTCTTTGCCGCTACGCTCCCCGGAATTCGTGTACGCCGACGATACCGGCCAGAAGGACAGACGCACCGCGCAGGCTCTCTGACTGCGCCGTTAATTCTTCGGCAGCGGCGGCGCCTTCCTCCGCACCTGCCGCCTTACTTTGCGCGGCCTGCCCCATCTGCGCGATTCCCTTGGCGATTTCGTCCATACCGCGCATTTGCTCGCGACTTCCCGCGCTCACTTCCGCGACCAGCGTCTTAATCTTGGCCGCCTCCTCCGTAACCGCGTGAATGGCCGCCGCTACCTGGTCCACTTTGACTTTGCCGTCTTGGGACCGGGCTATCGATTCCTCAATCAAGCCGGCGGTGTCTTGGGCGGCCTGCGCGCTGCGCTGTGCGAGACTGCGGACCTCATCGGCAACCACCGCAAAGCCTTGACCGGCTTCACCCGCACGGGCCGCCTCGACTGCCGCGTTCAAGGCCAGTATGTTGGTCTGGAACGCGATCTCATCAATTAGCTTGATGATCTTCGCGATTTTGCCGCTGGAAGTGCCGATCGCCGCCATCGCCTCCACCATCTGTTTCAGCTTCTGGTTGGTTTCGGCGAATCTCTGCTCCGATTGGGTGACCAAGGCCGCGGCCGACTCAGAACATTCGGTATTCCGGCGCGTCATGGAGCTGATCTCTTCGCTCCCAGCCGATGTCTCCTGGATAGTCGCTGCCTCGGCCGACGCTTCGCGCGCCAGAGCCTGGCTGGAAGACGCAACCTCGGACGCAGCCGCGGACACTTGCTGCGCTCCGCCCGTAATCTCTCCGGCGATGCTCCTCAGAGTTTCCGAGGTCCGCCGCAGCACGATGAACCCACCGATGGCGCCCAAGCAAGCCACGCACAACAAAAGGATTTCCCACATACGGCTAGCAACCTGCTGCTTCTCTACGGTTGCGGCAGCCCGATCGACCCATTGCTGCTCCACTTGCAGGAGATCATGGGCGGCGCCTTCCATGGCAGTTCCGTATGGCCGGCTCTTCACGCGTAGCGTGGAAACCGCGGTGTCTGAGTCACCGGCCTTCGCGGCCGCCAGGGCCGTCTCGAACAATGGAACCCAGACTTGTAGGGCTTCATTGTAGACGCTGAGGTACTTTAGTTCTTCCGGGGAGGATATCAGCGGACGCAGGCTTTCGACGGTTTCGCGCATCGCGTTGACGTGCGCATAAAAGAGCTTCCCACAGGCGTCGCCTTCCGTCGGATTCGACTGCGCGTAATACATGATTACGCCACGCTGATCGAATCGCGCCTGGGCCAGAGCCGCATTCAACTGTCCGGTGAGACCGATGGCCCGGCCCGACCGCAGCATGCCTTGTTTGGCGAGTTCTCCCATGGATGCGAGCGATGCTAGAGAAGACCAGCTGAGAGCCGCGGTCGCCGCCAGAATACAGGCAAAACTGATCAAGATTTTCTTAGAGAGGGTCATAGAATTCTAGTATTCACTTGGCACGAACAGTTTCCCGGTGGCACCGTGCCACCACCGTGTTATTTATCGGCTGCTGGATCGGAAACTATACAGGAAGGATGTGGCCAGGTTATTAGCGGACGAATTCCACTTGCACTCGTTTCGGGATCAGGCCCGCTTCGTAGCCCATGTCGAGCAGTTTCTGCGCCGCTGCGGGAACGATGTCGCCGCCGTCCACGGTGAAGTGATTGACATACATCCCCACGAACTTCTCCGCCAGGCGCGGTTCCATGTCGCGGGCGAATTGCATGGCGTATGCCAGTGCTTCGTCGTGGTTGTCGAGGGCGTACTGGATGCTCTCCCGCATCAGCCGGCAACATTCGCTTTGGATCTCGGGGTCGAGCGATCGCAGCAGAACGTTGGCGCCCAGCGGAAGCGGCAGCCCGTAAGACGTCTTGAACCACCGGCCCAGATCGACGATCCGATGGAAACCCTCGCGATCGAACGTCAACTGGGCTTCGTGAATAATCAATCCCGCGTCGACCGAGCGCTCACGCACCACCGCGGTGATCTGATCGAATGGCGTGACCACAGCTTCGAAATCCGGCTGGAACAGTTTGCACGCCAGGTAGGCGGAAGTCATGGTACCGGGGATGGCGATGCGCTTGCCCTTGATCTCCTCCGGCTCCATCGGGCGTGTGGAGATAATCATCGGCCCATAACCGTCACCAATGCTCGAACCACTGGCCATCAGCACATACTTGTCCGCCACATAAGGATACGCGTGGTAGGAGATCGCGCTCAGTTCGTACACCCCCTCCATGGCCTTGCGGTTCAGAGTTTCGATATCTGAGAGGACGTGGCGGAAGTTGACCTTCGAGGAGCGGACCTTCTTAGTAGCCAGCCCATAGAACATGAAGGCATCGTCGGAATCAGGACTGTGGGCGCTGACAATTTCCAGGGGAGCAACCGATGTCATATGCGGGGTAACCCATCTAGTGTACACTACTGTGCGGATTGGTCCACTCGTGGTGCCGGGAAGATGGGCAAACGAAAAGGGCGGTCACCTGTCGGCTTGCAAACTCAGAAGCTCCTGTTGGCGATCATCACTTATGCGCTCTTGGCGCCGTGCCTAACCGCTGGCACCGGTGGATCCGACCGTTCAGAACTTCCTTACTGCCTGTTCGCTACCCGAAGGTGAGGCCGCCCTCATTCTGGCCCGGTTCTATCAAGCACCTCCCGCCGATCCTGGGAGGACCGGCCTTTTTATGCTGATGGAATCTTCGGATTCCAATTACAGTTTCGCTCCGGTTGCTATGCTTGTCAATGGTAATTTCGGTACTGTTTCGTCCGAAAGAAAACCAGGAGAAAAACCGTAATGTTTAAGAGATTTTTTTCGCGGAACCCGGCGCCCCTGAGTGGGGCTGCAGCTACCCCTCGCCTCAAGACCTATGCCGCCGACAGCGGTTACGTGTACCACTACTTCTATCAGGGCTATCGGCCCTCCCCTGCTTCCGCCGACGCCTGCACGGAGTTTGTGTTTCAGATATCCCAGGACCGACGGGACTGGCGTCCCCTTATCGTTTCTCTTCCCGACGCTGCGCTGCTGAGGTGGCAGCAGGAGCATGCGCGCGAACTTTCTTCCACCGAGCGGTATGCGCTCGTAAAGATGACGCTCTTCCAGGCCTTTGATCAATGCCCCACACCCGCAACATTGCGTGACTCGGTGCGCGTTGAGGCGGCCGATGTGGCAAGCCTGCTGGAGAAGTTGGACGTGGACTAGCGAGGGCCGAGAAGAGTCTCGGCACGGCGGACACGAGTGTCCGCGCCACACTCCCTAGCCGCGCAAGATGCCGCCGATTTGCGGAAGCAACTGGATCCAGATCCTCGGCGAGACCATCAGCAGGGGTAACCGGCCGATCGCCCGGCGTTCCTTAAAACTTCCTAGAAACTCAAACAAGAGCAGCGGAGTGAGGACCCGGGAGCTGGAATAGAATTCGGTCCAGACACTGATGGGTATCCCCCCAATCGCCCACAAGACAATTGCCGCACGTACCGGATCTGCCGCCGCCTCCTTCAGCTTACGAAAGCCCCACACGATCGCCAGCCACTCTCCACAAAGCAATACACCATCGAAGACGTGAAGCGCGGTCGTCACCACCGGAGAAAACTGGTACGGAAAGGGATGGAACACGCTTCCCAGGGCGCCCAGCAGAGGGACTGTCTGGGCGGTGAAGAAGGGCCCGAAGGACCATCTCACAAATGCGTACCACGCGATGGCCGGCAGCAGGGCCGACGCCCAGAACAGGCTTTGCCGATAGCGCCGCGCCATTACGTATGGAATCACAGTCGCTATTACCAGAACCACGCCTGTCTCGCGGCATAAGGGCGCCAGAGCCAGCACCGCATATAACCGCCAGCGTGACTCCCACGACGTGTACACCGCAAATCCCAACGAAAGAGAGGTGAGCGCGAGGTCCACGGTAAGCCGGTCCAGAGAAATGACGGTGGCCGGCACAATCAGGTAGAGCACCGCGAAGCCCGTGTGAATGCCGAAGCGAGCCAGTATCGCGGCCAGCCACCAGGAACCCAGAAACAGGAACGCCAGGTTGCACGTGAGGTAGGACCGATCCACCCAGTCCTGGCGGCCGAGAGCCAGCAGATAGGCCATGGCTGGGAGAAGAATTCTACGGTACCGAAAACTGGCGTCAGGAAGGGCTCGGCCGATTCCGAGCCGCGCCAGGGGATCGTGAGCCACATAGTGATACGCCTGCCCGTCGTACCCGCCGCTGTTCGGGAAACGGTAGATGTGCTCGCCTTCCAGCGCGGGCGGTATGGACAAATTAATGCCGGTACAAAACAGGGCGGTAATGTTTCCGCCGTAATTGTAATGAACGGTCAGGAGCTGCCAGGTCAAACCCAGGAAGGTGCAGACGAGCGCGGGAATGAGCCGCGCCGGCCAGGGGACGCTAGACCCGGGATTCCGCACCGGCGGCGGGAGCCAGCAATCGGGAGATGAAATTGGTGTCAATACGCCCTTCCTGGAAAGCAGGGTCGGCCAGAATTCGCTTGTGCAGCGGGATGGTGGTGTGGATGCCTTCGATGATGAACATGTCGAGCGCGCGGCTCATGCGGCGGATGGCCTCGGCGCGGTCGCAGCCGTGCGCGATCACCTTAGCCACCAGGGAATCGTAATACGGTGGGATGACGCAATCTGAGTAGGCCCACGTATCCACACGGATGCCGATCCCTCCAGGGACGTGGAAACCGGTTACGCGACCCGGCGAGGGCGCGAATGTTTCCGGATTCTCGGCATTGATCCGGCACTCGATGGCGTGCCCGCGAATCTGCACCGGGCCGCGCAGAATGCTTCGCAGCCGCTCGCCTTGCGCGATGCGGATCTGGCTCTTCACGATGTCGATGCCGGTCACCATCTCGGTTACCGGATGCTCCACCTGCACGCGCGCATTCACTTCGATGAAGTGAAGTTTTCCGTCCTCGTCCATCAGAAACTCCACCGTGCCGGCGTTGGTATACCGCGCGGCGGAAAGAGCCTTCTGCAGGCCCGCGGAGATTTCCGCCCGAAGTTGGTCGTTCATGGCCGGTGACGGCGCTTCTTCCACGAGCTTCTGATGGCGCCGCTGAATGCTGCACTCGCGCTCGCCCAGGATTTCGACGCTGCCCAGCTCGTCCGCCAGCACTTGAAATTCGATGTGGCGCGGCGCGGCGATATACTTCTCCAGGTACACGTCGCGCACTCCGAACGCGGCTTCCGCCTCTTGCTGCGCCTGCACGAGCAGCGCGGGAAGATCCGCGGCGCTTTCGACCACGCGCATGCCCCGCCCGCCGCCGCCCGCCGACGCTTTCAGAATGACCGGGTAGCCGATGTGCGCGGCGACCTCGATGCCTTCCTCCGGGCTTTCGAGAACCCCGGTAGATCCGGGGAGCACGGGGACGCCCATGTCGCGCATGAACGCGCGCGCCTCTTGTTTCACGCCCATCAGCCGGATCACATCCGGTTTCGGACCAATGAAATGAATCCCGGATGTTTCGCAGACTTCGGCGAAGCCCGCGTTTTCGCTCAGAAAACCGTAGCCCGGATGGACCGCGTCGGCGTTGGTGATTTCCGCCGCGCTGATGATCGAAGGAATGTCCAGGTAGCTGCGGGCGCTCTTCGCCGGCCCGATACAGATAGCCTGATCGGCGAAGCGTACATGCGAGCTGTAGCGATCGGCCTCGGAGTAAACCGCTACGGTTTGAATCCCCAGTTCCTTGCAGGCGCTGATAATGCGCACGGCAATCTCGCCGCGATTGGCAATGAGGATTTTCCTAAACCGGCCGGACGGCAAATAGAGCCTCCCCGTATTCCACCGGTTGGCCGTTGAGAACCAGCTTGCTTTCCACGATGCCCGCCGTCTCCGCCTCAATCTCGTTCATGAGCTTCATGGATTCGATGATGCAGAGCACCTTACCCGGCTGGACACGTTCCCCCACGCGCACGAACGGCGGGGCGCCCGGCGAGGGGCATTCATAGTAAGTGCCAACAATCGGAGATTTCACGAGCACGACGTTGGGGTCGGGCGGCTTCTCGATATTCTCGCGGGGGCTTCCAACCGGAACTGGGGCCGGACCGCGGGACACAGCGAGTGCGGGCGCAGCCACCAGGAAATCTCTGCCCAGCGACTCCAGCGCGCCTGATCCGAACGCGGTTCTCCGCCGCGCTGCACTTCAAGCTCCGCGATCCCCGTTTCCGTAGCGAGCTGGATCAGCTCACGTATCTCATCGACAGTCATTAATCGACTAGATTAGCAGACGAGTGCCGGCGACAAAGATCGCCAGCGCTACGTAACGCGGGGACCGCCTCTTACAGAACCAGGCGCTCTTCACCCTCGCGGCGCGTGATGTGTTCGCGGTCGAGGTACTCCAGCAGGGGAATCGCATATTTCCGCGAAATGCCGGTCCAATCCTTAAAGGTCGCTACCGTGAAGCGCGTGGATCTCCGATCGGCCAGCATCTGGCGCAGGCGGTCCAGCGAGGAACTGTGGAAGATCAGGTCGCTGCTGATGCGCACCAGGCGGCGTTCGCGAAGCAGGATTTGCAGCAGCGAGCGCGCCCGCGCCCCTTCCACGCCGGAGGCCGCCAGCACTTCCGTGACGGTCGGTGTGGCCAGCCCTGCTTTCTGAAACGCCTGCTCAATGGCCGCGCGCGCCTGCTCCTCGTCTTCCTTCAGCACCACTGTGTGGCTGCGCGAGCGAACGGTTTCGCCCTCTACCACCAATTCTTTGGCGCCCTGCAGCAGGAAATCCAACAAGAACGGCGGTGCATCCGGCAAGCGCGAGCTGCGCAAATCCTGTTTTGCGATGCCCGGCAGCAGCGGTTTTTCCTTATGAAACTCGCGCACGGCTTCCACCAACCCTGCCTGAGAGGTGGCAAACCACGCGCGGTCCACATAGTAGGGAAGTGGCTGTGGAACCGTGACGAGCTGCGCTTCGCGCGCTGCGATCTGGATATCGCGAGCGCGCATTCCGGTGCGGCCCACCAGCTCCTGCGTCCCCATGCCACATGGCGCTTCCTTCACCAGTAGTGCAATCTTCGCGGGCGCCTGCGCACTCGCCAGCACATCCAGCCGCGCGTCCACGCTTTCCCCTTTGCGGTAGCGGTGGCTGCCGATATCCAGCACCACGCCGCCGCCAATCGTTACTACCGGCGAGAACATGCGGATAATGAATCGGTCTCCGGGCAGCAGCAATGCAGGGTCGCGCAACACCAACCGGACGTACGCCGTGCTCCCTGGCGGCAGAACCGTCCGGCCGCCCAGCAGACGCACTTCAGCTTCGATTTCGGCGGTGCCCGAATGAAAGTGAACGGGCGCGCGGTTCTTCAACGGCTTGGCGGAGGGCAGCAGGTCAAGCCGGCAGTCCAGTTGATGGACCGCATGGAAACAGGCCGGCTCAGAAAGCACATCGCCTCGGGTTAGCTCAGCCGCGTCCACATCCGCCAGGTTGACCGCCGTACGCTGCCCGGCCACCGCACGCTCCGCCGCCGCGCCGTGCACCTCCACACCGCGCACGCGCAAGCGGCGCCCGTTGGGGTACACTTCCACTTCCTGCTCTTTGACGAGGGAGCCCGAGACCAGAGTGCCCGTCACCACGGTGCCAAAGCCTTTGATGGAGAATACGCGGTCGATCGGCAGCCGGAAATATCCCGCGGCGTCTTTCTCCGGAGCTTCGGCGGCCACCCGCGCCAGCTCGGCGCGCAATTCGTCCAGGCCATCGCCGGTCACCGAGCTAACCGACACGATCGGGGCGCTTTCGAGAAAAGACCCGGCCGCCAGATCCTCAACCTCAAGCCGCACCAGGTCAAGAATGTCGCGGTCCACCAGGTCGGACTTGGTGAGCGCAATCACACCGCGCGGAATTCCCAGCAGGCGGCAAATATCGAAATGCTCGCGGGTCTGGGGCTTAATGGATTCGTCGGCCGCGATCACAAACAGCACCAGGTCGATGCCGCCTACCCCGGCCAGCATGTTCTTCACAAATCGCTCGTGGCCGGGCACATCGACGAAACCCAGGCGCAGGGAAGGCGTCAATTGCAGGTGAGCAAATCCGAGGTCAATGGTAATGCCGCGCCGTTTTTCCTCCTCCAGGCGGTCCGCGTCGATGCCCGTTAGAGCCTTTACCAGCGCCGTTTTCCCGTGGTCGATGTGGCCCGCGGTGCCGACGATGATGTGCTTCATCCTGGTTCCCATCCTACTACCGGCCCAGCCGGCCACCTTCCGCGCCGGCGTTACTTTGGTGAAGGTGGATGCAGCTGTGATCGATCGCGGCGGCCGCATCATCACCGGGCTCACGCAGCCGGATTTCGAAGTCTACGATGAGAGCGCGCCACGGAAAATCCTGTACTTCGAACACGAGTCGGATCCCTTGGATCTTCTGCTGCTGTTGGATGTGAGCGGCAGCATGCGCCACTCGCTGGCGGAACTGTCTACGGCCGCGCGTGCAGCCTTGCGTCCGCTGGGCTCGCGAGATCGCGTCGCCGTGATGCTGTTCGCGCGATCGTCGGTGGTAAGCCGGCGGTTCACATCGGACCTGGCTGCCGCGGAGCGTGAGATTCGCTCGGCAATGGACGCACAGGATTTGGGCAGCGGCACGGCCATCAACGCTGCCCTGCTGGCCGCAGCCACCTACTTCCGCGATGAGACGTCCGACGCGCGGCATGCGATTCTAATCGTCACCGACAACCTCAGCCTGAACTACCGCATTCCGGACGAGCAAGTGATCCGGGAGTTATACGGCGCCGATGCCACGCTGAACGCCATACTCATCGGCAAGCAGCGCCGCCCCGACCCGCCCAGGCCGGGCGCCTACGTCAACCCCGATTTCACGCCTTCGGACGTGTTCAAATTGGCCGATGCGACCGGCGGCGAGGCTGTGGAGTCGCGGCAGGCCGGTGAATCGTTCGGGCTCATGATCGAGCGCATCCGTTCACGCTATCGCTTGCAGTATGAAGCACCGCCCGCCCGGGCCGGACAACTCCGCCACATACGAGTTCAGCTTGCGCCCGCCGCCCGGGCCCGTTACCCGCAGGCCGCCATACGGGCTCGCGCGGGATACTACGCGCTACAGTGAGAAGGTGATTTCGATTCTGCTGCTGGCCCTGGTGGCGGGTTCGCTGGTGTACTGCGCACTGACGGTGATTGCCGCAGCCCGGTACACGAATGCGCGCCCGGCTAACCCCAGCACTCTGCCGCCCATCAGCATTTTAAAGCCGCTCGACGGCGTGGATCGCGGGTTGGAGGACAACCTGCGCACCTTCTTCCAGCAGAAGTATCCCGAATACGAGGTCCTTCTCGCCGTGCGCAGCCCCAAGGATCCGGCTATTGCGGTGGTGGAGCGCGTTCGTGCGGCCTTTCCCTCTGTGCCATCGCGTCTGATCGTGACTGGCGAGCCGCCGTATCCCAATGCCAAGGTCTTCAGCCTCGACCATATGCTGGCGGGGGCCAGTCACGATCTCCTGGTCATGGCGGACAGCGACGTGCGTGTCACGCCCAGCCTGCTATACACCGTCGCCGCCGAGTTTCAAGATGCCAGTGTGGGGCTGACTACGTGCCCTTATCGCGCCGTAGCGGGTCCGAGTTTCTGGTCCAAGCTGGAGGCCATCGGTTTGAACACGGATTTCCTCGCCGGCATTCTGGTGGCGCGCATGATCGATGGGATGAAATTTGCGATAGGCCCCACCATTGCGGCGCGCCGGAAGACGCTTCAGGATATCGGCGGATTCGATGCGCTGAAGGAATATCTGGCGGAGGATTTTGTGATGGGGCAGCGCGCCGCGGAAGCCGGCTGGCGTGTGGTGCTCTCGTCGTATGTGATCGAGCATCATATTGGAAGCCAGCCATTCGCGGCCAACCTGCGGCATCGTCTGCGCTGGAACCGCAGCACGCGTCGCTCGCGCCCATGGGGCTATGTCGGCCAGGTCTTCACCCATCCGTTGCTGCTGGCGCTTCTGCTGGTGGCCGCTGCCCCCGTGTGGTGGCCAGTACTGGTGGTTGCTGGTATTTTTCGCGCCGCGACGGCCTGGGCCACGGCGGGACGGGTGCTGCACGATGCGCTAACGCGACGGCTCTGGTGGGTCCTGCCGCTCGAAGGTGTCGCCAGCTTTGCGTTGTGGCTGGCGGCATTCTTTGGTGGCACGATTCTGTGGCGCGGGCGGGAGTACGAGGTGTCCCGAGACGGTAAGTTCCGCCCGGTTTAGTATTGTGGCGCAGGCTGTAAACAATGGAATTTGAGGTCGTTGGGTCGATCGGTGATGTTGAACTCATCGCCGCCGGTCCAGCGAGACCTGAAAATCAAGCGGTATCTTGACGAATGATGAAACCACAGACCAAGCCTTTAGCTCTCTGTATCGACAACACAGACTATCGGGCTTCCCTCATCCCGGGAAAGGTATATCGCGTTCTTCGAGATCCGCGCGCGGCGAAAGATGATTTGGTGCGGATTGTAGGCGAAAGCGGCGAAGACTACCTCTTTCACAAGAGTCACTTTGTTTTCGTGGAGTTCCCAACGGCCATCAGGAAAAAATTTTAGCACTGGTGGGAGCTGCTTAAAGGCGTAAATAATAGATCCCAACGACACTCGCAGCGCACAGAGTCACGCCGAACAGGAGTGCCGGCGCGGCAGACTGAGTCTCGCGCCACGATCGGCTCGCTACAATAGTCCCGATGAACCGCCTGGAAGAATTGCGCCATCGGCGCGAAGCCGCCGAACAGGGTGGCGGGCCGGAACGGCAAGCCCGGCAACACAAAGAAGGCAAGCTCTCCGCGCGCGAGCGGATTGAACTTCTGCTGGACGAAAATTCGTTCGAAGAGATCGACAAGTTCGTCACCCACCGCTGCCGCGATTTCGGGATGGAGGAGCAGACGGTTCCCGGCGACGGGTTCATCACTGGGCACGGCCGCATCGACGGGCGGCTGGTCTTCGTCTTCGCGCAGGACTTCACGGTTTTCGGCGGTTCGCTCTCCGAGGCCAACGCCAAGAAAATCTGCAAGGTGATGGACCTTGCGCTGAAGACCGGAGCGCCCGTGATCGGCCTCAACGATTCCGGCGGCGCGCGTATTCAGGAAGGCGTCCTGTCGCTGGCCGGTTATGCCGATATCTTCCTGCGCAATACGCTGGCCAGCGGCGTCATTCCGCAGATCTCGGCGATCATGGGGCCGTGCGCGGGCGGCGCGGTCTATTCGCCGGCCATTACGGATTTCGTATTCATGGTCGACAAGACCAGCTACATGTTCGTCACCGGCCCCGAAGTCATCAGGACCGTCACGCACGAAGACGTCACCAAGGAAGAACTCGGCGGTTCAACCACGCATAACTCGGTCAGCGGCGTCGGGCACTTCATGGCCGCCGACGACGCCGAATGTCTCCGCATGATCCGTGAGCTGGTAAGCTACATTCCGCAAAACAACCGTGACGATGCGCCGCGGCGCGCCAGCGCAGACCCCGTGGACCGCATGGACACGTCGCTCGATACTCTGGTGCCCGCGGACTCCAGCTTGCCCTACGACATGAAGGACGCGATCCGCCGCGTAGTGGATGACGGCGAGTTCTTCGAGATTCACGAGCACTGGGCCAAGAACCTGGTGATCGGCTTCGCGCGCATGGACGGACGTTCCGTCGGAATTGTAGCCAACCAGCCCGCGTATCTGGCCGGCTGCCTGGATATCAACTCCTCGGTGAAGGGCGCGCGCTTCGTGCGGTTCTGCGATGCCTTCAATATCCCGCTGCTGACTTTCGAAGACGTGCCTGGGTTTCTACCCGGGACGGAACAGGAATTTGGCGGAATCATCCGGCACGGCGCCAAGCTCCTCTTCGCCTTTGCCGAAGCCACCGTGCCCAAAGTGACGATCATCACGCGCAAGGCCTACGGCGGCGCATACTGCGTCATGGGGTCGAAGCACATCCGCACCGACGTCAACCTGGCGTGGCCCACCGCGGAAATCGCGGTCATGGGCGCTGCGGGCGCCGTCAACATCGTGTACCGGCGCGAATTGGCCGCTGCCGCCGATTACGACACCGCGCGCAAGCAGAAGGTGGAAGAATTTCAGGAGCGCTTCGCCAATCCCTTTGTGGCGGCCGAGCATGGCTTCATCGATGACATCATCGAGCCGCATGAAACCCGCCCCCGCGTGATCGGCGCGCTGCGTATGCTCGAAAACAAGGTCGACACCATGCCGCGCAAGAAGCATGGGAACATACCCTTATGACAGCGTTCGGCCGTCTGGCCGTTCTGGTGGTGCTGTGCGGCGGCGGTCTCGGCGCCGAGGAGCGCTATCCGGTCGATTGGGGCAAACTCGAGCCGGAGATTCTCGAAAACTTCACCGCCCTTTTGAAAATCGACACGAGCAACCCGCCCGGCAATGAGACGCGCGTCGCCGAAGCGGTTGGGGCCGTGCTCCAACGGGAAGGCATTCCGGTGCAACTCTTCGCTCTGGAATCGGCGCGCGCCAACCTGGTCGCCCGCTTGAAAGGCAACGGGTCCAAGAAACCAATTTTGATCATGGGCCACACGGATGTGGTCGGCGTACAGCGTGATCGCTGGAGTGTCGATCCCTTCGGCGCGGTGCGGAAGGGCGGCCTGATTTACAGCCGCGGAGCCAACGACGACAAAGACCACGTGGTAGCCGGGCTGATGGTCATGCTGCTCCTCAAGCGCATGCACGTGAAGCTCGATCGCGACGTGATTTTCCTGGCGGAGGCCGGCGAAGAGGGCACCACCCAGGTAGGCATCGACTACATGGTGAACCACCACTGGCCGGAAATTGACGCCGAGTTTGCGATGGCGGAGGGCGGTTCCGTAATTGAAGTGGATGGCCGGGTGCATCACGTGCTGATCAATGTCACGGAGAAGGTGCCGCGCGGCGCGCGCCTGATCGCCCGGGGCCCGTCCGGGCACGGTTCGCGCCCTAGCTTGCAAAACCCCGTGGTGCATGTGGCCGCCGCCGTCGCCAAGGCCGGCGCATGGCAGACGCCGGTCCACCTCATCGATGCCACGCGCGCGTATTTCGAAAGGCTGGCAGCCATCAGTCCGCCCCGCGAGGCTGCTCGTTATCGGGCTATTCTAGACCCGGCGCGAACCGCTGACGTCGACCGCTATTTTCTCGAGCATGAGCCCGGCCACTACACGCTCCTGCGTACCTCCGTGGTGCCCACGCTGTTGCAGGCGGGGTTCCGCACCAACGTCATCCCCTCCGAAGCCGAGGGTTATCTCGACATTCGCGCGCTGCCGGACGAGGACCTGCCCAAATTCTTTGGTGAGCTGCGCCGCTTGATCAACGACCCGATGATCGAAGTGGTACCCACGCAGAACGGTGGCCGCCCTGCTGCGCCTCCTTCGCGCACCGACACCACGATGTTCCATGCCTTAGAAACGGTGAGCCGCGCGATGTTCCATGCGCCGGTGTTGCCTGGCATGCTGGCGGGTGCCACCGATTGCGCCCAGTTGCGCGCCAGGGGAGTCGCCTGCTACGGGTTTGGGCCAATCGCGAGCGGCGATGGACCCTTGGGGGGTGCTCACTCCGATGACGAAAACATTTCTGTGAAAGCGCTCGACAAACTCATCGAGTTTCTTTGGAACGCGGTTATTGAAGTGGCGGCGTCGTAGCATGCAATACAGATTTAGCGCTATCCCGGAAAGCGAAATCCCGCGAGCGGCCGTTCCTCTCTTCCAGCACGCCCTGGATACCTACGCCTCGGAGATCAACAAGGTCTACGACACTTGGTCGCAATTTGCGAATGCGGATCTGGACTTCCGGCCGCACCCCAAATCCATGACGGTTCGCGAGGTACTTAAGCACCAGCTTCTTTCCGAGCGGCGTTTCTTTGGCGAATTCCTGCAAGGGCCCGAACCGCCCGCGGCAGAGGTGCTTCCCACGGAGAGCTCCGTGGCCGCGTTCTCGTACCGCTTGGCCGAACTGGCACGCCAGCGCCTGGCATTTCTGGCGCGCCAGGACGAGGCCTGGTGGCTCACCGTCACTCCGTTCTTCGATGTGGAGCGCCAACGCATCTGGATTTTCTGGCGTCGAATTCTGCACACCGCACACCACCGCACTCAGTTGACGGTCTATCTGAGACTGCTGGACAAACCGGTGCCCGCGATCTACGGACCTACCGCCGACGTGCTGTGGGACGGCGCTGACCCGACACGGACCGTGGCTTCCGCGGCTCGCGGATCTAGCGCGCGGCCATCGCCGGCTGCGGCTTCCGCTGATAAGTCCCCGGGACAGCCCGCATCGAAATCGCCAGACGGTTCCAGCCGTTGATCTGGACTACCGCTGCCCGGTCTCGCCTTCCGCATCGGCGCTCGGCCCGTGAGAAGCTGTCCGCCATAGCAGTTTGCAAAGACCGCTCCCTGCGGTCACGGCTCAGCAAGGCCTCCGGCGGCGGATAGAACACTATGTGACTGTAGCGCCACTTACTGAGCCGCGACCGTAGGGAGCGGTCGTCAAGGGATTTAGACAGCACGTTAGGATCGCTGTTTCAGGTCGTCGCGAAAGAACCCGTTGATTTCCGCGAAGGGTATCAAGCCGTCGAATCCTGCGAAGCTGCCTTCTTTGGCGATCAACTCGGCGGCATGCAGGAAGGCGGTCCAGGCGGCGCGCGATAGCGACGAGCCGACACTGATGCGCCGCACACCCAAGCCCGCGAGATCCGCTACCTGCAGTCCGGTATTCCGGCTCATCAGAATGTTCACTGGTTTGGGACTGACCGCAGCGACCAGCGCTTTTATCTCCTCGCGTTGAGCGATTCCGGGTGCGTAGAGCACATCCGCGCCGGCTGCCGCGAACGCTTGCAGGCGCCGCATGGCTTCCGGGAACGGTTCCGGGTGGCCCACCAGGTAACACTCGGCTCGTGCGGTAAGCAGGACACCTGTGCTAGTGGCGTCAATCGCCGCGCGCGCGGCCGCAATTCGCTCCACTGCCAGCGGCAATTCGTATAGCGGTTTCTGGCGATCTCCGGTGGAATCCTCGATCGAGAGGCCGGCTACGCCCGTTTCCACGCAGAGCCGCACGTTGGCGGCGACGCCTTCCGGTTCGTGCGCATAGCCCGCTTCGAAATCGGCGTTGACCGGTAAGTCCACCGCCCGAACGATCTCCGCGATGTTACCGAGCATGCTGTCGCGCGACACGCCGGCATCCGGCAGTCCGCGCGCAAACGCAAACCCGGCACTGGTGCTCGCCAGCGCCTGAAATCCGAGATGGCGCAGGTAGCGTGCGGAGCCGGTATCCCAGGGATTAGGAATCACGAAGCAGCCGCTCTGATGGAGCTTACGAAATGCGGTACGGCGGGCGGTATAGTCGGAAGCCGGCATATTCAGATTTTCACGCGGGGATACGCTCGGAATACTTCAATCTTGGAAGCGCTTTGATCGATTTCCCCGCCTTCTTCTCGGCCACGCGCAGCTCATAGAGGCTTTGCAGGTTGAGCCAGAACTCCGCACTTGTGCCGAAGAAGTGGGCCAGGCGCAAAGCCGTGTCTCCGGTGATGGCGCGCTGTCCATTCAAAATCCCGGTGACGCGGTTGGTGGGCACATCCAGCTTACGCGCCAGCTCGGCGGCGCTCATCCCGAGTTCGTTCAGTTCTTCCGACAGGTGTTCCCCCGGATGTATCGCGGTCATTACCATCCTGTCCTCCTAGTGTAGTCAACAATCTCTACGTTTGACGGTCCCGGGGCTTCCTCAGGCCACTCAAACTCCCTGGTGCGTCCGGCATATTCAGATCACCGTGTCCCTTCGAGCAGCGCCCGAACCAGGGGACCAAGCTCCATGTACTGCCGTAAACTCGAAGGTTTACGAAAATATTCATTGGCCCCCAGCTTCATTGACAACTCCCGGTCAGTCGGTTCATTCGACGAGCTGATGACCAGCACCTTCGCTGCTCGACACTTCGGACTCGAGCGCAGTCGATTCAGAACTTCCTCTCCCCTGATCTTCGGCAGGTTCAAATCCAGCAAAACCAGGTCCGGCACGGGACGAGACACGTCGGCATCCAGGCTCTCGATAAACTCAATGGCTTGCATGCCGTCCCTCACGATGGACAGGTCGTAATTGAGTTGCGCCTCTGCCAGCGCTTCTTCGACCAGATCTGCATCGGCTGAATTATCCTCGACCAAAAGCAATTGTGGTGTCTTAGTTTTCATTTGCTGCACGCGGTAGGGTAAAGAAAAATGTGGAGCCGCGCCCGGGTTCGGATTCTACCCAGATTCGTCCTCCGTATCGCTCGACAATCTTCTGACATATCGCCAGTCCGACTCCCGTGCCGGGATATTCGGCTCGGTCGTGAAGCCTCTTGAAAATGCCGAAGATCTGCGACTGAAACTCCTTCCGAATCCCAATGCCGTTGTCTTCAACCGAAAAGCTCCACTGGTCCGCGTCTTCAACCGCACTGATCCTTATGCGCGGTCTCTTCTCGCTCCGGTACTTTAGCGCGTTAGAGATCAAATTCTGGAAGAGATGGACGAGCGGGACCGAGTCACCTTGCACGACGGGCAGCGCGGAGGCCAGTATCTCCGCTCCCGTGTCGTCAATGGTTGTGGAGAGGTTTTTCTTAACCGTCTCAACCACGTCTTTAATGCTCACCAAGGCGACTGATGAATCCGATTTCTTGGCAGCCTGGCAGTAGGCCAACAGATCCGTTATCATCATCTCCATTCGATGCGCGCCTTCGATGCAGTAAGCGAGATACCCCAGGGCCTTGCCATCTAACTTGCTGGAAAGCTTTTTCTCCAGCAACTGGCTGTAAATAGCCACCTGCCGGAGCGGCTCCTGTAAGTCATGACTTGCGGAATATGCAAACTGCTCCAGGTCGGCATTTGCCCGGCGAAGCTCCTCGTTTGACTGCCGCAGGAGTACTTCATTCCTTCTTCTCTCTGTGATGTCTTGGGCAACGAAGCTAAAGCGCGGCCGGCCGCTGGGGCCGTACCCCAGGAAATTGACGCAGGTATTCAACCAGCAAGAACCTGTATCCCTCGGATGTTCATACTCGAAGCTAATGGAACGGCCCTGTGACTGACTCTGCCGGTAGTGTTTGACCCAAAGAGCATCGATCTCTCGTGGAATTCGAAGTTCTTCTCCAGTCTGGTGCGGAATACGCTCCACGTCGCTCCCCAGGAAGCTGGCTGCGGCAATGTTGCAATAAATCGCAACGATGTCGTCCCCCATTAGTTCGACGACTCCCATGAGGAAAGGTGAGCTGTCATAAAAACTCTGCAGCGTTGCCCGGCTTTCCCTGAGCGCTTCCTCGGCTTCCATCCTTCGGCGGCGCATGGAGAGATGGGCCGCTACTCTGGCCAAAAGTTCGCGCGCCGTAAACGGCTTGATCAAATAATCGTCCGCGCCGGCTCCGAGCCCCTCGACCCGGCTTTCTTCTCCTGCTCGTGCCGACAAAAGCACGATCGGAATAGTTTTTGTTTCCGCACGGGCACGCAACTCCGTCAGGAGTCCAAACCCATCCAGGCCCGGCATCATAATGTCACTCAGGATGAGATCGGGCGGGTCTGCAACAGCCGACGTCAAAGCCTCCTCGCCATTGGAGACCGTCACTACCTGATAGCGTTCCTCAAGCAGCCGACGGACGTACTCTCTCATGTCGGCGTTGTCGTCCGCCAAAAGAATGCGCTCCAGGCGGACGCCGGGTAGGGCCGCTTGCACAGGCCTGCCTCCACCATCACCCGCTATGTCATCCGAGAGCCATCGAAGTGCTTCGGTGACGAACGCGTCAGCCGTGGGGGTTGCGGAAAAGGAATCACCCGCGGTTTTTAACTTGTCCTTCGGGAGATGCTCCGTACCGAGTGGAATCGTCACGGTGAACGTGGTGCCCTGAGAAACCTCACTCTCGGCCGTAATCGAGCCGCCGTGCAACTTGACCAGCTCCTGAACCAGGGCCAGTCCGATCCCGGTTCCTTCAATCGTGCGGCCCTTGGTTCCGGCAACACGGTGAAAGCGCTCGAAAATGTGCGGCAACTCGGACGCCGGGATACCCGCACCCGTGTCCTGTACGACTAGCTGGGCATGCTTGCCGATGGCCTTCACCGCAACCCGGACGCGGCCCGCGAAAGTAAACTTCAACGCGTTGGAAAGAAGATTCAGGACCACCTTCTCCCACATTTCGCGATCGACATAGACCGGTTCGGAGAGGGGCTCACAGTCAATTTGGAAGTCGAGGCCCGCACGCTCCATGGCAGCGTGGAAATTCGAAGCGAGCTCCTCAGTGAACCGGCCCAGTTCGGTGGGCTCATAAACCGCTTGCATCCTTCCCGCCTCGATTCGCGAAAAATCGAGAAGGGTGTTAACCAGCTTCTGAAGGCGAAGGCCGTTGCGATGAACCAGGGCCAGCAACTCACGATCTTCCGGAGTCTGTTCTCTCGCTTCTGATAGCAACTCCTCTACCGGGCTCAGCATCAGAGTTAATGGCGTTCTGAGCTCGTGACTCACATTGGAGAAGAACGTCGTCTTTGCGCGATCGACTTCGGCTAGTGCTTCGGCGCGGCGGCGTTCCGCTTCATATGCTCGTGCATTACCGAGACCGGCAGAAATCTGGCCGGCCAGCAAATCAACGAAACCGCTGGATGCGGTGTCATAGCGTCGATACGGATTCGTACCGATGACAAAGAATCCTGCCGGCTGCTCCTGGCCCTGCTGCTTGATTGGGAAGATGGCGGCTTGTTCCGGCGGCTTGTTCCAATTACCCGCCGGAAGCATCGCAAGTTTCCGTTGCTCGGTCAAATCTTCGATCAAGCGGGGCGCCGGATAAAGAAACATGCGGTGCGCGGGCCATGGGAAATCGGCCCCCCGCTCGATCCGTTCCGGTGCCAGCGGATGCTCCTCGGAAATACCGCTTGAGCACACCAGTCTCGCGCCGCCATCATCGTCAAACAGGTACGTTAGTGTGAACGGCAAGTCGCTCTGGTTCAGGCTGAGCTGGTCGCGGAGCGCATGCAGAACTTCATCTTCGGTATTGGTGCTGGCTAACGCCGAAGCAACACCGCGCAGCGTCTCCACACGCCGCTCACCGATCAGGCGATCCGTCTCTTCGGTCACGACGCAGAGCATGCCGTTGATTCGACCGTCATCGTCGGCCAAGGGGCTGTAAGAGAAAGTGTGGTACGTCTCTTCCGGGAAACCGCTCCGTTCCAGAAACAGAAGCAGCCCTTCGTCATACGTGGCCGCTCCGGTGGTGAGTACCGTCTGAATACGCGGTCCGATATCGGGCCAGATTTCCGCCCAAACCTCACTCGCACGTTTCCCCAGCGCCCAAGGGTGTTTGAGCCCGAGGGTGGGCAAATAAGTATCGTTGTAAAGCATGGTCAGCTCACTGCCCCATGCCATCCACATTGCGTAGCGCGACGAGAGGAGGATATTAACTACGGTGCGAAGACTCTGCGGCCAGCCGGCAATCGGCCCAAGCGCGGTTTTTGACCAGTCATACCCTCGGATGCGGTCGCCCATCTCGCCACCGCCTCCATGGCCGAGAGTGGTTGCTGGAGAGGCTACCGGACCTTTAGCCGTTTTCTCGCCTAAGGTCACGCATCCTGCCCCTTTGGATTCGCGGTACCACTGCCAATCCTGGAACTTGTGGCGTTGCGGTCGATGATGTCTCTTACGACGTCGCCGAGAGTCAGGAATTCCTTAAGCGTGTTGGGCTTTCGGAAATAGTGAAGGGCCGCATAGTGCATCCCCTTCTCCCGGTCGCGAGGGAAGTCAGACGAGGTCATGATCACAACCGCCGTCTGCCCACACCGTTCGCTAGCCCGAAGGCGCCGGAGAATTTCTTCGCCATCCACTTTTGGAAGATGAAGGTCCAAGAGGAGAAGCCTCGGACAGTTCAGAGCGGCGTCCCTATCGATCCGCTCGATGAATTCCACGGCCTGTTCCCCGTCAGGAACGACGTGAAGATCGCAGACCACCTTCCTATCTTCGAGGGCCTCGCGTACCAGTTGAGTATCCGCAGGATTGTCCTCGGCAAGGAGGATGTAATTGGGAGAATGGAACTGGGTGGCCATGGAACCTGGGATTCAACTTACCATTTTTCTGTTAACCCGCGAACGTTTTGCCGGTGCTCCGAGAGTCTCAAAACGTGCGGCATATCACGGATCCAACACACAACCTGCGCTTGCTTACGACAGCAGCAACTCGATATCCTCGCGCTTCAGATTCCGTAGCGGGCTGTTGTCCGCGCTGATGATCGCGGCGGCCAGCGCGCGCTTGGTGTTCTGCAGCTCGAGCACCTTCTCTTCCACCGTGTCCCGCGCGATCAAACGATAGGCGAAAACCTGGCGCGTCTGCCCGATGCGATGAGCCCGGTCCACGGCCTGCGCTTCCACCGCCGGATTCCACCAGGGGTCAAGCAGGAAAACGTACTCCGCGGCTGTCAGGTTCAACCCCAGTCCGCCGGCCTTCAGGCTGATCAGGAACAGGGGGCACGCCGCATCGTTCTGGAAGCGTTCCACGCATTGTTGACGGTCGCGGGTGGCGCCATCCAGATATTCGTACACGATGCCGGCCGCATCCAGCCGACGGCGCACGATGGCCAGCAGGCTGGTGAATTGCGAGAACACCAGGGCCTTGTGGCCCTCTTCCACAACGTCCGTCAAGTGCTCCATCAACAGTTCCAGCTTGGCGCTGGCATCGTCCAGGCGCTTGGGGTCGAGCAGGCCTGGATGGCAGGCCGCCTGGCGCAAACGCAAGAGCGCCTCCAGCACCTGGATCTTCGATTTCCCCAGCCCCTGCGTGTCGATGGCGCCCAGCAACGAGCTGCGGTAGTGCGCGCGGAGCTCGTTGTAGAGTTTGCGCTGCGGGGCCTCCAGCTCGCAGAAGATGGTCTGCTCGGATTTCGCCGGGAGCTCGCGCGCCACCTGGTCCTTGGTGCGCCGCAAGATGAACGGCCGCAGAGCGTGGGCCAGCAGTTGGCGCGTCTCCTCGCTGGGGTTCCGCGCCGCGCCTCCCGTCAACTGGAACACGCTGGCCGACCCGAGCATGCCCGGATTGAGAAACTCGAACAGGCTCCACAGCTCGCCGAGGTGGTTTTCCACCGGCGTGCCGCTGAGCGCCAGGCGCTGGCGGCCGCGCAGCAGGCGCACGGCCTTGGCGGAGTCCGTGCCCGCGTTCTTAATGGCCTGGGCCTCATCCAGCACCACGTAGTCGAACTCCAGGTCCTTGAACTCCAGGGCATCGCGGCGCAGCGTGCCGTAGGTGGTCAGAATCAGATCGTACGAGGCGAAGTTGCTGACACTACGCGTAAGGCCCGTGTGGTCGAGCACGCGGAGTTGCGGCGTGAACCGCGCGGCCTCTTGTTGCCAGTTGAACACCAGCGATTTGGGCACCACCACCAGCGAGGGTCCGCACACCTCTGCTTCGGCGTCCCCGTTGGAGGCTTCGCGCAAAGCCCGGCGGGACTCCAGTAGTGCCAGGACCTGCGCCGTTTTGCCGACCCCCATGTCGTCCGCCAGGCAGCCGCCGAAACCGAATCGACGGAGAAAGTCCATCCAGCCCAAGCCCTCCCGCTGGTAGTCGCGTAACTGGCCCACGAAACCGGCGGGCTGCTCGGCGGCGCGGATGCCCTGGAAGCCGCCCAGCTCCTCGCGAATACGCGCGAAGGCCTCGTCGTAACTGGCCTCGGGCTGCGTTGCCAGCAGCGCGTCGAGAAGTCCCGCCTGGTTCCGCCGGAAGCGGACATGATCGGTGTCCGCCGTCCCGAGTCCCGCCAGCGCGCCATAGCGGCTGAGCCATTCCTCCGGCAGCAGGCCGTAGGTCCCGTCATCCAATCGGACCATAGTGTCGCCGCGGCGCACCGCTGCCAGCAGCGCGGGAAGCTTGGCGCTGGTCTCGCCGTAATTCACTTCGCCATGCAGTTCGAACCAATCCACTCCCGACGAGACTTCCACGCGCACGGCTCCGGGGCGGCGGAAGGTCTTGCCTTCGGCCTCGATATGCCATCCGGCTTCCAGGCAGGCGCGGACCACCGTGGGCAGTTTCTTGGGAGCCATGTGCCACGCAGTCTCGCCTTCCGGCCCGCCATATGCGGGGGCGGAAACTCCAAGCGATTGCAGGTGCTCGAGCGCGGCCAGTTCCACCTGCCGGTCCCGCACCAGCAGCGTGCGCGCGGCGGGGTCGTACAGCCCACGGGCCTCGGCGGCGTGCGGTACGCGGCGCCCATCGTAGTCAAACCAGAGTTGTGCCACCAGGCGCTCCGCCTCCCACGGGTTGGGCTTGACGGCGCGAACCATTAGGCAAGGCCGCGGAACCGAGCGCACTTCCTGATAGCGCAACTCCTCGGGAACTTCCACGGGCGCCGCCAGAGGGTGCTCCAATACCGCGGCCAGCAACTGTTGGGCGTCGGTGTCCGCAGCCTCAATGCGGCCCGCGTGCCGAAGATAGGCGATCCATGGAAATGGGGCGCCTTCGTCTAACCGGCTGACCCGCTCCTGCGTGAAGACCAGCCCGCCTTCGGTGACCAGGGCGGGAATCGAGAGATCCATCTCCTCATCGCCGCGCCGCAGCGAGCCGGAGATGGCGCATCGCTTGCCCGTACCGCTCAAGCGCAGTTCAAACCGCCAGGGTTCGCCATCGTCCCAAACCAGCGGCAGCATCTCCTGATCGGCATATGCCGTCACTTGCAGCAGCGCGCGCCCCGATCGGGCGATGAGCGGCATCACGGTGGCCGCCAGTGAATGCTGCACTCGATAACTCACGGCCAGCGTTTCATGCCAGCCGGACGAGACCCAGCCGTAGTCGCCGGCAGCTCCCGTGAGCAACCCCATGATCTGGCGGTCCAGCGGGTCCGGCAAAAGCGGAACCATGGCGCGCACCAGCCGCGGAGGCGTACTCTTTTTCCATCCACCGCTGCGTTTCGGCTCTCTTGCCAGCAGTCTGACCACCAGGCCGCCGCGGTTCGCGCTGCTCGGGACATCCACCACGTAGAGAAGCTCGCGCGTGGAGGGCCAAGTGTCCTGGCTGCGCGGGGCGACGGTGGCAATTTCATTCAGGTGGTGCCGCCATGCCGGCAGCTTGGGCGGGGGCGGAATGGGCGGTGGCGCAGGAAGACGAGGGTGGCGGGCGGGGGTAAAGTAGCCGGGGCGGTCTTCCGGCTCATCAATCCTGCGCTGGCTTCCGAAATCATAAGCCACCGGGATAAAGCCGCGGATGGAAGCCGCACCCAGGTGACCCTTAGCCTCCGCCGCCAGCACAGTGGCCCAAAGGTGTTTGCAGGGACCGCCCGACCCGAAGTAGGGGCAGGCGCACCGCAAACTCAACCCTTCGCCGGAATCCCAGTTGATTTCTACTTCATAGAGGCGGGAGCCCTGGACCCAGGCGCTCACGCAGGTATCGGAGGCGCGCTCGATGCGGACAGCCCCTGTTCGGAAATAATGGGCGCCGCGCGAGCGCGTAGCATGGTCGAAATCGTGCTCCAGTGCGGAGGTAAGCTTCATCAAGCGCCGGGGTGAGTGGGGGACTGCTCCTATTTTACCTTGCGACACAGGCGTTACAACACTAAACCGCCGACTTACCGAACCGCGACCTGCGTACCGCGACCGTTCGTTACCGAGCCGTGACCGTTAGGGAGCGGAGGTTGGTCGTCGGTGGAGAGCCTCCGTAACCCCCGCTCCCTAACGGTCGCGGCTCAGTAACGAACGGGCTCAGTAACGGCACTAGTGATCGCGTTTGTTCACGCCTTCAGTTCTTCGCGGCAACCACATCTACGGCAAATCCCGCGTCCAGCGACGACAGTCCTTCGATCTGTAGCAGGCTGGCGGCGGGTGGGTGCGCTTTGTCAAAGAACGCGGGCCAGACCGCGCGGATCTGGTCTTCGATCTTCTGCGACAGCGGATAGAAGTGCGCAAACGCCACATCGTGCAGATTCACGCCGGCGGGTTCGAGCGCCTTGCCCAGGCGTTCGAACGCCAGCCGCGCGTCCGGCTCTTCGTAGCCGAAGGATACCTGCGTGCCGGTAAGCACCACGTGCGGCGCGGACACCACAGCAACTTGCGGCTCGCCCCCTGCCCGCGGCGGCGGCGCGCGAAGACCGGCAACTGCCTCGCATGCAGCCATGGCCCGCAGCGGCGCGCGCTGCGCCGCAAGGAAATTCACCGCTGCCCGCGAATACGATGTTTCAACCAGCTGGCGAGTGGCCGCGATGTTCTCCAGAGAACTCAGAAAACAGGTAACGCGCAGGACATCGGACGCATCCGCACCGGCCGATCCGAGCGCCCTCTGCAGTCGCGCCAGCGACTGCTCAGCCAGAGGTGCGACCGCGTCCAGTGGACTTGCCGAGAACGCCGCCTGCGCGGGAAGGAAAGCCAGCCCACCCGGGTAACGATCCTTCTTCCCCGCGGCGATGGCCTCGAGCACCACCTGCGCTCCATCCAGCGGCAGTCCGCCCGCCTGAATCAGGCTCAGTGTCGGCAGCGGCAGACGCCGGTCGGTGAAGGTTTCGCTCACCAGCTCGCGCACGCGCCTCAGGTCGCCGGAGCCAGCCACGAACGCGCGGATGTGGAGAACCGTGTTGCCGCCCGCCTGCCGCTCCAGTGACTTGAGAGCATCTTTGATCTGTTGCGAAAGCAGCCCCTTGGCCGAAAGAGGCGTGGTGTAAAACAAGAGACGCCGCGTCTCGCCAACTACCGTACTGGGCAGTTCCTTAGGCAGTTGCAGCGCCTGCGTCTCTTCTTCCTTCTTCTTTTTGGCGGCAGACAACACGAGCGCGAGCGTCAAACAGACCGCGACCACCGTCAGACATTTGCTGGTGTTTGGTGAACCCACCCGGTCACCGCTAGAAACTAGGATTCTAGCAGAGTCGTTTACGAGCCCACCCAGACCTCAAGTTCGCCCCAATGACGCTGTGCTGTAATTGATCGGGGTGAGGACCGCGGATGACGTCTGCTGACGAGAACGTGGGGGTCTTGATTGAAGCTTGGAAGTTGATGGTGGGACGGCTCCCTGGATCCACGATTGAGCATGCCGGAGGCGTCGCGACGATGTTCGGGAACGTCCCGCTGCCTTTCTTGAATGTTTCGGCACCGGACCACCCGCTGGCGAACGCGGAGGACTTGCGGAGCATTCTCGCGCTTGCAAAAGAGCGAGCGAGGGCCTGCGAGCATGGTACCCTGCTGGCGCTCTGCGATGCCTGGGCGCCGGAGGACTGGAAGCGTGTGGCGGCGGAAGAAGGGTTCGCCGTGGCCTTGAACATGACGGGGATGGCGGCGGATCAGTTACTGCCGGCGCGGCGCGCGCTGCCGGAGTTGGAGTTTCGCCGCGTGTCGGATGAGACTACCGCGCGCGACCTCGCGATGATCAACGCGCACGCTTATGGCATGTCGCTAGAGCTTTTCGAGTGTCTCTGCAACCTGCACCTGTGGCACGAAGATAGCTACGGATACGTCGGTTATGCCGGGGGACGGGCAGTCACGGCAGCATCGACGTTTCCGGCGGCCGGCACGGTGTATGTCGCTTTTGTCGCGACTATGCCCGATGCGCACGGGAAGGGCTGCGCGGAGGCAGTGATGCGAAAGGCCATTGAGCAAGGAAGGCAGGCCATGGGGCTGACGCGGCTGACGCTACACGCCTCGGACATGGGGCGGCCGCTGTATCAGGCTATGGGGTTCGGGTCGGGCGCGAGCGTGGTGTTGCTCGAGCCCTCGAAGTAGCCCGGTCATCGTGAGGCCAGGCGGGACTCGCGAGCCTCCAGCCCCTTGTAAATCATTTTGACGTCAGCGTCCGTGAAACGCAGCGGCTGGAAGGCCATTTCGTTAAGCTCCTTGGTCCCCCAGTGCGCCATCATGACGCCACTGTCCGAGTGCCGGCATACGCCTTGCAGCATGTGAGTGATTTCGTGAACCATTACATGAGCGAGCAAAACCGGAAGCCGCGAGGGTCCATGTTGTCGCAGCCGGTCGTAGAACACTTCGATGTGGGAGGCTTCGTAGGGCATCGCATAAGCGAGCGCTTCTGGCCGGAATTTGCGGCCAGTGCCATCCGAAAAACTAATGCGGATGGCATCCGCTGGACAGGAACGATCGCGATGCCACTCAATCTGCACGCCGATCGGGGCGAACATACTGGAGGCGATCGATTCGGCTCGCTGTACTGCGAAATCGTCGCCCATCGCCGCGCAAACCAGCACCTTGTAACCCTCGACGTCACCTGCCCAACGCTCTCACTCCGGCCAACGCCGCTAAAGTAACCACCCTCAGGATCCGCATTGCCTTCCTGCCTCCACCCAGGTAGGCGGAAGCGGAGGGCAAATCCCGCCACGCCGTGGTAGTCTTTGTGAGCGGAAGCTGCGATGACGCCGACCGGACCGACGGAAGTCACTGTTTTATTAAGGGCTTGGAGGGATGGCGACCAAGCGGCATTCGACCGTTTGGCCACCCTGGTGTATGACGACCTGCTTCGCATGGCCCGCCGACACATGAAGAATGAGCGCGCCGGCAACACACTCCAGACCACGGCTCTAGTCAATGAGGCATACCTTCGTCTGGTGGATATCAAGAATGCCGGGTGGCGCGACCGGGCTCAGTTCTTCGCACTGTCCGCCCAGATGATGCGGCGCATCCTGGTGGACGCCGCGCGCGCACGTGGTTCGGAAAAACGTGGCGCGGATGGGGTTAAGGTGAATGTCGATGACGTTGCGGTGCTTTCGCCGGAACCGGATGAATCCGTTCTGGCGCTGCACGAGGCTTTGGAGGAGTTCTCGAAAATCGCTCCGCGCCAGGCGAAAGTTATCGAACTGAGCTACTTCGGCGGGATGACAGTCGATGAAATCAGCGAGGTCATGAACGCCTCAAAGCGAAGCATTGAGCGCGATTCGCAATTCGCCAGGGCTTGGCTGAAACGCGAGATGAGCCGGTAGACGCGCCCCACTACTTCCAGTTATCCATCGCTTTCCTCGGCAGCGAGTCGGGAAGAAAATCCAGTAACTCCAGCCGGATGCCATCGGGATCCATCGCGTTGGTGATGCTCGTCTTGGTCGAACCGGTGCGAGGGTCGTCCACTTTTACGCCGCGCTGCCGCAGCATCGCCACCGTCGCGTTCAAATCCTCGGGCCAAATGCCCACGTGGCTCAGCCCTACCGGTCGGGTGCCGGCCGGTGCCAGCTCCAGAAAAGTATCCTTACTGATCTGGAGATAACTCAGGGTCGGCTTGCCGTCCTTATCCTTGATCGTGAACGCTTCGCGAAGGCCCATCGTCTTCGTGTAGAAGCGCATGGACTCGTCGTAATCCTTGGCAAAGACGCCGACGTGATTGAGCCGCAGTCCGGTACTCTGATTGGTTTGTGCGGCGCTGGGCTGCATCAGGAAGACTCCCACCGCAAGTCCAGCCGCGAACAAAGTGATACTACCGATCAAGCTGCGCATTTCCATCCTCCAGTCCGCCTATGATATCTCAAGCGTGCGCCGGACTCCCGCGCCTATTGAAGGATGCTCAACGCTTGCTCGCTGGGCTCCGTTTTGGAATAGGCGTTGGGATCGTGATCGAGCGCCCCTTGCGGAAGCCACTCCCATAGCAGCCCCAGATCTTTTCGCACCAGGTCACGATAAAACTGGGGAAGCTGGCTGGTCTCCTGTTCAAAATAGGGAACAAATTGCCGGTCCTGGTCCAGCCGGCGCCGAATGTCCTGGTAGTATCGCAGCCTCCCAAACCCTTCCGTGGAGACTGCCCGCACCAGGTTCATCCCGCGCGAACTCACTCCTTGCGTCGCGCGGAAGCGGCGGAGAATCGCTCCCCAGGAAAAGGAGTATCCGGTCAGATCAATCACGTGGTCATAGAAGTTTCGCCAGGAATAATTCATGGGCCTGACGTTCATGGCCTGGTTGTTGTTCAGGAAATGGAACGGAAACGGCAGCACGCGATTGGCGCGCTGGTAATCCAGGTTGAGCGGCGCGGCGCGGCCGAAAGCGGTGAGCAGCGAATAGCCCGGAAATGCGCCCGGCGCCAGATCCAGAAATCGTTTCGTGAGTTCAAAAGGTTCCGCGCCTTCGTCGCTATCGAGCCCCAACACGAAGTTGGTTTGCACGTACGGTATGTAACGCAAAATCGTATTGACGTGCTCGGCTACCTGGCGGACCTTGTCCATCCCCACCTGGGCGCCGGTCTTCGACTTGTTGCCCAAGGCGAACCACGATTCCACGCCGGGAAGCAGGGCTTGGAAGCTGTTGCGCTTGAGCCGCTTCAGGTGCGGCTCCGAGAGAAGCGACAGACTGCTTTCGGCCAGGAAGTCGATACTGCCCGGCGGCACGGCTCGCTCAATCACGTCCAGATAATCATCAAAGCGGACACCGAAATTGGGATCGTGCCAGGCCACCATGGGCCGCTTGAACTTCTTCATCAGGAAGCGCAGATCTTCTTGGATCCCGTCGAAGTCCATGGGCTGATAGGGCACGGCCGCATCGATGCAGAAACTGCAGGTATACGGACACCCCAGGCTGCCCAGCATGGGAACGAATTTAAGGAAGGGCGCCTTCTTGAGAGTGGGCTCGATAAACGGCCAGCGCTCGCGTACACCCGGAAGCGCTTTCGGCTGCTGCCGGGCCGCGATGTGCACGCCCAGCGGCCGGTGTTCGGAGCAATCCTCCAGGACGTCGCGCAGGGTCTCTTTATCGGTAAAGCCCAGGACGTAATCGAAGTACCGCAGGCAGTCTTCCGGATAGCAACGGGCGTGAGGCCCCCCTATCACGGTGATGGCCCCCTTGGAGCGGAACAGATTACTCAGCGCGTACGCTGTGTGCGCCGCCTCGGTGAACGCACCGATGAATATCAGGTCGACGGTAGACGGTAATTCCTCCAGCAGATTTTCCAAGCCGGTGTAGCAGACGAAGGTAACGTCATGCCCTTGCTCCTGGCACCACACGGCGATGGCCTGCGGCATGATGCTGGCAAGGTTGGGGTTCATGACGCGAGCGTAGGCAGCCCGCGTGGGACCTCGAGAGACGATATCGAGGATCCCGATATGGAGTTTTCTCATTGCGGAGACCGACAACCCGGTTCCGTAGTATGCACTTCTTCGAGTGTAGGCTATTTCAACAGCCCGTGTCTGTACTCATGCCGGTTCCGGCCTGCGCTGGTACCAGCGGTGCATAACTCGACCGCTGCGCAGTATTTCCGCACGCCGACGCTACGAAACTTTTCCGACCAGAGTGCTACGGCCGTTTACCTGAACGAACGCTGTCACCGTCGATAAGCGAAACATCGATCGATACCAGGCACGGCTTCGCTCACCCTGATATGACCGGTACCGTTTCCGCCGAGAAAAGGAGATCAGACCGTGGCGATTTCGAAAGCCGTTTCCGCTGCAATCTACGCTGGTGCGATGGTGTGTGCCATGGGGTCGGTCGAAGCCGCACCCATTCGGACACTTCGAAACCATATACCCCAGGCCGTCGGACAATCGCGGCGAGTAGGCCCGGTCTCCCAAATGGCTCGGCTGAATCTGGCCATTGGGCTGCCGCTGCGCAATCGAGAAGAACTCGATGGTTTTCTGGAGCAGGTGTCGGATCCGCAGAGCCCCAACTACCGCCGTTATCTGAGCGCGAGTGAATTTGCGGAACGTTTCGGCCCAACCCAGGATGATTACGACAAGCTGATTGAGTTCGTCCAGGGGAACGGTCTTACGGTATCGGGAACGCACCCCAACCGCATGATCCTGGATGTCATCGGAACGGTTACGGCCATCGATCAGATGTTTCACGTGAATATGACGGTTTGGCACCACCCGGCGCGCGGGCAATTCTTCGCGCCTGATCGCGATCCGTGGCTGGACCTCGATGTAGCGGTGCTGGACGTCAGCGGTCTCGACAACTTCGTGCTGCCGCAGCCGATGGACTTGAAAACGATGCCCCTGGCCTCGGCCACGCCGCTTACCAGCGGATCGGGACCAGCCGGTCTCTTTATCGGTAAAGACTTTCGTGCGGCGTACGCGCCGGGCGTGGCGCTAACGGGCGCCGGGCAGACGGTTGGACTCTTCGAACTGGATGGCTTCTACGCCGCTGATGTGCAGTCCAACTTCAAACAGGCGGGACTGCCGGTCGTACCGGTCAAAACCGTACTGTTGGATGGCTTCAACGGCGCACCCGGCGGCGGTCAAATTGAAGTGATCCTGGATATCATGATGGCCGCTTATATGGCGCCGGGAGCCAGCATCATCGTCTACGAGGGAACCAACTGGAACGATGTCTTGAATCGCATGGCTACCGACAACATTGCCAAGCAACTGAGTTCTTCGTGGTGTTTCTATCCGATCGATGCGACCACAGAACAGATTTTCCAGCAAATGATTGCGCAAGGGCAATCGCTGTTGCAGGCCTCCGGCGACAGTGGCGCATACTCGGGTTGGATTATGCCGCCCTCCGATGACCCGAACGTGACGGTGGTGGGCGGAACAGCTTTGACCACTTCGGCCCCCGGCGGTCCGTGGCTCTCGGAGAGCGCCTGGAGCGGAAGCGGCGGCGGCGTCAGCACCGCGTACGCGATCCCCAGCTATCAACAGAACATGAACATGGCGGCGCTCGGCGGGTCGAATACCATGCGCAATATTCCAGACGTTTCTTTGACCGCCGCCATACAGATGTTCCTGATTGAGGGCAATGGCCAGGCGATTTCCGTGGGTGGAACCAGCGCAGCGGCGCCCTTGTGGGCCGGCTTTATCGCTTTGGCAAACCAGCAAGCGGCAGCTAATGCGAAGCCCTCGGTTGGCTTTCTGAACCCTACCCTTTATTCGGTGGGCAACGGGTCCACTTACAAAAGCGATCTGCACGACATCAATACGGGCAGCAATGGTTTCGCCGCAATTACCGGTTTTGACCTGGCGACCGGTTGGGGCACGCCCGCCGGCCAGGGCATGGTTAACGACCTGGTCTCACCTCCCCTTATGCCGTCGTTCGTACTGTCCGCCGCGCCCAGCACCGTCTCGGTACAGACCGGGTCGAGCGGAACGACCACGATTCAGATCACGGCGAAGAATGGTTTTTCCGGCAGCGTCAACCTGAAGGTGTCGGGGCTCCCTAGCGGCGTCACAGGAACCTTTGGCGCCGTCAGTTCCAGCGGGGCCAGCACGCTGACCCTGGCCGCATCCAGCGGGGCAGCGCCAGGTGCCGCCCCTATTTCGGTTCAGGGCGTTTCCGGAACTCTCACTTCGAACGTCGGACTGACTCTGAATGTGACCGGAGTGCCCGGCTTCAGCCTGAAGACATCCGCCGCGGCCGTTACCGTAGTCCAGGGCAGCACCGCCACTGCCTCTATCACCGTCAGTCCCACAAACGGATTTGCCAGCCCGGTGAGCCTGACCACCTCCGCCCTGCCGAGCGGTGTTACCGCATCGTTCAACCCGGCGTCGACGGCCACCGCGAGTACGCTGAGCTTCGTCGCGAGTGCCAGCGCGGCGCCAGGCGCCACTGCCGTGACGGTAACCGGTAAGTCAGGGAGCCTGAGCGCCACCGTTGCCATCACTTTGACGGTGGCCCCTCCGCCAAGTTTTTCAGTGACAGCCTCCGCCTCCACACTGAGCGTGGTACAAGGGGCCAGCGCGGCCAGCACCATCACGGTGGCGCCTAAGAATGGATTTAGCGGTACGGTCACTCTGGCCGCAACGGGTCTTCCCAGCGGCGTGACGGCATCGTTTAGCCCCCCTACGACCGCCACCACCAGCACGCTGACATTCAGTGCATCGTCTGCTGCCGCACTGGCCACAACCACGATCACGGTGACGGCAACCGCGGGTGCATCGTCCGCCTCCGCCACGGTCAGCTTAACGGTGAAGGCTGCTCCCAGCTTCACGCTGGCAGCGGCGCCCGCAAGCTTGAACGTGACGCAGGGAGCGTCGGGGACCAGCACCATTACCTTGACGCCGCTGAACGGCTTCACCGGGGCGGCCAGCCTGACGATCGCCGGTCTGCCCACAGGTGTGACGGCATCCTTCAGTCCCACCAGCATCAGTTCCACGAGCACGCTGACGCTCACGGCATCCGGTTCGGCATCAGTCGGCGTAGCAACCCTGACCATCACGGCAACGTCCGCGACCGTTTCAGCGAAAGCCGCCCTCGTCCTGACGGTTGCGGCCGCGCCCGGCTTCAAGCTTTCCTCGTCGGCTTCCATTGTGAATGTGGCGGCGGGCAAAACCGGAACAGCCATCATCAGCGTTTCGCCGCAGGCAGGCTTCAGCGGGTCCGTGGCCTTGACCGCAGCAGGCTTGCCCGCAGGAGTTACCGCGTCGTTCAGCCCCGCAAGTACGACCACAACCAGCACGCTGACCGTTACCGCGCCAATCTCCGCCGTGTCTGGCGTGTCACAGTTCACGGTCAACGGCATCTCCGGCAGTGTCACCGGGAGTGTTCCGATCACCTTGACGATCACGCCTCCACCGGACTTCACGGTAGCGCTCGCGCCCGGCAGCTTAAGCGTGATGCCTGGAGGCAAGGGGGCCACCGCGGTCTCCCTGACGTCGACCACCGGAGTCGCTGGGTCGGTGACGCTGGCGCTTTCGGGACTGCCGGCCGGCGTTACTGGCGCTTTCAGCCAGCTGAATAACTTTAGTGGCGCCCTGTTAACGCTTACGGTCAACAGTTCCGCAACCCCGGCCGCGTCCAAGGTGACGGTGACCGCAACGTCTGGCAGTTTGATCCACACCGTCGTCCTGAACCTGACCGTGGTGGCGGCCAGCGCCGCAACTGCCCCAGTAGACCTATCGCCGTATTACAACGTGCCCGCCGCCGCAGTGGATAACGTCCCATTCACCAGCGGCGGCCTGGACGCGGGGGGCCGCTCCTATTCGGGCGTGTTGCTTGGCGCCAGCCGAATTGTAAGCGGAACCGCATTCAGCCTTGGACCGATGGGCGTATCCGACGCGGTGAGCGGACAAACCGTAACGCTGCCCGCGGGCAAATTTACCGCGCTGAAGCTGCTGGCGACGGGTGTGAACGGGAATCAACCCGGCCAGACGTTTACCGTAACCTATACCGACGGCACCACTGCGCCATTCACGCAAGGTCTGAGCGACTGGTACACACCACAGAGCTACCCAGGCGAGGCAACGGCGGTGACCACCAACTACCGCGACAATAGCACCGGAACAACCGACGGCCGGATCTTTAATCTGTACGGCTATTCCTTTAGCCTGAACGGCGCCAAGACCGTGAAGTCTGTCACCCTTCCGCAGAACCGCAATGTGGTCATCCTGGCGATTACCCTGGCGGGCAGCGTGAGCACCGCCGCCACGGCTCAAGTCGACTTGTCCAAGGCGTTTAATGGCATCGGAATCATCTCGGATGGTAAAGCTTTCAGCGGCGGACTGGATGGCGTCGGTTACGCCTACTCAGGCTCGCTGCTGCAAGGGACCCCAACCTTTAACAATGTCCAGTTTCGACTGGGCGCGGCCGACAAAACCAACGTCGTGAGCGGCCCGAGCGGTGCTATTGCTCTGCCCGCGGGTCAGTACTCGAGCTTGCTGGTGCTGGCGACGGGCGTAAATGGCGCGCAGCTCGCGCAGACCTTTAAAGTTACGTATAGTGATGCGACCAGCGTAACATTCACGCAAAATCTTAGCGATTGGTTCTCTCCCAGCAACTACCCGGGCGAAGCTACAGCGCTCACCATGCCCTATCGCAACGCCGCCAGCGGAGTCAAGGATAACCGTACATTTGAGTTGTACCAGTACACGTTCAACCTTACTAACAACAAGACCGTGAGTAGCATCGCGTTACCAACCAGCAGCAACGTCAAAGTGTTGGCCATCGCGTTGAAACCGTAGATCCTCGATAGCAAGACCGCTCCCTTCGGTCACGGCTCAGTAACGCGGTGTCGCCCTACTGAGCCGTGACCGAAGGGAGCGGTTGTTTCGGTAATCCCGACTCAATAGTCCGAAATCCCTACGCCGCGGCGCTTCCTCCGCACCTATCTTGTTGAATCCCCGTTGCGGCTGTCCAGTTGCAATTCAAGACATCGGCCGCTCTCTCTCTGGGCGGCTCAGGAGGATTCTAGAATGTTCGGAATCGATTGGAATAATCCCGATACCCTATGGCTCAACCTGACGAACCTCATTTTGGGAGCGGTCACGCTCCTGGCGGTTCTCATCGTGGCTGGGGCAGTGGGTTGGGAGTTTGTGCTGCGGCGCCGGCGAGCGCGGGAAATGAGCGGCATCGATACAGAGATGCTTCGCATGATTCATACCAGCTCGCCCTACAGCCTGCCGGTGCCGGGCTTGGGGCTGACCATGGCCGATGGCGGCGAGGCCGTAACCCCCCCGGCTGCCACCCCGGAAGACAACCAGGAACGGAAGTAAGGCCATGCCGTGCCCGTTTCTCAAAGAAGGTCGCGGGCGCTATTGCCTCGCTGCCCCTGTCCGTAAGTTGATCCTGGATGGACCCGGAGCCACTGGCGGGGGGCGCTGCACGTCGCCGGATTACCAGCTGTGCGAACTCGTCGGGAAAGACGACTCCGCGCTGGACTGCTGTCCTCACTTAGAACAGGTACATCTGCAGTATTGCGCAGCTTCGCCGATAGTTAAGCTGGTGCCCTTCAGTGAGACCCAACGGTCGCCCTGCACCAGCACCGGTTACCGGTATTGCGATACGTATCTGCTGCTGGCGCGGCCGAATCAGCCGACCCCCCCGCCCGCGGATCTGCTGTACGCGCCCAACCACTTGTGGCTGGAAGTGGAGGAGTCGGGCCGCTGCCATGTGGGCATCGACGCGTTTCTTGCGGACACGGTGGGCAATGTCGATCAGGTGACGTTTGTTACCACCCACGGCACGCACCATCCCGCGGTGGCGCTCACCGTCAATGGGGTGGAATGGCCCCTGATGTTTCCGAACCCGCTGCTCATCGAGCGCGTGAACAGCCATCTGCGCGGCGATCCGGCGCGGCTCACCACCGATCCTTTCGGAGCAGGTTGGTTATTCGAAGGCTGGGAACTGCCGGGGCGGACGCGGGCCGGTTTGGTTGGCGGCGGGCAAGCTGCGGCCTGGCAGGCCGAAGAACGGGAGCGCCTGGCACATGAGATCCAGGAGACGCAGGCGCTGGCTTGCGATGGCGGCTACGCGCGGCGCGGGGTGGTCCAACTGCTGCCGCGGCAGGATGTGGTGGGCCTGTTCCAGCGGTTCTTTTCCAAACGTGATTGGGCCCTGGAGGAGTGATCATGTCGCGAAGCTCGATGACTTTCGGATTTGGATTCCTGGCCGCGCTGGCGCTGGGATGGTTTGCGTTTCCACGCGCGCTCTACGTGCAGCGGGCGCAGCCCTTCGAGTTTCGCCACAAGACGCATGCGGACAAATCCGGCGTCACCGCCTGCAACGATTGCCATGCGCTCCGCGAAGACGGCGAATTTGCGGGCATTCCCAAGATGGAGAATTGCGCCGCCTGCCATGCCGACCGGATCGGGACATCCAAACCCGAGGCCACGATGGTAAACGACTACATCAAGAAGGGACACGAGACGCCCTGGCTGGTGTACTCGCGGCAGCCGGCTAACGTCTGGTTCTCGCATGCGATCCATACCCGGCGCGCCGGGTTGAAGTGCACCGAGTGCCATGGAACATACGGTGAGTCCGATCAGCCGCGGACCTATCAAGTGAACCGCATCAGCGGCTACAGCCGCGACATTGAAGGGCGGTCGATGGCGCGGCTGGGGCGCACCACGCGTGACGGCATGAAGATGAGCGATTGCGAAGACTGCCATCGCAAACGGTCGATCGAAGTCGGTTGCCTCGGCTGCCACCAGTAGGGGACGATTATGAAACTCAAAAGACGAGATCTGCTGACTTGGGGCGGCGGCGCCGCGGCGGGTCTCCTGTTAACACCGGTCCCCTGGAAACTGCTGGACGACACTTCCATCTGGACCCAGAACTGGCCGTGGATTCCACAACCCGCGCGCGGGCCGGTCGAGGTGAAGAACTCGTTTTGCGCGCTCTGCCCCAACGGTTGCGGCATGCGCGTACGGATGTGCGCTGGCTGTCCGGTCGGCGTCAGCGGCATGCCCAAGCACCCGGTCAATCAGGGCGCTTTGTGCCCGTTGGGCTTCGGTGCGCACCAGCTCAACTGGCACCCCAGCCGGCTGCGGCAGGTACGGCATCACGGCCGGGCCTCCTCTTGGACCGAGGCGCTGGCGGCCTTTCACAAGGCTGCGGCGGCCGGCCCCGTCGCCATCATCGATGGCTATCCGGGACGCGCGGCTTCGTCGCTATTGCAGAGTTTCGGCAAACAGCACGGCACCTATGGGGTGAGGCTTTGCGCGGAAGAGCGGGCGCTCCTGCCCTATGAAAGCTGGAGCGGCGTCCCGGTGACCGCGCTGGGCTACGACCTGGAAAACACCGGGACCATTGTGAGTTTCGGAGCGCCGCTGCTGGACGGCTGGTCGGCGCCCGGCCGCTTCACACGGCTGTGGAGCGAGCGCGCGGCGGGCATGGCCGATCCCCGATTGCGGCTAATTCAGGTGGAGCCTTCGCTGTCCCGCACGGCCGCCTGCGCGTGGCGCTGGGTATCGATAACACCCGGAAGCGAAGCGGCGCTGGCCGCCGGCCTGGCTCGGGTACTGAAGGAAGAACATCTGGCGCCGGAGGATGCGCCCATGCCGCCTACCACGCTGGCGGAAGCGGCTGCGCAAAGCGGTCTTGGCGTGGAAACGATCCGCGAACTGGCGCACACCATGGTAGCGCGCGGCCCGGTTCTGGCCATCTGCCGCGGAACCGTCACCGGCCGTCGCTGCGCTGAATGTGGTGCTCGGGGCTGTAGGGACGCGCGGCGGGATCGTGCGTCGACGGAAAGCCGCAGAACCGTATGTCGCGGCCGATTCACTCACCGGCCCGTTCGCCGCGGTACTGATCGATGTCAGCGTGCCCTGCGACTTCACGCCACCCACCGACGCCGAGGTATTCCGGTTTGCTGCGTGGGGAGGCGGTGCGGGCCGTGCGGACTGGCTGTTGCCGGCGCCCGGATTCCTGGAAGAATTGACCGACATTCCCACTGCCCCCGGTTCGTCCGTCGAAACGTACGCAGTTGCCGTTGCGCTCTCGCCGCCGCCCCCAGGCGTGCAGAGCGCCGCTCAGTTCCTGACGCAGATTGATCCCTCGCTGCCCCCCATAGAGAAAGTGATCCACGAGCGCTGTCGCGAGCGAGGCCCGGAAGCCCTCGAAAAAGAACTTTTCAATGGGTCCGTATGGGTAGGCGACCCGCCGCAAGCCGGAGGATTGGGGGGCCAGGCCTTCTGGCCTGCCGCCGCGCTTCCGCGCGGCGCACAAGCCTTGAACGGCCCTCACCAGGCAGAAAACGCCGTCCAGAAGGGCGGCGGCAGGCCGGAAGGCCTGCCCCACTGGACCGCCGCCTGGGTCCCCCCAATTCTGCCACCGCTCGCCACCAAGCTCTACCAAGAATCCAATCTGCGCGAATCCCCCGCGAGGAGGCAGATATGAAAACCCGCTACGGCATGGTGATCGACGTCGATCGCTGCACCGGTTGCGGCGCGTGCATGGTGGCATGCGCCGCGGAAAACAACGTCCCTCCCGCTGCGCAACGCGCCACCGCCCGCACCGGCATTACGCCGATGCTGGTTCACAAAGTTTCCAACGGCATAAGTGGCGAAGGCCGTCGCGAGGCTTTCCTGCCCGTCACATGCATGCAGTGCGAACACGAAACTCCTTGCGTCAAGGTGTGTCCACAGCAAGCCGTCCAACTGGATCCGGCCACCGGCATTGTGATGCAGATGGCCCAGCGCTGTTTGGGCTGCCGCTACTGCATGACGGCCTGCCCGTACCACGCACGCTACTTCAACTGGTGGGACCCGGCGTGGCCGGCGGGTATGGAGAAGAGTCTAAACCCCGGTGTCGCCGTTCGTATGCGCGGCGTGGTGGAAAAGTGCAATCTGTGCCACGCGCGTCTGCACGAAGCACAGGAGAAGGCGGCGGCCTCGGGCCAGCGGGAAATCGACCAGCACGATTACGCGCCCGCCTGCGTCGAAGCCTGCCCCACGCAAGCCATCACGTTTGGCAACCTGGCGGACGAGAATGATCCCGCAGCACGGGCAGCGCGCTCGCCGGACGCCTTTCGACTGTTGGCGCGCCTCGGAACCGAGCCGAAGATTTACTACAAGTCCACGCGGCCCTGGGTGCGGGAATTGGCGGAGCCCCACACCGCGCACGGCCGCACGGAGGTGAAGAATGGCTAGCGCAGTCCTTACCGATCGGCGCTGGATCGCGCGCGGCGCGGAGCGAACCTCCGCCGCGCGATTCGCGCTCTGGCTGGCCCCTTGGCTAGCCCTGCTGGCGTTGGGAATCTATGCCGCCGGCCTCTGCTTGTACTACGGGTTGAACCAGACCAACATGGACAACCGCTTCGCGTTCGGACTGTGGATCTTCCTCGATCTGTCGGTCATCGCACTCGGCGCCGGCGCGTTCTTCACCGGCTTTCTGGTCTACATCCTCGGCCGCACGGAGCTCAAACCGATCCTCAACGCCGCCGTGGTTTTGGGGTTCATTTGCTATAGCGGCGCGGTCGCGGTTCTGATGGTGGACGTCGGCCAGCCTCTACGCGGGTGGTTCACCTTCTGGCATCCCAACACCCATTCGATGCTCACCGAAGTCACGTTTTGCATTTCCTGTTACCTGCTGGTGCTCACCCTGGAATACATCCCGGTGCTGCTGCGAAACCGCCGGTTGGGAAAGGGGCCCTCGTCGGCCGTGTTTGAATATCGTCTGCACCATATGGTGCCGGTTCTGGCGGGTGTGGGCACGTTCCTCTCCTTCTTCCACCAGGGATCTTTGGGCGGTCTCTACGGCGTGCTGCGCGGACGCCCCTTCGCCTTCCGCGAAGGCTTCTCCGTCTGGCCTTCCACGTTCTTTCTGTTCGTTCTGTCGGCCATCGCCGCGGGACCCAGCTTCCTCATGCTGGTGACCTTTGCCGTTGAAAAGATCACGGGCCGGCGGCAGGTTCCGCGCGAGTTGCTGCGGCGGTTGGGATTCATCTCCGGCGTCTTGCTGGCGGCCTACGTGGCGGCGAAATCCATCGATACGTTGATCTGGCTGAACGTCACCTCGCCGTCGGTCGGGTTCGCTCCCTGGGAGTATTACGCGTATCCACCATTCGGCTCAGCGCTGCTGTTCATCGAGATCATACTGTTTGGGCTGGTGCCGGCGGGGCTGCTGATTTATCCCAAGACGGCGAGTAGCCGCCGATGGTTATTGACGGGCGCGGGGCTGGCCTGTTGCGGCATCCTGCTGAACCGTTTCGTCATGACGGTGCAGACTCTGGCGCTGCCGACCCTGGCTTTTGATGAGTTCTTAAGTTACACGCCGAGCTGGCAGGAAGTAGCAACCTTCGGCGGCTTGATCGCCTACGGGGTGATCGTTTTTTCCTTGTCCTACCGGTACCTGCCGCTGTTTGGACATGAGAAACGGGAGGCTACCGATGTTTCCGGGCGTTGATGGGTTCCATTGGACCTTTGCTCATATCGTGTTTCTGACGCTGTTTTTCAGCGTCCTGTTGACCATTCTGGGCACCTTGGCATCGGCGGCCTTGCACACCGCCAGTGACGTGCGCAAGGGCCGAGCAGCCGAGATCTGCTGGAAGGCGGAATTCGCGCAACTCCCCGAGGCGGAGCGCCGCTGCCGCCACGAACTGGCCGGAAGAGTAGCCAGCCGGCTGTGTCCCAACGCGTTCGATTGCCGCAATTGTGGTGAGTACGCGCACTACGCAGCGCTGCCGGCCAGTGGCGACGCCGGTACCTTGGGGCTCGACTATCCGGACAACCGCTTCTATCATCGCGGCCACACCTGGATAACGCCGCAAGCCGATGGCACGCTGACCGTGGGCCTCGACGATCTGGCCGCGCGCCTCATCGGAGATCCCGATTCCATCGAGCTGCCGCCGGAGGGTACGGAAATCCAGAGCGACGGCACGGCTTGGCGAATGGAGAAAAACGGCCATGCGATCCGCGTTCGTGCACCCATCGACGCGACAGTAGTCGAGACCGGCGGACCGGCGAAAGGTTGGTATCTGCGTCTGCGGCCACGCGGCGCGGCGGATCTTTGCCATCTGCTGCGTGGACCCGAAGTGGCGCCGTGGCTAGCCAAAGAAATCGAGCGCCTGCAATTGCAGCTCACCCCGCCGAAGACCGGCCCCGCATTGGCCGACGGCGGTGTCCTAGTGGCGGGACTGATGGACGCCATGCCCGAAGCGGACTGGGACTCCGCGCTGGCCGGAACTTTTCTGGAAGCGTGACAGCCCGTGGGGCAGGGCAGTGCCCTGCCCAGTTGCATCACATGGCGCCGCTGGCATCCGTGCCGCTACGCCGCATAGGGCTGAGCGCGCAATTGATCCTTGCTAATCCCATTCTTAGCAGCTAGTTTTTCGAACCCCTTGCCGCCAATACGTACGTACAGCCAACGCCAGATCGCAAAGGGCATGGGGCTTTTCCCTATCATACTTACCGCCTCGGCCGGCACCGGCCGTCCCTCAGCCAGGGCTGCGGCGGTCATTTCCAAGGCCGCGATCACATGTTGAACCGGCGGCCCGGAGCGTTTTGCCCCCGTGAGGGGTTGGCCGCCGATCATTCCTCCTGCGCCTAAGGCCAGACCACCGGCCCAGGTGAAGCCGCTTTGGGCGGCGAACTCGCGGCATATTGCCAACGCCACTGAATTTTGGTGCGTCTCGGGAAAGCCGCTATTCACAATCGCCACCAGCGGCGGCCCGGACGACTGACCACCTGCGCGCCGATGGGCTGCAATCAACGTCAGGGCCTTGGTGACGAGGTAGGGCAAGGCATCGACGTAAAGGGGGAAAACCAATAAGATCAGCCCGGCATGTTCCACTGCCGAGAGTAGTTCCGCTTCACCCTCCGGGCGATTCAGCCAGGCTCGAAGGGTCAGCGATTCGGTTTCCCAACCTCGCTGCTTGAGGCGATCCAAAAGGTAGCCTCCCAGGACGCCCGACGTGCTGGGCTCCTTGGTCTTGGGGCTGCCCAGAATGAGCAGGGCCCGTTGCGCGCCGGCCGGTTCTTTGGAGGCGCCGGGTATAACCGGCGCGGGCATTAGCGACGCGGCCGCATCGCCGAAAGGCAACGCGTCGCATCTGTTTAGCATCGATTCGAAGCATCCCCGGAGCGTATCGGGGTCGTCCGTGGCGAGAACCACTTCGGCCGCGTAGGTGGGGGGATGCAAGTTGATCGCGTTGCGTCCGGCGAGGGTTTTGAAGATATGAGCCTCATGGGGGTTGGGATGGCGCTGGACTCCCACCATCATGAGCCGTGGCCGATGCGCATAGCGTGGCGGGTGGTGCACCTCCCCGTGATCCATCTCGAAGAATGGAGGAATGAGGGGAATAAACCGGTCCGCCATCTTCTTCAACTCCGGCGAGTAACCGCCGAAAGTCACGGGGGTGAAGAGAACTGTTACGTCACTCCGGATAATTGCCTGGGCGATCTCGCGGCCGGCATCCGCTTCCACACACATGCCAGGTGTCTTTACCCAACAATCAAAGCAACCTAGACAATGAGCTAGTTTCATTTCACCCAGGTGAAAGGTCTCGACTTGGGCACCGTCCTCCTTGAGCATCTCGGACAGCACATTGAGAACTGGCGTCAGGTCCGGATCGTCAGATCCGGCGCCATCCAGGATTATGATTCTCTTTTCCGGCATGTGGCTCCGTGCAAACGAATACTGGACCTGTGGTTCCTTCAATGGACATGCGCACTCGACGAGGGCGGAGTTCATCGCGCGATCTCATACCGCTTGAGCTTGTCGTAAAGCGTCGACCGGTCAATCCCCAGCGACGTCGCCGCCTCTTTCACATTTCCCTGCTTCCGTTCCAGCGCCGCAATGATGGCCTGGCGCTCGAGCTCGCTCAAGGAAACATCGGGAACCTTCCATGATTCCCGCGAGCCGAGCCGCTTTTCCAGCCAGGCAAAATCGCGTTCGCCCAGCATGCCGTTGTGACAAGTCACAATGGCCCTCTCGATCACATTCTGCAGCTCGCGAACATTTCCCGGCCAGTCGTATTCGATAAACAGCTTCAGCGCATCCTCGGAGATGCCGCCGATGTCCTTCCCCAGTTCGTGCCCGATGCGTTCCACGAAGTGCTCCGCCAGCAGCGGGATGTCTTCGCGCCGGTCGCGCAGCGGGGGAATGTGGATTTCGATTACGTTGACCCGGTAGTACAGATCGCCACGGAAGCGCCCCTGCTGCACCTCCTCGGCCAGATCCTTGTTGGTCGCGGTGATCACGCGCGCATCCACCTGAATCTCTTCGCCCCCGCCCACACGATAGAAACGGCGCTCCTGCAGTACGCGCAGCAGATCAGCCTGCAGCTTGGGCGAGATGTCGCCGATTTCGTCCAGGAAAATGGTGCCGCTGTCGGCCAGCTCGAACTTGCCCTTGGTCTGTGTATTGGCCCCGGTGAAAGCGCCTTTTTCGTAGCCGAACAGCTCGCTTTCCAGCAGCGTCTCGGAAAGCGCGGCACAGCTCACCGTGATGAACGGCTTGTCGGCGCGGTCGCCGGAGTAGTGAATCGCGCGCGCCACCAGTTCCTTCCCGGTCCCGCTCTCCCCCCGTATCAGCACCGTGCTGCGTAGGCTTGAGACGTCGCGGGCCAACGCCAGAATCTCCTCCATGCGCGGATTCTTGGTGACCACATCCGAGTGGCGATACTGGCGCGTGATCTTCTTGCGCAGGATGGCATTCTCGCGCTGCAGCTTCTTGAGCTTCAGAATGCGCGACACCAGCAGCGAGATCTCCTGCGGATTGCATGGCTTGACGATGTACTCCTGGGCGCCTTCCTTCATCGCCTGTATGGCCGTGTCCACCGTGGCGTAGGCCGTAATGATGATGATGGCCGCCTCCGGGTGCAGTCGGTGGATCTCGATCATCGTCTCGATGCCGTCCATGCCCCCCGGCATTTTCAAATCGACGAAGTAGATGGCGTAGTCGGTAGTCTTGGCGAGTGCCATGGCTTTCCGTCCGTTGGCGGCGGTATCCACGCGATAGCCGTCTTCGCGAAGCCAGGCGGCCATCGACTCGCACATCACTTCTTCGTCGTCCACGATCAGTATGGGCCAGACGCTTTTCATGTTGGTTCTCCGTTCGAGACAGCCAGGCGGCGTGCCAGGTGGGCTCCGCATCGGGCGCAGTAGCGTTCTTTCTTGGTGTCCACCAGGTCGATATGCGTGGCCAGGCTCATGGCACATTGGGGTTCCGGGCAATGGGTCAGCCCGAAGGTGTGCCCCAGCTCGTGCAGCATTTCTTTGATGGTCCGCTCGCGCAGCAAGGCGTCGTTGGGCGGCAATCCATAAAATTCCTGGCGCAGCCGGCAGAGGGACACTACGGCCACCGGACCGTCCAGCTGCGCCTGACCGAACAGGAAGGTGAGCATGGGAATCGCCAGGTCCACTTCCGTGACCCCGAGCAGGCGTGCCGTGTCGCGCGGAGCGGTCTGCGCCAGACTCTTCATAACCGGAACCGACTGGTATTGCTGGCGCGCCGCGTCATACGAGCCCTCCGGAATCTTGAGCGTAGGCAAACGGCGAACGGGAAACGGAAACCATTCGGCGGCGGCCGTGTCCAGCCAGTCCATCACCTCGGATCCCACGCCCCCCACGGCCACGATATACAAGGTGTTCACGCCGCATGGCCCTGTATTTCTCCGGGCCCCGACGTGGCACTGCCCGGTTTGAGCGGGAGAGTCACCGTGAAGGTTGTACCCTCATTCCGCTGGCTGGTGACATCGACCTCGCCTTCATGCGCCTCTACGATTCCGTAAGAAACCGCCAGGCCCAGTCCGACGCCTTTTCCTTCTGCTTTGGTGGTGAAGAAAGGATCGAAGATCTTCGCGAGGTTCTCGGGAGCGATCCCTTCACCGGTATCCTGGACGCGCAGTTCCACCGTCTTCCCGCCAGGGAGGAGCCTGGTGCGGACTGTTAGTTTGCCGCCGTGCTTGGCATACATTGCTTCCGAGCCGTTCATGACCAGATTCAGAATCACCTGCTGGATCTGCGAGGAATCGCATTCCACTAGCGGCAGGTCGTCCGCCAGTTCCAGGACGGTCTCGGTATTACTCATCTGGAGTTTGTGGCCGACCAGGCCAACTGTCGAGCGGACCAGCTTGTTGAGGTCGGCGGGTGCGCGCTGCGGTTTGGAACGCCGCGAAAAAGCCAGCAGATCGGAGACGATGCGGCCCACGCGGCCGGTTTCCTTCGAAATCAGGCTGAGATACTTGCGGAATTCCTCCTCCCGGCCTGCCGGGAATTCGCCATTCGCCATGAATCGTTCGAGCAGCATGGAAAGATTGAGCACGCCCGAAACGGGATTGTTGATCTCGTGGGCCACGCTGGCCGCGAGCTGGCCGAGCGACGCCAAGCGGTCGGTGTGCAGCAGCTTGCGGTGGGCCATCTGCAACTGGCCGGTCCTCTCCGCCACCTTGGTCTCGAGGGTCTGCGTCAGTTCGTTCAAATCCGCGACCGTCGACTTCAGGCGCTCCCGCATCAAATTGAACGAGTCGACCAGTTCATCCAACTCGCGGCTGCGATGCTCGATTTCGATCGGGCGGTCCAGGCTCATGACACTAACGGCTTTGGTGCCCCGGATCAATTCCTGGATTGGAGTGGCCACGAACCGCCGCGTGAACAAAATGACGAAGGCGGCGCCGATGACCACCATCAGCACGGTGGAAAGGACGGCCTGCAGAGTCATGGCTCGGGTCTGCTGGACCACCGGATCCAGCCGCAGCGCCACGTCCAGCACTCCCAGCACTTTGATCTTTGCCGGATGGGCGTGGCAGGCGGCGCTGCTGCACGAGTGTTCGTTGAAAATCGGCGTCACGATGTTGAGGGTCCGGATGCCTTCCGGCGAAGTGGCGTAGCGGACGCGGGACTTCGGAGGGGGATTCTCGCTAACCTTGCCCTGACCATGACAAGCGCTGCAGACCTCATCGTGGACCAGGGTGATGCTGCGCGGCTCCTGCGGATCGGTGGAGTACTTCAACTGGCCGTCGCGGTTGAACATCCGGATGCGATCTACGCCATGCTTGTCGGCGATCACCTGCATGATCTCGTAAGCGGCTTCACGATGGTCGTCGAGCATGGCGTGCCATGTGGCGCTGGTGATGCTCCGCGAAAGTTGATCCGCGCCCGTGACCATGGTCCTCACCAGGAGGTTTTTCTGCGTCCGGAAATTCAGAAATCCAACAATACAACTGATGGCCACGATCAGTACGGTTAGCGAAAGAATCAGCTTCGGTCCGAGTCGATGAAGCATTTAAGACCCTTAAATACTATTATAGGGGAAAATTGCACAGGCATCCCCGCTGGTGTGTTGACATTTTCCGCAACCCGTTGATGGTGCAGTATGTCAACTCGAATTCCATGCGTCTGTTTAAAAGGTTTAACCCTGGCTGTGGTGTGCGCCGCACAGGCGGAGACGTTGAAAATCCCCGGGTCAGGGCCTCTCAACATCGAGGGGCAACCGGTCGAAATCACGGCCTGGGGAACGGTGTCGCCTGCGGCGTCGGTGGCTTTCCGGTTGGCCGTAACCGCGGATCTGGGCAACTTCCAGGAAAATCTGACTCCGCTGATGGCCGCGCAATTGAACCGGTCGGAGCGCTGCGGCGAGCGGCTCTCCCTGGAGCGCGCCGTGCTAAGTGCCGGAAGCACCCGCCGCTATCCTCACGGCCAATGTGCATTACGAGCGTTTCGCCTGCGCCAAGGCGTTCGGCAAAGAGATCGTGAAAAGGCTGGTGGGCGGCAATGGCGTGGTCGAAGTGAACCTGACGCCATCGGTTGCGGAGAACCGCATTGTGCTCGCCGGCCAGGTCCGGAAGTTGGATGCCGATGGCTCGCTGGGCGAACTGCTGCGTTCCGGGTCCCTGGGCGATTCTATCCGGCAGAAGATTGCCGCCAGCATCGAGTCAGCCATCCAGAAAGCGGCCAATCTCAAATCCGCGCTGCCGGCCGGGATGGAAAGCGCGGCGGCCATTCACACCGTTGCGTTCGCCAATGGCAGCGCCTGCCGGATCTGGCTCAGCATCGAAGGAGAGCTTCGCCTGTCGGCGGAACAATCTCGTGCGTTATCTAAAGAGTTGGCTCCGACTGCTCGGTAGCGCGCCGCCGTTCCGGATGGGAGCAGCGGCGCGGCGCTTACACGAGTTGGACTATCCCGCGGCCTGGCTAGTCTTGGGGAGCGAGAGCACGCCGAGTTGCTGGAGCATCTTAGCGTTTTCCGAATACACTCTGCCGCGAATGATCTTGCCGTTCCGCACTTCGATCACGTTGCAAGCCTGCACGTTGATCGCTTTATTCGTCGGCGGAATTCCCATGAAGCTGCCTTTCTGGGTGCCGGTCAGCCGTACACGGGCAACCAGGTAGTCACCAGCGCTGATGATCTGTTCCGCTTCGAAATGCAAATCCGGAAAGGCTTTGAAAAACCCTTCCAACATCTGCCGTGCGGCGTCGGGGCCGTGAAGTGCGCTGGGCGCCAATTCCGACTCACCGACGTACGAATTATCCAGCAGCTTCACGTACCGATCGAGATCGCGTGCGTTCATTGCTGCCAAGGCCTGTTCTGCGAGATGGAGATTATCTTTTTCAGACATGGAAAGAACTCCTTTCTGATTTCCTGAGGTTCAACCAGTATGCTGCCGCCGTGGCACAAAACTCAGTGCCGCGGCGTACGCCCAATCAGCAGAGTACTCGAAGAAACAGTTAGGCGGTGCGGAGTAGGACAGACATTGGGCTTTGGCTGGACGGTCGTTGCGAAAAATCCTGGAGGGTGCATCCGAGTCGGTCGAGCGATGCCGCCAGGTGCCCGAAAGAAGGCAGATCCTCTTCCGTGCCGGCCCAGAACTCGGCCGCGTACAGTGCTGCCGCCATCACCGATTCCGAATCGGCGGGTCGATGATGAAATCGCACGCCTTCGACCAGCTCGCCCGGGAATCCGAGCAGCAGTAGGATGCCGGCTCCGATTTCGCCATGATCCATTGCCAGCAGCAGTTGCTCGGCATAGCAGGGAGGGCATCCGCGTTCCCCCAGCCGTGCCATTGCCGCCGCGGTGGCTTGTGGGAGGCGCTGCAGGGCAATCCGGCCGATGTCATGGACCAGCCCGACCAATAGTGCTTCCTCCGGATCGGCAAATCCCGTCCGGCGCGCAAAGCCTTCCAGCAATTGCGCCGTGGCCACCGAGTGACGCCAGAGATCCTTCAGACGAGACGAGGCGTAGAGGGGACGCACTACCAGTGCCAGCAGCAATTGCCGGCTGGCAGTCGGGCCGATGTAGGTGATGGCTTGCCGGATCGACCGGATTTCACAACGTTTTTCGAACAGCGCTGAGTTGGCCACCTGGAGGAAGCTGGCGGCGACCACGGGGTCTTTCGCGGCGAGCGACGCCAACGCTGCGGCGTCCGCTGAACGCGGGCCTCTCAGCAGATCCAACAGTTCTTTGACCACCGCGATCTGGGCCGGCAGTTCGCGCGTGTTGATGGGCGGCCGGCGCCCACGAATGGTCTTATGCACCGCTTCCATCACGTGTGGATCGAGCAAGCCGCCCAGCCCGTCGAGATCGCGCCAGACCCCTTCCATGGGCCTGGGCTCGTAGGGAAGCAGTTCGATCTGCTCGTCGACCAGGTTGCTGACCACCAGGATGTGCGCCATCGTGCGCACGGCCGGATCCGTTCCGCCCTCTGGAAACGCGCGAAAGTCAGCCAATACCGGCGCCAACTTCTCCGGCAACGGCTGGTCACGTGTACTGGCTTGGGGGGCCCCGCCGGGAAAGATATCGTGGACCAGTCGCGCGGTTGCGGGCCGGCTGAGGAGCACGGACGAGCAGTGATGCAGCAGTGCGGCCTGCTCCAGCAGAGCAACCGAATCGCATGCCGGCCGCACGGCAGTGCTCACCTCCAGAGCCAGCGCCGCCACACGCCGGCAATGCGCCGCCGTTGCCGCCGACGGCATCAGAGCCGTCAGCTCGTGTTGTGGCACCAGGAACCGCATCTGGTGCTCTTATCGGTCCGAAAACCGCTCCCTTCGGTCACGGCTCAGTAACGCCACGGTGTTCCTGGCACACCTGCTCCGTGAATCGCACGCGCCCTGCGATCCGCGCGGCCTTACTGAGCCGTGACCAAAGGGAGCGGTACTTTGGAGCCACTCACCGCCGCGAAAAAGTCCTTGACGCCGTCCCTGGTCGCCATATAGTGTGCAATATATACTGTGTGCTAAACAGTAAAGTATGAACGATCTCTTCGAAAACCTTCGCCTGGAATTGCGCCGGGGATGCCTGGTTTTGGCAGTCTTGTCCAAACTGCGCGCAGAGCATTACGGCTATACCCTGCGCAAGGCTCTGGCTGATCTCGGCATGGAAATCGATGAAAACACGCTCTATCCGTTGTTGCGCCGGCTGGAGTCGCAGGGCCTTCTCGTCAGTGAATGGCGCCAGGAGGACAAGCGCAACAAACGCTTTTACCGTCTCTCTCTGGAGGGGGAACAAATCCTCCACCACCTCCTCGGGGAGTGGCAAAATATCAATGCATCGCTCACCCGGATTATCGACGGTGAGCCGGCGGTGGACGATTGGCACCCGTCCACACAGAGCCTTTAGGAGAATCGACCAGACTCAGTCAGACAGTACCTGCCCGAAGCGCAGCAGGACGTCATTATTAAGGAGCTGTCGGAGACGCCTGTACGACGCCTTTCGTCGCCGGCATTATCCCTTCGGCGAGTGGTACATCGGTTCCCGAGATCCTGAAGTCCCTGCGCTTCGGGGTGGTGGTGTGGGGTGGGATCACGGTGATGTTCGCGGTGTTCGGAATCCTGACCATCGGGTTCGCGATACTGGACAGGTTTCAGGCCCAATACCAACTGTTCGACAAGTGGAATCCCCGGCAGTTGACGCCCATCCCGCAAATGACGGCCGAATGTTTGGGGAAGCCAATCTCGCGCCCGCAAGCCATTTCCCAGCTCGCCATCGGCGTCGCATTCATTCTTTGTTGGCTGACGATTCCGCATTTCCCCATAATCCTGGGCCCCGGCGCTGCCACGTTTATTAAAGCTGGGCCGGCCTGGCCTGACTTTCGGCTGCTGTTGCTGACGCTGGTGGCGGTCGGGACGGCGTATGCAGGCCTCTGTCTGGTTCGTCCGCAGTGGATGCGGCAGCTTCTGCCGCTACTCCATGGGACGCGCGCCGCCGGCCTGCTTTGGATGTTCGTTACTCGCCAGGTCCGGCAACATGGTAGCGGTAGCGAACGCCGCCAGTGCCTCGCCGGGTGTCGACCCACAATATGTGGTTCACGTGGTCAATTCTGCGATAGCCTACGGTGTGCTGCTGGGATTTTGTTTTGCCGCTTTGAACTATGGTGTCGCGATGGCCCGGTATCTGACGCGGGACATTCGCCAGCGCGGCGCCGCGGCTATCCATCTGGCGAACTGATTTGCGTAAGGGGCTTCTATGATCCGACGTCTTGTTCTGTTCTGTCTCGCCGCGTGGACCGTGTTCGCGCAGGATGGCGCCGCGGTTTACCAGGCGCACTGCGCTTCCTGTCACGATGCGCCCACCGGCCGTGTGCCGGCGCGCAGCGCGCTCGGTGGGATGAGCGCGGCGCTGGTGATGCGCGCTCTCGAAACAGGCGTCATGAAGACCCAGGCGGAAGGATTGAGCAGCGCGGAGAAGTATGCGCTGGTCGGTTACATCGCGGCGCCCCAGAACGCGAAACCGCCGACACCTAGGGCCAGCGCATTCTGCGGCGCACCGGCCGAAGCGCTACTGGATCTTTCCAAGGGTCCACGCTGGACGGGATGGAGCACCGATGTGAACAACACCAGGTTTCAGGATGTGTCAGCCGCGGGAATCACAGCCGGCGATGTACCGAAGCTCAAACTGAAATGGGCCTTTGGCTTGGGCGACGGGATCATGGCGCGGTCGCAGCCATCCATCGCCGGCGGCCGTATCTTCGTCGGAAGCCAGACGGGAACGGTATATTCACTCGACGCGCGGAACGGGTGCATTCACTGGAGCTTCGATGCGGAGACGGGAATACGATCGGGCATCGCCATGGGCGCGCCAGCGGGTTCCGAAAGCAAGCCCATGGCTTACTTTGGGGCCGGTACCAATGTCTATGCGCTAGATGCCGCAAGCGGCAAGCAGGTCTGGAAGGTTCACGTGGAGGACCACTTCGCCGCCAGCATCACGGGCACTCCACTGCTGAGGGCCGGCGTACTCTATGTGGGCGTGTCGTCCGGCGAAGAGGCCTACAGTCAAGCGCCTAACTATGAATGCTGCACCTTCCGCGGCAGCGTGGTAGCGCTCGACGCCGCTACCGGCAAGCAGGTCTGGAAGACGTACACGATTGCGGACGCGCCGCAAGCCACCAAAAAGAACAAGTCCGGGGCGCAGTGGTACGGCCCATCGGGAGCCGGCGTGTGGTCGACGCCCACCTTCGACGAGAGGCGCGACGCCCTTTACGTGGGCACAGGGGATAACTATTCGGATCCGACTACCCGCATGAGCGATGCAGTACTCGCGCTGGACCGCAAGTCCGGCAAGATCCTGTGGTCGCGGCAACTGACTGCCGGAGACGCCTTCAACAATAGTTGCGCCGCGCCCCCGAAAATCAATTGTCCGGAATCGGAAGGCGGCGACTTCGATTTCGGACAGCCACCCATTCTGGTCTCACTGCCCAATGGCAAACGGGCGCTGGTGATTGGTCAGAAGTCCGGCATGGCACACGCGCTTGACCCGGACCAGCAGGGTGAAGTGTTGTGGCAAACGCGCGTGGGCCAAGGAAGTTATCTCGGCGGCAGCCAGTGGGGCTCAGCAGCCGATGGCGAGAACATGTACGTGGCGGTGTCCGACGTCAAGCTCTCGATCGGGATTGACCTGAAGTCACCGCAAGGCTACACCCTGGGTCTCGATCCCAAACAGGGCGGCGGATTGCACGCGTTGAGTTTGTCCAGCGGGAAGGAGGTCTGGAACGCGAAGCCGGTATTGACCTGCGGCGATCGGAAGAATTGCAGCCCCGCACAATCGGCGGCCGTCACTGCGATCCCGGGCGCCGTGTTCTCCGGGGCCCTCGACGGGCACCTGCGAGCGTATGCCACTGGCACCGGTGAAGTCATCTGGGATGTAGACACTGTGCGCGAGTATGAAACGGTCAACGGGCAAAAGGCGCACGGCGGATCGCTGGATGGTCCTGGCCCTACGATCGCCGGTGGCCTGCTCTACGTCAACTCGGGATACGGCTCGTTTGGCGGCACTCCCGGAAACGTCCTGCTCGCGTTCTCCGTTGACGGCAAGTGACATCGTCCGATTACGAAATTGTTGTCGTAGGCGCCGGCGTCTTCGGCTCGTGGACCGCGTGGCACCTGGCCCGCTCCGGAAAATCCGTGCTGCTGTTGGATGCGTGGGGCCCGGGCCATTCCCGGTCCAGTTCGGGCGGGGAAAGCCGCATCCTGCGCATGGGCTACGGCGCAGACGAGATCTACACCACCATGGCGCGGCGATCGCTCGCGCTGTGGCAGGATCTGTTCCTTCGAATCGGTCAGCCGTTGTTTTATCAGACCGGCGTGCTCTGGCTGGCGCGCGCCGGCGATGCGTATAGCGAAGCCACTCGCCGCACGCTCGAGCAAACCGGCGTACCGATGGAAATCGTGCCTGCCCGGGAACTCGCCAAACGCTATCCGCAAATAGACATCTCCAGCGCGCACGACCATGCCATCTTCGAACCCCAAGGCGGCGCATTACTGGCGCGCCGCGCGGTGGCGGCGGTCGTGGAGGACGCCGTGCGCAGCGGCGTAGAGTACGCCGCAGAAGCTGTCGAGCCGCCTTCCGGCAGCGGCCGCATAGAATCGGTGCGGACCATTTCCGGCCAGTCGATCCGCGCCGCGACGTTCGTTTTCGCCTGTGGCCCCTGGCTGCCGAAGTTGTTCCCGGCGCTCGTCGGGGAGCGCATTCGCCCCAGCCGTCAGGAAGTGTTTTTCTTCGCGCCTCCCGCGGGCGACCGCCGCTTCGCTCCTCCCCAACTGCCCGTGTGGATCGACTTCACGGAGCCGCGCGGCCCTTACGGATTCCCGGATTTGGAGGGCCGGGGTTTCAAACTGGCGTTCGACCGCCACGGTGAATATTTCGATCCCGATTCCGGCGATCGCCGCATCAACGATCGGAGTGTGGCGGAGGCCCGCGCCTTCCTGGCCGAACGTTTTCCCGCTTTGGGAGAGGCGCCGTTGACGGAATTTCGCGTCTGCCAATATGAAAACACTTCGAATGGAGATTTTCTGATCGACCGGCATCCGGATTTCGAAAATGTGTGGCTGGCAGGCGGCGGATCGGGCCACGGCTTCAAACACGGGCCGGCCGTCGGCGAATATGTGAGCGCGCGTATTCTAAACGGCGGCCCGGCGAATCCGCGGTTCTCGCTGGCGACGAAAGGCCAGACTGAGGACCGGAAGGTCTATTAGGTACGGCGGACCCCGTCACCGGCGGCAAAGACCGCCGGCGTTACGTAGCGCTGGCGATCCTTGTCGCCGGTGACGGAAGGCCGCGCGGACCAGGGGGTCCGCCGTACCTGGGGTAGGATAGCTGAGAACGCCATGAAACTCGCAGACTTCCACAAGCTCCCCACCTTCGACGAATTGTCCGTGCGAAAAGACGCGCCCCCGGAATCCTCATGGGGCGTTTTCAGCGACGGTGACGAAGCGCTCGGCTGCCTGAATTTCCTCACGCCGGAAGGGGTGGTGGAGGCGGCCGGCCTGGTTCGCTCGGGCAAAGTCTTCCGCCTGGACACCAGGATCGGTTTCGCCAAGCCGCCGCTGTTTGGCCGCGCCGATGCCGTCCACAAGGTTCTGCCGCTCGGCCCCATGGCTCACGATGACTTGCTGGATAACTACAACACCCAGGCCGGCAGCCAGTGGGATGGCCTGGCGCATGTGGGCCACTTGCGCCACGACGCCTTCTATAACGGCGTCAAAGTGAGCGAGATCCGCGACGGTCGCAATGCCCGGCTGAGCATTCACCACTGGGCCGATAAGGTGGTGGGGCGAGGCGTGTTGATCGATGCTTTCGCCTTCCGCAAGGCCCAGGGCCGCGCGGTGAATCCGCTGCAAAAAGATATCTACACGCTGGACGAGCTCAAAGGCGCGCTGGAGGCGCAGCGCACCACGCTGAAACCCGGTGCGATCCTCCTGGTAAGAACCGGGTGGATGGAGGCGTACGAAAATTGCACGCCCGAGGAGAAGCGCGCCCTGGCGCCGATGGACAAGATTCAATCCATCGGTGTGGAGCCGAGCCGCGAGTTAGTCGCGTGGCTGTGGAACCATCGGGTGGCCGCGATCGGCACGGACTGCCCCGCGGTGGAACCGCTTCCCGCCGATTTTTCCGACGAGAAGATACTGCACTACCGCGCGTTACCGCTGCTGGGGCTGCCGCTCGGTGAGTTGTTCGTACTGGCGCCATTGGCAGAGGATTGCGCGCGCGATGGCCGTTACGAGTTCATGGTGGTGTCCACGCCGTTGCCGCTGGAAGGCGGAATCGCGTCGCCGCCGAATGCGGTGGCGATTAAGTGAAAGCAGTTAGTTAGTATCAGTTATCAGTATAGTCAGTTGTACAGCCACACCTGGAGCATTCGGAACCCGCGGGGGCGTACAACTGGCGATAGCCGGATCGCTGACAACTGAAAACTGACAACTGACTACTTTACTGCTCTCCGCTCTGATTCTGAAGCCGCCGCTGCGTTTGCTGTTTGCGCAAGTCTTCCAACTGTCGTGCCAGCCGGTCGGCGCGCGCCGTAGCGACCGCCAGATCGGATTCCAGTTGGCTGACTTGATTGGTGAGCGCGTATCTCTCTTTGCTGAACTCGGCGTTCGGACTTTGCTTGCTGGCTGCTGTCCGCGCCGCCAGGTCCGCCTTCAGCTTGGCGATCTGTATCAACAGGTCGTCTCGCTGCTGTTGAACATCGGCATTCTGCCGCGTCAGATCCGCGTTTTGTTTTCCCGATGACGCGCGCGCCGCCAGGTCTGCCTTCAGCTTGGCGCTCTGCTTCGCCAGAGCGTCCCGCTGTTGGCGGAGTTCGGCGTTCTGCCGGGTCAGATCCTCGTTTTGCTTTCCCAATTCGGCGCGGGCGGCTAAGTCCGTTTTCAGCTTGGAGGTCTGTTTGCCAAGTTGGTCCAGCCTCCCTTGAAACTCGCCGTTTGCGCGCGCGAGTTCAGCGCTCTTCCTGGTCAGGTCGGCGTTTTGCTTGGTCAGGTCCGAATTTTGCCTCGTCAACTCGGCATTCTGCCTGGCCGCGTCGGCATTCTTTTTGGCCAGTTCCGAATTCTGCTTGCGCAGTGCCGGGTCGGCGGGAACGGGAGTCACCGGCTCCGGCAGCGGACCGAAGAAACTGGTGACGGTGTGAACCTGGGTGCCATCCAGTTCCTGAACTGTGAGCCGCGCATCGACATGTTCGCCGTGCCGGACGTAAGTGTATGCGCCGCCCTGGAGATGGGCCGCGTCCAAGGGCAGGTCGGTGGTAGCGCCGTCGTCGGTAATCTGCAAAATGCCGTCGCGGGCCTCGGTGACTGCACGCGCCGCGCTGTCCCATCGGATCTGCAACTGTCCCTGCTGGTCGCTGGCGCTCAGGGGGAGGGTCAGCGGAACGGGCGGTGCGACGGGAGCCGGGGCGGCCCGCTGCGGCAGCATCTCGCTTAGCTGCGGCAGCCAACTGGCGCGCTGTTGATAACCACCCACGCCCAGGACGACGACCGCTGCAGCCATGCCAACGACCCAAAGCCGGCGGCGCGATCGGACGGGCTCCACTTGCAGGAAGCTGGGAGGTTCGGCCGCCGTCCGTTCCGGTCTCGGTTCGGGCTGTAGCGGCGGCTTTGTTTCGGCTGCGGGCGCCGTCTCGATCGGATGCCCCGGCTCGCCGGCCACCTCGGGTATCGCCGGTAGAATGTCAGAGACCGGCGTTACCGACGGCGGCAGACCTGGTTCGACCGGCGCTTCTCTATTTTCTGCTACGACCGTTTCTGCTACGGCAGTTTCTGGTACGACAGCTTCTGCCACTACCGGTGCCTCGACCGCAACCGGTGCCGCCCACGCTTCGGATACGGGAGCGTGGTATACCTCATCGGGCTCGGGCACTAATTCCAATGCGGGCAGCGGAGGGAGAGCGGGTGGCAGCGGGATGATCCGCGGCGGTGGGATCACTTCAGCGGCTTGAGCGACTGTCTCCTCGGCCGCGGTTTCCCAAGGATTGGATACCACGGGTGCCGCTTCGGGCTCGGGCAGAGGCAGCGGCTCGGGTGTGCGTGCAATCACAGGCTCCGGCTCGGGTTCGGGCACACGCGCAATTACCGGCTCGGGTTCGGGCACCAGTGTAATCACCGGGCCTTCCGGTTCGGGCTTCCGGTATGCGGGCTGGGCTATGGGCGCCGGCATGCTGCGCGGGACCTGTCCCACGGGCAGCGGATCGAGCGCAAACTCCTGATAGCTCGCTCGGCTATGCATGGACCCGTCCGGCTCCCGGAAAAAGAAGCCGGCCTGGACCGGTTGAAACGTAGATGGCCGCAATACCAGCGCCACCTGCCAGGGCTCCGGGAAATAGCGATTGTGGATATCCAGATCCGCTTCGGAAAGGAAGATGTCGCTGCGCGTGTGCGAGTGGTACCAGCCTACGGGTTGCAGATCGCTGCGGTCGCTGACCGAGGACAGGATCTCCGCCAGCCGTGCATGGTCCCCGGGCGAGAGCGTAAACGAGGGGCCGAAAATGTGATCGCATTCGAGCGCGGCATATTCGAAGATCGAGACCCGCCCGTGGGTGAACTTCCCCAGCAGCACGCCCCCGATCTCGGCTCCGCCGCGCGGCAGCGAAAAGAAAGCGTCCACGACGGCCAGGCGGATGTCGTCCAACGCCCGGCGTGAATATTCAATGGTGAACGGGCAGCTTGCGGTGCTCCAGGTCTCGAGCGCGCCACTCTCTGTCATTTCAGTCATGCGAATGTCCTCATTGTAGGGCGGTCCCGGCGCGTACGCACAGCGGAAAGTTCGCGCTGTCGACAGTGGTTAGTACCGGTGCATCTATCCACCGGTAGGTCCCCCGTGGCGGAATTCCATACCCGAATGGGTGTTTTGACTCAGCCTCTGCCATGGTAGAGAGCATCCTGATGGATTTTCTCTTTATTTTGCAATGTGGACCGCGTGGCCAAGGACGTGCATCGCGGTCTATCGGAACGGGAGTCGTATGAATTTTGACAAAGCACCAATGCTGGTCATCTGGGAAGTGACTCAGGCCTGCGACCTGGCGTGCGTGCACTGCCGGGCCTCGGCGCAATCGGAGCGGAGCCCGAGCGAATTGACTACCGGGCAGGGGTACCGGCTGCTCGACGAAATCCGGTCCTTCGGCGAGCCGCTCATGGTCTTCACGGGCGGCGATCCGCTCAAACGGCCCGACTTGTTCGACTTAATTAAGTACAGTGTCAGTCTTGGCCTGCGCACCAATGTGACGCCCAGTGCCACGCCTCTGCTGACGGAACAGGCCATCGATGGTTTCCGGTCCGCGGGCGTAACCCGCATGGCCATCAGCGTGGATGGCCCGGATGCTGCCTCCCACGATGACTTCCGCGGCGTTGCCGGGACCTTCGACCGCGCCATGCTGGCGCTCCGCCACGCGCGCGATATCGGGCTCGACACCCAGTTTCAAACCACCGTGACGCGGCGCAACATGCATCGGCTGCCCGAAATTGCCCGGATCGTTACGGAAATGGGCTCCAAGATGTGGAGCCTGTTTTTCCTGATTGTAACGGGCCGGGCGGAAGCGGGCGACGATTTGCAGGCTGCGGAATACGAAAGCGTCTTCGAGTTCATGTACGAGCTCTCCAAGACCGCGCCGTTCGGCATCAAGACCACGGAAGCGATGCACTACCGCCGATATGTGGCACAGCGCGCGAAGGCCGAGCACGGCGTCACCGTCAACGAAAGCGCCAAGGGAGTGGCCTGGCGGACGGCGGGCGTCAGCGATGGAAAAGGGTTTGTTTTCGTATCCCACACTGGTGAGATTTTCCCCGCTGGCTTTTTGCCTCTGAGCGGCGGCAACGTACTGCAGGATTCACTGGTGGATGTTTATCAGAACGCGGATCTGTTCCGGACGCTGCGCGATCCCTCGCAGCGGGGCGGCAAGTGCGGGGTATGCGAATATCAGAAAGTTTGCGGCGGATCGCGCTCCCGCGCCTACGCGTTCACGGGCGATTATCTCGCCGAAGATCCGCGGTGCGTGTATCAACCGCACTTGGTGGAGGCGATGGCGGGTGGATGAAAGTGATGTAACGAGCGGCACAAATAAGATACGCATGATCCACTACATAAATCGTTATAATGCAGCACCATTCGAAGGAAAACTGTTGACGGCGGAACTTCACTCATGGTCTAATCACCGCAGCTTGATCGCGAATGCGATTTACGCAGCCAAACGCATCGTTTCCTGTTGATGGCAAAGAATTTCTCTTGACATGGGACTGCACCATCAGTTATGAATAATCTTTACCGCGTCTGGTTTTCATCAAAATTTGTGTTTTTGGCCCGGCGAGCACAGAAGAGTAGTACAGACAACAAGCCATGTGCGCGTCGGTGAAGTCTTAGTAGGTCCCGGTGGCCGCTTCACCGCCCCGGTAAAATGGCTCTCCGCCCGACACGGAGAAGTTCCCTAGGTAGACTGAAACGGTTTGAACACGGTTTGAACTTTGAGGCTCAGGTTGGAAGAGAACTTCGACCGATTCAATTTCGCAATTCACAAGGAGAAGGAAATGGCAGATTTTCGCAGATGGATTATTGCGTTAGCCGTGCTCGCGCTGTTTGCAGGGCTAGCTAGCGCACAGACAGGAGGCGGCGGCGGTTCGACTTTGACGTGTAGCGCGAATACATCGAACACGCCAACGCTCCGCCAGGAAGGCATCACCGAGCAGATTGGAGATATCATCATCACCTGCACGGGCGGTGCTCCGCTGGACGGTGCGGCCGGTCCCCAGGTGAACATAACTGTGGCATTGACGAGCCAGATCACGACTCGTCTGGTTAACAGCAACAAAGTATCGGAAGCGATCCTGATGATCGACGAGCCGACCACCGCCAATGGCTTAGGTCCGGTTCCTGGTTACGGATCGAACGCGCCCTTCGTGGCTTGCGCGAATCCGAATCCTTCGGGTCTCAATTCCGGCGGCTGCCCCGCGTACGGCTATCACATTACTGGGGGAACTCCAGCCAGTGCTACTGGGTTCGTTATCCAATCCACCGTCGCGCCGCCCGGAGTCCCCAATGTTAATGATCCGTCATCCGGAGTAGCCACCCCCGCCCCGAATATGTTCCAGGGCGTAGTCAACGGCAGCCAGGTCACATTCTTCGGTGTGCCGATCGTGGCTCCGGGCACCAACGGCGCTCGCGTGTATCGCATCACCAACATCCGCACGAACGCCAGCACGTTCTCGAACGGCGCTGCGGTGCAGGCCTTCATTCAGACATCCAACCCGTCGGCTCTCCCGATTTCGAACGCACAGCCGATCGTTGGTTTCGTCACGCAGAGTCTGACGACAACAGCTGGGGGGGCTGCCGGTTTCGCTCAGTGCGTCAGCACCACTCTTGGTGCTGCGACCGCACTGACATACTCGGAGGCCAATAACTTCGGCTCGGCGTTTAAGACGCGAACTGACCCGAATGTCGCGGCTCAGAACACGACGCCAGGTCCGACAAAAGGGCAGGGTTCTCTGCTGGTGCAAAATGTGCCAGGCACGATCTACAACTCAGAATCGGGCTTTACTCCGTCAGTTGGCAACACTACACCAACACTCGTCCCAGGCCTGATTGGTTCGAGCATTGGGCTGGCGGACTTCGGCACGCGCTTCCAGGCGGTCTTTACGAACCTGCCCGCGGGCGCCAAGCTATTTGTCACGCAGAATAGCGTCAACATTTCCGCCCTTGGCGTGGTAACGCCAGCGACCGGGTCATATGCGACCATGGTGGCCAGCGGCAATGCCGCGGCAGGCTCTTACGTAACCCCCACGACGACCCTCGGTCCTGGCGGCGTTCCTCTGGTAGAAATCGATTCGGCTGGCAGCACCACGGCCACGGCGGTGTGGGAAGTTATCACCACCATCCCGACCTCTATCGATTCCTATACCTTCGGGGTCTTCGTGAGTTACACTGCCAACCCGGGCGCCAACAGTCCGGCGATTGGGACGGCTTCGGTGAACATGAGTTACGCACCCACCAGCACCGTAATCACGGCTACTGCCGGTGATCCAATCCCGCGGTTCCTGGATACCTCTAAGGCGGCGAATGCATTCTCCATCGCTGCTTGCCAGACGGTCCTGCTGTTCCCGTACTTGACGAACCTGGCCGGATTCGATACTGGTGTCGCCATATCGAATACCTCCACGGATCCGTTCGGCACGGTGCCGCAAGCCGGAGCGTGTAAGTTGAACTGGTACGGCATAGCTGCGCCGGCCCAGACAACTACACCAGTGGTCGCGACTGCTTCGCTGTACGCGAATTTAGTCTCGACACTAGCGCCTGCATTCGAGGGTTACATGATCGCTCAGTGCGCCTTCCAGTACGCTCACGGTTTCGCGTTTGTCAGCGATTTCGGTGCGCAAAAACTGGCCATGGGCTACCTGGCATTGGTAATCCCGGATCCGTCGCTCAGAGCTGGTATCCGGCCGCCGAGTCCGTTCCCGTACGCTGCCCCCACCAGTGGCGAGCAACTGGGACAGTAACACTCATACCTGTAGTTATGAGAGAGGGGGGCTTCGGCTCCCCTCTTTTTTTTTCTAGCTTGCACCAGCGCGAGATGATAGACTGAAGTTCTCACCGCGTCCTCTTTTCAAATCCCACTTCTTTTGGAAGCCTGGTAGGAGGCATCTTTTGGCAGGACTCAGAACTTTTCTTATTGCGGGCGCGCTGTTCGCCCTAATCTTCACGAACGCTTCATACGCGCAGACTATTTCCATTGTGCAAGGCAACGGTCAGCTGGTCTGCGATGGATGCGCCAGCGGCGCGTGGGCTTTTCTCGATGACTTAGTGGTTCTCGTTTCAGACGCGAACGGGAATCCGGTCAGCAACGCGACGGTTACCTGGTCGGTGACCGCCATCGACCAAATCCGCCCACCCTTCGGAACGCTCGCTTCCGTTTCTACAGTGACGGGCACCAGTACCACCGCTGGAGTATCATTGTGCCCGCCCACACCTGGGTCGCCGAATCAGATCGGGGTCAGTTGCAATCGCTACAGCGGCAACGACACCGCAGGACGCAGCATGAGAGTAATCGGGGTTACTGCTTCCTTGTCGAACGGCAAGAGCGTCACTTTCACTCTTACGGAAGTTCCCAACGCGAGCCCATCGGGGTCGACGGAGGACAATGCCAAACCCCCTGAGGTCGACCTTCCGGTAAACTCGCAGCCCTTTTCGGGCACTGCTAACAGCACTTTTGGTGCGCCGATCACTGTAATCCTCAATACGGCCGCCGGAGCCCCTATCCCCAATGTCTCGGTGCGCTTGATTCCTGATCCGGGAAATCCAGCCGGGCCGTCCGCCACCTGCTTGACGCAGCCCGGCGCGGATCCCGGGTCTGTATTGACCAATAGCAGCGGGACTGCCACTTGCAACATAGTCTTCGGCCCCGGTCCCTCGCCGGGCCAGCCCCCCAGGGTGGCGTATTTTTACGTCTTGGTCGGCGGCGTCGTTAATCCTCAGTTCGTTTCGAATATCCAATCAGCTGGCGTTTTTGGATTCGGTGGTCCAAACGGATTCGCAGTACCGCTGGCCAGTCGTTTTTCCATCGTTGTCACGCCCGCGACCCCGAACGCCGTGCAGATCATCAGCGGGAATAATCAGTCCACCAACCACGGGTCTCAGTACGCTGCGCCGCTGGTCGTCAAAGTGGTAGATGCGAGTTCACCGCCAAATCCACTTCCCTCATCTTTGGTGACTTGGAGTGTTTCACCGGCCGGTTACGCCACCGTAATTCCAGCCAGCACCAATACGGATTCAACTGGACAGGCATCCACCACCGTCACCCTGACGAGTATTGCCGCGGGTCCGATACAGGTCACGGCGACTACTTCGAACGGCAAATCGGTCACGTTCAATCTTTCCATCAACGTGCAGCTTACAGGCTTGACGATCGTAAGTAGCACGAATAATCAAAGCGTTTCCGTCGGCCAGTTGTTCCAACCCATCGCCGTGCAAACGGTTGTGTCGGCCGGGCAGTCGCCCGCCGGCATTCCGGTACAATTCACGGTCACCAGCGGGCCGGCCATATTGACTCAATCCACCGCCATCTCCAATGCGAGTGGGCAGGCGACAGTCGGTTTGCAGGCCGGAAACACCCCGGGGCCGGTCACCATCCAAGCCAGCTCCGGCGCCGCTTCGGTCACCTTCAACCTCACCGTATTACCGCCGGGCCTCAACCTGACGTCGGCCAATTTCTTGAACGGAGCCGGCTTCTTCCCAACCGGGGACAAGAATACCGGAGCGCTTTCCCCATGCAGCATCGGTACCGTGGTAGTGGGCACTCCGCTCACCGCGGCGACTCTGCCGACGGTGCCGAATTTGTTTGGCATAGCCACGCAGCAGCCGACCGGTGCAACCGTCACGTTCAACTCGGAATCGGCTCCGATTCTCGGCGCATTCGGCAACGCCGCCCAGACCCTCATCACGTTCCAGGTCCCCTGCGATGTGACTCCCGGTACAGTGCCGGTATCCGTAACACTGAACAACGCTACTACGATACAACCCGTTCAGCTCGCCATCCACAGCGCCAGCCCGGGAATATTTGAGCTCCCCATGTCGGATGGAGTGCGCCGCGCGGTGGCGGTCAAGCCTGACGGCACATTCGTCAGCCTGGCAAATCCCGCCCGCCGCGGCGAGATCATCCGAATCTACGTCACCGGAATCGGGCCGACTTCGCCCGCGCTCGCGACCAACGCGCTGCCGACTCCCGGTGTGGATTCGCTGTCCACCGCCGCGTTCCTCGCCGTGCAAGTAGGCACGGAAGGTGTGCCGGTGCTGTCCTCTTCGCGCGCTTCCCCTTCGCTGCTCGGCGTCTTTGAACTCGACATAGCCATCCCCCCCGATGCACCGCAAGGGAACAACACGTTTCTAGAAGTGGCCGTACTCGTGAACAATCCCGGCGATTACCAGTTCGCCAACCCCGGCATCGGCAGTAAAATTCCGATCCAGTAACCCTCTCGGGGCCGGATCTTCTCTCCGGCCCCTCTTTCTCGTCTTCTCCTATTCTTCGCCATCAAACCTATATATTGTGTGTTGCCCAATTAGCATAGATCTGCTTGTAGGCAGATAACTCTCCCAGTATCAAATACTTCCTCAAAAAACCTCTTGCAAATATCGAGGCGCTCATGCCACCATGTGTTGTGGCTTGAAAATAGCCTAAAAGTGGACAAAAAGTGGGCGACTCAGGGGTTCAGCTGCTGATGGTGGAACCGCCGAGGGGGATGTACCCCGGGCGGCTCGACGACAAGGGACGTATGAAGGTTCCGGTCGATTTCCAGCAGTACCTGAGCGCGCTACGGGAAAAGAAACTCTTCGTTACCAGCCTGGATCGCCGCATAGCGCAAATATACCCGATTGCGGTCTGGCGGGAAAACGAAAAATTCTTTGAGACCTACCGCGACGATCCGCGGATTGCGCGCAATGTGGCCTTCAATGCCGCCGACCTGGGAGCCGAGTCAGAGATGGACAGCCAGGGCCGCATTCTGTTTCCGCCGGAGCTGCGGCGCGAGCTGGGCCTCGAGAACCAGTCCGTGCGCCTGTACGCATACCGCGGGCGCATTGAAGTTTTGAGCGAGAAGATTTACGAAGAGCGCAAGCGCGAAGCGTCGCAAATGGCCAGCGAGGATTTGGCCAAGCTGGAAGCGGCGGGATTGAACTAATGCGCTATGCACATCTCCGTGATGCCAGCCGAGGTGCTGGAGAGTCTTGCGATTCGTCCCGACGGGATCTACGTAGATGCCACCGCGGGGATGGGCGGTCATACCGCGCTGATCGCGGAGCGGTTGACCACGGGCGTGGTGATCGCCAACGACCAGGATTCGGAATCGCTGGAGATGGCGCGCCGCAACACGGCCGCGCTTGCCGAACGGATTCGATTTCATCAGGGACGCTTCGAGTCACTGGCCGAAGCGGTTCAGGAAGCCGGTTTCCAGAAGGTAGATGGTTTGCTTGCCGACTTAGGTGTGAGCCGGTATCAGCTGACGGAACCGGAGAGGGGTTTTTCATTTTTGGCGGATGGACCGCTGGACATGCGCATGGATCAAACCTCGGGCATGACGGCGGCCGATCTCGTCAATTACACCGCCGAGAAGGCGCTCGCCGACCTGATCTTTCAGTGGGGCGAAGAAAGGAGGGCGCGGAAGGTAGCCAGAGCAATCGTCCGAGCACGGCCCATACGGAGCACGCTGCATCTGGCCGATGTGGTGTTGCGGGCCGTGCCACGGACGGGAAGATTGCATCCGGCCACGAAGACGTTCATGGCTTTGCGGATGGTGGTGAACGACGAACCGGGAGAACTGGACCGGCTGCTGCGCACGGGTCCGGATCTGCTGAAGTCCGGCGGCCGCATGGTAGTGATCAGTTTCATGTCGATCGACGACCGGAAGGTCAAAGAAAAATTCAGGGAGCTTGGACGGGAGGGGCGCGCGGCAATTCTGACGAAGCACCCGCTCCAGCCGGGCGATCAGGAAACATTCCAAAACCCGGCGTCGCGTAGCGCCAAGCTGCGCGCGCTGGAAGTTTACTGAGCCGCGACCAAAGGGAGCGGTTGCGTAGTTCGACCAAGCCGCGCCGCGGAGGAGCGGCTTACCGAGGTTCGAAGGAGAAACATGGCGACGCTGCCAGCATTTTTGAGGAAGACGGATGATCCGACCGCAGCCCTACCGGGCCGCCGGCCGGCTCCGGTGCGCGCGGAACGCGATCCGTACCAACTGCGGGCTCTACCGCACGAGGACGTATTCTTCTACTCGAAGAAGATCGATAACTCGCGCCTGGTGCGGGAAGCCGATCCACGCAGCCGCAACGCCTGCTGGTCGGCCATTGGAGGGGCGGGTCTCGTGCTCTTGCTGCTGACCGGCGTCCTGGCTCCCAGCGTGGCGAACACTTTGGAAGGCTACAAACTCGAATCCCTGCGCGCCGAGCAGCGCCGGCTTCTCAATGAGCGCCAGGTGCTCCAGCTCGAAGAGGCGGAGATGCTGCGGCCGGATCGTTTGGAGACGCTGGCTAAGAGACAGGACCTCGTGACACCCACCACCGAGCAGGTCGTGCATCTGGAAGCGAAGGGGGACAGCGCGGTTGCGATGGTGAAGTAGTATGATCGAGCGTCGTCTCACCATCCTGGCGGCGATCCTTGTCCTGTGGGGCGGCGCAATCTTTGCGAAGCTCCTTTCGCTGCAGATCCTACATCACGGAGAATACGTCCGGCTGGCGCGCAACCGCGAGGAGTTGGACGTGGCGATTCCCGCGCCTCGAGGCACTGTCTTCGACCGGCACGGGCAGCCGCTGGCCATGAGCGTGCCCACGGAATCGGTGTACGTCAATCCGTTGAAGGTGCCCGATCTGGAAGTCGCTTCGACCATTTTGTCGCTGGCGCTGCACATGGATCGAAGCGAGCTCTACGGAAAGATGAAGTGGGCCAGCGACCAGCAGCGCGGATTCCTGTGGGTCAAGCGCAAGATCACTTTTGAGGAAGGGCAGAGCGTGCGGAACCTGCGCCTGGATTGGATTCAGGTGCAGAGCGAGAGCCAGCGGCACTACCCCAATGGCGCCCTGGCGGCGGCAGTGCTGGGCTCGGTCGATTTCGAAGAGCGGGGCAATGCCGGCGTCGAACGCAGCTTCGACAATGAACTGCGCGGTACCGCGGGGCGCGTGCGCCTGCTGACGGATGTCAACCGGCGGGGCATCGATTCCCAAATGGAAACGCCGCCGCGCGCCGGCACACCTTTGACGCTGACGATTGATGAGCGCCTGCAATTCGTCGCGGAACGCGAGATTGCTACCGCGGTGACGGCGCACGCGGCCATCAGCGGCAGCGTGGTAGTGATGGATCCGCAGACCGGCGAAATCCTCGCGTTGGCCAGCTATCCGCCGTATGATCCCAATGAGCCGCCCCAGCCCGGAGAGGGCCGAGCACGGCAGAATCATGGAGTGTCGGTGCCGTTTGAGCCGGGGTCGGTGTTCAAAGTGATCACGCTTTCGGCGGCGCTCGAAACTACCAACCTCCGCCCGGAGAGCCCCATCGATTGTCACGGAGGCGTGCTCCGGCTGCCGGGACGCATCATCCACGATTCCCACACCGGCATGGGGGTGGTTCCCATGGCGACCGTGCTGGCGAAATCCAGCAACATCGGCGCAATTGAAGTGGGCATGCGGGTAGGCCAACCGCGAATGTACGAATACGTCCGAAAATTCGGGTTCGGGCAGAAGAGCGGAATTGAGCTGCCTGCCGAATCCGGCGGGAAGTTGAGAAAGCTGGGGCAGTGGGGAACTACTTCGCTTGCATCCGTGTCGATGGGGCAGGAGGTTAGCGTTACCACCGTGCAACTCGCGCGGGCCGCATCCGTAATCGCCAATGGCGGGCTACTGGTGAAGCCGCACCTCATTTTGAAGAAGGGCAGCCAGACCGTGCCTCCGCCGGCGCCCGTGCGCATTGTGAAACCCGAAACCGCCATTACCATGCGGCAAATGATGGAAGGCGTGGTCCTGCCCGGCGGGACCGGCTATCCGAAGGCGCGCCTGGAAGGTTATTCGGTCGGAGGGAAGACGGGGTCCGCCCAGATTTACGACGTGGCCAGCCGGCACTATACGCATACGTACAACGGATCGTTCATGGGCTTCGCGCCGCTGACGAATCCGGCTATCGTGGTAGTAGTGACGTTGAACGGCACGCATGGCACCGCGGGATTTGGCGGGCAAGCCGCCGCACCGGTCTTCCACGCGGTGGCCACCGAGGCGTTGCGCGTGATGGACGTTCCCCGCGACCTGCCCGACCAGACGCCGCCCGCCCAGTTGGCCAAGAAGGCGGAAGTGGACGACCTCAGCATTGCGGACATTGGTTCCGACCAGCCGAACATTCTGGAAGAAGGGGACGACGACGGCGAAACCGCGCCGGCTGGTCCGCGCGTCCCGAACTTTAGAGGTATGACGATGCGAGCCGTCCTGGCAACGGCGGCGGCGCAGGGTCTGACGGTAGTGCCTGGCGGAAGCGGCGTCGCCCGCATGCAGTCTCCTCCGCCGGGCTCACTTTTACATGAGGGAGAGCGCATTCGGGTCCAGTTCGTGAGATGAACCTCGGCGAGATACTCTCGGGCGTGCGGCTGAAGCGGCCGCTTTCGTCTGAGCTCGCTGGTGTGGACATCCGCGGATTGGAATACGATTCACGACGAGTGGGTACGGGTTTCCTTTTTTTCGCCTTTCCGGGCAGCCGCGCCGACGGACGGCAGTTCGCGCGCGATGCCGTGGCGAGGGGTGCGTCCGCGGTCGCCAGTGAATCGCCCATGCCCGAAGACTTTTCAGGCGCCTGGATCGAGGTGGAGCACGGGCGGCAGGCCCTGTCGCTGGCGGCGCGCAACTTCTATGGCCGGCCGGACGAGCGGCTGCGGCTGACGGGCATCACCGGAACCAACGGGAAGACCACCACGGGTTACCTGGTCGATTCCATTCTGCGCGCGGCCGGGCACACCACGGCGCTGGTCGGCACCATCGAGTATCACCTGGCTGGTAAGGTGCTTGCGGCTGTGAACACCACACCGGAGTCGCTCGACCTGGTGCGCATGTTCGCGGAGTTGGAGGCGTTGGGCGGCACCGACGTCACCATGGAAGTTTCTTCGCACGCGCTGGCGCTGGGGCGGGTTTATGGACTGCACTTCCACACCGCGATCTTTACCAACCTGACGCGCGATCACCTGGATTTCCACGGCACCATGGAGGCCTACCTCGCAGCCAAGCAGATGCTCTTCGAAGGAGCCGGCGGACCGGCGCCTCGTGCTGCCGTAGTGAACCGCGACGACGAAAGTCTCCGCGCGCTGAAGCTTCACCCCACCACCGAAACGTATTGGTACGGGCTGGGGCCGGAAGCGAATCTGCGGGCGCGCCACATCTCCTCCGGCTTCGACGGGCTGCGCTTCGACGTGCAATTCGGCAAGCTGCGCTTCGGGGTGGCCTCGCCGCTGATTGGCAAAATCAACGTCTACAATATTCTGGCGGCGTGCGGGGCGGCTCTGTCGTACGGTATTCCGCCCGAGACGATTGCCCGGGGAATCGCCCGCCTGCAAGCCGTGCCCGGACGCTTCGAACGTGTCGACGAGGGTCAGCCGTTCGTGGTGGTGGTGGACTATGCGCATACCGACGACGCGCTGCGCAATGTGATCGCGGTGGCGCGCGGGCTGAACCCGAAGCGGGTGATCACGCTGTTCGGCTGCGGGGGTGATCGCGACCGCACCAAGCGCCCGCTCATGGGGCAGGCCGCCGCCGAGGCCAGCGATTTCGTGGTCCTGACCAGCGACAATCCGCGGTCGGAGGACCCTTTGGCCATCATGAACGACGCGCTGGTGGGCATACGCCGCGTGGATGTGCCGCACGTGGTGGAGCCGGATCGCGCGGTGGCCATTGCCCGCGCCCTCAAGGAGGCGCGCGAGGGGGACATCGTCCTGCTGGCCGGTAAGGGCCACGAGCCGTATCAAATTCTGAAAGACAAAACCATCGCGTTCGACGATCGGGTTGTGGCGCGCGAAGTGCTAAGAGGTTACGGGTATCACAAAACCGGCTGAAACCATGACTCTGGATTTACAGGAAGTTGCGGCCGTCATGGGCGCTGCCGGAGCGCCTCCGCCGGTGAAAGTCAGCGGGTGGAGTGTGGACACGCGGACACAGAATACCGGCGATGTGTTTTTTGCGCTACGCGGGCCAAACTTCGACGGCCACCTCTTCGCGAAGGCGGCTCTCGAAAAAGGCGCGGCGGCGGCCGTAGTTGATCAGACGACCGGCGCGCCCGGCGAGCTGGTAGTGAGCGACACGCTGAGGGCGTTGCAACACCTGGCAGGATGGGCGCGTAGCCACTGGGGAGGCCGGGTGATCGGGGTCACCGGGAGCGCCGGCAAGACCACCACGAAGGACGCCATCGCGCATCTGCTGGCGGCGGAGCAACCCGTGGGCAAGACCATCGGCAATTTGAACAATCACGTGGGCGTGCCGCTTTCGATTTTGCGCTTGCCGGATGAGGCGCGCTTGGCGGTGCTCGAAATGGGGATGAACCACGCGGGCGAGATTCGCGCGCTGGCCGCCATCGCCCGGCCCGAGATCGGCGTGGTGACCAACGTCGGCTACGCGCACATGGAAAGTTTCGATTCGATCGAAGGGATCGCGGCGGCCAAAGGCGAGTTGATCGAAGGACTGCCAGCCGATGGCGTGGCCGTGCTGAATGCCGACGACCCCCGCGTGCTGCGATTCCGCGAAACGCATCCCGGCCGCTCGGTGACTTTCGGATTCTCGGATAGTGCCGACGTGCGGGCCTGCGCAGTAGAGTACCGCGAGAACGGCAGCAGCTTTCGCGCCGCCGGTGTGGATTTCGAAACCGGGCTGGTGGGCCGCCACGCGGTGATGAATCTGCTGGCCGCGATTGCGGTGGCGCGCGTGTGCGATATCCCGGCCGAGAAACTGACTGGTCCGGTGCGCAACTTCACTACGGGCAAGATGCGTGGAGAACGCATCGAACACAACGGAATCGTCATTTGGAACGACTGTTACAACTCCAATCCCGAGGCGGCGCGGTCAATGCTCGACGTGTTGCGGCAGACTCCCGCCAAACGTCGAATTGCCGTGCTGGGGGAGATGCTGGAGTTGGGAAATGCCGCCGGCGAGCTGCACCGCGAGGTGGGGCGCTACGCGGCGGGGTTGGGAATCGATTTTTTGATCGGTGTGCGCGGCAACGCACATGCCATGATCGACGCGGCGGTCGGCGCCGGACTTCCGGAGAGCGCCGCGATTTTTTTCGAAGATGCCGGGCCGGCGGGGGATTATGTGCGAGCGATCGCGCGGTCCGGGGACGCCGTCCTGTTCAAGGGCTCGCGCGGCGTGGCGGTAGAGCGGGCGTTGGAAGGGTTATTGCGACAGTAGGCGGCGGGGGCAATGCTTTACTTTCTTCTATACGAGCAGCTGCAGCGGTATGTCAGCCCGTTCCGCGTCTTTCGCTACACCACGTTCCGCACGGCCTTCGCCAGTCTGACGGCGCTGTTTCTTTGTATCGCGCTGGGGCCTTGGTTGATCGCGCGGCTGCGGCAGTTCCAGATCGGACAGTATATCCGCGAAGAAGGTCCCAAGTCGCATCAGAAGAAGGCCGGCACGCCTACCATGGGCGGAGTGCTCATCATTATTTCCATCGTGGTTCCGACGCTGTTGTGGGCGGACTTGACTTACGGATACGTGTGGATCGCGATCCTCGCCCTGGTGGCGTTTGGGTGGATCGGATTTCTGGATGATTACGCGAAGGTCACCCGCCAGCGGAATCTGGGGCTGAGCGGCAAGCGCAAGCTGGTCTATCAATTCTCGGCGGCGTTGGGAGTGGCGGCGCTACTGCTGCTGGCGCGCGCCAACAGCAGTTTCTCTACCCAGATCAATTTTCCGTTCGCCAAGCAGTTTCGGCCCACGCTGATCATCGAGTCGCTGCTGCACAATCCGTGGACCTATATCCTGGGCGTGGCGCCGTTTTGCATTTTCGTGAGCCTGGTAGTCGTGTTCGTCTCCAATGCCGTGAACCTCACCGACGGGCTGGATGGTCTGGCGATCGGGTTGATGGTGGTGGCCGCGGGAGCGCTGACGGTGCTGACCTATGCGGGTGGCCACGTGGAACTCGCGCAATACCTGGAGCTCGCGCGCAACCCGCGCACGTCCGAGTTGACGGTCTTTTGCGGTTCCATGACCGGCGCGAGCCTGGGGTTCCTCTGGTACAACGCGCACCCGGCGGACATCTTTATGGGCGACGTGGGTTCGCTCGGCCTGGGGGGCGCACTGGCCGTGGTTGCGGTGCTGATCAAACAAGAGGTCCTGCTGCTGTTCATCGGCGGCGTGTTCATTCTGGAAGCGCTCTCGGTGATTTTGCAGGTGGGTAGCTACAAACTCCGGCATGGTAAGCGGATCTTCAAGATGGCGCCGCTGCACCATCATTTTGAACAACTGGGCTGGCAGGAGTCGAAGATCATCGCGCGGTTCTGGATTGCCGGCCTGGTGCTGGCGCTGTTCGCGCTGAGCACGTTGAAGTTGCGGTGAGATGCGGCTGCACGGGATCAAAGCACTCGTGGTGGGCATGAAGCGCTCCGGCGTGGCGTCGGCAAAGCTCCTTTTGCGCGAGGGCGCCCACGTACGCGCCACCGACCTGAAGCCGCTGGCCGAGTTGCCGGAAGCCGCGGCGTTGGGCATCCCGTTTGCGCAGCAGACGCCCGACGTTTTTTTGAATTGCGATTTGATCGTGATCTCGCCCGACGTTCCGGCGGATCTTGCTCCGCTCCAGGAAGCCCGTCGACGGGGCGTGCCGGTGCTGGGCGAAGTGGAACTGGCCGCGCCGTTTCTGAAAGGCCAGACCATCGGGATCACCGGTTCGAACGGGAAGACCACCACCACCAGCCTGATCGGGCACATTTTGCAGGAAGGCCGGTTCCCGGTGCAGGTCGGCGGCAACATCGGGACGCCGGTCACGGCCATGATCGATAGTTCGCGCGCAGATGGCTGGAACGTGTTGGAGCTCTCCAGTTTTCAATTGGAAACCATCGCGGAATTCCGCGCTCACATCGGCCTGGCCCTCAACGTGACCCAAAACCACCTGGACCGGCACCACACCTTCGAGAATTATGCCGCCGCCAAGCGCAGGCTCTTCGAAACGCAGGCGGCCGGTGATTACGCGGTGCTCAACGCCGATGATCCGGTCTGCGTTTCTTTTGCGGAACACACCGCGGCGGCGCCCCAGTGGTTCAGCAGCCGGCGCGAGGTGACGCCTGGGGCTTTCCTGTGCGGCGACCGGCTGGTGCTGGACGGCCAGCCGTTGATGGAAGCGGGCGAGATCCCCATCCGCGGGCGGCACAACATCGAGAATGTGCTGGCGGCCTCGATTGCGGCGGCCCGCGCGGGCGTGAGCCACCAAGCCATTGCCGCCGCGGTGCGCACGTTCCGCGCTGTGGAACACCGGCTGGAATTCGTGCGCAACGTGAGCGGTGTGGATTTCTATAACGATTCGAAAGCCACCAGTGTCGACGCCACGCTTAAAGCGGTGGAAGCGTTTTCGGGAAACCTGTGGGTGATCCTGGGCGGCAAGGACAAAGGGTTGGACTACTCGCTTCTACGCGAGCCGCTAGCCGCCAAAGCGCGCGCGGCGTTGCTGATCGGCGCGGCCGCGCCCAAGATCGCCGGGCAATTGAGCGGCGCGGTCGAACTGGTGGATGCCAAGACGGTGGAGCAAGCGGTGGCGCACGCTTATGCCGCGGCCCAACCGGGCGACACGGTGCTGCTTGCGCCGGCCTGCGCCAGTTTCGACCAGTTTCGCAGCTTCGAGCACCGCGGAGAGGTTTTCAAACAGATCGTGAATCAATTGCAACCGAAAAACTAATATGGCGCAAAGGCTCAAAACAGACTGGATCCTGTTCGCAACCGTGCTGGTGATGGTTTCCTTCGGGGTGCTGATCCTCTACAGCGCTTCCTCGATCATGGCGCAACTGCGTTATGGCTCGACCTGGCACTTCGTGGTGCGCCAGGTGGCCTGGGCCGCGGTGGCCATCCTCGCCATGATGACCCTGAAGCGAACCCACTACCGCAAGTTCCAGAATCCCGCGGTGGCCTTCAGCGCCATTGCGCGTCGCGCTGCTGCTGCTGGCTTTGGTCTACCTGCTGGATTCGGAGCACCACCGCTGGCTGCGCATGGGGCCGATCGGCTTGCAGCCTTCCGAGCTGGCCAAACCGGCGCTGGTGATCTTTCTGGCTTTCTTTGTGACGTGGCGGGCGCGCGCCATCAACAACGCGCGCTACACGCTGGTGCCGGCGGCTCTGGCGGTGGGTCTGGTGATTCTGGCGGTGGTGGTGGCCGACCTGGGCACGGCCGTGGTCCTGGGTGGCGCGGCCGCGGTGGTCTTCTTCGTGGCTGGCCTGGAGCTGCGCTACTGCGCGATTGCCGGGACCGTCGCGCTGATCGGCGTCTGCCTGTTCGTGGTGAAGGAGCCCTACCGGCTGGCGCGCGTGGTGAAGTTTTTCGATCCGGATTTCAAGATCGTGGAGAAATTCGACCCGCAGGGCCGCGTCAAGGCACGTCTGCAGAAATCGCTGACCACTCGCGACACCAACTACCAATTGCAGCAATCCAAGATTGCCGTGGGAGCCGGCGGCGTGGCCGGCCTGGGGCTGATGAACGGCCGGCAGAAGCTGCTCTACCTGCCCGAGGCACATACCGATTTCATTTATGCCGTGGCCAGCGAGGAGCTGGGGTTGATCGGATCGGTCGGGCTGCTCGTCGGCTTTTTCATGATTCTTTGGCGCGGCTGGCGGACCACCTTCCGCGTGCGCGATGACTTTGGCCGCTACCTGGCGCTGGGGGTGACGGTGGTGATTGTGGTCCAGGGGCTGATCAACATCAGCGTGGTGCTCGGCATGATGCCTACTAAAGGGATACCTCTGCCCATGATCAGCTCCGGAGGCAGTTCGCTGCTGAGCACACTGGCGTCGCTGGGCATTTTGATGAATGTGTCGGAGCATGCCGGCTGATTTGAGAAACAGTGGGGCAGCCTTTCAGGCTGCGGACCCGCTTTCCAGCGGTCAGCCGGCCGGAAGGCCGGCTGCGGCCACAAAGGGCCGGCCCCACGGTGAAAACGTTCGTCATGGCGGGCGGGGGAACGGGCGGGCATGTGATTCCAGCACTGGCGGTAGCGCGCGAACTGCGCCGCAGGGGACACGAAGTGTTGTTTGTCGGAACAGATCGCGGCATGGAAGCGCGTCTCGTTCCACCGGAAGGCTTTCGCTTGGAGAAGATCGAAATCGGCGGATTGAATCGCGTCGGTTTGCAACAAAAAATCGCCACGCTCGCGCGCCTGCCGTTTACGACGCTGGCATGCGGCCAGTATGTCCGCGGCGCATCGGCGGTCTTCAGCATGGGCGGTTACGTGGCCGGACCGCCGGTCATGGCGGCGCTGCTGCGGCGGGTTCCGGTGGTGGTGATGGAACCGAATGCCGTCCCCGGATTCACCAATCGCGTGATTGGCCGCTTTGTCGCCGGGGCTCTGGTCTCGTTTCCGGAGACAGGCCGCTATTTCCCCGAGGGCCGCACGGAAGTGACCGGTCTGCCGGTCCGCGAGGAATTCTTCCGCGTTCCGCCCAAGCCGCGCGGCCCCGTCCTCAACCTCTTGATCACCGGCGGAAGCCAGGGATCGCGCACTCTGAACCGGGCCTCGCGCGAGAGTTGGCCGCTGTTTCAACAGGCCGGTATTCCCATCCGGATTGTGCACCAGTCGGGAAAGCCAGGGTTTGAGGAGCTGCGGACGGCCTTCGCGCAGTCGGGGCTCGAAGGAGAGGTAACGCCGTTCATTGGCGACATGCCGGCAGCCTTCACAGCCGCCGACCTGGTGGTGTGCCGTTCGGGTGCAGGCGCGGTTTCGGAATTAGGAGCCGCCGGGAAGCCATCGATTCTGGTTCCTTTCCCATTCGCCGCCGACGATCACCAGGCGCGCAATGCGGAGGCCTTGGAGCGCGGCGGCGCGGCCCGACTGGTCCGCGATGCGGAAATGACCGGGGAGAAACTATTCACGCTGGTGAAGGAAATTTCCGGGCGGCCGGGAGCGCTGGAACAGATGGCGGACGCAGCCCGCAAGTTCGGCCGGCCCGGCGCGGCGGAACGAGCGGCCGGAATTCTGGAGCAGGTGGCGCGCGATTTCAATTGACAGCAGCAGAGATAGCCGAAACAATACGATAAGGAAATGTTTTTCCGTCCCCAGCACTTGCATTTCACCGGCATTGGCGGAATCGGCATGAGCGCCATCGCCGAAGTGCTGCTCAACCTGGGCTACCAGGTAAGCGGGTCGGACCAGAAATTGTCGCCGATTACGGAGAAGCTGGCCGGGATGGGTGCGCGCGTCTACGAAGGCCATGCCGCCTCCAACGTGACGGGGGCGCGGGCGCTGGTGGTCAGTTCGGCGGTGGACGAGCAGAACCCCGAGGTGCAGGAGGCGCGGCGCCTGCAGATCCCTGTGATCCCGCGGGGCGAACTGCTGGCCGAGTTGATGCGCCTCAAGTACGGAATCGCGGTGGCCGGCAGCCACGGGAAGACGACTACCACATCGATGACCGCCACCATTCTCAACCACGCCGGCCTGGACCCTACCGTGATGGTGGGCGGGCGCGTGGCCACCATGGGCGGTTCCAACGCCCGCGTGGGCCGCAGCGAATTCCTGGTGGTGGAGGCGGATGAAAGCGACGGTTCCTTTCTCAAGCTGGCACCCATCATCGCCGTGGTTACCAACATCGACCGCGAGCACCTGGACCACTACCCGTCGCTCGATGCCATCCGCGCGGCTTTTCTCGAGTTCGTGAACAAGGTACCGTTTTACGGAGCGGCCATCGTGTGCCTGGACGATGCCAACGTACAGGGGATTCTGCCGCAGATCAAGCGGCGCACCATCACTTACGGGACGACCTCGCAGGCCGACGTGGAAGCTACCGACATCGGTTTCGGCCTGTTCACCACTCCCTATAGCCATCAGGCCACGACCGATTTTCGCCTGCGCTATCGAACCGCCGACTTGGGGCGCTTCCACTTGAGCGTACCCGGGAAGCACAACGTATTGAATGCTACGGCGGCGGTAGCCGCGGCCATGGAATTAGAGGTGAAACCGGACGTAATTCGCGAGGCGCTGGCGAGTTTCAGCGGGGTGGAGCGGCGCTTCCAGGAACGCGGCACGGAAAGCGGTATCACGGTGATCGACGACTACGGCCACCATCCCACCGAAATCCGAGCCACGCTGGATGGCGCGCGCCTGTGCGGATTCCGCCGCATCCACGTGCTGTTCCAGCCGCACCGTTACACCCGCACCTTCCACCTGATGGACGAGTTCGCGGGCTCCTTCCACCAGGCCGACAGCCTGTTCGTCTTGGACATCTATGCGGCGTCGGAGAAGCCCATGGAGGGTGTCACGGCTGAAGTGCTGGTCGATCGCATCCGCCAGTTTGGGCATCGCCGCGCCGAGTACGTCGGCACCATCGCCCGCGGCGTGGAGGCATTGTACGAGACCGCGCGCGAAGGCGACCTGGTGCTGACGCTGGGCGCGGGGAACGTTTGGCAAGCCGGCGAGAAGCTGCTGGAGAAATTGAAAGCCGAAGGGCCGGGGACCAAGAATGCCGCGTGAATCGAAGGCCAAGCCGAAGCGTTTCAATTGGCGGCTGCTGCTGGCCATCGCCGCACTGGCGCTGGTGGGCGTCTCCACCGCCATGGCTGCGCTGAAGGTGCGCCGGTTCGTGGTTACCGACCCACAGTTCACCCTGTCGCGCGATCGAAAAGACGCGCTCACCTTCGAGGGGGTACGCTACGCGTCGCGCTCCAAAATTTTCCGCGTCTTTGGACCGGATTTCGAGCGCAGCATCTTCGCCGCGCCTTTGGGTGAACGCCGGCGCGAGCTTCTGGCCCTCGACTGGGTGGCCGACGCCTCGGTCTCGCGCGTCTGGCCCGACCGCCTGCTGGTGCGGATTCGCGAGCGCCAGCCCATCGCTTTTGTGAGCTTCCGCTCCGGTGTCCTGCTCATCGACGCGTATGGCGTGCTGCTCGATCCGCCGTCGCAAGCGCAGTTCGCATTCCCCGTGCTCAGCGGCATTCGCGAAAAAGATGCGCTGGAGGAACGCCGCGAGCGCGTGCGCACGTTTCTGCGCGTGCAGGAGGACATGGGTTACTTGTTGAAGGATGTTTCCGAGGTGGATGCCGGCAATCCGGATAACATTCGTTTGGTGGCGCAGGTGGGGAACCGCGCGCTCGAGCTCTTACTGGGCGACATGAACTTCGCGCGGCGCTACCAGAATTTTCTCACGCACTATCCGGAGATCCAGAAGCGCTCCCCGGAAGCCAAGGTTTTCGATCTGCGGCTGGACGACCGCATCACGGTGAAGGAATAGGGCCCCATGGCAGTGAAACCCGTTTATGCAGTAGGACTCGATGCGGGAAGCCGCGCGACCCGCATGGTGGTGTGCGCGCTCGAACAGGGAGTCCTGCGCTTTGTCGGGTGCGGCGCTGCGCCCTCCGAAGGCTGGCACAAGGGCCGCATCGCCGATCAGAGATCGCTGGCCGGGTCCATATTGACAGCTCTGCGCCAGGCCGAAGCGTCGGCAGGGATTTCGGTGGAGGCGGCGGTGGTGGGGATGGGCGGCCAGAGCCTCAAGGGGGCCAATGGCCGCGGCATCGTGGACCTGGGCCATGAACGCGAGATCGATCAGCGCGACGTGAACCGCGTGGTAAATCGGGCATCGCGCGTGCAGTTGCACGAAGACCGCATGGTGCTGCAACTGTTTCCGCAGGATTTCGTGCTGGACGACCGGCCGGGTCACCGCGATCCCCGCAAGATGCTGGCGACCCGCCTGGAGCTGCAGGTTCACCTGGTGACTTCCTCGGTGCAGGAGCACAACGCGCTGGTCGGCGCCGTGAACCAGGCGCACCTGGCGGTGGAAGAGACCGTGTTCGAGGGCCTGGCGGGCTGCTTCGCGTCGGTGTTGCCGGAGGATCGCCGCGAGGGCGTAGCCATTGTGGATATCGGCGCGGACTCTACCGAGCTGGCGATTTATCACGGCGACGCCATGTTGCTGGCATCGACAGTACGTGTTTGCGGAGATCACTTCACGCGCGACCTCGCGCAAGGATTGTGCCTGAGTTTTGAAGACGCCGAACTGGTGAAGGTGGAATACGGCTCGGCGGTTGCGGACGGCTGTTCGGACAATGTGCTGGTGGAAGTGCCCACGCCGGAAAATCGGGAGCGCCGCCACGTCCAACGGCGGTTTCTGAATCAGATTCTGGAAGCGCGGTCGCGGGAGCTGTTTCAATTCGTGCGTGCCGAGTTGGCGCGCGTGAACATGGACCGCGGGCTGCTAGGCGGCGTGTTTCTCACCGGCGGCGGAGCCAAGCTGCCGGACCTCTGTGATATTGCGGAACGTGTGTTGCAGTGTCAGGCGCGCTTTGGCCTGGCAGTGGGGATTCAGGATTGGCCGGAGGAATTGCGCGACCCCGAGTGGACCACCGCCGCCGGGCTCGCCATGTATTCGGCCAAATTGAAGCAACAGGCCACGCGGGAACGGGATTCCGCCGGGTGGCTGGGGCGCGTGTTGCGGTGATTGGCCGGGCGGTTGGAAGCCTGCCCGCGGAAGGAGAGCGATGGGACTGATGGATGCCGACATGGACGATCTGAAATACGAAATCGAAGAAGAGGCGGCCAACGGCGCACGCATCAAAGTGATCGGTGTGGGCGGCGGCGGCGGCAATGCCGTGGCGCGTATGGTGCGGGAGGGTCTGGAGGGCGTAGAGTTCCATGCCATGAATACCGACCTTCAGGCGCTGGAGGCGTGCCAGGTTCCCAACAAGCTGCAACTGGGCGCCAAGATGACCAACGGGTTGGGCGCGGGTTCCAATCCGGAGATCGGGCGGCAGGCCGCGCTCGAAAACACCGACCGCATTGTCGAGGTGTTGCAAGGCGCCGACATGGTATTTGTCACGGCCGGATTGGGCGGCGGCACCGGCACCGGCGCAGCCCCGGTGATCGCTTCGTTGGCGAAAGAGCTCGACGCTCTCACCGTCGCCGTGGTCACCAAGCCGTTCGGTTTCGAAGGGCCGCGGCGTATGCGGCTGGCCGAAGACGGCCTTAACCGGCTGGCATCCACCGTGGACACGGTGATAACGATTCCTAACGACCGTCTACTCGCGCTAGTGCCGCGCGGCACCAGTTTCTTTGAGGCCTTCAAGATGGCCGACGATCTGCTACGCCAGGCGGTGCAGGGGATCAGCGACATCATTGTGACGCCGGGCCTGATCAATCGCGACTTCTCCGATATCAAAGCGACTATGGCGGGGATGGGCCACGCCATGTTCGGAACTGCCCTGGCGCGCGGTGAAAACGCCGCCGTTAACGCGGCCCGCCAGGCCATCAGTTGCCCGCTGCTGGAAGACACGCGCATCGCCGGCTCGCGCGGCATCCTCATCAACATCACAGGGTCGAGCCGCCTGGGCTTGCACGAAGTGAACGAGGCGTGCTCGATCATTCGCGAAGCCGCCGAATGCGAAGACGTGCAGATCAATTTCGGCGTGATTCTGAACGAGACGATGGAGGACGCCGTGAAGATCACGGTGATCGCCACCGGATTTACGCCGTCGAAAACCGAGCGGCGGAGTGTGCCTGAAGTGCGCGTGCTGCCGGAGCCCGAACCCGAGCCGGTGTTCGTGCACGAACCGGAGCCGGAACCCGAGCCGGTGATGATGGCCGAACCGGAGCCGGTGCTGGACATGGATGACCTGGATACGCCCGCGTATTTAAGGCAGGGGCATCTGCTGAATTAGGGGCTGAAACGTTTCGGCGGGTTCCGACACTATAGTTCCTGGGGGGACCAGCCATGGCGAACAATGATTTTGTCATCAGTTGCTCCAATCAAACCGTCGTTGACGCGGCAATACGAGCAGCGAGGCAGATGATCGAGCAGACCGCGCGGCGCCTGCAGATGCCGGTCAATGTGCCCGAAGATCCGCGGGTGGGGAACTACTCGTTACGCCGGGCCCTTACGGATGTCTTCAAAGTGCAGTCCGGAAACACGAGCATAAGGCAGGTATTTGAGATCAAAAACAACTTCGGACTGCTTGCCCAAGCAGTGACGCGAGCGAAAGCGCTGTGCGTCTCGGCGGCTCATCCGATGTGCGGCAAGTCTGGGCAATTGGGCCACACCGCCTTCGCCGAAATTGGTGCAGACAGCAGCCCGATTGTTTACTTGTGTCCGGCGTTTTTCCGTGCGGCACCTAAGGAACAAGCGCGGACGATCGTCCACGAGCTGGCGCACGCGCGCCTCGGCGTCGGGCATCGAGGCGGCGAAGTGCTCGATTTCGACCAGTGTCCGGACTTGTCGCTCCGCTCGTTCGATGACGCGATCAACAATGCATACGCGTATGACGCCTTCGCCGACTGCGTGAGCAGCCTGCGCTGACTTGCGCCGCGGATCAGCTCCGCGCCCCCGCCGTCGCCAGTTCCGTCACCGCCAGCGGCACGATCTCGCCTTCCACGCCTCCGATCACGTTAGCGGTATGCGCGAACGCTAGCGGATCGCCCGTCACGAAATGCACTACGCGGCCGCGCGCGAAATCGCTGTGGCGCCGGTTCAAACGCCGCGCTGACCGCTTCCGCCGTGACCTCGGCGCTATCCACCAGCGTTACGCTCTCACCAACCGTGCGCTCCAGCACCTTGCGCAACAGAGGATAGTGCGTACAACCCAAGATCAGCGTATCGATCTCCGGCCGCCCGCTTAGGTACTGTTGCGCCAGCAACTCCGCTTCGGGCGAATCGGCCAGGCCCTCTTCCACCACATGCACCAACATGGGGCAGGCCTGGGCCCACGGCTTCAGGCCGCGCGCCTCCAGACGGCGTTGATAGGCGCGGCTGCCGATGGTCCCCTTGGTTCCGATTACCCCCACATGCCCCGTGCGTGTGACGCGTGTCGCGGCTTCCACACCTGGGTCAATTACGCCCCACACCGGCACCGGACACCGCTCGGCAAGGCTTGGCAGCGCCACGGCAGATGCCGTGTTGCAGGCTACCACCACGCCTTCCACGCCCATGCCGCACAGGAAATCCGTAATCCCGTGAGCGAATTCCACCACCATCTCCGGAGGCTTGCGGCCGTATGGTACGCGAGCCGTATCACCAAGGTAAATAAAGTCGCGGTGCGGCATGCGGCGCCGCAGTGCTTGCAGCACGGTTAGCCCGCCGACGCCCGAGTCGAAGACCCCGATCGCGCCGCGGAGGGTGGACAGCATCGTCATCTTTCCTTTTATCGTTGCACGTTTATCTTTGCACGTTCCGTGCCGTGAGATAATCGAGAATCCCCATGAAAGCTCGCGTTTTTGTTACCTTCAAGTCCACGGTTCTCGACCCGCAAGGCGCCACCATCTGTTCCGCCCTGCACGGTCTTGGCTACCCGGCCATCGCGGATGTTCGCCAAGGTAAGTTCTTCGAGATTGCCATGGCTGCGGGAACTTCCCGGGAGCAGGCGCAGAAGGACATCGAAACGATAGCCCACGAAGTGCTCGCCAACCCGGTTATCGAAGAGTATCGCGTCGAGATCCTGGACTGACAACTATAATAAGACTATGTGTGGGATTGTCGGTTATGTTGGTTCGCGAAAAGCCGTTCCCATTATCCTGGAGGGATTGAAACGGCTCGAGTATCGTGGATACGACTCGGCAGGCTTGGCCGTATACTGCGGCGACAACCAGTTGGAGGTCCGGCGCGCCGAGGGTAAGCTGCGCAATCTGGAAGATGCCATCCGGCTGAACCCCGTCGACGGCACGTTCGGGATCGGTCATACACGCTGGGCCACGCACGGGCGTCCCACCGAGGAAAACGCGCATCCGCACCGCGATTGCAAAGGCGACGTCGTGGTGGTGCACAACGGCATCGTGGAAAACTATCTGTCGTTGAAACACCAGCTACAGGCGGAAGGCCACGAGTTCAAGACTGAGACCGATACCGAAGTCATTGCGCACCTGGTGGAGAAGCACTTCAAAGGCAACCTGGAAGAAGCGGTTCGCACCACTGTCAAGGAGCTCGCCGGCGTATTCGCGCTGGCAGTGATCTCGCGGTCCGACCCCAATAAGATCGTCGCGGCGCGCTCCGGGCCGCCGGTCGTGATTGGCATCGGCGATAACGAATACTTCGTCGCTTCCGACGTCCCGGCCATTCTCAGCCACACGCGCGACATGTTCTTCCTGGCCGATGGGGACATGGCCATCCTCACGCCCGAAGGCGTACGGCTCAGCGATTTCAACGGGCGTCCTGTCAACCGGCAGGTGTCTCACATTTTGTGGGACCCCATCATGGCCGAAAAGGGCGGCTACAAGCATTTCATGCTCAAGGAAATCTATGAGCAGCCGCGCGCCATCCGCGACACCACTTTGGGGCGGGTGGGGCAGGAGACCGGCCAGATCTTCCTGAATGAGATGGACATCACTCCCGCCGAGTTCGCCCGCTTCCGCAATGTGCGCATCATCGCTTGCGGAACCGCCTGGCACGCCGGGCTGGTGGGCAAGTTCATGATCGAGAAATTGGCGCGCATCCCGGTGGAAGTCGATTATGGAAGCGAGTTTCGCTACCGCGATCCGATTCTCGATCAAGACACGCTGACCGTGGTGATTTCGCAATCCGGCGAAACCGCCGATACCCTGGCGGCGCAGCGGGAGGCCAAGCAAAAAGGTTCGAAAACGTTGGCCATCTGCAACGTGGTCGGTTCCATGGTGACACGCGAGGCTGCCGGCACCATCTACACGCACGCCGGGCCGGAGATCGGTGTGGCCGCGACCAAAACGTTCACGGCGCAGTTGACCGCGCTCTTTATTCTGGCGATGCACCTGGGGCAGGCCAACGGGCGGCTGGACGAGAGCACCTCCAAATGCCTGGTGCAGGAGCTGGTGCGTCTGCCGGGCAAACTCGAAACGGTGCTTTCCAACGATTCGCACTACGAAGCGCTGGGACGCGAGCTGCATCACGCCACCGACGCCCTGTTTCTGGGCCGAGGCATCCATTTCCCCATCGCTCTGGAGGGTGCGCTCAAGCTCAAGGAGATTTCGTACATCCACGCGGAAGGCTATCCCGCCGGCGAGATGAAGCACGGCCCGAACGCGCTGATCAATGAGAAACTCCCGGTGGTGGTGATTGCCACCTATGATCCTAACAACGCGGAGAGCCGGCTGCTGCACGAGAAGACGCTCTCGAATGTGGAGCAAGTGAAAGCGCGCGAAGGCATCGTGGTGGTGCTAGCTACCCAGGGGGACGAAGAAGCTCACAAGATAGCCGATCACGTGATCGAGGTTCCGCCGTCCCTGGATTTGCTCAGCCCCATCCTCGAGGTGGTCCCGCTGCAGTTGCTCGCGTATCATATAGCTGTCCGCCGCGGTTGCGATGTGGACCAACCGCGAAACCTGGCCAAGAGCGTCACGGTGGAGTAAAAAAACGTTTCGGAGGCAGGCGATGAGTTTCCAAGCCACGGTTCGTTCCCTCGGCGATGTTGCGGTGGTCGATCTGGCCGGCCGCCTGGTTCTCGGAGAAGCCGCCACCACACTGCGTGATACGGTTGCAGAGCTGGTCGGCGGCGGCAAAAAGAAAATCGTGTTGAACTTGACGGATGTGACTCACCTCGATAGCGCCGGTATGGGCGAGATGTTCGCGGTTTGCGCCACCGTGACCCGCGCCGGTGGCGAGATTAAGCTGGTGAGTCCCGCAGGCAAGATCCACAACCAGATGGAAGTAACCAAACTCTCCGCGGTTTTCACGGAGTATCCGAACGAGGAAGCCGCCGCCGGCAGTTTCCGCCGCCAGCCCACCAAAGTTTAATCAGTAGCCCAGCGCGCCTTCGCTCGAAGTTAATCTCCTTCCGCTAACCTTTTAGGGTCTTGGCTCCGCCCGCGGCCCGGGCCTACTATCGGCCCAGGCTTTTGTAATGAAACGTAGTGCGTTTTGTTTGGTGCTGTTCACTTGGCCGATGTCCGGAGCCGGTGACATGTCCGCCAAAGCTCCCGTCGCCCTGTACGCACAATTCGAGCACCAGCCGTCTGACCCTGCAACCGGAATGCTGCAGCGCGAATTGCACGCAATCCTGGCGCCTGTGGGATTCAACTTTGAGTGGCGGTCCTCCGCCGACGCCGGCAGCGAGGTGTGGGCGGCTCTGGCCGTCGTCACCTTCAAGGGCCACTGCGATGCCAGAGACCTGGCTCACGCAAGCCATTTTGCCGGGGGCGCGCTGGGCTGGACTCACGTCAGCGACGGAAGGATTCTCCCGTTCACCGAGGTCGACTGCGATCGGATCGGCGCGTTTCTCGAATCCCAGCTATTTGCTCTTCCCCTCCTGGTTCGCCAGAGAGTCTTTCAGAGGGCCATTGCGCGTGTGGTGGCGCACGAGTTATATCACGTCTTCAGACAAACCACCGCCCATGGTCCTTGGGGGGTCGCCAAAGCCGAATTCAACACGCAGGAATTGCTCGCGGAGAGATTTCGTTTTGAGAGTGAGTGGCCTGTCTTGGCAGCGCATGGCGCCGCCCCACATTAAACCCCGATATCTTCGTTCCACAGTTGCGAATGCTCCCGGATGAAATCGGTCATCAGCCGGATGCATTCTTCGTCCTGCACTACCTCGACCTGGATTCCGTTGCCGCGCATGTACTCCTCGGCTCCGAGAAAAGTCCGGTTCTCCCCCACCACCACGCGCGGAATTTTGTAGAGCACGATGGCGCCACTGCACATCGGACAAGGCGAGAGCGTCGAGTAAATCGTGCTCGCCTGATAGACCTTGGCAGGCAGGCGGCCGGCATTGCGCAGGCAGTTCATTTCTCCATGGTCGATGGCACTACCGGTCTGCACGCGGCAATTGTGGCCCGCGCCGATGATCTTACCGTCATGCACCAGCACCGAGCCTATCGGAATTCCGCCTTCGGAGAGGCTCTTCCGGGCTTGCTCGATGGCGGCGCGCAGATAAGGGTCGTTGGTCATCGGTGGCTGTCTCTCCTATGGACGCACGCGCCGTTGACATAGACGGCCAGCGCGGTGTCCCGGCCGAAGAAGTACGCGAGTTCGCGGTAGTCCTGGCAATCGTGAATCGCGAAGTCCGCGAACTTGCCCGGCTCCAGCGAGCCGATTTCGTGCCCGCGTTTTAAGCTGCAGGCGGCGTTGATGGTGGCGGCGACAATCGATTCCGCCGGCCTGAGGCGCATCTGGGTGCACGCCAGAGAAAGGACCATGGGCATCGAAGCAGTGGGTGACGAGCCGGGGTTGAAGTCTGTGGCCAGCACAACGCCCAGCCCCGCGTCGATCATCTGGCGCGCCGCCGGATAGCGGTTCGAACCGAGGCTATAGACCGAGGCGGGCAACAAGACCGGCTGCACCCCCGCCCGCTGGAGCGCCGCCAGACCCTCTGCCGAAGCTTGCTCCAGGTGGTCCGCGGTGGCGGCTCCGAGTTCCGCCGCCAATTGCGCTCCGCCGCCGGAAGCCAATTGATCGGCGTGCAAACGAAGCCCGAATCCCAGTGATCGCGCGGCCTCCAGAACCCGGCGGGCCTGGGCGGGCGGAAACACCGAGGGCTCGCAGAAGACATCGCAGAACTCGGCCAGGCGCTCTTCGCGGACGCGCGGCAGCATCTCGTGAATCACCAGATCGACATACGCGCCGGTTCGGCCGCGATACTCGCCGGGGATTTCGTGCGCGCCCAGAAAAGTGGGCACATAACGGGCGCGGCCCTCCTGACCCAGTTGACGGATGACGCGCAGGATCTTCAGCTCCGCTTCTAGCGAGAGCCCGTATCCCGATTTGGCTTCGATGGTGGTGGTGCCGCCGCTGAGGAACCAGCCGCGGTAATGCCGCGCCGCTTCCAGCAGATCCGCCTCACTGGCCTCGCGCGTCCGCGCCACGGTCGACAGAATTCCCCCACCGCGCTCGGCAATCTCCGCGTAGGTCGCTCCTTCGATGCGCTGCTCGAACTCACCGGCGCGGTTGCTCGCGAACACGGTGTGCGTATGCGCGTCGACGAAGCCCGGAAGAACGATCCTTCCTCCAGCGTCCACAACCTCCGTTCCAGGAGGCAGTAAGCGTTCGATGGCGTGGCGCGCGCCCACCGCATGGATCCGGCCGCCGCGGATCAACATGGCGCCATCCGGAACGATAGCGAGCTCGCGCATTTCCGCGCCGATTCGCGGGCGCGCCGGTCCGGCAAGCGTCACAAGCTGCCGGCAGTTCCAAATGACAAATTCAGGCACGGGCGAAGCGCCCGAGCACACCGGACGCAAATTCCAGCAGGCAGGCCGCGGCCGTGAGTGCGGTGACATCCGCGATATCGCGCGTCGGGTCCACTTCCACCAGATCGAGAACCCGAACCTTGGGATGCCTGCCACAAATGTGGGCTGCTTTGCGGACAGACAACGGCGTGAGCCCTCCGGGCCGCGAACCGGGCGCGGCGGGCGCATAGATGCGGTCCAGCACGTCCAGGTCGAGATCCACATAGATCCGGTCGACGCGCTGCTCCAGGTATTTGAGCGCTTCCCGGACAACCGCGCCGATACCCTGCTCCATCACGCAATCCGCCGTGACCACGTGGATGCCCGCCACCCGCGCTACGCGCGCATACGTCTCGGAGTTGGCAAATGGCTGGATACCGATTTGAAAAATATGATCCCCGGGCAAGCCATCGTGCAGCAGGGCACGCACAGGGTTGCCATTGGTGAGGCCGGTTTCCATGTCGCGCAGGTCCAGGTGGGCATCCAGCGTCAGCAGGCCGCAACGCTCCAACGGAACGCCCAGGCCGTGGCACGCCGGGTGCGTAATGCTGTTGTCGCCACCCAGAAGAACCAGCGCTGCCGCCGCTTGGACGTTCATCGCCACGGCTTCTTTGAGCGGCTGAAACGCGCGCGCCGGGGTCATGCCGGATAGATACAGATCGCCTTCGTCGCTGGCTTCGAGGAGGCGCAGGTCCCAATCGGAATCGAAGTCGTACGTGCTGAAGCGGTCCAAAGCGTTGCGGATGGCGGCGGGGGCCAGGTCGCACCGGCCGGGCGTAATCGAACCCTTCGACATCGGTGCTCCAATGACGTGAAGACTGCCGACGGTGGTCTGCAGGCAATCGCCCGCGAGCCAGGCACGCGCACGCGGCCAGCGCGGGTCCGCATATAAACTCACTTGGTATTCTCCGGGGAAGCCATGGGCAGGCGGACACCCGAACGGCCGGCGAACTCGATGGCCCGTTCGTAGCCGGCATCCGCGTGCCGGACCACGCCCAAACCGGGGTCGGTGGTCAACACACGCTCCAGCCGCAGCTCCATTTCGTCGGTGCCATCGGCCACCACGACCATGCCCGCGTGCTGTGAATAGCCGATCCCCACGCCTCCACCATTATGTATCGAGACCCAGGAAGCGCCCGCGGCGGTATTGAGGAGGGCGTTGAGCAGAGGCCAGTCGGCAATGGCGTCGGAGCCATCGTGCATGCCTTCGGTTTCACGAAACGGAGAAGCCACCGAGCCGGCGTCCAGATGGTCGCGCCCGATCACGATGGGTGCCTTCAATTCGCCCGAGCGCACCAGGCGGTTGATGGCGATTCCAAACTCGGCTCGCTCACCGTAGCCCAGCCAGCAGATGCGCGCCGGCAGCCCCTGGAACCGGATGCGCTGCCGGGCCAGCGGCAACCATCGCGCCAGCGTCTCGTTGTGCGGGAATAGCTCGAGGGCCAGCCGGTCGGTGCGGTAGATATCTTCGGGGTCGCCTGAAAGTGCTACCCAGCGAAACGGCCCGCGGCCCTCACAGAAGAGCGGCCGAATATATTCCGGCACGAAGCCGGGGATGTCGAAGGCATTCTCCACGCCCGCCGTCTTCGCCTGGGTGCGCAGGTTGTTGCCATAGTCGAAGGTAACTGCGCCCGCCTTCTGCAGCGCCAGCATGGCTTCCACGTGGACACCCATGGCAGCCATCGATCGGGCCAGGTAAGTTTGCGGATCGCTAGTGCGGAGCGCGCCCGCCTGGTCCAGGCTCATGCCGTTGGGAACATAGCCATTCAATGGATCGTGCGCGCTGGTCTGATCGGTCAGGACATCCGGGACCATGCCCCGCCGCACGAGTTCGGGCAGCACGTCCGCGCAGTTCCCGACCAGCCCCACCGAGAGCGCGCTGCCACTTCGCCGTGCTTCGTCGAGCCAGTGCAAGGCTTCGTCCAGGTTACTGGACACGCGGTCGCAGTAGCCGGTCTCGATGCGCCTCTGAATCCGGTGCGGATCCACCTCCACGCCGAGAAAGCATGCGCCGTTCATGGTGGCGGCCAGCGGCTGCGCGCCTCCCATGCCACCCATGCCGCCGGAGACCACCAGCTTGCCCGCGAGCGAACCGCCGAAATGTTTCCGCGCGACTGCGGCGAAGGTTTCGTAGGTGCCCTGCACGATGCCCTGGCTGCCGATGTAGATCCACGACCCGGCGGTCATCTGGCCGTACATGGTGAGCCCAAGTTTCTCCAGCCGGTTGAACTCGTCCCAGTTGGACCAATGGCCTACCAGGTTGGCGTTGGCGATCAAAACGCGGGGCGCCCCCGGATGCGTGCGGAAGATGCCCACCGGCTTGCCGGATTGCACCAGCAGGGTTTCATCGTTTTCCAGCGCCTCGAGCGCGCGAACTATGGCGTGGAACGAGGGCCAGTCGCGGGCCGCGCGCCCGGTCCCCCCGTAGACGATCAACTCGTCCGGCCGTTCTGCGACCTCCGGGTCCAGATTGTTGTGAAGCATACGCAGGGCGGCTTCCTGATGCCATCCCTTGCAAGTCATCTGGCGGCCGCGCGGAGCCCGAATCAACGTGGTGAGACTCATCCTTCTTGGATTATCACGCGGCTGTTGGGAAGTAAGTTAACCGGACAGGGATCCACTCGTTGGTACCTACTCCCGCGCGATACGTCCGAAACCATCTAGCTAATTGCGTTTGTCATCTCCTCCCCCCATCAAAACGGAAATTCCGAGAAGCGAGCATCCAACGACACCACCGACCATTGCAAGGGCTCCATCCATGATCCATACGGGATCATCAGGGCGCCAGGGCCTATGACTGACCATAATGTACGCCTTGAGGGGGAGTGCGGGCACATTCAACAGGAGAAGGCCAATGCCCCATTGTCGGAGGCGCTCTGGTTTTGTTCTCGTGACAGGGCTGCGTGCAGCGTTAGGGTTGTCGCACCCAGGATTTCGATGAACGCCAGCGTGGGCGGCGTGGTGAGACTCCTCATCCTCCTTGGATTATCCCGCCGCTTGTGCGATGTAGGTTAACCGGCGAAGCCCAGAAACTCCCCGACGCGTCGAACCTGCGCGACGGCAGTCAGGAAGTAGCGCATGAGAGGAATGCGTAGTTGCCGGACGGCAGCCTCTCTTTCGGTAGTACCGTCGGAGTGACCTAAATAATGCTTGACGACCATGTGTTGCTTGGGTGACTCGAAACTGGGCCAGAACAGCATGATCAGCGCGGAGCTTACCGCTGCCGCCAGCATGATCACCATAACTACATCGGAAAGCGGCTGGCCGCCCAGGTAGCGGTTACGTGTATCTTCTGCCAACGTCTGCAAAATGCTGGTCGCGCCCCGGTTCAACAACAGGAACATGAGGAACATCACGATGGCGCCGAGTATGGGCACAGTCCGAGCATAACGGCCACCCCGGAAATATCACCAGATCTCATTGGTAACGAAGCCGAACTATACCTTTGTTTCCCGGCCACTACTATACCCGGAGAGTATCGTCTGCCGGGTTTGTGCGCTTTACCACCTTGGCATGGGACCGAAAAGGGGCTAAGATAATTTCGGAGGATTAAGTATGCTATCAGGCAAGCTTATCCACCTGATCGAAGTCCATCATCAGGACATTACCGATCGCTTCATCCGCGAAATCTGGCGTCACCCCGACCTGGTTCACCTTCGCCGCCTGCCCGAATCGGAATTGCGGGAGCGCGGGCAAATCCTGCTGGAGAATCTCGGCTATTGGCTGGCATCGGGAAATGAAGACGAATTGGTAAAAGGACAGGAAGCCTTGGGGAAGCGTCGCTTTGAGCAGTCGATTCCGCTGCACGAAGCGGTGCGGGCTCTCTGCATAATCAAAGAGAACATGGTCGATTTCATCGAGGAACAAGGGATTCCCAAGGATTCTCTAGGCTTGTACGCCGAGGAGGAAATGGAACACCGCATCGGCCGGTTCTTCGATAGTTTGATCATCTACACGGTACGCGGCTACGAGACTGCCTGGCACAGGACCACCGCGGCGCACGCTACGGCATAACGACGAAGCAGTTTCACGTGAATGCGGGCCGGAAGCTTGGAGTGTGTCAGCACGAACGTCGGCCCCCCGTACCGGCTCTAAGGAGTGATAAGAATTTTAGGTCTTATTAGACTAATTTGGACTAGAATGGAATTGGAGACCCCAGCAACTCGGATGGGAATGAATTAAGGAGGTACCGTCATGAAAAAGTTTTCCAGGATTCTGGCGCCGATCGCTTTTTCGGCCCGATGTGAGGGCGCAACGCAATATGCGGAGGCCCTGGCCTGCCACTTCAAAAGCGAGCTCACCCTACTTCACGTCGTCATGCCCCTGCAGACGTACGGTTTCCCGGATGCCCTGGCGGTCGCTCCTGAACTGATGGACGAGACCGTCGCTGCGGGCAAGGCGCAACTCGACTCGTTCCTCGCGGAAGGGCTCAAGGGCATCAACGTGAAACGCGAGGTGCTCGAGGGCGAACCCGCCCGCACCATCGTCGATTATGCCAATGATGGCAAGTTCGACTTGATCGTGATGCCCACCCACGGCTACGGCCCGTTCCGGCGATTCCTGCTCGGTTCGGTGACGGCCAAGGTTCTGCACGACGCGCACTGCCCGGTATGGACCGGCCCGCATCTGGAAAATGCCCCGGCCTACCCGTCGATCAGTTTCGGCAAGGTCTTGTGCGCGATCGACCTCGGTCCCGACAGCCGCACGGTGCTCGACTGGGGCGCCAGTTTCGCCCGTGAGTATGGCGCCGAGTTCGCCGTGGTGCACGCGATCCCCGCTTCCACCGTGAGCCTGGGAGGCATCTATTTCGACCCGGAGTGGGCCACGCAGGTGAAGAACGAGGCCCGCGACCGCATCAGCTACATGCTGGAAGAGATGGGCATGAAGGGTGAGGTTTCCGTTCAGACCGGCGATGCCCCTGCCATGGTCCGGGCAGTTGCCGACGAATGGGCTGCCAACCTGCTGGTGATCGGGCGCGGCGGCCACACCGCGCTGATGGGGCGTTTACGCACCAATGCGTATGCGATCCTGCGCGAATCGGGTTGCCCGGTGGCCGCGATTTGACGCACGCCGGCCGGACCGCGCTTTCGCTACACTGAAAGTATGCTCCGTTTGCTGATGCTTTCCCTGTGGGTGGCGGTGGGATTTGCGCAAACGCCCGCCGATCTGTTTAACAAGCCACCGGCAGATGTGGATCAGGCGTTGCGTGCGCGCATCACCGAATTCTACCAGGATCACGTCGACGGCAAATTCCGTCAAGCCGAGGCTCTCGTTGCCGAAGACACCAAAGACTTCTTCTACAACGGGAACAAGACCAAGTATCTGAGCTTCGAGATCAAGAGCATCACCTATTCGGATGGATACACCCGCGCGAAGGCGGTTGTTACCTGCGAACAGTTCCTGCCATTTCCAGGGTTCGAAGGCAAGCCGTTTCCGGTGCCGACACCCAGCCACTGGAAGCTGGTGGATGGTCAGTGGTATTGGTGGGTCGATCCGGCGCAGTTGGGCATGACGCCGTTCGGCCTTAAGATGAAGCCCGGGCCAGGGGTGCCTGCCGGGCAGATTACGATGCCTAACCCGGAGGAGGTGTTGAAAACTGCCTCCGAGCAGGTGAAGGCGGATAAGCAGGCCGTCACGCTCCAGCCCGGCGGGTCCGATCGGGTGACCATCACCAACGAGGCCCCGGGTGTAATGACCATCTCAATCGTCGGCGCGATCCTGGGAGTCAATGTAACGGTAGACCGTATGGATCTCAAGACGGGAGAAAAAGCCGTTGTGACGTTCCGGGCCGACAGTAATGCCAGACCCGGAATTCTCAGCATACAAGTCCAACAGACCAACCACGTGATCCCGATTCAAGTCGCCATCCAGTAGGGGCGGCGCTTACATTCTGGCGTAGTAGTATTCCACTCCAAATGGTGTTGGGCTTCCTTGTTTCTGCCAGCGGCTGCCGTCCGGCGCGGTTAGCATATAGCCCACGGGCATGGTGTCCCCGGCGGGTACGTTACGAATGTTGGCGGGTTCGGGAAGCGCTAGCGGTACCCACGGCGGTGGTGCGGCGGGAATCGGCGGTACAGCGCACACCGGCGCAGCGGCCTTCCCGATGGAAGCCCATCCGTCATCTCCCATGAGTGCGGTATACCCGCTCGGCGGCTGGGGCGGATTGGTGTTGGGAATAGTACCCATAATCACGGCCTGCGACCAATTGTTGAACCCTTGCAGATATTGGGTCTGCAGGTTGTTGTTTAGAAGCGTCACTTCTTGGGCCACCATCGCTTTGGTTGCGTCCATGGCGGTTTGTGTCCAGGTTTGAATGCTCAGGGTCTGGGGCGTCTGTGGAGCCATATTCCTCCTCAGTTCCAGACTATGAGCAGGACGGTCCTCATCGGCTCGCCCGCGTAGGCAAGCTCCTCATTTTAAGCGGCAAATTCCCGATGGTGTGGCGTGACTCGCGGCCGGCGCTATTTTCCGGCGGCCGGCGGCTTCGCTTCGCCCAGAAATTCCGCGCTGGGAAACTGTACCTTCACGGAATCGTGAGTGGCTTGCATCCATTTGCGGGAGTATTCCTGCTGGATGGCGGTATAGATCTCCCCATGGACCTCTGCCAAAGAACGGCTGGTGACCTCTTCGGCGCGAAACACATAGAACCCGTTGGGTTGTGCGACCGGCTCACTCACCTCGCCTTGTTTCAGCGTGAACACAGCTAATTTGATGGGTTCCGGTATCGTATCGGAAGGGTGGAGCGTGGGAAAATCGCCGTCCTTGGCGCGCGAGTCGGCATCGTCCGAATTTTCCCGGACCAGTTTCGCGAAATCCGCGCCGGCGCGCGCATCGGCGACCAGCTTCTGCGCCTTGGCGCGGGCTTCGTCTTCGGTCAGTACCTTCTTTCCATTGCTTGCCTGGGACGCCAATGCCTTGCTGAACGCAATGTAGATCGCCTTAACTCGGACTTGTTGATATTGGCTCTTGTTGGCTTCGTAATATTTCTTTACGTCGTCTTCGTTCACGACCGTCTTCATATTCTCCGCCTGCAGTTTTATCTGGCTCAGGAGGAACATGCGGTTAAAGTCGATTGCCTCTTTATTCGGGCTCTGCTGATCGAGTTTGTCGGCTACGGCCAGCTGGGCCAATTTGCGCATGAATGCGTATTGCTCCAGAAACTCCTTGCGATTCTGAACCATGGCTTGCTGGTTGCTCGGGAGGGCGGCAAAGAGGTTGCGGAAATCGCCCATCGTGAACTTGACCCCGTCGTCGAAGATGGCAATCACCGTATCGCCGGGAAGATCAGGAATCGACAGCGGGGGCGGGGCGGTTTGAGCCGCAAGAACAGCGCAGGCAAACGCGAACAGGCTGAGGGCTTTCATGGGTTTGTACGGTTTGCCCTCAGTTTATCATGGGCGAACCTTCTGCTTTCCGTGGGGCAGACGGCACATCGTTGCCTGTGGTTTCCCGGCAGACGACGGAAGCCGATCGTCTGCCCCACAGGGGATCAGGGGCTCTAGTGCGTGGCGACTTCGGAGCGAGCATCGCCGCGCTTGATCTGCGCGCGCCGGCGGCCTGATTCCAGATTCTGAGCCGCCTTCTCACGGGCCGCGTCGCTGATCTGGATCTGGTTCGCGACGGCCACCGCACCGGCTCCTTTCGCCAGGCGCGTGGCCACGCCTTTGTGCTGGATGACGTTGGTCTTTCCTTCGATGTGTGCCACGCCGCCCTGCACGTGCACTTGAAACTTGTCCTGGTTGATCTTCGACTTGGCGAACTTGGCGCGGATCTCTCTTTCGATTTCCGCATCGGGTTTGGCTCGCGCCGCGGAGGCTTTCGTGCTCGAAGGTTTGGGAGAAACGGCAGGGGTTCCCGCGGACCAACCGGCCGCCGCGGCCAGCAGAATGGCCGCTATCATGTTGAGACTGCGCATATCATCGAAGTCCTTGCGGTGCAGCTATATTCTCAGGAATCTGTGATACAGTGAGGGTTTCCCAAAAGGCTTCGATGCCCGAACAGATCCTGCTGCAAGGCAAAATCCTGGGCACAGAAGAGTTCCTGTTGGCCGGTTCCGCCGAGGGACGTTCTGCGCGTTCGGCCGGCGAAGATTTGCTGGCCGGGCGCTCGCAGTGGATCACCCTCCTGTGCGAAGTACTACCGCGCGCGCTCCTGGCAGAGCTCGGACTGGCGCGGATCTTGCTAGGATCGAGCGGCGGCGGCCAGTTCCTAGTGGTGCTTCCGGGCGAGGCGCGCGAATCCGCGGAAAACTTTCTGGTGGCGGCGGCCCGCCAGATCGTCGAACTGAGTTCGGGACACGCCAAGCTGGTTTGGGGAGTTACCGATAACCTCGGCGACTGGGCCGTGATCCGCAAGCGCCTCAACGACGAACTGCAGCGGAAGCAGCACACGCCCCTGGCGGCGCACCGGCGCGGCCGCCTTTCACGCCCTTCTCGAAGGCCTCGAGCGCCGAAGCCGATGCCTACTTCGCGCGCGAGTTGGGGGCCAAGGTGCGGGAAGCGTCGCGCGTCGGCTGGTCGCCGGAGAACCCCGGCAAAGTGACGCCTGGGGACGGAAAGCACACCTGGAATCTCAGCTCCAATCTTTCGCCCGACTGCGATCATGGTGGCGCGCCACGCCGCGCCTTCCGACGACGGCAAGACCGCCGCGCCAGTGCAGTCGCTGGCGCGCCGCGCGCAGGGCCGCTCCATCTGGGGCGTGTTGCGCGGCGACGTGGACAACTTCGGGCTGCGCCTTCGCCGGCGTGCACAGCATCGAGGAGCACGTGCCGCTCTCGGTGCTCTACAAGCAGTTCTTCGCGGGCGAACTGGAAGTGCTGTGCTCCATGCCGGAGTTCTGGCGCAAGGCCAGCATTCTCTATCTGCGGCGGCGACGATTTCGCGGTCTATGGCTCCTGGGATGCGCTCATCGGGCTGGCGCGCGAAGTGCAGCGCCTGTTCCACCGCTTCACGGAAGAGAACCTGAAAGAGTATCCCGGCGCGGAAGGCAAGACCATCTCGATGGCCATCGCGCTGGCGCCCGAGACCTATTACCCGCTGGCCTCCATCTACCAGGAGGCGGGCCGCAATCTCGACCTGGCGAAGGCCGCCGACAAGGACTGCATCTACCTGCTGGGGCGGATTCTGGAATGGCGGCACCTCAACGACGCCGCGGAACTGAAGGACACGGTCACGCGCCTCATCCACGACTTCCGCATGTCGCGGCAGTTCCTGTACCAACTGCGCAGTTTCTACCGGCACGAGGCCTACGGGGAATCGGGCGCCGACGTGCAGCGGACCTGGCGCTTCCAGCGGCGTTTCAACCGGGTCCTGAGCGGCACCCGCGACCGCGAGTTTCAGAAACTGCGGGCGCACCTGATCAATGAACTGTTGGGACGCAAGTCGGCCGAAGTGAAGCTGCGGCCCGCGGGTTTGGTGGCCCTGGAGTGGGCCCGATTAGTCACCGAAGGATAAGCACATGGCAGAACCAGAGCAGCAGCAGCCGCCGCCGCAGAACCGCGAGAACCGCCCGCCGCGCGAAGGCCAGGGTCCGCGCGAAGGGCGAGGTCCGCGCGAAGGAGGGCCCCGCGGTCCCGGAGATCGTGGTGGACCGCATGGAGACCGCGGCGGACCGCATGGAGACCGGCGGGGCGGCGGAGACCGCGACCGGTTCCGCCCCGAAGGTCCGCCCGGAGATCGAGCTCGAAAAGCTGATCAGCGACAGCCTCTACCTGGATAACCAGGCGCACGCCATCGTCAGCCGGATGCGCGACATGGATTCCGGCACCAAGAGCCAGTTGCGGCGCCTGTATAGCGCGGTCCGCCGGGCCGTGCGCGCGCCCGAAAACGAGCGTCAGCACGAGTTCGTGATGCTGCGCGCCCGCCTCGCCTATACCATCGCGCGCCATGGCCTGCGCAGTCTCGACCAGCTCGAGAAACTGCTGCTGCAGGTCACGCGCAAGAACGACAACCGCGGTTACGACCGGTTCAAAGATCTTTTCGAAGCCATTGTGGCCTACAACGAGTAACGCATGAGCGCACATACCTCTCAAACCGAATTGAAACTCATCGGCAAGCTGATCCTCGAAGGCGAGCTGCGCTGCGAGACCGGACTGCACGTGGGTGCGGGCAAAGGCTCGCTCGAAATCGGCGGTTCCGACAATCCCGTGGTCAAGGACGCCTTCGGCCGTCCGTACATACCCGGCAGTTCGCTGCGCGGCAAGATCCGCTCGCTGCTGGAACAGTCCTCGGGGCTGGCCGTGCCTGCCGAACTGGTGTATCTTTCGCGCCGCAAGGGGCAGGAGGTGCGCATCCATCAGAGCGACCGCCCCGACGACGAAATCTGCCTGCTGTTCGGCCGCAATCCTGGCCGCATGGATCGCGTGCAGGGCGAAACCCTGGAGACCACGCAAGCCACGCCCGGCGCGGCTGGCGGTGTTCGATGCCCCGCTCGATCCCGATAGCATCACGGCGCAGATGCGCGAGAACCTGGACGACGAGCTGACCGAAGTTAAGAGCGAGAACGCCATTGACCGCATCACCTCGCAGGCCAATCCGCGTACGCTTGAGCGCGTCCCCGCCGGCGCCCGCTTCCGTGCGCGCCTGGTGATGGATGTGCTCTGCGAAGAGGACGCGCCGCTGTTCCTGAACGTGCTCGAAGGCCTGCGCCTGCTGGAAGACGACACCCTCGGCGGCGGCGGCTCGCGGGGCAGCGGCCGCGTGAGCTTCGCCGGCTTGCGCCTGGTGTGGCGCGGCAGGAATTACTACGCCACGGGCGCCCCCGAAAAGGAAATTGCCGCCGGCGCAACGCTTGGCGCGATCCAGACGGCGGTGAACGAATCGGCCTTCGCTTTTCTGCGCGAGGAGTAATGAATCCCGGTTCTAGCCGTCAACCTTCGTCCCACCGGTCCGTGGCGCATCGGTCCGGATTCAGGCGCACGGAACCAGGTGGACACGATCTACCACAGCGATTCCTTGTACTCCGCCGTCACTTCGGCGCTGGTGCGTCTCGGGCTGCTCGACGAGTGGCTTGATGCTACGGCGCGCAACGGCTCGCCGGCTGTGTGCTTCAGCTCTTGCTTTCCGTTGGTGGATGAAGTGGCTTACGTGGTTCCGCCGCGCACTATCTGGCCGCCTTCTTCCCCAGCGCTGTTGGCGGCGCAGTGTGCGGTGGAAGAGCGCGCGGTTTGTGCCGCTGGGTCTGGTGCGTGTTCTGCTGGCCGGGCAACCGCTGGATGAGAACCAGTGGGCCGTGGACGGCATCAGTGGTTGCCTGCTGCCGACAGGTCGCCCCGGACCTTGGCGCACAGGGGTTCGCTCCAACGCCGCGCTCGACCGCCTGACGGGCGCCGCCGAGCGCCATTCCACGGCATGTATCGAATTCCGTCCAGGCGCCGGACTCTGGGCTATGGTCTCGTTTGCGGACGATGACGCGCGCGCCCACTGGATCGATCCGTTGAAGACCGCGTTCCGCCTGCTGGCCGATTCCGGATTCGGCGGCGAGCGGTCGCGCGGCTGGGGCCGATCCGAAGAGCCGAAGTTCAGCGAGGGCACGTTGCCGGAGATGATCCTCGACCCGTCTTCCGCGGAACCGGCGCCGGAAGCCGTCCGCTCCCGAGCGCCGCTGCCAATGGCGTCGCATCCACAGTGGCTCCTCTCGCTGTTCTCGCCCGGCGGCGGCCGATGCGGTGGATTGGGACCGCGGGAACTACACGGTGCTCGAACGCGGCGGCCGGGTGGAAAGCCCAGCGCGCTGGGGCGAGTTGAAGAAGCACGTGAATATGGTGAGCGAAGGTTCGGTGCTGTACGCGGCATCCGCGCTGCGCGGCGCTGCCCCCGATGTCGCTCCCGATGGCTTCGCACATCCCGTATTCCGCGCAGGCTTCGCCCTCGCCATTCCGCTGCCCGAGGTGAGCTGATGAGCTACCGGCTCACATGCCTTACCCCGCTGCTGGTTGGTGATGGGCGCAAGCTGTCGCCCATCGACTACATGGTCTGGAAGGACCACGTCAATGTGCTCGACCAGTGGCGCATCTTCCGCCTGCTGGCCAAAGGTCCGCGGCTGGATGGCTACCTGGCGCAACTGAAGAAGGCCGACAAGCTGGATTTCGCGTCGTGGGGCGGCTTTGCCCAGAACTTCGCCGGCCGCCGCATTCCGTTCGAAAACGCGGCCTATGCCGGCCTACTGGAACCGGGCCATGGGCGAGAGCCTGCACATCCCCACGTTCGCGGCCGGCGCGTCGGGACCCTATCTGCCGGGCTGCGCCGATCAAGGGCGCGTTGCGCACCGGAATGCTGTTCGCCAACTGGCGCGAGGGAATGCTGCAAGGCGTGCTGGACCGAGTGTCGGGCGATCGCGTGCCGCGCCGGCCGGCGGAGATGGTCGGAAGAGCAGGCGCTCGGTCCTTCCGGTTCCAACCGTATGCGATTCGTCGGTGCCGGCGATTCCAATACGGTCGACGCGTACCAATTTCAAGGTGTATCTGCTGCGCACCTCCACGCTGCAGCCGCGCGGCAACCAGTACGCGCTTGGCTGGAAGCAGAGCCCCCGCGGCGCCGTGGATGGCGCGCGCCCGGAAGAGAGCACACCGACTTTTGCCGAGATGGCGGCGCCGGGCTCGGTCTTCGAAGGCAATTGGGCCGAGAAGAATTTCTTCCTCCAGCCGGAGGTGCGGCGCGCGCTGCGCTGGCCCGAATCATTCGACCGCTCGAAGATCTTCGAAGCTGCCAACATCTACGCCGCAGGCCTGCTGACTGCGCAGCGCAACTATGCGGCGACGGCCGGCCTTGGCCTGCTCGACAAGAGCCTGGAAGAACTGGAGCAGCGTCTGGCCCAGGCCCGCCAGAACGGTTCCTGCCTGCTCGCACTCGGCTGGGGCGGCGGCCTGCTGGCCAAGAGTTCCTGGCTGGACACCACCAATCCCGAGTACCGCAAGATCCTCGAGCAGTTCACGTTGTATAACCGGGCGCTCTCCACGAACCTGCCGTTTCCGAAAACGCGTCGGATTGTTTTTTTGAACAACCGGCCCGCGACGCTGCCCGGGTGGGCTGAGTTACGTGTGGAGTAATCCGGCTGGCGACTGAGTGATCAACACATTCACGGCCGTAGTACCAGTACTATTCCGGAAGGCAGAATCGAAGAAAGGCAATTTCGGTACGGATCTTCCGTCATATACTAACCAGAGTCTGTCGGCGTAAGTAAAGTACCATCCGCCGGACCGATTGGGGTAGATCGGCGCCATGAATCGGGTCGTAATAAAAGCTGCGTTGTGCGCTCTCGGACTGTTCCTCGGGGTTTGCCGGCCGGCGAGCGCCGACGTAATGAGTCTCGGGATACTTAGTTATGACTCCGTGATCGCTGGTATCAACGACCAATTCACGATCTCAAATTTTACAGGGACGTCGGACTTGCCCCCGGATTTTCCGGTGGTCACTGCCGTTACGTTCCAGAATACAACGTTGAAATTGTTCGGACCGTCGGGGCCGCTAACGATTCTACTTGGTGACATTGGTCCTGGCTCGGGCACGACCGGGCTTTTTGCAGACTCCGACCAATTCACTTCGGCGGTGTTAACCACGACATTGATTCCTACAACTCTGTCATTGGACGGGGGTGGGACCGAGACCGTAGATGCGTCGGTTACAGCCACACTAATACCTTCCTCTGGGTCGTTTCTTACGGCAGATTCGGATCTTGTGGTGATTGAAGCCGGGTCGCCTTCCACGACGCCGGTTCCGGAGCCTTCGGGCCTTGGCTTTTTCATTGGTCTTGCAGTGATGAGCGGACTTTTGCGGGTCGCTATACGCCGATCTACTGCATAGCGCCGCCGCTCAGCTTAACTTTAGTTAGAAGAAATTCCTCCCAATTTGCCTCCGTAACTGGAGGGCGCATAAGTCTTGTACTTGGACGGTGAATCGTATGGAAATGAAATCGGCAGCAGGGCGCATCTTTCAGTTACTCGCGGTGACGCTGGTATTGTTCACTGCTTCTTCCGTCACCTTGCGAGCCCAAGTGACACTGACGGCAACAACGTCTCCCGCTACAGCCCAACCCGGAGTGACAACGGTAAATTTGACTGGCAGTAACTTTCCGACGGGCACGATCCTGCCGGGTCAGGTAACCGTCAGCCTGCAGCCTCAGACTGCCGGTCCCGCGATGACGGCCACAACAAAGACTGTTACTACGATCATCGGTTCAACCAGGAGAATTTCCTTTACATTTACTGGCCCGAGCGTGGCGAATCCCACGGCATACCTGGTGTCGATTTCCGGTACTACTTCTCAAAACGCCTCCTTTTCGAGCAGCAATACTTCCACACTGATGGTAAGTCCGCCGGCGTCATTTACGCTTGGTACGAACAGCGGACAGCAGGGGAAGCCATATTCGATTACGATCAACGGGCAAGGGACTTACTTTACGCAAGGGAGCACGGTGGCAACCTTCGGCCCCGGTATTTCGGTCGGCGGTGGACCGGTGGGCGGGGCAGGTCCCATCAGTGTGACAAACGCGACATTCGCAACTGCGAGCATCACGATTGATCCGGCTGCAGTGCCACAGAGTCAAGACGTCACCGTTCAGACCGGAGTTCAGGTGACTACCCTCGCGGCGGGCTTCACCGTGACGCCGGGGACGCCGGTAATTACTCAGGTGAATCCGAACACGGGCCTGCAGGGGCAGACTCCGTTCCCGGTAACGATCACAGGCAACTTCACGCATTTCAGCGGCAGTTCAGTGGTGACGTTCAGCGGAACGGGAGTCACTGCGGGAGCGCCGACGGCCGCGACCGCAACGAGCGTGACGGTGACGGTGACAGTTGCGGGCAACGCGCCCCTGGGAGCACAGGGTGTGCAAGTGGTGACCGGTGGGGAAACGGTTTCGCTGGCCAGCGCGTTCACCGTGACCAACGGAACGCCGGTGCTGACGCTGGTGAATCCAAACACAGGCCAGCAGGGCCAGCAAAGTGAGAGTGTCAACCTGACGGGGCAGTTCACGCACTGGGTGCAGGGGACCAGCACGGCCAGTTTCGGGGCAGGGATCACGGTAGCGACGCTGACCGTCAACTCGGCGACCACGCGCCACGGCGGTGCTGAACATCGACCCGGCAGCGGCCAACGGCGCGCGCAACGTGACGGTGACGACGGGCGGGGAAGTGGTCACGCTGACCAACGGCTTCACCGTGACCAACGGAACGCCGGTGCTGACGCTGGTGAATCCAAACACAGGCCAGCAGGGACAGCAGAGTGAGAGTGTCAACCTGACGGGGCAGTTCACGCACTGGGTGCAGGGGACCAGCACGGCCAGTTTCGGGGCAGGGATCACGGTGGCGCACCTTGACCGTCAACTCGGCGACCACTGCGACGGCGGTGCTGAACATCGACCCGGCAGCGGCCAACGGCGCGCGCAACGTGACGGTGACCACGGGTGGGGAAGTGGTCACGCTGACCAATGGCTTCACCGTGACCAACGGAACGCCGGTGCTGACGCCGGTGAATCCGAACACAGGCCAGCAGGGGCAGCAGGGTGAGAGTGTCAACCTGACGGGGCAGTTCACACATTGGGTGCAAGGCACCACCACGGCCAGCTTCGGCGCAGGGATCACGGTAGCGACGCTGACCATCAACTCGGCGACCACCGCCACGGCGGTGCTGAACATCGACCCGGCAGCGGCCAACGGCGCGCGCAACGTGACGGTGACCACGGGTGGGGAAGTGGTCACGCTGACCAACGGCTTCACCGTAACCAACGGAACGCCGGTGCTGACGCTGGTGAATCCAAACACAGGCCAGCAGGGCCAGCAGAGTGAGAGTGTCAACCTGACGGGGCAGTTCACGCACTGGGTGCAGGGGACCACCACGGCCAGTTTCGGGGCAGGGATCACGGTGGCGACGCTTGACCGATCAACTCGGCGACCACTGCGACGGCGGTGCTGAACATCGACCCGGCAGCGGCCAACGGCGCGCGCAACGTGACGGTGACCACGGGTGGGGAAGTGGTCACGCTGACCAACGGCTTCACCGTGACCAACGGAACGCCGGTGCTGACGCTGGTGAATCCGAACACAGGCCAGCAGGGGCAGCAGGGTGAGAGTGTCAACCTGACGGGCCAGTTCACGCACTGGGTGCAGGGCACCACCACAGCCAGTTTCGGCGCAGGGATCACGGTGGCGCACGCTGACCATCAACTCGGCGACCACCGCCACGGCGGTGCTGAACATCGACCCGGCAGCGGCCACCGGCGCGCGCAACGTGACGCTGACGACGGGCGGGGAAGTGGTCACGCTGACCAACGGCTTCACCGTGACCAACGGCACGCCGGTGCTGACGCCGGTGAATCCAAACACAGGCCAGCAGGGCCAGCAAAGTGAGAGTGTCAACCTGACGGGGCAGTTCACGCACTGGGTGCAGGGGACCAGCACGGCCAGCTTCGGCGCAGGGATCACGGTGGCGACGCTGACCGATCAACTCGGCGACCACTGCGACGGCGGTGCTGAACATCGACCCGGCAGCGGCCACCGGCGCGCGCAACGTGACGGTGACGACGGGCGGGGAAGTGGTCACGCTGACCAATGGCTTCACCGTGACCAACGGCACGCCGGTGCTGACGCTGGTGAATCCGAACACAGGCCAGCAGGGGCAGCAGGGTGAGAGTGTCAACCTGACGGGGCAGTTCACGCACTGGGTGCAGGGGACCACCACGGCCAGTTTCGGCGCAGGGATCACGGTGGCGCACGCTGACCGTCAACTCGGCGACCACCGCGACGGCGGTGCTGAACATCGATCCGGCAGCGGCCAACGGCGCGCGCAACGTGACGGTGACGACGGGCGGGGAAGTGGTCACGCTGACCAACGGCTTCACCGTAACCAACGGCACGCCGGTGCTGACGCTGGTGAATCCGAACACAGGCCAGCAGGGGCAGCAAAGTGAGAGCGTCAACCTGACGGGCCAGTTCACGCACTGGGTGCAGGGGACCAGCACGGCCAGTTTCGGGGCAGGGATCACGGTGGCGCACGCTGACCGTCAACTCGGCGACCACCGCGACGGCGGTGCTGAACATCGACCCGGCAGCGGCCACCGGCGCGCGCAATGTGACGGTGACGACGGGCGGAGAAGTGGCCACGCTGACCAACGGCTTCACTGTGACCGCCGGAACGCCGGTGCTGACGCTGGTGAATCCGAACACAGGACAGCAGGGGCAGCAGAGTGAGAGCGTCAACCTGACGGGGCAGTTCACGCATTGGGTGCAGGGGACCAGCACGGCCAGTTTCGGGGCAGGGATCACGGTGGCCACCTTTACCGTCAACTCGGCGACCACCGCCACGGCGGTGCTGAACATCGACCCGGCAGCGGTTACCGGCGCACGCAATGTGACGGTGACGACGGGCGGAGAAGTGGCCACGCTGACCAACGGCTTCACCGTGACCGCGGGAACGCCGTCGATCACACTGGTGAATCCAAATTCGGGGCAACAGGGACAATCGAACCTTGCGGTTACCATCACTGGCGCCAACACCCATTTCAGCGGTAGCTCACTTGTGACATTCAGCGGGACGGGAGTGACTGCGGGCGCGCCTTCGACCGCAACGGCTACCAGCCTGACGGTACCGGTGACGATTACGGCAAACGCCACTCTCGGAGCGAGGGATCTTCAGGTTGTGACTGGTGCTGAAACGGTCAGTCTCGTGAGTGCGTTCAGCGTTACGAGCGGCGGCGGAACAGTCACCATCAGCCTCTCATCCCAAGTCGTGCCGTGGGGCGGGAGCGTGACGATTACCGCCCAGTTGCTCGACTCCGGCGGCAATCCAATCACCAATCCTGCTCCGGTTTTCAATTTCTCGGTTCAGGCGGTCGGCACAACCAGTGGCAATGCCCCAATCCTCAACGGCAATACCGTCCAGTTTCCGAAGCTGAATAAGAAGCTACTCAACCAGAACATGACCGTGGACCCGAATGGGATCATCGCCGACACCGATCCCACCGATCCCAATTTTGGTAAGCAGACTGGCGGAGTCTTTAACGTCACGGCAACACTGCAGGGCGGAGGCTCAGCCAGCGAGCAGGTGGTTGTGCTACCCACGGGCACGGCGCCGGTGACGGCCCAGACGTTCAGTTATTCAGATCAACTCACCACCGCTGTGAATAACATTCTCAACGCGTATCAGGCCAGCGGGCACGCCGGCCTCACGAATGCCAAGGCGGCTCTTCAGACTCTTCTGACCACGCCGGGCATGAATGCTAACGCCCTGGGGGCGAACCAGGTCTTGGCGCCGCCCGACGGCCGGCTCATTCCGGCGGTTCAGATTACCGGCGCGGGATTCGGGTCGTCTCCCGACGATGCAAGCTTCGTAACCACCCTGACGAATCTCCACAACACGATCCTCGGTGCGATCACCAACATTAACGCGCTGAACCCGAGTAACGTGACCCAAGCGGCAGTGACGGCGATTCAGAACTCGACAGCGTTGTATAAATCCCAGTTGAGCATACTCAGTTCGCTGCACCCCAGTTCCCTGGTTCTCGCGAACAATAACGACCTGGTCAATGAGGTCATGTCTTCCGATATTCCGACTCTTCTGGATGCGATTGGGGGGCAGGTGGGCGCGATAGCCACGCCGTTGAGCGGGAGTATCCGCCAATACGATCACTCGCCGGTAGTCTGGGCGAAGCTACTAGGAAAGATGCGGATCGCACCGCAGTTCTTCGATATCATCAGCCTGGCGTTCGGTGCCTGTGTCGACTTGGCCGGCACAGCGAAGAGCAACATCATCACGCTCGCCATCTCGCTGGCTAATGACATCATTAACCTGGAAATCGCCGGCCTGGTGAACAAGAACGCGCCGCCGGGAATGACGATCGACGGAGTAGTGGGCAGTGCTTCTTTGTCGTTTGTCTGTAATAATTACCCGGGCAGTTTCATTGAAGGTCTGGGCTTCAGTTCCAATCCTGCCCAGGACAAAGCCCTGGTAATCGGTTGTGTCGATTCCGCTACTCTCGCCACGCTTCTGACCTTGAGTCCTCCCAAGGGGATTGGCCAAGCCATTAACCTTGTGAATAGTCTCATCTCAGCGGCGCAAGCCCTGCCCAACGCCTTCAATGTCGTGGCTTATGATACAGCCAGTTCCTATTCGCCGGGTCAGTCGTTTGTGTTTGCCTGCGGTGATGACGTGATCACCTTCGACAACGGTTTCGACAAGGTTAACCAAAGTCCGATTCCCTGCGTGGGCATCATTATTCCGATTAACCTGGCCGATAGCCTGTTTGCAGCGATCAATGTTGACCTGCTCGGCAACTGCCCTTAGGAATTCGAATGACTACGATGAAGATTTCCCGGTATATCAAGTCCGCGGGCCTCGCACTGGCTTTGGTACTGCCGCTCGTCGCAGCGGATGAGGCCAACACCCACCGGCAGGACGACGCAGTACTGAACGAGATTCTGAACGAGCTGCGCGAGATTCACAAGCTGCTCGAGAAGCAGCCCCAGGCGGCTCCCAGGCAGCAAGCGGAGAGGATCGTCAAGGCCGTCGTGGGTGTGGAGGGCGCCTACTCGATCGGACCCAAGGATGCCGAGGTGACGGTGGTGGAGTTCACGGATTTTCAGTGCCCGTACTGCCAACGGTTCCACGCCACGGCATTCGGCGAGTTCAAAAAGAATTACGTCGATACGGGCAAGGTGCGATTCGTCAGCCGCGATCTGCCACTCGACAGTCACCCCAATGCGCTGCAAGCCGCTCAAGCAGGGCGATGCGCCGGCGAGCAAGGCCAATTCTGGCCGATGCGCGACCGGATGCAATCGAACCCCGACAAACTGGATATCGAAAACCTCGTGGCCTTCGCTAAGGATTTCCACTTAGACCAAGCGCAATTTCGCGCCTGTGTGGAAGGCGGAAAATACAAGGAGGCCATCAAAAACGATGTTCTGGCCGCACGGAAGATCGGGGCATCTGGTACGCCGTCGTTTGTGATCGGCCGAAATACCCCGGCAGGAGTCGATGGCGAACTGGTAGTGGGCGCGTTGCCGTACCAGATGCTCGACCAAAAACTACAAGCGCTAATGCAGTGACTGCAGTGGCCTTCGGGCCGCGACACTGGCACCTCCGCGGTTTCAGCGATAGAATCTCCTTGATATGAAGAACACCTCTGTGCGCCCTGCCTTGACTGCGCTTGGCTCGCTTGCGATCGTTGTGGTGGCCGCGCTGACCGCTTACTTCGCCCCCGGCGTACGCGCCGCCACCGGACCGATTCCGCTCAACTGCAGCCGCGCGTGTCTCGAGGACCTGGTCAATCAATACCTTGCGGCCCTGACTGCCCACGATCCCAAACGCCTGCCGCTCTCCGCGGATGTGATGTACACCGAAAACGATCAGCCCATGGATCTTGGTGACGGCTTCTGGAAAACAGTGGAAGGTCCGGGCAACTACAAGCACATCTTCGCCGACCCGGAGTTCGGCCAGGTGGCCTTCATGGGCACCATGCGGGAAGCCGGTACGCCGCTGCTGATGAGCCTGCGCCTGCGCGTCGAACTGGGCCGCATCACCGAAGTCGAGAGCATTTACTTTCGGCAGGGTGGCGGCGGACCAGCGAGCATTGCGGATCTGGACAAGCCGGGTTATAAGCCCGAGGACATGTGGTTCAAATCGATTCCTCCCGCCCAGCGGCTCTCGCGCCAGGAGATGATCGCTATCGCGGACGGCTATTTCACCGGTCTGCAGAAGAATGACGGCAAGGGCATCAACGGCACGGGCACTTATCCCTTTACCAACGATTGCGACCGCATCGAAAACGGAGCCCATACTACCAACCTTCCCCGGCCGGCCAACGAGCCTCCCGACGCGGTCAACGGGTTTGCCATGGATTGCCTGTCACAGTTCAAACTGGGCTACTACTTTGTGGTGCAGAACATCCACCATCGCCGTTACCCTCTGGTCGATTCGGAGCGCGGCGTGGTCTGGTCACACGTGGTGTTCGATCAAGGCACCGTGAATTCGGGCACACTATCGGACGGCCGCAAGTACACGTTCAAGGGTTTCAACCGGCCGTCCAGCATCTTAGTTACAGAGGCTTTCCTGATTGAGAACGGCAAGATCCGCCGCGTGGAAATGATCGGCCCGGCGGCGACGTATCACCTGACCTCGGCATGGCCCGGCGGGCTCAGCGGACGCTGAAGGTATAGGGCGGGCCCCTGATCTGCGGCCGTCCTATGGCTGGATTGGAGCGTCAGGCTCCGGCTCTTCCACAAGCTCGAATCCGTTCTCGGCTATGTGCGTCACCAGCACCTCCGAATCCCGGCCGTGCAGCCGGAAGATCTGCCGCACCAGGCCGCAAACGCCCTCATAGCCGCGCTCGAAAAACACTACGATCGACGGGCCGGCGCCGCTCAGCGCGCACCCCAGCAGCCCGGGCGCGCGCAGTTTAAGGATCTCGTCCAGGCCGGGCACTAAAGGCACACGGAACGGCTGATGGAAGCGGTCCTCGAGAGCCGTCGGAAAGGCCGCGATCGATCCGGTGGCCAATGCCGCCACCAGGAGTGCCGCGCGCTGGACATTGAAAACCGCGTCGTCCTTGCTGTAGCAATCGGGCAGAACCGAGCGCGACATGGTCGTGGGCAAATCGAAATCCGGTACCACAATGCCGACTCCGAACCGCTGGGGCAAGTCGAGCCGCACCGCGCGCGCCACCCCGCCCGAATCGATCGCGCTCGCCACAATCGAGCCCAGGATACAGGCGGCCACGTTATCGGGATGTCCCTCAAGGCGGGCGGCTTCATCCAGCACGCGCAAGGGCTTCCAGTTCAGTCCCAGCAATTGATCGGCGATGATCACGCCCGCCGTCAACGCCGCCGCGCTGGACCCCATGCCTTTGCCGAGCGGAATCTCGTTGCGGATTTCCAGTTCAATGGGCGGCATCTCCGTCCGGTGGCTCTTCGCCACGGCGACCGCGGTCTGCCAAATGAGGTTGTCCGCGCCCAGGGAGATGCGGTCCGCGTCGCGCCCGGATCCGCAGATGCGCAGCATCGTGCTCTTACGAAAGCGGCACGTCAGGTACACGCCCAGAGCGAGCCCCAGCGCATCGAAACCGGGCCCCAGGTTGGCGCTCGAAGCCGGCACTCGCACGGTAAACCATGGCATTGAATGAAATTCTACCGTACCGCCGCGGCTTCAGATAAGCTTTCAGCAATCAGCGCTCAGCCTTCAGCTACCCCTGGCGCTCGTCTTGGCTGATAGCTTACTTGATTTCCAGGATTTCCTTTTCTTTGGCCTTGGACGCCTGGTCGATCTTATCCATGTAGGCGTCGGTCACCTTTTGGATCTCGTCGTGCGCCCTCTTGTCGTCGTCCTCGGTGATCTTTTTGTCCTTGAGCAGCTTCTTCACGGCCTCGTTGCCGTCGCGGCGGATGTTGCGCACGGAAACCCGGTGATGTTCCGCCACGCCGTGCAGTTTCTTCACCAGTTCCTTGCGGCGCTCTTCGGTCAGCGGGGGAATGGGCAGCCGGATCATCTTGCCGTCGTTGGCCGGGTTCAGCCCAAGGTCGGACACCCGGATGGCCTTTTCGATGGGCCCGATCTGCGACACGTCCCAGGGCTGAATGGTAATCAACGACGGCTCGGGAACGTGCAGGTTGGCGACCTGGTTTAGCGGAGTGGGCGTGCCGTAGTAATCCACGCGGATGTGGTCCAGGATTCCCAGCGACGCGCGGCCGGTGCGGATGGAGGCCATCTCGTGCTGCAGATCGCTGAGCGCCTTTTCCATGCGCGTCTTGACGTTTCCCTCAACTTCCTTTACCGAGTTGAACGTCGGCCCGCTCGGTGCGGCCTGTGGTTCGGTTTTCATAAGCGATGTCTCCGAAATCCCGCTAGTGAATCAACGTGCCGACGGGTTCGCCCATCGACATACGCATTATATTGCCTGTTGTGTTCAGATTGAAAACGATAATCGGCAGCCGGTTGTCGCGGCACATGGCGATCGATGTAGCGTCCATCACCCCCAGCGCCTGCGAGAGCACTTCCAGGTACGTAATCTGCTGGTATTTGACGGCGTCGGGGAACTTCAGGGGGTCCTTGTCGTACACGCCATCCACGCGCGTTCCTTTGGCGATGACGTCCGCTTTGATTTCGAGCGCACGCAGGGTGGCGGCGGTGTCCGTCGAAAAATAGGGATTGGAGGTGCCCGCCGCGAAAATCACGATGCGGCCCTTTTCCAGGTGCCGGATGGCGCGGCGGCGGATGTACGGCTCGGCCACCTGGTGCATTTCGATGGCGCTCATCACGCGCGTGGGAATGCCCATCTGCTCCAGGGCGTCGGAGAGCGCCAGAGAATTGATCACGGTGGCCAGCATACCCATGTGATCGGCGGTCACGCGGTCCATTTTCTGGGCCGCGGCGGCTACACCCCGAAAGATGTTCCCGCCGCCTACGACCACGCCGATCTGGATTCCGGCGGCCGCCACGTCGGAAACTTCGCGCGCCAGTTCCTTCACGCGCTCGGCGTCGATTCCGAACGACGCGCCTCCGGCCAAAGCCTCGCCGCTAACCTTCAGCAGGATGCGCTTATAGCCGGGCATTTAGGAAGACGAGCCGTCGGCGCCCGCTTCCACGGCCGCGACGTCGCCCACCTTGAAGCGCACGAACCGGGCGATGCTGATGTTCTCCTGCAGCTTGGCGATCTTGGTCTTCACCAGTTGGCCGACGCTCAGAGTGGCTTCCTTCACGAAGGGCTGCTCCAGCAGGCAAACCTCCTCGTAGAACTTCTGCAGGCGGCCTTCGACGATCTTGTCGACTACCTTCTCGGGTTTCCCTTCATTGAGAGCCCGGGTACGCGCGATGTCTCGCTCCTTGTCGAGCACCTCGGGTGACACGTCTTCTTTGCGGATGAAGCGCGGGTCGGCCGCGGCGATGTGCATGGCAACGTCATGCACCAGTTCGATGAAATCGGCGGTGCGCGCCACGAAATCGGACTCGCAGTTAATCTCCACCAGCACACCAAGTTGGCCGCCGTGGTGGATATAACTGCCGATCAGGCCCTGTTTGGTGGTGCGGGAAGCCTTCTTGCCAGCGGAGGCGATGCCCCATTTGCGCAAGAGCACTTCCGCGTCCCCGATGTCGCCTTTCGACTCCACCAACGCCTTCTTGCATTCCATCATACCTGCGCCCGTCCGGTCGCGCAGGTCTTTCACGAGTGCTGCGGTAATTTCCGCCATAATGCTGTCTTGATCCTTTACTGAGTCCCTATCGCTCCTTGTGGGGCCAGGCCTTCCGGCCTGCCGCCGCGCCTATGGGCGGCGCGCCGCCTGAAAGGCGGCGGCAGGCCGGAAGGCCTGCCCCACAGGGGAGCGGTCCTGGTTCCTAGTGTCCGCTCTCGCTGGTGACCGCCGGTTCAGAGGCGGGCTCCACGGTCTCCGAAGCCGGGCCTTTTCGATGCGAAGCGGCCGGCGGATCCTCTTCCAGGCTCAGGCTTTCCGCCATGATCTCATTGAGAACCTTGGCATCCACGTATTCCGTATACTCCTCCATGCTCTGTTCGGCCGGAGTCTCATCGGTCACTATCTTGTCGGCCGTGAAGTCCTGCTCCGACGCGAGCGAACGGCCTTCCACCACGGCATCGGCGATCTTGCTCGCAAATAGCCGGATGGCGCGCAGCGCATCGTCGTTGCCGGGAATCACGTAATCCACTTCGTCCGGATCGCAGTTGGTGTCCACGATCGCCACCACCGGGATGCCCAGCCGCCGCGCTTCCTTCACCGCAATGGCTTCTTTATTGGAGTCGATCACGAACAGGATATCCGGCAAGCCGGGCATGTCTTTAATGCCCGCCAGGTTCGAATCCAGGTGCTTGCGCTCCCGCTCCAGCCGGATAATTTCTTTCTTGGGCCGGCCGGCGTAGCCGCCTTCCATGGCCGCCATCGCTTCCAGTTCTTTCAGCCGTTTGATGGACTTCTGCACCGTAAGCATGTTGGTGAGCAAGCCACCCAGCCACCGCTGATTCACGTAATACATGCTGCAGCGGTTAGCTTCTTCGGCGATGGCTTCCTGCGCCTGCCGTTTGGTGCCGACGAAAAGTACGTTTTTGCCCTGTGCCGCCATCTCCCCTACGTAGCGCGCTGCATCCTTGAACATCTTGAGCGTCTTCTGCAGGTCGATGATATAGATTCCATTGCGTTCGCCGAAGATGTATTCCTTCATCTTCGGATTCCAGCGCTTGGTCTGGTGCCCGAAATGAACGCCTGCTTCGAGCAATTCCTTCATGCTGATTGCCGGCAAACTACCTCCTGTTTCCTTCAGAGCGCGCCCAAAGCGAGATTTGCGCCCGGAAAGCTTCTCTGGTCAAGGGGACATCGCCCCTTGAATGAATCGTGAGTAAAAGCCCGAAGGGACTGGATACTACATCCTTTCGGAGCCTCATGAAACAACCTACCGTTTGGAGAACTGGAACCGCTTGCGAGCGCCCTTTTGGCCGTACTTCTTGCGCTCGTGGGCACGCGGGTCGCGGGTCAAGAAGCCGAGCTTCTTTAACCGTGGCCGCAGCTCCGCGTTGAACTCCACCAGGGCCCGGGCAATTCCCAGTCGGGCGGCGCCGGCCTGGCCGGCCACGCCGCCGCCGTCGGCGAGAATCAGGACATCGAACTTGTCCAGGGTCTCGGTCGCCAGCAACGCTTGCCGCACCACCGCGCGCGAGCTTTCCGTCGGGAAATAATTATCGAATGCCCGGCTGTTGACCGTAATTTCACCCTTGCCGGGCCGCAAGAACACGCGAGCCACCGACCTCTTCCGGCGGCCCGTACCTAAATACTGAACTATCGTCGCTGCCACTAACAATCCCTTCCGCTATTTCACGGCCAACGCGGTTGGCTTCTGCGCCGCGTGCGGATGGCGAGTCACCCGCGTAGACCTTCAATTTCCGGTACATCTGTTTGCCGAGCTTGGTCTTCGGAAGCATCCCCTGGATGGCCTCCTCGATGATGCGGATGGGCCGTTCCGCGCGCACCCGCTTCAAGCTCTTCTCCACCAGCCCGCCGGGGTATCCGGTGAAGTGGCGATAAACTTTGTCTTCTTCTTTTCGGCCGGTAACCCGGACTTTGTCGGCGTTGATCACGATCACGTGATCGCCCGTATCGATGAACGGCGTGTAGATTGGTTTCGTCTTGCCCATCAAGATCATAGCCGCCTTGCTGGCCAGCTTACCCAAAACTACACCCTCGGCGTCGATGACATGCCAGTGGCGTTCGACGCCATTCTTGGAGGGAAACTCGGTACTCATTGACACACGTCTCCAGTGCTCTCTTACAAACTATTTAGCGTACCGGTAGTTAGGGGTCGATGTCAAATGGCCTTGAACCGTCAGTTTTCAGTGATCAGTTGTCAGTTGTGAAGCCGGTAGCGTATTACTGATGACTGATCACTGATTACTGATTGCTTTTATGACTATCGGCGACGAACTCCGTTCCAACCTCCGCGTGGTGATGGTATCGACCCGCAATCCGCTCAATCTGGGTGCGGCTGCGCGGGCCATGGCGAACTTCGGTTTCTCGCGCCTGCGCGTGGTCAACCCGTACGACGTGGCGTTCCGGGAGGCGCGCTCCGCGGTGGGCGCGGCGCCCCTGTTGAAAGCCGCCGAAGAATGCGTGTCGGTGGCGGATGCCGCCGGCGACTGCCGCCTGGTGGTCGGCACCACTTCGGTAGGACATCGCGAGTTGCAGCATTCCATCCGACGTCTGGAGTACGGCGCGCGATCCATACGGAGGGCGCTTGAGAACGGTCCGGTGGCGCTGCTGTTCGGCTCCGAGAAATTCGGTTTGTCGAACGAGGATCTGAGTCACTGCCATTGGCTGATGCGTATCCCTACCGTGAGCGCCGACCTTTCTATGAACCTGGGCCAGGCGGTGGCGCTGTGCCTCTACGAGTTGACGCGCGATGCCAAGGCCGCGGCGGCACGGCCCGGGAAGATCCAGTCTGCCTCCGCCGCGGAAACCGAACAGGTCACCGCGCTGCTGCTAGATGTCTTGCGGCGGAGCGGGTATGTGAATCCGCGGATCGCGGCTTCCACAGAGGAGAAGGTGCGCCGCCTGGTTCGCCGCCTTAACCTATCCGCGCGCGATGCGCCGGTAGTGTTGGGGATGCTCCGGCAGATTCTGTGGAAGCTGGAGTAGCAACCTCCGCTCCCTGACGGTCGCGGCCCGGTAAGCGCCGGTTGTCCTTTCCTCTGGCATTTCGCGCGGTTATAGTGTGACGGAACGAGGAGGCGAATCGCATGATCGGACTGCAGACTCTGCCACAAGTGGTCACAGCCATCGGAGGATTGGGCACCGCGGCTGCCGGCTTGGTGGATGCGACCAAAGTGTTCGGTGGGGGAGTGAACCATATCGGCTTTGGTGGAATACGTACAGCGGTTACGGAATTGACACCGAGCGTCAACGTGGCGGCACAGCCAGTCAATACGCTTTCCCAACAGAAAATACTGGCAACGCTGCAGGCGAACTGGTTCAACGGGACAGATCTGGGCAGCCAGAAGTCCATTGCCAAGTCCCTCATCAAGCTGAACCTTGACCCGGGCAATGCCGCAGCGCTAGGGAACGCAACCGGCGTGGACCCCGCCGTCCTCCCTGCCGTCGCGGCAAGCATTGCGACTGGAACCCCGCTTACCCCAGCCCAGTCCGATGTCTTCGCCCGCTTCGATCTGATTTTGACTGCATTGGTCGACGAGGCCTACCAGCGCGCCGACCAGACTTATCGCAACGGGACGCGGGCCTGGGCGGTCGTGATCTCTATACTGCTTGCAGTTTTCGCCGGAATCATTCTGCAGAACGCAGGCAGCCAGGCGAGTTGGCCGCTGGACATCGCCCAGTCTGTGCTGGTGGGCCTCTTGGCCACGCCATTAGCTCCCATCGCCAAGGACGTGTCTACCGCTCTGGCAACTGCTGTGAACACGCTGCAGCTGGTAAAGAAGTAGGTCACTTATGACACGATTTCTCGATGTTCGCCTCTCGACGGTTGGTGGCAATCTGGCCGCCTCCGTAGCGATGAACCAGGGCACCAGCATCGGCAATTATGCAAGCCTGGACAAAGCGCAGTTGCTCGCCGATATCCAGGGACGGCACGTTCTGATTGCGACTCACGGATTCAATGTGAATCGCGCGGACGGAATCGAAAGCCTGTCTCATTGGGAGGGACTACTTCAACTCGCGGCCCCGTCTGTGTTTATGGGTCTGTTGTGGCCCGGGGACTCAATCTGGGCGCACGGTCTGGACTATCCGGAAGAGCCCCGGATCGCCGACGAAGCGGGCGGCCTGATCGCTCCGTTTCTGGATGCCAACTTTGGTAACGCGGCAAGCATTTCCTTCGCCTCGCACAGCCTGGGAGCCCGCATTGTACTGGAGACCATTTCCCAAATGAATCGGCCGGTGCGGCGGGTCACGGTCATGGCCGGCGCCATCGACGACAACTGCCTCAACACGGAGTTCCAAGCGGCCGCGGCCAAGGTTGGGGAAATCTCGGTTCTCGCATCCAAAAAAGACGAGGTGCTCTCGGAGATATTTCCGCTGGGTAATTTATTCGCAGGAATCATTGCCGAGGGGCATCCGTGGTGGCGTGCAGCTTTGGGTCATGATGGTCCCGCCAGCCCCAGGCCAGGCAACTTCCAGGCACCATTCGAGCTCCCCGGCAACTGGGACTTCGACCACGGGGACTACCTCCCGATCAACCCTTCGCCGGCCCCCGCGATTACCCTGCCCGTCGATGTTCCACCCGATGGATCCCCTCCGCCGGCGATGGGCACGGCTGGCTGGCAGTCGGCCTGGTCCGCCGCCTTTTGCTCCACGCGCTTTCGGTAGGCCAGTTTATTTCTGTAGGGCGGACGATCGGTTTCCGTCGTCTGCCAGCGCCGCAAAGCGGCGCAAAAGCCCTGGCAGACCACAAACAATGATGGTCTGCCTCACGAGAAGCAGGAAGATAGGGCCTGTTATTTGTGACCTAGACCACTAGCGGCGAACGTTCGGATTGGGCGCCATGAACACCAGCAGCGTCATGCGCGTGTCTGCCGTATTGCGAACGCCGTGTTCCACGCCGGACGGCGCCAGCACCACTGTCTCCGGACCAAGTTGGCGCTCGTCGACACCGACGCGGAAAGTGCCGCTGCCTTCCACCACCACGTAAACCTTGTCCGCTCCATCGTGAGCATGCACCTTCTGCTCCTGGCCGGGATCGAGACCGTACACATCGCAGAACATGCGCTCCGTCTCGAACAAATTCACCTTCGTCATCTTCTCGCCGGAGAAGCGTACAGCCTCGCGAATGTTCTTAAAGGTCATACGATGCGCCGCACCCACGGGTCCACAATAAGGTTGCCGTTGGAGGGCATGCGATGGCCGCCATCCAACAAATGGAATTCTACATCTGAGGCGCGCCTTCGCAACCGCGCCGCGTAGTGCTCCGTCACAGACGGCGGATAGTACTCATCCTCGCGCCGGGCAATATGGAGCAGGGCTGCTTTCACTGGCTCGTAGTCGCCCTCATCCCAATCGCTGGGCAGGCCGCCGCAAACGGCGATCACGCCGCGGACGGCGTCGGGGCACGTAGCGGCCAGCCTGTAATTCAATCCTACCGATTGCGAGAAACCGGCTAGCAGATGCCGTGCTGCAGGGATGCCGAACTCGCGGCCCACTTCCGCCAGCACATGCAACACCATGTCGCGATGCAGACGGATCGAGTCGGCGGGAAAGCGATTAGTGATCCACCCATAACCCACTTCGCGGTTCTTCTCCCCCAGGAAGAATTGATTCGGGCCTTGCAGCGCGGCGATCACCGAAGGCCCGCCGAACAGTTTCCGGGTCAGGTGCAGCATGGTTTCGGCATTAGCTCCGAACCCATGTAGCGCTACCACCAGCGTGGTTTCGGAATCCACGGCAGCCGGCGCTTGCAGCAGGTAGCGGCAATCCAAACGGGCGGAAAAAGTACGGTGGATCACATCGCTCATTTCTGAAGTTGTACCATGCCCCGGCAGGGTATCATGATGGTGGTGCGCCCGCTGCTCGCCCTATCCCTGGTCTTGCTGGCTTGGGCAGCTGCACCTCCTGAGCTGGAAGGTCAGGCTCAGAAGTACGAGGGGCTCACGGTTGTCAACATCCAGTTTGACCCGATCAATCAGCCGCTCGAAGCCAGCGAGCTCTTTGCAATCCTTCCTCTGAAGCGCGGCCAGCCACTGCGCCAGACCGATCTTCATGCCAGTATCCAACGCCTTTTTGCCACGGGACGCTATGCCGATATCCAAGTGGATGCCGAGCCCTACAACGGCGGTGTGATCATCCGTTTTCTTACCAAGAACAGTTGGTTCATCGGCAATGTCCACGTAGCGGGAAAGCTCTCCGGCCCGCCTAACTCCGGTCAACTCGAGAATGCTACGCAGCTCGATCTGGGACAGCCCTACACCGAAGCCAAATTGCAGCAGGCCATCGAACTCCAGCGCCGGCTGCTGGAGAACAACGGCCTATACCGCCCCACCATTCGTCCTGTTTTCGACTACGATTCCAAATACCAGCAGGTCCACATCCGCTTCGAAGTGAACAGCGGCCCCCGCGCACGGTTCACCGCGCCTACGCTGAAGGGCGACCTCAAAATGGATCCCACCAAGATCATTCGCGCCACCGAGTGGCGCCGCTGGCTGCTCCATACATGGAAACCGATGACACAAGCCCGTGTACGGGAAGCGACCAATGGAGTGGAAGCGCTGTACCGGAAGGCCGACCGCTTCGAAGCCAAAGTCGAGCTGGAACAGATTCGCATCGACCCCGAGACACAATCCGCCTTGCCGACTCTCAATATCGACGCCGGCCCCCGCATTCAAGTGAACGCTATTGGAGCCAGTATCTCGCAGAAGAAGCTGCGGCAGTATGTGCCGGTTTTTGAAGAGCACACGGTGGATCATGATCTGTTGGCGGAGGGTGCGCGCAACCTGCGGGACTACCTGCAGTCCGAAGGGTACTTCGAGGCCGAGGTCGAATTCAAAGAGCAGAGCGTCAAGAACGATCAGGCATCTCTCGACTATCTGGTGAACCGCGGGCCGCGGCACAGACTCGTGGCTCTGGAAATTACTGGCAACCACTACTTCGCCACCGACACGATTCGTGAGCGAATGTTGTTGCAGGTGGCCTCGTTCCTTCAATACCCCCGCGGCCGCTACAGCGAAGCGCTTCTAAAGCGCGACGAGAACGCCATCACTAGCCTCTACCAATCCAATGGGTTTCGCGACGTCAAAGTGACGCATCGGGTGATCGATGACTACCAGGGCCGGGAGAACGACCTCGGAGTGTCCATCCAGATCGTGGAGGGCCCCCAGTATTTTGTCAACAGCTTGACCGTAGATGGCATCCAAAAACTGAATAAGGCTGAGATTCTAGCGACCCTCAGTTCCTCCGCAGGACAGCCGTACAGCGAATTCAATGTGGCGGTGGATCGTGACACCATTCTGGCTCGTTATTTTCAAGGCGGATTTCCGCAAGTGACCTTCGAGTGGAGCGCCCGGCCGGCGGAGCAGCCCAATCGTATCGACTTGCGCTTCATGATCGATGAGGGACCGCAACAATCCATCCGGCAGGTGCTGGTGGGCGGGCTCCAGGCGACTCGCCCGGGACTGGTGTATCGGGCGTTACGAATGAACCCAGGAGATCCCTTATCTCCCACCGCAATCTCCGACGCGCAGCGCCGCTTGTACGATCTGGGCGTGTTCCAACGCATCAATGCTGCCATTCAGGACCCCGACGGTGACACCCCTTCCAAATATGTGTTGTTCGACATCGATGAGGCCCGCCGTTACTCGGCGGCGGTAGGCCTCGGCGCAGAGTTGGCGCGCATTGGAGGATGCCAAACGTGCCTGGATGCGCCGGCGGGGGCTACCGGCTTCTCCCCGCGCGTCTCCTTTAACATCACGCGCAATGACATTTGGGGGCTCGCCCACAGTCTCAGCCTGCGGACCCGCCTCTCCACCCTGGAACGACTGGCGCTGCTGACCTATACTTGGCCGCGTTTCCGGAACCAGGACAAATTGAGCCTCTCGTTTACCACGTTATTTCAAGACTCGCGCGATGTGCGTACCTTCGACTACAAGAGGGAGGAGGTCGGCATGCAACTTACCCAACGCCTCTCGAAGGCCACAACCCTGGTATACGGGTATACCTATCGCCGGGTAAGTGTGGATCAGGGCACTCTTAAGATCGATCCGTTATTGATCCCGCTGCTGTCGCAACCCGTGCTCCTCGGCTTGGTATCGGGAAACCTGATTCAGGACCGACGCGACGATCCGTTGGACCCGCACCGTGGTATCTACAATACTCTGGACATCGGCCTTGCGGAACACTTCCTCGGCTCGGAGAGAAATTTTCTGCGTTTTCTGGCCCGCAACGCCACCTATCACCCTATTGGAAAGAAGCTCGTTCTAGCTCGCAGCACCGAGTTCGGCGATATCTACGCCTTCCATTTCCAAGGGGACGTGCTCGACGCGATTCCCTTGCCGGAGCGGTTTTTTGCCGGCGGCGCAAACTCCAACCGCGGCTTCCCGGACTTTCAGGCTGGTCCGCGCGACCCCTCGACCGGGTTCCCGCTGGGTGGCACCGCACTCTTCTTCAATCAAACCGAACTCCGCTTTCCCTTGATCGGCGACAATGTGGGAGGCGTGTTGTTTCACGATGCGGGCAATGTTTATTCCAGCCTGGGCAATTTGTCATTCCGCGTGAAGCAGCGCGATCTTGGGGATTTTGACTACATGGTGCACGCCGTCGGTTTCGGCTTGCGCTACCGCACTCCCATTGGTCCGGTTCGGGTGGACCTGGCTTATAGCATCAATCCGCCGCGTTTCTTCGGCTTCAAGGGCAGTGAGCAGGATCTGGTCAACGCCGGCGTCAATCCCTGCTCCCCGCCGCCGGGAGTTGCCAGCAAATGCGTGGAGCAGAGCGTCAATCATTTTCAGTTCTTCTTTTCGATAGGGCAAACGTTTTGAGACGGCAGATTCCAGCCCGTTGTGGGGCCAGCCTTTCAGGCTGCGGCCGGGCTTCCGCCCGGCGCCTGACCGAAGGCAATACCCCCGAGCGCCGGGCGGAAGCTCGGCGGCAGGCCCGAAGGACTGGCCCCACGATCCTCTACCTGCTGGTACTGGCCGCGGCCGCCCGCGCCGAGATTGTCGACCGAATCGCGGTGTCCGTGGGCAGCAGCGTCATTACCGCCAGTGACATTGACCGCGAGATCCGCGTGACCGCACTCCTCAATGGGCTAAAACCCGATCTCAGCCCGGCTGCCAAGCGCGCTACCGCCAACCGCCTGGTGGAACAAACCTTGATCCGGCGCGAGTTGGAACTCACACGCTTTACGATGCCCGAAGCCTCTTCCGCCATGCCGCAATTCCTCGAATTCCGGAAAGCCCAGTTCCCTAGCGACGAGGACTTCCAGCGGGCATTGAATGCCGCCGGCATCACGGAACAAGATCTAAAGGATGAATTGCTGTGGCAGCTAACGCTACTGGCGTTCGTGGGTGTGCGCTTTCGCCCCGGTGTGCAAGTTACCGAGCAGGACATCCGTGATTACTTTGAAAAGGTAGTCCGGCCCGCGGCGCTGGCCGCCAAACCGGGTGAGCCCGCTTTATTGGAAGACTATCGCGGCAAGATAGAAGAGACGCTCACCGGAAACCGGGCCGATCAACAAATGGACCTGTGGCTCAAGGACGAGCGCAAACGCACCGATATCGTTTTCCACGAAGAGGCGTTCCAATGAGCCGCCGACGGATTGCGTGGGTGGTTTTGGGTTCGCTCGCGGCGATCGTGCTGCTGGGCCTCGCCGGCGGAATTCTGGTTTTGCGCAGCGACTGGTTTCACGAAAAGGTGCGCGCGCGCATTATCAGCACGGTAGAGACGGCCACGGGGGGCCGCGCCGAGGTAGGCGATTTCCGTTTCGATTGGAAACAACTGCGCGCGGAAGTCGATCGGTTTGTACTGCACGGGAACGAGCCGGCGGATCGTCCGCCGCTGTTCCGCGCCGCATCGGTGGTGCTGGGGTTGAAGATCGTTTCCGCGCTGAGGCGCGATGTCGACCTTCAGTATCTGGAGGTGAAAGACCCGCACATCTACCTGATCGTCTACCCGGACGGCCACACCAACGTCCCGGAGCCCAAAATTAAATCGAAAGCGGCGCGCACACCGGCAGAGACGCTGTTGGACCTGGCGGTGGGCCGGTTCCAGATCGAGAACGGCGTGTTCGAAGTGGAGGCGCGCGGCCAGACGCCATTCGATGCCAGCGGCCGCAACCTCAACGCGAAATTCCGCTACGACCCCGCCAGCCCGCTCTACCGCGGCGACATCGCCATCGACCCGCTCGACCTGCGGTGGAAGGGCGCCCAACCGTTGCCCCTCAGTGTTCAGATGCAGGTGACACTGGAGCGGAACCGCATCGGCATCTCCTCGGCGCGCTGGGCCACGGGCAATTCCCACGTCGAGTTTTCGGGAGCGGTGGAAGATCTCGCATCGCCTCGCGGCTCCTTCCGGTACGATGCCAGCGCTGCGGTGCCGGATGTTGCGCGCATTTTCCACGTGCGGAATCTGGAGCGGGGCACCGTGCAACTGGCGGGTGACGCCACCTGGGCTGGGTCTTCGAATTATGCGATCACCGGCAAATTGCGCGCGTCCGGCGTGGGTTTCCAGCAGGATCCAGTACGCTTCCGGAATTTCCGCGCTGAGGGAAATCTGCGCGCGGATGCGAAGCGAGTCGACCTGAGCGGCCTCCACCTGGCTGGTGAAACCGCATATGGGGGCAACTGGTTTCCTGTGGAGGGCAACGTCGCCGCCGTGGCGCTGCACGATCAGGATGTCAATTTCCGCGGGCTGTCGCTCGCTACGCTGGGAGGGCGTTTTCAAGGAGACGGAGCGATTCAGTCGCTCAACCGTTTCCGCGTCGCGGGAAATCTGACCGGCTTCCAGGCGAGGCGCGTGGTGGCAGTCTACAATAGCCGCCAGCGGTTGCCTTGGGACAGCCTGATCTCCGGCCCGGTCATGCTTGAGGGATCGCTGCGCCAAAGCAAGGACCTCCACGCCTCAGCCAATCTGACGCTCGCGCCCGTGCCGGGAGGAGCGGCGGTGTGGGGAGAACTCAACGCCACCTACGACGCGCGCGCCGATACGTTGGATTTGGGTACATCGATCCTGAACCTGCCTTCCTCTCAGGCTGTGGTTTCGGGTGCCATCGGACAGCAAATGCGCGTGCACCTGGAATCGCGCGACCTGGAAGATTTTCTTCCGGCCTTCGGAGAGAGCTCCGCCTCCCTGCCCGTGAAGCTGGAGAACGGCTCGGTTCTCTTCGATGGCACTGTGACCGGTAAGCCGGAGAATCCGCAAATCGCAGGGCGGCTTAGCGTGATGCGCTTTGCATACGCAGGCTACCTTTTTGATTCGATCCAAGGGGGAGTTCAGGCTTCTCCGCAAACCGTTCGCCTCGACAACGCGGTGCTAACCCAGGGCATGCTGCGGGCCCAATTCCAAGCTACGCTCGGGTTGCAAAACTGGAAAGCGGACGAGAATAGTTCGATCGCTGCCACCGGCGCCCTGCGCAATGCCGCATGGGGCGACCTTGCGAGTCTGATCCATCAGACAACCCTGCCTGCGTCCGGTACGGTATCGGTCACCGGGCAGGTAGCCGGCACGATTGGGAATCCACAGGCAACCGGCGATCTCGAGGTAGTCAAAGGTTCCTTCCAATCCGAACCGTTCGACCGCCTCACGGCACATGTTAGCTATACCAACCGCAGCCTGCAGGTGTCCTCCGGCCAGCTTGCGGCGGGCGTCAAACAAGTGCGGTTTGACGGCGCTTTCGATCATGCCCCCGATGATTTTCGCACCGGCCGGTTGCGCTTCCAGGCGCAGAGTGACCGCATACCGCTCGATCAGATTCAGACCCTGCGCAAGTCCCGGCCGGGCCTGGAAGGAACCCTCGCGTTCAACGCCCGCGGATCGGTGGATCTCTCACCCGCAGGCTACCGCCTGGTCGATCTGGAAGCCGATGCCACGGGCCGCGGGCTTCAATTGACGGGACAGCAGTTTGGCGACGCGCACCTCGTCGCCCATTCGCAGGGCACCCTCCTGAGCGTTTCGCTCGATTCCGATGTGGCCAACTCCATGGTGAAAGGTCAAGGCACGTGGCGCCTGGAAGGCGACTACCCGGGCAGCGGCCGGCTCACGTTTTCGAAAGTGGATCTGGCGCAGCTGCGCGCCTGGCTGTCGCCTGGAAAGGCGACGGGACCCGCCGATTTCCGCGGCGTCGCGGAAGGAGAGGTGACGATTGACGGCCCGCTGCTCAAGCCACAATTACTCAAAGCGGAATTGCGGCTCCCCACGCTGGAGCTGAGCGCCGCCCCCACCACGGGCCGTGCTGCCGCCGACTCGCTCACGTTGCGCAATTCCGGACCCATTGTGGCCGCCATTGCGAACTCCGTCGTCACGATTCAAAGTGCGCATCTTGTGGGCAAGTCCACCGACGTGACAGTCGGGGGACGGGTGCTGCTGCAACAAAAGAACGCCCTGGATCTACGGGTCAATGGGCATGCCGACGTCGCGCTGCTGCATGAATTCGACCACGACATGACCGCATCCGGCATGGTTAACGTGGATGCCACCGTACGCGGCGCACCTGACACGCCGCAAGTAACCGGCCGGCTGGAAGTGCAGAACGCCGCGCTCAGTTACACCGACGTGCCCAACGGCCTGGCCAATGCCAACGGACTGATTTTGTTCTCGGGTGATCGCGCCACCATCCAGAATCTGACGGGAGAAACCGGCGGCGGTAAAATACAGCTCACTGGATTTGCCGCTTATGGCGGGGGCAACCCGGCCTTCCGCGTCCACGCCGACGCCCAAGGCGTGCGGGTCCGCTATCCGGAAGGCGTCAGCACGGTGGCTAACTCGAGCCTCACCCTGACCGGCACCGGACGCCGCAGCATGCTCTCGGGGACCATCACCGTTTTGCGTTCCGCCTTCAACGTGCAGTCCGATGTCGGTTCTCTGCTGGCGAAATCCGCCGAGCCGGTGCAAACACCTTCAACGCAGCCCGGGTTTCTCGAAGGGCTGAACTTCGACGTCACCATCGAGTCATCGCCCGACATTCAGTTCGAGAGTTCGCTGGCGCAGGGAATCGCGGCGGATGCCAGCCTGCGCTTACGGGGTACACCGTCCAACCCCGCTCTGATTGGCCGCATCCACATCACCCAAGGCCAAATCCTGTTTTTCGGAACCAAGTACAACATCGATCAGGGCTCGATCTCCTTCTATAATCCCGTCAAGATCGAGCCGGTCCTGGATATCGACCTGGAAACCAGGGCCCGCGGGATTGACATCACCTTGGCGGTTACCGGGCCACTCAACCGGCTCAACGTGACACCTCGGTCCGACCCGCCGCTCCAGTTCAGTGAGATCGTCGCGCTACTGGCCACCGGCCAGACTCCCAACTCCGCCACCAATCCAAACCTGTCGGCGTTAAGCAGCGTAACTCCCCAGCCATTCCAACAATCCGCATCCGCCCTGCTCGGTCAGGTGATCTCTAGTCCAGTTTCCGGTCGTTTGCAGCGATTCTTTGGAATCAGCAGGTTGCGAATTGACCCGACGCTGCCCGGCGTTGCCACCAACTCACAGGCCCGCTTGACCATTGAGCAACAAGTAACTCCTGATATAACATTCACTTACATAACAAACGTGGCCAATGCGAACCCCCAGGTGGTGAGCGTGGAATGGTCGGTAAGCAAACGATTCTCTGTGATGGCCCAGCGGGAAGAAAACGGGTTGTTCGGCCTAGACTTTTTCTACAAAAGGCAGTTCAAGTAACAGTACTATCGAACGGTTGTTACGCAAGCTAGTACTTATGGCCCTTTTGTAGGGCCGAGTTGCTCTGGCAGAATGTACTTGCGGTCCCCATGGGGCTTAGGGCATGTCAAATCCTCCCAGAATCTCTCTCCGGAGAAGGGACCGCAATACTCTCCGCTCCATAACCGAGGTTTCGGTGCCGCCACTTACCAAGGAAGGCTTGTCTAAAGCCGGTAAATTCCCTACCCTCTTTCACAGCTATGCCGGGACGAGACAAACCGCGACGACGCATTAACGCCAAATACTTGGCTAATTGGAAGGATGCGAAGGGTCAAGCGCAATCGGCGGTGGTTCAGGGCCGGGATTCGTCCAAGACCGGAATCGGCTTCGATTCGGCCGTGCCCATAGACCCGGGCGTTCAGGTGCGCGTCGAAACGGAGTCGCACGACCCTGTCGGCGCTGGCTTGGTCCGTTACTGCACGCGCCGCGGAACCAGCTTTGGCATTGGCGTGGAGTTCACGGCCGAAGATTCCGAATCCGGCTCTGGAGTGCCGCCTGAGGACTACTACGAAACGCTACAAATCAGTCCGCGGGCGGATGCAGAGACGATTCGCCGCGTCTATCGCATCATGGCTTCGCGGCTGCATCCGGACAACACGCAGACCGGTAATCTCGAGAGATTTCTCCAATTGAAGAAGGCTTTTGAGGTGCTGTCCGATCCCGACCAGCGCGCAACCTATGATGCCAGTCAACAATCCCGCCAGGAAGCGCCGCTACCTATCTTTGAATCGCCGGATTTCGTGGATGGCATTCAGGGCGAGATGAATCGGCGGCTGGGTGTGCTCTCGCTGCTCTACCAACAGCGCCGCATCGACGAATCTCATCCGGGAGTTTCGGTGCTGGAACTGGAGAAGCGCATGAGCTTTCCCCGCGAGTATCTGCATTTCACCACCTGGTATCTGCGATCGAAGGGTTATGTGACGGTGGAGGACAACTCCGATTTCATCCTGACGGCCTCCGGCGTGGATTACATTGAAGAGCACTCCGGCAGCAATCCCCTATTGCAGAGACTTCTGCTATCGGCAGGCGCCCCCACACCTGCTCCGGCGAGCAAGGCAGCTGCAGAGTAATCAGTAATCAGTGATCAGTGAAAGCCGAAGACTGAGGACTGAAAACTGACCACTGAAAACTAAGCGGTTACAATAGGAAGTCCATGGATTCGCAGCGCCAGCGCCGCTTGGGTATGGCCGCCGGTGTGGGAGTGTGCGCCACGTCGGCATTCCTGGCCTGGGCCGTGCGCGGGCGTGCTTCGGGCGTTTTTGGCCCGTCTGTTTGGCGCGGGCCGGCGGACCGGCGGGCAGTGGCGCTTACTTTCGACGACGGCCCCAGCGAGAGCACTCCACAAATTCTGGAAATCCTCGCCCGCTACGGCGTGACGGCGACGTTCTTCCAGTGCGGCATCAACGTGGAGCGCTTGCCGGAGATCGCACGTGCCGTCCGCGAGGCCGGCCATACCGTCGGGAACCATTCCTACTCCCACCCACCGTTCTACTTCCGGTCGCCGGGTTTCATGGAAGACGAACTGCGCCGCGCGCAGGACGCCATCCAGGAACACACCGGGGTCCGCCCGCGCTGGTTCCGCGCTCCCTATGGAGTGCGTTGGTTCGGGGTGGGTGAGGCGCAGCGCCGCCTGAAGCTCATGGGCGTCATGTGGACGGTAATCGGCTATGATTGGAAGCTGAAGTCTGACGCGGTTGTGCGCCGCGTCGCCAGTGGCGTGTCCAATGGGGCCATTGTGTGTCTGCACGATGGACGCGAGTTGCGTCCCAAGCCGGATATTGCAGTAACCGTTGAAGCCGTCCGGCGCCTGGTTCCGTGGCTGCTCGACCAGGGATTTAGGTTTGAAACGGTAGGCCGACTGATATGCCCGACGACATAACTGAACGCGTCCTCAAAGTGATCGCCACTTCCAAACGAATTCCCCTGGAGCAAGTGACCATAGACAGCGAATTTCTCAGCAATTGGGCATCGATTCCATGGACGCGGTCGAAATCCTCTTCGCGCTGGAGAACGAATTCGATATCTCGATTCCCGACGACGAAGTACGGCACGTGCGCAACGTGCGGCAGATGGTGGACGGAGTGGAGAAACTGGTAGCCGCCAAATCGGCTGCAGCGGCCGCCACGCCGGCAGATACGGCGGCCAGCCAGTAGCGATGCGGCGCGTCGCCATCACGGGCATGGGCGCTATCAGCGCTCTGGGCCGAAGTGTTTCGGAGTTTGGCGCCGCCCTCTGCCAGGGCCGCTCCGGAATCGGGCCGATCGAATCCACAGATACCTCGCAGATACGGTTTCAAAACGGCGCCGAGGTGCACGGCTATAGCCATCAGCCGTATTTCGAGGACCGCCGCGCCGACTTCATCGACCGCTTCGCGCAGTTTGCCGTGATCGCCGCGCGCGAAGCCGTAACCGGCGCCGGAATCGAATGGACGCCGGAGCTGCGCGAGACGGCTGCCATCATCACCGGTTCGTGCGTGGGCGGCCAGAGCACCGAGGACATCGGGTTCCAGGAGGTTTACAAATTCGGGCACAACCGGGTTCATCCGCTGACCATCCCGAAGACCATGGCCAACGCCGGTGCGAGCCACATCTCCATGGAATTCGGCATCACCGGCCCGAGCTTCACCATTTCGACGGCTTGTTCCTCAGCGGCTCATGCGATCGGGCAGGCATACTGGATGATCCGCAGCGGGATGACCGACCTGGCGATTACCGGCGGCAGTGAAGCGCCCTTCAGTTTTGGGATTCTCAAGGCCTGGGAAGCCATGCGCGTGGTATCGCCCGATACCTGCCGCCCGTTTTCGAAGGACCGCCGCGGGATGATTCTGGGCGAAGGCGCGGCCATGTTCGTGCTCGAGCCGCTCGAGGCGGCGCAGGCGCGCGGGGCGCGGATCCATGCGGAGACTGGTGGGTTTCGGAATGTCGGCGGATGCCTGCCACATCACGCAGCCCTCGGCCGAAGGCGCCGCGCGCGCCATGCGGGCGGCCTTGCGCGATGCGCAGCTCGCTCCCGAACAGATCGGCTACATTAATGCGCACGGTACCGCAACGCCCGCCAACGATCTTACGGAGACCGCCGCCATCCGAGCGGTATTCGGCGCGCATGCTGGCCGGCTGGCGGTGAGTTCCACCAAATCGATGCACGGCCACGGGCTGGGCGCCGCCGCCGCTTTTGAGTGCCTCGCCACGACACTGGCCCTGCGCGACGGCTTCCTGCCGCCCACTGCCAATTTCAATGAACCCGACCCGGACTGCGACCTCGACGTGATTCCGAATCAAGCGCGCCGGGCCGAAGTGGAATACGCGCTCTCGAATTCCTTCGCGTTTGGCGGGCTGAACGCGGTGCTGGCGCTGCGCAAGATCTGAACCGCCGCTAGGCTAGAATTAAGACATGGCTATCGTCATTGCGTCTGCGGCACTCAGCGATGATGAATTCCTCGCTGCGTTCACCAGTTGCGAACTTCCGAATGCATCGTTCCGTCACGGAGATCATTTGCGATTGGCGTGGCTCCAGGTCCACAGGAAGCCGTTCGATGAAGCTCTCTCGCTGGTCCGGGAGGGGATCCGAAGATTCGCCGCGCATGCGGGGGCGCCTCAACTCTTTCATGAAACAATCACCACCGCTTGGGTGAAGCTGCTTGCGACTCACCATGAGGCGAGTTTTCAGGAGTTCCTCGCGAACAATGAAGATCGGCTCAATCCCGGGCTACTGCACCGCTTCTGGACTCCTGCCGTGTTGGACAGCGAAGCCGCGAGATCGAGCTGGGTGCCGCCCGATAAAGAGGCTTTGCCGAATTAGTGGGGCAGACCATCGCTGTGTGTGGTCTGCCGGCTCAGTGCTTGGCTGCGTGCCGGCAGACGACGGAAGCCGATCGTCCGCCCTACCAGGTCAGTCCGTACCCCAACGGGAATAGCGCGCCGTCCCGCGACGCCAGCCCAGCCATGGAGCGCGGCCACGTGAACGAAAGCTTGCCGCTCGGCTTGTAATCTCCGAACAGGACGTCCGCCACTCCGGCGCCTTCGGTTCCGGGCAGCCACGCCGCCACGACGGCATCAGCGCTATCCAAAATATCGGTCAAGATCATGGGCCGCCCCGATACCAACACCACGACCACCGGGATTCCCGCCCGTTTCACGGTCTTCACCGCGCGCACATCTTCCGGCGATAGGGAGAGATCGTTGCTGTCGCCCCCCATTTCCGCGTAAGGCGTTTCACCAATCACCACCACGCCAACGTTCGCCCCGTCCGCGCCTATTCCGTTTTGATTGAACGTGACCTGGGTGCTTTTCGAAACGGCGTTACGGATCGCAGTCAGTATCGTCGTGCCGCCGCTGGTCACTTCACCGCTTCGCCCCTGCCAGCTAATGGTCCAGCCGCCGGACTGGTTGCCCATGTCGTCAGCGCTTCTTCCACCCACGTAGATGTGCGCCGCTTGCTTGGATATCGGCAGGATCCCGTGGTCGTTCTTGAGCAGCACCAGGGACTCCCGTACCGCTTGCCTTGCCACGGCGCGGTGTTCCGCGGAACCGAAGCTCTGGTGTAGTTTGCGATCGGCCAGCGGCGAGCGGTGCGGATCCATCAACCCCATGGCAAACTTGACCCGCAGAATCCGACTCACTGCATCGTCAATGCGCGGAATCGGCACCTTGCCCTCGTCGACCAGAATTTTCAAATCCGTGACGAATTCCTGGTACCGCGTGGGAACCATCACCATATCCATTCCGGCGTTGATCGATCGCTCGACGGCCTCCCGGTAGTTGGGCGTGATCTGGTCGATGGCACTGTAATCCGAAACCACGATTCCTTCGAATCCGAGTTCCTCTTTGAGCACTTTGGTGAGCAAGTAGCGGTTGCCCGAGATTTTTTCGCCGTTCCAACTGCTGTAGGAAACCATGATCGAGCCGACGCCGGCTGCGATGGCCGCCCGATACGGTGCCAGGTGAAGACGCCGCATCGCGGGTTCGGTGAGGCGCATATCGCCTTGGTCCAGCCCTGTGCCGCCAAGGCCAGTTCCATGAGCGGTGCCGCCATCGCCTACAAAATGTTTGGCACTGGCCAGGACCGACAGCGGATCGTCCCACTTCTGTCCCTGGTACCCGCGCACGGCGGCCGCGCCGAGAGCCCCAACAATCTCAGGATCCTCTGAAAAGCCTTCATAAGTTCGACCCCAACGAATATCCTGTGGGACGGCGATGCAGGGTGCGAAGCTCCAGTTCATACCCGTGGCGCGCACCTCTTCCGCGGTGATCCGCGCGATCTTTTCGACCAGTGCCGGATTGCGCGCGCAGCCCAGCCCGATGTTGTGCGGAAACAGGACAGCCCCGAGCACGTTGTTGTGGCCGTGCAACGCGTCCACGCCGTAGAGCAGGGGAATCCGCAGGCGCGTCTTCAGGGCATGGCTCTGCAGGCGGTCATATAGGTCCGTCCATGCTTTGAGGCTGTTACCTTCGGCCGGGTCGGAATCGCCGCCATTAAATACGGAGCCAAGGAACAACCTTTCGATATCCGCCGGATCTTTCATGAAGTCTTGATCGGGTTGCGTCATCTGCCCAATCTTTTCTTCCAGGGTCATGGTGCTCAGCAGCGATTTGACCTGGGAATCGTACGAGGAGAGCTTCTTCAGGCCGGGGGCAGACGAGGGCTGGCCCGCCAGGAAAGTCGCCGCCACCATGGCCGCGCAACCTACCAGGGCAGATGCTGTAAGGATGTGTCGCATGGAGAGTTCTAAATCCCAGAATACGACATAATCAGATCTGAAAATAGTGTCGGTGGTTTGATGACATCAGCGCCCTGTTTCTAATAAGGTTGGTAGTGATGCGGTCCATCGCGTGGGTGAGCCTTATGGCAGCGACGCTGAATGCACAAACATACACGCGCGGCCTGGGTGTGTATCCCGGAGATCCGCGCGAAGACTTCGGGCCGGTGCTGCGTGTGGATGCCACGGCTTATCGAAACCTGGCCCTGCACCGGCCGGCCTACCACTCCAGCAGCTACGACTACAACCTGACGGCGCAGTTGATCACCGATGGCATCACCGACACCAGGCTGCCGCGCTGGGTGGCGAGCGCGACCAGCCAGCAAGGCTTTCTGAAGAAGAACGAACGGGAACGGCTGATCGATCACAACCCGTTCACCAACGTGGAATTGCGGGGGGCGGCCCCGTGGGTACAGATTGAGCTGCGGGGCGGGGAAGCGGCGCCCGAAGTGGATCGCGTGGATATCGCGGCGTCGGCGCAGTCGGGGCTGTCGCCGGCGGAGGGGTGGACCTGTGTAGTCTCCAGCTCTGATGACGGGCGCGCCTGGAAGGAACTCGGCCGTATTGCGGGAACCGGGCGCACCGAAACGGGATTCAAGGCATCCATCCTGTTCAACCAGCCCTCCCAGAGCCGCATGTATCGCGTCGAGTTCCGTTCGCCCAGCGCACGCACGTGGACCGTTACCGACGTGGACCTGTTTCGTCTCAACCGCAAAGTGGAGGCCGGCGGACCTTTCGATTTCACAAGCGCGTGGATGAGCGCGGGCAGCGGCCGGGAGTGGGTGTACGTGGACCTGGGAGCACGCTGCACGTTCGACCGCGTGGATCTGCACTGGATCCGGCGCGCCGCGGATGGTGTCATTCAGGTATCCAACGACGCGGTTAGCTGGCGCGAGGTGCAAACGTTCTCGGCGCGCGAGGAACTGGTGGACAAGTGGAAGCTGCCGCAGTCCGCCGAGGGCCGGTATGTGCGTGTCCTGATGACCAGGCCGGCATCTCCGGAAGGTTACATCCTGAGTGAAATGGAAGTGTACGGGCACGGCGGCCCGGTGGCACATGCCAAGCCCGGCCCCTCCGTGCGAGCGGATGGCCGCCTGGATTTGGCGGGCGGCGCGTGGCGTGTGGAGCGCGATTCGCGCGTTCATACCGATGGCGAGACGATCTCCCGGCCGGGCTTCGCCGATCACGATTGGGTGATTGCTACCGTGCCCGGCACCGTGCTGGCCAGCTACTACAACGCCGGTTCGGTTCCCGACCCGAACTACGGCGATAACCAGATGATGATCTCGGACTCCTTCTTCTACGCCGATTTCTGGTATCGCAACGAATTCACCGCTCCTGCTACGTGGGGCCAGCCCTTCGGGGCTGCCGCCGCGCTTCCGCGCGGCGCGCCGGCTGAAAGCCGGCGGCAGGCCGAAAGGCCTGCCCCACATACCTGGCTGAACTTCGACGGCATCAACTGGAAGGCGGATGTCTTTCTGAACGGCGAAAAGCTGGGCCGGATCGAAGGCGCGTTCCAGCGCGGCCGCTTCGACGTGACTGGCAAGATTCGCCCCGGGCAGAAGAATGCCCTCGCTGTGCGCATCGAAAAGAACGCGACGCCAGGGAGCGTGCATGAAAAGACCGCCGACAATCCGGACAAAAACGGCGGCGCCCTCGGCGCGGACAATCCAACCTTTCACGCGTCCGTCGGCTGGGACTGGATCCCCACCATCCGCGGCCGCAACACCGGCATTTGGAACAAGGTCTATCTCAGCGCCAGCGGACCGGTTACCGTCGAGAATCCGTTCGTCAGCACCAGGCTCCCGCTGCCGGATGTTACCCGCGCGGAGGTCACCGTGGAAGTTACGCTGCGCAACCACGATACCGGCCCTATCAGTGGAACGCTGCGTGGGCGCTTCGGTGAGGTAGCGTTCGAACAACTGGCAACGGTCGACCCCTCTTCGGAGAAAACCGTGAAGCAGGTGGTCATGCTACCGAACCCGCGGCTGTGGTGGCCGAATGGATACGGCGATCCGAATCTCTACCCCGTGGCGCTGCAGTTCGAAACCGCGGGCACGAAGATTTCGGATGCGGTCGCGTTCCAGGCGGGCGTGCGTCAGTTCACCTACAGCGAAGAGGGCGGAGCGCTGCGCATCTGGATTAACGGCAAACGCTTCGTGGCGCGGGGCGGGAACTGGGGCTTCAGCGAATCGATGCTGCGGTACCGCGCGCGCGAGTACGACGCGGCCGTGCGGTATCACCGGGACATGAATTTCACCATGATCCGCAACTGGGTGGGGCAGATCGGCGAGGATGAGTTCTACGAGGCGTGCGACCGGTACGGCATCGTGGTGTGGCAGGATTTCTGGCTGGCCAATCCGGCGGACGGGCCGGACCCGGACGACAACCAGTTGTTTCTCGCGAACGTGAAGAACACCGTGCTCCGCGTGCGCCATCATCCCTCGATGGGGCTCTATTGTGGGCGCAATGAGGCCTTCCCGCCGAAAGCGCTGGACGATGGGATGCGCAGCGTCATAGCGGAGCTCGATCCCGAACTGCACTACATTTCCAGTTCGGCGGATGGCGTGGTCAGCGGACGGGGACCCTACCGGGTGATGCCGCCGATTACTATTTCGAGCAGCGCGCCACGGCGAAGCTTCACAGCGAGATGGGCATGCCCAACGTGGTCTCTTTGGAGAGCGTGCAGGCCATGATGCCGGCCGCGGACCATGTGGCCGCAAGGGCCGGTGTGGGGCCTCCACGATTTCACTGCCGGCGGCGCGCAGGGCGGCTCCTGGTTTCGCGAGCGCGTGGACCGGAGCTATGGCGGCGCCGATGATGCTGCCGACTGGCTGGCCCTGGCGCAATTCGTGAACTATGAGGGTTACCGAGCTATGTTCGAAGCGCAGAGCAAGAACCGCATGGGCTTGTTGCTGTGGATGACCCACCCCTCGTGGCCGTCCTTTGTCTGGCAGACTTACGACTACTATTTCGAGCCGACTGCCGGGTACTTCGGCGCTAAGAAGGGATCGGAGCCGTTGCACATCCAATGGAATCCCGCGGCCCAGACCATTGAAGTAGTCAATTACACTGGGAGTTCGACAACCGGTTTGACGGCTCGGGTTGAGTTGCGGAATATGAACGGGGCGGTGGTGTGGAAGAAGGAAGCCTCTCTCGATAGCCCGGAAGACAGCACGACCTCGTGCTTTCCGATGGAATACCCGGTGGGGCTGACCCCGGTCCATTTCCTAAGGTTGGAACTGGTGCGCGGAGGCCGTGTGGTCTCGGAGAATTTCTACTGGCGGGGGATCGAAGAAGATAATTTCCGTGCGTTGCGCGAGCTGCCCAAGGTGAAGCTGGAAGCGGCAACGCATGTGGACTCGGGCGGCGGACGCTGGCAGTTGACTACCGAGTTGCACAATTCTTCGACGCAGCCCGCGCTGATGGTACGGTTGAAGGTGGTGCGCGAAACCACCGGCGACCGCATCCTGCCCGCGATTTACAGTGATAATTATGTGGCCCTGATGCCCGGAGAGCGGCGCATCATCCGCACGGAACTGGCGGACCGGGACACGCGGGGCGAAAAGCCCCGGATGGTCATCGACGGATTCAATGTGGAAAAGGTGCAGTAATGCGACGCTACAAACCAAACCCGACACAGGCAAGGATGCCTGTGCTACGTAGCACAGGCATCCTTGCCTGTGTTTTTCTTGCAGGTATGTGCCTGGCGCAGAAACCCCCGCAAGGTCCATGGATGGACAAGTCTCTTCCACCGGACCAGCGGGCTGATATGGTCATCGCCCAGATGACTCTCGACGAGAAACTCCTCCTTGTCCACGGCGCGGGCTTCGAGGAGGCCGATCCCGGAAACAATGGCGGCGCGGGAAGAATCCCCGGCATCGCCAGGCTGGGGCTGCCCACCGTGCAGTTGGCCGATTCCGCGGTGGGAGTGCGGTCGGCTGCGAGGCGGGGGCGCTACTCCACGCTTCTGCCATCTACCATCGCGGAGGCCGCCACCTGGGATTTGAAGCTGGCCCACGAATACGGCGCCTTGATTGGACGCGAGCTGCGCGATCAGCAGTATAACGCTTCGCTCGGGGGAGGCGTGGATATCACGCGCGAGCCGCGCAACGGGCGCAACTTCGAGTATCTGGGCGAGGACCCCATTCTGGCCGGCAAGATGGTGGCCCAATTCATACGGGGGGTGCAGTCGCAGAACATCCTCGGCGATCTGAAGCACTTCGCCTTCAACGACCAGGAGACCGGGCGTAACATCGGCAACGTGAAGCTGGATAAGCGCAGCATGCGCGAGACGGACCTGCTGGCCTTCGAGATCGCAGTATCCGAAGGGCAGCCCGGCATGGTGATGTGCTCCTACAACAAGGTGAATGGCGACTGGGCCTGCGAAAATCGCTATCTGTTAACCGATCTGCTCAAGAAGCAGTGGGGATTCAAGGGCTTTGTGATCTCGGACTGGTGGGCCACCCATAGCGTCGCTAAGGCTGCCAACGCGGGGCTCGACAACGAAGAGCCCAACGACGAGTATTTCGGCGCAACGTTGAAGAAGGCGGTGGAAAGCGGCGAGGTTTCCGTGGCGCGCCTCAACGACATGGTGCATCGCATCGTGCGCAGCGAGTTCGCCGCGGGAATCGTAGACGATCCACCGATGGGCAGGGTAGTGGATCCGTTCCACGGCGCCGAGGTCTCGCAGACGATCGCGGAGCAGGCTTCGGTGCTGCTCAAGAATGCGAACCGCCAGCTTCCGCTGAACGCCGCCACTATCAAATCGATCGCGGTGATCGGGTCGCACGCGGATACGGGCGTGCTTTCGGGCGGCGGTTCCGCGCAAGTCGACGCGCCGGGCAGCGGCATCAGCCGTGTTCCGGGGCCCCGTGGTATGGTTCCCCTCTTCACCGCTCAAGGCCATTCGCGCCAAAGCGCCGCATGCCAAGGTGGAATTCAACGCAGGCACGGATGTCGCGGCCGCGGTAGCGTTGGCCAAAGCTTCAGAGGTGGCCATTGTGTTCGTCAATCAGCCCACCAGCGAAGCCATCGATCTGCCTACGCTGACCCTGCCCGATAACCAGGATCAACTGGTGGATGCCATCGCCGCCGCGAATCCGCGCACCATCGTGGTGCTCGAGACGGGAGGGCCGGCAGCCATGCCATGGATCGGTCGCGTGAGCGCCGCAATGGAGATCTGGTATCCGGGCATTCGCGGCGCTGAAGCTGCGGCTAACATCTTGTTCGGCGATGTGAACCCCTCTGCCAAGCTACCCGTGAGCTTCGCGAAAACGGACGCTGACTTGCCGCATCCCAAAATTTTCGGCAGTGGATTGAAGCCAGTGGAGAAGGACAAGCTACCGCCCTTCGACATCGATTACACAGAAGGTCTGAAGGTTGGCTACAAGTGGTTCGACGCCGAAGACAAGGAGCCCTTATTCGCGTTCGGCCACGGGCTTTCGTACACCACGTTCGCGTACTCCGGCCTCAATGCGGGCATCGACAGCGTATCGTTCACGGTGCGCAACACGGGCAAACGGGCCGGCGCGGAGATCGCCCAGGTCTATGCCGCCCTGCCGGCTGCGGCCAAAGAGCCGCCCAAACGGCTGGTGGCCTGGGAGAAGATCGAACTCGGCCCTGGTGAATCGAAGGAGGTCCGGCTGCGCATCGAGCCGAAGTTCCTCTCGATTTTCAACGAGCAAAAAGACGATTGGGAGCTGCTGCCGGGAGCATACCGATTTCTGGTGGGCGGGTCGTCGCACGAGACGCCTTTGACCGCGACGGTGAATCGCTGAGCCGCTCGTCGATTCGATGGACGAACTGCTCGCTCTTTCCGCCACCGGACAAGCCGCGTTGATCCGCGCGCGAAAGATCTCATCGCGGGAGCTGATCGAGGCGCATCTCCAGCACATAGCGCGCGTGAATCCACAGATCAACGCCGCCGTAGAAGTGCTTGGCGCAACTGCTCTGGAAGAAGCGCGCAAAGCCGACGACGCGATGGCCGGCGGCGAATCTGTAGGCCCCTTTCACGGAGTCCCCTTCAGCATTAAGGATTCCCTGGAACTCGAAGGCACCATCTGCACCGCCGGTACCGTGGGGCGTCGCCATGCGGCGCCCTCCCTGGAAGATGCGGCTGTCGTAACGCGCATGCGCCGCGCCGGTGCCATTCCCATCGCCAAAACCAACCTCCCCGATCTGCTCTTCGCCTTTGAAAGCGACAACCTGCTGTTCGGCGCTACCAACAATCCGTACGACCTGAGCCGTACCTCCGGCGGAAGCAGCGGTGGAGAAGCCGCGTTGATTGCCGCCTGCGGATCGCCGTTTGGGCTAGGAAGCGACGCCGCGGGGAGCGTGCGCCTGCCCGCGGCCTTCTGCGGCATCGCAAGTATTAAGCCGACCTCTGGCCGCTTGCCCCGGACCGGCCACTTTCCTCCGGCCGGCGGCTGGATCGAAACACTCTGGCAAATCGGCCCTATGGCGCGGTATGTGGAAGACCTGTGCGCGCAGATGCGGCTGCTGGTGTCAGGCGATGGCCGGGATCCTTTCGTTGTCGACATGCCGTTCCCCGATCCGACGGAACTGAACCTACACAATGTTGCGGGTAGCCTTTTACACCGATAACGGCATGGCCCCGGCCACACCGGAAGTTTCCGGCGTTGTCCGCGCGGCCGCACAGGCGCTGGCGGGCGACGTCGCGGCTGTGACGGAGGCCCGCCCGGCGTGTCTCGATCAGGCCTACGATCTCGAAATGAAATTGATCGGACCGGATGGCGGCGACGGGCTCCGCGAGTACCTGAAGCAGCTAGGCTCAGAGCGCCTGCATCCTTTGCTGACGGGTTGGCTGGATAAGCTGGAGCGCTACAGAACGGATCTCAAAGGCTTGGCCCATTACTGGGCCGAACTGGACGCGTACCGCTCAGAGATGCTCGCGTTTCTCCGCAACTACGACGTGATTCTTTGCCCTGTTTACACGCAGCCCGCTTTGCCGCATGGGACCTCGACTGTGGACGAGAACTTCTACGGCTTCAGCCACACCATGGCCTACAATGTGACGGGATGGCCGGCCGCGGTAGTGCGCTGCGGCGAATCGGCCAGTGGCTTACCGATAGCGGTCCAGATTGTCGCGCGTCCATTCCGGGAAGACATCGCGCTGGCGGTTGCGAAACGGTTGGAAGAAGCGCTCGGCGGATGGAAACGAGGCCAGACCGCTCCCTTTGGTCACGGCTCAGTAAAGTGCGGCGACGATTCGCGACTTACTTAAACCATACCGAGCCGTGACCAAAGGGAGCGGTTATGCGCTTCCGTTAGGCGGCGGCTGCTGCGGGCGATAACCGCGACCCTCGAAAGCCGTAGTACACGATGTACAAGTAGCACACCGCCGGCAAAATGAAAGCCAGGTGAAGGCCGATCCGATCCGCCACGGCGCCCTCGAGAATCGGAATGATGGCTCCGCCGACGATCGCCATCACCAGAATTCCTGAGCCCTTTCCCGTTAGCTTGCCGAGCCCGGCGATCCCCAGTGTGAAGATGCTGGGGAACATGATGGAATTGAAGAGTCCCACCAGAATGATGCTCCACATGGCGAGGCGTCCGACCGAGAGAATCGAGGTCGTGACCAGGGCACAGGCAATCATCGCGGCAGTGCCCAGAACCGGGCCCGTGCGCAGTTTGCGCAGAACCGCGGAGCCGGCGAACCGGCCCACCATGGCTCCTCCCCAGTAGAACGAGACGAAGCCCGCCGCAACTCGCGCCGGCATGTTTCCGATATTTGGCTGTGAGAGGTAGTTCACCAGGAAGCTGCCTATGGACACCTCCGCGCCCACGTAGACAAATATGCCAACGGCAGCCAGAACCAGCGGACGATGGCGCCACACCGAGTCGGCAATCTTCTCGCCCGCGGAACCGCTCTCTTCGATCTGCGTGAGAACGGGCAGATGAAATCGCGAGATAGCCACCGCGACCGCCACCAGCACCCCGGCAATGACGAGGTACGGCATCTGGACGGAGGAAGCATCGCGCGCCGCGCTGGTGCCGCCCTGAGACAGAATCAACATTCCGCCGACATACGGACCGATAGTGGTTCCCAGCGAATTCATAGCCTGCACGAGATTGAGCCGGCTGGAAGCCCGCTCGGGCGGACCGAGCACGGCCACGTAAGGATTCGCAGAGACTTGCAGAATCGTCATACCGCTAGCCAGGACGTACAGCGCGGTCAGGAACAGCGCATAGGAAGGGAAGCCCGCGGCAGGCAGGAACAGCAGCGCACCGCACGCCATCACCACCAGTCCCAGCACGATGCTCCGGTTATAGCCAAGTCGCGAAATGATCTTGGCTGCCGGCAGCGCGAACAGAAAATACGCCGAGAAAAACGTGAACTGAATCAGCATCGTTTGCGTGTAATTCAGTTCGAAAACTGCTTTCAGGTGCGGCACCAGAATATCGTTGAGTACGGTTACGAACCCCCACATGAAGAAAACGGAGGCGATGACGGCCAGGGCAAGGCCGGTCTTCCGCGGCGGGGCTGCCGATTCGTTGACTACCGGGGAGGCGTGAATCATAGAGCCGCCTCCATTTTACTCGCCAATCTCGATGGTCTGCGTTCCCGTGCCCCGGTCCATTTGTGCCACTCTATCCATAGGCACCTTTCCGTACGGAGGACCGATGCGATTTCGAGTACTTATCTTGGGTTGGCTTTTGGCGGCCGCAGCTGTGGCTCAATTCCCGCCGCCCAACCTATCGGAGAACACGACTCGCATTTCCGAGCACGTGCAGGTGATTTTTGGGTTCCCGAATATCGCGATCATTACTGGCGATCAGGGCACCCTGGTGGTCGACACCGGTCTCGGTCCAGCCAACGGAGCGATCGTCGCGCGCGTGGCGAAAAAGCTTGCGAAGGGCCGTAAGCTCTACCTCACCACCACTCACTTTCATCCCGAGCACGCTGCTGGAGAAGCGGGCTTTCCCGCCGATACCATCCTGCTCCGGGCCAACGTGCAGCAGCAGGAAATGGTCGAGCATGGAGCCGAGTTGGTGGCTCGTTTCCAGCAGCGCCCCGAATATTCCGCGCTGCTCCAGGGTGTCGGCCAGCTGCGCACGCCCGATGTGGTCTTCGATACGGAATTGAAGCTCGACCTGGGCGGCGTGACGGCGCGTTTGATGTGGCTCGGTGGTGCGCACACCAAGGGCGATGAAGAGATTCTGGTGGAACCCGACGGCGCTTTGGTAACCGGCGACGTCGTTCAGAACAAGGTGGTGCCCGGCGCGGCTGCCGACAGCGGCGGATTCACCAGTTGGCTGGCCGTGCTCGACAAACTCGAAGCCCTCAAGCCGCGGTACATCATTCCCGATCACAGCCGTCCAGGCGATGGTTCTCTGATCGCTCAGGAACGCGCCTTCATACTCGACATGCGTTCCCGAGCCCTGGCACTCAAGAAGCAAGGTCTGTCGGCCGCCGATGCCGGCAAGCGCCTGGCGGACGATTTCCAGTCAGCCTATCCCGAGTGGGCGCGGAATCCCGACTGGCCCAACCTCAATTCCATCCCTGGTTTTGCCCAGCGGGTTTACGCCGAAGACCGGTAACCATGACCCGTGCAAAACAGTTGATGGCCCTGGGTCTGGCGGTAGTGGCGGCGATTGTCCTCGAGAGCTCGCATCGGCCTACGCATGACGACCTGGTATGGCAGCACCGCAATCTGGGGAAAGCGTTTTACGAAAACCCCACCACACAGAAGCAGGCCGTGGTCGAGTTTCGCAAAGCGCTCGATCTGAATCCCAATTCGGTCCGCGAACGGCTGAACTACGGACTCGCCCTGCTCAAAGCAGGCGAAACCGATCAGGGAGTAGCTGAGCTCCAGGCGGTGCAGAAACGGGATCCTTCGCTGCCCCACACGTGGTTCAATCTGGGCGTCACCTACAAGCTCCAGGGGAATTCCGCTGCGGCGATCGAACAGTTCCGGGGTATGCTCCGACTGGTTCCCAACGAACCGGTTTCGCGCTATAACCTCGGGGTGCTGCTCCGCCAAAGTGGGGATCTCCCGGCCGCGGCCAAAGAGTTCGAGACGGCTGCGCGATTGGACGATAACTTCGCGGCGCCCCGGTTTCAGCTCTTCAGCACATATCGCGCCCTGGACCGCCCCGCCGATTCGGCGCGCGTCATCGCCGAATTCCGCGCGATCAAGGAAAAGCAGGACAAGCCGGACGCCGACAAGGAAGACGTCAACTGGAGCTTCTATCTCGGAGATCTACGACCCGGCAAGCGACGTGCCATCCCCGCCAAAAAATCCTCCACCTGCCGAGTACCGCACTCGCACCCTCGCGGGCACGGTGGACCCCAAGTCCGCCGGCATGCTGGCGTTGGATTTCGATGGCGATGGCCAGCCCGATCTGCTGGTCTGGTCCGATTCCGGAATCCTGCTATACCGCGGCGGCACGGAGCCGGTGGATCGCGGTCTCTCCGCGCTGCGGCATGTCGTTTGGGTGGCCGCGGGCGATTACGACAACGACGGTCTGGTGGATTTGTGCGTGGTGACGTCCGATGCCGTCTTGCTGTTTCGCAATGGCGGAGCCGCCGGATTTCAGCGGCAGCCGCTGCCCGTTGCCGGAACTGGTTTCCGGCGGGCGGTTTGGATTGATTACGATCACGATCGCGATCTGGACCTGGTCCTTCTGGGCGAGCGCGCGCTGCTGCTGCGCAATGACGGCAGCGCAGGCTGGGAAGACCGCACGCGCGATTTTCCGTTCGTCCGGGGCAGCGCCGTGAATGCCACTGCTTTCCGCTTTCTACCGGAAGATACGAAGGCGTTTGATCTACTGGTCTCCTATTCCGACGGCAGAAATGTTCTTTATCGAGATCGCCTGAATGAACACTACGAAGTGACGGATGCCGGCAAAGTCCAGATGGATTTGTCGGCGCGCGCTGTCGACGCCGACTTCAATGGCGATGGTCGAATCGACCGCGTAACTTTCTCGCCGGAAGGCAAAATCCAGTTCGCCGCCAACGAAACCAAAAGCGCGGGTTCGTGGGTGACTGTCGCATTGGAAGGCGTGAAGAGCCTCAAGATTCCCACCGGCGCCGAGATTGAAGTCAAGGCCGGAACGTTTTATGAACGGAAGCGATACGACACCACTCCGGTGACCTTTGAGCTGGGTGACCGCGACGTGATCGACACGATTCGCATCACCTGGCCCAACGGACTGATCCAGAACGAAACGCGCCAACTGGTGCGGCGCCGCCTCCACATTAAAGAAGCGCCGCGCCTCTCGGGTTCGTGCCCCATGATCTTCACTTGGGACGGGCACGCGTTCGAATTCATTACCGACGTGCTGGGTGTAGCGCCGCTGGGCGCCAGTTCCGGCGACGGCACGTATTTCCCGGTCGATCACGACGAGTATGTGTCGATCCCCGGCCGGTCTCTCGCGCAGAAACAGGGGCAGTACGAAATCCACATCACCGAGGAGTTGAACGAGGTCTCGTATCTCGACCAGGTCCGCCTACTGGCGCTCGATCATCCGGCTGACACGGAAGTCTTCACCAACGAGAAATGGAAGGGGCCGCCTTATCCCGAGTTCCGCCTGTATGGGGTGAAGCAGCGAATCTACCCGCGCGCGGCCCATGACGACCGCGGCCGCGACGTGTTGGGCGCGCTGCTGCGGCGTGACCAGCGGTATGTCAATGGATTCCCGCGCGACGTGGCGGGGGTCGCCGAAATGCACACGCTCGACCTCGATTTTGGACCCGACGCGGCCCGCTCCAACCGCGCGGTTCTGGTGCTCAATGGCTGGGTGGATTGGGCCGACGGCAGCACGTTCCTGAAGTCGGCGCAGTCCGGACACGCGTTGGTTTCGCCTTCCCTCCAGGTGAAAGATGCTGCGGGTCAGTGGAAAACGGTGATCGAGGACATGGGCATGCCGTCCGGGAAAACCAAGACCATCGCCGTCGATCTTACCGGCAAGTTCCTTTCGAGCTCCCGCGAAGTCCGCATCATCACCAACATGTGTGTGTACTGGGACGAGATTTTCCTCGGCGAAGATGCATCCGCTCCCGAGGCGCGCACCACGCCCGTGGATGCCAGTGCCGCCGAACTGCACTTTCGCGGGTTTTCCCGCATCCAGGTGGACCCTCAGCGTCTGCAGCCGGAGGCTTTCGACTACAACTCGGTTGAGCCGCTATCCAACTGGAATCCCACCCCCGGCCGCTACACGCGATACGGCGACGTACGCGGACTGGTCCAGCAAGCCGACGATCGCCTGGTGGTGATGGGCTCGGGCGACGAGCTCCAACTTCGGTACGACGCCGGCCGCCTGCCTGCCCTCCCACAGGGCTGGACGCGCGACTTTCTGCTGCTGGTGGACGGCTGGGCCAAAGACGCCGACGCCAACACCGCGTTCTCACAAACCGTAGAACCCCTTCCATTTCATGGAATGAGCCGGTATCCGTATCCCGATGGGGAGACGTTCCCAAGGGACGCCATCCACGCTAAGTACCAGCAGCAGTACAATACCCGGCCTGCGTTGCAGCTAATCAGACCTCTAACACCGTAATGGTGCGACAATTGCACTGAGCAGCACTTAATTTAAGGGGCTGGTGTCTGTGGTCACTCGTAAGACGCGGATAAATCAGGCCGTTTTCGTCGCTTTTGGCGCCGGAGCCGTCCTAGCCGTTGGGGCATTATGCGCAACTGTGGGAAATACGCGGGTTACCGTGCCCTATATATTCACCGAGACACCCCGCTGCGATCCCAAAGCCTGGCTGGATGGCCGCGACCGGTTTCCCTCCGGGGCGACTCTGCGACTAGTCACTGGGGAGGCGCGCCGCGACCTGGCTTCAGGTTTCTATGCCTCGGCCGACGCGACGGTTTCGGACGACGGGCTCCGCGTGCTGTTCTCCGGGAAACGCGCCGCGGGCGACCACTGGCAGATTTGGGAAGTGGCCCTTGCGGGCGGAGCGCCGCGCCAGATCACGCAGGGCGTCGACAATCTGATTCGACCTTTGTACCTGCCGCCAAACCTGATCGTTTACACGCGCGTTGGTCCGGAAGGTTCTGACATCGAGATCGCGGAAAAGCCGTTGCGCCTGACGTTCGTGCCCGGACGATACCTGACCGACGAAGTGCTGCCCGACGGGCGCATCCTGTTTGAGGCGGATCAGGGCTCGCACCGCCGTGAAATTTTCACCGTGTATCCGGATGGTACGGGCGTGGAGTCCGTGCGGTGCGACCACGGCCCCGACCGCGGAGATGCGCGGCAAGTTGCGTCGGGCGATTACGTTTTTCGTTCCGGCAATCGGCTGGCGCGGTTCACGTCGGCGTTAGCGGTACAGACCGACGTCGCCCAACCGGATGGCGAGGCAGTGGGACCGATCGCCGAAATGGCGCCGGGCGTGTGGCTTGTCAGTCTGCGCGGAAAATCCGGGAGCTTCGGGCTGTACCGCTGGAATGCCGCGAACCGCCAGACTGTGCCGGTGGAGACGCCGGCGAACGCATCGGCGGTCGAACCGGTGATCGTGGCTGCACGGGTGCCGCCGCGCGAGTTTCCGTCGGGCTTGGTTCCGACGCGAACCGCGGGCAACTTGCTCTGTCTCAACGCCAGGACATCTCGGACGCCAATCGACGGGGCCGCAGTGCAGACAGTGCGCGCTTATACACAGGGTGCGGACGGGAAACCGGCGCTACTCGGCCAGACCGACGTAGAGCGGGATGGGTCGTTCTATATCCAGGTTCCTGCCGACCGGCCGTTGCGGATCGAAACGGTTGATGGCTCGGGGAAAACAGTGCAGGCCGAACATGGGTGGTTTTGGATGCGGCCCAGCGAGCAGCGCATCTGCGTGGGCTGCCATGCCGGCCCGGAGCGCGCCCCGGAAAACAAGGTTCCCGAAATCCTGCTGCGGACCATCGTGCCGGTGAAGATGCTGGAGGTACAGCCGTGAGAAAACCAGACACAGGCAGGAATGCCTGTGCTACTTTTTTTGCCGTTTGCCTGGCCGCCTCCGCCGCCGGGCCTATCCAGTTTGAGGATGCCACCAAGCAATCCGGCATCGAATTTACGCACTCGATCGGCGCGGAGAAGTTGGGCTCGCTCGTGGAAAGCACGGGCGCGGGCTGCGTCTGGTTCGATTACAACCACGACGGCAAGCCCGACCTGTTCGTGGTGAGCGGCCGGCCCCTAGGGCAGGGAATGCACCCCTATCCTTTGCGCAAACCCCCGGCCGGCATGCCCCACAATCATCTGTATCGCAACGACGGCAACGGCAAATTCACGGACGTCACGGACGAAGCCGGTGTGGCAGGCGACGGTTTCAGCTTCGGAGCGATCGCTGCCGATTTCGACAACGACGGCCTCACCGACCTGCTGGTCACCAGCTACGGCCATGTCACGCTGTATCGCAACAAGGGTGACGGAACCTTTGAGGATGTCACGAAGAAAGCCGGCCTCGAAGTCAAGGGCTGGGCGATCGGCGCCGCGTGGCTCGACTACGATCGCGACGGTTGCATCGATCTCTTCATCGGCCGGTATGTGAAGTTCGATCCCGAGTACCGCTCCTACTACGCCGCGGACAATTATCCGGGGCCGCTCGATTACGAAGCCGACACCAATCTTCTATTCCACAACACCTGCAAGGGCTCCTTTGAAGACGTGAGTCAGAAGTCCGGCATTGCGAAACATAAAGGCCGCACGATGGGCGTGACCGCGGCGGATTTCGATGGCGATGGCTACCCGGATATCTACGTGGCCAACGACAAGACCGAGAATTTCCTGTTTCGCAACAAGCACGACGGCACGTTTGAAGAGATCGGCATGGCGTCAGGCACAGCCTTCGGCCAGAATGGCGAATCCACTTCGGCCATGGGGCCCGTGTTTTTTGACATGGACAACCAGGGCCGCGTGGATCTGTGGGTGAGCGATTCCAAATACAACCGCCTGCTGAAGAACGATGGCAAGCTGGGGTTCACCGACGTCACGCAAGAGGCCGGCATCTCGCAATGGGCGGCTCAATACGCCAGTTGGGGCACGGGCGTACAGGATTATGACAACGACGGTCTGAAGGACATTCTGATTTTCCACGGCGGGTTGATTCACATGGTGCCGCAGGAACATTCGCTGTTCCGCAATTTGGGCGCGGGTAAATTCCAGGACGTCTCCACCACCGGCGGCGCGTTCTTCCAGATGAAATCCGTTGGCCGCGGGGCCTGTTTCGCGGACTATGACAACGATGGCAAGGTGGACGCCTTCCTAGTGAACCTGGGGGCGCCCGGAGTCTTGCTGCACAACGTGACCGCCGCGGCCGGACACTGGCTGGCTATCCGGCTGATCGGCACGAAGAGCAATCGCGACGGCATCGGCGCCACGGTGGAAGTGGTCGCCAACGGAATGAAACAGAAGTCCGAGCGCGTGGCCGGATCGGGTTATCTCAGCCAGGACGATTGGCGGCTGCACTTCGGGCTCGGCAGCGCGACGAAAGCTGCGCAGGTGATCGTGAACTGGCCAAGCGGCACGCGCCAGGTGCTGGAGGATGTGGCGGCCGATCAGATCGTGGAGATTCAGGAGAAATAGACGATGCGAGCGGGGGTCATCGGCGGGCTGTTGTTGGCGGCGTGGTTGCTCTTCGGGCAAACGACGTCGAACGGCGGCTACCCCAATCCGGTGGATGTCGCGGTCTCGCCCGATGGCCGGCGGCTCTACGTGGTTTGCGAAGGCACGGATGAACTCGCGGTGGCCGATCTGGTCAAAGAATCGGTGATCGCTCGCGTGCCTGTGGGCCGCATGCCGCACGGGATCGCTCTCAGTCCGGATGGCCGGCGCATCTACGTGACAAACTCGTGGGCCGACAGCGTCACCGAAATCGATGCGGCCTCACTCAAAGTGACTCGCACGCTGCCCACTGGTTTCGAACCCACCGGCGCTACGCTGGACGCGCACGGGCAGGCTTTGTATGTCGCCAATCGCGTCAGCAACGATGTCTCGGTCATCGACCTGCAGACCGGCAGTGAGACGAAGCGGCTGGCTGCGGGACGCGGCGCCAGTTACCTGGTGGCGAACGGGCCGCGCGTTTATGTCACGCACATCTACCCCAACCCGGGCAAGCATCGGACGCAGCCTGAATCCGAGATCACGGCAATCGACACGGAACATCAGGTGGTGGATTCGCGCGCGCGGCTTCACAATGTGGGCGGCGTTTTTCATGTGGCGCTCTCGCGCGACGGGCGGCTGGGCATCGCCACACAATTGCGTCCCAAGAACCTGATCCCCCTGGCGCACGTGGAGCATGGCTGGGTCTTCGGCGACTCCCTGGCGGTGTTTGGCGAAGACATCGGCGGCGTGGTCGAGTTGCCGCTGGACGAGTTGGAACGCTACTTCTCGCTGCCGTTCGGGGTGGCCATCGCGCCGGACAAATCGAAAGTGTACCTGTCAGCAAGTGGATCCGACGAGATCGCCATCCTCGATGGGAAGCACCTTGTGGCGGCCGCGCGCTCTTCCGAAAGGGACGCGCTCGCCAACGATCTTTCCGCGTCCGCCCGGTATGTGCTGGCACGGATTGCGGTGGGGCGGAATCCGCGGGGCATCGCGCTCTCGCCGGATGGATCGAAATTGTACATCGCTAATCGCCTGGACGACACCATCTCCGTCGTGGACACCGCCGCGGCCAAGATCGCGAGCACAATTGGCCTGGGCGGACCGTTGGTCGTCGACCAGCGGCGGCGCGGCGAGCGCCTGTTCTACTCGTCGAAGTTCTCGTTCCAGCACGAGTTCGGTTGCGCGAGCTGCCATCTCGATTCGACCATCGACGGCCTCCACTGGGACCTGGAGCCTGATGGCTTCGGTGTGGACATCGTGGACAACCGTTCGCTCGAAGATATTTCCAGTACGGCTCCCTTCAAATGGAACGGCGGCAATCCGGACCTCTTCACCGAGTGCGGTCCGCGCACCGAGCGATTTTTCTTCCGCTCGCAAGGATTCCGCGGCGAGGATCTGGACGATCTGGTGACCTATGTCGGATCGATTCCCTTACGTCCCAACCGCTACCGGCTGGCCAACGGCGAACTCAGCCCCGCCCAGGAACGCGGCAAGGCCATCTTCGAGCGCACCCGGCGCAAAGACGGCTCGCTCATCCCGGAGCAGAACCGCTGTTACGTCTGCCATTCGGGCAAGTACTACACCAACCAGCAACTGGCCGATGTCGGCACCGGCAAACCCACGGACCGCTCGCCCATGATCGACGTTCCGCACCTTACGAATATCGCGCTCAGCGCTCCCTATTTGCACGATGGTTCGGCCAACAGCCTGGAAGAGATCTGGACGGTTTTCAACCCTGCGGATACGCACGGGGTCACCAATGATCTGGCCAAAGACGAGCTCAACGATTTGATTGAGTACCTGAAGACGCTATGAGATTCGCTGCCGCTTTTCTCGCGACTGTCGGCCTGCTGGGAGCCGGAGAGTTACCTCGGTTTCGATGGGAGAACTTCACCACCGCCCAAGGCTTGCCCAACAACCGTGTCTACAGCGTGTGTGTAGACGGCGACAAGATCTGGGCGGGGACCGACAACGGGCTGGGCCTGTATCAGAACGGTAAGTGGCGCGTGTTCACCCCGGCGGACGGGCTGGCGCACCGCGCCGTGCTGTATGTCAGCGTCGACAAGCAGACGCACGACGTCTGGATCGCCACCATGGGCGGGCTCAGCCGCTATTCGGGCGGCCGTTTCGACACGTTCACGCAGCTCAACAGCGGGCTGGCCAACGATGTGGTCTACAGTGTTTCCGCGTTTGGCGACTTCGTGTGGGTGGCCACCGCGGCGGGTGCCAGCCGCCTGAATAAGCGCACCGGCGAGTGGACCCTTTTCAATGAGCGCAATACGCCCATGTACGAGATCTGGACCTATAGCGTGACGGCCGCCGAAGACAAGGTCTACTACGCGGTGTGGGGCGGGGGCGTGCTCGAATACGACGTCAAAACCGAGCGCTGGAAAGATTACAACGACCCGGATGGCGAAACGGAGCTGGTGCTGTTCAAAGACCAGGGGCTGATCCACGAGATCACCACCTCGGTGAGCTACGTCAACAAAATCCTGTGGGCCGCCACGTACTTCGGCGTGAGCCGCTACGACGGGCGCAACTGGCGCAACTTCCTGGACAAGGACAGCGGCCTGCCCAGCAATTTCCTGAATCAGGTGAAGACCGTGGATGGCACGGCGACGTGGTTCTCCACCGACAAAGGACTGGCGTACTTCGACGGCACAGAGTGGGCGACCTACCGTCCCGCGTTGGACACGCATGCGCCGGAGATGCTGGTACGCGATGCGCAGGGGCAGGTGACCAAAATCGCAGTGGACACGGCGCCGGCCCACCATTACACATTCGGAGTTGACTTTCAGGGCGACGACATTTGGGTGGCGACGGCGAACGGCCTCAGCCACGGAATCCGGATCAGACAGGAGAATTCAAAATGACGATTACCGAAGCGCTTGAGCAAATCAGTGAGGTTACTCAAGTAGAGAAACGCGGGATCAGTGCGCCCGGCGCCCTGAATGAGGCCTACCACTACGAGCGTCCCAGTTCGTTCTCACGCGCCTTGCGGATCGATCTGAACGGCCTGGCGATCCTGCTGATTTCCGGGACCGCCAGCATCAACGACAAGGGCGAGACGGTCCACATCGGAGATTTCCGCGCGCAGACCCGGCGCACGTACCAGAACATCACGGACCTGCTTGAGGCCGCCGGCGCCACATGGAAAGATATCGTGCGCACCACTTGCTATCTGCGCGACATCGAGCGGGATTATGCTGCCTTCAACGAAGAGCGTACGGCGTTCTTTGAGGAGCAGCAATTGAATCCCCTTCCCGCTTCCACGGGGATTCAGGCCATCCTGTGCCGCCCGGATCTACTGGTGGAGATGGAAGCCATCGCCATGTTCATTCCGGCGCGAAAGGAGTAGACATGCACTGGCAAGGCTTAGGTGTGGCCCTGCTGCTGGCCGCCGCAGCGCACGGGCAACCGGGCGTATGTTCGTGCGGCGCCAACCCGCCGGGTCCGCCTGCTAGCCGCACTCTGGAGCCGTATGGAGGAGTGCCGGAAGACCTGCGGCCTTTCTCGCGTTTTACGAAACCGTATCACGAGAACTACACCAAGGAAGTCGAATACAACGGCGCGGCGCGCGATGCGATCACGGTGAAGCCGTCAGAGGTCTCCGAAGTTGCCATCGGATTCCTTGGCCCCGTCCGCGAGCACAAGGACCAAGCGCTCGGCCAGGCCATGCTGCACGGCGCTCAGATGGCGGTGGACGAAGCCAACGCGCGCGGCGGCTACGGCAGCAAGCCGTTCAGCCTCAAAATCCACAACGATGGCGCTTTGTGGGGATCGTCCAGCAACGAAATCGTCAAGATGGTTTATGAAGACAAAGTCTGGGCCATGCTCGGATCGATCAGCGGCGATTCAACGCATATCGCGCTGCGGGTTTCGCTGCGCGCGGAACTGCCGATCGTCAACAGCGCCGCTACCGATCCGACGATTCCCGAAACCATCATCCCCTGGATCCTGACCAGCATTCAGGACGACCGCGTGCAATCGTACACGCTGGCACGGCGCATTTATACGGACCTGGGACTCAAGCGCATCGCCCTGCTGCGCGTGAACGAACGCTATGGACGCTTCGGAGTTATGAAGTTTCGCGACGCGTCGCGCCGCCTGGGACACCCTCTCATCATCGAGCAGAAGTTCCTGCCCGGCGACATGGACTTCGCCCGCCAGCTTCGCGTGATTCAAGATTCGGATGTGGATGGGATTGTCCTTTGGGCTGACGCCGCACCTGCTGGCATGATCCTGAAACAGATGAGCGCGATGGGCATGCAGCAGCGCGTGTTTGGCGCGGCCCGGGTAGTGGGCGAGGATTTGTTCCGCATCGCGGGAGATACGTCCGAGGGCCTCGAAGTGGTCTACCCGTTCGATCCCAACCGCGATGACCCGGACTGGGTCTCGTTCCAAAAACGTTTCACCGAGAAGTACTCGGCCCCTGTGGACGCCTTCTCCGCCCTGGGGTACGACACGATGAACATCCTGCTGGACGCGATCTGCCGCGCCGGGCTGAACCGCGGCGCCATCCGCGATGCGCTCTACGGGCTCGAGCGGTACAAAGGCGTCACCGGCGAGATGATCTTCGATCCCAACGCCAAGAACATGGCGCCGCTGTTTCTGGGTACGGTGAAAGACCGCAAGCTGACGTTTCGCCTCTACCCGATGAACCTGCCGTACGCAGCTTTGAACGAGCGCCCGGTGGAATATAACGGGCCGCCGGTGGAGGATATCAGTGGGCCAGAGTTGACGATCGGCCTCTTCGGGCCGCAGGCGGATAAAGTGGCGGCTTCGCTCGACGCGAGCGGCTTTCACGGCTATCGCATTGTCGGCATCCCCTCTGAGGCTGCGTGGGGCAAATCTTCCACGGAACTGGTCAACCTGGTGTATCAGCAACAGGCCATCGCGTTGATCGCGACCGACCGGGCTGCTGCGCACCTCGCCGAGCAGATCGCGGTCAAGACTTTCCTGCCGGTGATTGCGCTGGCGGCGGACCACACGCTGACCACGACCAACATCCCCTGGATCTTTCGCCTCGAGCCTACGACGCCGGTTCTCGAAGCCGTCGAGGTCCTCATCGACGCCGTGAAGCAGGCCGGCCCCAATCGCGGGCGCATTCGCGAGTACCTCGCGTCGGGCCATTCGGTGGGCGGCAAGTTCGCCTTTGATACGAGTGGGGAGTTGCACTGAGTGGGGCGTGCTTTAGTTTGGCCAGCGGGCGTTTGACCAGGTGCAACTCTCCCACTTGGGCCATTCGCCGCTATCCCTCATCCACAATAATAGGTGCGAGTCCAAAGCGGAACGGAGTATACTCTGAAAAACATGAACAGTTTACGCTTCGCACGTTTATGGGTCGCCTGCCTGGTCGGCGCATTTATGGCCGTGGCACTGGCGGCGCAAACCCCAGCACCGGCGAAAAAAGCCGATTCCAAAACGGCCACGCCCACCAAGGCCACGGCCCTCGTGGACATCAACTCGGCGACTGTGGAACAGTTGAAGGCGCTGCCCGGCATCGGCGATGCATATTCGAAAAAAATCGTCGATGGACGCCCGTACGCCCGCAAGGATCAACTAGTTTCCAAGAGTATCGTGCCGCAGGCCACCTACGACAAGATCAAGGACCAGATCATCGCCAAGCAGGCGCCCGCCAAGAAGTAGTGGAGTCACGGTTGACCGCCCGGTAAATGTTGCTGACGCGCGATATCTGTGGGGAACGCTTTGCCGGCGTTCATCAAACGGTCAGTTATTTTCACGGAAATTGCGCCGGAAGAAGCTGGCTCCAACCGCTGCGAACGAAACTTGAGTGGTTTGCGGAAACGGGGCCGGAGCCAGAACACGGAGGATGCGGCGCCGCAGGGGTTCCTCCACCAGCTTCAGAGACGCAATGGAAGCACCGACCAACAGGACCAGGAAGGAAAGTAGATGCTGGCCCGTCATTGCCGTGACTGACCAACCCAACATGTAGAATAGCGGCCACTGTAGAATGTAGATCGAATAGCTGGCATCGCCTAACAAAACCAGCCCGCCAAGCGCCAACGTCTTTTTCGGAGCGGAAGGGCGTTCGCAACGAGCCAAAGCATAAATCAGCATCGCAAATACAGGTGTCGTCAAGAAAATGCGCAGGAAATAGGGGATCGAGGGCAAGAACGCCGCGGTGCACATCGCCAGTGTCGTTGCCAGGATTCCCCAGATCCTTCCCAGGCGCGGCCGGTGCTGCCTCAGCAGGAAGATTCGTCCAACCGCCATGCCCATCACGAATTGAGATAAGCGCAGGATCGGGGTTATTTGTAGTGTGCTTAGGTTTGTGATTGGCAACCCAGTCTTAACGATCACGAAGGCCAACAAACCCGGTGCCAGCAATACACACGCCAAGGCTAGAAGCAGGCTCCAGCGTTCACCAAACCGCTTCAACAGGACAGCTAACATGGGAAAACACAAATAAAAGAACATCTCGTCAGAAACAGACCAACTCGGGAAGTTCCAGTAGAAGGCGAGGCGAGGAAACCATGCATGCACCATTGACAGGGTGGCCAGCCCGGCAACTACTGTTTTTGTCCACGCTTCCACGGGCGGGTGGCGGAATAACGCGAAACTGATGACTGCCGGGGTGGCCAGAATGAATGCCAGAATGAAGGCAGGATAGATCCGAGCGATCCGGGCGCTCAAAAAGAGACGATAGAATGCGGCCTCGGTCGTGGCCCGGTCGCCATAGTTGTACATCAGGATGAAACCTGAGAGTACAAAAAAGAGATCGACGCCTAGATACCCGCTGCCAATTTGATCCCAAAAACGAATCGTGCGGCCGGAGAAATGAAACAGAACCACGTAGATCGCGGCAAAGAAACGAACGGCGGTAAGGGAGTTGAGACGCACGACGCTCGAACCCGCGCGCACCATTACATGACTTTAGCTCGTTTTCTTGATAGCCACTCATTCGATCCCTCCTAATCTGCGATGGCCCGGGCCGTCAAGTACTAGTACCGCTACTCAAGCGGCGGGAGCGTGATTTTCTGCACACTTACGTACAAGCTCGACGAGTTGACACTGATTACTCGCGGAATGGATCAATCCGCATGTCGGGATTCACATCGACGTGAAAGGCGCGGATGGCAAGGTAGTTAATTGGATGGTCGAAGGCGGCCCTCCCAACGCGCTTACCCGCCGCGGCTGGAATAAGCGTTCGTTACCCGAGGGCACCGAGATCGTGGTGGAGGGTGATGAGTCCAAGGATGACGCAGCCCGAGCCAACGGCCGCGACGTCACGTTCCCCGACGGCAGGAAACTGTTTGTCGGTTCTTCGGGTCCCGGATCGCCGGACGGAAAGCCCGAGAAGTAGTCTCGACTCTCTTTTTTAATACCTCGCACTCTGATATTATTAATGCGAAGAAATCATCGCGGCTTCTGACGGGATCGCGTCCAGGGGACCGCTCTCAACCGCTGTCCTCGGACGGTGGATGGAACCGAGGTTCCGAGTGAAACTGCATCCCATCGATATCGCGATCATTCTGACCTACCTGCTGACATCCGTCGTGGTGGGTTACTGGGTCTCGCGCCGCGCCTCGCGGGATACCAAGGCCTACTTCCTGGGTGGCAATACCCTGCCCTGGTATTTCCTGGGCGTCTCCAATGCCTCCGGCATGTTCGATATCGCCGGCACTATGTGGCTGGTCTACCTGATGTTCCTGTACGGGCTGAAGAGCGCCTGGATCCCCTGGATCTGGCCCGTCTTCAACCAGATCTTCCTCATGGTCTATCTCTCGGCTTGGCTGCGGCGCTCCAACGTGACCACCGGGGCCGAGTGGATCCGCACGCGCTTCGGCACGGGCCGCGGCGCGCATCTTTCGCATCTCATCGTGGTGATCTATGCCCTGGTCAGCGTGATCGGCTTTCTCACGTATGGGTTCAAGGGCATTGGAAAATTCGCGGTCGATTTCCTGCCCTGGCACCTTTCCGCCAATCAGTACGCGCTGATTCTCATGGGGATCACAACCTTCTATGTAGTCAAGGGCGGCATGTTCAGCGTGGTGATCACGGAGGTACTGCAGTTCTGCATCCTCTCGGTGGCGTCGATTGCGATCGGAATCATTGCCATCGCGCGCGTGTCTCCGGAGGCGCTGCACCGCGTGGTGCCGGCCGGCTGGGACCAGATCTTCTTCGGCTGGCATCTGAATCTGGACTGGTCCGGATTGATTGCCGCCGCCAATGCCAAGATTGCGGAGGACGGCTACACGATATTCGGGGCTTTCTTCATGATGATGCTCTTCAAAGGAATCCTCATCAGCATGGCCGGTCCCGCCCCCAACTATGACATGCAGCGCATCCTGTCGACCCGTAATCCGCGCGAGGCTTCGATGATGAGCGCCATGGTCAACGTGGTTCTCAACGTGCCGCGCTACTTCATGATTTCCGGTCTCACCATCCTGGCACTGGTGTTCTACAGCGACAAGATTCGCGCGATGGGCGCCAAGATGGATTTCGAAATGGTGCTGCCCGACGCGCTTACGCAATTCGTTCCGGCCGGACTGCTGGGGCTTCTGGTGGCGGGACTATTGGCCGCTTTCATGTCCAACTTCGCCGCCACGGTGAACGCCGCGCCGCCCTACCTGGTGAACGATATTTACCGTCGCTTCATCAACCCGCACGCCAGCGAAAGGACTTATGTGCGGTTGAGCTATGTGGCGTCGTTCGGTGTGGTGGTGCTGGGCGTCACCTTCGGCTGGTTTGTCGGTTCCATCGATGCGGTTATCAAGTGGATCGTCTCGGCGCTGTGGGGAGGCTACATCGCTTCCAATATTCTGAAGTGGTACTGGTGGCGCTTCAACGGCTTCGGCTATTTCTGGGGGATGGTGGCGGGGATCGCGGGATCGCTGATCGTTCCGTTCGCGCTTCCCGACGTTTCGGCGCTCAGTTCCTTCCCGATCATTCTGGGATTCTCGCTGGCGGGCGCCATCGCCGGAACGCTGCTGACCAAGGCCGAGGATGCGGAAGTGCTCAAGGACTTCTACAAACGCGTGCGCCCGTGGGGCTTTTGGGGACCGATCCGCGACCAGGTCATAAAAGACGATCCCTCGTTCGTACCCAATCCGGACTTTGCACGCGACATGTTCAACATCGTGGTGGGCGTCGCCTGGCAGACCAGTCTCATTGCCTTTCCGGTCTACATCGTGATCCGGCGTATGGAGTCGGCGGTCATTGCGATCGTAGTTGTCCTGGTGACGTCCACGATTCTGAAGTTCACCTGGTACGACCACTTAAAGAAGATGGACGTCGCGTCGCCGCCGGCGACCGACGTCACCCCTCAGACACCAGCCCACGTCACGTAGCCCACGTGGGGGCAGGCCTTCCGGCCTGCCGCCGGCTTTCAGCCGGCGCGCCGCGCGGAAGCGCGGCGGCAGCCCGGAAGGGCTGCCCCACAAGGCTACCCGATCACTGCTTCCACCAGCGCTTCTTGCACACCACCCTGCGGCGCCACCACCAGATTGCCCTCCACCGACCGGCCGTCCACCGTCAACTTCACTTGGTTACCCGGCCCCTGCCGGCGGACCTGGATCCGGTACGTGACCCCGCGGAATTTGCGCACCGCACGGAACCCCGGCCATCGCTCGGGAATCACCGGCGCTATCCGCAGTCCTTCGTAATCCGGGCGAATGCCGAGAATCCACTGCGTAATCGCGTAGTAATTCCAGGCCGCGGTGCCAGTGAGCCACGAGTTCTTGGCCTCGCCGTGCGTGGGCGCGTCACGCCCCGCGATCATTTGCGCGTACACATACGGTTCGCAGCGATGCACGTCACTGATGCCTTCCCGCGCCGACGGGTTGATGCGCCGATAGTAGTCATAGGCATCGTCGCCCCTGCCGATCAGTGCCTCCGCGATCATGATCCAGGGATTGTTGTGACAGAAGATGCCCGCATTCTCCTTATACCCCGGCGGATAAGACGAGATTTCGCCCAGGTGCAGGTAGTAGCGCGAATAGGCGGGCTGCTGCAGCACAATGCCGTGCGGTGTGGCGAGATGCTTGCGCACCGAATCCAACGCCCGGCGCGCCAGGCCATCTTCCACGCCGATGCCCGCCAGAACACAGAAGCCCTGCGGCTCGATGAAGATCTTTCCCTCGTCACAATCCTTCGACCCGACCTTGTGGCCGAAATCGTCATATGCGCGAAGGAACCATTCGCCGTCCCAACCCTGGAGCCGCACCGTTTCATCCATGTTCCGGGCTGCGGCCAGGCATTGTACTGCTTGCTCCCGGCACCCGCGATGGGCGGAAATCGCCGCCAACTCCTTGGCCGCCAGCACGAACAATCCGGCGATGAAGACAGACTCGGCCACTTGGCCATCCTTATTAGTGGTGGTCTGGAAAGATTGGCCGGGCGTGTCGGAAAAGCAGTTCAAGTTCAGGCAGTCGTTCCAATCGGCGCGGCCGATGAGCGGCAGCCCGTGCGGCCCCAAACGTTCCAGGGTGTAGCGGAAGCTGCGCTGCAGGTGGTCGTAGAGCGGGCTCTCGGAACCGGGCTGATTATCATACGGAGCGGGTACGTCCAGAACGCTCCAGTCGCCGGTCTCCTTGATGTAAGCAGCGGTCGCTAGAATCAGCCAGTGCGGATCATCGTTGAAGCCGCTGCCAACGTCGTTGTTACCCTTCTTAGTGAGCGGCTGGTATTGGTGATAGGCACCGCCCGTGGGCAGTTGCGTGGCTGCCAGGTCGAGGATCCGCGCTCGCGCACGATCCGGCACCATGTGCACGAAGCCCAGCAGGTCCTGACTGGAATCGCGGAACCCCAAGCCGCGTCCGATGCCCGATTCAAATAGCGACGCCGATCGCGACATGTTAAACGTCGCCATGCACTGGTAGGCATTCCAGACGTTCACCATGCGGTCGGTATCGATCTCGGGCGTCTCCACCTGGCAAATCCCCAGCAGGCCGTCCCAGTATTGGCGCAGCTTCTGAAACGCAGCGTCGGCATTCGCAGGATTGCGATAGCGGGCGATGACCGGTTTCGCCGCCTTCTTGTTGATGGTCTGGGAATCCGGCGGATCGAACTTGTCCCGATCCGGATTCTCCTGATAGCCCAGCAGCAAACACAATCTGGCGCGTCTCGCCCGCCGCCAGAGTCAGGCGGACGTGGTGGGAGCCGATGGGCGCCCAGCCGTGGGCCATGGAATCAGAAGATACGCCGCGTTCCACCGCAGCTGGCCGGTCCCATCCACGCATAGGCCCGAGAAAAGCATCGCGCGCGGTGTCGTATCCGGCTAAGTCAGCTGAGCAGGCGAACCAGGCGAAGTGGTTGCGACGCTCGCGATATTCGGTCTTGTGGTAGATGACGCCATCCTCAACTTCGACCTCTCCGATGCTGAAGTTGCGCTGGAAATTGGTGGCATCGTCCTGGGCATCCCACAGGCAGAATTCCGCGGCGGAAAACACCGACAACTCAGCCGGCGCCAGGCGCTGGTTCGTAACCGTTAGCTGCCAGATTTCCAGGTTCTCATCCAGGGGGACGAAATACCGGGTGCTGGCCGCGATCCCCCGGCGGCGCGATCCGATCACGGTATATCCCATGCCGTGACGGCAGGTATACTGTTCGACATCGCGACCGGTGGGCTGCCAGGATGGCGACCAGTAATCGCCGGTCGCATCGTCCCTTATATAGAGATAGCGCCCGCCATAGTCGAGCGGGACATTGTTATAGCGATAGCGCGTAATGCGGCGCAAGCGGGCATCCCGATAGAAGGAATATCCGCCGGCTGTTTGCGAGATGATGCCGAAATATTCCTGACATCCGAGGTAGTTGATCCATGGCAGGGGGGTGTCGGGCTGCGTAATCACGTATTCCCGGTTCCGGTCATCGAAGTAGCCGAAACGCATATTTGGACTCGCGGGTCTCTTTATGATACAACGGGCGTGGATGAAAACCTCCAGCCGGACCCGGCAGCGAAAGGTTTCCACCGCAGCGCCACCGGCGGGAGAGAAGGAACTACTCTCGCCCCTGACGGTTTACCTTATTGCCCTCGCCTTGGCGGTCGGTGTTTTTGCCATTTACAGCCCCTCATTGAATTTCCCCTTCATCCTCGATGATCACCGTTTCGTCGGCGATCCGCGTGTGCAGTCGCCCGGTCATGTGTGGGAGTACTTTACGAATTATGTCTGGTCGCAATACAAAGGCGGCCCAATGAGTTTCTATCGACCGCTCTTCGTGCTGTGGACGAGGATGAATTTCGTCCTGAGCGAAATGTCTGCTTGGGGATGGCACCTGTTCAGCATCGTAAAGCACCTGTTAGTAGCCGTTTTGCTTGGATTGCTGTCGTGGAAGCTGCTGCGCGATCGCGTGGCCGCTTTAATTGCCGCCACGCTGTTTGCGACCCATCCCGCCCAAACAGAATCTGTGGCGTGGGTTACGGTGCCCGATCCGCTGATGGCCGCCGCAGTACTTGGCACTCTGCTGCTCTACCTCAAATACGCCGATCGCATTTCCGCAGACGGCCGGGCCCATTGGCTGATCGCCTCGGCGGCGGTTTGCCTGGCTGCCATGATGACGAAGGAGACGGCTGTTGTGTTGCCGGCTGTGCTCTTTGCCATGGCTCTGGTTATGCCGTCGGGCAAATCCGGCTGGAAAGACCGGCTGGTCTCTGCATTCCGTCAGACGATTCCGTTCCTGGGGGCGACTGCACTCTATCTGCTCTTGCGCCTGAATGCTCTGGGAGGCCAAGTCAGCTCCGTCACGCAGCATTTGCCTTGGAGCACCGTGCTGCTGTCCTGGCCCGCAACCCTCTGGTTCTATGTGAAAGTGTTGCTATGGCCGGTCCGCCTGCGCGCTTTCGCGGATCCCACGCTGGCAGAGACGTTCTCAGTGCGCGGTGTCCTGTTGCCGGGACTGGGGGTATGTTGCGCCGCGGCGGTCCTCGTCTGGGCGTGCGTCTGGGGCTGGAGAAAGGCGCGGCGTGAGGCCAACGTCCAGCGCGCCTTGCTGCTGGGCGCCCTCCTCCTGGTGCTTCCCATTCTGTTGACCTTGAACCTGAACTCGCTCAATCCAGGCGATTTTCTGCATGGCCGGTACACCTACCTGCCTTTGACGGGCCTGATGCTCCTCCTGGCAACCGGATGGCACCTGGTGAAGAAAGGCCGAATCGTTCTGTTGGTGACCGCAGGATTAGTGGCCATAACGTTCAGCGCGTTGACCATGCAGCAGGAGAGCGCATGGAAGGATGATTTGACGGTCTTCACCGTCGCTCACCAAAACGCGCCGCACAACGAGTTTGTGGCCAGGAATCTGGTTAATGCGCACGTCCAGATTGCCCTTCAGGGCCTCGACGAGGGAGGACGATGCGAGGATGCGGTTCCCATATTTGAGCAGGCGACTCAGCAGTATCCGCAAGAGTGGTTTGCCTGGGCGGGTCTGGGGGAATGTTTTGTCAAACTCAACGACTTGCCTAGGGCCGAACAGTCGCTCCGCCGCGCCTCCGAACTCTCCCGTGAGCCTCGTGTGACAGAGGCGTGGCGGGAGGTGCGAGCCAGGATGGGGCTGAGTTCTGCGCAGTAAGTGCCCGCTACCAGACTTGCGTGGCTAGTACCCTGGGGTGCCCCGATGCGCCCTGCACCACGGGCACGCGCAGCACGATCTGCAAATTCTTCTTTTGCCAGCCGCGCGGCAGTTGCTGTACTACTTCGGAGAAATACGCGGGGTTACTGAGCAGTTCCCCGGCAGCCATGGTCCCGAAATGGGTGATGCCTGCGGCGATGACCACCGGACGATCGGTGTTGGCGTCCAGAAGACGCGACACAATCGCGTAGTCGTTTTGAATATTGTCCCAGTAGGGCCATGCCCCGGTCAGTTTCCAGTCGGTTCGCTCGGGGTGCTGGCGATCGTGGACCATGTCCGTCTCCTTGGCGCTGTCCTTGACAAACGTAAACCGGAGCTGGCCGGCGGCGCGCAGTGTCCAGTGGTTGTCGAAGGCCCCAATGAGTACGGCGGCGTTCTCGCGCAGGTCGGAGGACGAAGTTGATCCTTCCCCACGAATCCGGTATTGTTTGCCGTGTTTCTCCAGCACGGACGCAAGCCGCGCCAGGCACACGGCGTCGCCTAACGCCAGGTATCGGTCCCGAAGGATGACCAGCTGATTCATGGGGATAGATGCTGAGGCCAGTCCAGCGGGTGCCGAATCGCGGTCCGCAATTACGCCTTGTATCTGGTCCTGAGCTCTAGCAGAAACCAGGTTATAGACCGCCGGCTGCCCCATACTAATGAGCACAGTTCCGGGTGCTTCCAGGATGGGACCCCAGAACTGCTCCAGGCCGGATCGGCTCAAGGTCGGCAGAGCCCACGCCGCCACGGCGAGCAGAACCAGAGCCGCGACACCCGCTGCGACCGGCATCCATCCCCATCGGCGCGGCGGAGCCACGAGGGTTTGCAATTCAGTACCCTTGTGGAATTCCGGTACGTAGCCGCCGGAGATCAGCTCAATGCGAGGTTCCGACTCGTGCCCGGGCTCCTGGTAGTATTGCGCCAGCTTCTTCCGGATTTCAGCTGCGGTAGCCCGAACAATTGGATCCTGGTTGGTGTCATAATCGGCGACGCGTCCGAACACTTCCATCCCGAGGACGCGCTCTTTGAGGTTTGCAGTATCGCCTTCGAGTGTATGTTCGGTGACATGCCGTAGCAAGCTCTGGCATCGCTTGCTGGTGCGGAACTGCTGACTGTTGAGCAACCGGTCCAGCTGGACCCGGATCTCTAATGCCTGCTGCGGCGGCAGGCACGAAATTGGGACAACTGGGTCCGCCCTGCGGGGTAACATTTCAGATCTCTCAGTCGTAATATACCACGCTTTAGGACGTATTGTACCCCACTGGATTGCCCGCTTCAATAGGGTTGGAGCAACCTGCGAGGTCATTGATTTTTAAGATACATAGGACTTTTTGGTTCAGTGCAATACCGTATGCGACTAATATTTAGTCGTTAGGTCGCCGTATGATTTGGTTGCTTAAACAGGTCTAGGTCTTGAAGAGGTTATGTCCGCCGAATTGCGCCCGTAGTCTAGCTCGAGCGGGCAGAGTGTCCCGGCGCTTGCGAGACACATCGGCCATCCTTCGCGAAAGGGAGGGACTCAAAATGAGAGAAGGCAGTTTCAAAATTGTTTTTCTCCTGTGCGTTCTCCTGGGAGTATTTGCTTTCCAGGCGTTCGGACAGGACGCGACTATTGTCGGAACGGTATCGGACCCCACCGGGGCCACTGTTCCCGACGCAAAGGTTGTAATCACTAATATCGATACCGGCCAGGTGAGCACGTTCCACAGCAACGCCGGTGGCGAGTATGTTGCGCCTAGTCTTCATATCGGGCGCTATACGGTGCGCGCGGAAGCCGCCGGTTTTAAGTCGGTGGAGCAAAAGGATTTGGTTCTGCAGGTCGGGGATCGCTCCCGCATCGACTTTAGCTTGCAGCTTGGCAGCGCAACGGAACAGATCACGGTGGAAGCCGTCCCCGATTGCCGTCCAGGCAGATTCGAGCGACGTCAGTTCGGTGATTAGTGGACAGCAGGTTTCCCAGATGGCCACTAACGGCCGCAATATTTATTTGCTGACCACTCTGCTGCCGGGAGTTTCCAACGCCATGAGCGGAGATTTTCAGCTCGCGGTTCCCGTGGGCGGCGACTCTAACATCAGTTTCAACGGGCTTCGTCCCGGCCACAACCTGTACATGATCGACGGTGGCGAGGACTATGACCGCGGCAGCGGCGGCGCCCTCAGTATTATGCCGTCACTAGAATCCATCGCAGAATTCCGCGCCATGACCTCGAATTACAGTGCGGAATATGGCTCTGGCCACGGGCGGCACCACGACCATGGTGTTCAAGTCCGGCACGCAACAACTCCATGCTGAGGCGTGGGAATTCCTGCGCAATGACGCCTTGGATGCCGGCAACTACTTCACCAACTCAGCGGGCGGTAAGCCGCCGGAACTCCGATTCAATGAGTTTGGCTTTAACGGCGGCGGGCCAGTCACGCTTGGCAAGTTGTACAACAAGGACCGCAACAAGACGTTCTTCTTCTACAACATGGAATGGCGCAGATACATCCAGGGAAGCGCGCATCAATCAGACCGTCCCACTGACCAGCCAGTATGGCGGCAACTTCGCCGGTGGGCCCGCACCATCCACGTTCCCAACGCCAGCCAGCTTGCGCCCGGCGTTTTGGCGAAATTCACCGCCCTTGGGCTCCAGCCCGGCCAGGCCTTTCCCAACAACACTATTCCCGTCCACCTTGCTGAATCCGAACGCTCAGGCTCTGTTGAAAGCCGGCATCTTCCCGAGCCCAACCAGTGGCAGCCAATATATCCAGGGCGTGTCCGCGCCGACCAACGTGCGCGAAGAGTTGGCCCGCATCGACCACCACTTCAACGACAAGTTCACGATTTTTGGCCACTTCGTAGCCGAGCAGATCTGCAGGGGTACACCACGACGATGTGGGACAGCGACAACGTTCCCACCATCGGCAACACGTTTGGCAACCCCTCCTACAGCGGCGTGGTTCATGCCATTCACACCATCAGCCCCACGGTGATCAACGAAATGGCGTTCAACTATAACGGCAACCGGATCAACATCGTCAACACCGGCTTGTTCACACGTCCCAGCGGCTTCAACGTTCCCCGGTTGTTTAGTGGACCAAACGATTCGAACCGTATTCCGCAGATCAACCTCGCCGGCGCCACTGGAAGCGATTACAACGCGAATTGGATCCCGTGGCACAACAAAGCCGACGACTATCAGTTCCGCGACGACCTCTCCTGGCAGAAGGGCGCGCATTCGCTCAAATTCGGGGCGAGCTTTGCCTACTACGCGAAAACCCAGGACCTGTTCGCCAATACCCAAGGCAGTTTCCAGTTCAACGGCAACCTACACCGGAAACGATTTCGCCGATTACCTGCTCGGTCTTTCCAACTCGTATACAGAAGCGGGGGTGAAAGACGCCGGGCAGTGGAACAACAAATCGTGGGCGGCATATGCTCAAGACAACTGGCGCGTCAACAAACGCCTCACGCTGAATCTGGGTCTGCGGTGGGACGGAGCTCCGCATACGTATGAAGCCAATAACCGTATGTCGAATTTCTATCCCAGCCTCTACAACCCAGCCGACGAGGCAATCCTCTTGCCGAACGGCACCATCAGTCCGAACAGTCCGGGCTTGGGCACCAGCCCCAATCCCATCCTGGCGGGAATTCAGTTCTATCTGAATGGCATAGGAATTGCCGGCAAGAATGGCATTTCCAACGGTCTGGTGGATAACCACTGGGCAGCCTTTGGTCCGCGCGTGGGCTTCGCCTATGATCTCGCGGGCACCGGCAAGACCATCCTGCGCGGCGGCTTCGGCATCATGTACGAACGCATCCAGGGCAACGATATGTACAACGCCGGAACCGATCCGCCGTTCAGTGCCCAGGTCACGTTCAACAACGTTTCTCTGTCGAATCCGAACACCAGTCTTCTGACCGGCCAGACTCTGGTGGCGCCCATCACACCGCTCAATATCGTTGGGCTTGAACAGCACCGATTACAAATTGCCGGTGAGCTACCAATTCAGTCTCGGCATGCAACAGGCGCTCGGAGATAAGTCGGTTTTGTCGGTCGCCTACGTCGGCAACCAAAACCGGCATCAAAGCGATCGGGAAGAGTTCAACCTGCCGGCGCAAAGCGCCCTGCCAAGCCTCATCAACGGGACGGCTGCATTTAACAGCGTGGCTCCCTATGCCGGCTACGCCTCCATCGGCATGTATCGCGACTGCCGCCAACAGCCACTACAATTCCTTGCAGGTCAGCCTGAATTCGAGGCTCGGGAAGGACCTCACTTTCCAGGCTGCGTACACCTACTCGAAAGCGATCGATTCCAGCTCCAATAACGGAAACGGCTGGGACCTCAACGATATTGCCAACCCTTACAACCGTGCATATGGGTCGGGGCCCGCTGCTTTCAACCACACGAACGTGTTCGTGGCCAACTTTGTCTATGACATTCCGTTGCTGCGGCACAACACCAGCCAGGCCGTAAGAAGCGCATTCGGCGGCTGGCAAATCTCCGGGTACGTAACCGCGCAGACCGGTTTACCGCTGAACGTCCAGTTAGGTGGACCTGGAGCCAACAATGGCCTGCCGACTTGGAATGGCGCGGGGCCCGGTGGAAACCGGCCCAACGCGAACGGAAGCGTCAGCTATGCCGAACACCGTGAACTCGTGGTTTAACACCTCGGTATTCTCGGCCCCGACCGTCGGACAATATGGTAACTTCGGCTTCGACGGCATCACGGGACCCGGCCGCCACAACTGGAACGTGTCGTTGTTCAAGAGCTTCGTGCTCAGCGAGAAGCGGAACAGCCGCCTCGAGTTGCGCGTGGAGAGCTTCAACGCGTTCAACCACACCCAGTTCCAGAACATCAGCACCACGTTTACGGCCAGCAACTTCGGCCACGTCACTTCCGCTTTCGACCCGAGAGTGTTCCAACTCGGGATGAAGGCGTTCTTCTAAACCGCCTCTGACCCTCAGGTCAGGACACTTGACTACCGGCCAGCCGCCTTCTTCCGAGATCGGCTGGCCGGTTTTCTTTTTGGGAGCGTGCCGCGTGATCAGCACAACCCTCTCCCACTATGAGATTCTCGATACGCTCGGCGAAGGCGGCATGGGGGTCGTGTACAAGGCCCGCGATGCTCACCTGGACCGGCTGGTGGCCATCAAGGTCCTACCTCCGAATAAAGTGGCGGATGCCGAACGCAAGCACCGATTTATGCGCGAGGCCAAAGCTGCGTCCTCTCTGAATCACGCCAATATCATCACTATCCACGACATCGATGAGGAGGATGGAGTGGATTTCATGGTCATGGAGTACTCCAGAGTTTGAGGACCATTCCCTGGTAGCGTCGAATCGCGCCGGGATGAAGTGGTGTTCCAGCCGCCCATGGCGGTTGCGGCGTCTTTGACGCTGTCGCCGGATGGGCGCTGGCTGTGCTTTCCACTAGTTGAGCGGAATAGCCAGGAACTCATGATGCTGGAGAACTGGCGGTAAGACCAGTCATTGAGGCGGTTCCTTGACTCGAATGACTCGATCCGCGGTGACGTTCTTGAGTTCTTGAGTGGTACCCGAAGGCCAGTGGATTTCTACGGAGTCAGCCGCAGTGTTCTTGCCGAGCCCGAAGTGAACGGGGCCGGCGCTTGAGGAAGCGTACCCGGCGGCGAAAGATACTTGATTGTACTGGGTGGCCCCGCCGGCCGTCACCTTGATTCGGGCGCCGATACCGTCGCGATTGCTTTTGGTTCCTTCCAGCTCAAACTCCAGCCAGTGATTGGAGCCCGGGCTGTCGTTGATCCACACCTCCGCCGGCGCGCTGATGGCGGTGGTGACCACGTCCAGACGGCCATCGTGGTTCAGGTCGCCGATGGCCGAGCCCCGGTGCCGCCGCGGGGGTTGCGCCGTCAAACCAGCTTCGGCGGTGAGCGCGCGAAATTTGATGCCGCCCAGATTCTGAAATACCGTATTGGGCTGCTCCACCTGCACCCTGGACGCGTACCCAAGCGATTGCACGTGCCCCCGCGTGACGAAAATATCCTTCCAGCCATCGTTGTCGAAATCGGCGATCGTGGGTGAGTAGCCCGCCATCGGCGCACTCAGGCGAGTCATGCCACTGGCTTCGGTGACATCGGCGAAACTGCCTTTCCCCAGGTTACGGAACAAAGGAAAGGTCTCTTTGTCGAGCGCGACGAGGGCGATGTCCGGGAAGCCGTCGTTGTCGATATCCCGGAAGTCCACACCCATCCCCGAAATGAATTGCCCGTTTTCGGTGAGCGCTACGCCGGCATCGAACGCGACCTCTTCAAACTTCCCACCGCCCTTGTTATGAAAGAGCGAGTTATACACCTTGTCGTTGGGCACGAAAATGTCCATCAATCCGTCCAAGTCATAGTCCGCGATGCCGGCGCCCATACCCTTTCCCGGATGGCTGCGGATTCCCGATTCGGCGGAAATATCCCGGAACGTCCCGTCGCCGTTGTTGAGGAATAACTGATTGGGAGTCGGTTTATAGAACTTCGGATGGCAGTAATCGCGCTGGCCGGGCCCTGCCTCGCACACCGGCTCAGTGGCGAAATCCCAGGCGAGGTAGTTCACGACAAAGAGGTCCAGACGCCCGTCGTTGTTCACGTCCAGCCACGCTCCGCCCACCGACCACAGCGGGCCGTACTGGCCGTCCGGCTGGTTGAGCCCGGCCTTCATCGTGACATCTGTGAAGGTGCCGTCGCCGTTGTTGTGATAGAGGTGATTGCCGTGCAAGCCGCCGACGAACAGATCCTTGTAGCCGTCGTTGTCGTAGTCCCCGACTGCCACGCCATTGTCGAAGCCCACGCCTGTCAGCCCGGCTTTCTGGGTGACGTCTTTGAAATTTCCCTTGCCGTCGTTTTCGAAGAGCCGGTTTGAGTATTTTGAGGACGTTTTTTGGAGTGTCTGTATATCGGCGCCGTTGGTGAAGAAGATATCCAGATGGCCGTCGTTGTTGTAGTCAAAGATAGCCACACCGCCGGCCATGGTTTCCGGCGCGTGACGCTGGGGCGTCTCGGAACTCTCGAGCCGGAAATCGATGGGCTTATAGGCAAACCGGACAGGCGCTTCCGTGTTTTGGCCCGACACCACCCAAACCGCCGCCGGCAGCAGGGCCAGCACTGCGATCGCCCGCCATGCCAGATTCATCGCGGCGGTTCACCGTCGCGGCCCGGAACCTGGACGAGCGGATCCGGCGCTTCCTGCTTGGCGAGCGCTTTCACTTTGGCGAACTCGACGTTGGCCTGCTCCTCATGGCCTTGTGCGAGCAAGAGCCGGCCGAGCCGGTAGTGCGCATCGGGCTTCGACGGATCGAGCAGAATGGCCTCGCGAAAGTGAGCCGCTGCCTGATCGGAATCGTTGCGCGCCGCCAGGAGTATGCCCAGATCCAAGTGGGCGAGCCGGACACGCGGATCCAGCTTCAAAACGCGCTGCAAGTGTTCTTCGGCGTCTTTGTCGGCCCCCGCGTGGATTTCCGCGTCGGCCAGGTACGTCAATGCCTGCGTGTGCTGCGGTTGATCCGCTAACTCGGCTTGGAATTCGCGCCGGGCTTCCTCGTAACGCTGGTTCTTCCAATACAGGTACCCGAGACCAAAGTGGACTTCGGGTTCGCGCGGCGAGGCTTTCACCGCGGCCTCAAATTCCGCGGTCGCCTGCTCCTCCTGGTTGGCCGCATCCAGCACTTCGCCTAAGAGCATGTGAACCGGCGCGGAATCCGGATTCTGAGTCAAGAGAAACTGGAACTCGCCCTTGGCGGCATCGTATTGCTTCGACCACAGGTAGCTTTGGGCCAGCTTGAAACGCAGCTCTGTATTATCGGGCTGCAGCGCGGTGGCTCGCTTGAGCTGAACCGCGGCGTCTTTAAACCGGCGGGTGCCGTAGTAGCTCATCCCCAGCAGCACGCGGGCCTGGAAGTTGTCTGGGTCGGCCTTGGCGGCTTGCTCGAACGAAGGAATGGCGTCGGTGAAGCGGTCCAATTTGAAATATGCCAGGCCGAGATTTAGCTGGAGGCCAGGCAGGCCTGGTTCGATGGCGAGCGCCGCCCGGTAATGGGTGATGGCGAGTTCGTACTTGCCTTCGCGGGCCAGCGCGAGTGCAGTATCAGCCTCGGCGGCAGCTCGCGGATTGGTGGCCGGCCACAAACGGGCAGCCAACACCAGTAAAACCAGAGCGGACTTCATCGAGTCAATCGGTAACCAGCCGCTTGTATGTTAACGCCGAGACCCGCCGGCTGACAACCGCCGGCGGCACGACCGCCAGCGTTACAGGAGCTATACTGGAGTTTCCTCTCCGAAATGCCGCGCCGACCTATTCGGTCGATGCCCTTCGCGGCGCCGCCCGCCACCGGCCCTCTGGCCGGCGCCCAGAAGAGAGCCGTAGCCGCAGTGGTGGTCTTGCTACTGCTGATGGCGTTCCTGGCCGGCGGGGCGGCGCTCCGCGAGTCAGTCACCATCGACGAAGTGGCCCATGTTGGCGCCGGGGTGAGCGCTCTTCAGAAGCTCGACCTTCGGATGAATTTCGAGCATCCCCCTTTGGCGAAAGTGCTGGCCGGCCTGCCGCTGGTGCTGCGCGGCGTTCACGCCGACTATTCGCATTTTTCGTGGACCTACAGCGGCACGGCGTTCAACTCCATGCTGGGCGAGTGGACCTTCGGCCACTGGCTGATCACGCGCTGGAACAACCCGCAGGACACCATGGCGTGGGCGCGGGCTCCCATGCTGCTTCTGACCCTGGCCCTTGGCTTAATCCTCTTTATGTATGGTGCGCGGCTGGGGAACGTGAGCGGCGGCCTTTTGTGCCTCAGCATTTTCGTCTCGACGCCAACCTTTCTGGCATTCGGTCCACTGGTATTGACCGATGTGGCGGTTACCTTCTTTTCTTTGATGACGCTGTGGACGCTCGCGAACATGTGGCAGTCCGGAGAGCGGCGGAACGTTGCCAAATTCTCGTTAGCGCTGGCGGCAGCTCTGCTTTCCAAGTTCTCCGCCGGGCTTCTTCTGGTCGCCGCCGTCACCTTTGCCCTGAGCGTGCGCTGGTTTCCGGTGGCGCAAGCCGCCAGTCAGCCCGAACTGCGTGCCTGGTGGCGCCGCGGATGGCGCAATACCGGCAAGGGGATCCTGGGAGCCGCACTCGTTGTGTATGCAGTCTACTTCGTGTTGTCCTGGAACCAGCCCAGCGACAACCTGGCGGTGATCGGAAGCGGCCCGGCGGAGCTCGTGTTGCGGAGGCTACTCATGCCGCCGTTGTTGTACGGTAGCGGGCTGGTTGCGTTTGCCTTTATGGCGAGCCGGGCCACGTTTATACTTGGTCACGCTTATACCCATGGCGTATGGTTCTATTTCCCCGTACTGTTTCTCCTTAAATCGACGCTGGCGTTTCTGGCTTTGCTTCTTCTCGCCATGGCCATCACCCTCACCGCGAAACGCCGGTTCCGGGAGCGTGCTTTCGCAATTTCCAAAGGGATGGAGTTGCACTGGCGCGCAGTATGGGTGTTTTTTCTGGTGTTCCTCGGTGCCTGCGTGCTGAGCAAAATCGATCTCAGCATCCGGCATTTTACCGTCCCCTTAGCGCTGTTAATCCTCCTACTTTCTCCCTTACCGCGCACGGTGGAATCGTTGCGGCAGTCCGGTTGGGCAGCGGCGCGCGCCTGTAGCTTGCTGGCGATTGCACTGGCAGTGGCGTCTCTGGTCACAGCCATAGGGGCGTATCCGTACTACATTCCCTTTCTCAATTCGCTCAGCATGGGTCATCCAGGATACGATCTGGTCAATGATTCAAACCTCGACTGGAACCAGGCGCTGCCCGACGTCCGCCGGTTTGTCGAGGGCCGCGGCCTTAAGAAAGTGCTGGTGGACGAATACGGTTTCTCGGAACCGGAGGTGTATGTCCCGCAAGCGCAGTTCTGGAACTGCCAGGAGCCATCCGCCTCCGATGCCGGCCAATGGGCGATCGTTTCCGCCAACATGATCATCGAGTCGCACAACTGCCCCTGGCTTCTGCGGCATCCCCGCCATATCCTGGCTGGCGGAAGCATGTATGCGTTTGAGCTTCCTGCCGTTATCCCTCCCGCCGGGGCGGTTGACGGGCCTCCCCTGCGCGGTGCCTTTCACAACTTAGCCGGCACACCGGCATCCTGGCCCGATATGCGGCTGATCTTTTTGCGGGGGATTCGCGATCCGCAACAACTCCCGGTTCAAATGAAAGAGCTGATGGCCTTGGGGAACTCCGCGCGGTAAGCTTGATCCGTGGAAAACATCTGCAGGGTAAGCCGGCGCCGTCTGTTGCAGAGCGCCTTCGCTGCGTCTTTGACACCGGCCATCGCGTCCGCTCAACGTAGAGACGTTGCTCCGCATAGCGCGCTCGCACTGGCTCGAATCCTGAACCGGACGAAATTCGGCGACCTGCCTGCAACCGCGACCAAGCACGCCAAGGTGATTATCGCCAGCACCCTGGCCAGCGCCGCATCCGGCTCCCGGATTGGCTCTGCCGGCATCGTTCGCGAATTGGCGAAGGAGCAGGGTGGCAAGCCAGAGGCCACCATCTGGTTCGATGGCGCTAAGCTGCCGGTGAACGAGGCGGCGCGCGTAAACGCTATGCTCAGCGATGCCGCGGCCTCAGACGATAGCGACCTGAGAAACGTGGCCCATACCGGCACCTGCCTGACTTCCACCGGGCTGGCCATTGCCGAGCGGATGGGCGCCACGGGCCAGGACTTGCTCAGCGCCATGGTGACTGGTTACGAGGCCGCGGGCCGGGTCGGCGAGGCGCTAGGGCGGGCTGGCGAGGCAGTCAGCGGCAGCTTGGGGCAGGGCTTCCACGCCTCAATCATCGTCGCGTTCGGTGGGGTCGTCACGGCCGCCAAACTCCTCCGGCTTACTGACGAGCAGATGGGGCAGGCGATCGCGATGACCTGCTACGACGATGGGCGGGCTTTCGATCGGCACCAATAGCTGGGCGCGGGAGTACCATGCCGGCAATGCCGCACTGTGCGCCGTGAATGCTGCGCTGGCGGCCGGCCGCGGATATACCGTCAACGAAGACATGCTCGAAGCGCCGGGCGGATTTCTGGCGGTCTTCGGCGGTGGTAAAGCGGACACCAAAAGCTTAACTCGCGAGCTTGGCAATGAGTGGGAGATCAACCGATACCTGGCAGTCAAGCTGGTCCCCGGTGCCCATGCGCTGCAGCCCGCGGTGGAAGCGGCAGTCAACGCCGCCCGGCAGTCGCAGGCGCCGCCGGAAGACGTAGCGAAGATTCTCGTCTCCGGGCCGCAAATCAGGGTCCGGGCAGGCAGTCCGGCTCCCAAAGACATGATTGAGGCAATACACAGCCTGCCTTACTTCGTGGCATCCGCCGTTGCGGACAAGGACTTCTCTTGGGTTCACGCAACGCCGGAGAAGATCCACCGTCCGGTCGTGGCCCGGCTGATCGGGCTGGTCGAGACCGACCCGACGCCGAGTCCGATCCACTACGACTGGACGTGGGGCGCCACGGTGACGATCATGACTAAATCGGGCGCGCGCTTTACCAGCACCGTAGATGCGCCGAAAGGATCCGCACCGCGCACCATCGAGTGGAGCGACGTCGACGCCAAATACCGCGCCCTGATGCCGGAATCCCACCTGCCCGCCAAGCGTCTAGAGGACATCCTGAAAATGATCCATGACTTCGACCAGGTGCAAAAGGTTTCGCAACTAACTGCCATGCTCAGCTAGCCGCTGATGTATCATCCGCCGGCCCGTTACGGTTGCCTAACGGGCACAGCGGCGGCGCTTTGCGCGACCCCTCCGGTCACCGTGACCACCTTGTCGTTTTCCACTTCCACGTTAACGGTGCCCTCATGCGCGGCATACGATAGCGTTCTTCCGCCGGGCCCCGTCGTGATCTCCATCGACGGCCGTCCAAAGCGACGGACCATTTCGTCGTACGCGATGCCTGCTTCAATGTGGCGGGCATCTTCGTACTTCGGCGCTGCCATTGACTCGACGTCGGAGACGGCCTTGCGCCCGGCAGGGGCGGTAGTTGTGGATCGCTTGGATGCAGTAGCCGGCTTGACTGAGGATGTCGGCTGACTCTCGTCCGTCTTGACTGTTTTATTCAGCCCGTCCCACACACCACTGATTTGTTTGCCCAGGTTGCCTATCGGAGCCGTCATGGTGGCGGCGCGGCTTGCGCCCAAACCGTATTCCACCGCTGCCTGAGCAGGGGCTGTAGGGCAGAATGCGGCCAATAAGAGAAACACCGATACAATCAGGGCAGAGAATTTCATTGCGCCGAACCTCCTCACACGAGTTTGAGCGGTAGGTCTCGCAAGAGGAATACTGCCAAATGTTAATAGGGGCCTACGTTGATCCGTCCGTGACCTGCCCGGAGAGCCGTGGCGATCGGCGTGTGAACAAGGTATCGTCAATATTCGCGATGAAAGAAACGTTATGCGTTTGGTCTACGTTTCAAGGCTCGCCCTCGCATTCTGCATCCTTGGTGCTCCCGCGCTGTATATGCGCAGGATGACGCCTCTCGGGTGATTCCCGGGGCGGTATTTCCGTCCGTCCTGCCGTAACTTATTGGAATCCAGCCGGCAAGGCAACCGGCGACTACGAACCAATGGGCTCGGGTAAGATACAGGCATGGTGCGGCTCGCAATTATCGGCGTTATCCTATCGCGAGGTCTCATGGCCGCTCCCGACTTCGATCAGACCCAGGCAGAGCGATTTGCCAGGATGGCACTCGACTGCGTCCACCGGGAATACCCCAATAAGATTGCGCATTCTTTGAACTCAGACGCCGACGTGAAGCCGCCGCGCGAACTGACACCGGCGTTCTATGGCTGTTACGACTGGCATTCTTCCGTCCACGGGCACTGGCTGCTGGTGCGGTTGACCCGTCTCTTCCCGAAGGCGCCGTTTGCGCCGGATGCCCGCCGCGCGCTTGCTCAAAGCATCACGCCGCCCAATATCGCGCAGGAGGTCAAGTATCTGTCCGAGGATGGCCGCAGTAGCTTCGAGCGTCCTTACGGCCTGGCCTGGGTGCTGCAACTTGCCGCGGAGCTGAAGGAATGGGACGACCCCGAAGCGCGCGGCTGGTCTGCCACTTTACAACCTCTCGCTCATGCCGTCACCGCTCGTATCGCGTCCTGGCTGCCCAAACTCGAGCATCCGATCCGCACCGGAGAGCACAACAATACCGCCTTCGCCTTGGGACTGATGCTCGATTATGCCCGGGTTAGCGGCAACCAGGAGTTCGGCAGGCTGGCGGAATCGCGTGTGCGGGATTACTACTTCAAAGACAGGAATTGCCCCCTGGCCTACGAGCCCTCAGGCGAAGACTTTCTCTCTCCGTGCCTTGCGGAAGCGGACGCCATGCGCCGGATCCTCCCGCAGGACGAGTTTGTCCGGTGGTTCACGGCGTTCCTTCCGCGCGTGGATCTGGAACCCACCCGCGTTGCCGACGTGACCGACGGCAAGCTTTATCACCTCGCCGGCCTGAATTTAAGCCGCGCGTGGATGCTGGAAGGGATCCTGTCGAAGCTCCCGGTTTCCGATGCGCGCAGCAAGCCCTTGGCGGAGCTCGCCAGGAAACTCAGGCAGGCCGGCTTGGAAAGCATCAAGAGCGAGCATTACGAAGGGGGCCATTGGCTCGGCAGCTTCGCGGTATATCTGGTGAGCGGCCGCGGTCTTCGTTGAGGACTCAGTTTTTCGGGGGACTCTGTTGCGCGGCGGCGTTGATCAGAGACTGGACCTCCGAGCTATCGCAAGCCAGTTCCATAATCTGATCAAACGGCGCTAGCTGCAGCGTCTGTTTGGGAACGATCCACGGAGCGGTCAGCACTTTCGGATCCTCGAGGGTCGCCTCGATTTCGAGGGTGTTAGCGTCCACGCGGCGGTAGCGCTCCACGATGTGCAGCGCGTCTGAATGGAAGGAGACCCGGCCCTCCGCGGAAATCCAGCTCGTGTCGGTAAAGTTCGTCTTATCGACAACCAGGGTATCGCCCTCCCAATGGCCCACCGCGTCTCCGCGATTGGAAGGAGGCACGCTATCGCGATGCGGCCTTCCATCGAATGGGATAATTTGAAAGCCGTGATAGGTTTCCGTCAGCATGATGAGGAACTTCGGAGTTTGGACAATCTGTCCGACGGCCCCGACATCGAAGAGGCTCACATTCAAAGTGCCGAACGCAGTTGGCGCGCAGCCCAATGACGGGTCGTCTTTGTCGCCCAGGGTCTTGGCCTTGGCTTTGGCGGAAGGCTGGTACAAGCCGGCAAACGTGGGCGGCGGCTGCGCCGGACCCCGTCCGCCTTGCGCGCCTCCTCGCCCAGGGAGAGGCTGCCCGCCACGTCCCCCGATATCGGCGCCGCGCCACCAGACGCCGGAGAGGTCCGGATGACCATCAGCCGTTCGTGGAATACGTGCCGACGCCGTACTCGCTGCATTCGCTGTCTCGGCGGTTCTTGCTTGTGCCGCAAGCCGGGCGGTGGGCGCCCCGCACCATACAATCCCCATGACGGCCGCCGTCACGACTGAGTGCTTTACGTTGGTTTGAAGCGGCATCACCGGCTCTCTTGCGGTCCGAACAGACCAAACACCTGCCCATCCGCGGTCACGAGCTCTCTCAACATCCCCCTTTTTTGGGAAGCGTCCCTGGCGCGAAAACCCTTAATGGTGACCTCAGCTCCCGGCTTGATGATATTCGGTTTGTAGCCGTTGCGAATCATTCCACTCGGCGTTCCGGCCTCGAAGGACCAGTCCTCTATCTTGCCGCTGGGGTCCTTCACTTCGAGGGAGAACCACGAATGTGGATTTCGCAGCAACACCTGAGTGATCACGCCATGAACCGTCACCGGCTGTTGCATATCGTACGCTGCGGCATACGAATGATGTGCCCACGCCGGCACTCCCACTCCGAGTGCAACCAGACACGACGCAAAAACGGAGAACATTCTTCGCTTCATCGCTACCCCCTTGGCACAGTTGAGTATACACCGGCCATATTCCGATCGCCCGCGGGCGTTGAATCCTTTGGACCATGCCTGCGATCTATTTAGGCATATGGCGAACGAAAAAAAGGTCGCTCTGATCACGGGCGCGAATAAGGGACTGGGGTTTGAAATGGCGCGGCAGTTGGGGCAGGCGGGCGTTACGGTGTTGCTGGCGGCGCGCGATCCGCAGAAGGGCGAAGCCGCGGCCGAGAAACTCCGGGGCGAGGGGCTGGATGTGCACTTCCTGAAGCTGGACGTGACCAACAAGGCCGACTATGCGGCGGCATCCGCATTTCTGGAAGCGAAGTTCGGGCGGCTGGACATACTGATCAACAACGCCGGCATTGCTTCCGAAGGTATGGGCGGCGGGAAGGTCAGCACCACCACTGAGGATGTGATTCGCCGGACCTTCGACACGAACTTCTTCGCACCGGTGGCGTTGACGCAAGTGCTGCTGCCGCTACTCAAGAAGAGCGACGCGGGGCGGATCGTGAACATGTCCAGCATTCTGGGGTCGCAAACGCTGCATGCGAACCCGAAGAGCCCGATCTACGATTTCAAGTCGCTTTCTTACGACGCTTCGAAGGCGGCGCTGAACTCATTCACGATTCACCTGGCGCACGAATTGAAGGATACGAAGATCAAGGTGAATTCGGCGCATCCGGGTTGGGTCAAGACGGACATGGGCACGGACGCCGCGCCGATGGAGATTCCGGAAGGCGGAAAGACGGGCGTGGCGCTGGCGCTGTTGGGCGAAGACGGCCCGACGGGCGGGTTCTTTCATTTGGGCCAGACGGTGCCCTGGTAAGAGTTGTGCGGTGCGGTAACGTGGCATCAACTTACCGCGCCGCCACCTGTTACTGAGCCGTGACTTACTGAGCCGTGACCGAAGGGAGCGGAAGCTACCCGCGGCTTGCCACCCGCTTGCCGGCGAGCACGGTGGCGCTCGGGAACAGTCTCTGGCGGCCGGTCCGTTTATTCTCGTAGTTGTCCACGAATTCGAAAGTGCCTTCCCGCAGTTCCAGGACGGCAATGTCGGCCGGCGCGCCCACTTTCAGCGTGCCCCGGTTGCGGAAGACCGGAAATGCGCGGGACGCATTGACGGTCGCGCATGCGATCACCTGGTCGATCGACATGCCCAACATCAGAAACTTCGACATCACATTCGGAAAATCGATGACCTGGGCAGTACGGCCCTCCGGAGTCCAGTCGGTCGAGAAGGTATCCGGGAGGAAGCCCGCTTTGAGCACAAGGTCGGCAACATCCCACCGCAAATGGCCGGTGCGCCCGTTGCCGAGGTCGAACCGGACGCCACGTCGCCGCGCGGCCCTCACCTCCGGGAGAATTTGCCCGTTGTCGTCGATGATGCTGTTGGGCTGCGGCGCAAACATGTGGGTGACGATATCGCCAGGTTTGAGCAGCGCGAGCAACTTGGGCAGCGGCGACACCGTCTGGCCCATGTGGATCATCACCGGCAGATGGAATGGCGAAGCTACCTCCTGCGACCGTCGCAGCACCTCAAAATCATTCGCGCCGGCGACGTCGCGTGACAGGCGCGCCTTCACTCCGGCGATCATGTCGCGGTTGCGGCCGATGGCTTCGCGCGCGGCACTGACATCGGCGCGGTTGATGTCCATTGTGTCGCCTTCCGGCAGAATTCCGGCACGCCCGATGTTGATCAGAACCCGGCACTGTTGCGGCGCCGACTTGGCGATCGCGATCGTTTCGGCGATGCGGTCCGCGCCCTGCGATCCCGCGTCGATCAACCCAGTCACGCCGTCGGCAAGACACAGTGGCGGCCCTTCTTTGAGACGGGCGGCGTGCGTGTGGATGTCAATCAAGCCGGGCACGACCAGCTTGCCGCTGGCGTCGATCGTTTCGACAGCCTCGCCCGGGATGTTCGTCCCGATCGCCGCGATCCGGCCGTCCGCGATCGCCACGTCGTGGACCGCGTCAAGCTTGCGCGAAGGGTCGATGACGCGCCCACCTTTCACCATCAGGTCGTATTTCCCTGCCGCGAGCAATTCGGGGACTCGGGCAAATGCCGCAGCGGTCGTGGCTGCACTGACAAACTGGCGCCGGTTCATCTCGTACAATCTACCAAGCCGATTGCCGCGGCGCCAGCAGAGGCCTACACGAGGGATTGAGGTAGGGCGGACCCCACATAGGCGTTAACTTAAGACCCAACGCCATCGTCTCTACGGATCGCCGATCACCGAAGACCGGGAGTTTCGAGTGGTCACTTAGCGGTATGCCGACTACACGTCAACTTGGATTCGCTCTGAGTGAGCGACGAACGGGACAAGATGCCGCCTCGCCGACCGTTCCTCAAAATTCGCACCGAGTCTACGCCCGCCTACTGTATCGGCGCATCCTCAAAGCGATACGTTCGGTTTTGCGGTTTGGAGCAACTCGGCGATTTCTGGGTACTGCATTTTCTCCGCCCAAGCGCGTGGTCTGGCCCACGATTCCGCGTCCGCTTCGACGGGGTCGGCGCCGCGCGCCAGAAACAGCTTCACAATCTCGACGCGTCCCCACCGGCATGCCCATCCGAGCGGCGTGCTCTTAAGCAGGTCGTCGCGCACATCGAGCCGCGCCTCGGCGTCGAGCAGAATGGTAGCAAGTTGAAGACCCGGGCCGCAGTCGCCCGCAACAATCTCGTGCAGTATGGTCTGGCCATGGCCGGGATCGCGATGATGCGGCCTGGTGCGGGCCAATATCAGCCTGAACGTATCGCAGCATTCGGGGCGATCACCGTGGTTCCATGTCGGCCGGCGGAGCATTCCGAACCAGCGCGGATCGTCCGGCGGCCATTCGACACGTTCGAGCGCCATGCGAACGATGTCGTCGCAAAGCGAACTGGCGCCGCCCCATAGGAGTTGCTCCGCCACGGTCTGACCCATGAAATCGTTCGGCTCAAGATGCGGATCGATTTCCCCGGCCAGCATCTTTCGCGCCATTTCCGTCTGGCGCGCATAGCCGGCAGCGCCGGCATCGATCCATCCGCCATACTTTTCTATCAGCGCAACTAACTCCGGATTGCCGCTGTCATAGGCGCGGTAGGCCGCCGAGCCCGCCGTAAACACGTTGGCATTGGGGTCCGCGCCACGCGCCAGCAGCAGACGAGCCAGTTCGATGCGGTTCAGCACCACGGCTTGAAAGACAGGGCCACCGGAAGACCAGTCTTCTCGTCCATGTGACCCACCTGGATGGGCTCGTCCGGATCAAGGCCCAGGTCGAGCAGGCGGCGCAGTGTATCTGGCTGGTCGCCTTTCACCGCCGCCTCCAGCACACCCTTGCCTTCCAGATCTTGCTTTGAGAACTTCTCCAGATAATCCCAGCGGCCCAGCGCGGCGGCGGACAGTGGACTGAGCTCAGCGCAGTGTTCGAGAAGGAGTCTTGCCGCCGGTTGGAATTTATCGTTGTTAAACAGCCACTCGTAGCTGCCGCGGCCCGTAGCGGCAAAATCCAAAGGCGTCCACCCTTGCGGTGCTCTATCCAGAAACGTTGCGCTTTGGTGAGGGACGCAGTTTGCCCTGGCATTGACGTCCGCGCCGTGATTGATCAGCCATTTCATCATCAGTAGCGCTCCACGCCCCGCCATCTGATGAAGCATCGTGACTCCGTCAGCAGGACGCATTTCCGCCAGTTCTGGATGCTGATCGAACACCGCCACCATCGCCTCGTCGCGGCCTGTCTCGTAAGCCTCATGGATCTTGCGCCGGACTTCCGAGGGCACTTTGGAACCGTTCATTCCGCGCTTCACAAGAGCCTCCTGAATTGCCGCGGAGATCTCCTGGTAGCCGCGCTCGTGTGCGATCACACGCGGGCTGGTCGCATCACGATGCGGCCAAATGCCTTCGTCGGGATTGCCACCAAATTCGAGGAGCAGTTTGGTCATCTCCAGATCGCGCCGCTGGACCGCAAGGTTGAGCGGGCTCATTCTGCGGCCTCGGTCGACAATCTCCGGCCGCCGCGTGAGGAGTTCGCGGACTGCGTCGAGATCCGCGCTCTGGACGGCGTCATATAGTTTAGCCGCGGTGACTCCGTCTACGGCGGCTTTCAGCTTCGGCCAGCTTTCGAATCCGTAGGACCGCGCGAGCACGAACTGCGCTTCATGCAGCGCAAATGTTTCCGGATCGGCAGTCCGATGGTAAGCCGTAACCTCGGCAACGGCTTCAGCTGCTGAACCGCGATACGCTTCGAGCAGCTCCTTCGCTTGTCGTTTCAATTGATCGATGTCGGGATTCTCGCGCATCGCGCGAGTGGGCGGTTTCTGACTCATATGAGCTCCTTTCCTGGCCGCGCCTTGAGGCGCCGGCCTTCAGTGCCCGTAGTCCGCTCAATCGGGCGAGAAAAGAGTTCATGTGACTGCTTTGACAAATCATTCGGGGTGGACGCTGTCCTTCCCGCGGACTTGGATGGCGCCCCGCGCGCCATTCGCCAGCATACCAGAAGCGGATGGTGGGCTGTTGTGAGTGGATGACTCATTAACCAGAAGTTGCGCTGCCGCGGATCAAGTTGACTGGAAACGCCCGAACCGTTGAAGTGGAAGAATAGAACGAAAATCCGGACTTGGGATTGCGCCACTCGCCGGCTTTAGGTAACGCTAATGGGCTGCCGCCCCGACCGCATCAGCCGGCCGACGGCGGCGGGAGGTTGCGCAATGCCTGTAGGGTACGGCGAATCTGGATTCCGAGCGCCGATCACCCAACGGTTTCGGAAACAACCTCCCTGTCTTTGCCAGATGGCCGCGCCGATTTGGACCGGCGTGCTCTCCTCCATGCTATAGGTAGGAGAAAGGTCCTGTACTGCGAGACGTTCGCATTGGCTTCTTCCGAAAATTGGGTTCGTTGAATGGGGAAGAGCCTTTGTTTTCAGCGTCAAATTGGCTTCGTTCCGCAGCAGATGAAGTTTGATCCCAATTCTTCATTTAGCGGGGGTGACTAGTCCAGTCATGGAAGTTTCGTTTCTCCTTTTGGTTCGTTTTGTGGACAAAATCCCCTCTGCTTTCGTCGGATTGCCACCACAATTGGGTTCGTTCTTGTTCGTTTGGATTTTGAGAGGCTTAAGTTAGTGCTTATGTGGGCGGACCCCCGGTCCGCACGGGTCCCCCGGACCCGTTCTCCCCGCTCCAAGAATCAGGCCTTTCAAGAACCGGGCCGGTCGGCGGGGGGCCGGGACCGGGGGGTCCGCCCTACCAGTTGTCTTCGCCCAGCAGCTGCTTTAGTTTGGTCTTGAGCGCCACATCAGCCGGAGATCCTCCGGGGCGCCGGAGCCAGGTGTCGAACAAATTTCTTGTCAGCCGGTGTTGGGTGCCAGGCTCTCGCGATTCCACCATGAATTCGTGCAACCCTTTCGGCTCGTACTTAACTTGTTCGCAGCGCCGAAAGCGATCGATCGCGAGACCCACGGCCTCGTACAATGTCTTCGCTTCCAGTTCGACCGCATGCTCCACGCCATCCGAATCCCGGAACGACACCCGGCAGATCTTCACGGCAGAAGAATACCATCTTCCCTTTTTGTTCGCCACGGGTCCAGCAAATCAAGTATCCGAAAGGCTATGATAGACTCGTCCCGATAGGGTCCAAGGGTTTCAGGGTTACCGGCGGAGGATCGGTGAACAAGCGACTTCTGACAATTGGTTTCGTAATCACCGGCGTGGTGCCCGCGTGGGCCCAGGCCCCAGAAGTTTCCACGCAACGTGCCGTCGTCGACCGGTATTGCGTGGTTTGCCACAACGCAAAGCTGAAGACGGGTGGCTTGGAGTTGGACAAGCTCGACCTGGCACACCTCGGGGATTATGCCGAGATCGGCGAAAAAGTCGTCCGGAAACTTCGGGCTGGGATGATGCCGCCGTCCGGAATGCCGCGGCCGGACGCGGCCGTTCTCGATGGTTTGATCACCTGGATGGAGAGCGAGCTCGATCGTAGCGCGGTCACCCATCTGCCGGCCCCGGGCCTGCACCGGCTCAATCGCACCGAATATACGAACGCGATTCGTGACGTGCTGGGGCTCGAAGTAGACGCCACAAAATTCCTGCCGGCCGACGATTCGACGCATGGCTTCGACAACATCGCGGGAGCGCTGACGTTGTCTCCGGCATTGATGGAGGCGTATTTGTCGGCTGCGGGAAAGATCAGCCGTCTGGCGATTGGCGATGTGTCGGCGCCGACGCAGGCGGTCTTCGAAGTGCCCGCCGACACCGCGCAGAACTATCACATTGAGGGCCTGCCGTTCGGAACCCGCGGCGGCATCTTGATCAAATATCAATTCCCGGTCGACGGCGAGTATACGTTCAAGGTCAAAGGCGTCACGGGTTACTTCCAGGCTGTCCTTGGTGGTGTGAAGGGCGAACAACTCGAGGTAACGGTGGATGGCGAGCGGGTGAGGCTCTTCGATTGGGATAAGGAAATTTCGAACACGACCGGTAACGGCCGCGCCACCGAGCGCATCGCGGTGAAGGCTGGCCTGCACACCGTCGGCGTGACGTTCCTTGCCACCAACGACGTGCCGGGCAGCGAACTGAACAAACCGTTTCAGCGGACCATGAACACCCCCGGCTCCATACCGGGATTTCTGTTTTATCCCCACGTCGGCCAGGTTTGGATAGAAGGCCCGTACAACGCCGCGGGTGCCGGCGCCACGGCAAGCAGTAAGAAGATTTTTGTCTGCCGCCCGGCAACGGCTCGCGACGAAACACCTTGCGCGCGCACGATCGTCGCAACGCTCGTAAAGCATGCGTTCCGCCGCCCGGCGACTCCCTCGGACCTGGCGTCGTTGATGGACTTTTATCAGGCGGGCCGGAGCGATGGCGGAAGCTTCGACGATGGCATCGAAGCAGTGCTGCAGCGGGTGCTCGCCGATCCGGAATTTGTGTACCGCCTGGAGCCGGAACCGGCCGGCTTGCGCGCCGGCAAGACTTATCGCATCAGCGATCTGGCACTGGCTTCGCGGTTGTCTTTTTTCCTGTGGAGCAGCGTTCCCGACGAAGAGTTGATCGACCTCGCCACACAGGGCAAGCTCAAGGATCCAGCCATACTCGAAAAAGAGGTGCGGCGCATGCTGGCCGATCCGAAGTCGGAAGCGCTCATCACCAACTTTACCGGGCAATGGCTGGGTGTGCGCTCTCTGAAAACCAGCGAGCCGGTGGTAAATCTGTTTCCCGATTTCGATGACAACTTGCGGGCGGCCTACCAGCGCGAGATTGAGTTGTTCTTCGGCAGCATGGTCCGTGAAGATCGCAGCATCCCCGATCTGCTGACCGCGAATTACACATTCGTCAACGAGCGGCTGGCGAAGCACTACGGCATCCCCAATATTTATGGCCCGCAGTTCCGCCGGGTGACGCTCACTCCGGAGCTCGACATGCGCCGTGGCCTGCTGGGCAAGGGCGCACTGATGACTCTGACTTCGGCCGCGGCCCGCACATCGCCCGTCACCCGTGGCAAGTGGTTCTTGCAAACGTTTGTCGGCGTCAGTCCGCCGGACCCACCGCCCAATGTGCCGAAGCCCAAGGAACCACCCGTGGACCCCACTGGCAATACCAAGACGCCGACCATGCGGCAGACCTTGGAATTGCACCGCGCCAATCCGGTTTGCGCCACGTGCCACAAGATTTTTGAGCCGATGGGGCTGGCGCTCGAAAACTTCGACGCGGTCGGCACCTGGCGCACGCAAGATGGAGACAGTCTGATCGATGCTACCGGTGTCCTGGTGGATGGGACCAAAGTGGACGGCGTGGCGAGCCTGCGCGATTGGCTGGTGCACCGCTCCGATCAATTCGTGAGAGTGGTTACCGAGAAGCTGCTCACCTACGCCCTGGGCCGCGGAGTTGAGTTTGAGGACATGCCGGCGGTGCGGTCGATCGTGCACGATTCGGCCCCCGGCAAGTACAGGTTCACTTCCATAGTGCTGGGTATCGTGAAGAGTCCCGCGTTCCAGATGAACATGAAAATGGACGACAGAAACCAGCAGGTGGCGGCTCGTTGATCGGGGATTAGAAGAAAGGACGGCGATTTATGTTTATCACCAAAAAGCACATGTCCCGCCGGACGATACTGCGTGGCGCCGGCGCGGCGCTTGCGCTGCCGCTTCTGGACGCGATGATACCGGCCGGGGTTGCGCTGGCACAAACGGCGGCCAACCCGAAGCCGCGTTTTGTCGGCTGCTTTGTGCCACACGGCATGGCGCCCGGCTATTGGGTCCCCGCCGCGGAAGGCCCCCTCGACGCCGTTCTTCCCTTCAATTGGAAGCCGCTGGAACCGTTCCGGGATCACACCGTGATTCTGAGCGGCCTGCATTCCCGATCGGCAGAGCCGCCTCCCGGCGCGACGGGTGCTGATCATTGGGTAGCCGCTGCGTTCCTGTGCGCCAACAAACCAAGAAAGACCGCCGGAGCCGATGTTTATGCGGGCACGACGATCGACCAGTTGATCGCGCAAAAGATCGGCCGGGATAACCTGATGCCCTCAATGCAGTTGGCCGTCGAGGACCCGGGCGCGAATTCGAGCAACTGCGGCGAAGGTTACAGCTGCACCTACACCAACACGATCTCCTGGTCCGCACCGACCGATCCGCTGCCGATGGAACTGAATCCGCAGGTAGTGTTCGAGCGCATGTTCGGAGACGGCAGCTCGGTGGAGCAGCGCGCCAAGCGGAGAAAGCGGGACGGTAGTATTCTGGACTCGCTCACCGGCAGTCTCTCGCGGCTTCGCAACGAGTCCAGCGCTCCCGATCGCGCGCGGCTCGATAACTATACGGAAAACGTCCGCGAGATCGAGCGGCGCCTCCAAATTGCAATGAAGGCTTCCACTGTCGCACCGACGGATATGTCGGTGCCGGTAGGTGTGCCGCAAACTTTTGATGAGCACATCAAACTGCAGTTCGATCTACTGGCTCTGGCGTTCCAGGCAGACATTACCCGTGTGGGAACGCTGCTGTTTGCGCGCGACCTCACCGGCCGGACTTACCCTGAAAGCGAATCGCCCACGTCGGGATTCCACGGTGTGTCGCATCACGGTGAAGATCCGAAACGAATCGCCGAGCTATCCAAGATCAACCAGTATCATGTCAAAATGCTGGCTCATCTCATCGCCAACCTTGCCAAAACCCCGGACGGCGACGGCACCTTGCTGGATCATTCGCTGGTTCTCTATGGCTCCAACATGGGCAACTCCAATCAACACGTCCACTACGATGTGCCGCACGTGCTGGTAGGCGGATTGAATGGGAAGCTCAAGGGCGGGCGTCATCTGGCATATCCGACCAAAACGATACCGACCGGCAATCTGTTATTGACCTTGCTGGACATGTATGACATCCACCAGGACAGCATCGGCGACAGCACCGGCCGGCTGGAGAATCTGTAGGGGCAATCTATGAAGCGCATCGCCGGAAGTGGTGTTGTGTTGCTGTTGCTGTCTACGGCCGGCTTTGGCGCCGGACGCCCTGACGTTGCCGATGCGGTCATGCGCGCCGATAGTGCGGCGGTGCGGAAGCTCGTTGAGCAGCACGCCGATGTGAATGTGCCCCAGGCCGATGGCGCGACAGCGCTTCACTGGGCGGTGTTTCGTTCGGATAAAGAGATGGTGGACCTCTTGATCCGCGCCGGCGCGAATGCCAAGGCCGCGAACCGCGAGGGCTCTACACCGTTGTGGCTGGCGAGCGTCAACGGAGATGCCGCCATCGTTTCAGCGCTGCTGAACGCCGGAGCCGACGCCAACGAGCATCTCCCTCTGGGCAGGACTCCTCTCATGGCCGCGTCGCGCACGGGCAATGTCGACGCGATGAAGGTGCTGCTCGACCACGGCGCGGAGGTGAATGTTAGGGAAACCCTGCGCGGCACGACCCCCCTGATGTGGGCGGCGGATGAAGGCCACGCGGCTGCCATCCAACTCCTCATCCAGCACGGCGCGGATATCAAGGCCCGATCGGATATGGTGGAACGCGGTAGAGGGCCGGCGCTCGGAAAATCGAACGATCCGCGGAAAGCGGTGGCCGCGCAGGCCGCAGCTCTCGCGGCCGGCAAAGCGCTCGGCTTGGAGGATCTCGCCGGCCTTCGTGACGACCCCAACGGCATTGGTGGACAAGGACGCGGTCGCGCTGCTGCCCCAGTCAGCCGCGCGCGAGCGGGCCGGGGGGGCGCCGGAGCAGCCGCGGGCGGCGATCAAGGCTTCGATCAAAACGACGATGCCGCGGTGGCCGCGTTCGGTTTCAATCGCCGGCCGGCCCCGAAAGATGGCGGCGCTCTGACGCCTCTGGTCTATGCCGTCCGCGCTAATGATCTCGATTCCGTTAAAGTATTGTTGGCCGCGGGTGCCGACATCAACCAGGTCACCGGGTATGGCTGGAGCCCCTTGCTGGTCGCCACACAGAATCGATATTACAAGCTCGGCGCGTATCTCACCGACCACGGTGCCGATGTGAATCTCGCCAACAAAGGTGCGTGGACACCGCTGTATCTTGCCACCGACAACCGCAATATCGAATCCGGCGATTATCCTGTCCGCAAGGGTGACATGGATCATCTGGATTTCATCAAGCTCCTTCTGGACAAAGGCGCCAATGTGAATGCCCGGTTGAAGGACAGCACCGAGACACGTACGGTGTTCACCAACCAGTGGCTGGATGAGAATGGCGCCACTGCTTTCCTGCGCGCATCCCAGTCCGGCGACATCGTCCTGATGAAACTTCTGCTGGCCCACGGAGCCGATCCAAAGATCGCGACCACATTGAATGTGACGGCGCTGCACGTGGCCGCTGGAATCGGCTGGGTCGAGGGGATCACTTACGAGTGGTCCGAAGATGCCACACTCGAAGCAGTGAAAATGCTCCTGGACCTGGGCCTCGACGTGAACGCGCAGGCCGACACCGGGCGCACCGCTCTGCACGGCGCGGCACATAAGGGACGGCCGGCAGTCGTACAGGTTCTGGTGGACCACGGCGCCAGGCTCGATGTCCGGGATTACGGCAACACGGACAACCGTGGCGGCAAACTCGCGGTCCACACGTGGCAGCCTGTAGATTACGCTGACGGCCTGGTCCGCGTGGGCGTGCAATCGGCCATTCCGCATCCCGAGACCGGGCTCCTCTTGCGCAAATTGATGACAGCCGCCGGACTTCCCGCGCCGCCAGTCGGCCGCACGCTCGAATCCATTTGTGTGACCGAAGCGTGCGAATGATTCATCCGCGCGGCGCTTCAGTTCGCCGGCAGTCGAGCAACGATTGTTAATTCCAGCCGGCCGAACGGCCGCATCCCCTTCCACAGAACGCTCCCAGAACGCCTCCTAAGCCAAAGTGGACATATCGGCGCGGAAACGCACGCTGCGTCCACACGGAAGGACGACAGTGTTAATTGCGTGAACCGCATTCGGAGGGATGGAATCTAATGAGTACCACGGTGATTTCGGAGAACGCTTTTGGGGCCGCTCGGATCGGGCGCCCGAAAGCAGTGGGTGGGTGTGCTTCATTTGAGCTCGTGAAAGCTTATGGGGACCGCGTCTATTCGATCGCGAAACATATAACGCAAAATGATGACGCTGCCGCGGACGTCCTGATCGAGACGTTGCTGGAGGTTTGCTCCGATTGGGACGAGTGCCGGGAGGATGAACAGGTTTGGCTTCGGCTAGTGACGATTGCGGTAAGAGAGTCCTTCTCGCATGAGTACCAAGGCTATTCGCCGGAGCGGGCGGCCTGCGTATTGGAGGACGGTCTCCGAAGTTTGGATCCAATGTGTCGAGCGGTCTTCGTGCTCCGGGACATCGAAGAAATTTCAATGCGGGACATCGCAAAAATTGTAAATCGTTCCGTCGCCGCGGTGGAGTTCTGTCTGCTCAGGGCCCGCTTACAGCTTCGGGGAATGCTGGCGCGGCAGATGAGGTGGCTGGAGTGAACGTCGATATTCAAATCCAGGCGATCGGCCCGCCGCAGCGGGACCTGCTGATCGCAATGTATGACCGGTTCGACCCGCTCGGCGCGGCGCTTGGTCTGCCTCCTCACACGGCGGAAGCACGTGACCGGTGGGTTGGGAGTGCCCTGGCCCAGATCGTGAACGGAGGGGCGTTCTCGCCGGCCGGGGAGGTAGTGGGACATTGCTTCCTGGCCGCCGACAAGTCGGGGTCTGCGGAGATGGCGGTCTTCGTGCACCAGGAATATCGCAGGAAGGGCATCGGAGCGGGCCTTCTAAAAAAGGCGCTGGAGTGGGGATGGGCGGCGGCGTTGCGGCATGTGTGGGCCGTGACCGCTTCTGACAACAGAGCCGCTTTGGGGCTGCTGCTGAGCTCTGGCTTCCGCCTGGTGCAATCCACGGCTGATGTGGCTGAGTTGGACATAGATTTGCCCGTCTCGTGGGCGGCTCGCGAGATGGCGCCGCCGCTTTGCGATGTTCCGTTCGGCGGGCATGGGGAAAAGTTTCGGACGCTATGAGAATGTTACGCCTGACGGACCGTTAAGAGGTCCTCACGCGATCAAGCCCCTCTTTCAGGCTCTCGTTTCGGAGTTTGCCGCTTTTATTATCTGGGCCGCAGAAACAGCCGACAATTCGTACGAATTTGCTACCGACACATTTGTTGTGCGGAACGGGAAAATCGTAGCCCAATCCTTCGCCGCCAAGATCCAATCGAAGCGCATGCCGTAGAATCAACAGTGGAGGAAACTGGATGAATCGTCGTGCAGCAATCGGTTCGGTAGTGGCGGCTGCGGCTTTGGCACCACGCTTCGCCCGTGGGGCGGATCGGGAGATCGAGATTTTCATCGATCACTGGCGAAAGTCGAAGGACCTGACTTTGAAGGTTGCGGAAGCCATGCCCGCCGAAAACTACGACTATAAGCCGTTCGCGGACGCCCGTAGCTTTGGCGGTGAACTGCAGCACCTTGCGCAGGCGGAAGGATTCTATCTCGGACTGCTCGGAAAGGGTCGGGCACCCGCCACGCCCGCAGGCGACACCAGCAAGGCCGCCACCATCAAATACCTGACGGACAGTTTCGATTGGGCCATCGGCGTCGTGGGCCAGCTTACCGCCGCGGACTTGACGAAGACCTTCTCACCGGGACGCGGCCCTTCCATGACCGGCCTGGATGCGCTCTATCAGGCCATGATCCACACCGCCCATACTCGCGGATATGCCGAAATGTATCTGCGCAACAAGGGTGTGACGCCGCCCACGTATGCGGTCTAGTCACGGCGCTTTCACTGGCGCTTCATGTGCGGCACGTCTTTTTCGCTTTCATTGCAGATGTACTCCTGGATTTCCTCGCTCGGCGCCAGATCCCAGGTCGTATGCATTTTCCAGGGCTTGGCAAAGGCACCCGGATCCTCGATCGTCAGTTCTTTCTCGATGTGCGCCAGATCGGGCCGCCGGAAGCGCTGGATCACGTGCAGCATCTCGGTGTGCGGGTAGAGACGAACCCAGCTCAGATCGTTGAATCCGATTGTGTCCACTACTAGCGTGTCGCCCTCCCAGCGGCCTACTGAGTGGCCCATCCAACTCGGGAAAGGAACTTTGGGATGGCCGCGGCCATCCAGAAAGATCTGCGTCACCCCGGGAACGTTGCCTTCCCATAGGATCGCCATGACGGAGGGGGTCTGAATCACCTTGTACAGGAAGGCGTTGACCAGCAGGACGTCGCCCGGCAGGCACGATTCCCCAGGGTTCCCGGAGCCGTCCCGGGCTCGCCGTTCCTTCGTGATCGTGTCCGCCCACGGTAGCAGAACGGCGTCTTCACCTTCCGCCGGGTTTCCGATCCAGACGCCGGAAAAATCGGGTCGGCCATCGCTCGTCCGCGGTGTTGGGCCATTGGGACGACCTTTGCCGCGGACCCAGGTGGAGATGTCGTCTCCTGGCGTTCCCAAATTCCCACCCCATGCCAGGTGGAGGTCGAGCCGAACCGTTTGCCCGGCCGTTAGCTCGACATTCTTACGTTCTAACTTCGGAAACGTGAAACCGATCGGCGGAACCGTGATGTCATAGGTACCGGCCGGAAGTTGGGAAAGGGTATAGCTGCCGTTGGAGGCGCTGGTCGCAGTGGACACGATCCCTGTGGCTAAGTTTTTGGCTTGAACCTTGGCCAACTGCACTGCCCCTCCATCCGGATCAGTCACAGTGCCCGCGATGGATCCGACGCGAACCTGGCCGGTAAGCAGGCTGGCTATGGCGGAGGCCCACAAACAAAAGGTCACGCAACGCATTTGGTCTATGGTAGCTCAGGATCTGTTAACCATTTCAAGGATTGCCCTGAGAAACCGCGTGCCCTAGAGTCACCAGTAGGCAGGCGATTCCCTGAACCTTTTATGAGCCGGACAGAGTTGGAAGAGTTAGCTTCGCGTGCGGAACACTTGATGCGGCTACTGAAACGACAATTCCTGACGGAGGAAGAATACTCGCGCCGATTTAACCAGCTGCGTCTGGACTACGGCCTGAGTCCGCTGGCGGTCCGCAAGTGCCCGGAAAGCCTCACGGCCTCATAGAAGGACCCCGCCAAGTCACACCACCAGTCGCTCGGGCCGCCTCCGACTGATAACTTTGGTTAACCAGGCAGTACCGACAGAACCCACCAGACCCAACAGGACTTTGCGCGCCTCTTTCTGCATGGCACACTACCAGCAGAAAGAAGAACCGCAGCCGTGAGGCCGCGAAAAACTAACACTCTTAACGAGGAGCAATCAAATGTCGTTTTTGCGGAAAGTGAACGAAACAATGCAAGTTGAAGAACCCGTCATCGCGGCGGCCGAACCAGTTATAAAGACCGGCCCAAAACTGGCTGCGAAACCCACGACGAACAGCGACGCGGCGGGTCCCCTGCTGCCGGCGGAATTCGCGGAGGATTTCCGCAAGCGTTGGGACGGTGTGCAATCCGCCTTCGTGGATGAGCCGCGCGCGTCGGTGCGTCAGGCCGACGAACTGGTGGCGTCTTCCATCAAGCGGCTTGCGGAAAGCCTTGGCGAGACCCGGAGCAGCATGGAAGGCCAGTGGAGCCGCGGCGACGATGTAAACACCGAAGACCTGCGCATCGCGCTGAAGAAATACCGGTCGTTCTTCCAGAAGCTCATGTCTGTGTAGCGAAATGTAAGGGGGCGGGCCGTCCGTTGACGGCGCCCCAATGCGATTGGACAAGGCCCGAAACAATCAGGAGGAAGACCGAAATGTGGAACAAACGACCAGATGAGGAACTCCCGAGGTCATACAAACCGCCCGTGGCAGAGTTGTCAGCTAACGGCCCGGTCGTAATTCCCAAAGCCGTCAAGATTGTCGGTGAGATCTACAGCAACGAAGATCTCGTTATCGAGGGCTTTGTCGAAGGAACGGTGGAAGCTGTGAACCAGAAAGTTACGGTTGGACACAACGGTACGCTGCATGCCACGCTGCAGGTGCGCGAGCTGGATGTTCTGGGAACTGTCCTTGGTGATGTGGACGCCTGCGAACGCATCGACATACGCAAGGATGCCAAACTGGTGGGCGATATTCGCGCAGCCCGTATCGTCATTGATGACGGGGCTCAATTCAAGGGCAGCGTGGATATCGTAAGGCCGGAAACGGCGGTGCAGTCGCAGCCTGTCCGTGCGGCGGCCGTCGCCTAAGAGGCGATTTGCTGGCCTCGAATCTAAACCGCTCCCTCTGGTCACGGCTCAGTATGACTCTCGTTACTGAGCCTTGACCGAAGGGAGCGGTACTCATTGCAGCAGCAGCTTTTGTACCCGCCAATTCGACGTCTCGGCCCCGTAGATTTCGTGCTCTGAGGGACACGCGAGCGCATGCGCGCCGGAGAATTGGCCAAGATTGCGTCCCGACCGGCCAATCACGCCCAGAACCTTGCCATCGAGTGCCACCTTGAAAATACGGCCTGGATAGGTCGACTCCCCGACGAACAGCACTTGATTGGGACCCGGGGTAATGCACATCGAGTTCGGGGCCCCGATTGCCTGCTTGAGGCGATCGCCTGTCGGTGTAGCGCCATTGACCGCGCGCGACGTGGGATCAGGAGGTACATCGATCGAAAACATGCGCTTGAAATTGCCATCAGTATCAAAGACCTGGATGCGCCGGTTCGAGCGGTCGCCAACATAAATGTTGTCCTGGAGGTCGATCGCGATCGAGTGCGGCAAGTTGAATTGCCCGGGGCCGGTGCCCTTCGATCCCCACGACTTCACCCAGTCGCCGTTCTTGTCGATCTTGGCGACGCGCGAGTTCACATAACCGTCCGTGATGTAGATGTTGCCCTGCGAGTCCCAGGCAACATCGGTCGGCTGACGGAAAAGGCCGTCGACGGGCGGAAGGGGCGGATCGGGATGTCCCAATGGCTCGGCACCGTCGGCCGCTTCCGGGCGGCGGCCAAACACCCACACGACGCGTCCCTGCGGGCTGAACTTGATGATCATATTGGAGCCTTTGTCGATGGCCCAGATATTGTCGTTCTTGTCGATGCGAACACTATGCGCCTCCGACCAGGCATAAAGCCCCTTGCCGATTTCGCGCACATAGTTGCCATTCGGGTCGAACTCGAACAACTGTGCCGCTGCCGCACCGAAGGCTGGACCAGTGGCGCTGTTCGATCGCGAGAATACAAAAACATGGCCTTGGGAATTTACGGCCACCCCGGGGACTTCGCCGAAATTCATTCCGTCTGGCAGATGGGGATAGTCCGGAACGGAGGTGAAGGCGATGGTGGGCACGCTCTGCTGAGCCAGAGCCAACCACGCAAGCGTAAGAAGCGCGAAGAAATATCTCTTCATCATTTCCTCTCCTGACGATGTTACCGCGCTACGTAACGCTGGCGATCTTTGTCGCCGGCAGACGCCGGAAATCGGTGATAGATTGTGCCCATGGTGGGGGGAAGGAGACTGCTGTGGAGTGGAAGTCTTGGACGGGCGCAATTAGCTGTGCTGACCGCGCTGATTTTCTTAGTCTGCCCCGCCTCCGCTCAGAACGACCGTTGGAGTCAACTGGTCACGGCCGCCCGCCAGTTTTACGCGCAAGGCAAGTACGAGCAGGACTTGCCGGTGGCGCAGGAATCGCTTCGGCTCGCTGACCAGGCGTTCGGCGGCGAGAGCCGGCAAACCGCCATCTCAGTCAACGACGTGGCTATGGCGTTAAAGGCCCTGGACCGACTGGCGGACGCCGAACCCCTATACCGCCGCGCCCTGGCGACCAATCAAAAGCTGCTGGGGCCGGGGAATCCCGAGCTGGCCGACGTCGACGTCAGTGCCGAGTTCAGAAATCCAGGGCGACGATCAGTCGGGCTGCTTATCCGTGTGATCGTCGTCCGCCCGCCCGAACGATGGGAGGTACCGGCCGAAGTTCAATTCGAAGTCGCTCCGAACACCGTAACCGATGTTACGAACCTTCGCACGGCGCGCCTGCGCACCTGGTAAGGCGAGCAGCGGGAAGAATAGGTCGTTGCTCGACTGAAGCTCGGTAGCCGTCGGCGTCCCGAACCGATTGACCTGGGCCTTCGCCGCGGCCAGCGTTTCATGGTCGAAGGAGGCCAGACGCCGGACGAGAGTATCGACAAACAAATCGAGTGCGCCATCGTCCAGAGTGCGGTTCACCCAGCCATAGCGCTCTGCGGTATCAGCATCGAAATCGTCGCCGCTGAGCACGATCTCAAGTGCCCGCGAGCGGCCGACCAAACGCGGGAGCCATTCCAACGCTCCGCCGCCCGGGACCAGTCCGACGCCGACCTCGGGGTTGCCGAACAGGGCGCTTTGCCGGCTGGCGAAGCGCATGTCGCAGGCCAGCACGAACTCGTTACCGATGCCGCGCGTGCGGCCGCGAATCTTCGCGATGCTCACGACTGGGGTGGACGAGAGGCGCAGCACAAAGTCGCGCCAAAGGCCCAGCACCTCTGGCCGTTCCGCTGCCTTGGCTACGTCGAGATGGGCAATGAAAAAATCGGGATTCGCCGACTGGAACACTACGACCTTCACGGACGGGTCCGCCTCGAGGTCGGTCATCAGCGCTCCCAATTCGACGATCGTTGTGGGAACAAATATGTTGATCGGCGGGTTGCTGAAGGTGATCGTCCACAGACCCGGATAAGTGCGGTCGATCTTGAACTGCGAAGGGGCAGGCATGGCGTATTTCCTCCTCTCTTGTGAAGAGCCCTACCGCAGCGATCTGAAGCCCGCGCGAACCTCTTCTGAAAAGAGCTTCGGCTGTTCCCATGCTGCGAAGTGCCCGCCTTTTTCTACCTGGTTGTAATGGATCAGTTTGGGGTAGGCCCGTTCTGCCCAGCTCCGCGGAGCAGGATAGAGTTCGTCAGGGAATACGCTCACGGCGATCGGGATTACGACGCCCCTGACGGCGAAGAACGAATACCCCTTGTTCTCCCAATAGAGACGAGCCCCTGAAAGCGCTGTATTCGTCAACCAGGTGAGCGTGATATTGTCGAGCACGTCGTCTCGCGTCAGTCCTTCGCTCCCTCCGGCAAAGACGCGGGCGATCATCTCATAGCTGCGCGCGTCGTGATCGAGAAAATAAGCCGCCAGACCGATGGGCGAGTCAGAAATTCCATACAGCGTCTGCGGTCTCAGCCCCATCTGAAAGCCGTAGGCGATGCCCTTTGCATAGACGGAGCTCAGACGGTCGTAAGCCAGCTTCTCGTCGGCAGAGAGATTCGCCGGCGCAGGCGCTCCCGAAAAAGCCAGCTTGTCGATATCGGGCGGAATCACGTTCGCCATGTTGGTGTGAATGCCCAGTAATTCCGGAGGCGCCTGCACGCCCATAAGCTCGGTGATGACTGCGCCCCAGTCGCCACCCTGCGCCACGAATTTCGTGTATCCCAGGCGCTTCATCAGCACGGTCCAGGCACGTGCGATGTGGGCGGGGTCCCAGCCGGTTGTGCTCGGCCTGCCCGAAAAGCCATAGCCCGGCATCGACGGAATCACGACATGGAACGCGTCGGATGCATTTCCGCCGTGTGCGGTGGGATTTGTCAGCGGATCGATGATCTTCATTTGTTCGGTGATCGAACCGGGCCATCCGTGCGTAACGATCAGCGGCAACGCATTTTCATGTTTGGAACGGACGTGAATGAAATGAATGTCCAGTCCATCGATCTCGGTCAGGAACTGCGGCAGGGCGTTCAGTTTTGCCTCGATCTTGCGCCAGTTATAATCTGTCGCCCAATAGCGCGCCAGGGCCTGCATCGTCGCGAGCTGTACTCCTTGCGATGCATCTGTAACCGTTTCTCGTTCAGGCCACTTTGTCGCGTTGATGCGCCGGCGCAATTCGGTAAGTTCGGTTTCCGGAACATTCACATGAAACGGACGAACCGCAATCTTGTCAGATGCCTGCTCGCTGCTTCGTTGTCTACCCGCGGTCTGGGTCATGGTGTCTTTATCCTTTAATGGTGATTTGAGTCTTCTGCGGGTGGCTAGGGTGCAATCAGTACGCCAGTCTGCCTCTCGCGGTATACGATTGAGGTGAAAGCGTTGGTAAAACTCAGCCCGGGTGCCGTCGATGTCGAACTGTCGAAGCTTAGTCTCGAAGACGATGGTTTACCGTTCGAAGTGTCGTCGGGGCGACACTAAGGGACTAGAATGTAAATCTGTATGCCGCCAACGAAAATCACATTTGATATCGTCCGTGAGATCGGCCTCGCGCTGCCGGAGGTGGAGGATAGCACCGTGTATGGAGCGCTTGCGCTGAAGGTGCGCGGCAAGCTTCTGGCGTGCATGGCCATTAACAAATCGGCTGAGCCGGGTTCGCTAGCCGTTCGCATCGATTTCGACCAGCGGGACGGGCTTTTGGCGGAAGCCCCGGAAACGTATTATCTGACTGATCATTACCGGAATTACCCGGTCGTGCTGGTGCGATTATCGCGGATCCGGATCGACCAACTGCGAGACCTTCTCGGCGCATCGTGGAGCTTCGTGACATCCGAAGCCCAAAAGAAGCGCAGATCACCGCGCGGCGCCATCACGGGCAACCTCAAGACGGCGGCGCGAAAAAATAGGAATCGGTAGAAGCTCAGCAGGCCAGCTATCAGCTGAGCCCAGCGCCGGGCGTGGCTGATAGCTGAAAACTGATTGCTGAAAGCTTACTTCACGCCAGAGCTTTTCCGTACAGCGCGAGCAAGCGGCCCCATGCCTTCTCGGCCGATGCCTCGTTGTACACTCCCGAATCCGGAGGGCACCAGCCGTGCGCGGAGCCCGTGTACACTTCGATTTCGGCGGGCAGATTCGCTTTGGCGAAGGTGTCTTTCAGAACGTTCTTCTCATCGGGCGACCGCATGTCGTCGTTGGCCGCAATCGCAATGAGGAACTGCGCCTTGGTCTTGGCGGCCTGGAGGTGCGGACTGTTCGGCATATTGGTTACGAGTCCGCCGCCATGGAACGAGCCGACTGCCCCGACGCGGTCGGGCACGGCGGCCGCGGTACGAAACGCAATCGGGCCACCCATGCAATAACCCTGTGTGCCCATCTTTCGATTCTTCGCAACCGACGATTGCTTGTCCAGCCACCCGATGAAGGCCTTCGCATCCGTCATCTGCGTCGTCTCGTTGAGAGCTTGCGCGAGCGGCATCAGGTCGGGGATGGGGGTTGCGGCGCCCTTGTCTGCGGTTGGGGCTTTCTTGACGCGGTAGAACGGATTCACCACGAGCACGGAATAGCCTGATTCAGCGAGCCGTTTGCCCATGGTGCGGAACGCCGGCCGTAGCCCGAAGATGTCCGGCCACATCAGAACGCCTGGGGCCGTGCCGCTTGACGGATGCACGAAGTAGCAGTCCGCGGTGCCGTCCGGCGTCATTACGTTCACTTCCGATTCAGTGACTGTGACTGCGTTTGCGACTTGCGGCAGCATCATGGCGATGCCCGCGCCCAAAATTTTGCCGAATTGCTTTCGTGTCACCCAACCGAGGGCCTCGTAGTCTAGCTTGTCCTTCTCAAAATGATCCTGATCACACATATACGCTCCTTATCGATGGCTGGTTTGCGCGGTAGACCGCACCCGTATCGCGATATTCTATATCACTCGGATCACGGTGTGCAGCGGGCCGCGCCGGCCGCCGGGTCGCCGGGCCGCGAGCCGCGCTTATCGCGATAGACCGAATGGCACTGGAAGCAGGCATCGGCGAGCTGGTTGGTGGCATCGCTCACCGCTTCCTGGTTCCGCGTCTGCGAGGCCCGGTACGCCACGCGGCCGGCTTCCGCAAGGTCCAGCGTGAATTTGATCCAATCGGGCCGATCCACCGGCACCGGCCTGCCGTTCTCGCAGCGTCGCCCGGGCGTCAACATGAGCGAAGCCGAATCGGCGATCACCACCGCCGCATTGTCGACGACCTGCCAGCCGGTGTAGATGCCGGCGCCCCAGTCGGTCCAGGAGAAAGGCTTGGCCCCCGCGCCTGCCTGGCCCGGCTTGGCCGCTGCACCCGGGTCGTTGGTTTGGACGTTGAAAATGATGTTGGAACTGGGGAACAGGATGCCCCGCATCACCTGGTTCAAATTGCCTAGCGGCGGAAAGGCCGGCGCCTGCGACGCGGCCGGTGCGTTGGCTTGCGGCTTGGCCGCGGTGAGCACGATGGACTTCAGCACGGCATCGTCCGCGCCGAGTTCGTTCCGTCCCGAAGGAAACTTGCCGGCCTGCAGGATGTACGCGACCAGGTCCGCCGTCTCGGAAGGCTTGAGCTTCCCCGGATCATCCGCCGGCATCGTGTTCCGGATTTTACCTGCCAACTCCGAGAGCGGCTGCGCTCCCCATATAGCCAGGAACGCGCTCCCCACTAGCGCCGGCGCAAGTTTCCCTTCCAGCGCGTCGCCATGGCACGTTGCGCACTTTTCACGATAGAGCGTGCGGCCGCGCGCGGCCTGGGCATCGGTGTAAACGCTATCGTTCGCCGTGCGGTTCTGCTGGGCATGGATAACGGGCGCGAGCGATTCGAGCATGACACCAGCGGCAACCGCCAAGCCGAGCGTGCGGGGCAAAAGCCGGGCGAGGGTTCTCATTGATGTCCGATTATACGCCGGACCCCGCGGCCTTGCCCGGCACTCCCAATTTGCGTCAGTTGCCGCGGCCCGTCGCAGCGAATTCTCGGCCGCCCATTGAATCGAGCGATACCCGATCGGTAAGGCGCTGGTTGTGCTCAAGCAGGCCGGCTCCCGGGCCGTGGCCGCTGCGGCATACCGACGCGGAGTGCAGCTACCGATAACACGCCGCCTTGGTTCGCGATTGTTGCCCAGTGGTTACTGGAGGACTGTCGCAGAGGCAAGCGTCCTTAAACTCCCGCGTGACACTGCCGCTCCGCTCCATTATCTCGCTAGGTCAGATTCGGCCGGGGCACAGGGCATCATCGGCAGATGCGAGACGGTGCTGCGCTTGAGCGGTCAGACAGTTTCTGCGTTTCCGCCTCATCCCAACCATGAGCGCTCCGCCGAGCAACACCGGTACAAAAATCGAAGGTTCCGGCGTCACCAGTGTTCCGGTGGCCCCTGTAATCGATACGTTGGCTGGGACATTAGGGGAAAAACTGCCTTGTGATGTAAACTGAGCGGATTCTGTCACGGTTCCCGAATGCCCGAAGAATGCGCCCGGAACCCGGACCCGAACTTCCGGTAGCGGTCAAGTAGTCCGTGACATCGCCGGACACGTTCAGTGTGCCGCTTCCGAAAGTCGCATCGGAGATGAGTGCAGAAAAGCTATCCTGGGAAGCGGCGCCGCCGGGGGCGGTGATGAATGTAAGCTGGCCCGTCCCCGTGTAGTTAATGGAGATGATGTCTGCCTCGAGCGGTACGGCGGAGGAGACAACCAATATTGTGGTAATTGCGAATGCCGCCCGAACTGCTGGAGCCGTAATTCTTGATGCGGCAAGCACTCCTCGAAGTGTGGTCATTTCCGCTCCTCCGTTTCAATGTGCTTACAGCTACTCGGTAAACCGCCCGCTGTAAGAGTACCAAACCATGATTTCCATTTGGGTCATCCGGATCACTGGAACCCAAGCACTTCGGTTAACACTACTTTTCGTGCAGTACATCGCCGCAGTTTGCGCTGGTACGCATGGAAAGGCTGAGCTGTCTGCTCTTACCGGCACAGCCGCCCCCGCATCAAGATGCCGCGAAGTCTTCCCGACGTTCGCGCCCCAACATCGGATTTAGGACTTAGTCAACAACACGGCGACAGGTTCTCTATGGGATTATCCATAACCACTAGAAACGAGTGGTGATCCAGAAGTCCGCGTACCCGCCGAATACGACCGTTACGAGTAACGTTGTTTCTTTGGCCATCCGTTCGCATCATTCTAGTGAGAGGCAAATCATGAATTTCACCCCGAGAAGTAATGTCGGACGTGTCGTTACTGTGACTCTGACGATCGCGGTGGTGGGATTGATCGCATCGGTCAGCCGTCACGCGTTCGTACCCCCGCCAATCGTGACGACACAGGACGCTCTCGCAATGCAGAGATCCCTCCAAACAAATGACCCTCTGGCAATCGTCCCCGCAGTGGAACTCGCACCGGGACCTAACATCCAAACGGTTAGACCCGACTACGACTATCAGCCTGTATCCTCTTGGTACAAGAATAAGCATTGGTGGAAAAGAAATGCCCCGATCGTCGGCGGAGCCGCGGGCGGCGCCTTAATCGGAGGTTTGGCAGGAGGCGGCAAAGGAGCCTTGATTGGTGGTGCTGCGGGCGGTGGCGGCGGTTATTTGTACAAGCGCTTAAAACACCACTATCACCACTCGCCGAGCCAGCATATGAATGCGTTGCCCCCGCACGATAGGCTTGGTGAGCCGCATGAACGGGGTCTCAACTCGCATAGCGACCATCCATGACCCTGTAGGTGGGCCTGGCGCAATCCGAATTTGCCGCACTCAAACCGACCGGCCGCCTGACCACCGAATCGCGATTTGAAATACGGACTCTGCCGCGAATCGGCGTCAGTGGATCGGAGTGCCGCTCTCGTCGATTACAGTGAATGCCGATAACAGACCGGTCATTCCGAGCAACTCGCGAATTCTTTTCCCAAGGTTGATCAGCTGTAAATCGCAGCCTGCAGACTTCGCCGAAACATAAAGGCGGACCAGCGCTCCCAGGCCCATGCTGTCCATCTGGGTCAGGTCCGTGAGATCCAGGACGATTCGTTTGTTGGCCGGCATGAGTTGGCGGACCTCGGCATAGAAGGCGTCGTGAGATCCGGAGACTAGTCGACCGCGGCATCGCACAACTGCCACATCCGGGGATCGGTCAATCTCAAGGCTGAACGGGTTCGGTGCGGCTTGGTCAGACATAACGAATCCCCTCTCCGTGACAGACAGTTTCGGTGACGAGCCATTTTCTCACATCGCCTTGAGGAACGTGGGGATCAGACGCTGCCTCACGCTGTTTTGTTAAGAGTTCCGCTGTGCGCCGCTGCCGAGACAGAGACATCGATTGGGGATTTGCTACCTAATGCGGACGCTGTCGCCCATTAGCGCGGCTCTATCCTGAGCAATGCTCCGTCCTCTTCCGCCGTCAGCACGTAGAGCAGACCGTCCGGCCCTTGGCGCACGTCGCGAATTCGCTGTTTGAGCTCAGTCAGCATTGGCTCGCGGCGCAATTCCTCCCAGCGGTCGTTGAACACAATCCGCTGGATCTGCCCGGTTCCAGGAATGCCTCCTTCACGCAGGCCGCCGACAAACACGTTTCGCTTCCAGTGGGGAAAGCGCTCACCTGTGTAGAACGTCATGCCGGTGAGGGCAATCGATGGCAGCCAGACGACGATCGGGTCTTCCATACCAGCCCGAAAAGGGTGAGGCGAGATGGGCGCGCCCCAGTAGTCACGGCCGAAGCTGACCACCGGCCATCCGTAATTGCGTCCGGGGCGAAGCACATTGATTTCGTCGCCGCCGTTCGGGCCTTGTTCCGTCTCCCACAGATCGCCGGTCTCGGGATTTACGGCGAGCCCGTGGCCATTCCGGTGACCGCTGGTAAAAATTGCTGGCTTGAACCCGGTGCGGCCCACGAACGGGTTGTCGTCGGGGATGCTGCCGTCATCACGCAGCCGTACAGTCTTCCCAGCATAGTCGTTGGGGTCCTGTGACCGGCGCGATTTCGGCGATCCGGGAGCGCTAATGCTCATGTACAGCATGCCATCTCGCCCAAACGCGATGCGCGACGCTTCAGTGTCCGTCGCGCCCGACTCGAAGATGTTGTGCACGTCGACGAGGGCCGTGCCGTTCCATGTCCCTCGCGCGAGGACAGTCTCGCCGGCATCACCACCGGCCGGTTTGTGGTATGCGAAATACACCCATTTGTTCTGATCGAAATGCGGGTGGAGGGCGATATCCATCAACCCCTGAAGTCCTCTCGGTCCGCCGGTCTGAACTGGTGGTACTCCGGTAATGGGTGAGGGATCGAGGCGGCCATGGCGCACGATTCGCAGACGCCCAATACGTTCCGTCACGAGCATCGCCCCGTCCGGAAGGAAGGCCACAGACCACGGTTGCTGTAACCCTTTGGTTACCACGACAATCCGGAGACCTCGTTCCTCAGCCGATTCGAAGTTGACGCTGCCGGCAGGCAGGGGAGGTGGCTCCCAGCGGATCGGCGGGGGCGCGTCACCTTTGTTCAGTTCATGCGGAGCGAAAGTCTGCTTCAGTAGGTGATGAGCGTCAGTGCCCATAACTGCGGCCGTTACTGCAACTGCGGCCATTCCCCACTGCAACCACGACCGTTTCGAGTATCTCATCCTGCTGCCCTTGTAAATGGCGATGCATCAGCGTTCCCACGCGCGCCTTCGTGCGGCAGCGGCCATTACAACTCGGAGCCTATCTGATTGATGCCGATACCTGTGTGTAGACTTTATCTCGTGGCGGCTTGGAATCAACAGATTGGAGCTGGCGTTGTTGGCCGCCTCAAACTACGCTACTGTTCGTGGTTCCCCACGGTACCGTTCGAAATAAATAAGACCGCGGCCCCGGAGACCTTAATCACCTTAGAATGTGCCCGTCACTTATACGATAGACAAAGGGAATCGAATCATTCACACAAAATGCAGCGGACCGGTGACCATCGAAGAGGTAATCGATCATTTTCGCGGACTGGAGCAAGATCCCGATTGCCCCGAATTGGTGGATGTCTTGCTTGACCTGAGCGAGGAGACTTCGATCCCCACTAAGCAGAATCTTCAGGAGGTCGCGAGCGAGATCAGCAGGATTCGAGGCAGGGTTCAGTTCGGCAATTGTGCCATCGTGGCCTGCACCGATGAGCTGTTCGGGATGCTTCGGATGTTTGAGGTGTTCACGGAAAAGTACTTCCAACGGACATTTGTGTTCCGAACAACGCTTGACGCAGAGAAGTGGCTCAGTTCTCGCTCCACCATCTCCAAGCTTTGAGGGCCGGAAAGCCAGCTGCATAATAGCTGTTCATCCGCACGCCTCCCCAAACCAAGGCTCAAATCCCGCATCACGCGCTACGTATACGAGCAGCACGCCGAGTAGCGCATTCGTTGTGGTACTTGACCGGATCCTTGTAGAATACCGAAATGGCTCAGGTTTCCAGGTGCCTTAGGTGGTTCGCACATTCGCCAGACCTGCGAATACTGGCCTTGATGCTGGCGGGTATCGCAGTTTTTGGTGTTGTCGACGGCTCACTTTGGAAAAGCCTTTTGAGCCCAACTCTCGCTTTCCGGCCCGCTGTACTGTTCGGGCTCACACTCCTGTTCGGGTGGCGCGGGTTCGCGTGGAGCCAACTTCTTTTTCTGATCTCGTTTGCCTCTTTTTGGGGCTGGCGCGGCGCTGTTTTCATCACACCCCTGTATCTGGTCTCTCAGGCCTGTGCATTGGTCGCGGCTCGGAAGCTCGCGGGGAACGAACCTTTGCTCTCGCGAGAGAGGTCTACATTGGCATTTCTGGCCGGTGCCGTTCTGGCGCCTGCCGTACCTGCGTTGTTGATCAGCATCGTATTACGTGTTGTTGGAGGCGCGCCACGTCCGGAGTTTCCTGCGCTTGTCGACAGCTGGCTGCGCGGAGGTGCGGGGATTCTGGCCCTGGTACCAGCGATGCTGGTGTGCGGTTCTGGGCGGTTGCAGGATTGGGTGGCCTTGCCGCGGGAGCGCGAATGGCGGGTGCCAATCAATGTCCGGAGTTCTTTGGAGTTGGGTGTTGAAGTGATGTTGTGGACCGCTAGCCTGTGGCTAACTGTAGACTTCAAGGCGCGTTATGGCCTGAATATCACGTACTTGACCTTCCTTCCACCCTTGGTATTCACCTTATTCCGCGGCATGCATTTGGCCACTCTGGCCTTGGCCGGAAACGCAATCATGGGTACCACTCTATGGACTCAACTGCATTGGGCAAACGCCCTGCCGGCGGGGGATTTTCGACTGCTGATTGCCAACTACTCGGTGACCGTTCTAGTGCTGGGGGCAGTAGTCGACGAACGGCAACGCAGCAGGGAGCAGGTTGAAAGGCTGCTCACGGAAGAAACGGTCCTGCGTGAGAGCGAAAGGTATTTTCGTACTCTAGCGAACTCGGCGCCAGTGATGATCTGCATCTTCGGACCGGACAAGCTCTGCAGATTCGTCAACAAGCCGTGGTTGGATTTTGTCGGCCGTTCGATTGAACAGGAACTGGATTACGGTTGGCTCGACGGTTTGCATCCCGAGGACTACGCGCGCTGCGTTGATACATACCAATCCTCGTTTGAAGTTCGCAGTAACTTCCGTATGGAAGTTCGGTTTCGACGCGCGAACGGCGAATATCGCTGGATCCTGGTCAACGGCGTACCGCTCTATCGCGACGGCCAATTCGCTGGATATATCGGCTCGTGCGTTGATGTCACAGAGCAGAAACTTTCCGCGGAGCTCTTACAGGAGAATGAACAGCGCCTGCAGGCCGCCCAGCAGCTTGCTCATGTCGGGAGCTGGCACTGGGACTTGATAACTAACGAGGTATCCTGCTCAGAGGAATGCGTTCAAATTTTTGGTCAGCCGAAGGATTACAGGCCCAGCCTTGAGGCGCTTCTTGAAATAATCGCTCCCCGCGATAGAGAGCGAGTTGCTCATGAGATCAAAGCTAGTATTGGCGAGAAGAGCGGGTACTCGACGGAGTTTCAGATCGCTCGGCCAAATGGTGAGCTCAGAACCGTTACATTCACGTCGCGGATATTACTCAATAAAAGAGGCTTGCCACGGCATATATTCGGTGCTTGCCAGGATGTCACTGATCTGAGGCGGACGCAAGAGGAGACGTTCGCCAGGCAGAAGCTGGAAACCGTGGGAACGCTGGCTAGCGGTATTGCTCACGATTTCAATAACCTTCTGGGTGGGGTGCTTATGCAGGCGGAAGTAGCTTTGGCGGAGTGTGCCTCTGGATCCTATCCGGAGCAAGAACTAAAGGGGATCCGGACCGTGGCCATCCGTGGCTCAGAAATCGTCCGTCAGTTATTGATCTACGCTGGAAAAGAAAGCGAGACTCCCGAACTAGTCGATGTATCGCGCGTCGTCACGGAAATGATCGAGTTAGTCACAGTCTCGGTATCGAAGCACGCGAGGCTCGAAATCGATCTCGGCCAGGATCTTCCAGCGGTCCGGGGGAATGTCGCGCAGCTTCGGCAAATTGTGATGAACCTCGTCACGAATGCGTCGGAGGCGATAGGAGATCGAGATGGCGTAATCCGCGTGACCACGAACCGCGTGGAGGTAGGCCGGGACGGGCCTGGAGCGATCCCGGGTCGTTTGCCTGAGGGCGATTATCTGCAACTGCAGGTCTCCGACACCGGATGCGGCATGTCGCGGGAAACGCAGGCGAGGGTATTCGACCCGTTCTTCACCACCAAGTCGGCCGGCCACGGTCTCGGGCTTGCGGTTGTCCACGGCATCGTACGGAGTCTCGGCGGGGCGATCCAGGTTGTCAGCGAGACGGGCCAAGGCAGCACGTTTCAGGTTCTACTACCGTGTGCGGCGACGAAGGCTGAGGCAATCAGCGACCCGCTGCCCGGAGCAGGGGAGTCAACTGGTCCGTCTGAGGCAGTCACTGTGTTGGTTGTAGAGGATGAGGATTTGCTGCGGCAAGCGGTCGTGAAGATGTTGCGCAGGGCTGGTTTCGAGGTGCGGGAGGCCTCCGACGGGTCGGCTGCAATCGATCTTCTACGCGCGGATGGGGGCACGATAGATTTGATGCTGCTTGACATGACCATGCCTGGATCTTCTAGCAGTGAAGTCGTTTCTGAAGCCGTACGAGCTCGGCCGGAAATAAGAGTGATTCTGACCAGCGCCTATAGCCAGGAGATGCTGACACCTCGTCTGATGACATCGCAAATCCGCGGCTTTGTTCGCAAGCCGGTTCAATTCGCCGATCTCGTCAAGACGCTTCGAAATGCTCTCTCCTCGTAAGCGGGCTCATTTGTAACGCCCAAATCGCGGATTTGAAGCGACACAGCATTTGCAAACAGCTTTAATGGAGGGACGTCGGTTTGTACACGGCAATTTTGCCAAAGTACGCGACGTAGATGCTGTGTGTAGCCGGATCCACGACTAGCGAGTGTCCGCCGAAGTGGGTCGGCGCGTTCTCTAAGACTCGATACCGGTCGGCGGAATCCTGCTGAATCACCGTCATGTTGCCGATGGCATTTGCCGTATAGAGACGATGTAAACCGGCGTCGTAGTCTACGCCGTCGGTGGCTGCGCCAATCGGCAGCACCGCAACGATAGCTCCTGTGTCGGCATTTAGCACGATGAGCTTGCTGCTGCAGGTGCTGAATAACCGATGATTCGTAGCATCGAACGCTAGTCCGGTTGGCCGTTCGCCAGGAGCCAGTGGGTAACGTTTGATCACTGCTTGCCTCAGCGGATCGATGACCACTAGTTCACTGGTGTCTTCGAGGTTCTGGTAGATCAAACCAGTCTCGGCAGCCGCCTGGGAAAACTCGGGCTCGCCGCCAAGAGGGATAGCGCCGACCACCTTCTGCGTCGCAGGATCAATCAAAAGACCGGCCTTGCCATCGTGGTCGGCAACATAGACCAAGTGGGGCTTCGGATCATAAGTGATGGCGTCGGGGTCTCGGCCGGCGGGGATTTTCTTCAGCAACTTGTAGCCTGAGAGGTCGAATACCGCCACCGCGCTATCGCCGCTCGCACTGGCGAAACCCATGCTGCTCTCCGGTATGAGTGCGATGCCGTGTGGCCGTCCGAGGCCAGTCACCATCGCGGTGACGCGGCCCGTCGCGATGTCAATCACGCATACCCTCCCATGACTCGCATAGCCGGCGTAGAGGCGGGAACCGCCCACAGTCAAATAGTCGATGAAGGGCCGACTGATCCTGAATGGGACAGGGATGGAGATACTCTCCAGTTCCTGTACGGTTTTTGCTGGAGGGCGCGTATATGTATAGACGTTAAGTGCGACGATCACCAGCGCGCCGAAAGCAAGCAGCGCGCCCAGGACTTTGAGGAGAACAAGGGCGAGTCGGAGCATGGTAGCTACTTTATGGATGCGACTAGGACCTATCATAAGGACGTTCAAGCAAGTGAATAGTTAACGTGCGGTCTGGCCAGGTACACGAAATGCCGTCGGCGAATTCGCGCAGGCAGCGCCGCCGCCTCCCGTGCCGGTCGAGGGGGAATCTCCTGTGACCCGATACTCCAATCCGTTACAGCAAGCTCAATGAGGGGCACTTCCCGGAAACGCTGCGCTTGACTCTCGGGCCGCCTTCCTCCCATGATTAGGCTGAACGAGTCAATGCACCCACGAAGCGCCCCATCCAAGCGAATCATTCTTCTCGGTGCCGGCCTGTTGTATTTCGCTGTGCCTCCCGTTCTCGCGCAATGGCTGAGCTATCACGCACCCGGAGTTCCGCGCACGGCGGACGGCAAGGTCGATCTCGCCGCACCCGTGCCCAAAGCGATGGATGGTAAACCCGACTTTTCCGGAGTCTGGGAAAGCGCGCCCGAATACTTCTACAATCTCGCCAACGATTTGAAGCCGGAAGAGGTCATCATGCTGCCCTGGGCGAAAGCCCTCCAGGCCGAGCGCGAAGCAAAATTGCACCAGGACGATCCTTTATCCCGGTGCCTGCCGCCCGGTGTACCCCGAATCAACATGTCGACGCCAGACGCGCCGCATCCATTCAAGATCGTGCAGACGCCGACGCTGGTGGTCCTGCTTTATGAGACCTCCACCAACTCCACGTTCCGCCAGGTGTTCCTCGATGGCCGACCCCTACCCTTGGACGCGCAGCCGACCTGGCTGGGGTATTCCACCGGTCGTTGGGAAGGCGACACGCTGATAGTGGACACCATCGGCTTCAATGGTCTCTCGTGGACGGATACCACTAAGGGCCATCCGCAAACCGAGGCTGCGCATGTCACAGAGCGTTTCACCCGGCGCGACTTCGGGCACCTTGAAATCGAGATCATCATCGACGATCCCAAGGCTTACGCTAAACCCTGGCGCGCCAAAGTGCCGGTGAAGTTGCTGCCCGATACCGATTTGATCGAGACCTACTGCGAAAACGAAAAGGATCAGGTGCACAAGAGATAGGTGGCGTTCCTCGGCTCTGTTGAATGCGCTCAAAAAGTGGCAATCGGATTGATGGGCGATCCGGTACCTCCGCGAATCGCCAAGGGAGCAGCGGTAAAGAGAAATTCCCAGCGCTTCCGCGCCGCCGCAGCGTCGGCCAGGGCTTCCAGATCGCAGTTGTCGAACAGGTGAATGCCCAGGTACAACAGGGCGAAATCGTGGACTGCTCCGCGTAAAAGTGCGGGCGCCACGTACTGCGGATGATCGCTGCCCATAATCGCGATATCCCGCTTCTTGAGCCACGGGATCACCGATGGATCGAGGCCGGCATCCCGCCCACCATCGGCACGTCCGCGTTGCCACGGCCCCAGAGCTTTTCTCCGAGCCCAAACCCCGGTACGTACAAACAGCGCGTCGCCGGGGGAAACCTTGACCCCGGCTTTCTTCTCCCAGGCTTCCAGGTCTTCCACGTAAATCGGCGTGCCGGGTTCCAGATATGGAACACCCTTGAGCCGCGGAATATCGATCAGGATTCCGCGCGTAAAGATTCCGTTCTTCAGGTTATGAATGGAGTTCTTCGCGTGTCCCTGCTTCATCACTGTATCCGCGTCGGGTTTGTATCCGTTGAAGAACACGCCATTGTCGTTGATGTGTGCCAGCGAGTCGAGATGTGTATGGGCGATGCCATGATAGTTCGCCGAGATTTGGTCCGTTCCGATGCTGAGCATCTTCAACTCGAAAGGGTTGGGATTGTCCACGGCTTTTTCCGTATCTAAGTCGCCCGCCATCGACACCGAGACGCCTTCTTTAACCAGCGCCGCCGCCTGTTTTCGTTTTGCTGGAGTGATCAGGTTCAACGTCCCGATCTGGTCATCCTTGCCCCAGCGGCCCCAGTTGGAAAGCTCCATCTTCCAACGCTCGTACTCTTCGGGGGTGACGGTGTGTTTGGGTGCTGGCGTCTGTGCTGTTGCGGCCATGGCCAGTAAAGCGCTGGAAATTGCGGTGACAAGCCTCACGGTGATCTCCCTTCGGATCCCGCCAAGTATAGCTCACGCAGTTGCAAAACACCCTTGACACTTGTGCGGCGGCATCATCGGAAGTGTTCAAAGGGCCGCCAGGCCAACAGCGACCGGCTCACGATGGCCCATTTTCAGACGGCGGGCGTTACAAACCCAGTCACCCGAAGAAACGGCGACCTGAAACTGGTGACCCCTTAAGAGATAGTCTGGTGCGGAGAGGGGGACTTGTTCCCTCTCAGCTTACTGAAAACAAGTAACTTATACATAACACGAAGGCCTGAAAATACCAGAAGTTCCAGAAGAACCCCGCTAAGTCACACCACCAGTCACACGGGCGTTTCGGAGGGGCTGTGAGCAACATCTCCGGACCCGCCGATTTCGCCATTCCCGACGATCTGGCTGAACGAGACCAGTGGATCCTGTGGCGTCGAGAAGTGGTGAGTGGGCGACAAACGAAGGTTTCTTACTCGATTCACGGCCATCGAGCCAGCTCGACGAACCCGCACGACTGGGCCGATTCTCAGAACGCATTAGCAGCTTGGGGGCAGAACCGCGAGAGTTTTTCAGGGTTGGGTTTCGTATTCTGCCCCGAGGATCTATTCGTGGGCATAGATCTGGACGACTGTCTCGATTCGGACGGAAGCCTGAAAATTTGGGGGCAAGGTATCGTCGAGCGCTTCGGCGACACTTACATCGAAGTCTCGCCAAGCAATGAAGGACTGAAAGTCTGGGCGAGAGGGCACCTGCCCAACAACATACCGGGCGTGCGGGTAGGCGACGGTCAGATCGAAATGTATGACCGCGCTCGCTACTTCACCGTCACCGGTCGTGCCTTCCGGGGGGCCCCGCTCGAAGTCGAGGATCATGCGGCGGATATTCTTGCGCTGTACCGACGGCTGACGGGAACGAAAAATCGACGCTGGCAGCTCCAGCCCCTCGAAGGCGGTCGAATCCCTTACGGCCAACAGCACAACACGCTGGTTTCAATTGCCGGTACTCTTCGCGCCCGGCGAATCTGTGACGAGGCGATCGAGGCGTGTTTGCAGATAGTGAACGAGCGCCAATGTGAGCGGCCTGGACCGCGGGTACACATTAGCCAGCTTGCGCGCAGCTCACGGAAATGGGGAGCAACGGCATGACGGCAAGCTCCGCTGTAACGGCAGAATGGCTGCCCGTGGTTCGTTGTGACGGGGACAGTTCGAAAGCGGCGCAAGATGCTTGGCGCCAACACCTAATAATGAATGAACGCGGAAGCCCCAGAGCCGTGCTCGCGAATGCTATTACGGCGCTCCGGTCAGCGCCGGAGTGGGACGGAGTTCTCGGCTTCAACGAGTTCTCGATGAGTACAATCGCCTTGAACCGTCCGCTATGGTCGAACGGCACACCGGGAATCGAGTGGAGAGATCATGAAGACCGCTTGGCCGCAGATTGGCTCCAGCACCAGGGCGTCTATGTTTCGGTGGATATCGCTGGACTCGCCGTCCAGACGGTAGCTCGCGATCGTACATTCCATCCGGTCCGCCAGAAATTGGATTCACTCAAGTGGGACGGCATTCGTCTAGGCGATTGGCTCTGTCTGTATTTAGGAGCCGACACCAGCGATTACACGTGTGCCGTCGGCGCCCGCTGGCTCATTTCCGCTGTGGTCGGATATATCAGCCCGGAGTCAAGGCAGATTGCGCGTTGATTCTGGAAGGTGACCAAGGACTGATGAAATCGACCGCTCTAAAGACTCTGGCGTTTCCGTGGTTTACCGATGAAATCGCAGAATTGGGAAGCAAGGACGCTGCTATGCAGACGCGGGGTGTGTGGATCATTGAGATCGCAGAACTGGATTCGATGAGCCGAGCGGAGGTCTCTAAGATCAAGGGCTTCATCAGCCGCACCACTGATCGCTTCCGCCCACCCTACGGCAAGAGGCTCATGGAATCACCACGACAGTGCGTTTTTGCCGGCTCTGTAAACCATTCGACCAATCTCCGCGATGAAACGGGCGGACGACGTTTCTGGCCCATGCGTTGTAACCGGATTCTGATTGATGATTTGGTGCGCGATCGAGATCAACTCTGGGCGGAGGCCGTGGCACGCTATCGCGCCGGCGAGCATTGGTGGCTCGACACGGCTGAACTTACCGTCGCCGCTGAGTTGGAGCAAACCGATCGTTACGAAGGCGACGCCTGGGATGATTCGATCGCGAAGTGGGTCGAGGGGAAGGATTCCGCCTCAATCGATGAAACCCTAACGATGTGTCTCGACAAGCCAAAGGGCAATTGGACTCAATCGGACAAGACTAGAGTTGCTCACTCCCTGGCTACCGCTTTACCGTAATTGCCATGGACGGAAATCCGGTGCCTCGTCCGCAAACAGTGGATGTGCTTTACCTGGACATCGCTGAACGTGTCGATGCCTTCGTGGAGATGAACAACCCCGGGGTTTGGATTCTCGGTTCGACGAAGGACGCCGAGCGCATGATGAAAATGGGCGTGGTGGTCGAATATGCCAACAAGAGCGGAGAACCGCAATGGGAGCAACCGTCGAATGTGGGCCGCGGTCCATGGGATTATTCTCAGTTTGGGAGCGGCGCAACCACTCCTGAACCGGATCAAACCTTCGAGATGAAATTCGAAAAGATACCGGGAAAGCGAGTCGATTTCAATCACTGGACGATTAACGGTAAATCCTTTCCAGATATCGATAAGCTGCGCCTGCAAAAAGGCATGCGCTACAAGCTTTCGTTCAATAACGTCACCGGCGACATTCATCCGCTGCATCTACATCGCCATACATTCGAGATCACCGATGTCGGTGGAAAACCGATGGCAGGCGTGAAGAAGGATGTCATTAGCGTCGCCCGGAAGAGCACCGCCGCCGTGGATTTCGTCGCAGATAATCCCGGCCTGACGCTGTTTCATTGTCATATGCAGTTGCACATGGATTTCGGATTCATGCAATTGCTGGAATACGTCGGATAGGGTTCACGGCAGCAACTGCACGCTATCGCATGTCAGTGTCCAGTGGAGATTCCGGCGAAGCCCGAACTCTAAATCCGGGATGAGTCCGAACGGCATTCCGGGATGAACACCATCGGAAGGTAGCGACGCAGGCATCTCGATTGCGCAAGAAAGTGTTCGGCTTCGTGAAGAGAAACTGTCCGAAGCGTAGCGGAGGCAGAACGCCACTAGTGCGCTACTAGGGTGTGTTGGGCGAGATAGCTAGCGATAACACGTCTTAACACCCGCCACGCTAGTCCGTCTCTGGCGCGAGGACTGATCTTTTGATATTTACGCGAAGTCCGGCCGCCGGCGATCCCGAGCGTTCAGCGGGCATCTTCTTGAATGACATCGCTAGCCTTCTCGCTCGCCATGTAAATCGCCGAGACGATGAAGTAGCCTGGAATCTTCGGAAAGATCGAAGCGTCCACAACGCGCAGCCCCTGTGTTCCGCGAACACGAAAGCGATTGTCCAGGACTGCGAAAGAGTCGTTGTCAGCGCCGATTTTATTGGTGCACGACGCGTGGTGGCCCCAGGATTGGGTGCGAATAAAATCGCGCAGCTTGTCGTCTGTGTCGATTGCGCTTCCTGGCAACAACTCGTTCCGGATCAGGCCGATGCCTGCCAGCCGGCTGTTCATGGCGCGCACGAATTTCACGCCGCTCACAACTGACTCCAAGTCGGGATCGTTCTGCCGTTTTCCATCCCCGAAATACTGGAAGTTAATTTCAGGAGGGTCCCACGCCTTGTCGGAGTTAAGCGTCACGCGCCCAGTGTTATTTGTGCGCGCCTTGAGAATCGCCCACGTGAAGCGGTTGCGATGCTGCTCGGTCTCCAAAGACCAACCCGGTTTATATCCGGGGAAGTAGCTGGGAAGCCCGAAGATATAGAGGTCGGGGTCCGGAAGATCGGCGCGGGAACGCTTGATAATGCCGACGAGCGCGCCGTTTGACGCGTACAAACCCGACCCGGCATCGGACCATTCCTTGAGGTACGTGTCTGGGGGTTGACCCAGTTGGGGCGGAGCGAATGCGGCGTTACCGACCAGAGCGAAGTCGCGCGCGAACTCGGAAATCACGCCGATCTCGTAACGATCTTGCAGATTCTCACCCACGCCGGCGAGCTCAGCTACCACCGGAATCTTCCAGCGGTCCAGTTGTTCTCGCGGGCCCACGCCGGAAAGCATCAGAAGCTGCGGAGTGTTGAAGGCTCCGCACGCAAGGATAACTTCCCGTTTCGCCCGCACCGGGGTGCGCGGCAGGGTGGCTTGGTCTTCCTGGATGGCGTTCGGATCGGCCCGAAACACGTGCGCTTTATCGATGTATTCGACGCCAACGGCGCGGTTACCCTCGAACAGCACCTTCGTCACCAGCGCGTGCTTCTGAATGCTCAGGCTTGCTTGCGGGTCCTTCTCGACGCGCAACAAATACTCGCGCGGGCCGGCCCGCCTGCCTTTTTCGATCGCCAACGGCGTGAACGCCAAGCCCTCGGGACTCTCCGAGCTGTTGCGCGTATCGTTCGGATCGAAGCGGGTTTCCAAGCGAGTCAAGGGAAGGCCGATATGCTCCACCAAGGCTTCCTTGACGCTATCGAGCAGCGCAGCGACGATCCCCGGGTCGCGGAGAACCAGCTTCGGATCCGACTCGCAGGTTGGAAGCCAACCTTTGAATCCATGCCCGTTTGCGTCGTACCGCCAGGGTTCGTACTTTCCGAGCAACTCCGCGATGGTGGAAACGGTCTGTTCAATTCTCCCCTCGAGCGACCCCGGCGCCGGTACATACTTACAGTTCTCCAACCGCTCGAAATAGGAGCGCATGTGCCGCGCGCCCCAGCTTTGGTCCTTGGTGACACCGGCAATGTAGTCCCAATCGCTGTCCTGAGGTACCACGGTGATCATGGCGTTGTGTGCGGTACATCCCCCCAGCGTGCCAGCGCGAGGATACCAAACGAAATCCCGGCCTTTGATCGTGACCCGCTTCCGATCCTGCGACTGGAGAGAGTCATCGGTAAAGTGGCGTACGTAGTAATTCCACGAGCAAGCCGGATACTCTGTAGAAATACCGTGAAAGATGGGTACTTCGTATATCAGCCGTCCGGTCTCGTCTTCCGAACATGGATCGCCACCCGCTTCCAGCAGTAGAACCTTAAAACCCGCCTTAGCAAGATTCGCTGCCAGTGGGCCGCCGCCAGCGCCGGAACCTACGATTACATAGTCGTACTCGCCACTCATCCAGTTCGCCTCTTGTTTAGAATGTTTTCAGGAACTCGATCAAAGCTTTTTTGTCTGAATCGCTAAGTCCGGGCTCTTCGGAGAATTTATCGGTCCCAAAGTAGTGGCCGCGGTTTACGATATAGTCCTTGCACTTACTAAGATCCATCAGGGGTTTTGCGAGGTTGGAAAGCACCTTAGCTGCTTCCGCATCGGTGGCGTCTTTGGGGAGCGCCTCAAGGTCGTGCTTGATCTTCCCAACAAGATTGACCACTTGAGTGTCATGTTCCGCAACGTTGCCCTCTTCGGCGCGAAGGTTGAGGTTGGCCAGCAGTCCCACGGGCGTGCCCTTGGGAATGGGTCCGATTTCAATACCGCCATCACCGAACAGTTTCGGAAACCACCGGTTGGTCCAGGTTAGTAGCGGCGCGAAGCTATCGGGGACATATCCCTGGGCGATCCGCAAAAACGAGCGCTCAGTCGTGCGGTCGATCTTACCAGGGATTTTATCACCCAGCACGTCATCCTTCTCTCGTTTCTCCGGCCAAAGCATCTGCTCAATCGAATCCTGGAAGGAATCCATCCGGGCTTCTACGGAAGGGCTCGGATTGAACTTTCCCACGCTGTTGTTCAGCAGAAACGGTGCTGTGGACCAGAGGCTGATGAGCGAGGCGGGCCGCGTATACCCCCGGCCTCCTCCCGGCATCATATAGGAACTGGGTTCTCCCGTCATCGGATTATAGATCGTGATCTCACCAACGGAAGGCAAATCCTTGTAGGTTTGTGAGGAGAAGTTATCCCAGATGTTATCCTTAATCGCATTGGTGGCTAGCGGGCTACAAGCATTAGTCTGTAACAGAGTAAGCGGAACGCGGTGCTCAGCCGAGAGGAAGTTACCCGCCAGGAAATCGGGCTGCATCACGATCACGCGCATCTTCGCTTTGAAGTCGTCCGTTTTAGTCCACGCCCAATAGCGGTTCCAACAAGTAAGGTAATCTTTTCCGGCGCAGCCGCCAGGATCGAGACCCTCGGCCGGTTCGGGCAGCTTACTCGAATGGCAGCGAGCGCATCGTTCGGCAAACACCACCTTGCCGCGGTTCATCGTGGCGGCGTCTGCCTTGAAGTATGCGGCGCCTCCGGGTGCATCCTTGAGTCGATGGGGGTCCGTGCTCTTTAAGAAGAAAAGAGCCATATTGGGCGTCTGCATCTCCGTGGCCTGCCAAAAAGACGAGTTCTGCCGCGCTACTTTGATCTCGATGGGTGAGACCTTCTTTCCGCCGACCAGCGGATTAAAATGGAGCAGCCATTCTTCGCTAAACAGACCAATGTTCAGATAAACCCGGTTCAGCGCTCCCAGTGCGCCCACTGAGTCGGAGGCGTCTTTTAGCACACGCGGAGAGGACACCGTATTGGGCGGAGTGAAAAACTGCGCCAGCGGCGAAGTGGGCGGCACAAAATCGTTGAATTGCCTGTTATCCAGGTTCCCGCCGGCCAGCGTTTCTTTGCCGAAACGCTTCGCTTGCGCAAGGCGCGGCCCTAGGTAATACACCGCGTTCATAGTGCGCGGATTGTTGATGTTATCGGTGGAAACCAGGGAGGTATCGAGCGACCCCGGACGCGAGGTGTGGAACATCTGGAAGACGTAATTGGTAGCGTCCGCTTCCCAATCGAAAATGCGATCGATCCAGAAATACTGGGCACCCACGTTGGATGCAAGGTTGGCCCACTCGGGGTGTTCGGGATCAGCCGGCGGCTTCAGCGGGTTGGGTCCCACATGGCAGAAAGCGCACGACATGCCGACACGGTAAGGCCGGATCAGATCGCGACGCTTGTAGTAAGTCGCGTCCGTATAGTATTTCTCCGGGTCCCAGGCTTTTTCCGCCTTCTCATCAAAATCCGGATTGGGGAACAGACGGAGGCCCACAATACCGGTCGCGTAGCCATAAAAGGAACCCACGGGCAGCTTCTTACCGTCGGCAAACTGCTTCCCGCGTGCTCCGACTTGGACGCCTTTGTACTTCGATTCGTCCTCGAAGGGATCGGGCGGACAGTTGCTGGAACGCTTATCGAGCCAGAGGCCGAAGCGCTCGGGGTTCGGGCCCGTGGCTTTTTCGAAACACGGCTCATTCACCAGCCCAAAATAGCTCCAGCGGTTGTCACGGCTGAATTTCAAACTCTTATGCGATGACAGCGTCTTCAAGAAATCCAGCGCTCCGAAACTGGAGACCGAGAGCTTGTCCCACAGGCGGTCGTCGCCGCCGGTCCAGACGAGCCAAGTATTCCTGCCCTTTTCTTCGTCTGTCGATAAGGTGATGCCGCCGTCCATGTCGTGGAAGTACGGCTCGGGTGCCGCGGCGAAACTTTCCGGGGCGCGTCCGGCCTGCTTGGCTTCATCGAAAACGCTGCCAGGGGAGGGCTTAGCCCCTCCTCCACATCCCGCCAGCGTCACACCAAGAACTGCAGCGATCAATGCCCTTGGGAGAATTCTCGTTCCGTCCATAAGCCTCCTTTAGTGTGCCTACCGGCTTGCACCCATCCATGGCGTCCGAGACTTCGTTGATCATGTCGCAGCGATTATTCAAAGTCAATACACAAACCACATTGATGGCAATGAGAAGGGAATTACCCGAGATAGGCGGCCCTTAGCGACGTAAACTCCCAGTTGATTTCACTTCACGGCGAAGAAGTCACCGTTAAGTTATGCTTGGGAATCGCTAGCGATAATGACGGTTAACGTTCCAATGATGGGTATCGTCCAACTTCCGGATGCGCCGTCACTCGGGCACAAAGGCGGATTTCACCACGCGAAAGGATCTCTTCAGTTTCCGGTTTACGAGTTAGCCAGGCTTGGCCCCGCTTTCGGACTCGCCGAGGTAGACTTATTTGATTATCATGTCGCTCGGCGCAGGTCAGAAACTCCGCCCCTACGAGATCCTCGGCCCTATAGGAGCCGGTGGCATGGGCGAGGTATACCGTGCGCGCGACTCCAAGCTTAAACGCGATGTTGCTCTCAAGAACGCAGCTACCATTGTCAAAAGATTATCCGAGTTTGGATGACGCCCGAACGCCTGCAACAGATCGAAGAGGTTTACCACTCGGCCCGGGAGCGCATACCGGACGAGCGGCGGGCCTTTCTGGCTGCAGCTTGCGCAGGGGATGAGGAACTCCGTCGAGAAGTCGAGTCGCTACTGTCTCAGAATAGCGGCGACGTGATGGAGCAGCCGGCCCTGGATGTCGCGGCAAACCTGCTGGGTGATGCCACCGAGACGTGCTGGGCCATCGGGACCGACCTTGGCCCCTACCGGATTGAAGCGCTGCTGGGTGCCGGGGGCATGGGCCGGGTTTTCAAGGCCCGCGATACGCGCCTGGGACGCGCTGTCGCTATCAAAGTCACATATGAACAGTTCAGCGACCGATTCGAGCGCGAGGCGCGGGCCATAGCGGCGCTGAACCATCCACATATCTGCACGCTCTACGATATCGGACCCAATTACCTGGTGACGGAGCTAGTGGAAGGCGAAACGCTGCGCGATCGGATCAAACGCGCGCCTGTCGTCGAGAGCAGCCTCGAAATTGCACAGCAGGTGTTGGAGGCGCTTCGCGCGGCGCATATCGGGGGTATTGTCCATCGCGACCTAAAGCCGGCCAACATCATGGTTCGATCCGATGGCTACGTGAAGGTGCTGGATTTTGGACTGGCGAAGCGAATTCCGTTGTCGGGAGCGCTCCAGCGGGACACCACCGCAACACTCGGTCCGAGCGTTCCCGGTCAGATCCTGGGGACAGCCGCCTACATGTCACCAGAGCAGATCCTGGGGCAGGAAGTCGATCCGCGCAGCGACCTGTTTGCGCTGGGGATCATCCTCTACCAGATGTTGGCGGGGCAACATCCTTGGCCTCGCAAGTCGCAGGTGGATACGCTGCATGCGATTCTCCACGATGACCCGCCTTCCATTCCGGCTGGTTCCGCGGCACGGCCGGGGTTCATCGCCGTTGTATACAAGCTTCTTCGTAAGAACGCGGCGGAGCGATATCTCACGGCCGACGCAGTGCTCGAAGCGCTCGCCGGCAGTGCGGCTCGAGAAAGCCGCGCACGCGAGCGCGCCTTCTCAGGCCGTCCCCGCCGAGCCGGCCGGAAGCGTATCCGGTCCCTTGCGGTTCTGCCCCTTGCGGACCTTTCCCACGATCCTGAGCATGACTACTTCGCCGACGGCATGACGGATGCGTTGATCACCACGCTGGCGCAGATCGGCGCGCTGCGCATCATCTCACGCATGTCCGTGATGCAGTACAAGAACGCACCGAAACCGCTGTGCGACATCGCGAGAGAGCTGAACGTCGAGGCGGTGCTGGAAGGTACGGTGCTGCGCTCGGCGAGCCGGGTGCGGATCTCCGCTCAGTTGATCGACGCTTCCACGAATATGCACCTCTGGGCCAAGAGCTATGAGGGCGACTTAAATGACATCCTTGCGGTGCAGAACCAGGTGGCTCAGGCCGTCTCGCAGGAAATCCAGATCACGCTCACGCCTCAAGAACGGACCCGCCTTTCCGCGACGCGCCCTGTGGACCCCGAAGCCTACGAAGCGTTCCTGAAGAGCCGGTCTTACTTCTACCGTCGAACAGCCGACGCGATGAACAAGAGCCTCGAATACCTGCGGCGGGCCTTGGCCAAGGATCCGACCTTCGCGCTTGCCCATGCCGGCGTCGCCAATTGTTACGTCTCGCTCGGCTGGGATATGCTGGCAGGTCTTCCTCCGGCCGAAGCGTTCCCCAAAGCCAAGCTGGCAGCGCAGAAAGCCCTGGAACTCGATCCCAATTGCGCGGAAGCCTATGCTGCGCTCGGTTGGGCGGCCGCGGCCTACGATTGGGACTGGGGCGCAGCAGAGAAAGCATTTCGGCGGGCCCTGGACCTGAAGGCGCAATATGACATCGCCCACATCTGGTATTCGCACTTTCTGCACGCGATTGGCCGCACGGGTGAATCGTATAAGGAAAGCCTTCACGCCTTGGAGTGTGATCCGCTGGGCCTCATCCTGAACGTGCACCTGAGCTGGCACCATCTGTACGATCGCGAGTATGAGCGGGCGGTCCAACAGCTGCGCAAGACGATTGAATTTGAGCCAAGCTTCGTTCTTGCGCGGCATTTTCTCGGCGAGGCTTACGAGCAAACGGGCAGATTTGGGGAAGCGATTGCTGAATTTGAAAAAGCAGTCGATCTTTCAGGACGCCACCCGGTCTTCCTGGCAGGATTGGGTCATGCCTATGCCGCGTCGGGCCAAAGAAAAAGCGCCCTGAAGACGATTGGAGAGTTGCAGCAGCTGTCTAGCCAGAAGTACGTCCCGGCGCGCGGAGTCGCCGAGATTTACATTGGACTGGGCGACAAACAGAACGCGTTCGCCTGGCTCGATAAAGCGATAGAACAACGCAACGGTTGGCTATTCCACATCAAGAGCAATCCGCGTTACGACAGCCTCCGCTCTGATCCTCGCTACGCGGACCTCGTGCGCCGCATCGGATTGCCGTAGATTCAACCTGGTCCGAATCACTTGGCTGCACGTCGGATTTCCGGACCGAGGTCCCGAAACGGCGTCGGATCGGATTCCGTCCCGATGGTCGGCAACCCGGAAGTTAGAAACTGCGCGGGCAAGTTCAGAGTTGCCCCGCAGAATAGCTACCGATATTAGCCCTTAACGCCCACTGGAACGGTAGCCGTTTCCGCCCGCCAGGATTGCTCATTCTACGGTTTGGCGGCTAGACGGCCAAATGGACTCTTTCCGAGTTACGCCCCCAAAGCAACCCATATGACAGCCGTGAGTACCGGCAGCACTGTAGCCGCCTTGGCTGGCCCTCACTGTCACGTTTGAGACGAATCGGAGCCTGCCTGAGTCGGGAATCCACTCCGGTTACGAACTAGAAGCTATACTTCAACGCCAACTGAATCACGCGGGGGTTCACGCTGGTCGAAGTGATCTGTCCGAAGTTGCCGGCCGCGAAGTTGGGGAGTGCGTAGATCGCGCCCTGGCCGTAGTTCGGGTTGGTGAACTGCGGATGGTTGAAGGCGTTGAAAAATTCGGCTCGGAACTGGATCGTCTGATTCTCGAAGACCTTGGTCGTCTTCAGGAGCGAGATATCGAAGTTAAACTGGCCGGGTCCTGTGATGATGCCGGTTCCGGCATTGCCGAACAACGTGCCGCACGTGATTCCTGGATTTGCCGCAGCGCACTGTGCCTGTCCAGTAGAACCTGGTGCGGAGTAATAGACCGTGCCGGTCGGAGACATCGCCGGCGGGGCGATGAACGCGGCCTTGTTGAACCAGCCCGGGCCACCGCTCGCGCCGCCTAAGCGGGTTTCGACGCCACCCGGGGTCGTAATGGTGGAATACGTCGCGCCGGGAGCGATTTGAGCGCGGCCAAACCCAGCCTGGCTTGTACCGTTGGTGCCGAACAGCGTACCGGCCGTTTGATCGGCGATCGTGATGGGAGATCCGCCCTGGACGACGGTAACACCAGAAATGTTCCATCCCTGCAGCAGTTTCTGCTTGACGCCGGTATGGGTGCCGAACGGCAGGTCGTAACTGTAATTGGCAACGAAGCGCTGCGGACGGCTGAACGTGGCCGGCCCGTACTGCTGGGCGAGATTGCCCGCGTAGTTGCTGTTCGCAACATCGTTGTACTCGACCGTCATGTCTTTGCTCCAGGTGTAGGCTCCCTGGAACGTGAAGCCGTGGGAGAACTGCTTCCGAACGGTGGCCTGCAAACTGTTGTAGTTGGCATACGCGTCAAACGCCGTTCCGCGGACGCCGACAGCCTGGTAGCCGAGGTATGGTACGCGCAACAACACATTCAACGTGGTGTTGGTAGTGACCCCGTTGATCGGGTTTGTCGCGCTCGCCAAGTGTGCCGTGTTGTTGTTGTGATACTGCTCCATCAGGTTGATGGAACTCGATCCCACGAACCCGGCTTCCAGCACCCAGCCTGCGGCGAACTCATACTGAATTCCGAGGTTGTACTGCCGGATGAGGGGCGTATGGATGACCTCATCGAGGAACGGAACGTTCAGGTTCGAGGTGCAACCCGGAAGCGTATCGTTCGCAATGCACGAGGGCGAGAAATTGACGTAACGGGACGAGAACGTGCCGAGCACTGGAGTCGCCGGGAACGGACTGGCCAGACTCAGGCTATTGAACGAGTTGAAGTCGATTGTGGCGGAATAGGGATTGCCCTGTTCGACCGAATAGACGATACGGTCGCCGCCCACCCGGTCGTAAAAGATACCCGTTCCGCCGCGCACCACCAGCTTCCTGTTGGCCTGAAACGCGAACCCGATGCGCGGGCCGAAATTGCTGAGCGGTGCCCGCTCGCGGAGGGCCGTGCCGCGCGAATTGACCAGCACGCCATCTGGCGGATGGCCGTAGTGAGAGATGAAATTATTGGGTACGACCCACTGGCTGATTCCGGGACCGGAAGTGGTCGGTCCGCTCGGGGGAAGCGGCACGGCCTGAATGCGGCTGACCCAGCTCTGGGTCAGGTTGCCGTACTTATCGGTGAGGGCTCCGTTGTACTCCCAACGAACACCGATGTTCAGCGTTAGGCGCGATGTAGCCTTGAAGTCGTCCTGGAAGAATGCGCTTCCGCCAGCGGCATTGAACCCGTGGATGATTCCCTGAGGAGCGCTGCGTGTGCAGAACAGGCACTGGTTGATGTTGCCGGGCTGACCTGTCGCGGTGTTCTGCGGCCCGCCGACCAGCAGGTCGTTAAAACTCCCCAGCGTGAAATTGCCGCGAGTTCCCGACCAGACAATCGGCCAGCTGTTCCGCTCCCACTCGAAGCCGGCTCGTATGGTATGGCGTCCGCGCGAAAAGGAGACCTGATCGGCAACCTGGGTCTGGTTGGTCACACTGTAGGTGCCGTTGTTGATGCTGCCCAGGATGGTAAAGCCACTGGCCGAAATGCCGAACGGCGGCGGCAACGTGACACCCGGGACATTCGGCGTGATCCCCAACTGGGCATTGGTGACCCCGGGAACCGCCGCAGCGTTGGTCTGCGCCAGATTCCGCTGCATCGAAACGCGTGCTTCATTCACGATCGTATTCGTGACGACGGTCGTCAGCTTCAGAACCGCGTTCACATTGTTAAAAGTGAGAATACTGGGAGCCCCGGGAAGCTGACCGCCCAGGGGCGCCTGCTGCGGATCGTTGGTATCGAACCAGCGTCCGGACAGGGTGTTTTTCGCGTTGATCAGGTAATCGAAGTTGACCAGTTCCTGGTCCCCGTTGTAGATCGCGGGACTGGTGAAGGTGGCTTGCTTGTAGCCCGCCACGCCCGACCCAGGGATGTAGTAGTTCCCATTGGGAAGCTTGATGTTCAAGATGTTGAGCGCAACCGGATTGATGTTGGATCCGTCGCACAACACGTTCTGGCTGCCACTCGGCGTTTTGAAGTTGTTGTCGCCAGGATGATTTTGGGGACAACTGGCGGCTCCAAGCGCGGCCGCGAAGCCAGGCGCGGAGCGGTCACCGGCCGGAATCGGGGGAAGCAGGGCCGTGGTTACGCCCTGCGACGCCAGCCCGTTTTTTTGCCGCGTCCCCTGGTAGCTGCCGAAGATGAAGAGTTTGTTCTTGATAATCGGCCCGCCGAGAACGCCGCCGAACTGGTTCTGATTCAGAATCTGTTTGGTGGTGGCGCTAGCCGGATTGTTCCGATTGTAGAAAAAGTCATTCGCGTTGAAAATCGTGTCCCGCAGAAACTCGAATGCCGTTCCGTGAAACTGGTTCGTACCGGACTTGGTGACCACGTTCACGTTCGCCCCGGGATTCCGGCCGTAGCTCGCGTCGTAAGTCGAGGTTTGGACTTTGAACTCCTGGATTGAATCCGGGTTGGGGATCCCGACTCCGGCATAGAGACTAGCGTCATTGGCGCTGCCGCTATTGGCGAAGTTGGTGATGTTGACGCCGTCCATCTGGAAGTTGTTCTGGCCGGGGTCGTTGCCGTTGACGCTCATGTTCTGAGTGCCTTTGCCGAGAGCCGTGGCATTGTTGGCGGAGGTATTAGTCCCGGCCGACAATGCGAGGATCTGGGTATAGTTACGGCTGCTGAGCGGCAGCGCGGTCACGGTTCTCGTGCCAACCGTATTTCCCAGGGTCGAGGTTGCGGTCTGCAGCGTTTCGGTCGAGGCCTCAACGGTGACCTGATCGGATTGCGCCCCGACTTCGAGCTGGCGGTCTAAAACAGGCGTCTCCGTCACATTCACCGTTACGCCCGAGACTTCAGCGGTCTTAAAACCCGTCGCGCTAAACCGAACTCGATAGCTTCCCGGAGGCAACAGAGCGAACTTGTAGCCGCCGTCGCTGCCGGTGATGACCGCGCGCACCTGGTTGGTATCGTTGCTGGTGAGCGTGACCGATGCATTGGGAACCACCGAACCCGTGGGATCACTAACGGTTCCAGTAAGAGCGCCCGTCCCGGCCGACTGGCCCATGAGCGAAGACACGATGATCACCATTAATAAAGGAATGGTGACGAAAACCGAACGGAGTGCCTGCGTGGACGTCATAGTCCCCTCCTGGCTGGTTTTTGGACCCTATCTTTTACTCGCGGCGAACGGCATCGCGTCCGCCTACCCCGCATCCTTGAAACTCTTGGGCCGGAGTATATCACCGAAGGGAGAACGTGTCCATGGTGCAGCCCGATCAAAAATTAACAGGGCGCCGCAATTCCCGCACCGCTAGCACGACGTACCCAGTGAAGATATAATCCGACTCTGCTCGCCCATGACTGAAAAACCCGACAAACCCCGAAGTCGACCATCCCGCCGCCGATTCCTCGCCACGAGCGCTGGGGTATCGACCCTAATCGGTGCCGCGCTCGAAGCAGGACCGGCAGCCAGTGTGCTATCCAGTCAGATTCCCGCAGATGTTGGCGAAGAGACCACGCTCGTGCTGGTCAACGGCAAAATTCACACGATCGATGCGAACGACACCGTGGTCAACACGGTGACGATTCGAAACGGCCGATTCATCCGGGTGGGCGGACGCCCTCCCAAAGCTGGCGCCGGCGTTCGGGTTATCGATCTACACGGCCGTACGGTTGTTCCGGGTTTGGTCGAGCCGCATATCCATATTGTGAGCCTCGGAAACCGCCCTGGTTATCACACGATCCTAGAGAACACGACCTCCATCCGCGATGTTCAGGAAGCGCTGGCCGCACGGCGGAAAAGCGTTCCGGAGGGCGCATGGATCACCTCTATGGGTGGCTGGCATCCCAACCAGTGGGCGGAACATCGACATCCGACTCTGGCGGAATTGGACCAGGCTGTTCCCGACCGGCCTGTCTTGTTATACGAGCGCTTCACCGGTCCCGCCGCAACCAATAGCTTGGGGAAGAAATTTTTCGATGCGGCCGATGCTGCGCCGAAAGTGCATCCCGATGTTGTCCAAGTGAAAGTCGCTGCGAATGGTGCAATTGCCGCAGCGGGTTTCACGGGTGGCGGCCCTTCCGCTTCGGCCTTGTACCACCTCCGCAGAATGCAGTCGTTTGCCGACCGGAAGCGCAGCACGATGGACGCAATGCAATACGCAGCAAGCGTAGGGCTGACCACGCATCTGGATCAGGTGTTGTTTCCGACTCCGGGACCCCTTCACCCGAACCAGATCCTCTCCAACCTCGACCAATACCGGATGTACGACCCGTGGCTGGAGCTCCATCGTGAAGGCCGGACGATCGTCCGCTTGCAGATGAACTTTTTGCAGAATCAAAGCGACCCTCAACTACCGGAGTTAAAAGAACGCCTCCGCAATCAGTTTCCGTTCTTTGGCGACGATATGGTGCGGACCGGTGCCATCGGCGAATGGGCGGCGCCACTGGCGAGCGGCGCCGTATGGCGTGAAGCACAGCGCCTGGTGGCGCAGGCTGGCTGGCGGAATGAGAATGCTGTGCAAAACCTCGCGGGTTTACGGCAGGTGGTGGAGGAATATGAGACCGTCAACCGTGACTATGACATCACTAAGCTCCGATGGGTCGTCCACCACGTGCCGGAAGTCAACGCGGACCTGCTCAGCAGGCTGAAGGCGCTGGGCTGCGGCGTGGAAATGGGAGCTTTCCGCTGGGTCACCTCGTCGGACCCGAAAGTGGTCGCGGGCCCACCCTTCCGCACGATTGTCGACCATGGAATTCAAGTGGGCATCCACGGGGATGGAGTCCACATTGCACCGTTGAATCCGTGGCTGCACATCTACTACGCGACTACGGGCATCAACTCATTTGGCGACCAGGTCAACCCCGGCCAGCATCTCACGCGCGCCGAGGCGCTCCGGCTATTCACTCGTAACAACATCTGGTTTCTACGTATGGAGGAGAAGCTCGGCTCGATTGAGCCCGGCAAGCTGGCCGACCTCGCTGTTCTGGACCGCGACTATTTCAGCGTATCGGATGCCGATATTAAGAAGATCCGATCGGTTCTGACAATCGTGAACGGCAAAGTCGTTCACGATGCCGGACAAGTGTGACTCTTCACGCCGTTCCCCCTTGGCTTTTGGAATTGCCGATTTGTGGTGTTAGGCCCCCTTCTCACGACGAAACCGCGGATTTGCTGACGGGGCATACCTCTCCAATGCCGCTTACCGATATTGCTTGATAACGGTGGCTTGCAGCCGGGCTGCGTCCAGCAGTTAGAGACCCACGACGCCACGTCTCGATCGCGCGCGCAGCGGACCGTCGCGCGAACTCTACGTCGAGGCGCCCGAGTAGTTACTGCTTGATGACGATGAACCACGCAGCGAGGATCGGACCCTGTGGCCCGCGTCCACGGCCGCCCGGTCCGGCCGCCGGTGGCGGAGCGCCAGCGGGTGGCGACGGAGCCGGCCCGCGCTCGGGCTGGAAGAGATACACATTATGCGTCGCTGGATCAACAGCAATCGTCTTCGCGCCGGCGAACGTGGCGACGGTCGCAACCACTGAGTAGCTGTCGGGCGAATCCTGATGGACGACAGTGACGTTACCCTCGCCCCCATTCGGAATGTAAATCAGTTTCTTAGAGGGATCCCATCCCAAGGCATCGACCCGCGTGCCGTTCTTGATGGTGGCCACGATTTTGCCCGTGTTCGGATCAACGACGACAGATGTATTGTTGCAACCTGAGAAAATGCGGTCCGACGCCTTGTCATACGCGATGCCCGTCGGCCCTGCGCACGGCGCGACCGGCCACGACGCGGTCGGCTTCCACGTTTTGACGTCGATCACCTGGATCGTGTTCTTGCCTTCGTTGTTGACGAAGATGTGTCCCTTGCCATCGGCCGCGGCGCCTTCGGGCGCCGTGTCCTCGAGTTCGACAGTGGCGACGATGTCACCGGTCTTTGGATCGAGCGCGGTCAGGGTGCCGATCGGGCGGCTGTGATTGGTAAGAATGATCTTGTCGTCGGGCTCATCGTACATGATGCCGTCGAGACCCGGGCCGACCTTGATCTGTCTGAGCACGGCCAGCGTCTTCAAATCGAACATAGTCACCGTCTCGTCGCCGCCATTCGTTGTAAAGCCGTGACCAGCCTTGGTGGCGATGCCCGCGCCGTGCACACCAGGCGTGTTCGGAATGTCGCCGAGCACCTTGCCTGTGGCGCCTTCGATCACCATCATATGGGTGGCACGGGAAACGAACACGCGCCCCGTAGCGGCTTCGGCGGCGACGTAGTCCGTGCCGCCTTCGCCTTTGATATCGAACTTTTCAACCTTGAACGCCTGCGCGTGCCCGACGCCGGGCGCGCCAAAGATGGCTGCGAAAAGCACCGCAATCGCGGTGAGTAAGCGTTTGATCATACGGGCCTCCGTTCTGGTTACGAACGCGTATGCGAAGCTTGCAATTGTCTGCCTCGGACAGACGGTTGTCAAGGGCTTCTTTACGTCGGAAATCCCTGGCTAGCTCCCGATATTTTCCGTTAACACCGCTGTTTCCGAGTGGCGCGTAACTCGCCCCCGAATCGCGACACCCACTTCCGGCCTGTCCCTTGGAGTGGGGCAGGTCCAGCGATAGCCGCCAGTGGCGGAGAGTGGCACAGAACAGTCGGGCCGAGGAATTTCCGCGAGCTTATGTACGCGCCGCCGGTCTTTCCAGTGTTTGCGAATCGGAGTCGTTGAAATATTCCACAGTGTCAAAGAATGGCAAAATCTCCGGTTCATTTTCGGACTTGTTATTCCTGGAATCCTCGGTAGCATAAAGGTTGGAGTACGACAAGCATGATGACCGGGAAGCTCGAGTACCGCAACAGCGTCCTTGAGACATACCCCGAGGTCTACACGCCGGCGGCGCTTGAGGCGCTCGAGCTCAACGGCCATCTCTTGTATGCCGTCCCGGCCGGAGAACACGCCGTCGCCCGGGATTGGCTGGAACGCCACGGCATTTTGGCACAGATCGCCGAAGCCGCGGACTCCTGGCGGAAAGGCAAGGAGCCGTCGATAGACGCCATGTTCGACCGGATCGCCACCCGGTTCCTCGAGGCGTGGGAGGATGAGGCCCGCCTCCGGACCTTCGGAGAGGCCGTTGCCGAGGTGATTGAATTCCGCAAGAGCGAAGGTGAGCAGATCCAGACGAACGTCGACGAGTGGCGGTGTTTCGCCGGGCGCGCATCACTGTATGCCGCCCGCCAGAAGGCACGGGAGCTCGGCGCCGACGTGGAGTGGGATTGTGAGGCGGCCAAGACGCCCGAAGGTTACTACCAGGTGCGCGGCGGCATTCCGTATGCCATTGCCAAGTCGCTTGCGGCGGCACCCTTCGCCGACGTGCTCTGGATGGAGACCAAGACCGCCGACCTCGCCGACGCCCGCCAGTTCGCCGAAGCGATCCACGCCGAATTCCCCGACAAGATGCTCGCCTACAACCTCTCGCCGTCATTCAGTTGGGACACCACCGGCATGAGCGACGAGGAGATGCGGCGCTTCCCCGAAGAACTCGGCAAGCTGGGCTTCGTCTTCAACTTCATCACTTACGGGGGACATCAGATCGACGGCCTCGCGGCTGAGGAGTTCGGCACCGCCCTGAAGCAGGACGGCATGCTCGCCCTGGCCCGTCTGCAGCGAGAACTGCGCATGGTCGAGTCTCCCTACCGCACACCCCAAACCCTCGTCGGCGGCCCGCGCGCGGACGCGGCCCTGGTAGCTACGTCGGGCCGCACGGCGACTACTATGGCGATGGGTACGGGCTCAACCCAACACCAGCACCTGGTACAGACCGAGGTGCCCAAGAAGCTGCTGGAGGAGTGGCTGGCGATGTGGACGCGGCACAACGAGCTCCCCGGCGGCCTCCGCGTACAGTTGCGCCCCCATCGCGCCGGCTCTGAATTACTCGAGCTGGGAGTCTACGACGAGGGAGAGGAGAAGCTCGCCAACGTGATCTTCGCGCCCATCCACGACCGGCGTGAACGCAGCATCCTCTCGATCCGCGACCAGAACACCTTTGCGGAGTCGCTGCGCAGGAAGCGCCTGATGACCCTCGTCCACCTCTTCCTGGTGCACCGCTTCAAGGCCGACTCGGTGCACTACGTAACTCCTAACGAGGACAACCTGTACCAGGTAGCAAAGATGAAGTCTCACGGCATTTTCCGCGAGGTCAACACCGAGGTCGGCCAGATCATCGTCGCCGATGTCGACCACCAGCGGATCTCCGAGCTCTTGGCGCCGGATCATGCCGCGTTGGGTAAGTTGATTTGCAGGGAGAGATAGGCGTCGGAGACGACCTGCGGTGAGGCAGTGCGCCCGACCAATGAACTGTTCAGGCAAGACTATGCGGCAGCCATCCGACAGTCGGACAGCTGCGCCCCAAGGTCCTGCGTCTGATTCAGTAGGCGCCTTGGCTGCCCCGGGTACAGAATCCAATGTGGCCTGCTAGGCAGTGAAGCTCCTCCACATAACATAACCGGCCCCAAGTCCTCAATCCCTGTTGGTCGATGTGCCGCGCTCGGTTCCGAGCGGATGGTCGGCCACTCGGAGAGAGCGCCGGCGTCGGTTTGAGCGCTCGGCTGGACAGAAGCCGGCCGAATCACTAACGATATTGCCGCTTATCGTTCCGCCTTCAATTAGTTAGGGCCGTCCCAACTCTCACTATTCCCAGCGAAATATCTTCGCTGAGAGCGTCGTGCAAATCGCAAATACGACGACCAGCGCCGCGACGTCCCCAATGTGCGCTGACCACGCCTCGCCTTTCCAGATTCCCTGAAGCAGCGACACTGCATAGGTCAGCGGCAGCACACGGGCCGCAGCTCGCAGTACGGGTGGCAAAGATTGCAGTGGCACGAACAGTCCGCAGAGAGCGATCATCGGATACAGGATGGCCGCGCCGATCGGCTGCGCGAAGCGCGCCGTCGGCACAACGCTCGCGATCAGAAACCCGATCGATAGAATGCTCCAAGTGCTGATCAGAAGCGCCATCGCAAATCCGAATACGGGAACGTCGACACTGATCGGGTAATAGCGCTTGCCGGCCAGCACCATCAACGCCAGGGTGACCACCGTCAGCACCAATTTGACCAGGACGTGGGCGGTGAGGATTGTCTGCGGGCGGAGCGGCGTGGCCCGGAGCCGTTTCAGGATGCCGCCCTCACGGTAAATCGAGATGATCGTGACCAGCGACAATACTCCGCTGAGTGCGATTAGCACGGACGCGAAAACCGGCAACCCAACGCGTACGAACCCTGCGGCAGCGATCGAGCTTGGCGAGAGCCGGCCGCCCAGAATCCGACCGACCACCACGAACACCAGGACAGGAAAGAGAATCGATCCGAACGCTCCGAGCGGTTCGCGCAGAAAGATCTTGATCTCCAGCCAGGTCAGTTTCCAAAGTCCACGGAACATGCCCTTGTCTCTCCTAGTCGCGAATCGAATGGCCGGTCAGTTTCAGAAAGACGTCTTCCAAGTTGGGCAGCACGGTGCGAAAGTCGGTGACTCGGATCTGGTTCTCGGACAGACAATGGATCACCTCGCTCACGAAGTCATCGCCCCGACCCTGAACCGTGAATCGGAGGTCCTGGCGCGTCACGATCTCCGCTGATGGGATCCTGCGAAGGCGTTCTTCGGCGAGCGCGTTGTCGGTGACCAGTACGACCATTCGCGCGGGACAGTGCCGCCCAACCAATTCCTCCGGACTGCCAATGTCGATAATCTTTCCGTGTTCGATAATCGCTACGCGGTCGCACAACCGCTCGGCTTCCTCCATCAGATGAGTGGTCATAAAGACCGTTTTACCGCGGTCGCGAATGCCGCGCACCAGCTCCCAGATCGCCCGCCGCGACTGCGGGTCGAGCCCAGTGGTCAGCTCATCCAGAAATACCACTTCCGGATCGTTGATCAGCGCCAGGGCGATGAACAGCCGCTGCTTCTGCCCGCCGGAGAGCGTCATGAACCAAGCGTTCCGTTTGTTGGAGAGGCCGAGTTGTTCGAGCAGTCGGTCGCCGTCCACTGCCTTCGAGTAGAGCGAGGCCCAAAGATCCACCGCCTCCCATACCTTGATCCGTTTCTGAAGCTGCGCCTGTTGGAGCTGCACGCCAATACGGTTCTGTAACTGATACACGTCGCGGAACGGATCCAGCCCCAGGATCGAAATGCCACCCCGGTCCGGCCGGCGCACTCCTTCGACGCACTCCATCGTTGTTGTCTTCCCTGCACCGTTCGGACCGATCAACCCGAAGATTTCGCCTTCGCTGACTTCAAACGAAACCTCGGAGACGGCCACCGTCGCCCCGTAGGTCTTGCGGATGCCGGAAACTTGGATGACTGGACGAGGAGTCCCAGAGACGCCCATTCGATGCACGCCGGCTCTTGCCGCGTGGTCGGACTCCTTTCTTCTTGCGGTACCAAAGAGAATATCAGAGCATGGCGCCACTCTGCGTTGGAGGGTGCACGCTTTCGGCTCGCGCCCGTGCGAAGCGTGATGTCAACCCGACAGGGTATCATTCAGCTCTCATGGTCGCGTTCCAGATGGCGTTCGTATTGATGTATTCTGTGCCCAGGCGGCATCTATCAAATGACTCCCGAATTATCGGCGCGTCCCTCAGCGCACATCATGGAAAACCTGGCTAAGTATATTGTGGGTTCCGCGTTTGGGAAGGAAGACATCGCCGCCAACGGTGTTGTGCAGCGGCTGAGCGTGTCCGTGCCGCCCGTAGAGGAAACTAGCAAGCATTTTGCGGTCACGGCGGAGTTGAAGTTCAAAGACGGAATGAAGAGGCTGGGCCTTTCCCCAAAGGATATCTCTTCGCTCTGGAAGCTGGTGGAATCTGGCATTTTGGCTGAACGCGAGCTCAAGGCCCAGGCCGGGCCGGGAGCCGCCACCGGACCGCACACTAAATTCATGAACCAGTCGTTCGAGAAGCTCTCCCACGAACTTCGGCATCTCAATTTGCTGGACCCGCAAGACAAGCTCGCCCTTTGGTCCGGGGGAATCGCCATCAGCCAGTACGCCCGAAAGCTCGGTTATTACTGCTTGGAAACCACTCTGGCCGGCGAAATGTTCGATGAAGCGAAGATTTACAACAACGATACAGCGCTCTGGGAACTGTGGGACTACCTGGCAAGAGCATTTGTGGATCAAATGTGCGGAACAGCAGTACATATTTTTGTCCGGAATTTCGACCGAAAGAGCACCCTGCTGCGAGTCGAGGTACCTCATTTAGAGAGAATGGGGCGCGACTTCCAGATAAAATGGCATGCGATTGTCGGCGAGGGAGACGATTCCCACGATCTGCGCGCCGTGACAAAAGATGGCGAGTTGAAGCCAGAAACGCCCGACCAGCAGCACTACTTCGACAGCAAACTGAGCGCGGAAGTTGCTCTCCGCGCTTATGTGATGAGGAGCGGCTCAGAGGTCCAGGACCGGCCAGACTGGAAGACTCGATACTCAAAGAGTGATCTGGGTCGCTAACAGAAAGGGCTGGTGAGGCCGGATTGGCAACGGAGTTACGCTTTGTTCAACGGGGTTCCAGGCCTTTGGCCCTGAAGATTGGTGCAGTCTTTGGCCCCGCAAGAAAAGCAATCAGCGCCTTGGCGGCCTCCGCATTCTTCGCGGTAGTGCTGGCGGCCGCTGCAAAGTGGATATCGTAGTGGAGGTCTCCCGGAAGCGGCCCGAGAATTTCGACACCGTGAATCGGCACTATTTCACTGAACAGCGTGATTACGAGTGCCGCCTTGCCGGCCGCGACGCTCTCCGTAGCCGGCCCGGACCCCTGCGCCAAGACAATTTTGGGGTTGACGTCTGCTGAGATCCCCATGCGTTCAAACATTTTTTCGATATACGCTCTGCTTGCGCCATCCTGCGGATACGTGATTGATTTCGCGTCCAGCAGCGCTCGTTTCAGAGCCTCGGGCGAATGGATGTCAGGCTTGGCCGTACCTGCACGGAATCCGATACCGAGTTCGGAGCGTGCTAGTTCGGCGCGTGAACCACCGGCGAGCTTGCCCTGTTTCATCAGATCATCAATTGCTTCGGACGTGATGACCGTGACATCAAACTCCTCACCCGCCTCGATCTTTTTTTTGACCGACGCCGTGGAATTGAACTGAAGGGCCACCCGACGCCCGATGGCGCGTTCGCATTGGGGCAGGAGTTCTTCCATCGCGGCCTTCATGCCGTTTGAGACCAAGACGCGAACTGCGGCGCCCTCCGCCGCAACTTCTGGTGTGGGCAGAAAGACGAACCCTACTGTCGTTGCCACTACCGCCGAGGCGATTGAGCGTATCGTCATTGGGCCATCATACATGATCCTACTGTTGGACCAACCTATTCGTGCCACTGGGCGGATTCGACGTGAAGCTGATTCTTGACGCACTGCCGCTGCCGCGGAACGCTAACCCGGACTGCCCGTACTATTTCTGGAACGGCAAGAGTTCGCGCCGGGCTGTGGTCGGGATCGCCGAGCGGACGCTTTCAGCCGTGTTCAAGAAATCGGGAGTGAACGGTGCCCACGCTCACCGCTATCGGCATACCCTGGCCACCCGCCTATTGGAACAGGGCGCCACTTTCGAAGAGGTCGCGGCCATCCTGGGGAACAGCCCGGAGGTCGTACGGAGGCACTACGGGAAGTGGTCCAAGGGCCGTCAGGCCAACATTGACCGGCTCATGATGGCCCACTTTCAGACCGCGGCCGTTACAAACCCAGTCACACGCCAGTCACACGAAAAAACGGGGGCCGTAAACTAATGACCCCTAAAGGGATATTCTGGTGCGGAGAGGGGGACTTGAACCCCCACGAGATTGCTCCCGCTAGCACCTCAAGCTAGTGCGTCTGCCAATTCCGCCACCTCCGCGTTTTGGGGCGTTACTTCTTATTAGCCGGGGCTGGCTGCGGCGGCGGCAGTGGCAAAGGAACCGTATTACCAGCCGGAACCGGAACCGTCGACTGCCCCGGCACCGGGATCGTCGTCTTCGTATTCGCCGGTGCGCTCTTGGTGGGAGCCGGCTTGCTTCCCGTGTCCAACACCGTCGAACCCAGGCCCGCACTCCGTGTCGCCATGATCGAAAGAGACAGGGACGTGATCATGAACAGCACGGCCGAAATGGTCGTCGCTTTCGAAAGCAGCGTCGCCGAGCCGCGGGGACCAAAAGCCGTCTGCGAACCCATCCCGCCGAAAGCGCCAGCCAGGTCTGCAGCCTTCCCGCTTTGCAGCAAAACCACAATAATCAGGAAGATACAAACCAGAATGTGAATGCCCAACAACAAGTAATACATGGCTTTGTTTTTCTCAGTATAACGCAGCGGTCAGACGGTCCGCGCGGCACGCCGCACCGCACTTGCATAACTCAGGAACCGGTCCATCCCTTCATAGTCCCGGGGACCCAGCTCGTGCACGATGTGCCGGGTCAGGTATTGACGCACCAGTTCGGGCGGAAACTCGCGGCGGGGCGCTTCGGCCGCCACGATCTCCTCAATACGCTCGCGCCCGAACCGGCAAGACTCTTGAAACACCTGCACTACCTCCGGCGTAATCGCCGCCTTCCTGCCCGCCCATACCGCGAAAACCATCGGCAGGCCGGTCATCTCCACCCACTCTGCGCCCAGGTCGTACACGTGATAGGGCAGCAGGGCGGGCTCGATGCGCAGCGCCGGATCGCCGATGATCAGCGCGCCATCGGCAACGCGGAGCATCGCTTCCAGATTGGGCGCGTGCGGTACGAACTCCGGTTCCACGCCGTGACGCCGGGCAAGGTATACACGAGCCAATTCCACGGAAGTCCGCGAACTGGTATCCACTGCCAGCTTACGGATTTCACCGGCCGGTCGAGCCGACACCAACAGAATGCTACGCACCGGGCCATGACACGCGATCCCCGTGCCCGGAACAATCTCCAGATCCTGCCGCGTCAGCTCGAAGGAAGGAATGATCCCGATGTCGGCTTCACCGGACGCCACCCGGTCGGCGCACGCCGCGGGAATCTGAAAATCCAGGTCGAAATAGCCTTGTTGTGGGCCGTGGAGCATCCCCCAAACCAGCGGAGTGGTATTGAGAAAGCTGACGGCACAGACCCTGAGTTTAGCGGGGTTGTTGGGGCGCAACCTACAGTGTATCAAAGAGTTGCCAGAATCGTTCCAGTACTCCGCAAGTAGTGATTCCATTACCTTTGGCAGGGTTGCGGGCAGGGGGTCGTTTGCTATTCTTCAGGTGGGCATTCGACCGCGTCGCGCCCGGCAGCAATCTCCATGAGCCACAAGCACATTTCTATATTCTCTTTGCTCGTTTGCGGAGCCACAACCGGTTTCGCTCAAGTGACCTTGAACTCGGTACCGTCGCGTATCGTGGGGCATCCCAATCCCGAGGGGCTCAAAGTCAGCAGCTTTAGTCCCAACCTGGTGGACGGACACGAGGTCTACGCACCCGCGGGATTGGCCATCGACACCAGCTCATCGCCGCCGATCATCTACGTCAGCGATACCGGAAACAACCGTGTGCTGGCCTGGAAGAACCCGGGGAGCTTTGCCAACGGCGCTCTTGCGGACCTGGCGATCGGGCAGCCGGATCTCTTCACGACCCTTCCCAGCGGGCCCAGCACCACTTTCTCCGCCGGCCTCAGCGCGCCCACCGGCCTGGCCGTGCGCAATGGAGATTTGTATGTCGTCGACAGTGGCAACAACCGCGTGCTCCGCTTCCCGAAGCCTTTTGCCAACGTGGGCCAGGAAATTCCCAACCTGATCATCGGCCAGCCTTCGCTGAACTCACGAACCACGAATTATCCAAACGGGACACCCACTGCCAATGGAGTCTCCCTGTTGGCCTCAAGTACCCAGGTGTATGCTGCCAATCTCGCGTTCGATAGTTCGGGAAACCTGTGGCTCACGGACCCCGGTAACCGCCGGGTGTTGCGGTTCAAGAGCAGCGATGTCGCCGCCAGTCCGGCCACCAACCCTGCAGCCGACACCGTGCTCGGCCAGCAGGACTTCACCAGCCTGTTGCCGAACTTGACCTCCGATGTGACTGGCGCCTACAATACCCGCCAGTTTTATGTGCCGGAGGGAATTGCGTTCGACGCCTCCGGCCGGCTGTACGTCTCCGATGCCGATCCGACCTCCGGCTCCCCAGGGCAGCGCGTTCTAGTCTTCGATCTGACTACTTCCAGGGTGAAGATCATCGGCCTGCCGCCGCAAAGCGGTCCGACTCCCAGCAAGGATACGCTGAACCATACCCTGCTGAACGATGCCTCGAGTATTTTCTTTCTCTCCAACAACCAGGTTGGCATTGTCGACAAAGGGCACAGCCGCGTTTTGATCTTTCCGGCGTACGAGCAATGGACGGATGCGCTGGTAGCGCTACCGGCCACTCAAGTTGCGGGACAGAACTCCGACTTCGGCAACGGGAATCCTAACAACGCGGCGCTCGGCGCTACGTTTGTGCCGCCGGCCACCGCCAGCGTCATGTCGCTGCCCGCGGCGTCCATTTTCCTGAACAACGAACTCTACCTCGCCGACACCGGGAACAACCGGGTCATCGTGTTGCCGTTCCAGGGCTCCAATTTCGGCGCTGCCACTCGCGTTCTGGGGCAAGATCGCTTCGACACCAATTCCATCAACCTGATCGAGGGCCGGGAGTTTCAGTTTCTGATCACGGGCGATGCCGATGCCGGCCTGGCAGTCGATTCCACTGGCGCCACACCGCATTTATACGTGGCCGATCCGGGAAATCATCGCGTGCTCGGCTTTCGCGATCTCCGCTCGGTGAAGGCCGGCAGCAAGGCGGATATCGTGATCGGCCAGCCGGATTTTCAAACCGCCGTTTGCAACTATTCCGCGTCGAGTCCTACGCGCGGCGGCGATCCGAATCTACCTAACCAGACCAGCCTGTGCGGTCCCATCGGGCTGGCTGTGGATGCCACCGGCAACCTGTACGTTGCCGACTCCTTGAACGGCCGCGTGCTGCGCTTTCCAGCGCCTTTCGCTTTTATAGGACAGATGGAACCAGCCGATCTGGTACTGGGCCAGAGGGACTTCATCTCCAAGTTCACCGACCCTTCTCAGTTCAGCATGAAGAACCCCTACGGGTTGGCCTTCGCTCCCACCGGTTTGCTGGTTTCGGATATTTCCGATAACCGCGTACTGTATTTCAGCACGAACGCTGGTGCTCTCACCAATGGGAAGGCGGCCGACAAAGTGTACGGCCAGAGCCAGCTCAATACCATCACTACCGGCAGCGATGGCGGCACCTTGAACCAGCCTCGTCATATCGCAGCCGATACCAGCGGGCGCGTCTACGTAGTAGACAGCGGCAACAGCCGCGTGCAGATTTTTCCGGACCCCAACAGCGCCATCACCCCCGCAGTGGGCGCGCAAGCCATTCTCACCATCACCGATAGTCTGAATTCGCCGCGTGGCATCAACGTGAGCGCTCTCACGGGACAGATCTGGATTACCGACACCAACAATAATCGGGTGAAGCAATACCCGCGCTACGACCAGCTATCGAACAACCCCGCGGCGACCGTCATCATTCCAGCGGCAGCCCCCACGCTGGCCGTTACACAGGATCAGTACGGCGATCTCTTCGTGGCCGATTTCTCGCATCGCGTCGCCATCTACTACCCGGCTCTGGAGACCCTCAATGGCGCCAATTTCCTGCCGAGCAAGCCGCTCGCGCCGGGCATGGTCGCTTCCATTTGCGGGCCTGGCAGTGATTGCAAGACGGGATCCGCCACCTTTGATACGCCGACTCTGCATGCCGTTGACCTGCCCAACCCATTCCCCTTGCCGACTCAACTGGGAGACATCCAGGTGCTTTTCAATGGGAGTCCCACTCCTCTCTACGACGTCTCGGCGGGTCAGATTAATTTCGTGGTTCCGATGGGCAAGCAGCCCGGAGATGTCCCCACCAGCGGCACCGCCGATATACAGGTGATTAAAGCGTCCACCGGTCAGATCCTGGCTGCGGGGTCTGTGCAGATGAACGTGGCCTCGCCCGGTATCATCGAATTGCAATACACCGGCACCAGCCGGCAAGCCGCGGTGCGCAATGAGGACAACTCCATAAACGGCCCCAACAACGCGGCCGCCCGGGGCTCGGTGATTCAGATCTTCGCAACCGGCCAGGGCTTCACGCCGGGCGCGCCAGCCGATGGAGCCTCTCCGCAAAGCCAGGTTAATACGCTTGCCCAACCGACCGTAGCGATTGGTGCCTGCCGCGTGGACGATCCCGCGCCGCCCTGCAACGGCGATCCCAGCAACCTGCTCTACTCGGGTCTGAATTCGTATCCGGGCGGCTGGCAGATCAACGTGCGCATCCCGCAGAGTACAGCTCCGGGTTCGCAGGTCCCCATCGCCGTTTCGATGGATGACATCACCAACACCGACCTTACCTTCCGGATGGTTATTGCGGTGAAGTAGCCCGCACCGGCGGCAAAGACCGCCGGCGTTACGTAGCGCTGGCGATTCTTGTCGCCGGCACTCTTCCGAATGGTTATTGCGGTGAAGTAGCCCGCTGCCCGGCAGCGCGCGACCGTTTCAGCGTATACATCGCGCGATCCGCTTCATCAAGCGCTTCGCGCAAGGTGCGGTCGTGCGCATCGGCAGTTCCCCAACTGAAGGAGATGGGCAGCACGCCAAAGCCGCGGATGCGGAACTCGCGCAGGCGTGTTTCGATTTCCGCCATGCGCTTGGCCGCGATGCGGGTGTGCTGGTTGCGGAACAGGACCACGAATTCATCCCCGCCCCAGCGGAACGCCTCGTCTTCATGGCGAATGGAAGCCTGTAGAAGGTGTCCGATATTCCGCAGGATCTCGTCGCCCACCAGGTGCCCGTAGCGGTCGTTGATCTCCTTGAAATTGTCCATGTCGCACACCGCCACCACGCCCTCGAACGGCAGCGTCGTGTCCAGACGCGAATTCAGCGCCGATTGGTTCAAAAGGCCGGTGAGCCGGTCCAGATCCATGCTGTGATTTACTTCGCGCCGCAGGTGATCGAGCTCGGTGGTCAAATCGCGAAGGCGGTCGATCTGGCTTTCACTCCACATGGCCATTGCGGCAAAGGCCAGCACGCAGTGGAGCGCGAAATCGTAATAGGTCTCATGGTGAAGATATTGGGCCCATGCCGGCGCGCTGCCGGTTTTGTAAAGGTAGATCAGCAGAACCGCGTGTTCCAGAAAAGCCGCTGACAGCACGAACAGCGAGAAACGGAAGACACGCGCGCCCACGCCGGCGTTCCCGCGCAGCATGCGGAAATTGTAGAAATAGACAAAGCACAGTACCAGCGCATGCGAGGCGTGGTAAGCCTCCAGGCGCGAATACCAGCCGAAGGCGTACACCAGCGCCACGAACATCGGCAGGAGGGCGATGAGCCGCAGCACGGACTTCCAGTCGCGCACGCCCGATGAAAAGCTGGCGCGCGCCGCCGCCACCAGCACAATAGCAAACCCGAATTCGAAGACGGCGTAGGGAGCCAGCCAGCCCCAATGGCCGGTGCTGATCAGCCCATAGCCGAAAATGGCCGCCAGAAAACGCAAGCTCCAGGCGATTCCCCACAAACCGAAATACACGACGCGCGACTGCCGGTATAAAAAGAGGAACACCATGCCGAACAGCAGGGCGCCAATTTCCTGAATGAGAAATGCCGTGAAGTCCGCAACCGGGCTGGAAGGATCCATCCTTTCAATCTCCGTTAATTGCGTGACGGCGCACAGCGCGCGCGCGGCCCGTGGCTTCATCTACGTCGACGATGACAGCGTGGAGTTCCGGCGCTTCCCGCGCGGCTTCCATGCGGACCGGCAGGCTGGTGAGGAAGCGCTGGATGATGATCTCCGTTTGGACCCCGATTACCGAATGATATGGACCGGTCATGCCGCAATCGGTTTGATAGGCGGTGCCGCCCGGAAGGATGCGCGTATCGGCCGTGGGTACGTGCGTGTGCGTGCCAACCACTGCCGAGACGCGGCCGTCTAAGTACCAGCCCATCGCGATCTTCTCACTGGTCACTTCCGCATGAAAATCCACGAACCTCACCTTTACCGCAGGATCGAGCTCGCTCAGAATCTGGTCCGCTTTGCGAAACGGGCAATCCGTGGCGGGCATATACGTGCGGCCCTGCAGGTTGACAACCGCGCATTCCACCCCGTTCCGAGCGCGGAGAACGATCACGCCGCTGCCCGGCGCGTCGGGATAATTCGCAGGACGAAGAAGCCGCGGCTGCCGTTCGAAGTAATCATACACCTCCCGCTTGTCCCAGATGTGGTTACCGGAAGTTAGCACATCCAATCCCATGCTGAACAATTCCTCGGCAATCGAGGGAGTGATGCCGAATCCGCCGGCGGCGTTTTCCGCGTTCGCGATGGCCAGGTCGATGCGATTGGTTTCGACGATATCGCCCAAGTGGTCGGCCACCATGCGGCGGCCCGGTGAAGCGAATATATCGCCGATAAAGAGGAGGTTCATTCCTGGATTCAACGTTAACACGCCCGGCGGCCAACGCGACCAAACAGGAAGTGGTAGGATTTCTTAAGTCGAGTCACGGTCATGATCACAGAATCCAAAACCAGACATGTGGAGCCCGACATAGAGGTAGTCGAAATCACCGGGCGCTTAGGTTTGGGGAACGCACTGCTGGCGATCGAGAACTCCCTCAATCGCCTCATTGAGGACGGCAAGCGCAAGCTGGCGTTGGATCTGGCCGGCTTGAATTCCATTGACAGCTCCGGAATCGGCGTGCTCGTAAGTTGCAGCGGACAGATGGAGCGGAGCGGCGGTCAGCTGCGCATTGCCGGTGCGCAGGGCGCCGTAGCGAAGAGCTTCGAGCTGGTTCACATGAGCCGCATCGCCGCGCTCGATCCGGACGTAGAATCGGCTTGCCGCCATTTGGCCTCCTTCAGCGCCACGGCGTAAGTGGATTAAAGACCGCTCCCTCTGGTCACGGCTCTGTAAAAAACACCTTTTGCACAACCGATTACGAATTCGCTTGCGTTACTGAGCCGTGACCAAAGGGAGCGGTTGGCGGCTGTTACACTGAAGGCCGTGGGACGCCCCTACACGCGCACCGAACTTTTCGCCGAACGTGCCCTCTGGAGACAGCAAGGGAAGACTGTCGTCTTCACCAACGGCTGCTACGACCTGCTGCATGTCGGGCACATCCGGGTGCTCAAAAAATCGCGCGAGCTGGGAGACTTGCTCATCGTCGGCTTGAACACCGACGCCAGCGTCCAGTTATCGAAAGGCCCCAAAAGGCCCCTGATTCCGCAAAATGAGCGTGCCGAGATGCTGCTGGCCCTCGCCTCGGTGGATGGCGTCGTTTTCTTCGAGGAAGAGACGCCGCGCGAGTTGATCCGAGAGCTGCTGCCGGATATCCTCGTGAAGAGTGCCGACTGGTCGCACTTCATCGCCGGCCGTGAAGAGGTGGAGGCGGCTGGCGGCCAGGTCGTGATTTTGCCCCTCGAGCCGGGCTACTCCACCACTGGGATAATAGAAAAGATACTCACTCTGCAACCTTGATCGAGCGGCCTGCGCGCAGTGGGCTCCAGAGCACCAGGAGCAGAGCAATCGGAACAACAAATCCCCACCTGGGTTCGGGAACTATGGGTGTGAAGTCTGCGCTCAGCGTAAAATCACTAAAATCAAATTCGTCCTGAACTATAACAATGCCGGCGGTCGCACTGTTGTCCAACTGGGCCGTGAGTACATAGCTGCCCGCGGCCAAGGGCAGTTGCTTGTCGACAAAACTGAAAGAAAAGTTAGAAACCTCGAATCGGAATCCACCAGGGCCAGATAACAGAAGGTCTTCTCGGAGTGTATTTCCGGCGAATACCGGTGGCTGGAAAAGGTCACCTTCATCGAACTCCTCACCTGTCAGATGAACCACCGAAGGGCTGGTGAGATTAAATAGAAGGGTGAATTGGCTGGTACCGGCCGCGCCCACGAAGCCGCCCAGGATACGGGCCAGGCCATCCATGTCTACGCTAACACCCATGTCGACGCCGATATGGTCGGGAGTCACGTCCGCTTGCTGGCTGGCGGTTGACCCAACGGTGATGTGTTGACCATCGGGACTAGCTGTGTTCGCAGTTCCAGACTCGCTAAGGTTGTAAGGTAGCGGGTTTGGTGGTGGACACCGAGAAGTTATATGGATTCTCGGTGGAATTGCGGAAAGCGCCGCACCCCCCGATCCGCTGAGAGTTTGGGATGTGGAAGTCACCACAATGTCAGCCCTGGCAAACGGCGTCGCCAAGGAGAGCAGAACCAAAAAACTCCAGTTCCGCATGGCGGCTCTACTCTAATACTTTCTCATCCCAAATCAAAGAGGTGTTTCCCCGAGAGTCTGCTTCTTCCAGTGGGATAATAGAGAAGATACTCACTCTGCAACCTTGATTCATCCTGCCGTTCGAGACCTGTTTCTGGATTTGGGTAGGCATCCCGGCTTTCAGGATGCCGTGCGCCGTGTCACCGGCGGTGCCAGCGCGTCGCTCGCCGGCCTCACCACCACCGCCAAAGCGCTCTACTCAGTGCTGCTGTGGCAGCACGACCGGTCGGCCGCTGATCATCGTGGTGGACGGCAACAAGCAGGCGGAAGCGCTCTCCGAATGCTCTGCAGACCTTCTTTTCCCTCCTGGCGCCGGGCGACCGCAACGGACCGCAGCTTCTCCCCGCGCTCGACGTGCTGCCGCTGCAGAATCTCTCGCCGCACGCCGAGATCCTGGAGCAGCGCGCGATTGGTCTGTGGCGCCTGGCCACCCAGCGCGTGCCCATCACCATCATGCCCGTGGCATCGGCTCTGCTGCGCATCGCGCCAGGCGAGTACTACCGGCAACTGGCGCTCAAGCTGCGGATCGGCGACGAGTTGCCGCTCGATGACGTGGTGGCGCACCTGGAGAGCATCGGCTACGAGCGGCGCGAGCCGGTGGAAATGGTGGGCGAGTATTCGGTGCGCGGCGGCATCCTGGACGTGTTTTCGCCGGAAGCGGCCAAGCCCGTGCGCGTCGATCTGTTCGGCGACCTGGTGGAATCCATCCGCCGCTTCGAGGTGGAATCGCAGCGGTCCGTGCTCAAGATCGAAGAGTGCACGCTGCTGCCGCTGACGGAGTATCAGAAGTCGCGGGAGCTGCTGGCGGAGCTCGGCGAGCTGGTGGGTGTCAGCGGCCCTCCCGGCGAACCGTTTCCCGGTTGGGAATTGCTGGCGGGTATGGTGCGGCCGCTCGACGTCTCCGTCTTTTCCCTGCTCGAGAACCCCATCGTTCTGTGGGACGAGCCGGAGCAGGTCCACAGCGCCGCGGAACGATTCTGGAAGCGGCTGGAGCAGATTGAGCGATCTGAGGCGTACGACCCCGCGAAGATTTTCTTTTCCTGGGACGATCTGAAACGCCAGGCCGGATCCGCGCCTGCAGCTCGATATCAAGGAACTGGAGATCGGCTGGAACGACCCGTCCAGCTTTCACGTTTCCACGCGGCCGTCGCTGGCGTTCCACGGCAATATGCAGGTGGCCATCGCCGAGGCGCGCAACCTGGTGGAAGCGGGAAATCGCGTGGCCTTTTTCGCATCGCTCCACCGGCGAGGTGGAGCGCGTGGCCGACATCCTCAACGAGTACGGCGTCGCCTATCAGCTTGGGCTCGAGCAGAGCGAGTCCACGCCGGCGTACCTGGCCGAGCGCGCGTACATGGCCGGCTCGGTGGCCAGCATCTACCTCATCAAGGGTCTGCATTCGGCGCGGCACCGCGTTTCAGCGATGCGGGCCTGGTGGTCTTCGGCTCGGAGGATCTGTTTGAGACGCCCGAATTGGTGGCGCGCGCGCCGGCATCGAAATCGGTCCTGGCGGCCTTCTCGGCCGACCTGATCGACCTCAAGCCCGGCGATTACGTGGTGCACGCCGAACACGGCGTGGCGCAATTCCTGGGGCTGCGGGAGATCGCGCAAGGCGAAGCCAAGGGCGATTACATGCTGCTCGAATATGCCGCCGGCGCCAAGCTGTACGTGCCCCTCACGCGCATGGACCTGGTGCAGCGCTTCCGCGGCGCAGGCGAAGCGCAAGCCGGTGCTCGACCGCATGGGCGGCGCCACCTGGACGCGCACCAAGACCAAGAGTCAAGGCCAAAATGCGCGACATGGCGGACGAGCTGCTGAAGCTCTACGCCCAGCGCAAGATGGCCGAGGGCTTCCCGTTTTCCGCACGACAGCAACTGGCAGCGTGAATTCGAAGACGCTTTCGAGTTCACCGAAACCCGCGACCAGCTCAACGCCATCAAAGACATCAAGCGCGATATGGAGAGCCCGCAGCCCATGGACCGTCTGCTGTGCGGCGACGTGGGATACGGCAAAACCGAAGTGGTGATGCGCGCCGCGTTCAAGGCGATGGGCGACGGCAAGCAGGTGGCGGTGCTGGCGCCCACTACCGTGCTCGCGTTCCAGCACTTCGAAACTTTCAAGCGCCGCTTCCAGCCGTTTCCCGTGCGCGTCGAAATGTTCAGCCGGTTCCGCTCGCCCAAGGAACTGAAAGCGGCGCTGGCCGACCTGGCCGAGGGCAAAGTGGATCTGGCCATCGGCACGCACCGCCTGCTCTCGCAAGATGTTGAGTTCAACGATCTGGGACTGGTGATCGTCGACGAAGAGCAGCGGTTCGGCGTGAAGCACAAAGAACGGCTGAAGCAAATCAAGAAAGCGGTGGACGTGATCACCATGAGCGCCACGCCGATTCCGCGCACGCTGCACATGTCGCTGCTGGGCATGCGCGATATGTCGGTGATCGAAACGCCGCCCAAAGACAGGCTGGCGATTCAGACCGTGGTGGCGCCCTTTCAATCCGGAGCTGATCCGCTCGGCGCTGGAGCTGGAACTGGCACGCGGCGGGCAAGTCTACTTCCTGCACAACCGCGTGGATTCCATCTGGCAGCGCGCGGCCATGATCCAGGAACTGGTGCCGCAGGCGCGTATCGGCGTGGGCCACGGGCAGATGGGCGAAGCCGAGCTGGAGCGGACCATGCTGCAATTCATGCGGCACGAGTTCGACATTCTGGTCTGCACCACGATCGTCGAAAATGGGCTGGACATCCCGTTGGCCAACACCATGATCATCGAGAACGCCGAGCGCTATGGGCTCTCGGAGCTGTACCAGTTGCGCGGCCGGGTGGGCCGCTCCAACCGGCGAGCTTATGCCTATTTGCTGGTGCCGCCCGATACGGAGCTCACCGAAATCGCGCGCAAACGGCTCGCCGCTCTGAAGGAGTTCAGCGACCTGGGCGCCGGCTTCAAAATTGCCGCGCTCGATCTGGAATTGCGCGGCGCCGGCAACCTGCTGGGCGGCGAGCAGCACGGGCACATCAACACTGTGGGCTTCGATACGTATGTGCGGCTGCTGGACGAGACGGTGCGCGAACTGAAGGGCGAAGAGGTGGTGCCGGAGATTCACTCGGCGCTCAACCTGGGCCTGGATATTCGCATTCCGACGGAGTACATCGCCGACGAGAACCAGCGCCTGCGGGCCTACCGCCAGATTGCCAATGCCAACGATGCCGCCGCGCGCGAGCGAGTCGAAAAGGAATTGGAAGACCGCTACGGCCGGCTGCCCGAGGCGCTGCGCAATCTCCTGCAATATTCCGCGTTGAAGACTGCTGCCGAGCAGATCGGCATCGAAGCGGTGGACCGCCGTTTGAATGTGCTGAACATCAAGTTCCACGAGAAGACGCGGGTCGATCCGGCGCGCTTGATGAACATCGTCAGCCAGACTAAAGGGGCGCAATTTTCGCCTGCGGGCGTGCTGATGCTGCCGCTGGACGGCCAGGGCGGCGCGGGCGAGATTTTGCGTTATTTGGCGGCTAAACTGGAGGAATTGCGGCCGGCGGAACTGCAGCCGGCGAAGTAGCAGGAGGTCCCGGAGATGCTGCGAGGGACGATGGTCCTGGTGTTTTGCGCGGGTGGCTGGATATGCGGCCAGTCTGCGAATTCACAGCCGGCGCTCGAAGTGGCGTCGATCAAGCCATCGCCGCCTCCCCCTCCGACCGGCATGATGGTCGGAAGGTTTGGTTGCCCCGGAACGAACGACCCGAGCCGTGTCACCTTTCGGAACTTCGACCTGTCGGGGCTGGTCGTGGTGGCGTATGGCATAGAGTACTTCCAGCTTTCTGCGCCAGACTGGCTCCGGGACGATCGATTCGACGTCGTCGCGAAGCTGCCGGACGGAGCCACCAAGGAGCAGTTTCAATTGATGCTGCAGAATCTTCTGGCGGAACGATTCCATATCGCAGCCCACCGCGAAAAGAAAGAGGGGCACGTCTATGAGTTGGTCGTGGGAAAGAATGGGCCGAAGCTGCAGGAAGCGGCGGCAGAGCCTGGACCGGAGGACGAGCCACCGCCAATCTCCGGGCCTCCGAAGTTGGATCGCGACGGATTTCCAGCTCTTCCACCTGGTCACCGGCATTGGCAGGTAATGACCGGCAGCCGCGCTAGCGTGCGATACGTAGAATCCCTGGACGAGTTCGCCGAGACGTTGTCGGTCCAACTGGGCCGGCCCGAAGAAGGGCCAGATCGACATAGTCGTGGTCGACCACATCGACAAGGTCCCGACGGAGAATTAGCAAAGACCGCTCCCTTCGGTCACGGCTCCGTAATGCGCTTTACTACCCTGTGACCACAGGCGGCTGTGCGGTCACAGATTGTTCCGTCCCGCGGCGCCGGAGGCTTTACTGAGCCGTGACCGAAGGGAGCGGTTGAGATACCTGCATAGGAGGATCTCGAGATGTTACGACAAGCCATGATCCTGGCGTTGTGCGTGGGCGGCTGCATCTACGGTCAGCCAGTCAACTCACAACCGGCATTCGAGGTGGCGTCGGTTAAGCCATCCCCGCCGTTCGCAGAGAGGAAGAGCAACGTTACCGGATGGTTCGGCGGCCCCGGAACATCCGACCCGACTCGTGTGACCATTGAGAACTATATGCTGCTGGGGCTAATCGCCGGGGCATACAAAGTAGAAACCTACCAGGTTTCAGGCCCGAGTTGGCTGGAAGATGCCCGTGAAACGCAGTTCGATATCACCGCGAAGGTGCCTGACGGAGCCACGAAGGAGCAGGTTCCGTTGATGATGCAGACCCTGCTGGCGGAGCGCTTCCATTTGACGGTCCACCGCGAAAAGAAGGAAGCGAATGTGTACGAACTGGTCGTGGCTAAGAATGGTCCGAAGCTGAAGCAATCGGTGGCAAGCCCTGTGGCCAAGGATGGCCCGGCGCCACCCTCCGGCAGTCTGAAGGCGGATCAGGAAGGATTTCTGGTTGTCCCGCCTGGCCGCGGCTACAGGATGGCGATGATGAATGACCGAGGTACCGCACAGTTCACCGATGCAACCATCGGACAGCTCGTCAGCCTATTGGCGAGCCAAGTGCATCGGCCTGTCACGGATGCGACCGGGCTGAAAGGAAAGTACGATTTCAGCCTGCGCTGGTCCATGGAAGGACTTGGTAAACCCGGCGACGACCCCGGGCCGACGATTTTCGGCGCCGTGCAGGAGCAACTTGGGCTGAAGCTGGAGCAGAAGAAGGGCCAGATCGATATGATAGTGATCGACCATATGGACAAGGTCCCGACGGAAAACTAGGAGGCGGCAGTGCCCTTATACGACTACGAATGCCTGGGCTGTGGCGAGCGCTTTGAAGCGCTGGTGCGCAACTCCATTACCCCGCCTTGTCCCGGTTGCCAGGGCAGCAACCTAAAGCAGCTGATTTCTATGTTTGCCGTAGACTCGGATGGCGTGCGGCAGTCGAACTTGCAGGCCGCCCGAAAGAAGAACGCCAAAGTCCAGCGTGACAAGGCGATTGCCGATCACGAAGCCACGCACGACCATCACTGAGATCCCTAAAGTCCGCTCCCTGACGGTCGCGGCTCGGCAACGCCGTGTCCGAACCGCGCGCCTAAGCAAGCGGAGGTACTAGAAACTCCAATTCCGAGCTGCACGGCGCGCCTCGGCTGCGGCCCGTCTGGCTTCCTGAACAGCCTCCCGTGTCGATTGCCGGAATTCGCGCTCAGCCTCCCGCACCGCCTGCCGGGCCTCTGCCCGCGCCCGCCACGCATCTCGGCGCGCCCAGCGGCTCTCGCGGAGCGCTTCCATACGGGCATGGCGTGCCTCTAATCGCGCCGCCCATGCCTCGTCGTGCCAATCGCAGAACGCCACAAATGGCGCCAGCAGCAGGACCGCCAGGATCGCTACTTTAATCATGCCAACTTATACGCAGAAAAACGCGTTTGGTTTGCTCTTTTTTGGGGAGAAGTAGCCGTCAGGCGGCTGCCCGCTGCCGTGCGGCCTGCGACAGTACCGAGTTCATCACCCAGTTGACCTGCACCCGCTCGAAGGGAGCGCCACAGTAGTCCATCGCGCCGGCTTCCAAGGCGTCCAACCACTGCCGTGTTTCCGGCGTACGAGTCACGATCACTACCGGAACATTCGGCTGTATCTCGCGGAGAACCGCGAGGGTTTCCGGATACTCGGGCGAGTCGCCGGAAAGGAAAACCACGGTCGCTGCACGTCCACGTTGAAGGTCCTGGATGTAGGTCTTCTTGCTGACCTGATGATTTTCGGCATGCAAGACGCTGGCTAGTTGGTTGGCCAGGTCTGGCGGAAGTCCAAGCAGGATCACGCGAGCCATTGGTAACTCCTGAACAAGATTAGTCTTCTCGGCAGGGAGTTTTTAGGCCGGGGTCAGCTAAGACCAGGCTAAATCCAGCCTAGCCCATCCGGCTTTACTCCGTCCAATCGATAATTCTTATGCGCGTCGTAGTTACTCTTTGATGAGCGGAATTCGCCGCGGCCGGCGCCGGGGTCGAGCTGGCCCGCTCTTGTGGGGGAGCGCAACCAACCCCGCGCCAGTGAGTGCCTGCTTGACCCAACTGTAATCGACCCGAATGCCCTGTTCGGCGCTCAGTTTTTGACAAAAGCGCCGCACGCTGGCGCCGGCGTACCGCTCCTGGTAGAGAGCCAGGACTTTTTCCGCCGTAACTAGCGGCACACGGTGGATGTAGCGTTTGCGGCGCCGCTGGTCGTAGATGCCGTCGTAGCCGAACTCCTCATATCTCTGCCGAAGCCGAACCATAGTGCGGTCATTCATGCCGGCGATTTCCGCCGCGTCCATCCAGGTGATTTTCTTCGCGATTGCTTTCAAGATGACGTCTTGTAGTTTCATCGTCTCCCCCGTTGTCAAAAGCGTAAATAGATCAAAATTACCGCCACGGCATTTGCGGTGCTTTGGTGGTGTCCGGGGTCGCTTTGCGATACCGCTCCTGCTCCATTTGGGCGAGCGCCTCCGCCCCCTCCGTCCGATACATCTCCGCCAGAACCATGTGGGCGTCCGGCAGCTCCTGCGCGGCATACATCAGGTGTTCCGCTGCCCTACCGCGGGTTTCCGGACGGCGCGCCAGTAGGGATCCGAGCAGATATCTGGCTTTGACGTTGGAGTGGTCCAGGTCAAACGCGGCTTGTGCTTCCGGTTCCGCCTCATTGGGAAGGTTGAGAAGAATCAAGGCCACCGCCAGATTGGCGTGATGGAAGCTGCCGGTTGGGTCCAGGTGAACGGCCACCCGGAACTCATCCACAGCTCGATCGAGGGTTCCCAGGTCAAGATACATTACTCCGAGGTTGCCGTGAGCTTCGGAACATTCCGGATCAAGCATTACGGCGCGTTCGAACTCCTTTGCGGCGCTGCGGAAGTTGCCGGCTCCGGCCAAGTCGACTCCGTGAAGAAATGCGGAAAGCGCCTTGCGAGGCACTTTGTGCCGCAGCCGCGAAACGGAAATCCGATCGACGGATGGGTCACTGTTGTTTCTTCCCGAATTCGCGAAAATCTGTTGCTCTTGGGAATTCGAATTCGAAAGCGCATCGGCGTAATCGCTCCACATTCGGAATTGCCGATCGATCCCTGACATTTGACTATGGCCAAGATGAGCCGTGACCAGGAATAAACACACCGCGCAAGCCCTTTTCATATACACAATTCCTCCGTTTCTGCTTATAGGTGATGACGTTTTTGCTAAAAGCCGGCGACGCGATGCATACGCGCAGGCTTAAGAGAATCGACTGTTGGCTTGACTGGGGCCTGTTGGAACACTGATCGAAAGCGGGGATCGGAACAGGTATTGCAGCGCCTGCCGGGGCCGCAATAACTATCTCGATGGTAGCTGAGCGCGGTGCGCGAATCCAATCGAAACTTTCTATTGCTGCAATTGCTAACTAAGTACTGGGAAAGGAGGTTACCGGAAGTTATTGTTACAGAATTCTGACGAGTCCTCTTACGGCAAACGCACCAGAGAGTAGTTCCGCAAGATGAGCGTGTCCCCCGCCAGGGTCAGCTCGCCTTCGAAGTCGACCGTGAGCGCGCCGGTGTACGCATCCGTGGCGTTGGCAACGCTGGCGCTGAGGGGCAGTGTGGTGCCCCAGGACTGAGTGCTCACCTTCGCACCCGACTGATAAAGCCCCGCGTCCACGCGTCCCGTCACCTGACTGTCATTCGTCGTGCCTGCGCGGCTCAACACGGTAGTGCCACCCCACCGGACTTGGAAGGTAAACCCCGAAGCGGCACCCTGATGCTCCAGGTCGAACTGGATCGCGACACGATCTCCGCTCCGCAGCGTCCCGGCCGGTATGCTGCAAGTGCCCATACTCGAAAAGCTCAATGCGGTCACCGATGCGCCTGTGCTGCTGCAAAGCACTTGCGGCACGGGAAACAGGAGTGGCGATGCTCCCGCGGAGCCGGACAGCCGGTAGGTGGCCAGCAGCGAATCTCCCGGAACCGGTGCGCTGGCGGGCACAAACTGGATCACGCGAGCGCTTACGGTGTAGTCGACTCCCACCGTCATCAGCAGGCCGTTACGGTACAGCGCGAGACTCGACACGGGATTGGGAGTGGCCGAGAGTGTGAATGTCGCATTGGAGCCATCCACCACGCCGGCCGGCACTTCCCCATCGGCGAAACCAGGCGCGGAAGTTCCCGTTCCGTCCGTTCCGCAGCCTCCCGTGGAGCCATCCACGTGCACACAATCGCTCGGATTACCGGCCACGGAATCGAGCGACCCGAGTGTGTTGACCAGAGCAACGCGTCCGGCGGAGTAAGCCGGCCCTTTGGCGGGACGCGCCCCAAGGTCAGCTAACAATCCGATCACGTCCGACTCATTCACCGGCCCGGCAGCGCTGGTGTCGTTGCCTGTGATTACCGGCAGCATCATGCGCACATCGCGGAGGCGCAAGGGAAACAGGCTGGACGGCACCGCCCATGATTCACTGAATTGTATGCGGCCGTCGCTGTTGTACACCGCCGTGTAGAACATCAGTGGGTTGGTGGCCGCGTTGGGCACGAGTTGCACCCGGAGGTTGCCGTCTGAGACCTTCACCGTGACGGTTTGGCCGGCGATCTCTGTTAAGTCGGAGGCCTCGAAGCTGGTCCAGCTAATCGTCACGATCCCGTTGAAGCGCGTGCCGTCAGCTTTGTACAGCACGTCCTGGATGGTGGTGAGCGGCGGTTGCGCGCCGGCGGCCGAAGCCATCACGAGCGTCGCCAAGAGCATGCGGGAAAACGTCATCAAAGAAGGGAACCCTCCTGCCGACTACAGTGTAGTGGGCAGGGCTCCCCAGGCCCGCTGCGTCGCGCGCATGATCGCGGCCTAACCCCCAGAGTAAACGCGCAGTTACAAAATTTGCGGGTCGCCGTGACTGCTATTTATCGGATGGCCGCAGCGGGCCTACTCGAGCGGAATCTCGAAGTAGAACAGTTCTTGCCCCGTACCCGCCTCCGTGAGGCCACTCAAGTAGATCGTCGACCCGGGCTGCAGCCCTGCCTGAAAGTAAAAGAAGCCACTGGCCGATTCGCCGGGCGGCAGCGTCTTCGCGGCAAGGGCGCGTCCTTCCACTTCCCAGGCATCCAGCGGATTCTTCCGGGTCCTGCGCGGGATCGGTCCGGTGGGAATGCCCGGGCGATTTGGCCCGTTGAGGAAACGAACATCTTTTGCGGGCGTGGCCTCTACGCGGTTGTGGTTGGGGCCAACGTACTCCGCCTTCAATCGGTCCAGCGAAATCGCCTTGTCGCCGCCGTTCTGAATCACCACCAGCACCGGCAACACGCCGTAGCCGTACAGATCCAGTTTGCCGAAGGCGGTTTTCTGTTTCTCTTCGGTGATGTACGGATCCGCTCCGATGGTCACTTTAGAATTGGTCTGATGATGCGCGTAACTTTCCGCCGCGGCCGGCCGGAATGACGTCGAATCCTTGTCCGCCGCGAACGCCGCGGCTATACTCAAGGAAAGAACCAAACGTTTGAAAACAAAAGGCATTTACTTCCTTTACCGGATCCTTCAGGCGTTTGGGCTGCCCTGGCTCCTATTGTATTTCCTTTACCGCAGCCTGCGGAACCGCGCTTACTGGGGGTCGCTCGCCCAGCGCCTGGGGTTTCTCCCGCGCTCTTTTAGACAGACCGGCCCGGGCGCGATCTGGTTGCACGCAGTTTCGGTGGGCGAAATTCTTTCTTCGGTGGAATTTCTGCAGGGCCTGCGCCGGGAGTTCCCGCGAACCCGGTTATTCGTTTCCACATCCACCTTGGCCGGGCGCGCCTTGGCCGCCGAAAAGCTGCAAGCCTTTACCGACGGAACATTTTACGCACCGGTGGATTACGTGTGGGCAGTGCGGCGTGTGCTGCGCACCCTGAGGCCTTCAGTTATTTTGATCGCCGAGACCGAGATCTGGCCCAACCTGTTCCGGGAAACCCAGCGCATCGGTGCGGGCCTTGCGATTGTGAACGGGCGTATCTCCGACCGCGCATATCCCCGCTATCAGAGGGTCGCCTGGTTCTTTCGCGTGGTGCTGCCGGCAGCCGATTGCATCCTGGCCCAGGCCGACGGAATCCGCGAGCGTTTTCTCGCCTTGGGCGCGCCGCCAGAGCGGGTCCACACCACGGGCAATTTCAAGTATGATTTCGAAGCGCGCCCGGCCCCGAAGGATTCGCCGGTTCTGGCGCTGCTGGCGCGGCTGCGGCCTGCGAAGGTGTGGATCGCCGCCAGCACCATGCCCCCCGCATCGCCGGGTGACGTGGATGAAGACGACGCCGTGCTGGCCGCTTTTCGCGAGCTCGCCACCAGGCATCCGGCGTTACTGCTCATACTGGTGCCGCGCAAGCCCGAAAGTTTCGATCAGGCGGCACAGAAGCTTGCAGCATCCGGTATTCCTTACCTGCGGCGTTCCGAGCTCACCGCAGGGGTCGTGCTACCGCTGCCCGGAGTTCTGTTGCTCGATTCGATCGGAGAACTGGGCGGCCTGTTCGGCGCGGCCGACGTCGTCTTCATGGGCGGCTCACTGGCCCATCGCGGCGGCCACAACATTCTCGAGCCAGCCTTCTTTTCCCGGCCGGTCATCGTCGGCCCGCACATGGAAAACTTCCAGGCCATCGCGGATGAGTTTCGCGATGCCCACGCATCCGTTGCCATCAACTCCGCCGCCGAACTCGCCTCAGCCGTGGGCCGTCTGCTGGGCTCTCCCGAGACTGCAAAGGAAATCGGCGGCCGCGCGCTGGCCTGTGCCCAAGCCCGGCGGGGTGCTTCCGGGCGCGCCCTGGCCGTGGTCCGCGATCTATATTCCGGCCACCTGCCCGCATACCGCCAGCCCCTGCCGTGGTTCTGGCTGGCCTCCCTCCTCTCACGGATTTGGATTTGGGGCGCGGGGCGAAGACAAGCTCGCGATGTGGCTCGGCGCCGTAAGCTCGACGTTCCGGTCATCAGCGTGGGGAACCTAACCATGGGCGGCACCGGCAAGACTCCTTGCGTGCTGCGATTAGCCGCCGAGCTGAAACAGCGTGGGCATCAGCCAGGAATTCTGACGCGAGGCCACGGGCGTCTCTCGCCGGAGAAGCATTTCATCGTGCCGCCTGGGGCTGCCATACGCGCCGAGCGAACCGGCGACGAGCCGCAACTGTTCATCCGCTCCGGTTTAGCGCCGGTCGGTATCGGGGCCGATCGCTACGAGACGGGCGCCGCCCTGCGCGCACAATTCGGTGTGGACGTTCTGCTTCTCGACGATGGCTTCCAGCACGTACAATTGGCGCGCACCGTGGATATCCTGCTCATCGACGCGCTCCATCCGTTTGGCGGTGGCGGCGTCTTCCCCCTGGGATATCTTCGGGAACCCCTGGCAGGCCTGGCCCGCGCCGATGTGATTCTGATCACGCGCAATCAGTTCACCGATCTGGCCGCTACGATCGAGCGCCAGGTCCGGCGATGGAATCCCCACGCGCCGGTGTTTCGCGCTTGTCTCGAGCCGCAAGCGTGGATTGAGAATCGCACCGGGCGCCGGCACCCGGCAAACGCGCCGCCTTTTCACCGTGCCGCGGCTTTCTGTAGTCTGGGGAATCCCGAGTCCTTTCGCCGGACGCTGGGGCAAATGGGACTACAGCCGGCCGACTGGGTGGAGTTCGACGACCATCACCGCTACCGGCCGAGCGAGCTCGAACGCATCAGTCTCGAAGCCCGCGACAAAGACGCCGACGCTCTGATTACCACCCAGAAGGACGCGGTAAATCTGTGCGAGGACAGTGATCATCTGATGTCTCCGCTGCCGCTCTATTGGCTGGACATAACGCTGGCGATCGAGCGCGAGGCGGACTTCCTGGGCGAAATCGAGCGGCGAATGCAAAAAACCTGACACAGGCCGGGGGGCCTGTGCTACATCCGCTAAAAATTCACGATCGACGCGAACGATACCGGCTCCAGGCTCGCGCCCCCCACCAGGCTACCGTCGATCTCCGGCTGGGCCATCAGCGACTTCACATTGTCCGGCTTCACGCTGCCGCCGTACAGAATGCGGACCGCATCACCCGCTGGCCCTCCGAACTTGGCTCGCACTTGCGCGCGAATGCATCTGTGGGCATCGGCGGCGATCTCCGGCGTGGCGGTTTTGCCGGTGCCGATAGCCCATACCGGTTCGTAAGCAATCACAATGCGGGCGAATTGTTCCGCCATGAGGCCCGCGATCCCTTTCTGAAACTGGCCCACCAGACAGTCTTCGGTGCGCCCCGCCTCGCGCTCCTCCAGCCGCTCGCCTACACAAACAATCGGCGTCAGGCCGAATTCGAGCGCCGCCTGCGTCCGTTTCAACACGGTCGCATCCGTCTCGCCGAAATATTGCCGGCGCTCGCTGTGTCCCACAATGGCGTGCGTGGCGCCCACCGCGCGGAGCATCGGCCCCGCAACTTCGCCGGTGAATGCGCCGTCCTTGGCCCAAGCGATATTTTGCGCGCCGATAGCGATGGCGGTCCCCTTGGCGGCGTCGACAGCCGCGGCAAGGTTGGTGAACGGAGGACAGATCACGATTTCGCAATGCTGCGATTGCGCCACCATCGGCCGAAACTTTTCCAGGAAGGCCGTGGTTTCCGCGGGCGTCTTGTACATCTTCCAATTGCCCGCCATCACTGGTTTTCTCATAAGATTTGTGGCAAAAAACTGGTGCCTTTAACGATGGCCGTGCCGAAATTGGCAGCCACGCTTTGGCCGATATCCGAGAGCGTGGCGCGCAGCCCCAGTTGGACGCCGGCGCGCACTTTCGGCCCCGAGACCAGCAGCGGCACATACTCGCGGCTGTGATCGGTGGAGGGCGTAGTGGGGTCGCACCCGTGATCGGCAGTAAAGATAGCCATGTCCTCGGCGTCGAGTGCGCTCTCGAATTCTGGTACCCACGCGTCGAACTGTTCGAGCGCCGCGCCGTAGCCTTCGACATCGTTACGGTGGCCGTACTGCTGATCGAAATCCACCAGGTTCACAAAAATCAGGCCCTCGCGCGTGCTCTTCATGGCTTCCAAAGTCTTGGCCATGCCGTCGGCATTGTTCTTGGTCTTGTCGGATTCGCGAATGCCGCGCCCCAGAAAAACATCGGAGATCTTCCCGATGCCATGCACGTCCGCACCGACGGCCGGCAAGCTGGTCGAGCAGCATGCCCTGCGGCGGCGGCACCGCGTAATCGTGCCGGTTGGGCGTGCGCACGAACTGGCCGGGTGCGCCCACGAATGGCCGCGCGATCACGCGCCCCACCTCGTTTGGCCCTCGCAGCATCTCGCGCGCTGTCGCGCAGATCCGGTACAGCTCCTCCAACGGGATAACCTCTTCATGCGCGGCCACCTGGAACACGCTGTCGGCCGACGTATAAACGATGGGCCATCCGGTGCGCATGTGTTCCTCGCCCAGTTCCTTGATGATCTCGGTTCCCGAAGCAGCCTTGTTGCCGAGCGTGCAGCGCCCGATGCGCCGCTCGAACTCGCTCATGATTTCGGCCGGGAACCCGTTGGGGAAAATCGGGAAAGGCCGGTCGAGGTGGATGCCCACCATTTCCCAATGCCCCGTAGTCGTATCTTTGCCGGGAGAAGCCAGCGTGCAGCGGCCGTAGGCAGCTTGGGGTGCGGCGGCCGGAGCAATGCCCGTAAGCGGTTTGATATTGCCCAAACCCAGGCGCGCCAGGTTCGGCACTTCTCAGCCCGCGAAGGCGTGCGATGTTGCCCAGCGTGTCGCTGCCCGCATCGCCATACGCCGCGGCATCCGGCATTTCGCCGATGCCCACGCTATCGAGCACAATCCAGATCACGCGCCGGAACACAACTTCGAATGTAGCATCCTGCGGCGTGGGACAGACGATCGGTTTGTGTCGTCTGTCAGGCTTCAGGCCCGCAGCCCACGTGAAAAGCGATGGCCTGCACTACGTGCCGATGTATAATGCCCGGATTATGCGAAGCCTATGGATGACCGCCGCGATACTGGGCCTCGGCGCGCTATCGCAGGGGAATGCGGAAACTGCCCATCACTGCGACCGTGCCTGCATGACCGCGCTGGTGGATCAGTACCTCGCGGCTCTAGTGAAGCACGACCCGGCGGGCCTGCCGCTCGACAAGGGCGTGCGGTTCACCGAGAATACCGCGACCATCCACGTGGGCGACGGCCTGTGGGTGGGCGCGTCGGAGGCTCCCACGACGTTCAAGATTTATGCCATCGATCCGGCCACCCAGCAAGTCGCCTTCTACGGCGTCATGAAGGAATGGGACAAACCGCTCATCATCGCGCTACGCCTGAAATTAGCGAATGGCCGGATCACTGAGATCGAGCACGTGCTGGCACGCAATATGCGCCCGGACCGCATGCAGAACCTAGTGACGCCGCGGTCTGGTCTGCTGGCCGACGTGCCCGCCGCGGAACGCACGTCACGCGAGGATATGCTCAACGCCGCCGATTCGATTTCGAAGCGATTGAGCAGCGCAAGGGTTCGGTGGCGCCCTTCGCCGACGATTGCGAGCGGCACGAGAACGGCGGCCAGACCACGCACAACCAGACGCCCATTCCCTGGCCCGTCGATCTCGGTTCGCCGGAAGCCAACCGCTCCATGGCCATTCTTGGAACTTTAAGTTGCACGGCCCAGATCGACAGCCAGGTACTCAGCTTCATCACGCGACTCTGGCCGCGCCGTCTGGCGGTGGTCGATGAGCAGAAGGGGCTGGTTTACGCTTTCCCGATGTTCCAGCACCACGGCGGCGTCCGGACCATCAAGATTCTGGGCGTGCCCGGCGTGGACACGATCCCCATGGGCGGCGGCACTTCGAACCTGCAAGCCGGCGAGATCTTCAAAATCCGCGGCGGCAAGATCCACGAGATTGAAGCCATGGGCACTTCATTGCCTTACGGCACCCTGAGCGGTTGGGAGTAAGTTGCGAATCGGGAGCGGACGTTACGGGGCGGTGTGAAACCTGGTCAGCTTGTTCACACCATTGAAAGCTGCCAGTTTGTAACACTCGGCCAGCGTGGGGTAGTTGAAAACCGTCTCGACGAAGTAGTTGACCGTCCCCTTCAATGTCATTACCGCTTGCCCGATGTGAAGCAGTTCCGACGCCCCTTCGCCAATGATGTGTACCCCTAGAATCTCCAGTGTGTCCCGGTGGAAGATGATCTTGAGCCGGCCGGTCGTGTCGCCGCGGATCTGCCCGCGCGCGGTATCCCGGTAGTAGGCCAGCCCCACCTCGTACGGCACGTCCTCGTCCGTCAACTGTTCTTCGGTTTTGCCGGCAAACGATATTTCCGGGATGGTGTAGATCCCGTACGGGTAGGTCGCGGGATTCGACTGGATCTTCACTCCGAAGGCGTGGGCCGCCGCGATGCGGCCTTGCTCCATGGAAACCGAAGCCAGGCTGGGGAATCCAATCACGTCGCCGGCGGCATAGATGTTCGGCACCTTCGTGCGGAATTCGGAATCGACGGGGATGCGTCCCCGGTTATCCGCTTCCAGGCCGGCTGAATCAAGGCACAACTCGTCCACGTTACCTTGCCGGCCTACGGCGTATAGCAGCGCGTCGCCGGAAATTCGCTTGTTGCTTTTCAGACTCGCCACCACGGCACCGTCGGGCGTTTCCTCCACGCTGGCCACTTCCTCATTCAGTCGCATGGTGACGCGCCGGTCGCGCAAGTGATAGGAGAGCGCTTCCACCATTTCCGCATCGGCAAATTCCAGCAGGCGCGGGCGTTTTTCCACCAGGATCACGCGCACCCCCAGGATGGCGAACATGCAGGTGTACTCCACCCCGATCACCCCGCCGCCCACTACGATCAGCGTCTTGGGGATCTCCGGCATGCTGAGCACCTGGTCGCTGTTGATGATGTTGCGGCCATTGATGGGCACCAGCGGCGAAACCGACGGCTTAGTTCCGGTCGCAATCAAAGTGTACGGGGCTTCCAGTTGAAAGGTCGCCGTGACTCCCTCCACCTGCACATGCGTGGCATCTATGAACCTGGCTTGCCCGCGCACCACTTCCACGCCGTTTCGCGAAAGCTGTGCCTCTGTAACGCCGGCTTCCGTCTGAATCACCTGGTTCACACGCATCCCCAGGTCGGAAATCGTGACTCTGTCCTTGATGTGGTAATTGGCGTAGATCCCCTGGGCGGAGTAACCCGAGAGGAGGAGCACCGCTTCCCGCATGGTTTTGCTGGGGATGGTCCCGGTATTGATGCAGGTGCCGCCCACGATGGCGCGCTTCTCGACTACCACCACGCGGCGGCCGCTCTTCGCGCCCTGGACGGCAGCGCGCTGCCCGGCAGGCCCGGATCCAATTACAATCAGGTCATATTTCTGCATGAAGAGATGAGTTCTGTGCGTCAGAATACCACGTAGCTCGGTCCAGGGGATTACACCCTACACTGCCCTTGGCAATCATCGCCACATCAAATTTTTAGAACAACGACATAAAGAGAATCTATTGGTGTTTACCGGTGAAACGATTGCGGGATCGCTGCGTTTAGCCGACAATTCAATTTTCGGCGCAGTAGGATAGAGCTCGCTTCCTCTCCGACGTCCGGTCAGCCCCTGAAAAACGTCTGGCTCGGTCTGTGGCTGCCCTCACTCGCCAGAAAGCTCAAGGAGAAATATTTTGGACGGACTACAAGATTTTCTAAGCCTTCCGTATGGCGAACTGGAGGAGATGAACCTCAAGGCAAAAGAGCAGCGCCTCTCCCGCGTTCCCATCGACAAGATCCAAGAAGAACGCCTGAAATACCTGACCGACGAAAAGCGCATCAAAGCCGTGACCCTGCTGTTCAGCGACCTGGAAGGCCGCCTGCATATGCTGGATTACGACAAGAAGTGGCTGATAAAGAGCTGGGATAACATGACGTTCGACGGCTCTTCCATCCGCGGCTTTACGGCGCAGCGCGAGAGCGACTTGCGGCTCGGCGTGGATTGGGGATCGTTCTACTGGGCGCCGGCAGATATCTTTGGACCGGGCAAAGTCATGGTGTTCGGCCAGGTCAACGACAAGGACGGCAGTCCGTACGCCGCCGACATGCGCAGTGTTCTCAAGAACTACGCCAACGGACTCTACGAGAAGGAAGGCTACACGCTCAACGCCGCCAACGAAATTGAGGGGTTCGTTTTCCAGGGCATAGATGCCGAGCGGCGGTACAACGAAACCGGCAAATTCGAGTATGTCAGTACCGGTGGCTACTATCACTCGCTGCCGGGCGACCCCCTTCGCATGTTCATCGATCATTCGGCGGAAGTGCAGCGCGCCATGGGCTTCGAGAACGAAAAAGACCATCCCGAAGTCGCTCCGTCCCAGTTCGAAATCAACTACGGTTATTCGGAGGTGGTTAACGCCGCCGATCAGATTCAGCTCTATAAGTTGATCTGCCGCCAGGTCGCCAAGAAGATGGGGCTGACCGCGTGCTTCCTCCCCAAGCCGATTGTCGGGGTCAACGGCACCGGCATGCACACCAATGTCTCGGTCACCCAAAAGGGCAAGAACCTGTTCTGGGACGCCAAGGGTGAAGAGAAGATGAGTTCCTGCGCCTGGGAGTTTATCGACCGCATTCTCTCCCACGGCAACGACATCTGTCTGGTAATGAACCCGAGCGTGAACTCATACCGCCGCCTGGATCCGCACTTTGAAGCGCCCAATCAGATCAAGGCTTCCGCCAAAGACCGCGGTTCGATGATTCGCGTGCCCATCGGCAATTCCAAGAGCGCGCGCGTGGAAGTGCGTTCGGTGGCGCCGGATGCCAACCCGTACATGACCCTTTACTCGGTTTTCCGAACGGGTCTGGAAGGCGAAATCCTGCCGCACGACAACCTGCGCGGCGCCGAGCGCTATCTGCCCGACAATATCTACGACGCCATGGCGAACTTCGAGAAGGCTGAATGGACCACCAAGCTATTCGGTGAGGATGTCAAGGGCCGCTATCTCGAATTGAAGAAGGCCTCCGCGGACCGCTGCCCGCGGCTGTTAGGCACCTTCGTGAAAATTCCCGAAGTGCAGTATCACCACGAAGTCTACAATCAGTTCCTCTGGAACCTGTTCTAAGAACTTGTGGCGCAGCCTCTCAGGCTGCCGAGTCGGCACTCTTGCCGACGCCTTGGGGTCGAGATGAGTCTCGACCCGGCAGGCAAGAGTGCCTGCGTCACATACCCGACTAATCCTTTTGACTAAGTCAAATTGACTAGACCTGGCGGCTAGCCCATCTGCGTAATTGACCGGGCTACTACCTCATGTTAGCGTTCGCAAGGACGCTTACAAATGTCAACCTCCATTCCTGCGATGAAGCATTTCATCCGTAGGCGCCTGGCGGCCACCGTTTTCGCCGCGCTGGCATTGACGGTGGCCTCCGCCCAGACCAATGTGACGTTAGCCGGTCATGTGCCCCCCCGCGTTCTGGCCGCGACCCGGTTGGAGCCGGTGGCGGCGGACGAGCCCATCCGGCTAAGCCTGGCGGTGCGTCTCGATGAACTACTCCTGAAGCAAACCCTTGATCAGCTCTACGGACCGAACGCCCCGGCGAAAAAGCGATTTCTGACCTCCGCGGAATTCGCGCGGAAATTTCAATTGGCGGCCAAGCGCGAACAGTTGAAACAATTCGCGCAGGCTCATGGACTGACTGTGAACGCCGCGGAAGACCGGCCTGCCAGTATGCTGGTCAGCGTCCTCGGCAATGCAGGAGCCCTCGAGCAAGCCTTCGGCGTGCAGCTCAACCGCTATCGCGATGCCACGGGGCAGGTGTTCCGGGCGCACGAAAGCGATCCCGTCATCCCGGAGTCCATCCAGCCACATCTCAGCGCGATTCTCGGGCTGTCCGATATCCAAGGAGTCTTCAGTCCCAGCCTGCAGCCGAACCCCGTCGCGCAGGGGCCTGGAACGTTCTCCGGTAGCGCCCCGGGCGGCGGCTTAGCACCGAGCGACATCAAGGCGCTCTACGGACTGCCCACTTCGTCCGCTGCGGGTGCAGGACAAACCGTCGCCGTATTCGAATTGGCGCAGTTCAATCCATCCGACTTAGCCGCTTATACGAGCCAGTTCAATCTGCCAACGATTCCCCTAACCGTGATTAGCCTCGACGGGTTCACGAGCACCTGCAATCCCGCCGGCTGCGTCGGCCTGGGCACCGATGAAGTCGATCTTGACATGGAGTTGATTGCGGGGATCGCGCCCGGCCTCGCGGGCATCCTGGTTTATGACGGTCCCAACAGTCAGAAGGGAGCCTTGGATATTTATAACCAGATCGCCGCCGACAACCTGGCCCAGGTGGTCAGCACCTCCTGGACCGAAAGCGAGGCCGCCGGCGGGTCATCCATGCTCCTGGCGGAAAGTCAGATCTTCCAGCGCATGGCGCTTCAGGGACAGACCATGTTCTCCGCCTCGGGCGACAGTGGGGCGTCCTTACCGGGATCTGGCAATACGCAGGACCCCGCGTCGCAGCCATATGTTACGGCGGTAGGTGGAACCAGTCTCTCGGGGACGTTGCAGGCGCCCCTGGAAAACGCGTGGAGCCTCTCGGGGGGCGGCATCAGTAACTTCTGGCCGCTCCCGGATTATCAGGTGGGCTTGCTAGGGGCTGCGTCCCAACAATTCCGGAACGTGCCGGATGTTGCGCTCAATGCCGATCCTAACTCGCCCTATGCGACCTATGTCAGTGGGAGTTGGCTGAACCTTGGCGGCACCAGCGCGGCCGCGCCCCTGTGGGCCGGGTTAACCGCGATCGTCGATCAGCAGCGCTTGGCCTCCGGAATGCCGCTCGTGGGATTTGTGAATCCCATGCTCTATCAGTTGGCGACCGGCAGCCAATACGACAACTTGTATCGCGATATCACCTCCGGGAACAATGGGCTCTACGCCGCGACACCGGGTTATGACAATGTCACCGGCTGGGGGGCCTACCGGGCGGCGGCTCTTCTCAACGCGATGTCGCAGGCCAATGCTTCCGTCAGCATTTATTCACCCGCGGTGGGCGGGTATCTCGTAAGTCCGGTCTCCATCTCTGGAAGCGCTGCCTCGCCGGCTTTCGCCAGTTACCGCGTGGAGTATGGCGCGGGCGCGAGCCCCACCGTCTTCAATCTTGTCGGCAGCGTGCATACCTCTCCGGTGACTTTCGGCGTTCTGGAAACCTGGAACACCTCCGGACTCGCTTCGGGCATCTATACGCTCCGGCTCACCATAACAGATACCTTCGGCCAGACGATGCCGGTGACAGACTCCCCGCTCTATGTCGATAACAGTCCTCCGACCGCGCCGGCCCAAGTCAATCTGGCGGCGCAGAGCTCCACTAGTTTGACACTCTCCTGGACGCCCGCGACGGATAACATCAGCGTGGCTGGCTACCGCGTCGATCTTTCGAATTCCGCGCAATTCCAAAGTTATGTACCGGGATATCAGAATTTCGACGCCCATGGTGTCACCACCCTGACCATAAACTCACTGACTCCCGACACCACTTACTACGCGCGCGTGAGGGCTTACGATGGAGCCGGCAACTCTTCCCCGAACAGCCCGGTGGTCCAGACGGCCACGCTCTATCCGGTTGCCGGCACCGCCGCGTATGATGCGGTTCTGCTGGCGCCGGCGTGCCGCCAAACCGGCTCCGTCTGCGATTCCGGCTCTCTGTTGAATGGTCGCGACAACCTGGCCAACGGAGGCGGTGAACCGCATCAACCCAACACGCTTTTCAATTCCTGCGCGGATGGGATCGGTGGAACTTATCATGTTGACGAGTCCAACGACCACCTGACGGTATCGACGCTGGACGGGCAGCCGTTCGCGCCCGGAAAAACCGTTCGCGTCGCCGCCACCGTCTGGGCCTACTCGAGTTTTGCCGCCGACTCACTCGATGTTTATTATTCGCCCAACGCCAATTCGCCGGCCTGGACATTCATCGGAACCGTCAAGCCAACAGCGGCAGGGGCTCAGGTTTTGTCCATAACCTTTACGCTCTCGAGTGGATCGTTGCAGGCCGTGCGGGCCAACTACCGATACGGCGGGAAGGCGGCTGCCTGCACCACTGGAGGATACGACGACCATGACGATATCGCCTTTGCCGTGGGCTCCGCCGCGTCTCCACCATCGGCGCCCGTGATCACCAGCCCGGCGAATGCGACCGCGACGGCAAGCAGCGCATTCTCCTACGCGATCACAGCCACCAACAGCCCGACCAGCTTTAACGCCACCGGTTTGCCGGCGGCCCTGACGATCAATACGGTCACCGGGTTGATCTCCGGGACACCGCAATCGGTGGGCACTTCCACCATCACGCTGAGCGCGACCAACGCGGGCGGAACTGGAACGGGAACGCTTGTCCTTACCATCAATCCGTCCACCAATCCGGCTCCCATTGTTACCAGCCCCCTGTCAGCCGCCGGAAGTGTGGGATCCAGCTTCAGCTACACTATTACCGGCACAAACGCTCCCACCAGCTACAACGCCACTGGCCTGCCGTCGGGGCTGTCCATTAACAAAGCGACTGGCGTGATCTCCGGCATTCCCACAGCCGCAGGCAGCCTTCGTTGTGACGGTGACTGCTTCCAACGCCGGAGGAACGGGCACGGCGTCTCTGACCTTGACGATCTCTCCCGCGTTGCCGCCGAGCGTTCCCGTGGCTGCTTTTACGGTGACACCCCCATCGGGCTCTTCACCGATAACAGTGACCTGCGATGCATCCGGTTCTACCGGTGGAAGTCTTTCCTACTCATGGAGTTTTGGAGACCACACCAGCGGGTATGGTATGGTGGTCAACCACACGTTCACCCAGCCCGGCACTTACGGAGTCACACTCACCGTGACTAATGCCTTAGGCAGCAGTCACACGCGGAACCTGATTATCGTAGGGAACTAGTATCACCCGTGTGGCGCAGACTTCAGTCTGCAGCGCCGGCACTCATGCCGGGTTGGTGGACGTGCAAGACAGGGTCGAGAAGAGTCTAGACCCATCAGGCAGAGTGCCTGCGCCACAGCCGGCGCTTCGTCTTAACCCTCCGGGCTACTCCCGCCTCGCCTCTTGCAGCGCGTCCCGAGTCTCCCGCAGCGTGTTCGCCAAGGATTCCTGCGGCAAACTGCGGATGATCGGGTTAACCAGCCAGCCTAGCCCCAGCGGCACGTTGCGGGTGAGAGAGACCGCCTCACACTCCACATAAACACCGCCCTCCCGTTCCTCGAAACGCCAATAGGAATTCAAGCGCCATAGAAAGCCGTGATCCTGTCCGGGCGGTAACTCGCGCGTGCCATCCACTTCCGCAATGCGCGTGGTGTATGACCGGCTGTACCACCGGCCTTGATCGAGCTGCGTGTAGTGAACGTCGTGATAGGTGTTCAATACCACAGTCAGTATCTTCTTCTTCAACAGGCGCATGAAAATCTTGTAGTCATAGCCATCCCGGCTCAGAAGCTTCGAGTCAACAACCTCCGGCTGATAGATGCGCTTGTGATTGTCGTAGTCTTCCACTAATCGAAGCGTTCGGGCGAGAGTCACTCCGGGAATAAATACGGCGCCCATCCAGTCGTGAACCAGGCCGCCGGGAACATCGCTGTCTCCCTTGCCGGTGAGCGGTTCCGAGATCACCTGCCCGGCGCGGACGCGTTGCTTTCGCTCCGGCGCTCCGTCGACCCACAGAAATCGTCCCTCCTGGATTTGTCCTTGGATCCGCCCTTCCGTAGTCCGTATGTAGCTGTCGAATGCGTCTACCGTCTCTTTCTTCAGTTCCACCTGGGTGACGCCGGCCATCGCGGCCAACATCCAGGCGCCCTGTAGAAACGCGGTTCTGTATAACACCACTCCATTCTCGCGCTGTTAGCATGAAGGCAGGAATCGCCATCGATATGGACAAACCCGGATTCCAGGAAGCCGGCCGCGCGCAGGTCAGCTTTCTGGCGCCTCTCGAAAAGCGCTGTCTGATATGGCTGGCGCATCACACGCCGCGCGCGGTCAACTCGGATCATCTGACGGCTCTGGGCCTGATCGCCCTGCTGGGCGCCGGACTGAGTTACTGGTACGCCCGGTGGGATCGCATCGGCCTCTTACTGGTGATCGTGTTCCTGGCGCTCAACTGGCTGGGCGACAGCCTGGATGGCACGCTCGCCCGCGTCCGCAACCGGCAGCGCCCCCGCTACGGGTTCTATGTGGACCACGTGGTGGATGCCTTTGGGACTTTCTTCCTCCTCGGCGGCCTGGCACTTTCCGGATACATGAGCGAACGTATCGCCGCCGGCCTGCTGGTGGCGTACTTTATGCTTTCCATCGAAGTGTACCTGGCCACTTACACCATCGGCACCTTCCATCTGTCTTTCTGGAAGTTCAGCCCCACCGAGCTGCGCATTCTGCTGATGATCGGCAACATTGCCCTGCTATACCGGCCCATGGTTCACCTTCTCGGCGATACCTACCGGCTGTTCGACGTCGGCGGCATTGTCGGCATTATTGGAATGGGACTGATGCTGATCGCCGCAGTGGTGCGCCACACCATCCTTCTGTACCGCGCTGAGCGCCTCACGTGAAATTGCGGGTCTTTCTTCGCCGCTGGTTGAAATTCAACACCGTGGGAGCGATCGGCATCGCGGTGCAACTTGCCGCCCTGGCCTTGCTCCGTGGTCTGCTTGGTGTGAACTATCTGGTTGCCACCACCCTGGCGGTAGAGGCGGCGGTTCTGCACAATTTCGTGTGGCACGAACTGTGGACGTGGCGGGACCGCCGAAGCCCGGGCGGCAGCGTTCTATGGCGCCTGTTGCGATTCAATCTTACGACTGGCCTGGTCTCCATCGTCACGAATCTGGTATTGATGCGGTTGCTGGTGGGCCGCTTTCACATGCAGTATCTGATCGCGAATCTGCTGAGCATTGCGGCCGGTTCGCTGGCCAACTTCTTCTTAAGCGATTGGTTCGTGTTCGCGTAGCTCCGCCCGGCCGGCGACAAGATCGCCAGCCCTACGTAGCGCCGGCGGTCCTTGCCGCCGGTCGGGCGACTGCTGGACTCGAAAATGTCCAAACTAGAGGTTACTTCCCCACATAATGCCCCACGTCCCGATTATTCTCTTCGCAGATGTACTCCAGTAGTTCCGTGTCGGGAACCAGGTGCGGATTCTCAGTGATCGTCCACGGCTTGGTATACATCTTCGGATCGTCGATGGTGATTTCGATATCCATATGCCCAAGATCCTTGCGCTTGTATTTCTCGATCACGTGCAAGGCGTCGGAGGTAGGATGCCCATTGGTGTCCAGCCATCCCTTGCCGTTGAAGCCGATGGTCTCCACCACGAATGTGTCTCCCTCCCACTTGCCCACCGAATATCCCTGCCAGCTCGGTTGCGGATCTTTGGGCAGCGGCCGCCCGTCGGTGAAGATCTGGCGGAAGATGGTGCGCGACTCATAAAGGATAATGACTTCGCCCGGAATCTCCACAATCTTGAACGGCGACGTGATGGCATCTTTTTCCGGAATCACCGAAGGCAGGCACAGATTGTTGGGGTCGTCTTTGCCATTCGTTTCCAGACGGCGCTGATACTCCGCCTTGGCTGCCGGTTGGAACGGAACTTCGTCCGGCTTCAAGTCCGCTGCGATGTTGATCAGGTACTTGATGCCGTTGGGTTCCCAGATTCCCTGAATGTCGACGTGGCCGTCTTTGCGCGGCGCCGGTGCGTTCAGGATCGGTTTGCCGTCTTTAGTCCGCGGGATTCCGGCCGTCGGATAGTCGAGCCATTGTGCGTCCGCGGCACTGACCGCCAGGAATAACCAAACCGCCGCACACACCAAACCACGCACCCTAATGTCGCAAAGCATTTGCATGAAGCCTCTGTTCTTTGGGGTGATTATACACCGGCCCTTATGTGAGTCTTGTAGCCTCCGGCTGCCGGGTGACATCCAACACGGAGGAGGTCTCGTCTCAATGGCGCTTCAGTTATTTGCCGTGTTAGTGCTTGGCCTGATGTGTGGAAGCGAACTGAACGTGGCCGCGTTTGCCCATCCTGCCCTCAAGCGGCAGCGTCTAGAAACGCACATCCTGGTGCGTTCCTCGTTCGCTACATTGTTCGGCCATATCATGCCATTTTGGATGGTTGGCTCAACCTTGCTGAACCTTTTATTGCTGCTACCCTTCGAACATCTTAGCGGTTCCGCGTGGGACCTGGCAGCCGTGGCTCTCATCATTCAAGTCTTCGCGGTTCTCTTTTCGCTTGCCGGTCCCGTACCTATTAACAACCGGATTATGAAATGGGCGCCGCAATCCCTTCCGAGCGACTGGGGAGCGCAGGAACATCGCTGGGATCTGTATCACTGGTTCAGAACCGGCGCACTGGTGGCCGCCTTCGCAATCCTCGTGCTCAGCGTTGGCCTTCGATGACGGCAGGCTGCCGCCTACTCCACGAACTCTTCCGCACCGCCGGCTGAAAGACTGATCTCGCCCTTCTCTTGCAGTTGCCGCGCCGAGGCAATCAGGGCTTGCTGCGCTTCCTGGACATCTTTGATGCGCACCGGTCCCAGCGCCTGCATATCTTCCACCAGCATTTCCGCGGCTCGGCTGGACATGACCGAAGTGAAGTGCTGCTTCAATTGAGGGCTGCTGCCTTTGAGCGCCATGGTCAGGACTTTGCGGTCCACCTGGGCCAGCAGCTTGCGTAGCGCGTCTTGGGTCACCTTCTGCAGGTCTTCGAAAGTGAACATAAGCTGGCGGATGTTCTGCCCAAGTTCGGGGTCGTCGGTGCTCAATGACTGCAGGATTTCCTCCGTCATGGGCCCTTCCACCCGGTTCAGCAGGTCCGCCACAGCCCGTATGCCGCCGCACGACTGCAGACGGCTGTCACCGCCGATGCTGAGTTTGGTTTCGATCAGTTTCACCAGGCGATTGATGATCTCCGGAGAGACCTGATCGAGCGACGCCATGCGCCGTACCACCTGCCCCCGCAGTTCCTCAGGCAATGCGCCCAGCAGACGCGCGGCGTTCACCGAGCCCACCTGGCAGAGGATCAGTGCGATGGTTTGCGGGTGCTCCCGGATCACGATCTTGGCCAGTTGCTGCGGGTCCGCTTTACTTAACGCGTTATCGGTGCTGACCGGTGTCTCCTTTGCCATGGACAGCAACAACCGATCGGCCATCCGCTTCCCATCGTTCGGACCGAAGGCCGTGAGCAGGACAGACGTTGCATAGCCCACTCCCCGCGGCTGCAGCGCGTACGGATTCTCCGCCACCGTGACGAACTCCTGCAGCACTTCGTGGCGGTCGTGATCGCTCAATTTCCCGAGCAGGCTTATCTCGCGGCTGACTCCGTGGACCTCGTCTTCGGTAAGCTGGCGCAATATGGCAGCGCTCGCCTCATCGCCCACGCTGGTCAGCAGGATGGCCGCTTTGCGATATCCGGACACGGATTGAGTTTCGGTGGTCGGCATGCTTTGCGAAACAGAAGCAAATTCAGTTCCGTTCCCGCAAGCACGTGTCTGGGAGCGTTATTTCGATCGCGCAGACGCCGTCAAAGTTTTGACGCGTCAAACCCCGACACGGCAGGAACGCCCGTGCTGCTTGGTTTTTCCTCGTACCATAGGCCTCCCGGCCTGTGTCAGGTTTGCGCCGGCACTGGTCCCGAACGTGCTACAACCTCCCCGATGCTTCCCGGCCTCGAAGTGTTTTCCGACGTTCCTGTCAGCCTCGAACTGCGTATCGGCAGTCGCGGTACCACGCTCGACGAGGTCGCCAGGCTGCAAACGGACAGCACCATCGCGCTCGACCGGCTGGCCGGCGAATCGCTCGATCTGTATGTGGGCGATCTGTTGCTCGGCTCGGCTGAAGTGGTAATCGTGGAGGACCGGCTCAGCATCCGTGTTACGAATCTTTTCCTGGCGGCTCCGGCAGGAATGGAGAACAGCGCCGCGGCATAGAGACCTATGGATCCCACTTCGCCCAAACCGGCCAACCTCGAATTCCTGCCGCAATCGGTGGCAAGCATGCCGCTGCCCCTTCATGTAACTTTGGGCAGGACAACGTTGCCGCTGAAAGAGGTTTGCCAACTCGCGGTCGGTTCCCTCATCGAATTCGGACAGCCCGCCTCCCAACCAGCCGACCTGATAGTGAATGGCAAAGTCCTCGCCCGCGGCCAACTGGTGGTCCTCGAAGGCAACTATGGTTTGAAGGTGCTGGCGCTATGTCCGAAGTGACCTCGCAGCCGTTCGATTTTCGGCAGTCCGGCCAGATCCCCCCTGCGCAACTGGACACCGTTCGTGTCTTGCACGAGAGCTTTTTGCGCAATCTGTGCGAGAGTCTTTCGGTGGCTCTGCGCATCGAAGTCGCCGGGGCCGTCGCCGGTGTCGAACAGTCTACCTTCGCGGAGCTTGCCGAAGCCGTCGGCACACCGTCCTGCCTGCTGTACTTCTCCATGCGGCCCCAGGAAGGGAGCACGCTCATTGAAGTCAGTCAGACCCTGGTTGCTCCCATCCTCGATTGTGTCTTGGGGGGCAACGGCAAGATCGGTTTCGGGATGGAACGCGAGATCACCGACATCGAGCAAGCCATGCTGGACGGGTTCTTCGGCATCCTGGCCCACGAAATGCGGGAAGCGTGGAAACCGGTTGCGCCCATCGACTTTCAGTTCGATGGCGTGGAGACCGCGCCCCAGGCATCTTCACGATTCGCCCCCAGTGACTCGGTGATTCTCGTCGCCGCGGACCTGCGCGTTGGGGAGACCGAGGGCCGTCTGAACGTGGCGATTCCCGCGCTCACCCTCAAGCTGCTGCGCCAGAAATTCGAGGCTCGTCCCGAAGCTCGCAAGCCGTCCGGCTCGCGCGAGTTGGAACAAGCCATGCATGAGAAACTGGCCGCGGGGTTGAAGCTCCACCTCGATTGCGCGCTGGTCGGCTCCAGCATTCGTTTGCACGACCTGCTGAACCTGAAAATAGGCGATCTGATCGACACCGGCATCGCCTGCGATGGCTCCGCCACGATCCTGGTCAACGGCCTGCCGAAATTCTGCGGTGAAGTGGTCGTCGATGGCGCCACGCAATCCGTCGTCATTCAGCGGTGACGGATTTTCCTTGCTTGTGGATCAAGCGCGTACGCGCCGGCGGTAAGCGCTAAACAGGACGCATCCAAGGCCAACCATCAGAAGTGAATAGAACTGAGGCTCCGGCGTATTATTCGTAAATGTCACGCCTTCACCGCCCTCGGATGTTGTGCTTGGCTGGTATTTTACGAATAGATCCGTAAATTTCAATGAGGTCTGGTTGGTGCCTGCAAGGTAGATCGTGACCAGGCCACTGGTGCTCGCTCCCGCGGCGACACCATTATTAACCGTTCCCCCGTTGCAGTTGTTTCCCGCGGCCAGGCAGAAGTCCACGTCGCCAATGCCGTATGCCATGTGGTTATGCGGGCTATCGGCATCGCCTACGAACGTCGACAGCAGCGAGGAGGTCGTGCTTCCTTCATGAGCTGCGTCCAGATCGTTGGGGACGCTCGACCCCACGTCAAAACCCGCGACCGTGATGACAGGGACATTCACATTGCTTGAAGTGTTCTTCAAGCTGAAGTCGAACGTCACTTTGGTATCGGTGCCAGAGTTCGAAAAGGTGAAATTATCGAAAGTGCCAGAGGCTGTGAAATTGGTGTCGGTGGCGCCACCAAAGGTAACAAATGAATTGTACCCGACCGTGAAGTTTGAGCTGCTGGTTGCGGTAATGGGATAAATTCCCGCGCTGGCACTGGGTGTTAAGTTCAGTATAAACAGTCCCATAGCTGCCAACCCGCACAGTCTGGCCGTGAACGACAAATAATTTCTCTGCATCAGTACACGATCATCCTATGGCCTACTACACTGGTCAAGCATCATACTTCGAATAGGGTACTTGGGCCGCAGGTACTACTGAGTGGTGGAGCGCACCGTACTGAGCGTTTGCTCAATCGCAATACGATCCTGCTCATTCGGTCCTTCCCCCAAGGCCGTTTTCAATTGGCTCCTGGCGCCATCCTTATCGCCTTTTTGGAGCAAACACAGGGAGAGATGATAACGCAGCCGGGGATTGTCAGGAAAGCGTCGCACCAAGCCTTCAAATATGTGGACCGCGGCATCGGTGGTTTTCATCTTCAGATAGATCCAGCCCAGGGTATCGGAAAACTCGGGATTGGCGGGTTCCTTTTGTTGAGCTCTGTTGGCCAGTTGAAGAGCTTCTTTGAGACTGCCCTTTTCGGCCAGAAGAAACGCCAGATTATTCAGAACTGCGGCGTTGTCAGGCTCGGCCGCGAGAGCCACGCGATATGTTCTTTCTGCATCTTCCTGGCGCCCTCGGAGTTGCTCGGCGTATGCCAGGGATGCTTCAGTGCCCGAATTCGGTTTCAGATCTCGAGCCTTTTTGAGACTGCGCTGTCCGCGATCGGCATCACCCGCCGCCAAATAAAGCTGTCCCAAGCGTGAGTACAATTCCGCGGAGTTCGGATTGGCTTTCAGCAATTCTTCGTATTGCGCGATCGCTATGTCGTACTTTTTGCCGCGGACGGCGCTGGCAGCCAGTTCTACGCGAACTGCCGGATAATTAGGGGACCGCTTGAGTTCGGCGCTCCATAACTCGATCGCGCGTTCGGGTTGGTTTTGACCGAAATACACCTCGGCGAGCCCTTCCAGCGCGCGCAGATCCCGGTCGCCAGGCCGGTAAAGGCGGCGGAAAAGCTTCTCCGCCTCTTGATACTGGTTCTGCCTGATTTCTAAAAGCCCCAATTGTAATTGGACATCGCGCGACTGCGGAAACTCCTTACTGAGCCGGTTCAACTCTGCTTGCGCCTGGTCGTAGACACCTGTGCCCATCCATCCGACCACCCGTAACAGTCTGGCCTGCGCATTCGCGTTCTCATACGTTAATGCCTCGCCGGTATAACGAAGCAAACCCGCGTAATCGGACTTGTCTCTGCTGATTTCAGCCAGGGAGAGGAGCGCTGGAACGTAGTGTGGTTTCTTCTTGACTGCCTCCAAAAATTCTTTTGCGGCGGCATCTGGATCGCTCTGACGCAGGTAAGCCTCGCCGAGTTGATGGCGCAGGTCAGGATCGTCCGGCTTTTGGCTCACCAGTTCTTGCAGAATCCGGATCGCGGCAGCTCTGTTCTCGGGCGAGTTGCCGTTCAATAAGATTCCGGCTTTCAGCCCGAGCGCTTCGCTGTCTTGCGGCCGGAGTTTCAGCAGTTGATCCAGATACTGGAGGGCTTCCCCGTTCTTCCCTTCAGCAGCTAGTACCTGACTAAGTCTTTTAAGATATGTAGGCTTGTCTTCCGAAGCGGTCGACAGACCGGCCTCGTATTGCTCGATCGCCTCCTTCGTACCCCCGTTTGCCTGGTAGAACTGACCGGCCTGTAAGTGAGCCTGCGGAAAAGTCTTTGGATTATCGAGCAGGTGCTGAAGTGCTGCCGTCATCTGGTCGCGCTTACCAATCCTGCCGTAGAGCACTGCCAACTGTAACCACGAATCCGCCCGATCCGGATTGTTGCTGGCCTGAAGCCTGAGAATGTTCTCCGCGTCCTGCAGGCGATTATGATCCGCGTAATATTTGAACAAGAGAGTATAGATGGGGCCGAAGGTTTTGTCCTTCCCGATTAAACCGAGTGCCGTTTGTTCCGCTTCCTGGTTTTGTCCGTTTTCGATGAGCGCTTGTACCAATACGTGGATCAGGTCCGGTTGAGAAGGCTTAACCTGGTTGGCTCTCTGTAAGTACTCAACTGCATCGGCGGGCTTCTTGTCTGTTAGTGCCACGACGCCTTTGATTCTTAGCCCATCGAAGGAGTCCGGAGTTCTTGCGAGGAGTTGGTCGGAAAGCTTGATGAGGAGATCGTAAAGGCGTCTTGGGTGGCTGGTATCCAGCAGATAGAAACTTAGAGCGACTTCCGCCAGTTTCAGTTTGGGTTCGTTTTCGGCCGGAAGCAGGTCGACGGCCCGCGAAAGTGCCGTAAAGGCCTCTGGCGTATGGTTCTGTTGGAGCTCCAACAGGCCTAGCCGATAGTAGGCTTGACCATAGTTGGGGTCCTTCTGGATGGCCTTCCGAAAGTTCAGATCCGCGTCTGCGTATTGCCCGTGCTCCAAAAATTGCACGCCCTTCTGCACATAGTCATTGGCGCTCCGGCCGCAAGAGACACAAGCGGCAAGAGAAACGCCAACGCTGATTGATAGAAACAATCGCATCTCAGTTTGGTGGCAACGCGACTACAATTCTACAGCGAATGGGATGGCGGACCTCCCAAGGCCACCGGACCGGGTGGATCATGGGCACGCGGGTGTCGGGGCTGGGCCGTTGTTGAGCCGCCGGAAACGCTTACGGCTCGATCACGATCTGCACGCGATTGCTCTCCTGCCCGTCAACAGTAAGGTAGAGGGCGGAGGTTCCCAGGTTGGCGATCGCGGGTAGTTGCGCTTCAATCAGGTAGAAACCGATATATCCCGGGGCCAGGGTGGCGCTGGTCACCTGCAAAGGCGTCCCATCCAGGTAAGCCTTGACGCCCGCCACCACAGCCGGCACCTTTTCTTTATCCAATGGCGCAGCCAGGTTGGTGGGCCATTCGGGCCGCACCTTGCCCAGCCCGGTCGCCAGAATCTGGATGCGCCCGTTGGAATGCGCCGCGTTCCGCGCGTCTAGTAAAAGGTCGCTGTCGGCATCGTAGATCATCGGCGCGCCATCACTACCCACGAAGATCGCCGGTGAGACTGGTTGCACTGGCAGCCCCACGGTCAGCGGGCCGGCATTAGTTTCGAGCGACAGCGACACATTCGGCCCCACGGCTTCGAAGGGCACCTGAATCTGCGACTGGCTGTCGGAGGCCGAGAGCACCGGATAATTGAGATTGCCCGCGCGCGCCGCGCTCACGCGCCCGCCCATCACGCTCACCAGCGATCCGGGAGCGGCTGGCCGCGCGCTGAAATCCGCTGCGCTGACAATACGCAGGTTGCGCAAGCGGTGCGGCGCCGCGGTGGCGTAAATACCGTAGCCGTCCAGCGCCACATACAACTGCACTGCCGCCGGATCGAGCCGGACGTCCATCGCCGCAGCCGCCGGCAGCGCCGTTGTGAGATTGGTCCAGTTGACCGCTGGCGTCGTGGCATTCTCCAGATCGGTAAGCGCGTAGAAAACGCCGCGGTCCGTCGCCACGTAAACCGCACCGGAAGCCCGCTCGGCCGTAATGCCATGCACCGGGGCATCCGGCAGGTTGGCGGTGAGATCATCCCAGATGCTGCCGCTGCTGGTGGTGCGCAACACGCGCGACCCGCCGCCTGCCAGCGCAGCCAGCGCTACCCTAGGTTCCACGGCATCCACGAAAATGCGCTCCACCGGGCCCGCCATTTCCATGCGGGAGAGCCGGAAGGTGGCGCCGCTATCCAACGACACCCAGATGCGCCCGTCGGCCGAACCCGCGTACACGGTAGTGCCGCCCGCTCCTACTGCTGTGATCTTCGCTCCGATCGAGGCCGAATACTGAAGCCGCAGGACCGCTTCGGCGGTCTGCGCCGCATTGGATTCCGGAAACCATACCGAACCGCCCGGCGGTAACTCAAGCGAGCCCACGCCTTCGGCTTCGACACGCATGCCCGCGGTTCCATCGGGCGTCGCCACAATACGCCGCACCGCCAGATTGGGCAGGAAGCGGTTCAACCCCGACCAGGAAAGTCCACCATCCACCGAACGCCAAATGCCGAAATCGTTGGCCAGGACGAGTTGGTCGGGATCGGCCGGAGAAACCGCCAGGCTATGCTGGCCCCCGCCCACTACCGAGGTCGCCTTGTATTGTGTCAGGTTGGTCCACGAGGCCCCGCCGTCTTCGGACTGGAACAGATTCCGTCCCAGAGCGTAGACGCGCCCCGTATTGGCCGCCGCCATCAAGTGCGCACTCGCATCCGGTAAACGCAGGACGTTCGCAGCCGGATTAGCGGGGGGCTGGGGAGCCAGTTCCACGGGAGTCCAGGTTTCGTAATCCGCCGTGGCAAAAATTCTCCCAGTGGCCGTCCTGGCAAAGAGCTGGGAGCCACCGGCCGAGAACCATACCTGTTCTACCGGACCCGTCGCCGGCGATGCCAGGTCCAGTTCGACTGCCGAGCTGCCGACCTTGCGCCAGTCCGGCCGTTGCTGGGCCTGCGCCAGGAAAGCCCCTAGCAGTGTCAGCGCTAGCGCGGCGCCGCGGATTGTTCCCTTATGACACACGTACGAGTCTCATTCTAACCCATTTCAAACCCGAGGCCACCGATTAAAGTACTGATACTGCTACGTTTGTTAGCAAAAGTTAAGGGCGGTCAGCCATTTGCAAAGCATGTTTGGTGCTAGACTTGTAAAGGTTAGTACCTCGACGCCCGATTAAGATATCGGTGTCTGGAATTAAAAGCTATATGCGGCGGCCCTTCAAGCATTCGTGGACCATGCGGAAGTTGTTGATAACGGCTGCCGTCGCTATGTCCCTAGGCCCCGCGCTGTTGGCACAGGATTTTACCAACGCTGCCAAAGTTCTGGAAATGAACGGCCGGGTTTCGGTGCTGCAGGATAGCAACGAGTGGGCGCTCAGTCCCGGTAAGTTTGTGCAGCCGCAGCAGGTCGTCATCACCGGCCACGACGGTTACGCCAAATTCGAGTTGCACGACGGAAGCACCTTCGAAGTTTTCCAGGATTCCAAAACAGTCTTCAGGCCCGCCCAAGGTTGGACCGAACTTCTCGATGTGTTCCTGGGCCGCGTGAAAGTCTACATCCAGCATAAAGGCGGACCGAATCCCAACCGCGTGACGACGCAGACAGCCGTTATCTCCGTGCGTGGCACAGTATTCGAAGTGGCTGTGGATGACGAAGACACCACCTTTGTAAGCGTGGATGAAGGTATCGTCAATGTGCGCCACAAGATCTTCCCCGGCAACGAGACCGAAGTGCGCGCCGGTGAAGCGCTGCAGATCTACCGCAATCAACCGTTAGCGAAGCGCATGGACAAGGGCAACGCGGCCAGAATGGCCCTGCGCGCGGCGGCTCAAGCCGCATACGAGGCCATGTACCATCGGGCCGGAGGAACCGCAGCCGGAGTGCCTGCTGGTGGTGGAGCAGGCGGCGGAACCGAAGGCGATAAAGGCGGCACCAAAGGCAGTGCGCCACCCCCGCCACCACCTCCTGCTCCGCCACCCCCACCGCCTCCGCCAGCCCCCGGGCATTAACTTTTGTCTGCCTCCGTGGGGCAGACCATCGTTGTTTGTGGTCTGCCAGCGGTTGGCCGACGACCGAAACGGATCGTCTGCCCCACATTTCCGCGCCCTACTTCAGCACCTTCACCACGTAATAATTGATCGACGACGGCACCTCTTTAAACCAGTGCGGGATCCCGGCGGGGATGACGATCACGTCGCCCTTGGTCAGGTGATGAACCTGCCCGCCATGAATGTCCGTGCCTCGTGTTTGTCCGGGACCGCTGGTCTTCCCGCCCACCATCGTTCCACCCGTGACGAACGTCGCGGCGCCATCGATTACGTAAAAGACATCCGTTTCCTTGTCGTGTACTTCCACCTGTCCCGGACCGTTGCGGTAAGAACCGAGGACGGTCAGATCCGGCGCCTTCACCAGATCGCCGCCCTTTGCCAATGCTACGGCTACCTTGTCGTGACCGATGTAAGTGACCGCTGGTGCTCCGCCGGCTCCATTCATCACCAGGGCCGCGGCCAGCAGACCCGCTATCGCCAGGAAAATTCGCATATGGTCCCTTCCTCCCCTGACGATTATAGGCCAACAAAAAAAACCGGGCGGCTGTGAAGCCGCCCGGCGTTGAGTTTTTCGAATTTACTGCCCGATCGGTTTAGAATTGGAACCGCGCCACGATCGTTCCATTGCGCGGTTGGGCGTTCTGGTTGCTGGTGACGGCCGGGTTTACATAGCCGAAGCCAGGAGTAGCCGCCCCGGTTTTCGGATTGTTGACCTGCGCCAGCGTATAACCGCTGTTCTGGGGCGCATTCAATTCGATCCGGTTGAAGACGTTGTTCCACTCCACCCTGAGATTCAGGCTCATTCTTTCCTTGATACGGAAAGTGCGGCCGAAATTCAGGTTTTCGTTGGGATGCCGGTACGTGCGGAAATCGCCGTAATACTCCGCGCCGCTTCCAAACGAGCCGGCGGCCGGGTTGGCCCACGCTGCCGGATTCAACACGAAAGTCTTGACGGGATCGTAGCAGTGGCAGTTGATGTTGTCACCCGGCACGGAGTACAGCGGTTGGCCGGAAACGCGGTTGGCCAGAGTCTGTTGGAAGATCTGGTTGTTGAGGCTGGATGAGTTCGCAGCCAGGGGAGTCGCAATCGGCAAGCCGCTGGAGTACCCCAGCAAAGTGCCGACTTGCCAATCCTGGAGCACCCACGCCAGCTTCTTGTTCACGTTCAACTTCGGCACGGCGTAGCTGCCCGCGATCGAGAGCGCAAAGGGCTGGTCGAAGGACGAATACGACTTGGCATTGGCTTTGTTGGTAAGAATGTTGTTCAAGGTGCCGGCAGGCGCAGTCTGTGAATCCACGCCCTCTTGCAGGGATTTCTGCCAGGCAAACGTGCCGGTGAGCATCACGCCGTGAGAGTAGCGCTTGGTGGCCTTCGCTTGCAGCGAGTCGTACCAGGTCTTGCCCAGCGGCGGAGCAATTCCGGGAATGGTTCCAAACTGCGGGAAGGGCCGGATCGCCTGTGCCACGGTCTGGGTCTTCGGGAAATTAGCGTAGGGAAGGGTGATGCCGGCGGTAACAGCCGCTGCCGAAGTGACCGGTGATGTCAGCAACTTTTGACCGGCCGCGGTTGTCAGGTCGATCCCATGAGCGGCCAGAATCTGCGGCGTGATCGCGTTGATGTTGATCAAACCGGGAGCCTGCCACCAGACTCCAACGTTCCCTACGAAAGAGGCTTCGATCACCAGGTCCTTGGTTAGTTCGCGCTGGATGCCGGCGCTCCATTGGTTCTGCCGGGCCGGCCTGCCGGCGTTCGGATCAAAGAATCCAACACCCGTGGGAAGAGTTGCGGTGAGCGGGCTGGTGCCGGGGAAAATACCCGCGTTGAAGACGGGCCAGGTCGGGATGGTATTCGTTGGGATGCCGCCCGACAAAGTCATGGCTGGTGCACCTTGGCCTTGGGACGTCACCTGGTTCGTCACGGCAGTGCCGGGGTTCGCGATGCCTAAGCTGGTGGTGCCCGTCTGGCTATAGATCAAGCCCCAGCCGGCCCGTACCACGGTCTTGGGCGTGGCCTGCCAGGCAATGCCCACACGCGGTCCCAGGGCATAAGGATAGTTCTTCGCAAATTGACACTTGCAATTGGCCTCAAACAGCCAGCCTCCCGCAATGCCACCGGCATTGGGATTCGGCGTGCTGGGGGAGAAGTTCATCTCCCGGCCATACTCCTCGCGGAACGCCGTGCCGTAGTCCCAACGGACGCCGTAATCTACCGTGAGTGTCCGGGAGATCTTCCACGAGTCCTGCAGGAACAGGCCCCACTGCTGTTTCCCGTTACGCCACTCCGCAGGTGCGGCAATCTGGTAGTTGTCGACCTGCCCCATCAGGAAACTGGCATACGGGAAGCCGACGGTTCCTCCGACCAGACTCTGGCCGACGGACGTGGTCAAGTAGGGAAGAGCGGTCTCATTCGCGCTGAAGGCGTAGTTACCGTTGGTATTGGTGTACGGGATGTTCGGAACTCCTTCCAGGAACATTTCGGCCCCAAGCTTGTAAGTGTGGCTTCCCTTTACCCAGGTGAGGCTGGCATTGCCCCCCGGTTTTTCCCAATAGCTGTGGCCCTGCCCGGCCGAAGGCCCGAGGTTGTTCAATCCACCGGCCGCCGTGCAGGCGACGCCTCCGATTCCGGCAGCCGGGCAGAATCCCGTGAAGACCGGAACGTTCCGGTTGACGGTAGCGCCCTTCAACCCATAAACCTGCGCGGCGTTGAAGTTCAGAATGGGAGCGTCGTCGAAAAAGTTGTTCTGCTGATAGCCGGCTCCCAGGTGCAGCAGCATGGTCGGCGACATGGTCAAGTCATAGTTCAGGCGCTCCACGTGCGAGTGGATAAATGTGCCGCGCGTCGCCGTAATGATATCCGGGAAACCTTCGGATTGCCCGTAGATGTTCGAATAGGGCGCATCCGTGTGAGTGAAAGACCAGTAGAACGACAGCTTGGATTTCGATCCGAGGATCTGATCGGCTTTTACGGCGGGGATGGTCGTGTGCCGGGTCGCCGGAAAGCTGGGGAGATAGTTATTCGTCAGCACTCCTGGAATGTTCGGCTCGGGAATATTCTTCTGAATAGCCAGCGCCACCGGGTCCATCGAGGAAATTACATTGCCGGGGAACGGGTCGGTTACCACCTGCCCGTTAGGAGCCAAGTGCGCCGAGGCTGGATCATAAACCGTGTTCTGGATGATTGGCCGGCCCAGCGGGTCGGTGCCCAGAGACCTTGAGCCGACTGCCGTGATGGCCTGGGCAAAATTGCCTTGGCGATAAGCATCGATCGGAACCGTCACCGGAATATTGTTGACGTGGATGGTCTCGCGGTATTGCTCGAAATTGAAGAAGAAGAAAGTCCGATCGTGGCCGTTATAAACTTTCGGAATGCTCACGGGGCCGCCCAGTGTAAAGCCGTAATCGTTGCGGCGGGCCGGCGGCCGGGGATTGCCAGGAGTAAGCGGGGTGCCCGCGTTCAGCACTTCGTTCACGAAGTAATCATAGGCGCTCCCGTGATACTGATTGGTGCCCGACCGCATGGTGAAGTTGAAGAAGCCGCCGCCCGAAGTGCCGAACTCAGGCGCAAAATTGCTGCTCTGCACCGCAACTTCCTGAATGGCGTCGACGCTCGGCTGCGTCTGCGCGCCGGCGTACGGGAAACCAATATTGGTGGTGTCCATGCCTTCCACGTGGATTGCCATCGTGTTGGTAGGAGCACCGTTGATCTTGACCTGTGAATTGGGCACGTAGTAGCTGCCGGGGACCAGGCCCACCACGCCGTTGGGATTCCGGATTCCGGAACTGCCGGCGGCGGCGCTTCCTACTCCCAGCATGGGCAATTCATTCAGCGTCTGCACCGTTACGTTTTGGCTCACGTCGGCGGTTTCCGTTTTCAGCAAGGAAGCATCCGCCTGAATCGTGACTGATTCCGTGGCGGCGCCTACTTCCAGCACTACGTCGATGCGCGCTACCTGTGCTGTGGCCACGGTAATTCCGCTGCGCACATATTTCTTAAACCCGGGCACCGCGACATCCACTTCGTAAGTTCCCACGGGGACTTGCGGAATGGTGTAGTTGCCGGTGTCGGTAGTGACACCAGGATAAGTGGCCCCGGTTTGCAGATTCTTGACTTCCACCGAAGCGTTGGCAATGACCGCACCCGCCGGATCCGCAACCGTTCCGGTGATGGTACCGCGATCGCTCTGGGCAAACGCTGCCCAAACGCACAGCAGCAAACACAATAAACGCAAACTAAGTCTCATTTTAGGTGACTATTCCTCCACTGGATTTGAAAAGGCCGCCGCGGATGTTGACCGATGCCAGCATGTACACACCTATGGCGCAACCAAACTGAGCGGCTTCTGAAATTTGACCCCATCAAGTACTAAAAAAACTCTTCTTGGGGACCGATTGTACTAACAGTACGGCGGGGTGTCAAGACAGCTAAATGTTAACAAGGGTGTCGGGGATGCCCTTGCTCTTGCATGCAACTTATTTCTTAGCAATAGCTTTCAGCAAGTTACCAATCAGCGATTAGCTCTAAACAACGAAGCCAGGGGTTCTCTTTTAAAGCTGACCGCTGAATGCTGATCGCTGAAAGCTATTTGCTGAACGCTTTTTCAGAAATACGCGAGCGTCTCGATTCCTGTGCCGGCCATGAAGGTTGTCACTACCCGTCCTTCGGCCAGGTTCACCACTGAGACCGTGCCATCGCCATGATTGGCCACCAGCAAGGTCTTGCTGTCGGGCGAAACGGCAAATCCCATTGGGTCTTTCCCAACTTTGAACACCATCTGTTTACCGTGCAGATCAGAGGTATTCAGAACGCTGACCTGGCGCTCCGCCAAACTGCAGATCACCAGCTTCGATCCGTCCGGTGTGTAGCGGGGTTTAAACATGCCCTTGATATTGCCTTCGAGAGTTATGCGCTCCGCCACAGTATCGGTAGCTGTGTCGATGAGCATCACTGCCGGCTCGCCGTGGTCGGCCACGGCTACACGCTTGCCATCGGGCGAGGCGACGATGCCCTCGGTCCCATTCGGCGCGGGCACGCGGCCAATAATCTTTCGACTCTTCAGGTCGATCACGGTGACGTACAATTTGTCGTTCTTGTTGGCCACGTACGCCTTGCTGCCGTCCGGCAAGACCGCCGCCCAGTGGCCCGTACCCTCGGTGTCGATGGCCGCTTCAATAGTGCGCTTCTTCGGATCGATCACCAGGAGCTTCCGGCTTAAATCGCAGGTCACATAGAGAGTACCGGCCGCATCCACCTGGATCCCGTGCGGAGCCTGGTAGGGCGAGACATCAATTGTGCCGGTCTGCTGGCGCGAGGCCAGGTCGATAATCGCGATGGTGTGCCCGGGATGCGGATTTCGGCCGTACACGCCGTCGCCGTAAATCGTGACGTAGACGGTTTTGTGATCGGGCGAGAAAGCCAGATCGTGGGGGGCCGTCTCCATCTGCAGGTTGGAGATCTCCTGGAACGTCACCGGATCGACGAAACGAACATGGTTGCCCAACTTGTCGATCAGCACCAGGCCGTTCTTGCCGGTGGGGTTGTTGGGATCCAGGCTCGCGGCCGCCAGGGCGCCGGCGAACCCAAGAAGCGCAACCAGCGCTAAGCATGCTGTTCGTTTCGTCATCCTTGTTCCTCCAGAACTGCAGGTTCAGTTGGCCGCGGCCTGCATGGCTTTGGTGGCTTCGACGTCGATGGTGACATCAATCGTGTCGCCTAGCGCCGGCCCGCCGCCTTCCAGCAGTTGATTGAACATAATGCCGAAATCCTTGCGGTTGATCTGCGTCTTCAGGCTGAAGCCCCCGCGGTTGTTGCCCCACGGATCTTTCACGTTCCCTCCGTGCTCCACGTCCATGGTGATGGACTTCTTCGCACCGCGCATTGTCAGGTCGCCAGTTACCCGAAATTTGTCTTTGCCCGCGGCTTCCACGCGCGTGCTCTGGAAAGTGATTTCGGGATGCTCCGCGACGTTGAAGAAATCGGCGGTTTTCAAATGGCCGTCCCGTTTCTCGTCGTTGGTATCGACACTGGATGCGTCGATGTGAACGTCGACTTTGGAATTGGCGGGGTTTGCTTCGTCAAGCTGGATGGTCCCGCCTAGTTTAGTGAATCGGCCATGAACCTTCCCAACCACGAAATGCCGGATCGAGAAATGAATGCCGGAATGAACCGGATCGATTTGCCACGTTTCAGTTGCCACTGTTAGACTCCTTATCCTGAGGGTCTATCATATCGAATGTAACCCCACCGGCGGCGAAGACCGCCGGCGTTACAGCCGCCCCACAGCGGATAAGGAGGCAATGGCATGACCCGATGGCTCTTCCTGGCACTTCTCAGTACGATTCCGGCCGCCGCCGCATCTTGCGAAAGTCTCGGCGCGCTGTCCGTGCCTCACACCACCATCGCGCTCGCGCAATCCGTCGCCGCCGGCCAGTTCACTCCGCCGGGCCGCGGCGGTCCAGGAGGCGCCGCCTTGTTCCGGACGCTACCGGCTTTCTGTCGGGTCGCCGCCACTCTGCAACCGTCCGCCGATTCCGCGATTCAAATTGAAGTATGGATGCCCGCCTCCGGATGGAACGGCAAACTCCAGTCCGTCGGCAATGGCGCATGGGCCGGCGCCATCAGCTATCCCGCCATGGCTACGGCCTTGGCCGCCGGCTATGCCACCACCAGCACCGACACGGGACACACCGGCAACAACGCGACTTTTGTCGTGGGACATCCCGAAAAGCTGGTGGACTTCGCGTACCGTTCGGTGCACGAGATGACGGTCGCGGCCAAAGCCATCGCCGCGTCGTTCTATGGAAACGGTCCCGCGCGTTCCTACTTTAATGGATGCTCCACCGGCGGCCGGCAGGCTCTGACCGAAGCGCAGCGTTTCCCCAACGACTACGACGGCATCGTAGCGGGCGCCGCCGCGAATTACCCGACGCACCTGCAAGGGGCACAAGTATGGACGGCGCAGGTGTCTCACCAGGACGAAGCCGGCTACATCCCGCCCGACAAATATCCGCTGCTGCACAACGCCGCGCTCCAGGCCTGCGACGCGCTCGATGGCGTCAAGGATGGCGTGATCGAGGATCCCACGCGCTGCCATTTCGAGCCGTCCGTGTTGACGCCGCAGCAGGCGCAGGTCGCCAGAAAAATCTACGCCGGCCCGCCCAATTTTCCGGGCCTCGAGCCAGGCAGCGAACTGGGATGGGACACTCTCTCAGGACCGCAACCGTTGTCGCTCGCCAATGAGACCTATCAGTATCTGGTGTTTCAGGACCCCAGCTGGGACTACCGCAAGTTCGACGCCGTCCGCGATGTAGCCAAGGCCGAAACGGTAATCGGCCCAACCATGGACGCGATCGATCCCAACCTCCGGCCGTTTTTTGGACACGGTGGAAAGCTCCTCATGTACCACGGCTGGGCCGACCCGGGAATCGCCCCGCTCAACAGCGTGCATTATTATTCCAGTGTGGTGGACACGCTGGGTGGGGCCGCGAAGACCAAGGACTCGATCCGCCTGTTCATGGTTCCGGGAATGGGCCATTGCCGCGGCGGCGATGGGACCGACTCATTCGACCCGGTGGCCGCGCTCGACCAGTGGGTAACCAAGGGCCAGGCGCCGGAGCAGATTGTAGCGTCGCACAGCACCAAGGGCGCCATCGACAAGACGCGCCCCTTGTGCCCATATCCCCAGGTCGCCACCTACAACGGCACCGGCGACACCAACACCGCCGCCAACTTCGCGTGTAAGTAACGCCGGCGATCTTGTCGCCGGTGAGTCCCCCTACACCGGCGGCAAGGACCGCCGGCGTTACCCTTCGTCTACTCAAAGACACGGAACCTTCACCCGTTTGTAACTCAGAAACAGTGTACGGATGCTACTCCAGTATCATGAGCTTCGTAACAAGGTCTGTCTGTTTTGTTTTAGTAATGTTTTGCCCTTGGTTCGTCGCTGCGCAGCCTTTGCGAACTGGCCGCGCGCCGCACGTCATTGTGGTCGGTCTCGATGGCCTGAGCGTCGATGGTGTTAACAAAGCCGCATCGCCGCACCTGCACGACCTGATGGATCGTGGAGCCTGGACTCTGGAAGCGCGCGGCGTGATGCCCACGCTCAGCAGCCCGAACTGGGAGTCGGCTATCGGGGGAGCGCCGCCCGAGCAGCACGGCATCACTTCCAACGGCTACTTCCGGCGGTTGGTGGAATTCGAACCCGCGTGCCACGATGCCGGCGGCAAGTACCCCACTATTTTCGGCGTGTTGCGCGGGCAGAATCCCGGCAGCCGGATCGCCGTGTTCCACGAATGGGCAGGTTTTGCCGAACTGGTCGAACCCGGCGCGCCCGATGTCATGCGGCACGTATCGGGCACGGCTCATACCGTGGATGCCGCCATGGACTACTGGCGGGAGTACCGCCCGGCGTTGCTTTTCATCCATCTCGATAACATCGACCACGCCGGCCATGAAACAAACTGGTTCAGCAGTGCGTATTACCAGGCAGTGGCGGACGCGGATAGTTATCTGGGAAGGGTGTTGAGCGTGATCGACCGCGAGAACGCATGGGATTCGACGTACGTTCTGGTCACTTCCGATCACGGCGGCACGCGTCACGGGCACGGGAAGAATTCCCTGGCGGAGATCCAGATCCCTTGGATTCTGTCCGGCCCCGGGGTGTTGCCCGGACGCATCACGGCGCCCGTGAATACCTACGACACCGCCGCTACCTTGGCGTGGATCTTCAATCTGGAGATGCCTTCCTGCTGGACCGGGCGTCCCGTGAAGACTGCGTTTCAGCCCAACGTGTTTTTGGCCAGGGCACGGCCATGAGCGGCCATCCAGCCATCGACTTGATTTACATCGACGCCGGTGGCGGCCACCGTGCAGCGGCGCGGGCGCTCCAGGCTGTCGTCGAGGAACAGCAGCGGCCCTGGGATCTGCGCCCCCACTGCGTCCAAGACCTGCTGGATTCCATCGACTTCATCCGCAAGACCACCGGGATTCCGTTTCAAGACATCTACAACATCATGCTGCGGCGCGGCTGGACGCTGGGCACCGCGCAAATGATACCGGCGATGCACCTTGTCATCCGCATGCTGCACCACCAACAGGTCAACGTGCTCAAGCGGCACTGGCGCAGCCAGCCGGCCGACATGGTGGTCTCGCTCATTCCGCACTACAACCGCGCGCTCCGCGAAGCGTTCGCAGCGGTCTGCCCGGGGCGGCCCTTTGTGACGATCCTCACGGATATCGCGGATTATCCACCGCACTTCTGGATCGAGCGACAAGAGCAATACATCGTGTGCGGTTCCGAACGGGCGGTCGAACAGGCCCGTGAATTGGGCTTGGCTGCGGAGCGAATCCTGCCGGTCTCGGGGATGATTCTGCATCCCCGGTTCTATGCGGAGCCGCCTGTCGACCGCGCCGAGGCTCGCCTGCGCCTGGGGCTCCGGCCCGATCTTCCGACGGGCCTGGTGATGTTTGGAGGCGAGGGATCGAACGACACCGTCAAAGTCGCGCGCGCTTTGAACCGCCCTGGATCCGGCGTCCAGCTCATCCTGCTCTGCGGGCGCCACGAGGAATCCGCGCGCGCCGTGCGGGCCATGGCGCCGGAAATCCCCATGTTCGTGGAAGGCTTCACGCGCGAGGTTCCGCACTACATGACGCTGGCGGATTTCTTCATCGGCAAGCCCGGCCCCGGCAGCATCAGCGAGGCCTTGGCCATGAAGCTACCGGTTATCGTCGAACGCAACATCCGCACGCTGGCGCATGAGCGCTACAACGCCGATTGGATTCTGGAGCGGCAGGTCGGATTGGTGGTGACGAGCTACGATCGCGTGGCCCAGGCAGTAGAGGAATTGCTGCAGCCCGAGCGATACGCGCGCTTTCGGGCGAATGCGGCCGCGGTCCAGAATCGCGCCGTCTATGAAGCCGTCGACTGGCTCAGCATTATCCTAGACCGCCAAGGCAATCCCGCAGCCGCCGCGTAACGCCGGCGATCTTTGTCGCCGGTGGGTTTGTCCTCACCCGCCTTGCGCGTCGATCACACCCGTGCCCGCCAGTTCCTCGATCTTCGAGCCGTGGCTGTCGGTGCGCTGCGCCAGCGTCGCCCGCATGTTCACCTGGTCTTCCGTTGCGGTGTGGGCCAGGCATAGCTCACGCGCCACACCGTGCGCGATATCCATGGTGCCGGCGTGGCCTCCCATGTCGTACGTGCGCAGCGCGCCATGTGCAATCACCTGGGCCACGGCGTTCTCAATGCGGCCGGCGATCGCGGTTTCGCCCAGCCACTCCGCCATCATCTTGGCGGCCAGAATGGCGGCCAGCGGGTTCACTTTGTTCAGTCCGGCGTATTTCGGCGCGGAGCCGTGGGTCGGCTCAAACACGGCGTACCGCGCACCGATATTGCCGCTATAGGCGAAGCCCATCCCGCCCACCAGTTGCGCGCACAGGTCCGACAGGATATCGCCGAACAGGTTGGTGGTGACGATGATGTCGTAGTTTTCTGGGTTCTTCAAAAGCCACATGGACATGGCGTCCACATTGGCGGTTTCGAACTGGATCTGCGGATAGCGCGCGGCCACTTGTTGCGCCACCTCCAGAAAAAGGCCGCAAGTTGCGCGAAGCACATTAGCCTTGTGGACCGCCGTCACCTTCCGGCGCCCGTGCTTTACGGCAAACTGAAAAGCTGCTTCGACAATCTGTCGCGAGGCCTCGCGCGTCACGCTGCGGAGGGAGATCGCGGCATCGCGCGGGATGCGCTCCATGCCCGGCTCCAGGCGGAAGCTCTCGGGGACTTCGGGAAATTCCACTCCGATGTACATGCCCTCGGTATTCTCGCGGAACACCACCAGGTCGATATTGTCGCGATAGTTGAGCGGATTTCCTCGAAATGCGCGGCACGGCCGCAGGCAGACGTATAGATCGAGCATCTGCCGCATGCGAATGATGGGACTGCGATACCGAAGGCCTTGACCTCGCAGTTGCGGCGCCAGTTCACGGGCCGCGTCGGCTGCCGGTTTGGAAGTGATGGCGCCGAAGAATGCGCAATCGGTGTGCTTCAGCAGATCGAGCGTGCGCCGTGGCAGCGCGTCACCCTCCTTGCACCAATACTCCCAGCCGATGTCGCCCTCCGTGTATTCGGCCTGGAACCCGGCCGCGTCGAGGACCGTGCGCGCAGCGGCGCATACGTCGTGCCCGATGCCGTCTCCCGGTAACCAGGCGATTCGATGCTTCTGCATAATGCCTCCGGAAAAACCTGACACAGGCAGGAATGCCTGTGCTACCTCTCTTCACGCTGCGTACTTCCGCTTCAGGTACGGGATCAATCCCCCGGCGTCGAGCAACTCCACCGCCCGCGGGTCGAGTGCAGCCGCCGCGATCATTCGCATCTGAGTCACGTTCCGTATCTCCCCAGCGGCGAGATCGATCACCAGTTCGTCGCCCGCTACGCAAGCCGCCGCCGCGCCCGCCGACACCACCGCAGGCAGCCCCAGATTGATGGCGTTCCGCAAGAAAATCCGTCCGAAGGAAGCCGCAATCACCGCGCCGACCCCCGAGAATTTCAGGGCCGCAGCAGCCTGCTCGCGGCTCGATCCGCCGCCAAAGTTCTTGGCCGCGACGATAATATCTCCGGGCTGGAGCGCCGCACGAATCTCGGGATAGACCAGTTCGAAAAGGTGCGGCGCGGTCGCCTCGCGATCCGTGATGTTCAGAAAGCGGCCCGGGTAAATGACGTCGGTATCGATGTTGTCACCCAAAACCACGCGCACCTGGCCGCGCAGCATCAAACTTCCGTCAGACATAGCTGCATCTCCTTTGCGACGCTCTCCGGATGCGCCAGTTTGCCGGCGATGGCGGACGCGGCCACCACCGCCGGGCTGGCCAGGTACAAATGGGAATCCTTGCTGCCCATGCGTCCCAGGAAGTTGCGGTTAGTGGAGGAGACGCAGTTCTCGCCGGCCGCGAGAATGCCCTGGTGCACTCCCACGCAAGGCCCGCAGCCGGGCGGGTTAATGATGGCGCCGGCCGCCACCAGCGTCTCCAGATAGCCCAGCCGCATGGCCTCCCGATAAATATTCTGGGAGGCGGGAATCACAATGAGCCGCGTGTGCGGATGTACCGTGTGCCCGGCCACAACATGCGCCGCCGCAGCGAGATCTTCCAGCCGGCCGTTGGTGCAGGAGCCCAGCACAGCTTGGTCAATCTGCACTTCCCCCACCAATGAGAGCGGCTTTACGTTGTCCACGGTATGGGGGCACGCGATCTGCGGCTCCCGCAACTCCTTACCGGCATCCAGGCGGATCACACGCTCGTACACCGCGTCCGCATCGGGCGCCAGCATTTCCAATTTCTGATGCACGCGCGGCCGCAGATAGTCCAGGAGTACTTCATCCACCGGAGTGAACGCCGCCTTGGCGCCCATTTCCGTGGCGAGGTTGGTGAGCACCATGCGCGACGCCACGGTCAAGCGGCGGACGGCGGGACCATCGAATTCCACCGCACGGTAGTCGGCGCCGGTCGCGCCCACCAGTCCGATAATGTAGAGGATCAAATCCTTCGCCGAAATCCAGGGGCGAAACTCGCCCTCCACTTCAATGCGCAAGGTGGAAGGGACTTTGAACCACAGCTTTCCTTCGGTCCACACACCGGCCATTTCGGTGGCGCCGATGCCCACGGAAAATGCTCCGAACGCGCCGTGCGTGGTCATGTGGGAATCGGTGCCCACCACCACCATCCCCGGCCGCACATGTCCGTTCTCCGGCAGCACCTGGTGGCAGATGCCGCCGCGTCCTACGTCGTAGAAGGCGTCGATCCCCTGCGCCGCCACGAACTCGCGGATGGCCTTGTGGGTGGTCGCGGTCCGCTCCGATTCCGCAGGTATACGGTGATCGAAGATGATGACAATCTTCGAGGGGTCCCACACGCGCGCCACGCCGATTTCGAGGAAGCTCTTGCGGACCAGGTCGGCGTTCTCATGACTCATGGCGAGGTCTATATCCGCCACCACAATCTCATCCGGTGAGACACGCGCGCGCCCGGAAGCGCGGGCCAAAATTTTCTCAGCTAGGGTGTAGGGCATAGGTTTACCAAGACCGCTCCCTTCGGTCACGGCTCAGAAACGCGTTCACATTTTTCACGCACAGCCGGTTTCGCGCGCTAATCGATTTCACCCGCGCCCGATTTCGCCGCCTTACTGAGCCGTGACCAAAGGGAGCGGTTGTCATTAATGCTCCACCTCAACCAGCGCGGGCAGGTACTCCTCCTCCATGGCGCGATACTCACGCAGGCCCACGAAGTTGGTGTACTCGCGGAAGCCCGAGAGCCAATACGATTCACCCGCGAGAAGGCCGGTCGGCGAATCGTGCAGCGCTGTGAAAAATTCGACCAGCGCTTTGTGCATCACCAGAATCGACGCCACCGGAATACTGACCCGCGCGATACCGATGGCGGCCAGCTCGGAAATCGGAATCAGCTCCGTTTTGACGCCGGTAACCCCGTCCATCAGGTTCACCGAGAGCAGGCCCTGGACCTCGCGGGCCGCGCGTTGAATTTCGGTGCGCGTCCCGATGCCATCGATGAACACCATGTCGGCCCCCGCATCCAGATACAGGTTGCAGCGGAAAATGGCCTCGTGCAGCCCATCCACCGCATACGCATCGGTGCGGGCATTAATCACAATGTCCTGCCCCAGGCGGCGCCGCACGTCGACCATGGCCCGCACCTTGCCCGCCATCTCCGCGGCCGGAATCACCTGCTTGCCCTCCATGTGGCCGCAGCGTTTCGGAAACACCTGGTCCTCGATGTTGACGCCCGCCACGTCCATGGCGATGAGCGTCTCGGTGATGGCTGCGGCGTTGATGGCATTGCCGCCGCCCGTATCGATATCCGCCATGACGGGAATGCGCACGGCGCGCGCAATACGGGCGGTGGCATCCAGAACATCCTTCATGTCCACCAGACCGACGTCCGGCTGCGCGAGCAGGCTTCCGGCGAGACCGAAGCCGCTAATTTGTACGGCCTCGAAACCGGCGCTCTCGATAATCTTGGCGCTCAATGTGTCGTGACACCCCGGCACCACCAGGGCCTTTCGTTGCTGCAGCGCTGACCGCAGCAGGGAAGCTCGCTCGCTCACAAATGACTCCTTCTAGGCCGAGATTCTCGCGCCTTTCAGTTTGGTATCGGCTTTAACCCGATCCACGTATTTCAGGTTCTCGAGATCGATCCGGATGACGTCGCCCGCTTTGATGAACTGCGGCACCATCACTTCGACCCCGTTCGCCAGCTTGGCCGGTTTGAAACTGGTAGCCTGCTGCTGATGGGCGGGCGGCGCCGTCTGCGCGATCCGCACTTCCAGGACGACGGGGAAAACGATGCTGACTGGACGGCCGTCCACGAATTCCACCGCGATGGTCATACCCGGCTCCAGGAAATCCGCCTGCGGCCCGCCCACGGCTTGCGGAACCTCCGTCTGCTCGAAGGTTTCGCGGTTCATGAAGCAGCAATATCCGCGGTCCGTGTACAGAAACTCCAGGGTCTGCTTATCGAGCGGAATTTCCTCGAACTTCAGGTCCGCGCGGAAGCTGTGCTCCCACAACGTCCGGGTGTCGAGATTCTGGAGACGTACGTGGGCGACACCGCCCATTTGCCCCTGCCCGGGGTGATACTCCGCGGCCAGCACCTTATAGTTTTGTCCCTGGTGTTTGATCGCCATGCCGGGGCGTAACTGCGATGAGATGACCATCGTGCTCCTCCCACACCTTACCGACTTCATTTTACTCTGATTTTAGGATATGAAGATCTTTATACCAGTAACGCACCGGCGGCGAAGACCGCCGGCGTTACGTAGCGCCGGCGATCTTGTCGCCGGTGAGTTCCTACCCAGTACTAGACGGTGGGGGCGGCGGCCGGAGCTTGCTCGGCTACGCACACCGCGTGCCGCAAAATGCGCTCCAAGTGCTTACAGATAATCAGCAGCGTCGCATAAGGCGTACCATCCACCGGCGACGCCAGCAGCGCCGAGAGCTTCTCGTAGAGGCTCTGGCACTCCGCGCGAACTGATGCTTCCAGAGGCCGTGCGGCGATCGCCTGGGCACCTTCTCTGCCACGCCATACGTCGATGGCGTTCGCCAGAGTCTCGCGAATCCGGGCGCCCAATTCCGCGATCTGGTTCAGGATCTGCGAGGGGGGCCGATGCTTGATGGACGCACTCAGGGTGACGATCTCATAAGCGTAGTCGCCGATGAGCTCCAGATCGACGATGGCGTCCAAAGCTCCCGTGATCAGCCGCGCGTCCCGTGCCACGGGCGCTTGTAACGTGATCAGGCTGAAGCATTGGTCATGGATCAATCGATGCTGATGATCGGTCTTGGCTTCTAGTTCGCTGGCGCGCGCGGCTGAATCGGAATTCCCGCCAATCGTGCGGATGGCTTCGCTGAGAAGGGCGATGGTGGTGTCACCCATTTGAACCAGGTTCTGGCGAACCGATTCCAGTTCGTTCACGTAATGCTGTCTCGTCATGTGGGAGCCGGCGTATTAAGCCGAAATCACAACTCTATCACCTCGAGGTGTAGTACGGGCTAGCCGGATGTACTGAGTCAACAGGCTTGGCACGCTGGAGCCGAGCGCCTATGATGAGCTTGGATGAATGGACTGCAAGCCCGATGCGCGATCGCTCTCCTGCTGGCTTCGATGGCCGCACATGGCTCTTCGGAGGCGGCACAGTCAGGGCATTTCCGCGCGGACTCCACGGTGGTATTGATCGGCGCCACGGTGGTCGATACGCATGACCGGCTGGTGCGCGGACTGGGGCGGGAGGACTTCCGCTTGTTCGAAGACAAGGTGGAACAGACCATCCGCTACTTCGGAGAGGAAGACGTTCCGCTATCGCTAGCCGTGGTTTTCGATACCAGCGGCAGCATGGCAGGCAAACTGGCTGGAATGCGCAGCGCACTTGCGGCGGTCCTAAAAACGTCGAATCCCCAGGACGAATTCTGCCTGATCACCTTCGCGGAACGCCCGCAGGTCGCGGTTCCCTGGACCGCGGACGGAGCGGAGGTGCAGAACCACGTTTTTGCCGCGGAGGCACACGGGCGAACGGCGCTCCTGGATGCCATCGCCGCGGCATTGAAGCAGCTCCGCCAATCGCACAACCCGCGTCGCGCCATGGTGGTCTTCTCCGATGGCGGCGACAACTTCAGCGTGTTGTCCGAGCGGTCGCTGGCGCATCAACTCGAGGAGGCCGATGTGCAACTCTATGCCCTCGACACTACGGAGTTCCTACCCGAGCGCCCATGGGAGGAGATGGCGGGTCCGAACCTGCTTTCCGAATTGTGCGATCACGCCGCCGGGCGATACTTCCAGTTGAGCGATCCGCGCGATCCGGAGCGCGTAGCCGAGCGCGTCAGCCGGGAACTCCGTTCGCAGTACGTGCTCGGCTATACTCCTTCCAACTTGGCCGCGGACGGCAAGTTTCACCGCCTGCAATTGAACGTGCAGCGCCGCCCCGGGACACGTCTCTCAGTTCGCTGGCGGCACGGCTACCGCGCTCCCTCGAACTAGTATCCCCATGTGGAGACTCGTCTCGGCACTTTGGCTTTTTTGAGCCAAGTCCGCACCGCTGCTTTAACACCCTTATCGACCCAAAACAGATTTCACATAGCCCGTTTTTGACGCGTTTTCCTTCACGCTTTTCCGCCTCATGCCGAAGCGTCTGGTATGAGGATTCATCACCTGACTGCCTGGTTCCTGATGGGAACAGCGGTCTGTTTCTTTGGTGGCACCGGACGCGCGCAAAGCACCGGATCCACGCCGGACAGCGCAACTCCGGATAGTAAGACAGCAGCTTCGGGGGGTCTGAAGGACTACCTGGCTCGAACCGTTAAAGTGACCGGATCGGTGCGGGCGCGCTGGGAAGCCACCCAGGGATCGGACTATACTTTGACTCCCGCGGACTCCTACCTGCTGACGCGGGTCCGTCTGGGCGTGGCTTTTCAACCCACGTCGTTTCTGCGCTTCTTCGCCGAAACGCAGGACGCGCGTGTCATGGGCTACAACACCAAGCCGCCATCCAGCATCGACAATCCCATCGATTTCCGCCAGGGCTACGTGGAAGTGGGCGTGATCGAAGGGCCGGGCGCCAAACTCAGAGTGGGCCGCCAGGACCTGACACTGGGGTCAGGCCGGCTCGTGACCAGCGGTGACTGGAGCAACGTCACTAAGACGTTTGATATGTTTCACGCGTACATTACCACCAAGGCCTTCAAACTGGACCTGGTTGGCGGATCCGTCGTGTTGGCGGACCCGAACCGCGAAGACCGGGACAAGCCGGGCGAGCACTTCTACGCAGCCTACTCGGCGTTGGGCAAACTGATCCCCCACGCCAGCATTGAGCCTTATTTCATGGCCAAAACGGCCATGAACGTAAAGAGTAAAGACGGCAAGCTGGGTGATGCGGACACCCTCTACGGGGGCATGCGCCTCATTGGCACCATCCCGGGCGGATTCGACTACAACGGCGAAGCCGTGCGCGAAGGTGGTTATTACAATCACGACGTCGTTCAGGCATTTGGATATGTGGCCGGTGGCGGCTGGACGCTGAAGCGGGTATCGTGGAAGCCGCATTTCAACAGCGATTACGTCTGGGCTTCGGGCGACGACAACCGGAAGGACGGGTATCACCAGAGCTTCGATTGTCTATACGGCGCCAATCAGCCGCTGAACAGCCTGACCGGGCAGTTTGGCTGGCGCAATCTGGCGGACTGGCGCGCGGGTGTGGACTTCACTCCAACCAAAAAACTGAAGGTGAAGGTGGACTACCGCGATTATTGGCTGGCCACCGTTCAGGACGGCCTCTACAATGGCAGCGGTACGCGGACCGTGTTCGATACCAAAGCCACCAGCAATCACGTGGGCGAAGGCGTGGACGCGATGCTCATCGCCACCGTCACGCCCAAGACCGTGGTGGGAATCGGTGTCGGAAATCTGGCGCCGGGCTCGTATCTGAAACAGGCGGGGAAGACCAGCGGATTCGTCTATCCGTTCCTGTATTTCACCCGCCAGCTATAGGCGGGCTTGCAGCCGGTGCTGGCCAAACCCGCACCGGCTGCTCTTCAAACCGGAAACCACCCATGAGACATTTGACCCTGCGATACAAACTACTGGCATGCTGTTGCGCGCTCCTCTCCGTCGCGGCCTTGGCGATTGCCTCGTTGCCCTGGCTGGCGAACCGCTTGAGCGGTGAACTCGACCAGGTCGCCAACGGGCCGACCAGGAAGCTCGACAAGCTCGGCGAGTTGATTCTGGTTTACGACACAGCTCGCATTTCAGGCCGCAATATTCTGGTGTACTCCTTCATCAACCAGCCGGAAGTTGTGAAAACCGAGGCCGGGAAATTCGAAGCCGCTACCAAGCGAGTGGCCGGACTGATGACGGAACTTCACGGTCTGATGACGGCTGAAGCCGAAAAGGCCGCGCTCGACAGGTTGGAAACCAACATCGGCACGTGGTTATCCTTGACGGACAAAGTAAACGCTCTCGCACTGGCCGGCAGTCCGGCCGAGGCCGCCAGCAATTCGCAGAAAATGACGCGGCCCTTCGCTCAGGCCTCCGACAAGGCCAAAGCCGAGCTGCTCGATATGCAGCGGGAAGCACTCCGGACAGCCAGTCTGAGAATGCAATCGTACCGTGCGTGGGCTTTCTGGCTCTCCGCGATGGGCGGCGTGCTGGCACTCATGGTGGCTGGGTTCGTGCTGGTGGTCATTGGCCGGTTGGACCGGAACCTGCGGGCCGTGATTCACGAACTAACCACAGGCGCCGGGCAGATGTCCTCCGCCACCACACAGATATCGGTGGCCAGCCAGTCGGTCGCGCGCATTGCCTCGCAGCAAGCGGCCTCCCTGGAGGAGACTGCGTCGTCAGCCGAAGAGATCTCTTCAATTTCAAGCCAGAACGCGGATAGCGCCACGGCAGCGGCTTCATTAGTGGCGGCGGTGGATGGCCGCGCTCAGGAAGGCAATACCGCCATTCGACGCGCTGACCTCGTCCATGGATGAGATAGGCGCCGCCAGTGAGCGCATCTCCAAGATTTTGCGTGTCATCGACGAGATCGCTTTCCAGACCAACATCCTGGCACTCAATGCCGCGGTGGAAGCGGCGCGCGCCGGCGAAGCGGGACTGGGGTTTGCTGTGGTAGCAGACGAGGTCCGCAACCTGGCGCAACGTTCGGCACAGGCAGCTAAGGATACGGCGGCGCTGGTAGAAGACTCGTTAGCCAAGTCCGGCAGCGGCCGCGAATGTGTGCGACAGGTAACGGCTGTTTTCCAGGAGATCAGCGGCAGCACCGGAAAGTTGAAATCGCTGTTTGACAATGTCAACGCCGGCAGCAAGGAGCAAGCGCGCGGCATGATTCAGATTGCCAGTGCGGTTTCGCAGATGGACCGGGCATTGCAGGCCACCGCCGCCAGCGCCCAGGAAACCGCTGCGGCAATCGCTGAAATGTCCGCGCACTCCGGCGCGGTCGGACAAGTTGCTGAGCGGCTTACCGGGATGGTAGGCACGCGGTAAAAGGAAAACGATATGTGGAAACGTCTTAGCCTGTCAACGAGAATGGCCGTGATTGGAGTTGCGCCTGCAATTTGTTTTGCGGGCGGATTGTGGTGGATACACTCCAGCATCCGCGCATCGCATTACGAGAGCAGGCGCGCGGCCATCCGGCAGCTCGTCGAGGGCGCCTGGAATGCGGCCGACTACTATGGCGCTCAGGTCCGCGCCGGGAAGATGTCCCAAGAACAGGCGCAAGATGCAGCGCAACGGACCGTCCGGAGCATGCGCTACGGCTCAGGGGAAGGAGACTACTTCTGGATCAACGACCTCCATCCGCGCATGGTCATGAATACCGCGAATCCCCACCTGGAGGGCAAGGACCTGACCGAGATGAAGGACCCCAATGGCATATATATCTTCCAGGCCATGGTTCGCGTCTGCCGCGAAAAAACCGAAGGACCGGTAGACTACATGTGGAAGCGGAAGGGCACCGACCAGTTCTCACCGAAGATCAATTTTGTGAAGCTGTACGAGCCGTGGGGCTGGGTCATTGGCTCGGGCGCGTATGTCGACGACGTCGAAGCGGAGTTGGCAAAGCTGGGATGGATCTTTCTAGGCGCAGCAGGATTGGCCGGGGCAATATCACTGGCCTTAACTTTCCAGGTGGTCCGCTCGATCAGCCGGCCGATCCGGACGATTTCGGCCGAGCTAGGCGAGGCCGCCAATCAGATCAGCGCCGCGTCGGCTCAGGTGGCCAGCACCAGCCAATCGCTGGCGCGCGACGCTGCCTCCCAGGCGGCGGCCCTCGAACAAACCTCGGCTGCCAGCGAAGAAATCAGCTCCATGGCCCGGCGTAACGCCGAGAACAGCGAGGGATCCGCGCTTCACATGACCCAGACTTCGGGAATGGTGGAGGATGCCAACCGGCGGCTGGGCGAGATGACGGTTTCCATGAAGGAAATCCGGGATTCGAGCGGACAGATCGCGAAAATCATCAAGGTGATCGACGGCATTGCCTTCCAGACGAATATTCTGGCGCTCAATGCGGCCGTGGAAGCGGCGCGCGCTGGTGAAGCCGGACTGGGCTTCGCGGTGGTAGCGGACGAAGTCCGCAGCCTGGCGCAGCGCAGCGCGCAAGCGGCGCACGATACGGCCGCTCTGATCGAGGCTTCCATCTCCCGAACCGGGGATGGGTCAACCAGGCTGGAAGCAGTAGCGCAATCCATGAACGGCATTACGGTGAGTGCAGCGGCCGTGCGAACCCTGGTCGACGAGGTGCATGGCGGCAGCCAGGAGCAGGCTCGCGGCATCGAGCAGGTCGCCAAGGCGCTCACCAACATGGAACAGCTTACGCAACGGGCCGCGGCCGGCGCCGAGGAGAGCGCTGCCGCCAGCGCGCAACTTTCGGCCCAGGCGGATTCTATGAGGCTATCGGTGCAACAATTGGACGCGCTAGTCAGCGGCGTGAAGTAAGTAGGCTTTCAGCAATCAGCGGTGAGCACTCAACACTCCGCGATCAGCCGCGCTGGTGTGGCTGATGGCTGAAAGCTGATCGCTGAAAGCTCCGACGCTACCCGATCTTTGCCAGCGCGGTTTCGATCTCATGGCGAACCTCGCCGGATGGCTTCTTGGAAAGAGCGTCCTTTAATTCCGATTCGGCGGTCTTCCGATCGCCCATCTTCAACAACGCCATGCCGAAGTGATAGTGAAAAGTGGCGCTCTCGGGATTATTTCTGGTCAGCACCCGGAAGATCGGCAGCGCGCTATCATTCTGGTCCTTCTTAAAATAGATCCATCCCAAGGTGTCTGAGAAGTTGGGTTGCTTCGCATCCGCCGCCACGGCTTTCTGGGCCAACTTAAGGGCCTCGTCCAGGCTGCCGCCGGTCTCGGCGATCAAATAGGCCGTAGCGTTCATCAGCAGGGCGTTGTCGGGCCTCATTTGCAGCGCGCGGCGGTAGGCATCCAAAGCCTGTGGCTTTTGCCCCTCCTGCATCAGGCTCTCGCCCAAAAGCGCCAACGGAGCGCTGTCGTTGGGTGCCAGGGACCCCGCTTTTTGGAAAGAGGCCACCGCGTTCGGGATATCTCCCCGCTGCCGGTACGCATTACCCAACGCCAGGTAGATCTGCGGTGAGTTGGGAGCGTCGGTTGCCAGGTGCTGGTATTCGGCCAGCGCGAGATCGTATTTTCCTGCCTGCATCTCCGTGGACGCGAGCATCGAGCGCAACCCTACGGACTTAGGCGACTTCTTCACTTCCTCCTGCAGGAAGCTCAATGCCGCGTCCGGGTGGTTTTCGGCCATCAGCGTACGCACCAGGCCGGAAGCTGCCCGCGGATCGCTTTTGCCGTCCGCCAGCAGTTTGCGAAACCGCTCCTCCGCCGCCGGTAAGTGGTCATCGTATAAGTCGAGCGCGCCGAGTTCTAACTGAACGTCCAGGTTTTGCGGGAATTCCTTTTCCATGCCCCGCAACTCTTGCCGGCCCCGCGCCTGGTCTCCGGTGTTCAGCAGACTGATAGCATGCAGCAACCGAATCCGCATAAGCCTGGGATTCAACGCCAGGATCTCATCGCTGTATTGCAGGGCGCTTCGGAAGTCGCGCTTGGCCTCACTCATCTCGGCCAGGATCAGGCGCGGAGGCAGAAAGTCACGGCGCAGTTTAACGGCCTCCTGCAGTTGCGCTCGGGCCTTCTCGGTTTCCCCTTTGGCCGCCAATGCCCTACCCAAATTGAAGCGCCACACGGCATTGTCGGGGTTCTTGTCTACCAGGCCCTGAAACAGAGTTGTGGCTTTCGCCAGGTTTTCCGGAGTGGGCTTGGCCAGCAGCAAAGAAGCCCTCACGCCCTTGGCCGCTTCATCCCCCGGCTGCTGGGCGAGAATGTCGTCCACCACATGGTCAGCCTGCTCCCCTTTTCCCTGCGCCAGCCAAACATCGGCCACCCGCTTCAGGTAAATGACTTTGTCCTTCGGGTTGGCGTGAGCGCCCTCGTTATACTGCTCCAATGCGTCATCCCAACGCTGCAGCCGGAGGTATAAATCACCCACCTGGAGATGCGCCTGCGGAAACGTTTTGGGATCATCCAGCAACCGCTGCAAAGGAGCCTGCATCTCGCTTTCCCGCTTGTGGCTGGCGTAAAATGCGGCCAACTCCAACGCCGCGCCCGGGTCATTCGGATTGTTGGCCGCCCTGGTTTTGAGAATCCTTTCGGCATCGTCCAGTCGGTTGGATTGCAGATAATACCGGAGCAACAGATCGTAGATCGGAAGGTACGTCCGGTTCTTTGCGATGAACTGGGTAGCCAGATCCTCGCCCTGCTGAACGTGGCCGGCCTGCAGCATTACCTGGACCCAGGCCATGATCACTTCGGGCTGCATCGGCTTGACCTCGTTGGCCTGGCGATAAAAATCCTCAGCGTTGACGAGGTTTTGTCCGGCCGCCGCCAGGTGCCCCTTGAGACGCAAACCATCGTAGGACTTGGGATTCTTGGCGAGCAGTTGATCGGCGAGCGTGTCCACCTTCTTGCGCAACGCGTCCGGATGGCGCCGGTCGGAAAAGTATGCCGCCAGGCTCAGACCCGCCAGCGTGACCTTCACGTCTTCCCGATTGGGCAGCAGATCGGCGGCGCGCGACAGCGACTGGTAGGCCTCCGACGCTTTGTTCAAATGCAGTTCTGAGAGCCCCAGTTGATAATACGCCGGGCCAAACGAGGGATCCTTTTGGATCGCCTTCCGGTAGTTCAGGGAAGCATCGGCGTAAGCGCCTTTGGCATACAACTTGTCGCCTTTGTCGAGATAATAGCGGGGGCTGCGGCTGCAGGCTCCTTCCAGCAGGACCAGCGCCGCCACCATGAGGGGGACCGCTCTATTCATATACTTATTCTCGCCCAAGCCGGGCTGCCGGCTGATAGGCCGTTGGTACGGCACGATATTGAATTAGGACTAGGTTTGCCGCTTACTTTAGTTATCCCGTCCTATGGACTCAGAATTTACACTTATGACCCAGCTCCGACGGTCTTCAGCGCCTTTAACCGGTCGCGCAGTTGCGCCGCCTTTTCAAATTCAAATTTCCGCGCAGCTTCGCGCATTCGTTCTTCCAGCTCGCCCAGGAATACCTCTCGCTGCTGCGGCGTGAGGCTCTCCACTTCTTCATCGGTTTCTAACGGCACCGTAACGTAATCGCCCTCGGCTACCGCCACCAGGCTCATATCGATGGGCTTGATGATCGACTGCGGTACGATGTGATTGCGCTCATTGTACTCTTCCTGCGTGCGCCGGCGGCGGTTGGTCTCATCGATGGCCTTCTTCATGCTGTCGGTCATCACGTCGGCATACAGAATGGCGTGCCCTTCCAGGTGCCGCGCCGCGCGTCCCATGGTCTGAATCAATGCCCCTGACGATCGCAGGAATCCTTCCTTGTCCGCGTCCAGAATGGCCACCAGGGAAACCTCGGGCAGATCCAGCCCTTCGCGCAGCAGGTTAATCCCGATCAGCACGTCGAACTCGCCGCGGCGTAGATCGCGCAGGATCTTGATGCGGTCCAGCGTGCTCACTTCCGAGTGCAGGTAGTTGCAGCGTACACCCACCTCCGCGTAGTACTCCGCCAGGTCCTCGGCCATGCGCTTGGTGAGAGTAGTCACCAAAACCCGTTGACCGGCCTCCACACGCTGGCGGATCTGTCCGAGCAGATCGTCCACCTGCCCGCGCACCGGCCGGATCTCCACGCTGGGGTCCAACAGGCCCGTCGGCCGGATGATCTGCTCCACCACTACCCCTGCCGCTTTGGTCAGCTCGTACGGGCCGGGCGTTGCCGAAACGTACACCAGCTGGTTTACGCGGTGCTCGAATTCCTCAAAGGTAAGCGGGCGGTTGTCGAGCGCGCTGGGAAGGCGGAAGCCGTGCGACACCAGCACTTCCTTGCGCGAGCGGTCGCCGTGATACATGCCGTGCAATTGCGGAATGGTCTGGTGACTTTCGTCGATGAAAATCAGGGAGTCGTGCGGCAGGTAGTCGAGCAGCGTGGGCGGCGCTTCGCCGGGGAGCCGCCCCGAAAAATGGCGTGAATAGTTTTCGATACCGTGGCAATATCCGATCTCCTTGATCATTTCGAGATCGAACATGGTGCGCTGGTACAGGCGCTGCGCTTCGATGGTCTTCCCCTGCCGCTCCAGCTCCTTGTGCCACCAGTCCAGCTCCACGCGAATGCTTTCCATGGCGTCGAGTTTGGTTTCCTCGGACATCACGTAGTGCGTCTTCGGATAAATCGGCAGCCGCACGTAGGTCTGCTTCACCTGGCCCAACAGCGGGTCGATTTGAGCCAGGCTCTCCACTTCATCCCCCCACAGCTCGATGCGGTAGGCGTTGTCGTCGTAGGTGGGGTAGACTTCGATCACGTCGCCGCGCACGCGGAACGTGCCGCGCCGGAAATCGGTATCGTTGCGCTCGTACAGAATCTCCACCAGTTTGGAGAGGATCTGGTTGCGCGAGATCTTCTGCCCCTTCTCCAGCATGAGCAGCATGCCGTAGTACGCCTCGGGCGATCCCAGACCGTAGATGCAGCTCACGCTGGCCACGATCACGCAATCGCGGCGCTCAAAAAGAGACTTGGTAGCTGCCAGGCGCAGCTTGTCCAGCTCATCGTTGATGGTGGATTCTTTTTCGATGTAGACGTCGCTCGAGGGAATGTAGGCTTCCGGCTGGTAGTAGTCGTAATAGCTGACGAAATACTCAACCGCGTTGTCGGGGAAGAAAGTTTTGAATTCGTGATAGAGCTGCGCCGCGAGCGTCTTGTTGTGTGCCAGGACCAGCGCCGGGCGTCCCAACGCCTCCATCACCTTGGCTATGGTGAAGGTCTTGCCGGAGCCGGTGACCCCTAACAGAACCTGGTGCTGCTCGCCGTCGCGGATACCGCGCGTCAGTTCCGCGATGGCGGTCTCCTGGTCGCCGCGCGGGCGATAGTTCACCACCAGCCGAAAACCCATCTTCTTAGTATAGGTGGGGCAGCCCTTCCGGGCTGCCGCCGCGCTTCCGCGCGGCGCGCCGGGCCGAAGCCCGGCGGCAGGCTGGAAAGCCTGCCCCCTAGTGCACCATCACTTTGGCGTGGCTGTCGTGAACCGCTTGCGGTTCGATTGCCCACCGCATGGCGATCATCCCCACCACCGAAATCGCCGCGGGCACGGCGGCTGTCAGGAAGAGCTGCTGCGGTTGCCAGTGCAGGCTGATCAGTTCGCCCGCCACGATGGGGCCTACTATCGAACCGATACGGCCCACTCCCAAACCGGAGCCAATTCCGGTGGAGCGCAAATCCGTCGGATAGAGCGTGCCGACAAACGCGTTCATGGAAGATTGACCACCCACCACGCCCAGCCCCGCAAGGAAGACCACCACAAACAACGAAACTAACGACAAACCGGGGTAGCCGATCAGCGCGATATTAACCGACGCCACCGCAAAGCACGTGGCCAGCACCTTAACGAAACCGAACCGCAAGACGAGCCAGCCCAGAAAAAGAGCGCCGAACACGCCGCCGATCTGCAGGGTGCTGCCCAACAGCACTGCATAGTTCGAGGAAACCCCTGCTGCCTTGACCAGCGGCCCAGCCACCGTCGGCAGCCAACTGGAGAGGAAGTAAAGGTTCAACAGGTTCATGAAGTAGACGGTCCACTGCAGGGCTGTCCTGGCGGCGCGGCCTTCCTGGAACAGTTTGACCACCGGGACCCCCTTGAGCCGCCGCTCGCGCACCTCGTATCGGGTGTTGTCTGAAATGGGAAGCGACGGGTCCACACGGCTCAGCCACTTGCCGATGGTTTTCGGATCCTTGTCGTGCAGCACCAGAAACTGGATCGACTCCGGCAACAGAAAGTACATCAGAGCGCCGATGACCAGCGGTATGGCGCCGCCGAAGACGAACACCGAACGCCAGCCGAAATTGGGGATCAGCCAAAACGAAACGAAGCCGCCGATGGCCGCGCCCGCGGTGAAGCCGGTGCCCACCACGATCATCATGGGCACACGGACAGTCCGTGGACTGTACTCCCCCACCAGCGATATGGCATTCGGCATGATGCTGCCCAACGCCAGCCCGGCGATGAAGCGCAACACCATCAATTGCGTTACGGTATCGGCGCGCGAGGTGGCGAGCGTAATCACCGAAAAGAACAGGCATGCGGCAATCAGCAGCGGACGGCGGCCGAGCCGGTCAGCGGCCATGCTGAACAAGATCGACCCGAACAGCACGCCCATCAACGCGGCGCTCAGCACCGAACCGAGCAGTGCGCCGGTAATGTGCCAGTCGCGGCTCAAGGCCGGCGCGACATAGCCGATGGCCTGCACGTCAAAGCCATCCATGATGAGGCACATGCCGCACAGCACGAATACGCCGATGTGAAAATTGGTGATTTTGCTGCGATCGATGACGTCGGAGACGTTGACCAGCGCGGGAGTGGGCATCGGAGCAAGTCGATGTTACATGGCGGGAAAGGGCAAAGTCAAACCAGCAAAAACACCACGCCCAGTTTGGCCGCGGCCTTCCGCAACTCTACCAGGCTGGCGGCCAGCAGAATCTTCTGTTGGGCGGAGAGTAGAGGCGGCATGGCTTCGATACGGGCGATCACGTCGTCCAGGCGCCGATCCATCGCGCTGAACGGGTCTTCGGCAAGATGGGCCGGAATCTTCGGTGAGGCGGCACGCTTGCGTAGTTCCGTCACCGCCTCGCTCACGCGTTGCGCGTTCTGCGGCAACAGCGCAATCACTTCACCATCGAACTCGATCCCCTCGGGCTTCACTTGCGCCGCGATGGCTCGATAGGCTTCGGGCGACATGCGGGTGAGCTCCGTCAGGTGGAAGAACTCCGGGCCGAATTCCTCCAGGTAGTGAATCATGCGGTTGACCTGCGATTTGCCGGCGCCAAGATATTGCTCGCAGAAGCCCTCCCACTTAGCTGCTTTGGAAAGGTAAAGCTTGTCATCGCGGATGCGCCGGAGGCATTCGGCATCGGCAGCCGAGGCACGGCCCGCCATCATGCCAAAAGCACGCCGCATGCCCAGCCAGTTGCCCAGATCGAAATCTGTGGCTATCGGTTCTGTGGGCATTGGAAAATCGATTGGAAGTTTAGGTTTCATGTCAAGATAAGCGGCGCAGATCTGCACCGGTTTCGAACGTATCGAAAGGGGTTAGTGCCGAATACCGGGCGCAAACATGCGCCGTTCAGACACTATCCTCTATCAGTAATTCGGAGAAAAAGTGTGTCGGCACGCGTAACGCATACTTGCGGCAGGATCAAAAAAATTCAGGATTCGGTGAATGAGTAGTCGGGGTGGGGCAGCCCTTCGGGGCTGCCGCCGCGCTTCCGCGCGGCGCGCCGCCTGAAAGGCGGCGGCAGGCCGGAAGGCCTGCCCCACTACGCCAGCCACTTCTGCGGTTCGCCAATGGCCTCGGCGACATCGTTCAGGAAGACGGCGGCTTGCGCGCCATCCACCACGCGATGATCGCTCGACAGGGTCAGCGTGACCATGGGACGTATCCCTGGTTTGCCGTCCACCGGCACGACGCGATCGGCGATGCGGCCCACGGCGAGTATGGCGGCCTGCGGCGGCGTGATGATCGCGTTGAACGCGTCGACGTTGTACATCCCCAGGTTGCTGATGGTAAAGGTGCCGCCGCTGACGTCCGCGGGGCGCAGCTTGCCGGCGCGGGCGCGATCGGCCAACTCGCGGCGTTGCGTCGCAATATCGGCCAGCGCAGTAGTGTTCGCATTGGCGATCACGGCCCCTACTACGCCATCCTGCACCGCCATGGCCATGCTGATGTTCACGCTCCGATTGAGACGGATGCCGCCGCCCGTCCAACTGGCGTTCATCTTGGGATGCTTGGCCAGGACGCGGGCCACCAGCGCGATGAGGAGATCGGTATGGGTGATCTTGGCCGCTCCGAATTGTTCGCGCGCGGCGGCCAGGCCGCCGGCATCCACGTCGCGCACCAGGAAGAAGTGCGGGGCCGTGGTCCAGCTTTCAGTGGTTCGCTCGGCCATCAAGCGCCCGATAGCGCTCATGGCGGGTACGTGCTCGGCTGGCGGCGCGGGGGCGGGCGGGGCAGGGGCCTTCGCGGCTGCCTGGACGTCTTCGCTGGTGATGGTGCCGTCGGGACCGGTGCCGCGCACGTGGGCGAGATCGACGCCTAGTTCTTTGGCGAGGCGTCTGGCTTTGGGTGAGATCTGAGCGCCGGCGTCCGGCCGTTTTTCCGGAACAGCCGTTGCGGCAGCGACCGCGGCCGTGGGGCGCGCCTGCTCCGTCATGGCACGCGCCGCCGGAGCGGCGGTCGCGGCTTCCGCGGGCGGCTGCTCTCCCGGGGCCACGATCCATGCGATCATCTGGCCTACGGGCACTTCGTCGCCCTCGTTCGATTTGACGCCAGCCAGCACGCCGGACTCGGGCGCCTCCACCTCAAACGTGATTTTGTCGGTTTCGATTTCGAGGAGCGGCTCACCCTTGTTGATCGGGTCGCCCTCCTTCTTGAGCCAGGAAATAATCTTGCCGGTCTCCTGCGCCAGTTCCAGCGCGGGCATCACCACACTGACGGCCATGGGTTAGTCGGTGGCTCCTACGCGTTCGTTTTGCGCGCTCGCCTCGACCATCTCCACCACGCGCCGGCTGGGCCCAGGGTCCACGCTCGCGTAGTGTGGGAAGAGGGCCGTTCACCGTGTGGTATTGCGTGCCGGCCACCAGCAGCTCTTCGGCCGGGAAGCGCGTGATGACTTCGTGGCCGGTTTCCGTTACCACGATCTCTTCTTCAATGCGCGCCGCGCTCCAGCCGTCCTTCGAGGGCCAGAACGTTTCCAGCGCGAACACCATGCCGGGCTTGATCTCGTGCGAGTGCTCCAGCGAAACCAGGCGGCTGATCACCGGCTTTTCCCAGATGGCGAGGCCGATGCCGTGGCCGAACTGCAGCGCGAAGGCCGCTTCTTCATTGGGGAATCCGAACTCCTGCGCCTTGGGCCAAACGGCGGCGATTTCTCGCCGTGGTGCGCCCCGGCCGCACCAGCGAAATGGCCGCATCCAGATATTCGCGGCACCGCTTGTAGGCGTCCACCAGCGCGTGCGAGGCGTAGCTGATGGCGAAGCACCGGTAGTAGCAGGTGCGGTAGCCCATGTAGGAATGCAGAATGTCGTAATAGACCGGGTCGCCCGGGCGCAGCACGCGATCCGAAAACACGTGCGGATGCGGATTGCAGCGTTCGCCGGAAATGGCATTCACGCCCTCGACGTATTCGGAGCCGAGATCGTACAGCACCTTGCTCGCAAGCCCCACGGCCTCGTTCTCGCTGAGGCCCGGCCGCATGGCGCGATAGAGTTCCTCGTAGGCCGCGTCCACCATCATGGCGGAAGTGTTGAGCAGCGCGATCTCGTCCTGGGTCTTAATCACGCGCGCGTCGGACATGAGCTGCTGGCCGTCCACGACCGTGATGCCTTCCTTCTGCAACGCAAACAGGATGGGCGGCTCCACCACATCGATCCCAACCGGCTGTTTGTGCAGGCCGCGCATTTCGAGCTCGATCTTGATCTTGCGGGCTACGTCTTCGGCGCGTCCCATCTCCGGCGACATGGCGCCGCGCAGCAGCGAGATGCCCGCCCGCGAGCGTTCGCCCAGCCAGGGGCAATTGAGCTGATGGTGCTTGGCGGCCGAGCCGAAGTCCCACAGGATCGGCTCGTCATTCTGCGGCAGCAGAGTGAAGCGGCTGATCTTGTCCTGCGCCCAGGTGCCGATGTGCGTGGCGGTGATGTAGCGCACGTTGTTCATGTCGAAGCACAGCAGCGCGCCCATCTCGGATTTCGCCAGCAGGGCCTTGGCCTGCGCCAGGCGTTCGCGCCGCAGCCGGTCGAAGTCGATGCGCTGCTCCCAATCGACCGCCATGGTCCCGTAAGTTCTTAATGCCACATAGCCTCCCGATACTTCTAACACGTGGGGCAGGCCTTCCGGCCTGCCGCCGGGCTTCCGCCCGGCGCGCCGCGCCGAAGCACGGCGGCAGCCCAGAAGGGCTGCCCCACTTTCCCAACATCGCCCGCGCCGCCTCAAACACCGACTTCTCCGTCGGCACCGTCGAATCTTCCAGCGGCGGCGAGAAGGGAATCGGCACGTGCATCGCGCCCATCCGCTTCACCGGCGCTTCCAGATCATAAAAAGCGCCCGTCGCGATCACCGATGCGATCTCCGCGGTCACGCCGTAGCGCTCGTACCCTTCGTCGAGCACAATCACGCGCGACGTCTTCTTAGCCGAATCGATCAGCGTCTTCTCATCCAGCGGCCAGAGCGTGCGCGGATCGACCACTTCGGCGCTGATATCGAACTCTTCCAGCAGTTTCGCCGCGCCCAACGCCACGTGCACCATGCTGCTGGTGGCGACCAGCGTGATATCGCTGCCTTCGCGCTTCACGTCAGCCACGCCGAACGGAATGGTGTACTCCTCCGCCGGTACCGGGCCTTTGAACTTGAACATCATCTTGTCTTCGAAGAAGACCACCGGGTTTTCGTCGCGGATAGCCGTCTTGAGCAGCCCCTTGGCGTCATACGGCGTAGAGGGCAGCACCACTTTCAAACCCGGTACGTGACAGAACCAGGCGTGCAGCGATTGCGAATGTTGCGCGGCCGACCGGCGCGTGGCGCCCAGCGTGGCCCGCATCACCATGGGGACTTGCCACTTGCCGCCCGACATGTAGTGAACTTTGGCCGCCTGGTTCACCATCTGGTCCATGGTCAGCCCGATAAAATCGCCGAACATGATATCGACCACCGGCCGCATGCCTGTCATCGCCGCGCCCACCGCCAGCCCGGTAAATCCGGCTTCCGAGATGGGCGTATCGATCACCCGTTCGGGCCCGAACTCTTCCACCAGGCCGGAGAGTACCTTGAAGGCCGTGCCCGCTTCGGCCACGTCTTCGCCCATCACGAAGACGCGATTGTCGCGGCGCATCTCTTCCGCCAACGCTTCGCGGACCGCTTCTCCCAACGTCAGTTCCCTGGTTGCTACCGCAGTCTCAGGCATACACGTCCTGACCCACTTTGTCGACAGCCGGATAGGGAGCCGCCAGCGCAAATTGAACGGCCTGCTCCATCTCGGCTTTGACCTCGCTGTGAACCTTATCCAAGGCGGCGCGATCGGTCATGTTCTGCGCCGTGAGCCAATCGCTGAACAATTTGATGGGATCGCGCTCGGCCTTCCACTTCTGCTCTTCCTGCTTGGTGCGGTAATACTCGCGGCTCATATCGCCCACGTGATGCCCGGTGAACCGGTAGGTGTTGGCCATGAGAAACGCTGGGCCGGCACCCTGGCGCGCGGCCTCGATGAGCCGGCTGGCCGCGGCGTTCACCGCGCGCACGTCCTGCCCGTCTACGCTCTCCGCCGGAAGCCCGAACCCTTTGGCGCGCGTCAGTATGTCGCCGGCCGTGGTCTCCGAGTAGTGCGTGTACTCGTTGTACATATTGTTCTCGCAGACGTAGATGACCGGCAGCTTCCACAGGGCCGCCATGTTCATCACTTCGTAAAGCACGCCTTGCCCGAGCGCGCCTTCGCCGAAAAAGCAGACGCATACGCGGCCATTGCCCAGGCGTTTGGCGGCGAAGGCCGCTCCTGTAGCGATGCCCGCGCTGCCACCTACGATGGCATTAGCGCCCAGGTTCCCGGTGGCCGGATCGGCAATGTGCATCGATCCGCCCTTCCCCTTGCAGTAGCCCGCTTCCTTGCCGAGCAGTTCGGCGAACATGCGATCGGGGGCAGCACCCTTCGCCACGCAGTGCCCGTGGCCGCGATGCGTGCTGGTGATGTAATCCTCTTGCGTGAGCGCTTCACAAATGCCTACGGCGATGGCCTCCTCACCTATATATAGGTGGGCGAGCCCGGGCATCAGAGCGCGTGTGTAGAGGTCGTTGACCTGCTCTTCGAACAGGCGGATCATCACCATGCGCCGGTACATGCGCAGGCACCGGTCGGCTTCGGTTTCGGAACCGGCCTTGGTGGGGTGTATGGCTGTGCTCATTTGCTTACTCCAGACATGCGCGCCAGCACTTCAAAGACAATGGCGAAATCCTGTTTGGCCAGGCCCATGGCGCGCGCCGCGGTCAGGTATTGGTTAGCCAGGGAAGTGGTTGGCAGAGGAACATCCACCTGGCGCCCCAATTCCAGGGCCAGCGACAAGTCCTTCTGCATCATGTTGACGTCGAACCAGGCCTCGTCGGGCATCTGCAGCACGAACGGGCCGCGATACTGAACCATTGGCGATGAGATGGCGCTGTGGGTCAGCACGTCCACCGCAACCTCGCGGGGGATGCCGCTCTTCTCGGCCAGCAGCACGCCTTCCGAGAATGCCATCATCTGCGTGGTGAGGTTCAGGTTGTGAGCGATCTTTACCACCAGCGCGAGGCCATTGTCGCCGACGTGGGTCACCTTCGGGCCGATATCCAGCAGCAGCGGCTTGACGCGTTCGAAGGTTTCGTTGCGGCCGCCCACCATGATCGAAAGCTTGCCCTGTTCGAGCGTGAGGACACTGCCCGAGACCGGCGCATCGAGCATGTCGGCGCCCTTTTCACGGACGCGGGCCACCAGCGAACGGTTCACCTCCGGGCTGACGGTGCTCATCTCCACCCAGATTTTGCCGGCGCCGAGGCCCGCCAGAATGCCGTCCGGCCCGTTGGCGATGTCTTCGCACGCGGCCGAGTTGGTGATCATCGATAAGGTCACATCGGCCGCTGCGCACACTGCGCGGGGCGAATCGGCCCACTTCATACCTTTGTCGATCAGCCACTGGGCCTTAGACTTGGTACGGTTGTAACCGATGACGTTATAGCCCTTGTCGACCAGGCGGCTGGCCATACGGCTGCCCATCACGCCCAGGCCGATATATCCGATGTTTGCCATGATTCTCAATCAGTCTACCAGCATCGTCCGGGTAGGGTGCCGGCGACAAGGATCGCCAGCGTTACGTAACGCCGGCGGTCTTTGCCGCCGGTGATTTCTATTTCGGGATCTGCGGAACGACCAGGTGAAAGAGCTTCAGCGACGCCCCCTCGGCTGCCTGGATCGTCACCGTCTCGGAGGGTCCCAGATACACGCCCGCGCCCTTGGCGACATCGTAATCCTTATTGTCGAGGTGTATGCGGCCTTTGCCTTCCATGAGGTAGATGAGCTGGTGCCGGTCCATGTTTTCCGACGCGAATCTCTCGCCGGGCTTGAGCCAGCGCAGCGTCCCGAGCACATTCTTGGCGCCGACCAGCGCAGCGTTCAGAATCTCGGTGGACTCGCCCTGGGGAGTCTTCACCCGCGGGAGCTCGTTGGTATTGATAAAAGTGAGGGTGGTGGCAGTCATGGCTCTCTCTCTTCTACGTTTGCACCCAGACGCGGCCGTCTACACGGTTCCACCGCAGGTCGTCCGGGGTGCCGTCGAGGATGTGGGTCTTGAAGCGGTTGGGCGCCTGGAATTCAAAATAGAACAGGCCGGTGTCGGTGGCCCGCAGGCGATGCTTGGCTTCGGCTGGGATGAAAACCAGATCGCCCGGCCCCACCTTGCGCACGCCTTCCTCGGATTCGACGGTACCTTGACCTTCCATGATGAAGTAAAAGTGCTCGCAAATCTCATGGTAATGGTAGGGCGATGAGCCGTTGGCCGCGTAGTGCATCACGCCCGCCAGCATGTCGTCGATGTTAGTCAGTTCTTTATTGACGAAGAAGGTGCGCACGCGTCCGGGCACCACCGCCTCCAGCCTGGGTAAGTCATCTTGATGGAAAATGTATGCCATCGATTTCTCCTTCGCTTAGTGCGGCCGGTACGCTACCCGCGCCACTTCGGCGTACGGGGCAGCGGCAACGGTCGCCCGGATTTCTATTTGCTTGTGGCGTTCCACCGTCGGTTTCGACGAACCGCCCCCTTCTTCGCCCCAAACCAGCGTGACGTCGACGCCCGGTTCGCTGTTTGCGACATCCACGACCGCCAGCGAGATCATGGCCCGCTCGTTGAAGGTGTAACCGGTGTAAGTGGATACGCCGATGGTCTTACCACCCTTCAAGACTTTGTCAAACGGTAAGGTGGAATAGTTAGCCAGGGGTAAGTCGATATATTTGGCTGTATCTCCATGCCCATGGAATAAGGTGCCCAAAGCGCGCTCCACATCGTCGCCGTTCCAGACGAGCGTTACCTTCTTCCGTTTTTGATTGTCGGCAATTTTTTCCAGGGCTGCTCGTCCCACAAAGTCATGGTCGAACTTGACGAATGGACCGTAGCCCAGATCGTAGGGAGTCAGGTAATAGTCAGTGATCTTGTCGGAGTAGAAGCTACCGCCCAGCGAGGCCATACATTCATAGCTCTTCGGGCCCAACCACTGCCTGTATCCCTTCATCTCCTCGCCCGTGTAAATCGCCGGCAGGGGCGATGGGATCCATCCCGATTCGAGACAGGTGGTGGGGTAAGTCCTGGCTCCCACCTGTCGAATTCCGTACTCCTGGCCAGCCTCCACAATGGCGTCCCGCACAGCTTCGCCATCGTCCCACGGACCGAACAGTTCCCATCCGGGCTGTCCCACCATTCCGTGACGCAATGCGCGAACCTGCCGGCCCGCGACGGTGAGCACGTCCATATTAAAGAAGCGGATGTCCGGTGCGGGCTTGCCCGTTACTTTCTCCATGACCCGAAGAGCATGGGGGCCTTGCACCTGGTAGCGATAAGTTTTTCGCCGGCCCTGATTCATGGCCGACCGCTCATCCCGTTCCGCGGTTGCCTTATACTTGCCAGTCTCTACGTGATATTGCACCCAGTTGGCAGCCGGGGGGCGCCCCACCAGGTTGAACTTATTCTCAGCCAGATAAAAGAGGATGGCGTCGCCGATGACATAGCCGGCGTGATTACAGGCAACGAACTGCTTAGCTTGATTAACTTTAAAGGTCTTAAAGCTATTAACAGCAAGATCAGAAAGCAATTTGAGTGCGTCGGGGCCCTCGATATACAGATCAGTCATGTGGTGAGACTGATCGAAGAGCGCGCAGGATTCCTTCCAGGCGCGCTGCTCATCTCTCCAATTGGTAAACTCGTGGCGCACCATCGGAAAGGCATAGGGTCCTATCTGCGAATTCCGCAGCATCTCAACGGGACTTTTGACATTTTGTAACGCTTCTTCCAAACTTCGGTAACTCGTAGCTGCTGGCAACTTCTCCTCCTGATCTAAGTGGGGCAGGCCTTCCGGCCTGCCGCCGCCTTTTAGGCGGCGCGCCGCGCGGAAGCGCGGCGGCAGCCCGGAAGGGCTGCCCCACAGGCGAATTGTGAATTATATCATCGGCGCCTGTTCGCGCCACAGACCGAGGGCCTTTTGCGAGGGCCGGTCGGAAAAGCTGAACAGCACGGCCTCCCCTTGCGCCTCGTGCGCCACGGGGGCCCAGGAGGGAACCACGAAGACATCGTGCGGGTTCCAATGGAACGTTTCGGTGCCTACACGACTGCTGCCGCGGCCCTCCGCCACGCAGTAGACCGTGGCGTCGGTTGCGCGGTAGGCGGCGCCGTGGAATCCCGCGGGCAGCAGTTGCAGGAAAGCGCCGATGGTCGGCATGGGGTAGCTCCCCGAAGCCGGATTGGTGAACTGCACCTTCACCCCATGGCAGGGGTGCGTGGGACCGTCGCGGTACAGACGGTCCAGCGTCTCGCGGCTGCGCGAATAGGGATACGTAAAAAGAGGCGCGGAACGCCGCGGCGAGACGTACTCGAGCGGCAGCAGATTAGACCCATAGCGGGCTAGCGCGTCGCCTTCGGTCCGGGTGATCGGCTGCATCTCCTCGGGATGGTGCTCGGCGAAGCTGGTATCGAAGAAATTCACGATGGGGATATCCAGGCCGTCGAGCCATACCACCGGCTTGTCTCCGGGATTGCCGTGATCGTGGTAAGTCCAGGAGGGCGTCAGGATGAAATCGCCGGGCCGCATGGTGGTGCGCTCCCCGTCGACTGCCGTATAGCCGCCATCGCTCTCGATCACGAAACGCAACGCGGAGGCCACGTGGCGATGCGTGGGCGCGATTTCCCCCGGCAGTACTAACTGCATTCCGGCATAGACGCTCTGTGTAATTCCGGATTTGCCGCGCAGGCCGGGGTTCTCCAGAATCAGCACGCGGCGCTCGGCCTCTTTGGCGGTGATTCGCCTACCTGCCTCCATGAGCAGAGGCCGCACTTCGTCATATCGCCACAGTGCCGGCACGCACGGAGTACGGGGTTCCGGCGGGACGATCTCCGCCAGCACCTCCCACAACGCAGCGGTATTCTTCAGCTGCAGACGCTCGAAGAACTCCTCCCAGTCGGCGCTGGTTTCGGGCTTGGCGTAAAACGGGGTCGCTTCCATGGTTGTCTCAGGGGTCGTCTCAGGATGCCGCCGATGCGCTCTGTCCGCGTACTACCACCTGCATCGTGCCCACTTTCTCAACCGTGGCCGACACCACGTCGCCGGGCACGATCTGGCTTACGCCTTCGGGAGTGCCGGTCATGAAGATGTCCCCAGGGTACAACGTATAAAAAGAGGATGCGAGCTCGATCAGTTCCGCCACGCCCAGAATCATATTGCTGGTGTTGGATTTCTGCCGGATTTCGCCGTTGACGGAAATGCTTAGGTCGAGATTTCCGGGGTTGTGGATCTCATCCCTGGTGACCAGCCACGGCCCCAGCACCGAGTAACTGTCCGGCGATTTACGGAAGCTGCGGTCTTCCGTGCCGCGGATCGTGATATCCAATCCGATGGAGTACCCGGCGACATAGCTCAGGGCCTCACTGCGCGGGACGTTACTGGCTCGCTTGCCGATCACGAACGCCAGTTCGACCTCGTGATCGTTGCGACGGTCGGGCTTGCGCAGGTGGATGCCTTCGCCCGCGCCCACCAGCGAACTGGTGGCTTTGAGGAACAGTCCAATGGTCTGGATGGATTGCATCAAGGCCGGGTTGTTGTTGTGCAGCGCGACGTTGTCCTTCACTTCCTGCGCGTGTTTCTGGTAATTCACCGGCGCGGCCACGATCTTGCCGGGATTAGCCACGGGGCTAAGGAGTTTCAAAGTGTCCAGAGGCAGCGATGGGGCTTGTGGCGCGATGGCCTGGGCGCGGGCCGCCACCTGATCCAGATTGGCGATCAGGATGTCATGGGTGGGGAGGGGATAGGTGTAACAGCAGGGCAGAGTGTCGAGCGCTGCGGTAACGTCCCGCACTGTCGAACCTTCGACAAGTCCCAGTCGCCCGTCTCCGAATCGGCAAAAACGCATAGCAGTTTCCTCCAGCACTGAAGAACACCGGCGACGAAGATCGCCGGCGCTACGACCGCCATCATACAACCCATTGACATCTTTTCGAAACCGGCTTAGACTCAGCCCGCAGAACTTATGATCGAGACAGGGCTTAAAGATAAAGTTGTGATCGTCACTGGGGGCGCTGCCGGGATCGGGCGGGCTACGGCACGGCGATTCATGCAGGAAGGTTGCCGCGTGGCGGTGTGGGACGTCACGGAAGCGCAACCGGAAAACTGCGGCATCTTCCAAAAGGTGGACGTCACCACGGCTGCGTCGGTTGAGGCTGCGGTGCAAGAGGTCATCGACCGCTGGGGCGCTATCCATGTGCTCGTCAACAACGCCGGCATCCTGCGCGATGCCCAACTGGTGAAGTACAAAGACGGCGCAGTCGCCAGCCTGATGAGTGACGAGCAGTTCGACTCGGTCATCGGGGTGAACCTGCGGGGCGTCTTCCTCTGCACGCGGGCGGTGGCCGCGCGCATGGTGCAGAGCGGCGGCGTCATTCTAAATGCCTCCAGCGTGGTAGGCCTCTACGGAAATTTCGGCCAGACCAATTACGTCGCGTCGAAAGCGGGGCTCATCGGGATGACTCGCGTATGGGCGCGCGAGCTGGGCAAGTACAAGATCCGCGTCAATGCCGTGGCGCCGGGCTTCATCGCCACCGACATGGTGAAGTCGATGCCGGAAAAAGTGCTCCAGGGCATGCGCGATCACACGCCGCTGGGCCGCATGGGACAGCCCGAGGATATCGCCAACGCTTACGTCTGGCTGGCTTCGGATGCGGCTTCGTTCGTGAGCGGCGCAGTGCTCAGCGTGGATGGCGGGGTGGTGACGGGGACCTGAAAATGAATCGCGGGGTCCTGCCGTGAAACGCCATATGGTGGTTAAATCAGAATTGAGCCAGTGGTATCGGCAGAGGCAATCCATATGAAGCCAATTTACATAGCGACGTTTCACCAGTCGAAGTTCGGGAAGCTGATGGGTATGGGCGTGCCCGAAATAGTGGACAACGCGATCCGGGGCGCCTGCCGGCAGATCGGTGTGCCCGCCTCGGCGCTGGACGTGGGGAGTATCGGCGCGGCCTGCAATTTCACGTTGAACGAGCAGGGCCTGCTGGCCGGCCTGATGGCCATGACGCCCGGCCTGGAAGGGAAACCCCTCGAAGCCGTGGAAAATGCGTGCGCGTCGGGCGGACAGGCGATTCTCTCCGTGATTCACAAGCTCCAACTGGGGATGGGTGAGACTGGCATCGCGGTGGGATTCGAAAAAATGCGCGACGCCGAGGGCAAGATGGACGGCAAGCTCATCGGCAAGGTGCTCGGCTACTTCTCGCACCCCGGCGAGCGCGCAGGCAAGGTCTTTGTATTTCCGCACCTGTTCGCGGAGGTCATGCAGGCCTATATGCAGGAACACGGTGTGACGGAAGCGGACCTGGCTACCATCGCGGTGGAGGAATACGCCAACGCGAAATATAATTCGTGCGCGCAGATGAACAAGGTGCAGATCACGCTCGACCAGGCATTGAAGATCGAAGGTATCAACCGCTACGTGGTGGACGGGCTGCCGCTGAAGACCTACGACTGCTCGCAGATTACGGACGGGTACGCGTCGCTCATCCTCGCGACGGCGGAGGGGCTGGAAAAGCTTGGCATTCCGAAAGCGGAGTGCGTGGAGATTGCGGGTTGGGCGCAGGCCACGGATCCTTTACAGAAGGCGGGGCGCGACGTACTCCGGCCCGCCGGCGCCTATCGCGCCATGCGCACCGCTTATGCCATGGCGGGCGCGAGTCCGAGCGATGTGAACGTGGCCGAAGTGCACGATTGCTTTACGGTGATGGGAGCCCTCGGCACAGAAGTAATCGGCAAGGCCGAGCCGGGCGGCGGCGCGCAATATTGGGTGGACGGAAAGGCGCGCGCGGATGGCGAATGCGGTATCAACACCTCAGGCGGCCTGATCGCCAAGGGCCACCCAATCGGGGCCACTGGCATCGCGATGATTGGATGGTCGGCGCTTCAGTTGTTGGGCAAAGCACCATCGGAGGTACAGGTAAAGAACCCGAAACTGGCGGCAACGTTTAATATCGGCGGGCCGATTTGCGCCAGCGTGTGCACGGTGCTGCGGGCGCATTGACAGACGGCCGGCGTTGACAGACGCAGGATGGCGTCCCCAGGGGGATTCGAACCCCCGTTACCGCCGTGAAAGGGCGATGTCCTAGGCCGGGCTAGACGATGGGGACTTGGCTGGCCGGAAGAAAGCGACAACTCTACTGTAGCTTTGCTGGGTGGTAGCGTCAACTTGCGAGAGGAGATTGCCGGGGAGAAGCCCCGCGCGCCGCGAGGAGAGCCGAGGCGATCCGGTCAAGCGGCAACACCTGTCCGGCGGCACCCAGATGGATGGCTTCGCGCGGCATTCCGAAAACAACGCAACTGGCCTCATCCTGGGCGATGGTGCGTGCTCCCGCCTGGCGCATTTTCAGAAGACCTTGCGCGCCATCCGATCCCATGCCGGTGAGGAGGGCCCCCGTGGCATTGGCCCCTGCGGCTTCGGCCACCGAAAAGAACAGTACGTCCGCGGCCGGCCGCTGGTAGCAGACGCGCGGCCCGGTCTTCACATTGACAAAATATCGGCCTCCGGTTTTGCGCAGAAGCATGTGAAAGTCACCGGGGGCGATGAGCGCCAGTCCCGGACGCAGCGTATCGCCGTCTTCGGCTTCTTTCACGTCGATCTGGCACATTTCGTCCAGCCGGCCTGCGAACGCGCGCGAGAATGCCGGAGGTATATGCTGCACGACCACAATGCCCGGTGTCTCCTTGGGGAAGGCGCGCAGGACGGTCGCAATGGCCTCGGTTCCGCCGGTGGAAGCGCCGATCGCGATGATGTTGCTCAGAGATTGGCCCGACACGGCGAGGACCGTCGTGGGAGGCTTGGCAAGCGGAGCGGCGGCGGTGGCGGGCGATTGGGCCGGCCGAATGCGTGCGCCCGCGGCCGCGCGGATCTTGGCTGCCAGGGTGTGCCGCAACTCCCCGACGGAATAGGGCCCGGCGGGCTTGGCTAAGACGTCGACGGCTCCGAGTTCCAACGCCTGAATGGCCGCCCGGCAGGAGGGCTGGGCCAGGGAGCTGATGATCACGGCCGGCATGGGGTGGAAATGCATGAGCTTCTTCAGGAACGTCAGGCCGTCCATGCGGGGCATCTCGATGTCGAGCGTGATGACGTCGGGATTGAGCGCGAGGATTTTGTCCCGCGCCACAAACGGATCCGGCGCCGAGCCGACCACTTCGAGGTCGGGTTCGGCAGCCAGCGTGTCGGTCAGGATCTTGCGGACGATGGCTGAGTCGTCCACGATCAGCACGCGGATTACGCGGCCCGTGGGCATACCGGCCTTTCTGTGACAAACACAACCGTGAGAACTCCGGTGTCCAAGGGTACGGAATGGACGACGGCATCTCGGCCGGACTTCTCCCATACGGATAGCAGGAGTGGGGAGTCCAACCGGAACGTGGTTCCGCTCTCCATCCGGCTCAGCACCGATCCGCAAATGATGTTGGCCAGCTCGCAGACCACCTGGCCGACCTGGAAGGCGGAGAGACCGGCCTCGTCCTCACCCAGGAAGTCGGCGGCGATCGTGCGCGCTGCCCCTACACTGACGCGTAACGCCAGGCAGCCGGATGGATCGCCCGTGAAATTCATTTTGCAGATCAGGTCGGAATCGGCCTCGGGCGTGGCCGGTGCGGCCTCTTCCCGGGCCTGAACAAAGAACATTTGTTCCAGCACGTCGGCGGTGCATTCGGCTAGTGCGAACTCCAGTTCCGTTTTATTCACAGGGCACCGCCAGGGTTTTCTCCAACGCTTCGCGTAGGACCTCCGGCCGGAACGGTTTGACTACGTAGCCGCGAGCCCCCAGGGCCAGCATGCGCTCGATCCGCTGGTCTGTGCCATCCGTCGAGATGATAATCACCGGGATGGCTCGCAGCAGCTCACTGCCCGCCAGATGCCGCAGGAATTCCTCGCCGTCCATTCCGGGCATGTTGATGTCGCTCAAGATGACATCGACCCATTCGCTACATAGCAGCTCCAGGGCCTCGATCCCGTTGGAGGCTTCCCAGCAGCCCGCCAGTTCGAAACCGGAGAGGTCGATCACGCGGCGTATAAACGATCGCATGGCCGGCGAGTCGTCGACAATCAAGAGGCGGTACGCCATGGCTGTTCTCCTTTCTTGCTGCGCCATCCGGGAGCCAGCTCGCGATGCTGGCCGGCTTCCTGCAAGAGCAGGCGGCCGGTGGCGATCTCCAAAGTAATGGTCCGGAAATCGACGCCGCCTATGGCCTCTCGTTGCAGAAGCATTCCGTGTTTCCAGAGCAGACGGCGTGTTGCCAGGTAGTTTCGTTTTCCGATAGCGAATACGCCTTTGTCGTCCAGAATTTGAGCCGCTCCTGCGGCGCAGGCGATCAAGCGTCGTTTGGATGCTCCTTGTGCAAGCAGTTTCTCCAGGAGCAAAGCAATGCCGGAGTCGGCAAACATGGATGGGTTCTGGCGGCTGCGCGCCGGATCCAGCGCCGAATCGGGCAGCATAAAATGAAGCAATCCGCCGACACCCGCCACCGGATCGTACATCGTCAGTCCGATACACGAGCCCAGCGCATAAGTGACCAGCACCGATTCCGGATCAGCCCCAATCCGGCAATCCGCCATCCCTACGATGATCCGCTCCACGGGCCTCCTGTCTTGGCACCCGGCTGGCGGTAGACGGCTGGGCGGACATATTCCAGCCGGTGCTCGATACCGGTGAAACTTTCCGCATGGCCGACAAACAGATAGCCGCCAGGCTCCAGGCTGCGCACCAGGTTGGAGATGACGCGTTGCTGCGTCGGGCGGTCAAAGTAGATCATCACGTTCCGGCAAAAAATGATGGGGAATTGCTTGGACCAGGTGATCGGTTCGATGAGGTTCATGCGTTGGAAGGCGGCTAGCGCCCGAATTTCCGGTTTGACACGATACGATTTGTGGGGACCAGCCTCGGGGGCGAAGTAGCCTTTAATCCAGGCCGGCGACAAACCATTCACGCGGTCAGCCGGATAGACGGCGCGCGCCGCCTGGGCCAGAGCCTTACGCGAAATGTCGCTGCCCACCAGGCGGATGCGGGAGGAAGGCAGAGCGTCGCGCAACAGGAAGGCCAGGGTCCAAATTTCCTCACCGGTCGAACAGGCTGCGCTCCAGACGTCCAGAGACTCACGGCGTGCCAGCGCGGGGAGCACCTTGTCGCGCAGGAAATCGAAATGGTCGGGTTCGCGGAGAAATGCAGTGTGGTTGGTTGCGAGCGCATCGATCAGGGCCAGAAGAGATTCGCCAGTCGGGTCGCCGAGCACGTGGTGGCAGTAGTCCTGGTAGGACCGGAAGCCCCCGCTGCGCACCAGGCGCTGCAGCCGTGCGGACACCAGTTCTTCTTTGCCTGGCTTCAAATCCAGCCCGAACGTCCGGTAGGCCAAGTCGCGAATCTGTTGGAACTCGCGCTGCGCCAGCGGCCGGACCAAACCGTCCGCCGTATCAGCGCCCCGCATCGCCGGCCTTATCCTTGAAGAGCCGGTCCAGGTCGAGAATGAGTCCCACTCTGCCGTCGCCCATAATCGCGCCTCCCGCTACACCGGCGGAGTCTTTGAAGGTCTCACCCAGGCTCTTGATCACCACTTCCTGCTTGCCGATTAATTCATCCACCACCAGGCAGAATCGCTGCGCGCCGGCCTCGGCCACCACGACAACCGATTCGAGCGGGTTCTCCGACCGTGGCTTCACCCCAAACTTGCGGTAAAGCCGCAGCACCGGCAAAAGGGTGCCACGTACCAGTGCCATTTCGCCGCGTTGCTGAACCGTCCAGATGGTATCGTCCTTGGGCCGGAACATCTCGCGGACGGCAAACAGCGGGACGATATAACGTTCCTTGCCGACGCCCACCACCAGGCCGTCAATGATCGCAAGGGTGAGCGGCAACTTCAGAACAAACGTGGTTCCCTGGCCGGCAACCGTCTGGATCTCGATCCGTCCGCGCAGTTTTTCGATGCCGCGGCGAACCACGTCCATGCCGACGCCCCGTCCCGAAACGTTGGTCACCTGTGCGGCGGTGCTGAATCCCGGCTCAAAAACCAAGTTGAAGATTTCGTTGTCTGAGAGCTGCTCGGCGGAGGCTATCAACCCCCTTTCGATCGCTTTCGCAATGATCTTTTCCCGGTTCAGTCCGCGGCCATCGTCGGTAATCTCGATCACCACCTGGCCAGCCTGGTGGTGCGCCCTCAAGATTAGCCGGGCAGTGCCGGATTTGCCGAGTGCCAGCCGCTGATCAGACGGTTCGATGCCATGATCCAGCGAATTGCGCACCATATGCATGAGCGGATCGGCAAGTTCCTCAACGATCGTGCGATCCAACTCGATGTCGTCCCCCTCGGTCTCCATCTCTACCGATTTGCCAAACTGGCGCGAGAGGTCACGGACCAGGCGCGCCATCCGCTTGAACAGAGGACCAATCGGAACCAGGCGCATGGCCATGGCCGTCTTCTGCAGCTCGGAAGTAATCCTGGTCAATTGCTGCAGGTTCCGTTGCAGACGTTGGTTCTTCAGTTTTGAAAGTTCCGGATCGTGGCGAACCAGGGTCTCGGCGATGACCAGCTCGCCGGCCATATCCACCAGGTAGTCGAGCTTGCCGGTGTCCACCTTAACCGCCATCTTTTCGTTGTGTTTGGAGGACTCCCCAGCGGAGTCCGGTGGCGGCGGAGCTGCTGCCGACGTACCGCCGGTTTCCACTGCGGCCGCCAATCCCGCGAGGCTGGGGGAGGGACTAGCAGGCAAGGGCACGGCAGACACGGGCTCGGTGGGCACAGGTGCGGCGGACACAGGCGCAGCAGATGACAGTCCCGACACACGCTTGAGGAGGTTCTCGTCACGCGCGGGAGGGGATGAGGCCCGGTGCTGCAGCATTGATTCCAGGTGTGTCAGCCAACCGCGTAGGTAGTCCGCGCTCTCGAAGATGACATCGATGGCCGCGGGCGTGATAGTCAACTGGAAATTGCGTGCCTTATCGAGGACGGTTTCCACCTCGTGGGCGAGCTTTTGAATCTCCCATAGCTCGAGAAATCCGGCCAAGCCCTTGACGGTGTGAAAACTGCGGAAGACGGAATTCAATGCTTCGGAGTTACCCGGATCGCGTTCAATGGTAAGGACCTGCGCCTCCAGGCTGGCCAGGTGCTCCCGGGCTTCCAACACGAAGTCGGAGAGGAGTTCCGGGTCTTCTGCGAGAGAATCCGAGTGGGCTACCGTGTGCTGATCCACAGCTTCCAGGCAGCGTTGCAGCCGCGCGATTCCGTCCTGCAGCGCGGTGGCCGCCTCTCCAGAACCGGGTTCGGAACGAGTCAGCGACTCCATGGTCGCCCGGGCGATATCGGCTAGCTCGGTTGCTCCCGCGTTGCGGGCCAGGCTTTGGATGGCTTCGATGGCGGCAAACCACTTCCCTGCCTGGTTGCCGTCGCCTCCGTTATCTCCCAGAATCGACTGCAGGGCGAGATCTTCGATTTGTTGATGCAACTCCACGGGGTGAGGCACTGGTTATCCTTGAGAATCCTTTAGCCGGTCTTCCTGGGCGGGGGCTCGATGGCCGATAGTCGCTGGAGGCGCCGGGCCGTTCCGCGTCTCCGGGTGGGTCTGCTTGCCTGCGCCTTCGAGGGCCGCACGGAGGGCGAGCAGGCTGGTTTGAAATGCGATCTCTTCCATCACGCCCATGATCTTGGAAGCCTCCTCGCCGGAACGAACCGGCGGGTCTTGGTATGTCATAGATTTTCGGTATTCCGCGAGCTACTGCAGCATCGTGTTGAGGTGTCGCAAGTCCTGCGACGAAAGGACCCTGTCGATGTCGAGCAAGATCTTGACCTTGCCCTTCACCTTGGCCATCCCGAGCAAGTACTGAGCCGAAACGTCTTCGCCAAAGTCGGGCGTGTTTTCGATATCGGACCCTGCCAGATTCAGCACCTCGGAGACCCCATCTACGATGACGCCCATCAAGATGAGCCCCGATTCGCCCTGAACCTGGGTGACGATGATGCAGGTACGCTGCGTGTACTCGGCCGAAGGCAGGCCGAACTTCAGGCGCAGATCGATGACGGGCACCACTTTCCCGCGGAGGTTGATAACCCCTTTTACGTGGCCGGGCGTTTGCGGAACCGCGGTAATTTCCTGGATCCCCATGATCTCCCGCACTTTGAGCACACGAATTCCGAACTCCTCATTTCCGAGTTGGAAGGTGAGATATTTTCCGGATCGGGCGTCCGTGGTTGCGCTGACTGGCTCGCTGGCAGCAGTGATGGTTGGCATGTTTTCTCCTGTGTTCGGTAGTTTCAAATGTCCACGGGGCAAGTCTGACCCAGTGAGTGGGAAGCGTTCTGAGCGGGCTTATCGTTAGGCGCGAGGCACATCTTGACGATCAATTCGTCACCGTCCCAACGGAACCTCTCCACGATCCACTCGATGCTGCCGCCGGTCTTGGTCTGGAAATTCCTACCGAAGACGACGGTGGGAATACTCAAGCCGAGATCCCCGAGGTGCCGTTCCATAGAGCTCTTGACGTTGCCGATGATCATGTTGGTCAGTTCAGCGACGGCGTCCAGGACCTCTTCGTTCAAAGACGTGGCTTCGGTCATCAGCATTTGTGAGCAGATGCGGCAAGCTACCGTCGATGAACAGGCGATGCTGCCAGTTCCGCTCCAACGACCGGCGATGCCGATGAAGGAGATGATGCCCTCGGCGGTTTCGGGCGACGTGTGCTCCCGGGAAACTTCGCCTGGCTCGATGTTGCCGCTCAGCATCGTGGAGAAGACCTCCACGACCGAATGGCGGATTGCGCTTTCGATCAGATTCTCTACATTCATAACGGCAGAGCAGGCTCCAGAATGCCCGCAAGCTTCTCCTTGATTTGATCGGCAGTGAACGGTTTTCGCACATAGCCGGCGGCGCCCAGTCTCACCGCCTCGGCAACTTTCGTCTCGCCGCCTTCGGTTGTGATCATGACCACCGGAACCTGTGCCCAATCGCCGGAGGCCTTCAGGGACGCTAGCAGTTGCAACCCGTCCATTTTGGGCATATTGATATCGGTGAGAATCAGATGGACCTTGTGTTCCTTCAACACAGCCAGAGCCTCTTCTCCGTTCCCGGCTTCATGAATGGTGTTGATCGCCATACCGGTTTGCCGCAAGACGCGTTGCAGAATTTTCCGGATCGCCGCCGAGTCATCAACCACCAAAACGTCTGAATCCATGTGACTCCTTACACCGTTATTCATCGGAGCAAAGCCCCGACTTCGTTAGGGCTGGAAGAGAGAATTTGTGTAGAACCAGTCCGGTTCGAGGGCTAAAGTTTAGGAGGGAATGACCGATAGAAGGCCAGGAGCCAGTTGTTCGCGTGAGCCGACAGTTATCTCAGCAGGAGATCGATGCGGTCTTTGAGACCAAGCACGACCACAAGCGCGAAGCGCCCGCGGTCAAATTCGATTTCCAACGCCCGGACCGTATCCCGAAATCGCAGGTTCGGGCCATTCACCTGCTCCACGATATCTTCGTCCGCAACTTGGTATCGAGCCTTTCGGCTTATCTACGATCCTATTTGACGGTAAACCTGGTGAGTGTCGAGCAGCTTTCCTACGCCGAGTTTCTGGAAGGGTTGCCTTCGCCGACTTGCATGGTGTCGCTCGGGTTGCAGCCGTACGATGGGAGCGGCGTCCTGGAACTCAACCCGTCCCTGGCGTTTCCGATCCTCGAAATGCTGCTGGGGGGCACCGGAAAATCGTCTTCTTCCATTCAACGGGACATTACCGAAATTGAACAGAAAATACTCGACGGTCTGTTCCGCATCGTTCTTCATGACCTGCGGGAAGCCTGGAAGGGCGTCACGGACGTTGAATTCGCCATCGAATCCATGGAGACCGAGCCACAATTACTGCATCTGATGGGGCCTAATGAGGCTGTCGTGGCCATCGGTGTGGAACTCCGCATCGCGGAGACGGTGGGCATGATGAACATCGCCATGCCCTCCATCGTCATCAAGATGATGCGGCAGAAGTTCGATCAGCAGTGGTCGGTGCGTAAGACCCACGCCAGCGAAAGCGAACAGGCCCGGCTTCTGCGCATGTTGCGGGGGGCCTCCCTCACACTGGAAGCGCGCGTAGAGGGGCTGGAACTCACTGTTCAGAACCTGCTGGATCTGGCCGAAGGAAACATCGTGTTCTTCGACCGCTCGATCGACAGCCCGTTGGAACTAGTGGTTAATGGCCGGCATAAGTATTCCGGACAGATCGTAAGTATGGGCAGGAAGCGGGCGTTGCTGGTGGACCAGGTGATGGAGAACCCAGGTCAAGGAAGAACCAGGGAAGAACCTAAGGGGCCCGCGGTATCGGTTCCGGCCCTGCTGGAAGGCGACACATAAATACTCCGCAAGAGATCGATGAATGCCCGCCCGCGGCGCCGGCCATTGTGCCGGTCGATGGCAAGGCGCTCGAAGAAGACCAGCAAGCCCAGAACGTCGGCATCGCGCGTCGTTGGCATGCCCCGGCTCTCCTGCTCCTGCGCGCGGAACTCCGCTACGGCGCTCTGCACGGCGTCGAATAGGGTTTTGGCAACGGCGTTGTCGGGACGCGTTTCATAGTAGACCCCCGACTGCAGTGTGCGATACGTCCGGACCAGTGCCTCCAGTGCATCACGCACATCCGAGTCGCTCACTCCCTGAGTCTCCATCGCGGCTATGCCCAGGCGTCCACCCAGGAAGAGCAGCATCGCCTCATTTTTCTCCAGGAACTCTTCGGATATGCGGATATCCTGGTTGGGTATGCTGGCTGCGTCTAACGGAGCCAGTTTCTCGTGCCGGCGTGCGTCCCGCAGGTATTCGCAATCGAGGGGGCAGGCGACGGTCACCTCGCGTTCCGTCCCGCAACAGATGCTGCAAATGTCGCCACGTACGCCGGGACAGAAGCGCTTCGGCCGCCGTTCCTGACAAATGGCGCAAGGCATTTCTCTAGTATAAAGAGGTGGGAGCAGAGAGGCATGAGCCGCACCAACTTATTTTTCAAAGTTGAACTGGAGCACGACCGCGAGGATGACCCGCAGCGGCTAGGCGAAGATATTGGACGCAAACTGCTGAAGTTATATGGAGTGCGGAGGGTTGAATTGTCCAATTTCACCACTGTAGAAGAATAGGTGCCGCGGCCGAAGCACCGGTTATGCGCCTGTACGGAAACGGGGACCTCCTAATGCATGCGTCGCCGTTAGTCGTGTTATTCTCTTTGAGGGCCAAGAGCCGAATGGCGCTATTGAGAGCACTGTGCTTGAACGCAACGGAATCCGGGCCATCATAAAGGGTAAGAGGAGGCGGTACCAGCAAATATGAGTTCCCCAACCACGACGTCCCAGAGCTTGGAAGCTCTGCTACAAAGTTCCGGGAATCCGGTGAACCTACTTCGCAATTCGCAGATCGGGGCTTACGTCTATCCCGTGGTCCCGGGTGAATACACGAACTGGCGCGACGAACAACGCGCCTGGCGAGATAGCTGCGTTCTTTTCGATCAGTCGCACCACATGGTGAACCTGTATATCGAGGGCCCTGACGCTCTCAAATTGGTTACCCATCTGGGGTTCAATAGTTTCGCAAAGTTCCCCGTGGACAGAGCCAAACAGTTCGCTCCGTGCAGTTACGATGGCCACGTGATTGGCGACGGAATTCTCTTTCACCTGGAACCGAACAAGCTGGTTTTCGTGGGACGCGCACCCGCCGCCAGTTGGATTGAATTCCATGCCGAGACCGGTGGATACAACGTGAAGACCGAGAAGGACGACCGGTCCCCCGGCAACCCGCGTGGCAAAGCCGTTGTCCGCACGTGCTACCGTTACCAGATTCAGGGGCCGAATGCCTGGCAGGTGATCGAAAAGTTGAATGGCGGGCCGGTTCCCGAAATCAAGTTCTTCAACATGGGCTATATGAACATTGCGGGGCGGAAGGTCCGCGCCTTGCGACATGGCATGGCGGGGGCTCCCGGGTTGGAGATTTGGGGCCCGTATGAGGAACGCGAAGAAATCCGGAGCGTGATCGTGGATGCAGGCAAGGACTTTGGCTTGACGCAAGTGGGCGCCAGAGCTTATGCCACCAACACCCTGGAATCGGGTTGGATTCCTTCCCCTCTCCCGGCGGTCTATACCGGCGAGAAGATGAAAGCCTACCGACAATGGTTGCCGGCCACGGCTTATGAGGGCACCGGTTCTCTGGGCGGCAGTTTCGTTTCGAATAACATTGAAGACTACTACGTGACGCCCTACGAAATGGGCTACGGGCCATTCGTCAAGTTTGACCATGACTTCATCGGACGGGAAGCCCTCGAAAAGATCGCCAATCAGCCGCAACGGAAGAAGGTGACCTTCGCCTGGAATAGCGACGATGTCATCAAGGATTTCAAGTCCATGTTCGAGCAGGGGCAACACTATAAGTACATCGACCTTCCGTTATCCAATTACGCATCGGCCTCGTATGACAAGATTCTGATCCGTGGGAAGATGGCCGGCCTGTCGATGTTTGGCGGCTACAGCTACAACGAGCGGTCGATGCTTTCGCTGGGCGTGGTGGAGCCGGATGTTCAGACCGGCACCGAAGTCACGCTGGTGTGGGGCGAAGAAGGCGGCGGTTCGAAGAAGACTACGGTGGAGCGCCACAAGCAGATCGAAATCCGCGCGGTGGTCAGCCCGGTGCCCTATTCGAAAGTCGCTCGCGAAGAGTACGCCGCAGGCTGGCGCACCCAGAAGTAAACCTCCGCTTCCTGACGGTCGCGGCTCAGTAACCAAAATAGATCGAGCCGCGATCGTCAGTGGTCCTCAGAACGTAAACCTTACTTGCAGCTCGAGCCGCCGATTGTTCGCGGCTTCCGAAATGCCGGCTCCTCCCAGATCCCCCGCGCCGGCGGGTTGGTTGGCTTGCCCGAACAACGGCGAAGTGATATTTCCGATGATCGGTCCGGGGTTGTTGTGGTTCAGGATATTCCGGACAATCATCGAGACCGTGAGGTTGTATGGGTGCGGACCGGGTGCGGTAGTGAAAATACCGCGCAGTCCTCCGGTTGATTGCGCAGCACTCGCGGACTCAGTACCCCTTCCAAAACCGATGATCTTGACGAGCCGCATATTCAGGAGGATCGATCCGGGCCCGCGGCCGTAGTTCCGTGGGAGCACCGGCTCGCCCGGCGCAGGATTCGGATCAAGAGGACCGTAGCGCGTTTCGATGACGCCGGGCTCGTTGGGGCTCGACGCAATCCCCGGACGCGCATTCAGCAGAGTGGTTCCATAGGTATCCTGCCCCACGGTGATGTTGAAAGGCGGACCGGATTGAATCACAACAAAAGGGCTCAGGCTGAGGTTCCATTTAGTGTTTAGCGATCCATTCAGCGACACGCGGTGCCGGATGTCGGTAGCCGCGGGGCCGTACTCACCAGCCAGGTTGTACTGATTCGCCGGGAACGTGGAGAGGCCATCAGTATTGCTCATGGCCCGGTTGAGAACATAGCTTCCGGATAACGAAATGTTCCGGGTCACCGTGGTGTTCACGTTGATGTTTAGCTGGTTCTGGTTGTATAAGCCCGCCGATTCCATGTCGAAAATGGGCGCGGTGGTTCCGAACGGATAGACGCCGGTTCCGGGCAATGGCGCGTTGATGTCTCTCGACCGCAGCAGGTGCAGGCCGTGAGAGTTGGCATACGTCACCGCCAACTTGGTCTTTCCTGGCAACTGCCGCTCGATCCCCACGGTGGATTGCAGGAAGTAAGGAGCGCGAAGAGTTGCGCTGACTCGTTCGACCATGCTGTCTGTTTGGGCCGATGCGGAAGCAAGGGATGGAACGGATGGAAACGAATCGGGGCTCACGATGATGTACTGGCGCTGTGTCAGTCCGTCGTAACGCTCCGCCGTGAGCGTATTGGCCAGCGCGAATCGCTCATAGAACATGCCGAACCCTGCGCGCAGGACTGTCTTTCCGGCATTCTTGCCGTGGGTTCCGGGCGCCCACGCCACCGCTACTCGCGGGGCAACGTCCCGCCGGTCCCCGATATTGCTTTGTGTTTCATACCGCACGCCCAGGCTGAGAGTGAAGTTCGGGCGGAGACGCCAATCGTCTCCTACGAATGCGCCGATGTCGAGCAGTCCGCCGGAGAACGCCGGGTTTCCGGCGGCGATACTGAACTGCGTGGCGCCGCCTCCCAACGCGCGAATCTGGGAAGGGGAGTCACCCAACTTTCGGAACAGCAACGTCCTTCGGTACTGCTCGAGGGAGGTGATGGGCGCCAGCGTCGGCTGGCCGGACGCATCCAGCACCGGGTTGTTATCGGCGTCTAACACCGGCCCGACGCCGCCGCTGAACGTAAACGTACCCACGAAATTCAGCGGGGAAACGGTCATCTCATTTTGGCTCCGCAGGCGTGCTCCGAACCGCCAGGAGTGTTTTCCCCGAGCAATGCCAACATAGTCCTGGAACTCATAACTATTTTGCAGGTCGGAAGATGGTCCAAATTGTGCGCCGCCGTCGAAGAAGGACCCGAGCACCTGGATGGTAGGGCTTAGCGAGAACGGCTGGTCGTGGACACCTGTTCGGTAGTATTGAAAACGGATCTCGTTCACCGTGGTGGAGCCAAGTACGGCAGTTTCGGAAAGCTGGGCAGTCTGATTCTTCGTTCTGGCATCGTAGCCTCGGGAAGGCAAATTGAAGCTGCCGATTCCGGCGCCGGGTATGTCCATTTGAGTGAAGCGGTAACTTAGCGTCAGCGAATTCTTGTCGTTAAGCTGTATATCGAGACGGGGAGCGATTCGGATGGAGCGTTGATCCACACGGTAAACGCCGGTGAACGGGGCAGACGAGAGAGTAGCCGGGTCGAGCGTCACCGCATTGATAATCGTGCCGTTGTCCGTTGCGTCCCGCCGCACGTCCAGGAAAAAAGAGGCGCGCTTGCTCAAAGGGCCGCCTATGTTGCCGCCATACTCTCGTAGCAGGAAGGGCGCTTTTTGGGCGGCGTACGGATTCCGGGAATTCCAGAAATCGTCACCGAAATTGTGAAACGCCGTCCCGCGGAACTTGTCGCTCCCGGGTTTGGTGAAGATCTCGATTCTCCCCAGGCCGAGTTTGTCGTACTCGGCAGAAAATGGATTCTGATTTAGCCGAACTTCCCGGATCGAGTCCTTGGACGGGATCTCACCCCCGCTGAAGCCATCGACAAAAACCTGTCCCCCGTCCGGGCCCGCTCCGGGACCGGCGAGCGCCTGGAGATCGGCCGCCAGGTCCGTCGGATCGTCCGACAAAGCGTTGAGATCCGCGCCGCGAAGGACGGTGGCGCTGGCATTTGTGGAGGGGTCCACGGAGACGGTCTGCGTGGTATCCTGAACGGCCACTTGCTGAGACGCCAATACCACGCTGAGTTGGAGATCCTGCGTCTGCACTCCGGGTCCGACAAACATCTCGATCGGGCTGCGCAACGCCAGATCCGGGGCCGCGGCCTGGATCGAGTACGGGCCCGGAGTCAGGCCGGGAATCGAGTATGTTCCCTCGGTACCTGAGACAGCGGTGAAACTACGGCCGCCGGGCCCTGTAAGTGTGATTTTTGCCCCTGGGATCACAGCGCCGGTCTGGTCGGACACGCGACCCTGCAGGGTGGCGGTCTGGGCGACCGCCGCGGGGCACACGGTGATAAGCGCGACTGCTACGGCGATAGGCGCTGCCAGTCTCAAGATCCTTTCTTAACATAAGCCGCAATGCAAAGAAAACTCCGCTCCCTTATGGTCACGGCTCGGTATGGGGTTTCGGTGCGTCGCGTCGGTGCGCCACGTTGGATTGCCGAGCCTCGCGCGTCAAGGAGGGGAGGTTGCTAGCGCGATTCCTCGGGCGGCGGCACTCGCACGAAAGCCCGATAGAGCAAAACGTCGTAGCCGATCTTCAGCGTTCCGGCAATCAAAAAAGGCAAATTGATCAGCATGGGGTGTGCGAAGAGCATCCCGGCGAACAACGGGGCGATCGCCGCGCCGGTGGTCCGCGCCACGCCCGTGACGCCCGCCGCGGCCGACCGTTCTTCCGGACGGACGATTGCCATGATGTACGACTGACGGGTGGGCACATCCATCTGGCTGATACTGAACCGCAGCATGAGAACCAGGATCGCCAGCGGCAGGTTCGGCATCAGCGGCACCAGAAGCAGCAGAATGTTGGAGGGAAGATGCGTGAAGACCATCGTCCGGACGAGGCCGATGCGCGCGGCCAGCCGCGACGCCAGCAGCGCCGAGATCCCGGCCAGGACATTCGCCCCGAAGAAAATGCCGCCGAGCGTCGCCGGGTTCACGCGAAAGCGAAGATAGAACCAATAGGCCGCGAAGCTCTGCACGACGAAGCCGCCCCCGAAAGCATCCAGCGCAAAAAGCCCGGACAGCTTCAGGACCACGGTGCGGGCGGACCCGATTCCGAGCATACTCCCCACCCGAGGCGATGCTTCCACATCGCTGCGGACTTCCGCCCCCGGCGACAGATGATAAAAGAGAATTGCCAGTAGAAGCCCGAGAAGTGCATACAGAATCACAACCACCCGCTCGCTTCCCAGGGGTGTGGCTGACTTCTGAAGCGCCTGAGTGAGCACCCCGGCAGTGAGGGAGCCGGCCGCGGTCGCGACAGCGCCGGTCAGGGTGTACCAGGCAAATACTTCCGTCCGCTTTTGACCGGGAATCACCTCCGAGAGGGCGGACTGCTCAATCGAGAGGAACGGCCCCACCTCGTTACCGCTGGGACTGATGACACCAATGATGCCCGCGATACTGAGAAGCAGAAAGCTGCGCGTGGAGGCGAAGACCAGACCGGCGCCCACCATCAACAGCGCGCCTGCCATGAGCATCTTGCGGCGGCCGATACGATCCGCCTGTGTGGTCAAGCCGAGCGAGACGGCCGTGTCGCCGAGCAAGGTCAGCGTCAGCAGCATCCCCACCTGCGACTCGCTCAATCCCAGGCCGGTGAGATAGAAGACCAGAACGACCGACAGCGAACCGTAAGCGAACAGCCGGATGAATCGCGTGAGGAAGAGTAGCCGGCCGTCGGCGGTCAGACTTTTGAGCACCCCACCCTGAGCCCCGGACTATCGTACCGCAGCGTATTACTCAGGGGGAAAACAGCGCTCAGTTCATGAAGGAGAGATTGACGGATCGATCGTGAGCCAGGCCGGCTAACTCTTCGAGCGCTCGCACCACCGTCAAATCGATGCGTGGCACGGAAGAAAAATCCAGAACCACTTCGCACTCTGCACAGTTCACCTTCTCGACGGCCTCGTGTTGCAAGGCCTGACCCGGGTGTTCCGGGTCGACTTTAATCCACACGGCATCGGTCGTCATACCAACGACCCCTCCAAGGCGGTAACAGGCTCAGATACACCAGCCGCCTTCGCCGGCCCACGCCCCCCATATGCACTCTAGAACAATTCGACCAGCTCGCTCACTAGCGGCATGCGAGGGTTCGAGCGCCACGAAGGATCGTCGAAGGCATTCTTGGCCCACTCGGGCATGGCGCGCTCGAATTCTTCTTCGGTGATCCCCAGGTCCCGGCAACTGTATCGCCTCCCAACGCGAGCAGGTCCGCCATCAGGACGTGCCTTTTGTGTGCGACGTAGGCGCGCGTGTTCGGCGACGGCATGAACTTGGTGGGCACCGCCGCATTATACGCAATGACATGCGGCAGCATGAATCTATCCGCCCGGCCGCAGCATTATAAGATATACAGATCTTCTTGATCGATATTATGACGCTAATCGTTTGCCGGGCCGGATATTAGGAAAAGCAGAACACAGAGTTGCGTTACCGAGCCGCGACCGTCAGGGAGCGGAGGCTGTGGCGGATCCCCCGCTCCCTCACGGTCGCGGCTCGGTAACGGAATTCGGTAACGGAATTCGGTAAGAAAGGTTCGCTGACGGAGGTTTGGTGACGGAGTTCGAAAACGCTGAACGCTATTTCGTCAGTTTGAGCCGCGCCGCTTGAGCGCACTCGCCGGTGACCGTAAAATAGCGGGCCACCGCCTCTTTTCCGAGGTCGAAAGGGTGCGGTTCTCCAGGCTTGCGAAGCGGCAGCAATCTGATCTTCGGAACCGCGCTATCGAACTCCGTGTGGTTCGACATCAGGATAGTGGCGTTCTCCGCTGCTGCCGCCGCGGCCATCTTGCGTTGAGACTGGATGTAGGTATCGAAGTTCGCCGCCGTGCTGGGGAAGTTGAACGCCGTACCGCCCGAATACGCCACACGGATCGGCTTACCGTTGTCCTTCACCGTGAAGAGCATCGACAAAGTGCCAGGCGTATGGCCGGGCGTGGTCACGATGGTCACCGCCGTGTCACCTAGCGTGATCTTCTGACCGTCGTCGGCAACGATGTCGCGCCGGGGTTTTCCTAGCGGGTAGCCGTTGACCGACCTTTCGATGGAATCCCAATCGGGTCCGCCCATCACGATGAGCGAGCCGAATCGGTCCTGCATCATCTTGGCGCCGCCCACATGATCGCTGTGCGCGTGGCTGATGATGACGTACTTGACGGTTGCCGGGTCGAGGCCCAGCTTCTTCAAGCCGCCCACGATCTCCTCCTCGGAGTTGTATGTGAACAGCGTATCGATGAGGATGATACCCGCGCTGGTCGTCAACGCCCAGGAAGAGTGGATCTTGGAGCCGACGAAGTAGAGGTTGTCGAACACCTTGGCCGGCTCGATGAACCAGATATCCCGAGCGGGCGCAGGACCAGGCGCTACGTCCCGCAGCGTACTCGGAACCGCGACCGGCGCAATACACAAGCGCGCCAGGACGCCGGTGAAGTCAGAACCCGCGGCAGTTCTGGCGGCGATCAAATGACTGTCGATAGTCGTCGCGGCATTCTGCGCCAACGCGCCCGTTGGACACAAGGTGGAAATAACCGCGAGCGCGGTGACGGCTGTGGCGCCGTGATTCTTCATGCCTGCACCTCTTCAAAGCAGGCGGCTTTGCTGACAATCTGCGCGGCGCGCGCGTGGTCGCCAGCCTGAAAACGCTCGCCCGCCTGGTCGAAGAGGCCGGCGACGGGAAGCTGTTGGCAGTATTGTCGCGTCGCCGGGCCTTTCGCCATTTGGTCTGCTCCGGGTGTGATCCCGAGACACTTCTGCAAGAGTCCGGAAGCCGTGACGGCGTCCTGCTGCGGTTGGTCGCGCCCTGCGTCCGCGGTTCCTCGCGGACCGCTGCCGGAGTACGAGAGCGCCAGAGCCGCCACGCAAAAGGTCAAAGCGATAGCCGAGCGTTTCATCGAAACACCTCTCTTTAATTTGCGCTCTTCCGCGGCGGCGGAACCACCTTCAAGTCAGCCTGCGATTCCGCTTCGCTCTTGGTGGGCACCACCTTGTCGGGGTCGATCCGCACCATCATATAGGTGATGTGATCGGGAATCTCGGTGAACAGGTGGCCCGTCCCGGCAGGAATGATAAGCATGTCACCGGCCTTGAGGTGGGTCACCAACGGCTGCCGGATCGCATCGGAGTTGTATCCCGGGCCGTTTTGCAGCACAACGGTTCTCTCGTTATCGGGCCGCTTCACGGGATTCACCAGGTCCGGACCGGTCAGCAGTGTCGCTTCGCCATCGATCACGTGGTAGACCTCGCTGACTTGCTCGTGTTCGGCGACCGCCCCTTTTCGGTTGGGGTCCGCCACCAGTTTGCCGCGCGTCACCATGCCGATGCCGACTTGCACTTTGCCGAGATCCACCGAGCGCACCTGCTGGTCCACCAGTTGGTACTTCACGGCCTTCGCCGTATAGGCATCCAGCTCCGACACCGGAATATAGGTGGCCGAACAATGACGGCAAGTCGGATTCGGCCCGCCACTTTGCGCCAAAAGGGTTAACACCGCAACGCTAGTTCCGATCGCGACCTTCGTTGAGATTCTCTGGCTTCCTTGCATATGCGCTCCTGTTCCACGCGGGGCAGGCCATGCCCTGCCGTGCCGGCGACAAGATCCGGAACGGAGTGCCCGTCGCCAGCGCCACGTAACGCCGGCGGTCTTCGCCGCCGGTCGAACGGATCGATTATACATCCGGCTACCAGCGTGAGCCAGAATGCGATAGAATCGCGCCGTTGGAAAAGGAGGGCGATCATGAGCAGCGATAGGAGCATGTGGAGCCGGGCATTCGCCGTGTTAGCGAGCCTCGGCTTGCTGGCCGGGTGTGTGTTGCTGGTGGCGCAGGAGCCAGCCGCACCAAAGTTGAAGTTCGATCCGGACTGGCCCAAGCCCCTGCCGAACAAGTGGAAGATGGGTGGGGTCACGGGCTTGGCTGTGGATAAGGATGACAATGTCTGGGTGTTGGATCGCCCCAACGATCTGACCGACATCGAGCTTGAGGCCGAGCTGAATCCTCCGCTCGCCGATTGCTGCGTCCGGCCTCCATCCATGATCCACATCGACAAGAACGGCAATGTCATCGGTTCCTTCGATGCGCCACAGGGGCACGGCATGGCGGTGGACAGCAAAGGGTTCGTCTACATTGGACAGGACACCGTCCGCAAGTACGATCCGAAGACCGGCAAGGTTGTCGGCGAAGTGCCGCGCACGCCCGACAGACAGCCGGGTGGCGGCGGTGGTGATGGTGGCCCCGCGACTTCCACCCACGTTCCCGGCCGCGGCGGCGCCGGACCAGTTGCGGGATTTCTCAGACCACCGGCCGCCGGGCGCGGTCAGCCCGATCCCGAGGCTCAGAAGGCTCGCGAGGCGGCGATAGCGGCCTTCCGTGTCAAGTATCCGCCGACGACACCAATGATCGTCGGAGGAATCGAAGAGATACGGCTCGACGAACCGGCTCGCGAACTGTACGCCGCCGACAACTACCTGGGCGGGCGTGTGATGGTGTTCGATCTGGACACGCTGCAGTTCAAGCGAGGCTGGGGCGCCTATGGACATGCCCTGTCGGAAATGAGCACCAACGACGCCGACCGCGCGTATACTCCCGGCGGGCCCATGCCCAAGGAGTTTCGCGGCCACCTTACGCTGAATATTTCCCATGATGGATTGGTCTACGCCGCGGATCGCAATGCGAACCGCATCGATGTCACCGACAAGCAGGGCAAATTCAAGAAGGAATTCATCCTGGCCCCCACAACGGGCGTGGGCGGTTCTACCGGTGGCGTGATGTTCTCGCCCGACAAGCAGCAGCGGCTCTTGTACATTTCCGATCTCACGAATAACCACATCTGGTTCCTCAACCGCGAGGACGGCAAGGTGGTGGGCCAGATGGGGAGCATGGGCGAAAACGGGGGCCAGTTCTTCGGTCTGCACATGATCGCCGTGGATTCCAAAGGCATCGTCTACACGGGTGAGGTGTTCGCCGGGGAGCGGGTGCAGCGGTTCTTGCCGGTCAAGTGACCCAGATAGCAGCGTCATGTCAACAAATTCCCCCATCGAATGGACGGATGCTACGTGGAATCCGGTGACGGGTTGCGACAAGATCAGCCCTGGGTGCCAGCACTGTTACGCGGAGCGGTTGGCGAAGCGATTGAAGGCGGCGGGAAATCCAAACTACAAGAACGGGTTTGAATTGACGCTACAGCCGCAGATGCTTACCCGTCCACTGGAGTGGAAGAAACCCAAGAACATCTTCGTCAATTCGATGAGCGACCTCTTCCACGAGGACGCGCCGCTCGACTACATCCAGCAGGTTTTTGAAGTCATGAACCAGGCGAACTGGCATCAGTTTCAGGTCCTCACGAAACGTGCTGAGCGCGTCCAGGAACTGAGCCATCATCTTAAGTGGGCGCCGCACATCTGGATGGGCGTCAGCGTAGAGAACGCGAAATATTTCGACCGCATCGATCATTTGCGAAAGACCGGCGCTCATGTCAAATTTCTATCCCTTGAGCCTCTGCTCGGCCCCCTTCACAAAATGAACCTGCGCGGCATCGACTGGGCAATCGTAGGTGGGGAATCGGGACCGGGAGCGCGCCGGGTCGATCCCGCCTGGGTGACTGACATTCGTGATCAGTGTCTTACTGCAGGCGTGGCGTTCTTCTTTAAACAGTGGGGCGGCGTCCAGAAAAAGAAAACCGGACGCATTCTGGAAGGCCGGACATGGGATCAAATGCCGAAGCTCGCGATTATTTCCTGATGGCTCGCCTGGTTGTCCACTGCAAAAAAGAAAAGTACGACGTCTACATTGGAAGAGCCGTTTCCCGCAGTGGTTTGAAAGCATCAATCTGGGGTAACCCCTTCGTGATCGGGAAAGACGGAACGCGCGACGAAGTAATGGTGAAGTACCGAGCTTGGCTACTTGCGAATCCTGAACTTCTCAAAAAGCTACCGGAGTTGAAGGGGAAAGTGCTGGGTTGCTGGTGCGCGCCGGAAGCGTGTCACGGCGATGTGTTGTCTGAACTGGCCAATAATACACCTCCATAAGCCTTTGGTGCGGTCGAGAGGAACTCGCCATGGCGCGGATTGACGCCGCACATGGCACTGCGGGTTCCACAACGAAGCGCAGCACATTCTGCGGCTACGCGCGACGGATACGGCTTTCGCGGCACGGTAAAGGATTCATGCTAAGCTGAACTCCCGGCCGGAGGAGCCGGACAATTTGTACCGTACCGTCGTCTACTTGCTCCTGTTGCTCGCCCCAGGCGCAGGTGCTCAATGGCTCCACTACCCAACTCCGGGTATCCCACGCACGCGCGACGGAAAGCCAAATCTCTCCGCCCCCGCACCGAAGGTGAATGGTAAGCCTGAGTTGAGCGGCGTCTGGCAGATCGAGCCGACGCCTCTGGAGGAGTTGAAGAAGCTGTTCGGCGATGTCGACGCGCTGGACGTACCCGGCGACGACGCGAGTCTCTATTCGAAATATTTCCTCAGCGTGCTTGCCGATTATCCGCCCAACCAATCGCCCCTGCTGCCCGCAGCCGCCGAGATTCTCCTTCGACACGACAAGCACGATTCGGCGGATCTTCCATATACAAAATGCCTGCCCGCCGGAGTTCCGCTCAGCGAGACGCTTCCGTTTCCCTTCAAGATTGTGCCGACTCCCGGCCTGACTCTGATTGTTCACGAAAGCGATTCCTCCGTGCGTCAGATCTATACCGACGGGCGCAAGCATACCCCCGACCCTCAGCCCACCTGGTCCGGCTACTCGGTGGGCCATTGGGAAGGCGACACGCTGGTGGTGGATACGGTGGGTTTCAACGACTTGAGCTGGCTCGACGTAAGCGGCACTCCTCACAGCGAGGCATTGCATACTGTGGAGCGCATGCGCCGCAGGGATTTCGGACATCTGGACGTCCAGGTGACGCTAGAAGACCCCAAGACGTTTTCCAAGGCGCTTACGATCCACTACAGCGCACGCCTACTTGCCGACAGCGACATTCAGGAGAACATCTGCGCGGAGAATGAGAAGGATCTCAGGCACTTCCGCTGAACCGGCCCTCATGTCGCCGTCGAATCTCTCCATCTCGAAGATAGGGCCCGAATCGGACGTGGTGCTTCGGAATTTGTTCGAACACTACCTTCACGACATGGCAGAGTGGTTTGATGTCGATACCAAGCCTGACGGGAGCTACTCTTACGACACATCGGGGATATGGAAGAACGGCTACGACGCGTATTTGGCGAAGGTGGGCGATTTGCCCGCAGGCTTTGCCCTGGTCGGATCGGCAGCGGAGTGGCTAGGTGACATTGGCACCCATGACGTGCACGAGTTCTTTGTCCTCCGCGCTTTTCGAAGGAACGGCTTCGGACGGAGAATGGCCGCCCTAGTTTGGGAGGAACATCCCGGCGAATGGCTCGTCAGGGTCCTCGAATTAAATGCGGCAGCCGTCCATTTCTGGCGAACCTCGATTGCGAGTTACTCGCATGGTTTGTATGAAGAGGACGGATGCATCGTCAAGGGCCGTCCATGGCGATTCTTCCGATTCGTATCGTCGCGATAGTTGTAGATTGAAGCCATGCGCCTCGCACTGAAGACCGTAAACGATGAACTCGCCCGGCGTGGACACACGGCGGTGCTGGCGAAGGGTGACGGGTACTTCTACTTCAACCAGGGCGAAACCGCCGACTGGCTGGATCGGACGGTCCGAGTACGGACCATCAACAGCCTCACCCTCAAGCAGTGGATCGGAGAGTTCCGCAGACTGAAGGATCTGAACGAGCGGATTCTTCGATCGGCAAAGGGCCGATAGCGGCATGCGACGAGCTGGCCCCAACGACATCCCGCTGCTGGTAGGCTTGATGGCCGAGTTCTACGCGGAAGGCGGCTATGACCTCAACCATGCGCGCGCGGCGGGGGCGTTTGCGGCAATCCTCGCCGATGAGCGCCTGGGGTACGCGTGGATCATCCAGGCTGATCATCAAGACGTAGGACACATCGTGCTCACTCTCAAATACGCGATGGAATACGGCGGTATGGTCGCTTGCCTGGATGATCTCTATGTAAAGCCGGATTGGCGCAATAAGGGCCTCAGCACCGGTGCTTTAATTGAGGTACGGGATTTCTGCCAGAAGGCCGGCATCCGCGCGTTGACGGTCGAAGTAGGTCACAGCAACGGGCCCGCGCAAACTGTTTACCGCCGGGTTGGCTTTGCCGAGGCTGCCGGCCGTCAACTATTAGCATTGGAGCTGGCCGCTCCGACGCACATCCAGTAGCTGTTCGTTTTACCGGGGAGTCAGCCCAAACATGGAAAAATACTTCAGCGGCAGACGGATCCTCTGGAATTGGCGATCCAGCAGCAGATGCCGTGTAAAACCCGAAGCCAGCTTGCGGCCTTCTTCCGTCGCGCGCATCTCATAGCCGAACTTGATCACCCGGAAATTGGCCTCCTCGATCCAGGTTCTCACCACTACCTCGTCATCGAATCGTGCGGGCGAAAGATAACGGCAGTTGGCCTCAACCACGGCCATCAGCACGCCGTCCCGTTCCATATCGCGGTAGTCGAAACCGAGCTTCTTGCAGAGGGATACGCGCCCCACCTCCATCCAGACCAGGTAATTCGCGTAATACACCACGCCCATCTGGTCGGTTTCGGCGTAGCGCACGCGAAGGCGCGTTTCTGCGGTTGTCACCGAAGATCAATACTCCATCGCTTTTTTCAACTTGCTAACCAGCCGGTCGGCGACTTTGCGTTCCCCTCCGCGCTTGAGCGGGCCAAAAAGTAAACTACGGTCGCCCGCTTCGTCGGACCACAGGACCGTCTTCCCCTCTTTGTCCAAAAGTGATATGGTTCCGGTTGCTACGTCGTGTAACCCGAGGTACCTGCCCGTAACTTTGGCGCCGGTACCTTTTTCCTCTTCGGTTACACCAGTCAGGATTCCATCGGCATCGGCCTTCTCCAGTACGACCTGGACCTTGCCTTTGAACTGTTTCCCAATTTCGGCTCTCAGGTACAGGTCGAGATCGTTGTCCATTTTGTCGATGAAAATCTTGTGGACGTTTTTCAGCGACGCAGCATCCTCCCCTGGCAGAAGAGACGCCGCGGAAGCCACTAGAACCGCAATCGTAAGCATATAACGCATGGAGTATCTGTAGCAGAAGGTGCCACCGGTGTCCAGTAGGTTCACCGCAAATTTGCGTAACCCATTGCAACCGCGGGTCGTCCGGGATCGTCTGTTAGACTGGAAGCTACCAGCCAGCCGATGCGCGCGCGTGTGCTCTTTTTCGGGATACTCAAGGAATTGGTGGGCCGGTCCGCGGAGGATATCGATCTGCCGGACGGCGCCAGTCTGGCCAGCGTTTTTGAGCGCTATGCTTCCCGCCAACCCCGCCTGCGCGAGATGGGGCCCAGTATTGTGGCGGCGCGCAACCAGGAATTTGCGGACCTCTCCACGCCCCTCCAGGATGGCGATGAGGTGGCGTTCCTGCCTCCGGTGAGCGGCGGAACGGACATGGATTGTTTCCTGGAACTCGTCTCCGGCCAGCACTACTTCGCGCTAACCCGCCAGGCCATCGATACGCGTGCCGTCATCAGCCGCTTGCTCACCGGATCAGAAGGCGCCGTGGTCACCTTCGAAGGCACCGTCCGCAACAACACCAAGGGCCGGTCCACCCTCTACCTGGATTACGAATGCTATGAGGGCATGGCGCTCAAGGCCATGGCTAAGATCGGCTGCGAGGTAGCGGACAATCACGAAGTCGGGCGCGTCGCCATGGTTCACCGGCTAGGGCGTATGTTGGTGGGAGAAACCAGCGTCGCCGTGATTGTGACTGCCCCGCATCGCCGGCCGGCCTTTGAAGCCGCCCTGGAAGGCATTAACCGGCTTAAGAAGATCGTGCCCATTTGGAAAAAAGAGCACTTCGTAGATGGCGAGGTTTGGGTGGAAGGAGAGTGGGACCGCGATGTTCCGGTGGTGGGTTAAGGCGGGCTGGCGGGCAGCCGCGGTGCTGTCGCTGGCCGCGGCCGGCGGGGCGCAGCAGCAGCCCACTTTCCGTACCAACGTCAGCCTGGTGCGGATCGTCGCCACCGTGAAAACCCAGGCGGGTGAACTGGTGGGAGCCCTGCGCAAAGAGGATTTTGCGGTCGCGGATAACGGGGTGGCGCAGGAGGTGGCCGTCTTTGAGAGACAGACCGACCAGCCCCTCTCGGTGGCGCTGATGGTCGACACCAGCGGTTCCACGGCCAAGGATCTGAAGTTCGAAACCGACTCGGCCGCGCGGTTTCTGCGGGCACTGCTGGGAGAAGGAAACCCGCAAGACTCCGTGGCACTTTACACCTTCAACTGGCAGGTTCGGCTGGAAAATTCCTTCACCCACAGCCTCACCTCGCTCACCAACTCCTTCAAATTGCTGCACGGCGAAGCGGGGACTTCGCTCTATGACGCGATCTTCCTGGCCGCGCGCGATCTGGAAGACCGCGAGGGGCGCAAGGTGATGGTCATTGTGACAGATGGCGGCGACACCACCAGTTCTAAGGACGTGCACCAGGCGCTGCGCGCGGCACAGTTTGCCGACGCGGTGATCTACCCGGTAGTGGTCATTCCCATTACTAACGATGCCGGCCGGAATATCGGCGGGGAAAACGCCCTCAAGTTTATGGCCGATGGCACCGGCGGCCGCACCTTTCTGCCGTCTCTGGGCGCCGAGCTGGACCGCGCCTTCAGCGACATCATCGACGAATTGCGCACGCAGTATATGCTGGGTTTCTATCCCCGCAACGTGCCGCTGACGAAGGACCGTTTTCACAAACTGCAGGTGAGCGTGCAGCGGACGGAATTGCGGGTGTCCGCGCGCAACGGCTATTATGGTGATGCTGAGGGTGAGGCCGGCTCGCCGGACGCCCGTATCTCCATCAGTCCCGAGCCAAAGAAAAAGAAGAAGCAGGAGAAGTAATTACGGCACAACACACTGGCAAATCCGCGCGCCCGCCCGAGCAGACGCTGGAAGAGGCTAAGTATCTCAAGGAGTTGATTGAGAGCGCCACGCCTGTGCGGGTAAAGATGGTGGACGGCGAGGAAGTAGTGGGCGTGATCGAATACTACGACCACTCTTTCATCAGGCTGACCCGCGACGGCGAGCCGAATCTGTTTATCTTTAAACACGACATCAAGTATCTCCACGAAGAGAGCTAGTGGGGTGTCTCGGCAAACCGCTCCCTACGGTCACGGCTCCGTAAGCGCTGCGAATCTGCGAAATTGAACGGCCGGCGGAAAAACGACGACGCTTACCGAGCCGTGACCGTAGGGAGCGGTGCTAGATATCACGATGCAATATCTGGAAACGGCGGTGGAGATCGCGCGCGAGGCCGGCGCGCTGCTGGCGCATTACTTTGAACGGCGCGTGGCCTTCGAAATCAAGGGCGAGTTCGATCTGGTCACCGAAGCCGACCGCGCTTCGGAAAAACTGGTGGTCGAAAAGCTGCGGACCTATTTCCCTTCCCACAGCATTGTGGCCGAAGAAGGCAGCGCATTTGCCGGCTCATCCGAATACCGTTGGTATGTAGATCCACTCGATGGAACCACTAATTTCGCCCATAGCTTTCCCATGTTCAACGTGACGCTGGGGCTGGAGCGGGCGGGCGAAGTGATCGCCGGAGTGATCTACGATCCGTTGCGGCAGGAAATGTTCACAGCGGAGAAGGGCAGCGGCGCTTATCTGAACCAGCGGCGCGTGCGTGTGTCGGGCACCCGGCGCCTCGCGGAATCTCTCGGATCGACCGGTTTTCCAAGCCGCAAGCGCAGCCATAATGTGAACATTCACTTCTACTACCAGTTGGCCATGGCCTCGCACGGGGTGCGGCGCACCGGGTCCGCGGCCCTCGACCTGGCGTATGTGGCCTGCGGACGGTTGGATTTGTTTTGGGAGTTCGGTTTGAAGCCGTGGGACGAGGCCGCCGGGACACTGCTGGTCGAGGAAGCGGGCGGGCGAATTTCCGACATGGATGGCAAGCCGCACAGCATTACGCGATCCGACAACCTGCTGGCGGATAACGGGGCCCTGCACGAGGAAGTGCTCGGCCGGTTCAGCGAGATTTTCAGCGGCCAACCGCCCGTGCCGATTCCGGATCTGCCGTAACGCCGGCGGTCTTTGCCGCCGGTGGGGTTCACGAGTGCCGGTACCACTCCAGCGTGCGCCGCATCCCCTCCTCGAACGAATACCGGGGGGCGTGGCCGAGATCGCGAACCACCGCGGTGATATCGGCCTGAGAGTGCCTCACATCGCCCGCCCGGGGCGGCGCGTACTTTGGTGCGATTTCCACTCCTTCGATCTTCTCGAGCAGCGCCCACGCCTGGTTAATCGTGATCCGGCCGCCATTGCCCGCGTTGTACAGATTGCCGGAGACGTGGGGCATGCGCGCGGCCCTGAGGTTGAGAGCCGCCACATCATCCACGTAAGTGAAGTCGCGCGACTGCTCGCCATCCCCGAAGATCGTCGGCGGGCAGCGCTTCAGAATCGATTTCATGAACAGCGAGAGGACTCCGGAATATGGGCTCGAGGGGTCCTGGCGCGGGCCATACACGTTGAAATACCGCAACGCCACAGTCTCCACTCCGTAGGCACTGGAGAAAACGTTGGCGTAGTATTCACCCACCAGCTTTTGCAGAGCGTAGGGCGATTTGGGATGCGGCGCCATGGTTTCCACTTTGGGAAGCACTTCGGTATCGCCATACGCCGACGAAGAGGCAGCATAAACCACTCGGCCAGCCCGTCCTTCGTGGGCCGCGCGCAGCACGTTAAACGTCCCGTTGATGTTGACGTCGTGGAATAGCGCCGGCTCCTCGATGGAACGTGGAACCGAAGGTAGCGCGGCTTCGTGAAAGACCACCGACGCCCCGCGGACGAGCGGCGCAATCTGCTCGTAGTGGCGGATGTCGGCCTTCTGGAATTCGATCGACCCGCGAACCTCCTCGAGGTTGGATTCGCGGCCCGTGAGCAAATTGTCGATCACAACGACGCGGCGTGCGCCTTCATCCAGCAGCCGCCGCACGATGGCCGAGCCGATGAACCCGGCGCCTCCGGTAACAACGTAGTGGTCCGTCATGAAAAGACCAGTTTACGATGGGAGGATGCCCCACAAGGCTCTGATTTTCGACCTCGGCAAGGTTCTCATACCGTTCGATTTCCAGCGGGGATACCGGGCGCTGGAAGAGTTTTGCCCCCATACGGCGGTGGAGATTCGGCGGCGTATCATCGCTTCGGGCCTGGTGACGCCTTTTGAAACCGGGTTGATCGAGCCGCCCGATTTTGTCACCCGGCTTACCACAGCGCTGGACTTGACGACGAACTACGCCGGTTTCTGCCGCGCCTGGAGCTCCATCTTCTACGGGCAACTGATTCCGGACCGTGTGCTGGAGTCGCTGGCGGCGCGCTACCGCCTGGTGCTCCTGTCGAATACCAACGCCATCCACTTCGAGATGGTCCGCGAGTCTTATCCACTGCTGCGGCATTTTCACGACATGGTTCTCTCCTACGAGGTGCGCTTGATGAAGCCCGACGCGCGCATCTACCGCGCGGCTATGGAGCGCGCCGGGTGCAAAGCGGAGGAGTGTTTTTACACGGACGATATCGCCGAGAACGTGGAAGCCGGCCGCCGGGAAGGCATGGATTCGGTGCTGTTTCAGACGGCGGAGCAGTTGGAGAAGGAAATGCGCGAGCGGGGAATCAGCTGGGAATGAAAGAACCGGGCGACCGCAAGGACGCCCGGTAGAGGAGCGCCTGTGTCTTGGCAGAGAGATCAGACACAGGAGTGGAGGAGCCCGTTACGCCAGCAGCCCGCCATGTCCCAGACTGGCGATTTCCCAACCGGTCACGTGGTAGCGCGCCAGCAGCGGCGGCAAAACCAAATCCACCACGTTCGGCTTGGCCGACCGGAAACAGCCCGGGCGCGGAAATAATCGGCACTTCATCCTTGTAGGCCATGAGCATCAGGTTGCCCGGCTCGACCGGCGCAAGGAAACGCTCCACTTGCGCGCCCACCTTTAACATAGCCTGGCCCACGACATCTTCCGGCCCGGCCGGCGCGGTGGTGGAGGCCACCAGAATCGCGCAGGGCTTGGACCGCAGCAGGTGCTGCAGGCTCCGCGCCACGGAATTTTCATCCTCAGTGCAGGCCAACACGAAGTTGGCATTGATGCCGAAGCGCTCCAGGCGCTGCCGCATGATGTTCTCGAATAGCTGGCGCGCCCGCTCACCGCTGATGGGATCGCTGTAGAGAACACCTACGCTAGGCGCCCGAACCGGCCGCGCCTGCAGGATCGGCCCGCGCTCTTTCAAGATCCCGGTCACCGCGTCCAACTGATCTTTGGCTACGGCGAATGGAGCGCTCTTCACGGTCGCAATTCGCTGTCCCGTCACGGCGTAGCTGTAGTTCAGCGACGTCGCGATCACCACGCTGGAGGTGCAATTGATCTGCTTGAGCAGTTCATCGTCCACCAGCACGCAGCAGTTTTCCGTGGCGACGCAGGTTGGCGCGTCCGCCGGCGGCCAGACGGATCTCAAAACTGCCGCACCCCATCTCGCTCGCCACCGCGCAGACGGCATCGTCCTCGCCGACCTCACCTTCCTCCAGCTCGGTCACCCAAATGTTTTCCATGCCTTCGGATTCCAGGATGCGTACGTCTTCATCGCTGATCACGTGCCCTTTAGCCAAAAGCTTCTTCCCACCCGGCCGGAATACGGTGCAACAAAGGACCCTGCCAGTTGAGGATTTCACTTCAACCGTTTGCGCTCTCATGTTTGCCTCACAAGAAGTAGGATCTACTTAAATTTAGGATTTTCTTGTCCTGATCAGATTCTACATCCGTAAAGTCAACGGTGCGTTCAAAATGTCTACGATATTTTGCGGGGGGAGTGAAACTTCACCACTTTGCGGGGATTCCTTTGTGGAATATGGTGGCAGGTATCTGCGCGTACTGGCCCGCATCCGACGGCCATTGCTGGGGCTGTGCCTCTGCCCACGCTTGCGGGCGGAACACGCGTAGGACGGCGATTTCGTCACACGCCTGAAACTTAGGACAGCGCAGGCAGTCTTTCCAGGCCTTCAACGGCAGCACGCCGCGCTCCACCTCTTGGAATCCCAGCCTGTTGAAGAACTCAACGACGTAAGTGAAAGCAAACACGGCGTCGAGTTCATACACTTGGGCTTCTGCGACGAGCGACTCCACCAAACGCCTGCCGGCCCCCTGCGTCTTGGCTTTCTCCTGAACCGCCAGCGAACGGATCTCCCCAAACGTCGGGCTGTAGAAGTGGAGCGCGCCGCAGCCCAGAAACTCATCGCCGCGCGTGACCACTGTAAAGTCCCGAATGGCCTCGGACATTTCGAACTCGGTGCGCGGGAGCATGATGCCTCGTGCTGCGTAGCCGTTAATCAGGTTCAAAATGGATGGAATATCACGCATCACGGCCTTACGCGTAGTGAGCGCGCCTGTCACCGGGCGATTCGACGCAAGCATCCTCTTGTAAGGCGCTGATCATGCTGCCCGCCCTTCACTCAGCACGAGGCGCGTGCCGATGTCCTCGCCGGCCAGGATGCGGCTGAGAACATGGGGGGCCGATCCAGGCGCGATCCGCACTTGTCCCACTCCCTGCCGGAGCGCCGCCATGGCTGCTTCTAACTTCGCCTGCATACCACCAGTTGCCACTCCTTCCGCGATCAGCCGCTCGCTCTCGGCGGCCGTCAATACCGGACGCACCTGGCGCGAGCCATCCAACACGCCTTCCACGTCCGTAAGGAAGACCAGTTGATCGGCGCAAAACGCCGCTGCGCAAGCCACAGCCATCTGATCGGCATTTACGTTATAAACCTGTCCCTGGCGATCCGCGGCGACGCAGGCCACTACCGGCAGGTATCGGTTGGCGGTAAGCAGGTGCAGCAGTGCGGGGTTCGACTTGGTGACGCGCCCTACCGCCCCGAGCGCCGGGTCCATCTGCTCCGCTTCCACCAGGAAAGCGTCGATGCCCGACAGCCCCACTGCCATGGCACCGGCGCGGTTCAGGCTGGCCACCAGTTCGTGATTGACGCTCCCGGCAAAGATCTTCAACACGGCATCCAGGGTTTCGGACGTGGTTACCCGCAGCCCATTCACGAAGCGGCTTTCGATGCCGCGCTCGGCCAGGTAGCGGGTCATCTGCTTGCCGCCGCCGTGGACCACCACCAGTTCCGCATCGAGGGTGCGAGCCGCTGCAATCTGCGCCGCGAGATTCTCCCGCGATTCCGCCACGTCGAGCAGCGTGCCGCCCAGCTTCACCAGCAGCTTCACAGCAGCCCCTCGGTTTCCGCATACCCGAGCATGAGATTCATATTCTGCACGGCCTGCCCGGCGGCGCCCTTTACCAGATTGTCGATGGCGCTGACCACCACCGCGCGGCCGGTTTTGGGATCGAGCGTGACGCCCATGTCGCAGAAATTGGTGCGCGCCACGCCACGGAGGTCGGGCACGTGGCCGGCATGAAAGATGCGGATGAACGGCTCGCCGGCATAGCGCTTCTCGTAGATCTCCAGCAGGTCCTCGGCGCGGGCAACACCGGTGGCACGGAAGTAGATGGTCTCCAGGATCCCGCGATCGAGCGGCAGCAGTTGCGCCGTAAAGCTGAACTCGCCTTCTTCGAGACTGGAGACCTGGAGCACTTCCGGAACGTGACGGTGCTTGAGGATCGAGTAGGCCGAGAAGTTCTCGGTCACTTCGCAGAAGCTGGTTTTGAGCGTCGCCTTGCGGCCGGCGCCGCTCACACCCGATTTGGCATCGCAGACGATTCCGTGGGCGCGGTCGATCACGCCGGCTTCGAGAAGGGGCCGAATGGCGAGGTTAGCGGCGGTCGGATAGCAGCCCGGATTCGCCACCAGGCGAGCCCCCGGAATGCGGTCGCGGCAGAACTCCGGGAGGCCGTAAGCGGCTTCCGCCAGCAATGCGGGCTGGGTGTGAGGCTCTTTATACCAGGCGGTGTAATTCTCGGGCGTGCGGAGCCGGAATGCTCCACTCAAATCCACGACGCGGGCGCCGGCATCGAGCATGGCGGGCGCGAGGTCCATGGAAACGTCGGGAGGCGTGGCGAGGAATACGAGGGTGATGGCCTGGCCGCGCACGGCTTCCGGAGTACAAGGAAGCTGCGCGGGCCCTTTCTGGTTGCGGATGGCCGGCCCGGGAAAGTCTTCGCGATGTTCCAGGAGGATAGGCTCCACCTTAGGGTGGCGCTGCAAGATGCGGACGAGTTCTGCACCGCTGTAACCGCGAAATCCGACGATGCCGACATGGGCCATAATGTCTAAATATTCCTTACTATGAATAAATATACCATAGCTCAAATCCTCCCCTGGGGCAAGCTAAAGCATGCCCTACTGGCTCGACCAGAACTCGCTGGACGTCAGTACGGGGACGATTTCAAAGTCGACCAGGTCATCCCAGCGGCTGGTCCATTGGGTGAGCAATTCCGCATGGGGTGCTTCCATGATTTGGAAACAGCGTGTTCCCGCTGTATCCACCCAGCTCGCATGATAAGTTAGGCCCTCGGGTAGCATTCTGCGGGAATGCTGGAACCGCTCACCAACCCGTGCCACATTGCCATCTTTGAAGCGTTCGATGACCATGAACAACATCTTTGGAAGTGTACCGTACGGGCGAGTTCAGCGGCCGGGATATAATTCCGTCATGGCAAGCCGCGCTGCGTGGGTTCTCATGGTTGGCGCTTCGTGGGCTCCTTACGGCCACGCGGCCGAGCTGCCCGATGGGGCGGGGAAGGACATCCTGCTACGTGCTTGCACGGGCTGCCACAAGGCAGACGAGTTCCTCTCCTATCGCCACACGCAAGAGGAATATGCGGCGATTGTGCAACGTATGGGACAACGCGGGGCACGGGCTTCCAGCGAAGAACTCGACATCATCGCCGACTACCTGGCCAAGAACTTCCTCAAGGTCGAAGATCCCAACAAGATCAATGTGAACAAGGCCGCGGCCAAGGAGATCGAAACCGGATTGAATCTCACCGCGAAAGAAGCCGAGGCGATTGTGGGCTACCGCGAGCGCCACGGCGAATTCCACGCGTGGGGAGATTTGCTGGTGATCTACGGAGTGGACGGCAAGAAAATCGAGGCGGCCAAGGAGCGGATGAGCTTCTGAGCGGTTAGGGCGGGGCAGCGCATTGGCGCTGCCCCACTTCCGAGTGTGCCGAGCATGTTCGACAGCTCGAAGGTGAAAGTCCTTTTCACAACCTGATGGAGGTGAAGTGATAGCGAAGCGCAAGGGCGTCGTCGCGAGGCGGGGTCTGAAAGAAGCGTGGAGCAAACGTACGGGCCGATGAACAAGAACCGGATGAGAGGCATACGGGGCCGGACGAGTTGGCTCGTAACAACGAAGTCCATATCCATCAAAGGCACCGGTTGTAGATCCGGCGGTCGCGTGCGGAAGGCGGTCGAACTTACCTCGGGAGATCTGCCGTTTGTTCTGGAATCAGGACTGAGGGTCGAGCGATCGATCCTGACCGGGCGGCAGAAGTCAGCAGAGGGCGTATTAGGCACGCAAGTGCTGAAGGCCCGAACGGTCCCCGCAAGGGGCTAATGGGAAAGGCAAGTAAGCAGCGCAACTCATGAGCGATAAGCGGCAGAAGAACCAGCTAATGTTGGCCTTCACGGACGAGAGTAGGAGTGAAGCTTCGATGGTGTCCGCGGAAGGGACCGAATCGGTTGTGGCGAAGCGCGGGACAGAAAGCCTGGCTATGGGCGAACAGTTAATGGAGGAAGTCTGCGAGCGGGAAAACTGCAAGCAGGCATTGGCACGAGTCAAGGCCAATAAAGGAAGCGCTGGCGTGGACGGGATGACCGTCAACGAGTTACCAGAGTTTCTGAAACAGCACTGGCCAGCCATACGGGAACAGTTGTTGAGCGGCACCTATAAGCCGGAACCGGTGAAGCGGGTGGAAATCCCGAAGCCGGATGGAGGGGTGCGCAAGCTTGGCATCCCGACGGTGCTGGATCGATTCATCCAGCAGGCGGTGATGCAGGTGCTGCAACGCAAGTGGGACCGGACGTTTTCCGATCACAGCTACGGGTTTCGGCCTGGACGTTCGGCGCATCAGGCGGTGGCGGCAGCGCAGCAGTACATCGCTGCAGGCTATCGCTGGGTGGTGGATCTGGATCTGGAGAAGTTCTTCGACCGGGTCAATCACGACAGACTGATGGCAAAGATTGCAGAACGGGTGAGCGACAAGAGGTTATTGAAGCTGATCCGGGTTTTTCTGCAAGCCGGAGTGATGGAGGGCGGGCTGGTGAATCCGGTGGACGAAGGGACTCCGCAAGGCGGTCCTTTGTCGCCCTTGATGTCGAACATCGTGCTCGACGAGTTCGACCGGGAGTTGGAACGGCGCGGCCTCCGGTTTGCGCGGTATGCGGACGATAGCAATATCTACGTTCGCAGCCGGCGAGCCGGGGAACGAGTGATGGAAAGCCTGACGCGATTCATCATGAGCAAGCTTAAACTCCAGGTGAACCAGCAGAAGAGTGCGGTGGCACGGCCCTGGGCAAGGAAGTTTCTAGGATTCAGCTTCACGAGTGCAGGCACACCCAAACGGCGAATCGCGCCGAAAGCGGTGGACCGGTTCAAGGAGCGGATACGGGAACTGACGAGCCGGAACCGAGGCGTGAGCATCGAAAGAATGGCCGAGGAACTATCCCGCTATCTACGGGGATGGATCGGTTATTTCGGCAAGTGTGAAACGCCATCGGTGTTGGCCGGTCTTGAGCAGTGGCTCCGGCGCAGACTCCGGTCTGCGATCTGGAAACAGTGGAAGCGGGGCCCGGCACGGTTCGCCGAGTTACGCCGTCGGGCCGTGAACGCCGACCTGGCCGCTCAAACGGCGGGCAGCGATCATGGTCCTTGGCGGCTGGCGGACTCGCCCGCGCTCAGCATCGCATTGCCCAATGCTTACTTCGACTCGCTCGGGATTCCGCGATTGACCGTGAAACCCATCGCTTAACCCGCCGAACCGCCGGATGCGGACCCGCATGTCCGGTGGTGTGGGAGGGGCGGAGCTGTGAGGCTTCCCCCTATCCCGCTTCAGAACGTGAACTTAGCCGCCAACTGCACGATGCGCGGATCAAGCGCGCTGGTGATGGTGCCGAAGGTCGGCGTACCGAGGGTAAGGCCGAGACCCGATGCGCCCGCCGCCAAACTGGGTGGCGAGATTCCCGGACGCATGCTGTTGGTCACGTTGAATGCTTCGCCGCGAAACTCCAGCGCTTCCTCGCTCCTTGATGCTAAACGCCCTGGAAACGCCGTATCAAACTGCCAAAACCCGAGGGCCGGGAATGTTGTTGCGGCCCGTCGCGCTGAGCGTGCCCGGAGCGGGAGATGCGAAACGCTATAGGGATTAATCCATGTCTCGCACGGAGCGATTTTCGCGCACGGAGACCCTGGGTTGGGGCACGAGCGGGTTTGGCAATATCTGGACCGGCCGCTGGTTGGCGGCCGAATCCGTGGTCAGCGACACGTCGGTGGACAGGAAGGGCGTAACCCAGTAGGCCGATGTAGCGCGTGAAAATCTCCGCGAATTTCCAGCCCGAGGCGACCAGGCGCAGGCCGCGGTTGGAGAACTTCGGTATTTCATACACCAATGTCGCATTGAAGATGATGCCGGCGGTCGGAGGAGAATGTTCCGCCGATTTCGTTGGACTGGCAGTTACTGCGGTCGAATCGGCGGTTGTTGGGAATAGCCAACCCTGCTCCCGCATTGCCCGTGCTGTCACCGATGGACAGGTCGCTGATGCAATGCGACCAGGTGTAGTTGGCTGTTGATCAGCAGGCCCTTGCTCAAGCGCTTCGTGACAGCCAAGGATAAGCCGTTGTAGCTGCCCGTTCCCCCGGAGTCGAGCGATTCCACATACCCGTAGATACTTGGTTGCCCGGGGTAATTGTTCACCGTGAACACCCGGCGGCTGTTCTGGTTGCCGGTGGCTGTTGCATGGAGGTTACCACGCCATTGGCACAGGGAAGGACCAATGCCGGATTCACCTGGAAGGAGTCCCACAGGTGCGAGCTCTCGCTGCCAATATAGGTGGCCGACACCAGCCAATCATTGCCGAACTGCCGCTGGAGCACGAAGTTCCACTGGTTCACCGCAGTGGTCTTCAGGTCCTGGTTCGGAATAGATGTAAGTTCCGCCGGTGACAAACGGCGCATTTTTGTTGACGGTATAGGGGAAAATGTTTCCGCCGGGATTGGTGGCGAAAGGATTGCTGAACTGGCCCGCCCCAAATTGCCGTGCCGCCAAAGGGCGGGGCGTCGGCCGAGTTGACCATCATCTCACCGGCGACGAAGTCATAGGAGATTCCAAAGGAAGCGCGGATGACCGTTTTACCGTCACCTTTGGGGTCCCAGGCAACCGCCACGCGGGGCGCAAACGTATTCCAATGTGAATTCATGCCTTTCTTGCCCTGGAACCCAGGATCTCCCGGGAACGTGAGGCCGGGAGGGGCGTTCACAAATTGCGTGGTCTTCACGTTGTTGATCATATTCGCCACGCTGAAATTGTAAACATAGCCCCTGAGCTCCGAGGGAGCGAGGAACGGCTCCCAGCGCAAGCCGCGTTCACTGTAAAGTGGGGAGTCACCTTCCAGGTATCCTGCACATACGCGTTCACGAACCACTTTTGCAGGTCAGAGTGTTGGGCGTGGAGATCGAGTTCGTATTGAATTGACCCGAGCAGGAATTGCGGCAGATTGGGGAAGGTCCAGTTGGTTTGAGATAGACGTTGCCGTCGAAGAGCATCTTGGACACTTCCCCGCCCACGCCAAAGTTGATCTGATGGTTGCCGTGGACCCAGCTAATGTCGTCGTTCAGCTGAAGCGGAGTGGTGTGGGCCACCGCCTGCCCTCCGGTGCCGGGGCCGACACTAAAGGCGCCGGTCACCGTGAAACCGCTCTGGTGAGGCACGTATCCGCAATAAACCTGGGCAGCGCCCACATCGCAGGCGGAGACATAGTCGGGGCAAAGCGATGAATGCCGATCCGGTCCACGGTAGCGCGAAACTGATTCACCAGTGTGGGACTGATCAAATAAGTGTCACCGAAGGCCCAGGATTGGTCCGCATCGTCCAATGCGCCTTGCGCGGTGGTGAGAAGGTTGTTCGGCGTAAAATTCATAAGCCGGCGGCCGGAAGTAGTGGCTGCGGAAGTAACGCCCGAACATGCTATTGCTTGGAGCTGGTCTGGTAATCCGCCGCGGCCGACGATATTGACCCTCGTTGATCTGTGTGGTCAGTCCGAAAGCCGTGTTGCCGCAAGGGGCGGCTGGACGCAGGCAGTAGTCGCCGCCAGCTTGAGCGCCGCCGGTCGATACAGCGTTGTACTGATTTGATTGTCGTATGAATCAGGCTCTTGATCGCATTGGAGGCCGGCAAGACGCGGCCAGATCCTGCGGACAGGCGCTAAAATCGCCCTGTAGCATGGCTGCAGTCGGGAACAAATGTAGCGGCGGTGTTCCCGGTCGGATCCTGACGGGTAATGGTGTCCTGATAGCCGAAAAAGAAGAACAACTTGTCCTTCTTCACGGGACCGCCGACAGTCCCGCCAAACTGATTTCGCTTGAGCGTATCGCGAGTGGGCGAGAAAAAGTTGCGCGCGTTCATATCGCCGTTGCGCAAGAATTCGAACGCGTCGCCATGGAAGGCGTTGGTGCCCGATTTGGTCAGCCCGTGACAGTGCCGCCGGCGTGGATGCCGTTGGAGCGCGGTCAACGAGCTGGTTTCGACCTTAAACTCCTGCAGCGCATCCGGGAAAGGCAGGGGCATGTTCGCCAAATCCCACGGGTTGTTGTACACGCTGCCATCCAGATAGAACGCAACGCCGAAAGCCTGTCCGCCGGCGATTACGAACTGCGGAGTGCCAGGGTAACCGCCGTTGCCCGCGACGCCCTGGGGAATCACCGCGCCGTGTCATCTGGATCAAGTCGGTGGCCACGCGGCCGTTGAGCGGCAATTCCAAAATGCGCTGGTTCTCCATCACGGCTCCGACGCCGGTGGCCTGCGATTCGACCAGATGCCGCGTTCGCCTCCACCTGCACCTGTTCGCTGGTGGCGCCCACTTTGAGCGAAACTATCGACCGTCGGATTGGTGGATACCTGCAAGATAATTCCGTTCTGGACGAACGTGCTGAAGCCCGGCTTGGTAACTTCCAGGCGATACGGGCCGATCGGAAGATTCGGCAGCACGTAGTCGCCGGATCCGCCCGAGGTCGTGGTTCGGACTATGCCGGTGTCGGTTTGCGTGGCTTTGATATCCGCGCCGGGAACAGCCGCTCCCGAAGCGTCGAGAACAGTTCCGCTGATTTGAGCTGTGTTTTGCGATTGCGCCCAAACGGCCGACGGCGCCGAACACAATAAGAACGGCAACTTGAAGAGCCCTCACGAAGATACCCCCCTCGGGCCGAGCTGACCTACACTCGTCTCCCGCGTTGCCACACACGATATCCTGGGAAAGGGCCGGTGTCAAGTGGACGGACAGGAAATTTACTTGGCGGAGCGGGCCCCTGCCGGCGACCAAGATCGCCAGCGCTACAATCGCCCTTAGATCTCCAGTTTACCGGTGCTATCGCCCACGCTGTTCACGCGAACGCCCGCCTTATCGAGGACGCTCACCAGCAGGTTCGACAGTGGAGTGCGCTCGGGGAATTTCAGGTGACGGCCGCCCTTGAGCTGGCCACACGCGCCGCCGGCCACCAGCAGCGGCAGAGGCGCATGGTCGTGCATATTGGAGTTGCTCATGGTGCTTCCATAGAGTAGCAACGAGTGGTCCAGCAGACTGCCATCGCCATCGGGAGTGGCAGCCAGTTTGCCCATGAAGTAGGCGAAGAGCGACAGGTTGTACTGATTGATCTTCTGCAGCTTTTCAAGTTTGTCGGCATTGTTGGCGTGGTGGGAAGTGGGGTGGAACGGGTCGGCCACGCCGATCTGCGGATAGGTGCGCATGCTCAGATCACGCGCCAGCATGAATGTGGTCACGCGCGTAACTTCGGCCTGGTAGGCCAGCACCTGCAGATCGTACATCAGCTTGGCGTGTTCTTCGAAGCCCTCGGGAACTCCCACGGGCGCTTGCGGCACCGCGGCGTCGCTGTTGGCGTGCTTCTCGGCTTTCTGGATGCGCCGCTCGATTTCGCGGATGTTATCCAGATATTCGCTGATCTTGGCCTTGTCCTGGGGACCGAGGCCGCTGCCGAGATGCGCCACTTCATGTGTGAGGGAATCGAGAATGCTGCCATCGGCGGCGAGGCGCGACCGGCGCTCCTCAGCGCTCGATCCATCGCCAAAGAGCCGCTCGAAGACCACGCGGGGGTTGATCTCCATGGGCAGCGGCGTAGTGGCCGTGCGCCACGCGATCGTGTTCATATACGCGCAGCTATACCCGGCGTCGCAGGTTCCTGCGAGGCCAGTGTCTTCGATGCCCATTTCGACGGAAGGCAGGGGCGTGTCCTGGCCGAGCTGCTTAGCGGCGATCTGGTCGATGGTGATGCCCGCGCGCATGTCCTGATCGTCGGTCTTCTTGATGTGCGTGCCGCTTAGAAACGCGGGGGCGCTGCGGGAGTGGTCGCCGCCGCCATCGCCCTGCGGTTCGGCGGCCGTGGAGGCCAGGCCCGATACAACCAGCAGTTGATTGCGGAATGGCGCCAGCGGGGCCAGGGTAGGCGAGAACTCGAAGGCGGCGCCTTCGCCCACGGGAGTCCACTTGCTCATAACGGCACCGTGCGGAATATAAGTGAAGCCGAGGCGCAACTTGACATTTGCCGCGGTCTGGGCCAGCGGGGTTTGCGCCGGAATCATGCAGTCCAGCAAAGGAAGGGCTACGGTGGCGCCCATCATGCCGCGCAGAAACGTGCGGCGGGGCAAATGCTTCTTCGTGATGTTACCCATGGTTCCGGCCTCCTAATTCAAAAAGCCCCAAAAACCTGACACAGGCTGGGAAGCCTGTGCTACATAGTTTAGCGGTTCTGAGCGGTGTTTACAGCCGGGGTGTCCTGGCGGCCCGGCGCCCTCCGCATCTGGAACGGCGTACTCTTCACGACTCCTTCGATAATTGACGAAAAACGATATCCATTGCGGGAAGCATCGCGCACCACGGCGCGCACCGCCGGCATGTCGTAGTATTCGATGCCGCGGCCCAGCGCATACGTCAGAAGCTTTTCCGTCAGCGTGCCCACGAAGACATTCGGCCGGCTCAGGATCGCCTGGCGGAGACTCGCCGGCCCATTCAGCGGGGAGCCATCGCCGAACATGCCGGAGGCATCAATGGGGCCGCCCGTTTCGCTGACCTCGCGCCAGGCGCCCACCGCGTCGAAATTTTCCAGGGCGAAGCCAGGCGGGTCCAGAATCTTGTGGCAGCCGGCGCAAGCGGGATTGGAGCGGTGCTCTTCCATCAGCTCGCGAACGGAATGCGGCTTGCTGCTGGCGGTGTTTTCCTTGAGAGGCGGGACACTAGCGGGCGGCGGGTTGGGCGGCGTGCCCAGCACGCTCTCGAGTATCCACTTGCCGCGCTGCACCGGAGCGGTGCGATTCGCCAGCGACGTCACCGTCAGAATACTGGCCTGTCCCAGCAGCCCGCGGCGCGCATCGCTCGCCAGCGCGACGCGGCGGAACTGACTGCCGTAAACGTTGGGAATGCCATAGTGCCGGGCCAGCCGTTCGTTGACGAAAGTATAGTCGGCATTCAGCAGGTCGAGCACGCTGCGGTCTTCGCGGATCACGCTCTCCAGGAACATCTCGGTCTCGCGCTGCATGGACTGGCGCAGGTTGTCATCGAACTGCGGAAACAATTCCGGATTGGGAACCCAATTCGCGAGATTGCGCAGCAACAACCACTGGCCGCCGAAGTTGGTGGATAGCGACTCCGAGCGCGAATCCGCCAGCATGCGCCGCGTCTGCTGCTGGAGCACCGAGGGGTCCTTGAGCTTTCCCTGAGCGGCCACCTGGAGAAGTTCATCATCGGCGACGCTGCTCCAGAGAAAGAACGACAGGCGCGACGCCAGTTCCAGGTCGCTGAGGCGATACGGCGAGTCCGGGGCAACATTGACCGGGTCGCGCTCAAACCGGAAGACGAACTGCGGGCTGGCGAGGATGCGGCGGATGCCCATTTCGATGCCGCGTTCGAAATCGCCCTGGTTGCGGCCCTTCTGGTAGAAGCTGAGCAGCGATTCGAGGTCGCTGTCTGATACGGGCCGGCGGTAGGCGCGCCGCGCGATCACCGAGAGAATCTTCTTCGCGCAGGACACCTCTTCGCTTGCGGTTGAGGGACGGCACGAGAAGATGCGGTGGCGGCTGGGTGTATCGCCCGCGCCGGTGACATTATACGGACCCTTAATGCTGACGGTGGAGACGTGCGGCAAGCCCTTCTGGTCAGTGACGTCGATGGTGGTTCGCCATATCGGCTGAAACAGGTCGTCGCCGGGCGCGTACGAGCGCTTAATAAAATCCACGCCGAGTTGCTGCAACCCGGCTTTCACGGCGACGCGCGTCTGCAGTCCATCCTCGGCCACGATTTTGGGATTCATGGGGAACAGCTTCACACGGTCGCCATTCACCAGAACTTCCAACTGCTCGCCTTGCGCGGTGGCGCCGAACAGATCGTCGCCGGTGTCCTTGAGCATCCCGATCTTGATGATGTACTCGCCATCCACGGGAAAGTTGTGGCGAATGAGCACGCCGCCGCGTGTGCCGAGGGGAAGGCCTTCCAAGTGGTCGTCCTGCGAAAGATCGACCTTCACGCGATAGGTTTGCTCGGCCGGGCCGACGGCCGGATCACCCACCGCCAGGCGGCTGATTTTTCCGGCGGCCGCGATATACCGCTCCATGAGTGCGGGCGAGATACTCAGCACGTTCGACATGTTGTCGAAGCCGAAGCTGGAATCGTCCGGCGGCAGCAGCGAGGCCGGGTCGATCTCCAGAGCGAGCAGGTCGTGGATGGCGTTACCGTATTCGGTGCGGTTGAGGCGGTGGAGAACCGGGCGGCCGGGGTTGGGCGCGGCGGCGGAGGCGCGGTCGATGGTGTTCTCGATCGACGTAGCGAAAGCGTCCATCGCGGCTCGATCCGGACGCGGCATTCCGGCGGGAGGCATGGCGCCGGCGCGGACCTTGCGGATAACCTTCTCCCACATTTCGGCGTGAGCGGGCACGAAGCCTAAGTCAGCTTTGTCCAGCAGCAATCCGGCGGTTTTGGTTTTCTGATTGTGACAGGTGACACAGTAGCGATCGAGCAAAGCGCGCTGGGAATCGGCGCCCGCAACCGATTGCTGAGGAGCCGCATAACAGGCAGAAGCGGCAAGGACCGACACCACAAATAATGACCGGAAAGACAGCGGTGTCACCTCGATTCCCTCCCCATCCACACTCCCGCCGCAAGGCCGCCTAACGGCCCGCGCGATGTCACTTGTAGCATGGGCATACACGGTTGTCAAGGCTGGCAGCGTGCGATAGAATGGCGCTGCCTGGGTCAATAAATGGAGGGGTCGGCGATGCGTGTAACTACCCACTGGATAGCGATAGTAGTCGGGCTAGCCGGGCTGGCTACAACGGGTTTTAGCGCGGTGGGCGACACGCGGCTGGCCGATGCCGCCATGCACCACGACAGGGCAGCCGTCCGCGCATTGCTCAGCCAGCATGTCGATGTGAATTCCGCTCAAGTAGACGGCACTACCGCGCTCGATTGGGCGGTGCGGTCGGACGATTTGGAGATGGCCAAGCTGCTGCTGGGCGCCGGAGCGGATGTGAAGGCCGCCAACCGCTATGGCGTGACACCCTTCCTGCTGGCGTGCCAAAACGGCAGCGCGGATGTCATGGAGGCGATGCTTGGCGCCGGAGCCGACCCCAACGCCATCCTCTCCGAAGAGCAGACCGCGCTCATGATGACGGCGCGCAGCGGGAATGCCGTTGCCGTGAAGCTGCTGCTGGATCACGGAGCCAAGGTGAATGCCAAGGAGGCCACGCGCGGGCAGACGGCTCTGATGTGGGCGGCGGCGGAGGCGCACCCGGATGTGGTGCACGTGTTGGTTTCGCAGGGCGCTGATGTGAATGCGCATACCAACGTGTTTCCGCAGCCACCGCAAGCTTTGGAGCGCGTCTCCTCGCCTTACCCGGTGGGGGGGATGACGGCGCTGTTGTTTGCGGCGCGCCAGAACGATGCCGATTCCGTGAGCATCCTGCTCACCGCAGGCGCGGGCGCAAATGACGCGGCTTCCGACGGCAGCACTCCTTTATTAGTCGCGGTGTTGAACGGCCACTTCAAACTGGCCACCTTCCTGCTGGACCACGGCGCTAACCCCAACGCCGCCGACCGCAAAGGGGAAACGCCTTTGTACGCGGCGGTGGATCTGCACGATTTGGATTGGTCGACGCGCTCGGCCCCGCCCCGGGAAGCGATGGACAGCCTGGAGATGATCAAGGTTCTGCTGGCGCGGGGCGCGAACCCGAATGCACAGGTGACGAAGAAGATTCCGCTGCGGGGCAATGCCATGTTCGATCGGCGGTGGCTGAATACCAACGGCGTGACGCCGCTGATCCGCGCGGCGCAATCGGGCGATGCCGAGTTGATGCGGCTGCTTTTGGCGCATGGCGCCGATCCTAAGATGACGACCGCGGATCACACCAATGCGTTGATGGTGGCGGCAGGAATCGGCTGGACGGAAGGGATCACCCGCGGGTCTTCGCTGGACGCGCTGGAAGCGACCAAAGTCTGCCTGGACGTTTGCGGCGATGTTAATGCGGCCAATGACACCGGCTACACGGCGCTGCTGGGCGCGGCGGGCAGAGGAGCCAACGAAGTGGTGCAGTTGCTGGTGGACCACGGTGCCAATCTGGATGCCAAGGCGAGAGGCGGATTGAGTGCCGTGGATGTGGCGCTGGGGAAACGCACCGGATCGAACGCCACCGTGCATGAAGACACAGCGGCGCTGCTAAGGCAGTTGGCGAGCGCGAAGACGCAGCCGGGGCAATAACGGCGTCATATGGCAATAGCGGTGGGGCCGTGCCCCGTTGAGGAAGCGATTCAGATTATTGGCGGTAAATGGAAGCTGCTGATATTGCGGTCGCTGCTGCTGAATGGTCCACAGAGATACAACCAATTGCTGGGGACTGTCACGGCAATCAGTCAGAAAGAACTCACGCGAAATTTGCGGGAGCTAACTAACGCCGGGTTGGTGGCGCGAGACGCCGGAACGAGCAGGATGACCGGGTACAGTCTCACAAAGCTCGGCAAAGGCCTCATGCCAACATTCAAGAAATTGCTAACGTGGGGGACGAAGCTGCTGGTTTCGCGGTAGGCAGTGCCCGCACATTTTGGTGCGTTGACGTATCCTCGACGTCAAGACGACAATAGCTCCACCTATGGCAGCTAAGGCAGGAACCAAAGAGAACCCGTGGAAACTGAAAACGCCGCCGGGAACTTCCGATTTTGAAGCTTATAAGGATGAGGCTTCGGATCCTCCTGCGCTGGTGGTTCAGGTGGGGTCTACCCAACTGCGCTATCACCTGCGCTGCATCGAGGATTTGCACGCCATGTTGAAGGCGCATGGCGGCCGGATGCTGCTGGGAAGCGCGGATGAGCAAAAACCCGCGGCGGAGGGGACGGTGGAGGCGTGGGGCCGGTCGCCAAGTAATCCGGTGGGCGGATGGTATGGCCTGAAGAAAGGCCTTCGGGGACGGTTTGGGATGTACGTACCGCCGGTGCTGAAGAAGCTCGGGTTGGCGGAGGTGGAGGAGAATCCACGGAACAATCGGATGTGGGCGATTTGACATCCCGTTCGGCGCCGACGGATCATGTTACCCATGAAATGGCACCTGCTCTTCGCTCGTTTGACGGCCGCTGTGGTCTTATCGGCGCCGCTGTTTGCGCAGACCCCCGTTACCGCCGTCCCTGATCCCGAGGCTTTGACTAAGAGCCCGGATAAGAAACTCGAAGCCAACAAGACTATGATCTACAACCTGTTTCGTGAGGTGCTGGAAGCGCGCCACATGGAACTGGCGGACAAGTATCTGGCGGATGACTTCATTCAGCATAATCCCAACGCTGCCGATGGGCTGGCGGCGCTGAAGCAGTACTTCGCGAATGCCAATGCTAAGCCTCAGCCCATCGCGCCTAAGCTGAAGCGCAAGATCACCGCGATTATTGCGGAGGGCGACATGGTGATGGTCATTTACCCTCGCGAATTGAAGGACCCCAAGGACCCCTCCAAGACGTATACGACTGCTGGTTTTGACGCGTACAGAATCAAGAACGGCAAGGTGGTGGAGCATTGGGATGCGGCGACGAAGAGTGAGTAGGTGGGTGGGGAAAACCTGACACAGGCGGGAACGCCTGTGCTACTGCCAAGTCAAGAGCACAAGAAGGACGGCGGCGTGGAGGAAGAGGAAGCAGGCTCTGATTGGCGCGCTGCGGGTGGAATTGGAATATCGCCACATGCCCGCGCACCAGACTCCGTAACCCAGGATACCGAGCAGGAAATAGATGAGCGACCAGGCAGGCGCCAGCGGCACATCGTAGCCAAAACTTTCGGGGCGGCCCAATCGATAGACCAGGCCTGCCACATCGCTGGGAGGCTCATGGCTCTCGCAGAAGCCGTAGGCTCTCCACACGGCGCCGCGTGCGGTCCACTGCCGGTAAGATGCGATTCGAGTGGCGGGACGGCCGCAGGACGGGATGGAACATCCCATGTGCACCGGACTCTTCCGCCACCAAATGGCGCTCTGCTCGGATCGGCGCAGGGCCGGCGGCTGCGCGAAATGGACCATCGCCCCGTTGGGGCGCAGCAGGAAAAAGCCCTGGGCGGCTAATAGAGCCACCGTCAATGCCTGAGTGACTGTCAACTTACATTATTGTCGCAGCGCGAAACTGAAAAGTGAGTTGCCCGCGGCGACGGCGATGTATTGCCGCCCATCCACCGAGTAAGTCATCGGTCCCGACACGACGGCTCCGCCGATAGTGGCCTTCCACAGCAGTTCGCCATTGCGCGCGTCCAGCCCCCAGAAGTAACCTTCCCGCCCACCCGTGAACAACAGGTCGGACGCAGTGGTGAGGATACCGGCATCCGTTACGTCGGCCATTTTGAATTGCCATTTCTTGTCACCGGTGTGCGGGTCGACGGCAGTTACTGCACCGTAACCCTCGTTCTCCTCCAAGCGCGTCATGGTCGGCGCGGGTCTTCCCACGTTGGCCCGCAAGGTCGCGCCGCCATAGGTCCGGCCCTCGGCATATTCCACCGGGGTCTTGATATAGATGGTGTTGTAATCGACCCAACTGGGAATGTAGAAGAGGCCAGTGTGCGGGCTGTAGGACGAGTTATACCAGTTAGTGCCGCCCTGGTTGCCGGGATAAATCAGAACTCCATCGAAGCTGGATGCCGCGGTAGTGGCCTTCATGGGTCGCCCGCGCTCATCCAGGCCTGTGGACCACGTGACTTTGACGAACGGCTTACCCAGCAGGAATTTTCCGTCGGCGCGGTCGAGCGCGTAGAAGTAGCCATTGCGATTGGCCCAGAGCATCACTTTGCGTGTGCGGCCTTGCCACTCCATATCCACCAGCACGGGCACTTGCACCGAATCGTAATCGAACTCATCGTGCGGCGAGAACTGGAAGTGCCATTTCAACTTGCCTGTGTCGGCATCGAGTGCCACGACAGAATCGGTATATAGGTTGTCACCTTTACGGTCGTCGCCATTCCAATCCGGTCCGGGGTTACCGATGCCCCAGTAAGTCAGGTTGAGATCGGAATCGTAGGAGCCGGTAACCCACACCGACCCGCCTCCGTGCTTCCACGAATCTCCTGCCCAAGTTTCATGCCCGGGTTCGCCGGGCTCGGGAATATTGTGGAAGCGCCAGACCTCTTTCCCGGTCTTGACGTTGTAGGCCGCGATGAATCCGCGGATTCCGAATTCGCCGCCCGCGGTACCGACGATGACTTTGTCTTTGATCACTAGCGGGGCGTGCGTTACGGCGTACCCCGAAGCGGCGCTGGCGACTTCCGTATTCCAGATGGGCTTGCCGTTGCGGGCATCGATGGCGACGAGGTGAGCGTCGATGGTACCCATGAAGAGCGTGTCCCCCAGGATGGCGAGGCCCCGATTCACGCGCCCGCAGCAGGGCCGCGCATCTTTCGAAGGAGTGTAGGAGTAGATCCAGTAGACGCGCCCGGTGGCGGCATCGAGCGCCATCACGTCATTGGGAGGCTGCACGGTGTACATGACGCCATCCACCACGAGCGGCGTGGCCTCAAACTTCTCGAGCGACTTAACCTGGTATACCCACTGCAGTTCCAGATTCTTTACGTTCGCCGGAGTAATTTGATTGAGCATGCTATGCCGCTGGCTTAGGGTGGTACCTGAGTAAGTCAGCCAGTTATTGGGCTCGCGATTGGCGCCGAGGATCCGATCGAACGAGACTTGAGCCGGAAGAGATGAGGCAAGACAAGCGAATAGCAGCGCGTATCGAGTCATGAGTTAGACGCCTTTCAAGGAAACCAGGTAACTGACCAGGTCGGCCAGTTCTTGCGTGGTCAGTTTGCCTTTGTAAGATGGCATGGGCGAGTTCTTGATAAGAGAGTACTCCCGCAGGTTCGACTTAGCGAAGAACCGCAGCCGCTCCTGCGAATCGAGGATCTGCAAAGAGAGTGTGTCGATGTTCAGGAGCCGGCCGGTGACTTCCGTTCCGTCCTTAGTCACTAACTTGACAAAGCGGTTCTCTGGCAGGATTTCAGCATTGGGATCGACCAGCGACTGCTCCAGTTCAGCGATACGCCGCAAGCTGCCGATGTCGGTGAGATCGGGGCCCATGCGCGAGCCAACGCCGCGGATCCGGTGACAGGCGCCGCAATTCCCCTTGCTTTCGAAAATCGCCTTGCCCTTGGCGGCATCGCCAGTCGGCAGAGTGCTGCGGCCGGCGGTGGCCAGCGACCGCAGGTAGGCAACGATATTCTCTGCCTCCGTTTCGCGCAGGGTGCTGTGGGACGGCATACCCGTACCCGGGATGCCATTGAGAATGATCTGTTCGATATCTTCGTCGGAGCTGGCGCGGCGGAACTTATTGCGGCCCAGGTCCACGCCAGGGACAAAATCGCCGTCCGGGCCATGGCACACCGTGCAATTTGCGCGATAGAGCCTCCCGCCATTTTCGATATCGGCCGCGGTATAGGTGTGCTGCGCGAGCAGTGTGCCGGCAAACAGCAACCCGGAGAACACTCGAACTGGGAACATCGATCCCCCTTGTGAGCGGAGCCATCTTATCGCCGCGGGGAGGGGAATTCAACCGCGGGTTGGGAACGGTCAAAACGAACACAACCGCACCGGCGGCAAGGACCGCCGGCGTTACGTAGCGCTGGCGGTCCTTGCCGCCGGTGCGGTTCTTGCGGAGTTGCCGCATCGGTGCGCAACGCCGCCCGCATGCTAATTTGGTTGTGATCCCGCAATCACAACCGGAATGACCATCGAAGAGCAATTGACCTATCTGCGCAAGGGCATGGCGGAGATTATCCGCGAAGAGGAATTGCGCGAGCGGCTGACGGAGTCCGCGAAGTCCCAACGCCCCCTCCGCGTGAAGGCCGGCTTCGACGCCACTGCGCCCGATTTGCACCTGGGCCACACCGTGCTTCTGCGCAAGATGAAACACTTCCAGGATCTGGGCCACACCGTCATCTTCCTGATCGGCGACGCCACGGCCCTCATCGGCGATCCGACGGGCCGCAACGCCACACGCCCGCCGATGACGCGCGAGGCTATCGCAGAGAACGCGGAGACTTATCGAACACAGGTTTTCAAGATCCTCGATCCGGCCAAAACCGAGGTGCGCATGAACAGTGAGTGGCTGACGGAACTGCGCTTTGAAGATATCGTCAGGCTCTGCTCCAAGTACACCATCGCGCAGATGCTGGAGCGGGACTATTTTTCGAAGCGCTACAAGGAAGGCATTCCTATTTCCGTCCACGAGATGCTGTATCCCCTGGCCCAGGCCTACGACTCCGTGGCCTTGCACTGCGATGTGGAAATGGGCGGCACCGATCAGAAATTCAATCTGCTGGTGGGGCGCGAAATTCAAAAAGGCTTCGGCCAGCCACCGCAGATTGTGGCCACGACGCCGATTCTGGAGGGTCTGGACGGCGTCAACAAAATGTCCAAGTCGCTGGGGAACTACATCGGGATCACGGAGGCGCCCGAGGTCATGTTCCGGAAGGTGATGCAGATCAGCGACGACTTGATGTATCGCTACTACGAGCTCCTCACGGACAAGAGCATGGCCGATATCGACGTGATGCGGCGCCAGGTCGGCGAAGGCAAGCTGCATCCCATGGAGGCCAAGATGGCTCTCGGCAAGTCGATCGTGACGGACTTCCACTCGGCTGCCGACGCGGCGCGTGCGGCGGATGCCTTCAACCGCGTGGTGCGGCAGGGCGGTGTGCCGGCGGACATTCCCACCATGCCTGTGCCGGACGGCGTATGCGTGGATGCCGGCATCCGTGTGGACAAGCTGCTGGCCAAGATTGGGCTGGCGGAGTCCGTGAGCGACGGCGTGCGCAAGATCAAAGCTGGAGCCGTGGAGATCAACGGTCAGAAAATCAAAGATCTGGCGCTGCCCGATCCTGGCCCTGAACTGCTGATCCAAGTAGGGAAGAACTGGCGAAGAGTGGTGGTATAGGTGCGAAAGCTTTTCTACTGGAAGCTCCCGCGCCGCGATATCCAATTGGGAGACCGCACCGTGCTGATGGGCGTTCTGAATGTGACGCCCGACTCGTTTTCCGATGGCGGCAAATATTCCGACCCGGACCGCGCCTTCGCCCGCGCGGTGGAGCTCGAAGAGCAGGGGGCCGACATCATCGACATCGGAGCGGAGTCCACCAAGCCGGGGTCGGAACGGATCTCTGCCGCGGAAGAGATGCGCCGGCTGATTCCGGTACTCAAGAGGCTGAAGGACCGGCTGACGATTCCCATTTCCGTGGACACCTACAAGGCTGAAATCGCGGAGCGCGCGCTGGAACTGGGGGTGGAAATCATCAACGATCCCTCCGGCCTGACATTCGAGCCGCACCTGGCGCGCGTCATCTCCAACCACAACGCCGGCCTGATTCTGAACCACATGCGGGGGCGGCCGGAGACCTGGGCGAAGCTGGGGCCGATGCCCGATGCCATGGGCACTATTTTGCGCGATCTGGATGCCGCCGTCAGCCGCACCAGACATGTGGGCCTCGACAAGTCCAGGCTAGTGATCGACCCGGGCATTGGATTCGGCAAACGCAAGGAGCAGAACGCGCTCATCCTGGGACGGCTGTCGCAACTGGCGTCGCTCGATTTGCCGCTGATGGTAGGCCCTTCCCGCAAAGCATTTCTGGCGCACGCTACCGCCGAAGAGACTCGGTTCGCTACAGCGGCGGCGGTGGCCGCGTGCGTGCTGGGAGGCGCACATATTATACGAGTCCACGACGTGGTGGAAATGCGGGCGGCGGCCGACGTGGCCGATGAGATCCTGCGAGCCACGGCTGATTGAGGGAGCGGAAACCGTCCGTCCGCGTCCGCTATAATGTGAGGCCAGGGACTGTTACACTTCCATGAGCGACATCAAGAAAAAGCTGCAGGAAGAGATTGCCACCCTCGAGTACGAGCTGCGTAACGAGCTTCCCCGGGAAATTCTGAAGGCCCGCGCGCATGGCGACCTCAGCGAAAACGCTGAGTATCACGCCGCAAAGGACCGGCAGGGCTTTGTCAACGCGCGTCTCAACCAATTGAAGAAGCGGATGGCCGAGATGTCGATGGTGGATTTCTCCAAGATCCCGCATGATAAAGTGGGACTCGGCTCGACTGTGGTCGTGCTCGATGTGAAGCGCGACGAGGAAATCACATACAACCTGGTTACCAGTGAAGAAGCCGATGCCGCGAACGGGAAGGTTTCCACAACCTCGCCGATCGGCCGCTCGATGTTAGGAAAAGAAGTGGGTGATGTGGTGAAGGTGCTGAGCCCCGGCGGAACGAAGGAGCTCGAAATCCTAAAGCTGACCACGATCCACGACGCACCCGTAGAATGATATGACGTATACCCGGGTAATCGGGGTAGTCTTCGGCGCGATGATTGACCGCATCGTGCGCTGGCTGGCGCTGTCGCGCATCCATCCCAACGTACTCACCTTCCTGGGACTGGTAATCAATGCGTGGGCGGCGTTTCTGTTTGCCCAGGGGAAATTTCGTTGGGGCGCGGCTGTGGTGATCGGCGCCGGCGTGTTCGACATGGTGGACGGCCGGGTGGCTCGTGCCACCGACCGGGTGACACGTTTTGGCGGCTTCTTCGATTCCGTTCTGGACCGCTATTCCGACCTCGCGCTTTACGTGGGCCTGCTGGTCTACTATGCCTCCATCAACCGCTTCTTCTATATCGTGTTGACAGCCATTGTGATGACCGGATCGGTGATGGTGAGTTATGTGCGCGCGCGCGCCGAGTGCACCATTCCCAAGTGCAAAGTCGGATTTCTGGAACGGCCAGAGCGCATCGTGCTGATTATCATTGGGGCGCTGTTCGATCGCATGGCGGCGACGTTGTGGGTGATTGCGGTACTGTCCAATCTGACGGTGCTGCACCGCATGATCTACACCTGGCAGGAAACCAAGCGCCTGGAAGACGCCCAACTGCGCGCGGTTCCAGCGAGTGATTTGAAGAAGACGGTGACATGAACGAAGAACTATTGGAACGGCTGAGAATCCGCGAACTGGTAGAGAATTGGGTCCTGTGGCGGGACGCCAACGATTGGGACCGCTTCCGCACGGTGTGGGCGCCGGAAGGCCGGATGATGGCCACCTGGACGCAGGGGACCTTTGAAGAGTTCATCGCGATGAGCCAGGCCGGGTTCGCCAAGGGCGTACGCATCCTGCACTTCCTGGGTGGGAGCACCATCGAGATCAACGGGCCGCGCGCCATTTCGCTGACCAAAATGACCATCTCCCAGCGGGGTAAGGTGCACGACGTTTTGTGTGACGTGGTGTGCACCGGCCGCTTCTGCGATTTCCTGAGAAAGAAAGACGACGGTAACTGGGGGATCTCGCTGCGCCAGCCCATCTATGAGAAGGACCGCATGGATCCGGTGGACCCCGCCGCCAAACTGGAATTGGATCCAGAGCGACTGGCGCGGTTTCCGGAAGGATACCGGCACCTGGCGTATCTGCAGTCCTTGATCGGCTACCCGGTGAAGACCGACATGCCCGGGTTGATCGGCCCCGAGGTCGAGGCGCTCTATGCGCGCTGCCGTGCGTGGCTAGCGGGAGAATCGAAGACGGCGAGCGGCTAGACAACTACGTGGCAGCGCATGGCGCCCCCCCACTTACTCCAACTCCGCGCCTGAGGTGCTAATACTAAGACGGCCGTGCTTCACGCCCTTGGTGCTGATCAGGACATCCGCTACTTTTCGCACTTCCGCCGACTTACCCTTTACTACCAGAACCTCGAGGCAATTGTCGTGGTCCAGGTGAACGTGCAGCGTCGACAAAATGGAACGGTGAAAGTGATGCTGGATGTCGGTGAGCTTTTCGCTTAGCAGGCGGACGTGGTGGTTGTAGACCAGCGTGATGGTTCCGACCACTTGGCTGTCCGGCGATTCCCACATTCGTTCCACTAATTCGTCCCGGATCAAGTCGCGAAAGGCCTCCGACCGGTTGGTGTAGCCGCGCTGCGTGATCAGGCGGTCGAACTTCTTCAGAAGATCGGAATCGATAGCCACACCGATCCGGCTGAGCACGCTCATGCGTCACATCTTAGCACCGGCGAATTTCGCGACTGGTGACACGATTTTCCGGATCGTGCTACTGTGATTAAGTCGTGCACATCCCCGATGGATTTCTATCGACTCCGGTGTGGGCCACGCTCGACGCGGCGGCTGCGCCCGCGGTCGTATATCTGACGCGGCGTGCACAGCGCAGTCTGGAGGAAAACAAGGTTCCTCTGTTGGGAGTCCTCGGGGCGTTCGTGTTTGCGGCGCAAATGATCAATTTTCCGGTGGGCCCGGGCACCACCGGCCATTTGGTGGGCGGCGCTCTGCTGGCGTTCACGTTGGGACCCGCGCCCGCCAGCGTGGTGATGACGGCGATTTTGGCCATACAGGCGCTGGTGTTTCAGGACGGCGGAATTCTGGCGCTGGGCGCGAACACCATCAACATGGCGGTGATGGGCGTGCTGGCGGGGTATCTGCCGTTCCACATTTGGGGCGGAACCCGGTGGCGCAGATTTTCTCTGTTTGCCGGCGGCGCACTCTCGGTGTTGGTTAGTGCGTGCCTGGCTTTGGCGGAGTTGCTGATTTCCGGTGTCAAAATGCCGGCGTCGGTTCTGAGTGTCTCGCTAGCGTTATTCGCCGTTTCGGCGATCTTGGAAGGAGCCATCACGCTCGCGGTCATGCAGGCGCTGGAAAGAGTTCAACCGAAGACAGTCCAACAGCCGCAGTCGGGCCGGTCACCGGTTTTGGCGGCGGTTGCGCTCGCGGCCGTGTTACTGGCGACGGTGGGAGTTTTTTTCGCAGCGGGTGGGCCGGACGGAATCGAAAAGCTCTTGAATCTCCACCCTGCTACGCTGCACTCCACTTATCTGGGCCAGGCCTCCGCGGGAATTCTCGGGCTCTTGTTGATCTACGGAGCCTGCCTGGTAATCGGCCGGGTAGCCGGGCGCCACAGGAGTCTGTGAGTTGCGTCACGTGGTCCTGGAGCGCTGGGCGCGCGGTTCCAGCCCCCTCCACCGGCGCGATCCGAGAGCTAAGCTTGTCGCGCTGCTGGTATTCCTGATCGCACTGGCCACCGCCAACCGTGGGCTTCCCCTGTTCGCGTGCGGGCTGCTGGCACTGTTAGTCGCCGCGCTGCTATGGGCTCGCGTGCCGGTGTGGGGCGCTCTGGTGCGTGCCGGGATCGTGCTGCCGTTCTCCGCCGTTTTCGCGGTGGTGAGTTGGATGGCTGGAGAGCCGGCGCGCGGAGAGTTCCTGGTGATCAAAAGTTACCTGTCGGCGCTGGCTGTATTGTTAGTCATCTCGACTACCCCGTTACCAGTTCTGCTGCGGGGACTGGAAGCGATGGGGGCCCCGCATTTTCTACTCGACGTGGGACAGTTTCTCTACCGGTATTTCTTTGTGATCTCCGCAGAAGCGCAGAGCATGAACCAGGCGGCAATGGCCCGCGGTGCGTCGGTGCGCCAATGGACGCCGGGTGGCCGGCGCTTTCGCGCATCGGCCGGCGCCCTGGCCGTTCTGTTCGCTCGTTCCTATGCGCGCGCTGAAGAGATACACAGGGCCATGTTGGCGCGCGGTTTTCAGGGCCGGTTTCCGCTGGTGGCCGCCGCACGATTCGGGCCTGCGGACGTAGTGTTCACCGCCATCGCTTCACTTGCGCCTTTAGCCCTCCGTATCGCGGTGGGGAGGACCGTGGCGTGAGTCCTCTAATCGAAGTCCGCGGCCTGCACTACCGATACGAGGATGGGACTGCCGCCCTCAACGGGATCGACTTCCGCCTGGAACCCGGGGAGTCGGTGGCGCTTCTGGGGCCGAACGGGAGCGGCAAAACGACCTTCGCGCTCCACTTGAACGGGCTGCTTCACGGCGAAGGCAGCATACAGATCTGCGGCCTGAACGTTGAGAAACAGAACCTGCCGGCAATCCGGCGTAAGTTAGGTATCGTTTTTCAGGATTCGGACAACCAACTGTTCATGCCTACTGTTCTAGAAGATGTAACCTTCGGGTTGCTGAATCTAGGAATGGACGGCGCAGCGGCCCTGGCGAAGGCGCGTGCGGTCTTAGATACAGTGGGAATGTCCGCCGCCGAAGCCAAAGCTCCCTATCACCTGAGCGCGGGTGAAAAAAAACGAGTGGCGCTTGCTGGGATTCTAGCCATGGAGCCGGAGATTCTGGTGCTTGACGAACCTACAACATTCCTGGATCCGCCCGGACACCGGTCTCTCGCTGAATTGCTGGCCCAGTTACCACAATCGAAGATACTCATCACCCATGATAGTCGTCTGGCTGGAGCCCTTTGTAACAGAGCAGTGTTCTTCGAGAAGGGACAAATATCCGCGGCGGGTCCAGTGGATACAATCGTCGCCCGATTCGGCTGGGACTTGGCCTGGGAACGGAGTAAGTTGAGGTCCTGAACCAGAGTTAGATGACTGTGCTACTATTCCTTGCCGGATTGAGCCATTCGTTTCCGGTGTTCTGCCCAGCGCTTCCTCTGTGCAGCCGCAATACGGCGCCGCGCGGCGGGACTGAGTACGCGCTTGGCACCGGACGCTTTCGTAGTAGCAGCACCAGCAGAGGATGCCGGACCCCTCTTCCCTTTTAGCTGTGCCTCGATCTCTCTGATCTTGTCATCGATCTTTTGTTTCTCGATCTGATAACCTACCAAAGCCATCTGAAGTGTAGTAAGGTCCTGACCGCTTCTTCCTCTTGCCATTTTTCACCTCCGCATACTATACCATGAAGGTGCTCACAAGACTGTATAGATTTCTTCCAGGAAATTAGTTTCGGCATAGTATGAAACTTGTAATTCAGCGTGTAAGCCAAGCTGACGTGAAAGTGAATGACAACACGGTTGGGACCATAGGCGTAGGACTTCTAGTATTGGTCGGAGTTGGAAAGGACGATACCGAGCAAGACGCCGACTATCTATTAGATAAACTCTTAGGGTTACGCATCTTTCCGGACGAAAACGGTAAGATGAACCGTAATGTCGCCGAGGCGGGCGGCTCTCTCCTGGTAGTTTCGCAGTTCACCCTGTATGGTGACTGCCGGCGAGGCAGGCGTCCGAGCTTCGATGCCGCGGCGCCACCTGATCGCGCGCTAGCACTTTACGAATACTTCGTGGGTATGACGCGACGCGGACCAGTGGCGGTCGAGACGGGAGTCTTCCAGGCGGCGATGCAGGTCCAACTGACGAATGACGGACCGGTCACGATCTTGATGGACTCGGCGGATCGAGTCAAACGCAACCCCTAGTGAGCGCGGCAGGGCACGGCCCAGCCCCATGGGGCCGTATACTGAGATTTGTCTACTCGACCTCGAAAACCAATCCTGTACCGCGATGCCGGTGTAAACATAGACGAAGCGGACCGTGCGGTCGCTTCGATCAAGAAATCCGCCCGCCAGACATTTACACGCGGCGTGCTGACCGACATAGGAACCTTCGGTGCTGCGTATCAGCTTTCGGGATTCCGCCGGCCGGTGTTAGTCAGCTCCGCCGATGGGGTTGGCACCAAGCTCAAGATCGCTTTCCTCACCGGCAGGCACGACACGGTAGGAGAGGATCTGGTCAACCACTGCGTGAACGACATTGCCGTGCAGGGCGCACTTCCGCTGTTCTTTCTCGACTATTTCGCGGTCGGAAAGTTGGATGCCACTGTGGCCGCAACGGTGGTGTCCGGCATTGCCCGCGGCTGCAAGCACAACGGATGCGCACTGATCGGGGGCGAGACCGCCGAGATGCCCGGATTGTATGCGGCCGGCGAGTACGACCTGGCGGGATTCATCGTCGGTGCGGCGGAGCGATCCGGACTCCTGAGTGGGAACCGCATACGGAACGGTGACGCACTACTGGCGCTGCCCTCTACCGGACTCCACACCAACGGATACTCGCTAGCGCGTCGGCTGTTGTTCGATCGCGCGGGATACGGGCCTAAAACGGTGCTGCCGGAAATAGGCGCCAGCGTGGGCGAGGCTTTGTTGGCGGTCCATCGCAGTTACCTGAAGCCCATTCGCGCGCTGATCGCAGCTAAACTGCTGCACGGAGCGGCGCACATCACCGGCGGCGGTATTACCGACAATACGCCGCGTATGCTGCCGAAGGGGCTCGCCGCCATCATCGAAACCAAGTCCTGGAAGATTCCGCCCCTGTTCAAAGTGCTGCGGCGCATCGGCAACATACCCGACGACGATTACCGGCGCACGTTCAACTTAGGAGTGGGCATGATCCTGGCGGTTCCCGGGCGTGGCGTTTCCAAAGCGGAGACTGTGCTTCGCGGGTTGGGCGAGTCTCCGTTTCAGATCGGCACCGTGGGATTGCACCGCTCCGGACGCCCGCGCGTGGAGTACCGATGAAGCAGTTGGCGATTCTGCTTTCCGGCCGCGGGTCCAATTTCGAAGCCATCGCGGACAGCGTGGCCCGCGGCGCGATTGAGGCGTCCATCGCGGCGGTTGTCAGCAATCGGCCGGACGCCCGCGGCGTGGTGCTGGCCCGTGAGCGGGGAATCCACGCCGTGGTCATTCCGTCCAAAGGCGTGGACCGGGAAGCTTACGACCGGCTGCTGATCGCGGAGTTACAGAAATATCAGGTCGACTTGATCTGCCTGGCCGGCTATATGCGGGTGCTGAGCGCCACCTTCGTACGCCAGTTCCAGAACCGGATCCTCAACATCCACCCGTCTCTACTACCCGCATTCCCGGGGCTGGATGCGCAGCATCAGGCGCTGGCCTACGGAGTGAAAGTGAGCGGCTGCACGGTGCATTTTGTGGACGAGTACCTGGACGCCGGCCCGGTGATTCTGCAGGCGGTGGTCCCGGTTCAGGATAACGATACCGAGGAAACTCTCTCTTCGCGGATTTTACAGGAGGAGCACCGGATTTATTCCGAAGCGATAGGCATCGTCCTCGACGGTAATTATCGCATCGAGGGGCGGCGCGTCATTCTTAAGTAGAATGCTCTTCGCGCTTCGCGGCGCGCAGTTGCAGGAACTCAGAAAGCTTCATCGGCGGCCCGCTCCCCATTTCCAATTGTCGCTCCACGGCCCTTTGGTATTGACGCAAGATATCTGCCCTGCGCTTCCTTTCCAGGTGGCAGGTATCCATATCCAAGAGTAGTTCGATCTCCCAAGGCTGAAAATCGTTGCGAGTTATGGAACCGCGTTGCAGCTCGCCCACCAGCCGTCGAAACCGGTTGAGCATCAATTCGACGAGGACTAAATCGTCTGCTTCTGACATCCAGTATCAGCATCGTCGGTTTCCGGCAAAAACATTAGAGGTGCTTTCCTCGGTTCCGGTACCGGATGAGGGACCGAAACGTCCCGTACGGTACTTGAAAACGAAGGGTCTTTCGCGAGCTACCATAGGAGAAACCCGGAGGAGCTAGACCGCTCCCTTCGGTCACGGCTCGGTAGAACCGCGATTGGTACGCTGGTTCGATTTGTCCGCGCCTTACGGAGCCGTGACCAAAGGGAGCGGTAGAGGACAGTTCCATGAGACATATCCTCTTGTTGATAGCGGCGCTTTGTCCCGCGGCCTTCGCCGCCAGCGGCCCCCGAAACTGCGTCGGGTCGGTTCCCCTGGCGACTTTCCAGATCAAGGTGTCGCCCGGCAACGGGGCTGCGCCGCTTCCCATCCGGATGGTGAATACCATCGCCAAGGGTTACAAACTGGCTTGCACGCCGGTCAAGGTTCCACCCGATGTGACCAAGAACGCCCGGATCGCCCTGGTGGTTGTGCCGGCCAGCTCGGCATCGACCGAGGGTGTTACGGTGCTCGACCAGCATGCGCTCGATGGCACCGCGGAATGGACCATGCCGTTTGCCGTGGGATCGGTCCTGCTTGTTCTTGGACCGCAGGGGTTGGACGAAAAGAGGGTCACGCGGCTGGTTTCCAAGGACGACGACTTAGTGGCGGAACTCGCCACCTATGCCGACCAGACCGAAGAGCTGGAAGACACCATCGACACACTGGCTGCGATTGAGGACAGCGGTGACGACGAAGCGGATGCCAACCCCGCCCGCACTACTCCGTCGGACCAGGTTTTGTTTGCCCTGACGCGCGCTCTGAATCCCGTAATGGCGGCTTACAATCCGCTGGGCGTTGGCAAACGCGCGGGGCCCGCCACCCGGATGGGCCAGGCTACCGGGATGTTTTTCGAAAATGCCGGCGGGTTTGTGCCCGGCGGCGGTGCATTGCCCATGGTGAAGACCTGGCTGATGCCGGATACGGAATTCCGCACGGTCTATACCGAGCCGGCCGCCGACGAAGGCCTCACGCTCTGCGCGCAGCGCAAAACTACGGGCACGCATAATCGTTTCGTATACCTCTGGGCGCACCGGGCGGTGAACAGCGGGCCGCCGCCGATGTCCCTGGCGCAGCCGGCCTGGCTGCCAATTGGGGCGCGCTCCACCGTGCCCATCAAACTGAAATCGATCGACGACTGGCCGCTGGTGGACCGCGTCCGCGAATGGACTCTCACGGGCGGCAACGCGCCGGTTCCGGTGAAAGTCCGCTCCGACCAGCGCCGTCTGCTGGAACTCGATCTACGCAGAATCGCGCTCCAGCCCGGCACGTATCATTTGGAGGGACGTTGGGATTGGGGAACGGCCCCGGTGGCCGGAGAGTTTCACCTGGCTTCCCTGGCCGCTAGCTCGGCGGTGGGCATCGCGGCGGAATCCCGCGGCGCATTGGTCGATGGCGCGGGAGTGGTGCCGCTGCACCTGGAAGGCGGCGATTTCCAGTTTGTGGAGCGCGTTTCGTTGCGCAAGGCCGGCCGGCTCGGCAGTACGCCGGTCGATCTGGATTACGTCCTTCCGGTGGGAACGCGGGCCGGTCCACAGCAATCCATGGAAGTAGAGATCGACACGAATCATTTCCGCGCCGGCGAGTATCTGCTCGCTCTGGCACAAACGGGCGGTTCCACGCAGAATGTACCGGTGCGCGTGCTACCGACGGCTCCGAAAATCGACAACCTGCCGCTGCGCGTCAATACGGGCGCGAAGGACCTCAGGTTGGTATTGCACGGTTCGGGCCTGGATCGCCTGGAAGGCCTCAGCGCAGAGCATGCGACTCTTCGCCTGGGCGACGTCAACGGCGATGAGCGCGAGGTCTTCGTAACGCTCGATGGCAGCGCGCGGAAGGGAGACCGGCTCGCGTTGCGGCTTACCGTGGGCGGCGTGGCGGATGCCGCGCGGATCTCCAACGGGATCGATGTGTCGGGTCCGCGGCCGCGCATTGCCAGCGTGAAGATCACGCCTCCTGAGGAATTGGCTGGGTGGCTGCGTGAAGGAGAAGTGCCGGCCGGGTCGTTTGTGGGGATGTCGATCCAGGTGGAGAACGCGGACGGCCAGCCAGCGCTGCGCCTGGATTGCGCCGAGGCCGCGCGCATGTTGGAGCCGGTGCGGGTGCGCTCGGGAGAAAGGCGTGCGGCGGCGAAGCTCGATTACTTGGGCGAGGGCCTGCTTTTCGCTTCGGCTGATCCGGGCGCGGTGGGGACGCCAGGCTGCACGCTCCAGGCCGCGGTGGATACGGAAGTGGCCGGCGCATCGGAACCGGTGGTGGTGGGGCGCGTGATTCGTCTGCCGCGGATCGAAAGCGTCACGCTCACCAACGAAACTGTAGATCAGGGCTATGCCGCGGTGCTGAAAGGGCGCGATCTGGAGGCGATCGAGAAGACCGGTTGGAGCGCGGCGAATGGCATCACGGTGCCGGGACCTCCGTTGAGTGTGGCGGGCGAAGGTGATCGCCAGACTCTGCGAGTGATCCTGCCCTGGCCGTCGCCGACGCCGATGGCTCCGGTGTTCATCTGGCTACGCGGGGACAAAGATGGGCGGGCGGTGCCGCGCCGGTAGGATCCTGCGGGGCAGGCCTTCCGGCCTGCCGCCGCGCTTCGGCGCGGCGCGCCGGGCAGAAGCCCGGCGGCAGCCCGGAAGGGCTGCCCCACCTCGTCACTCGGCTACTAAAGTCTGCGCGAACACTTCGCGATCCACGTTGCCGCCGGTCAGGATCAGCGCCACGCGCCGGCTGCGCATCCGGTCTTTCTCCCGGAGAAGTGCTGCCAGAGCCGCTGCCCCGGCTCCCTCGGCTACATTGTGCGTGTCGGAGAAAAGATGGCGCATGGCCGAATGAATTTCGTCTTCCTCGACCGTAACCATGCGGGACGCACCCTTAAGGATGATCTCGATAGCCGCGGGGTCGGGAACCCGGCAGGCCATGCCGTCGGCGACGGTTTCACCGACATCGGAAGCCACCGGCCGGCCGGCGGCGAACGACAGGCCATACGCCTGGGCTCGGGCAGCCACCACTCCTACGATCTCCGTCTGTAGTCCGAGCGCATCGCGCACCGCGATCGCGGCGCAAATGCCGGACCCGAGGCCGATGGGCACATATACCGTTTCGAGGTGAGGCACAGCGCGGAATAGCTCGAGGGCGCAGGTGGCCACGCCGCGGAGAAGCGCTTCATCGAACGAGCGTACAAAGTGGAGGCGCTGTTCAACGGCCAGTCGTGCGGCATGCTCGTAGGACTCCTGAAAGTCGCGGCCGTATTCGATCAACTCCGCGCCCAACGCCTGCATCGCCAAGTTCTTCTCGCGGCTGTTCCCATGCGGCACTACGATGACGGACCGCAGGCCGGCGCGGCTCGCTGCGAACGCGACACTCTGGCCGTGGTTTCCACGAGTGGCGGCGATGACCCCCGCGACTTGCGGCTCACGCTGCCGCAGTTCGTGCATATAAACCAGGCCGCCTCGTACTTTGAACGCGCCCACCGGAGTGTGGTTCTCGTGCTTCACCCAAACCTCGGCGCCGCTGCGTGCGCATAGCAGCGGCCAGCGGATCTGGGGTGTCGGAGGGATCACACAATGCACCAGTTCCGCGGCGGCTTCCAGCAAGCTGAGCGAAGGCAGGATCAAATAGCACTATCCCAGAGTCGGGGTGGAGAGGGCAAGACCGTCTGCGCGCTATGATGGTTTGCGATGAATCTGGCAGTGGCGTGCGATCATGCGGGATATCCGTTGAAGGGGCGGGCTATCGAGGAGTTGCGCAAGGAGGGCCATCAGGTCACTGACCTGGGCACCAACTCGACGGAAGCGGTGGACTACCCGGACTATGCGCGTGCTGTGGCTGAGGCGGTCCTGTCGGGAGGCGCGGAACGGGCGGTCCTCATCTGCGGCAGCGGGGCCGGCGCGTGCGTGGCCGCCAACAAGTTTAAGGGGATTCTCGCCGCCACGTGCCACGATACCTTTTCGGCGCACCAATGCGTGGAAGACGATACCGTGAATGTGCTGTGCCTGGGCGCCCGTGTGATCGGCCCCGAGTTGGCCGTGGAGGTCATCCGAGCATTCGTGAACGCGCGTTTCTCCGGTGCGGAGCGTCATCGGCGCCGCGTGGCGAAGATCGCAGCCTTCGAAGCCAATTTCGGAAAGTGACCGGTGCCCGTCGTCCAAAAGGAGATTTACCTTTCGACGCGCGGCCACTGCGACGTGCGGGACATCACGCCTGAAGTAGCGCGCATCGTAGACGCCAGCGCGATCCAGGTCGGCGTGGTTAACATCTCGGGCGTTGGCTCGACGTTAGGAATCACAACTCTCGAGTTTGAGCCGGGCTGTGTTGCCGACCTGCAGCGGGCTCTGGAGCAGATCGCTCCTGATAATACCGATTACGCCCACAACGCACGATGGGGCGACGAGAACGGCTTCGCGCACCTGCGCAGCGCGCTCATGGGCACGGCCAAAAGTTATCCGATCACCGGCGGCCGCCTCGCGATTGGTACCTGGCAGCAGATCGTGCTGTGCGATTTTGACGACCGGCCGCGTGAGCGCCAGGTGTTGGTTACGGTGATCGGGGAATAGGCGCGCGTTTAGCGACCGAACTCTGCGGTCCGTGCCCTAGTGAACCGTATACTTCGCCTTCAGCCCGAAGGGCGCGATCTCAATATCGAACTGTTTCCCGCCGGTGCCGACCATCTGATAAGTGCCGTGCATCATGCCGCTGGGGGTCGTCAGGCGGCACCATGATGAGTACTTGAATGACTCGCCAGGCGCCAATACGGGTTGCTCACCCACCACGCCCGGACCCCTGACTTCTTCGGTTTTCTCCAGGCCATCGGTGATGATCCAGTGCCGGCTGAGAAGTTGAACCGTTTCGAGTCCTTGATTCGTGATGCGTACCGTGTACTCGAACACCCATTCGCCTTGCTGCGGCCTGGAGTTCTCAGGCGAGGGACGCGACAGGACTTCGACGCGAATACCGTTGGTAACAGCCTCAGACATCGGAGCGGGCTCCGAGCGAAGATCAGACATGGTGAAGGCCATCATAGCAAGCGAGCGCCTCCCGTTTGAAAACCGGACACCGGCAGGAATGCGTGTGCTACTTGAAATAGGGATGCGGCTCGGGGACGGCCGCGCCGTCCTTCCGCGGATCGGAGGCGCCGTAGTTGATGTTGGTGGTGGAATCGTGCACCACGGCTTGGCCGCCGCCTACGGTGTCTGAGAATGCGCCCAGTACCTTCACCTCATGTCCCCGCGCCGACAGTTTCTCTCGCACCGCGGGTGGCACGCGGCTCTCAATGGCAACGTCGCAGCCGCCGAACGTCAGCTTGGTGAACCGCGGTGCTTCCAGCGCCGACTGAATATTCATCTCGTGATCCACAACATTAGAGACGAACTGCGCGTGGGCCTGGGCCTGGTTGAAGCCGCCCATGATGCCAAACCCGATGTGCAGGCTGCCCTTTTGCATGAACGCCGGGATGATGGTGTGGAACGGACGCTTGCGCGGTGCCAGCGCGTTAGGATGGTCCGGGTCCAGGGTGAAGAGGCCGCCGCGATTGTGCAGGGCGAACCCGTAATCGTCCACCACTACCGCCGAACCAAACCCCGAGTACAGGCTCTGGATTAGAGACACGATGTTGCCATCGCGATCCACCACGGAGAGATAGATCGTGTCGCTGCCGATCTCCAAAGGCTTGCCAGGGGGTACCGAGCAGTTCGCCTGGGCGCGGTCGATTTTGCCCGCCCGCGCGCGTGCGTAGTCGATCGAGAGCAGCCCATCCACCGGGATCTTGGCGAACTTCGGATCCGCCACATAACGGTGCAAGTCGGCATAGGCCAGTTTCTGCGCCTCGATCTGCAGGTGCAATTCCTCCACGCTACGCGGCTCGTAGTCGCCCAGTGGAAACTGGCTGAACATGTTGAGCATCTCCAGCGCGGCGATTCCCTGCGTGTTGGGCGGCAGCTCATAGACTTTCCAACCGCGGTACTCGGTGGAGACCGGCTGCACGAATTCGGCCTGATATTCGCTCAAATCGGCTGCCGCCATTTTGCCCCCGAGCCGGTCGCTGGTCTTCAGGATCGCGTGAGCGATCGGTCCCGTGTAGAAAGCCGCGGGCCCGCCGGCGGCGATGAGCTTCAGCGCGGAAGCCATCTGCGGATCGCGGAATACTTCGCCCACTTCCGGAGGCGCGTCGTTGCGTAGAAAGATGCGGCGCGCGTTTTCGTCCCCTTGTAATTTCTTCGTGCCCAGCTTCCACGCTTCGTGGATGATCTCGGTCACGGGATAACCGTGGTCGGCATAGTAGATGGCCGGTTGGAACAAATCGCTCCACGGCAGTTTTCCAAACCGCTTGTGGAGTTTCGACCAGCCTTCTACGCAACCCGGCACGGTCACCGATTGAATGCCGGCCTGCGGCATGGACTTACTGCCGAGCGATTTTAGCAACTCGATGTTCAGGGCCTTGGGCGCCCAGCCGCTGGAATTGATGCCCGTGAGCTGGCCAGTTTTGGCATCCCAATAAATGCCGAACAGGTCGCCGCCGATCCCGCAGCTCATCGGCTCCACCACGCCTAGGACGGCGTCGGCTGCGATGGCTGCGTCGATGGCCGACCCACCGCGCGCCAGCACCTGCGCGCCGGCCTGCGATGCCAGCGTCTGGCTGGTGGCCACAATGCCGCGGTCCGAAATGGTCATGGATCGCGCCTGGTTCCGATCCTGCGCCACCGCCGGGATCACGAGAAGGACAACGAGTAACAGCCGCATGATACGCGATGATACCAATCCGCGCTGGGCCGCCGCACGCGCCTGGTATAGGGGCGCTTGTTACAATGGAAGACTTCACACCCATGTTGGACGATTCTATCCAGGAACTGGAATCCGGTTCCCTAGCGCGAATTGCATCTGCACGCTCCCCGGAAGAGTTGGAGACGGTCCGTGTGTCAGTGCTGGGGCGCAAGGACGGCGCGCTGACCCAGGTCATGAAAGAGCTGGGCAAGCTTCCGCCCGAGGAGAAAAAGCGCATCGGCATGCTGCTCAATGCCGCCAAGCAGAAGGTCGAAGCCGCACTCCAATCGCGTAATGAACGGTTCACGGAAGACGCACTGCGGACGCGCCTGGATGCGGAGTGGATCGATCTCACGCTGCCGGCTCCCGGCCCGCGCCGGGGGCACTTGCACCCTATTACGCAGATCCAGCGTGAGCTGGAGGAGTTGTTTCAGTCGCTGGGATTTGCGGTGCTGGATGGGCCCGAAGTCGAAACCGAGTATCACAACTTCGACGCGCTCAACATTCCTCCGGACCATCCTGCCCGGGATATGCAGGACACGTTCTGGCTGGATGGCGGCAATCTCTTGCGCACCCATACGTCGCCAGTGCAGGTGCGCGGCATGGAAAAACTCGGCCCGCCGCTGCGCATGATCGCACCGGGGCGCGTGTTTCGCAACGAAAGCGTGGATGCCTCGCACGAGCACACCTTCTATCAACTGGAAGGCATGATGATCGACCGTGACGTTTCCGTCGCGCACTTGCTGTACTTCATGAAGACGCTGCTCACCGCCATCTTCCATCGCGAGGTTACGGTGCGTCTGCGGCCCGGCTACTTCCCATTTGTCGAACCGGGGTTTGAGCTCGATATCCAATGCCTGATCTGCGGCGGCTCGGGGTGCCCCGTCTGCAAGCAGGGTGGCTGGGTGGAACTGTTGCCGTGCGGGCTGGTGAATCCGAATGTGCTGCGTATGAGCGGCATCGATCCGGAGGAGTGGAATGGCTTCGCCTTCGGCCTGGGCCTTACGCGGCTGGTCATGATGCGCTACGGGATCGACGACATCCGCCATTTGCAGGGCGGCGACCTCAGGTTCCTGGAGCAGTTCTAATTGAAATTCTCCTACAACTGGATTCGCGAATTCGTTCCAGACCTCGACTGTGCTCCCGGCGCGCTCGAAAAGCTGATCACCATGAAGACCGCCGAGTGCGAGGGCATCGAAGTAACTGGCGCCCTGCTCGATCGTGCCTGTGCTGCGCGCGTGGATTCCGTCGAGCCGATCGCTAACAGCCACAACCGGAAGGCCATTGTGGATGCCGGACGCTACGGGCGTAAGACGGTGGTCTGCGGCGCGCCCAACTGCCGGCCGGGAATGGTGACCGTCTACGTTCCCGTGGGCAAGAAAATCATCGGCGGAGTCGAGAGCGACGGCATGCTGGCCAGTGCTGCCGAACTCGACCTCAACCGTGACCATTCCGGAGTGCTCGAGCTCGATGCGCAGGTGGGATCGCCGCTGCCGGGCCTGACTCCGGATAGCATCATCGAGATAGACAACAAGTCGATTACGCACCGTCCCGATTTGTGGGGCCACCACGGCATGGCGCGCGAAGTCGCAGCGATCCTCAAGCAGCGCCTCGAAGACCCGGTCCGGCTGAATCTGTTGCCCGGTGGGCCAGCAGCCATCAAGATACAAATTGAAGACCTGACCCTGTGCCCGCGGTACAGCGCGCTGGTTTTCGAAAATGTCATCGTCAAGCCGTCGCCTCTCTGGCTGCAATACCGTCTCACAGCCATCGGCCTGAACCCGATCAATAACGTCGTGGACATGACGAATTACGTCATGGCGGAGTTGGCGCAGCCGATGCACGCCTTCGATGCGGACCTGCTGAAAGGCGACTCGATTTTCATTCGGCCGGCCAAACCAGGCGAGCGCTTCCGGGCGCTCAATGAGGAACAATACACACTCGATCCTTCGAACCTCGTGATCGCCGACGCCGCGGGCGCGATTGCGCTCGGCGGTGTGATCGGCGGGCTGGATAGCGCAATCAACGACAAGACCACGCGCGTGGTGCTGGAGAGCGCCAACTTCCAGGCATCTTCGGTTCGCAAGACTTCCGCTGCGCTGAAGCTGCGCACGGATGCTTCCATGCGGTTTGAAAAGGCGCAAGACCCCGCCAATACCGTGCGTGGCCTGGCGCGCGCGGCCGAACTGTTGCAGGAACTCTCGCCTGGGATTCGGCTGGTAGGCGGCGTAGCCGATCAGACGCGAGAGATGGCGCCTCCTCCGGCCATCGAACTTCCGCTCGATTGGTTGCAGCGTAAACTCGGCCGCACGATCGCGCCTTCCGAAGTGCGCGAGCTGTTGGAGCGCCTGGAATTCGGCGTGTCCGAACCGAAGCCCGGTATCTTCTCCGTGACCGTTCCGTCCTGGCGCGCCACCAAGGACGTCACTATCAAGGACGACCTGGTGGAGGAGGTCGGGCGCATGGTGGGTTACGATTCCATCCCGCCCAAGGCTCCGCTGGTGCCCGCCTCCGTGCCGCCGGAGAACATGCATCGCAGGTTCGAGCATGACACGCGGAACCTGTTTGCAGACCTGGGATTCACCGAGGTTTACAACTACTCCTTCCTGAGCGAGGACGATGCCCGAAGGTTCCGGCTCGATCCGAGCGCACACGTGCGCGTAACCAATCCGATTGCTTCTGACCAGGCTCTGATGCGTCTCTCGCTGGTTCCCGGCGTGTGGAAGAATATCGCCGAGAACAGCAAACATAGGGATTCATTCCGGCTCTTCGAGATCGGGCAGGAGATCCATCCCAACGATGCGGGGCGCGTCAGTGAAGTCAGACACCTCGTGGCTGCGATTTACGATCGCCACGGAGATGGCGTAGCCGGGCTGCAAGAGATCAAGCGTGCCGCCGAGTGCCTGATGCCCGAGGCCCAAGTCTGCCCCGCGGAAGCGCGCCCGTTCGAACACCCCGCGCGCGCTGCGGATTTGTTGTGGCGAGGTGAAAAAGCGGGCCGGCTCTTCGAACTACATCCCACTCTTGTGGAAACCGGACGCGCGGCGTTGCTGGATCTCGATCTCGATGTGGTCGAGCGGCTCGCCTCCGCCGAAAAGAAGTACACGCCCATTCGCCGGTACCCGTCCAGCGCCTTCGACCTCTCGGTGATCGCAGGCATGCGCGAGTACTCCGGACAGTTGGAAGCTAAGATCGCGTCCCTTGCCGGGCCTCTATTGGAATCGATCCAGTTCGTTCGCCAGTACTCCGGACCGCCGCTGGCCGAAGGCCAAAAAAGCGTGTCGTTCCGCCTGACGGTAGGATCTGCCGAGCGCACGCTCGCCTCCGAGGAAGTGGGCGAAATCCGCGGGCGAATCATCGAAGGCATGCGCGACCTAGGCTACGAACTGCGCGTGTGAGCACCAGTCGCACCAAGCCCGGTGGTTGGGTCAAACGGAAGCGCGGCCTGTGCCGGTGGTGCGGCGCCGCTGTTCCCCGCGGCCGCTTCACGTTCTGCGGCCCGGCGTGCGTGCACGAATGGCGGCTGCGCACCGACCCCGGCTATCTTCGCGAGCAGGTGTTCGCACGCGACCGGGGCGTCTGCGCGCAGTGCGGCATCGATACGGAATCCCTTCGCAAAGATAAGCGCAAGCTCGACTACGCCGCGCGCAAGCGATTCGAGAAGGAATGGGGCGGCCGCCGGCACATCTGGGATGCCGACCACATCGTACCCGTGGCCGAAGGCGGAGGCGAGTGCGATCTCGCAAACATGCGCACGCTCTGTCTGCGCTGCCACCGCGCCGCTACCGCCGAATTAAGAAGGCGGCTGAAGGCCCGCCCGCCGGTCGTTCCATCGGATCAACAAATAGAGAACCAGGGCCAGTCCGATGGCCACGCCGATCAGCGTCCAGGCGTTGCGCTGCAGAAAACCTTGCGCGTCCATGCCCAGGCGAATCCCCAGGTACGCTTCGCCGAAGTAGCGGATCACGCGCGCCAGCAGGACCACGATGGCGAATCGGGGAAACGGCGTGTGCAACACGCCCGCGCAAATCACGAAGACTTTCAACGGCAACGGTAGAACCGGTGTTACCGCCGGAACGAAAACTGTCAGCAATCCATAACGGTTGAACCACTTTCGAAAACGTTGGGGATTGCCCGGGGCCGGGGCTTGTCGGGCGAAGCGGCGGACACCATAACGCGCGGCCAGAAAGAGCGCCACATTGCCGCCCATCGATCCCAGGACGGCCATCAAGGCGGTGAAATAAGCGCGCTGGGGAGCCTTCACAGCGATCAGGATCAGCAGCGCGTCCATGGTGGCGGGAAGCGGCAGGCCCAGCGAATCGATCACGCCGATGAGAAAGACACCCCAGGGGCCGTACGCCACCAGCGCAGCTAAGATTCTGGCGAACAAGGTTTACGACGCCCTGTGGCGCAGGCACTCCTGCCTGCCGGGTCCGAGACTCATCTCGACCCCGTTCTAAATCCACCAAGCGCCGGCATGAGTGCCGGCGCGGCAGCCTGAGAGGCTGCGCCACGAAACGTTATAACCAGTACTAAATAATATCCGCGAAGGATTTTCGCAGCTTGTAAAACCACGCGTGCCCGCCACAAAGACCACGAGCCGCCACAATCCAGAGTTTCCACAGGGGCCCGAAATCCGGCGCTCGGTTCTCCAGAAAGATCGCGCGGTAACCGTGCACCAGAACGTATATCGGATTTTTGGAGAACAGTGGCAAAAATTCCGGCGGCAAAGAAGCCTCAGAATAACAGATCGGGGTCAGGAAAAACCAAAGCGTCAGCAAGAATCCAAGGATCTGGCCGAGGTCCCGCACGAACACGCCAAGTGCGGCGAGAAACCAACTCACTCCCGCGGTGAACAGGATCTGCGGGATCAGCAGCACTGGCAGCCACACGATCGTCAGCGGCACCGCCCCTCGTGTGGCCAGCAGGAAGCCGCAAAAAAGCAGGATGGCGAAACACTCGCTCACTAATCCGGAGACCACCAGGTTCACCGGCAGCGTCTCCACGGCGAAAACCAGCTTCTTAATGAAATTGCGATGCTCCAGCAGCACGTAGGCGGAGCGGCCCACGGCTTCATTGAATGCCAGCCACGGCAGCATGCCCGCCAGAAAATAAAGCGCGAAGCCGGAGCGGCTTTGGTCGCCGGCGAAGCGCGCCCGCAGCACGATGCCGAACACGAAGAAGTACATCAGCATCAGGAGCAGCGGGTTGATCACGGTCCAGAAAACCCCGGCGAACGATCCGCGATAGCGCCCCAAAATGTCGCGGCGCACCATGGTGCGGATGAGCCCGCGGTTGCGCCAGATGTTTTGTAGCGGGTACGTCAATGCACGGCCGGCGGCGCGCACCGCCCGGTGTCGCCGCAAGTTGCCCTGCGTTGCCACGCGAATTTCCCGCACGCTCGCCGCGCCCCCGGCCGTCTCGCCTTCCACCAACAGGAACGGCCAGCCGCGTTCGTAATACCAGCACTCGCCTTCGCGCATGGGCGAGAGCAGCACCTGGTATCGCCCATCCTCCGGCGGCAGTTCGAAATCCACACGCACGCGCGCCGATTCGCCAGGCGCAACGTTTGCTTCGGGCGATACCCGCGCGCCATCCACAATCAAGATTCCCGTATCGGCGTCGAACAGGTGGTAGCCGATACGGAACCCTTCGCCCGGCCGCCAGGTCTCCCCGGAATCGTTGCGGATGGAAAATTCCACGCGTGCCGCCCGCTTGTCCGCATCGAACTGAAGTTTCGGCGAAAGGTACGCGACGTTCATGAGTAGAGCCACGCGGGATAGCGTTCCCGAACCGGCCCGCACTTCCTGCCCACTGCGTAGATGCCGTCGCCGCGCAAATCCGTGTCCAGCCAGTAGCGCTTCAGCAGGTGCGACACCCAGCCCAGCTCGGGGTGCGGCTCTTCCCGAAACTCGCCGGTTTCGAGCAGCGTCACTTCGAACCCCGCAGTCTCCAACAACTGGCGAATCTCGCGCGGCGTGTATTCGCGGTTGTGGCGCGCGTCCACTTGCCCCGATTCGGAAGGCCGTATGTACGCGGGAAAGAAGCCGGGATGGTAGCCTTCGAGGATCGCCGCGATGGCTCGCAGTCCAGCGGCGTTGGGCGTGGTCAGCACCAGGTGGCCACCGGGTTTCAGAATGCGGTTGATCTCTCCCATCATGTGCATGGGGTCTTCGAACAGGTGCTCGATCAGCTCGCCGCAGAGCACCGTCGTATAGTGATCGTCGGGGTACGGATAGCGGTCCTTCTCCGCGTCAAAGAGATCGACCACGCAATCGAAGGGCTCGCCTTCCGTGGAGGTGACGGCGCGATGGTCCACGCCTCCCGCCGGGCCATAGTAGCATCCCCGGATCTCGCCATAACCCAGTTTGGTCCGGAGCGACGGAGTGATCTGCAGGTAGGCGCCCATTTCCAGGATGCGATCGCAAGGGCCGCCGCGCGGCGTGATTTCCAGCGTCTTCAGCAGCCGCGTCTGGTGCGCTTCGAGGTACCCGCGGGAACCGTCATTAGTGGCCCAACCGCCGAGATACTCCGAGGTCCCGGGCGGCAGCGGCTCTGGTGGTGGCGCTGGTTCGGCGGCAGGCTCGTCCTGGTAGGCGATGCCTTCCACGACAGCTTCCAGGAAGCGAGCGTACCGTCGCGCCACGGCCGCCCAGTTGCATTCGCGGGACACGTAATCGCGCGCTCGCATCCCCAACTCCCGAGCGATTTCGGGACGAGACACCAGCAGATTGAGGTACTCCAGGATTAAATCTTCTTCGCCCGCTCCTACCGGCACCTTCAGGCAGACTTCGTCGGGGAACTCTTGAAACGATCCGATGTCCGAAACCATCACCGCCTTGCCCAGGCCGAGTGAACGCAACAGGGTTCCGGAACTCTCACCGACGGTTGGATAGCGCAGGTTCAGCACAATGTCACAGGCGCTCAGGTAACCCACGAACTCTTCGATGGGCGTGAAGCCAAGTATGCGCACCTCGGCGGAGAGACCCATGCTCCTGATCATCGGCTCGATGGGGAACTCCGGATGCTGCTCGCCCACCAGAATCATGCGGGCTTGGGGCGCGATACGGACCAGGCGGCGAAACGCGCGCAACGATTCCGCGATCCTTTTATAAGGCTTCAGGAATCCGAAGATTCCGATGAGCGGCGCGGTCTCATCCAGGCCCAGCTTGTGGCGATACCCGTTGCGGTCGCCCTCCGGAATCCAGGCGCCATGGGGCACCACACCGACGGGGCCCTGATAACCCGCAGCGCCGATCTCATCGCGCAGAAAATAGCTGTGCACCACCACGCCGCGCGCGGATTCCAGAATTCGGCGTGTCAGGGGCAATCCTTCATAGTCCGGGCCGACTTCCAGTTTCCGCACACGTTCGGCGAAGGCGCGCGCCGAGGCCCCGCCGTTGTACTCGCATTCACGCACGTAGCCGTCCCAATCGCCGCGCTTGATGGTGAGGTCGGCAATCAGGTGGTGCAGGTTCGATTCATGCATCACCACCACGCCCGGATGCCGCAGCGCGGTTTCGTACACGAAATCGTGATAGCCGTTGTTGCCTACCTGGTACAGTGCGATGTCGAAGCGCGTCGGGTCAAACGCCTGGTCCGCGCTGGAGAAGACCTCCAGATCCACCAGTGGTTTCAGCGATTCGATCAGGGCCGCGGAATAATCGGCGATCCCGCTGCGCGCCGGCGGCAGCGGAGAGAAGAAGGCAACACGCATGCTCCAACTAAGTCTACCGGACCAACTCCATGATTATCGTACCGAGGTTTGAGGGAACGCGCACCAATAGGGGTGTTCGGGCGGCATCGCGCGCAAAAAACATTTCGAAACTGGCGTTGGATGCCGGGCCGCGGAACGTCACCGCTACACGATCGGTGACCGCGGGCTTGTCGCCCACCGTAACCGTCTGCGCGCCGGTATATTCCAGACGCACGGAATAACTCGACCCGAAGAAGACATCCTGTTGGGGCGGCACGCGGCCCTGTCCTAGTTCGCGGCGCGCGAAGTACAGAAAGGCGAGCGCATCGCGGGCGCACGAACCGATCGTGACTTCGGATTTACCGCCATTTTGGGTGGCGCGGAAGGCCCGTCCTTGCTTGTAATCGAAGGTGGTCTTCTCACTGGACTTCTTGCTGCCGTGGCTGGTGCCGCGCTCGAACTCGGAAGAACATTGTTCGGCGCTGTTCAAGGAATGATACCGGTCGGCAATCGGAAAGCCGGGGATTCCCACGTCGAGTGACATCGCCAGGTCCCAGTTCTCGCCGGTGCGGTGGGCCGTCAGATTCGCGTCACCCAGACTCAGGCCGCTGGGCCAGTTCACTTCGTAATGGAGGGATTCGTCCCGAAATGGAAATCCGTTGGGCGTGTCGGCCGCCATCGCCAGCGCTGCTGTCGAAAACAAGATCAGCAGAACGCGCCGCCCGGAGTTCATCAATGGGCCGCTGTAGCAGTTGGAGCCGGATGGACCACGGGTTGCCGAAGCTCGGCCACTTCGTAAAACACGTCGAGCGTCTTCTTGGCTGTTTTCTGCCAGCTAAAATGCGCCGCTCGATGAGACCCTAGCCGCTCCATGTGCGCTTTCAGTTCCGAGTCTAGCAGGAGATCGGCCATGGCGCGCGCAATCTCGTCCACGGAGTAGGGGTCGAACAGGATAGCCGCGCCATTTGCTACCTCTGGTAACGCCGATGCGCCGGAGCAGGCCACCGCACGCCCACAGGCCATGGCTTCCAAAACCGGCAAACCGAAGCCCTCGTAGAACGACGGGAACACCGAGAAGTCGCAGGCATTATAGAGATTCAGGAGTTCCTCATCCGACACGAATCCGCAAAACAGGATGCGATCGGCGACACCCGAGACGCGCGCGGCTTCGCGTACGCTGTTGCCAAACCAAGTCTCTTGTCCGGCCAGCACTAAATTGTGCGGAAATTGTGGGTACGTCTGAATCAAACGGGCGAACGCGCGAATCATGCCAATGTGGTTCTTGCGCGGCTGCAAGTCGCCCACGGACAAAAGAAAAGGAGCGGAGATTTTAAATCGATTTCGTACGGCGGCCCTGGCTAATTCCCGGGAAATCGGTCTAAATCCCGACGCAGCGTTGGGAATTACCACGACTTTTTCCGGATCTATTTCCGGGTACGCCCGCAAAATCGAGCGGCGCGAGAACTCGCTCACGGTCAAAACCCGCACGGCCTGTCTAACCGTCCGCCGCACGGTCAACCGCAACTGCCAGGCCCGCTCGCGCGGAAAATACTCCGGATGATCCAGAAAGCTAACATCATGCACGGTCACCACCACGGGCACCGGGCAAGCCAGCGGCGCGGTGTACTGCACGTGGAGCAGGTCGGGGTGGTCCGCCAACACTCGCGCAGGCAGACTTAAGCCCAACCGTACAAATGGATTGGCAGAGATCCGGCGGGTGCGAATGGGCGCCGGAACCATGGAAAAGGCATCATCCTCCGACACGTAGGCAATGAAGTCAGAGTCCCGTTCCTGCGCAAAACCCTTCAAAAGATTGCGAATATAAACTTCGTTGCCCGTCAAATGACGGCCGATAGCATGGGCATCTATAGCGAAGCGCATGGTTGGCACCGGCCACATGGTACCAGTATAGGGAGTTGACACAATACTCTAGTTGGTTAGATGTGCAAATTTTCCCAAGCTTTTTCCCATGTAAACTCTTCCTCCAACATTAACCTCCCAGCTCGGCCCAAAGTTGTACGCAAATTCTCGTCGTCCAGCAGGCGCGCGACTGCTTCGATAAATCCCGGCCCGTCGTCCGCCAAGAGAAGTTGTTGGCCGTCGTGTACCGGCAATCCCTCGGCGCCAAGCCGCGTGGAAACTACCGGCAGGGCGGCTGCCCAAGCCTCCAGAATCTTCAATCGTGTGCCGCTTCCGGCCAGGATCGGGACCACCGCAATCTTCGATCTGGCCAACTCCGCGATGGCATCCTCCACCGGTCCCGAAAGCTCGATGCGCGCGTCGCCGGTTGTCCACGGCGCCACCGCTTGCGGGTTCTTGCCGACCAATCGCCAGAGTAATCCCGGGTAGCGCTCTCGCAGTTGGGGCCAAACTTCCCGGCGGAAAAAACGCACCGCTGAAATGTTGGGGTGATATTCCAGGTTCCCCGAAAAGACAATCGCGTCATCCTTATTGGTAGTGGGGAGCGGCGGAAGCGGGATGGCGTTGGGATACACGACCGCTTGTGCCGCGGGCGCCAGCAGTAACACTCGTTTCGCATCCTCCCCGGATGGAGTCAATACCTGGGAGAAGCGCGGCAGCCACTCTCGCTCCAGTTCCGCGGACGCTTGGGCGAACACTCCGTGGGCGAATCCGGCCGCGCCAGTTTCCACTTGAGCGCAACGCTCGTGGAGAACCGACTCAATGTTGTGCAGGTCCAGCACGGTGCGGCGGCAGACTGTGGCAATCTGTTGCCAATAAGGAGCGCACCAGAAGTGTTCGATGAGGCCCACGGCGTAGTCCCGATTTTCGACCGCCTGAGCCACCTCGTGTTCGAATCCCGCGAAGCGATCGATCAGGGGCGGCATGCGGCGAGCCAGGCGAATGGCATTACGGAGACTGCGGCTGGCTCCGCCGCGCCGGTTCGCCGGCAGGTCGATAACGGAGACCCTTTCGACTAATCCCGGTGGAAGCTGCGCCCCAGGGTCGGGCCCGCCCGGTTGACGGAAAACGATCAGGTCGACGACGTACGAGCGGGCCAGGTAGTGGAGGATGGAAGCGCTCCGCAAGGCGCCGCCCCCCGCCAGCGGATAAGGAGATTCGGGCGCCAGGATAAGGGCGCGAGGCCTTTCCACTACCGATCCACCTGCATCAATTGTGGGGCAGACGATCGGTTTGCGTCGTCTGCCGGCGTCGTGAGCGGCCGAGAATGCGGCAGACCACAAACAACGATGGTCCGCCCCACAGGCATTGCGCTATCGGCCAAAGCGCCTCCGTGCCTCCTCATAAACCTGGTAGGTCAAACGGGCCGACCGGTTCCAGGAAAACTCGCCCGCGCGCGCCAGTGATCGGGCCCGTCGCTCGGCTACCCACGCCGGATCGGAGGCTGCCCGCCGCATCGCCTGGGCCAATTCCGCGGGGGTATCGGCGTAGACTGCAGCGTCGCCACCCGCCTCCCGGCAGGCCGGCGACGTGATCACACAGGCACCGCACTGCATCGCTTCTATCACCGGTAGGCCGAAGCCTTCGTAGAACGACGGGTAGACGAACGCCAGCGCGCCCGAATAGAGCTGCGGTAGATCCTCGTCGGGCAGTTCGCCCGCGAGGCGAAGCCCGGGCTCCGCGGAGAACTGGGGGCCGTCCGATCTGCGCCGGCCCGCCAGCACGAGGTCGATTTCGTATTCCCGCCGGACTTGGCGCCACGCATCCACCAGCATTGGCAGGTTCTTGCGCGGTTCCAAAGTCCCCACGAACAGAAAATACGGCCGCGCGGGCGAGGTCTTCAGCGGCTTTAGCCATGATGGGGCGGCAGGCGGCACCGCCACGATGCGCTCCGGGCGAATGCGAAAGCGCTCCAACGCCTGCTTCCGCACCGCCTCGCTGTGGGTCACGATCATGGTAGGAATCCCCAGATTCAACAGCACACCGCAGCGCCGCCGCACACGTTGGGCCGCTTGGTGCCAACCGGAATCCATCCACGGGGAAAGGTCGTGCAGGGTGAGAACGCTGGGGAGCTGCGGTAGATACGGCACGGCGAAGTCGGGTCCATGGACAAGGTCGGCTTGCCACCGCCGGGCTTCCCGGCCCAATCCCCAAAGCCACCAGCGGCGCTCGGCGGCCGTCCGCGGGCCTCCGCCCCGTCTCAGATTCGCCGGAGCTCCCGGCGGCATCGAAAACGGCTGATCGGAAACCAGGATGAATTCATCTTGCGGAAAGCACCGCGCCAGAGCCAGACTCAATTCACTGGTATACCGCGCTAATCCGCCGCTCGACAGGCCCAGCGAGGCGGCTTCCATCGCCACTCGCATGACCAAGCTCCCATGATAACAGGACTATTCAGTTTGTTCGAAAAGTCACAGCCATCTAGTACATTTTGCGCGAATGAATGGGAAACAACCGGGGACGCAGCCGCACCCGGTCAGCTTATAGTAGACCGGTCCGCATGCGAAAGACCGTCTATCTTGCGCTGTTGGCCCCGATCGCTTCGGCGCTCGCGGCCGGGTATGGCACCGGGCAGATCGGGGTCTATCATTGGGGCGGCCATTATAGCCAGTCGGTCAGTCAGGGCGTTGCGGCGATTGCCTCGCTGGGAGGCCGGGTCGCGCGCATTAGCCTGTCGCCGCGTTTCTATCGCGACTACAACATGGGGTCGGATTGCATTGCCGGCTTCACGCTGGCAGGGGGAGCGCAAGATCCGGATGTCGTGACCGCGCTCGCGAACCCCGGCGTAGATACCATTATCGTCACCGCTTACGACGGGATCAGCTACAGCGACTGCCAACACATGCGCTTCCTGGATCCAACGTTCTATACGCCCGAGAACACCGCGGCGATTCAGCAGGAGTACAGCGATCTGGCGCTTTACCTTTACGAGACCTACGGGCGCACACACAAGCGGTTCATCATTTCGGATTGGGAGGGCGACAACTCTATCTATTGCGGGGACGCTTATCAATTTGCGGTGGTGGATAAGGTGCGCCGCGATTGCCTGGCGCACTATCAATCGCAATACGGAATTCCTTCGCCGGCTGACGCCTTTCAGGGCTTGAAGCAATGGATGGACGCGCGCGCGCTGGGAATCATCAACGGCCGCATGCGGGCGCGAGCGGAGGGCATTGGCGGAATGCGCGTCTATTTCGCGCCCGAATTCAACATTGTGCGAGCCCTCCACGACCGCGGCTTCCAGAGCGTTCTATACGATATCCTGCCTTCCGCTATGTTCGACTACGTCTCCTACTCGGCCTGGGAGAGCATCAACTCTGCGGATCCTGCCACCACTCTGAGCGCCGATCTCGACACCATACAAGATGTAGCCGGCACCAACGCGATCATCATCGGCGAAACGGGTTTCAGCCGAGCGGAGTGGCCCGGGCAGGATGTGACGCGCAGCAGCAACGTCATTTCTGCCGCGCTCGATTGGGGCGTCGCCTACATCGTCCAGTGGGAGCTGTACGACACGGACGCCGCCGACCCGTTCGGACTTTACGACCTGCAAGGTCATCCCACGCCGTTGGCCTCATGGTTCCAGAGCCGCTTCCAGCCCGCGATTCCGACCCTGCCACCGCTGTTCCCGTGATACGCTCATGCGGGTCAGCCCCCGCTCCCTTTGGTGTGGCGCAGCCTCTCAGGCGGCCGCGCCGGCACTCATGCCGGCGTTTGGACCGGTCGAGACGAGTACTCATGCGCGGCGGCGCGCAGCGGAGCATGAAAAGGGGTGGGGTGCGGTATGTTGGCCAACAGCGGTCGCGCCTGCGGAAGAAGGTCGGCCTTCACATTGGAGCCATGCAGCCCGCAGAAGAGTATGACCCGGGACGCCGTCGGGCACAGCGGATTGTAACCACTTGTAGATTAAGTGAGTGCGTTAGGGAGACTCTCTGGATTCCGGCGCCCCTGGAGCCGCGATGCGAGTCATGAACTGCGCCTCGGCCGGACTGGATGTACATCAGAAGAGGCCAGTTCGATCTGACGCTGTGCAATGCAGCGCAGAAAAAGAGCTTCGTGCCGCCCCAACCGCAACAGGACCTGCGCGGGCAAGCAATACTCGGGGAAAACGCGCTCCGGCAACATCTGGCTGAAGCGCTATTCTCTGCCAGGTGGCTTGGGCCAGCGCCCACGCCAGGAACATCTATTTCGCAGCTCAGTTCCGCCGCCTCGCAGCCAAACGGAGAAAGAAACGCGCCATCTTGGCAGTGGGCCATGCGGTTCTGGTCGTTATCTACGCCATGATCAAAACCCAAAGAACCTACCAGGAACTGGGTGCCGACTACTTTTGATCATCTGCACTCCGACGGGCTCAAGCGCTACTGCCTGAAAAAGCTCGAGGCCATGGGACACCGGGTGTCACTGCGAAATCTCTCGATAATATTGCTGCAGAACGGAGAACGCCTTCTTCCGTTCGCCTGTGTCGGAGAGGAGGCCCTTGCGGTTGTAGCCATCTTGAATTCCTGTCAACTGCCGATAGGGCGAGCGGAAATCCTTCAGGATCCACGGCGACATCCCGCGTGCGAACGGCAGCTTCCGAATGGCCGCAATCTGATGCACGTAAATGTTTTCCTGATACTCCTCGGTCCAACGCTGATCGGCGGAGCCGTGCGACCCCTGTTTCGCGTCGCCGCCGAATTCACTGACGATCACCGGCTTGTTGAACGTGTTCTGCCATGTCATCGTGTCCAGATCCGCCGTGGCACCCGTATACCAGCCGATGTACTCGTTGATTCCCGCGACGTCGAGATCGGCGATGATGGGGTCGTCGAGCACCATGGTATGCGCGTCGGGCCGCCCGATTTGATTGGTAGCCGCGGTAATCAGCCGCGTGTTGTCCAGGCCCCGCGCCGCGGCTGCCAGTTCGTGGACCGCCGCATTCCGCGCCGGCGTGGCCCCGGATTCGTTGGTGAGCGACCAGAACACTACCGCAGCGCGATTGCGGTCGCGGGCGATCATCTCGCCAAGCTGGCGCCTGGCCTTCTCCATTACGGCGCTATTGCTGAAATCAATCGACTGCCACAGCGGAATTTCCGACCACACCAGCAGGCCGAGGCGGTCGGCCATACGCACAGCGTGCTCGTCATGCGGGTAATGAGCCAGCCGCACGAAGTTGCACCCCAATTCCTTCGCCCATCCGAATAAGGTGCGCGCATCGTCGTCGCCGTGTGCCCGTCCGGAGCGGTAGGCGGCCTCCTCGTGCACACTGACGCCCCGCAGAAAAACCGGCCGGCCGTTCAACAGGATTTCCGTCCCCCGCACTTCGACGGTGCGGAATCCGATTTCGTCGTCGACGCGATCTCCACCGGATGCGATCTCGACGGTGTAGAGCCGCGGGCGTTCCGGCGACCAACGCTCCAGCCCCGGCGCATCGAATGCCACGCGCGCCAAGCCGCTGGCGTCAGTGGTGGCTGTCTGGGCGATGCCAAGATCGGGCACCCGTACTGTCAGCGCCTGCGAGCCCGTCGCGCCGTTGATTTTGACCCACCCGGAGATGTGCGTGGCGCTGCCGCGCTCCAGTTGCAGTGAGTAGTCCTCGATGAACGCCGCGGGCACGTCGATCACCTCCACATCGCGCGTCAACCCGCCATAGTTCCACCAATCGAAATTGAGCGCGGGGATGTCATCCGCGTGGCGCGTGTCATTCACCGAAATGACGACGAAGTTGTTGCCGTCTTTGAGCAGCCGGGTGGCATCGCAATCGAACGGCGTAAACCCGCCTTCGTGATCGCAGAGCGCTTCGCCGTTCATCCACACCCGCGCACGGTAATTCGCCGCGCCCACATGGAAGAACGCCCGCCGGCCCGCCTCGAGGTGATAAGAAAACGTCCGCTGGTACCACACGGTGCCTTCGTAGAGCAGGAGCTCGGGGCGCTGTGAGTTCCAATCGCCCGGCACGTGCAGCGCCGGTGCGGTCGCGAAATTGTACTCCACAACGCCTGGCGAATTGAGCGGATCGGCATTCAGATAGTAGCGTCGAAATATTCCGGCGTCGCGAGAATCCACGATGGCATGCCACTCGCCATTCAGCGAGAGGGAGTGACGATGCGTCGCATTTTGGAGGAGCGGACCGGCAGCCTCGGCCCGGGCCGCCGTGGCAATCACCGCGGCCAGCAGCAGGACAAGCATACATCGCATGTCCCCACTGTACCGCGCGTTCAGAAACTTACCGAGCTGCGACCGAAAGTTACCGAGCCGCGACCGTAAGGGAGCGGAGGTTCCCGCCTAATTGCCGCTCGCCGGAATCGATGTGAACGCCACACCCGCAAACCGGAGCCCCAGCACCGCCACGTTCCCCGTCGAAACCGTGAATTGAGCGGAGCCCCGCTGGCCCGCCAGGCTCAAACCGGAGAGGTCATCCAGCCCTTTTGCGATCTTGCTGTTGGCCGGAAGGAGAACGGGTGGTGACGTGCCGATGAGGGTTCCGCTGGTATCCCAAACCGTAATCTCGACGCTGGCGGCCACGGCGCTCGGATTCGCGATGGCAACAGCCGTGACTGCGTTACCGGTTTCGTCCCACGCAAGCGTGCTGGTTGTCGAGCTCGCGCTGGTAAGTGGCACAACGGCTTCCTGATCGGGGCGACCCGTTACGCTCTGCCGGAAAATGCCGTATCCAGTCACACCGGCGGGGAGCGTAACCGAGGCGAAGCCGTCATTGTACGATCCGGTATTCGGCGCTTCCAGGATAGCGGTGCCATGCGGTGCGATCGTGACCGCCACCGATGATCCCCCGAGCGACGGCACGGTCAGGGGCGTCCCCCCATCGGTAGTGAAGTTCACTGTGAAGGAAACGCTGTTGCTGTTCGAGTTGGTAAAATACAAAGCCGAATACCAGCCTCCACCGGAAACGCCGCCGAAAACGAACTGCGGCAAAATCACTCGGTTGGACTGGAGCTGCCCGGTCCCTGACACGGCCGTTCCCGCATCGATCTCCAGAAAGAGAACGTTATTCCCTTCCGCGACGGCAACATCGTAAATGAAATTTCCTTCCGGATATGTGAGAGTGACGGTTCCCGTACAGTCGCTGTTGATGATGTAGGTCCCGCTCTTGGCGCTGTCCGCAGTCCCGCCGCTGCCTACGTTATAGACATTGGTGGCGGAGATGTTGCCACTGCCGTCCGCGGCCACTTGACCGGCTTCGGAGTAGTAGAATGTGCCACTGGTGTTCGAGGTCGCTCCTGACATCGTGTAACCGTAGGTTCCATTCAGCGATCCGTTTCCGCACCGTCCTCCAATTGCGCTCGCTGCTCGGTAGGCATGGCCGGTAATCGCAAAATTCCGTGATGTGGAGACAAATGCGACGCTCTGCCCGCCGGAGACGACCTGAATGGCAAGCGATGCACCGCTTAATGGCATCGTGCCGGTGCAATTCGCCAGCACATTGTAAGTCCCGGACAGAGAAACCGACCCTATGGCATAGTTCACACTCGCTGTTCCCTGACCGGAGATATTGCCGTTTCCATCGGCGATGAACTTACCCTCCTCGGCGTAGGGCGCGAATGTCCCCTGGATAGCCGAGAGTACGTTACCGCTTAAGACGTAAAAATATGTGCCGTTTAGGCTCGAATTAGCGCAGGTCCCTTGCGCCTGGGCTGACAGCGGCCACAAGCAAGCGGCCGCCAGCAGGAGTGGTATAGAAAGCTTTTGCATTCTGATAAACTCCGCGAAGCAGGACGCTACGAGAATCTTAGCAGTTTGCGCGGTGTTCAGCTCTCGATATTAGCCGCGATTCGTTTCCGCAACGCGGCCAGATCGATCTGATGCACGCTGCCCGTCCCTGCCAGATCGAGCGCATGCGCCGCCGCCGCGCCCATGGCAATGCACGGGCCCATGACGCGCACACTCGACAGAGCGGTCGCGTCGCCATCGATGCATCGCCCCGCCGCCAGCAGGTTGTCGGCGCCCGGCGGCGCCAGGCTTCCCAGCGGCACGTAGTGAACGTGGTCCTCGGCGAAGGGTTCCCAGACATAACCCTCGGCGTGGTGATGCTGTTCGAGCGGCCACGCCGTCCGCGCAATGCGGTCCTCGAACTTCACGCCCTGCCGTACCTCGTCCACAGTAAGGTGATGGCAGCCCACAATCCAGCGGGTCTGGCGAATGCCGGGCAGGCCGTAGGCGCGGACGCGGGCTTCGCCGAATGCCTTAGGAAACTCGCCCTTCAAGAAATTCATGGTGCAGTCAGCCTGCTCTTTACCTTCGATACCCTTGCGCGAGGCTTCGAAGGCGTCGAGCGGATTCTCCACGTGGGTCATGTTGACGATGGCGGTCCGGCCGCCCGGCAGGCTCATGGCAAAGCCGTCGCGGCGGATCAGCCCGTAATGCCCGCCGCGTTCGCGTATGCGGTCGGACATCTCGGCGCGGGTGGGCGCATGAGCATCGTCGAAATTCTCGATCACCATCATCTGCGAGCCGTAGATCACGCCTTCGGCAGGCTCGCGGCACTCCAGGCCAGCCTGCCAAACCAAGGCCGCATCCCCGGTGGCGTCAATGAATCCATCGGCGCGGATCACCGCATCTCCGTAGCGCGTGGCGACCTCCAGCGCTGCCACTCTCCGGCCTTCCATCCGCACCTGGCGAAGGATGCCCCCCACCAGCGGCGTGATCCGATGCGCCAGAACGGTCTTCTCCACCCATCGGCCCAGGGCCACCTCACTGTAGTAGACGTTGGGCGAGACGCCGCCCATACGCACTTCCACATCGCCCGTAGCGCCGAGATCGCGCAGGATATCGTCGGCAATCCCGTGGGTCAGTTGCTTTCCGTTAGGCCCGTTTCCGAACAAGCCGCAGATCATGCCGATGATTGAATTGATGGCCTGTCCGCCCAGCGCCGGCAGGCCATCCATCAGGATCACCTCACGGCCCGCGCGCGCGGCCTCCACCGCGGCGGAGACGCCCGAAATGCCCGCGCCGATCACGCACACATCAGCCCGGTGCTCGCGGAGCGCGGGAGAGTCTTTACGCTGGACGGTGCGCGTTTCGGGGCGGAAAGGCTTGTCTACCATGCGCCGCCGGCAGGGCTACTTTCGGAAGTGCGGAATATCCACGTTGTTCTCGCCGCAGATAAACTCGTAGATCTCTTCGGTGGGCGCCAGATCCGCCGCCCGTTTCATAACCCAGGGCTTCGCCAGTGTTCCCGGATCGTCCACCGTGATCTCCACTTCCATGTGTCCCAGGTCAGGGCGCTTGTAGCGTTCGATCACGTGCAGTTTGTTGGTGTGGGGATGAGTCGCCTGGTCGAGCCAGACCCGATCGTCGAAAGCGATGCGGTCCACCACCAGAGTATCGCCCTCCCATCGCCCAACGGAACTGCCGTACCAGGCTGGGTTGGGATCTTTTGGATGCTCGCGCCCCAGATAGATCTGGTGGAAGCCGGGACTGTCGTCATCGGAAATTTCGATCAGGAAATCCTTGCTCTGCACGAATTGAAAGATCGGCCCCAGGCGGGTCACGGCGCCCGGTAGGCAATGGGTTTGCGGGCTGTCGACGCGATTGTTATCCGTGCGTTGTTTGGCCACCTCCTGCGCCCATGGGAGAAATTCAGGCTTCCCCGGGTCCACCGTATCCGGCTGCCACCACACCCCCGAAAAATCGGGCTTGCCGTCCGCGGTGCGCGGCGTTGGGCCGGACGGCGGATGATGCTTCTGTTGATCGGCGCCGATGGCCGTGGGGTCTTCGCCCAGAGTGCTCAGTTGCGTGCCTTCCTTGAACTGGATGTTGAGCGCCGCGGTCTGGCCCGCCTGGACCGAGACATCTTTCTGGTTGAACGGCAGCAGGATAGGCGCGGTGGCCGAGATTTCGTACGTTCCGGCCGGTAAGTCCGCGAGCGTGTATTTGCCCTGTTTGGAACTCGTCGCCTTGTAGGTGGTACCCGTGGCGGTGTTCTTGGCCTGCACGCTGGCGCCGGCCACCAGCACACCGGCAGGCGCGGATGTGGACCCTGTAATCGCACCGGTGTTTTGGCCGAATGCTACGCCCGCCAACAAGGAAAAGCAGAACGGAAGTGCTAGTGAACGCATAGATGCGGCCAGTATAACCCAGGTGGGGCAGCCGCGTCGGCTGGCAGCTTACAATACGCTTTATGGGCTCCGAGCTAACGCAAAAGAAGCTTCCCACACCGCGCCGTCTGGCCCGGCGAAACTACATGTCATTCCCGCGCGAGCTTCGCGAAGCGATCCCGGATTTGTACACCGGCCGGGTTCTGGAACTCGAGTCCGTCAACGGGCAGGCATCCAACCATCCTCTGTTCGGCCCTCGCGTGTCGCTGAAGTTAGTGGTAAAGGAGACCGGCAAACTTGCCGGCGAGTTTGTGGTGCGATTGGATCTCCAGGTCGACGCGGCGCGCAAACTGGCCGCCACTCTTTCCCAACTGGCGGACCAATCCGAGTCTACTGAATCGGTCGTAACGCTCTCATCCACGCGGGAAGACGAGTAGCCCGCCGCCTCCGGACATGCGGGGTGTGCTTTCGAAGACGACGACGCGCGACCATGACAACAGCCAGCAAGCTTCCAGCCAACAGCGGCCAGCCAGAAGGCTCTTCTGGAACAGCTGACGGCGCAGTATGCGCCAGCCACTCAGGGCCTCCGATCAGGCCGTCGAAAGTCCCCACGATTTCGCCACGATAATTGATTCTGACGGCGAGAGCCCCACCGCCGGCTCTGGGGTCAGTCAGCGTGGCCAAGGTACCGAGGCCGTCGAAGAAGCCAAACCACCCGGCGTCGTCGAAAGACTCCACGATTCGGTCGATGTCGTTCATCCCAAAAGTGAAGGGGCCATCGGTGGTTCGGGGATCGGCGGTCGGCTTAAAGGTGGCGATGACGTCTTGGACGAGCCCGAACAGCCGCTCGCCTTCATAGAACTCAAAGGCGGGTCCATCGGTGATGCGGGGAACAGGAGCCGGGTTGAACGTCCGCGCCACATCGGCGAAGCCGTCCTCGCTTCTGTCGGCTTCTTCAAAGAGCTGGCCGCGGTCAGTGATCTCGATGGCAGGGGGCGCATTAGCAGCGGCCGGGTCAGTGATCACGGGAAACGAGCAAATATCCGCCAGTGCGCCGCTGCCGCCGTTCAAAAACATTCCAAACAGTATTAGCGTTCCGATTCCAGGCAGTTTCACGTAGCCTTTCCCCCGCTTCGTCACGGACAAGCCCAGCGGGATGGTTCGCTAGTTAGAGGGAATGGGACCGGCTTCCTCTAGCCCACAGATGAGTGGGAACCGGTGCTTGTGTGTGGGGTGTCCTACTGGTTCTGGAATGCGCCGATCACGGCGTCAGGACTTCGCCGCGCGTCTCAGACAACAGAAACGCCGCCAACGCCATGGTGGCGTAAGCGAACGCTGCGAACAATCCAATCGCCTGGCCCAGCGCCATCCGGGCGGATAGCACGCCCACCAGAGTGGGGAACAGCGCTCCCGTGGCCCGGCCGACGTTATAGGCGAAACCCTGGCCTACGCCGCGCACCCGTGTGGGAAAGTGTTCGGTAAAGAAAGGTCCCATGGCGCTGAATACGCCGGAGGCGGCAAAGCCGAGGGGAAAGCCGAGGACCAGCATGGCGCGGTTGCCGAACGGAACCATGGTGTAAGTCACCGCGATCGTGCCGGCGCCCAGCGCGAAAACCAGGAACGTGAGCCGCCTGCCGATACGGTCTGCCAGGAGCCCGCCGGCCATGTAGCCGCAAAATGCTCCGGCGATCGAGACCGCCAGGTAGCCCGCGGAATCGAGAATCGACAAGTGCCGTTCCGTGCGCAGAAAAGTCGGGAGCCAGGTGGTCACCGCATAATAGCCGCCCTGGGCGCCCGTTCCCATCAGCCCCCCGAGAACGGTGACTCGCAGCAGCGGTGGGCGAAAAATCTCGAAGAACGACGGCTTGTCGCCGCGCGCGGCCAGTTGGATTCGCGACTCCACATACACCGCCGGCTCTTCCACGAAGCGCCGCAGGAAGAAGACCAGAAGCGCGGGCGCGATCCCTACGAAGAACAGCACGCGCCACGCAATCTCGGGCCGCAAAAAAGAAAAGAAGAGCGCATACAGCAGCGCGGCTGCGCCCCACCCCACTGCCCAGCCCGCTTGCATGAATCCCAGGGCTTTGCCGCGATGCTGCGCGCGGATGACTTCTCCCAGCAGCACCGCGCCGGCGGACCACTCGCCTCCAAACCCCAACCCCAAAAGAGCGCGCGCCGCAAACAATTGCCCGTAGTTCTGAGCGAGCCCCGATAAGAAAGAAAAGACAGCGAACCACAGGATCGCGATTTGCAGCGTGCGGACGCGGCCGAAGCGGTCGGCCACCCATCCGGAGATCCATCCGCCCACTGCGGAGACCAGCAACGCCGCCGTCCCCAGCACCCCGGCCTGGCCGCGCGTGATTCCCCAGGTTGCGATGAGAGTGGGGATCACGAAACTGTAGATCTGCACGTCCATGGCATCGAGCGCCCAACCTCCGGCACACGCCACGAAAGCGCGCCTTTCGCGCGGCGCAAGATCCGAGAGCCAGCCGAATGCGCCAGGATTGACAGCCGTGCGGGCAGTTGTCCCCATCAGGCTCATTAGGAGGCGGCGCCGCGGCCCCACAAGCGGGCCGACGCAATGTCCGCGCCCTGGCGAAGCGATTTCAGCTTCAACCACACGCCGTCCTCGATCACCCATTCCCGATTGGTGAAAGTGCCGAAGCCGCAGTCCGTGCTGGCGATCACGCGCTCGCGGTCGCCCACCGCCGACACGGCCTCCTGGAGCCGCCGCGCCACCACTTCAGGATGCTCCACGATATTGCTGGTGGTATCGATCACCCCCGGCAGCAGCAGCATGTGGGCGGGCAGCGGATTCCGCCGCAGCGCCTCGTATTCGTGCTGGTGTCGCGGATTGGCCAGTTCGATGCTGAGCGCCCCCACGTTCGCCTGGTAGAGCACCGGCAGAATCAGCTCGAGGGCGACATCGTAGATATGCGGCCCGTCCCAGTTGCCCCAGCAGCAATGCAGCCGGACCCGGTCGCGCGGGATGCCTTCGATGGCCTGGTTGATGGCCGCTACGTGCTTCTCGGCACGCGCCACGAATTCGGCGTCGGACAAATCGCGGTAGAACATGGAGCGGTCCATCGCCAGGTCGGGCGAGTCGATCTGCAAAACCAGGCCGGCGCGGTGGATCGCCAGATATTCATTGCGCATCTCGCCCGCCAGCGCCGCCAGGTAGGCATCGTGCGAGTCGTAATGGGCATTCAGCATGGTGGTCGAAATGATGCCTGGCGAGGGCGCAGTCATGAAGCACTCGGCGAAGCTGCCGACAGACTGCGCGGTGCCTTGGAGCCGTTTGATTTCCGTGGCGATGGCGGCAGTGTCGTGATAGTGCACTTCGCTCTGCGCCTCGGGAGCATTCTGCATCTTGCTGCGCTTGGGGAATCGCCGCAGCAGGGTCTCTACCAGCGCAGGGAACTCTTCGTGATCGCGGCTCCGGCGGCGTTTCGATTCGCCGGCAAAACCCGACATACGCTGCGGCACATAAGTCTGGAATCCGACGCGCTGCTGCTCACCGTCGTTGGCAATGTCGATCCCGGCGTCAGCCTGTTTTTCGAGCACGTGCCGTACCGCGCGGTCCATCTCGTGCGAGAGTTGTTCCACATCGACGGCTTCGCCGTCTTCGCGCTTCATCAGGAGGAAAGACAGCGCATTGTTGCGCGGTAGGCTGCCCACGTGCGTCGCAAGGATTCGGTTCCGGCTGGTGACCATGTTCGTGCTCCCTTTGATGCGCCTACCAGTATAAGCTTGATGAACAAGATCGTTTCGTGGACAACGGAGGGTACGGACGATGAGTCTGGCCGCGCGGCGAGGGCCTGCGAATGTCTGGATCGAACTGACTTCCAAGTGCCCCCTACGGTGCGTATTCTGCTCGCGCGAGAGCCTTAGGGGTGAAGGCGAGCACATGGATATGGCGATGCTCGAATCGATCCTCAGCTCTCTGGACTGCCCCGAGATCATCCGCCTCAATTATTCCGGCGAGTCCGCCAACTATCCCTGGCTGATCGAAGCGATCACGAAAACCAAGTCCGTAACCTCTGCGCATACCGAGATGGTGACGTCGCTGGTCAGTATGCCCATGGAGACGATCCGCAGGCTGGCCGGCTCCGGCATCGATCGGATCAGCATTTCGCTCCATAGTCTCGATCCGAAGAGCTTCCCGATTCTTTACGGCGGCGGAGCGCTGGACTCGTTCGAACGGCGCATCGCGGCCCTTCTCGAGGCGGCGCGCCACCAATCACGGCCTCCGACAATTGATTTTGCCGCCGTTGCCATGCGTTCGAATGTAGCCGAACTGCCGGCCATCGCCGCACGCGCCGCAGAGAGCGGAGCGTCCTCGCTCTCGATTCATCCGGTCATCCGCCGGCCCGGCGTGCCTCCGCATTTCGACAGGGAAGCGGGCGAGGACGGAAGACTGACCGAGTCTTTCCAAGTGGCGCTCGATGCGAACGTCCAAGCGGCCCGCGCGGCGAATCCGGGAGTGCGCATATCCGTCGCGCGCCCGCCGGATTTCGGCCCGAAACCCGGCCCGTTTACCTGCGAACAGAATCCCTTTGAAACGATACATGTTCTTGCGAATGGCGACGTCGTCGCATGTGAGGTGATGGATAGAAAGGCGCTCGGTAACGTCGGCTCTTCCAGCCTGCAGGAAATCTGGCAGGGTCCGGCGTATCACGATTTTCGCGAGCGTTACGCAAAGGATGAGCTACCCGAGTGTCGCGGCTGTATCTTTCGCGCGCCGGGTTTGGACCTAGGTGCAGTGCGGACCTCCTGGGGCTGGCACGATCGGGATGAGAGCGGCACACTATGGTCACGAACCACGTCCAGTTTCGAATGCCAGCCAAACGGACGAAGGTCCCTGGTTCTGAGCGGCATCCTTCCGGAGGGTCCGCAATCCAATCGTGTGGAGTTCTTGCGCGCAGGACAGCCGATCGCATCGGTGAGAAACCAGGGCGGCCAACCTTTCCCATTCCGGGTTGAGCTGGGGCTTGATGATTCCCTGAAAACCAACCACTTCGTTGCTCTTGTCGAGCATGGGTTTTCGCCTTGGCGGCGTGGTTTCAGCAACGATGCCCGCGAGCTCGGATTTGCTCTGTTCACCGCTGAATTGCGCGCAGGGTCTCGCGCTCTCGCCGCAGCTTGCCACCGCTCGAGTCGCGAAAAGGTTAAGCCTCAATCTCAACAGGAACGCCGCTGATTTCCTGTTCCGGGCGCTGGGTCCTCTGCAGTATGTTGCGGCGACGCCGGGAATCCTCCCGCCGGCCCCAGCTCCGCGACTGCCCGATGATTCACTGGGCATCATCGTTCCGGAACGTGGTAACGCAACCACTTTGGCTGTCTGCCTTCGGGCCTTGCAAGCTGCGTTAGCGAGGGTTTCGATTTCCGCCGAAGTTGTGGTTGTCGTCAATGGCTCGCGCCGCGCCGACTATGCCGAATTGATTGCCGCGCATCCGGGTTTCCGGTTCCTCTTTGTTGCGCGGCCGCTGGGCTTCACCTCTGCCATCCGCACCGGTTTACGACACTTGACAGCCGGCTGGACGTACCTTCTGAACAACGATGTGTACCTGGCCGAGAACGCGCTGGCCAGTATTTTGCGGCATCGGGCGCCCACCGTTTTCTCGCTTGCCTCACGCATCGAAATGGCGGATGAAAGAAGCGAAAGGGAGACCAACCGGACCGGGATCGAATTCGTCGACGGGCTCGCCAATCTTCTGGAACTCGACGGCGCCACCAGTCGTCCGATGGAGCACTTTTATTCCGGCGGCGGAGCGTCTCTTTTTCAAACCCAGTGGCTCCGGCAGTTCGCCAGCCGTACGACGTGCTATGACCCCTTTTACTGGGAGGATGCGGAATGGGGCGTGTGGGCCAGGTCCGCCGGTCTGCTGAATATTTTCGTTCCGGACTCCTCGGCACAGCATATCGGGAAAGCTACGATCCGCCGCTTTTATCAACCTTCCGAGGTGTCTCGCATATTCGAGCGAAACCGCATTCAATTCCAGCTCCGGTGTGTCTCCGGACGGGATACCTCCGCCGTCCGCGAACGGCTCGTACATGCACCGCGCCAAACCATTCGCGAGCTGCTCGAGCCATTTAGGGTCGCGTCCATGGCCCGTGCGCGAGCCCGGTTAAGCCGTGGAGGCTCCATCTGATAGACTTTTCGCATGTCGCCTGAAGAGAGAAGCGAGGTTGTACAAGCACTAGAGAGTAGCCGCAAGGTTTTCAACGACGCGGCCGGAGGGTTTTCGGAATCGCAGGCCGTAACACGCCCGGCTGAAGGTCGATGGTCCGTGCTCGAGTGTGTTGAGCATGTGGCCACCGTCGAAGAGCGGTTCCTGGGATTCCTGGAACGCGCGGGACGGCTGGACGCGCCGGCGATCGATCCCAAGAAAGAGGCGGACCTCCTGGCGCTCGTCACGGATCGGACTGCGCGTGCGCAGGCTCCCGAGCCAGTCCGGCCGGTGGGCCGGTTTGCAACCTTGGCGGAGGCGGTGGATGGGTTTAACGCTGCCCGTACCCGAACCGTCGCGTATGCCACCGAGCGCGCTGCCGACCTGCCGTCGCACGACTGTCACCATCCGCGTTTCGGAGCCATGAATGGGCGCGAGCTGTGTATGGTCATCGCGGGGCACGCACGCCGCCATGCCGAGCAAATCCGCGAAATCCGCGCCGCGATGTAGTGCTCTGGTGTGTAGCGCGGACTCTCAGTCTGCCGCGCCGGCACTCATGCCGGCGTGTTCCGTCGCCGAGCGCCGCGTCGTCTGCGGCACAATGGTAAAGATGAAGCTGACTGACGACGAGAAGGCCATGCTGGACGGATCACGCGGCCCGGCCAGGCAGAAGGCCATGGAACTGCTCGTCCGGTATGCCGAGGCGTTGGGGGCGGAGCGTTTCGTCGATACCAACAATATCGCGGGCGTGCCTGGATCGTCGTCACTCTTCCTGCAGAACTACTACAAACAGCGCGCCGGCAATGGCGACTACGAAACCATCTTCTCGCTCTACGACCTGGACAGCGACGTGGTGGTGCCGGTCCCCAAGGCCACGTCGTATTGTTGTCATCTGCAAGGCGGGATGGACCCGGAGCTCTGGCCCGCGCAGGGAATGAGCCGCGAGGCCTATGACCACTTCCGCGAAGACGAGGCCGCAGTAGCGAGCCACGGTATTCAACTCTTGAAGACGTGCACCCCGTACCTCGCGGGCAATGTGCCGGTGAAGGGCGAGCATTGCGCGTGGATGGAGTCCTCCGCGGTGGTGTTCCTGCAACTCGGTGATCGGGGCGCGGACCAACACCGAAGGCCGCGAGAGCACCAGCGCCGCCACGCATCACCGGCAAGATTCCGGATTGGGGCTTTCATCGCGACGAGTACCGCTTCGGCACCCATGCCATCGAAGTGGAAGTGCCCGTGGACAGCGTGATGGATTGGGGCATGCTCGGCTACTTCGTCGGCGAAGCCGTGGAGGAGAACATTCCGGTGATCACGGGCGCGCTGCGGGCAGCCCGATCTCATCCGCCACAAACATTTCGGCGCGGCCGCCGCGTCGTCGGGCGGGGTGGAGATGTATCACATCGTGGGATCTACTCCCGAAGCGGCTACCCGCGAGATGGCCTTCGGGCCGCGCAAGCCCCTCGCCACCATCAAATATGGTGCGGCCGAAAGGCGCGCCGTCTACGATCGGCTCAACTCCAATGGCAGCGATACCAACGTCGATTACGTCATGCTCGGCTGCCCGCACTACTCGATCGAACAGCTCTGGGAGGTGGCCCGCCTGCTGGAAGGCAAGAAGATCCACAGCGGTTGCAGCCTCTGGATCTTCACCTCGCGCGCGGTGAAGAGCACGGCGGATTTAAACGGCTACACCAAGACCATACAGGATGCGGGCGGGCTGCTGATGACCGACACCTGCTCCGCCATCGCACGGGCCGTGCCGAAGGGCACCAAGGTGGTGGCGCTCGATTCCGCCAAGCAGTCCCACTATCTGCCGGCGATCATGGGGATCGAAGCCTGGTTCGGCACGACCGAAGATTGCGTCCAGGCGGCGCTCACGGGCCGCTGGAACGGGGACCTCGCATGAGCGCCCGCACGATTATTCTGCGCGGCCGCGCGATCGTGGGCGGTTGCGCCGAGGGCGAAGCGCTGGTGACCCACGAGACGCATTTCCGGATGGGGCGGCATCGATCCGATGACCGGGACCATCATCGAGACGCACCACGAACTGCGCGGCGTCAGCTTCAAGGACAAGGTGCTGGTGTTCCCCGGCGCGAAAGGCTCCTCCGGTTGGTCCAACGCGTTTCACATGACGCGCCTCACCAACTCCGCGCCCAAGGCGATGGTCTTCAACATTATGAACACCAAGATTGCGCTGGGAGCGGTGGTGACGCACGCACCCTCGGTGACCGACTTCGACCAGGACCCGCTCAGCGTGATCGAGACCGGCGATTGGGTGAAGGTGGATGGCGACCGGGGAGTGGTTGAAGTGACGAAGAAACGGGCATGAATCCGGTGCGCGACTCCGACTTCGACTTCCGCGACGGCGAACTGACTCTGTGTCTGACCTCGCTTGAGCCGCATCGAATCCACTGGGTGCCCACGTGCCACTTCGCCATGGTTCATGCCGAGTCGGGTGAACTTCTCGGCCGCATCAATCTGCGCACGAATTCCACCTTCGGCCACTTTCTATATTCCGGACACATCGGCTACGAGGTTAACGAAAAGCATCGGGGACGGCGCTATGCTGCGCGTGCGGTGCGTCTTCTATTGCCGCTGGCAGCCAGGCTTGGAGTGGATCCGCTTTGGATTACGTGCGATCCCGAGAATCTCGCCTCGCGGAGAACCTGTGAAATTGCCGGCGGCCAGTTGGTGGAAATCGTAGATGTTCCCGAGGGGCACGAATTGCAGCAGAGCGGTATCAGACATAAGTGCCGGTATCGATTTTCGTTGGCACGGTGACACGGCGTTGCGGCAGTTAGTGGCCGCATTGCTCGCCCTACTTTCCACTAATGCCGTTTTGTGGCCCGATGTACAAAACAGGCCTGCGCTTCCCTACACTGATAATGGTGGCCAATCGGCTCAACTACTATCGCCAAGATTTAACACCCTCGTGAGCCCTTCTCTGCGACAAGCGCATCTTAGACATCTATGGGCGGTAGCGCTCGAGCACTCGTTGCGTATCACGAACAGCTCGCGGGCATGCTTGTCGAAACGATCCCAGAGGCCCTGGTGCTGTCGGATAGCCATGGCAGAATCGCGATGGTGAACAGCAATAGTGAGAAACTGTTCGGTTATGAACGGGAGGAGTTGTTGGGGAAGAAAGTGGAATTCCTTGTCCCGGCTCGTTTTCGTGCCCGCCATCGCAGCTTTCACGGGCGTTATAACGCTAATCCTATGGTCAGGTCGATGGCAGCAGGCCTTCCGCTCTTTGGTCGCCGCAAGGATGGTACCGAATTTCCCGCCGAGATTATTCTCGGCCCGTTGCAAATCGATGATAAGCGGTTCGTCTGGAGCGCCGTCCGCGATGTCACCGAACGGGACCGTCTCATCACCGAACTCCGCGCGGCATTAAACGAAGTGAAAACGTTGAGGGGCCTTCTGTCCATCTGCTCATCCTGTAAGAGAATTCGCGACGAGTGCGGGGCTTGGCAGCAGTTGGAATCCTACATCCAATCACATTCAGAGGCTAACTTCACTCACGGATTGTGCGCGGACTGTATGCGCAAACTCTACCCCGATTACCTGCCTGACAAGGGCTAGGTTCTGAAACAAAAGGCCCTGTACAAGTGGCGTTTGCGGAAAGTGACGCTTCCCGGCACTGGGCAGCACGTCATTTTCCGTTAACCGATTTTTGTCCACAACACCGTATTCGGCACGGAACCGCCACTTCTTACCAACGGCGGCTTTACGCTCGTGTGGATTCCTTCCTGTTTGCCGACAATCCGCCCAGAACGTACGCTTCCCGGCAAGCTGACGTTTTCCGGGCTAGTCGCGCCGGTCTGTCGGTGCGGAGGGCCCGTGTGTTCTGCGCCTAGCAGCCCGGGGTTAAAATTCGGCTCTGGACTTCGGAATCGTTGAAGTGAGGACAAAGAGCAGCATGATAATTTGGCGGTACATTTTGCCGCTGGGTTACTCCCACTCCGATTGACTGCCGTTTTTCGGATTCCAGAGCAAATGCATCCAGCACAGCCAAGAAATGCAGGATCAGCGAGAGCCCTTGCAGTCCTCTCGGGGTTCCTATCCCGTACCAGTTCCTCAGCAGCAATCCCAGGTTCGCTCCGGCCACATGGATCAGCAGCCGCTTGAGAATGTTGTTGTGTTTTCTCAAGTGTGTTCGCCGCATGCCGCCGGTGTCGTAGCAATGGGCGAATGTCCGCTCGATCAACTCCCCACGCTTCCGGAGTAGCTGCTTGCCCTTCGGTCTCTGCAACCGTTGCCGGTTCTCGTACACCAGTCGCTGCTGATCTTCCTTGCCCACCCAATGCCGTTTCCCGGCTTGCTTCTTCTCCGAAATATACGTGCGCACGCCAGCGGCTTGGACTTAAGCTCCCCGAGCCATCGCAATGCGCGGAGGCCTGGCAGAAAGCAATACTCGCCTCCCCTTGTGACAACAAACCGAGATAATCCTTTGAGGCGCATGGCAAGGGGACGCCTGGGAAAACTAAAGGCCTCTGCGCCGCTATTCGCTCCAGCGACGGGATCTTTCGTGGTGCCTCCTCCGAAGAAACCGCCGTCGTTCATCCACTCCGATTGGATGAACTCGAACTGTCGCCCGAGATTGGCTCCAACAAAAGCAAACATTAATCCCCGCTCCACGCCATCGTCTTCAAGAATTCCATCCGGAAGCGGCGGTCCATAGGAGGTTCCACGACGGATCATCCGGTGGATGCGAACCACACCCGCCACGTCCGCGTCGCGTGGGTTCAGCCGGCGGATGTGCGAGCCGCAGGGCGTGTGATAACCGATCGCGTCATCTTCTTTAAAGAGAAAGGCATTGTTTCGCCGCGGGTCTGCGCCGAGTTCCGGATCATCGTGCAGCGGACACAAGGCGAGGGGTGCGCCGCTGCGCCAACGTCCCATCATCTTCGCGGCCAGGAGTTCCTCGCCTTCGGGGCCAGAGGAGTTCGCTTTCAGATATTGGCGAAACGCGGCGACCCGCTGCTGCAATTTGCGAAAGACCACATAACTTCCGTTACGCCCCAATACATCCGGCCTCGGTATCACCGGCATCCCCCCCATCTCATCGGAGTAGCCAAGGACAAACTCGCCCGGCTTCAGCGGCTGTTCGTGGGGATTAGTGCCCGGAATACCCGACCCTTCAATCGCAGGATGACTAATCCCGTCCCTGAATCCAAAGGCTTCTCTCTCATTCGGCAGGGCATGACAATTCTGGTTCCAGATCGCGGTGATGCCGGCGATCTTCTGGTACTCCTGGCGCGCTCGTGCGAGCGCAGCTTGCAGCCGCTCCGAATCCGGAGCGAGTGCAGTGAGTACGACGTGGACGTCAGCGGATCCGAGGGGCTTCTCCCAATGTTCCGGGCTGCTTTCGCCGGTGTCGCCTAAAACTCGCGCGCGGGCAGCCATACCCTGCTGAAACTCCGGAGAGAAGCTGTCGAGAGATGCTTGCGGCACACCCAATGCTTTGAGGCCGTGAAAACTGAGAGCGACGCTTACCCACGTGTCGCCCGCCGGGCTTTCCGGGTGCGCAGCCGATGCCACCAACGGGCGTATGCTTCGGATCAATTCGCGCCCCGCCTTGCTCTCGTCGATGCGAAATAGCACATACGCCGCGGCATAAGGAGCAGGCCGGGGCCGCAACACTCCACTTTGAATGTCATCCAGTTCGAGCACCGATTCGATCATGTTTAAATCCTAGAAGCCAATCGAGGCGACAACCTGCAGCGAGTACCCCTGAAACGTCGACCGGTTCGCGAATTCCCTGAAGTACTTGAGTCCAACGCTTGTCCGCTTCGGCAGGACGCTGAGCACTGCCAAGCCGAGGCCGTTGACGGCGTACCGCTCCTCAGACACCGCCACGCTGATGTCGGGCCCGGTCTTCGCGGTTGTCTGCCGCTGCTCATAACCGGCGGGGCCCGCTTGCAGTTGGAAACGCCGGGTGCGTGCCAGCGAATACATGACCGAATAGTCCAGGCTGAATGTCTCGCCCGGATGAATGCCAGTGCCTTCCTGCGCCGTGTGGAATTCGTACAGCTGAAATGCGGACAACGAAAGGAGTTTGTTTCCGGTCAGGTAAAAGGTCTGCCCGGAAGACAGGGCATTCGTCCAATAACCCGAACCGACATTGTTGTTCGCGCCCGCGCTGAATCGCCCGGTGGGAGCCAGGAAGCCATACATCGCGCGCACAGCGGCCCTGGACCAGTTCCAGCCCAAGATCACGGGCAGATAATACGAGTCCGCAAATCCACTGCCTCCGCTGAGGTTGCCCTGAAGGTCGGAAGTCAGATCGTTCTTTGAGAAAGGCAGGGAGGCGGATGCGCCGTATCGGGCCCCCAGAATTCTCTCCTGGCTCACCCACGTAATCGTGTTCATGTCCAGAATCACGGTGTGATTTCCCGTGACCGGCAGGGTTTGGCCTTCGTTGTCCTTGGCCCGATCGCGCGTGTAAAGCAGGAATTGGTTCGAATACGTGAAGGTGGATTCCGGCATGACGCCGGAGTTGATGGCGCTCATACCGAGGGGATAGACGCCCCTGTTCTGAGCGTGTGACGGGATTGTTATCCACATGTAAGCCGCCGCGAAAACCGGCAGCACGCCGCCGCGCCTGATCGTTCCGGTCACTTGGTGGCGATATTCTTCCAGAAGTTCTCCAGGCTTTCGTCGCCGCCGAACAGGGTGGTGAAGATGGTGGAGTCGGCCAGGAGAATGTCCCCAGCCCTGTCCCCGGCGGGCGGCATCCAAAGAAACATATTGAACTCTTTGTTTCCGGCCTCCACGAACGGATGGGGCCTGGAGACGTCGACCGGTTGACGGGCCAACACGTGGATCGCATTTGGATCGTTCGTGGTGACCGCATAATGCGGCAAATGCATATGGAAGTTGAAGGTCGGGACGCCGGTGAGCCATCCTCGCGTGTCCAGATCCCTGACCGTGGTGAGCGGAACCAGCCGGTTCGTGCCCTGAACCGTGGCCGGGCGGAGCCCCCAACGGTTTTCGACCGGCACTCCGAGTCCCTTGATGAGCGATCGCGTGTACCTGCCGAAGCGCTGTTGCCGCGGAACCAGGGGATCGCCGTGATGGGCGTACTCCAAGGCGCGCTCCTTCAGATCGGCGGAACTGCCCACATCATGGTGAGGCCCAAGGATGAGACAGGTTCCTTCGCGCCGTAGAAACTGCCGTACCGCTTCGATCTCTCCGGGCGAGGCCTCCTGTTCGGTGAGCAGGTGATCCAAGCCGAAGACCATGAGTGTGTCGGTGTCGCCGAGGATGCGCTCGTCCAGCGGCAATCTCTGACCGGCCTGATCGATCCGCTGAAAGACTGCGACCGGAGACCCGGTGACAGCTCCCACGACCTCCTGGAATCTCACGATGGACAGATGGAACAGCTCCAGTGTTCCCGCGATACCCTGCAGAAACATCTTTTGCGAAAACTCCACCGTTTCATAAGCAGGCCAAGCTACCCGGCGAACCTCAGTCATCGTCGAGAAGCGATTGTCCAGCTCGGTCGTATCCCGGTTGGCTTCCCAAGGATAGCTCCAAGTCCAATAGACGCTGAAACGCCGTTTGCCCGCGGCGTATTTTCGCGCCGCGTGCAGATGGTTATAACTGCGGGCTGAGCCGTTTGGCTGACTCATCAAGCGACTCCTTTCCGGCTGCCGCGATACGGCGCAACCCATCGAACGCTGCGTACTTGTAGGCATACGCATAGGTCGGCGTGTTCATCGACATGTTTGCAATCGTGTTCAGCGTGCCGCCGCACCGGATGACCATCTGGCCGATCCCGACAATTTCCGAGGCGATGTCACCGATGCAATGGACTCCAAGCAGTGTCCGGTTCTCTCTCTTAAAAATCAGCTTCAGCAGCCCCCCACGGCCGGAAATAGCGCCTCGCGGCGTGCATCCGAGATCCGCCCGGCCGACTTCATAGTCAAGGCCTTGTTCCCGGCATTGCTCTCTCGGTGAGACCCGCGCCCGAGACTTCCGGCATGCCATAGACCGCTGAGACGGGCGCCGGGTCGACGGTTCCTTCGAACGGAATCCCGAAAGCATGACAGACCGCGGCGCGCCCCTGCTCCATGGCGATGGAAGCGAGAGTGGGTCCCAAAACGTCGCCTGCAGCGTAGATGCCGTCCGCAGTGGTCCGAAAATTACCGTCGACGTTAATCCGTCCGCGGGAGTCGCAGCTGATTCCGGCGGCTTCCAGACCGAGGCCTTCGGTATTGGCGATCCGTCCCGCCGCGAACAGAACCGTGTCCGGGTAAAGCGTTTGCCGTGCCGATAGCTTCACTTCCAGCCCATCGTCCTTTTCTTCAATGCTCTCTACAGTGGAGCCGAAATAGAGAGTAACGCCCCACTTACGGAACAGGTCTTCCATCCAAGCGGAGAGTTCGCCATCCATTGCCGGGATCAAACGGCTTCCGAGGTCGGCGATGGAGACTTTTGCTCCGAGGGCATGGCAGATCGTCGCGAACTCCACGCCAACTGGCCCGCCACCCACAATGAGGATGTCGCGGGGAGGGCGACCGCGATTCAGGATCGTATCCGTATCGCAGACACCTGGGATGTCGAATGAGATGTTCTTTGGCCTGCGGGGCCGCGACCCTGTTGCGATCAGGATCGTTTTCGCACGGAGCTTGCGCTCACGCCCATCGCTGCCCGCGACCATGACGGCGCCGTCTCGCAAAAGGGACGCTTGCCCTTCAATGTAGTCGACATGATTCCTGGCGATATTCTCGGCCGTTGCTTTTTGTAACAGGCCACAAACTTCCCGGGTCCGCTTGCGGATGATATCGATGGCAACCTCCGCCGGCGCCGCGGTTCGCATACCGTGGAGGGCTTCGTCACAAAGCCCGGAGAAGTGGAGCGCTGCCTCTCGCAGTGTCTTGGTCGGCGCTCCGCCAGTCGTGGTTACGGTTCCACCCGGCCGCGCCTTCTCAATCACAGCCGAACGGTGACCAAAGAAGGCAGCCAATTCAGCCGCGCTTTCTCCGGCGGGACCGGAGCCTATGGCTACGAATTCATATGCATCCGTCATCGTGGCGTCCCTTGCCCTCCAAGGCTCACTGCATCTGGTCGAGCATTTCAGAAAAGGCTTTTTTGAGCCTCAGGCCCTTCTTGATCTCGTCGGCCGTGACGTACGGATACTCCCCATATTCCAGGAAACTGGGACACTGATGCTCACGAACGAACTTGATGAACGCCGGCACATTGGTCTTCCAGTCCTCAGGAAAGCCTTCCAGGTTCTCGAAGGTGGTCGAGATGCCGCTTTTGGTGAACAGCGCCACGGCGTCGTCGGTATACTTGTCGAAGTCGGTGTCGAAGATACCTTGGTACATAAAGTACGTATCTTTGCCGATGTCGAATAGAACCCATCGCAAGTAGTGAAGTTTGAGCGGGGCAAGGAAGGAAGGATCCGCCTCCAGGGCCTTTTCGAGGGTCTGGGCGTATTCGCGGATTACCTGCTCCCTGCCCGGCTTGATCTTGGCAATGATCGTAAAGCCGTAACATGCAGGTGTTCTCGGAAATACCGGTCCGTACTTTCCCTGCTCTAACTGGAAATATCCCTCTTTAGGGATCGCCAGCGCCTGCGGCCTGGTCCAATCATTTCTATCTGACAGGGACACTGAGGAACTCCTTCTGAAGTCTGATGTTTTGTGGAGTCCGGGCGGTCTAAAACTTTCGGCCGTCCGCCACAAACGGCGATGGTGTGAAAATATTCTCCGCAAGCCGCCTGCCCGGCCGCATCCTCGAAGAAGTCACGATCCGAAACAGGTACGGCATGAACGACATCTTTGCAAGGGTCTGGGAGAACCTCAACGCCCGATTAACGGGGCCGATGAATCTCCGGTTCGTCATACAACCCACGGTTGCAACGATCCTCGCGATTCGCGCCGGTCTGCGGGATGCACATCAGAATCGGCCAGCCTTCCTTTGGGCAGTTCTCTGGAATCCGGCCCACCGCCCCGAATTGTTGAGACAGGCATGGAAGGATGTCGGAAAGGTTTTGCTTCTCGCCACAATTCTGGACGCGATCTACCAACTCATCGTTCACCGGGGCGTCTACATCCTGGAATTGCTGATTACGGCAGTGGCCTTAGCAGTCATTCCCTACGTTCTGTTTCGCGGCCCGATCTGTCGCATCGCAAAAATGATGTTTGCCACCAGGCCTGCCAGGAAACAACCATCGATCCGATAAGCAGGCTGGTGCCCATGAGTTTTCCAAACGCTTGTTTCCATCAGACGCTCGTGCACATGGTGAAATCAACGGATGGCACGAAAGACCGCATCACCGGAAACTACCTGCCGCCAGCTTCAAACGGCTCTATCGAAAGTGACGCGACGCCCGATCCTAGCTCACACCCAAAGTCCATCCCGCCGCGTCGCTTCTGATAGAGTGCTAACGTTTTTCAGACTGAACAGCACTTGGCTACGTCACCGACAAACCAGCCAAGTGGATTTGTGAAAGCTGTGATGCGCGGATTCGGTGTCACCCTGGAAACCCTCGTATCCCTTTGCCTGGAATCAGGCGGCCCGCCGCCTCAAAAAAATGGCCCTGGCGCTTCCCGGCAGCCTTACCATGGGCCCTGCTTACCGCCGTACCACCAGATGAGCCCGAGCGTTGCCGTAACCTGGCTTTTCTTTAGAACGCCCAATTCGCTCGTATAAAAGAAGGGTTGGTTTGAGAAGTCGTAACGCCATTCGGCCCGCGCCATGAAGCGGTCCGCGAAGCGGTATGTGGTAGTGAGAGTCGTCTCCTTAAGCGTCTGGTCCAGACCGCTGAAGAGGGCACCGCGGTCGGACAAATACTCCGCCCTACCCGCCAACGCAAACTTGTTGGTGAACCGGTACTCGGCGTACGCAGCTCCGCCATCTACATGCTGTGGAGGCGAGTTCTTGTAAAGGCGCTGGATCACATAATCGGCTTCCAGCCCAAATGTGAGTGCGGGCGTTGCATGCCAGGTAACATAACTGTCGAAGATATGAAGTCTTCCTGTGGGCGCATTCTCGATTGGCAGGAACGGAACTCCCTGCTGCGTGGGCGGGTTCGGTATCGGGGCCGGTATATACAGGAAAAAGATTGTGTCTGGATGCTCCTGGCCAAAATAGTAGTTCATGGTCCAGCTGATATTCTTGCGCGGCTGCAATACCACGCCGCCCAGTTGATCTTTGAAGCCGTTAAATGCCTCGGTCTGCTGCGTGCCGTTGGTGACCCAATAGTTGATTGAGAACTTGTCCGAAAACTGGTAGTTCGTCCGCACGCCCATATGATAGAAGGGCAAGAAATTAAACCAGTAGGACCGAGAGTAGTTCATCTGATCCTGAGTGTAGTTGCTTTCGATTCCCAGGGAACTTGCCCATTTTCCGAAATCCACCTTCAATCCCTTGCCGATGGGAACGATGAACGTGCCATACGCCTGGAAGAGGCTTCGATAAATCTCGGGACGCGATTCGTTCGCCGTGTTGCCTTGAAGGGTTTGGGTGGCTTGTCCCCACTGAAGGTCCAGCCTGGCACCCCAGCGCTTTCCATTCTCGGGATCCGGCGCGTTCTCCAGAACCAATGCTGCTTGGTTGATGCTGAAGCTGTTGCTGCTAACATCATATGCCCGCAGGCGGTTCACGCGGCCGATGGGTGCGTTGAAGTTGTAGCCATAGTATCCATCGATCAAGAAATTGATGGTGGTGCCTGCCAGCGAGGTGGGTTCAGTGGGCGACGGAGGAGGCTGGGCCGGAGGTGATGCCTGCACGGATGCCGGTAGCGCCGGTTTTTCGGTAACGGCACTCGCGTTGAAGCGCGTTTCCAGTTCAGCGATGCGTGCCTGAAGTCGATCAACTAAGGCGCGCAGTTCCGCGACCTCGCTATTCAGATCGAGGGAATTTTGGGCCCGTAGCGGCAGGCAGAGCGCTGTCAACAGGACGGAGACAGATGCATGGTGCAAGGGGCGGCAAAGTTGAGCCATGGGAGACACCTGGCCAAGGATGCCTTTGGCCAATCTTCTTCACGAAGATCATCGTTTGGGCGGTTCGGATTCATTAAATGTGCGGGGTCGTGAGAGGCGGCATACCGGGCTGGGCGCTTGCCCGGCGTTCAGCGTTTTTCGCGCCTGGGGTGGTTCCTGCCGCGGGCCCGACGATTGTGGTTGATATAGTGGCAATAGTGGAAACTGACGGCTCCCCTGTCCGTTGTCTGAAACGCCCTAACCGCAGATCTCATGCCGGCGCGGTGAAATCCCCAAGCGCAGGGACGGGCATCGCCACACCGCACCTTCCGCTAGCGCGCAATCTCGCGGGCTCTCAGACAGGCTGGTGAAGGCTGTCTGACCAATTTGGTCGGGAGTGTTTCGTAACTCCTTTTCTACCAGGACTCCTTTGTGGATTCCCAACCATTTTGGTCGAAGCCACTGGAGTGCTGGCAGATTACTGAATCCCCCACTGGGCGAAGAGGAAAGCTTCCACGTCCACCTGCTGGGCGATCCTTTCATTAAGCGCGGTGCCGATGCCATGGCCGGAAGTGGTGCTGGTCAACAGGAGCACCGGATTCTTCGTGCCGCTGGCCTGTAGACGGGCCGTCATCTTACGCGAATTCAGGGGATCGACACGCGGATCGTTGGCACCCGTCAGAAAAAGAACCGGCGGATACGGGACGCCGTCCTTCACGTGGTGGTAGGGCGAGTAGGCGTGTAAGGCGCGAAACTGGTCCTGCTCTTTCACCGTTCCGAATTCCGTCACGTTGAACGCGCCATTCGGCGAGAGCTCCACGCGCAGCATATCGTAGATCCCCACGTGGGAGACAACCGCGCCGAAGAGCTCCGGGTGCTGCGTCAGCTCGGCGCCCATGAGCAGACCGCCGTTGCTGCCGCCCTCGATCGCCAGGCGCGCGGGCCTGGTGTAACGATGATCGATCAGATAATGCGCGCACGCGGCGAAATCGTCAAACACGTTCTGCTTTCTAGTTAGATTTCCAGCGCGGTGCCATGCCTCACCGAATTCTCCACCGCCGCGCAGATTGGCAACCACATACACCACTCCCCGATCGAACAAGGAGCGCAGTGCGGGTGTGAAGTTGGGCTTGAGGCTGACGCCATAGCCACCATACCCGTATAGGAGGACGGGATTCTGCCCATCGAGCTTGGTGCCTTTGCGGCGCAGAATGTTCATGGGCACGGCCGTTCCGTCTGGGGAAGCGGCGTTTTCCCGGATCACTTCGATGTCACTGAAGTCGGCGGCGGAAGTCTCCCGAAGCCCCGTAGGCGCCACCTTACCGGAAGCGGGATCGAAGCGGTACCACGCGCGGGGCTGCGTATAACTGGCGCTTAGAAAATTGAGGCTGCCGCCGGGATCGCCCGAAAGCTGCAACAGGCTCGAGACCGGCGCCATGGGGACCAGCTTTTCGAAGCGGCCGTTGGCGTCGAACATGCGGATCTGCGAGGGCCCGCCCACCAGGTCGGCGACATACAAGTACTGGCCAATGGGAAGGAACTGCTCGATGACAACTTTAGACTCGGGAACGATCACTTGGGCTTTGGCCAAGTCGGGCTCATTGAGCGGCACGCGGAGCAGTTTCCCCATCGGCGCATTCTGCAGCGAGAGCAGATACAGCCATCCGCCCTCGCCGAACTCACCGCGCGTGATCCGGTCGGCATACCCCGCGAGCTTCACCCACGGCTTGCCGGGCGCCAGCAGGTAGTGCTCAAAATCGCCGCCATCGCCGTTGGCCACGGTGGCCAGCGTGTAGCGCCCGTCGTCGGTACTCTTCAAGGCGATTTCCGCAATGCGGGGAAAGTCTTTGCCGAGCGAATACGTGTCCTGGGCCACAGGAGCGCCGAGGCGGTGAAAATAGATCTGCTGATAGAAACCGAGGTCGGCGGGCGGGCGCTCACCGGCGCGCGGATAGCGGGTGTAGTAGAAGCCCGAGCTGTCCGGGTTCCAGGCGAGGGACCCGCCCGCGGTTCCACCATTTACTCTGGGGACGAGATCCACCAGCGGCGTGCCGGTGGCCGCCTCAAACACATGCACATCACCGCTCTCGCTGCCGCCTTTGGAGAGCGACACGGCGACGTACTTGCCGTCCAGGGAGGGCACAAAGAAATCGATGGCCGTCGCGCCGGTGGGATCGAGCGCATTGGGATCCACGATCACGCGCGCGGAAGCGGGGTTGTCGACGGACTGGAGCGAGACCACCATGGCCTGTTGTTTGGGAGGCTGGGTCAGCAGAGCGAAGATAGCGCCGCGGCGGACGACGAGATCCGAATAACGCGCCGACGGATAGCTCATGAGCTTCTGCAATTGGTCCTGCAACGCCTGGCGCGAAGGCAGCGCGTCCAGATAGTGTCGCGCGTACGCGTTTTTGCCCTCTGTCCACTCGCGGGTCTCAGGCTTCGACCAGTCTTCCAGCCAGCGGTAGTCGTCGGTGACTTTGACGCCGTTATAGACGTCCGTCACCGGCTGCTTGCGCGCAGGCAGCGGATCGGCGGCCGAGATATTGGCTGCCAAAATAAGAACAACTAGAAGACCGATAGAAAGGTTCGCCATATACATAAGTGGATCATAGTTGCCGTAACGCCGGCGGTCCTTGCCGCCGGTCTGCGATAGACTGTTGGGAATCGATGAAAGGAGACTTCCCCATGAAAGTGCGTCCTCCGAGTTTGGCTCTGTTGGCGGCGGCCGCCGCCGTGTTGTGGGCCGCTCCCATCCCCGCTGCTGCCCAGTCTGCCGGCAAATCGCAGGACCAACCGGTGCCGCGTCTTCCCAATGGAAAACCGGATTTAAGCGGAGTCTGGGACCATCCGCGGGTTGGCGACCTGAGTAAAGACGTCAGCGGGAAATGTTCCGGCGAGACTCCCGGCTGCAAAAGCACGGGTGCGGGAGATCTGCCGTTCACCGCCCTGGGACTCGCGGAATTCAAAAAGGAACCCAAATTCGACTACGGCGTCCACTGTCTCCCGTGGGGCTACGTTCGCTCCTGGGGCACGCCGTACCCGCTGGAATTCGTCCAGAACTCACAACGGCTGGCGATCCTTTTCGAGCAAAACAACATGTTCCACGTGGTCCCCACCGACGGGCGCGATCACCCCAAGGATCTGGATTCCACGTGGCTGGGAAATTCCGTAGGCAAGTGGGACGGCGACACGCTGGTCATCGACACGGTCGGCTTCAACGGTAAGACCTGGCTAGACACCGCCGAGCACCCGCTCAGCGAGACCCTGCACGTGATCGAGCGAATCCAGCGTCCGGATTACCGGCACCTCAATTATGAGATCACCATAGACGATCCGCAGATGTACACCAAGCCATTTAAGAATTCGCGCGTGTTCGTGCTCATGAAGCCTGGCCAGGAGATCATGGAATACTCGTGCGACGAGAACAACAAAGAGATCGTAGAGGGCCACGTTACGGACGCCTGGACGCACAAATGATTCCGAGGTAGGGCAGGCGATCGCCGTTTGTCGCCTGCCTTGCGCGGTCAGGCCGATCGCTAATCTAAATGGCTCAACGAAACACGATTGACGTCTCCCAGATTATCGAGCGTCAGAAACTCGGCCGGTTCCTCATCGGGCTGGTGGTGGTCTCGTGGATCATCACGTTCTTCGACGGCCTTGACTCGAACCTGATCAGTTTCGCGTCGCCATACTTCGCCAAAGATTTCCACCTGAGCCGCATTCAAACCGGCAACATCTTCAGCATGGGGCTGCTCGGCACCATGATCGGCGGATTCCTGCTGGGCTATATCGGCGACCGCATCGGCCGGCGGCCCACCATCATCCTGGCAACCGGCGCATTCGGCATTTTGACGCTGGGCTTTTACCTGGCGCACAGCTACTGGTCGCTCTTCGCGCTGCGCCTGATCGATGGCATCCCTCTGGGTGGCATGCTGCCGCTGGCCTGGGCCCTGAACATCGAATACGCGCCCAAGCGCTACCGCGCCACCATCGTGACCGTCATCATGATCGGGTACTCCCTGGGGACGGCGTTAGGCGGCCCGATCGCGATCTGGCTCATTCCCAAATTCGGCTGGAAGGCGGTATTCATTTTCGGAGGGGTCGCCGCCATCGCCAGTGCAATCGTGCTCTTCCTGCTGCTGCCGGAATCCATCCGCTTCCTGGCGAGCAAAGGCCGGCGGCCCGATCGTATTGCCGCCATCATACGGCGCTTCGCTCCTGGCGAGGTGATCCCCGCGGGGGCAGTCTTCGAGGTTGGCGACGAAGCGGGCGTCAGCAAGGACTTCAAGCCGTCGCTGTTATTCCGCGGCGAACTGCGCTGGATCACGCCGCTGATCTGGACGGCGTATATCGCCAGCTCCTTCGCGGTGTTTTTCATGGTGAACTGGACGCCGCTGGTGTTTGAGGCGCTTCAATTCTCGCGCACCGAAGCGGCCACGGCGGCTTCGCTCAACTCCGCCATGGGCGCGCTCGGCGGGGTCCTCCTGATGCGCTTCACTGACAAGCGCGGAGCCATCGCCATTACAATCATGCCGATCACCACTTTCGTGTTGCTCCTCACCGCTACTTTCGCCACCATCGGGCACGGAGGGTTCCTGGTTCTGGAGGCGTTGATCGGCGGCTTTCTGATCGGTGGCCATTTCGGCATGCACAGCATCTGCGGGATCTTCTATCCCAGCACGTATCGCGGGAACGGCGCAGGCTGGGCCACATCCGTGGCGAAGATCGGCTCCGTGGCCGGCCCCATGGTCGGGGGCATAGTCCTCTCCACCAGCCTGCCGGTGCGGGACATTTTCGCGGTGCTGGCGGTTTGCCCGGCGGTTTTCGCCATCTGCATCTACCTGGTCGGCCGGATGCACAGCCGCATTCTCGGCCGCGAGGCCCTGGCGGTGTCGGACGGGGCACCGCTCCCTGCGGTCACGGCTCAGTAAGGCCTCCGGCGCGCCGGATGGAACATGCTGTGACCGTATACGTTACCGAGCCGTGGCCAAAGGGAGCGGTCTTTCGATCGACAGCGACGATGTGGCGCTCTGGTCATCTTGCTCCGGTTCCTCGCCATAAAGATGATAATAATAGCTGGACAGGCCGCACATCGCCAGTAGAATCAGCAGCACCACCAGCCATCGCAAGGTCCGGACATTCCAGGGCCGCTCGCCTGAGACCGCCGAAAAGGTGGCCCGGACGGTAGCAAAGGCCGCTCCCCCCGCCAGCCCGAGCTTGAGGTACCACGGCATCAAATCCAGGTGACTTTGGCCGCCCACCTGGCTCCATACTTCGAAAATTGCTAATAAAGCGATGAGGAACTGCGTCGTATAGGCAAGGCGAAGAATGGGCATTCGGAAAGGATGAAACTACATCTTACGGTATCCTGGAGAACAGATGGCTGCGTCTGATACTGAGCCCTACCGTTCCCGGCAGCAATTCCAGAATGCCTTCCGGCTGGCGATTGACTCCATCCGTGCTCACAAACTCCGCAGTTTTCTGACGCTACTGGGCGTGATCATCGGTGTGGCCAGCGTCATTCTGGTGGGCGCGGCGATTGACGGCGTGGGCGTCTACGCCAAAGACAGCACCTCCAAGGCCTTTGGATCCGAGTCCTTCATCGTGGCCCGGATTGCCGGCAACGGTATGTCGCGGCGAGAGTATTTCGATCGCCTGAAGCGCAACAAACCGATTGGTAATGAAGAGCTGCGTTTCGTGAAAGCGGAAGTGGGAAACGACGTGCTCTTCAGCCCCTATCACAACCACACTTCCGACGTGAAGCGCGAAAACCTGATTTCCGAAGATACGACCGTGTACGGCGTTTCCGCGGACATGCCGGCGATTCGCGACGTCGATCTTTCGGATGGGCGATTCTTTACCGATACCGAGGAGCGCGCCCGCGTGCCGGTGGCGGTGATCGGCCAGACGGTCCGCGACACGCTGTTTGCGCCGGGTTCATCACCGCTCAGCAAGGACATCCGGGTGGATGGGATCGACTTTCAGGTGGTGGGTGTACTCGCCAAGCTCGGTTCCTCCTTCGGCCAGGATCAAGACCGCATTCTCTATATCCCCACGGGCGCTTTCGACCGGTTGTACGGTCCCGGCTTGGGCTATGCCGTTTTCGCGCGGCCGAAGCCCGGCAGCGGTCTCACCCTCGATCAGGCCCTGGATGAAACACGCGTGGCCCTGCGCACGAAATTTCATGAGCGTCCCGGTGACCAGGATAAGTTCGATACCATCACGCCCGACGCCGTCCGCGGGTTCATCGATAACGTGCTGGGATTGGTGGCCGCGGTGGTGGTGCCCATCACCTGCATTTCGCTGCTGGTGGGCGGCATCGTCATCATGAACATCATGCTGGTGAGCGTGACGGAGCGAACGCACGAGATCGGTTTGCGCAAATCGCTGGGCGCGCGGCACAACGACATCATGATGCAGATCCTGATCGAGGCCGTGGTGCTGGCCGTGACCGGCGGCGGCCTGGGGATCGGCATTGGTGCGATCCTGACGTTTGTGGTGGGACGCATTTTCGGCTTGACGCTGTTCATCAGCCCGTCGTACGTGCTGCTGGCCATCGGGGTGTCGAGCGTAGTGGGAATCGTTTCGGGATGGTACCCGGCGGCGCGTGCGGCCAAACTCGATCCGGTGGTGGCGCTGAGGGCCGAGACATGAACATCAACCCGACCGAGAACATGGCTCTAGCCATGAAGCAGGTATGGGAGCACCGTTTCCGCTCGCTGCTCACCATCCTCGGAATCGTCATCGGCATCACCACCGTGGTCACCGTGGCTTCGCTGCTCACCGGATTGCGGCAGGGCATGGTGGTGTTTTTCCAGGAACTGGGGCCCGACAACATTTTCCTGACCCGCTTCACCGGCGGAGGACAGAACGGCTTCGTTGCCAAGGAACGCAAGCGCCGGCCCTTAATTCCCGAGTACGGAGAATTTATCCTGCGTTCCTGCCCCGCTGTGGAGGATGTCAGCTTGTCGTTGTCTGTTCCGCCGGTGGTAAATGGCAATGCCATTACGGCGCGCGTACCGGGTTTCGAATCGGACAATCTGAACATCGTTGCGGTAACGCCGAACGCCTTGGAGCTTTCGCCGCGAGATTTGCGCGCCGGCCGCTTCTTCACGCCTGAGGAAAACTCCAGGGGTGCGAAGGTAGTGGTCCTGGGGTCGAATCTGGCGGATGCGCTCTTTCCCGGCGGGAGCGCCGTCGGTCACACCATGATGATGGACGGCGCCGAATACAGCATCGTCGGCGTCTTCGACAAAGCTAAAGGCGGTTTCTTCGGCCAAAACGATCAGGATTCGATCGTCGAAATGCCTGTCCGCGTGGGCCAGAGCCGGTACCCCCAGTTGAACGACTACTACATCACCGCTAAGGCCCGCCCCGGCAAACGGCAGGAAGCGTTCGATGAAGTTGAGTCCGCCATGCGGCGCATCCGCCGTCTGGCAACCGGCGTCGACAACGATTTCAATATCACGACTCCCGACCAGGTGATTCAGCAGTTCGACCAGATCACCGGAGTGGTGGGCCTGGTGGCAATCGCCATGTCGGGGATGGGCCTGTTGGTGGGCGGCATCGGTGTCATGAACATCATGCTGGTGAGCGTGACCGAGCGCACGCGGGAAATCGGAACGCGCAAGGCTATCGGTGCGCGGCGGCGCGACATCATCGGCCAGTTCCTCATCGAAGCAGTGACGCTGACCGGCGTGGGTGGCGTGCTCGGGATTATCATCGCGGTGCTGATCACGCTGTTGATGGGCAAACTGGTTCCCGCGCTCCCCTCGGCGGTGCCCTTGTGGGCATTGGTCACCGGCTTCAGTGTTTCGGTGGGTGTGGGCGTCTTCTTCGGAGTCTGGCCCGCGGTGAAGGCCGCGCAACTCGATCCCGTGGAAGCTCTGCGCTACGAATAAGCCAAGTGGCGCAGGCACTCTTGCCTGCCGGGTCGAGACTCCTCTCGACCCTGTGTTCAAGCGCCGGCAGGAGTGCCGGCGCGGCAGACTGAGAGTCTGCGCCACAAACCAGTAAGCCTATCCCCGCAGGAACTGCTGTAATTCCGCCAGCGTTTCCTTGGGAGCGCTCTCCTGCAGGGAGTGGTTTCCGGGCAGGCCCTTGCCGCGGACGTTGACGCCCTCGTCCTTCCAGATCTGTAGCACGTCGTAGAGTTTGCCCATGGCGCCGTTGGCCGCCCATAGCGTCAGCAGCGGACATTGGATCTTCTTGCCCGCCTTGATATCCGCCGCGTCGTATCCCAGATCGATAGAGGCGGAGGCGCGGTAGTCTTCACACATCGCGTGATTTGCCGCGGGAGTCCTGGTCCGCAGGTATTCGCGTTGCACCTCGTCGGTGGTCCTGACCAACTGCGCGGCGATCCCGTCGTCGAGTTCCTTCTCCGGACCCGGCGCCGGCCGCAGGTAGTTGAACCAGTGGAAGTATGCCCGCACGAAATCGAGCGTGACGTGAGAGTAGAGATAGTGCGCGGGCACAATATCCAGCACCGCCAACTTGCGGACCTGCTCCGGATGGTCCAGCGCCATTCTGCGGCCCACGCGTCCGCCGCGGTCATGGCCAACCATGAAGAACCGTTCGTAGCCCAGGTGCTTCATCACCTCGACGCCGTCCAGCGCCATGGCGCGCTTGGAATAGTTGGCGTGGTTATCGCCGTCTTCCGGCTTGCTCGAATCGCCGTAGCCGCGCAGGTCGCACAGCACCAGCGTGTACTCCTTGGCCAGATCCGGAGCGATGAGGCGCCAGGTGATCAGCGATTGCGGCGCGCCGTGGAACATGAGCACGGGAGGCCCGGAGCCGCCGATCACGGCATTGATCTCGGCACCGGTAGTCTTGATCTTCTCGTTACGGAAGCCGGGCGGGAACAAGTGCTTCCAGACGGGCTCGCCGCTCGACTGAGCACGCGCTTTCGGCGCCAGTAATGCCGCGGCCCCCGCGGCCAAAGCGGTCTGTTCAAGTAAGCGGCGGCGAGTCGAAGTCGTCTTCTCTTCTGCCATCACAAGTCTCCTTCCTGGTTTGAGCAATATGATAACAGTTCATGAACTGGCCACCGGCGGCAAAGACCGCCAGCGTTAAGGTCGGCGACAAAGATCGCCAGCGCTACGACTACTTCGGGAATTCCGCCGGCGGTCCCGCGTTTTGCCAGCCTTCCCCGCTGAGCGCTTTCAGAAAAGCCACCAGGTCTTTCTTGTCCTGGTCCGTCAGGTTCAACTTCTTGATGTTGGGATCGAGGTTCTTATTGGGGACGCCGCCTTTGTCGTAGAAGTCCACCACTTCTTCCAGCGTTTTCAAACTTCCATCGTGCATGTACGGCGCGGTGTGCTCGATCTCCCGTAACGTGGGGATCTTGAACACTGCCCAGTCGCGCGGATCTTTGGTGATCGCGAAGCGGCCCACGTCCGGATCGGGCTTATCCGTTCCCACGCCCAGGTTGGCATACGCGTTCAAAGTGAAATTGGCGTTCTCGTGGCAGCGGTCACATTTCGCTTTGTCAAAAAACACGGACGTACCCCGCACCTGCTCGGCAGTCATGGCCTTCTTGTCGCCCTTCTTATAGCGGTCGTAGGGGGAATTACCCGAAAGAATAGTCCGCTCGAAAGTGGCGATGGCCATGGCGGCGCGGTCGATGGTGATATCGCCCGAACTGAAAGCCGCGGCGAAAAGCCCGCGATACCCGGAAATCCCCTGCAACGAAGCGACCACCATCTCGTGGCTGTTGCCCATCTCGATGGGGTTGGCCATGGGCCCCTTGACTTGTTCTTCCAAAGTGGTCGCGCGGCCGTCCCAGAACTGTGCGAGCGAAAACGCGCGGTTGATCACCGTCGGCGCGCTGCGATTGCCCTTCTTGCCATCGATCCCTGTGGAGACCGGCGCTCCATCCGTGAAGCCGTACTTAACCTCATGGCATGTGGCGCAGGAGATAGTCTCATCGGCCGAGATCCGCTTGTCGTAGTACAGGTATCTACCCAGATCGGCCTTGGCCGCGGAGTATTTATTATCTTTGGGCCACTCGATAGGCGGAAGACCCAGCGGCTCCCGCGGTTTGTTATCGCCGGCCCAAGCCGCCAGCCAAGCGGCGGGCAACAGGATCGCCGCCGCTCTCCAACACCGGGTGAATTGCATCTACTTCTTGTTGAGTCCCTGAATGAAGATCGCGCTATACCCGTTCACCGAAGCTTCCGTTCCGTTCACTTCGACGATGTGTCCCATGTGATCGGATGCCACGGTCTTGAGATCGACTCCACCGTCGCGCCGCGGATCGTGCTCTTCCGCCATCAACATGTATAGAGCGCCGTCCTTGGTAAGAAGGCCTGCGGCATTGCCGTTCATGACGCACTTCTGGCCGCAGGAGCGATGCTTTTCACCGTGTTTGCCCACCTGCAGGTAGCAGGAAAAATCGACGATCTCGCCCACCATCGTGATCGGCTTACCGGGCTGCGGTTTGTTGTCCACACCGGCGGCTACCGTGGTGGCAGACCAAGGCTGATCAGGCTTGGTCCCGATCGTGGCCATGGGCTTATCGTAGCTTCCGCTTTCCACCTTCATTTCAGGATGCAGAATACCGACACTCTTGGCGACCAACCCTACCGTCCACACACCGGCCGCGGCAATCAGTACGATTAAGCTCTTACGTTTCACGTGGGATCCCTCCTTTACTCTTGAGAAGAGTAACACACTCGCTCAAAAGTGGGGGATGATCGATCCCGGCTTATACCGCGTCCCAACGCCGGCGAAGTGTGATCGCGAAAATTGCGAGACATATTCCGGCCGGGATGAAACTGCCTGGTTCCGGAACGACTGCTGGTAGGGGTGTCGGTGTGATGACTCTTCTGTTCTCGGGCGTCGTGGTGGAATGTACAAAACTCATGCTATCGAGATCGGCCGAGAGATTGTCGCTGTTGCCGCTCACAAGAGGGCCGTCATTCAACGCGGCGCTGTAGCGGGCATCGGTATTGGAGGCAGCCGGCTTTGCGTTCTTGGCTTGCGCGAAAGGATTCGCTGTTATGGCGTCCCTGCAATTGTCGCTATCGTTACGTCCCGCGGCGTCGCACATCACAAGAAAGCGGTCGAGATTGGCGCCACTAGCAAAGATTCCGCCCGGAACCACAGCCGCCGATGCTACTGAGCCTAGATACAACCACAGCGTAACCGCGCCAAAACCGAAACGTTTCATGAACCCTCTCCTTACACACACAATTATTCGAATTATGCGAGGAGTTGGGTATTAATTCCATGCGGATTCACACTAATTTACGCCACTACATTTCTGCCGTGTCCTGTTGCGTACAGGAAGGCAGGAAGAATCCCTAGTGCTTTTACCTGTGGTACTGATCGCCGGGCCGCCAATCGGCAAGTTTTTCCTGATTGGCGATATCGATGCCGAGCAGGAACCCGAATTGTGCAGCTTGTTCCAGCGCGGTGAAATCCCAGTCGGCATGGAACTCATCGGACGGCTGGTGGTAATGTTTTTCGTTAAATTCTTCCCATGATTTCTTGTAGAAATCGGCGGCTTTCCCGGCGAATTGGGTTGCGTGATCGATAGAGAATGCGGGGATGCCGACGCGCGCGAACGAGAAATGATCGGAGCGGAAGTAATGGCCCTGCTCCGGTTCGCTGTCGGGCGAGATGGTCAGGTTGAGCCGCCGCGCGATGGCTTGCGCCAGTGGATAGACGCTGGTCCGTTCGGCGCCGTCAATCACTACGTCCTTAGCGCGGCCCCACGGAAATATGGCGTCGTAATTCAAATCGATGGCGGTCTTGGCTGCCGGGAAAATCGGATGGCTGGCGTAGTATTGGGAGCCCCGCAGCCCGTCCTCCTCGCCAGTTACCGATAAGAACAGCGCGGAGCGACGCGGCTTCTGCGGTAAGGCGGCCCACGCACGGGCCAGTTCCAGGATGATGGCGCAACCGGTGGCGTTGTCGACGGCGCCGTTGTAAATAGAATCGCCGTTGATGGCTTCACCGACTCCCAGGTGATCCCAGTGCGCGCTGAAGATGACCACTTCGTCTTTCAGCTTGGGATCGCTTCCCGGAACGACCGCCGCAACGTTGCGCGAATTCAACGTCCGCACCTTCGAAGCGATATTGCCGTGGACCCGTATACCCAGAGGGATCGGCCGGAAGTCGCGCGATTCGGAGGCCGCCAGCAGCTCGTCGACATTCTTCCCGGCTAGCGACAGCAGTTTTTGGCTGGCATCGCGGGTTGCCCAGCCGGCCAGCGAAAGCGCGTGTTCGCCGGGGCGCACTGCGACATAGGAATTCTGGCGTCCCCAGGAACTGCGCACCACGTCCCAACCGTAACCGGCCGTCGGGGTGGTGTGGATAATGATGGCGGCTACCGCGCCCCGCCGCGTGGCCTCTTCATACTTGTAGCTCCAGCGACCGTAGTACGTGAGCGCGCGGCCTTCGAAGAACTTGGGGTCGGTCGAAGTGGGCTCGTTGGTGAACAGCACCACGACCTTGCCGCGCACGTCGACGCCTTTATAGTCGTCCCACTGCCATTCCGGTGCGGCGATCCCGTGGCCCACAAAGACCGCTTCGCCATCGAACTGGGTATTCGGCTGCTGCGTCTCGTCCAGGCCCACAAAATCATCCAGCCATTTGAACGACACGGTTTTTCCGTTGGCCGAGCCGGTCAACTCCGATCCCGGTTGGGGATCGACAGCCACCAATGGAACCGGCTGAAAGTAGCTTCCGTTCGGGCCGGCGGGCTGGGCTCCGGCCAGGGCAAACTGGGTGGCGATGTATTCGGTGGCCAGGTCGCCGCCGCGCGTGCCTACGCCGCGCCCTTCCAATAAATCGCTGGCGAGAAATCGATCGTGCTCCCGGATGTGCGCAGCAGAAATGGAGTTACTCTGTTGGCCAGTACCGCAGCCACCCCAATCACCGCAATGCCGATAGACTTCATCCTGATTGGCATAGTAATCTATAATTAGCATACCGCCGTGGAACCACAGATCACCCCCCGAACCCTGACCCATCTGCGCGCCTTGGAGGCCGAGAGCATTCACATCATTCGTGAAGTAGCCGCGGAGTTCCAGAAGCCGGTGATGCTGTACTCGATCGGCAAGGATTCCTCGGTGATGGTGCGGCTGGCGCAAAAGGCGTTTTATCCCGGCAAAATTCCATTTCCCCTGCTGCACATCGACACGACCTATAAGTTCCAGGAAATGATCGAGTTCCGGGACAAGTTCTGCGCCGAGATCGGGGTCAACCTGATCGTCCACACCAACACGAAAGCCATCGAGGACGGGGCCAACCCGTTCCGGCTAGGAACCCAGAAATGCTGCGCGCTTCTGAAAACGCGGGCCTTGTTGGACGCGCTGGCCGAGGGCGGATTCGACGCAGCATTTGGCGGGGCGCGGCGCGACGAAGAGAAATCCCGCGCCAAGGAGCGGGTCTACTCCTTCCGCGATTCATTCGGCCAGTGGGACCCCAAGAATCAACGACCCGAGCTGTGGAACCTTTTTAACAGCCGAATTGATAAGAGCGAGAGCATTCGTGTCTTCCCGCTTTCCAACTGGACGGAACTGGATGTTTGGCACTACATCTACCTGGAAGACATTCCGATCGTGCCCATGTATTACGCCAAGGAGCGGGAGATGGTGGTGCGGGGCGATTCACTGATCACGCTCGAGCACAACATGCAGCTCCGTCCCGGCGAGCAGCCGCAGATGGTGATGTCGCGGATGCGGTCGCTGGGCTGCACGTACTGCACGGGCGCGATTCGCTCGGAGGCCGACACGCTGCCGAAGATCATCGAAGAGATGATCCAGTTCCGCCGGTCGGAGCGCGAGAACCGTGTGATCGATCACGATCAGGAAGGCTCCATGGAGTTGAAGAAGCGCGAGGGCTACTTCTGATGCTGGCCACCCGCGTGGAATCGCAGGCCACCACTGACTGGCTGGCGTCCATGGCGCACACCGAGCTGCTGCGGTTCACCACCGCGGGCAGCGTGGACGACGGCAAGTCGACGCTGATCGGCCGCCTGCTCTACGATTCCAAGGGCGTCTATGAAGACCAGTTGGCCTCGGTGCGGAAGGCCACGCGCAACCTGACCACGGATGGGCTAGACCTTTCACTGCTGACCGACGGCCTGCGGGCGGAGCGGGAGCAGGGCATCACCATCGACGTGGCTTACCGCTACTTCGCGACTCCCAAACGGAAATTCATCATTGCCGATACGCCAGGGCACGAGCAGTACACGCGCAACATGGCCACGGGCGCTTCCACCGCCAACCTGGCGATCATCCTGATCGACGCGCGGTATGGAGTGCTGCCGCAATCGCGCCGGCATGCATTCATCGCCTCGCTGCTGGGTATCCCGCACTTAGTGGTTGCGGTGAACAAGATGGACTTGATGGATTACCGGGAAGACGTCTTCACCGGCATCCGCAGCGAGTTCGCGGCCTTCGCCGAGCAGTTGAAAGCTCGCGATGTACAGTTCATCCCCATCAGCGCGTTGAAAGGCGACAACGTGGTGCGGCCCGGCGGCCGTACACCGTGGTACACCGGCCCCAGTCTGTTGGAATTTCTGGAAACGGTGCCCATCGCGAGCGACTTCAACCTGAGGGACATGCGCTTTCCGGTGCAATATGTGATCCGGCCCGATCTGGATTTTCGCGGGTTCGCGGGGCAGGTGGCCTCCGGAGTCATACGCCGTGGCGATGCGGTGACGGTGCTGCCATCGGGACGTAACAGCCGCGTAAAATCCATCGTGACCTGGGATGGGGACCTGGAAGAAGCCTTCGCGCCGATGTCGGTAACGGTCTGCCTGGAGGATGAAGTCGACATCAGCCGCGGCGACATGCTGGCGCATCCGGAAAACTTGCCGCACTCCGGCCGGCGTTTCGCGGCGACGGTGGTGTGGATGAACGAAAAGCCCATGGAGCCGCATCGGCCGTATCTGCTGAAGCACAGCACGCAGATGGTGCAGGCGCGTGTGCGGGAGCTGCGCCACCGCGTGGACATCAACACGTTGGGCCACCAGCGCGCCAGCGAATTGCGACTGAATGAAATCGGCGTGGTCAGCGTGGAAGCGCAGCGCCCCATCTTCTTCGATGCGTATCGCAAGAATCGCGCCACCGGCAGCTTTATCCTGATCGATCCGCTGACTAACGAGACGCTGGGCGCGGGCATGATCACCGGGCCGGACCTGTATCATCACTCGGGTCCCGTGACCCCCGCCGAGCGGTTGGCCCGCATCGGACACCGGCCGTACGTGATCCGGCTGCAAAATGCGGATGCGGAAACGGCGCGGTTAGTCGAGCGGCATCTGTTCGACCAGGGCTACCTGGTCCACGTGGTGGAAGGGGCGGATGTGCACGCCGTCGCAGCCAGCTTCCAGGTGGGACTGGTGTCCATTATTTACGGAGCTGCCTGGGAGCCGCCGGCCGTTATCCCCGCGGATCAAGTGATTACCATCGATCGGACGCGTTTCGAAGACGAAGCCGAGATGCTCCAGGCCCTGGTCGCGATGCTGGCCGGCGGCCCTGCGGGCAACGTACCGCTCACGGACGGCGCCGGGATTTAGGATCGACCTCTTTGATGGCGAGCTTATGCCGGCGGACACGCGGTTGGGCGGTTCTGACGGCGGCCGTAGACCCGATCGTCAGCAGCGCCTCGGAAGCGTAGAAATCCGGCCCCGAGACATCCAGGAAAACGTCACCTGTTCCAATGCCGGAAGGCACCTGGAAACTGATCTGGTACAACCCGGCTTCTCCGGTCGCCAGCCCCGCGAACGGAGCGGAGGCCTGCACGCCGCCGACAAAGACAGCAATCGCATTGGTGGCCAGGTTCGGGGGCGAGCCGCTGCTGGGCACCCCATCGTTTATTGAGGGAGTGACGTTTCCCAGACCGGCCACGAACACCTGTAGCGTCTCACCGATCTGCGCTGGATTGCTAGTGGTGACGAGGCTGTGGTCCGCATGCTCCGCGATTGCATGTCCCAAGCCTCCCGAAGGGTTCGTAAAAACGCCTGGAGCCGTCTGGTTGACGAACGCAGAGACCGTGTTAGAGGCGGCTCCGTTGTTGATCACCTGTATGGAGGCGATCGATTCTATCGTGCCGAAGGGAACGAGCGCATAGATTTCGCCGGGGCTCACGAAATAGATCGGCGCCGGGCGGCTGTTGATGTTGACTTGGACACCAGCGAGATTAAATGAAGGCGTTGTAGCGGCCTCCGCGCTGGGCGCGAGGTTGGTTCCATCAATGGAAATCAGTTCTCCGGGCGCCACGCCCGCGGTGAAGGGAGCCGAACTGCCGGCGTTCTGGACGCGCGTTGAATCGATGAACACGCCACTACCGCTGAGCGAAGGCGCCTGCAGGGCCACGTTAATTCCGAGAGTTGCGCCGCCTGTGTCAGCGGGATCGCCGAAGCCAACACGAGTGCCGCCGGCGCCAAAAAGGTAACGGTAGTTCGCATCGACGTATGTCCCATCGGCGCCTATCGCGTAGGTATCGCCCAACGCGTAATCAATCGCGGTCGTGAACTGCGGCACGGAGAGGATTCTCTGGTGGGCCACGATTTGCCCGGTCGTGGAGGATCCGGAGTTCAGAATGGCGAACAGGGACCCGAAGTAGCTGGTGGTATCGACGGCCCCTCCGGTGGCCAAGCCTGCCACGTCCTGCCCGAGCGATGCCTGATAATACAACCCGCTGAAATTGGGAGTGGCGGACGGGCTGCGAACCCCGACCAGCATGTCCCACCCGCTGGGGGAGCCGCCGAAAACAAAGTTTCCATCGGCCGAAAAATATAGATATCTCGTACCGCAAATCAGGACCGCGCTCGTGCAACTGCCGAACGACAAGTTAGCGGCGCCGTTACTGAAGAAATACTTTGTGCCGGAAATTTTTTGACCCACGGGCGAAGCCCCATTGGAAGCAATATACCCACTGGCTTGCACGTTGCCAAGATTTCCATTCCCGTCCGGCGTCAGGTTCAGATAAATATCCAAGGTATTCTGCGGAGTGCCGCTGGGAGAGTCTACATCGAACACACCATAGGTGCCGCGGAAAAATGCATTGGTGGGCTGCGGCTGGGCCAGTTGCCCTGCGATGAACAGATCATTGTACGGATACGAGGTGGTGCTGCCCGGGTTTTCGGTAGCGCTGCCGATAAAGATTCCTTGCGAGACCAGGCCATAGACTAGATGGCCGGAATTGACCGGGCTGGTCATGAAGCCGTAGCCGCTGGCTGCGATGGAATACGTGCCGCTAACGGCCGTAAAATTTTGTGTCGTGACAGCACCGTTGGAACCTGGCTGTGCAATCTGCGCGTTGCTGATCGCATAGTTTCCCTTCCCATCAAACGTGATATTGCCGAAAATGGCTTCGGCCGCGGATAGGTCGCCGGCATTGTCGCCCACCTGCCACGCAACATGGCGGAAATAATAGGCGCCGTTCAACAAGCCATTCCCCGATGTGTCCCAAGCCTGCGCGTGCGCCTGCCAGCCGGCCGCGATGGGAAGCAGCCACAGCCACGATGCGAGGTTTTTCATACGCAACTATATTATCGCCGGGGCAGGTGGGATGAAGGCGCGGCCTGAAGAAACGAAGGACGCTACCCGGCCACCGCGGTGAGACGCCGATTTTCCGACGCATTCTCGAGGGTCCGCACCAGTGCGGGAATATCGTCCTCGCGGCACGGGTCGGGCACCCGCAAGTCGAGCGCCACCTTCGATCCGTGCTCCGGAGTCTCCTTGGCCAGGACGACAACCCGCGTCCCCAAACACAGAGCCTCCTGCGTGTGATGCGTAACAAAGAGAACCGTGGTTCCCGTCGATTGCCAGAGCGTCCGCAGGAGCCGCTGCATCTCCTTGCGCGTACCCGGATCTAGCGCGCTGAATGCTTCATCCATCAGCAGAATGCGCGGCTTGGTCATCAGCGCCTGGGCAATCGCAACGCGCTGCTGCATGCCGCCGGAGAGCTGGTCGGGGTACTTCTTCGCGTCGGATTCCCGCAGGCCGATGCGTCGCAGATAGTCCAAAGCTTGCTCACGTAACTCGCGGCGGCGTCGGAAAAACCGGGGCGTCCAGCGGCCGCACAAGCTGAATTCGCTCACTTCCGGGCCAAACGTAATGTTGTCCAGAACGGTCTTGTCGGGGAACAGCGAATACTTCTGCGGGACATATCCGCGCGTGCGGTCGGGCTGATTGTGCTCCTGTCCATCGATCAGTACACGGCCGTGCACCGCGCGTTCGGAACCCAGCACCAGGCGCAATAGCGTGGATTTGCCGCAGCCGGTTTGACCCAGAACACAGACAAACTCGCCCTCCTGGATCTGCAGGTCGATCCGGTCGAGCACCGACCGCGGCGGCGAACCGTACGCCATACAAGCGTGATCGATTTCAATCAGCGGCATCGCGTCACGTCTCCCGGAACCAGGGGTGCAGCGCCCGATTCGCCAGCCGCATCGCCAGGTCCACCAGGAACAGAAGTAGCGCCACCCACAGCACGTAGGGAATGATTACGTCCATGCCCATGTGCCGCCGGAGAAGAGCAATGCGGTACGCCAGGCCGTCGGTAGATGCGATCATCTCTCCGGCGAAGAGGAATAACATTACGGCCTTGAGGTTGAGCCGGATGCTATTGAGCACGCGCGGCATGATCTGCCGCAGAACAACCCGGTAGGCCACGTCAAAATCGCCCGCGCCAAGAGTAAAAGCTTTTACCAATTGCTCGTTGGGCACGCCGCGGGTCAGGTTAAAGGTGTCCAGAATGATCGTGGGAGTTACCCCGATCACGATCAGCATGACTTTCGAAAGTTCGTCGATGCCAAATGCGATGAACAGAATCGGCAGCAGAGAAAGCGCGATGATTTTGTCGAAGAACAGGATGAACCGCAGGAAGAACGCGCCGATGTAGGGGAACAGGCCCATGTGAAGCCCTAGAAGTACCGCGGGGATCAGGAGCAGCATGCTGTAGAAAAAGCGGCGGGAGGTAGCCTTGGTGTCCTTCCAGAGCATGCTGCTGAGAAAGCGGTTGACCAGGGTTCCGCTTTGCGCCTGCGACTCGTCATCTTCGGCGGGCTTCAGGACCGCATCGGACATACCGCGCACCATCTGCGCGACGGTGGGCATCACGCGGTCTTCCGGGTTCTCACGGTGCCGCGCGTGGGCCACGTAAAAGTACGCCGCGATTCCAAGCGCGAACAGGCTCCAGGAGAGAAACGCTGCCCAGGAGCGGTTCGGTTTGGCGTTGATCAACAGAAACCCGGCTGACATAAGTTACCTGCTAGACCGCTCCCTTTGGTCACGGCTCAGTAAGCGCCGCCAGCGCCCGATACTGAGCCGTGACCGAAGGGAGCGGTTTTTCATAATTTGCCCTGTGCGGCCATCTGCATATAAGTCAGGTCGAACAGCAGGCGCACGCGGTCCATCTTGCCTTGCACCGAACCATCGGGATAACGAATGGCAACATCATCCACCGATTTCGTTTCCGCGCCCAGAAGGCCGTGGTCGAAGCAGAACTGGCGAACCAGGGCCATCTTCTGTTTGAGATCGGGAGAAGCTCCGAAGTCGGCTGCGGCATGCGGCGTGTAAAACATTTTGGTTGTGCTCAATTGTTCTTTGTAAGATTCCAGCGTGTCCTGGGAGCCTTCAGCGATGGCCGCGAGCACTTTGTCGGTAGCTGCGCCCTGCCCGGACATCTGCGCCAGCATCTCGTACCAGGCGCCCGCCAGCGCCTTGGCGAACTTAGCTCCCGACCCGTCCGGCCGGTTCAGCACGTCGGTGCGAACCACCGTGAGGTCCAGGATCTCGCCCGGAATCTGCGCGGAGTTGAAAAGCGAAGTAATCCCCTTCTGCCGCAGAATCTGCGAGACCAGCGGCTTCCAGGTGACCACCGCCGACGCGCTGGTGTCGCTCAAAAACGCAGTCGCAATGTCGGAGTCCGATGTGTTGATCATGCGTACGCGCTTGATCTGATCGCGTATGCCGACAATGGTCATGGCTCGGTCGAAGAGATACTCCGATACAGTCTTCTCCACAAGCAGCATCTTCTTACCGGCCAGGTCTTTCATCTGCAGACCGTTGCGCACCAGCAGTTGATCGTTGCCGTTGGAATAATCGCCGATCAGAACTACCGTAGTCGGCACGCCCGATGCTGCCGGCATGTCCAGCGCCTCCATGTTGGTCATGGTGCAGGCGTCGATATTGCGGGCGACGAAAGCGTCCAGTGAGGGCGCATAATCGAACCGCTGGACTTTGATATTGATTCCGTACTTATCGGCCCACTTACGAAGCAGGCCGGACTTATTCATGTAGTAATACGGAGTCCAGCCGGCGTATACAGACCAGCCCACCGTAAAAGAGGGTTTGTCCGCAAGGCCGGAAATTGCGGCCAGGAGTAATAGGGATAGGACTCGCAGCATCGCCGTCACCATGAGCCGAAACTCCGCGGCAACGGGGCCTGAAGGAGGTCTTAGACGGATTCTAGCACAGGCGTTCATATAGGCTGACTCGTACGTTACGTAACGCCGGCGGTCCTTGCAGCCGGTCGACTCCCTTACCGCGCGGACACAGCTTGCGCCAGATACGCACGCCATCCTCCGAAGCGCGTAATTTCCAGAGCGCCTGCTATGGCGTCCGGTTCGCATATAAAGCACTTGACGGTTTCGCCGCTATCCAGCGTCGCGTTGCCAATTCCGAGCGGCGCAGGCACGGCGGCTACAAAGCTGCCGAACTCGTCCTCAGGCACGGTCCACACTTCGACCTCAATGCCGTGGCCGGGAAAGCTCTCCTCGCGCACCAGCGCGGGTTTGGGCGGCACGGCCCGATCCAAGGCATAAAGCCTGTACCCCGCGGCTGTGCGGCATGTCTTGATCTTCCGCGCACCGCGCTCGGTAAGCTGCCAGTTGAGAGACTCTCCTGTCAGATGTGCGCCGACCACAGCCAAGGAGATACAACCCGGGGCTTCCAATCCCAGGTTCACGGCCGGGCCGGGCGGTTGCGCATGCCGGCGATGGTAACGATCCGCCACCGCCAGCAGAGCCTCGTCAGTGAATGCCGGGCCGATCAGCGAGATACCGAACGGCAGACCAGTCGCGCGAAATCCCGCCGGCACCGCTACAGCCGCCAGGTCGAGCAGGTTCACGAAGTTGGTGTAGTAACCCAAATTGCTGTTCAAGCGGATCGGATCGGCGGCCACTTCCTCATGGGTGTAGATAGTCGCGGCCGTGGGAAGCAGCATGATGTCCATGTGCGCCCATTGGGCTTCTGCGGCGCGGCGCAGTTCGCTCAATCGATACTCGGCTTCGAACGCGTCGGTGGCCGTAAACCGTCGCGCGCCTCCGATGATTTCTCGCACCACCGGGTCCATGCCATCCGCATGCGATTCAAGGAATGGACCGATGGCCGCGTATCGCTCGGCGACCCAGGGGCCGGAATACAGCAATTCAGCCGCCGCGCGAAACGCTGAGAAATCGATGGTCACTCTGTGACCGCCCAGAGCCTCCATGTCGCGGACCGCACGGTAATAGAGAGCGGCCGCTTCTTCGTCGCCGAAGAACTCCAGTTGCTCGTCGTCCGGCACACCGAATTGAAAAGGACCGGCCAGCCAGGGCGCAGCGCCTTGCCCAGGCTTGCGTGCACGCGAAAATGGATCGGCCGCATCGAACCCGCGCGCTGCCTGCCACACGGTGTGCGCGTCATGGCAGGTGGTAGTGAAGATGGAAACGCAATCGAGCGTGCGGCACGCCGGTACCACGCCCAGGTTGCTCAGCAGGCCGCGCGTGGGTTTCAATCCGACCAGGTTGTTGAACGCGGCCGGCACACGCCCGGACCCAGCTGTGTCGGTTCCCAAAGCGAAACTCACCTGGCCGCTAGCCAGGGCCACCGCGGAACCGGAGCTGGAGCCGCCGGAGATAAACCGCTCATCGAAAACGCACGAGCAGGCGCCGTGCGGCGAACGCGTGCCCACCAGCCCGGTGGCGAACTGATCCATATTGGTCTTGCCTATGGGTATGGCGCCGGCGTCGATCAGCGCCTCGACCACGGTTGCGCTGCGCGCCGGCGAGTACGCGTAATCGGGACAGCCGGCCGTAGTCGGGAGGCCGGCCACGTCGATGTTGTCTTTGACGGCGAACGGCATGCCGTAGAGCGGCCGCGCCGCCGCCAGTGGGTCGCGCTCCAACCCGCGCGCCCGCGCCAGTGCCGTTTCGCGCGGCACCAGCGAGATCCAGACCGGCGACAGCGGCCCGGAGCGTATGCGGTCATAGACCTCGGCGATCACATCGCTCGGCCCAGCCTTCCCTGAACGGTAAAGCTGGCGCAGGGAGCCCAAATTCAATGCCAGATTCTTCATGCGCCAACCTCGTGGCGTAACATGAGCAGGTGCTGCCCGGGTGACACCAGCGCACCCGCCGCGCAGTTGAGCTGCACAACGATTCCCGCGGCAGGCGCCGCTACTGCGATTTCCATCTTCATGGCTTCCAATACCAAAAGTTTTTGTCCCGCCTCCACACGCTCGCCGGTTTCGACCGCGACATTCCAGACGCTCGCCATCACCGGTGAGCAGACAGCGCGGCACCCTTCCGGCACCGTCGTGTCAACCGCGGGGGCCGACCCGTTTTGCTCGGCGAGTTCCAGGAACCGGTCCGCACCCGCCGCCGCCCAGCGCTCGCGCTCCGCCAGAAAGGCCCGCTGCTGGCGTTTCTTGAAAGCGGTTGTTTCTTTCTCGATGGAGCGCAGGAAGGCGTGATAATCCTTCAACCGAAACTCCTGCTGCTCAATGCGCAGCGAATAGCGCCCGTGCGGAAACGCGTCGCGGATTTCGAGCAGTTCTTCGGCGGAGACCGGAAACAACCGGATCTGGTCGAAAAACCGCAGCAGCCACGGCGTGCCCTCTTGGAACTCCCGCGTGGAGCGGTGCGTATTCCACATCTGCACGGTGCGGCCGACAAACTGATATCCGCCGGGGCCTTCCATGCCGTACACGCACAGGTAGGCGCCGCCGATTCCCACCGCGTTTTCGGGCGTCCAGGTGCGGGCGGGGTTGTACTTCGTGGTGACCAGCCGATGACGCGGGTCGATGGGAGTAGCCACCGGCGCCCCCAGATAAACGTCGCCCAGGCCGAGCACCAGATAGCTGGCGTTGAAAACGATTTCGCGCACCGCATCGATCGAGGGGAGGCCGTTAATTCGGCGGATGAATTCGATGTTGCTCGGGCACCACGGCGCGTCCGGCCGCACGCCTTGCATGTACTTGCGTATGGCGAGCTGCGTGGCCGGGTCGTCCCAGGAGAGCGGCAGATGCACGATGCGCGAAGGCGCCGCAATATCGTCGAGGTCCGGGATTCGCTCCTCGCAGGCCTCCAGGCTCTCCAGCAGAGCCTCGCGGCGCAGGCGGCGCGAATCGTAGTGAATATGTAGCGAGCGGACTCCGGGAGTGATGTCCAGGATGCCTGGCAGCGCGGCTTTGCGTAACTGCTCTTCGAGAGCGTGCACACGGAATCGAAGGTTCAGGTCGAGCACGTTCGGTCCGTACTCGACCAGCAGGCAGCGGTCGCCATCGGCGCGATAGACCACGGAAGCATCGCGGCGCAGCACCGGTTCTCCTCGGGCCGGTTCAGAGGGCAAGCTCGGCAACCCTCCGCTCAGCATGCGGATGGCGCAATCGAGCTCCCGCTCCATCCGAGTCGCCTGCCCGAGCGACAGCGGATGGAAACGGACAAGGTCGCCCGGTTTGAGCTGCCCGATCTTCCAGAGCTCGGCCTGCACGATGGTGGCGGGGCATACGAAGCCGCCCAGGCTGGGGCCATCCGGCCCGAGAATCACCGGCATATCGCCCGTGAAATCGATGGTTCCCACGGCGTAGGCGTTGTCGTGAATGTTGGAGGGGTGCAGGCCCGCTTCGCCGCCGTCCTGCCGCGCCCACGCCGGCTTGGGGCCGATGAGCCGCACGCCGGTTCGATCGGAATTGTGATGAACCTTCCAGGCGGTGGAGAAGAATGTGTCGATGTCCTCGGGCGTGAAGAAATCGGGCGCGCCGTGCGGGCCGTAGAGCATGCCGATGCGCCATTCTTTTCCGTAGGTGGGCAGGAGACCGCGAGCCAAACTGCCTGGCGCCAGACGCGTGGGCCTGCCCGAGATGGAGCACGTCGCCGGCGCGCAAGGTCCGTCCGGCATGGCCGCCGAATTTGCCCAGGATGAAGGTGCTCCGGCTGCCCAGGTACTCGGGCACCTCCAGTCCACCGGCCATCCCGATATAGGCGCGGCCGCCTCCCGCCTGTGCGTTGCCCAACTCCAGCAGCGAACCCGCTTTCACGGGCATGGCCTGCCAACGAGGCACCATCTGCCCGTCGAGCTTCGCCCCGAAATCCGCGCCGGTAATTGCAATCGCGGTATCACAGCCGAAGCGCAGCGACGGACCAGTCACCGTAATCTCCAGACCCGGAGCGCCCTCCGGATTTCCTACAATCCGGTTGGCCAGGCGAAACGCCAGCGAGTCCATGGGCCCAGATGGCGGGATGCCGACGTGCCAGTAACCCAGGCGGCCCGGGTAGTCCTGGATGGTGGTTTGCGTGCCGCCGCTCACCACTTCCACGTCGTTTCGGCGATACGGAAACTCGCGCAGGTAGGCCGTGGTGATGCCGCCGGCAGCGAAGCCTTCGTCCACGCAAACTTGTCTCAGGTACTCGAGATTCGTTTCGATGCCGGCGATCCGGCAATCCGCGAGTGCCGCTCGCAACCGTTCCAACGTGGCTGCTCGATCCGGCCCTCGAACGATGATCTTGCCCAGCATTGGGTCGTAATAGGGCGTAACTTCCGCCCCGGATTCCACCCATGTCTCGACGCGGGCGCGGCGAGGCCACTGCACTTGCGAGAGTTGTCCCGCGCAGGGTTGAAAATTCCGTGCGGGGTCCTCGGCGTAGATGCGGACTTGAATCGAGCAGCCTTCTGGCTCTGGGCAGCGCATGGCGCCGCCCCACTCGCCGGCAGCCTGCTGCACCATCCATTCCACCAGGTCGATGCCGGTAACCTCCTCAGTGACGCCGTGTTCCACTTGTAGCCGGGTGTTGACCTCCAGGAAATAGAACGCGCCCGAATCGGTGTCGTAAATGAATTCGACGGTGCCGGCGGATTGATACCGCACCGCCCGGCCCAGCCGCAGCGCCGATTCCAGCAGCTTCTCGCGAGTGTCCGCAGCGAGCCCGGGTGCGGGCGTCTCTTCGATTACCTTCTGATTGCGCCGCTGCGCGGAGCAGTCGCGTTCGCCCAGCGCAATCACGTGGCCCGCGCCGTCGCCGAAGATCTGCACTTCAATGTGGCGCGCCTTGGCGACGAACTTCTCGAGATACAGCCCGGCCGTTCCAAAGCTCGCCTGGCTTAACCGTTCGACCGCTTCATAAGCGGTGGCAAGCTCCGCGGCCGATGCGCACAGCCGCATGCCGATGCCGCCGCCCCCTGCCGTGCTTTTCAGCATCACGGGGTAGCCGATCGATCGGGCGGCTTCTGTGGCCGGCTCCACGCCGTCCAATAGCCCGGTGCCCGGCAGCATGGAGAGGCCGTTCTCCGACGCGATCTGCCGCGCCGTGTGCTTCAGCCCGAATGCGCGAATCTGCTCCGGCGTCGGTCCAATGAACACGATTCCGGCGGCTGCACATTCGGCGGCAAAGCCGGCGTTCTCGCTGAGAAAACCATATCCGGGATGGATCGCCTCCGCGCCGGTCTGCCGTGCCGCATCCAGCAGATTGGATATGGAAAGATAGCTTTCTGCTGCGTGCGAGGCGCCAATCCTCACAGCCTCGTCGGCCTGCTCCACGTGCAGGGAATGGCGGTCCGCATCGGAATAAACCGCCACGGAACCGACGCCCATCCGCCGCAGCGTTCGAATGATGCGGCAGGCGATGGCACCACGGTTCGCGATGAGGACTTTGCCGAACATCAGCTCACCGGCCCGCTCCAAACGAGTACTTCCACCGGAGTCGGATTGTAGGCGTTGCAGGGATTGTTGAGCTGCGGACAATTGCTGATGAGCGCCACTATGTCGGTCTCCGCCCGCAACTCCACGTACTTTCCCGGCTCGGAGATGCCGTCTTCAAACGTCAGCTTGCCATCCGGAGTCACCGGCACATTCATGAAGAAGTTGATGTTGCTGGTGATGTCCCGCTTGTCCATGCCGCCACCCCACTCCGTGATGGCCTTCAAGAAACTGCTGCGGCAGGCATGCATGTGCCGCTTGTCGATGGCATAGCGGACCATGTTGCTTTCGTTCGCGCAGGCCCCGCCCAGCGTGTCGTGACGGCCGCAGGTATCGGCCACGATGGTCGCAAGCACTGTGCCGGCGGTCGATATCAGACGCGTGCCTGTGGTGAGGTAGATGTTGCGCTGCTCCCGGATGGTGTCCTGTGCGCTGTAGCGGTCCGAGTAATCATGTGCATTGAAGAAGAGGGTGTCGACGGCCTGGTTGCCGTGGAGGTCGACGATCCGCAGGCTCTGCCCCTTCGCAATCTCACGCATCCAGGGTTCACCCGCGGGAATGATGCACCGATAGATTTCTTTGCTCCCACTCACAAAAAATACCTCTCCGTCAGCGTAAATCCCCGCCCATTTTCCGGCCGCGAGAGCCGGCAGGGATCGTCCGGGCCCGGTGCTGCCACGCGGCGAATCGATACCTGGACCGGCCGCGGTTCGTATTTCGGATTTGGATCGAGTGGATGCTGACAAGTATTAAGAATCGTGAGCACGTTCATCTCTGCGCGCAGCTCTACATACGACCCGGCCAGCGAATTACCGGGATGGAACGACATGCCGCCGTCCTCGCCTACATCCACACGGCTGAAAAAGTTAACGTTGGCGATCAGGTCCCTGGGTCCCAAGCCCCACTTACCCAACTCCACCAGGAAGCTGTCTCGCGCATTCTTGTGGTAATCGTTCCGGCAGTCCTGGTAGTTTGCGTCTCCATACTCGGCTTTTACCAATGCCGCGTTGGAGCACCCGCCGATCGGGTCGTGCCAGCCGACCGTGTCATCTGTGACCGAGCAGAGCACGCGCCCCATATCGGAGTACAGAACGAACCCCTTGGTCAAACGCGCGATGTGCTGGGCCTTGAGTGTATCCGGCATGTTATACCGCTCAGCGGGGCATTCGAAGTTATAGAAGATCGCTCCCACGTTGGCGCCGCCCGCCAGATCGGTGAGACGAAGAGCCGTGCCGCGCTTCAGCACGTGCGACCACGCCGCGCCCGGCTGAATAATCTCTTCCCATAGAACGGATGAATCCACACGCACTCTCCTGTCTCGCCCATCTCACAAAATGATTACAAAAGAGAGGAAACTATCGGCAGGGTGGAGGGCCGCAGCAAACATCCATGCGGGTCAGGCGCAACAGCACGCGCAAAGAGATTCGCGGCCGCGTGCTCCGCCCTACCGGCTGGAGAGACATGCCGACAGTATGCCAGAGTGTGTGCGGGCCGTATCACGAATAATTTCTATGGAGTTTATAACCCATTAGGGCGTGTGATATGCTGACCGCGAACCTCCAGGTTCGAGGCTCATGCGATCAGCTCTGTTGCTGGCCACGTATTTCGCCGCACTTACCGGTTCTGTCGCCCGGGGCGGGGATGCTCTAACAGTCCTCGTCGATGGCGACCCTGCCATCCCCGCTGTTCTGCAAGCGATGGAGAGTGAGGCGGATGCCGCGCTGGCTCCTTCGGGTATCACACTGGTGTGGAAGTTGGGCCATGAACTGGATGGCAGCGCGGTTAGCGGCCAGTTGGCCCTGGTCCACCTTCGCGGTCAATGCCTGCCCGGCATCCCGGTTCGCACTGTCTCCTCTCCACTCGGCCAAACCCATATCGTCGATGGCCAGGTGCTGCCGATTGCAGACGTATTCTGCGATGCCGTCCGCAAGCTCATTGACCGCGACCTTCGAGTAGCCGCCTCCGAAGATCGAGACAAGTTATTAGGCCGCGCCATCGGCAGGGTTACCGCCCACGAGCTGTATCATATACTGCTACGGACCGCCAGCCACTCCCATGAGGGCTTGGCGCGTTTTGCGCAAAGCGCGGCCGAGTTACTAGCCCCGCGCAACTCCTTTTCGGGACCCGATCAACGTAAGATCGCTCAATTCGCACTTGTTACAGGAAACGGCCAGTAACCCTGCCCCCACCGGCGACAAAGATCGCCAGCGCTACGTAACGCCGGCGGTCTTTGCCGCCGGTGCTGGTCTTTGCTTACTCCCCTCCTGATAACTCCCATCCAAAAGATTTGTTTGACTCCTCATCCGGCCTTGCACATAATTCGGGGAAGGCTACCGGGGGACGACCCGTCGTTCCAGCCTTAGGCCTCTGTCCAGCCAAAACTCTTGCGTTAAGAGTCCCTTTTGCCCCAGTCCGGCGAATCGATTTCCATTCTCGCAATCCTTATAGGAGGCTTCACATGAAGTCATGGGCTTTGGTAGGAATACTGGCGTTTGCCTGGAGTGCTTATGCGCAATCCACCACCTCACTGCGCGGAACGATCACGGACGCGCAAGGCCTGGCGTTGCCGGCCGTCGTCTTGACACTCACCAACGTCGACAACGGCGCCGTCCGCTCTGCCACTACTGACCCCGTAGGTGCGTACGCTTTTCTCCAGCTGCCGCCCGGCATGTACCGCATCAAGGCCGAAAAGACCGGGTTCACCATAGCAACGCGCGAGGGGATTCAGTTACTGGTGAATACGCCCGCGACTCTTGACCTTCCGATGGCCGTCGGCGCCACCACACAAACTGTCGACGTATTGGGAGAAGCCAGCGCCATTAACACCGTGGACGCTTCGATCGGCAATCCCTTCGGCGAGCAGCAGGTCCGCCAGCTTCCGCTGCAGACGCGCAACGTGGTCGAGTTGCTCAGCCTGCAACCCGGCGTCACGTCCTCGGGCGAAGTGATGGGAGCCCGCCGCGACCAGAACAACATCGTTCTTGACGGCGCGGACGTAAATAACAATCAGAATTCGGGACTGGTTGCGCAAAATACCAATACCGGTACGGGCGGTTATCAGGGATCCAACGCCAACGGAGCCAATACCAACGCGGGATTCAACGCCGTGCTTCCGATTCCCCTTGACTCGGTTCAGGAGTTCCGCGTGACCGTGGCGGGCGAAGGCCCCAATCAAGGCCGCTCGTCAGGCGGGCAGGTGGTCCTGGTGACTAAGAGCGGCACCAATCAGTTGCACGGCTCGCTGTATGAATACAATCGCAACACCGATACCGCGGCGAATACATGGTTCAACAACCAGGCGGGCGTGCCGCGGCAGCCGCTGGTGCGCAATCAGTTCGGTGCTTCCGCGGGCGGCAAGATCGTCCGCGACCGCGCATTCTTCTTCTTTAACTACGAAGAGCGCATCGACGCCAGCGGCGTGTCACAGGTGCGAGCTGTGCCGTCCGACACGCTGCGGCAAGGCAACATGGCGTTCGCGCTGCAAGATGGTTCGGTGCAAACGTTGACTCCGGCGGAGATCGCGCTGGTCGATCCGCTGCACCAGGGGGTCAACCCCAGTATTCTTAGCGTGCTCAATCAGTTTCCGCATGGCAACGATCCGGCCTATGGCCAGGATGGCGGCCTGAACTTCAGCGGATTCCGTTTCAACGCCCCCAGTCATCGCAATGATAAAGCCATTGTCGGTAAGCTCGATTTCCATCTGGATTCCGCCGGCAAGCATACGCTGAGCGTGCGGGGCACGCTTGCGGACAACAAGGACGATCAGATTCTGGCGCAGTTTCCGGGACAGGCGCCTGCCTCCACTTTGCGCGACACCAGCAAGGGATTCGCCGCGCAGTACACCTGGATCATCAAGCCGAACCTCATCAACGTGGTGAACATGGGCTACACACGCTACAGTCCAGCACTATCGGGCGCCACCGGACCGGTCCTGTTCTTCACTGGAATCGATTCGCTCCAGAATTACAATGCGCGGCCCTACGGCCAGATCCTGCCCACCTGGAACCCCAAGGATGATCTGACGTGGATCAAAGGGAAGCACACCATCACCGCCGGATTCGACGGACGATTCATCAGCAACTACACGTCTTCGTTTACCAACTCATTTCCGCGGTACGGATACGGCGCAACCGAGCTGATCGGGCTGGGCGCCGACATCGATAACGCCGTTACGGCTTACATCCAACAGCGTGTTGGCCCCGCCGCACAGCTCGCCGACCCAACCTCGGTCGCCAACGGCATGGGAGCGCTCTTCGGGCTGGTGAATGACGACTTCCACACCGACATGTTCTCCAAGAACGGCGCGCCCCTGCCCCAGGGCACTCCGGAGGTGCGCAAGTTCATCGAACGCGATTACGCTTTGTATGTCGGAGACACCTACCGCGCCACGCGGGAGTTGACGGTGAGCGCGGGCCTTCGCTGGGAGAACTTCCGTCCTCCTTATGAACAGAACGGGCTGCAAGTAGATCCCACCGTCCCCCTCACCACGTATTTTGCGGAGCGCAACAGCCTGCAGAGTCAGGGCATACCGCAGAACGCCATGCCGAATGCGCTGCTGAGCTGGGGGCTGAACGGCCCGGCGAATGGCAAGCCGACCTGGTGGGCTCCGGATAACCGGAATTTCGCGCCGCGCCTGGGCATCGCCTTTGCGCCATCCAATCGCGAAGGGATGATCGGAAAACTGTTCGGCAAGAACGGCGTTTTCCGCGCCGGAGCCGGCATTGCCTACGACCGTTTCGGCAGCGACTTGATCACGCAATACGATCAGTTCGGTTCCATCGGGCTGGCCACCGCATCGAACTTCGCGGACTCCTACAGTTTCAGCACGAGCCAGAGGTATAACGGTTCCGCCCCGGGGCTTCCGGCCCCGCCGCAGGAAACTTTCCCGGTCACGCCGCCCAACATTGCCGCGATCGCCGGCGAGTTTATGGGCATCTCACCGAACCTGAAGCCGCCGTATTCGTACCTGTTGAACGCCAGCTTCGCGCGGGAAATTCCGGGCAAGATGACGCTCGAAATCGGCTACGCAGGCCGGCTCTCCCACCGGCTTCTGATGGAAGGCGACGTCTACACGCCGCTGGAGTACTTCAAGGATCCGAAATCGGGAGTCACCTGGACGCAGAACAACCTCGAAGTGCGCTCCCTGTTCGATGGGGGGCTGACGCCCGCCGCCGTGCAGGCGAACCCGAGCCTGGTGCCGAACCTGCCTTTCGTGGAAAACATGTTCCCGGGCCTCGCGAACGCAGATTTTCCCGGCAGCGCGTCGGCCAACTATTTCAATTGCGTCTACGGCGATTACAACAGCAGTTACCTCGATTGCCTGCATGCGTTGGACCGCAATACCACCAGCTCTTACGTCCCTGGCAAATGCATTTCGGTGTCCGGGTGCTATACATTCTTTCCGCTCCAGGGCAGTTCCATGCCCACGTGGATGAATGCCGGCCGGGCCGCATATCACAGCTTGACGCTCTCCTTGCGCCGCGCCTTCAGCAACGGCGTATCGTTCGACTTCAACTACACCTGGTCGCATTCCATCGATCTCGGTTCGGCGGCTGAGTCCGGGGCCGGCCAGCAAGGCGCGGCCATCCAGAACATATTCAATACCTCTGAATTCCGCGGCTCGTCCGATTTCGATATGCGCCATAACATCACCGCCGATTTCCTGTATGAGCTGCCGGTCGGCAAGGGCAAGGCGCTGTTGCGGAACGCGCCGGGATGGCTCGATCAGGTCGTCGGAGGCTGGCATGTTTCCAGCGTGATTCGTTATCGAACCGGCCTGCCCACCGCGGTGGGCGGCGACCTGGCGTACAACGCGAATTACTGGCTGAGCTCACTGGCCATTCTGACCAGTCCCGTGAAGACCGGCGTCCAGATCGATCAGAACGGCAACCCCAGCATTTTCGGCAACACCGGCGCGTCCAACTCCTTCGAGGATGAGTTGCCCGGCCACAGCGGCACGCGCGCCGCCGTACGGCTGGCCCCCATGTTTAACACGGACCTGACCATCGCGAAGAATTTCAAGCTGCCTGGGGAAGGTCACCGGCTCCAGTTCCGGGCGGAAGCCTTCAATTTGTTCAACAACGTGAACTTCACCAACCCGAGTCTGTCGCTGATTTCACCGCTGACCTTCGGTGAGTTTCAAAACGTGATGGATCCCCGGACCATGCAGTTCGCGTTAAGGTTAGAGTTCTAGGATGACTCAACGAGTGCAGCAACGCGACCCCGATTACTACGTTCTAACTCTGGAAGAAATTGCCAAGCTGGCGGAGGAAGCGGGCAAACCCGCCGAGACTCTCATGAATGTGGTCGCGCTGATTGCGCGGCGGTTTGAGACCGACGTGTGCTCCGCCTACTTGTTGGAGCCGGATCGCGCCAACCTGGTGCTGGCGGCTACGCTGGGCCTTCGGCCGCAATCGATCGGCAATGTGCGCCTGGCCTTGCACGAGGGCCTCGCCGGCCTGGTTGCGGAACAGGTGCGGCCGGTTGCCGTGGAGCAAGTCCATCACCATCCGCGCTTTAAGTATTTCAGTGAAGCGGGCGAGGACGCCTACCAGTCGTTCCTCGGAGTCCCGCTGATCCACCGAGGCGTTCTCCAAGGGGTGCTGGTGGTCCAGACCATCGAGGCCCGCGTCTTTCGCGACGATGAGATTCGCGCGCTGGCGGAAGCTGCCGCCCAGGTCGCGCCGGTGGTGAGCGAAGCCCGTGCGCTCGATCGCTTCATCGCGCCTGCCCAGGAGAAGCTTTGGTCATTGGCTCGCAACCTTTGGTGGAGCTGGGATAGCGATTCCACCAGCCTGTTTCGCGACCTCGATCCCGTGCGGTGGCGGCAGCTCAATCACAATCCCATCTCGCTGCTCGGCGAGATTCCATTGGCGAAACTGGAGCGCCGCGCCGGTGACCTCGTGTTGCACGGCCGGATCAACTATGCGTACCGCCGCCAACAGGAATACTTGAAAGCCGACCGAACTTGGGCCGCCACTCATGCCGGCGTTCTGCGCCCACGCCCAGTGGCCTATTTCTCGCTTGAGTTCGGGCTTCACGAATCCATTCCCGTATATTCGGGCGGCCTGGGCGTTCTGGCCGGTGATCACGTCAAGAGCGCATCTGATCTGGATATTCCACTGGTCGGGATCGGCCTGTTCTACGGGCAAGGCTATTTTCGGCAGCGGCTCGATCGCAACGGCTGGCAGCAGGAGGAGTACCTCCCGACCGACACGAACCAGTTGCCGATGGAACCTGCGATTGGTAAGAGAGGCGAAGCCATCTCGATCCAGATCGAAACCCGCAGCGGCCCCATCCGCGCTAAAGTCTGGCGGGTCAAGGTCGGACGTATTGACCTGCTGCTCCTCGATTCCGACGTGGAAGGGAATGCTCCGGAAGATCGCGAGCTGACCTCGCGGCTGTACGGCGGAGACGGCCGCGTCCGCATCCGCCAGGAATTGCTGCTGGGAGTCGGCGGCTTCCGCGCTCTAAGAGCCATGGGGATCACGCCGGGCGTGCTGCATCTGAACGAAGGCCATAGCGGTTTTGCCTTGCTGGAAGCTCTTCGCGTACGGATGCAAGATGAGGGGATCGGATTTGACCAGGCCTTATCGCGCGTCTCCCGCGAAGTCGTCTTCACCACCCACACCCCCGTGCCGGCGGGCCACGACCGGTTCTATGCCGGCCTCATGGAGGAACACCTGGGACCGTCTGCGCGAACAATTGGGCCTCTCGCACGATGGGCTGATGTCGCTGGGGCGCGAGAACCCCGGCAATCCCCACGAAGAGTTCTGCATGACCGTGCTGGGCCTGCGGCTCTCGCGCCGCACCAATGCGGTTTCGGCGCTCCACGGCGAAGTCTCGCGCGCCATGTGGACAGGCCTCTATCCGGGCCGCCCTGAAGATTCCATTCCGATCGGCCACATCACCAATGGCGTGCACGTGCCCACCTGGCTCGCGCCGCAAATGTTTCGCCTCTACGATCGCCATCTGGGCACCGGCTGGCATGAGCGTAGCGGCGATGCGCGCATCTGGGAAGGGATTGAGAACGTCGACGATGGCGAGCTCTGGGAGACCCACCTTAGTTTGAAAACGCGGCTCCTGGAGTTTGTACGCCGCCGCGCCGTGGAACAGGCCGAACTTCGCGGCGAGCCGCAGGCCACTCTGCAAAACCTCAGTAGGGTCCTCACCCCGGATGCCCTGACGATTGGATTCGCCCGCCGCTTTGCCACCTACAAGCGGGCCAATCTGATTCTGCGGGATGTCGAGATGCTGGCTTCGATGGTGAACGATCCGAAGCGGCCCGTGCAATTCGTCTTCGCCGGCAAGGCGCACCCGCGCGACGACCCCGGCAAGCGGGTCCTGCAGCAGATCGCTGAATTGATGCGCGACCGCCAGTTCGCCGACAAATTCGTCTTCGTGGAAGACTACGACATCAACGTAGGCCGCTTTTTCGTGCAGGGTGTCGATGTGTGGTTGAACAACCCGCGGCGGCCCCTGGAGGCTTCCGGCACCAGCGGACAGAAGGTAGTCTTGAACGGCGGGCTGAACCTTTCCGTGCCGGATGGCTGGTGGGCGGAAGCATACGATGGCCTGAACGGTTTCTCGATCGGCAATGGCCGGACTCACTCCAACATGGACGTGCACGACAACCGGGACGGCGAGGATCTCTATCGCGTGCTGCGCGAAGAAGTGATTCCGCTCTACTACCAACGCGACCGCGACGGCCTGCCCCGCGGCTGGATCAAACGCATGAAGCGCACCATTCGCACTCTCGGCTGGCGGTTCAACGCCGACCGCATGGTGATGGACTACACGCTGAAGTGCTACGTTCCGGCGGCGGGTGGGACCTCAAGTGACATGAGCAAGGCAGGGTAGGCGCGCAGTGGGGCTGGCCTTCCGGCCTGCAGCCGGGCTTCTGCCCGGCCTCGTGCCTTGTCAGTGCGCGACGCCGCCCGGAAGGGCGGCGGCAGGGCCGAAGCCCCGCCCCACTTCACTCTTCCGCCGGCAGCACCTTCACCGCCACTTTGATCACCTGCTCGCCGCCGCCGAGAGCCACGCCTTTCACCGGCGATACGTCGGAGTAATCGCGTCCCCAGGCCAGCGTCACGTGGTTGCCGTTCACCAGTTGGTCGTTGGTGGGATCGAAATCCAGCCACCCGAAGCCGGGGCAGAAGACCGAAGCCCAGGCGTGGCTTGCTTCGCTGCCGATCCCGCCGCTGCGCAGGTAGCCGCTCACGTAGCGCGCCGCCAGGCCCATCGAACGCAGGCACGCGATCGTGAAGTGCGCGAAATCCTGGCACACGCCGCACCGCGATTCCAGCACCTCGGCAACCGGAGTCACCACCGTGGTGGCCTCCTTGTCGTAGTGGAACTCGGTGTAGATGCGGTGGCACAGATCCAGCGCGGCTTCGAGCAAGGGCCGGTCCTTGCTGAAGGAGGGCGCGGCGTACGCGGCGAATTCCGGCCCCAGCGTGATGCGAGGCGATTCGAACACGAACTGGTATGCCTTGAGCGCATGAAAATCGGCATGGCGCCATTCGTCGCCGCGCGCCATTTCCCAAGCGGGCGTCAGTGAAGGTTCGAGGGTGTCGGCATCGGCTATCTCAATCAGGCTCTCCGCCTCGATCATCAGCGTGTCGTGAGGTTCATGAATCGAAAAGTAAATGACGTCATTGCCGAAGTAGTCCTTGTGTCCGAACATCATGTCCGGCATCGGGTCCACCGTGAGATTGTGTTCCAGCACGTGCTGGTTCCGGTCGCCGCGGGGCGCCAGGTGCACTTCGGTGTGGCAGATCGAGACCGGTGCGCTGTACAGATACGTGGTGTTGTGGGTGGCGCGCAGCATCATGTTACGAACCTAGGGCACGGACAATTGCCGGGTAGGACCAGCCTGGCTGAAATATTCGCGCGTCAGCGTTTCCGACAGCAAGCGGAGTTCACCGCTGATTCGGTTCAAGAGGCTTTCCAGATGGTTTCGCCGGCCTTGGCCGTTGGTGCATATGAACTCGCGGACTTCCGCCAGTTGCACGGCATTGAGCAGCGAAATGGCGATGCGCGCCTCTGCCGGGCGCCGGATCTGCGACCGGCTGCCGGGTAACTGGTCCACATGCTCCCGCAAACGGACCAGTTGGTAGGCCAGCGAACGCGGATTGGCTTCATCCAGCAACAACAGGTCGAGCACCAGGTCGGCCTGCATCGAGGTCAGGTAGCGGGAACGATAGGTAATCGAGCTATCGGCGATCTCCAGCAGAACTTCCAGTTGGCCGCTGTCGGCGGTGCACTCGTAGCCCAGCCCGTGGCGGATCAGGTCCACCACTTGGACGGCGCGCTCCAGGCGCCGTCCGATGTCGAGAAAGCGCCAGCCATCGCCGCGCGTCATGCTTTCCATCACCAGGCCGCTGAATGCGGACAGTGTCGTGATGGCCTGGTCCAGCACGGCCTGCGCGCCGCTGATGCGCAGTGGTTCGGGAGGAGGCGGCGACGATAGTTGCTGATCGAGTTGGTTCAAGATGCGCCAGGCGTCCCCCGAGATTCGGTCCCGCAGCAGCCAGGCCACGCGGCGCACGCGGCTGATATGGGAGGGAAGGTTGTTGCGCGAGCGGCTGTCGTAGATCAAGGCGAGCACTTCGTGCTCCAGCGCGCCGAAGTGGCCGTTCGAAGATGGGGCTTCCGCCTGAACCGAGCCGAGTCCGGCGAGGACGCGCATGCCGGCAGCGACTCCGGCTGCGGCCGCAAGGTCGGATTCCTGGAACAAGCGCGGCAGCACGGCGCGCGCCACCCGCACGGCCGGCTCGATTCGTTCCATGTAGCGGCCCAACCAAAACAGATTGTCGGCTACGCGGCTGGGCAGGTCGAACGTAGCACGGCTGATATCCAGCTGCGAGGAAGCCGATGGTAGCAGGCTCAACTGCGACGTCGGCCCTCCCGCTACCACCCAGGTGTCTTTGCTGCCGCCGCCGCTCTGCATCGAAACCACCAGGTCGTCGAGCGAGCTCGTGATCCGTGTGAGTCCGCCCGGCATCACGCTGTACGTATCTCCTGAGGCGACGGCATAGACCCGCAACACCAGATGGCGGGGGCGGAGCGGTCCGTCTTCCCAAACCGGCGCGGTGGAAAGGGCCACCTGCTCCTGCGCGACATACGATCCCGGCGATTTGCGGATCTTCGCGATTAGCGCAGCCTTTTCCTCTTCACTCAACCGCACGCCGAAAATGGGCTGAACGCCGGGCGACGGAAAGGCCGGCTTGATCACCAGCTTGGAAAGATGTTCCGCGACATAAGCGAACGCCGGTTCCTCGCCGCACCACCACGTGGCCACGGCAGGCATTTTGATTTCTTCGCCGAGGATGTGCCGGCACAGGCCAGGCAGGAAACTCGCCGGCGCCGCTGATTCCACCAGGCCGGAGCCCAGCGCATTGGCCACGGTCACGGTGCCGGATCGCACCGCCTCCATCAGACCCGGCACTCCCAGCATCGAATCGCCGCGCAGTTCGAGGGGATCGCAATACGTGTCGTCCTGCCGCCGAACGATTAGATCCACCGGCAGTAGGCCGCGCAGCGTCTTCAGGTATACGCGGTTGTCGCGGACCGTCAGGTCGGCGCCTTCCACCAGCGTGTAGCCGAGGTAGCGCGAAAGAAACGCGTGCTCGAAGTAGGTCTCGTTATACGGCCCGGGCGTCAACAAGACGATGCGCGGATTTTCCTTGTGGCCAGGAGCCAGCGACCGCAGCGTCTCGCGATACGTCTGGAAGAATGTTGCCAGCCGGTGAATGTGGGCCGCGCGGAAAACATCCGGCAGCACGCGCGCCGATACCAGCCGGTTCTCGAGCGCATAGCCGGCTCCGGAGGGCGCCTGCGTGCGGTCGGCAATCACCCACCAGTGGCCGTCCGGAGAGCGGGCCAGGTCGGCCGCATAGATATGCAGATGAACGCCGCCGGGCACGGGAACGTGGCAGCAGGGCCGCAGAAACGCCGGATTGGGAAACACCAGCTCCGGTGGAACCAGTCCCTCGTTCAGCAATGCCTGCGCTCCGTAGAGATCGGCCAGTATCGCGTTCAGCAGCGTCGCTCGCTGAATGATGGCGCTTTCGATGGCAGCCCACTCCACGCGATCGAGCACCAGGGGAATCGGGTCGAGCGGCCACGGACGGTCGGTGTTGCGCGGATCGCTGTAGACGTTGTAGGTGGTGCCGTTTTCATGGATGAGCCGCCGGCCCTCTTGCCAGCGCCGCGCAAAACCGGCTCCGCCCATCGCGGCCAGAGGTTCGATCAGCGGCCGCCAGTGTGGGCGCACCGTGCCATCGGGCGCCAACATCTCATCATGAAAGCCCGGCCTCGGCTCATAAAGCCAATCGCGCTTTAGATGCTCCTCTGGCTCTGCGATTTCCGGGTCCATTCGCGAATGCTAACCCCTATCCCCTACACCGCATTCTTACACACAATACTCAAAGACCGCTCCCTGCGGTCACGGCTCCGTAAGCGCTCCGGACGACAATACGCTTGCGACTACAATGCGCGTGCGACGGCAATGCTCCTGCGGCGGCCATGCGCACGCGACGATCATGCGCCCGCGACGTTATACGCCCGCGATGATGCCCGCGCGCTTCTGAGCCGTGACCAAAGGGAGCGGTTCTTGCCTACTAACGCCGGGCTCGCCGCAAGTCCAGAGTCACCGGGTATTGCGGATTCTCCTCCACCGGAGGCACCGCCACCGGCCCGGTGGTCGAGCCGAAGGGTACGAAGCGGGCAGCCCGCCGGCATTCGGCAGCATTGGCGTTTACCGGGAACGTATCGTAGGCCAGCCCGCCGGGGTGCGTGACGTGATAGGTGCAGCCCCCCGCGGAGCGTCCGGTCCAGGTGTCGATCAGGTCGAAGACCAACGGCGAATGCACAGGGATAGTCGGGTGCAAACAAGAGGGCGGCTGCCACGCTCGATAGCGCACGCCCGCCACCCATTCCCCCTGGGTCCCGGTCGCATGCAGCGGCACGCGCCGTCCGTTGCATGACACCACATGGCGGTCGCCGAACAGCCCGCTCACCGCGACTTGCAGGCGCTCCACGGACGAATCGACGTAGCGCGCCGTAGCCCCCGCGGCCGGCTCCTCCCCCAGCACGTACCAGGGTTCGGTAGCCTGGCGCAATTCCATATCGACACCCAGGTAATTCACGCGGCCCAGCACCGGATAGCGAAATTCAAAATGAGGGGCGAACCACTCCGCGTCGAATGCATAGCCTGCGCGATTCAGATCCTCCAGCACATCGCCAAAATCACGCCGGATGAAGTAGGGCAGCATGAAGTGATCGTGGAGCTGTGTGCCCCATGCCGCCGGACGCCGGTTGAACGGTTCCTTCCAGAACCAGGCGACCAGCGCGCGCACCAGCAATTGCTGCGTCAGGCTCATGCGCGCGTGGGGCGGCATCTCGAAGCCGCGAAGCTCCAGCAGGCCAAGCCGCCCGGTGGCCGTGTCGGGTGAATACAACTTGTCGATGCAGAATTCGGCGCGGTGGGTGTTGCCCGTTCCATCCACCAGGATGTGCCGCAGAATGCGGTCCACCAGCCAGGGCGGACATTCGCCGGCACCCGGATTAGGAATTTGGCCAAAAGCAATTTCGAGCTCGTAGAGGCTGTCCTGGCGGGTTTCGTCCACGCGTGGCGCCTGGCTCGTAGGTCCGATGAAGAGCCCGGAGAACATGTAGGAAAGCGAGGGATGCTGCAGCCAGTAGCCGATCATGCTGCGCAGTAAATCGGGGCGCCGCAGGAACGGGCTGTCCGGTGGCGTGGCCCCGCCCAACACGAAGTGGTTGCCGCCGCCGGTGCCGCTGTGGCGGCCATCCAGCATGAACTTCTCGGTCCCTAACCGTGTTAGCCGAGCCTCCTCGTAAAGCGCGGTGGTATTGCTCACCAGTTCCGCCCAGTTGTGCGCGGGATGGACATTGACTTCGATCACGCCCGGGTCGGGCGTGACTTTGATCTGGTTGATGCGGGCATCGTACGGCGGCGGATAGCCCTCGATCACTACCGGCATCTTCAGATGGGCCGCGGTGTCCTCGACTGCGGTGACCAGATCCAGGTAGTCTTCCACGGCAGTAAGCGGCGGCATGAACATATACAGGTGGCCATTTCGCACCTCCACGCAAAGCGCGGTTCGCACGATCCACGTCGCCGATTCGCCGGCGGCTGGTTTACGGTCGCGATCGGTATCGCGGCGGCGTTGCAGAAGCGGATCGGTTGGTGAGATGCGGGCCGGCAGCGGGAGCCTGCCGCGGTTGACCATGGGGTCGACTTCGTTCACTTCCGGTTTGTCGTCCGCCGCCACCCAGGGCAAGCTGGCCAGCGGGAGCCGCAACCCGAGGGGCGAATCGCCAGGCACCAGAAAGAGGCGCTGGCCGCGCAGCATCCACAGCCCGGTCTGCCATTCCGGACCGCTCTTTCCCTTGCCGCGCTGCAGCGGAAGCACGTAGCCGACGGCGTGGTTCAGGCCGTGCTCGAACACGCGCCGTACGCGATCGCGCTCGGCAACATCCTCCAAATGGTTCTCCACCGGATCGACATTGATGGGAAGTAAACGCTCCCTCTGCAGATAGTAAAACGGGTCTTCGAATGCCGGACTGGTGTACTCGGGATCCACACCCAGGCGGCGGGCCAAAGTCTCCGCAAAGTGCTGGGCGTCGAGTGCTGTGAAGTTCGAGGCAACATCCTCACGCGCCAGCAGACAGCGGTCGTGCCACAGCGGCACGCCGTCTTTTCGCCAGTAGCAGGTGAAGGCCCAGCGGGGCAGAGGTTCGCCCGGATACCATTTGCCCTGTCCATAGTGCGACAGGGCACCCGGCGCAAAGCGGTCGCGCAGACGATCGAGAAGGCTCCACGCCAGCCGGCGTTTTTCGGGACCCACCGCCGCGTAGTTCCACTCTTCGCCGTCCATATCGTCGATAGAGACGAACGTCGGCTCCCCACCCATGGTGAGTCGAATGTCGCCGGCAAGGAGCTGTGCGTCGACGTGGTGTCCCAAGGCTTCAATCTGTTCCCATTGCGCGTCGCGGTAGGGAAGCGTAACGCGCGGGTCCTCATGAATGCGCGTCACCGTCATTTCGTGGAAGAACTCGACTTGGGATTGGCTGACACCGCCGCTGACCGGCGCCGCGGAGGCCGGCTCTGGGGTCGCCGCTAACGGAATGTGGCCTTCGGCCGCCAGCAGGCCGGAAGTGGGATCGAGCCCAATCCAACCCGCGCCCGGAAGATACGCCTCCGCCCAGGCATGCAGGTCCGTGAAATCCTCCGCCGCGCCGACTGGCCCATCGAGCGCCTTCACGTCGGGCTTGAGCTGGATCATGTAACCGGAAACGAAGCGCGCGGCCAAACCCAGGTGGCGCAGAAGTTGCACCAGCAGCCAGGCGGAGTCTCGACAAGAGCCCGTGCCGAGGGTTAAGGTTTCCTCGGGGGTCTGTATGCCGGGTTCCAGGCGAATCAAGTATCCCACCAGCCGTTGCAGACGCTGGTTGAGCCCCACCAGAAAATCCATGGATCGCTGCGGGGTAAGGTCGACGCTGTCGATTAGGGCCTGCAACCGCGGGCCGGCCGGTTGCCGTTCCATGTATGGGGCGAGTTCCTTCGAGAGCCCATCAGCATAGCGGAAGGGAAACTTCTCGGCATAGTCTTCCAGAAAAAAATCGAATGGATTGATCACCGACATCTCGGCCACCAGGCCCACTTCGATGGAGAAATCGTGCACGCGCTCCGGAAAGACCACGCGCGCAACGTAGTTACTCTGCGGGTCCTGCTGCCAGTTAAGGAAGTGCCCTGCCGGCTCGATTTTCAGAGAGTACGCCGCGATGGGCGTGCGGCAATGCGGCGCGGGCCGCAGCCGGATAAGTTGCGGCGAGAGGCTCACCAGTTGGTCATAGTGGTAGACGGTTTTGTGATGCAGCGCGACACGAATCGGCATTTTCGATTCTTTCTGGTGGAAGCCTCAACGCAGTCGCCTGCGACGTGGAGGAAGGAGGAGAGCTGCCCAGCCCTTACCATTATAAGGCCCTGCTAGACGCCCGCCGCCACAACGTTGGCCCCTCGCCGATTCAGGGTTTCGCTGGCGGCCAATTCCTTGCGGAATCGTACATGCCGGAGCCGCGACAGTTCGATCAGCGGCCGCCACACGGCATGGACCAGCTGGTTTTTGATGAGCAAGTGCCAGAACCGGTTGGAGCGCTTGTACAGGTACGACATCGCCAGATACGGAGCCACGGCGCGCCAATCCGAGGGCCGGCGCCGCCAGATCGAAGCGTGCGAGAAGAGGCGCTGGTACATCCAGGCATAACCTTGCTCCAGTTCCTCAGGCGACATGTTTCGTGGACGGAACACCGCGTGCGCCGTGTCGTACAGACCCCAATCGCGGTGCAGCAAGCGGCCCTCCGCTTCCATCTGACGGAACAGCGGCGTGGCCGGGTAGGGGGTAAGAATGTGAAACGTGGCGCACTCCAGGCGGTTCTCCTCCACCCACTCGGCTGTCCGTGTGAAAACGTCTTTGCGGTCGTGATCGAATCCCAACACGAACGAACCGTTCACCTGGATGCCATTCTCATGCAGCATGCGGACGCGGCGCGCATACTCGCCGGTCTTCGGCGTCTTTTTCCTGGCATCGGCAAGATTCGCATCCGTGAGTGACTCGAATCCCACGAATACGCCAGTGCATCCGGCGAGTGCCATGCTGCGGATCAAACCGGGATCGTCGGTTACGTCGATGGAAACGGCCGCGCTCCAGATCTTGTTCAGCGGCCGGAGCGCCTGGCACAATTGGCGCAGATACGCCCGGTTGGATCCCAGATTGTTATCGATGAAGACGCCGTAAGGCTGCCCATCCGCCACAAACTCGGCGGCGACCTGAGCGGGATCTCGCATTCGATACGGCATACGCAAGCCATCAGTAGCGAGATAACAAAACCCACACCGGCTGTGACAGCCGCGGGTGGCAATCAAACTGGTAGTTGTGAGAAAGCTCTTGCGCGGCAGAATGGATCGGCGGGGCGCCGGGTCCTCACGATAATCACTCTCGTAAGTGGCGGCGTATTTCGGCTGCAAGCAGCGCGCTTCCACGTCCGCCAGAATCCGCGGCCAAAGCCGCACGCCATCGCCCACCGCCAGTGAGTCCGCGTACGGCGCGCACTCTTCGGGACACGACAGGACGTGCAAGCCGCCCAGTACGACCTTGCTTCCGCGACTCCGGTACCATCGCGCCAGCTCGAACGCTCGTCTCGCAAATGTCAGGTGGACAGTGATCCCCACCACCTCGGGCATCGGCTCAAAAGGTGGCCGCCCATCGAGCAGGTTCTCGTCCCAATATCGAACCTGCCAGTGTTCCGGCGTCGTCGCGGCGAAACTCGTCAAAGCGAGTGTTGGCGTGAGCACGTGCTTGCCGAAGCTCGCGTTGGGATCCTTCGGGTAGAAGGGATTGATCAGAAGCGCATAACGCGGCTGTACCGGTCCTGTACGGATGGTGGGATCGAGGAGAGGCGGCCGCGTCATCTCAGGCGGACACCATCGGCGTCGCGGAGTCTGCAACCACGGCTGGCTGGCTGAACTCATAGTAGCACTCTATAATGCAAAGTACTTGATGTCAAGAAGGTCGTTCGCGCGGGCCCAGGGCTGGATCGAGGCGACGGGGAATCCGGCCATCCGGCGGTCTTTCCACATCCGGTTACAAACGAGTTAATATATGGAGATTGTTCAGGCTGCTGCCCCCGTCTGGCGACAGAAAAGGGAGGTTAGATCTTGCGAAAGTCACTCGCTCTTCTTATTGCATTCCTGTTCGCGTGGAGTCTCTCCGGACAGAACGCTACCGGCCGTATCACAGGTACAGTCACAGATCCAAGCGGTGGGGTCATTGGCAGTGCCAGAATCACGGTTACAAACGCCGACACCGGGGCCAGCCGCGAAACCACCTCGGACAAAGACGGCAACTACCAGGTCTTGGATCTGCCCATCGGGACCTACCGTCTTAGCGCGGAGAAGGCCGGATTTGCCAAACTGATCACCGGCGACCAAAAACTGCTGATTGGCCAGACACTGCGGACGGACTTGCCAATGAGCGTCGGCTCCGCCACGGAAACCGTAAGCGTAGAGGCAACGGGGGGAGGCGTGGAAACCGTGAACGCCACGCTGGGCCAGTCAGTCACCAGCCGGCCCCTGGTCAACATGCCTCTGAACGGCCGCAATGTGCTCGACTTGGCTCTGCTCCAACCCGGCATCACCGAAACCAACGCGGATTCCGCGCAAGGCGGCGCCGGGCGGTTCAGCGTCGCCGGGGGAAGGACGGATTCGGTCACCTATCTGCTCGACGGCGGCGTCAACAACCATATCCTGAACAATGATGTGGTCTACACGCCCGATCCGGACGAGGTAGCGGAGTTTCGCCTGCTCACCAGCAACTATACCGCTGAGTACGGCCGGAACGGCTCCGGCATCATTAGTGTCGTCACGAAATCGGGCACCAACCAGGTACACGGCAGCTTGTTTGAATTTGTGCGCAACGACGCCTTCAATGCAAATACCTTCTTCAACAATCTAAACGGACTGCCCGTTCCCATCCTGAAGCGCAACCAATTCGGCGCCACGATCGGTGGGCCGATTTCCATTCCCAAACTGTTTAGCGGGCACGACCGGTTCTTCTTCTTCGTCGGCTACCAGGGTCAGCGGCTGGTGCAAACGGTACAGAACGCTGGTGTGACGGTGTACACGCCGGCCGAGCTTGGGGGCGATTTTTCGCACGCTGTCAACGCCGGTCCTGATCCGAACGTCGCCAGTTTCCTGCAGGCCAACCCATTCTTTCAAGGCGATCCCGGCTTGGCCGCCCAGGCCATTATCGATCCAACTAAGATCAACCCGATCGCTCAGAACTACATCAAGGCGGGACTGATTCCTACCTCACCCAGCGGCCAACTGTTCCCGGAGGGCGCCGGCTCCAGCAACAGCGATAAGCTGACCGAAAAACTGGATTTCCTCTTCACACCCAACGACCGGCTGAGCGCCACCCTCGGCTCCTCCCGCAACCCGGTACTGGAGCCATTCCCCGCCCAAAACAACGCCGGTCCGAACGTGCCCGGTTATTCGGATACCAACAACGACCACAACTATTTTGCCAACGTCTCCTATACCAAAGTGATTACGCCGGCCTTACTCAACGAAGTGCGTGTCACTGCGCAGCGGGCAAACCACTTGCAGGCCGCCCCGGTTGGAACCAAGCCCACTCCCGCCCAACTCGGTATCCAGATCACGCCGGACAATCCCACCGGGCCGCCTCTGCTGTTCTTCAACAGCGGCCTTTCGGTTGGCTACAGCCCCAACGGACCGACCCACGAGATCGACAACGCTTACATCTACTCGGATACCTTGAGCTGGACTAAGGGCAAGCACAACATGAAATACGGCGCCAGCTTTTCCGCTTATCAAGACAACACCGTCTACGATTTCTACGTCGATGGCGCTTTCACCTTCAGTGGATCGTCCGGTGGCGCCGCCTCTCAGAACGATCTGGCCGATTTCCTGTTCGGTGCACCAGACCTTTATACGCAGTTCGGCCAGGCGCCGTCGAACATCCGGAGCAAGAATTTCAGCGGCTTCGCTCAGGATGAATGGCACGTGGCTCGAAATTTAACACTGACCGTCGGTATCCGCTACGAGTACAGCACGCCGAAGCTGGATACGCAGGGGCGTTCGTTCTCCTACATTCCCGGACTGCAATCCACGCGCTTCCCCAACGCGCCACCGGGCCTGGTTTTCCCCGGCGACAAAGGCGCACCCACGGGAGCGAACTTCCCCGACAAGAACGATTGGGCTCCGCGCGTTGGCTTCGCCTGGGATCCCAAAGGTAACGGCAAGACCAGTATTCGCGGCGGATTCGGCGTGTTCTACGACGTGCTGAAGGGCGAAGATAACCTTCAGTTCAATGGCCAGGCGCCGTTCTTCGGCTACGCCTTCCTGGGATTCAATCCGGTGGCCAACGTGACCAGCCCGATCACGAATTTCAGCGACCCCTTCGGCACCGCCGGCCAGCCTAATTCGTTCCCATCCAAACCGCCGCCGAGTAATCTCGACTTCGGCGCTGCGGGCTTTTTGCCATTTGGCGGTGGCGGCGTCTTTTTCGTCGATCCACATATGCGCACGCCCTACATTTACCAGTACAACCTGAGCTGGCAGCAACAACTCACCAGCTCCCTTACGTCCGAGGTGAACTATGTGGGCAGCGATTCACACAAGCTCACGGGGTTGGTGGACAACAATCCCATGATTCCTGGGTCGGGCTCCACCGTACGGTTGCTGAACACACAACAGGGTCTCACTTCCAACGACGACTTCGGTTTTCTGTCGACGTTCGAAAATATCGGCAAGGCCAGCTACAACAGTTTGGAAGCAAGCTTACAAAAGCGCCTGTCGACCACGCGGTTCTTCGGCGACAGTTACTTCCAGCTCAGTTATACTTACGGGCACACCATCGACAACACTTCCGGCTTCCGGCAGCAACACAGCTCACAGGTCCCCTACTTTAATCATGACGAGTTCCACGCGTCATCGGACTTCGATATTCGGCAGCGCCTGGTGCTCAGTGGCGGCTGGGACCTGCCGTTCGACCGCATGTGGGATAGCGGACCCAAGCGCCTGACCAAAGGCTGGAGCTTGTATCCGATCTTCACCTGGCGCACCGGGTTTCCGCTCGATATCCAGCCTTTCTTTACGACTGGAGACACCACGAACTCGCCCGGTCCCTCTGGCGCAGGAGACCAGGCGATCACCCGCGTCAATCTGGTCGGTCCCAGCGTCACCATACTCAACCCGCGCTCTCCGCAGAATTTTGGGGGGAATCCCGGGAACTACTGGTTCAATCCGGCAAATTTCTCGCAGCCGGCAGACGGGCAAGGGAACTACGGAACACTCGGGCGCAACGCCTTCCGCGGCCCCGGTCGAACCAACTTCGACCTGGCGCTCGCCAAGGCGATCAACCTCACCGCCGAACGCTTGAAAGCCGAGTTCCGCGCGGAATTCTTCAATATTCTGAACCATACCGAGTTTGATAATCCGAACGTGAATAACTTTGGGAGCCCGACCTTCGGCCAGATCACATCGACCACCAACCGGGTGAACGGCACCGCGGGCGATCCGAACGCGCGCATCATCCAGCTTGCGTTGCGCGTGAGCTTTTGACGAACCGCCCGCGGCGCTGACGTCGCGCAGCTACTTGTCGGATGTCGGAATGGACGTGAATGCCTTGTTATTGAACCGGAGCCCGAGCACCGCCAGGTTGCCTGTGCTGGTAATGAAGTCCACGGAGCCCAGTGTGCCCGTGACGGCCGGGATAAGTTGGAACAGGTCCATGGACGTCTTCGCATTGGCCGCCAGCGGCAGGGTGCCTGTGCCGATGGTATTGCCCAGCGTGTCGCGAGCAATTACCGTAATCGTGTTAGCCACGGAGGAGAGATTCACCACTGCGAAGGCTGTGACGAATTTCGTATCGTCAAAGAGCAAGGTGCTGGTGGTTGCCATGTTTCCTGAAAGCGGCACCACTGCCTCCTGAGCGTTTATACCGGGCACGCTCTGGCGGAACACGCCATAGCCAGTGACTCCGGTGGGCAATGCCGTGGTGACATATCCCACCAAAACTACCGGACCACCGTCGGGCGCTTCGATGAGGGCTGTGCCACGCGCGGCAAGATTCACGGGGACGGACGAACCATTCAAGGCCGGGACGTTCAGCGGGTTGCCGTTGTTGTCAAAGAAGTTGACCGTGAACGAGACCGGTTGCGTAGTAGTGTTCGTAAAATACAGAGCCGTGTACCAGCCGCCGCCGAAAGCCAGTTGAGGCAGAATCTCCTCGGACGCGGTCAGCGCGATATTGTCGAAGAAGGCTTCGGTCGCTGTGCCATCAACACCGGTTGAAGAGAGCACAACCATCAGCGGCTGTCCCGCCTGCGGATTGTTGGTGCCGCTCTCATAAGTGACCAATGCGTTGGCGTAGCCGATGCTGGTTAAATTGAGACTGCTGGAAGCCAGCATGGTGGAACCCGCCCAAAGCTGAAGGGCAAAGTTGCCCCGGAGTGTGGCCGTCCGCCGCCCCACCAGAGCGGTCAGCGAATAAGTCCTGCCGTTCTGCAAGACCGCAGAAACTGTCTGCGAGAGCGAGACCGTACCAGCGGCGCCTATCTGCAGATATGCAATATTGTTGCCGGTCCACCATGCTGATCCCCAATTGACACCGCCTGGACTCGGTGCAAATGCGCCCGCAGCAGCGTTTGTTGTTGTCGATGCGGCCGTCCAGCTATCGAGCGTGCCGCCCGAGGGTGATCCGGAGAACGTCGATCCCGCGATCAGGTTGCTGAAGGATCCGGCCGCGGAATTCGGCAGGATTGCATTTTCGAATGAAGGATTTTGGATGGCGATGGATTGGGCATCTGCCAGTCCGGCCACGAATGCGCACACCAGAAACAGTCTCGTAGTTTTTCCGATCACGTCGGTTTCTCCGATATCAGCTAGAGCGCCGGGACGACGATTGCCCCAGGCTGCTCCTGAAAGATTGATGAGAGGCGCGGCTAAGAAATTTCGTGCGGAACTGGCGGTCTAGATTTCGAAGCTTGTTCCCGGATCATACCACGCCAACCCCCGGCAACAGCCCCGGGGGCATTCCGTTCCGCATGCTATGATGAGTTGAAACTCAACAGAGGAGAATTCTGATGGGCACGCTGGGTTGGCCGGAGATGGTCTTTATCTTCATCCTGGCGTTGGTCCTCTTCGGGCCTAAGAAGTTACCGGAGCTGGGACGAACGGTTGGGAAAGCCTTGACCGAATTCCGCCGCGCCTCGAGCGAACTGAAGTCTACGTTCGATCGGGAGATGAAAAACCTGGAGCTGGAGACCGAGCCGATCAAACAGGCTGCGGCCGAGTATCACTACGATACCTATAACTATGGCGATTCTTCGAGCACCCCGTACGATCACTCGTACGGAAACGGGGAGTCGGATTTTGCAGCTTCTCACCCATCCATTGCAGGCGCATCCGCACCATTGGGCGCTGAGTCGACTTCGTCCGTTTCGCCGGAAGGCACTGTGGCCTACGGTGTGAAACCGGAAGCCGCCGACGGACAGTCAGGCGAGACGGGGGCTTCGGCGCCCGAACACGCCGCTTCTCCGGAACATTCGGTGCCTGCCGCCACGACGACGGAACATCAAGCGTAACGAATGGATTCAACCGAAGAACCAAGGAGCTCCGCTCCACCAACTGGAGGAGTGTCTTCCGAGTCTGCCTCCAGTTCGGCTGCCGCGACCGGTGGCGAAAGACTACCTGCGCGCATCGGGGGCGGCGGCCGGCGACCTCCGCCACCGCCGCCCGACCACGACGACAGCGATGAAGAAGAAGGCGGCATGCTCCGCATGTCGTTCCTGGAGCACCTGGAAGAACTCCGCTCGCGCATAATCCGCGCCCTGATCGGTGTGGCGGTCGCGTTTGCTTTGAGCCTTACGTTCACCTACCAGTTGTGGCAGTTCGTCTCGCAGCCCGCGCTGGAGGCCTTGAAGGCGCTCAAAATCAACCCTCCGGAACTGGTCGCGATCGAGCCTATGGAGCAGTTCAATACCATCTGGGTGAAGTTACCAATCCTATGCTCGGTCTTTATCGCCTCTCCCTGGATCCTGTACCAGGTGTGGGCCTTCATCTCACCCGGTTTGTATCGCCGGGAACGACGCTGGGCAGCCCCTTTTGTTATTTCCTCCGCCGGCCTTTTCATCCTAGGCGGTCTGTTCGCGTATTTCATCGCGTTCCGCTACGGACTCACCTTTCTGCTGGGCATAGGACAAGGCTATAGCGTCAGGCCCATGGTTTCTATCTCCACTTATGTCGATTTGTTTATCAATGTAATTCTAGGAGTTGGATTAGTATTCGAGCTTCCTGTTTTAATATTTTTCCTAACATTACTTAGAATTGTCAGCCCGCAATTCCTGCTGAACCACAGCCGCTATGCCATTCTCCTGATATTCATCGCTGCTGCCATCATTACTCCGACTCCGGACATCTTCAACCTGATGTTATTCGCGACACCCATGTGCATGCTCTTCTTTGTGGGGATTTTTGCGAGCTATCTCTTAGTTCTGCGTCGAGAGGGGCGCGCATTCCCGTGGCGTAAGGTGTTGCCGATAGTGGCGGTTGTACTACTACTCCTGGCCGTCGGGATATATGTAGCCATTACTAGATACGGTCTTAAACTGGTGCCGCACTGGCCGTTTTTAGTACGCTAACGGAATTTCCCCTAGGCATGGCGAGTGTATTCGATGTAACATCAGATATCCGCGCCAATTCAGGTGCAGTGATGTTGACAAGCGATGGATCTCTACAAAGCGATTCAGGAATTATACGCCGAGAAGGAGAAGCTCGAGCGAGTAATTGCCTCGTTAGAGGAGTTACAGCGAGCTGCAGGTAGTCTTCCAGCGCCTCCTCCACGTGGCGGGCGGCGTCGGGGAAGAAAATCCATGGGCACTAAAGAACGCCAAGAAGTGTCCGAGCGAATGAAGAAATATTGGGCGAGCCGGCGCAAGCGGAGCGAATAAAATCCTCCGGTCCGCTCGTGGATCATCTGCACGGCCCCCGGATTATTTTCAGCATATGGCGCGATGCGGGACCGCTACCGACCTTCGTCGGCGTTACCGAGCCGCGACCATGAGGGAGCGGAGGTTCTTGCCCGCAAACCGCGCAAACCAGTGCTCTACCGTCGTCCGTTTGATATAGTGTTCTTGTCGGCATCTGTGGGCGAGTAGCTCAGCTGGGAGAGCACGGCGTTCGCAACGCCGGGGTCGTGGGTTCGAATCCCATCTCGTCCACCAAATTCCTCGCATTCAATACGCATGAAGCTCACTTTTTGGGGAGCTGCCGGCGGCGTCACCGGCTCCATGCACCTCGTGGAAACTTCCGGCAAACGAATTCTTCTCGATTGCGGTCTCAACCAGGGCCGTCGTCAGGAAGCCGACCGCAAGAACCGGAATCTGCCTTTTCCCGGTTCTTCCATCGACGCGGTCATTCTGTCCCATGCCCACATCGATCACAGCGGCAACCTTCCAACGCTCGTCAAAAGCGGCTTCGGCGGTCCCATTTACACAACACCGGCTACCGTCGACCTGTGCCGGTGGATGCTGCGCGACACTGCCCATATTCAGGAAAAGGACGCTGAATTTGTCAACAAGCGGCTGGAAAAGCGAAAGGCCCAGGGTTGGAATGGCGGCTTGGTGGAGCCGCTATATTCGATGGCGGATGCCGAACGGACGCTCCCACTTTTCCGGCCGGTGGATTATTACACCGCTTGCCAAGTCGCCCCCCAACTTCAATATCAGTGCTACGATGCCGGCCATATCCTGGGATCGAGCTTTGTGGTGTTGGAAGAGAGCGCGCCTCACGGCACGCCGGTGAGGCTCCTGTTTTCGGGCGACGTCGGCCGCCCGCATACGCCCATCATTCGCGATCCGGATGCTCCCCGGCCTGCTGAATACCTCATTCTGGAGAGCACCTACGGCGGCCGGTTACATAAGGACAATGCCCATGTCATCAATAAGTTGTCCAGTGTGGTGCAGCGCACGGCGGGGCGCGGCGGGCGGATCATTGTTCCGGCCTTTGCGGTGGGGCGCACTCAGGAACTGGTCATCCTGCTGCATCGCCTGGCGGATGAAGGGCGCATTCCCCGCATCCCGATTTTTGTCGACAGCCCGCTGGCGATCAACGTGACCGACGTCCACCGGGCGCATCCGGAATGTTTCGACGAGGAGACCCGGAAATACCTGCTCCAGGGCGGAGATCCTTTTGGTTTCCAAAGCTTGCAGTATGTCCGAGAGGCTGCCGAATCCATCAAGCTGAACAACCTCCACGGCCCCTTTGTGGTCATCTCGGGTTCCGGAATGTGCGAGTCGGGCCGCATCCTGCACCACCTGCGGAACAATATCGAAGATCCCCGCAACACTGTTCTCATCACCGGTTTCCAGGCGCAAGACACCCTGGGCCGAAAGCTCATTGAGAAATGGCCGGAAGTACGAATCTTTGGCGAGCCGATGCGCGTGCGGGCCGAAATCGCCAGCCTCGACGAGCTCAGCGCGCACGCCGATCAGGGCGAGCTGATGCGGTGGATGGAACCCCTGATACCCTCGCTGCGGCGGGTGTTTCTGGTCCACGGCGAACCCCGCCAATCCGAGGCGCTGGCGCACCTGATTAAAGCCGAATACCAACTGGAGGTAACGCTTCCGGCACCCGGCCAATCCTTCGATATACAATAGAAGGAAACCTAAAGTGGCATCCGGCCCATCTATACTGAGGAAAGACAAAGGAGGCTCACATGAGTCCCACATCTAGTTATCTGGAGCAGCAGCCACCCGACCGGTCCGGCCTGAAGACCGCCCTGGTAGCCGGAGCGCTAATCGCCCTGGTCGCCGCCAACATCTACTTATACCTGCAGCTGGATCATGTCCGCACGGACATGGCGAAGACACGCGAGACGGTGATGACCGAGCTGACCAATCTGCGCGACGCGTCATCGGTGACGACCGCTTCCCAGATGCGTCACCTGGAGACCCTGAAGGAAGAACTGGAGAACACGCGCAACCAGGCGCGCACGCTGTCGAGCGAGGCCAAGGCCGAAGCTTCCGCGCACGCCGAACAGCTGGCCAAACAGATTGAAGCCGAGCAGGCCAAGGTGCAGCAGCAAATCAGCAACGAGATTACCGGCGTGAAGAAGGAAGGCGAGCAAAATGCCGCCAACCTGAATGCCAAGATCTCGGATGTGACCACCGATGTGGGAGGCGTGAAAACGCAGGTAGCTACCACACAGGATGAATTGCAGAAGACCATCGCCCATCTCAAGTCGGTAGAGGGCGACCTGGGCGTACAAAGCGGCCTGGTGGCCACCAATGGGAACGAACTTCAGGCGCTGAAGCGGCTGGGGGAGCGCAACTATTTTGAGTTCAAACTGGGCCGGACCAAGGAGCGGCAGCGCGTGGGGGACGTCACGCTCCTGCTGAAGAAGACCGACCCCAAGAAGAATAAGTACACAGTCGAAGTGATGGCCGACGACAAGCTGACCACCAAGCAGGATAAGAACATCAACGAGCCGGTGCAATTCTATACCAGCAAGGCCAAACAGCCTTACGAGTTGGTCGTCAACCAGGTGCAGAAGGATCAGATCGTCGGCTACCTGGCCACTCCCAAAGAGCAGACGGCACGGTAAGAAGCTTTCAGCGATCAGCATTCAGCGTTCAGCTTTTCGGGCGCGGGCTGATCCGCTGGTTGCCCATTTTTTTTGGCTGAACGCTGATTGCTGACTGCTGAGAGCTATTCCTCCTAAACTCTTGAGATCCAAGCGTCTATTTGTCTACTACAGAATTCAGACAAATAGGCCGATATGTGTATTTAGACCAGCGGGTCTACAGAGTTACACCTTGAAAACCCTTGTCGTTTGTGAGACGGAGCCGATCGCCGTAGAGGGCCTTCGGAACCTTTTGGAACCCGGCGGCGAGTTTGGTATCGTCGCCTCGGCCGGTTCGCTTCCGGAAGCGCTGGATGCGGTGCACCAGTTGGCTCCCTCGATTCTATTACTCGACAAGGCCTTCGGAATACACACCGTAATGGACTGCCTCAAGGAACTGCGGCGTGTGGAAAGCGTCACCGCCGCGGTCGTTTGGGGCGTGTCACTGGCGGAGGTGGAGTCCCTGCGATTTCTCCAGGCGGGCGCCTTGGCAGCCGTGCGCAAGACCGCTCCGCTGGCTGTGCTGGTCGAATGCCTTCGTGCCGTTGCCGCCGGTGCCACGTGGGTCGAAGCGGAGACCCGGCGGGAGATGGCTAACCCGTCGCGCTCTACCCGTACCGCTCTCACCGCCCGCGAATTGCAGGTCATGGAACTGGTCGAGCAGGGTCTCAAGAACCGCGACATTGGGGTTGCTTTGGGAATCCGCACCGGGACCGTAAAGATTCATCTGAAGCATATTTTCGAGAAAACGGGCATTCGCGGCCGGTACGGCCTGGCTCTGACGGGCCTCAAAGAGAAGGGCCTGCTGGCGATGCCGGTCCCGGAATTGACGTAACGGTACGGCGGACCCCCTGGTCCGCAGCCGGCCCCCTGGCCGGCTTGTCGCGGTTTTCGAGAAGCGTAATTCTGCTATGCGGAAGAGCACGTCCAGGGGGACCTGCGCGGACCAGGGGGTCCGCCGTACCGCTACTTCGCACTGTCCCGCTATCCGGCAATGATATCCTGATGGTTTGACTCCCCCTCGATTGGCTCCGCTCTTGATGTTCGTCGCGGCGGCTTCGCCCGCCGTGGCGCAGAATGCCCCTGTCCTCGACATTCTCTCCCAGGAACTCAATCGCAATTTTGCCGCGCTCAAGCAGAAGGCTGAGCCGGCGGCCTATTTCCTGAGCTACGAAGTCACCGAGCAGGAGTTTCGTGGCATCTCGGCAACGCTCGGGACGCTGGAATATAGCAACAACAATAAGAACCGCATCCTGGACACCTCGGTGCGCGTCGGCAGCCCCAAACTCGACAACTATCGCAAGGTGATCGGCGAGAGGACCCAGTTCACAACGGGTGCTTTACTTTCCTTCGAGGACAACCCCAACGCCATTAAGCGCCGCGTATGGATCGAGACCGATAAGGCCTACCGCGCAGCCGCGGAGCGCTTGATCCGCATCAAAACGAACGCGGAGGTGAAGGTCGCTGCGTTTGACGATTCCGATGATTTTTCGGACCAGCCGCCGGCCACCTATCAGAAGGCGCCGCCCAAACTTCAGTTCGACGAAGCGTCCTGGACGGCGCGGGCACGCAATCTTTCCGCGCGTTTTTCCAACTATCCTGGCATCCTGACTTCACACGTCGTGGTAACCGCCCAAACCGACACGCGCTACTTCGTGAACACGGAAGGCACACGCATCCTGCACGGCCGTGGTTATGCGCGCGTGGCTATCTCTGCCGCCGCCAAGGCTATGGACGGCGCCGATCTGACCACCGGCGAGACCTTCGAGGCCGTCGACGCCGCGGGGCTGCCCAAGGACGAGGTGATTCTGGCGGCGATCGACCGCGTGGCCAAAGATCTTACGGCCCTGCTGCGCGCACCCGAGGCTGAACCTTTTGTCGGACCCGCCATTTTCTCCGGCCGGGCCGCCGGTGTTTTCTTTCACGAAATCTTCGGACACCGCGTTGAGGGCCACCGGCAAAAGGATGAGAGCGAAGGCCAGACGTTCACCAAGAGCGTGGGGACCAAGGTCCTGCCCGATTTCCTGTCGGTAGTTTTCGATCCCACGCGCCGCAAGTCCGGCGATACCGATCTGTTCGGCTGGTACGACTACGACGACGAAGGCGTGAAAAGCCGCTCCGTGGTCGCCGTGGAGAATGGTGTCCTGAAAACGTTTCTGATGTCGCGGTCGCCCATCCACGGCTTCGACCGCTCCAACAGCCACGGCCGCCGGCAGCCCGGGTATGAAGTGGTCTCGCGCCAGTCCAACCTGATCGTGCAATCCACCAAGGCCGTTTCCGACGCCCAGTTGCGGCAAATGCTGGTCGACGAAATCAAAAGGCAAAACAAGCCGTACGGCCTGTATTTCGCCGATATCACCGGCGGCTTCACCACCACACAGCGTTCCGGATTGCAGGCCTTCAAAGTGATCCCGCTGGTGGTGTACCGGGTTTATGCGGATGGGCGCCCCGACGAGCTGGTGCGCGGTACCGACATCGTTGGCACGCCGCTTGCCAGCTTCGCCAAGATCCTAGCCACTTCCGACAAAACCGAAGTCTTCAACGGTTACTGCGGCGCCGAGTCAGGCAATGTGCCGGTATCGGCGGTCTCTCCCGCCATCCTGGTTTCGGAGATCGAAATCGAGAAGAAGGCCAAGTCGCAGGACCGGCCTCCGCTATTGCCGATTCCGTTCGATACGGAAACGGGGAGCGCCCGGTGAAGCCGTTCCTGCTCGCAGCCGCGGTGCTGGGCATCGGCCTTGCGGTCAGCGCGCAGGCGCCCCCGGCTGACCAGGTCATCCGCGCGATGCACGACGAGATGGACCGCTCGCTCAAGTTAACGGTCCCCAATCTCGAAAAGCCCTACTTCATCGAATACCTGCTGGACGATAGCGACGGTTTCACCGTCTCCGCGACTTTGGGCGGCTTGACGGCGCGCCGCCGCGATAGATTCCGGAATCTCGATGTCAAGGTTCGCGTCGGCGATTACAAATTCGACAACACCAACTACTCTGCTAGCGACTTTAACTTTGGCACGCGCTACGACCTGGAGCGGTTTCCCCTGGACAACTCATACCCCGTGCTCCGGCGCTATTTCTGGCTCGCCACCGATTCGGCGTACAAGTCGGCCGTGGAAGCCATCGCGCGCAAGCGGGCGGCGCTGCGGAATCTGACCGTCAACGAGCAGGTCAGCGATTTTGCGCACACCGAGCCGGTGCACATTCTCCACGATTTCCAGAAGCTGAATATCGACGAAGAGGCCTGGGCCAATCGCACGCGCAAGCTCTCGGCGATCTTCAACCAGTATCCGGATGTGGAGAGCTCCAACGTGGAGTTTCGCGCGGGAGACGGTGGCTACTACCTGGTCAACTCGGAAGGCACCGAGGTTCGCGTTCCCGACCGGACTGCCGAGTTGCGAGTCCGTGCCGAGGCGCGCGCATCCGATGGTATGCGCGTTCGCGATCGACTGGCGATCCAAGCCGCCGACGTTGCCGGAATGCCGGGCGACGCTCAATTGACGGCCGGCGTCGAGACTCTGGCGAAGAGGGTGACCGCCCTGGCCCACGCGAATAAAGGGGAGGACTATTCCGGCCCGGTGCTGTTTGAAGGCATGGCGGGCGCGCAGGTCTTCGCCGAAGTCTTGGGCAGGAACCTGGCGCTGGTGCGCCGTCCGGTGATGGACCAGCGCCGCAATTTGGCGGTGGCTGTCAGCGAACTCGACGGCCGGCTGGGAGCGCGCATCTTGCCCGAAACCTTCGACGTGTGGGATGACCCGCTGCTGAAGGAATGGCAAGGGAAGCCGCTGTTCGGCAGTTTCGAGGTGGACCGCGAAGGCGTTGTTCCCAAGAAACTGCATCTGGTGGAAAACGGCACGCTGAAGGGCTATCTGCTCACGCGCCAGCCGGTCCACGGGTTAGAGGGTTCTAACGGCCACGCACGCATGCCCGGGCAGTTCGGCGCCTCCACCGCGGGCATCAGCAATTTGTTCGTCAGCGCGACCACTACCGTGCCCGCTCCCGAACTCCGCCGAAGGCTGATGGAATTAGTCGCGATGCGCGGCAAGCCTTATGGAATTGTCGTGCGGGAAATGGATTTCCCTTCCTCGATGTCCATTGAAGATGCGCGCCGGATGCTGTCTGGAGTGCCGTCCGGAGGTTCGCTTCCGGTTAGTCTGCCGATACTGGTTTACAAGGTCTTCCCCGATGGCCGTGAGGAATTGGTACGCGGCATGGCTTTCCGCGGCTTTACGGCGCGTTCCTTAAAAGACATTCTCGCCGTTGGCGACGATCTCAACCGGTTCGACTTTCTGGACAATGCCATCCCGTTCGCGCTCATGGGCGCTGCCGGCTACGAGTCCAATGCCACGGTGGTGGCGCCCTCGATCCTGATCGACGACCTGGAATTGCACCCGCAGGACGAAGAGCAGCCGCGGCTGCCGGTGGTCCCCGCCCCTGAGTTGGTGCGGTAAGTGGGCAAAGACTTCACCGCCGAGACGCCGAAAGCCAGAGGAATACAGAGGCTGCGGCGGACTCGTGGGGCAGGCCTTCCGGCCTGCCGCCGGCTTTCAGCCGGCGCGCCGGGCGTAAGCCCGGCGGCAGCCCGGAAGGGCTGCCCCACGTACGAGCTGGGAACTCACTAACGTGCTGCGCCTGATCGGCCGGTACATCTTCCGCGAAATTCTTTCGAGCGCGCTGCTCGGCACCTTCCTGGCCACCTTCGTCCTCTTCCTACAAGGAGTCGACCCGATCTTCGACGTGCTGGTGCGCAGCAATGTCACGGCGAAAACGGTAGTGCTGTTGTTTGCCCTGGCCATGCCCCCGGTGCTGCCGCAGACCATTCCATTCGGGATGCTGGTGGGGATTCTCATCGGCCTGGGCCGCATGGCCAGCGACGGAGAAATCACCGCGCTGCGGGCCGCCGGCGTGCCCAGCCGCAAAGTGATCGCGCCGGTCATGCTGTTCGCCACCATCGCCACCGCCTTCGCCGCCTACGCGTCTCTGCGGCTCACGCCGTACTCCATTCGCGAGAGCAACGAGATCCGCAACCAGCTCATCGCCACGCAGCTCTCCGCGGAGATCCAGCCGCGCGTGTTCGAGGAGGATTTCCCCAACACGATCCTCTACGTGAACGACGTGCGGCCGGGCGATCCGGTCCTGTGGCACAACGTTTTTATGGCGGATGTGACGCCCCCGGAGCAGCGCGCCAACGGTATGCGCGGGAACGCCCAGGGGCCGCTGATCACCGTAGCGCGGGAGGCCATCGCGCAGCCCGACCCGGCGCATAACCGCATTCAGCTTTCTCTGCGCGACGCCTCCACTTACGAAATGGGCAAAGACAATGTCGCCCACGATGTCAGTTTCCCCCGCGGTGATCAGGCACTGGAGGCTGCGCCGCCCAAGACAGTAAGAAACCAGCCGTTCCAAGAGATGAATACGGGCCGGCTTTGGCGCTACGACGGGCCCGAGTGGATTGAGGCGCGCGTGCAGTTGTACCGCCGCTTTGCGCTGCCGGTGGCTTGCATCATGCTGTCCCTGGTCGGCATCCCGCTGGGTGTGGCCACGCGCAAGGGCGGCAAATCCGCCGGTTATGTCACGGCCGTTTTTCTGGCCTTCTTCTGCTACCATCTCTCGTCCATCAGCCTGCTCGGCCTGGCGCGCCAGAGGACTCTCCCGATCCCGCTAGCCATCTGGTTGCCGAACATCGTGTTCGGTATCGCCGGTGTCTTTTTCCTGGCGCGCCTCGACCGGCCCGGCGACCGCGACCTCCTGGGCTACATTAAAGGCTTGTTTGCCCGCTTCAAGACCGATCGTCCTCTGCAGCCCGGCCGCCGGCTGCCCATGCTGCCGCAATTGGTCGACACCTATATTCTTTCGACGTTCCTGTTCTACTTCGCACTGTGGCTGGCCAGCCTGGTTTCGATGACCCTGATCTACAACTTCTTCGAGCTGATCGGCGACATGATCCGAAACGGTATTCCGCTGCTGAAGATGTTCACCTACCTGTTCTTCCTCACGCCCACTTTGATTTATCAGAGCCTGCCCATATGTGTGTTGCTGGCCGTGCTGGGGGCTTTCGGGGTGATGACCAAGAACAACGAGGTGACCGCCTTCAAGGCCTGCGGCGTGAGCCTGTTCCGGCTGGCGATGCCGGTATTCGTCGCCGCCGTGCTCTTCAGCGGCGCCTTGTTCGCGTTCGATTTTTACTACGTTCCCGGAGCCAACCGCAAACAGGACGCCTTGCGCGACGAAATCAAAGGGCGGGCGACGCAGACCTATCTGAATCCCAACCGCAAATGGATCTGGGGCGCCGAATCGAGAATTTTCTACTACAAGTATTTCGACCCCAGCCAAAGCATGATGGCGGGTGTCTACGTTTTCGAACTGGACCCGGCTACGTTTCGGCTGACCCGTGAAATCGCCGCCGAGCGCGCCCGCTGGAGCCCGTCGCTCAAAACCTGGATCTTTGAAAACGGTTGGAGCAGCGATTTCCAGGGCGCGCAACGCATGTCGACCCACAACTTTGGCGGCACTACCTTCCCCGAGCTGAAGGAGCCGCCCGACTACTTTCTCAAGGAGGCGCTCCAGGACAAGCAGATGAATTTTCTGCAACTGGACCGCTACATCCGCGACCTACAGCAGAGCGGTTTCGACACGGTCCGCCTGCAGGTGCAGTTCTATCGGAAATTCTCGGTACCGATCTTCGCATTGATCATGGCCATGATCGCTGTCCCGTTCGCGTTTCTGGTGGGCAGCCGCGGCGCCATGACCGGCATTGGCGTCAGCATTGCCATCGCCATTTTCTATTGGGGCATCAGCATACTGTTCCAGAAAATTGGCGAGGTGAACCAGTTGCCACCCGCCATGGCGGCGTGGTCGCCGGATGCGGTCTTCGCTCTGGGCGGCCTATACCTGATGACGCGGATGCGGAGCTAACGATGGACGCCAATTCCCGCGGCTCCGCGCTGTTTCGGCCGTTCTCGATGCCCAACCTCAAGCTGGCGAATCGAATTGTGATGGCCCCCATGACTCGCTCCAAATCGCCCGGCGGCGTACCGGGCGCCGATGTGGCCGCTTACTATCGGCGGCGGGCCGAGGGCGAGGTCGGCTTGATCATCACCGAAGGGACTTTCATTCCCCATCCCGGAGCGGGCTTCGACCCCAACGTGCCGCGCTTTTGTGGAGAGGATGCTTTGGGCGGCTGGCGCAGGGTAGCGGCGGAAGTCCATCGAGCCGGCGGCAGAATTTTCCCCCAGTTGTGGCATGTGGGCCTGGTGGCTTCTCCCGGGCTGGCGCGCAATTCCCACGCAGTCGGGCCGTCCGGGTTTTCGAAGCCGGGAGAGCGCGTGGCCGAGCCGATGACGCGGACCGACATCGACGAGGTGATCGCCGCATACGGCGAAGCCGCAACATCGGCACAGAAGTTAGGCTTCGACGGCCTGGAAATCCATGGCGCGCACGGGTACCTAATCGACCAGTTCTTCTGGGAAGGCACCAACCAACGAACCGATGAGTACGGCGGCGACCTTCCAGCGCGCACGCGATTCGCCGTCGAAGTGATTGGTGAGATCCGTCGGCGCGTCGGCCGCGAGTTCCCGGTGAGCTTTCGTTATTCGCAGTGGAAGCTGCAGGATTACAATGCCCGGCTTGGCGCAGACGCCCGCGGAGCTGGAGAGCTTTCTGGAACCGCTGGCGAATGCTGGCGTCGATATCTTTCATTGTTCGCAGCGGCGCTTCTGGGAGCCGGAGTTTCCCGACAGCAATCTGAATCTGGCCGGTTGGACGAAGAAGCTCACGGGCAAGCCGACGATTACGGTGGGCTCGGTGAGTCTCGATCAGGATTTCCTGCACTCGTTTGGAACCGGCCTTGCGGCGCAAGCGGCCGGCTTCGACGAACTGCAGGAGCGTCTGGAGCGGGAGGAGTTTGATCTGGTTGCCGTGGGCCGCGCGCTGATTGCCAACCCCGCGTGGCCCGCTCAGGTCAAACTGGGATCGCTGCGGGAGTTGAGGCCGTTTCAGCGGGATATTCTGGCTCAGTTGGTGTAGGGTTATTTTCCAAGGAACGCATGGCAGGCGAGCTAGAGCCTTTCTTGCCGCGCAGCGTGCCGCACGTACAAAATGCGCAGCACGCCTCTTGTTTCCGGACGGTAGTAGATGCGCTAATTCCCAACCGGGAAGCTCCGCATCCCGCCCCCAAGATCCGAGCGGCTGCGGCCGAGCACCGGGTTTTCAGCGAGAATTGCAAAACGGGCAACGAGCGAGTTCACCACTCGTTCCGCCACTTCAATGTTCTCTTTTGCGGCTAAATAGGCCCAAATCTCATCGAGGTCAGCGACCGCGCTCCGCGCCACGGAGCTTCATCCAGGAGAGCCTGTTTTATCCTGATCGACTGCGAGCTTCTTCATGCCTCGCTCGTGGACATCCCTGGCAAGCTCATGAATCGTGGCCGAATCGTATTCAACAAATTGACCGTTATCGATTTCTGCTTCTGCGGCTTCGATGCGTCGCCGAATCTCTTTCTCGACAGTGTCTTCCTCAAATAGGCGCTGAACGGCGTGTCCGACGAGAGACTCGGCACTGTCGTACTCTCCTCGCTCAATCTTCTCGCGAACGAGTTTTTCCAGCTCCGGTGTGAGAGTGACAGTCATTCGAATTCCCCCCTGTCTATTTGTGCTATCAAGTTCGCTGAGCGTAACCCGATGGCGATTTGGGGGGAACCCTACTGCAATTGCACCAGGCCGTCGGGACTGCCTTCGCCCATCGGCACCGGCGTCAAATCCTGCGGGCTGCGCCAGTTGTCGATGTAGCCCACCTGGTGCACACACGCCACCGTGCAACGCGGCGCGCACTCCTTCGTAGTCCGGTATTCGCGACGGATGTCTTCGACCGTGTATTCCAATAGCGGCTTGGCCGGATAGCCGCGCTGCTGCGAGCAGTAGTGCACCAGGCCGTTCTCGCAAATGTACAGGTAGCGCGCGCCCGCGCGGCAGCGCCACTTGTTCTCCACGCCGTGCGCAATGTTGTCCTGGAATCCGTTGATCTGCGCGTAACTGGTCTTTTCCATGGACCGCATCGCCATGTAGACTTCGCGCTCCACATCGCCCAGCGGCTGCAACTGGCCTTCACCGTCGTGAATGATCCCGACCGTCGACGTGAAGCCTAGTTCCACGGCCCGCTTGCCGACCACCAGGGCATCCTTCGGGTTTTGGATGCCGCCGCCCACCACGGAGTTGATGTTCACGTGGAAGCCCGCATGTTGCGCCAGCAGTTGCAGCTTCTTGTCGAGCACCTTCAGGCTCTTCTTCGACGTATCGTCAGGATTCACGTTATCGATGCTGATCTGCAGGTGCTCCAGGCCGGCGCGGTTGAGCCGCTTGATGCGGTCGGCCGTCAGCAGATAGCCGTTCGTGATCATCCCGGCGATGATGCCGCGCCGCCGGATCTGGCGGATAATCTCGTCCAGCTCGGGGTGCAGGAGAGGCTCGCCGCCGCTGATGGTGATGATGGTGGTGCCCAGATCCGCCAGCCGGTTCACGCGCTCGAACATGGTCGCGGTCGGCACCGGGTCGGAATGCTTGTCGTACTCGTTGCAGTACGCGCACGCAAGATTGCAGCGGCGCATCGGAATGATGTGCGCCAGAATCGGGTGGTCGGTAGACAGCAGGCCCTTGGCAATCATCCGTAATTCGCGTGCGCGTCGGTGGAGACGGTGGGCCAGGGTCTGCATGTATGAAACTTTCATTACACCACAAACCGCTTGCTTTGTTCAGGTTAAAGAGCTAAGCGGGGCCTGGAAGGGGTTGAACGGTCGAGAAGCGCTAGCGAATGTTTCTGACACTTTGGCCCGGTGGTGGTCACTATACCTCCAAATGAGGATGCGGCGGCCAACTGTTGAGGAATTTGACACCTCTTTATCCTTTTGGTACAAATAAGGTCTACACAGGAGAAGTGATGGCTGACGAGAAACCGGCTCCTCCCAAACCAGCCCCCAAGCCGCCCGCGGTCATGGCGGCGATTCCTTGGGAGAGCGATCTCGTCCGCGAGTTGAAGGACCGTTTCGGCGATGGGTTCGGACAGAGCTTCACCTATCTCGCGCAGAATTTCATTGTCGTCGCACCGGAGATGGTGGTTCCCGCTGATCGAATACCTGAAGGCGGGACCGGGCTTCGACTACCTGGTCGACATCACCGCGGTGGATTGGCCCAAGCGGGCGGAGCGCTTCGACCTGGTCTACATCCTCTACAGCTTCGCGCGCAACGAGCGGGTGCGCATCAAAACTCAGATTGCGGACGGCTACCGTCCGGCCACCGTCGTGGGCGTGCACTTGACGGCCAACTGGCTGGAGCGCGAAGTGTTCGACATGTTCGGCATCGAGTTCGCCGGGCACCCGGATTTGCGGCGCATTCTGATGCCGGACGAATGGCAGGGGCATCCGTTGCGCAAGGATTACCCCATCCTGCAGCAGGACCAGCGGTGGGTGGAAGAGAACCTGGACGGAGCGAGCGGGCAATAATATGCCGGAAACCACCTTCCTCGATTCGACCGAACTGGTGCTCAACATGGGGCCGCAGCATCCCTCCACGCACGGCGTGCTGCGCGTGATCCTCAAGCTGGATGGCGAGAAGATTCTGGGCACGGATTGCGTCATCGGCTACCTGCACCGCGGCGTGGAAAAGATCGCCGAAGCCCGCACCTACGTGCAGTTCAACCCCTATGTGGACCGGCTGGATTATGTGGCCGCGGTTTCCAACGGCTTAGGCTATTGCCTGGCGGTGGAGAAGCTGTTGAACGCGGAAGCGCCGCCGCGCGCGCAGGCTGTGCGGGTGATCCTGGCCGAGTTGAACCGGATCGCGAGCCACTTGCTGTGGCTGGGCACGCACGCGCTCGATATCGGCGCGATCACCCCGGTGTTCTACTGTTTCCGCGAGCGCGAAGAGATCCTCAAAATCTTCGAACAGTACTGCGGCGCGCGGCTCACCACGCACGCCTTCCGCATCGGCGGCCTGCAATACGAGCTCTACGAGGGCTTCGAGAAAGAAGTGAAAGCCTTCTGCGACATGTTCCTGCCCAAGGTGGATGAGTACGAAGAGCTGCTCACTAACAATCGCATCTGGAAGAGCCGCCTGAAAGACGTGGGCATTCTCAACGCCGAAGACTGCAAGCAGTACGGTGTGACCGGTCCGGTGCTGCGCGCCGCCGGGGTGGAGTGGGACTTGCGCAAAGCACAGCCCTATTCGGGATACGAGAAATACGATTTCATGATTCCCACGCGGCAAAACGGCGATACCTACGACCGGTACATCGTGCGTATGGAGGAGATGCGGCAAGCCGTGCGCATCGTCCGGCAAGCCGTGGAAGGCATTCCGGAAGGGCCCATCATGGCCAAGGTTTCCAAGGTGATCAAACCGCCGGTGGGCGAGGCGTATGTTTCGATCGAAGCGCCCAAAGGCGAACTGGGATATTACATCGTGAGCGACGGCTCCACGCAGCCCTACCGTGTGCGTGTACGGCCGCCGTCGTTCATCAATTTGCAGGCGCTTGACCGGATGGTGCGTGGGGCTTTGATCGCCGACGTAGTGGCCGTGATCGGAACGTTGGATATCGTGCTGGGAGAGGTGGACCGGTGATCGCTCGTCTTTTCAAGAAGATCTTCCTGGTGGACCTGGCCCAAGGCCTGTGGGTCACCTTTCGCAACCAGAACCCCAAATATATCTGCACCGAGCAGTATCCAGCCGAGCGGCCAAAGATCGCCGAACGCTACCGCGGCGCGCCGCGCATGAATATCAACTCGGACGGCGAGCCGATGTGCATGGGCTGCAACATGTGCGCGCTGGCGTGCCCGGAGAGCCTGATCGTGATGACCAGCACGCGCAACGAGACGACCAAAAAAAAGGAGCTGGTCACTTTTACGTTCGATACTTCGCGCTGCATGTTCTGCGGGCTGTGCGAGGATGCCTGCCCCACCGATGCGCTGGAGTTGACGCAGGATTTCGAGATGGCCAGCTACACCCGGGAAGGCGCCATCTGGGACCGCAAGATGCTTGAGGAAGGGCCCGTGCCCACGCGATACAAATGCTGACCGACACGATTTTGTTCTACGCGTTCGCGGTTCTGGTGCTGGGAGGAGGCATCCTCACCATCACGCGCCGCAGCGCCATCCACAGCGCCATCGCTCTGATCGTTTCGCTGCTCGGCGTGGCCGGTTTGTACCTGCTGCAGCAGGCGGAGTTCCTGTTCGCGGTGCAAATCGTCCTCTACGTGGGCGGCATCATGGTGCTGTTTCTGTTCGTGATCATGCTCGTAAATCTCGACCAGGCGGCCAAGGAGCGCCAGTTCAACCGGCAATGGCTGGTGGCCCTGATTGCCTCTGTCCTGGTGTGCGGGCAGATCGGCTACTTCATCTACCGGGGCCAGTCGGCGTTTCGCATCGCGGATCTCAAGACTGCGGTGCCTGCCGTTTTGGGGAACACCGAAATCCTCGGGGACACGCTATTTTCCGAATACCTGCTGCCGTTTGAGATCGCTTCGGTGCTGCTGCTGGTGGCGGTGGTCGGTTCCGTGGTGATGGCGAAGAAGAGGATCTGACGATGCATCCGATTACCACCGTACACTACCTGGCGCTGAGCGCGGCGCTGTTGCTGATCGGCACGGTAGGCGTGCTCACGCGGCGAAATATCGTGATCATTCTGATGTCCATTGAGCTGATCCTCAACGCCGTGAACATCAACCTGATTGCGTTTTCGCACGAGCTGCACAACGTCAACGGGCAGATCTTTGCGATTTTCGTGATCACCGATGCGGTGGCCGAAGCGGCCGTGGGGCTGGGCATTTTGATCGCGCTGTTTCGCAACAAGGAAACCGTGCTGGCGGATGAGATCGATTTACTGAAATGGTGACGCCGTGAATTTTCTCGATCAGATTTGGCTGATCCCCTTGTTCCCGCTGCTGGGCGCACTGCTGATGCTGGCGTTCGGCAAGATGCTTGACCCGCAGCAGAATCCCCACCAGACCCCTGTGGGGCAGGCTTTCAGCCTGCCGCCGGGCGTCCGCCCGGCGCGCCGCTCGCGGAAGCTCCTCGTCAGCCTCATCTGCCCCGGCATGGTGCTGCTCTCTTTCCTGCTTTCCTGCGGCGCTGTCTGGCAGCTCTCTCATCTGCCCGTTAGAATCCACCAGGTAGTCCAATTCACCTGGATTGCCGGAATGCCGTTCCACACGGCCGGCGGAGCGCTCGCCACTTTCCAGGCCGACTGGGGTTTCCTGCTCGATCCGCTCAGCTCCGTGATGATCCTGGTGGTTACCGGCGTGGGATTTCTGATCCACGTCTACTCGGTCGGGTACATGGCGCACGATGGCGGGTACTATCGCTTCTTCGGCTACCTCAACCTGTTCGTGTTCTTCATGCTGATGCTGGTGCTGGCGAATAACTACGCGCTGCTGTTCGTCGGCTGGGAAGGCGTGGGGCTCTGCAGCTACCTGCTGATCGGTTTCTACTTCCACAAGAAGTCAGCGGGTGATGCGGGCAAGAAGGCCTTCGTAGTGAATCGTATCGGCGACGCCGGGTTCATTCTGGGCATGCTGCTGCTGCTTTCTGTGCTGGGCACGGTGCGGTTCACGGACGTGAATGCCTTGCTGCACACCGGCACCTTCAGCCCCGGCGTACTAACTGCCATCGCGGTGCTGTTGTTCATCGGCGCTACCGGTAAATCCGCGCAGTTTCCGTTGTACGTCTGGCTGCCCGATGCCATGGAAGGTCCCACGCCGGTTTCCGCTTTGATCCACGCGGCCACCATGGTGACGGCGGGCGTCTACATGGTGGCGCGCTCCTCCGCGCTATTCCACTTGTCTCCCACGGCCAGTACGATCGTGGCGACCGTGGGCGCGTTCACCGCCATCTTCGCCGCGAGCATCGCGCTGGTGCAAAACGATATCAAGCGCGTACTGGCCTATTCCACCGTCAGCCAGCTCGGCTACATGTTTCTGGCGCTGGGCGTTGGCGCCTATTGGGTGGCCGTGTTCCACCTGTTCACGCACGCTTTTTTCAAAGCCCTCCTCTTCCTGTGCTCCGGCTCGGTGATCCACGCGCTGGGCGGCGAGCAGGACATGCGCTTCATGGGCGCCCTCAAGAAGAAGATCCCGATTACGCACTGGACCATGTTTGTTGGCTCGGTGGCCATCGCCGGCATCCCCGGCTTGGCGGGGTTTTTCTCGAAGGACGAAATCCTGTGGCAGGCTTACCAGAGTTCCCACGTGCTGTGGTTCGTGGGGCTGGCCACCGCCGGCATGACCGCCTTCTACATGTGGCGGCTCATGTACCTGACCTTCTATGGAAAGTCCCGCGTGGCCGCCGAAAAGGAAGCGCACATTCACGAATCTCCAGCCACCATGACTGTCCCGCTGACGCTCCTCGCCGTCGGCAGCGTACTCGCCGGTTGGCTGGGCACGCCCAAGCTATGGAATCTGGGCGAAAACTTCCGCGCCTTCGAGCACTGGCTGGAGCCATCCTTCGCAGTGCGCGTGGTGGAAAGCGAACACCCTGCCTCCACGGAATGGATTCTCATGGGCGTGTCGGTGGCGGTGGCCATCATGGGCATTGCGCTGGCTCGGTATCTATACTCCATGCGCACGGAGATCCCTGAGCGCATCGCCGCTCGGTTCCACGGGCTGTACACAGTTCTGTACCACAAATGGTACGTCGACGAGATCTACGATTTCCTGTTCGTCAATGGCCTCGCCAAAGGCGGCGGGCTGATGCTCGGCGTGTTCGACCGCAACGTGATCGATGGCGGGGTGAACGGCGCGGGCTGGCTGACGCGCCTTTCCTCCACCACGTCCATGTGGTGGGACACCTGGGTCATTGATGGCGCAGTACGATTGGGTTCGTTTTTCATCCGCATGCTTTCCTTCCCGGTGTGCAGCCTCCAAACCGGGCGGCTGCAGCGGTACGCGCTGGGCATCGTGATTGGCGTGTTGCTGTTTTTCGGATATTACGTGACGCGGTGACATATGGACCAGCATCTGCTTAGCATCGTTTTGTGGACGCCCATCGCCGGGCTTTTGGTGCTGCTCTTCCTCCCCTCCGGGAACAAGAACGCCATTCGCATTTGGGCCAATTTGGCTTCGTTCCTCGGATTTCTGGTGTCGCTGCCGCTGGTCTTCCGTTTCGAGAGCGGCAAGGCGGGATACCAATATGTAGAGCACGCCGATTGGATCCCATCGCTGGGCGCGAGTTACTCCATCGGAATCGACGGCATCAGCCTGCTGCTGATCATGCTCACTACGGTGATGGGCTTTCTGGCGATTCTCTCCTCATGGAACGCCGTGCAGGATCGGACCAAGGAATATTACGCCATGTTCCTGCTGCTGCAGACGGGCATGATCGGCGTTTTTGTTTCGCTCGATTTCTTCCTGTTCTACATTTTCTGGGAGCTGGTGCTGATCCCGATGTATTTCATCATCGGGGTGTGGGGCGGGCCGCGCAAGCTGTACGCTGCCATCAAGTTTTTCCTATACACGCTGGCCGGCTCGGTCCTGATGCTGCTCGGCATCCTGACGCTCTACTTCCAGCACTTCAACCAGTTCGGTTTCTATACATTCGAGATTTCGGAGCTCATGAAACTGCATCTCCCGCTGGGCATGCAGCAATGGGTGTTCTGGGCGTTCTTCCTGGGCTTCGCCATCAAGGTACCGATGTTTCCATTCCACACCTGGCTGCCCGACGCGCACGTGGAAGCGCCCACCGCAGGTTCCGTGATCTTGGCCAGCGTGCTGCTGAAGATGGGGACGTACGGGTTCCTGCGTTTCTCGCTGCCGCTGCTGCCGCAGGCCTCGATGGATCGCACCATTGTGCAAATCCTGGCGGTGCTTTCGATTATCGGCATTGTCTACGGCGCGCTGGTCAGCCTCATGCAGCAAGATTGGAAGAAGCTGGTGGCGTACTCCTCGGTGAGCCACCTGGGATTTTGCACGCTGGGAATCTTTGCGATGAACCCGAACGGGATCGCCGGCAGCGTGCTCCAGCAGCTCAACCACGGGATTTCGACGGGCATGCTCTTCCTCATTATCGGCATGATCTACGAGCGGCGGCATACGCGTGAGATCGCCGAGTATGGCGGCCTGGCGCACGTGATGCCGAGGTTCGCGGTGATCTTCGCCATTGCCATGCTCAGCTCCGCGGGCCTGCCGCTGCTCAATGGGTTCATCGGCGAGTTCACCATTCTGCAGGGGGCGTTTGAAGCCAATCGCATCTGGGCCGCCTTCGCCGTGACGGGCGTGATCTTCGGCGCAGCTTACCTGCTGTGGCTGTACCAGCGCACCATGTTGGGAGAGGTCACCAACCAAAAAAACCTCGGCTTGCCGGACTTGAGTCTTCGCGAGGTTGCGATCTTCGTGCCGTTGATCCTGTGGGCCGTCTGGATCGGGGTTTACCCGAAGCCCTATTTCGATTTGCTGCGAACGCCGGTGACGGAGATTGTCGAACGCGTGCGGCCTGGGTACTTTGTGGGGCAGCCCTTCCGGGCTGCCGCCGGGCTTCCGCCCGGCGCACCGGCCGATAGGCCTGCCCCACAGGAGGCCGCACAATGAGCCAGTTCTACACCTCCGCGGACCACTTCACCATCGAGCCCGCCCTCATACTGGCGTTGTTCGGATGCGCCATCCTGCTCTTCGATTTCTGGGTTTTTCCCGCCCCGCGCCAGCGCAAATGGCTAACTGTCCTCGTCATCCTGGCAGAAGCCTTCGCCGGCCTCGGCTTGTGGCGGCAGCACGCCTTCCTCGCCGCCAGCGGCCTCAAGGAACTCACCGGCTTCCAGGGCTCGGTGACGGTCGACAGCTTCGGCATCTTCTTCAATTGGATTTTCGTAATCGCCGCGTTGGTCGTCGCCTGCGTCTCATACAAATATCTGGAAATCGCCGGCGAGCATCACGGCGAATACTATGCCCTGATCCTGTTCGCGCAGTCCGGCATGTACTTCCTAGCGGCTGGAACCGACCTGGTCACCCTCTTCATCGGCCTGGAACTGATGGCTCTGTGCTTCTACGTGATGGTTGGTTTTCTGCGCACCGACAAGCGCTCCAATGAAGGCGCGCTCAAATATCTTCTGCTCGGCGCTTTCTCCACAGGTTTTCTGGCGTACGGATTCTCGCTGATGTACGGGATGGCCGGCTCCACCAAGCTCGCCGACGTGACGGCCGCGATTGCCGCACGCAGCGCGTGGGACCCCGTGGTCTTCCTGGCCGTGACCACCACCTCTGTGGGACTGCTCTTCAAGATTTCGGCCGTGCCCTTCCACATGTGGGCCCCCGATGCGTACGAGGGAGCGCCCACCACCGTCACCGCCTATCTTTCTGTGGCTTCGACAGCCGCCTCGATGGCCTTCCTTCTGCGCATCTTCCTAGGTCCGCTGGCGCCCGCGCGGGCGGCCTGGGAGCCTTTGCTCGCGGCCGTGGCCATCGCCACCCTGACGCTGGGCAACCTGGCCGCGATCAACCAGACCAACATCAAACGACTGCTGGCCTATAGCTCGATTTCGCACGCGGGTTACATGCTGCTCGGTCTCATCGCCGGCAACAAGACGGGCATCGATGGAATCTCGGTCTACATCATGGTGTACACCTTCATGAACCTGGGCGCCTTCCTGGTGTTGGTGGCATTGCGGCGCGCCAACATCATCGGCGAGGATCTCGACGACATCGCGGGCTTGATGCACAAGAGCCCCGGCTACGCGGTTCTGATGCTGATCTTCCTGCTTTCGCTCGCGGGAATCCCGCCCACCGCCGGCTTCCTCGGCAAGTATTACATCTTCCTGGCGCTGCTCCAGACGGGCCATTACGCGCTGGCGGTGATTGCAACCTTGTACGTGGCCGTCGCGATCTATTACTACTTCAAAATCGTGCGCAGCATGTTTGTTCGCGAGGAAACCGAGCTGGCCCCACTGGCCACCAGCTTCGGACTTCGCATGGCGCTGGGGTTGACGGGCCTGGTGACGCTGGCCATCGGCATCTACCCCGAGCCCTTCCTGCGGCTGGCGCAGGCTTCGCTCATACGGTGAGGACGATATGGATACGATCTTTTCCAACCCCTTGTTCGTGCCGATCGTAATCACAGTGGTGATCATCGCGGTCTTCCCGCTGGTGGCCGGCTACATCACGCTGGTGGAGCGCAAAGTCCTGGCGGATTTCCAGGTGCGCCTGGGTCCCATGCGCGTGGGGCCGCATGGCCTGCTGCAACCCATCGCCGACGCATTGAAGCTGCTGCTCAAAGAAGACATCGTCCCCACTGACGCCGATCGCTCGCTCTTCTGGATGGCGCCGGTGATTTCCACCTTCACCGCGCTTACCTCCTTCGCCGTGCTGCCGTTCGCCCGCAACATCTTTGTGGCGGACGTGAATGTCGGGCTGCTGGTAGTTTCGGCCATGTCCGCGGTCGGGATTCTCGGCATCATCCTGGGCGGCTGGTCGTCCAACAGTCACTATCCGCTGCTGGGAGCGTTGCGCAGCGCCGCGCAATTGGTGAGCTATGAAGTAGCGCTGGCATTCGCGCTACTCTCCGGCGTGATGGCTGCGGGGACGCTCAGCATGCAAGGGATCGTCAACGCCCAACTCCACCGTGGCATCTGGTTCGTCTTCGATAACTACCTGTTCATGATCGTGCCGTTCGTGGTCTACATGGTCTCTGCGGTCGCCGAAACGAACCGTGCGCCATTCGACCTTCCCGAGGCCGAGTCGGAACTGGTGGCCGGCTTCCATACCGAATACAGCGGCTTTCGCTGGGCGCTGTACTTCCTGGCCGAGTACGCCAATATCTTCGTGGTCTCATCGGTCGCCGTGACCCTGTTTCTGGGCGGCTGGCTGCGGCCCTTTCCGAGTGTCGGCTGGCTGGCCGTGCCCGTGAACTTCGTGTTTCCCATGGTGCTCTTTGCGGGCTCAGCCGCCCTGACGATCCCATTGGTGAAGCGCTTGATCGATCCGACGCAGCAGAAGGTCCTGATCGCAGTGGTGCTGATGCTGTTCGCAGTAGCCGCGCTCTTCGCCATCCCGTCGGTGAATGGCGCAGTGATCGGCCTGTTCTGGTTCCTCTTCAAAGTCGCCTGCCTGATCTACGGCATGATCTGGTTCCGCGGCACCTTCCCCCGCTACCGCTACGACCAGCTTATGAATATCGGTTGGAAAATCATGATCCCGCTAGGCATGGCCTCGGTGCTCATCAACGCGCTACTGGGAATGACGCGCCCCGCGTAACGCCGGCGGTCTTTGCCGCCGGTGGGCCCGACCCTTCACTGAGCCAGCATCCGCTCATAGACTCCGCGCGCGGCGCGCTGGGCTGCTATCTTCTTGGTCCGGCCCTCGGCCTGGCCGCTCCAGTCCTTCCCCACACGCACTTCCACGGTAAACGTCTTGGAGTGCTCCGGCCCGCGCTCGCTCACAATGGTGTAGCGCGGCTGCGGCAGCTTGCGCGATTGCGCCAGTTCCTGAAGCACGCTCTTGAAATTGGTGATGCTTGGCTGGATGTCCGTCCCCTCGGCCTCATCGCCCTCGAAGGGCGCGTCCAGGACGTGCGCGGCCACAAACGCGCGCACCGGGTCGATACCGCCATCCAGGTAAATCGCGGCGATCACCGCCTCCAGCGCGTCCACCAGCAGAGTCTTTTTGGCGCGCCCGCCGCTCATCTCTTCGCTGCGGCCCAGTTCCAGATAGCTGCCCAGTTCGATCCGCCGGGCAACTCCGTGCAGGTGCGCGGCACTGACCAGGTGTCCTTTCAACTGCGATAATTCGCCTTCTTCATAACCGGGAAAGCGCTTAACCAAGGCATCCGCAACCAGGAATCCAAGGATGGAATCGCCCAGAAATTCCAGCTGCTCGTTGTCTCGTAGCGGCACATCCGAGCCACCGCTGGCCTCGTGGGCGTGGGAACTGTGGATCAGCGCGCGGTGTAGCATCTCTGGGTCGGAGAACCGGTAACTGATCTTCAGTTCCAGCGATGCCGGGTCCGCGCGCATGTACGGCCGCAGGCTACGGTTTCTTGATCTCGACCTGTGGCGGTGGCGCGGCTCCGGCCGGTTGTCCGCCCGCGGCTCCCCTCTTCGCCACCACGGCCTGCGCCCGCACCGATTGTGCGATCGACTTGATCTGCGGCGGATTCGTCGGGTCGTTCATCACCTTCTCCGCGATCTCGATGGCTTCATCGTATTTGCCCGCCCCCTGGTACGCCGAGGCCAGGCGAACCTGGTAGGCCGGCTCCGGACTGGCCGCGCCTTCCACCGCCATCTTGAGTTCGGCAATGGCAACGTCATTTTTCTTGCTTTGCAGCGCGCTCATCCCCAGTGCATCATGGGCTTCGGCGATCAAATCCTTCTTGATGTCTTCCCACTTCTGGTCGGTGAGTTGAGGGTTGGGCTTGGCCGCGGCGTTTACGGCCTCAATGGCATCCTTGGCGTACTTGTCCGCTTTGGCCAGTTTCTCGTCGCGGTCCAGGTCGTGCTCGCGTGTTCCCTGGACGAGGCTTTCCGACAGCATCAGGTCGGCCTGGAACTGCTTGGGATTCGCCGCCAGAGTGCGCTCGGCGTAAATCTGCATCTTTTCCTTGTCGCCCTTTTGCCGGTAGGCCTCAGCCTCCATAAAGAGGGCTGTGTCCTTGAAGTCGGTATCCGCAAACTTGGCGAGCAGGGCCTCGGCCGCCGCGATGATCTCATCCGGCTTTCCCGCCGCGGCGAACAGCGCCTGAAGCGCCTTTAACTCATCCTGCGATTTGGGTTGGGGCCCCTTCGGAGCGGCATTCGCCGCCGGTGGCTGTTGCGGTTGTTTCTTATCAGCTGCCATCATACCGGACACGCCGGCGGCCAGGATCAAAATCCCGGTGAGAGTCGTTAGCTTCATTTCCAAGCTCCTTCGATTTCCTTTCTACTGTTTCGAACTCAATTCCACGCCCTGCGAGGCGGCCTGTTGCGTGGCCGGCGACGCCCCTTCCACTTTCAGGGCGCTCTGAAAATATTGCTTGGCCTCGTCTCGCTCGCCCGCCGCGATCGACAGCCGCCCCAGGTACACCAGGGTCCAAGCCTTCACCGTCGGCTCCGGCCCCAGGTCCAGGGTCTTCTGGAAAAGCCGCACCGCCAGTTCGGGATCTTTCTCAAGAGCGGCAATGCGTGCCAGACCATAGTACGCTGCGCTGTGGATCGCCAGGTCTTCGGTTTGCTTGAGAACGGCCATGTACTCCGTCTTGGCTTGACCCAGGTTACGCGCCGTGTAGAGTTGCTCGGCATTCTCCAGGGTCTTGGCCGCGCCGGTCAGGGGAGGAGGCGCGGGCGCGGGAGGCGCCTTCACTACGCGCACCGTAGCCTGCTTGTCGAACTCCACCTGCTTGAGGCGCATCTCCTCGGTCTGCAGGTCGATGGCCCCTACCAGGTCGGGATAGTAGAACAGCATCGCCTGTTCCTGCTTTTCGTACACATTTAACTGATCGGCAAAAAACGGCGTCAGAATATGTCCCTGCCGCAGCGCTTCCTGAACCCCTGCCGGATGATTGTCGAGCTTGGCCTCCACCGCCTTGATTAGCGATTCCGTAGCCAGCAGCAGGAAATCCTGCTTGAACGAGTCGTCCAGTACGGGCGCGCGCTGCGCGATGTCCGCAATGGGCTTCTTGCGGTTGAGGACCTCCTGATAGCGCGTGGACAGGGGATCCAGCAGGTAATGCAGATAAGCGTGGCGAATGTCGAATACCCGCGGCTCCGGCGAGGGCGTAACCACGATGGTGTATCGGTCCCCGTAGCTGCGCGTCTGGATCTGGTTGGGCGCGCCCTGCAGCTCCACGTAGATCTGGAAGTGGCGCCCCTTGAAGCCCGATGTCTGCTGGCGCAGGTAGGTGTTGACCTGCAGCACCGCTTCGGAAACCGGCTCGTGATAACGCTCCAGATATTGTTCGATGGCAGGCTGCGATCGCTTCCAAAGATCGGCGATGTTGGCCTCCTTGTAGAAGGCCGCCAGCATGGGAGACAGCTCCTTCATGGTGGCCACGTCCGGCGGAATGTCCACGTCGCGTATCTTGATTGCGAAGTTCGGCGGCGGGCCCACGGTCAGGGCGAAGGAGACGTATTGGGCGAGCTCCTGGGCGTCGGTATGTTTGCGGTTGCGCTCGAAGAATTCTTTGATGGGGCCCAGTGAGGGCAGGTTTTGCTTAGCCAGCTCAGCCCGTATGGCGTCGCGCAGCGGATGGTTATTGGTGGAGCCGAGGTCGGCGCTGTAACCGACGGCATTCAGAGCGGCCATCACCGTGAAGAGGGTGGGGCTGGCATCCAATTGTCCCGTCTCGGAATTCTGCGCACAGGCCGTCACGGCCACCGCAATCAGGGCTGGAAGCAGAATACGACTCAAACGGGGTCCACCTTGAACTACCCCAGTTTACCCCAGTCCGTTGCCATTGATCACGGGCGTAACCCGATCCCCGGCCTTGAGCGGCACATCGGTAGGCATGGCCACCACGTCGCCCTGGTTCAGCCCCTCGGTAACCTGCACCTCGCCGATGCTGGAGTTACCGGTCTTTACGGCCCGCCGTTCCACCAAGTCGCCGTCCAGCCGCAAGACAAAACTTCCTTGCGTGTCGCGCCGCAGAGTTTCTTTGGGGATGACGAGTGCGTTTTCGACCACTGCGGTCCGTATCGTAGCATCCACATTGGTCCCCGGAATCAGCTCGTGCTGCGGGTTGTCGATCCAGCAGATCACCTCACCCACCTGGCGCGAACCTAGCGGCTGGATGGAACTGGGTTTCCGCTCCACCGACCCCTTCCACTCCTTGCCGGCCAAGGCTTCCCAGGTGATGGTCACCGGCTGGCCTTCCGTCACACGGCCCAACTCGGGCTCATCGACGTACAGCCGCACACGCAGCCGGCCGAGCTGGCCCACGTTGGCCAACAGGTCTCCCGGGTTGACGTACCCGCCGGCTCGCGCCACCAATCCGTAGATAGTGCCCGCCATGGGCGCCCGCACCACGCCTTGCGCGGCGCGCTCCTGCGCCAGGGTCAGCGCGGATTGTGCGTCCTGCAACCGTGCCTGCGCCGCCGCCACGTCGCTTTTTGCCACGAGGGATTGCCGCCGCCGCTCCAGACCTTCGATCGCGGTTTCAGTCAGTTGCGCTTTCTGGCGGGCCGCGGACGCCTCCTGGGACGTGGCGGCCTGTTTCTGGACCAATCGATCCAGAGCGGCGTAGTTCTTCTGCTCCTGCTCCAATTCCAGGCGTGCCTGTTTGAGGCTATTCTCAATATCTGCCAGCTCGGCCGGCTTGCCGCCGCTCTCGAGCGCCGAGAGATTCGCCCGCGCTTCGGCCACGCGCGCCTCCGCCCCCTGCACATCGCTGGCAAGGCTCGGGTCGGAGATGGAGGCGATCACCTCGTCCTTACTTACCGCCTGCCCCTCGCGAACCGTCACGCTGCTGACCACGCCCGCCCGCTCGGCGCGCATCGCCTGCCACTCAAACGGCTCCACCTTTCCGTTCGTCGGCAGCGTGCTGACCAAGGTAGTGCGTTTGACAGCGGCGAAATTGATTTTGGGCGGTGCCTGTTTTCGCAGGACACCCCAGCCGACCACGGCCGCCGCCACTACCAGCAGCGCGATCACCAGCTTCTTCAAATGTGGGTCTCCAAAGTATTATCTTAACTGGTCAAAGTCGTCAGTGATCAGAGTTTCAGTGATCAGTTTTCAGTTATCAGTACTCAGCACTAGCGCGGACGAGGCGCCCGGTCAGGTCGAAGGCGTCTCTAATTTGAAAACTGAATAACTGAAAACTGAAAACTGATAACGTATTCCTATGGACGACCTCGGCAAGATGTACGAGAAGTTCAAGGTTCACGGCAAGGACCTGGCCGACCAGATCCGCAAGCTGATCCACGAAGGCAACGTCCGCCGCATCATCGTGCGCGACGAGCATGGCCACACGTTCATGGAGATTCCACTCACGGTCGCCACCATCGGGGTCATCGCCGCACCTGTGCTGGCGGCCGTGGGCGCGATCGCGACCCTGGTAGCCAAGTTCGAAATTGTGGTGGAGCGCTCGGCTCCCTCCACCGGCGAGCAGGCCGGCGCCAAACCCGATGCCGAGGGAGAAAAACCTTGAAGCTCTACTTGAAACCCACCTGAACCTCCTGCCGAAAAGCGAAGAGTTTGCTTCGCGAAAAGGGAGCCCGGTTCGAAGAAGTGGACCTGAGCCGCGGTCTCTCTGTTGAGGAACTCGATGAGCTGATCGGCAACCGCGACTACCGGATGTTCTTGAACTCCCGCAATGAGCTGTACCGCGAGCGCGGGATGAAAGACCACCCGCCGACGCGGCCCGACGCCCTGCGGCTGATGTCCGAGAATCCCAATCTGGTGAAGCGCCCCATCCTGGTTAAGGGGCACGAAATGGTTTTGGGTTTTGATGAGCCCGGCTTCGCAGGCTTATTGGTACGCCGCTAGCGCTTGCGAATGGAACCGCTGCTGGTCGGCGGGACGCGCGTTGAGCAGTGCCGTCAGGCCTTGTGCAAACAGAGCCAGTTCTTCCTCTCGGGCGCCCACCGGCCCCAGCCGTGCCATTGCCGAAGGGTTCAGATTCACTGCCCCCCCGTCGGCGGAGGTGCGATAGCGCATTAAGTCGGCGGTCTGTTGCTCCACCCCGAGGCTTATCCAACCCAAGAAGCATTCCACGTGCAGCTTTGCCAAAACCCGGGCCGTCTCCTCCTGGCCATAACGCTTCGTGCTCTCGGCGTCTTCATAACCGCCCGCGTCCGGCCGCCGGTAGAAGGCCATGAACGCCAGCTTGCCGAGTTGCGTGGGAATGCGCGCCAGCTTGTCGTTCCAGGACTGTTCACAAGAATCGGGCGTGGCCACCACTACCGCGGATTCGTCTTCCCCTTCGTCCATATGATCCTGCACGAAGCAGTTTTCGAACGCGCGGTCGATGAGTTTGTCGTCGAGTTCGTACGGAAGCTTTTCGAAATGAATGAGGTTCAGCGCGTGCGACAGGACATCGCGCGGATGGCAGCGCCGGAATCGCCGGCCCGCCAGCCTGTAATGCCGCTCGATGAACCGCTCCGCCATTCCCGCAGGGCAGGCGATCTTCTTCTGTTCGCAAAATTTCTCGAAGATGTATTGGAATTCGTTTCGCCCCGGGCTGCGCAAAAACAGCTTGTATTGAATGCGCCGTAGAAACGCCTCATCGCCGACGTCCGAGGGGTTCAGGTTGGTGGAGAACACCAGGAACGTCTCGAAGGGGACCGTCATCTTGCCGCCCGTCAAGAAGCTCAAATAGTCTACGCGCCTCTCCATGGGCACGATCCACCGGTTCAGGACTTCGGCCGGCGCAGCCTTCTGGCGTCCGAAATCGTCCACCAGGTAGATGCCGTTGTTGGCCTTCAACTGGAACGGCGCTTCATAGATCCTGGACGAGGTATTGAACCGCAGGTCCAGCATGTCCAGCGAGAGTTCTCCGCCGCTGACGATGAACGGACGCTTGCAGCGGATCCAGCGCCGGTCGTGGCCGGCGGCCATCGCCACCGACGTGAGCACCGACTGTTCCGGTTCTTCGGTCTCGAGCGGCTGGTGATAGATCGGGTCGAACACCTGGATGATGTTTCCCTGGCTCTCGATGGCATACGGCAGATAGATCGGGGTCGACTCCAGGTTGCTCAGCGACTCGACCAGGAACGATTTTCCATCGCCCGGCTGGCCGTAAATCAGCAGAGATTTGGCGGAACTGACGGCGGGGCCCACTTGTGCCATCAGCCGCTCGGTGACCACCATGCCGCTCAAGGCCTGCTTCAGAGATTCCTTGGTGAGCCAGCCATCGCGGTGCCTTTGGCGCCGCACCATATCCACGTATTGATCGAGCGATACGGGAGCTTTTCCGGCATATTGGTTGGCGTCCAGGTATTCGCGCGTGCGGTTGCGTCCCGCCTCCGTGAGTGTCAGGATCGCGGCCACGCTGCCCATCCCCAGCGACCGCTTCACAGTGACCTGGTGCTGAGCCTTGAGCGACTCCACCAGCTCATGAATCACGCTGTACTTCAGACCCATCGCGACGGAGAGGTCCTGCCCATAAATCTCTCCCCGAAAGTACAGCACTTTCAGAATGAGTTGCTCCAGCGTCAGTTCCGACAGACCCGTTTCCTCTACGGATTCAGGCTCTTTGGGCGGTAGCAGGGAATAGTCTTCGCTCATGCCGTCCTCTCGATTACAAATCACATGAGGGTACCGCGAGAAGTTGTCAAAGGTTAATTTCGTACTGGGGAATAGAGGCTAGGAACGGGGTTTCCCGCGGCGTGGGGCCATCCCCGCATAGCGTTAACTTAAGAAGCCCAACACCATCGTTTCTACGAATGCCGATCAATTCACGCGGTTCGGGAGTGGCGCCGAGCAGTGGACTGCGCCTTTTCCAGCCGCGCCTTTATTCACCGCGAAGCGCTTGCACCGTATCGACTCGCGCGGCACGCGCGGCCGGTACCAACGATGCCAACACTGCTGACGAAACCACGACCGCTGCCGATCCTATCAGTGGAATCGGGCCGGGAAGCTGAAGTTCCGAAACGTAATTTCCGGCCAAGCTCGACAATCCCCAGCCGACCAGGCCGCCCGCCGTAATGCCAATCGCCGCCGTTGTTGCGCCGTCGATCAGCACGTTAGCGAGAATCCGGAGCGGCTGGGCGCCCACCGCGATCCGGATGGCGAACTCGCGTGTGCGCCAGCTCACCGAAAATGCCAGCACGGCCGCAATTCCGACCACAGAAATCGCCAACGCGAGGATGGCGAACCCTCCGAACACGATGGCATTCACGCGGTTGTTCGCCAGAACTTCGGTGCGGACGTCTTCGAGAGTACTGGCGTGCTCCACCGGTTGGGTCGCGGCTACCGCGCGAATGGTTTTCGTGATGGATGGGATCAGGGCGGTAGGGTCTTTGCCCGAGCGCACGAGCAGGCTGGCTCCGAACACCGGCCCCTGCGCAAACGGCTGATAGATTGTCAAATTGTGCTGGGGGAGAATATTGGCGTCGTCCACGTCGGCCAGGACACCAATGATCCGGCGGCCCTTAGGGCTGATGCCCGCGACTTTAATCAGAGGATCCGTCCACAGAATGTGCCGGTTTAGCGCATCTTGTCCGGGGAACAAGCGCTGCGCAACGGACTTGCTAACGACGACTACCAATTCGGAATCCTGCCTATCGGCCTCCGTGAAGTCATGCCCCTCTAGAAGCGGAATCCCCAGGGTGGCAAAGTAGCCCGGCGAAACAAATCGGAACCGGGCACGCAGGTCGTCCTTGCCGCTTTCACCGTTTCGGCCCTCGACTGCGAATTGCAAAGTGAAGGCCAGGTAACGCCTGTCGAGCCACGGGGCCCACATGGCGATTGAGGCGTTATCCACCCCCGGTAACGCAGTTACTTGACGCCGGGCCTCCTGGTAGAACTGGGCCACCTGTTGCGGTGTTCGGCCGTCGGAAATCAACGGCAGATTTGCAATCAGAACGTGCCCGGTTTCAAAGCCCGGTTGTGCCGTTTGCATAGAATGCAATGTGGTCAGCAAGACACCCGCACTCGCCAACATTAGGAATGATGCGGCGACTTGGACAACGGTAAAAACGCGAATGCGACGACGGCTGCCGCCTATGATTCGGCTGGTGCCGCTGGTCAGCGCCAGTCCGCGGGAACTATCGTCGGAAGGCAGGCGGGGGACGAAGGCAAGGAATACCGCCGCGGCCAACGCCAAAGCCAAGCCCATCCAAAGCAAGCTGAAATCGACGGTGAGATCCGCTGCCCTCACTGAAAATCGCAGCGCGTAACGCGCAAGTACCGTCACCATCGGGATGGCCACGAGAACGCCGGCCAAGCCTCCGCTGCCACATAGAACCAGCCCTTCCGCCAACAACGACCTGCGAATGACGGTGGCGCTTGCTCCCAGCGCGGCACGAACGGCCAGTTCCGATTCGCGATGTACGGTGCGGGCAAGAATCAGGTTTGCCACGTTCGAGCAGGCAATTATGAACAGCAGGCCCGAGGCGCCGAACAACAGCCACAGGACGGTACTCGCTCCCGCGTTGATCTGGTCCCGCAACAGCCGCGCATCGATCTGGAAGTGATCTTGAGGCTTGTAGGCTTCCGGATGGGACGCTGTCATTGCTGCGTATACGCCACGAAGCTCCGCGCGCGCGGACTTAATGTTCGCCCCGGGGGCCAGCCGGCCGAATACGTCGGTCATGCGATGCTCGCGACCTTGCACCATGGTTGCGGAAAGATGGTGCGGGCTGGTGACTATGTTTGCGATCAGCTGCGTTTCCGCCGGATACGGCACGGACGGCTCTAGAACTCCAATGATAGTTGCGGAACGGACTTCCATCATGCTACCCAGCCGTATCGTCTTTCCAATCACATTCGGATCCGAATGCAGCACGGTGGCCCAGAACTTGTACGTCAGCACTACCGCGCCGTCAGCGTTCGGCCTATCGTCGCGCTCGTCAACCAGCCGGCCTAAGGCGGGCTTCAGCCCCATTACCTCAAAATAGGCGCCGTCCACCACGCCGGCGTGGATTTCACGTGCTTCGCCCAAGCCCTTTGCAGAAAAGTCGACAGTGGAAAACGTACCGAGTTTGCTGATGGTCTTCAAGTGCGGGCCTATGTCATTGATCTCGGGAATCGAGAACGTGGCGTTGCTCACTTGCAAGCCGGGCGCACTCTGCTGAATGTAAATCAGTCGATCCTCATCGCGGTTCGTCAGCGGACGCAACAGCACGCCGCGCACAACGCTGAAGATGGCGGTGTTCATGCCAATCCCCAGCGCCAGCGTGAGAGCGATGGTGGCCCACAGCGTTGGGGTCCGGCTCAGTGAGCGGAGTGCAACCCTTAGGTCGCCCAATAACGCGCCTGCATAGCTGAGCGCGTAGGTGATGGTTGCGGCTTTGGGCTCCGACGGGTTGTTCGAGAATGTCCCCACCTTGTCTCCTCCTGCCGGCTTTGCGACCGGTCCGTTCGCAAAAGTTGAACCTGGAAACAACGCAAGTTACTGGCCACTGCCAGCCCACTGGCAAACCTCTGATACTGAACGGGATGGCTCCATCTGCTGGGATTCGCGCCGGCGCCCACCGTCCGGTCGCAGCAATACCTTTCCCGAAATCGAACATACGAGAAGTTTTGTGAAAATAGAAGGTTCAACGAATCCTCAAAGGATCTCAAAAGGCGACTCGCGTTCAAATGTAAGCTGAAATTCTGGATTCACAGCTTGAGAGTGTTTGTGAATGCTTCGCCGCCCCGTGCGGCGGTAAGCTGTTAAGGCACCGCTCAAGGAAAGCCAAATATGAGAAGAATAGTCATCCCATTTGCTTTCGTGGTTCTGGTGGCCGTCCCCGCAACTCTCTCGGCGCAATGGCCGTCTTACCGGGCATCCGGAGCCCCGCGCACTCCCGATGGGAAGCCGAACCTGGAGGCGCCCGCGCCGAAAGCCGCCGATGGCAAGCCGGACCTTTCCGGAATCTGGCAGAACTTCCGCGGGGGCGGGCAACCCGGGAACGTCCTCCCCGACGGCTCGATTGCCGTCGCTACGTTCCGGAACATCGGCGCGGGGCTCAAGGATGGCTTGCCGCTCCAACCATGGGCCGCGGACCTCTTGAAGAGCCGCGTGGCGGAAAACGACAAAGACAACCCCGACGCCCACTGCCTGCCCATGGGTCTCATGCAATTCCACACGCACCCCCAGCCGCGCAAGATCATCCAGACCCCTGGCCTGATCGTCATCCTGTACGAGGCCAATGGAGGGATTCGGCAGATCTTCACGGACGGCCGGCCCCTACCGCGCAACGACGACGTGGAGCCCTGGTGGTATGGCTACTCGATCGGAAAGTGGGAGGGAGACACTCTGGTGGTAGAGACCACCGGCCTGCGAGACGGCGGCTGGCTGGATATCAACGGCAGCCCGCAAACCGACGCAGCCAAACTGACCGAGCGGTACCGGCGAGTGAATTTCGGACGCCTCGAAATCGAGGTCACGATTGACGATCCGAAGGCGTACACCAAGCCGTTCACCGTCAAAGTGGATCAGCGCCTCATGCCCGACACGGAGCTGATCGAGTTCATCTGCAACGAAAACGACACGTCGCCAAAGCATATGGTCGGCAAGTGAGGCAAGAAGCTTTCAGCAATCAGCTTTCAGCGGTCAGCTTTTGGAACAACGGCACCGGCGACAAAGATCGCCGGCGTTACGTGTGGGCGCTCAGCCGCAGGCCCGGCGGCCCGTCACGCCGCTCCGCAGCAGGCCCGGTGGCGCCGTAACGCTGGCGGTCCTTGCCGCCGGTGATTGGCTTTGAGAGCTGATAGCTGACCGCTGAATGCTGAAAGCCAGCCTTATCATCTCCCACGAATGAGATCTGCGAACGTCTTGAGGTCGTTTGTATCGACATCCGAGACCGCCCAGTAGCTCATCTTGTTCTGCATCCAGTGGAGCAGATGATAGCCTCCCAACTCGCGGAGTTCCGTCGTCGAATCGGCGCCTGGTGAAGGCGACACGTACAAGCTCACGATGTGTTGCCTGCGACGGTAGACGATCGCCGCCGCGGGCTGCTGATGGATCACCTCGAGACGACCTCCGATGAGGATGAAGTCTTCCTTGCTTAGATCGGGAACTGGAGGCGAAAAATTAGTCTTGCCCTGGAACCAGGGCTTGACGGTGTGTTGGTCTGAGCTGGGCACGTCCACCTGATGCATCGGTTGGAGGGCTCTCAAATGATCATCGAGAATCTCAGCGACGGTAGCCTCTGTTCCGCTGCTGCTCCGTTGCATGGGGACAAAAACAGCCAGCGCCGCGATGCCAATCGTCGCCGCAACAACATAGGCATTGAGCCAGCGATTGGTCCAGAAACGAAACGGCGATTTCTCTTCCTGCCGAAATTGTGCCGCAAGTTTCCGCTCGAACGCGAGCTCCAGGCGCATATGCCAGATCCGCTGCGGCGATTTCCTCATGCAGATTCTGCAGGGCCGCATACTGGGCAGCACAGGCGCGGCAATCGGATAGATGGAGATCGATGCTTGCGGACCCCGCCATGTCCAACTCCTCATCCAGCCGTGCGTGCAATAGCGGTCCGGCTTCACGGCAAGTCATGCTGAACCTCCTTTGATCCGCCCAATTCCACCAACAGCAGATTTCGCGCCCGCGACAACCTGGACATAACTGTTCCCATGGGGATGCTAAGCACGGATGCGATCTCTTTATAGGACAGGCCTTCTATTTCCCGCAACACAATCACTTCGCGGAATTCCCCTGCCAGGTGCGCGATCGCCTGGCGTACCTGCTCGCGGCGTGACTGTTCGAGTAATTCGCGCTCCGGATCAGGCGAATCGTCCTTTGGTTCGTACGCGTGATCTGCCATGGGCACCGCAATATTTGATTTGTAACGCCGCAGGAAATCCATCGCCGTATTCCGGACAATCGATAACATCCATGTCTTGGCTTCGCTACCGCGGAAGCTCTCCTGGGCTTTGTAAGCCTTCAAGAACGACTCCTGCACGATGTCCTCGGCGTCCTGGTCGTTGCGCACCAACCAGCGCGCCAGGTTATATGCGGCTCGCAAATGCGGCCACATGGTCAGCTCGAAATACCTGACCTTCGTCTCCACGGAGTCCTTTCCGAAGTGAATGTTCCCTCCAGTTTCGCGTAAAACGATCTTTCCGTAAAAGTCTCGCCTTCCTGTATGGACGTGACTCGGCCGTCATTTATTCCCGCTCTTCCGGTGTGGGAATAAATTTGCAGTGCGGGCTGTCTCCTCAGACGAAGGCGGCGCTCACGCCGCCACAGAAAGGTGTTCCCAATGATTGAGATTAAAGACAAGCGGCAAAATGCGGCGGTCATCCTCGACCGCGACGTCGACAGACGCGGCTTCCTGAAATGTATGCAATGGGCCGGAGCGGGGCTGGTGTGGAGCTTCGCGGGTGGTATACCGGCATCCCGCCTGCTGGGGGCTCCCAAGACTGGCGCCGAGGACTTCGCTTTTGTACAAATCAGCGACAGTCACATCGGTTTCGACAAGGCGGCCAATCCCGATGTTAACGGAACGTTTCAGGTAGCAGTGGATAAGATTAACGCGCTGGACCGGCAACCCGACTTCATCCTTCATACCGGGGATCTGTCGCACCTGGCCAAGGCCACTGAGTTCGACACGCTGGACCAGTTGCTTCGTGGATTGCGTCAGAAGCAGACGTTCTTCGTCCCCGGCGAGCACGACTTGCTGGGCGACGACGGCAAGCAATACATGGAGCGTTTCGGCAAGAGCACCGAGGGACGGGGATGGCAGAGTTTCGATCACAAGGGGATTCATTTTATCGGCCTGAACAACGCGGCCCAACTGGAAGGCATGGGTTCCATTGGAGACCAACAAATGGCGTGGCTCAAGAACGATGTGGGCCGGTTGACGGCCAGCACTCCGATTGTGGTCTTTGCTCATATTCCTCTCTGGGCCGCATATCCGGAGTGGGGTTGGGCAACTAAGGACAGCGCGCAAGCCCTCGATCTGCTGAAGCGATTCGGCTCGGTCACCGTGCTCAATGGGCACATTCATCAGGTGATGCAGAAAGTGGAAGGAAATGTTACGTTCCACTCCGCGATGTCGACGGCATTTCCCCAGCCCGCGCCAGGAAGTGCGGCGTCCGCCGGACCCATGAAGGTGCCCGCGGAACAACTTCGGGAAGTGCTTGGTATCCGCGATGTCAATTTCGTGGCGGGATCGCATCACCTTGCGGTGGTAGATTCGCCGCTGGGCGCCGCGTAGACCGGGCAAGTGGAAAACAAAGGAGGGGCTGGGCTCATATGCAACGAGCAAGAAAAACACTGACGATTCTAACGGGCGTGGTCTGCGCAACCATTGCGATGGCTGCCTCCATCAAGGACGCCGGCCGTGGCCGCGACGTTTTCGAAAACCGATGCACCGGCTGCCATGGGCTCGATAAGGCCAAAGTCGGGCCGCCCCTGCGCGGCATATACGGCCGCCATTCGGGAAAGGACCCGCGGTTTCCCTACTCGGACGCGATGAAGAAGACATCGGTCACGTGGGATGAATCGACGCTGGACCGATGGCTTACCGATACCGAAAGCGTAATTCCCGGCAATGACATGGCCTTTCGGCTGAACGACCCAGTCGATCGGGCGAACATCATCGCCTACCTAAAACAGTTGTCGGGCAAATGAGTTGGGGAGGACGGATGCGCAAGAAATTTTTGATCGCAGTTGGGGCGACCGCCATCGCTGCGGTGGGCGGCTCACTCATTCATCCCCTCGGGTCTCCCAGCGACTCGAAAGGCAACCAGACCATCCTCCGCGGGGCGCAGATCGATCCGGAGACACTTGCGATCCTCAAGCGAGCCTGCCAGAACTGCCACTCGCAACGAACCGAGTGGCCCTGGTACAGTCACGTCGCACCGATGTCATGGCTGCTTGCCCGCGACGTTCAACAAGCCCGTCTGCATATGAACCTGTCGCGGTGGCAGGATTACTCCAGCGATGAACGCGTTCGTTTGCTGAGCGAGATCGGCAGTGCGGTCAGAAACCATGAGATGCCGGTTCAGCGATATGTATTGCTGCATCCCGAAGCCCGGCTTAGCGATGTGGAGCGCGAGCGGATTTATAAGTGGACTCGAAACGAGCGGAACAACCTACTACGCCGGTAGGCGCAATCGCGGGTGGGATCGTGATGATCCTACATCTTCTGACTGCCAACTGGCGGTCAGCAGCCAACCGAGTATCGATAATCACATTACGAATCGAAGAAATTTTCAGCCGCAGAACGGGAATGCTACCATCGTGCGAGTTCGGATCAGCTCAAATGCGAAGGAGCGTAACTTATGTATATGTTTGCGGCTCGAAGAACCTGTAAGCTTTTAAGGTCCCTCGCTCTGGGTGCAGTGGCCCTCGTTTTCGCGGTCTCGGCAAAGGCAGACGTGCCTTACACTTTCACCTCATTCGACGGTCCGGGAAACAACGGTGGGGGAACTACAGTAAACGGCATCAACAATAATGGCGCTGTTGTGGGCTTCTCGTCTGACAACGCGGCAACCCCGACACTGCTAACAAATTTCATCCGCAGCCCTAACGGCGCAATCGCACCCATATCGATCGGCGGGGATCCGTTGGCGATGGCGAACGGGGTCAACGATGCGCTCACGGTGGTCGGCGGGGATTCAAACGGGACGGCGTTTGAGATGGTTGGCAACTCACCAGTGACTCTCGCCGCGGTCAACGGCACGACCGTGTTCCAGACGGCGTTTGGCATCAATGATACCGGTGTGATCGTTGGCCAGTACACCGATAGTGCCACCGGCGCGACGCCGGGATACCTGCTTCAGAACGGCATCTATACGACGTTGAACCCGGTTGTGAACGCGTTGGTGACGAACGCGCAGAGCGTGAATGGCAACGGTCAGGTGGCCGGCTTTTACTCCCTAGACGGTGTTCACCAGCACGGGTTTTTGTACAACTCCTTGTCCCAGTCCTTTACATTGGAGCCCGATCCGAACGTCGCCAACATCGTGCTCACGCAATTCCTCAGCATCAACGATCTTGGTATTGTAGCTGGCTACTATCAAACCCCGGACGGGAGCCAACACGGTTTTCTGTTCAACACTAATACCCAGAAATATACATTTCTCGATGACCCGAACGCCGCCATGACCGGTGTAAGCATTACCCAGATTACCGGGATCAACGACTCAGGCGAACTTACCGGGTTCTACGTGGACGCAACCACAGGTCTGCAACGTGGATTCGTCGCCACCGCTGCTGTTCCAGAACCGAGGACCACCGGTTGGTTGCTCAGCTTGCTGGTTCCGATCCTGGGCTTTGGCGGTTTACTGCGAAAGCAACGGCAAAAGACCGCGGCTGCAAGCTCGAATCCGCCGGACTAGCTGACGGCTGAAAGCTACTCTCAGCTTTTGGAACAGCGGCCGACACCGGCACCGGCGACAAAGATCGCCGGCGTTACGTGCCGCCGGTGGGCGCCGTAACGCCGGCGGTCTTCGCCGCCGGTGATTGGGCTTGTAAGCTGATTGCTGATCGCTGAATGCTGAAAGCTGGATTTTGCTATTTACGCCGGCAGCCGCAGCCGCGCTACGCACCCGGGCCCCTGCGTTCGGTTGTCCAGCGAGAGCGCACCGCCGTGGCCCTCCGCAATTTGCCGGCTCAAGACCAGGCCGATCCCGGAGCCGCCCGGCTTGGTCGTAAAGAACGGGACGAACAGATTGGCGGTCGATGACAGTCCCGGCCCCTCATCTTCCACCCAAACTTCCACCATCCGGCCATCGCGCCGCCAGCCCGCACGCACCGCGCTTCCAGCGGGCAGCGACGCATCCGCGGCATTACGCAGCAGGTTGATGAGCACCTGTTCGAGCTGGTCGGGATCGCCGTGCACGGTCAGCGGCGGCCCTGGCTCCAGGCGAACCGGCACGCGCGTTTCCAGGCGGGTGGCGCGTTGTACCAGGGCCGCCAGCTCCAGCGGTTGGAACTGCGGCCGCGGCAGTTTGGCCAACCGCGCGTAGGCGCCGATGAACCGGCTCAAGCTCTCCGACCGCGACGTGATCACATGCAGTCCCCGGCGCATGTCCTCGCGCCAATCGTCCGGCAGCGCGTCGCGCCCCAGCAGGGTCTCCATGGTCCCGGCGATGGATTTGATGGGCGCCAGCGAGTTGTTCAATTCGTGGCCCAGCACACGCACCAGCCGCTGCCAGGCCTGCAATTCCTGCTCGCTCAAAGCTTGTGTGAGATCGGAGATGACCACCAGTTCCAGCGGCAGCCCGCGCTCGCGGATGGGTGTACGCCGCATGCCCCAGCGCCCCGCCCCGCCCGGAAAGACTCCTTGGAAAGTGGTCTGCGCCGGGCCTTCCAGGCACCCCACCAGCCCCAGATCGGCCGCGCTCTGTCCCAGCAGACGCTCCGAGGGCGCGGCCAGCAGCCGTTCGCCTGTGCGATTCACCAGCCGCAACCGGCGCCCCTCATCGAAGGCGAAGACGGCCACGTCGATTTCCTTCATCACCGTCTGCAGCAGCGTGGTCGCTTCCATGGCCCCCAGGCGCTGCTCGCGCAACGTGCCGCCCAGCGTGTTCACCTCGCGCATGACTTCGCCCAGCGCATCGTCGGGGCGCGGGGAGCGGCCGCGCACCGAAAAATCCCCCTCGCGCAGGGCCGCCAATAAGTTGGATAGCGTCTGTAGGGGAAAGACCACGCGGTCGCGCAGCGCCAGGGTGAAGCCCAGCCACGACAGCACGATCACCACCGTGAGGGTCCACTGCACTTGCGATGCGTGGTCGCTGCCCCATAGATACGCCAGCGCTACCGCGGAGCCGGGCAGCCCCGCCCCCAAGGCCAGCAGCACCACGCGCCCTTCGTAGCTGATGCGGGGCCTCTTGCTCGGCGGCACGATCACAACCCGTATCTTTGCAGGCGGCGGTAGAGGGCGCTCCGGCTCAGGCCCAACGCGTTGGCCGCATGACTGACGTTGCCGTGAAACCGCGCCAGCGCCTTCTTGATGAGCAGCGCCTCCACTTCTTCCAGGCTCATCTCTTCCATGCGCGGAGCGCCTTCGCGGCCGGACCGCAAGCCCAGGTCTGTGGCGCGGATCGTCTCCGTTTGAGCCATCAGCACGGCGCGCTCCACGGCGTGATCCAGCTCGCGAACGTTGCCCGGCCAGGTGTGGGCCAGCAGCGCTTTGATGGCGCCCTCATCGAATTCCGTAAACTGCTTGCGATAGTGCGCCGCGTGCTGCCGCAGAAAATGCGCCGCCAGAAGCGGAATGTCCTCGCGCCGATCGCGCAGTGGAGGCAGCCGGATCTCGATGGTGTTCAAGCGGAATTGCAGATCCTGCCGAAAGCGGCCTTCCGCGACTTCGACGCCCAGATCGGCATTGGTGGCGGACAGGATGCGCACATCCACTTTACGCGGTTTCGACGATCCGACCCGCTCGAACTCGCCCGTCTCGATGGTGCGCAGAAGCTTGGATTGCAGGTTTTGCGAGATGTTGGCAATTTCGTCCAGGAACAAGGTGCCGCCGTCGGCCATCTCGAAGCGCCCCACGCGGTCCACCTTGGCATCCGTGAACGCCCCCTTCACGTGGCCGAACAGTTCGCTCTCGAAAATTCCTTCCGCCAGGCCGCCCGTGTTCACCGTCACCAAGGGGCGCGAGGAGCGCAGCGAAGCCGAGTGCAGCGTCTGTGCCACCAGTCCCTTGCCCGTGCCGTTTTCGCCAGTGATCAGCACGTTGGCGTCGGAGGGTCCCACGCGCGAAATCACATCCAGCACCGGACGCATGGCCGCCGATTGCGCCACCAGTTGCGGGAACCGCTCCGCGCGCAGCGTCTGGTTCTCGGCTTCCAGGCGCTGGCCCATGCGCAGCGCGCGCCCCAGCTCGATCTGCGTTTTCAAAATGGCGGAAACGCGTGCGTTGTCCCACGGCTTCTGAATGAAATCGCGCGCCCCGCGGCGCATGGCTTCGACCGCCAGTTCGACCGAGCCCCAGGCCGTCATCACAATAACGGGCAGCGTCGAATCCATGCCGTGGATGCGCGCCAGCAGATCCAGCCCCTCCTGCGCCCGAAGTAGTATCGCGCGTGTAGTTCAGGTCCATCACGACGGCGTCGAAATCCCGGCTCTCCACCGCATCCAGGACAGCCGCCGGCGACTGCACGCCTTCAGTCTGGTAGCCTTCACCCTTCGCCAGGAACCGCAGCGCCTCCAGGACATCGGGTTGATCGTCGGCGAGCAGCAGGCGGGGCGTAGCGGAATCGGCGCTCTTCATGTATCCATCTATTCATACCGCAACCCGGCGGGCGCATGGCATACTGAGAAAAAAGCTCTCAGCGATCAGCACTCAGCGATCAGCTAAAACCCGGTCTGGCTGAAAGCTGATTGCTGAAAGCTGCTTCTTATGGATTACGTCAATCTCGGCAAAACCGGTTTGAAGGTTTCCCGTCTGTGCCTGGGCGCCATGAGCTACGGCTCCAGTAAGTGGCGTCCCTGGATTCTGGACGAAGACGCCGCCCGCCCCTTCATCCAGCGCGCTTTCGAACTGGGGATCAATTTCTTCGATACCGCCGACATGTATTCGAACGGTGCCAGCGAGGAAGTGCTGGGGCGCGCGCTGAAGGATTTCGGACCCGGCCGCGACCGTATCGTGATAGCCACGAAGGTCTACATGCCGATGAGCAACGACCCCAATCACAAGGGTCTCTCGCGCAAACACATCCTGCACTCGATCGACGACAGCTTGCGGCGGCTGGGCACCGATTACGTCGACCTGTATCAGATCCACCGCTACGACGCGCAAACCCCCGTGGAGGAAACGCTGCGCGCGCTGGATGACGTGGTGCGCGCCGGCAAAGCGCTCTACACGGGCGCGTCGTCCATGTATGCATGGCAGCTTGCGAAGATGCTCTACACCGCCGACCGCATGGGCATTGCGCGCTTCGCCACCATGCAGAACTACTACAACGTGGTCTACCGCGAAGAGGAGCGTGAGATGCTGCCGCTATGCCGCGCGGAAGCGATCGGTGTGATTCCGTTCAGCCCGCTGGCGCGGGGCTTTGTGGCGGGCAATCGCCGCAAGGAAGACCTCGGCGAGACCGTGCGCGCCAAGACCGATGAGTTCTCGCGCTGGCAGTATTACCACGAGGCGGACTTTACGATTGTCGACCGCGTGAGCCAGATCGCCCGCCAGCGCGGCGTGAACAACGCGCAGATCGCGCTGGCCTGGGTACTGCAGCAGCCCGGCATTACCGCGCCGATTGTGGGCGCCACCAAGCTGCCCTACCTGGACGACGCCATGGCGGCGCTGAAGATCAAGCTGGACGCCGAAGAGCTGAAAGCGCTGGCCGAGCCGTACCAACCGCGCGGGATGCTGGCGAATCTGTAACGCCGCAGATCCTATAAGCAGTCTATGTAAATCGCGCCGATCACTGGTTCACTCATAACAGTGCCGGACTTATCAAGCTTCACACGCAAACCTAAGACCGCTCTATCTGATGCACACCCAGTGGGAGCGCATCCAGTGGTGGTTATTGACCCGGTTGCCTCGTCGCCAATAATTGTTACCGGGATACCGTTATTCGCGAAAAAACTGACGACACTGTCTTTTTTCGTTCGGATCCGGAGTTTCTCATGGGCGTCTCGCGTAAGGGCATCGACTCTGGCTGCGTACGCGGCCCCTCGCTGCTTACAGGTTGCACTCTGATACCGATAGAACCGGAAGCAACCGATCATACCCGACGCAAGAACCAGAACGACGCTTGCGGGCATGAGCTTTCGCTTTATGTAGTTCCTTCCAGCGTGGCGAAACAAGGTGCCCACTCCTGAGTTTAGTCTGCCCGATTCTCAATTAGCGATTCACGCCCGAGCGCCAGAATAAAACGCGTGATCTGCACGGCCATCCATTTTATCCGCGCCGCCGGCCCCGCGTTTGCGTATCGGACCGCCAGCCCTGGCGGTTTTCGGTTTTGGAGCCCCGAAAGTGGATGGCCGCCCAGGTGTCATCCTCACCCTGTGGCGAGTCTCAGGGCCGCTGCACCGGCGATGCTCGGATAGCGCGCTCAAAGGCCCAATTGCGAATGTGGTCGATTTGCTCCTTCATCGTCCGCGATAACGGCACCAGCTTGGCGGCAATCTCTACGAGATCTTGGTGGGTCACCTCTCGCTCTTCGATCCGTGCCCTGGTGATCGCCGAGATGACGCATTGCTCTATCTCTGCGCCAGTCCAGCCAATCGTGAACTGGAGCAACTGTTTCAGGTCAAACCGTCCCGCGTCCACTCCCCGCCGGTTCAGGTGAATCGCAAAAATCTGGATCTGCTCCTGTGGTGCCGGCATGTCTACAAAAAACACCTCGTCGAAGCGGCCTTTGCGAATCATCTCGGCGGGCAGCAGATCGATCCGGTTGGCGGTGGCAGCCACGAACAGACCGCGCGTTTTCTCCTGCATCCAAGTCAGGAAGAACGCGAAGATGCGGCCCTGTTCCCCGCTGGTTTCGGTCGAGGTGATGCCCATTTCGATCTCGTCAAACCAGAGCACGGCGGGCGCCATGTCTTCCATCATGCGGCAGGCCTCCACGAACACGCCTTCGGGCTTGCCATGGCGGCCGGAAAAGATTTCGACCATGTCCAGCCGGTACAGCGGTAGCTGCAGATACGACGCGATGGCTTTCACCGAAAGACTCTTGCCGCAGCCGGGGATCCCCATAATGAGTACGCCCTTGGGCACAATCTCGGTGCTGAGCTTATCCCGCATCCGGAACAACTGGCGCCGCTCCTTCAGCCACTTCTTGAGGCCTTCGAGGCCGCCGACCTCGCCCAGGCCCGTGCTCTCGGCGACGAATTCGATGAACCCGCTGCGGTTCACCAGCAACTTCTTCTCCTCGAGAAGGGCCGGCATGGCATCGACGCCCAACTCGTACCCCGCGGAGAAAGCCCTCTGCACCGCGTAACCCACTTCGTCGAGCGTCAACCCCTGAAGGGCGGCGGCCATTTCCAAGAGGACGGTCTCCTCCGCATCGCGGCCGGCCGCGCGAACCAATTCGCGCAGAAACTCCAGCAGCTCGACCCGGTCCGGCGGCCGCAGTTCCAGAAACGCCACGCTGCGCGCCACCTCCTCGGGAATGAAGCGCACCGGGGAAGTGATGACAACGAACTTGCGACGCTGCAGACAACACTGGTAGACGTCGCGCAGTCGCCGCCGAACCTCGGCCGAATCCCGTAGCGGCTCGTGAAAGTCCTTAAGGTGAAAGATCGCTTCGCCTTCGTGGGCGATGATGAAATCCAGAGCTCGGCGGGCATCCTGAGTTGCGCCCTCGGCGGGTGCGTCGTTGTGCCGCATTCCTTCCGTCAGGCACCAAGTCCATACCGGCAGCCCCATGCCGCTCAACAGGCGCGCCACGCGCTGTTCCTCGGACGACCGTATATACACGAGTGGCCGACCCGAGGCGAAAAGCTCCCGAATCGTCCGCTCTGCGCGGCTCTCAGTGGATTGCTGGTCTGTGGACATGATCGCGACTCTTTCATTATGGGGGACCGTGGCCGCTCTGAAAGGCCTTTACGGCTGCACGCTTCCACGTGTGCCAACCTCACTTTCCTTGCGTCCCCTCATCGGCTAACGTAGCATTTGAGGTCCTGGAGGTTTTGGAGATGCCATCTCGGCGGCTGCTGGTCTTACTCACGTTCTTCTCCGCGGGCGCGTACGCCCAATGGTTGAACTTTCAGACGCCTGGGACGCCGCGCTTGCCGGACGGCAAACCGAACCTCGCCGCTCCTGTGCCGCGCACCGCCGACGGAAAGCCCGACCTCTCCGGCGCCCGCCAGCGCGGCGTGAACAACGCGCAGATCGCGCTGGCCTGGGTACTTCAGCAACCCGGCATTACCGCGCCGATTGTGGGCGCCACCAAGCTGCCCTACCTGGACGACGCCATGGCGGCGCTGAAGATCAAGCTGGACGCCGAAGAACTGAAAGCCTTGGCCGAGCCGTACCAACCGCGCGGCATGCTGGCGAATCTGTAGGGCGTGGAAACTGCTTCCGATTTGTAACTAACCAACTCCCATCCTTGGCGTCGTATAGATCGAAACAACGATGGCTGCCACGGGGAAGACGCGTATTGCAAGACAGGATTTCGAATGTCACTGACTGATTTGCAGGAGGCGCTGCGGCAACTGCGCAAGGCGCCCGGGCTCACAATAACGGCGCTAATCACACTGGCATTGGGAATCGGGGCGACGACCGCGATCTTTACGCTCGTGCACCAGGTGATGCTGAAGTCGCTGCCGGTGACGAAGCCGGAGGAGTTGTGGCGGATCGGCGATAAAGTTCGGTGTTGCAACTGGGGCGGATATACGCAAGGTCCTGATGGAGATTTTACGCTGTTCTCCTGGGAGGCATACAAGAACTTCCGCGCGCACACGCCCGAGTTCATCGATTTGGCGGCACTACAGGCGGGCAATGCACCGCTCGGCGTTCGTAGAACGGGATCATCTGTGCCGACAGATACGCGCAATGGTCAGTATGTGTCTGGCAATTTCTTCAGAACTCTTGGTGTGCAGCCTTGGATAGGCCGGCTGATGACGGATGCGGACGATCAGGAGGGCGCGCCATCCGTCGCTGTCATGAGCCATCACATCTGGCAGGAGAAGTACGCCTCCGACTCCTCCGTGGTTGGCGCGACATACCAGATCAATGGGCATCCGTTCACGGTAGTCGGCATAGCGGCGCCGGGATTTTATGGGGCGAAGCTGGCAGGCTGGGGAATGCCCGATTTTTGGCTGCCACTGACGACAGAGCCATTGATCGACGGCGCGACGGCGCGCTTGAAAAGGCCGAACGGCAATTTCCTCGACCTGGTTGGACGAGCGCGTCCGGGAGTGAACCCGAAATCGCTTGAAGCCAAGCTCAAGGTGGAATTCCACGACTGGTTGGCTAGTCATGTGCCGGATATGGAGCCGGGCGAGAAACAACTCTGGGGCCAGCAGACCCTGCACTTAGTTCCAGGCGGCGCGGGGGTAGCAGCCATGAGGGATCAATATCAGGATGGACTAAAGCTGCTGCTGATAGCGGCAGGATGTGTGCTGCTGGTGGCCTGCGCGAATCTGGCGAATCTGCTACTCGCGCGGGGGTTGAAGAATCGGGCGCAAACCTCTATACGGGTTGCGCTGGGTGCATCGCGAGGGCGCCTGGTGCGCAAGGTACTGGTTGAGTCCATGCTGCTGGCGGTTATTGGGGGAGTTTTGGGCATTGCCGTCGCATATGCCGGGACGCGGGTGATTCTGTACCTCGCCTTCCAGACGGGTGTTCGCAATAACTATGTCCCCATCGAGGCGACACCATCCTGGCCGGTTCTGTTCTTCACACTGGGGGTATCGGTGCTGACCGGAGTAGTTTTTGGAATCGCTCCCGCGTGGATGACTTCGCATACCGACCCGGCGGATGCGCTACGAGGAGCGGGGCGATCGGTTGGCGCCGGGCGCTCGTGGGCACAGAAGTCACTGGTGATCGCGCAAATCGCGTTATCGCTGGTATTGCTGTCCGCAGCGGCCCTGCTGGGCCAGAGCCTGCGAAACCTGGAGCACCAGAATTTTGGATTCGAGACGCAGGGCAGATACATTGCCTGGATCAATCCAATGCTAGGCAACTACAAACCGGAGCAAATGGAGCCGATGTTTCGGCAAATTAATGATGGCCTCCTCCAGATTCCCGGTGTACATATGGTGGCGCCTGCGCTTTATGCGCCAATGACAGGCGATAGTTGGAATGAAGCCATTCGCATCGAGGGCAGGCCGGAGCCCCCGGCTAAGGAGAACACAGGTGCCTCGTGGGCGCGAGTGATGCCAGGCTTCTTCGAAACCATAGGGGCGAAGATAGTGCTGGGCCGGCCCATTACGGACGGGGACACTGCGGCAACGCGCAAGGTGGCGGTGGTCAACCAGGCTTTTGCGACGAGATTCTTCAAGGGCCAAAACCCAATAGGGCAGCACTTCGGGATGGACAAGATCAAGTATTCCGCTACCTTCGAAATCGTTGGGGTTTCCAACGACGTGCGTTATATGACCTACGACTACAGGAAACCCGTTCAGCCCATGTTTTGGTTGCCCGAAGCGCAAACGGTGCAGTATGACGATCCGGCCTACGTGAGCGGTGAAATCTGGTCGCACTATCTATACAACATCGTGATTTGGGCGCCTGGGAATCCGGCGGGCATAGAGGAGCATGTGCACAAGGCGTTGGCAGGCGTTGATCCCAATTTGGTGCTCTACGGAGTTGACCCATATCCCAAGGTGTTGAGCGCGGATTTCCAGCGGGAAAAGATGATCGCAACCCTGACAACCCTCTTCGGTGTGTTGGGGCTCGTGCTGGCAGCCGTAGGTTTGTACGGAGTGCTGGCGTACACGGTGGAGCGGCGGACCAGTGAAATAGGTGTGCGGATGGCGCTGGGCGCGGATCGCGGGCGCGTCATACGCATGGTGCTCGGCGGCGCATTCTGGCAGGTAGGTGTCGGACTTGGGGTTGGCATTCCGGCCGCGATCGGCGCCGGCAGGCTGATGACCGCTCAGCTATTCGACGTGAAGCCATGGGATCCAATTATGCTGACGCTCGCCATATTGCTTCTCGGGTTGGCCGCGCTGCTGGCATCGTGGGTTCCCGCCTGGCGCGCGGCCGGTGTAGAGCCAATGGCAGCACTACGGACCGAGTGATTAAGAGACATTCGCGAAACCGTAGCGTGCGGAATTCGGCCGCCCTCTTACTTTCCTTGCGTCCCCTCATGGGCTAACGTAGCATTGAGGTCCTGGAGGTCTTGGAGATGTCATTTCGGCGGCTGCTGGTCTTACTCACGTTCTTCTCCGCTGGCGCGTACGCGCAGTGGTTGAACTTTCAGACGCCGGGGACGCCGCGCCTGCCCGACGGCAGACCAAATCTTGCCGCCCCTGTGCCGCGCACCGCCGACGGAAAGCCGGACCTCTCCGGCGTCTGGATGCACGAGATCTCCACCGTCGCGGAAATGAAGCGCCTCTACGGCAAGGCCATCGAGGAAGCAATTCAAGTGGACGTGCCTGGAATGGAGATCGGCACCCAACACAGATACGCTCTCAATATCCTGCTGGACTTCAAGCCACAAGACTCGCCGCTGCGCCCCGAAGCCGCCGCGTCCATGCGCCACCGCGTCGCGGAAAGCGATCCGGCAAAGGTTTGCTCCGACGTCGCTGGCATACCGCTCCCCGATCTGCTTTCGGAGCCGATCAAGATCGTGCAGTCATCGAGGCTGACGGTCTTATTGTACGAAGTCGGTAACACGCACCGCCAGGTCTACACCGATGGCCGCGCACTTCCCAAGGAGTTCGACTATCCGGCCTTCCTGGGCTACTCGGTTGGCCATTGGGAGGGTGACACGCTGGTTGTGGAAAGCGCCGGGTTCAACGACAAAACGGCACTCGATCTCATGGGCCATCCGCACAGCGAAGCCCTGCGCGTCACGGAGCGCTACCGCCGCCGCGACTTCGGACACATGGACGTGGAAATGACCTTCGACGATCCGCAGATGTATACCAGGCCGTTCACCGTTAAGGTTCCGCACGACCTCTTGGCTGACTCCGACATCTTTGAGAGCTTCTGCACCGAAAACGAGAAGGACGGGGCCCACTTGACGAAACAGTAAAATGGCGATGGGGCAGTGGTCTCAGGCTTTCCGTCCGGCCGCCTTACCCGCGGGCGCGGCGCTTTCGATCTCCGCCACCGCTTCCAGAAATTCCCGATACCCCTTGGGGGCCTCGCCGCCGAAGTGTTTCTTTAACCCGATCTGCGCGCTCCAGTCCATACGCCGCGCCGTGGCCGCGGCCATAATCGGCTCGATCCCGATTGAATCCAGGGTCTCAGCGACCTCCTCCATTTCGCGCGCGCGCCGTTCCCCGTGCTCCACTACGCGCCCGATCATATAATCGGCCAGGGCCGGCCAGTCCATGCCCGGGTAGCTCTCCGCCAATGACGCAAACACCGCCTGCTCCGCGCCATATCGCCCCGCGCCCAGCACACACTCGGTGATCAGCGCCTCCATGCCCTTCACCATGATGCTGCGGAACATCTTGGTGGCCGCTGCCGTGCCCACTTCGCGCGACGCGATTTCGATGCGCATCCCGAACGGCGTGAAGCGGTCGCGGAATTCGGCGGCGTGCGGCCCCCCGGCCAGGATCGGCACCCGGTGTTTGTACGGCGGCACCGGCGCCATCATGGCGATCTCTACGAAGCGCGCGCCCGTGGCTGTCACGGTTCGCGCGATGGCCTGCTTCACCGCCGGAGACACCGAGTTCAAGTCGGCATAGATGTGCTGTGTCCGCAAATGCGGCGCCGTTTGTTCCGCCGCGACGGCAGCCTGGTCTGACGTGACGGTGGACCAGATCCAGTCGCTCGCTTCCGCCAGTTGGGCATTCGACGCGACCAGCCGGACTTCGTTTTCCTGCGCCCGCTTACGGATCTTTTCCCCGCGCCCTGGAGTGTCGGTGTGGATGTCGTAGGCGACAAAATCGCGGAGGCCCGCTTCGCGCAATCCTCGTGTCAAATGAAAGGCCGCTTCGCCGAAGCCCACGAAGCCGATTGCCGCGTTGTCTGGCATATTCCTCTAATGTACTGGAGGTTACGGCAGCCGATGGATGCTACTTATACTTCGCCAGGTAGGCGAGGTTGTAGGCGATCCAATCGAAACTGCTCGATTGGTAGCGAGGCGTGGCGTACTCCAGCCAGCGGTTGTGGTCCGTATTGATTTGCGGATGGGCATCGCGGATCAACGCCTCGACGCCCTGGGAACTCACGAGCCGCGCGCGGTCCAGTTCGGTTACCAGTCGATTCGCGTCTGCAGACGACAGGCCAGATGACTGAAAGTGCTGCACCACAGTGTCCGTCTTCGTCAGCGGCCGGTCCGACGCCACCAGCATTCCCTGCGTGCCGTAATACCACAAGGCCACGTACGGAAACACCGAGCGGACTGTGGCCAGATCGCAACCGATTTCGGCGGGGCTGATGTGGTGCAACTGGACCCACTGCTGTAGCACGCCTTCCGGCTTCAGGCGTTTCTTCGCCAGTTCATAAAATTCTTTCGAATAGAGATTGGTGGCGCCGGCGAACCAGACGCTGGTGAGTTCAATCGTGATCAGGTCGTACATCCGCTGCGATTCGGTCAGCAAAACGTTGCGGCCGTCTTCGCGGTGTAGTCTCACTCTGGGATCGGAAAGAATCCGTTCGTTCAAGCCCGTAAACTGGCTGGCCGCCCGGATGATGCCGGGGGCAAACTCGGCAATGTCGATCTCTCCATAGCCCAGGCGCCGAAGTGTCGCGGCGCTATGTCCCGTGCCTAGACCGATCAATAGCACGCGGTCGAACGTGGGCACGAACATGGAGGGAATTGCGGCAAAGCCGAACTGTGCGTTGATCTGCCCGGCTGGATTATCATCGCCCTGGAATTTGCCGTTCGTAAACAGGGTCCGAACGACATGCTGCCTTTCCGGGATCTCGGCCGCTTCGATCACGGTGGTGACTCCGCCCTGGACGTCTTCGTGGCGGAAAACGATGGACCGCGACATTGGTTTGGGCAGGGGGAGCCGAAGACGCGGCTGGCTGAGGCGCGGCGCCGAAGTAGTTTCCGATGCCGGCGGTCAGAACCTGCCAATCCCAATGCCAGTAGGCGACCATGCAGAGGATCCCCGCGGCGACTACCACGGTCCGGACCAGGCGCGATCGAGTGAGCGGTTCCCGCCGAAGGAAGAGCAGCCAGAACGCGCCCAGCACGACGATCATCCATTTCAACGAGAGTTCCGCGCCGATTTTCGGCACCAGCACGAAGGTGCCGAGCAGCGCTCCCGTGAGACAGCCCAACGAATTCGCGGCGCTGAGATACCCGGCAAGATAAGAATTGCCATGACCATCCGGCTGGGAACTCGCCAGCAGCCTGGGGTAAATCAAGCCCAACAGGATCGATTGCGGAACTAACAAGAGGCAAGTGACATAGAGCTTGAAAGATTCCGCGAAATAGAAAGAATTCTGGAAGCGCACGGGCGGGGTGATGGTGAAGAACCACGGCACCTTGTCCCACAGCGCCAATTGGACCAACAGCATCAAAGCCGAAAACTGGAAGAGCAGCGGAAGGCCAATCAGGTTGCCTCGCTGAACGCCCCGGTTCACTAAAAAGGCGCCGATCAGCAAGCCCAGAAGGACCGCCGCCAACATCCAGGAAAAAGCGTAAATGCTGCAGCCGATCACGACGCTGATGAGGTGCGTCCAGATAACTTCCAACGCGAAGACCACCGCGCCGGATGCAAACGAGGCGGCTAGTAGAAGACGGATCGGCTTATCGCGCGGGCCCAATTCGTAACTGGATTGGCCCTCGGCGGCGCGCGACGGTTCGTCCAATAGGAAACTCACCGCGAAGACGCCGGCGCCGATTGCGAAGCACAACCATAAGGCGCCGCGAAGGCCGATGACCGGCAGGATCGCAAACGGGGCGATGATGGCAGCCAGAAATGCGCCCGCCAGGTTGGCACAGTAAGCCCGGGACCAGTTCTTCTTGCCAGTCGAATCGCGGAGGTCGAGTGCGGCTGCGATCAAGGGAAACGAAGCTCCCATCAAGGCGGCGGTCGGCAGCACCAGCGCACAGGCGCAGACGAAGCGAACCTGGAATTTCATGGCACCGCTGTCGAACAGGTTCTGTAACGGCGCCATTCTCTCCAGCAGACCGTGGAAAGAGTAGGAGAACGCGATGCAGGAAATACCGACCAGCAGCTCCAGGAGGCCGTAGATGAGCAAGGGGCGCGCAATCCGGGCCTTCTTCAACAACTGCCCGACCGCGACACTGCCCAGCGCGAAGCCCAGGAAGTACGTGAACAGGACCACGGCCGAAGCCGAAGCGGTGGCGCCCACCAGCAGGGCAATATACTTTTCGAAGCCCTGTTCGGCCAGCACGCCGCTGAAGCCGGTGATGCCGAACAGAAGTAAGGGCACGGCGCGGCGATAGAAGTTCGCGGGATTGCCAAGCTCCGTAGCACGCGCGACGGAGGAGTCAGGGACGGCGGAAGTGGTGGCCATTCGGAACCGTGCGTCTCAGGAATAGCTAATATTCGTAGGAACCTACAACTGGGGAAAAGATAAGGACGGGGGTCTATCTAAAGTTAAGGTTGTCGGATAGCAGCGGGTATCTCGACAATGTGGAGACGCTGTAGCCTCCCACGTCGCGAAATGGCAACCACCAGTACCGAACCGGTCAAGACGCCTACACCCGCGCCAACTCAGAGCGGCGGCAACCGCGTATTCGATGCCGTCAAACCGGTGCTGGTGGCGTTGGCATTACTCGCCGTTGCCCTCGCGCTGGTAAACGGCCTCCTGGATTCGCTCGGCCATAGTCCCCAGTTCTCATTCACGCTCGCTGGGTCGTTTGCGCTCTTTCTGGCAACGCGGCCTCCCCGCCGTGAAATCGTGGTCACGCTTCTGCTGGGCCTGGTGCTTCGGGTGGCTTACGGGGCCACATTCGCCATTCGGCCGTATTTCGGTTCGGTGTTGATCAGTTTTGCCGGGTTCCTCGGCATCGCAAGCTTGATGGTACTTACGTATACGGCCGTGCGAGGTAGGTGCTTCTCAACGTTCGGAACGGCTGCCTTCTTCCCGTTAGTCGCCATCATTGTAGGCTTCGTTCTTCCCATCACTAATCACTTATCACCAGTTACTTTCGATGCCCACCTGCTTGCCGCGGACGGAAATCTCGGATTTCAGCCGAGCTTCGTTCTGGGACGCATCATCCACGGACGCCCGCTGCTGTGGGATCTCACTTCCACCGTGTATTACGCATTGCCCTTTGCGGTTGCCCTGCTATGCACGGCGGAGTTACGGCGAAACGTTAGCGAAGTTAGCCGGCTATTGTACTTGTTCGGATGCATGAGTGCGGCGGGGTTCTCGCTGTATGCCGTATGCCCGGCCACAGGGCCGCTCTACGCATTCCGCGACTGGTTCCCGTTGGCGCATCCGCATTTGTCGGACCTTGCGCTGGGCGCGGCTTTATCGGTCCCGGGGGCGCCGCGCAACGCCATTCCCTCCCTGCACTTCAGCACGGCTCTGCTGGTGTTTTGGAACACTTCGCATATGCGCAACGCCGGCCGCTTGGCAGCCGGACTATTCCTGGCGGGGACGGCATTTGCGATTCTGGCATTAGGCGAGCATTACCTGGTAGACATTGTCGTCGCGGTTCCGTTCTCGCTGGTGTTTCAAGCTGCTTTTACCAACACCGGCCACCGGAATTTGACTTACAAATATCGTGCCATGTGGATCGGCGCTGGATTGGTAGCAGCCTGGCTCCTGATGCTGCGTTTCTGGATTCAACCCCTGGTTGCATGGCCGGCCGGCACCTGCGTACTCTTCTTTGCGACGGCTGGATTCTCTATTTGGGCGCAACAGAAGCTGCCTGAAATAACCGGCACAACTCACTAGGACGGCCCCCCGTTCTCCGTCCCCGAAGGGGGGATATTTCGGGGGAGGTTCCGCACCGGTGGTGCCGCACGGGTGCCTGCTGGCACACTGGAACTCGGACGGGTGCCGTATGGCTGATAGAATCGAGGCGCTTGCCCTTGGCGGCGTTATGGACTCCTTCCCGGCACACACGCCGTTAGAAACGATCTGCGTCCCGGATGCGTACCTGCAGGATATGTGGGACCGCGCGGCCGGCTGGTGGGCGCAGCATCTGCGCGATGACAAGAATCGCCGGTTGCAAGTGTTTCCGCTGGTGCTGCAACTGCTGGGTAATCCCAAAGGCTTCGAGGTGCTGGACGCCGGCTGCGGCGAAGGCACATTTGCGCGGATGCTGGCGGATGCCGGAGGCATGGTGACCGGCGTCGATTTCTCGCGGCTGCTGGATGTTGCGCAGAACTATGAAACCGAGGAGCCGCGCGGCATCCGCTACATCAAGGCGAATCTCGCAAACCTGGGGACGGTGCTTCCCGTGCCCGGTTCATTCGATGCCGTAGTGTGCAACCTGGTCCTGCACTGCTTTCCGCGACTGGATACGGTTTTGGCCGCGCTCCACGAGCAGTTGAAGCCGGGCGGCAGTCTGGTGGTTTCGGATCTTCACCCCGAAACGTTCGGCGTCTTCTCACGCGCCTGGACCAGTTGCGTGGGCGCTGGTGGCAACGAGTACCGCTACACGCTGAGTGCCGGTTGTCCCGAACTGACGCTTTTCCTGCACAGCGCGGCAGAACTGGAAGCGGCCTTTGAGCGCAGCGGGTTGGTGTCTGTGGAAAGTCTCGCTCCCGCGGCTCCCGGCGCGGCTCCAGATGCCGGGCTCCCGCAATTCATCTACTATCGATTGCAGAAGGCCCGTGTGCCCTGCCTTGATCGGAGCCATGTTTAGCGAAGAATCGGTCGCCATCGACCAACTTCTCCGGAGCTTGCCCAAACACGACCGGCAGGACCGGTTTATCCGCAAAGTGCTCGAAGGCTTGCGGGCGGAGGGCCACTCCCGCGTGGAACGCGTAGTGGTTCCTTCGTGGGCACCGATTCTGGCGCATGGCGATGGAGCCCAGCTCTATATGGTGCTATCCGGCAATGCCTCGGTGGCGTTCTCGCGCGAACTGGCGGTCGACCCCAAAGCGTTTACCAGGGCCCTGATGCGGATCGGCGAGAGTCCCAGCCCGGTGTCGAAGCTCAACGAAATCGCGCACTGCCATCCGATCGTGCTTTGCAAAGGCGATCTAATCGGCGAGTTTGAGTACGTTCAGAAGCGAGCGATCGTCAGCCACGTCATCAGCGGGACTTTCTTTAAGACGCCGCAGACGCGCAGCCGCCTGCAAACCACCCTGCTCCGCCTGCCCGCCGACAGCGCCTTTGCGGCCAAAGTGTCTTTGCATGTGATGACCGAAAAGCTGGTGCTGATCAACCATCTCCTGCTGCCCGCCATCCACAAGGGGCTGGAGCGCATCAACAACATCCTGGCTTGCTGTTTTGCCGGCCTTCTGCCGGTGTACCGCGCGTTTTACCGCGGCAAGCGGGAGGGCGAACTGGAGGTGGTGGCGCCGGATTGCTGCGTAGGGACGCGCGAGCAGGAGACCGAATTCGCCAGCCTGGCGCGCCTGGACCCCACCAGGGATCCTGTGGGCATCGAAATTTCGACACTGTACCTGCTCCGCTGTTTCGGCTTCGCCTCGCGCGACAGCATCACGAGCGACCTCAACGGCTTCGATGTGGCTGTCTACTCCGAGGACCACGCCCGCGACCGCGCGTCCAGAGCGCACGCCGGAGCCCCCGCCAACGGCAACCGGCATCAACAACTGATCGAGAGCTACTGGGACCGGTACAGCCTGGGGACCGAATCGATGCTGTTCTTCCTCAAGGACAGCACGGCCCACGATTTCTGCGCGGCGTACGGAGTAGATCTGCAGCACAAGCTATTCGGGGAAGCCCTGGCAGCGGTGTAGGTCTTAGCATTCAGCATTCAGCAATCAGCCAACCCCGGCTTTTGGTTTTAGCTGACCGCTGATCGCTGATCGCTGACCGCTGAAAGCTATTCTTACCCCCCTCCGCCAACCCCCCTTCGATGGATCTGTTTCCTTTGTCCCAGAGTGCTACAGTTTAACCAGGGTGCACATCATGTCGTCTGCGAATTCCATCCGGCTCACATCGTTGTTTCTGGCGCTAGGGGGAGTCGCGGGAATTTCTTATGGCCAACAGGTGCTCTCCGCGCAATCCGGCACGGTCCATTTCACTGAGGGACCGGTCTACGTGGAGGGGCGCCAGATTCATCCCAAGTTTGGCCAGTTTCCCACGCTCCGCCCAGGTGAAGAATTGCGCACGGAAGACGGGCGCGCCGAAGTGCTGCTCACTCCCGGCGCATTTCTGCGGGTGGCCGCGCATAGCGCCGTCCGCATGGTCGACAACCGGCTTTCCGATACCCGCGTTGAGGTGCTGGAAGGCTCGGTAATCGTGGAATGCGATGCGCTGCTTAAGGACAACGCCGTTACCCTTCTCTATGCGGGCAACACCATCCGGCTGGAGAAGCACGGCCTGTACCGCGTCGATGCGGTCCCAGCACAAATGCGCGTCTACGATGGCGAGGCCGTGGTCGAGTCGGCGTCGGGCGATGTGACGTTGAAGCGCGGAAAAGAGATCCCGCTGACCGGGGTACTCATCGCCGAAAAGTTCAATCGGAAGGTAGGCGATAGCTTCGACCTTTGGGATGCGGACCGGTCGGCGTTGCTGGCGAATGCCAGCGTGAGCGCCTCGCAGTCCTTGCTGAATAATAAGTCTTCGTGGAATGCCAGCGGTTGGGCCTATAGCCCCTACTACGACACGTTCACCTTCGTGCCGGGGGGCGGTTCACTGATCTTTAGTCCGTTTGGCTACCAATTCTGGAGCCCGGCCGCGATGGCTATCTATTATGTGCCGAATTCCGGTTATCGCGGATCGAGCGCGAGCAGCGGCGGATCGACCATCACCAGCGGTGTCTCGTCCAGCCCTTCCAATAGCGGCGGCGGTTTTGGCGGCGGCATTTCCTCCGGCGGCGGGTCAAGAAGTGTCGGTGGTGGAAGCGGTGGAGCCACCGTGGCTCCGGCTGGCGGAGGCCACCGCCCGTAAACACGTACCACAGGCCTCCCGGCCTGTGTCCGGTTTTGCCCCCAGCGCCAACTAACGTTACGCTGATACGCTACGCTGGAAAAATGCCCGTTCGTATCGTCCAAGTGGACGCTTTCACCAATCGTGCGTTTGCCGGTAACCCGGCTGCCGTGTGTATTCTGCCCGCTAGCCCGTCGGACCAATGGATGCGCGACGTCGCTCGCGAGATGAATCTTGCCGAGACCGCCTTTCTGACTCCCGAAGACAATGGCTACCGCCTGCGTTGGTTCACGCCCACGGTGGAGGTGGACCTGTGCGGACATGCCACCGTGGCCAGCGCGCATATTCTGTGGGAGGAAGGCCACTTGCCCGCCGGAAAGCAAGCCCGCTTCCACACCCGCAGCGGACTGCTGTTAGCGGATCAGCGCGGCGACTGGATCGAGCTGGATTTTCCCGCGACCATGGCCGAACCGACGGAGCCGCCTCCCAACTTGCTCGAAGCCCTGGGAACCAAGGCGAAATTCGTGGGCCGCAGCAAGTTCGACTACCTGATAGAGGTGGACTCGGAACAGACCGTTCGCGCACTCAAACCGGACCACACGTCGCTGCGCAAACTGCCCGTGCGCGGCGTGATTGTCACGGCTCGCTCAGCCGCTCCGGAATTCGATTTTGTCTCCCGCTTCTTCGCTCCAGGTTCAGGCATCGATGAAGACCCCGTGACCGGATCCTCGCATTGTGCGCTGGGCCCGTACTGGGGCAGCCAACTGGGGAAAACCGAGCTGACGGCGTACCAGGCCTCTGCGCGCGGCGGCGTGGTGCGCATCCGGCTGAAGGGCGACCGCGTGATCCTGGGAGGCCAGGCGGTCACGGTGCTGCGGGGAGAACTGGCCGGGGAGCCCGAGCGGGCCTAGCGGCCAGACTAAGAACGCCTGCCGGCCAGCCACTACAGCTTCCCGTTATTCCATCCGATCTATTCCCCGGCGAGTCTCTCTGTCGCCACTGAAAACCGGATCGGCCGGCTGGCGCTCCGCGTGCGTCTAAAGGAATCACCGTGAACTCCTGGAAATTAGGCACTCGACTCTGGGCTCTGGTTGGCTTGAGCTGGCTTGTCGGCATTGTTAGCACATCCTTTCTGATCGTTCGGCTGCAGACGACCTCCTCTGCCTACGACCGGATCTTTCTCCAGGAAGTGCGCCAACAGACGTTGATTCGCGTCTTGCAGGTCGGCTTCAAGAAGCAGGTGCAGGAATGGAAAGACGTCTTGCTGCGAGGTTATGATCCCGTTGCTCTTCAAAAGCACCGGACCCAGCTCACTCAACAGGAGGCCGAGGTCGGTAAGACGCTGGCCGAGTTGCGAGGATCGGCATCCGACCCAGAAGTGCGGTTCATGCTGGATCAATTCCGGGAGTCGAACGACAAACTGGTCGCTAACTATGCGGCCGGTCTTGCTGAATTCATAAAAGCCAACGGCAGCAATCCTCACGAAGTGGACAGCCTGCTGAAGGGACAGGACCGCCCGCCGACCGATTTCCTGGATCGCGTCGCCGGGCTCATGAGCCACCGCACCAGCGAACGGGCTAAGGCCGAAGGCGCAATCATCACCGAGGTAGTGCTGGCCCTGATCGTGGTATTTGTCTTGTTGGGTATCCTCTCGGCGCAGGTCGTGCGGGGTCTGATTGCCATGCTGCGCCAGGCCGTTACCGATGCGGGCCAAAGTGCAGGCCAGGTGGCCGCCGCCGCGGGGCAACTAGCTGCTGCGAGCCAGTCTCTGGCGCAGGGGGCTTCGGAGCAGTCCGCGGCCATACAGGAAACGTCGGCCTCGGCTCAAGACATCAATTTCCTGGCGCAGAAGAACTCTCAGAATTCCCAACGTGCCAAGGACCTGATCGCCATTACTGAAGACGGGTTTGCGCGGGCCAACCGGGTTTTAGACGAAATGGTAACCTCCATGCGAGAGGTTAATTGCTCCAGTGATCAGATGTCCAAAGTCATTAAGGTCATCGATGGAATCGCCTTCCAAACCAATATTCTGGCCCTGAACGCCGCGGTAGAGGCGGCGCGGGCCGGAGAAGCCGGGATGGGCTTTTCCGTGGTCGCGGAGGAGGTACGGAACCTGGCGCAGCGTTGTGCCCAGGCGGCGCGGGACATCTCTACCTTGATTGAGGACTCCATCGCGAAGTCCAGCGCGGGCCAGGCCAAGGTGGAAGACGTTACCGGCGCAATTCGGAGCATCACGGAAGACGCGGTCAAGATCCATAATCTAGTACAGGAAATCCAGGGCGACAGCCAGGAACAGGCAAGAGGAGCCGAGCATGTGGCCAGAGCGGTAAGCGAGATTGGGGAGATCACGCAGACGGCCGCGGCCAGTTCACAGGAGACTGCTGCCGCAGGCCAGGAATTAATGGCGCAGTCGGAAGCCCTGCGGGGCATCGTAAGCCAGCTCACAGCGCTGGTAGGTAGCGCCCCTTCATCGCGGCCGTCGTTTTGAAGCACGTGAACCGCGCCGGGAAGCCGTATCCGACCGTTTGGCACGCGGCCGCGCGCGCTCCTCTTCCACCAGCGCAAACTGCAGCTTGCGTTCGTTGGCGTCCACCCGTTCCAGCACTACCCGCACGCGATCGCCGATCGAGAATTCGCGGCGGGTCCGCTTACCTACGATCTTGCGCACGTTTTCCTGATACGTGTACTCGTCCCCAGGCAAGCTGTCGATGGGCACGAGCCCTTCCACGAACAGGTCGGTTAGCTCTACGAACAGCCCGTATTTCGTGGTACTGATGACCAGCGCATCGAAATCCTGGCCAATGCGCTCCGCCATGAATCGTACTTTCTTCCACTCCACCAATTCGCGTTCCGCGTCGGCGGCGCGCCGCTCGGATTGCGAACACTCCTCGGCGATGCCGCTCAGCTCGGTTTCGGATGGAGTCGATTGACCCGCCAGCACGTCGCGCAGCAGCCGGTGGATCATCAGGTCCGGGTAGCGGCGTATGGGTGAGGTGAAGTGTGTGTAGGCCGGCGCGGCCAGGGCGAAGTGCCCGACGTTTTCGATGCTATAGCGCGCCTGCTTCAGGGAGCGCAGCATCAGGTAACTGAGAATGCGCTCCTCCGGCTTGCCTTCGATCTTGGCCACTAACCGCTGGTAGTGCCGCGACGAAATCGCCACGTTGTTATCGGCCATCACAATATCCCGCCGGTGCTTGCTGCCGTCGCGGTGGCGGTCGGTGACGGCGAATTTCTTCACGGGAATGGCGCCGATCCCCAGCGAGTACCCGAAGTGGGCCGCCACGTCTTCAAACTCCATCACGCGCTTGGGGTCGGGCTTCTCGTGGATGCGGTAGATGGAGGCGATCCCGGCATTCTCCAGGTGGGCCGCGACCGCTTCATTGGCCGCCAGCATGAACTCCTCGATGATGCGATGCGCGATGTTGCGGCTGGCCCGCGTGATCCCGATCATCGCTCCCCACTGGTCGAATTCGATCTGGGGTTCGGGCAAATCGAAATCGATGGAGCCGCGTCGCACACGCTTGCGGTTCAAAATCAGAGCCAGCTCTTGCATCAGCTCGAAGCGCGCTACCAGGGGTCGGTAGCGGTCGCGCAGGCCGGCGTCGCCTTCCAGCAGCAGGTGGACATTAGTGTATGTCATGCGCTCGGCGCTCCGGATCACGCCCGCGGTGAACTCCTGGCCGACTACTTCGCCCTGGTGGTCGATTTCCAGCAGCGCCGAGAGCACCAGCCGCTCCAGCTGCGGGTTCAGCGAACAGATGTTGGTCGAAAGCTCGAAGGGCAGCATGGGAACCGCCCGGTCCGGAAAATACACGCTGGTGCCGCGCAGGCGGGCTTCGCCGTCGATGGGCGTGCCAGGCCGCACGTAGTGGCTGACGTCGGCGATGTGCACTTGCAGTTGGTAGTTGCCCGACGCCGTGCGGTCCACCCAGACCGCGTCATCGAAATCGCGCGCCGTCTCGCCGTCGATGGTGACGATGTCGAGCGGCCGGAAATCGCGCCGCCCGGCCAACTCGCGCGCGGTGATCACGTTGGGAATCGATTCGGCCTGCTCCACCACTTCGGGCGGAAAGCGGTGCGGCAGGTGGTGCTTCCGGATCACGATCTCGACATCCACGCCAAAATCGTCGGGGTGGCCCAGGATCTCGATCACGCGGCCCACCGGACTGGCCCCGCGCTCCGGATATTCGAGCAGTTCCACGTTGACCACCATTCCGGCCAGCTCCGCGACCGACGAAACCTGCGGGGCGGTTACCCCGATGCGGTCGGTGACTGGGCCGGCAGGAGGGAACTCCATGCCGTCGGGAATCTCGATCCATTGGTGGACACGTTCATCCTGCGGGACCACGAACTGGCCGCGCCGCCCGATACGGAACTCGCCCACGACGGTCGGCTGCGCGCGCTTGAGGACTTTGACGATCTCGCCATCGGCGCGGCCGTCGTGCTCGATACGTGCAATGCGGACCACGACGCGGTCGCCGTGCATGGCGGTCTCGGCGGTTTCCGGAGGCAGGAAGATATCACCCACCACGCCGTCGATGGGCCGCTCCGCGATCAGGAATCCATAGCCATCGCGGTGCATGTGCAGCCGTCCTACAGCGAACTCGCGGCTGCGCGCTGTCACGGCGTAATGTCCGGAGCGCAATTCGATCAGATCGCCGCGCGCTGTCAGACGCGCTAAAGCGGCCTCCAGTTCCTCGCGCTTGGTCCCCTTGGCCCCGTGTTCGCGAACCAGCTGTTTGAAGTTCGCCCGGGCATGCGGCAGGTGGGCGATGTGATCCAGCAGCGCCGCATCTTTCATATCCCCGAGTTTCGCACGAATGCCCCGCGGAACCCCCCTCCGAGAGAGGTGGTCCGATCGCGATTGTGTATTGGGCAGCAATGGTTCATAAATAGTTATCAGTTGTCAGAAATCAGTGATCAGTGATCAGTTCGGGGCGTTCGGGCAAAACTGAGAACTGATGACTGACTACTGAGACACTTTTTCAGGCAACGGCGGAGGCACGCTCTCCGTCATTGTCATATCAGCAATGGAGGTCCGCATGAGGCCCCTGGCGTTACTACTGGTACCGGTAGCCCTTCTCGCCGCTCCGGCCCGTTTTGCGCGGCTGGGCGAGTTCGAGGGCAAGGTCGAGGCGCAACTCAACGCTGCCGATCCCTGGATGGCGGCGCAACGCAATTTGCCGCTGCCGGAATTGGCATGGCTGCGCACGGGCGACGCGTCCAAGGTCGAAATCGAGTTGGATGAAGGCAGCGCCTGGCGGCTCGGGCTCCGGCTCGCTCGCGGAGATCTCCGACTATGCGAAGCTCTCCACCGGTCAGCGGGTCACGCTCCTGTCGCTCGATCATGGCCTGGCGTACTTCACTGGGGAGCCCGAGGGCAAGGACGCCCTGACTCTCGCGGTGCCGGGAGCCCAGATTACGCTGCACAGCGGGGCTCGCGTGCGGCTGGAAGCGCAGGACTCCTGGAGCCAGATCGCGGTCATCGAAGGAGTGGTTCGCTTCTCCTCCCCGGCGGCGGAAATGGATCTGCGCGAAGGGCAGACGGTGCGCGTAGAGCCCGCTAATCCCGCCCGCTTCTTTCTCTACCGCGAGGTGACGCCTATGGGCCTCGATCGTTGGAGCGAGGATCGGGACAAGGTGCTGGAATCGCCAGTCTCCGCACGGCATGTTTTGGAGCGTTACGGCCTCGCCGATCTGGACGCCAACGGTGAGTGGATCGACACCCAGGATTTGGGCGCCGTTTGGAAGCCGAAGACGGTGGAAGGGTGGGCGCCGTACCGCGATGGGCATTGGCTCTGGTATGACGCGCTGGGCTACACCTGGGCGAGCGACGACGCCTGGGGCTGGCTCACCGACCACTACGGACGCTGGCTCCAGCGCGAGGGCACCGGCTGGATCTGGGTGCCTTCGAAGAGCACCGTGTTCAAGCCGGGCGAGGTCTATTGGCTGCTCGGGGCAAAATTTGCCGGTTGGGGCCCGCTCGCTCCCGGCGAGTCGTGGACACCGGCGGTTCAACCCCAGCAGTTCCTGAACGCCAACACGACGTATGCCGGCTTCCGGCAGGACGCGCGCCTCATCGACCCGGCCGGTTTCAAGGACAGACCGAAGGATCCCCTGGGTGCGGCGACATTTGCCTTGGCGTTGCCCTCTCCTTCCTTTCCCGCCGCGCGCCTGGACGCCGTCCGCCCGGTTGTACGCGCGGGCAGCACACGCGTGGTGCCGGTCCTGCCGGGGGTGACGTTCCAGAATGATCCGGTCACCGGGTCCGATCAGCCGCAGGGCGATGCTTCTATTTCGGTGGTGACGAATGCAGGCGGTGCGGACCCGCCGCAGGTCGTGACCCAGCCGCCGGACCTTCCGCCGCCTACCTCGCCGGACGTCTACTATCCAGCGTCGCCGGCTTATACAGGGGTGATTGTGGTGAACCCGCCGGAGCGCGACGATGGCCCCACGCGCCGGCGGCCCAATCCATCCCAGCCTCCGGCGAAGACTCCGGTCGCCCAGAATCCAACTGGGCCGACAATGACAGGGCCGGTGGGCGCTCCCAGCCAAGCCACGCCGCCTCCCGTCAGAATGCCTTCGGGCGCCAATGCTCCCGTACCGGTTCGCCAGGAGCCCACTCAGCGGGAGCCCATTCGCCACGAGCCGCCGCCGGGTGCGCCAGCCGCTACCAAACCAGTTCCGGCTCCATCCGCGCCACCCGCGCCGGCCCCGCCTGCAACGGTCAAAGTCGAAGCCAAAGCCGACAAGTAGCCCGTGGGGCGGGGCCATGCCCCATAAGCATTAACTTAAGACCCAACGCCATCGTCTCCATCGGATCGCCGATCACCGAGGGCCGGGAGTTTCGAGTGGTCATTTAGCGGTATGGCGACTTCTCGCTCATGTGAAGTCTCCCCGTGGGGCTGACGAAAAGATCGAGGACCCTCCGGGCTGCATCGCGGGAGCGGAGCCAGATCCCACACGATTGCTGAAGCCGCTGAGATGCTGATCATAAGCTGAGGAACCTGTGGCAGATTAAGGAAGGGGCCACCCGTGCTGAAAGCCTATTTGGATCCAAACATAGTCAACTGGGTTCGAAGAGCAGGTTGGACCGCCACCGAGTTGCGAAAACGCCTAGTTGCCCGTGGTCTCGAGCCACACTTCGGAATTCATGGCATTTATGAACTGGCGCGCGGGCTCCTTTCCCAAAAACACAAAGTCGACGCTCAATCGAATTTTCTAATCCTGTCTGAACTTGATCCGGTCTTCGTGCCGACGCCTGAAATGCTTTTTGCAAAGGAATTGGATCTATTGCGAACCGGAGCCTCTGTCATCCCCGTTTTGGACGAGTTGAATCGAGCGTCAGCAAGGTACCAAGTCTGCGAGATGGCAAAGGGGCGAATGGAGGCTGACGGCGTTAAGTTCGTTAGTCAGCGCCAAGCGAACATTGCACGCGACTACCCGCGCTACGTCGCTCACCAACTCGGCGAGATTCGAGCAGCCGTTGAGTCTGGAGCAAAGAGGCCAAAGACGTTCGATCAGGTGCTTGCGATGGTCGACGTACAGGTGCCCGCGATCATTCGGCGATGCTTGGGCAACCGCGTGACGTTCTCGGAGGCAGCTGCTATGCGCGCTAGGCTCGAAATGTTTCCCGCACTCAGGTCGACGGTTCGCGCGAACGTATGTCTTCGGGCAATCCCCTGGTTGAATAATGCTGGTGCCTCACACGACAAAACCGATGACTATCGCCACGTTATAGAGGCGTCGTACTCGCACGTGTTCGTCACCGGTGACCGTAAACTGGCAATAACAGTTCCCTTTATACAACCGAACCTCGACATACTGATGTGGGACGACATTCAGATCGTCAGAGAAACTGGCTCTAAACTGAAGGAGTAACACGAAAGGAGGGCCATAGTGTCACTTGAAAGCCGCTCGGGAGCGCCCTACCGGAGTATTCCTCTCAAACGCCAAAAAGAACATGAAACGGAACTGGACGCGCTGAACCGGCTGTTTCCACCTGCGGAGGCGGCTATCTGGGAAGCCTTGAACGATTATGTGGACGGATGGCTGTTACAGCATCAGAACAAGCCCACTGCGGCGTTCAGTTCTTCGTGGATACCTGGTCCAGATTGGAACAATGGCTCGGGCGTTTATCAGCCTATCTTCGACACAATGGTGGACCTTTACGTGGATGGAGGTCTGGCACACAAGCGGGCCGGATGGTTCTTCGGTTTGATCCTCATGGACGTCATGATCCATCGCGACACAGACCACTGGGAATGCTGGCATGAAGCATCGAGCCCCGATGAAGACCCGCTAGGGATGTTCTACCGGCCCTTAGGGAGAAGCGTGGCGCGGGCGTAAGCCGTTCGGCTGCCGGGGTGTTTTGAATCTTCCGCGGCCACAGTTTGTCACGGTTAAAGCGCGGACAATAAACGGACTGACCGGGTGTGTCTAGATGACGCGCCATGCGGAAACTGGGTCGCTTTGACGAAAAACGCCCTTATACGGCCAATCTCTGCCGGTTTCTCCAGTCAGCCATCAGTGGTGCTCGGTGGCCGCCAATCGCCCTCTTGTCGCACGGTTGACGTCCAAATGCAAGGGCGCTTCCTGATCTCAGCTACAAGGCATTGCGGCGGCAGTCGCACATCGAAGTAAGACAGTTTCGATCGAAAAGGAGAATACTGCTGGGTCGCTAGGCACCAAACCGTCACTTAGAGCATTGGCCGGTTATTTTGCCCGAACCGCTGAAGTGGAAGAATAGAACGTAAAGTCCCGACTTGGCATTGCTCCACTCGCCGGCTTTAGGTAACGCTGAATGGGCTGCCGCCCCGACCGCATCAGCCGGCTGACGGCGGCGGTAGGTTGCACAATGCCTGTAGGGCACGGCGAATCTGGATTCCGAGCGCCGGTCACCCAACGGTTTCTGAAACAACCTCCCTGTCTTTGCCAGATTGCCACGCCGGTTCGGACCGGCGCGCTCTCCTCCATGCTATAGGTCAGGAGAAACGTCCTGTACTGCGGGGCGTTCGCATTGGCTTCTTCCGAAAACTGGGTTCGTTGAATGGGGAGAGCCTTTGTTTTCAGCGCCAAATTGGCTTCGTTCCGCACCAGATGAATTTGATCCCAATTTTTCATTTAGCGGGGGTGACTTATCCAGTCATGGAAATTTCGTTTCTCCTTTTCCTTGCCACAATTGGGTTCGTTTTTGTTCGTTTGGATTTTGAGAGGCTTAAGTTAGCGCTTATGGGGCCATGCCCTACCCGCGTTGCCCGCAAAATTCCTTGCGCTGCCAACCTCACGACCCGCACACTGGTCCCTGTGCTGATCCGCTGGGTGTGTCTCGTGGCCGTGCTGTCTTTGTCCGGTTGCATCCGGGCGCAGGATTACTTTCATATTGAGGATTACCTGCATGTTCACGGTTACATCCAAGGGAGGTTTACGAACCAGGGAAGTACGGTGGACCGTCTGGAGATCCGGCGAGCCCGCCTGATCTTCACCGGCGATCCGTTTACGGACCTCTCCTACACCTTTCAGGTGGACGTGGCGAAGACGCCGTACATCATGGATGCGTCGCTCACCTGGAAGTTCTCGCGGGTGCTCCGCCTGACTGCCGGCCAGTTCAAAATTCCGTTTAGCGCCGAGAGCCTCATCTCGGACAACCTCAACAACCCGATTGCGCGCTCGCGTGTGGTGAATGGCATTTCGCCGGGGCGCGACACGGGCGTGCAGGCGCGCGACACCGGGGTGCAGGTTGCGGGCAGCCTGGGCCCCAGCCGGTCGCCGCTCATCGATTATGCGGCGGGGGTGTTCCGCGGGCAGACGCTGGTGTACTCTCCCGACGCGCACTACCACGCCGTTGCCGGGCGAGTCATGCTTCACCCCATACGCGGATTGTCGGCGGGCGGGGATTGGTACGCCAGTTTCTCGGCTCCGGCGCGTTCGGAAAAGAGGCGCGAGGAGGTGGAGGGAAGCTACGAACAGGGCGCGTTCAAGGTCCGGGCCGAGCAGATCTGGGGTCGTGACGGCACGCTCAATCGGAGGGGCGGCTACCTGCTCGGCGCGTGGCGGGTCTCGCCGCAATGGGAAACGATCCTGCGCGCGGACTGGTACACCACTAACGCGGCCAAGGCCAACACCACTTCAGTTGCCTACATCGCCGGCGTGAATTACTTTCTGCTGCGCCACGCCAAGATCGGCGCCAATTGGGGCGCCGAGCACGACCAGGGGCCGAAAGATTTCAGTAGCGTTTTTCTGGCTCAGATAATGCTCAGTTTCTGAAATCACCCGGCTGTTACACTGGCTGAGGTGGCTGTCAACGCGGCACAAGGGGCGGTGAACCTCAACGCAATTGCGGAAATGCGCGAGGTGCGCGAGTGTCTGCAGTGGTTCACACGCGAAAAGCATTGGATCAATGACGTGCACCTGCAGCTCTGCCGCGTTCCCGCGCCTACCTTTCTGGAAGGCGAACGGGCCGCCTGGTTCATCGAGCAGCTCCGCAGTTTGGGATGGGACGCCTCGGCGGATCGCGCCGGCAACGTGATCGCGACCGCGGGTGAAGCGCCTTACGTGGCCCTGACTGCACATCTGGATACGGTGATTGCGCCCCGCGGCAAAGACGAGATCAGCGTGGAAGCTGACGGCCGGTTCCGGGGCCCCGGCGTCTCCGACAATGGTGCTGGCCTGGCGGCGCTGCTGGCTGTGGCCCGCGCCTGGAAGCAGGGCCCGCGCATACCGGATCTGCGGGCGGGATTGATGCTGGTGGCCAACGTCGGCGAAGAGGGCGAAGGCAACCTGGTGGGGATGCGCCATCTCTGTAAGCAATCTCCGCTGGCAAAAAAGATTGCAGCCTTTGTGGTGGTGGATGGCGCCAACACTGATCACATCACCACGCAGGCCTTGGGGAGCCGCCGATTCGAGGTGACTTTCACCGGTCCCGGCGGGCATAGCTGGAGCGATTACGGACTGGGCAACCCGGTGCATGCCCTCTGCCGCGCGGTGGCGCTGTTCTCCGAAGCGCGCCTGGATGGCGTGCCCAAGTCCGCCGTGAACGTGGGCTTGATCGAGGGCGGCTCGAGCGTAAATGCCATCGCGCAGACGGCACGCGCCAAGGTCGACATCCGCTCGGAGAGCGACGAGAAAATCGAGGAACTGGTCGAACTGCTCTCAGCTTCCGTGGACCGCGCGCGCGATCTGGAGAACCAGCGGGCCGCGGCCGGCAAGGTTTCCGCCAAGGTGAAGGAAATCGGCTCCCGACCGGCGGCCGCCCTGCCCGAGAAGGCTCCCATCCTGCAATATATCCGCGCCGTGGACGCCCACCTGGGCATCCGGTCCCACCTCGACTGTTCGTCGACGGATGCGAATATTCCCATTTCGCTGGGGATTCCCGCTATCGCGATTGGCGCGGGAGGCATGGGCGGCGGAGCCCATACCTCCCAGGAATGGTTTCGGCCGGAAGGACGCGACCTGGGACTCAAACGCATTCTTCTGTTGTTGATTTTGCTTCTGCGCGAACCTGGTGCGAGCCGCTAGATGCAAACCGCTCCCTTTGGTCACGGCTCTGTAAGTCACGACGTGTTGCGTCCGATGCGCAAGAGTCTTTACTGAGCCGTGACCGAAGGGAGCGGTATGGTGAATCGCCGGAAGGCGGAGGCTGCGCTGGTCGGCAATACCGTCGTCTGGGGCGCAACCTTCGTGATGGTGAAGTCCGCCCTGGTGGACGTTTCCCCTCTGCTCTTTCTGGCATTGCGATTCTCGTTTGCCACGCTCTGCCTGCTGGTCATCTGGCGGCCCGACTGGAAGGGAGGTTTCCGTCAGTGGGGTGGCGGCCTCTTGATCGGGACCTTTCTCTTTAGCGGTTACTTGTTCCAAACACTGGGTTTACAGTTCACGTCCCCGCCCAAATCGGCCTTTCTTACCGGACTGGCGTCCGTGATGGTACCTTTATTGGCCGCGCTCGTCTATAAGAACAGGCCGTTGGTTTCCGAGTTGCTCGGAATACTGACGGCCACCGCAGGTTTGGGTCTCATGACCCTGAATGGCCCGATGGGATCGATGGGCCGAGGCGATCTGCTCACCGTATTATGCGCAGTCGCTTTTGCCGCACACATTGTGACACTCGGACATTATTCCGAAAGAATGAGTTTCGAAACGTTGTCAGTAACACAGGTAGGCACGGCCGCGGTGTGGGCCGGGTCACTGTTCTGGTGGGCCGAGCCTCGGCATCTGGTGTGGCGGCCTTCGGTGGTCTACGCAATTTTAGTGACGGGGCTTCTGGCGACCGCTCTGGCATTTACCGTACAAGCGTGGGCACAACGGTATACCACTTCCACCCGGACAGCACTGATTTACACGCTCGAGCCCGTGTTCGCCTGGCTGACATCGTATTGGTTAGTGGGAGAGGGCCTTTCCAAGCGCGCCGCCGCGGGCGCAGCCCTTATCCTGGGTGGTGTGGTATTGGTGGAAATGAAACCATTGAGTTCGCGGCAACATCCATCTAGATAGCAGGATTGCAGGAGGGTACGGGAGATATAATGATTCCGACTGCGGTCATGCGGAGGCGTTAGGCAAAAGCCATGAGTATCTTCGATAAATTGCGCACGCAAAAGTTGCTTTCGTTCACGTTGGTGCTCTTCACCCTTTCGATCGGTATCGTAATCGGTACCTTGATCAATTCGGGCGTGAAGGCAGCGAAAGATTCCACGGTGGCGCCGGGCGCGACACCGTTAACCATTCCCAGTCCGGTGGAATTGTCCACCACTTTCTCGCAGATTGCCAAGTCCGTGGAGCCCTCAGTAGTGAACATATCCACGACGTACAAGCCGAAGGCTCCAGTTCAGGCGCGGAGCCAGGGTGGGCGCCGCCAGGTGCAGCCGCCCGATGAGGACCAGGGCGATCAGGGCGAGCAGAATTTCCTGTATCGATTTTTCGGCGGCAACCCGTTCGGCGGCGATGAGCCAGACCAGTCGCAGCGGCGGGGCCAGGCGTTGGGATCCGGCGTGGTGGTGGATGCCGCCGGTTATATCCTGACGAACAATCACGTAGTGGAAGGCGCTGATCGGATCCAGGTGAAGTTCATGAACGATCCGGTTCAATACGACGCCAAGGTTGTGGGAACCGACGTTCAGACCGACCTGGCTGTGATTCGCGTGGAAGGCAGGCGGAATCTCGTGCCGGCCAAGATCGGTAACTCGGAAGCTGTCGAAGTGGGCGATTGGGCCGTGGCCATCGGCTCCCCATTCGGGTTCCAGGCGACCGTGACCGCCGGTATCATCAGCGCCAAAGAGCGCGATATCCCCGGCGACACGACCCAGTTCCAGCACTTCCTGCAAACGGATGCGGCCATCAATCCCGGCAATAGCGGCGGCCCGCTGCTGAACATCCGCGGCGAAGTGATCGGCATCAACACGGCCATCGCCTCCCGCTCGGGCGGGTATCAGGGCATCGGGTTTGCCATGCCGATCAACACGGCAGCCGAGGTCTACAACAGCATTATCAAGAACGGCAAAGTGACCCGCGGCTCGATCGGCGTGAAATTTACCCCGTCGGATACCGACAGGGCGCGGTCTCTTCTGAAGGCCAACGGTGTAGCCGAGGGCGTATTCGTCCAGCAGGTGGCGCCTGGTGGTCCGGCGGAGAAGGCTGGCCTGAAGGATGGCGACATCATCACCGGCATCAACGGCAAGAAGGTTCGTGACGGTAACGACCTGGTCAACACTGTGACGGCAACGCCGATCGGCTCGCCCGTGAGCATCGCGGCACTGCGCGACGGCAAGCAGGAGAACTTTAAGGTGGTCGTCGGCGATCTCACCCAGGTGTTCCCCGAGAGTTTCGGCGGCGCCAAGGCTGAGGAGCCCAAGGCCGAGAAGACCGAAGCCAAGTTCGGCATGAGCATTCAGAACATGACCGATGCGCAGCGGCAGAATTTGGGGATCAAGGAAAAGGGCGGCGTACAGATCGGATCTGTCGAGACCGATTCGTTCGCTGAAGAGATTGGCCTCGCTCCCAAGGATGTCCTGCTGTCCATCAACCGGCAGCCGGTGAACAACGTGGACGACGTCCGGCGCATCCAGAACGCCCTGAAGCCGGGTGATGCCGTGGCTCTCCGCATCCTGCGTCAGGATCGCGGCAGCAAAGCATGGAATGCCGAGTTCGTAGCAGGCACCCTACCAAATAGTCCGCAGTAACTCCTCCAGCCAGAATAGCGGGCGGCCGGGTGAACCCTGGCCGCCTTTTTTTGGAAGCATTCAGCGATCAGCATTCAGCAATCAGCTAACCCCGGCGCGGCACCGGCGACGTAACGCCGGCGGTCCTTGCCGCCGGTGCACCTTAAGCTGACGCTGAAAGCTCGATATACTTGAGGTATACATGCGCATAACCGTCCATGTGGCAACTGCGCTCGTAGGAGCCCTGATGGGGTTCGCGGCCTTTGCCGCTACCGGCACAACTACCAGCACCCACCCGGCCGCCAAGAAGAAGGCGACGGGCAAAGGCGCCACCAAACCGCATACCACCGCGAACACCGCGGCGCGCAAATCTGCCACCAAGAAGGGCAAGAAGGGGCCCGTGCATTCCGGTCCCGCAGTCAGCCGCCAGGCCGCTCCTACGCCCGATCGTTACCAGGAAATCCAGCAGGCCCTGGCCTCCAAAGGTTATCTGCCGCCCGAGCAGGCGAACGGGCAATGGAACGACGGGTCGCTGTCCGCCTTGAAGCGATTTCAGGCCGACCAGAACCTGGAAGCCACCGGCAAAATTAACTCCCTGTCGTTGATCGCCTTGGGTTTGGGGCCAAAACATGAGACCCCCAAACCAGGCGTAACCGCGCCCACCACCCCGGTAACTCCGCAATAACCTTGAGCCATATCCCCGACTCTGCTATCCTCAAAGCGTTGAAATCATAACAAGATGATCTTTCCGGCCAGGGCGGCCGGTCCTACCCCGAGAGGTTCACATGTCAGGCCATTCAAAATGGGCCACGATTAAGCACAAAAAAGCGGCGCTAGACGCCAAACGCGGGAAAAGTTTTACCCGCATTATCAAAGAAATCAACATCGCTGCCCGTAACGGGGGCGATCCGGACGCCAATCCCCGTCTGCGCACGGCGATCCTGGCGGCCAAAGCCGTCAGTATGCCTGCCGACAACATCAAGAAAGCCATTATGCGCGGCACCGGCGAACTGGAAGGCGGCCTGATCGAAGAAGTGATGTTTGAGGGCTACGGACCGGGCGGCGCCGCGGTACTGGTCAATGTCGCTACCGACAATCGGAACCGCACGGTGAGCGAGATCCGCCACATGTTTTCCAAAAACGGCGGCAACATGGGCGAGCAAGGCAGCGTGGCGTGGATGTTCGAGCGCAAAAGCCAGATCTTCGTGCCCGGCGATAAAGCCACCGAAGATCAGCTCATGGGCATCGTGCTGGATGCCGGCGCCGACGATCTGCGCAACGATGGCGACCGCTGGGAAGTGCTCTCGCCTCCCGAAGCGCACGACGCAGTGATGAAAGTCCTGGAGTCCAATCATATTCCTCATGAGGACCCCGCCATCGCTATGATCCCCAAGAACCTCATCAAGCTCGAAGGCAAGAACGCCAGCGGGATGCTGCGGCTCAGCGAGGCTTTGGAAGAACACGACGACGTGCAGAACGTCTACTCCAACTTCGATATCGACGAGAAGGATCTGGAGGCGATGGCCTGAGCCGTGCGCGTGCTCGGCATCGATTGCGGCTCGGAACGCACCGGCTACGGTGTGATTGAGAGCGATGGGCAGGACCATCGCATGCTGGCGGCGGGCGTCATTCGCACCAACACCAAGGCCCCGTTTGAGAAGCGCTTGCTCCAAATTGCCTGTGGGCTGCGGCGCTTGATCGGCGAACACCTGCCGGAAGCGGCCGCGGTGGAGGGCATCTTCCATGCGGTCAACGTGAAAACCGCGCTCAAATTGGCCCACGTGCGGGGTGTGGCTTTGCTGGCGGTGGCTGAGGCAGGCATGCAACTGGCGGAGTATTCGCCTCTCGAAGTCAAGATCAGCGTGGTGGGCTATGGACGGGCCGAAAAGTGCCAGGTGCAGATAATGGTGCAGTCGCTGCTGGGCTTGCCGGCGATCATCGAATCGGAAGACGCCTGCGATGCCCTCGCCGTGGCCATCTGCCACGCAAACCGCGAGGCCACCAGCCGCCGCTTGGACGCGAAGGGAGTTGCTCGATGAGATGGTCTTGGCTGTTAGTAGTGGCGCTAATGGCGTCGCTGGCCGGCAGCCTCGTGGCGGCCGATGGCCCCACCCTGTTCTACTCCAAATCGTTCCCCAACAGCACCCCTGCGTATGTCGAGATCACACTGTCGAAAACCGGACAGGTAGCCTACCGCGAGGCTCCCAATGAAGAGAACCCGATCCAATTCCAACTCAAGGAAAACGAGACCGAGGAGATTTTCGGGCTGGTCGAAAAGGCGGGATCCTTCAAACGTGAGTTAGAGTCCGGCCTTAAAGTAGCTTTTATGGGCGCCAAGACTTTCCGGCTGGAGAACGGCACAGAGAAGAGCGAAGTCAAATTTAACTACACCCAGGATGCCGCCGCGCAGTCGCTGGCGGACTGGTTCGAGCGCATGGCGGAAACCGCCGGGCGTCTCATCGACCTGCAGCGCGCCGCCAAGTATGACAAGCTGGGCGTGGTGCAGTCGCTGCTGGAACTGCAGATCGTGCTCGACAAGAAGCGTCTCCTGGACGCCGGGCAGTTCCTTCCCCTGCTCGACCGCATCAGCAAGAACGAAACGTATATGCACACAGCCCGCACGCGGGCAGACGAAATCGCAGCCGCCATTCGCAATCCGAAACCGTGAGTGGACGGGGCGCGTCGCAATTAGAGTAACCGAGGTTATCCAGCTACAACTCTGCTTGTGGGTAACGGGTCTGCTACAATACCGGGTTTGAATAGGAAAAGAGGTCCTTTTATGCGTATCATGCCATTGTTCGCCGCCGTGGTGCTGTGCTGGATGGCCGTGCCAGCTGCTCATAGCCAGAGTACAACTCAGTATCTGGTTGCCCTCCCACAGATCGCTTACGGAGGCGGCTGGGAGACTAAGATTGTGATTACAAATGTTACCGCTACTCCGCAGCCGGTAACACTCAATTACTTCGACACGAACGGCAATCCGCTGAGTGTGCCGTTCAACGGCGTTGGCGCCACCCAATCAACCGTGAACGTACCCGCCAACGGTCAGGTGGAGGTTGTCCCGGATTTCCAGGGCGGCACCACATTCGTGGGTTGGGCGGGAATCGCGAATCCGAATACCAGCTTGAAGATACAAGCGGTTTTCTTGTGGCAGAATGGCCCGACGGCGCAGACCCAGGCTGTCGCCCCTCTCGTATCGCTGTCGGACCAAGGTTGCATCATTCCGTTGCCGGTGACCAATGTCCTCACGATGCCTTACGATTCGACCGGCGCTCCCGCGACCCCTAATTCCGGATACGCGTTCGCGAACACGACATCTACGGCTGTAACGATGACCCTCAAGTTCTACGATCAGAGCGGCAACAACATCGGTACGGACACCGAACAAATCCCGGCTTTTGGACACACCCAGTTCTTAGTTACTGACAAGGTGGCGGCACTCGCGGGCACCAAAGGTACGATGCAGATCAATGGCACTGGCGTGGTACCACTGGGGTTCAAGTTCTTCGGTAGTGTCTTTACGACCTGGCTGCCGTAAGAGTCCAAAAAAGCCAGACACAGGCAGGAATGCCTGTGCTACGTCCGGTGGCACAGGCCTCCCGGCCTGTGTCCGGGTTCGCTACATCCGCAAGAACCGTATGGAGCCGTTGGAGGTGCTCAGGTCGAGCAGCGGCCCGCCAGTACCGATGACCCCGTCCATGTGATTCTTGTTCACTTCGCCCTCCGCCCTCACTTCGAAATCCGAGGACACCGAAGCGTTCGAGGTCCGCGCCGATACCCGCGCGTTCACCGGGCCCGGCATGTGCAGCGTGATTCCGGAGTTGCTCGTGGTGGCGCGCACGCCGCTCGTGAAATTGGATGGAAGCGTAAGGTCGATGCCGCCATTGGAACTCTCCAGCCGGATGGGCCGGACATCCTGATTCGCCGCCACAATCGCGGTGATGCCGCCGTTGGAAGTTCCGGCTTGCAGACCTCCCCGCACGTTGTCCGCGCGGATGCGCCCGTTGGAAGTGTGCGCGACCACTTCGCCCGCCACGTCCGTCACTTCAACCGTACCGTTGGAGGTTCGTAGATCCACGTCGCCATTCACCGCTTCCACGCGGATGGCCCCGTTGGAGGTTCGCAGGCGCGCCGGCCCCACACCACCGAAGACCTGGATAGCGCCGTTAGTGGTGCTGATCTGATCGAGGACGGCCTTGCGCGGTACTTTGACGTGAAATCGGGCTCCCCGGCCGCCGCGAAAATCCGAGGGCCGCATCACGCGGATAGACACTGAGTTAGGAGTGTTGACGGCTTCGATTTGCAGCGCATCGGCGGCCGCCTGGCTCGGACCATATTTGGTGCCGCTCACATCCACCGTGTCCTGGTCCCAACTGGACAACTCCACCGCCCCGTTGAAGGTCTCGAGCGACAGACGGCCGCCGTCTTTGAGCGGATAACTGTAGTGGAAATCCTGGTTATACCGGGGACCGGCGAAATCCTCAATGTCGCAGCCGGCCAGGCCGAGCAGGGCGGGTACCACCGCCCAGGTGGCGAACTTTGCGCGCATAGCTCTCCTCGCTGAAACAAATACGGAACCAGCATTGATTTTGTTCCGTATTTGGCTTTTGTTCAGTATTTTTGGGGAGTACAATCCTCTGATATGTCACCCGATGTGGCTCCACAACTGGAAACCGAACCGAAGCCGATGAACGAGTTTTCCCGGATTCTCGGGGTCTTCTTCGAGCCCCAAAAGACATTTGAGGATATTGCCGAACGGCCGCGCTGGCTGGTCCCGCTATTGCTGGTGATCATCGCGGGAGCGGCCTACATCTACGCATTTGGCGCGCATGTCGGTTGGACATCGTACATTCACCGTTTGCTGGACAACAACCCGCAGATACAGCGACTACCGGCCGAACAACGCCAGCGCATGTTCGATGCTTACGTGCGGTTCTCGTCGGTGGGAGGGATGGTGAACGTCGCTATCGCCATACCGTTGATGTATCTCATCGGCGGCGGTATTGCGATGGGGATCATCAAGGGGTTGTTGGGAGTGCCGATTCGCTTTAAGCAGGCTTTCTCTGTGTTCTGTTACGCGGGCCTGCCTAACCTGATCGCCCGGGCACTTTCGATCGTGGTGCTATTCCTTAAGAACCCGGAAGACATCGACCTGCAAAATCCGTTCATGTCCAATTTTGGCGCCATGATGGACCCGGACAAGTCGTCGAAGTTTTTCTATAGCTTGGCCAGTTCGATGGATCTGTTCAGCTTCTGGATATTGCTGCTTTCGGCAGCGGGGCTGAAGGCGGCTGGGGGGAAGAGACTCTCTTTCGGCGGCGCCCTCTTCGCGGTCGTGTTGCCGTGGGCGATCTGGGTTCTCATTCGAGGTGGCCTCGCGTCGCTGGGAGTGATGGGTTGATCTTGCGGCGTTTCTTACGCTCGCCGGGCGATGATCCGTGCCGTTGCACGCCCATGGCCTGGCTGTGGCGCCTCCGAGTAGAAGAGAATCTTCCAGCCGGAGAACGGCTGCCGTAGCTCGCCCGCTTCGAGCACAAATTCCGGGCTGCGCGGGCCGTCTGACGCCGAGTCGTCCCGCAGGTGAATTTCGGCCACGAAGATTCCACCTGGGCGCACTCCTTCGCGGATCTGCGGGAACAGGTTCCTCTGTAGGTAGAAGAAGTCGCAGATAAGATCGAAGCCGGATGGTTCGATGGCGAACTTTCCCGTTTCCAGATTGGCCTCGCGGGCTTCCACCGGGAGTTGTGCCGCAGCCGAGCGGTCCCGCAGAATCTGAATGGCCGCCTTCGATGCATCGACCGCGACCACGCTCCACCCCAGCCCGGCAAGATACAGCGCATTGCGGCCGTGTCCGCTGGCGAGATCGAGGGCCCGCCCCGGCGCCGCCATCTCGGCTACTTCCACCAAAAGGGGCGACGGTGTAAAATCCAGGTTCTCGGCTTGCGAGTAACGCTCTTCCCAATCGCGCGGCATATTACCTAAGTGGGGCAGCCCTTCCGGGCTGCCGCCGCGCTTCTGCGCGGCGCGCCGGGCAGAAGCCCGGCGGCAGGCTGAAAAGCCTGACCCCACCCTGTCTGCACGGTATCATGTTCGCTGATGCGGATCGTAGTATTGGTGGGCTTGCCAGGCTCGGGAAAATCCACATACCTCGATAGCATGGGCGCGACGGGCCTCTCTTCCGATGCCATCCGCAAGCTTCTGGTGGACGACGAATCCGACCAGACGATTCACGATCGAGCTTTCCAGACGCTGCGCTACCTGCTGCGCCAACGCCTCGGGCTCGGCCGCCCCGTAACTTACATCGACGCCACCAACCTCACGCCGGAAGAGAGGCGGCCGTACATCGGCATCGGCAAATCATATGGCTGCGAGTTGGAGGCCGTGTTTTTTGACGCGCCCCTGGAAATCTGCCGTGAGCGCAATCGACGCCGCCGGCGCGTAGTGCCCGAAGACGTGCTCGCCAAAATGGCGGATAAGCTGGTAGCGCCTTCGGTCGCCGAAGGCTTCGACCGCGTCACCGTAATTACCGCACGTCATCCTTGAAGGAGAAGACCGGCTCGATATCCACGGGTACGTCTTTGGCAGCGGCCAGTGCCGCGGTCAGTTCCGCCGGCATCCTGTCGTACTTGGCGAACCACGTTTCGGCCCGCGCGCGGTCGCCGGTGGCCTCCATCGCCAATAGCTCTTTGTTGAGTTGCGCCAGAGCCACGGGCATCCGCGCATAATCGATGACATACCTTCCGCCGGCGTGCGACAGCGCGTGGTTTTCCAACAGGTAGTTGAACTCCATCATCTCGGCTTGTCCATGCGCTTCGCCCGTGCCAAAGCGCAGCGTGCGAAAGAGTCCAGCTACGTATGAAGCGTAGTATTCCTGGATGCGGCTCCGGGGCAGGGCGCCGTGGTCCACCAGCCACCGCAAACCGAACATCCCGGTGACATCGGCCTTGGCCTCTTCCAGGCCGGAATATGCGGGCCCGATGGCTTCATTGATATCCGCCTGCTTGCCCTTCTGGCGGGCGTATGCCGGACCCAGGCCGTGCGAAATCTCATGCATCACCGTGGACGCCAGGTAACCTTCGGCGCTGGCTTCGGCGGCCTGGTCGGGCCGCATCAGTTTCTCGGCGATCGGAAGAATCACGTAGCGCACGCGCGCGTCCATAAAGTTCTTGAAGAAGATTCTCTTCGTGCCTTTTTTCTCGATGATGCGCGGATCGTCCGGCAGATCGTCGGCCACGGCCTGGTAGCCGTGACGCAGGTCTCCCGCGCGATAGGGCGCGTCCATTACTTCCATCGGTGCGAGTTGACCGCGCTTGGACGGACGGTCGGCGGGATCCAGAGGCAGTGCGTCCTGAATCTCGGGCACATAGCGCTGGTACAACGCCAGCTTGCGGCTCTCCTCTTCATTGCGGATGAGAACGGAGCCGCTGTAGGAAGACTTAACGCCCAGCAGGTTGTCGAGGTAAGTGTCATAGGGGCCGAAGATCACGTCGAACTTGGGATCCTTCAGGTCGAGCCAGGCGAGGTCGCTCTGATAGTAGTCGTCCACCAGAAGCGCGTCGGCGCGCAGGCGCAGGAAGTTCGCGAAGGCACGATCGTCGCTAAGCGCAGCGGCGTCCCGGAGCGTCTGTGCCATTGGCTGAATCAACTGCCGATAGGCCTCGTGGTACGGCACGCCGATGAGACGTCCGTTTTGCCGTTGGACCACGGTGTACCCGTCGTAGATGGCGGCCCGGTCGCCCGGATGCTGCGCCGTGTACTGTTCGATGTTGGCGCGCGTGAGATCGTGAGGATAGAAGTCACGTCCCGGCGGCATGGGGGTATTGCCGGTGAAGGGCCGGTTCTCGTCGAGCAGGTCCCAACGGCTGCCCATGATCATGAGCAACCGTTTGACGTCGGGATCGCGCGTGGTTTTGTAGACTTCCAGACCGGCCTGGTCGCTCTGACGCCAGTACACATCGTCGAGAAGACGGCAGGCTTCGACCAGTTTCTCCACCATCTGACGCTCCCGCGCGGTAAGACCTTCGGAGTGATAGGGCATATCTACGCGTCTCCACTTTGCCAGTCGTTCCTGGGGAGTGAACTGGCGCGCCGCGTTATTCTGCGCGATGCCGATGGCCGCACCCGCCGCCAGCGCCAGGAGAACGTAGATCCTCCGCATGCGCCTATCGTAGCGCGGGAGCTACGTTATAATTCGGATGAGTTCGCCGCTTCATTCGTGCGGATGTGGCGAAATTGGCAGACGCGCTGGATTTAGGTTCCAGTTCCCGCAAGGGAGTGTAGGTTCAAGTCCTATCATCCGCACCAATTAATTCAGTGACTTAGGTTTCTCAGAGGCAGCGCGATTCTCGGTGAGCGGCATACTTGTGCTCGACTTGTCCTTCTCGCGCTGTAATTCGCATTCCTTCGCGAAGAACTCCAGCCGGCGCGCAGCCGCGTGCAAATCCCGTTCGTCGATGATGTTGTATCGGTCAAATACCGACCGCGTTTTGTGGCCGGAAATTAGCATGGCGACCTTCTCCGGGACGCCCGCTCGCACAAGATTGCGGACCCCGGTACGGCGGAGATCGCGAAACAAGCGGACAGGGTCGCCGCTCTCATCCACTAGTCCCGCGCGCTTGCAGGCCTTGGCCCAGGCGTTCTTGAAGTCTTTGATTCTCTTTCCCCATCGGAAGAACACCCATGGGCAGCCAGGCCATTTCTGATCCCGGATTTCTCGTTGCAGCAAGAGCATCTCGTACAGCTCACTCATGAGCGGGATGGCGCGTGCTTCGTCATTCTTCGTGTTGCCTGGTTCGAGGCGCACTAAGCGTGCCGCGAGGTCTACCTGGTTCCACAAAAGGCCGAGAATCTCACCCCTCCGGCAGCCGGTGTAATATGCAAACGTGATAATCGGGCGGAGGTATTCTGGCAATTCCGTTCGCAGAGAGATGAACTGTTCGAATGTGAAGAAGCCCTTTCGGACGTTGTTCTCCGCGAGCTTTGTAATGTGTGGCACCCGGACTACGCGTGGCGGTACCGCCTCGTTGCCCAACACGAATGCGCGGTGCAGCAGCGCCAACTCCCGATTGATCGTGGCATTCATCATCTTCTCGCGCCGCCGCTCGGCGATGTATCTGCTGATCGCCGTAGTGCCGACTGTGGAAGCGCGCATATTGCCGAAAAATGGCCGGAGGCGCTTCACCTTGTATCCCGCCCATTCAACATCCTGGCCGTTAAGCTCGTAATGAGTGAGCAGATCATCCAGCAGCTCTGAGACTATGACTTTCTCGGCCCGCGGCTGGGCGAGCGTCCCACCGAGCATTTCGGCATGCCGGCGCTTCAACAGTTGTTCGGCATCTCGATACTTGTCTGACTTGCTCGACTCCCTCCGCTGTGCGCCGTTGGTGTAGAACTCGATCCACCATGTGGGTAGCTCGACCATGGTGCCATCAGGTCGTTTCCAGGTGCGCCGGAAAATCCGTCCGAACTGCGGCTTGCGGGGCATTGCCATAGCTTACACCTCCGGGCTCTTGTTTTGCTCAATCCAGCGGTCCAGGTCTTGACGGTCCAGGAACACCCTTCGGTCCGATCTGACCACCGGCAGCGACCCCGCTGCGACCATGTGTTGAACGCTCGCTTTGCTGCGGCCGATATATATGGCAGCCTGTTCGACGGTCAGGAGCCGCGCTGCGATCGAGCCGGCCGCACCAGATATACGCGGTTCCAGCTTGGTCGCGACTCGATCCGCCAGGGCGTCCAGAAGCGATTCGAGGTCGAGCTTGGGTGCATGGGTCATCGGGGAACCTGCGACACCGCGGCGGAAAAGGATGCGCGGGGCGAGTCCTCGATGCCGGCTACCTCGGTCGTCTCCTTGCGGCCGATCGCAAGGGTCCACGGCACGAGGATGGCGCCCTCACCCCTGTACTTGAGCGCATCGCAAAGGATCAGTGTGAAAAGGCGCGTTTGGCGCTATCGAATTGCTGTGTTGCTTTTGAGCGCTTCATTGGCCGCTTCTCTGAAGACTCCGACGTCCGGACGAAAGATTAGCTCAACAGACTGGTTCACGGGACCGAACCGTTGTTTTCTCACGGTGAGATCTACGGCGACCGCCGGATCAACGGCAGAACGATCGCTCTTTTCGAGAAACAACACGGTGTCAGCTGCGTACTCCAGATCGCCACTCTCCTTCAGGTCGTCGATTCTCGACGTTCTCTTGCCGCTACCGTTGCTTTCGCCGTAACCGCTGGCGCGATTCAAGCTCGAGAGCGCCAACACAGGAGAGTTTAGACAATTTGCCAAGTCGCGCAACCTTCCAGCCAACGCCGAGACATTACTTCGAGCGTCGGCACACCCTTGCGCGACAGCCGCACGTTGGAGGTAGTCGACAACTAGGCGGCAGACGCTCGCGCCTGAGGAGCGCAGAACATCCAAGACTTTTGCGTGGACATGGCCCATCTGAAGGCCAGCGCTTCCTTCGATCGTCGCCAGGTGGGTTTTGATAAACGGTTCGAGCTCTAATGCGGCAGCCTTGAATCTCTTTAGGTCCTCAGCATGTGCGTCTCCACGTTCAATCGCTCGGGGCGACACATCGGCCCGGGCGCAAACGGCTTTCAAAACCAGATTTCCCGGGCTATTTTCGTAGGTCACGTAAATAACTGGAATGCCCTGCCGGCACGCCTCAATACTTATCTGTAGGCTAAGGCTTGTTTTTCCCATTCCGGGCCCCCCGCCCAGTAGGTGTAGGCCGGGATTCAAGCCGTTCAAGGCTTCGTCCAGCTTTCGGAATCTGGTTTTGATACCCATTACCGGCTTCCCCGTCTCGAGGTATCTCCGCTCACGCTCCGATGCCATGTTGAGGACGCTCGAAAGCAGGTCACTGCCAAATTGAACGTGAGAGCCGGTATATCTAGCTTCGTCGCGGAGGCGTAGGATTTGGTCCTCCGACCTTGTCAGGATCTCGCCGGGCTCCTCTTGGCCGAGCAGACACTGGTTCATCGTGTTCTGCGAGGCGAAGATGATGCGCCGCAGCAACGACTTGTCCTTGACGATGCGGATGTAGCTATCAACATTGGGAACGAAGGGCATGCCTTCGTCCAATGAGACCAGGTAGCTCAGGCCGCCGCAGGCGTCAAGCTCGTTGAGCTTCATCAGCTCATTTGCGATTGTGACGCGATCGATCCTTTCGCCGCGCTCCTGCAGATCGCCCATGCGCTTGAAAATCCGGTGGTGCTTCTCCAGGCTGAAGTCGTCCGGGTTCAAGGTGCCGGCTGCCTGGACGTAAAGGCCGTTTTGCAGCAGGATCGAGCCGAGGACAACGCGCTCCGCGTTGGTGTTGGCGGGGAGGCGCTGTTCATCGATCATGAGGGGCCGCTCCCGAGCGGCAAAATCCATCTAGGCCGGGTGCCCTCCCAGGCGTCCCGGCCGATAAGATCTTATAAGGGCGCCGGAAGGCGGATCGACTGTGCGTAACGTACTGAACAATAAAGGCTTGCTAAAAATAGGCCAAATGCATCCGCACGCGATAACACCGACATCCGCACGCGATAGCACCGACATCCGCACACGATAACACCGACATTTGTTCATGCTGTCAAACCCTCATAGGCCTTGCGTATCTGCTCAGGGGGCGACACGATAACCCATTCGTTGAGCCAACGCTCTACCCATCCCCGGCACGGCTTCTCTTCCTCCGTTTTGTACCTCCAGTTGGCGATTACCCCAAGCCGCTGCCTTCGTCGCGAAACGCGTCCAGAAGTTCCTGGCGCAGATCTTCGTCGCCTGCGCAGCGTTCCTCGATGAAGCGGGTGCGCTCGCCCGGTGCCAGCGCGGACGCCGCGTCGTACAACTCCTCCATGAGCCGGAAACGTTCTGGAGTCATAGGGCGGGTTGAGCGCGCACCGGATCCGGAAGCCAGGCTGCGCCCAGGCGAATGTCCCCTTCCACAGTCTTGAGACTCGAGGCCAGATCGCCAGTATAGGCAAAAAACGCCGAACCTCGTAGGGGTTTGGGCGGTTCTTCGCGCTCTATCTAGTAGGCGGCGGAGATGCAAAACGGAGCGAGCATCACGGTTTCATCGACCGCGCCGGTTCAAAAAGAAGCTGGAGGAGACGAAAAATGACGATTTCAAGAATAGTATTCGCACTGGTTGGCGTGGCGGGCGTGGCGGCCGCCCAGAACACAAACACGATCAACGTCAAGGTGGATTCGGTGGGCGACTGCCCGGCACTCAACTGGACGTTTGACGCCTCACAGCCGGTCGCAGTTGCCGGCACCGGCGGGGCCGGCTCTGGACGAGCCCAGATCACGGCGTTGGTCGTGAACCGCCAATTGGATCAGTGCAGCCCCCGTCTGTTAGAGGCAGTCCTTTCGGGGAAACACGTTTCGTCTGTCGTGGTGACGCAGTATGACTCGACTGGCCGGCTCGCGGTCGTGACCGTCACCCTGAAAGACGTTCTGGTCAGCAACTACCAAGTCGGTGGAAATACCGCAACGGCGATGCCTGGTGAATCGGTGGCTCTCACTTTCGGTAGTATCACATTCGAGTACCGAAGCCCCAGCGGCGGCATGGTTGAGGCCGGATGGGATTTCATGAGGAATCTCGGGATTTGAGTCGTGCGCGCCATCCCGTTCTCCTCCCCGGCGCGGCTGCTTCGGCGGCCGCGCCGGAAATGTTCTGGAGTCATCCGGCCGGTTGGGCGCTCAAGGCGGAGCGAAGCCAGGCCGCTCCCAGGCGAACGTCCTTTTCGACGGTTTTGAGACTGATGTTCAGCACCCCAGCGATCTCCGCCATCTCCAGTCCACCGAAGTATTTCAGCTCCATTGCCCGGGCCTTCCGTGGATCAACGGCCGCGAGCTTTTCGAGAGCTTCATCGAGAGCCAGCAGATCCACAGACCGGGGCTTGATAACGGCCTGAGCATCATCGAGAGGTATTAGTGTGGCGCCGGCACCCCGCTTGGCGGCCCGATGGCGGCGCGCATAATCGACGAGGATCTGGCGCATGTGCTGGGCGGCGATGGCGACAAAATGCGAGCGGCTCTCCCAATCCGGCCGCGCCCCTTGCTCCATGAGCCGCAGAAACGCCTCGTTGACCAGAGCCGTCGGCTGTAGCGTATGTCCCGGCCGCTCGCGCCGGAGATAAGAGGCGGCCAGCCGGCGCAGTTCCCGTTCGACGATCGCGGCTACCTGGACCAGAGCGGACTCATCGCCCCGGCGCCAGTTCTGGAGCAGCATGGTGACAGGTACTGCCGGCGGCCGTTCTTCCATGTCGGACAGAAGGTCATTATAGGGCAAAACCAATGCGGCCCAAAGTATCTTTCGCCCGGGAATCTGCGCGGGGCCGAGACTGAGTTGCGTGAAATCGGCCCTACTGACGGCTGCGCCACTCAGCAGCCCGGTCCGGTTTCCCCCAGAACTGATACAGCCGGACAATCCATTCGCGGGCGCGATCGAGGTGGTACCAGTTCACGGCACTCATCTGTTCCTTGCGGTCGACCATGCCTCGATAACCGGCAAGCAGCAGCGTCTCAGCTTCGGTGTATTTCTTCTGGCCAGCCAGGCTGGCGCCGAGTAGGCTCTCGGCGCGGAACGTCTGCCAGTCATCGGGTTGTTTCTTGCGCCCGAACTCAAAGGCCTCGTGCGCGAGCGGCTCGCCGGCATCGAACTTGCCCTGAGATATGTAGGCAAGGGCGAGGTCGGTCGCAGACTCCATCGTATCGGGGTTGTCTGAGCCCAAGGTGCGTCGCCGCCCTGCCAGGGCCTGGGAAACATAAGAAGCTGCCAATTGATATTTGGCCTCCTGCTGGTACACGTAAGCAAGATTTCCATGAAGGCCTAGCGTGAGGGGATGCTCCGGACCCAGCACACGGCGCGTAATCTGCAACGTCTGGCTGAGCAAGGTCTCGGCCTCCGCGTATTTGTGCTCCGCACCATAGTTAATGGCCAGATTCGCCATGGTCAATAGTGTGCTGCGATGCTCGGCACCCAGCACGCGCCGCTGCGTTTCCAGCGTCTCGCTGAGAAGCGCGTCAGACTCGGCGTATTTGCCCTCCTCCCCCAGATCCGCGGCGAGATTTCCTGCGGACCTGAGAGTGTCCGCGTGGGCCGGTCCGAGCACGCGCCGTTGGATCTCAAGAGCTTGTCGATAAAAAGCCTCGGCATCCGCGAACTTGCCTTGGTTGGCCATATCCCGCGCTAAATTGTTGATTGACGTTAGTGTCTCGGGATGCTCCGGACCCATCACGCGCCGACGGATCTCCAGGGTCTGGCGGTCGAGCGCCTCCGCCTTCGTGTGCTTGCCTTGCGCCGAGTAGAGGTTCGCCAGATTGTTCATGGAAGCCAGCGTGTCGGGATGTTCGGAGCCATACAGCCGCCTACGGCTCTCCAGAGTCTGAAGCATCAGCGGTTCGGATTTCGGATATTTTCCCTGGAAATAGTAGACGAGGGCCAGATTGTGCGCGGAACCCAACGTTTCGCGATCCTCAGGGCCTAATAAACGGTGCTGGATTTCAATAACATGGCTGAGCAGCGCCTCGGCCTCCGGGAATTTGCCGCTAAACGTCAACGTCGTTCCGAGGCGGTTGAGCGTGCGGAGGGTTGCTCGATTGTTCTCGCCGAAGACTCGGCGCTGCAATTCGGCCGCTCGTTGCAGCTGGATTTGGGCCTCTGAATACAGCCCCAACTCGTGGTAGGCCTGTCCGATAGTGGCTCGGATGCCTGCCTCGACTTCGGGTTGCCGGTCGAACTTTCCTCCGACACTAGCCGCAGCGCGGTCCAACGCGGTCCGAACCTTCAGATCGGGATCGGGTTTGGTTCGTGGCCCCGATTGCCTGGCAGCACTCGCCTGTGCCAGCAGATCGTTTTGCAAAAAGTCGTTCACCGCTTCCGCAGTCTGTTCGGCCCTCCGCGCACGCAGAGCCTCTCTTGTGGTGGCGACGATACCCGCGATGAGAACCGCAAACACAACTGCAGTCGCCGCGACCAGCGCCTTGTGGCGGCGCGCGAACTTCCGCAATTGGTAGCTGGTGCTGGCCGGCCGCGCCGCGATGGGCTGGTCGTCCAGATATCTCCGGATATCATCCGCCAATTCCGCGGCCGAGGAGTACCGCCGCGCCTTATCCTTCTCCAGGGCCTTGGCCACGATGGTTTCAACATCGCCACGATAGGAGCGGCTGATCGAGCTCAGCCTCGTAGGGTCCTGCTCCCGGATGGTGCGCACGGCTTCGTGCAAATGCTGGCTCAATTGATACGGAAGGCGGTTGCCGAGCAACTCATACAGGATGACTCCTAGCGCATAGACATCGCTCCGCGTGTCGAGATCCAACGGATCGGCCGTTACCTGTTCCGGGCTCATGTACGCCAGTGTTCCGATTAACTGCCCGATATCGGTCTGGCGGGTGGCTTGCGCATCGCTGTCGGTGGCCCGCGCCACGCCGAAATCGAGAATTTTGGGTTGCCCGCCCTCATCCACCAGAATGTTTGCTGGCTTGAGATCGCGATGGATGACCCCGCGCCGATGCGCATGCTCCACTGCGTCGCAGACTTTCGCGATGAGTTCCAGCCGTTGGCGCGTACCGAGTTTGTGGGCTTCGGCATATTCCCGTAGCGCCACGCCATGGATGAACTCCATCGCGAAATACGGCTGTTGTCCGAATTCCGTCTTCGCCGCCCCGGCTTCGTAAATCTGGGCAATTCCGGGATGCTGGAGCCGCGCCAGTACTTGCGATTCCCGCTCGAACCTTCGCAACAGGTCAGCACTCGCCAGGCCCGCCTTGATGACCTTCAAGGCGACGATGCGCCGCGGATGGTCCTGTTCCGCCTGGTACACCGAACCCATGCCGCCTTCGCCCACGATGCGGAGAATCTGGTACTGGCCCAACCGGCGGCCGGTCCAAGGATCTCCGCCGCCCACAGCGGCTGCGGCGGCCTTCTCCACGATTCCGTCTAACGTACGATCCGCATCTCTAAATGCGTCCAGGAGTTCTCGCCGCAATTCGACGTCGTTGGCGCAACGCTCATCGATGAAGCGCGTGCGCTCCGCGGCGTCCATAGCGGCGGCCGCGTCATACAACTCCGACATGAGGCGAAAACGTTCTGGAGTCATCGGGCCTGCTGCGGCATGTCGAGGGCCCGCAGCCCTTTCTCTGCGTTTCGTCAGACCGTCATTATAAGCCCAAAAAAGTTGCGAACTGCGTAGGGGTCTGGCCAGTTTTCCGCGCTCTACCTGTCAGGAGAGAGATATGCAGACGATCACCAACATCACCGTTTCCTCAGCCGCGCCGTTCTTCCAGGCAAAGGCGGCGCTAGACAGCGCACACGAGCACTTTCAGGCGGGGCGGATTGCGCCCGCATTGGAAGAACTCATAGATGACCTGAAAGCATGCCGCGAGCAGGAGCCCCAAAACTGGCCAGCGTACGCGCGTGCCTGCCAGAACCACCCGATTTGCAGTCTGCTGCACCAGGATCCATTTACGTACCGCGCCTTTGCCAAGCCCCGCGGCTATGCCGGGGATGCCGTCATGATGGATTACATCTACAAGCTCGGCGAGGCCGACCACGCGGTGCGCAACGCCACGCCGCTAGGCCGCGCAGTCTTTCACGCCACCGACAGAAGTCCGGCTAAGCAGGGAGTCCGCTACCGTCGCCGCCTGATCGCCGAACTGATCGACCAAGTGGGCAGGCGTGAGCCGGCGAGTGTGCTGGCGGTGGCCGCCGGCCATCTCCGCGAGGTGGAATTGTCGGGCGCCGTGCAGACTGGCAGAATCAAAGATTTTGTAGCGTTCGATCAGGACGAAGCGAGTCTGGCGGTGGTTGCCCGCGACTACGCTCACTTAGGCGTGCGGACCATGCCCGGCTCGGTGCGTCAGATCCTCTCCGGCAAGGCGAACCCGGGCCTGTTTGATTTTGTCTACGCGGCCGGACTCTTCGACTATCTCAACGCCCCGGCAGCCACTGCGCTGACCTGCCGCATGTTCGAAATGACGCGCCCCGGTGGCCTTATGCTCATTCCGAACTTCCTGACCGGCGTTCGCGATCGCGGCTATATGGAAGCGTTCATGGACTGGCATCTGATTTACCGGAACCCGTCCGACATGAGGGCATTGGCTGCGGCGCTTCCCACAAACTCGGTGGCGGACTGCCAGGTCTTCGACGACCCCGATGATGCGATCACCTTTCTGCTCGTATCCAAGGCGAGCTAGCGTTCACTGCACTGTCTGAATGGAACATGGAGCCACATATGACACTGACTCTCCAATCACACTCCCGGCCGGTTCTGGCTGTAGTATCGCTGCTTGCAATCACATCGTCCGGTTCGCTACTGGCGCAAGGCGGAGGGCTGGCCGTTTACGAAGTGGGAACACCCAATCTCGGTGAAGCCTATGCCGGACAGGCAGCCATCGCCAGCGATGCCTCCACATCGTTCTTAAATCCGGCCGGTATGACGCGGCTCACAGGGTCCCACATTATGGCGGGCGGCCAGCTCGACTTGTTATCAACTCAATTTCGAGCCGATCGCGCGACCAACGTTACGGGAGCCAATGGTGCGAATGGCGGGGGAGAGTTCCTGGTGCCGAGCGTCTATCTCTCCCAGAGCATCGGTAGCCGCGCCAGTATCGGGTTTAGTTTCAATAGTCCATTTGGACTGGGGCTACGCTTTGACGACGGGTGGGTGGGACGCTACGCAATGCAACAGGTCCGCCTGGCGGTGGTCGAGGCCAGTCCTTCGGTGGGTTATCGCGCGAGTTCCTGGCTCTCACTGGGTGCGGGGTTTTCCCTGGATCGGGCTTCATTGACCCAGAGGGCCGCCGTCCCCAATTTCTTCGAACCGGCTTTGGGTGACGGAAACGTAGACCTGCGCCTGCATGGCTGGGGAACGGGATTTCATGTGGGTGCTTTGCTCGAAGCTGGTGAGCGGACGCGAATTGGGGTCACGTACCGGTCGGCGGTCGATTTTTCGCTAGCCGGCACGGTGACGGCGGCGAACATCAGTCCTGCGATGGCTGCCGTACTGCCAGTGTTCCCCTCTTCCGGTGTTCCGCTCTCCCTGCCTCAGGGAGCTAATGTGAGCCTCTACCGCGAGTTGAACCGAAAGTTGGCGCTCCTGGCCGACACGGGATGGACCAACTGGCAGCGCTTCGGACGGCAAGAGAGTCGGGCGCCCGACGGTTCCACAGTCGTAACGGATCGTCACTGGAGAGACACCTGGCGGGTCGGCGCTGGCCTGCGATGGCTGGTGAATGCCCGAACCACGCTTCACACCGGGGCTTCCCATGACAGCTCGCCGGTGTCCGACTGGTATCGCACTCCAGACCTGCCCGTCGATCGTCAATGGCGCTTTGCTGCGGGTGTGACGCGCGACATCAATCGGGCTTTCTCCGTCGCACTGAGTGCCAGTTACACCGACCTGGGCGTCGCCCGCATCGAGAGGTGGCTTAGCCCGGGGGCCGGCCGCGTCTCGGGCCAGTACAGCGCCGCCCGGCTGCCTTTCCTCTCACTGACTCTTCTCTTCCGGCCATCTGCCGGGCGAAACGACGAGTAGCGGTGGCGTTGGCATCGTCTTAGGTTGTCAAAGCCGGACTGCTACGGTCTCCGGAAGCTGTCAACCAGAGGGCTAGAGACTTTTGTCACTGTTGACCGCTCCCCGATCATGTGTCGAAAACCAACCCCCCCTCCGCGCCACCGGCAAATCAGAGCTCGAACCACCCTGACACGGCCCACGCGCCCCACGGAGAAACAGTTGAATGAGTCCGCTGTCAAAGTGGTTGTGAGTGCGCAAGACGAACTTTTTTTTCAGCGCCGGGCGCACGAAAACACGAGAAGCATCGGCTCATTGTCAGGTCAGTCGTTCTATTCCCGCGTCATTACTAGCTTTTCATGAGCTCGTCCATCGCTTGGATCACGCGCTAGCCGGAAGTTGGGAATGGCTCTGGATAGATCCGGGAATCGGCTAGGCTCCTTGAAACTCCGTTGAAAATCGGCCGCGATTATTAGTCCTGTGATGTCCGGTTCCATTCCTTTGGCTAGGCCGAGGGAGGGCAATGCGCGTCGCGTCTCCCGGGACTCGAACAGAGAAACCGGACACTTCCCGCCGCGGCGCCGCCCGGTGCCCCGCGCAAAGCGATTGCCGCGCCGCCGATTCGCGCTCCGAAACGGCGGCAGACGGCGTTGCAGTGATGTTTCCGCGCCCCGCGCCCCCCGCGGCGGCCGCGGAGAGCGACCGTCGGTCAGCCGCACGCTCTCCGACTGTTGTGCCAGCGTCTGTCCACTTCACGCCTACGCCGGCGTGGTGAGTTGCTTTCCCTTTTCCGCGAGCAAAATTGCCAGGAGCTTCGCCGGCCGGCTAGCGCTAGCGTTGCGTGAGACTGCGTGAAGCTGCCCCGGAGTCTCAAGGAACATTTGACCGGCCGTATAGGTCCTTTCAGGCTCATCACCGACTTTCGACCGGATTTCACCTTCAAGAACGTACGCGAGCGTAATGCCGGGATGGCGGTGCGCGACAGAACTTTCACCTGGCCCATACGAGACCTCCACCGCGGTGGCCGACCATCCCTTTAGGTTGATGTCGGGCACATCCCCTTGGAACACGGTCTTAACGTTGGTAGGGCTCTGTGCTCTCAAAAGCGGAGGTACAAGTCCGCTAACGCATCCCATTAGAACTCTGCGGGTCATCATGACTTCACAATACGACAAGTGTCCCGCACTCGATGATGAGACTGGGACCGCTCAGGGCGCAGGCGTCGCGAGCGGCTTGCCCTTCTCGACCACGTACACGCCGACAAGCCTGAGCGGCTGAGTGCCGGTATTGTGTGCATCGTGCTTCGTACCGCCGGGTACGATGAAGCCGTCGCCTGGCTTGACTTTCAGCGGTGGATTTCCGTCCATCAGAATCTCGCCTTCGCCCGACAGCACATAGCTTATCTCGTCGCCCGGATGGGTATGACGGCCAGCGGAACCTCCCGGCGCAATCTCGACATTAGCAATCACTGCCTCGCGCCCAGGGACCGATACGTCCCCGGTCTTCACCACGGTACGTTTAATGGCGGGGTTTTGCGCCAAGAGCGCGCACGTCATCGCCAACGCTAATGTCAGCCCAACCACAGTTCGTTTTTCCATGCTTCAGCTATCTCCTCAAGGATTTTATTGTTGCAGAATACGTCAGTCTCAGTGTCCCTTCCCGGGTTCGAAGCCCGGGTCAAAATGATCTCCCGACGGATCCACCCCACGCGCGCTCGGCATCCCGGCGTCGCGGCGGGAGTTGCGCCGATACGGCGGAAGACGGGGACGCGGAGCCCGAGCGCGGTGGCGGCGGCGTCGCCAGCATCCGCCCGGCGCGCTGCCGCGTAGGTCCGGCCCAAAATGCGGGGCACTCATTAATTTCAGGATGGTTAGGTATGATTTAGGCACCCGCTGTCGGTCGACGGCGGCTGAGCCCATGTCAACCTGCCCAAAAGCGGGGCACTTATTGATAACAAGTCGGTTAACTTTGGTGTGGGTGCCGCGTCACGACGCGCCGCCGATTCGCGCGTCGAAGCTGAGGACGCCGACGGCTCTGCCCCACGCGTACCCGGCATTCCAGCGTCGTCGCGAGCGGTCCGCCGGCGCGGCAGATTAGGGGCGCGGGAGCTGGAAGACGCTCTCTTTCGTGAGGTATTTCTTACACATTTTACGCTTCGTGAGTAGGGACGGGGAAAAGTAATGATGTTGTGGAAGACCGTTAAAAGCGGACTGATCTCTATCGGCGTTTTTGGGCTTTTGGGGCTGGCACTCAGTACCTTGGCGCGCGCAAGTGACCCGATTGGAGCGCAGGGCATCGGCTTCTATCCGGAAGACAGTCCCTCCATACGTTACACGGTTTCTGTTCGCGGCGTGGACATGGGAACTCAGATCAATGCCCTTTATGACAGCCTGCCGGCCAACGGAGGAGTGATCGTGGTGAAAGCCAGCGCTTCCTTTGCCACGCCGATAGTGTTCGGTACCAAAGACAAGCCAGTCCTCCTGGTCGGCCTTCCTTCCGACGTGGTCACTCTTACTTATACGGGATACGTCGGAACCGCCATCACATTCGATTATGGCGCTCGCCACCGTATGGGGCACGGTATGCGAGATCTGACGCTGACGGGCCCCGGCCATCGCACGGAGACGATCGGTGTGACTTTTGGCGGCGAAAATGGGGCGGAGGGCATTGACTTTCGGGACTTCAAGATCCAGGGTTTTGGCACCAACCTGATCATGGGTTCGCATACCTGGCTGGCGTATTTCCAGCATGGGATGGTGCGCGATGGACGAACCAATCTGTTGTTGGTTTCCGGGTTGGAGGAAGCCGGCGAGCAAATCGTTTTCAACCATGTCACCTTCGCGGATGCTCCGCCTCCACATACCAATAGCGTGTGGGTTCAGGGCGGCGGACAAGAAATTGTCTTTACCGATTGCTCATTCGATCAGGCGCAGCTTAGGATTGGCAATGGCAGCGTGTCTGCGGCCCAGATTGTGGTGAGGGGAAGCCACTTCGAAAACCCGAACTATGCCTCGCCCGGATCCATGAACTACGATTACGTGGTGGTGGATAACAACCCCGGCAACTACATACGGTTCACGGACAGCTACTTACTTCAAGACGCCCCAAACAACGGGCCGACTCAATTTCTCACGGTCTGGGGCGGCAAGGTCTGGATGAGCGGGATCGGGATGTATACTCCAGCAGGATCTCCCTTGATGCATTTCGCCGTGCTGTGGAATGACGGAATTGTAGACGTGTCGGGTTTTTACGACTTGAGTGGTAATATCCGTGGTCCGCTAAGCGGTCGCGGCGAATAGGAGAACCGAACCTGAAACCGTACGCAACCATGTGGCAGATGTCATTCGAGGGTTTTAGGCGACCACTCTGGGCTCTACCTGGCGAATTGCCGGACCAGATCGAATCGTGTTGGAGAGGACCCGTCACCTTGCCTATTCGGTCGCGAACTTAAGCGCTCGCTGGAGGTTCTTCCAATCCTTCATGGGGCTCCCTGCCCTCGGCGTCGGATTCGCGCGCCACGTCGGCGACCCCGCCCGGCAGGCGCGCCCGCATTCCTGCGTCGCAGCTGGCGGCGTCTGCCCGGTGCGCTGCGACAGCTCACCGCGATTCCCGCGCCGCCGATTCGCGCTCCGAAGCGGCGGCGCGCCTTCCGGCGTCGCAGCGAGCGATCCGCCGGCGAGGCCGGGCTCGCGGAACTGGAGCGCCGCGGCGAAGTTTCCGGCCCCCCGTTTTCCGGCGCGGGAGGCGCGGAACTGGCAGTGCGGTTCGTCCCGCCCCGCCGATTCGCGCTCCTAAGCGGCGGCGCGCCTTCGGCGTCGTCAGCGAGCGGTACGCCGGCGCGGCCGACGGGCAGACCTGCATGGAACATCCCCGCAGGCTTTTCGCGGCGCCATGGCCGCGGTACCAACTCAACACGAAGGCTCGAGGCCTGCGAACTGGCCCTTAGCCCCGTTGAACTGAGTTCACGGGATTGATGCAATGAGCTCCGCGGGCCACACGCGAAGTGCAGTGACACGGAGCTGACCCTAGCGACGTCGTAGGCGGCGACGGCTGAGCAGGTCTGGTTGCGATTCAGAGGTCGCCGCCCCACTCTTGAAACTTGTTCATGGGCAACAACAGACTCCCGTCAGCGCATTTCAGATGCTGGTCTGGTACTGGACATGCGCTTTTAGCGCGCTGCCCGAAAGGGGATATTTAGCGAACGGAGGCGCGACGCCCCCTTTGAAGTAGTGGCCGGACTTATTCTCCCACCAGATGAGTTCGCCGGCTGGTGTATCGCCGGTAGTCACTCCCCCACCGAAAGCGATCGTGCCGGCCATCAGAACGGGTTGGCCCTTAGCAATCGATGAGTGGCCGCGATCGACGTCGTTGATCGATTTCTTTTGGCTGCTACGACGTGCCATCCGGTCCATCCGTTCGCGGCGCACAAAACATGCGTCAGCGTGGGTTGCCAGGACCACAAAGTCGTACAGACCACGAGGAGTGCCGACCTGATCAGGGTCCGTCTTGCTGTTTCCCAGGTAGGTGACAACCTGATACATGCCCCCCTTTTTGATGAGTCGCTTGTCCTTGAATGCTTCCGTTTGCAGTATGCTCTGATTGGGATATTCGACCAGACTGACTTGATTTGTCGACACGGTTGCTCCTTTACAGCCAATTCGGCACAGGCTGGTATGTTACTGAGGTTTTCTTGACCGCGCAAGGCACGCTGGATTACCGTGCCTACAAAGAGTTTTGCGGCACCCAGAGCAGAATCACCTGGTGCTACGGTGAAGGGCGCGCTCCACGTCTGGCGAGCCCGAAAAAGGGGGGCCGGAAACTTCCCGCCACGGCGCCGCCCGGTGCCCCGCGCAAAGCGATTGCCGCGCCAGTTGACGTGGACCGGACTTAACACCGGACGCTTGTAATCTCTTGTGCTTCATGAGCATTGCCGCAATCCACGGCGCTTAATGGACGCAAGGGGACTTCGCACCAGGTATAGGTATTCCCGTCGGCGGCAGATCGCGCTCTGACAAAGGCCGACGCATGCCGCTAAATGCTGTAACAATCAAGTCAGTGGCTGACAGCTCCTCCATCAGGAAAGCGACCGAGGCCCTCCTTCACGACATCCTTGGCAGGACGAGACTCCTGCTCGTGGCGAGCCTGGTCGCTCTGCTCGTCTTGTCCCTGGCCCTTGTCTGGGCCACTCGCGATGCTGTGGCGGAACTTCCATTCTTCAGGAAGCAGCAGGCTGAAGCCAGCCGCCTCGCCGAAAACGGAAATACGCATGTGGACTTGCGCCCGTGGCAAACCGCTCAGGCACTTGCGGCGCTCGCGACTACTGCGGAAGAAAAGGAGTTCGCAATGCAGGCGGAGCGCTTCGCGGATCGCGAAGTGGACCAGGCGTTCGCATCGGCGCTCCGCTACGCCAACCTAAAGCAAGGCTCGCTCACTGGCGAGGCGCTAGCCATCTCGCAGCGTGTAGAGAAACTACAACAGGTCGTCAACGACGATAAAGCGCTGGTACAGAGTCTGACAGATCAGGCTGCCAACCCGAAGTCCGCCGCGGCTGAAACGGCGCAAGACGACCTGGAAGTTGCCAAGGCACAGCTTGCACTGGACTCGGACTTGCTGGCCGACGCGCAGCATGATCTCGCTCGCGCCGGCGGGGATGAGCCTGCCAGAGTTCAAGCAGAGCTTGCCGCGCGCGAAGTCGAAATGAAGGACTACGACTCAAAAGCGTCCCAAAATGGTCCAGTCGCCGTAATTGCCGCAAAGGGACAGGGCACCCTGGCCGGAAGAGTGAACGCCTGGTTCGATCAACGTACCCGCTACGAGTTAGTCCAACAAGCTTTGCGGCAGGCTCAGGCTGACATCGTCGCTCTGACGGCCCAGCATACGGATCTCACAAACGAGCTCAAGGCCGCAGAATCTTCCGCTTCGGGCCCAGGCCAGTCCCAGAGGCTCGCCGGTCTGAAAAGGCGAAGCGCGCTCAGCCAGCTTCTCGGCATCTGCAGCGACCGCACCCAGAGTCAACGGCAACTCGCTGGGGTCTATAGCCAATGGTCCGCTCAAATACTCTTGCAGCATCGAATCGTGCTGCATCTGCTAATGCGGTCTTCCGCATTGATCGCGTGCATTCTGATCTGTGTGATCTTCCTCGATGCGCTGGCCCGCCATCTCATTGACCGTGCCAAGCTCGATCAGGGCCGCGTCAAAACCCTGCACATCATTTTCAAACTCGGCATACAACTCCTCGGCGCCTTAATCATCTTGTTCGTCATCTTCGGCACCCCCAGCGAAATGCCCACCATCGTCGGCCTGACTACAGCCGGTCTCACGCTTGTCCTGCAGGACTTCATCATTGCGTTCTTTGGCTGGTTTGTATTGATGGGTAAGCATGGCATCCGAATTGGCGATTGGGTGGAGATCAACGGCGTCGCTGGCGAGGTTGTGGAGATCAGTGTTTTCCGCACCTCCATGCTCGAGACGGGCAACTGGAGGGATCAGGGCCATCCGACCGGCCGCCGTGTCAGCTTCATCAACAGCTTCGCCATCAAAGGCCAGTATTTTAATTTTTCGACTGCGGGCCAGTGGATGTGGGATCAGCTCACATTCACCATCCCTGCAGCGGAAGAAAGCTACGCGATGATCGAACTTATCCACGCAGCGGTGCTCAAAGAAACAGACAAAGCGGCGCGGCTTGCCGAAGCGGAGTGGAAGCGCAACGCCCGGCACGTCGGTTTGAGCCAGTTTGCTGCGGACCCCGCCGTGGAAATGCGGCCTGGCTCTTCCGGAATCAACATCGTTGTCCGCTATGTCACCCGGGCCTCGGAGCGCTTTGAGGTGCGCAACAGGCTTTACGAACGCGTCATCGAGCTGCTAAACAGGCCGCGAGCGCCTCAGCCCCGCCCTGAAGCGCCGCAACTCCAAACAGTACCTGCCAACCTGGATCTTCCTCGCATGCCCCCGGATCTTTGAGCATCTCTCTGCGACTTGCCACTTCTCCCGACCGAAGCGGGTAGTTCTGGGGCAGCGCCGCCATGCTTAAAGATAGAATCGTAGGACACGTTTCGGACTGACCGGAAGGAGACTCCATAGCTCTGTGCGCTCCTGCGAGATGGGCGCGAGGAGTGCGCCCCTCGGCTCTTTTCGCCGCCGGTTCGCCCTCCGAAGCGGCGGCGGCCACGCGCTACGCCCGCCATTCCGGCTTCGTGGCGAGCGGTGCGCCGGCGCGGCGGTGCTGTAGGGTTGCGTGATAGTCCCGGCGTAAGAACGCACGTAACGCCTGAAGATCCAGTTCAGCAGATTCCACACTAGACCTTATGTAACGATTCCAAAGCGATAGACACTCGGCGCAAGGCTTCGTCGTATTCCGTGTTTGCATTTCCGTCTCCCCTGTTTGTAATTGTGTTACTTCAACTTTCTGGCGACCAGTGGCCACATCCCGTGCCTAACCTGCAGCGAGTCGTTCAATCGTCCGAAGCCAACTCCCCGAGGCTGCTCCTCCGACTCCCACCGTACAGGACGTAACGGCCTCCACATTCGCAATTCTGCAGATACGGCCGCTCGCGTCAGCTAGCGCGACGACACTCAAACCTTGTTCCTTCTTGCGCAACGTAGTGATCAAACTCCTAACACCCGGTAAGAATGGATTCATGATTAAAACTCCAATGTCCGGGCGGACTCGATCAATCAAGAGGCGCGCATCCACGGTGTTCTGCGCGGGCAGCACCGAGTAACCGGCATCCGCCAGAACCTGCCCGGCTGAAAACACCAGCCCAAGATCGCGATCCACGATCAGAATGCCCCGCTTTCCACGCCCGCTTGCTGTTAACGGAGTGTTAGAGAGCATTTCCCGAATCCGCCTGACGAGTTGCTTGCCGGTGAAAGGCTTCAGGAGAATCAGGTTCGGGGATCGTTGCCGAATGCTCGCCGCTGCGATGCTGGAGGCACACGCTGAAATATATAGGATCTTTGTTTCTGGCGACTCACGCTCCAGCTCCGCCGCGAGGTCCAATCCGCCCACGCCGGGTATCACGATGTCAACAACTGCCATTCTGATTTCGCTTCGATACCTTCGGAACAGTGCAAGTCCCTGAACCCCGGTCGGAGCGGCAAGCACGTCAAGACCGTAGCGCTCGAGAATGCGCCTAATGCACCTTTGCTTCTCCGAGCGTCCCGCCACCAGCAAAATTATAGAACGTCCCATAGCCCATCCCTCCGAAAAACTTCAGCCTAGACAGCTGTCGTGAATGTAATCACGAATCTAATTCTGTTTGGCCGTTTTCTTATAGAGCTGCGGTACTGAACGTCCCAAGACTATTGATATTGCGCCATAGCAGCCAAAAGAACCGGATCGGCGGGTTGGGCCTTCGATAAATCCATAATCGAGCATCCGAGACGGTTGAGCGCCGCATCGAGGTGTCGAGGCGACGGCAAGTCTTCTTCTTGTTCCAGCCAATATCCCGCAGCATACAATGCGGATGCCAACATGGAATCGGATTCAGCGGGACTGTGATGGGAGCGAACCGCTTCGGTCAAATGATCTGGCAAGCCCCAGGAAGAAAGGAGGGATGCGCCCAAATCGCCGTGATCGCACCCCAAAAAAAGCAGTTCAGCGGACTGCGGTGCCCATCCTCCGTCATAAAGGCGCCGGAACGTGGTCATAGTGTGCGCCGGCAGACTCTCTACAGCGATGCTCCCAACGTCATGGACCAGCCCAAGAAGGAGCGCATCTTCGCCGGCAAGAAGGCCCCTCGGGCCGGCCCAGGCTTCAAAGTATGCAGCCGTCTGGAGCGAGTGCTTCCAGACGCGATCCAACTGTGCGGCAGAGAATATCGGCCGGAGAGAAAGCACCAGCAACAGTTTCCGCGCAGCTTCGGTTCCGATCTGAACGATGGCTTGGCGTAATGACCGGACCCGCGGACGACCTCCGTTAATCATCGAATTCGCGGCGAGCAGGAAATAGCCAGCCATAACTTGGTCTCGGGCGGCCAAGTCGGCAAGAACACTGACGCTGTCGGGCCGTTGATGGATCAACGTCTGCAACAGGTCTTTGGCCAGCGCCGCCTCAAGCGAGAGGCAGGCCGCCTCGCGTTCTTTCGGTGAACTCCGCAGTGTTTTGTACGCCGCTCTAATGACTTGTGGCTCGAACAGCCCCGAAAGTTCTCCAAGACTCTCCCAAACATCAAATGGCGAGGCGGGTGCCCATGCCAGCAGCTCCATTTGCTCATCGATAAGGTTGCTGACAAAAAGGACTTGAGCCAGGATGTCGAGTCCGGGTTTGCCGGTCGTATATGCCGGAAAGCGATCGAAGACGCGCACGACGGCGGCCACGTCTTGGGGAACTTCTGGAAATTCTTGATTCTCGCCGATCTGGGCGGATGCCGGAAGAAAATCTTTCAGTAACCGGCGGAGAGCTGATGGATTGAGCTCAAACGGCGAAGCGTGATGCAGCCACGCTGCCTGTTGCACGACGCCTAACGCTTCCACCGGAACGGGAATACCCCGAGCAATTTCGACTGCCAGAGCCGCCACTCGATTGCAGTGGGCGGCAATGCCAGCCTCCCGAGGCGCGTAGTCAGTAGGCCCAGTTCCAATTACTCTCTGAGGCCTCAGTTGCTGGCTCGGCGTAGGAACGGACGCCTGGCCCTGGCTATTTGTACTAGTTTCAGCAGGCTTCTTCGGAATCAACGCTAGTTCGGAACGTTTTTGCATGAGCACCCTCCGCGGACAAGATAGACCGGATTGCTCCGGTTGAACTCTTATCGGTCAGGTCGTCTTAGAACTTTAGCCCTCGTCAAGATACGGGGGCTGGTGTTTTCAGAATCTATCCACCGCTCCGCGTCTGCGCCGCCGGAAAGCGGGAAGAAAACATCACTGCAGCGACGGCCGCGACGCCGGCATGCGGGGCGTCCGGGGACGCCGCAATCGCCGCAGCGCACGCTCGCTACGACGCCGGACCGCCGGGCGTGCGCTCGGTTAGAGCCTGCCGCGGCGCTCCGCGCTTACGACATGGCCGTTTCTGGGACACCGACGGCAGTTGCCCCCTCGCCCAAAGGTGGGCAGGCAGACGTTAGAGCGCCACACGCTCCGGTATTCCGGCGTCCAAGCGAGTGGCGCGCCGGCGCGGGAACCAACGGGAATCAACGCGGCTCCGGCTTGTTTAGCTCGTCAACAGCCGCGGATATCGGGCCGTAAACGTGGTGCCTTCTCCTGGTATCGATCGAAATGTGACGGAGCCGCCGAGATATCGCTCGCTGAGCAATTTCATGCTATACGTGCCGAGGCCGCGCCCCGTGCCCTTCGTGGAGAATGAGCGATGAAACATCTGCATTTGGATCTCCGTCTGACATAACGGAGAAGTTGTTCACGGTAAACTCAACATGTTCAGCCGAGGCGGAACAACCGACCGTAACGATGTTGTCAGGGCTCGTTGCCTCGGCGGCGTTCTTGAGCATGTTGCTTAAAACACGTGTGAGAAGAGTGCGATCGCTCGCGAACCGTACGCCCACAGAGCCAGGCGCAATTTCGATTCTCACCCTCTCTCGGGAAAAATGGCGCCGGTAGACCCTCGCTAGCTCCGAAACGAGCTCCAACCCCTCTATAATTTCCGGTGTTACCACCAGACCATCCTTCTCAGCAGCCGCCAACTGCCGATAGCCTGTGATCTCGGTAATCAACTCCTGGGCACTGAAAGAAGCCAATTGTATGAGCTCGGCAGCGTCGCTTTGGAGAAGGTCAGTTTTGAGTAGATCGATGAGGATCCGAATGTTCCCTGCGGTATTCAGAACGTCATAAAAAAACTCCTTTCGAGGGCGCTGCGGCGCTTCCCGTCGCTATTGTCAACTAGGGTCATGACGATGAACTCGGTCTCTGTCACCGAAAACGGCGCAGCAGACACTTGAAGATCGAGGCATTCGGACTTACCGTTCCGTAGCACTCTCAGCTGACACTCCTCCGGCGAGAAGCTGCCTTCAACAGCGCGTCGTAGTGCAATCAGCCCTCCGCAAGCCGCGCATGGCGCAAGGTCTCCGCATTTACCACAGAATTCTGCCAAACAAGAGCAGCGTACCGCTTCACCGAACTGCTTTCCCAGCCATTTAGTATCGGTATCGCCCGTCAGTGTACTGAAAGCCGAGTTGGCGAATACGGTCAAATAGTCAGTGGTGACAATTGCGATTGGGACTGCGCAGCAATTCAGAAGAGTTAAAAACACACCGCAATGCTTCTCCAGAATACCTTGTGCGTGAGAAAGCACTTCGGTACTCTGGTCAAACTCCACGAACGGACTTGGTTGCATATCTGTCAGCTCCTTCAAACCCGAACTCTAAATGGCGTCCCTGTTACTTCGTAGGTGTTTCGTCTGAGCCTCGATTGTTAGGCTTAGCTATGGGACCGTTGTTCCGACTCGGCGCGGGGCCGAAAAGTGGATGTCGATGTCGGTGACTGGTTAGCCCGGACACCGTTTCATGAATAGCCCCCCTTAAAGTCGCGCGATAGTCTCGGCGCAAGAATGCCCGTAGAGTCCGGAGATCGAGTTCGACGGATTCTACACTACACCTTATGTGGCGATTCCAAAGCGACAGACAGGTCGGCAAGGTTTGTTATTCATACAGACTGAAGCAGCGGGCTAGGCTCGCGTTGTACCAACTGGCAAACAGAACTAGCGGCCATTCTGCATCCCCTCTTCATATGAAAGTTCGCATGACAAAACGTATCCCGACTTAATGCAAACGAAAGTGGAGGCAAGACAGGCTCGGATAGTACGCATTTCTGGTGACACCCAGCATTGAACGCGAGCTAGTTATCGTAGCCTATCGAAATATGGAGTTATGGTCTCTTGGGGTTTGTGCTTATGTTCGAGGGGAAAAGGACCTAGTACCATGACCTCTGGCGGCGCCTGTAGTGGAGAAGGACGCGGCGCCAGGTTTGGTAGATCGGGCCGCGGTGGGTTGCTCGGCGTGGCCGCCGCGGGAGACGCGAAGCTGCAGTTTTAGTTTGTCCCGCCCCCGCCGAGCCGCGCTCCGAAGCCGAGGACGACGGCAACTCCGCCCTACGCGCGCTCCGCCTTCCGGCGCCGTAACGAGCGATGCGCCTGCCACGGCGGACGACGGGGACGCGGAGCTCGAGCGCGGTGGCGTCGACGTCGCCAGCATTCGCCCGGCGCCGCTGCGGGCCTGGACGAAAGTGCGGGGCACTCATTGATAACAATACGGTTAACTTCGGTGCGGGCGCCGCGGCATGCCGCGCCGCCGATTCGCGCGCAGAAGGCGGAAGCCGGCGGCCCGCCCCACGCGCGCCCGCCATTCCGGCTTCGTGGCGTCCGCCGCGGCGGCGCGGCCGACGGGCAACGCCAGAGTTGGAGCGCGCGGCGGAAGTTTCCGGCCCCTTTTTCCGCCGCGGGAGACGCGGAGCGCGCGCCGAGGTTCACGTTACCAACGAACTGCACCAAGAGTGCGACGTCGCGGCGGACAACAAAGAAGTCCACCCCGGTCAGCCAGGGAATTGGCACCGTCTGCGGCAAGTGTCCGATAACGCCACATATCGCCCGCTTATCGGAAACTGCGCCATCCTCTGCTCCGCAGGGCGCTATTACGGCGTACGGACAGATGTCGTTAAAGTACTTGTCAGGCGTGGAGGTTCAGGCAGACGACCGAATCCTATACCACGGCGAACGTGACGTGTGGAATTCGTCGCGGTGGCAGAAGTGGAGACGGCGTGGTACGTCGAGCAAGCAGTTCGGTGCTGCATGTTGGCGGTCCCGAGTTTCGGCCTCGTGTACGTCCGACCTGATGAACACCTCGAATTCATCGACAGGGGTGGTGGCGGTCACTGACTAGGATTTGGGAGTGCACTTCTTCGGTAACCCCACATATCGCTCCACGCCATTCAAGATTTGAATCGAATCTCGATCATGGTACATCAAGGTTAGCAAACGTTAACGAGTGCTGATATGAAGAATAGAACAAGTTCGCACGCAGGAACCAAAGGCACTCATCCCCGAGGTTCGCGCCGTCCACCCAAGGTGAGCCGCGCTGGCGCCTTCCTTCGGATTGAAGAACCTAAGCTTGCTGACGCTATGGCTGCGCACGCTTGAAAACGACGCTTACGAACAACCGGCGAGAGAGGCTTCACCCGAGCGAATAGCCGGTTGGCCAGAAGTGGGCGGTTCCGGTCGGTAGACGGCAATACCGGAAACTGAACCTACTCGCCGCCGTCTGGCGGGCAAGTTTCCAGAAACGCCACTTCACCCCCACTGCATAGCACGGCCATGGCTGTGGGAATCTGCTAGTGGACCGTCCCAGTGATACCTACAGCACGATGTGAGCGTTATTATGACGTGTTGTACCTGTCGAATACGGCGCGCGCCTTGTGGCCCGAGATCATCATGGCGACGCGCTCCGGGACTCCCGCGCGGACTAGGTTTGCCTTTTAGGTGTTCGATGCTTGCCTGGAGGCGACGTTTAATGTTGGACTCGGGTTCTGAGGTAACGCGAAAGGCGCAGGAAACGGCGGCGCAGATCCGCAAATTCAGTTTTGGCCCATTGAGCGACTGGTCTTCTACGCGCGAAATCCCCGCAAGAACGACGCCGCCGTGGACCGCATGTGCAGCAGCATCCGGTATCGCGTAAACCTAGTGGCAGTCCACCAAGACCGGCCAAAAAGCGGGGCAGGAACCCGTCACATGAGACGGATACGATGCGTACTGATGGCGGCACTTGCCGCCACCACAATGGCTATTTCCAGGCGGTTGTTTCGCGCAGAGCCATCCGGAATCCCACTCGGGCGGCTTAGCGCCGCGCTTTTACAAGCCGACAGTGGGGGCCGGCCCCCCATGTTCAGTCCAGGTCCGATCATAACGGAAAAGCCGTTCCTGACCCAAAAAGCCCAACCGATCTTGCCATGATAATCTAGATGTCTACGCGCAATCTTGCGGGATGTATAAAGGTTGCGGCGTCGGCAACGGGAATGGTTCTTACCGCTCAACCCGCGGTTCCCGGAGAAGACGAAGTCAGCGTTTAGACCGCGCACGAGGTTTACATGGGAACTACTGTTGAAACGGCAATTGGCGCGCAAGCCGCCCCCAGTACGGAAATGATTTCGGGCGGCCAGATCGTCGCCAAGATGCTCAAGCAGGAAGGCATCCGGCACATTTTCACCATTTCCGGCGGTCACATTGTCGATATCTATAACGGATGTATTGACGAAGGTATAGAGATTATCGACGTCCGCCACGAGCAGGTGGCCGCGCACGCAGCCGACGCCTACGGGCGCATCACCGGGCTGGGTTGTGCGGTGGTGACCGCGGGTCCCGGTACCACCGATGCGGTGACCGGCATGGCCAACGCCTTTCGCGCGGAGACCCCCATGCTGTTGATCGGCGGCAATTCCCCGCTAAAACAATACCGCATGGGTGGATTGCAGGAATTGCGTCACACCGAAATGATGACGCCCATCAGTAAATTCGCCTCGCTCGTGATGACCACCGACCGGGTGGCGGAAATGATGGGGATTGCGTTTCGCGAGATGTACAATGGAGCGCCAGGGCCCGCTTTCCTCGAGATCCCGCACGACATCATGGATGGCAAAGTGGAGGCGTCGAAGGTTCGTTATCCGAAAAACTTCCGTGTGCGCGGCGCCAACGGATTAGCTCCCGATTTTATAGGCGACCCCAATATCGTGCAGCAGGTGGCGGATTTGCTGGCGCAAGCCGAGCGCCCCGTGGCGTTGTTCGGCACGCAGGCGCGCACCTGCCGCGCGCACGACGCCATTGACCGGTTCGCACGGCATTTCAACATGCCGATTTACGTCAATGGCTCGGCCCGCGGCACTCTGCCGCGTAACCATCCCTACAGTTTCATGCCGTCTCGCAAGGCCGCGTTCGACAACGCCGATGTCATCCTGCTGGCGGGAACGCCGCTCGATTTCCGCATGGGCTACGGCCGGCGCCTCAATCCCAAGGCGAAGATCGTGATCATGGACATGGATTACCGGAATGTCGGCAACAATCGCGACTTCGACTTCGGGCTGGTGGGCAACCTGCGCACCATCGTGAATGCGATGTGCGAAGCCTCCAAGGGCGATACGGCGAAGAAACACGATCCCTTCCTCAAGATGCTGCGGGAGGACGAGGCAGCCAGTAAAGGCAAGAACGACAAGATCATTGCCGCAAATGAAATGCCGATTCACCCGGTGCGCCTGTGCCACGAGATCAACGAATTCCTCCAGGAGGAGACCGTCTACATCGGAGACGGTGGCGACATTGTCACGTTCTCGGGTTCTATTGTGCAGCCGCATAAACCCGGAGGCTGGATGGATCCAGGTCCGCTCGGTACGCTGGGTGTCGGCACGGGTTTTGCCATGGCGTCCAAACTGGCGCAGCCGCAGCGCGACGTGGTGACGCTTTACGGCGATTGCTCGTTTACTTTGACCGGCTTCGATTTCATTACCATGGTCCATCGGAAACTGCCGTACGTGGGCGTGATCGGCAACAACTCCTCCTGGAACCAAATTCGATTCGGTCAGGAGCGGAAGTACCCGGGCCGCGGCGACATCGGCAACGTGGTCGGCGACGTGCGCTTCGACCGGCTGGCGGAAGCCATGGGCGGTTTCGGCATTCGCGTAACCAAGCCCGAGGAGATCCGGCCGGCGCTCGAAAAAGCGCGCGACTCCGGCCAGCCGGCGCTGGTGGACGTGGTCATCAATCGCGATGTATATTCGTCGGGCACCTCCAACCAAACCATGTACAAATAGCCGGGCGCACCGCCGGCCGTCGCAGCGGATCGAGGTGCGCAGAGATACAGGAGACGAGATAGATGGAAGCACTCAAGGGACTTCGCGTCCTCGACATGACGCACGTGCAGGCGGGGCCAACCTGCTCGCAACTGCTGGCATGGATGGGGGCCGACGTGATCAAGCTGGAGTCGCCCGCGGGCGACGCCACGCGCGGGCAATTGCGCGACGTGCCGCATGCGGACAGCCTGTATTTCACCATGCTGAACTGCAATAAGCGCTCGATCACCGTCAACATGAAGTCGCCGGAAGGCAAGGCGGTGTTCGTCGAGCTGCTGAAGAAAAGCGACATCCTCATGGAGAACTTCGGCCCGGGAGTGCTCGACCGGTTCGGGTTCTCCTGGGAGAAAGTCCACGAGATCAACCCCCGCGTGATACTCGGTTCGATCAAGGGCTTCGGCTCCTCTGGCCCCTATGCCGATTTCAAAGCTTATGAAAACGTCGCGCAGGCGATGGGCGGCGCCATGAGCACCACGGGGGTGCCGGAAGGCCCACCGTTCGTCACCGGCGCCCAGATTGGCGACTCGGGCACCGGCCTGCACCTCGCTATCGGGCTGCTGGCCGCGCTCGAGCACCGCCACCGCACCGGCCAGGGGCAATATGTGGAAGTGGCCATGATGGACGGGGTGATGAACCTTTGCCGCGTGAAATGGCGCGATCACCAGCGCTTGACCCGCCAGGAGCTGTCGGAGTATTCCGTGCCGACCAAAGGGCTGGCCGCGACGCCGCGCGCTGGCAACGATTCCGGTGGGGGCCAACTCGGCAACGCCGTTAAATGCAAGCCTGGCGGGCCGAACGATTACATTTATGTGGTGGTGCAAGAGGCGGTGTGGCACGGGCTGGCCCAACGCGTCGGCCCCGATGTCGGCCACCCCGAGCTGGCGGCGGACCCGCGTTTTGCCCACATTGCCGAACGCCGCAAGAACCAGAACGAGATGTGGCGGCTGCTCGATCAGTTCGGGTCGAATCACACCAAGCGCGAGCTCATGGCCATCCTCAATGACCTCGATGTGCCCTGCGGCCCGATTATGTCCACCGAGGATCTGGCCAATGACGAGCACGTACGCGGCCGCGAAATGTATGTGGAACTGGACCATCCGCAGCGCGGCAAGTGGCACAACGTTGGCATGCCGATTAAGCTTTCGGCATCGCCCGCCAAGATCCAGCGATCGCCGCTGTTGGGCGAGCACACCGAAGAAATCCTGAAAGAGGTGCTGGGCTGGAGCGATGCTCAGATTGAGGCGAAAAAGCACGCCGGCGCCTTTTCCGCTCCTCAGAAAACCAGCGACGTCGGAGTGCGATGAAGTTCGCCATCATCGGGCAGCAGGATTTCGGCAAAGCGGTGCTGGAAGCATTTCTGGCGCGCGGCGACGCTGCCGTGGCGGTTTTCTGCGCGCCCGAAAAGGAAGGCGCCCGGCCGGATGCCCTGCGCGTGGCGGCGCAGCAAAAGGGGCTGAGCGTCCATCAATTTAAGTCGCTCCGCGATCCGGAAGCCACGCGTGCCATGAAAGAAGCCGGCACCGATATCGGTATCATGGCTTTCGTAACGCAGTTCGCGCCACAGGAATTCGTCACCATTCCCACGCATGGCACGATTCAGTATCACCCGTCCCTGCTGCCCAGGTACCGCGGCCCGAGCTCGATCAACTGGCCGATTATCAAGGGCGATCCGGAGACCGGTCTGACCATCTTCCGCCCCACCGATGGTCTGGACGAAGGCGCCGTGATCTTGCAAAAGAAAACGCCGATCGGGCCCGATGACACGCTAGGCAGCTTGTATTTCGATCGCTTGTTTCCCATGGGCGTTGCGGCCATGCTAGAAGCCGCGGACCTGGTGCTGGCCGGGAAGCACACGGAGACAGCGCAGGATGAGTCCCATGCGAGCTACGAGGGATGGTGCCGCACCGCCGAGGCGAAAATCGACTGGGCCAAGCCGATCGATCAGGTCTACAACCTGATTCGGGGATGCAACCCGGCGCCGGGCGCGTGGACGACTTTCCAGGGCAAGCAGCTCCAGATTTTTGACGCCCGAAAGTTTGTCTTCCGCCGTTTTGCCGACGTGCCGGGGAAGATAGGCGAAGTCACCGGCGTCACCGCCCAAAGTTTTCAAGTGACGGCGCAGGGCGGCCTGATTGAGGTGCTGAAGGCCCGGCTCGGAGACGGAAAAAAGGTGAGTGGCGGCGAACTGGTTGGGGCAGGGAGCATCCAGACCGGCAGCGTGCTCGGCAGTTGAATGGGCGCTATCGCGTAGGCGGACTGCCGTTCCACGCCTGATGTTGTTGCGGTATGATCTCCATTGCGCGCGCCTGTGAGGCGCCGGGAGTACACGATGAATCGATGGGTCCGGTTATGGTCCGCCTTCGTAGGCATGGTAATGATCGGCAACCTTCAGTACGCCTGGACGCTGTTTGCCCAGCCCATGGTGAAGGCACACGCGGACCAGCACTGGCGGCTTTCCGATGTGCAGTGGGGCTTTGGCCTGTTCATCGCCGCAGGCACGTGGACCATGCCGTTCCTGGCCACGTTCATTGACAGGACCGGACCGCGAGTCTTGATGGCCCTCTCGGGGTTGCTCTGCGCCGTAGGCTGGGGATCGTTGGGGCACGTGCACAGCCTGACATCGTTTTACTCCCTCTACTGCACGGCGGGCGTGGGCGTCGCATGCGTGTATGCTTGCGGAGTTGCCATCGCGGTGAAATGGTTTCCCGACAAACGAGGGATCGCCTCGGGTATCATTACAGCCGGTTATGGAATGGGCGCGGCGGTCTTCAATCCGCTCTTTAACAACTTAATTCGCAGCATCGGCTATGCTGACACGTTCTTGTGGACCGGCATCTCGCACGGCGCACTGATTCTGCTGGCCGGCCTGGTTTTGGTGAACCCGCCGGCCGGTTACAAGGTCGCAGCGGCAGCAAAGGCGAGGCCGAAAGTCCGGCGTCACGATCTCGACTTCAACTACACGGAAATGCTACGCACGCCGCAATTCTATTTCCTGTTTCTGGCGATGCTGTCGATCGGGATCGGCGGGCTGATGGTCACGGCCCAACTCAAACCGGTGGCGACGAATTTCAACGTCGCGGACGCAGCCTTGACGGTCGCACTGGTTCTGACGCCGCTGGCCAATGGCTCCAGCCGCATTCTCTGGGGCTGGGTCTCGGATCATCTAGGCCGCGAGCGGACCATGTTCACAGCGTTCCTGCTCCAGGCAATATTTCTGCTTGCCGCGACCACGCTGGGACGGGCCGGCGACGCGATGTTTGTGGTGTTGATGGTGCTTGTGTTCCTCACCTGGGGTGAGCTGTATGTGTTGTTTCCCGCCGTGCTCGCCGATTGGTACGGCAGCAAGAACTCGGCGCTTAATTACAGCTTTCTATACAGCGCTAAGGGCTTCGCGTCGCTCTTGGGCGGCGGCCTCGCTGCGACTCTGTTCGAGAAGACCGGCACCTGGAACTATGCGTTCTTCCTGAGCGCCGCTCTCGCTCTGCTGGCGGCTCTGATGGCGCTATATGTCCGCAGGATACCTTTACCGCAAAAAGTCCTGCGGCCAGCCCTTGCTGTTCAGCGGGCCGTGGGCTAACCTAATTTCACGCCCTTGTCGCGTATGATCTGAGGGGCATCATCTACTTCACCTGCTCGCGCGTCGAGGTCGGCGGCGCACCGCACGGCGCAGGTGAATCAGTTCCTCCAGCAACACCCGAACGTGCAGTTCCACTTCACACCTACCTATTGGTCGTGGCTCAATCAGGTCGAGAGTTGGTTCAGCAAGCTGCAGCGGGACGTGATCGACCGCGGTATCTTCACCCTCAGTGGCGGATCTCAAGCGCAAAATCGTGCGATAAATCCGCCTTTATCAAAAGACCGCTAAGCCATTCCAATGGAAATACTCCGATGTCCGAAAACGGATTTCCGCATGATAGCGATGGCTCAGGGAAAGTCCACTGGGAGCCGGACATGAAGCCCAGAGAGAGCGTGAATCAGATCGCAAACGAACCCTGCGTCGTCTGCCGACTGCGACGGCGGCATTGCTTGTCTATCGGAAATTCGGCCTGGCAATTGCCTCGCCGGTCGTGGTTCATCTAGACCTGATCTGGGCTATCCCATTTGGTTGTAATGGGTGAGACCTCCACCCCGTTCCGCCAACAGTGAGTGCCGCAAAGCTGGTCTGCCGATCCTCAACAACCGTGCGGTCCCATTGGTCAAGAAGCCGTGGCCCTTGTGGCCTGGCTAACCGATACACGTATTGAAAGATAGGTACAATTCGAGAAGGAGCGGAATTGTCCCCGTTGCGTTTAGGTTCCAGTTCCCGCAAGGGAGTGTAGGTTCAAGTCCTATCATCCGCACCAGTAATCCGGATAAGGGAGGTTGAAGTGAAAAAGACTATCGGTCTCTTGGTTCTGGTTTGCGCGGTTGCATTTGCGCAAGAGCGTGGCGGCGGTCGTCCCGCAGCAGTCGGCGGTGGACACGTTGGTGATCGCGGTCCAGCTTCCACGAAGGCTTCCAAGCCTCCGCGAGTTTCAGCCCACCCTGCGCCGAGTGAGCCTCCTGCCGTGGCCCAGAACCACATTGCCGCTGACAAGAAAGGTCATCCGGAGCTTCCGCACGTGGACGCCAAGAATGACCAATGGGTCGGACATAAGAGTGGCGCCAACGATCCGCATTACCAACTCGATCAGCCATTCGAACACGGACGATTCACGGGTGGCTTTGGACCGCAACATGTGTTCAGGCTTGCGGGAGGCAACCGGGACTGTTTCTGGTTTGAGAACGGCGATCAGATTGTTATCTACGAGGACCCCGACCATATTGGCTGGTATCTCGCATACAACCCGCGGTTAGGTACGTATGCGCACGTCGAGTATCTGGAAGCTTGATTATCGGAGAGTTAGTGCGATGCAAATTGATAAAGATGCCAGCGTAGCGGTAGTGGTCCAAAGAACGTGGGCGAACCTGCATGGTGTGAAGATGTTTCTTCGCCCGAACGAGAATCCGCAATTGGAGATTCGCGGGGTTGACGACAGTCATATCATATTTGCTACGATTCTTGATTCCGAAGACGCCAGGGGCTTATGGATCGAACTGACCGGGAACCAGCAAAAGCCGGATTCCGTTACGGAGCCCTTCAGCCTACTGATTCCGTGGAGCCAGGTCTTGACCGTCGTAGTGGCGGCGCAGTTTTCCCCTGCGATCCGTCAGGAAGCCCGCAAGATCGAATTCACCGGCGAGACCGAACGGGAATAAGTGTGCAATATTGCTCACTTATCCATTTGAGTCTTTGAGAGTTACTTGACAAACCCCCGGAATTGGTCGAAGATAAAGTGTCCGAGCATTCCTGCCCGCTCTGTAGATGATCTGAACTAAGTCAGATTATCTCAATCTCTCCCTTAGCCAACCTGGGAGGACTCTTAGTTCACCTCTATTGGTCACAAACTTTTGGCGAACAAGATTGCGTGTATGCTCGTGCAACAGAATCCTACCTGGAGATTATGAACAACATGATGAAAATCAGGCCACTGTACGATCGCATTGTAGTCAAGCGAATCGAGGAGCGAGAGACTACCCAACGCGGTATTGTCATTCCCGATTCGGCGCAGGAGAAGCCGCACGAAGGCGAAGTAATCGCTGTAGGCCGCGGCAAACGGCTTGAAGACGGCCAACTGGTCGCCCTCGATCTCAAACCCGGCGACCGTATTCTGTTTGCCAAATATTCCGGCAATGACATCAAGCTGGATGGCGACGAATATCTGGTCATGCGTGAGGACGATGTTCTGGGCGTTTTGGAAGCGGCCCCTAAGGTCGCCGTCAAAAAGGCGAGCTGATTGAGATTTGCATAGTGTAACGAGGAAAAATTCCATGCCAAAAGAGATTATTTATAGCGACCATTCCCGCCAGGCGATTCTGCGGGGCGTCAACCAGTTGGCCGACGCAGTGAAGGTGACTCTCGGTCCCAGGGGCCGCAATGTCGTGCTCGAAAAGAAGTATGGCGGGCCCCTGATCACTAAAGATGGCGTGACAGTCGCAAAAGAGATAGAGTTGCAAGACTCGCTGGAGAACATGGGCGCCCAGATGGTGCGCGAGGTTGCATCGAAGACCTCTGATGTTGCCGGTGACGGCACCACCACTGCCACGATTCTCGCCCAGGCTATCTATCGCGAAGGCGTCAAGGCCGTGACGGCGGGAGCGAACCCCATGGCCATCAAGCGCGGCATCGATAAGGCTGTCGAATTCGCCGTCGAGGAAGTGAAAAAGCTCTCCAAGCCCGTCTCCGGCGACATGATCGCGCAGGTAGGCAGCATTTCCGCGAACAGTGACACCGCCATCGGCAACATTATCGCCGACGCCATGAAGAAGGTCGGCAAAGACGGCGTGATCACGGTCGAGGAAGCCAAGACCATGACCACCGAGCTGCAGACAGTGGAAGGTATGCAGTTCGATCGCGGCTATCTCTCGCCGTATTTTGTGACCGACGCCGAGCGCATGGAGTGTGTCTTCGCCGATCCGTACATCCTCATTCACGATAAGAAGATCAGCAACATGAAAGACCTGCTGCCGATTCTCGAACAGATCGCGCGCACCGGTAAGCCGCTTTTGGTAATCGCCGAGGAGGTGGAAGGCGAAGCGCTGGCTACTCTGGTGGTCAACAAGCTGCGCGGCACTCTCAGCGCCTGCGCGGTGAAGTCCCCGGGCTTCGGCGACCGCCGCAAGGCGATGCTCGAAGATATTTCGGTCCTGACCGGTGGCAAGGCCATCATGGAAGAGACCGGCCTCAAACTGGAGGGCATCAAGCTTGAGGATCTTGGCCGCGCGAAACGCGTCACGGTGGATAAGGAAACTACCACCATCATTGACGGCGCCGGAGAGCAGAAGAATATCGAAGGCCGGATCAAGCAGCTCCGTGCCCAGGTGGAAGAGACTACCTCGGATTACGATCGCGAAAAACTGCAAGAGCGGCTGGCGAAGCTGGCCGGCGGCGTGGCGATCATCAAGGTGGGCGCCGCCACTGAAACCGAGATGAAGGAGAAAAAGGCGCGCGTGGAAGATGCGCTGCACGCCACTCGTGCGGCGGTCGAGGAAGGCATCGTGCCCGGTGGCGGCGTAGCGCTACTGCGGGCGGCCATAGCGCTACAGAAAATGAAGCTCGAGGGCGACGAGCAGTTTGGCGTCACCATTGTGCGGCGTGCTTGCGAGGAGCCCGTCCGCCAGATCGTGCTCAACTGTGGGACCGAGGGCGCCATCGTGGTGGAGAAGATCAAGACCAGTGCCGACGCGAATTACGGCTTCAATGCCACTACCGAGCAGTACGAGGATCTGGTGAAGGCCGGCGTCATCGACCCCACCAAGGTGACCCGCAGCGCGCTGCAGAATGCCGCCTCCATTGCTTCCCTGATGCTTACGACGGAAGCCATGGTGTGCGAGATCCAAGAGAACCAAGCATCGTCCGACTAGGTGTGGCGCAGGAACTCCTGCCTTCCAAGCTGTTGATTCCATGTCGGAGCATAGGGCCCTTTTGACTGATCCACAAGGTACACCTTGTGGATCATCCCACCCCGCGATTTCGGACGTAGGCATCGTGTTTTCATGGGGTGCCCCGGATCGAGGTCCAACACTTTTGGACAGGGGCCCCGGCCGGGCGCGCGTCGCTCCCCGTCTCCCGAGGCCCTGAAAGCGGGGCGGAAACTCGGCGCTCCACCTCCGGATTGCCCGTTCGGCCGCGCCGGCGGACCCGCGCGCCGTAACGTCGAATGCAGTCACACCCATTAGTGACCGTGGACCGCGTTTCCCAGGATCGATCGGTGCTGTCAGGTCTGGAGCTACTTTTTGGGCGGCGCAAACAAGTTGAAATAAGGCAATCTTGATTCTGTCGGTGGGTGTGACGAATATAACCCAAGAGCAGTCTCAAAGAGGGTTAAAGGCTCCGACGCAGCTTGGTACCGCTCAGTCGTTTGCAGACCCGCGAGGCGAGTTGGCCCCGCGATAGGGCGCGGCGGTGGCCCTAATGTCGGCGGTTCTCGCCTTCCCTGATCGGCGCCATCAGACTACCGATGCTAGCCGGCTGTGAGAGGCGGGTTGGCCCCGGGAGAGGGCGTGGCGGTGGCCCTAATGTCGGTGGTTCTCGCCTTCCCTGATCGGCCATTAAATTACCGATATTAGTGGTGGACTCTTCACCCGATCCAGGTGTAGCAAGCCTTTGGATAGCATCTACTATCGAAGCCGTTCGCCAGCCAACCTGTTCATCAGATTCTGCTATCACTGCAGGAAGCCTCTCTTGTCCGAGAGGTCTCACTGCGATTATCGGTTTTCCGAACCGCTTTGCCGCTTCAATCTCGGTCTGTATCCAGCTCCTATAGGAACAATACATCGCCGCAATCACTAGCAGGCAGTCTGCCTGCTGAATTCTTACCCTGAGCTGATCCACAATCGTCCCATTGGATCTAGGAAAAGACGGCGAGAGAGCCAGTGGCTCATCGAAAGGTACGCTGAGATCCGCCCATCGGAAACTTGCATCTGCGTCTAAGAGTTTCTTGACCCCTTCGTAATCGTCGTTGTACCGCCACGCGTGACTTATGAACAAGCGGTATTGAAGTGAATGCAGTCCACAGACAGAGAACAAATTCATTTCTTGATGTTACACTGATCCGGACGCTCTGGCATGCGCTCTACTGTTTTCTCGTTCGGCCAGTGGATGCTTCAGGCAGAGGCACCCCGGACGCCCCGAACGATTTGAACTCGGATTCGCCAGCCATTGGGGGGACACGGACCATGTCCGGTTCCATTCCTTTGGCTAGGCCGAGGGAGGGCAATGCACGTCGCGTCTCCCGGGACTCGGAAAGGGGGCGCCGGAAACTGCCCGCCGCGGCGCCGCCCGGTGCCCCGCGCAAAAGCGATTGCCGCGCCGCCGATCCGCATTCCGCAACGACGGACGCCGAGCGCGCGGCCCGGCATTCCGGCGTCGTCCGCAAGCCGGGCGCCGGCCGGCACGATCGGCGCCCGGCCAGCGGCTAGAGACGCTTAGGGCAGCGGATGGGCTAGCAGCACCAACTCGGGCTTCTGGTTGAGTTCGAGCGGATAGCGGTCTACGTTCATGAACAGCGAAACCATCTGATACTGGCCGGCCGCACCGATGATTTCGACAATGCCGCGCTCGCCAATTTTGTCTTTGACGGCCTGGAACGTCGCATCGGAGACCTGCCTGGTTTTGAAGAACTCGGTGCAGAAGTTATAAATGGATTCCTCGTCAGGCGGCAGATTGGCCGGACGCTTGCCTTCGGCGACGGCGCGAACCGTGGCTTCGGCTAGACCCGCGCGGACGCCGGCATTCCGGTGGGCGAGCCATTCAAACTGGGCGCCCCAATAACGGCCGGCGATCAGGATTGACAGCTCCTTGAGTCTCTCCCCCACGGTCATGTGGAAGCGGACGCGCTCGCCGACGGGCCACAGCAGATCGGTGAGTTCGACGTCGCGTACATTGATGTTGAAGGTGCCGGTGGTGCCGCGGCCGTTCACGGCGCGATCGGCCATTGCCCGTTGCAAGGGAGTCATTTCTTCATAGGACAGGCCGGGAAAGCGGTCGCCCCGAAGGATCATTTTCTTGCCGTTGGCCACGGTAGAAGTCTTGAACACGATCGGCGATGAGGGCGGCTCCGGCGGAGTGGCGAATCCCAGAGGGTTCGCCATGGGTAAGGTGTTTTCGATCTGCTTGAGTTCAGGCTTGACGTTTTTTGGCAACGGATAGCGGTCGACGTTAAGCGCGAAAGAGACGAGGCCATAGTATCCCATGGCGCCCATCATATCGACCACGCCTTTTTCGCCGAATCTGTCAATGGCGGCTCTGAATGTCCTGTCGGTGAGCTGGTGAGTAGTGAGCAGTTCATCGACGAAATTGTAGGCGGCCTCGACGTCGGGCGGCATGTGCTGGGGCCGTACGCCCTCGGCAATAGCAGTGGCGATGGCGGGGTCGAGGCCGGCCCGAAGGGCGATCGTCTTGTGAGCATTCCACTCCGACTCGGTATTCCAGTAGCGGACCGCCGTCATAATCACCAGTTCTGTAATCTGGCGGGGTAGCGAAGGATGGTAGCGGATGTAGGCGCCGTAGGCCTGCAACTCGTCGCCGAGCTCGGGAGCGCGGAGAAACACGTTGAACGGACCACCTGCACCGTGGCGCTCGCCGGTGAATAGGTGCTCCACCATGGTCTTCTGTTCCGGGGTTAGGGCGTCCCAGGTCAGGGGAGCGAACCGGTCACCCGCCAGTTTCAAATCGTGGTCCGCGGGGACCTGGGCGTAACTCAGGGTCATGGCACTGGCCAAGCAGGCGTTCAACAATCGCAGGCGCATTCGGATGCTCCTCTCTGGGGGATGATTATGGCAGATTGCATCGGCTGAATCCCGTCAGCGATTCCGGGGCGCAATCATCTCCGTCACGCGGCCCACACTGGTGTCGCCGGCGTAGATATTGCCTTGCTTGTCCCACGTGATGTAGTTGCTCTCGATGAACTGGCCTTCGCCGGTCCCCGAGCCGTTCCCAATTGCCCCGAGCACGTGACCATCCTGGTCGATCTTTAAGATCTGGCCATCCTGCCCACTCGCCACCCACAGTTTCCCCTGTGGGTCAAAGGCCACGGCGCAGGTGAGATTCCTCATCTGCACCGTTTTGACGAACTTGCCTTCGGCGGTATAGACCACAAGCCGATACTCCTCTCGGTCACCCAACCACACATTGCCAGTCCTGGGATCGATGGCGATCGCATGCACCATGCTGAATTTTCCCTGCCCGTTGCTGTTGCCGTACCACTGATTGATGAACTTACCGTTCTTATCGAGGTGGATGACGCGCGCGGCGCCGATGTTGTCAGATGGATCTTCGGAATCGGTGTCATTAGGGCTCTCGTTGGCGTGACCTTCGCCGATGTAGATATCTCCATTCGGAGCGAAGGCCAGGTGTAGCGGTTGCCAGAGAAGGCGCAGTCCCTTAGCTTCATTCCAATCGCCCCTTTGCCCTTTCACGCCCAGAGTCATAAAGAGTTTCCCCTCGGGACTGAGCTTCATGATGGTGGCGCCATCTGCGTCGCAGATCCAGACGTTGTCGTCCCGGTCAATAGCCATGCCATGCGCCTTCAACTGATGCCCGATGACGTCTTCACCGACCATTCGGATCAGCTTGCGATCGGGCCCGAACTCGAATAACTGGGGGTTTCCGGGGGCATTGCGCTGGAACGCCCACAGGTTTCCTTTTGAATCGATCTGCACCGCTGAGACACCGCCGCCGCCCTCCGGCAAATCCACCGGGTAGGAATAGGTGTAGCCCATGGTTTGCTTCCACTCGACTCGCTGTAATGTGGAGCGAGGCGGGTCAAACCGGTTCCCGCAAACCGGTGAGCGACTGCACATACGAACCGCCGGAGCCGTGACACTTGTCGTCGCGCTGCGCGGGCTGCCGGTAGAGAGAACCCGTCCACCCGGGCCTACAACGGCGCGCCCAACGGGGTCGGGCGTGGATGCTTGCAAAAACCAGTCCGGTTCCTCAGCCAGCGCGGTCACGGCGAGAGCCATTGAGAGTGCCGTTGCGGCGACACCACTGAGAAGACGCATATTCATTCCCTGGCCTCCTGGCACGCAGCGAATTTCCCGCCCATCATACACCCCCCGGCACACAGAAAGCGGAGGAGTTAGATGCACTTACTGCGCCGGCTCGATCCAAAGGAGTGTTCCATCATCCTTCGGCGCGGCCGACGGGCAACGCCGGAGCTGGAGCGCCGCGGCGAAGTTTCCGGCCCCCCTTTTTTCGGTCGCGGGAGACGCGCGGCGCCTTCGGTATCGCGACCCTCGCAGTCCACCGTGGATCGACGCACCGCCGATTCGCACGCCGAAGCGGACGCGCGCGCCCGGCAATCCGGCGTCGTAGCGAGCGCTGCGCCGGCGCGGTGGACTAGCGGACCGGGAGCGCCGCGGCATCGACGTCGCCGGCATCCGCCCGGCGCGCTGCGGCGTAGGCCCGGATGAAAGCGCGGGGCGCTCATTAATTTCAGGCCGGTTAGGTGTGATTTAGGGGCTGCTGTCGGTCGACGGCGGCTGAGCCCTGTCATTCTACGCAAAAGCGGGGCACTCATTGAAAACAAGACGGTTGCTCTGGTGTCGATGCTACAGTCAAAGCCGCCCCTGCAGACAGGCGGCCGCCGAAACTCGCCGCGGGTTGCCGCGCCACCGATTCGCGCTCCGCAGGGGCGGCGGTTCCGCCCTACGCACGCCCGGCCTTGCGGCGTCTAGCGCCCGCCGCGTCGGCGCGGCCGGCGGGCAACGCGGGACGTGGAGCGCCGCAGCGGAAGTCTCGGCCCCCTTTTTCGGCCGCGGGGAGACGCGGAGCACGCGCCGCAGCACGCCGTCGGCTCCGCCCCACGCGCGCCCGGCACTCCGGCGCCATTGTCCCAAGTCCGGCGTGTCTGCGACCGTCCAGACCGACGTTCCCTGTGTATTAGACCGCCGATGAGACACCGAGATGCGTCATCGTCCGAATGCCCACGCCACCATCAGCGGGAACTCTTCTCGCCAGAATGCGCCACCGTGCGACCCAGCTCGCTCATTCATGACGACATCCGCATCTGCATCGCGCAGCGCGTCTGCCCACCTCCTTGCGTTCTCGAGGAAGAACGGCTCCTGTGTGCCAGCGACAAGGTATGTGCGCGGAAGCGGACTCGGCATAATGCCAGGCGGCTTGTAACCGCCGCCAGGCGAGGCGCACAAGACCGCACCGTAGACATGTGGATGCCGAAGCCCAAGAGCGAGGGCCAGCTCTCCACCCGGCGAGACGCCGAACACTGCGGTACGTTCAGTGGGCGGCGCTACGCCAAACCGCGACTCCGTCCATCGGCGAACGTTCTCGACGAAGAACTTCTCGTGTGCCGCGAACCGCTCCGGCTCAAAGCCCGGTGAGTACTCATGGAGCCGCAGCGTCTCATCGGTCAGCCCATGTACACCGACGATCATTGTGGACGGTACGTCGCATCCTCACCAAGGCTGCCATGCTCTTTCTACGCCTGTGGGCGATTTATCGTTGACAAACCAAGCGATTTCAAATACTATTTCTTTTAAATTCAAACTTTCACTCGCCAAAGAGCCACAAAGTCTTGGCTTGAAGTCGCATTGTCCAAGAGAGGGTGCTCCCATGAGCCTGAAGTATCAGCAAGCGCAGCGGACCATCAGACGATCCATCTGGCTTTCCGCAGGAGCCGGTCTAATCCCGATCCACTATTTGGACTGGGCGGCGATCACCAGCGTGCAAATCAAGATGCTCGCGGACATTTCGAAAGTCTACGAAGTACCCTTTCAGGAAAACATCGGAAAGGCGGCGATCGGATCCGTCGCGGGTTTCATTGTCCCTCACGCAGCAGCGGTCGGAACCATCGGATCCGTCGTGAAGGCAATTCCGGGCTTTGGCGGCGTGGCTGCAGCGCCCTTGACGGCGGTGTTCGCTGGCGCGTACACCTGGGCTCTCGGCAATATCTTCATCCAGCATTTCGAGTCGGGCGGCACTTTCCTCACCTTCAATCCGGAGCACGTCAAGAACTACTTCAAGTCCCAATTCGAGGCGGCGAGAACAAAGATGACTCCCACGGGGCAAGCGTCGGCCTAGTTCCCGGCTCAATCAGTCCTAAGCTCTACGGCAGAGTCTCGATGTCGCGACATGTAAGGAGGAAGCGTGAGTGAAAACGAGCAGATTGCGCTGAAAACGACCAAACGCTACATGTGGTGGTCGGCAGGCGCCGCTCTGGTGCCGGTTCCCGTCGCGGACATGGTCGCGATTTCGGCGGTGCAAGTGAAGATGCTCTATGACGTCTCGCGAATTTACGGGATCCCTTTCGATAAAAGCCGTGTTCAGGCGATAGTCGGGTCACTAATCGGCTACATTGTGCCACACACGTTGTCGGTCGGCCTGTTCGGCAGCTTGATCAAGACGCTGCCGCTGGTGGGAGCCCTGGTAGGCGCGCCCTCGTTCGCTCTCTTCTCGGCGGCCTATGCCTGGGCGCTGGGCCGCATCTTTATTCAACATTTTGAATCGGGCGGCACCTTCCTTAACTTCAATCCGGAAGCCGTGAAGGAGCATTTCCGCGCGCAATTCGAAGAAGGACAGAAGATGGCCACCAGCATGAGAACGAAACAGGAGGCGTAAGCCCGAGCATGACCGACAAGCAACTGCAAGCCCACGACATTGTCAAAAAGTATATGTTGCTTTCCACCGGTGCGGGCCTGATTCCGATCCTTTTTTTGGACGGGGCCGCGGTCGCAGGAGTGCAGCTCAAGATGCTGGCGGACCTTTCGAAACTCTACGGTGTCTCATTCCAGGAGAACGCCGGGAAAGCGGCGATCGCGGCCGCGGCCGGATTTGTCATACCGCATGCAGCTGCGTGGGGAGCGCTTGCCGGGGCGATTCAGGGATTATCCGTCTTAGGCGCGCCGCTGGCTGCTGCATTCGCCGGCGCATACTCCTGGGCGATGGGCAACATGTTCATCCAGCATTTCGAGACCGGCGGCACCTTCCTCAATTTCAAACCGGAGGAACTCAGGAGCTACTTCAAATCGCTCTTCGATAACGGGCCAAAGACGGAGCCTGTGATCGGAGGCTAAGTTCCCAGTAAGGACGGTGCACAATCGTGGGTGAAAAAGAGCAGTTAGCCCTTCAGACCGTGAAGCGCTACATGTGGTTTTCCAGCGGCGCCGCGCTGATTCCGGTTCCGTTCCTGGACATCGCCGGGATTCTGGTGGCGGAGATGAAGATGATCGCGGAGCTGTCCAAGATTTACGATATTCCGTTCGAAAGAAGCAGCGCCAAGGCCGTAGTCGGTTCGCTGCTCGGTTATATTCTTCCGGAAGCTTTCTCTGAAGGCTTGTTTGGCAGCCTGCTCAAAGCCATTCCCGGCATCGGCGGGTTGGTGGGCATCCCCTCTTTCAGCCTGTTCGTCGGGGCTTACTCCTGGGCCCTGGGCCGCGTGTTCATTATGCATTTTGAGGCCGGCGGCAAATTACTTGACTTCGACGCAGCGGCCGTCAAGGAGCATTTTCGGGCTCAATTCGAGGAAAGCTTGAAGCGTGGCGGCAGAAACAAAGGCGACGCAAATGCGATGGCCTGAGTTTGACTGATCGTCCCAGGATTGCCTCCCCTCCCGCGCGCACCCGGCCTTCCGTCGTCTTCGCAAGCGGGAGCGCCGCGGCGTCGACGCCGGGCATACGACCGGAACGTCGCGGCGCCCCAGCTCACGGCGGGTTCCCGCGCCGCCGATTCGCGCTCCGAAGCGGTAGAGGGGGCGGCTACGCCCCTCGCCCGCCCTGCATTCCGGCGTCGTAGCGGACGGCGCGCCGGCGCGGCGCATGAGGGCAACGCCGGAGCGGGAGCGCCGCAGCGTCGACGTCGCCAGCATCTGCCCGGCGCAGCGGCGGAGAAAGTGCGGGGCACTCATTGATAACAAGACGTTAACTTTGGTGTGAGTGTGCGTCATGTCGCGCCGATTCGCGCTCGCAGCGGCGGCGGTTCCGCCCTGCGCGCGCCCGCCATTCCGGCGTCGTCAGCCAGCGTTGCGCCGGCGCGGCGGAAGACGGGGACCCGGAGTTCGAGCGGCGGTATCGACGCCGGCGGCATCGGCCCGGGACGCCGCTCCTCGCCCGCAGCGGGAGACGCGGAGCGGGCGAAGTGTAGGGCACTCATTGATTTCAGGACAGTTAGTATGATTCTCGTGCTTGGCGTCGGGCAGCCTTCGGTGCGGTCCCCTCTTCTCTCGCGAAAGCGGGCACTCATTGATAACAAGACGTTGCTCTGGTTTGGCTCCTGCAATCACGCCGCCCGACAGATCGCGGCCGCCGCAACTCGCCGCCGGTCGTCGCCCCGCCGATTCGCGCTCCGAAGCGGCGGACGCCAGCGGCGCCGTTGTACGCGCGCCCCGACTTCCGGCAGCGTCGCGAGCGCTGCGCCGGCGCGGCCCATGGGCAACGCCGGAGCGGGAGCGCCGCGGCGAAGTTTGCGGCCCCCCCTTTTTTGGCCTCGGCAGACGTGAGGCGCGCAAAGATCTGAACTGGTTCCCGTGGCTTCGGGTGCGAACACCGATGGCCTCCGCTCCAGATCGTTAGCGTCGTAGACTAGCGCCAATCACAGCGGTGGTTTTCTGCGCTCGGCCCAATAGCGGCGCATCCGCTCGGAAACCTGCCGACGCTCTTCTGCGCTCATGGATTTGCGCCCACGGCGCGAGCCACTGCTTTCCTCTAAAGCCTCGAGTCGCTGGATAATCCTATCCACGCGCTTTCGTTCGGCATAGAGTTGCTTGAGGATCTCTTTCAGATCCATAGTGCGGCGCCTCTCACCTCACATATCGGCTATCGGGTGGTATCGTAGTGTCGGTTTTGATTGGAATTTGTCGGGTTCGCCGGTAGCCGGCCGCGCGCGCCAGCATCCCAGCGTTGTAGCGACGAGCGCACCGGCGCGGCCGACGAATGGCGCTGGGCTGAGCGCCGCGGCATCGACGTCGCCAGCATCCGCCCGGCGCGCTGCGGGCGTAGGCCCGGATGAAAGCGCGGGGCACTCATTGATTTCAGGATGGTTAGGTGTGATTTAGGTGCCGGCAGTCGGTCGACGGCGGCCGGGCCCCTGTCATCCTACGCAAAAGCAGGGCACTCATTGATAACAAGACGATTAACTCTTGGTGCGCGTACCGCGTCATGCCGCGCCGCCGATTCGCTCCCGGAGGCCGCGAACGCCGGCGGCTCCGCCCCGCGCGCTCCCGGAATTTCCAGCGTCGCAGCGAGCGGTGCGCCGGCGCGGAGGGGCGGAGCTGGAGCACCGCGGCGAAGGTTCCGGCCCGGTACCTTCGCCGCACACGCGGACCGCCTCCGAGATCGCGGCCGTCGCAGCTCAGTGCAGTCGCAGGGTCGCCGATTTCGCGCTCCGAACGGGGCCGCCGGCGGCTCGGCGGCACACGCGCGCGCCCGCCTTCCGGCGTCGCAGCGGGCCGTGCGCAGACGCGGCAGACGAGTAGCGAGGAGCGTAAGGCCGCGACGTCGACACCATAGTATCCGCCCAGCTACCAGGCTGCGGCGTTCTGCGGTGGATCTTGAATGCTCTGCTAAAGACGGTGAGCGATCTGGTCGAGTCCGAACACTGTCATATCAGCCGGGAACCCCAAGTGCTCCGCTTTGACGTCATACCGGTTGCACCAGCAAACTTTGTAGCCAAACGCCTTGGCCCCAGCTGCGTCCCACCAGTTCGACGAGACAAATAGAATCTCGCTCGCAGGAAAATGCAGGATTTCAGGCGCGAGTGCGTAGACTCGGGGGGAGGGCTTGTACGTCTTCACTCGGTCCGCCGAAATGACGTCGGCCAAATAGGATTCCATGGCATTGTAGTGGACCGCCGCCTCGAGCATCTTTGGCGAACCGTTCGAGAGGATGGCTAGTGGAACTCCCTTCAAGGCCTCCAAGGCCAGTCTCGCGTCTGGAAATGCAGACGGGGAAAGGTAAGCATTCATGAGGCCGTCAAATTGCACGGCGGTGGCTTCGATATCGAGTTGCCTCGCAGCGGACCTCAACGCGGCTTCGGTGACATCCCAAAAGTCCAGGTATCGCTCCATGAGCGATCGCAACCAGGTGTATTCGAGTTGCTTTTGCCTCCATAACCTCGAAAGTGCCTGCAGATTTCCGGGGATGTCATTGCCGGCTCGTAGGACTACCGAGTGAACATCGAACAGCGTGCCATAGGCGTCGAATACGAGCGCTCGGGGTTTCATTTACCTCGGGCTCTTAGACCGGAACACCGATTCGAATGCGTATGTCCAGCGCCCCGCGAAGGGTATTCATCATGATGCAGGCCCGGTCAGCGATTTCCACGAGCTTTTCGAACAGCTCATGATTCAGGCTGTCTGCCGTGACGTACAGCTCCACTGCCTGAAACCGTGCGGGCGAATCGGCAAGGATGCCGATTACCTCTGTCCGAACATTGGAAATCTCGGCTTCTCGGGCCTTAATCGCCGCCAGGAGGTTGCTCATGAAGCAGCCGCCTACTGCGGCAAGGAAGAGTTCTCCACCCATTGGGCCGCTATCGGCGCCACCTTTGTTGACCGGCCTGTCTATGAGCACATGGTGCGTGCGGAGGGTCGCTTCGGACATCGAAGTTGAAACCTGACGGATCTGAATCTTGATCTCATTCGTCATATACTCAACCCTATCTCTTCATGACCCTAAAATGCCAGGACGCATCGCTGCTCGAGTCGCCCGATCGTCGAGCGTGATCCCTGAGATCCTCGGGCATTTGCCAAATCGAAAGCGATCTGGTCGTGCCATGACTGGATTAGTCCTGGAAATCGAATACCCCATTCGAAGGATTTCATAGTTCGAGCGATCGGTGCTGTTCGCAATTGCCGAGGATGCGGTAGTCATCGCCCAGCAGGTTAGGGAGACGATTGGCGAGTAACGAAAGCGTACCGGTAGACGGTAGGGCCGATACGTTGGTTAGCCTCCGAGCGGTCGAGCAACCGGACCTGCTCTCCCCGTCTCCCGAGGCCCGAAAAAGGGGGGCGAAAACTTCCGCCGCGGCCGCGCCCGGTGGCGCCGCGCGGGCGGTGTCAGGATGAAAATGGGGCACTCGTTGATTGCAGCATGGTTGGTGTGATTTAGGCGCCTGCTGTCGGTCGACGGCGGCTGAGCCCCTGTCATCCTACGCAAAAGCGGGGCACTCATATAACAAGGCGATTTGCTTTTGTGTCGGTGGCCACGCGAAAGTCGAGGTACTCCGCGCCCGCCTCTTTTACCGAGGTCGGTGTAGCGTGCCGCAGCAAGCAGACGGCTCCGCCCCTGCGCGCGCCGGCCTTCCGGCTGGTAGCGAGCGGTGCGCCGGCACGGCCGACGGGAACGCCGGAACTGGAGCGCCGCAGCATCGACGCCGGCAACGTCCGCCCGGTGCGCCGCGATCGCAATTCACCGTGGATCGACGCGCCGCCGATCCACGCTCATCAACGGCGTGCGCTGAACGCGCGGGCGGCATTCTGTCGTAGCGAAAGCCGCGCCGGCGCGGCTGACGGGCCACGCCGGAGTTGGAGCGCCGCGGCGAGGTTTCTGGCCCCCTTTTTCGGCGTCGGAAGACGCGGAGCACCGCGTTAAACGCTGGCACGGCACGCGCTTGCCGACCGCACCTGGACCATTCAAGGCTCGGGCCGGACTGCGCTCCCGAATTTGTTCCTCGGGCCTTTGGGTCCGAGTTTGCGAACGAGAATGGCCAGAGCGTCGTCACCCCAATCTTCGGCCGGCAAATTGCCCGTTTAAAGTATGTCTTCAGCCTGCCGTTCAACGTCTCGAATGAGTTCTTCACGTTGGGCCGCCGAAAGAGAGTAATCCGTCCTGATCTTCTCGACTAGGGCTTCTTCAATGACGAGGAGATGCTCGACCCGGTCTAGGCTATCGCTGTCGGAGTGGAAGTCCTTGTGCGCCACGTTTTTCTGTTATCGCCCCAAAGGTGCGCAGGCAGACGCCGCTAACAGTGCGTTCTCTCGCCGCCGATCCGCCCTCCGAAGCGGCGGCAGAACGCCGGCGGCTTCGCCGTACGCTGCGGGGATTGGGGCGTCGTAGCGAACAGTGCGCTGGATGAGCGACGCGGCGCTGGACTGCCGCGGCGAAGTTTGTCCGGCGCGGGAGCGCGGAGCTGCGAGATGTTGGGGACGATCGGTCATAAACAAGGCTTTGTACTCAACGCTGTTAGCGCACCCGTCAGAGTCGTTCGGGCGATGCGCAGAGCTCGACCTGGAGGCTGGAGATGATTTCGGTCAGCTCGCGGGCACGGATCGGCTTCGACACGTAACCGTCCATCCCAGCGGCAAGACATCGTTCGCGATCGCCGTTCATCGCATGCGCGGTCATGGCGACGATTCGCTGGTGTTTTCCCGTTTCGTTTTCGGCCCTGCGAATAGCGGCAGTGGCCTGTAGGCCGTCCATCTCGGGCATCTGAACATCCATCAACAAAAGATCAAAGCTTTGCCCCTCGGTAGCCATGACGGCCTCCCGGCCGTTGTTGACTATAACTACGGCGTGATTCTGTTTTTCAAGCAGCCGCCGCACCAACTGCTGATTTACGGCGTTGTCCTCCGCCACCAGGATGCGAAGTGCGGCGCGGTGCTCACGGAGTGAATGTCGCGTGAACGGCGCATCCTGTTGTTGACCAACTGCTCTGGGCTCCAGAATTTCTGTCATGGCGGCCCACAATTCTGCCTGACCGACAGGTTTCGTCAAATAGGCGGCAACGCCGAGTTCCCGGCATCGCGCGCCGTCCCCGCGTTGTCCGCCGGACGTGAGCAGGATGATTTTCACGGCGGACAGAATGGGATCGCGCAATACGCGCTCGGCAAGCTCAAATCCGTCCATGTCCGGCATATGCACATCGCACAGCATCAGCGCGAAGGGTGAACCGGCACTGGCCGCGGATTGAACCATCAGGATTGCGTCCTGTGCGCTAGCCGCGAGCGATGCTTTCAAACCCCATCGTGTAACCGCATTGGCGAGCACTCGCCGATTCGTGGCATTATCGTCGACGATCAACACCGATACACCACTCAGAGATCGGGAAGTGGGAGGCATAGGGGAACTGGGGCCGGATGGCGCGATCCCGAATCGAGCGGTGAAGTGGAGGCGGCTGCCCTTGCCAGGTTCGCTCTCAATCCAGATTCGCCCGCCCATCATTTGTACCAGTCGCGACGAAATCGTGAGGCCGAGACCCGTACCCCCGAATTTCCTTGTCGTGGAGGCATCCGCCTGGGTGAATGCTGCAAAGATCGACTCATGCTTCTCGACCGGAATCCCGATTCCGGTATCACGCACCACGAAGTGAAGCACGGTAGACCCCGCCTCGGAGCATTCCATGCTGACATGCAGGCAAACCTCGCCCCGATCCGTAAACTTCACCGCGTTGCCGGCAAGATTAACCAGGATCTGCCGCAGGCGAGTCGGATCGCCGACCACAAACTCCGGAACATTCGACGCAACATCGCAGAGAAGCTCGATGTCCTTCTGGCGCGCGGTGAGGGCAACGGCCTTAATCGTCTCCTCCATACTGTCGCGCAGATCGAATGAAATCGGGTTCAGCGCGAGTTTTGCCGCTTCGATCTTCGAAAAGTCGAGAATGTCGTTCAGCACCGTCAACAGCGATTCCGCCGAGGACTTTACGGTCATCAGATCAGTGCGCTGCTCAGAACTGAGATCGGAATCGAGAAGGATTTCGGTCATGCCCAGGACACCGTTCATGGGCGTTCGGATCTCGTGGCTCATGTTGGCGAGGAACTCGCTCTTCAGGCGGGAGCCTTCCTCCGCCCGTTCTTTTTCCTTCTCCAGCTCGACGTTCTGTTCTTCGATTTTGGAAGTCTGCGCCTGAACACGGCGGCGGAGCTGCCAGATCCACACAAGCGCGAGGAAAGCCACTACCGCAGCCGCCAGCAGAAGTTTGCCCAAAGGGAGACGATGCAACAAGCTCGGCTGCGAGAGGACCCGAACGTCCGCCTGGGAGCGCAACAGGATGGTGGTCTGAACTGGAAATCTTCGTCCCTCCATCCAACGGTTCTGGACCCTGCCAGTGATTTCGACGCGGCTGCCCGGTGCGATCCACGTGGGGCAGGCACCCAGTGCATGCGGCAAGACTGCCTCCCACGCCATCTCCGCAGCCTGCAAATGTAAAACGCAGGTGGCATGATTGTCCACAATCTCAGCCATCACGCCCGCGGATTTCACCAGTTCGTCCTCAAACTCCCCAAGACCGATCTCACGGGGAAGGGCGGTCCGTGGCGGGGTGACACTTCCGGGGCCCAGTTCCCGGAACTGAGCCTCCTCCATGTGGAGATAGCCGCGATCTCCCCGGACCAGCCGACCCAGAACCTCATAGTGAATCCCCTGACGCAGCCCCTGGGGCCACGCCTGGCGAGCAGTAACTGCGCTGAAGCCATCCTCGATGGTGACGCTGCCCACGCCATCGAACCAGGTCACCGTGCCGTCGGTTTTGAAGTAGCTCGCGGGTACGCCCGATCCTCTGTACTGCAGCAGTCCAGAGAGAGAAATCTTCGGCCATGCGTCCCAGTTGAGGGGCTGCCTGCGGACTTCCCGAATCTCGCCAAGTGAACCGATGACCAGCCAGGCATCGTGACGCTGCTTATGTAGCATGCGCGAAGGAGTAATCACACCACGGACCACCACTTCGGACTGGACCAGCCTGCTCAGGTCATGACCGCGCGGCACGTCCAGCATGGCCTCAATGCTCTCCCCATTGTGCTGTAGCTTGATTTCATGGGCGCCGAACTCTGCCTCCCCGCCATCGAGGTATAGCGGAGTCACGCTCAGCACGCGTCCTTCCACCTCCGCGAAGCGGTTATCGAACTGGTCGGTGTCGCGGATAGCCATCCAGGAAGGCGGCGTTATGGGAACCGGAAGCCCGACAAAACGGAGGCGTTGGATCCGGTCCGGCTTGATCACCGGAGCGTAGCCGCCCTGCTGGGATCGGCCCTCAATTCGCACCAGATCGCCCGGTCTTAGCTTCCAGGGGCTTGAGGGAAGAACGACAACGTAAGCGCCAGAATCGCCTTCCTGAATGAAGAACTGATACAGAGCGGGGTCGTATAGTGTGACGGTGCCGGTGATGTCGCAGGGCAAAGCCTGAGCAGCCTCTTCGTCTGCCAGGGCGAGAAGCTCCGTCAGGTGTCGGAGCACATGTTCTTGGGCTTGCGAAGGCGCGCCACCGGCCAGAACGCAAACTGTCAGAGTGAGCGCAAGATACCGCATGGCTACAGGTACCTTATCGGTATGCACCCGGAAATGTCCTAGCCGAAGGCAGGGAAAAAACACATCAGAACTGAAGTTTCCGCCCCCGTTTTTCCGCCTCGCGAGACGTGAGACGCAAACTGCCTCACCAGTGACACGCCACCGCCCGGCGACTTAAAAGGTTTCGTGAACGTGCCGATAAGATCCCTGACGTAGAGGGTGGAAACCGAATCGTTGTCGGGTCCCACAAGAATGACCACAGGTCCTAATACGAGATATTCGGTTTGTCCCAGTGAGCGTAAGCCCAACTATACGAACAGCCAGAAAGCCAAGGCATTCGCATGGGGGGGTAGCGTATCGATATCTGTGCTTCTCATTTTGAAGGGGAATTACGGCTCTTTCGCAGACCTTTTCGTAAACTGTTGTCTCGCTGTGATCGGCCTTGTGGTCGGATTCTGCGGTTTTGGGCTTGCCAAAGACTACCGACGTGAGGAGGAAGTAGCACAAGCTGAGCGGCAAGGGCCACTGGCCGTCGAGAGGGTACTAGCAAGGCATAGAGCAGAACCGGAAGAGCACTTAGAACAGTTACGCCGTTATAGGCGTAGTGGAAATGCGGCACAACTAGTTGCCAGGGGTCGAGCCATCCAAAGGTTCAACAGCAACGCTGCAGTAGCCGGAATTTTCAAAAGCTCCATCAGTTTGGCGAAATCTTCTGGCGTCAATGTTCGATAGGCCGCGCGCCGCCGATCCGCGCTCCGAAGCGACGGACGCCAGCGGACCCTGTGCGCGACCGGCATTCCGGCGTCGTATCGGGCGCCGCACCGACGCGACAACGCCGGAGCGGGAGCGCCGCGGCGAAGTTTCAGCCCCCTTTTTTCGGCCGCTGGAGACGTGGGGCGCTCTCGTCCGAAAGAGGGGCACTCGTTGGCTGCAGGATGTTTATGTATGAACTTGGCCCAGCAATCTGGCGTTTTTACAGTGGCAGAGCGATGCCGATACAGTAGCGCTGTCCCTGACGCCTGCAATACCGGACTATGCCTTCCGCGATGAAGTCTCCACAGTCGATCTTTACGGGCGTTTCCGGGCTGAGCGCTGCCTCCGCATCTACGCTGATACCCGAAATGGACACATCAAGGATGGTGCCTGGAATGCGCTGCAGTCCGTTGGCCAGAAGTTGCACAGGCCCTCGCGACTGAATGCGCGGCTCTCTGCGTCGTTCTCCGGTGCTCATCCTGAGACTCGATCGGATGGTTGCTTCAAAAACTGTATAGGTTGTGCTCGTATAACGCGGCACTTCGTAGCGATCTGGAGCGCCGTGGCATAGACGCCGGCAACACCCGGCCGGTGGGCCGCGAGTCGCACTTCACCGCGGTTTGTCGCGCCGCCGGTTCGCCCTCCGAAGCGATGGAGGCGGGCGGATCCGCCCCATGCGCGCCCCGCATGCCAGCGTCTTGGCGAGCGGCGGCCTGGACGCGGGCTGAGCACAGCAAATGCGGCGGTCGCAGCCGTGGACTGACCGCGTCGCCGATTCGCGCTCCGCAGCGGCGGCGGTTCCGCCCGGCGCGCCGCGCCGTAGGTCCGGAGGAAAGTGTGTCCCCGCCATCGAGCGCCGTGACGATGCGAGCGCATAGCCGCCCGCTACCGATTCGCACTTCGATGAGCAAGAGTTTTTTCGTATAAAGTCTATTGGTCCCCTCGACGATTAAAGAGCAGGATGCGCCTGACTTCGCTTTCGCTGCTTGTCTGCTTATACCTAGCTGGCGGGGAAAGTCCGGCGAACTGGAGCGGGAACTATCCTCCTTGCAATCGGCACTCGGAGTTGCTGAGACAGGAACACATGGACCTTGGCGTGCGAGTGGCGACAGCAAATCAGGTTCTCGCCGAACAGTTTCGGCGTGCCATGGATTCATGGGCCAACATCCTCGACCTGGACTGGCACGAAGACGACACCGAGAATTGTTCGATTCAACTTGTCGATGGAGGGAGGGAGCTTTTCCAACCCGCCGCCATTGCGGCGAGGTCACAGTTGCCTGAGCGGCGCGATTTCCAAGGCTGGATTGCGTTCAATCCGCGGCAGACGCTCAGCGAGATTGAGTTGTACCGGATATCGATGCACGAGATCGGGCATATGCTCGGATTGCAGCATAGCTCGAGCGCGAACTCAGTGATGTACAGTCTCGACTTGGAGGGTCAGGAGTGGCTCGACCTTACGGATCTTGCAGCGTTAGCAACACACCACAAACTGCGTATCGCGACTCTCGACAAGCCCGTCAAGTTGACAGGGCGAAACGATCGCCACGACCATTACAACCACTCAATGCTCCCTCGCTGAGAACTGACCCCGACATCCTAATTGGCACGGCATGCTCGACAATTCCGAATTCTCATTGCCATAAAGGTCGGGCCGGGGCCCGGCGTAGGCGGAGCGGCCGCCGCACGAGCAGTACGTTGTAGCGCCGATTCGCGCGCCGAAGCAGCACGCCGACGGCTCCGCCCCGCGCCCACGCGGCCGACGAGCGCGGAGCTGGAGCGCCGCGGCGAAGTTTCCGGCCCCCCCTTTTCGAGGCCCGGGAGACGTGGTGCGCGCGCGCCCCCGGGACCCGTGTCCAAAACTGTCAGGCCTCGATCCGGGGCACTCGATGAGAACAAGATGGTTACGTCCGAAATCGTGAGAGCGGGGTGTCCCACAAGGTGTACCTTCTGGGACACCAAAATAGACACTGCGCGCCGACGTCGAATCAACAACTTAAAAACGCGCTCGCGACACCCCTTTTAGGACACCAAAAACGAAGCGGGCCGCCCACGGTGGAGCGGCCCGCTTTTCAACTCAAGGAACCTAACAGTGTGGTCGCATCATCTCACCGCAGGTCTCATCGCCCGTGCCCTCCCAGGTCGCGCTCGTTGTCGCCGTTCTCGAGATCTTCATGAAGCTGCAGTACCCGGGATGGATTTAGAATCAGTTGCTTGGGGTCAAATCGCTGGAGGCGCGGGTCGGGATCGAACCGACGAATAAAGGTTTTGCAGACCTTTGCCTTACCACTTGGCTACCGCGCCGGATGCAGGGGCTCTACCTGCAAAATAGCGCGCGGCTGCACCCTAAGTCAATCTCGTTTGCCGTCGGGCAATACCAGCAGTTCTACGTGGGACGGGTGCTCCCGGCCATGGTAAATCGTCTGGCGGGCCTTTGCCAGCCGCGTTTCGTCCGCAATTCGCCCTCCTGTGTTCGAGTTACGGTCAAATTTCGGGAAGTTGCTGCTGGTTATTTCCACCCGCAAGCGATGGCCCTTTTGAAACACATTGCTGACCACCCCCGCATCGATACCGATCTCGTAGAGCTCCCCAGGGGTGCCAGCCACCGCTCTTTCCAGGGATTCCCGATAGCGCAGGCGCAGAATTCCGTCGGAAAGAATGCGCGCATACCCGTCCGGAAAAACATCCACCAGTTTGGCCGTGAAATCCGTGTCGGGCGCGCTCGACGACACGTAGAGCACCACTTTCACCGGACCGATCACCTCCAGGTCATTGTTCAGAGGCCGCGTGGTGTAGACAAGCACATCCTCGCGCGCCTCCACCGGACGCTGGTCCAGCGGGCCCCAGGGGAACACCGTGGGATTGCAGCAGACCGCGCCGCCCCGCGTCGGAACCGGATCGGCGGGATCGTACGTGTAGACATCTTCCGAGTCGCCAGCCGCGAGTCGCCCCCGTAATCGCCCATTGCCATCGAGAGTGTTGGCATGGCCGTCGCTGTCGAGATACAGCGTCTGCAACTTCGCTTTTGCCGGTGGCCACTCCCGCTCCTCGCGCCATTCGTTGGCGCCCATCACAAAAACTTGCACGGGCGGCGTCGACACCAGCGGCGTATCCTTTCCCATCAGCCACTGGTCGAACCATTGGAGCTGTAGCCGGCGCACGGGAACGGATGCTGCCGGTCCGAAGTTCGCGTCGCGAAACTGGTAGGACATGTTGTGCGGCCACGGACCGATCAGAATGCGATTCGCACCGGAGCTCTTGTGCAGCGCCGTGAACGCGTCCAAGTCGCTCTCCACATAGTTGTCGTACCATCCGCCCATGGCGAAGACCGGGACGCGGATTCGATCCAGGTGCTCCTTTGTGCTGATGCCGCGCCAGAAGGAGTCGTAGGTCGGGTGCGCCATCGCCTGGCGATAGGAAGGCACCATCTGGCCGGTGGCCGCCACATCCGCCGTGCGCAGCGGTAAGTGCCAGATGAACTTGTTGAAGTCCGGCTCATATCCCGAGGCCTTCAGATTTTCAGCCAGCCATTCCAGCCGGTGCCCCAATTTGATGGCGCCGCCCGTGGAGTAAAAGCGATCGCGGTATTCGTCGTCGCCCGATACCACGGGAAAGATCGCCTTCAGGTGCGGGTTGTTCAGAAGGGCCGCCCTCCACTGCGCGATTCCCAGGTACGACCCGCCGAGCATCCCGACCTTGCCGTTCGACCACGGCTGGCGCGCGATCCAGTTGATGGTGTCGTCGCCGTCCTGGGGCTCTTGCGTCAGCGGCTCGAATTCGCCTTCCGATCCGTAGCGGCCGCGCACATCCTGAACGATCACCGCGTACCCGTGGTCCACGAATGTCTGGTAGCCGGGAAGCACGCTGGAGCCTTTCCCATATGGAGTGCGCACCAGGATGGCCGGCAAGTGTGCGTGCTCGGACGGAAGAAAAACATTAGCCGAGAGGCGCACGCCGTCGCGCATGGGAACGGGCACTCGCAACAGTGAGAACGTAGCGGTGGCTGCCGCGAAAACTCCCGCGGAACAGGCCAAGGCTAACCAGAGTGCGCGCACAGAGTATCCCAGTACAGTTGAGCGATTCGCTCGATTTGATGGTGCTCCCGAATGTGCTCGGCCCCCCTCCGGCCGATGGCACGGGCCACCTCAGGTACTGATATTAACAAAACCAAGTGAGTCCACAGGGAATCGGCTTCCTCGATGCCGTGCGCCACGCGCACGCAGGCATCCTCAGGGAACCGCGAGCACTCTTCGGCGTCGGTCAGAAGCACGGGCTTGCCGATGCCCATGAACTGTATGGCGATGGCGGAGGTTTCCCCAGCCGTGGGATAGCGCAAGTTGATGCAGGCGTCCACGGCGCTGGCCGCGAGCCAGAAGTCACTCTTCGAAAGATGAGGCACGCGGGCCACTCCCGGCGCGGCGAGGAGCGGCTCGACGGCCTGCTCCAGGTCCGTCGATACGAACGAGCCGGCCACCAGTAGTGACGTCCGGGGTTGCTCAGCGTGCAGACGCGCGAAGGTCTCCAGCACCGTGGCCAGGCGTTTCGATTCGCGCAGGTACCCGAAAACTCCGAACACGAAGCTGTCGGACGGCAGCCCCACTTGCCCGCGGTAGCGCGCCACATCGTCCGCCGTGGGCATTGTGGGCGCCTCAAACAGGAAAGGGATCTCCACCACACACGCGCCGGCTGCATGTTCCCGCACCATCCGGGCCGCGGCGGGATTGTGTACGATGACCGCTCGTGAACGCTCGGCCACGCGCTTCAGCATGGGGAATTGGAAATACCGGTGGTCGGCGCCCGAGGCTGCGCGCGCCCGCCACAGTTCCTCGGCCGTGCCGCGGTTCCACTCGCCGTAGTTGTACGTGAACTCGTCCACGTAGGCCTGCCGGTCGAGCTGGCCCAAAAGAAAGTGATGGAGCACAGCGTCGTGCAAAACGATCACGCCCGGATGTTCCAAAGCGCGGCGATAGATTCCGGCGTGCAGTTCGTTATTGCCCAGGTGATAGAGAGGCGCGTCGCAATGTTCCGGTGACAGGTCCACGCGGCCGATCTGCCTCAGTGCGGCCAGCAAGGCGGCCGAGTAATCCGCGACGCCTGTGCGGGCGGGCGGCAGCGGCGAATAGAACCCGACCGTCACACCTTTTTCCGCTTGCCGAACAGCGCCGTGCCCACGCGCACGCAGGTGGCGCCTTCTTCCACGGCTGCTTCGAAATCGTTCGACATCCCCATGGAAAGCTGTGGCAGCCCGTGCTGTTCGGCCAATTCGCGCAAGCGGCGGAAATACGGACGCGAGAGTTCCTGATCTTCGGACCACGGCGGCATGGTCATCAATCCCAAAAGCCGCAGGTTCGGGCAACCGCCGATCGCCGCGATCAGTTCCGCCAGTTCCTCGGGCCGCGCACCGCTCTTGGCCTGCTCCTCAGAGAGTTTCACTTCGAGCATCACATCCAGCCGGCGGCCCGTCTCATTCAAGCGGCGCGCGAGCTTAGCGGAATCCACCGTCTGGATTACCTCAAACAGCTCCGCGGCTTTACCGGATTTGTTGGATTGCAGATGGCCGATCAGATGAAAGCGGGCCCCTTCGAGTCCGCGCACTTCCGGCGCTTTGGCTTCGAATTCCTGAACGTAATTCTCGCCGAACTCGCGCAGCCCGAGCGCATAGGCGTCGTGGATGACAGAAGCGGGAAAGACCTTGGTGACGGCCAGCAAGAGCACGGCAGGCCGGGTCGCGCCGCACCCGCTCGGCAGCGCGCTCGATTCGCTGGCGCACCATCGCCAGTCGTTCAGCCAGGGTTTGTGCGGCGGCCAGCAAGCTTTCAGTATGCCCGTGCGTCGCCGTTACTCCGGCAAGTAGCCTTCCTTCGACCGGATCTTGCCGCCCTTGAGTCCCGTAATCGTCAACTCAATCGTCCGCCAGCGGCGGTCGCTACTGGGCGGCGGCTTGTACGCCAGCATATAGGTGTGCTGCAGATCTCCCGTGATCGCCTCGAAGATGCCGGCAATCTCACTGGTCTTGTGCGCCTGGTAAGACTGCGCGCCCGTCATCTCGGCAATGTCTTTCAACTCGTTCAGCAGGCCCTTGCTCTTCAGGGCATCGCCCTCCGCAATGGCGTACACCGGGACGCCCGCCTTCTTGGCGCGTTGCACCGCGGCCTTGATATTCAACACGCTCGCATTGTCGTCGCCGTCCGTGAATACCACCATCGCCTTCTTGCCGGGACGCGGCGACATGTCGCGCGCCAGTTCGGAAACAGCGTCGAACAGAGCCGTGGCGCCGCTGGCACGCGTCCGCAAAACCGCTTGTTTCGCGGCGGCCTTATCGGTGGTGAAATCCGCAAGCTGGTTCAGGCCCGTGCTGAAGCTGTAAATGGCGACGCTGTCCTCATCGCGAAGTTCGTCGATCATGTGGATCACCGAATTCTTGACCACGGGCAACGCAGCCGCCATGCTTCCCGTGGTATCCAGCAGAACCGCGCACGAGAATTTCTCGGCGTTCGATTCGAATAGCTCCAGGGGCCGGAGCTCGCCGTTGTCCCGCACCTCGAAACGTTCGCGGGGCAGGCCGTCCAGATAGCGCCCGTTCTGGTCTCGAATGGTGGCGTACACTTCCACCAGCCGGCTCTCCACACGGAAAACGGGTTCCTCCTGCGCGAACGTGACCGGCAGGCAGGCGAGCGCCGCAATCATCAACATCTTCATCGTTTCGCCAGTGCCTCCTCGGCTATCTTGTCATTGAACCCCGCAAATGCCGCCAGTGCCGACCGCCAATCGTGAAGGTCTGTCAATTGCATCTTCTTCATAACGGCCCGGGCGGCGGGCTCAGCCATCGTTTCCAGATTCGCAGCGGGCATCCCCGCGGCATCCGCGTAGCGCGCCAGGTATAGCTTGAACTCGGCGGTGCGCTCCGCCAGCCTGGTGGGAAACAGGTCCTTCTCGTATTCCTCATACGGAGGTGCGCTGTGCAGGTGGGGATGGCTGCAACCGAGAGTGTCGTCGAACTCCGCTCCCAGCCACTGCAGGCGAGCGCCGTCATCGCGCCCGATCTCTCGTCGCAAAGCCACGGTCGCGGGTGATTGCCATGGGTCTTTCGGGTAGCGTTCCAGGTAGCGATCCCCCAGAAAATACAGATCGCTTAGGGTCACCAGGCTCCAGGCCGAGGACCAGTTGCCATCCGCCAAGGCACCCAGCAAGTCGGCGCGGCGCGTGAGGGAGAGCAACCCGAGAGCCGATTCCGCCAGGCCGGCCGCCAGCTCGGGTTGGCTTGCCGAGCGCACGATCCACTCCCGTGCCACCGAAACCTTCAGGCCCAGCAATCGCAGATCCTGCTCGCGCAATTGGTCCCAATGTGTCGAGCGCAGCGCCGAAATCTGTTTGGCTGCCACCACTCCCCCGGTCTCCCCGCCCAGCTTCGAGCTCATCGCTGCCGCCAGTCCCGCCGCATCGCCAAAATCGGCAAAGCCGCCGGTGAAGTAGCTCCCTGCTTTCTCGCTGCTTTGGGTCAGGTCGGCCGGTTCGAAAAGGTGAGGGGACTTTTGCCCTGCCGCCAAGGTCACAAACTGGTGTTTGCGAAGCAGCAGCGGATCTTCGGATACCAACAGATCGTCGGGGCTGAGGAAGTAGGCATAGACCACGCCCTCCAATGCCCAGCGCACAGGGGCGTCGATTTCTTCCAGATAGTCTTGCGCGAGCTTCTCCAGATCTTTGGGATTGACTTTCTTCTTGGTGGTTTTCTCCCGCAACTGCTTCACAATTTCCGGAAGGCGGCGGGTCTGGAACCCCTCTACCGATTGCCGCTCCTTACCCTTCAGACCCAACTCTTTGGTCGCTTCGCCCGCCGACAACGCGGATGCGCGGGTTTCGAGTACCTGGATCTGGGCTGCCGGTGCGCCTTTACCGAGGGCCAGATTCCGCGCGGCATCGGCCAGGGCCATCACCGCTTCGAGAGACGGAATCTTCTGCAACTCCAGCACCTGGCTGTAGGCCGCCTGGCGTTCCGGAACGGAAGGACCCAGCAGCAAGTTGCGCATGGCCTCGTCCGGCGACGCGCCCCCCTTTTTCGCCGATGCCAGGATTTCCCGCGTGAGATCGAGCGAGGCCGCCGTGCGAGCGGCCGGAGATGCGGCGTGCTCTAAGCCGTCCATGACTTTGCCGAACAGCGTGGCAGCTTGCGCCTCATCCAAAGTTCCCGCCTGTTGGGCCAGACAGAGAATCTTAACCAATGCATTCAGGGTGGCAAGGCGCGCGTTCTTCTCGGCTTCGGATGCGGCGCGCCATTCCTCCGCCAGCGTGAAGAATTGCGTGAACTGCTTCTCCCCCAGCCCGGTGAGCGTGGCGAAAAAGGGATACGCCGCTCCGTCCTCGGCGTAATGCTGCGCCAGAAGTAAAGCGGAAGCCTCGTCCAGGGGGTCGGAGCGGTGTTCATCGATGCGCATCACCGCCAGAAAATTGTCCAGTTCGCTGCGTTCGGTTTTGCTCTCCTTGTAGCGCGTGCCGGCCAAACGCAACAGGATCTCGTCTTCCACATCGGGAGCCACTGCGCGCTTCAACTTCTTCATCATCTTGGCGACGTTACCGGTGGATCGCGACTGGCCCTTGACCACCATCCACACCTCCGGGCTGCCTGGAAAATCGACGCTGCCGTCGGTGTCCAGGGGAACCTCCGACAGAAATTCGACGAACGACCCCGGCTGGATGTGGCGGGACTTGCTGCGCTGCGTCTCGGGCGAGTCCTTAAAAAGTTCGTAAAACTTGCCGGTGCGCGAGGCGGTGCGCGTGAAGAAGCGCTGGTGCTGGATGTCCAGTTCGCTCAGGGCGGAGTAGTAGGCCAGCATTTTGCCATCCTGCTTGGCCAGCAGCGCGCGGAAAAACGGCCCGGGCTGCCGCGGGTTGGCGCCCACCAGGCTCGTCCAGATGGTTTCGGCGGCATCGCCTCCCGGCACGGTGGCGCGGCCGCGTTCTACCGCCAGCGCGGAGGAATACTGCAAGAGCATCAACGAATACTTATCGGCGAGAGTTTTCAGAGGCACGGCCGACACCAGGACCGCCGCGGTGTTGGCATCCATCTGGCCCAGAGCGGCGTACGTCTCGGCCAGCCGCACATCGCTGGCGATGGCTTCCGCCAGGCCGCCCGGGTACTTTTCTTTGGAGTAGAACTGGTTTCGCCAGGTCTCTTCCCCCAGCGCCACGCCGGCCGATTCCAAGGGAATTTCAAAGGAGAAGGGCTTGCCGGCTTCGAGCGCCTGTTGCATGCCGACCTCGTCGATGGCCAGCGCCGAAGCGGTCTCCTGATGTTTGGCCCGCGACCCCTTCTCGGCCGGCTCCAGTGTCACTCCCTGCTTCGCCGTGCGCATCTTCCATCCGAGCAGATCGAGCACCTTCTCCGCGCTCTTCTGATTCTTCTTGTCCTGCGCCGCGATGGTCACCGTGACCCCGCCGCCTTTCGCCGTGCCTAGAGCAGACAGCTCGGCGATGCGGTGGAAGTGCTCCCGAATGCTCTCGGTGTAAGCCTCCCCGGCTTTCTTGTCGAAGACCTCAAGATTTCGAGCCGAGGTGCGCGCATACTCCACCAGGAAACGCTCCGGTGAGGATGGTCTGCTCCGCGCCACGAAGCTCAGAGCCGCCAGACCTCCGGGAATGGACACCGTGCCGCCGCGCGTGCGAGTTGTGCCCGCTGATGCGCCGCCGGTCTGGCGGGCCTGAAACCAGGCCGCATCCTCACTATCGCCATCGCGCAACGCGGCATCCAAACCGCGCGTGAGCAATACCGGGGAACTGTTTCCGGCCTCCACCAGCTTGCGATAGTACCGGGCCGCATTCTCGCCGCCGGCATCTTCCATTTCGGCCAGGCGCTCGAGCAGCGCCGGATCCGGCAGCGTGGCGGATATCTGCCGCAGCGTGCGGCGCGCTTCGTAAAACTGGTCCTTCTTTTCGAGCACTTCGGCTTTGGCCAGATACAGACGAGCCGAACGTGGAGCCGCTTCGAGACCCGCCTGGCTGGCTGCCAGCGCCGGCTCTAGCGACGCCTTATCGATCAGAAGGCGAGTGATGCGATAGTGCGCCAGCTCCAGCTTGGAGTCCACTTCGAGTACTCTCTTCCATGCCGTGAGCGCCTCGTCCGGCTGCTGGAGCTGGTCGAGAAATCCCGCGTACTCGATGCGCACCGCGCTATCGGCCGGAAGATTCGCTGCCACCGCGCGCACATGCAGTAGCGCCCGGTCCGGCATTTGATGCTCCAGATACAGCCGCACCAGCGCTGTGCGCCGGGTGAGAGGAACGCCGCCCAGCACGATGGCATGCTCCACGGAATCCGCCGTTCGCTGCCAGTCGTTGAGACGCGCCGCCGCGTCGGCCCGCAGCAGCCACAGCTCCTGGCTTCCCGCGTTGTCAGCCAGGCTTTCTTCGAGGTACGGCAGCGCGCCGCGATCGTCCTGGCGGGTAAGGTGGATGCGCGCCAATTCCTCGGCAACCTGGGCATCGCCGGGTTTCAATTCGCGTGCGCGCACAAGGGCACGCTCCGCCGCATCCCAGTCCTGCAAGCGGTAGCGGCTGTGTCCCAAATCCGTAAACAGAGCCGGCTCATTCGGCGCGAGCGGCGCCAGGGTGTCGAGCAGCGCTGCCAGCTTCGCATCGTTCCCGCTGCGCTTGTAGAGGCCGGCGCCCAGGCGAAGCGTCTCCTCCTCGCGCGGGTTGATCTCCAACGCCAGGTTCAAATCCGCCTCCGCCTGGCTGGCCTGTTCGGCGGAAAGCTGCGGCTGGCTGAGAGTGCCGGCCAGCGATTTCACCTTCTCCCGAAGCTGCGCGTAGCGCTCCAACTCCGGCACCACCGCGCCAGTGGCTGCGGCTATGGAAGGAATGGTCATCACCGTCTGGCCATTCGATCCGACTAACGTGAGCGGGCATACGCGAATACCGGCGGCAGGTTTGGGATCGGCCCATGAGATTTCGCGGAATTCGCCTCGCTGCTTCAGAGTGGAGACCATCGCGCCCATGCCTTCGGCCAGCAGCACGCCGCCCGTAGCAGGCGCGACCGCACTCAGAATCTCGGAGTCTTCGCCCGAGGGAGTCCAGTAACTGACCCTTAGTTTGGCGGCGCGAAACTGCGTGGCCAGCCATCCTTCCGTGAAGCCGGTCAACTCCCCATCGGTCGCGGGAAAGCGACCCACCAGCACCAGCCTCGACCAACCGGATCCAAACTGCGAAGCCAGGTTTCCCAGATAGGAATAGAAGCGGAGGGGGGCGGCATCGGAAACTCCTGGAGCCGCGTGCAGAAGCTCGGTAAGCCCGGTCTGCAACAGCGCACGCGTCCGAAACGGGCCGGCGAACTGAACTTCAGAGCCGTTGATCGCGGCCACGCGGAGCGACTGCAGCTTGCTGGCCTGATAGAACGAGGCGATTTCCTGCCGCACCTGCGCCAGTTCCTCTTCGCGCAAGGTATCGGCCATGACCGCGATGGCAAGGTTGCCGGACGGCTCGACGGGCGCAGAAGCCGGCTCCGCGGTTCCCAGACAGGTCTTGACCAGGATTACTTCGCCAGGCGACAGAGCAGTCTGTCCGGCCAACGCCATGGCGGACAAAAGAAATGCCCCGAATACGAACCAGGTGCGCACCCCATCCCCCTCTTTCCTGCGTGAGATTGCGAACAGTCTAGCACAGGAGCGGGGCGCCGATTGTTAGACCGGCGCTCCGGTTTGCCCGGAAGTTTCAAGGCTACCAGTTGGTTTGCGCTGAACGGGTTCGCCGCATTTAGGGAGTCGTCGCGGATCAAGTAGAAGCCAGTTCCATGAATCGTATTCTCACCAGACTTGGTGACAGCGTTCACCACGCCGCCCGCGGCACGCCCATATTGCGCCGAAAAAGCGCTGTTGCCAACTTCAAACTCCCGGATGGCGTCAATGCTGTAGGGCGAAATTCAATCGTGTGCGGCCCTTGGCTTCCGAGAAGAACGCCTGGTTGTTATCCATGCCATCGATCATGTTGTTGTTGTACAGCCCGGACATGCCGCGGAAGCTAAGCAGGCCGAAACCGCCGTCGTTGGAGGTGCCCGGCGTCGAGAGTGCGAAACTGTCCCAGCGCCGCCCGCTCATGGGGAGATTCATCATGTCTTTCAAGTTGACCACCGTGCTGACATCCGTCTTCTCCGTGTCTACCGCGGCGACGTCGCCAGTTACCACAACCGTTTTCGGAGGTCTGCGAAACCTGCATCGCAAGATTCACAACGGCCTGCTGACCCACGGAAACCGTGAGGCCCGACCGCACGATGGTGGCAAAGCCCATCTTGGATACTTTGATCTCGTAGTCGCCAGGTTGCAGCGCGTCCACTTCGTAGAGCCCGCCGTCGCTGGTTTTGACAGCCCGCGAAGCGTTGGTCCCGACATTCCGGATGGTAATGTCGGCGTCCAGTACGGCGGCGCTCGAAGGGTCCGTAACAAGACCTGAAATGCTTCCGGTCCCGGAAGCGGCCTGACCAAACATGGTAGAGCCGCCGCTTAACGCAAGGACGATCAGCGAGAACAGTGCTCCCCAAACGCACAGGCGGATGAAGCGTGAAATAACGGCGAAAGGCTCGGCCATGGCTGTCTTACCTCCAAGAGAAACTTTGAACTCATGAGCCACTGTAAGTTACCTCAGATCAATGTTTCAAAACACCTTCGTGAATGTTGATTGCCGACTGTGGTTTATTTCGATGAACGTGCACGGAATGGGCAGAAACGGCGCCACTTGTCTTGCCCCAACCGGGAAACGAGACCGCCAATAGGATTTTGTTTCCAGCCTTTTGAGGGAGGGCTTAGGATAGCATGCCGAGTGATACAGATCGATGACAGATCCAGCGATTTTTCCGGCCTGGACTTACTACTCTTTTCCAGCGTAGAGCTCGTCGATCTGCTGCTGGAAATTCGCCATGGCTTGACTGCGCCGGACTTTCTGCGTGGCGGTAAGTTCACCTTGCTCGATGCCGAAATCCCGAGGCAGGATGCGGTATCTGCGGACCTGCTCAAAAGGGGCGAGTTGCTTATTCACGCGCGCGACGGTCTTGCGGATCTCGGCCAGCACCGGCGGGGATTGCGTGATCTCCGCGGCGGGCCGGTCCTTCCATTCGTCGATTCCCTTCAGGCCCGCGGTGGCTCCCATATTGATGGTGAACAGCGCGGTCAGGAATGGCAGACGGTCCCCCACCAGCAGCACCTGGCTGATGAGCGGCTCCATCTTGAAAAGGCTTTCCACGCGAGCAGGGAAAATTTTCTTGCCGGTCGAGGAAACGATGAGCTCCTTCTTCCGCCCGGTGATGAAGACGTAGCCCTCGCTATCGATCTGGGCCAGGTCGCCCGTGTGCAGCCATCCGTCGTCGAGTACCGCGGCCGTGGTCTCGGGATCGTTTCGATAGCCTGAGAACAGACAGGGGCTTTTCACCAGCAACTCGCCGTCTTCCGCCAGTCGCAGCTCGATACCTGGAAGAGGTTTGCCGATGCTGCCGGGTTTGGGCGTGTCGAGCGGGTTGAGAGTCACCACGCCGCCTTCAGTCAGGCCATAACCTTCCACGATCGGCATCCCGATGGCCTCATAGAATTCGGCCAGATTCTTGCTGAGGGGCGCTGCGCCGGAGGCGGCGATACGGATCCGTCCTCCCAGGCGCGCCCGCACCGTGCGGAACATTACGCGGTCGGCCAGAAGAAGGGGGATTCGGATGCGCGCCGGCACAGGCTTGCCTTCGCGCTTATAACGAGCTGCGGCCAGGGCCAGCCCCACCGCGCCGTAGAACGCATTGCGCAGCGGCGCCGGGCGTTTGCGAAGTTCCGTGCAGATGCTGGAATAGATGCGCTCCCACACGCGCGGAGGAGCCAGCAGGATGGTGGGCCGCACTTCCCGGATCTCTTGCGGCATCTTTAGCAGGCTTTCCGAAAAAGTAACGGGCATACCCAAACGCATGGGGAGTAGTTCCATCACCACGCGCTGGGCGATGTGGGCGGATGGCAGGAATGCCACGGTCGAATCTTCCGGACCGAGCGGCAGCGCGACCGGACCCATATCGATATTGGCTACCAGGGCCGCATGCGTGACCAGCGCCATCTTGGGCTCGCCCGTCGCGCCCGACGTGAGATACAGAACCGCCGGATCGGAAGCCTCGACTTCCGCGCGTATGCGGCCCATCAGCGACGGATCTTGGGCCAGCGCGGCGCGCCCTTGTGCGCGCAGTTGTTCCAGGGTGAGAGCGCCTTCGGCCTCGCCGGTGAGTAGAATCCAGCGCGAAACGGGAGCCGCCCGCAGCGGCTTCAGCGCCTGGGGAGTGTCCACGAACACGACATCGGCGCCCGTATTACGGATGGTGCGGATGAGCTCGGCCGCCGGGTAGCTCGGATAGAGCGCGGCGGCGATGGAGCCATTGGTCAGAATGCCGAGATCGGCAAGATAGAATTCCAGGCGCGTTTCGGAATTCAGGGCCACGACATCGCCTTTCGCGACGCCCAAACTTCGCAGGCCAGCGGCGATTTCTTCCGCGGCGCGCAGGTATTCGTTCCAGGTGCAGGTAAGAGGCCCCGCCGTGCCGCGCGGCTGCCGCAACGCGATCGCATCGCCGTAACGGTTCGCCGTTTCCCTAAGGACTTGGCCGACAGTTCGGAGAGCCACATCTGAATTTAGCACGGACAGCGCCGGGCGCTGGGGAGGGCTACTTCTTGCGGTCGAGTTTGAGCAGCGCGTCGGCGATCTGGTTGACCGCGTGCTCTTCGTCGCGCCGGCTGGCCTCGCTCCGGGGCAGGGAGGATAGCTCCAGGTGGATCAATTCATGCACCACCGTGAACTCCATATCTTCCAGCATCTCCCGAAACGGCAGGCGATAATCCGAGGAATCCAGCACGCGGATGATTGCGCTCTTTTTGTCGGCATCCCAGTGAATATTGCCCAGGGTCTTGGGCTTCAAATCGCTGGGGTGCGCCATGATGATCGAGATCTTCCAGTCCTGCAGGTTCAGGCGTTGTTGCCAGACCGCCAGCCGCCCGTTCACAAAACCCTCAGCCTGCAATGCGCGCTCGTGGGGAGAGGGATCGACACTGGCCGACTCTGCCGGCGTGGTAAGGACAAACGCAAACAGCAGAAGGATTGCGGAGAAGAAGGGGCCCACAAACCCCGGGTAAATACGCCCGGACATGTATTGTACAGTACCACAAATCGGTTTCATTTCTGACGTTCCCAGTACTGAATTTAGTCAACGGGTCTGCGGGAGCGAGTCGCCATCCGGCAGGCCCTTGGAGTCCCGCGGCCGGGACAGATAAAGCAGCGCCTGGCGCGTTAGTTCGGCCACGGTGGGATCCGGATGACGCAACAGCGAAACCAACATGCGAACCCAGCGAACCTCCTGCGGATCAAGCCCGATCATGGATACGGTTTGCGACATCCTCTTCTGCTCTCGCTTCTTCTCATCGGGTGCCGCCCGGTTTTCGATCGGGAAACGGGGGCCGGAGAACTTCTTCCCGCCGCAGCCGATAAGAGTGACAGCCAAGAATCGGCGGACCCGATCCCATCGGCTAACAAGGTGCAATTATGGGTAGCCGCGCCGTAATCGGAGCGTGGCGCCGGTAGCCGCAGGCGCCGGACGTTGAGCTAAGATCCGCATTCGCCCCGGGGACCGATGATTTTCAGAACGGAAACCTCTAGAAGCGCCCACGGAGCCCGATAAGTAGTTTGGAGCGAATGAGATGTTCAACGGCGCGCACGATACTTATCTGGAAAGCCGAGTGCTTTCGGCCAACCCCCTGGAACTGGTGCAGTTGCTCTATCAAGGCACCATTGGCGCGGTTCAGGATGCGCGCCGGTACCTCGCGGAAGGTAAGATTCTCGAGCGGTCGCGGTCGATTTCCAGAGCCTGCGGCATCTTGACCGAGCTGATGCTTGTGCTCGACCACCAGCGCGGCGGCGAGGTTGCCGGCCGCCTGGCCGGTCTTTACGATTACATGCAAAGGAGGCTGCTGGAGGCCAACTTCAAACAGATCGATGCGCCGTTAGGCGAGGTGTTGGGCCTGCTGACGACGATTGCCGAGGGATGGGCGGGCATTGCCAAAGCGGCGGAACCCCCAGCCGCCGAACCCACAGCGGTGGCCGCTAGCCCTTGGTCGCAGCCTTTGGCAGAGGAGCCCGAAGCGAACTATGCGCGGGCGAGTTGGAGCCTGTAACCGCCGCTTGCGCAGACTGTAAACCCTTCGAGATCAGGCTCGCCAAACCCAAGCCGCCCTGGCGAGCGAGCAACGTGGCAAACTGCTGCTCGGCATACTCGGTGGCACAATCGCTGGCGGAGTCTCCACCCGATCCCAGCCACCCATTGCCGCTCTCGCGTTCCGTGCGGAGGATCTGCCCGATCAGTAGCGCTTCAAATTGTTGGGCCGCGTCGTGCACCTTAGCGGGATTGTCCGGTGCATGCGCCGGGGGTTTGGCGGCGGCCGCCGGCAGGAGAGATGCAATCGAGAGTTCGGCCACCTAGATCACCTCGAGTTCGGCATCCAGAGCGCCCGCGCTCCGCAGGCTCTGCAGTATGGCGATGATGTCGCGCGGCGTCGACCCGATCGCCGCCAGCGCGCGCACCAGTTCCTCAACCGTCGCCCCCTGCTTCAGTACTACGTTGCGCGCTTTCTCTTCTTTCACTCCCACTTCGGTCTGCGGCACCACTTCAGTGGCGCCTGCGCCCATCGGCCCGGGCTGCGAAACTTTGAGGGTGGTCAGAATCTCCACGTTCAGGTTCCCGTGCAGGATGGCCACCGGTGCCACCCGAACATCTTTACCCAGCACGATCGTTCCGGTGCGTTCGTTGATGATCACACGCGCGGGGCTATCGGCTTCCACCGCCAATTTCTCCAGTTCCGCCAAGAATTCCGTGGTGCGCGCCATGTATTCCGGCGGGATGGTGACGCTGACCAGGCCGGCATTGTCCGCCTGCGCGGGGGGACGTGCGGCATTGGAAAACCGCTGGTTGATGGCTGCCTCGATGCGTGTCGACGTGGTGAAGTCGGACTGCCTCAGTTGCAAACGCACGACCGATTTGGGGGCGACTGATGGAGCCGCGCGTTCCACCGTGGCCGCGTTGGGGCTGCGCCCGACCGTAGGATGATTCACGGTTTGGGAAGTGCCTCCGCGACCGGCGGAGAACCCGCCCGTGACCACCGGTCCCTGCGCCACCGCGTAAACCTGGCCGTCGGCCCCGCGCAAAGAAGTCATCACCAGGATGCCTCCCTGTAAGTTGGCGGCGTCGCCGATCGACGACACCGTGGTGTCGATGTGCAGCCCTGGTTGCGCAAATGCCGGGAGCGTGGCCGTGACCATGACGGCGGCCGTGTTCTTAACGCGTATGGCGGTGGGAGACACGGCGATGCCCATACGCTCCAGCATGTTGGTTAGGCTCTGTGTGGAGAAGACCGTTTGTTGTTTGTCTCCGGTGCCGGCCAGACCCACCACAATGCCGTAGCCGATCAACTGGTTCTCCCGAACTCCTTCAATTGACACCAGGTCTTTCAGGCGGGCCGCGGGGCAGGCGGCCACCAGCATCAGGCCAAGCGTTACGAGTCGCATGTTCATATCAGAAAGGCAAAATTCCCATCAGGATGCGGTACAGAATAAACGGCCGCCGGATGGCGTCCCCCACCACACCCTTGCCGTTGACGCGGACTTCGAGCTCGCCCAATCGATTCGACTGCACGCTGTTGGTCGAGTCGATGTCGGCCGGACGGATGACCCCGCGCACCGTAATGAGCTGGCGCTCCGAATTGATTTGAATGTCCTTGGACGCCTCGACTACCAGCCCTCCATTGGGCAGCACGCCGATGACGCGGGCCGTCAAGGTGGTGTTCAACGTGGTGACGCGGCTGGTGGTGCCCTGCCCGTTTAGTTGGGTATCCCCGGACAGTGCCGCCAGATTGGCCAGCGACCCGGCAGCGTTGGTCAGCCCGGCTACGGCGCTGACGGAATTCTTGAGGCTGGTGGTGCGTTGCGTTTTGGTGACGCCGGTGGTGACCGCGGAGGCCGCCTCTGCCACAACGACGGTAAGAACATCGTCCACCTGGCTGGCGCGCAGGTCCCGCGCCGAATCGGCCAGCCGCGAGCCGGCCAGCCAGATGGAGCCGGGCGTGGCCGCAGCGGCGGCCGACGAGCGGGCTTCCGCCTCCGAGATATAGCGATCGAGCGGCGCGGCGAGCGCGACCGCGGCATCCTTCTTTTTCTTCGCGGCCAGCGGCGCGGCCGCTACCAGGCTTGCAATCAGCGCCAACGAGAGTAGTCTGTTCATGATTTACCTTGTGCCGCAGAGCTATCTACCGACACTCTGCCCTTTCCTGTGACGCGCGCCATAAAACGCCGATGCGATATCGGATTGCGAACTGGAATCATTTCGCCGGTGGCGCCCGACCCCTCGGCCTTGGCTTCGAATGCGAGATGCGCCGCGCCGCTTTCGGCGTCCACCTGCACGGTGTCGCCGCGCGCGATGTCCACAGACGCTACGAGTTGGTGGATCTGTACCGGAGTGCCCGCGCGGATGAGCGCGCGTGGTAATTTGCCCACTACTTGATCCATCGACCGGGCGAAATCCGCGGCGCCGGACATGGTCTCGCCCGTCTGGGTCTCGAGGGCGTCCGCCGGGATCGCCTGGCCGCGAGGTAAATCGCGACTCGCCACCACGCGCACGGCCATCACCCGAACACTCACACGAGCCCAGATCGCAAACTGATGGGCCCCACCGTAGCGCACATACCCGCTCCACCATTGGCCCGCCGGACCAGTGCGGAGCTGGCTGGCCGGAAAGGTAATTGCGCCCGACGGAACGCGCGCACGGCTCCACTCCAGAACCGATATTTGGGCTTCCGGAAGAGCCGCGTGCATGGCGGCCATGGCCTTCTCGGGATCGAGGGGGGCCACCGGCCGTTCGACGCAGATCTCCGCTGCAGGAGCCGCAAGGTGGAAGCGTTCGGCCCAACGGTTGAGCTCGGCCAGGCGAAAAAACCGCGCCACTCCCGGAGCAGGCGCCAGCGCTAGCGGAGTGCCGGCATCCAGGGTGTCCATCCCCGGAAAACCGGGCGCCAGATCCCCCGTCGTGACCTGGTCCGACGCCGGGTTCACGGCCAGGCAACCGGCCAGCATCAATGCGACTGGCAGGATCATCGGCTCAGCTGATTGACTTGCTGGTACATGTTGTCGGCAGCCTGCACCACCTTGGAGTTGGCTTCATATCCGCGTTGCGCCACGATCAGGTTGATGAACTCTTCGACAACTGAAACGTTGGACTGCTCGGTGTAGCCCTGCATCAAGCTGCCCAGCCCCTCCGCGCCTCCCGGTGTGCCTACAGTGGCGTCGCCGGATGCGTCGGTGGGAGCGTATAGATTGTTGCCGAGGCCGTTCAGACCGGCCGGGTTCTGAAAGTTGGCGAGCTGGATTTGGCCGGCCTGCTGGGTGTTGGTCTGGTTGGGCATACTGTAGGTGACCGTGCCGTCGGAAGCGATGACGACGGCTTGCGCCTCGGCTGGGATGGTGATCTGCGGCTCTAGCGCGTCGCCCTCGGCGGTAACGATGGTGCCGGTCTTATCGACCTGGAACGTCCCGGCGCGGGTGTAAGCCAACTCACCGCTGGCGCGGCGCACCTGGAAGAAGCCTTTACCTTGGATGGCGATGTCCAGGGGATTGTCGGTCTGCGCGAAAGAACCCTGCGAGAAGACGATCTCGTTGCCCGAAGTGCGCGTGCCCAGGCCCAATTGCAGGCCCACGGGCACTACAGTCTGCTGGCCGGCCGCGGCCCCGGGCTGCACCATGGTCTGGTACATCAAGTCCTGAAACTGCACGCGGCGCTGTTTGAAGCCGGCCGTGCTGGCGTTGGCCAGGTTGTTGGCAATATTGTCTACATTCAGTTGTTGCGCCGTCATTCCGCTGGCAGCGCTGTATAGTGCTCGAATCATATCGTCTCCTTATTTAAGACCCGACCTTCGCCACTTGCTCGATCGCCTCTCGGTTCATCTCCGCGCCCAGCGAAACCGCCTTCTGCAGCATCTCGAACTGGCGCATCACGCTGATCAGCCGCACTGCCGATTCCGAGCTTCCCGCATTGGATGCTTCGAGTTGCCCCTGCTCGACCGATGTGCCCGGCGTTGCAGACGGCACCACCGAAGGATCGGCCGCCTGGAAATAATTGCTGCCCTGTTTGACCAGTCCGGCGGTGCTGGTGAAGTCGGCGATCTGGAGTTGCCCGACTGCTGCGCCATCCTGGGTGACGGTTCCGTCGGCTGCAATCTGTATGGGCCCCGAGCCCTGCAATGTCAGGCTGGCCCCGCCCGCACCGCGCACCGCATATCCGTCGGCGGTGGTTAGCTGGCCGTCTTTAGCTAAACGAAAACTGCCGTTGCGCGTGTACAGCGGGCCGCCCGGTCCGTTTACCGCAAAGAAACCCTTACCGGAAAGCGCCACATCGAGCGGGTTGCCGGTGGAACTCAGCAGCCCCGGCGAAAAATCGGTCCAGGGCCGTTCGATGACCGGCATGGTGGACATCGGCGCCGAGTCCGCCTCCGGCGCCACGTACAGGCTGTAGAACTCCCGGTCGCACTTGTAGCCCCCGGTGGAGGCGTTGGCGACATTGTTGGCCAGCATTTCGAGCGACTCCATGCGCGAGCGAAGGCCGCTGGCCGCCACTGCGGTCAAAGGATCCATGGCACCGCTTACTGCACGCCGCTAGCCTAACCATAATAAAGGACCTAAATATCTCATATAGTGAGGGTCGCGTCCGATGAGGAGTCGTGAGGCCAACGACCAGCGCGCCAAATCTTTGCCGCCGTACCGGCCTTCCGGCAATTTCTCGTCACCGCAATCCGCTCGATTGATTGAAAAAACAGCGCCACCTCAATGGCCTCCAATCTGCAATTGTCTGCCGCGTGACTCTCTCGGCCTCGCATCCTTCGTTGCCCGCTGTTTTGGTGCCAGGCTGTAGATAGCCCCGCGGCGAGTGGCGTTGGTTTCTCCGGTCTCTCCACGGACCTGGCTGCCGATTTACCGCATACCGTTACGCGTGTGTCGCACTTCTCCGAAACGCTGCAAGACCTGGTGATGGAAGATCAGGGCCGGGAAGACGATCTACCGCGCGAAGCCGGCCCGATCAAAGGTGCGGCCGGGCAGTTCCAGCCGGTGCCGGTCGTTATCCGCACCCAAAAACCGACGCCGACACCGGTTCCGGATTGGGTTTCTCGCGTTTCGCAAACCGCTCCCGGCGGGCCGCCGAACAGCCCCACCGACATGCCATCCGCGGTGAACCCGCAGGGAGTCCCGGCGCTTTCGATCCGGACGCCACGGACCCCGGTTCTACGGACCCCGGTTCTACGGAGCCCGGTTCTACAGAGCCCGGTTCTACAGAGCCCGGTTCTACAGAGCCCGGTTCCCCTTAGTCCGGCTCCGGCGGCCGTGGCACCTCCCCCTATCGCCGGCACGGTCGTTCCTCAGGCACCCGATCCCCGCGGATCGATCGAAATTAAGATTGCCGTATTTACTCTCCCGGCCCCACCTCCAGCCGCAACGGCGGCACCCTGGCCTGGGGCCCGGAAGGCCGCAAGTCCTCCCACAAATGCCGCGTCCGTGCTGCTTGTGGCTCCCGTGTCCGCGGTCGCTTCTGGCGCGAATGCCTCCCTGCCCAACGCCCCTAGCTTTTCCGTAGCCGCGGCGCCAGCCGAAGCACCGGTCGCACCGCTCGTCGAGCGAATTCTGGGAAACCTGGCTGCCGCGGCCACGTCCCCGGGCGAAATGGTGCAGCCTGGCGAAGACCCTGGCTCTCCTGAGACACGAAATCCCACTTCCCGGCCGCGGCGCGCCGAGGTCCGCTTAGCTGTTCCGCTGCCGTCTGTGGTTCTGGAACCTTCGCGTGCGGTTTCTGCGGTTCCCGCGCCCAACCTCGAGCCGGAACCCTCGGAGCCCATCCCTGCCGTGCGGCCGGCAACCGCATCCAGTCCGCGCGCGGAGCCGCCGATGCTGGCCTTTGCGGCGCGCCTCACGCCCGTCGCTTCGCTCCCCTTGGCCTTCGTCAGGCCCGCACTGCCCGTGGCCGCTCTCAGTTCCGCCGCGGCGCCGCAACCTCCTGAGGCCGGCCCCATCGCTCCCCTGGAGAAGGCAGTCGACAAAACGGGGCCTCAAGGACAAGCCCGTTCCGCGCCGGTCAACCAATTTGCCGAGACGGAAAACCATACGGTCCCGAAGAGCGCCGCACCCGAACGGGCTCAGCCCGCCGCCCAAGATGCGGTTCCCGCTTCTGCTTCTTTTCACTCCGCCCTGCCCGCGTCTCCCCATACCGACACGCCTGCGATTTCCTCCTGGACTGCTCCACCCGACCAGCCGCAACCGCAGAGGATGACAACGAAAGAGGCGGCGCCGCCGGCCGTTCGAACGGAAATCGAATCACCGCCGGAAGCCAAGCCGGCCGCCCCCGCGCGCGAAATTCAGATTCAGGTCAATCGCGGCGAGCAGCGCGTGGATTTGCGTCTGACCGAACGTGGCGGAGAAGTGCTGGTCGCCGTGCGCACGCCCGATCCGCAGTTGGCCGGCACGCTACGCGAGGATTTGCCGCAACTGTCGTCGCGCCTCGAGCAAGCGGGGTTCCGCGCGGAGACCTGGCATCCGGCCGCATCCACAGCGGAGAGTAACCTGCGCACGGCGGAGCCCCACTCCGCGCATACTTCGTCCGAAGATCAGAATCCATCCCGGCAGGGCGGGCAAGAGCAAGAGCAACAGCAATCCCCGCACCGCCAGCCCAAACCACCGGCGCCCAAAGCCGCCACTAACTCTCCCCGAAAGGAATTCGAATGGCTCATGTCTCAACTTCACTAAGCCGCATGCTTCTTCCCCAGATGGCGCCCGCCGTGGCCGCCAAAGCAAAAACCGCAGCGAGCGCAGCCAGCGCCGCGACGCCTGGTTTTCGCGCGCTCTTGACCAGTTCCTCGCCGGCCGCAACACCGGCGGCCGCGCACGCCCCGGTGCCTGCAATGTCTCCTGCTCCAGTGCTGTCTACGGCGGCACCCACTCCGGAATCGGTCTTCGGAGCCAACGCATGGGAGACGAATCCGGTGGGAAAGAACCCAAACGGAACCCAGTTCAGTTATAACCCGATCTATTTCGCCAGCGCGAGCACGGCCGCCCAAGTCGCCAAGACCTTGGGGGGAACGGTCATCCAAAGCAACGCCCTGGCGCCGAACGCGCAACAGCAGCCCAACCTCATGGTGCAAATGCCGGATGGCCGCACCATTAACGCGGGACTGGTCGCGTCCTTCTATTCGCACGGATATCCGCAGTCGTACGTCGACGGCCTGATTGCGGGCGAGATCAACGGTACCAACGCATAGGGAGAATCACATGACACCAGGAATCCCCTCTTCCGGTTACACCCCGCAGCCCTCATCCGACCAATCCTCCTCGATTGCCAAATCCGGCACTGTCGACAAGAACATGTTTATGCAGCTCCTGGTCGCGCAGCTGAAGAATCAGGACCCGCTCAACCCTTCCGATAGCACCCAGTTCGTGACACAACTGGCGCAATTTCAGCAGATGGAGCAAGCCACGAATTCGGGCTCAGATCTTACCGCGATCCGCCAGGATCTGGACACCCTGGTAACCAATAGCAACACGACGACCGCGAAATCTTAACGGGAGATTAATATGTTTACATCTTTTTCATCGGCATTATCGGCGTTAAAGGCAACTTCCACTGCCATCGATGTGGTCGGCAACAATCTGGCCAACATGAATACGCCGGGCTTCAAGACCAGCCAGTTGTGCTTCCGCGACCTAGTGACGCAATCCCTCGGAGCAGGCTTGGGCGACACGCAAGTGGGGTTCGGTACCGGCACGCCGCTGACGGTGCGCGAGTTCACCCAGGGCGCCATCCAGACCAGCGCCGGGTTGCTGGACGCCGCCGTCCAAGGTGACGGCTTCTTTGTCATTCAGGACGCCGCCGGCAACAACCTGTATACGCGTGCGGGCAACTTCCAGACGGACATGAACGGCAACCTTCTTACCGATACGGGCGACAAGGTCCAAGGCTGGACCACGGTAGACCCCGTTACAGGCGCCGTCAACACCAATGGCAACACCGGTAACATTATCGTCCCCGTTGGTTCGGTGCGGCCTCCCACCCCGACCACCAATCTCACCGCCGATCTCAACCTGAACGCCGCCGCGGCCGCGGACGGCACCTCCGGCAAAACCGTACCCCTATCGGTCATCGACAGCCTCGGTAATGCACACGTGCTGAACCTCAATTTCCAGAAGACCGGCGCCAATCAATGGAGCTACGATGTGACGGTTCCCGGTGAGGACATCTCTGGCGGAACCTCTGGAACGCCTATTGATACGGGCGCCAGCGGCACGCTCACCTTCAGCCAAGGCGGCCTGCTCACGGATCCCCCTTTCGGAAGCCCCATCGCCGTCGCCGTCACCGGCCTGGCGGATGGAGCGGCCGACATGAATATATCCTGGGACCCCTACACCAGCTCAGGAGTCGGCCGTATCACCCAGTTCGGCCAGCCTTCCGCCTCGTCGGCAAGTTCCCAGAATGGAAAGTCGGCTGGACAACTGGTCCACGTTGGACTGGCCGACGGGGGTGGGATTCTGGCGCAGTATTCCAACGGCGATCAGGTAGTGGTTGGGCAGGTGGCACTTGCGAACATACGCAACCCCGATACGCTGATTGCCACTGGGAACAATGCTTTCCAGCTCAGCGCGCGGACTGCCACACCTTCGGTTGGTGTGCCGGGCACGGGCGGCCGCGGCAACATCGTGGGCGGCTCCGTGGAAGCGTCGACGGTCGATATCGCCACCGAATTCACCAACCTGATTGTGTATCAACGCGGATATGAAGCTAACGGTAAGGTGATCACGACAGCCGACACATTGAGCCAGGACACTATCAACTTAATCCGGTAATCCGCCGATGACTCCTCAGGAAGAGATAGCGCCGCTGGGCGAAGTACCGGTCGAGGTCGAAGTCGAACTCGACCGGCGCCTGATGACGACACGCGAAGTGCTGCAACTCACCGAAGGCAGCGTGATGGCCACTTCGCGGTCGGCCGGCGAGAACATCGACATCTACATCGGCGGCGTGCTATGCGGCTCCGGTGAGATCGTGGTGATCGAGAACGCGCTGGGGGTGCGGATCACCGACTTCCGAGACGAGTTTTAAGGACGGGTTCGAATGGAAATACTCGGGCAGTTCACGGCCGTACTGGCCGTGCTGGCTCTCGCCACCGCCATCTCCTGGTGGTTGCGCAGAAGGGGTTTCTCCGGTTCTCTGCTGCCGCGGAAGGCGGCGGGGCGCCGGCTGGAGAGTGTCGGACGCCTGCCTCTGGGACCACAGCAAACCCTGCATCTGGTTCGTTTGGGTGAGCGCGCCTTCCTGGTGGCCTCCTCGCCCTCCGGATGCGCGTTGCTCGAAACCGTGGCCTGGCGGGAGATCGAGAACACCGGGGAGCCACTCGCATGAGTCTCCGGCGGCTTTCCTTTCTCCTGATCACCGCCCTTCCGGCGTGGGCCGCAAACGGTTCCTCCTTCTCCCTTTTGGGCATATCGGCCGGAAAGGACAGTTCCACTCTCAGCGTCCCTATACAAATCGTCCTCCTGCTCACGCTCTTGACGCTGCTCCCGGCCGCCGTCATGTCGATTACCCCGTTCCTGCGCATCACGATCGTGCTGCACTTTCTGCGGCAGGCGCTGGGTACGCAGTCCACCCCTTCCAACCAGGTGATGATCGGCCTGGCTCTGTTTCTAACCATCGTCATCATGCAGCCGGTGGTGGCGGACATTTACCACCAGGGGTGGGAGCCCATGGAGGCCGGGCGCCTCGCGCCCGCGCAGGCGTTCGAACAGGGAGCCAAACCTTTGAAGGTGTTTCTGGCCCGCTTCGCGCGGGAAAAAGATGTCCAGTTGTTTCTCGAAATGTCGCATGCGCCGGCGCCGCACAGCCCTGCCGACCTGGATTTGACGGTACTCATGCCGGCCTACATCCTCTCGGAGCTGAAGACCGGTTTTCAGATTGGGGCCGTGCTGTTCCTGCCTTTTCTGGTGATTGACCTGGTTGTCGCTTCGGTGACGCTTTCCGTTGGCATGGTCCAGTTGCCGCCCGTCATGATTTCGGCGCCGTTCAAGATCCTGCTCTTCGTTCTGGTGGACGGATGGAACCTGGTGGTCGGCTCGTTAATGAAGAGTTTCTACTGATGACACCCGATTCTGTAGTCGAGCTGATCCGCCAGACGTTGATGGCCACATTCTGGCTGGCCGCCCCTTTGCTCGCCATCGCATTCATTGCCAGCGTGACCATCAGCCTGGTGCAGATTGCGACATCGATGCAGGACCCGGCCTTCAGCAGTATTCCCCGCTTGCTGGTGTTCGCGGTGAGCCTCCTTCTGCTGCTGCCCTGGATGATCGAGAGGACTATGTCGTATACCATCGCGCTGTTTGGAGACCTTGCCCGTTATGCCCGTTAACCTGACACTGTCGCTGGGAACTCTTTACGCTTTCCTGCTGGTGCTGACGCGGGTGGGCGGCGCATTCGTTTTCGTTCCACTGCCCGGCATCAAAAGCGCCCCGGAGCCGGTGCGTGCAGCCTTCGCGCTGGCGTTCACTCTCGCGCTTGCCGCTCGCTGGCCCGTGATCGACGCGGCGTCGGTCTCTCCCGCGCGCCTCGCGGGCTGGGCCGCCGCAGAAGCAGCCTCCGGAATCGCCATCGGGGTGGCCTTGTCCCTGGTACTCGAAGCGTTTACGCTGGCGGCCCAGGTCTGCAGTCTGCAAGCGGGCTACAGCTTCGCCTCTACCGTCGATCCCAATACCCAAGCCGATTCGGGCCTCCTCCTGGTCTTCGCCCAACTGATGGCGGGCTTGCTCTTCTTTGCCCTGGGCCTCGATCGTGAGGTGCTGCGCCTGTTCGCTCTGAGCCTGGACAAGGTGCCGCCGGGTGCCTACGTGCTCGGCCCGGCTTCCGCCCAGTCTCTGATCCACCTGGGCGCGAGCCTGTTTTCGGTGGGTGTACGGCTGGCGTTTCCAGTGGTCGCGCTTCTGGTGATGATGGATGTCGCGCTGGCCCTCCTGGGACGCGTCAATGCGCAGCTCCAACTCCTTTCGCTGGCTTTCCCCGCCAAAATGCTGGTCAGCCTGCTGGTGTTGTGTTGGGTGGCCATGCGGCTCCCACGGATGGTGCACGAGATGGGTGAGTTGGCGCTCACCACCTCGCGACACATGCTGGGGATATGAGGCGCCATGGCGGATCAGTCCGGAAAGACCGAGAAACCTACACAACGCCGTGTCGACAAGGCGCGCAAAGATGGCCAGTTTCTATCCGCAAAGGATTTTGTCGCGGCTTTGCAGTTCCTCGTCTTTCTGGGCCTGTTGAGCGCCGGCGGAGCGCATTGGTTCACCGAGTTTTGCCAGACTACGCGCCGCTTGTTCGCGCGGGCGTTCGACCCGAATTTGGAGCCCAAGGATCTTTCCCTGATCGCCTGGCAGTTGTTCTGGAATCACGTCCTGCCCATTGCGCTCGGTGGTCTGTCGTTGGTCGTGGTAACGCTGGCGATTCGCCTGGGCACCACGCGTTTCGGTTTCAGCTTGAAGAAACTGGCGCCGGATCTCCAGCGCCTCAGCCCCTTGGCCAAGTTGCGCCAGTTGCCGCAGCAGAATTTGCCCGCTCTTTTTCAAGCAGTGCTGATGCTTCCGCTCTTCCTGGGCGCGGTATACCTTATTACGCGCGAGCGGCTCGAAACCATCCTCCTGCTGCCGGCGCAGAGCGTCGAGAGCGGTTTCCGGTTCCTGGGAACCTCGTTAATGGATCTGTTCTGGAGAGCCTCGGGTGTCTTCCTGGTTTTCGGCTCGGTGGATCTGTTCCGGCAGATGCGCCGGTACCAGAAAGAGCTGCGCATGTCCAAGCAGGAGATCCGCGAAGAGGCGAAGGACATCGAAGGCAATCCACAAATGAAGGCGCGGATTCGCCGCCTGCAGCGCGATCGGGCGCGGCGCCAAATGATGAAAGAGGTGGCCGGCGCAACCGCCGTGGTGGTGAATCCCACGCACTTTGCGGTGGCCATCCGCTACCACATGGACAGCATGGCGGCTCCCCTGGTGGTGGCCAAGGGCAAAAACTATCTGGCCAAGCGCATCCGCATGAGGGCGATCGAGAACCAGGTGCCCATCATCGAGAATCCGCCCCTGGCCCAGGCGCTCTACAAGTCCGTGGACGTCGGGCAGGAGATCCCGCCCCATCTGTACCGGGCCGTCGCCGAGATACTGGCTTACGTTTTCAAACTCATGAACGGGAAACTGCCGGGTTGAAACCATGACTCCTGCGAAAACGCTCACACCCGCCGCCCGCCTGTTCGGCGCCATCCCCCTTTCGAGCCTCGGCGAGATGGCCGTTCCCCTGGCGGTTCTGGCCATCGTGATGGCGCTGATCACGCCGCTGCCCGGTTTTGTCCTGGACCTGCTGATCGTGACGGATCTCCTGATGTCCATCACGGTGATGATGGTGTCCCTCTATCTCGTCCGGCCGGTGGAGTTCACCTCCTTTCCGACCACCCTGCTCCTGCTGACGCTCTTCCGCCTGGCGCTTAACGTTTCTTCCTCCCGCCTGATCCTGCTCAACGGCAATACCGGTACCAGCGCAGCCGGCGAAGTGATCGGTGCTTTCGGCAGCTTCGTGGTAGGCGGCAACTACATCATCGGCGCAGTGATCTTCCTGGTTCTGATTGCCATTCAGTATGTCGTCATCAACCACGGCGCGGTGCGCATTTCGGAAGTCACCGCGCGTTTCACCCTGGACGCCTTGCCTGGAAAACAGATGTCCATCGATTCGGACCTGAACGGCGGTTTGATCGATGAAACCGAGGCCAAGCGCCGCCGCAAGTTGTTGGCGACCGAAGCGGAATTCTACGGTGCCATGGATGGCGCGTCGCGCTTCACCCAAAGGGACGCGGTCGCCAGCATCCTGATCACCTCCATCAATATCATTGCCGGGTTCCTGATCGGCGTGCTGCAGCACGGCATGGAACTCCGCCGCGCCGTGGAGACCTACACGGTCCTGACCATCGGCGACGGTTTGGTGACGGTCATCCCGGCCCTGATGATTTCTATCTCGGGCGGCTTGATTGTCACCCGCGCCGGTGCGGACGCGCGGCTGGGCGTGGAATTCCGCCGCCAGATCCTCGGCAATTCGCAGCCGCTATTGCTGGCTGCCGGAGTGCTGGTGGCCCTGGCCGCGATTCCTTCGATGCCTAAATTACCCTTCTTGCTGCTCGGTGGCGGAGCCGGCACGGTGGGATGGAGAATGCGGAAAAAAGAGCTGCAAGCGGCTGCGCCCGCCGCTGCCGGAGCCCAGACTGCGCCCGCCAAGGAAAATCTGGAAGCACTATTGCGCGTGGAGCCCCTGGCCCTCGAAGTCGGGCTCGGTTTGGTGGGCCTGGTCGAGGGTGCGCAGGAATCGCCGCTGCTGCGCCGCATCTCCGCCATTCGGCGGCAGCTGGCAACGGACCTCGGATATATGCTGCCGGCCGTACGTGTGGCCGACAATCTCAGCCTGAAAAGCCGCGAATACCTGATCCTGCTCAAAGGTGTCGAGGTCGCCCGCTATGAGCTCCCGCAGGGCTGCGAACTGGCGATCTCCACCGGCCGGGGCGATGCCTCCATCGAAGGCCAGCCCACCCGCGAGCCGGCATTTGGGATGGCCGCCTTGTGGATCCCCACCGAACGCGCTGAGCGCGCGCGCCAGTCGGGCTACACCGTGGTGGATCCCGTCAGCGTTCTAGGCACGCACCTGGCCGAAGTCATCCGCCGCCACGCCCACGAGTTGTTCTCGCGTCAGGACGCCAAGAAACTGCTGGATCGCGTGAGTGTGGAAAATCCCAGGGTGGTGGAAGACCTGGTGCCCAAGCTGTTGCCTCTGGCCACCGTGCAAAAGGTGCTGCAGCATCTGCTGCGCGAGCGTGTATCGGTCCGCGACGCATTGTCCATCCTGGAAGCTCTGGGAGAAGCGGCCAGTGCCACGCATAACCCCATCCTGCTCACCGAATACGTACGCCAGACCATCCGGCGCACGGTGGTGAAACCGTATCTGAACCGCGCCGGTGACCTGCCGGCCTGGTTCCTGGATCCCTCGATTGAGCAGGCCGTGGAAGGTGCCGTGGAGCATGGCGAGCAGAATAGCCACCTCAACCTGGCGCCGCAGACCATTCGCGATATCCTGAACCGGATCTCCAGCCGCGTGACGGCGCTCGACACTCCGGTGATCGCCGTGACTTCCTCCGGCGCCCGCTATTTCCTGCGCCACATCGTTGAGCCCGCCATGCCCAACCTGTTCTTCGTTGCACACAATGAAGTGCCTCCGGGACAAAAGGTGCAGTCGCTGGGGAACATTTCATAAGGCTCGCTCTACAGCAATGGTGCACTTCCGACGATCAATTTAGCGGATCGCGGTCAAGGGAGCGGCCAAATTGATGAAGATCAAATCCTATTTTTCTAGTACAGTTGCCGGCGCCATCGCGAGTGCCCGTCACGAATTGGGGCCGGAAGCCATGCTGGTGACCAGCCGCCCTTCGCCGCCCGAGGCGCGTCACCTGGGCGAATACGAAGTGGTCTTCGCTTTGACGCCGGAACCGGTTCCAGCGGCCCCCGCGCCGGTTGAGTCGCTGTTCGCCGCGCCGGCGGCCAGCACCGACCGGTTCGGCCGCGAGGTTGCGGAACTGAAGCAGCAGCTCGATAGCATGCGGCGCGCGCTAACCAAATCGGCATTTGCTCCGGCTCAATGGCTGGGGCACTCTCCGGGCCTCGCGGAGGCCTATTCCCTGATGACCGCGAACGAAGTGTTGCCCCAGTTGGCGCTGGACGTGGTGCAGGCGTCGTCCGCGCGGACCGCCGGCGCAGGCGCTGGCGAACTGACTGATCTCAACCCGAAATGCTATGGCGCCATCGCGGAAGAAATGCAGTCACGAGTCCAGATCGAAGCGGCACTCGGCGTCGGAGAAGCCCTACCGCGTATCACGGCGCTGGTCGGCCCTCCTGGCGCAGGCAAATCCACTACGCTCGTGAAGCTGGCTGTGAACTACGGGTTGGCGGCCCGCCGGCCCGTGCTGGTGCTGTCCACGGACACTTACCGGGTAGGCGCCGCCGATCAACTGCGCTCCTATGCAGCCATCCTCGGAGTGGGTTTTCAGGTTCTGGAGACGGTGGCTGGGCTAGCCCAGGCGATCGAGGAAAACCGCGGCAAGGAACTGATCCTGATCGACACGCCAGGCTTGGCACTGGCTGATCTGGACAGCTCTGCCGCTCTCGCGCGGTTCTTCGCCACGCGTAAAGACATCGACCGGCAACTCGTCCTATCGGCTTCCATGAAACCTGCCGATCTAACCCGTGTGATCGATGCATACGAGATTTTCCGGCCCCGCCGCCTGCTGTTCACCAAGCTCGATGAGACCAGTTCGCTGGGGCCGATCTTCAATGAAGCCGTGCGGACTTCGAAGCCGCTGTCCTTCTTCACCGCGGGCCAGCGAATCCCGGAAGACCTGGAGACTGCCAGTCACCGGCGGTTGCTCGAAGCGATACTCGGCAGCCGTCCCGCGGACGCGCTGTCTGCGGCGTAAAACCCAGATGGGAACCCTATGTACTCTTATGCGGAGTCGGACGTGATTAGCCCTGAAGAGAGGGAACGGCTCATTCTGGAGCACCTTCCCCAAGTCCGGCTGATTGCCCGGAGAATCCAGGAGCGGCTTCCCAAGAACGTCAGCCTCGAAGACCTGGTTTCCACCGGCGTCATCGGCCTGATCTCGGCTATCGACCATTTCGATGCGAGCCACAACGTCAAGCTGAAAACGTACGCCGAGTACAAGATCCGCGGCGCCATTCTGGACAGCTTGCGCGGCCTGGACTGGGCCCCCCGCCAGAAGCGGCGCAAGACCAAGCAGATTGAGGCAGCCATCGCATCTGCGGAGCAGCGCTTGACGCGAGCCCCCGCCGAAGACGAGATCGCCGCGGAACTCGGGATCCCTCTGGCGGAGTATCACGGATGGCTGGTCGAGGTCTGCGGCTTGAATGTCGCCAGCCTCGAATATGCCGCCAACGATCAGAGCCGGGACCTTCTGCACACGCTTCCCGACAAGGAAGAGAGTCTTCCCTCTACTCTCCTCGAGCGCTCCGAGCTGCAGCGCCTTCTGGCGCAAGGCATCGACCAGATCCCTGAAATCGAACGAACGATTCTGGGCCTGTACTACCATGAGGAGCTGACCCTCCGGGAAATCGCGCAGATAGTCAAGCTGCATGAGTCGCGCATTTCTCAACTCAAGTCGCAGGCCATTCTCCGCTTGCGCGGCCGCCTGGCTGAGCAGTGGCCCGTTACTCATGGAGTGCTCACGGCATGAGTTCGCTCGATACCCACGAGAGCACGCGGCTGCTGCTGAACGGGTGGGTGGAGAACCTGGCGCAAGTCCTCGAATCGATGACCGATCAGCGGCCCGAGATCGGCTGGAAGAGCGCCACCGGAACCCCCTCTGATCTCGGCGTGGGCGCAGACTCGGACGTTTTGTGGTGGGAACAGAAGTGTCAGTTGGCGTCCGATGCCGAAATCTGGTTGGGCGCGCCGCACCAAACCTGGGAACACGCCAGCACCCTGACGTTAAAGGCTGCCGGCCTGGAAACCTCCGGCCCGGACGAAACTAAGAGCACGTGGCTGGAGATCCTCGGCCAGTGGACCTCCGCATTGACGCGGGCCCTGGGGTTCCATCTGGGGCGCGAGGTCGCCGCCGGCGCCGGCACCGAAAATGGTCCGCCCGACACTCCGCAGGAATGGATCACGGTTTCGCTGACCTTTGGCGAGACGGCATTGCCACCGGTCGCGGTCGCGTTCAGTTCCCCGTTGCTGGCCGTCCTGACAGCGCCTCCGGCCTCGGAGGACAACGCCGGCGATGCCAGCCCGCCGGAGCACACGATTGCCACACAGACGGCCGAGAGTATTCCCGGCATGACCCGCACCATGGATCTCCTCCTGGATGTGGAATTGCCTGTGAGCATTTCGTTCGGCAGAACCCAACTGGCGCTGAAGGATGTCCTGAAACTCACCACTGGGTCCATTGTGGAATTAAATCGCGGGGTCAATGAGCCGGTCGAAGTGCTGGTGAACCATTGCCTGGTGGCGCGCGGGGAGGTCGTGGTGGTGGAGGGCAACTACGGCATCCGTATCCAGCAGATCTCCAGCCGCCAGGACCGTCTGCGCAGCCTGCGTTAGTCACCTCAACAGCCGCTCTTGTTCCCAAGCGGCGCAAACCCTTAGCGCAAACCCTCCGCCTGCCCCATAATGAGACTGTACCGACATGACGGCAGAGATCGAAGGCATAACCCTGCACTTGGCCCATCCGGATGAGCTCACCATACAGTGGGTGGGGCAAGAAGAGCTGATGCGGCAATTGCTGGCCGCTTGGATGGTGGTGCATGAGCAGGATATGCCGATGCATCCCCGTCTGCTCGGAAAACCGGGCGTGGGCAAGACCACGCTGGCCTATGCTGCGGGCAAGCGCATGGGGCGGGATGTATACATCTTGCAGGCCACCATGGATACCCGTCCCGAAGACCTGCTGGTGACGCCGGTCATCGAAGGCGATGGACGCTTGCGTTACGTGGCTTCCCCATTGGCCACGGCCATGATCCGCGGCGGCATCGCCATCCTCGACGAGGGCAATCGCATGAGCGAGAAGAGCTGGGCCAGCCTGGCGCCTCTTCTGGATAACCGCCGCTACGTCGAATCGATTGTGGCAGGCATCAAGATCCGGGCCCACGCCGATTTCCGGCTGGTGGCCACTATGAACGATGACGCCTCCACCTTCGAGTTGCCCGAGTACATCCATTCGCGCTTGCAGCCGCAGATCTTCATCGATTTTCCGGAGCGCGACGAGGAGTATCACATCCTGCGCGAAAACCTGCCCTTTGCCGAAGACCGCATTCTGCACTACGTGACCGACTTCCTGCAAATGGCGCATGCCGCCGACGAGCGCTACACCGTGCGCGACGGCATTAACGTGGCGCGCTTCGCCATCAAACTGAAGAGCCTGGCCACCCATAAGACCCACGAATCCGAAGCGCTCGAAACCGCCATCATCGAGGTGCTGGGAGAGGAAGCCTTGCGCTATGTCCGGAGAAATCGACCCGCCGATTCCTGACGCCGGCAGTCTCCGGCGAGGACGCTTCCTCTACTTTCCGGTCGCCCCCGGCCGCCTCGAATTTGCCATTGAGGTGCGCCAGGCCATCCTGCGCGAAAAGCCGCAGGTCATCGCCCTGGAATTACCTGCCAACCTCGAGCAGTCCTGGAGGCGGGCTGTCGAGCGCCTGCCCGAGATCTCAGTGATGGTCTATCCCAGCGAGACGGGCGAGGAGGATCAGGCCATCTATGTTCCTATCGAGCCCGCCGATCCGTTTACCGAAGCGGTGCGGACGGGAGTCGAAATCGGAGCGGAAATTCTCTTTGCCGATCCCGACAGCGGGGCTCGGCCGCATCTGAAAGACGTGTATCCCGACCCCTACGCCATCCGCCACATCGGACTCGACCGGTATGTCGAAGCCTACCGCGTGTATCCGCAATCGCGGTCGGAGGAGATCGCGCGGCACGCGGGCGGCATCGCCTGGAAGCTGCAAGGAACCAATCCGGAGGCGCGCGTGCTGGTTGTGGTGGCACTCAATCTGTTGGATCCCGTGCTCGACGCCATGGAAGAGCCGCAAGCCCAGCCCCTGGCGCGCCCGCGGCGGGAACATGTTCAGATCTTGAATCCTCATCCGGAATCACTGGCCGAAATCACGCTCGAGTATCCGGCGCTTCAATGGCGATACGAAAACTTCCGCAACCTGCTGGCCGACGTCCGCCTCATCGACCGCCGTCACGCACAACTGGCCGTATTTCGCGATGCCGAAAAGGAGTATGAAGCGCAAACCGGCGACCACATCGCGCACTGGCAGAGGCGGCTCTTAGCGCGGTACACGCGCAACCTCGCGCTGGCTTCCCACGAACTCGTAGCGGGGATTTTCGACCTCACCACCGCGGCGCGGGGAATCGCCGACGACAACTACGCTTGGGAGGTGTGGGAGGCGGCTGGCCGATACCCTCCGCAAAAGGAAGCGTCGGACGTGCCAACTGCCCAAATCCACGGGGAAGAGGTTTGGCTGGAAACGCGCCACCTCCGGCTCCGGCGGCGCCTCCCCAGCACCAAGCGGCGGCTGCGTCCGTATGGACTGAAGCCGCGCAAGAAAGAGAAGGTTCCCGGCGAGTGGGCCAGCCAGTTGAACGGTACCAGCATCTGTTCCTACCCGCCAGAGGACCTGGTGGTCGAAGACTACGGGCGGTTCCTCAAAAAGAAGGGCAAGAGTATTCTTTCCGAAGAGCGCGCCCGGGTGGAGCCCTTCACCACGTCCATCTTCGACGGCATCGATATGCGGGAGACCATACGTCGCTGGCATGAGGGCCGCATTTACGTTCGCCAGTTTCAGAAGATTCAAGGCGAGGTCGGGTCGGTCATCGTGATTTTCGATGAAGACCGCGATGACCGCTACACCTACATGACGACCTGGCTGGGCGAGAACCAGAACGAGTCGGACATGGCGTTCTACGCGACATTTCCGTTCGATCACCTGGTGGGGCCCGGCATTGGGCGGGCCGAGTATGGAGGTTTCCTCATGAGCCTGCCGCCGCGGCGCATGTATGACGTGTGGCAGGATACGGATTACGAATTCGCCGAGACCAAGCCGGAGCGGCTCCTGCTGGCGGGCCTGGACTATTCGACGAACCGCTACGTAGTCTATGTCGCCGCCAAGCCGCCGCGCTCGATTTTCAAGACCATCGCCGCGCGCCTGGGCCGGACGATCATCTATCTTCCGCTCGGCCAGTTGTCGCCCGTCTCGCTGAAGAAGATTCGCTACGTTCACGTCCTGGATGGCTATGACAAGCGCGAGATCGCCAAGGATTACCTGCGGTAAGTAATCAGTTTTCAGTTGTCAGTTTTCAGTAACCCCCTCCGCCCCTGGCTGAAAGCTGATCGCGGATCACTGATAACTGATTACTGACTGCTGATCGCTTGTTCACACCAGCGCCGGCGCCAGGCTGCGCACCTTAGCGGAGAGCGTGGTGCGCTTGAGACCAAGCATGTCGGCGGCCGCTTTCTTATTTCCGCCGGTTTTCTCCAGCGCCTGCCGCAAAATGCTCCGCTCGATCACCGCCAGTGTCTGTTCGTAATCCAGCCCGCCATCGGGCAGCGCAACCGAAAGGCCTTCCGATGCGATCCTGCTGGGCGGTGCCGGCGCGGCAGCCAGCGGAAAATCCGGCGGGAAGAGCGCCCGGCGTTCGCCGCTCAGGGCAATCGCCATCTCCACCGCATTCTCCAGTTGCCGCACGTTGCCGGGCCAGGCGTAGCCGGATAAACGGTCCAGGGCTTCGCTAGTGATGGATTTCAGCGGCAGCCGTTCCAACTCGCAGATTTTGGCGGCAAAATGCGCGGCGAGCAGTACGATGTCGTCTCGCCGCTGGCGTAGGGGCGGAAGGTGCAGGGGAACGACATTGAGTCGGTAAAACAGGTCTTCGCGGAATTTTCCCTGCTCGATCTTCTGTGACAGATCGCAGTTGGTGGCAGCTACCACGCGGATATCCACACGAATGGTTTCGGAGCTTCCGAGTCTCTCGAACTCTCTCTCCTGCAAAACGCGCAGCAGCTTCGCCTGCAGATCGAGCGGCATTTCCCCGATCTCATCCAGGAAGAGCGTGCCGCCGTGGGCCTGCTCGAACCGGCCGGTGCGCGTTTGTATAGCGCCGGTGAATGCGCCGCGCACATGTCCGAACAGTTCGGCCTCCAGTAAAGTCTCCGGCAGGGCGCTGCAATTCACGGCTACCAATGGCCCGCGGCTGCGCGGACTCGCCAGGTGGAGCGCGCGGGCCGCTATTTCTTTTCCGGTTCCGGTTTCCCCTGTAATCAAAACCGTCGACCGCCGGCAGCCGACCATGCGGATGATGTGGTACACCTGCCGCATCGCGGGGCTGGTGCCGACCAACAGGGATGCCCATTCCTCGGGGCCCGCGTGCGGCGAGTTTCCAGATGGGCGGTTCCTGGCCTTTTCCGCCAGCGCCTGCTCGAGAAATACCGAGGGATCCTGGCCGGCAGTCAATACTTGATCAGCGCCCAGGTGGGCCCAGCGCACGGCCTCGGGAATCGCGGCTTCGGGATGGCGGATCAAGACATGCGCATCGGGAGCCAGCCTTCGCACTCGTTCCAGCAATTCACCGGGGGTCCACTGGGGCAGAGGGAGATCCAGGAGGATCGCGTCGAAGTGGCGGTTCTGCAAGTCGGTGAGAGCGTCGTCCGGCCGCCGGAAGTCCGTGCGCCAGGCTTGCGTTACCGCATTTAGCCCGGCCAACCCCCCGGCATTGATCCAAAGCACCCGTTGAGTTTCCATTGCGTCCATACAGCCATCGGCTGGCCGGTGGGAAACTTTAGGGAGATCTCCTTGGATGCGGGTACAAGGAATGACTAAAGACCCCGCCCGCGCTTGCCGATAAGTCATTCAGGACGAGTTGGCAACTATGAGAGTCCAAGACAGTAACAATATGGGACCGGCGGCGCCCGAGGCGTCGCGCGCGCAGGAAACACAAAAGGTCGATCGGGCAGGTGCAGCCCGTTCGGGAGCCTCGGATACCAGCGGCGACCGGGTCGAGTTTTCCTCCAGCCTGGGGCGGCTTGCCCAGGCACTTTCCACCGACAGCGCACAGCGGGCCAGCCGGGTCCAGACGCTGGCGGCAGCTTACCAGGCGGGGCGGTATCGTGCCGATTCCCAGGCCACCAGCCAGGGCATGATTACCGAGGCCCTTGCCGCCAGCCATGAGTAGTGGTCTGGCACTCCGGCTGACCGAGCAACTGGCGGCCGCCCGGGAGAAACTGGACCGCGCCTGCGATCTGCTCCTTTCTCCTTCGCCCGAGGCGCTGGACCAGTGTGCGCCACTACTGCAAGCAGCTGTCACCGAGGTGACTGCTTGCCAGGCAGCTATGGCCGGCCCGGTGCGGCCCGAGCCCGGTGCGGCCGCGGAAGGGCGCCGGCTGCAAGCGGCAGTCCGGCGGGCGAGGCTCTTGCTGGAGTCTGCAGCCGAATATCACCGCAACTGGACACGGCGGATGGGGGCCATGAGTGCCGGCTATGACGGCCGGGGTGAACCTGCCGCGGTCGATCGCGGCCGCCGTCTGATCCTTCGGGGATAGTAGAAATGTCCAACCTTCTTGCAACTCTGACTTCTTCAGCCAGTTCACTGGACGCCTACGCCCAGGTACTCGAAGTCACGCAGAATAATGTCGCGAACTCATCCACTCCCGGTTTTGCCAAACAGAACCTACCGCTACAAGCCATGCAGATGGATCTCGAAGCCGGATCTTCCGGCGGCGTCAGCGTGGGTCAGGTTGAGAGCGCGCGCGATGAGTTTTCCGAGCAATCCGTCCGTACCCAAGAAACGGGCTTGGGTTGGCAACAACAAGCGGTTACCAATCTCACGTCGCTACAATCGGTCTTCGATGTCTCCGGCAAAACCGGAATCGACAAAGCTCTAAACGACTTCTATCAAAGCGCCTCGGCCTGGGGGCAAACGCCCACTGACCAAAACGCCCGGCAGCTGGTGATCAACAACGCCACAGAAGTGGCGCAGAGCTTCCAGGACACTGCCGCCTCCCTACAGAGTCTGGCGCAGCAGGCCGACTCCCAGTTCGGCAGCACTGTCGCGCAGGTAAACCAGATCGTCGGACAGATCCAGGCCTATAACCATATGGAACTGGAGACCGGCTCCAGTTCTAAGAACGGCGGCGTGGATGCGCAGATCCATTCCGCTCTCCAGAGTCTGTCACAGCTGGTCGACTTCACCGCGTCCAAGCAGAGCGATGGCACGACCACCATCCTTTTGAACGGATCCACGCCCCTCCTGATTGGCGACAAGCAGTTCGCCTTACAACCTTCTATGACTTCGGCGGGAGCCAATGCCGCAATTCCGAACGCTCCGGGTTCCGAACAACTTCTGGTGGGTGGCGTCGACGTCACGGCTCAATCCACCGGCGGACAGCTCGGCGCGGTACTGGACATGCGCAATCGTGTCCTGGCGTCCTATATAGGCGATTCCAGTCAGGCGGGCAGTCTCAACAAAATGGCCCAACAGTTCGCTGACCGCGTCAACCAACTGCTCACATCCGGGAACAGTTCCGATGGTCCGCCGCCTGTTGCCGGCGTGCCGCTGTTTACGTACGACCTCGCCAACGCCACTAACGTCGCCAGAACTCTGGCGGTCGACCCCTCGGTGACACCGGATCAATTGGCCGCCATCACTCCGGGGCCGCCGTACATGTCGAACGGTATTCCGCTGACTTTGTCTCAGTTGGCTACTCCCCAAAATGCCGCTGACAAGATCGATGGGTTCAGCTACACCCAGTATTACGGGAACATGGCATCCAATGTGGGCACCCAGCTCCAGAATGCGCAAAACGGTGTACAGGTCCACCAATCGCTGCTGGCCCAGGCCCAGAATCAACGCCAGCAACTGTCCGGCGTCGATCTTAATCAGGAAGCCATGACAATGGTGGAATTCCAGAGAGCTTATCAGGCCATCAGCCAGTTCATTACGGTCCTTAATCAGCTGACCCAGGACACCATCAACATTCTGCAATAGCGTAGAGGCACATATGATCAGCAACCTCAGCCCCCAATCGCAAAACTTTTTGGCCGATATCGAGCGTATTCAGCAAAGTGTGACGCAGGCCAGCCAGCAAGTCTCCTCCGGCCTGCGGGTGAACGTGGCTTCGGATGAGCCCGACGCCATCAGCAACCTTCTGCAGCTCCGTTCCAACCTGCAGAGGAATACTCAGATCAGTGCCAACCTGGGCATCGCTAATACGGACGCCAATGTAGCCGAGAGCACCCTCAACTCCGCCACCCAGCTCATGGACCAGGCCGTAACCCTGGCTGCTCAAGGCGCGACGGGAACCATGACCGCCAGCGATCGCCAAAATCTGGCCGGACAGGTGCAGGCGGTCGAGGAGCAAATGTTTGGTTACAGCCAGGCGCAATCGGCGGGCCGCTATGTGTTTAGCGGCGATCAGGCAACCCAACCCACCTATCAGCTTGATCTTGCCAACGCCAACGTCCCACCGAACGGGACCGGAACTGGAACCGGCGCCGGTGTCGACCTGCTCATCACGCCGTCCAACACTCGCGTGGTGGAGGATCCGGCGGGCGGTACCATCCCGGTATCGATGACGGCCCAGCAGATCTTCGACGACCGCAACCCGGATGGGACGCTGGCTCCAGACAACGTCTTCAAAGCCCTCGACGGTTTACGCAATGCGCTCTTGAACAACGATCAAAACGCCATCACCGCTTCGACCGCGACGCTGCGCAGGGCGTCCGACCACCTCAATACGTGCCTGGCCTTCTATGGCACCACGCAGAATCGCCTTCAAGCCGCAACCAGCTTCGCCTCCAGCTACGACATTCAGATCAGAACTCAAGTCAGCCAGATCGAGGATGCCGACGTGGTTGCAGCCTCACTCGAACTGAGCCAGGGAACCACTCACATTCAGGCAGCTTTTCAGATGGAGGCCAACATCCCGCACACCACCTTGTTTGATTTCTTAAAGTAGACGCGCGCGAACCGGTCAATCAGTCGGTCTTTTTGAAGTCCTGCTCGACACGGCGAACGTAGTTGACGGTCTCGGGGTAGGGCGGAACTCCCTGATACTTTTCCACTGCGGCAGGGCCGGCGTTGTATGCCGCCAGCGCGTGGCGCAAACCGCCATTGTACTTTTCCAGAAGCTCCCGCAAATACCGCGCGCCGGCATCCACGTTCGCGGCGGGGTCGTGCGGATCGGCCCCTAAGGTTCGCGCGGTGGCGGGCATCAATTGCATCAACCCGATGGCTCCCTTTTGGGAAACCGCTTGGGGCGCAAAACCCGATTCGGCTTTCATCACGCTGCGCACCAGTTGGCGCGGCAAACCATATTTCTCGGCCGCCCGATCGGCCAGTTGTTGCGGAGACGGTGCCGGCTGCGGAGCGGGCGCCGATAGCAGAAAGGGCGCGGAAGCCGTCTCCGGAGCCGGAGGAACGTACTCATCCTGCTCGAACTCACGCACCTGAACAGCGTTCATTTCGATGCTGCCGCTGCCGATGAAAAGGCGCACCGTTGCCCCCTCGCCCTGGTGGTGGTCGATGTGCAGCCGGCTGCCGTTCTCGAGAACCGCGTATTCCCCGGCGAAGGCGGCCCAAGCGGTCCATAACAAAAGGGAGAGTAGCGAACGCATTCCAGACCTGTACTATATTGTGACGGATTCCGACAGCCAAGTGTGCAGAGTAGTTCGAAAGGTGCTTAGAATGAATATCATTCCACAAAGCCTGGGACCACGTAGCTCCGGGCGGTAACTGCCGATTTGATATTCTTGGAGGAAAGCCCCTAGGGTATGCCCTTTCATATTCAGCCGATCCGGGAATTCCTGGTCCGCCCGGCCCTCCCTCCCTCTCTGTCTCGCATGAACGAGTTGGCCTACAACATCCTGTGGAGTTGGGAGCCTATCGTGCGTGCCTTATTTCGCCGCCTCGATCCCGCGCTGTGGCGCGACAGCGGCTATAACCCCGTTCTGATGTTGGGGCGGGTCTCCCAGCCGACCCTGCGCAAGGCCGCTGCCGACCCACGCTATCTGGCGCTCTACCGGCAGGCGTGTGACACCTACGATACGCGCGTCCGCCGAGGCCCGCCGCCCAGCGACGGCAAGTTGATCGCGTATTTTTCCGCGGAATACGGCCTCACCGAATGCCTGCCGGTCTATTCGGGCGGCTTGGGCGTGTTGTCCGGCGATCATCTGAAGTCCTCGAGCGATCAGGACTATCCTTTAATTGGCCTCGGTCTGCTCTACCAGCAAGGCTATTTCCGCCAGCTCCTGAATCCCGATGGCTGGCAGCAGGAACGCTACCCCGTAAACGATTTCTACACCCTGCCCGTTACCCCGGTGAACGATGCGGCGGGGCACGAGTTGAAAGTAACCGTCAAGCTGCCCACCGGCAACGTCTTCATTCAGGTTTGGAAACTGGAAGTCGGCCGTATCACGCTGTACCTGCTCGATACCAACATTCCCGAGAATCTGCTGCCGCAGGATCGCGATATCACCGATTCCCTTTATGGCGGCGACACCGACACGCGCATCCGTCAGGAGATCGTGCTGGGAATCGGCGGGACGCGCGCGCTGAAGGCGATGGGCCTGAATCCCACGGTCTTTCACATGAACGAAGGCCATTCCGCATTTCTGGCGCTGGAACAGATCCGCCACTACCGCCGCCAGGGGCTCACCTTCGAAGAGGCTTGGGAGGTGGCGCGGACCAGCAACGTCTTCACTACCCACACGCCCGTGCCGGCGGGCATCGACCTGTTCGACGCGGGCCTGATGTATCACTATTTTTCCGAGTACTGCTCGGAGATTGGCATCGATTTCCAGCAGTTGATGGCGCTGGGTCGGCGCAACCCGCAAGACCGGGAGGAACGCTTCTCGATGGCCGTGCTGGCCTTGAATACCTCGGCCTATCGCAATGCCGTGAGCCGGCTGCACCGCCATGTTTCGCAGGAAATGTTCCACGATCTGTGGCCCCAGTTGCCGGTTTGGGAAGTTCCCATCACCTCCGTGACCAACGGCGTGCATCTGCCCACCTGGCTCAACGGCGACCTGGCGATGCTTTACGACGAATATCTGGAGCCGGACTGGCGGGACCGCATGAACGATGCGACCATCTGGCAACAGGTGGCCGACATCCCCGATGAAGAGCTGGTGGAAGTGCACCGCCGTCGTAAACGCCGGCTGGTGAGTTTCGTGCGGGCCCGCGCACACGCCTCGGCCGTGCGGCGGCAGGCCTCGGCGTCGGAAGTGCGGCGCGCCGGGGAGGTGCTTGATCCCAACGCGTTCACCATCGGCTTTGCGCGGCGCTTCGCCACCTACAAACGTGCCACCTTGCTGTTCCGCGATGTGGAACGGCTCAAGCGGATCGTCCTCGACAAAGACATGCCGGTGCAGATCGTGATCGCCGGAAAGGCGCATCCCAAGGATCAACCGGGAAAGAGTTACATTCGCGAAATCGTGCAACTTTCGCGCGATGCCGATCTCTGGAAGCACCTGGTCTTCCTTGAGGACTACGACATGAAAGTCGCGCGCGAGCTGGTTCAGGGCGTCGATCTCTGGCTCAACACGCCGCGCCGCGGCGAAGAAGCGTGCGGCACCAGCGGCATGAAGGCGGCGATCAATGGGGTGCTCAATCTGAGCATTCTGGATGGCTGGTTCGATGAGGCCTACGAAGGTTTGGGGGGGTGGGCCATCGGAGAGCGCGAACCCTATTCGGAGGATCAGGACGCGCTGCATGCCAGCGCCATTTATTACCTGCTCGAGAACGAAATCGTCCCGATGTTTTACGAGCGCAAGGAGCAGACGCCGCGCGAATGGATCCGGCGCGTAAAACAGTCGCTGATGTACATCAGTCCCAATTTCGACTGCCGTCGCATGGTGCGCGAATACATGACCCAGTTGTACGACCCGGCACACTCGCAGCACGTACGGCTGCTGAAGAGTGAATACAGTCTGGTTCACGACAAATCTCACTGGACCAGCCGGGTCCAGGAAGTATGGGACCGCGTGCGTTTTGTGGAGTCAGCCCCCAGCCCCGCGGTAGCGGTGATCAGCGGAAAGCCGGTACCGGTACGGGTCGCCATCGACTTGGCGGGGCTCACGCCGGCAGACGTCCGCGTGGAAGTGGTCATGGGAAGAGTGGATAGTGACGGCAACCTGGAAGAAACCGAGGTGATGGTGCTGCCCGCGGTAGAGCAGCAAGGCTCAGTGGCCGTGTTCGGCAAAGATGTCGTTCCGGAACGTACGGGACGGCTAGGCTACGCCTTACGGGTTAGCCCGGACCATTTCGAGGACCCCCTGACCAGGCCCTGCTCGAGTTTACTAAAGTGGAGTGAGGTGGGATAAAAGCGCAAAATGGACGTGCAATACACCTCGAAGGTGTGGTACACATAGATTTGTAGTAGTAGGGCGGTTCTCGCTCATCCCTTTCGGTAACTCCCTGATACCCCGCTGTCGCCCCAGTGCTATTTGCGCTCCAGCGTGGGCATCGGAAGCTACCCACAGCTCAGGGACGCTTTAGCTGGTTTGCCGGCATTATAAGAGTTACTTTCGCCCCGCGAGACTACGGAGCAACCTTCCCATGGACAGCGACCGCAAGTACCGACAATCAGGGTACATGGATTCCGACCGCGAAGCTAAGGGGTATCGCGAGGATCGCCCCAAACCGCAGGGTCCGAAACCGCCGATTGATATCACCGGACCTCGTCTTCCGCGACTGGTGCAGCATGTAGCGGCATCCCGCTGCTTCAACTGCGCCACCACTCTTCCGCCCGGGACCGATGTCAACGGCACCTGCCCCAAGTGCAACGCAGAGTTACATTGTTGTAAACAATGCTCGCATTTCGAGCCGTCCACCCGGTTCCAGTGCCTGAAACCCATTCCGTTACGCATTCCGTTGAAGGACAAAGCCAACGAGTGCACGCTGTTTACGCCGCGCGTGACCGTCGCGCGCGAAGGCACGGCCAATGGGCCTGCCAATAATCCTCCTGTGAACCCCGGCCCTCCGTCGCCGCGCAACCCTGAAGACGCGCGCAACGCTTTCGACAGACTTTTCAAGAAGCCGTAACATGCCGGGCGCCCGCAAGCTGATCGCGATCCTGTGCCTGGCGTCGCTGCTGTTGGCCGCGCTGACGCCCTACTCGCATGGCTTGGAGCCGGCGTGGCTTACCCCTTTCTGGTTGTTCCTGGCGATGCTGGTTTGCTTTTCGGCAAGCCATCGCGAACAGCAGCGCGATCCGCGCCCGTTCCCCTCCTTCCCAGTTGTTCCGTCCCGGGCTCCTCCTATCGCATAGTTTCCCCACCACAGCAAGACTGGGCGCACGTGAGCGTCCCGGCTAAAGCGTTTTGGAGGAATCCATGTGGTTTCGGAAACGCCTCGCGAAGGCGGTGTTTTTGGGCGCATTGGGAATGTTCTCTTTCGGCGCTCCCATGCGGCCCGAGGAAATCGAAGAACTACTGGCGAGTACGAATCGAGCCAAGATTGAGCACGCGCTTCCGGACGAAAGGGAAACCGGTGACGATCTGATCCGGGATTTGCTGAGCCGGCAGTGACCGGCTTCGGCGCGCTTCGGCGTGGTGCCCGAGGGGGCAAGGACCCGGCGGGCCCAGAGGTGTGCCTACTTGTGGCGGGGTTCGGGATGGGTGTAGTTGTAGAGCGCCCAGATCACCATGCCGAATAGCAGGCCCCCAATAATCATGATCGGAAGATCATTTGTCAGCATAACGCCCTCCATAGGAATTATAGCTCTGAAACTCCGTGAAAAGCACGCGGGACGGCAGACGTGGCCCCGCGGCTCCGGTGGCGCGGTCCGGTGCGCCCGGTGGCCCGGCGGGTCGGTGGTCGGGCGGGTCGGTGGTCGGGTAGGCCGGTAGTCGGGTGGCTCGGTGAGCCCGGTGGCCCGGCGCCCGAAGCGGCTCCAGTGGCCCAGCGGTCCGGTGTGCCCGGCGGCTCCTCTCGTTTCCGGCCGCCGGGTACTTACCCCCGTCCTATTACCCTAGGCGGAACCTCTGGGACTGTGTTTATAGGCCATCCCGGCACATTATGAAGTTGCGGCCCCAGTAATCTGGGTCAGGTTCCCAGTAGCGGACGGGTCCGGAACAGTCAGGAGGATAGACAGAATGTGGAATAAACGACCGGAAGAAGAACTTCCAAAGACATTCAACCCGCCCGTGGCAGGGGGAACCCCGGCGCGCGTAACGCCGAACCCCACGGAAGCAAAAAAGGAGACTACACCGATGTTCATTACCCCGACGGCGAAAACCGACGTCGAGTCGTCACACGCCGGCTCGGCCGTTATTGGCAAAGCCGTCAAAATTGTCGGCGAGATCTACAGCAACGAAGATCTTTTTATCGAAGGCTTCATCGAAGGCACCGTGGAAGCTCTGGATCAGAAGCTGACCGTTGGCCACAACGGCACCGTCCACGCCTGCGTGCAGGTGCGCGACCTGGAAGTGCAGGGAACGGTGCAGGGCAATGTGGAAGCCAGCGACCGCATCGAGATCCGCAAGGACGCGAAACTGATCGGCGATATCCGTGCGGCCCGCATCGTCATCGAGGACGGCGCTTATTTCAAGGGCAGCATTGATATCGTAAGACCGGAGCCGGCCGCGAAGCCGCTGTATACTCCTCCGGCCGCTGCTCCCATGAGCGCCAAGCCCGTTGCCGAAGCAGCGACTGAGGCGGCGTTCGAGCTGCTCGTATCCTCGCGCTAGTTCCGCAGGTAGTCGCGGCTGGCAAACTCCAATCCGGAGTACCGGCGCTCTCCCATGCTGGCGAGCGTCGGTGCTCCACCACCTCCATTCCATCCGCAGTTTTTTCGTATCATGAATCCCAGGCGTGCGCGATCTCTCTTCACCCGATTTTCAGGCGCTGTTTGAAGGAGCCCCCGGTCTATATCTGGTTCTGACACCCGACTTCCGCATTGCGGGCGCCAGCGATGCCTACCTGCGCGCCACCATGACGACACGCGAACAGATCCTAGGGCGGCGCATCTTCGAAGTTTTCCCGGATAATCCAGATGACGCCGGCGCCACCGGCGTGCGCAACCTGCGCGCCTCACTGGAACGGGTCCTCGGAACCCGCCAGGGAGATGCGATGGCGGTTCAGAAGTATGACGTCCGGCGGCCGGCGAGCGAGGGTGGCACGTTTGACGAGCGCTACTGGAGCCCGTTCAACTCGCCGGTGGTGAACCCGCAGGGCGAGGTTGCCTACATCATTCACCGGGTGGAAGACGTCACCGAGTTCATCCGTCTACGGCAGGCCGGCAGGGAGCGCGAGCTACTCACGGAGGCTCTCCAGACACGTGCCGAGAATATGGAAGTGGAGGTGTACCAGCGCGCCCAACAGGTGGCCGAGGCCAATCGGCAGCTCACCCAGGCTAACGATGCGCTGGCGCGGCTATACCAGCAGATTGTCCTGATGATGCGGCCGCCGGGCGACGAGCTCACCATCGGTGAGGCGCCCGAGCACCGATGGGACGGCGATGAAGCTATGGCGCCCGAGGAGATTCTGGCGCGTGTCGGGCAGTTGATCACGGGGCACAAGCGCCTGGAAGAACAGTTGCGGCAATCGCAAAAGATGGAAGCGGTGGGGCGGCTGGCTGGCGGCGTCGCCCATGATTTCAACAACCTCTTAACCGTGATCACGGGATACGCGTCGCTGCTGCGCGAAGAGCAATCCGGCATCGCGACGCCGGAGTTGGACGAGATTGAGAAGGCGGCTCTCCGCGCGGCCGCGTTAACACAGAAGCTGCTCGCCTTCAGCCGCAAGCAGATGCTGCAGCCCAAGATCATCAACTTGAACACGGTAGTTTCGGGTATGGAAGAAATGCTGCGCCGCCTCATCGGCGAGCACATCCTCCTGGTGACCGCGCTGCCCAGCGGTTTGTGCAACGTGAAAGCCGACGCCCATCAGATCGAACAGGTGATCCTGAACCTGGCCGTAAACGCGCGGGATGCCATGCCCGGCGGTGGACGGCTGCTGATCGAAACCAGGAATGTTCAAATGGAAACGCCGTTTGAGTCCCTGCCGCCGGGCGCATACGTGCTCTTGAGCGTCGCCGACACCGGGCACGGCATGGACGCGGAGACTGCGGCGCGCGTGTTCGAGCCGTTCTTCACCACCAAAGAAGTCGGAAAGGGTACAGGGCTGGGGCTGGCCACCGTACATGGCATTGTCGAGCAGAGCGGAGGCGCCATCGCGGTGGACAGCGCTCCCGGCGCGGGCGCCACATTTCGGGTTTATCTTCCGGTGGATGAAACCACGGTGGAGCAGGAATCGGCGGAGCGGCCCGCGGAGCGCTACGCCGCGCGCGCGGGTTTGATCCTGCTGATCGAAGACGAAAGCCCACTGCGCAAACTCGTCGCCAATGTCCTGGCCGCCGCCGGCTACCGCGTTCTGGAAGCGGCGAACGGCGAGGAGGCTCTCACGTTGGCCACCGGCCAGCGCATAGACCTGCTCCTCACGGACGTCGTGATGCCCGGCATGAGCGGGCCTGAACTGGTTACGCGGCTGCGGGCCACCCGGCCGGAACTTGCCGTGTTGTACATGTCGGGTTACGATCGCGACCTGATCGATCAGAAGACGCTCGAGCGAACCGCCAGTTTCTTGCCCAAGCCTTTCACGCCGCGCGCCCTGCTCGCCAGAGTTGTCGAACTGCTCGGGACGCACGGCCGCAAGGGTGTCACCGGCAGGCAGGGGGCCAAGTCGTAAACGGCCCTAGCGGCCCTAGCGGGGTATCGCGTATCGTCTGATTTTTTCGTAGAGCGTGGAGCGGTCGATCCCCAGGACCGAGGCTGCCTCTTTGATGTTGCCGCCAGTGTGCTGGATGGTGGCCGCGATCAGGACCTTCTCCATATCGCTGAGCGTCATGCCCGCGGAAATCGTTCCCGCCTGTAGGTTAGCGGGCTCCAATTGCCGCGCCAGTTGCTCTCGTAGCGTTGCGTTTTCGCGCTGCAGGTTGCGCAACTCGATGATGCGGCTGATGCGGGCTGAGATGTCGTCGCAGCGGCAGGGCTTGACGGCAAATTCCAGACCTTCCATTTTCATGACTGCCATGGCCGGGTCGAGCGGGCCCGAGGCGGTGAGCACAATGAGGAAACACTGGGGCCGCAGGCGCCGGATGTGCGCCAGGGTTTCGCAGCCGTCGCCATCGGCAAAATCCAGTAGAGATACGTCGTAGTCGCGATGGTGGGCCAGGTCCAAAGCCTCGCGCGCCGAGACAGCGGCATCGACTGCATAACCGCCCGCGCGCAGAACCGCCGCCAGCGATTCGCGTGTCTCGTTGTCATCTCCCGCCACCAGAATCCGGCAGTGCGGCATTAAATTTTTTCAGACCTGAAACTATTGTAACCCGGAAAGGTATGGCGCGATATTTAGCGTCTCCGGAAGTCGCCTGGGAGTCAGGCAGGCTTCTCGCAGTTGATCATCCAGGGAATGCCGAATTGGTCAACGAGGACGCCAAAACGAAGCGCCCAAAATGTTTCCTCGAGCGGCATTGAAACGGTTCCGTCTTCTGCCAGGGCCTTGAAGATGCGCTCCGTTTCCACTGGATCACTGAGATTGAACTGCATACTGAAGCCCTGCGGTTTCTGATATTGCCCGGGCAAAGCATCTGAGCCGGAGAACATGTAATCGCTAAGAGCGAATGTGGCATGCCCGATCTTCATTCGCCAGTCAGCCGGCGTTTGCAGATCCATGGGCATTTCCTCATACGTCATCATGAAGGTAATCCGGCCGCGGAGACACTCCTCGTAGAACTTAAAGGCCGCCTCGCACTGGCCGTTGAACGTCAGATGTGGATACAACTGCACCCTGCCCTCCAAAAAATTCGGCGAGCCTTAGCGTTCTAGTGCGGCACGGTCCCATTTCGCCAGATTGGCTCCCGCGTCGTACGTGCTCTCGAGGAATTCATATAGGGCTTGCTCGGGCGAGCCGGCGCGCCGCACGTCCTCATACATCAGAACGAATTCCGAAAGCTGTGCGTTCCACTTCGCTCCAGCAGGCCGTACTTGCGCCTCTTCCATTCCGGCGGGCGCGGGAACCGTGTAAGAGTAGTACGCCGGGCCATCCACCGCGCCGCCACCCGGCCAAAAGCCAGCGCTCGAAACCTCGTGTGAGTAGGCGGGACCACTAATCACACCGCGGCGGGGCGGCGCCAGCCGTCCGGAAAACCGCGTGCAGGCCAGGTCGCAACTTCCCCAAAAAAAATGGACAGGGCTGCATTTGCCGATGAACCTGGCGCGAAATTGTTGCATGACCTTGCCACTGGAAACGAGAATGCGCCAAAACCGGTTCGCGTACCCGGCATCATAAGAGCAGTTGGAGAAATCACGGTCGAACGGCACGGGGTCGGCAACTTCCTGGGGTTTGAGATTGATGCTCACCGCGATGCCGAGGGATGCCAAGGAGTCCGAGATGCCACTGTAAAAACTGGCGACTGACTCCGCCTTGAGTGGCCTGGACGTGCTGGCGCCCTCACTGGTCGAAATCTCGACCGCATGTTTCTGAAAATTGAACTGGATTTCAAAAACGCCCTGCGGATAGGGCACCGGTCCGGTAGTCAGGCCACGCGAGTTGACATACAGGGTGACATGCCACCAGTGATTCAGGGGCGGAGAGAGAGTCATGCGGACCTTGCCCACGATCTGGGTCCACATGTGAAGCGTGCGGTACGTGTCCTGCCATTCGTTTAGCGGCAGAGACGGCCAGCGCTGGGAGTCACTCAACTTACTTTTTCCCCGGCGCCGGCGCTGCGACCTTCACTTTGTAGAGCTTCGTGTCTCCGTCATACACGGTGGCTTCGATGTGGTCGCCTTTTTTCAACTGCTTCAGGATGTCCGGATTGTCCACCTGATAGTTCATGGTCATGGCGTCCATCCAGCCTTCGATCTTCTCGTTGGCGACCATCAGTTTCTTCGTGCCAGCGTCCACTTCCGTTACGGTGCCTTTGAAAACGAAACTCTTCTTGCCGCTGTTCGGCTGGGCGGCGATAAAGGCAGCGGCCAGCAGAAGGGCCAGTATCAAGGACAGACATTTTGCAATCGTTTTGTGCATAACCTCACTCCGACATGATCGGCTCGCCCCGCTCGTGCGGCGCCGGCTGCACCTGCGGATTGCGCGCCAGAAGCCGCACGCATGTGTTCCAGCGCAACAGCGCATCGTCGTTGGCGGGCGGGCGGATGGCTTCGGCCTTCTCATACCACGCCATGGCCTCATGCAGCCACTCATAGATAATGGGACCGGTGCCATGGCGCGCCTGCTGCAACAGCGACTTCGCGCGACGCTCGGCGATGATCCCGGAGTAATACGCCTGGTCGTAGTCCTCGTGCAGGCGCGGGATCAGGTCCTTGGCCTCTTGCACGGGGTGGCCGTGGTCGAACTGGTCGGTCAGCGCCAGAATCAAGGTGATCAGGGCGGTTTCGTTGTCGGGGTCGATCCGCAGCACATCCTGGCAGATGCTTTCGCTTTGCCATGGCTCATGGAGCAACCGGTAACGCTCCGCTTTGGCGAGCGCGCCCGGGATGGCGTCCTTGTGCAGCGATTTCAGTTCCATGCTAAGTTCCTGCTGGCAACCTCCGCTCCCTTTGGTCACGGCTCGGTAATGGCGTCATCGTTTTTCGCACGTACGCCGATTTTGCACGCGCGCTTAACCGAGCCGTGACCAAAGGGAGCGGTCAAGCCACGGTACCACCACTAGCTGCCGAATATCTTCATCACCAATTTTCGCAGGGGATCATAGTACTCGTCCACCACGCGTTCTTTGAGCGGGATGATGGCGTTCTCCGTGATCACGATCTCTTCCGGACAAACCTTCCGGCAACAGGTAGTGATGTTGCAGTACCCCACGTTGTGCTTGTCCTTCAGATCCAGCGTGCGGTTTTCGGTATCCAGCGGGTGCATCTCCAGCGCGGCCGTGTGCACGAAGAAGCGCGGCCCGGCGAACTCGTCGAATTTCCGGTGCTCGCGCAGCACGTGGCAGACGTCCTGGCACAGGAAACACTCGATGCACTTGCGGAACTCCTGTATGCGGTTGACGTCCTTCTGGTCCATCTTCCAGGTGCCGTCCGGGAAGTCCGGCTTGCGCGGCGCAAATTTCTTAATCGTCTTCTTGACGCGGAAATTCCAGGAGACGTCGGTCACCAGGTCCTTGATCGACGGGAATGTGCGCATCGGCTCTACGGTAACCGGCTTGTCGAGCGGCAGTGTGTTGAGCCGCGTCATGCACATCAACTTGGGATTGCCGTTGATTTCGGCCGAACACGATCCGCACTTGCCCGCCTTGCAATTCCAGCGCACGGCCATGTCGTTGGCCTGTTCGGCCTGCACCTTGAGGACAGCATCCAGGACCACCATTCCCTCGGAGACCTCGGTGTTGTAATCCTGGAACTTGCCGCCCTTTTCGTTCCCGCGCCAGATCCTGAATGTCGCGCTCGCCACTTATTTCATCTCCTCGATTACCTGCTTCAGTTCCGACGGAATTTCCGGAAGGGTTTCGCGCACGATCTGCATTTCACCACTGGGACCCTGCCGGATGACGATATTAAAATGCCCATAGTTCGGGTCTTTCTCGGGATAATCTTCGCGGAAGTGGCCGCCGCGGCTCTCTTTCCGCTCCAGCGCCGCCAGCGTCACGGCCTCGGAGACGGTGAGCAAGTTGGGCAAGTCCATAGCGGTGTGCCAGCCGTTGTTGAACTCGCGGTTACCCCCGATGCCGGTTCGCGCGGCGCGTTCCCGTAAACGGGCAATGCTCACGAGGGCCTGCTCCATCTCTTCTTTATGGCGGACGATTCCCACCAGGTCCTGCATCATGTTTTGCAGCTCGTGCTGAATCTGGTACGGCCCTTCCACCGCCGGTTTCTGGCCGTGCTCAAAAGGCAGTAGCGACTCGCTTGCGGCGCGGTCGATCTGCTGTGCGTCGACGCGTGCTTCACCGTTCTCCTTGGCGAAGCAAGCGGCGAAGTGGCCGGCCCGCTTGCCGAATACCAGCAGGTCGGAAAGAGAGTTGCCGCCCAGGCGGTTGGCGCCGTGCAGTCCGGCGGCACACTCACCGGCTGCGAACAGGCCAGGGATTGTCGACATCTGCGTCTCCGGATCCACCTTGATGCCGCCCATCATGTAGTGCGTGGTGGGGCCGATCTCCATGGGCTCTTTGGTGATGTCGATGTCCGCCAGTTGCTTGAACTGGTGATACATGCTGGGCAGTTTGCGTTTGATGTGCTCGACCGAATTCGGAAGCTTCTCCTTGATCCACGAGATATCCAGATAGACGCCGCCATGCGGGCTGCCGCGCCCCGCCTTGATCTCGCGCACGATGCAGCGCGCCACGTGGTCGCGAGTCAACAGCTCCGGAGGACGCCTGGCATCGCGGTCGCCTTGCGTGTAGCGCCAGCCTTCTTCCGGATTGTCCGCGGTCTGGCTGCGGTAGTTCTCGGGGATATCGTCGAACATGAAGCGTCGGCCGTCCTTGTTGCGCAGCACGCCGCCTTCCCCGCGTACGCCTTCGGTGACCAGAAGGCCCTGCACGCTCGGCGGCCACACCATCCCGGTGGGGTGGAACTGCACGAACTCCATGTCCTTGAGGTCCGCGCCGGCGTGATAGGCCAGCGCCAGTCCGTCGCCGGTGTACTCCCAGCTATTGCTGGTGATGCGGTAGGCGCGGCCGATGCCGCCCGTGGCCAGCACCACGGACTTCGCGGGGAACAGCAGAAAGCGCCCGCGCTCGCGGTCGTACCCGAAGGCACCCGCCACACGGCCGCTATCCAACAGCAGTGTCAGCACAGTGCACTCCATGTGCACTTCCATGCCCTGATGGATGCCGTGGTCCTGCAGCGTGCGGATCATTTCCAGTCCCGTGCGATCGCCCACGTGCGCGAGGCGCGGATAGCGGTGGCCGCCGAAATTGCGCTGCAGAATGCGCCCGTCTTTGGTGCGGTCGAACACCGCGCCCCAGGCTTCTAATTCGCGCACGCGGTCGGGCGCTTCCTTGGCATGCAGTTCCGCCATGCGCCAACTGTTCAGATACTGGCCGCCGCGCATGGTGTCGGCGAAGTGGACTTTCCAGCTATCGCGCTCGTCCACGTTCGCCAGCGCCGCAGCCACGCCGCCTTCGGCCATGACCGTGTGCGCCTTGCCCAGCAGCGATTTGGTGATGACCCCCACGCGTGCGCCATCCGCCGAAGCTTCGATTGCGGCGCGCAGACCGGAGCCGCCCGCCCCGATCACCAGCACATCGTAGGGGTGCGTCTGGTATTCGGCCATCAGATGATTCTCCAATCGCGAAAGACGCCGATGGCGCAAAGACGTATGTAGATGTCCGAGAACGCGACCGTGAAAAGGCTGCACCACGCGAAAAGCATGTGCCGGCTGTTAAGGCAGCTTACGCAGTCATAACTCTTGGTGCGGAACGGCGAGAGCAGCTCGAAACGCCCACCCACCAGGTGCCGCAGCGAGTGGCAACCCAGCGCGTAGCAGCCGAGCAATATGGTGTTGGCTGCCAGGATCAGCGTGCCCACCCCGATCCCGAATGAGACCTGACCGGTTACCGGGTCCGTAAACCAGAGGGCTTTCCAAACGTCGTGCGACAGGAAGATCAGGAAGATCAGCGCGATGTACATGAAGTAGCGGTGAACGTTTTGCAGGATCAACGGGAAGCGGCGTTCGCCGCGGTAGACGTTGCGCGGTTCGCCCACGGCGCAGGATGGCGGGTCGGCCCAAAACGCTTTGTAGTACGCGCCGCGGTAGTAGTAACAGGTGAATCGAAACAGGCCGGGGAATGGGAGGATTAACAGGGCCGGCGACCAGGGCATCCACGACGGCCACCACGCGGGCATGGGCCCGAGCAGCGCATGCGGCGAGTCGCCGAAAATTTCCGGCGAATAAAACGGCGAAAGATACGGGCCGTAGGTATAGTTCTTCCCTTGGAAAGCGGCCCACGTTACGTAAATCACAAAAGCCGAGAAGCCCAAAAAAACCAGCAGCGGCGTTTGCCACCATCGATCGCGTCGCAGGGTCTGGCCAAAACCGCGCTTTTCCCAGGACACTTCGGCGAAGGCCATACGAGACATTCCTCCATGCCCGCCATTAACGGTCGGGTCCCTCATGATATCGAGTCACCACCGGTTATTTCAACCTTGGACAAGGGCTCGGCTTTTTGGCGAACCCACCAACGTTGCCAAGCAGGGACCATATGACCTTGTAACCTTAGATCATGTCCGTGAAAGTTCGGGATGTGATCAAAGCGCTGGAAAGGGCGAGTTGGCGCCACGTGCGGACTTCAGGCGACCACCGGGTGTTTCGCAGTCCCGACGGCCGCATAACGGTGGTGTCTGGTAAGCTGGGAGACGACGTATGGCCTGGCACGTACGCGCGATCTTGCGCCAGACCGGCATGAAGGATCCAGCAGAATGACGCGGAAATATTCGCTAGTCATCGAAGGTGACGACACGGGTTACAGCGCTTACGTGCCTGAGTTACCCACGATATTGGTCACCGGCCAGTCCATGGATGAGCTCACCGCCCGCGCCAAAGAGGCGATCCGCCTCTACTGGAGCAACTTATCCAGCGATCGTTCCCCGACTTCTCTACTGAAAGAGATTGAAGTCGAGTTACCCGCCTAAGCACCAATCCAGTTGCCGCCTCCGCGCCGTATAGTAACCAGAACCTTGGAGGGGTTCATCGATGTCAACAGCCACACCTGCACCGAACGATGCCACTCGTGCGATCCGCGCGCTCGAAGCGGAATTCCAGCGCCATGCCAACGCCAACGATGCCGCCGCTTTGACCGAAGCGTTTTATACCGACGACGCTCAATTGCTACCGCCCAACGCACCGCAAGTGAATGGGAAGTCCGCTATCCGCGATTTCTGGAAAGCATTTCTGGCCGCCGGCATATCGGACGTCGTCCTCGAGACGGGTAACGTTTCCTCGTCCGGCGACCTCGCCTACGGCGTCGGTATATATGGATTCACAGCCGGCGGGGCAAGACAGTCGGGCAAGTACGTGGTGGTCTACCGACGGCAATCGAACGGCTCCTACCGCGCCGTGGCCGACGCCTTCAACAGCAACGCCTGATAACGCCTAAATATGTGGGGCAGACGATCGGCTTCCGTCGTCTGCCATGATTCCCGCCTTACGCCGGCGGCTTGGGCGCGATCAGGTTTACTTTCACGGCCTTCGCGCCCGGCTGCACCTTCATCACTTTGCAAATGAGTTCCAGGCGTTCCACCGGGGCAATCACGCGCGTCAGATTGCGTTCCGCATCGATGCCCGTCAGCACGGCTACGCTCCACGACGGCACATAGATTTCCATCACCCGCATGGTTTCCAGGCCGTTGTCGAAGAGCAGCACGAGCTCCTCGTCTTCCTTCAAGGCCTTCTGCATCGCCTGAATCTGGCCGAGGATGACCGCGCAGACGTTGTCGCCCGCGCCTGCCGCCGTCCGGGAACTTTTGGCGGACTCGGCAACCTGCGCGGCGTCGGGAGGGCGCAGCGCGTCGAGCACGTCCTTCACCGGTGCTCTCAGCGCCTGCTGGGCGATCTGCTTGGTGATGTCTCCGAGGCCCATCTGGCGTCATCCTAACACGCTGGAACTCCGCGCGCTTTTCCGGTGTCGAACACGGTGCTGCGCTTCACTATACCCACTGTGGCGGATGGCCGCGTCTATCTGGGCATGCGGCACGCGCTGTATGTGTATGGCCTGCGGGACACGTCGCGCAAGCCGCGCTGAAGGCCGTCCGGTATAATGCCCTCGCGCCAAATGCAATGAAGTGGAAGTGTTCCCGTTTGTGACCATCCCGTACGGGTTGGGAAATGGCTGGACGCCGGGTTCAGGGCGATAAGGCTGCCGGCGACAAGGATCGCCAGCGTTACGTAACGCCGGCGGTCTTCGCCGCCGGTGCCGTTGCTCCAATTACGCTACGCCGCCGCGCAGGAACGATGCCGGCGAGGGTGGCGCGGAGCCCATCAATTTTGTCTGCTGCTCCCCTTCCGGCACGGCATCTCCTTCGCCAGGGGCCAGGAACAAGTTCGCGTCGAGACCATGCTGGCGTGTGTATAAGTCGTAGTACCGGCCGCCCAGCGCGTAGAGCGACTCGTGCGTGCCGCGCTCCGAAATGCGCCCGGCTTCCACCACCAGGATCTGCTCCGCGCGCCGTATAGTGGACAGGCGATGCGCGATCACGAACGTGGTGCGCCCTTCCATGAGATAAGCGAGACCAGCCTGTATGGCCTGCTCGGATTCCGAATCGAGGCTGGAAGTCGCTTCATCCAGAATCAGAATCCGTGGGTTCGCCAGAATCGCGCGCGCGATCGAGACGCGTTGGCGCTGCCCTCCGGATAGCTTCACGCCGCGCTCCCCCACGATGGTGTCGTACTTTTTTTCGAAGCGTTCTGCAAACTCGCCGACGTGCGCGATGCGGCAGGCCTCCAGGATCTGCTCTTCGGTGGCTCCCGGCTTCGCGAAGGCTACGTTCTCGCGAATCGTCCCGTCAAACAGAAACGTGTCCTGCAATACGACGCCAAGCTGCGTGCGATAAGAATCCAGGCGCGCTGTCGCCAAATCCAGGCCATCTACGCGGATGGTCCCCTCGGTCGGCTCGTGAAACGCTGCAATCAGGCTGATGATGGTCGATTTGCCTGAGCCCGAAGGCCCCACCAGCGCGGTCGCGGTGCCCGGTGTGGCGTCGAAACTCACGTCGTGCAGAACCGGCTTACCGGCGTCGTACGCGAAGTTCACGTGTTCAAAAGAGATGTAACCCTGGATCGGCGGCACGGCCGCGACGCGCTGCTCGTCTTCGTCCTCCGGCAGTTCGCGCAAAACCTCCTGCGTGCGGTCGAGCCCCGCCAGCGCTTCGGTGATCTGCGTGCCGATGCCCACCACCTGGAACATGGGCGCGACCAGGAAGGCCAGCAGGGCTGTGAAGCTCATCAGATCGCCGAGCGTCATGATATGCGCGGAAATCTCCCGGGCTCCCACATACATGACGATGGCTCCTATGAAACCCATCAACACGGTGGCGGATAGGCTCATCAGGGAAATCGCGGTGAGGGACTTCAACACGTTATCCAACAGCCGCTGCACGCCGCCCGAGAACACTTCGGCTTCCTGCGCTTCGGCGTGGTAGCCCTTCACCACGCGCACGCCTGCCAGCGATTCTGTGAGCCGCCCAGTCACATCGGCGTTGATCTTGCCGCGCTCGCGGAAAATCGGGCGGATGCGTTTAAAGGCCACCTGCAAGGCCCCGCTGAAGGCGACGATGAACACGAGCGCGGTCCCGGTTAGCACTGCGCTGATGCGAATCAGGAACACGAGCGAAAACAGCGCGGTCAAAAGGCCGCCCACGAATTCCACCAACCCGGTGCCCACCAGGTTGCGCACGCCTTCCACGTCGGTCATGATGCGCGATACCAGCACGCCCGCCTTGTTCGAATCGTAGTAGGACACGGGCAGACGGCCGATGTGCTCCTGCACCTTGCGCCGCAACTGCGTGATCAGCCGCTGCGCCTCTTTCGAGAGCAGTTGGGTCAGCGTGAACGAGGTGCCGCCCTGAATCAACGTGGCCGTCAAGACTGCCAGGACGAGCGGCGTCAGCAGATCCAGACGACTTTTTCCGATGACGGTATCGACCAGGAATTTGGTGGAGATCGGCAACACAAGGCCGGCCGCCCGGTTGATGACCATCAGCACCATGCCGAAGATCAGCAGCCCGCGGCGCGGCCGCACCAGCTCCATCAGGAGGGGAAGCGCGCTACGAAACTGCTCGCCAGTGGATCGTTTCGGCTTGGTGGGTGCCACGATTCCTCCAGAGTAGCAGTTGCGCCGATCTTCACGGTGGCAGGGCGCGTGCAAGCTCCAGTTCGCTATGCCAGAAAAAGAAACCATCGAACGAGCGCGCGAGGATGCCAGGGAAGGCAAGGCCCCTAGCACGCAGGCTGGGGAATTTGTCAAAGAAGAGATGGATCATATCCGTGAGGGGAAGCACGGCGCCCGATCCACCAAGCAGGCGATTGCGATCGGACTGTCGAAGGCCCGCCGCGCCGGGGTTCCATTAGCTCCTCCTAAAGCGGGAAGCACGGCGGATCGGACCCGCAAACAAGCCGAGCGCGACTCTGCTAAGGGACGCAGCGGCGAAGGGCGGAAGAAGCCCTCGGCCAAACGATCGCGGGCTGCCTTGGGCGCGCTGAAGCGCGAAGGACGCGGCGCTGCATCGCACAAGGCACTCTCCAAGCAAGCCCGCAGCGCAGCCAGGAAGAGAGCCGCCTCAAGCCGGGGCGGAGCCGCTTGAGAGCTTGTCGAGCAGCGCGGCCGGCATCGATTGCGCGCTCTTGACGTGCAGCACTTCGAACCCCGCTGCCCGTCCGCTGGCGATTCCGGCCGCCGAGTCTTCGACCACCAACGGCCGCGTTGCACCGAGGAGCCGCGCCCCCAGTAAATACGGCTCAGGTGCCGGTTTCAGGCGCTCCACATCTTCTCCGGTCACGAGCGCCTCGAAATAGCTGCGTAGGTTGCTAGCCTTGAGCGGCGGCTCGATCTCGCTGCGCGCGCTACTGCTAACCACCGCCAATTTGTACTCCCCACGCAAGCCTTCCAACAGAGCGGCCAAGTCCGGCGGAAACGGCGGCCGTTCCATCTGGCGCCGGAACAACTCCTTCTTCGCGGGATACCGCGTCCACAGCGTCTGCCAGTCGAGGGGAGGGTCCGCCGCCGCGGCAATGTTGCGGAGCATATCGCGATCGTCAATTCCCAAATAGCGGTCCCGGTAGACGTCCCATTCCAGCTTGAGCCCGAAAGGCGCCAGCGCTTCGGCCCAGCATGCGCAGTGCAAGGGCTCGCTATCGACCAGAACACCGTCGAAATCGAATAGGATGGCGTCGAAGCCAGGCATCGGCGGGAATTTTTCAGCGTAACACGTGTCTTCCAATGTGGTATCACTGAACTAAAAGCAATGCCAACCGAAGAAGAACTGAAATCCGAACTCGAGCGCCTCCGCGCTGAAAACGAGAAACTGAAACGGCCACGCGGGCAAATGAGCATGAAGGTGAGCGAAAAGGGTGCGCTCTCCGTCTATGGTTTGGGCCGCTTTCCTGTGACTCTCTACCGCGAGCAGTGGGACAAACTGCTGGGGATGGCGGATGAGATCCGCCAGTTCATTCTGGACAACGACGCGACCCTGAAGAAGAAGGAGTAACGTTGGCCGAGGGCGCCGCGCAAAGCTGATGGAAGAGCCGTTTGAGGCGCCCGGCATCCGTGGCGTTCTGCACAGCCCCGATGGCGGCAATGGTCACGTGCTGTTGCTGACGCATGGGGCCGGTTCCAACTGCCAGGCGCCGTTGCTGGTGCGGCTGTCGCGAGCCTTCGCACAGGCCGGATACCTGGTATTGCGCTACGACTTGCCCTTCCGCCAGCAGCGGCCGAAGGGACCGCCGTTTCCCGCGGGTGCGGCGCGCGATCGGGAAGGCATTGCACGCGCCGTGGAACTTGGCCGGCAGATGGTGCGCGGCCGGGTCATCGTGGGAGGCCACTCTTACGGCGGGCGCCAATCGGCCATGCTGGCTGCGTCCACGCCACAGTTGGCGGATGCCCTGCTGCTGCTCTCGTATCCTCTGCATCCGCCGAAGCAGCCGGAGAAAAAGCGGACGGCATTTTTCCCGGAGTTGCGAATCCCCGCGCTGTTCGTGCACGGGACCCAGGACCCGTTTGCGTCGTTGGAGGAGCTACGGGATGCGATGGCTCTCATCCCGGCGCGCACCGACTTGCTGCCGGTCGAGGGTGCGGGCCACGATCTGGCGCGTGCGGCCGATCTGGCGAATGAGATGATGGCGCGGCTGGAAGCATGCGTGGCCGGATAGGCCCGCGCGCCCGCATGCTATCCTGATTAGAAATTCCCCAGAGGGTTTCACCGATGAGCGAATACTCCTACAAAACTCCTCACGGGATCGCCGTCACTCGCACAGCCTCGAAGGCCAATTTCCGTAGGGGCCTCAGGCACCTGCTGCGCGATTTGGACCGCCACCGTGGGATTTACCTTTCCTCGGGATACGAGTATCCCGGGAGGTATTCGCGCTGGGATATCGCCTCCACTTGCCCGCCACTCGAGATCGTTTCCTACGATCGCGAAGTGCAATTCCGTCCGCTGAATTCGCGCGGTACAAAGATCCTCGAGATCCTCCAACCGGTACTGGCCGGACACGCGCACTGGGATGAATTCGAATTCCAGCCGAGCCTCATGCGCGGCCGGTTGAAGCCTATGTCCGCGCTGTTTTCCGAAGAGGAGCGCAGCAAGCAGCCTTCCGTTTTCTCGCTGCTGCGGGCGCTGATCGAGGAGTTCCGCGGCGAAGAGGATTCGCGCCTTGGACTGGTGGGCGCGTTCGGCTACGACTTACTGTTCCAGTTCGAGCCGGTGGAAAAGAAACTGCCGCGCGACGGTCACAAGGACCTGCACCTGTTTCTGTGCGACGACATCTGGTTCATGGACCGCAAGAAGGAGCAGATCGAGCGCTACCGTTACGACTTCGCGCGCGACGGCATCTCGACCGTGGGTCTGCCCCGCGACAACGAAAAAGTGGCTCCGCCCAAGAAGGGCGCGCCCGGCCCGATCGTCTCCGACCATGCTCCGGAAGAGTACATGGCCAACGTGGAGACGGTGCGCGAGGGCATGCGGCGCGGCGACTATTACGAAGTCGTGCTGCGCCAGACCTTTCAGACGCCATACTCCGGCAAAGCCTCCGATCTGTTTGAGCGCGTCCAGCGTGCCAGCCCCAGCCCCTACGAATTCCTCCTGCAATTAGGAGACGAGCAACTGGTGGGCGCATCGCCCGAAATGTTCGTGAGGGTGGAAGGCCAGCGCGTCGAGACCTGTCCCATTTCCGGCACCGCGAAACGCACCGGCGATCCGTTGCAAGATGCCGAAAACATCCGGGAACTTCTGAAATCCACCAAAGAAGAATCCGAGCTGACCATGGTCACGGACGTGGATCGCAACGACAAGTCGCGCATCTGCGAACCTGGCACGGTGAAAGTGATTGGGCGCCGCCTGATCGAATCGTACGCCGGTCTGTTCCATACCGTCGATCACGTAGAGGGCATTCTCGAAGAAGGCTTCGATGCTCTCGATGCGTTCCTCAGCCACATGTGGGCCGTCACCGTGATCGGTGCGCCCAAGAAGGCGGCGGCGCGAACCATCGAGACATTGGAAAAGGACGCACGCGGCTGGTACGGCGGCGCGGTGGGAATGATCTCGCTCAACGGCGACATCAACACCGGAATCCTGATCCGCACTACCTATCTGCGCGACGGCATCGCCCGCTATCCGGTGGGTGCGACGCTGCTCTACGATTCCGTTCCGGCGATGGAAGAACAAGAAACGCGGCTCAAGGCCACGGGTTTCTTCCGCACGTTGGGAGCTGCTCCAGCGGCACCGGTGGCCGCTACGGTGGAGCGCGAAGCTCCCGGCTCCGGAGCCAAACTCCTGCTGGTGGATAACGACGATTGCTTCATCCACACGCTGGCCAACTACGCACGCCAGACGGGCGCCGAAGTGGTGACGTATCGCGCCGGCTTCCCGGCTGAGTTGCTTTCACAACTGGCGCCGAGTCTCATTCTGATCTCGCCCGGTCCCGGCCGGCCCGTCGATTTCGGGGTGCCGGAACTGGTGAAGACGGCGGTGCGTCTAGGCTTGCCGGTCTTCGGTGTCTGCCTCGGACTGCAGGGCATTGTCGAAGCCTTCGGCGGCGAGCTCGGTGTGCTCGACTATCCCATGCACGGCAAACCTTCCACGGTGCACAACCAGGGGACAGGGGTGTTCGAAGGGCTGCCCGCCGAGTTTCAGGTGGGGCGCTACCACTCTTTGTTCGCCCGCAGGGAAACTTTTCCGGCGTGCCTGGAAGTGACCGCGGAGACGGAAGACGGCGTCATCATGGGCGTGCGGCACAAGGAGCTCCCCATCGAGGCGGTACAGTTCCATCCCGAATCCATCCTCACGGCCGGTGACAACCACGGCCTGAGGCTCATGGAAAACGCCGTGCGTCTGGGAAAACCGGCGCGGACCGCGGTATAGTCTACAAGACAGGAGGGAGAAGTATGACTAACGCTTCGGCGCCGCGGCGCTTGTTGCAACTTGCCGTGGCCATCGCTATGTTCGCGACGATCGCACAGAACGCCACTGCCCCAGACCCGAAAGTGATGTCATTCCAAATGCCCGATCAGATCAAGTGGGTGGAGAGTCCCGCCGGCTCTGCGAACGCCGTTCTGGCAGGCGATCCGGCCAAGCCGGGCATGTATGTCGTGTTGACGAAATGGCACCCGCACCACATGAGCCACCCGCATTTCCATCCGAACGATCGGTACATCACGGTCATCTCGGGCACCTGGTGGGTGGGCTGGGGGCCCAAATGGGATCCGGAAACCGCTGCTCCGATGAAGGCCGGCAGCGTAGTCACCCACTTCGGTAAACAGATTCACTGGGACGGCGCCAAGGACGAGGAAGTCGTATTGGAGATCGTGGGCATGGGCCCCGCCACATCGACACCCGCCGAAGTGAAGTAGCACAGGCCTCCAGGCCTGTGTTCTGCCGCGCCGGCGACCAAGATCGCCAGCGTTACTTCATCGCGGCGCGGTCTCCAGCCGTGGCCCCAGCGTCAGAAAATTGAGCACGGTGGATGCGACGGCGCATCCCGCGATGACGATCGCCATCGGCACCACCGGATTGTCGAGGAAGCCCAGGAACGTCGTGGTGATGGCCGCGATCAGAAACTGGTTGGTGCCTAGCAACGCCGATGCTGTACCGGCGATCTTACCGTGACGCATCATGGCGATGGCGGAGCCATTGGGAAACACAAACCCCTGCGCCGAAACGTAGACGAAGACTCCTGCGAAGACGCCCGCCAATCCACCCACGCCCGTTAGCACGGTGGCCAGCAGCCAAATTCCCGCGGCGAGCTGACCCAAATTCGCGATGCGCAGCACTTGCCAGATCGGGATGCGATGCGGCATCCGGCCGTTGATCTGCGATGCCACAATCATGCCGGCGGCCACCGCTCCGAACAGCCATCCGAAGCGCTCCGTTGGAATCTTGTAGAGGCTGATGAAGACGAACGGCGCGCTGGTGATGTAGGCGAACAGGCCGGCGGAGCTGAAGCCGCACACCACGGAGGCCCCTACAAACGTCCGGTCGCGGAGAAGCTGCATGTATGCCGAGGTGATGACGTCGAAACGCAGCGGGCGTTTATCGTCGTGGGCCAGGGACTCTGGCAGACGGAAGTGCATCCCCACCAGGCAGGCCGCGCCGATGGTAGCCTGCGCGAAGAACGCCGCATTCCAGCCGAACCACACCAGCAGATAGCTTCCGATGAGCGGCGCGATCACCGGCGAAACGCCCAGCACCAGGATCAGCATGGAAAAAATCTTGCGCATGTCCTCCGGCGGGAACAGATCGCGCACCATGGCCCGCGACATCACCGAGCCGCCGCAGGCGCCTACGGCCTGCATCAGCCGAAACACGGACATTATGCGGATCGACGGCGCCACCGCGCAGGCCAACGACGAGGCGATGAACAATAGCAGGCTGGCGTACAGCGGCGGCTTGCGGCCGAAGCGGTCGGTGATCGGCCCGTACAAGGATTGGCCCAGCGCGAAGCCGATGAGGAACGTGACCATGGTGAGCTGCACCGCCGCCGTCGATGCGTGGAACACTTTTTCCATGGCCGGCATGGCCGGCAGGTACATGTCGATCGAAAGCGGTGCGAAGGCCTGCAGCATGCCGAGCAACACCAGCAGTTCCAAGTAGCGGAAATACGAGACCGGAGCTACGCGTTGCGCCATCATGCGGAACAGACAAGTGTAGCAGCAGAAGCTATCAGTAATCAGCCATCAGCACTCAGCCAACGGGGTCACTCAAGGGTTTTGTTGAGACTGAATGCTGAAAGCTGATCGCTGAAAGCTATTCTACAACTCCGTAATGCTGAGCGTGTTGCCGTCGGGGTCCTGGAACCAGGCCACCTTGGCGCCACCGGGCGCTTCCCACACGCCGAGCTCGTCTTGCGGCAAGCCCTGGTAGCGCTGAAATTCGACGCCGGCTTTCTCAAGAGCATTGGCGGTGGCGGCGATATCGTCCACCTGCCAGCCCAACACGGTGTAGGGCGCTACGGCAACCTTCTTAACAGTGGTCACGCGCAGCATCACTCCCTGCACATCGAACGCCAGGGCGAACCCATCCTCGCTCGTGAGGCGCAGGCCCAGCGTGTCGCGATAGAACGCTTTGGCTTTGGCCGGATCCGCGGTAGCGGCGAAGGCCATGATCTTCTGGGAACCAAGCGGTGATTTCTCAGGCATGCGAATAGTCTCTCAACCCTGGGTTACCAGCACCAGTCCTGACGGCAGTTCCTCGCCGAAGATCCGTCCCAGCGCGCGGTCGTCCTCTTCCGCGCCTTCCAACACGGCGAGCAGACGTTCGGCGTGGGGGAGTTTCTCGAGTTTGCTTTTCACCGCTTCGCGCGTGGCCTGCGCGAGATCGCGCGTGGGATCTTCGGTGCGCCGTGCCATCGCCGCCAGTGCTTCGCCGGCGGCTGGAATGTTCACTAAGGCCTCCACCCATTTCGTGACCGTCCCCGGGGGCACCGCCAGGTTGATGGGCCCGTAGAACAACTGGCGCGCGCCCAGGCGCGACAGGCACCAGAGCTCGCTCTCTTTGAAATCGCCTGCCTTCACGCGCTTGATCAGTCCATCGCCCAGCTCCGTTTTGGTCCCGATGGGCAAGAGCTCCAGGCTGGCTGCGGTGCGCCACATTTCACGCAGCAAGGCGGCGTTGATGCGCTGCGGTTTCTTGTTGCCGCGCGGCAGCAGGAATCCGGAAAGGCGCTGGTAGATGTCGGTCTGTTGGTTGCGGTTGAGGCCGCCGGCCACGCGCCCCCAAAAAATCCACCAGTCGATTTCACACTGCACCTGGTTGCCGTAAGTGACGCCGGAGCTGAACAGGCGGCGCACCTGCTCCACGCGGAAATCGTCACCGGGATATCCGAAGCCGGGCCGCAGGCAAAAGCCGCTCAGGTTCAGCCAGCGGATTTCGTACGCCGGGCTTTTCTTGCGCCCGTCGGCCACGGCCAGAAACGCGTCGGCCATCTGGCGAATGGCGGAGAGCGGCCAGGAATTTTTTCCCAGCCCCATGGTCTGCTCGAGTTTCGCGGGAAGTTCTTCCGGCGCGACTGGGCGATTTCGCCGAGGGAGAAAACACGGAAGCAATCAATTCCAGAGACGACTTCAGCGCCTGCTCGCTCACCACCGCGGCGGCCTTCCGCTCCGAGGAGACTTGCCCGCTCACCGGGGCCTTTCGCAACTCGAACTGAAGCCGCCAGCGGTTGTCGCTGATTTTCGATTCGCACCAGGTTTCGAGAGTGCCGATCTCCGTGAGGCGCGCGCCCAGCTTGACGGGGATCAACCGCTCCTCCGCCTTCTTGCCGAAGCGGATCACCGCGTGCAGCGGGGCGTGTGTGTGCAGTTCCGGTTCGCCGGCCGGAAAATCCACAAGATCTCCGAGCTTATCGTCCGCGCGTGTGAGCGAGCTGTAGAGCCGGAACGAAACCGGCCGGTTGGCCACCAGTTGCAGAGCGTCGTTATCGATTTCGACGGCCGCGCCTTCCTCCGCTCCGCGAGGCACCAGACAGACTGCCGTGAATTTATCGCCGCCCGGCTCGCCCAGCCCGATGTAATAGGTGCGCGGTAATCCGCCGCGCACCAGCACGCCGCTGCCGGTGGAGCGCACGTAGGAGTAGTAGGCCGCGCCGCGCGCCACCGCCAGGTCCAGGTCGATGTTCTCCAGAATCTCGGGCCGCCGGCCATACCAGTGGGCTACCACGTCAGCCACGCGCTCCTGCAGAATCGCGGGGATGAAAAATCCGCCGTTGAACAGGATGGCATCCGGCGCCTGTCCCGCCGTCTCCAGAAAAGCATTGAGGTGGCGCGTGATGGCCGCGTCGGATACGTAGGGCAGACCCAGCTCACGAAACAGGCTGCGCTTTTCATCCTTGGGCGCTTCACCGCGCTCGCTAAACGGAAGGAAGCCTTCCAGCGCCAGTTCCAGCGCCTCTTCGCGCACGATCTCGGTCTTCAGAGTCTTGCCGATGACGGCCGAGCCCGATCCCAGCACCGTAATTTCAACGCTCTTCAACTCCGGATTATTGAGCAGCTTTTCCTTGGCGGCGGAGCACTGGCGCCTCAGCCCGCTGCGCTGCCGGATGGAAAGCGGCACGCCCAGCTTGGTTTCCACCAGCCAGACGAGCGTCAAGTCGAGATTGTCACCGCCCAGCAGAAGGTGCTTGCCGACGGCGGTGCGCGTGAACTGGACCAGGTCGCCTTCTCGCGAAACGCGGATGAGGCTGAAATCGCTGGTCCCACCGCCCACATCGCATACCAGCACAATCTGCCCGTCAAACAACTTCTTTTGCGATTGCGCCAGGTTGTTGGCGATCCACGAGTAGAAGGCGGCGGCCGGCTCTTCGAGCAGCGTGAGCCGCTCCAGTCCGGCATCGCGCGCGGCCATCACGGTCAGCTCGCGAGCCTCTTCGTCGAACGATGCAGGCACGGTCAGCACGATGTCCTGCTCGGCCAGCGGAGCGCCTTTCGCGCGATCCCACTCCTCGCGGAACTTGGCAATGAACCGCGCGGAAACTTCCACGGGCGAGAGCACACGGCCGGTCTCCTGCGAATCCCACGGCAGAATCTTGGCGGTGCGGTCCACATCGGAATTGGAGAGCCACGATTTGGCGGAATGCACCAGGCGCGTGGGCACCAGCGCACCCTGCTCGCGCGCATAGAGACCCACCGGCTGCCCATCCTCCAGAAACAGAAACGACGGCAGGGTACGGCGCGGTTCCACGCGGCCGGCGGCCACCAGCTGCGGGGTCTCGAAGATGTGGACCGGAGGAAAGTCGCGGTCCTCAGCCTCACGCTCGTCAATATAGGCCAGGGCGGAATTGGTGGTGCCGAGGTCGATCCCGATTTTCATGTTGTCTCTACTAGCTTACGAGAAGCAAGTTCGATGTGAGGATCGGTCAGCGCGCAGGTAACGGCGGGCCGAGCACTTCGATTCCGTACTTCTGACACACCGTTGCGAACTTGTCAGGCTCGATCGGCGCGGGGATCCTAGCCAGCTCATCGAAGGCCAATTCAATTCCCGCCGGCTGACAAATGATAAGCATCTTCCCGGCTTTCTCACCGACGTACTGGAAGCGGTGGGGAATCCCGCGAGGAACAAAGACGTGCGATCCAGGGCCAAGCTCGTTGACCATGCCGCTAACTTCGAAAAGATATGTGCCCACCACCAGGTGAAACGACACGTCTTCTCGATGGTTTTCCTTGCGTCTGCCGGCTACTGACCAGTGCGGTAATCTGCGAGCGCGCGAGCTTCCAGGTGGGTCCAGTTCTAGGTTGGTCCCCTTGCAGGATCGCGAATTGGCGAGGAGCCGAATAATCGGAAATTGCCATGGCAAAAAGGCTCTATGGGTTCTGCGCCTGGTGCGCGCGCTCGCGCACATTGAACTCCAGTTTCCAACGGCGGCCGTCGCGGGCTACGCACCAGAGTTGCAGCACACCGGTCTCGGTGACCACGGTCTCAAACGATACCGGCACTACCTCCGACGAACTCTCTCCGGCGGGGAAGGACACTTCCATGGGCGCCAGTTCCTCGATCTCGTCGCCGACGTCTTCCACCATATCGCCCGGCTTATCGTTCTTGCGAACAGACGAAGTGAGGAAGAGGAACTCCGCGGACTGGCCGATCATCAAGCCGAATTCGCGGCCCGGAATGCGCACCTCGGTTCCTTCCTCCATGCCGAAAGGCGCCACCGTAAGAGCCTTTAGCGGGGCAGGGAAGCCAGGGACGGAGGGCATAGCGCTTTCGATGCCGACGTAATAAGTGCGCGGCACGCCGCCGCGGATGCGCACACCGTGTCCGCGCCGCGCCAGGCCGTAATACGCCGCGCCGCGCGCTACCGCGTGCATGAGATCTTCGCCGCTCAGAGATTCCACCGGCGCCATGCCTTCTTCCGCGAGCCAGGAATTGAGCGTACCGATGATCCGCTCACGGACTAGCGCGGCATGCAAAACTCCGCCATTGAACAGCACGTGGGTGGGGCAGGCCAGGCCGCTGGGGCCTCGGCGCACCGTTCCGTGTTCCGTGGCGGAGGCCTGCTGGCGGAGAAATTGCGCCATCTGTTTGGTGATGGCCGCATCGGCTGCGTACGGCAGGCCGATCTCCTGCAAGCCGAGGCGGCGCTGGCGGGAGGGCATCTCCGTGCTGGAAACCGCTGGGAAAAAGCCATCGCCCAACACGGCATCGATGTCGGCGCGGCGCAGCGTGGCTTTGATGGTGCCGCCCACCACGCCCGTGCCCGTGCCTAGAATTGTGACCGGCTGCTCCTTGGCGGTGGAGCCGGGCTCCAGCAACTTCTCCTTGGCGATGCGGCAATTGTTCCACAGCATCTGCATTTGCCGGCTGTCGAGCCGGGTGCCCTTCTCGGCCAAGCGCTGCGCCACCGTGACCGCAAGCGTCAGGTCGATGTTATCGCCGCCCAGTAGAATATGCTCGCCCACGGCCACGCGGTTCAACGTAAGCTCGCCCTGTTGCTCGGTAACTGCAATCAGCGTGAAGTCGGTGGTGCCGCCGCCGATATCCACCACCAGGATCAAGTCGCCCAACTGAACGCGGTCGCGCCAATCGGCGTGCCGCTCGATCCACGCATAAAAGGCCGCCTGCGGCTCTTCGAGCAGTGTGAGATTTTGATAGCCCGCCTGTTGCGCAGCTTCAAGCGTTAACTCGCGCGCCACGGCATCGAACGATGCCGGCACCGTGACCAGCACCTGCTGTTCCGCGAAGGGATCGTCGGGCTTCTGGAAATCCCAGGCTTCGCGCAGATGTTCGCAGATAGCGGCGGCTGGCTTCGACGGGCGAAATCTTGTCGACACCCTCGGGCGCGCGGAATGGCAGCAGCGGCGCGGTGCGGTCCACGCCGGAGTGCGAGAGCCACGATTTGGCCGAGGAGACCAGGCGTCCGGCATTCTCTGCACCCCGCTTTTGCGCCAGGCGTCCGGCTACGAAAGTGCGGCCGGCATCCCAGGGAAGCGCCGTAGTTCCGGCCGCGAAATCCGCGCTGCCGGGCAGATAGAGAAACGAGGGCAGCAGGTCCTCGTCGCGCACTTCTCCCGGATTTTCGAGCTGGGGGATGGCGAAAGCCTGCACGTTGGCCGGCGCGAAGGGATCGGCATCCGGCTGAATCTCCGCGTAGGAGAGCGCCGAATTGGTGGTGCCGAGATCGATTCCAATGACGTATCGGGAGGGCACCTGGGTTTACTCGATCTCGATTTCCGCGGGCGCAAGGATCGCAGTGTCCTGCCCTGCTCCGAGCGAAGGCAGGTCGACCTTCAGGACACGCCATCCTTTGTGCCGTAAGATCCCGCCGGATGGCGGCGTGGCCGGCACATTGCCGACGAACTTGACCAGGTTGGGGTCTTTGGAAGGCGCTTGCGTGAAGGTGCCCTCGACGCCGTCGATGACCGGCTGCAGCGTAACGTAACGCGCCACCGAGTCGCGGCACTGATCGTGTAATTCGCGGACGGCGCCGCCGATCTGGTCGTCGGAGTATGCGGTCATGTCTTCCATCAGGAAATCCAGAAGGCGCGAATCGCGTTGCAGGATGGCGAGAATCTGCAAGGCTCCATCAGAGGTCTTGACCGTAGGGCCGGGCGGCGCAGCGGCGGTTTTCGTAGCCGTAGCCGGGCCGGGCGCGCGCTTGGACAGACCCAGGCCGGTGAGAGCGCCCTCAGAGAGTTGTCCTCCAAAGAGGATGTCGAAGAACGAACGGAATGCGAGAACAATGCGGCTCAAATTATCTCCCAGGAACTAGGATATCGGATGTTACCGTGGCCGGATTAATGTAGCTTCGCGCAGACGCTCCAGTTGGCGCTGCGCGATCTCGGCCCATGCGCCCGAATGATCCAGCTTCAGGTAACGCTTCCAGTGGTGCACGGCTTTGAGCGCATCGCCGGTTCGCTCGCATAGTAGCGCGAGGTTGAAATGTGCGTCGGCGTATTGCGGGTTCAGCGCCAAGGCGCGCCGGTAGTGGTCGAATGCTTCGTTCAAACGGCCCTGCTCGTCATAGAGATTTCCCAGGTTGAACTGCGCAAGCGGATAGCTGGGATCGGCGGTGACCGCGTCTTTGTAATATTTCTCGGCTTCGGCAAAGCGCCGGTCGCGATAGAAAATGGTGCCTAAATTTACCAGCGCGCCAGCCGCGTGGGGATTCAGCTCCACCACCTTTTTGTAAGCTTCAATCACTTCGTTGATGGGGGCGCCGGATTCTTCCAGGTCGAGACCCGTCTGAAACCAATGCTCCGATTCGCGCATCGGATTGGCGGTGCGCTGGCGTGGCGCGAGCGTCTTGACCGCGGCCAATTCGGACGCATCGAAATCGAAGAGGATCTGGCCGGTGAGGGCTTCGAAGCGCTGTCCCGCGACCCTCACGGCAATCTTCTTCCCGTTGGAGAGGATGCGCAGTTCGGACAGGGGCTGCTTGACCCCTTCGAGCTTGCGGCGCAGCGAATCGACGGCTTCGGAGATCTGGCGCGATCGGAAGCCTTTGCCGCGCAGCTCGACGATGGTGCGGATGGCGATCAGGTCGGAGAAGGAATAGGAGTCCGCCGGGGGCAGAAGGGACTCCCGCTCCCAGCCGCGCAAGCTCCGCTCGCTAAGGGCAAACTGGCGGCGCACCTCCGCACGCGAATATACCTGCTGCTGAGTTTTGGGGAGCACGCGAATCCATTTTAGCCTGTGACGGCCAGTACTGGTGGCGCCTGCTTTGCCGCGAAAAGGACTTGAAACCAATCGGAGAATTGTCCTATGATCAGATGGTGGCCTCGATCCGACCGATTCGCCCACGTGTGCCGGAGCCTGTGGAGTTGCAAGCCACGGCCATGGACAACCTGCTGTACATCCGGCGCACTATGGAACGGGCGGGTTCCTTCACGGCGGTTCCCGGCGCGGGCGGAGTGCTGATGGGCGCTACGGCGCTGGCGGCAGCGTGGATTGCCGCGAGCCAAACGGATGCGCGGCGCTGGCTGGCGGTGTGGGTGGTGGAGGCGGTAGTAGCGCTACTGATCGGCATGGCGGCGGCCGCTCGGAAGTCGGCGAGCGCGAAAATGCCGCTGCTCTCGGCGCCGGGGCGGAAATTCATGGCGGCGTTTGTACCCTCAATGGCCGCGGGAGCGCTACTGACCTTCGTGCTGTTCCGGGGCGGCGCGCTTTCCGTTCTTCCCGGGGTCTGGCTGTTGCTCTATGGCGCGGGTGTGGTCTCGGGCGGCGCGGCTTCGGTGAAGATTGTGCCCCTGATGGGCGCGTGTTTCATGGCGTTGGGCGCGTTGGCCGTGCTGGCGCCGGCGAGCTGGGGAAATCCACTGCTGGCGGCGGGGTTCGGCGGGCTGCACATTCTTTTTGGACTGGCGATTTCGGTGAAATATGGCGGGTAAATTCAATACGGCGCGGCGCGAACGCAAGCTGCAACCCAGCCCGGTTGGTGAGGCCCTGGCGGGCGCTCCCAAACTCGACCGGCTGATTCACGAACGGCTGCGGCTGGGCATCTTGAGCGCACTCTCGGTGAACGAATCGCTGAGTTTCAACGAACTGAAGAAGCTGCTCGATACCAGCGACGGCAATCTCAGCGTGCATGCCCGCAAACTCGAAGAGGCGGGCTACGTAGGCTGCGCGAAATCGTTCGAAGGCCGCATGCCGCGCACGGATTACCGGTTGACGGCGGCGGGTAAACGGGCGCTGGAACGGTATCTGGATCACATGGAGGCGCTGATTCGCGCCATGCGGGAGAAATAGGCGACTTTTTTATGGCTTCTTGCTTTTCATTACAAAGTACTCTGCATGTGGCCATCATTATGGATGGCAATGGCCGATGGGCTTTGGGACGCGGCCTGCCGCGGGTGGCGGGACACCGCGCCGGGGCCCAGGCGGTGCGGCGGGTGGTGGAGGCAGCGCCGGATTTGGGAGTCGCGGTGCTGACCCTATTTGCCTTCTCGGCGGACAACTGGCGGCGCCCCGGGATGGAGGTGGCCGCGCTCATGAAGTTGTTCGCGCAATTCCTGGAATCCGAGACGGAGCGGTGCATCGAAAACGGTGTGCGGCTTCAGGTGATCGGGCGGCGTGACCGACTGGCGGAGCCGCTGTGCCGCGCCATCGCGCATGCAGAGGCGCTCACCCGCGGGGGCACGCGCCTGCTGCTGCGGATTGCGGTGGATTACTCGGGACGTGAAGCCATTCTGGCGGCGGCGCGCGAGCTGCCCGCTCTTTCCGGTGAAGCGCTGGGCGGAGTTCTAGGACCGGCGGTGGACCTGCTGATCCGGACTGGCGGGGAGCGGCGGTTGAGCGACTTTCTGTTGTGGGAGAGCGCCTACGCGGAGTTGATTTTTTCGCGGCGCATGTGGCCGGACTTCGATGCGGACGATCTGGCGGGCGCGGTGCGGGAGTTTCACGGACGGGAGAGGCGGTTTGGTGGCGTGCCGGTGGTAGCGGCCATGCGTGAGGCCTGGTTGGATTGAAGGTGCGTTGCGGGGCGGCCGGGCTTCGGATTGCTCCGCGGACTTATCGCCGTGCGTGTCGGCCGCCCGATGGTTTGAGCCGGTTCTACGAAGGTGTTGGAATCGCTGAATGGCGTTACTTTCTTCCCGCTCGTTTCGAACCTCGACTCTCTGATATCCCGCGGGACGGCGATCGGAGCTATCCGCTCACCGCAGGGTGTGATGAGATCGATCTCAAGTTCTTCCGTCGGCGTCCTGCCCGTAGGGGATCACCGCAAGGCGTTAACGGCCTCCGGAAGTTCAGTACCACTAAAACGCAACGTTGCCGGCCGGCATGTTTCAAAGTAGCAGGGGACGTGTGCGGGGCAAGCGGGCGTGAGGAGCCAAGTGGTTGATCCGACAGACGCAGAAAATTTTCGAAGTGCGGTGACGAGCGTTAGAATGGTGTCTCGATGGCACGCTTCTGGTGGTGGCTCTTTCTGGCGGCTGCCACGCCCACGCTGTTCGGCCAGTCGGCCGAACTCGATCGCCTGGTGGCAGAGTCCGCGCGCATCCGCGCCCTCATTAAGACCGACCAACAAGTAGAATCGACTGACCTGAAGAACCTGCTTCGCGACTGGATCGAAACCCACCTGCCGGCTAATGCCACTGAGTTCGACGCGGAGTTCCCATCCCTGGAAGCGCGATTGACCGCGGATCTGCGGCGCGCGGGTCTGCTGGAACCAGAGAAATCGACTGCGAATTTCGGGTACGTTGATTCGCTCAAGCTTTCGCGGCCGGAGAGCTACCCGGGCGGACTAATCGTCCAGGCAGGGGTCACTGTCGGGTGCGGCACTGATGTATCGCTCTATCTCTACCACTTCACCGCGACGGCCAGCGCGCGGGTTCTAGAAGCAAATGGCACGCATAAGTGGGGGAGCGAGTTCCGGGAAGCGCAATTCTCGTCTCCGGACTCATCAGGGAGCCGCATCCTCTACGCCTCCTGGTACGCAGTACAGTGCGGATCGGTTTGGGAGGACGTCGATTACCGGCTGTTCCGAATCGACCGCAAAGGCAGCCGCGCGTTGCCCTTATTCTCGAGCACTCACGTCTTCGTCAGAGATGATGGCGTTCACGTCAAACTAACCCCACAAGAACTCCTTCTTGAAATGACGGCTGAGGCGATGGAAGGCGGGGAGCGGCGGACTCATGTGCTGCACTACCGCATCGGTCAGTCGAGTGTCGAGCGCATTGATCCCGTTGCGCTTCAGGCGCAGGATTTCGTCCACGAGTGGATCACGAGACCTTGGAACGAAATGCAATCGCGTTCCGCCGGTGGGCTTCCGGAGTGGCATCGTCTCCTTCAGACTGGCGGGGGTGAATACGTTTTGGTGCAACCTTGCGCGGATCGCGTCGGCTTCACTCAAGTTGTGGTGAAGATGGACCGGGTTGGCACCGTTTCCTTCCTGGTCTGGGATAAGGGCGACCACCACCGCAGCAACTGACTATGGGACGCTTCGCGTCGACGGCGCAATTCTATCGGCGGTATCGCGAGCCGTATCCGGCGGAATTCTTCCGGGCGGTCGCTTTGCGTCTGGGTCTTACGGGACAGGAGCGGCTGGTGGATGCGGCTTGTGGGCCGGCGATGCTGGCCATCGGCTTTGCGCCCTTCGTGGAACATTGCGCGGGCGTCGATCCGGAAGCGAACATGATCGCGGCGGCCAAGGTAGCGGCGGCCGAAGCAGGCGTGCGGATCGAGTTGCTACAGGGGCGCATGGAAGACATCGGCGGGAGCCTGGGAAGCGCCGACGTGGTGACCATTGGACGCGCTCTGCACTGGCTCCCGCGCGGTGCAACACTCGCTGTCCTGGATCGAGTGGTTGCTAAGAATGGGTGGATCGTAACTTGCGGGTCGCTTACGTCTGAAGCTTCGATCAATCGCTGGGCGGGGACATTCCACGAAATCCGGCGGGCGTGGTCATCGGATCCGCACGAGCGGCGTTATCGGATCCGCCCCCAAGCATGGTTTGCAGGGTCTCGGTTCCGGAAAGCGGGGGAGATTGCGGTCACGTATCGGCATACGGTCAAGATCTCGGACCTGATCGGGCGCGCGCTGTCGCTTTCGACGACTTCTCCCGCGGTGTTGGGGCACCGACGGCGCGATTTTGAGAAGACCTTGCACGACCGATTGGAGCCCTTCGCGAATGGTGGCGTGTTGCGCGAGGAGATCATTGCGGGCGCCACCATCTTTCAGTGATGGGAGTCTATCGGCGGCCGCCGAACCTGCGGCCACCGCCGAATGAGCGGGGAGCGGACCGCGGGGCGGGATGGAAGTGCGGTTCCGGTACCGAGCCGACGTGCGGCTCGCCGCCCGAAGGCCGGTTGCCGCCGAAAGTCCTGCCGCCCTCGGAGCGCGAGGCGTACGGCGAGTCGCGAAACGAACCGCTCTTACTGGCGTAGGGAGAATCGCGGAAACCGCCGTTGTGCGAGAAGGTGCTTCCGGAATAGCGTTCCTGTGTGGCGGTGCCGTTGGTGCCGTACTTGGGAGCGTTTCCGCCGGCTTCGAAATCGCGGCCGTAATAGGTCTGGCCGCGACTGTGCCACGAGCGGTAGTCTTCATACTCATCGCGGGGGAGCGGGCGGTAGCTGTGATTGAAAAGCAGGTCGCGCATCAGCGCGTACTGGCCGTAGAAGACCCAGAAGCTTTGGCCACCGTCGCGATGCTCCCAGTAACCATACTGGTTGGAGCCCTGGGACGGCGGCGCCATGTACGCAAATCCGGCGGGCTGGGCCACGCGCTCGGCTTCGGAATCGTACTTCCCGGCGGGCTTGTGTTCGATGGCCATGCCGAGGTCGTTGCGCATGGCGTCGTAAGTCGCCGGCGAGACATCGACCCACCGTTCGTCGGAAGTGCTCGCGCCCAGGTGCGTCCGCACGGTGCGGATTTTCTGGTCGTAGGCGCGGGCGCGGCCGATGCCGCGGGTCTCCATGTCGACCAGCACCTTGTCCCAGGAGTCGTAGAGTTGGCCGGTGAGGGATTTCAGTTCCTCGGACTTTTGCGGCAGCGCGGCCGCTGATGTTTTCAGCTCGTCGGAGGCGGAGAGTAACCCGCCGAGATCCAGCCCGGCGACGTCTCCAGACGCGGCCTGCCGGCGAGCGGCGGCGGTGGACTGCCACAGGCTGTCACCGCGGGCAACCACGCCGGTGACGGCGGTCAAACGCGACGCCAGGTCCGCTTTCTTTTCGGGCCAGTCGGCTTCGGCCTTCTCGACAACGGCAGTGACCGGGGCAAGATCGAAGCTATGGATGGACTGATAGCTCCGCTCCATCTGCTGCACTTCTTCGGGCAGGTGCTGCTTGCGTTCCAGCCAGTGAGATGCCTCGGTCTGGATTGCCGTGGCCTGGTTCAGTGCACTGGCGCGCAGGCTGCGTTCGTGCGACAACAAGGCTTCGGCGCGCTGCTGGTCACTGTGATGGCCCTGCTTTTCCAGCCGCGTGAGCTCGTCCATATCGCCGCGGGCGGACTGGAGCAAGCTCGACGATTCCTGGAAGTGCGCGGGCCACTGTTGGCTGGCGGCGATGCCGTTGAAGAGCGTCGGGTTCCGACTGCACTTCGTGCGTGACGGCATCCTGCGCGGCGCGCACCTGGTTGGGCGCGGAGGCGAGGGCGGCTCGCTCGGAATCGATTTGTGCGCGGACAGCGCTGGGCAGGTGATCGAACGCAGTAATTCCGACAACGATAATCAGGGTTGTCAGGACCGCGGCAGACAGTCGCAATGCAGGCTTGCTCATGGCTTCCCCCGGTAAACGGTGACGTCGCCTGCGGGAACGGTGGTGAACATGGTGACGGCGAACGGTTCGCTTTCGGCTTTGCGAATCGCCAGCAGGCGTTTGCCATCCTGTTCCTGAAATTCCCAGTAATAAAACCCGGTGGGCTGCGTCTGATCGTCGCGCCAGGCTTTCACCTCGCGGCTGCGGCGATACAGCCACACCTTGCCGTCGTACTCGAAGGTATCGGCGGTGTTCTGACGCTCGTCCATATCGGCGAGGTCTTGCTCATTGAGTCCCAGATCTTCCAGGGTGAGCTTGCGGGGATCGCTCTCCAGGCTCGACTTCGACGTCTTCGTCGGTAACGACGCGCAGGGTGACGCGACGCTCGCGGTAGAGGCCGCTCAACAGGAGTGTACGGCGCGTGCCCAGGTCGAAGCGGGTGGAGCGGTCGGCGGTGAAGTCGAGATCGGTCATGCTGTCGCCCGCGCCGGAGACGGAGAGGACGTCACCCAGGCGGGCGTCGGTGACCTTGAGATTCGCCAGATCGGGGCCGGGAGCGGCGGGCGATGGAGCGGGTTTCTTGAAGAGATTCATAAGCACTATTACCAATAAGGCGATCAGAATCGCGAGGATAAGGAGTGTGGGCATGTGGACTGGGCAGCGCACGGCGCTGCCCCACAAGGCTCGGCTACGCCTTCGCTTTGTCTCCGGTGGATTGCGCGACGGACACCGAGGAGGCCGGAGCAGCCAATTCCTTCGGCAAATAGGGCGGCGCCGGGGCACTACCCTTTTGCCGCTCGCGCTTGAGCGCTTCCAATTCCGCGTCGACGCTGTGGCCGCCTAACTGGGCGAACTGCTTTTCCAAGTCGTCGTCCTTGCCGGCGGAGGCGAGTTCGTCAAAAGCTTTGGCGGTGGCTTCTTCTTTCGCCACGGTTTCTTCGAAGCGGTTCAGAGCGGAGAACGCGTTGTCGGCGTTGCCAACGCCCGCCATGGCTTCGGAGACCTTGCGCTGCGCCGCCGCGGCATTCTTGCGCGCTACGAGGGTGGTGGCGGTGCGGTCGCCTTCGTCGATTTTGCGCTTCAACTCGCCGACCTGCTGCTTCAACTTCTCGCTGGTCTGCTGGGCGCTTTGGACGGCCGCTTGCATCGATGCAACCTGCTTGTCGCACTCAGCCTTCTTGCCGAGCGCCTTGCGTGCCAGGTCCTCATTGCCGGCATCCAGGGCCTGTCCGGCGCGGTCTTTCCATTCCTGCGCCTGGCGCACATACTTCTGGTATTCGGCATCCAGGCGATTGTAGTTGCTCATGGCGACGGCCGAAGCCTGAACGACCTTGTTGAGCTCGTTCTTCATGTCGGCCACGGTCTGTTTAACGGTCGCCTCGAAGGTTGCGTCCTCGATGACGTCGACGCCCTTGTTAGCCTGGCCTCGCCCGACGCGGCCGATTCGGCTGAAGAAATCTGTCAGAAATCCCATATCGTCGTTTCTCCTTTACGATTGCAGGGCGGTCAAAAGGCGCCGTGCGCTCATTACATCCACCAGCAGGAAATGCACGCAGGAGAGGATGTCGTCCTCGTCTTCCGCGCCCATGTCCTGCAGCTTGCAGAAGTTGTTCAAGGTGACGGCCACCTTGCCGCTACCTGCATCATAGATCTGAAAGTGCGAGGTGGAGATGCCATTGCCGGCGTCCAGCATTTTCTGCATGATGGCCGGGGTGACGGCCGCGCGCGGGACGACCGTGCACGTGAGCGACAGGAACAGGATGTCGCCCTGGAGGATGGCCTGGAGCGCGACTCCGCTCTCGACCTCTTTGATGCGCAATGTGTCGGGCGCCGGCTCGGAGACTTCGTACCCGTTCTCCGCGAGCAGCGCGTGAATTTCACCTAAGCGTGGGCTGGTTGTGGGTGCCATAAAGTTTTCTACGATTCCTTTGACGATACGCAATGTAGCGGCCGGGAGTTCCGTTGGACCGCGCAGTCATATTGCATATTGCAATCATGCTATTACGATTTGCAATGGATGTCAAGGGGGTGCGCGCTGCGTTCGGGAACGCCGAGAACCTGACCGCGGACGAAGTATAACGCCAACAAGACGATACCGGAATGATGGTGAAGCTGGCACACCGGTATGGGTTTCGAATTCATCCGGCAGTTCTAACGATTTCACAATTGCCGGATCGATTTAGCGACACCGGCGAAGAACTGATTGTGATCTTCCGAAAAACTGGCGGTTACATCCCGATGACTTTCAATCACTTTCAAAGATCAGGATGGCAATCACAATCCATTGGAAACCGCTCAGGGCGTGGTGTTCGTGCGCGACAAGAAGTAGGGCATGGGCGTCACGCGCACCACGGCGTGGCGAAGGTGGATTGTATAGAATGATGCGAAGGTGGCGATTCGTGACAAGATCTTCGTGAGCTACAGCCATAAGGACTCACGGCTATTTGGAGAGTTCGAAACGATGCTGGCCCCAGCCATTCAAAGAGGCATGGTGGACCTCTGGGACGATACGAAGATCCCACCTGGGGCGAAGTGGCGGGACGAGATCGAGAAAGGGCTGGCTTCGGCCAATATCGCCGTACTGCTGGTGAGTCAAAACTTCCTGGCATCGCACTTTATTTCGCAACAGGAGTTGCCGCCGCTACTTGGGGCGGCGCAGGCCGAGGGAGTTACGATCTTCTGGATCTACCTGAGTTCCTGCCTCTACGACGAAACGGAGATTGCGTCTTACCAGGCGGCACATGACACTTCGCGGCCGTTGGACAGGCTAACGAAGGCGCAGAGGCAGGCGGTTCTGAGCGAGATCTGCGCAAAACTGATCAAGGCCGCGGGGAAGGTCGGGGGCTCGATCAAGTCCGTAGCGTCGCCTGTTGGGTCGAAGCAGGTCGAATCCGTCCCGGAGATGGGGGTTCGGCAAGCAAAGCCGGTATCCGATATTGCCACGCCAAGCCCACCGGCTCCGGTAACGGCGAGTCAGACGAGCGGATCCACTGCAGTAGACGCGTTTCGGAATACGCTAAGGCTCTATGTTGCCGAAGCCCCTACGGGATTCGTGTCGCTCGGTGCGAACGAAGTTGGCAAATGGGTACCGGCGGTCCAGTTTCCAGATGCTGTTCGTTGTAGCGGCGGCGGACCTAGCGAGTATCCGTTCATCGAGTGCGTTTTGTTCCGTTCGAAAGAGCGGGCCGCGGCTGAGGCAAGATTTGCCGAGGTGATCGACAACGTGCAGGCGGCATTACCGGGATGGAAAAAATCCGATATCGGCCAACCTGGGACGGCCCGTCTATATTTCTGCAACAAATCGACGGTCGGCGAATCAACCGTGAGCGTGGATACCAGCATTTTGCAGTTGGGCACTGATTACAACATCTACCTGAACGTCCAACGTCTTAAGCGGTGATACAGACGGAGTCCTGTTTACGGACACCAGGCATTCATGACGATGGCAATAGCTGCGGTGGCGGCGGTTTCGGCGCGCAGTAATTGCGGGCCTAACGATACGGGCTGCCAGCCGGCTGCGGCGCCCTGTTATCATGGCGACGTGGGAGAGGTGAATCGCCTCTGGTGCTCACTTCTCGTCCCAGGACAACCTGGCACTCGGGTAGTACAGCGGGATTGGATTGTCACCCGATTCAGAGTCTTGGAGAGCCCGCCTTACCTGATTTGCAACTTGGGCGGTGTAGGTCTGAAGCTTCGGAACCAGAGTATATGGATCTCGGGTTTCAATCGGAATCGTGCGGTACTGGTTTACGTCGAAAGGGATAGCATCTAACTCCCGCTTCACCTGGACGGTGGGCAACCGCGTGACATGGCGCAAACAGAGTTCATAGAACACATTCGGGTTGTGGAACGATAGGTCCACGATCACGAGGCGTGACCTTAAGAAGTGTTCGATCACCTGCTTTCCAATCATCCCCGGTTTTCCCATTTGATCCGCCCGAACCACTGTGAGATTAAACTCTTTGACCGCGGGCTTGATTATGTATTCCATCAGAAAGTCCGCATGGCGTCGCTCTTCAGAATCCTCTTTTCCAATTGGGGTGATGTAAAAACAGATCTTCGAGAAATCTTCAGCGAGTTCTGCCTTGTCCCCACTGGAAATCTGAGGAACTGGCGGCAACACTGAGTCGAGCCCAGATGATTCCCCTCCTGCCTGGGCCGACAGAGGTGCCTCCTCAATGACTTGTTCAATGGGGACAAGGCGTTCCGAGCCACCGATGGTTCTGAGTAGTCCCAGAAACTTTGCGTTCAATATGAACGTGTCGATGCACTCTGCCTTCTCGTCGTCTTCGACGTTGGCCTCAGAGAGGTAGTCTGACATCACTTCCTTCGCGGGCACTTTGTTGCCCTTGATCTTCCCGTAAAGGAACTCAAAGGGGGAGTGCTTCTCGATTGCCAGGTTGAACCGGGCGGTAAGCTTCTTTGCAGGGGAAACGTCGTCGCTGGTTGCCTCATTGCCTTCGGGTGTTAACTCCAGGAACTCAGCCTGATAACCACCCTTGGTCAGACCATATTGACCCGACGCCGTAACGAGTCTGCGCGATTCAACGCTGTCAGGTTCCCTATTAAGTTTTTCGAACAGCGTGAGCCTACGGACCTTTTGCCCAGCGGCATACTTCTGTATGCCTTCTGCAATTGTCAAGGCCTCTCCGAAGGTTAGCGCCGGGAACTTCCGTTCCTTGCGAGTGCGGGGCGCTTTAGGCCCGGCAGCCTTTTTCTTGGCAGCCATAGTGTTTGAGTAATTGTACTGCCCCGCGCGGAAAGTGAGGTGCTCTCTATTCGCCGGCCGTGAGATGATGTGTTTAACGGCCACTCGGGTCGGGCTGAGGCACGGAAATGACGATCAATCTCAAACCTGAAACCGAACGCGTTGTGCAGGAAGAACTGCAAAGTGGTCACTTCGGGTCCGTTGACGAAATGATCCTCGAAGGGGTGCAAGCCAGGCGGGATGCGAAACCATTGTCGTTTTCGGTACGCCGCAAGACGCCCGCTGAAGCGGTCGCGCACATTCGCGAACTTCGCCAGGGAAACCAGTTGCCCGCAGGGGTCACTATCAAGGACCTCATTAACGAAGGCCGGGCTTGACAGCGTTCGTCCTCGACAACTCTGTGACCATGCGCTGGTGTTTTGAGAACACTTCCACGCCGTATGCCGAAGCGGTACTTGAGCAGCTACGGGCGGTCCAGCGCGCCCACGTTCCGGTACTGTGGCTATACGAGGTTGTTTCGGTGCTGGCGAAGGCTCAGCGGACGGGCTCACTGAGCACCGATAAGGCCCGGGGCTTCCTGGAAGATCTAAGATCGCTCGACATAGCGGTAGACGGAGAGGCTTTGAGCCACATTTTCGGCGACGTGCACCGGCTGGCTGTTGAGTACGGACTGAGCGGATACGATGCCGCTGATCTCGAATTAGCGATCCGCAAGGGCCTGCCTCTGGCAACGCTCGACGAGGACTTGCAGAAAGCCGCTCAGACCGCTGGCGTCGAGCTATTCCAGCCGGCCTGACTCTGGCCCAGCCTCACAGACACCAGGCATTCATGACGATGGCAATAGCTGCGGTGGCGGCGGTTTCGGCGCGCAGTAATTGCGGGCCTAACGATACGGGCTGCCAGCCGGCTGCGGCGGCCTGTTGACGCTCACTGTCGGTCCAGCCGCCTTCCGGTCCTGTCATCATCGCCACGTGCCTGGGCTGGGTGCGGTCGGCGGGAAGGGCGCGCAACAGGGGAGGGGCTGTCATCTCCTCCAGGACAAACCGATAGTCCGCCGGTTCGGTAAGCGCCTGCTCGAAACGTGCCGCCGGCAGGATTTCTGGTATATGGACGCGTCGCGATTGCTGGCTGCTCTCGCGGGCGACGCGCGTCCATCGCTCGGTGCGCTTGTGGGATGCGGCGAACAAACCCTTTTCGCTGCGCGTCGAATCCACCGGCAGAATGCGCGCCACGCCCAGCTCGGTCGCCTTTTCGATCATCCACTCGAGGCGGTCGAACTTGATGAGCGACGCCAGCAGTGTGATCTCGACCGGCAGTTCGGGCGAAGCGATCGGTTCGATCACGCGAAACACGACGCGGTCGCCGCGCGCTTCGGCGATTTCCGCCAGGTAGGCGGTGCGGTTATCGGAGATCTCGTATTGCTGGCCTGCCTCGACGCGGAGAACACGCGTTAAGTGCCACGCATCTTCGCCGCGCAGTTCGGCGCCGCCTTTGCGAATGGCGTCTACAAAGAATCTTCGTCGGGCCAAGGAACCTCACCTTACAATACAAGTTTATGATCGCTCTGCTGCGCGGCATGCTGATCGAGAAGCATCCCAACCAGGCTATCGTCGAAACCGGGGGCGTGGGATATGACGTCACCATCCCGGTCTCGACGTTCACGCACCTGCCCGACGCGGGGGCCGAGGTCCGCCTGCGGATCCACACGCATGTGCGCGAAGACGCGCTGGCGCTCTACGGTTTCCTGACCCAGGATGAAAAGGCGCTCTTCGAAAAGCTCATCGGGGTTAGCGGGATCGGGCCGACGCTGGCGGTGAAGATCCTGTCGGGGCTGGCAGCCGCCGATCTGATTGGCGCCATACGCCGCAGCGAGGTGGAGCGGTTGGTGCGCATTCCGGGCGTCGGCAAGAAGACCGCGGAGCGCATGGTGCTGGAACTGCGAGACAAGCTTCCGGTGGTGACCGGCGAGGAGCCAGGACCCGCGGCCGCGACGCTCTCCGCCATCGATCAGGATGTGCTCTCGGCGCTGCTCAACCTGGGATGCGCGCGGCCGCAGGCGGAAGCAGCGGTGCGCAAAGCCAAGGCCGCGGGCGCTTCCACAGACTTTGAACCGCTCTTCCGCCGCGCTTTGGAACTGGTACGTTAAGCTGGTAGCACATGTCCGAGCGGCACATGATTTCCGGGGATCTCCAGCCTGAAGACGCACCGTTTGAAGCCGGGCTGCGGCCGCGCAAGCTCGCCGACTTTACCGGACAAAGCAAGCTCAAAGAGAACCTCTCCATCGCCATACAGGCGGCCCGCCAGCGGGGCGAGGCCCTGGACCACGTTCTGCTCTACGGCCCGCCGGGTTTGGGCAAGACGACTCTCGCCACCATCATCGCGGAAGAGATGGAAGTGCCGCTCACGGCCACTTCCGGCCCGGTGCTGCAGAAGAAACTCGACCTGACGGGCATCCTGAGCAACATCCGCGCGCGGCAGGTGTTCTTCGTGGACGAAATCCACCGGCTGCTACCCGATGTGGAAGAGATGTTTTATTCGGCGCTGGAAGATTTCCGCGTGGACATTCTGGTGGGCGCGGGTCCGGGAGCGCGCACGCACTCGCTGCCCATGCCGAAGTTCACCGCCATCGGCGCCACTACGCGGCAGGGGCTGATCAGCGCCCCTCTGCGCGGCCGCTTCGGTTTGGAATTACATTTGGAACCGTACACGGTGGCGGAGCTGACCACTATTGTGCGTCGCTCGGCCCGTCTGCTCAACGTGGAAGTGACGGACGAGGCGGCGGAAGAAATCGCGCGTCGCTGCCGCGGCACGCCGCGCATCGCGAACCGTCTGTTGCACCGGGTGCGCGACTTTGCCCAGGTGCGCGCCGATGGGCGCATTACCAAGCCGGTGGCGCAGACGGCGCTGGATCTGTATAACGTGGACCACTACGGACTCGACGAGATCGACCGCAAGATCATGCGCACGATTCTGGAGAAGCACCGCGGGGGGCCGGTGGGATTGAACACCATCGCGGCGTCGATTTCCGAGGAGCCGGACACCATCGAAGAAGTCTACGAGCCGTATCTGATACAGCTGGGATTTCTGAATCGTACGCAGCGTGGACGGGAGGCGACGGCGCTGGCGTTTGAGTACTTCCATATCGCGCCGAAGGGCGGGAATGAGCAGCCGGCGCTGTTTTAGGGTCCAAGGCAAACCGGACACAGGCCGGGAGGCCTGTGGTACGGCTGCATGAAGACGGTTTACCTGGGGCTTGGCTCCAATGTCGGGGATCGACAGGGGAACCTCGCTAAGGCGATTGCGCAACTCGCGGGGGTGGGATTGCGAATTGGCCGCGTCTCGTCTACTTACGAGACTGAGCCCGTCGGTTTCGCGGCGCAGCGCTGGTTCCTGAACCTGGTTGTCGAAGCGGAGACTGATCTCTTTCCGATGCAACTGCTGGCGCGCACGCTCAAGATCGAGCGCTTGCTGGGCCGGGTGCGGACCATCAAGAACGGCCCGCGCAGCATCGACATCGACATCCTGTTCTACGGCAAGACTGTGATTCGCAGCGCCGCCTTGGAGGTGCCGCACCCGCGCATGGCGGAACGGCGGTTCGTGCTGGCGCCGCTGGCGGAACTTGCGCCTGATTTGCGCCATCCGCTCACGCACAGGTCCGTCCGCGAGATGCTCGACGCGGCACCCGCGCAGAAGTTCCGGCGGGTAGGCTAATCCTCGGAGCCGAAGATATTTCCGAGCGCTCCCAGGGGACTGTGTTCATCGCCGCCAGTGCGGGTGGGCGCCAGTTCGCGCCGCATTTTTTGGAGAGTCATGCTCTGCACCACCACGTGGCCCGGGCCCGTCAGGGTGGCCAGGAAGAGGCCCTCGCCGCCGAAGATCGCGGTCTTGATGCCGCCGACAAACTGAATGTCGTACTCCACCGATTCGTCGAAGGCCACGATGCAGCCGGTGTCGACTTGCAGCACCTGGCCGGGTTGCAAATCGAACTCCACGAAATCGCCGCCGGCGTGGATGAAGACGCTGCCGGGCCCGGTGAGCTTTTCCAGAATGAAGCCCTCTCCACCGAAGAAGCCGACTCCCAGCCGCTTCACGAAGGCGACGTTGAACTGCACGGTGGGCTGCGCCAGGATAAAGGCATCGCGCTGCGCGAGTATCGACTGGCCGGGCTTGAGGTCGAACACCTGAATTTTGCCAGGATAGTTGCCCGCGAACCCCACCTCGCCGGCGCTGTCGGCGCGGAAGTAAGTGAGAAACAGCGATTCACCAGTGACGGTGCGGCGCAGGGCGCCCAGCAATTTGTCGCCCAGCGAGGCACCGCTCATGCGCGTTTCCCATTGCACGTTGGCGGTCTTATATACCATCTTGCCGGCTTCGGCATAGACTTCCTGGCCGGGCTTCAGACGGACGCGAGCTACCTGCAGATTGTCGCCCTGAATGGTGAAATCGAGCGGGTCGGAAACGGGAGCGGCAGCCGCTGTGCCTACTGGTTGTCCGCAACCGCTGCAAAATCGAGATCCATCCGGGACGGGCGTTCCACATTGCGTGCAAAAAGCCATAAGGCCGAATTATAAACCAGGAGCCCACGGCCCGAAGTAGTACTTGGTTGGCAATCTATGATCGTTTTCAACATCTCTTGACAAGTAGCGATGCGGGTTATCGCAGAATCGCCCGCTCGCTGTCAGGAGGCCGACATGGATGAAAACGCTCCGATCCTGGTGGTGGACAAGCCCGGGGATGGTCGGGTAGAAGTGGAATTCGAGAAAAAGGATTTCTCGATCGGGACAGCAAGGTACAAAGGCGCCAGGCCAATCACGAGGAATCTTTCGATGAAGCCGGGGGTGCGAGGCCAGGCAGCTACCCCGATGTGCCATGCGAACGTCGAAGTGCGTCTCTTTGACGATAAGGGTCGAAAGGTATCGATGACACGGCGGTTGGTCCGAACATGGGATATTCAGCCTCTACCGGGCGCAACTGTGGACAACCTCAGGATGTGGCGAATTATTGGACTCGAGCACAAAGAGTACATGCCATTCTCCCCATTTCCCCTCCCTGATGAGAGCCCTGTCCCCGGCGACACCAATTTCAAGTGGGACAATCCTGGCCAATCAGACGCGCCGGGCCTCAACTATATACAACCCAAACCGTTCGGGATTTTGCAGGAATTTCTTGCCGGAAACAGAAGCGCAGGCGGAGCGTACTTCCAGACATACACGTTGTTTGATGGTTCCAAGTGTAGAACTATCAATTCCACGGCACTTAAGCTGTCTATCGCAGACTATGGGCGGTTATTGGACGCGATTGACAGCGGTGCTTACACCAAGCAATTCATCCGTCAGCTCTATTTCATGCCGGCTGCCGCAACCAATGACATAAGCGATTTGCCACTGCAATCCGGCGCTGATGGTGGTACCAGGTAGCCAGAGCAATGGTCTGGGGGGCGTAAAAAAGGCACAGGTTTTTCGGCCTGCTGGCATAAGGCCGAATTTAGCGCATGGGGCGCGGGTACAATGTGGAGGAAATGTTTTCCTGGCTCTTTTCGGATCCGCTTCCCCCCGGAACGCCGGCGCCGGATTTCTCGCTGCCGGATGATCAGGGCCGCACGGTAAAGCTTGCGTCGCTGAAAGGGAAGAACGTAGTGCTGGTTTTCTACCCAGGCGACGACACGCCAGGATGCACTAAGCAATTGTGCGAATTCCGTGATGGGTGGGATGCCGCGAAAAAGCGCGGCGTAGAGGTGTTCGGGGTGAATCCGCAAGGCGCGCCGAGTCATGTGAAGTTCCGCGAGAAGTACCACTTTCCGTTTCCGTTGCTGGTGGATCGCGGCCAGCAGGTGGCGAGGCTGTATCAGGCCAATGGACTGTTCGTGAAGCGGACGGTGTATCTGATCGGGCCCGACGGCGTAATTCATTTCGCGCGGCGCGGGATGCCCAAGCCTGCGGAAGTGCTGGCCGCGGCGGTCTAGACGCGCGGTGCAGCCGCGCTTGATTGTCGCCGGTACCGACGCTATACTCACGGTCAATATTACTCTGTGAACTTCGTGCACGCCGGTGCAGGATATGGCGTCCAAGTGACGATCAAAAGAGACACGGCCTTCTTCAGTTATTCTCGCGATGACTCGGCGTTCGCGCTGCGACTGGCGGCGGACCTCAAGGCATCGAGTGCCAAGGTATGGGTCGATCAACTCGACATCACTCCGGGCCAACGGTGGGACAGCGCGGTCGAGGACGCGCTGAAAACCTCACCGGTGCTGCTGGTGCTGCTCTCCCCCGCGTCGGTTAAGTCCACCAACGTCCAGGACGAGGTCGCATTGGCCCTCGATGAGGAGAAGACCCTAATTCCCATCCTCTATCGTGATTGCGAGATTCCGTTTCGGCTGCGCCGCCTGCAGTATGTGGATTTTCGACAGGATTATCGCGCCGGGCTCAATCGCCTAATTGAGATCTTGGCCGGCCAGCGCGAGCCCGCGGCAAAAGTCCCTTTGGAGAAGCCGCGCGGAAACGCCGAGGCAACACCCCAGAAGACAGCGGTCGCGAATACCGAGAGTTTTCGAGTAGCCCCGCCGAAGGCGCAGTCCTATCAGTGGATCGGGTGGACGATGGTGGCGGTACTCGCGTTGATCGGGATCGTGGTTTTTGTGATGCCGACGCGAAACGATAACCATTCCCCGGCGGTGCCGCCGGCAGGGTCGCCAGTAGCGGATAGTTCCGCGGCAGGGGCCGCGAAATTGATCACGACCGCCCCGAAGAGCCCGCCAACGGTCGTTGCTCCGGTGGAAACGCCGCCGGCCGAGACGAAAAAGCCGGCCGGCAACGGCCTCGATCAGTACTATGTGGGGATCCATGACCTGCGCGTCAACCGCGTCGGCGACTCACTGAAGGTCGGCTCCGCAAGTGTCACCAGCGTCGACGGGATACTTCATTTGACGGGAAGCCTTCATAGCGGCTCCTACTACCTGGATCTGTCCGGGAGGGTAGAACCCGTCAGCCAGCGCAAGTTTCTTCTCAATGGAGAGATCTCCGGAATTCCGGATCTGTCATTTCGGAACGCGGCTCCCCAGGTGCTCCGGACGGCCGGCAAATTCATGTTCGAAGCGACCATGGGGCGGCGGTACTGGCGCATGTACCAGGTTAACGGCCGTGATTGCGTGTGCGATGACGGTTGTGGGAACGACTTTTGCTACATCGATGTGTATTTCCTGCGATAACGCCTGCTGGAGGCCGCGGGCCCCGCGCCACAATAGGTATCAATCGTACAATAGACACATGGCACTCAAGGGGCCAGGGATCGCCCCGCTGCTGTTGATCTGGAGTTGCGCCACCGCAGCGACCGGTACGCTGCCGCCATTTTCGCTGGCCGACACTGCCGGCCGCGTCCACACAACGGCCGAATGGGCGACTAAACGCGCGGTCGTCCTGCTTTTTGTGAGCACCGATTGTCCCTTGAGCAATCGCTACGTGCCGGAACTGAAGCGCATCGAGAGCGCGTATGGCCCGCGCGGCGTGGCGTTTTATGCCGTGCAAGGCGACGCCAGCATTGCGGTGGATGAAGTCCGGCGGCACGCGAAGGAATTTGCTTACACGTTTCCGTATTTGCTGGACCCTTCCGAATCCCTCGCAACGTACACCGGGGCTACGGCGACACCCCAGGCCGCAGTGCTTTCGCCGCGGGGGGACTTGCTGTATCTCGGCCGGATTGACAACCGCCTGGAGGATTTCGGCCAGGAGCGCGTGCAGGTGACGCAGTTCGATCTGCGAGAGACGCTCGACGCGGTATTGGCGGGAAAGCCGGTGCCACACCCGCGGACCAAAGCGCTGGGTTGCGCTATCACCAGAAAGAAATGAACGGAGCCGCCGTATGAAACTGACTCTCACCTCGTCGCTAGCGCTGTTTGTCGCCACGGCGGGCGCACTGAACGCTGCCACCACCGCGAAGACGCCGACCTACAACCAGGACATCGCGCCGATTCTTTACCAGAACTGCGCGGGCTGCCACCGTCCCGGCGAAGTCGCGCCATTTCCCCTGTTGACGTATCAGGACACCGCCAAACGGGCGGCGCTGCTGGCGACCGTCACTAAAGCGCGCGTGATGCCGCCGTGGAAGGCCGAACCCGGCTACGGAGATTTCAAGGACGTGCGGCGCCTGAGCGATGAACAGATTGCGCTTGATCCAACAGTGGGCCGCCAACGGCGCGCCGGAAGGCAGCGGGCCCAAACCGACGCCACCGAAATTCACGGAAGGCTGGCAGTTGGGACAGCCGGACCGTGTGGTGACGATGCCGGCGAAGTTCGCGGTGCCGGCCGATGGTCCCGACCAGTTCCGCTGCTTCGTGATCCCCCTGAACCTCGAGCAGAACGCGTACCTGCATGCCCTGGAGTTTCGCGCCGATAACCGCCGCACGGTCCATCATGCCCTGGTGTTTTTGGACACCACCGGCCAGGGGCGTAAGCTGGCCGCGGGTTCGGCGGACGGAGGCTACACCTGCTTCGGCGGTCCTGGCGTGCCCGCCAACCTGATTGGCGGATGGGCGCCCGGCATCACACCGCGCAAACCCGTCGCTGCCTACGCCACCACTCTGACGCAGAACGCGGACCTGGTGGTGCAGATCCACTACCATCCTTCCGGCACAGCGGCGCAGGATCAGTCGTCGCTGGGTCTGTTCTTCGGCGATGCACCCACGCAGGGGCGCTCGGTGGTGTTGATGGGCAGCCTGAACATCGACATCCCCGCCGGCGAATCGCACTACGTGGTGAAGGCTTCCCGCACCGTGCCCGCGGACGCGGAACTGCTCGGCATCACACCGCACGCGCATTACATCTGCAAGGACATGAAGGTTACCGCGCACATGCCCGATGGCACCGAAACGCCGCTGATCTGGATCAAGGATTGGGACTTCAACTGGCAAGGCGCCTACACCTATGCGACCCCGTTGAAGCTGCCGAAAGGCACGCGCGTCGACATGGAGTTCACGTACGACAACTCCGAGCATAACCCGCGCAATCCGACCCATCCGCCGGTCGAGGTGAAGTACGGGGAGCAGACTACCAACGAAATGGGTTTTGTGTTTCTGACGTTCGGGCTGCCCACGCCGGCTGAGGCCGCCACGTTTCAAAGGGGTGGGGCGCTCTCGATTCGATGAAACTGCCGCGGCTCTATCCGATTCTGGACACGGAGACGCTGGCAAATAGCGGGGTAGGCGTGGAACTGGCCGCCGCGGCATTTCTGGAAGGCGGCGCGGGTATCCTGCAGTTTCGCCACAAGGGCCACTGGACGCGGGAGATCTTCGCGGTGGCGCAGGGCGTGGCGCGGCTTTGCCGGGAGGCGGGTGCGCCACTGGTAATCAACGATCGCGCCGATTTCGCCATGCTGCTGGACGCTGGACTGCACCTGGGTCAGCAGGACTTGTCGCCGCGGGACGCTCGCAAGCTAGTGGGGCCGGATACCATGATCGGCCACTCCAGTCACAATCGGGAACAGCTCTGCGCGGCCGGTGGCGAGCCGGTGGACTACGTGGCGTTGGGGCCGATTTTCAACACCTCGACCAAGCAGAATCCGGATCCGGTGGTGGGTGTGGAGGAGCTGCGGCTGTGCCGTCCGCTGCTTGAAAAACCGCTGGTGGCGATCGGAGGAATCACGCGCGAGAATGCCGCGGACGTGCTGCGTGGCGGGGCCGATTCGCTGGCGGTGATATCGGGGTTGCTGCCGGAGGTAGCGACGGCGCGTTCGATACGGGAACGCATGGAGGAGTGGCAGCGCGTGGTGAGCGGGGTTTGAACGGACGAGCGACGAATTGGTACCTTGGTCGACCGATGATCAAGGCGTCCTTACAGGGCTACGTCCTTTCCCGAGCTCGCCTAACGCCTTCTGCACCTTCGATGTTTCACCACCCGGCATACACGCCGTTTGAGGCACCAGCATTTGGGTTCCCACGGGGAGCACGTCGGTCCACCCATACCAAAAGACATCGCCCATGAATACGTCCCTAGCTGGCATTTCTGCGGCATAGACGAGATAGTTCTTCCCGACCTCAAAGCCGCCATCGCCTAGGCAGTCGGTCCCGGCATCGACGCCGTAAAGAATCACACTGGACCCAGGCGAACCTTTCCAATACTCGTCAACGCGAAAGGTGACGGCATAGCGCCCTCGGCCCTTCATTTCGGCGCGCTGGGGCAGAGGCTTCCTCGCCACTACGAAACCGCGGAACACCGTAGACGCATCATTCATAGCGGTCCGAGCGTTAGGATTCGCCTCGACGCAAGTGCAGGGAAAAGCGCGGAGTGGCACGAAAAGCAGAAATCCCAGGACTATACACGTCTTTGAAAACGGTATCGTTTTCTGAGCGACCCAGACGTGCGGCATCTTTTTAAAGTCTACCGTTTTTGACGATCAGCCAGGGCCTTCTGCACCGTAGTGTCCAGACACCCTTTCTAGGTCGCCGGCCGTGCCCGACCTCGAACGATTTGACCAGAACGTGACACTTCGATAAAGACCACTCCCTTTGGTCGCGGCTCAGTAAGCGCGATTCATTACTCGTTCGGCACTCTACGGGCGGTTCGGGCGCGCCTGCGCCGGCGTGACGCACTACCGAGCCGCGACCAAAGGGAGCGGTCGCTCCCGAACCCGCGTGCTAGGATGGATATTTGTCAGGTCTCGGGCTCCGTGCAACGGGCGGCTGCAAACCCCGCCAGGTCCGGAAGGAAGCAACGGTAGTGGTGCGGCTCGTGTGCCGCGGATTACCCGGGGCCTGGCAGATGCCCACCGCATGTACCAGGTCATCGCCCGCAAATACCGCCCGCAAACGTTTTCCGACGTGGTCAACCAGGAGCACGTCAAGACCACACTCGAAAATGCCATCACCCAGAACCGTATCGCGCACGGCTACATTTTCTCGGGCCAGCGCGGCACCGGCAAGACTACCGTCGCTCGCATTCTGGCGCGCTGCCTGAACTGCATTAAAGGGCCGACCACTACGCCGTGCGGCGAGTGCGCGAGCTGCCTGGAGATTACCGCGGGCGGGACCGTGGACGTGATCGAGATCGACGCAGCTTCCAATCGCGGCATCAATGAAATGCGCGAGCTGCGCGAGAATGTGCGCTACCAGCCGGCGCGCGACCGCTATAAAGTCTTCATCATCGATGAAGCGCACCAGATCACCAATGAAGCCTTCAACGCGCTGTTGAAGACCATTGAAGAGCCGCCGGAGTGGGTGGTGTTTGTGCTGTGCACCACGGAAGCGCACAAAATTCCGGCGACCATCGCGTCGCGCTGCCAACACTTCAGCTTCCGCTCGGTGGATTTCGAAGATCTGATCGCGCGCATGGCGTGGATCTGCCAGCAGGAAGGCATTGAAACCGACGCCGAGGCGCTGGCCGTGCTGGCGCAGGCGGGCGAAGGCAGCGTGCGCGATTCGCTCTCGGCGCTGGACCAGGCGATCGCCTGCTGCGGCGCGAAACTCAATGCGGCCGAGGTGCGCGCGCTGCTGGGCGGATTTTCGCTGGAATGGCTGGAGCGCGTAACGCAAGGGATTGCGGAGAGCGACTCGCGCCGCATGCTGGACGTGGTGGATGAGCTTGAGCGCAACGGACACAACCTGCAGCATTTCAGCCGCGAGCTGTCGCGCTATTTCCGGAATCTGCTGGTGGCGCGAATCACCGGTGCTGAGGCGGCCCGACTGATCGCGGCTTCGGCGGCGCAGCGGCAAAGACTGGCGGACATCGCGGCGGGTTTCTCCGAGGAGGACCTGACGCGCTACCTGCAACTCAGCCTGGATTTGTTCCGGGATTTGCAAACGTCGCTGCAGCCGCGGTTTCATCTGGAGCTCGGGTTGGTGCGGCTGGTGCAGGCCGGACGCTTGCTGCCGATTGAGCAGGCGCTGGCTGATCTGAGCAATGGCGGCGGGGATTCGCGGCCGGCGCCGAAAGCCGGGGCAAAAACCGCCGGCGGCACGACCGCCAGCGCTACCAACGGCACCCGTGGCACCTCCCGTCGAGGCGGGGGATGAGCGCGGCAGGCTGCATGCGCACCTGGTGAAGGCCGGGCTTACGCATCAGGCCGATGCAGTCGAGAATTCGCGCATTTCGGTGGTCGGCGCGGAGCTGCGGATCGTCACGGCGAAATCGTACGCCATCTATTTCAACGACAAGCCATTTGCTGAAGCGGTGCGCGAGGTTTTCGGACGGCCGCTGCGCGTCCAGATCAGCGTGGGAGAAACCGGCGAGCCGCCTGCGGCCTTACCGGCTACGGCGAACAACGAGGACGAAGCCACGCGGCGCGCCATGGCAAACACCGAGGTGCAGCGCTTCCGGGAAGTCTTCGGCGGCGAGATCCGCAAAGTTCGAAACCTCAAGGAGTAGCGACGTGAAGTTACCGGGCAACATGCAACAGATGATGAAACAGGCGCAACAAATGCAGGAGAAACTGCATCAGGAAATTGCGCTGATCAAGGTGGAAGCTACGGCCGGCGGCGGCATGGTCACGGCGCAAATGGACGGCCAGAAGAACCTGCTGTCGGTGAAGATTGACCCCGAGGTGGCCGGCGACGTCGAGATGTTGCAGGACATGATCGTGGCCGCTTGCAACGAGGCGGTGAAGAAGGTCGACGAAGAGATAAAAGGGAAGATGGGTGGAATGCTCGGCGGCATGGGCCTGCCACCCGGCATGTTCTAAGCGATGCCGGACTTCGCGGAACCTCTCGCGCGGCTCATCAACGAGTTCAAGCGGCTGCCTGGGATCGGCCAAAAATCGGCACAGCGCATTGCGTTCCACGTTCTGCGCGCGCCGCGGGAAGAAGCCGAACACCTGTCGGCGGCCATCCTCGATGTGAAAGACAAGCTGGGCCTCTGCGGACAGTGCAACAACATCAGCGAGAGCGAGTTGTGCCTGTACTGCCGCGACCCGCACCGCGATCCGAAGGTGGTCTGCGTAGTGGAGGAGCCGCACAACATCGTGGGGATCGAGACGACGCGCCAGTTCGAAGGCCGCTACCACGTGCTGCACGGCGCCCTCTCGCCGCTGCGCGGGATCGGGCCGGAGGCGCTGAAGATCAAAGGACTAGTCGAGCGCATCGGCCAGGGTGAGATTCAGGAAGTGATCGTCGCGACCAATCCCACGGTGGAGGGAGAGGCGACGGCGGTTTATCTGGCGCGGCTGCTGAAGCCGCTGGGCGTGAAGGTTACGCGAATCGGAATGGGGATTCCGGTAGGCAGCGACCTGGAGTTCGCGGACGAGGTCACGATATCGAAAGCCATGGAAGGGCGTCGGGAGATGTGAACTGGCGCAAGCCGCTATCGAGAGGCCTCCGATTTCCGATTCTGCGCTGGGACCTTTGAGTAACGCCGGTGGTCCTTGCCACCGGTGAGCGGGGCAAGACACCGGCGGCAAGGACCGCCAGCTTTACAATCTGAACGCGCGCACGTGTGAACCAGCCGCGGAGCGATCAACGCTGCGAATTGACACAGCAAAGCGCGGCGAACGCGACGCTGGTCTATATACACACTATCGAACAACCGCGAGTGTCCGCTGTACCGTTGCTTCTTCCCGCAAACCGGTTGGTGTCACACCTCCGATTCGCACGTCCACAATCGTGTTCGGCTCACGTTCGTGCGCCAGTTCTACCTTCAGATAGTTCTCCGTTAGCGCGGTGCGTGGCTCGTTCAGCGTCACGGCCGATAGCGTCTTCTCTACCATGCGCTCGCGGAACTCGCGGTTCTTGGCAGCGGCCAAGTTGCGCAGGATGCGGTTGCGCTCCTTGCGCACGAGGATCGGAACGGAGTCCGGGTGCTCGGCTGCCGGTGTGCCGGGCCGCTCGGAATACGTGAATACGTGCAGGTATGTGAACGGCATGCTTTCGATGAAGCGGCGGCTCTCTTCAAAATCGGCGTCGGTTTCGCCGGGGAACCCGACCATGACGTCTGCGCCTACGGCCGCATCCGGCATGAGGGCGCGGGCCTTGGCGATGCGGTCCGCGTAGTGGCGCGGACGATACTTGCGGTGCATGCGGCGGAGGGTCCGGTCGCAGCCGCTCTGCAAGGGCGCGTGCACATGGGCGGCGATGCGCGGCGAATCTGCCATCAGGCCCAGCAGGTCGTCCGAAAAATCCATGGGCTCGATGGAACTCAATCGCAGGCGCGCGACTTCGGTTTCATCGAGAAGCTGCCGGATCAGGCCGGCCAGGCGCATCTCGCTGCCCGGCTCCCGGCCCCAACGGCCCAGGTTGATTCCGCTCAGCACGATCTCGCGGTACCGGCGCGCCAGGTTGCGCACCTGTTCCAGCACACGGGCAGCTGGAGCGCTGCGGCTGCGGCCGCGCACGAACGGGATGATGCAGAACGAGCATCGGTTGCTGCAGCCGTCTTGAATTTTGAGGTTGGGGCGGGTGCGGTCGCCGGCGGCATCTTCCACCGGCGCGGAGAGAAAATCGTGCTGCGCAAAAATGTCGCCCACGTGGATATTGCCGTGGTAAGGGGCCGAGGTCACCAGTTCCGCAATTTGAGTTTTGTGCGAGTTGCCTACCACCCACTCCACCCCCGGCATCGCGGCCAACTCGTCGGGCGCGCGCTGCGCATAGCAGCCGGTGACCAGAATACGGGCCGCGGGGTTTTCGCGGTGGACACGGCGGATGGTCTGGCGAACGTCGTCATCGGCCGATGCGGTCACCGTGCAGGTATTCAGAACGACCAAGTCGGCGCTGGATCGCTCGCCGGCAGACTGCAATCCCTTGGCTCCCAGCAGGGATTCCAAGGCAGCGCCATCGGCCTGAGTGGCGCGGCACCCGAAATTTTGGACGAAGAATTTCTCCACCGTCCTTTGATTATAGAATTGCAGGGTATGCCTTCAGCCTATCGAGCCGAACAAGTTGGTAGTTTGCTGCGCCCGCCGGAGCTGCTGCAGGCGCGCGCGGATTTTGCGGAGGGCAAAATAGCGGCGGACCAACTACGCGCGGTGGAGGATCGCGCCATCGCCGAGGCACTGGCAAAGCAGCGCCAGATCGGAATCGACATTGCATCGGATGGCGAGATGCGCCGCGCATCTTGGCTTACGGATATGGCAGATGCGGTGGAAGGATTCGTGCGTGAGAAGGTGATGCTGGAGTGGAAGGGGCCGGGCGGGGGCGAAGAGGCCAGCACCGCCAACGCCGTCGGCAGTAAGCTGCGGAAGACGCGCAAGTTGACCGCGCATGAGTTGCCATTCCTGAAGAAGAACGCGGGCGCGCCCTTCAAGATCACGCTGCCAGCACCGTCGAATTTCATCGTGGCCAGCTATAAACCGGGAGTCACCGATCGCTTTTACCCGACGCATGCCGATCTGCTGCGCGACCTGGTCGAAATCGTCCGCGATGAGATCCAGTGGTTGGTGGCCGAGGGAGTGCAGTATATCCAGCTGGATGCGCCGTACTATTCGCACTACCTCGATCCGCGGCAGCGTGAGCACATGCGCCGGGCGGGCCGCGATCCGGATCGGGAACTGGAGCAGGGGATCGCCGGCGATAACGCGCTGTTCGCAGGTGTCCCTCGTGACCGTGTAACGGTGGCCTTGCACGTTTGCCGGGGCAACAGCCGGAGCCGCTGGTACACCGAAGGCGGGTATGACGCCATCGCGGAGAAGTTGTTCCAGACGCTGGATGTGGACCGCTTTCTACTGGAGTACGACACGGCGCGCTCCGGCGGCTTCGAGCCGCTGCGCCTGATGCCCCGCGGCAAGACGGTGGTTCTGGGGTTGGTCACTACGAAGGAGGCGGCGCTGGAATCGACGGATGAATTGCGGCGGCGCATCGATGAAGCCGCTCGCTACGTGCCGCTGGAAAATCTGGCGCTCAGCCCGCAGTGCGGCTTCGCGTCCGTAGCGGCGGGGAATCTGCTGTCGTTGGATGAGCAGTGGCGCAAGCTGGCGCTGGTGGCGGATACGGCGCGCAAGGTTTGGTGAAGCGGTACACCGCAGCGTGCGCCGTGGCGAATTCCTGATGCAACATTGGATCGCGGGCGGCTGCTTTCCATGCGGGTTCCGGTACCCCTTCCCGGTAGAAGTCCTCGTCCGTCAGCATCAGATAGTCCAGATGATGCTCACGCGCGTTTTGCGGCACGGACAGTGCGAACAGGCTCGCCTGCGTCTCGGCGACACCTTGGTAGAACCGTGACGGCGGTATCGGCAGTCCCATGGCGGTATGGCCCGTGTACAAATAGAGCAGCGCATCGTCGTAGGCGTAGACCGTGGCTGCCGGCGGCGTGTGGCTTCGGATCCAAGCGTAGATGGGTTCGCGCGCGGTCCTCTGACTCCGGCAGGCTGCGTGCAACTTCGGAAGGGAATCGATGTTCCCCAGCACGTAGCTGACGATTACGAACCCGGTTAACGCTGCGACAGCCGTTCCGGCCACCACCGCGCCGATGCGGTCAGTCATTACCGGCTTGCGCCAAGACCGCCGCACGACAGAACAGAAATTCGTTGCTTCGGTCCAAAATCCCATGAGAACGAGTGGATAGACCGGAAGAAGAATACGTTCATCCGTCGGGTAAAAGTATACGAGCAACAACAGGGCGAAGCCCGCCGCCGCCACCGGATATTGAAGCCGCCGGGTGCGCCTCATCAACCGGACGGTCCCTGCAATGGCCGCGACGCCGATCAACTGCTGGAAATGGGGGTTGATGGGGATGGCGTCAAAGACGATCAGCTTGGCGATGCCGCACAACAGCCCATCGAAATTGCGCCACACAACGGCGCCGAGGTTGCCAAGGTGCACCGTCGCCATTTCCATACCCATGTAGTTCGTGTAGTACAGAAGCACAGGATCGCTTGTCCGCAGCATGTGGGCTGACGTCCAGAGCTGCCAGCCCAACACCGCGGGCAGCATGCCGACGAGGAATAGCAACGCCCGCCAGTATCGTCTGCGGATCAGGAAGCATAAGGGAGCCGTAAATGCGATGGGCAACGCCGAAGTGCGAGTCAGGAAGGCGAGAGCACCCAATGCCCCTGCCGCCAGCGCGAGCCATGCCGGCTTGCCTGACTCGAGGGCGCGCTCGGCCAGCCAGAGGCACGCGAGGAAAATCGCCACAAACAGCACGTCCGACATGATGCTGATCCCCAGCAGGAGCACCACCGGATGTACCGCCGCCGCGAGCGTAAGCAACCACGTCTCCGTTGGCCCAAATCCAAAATGCAGAAACGTCGCGCGCATAAAGAACAGGCAGGCCGCGAGCATGAGCCAGGCAAACCAGGTCAGCAGCGGCAGATTGCCGGGGAAGGCGGGCCCGAACTTCCATAGGGGGGCGATGAGCGCGGAAAGCACCGGCGGATACTTGGTTTGAAACGGCTGGCCCGGAAGGCTTTGGATGCGGTAGCCATGCCCATCAGCGATGCTCTTGGCGCCCACCAGGTAGAGCGTGTCGTCGTAATGCCGGCCCAAATGCGGCATATCGCACCAGGTCCAGGCCATGTATGCCGACGGCGCCAGCATTAGCGCAAAGAGCAGGACAACATAGCGTTTGGCCCCCATCAGGAGGGTAATCGGCACAATGGTGATAACTCGTTAGCCCACGCTGCTCGCAGCTATGGCGGGTCCTTGGTGTAGCGAGGCATGCAGAACGCAGTCTGTTTCTGTGGGGCGGACGATCGGTCTCCGTCGTCTGCCGGTGCCGCACAGCGGCGCAAAAGCGCGCTTCGCGCGCTGGCAGACCACGAACTACGATGGTCCGCCCCAGGGAAAACTGTGGCCTGTCAGACCACTAGCCCCTTATTGGAGCTCGCGGTAAACCGCTATGCCGGCTGTGCTGTATTCTTTCTCCAGTTTCGGATCGCGCGCCGCCGCTTCCCACAGACCCCCGTTAAGTCCTTCCATGTACCCGTCCGACGTGGTGATGAGAAGGTAGTCCAGATGGTGTTCTTTGGCCTGCTGGAGTAAGGTTAGCGGGAACTCTCGGGCGTGATCGGAGACATCGTCCTGATAGAACTTTGCTGGTGAAGTCGGCAGTCCGAGCGCGTGACGGCCAGTATACAGATAGACTAAAGCATCGACGGAGGCATAGACGGTGGCTGTGGGCGCGGTGTGGCTTCGAATCCAGGCATAGGCTGGTTGAATTTCCAGCCGCTCGGCCCGACAGGTGGAGCGCAATTGGGGCAGGTAGACATAGTGCCCCACGACATAGCTCGCCAGGATCAAGCCCGCTAAGGCAGCTAGGGCCGTGCCCGCCAAGGCCGCTACCATTCGTTCCGCCAGATGCCCCCGCCTCCAAGTGAGCCGCACGACCGTCCAAAGATTTTTGGCTTCAGTCCAGAATCCCATGAGCACCAGCGGATATAGGGGGAGAAGAATGCGCTCATTCGATGGAAAGAAGTATACGAGCAGGAGAAGCGCAAAACCCACTGCCGCTGCCGGGTACAGGATCCGGCGAGTACGCTTCACCAAACGGATCATCCCCACGATGCCCGCGACCCCGATCACCTGCTCCAAATGGGGTGGGATGGGGATGGCGATATCGAAAATGATCAGCTTGCAGATGCTGCGCAGCAGCGCGTCCAGATTGTGCCATACGACATTCGCCAGGTTGTCGAAATGCACGATGATGCGCTCCATACCCAGATAGCTCGTGTAATACAGAAAGACGGGATCGCTGGTCTGTAGCATGTGCGCCGACATCCAGATCTGCCAGCCCACGATGGCCGGTATCATGCCCGCGGCAAAGAGCATCGCCTTCCTACGCTGCCCGTGGAACAGGAAGCACAGCGGTGCGACGACCGCCAGGGGAAGCGCCGCGGTACGGGTAAGATAGGCGATGCCGCCGATCACGCCCGCCGCCAATGCCATGTTCGCGGGCCGCTCCGGATCGAGGGCCCGTTCCGCCAGCAACAGGCACGCCAGGAAAAACATCAGAAACAGCAGGTCCGAAAGGACGGACACGCTCAGCAAGCACAGCGACGGGTGAACCGCCGCCATCAAGGTAAGCAGCCACGTTTCCTTCGGCCCGAAACCAAAGCGTTGGAACACCACGCGCATCAACCAGAGACATGCAGGGAACATCAACCAGGCAAAGAGCGTGAGCAGCCACAGACCCTTCGGGAATACGGGTCCCAACTTCCATAGGGCCGCCAGCAGCCAGGAGAGCAGCGGCGGATACTTGGTTTGGAACGGCTGTCCGGGCAGGCTCTCAATGCGATAACCGTGGCCCTCAGCGAGACTCTTTCCGCCCACCAGGTACAGCGTATCGTCCAGATGGAGGCCCAAATGCGGCATGTCGCGCCAGGTCCAGGCCATGTACGCCGATGGCGCCAGCATCAGTGCGAAGAGCAGGATCACATAGCGTTTGCCCCACATCAGGAGGGTAATCGGCACAATAGCGACAAGCCGTTAGCCGGCAGTGTCCTAAATGCCGCTCGCCCGGTTCCAGCTACAATGGGGATTCACACATGAAGTACTGTCTGGTTCTGCCGCTCGCTGCCGCATTGGGCATCTTTCCGCTCGCGTCATGCAAGAAGTCACCACCCGCCAATGTCGCCGCCGAGGTGAATAACCACCCCGTCACCTTCGCCGAGCTCGATAAGACATATCAATCCCAATACCCCCAGCAAGTCGCAGGGTCAAGCGAAGATCAGGTGATGACGCAGAAGCTGGACACCTTAAGCAACCTGATCACCAGTGAGATTCTGCTGCAACGCGCCGAAAAGCTCGGGCTGATGGCGGTGGACGCCGACGTCGACACCGAACTGAACAAGATGAAGGCGCCTTATACCAAGGAAGAATTCGAGCGCCAGCTCGCCGGCCGCAAGATGACGGTGGACGATCTCCGGTCACAGCTTCGCCGCGAGCTGACGATTCAGAAGCTGATCAACAAGGAAATCACGTCGCACATCACCATCACCGACGCCGACGTGGCGAATTTTTACAATAGTAACAAGGCCAGCTTTAATCTCGCGGAAGCGGGTGTGCACATGGCGCAGATCATGGTTACCGCGGCGCCTGACCCCAACGTACGCAATCTGAAGAACAGCAAGGCCCAGAACGACGCCGAAGCCAAGGCGAAGATCCTCGATATCGAAGCCCGCCTCAAACGCGGTGAGGATTTCGCCATGCTGGCGCAGAACTACTCCGAGGACCCCAACACCGCGGCCAATGGGGGAGACATGGGCTTTGTCCCTGAGTCCGCGCTGGAAAGGGCCAATCCCGAACTGCGCAAACTGGTGGTGGGGCTTCCGCCCAACGGTCTTTCCGGGGTGATCCACACGCAAGAGGGCTATCGCATCCTCCGGGTGATTTCGAAGGAGCCGGCCGGCCAGCGGGAGCTGAACGACCCGCGCGTGCAGCAGAGCATCCGCGACACGCTTCTGAACCGCAAAGACAGCTTACTGAAGGCGGCGTATTACGAAGTGGCGCGGAACGGGGCGAAGGTGGAGAATTACCTGGCCAGGAGCATCAGCGAAAACGCGGGAAAGGGGAAGTAGCTTTCAGCATTCAGCGATCAGCATTTAGCTTAAAGCAAACGGCGCCGGAGTTGGCTGACTGCTGATTGCTGAAAGCTTTATTGCAGCTTTCCTACGTTCGGATTCCGCGGGCTCGCCATCAACGGAGCAGTGTTCCGCGGCGTCGAAACGGAAGCGCGTTCGGTCGGCTGCTTGGCGGTTCGAAATTCGTGCTGCATCATGCGGACGGCCGTGCGGCGGCCCGCGGCGCGCACGATCCGGCCCGTGACCACCAGTTGCAGCGGTGCCACGTTGTGCAGTAAAACGGGCCAGGAAATCGATAGCTCGACGTTTAGGCCTGTGGGCAATTGGCGGTCGGTTTCAAAAAGAATGCCGCCGCTCGACAGATCGAGCGTAGTCCCGGTTCCGGCGTCCAATACCCGCCGCCGCCGGATGACCTTCCAGCGCAAATCGAGGGCAATGTCGTAGCGCCGGTCGGACCTGCGGTCGCCGGCGATCTTATCTGTGTTGGTGTCTTCTGGGCCAGTGAATGAACTCATAAGCTCTCGATCCGCTCCGTGAAAATTCATTATCGAGTCGATTCGCCGCTGGAACGAGTACTGCGGGTTCTCTGTGGGTACTGTCGCCTAAAGTGATGTATACGAACGAGGTAGGCGGTTTCACTAGTCGCCCGGACTAAGTCTCGCGAGCGGCTTGGTATTCTCAAGATAAGTATAAGGAGTCGCCCCTAACTGTGAAGCGAATCTGTCTGTGCGCGGTTCTATTGCTGGGCCCCGCGCTGCTGCCGGCCCAGCTGCTCAAGGAATTCGAGAAGAAGGTGACCGAGTTCACGCTGCCCAACGGACTGCACTTTATCGTGGTGGAGCGGCACGAGGCTCCGGTAGTTTCCTTCCATACATATGTCAATGCCGGTTCGGCGGACGATCCCTCGGGGGAAACCGGTATTGCCCACATGTTCGAACACATGGCCTTCAAGGGGACCGAAACCATCGGAACCACCAATTGGCCGGAAGAGAAGAAGGCCCTGGACGCCATCGAAGTAGCCGATGACCAGTTGGCCGCCGAGCAGAACAAAGGTTTGCAGGCGGATGCTGCCAAGGTTCATGCCCTCGAAGAGCGAGTCCAGATGGCCATTGAGCGGGCGCAAACCTTCGTGATCCCCAACGAATATCCGCGGATCATTGAGGAGAACGGCGGAGTCGGCCTGAATGCCGGAACCGACTACGACGACACCGAATACTTCTACAGCCTGCCCTCCAACCGCATCGAATTGTGGTTCCTGCTGGAATCGAGCCGTTTCCTGCACCCGGTCTTTCGCGAGTTCTATAAGGAGCGGGATGTCGTGCAGGAAGAGAACCGGATGCGCGTGGAGTCCAGTCCCCAGGGGAAATTGCTACAGGATTTCCTGGCCACTGCTTTCGCCGCGCACTCGTATCGCAATCCGGCGGGGGGCTGGCCCAGCGACGTCGCGGACCTGCGGGTTGCGGATGCGCGCGCCTTCTTCAACAAATACTACGTGCCGGCGAACATTAACATCGCCATCGTCGGCGACGTGAACCCGGCGGAGGCCCGGCGCATGGCCGAGCGTTATTTCGGCCCCCTGGCGAAGCGCCCTTTACCGCCCCTGCTGCACACGCAGGAGCCGCCCCAGCCCGGCCCCAAGACGGCGGTGGTCGAATCGCCCAGCCAGCCGCTGCTGGTGATCGGATATAAGCGCCCGGATCAATACGATAAGGACGACCCGGTGTTCGACATCCTTTCCGAGATCCTCTCCGGCGGACGTACCGGCCTGTTGTACCAGCAACTGGTTCGGGACAAGCAACTGGCCCTGGCAGCCGATGTGGGCGCCACGTTTCCCGCGGGCCGCTACCCGAATCTCTTCCTGTTCTTCATCGCGCCATCGCTAGGTCACACGGTCGAAGAGAACCAAAAGGCCCTGGACGAAGTGCTCGACCATCTGAAAATGGAAAAGGTGGATGAACAGACGCTGGCGCGCGTGAAGACCAAGGCGCGCGCCGGTGTGATCCGGCGCCTCGACAATAACGCCGGGTTGGCGTCCCTGCTCACTGCCAATCAGGCAGCCTACGGTGACTGGCGAAAGCTGTTCACGTCGCTCGATGACCTCGACAAGGTGACGGCTGACGATGTCCAACGTGTGGCACGCATGTACTTCGCCACGCCCTCCCGTACGGTCGCCTACACTACTCCCGGGGCCTCGGCCGCCGCAGCTGATGCAGGAGGACACCAATGAAACGGTTGCTCGCCAGTTTGGTGTTGTTCGCCGCGATGGCCGGCGCGCAAGCGGCGCGCGCACCCGTTCCCTCGGTGCAGGATCTGAAATTTCCGCCGCTCCGTCCGATCCGGATCCCCAAGGTAGAAATCGTCACCCTGCCCAACGGCATGAAGCTCTACCTGCTGGAAGATCACGAACTGCCGGTCGTGAATGGCAGCGCGCGCATACGCACCGGCAATCTCTTCGACCCGCCGGAGAAGATCGGCCTCGCCACCCTCACCGGCAGCGTGATGCGCACCGGCGGAACCCGCGCCAAAACCGGAGACCAGCTCGATCAGGAGCTGGAGAACATCGCGGCCAGCGTGGAAAGCAGTATTGGCGAGACCAGCGCAACCGTCTCGTTCAGCGCTCTGAAAGAGAACACCACCGAGGTGCTCGGCGCGTTCCACGATGTGCTGACACAACCGGAGTTTCGCCAGGAGCGGCTCGACCTGGCCAAAAACCAGATCCGCAGCGGTATCGCGCGGCGCAATGACGACGCGCATGGTGTAGTGGAGCGTGAATTTTCCGATCTGGTTTACGGCAAGGACAACCCATATGGCTGGCGCATGGAGTATGCCACCATCGACCGCATCGGCCGGAACGATCTCGTCAATTTCTATCAGCGCTACTTTTTTCCGTCCAATGTGATGCTGGCCGTGTGGGGCGATTTCAATGCCGCCGAGATGAAGGCCCAGATCGAAAAGCTTTTTGCTGGCTGGACTGTAACGCAGCCGCCCGTCCCCGCGTTTCCCGCAGTTCGCAAGACGAGTGCTGCCGGAGCTTATTTAGCGGTAAAGACCGATGTCACGCAGACCTTCTTTGCGATGGGCCATTTGGGCGGCGTGCTGCGCGACCCGGACTATCCCGCGCTCCAAGTGATGTCCGACATTCTGGGCGGAGGATTCCGCAGCCGCCTGTTCCAGCGTGTCCGCACGAAGATGGGCAATGCCTATGAAATCGAGGCCGATTGGGGAGCCAACTACGACCACCCGGGCATTTTCGAGATCACGGGCAGCACCAAGTCCGCATCCACGGTGGAAACCCTCAAGGCCATCCAGGAAGAGGTGGAGAAGATTCGGACTTCCGAAGTCACCGACGAGGAGTTGACCACCGCCAAGCAGACGGCCTTGAACAGCCTGGTATTCGCCTTCGACACCGAGACCAAGACTTTGGGCCGGGTGCTGACATACGAGTATTACGGCTATCCGATGGATTTTATACAGCAATACCAGAAGGCGTTGGCCGCCGTGACCAAAGCCGACGTCCTGCGCGTGGCCAAAGAGCACCTCACACCGTCGGCTTTCACCATCGTGACAGTAGGCAACCCGAAAGACTTCGGCAAGCCGCTCGACACACTGGGCGGCTCGGTGAAGACCATTGACCTGACCATCCCGGGAGCGCCGGCCGCCGGTGAGGAGAGAAACTGATGACCGCCGGATTTCGTCTCGGAGCTGCTCTATGCGCGTTGGCGGCCGTAGCCAGCGCGGCCGAGTCGCACCAGGAGCGCGGCAAGCGGGTGGTCACTGAGGCCTTGCGGGCGGTGGGTGGCGACGCCTACCTCAAGATGCAGGATCGCGTCGAGAGCGGGCGGGCGTATTCGTTCTATCGCAACGAACTCTCCGGCCTGTCCATCGCGAAGATCTATACGCGCTACCTGGTGCCGACCCCGGGCATGCTCTCCGTGCGCGAGCGCCAGGCCTTCGGTAAAGACGAATATACCGCTGTGCTGTTCAACGAAATGGGCGGCTGGGAGCTGACCTTTCGCGGCGCCCGCCCGGTCACGGACCTGCGCTACGCACAGTACCAGGACAGCACGCTGCGCAACGTCTTCTATATTCTGCGCCAGCGCCTGAACGAACCGGGAATGATTTTCTATTCGCAGGGCTCGGATGTTTTCCAGAACGTGCCGGTCGAGATCGTAGACATCACGGACGCTGACAACCGCGCCGTTACCGTGTATTTCAGCCAGAGCACCAAGCTCCCCGTGCGCCAAAGATTCCGGCGCCGCAACGAGGAATTGAAGGACTGGGACGAGGAAGTGACGCTCTTCACGAAATACCGCGATGTAGGCGGCGTGAAATGGCCTTTCGACATCCACCGCGAGCGAAACGGGGAGAAGGTGTACGAGATCTTCTCGGAATCGGTCGAGATTAACAAGGATCTGAAAGACGATCTGTTCACCCTGCCGGCCAATTTGAAGATTCTGCCCAAGGCGAAGTAGAAGAAAACAGGCCGACGACGGAAGCCGATCGTCAGCGCTACTGCAAGACTTGCGACCAATGCCCGCCGGGTAACATCCGTTAAAATGGAGGCTCTGATATGACATCTACGGAATTCGTGGATTGCAAGAGCCTGGCGCGTGGATCCATGATCGACGTGGAGACCAAGAGTCGCCATTACCGGATCGAATGCCTCGGTGGAAATTCGATTCGCGTCTCGGGCCATCCTGAGTATTGCCCCGAGCCTGTGCCGGCGCGACTGCAGGGCTCCGTGGATCAGCAAGGCGTTTTGGAATTGGGTCTCATCGGACGCGGCATGCGCCTGATGTTTCTGCTCAACGAATGCCGGCCGATTACGACTTCGCGGGTGCTGCGTGTGCAAGTGGACCAGCCCAAGGTGGCGCCGAATTCGTCTTCGAGTATTCATTAGTGCCGAGAAGAGTCTCGGCACGGCGGACATGAGTGTCCGCGCCACATATAATGAAGCTTCATGCCAGCGGAATTAGCCTGCTTTGCGGAGAAGTGCCGCGCGCGGTTCGCCATCACCGACGTCCTTTATAATTGCCCGAGCTGCGGAGGCCTGCTCGAGGCAGTCTACGATCCGCCCGAACAATCCGCGCTGATGTTGAAACGGACCTGGCGCGAACGGCGCCTTTCCAATGCGCCCCTCGACCAGAGCGGGGTTTGGCGCTACCGCGAATTCATTCCGTTTCTTTCCACTTACAACTGCGTGGTCACGCTGCGCGAGGGCAATACACCATTGCTCGAGGCGCGCCAGGCCGCTCAATACGGCGGGCTCGACCGGCTGGTATTCAAGCACCAAGGCTACAATCCCACCGGTTCTTTCAAAGATAACGGGATGACTTGCGGGACCGCGCAGGCGCTGCGTCTGGGGATGACGCGCGTGGCATGCGTTTCCACCGGCAATACTTCGGCCTCCATGGCTGCCTACGCCAGCGCCGCGGGGCTCGCTGCCCATCATCTTTATCCCGCACGGAAACATCTCCTACGGGAAACTGGCGCAGGCGCTCGAATACGGGGCGCGCACGCTGCAGGTCGAGGCGAATTTCGATCAGATCCTGGCGCTGGTGCGGCAAGTGGCCGAGCGTCTCGGCATCTACCTGCTGAATTCCATCAACCCCTTCCGCATCGAAGGGCAGAAGACTATCATGACCGAGATGATGGACCAGCGCGACTGGCGCGTGCCCGACTGGGTCGTGCTGCCGGGCGGCAACCTGGGTAACACGTCGGCGTTCGGCAAGGCCCTCCGCGAAATGAAGGACTGCGGATTGATCGACCGGCTTCCGAAACTGGCCGTGATCCAGGCGGAGGGTTCCGCGCCGTTTTACGACCTGATGCACAGCCGGCGGCGCAACCACCTGAAGGCCGTGGAACATCCGGAAACGCTGGCGACGGCCATCAAGATCGGCGATCCGGTCTCCTGGCCCAAGGCGCTCCATGAGGTAACCACCTCAGGCGGCGTGGTCGAGAAGGTGACCGAGCAGGAGATCGCCGATGCCAAGGCGATTATCGGGCGTTGCGGGATCGGCTGCGAACCGGCTTCGGCGGCCACCCTGGCCGGCATCCGTAAACTGACTTCGGCAGGAGTGATGGCTGCCGATGCGGACGTGGTGGCGGTATTGACCGGTCACGTCCTTAAGGACCCCGATTACATTTACCGCTATCACACTGGCGCGCTGGATGCTCCGGATGGGAGCCGCCTACGCTCCACCTTCGGGAATGAACCTGTGGTGGTCCCCAACAATGCCGATGAAATCGCGCGCATCCTGGAGGGCTAAACACCCCTCCAAAGTGGGTACTCCGTTAGTAGTACTTGATTTTCAATTCCCTTAGGGCAAACCCTGAGATCTCTCTTGAAATGGCTTAGAACTTCTGGTACACCTGTTACTATGCTCGTGAAGAAACCCTCCCCCACTTTCACGCCCAGACCGCAGAATCAGAAAGAGTTGCAGTTCCTGTATGCACGGCGGACGGCACTAGACACTCTGATTCAGTCTCTGGAGCGTTATGACCGTTTTCGGGCCCGTTCCGAGGAGTTCCGTAAACGGAAGACGGCTTAGCCGAGCATGCTTCTACCGCAATACAGCTTCGATGTGAGCCGTTAGTTCCGGTTCGTTTACCGCGCCCGGGTGGTAAAAGCGTACCACTCCCGCGCGGTCGACCAGGACTATCGTGGGCGTTGTGCTGGCACCGTAGGCTTGGAAATTGGCCTCGCTCAGGGGCGCGGGCATGGCAGCCAGCGGCGCGTAATAGCGGTTGCGCACCTGATCGATGTACAGCTTCTCAGTGGCCGGCGGGGCCGGTTCTCCTCCCGCGACATACCCATATAAACGCGTGGGACCGACCAGCGCGAGGCCCTGCGGGGCGAATCGCCTGGTGACTGCGGCGATGATCGGCACGTCAGCCTTGCAGTCGGGGCACCAATGCGCCCAGAAAAACAGGAGCACCGGACGGCCCCGCAAGCCAGCCAGGTCGAAACCTTCGAGGCGGGGTGCGGGCTTGCCCTCCAGGCTCAGCAGGTTGATGTTCTTCTGGATGCGCTCATCAATCGAGGTATGGGCCCAGATCTTGAGTTCGTCGCGCAGGAAGGTAACCGCTTCGGCCGGTTCACCCCGCGCGGCGAGCACACCCGCGTGCACTTCGATGGAGGCTCCAACGGCGGTGGGAAGATACGGATCGGAATCGACGCGGCGGGGGCCCAGTAGCCCCATCGCCATCTTGCGGCTCTCGGCCGCGTAGGATTCGGCCTGAGCGAACTGACGTGCACGGAGGGCCCCGCGCGCCAACCAGGACAGAGCGGCGGCGACTTCGGATGTAGAACCCTGTTTAGATTGCACGGCGCGCACCAGGCGATCTGCTACCGCCAGGTTCTGATCGGCCACCAATGCCTGCACGTCGTTCACCAGGGAAGCCCAGGCGGAGGCGGCGGCGAACAGGAAAATGGCGGCGGCCCGCAGGCACGTAGCACAGGTATCCTTGCCTGTGTTCGGTCGTTTGGCACGGCCCAGCATTCTGATTAGAGCAGCGACTTAATGTACGAGGTGGTTTCGGGGTTCATCCAATTCACGGCTTCGGCATACTTCTTCAGCACGCGCCCGCTCGAATCGATGATATATGTTTCGGGATAGATGAAGGTCCCGAAGTCCTCGTGGATCTTGCGGTCGCGCGCCACCAGGAAGTCCGGGTGAAATCGCTCCACGAATTTTTGGTAAGCGTTGGGGTCCTGATCGACACTGACGCCCAACACCACTACACCCTTGTCACGGTACTCGTCGGAGAAGGCGCTCAGCGAGGGTGTTTCTTCCACGCAAGGGCCGCACCAGGAGGCCCAAAAATTCAGGACCAGCAGTTTGCCGCCGAAGTTGGGGATGGAGACGGTACGCCCGCTATCCGATGTGATGGTGAAATCCGGAGCCTTGTCGCCGGCCACCACCACGCGCTCATGGATTGCTCCGTACAAGACGTAGACTAAAGCGATGGCGAGAATACCAATGGCCACTCGCAGGAATCGGTCGGTTTTGACGCTCTGCATGCTCGAATCTATAATTGATTGTATCTCCTCGCGGACCCTCTGGTGCCGAGAGGGTCACCCATGATCATCACGCGGAAGATTGAATTTTCGGCCTCGCACGTGTGCCGCAACCCGGCGCTATCCGACGAGGAGAACCGCAAGCTCTTCGGGCTGGCGGCCAACCCGCACGGGCATGGACACAACTATGTACTGGAAGTCAGCGTGGAGGGCGCACCCGACGCGGTCACCGGGATGGTGCTGGATCTCAAGGAACTGAAAGACGTTTTGAACCGGGAAGTGGTGGAGCCGTACGATCACCGCTTCCTGAACTACGAGGTGCCACCCTTCGACCACGTGATCCCGACAGCCGAGAATATTGCCCGCGACATCTGGCTGCGTTTGGAGCCGAGCCTGAGCCGGCCGGGCCGCCAATTGCGCCTGGTGCGGCTGTACGAGACACCCGACCTCTACGTGGATTACTGGGGGGACGAAACTTGTTCCGCGTGACCCGCCGCTACCAGTTTGCAGCCTCCCACCGCCTGCACTCGCCCGTATTGAGCGACGAAGAAAACCGGCAGGTGTATGGGAAGTGCAATCATCCGTACGGTCACGGCCACAACTACGTGCTGGAGGTGACGGCGCGCGGGCCGCTCGATCCCGCCGTTGGATCGGCCGCGAATCCGGCGTTGCTGGATCAACTGGTGGCGCGCCAGGTTCTCGATCCCCTGGAACACCGGAATTTGAACTTGGATGTCGACTGGTTCGGGCCGATCGTGCCCACCTCCGAGAACCTGGGAATCGAGATCTGCCGCAGGCTGAAACGCAATTGGAGCGCCGTCTTTTCCGGAGAATGGCCGCGGCTGGAGAAGATCCGAATCGAAGAGACGCCGCGGAACATCTTTGAAATCAGGGCCGATGAAATCGAATAAAGCAGTAGTCAAAGTGATGCGCCCGAAGGATGAAGAGACTATCGCTCCGCTCATCAGAGAGGTCCTGGCGCGGTTGGGCGAGGATCCGGAGCGCGACGGCTTGGCGCGTACCCCTCAGCGCGTGGATCAGGCCCTGAAATTCCTGACCAGCGGATATCGCACCGACGTCAAGAAGCTGATCAACGGCGCTATGTACGAAGTGAAGTACGACGAGATGGTGGTGGTGAAGGACATCGAGTTCTTCAGCATGTGCGAACACCACCTGCTGCCGTTTTTCGGCAAGATGCACGTGGCCTATCTACCCCACGACCGCGTGATCGGGCTGAGCAAGATTCCTCGAATCGTGGACGCGTTTGCGCGGCGGCTGCAGATTCAGGAGCGCCTCACCCAGCAGGTGGCGCAGACGATTCAAGAGGCCATCGACCCGGTGGGCGTGGGAGTCATCTGCGAAGCGCGCCATTTCTGCATGATGATGCGCGGTGTGGAGAAGCAGCACTCCGGCGCCATGACCAGCGCGATGCTGGGCGCGTTCCGCGATAAGAAGAAGACCCGCGACGAATTTCTGGCGTTGGTGAATCACCGCGGGAACGGCTTTTAGGTGGCGCAGGCAGGAGTGCCCTGCGCCACATGCGCTACTTCACTACAATATTCACCAGCTTATCTGGCACCGTAATCATCTTCGCGATCTGCTTACCTTCCAGAAACGGCTTCACCTTTTCGTCGGCCCGAGCCAATGCTTCCAGCTCTTCCTTGGGAGTCCCGAAAGGCACGTGGATGCGGCTGCGCAGCTTGCCGTTCACCTGCACCACCACTTCGGCCAGTTCCTCCTTGGCCAGTTCCGGGTCGAATGCCGGCCAAGCGTGCCGGAAGACCGGGCCGTGGTTGCCTGATTCGTCCCAGATCTCCTGCGCAACATAGGGCGCGAAGGGCGCCAGCATCAACGCCAGCTTGTCCAGGATTTCGCACATCGGCTCCGCGGAGATTCCCTTTTCCTCGGCGTACAGCACGTTCAAAAGTTCCATGACGGAAGAGATGCACGTGTTGAAATGCCAGCGCGTCTCGAAATCTTCGGTGATCTTCTTCAGCGTCTGATGAAGTTTGCGGATGACTTTGCGATCGGCATCGCCGGGCGGTGGAAAATCGGTTCGCCCCACATTGCGAGTGGCAAAGCGATACACGCGTCCCAGAAAGCGATAGATCCCTTCGGCGCCTTCCGCACGCCAGTCGACTTCCTTTTCCGGTGGCGCGGCGAACAGGACGAACATACGCGCCGTGTCGGCCCCGAATTTTTCCGCCAGCATATCGGCGCCAACCACATTGCCTTTCGACTTGGACATCTTGGCGCCTTCGGCGATGACCATTCCCTGCGTGAACATGCGGCGCACCGGCTCGCTGTTCCGGATCAGCCCGATGTCCCGCATCATCTTGGTGAAGAAGCGCGAGTAGATCAGGTGCAGGATGGCGTGCTCCACGCCGCCGATGTACTGGTCGATCTCGAACCAGTAAGCGATCTTGGCGGGATCGAACGGCATGCGGTCGTTGTGCGGATCGCAGTAGCGGTAGAAATACCAGGACGAATCCATGAAGGTGTCCATGGTGTCGGTCTCGCGCTTCGCAGGCTCGCCGCATTTCGGGCACTTCACATTGACGAAGTCGGGCACGCTCTCCAGCGGCGAACGGCCGGCCCCGGTGATTTCCACGCGGTCCGGCAGCACCACCGGCAGTTGATTCTCGGGAACGGGCACCAAGCCGCAGGTCGGGCAATGAATCATGGGGATGGGCGTGCCCCAGTAGCGCTGGCGCGAGATGCCCCAGTCCTTGATGCGGTAGGTGATGGCGGCTTTGCCGAAGCCCTTCTCCTCGGCGTAGGCGTTCATCTGGCGGCGGGCTTCCGCGCTCGGGAGACCAGACCAGCGGCCCGAGTTTTCCACGATGCCATCTTCCGTGAATGCCTCTTTCGGATCGACGCCGAGCGGGCCATCCGCTGGACGGATCACGGGGCGTATCGGGATGCCGTACTTCGAGCAGAATTCGAAATCGCGCTCGTCGTGCGCCGGCACGGCCATGATGGCGCCTGTGCCATAGCCCATCAGCACGAAGTTGCCGATCCAGACAGGCGTCTTCTCACCGCTGTACGGATTGATGGCGTAGTGCCCGGAGAAGAAGCCTTCCTTTTCGATGTCGCCCGGATCGCGTCCGGCGCGCGCATCCACCATGGCCTTGGCGCGGGCCTGACCACCAGCATCCAGGAGCTTCACATTAAGCGGATGCTCGGGCGCCAGGATCAGGCAAGTGGCGCCGAAAATCGTATCGACGCGCGTGGTAAAGACGCGTATGGGCGTCTCGGAACCAGGCAGTGCAAAATCGGCCTCGGTGCCTTCCGAACGGCCGATCCAATTGCGCTGCATGGTGAGCACGCGCTCCGGCCACCCGCCTTCCAGCTGTCGCATGTCGTCCAGCAACTGGTCGGCGTAATCCGTGATTTTGAGGAACCACTGCTCCAGCGCGCGCTGCTCCACCGGCGTACCTTCGTGACGCCAGCAGCAGCCCTCCACCACCTGCTCATTCGCCAGAACCGTGGCGCACTTGGGGCACCAGTTGACCAGGGCCTTCTTCCGATAGGCCAGGCCGCGCTCGAACATCTTCAGAAAAAACCACTGGTTCCAGCGGTAGTATTCCGGCTCGCAGGTGGAGACTTCGCGGTCCCAATCGTAGCTGAAGGCGAAGCGGCGGTGCGTCTTCTTCATCGACGCGATATTGTGCAGCGTCCACTCGCGCGGCGGCCGCTGGTTGGCGATGGCGGCGTTCTCCGCGGGAAGACCGAACGCGTCCCAACCCATGGGGTGCAGAACGTTGAAGCCGCGCATCCACTTGTAGCGTGCCAGGGCGTCGCCGATCGAGTAATTCCGAATGTGGCCGATGTGCAGCGTGCCGCTGGGGTACGGCAGCATCTCCAGCACATAAAACTTCGGCTTGGTGGAATTCTCCTCGGCCTTGTAGAAGTCGGCGTTCTGCCAACGCTCGTGCCACTTCAGTTCGATCTGGTTGTGGTCGTACGGCTTTTCGGGCATAGACGGCTTGAGAATTCCATCGTAGCAGCCGTGGCCAGCAGCTTCAGCATGTCGAGATTGCGCCGGTCGTCCCCCGGATTGTCGATCGGAGTTTCCAGGATGAACGGTTTCTTTCGCAGCTTGGGGTGCCGCAGAATGCGCCGGAAACCCTCCAGGCCGATGTGGCCCGCGCCAATGTGCGCGTGGCGATCCACGTGCGAACCGAGCGGCGTCTTGGAGTCGTTGGCATGGATCAGATGAACGTGTGCGAGTCCCAGCGTCTTTTCTATTTGTCCTATCGTGGCGCCGAGACCGGCGGCGGTGGCGACGTTGAATCCCGCGGCCAGCAGGTGGCAGGTGTCCAGACAGTAGCCGAGCGGCAACTCCGTCAGCTCGCCGGCCAGTTCGCGTATGGAATGCAGCTCTTCCAGGCGGCTACCCAGGCTCGCGCCCGACCCGGCTGTGTTCTCCAACAAGACGGTCACGCTTCGCCCGTCGAAGCCTTCCGCCGCTTCCTTCAGGCCCAGCACGAATGCGGCGATGCCCTCCTCCACGGAGCGCCCCTTGTAATTGCCGGGGTGCAGCACCAGGTACTCGGCGCCGATGACGGCCGCGCGATCCAACTCGCCGCGGAACGCCTCGATCGATTTGGGCCGGATCACAGGATCGAGCGAAGCCAGGTTGATCAGATAGTTCACGTGGATAGCCAGTGGGCGGAGGTCGAACCGCTCGCGCGCCGCCTGCAACAGTTTCACCTGGACCGGATCGGGCAGGCGGGCCCGCCACATGCGCGGGCTGGCGGAGAAGATCTGAAACGTATTCGCCCCCAGCTCAGCCGCCTTCAGAGCGGCCTTCTCCAGGGAGCCGGCGGTAAACGTGTGGATGCCCAGGCGCAAGAAAACCTACTGTGGCGCAGGCACTCTTGCCTGCTGGGTCGAGACTCGTCTCGACCCGGTTTTTAGAGGCTCTACCAAGCGCCGGCAGGAGTGCCGGCGCGGCAGGCTGAGAGTCCGCGCCACACTAGCGAAGACTGAATGTGAACAAAGCGCTGCCGCCCTGGATGCTGACGTACTGCTTGCCGTTGACCATGTAAGTCATGGGTCCGGCGGATACCGAACGTCCGAGGTTCGTTTCCCACAGCAGCTTGCCGTCGCGGGCATCCAGCGCGTAGAACCCGCCCGTCGCGATCGCCGCTGAACAGCAGGTTGGAAGCGGTGGTCAGAATCCCGGCTTCGGTAGAAGGCGCGGCCAGGCGATGGGTCCACTTGCGTTCGCCCGGTGTTCGGATCCATCGCGATGATCGAGCTGAATACGTCGTCGGTGGTGGCGCCTGACCCGCGGGAACACTCCGGTGAAGCTCTGCCCTCGTGAAACTCGGGCGGCTCCTCGCCTTTCATGTAGGTGGTGGAGCTGTTCTCCCAGGCCGGGATATAGAACAGGCCGGTGGCCGGGCTGAAGGACGGGTTGTACCAGTTGGTGCCGCCCTGGTTGCCGGGGTAAACCAAGGTGCCCTCCTTAGTCGGCACGATACCGGGCGCGGCCATGGGGCGGCCCTTCTCGTCGAAGCCCGTCGCCCAGTTGACCTTGGTGAATGGCTTGCCCAGCAGGAACTGGCCGGTGGTGCGGTCCAGCACGTAGAACATGCCGTTGCGATTGGCCCACAACATGATCTTGCGCGGGCGGCCTTGGAATTGGATATCCGCCAGCACCGGCACCTGCGTGGCGTCCCAATCGAATTCGTTGTGCGGGGAGAATTGGTAATGCCACTTCAGCTTGCCGGTATCGGCATCGAGCGCGATCACCGACGAACTGTAAAGGTTGTCGCCCAGGCGCGCATCGCCATCCCAATCCGGCCCGGCATTCCCGGTTCCCCAGTAGGTCAGGTTGGTTTCCGGATCGTACGAACCCGTCACCCAGATGGGCGCGCCGCCATGCATCCACGAATCGTTGGGCTTTCCGTCCTTGCCCAGCCAGGTTTCATAGCCGGGCTCGCCGGGTCCCGGAACGGTGTTGAAGCGCCAGACCTCTTTGCCGGTATTCGCATCCCACGCGCGCGATAAAGCCGCGGATGCCGTGCTCGCCGCCAGCGACGCCGGCGATCACTTTATCCTTGATCACTAGCGGCGCGTGGGTCATGGAGTATTGCTGTTTATAGTCGGCTACCTGTGTCTTCCACAATTCCTTGCCGGTGCGCGCGTCGATGGCGATTAATTGCGCATCGAGCGACGCCAGGAATAGTTTGTCGCCCAGAATCGCCACGCCGCGCGTCAAGTTGCCGCAGCAGGGGTTTCTGGTTTCGGGCGCGGGCTTGTGCCGGTAGGTCCAGATGGTCTTGCCGGTGGCGGCGTCGAGCGCGATCACGTCATTGGGGCTCTGGATGGTGTACATGACTCCATCCACCACCAGCGGCGTGACCTCGTGCTTATCGAGCGAGCGCGATTGGAACACCCATTTCAGGGTGAGATCCTTGGCATTGGCCGGCGTGATCTGCGTGAGCGCGCTGTGACGCTGGCTCGGAAGCCGTACCTGAGTAAGTGAGCCAGTTCTGCGGTTCTTTGTTAGCGCCCAGAATGCGTTCGAAGGGAACGCGGGTGACGGGTGCCTCCTGGTTGATCGGGGCTTGTTCAAACTGAGCCGACGCGAGCGCCGCGAGCGCGAGTAGCAGGAATACTTGTTTCTTCATGTGGTGGCAGCAACCTTTCAGCAACAAGCTATCTTATCGCTTTGCGGGTGGGCAGCGTTCGTGGCGCAGCCTCGCAGGCTGCCACAATAACCCTACAGGCCAGGGAGGCGCTGCCGAAATGGGTGGACCTGGCGCTCGCTGACCACGATCTCCGTGGCGGCTGCGTCGGACATGACCAGCAGAAACCCACTCTTGAAATGCGGCCTGATTTCCTTTATCCGAGTCAGGTTCACCAGCACGTCGCGGCGGGCGCGGAAGAAAAGGTCTTCCGGCAGTGCGGCCTCGAGCTCGCCCAGTTGATAATTCACCCAAAACGATTCGTTGGCGGTCCTGGCCTTCACAATTCCGCCTTCCACCTGGAACCACAAGATCTGCTCCACCGGCACCAGCACCAGGCGGCCGCGCGTGCGGCACACCACCCGGCGGAGAACTTTGGGCGCTTCGCGGGCAGCGCGCAGAATGTTCTTCCGCTCGGTCTCTTTTTCAGCGGTGAAGCCATTGAGTCGTTGAGCGCGCTCCACTGCCTGTGCCAGGCGGTCCGGTTCGATGGGCTTGAGCAGATAGGCCAGCGCATTCACCTCGAAGGCGGCCAGGGCATGCTGGTCATACCCGGTCACGAAAATCACCAGCGGCAGCGGAACCTTCGGCGGAATGGAGCGCAATACTTCGAAACCGGTCAGCCCGGGCATCTCGATATCCAGGAAAAGAAGATCGGGCTGCAGCGTTTCGATCTTCTCTACCGCGTCGATGCCGTCTTGCGCTTCTCCGGCGATCACGACCTCAGGGTGGTCTTTCAGCAGCCGGCCCAGCCGGGCCCGCGCGTTGCCTTCATCGTCAACCAGGAGAGTTCGCATCACGTTTCCCGCGGAACCATGAGAGTCACGCGGGCTCCGGCCGGTTCTCTTGACTCCAGGGCGAGATACGCCCGGTCCTGGTACAGTGTCGCCAGCCGCTGCCTGATATTGGTCAAACCGACGCCTTGAGCTGCCGCGCCATTGCCGTTTTCCGCCTTGAGTCTGCCTAAGCTCGGACCGACGCCATCGTCCTCGACTCTGAGGCATACCTGGTTGTCCAATATCTTCGCGGAGATCCACAAGCGGCCAGGTCCGGTCTTAGGACCCAAGCCGTGCTTTAGGGCATTTTCGACCACCGGCTGGAGGATCAGCGACGGTACGTACTCCCGCGCTACCTCCGGAGACACATCGATGTCCACTTGAAGACGGCTTCCGAAGCGAGCCTCCTCGATCTCCAGATACGTGCGCAGAAATTCGATCTCCTCGCGAATCGGAATCATCGGCCGCGAAGATTGCGCGAGCACATGGCGGAATACTTTGGCGAGACGGAGAGTCATGGTTTCCGCCCGCTCCGGATTCGTGACGATCAGGTTCGCGATGGTATTCAGGGAATTGAAAAGAAAGTGAGGGTTGATCTGAGCACGCAGCGCCCGCAGTTCTGCCTCGGTCACCTGTTGCAGCAGCAACGCCTCGCGATTCTGGCGATCGGCCATCTCGCGTTCCAGCCGCAGCAGGTCGAGCCGGCTTCCGAACTGCGCGGCGACGCTTCGTAAGTAGTTCACCTCCTGGCTCACCAGGCCCTTGCGGGCCGCGCCCGGTGAGACCGCCAGAACCGAGATCACTCTTCCCGCCGCGCGCACCGGAACGAGCAGTTCCACTTCCGGCAGCGAGAGCAGGGATCCGATCGGATTTCCGCGATCCAGTTCCACTACCTCGCCGTCGTGGATTTCCGCGGGCCACAGCGATGCCGGCAACCTGGCGAGCGCGACCGAGCGGACGTCCGTCAACACCAGCGTATTCCGGACCGCCGTCTCCACCGCGGCGGTCAAATCGGATTCGGTGTATAGACTGCGGAGCTGATCGCCCAATTCCCGCGCCGCATTGCGATGGTCGGGAGCGTGAAAGATCCACCGGTTCACCAGTCTTCCAATCTTCCGGTTCAAGGCGGTGAAACAGACCAGGAACCCGGTTGCCAAGATGGTTGTGGCAAATAGATGGACCGCTTTGGGGAACTCCGTTTGACTGGTTAACCTTGAGAAAAAGGGAGATCCCAAAAGGAGGACAAACGCCGCGGCGGAGAAGCTGGCCAGCAGAATCCGCACGCAGTACTGGATGAAGAGATCGGCAAAACGGAATCGGGCGAAGAGAAAGAATGTACCGAGGACGACCAGGAGCACCGGCTGCTGGCTGCTCACGCCCAAGGCCCCGTTGACCCAGTTGGTTGGCTGGATGTTGATATGAACAATTACTGAGAGAGTCGTGGTCAACACACCAAGCAGAACCACTAGCGACGAGAACCACAGGGCTCGGGAGGCTGGGCGCGCGCGGAGCAGCATCACGGCCCCCGCCACCAGGACCACCGACGCGTTGTAGGCCGTGAACTCTTTCAAGGCCATTAGCGGCACGGTGATACGGGCAGCGGCGGCCCACACGCCCAGAACGATAATCGCCGCATCGACCACCGCGAGGATTTGCAGGAGTCGCCAGCAGACGCATTGCCAGCGACTGACCGCGAACCGGCGCCAGATGGCCAGCATGGCGATCGGCCAAATCGCGGCGCCCGTAAACTGGATCGCCATTGCCGTGCAACCCAGCCCAGGGCTCGGCGCTACTACCGGATTTTGGATGGCATTCAAAAGCCCACCAAAGTTCCACAGCAGCGAACAAACCGCGCAGACAACGTTGGGGACAGGCGTGCCGGGCAGCTTGGCGGACCGCAGGGTCAGCACCAGAAGCATGATCGAGATAACCAGTCCGATGGTGAACCCGATCAGGTTGGCCGCGAGAAAAGGATCGATCACGCTTGCTCCAGGCATGGAATGGGAGCGCCCCTCACTTCCACTAAGGATAGCGCCGGCGCTTGCTCCCCGTGCGATTGCCAGGATGAACGCGGAAGATCGCTCGCGAACGCGAATCTATTGCGATGAACGGTGCGGGCGGCGGGTCCTCACCCAGTCAAGCGCAGCAGTATGGATCTTCTTCGCTCACCATCGCTGTTCCGCGTTCGTGCGATTTGGGTGGACCGGCCCGGTAGGCTGATCCAAACTGATTCCGGGAGCCACGCTCATGACTGCGCTTAGAATCACTGTCATTCTAGTCGGCGCCCTGGTCACCGCGCACGGGACGGCACTTGCTTCGCCAGCCCCGGGAGGCGATGACCTGACGTTGGCAAGAACCTGGAATCATCAGGCCGAGTTCTACCTGACTCAAGGGGCGTACGACGAAGCCCGTCAACTCTATCTGCGCTCACTGCCGCTGTTGGAAAAAGCCCTCGGGCCCGAACACCCGGCCACCGCCACAACGCTGGGAAATCTTTGCGTGGCGTCCAGCCGCATGACCACTTACATCGATGCGAAGCCCGTTTGCGCGCGGGCCCTGGCTCTCCGGGAGAAGCTATTGGGGCCGAGCCATCCCGATGTGGCCCGCAGCTTGAGCGATCTCGGCATCCTGTACGCGGCCGAGGGCAATCTGTCGCGGGCCGAACCTCTGTTGCGAAGGGCCCTCGAAATCGTGGACGCGTCGCCCGATTTCCCCGATCAAGGCGCTCTTCTCAACAATCTCGGCTTCCTTTACTTCAAGAAGAAGAAGTACGCCATGTCGGAAGACATGTTTGAGCGAGCAGTGCGCTGGACGGAGCGAGAACACGGTTCCGATGCCCCTGAGCTGGCGGCCATTCTGAATAACCTGGGGACCGTGTATCTGGCGAATCGTCAGGCCCAGACGGCGGAGACTCTATTCCGTAGGGCGCTGGGTATCGCGGAAAGGCCGAATCGGCCGGATGCCATGAATGGGGGACTTGCGCTGGTCGGGCTGGCGCGAGCCGGCGCCGCACAAGGCAGGAGGTCGGAGGCCGCGACATTCCTGCAGCAAGCCGAGAACAAGGCTCAACAGAACGGACTGGGCGGCCGCGAGCTGAACACCGCGATCGAAGCCGCACACGCCAGTCTGACCGGCTCCGGGCAGTAACCTGGGACAGGGCCGTGCCCTGCCACGAACCAGTCTACTTAGCTTTGTTGGCCGACTTCTGGAGGGCTTTTTTCTCCCGCCGCGGCAAGCGGGATTTATTCTTCTTCTGAAGTTTCTGCGGCTTAACCGATTTGGGGTGCATCGGCGCGGGCACCGGTTCGGGGGCGACCAGCGCTGCAACTTTTCCTGCCGCTTTGCCGACCGTCTTTGCTGCAGCCACCAAAACGCCGTCTTCCGCTTCCGGTTCCTTTACCTTCTTGGGTTTCTTCGGTTTCTGTTCGTCTGCCATTTTGCCCTCGACAATGACCTTAGCACGTCGATGGCCATGGTTCCGCGCCTGGAGCTTAGGGCACCAGGTGAAAGGACTTCATGTGGCCGAGCAATTTGGCCAGATCCACCGGCTTGACGAGATATGCGTCGCAAAGCTCCTTAAAGCATCGGATCACTTCCTTGATGTCGTCCACCGCGGTTGTCATGATGATCTTCGCGCCGGATGTGGAGTGAATGCCATGCTCTTCTTCCAGAGCCCGCACCCGCCGAACCGCTTCGCGGCCGTTCATTTCGGGCATCATGATGTCCATGCAGATCAGATCGTATCGATCCCCGCGCTCCAGGGCGGAGCGAACCGCCTCCACGGCTTCCTTGCCGTTCACCGCGATGTGACATAGGCCGTGGCGGGAAAGAAAAGTTTGCAGCAAAAGCCGGCTGGTGAAATCATCTTCCACCAGAAGCATCCGCAAGCGCCCCCTGTCCTCTTGGTCGCCGTCCGCGGGAGGGCGGACGTCCGCGCAAACCCCGGCGAGATCAGCCATAATTTCACCGATGTCGGCCGTATTGCTCGTGTCCGGGTCCTCAATCAGATCGCGCAGTTTGTCGGCGGCGCGCAGCAGAATCCGGACGCGTTCCGGGGTGGGCTCCATCTTCCCATTGCGCACCCGCGCCAACACGTCTTCGGTCTGGTGCGCGAGTTCGCGAATCTTCACCAGATCGAAAAAGCCCGCTCCTCCTTTGACGGAGTGCACGGCCCGAAAAATACCATTGATCAGCTCCGCATCGATGTGCGCTCCGGCCTTCTCCATAGAAAGGAGGCCCGTCTCAACCGCAGCCAGGTGCTCACGGCACTCGGCCAGGTACTCTTCAGCCAACTCGTCGTCAAGATTGATCATTGCCTTGTCTCCTAAAATAGCTTTCAGCAGTCAGCGTTCAGCTTTCAGCTTTCGGAAAAGCACCCGGGCGGTTGGCCTTAGCTGATCGCTGACCGCTGAATGCTGAAAGCTTCTTCACACCCATCCGGCCTGCTCCAGAGTGCTCTTGAGCCGCGCGAACTCCTCAACCGCGTGAGGAAGGAGCTCGCCACAGTGATCCAACTGTCCGGCGGTTCCGGCCTTTTCCATGGCCGATGCCACGGCCTGCAGACTTTCTGCCGCCACTGTGGCCGCCGCCCCCTTCAGTGCGTGCGCCTGCATCCGCGTCCCAGGGGCATCCGCCGCATCCAGCCGCTTGCGCAGGTTGTCCAACTGGAAGGGGACATCTTCGAGAAATCCTTTGAGGAGGGCGCCGGTCAGCTGCCGATCCCCCATCAGCCGCCCCAGCAGAGCCTCGGCATTGAAAAGGGGTTTGGACTCGTCTCCAGCGCCGGATGCGGGCAGCCACCTGCCAAGCACATCCGCCAGCCGCGCCATGTCCACCGGCTTCGCAAGATAATCGTTCATCCCTTCGCTCAGGCATCGGTCCCGGTCGCTCGCCATCGCATCGGCCGTAAGAGCGATGATCGGAATGCCCGGAATGCCCGGATGAAGCGACTGGCGGATGTGGCGTGCCGCTTCGAAGCCGTCCATCACCGGCATCTGGCAATCCATCAGCACCAGGTCGTAGCATCCATTCTCGACCGCTTCGATGGCTTCCACGCCGTTGGTCACGGCGCTGGCCTGGTATCCCAGCTTGCGCACCTGGGCAAGCGCCACCTCGCGATTGGTGGGATTGTCCTCCGCTACCAGGATTCGCCCGACCCGCCCGATACGAGTCGCCCCGAGTGGCGCACGTGGGTGCTCATCCCGCCGCTCGCTCGCGGGTTGCGGCTGGCTCTGCAGGGCCAGATCAAAAACCGCGGTGAACCAGAAGGTGGAACCCTCGCCTTCCCGGCTGTCGACCCCGATGGTTCCCCCCATCATCTCGACAAGTTGCTTACAAATAGCCAACCCCAGCCCGGTGCCACCGTACTTGCGCGTTGTCGATGCATCGCCCTGCGTGAACGGCGCGAATATCGGTACAACCTGGTCCTGCCGTATTCCGATACCCGTATCGGTGACGGTGAAACGAATTGTTGCCGTGCCTTCCCCTTGGCGATCGAGTGACGCTTCCAGCTTCACTTCACCCTGTTCGGTGAACTTGACGGCATTGGCGCAGAGATTGGTCAACACCTGGCGCAGTCGATGGGCGTCCCCGCTGAGGAGCGGTGGAACTTCCGGCGACACGTGCGAATGGAAGGCCAGCCCCTTGGCGCTCGCCTGGACGCGCAAGAGCCGGACGACGTCCTCGATGGTCTGGCGCGGGTCGAAACTCAAATTCTCAAGCGAGATCTTGCGCGCCTCGATCTTGGAAAGGTCCAGAATTCCGTCGATGAGCGCCAGCAAAACCCGCCCGCTGGTCTGAGCCACGTTGGCGTAATCCTGTTGCTCGGGAGTGAGATTCGTATCGGCAAGCAGTTGGAGCATACCCAGGACGCCGTTCATCGGTGTACGGATTTCGTGGCTCATGTTGGCCAGGAAACGGCTCTTCAAACGATTGGCGGCATCCGCGGCCTCGCGGGCCTGAATCAGTTCCTGCTCGTAGCGTTTCTGTTCGGTAATGTCTTCCGCAATTCCGACAATGCGAATCACCTGGCCGGCTTGGTCGCGAACCGGAAAAGCGCGGTCGCAAATCCATTTTTCCTGCCCGTCGGGCGTTCGTATGCGGTATTTCAAATCGACAGGCTGCGTAATTCCCGGCCCAAACACCCTATGAGCTCGCTCCCGGTCATCGGGATGGATCGCGTCCGCCCAGGACTGCGGGTTGCGGTAGAGGCTGTCGCAGGCCGTGCCCCAGACCCCTTCATACGCAGGGCTGACATAGACCACCTTGTTGGCTGCGGGCGCCATTATCCAAAAAACTTCATGGATGTTCTCCGCCAGCTGGCGAAACTTTTCTTCGCTGCTCTGCAAGGCCTGCTCGGCGTGCTTGCGCTCGGTGATATCGGGAGACAGGCCCACGAGCCCCAGGTACTCACCATCTGGCGAAAAGCGCGGCTCCGCGTACGAATCGCACCATCGCCACTCGCCATCGGCACGCCGAGCGCGCGTTTCGGCCGCGAAAGCTGTATGTCCCCGCACCGCTGCCAGGAATGCCTTGAGATACGCCGGTGCGTCGTCCGGGTGAAGCAATAACTGCCAATTGCCCCCTTCTACTTGCTCCAGAGTTACGCCGCAGAATTCCTGGTATGCCCGGTTGATGAACTGAATCCCACCCTCCCGGTCGGTCATCCACAGGATCGTCGGGCAACCATCGGCCAAGATGCGGAAGCGCTCTTCGCTCTCGCGCAGCGCATCCTTCGCCCGCTTGCGCTCCGTGATGTCCTCCATATGGACCACAAAATGTTGGGGCTTGCCGCCGGCGTCCCGCACCATGGAAATCCTCGTGCGCCCCCACACCACACTGCCACCGCGGTGGATGTACCGCTTTTCGGCCTCCACGAATCCGCCCGGTTCGTTCTGCAACTGCTCTATCCTTCGACGGGAAGACGCCAGATCGTCAGGGTGCGTTAAGTTCTCCCAGCGAATCTCCAGCAGTTCCTCTTCGGAATATCCAAGCATACGGCAGAGTGCCGCATTCACCTGGATGAAGCGCCCGTCCAGGCCGGAGACGCACATGCCGGAAGGCGCCTGCTCAAAGACGCCGCGGAAATGTTCTTCACTCTCGTGCAGCGCCTCCTCCGCCCGTTTGCGTTCCGTAATGTCGTCCACGTGGACCACAAAATACTGTGGGTTGCCGCCGGGGTCTCGGACCAGCGAGACTCGCACATGCGTCCACACCACATTTCCTCCGCGGTGGATGTAGCGCATTTGCGCATCCACGCATCCGCCCGGATCATTCAACAACCGCTCTCTGTTCTGTAGAGCAGGCCCGTGGTCATCGGGGTGAACCAATTCCGTCCACACTTTGCCAAGCAGGTCCTGTTCGGAATATCCGACCATCCCACAAAACGCCGCGTTCACCTGGATGAGGCGCTTGTTCAGCCCGCCAACGCACATGCCGCTCTGGGCGTGTTCAAAGACCCCTCGAAATAGCTCTTCGCTTTCCCGAAGCTCCCGCTCGGCGCGTACGCGCTTGGTGATGTCATGGGCTATGGCAGACGCTCCCACTACCTCACCGGCCGAATTCCGGATCGGGGAGATGGAGAGCAAGACATCGATCTCGCGGCCGTCCTTCCCCTGGAGCACAGTGTCGAAAGGACTGACCGAACACCCCTTCTGGACAGCCCCCAGGAACTGGGGCACTTCGCCACCGCGGCCAGTGGGTGCCAGCGTGGCAATGCTCTTGCCGATGATTTCCCGGCTCGCGTAACCAAAGAGCGCCTCGGCTCCCCGGTTCCAACTTACGATGGTCCCATCCAGAGTGACGGAGTGAATCGCGTCGTCGGAGGACTCCACGATCGAGGCCAGCAGCCCACGGGCTTGCTCGGCCTCCTTGCGTTCCGAGATATCACGGAGCATGCCGGAAATAGCGACTACTTCTCCGCAGCCGTTTCGGATGGGGATACCCGTAACCCAAACTTGAATCTTCCGCCCGTCTTTGCGCAGGCCTATTCCCTCATAATGCGAGACGACATTGCCTTCGAGTACCCGGCCGCAAAGATCCACCAGAAGCTGCTGCCGTTCGGGTGGCACCAGCAGGGACATGTGCTTCCCGATCGCCTCCTCCGGGGAGTAACCGAAAACCGCTTCCGCGCCGGGGTTCCAGGTGAGGATGCTACCTGCCGGTGTGAAGGCGGCGAACGCGTCCTCGGAACTCTCCACAATCGCCGTGAGGAACCGCTGCGCTTCCGCAGCCGCCCGCCGCTCGGTCACGTCGTGCTTGATCGCTATATAGCTGACAACTTCGCCCGTCGAATCCTCGACGGGCGTGATTCGCATCTCCTCGCTGTAAACGGTTCCATCTTTGCGCCGGTTGAGCACCTCGCCGTGCCAGGCCCGCCCGGACCGGATGGTGGTCCACATCTCCAGGTAAAACTCCCGGGGATGGCGTCCCGATTGGAGGATGCGCGGGTTCTGCCCTATGGCTTCGGCGCTGCTGTATCCGGTCATCGCGGTGAAGGCGGGATTCACGTACCGGATTGTCCCGTGGGTGTCGGTGATGACGATGCTATCGGCAGCCTGTTCTACGGCTGCGGCCAGACCGGCACACTCGAAACCCTTACTTGCCCGACACTCCAAAGTTCACCTCGATGAGGTTAAGGCCTCAATTCTGCTTATCGACGTGCTTCCGGTTTTCTTAAGGTGCGTGCGGGGTGAAGTAGAATTGGGGAAACACCCATGGCCCTCACCCCTGGGACTCGTCTGGGACCCTACGAGATCCTCGCGCTCATCGGCGCGGGCGGTATGGGTGAAGTCTACCGCGCCCTCGATCCGAGGATGGGGCGCGAAGTGGCCATCAAGGTTTCCGCCGAGCGCTTCAGTGATCGCTTCTCCCGCGAAGTCCACGCCGTCGCCGCGCTGAATCATCCCAATATTTGCCATCTCTACGACGTCGGTCCCGATTACCTGGTGATGGAACTGGTGGAGGGCCATCCACCTAAGGGCCCATTGCCCGTCGAGACCGCCCTGAATTACGCCCGCCAGATTGCCGATGCGCTCGAAGCCGCCCACGAAAAAGGCATCGTACACCGCGATCTCAAGCCCGCCAACATCAAGATCACCCCCGAGGGCACGGTAAAAGTGCTGGACTTCGGGCTGGCGAAACTGGCCGAGCCACCGGTTTCCGGCACCAGCCCGGATCATTCGCCGACATTGACCCTCGAGCACGCGACGAGTGCCGGCATCATCCTGGGGACCGCCGGCTACATGCCTCCCGAGCAGGCTCGCGGCAAGCGTGTGGACAAGCGCGCCGATATCTGGGCCTTCGGCGTGGTGTTCTACGAGATGCTCACCGGGGAGCAGCCGTTTGAGGGTGAGACGGTCTCGGACACGCTGGCTGCCGTGCTCGAACGGGAGCCGCATTGGGAACGCGTTCCCGCCAAGGTGCGGCGCCTGCTCCAGAGCTGTCTGGAGAAGGACCCCCGGAAGCGGCTGCGGGATATCGGCGATGTGTGGCGGCTGTTGGACGAGGCGCCGGCACCACAGGCTAAACACGTGAGCTGGATACCGTGGATCGCGGCGGCGGCGCTGGCGGTGGCATTGGGTGCTGCCCTGTGGGCGCCGTGGCGCGCTGCGCCGCCTGCCGCCGAGGTAATGCGCTTCCAGATCCCGCTTCCTGAGAAAACAGATGTAGCCAACGCGGCGTTTGCGGTCTCGCCGGACGGCCGCTGGCTGGCCTTCCTCGTGCGCGGTCCCGACGGCCTCTACCGCCACTGGGTCCGCGCGCTCGATTCGCTCGAAGCGCGGGAACTGCCGGGCTCACAAAGCATCTACGACACGCCATTCTTCTGGTCTCCCGATTCCCAGTTCATCGCCTATGATGCAGGGGGAAAGCTTAAGAAAATCGCCGCCGTGGGCGGACCGGCGCAGACCCTGTGCGACCTTCCCGGCCTCGCGGTGGGCGGCTCATGGAACCGGGATGGAGTGATTCTAGTCGGGACCATCGGCGGCGGAGTACTGCGAGTTTCCGCGGCCGGGGGCACTCCGTCCCCGGTTACTCAGCTCGATTCCTCACATAAGGGAGTCGGCAATGTGTTTCCGGCATTCCTGCCGGATGGGCGGCACTTTCTTTACTTCAGTGGTCCGGCTGGCTCGGGAGGCCAGGTGTTCTTCGGCTCGCTGGATGTCAAGCCCGCCGAGCAGAACACCAAACCACTCTTGACAGGTTCGAACGTGATCGCTGCCTCTGTGCTTTCCGCCGATGCCGGATCGACATCCGGCATCGGGCGGCTCCTGTTTGTTCGCGAGAAGACTCTGCTGGCCCAGGGGTTCGATATCAGGCACCTGGAGTTGGCGGGAGACGCCGTCCCTGTGGCGGAGCGGGTTGACAATTTCTCGGTTTCCGAAAACGGCGTGCTGGTCTACAGGACGGGCGTCGGTCAGGTTTCGCAGCTCACCTGGCTCGATCGGCAGGGCAAAACGCTCGGCACCGTGGGAGACATAGGTGTTTATAATGACGTGGTTCTTTCCCCGGATGCGACACGAGCGGTCGTCTCGAGGGTTGGCGACAACGGCCAGGATCTTTGGCTGATGGATCTGGCGCACGGCGGGAGCATCCGTTTCACCTTCGCCGCGGGGGTCGCCAATATTGGCGTCTGGTCTCCGGACGGAGCCAGGATCGCGTTTTCCTCCCTGAAATCCGGTGGGGCCGACCTCTATCAGAAGCCTGTGGGCGGCACCAAAGATGAGGAGCTTTTGTTGAAGTCGAACGATTTCAAGATTCCCACGAGCTGGTCCAGGGACGGACGCTTTCTTCTCTATAATGTGCTGGGATTCAAGACCAAGGGCGACGTGTGGGTGCTTCCCCTGGAAAGCCGCAAGCCCGTGCAGCTTCTCGGCACCGAGTTCGAGGAGGCGGACGGCCAGTTCTCGCCCGACGGAAAATGGATCGCCTACCAGTCCGACGAATCCGGCCACAATGAAGTCTACGTTCGGCCGTTCTTGGCGGACTCGGCTGGAGGAGCCCCCAGTGTAGGCCCCAGGTCGCTGATTTCGAAGGGCGGAGGAACCACCCCGTTCTGGCGTGAGGAGGGGAGGGAACTGTTCTACGTTTCTCCCGATCGAACTTTGATGGCGGTGGCCGTTTCCAGTAATCAGGTGTTACCCTTCGGTGAGCCCAAGGCTCTCTTCAAGCGGCTGGAAGCGATCACAGGAGATGTCGCCGGCGACGGCAAACGCATTCTAGCGGCCCTCCCCGCGGCACAAAGCACGCCGGCTCCGTTCACCGTGGTACTGAACTGGCAGGCCGCGCTAAAGAAGTAGAAGGCAGACGCTACTCCAGGTCAGGCGGCGTCACTTTGGCGATCCAGGAGTCGTAGTCACCGGTGTAGCCGATTCGCTCCTGCAGAGTGTGAATGCGCTGTTCCAGCGCGGCCACCTCGCTTTCCGAGAGAGCCGGCAAAGCCTCCACGCGCTCCTCGATGGCCCTAGCCTGCCGGGCGCCGCGAGCTTCCGACGCTTTGTAAAAGACACCGACATCCGCCTCGCCGCTTCCCACTCCGATATAGTTTTCGATGAGTCGCGTGGTCAGCTCCTGGCTATGTATCAGCGAGGCGCGGATATTGCCCTGCCCGGTTACTACGTTCCCCACGCCGAATACGCGGTCGCTGCCGGAGTACTGCGCCACCACGTCGTTCGTGAAGGTGTAGTATTCCCCCTTCATGGTGATGCCCGGAATGCTCTCCGGCACGGAACCGATAGAGCTAATCACCAGGGGCGCGCGCAGTTCGTGCTCGGAGCCTGGTATCGGATCCGCCCGGCGACCTTCCACCTGGGTTTCCGCCAGCTTCAGTCCTGCCAGCCGTCCATCCTCTAATCACCAGTCCCGTGGGAACCCTGCGCTCTTGAAACCGGAATTGATATTTTTCGCGCGCCAGGCGAAGCATCTTCTGGCGAACTTGCTCGGTCTTGGCGATCTGCTCCGGCGTCGCGTTGTCTGGCGGCTGCGTCAGCGGCATGTCCAGCTCGCGGCGGCGATAGATCAGCAGGCACCCCTTAATCCCCAGATCCTCCGGCTGGATGCCAAGCCGTTTGCAGACGGTTGGAATCCCCTTCTTTTCGAGCTCGTGCATGTCGGTTTCGAGGCCGCGAGCCCGGATCGCACGCTCGTAATTCTCAATTTGCAGGACCTTCGCCACGTCGATGGATGCCAGTCCGCCGCCCAACACCACGGTTTCGTCCGGCGTCGTATACTGCGCTCCCGTGTAGCCTTTTTCGTTCTTGTGGTTGTACCAGTAGATGAACGGGTTTTGATACACCAGGCCCTTGTCTACGAACTCGGCCGCCCCCGGTATCCCCAGCTCCCGGTCGCGCCAGGCGCCGTTGGCCAGGATCACGGCGGAAAAGCCCCAGCTAGTACAGAATTGATGAAAGTCCAGGTCACGACCCAGCTTGGTGGATGGGATGAAGTCGACCCCCGGCTTTTTCAAGCGCGCGTCGATCCGGCCGTATTCCTGCTTGCGCTGCTCCGCGTGCCAGCGCGGCAATCCGTCCTCTACTTTTCCGTAGGGCCGCTTGTTCTGTTCAATAACCGCCACGCGGATTCCATGGTCCGCCAGGGTTTCCGCAGCCACCGAGCCGGCGATGGCCCCTCCGATAATGGCGACAAAGTGTTGTCCCTTAGGCATCAGTATCCAGATTAGTACGGCGGACCCCCGGGTCCGCGGACGGCGCACCGAAGAGCGGGTCAAGGGTGACCCGCGCGGACCGGGGGGTCCGCCCCACAAGCGTTAACTTAAGACCCAGCGCCATCGTCTCCACGGATCGCCGATCACCGAGGGCCGGGAGTTTCGAGTGGTCATTTGGTGGTCATTTAGCGGTATGGCGACTTCCCAGGCAATGGCCGAGAATTGATAAACGCTACGCCGTTGACCGTGAGTTATCGGCTTTTTCGGAGCGCGTCGTCAATTCTCAGTAGGGATCTTTTCCACGCGATCGATCACGACGAGCTCAAGGCGGACCTTGGTTGTCTCCAGCTTAAGCCCGAAGGTCTCTTGAAGCGCGGTGAAGAAGGACGGCAGAGGCGAGTCTGTGTCGCTCTCGCGTGCGTAGCTGAGCGTAAAGTCGTAATTGCCCGCTATTCCTGTCTTATCTACCACGGGACGTCCGGCCGTGCTCCGCAACGAACCGGCGAAGGAACTGACCGGCATGTTCAGCAGCCGCAATCCTCCCGGGTAAATCATGCCCGTCTCCGACCCGCCTGCCGTGGGCTTCAGTTTCGGGCCGCCTTTTGCAACCACCAGCGCGTATCCGTCGAAATCCTTCATCTCGGCGTGTGTCGCCAGTTTGAAGCGCTCCTCAAGCAACCGCCGCATCCGCGGCTGCAACTGTTCGGACGTGAGTAGCACGCCGTCATCCGCCTTAGCGCTGATTTCGTAATGCTCCGAGCCTAGCTTCTCAAGCCCCGTAATTTGTTCGTAAGGGACGCCGTAGGCCAGTTGAACCAGAAAACCCAGGGTAGCGTTGGACGCCGTGTAGCGATTCTCGCCGTACGGACCAAAGGTTGTGTAGCCGAGGTTTGCGGGCGAAGTGAGCCGGACCGAGGCAACCTCGAAGGACGGGAGCGATGCGGGCGACTGCGCCCTGGTCGCAAAAGTTGCGCCCAGAAATGCGATGCCAACTGTCGTGAAACCGATAGTTTTGGAGCCAACCATTATGGCGTCATTTTTGCAGAGCGAAAGGTCGATTCGCAAACAGCGGCCAAAACGCTCCGATGGCTCCCACCTGGTCGCGTAATGTTTACGAATCGTCGCGTCCGCTTCGAAATTCCGACGGGGATATGCAGGCTGAGCGATCCCTGCTCCCAGCCAAGACTCAAATCCCGTATCACGCCTGAACCGTTGAAGTGGAAGAACAGAACGTAAAGTCCAGACCTGGGACTGCGCCATTCGCCGGCTTAGGCTAACGCTGGTGCCACGCTGCCGCCCCGGCCGCATCAGCCTGAACGGCGGCGGGAGCTTGCGCAATGCCTGTAGGGTACGGCGAATCTGGATTCCGAGCGCCGATCACCCAACGGTTTCCGAAACAACCTCTCTGTCTTTGTGCCAGATGGCCGCTCCGGTTTGGACCGGCGCGCTCTCCTCCATGCTATAGGTCAGGAGCAATGTCCTCTACCGCTTGGACGCCGGCATTGGCTTCTTCCGAAAATTGGGTTCGTTAAATGGGGAGAGCCTTTGTTTTCAGCGTCAAATTGGCTTTGTTCCGCAGCAGATGCGTTTGATCCCAAATTTTTCATTTAGCGGGGGTGACTAGTCTTGTCATGGAAGTTTCGTTTCTCCTTTTGGTTCGTTTGGTGGACAAAATCTCCTTTGCTTTCATCGGATCGCTGCCACAAATGGGTTCGTTTTTGTTCGTTTGGATTTTGAGAGGCTTAACGCTTATGGGGGTCCGCCCTATCTATTGACTTGACCAAGCACCAAGTCATACGTATAATTCAATCATTCGTTTGATTATGACCGATACGAAAAGCAAAATCCTCGACACGGCCGAACGATTGATCGCCGAGCAGGGATTCGCCGCGACCTCACTGCGCCAGATTATCGCCGAGGCCGGGGTGAATCTGGCCTCTGTCCACTATCACTTTGGATCCAAGGAAGAGCTTTTAGATCACGTGATTGCGCGGAAAGCTGCAGGCGTAAACCAGGAGCGTCTGGCACTCTTGCAGGGTTTCGAGCGCGAGGTGGGATCAGCGCCAGTGGCGGTGGAGAATGTGTTGGCTGCTTTCCTGGAGCCGATGATCGAGTTGGGAACCCAGAACCCGCTATTCGTCAAGCTGATGGGACGAATGCATGGGGAAGGACTCCTCCCGTCGATCGTGGCGAAGCATTTCCAGCCGACTGGCGCCTACTTTGTGAAAGCGCTGCGCCGTTCCCTGCCGGATCTGCCGGAGGCGGAGCTGTACTGGAGGCTGCAATTCATGTTCGGAGCAATGAGCCGCGCAGTGTCCGAGCCGGGAGTGTTCCCGATGCAGGGGGTCCAAGGCGACAGTCCAGATTTTGCGTGTATCATCCGGCGTCTGCGGGCCTTTCTCAGCGCGGGCCTGCAGGCGCCTGCCACTCAAGAAGTAAGCACGCCCGAGGAGGTAAGACGATGAAGTGCGTGTGGCTGCCGCTGCTGGCTTGCACGCTGGCGGCGGCTCAAGACCGTGCGCCGCTCGAGTTGAGCATGAAGCGCGCCGTGGAAATAGCGACTTCTCCGGAGGGCAATACCAACATTCAGCTATCGGGCGAAGCGTTGCGCCAGGCGCAGGCGAGATCGTTGCAGGCGCGTGCTTCGCTGCTTCCGGATATCGAAGGGGCATTCAGCGAGAGGAACCTGACGAGCAACCTGGCGGCGTTCGGAATCAAATTTCAATTGCCCCCTCAATTTTCGGGGTTCGCGTTTCCGACCTTCGTAGGCCCTTTCAGCACGATGGACGCGCGCGTCAGTGGTTCGCAAACCGTGTTCGACTTCAGCTCCCTGCGCCGCTATCAAGCTTCCAAGGTGGGAGTGACGGCAGCCAGGTCCGATGCCAGTTCGACCGACGAGCAAGTGGCGGGGCGGGTAGCGCACGCCTATCTGGCAGCCGTTAAGGCGGAGACCGACGTGGAGACGGCCGAATCCAACGTGGCCCTGTCAGAAGCCGTGGAAAAGCAGGCCGAGCAACTGAAGGCGGCGGGCACGGGCACAGGCATTGAGATTACCCGCGCGCGTGTGCAGCTTTCGAACAATCGCCAGAGCCTGCTTGTGGCACAAAACAACCGCAACCGGGCGCACCTGGAATTGCTTCGGGCTATGGGTATGCGGCTCGATACCGCGTTGAAGCTGACCGACAAGCTGTCGTACGTGGCCGTGGACCCGGTCACCATCGAACAGGCCAAGGCGCAGGCGCTCAGCGAACGCCCTGATTACAAGGCGCAGCAGGAACGCGAAGCCAGCACCGGCCTTTCGGCCAACGCCACCAAAATGGAGCGTTTGCCTTCCGTATCGGCTTTCGGCGACTACGGCTCGAACGGCACGAGTTTCGCCGCTTCGGTGCCTACCCGCACCATTGGAATCTCGGTGCGCGTGCCGATCTTCGACGGGGGGCGGCGCGAAGCGCGACGCGCCGAAACGGAGTCGCAGTACCGTGCCGAGAAGGTCCGCACCAACGATTTGAAGGAACAGATCGAGCTGGATGTGCGGCTGGCACTCGATGGCCTGAATTCCGCCGAGGAGCAGGTCAAGGTCGCCCGGGAAGGGTTGGAACTGGCGGAAAACGAGTTGACGCAAGCGCGGCGCCGCTACGACGCGGGGGTGGCCATCAACCTGGAAGTGACGGACGCGCAGACGCGCCTGGAGCGGGCGCGGGAGAATCAGACAGCGGCGCTCTACAACCATAACCTGGCGCGCATCGACCTGGCGCAGGCCATGGGCATGGTGCAGCGGGCCATACAGTAAGCGGAGAGAGGCATGAAGAAGAAGCTCATATTGATCGTGTTGCTGGCGGCCGCGGCCGGCGCCGGCGTGTACGCCTGGCGCGGATCTTCGCGCGATACCAGCAAGAGTTTGCGCATCTCGGGGAATATTGAACTGACCGAAGTGAGCATCGGGTTCAAGACCGCCGGGCGGCTGATCGAGCGCACCGTGGATGAGGGCGACGCGGTGAAGAAGGGGCAGGTGATCGCGCGGCTCGATCGCGACCAGTTGACGGCCCAGCGGCAGCGTGAGGCTGCCGGCGAACAATCCTCTGTAGATCAACTGGCGCAGGCCGAGACCTCGCTCGAATGGCAGAAAGACACTTTGGCCGCCGACATAGAACAGAAACGTGGGGACCTGGCATCCATGGAGGCGCGTCTGGCCGAGATGAAAAACGGCGCGCGGCCGCAGGAGAAGCTGGATTCCAAGGCGGCCGTGGATTCGGCGGCGTCGGAAGTGGAGCGGGCCAAAAAGGACTGGGACCGCGCGCAGGTGCTTTACAAAAACGACGACATCTCCACGGCGCAATTCGACCAGTACCGCAACCGCTTTGAGAGCGCGCAAGCGGCGCTCAACCAGGCGCACGAGCGGGAAGCGCTGGTGCTGGCCGGTCCGCGTGTGGAGCAGATCAACGCGCAGGCCGCGCTGGTGGAACGAGCCCGCGGCGCACTAAAGATGGCCGAAGCGAACAGTCTGGAGATGAAGCGGCGTCAGCAGGAACTGGCCACCCGCCGGTCGGAAATCGAACGCTCCAAAGCCAGCGTCGCGCTGGTCGATTCGCAGCTTGCCGATACGATCGCGACTTCGCCAGTGGATGGCGTGGTGCTGGTGAAATCCGCGGACCCGGGCGAAGTGCTGGCGGCCGGCGCCACCGTGGTCACGATCGGCGATATCGAACACCCTTGGCTGCGAGGCTATATCAACGAGACGGATCTGGGGCGTGTGAAGATCGGATCGAAAGCTACCCTGAAAACCGATTCGTACCCCGGCAAGGTTTACAACGGGCGCGTCAGCTTCATTGCCTCCGAGGCGGAATTCACGCCCAAGCAGATTCAGACCGAGCAGGAGCGCGTCAAACTCGTTTACCGCATCAAGATCGAGGTGGATAATCCACAGCACGAGTTGAAATCGAATATGCCGGCCGACGCCGAAATCGCTCTGGAATAGACCATGCCGCCGATTATCGAGACACACGGCTTGACGCGGCGCTTCGGCGACCTCACGGCCGTCGATCATCTCGACCTGACCGTGGCTTCCGGAGAGATATTCGGATTGGTGGGACCGGACGGCGCCGGCAAGACCACCACCCTGCGTATGCTCTGCGGCCTGATCAATCCCACCGAGGGAAGCGCGCGCGTGGCCGGGCACGACGTAGCGCTCGAGCCGCAGGCAGTGAAAGACCAGATCGGCTACATGGCGCAGCGGTTCGGGCTCTATGGCGATCTCACCGTCACAGAGAACATGCGTTTCTATGCCGACCTGTTCGGCATTGTCGGCGCCCAGAGGAGCGAGCTCGAAATCGAGTTGCTGCGCATGACCCGCATGGAACCGTTTCGCGACCGGCAGGCCGCGCGCCTGTCGGGGGGAATGAAACAGAAACTGGCGCTGATGTGCACGCTGCTGCATCGCCCGCGGATTCTTTTGCTGGACGAGCCGACCAATGGTGTGGATCCGCTCTCGCGCCGTGATTTCTGGACCATTCTCTATGAATTGCTGAAGGACGGCATCACCATCCTGATGACCACCGCCTACCTGGATGAAGCCGAGCGCTGCAACCGCGTGGGCCTGATGCATCGCGGCAAACTGATTCGCTGCGATGCGCCGGAGGCCCTGCGGCTGGCCACCGGGGCGGCCAACCTGGAAGGCGCCTTCGTACAAACGATTCGCGCGGCGGAAGCCCTGGAGGTGAAATGAGCGAATGGGCGGTGGTGATACACGACCTGGTGAAAAGCTTCGGCTCATTCGTGGCGGTGGATAACGTTTCGCTCAACGTTCGAAAAGGCGAGATCTTCGGATTCCTCGGCCCGAACGGAGCCGGCAAGTCGACCACCATCCGCGTGCTCTGCGGGTTGCTGTCGCCGACATCCGGGCGAGCGTCTGTCGCCGATTTCGACGTGGCCACGGCCCCGGAACAGGTGCGCCGCAACATCGGCTACATGTCGCAGAAATTCTCGCTCTATGACGATCTCTCAGTGGAGCAGAACATTGACTTCTTCACGGGGATGTACGGCGTGCCGCGGGAACTCCGCCAGGAGCGCAAGGATTACGTCTTAAAGATGGCCAACCTCACGGAGCGCCGCAACGCCCTGACGGCCACGCTTTCCGGGGGCTGGAAGCAGCGCCTGGCGCTGGGTTGCGCCATTCTGCACGACCCGCCCATCATCTTTCTGGACGAGCCGACGTCGGGCGTCGATCCCATCGCGCGCGCCGCGTTCTGGGATTTGATCCGCGATCTGGCGCGCACCGGGCATACCATTTTTGTGACCACGCATTACATGGACGAAGCCGAGTATTGCAACCGCGTGGCGCTGATGTACCGCGGCAAGATCATCGCGCTGGGCACGCCCGAAGAACTGAAGCGCGATCTGCAAACGCACAAACTGTTGCGCCTGGATACTTCCGCGCCGCTCGACACCATGCGGGCGGTGGAGAAATTGCCCGGCGTCCTGGACATCGCGGTATTCGGCGGCGGGTTGCACGTGGTGGTGGATGACGTGGATGCCAGCATTGCCCGCATCCGGAGCAAATTGGCGGAGGAGAAGATCGAAGTCCGCCACCTGGAGCAGATCCCGCCTTCTTTGGAGGATGTGTTTGTGGGCCTGATCGAAGCGGAGGAGCGCAAAGCAGCATGAGCTACCGGCGCACTCGGGCGATGTTCGTCAAGGAACTGCACCACATCACGCGCGACGCCCGCAGTTTGAGCATGGCGCTGGCCATGCCGGTGATGATGCTGCTGCTCTATGGCTATGCCCTAAGCCTGGACGTGGATCATATCCGCACCTTGATTTACGACCAGGATGGAACGGAGGCGAGCCGCAGCCTGATGCGCCAGTTTCAAGGCTCGCGCTATTTCCAGGTGGATGGTTTCGTAACCAACTACCGCGCCATTGAGCGCGGCATCGATTCCAATGCCACCTTGATCGGCGTCGTCATTCCGCGGGATTTCGGCAAGGATCTGCGGTTGGGACGCGGGGCTACGGTGCAACTCCTGCTGGACGGGAGCGATTCCAACACAGCCTCGATCGCCATGGGTTACGCCGAGAGTGTGGTGCAGGCATATTCCGCCGACGTGCGCACGGACGTACAGAATCGGCGCACGGGACGCCGGCCTGCGCCGCCGGTGGATGCGCGCATGCGGGTATGGTACAACAGTTCGCTCGAATCCAAGAACTTCGTGGTCCCCGGGCTCATCGCCGTGATCCTCATGATCATTGCCGGCCAGTTGACTTCGCTAACCATCGCCCGCGAATGGGACAACGGAACCATGGAGCAGATCCTCTCGACGCCCTTGCGGGCCACCGAGATCGTGCTGGGAAAGATGTTTGCGTATTTCGTGGTCGGCCTGACGGACGCAACCATCGCCCTGGTGGTAGGGCTGGTGGTTTTCGGCGTGCCGTTCCGCGGCAATATCCTGGTGCTGGCGTTTTCCACCTGCCTGTTTCTTTTCGGCGCGCTGTTTTGGGGAATCTTTATTTCCGCCGCCGCCCGCACCCAAGTGGCGGCCTTTCAATTGGGCATGCTGACCACGTTCCTGCCGGGTTTCCTAATGTCAGGTTTCGTGTTTGCCCTCGACACCATGCCCAAGGCGATCCAGGTATTCAGCATCATCGTGCCGGCAAGATACTTCGTCACGGTGCTCAAGGACGTGTTTCTCAAGGGGCTGGGCCTAAAAATGATCTGGACGGAGCTGCTCTTCCTGGCCCTTTACGCGACGATCGTGTTTTTGTTTGCCGTCCGAAAAATGAACCAGAAGGTGGCGTGAACCATGTGGGAACGAGTTGGCGTCATTTTGCGAAAAGAATTCATCCAGATGTTTCGCGAACCGCGCATGCGGTTCCTGCTGTTCCTGCCGCCGATCCTGCAGATGGTAATTTTCGGCTACGCGGTAACGCTCGATGTGGATCACGCGCGCATCGCCTGGATGGACATGGACCGCACGCCCGAGAGCCGCGCGCTGCTGGCGCAGTTTGAAGGCTCGGGACGATTTGATATAGTAGCGACGCCGAGCAGTGAAGCGGAGGTGCAGAGCATTCTGGACCGCGGCCAGGCCCATGGGGTGGTGCGGGTGCTCCCGGGCTTCGCGCGCGACCTGGCGCGTGGCCGCCCCACCGAAGTGCAAGTACTGCTCGATGGAACGAACTCCAACACGGCTTCTCTTGTATCCGCCTATGCCGCGGGCGTGATCCAGATGTTCTCGGCCAATTATGCATCGAACCAGCAGGTCATCGGTGTGGCCGCGCGGACCCGTGTCTGGTTTAACCCGGAACTGCGCAGCCGGAATTACTTCGTGCCGGGCGTTGCGGCCAATATCCTGCTGATGATCACCTTCATGCTGACGGCCCAGGCGATCATCCGCGAGAAGGAGACGGGCACCCTGGAACAGTTGATGGTGACGCCGATGCGGCCCATCGATCTGATGATTGGCAAAACCCTGCCATTCGCCATGGTGGGCATGATCGATATGCTGCTGATCACCGCGGGAGCCCTGTTCATTTTCCACGTGCCGTTCCGCGGGAATTTTCTGCTGCTGCTGTTCTGCGCGGCGCTGTTTCTGATGACCGCCCTGGGCGCGGGATTGTTTCTGTCCACGATCTCGCAGACCCAGCAACAAGCCAACATGATGTCGTTCTTCTTCACCACCCCGGCCTTCATGCTCAGCGGCTTCACCTTCCCGATTCGCAACATGCCGACCGTGGTGCAATACCTGACGTATCTCAATCCACTGCGCTACTTCATGGAGATTGTGCGCGGCGTATTCCTGAAGGGCGCGGGCATTTCGGTGCTCTGGCCGCAGATGGTGTATCTGACGGTGTATGGCGTACTGATCCTGGGATTGAGCGCGCTGCGATTCCGCAAGAAGCTGGACTAGCAAGACCAGACACAGGCCGGGAGGCCTGTGGTACGTAGCACAGGCCTCCCGGCCTGTGTCTGGTTTTATTACCGCAGAAGCTTTTCAATCGCCGGTGCGGCGGCGGAAACTGCCAACTGCACGGTGGAACCGTCGCGAGTCACCTGGGCGGATTGGAGCAGGGCGGCGACATCAACATCGCGCGTGCCGGCGGCCGCTAGGGAGACCAGTGCCCGCAGGGCTTCCTCGAGTTGGCGGCCGTCGTCCGCGTTACGGCAAAAACCGTTGGCGCGAACATCCACGCGGGAATCGAAATCGGCGGTCAAAGTAGCGTAGTCGACGAGCTTGAGCAGGCGGTTGAGGTTGGCGAGATTACCGTTGAGCGGCAGCGGCGCACGGCCCTCGACCACCAGCCAGACCGGCTTGCCGGCCGCCGATTCCGCTTTCGCGATCAAAGCCGATGCGCCCGTTCGCCCCGTGGCATGCTGCAAAGTTGCAGCCCGGATGGCGGCTGGAGACCCCGCGAGAGCGAGCGTGGATCCAACCAGAACCGCTCCCGGCGGCGCCGACTGGAAGCGTCCACGGGCGATCACCAGAAGGTCACTTCCGTTGTAGGCGACCAGGAGATCGGTGGCATCGCGAAGTGGTTCCAGCAATGCCCGCCAGGTGGCCGGAAGGGCCGGATAGAGCGGGGTGCCGCGGATCCGTTCCAGGCGAAGCCCCGCTAAGACGAGGGTGTCTGAAGGAACACAAGCGGCCGATTCGTCGGCGATGGCATGCGGCGTTCGATGTGAATCGCAGGCGGTCATCAAGGGGAGGATGGACACTATGATTCGCGCCCATCGCACCCTGGCAGGCGATTTTGTGGCCATCGTCGGCATTCTTCCATTTCGGTAGCCGGGGCGCAACTTCGTCGATGCCCCGCAGGGCCCAAAACGTGATAGGTTGAAGGCGGTATGGGACAAATCACCGGCTTTACGTTGTCGGTAATTCTCGCGGTGTCGCTGGTGATTCTCTCCTTCCAACGCTCGCTGCTGGACCGGCTAATCGAAGAAATCAACAATTTGTGGGGTGGCCCAGGGACTCCAATGCACCCTTCACCCTCGAATGACGGCGCTCTGCTCCGGCGGCGATCACGGAAAAGTGGGAACTAGCCCCAATGCGAGCGGCCACGCGGGGGCGGTCCCCCATTTATCTACGAACTCGACTCTTTCCGCCAGGTGCGGGCGAGTCCTCAAAAGGAGAAGCTCAATGAACAGCAAGCTCATCTCAGGTTTTATTATCCTGGGTTTGGTTACTATGGCATCGGGACAAGGAAACAACGCATTGCCAACAAAGGTCACGGGGAAGGCAACGACCACTGCGTCCGGTCTACAATACTGGGAAATCGCGGTCGGGACGGGCGCCACCGCAGTTGCTGGAAAAACGGTGAAGGTGCATTACACCGGATGGCTGACAGATGGCAAGAAGTTCGACAGCTCCGTTGATCGCGGCCAGCCATTCTCATTTCCACTGGGAGGCGGTCAGGTGATCAAAGGCTGGGATGAAGGAGTAGCCGGAATGAAAGTTGGCGGTAAACGACAACTGCGAATTCCTCCGGATCTCGGCTACGGACCGCGCGGAGCCGGTGGTGTGATTCCGCCAAATGCCACTTTGATCTTCGACGTCGAGCTGCTCGAGGTTGGGAAGTAACCGCCGGCGAAGGCACTTGGAGGGAAAGCAGGCGGCTGAATGATAAAAGGCTAGTACGCCCGAGTCATTTGTGCGAGCGGTTGGTGTGCGGGCGGCGGGCCAAAATCTCGCGTTCCGGCGCCCTCGTCAGCGTCCGGGGACTACTCAGACGTCATAGCCACCAATCCGCACTGTGCGATCCCCTGGCCGAAAGTGTCGCGCTTGAACGACGACGAACTGAGGCGCTTGATGATTGACGTCGTCGATCGAACGCGCCGCTGTATGCAGGCGCTGTTCGACGAAAACGCCGGTGGTGAACTGCCTTTGGCGAGGAACCGGTTTCGCTTGGCGAGTACAAATTTGCGAGCTGACCACGTCGGTGAATCGATGGCGAAACTCCGCCTGCTCGTCCGCTGCCCGCGATCCGTCAAAGCATCCGCAGAACGGGACTACGCTACAGAACCTTACTCCGCCAGCATCGAATCAACACGACCAACCCGGGCCTGCACAACGTCAGCGATTCCAAGTCGCGCATATCCACGACATCGCTCGCCATTTAGCTGATTGGTGCACTTGTCCCGAAAGAAACTAGACGTCCTGGCCGGCCGCGGGCTGCCAGGCGCAGCGCAACGCCGGGAAAAGTGGCGTTCATTCATAGTCTATTCACATTCATCGGAGATACTCACTTTTTTGGGTGAGGGCCTGCGGGGAACCGCGTTGGTTGCCGCCCGCTTCGGTTAGACAAGGGACCGCATCTACGGTAGCTATGGCACTAAATCGCTGTTTTCGCCTTCAGACATTTTGTTCTGTCTGGGATTGCTCTGCCTTACGGGGACGGGCGCAGCACAAGACAAGGACACGCCCAAAGCCTCACCCAGATACCCCGCGCCGCCACCAGAATTCTTTGAATCGAAGACAAACATGCCGACCTCAACTATTGCTGCGGGCCTCGCGAGTTCGTCTCGCCCGAAACCGCGACTTGCAGAATTCACCCGGACAACCAATCACTGAACGCTTGGCCCCGACCCGCCTCGCACGCACCAGGCCAGGAGTGGCGCGCTCGACATTTCGGCGAACGAAGTACCGTCAAAGAAGAACACAACCCACACAAGGGCGCCATCTGGGGTCACCAGAGTAGACGCCCCGTAGTGAGCCGTTAGCTGCACACTTTGAAATGGGTGGCCCGGCGGAAGTTTCGGGACCACACCATTGGCTGGGTCGGCATCCACCAAACTCGCTAACTCCTGAAGTGTGGGAAGCCTCCACCCTCTACGATTGCCCAGAGATAAGTTGTTGCAATGAGCTGCGGCTTGCCCGCCTGCGAACTGAAAAGGAAGCGGGTTTGGCGACCTCTCCCATACGAGCCCCGTCTGACGGTCCAGAACGGCCGCGCTGTTCATGTTCGATAGCACGGTAAAGCGGGGACAATTCCCGAGCGTGGAACAGTCCAGCGTCTGGTCCCAAGATGCGTCGGCAGAGTAGGACCCCGGGGCTGAAGTCTGCGCGGCTGCCCTGCTCGTGACGAAGGGACTCATCAAGAAAATGACGAGTGCAAGAGTGGTAGATAGTTTCTGTTTCATGATTGTTACTGAATGTCCGTACCTTTCCCGCCGCGCACGCACCAGGCGAAGTGGGGGGCCTCCACAGAATCACCGCCCGATAGGCCATTGCCCAGGAACACAAGCCATTGGAACTGGGTATTTATGGCGGTACTTGACCAGTAGAGGTCCTGTAAATTCTGAAATGGATGGCCGGGCGGGAGCCTTGGTGAGTTTGTATTGGCTGTATCTGCATCCATCAGACTTGCCAACTCCTGAATTGAGGGAAGTCTCCACCCCCTACGATTGCCCAGGGTTAAAGCAATGCAACGCAGTGATGCTTGCCCGGCCAAGAAGATAACAGGAGTCGTACTTGGCGACCTCTCCCACACCAGCCCGGTTTCCCGGTCCAGGACGGCCGCGTTGCTCATATTCGATAGCACGATGAACCGGGGACAATTGGCGAGGGTGGCACAGGTCAACGTCTGGTCCCACGCTGGCATGGCATAGTAAGGTCCAGGGGCAACGGTCTGCGCGTGGACCGCGCTTGTGATGAAGGGACTCAGCGTGAAAAGGATGAGTCCCAATACGGTAGATAGTTTGTGTTTCATGATTCGTTCCTTCCTTAGGCGCAAGATTTTCTTTAACAACCCGATCTGTCTGATTTCCTTTTTCCGCGGCAGAGACCAAGAAGCGACAGCCCGCCGGCGAGGAAAATGAAGGTCGTGGGCTCCGGAGTAGATACCGGTGTATCCCCCACCGTGATCTGGCCGTTGGTCGCGCTAAAGCCTTGATCGACGTCATTCAGAAAAATATTCGAAAACGTCAGCGGCGACACACCAGCGGCGAGTGCGGTGAATTCGATATTGGCCAACACGCCGCTACCTGAAGGCTGCCGCGGCAAATCGAGATAGGAATCCGTGACAAGGCTAATGCGCCCGGCAATGTTGTCGACCGCTCCCGAACCAAACAGGGTGGCGCCGAAGGCCGACAGGAATGGCCCCTCGGTGACCGAGTTCGCCCTGACGAGAGTTGGGTTGAAGGCTAGATCGAATTGCCAAGACGTGAGGTCTGCCACGTCTGCATTCTTCCTGTCGAGTGAATTGTCCAGAATGACGACTGCCTAATCGGGAATGGGGGCGGCGGCGGCTACGCCCATCGCAATCCGCGCCGCCTTTCTTGACCGACACCATCATCGGATTCCATGGGCGGGAACAGTTCGTCGCCATCGATCCAACGGCAAGCCAGCCGCCCCTCCACGGTTTTCCAAGACATCCGCAGGGCCAAAGTTCGAGACCTGCCTCGAAATTCATCTTCGTATCTATAGGTCATCTTTTCGTCTTTTCGTTCCCCCGACGAAGGTGGACCGAGTAGAAAGATCACAATCTTCGCCAGGGGCAGATGCTCGGGTTCGGGCGGCGAGGTGGTGGATCCCGTGGGCCGTGAGCGGCGGTCCGGGGAGTAGGATCACGCCGTGATCACGACCCGCAGGTCCGCTCCGAGGCTTTAGCCATCCCGCCCGTTGACGCCATACGCCTTTCCTCCTCCACTAAACATGCGTAGAGGATCGTCGAATTGGTTCAGAGCAATGTTGAATGTTACCTATGTTTCGGGTCATCCGGGCGAACTGCCAGGTCAAAAAAATCGGCGAGAGTTTTCGGTTCCCACCGGGCCGCGTCGTTCTAATTTGACCCTGTATTGGTAACTTCCTCGGGGCAACCCGGGGACAGAGCGTTCGTAGCACTCGCAACAAACTATCGTTCCGTCTCTCTTGAAAATAGCCGCAAGCAATTGATCTTCAGGCGAGGTTCATGGCGATTTTCATGCTCGCGAGTGGCGGCATCCGCCGCCATGGCTCTTGCTGTCCCCACCTTTCAGTGCCGCGTGCTACACGATCGCGCATCGCACGTGCGAGTTCGGCATTCGGATCGCTCTCGGTGCGTCACCGCGCGCCGTGCTCCGATCGGCGCTCCAATCGACCATGGTCGCGGTGTTCGCCGGCCTTGGCGTCGGAGTGGTCCTGATTGTTGGTCTCAGCTCCGTGCTCGCACGGTGGATCGATCCGCAATGTCGACACGTTGTCGGCCCGATCCGTTCGAAAGCCGCGGCAGCCGGCAATCTGATACGCCAACAATCGGAGTGGGCCGTTGAGGATTATGAAGAGTATCTCCGGTTTGACGCCAAACTGGACAGGAATGGGGAGCGGAGCGGGCCGCGAAAGTCTGTCACGAGTCGCGCGTCACTCGGTCACAGGCCCCAGAATCGTATTCAGAACACGACATAGCGGGTACACCGTGATACTGACTTACTCCGAAGTGCGGGTGGCGAATTGTTGCGGTACTGCTGGAAGTGACAGGTACGACGTCAGGAGTCGCGGGCAAGCTCGTCGCCGATTCTCCGCTGAATTGCAGAAAGATCGCTGATATGGGACCGGCTCCTTCGATCGTCACTTTCACGACCCCTGCCGGTATCGGAGTGCCGATGACATCGGTCAACAAAAACCCTCGCGTCCCTCCTGCGCTGTCGACGCCGTTGCCGCCCGGAATGGGAGGTGTCACACCTTGTCCGGCGAGGGCTCCCGTGCTGTCGTAGACTCGGACAGTGTAGGTCGCTGACGTTAGCGATTGGTTGTATATTGCGAACGATACGCGATCCGTGTCGCTATGAATGCCCGTTGCCGACCACCGTCTTGCCAATCCCGAGGGCTGAAGGAACGAGAATGAGTTATCCCAGGCAATTGGTACGCTAAGCAACCACGGATTGAACGGCAGCGAGGAATACACTAATTGCGGAACTACGGTAGCGCACGTCCCGGCGTCGGGACACAGCAACAGTGCGAACACGGAACCGGTCTGAGTCCTCCCGTGTTGTGGGCCATCGCTTGACGCACCGAGTAGCTGGACTTCTGACGACTGATTCGCATTAAGGGCCAGGCCGACCGTATCGCCGGCAGCCCGAGCGGATCCGGATATCGTGTCAACCGAGATGCGCTTGCCATCTTGATCGTAGAAAATGTATTGGACGCCAACGGCTCCCGATGCCGGAGCAGACATGCGGATGGACGTCCTCCAATTCCCGCCCGCAGCCGACCAAATGAACGAGCCGGTCACCCCGCAGGCATATCCCTGTCCACCCGAAGCGAGTGAGATCTCATGAACTAACGAATGAAAACTAGTGCAATTCAAATTCGGATCGGTCGACCACCATTGGGCTCCTGTCGTCGGCGGTTGCCCGTACATTGTTGCGGCGGCGGAAGCCAGCAAGCCTGCAAGAAGAAGTCTCGTTGAGGGACGCATAATACGTTTCTAACACTCCTAGCGAAGCGGCAGTCCCGCTTCGTGCGCGACAATCGTAAAACTGTTGTAAAAAGTCGCGCTCAGTCCAGTGCCGGCGTCGGGTGGCCAAACGCAGCGAAAGCTGCCGCAGTACAGTTGGGTCATGAGTCGCGATGGCAGCGTATCCCTGGGTCTTGCTCGGCAAGACCACGGGACGATGCAAGCAATCCAACAGCTACGTGGCAGAATGGGCATTTTCCAATAACCCCGTTACCAGCCGTTATCGGACAGAAGCGTTTTGCCGGGGCCATGCGCATGTGGCACTCTGAAGCCTATGACGCTTGCGGAAAGGCGGCACGTATCCTCGCCGCCGGCTATCTCCGGTTGCGCTATCCACACAGGGCTGGCCGGTTGGCTCTCCACGGATACGGCGGCGACGGAAACTCTCTGCGCGGCATTGAGATGCCATCGTTTCCGATCGCGAGGGCGTCCCACCCTGCCATCGTTTTTGCTTCGTTTTACCTGAGGGGCCTGGATCCGTTGATTTCCTGTACAATATTTCCGCCGGAGGAATCTGAAAATGAAGCTTGCGATTGGTTTGTTCGTGATGGCGCAATTTGCACTGGCACAGGGGCCGTCCCCTGCCGCGCGTCCGTGTGACCCGCCTCCGGCTGTGCGTCCGAATGGACAGGCGGCTCCTGCCGGCCGCGGACGCGCCACCGGCCCGGCCGACCCGGCTTCGCCGGAGGACATCGCTGACATAGCCAGACTCTCAGCGCTCCCCGCTTGGCGCCCAGGCGCCGGCGATGGCGATTACTCCATCGGGCCGGACTATGCTTCTGCTCCGGAACAAACCAAACGTGCCGGTGTTCCCGAGGGTAAAGTTGTCGAGTTCGTCATGAACTCGGCCGAGAGCAAATTCTATCCAGGCGTTAACGGTCCCTTCGATCGCCACGTCTGCGTGTATGTTCCCCCCCAGTATGTTCCCGGCACTGCCGCACCGTTCATTGTGTCGGCGGATGCTTATGGGATGCACTACGCCTTGCCCACCATTCTTGACAACATGATTGCCGACCATCGGCTCCCCGTGATGGTCGCTGTGATGATCGCAAATGGCGGCGCCGAGCGCAGCATGGAATACGACACCGTTTCCGTGAAGTATGCCGACTTTGTGGAAGCCGAGGTCCTGCCGCGTGCAGAGAAGGAGGCCAACGTGAAGCTGACGAAAGACCCCGAAGGCCGGATGACTTTCGGCGGGAGTTCGGGTGGGGCCGTGTCCTTGACGATGGCTTGGTTCAAACCAGAGCTTTACCATCGCGTGCTGACATACTCCGGGACATACACCGATCTGCAGCACGGACCCGACGCTCCTCACGGCGCATGGGAATATCCGGAACATTTCATTCCCGACAATCCGGCGAAGCCGCTGCGCGTCTGGATGGAGGTTGCCCAGAATGATATCGGTGCTAACTCGCCCTCGTCGAATCGGCGCAACTGGGTGATTGCCAATCAGCGGATGGCTGCGGTGATGAAAGCGAAGGGCTACCACTACCAGTTTGTTTATGCAAAGAACGCAGGTCACGTGGACGCTAAGGTGATCAATCAAACCTTGCCGCAGGCACTCGAATTTCTTTGGAAGGGTTATCCCATTCAGAAATAGGAATCGACACGGGCCAAGACGGCGGGCCATGTCCGCAGATGTCCCGATTTCAGAGCTTTCTATCGAGCCCGGACTTTGAGCCATGCTCTTAGATTCAATGAATTGCGCTTGCTTCTGAAATCGAGTTACCAGAGAGCTAGCCCACCTGAGCATCGAAGTAGAACGATTTTCGACTCACAATTCACCGGAAATGGAGCGATCCGCGAGGGCGGCTTGCAGACAGTGCGCGAATGTCGAATCAGAAGTCGCCTAGGCCGCTTTCGAGCAAGGCGTTGGTCCACGCCAGACGGCTACGTCCGGCCCGACTCGTAGTGCCCCTAGCACCATAAACCGACATTTCCGTCAAAATTCCGCATACCTTCCCCTCTCGTAGGGAGGTAGCTCTTCTTCAGGTGAAGTACTTGCTTAGGACTGCCCTCCAGAGTCCGGCGCACCAGCAGCATCTTTCTCGCCGTATCGACGCTCGCCAACATCCCTGTTTCCGCCACAAATCCGTCGGCGCAGCGGAATTCTTCTCGCGAATGGATGGATGCAGCCATGGGCGTCTATCGGGCCAAGCAGGGCTTGGGATTCCAGCCCGACGCGTCAGGCTGCTTCCTAAAATCCGTGGTCGTGACAAAGGGACTGCCGAGGTACGTCGGGTCGGTGACGACAGTCGTAACCGTGAACCACTCGTTGCCCTCTGGTTCCGTGAAGCGGTCATAATATTCCGTCAGCGTCACTTTTTCGCTGTACGGCACTCCGTTTTTCCGAAGGTACCCTGGACGCAATTGCGTTGTCATCACTTCCAAACTGCGCGGCGGATTTGCAGCGCGGCGAACTCCCAGCCCACCTCCCGGCGCTTCCTGCGGAATCCAGCGTGCCGCGGAGTATCCTTGCCACGATGCCGGTGGGTGTTCGGGCGCTGGGCCGCCAAAATGGAAAAGCCGCGTCTGCGTGCCCGCATCCGTTTCGATCTTCAGCGTATTGTCGTCCTGCCAGGTAATGTGAAGGCGGCCGGGAATCCGCATGACGGCAGGCGCGCCATAGGACTTACACTGCAAGCCGGCGGCTTCGTCCTTAGCCGGGTCCCACGCATCCACAACCTGGCGCGCTGCGGCATTGATTGGAATGCTGGCGGCATCGCCTTTGAGCGGCGTCACCATGCGCCAGCGCCAATCCTCCGTTACTACTGAAACCCAGTAGCCGGTGAGATCCACTGGGGCGGCAGTTTTGCCAGTGGCCGGCACCGGAGCGCGCGGCGCTTGCGCATTGACGCGGCTCACAAGCGACAACGAAAGCAGTACGGTGAAGAGAACGATCCGTTTCATCGAGAGTTCCCAGGCTTGTCTTGCATGAGGCTCCTATAAATCGCCTCCACAAACTGATCCGCTTTTACGAAACTGTTTTCCGCGATGTACTCGGTGTCGTAATCCCGGCTTGGCTTAGCAGCTTTTACTTGTTCCAAGGTCATGCTCTTCTTGATCATGTCCTTAACCCGGTCGCGAATAATCGTCACCATGTCGCGGTACTCCACCACATCGGCTTCGTCGCAGATGCGCCCATGCCCCGGAACTACATAGGTGCCTCCGTCCTGCGTCTTTCCAGGAACCGTCAGGTCCAGAATGTGGTTCAGCGCGGCGATCTCGCCTTCGATGCTTCCGCCACGCTCCAGATCGATGAACGGATAGCCATCGGGAGTGAAGACATCGCCCGTGCTCACCACATCCGAGCCGCGGAAGAGCACCACGCTGTCGCCATCGGTATGTGCATTCGGCTCGTGATAGACAACGATCGCCTCGCCGTTGAATCGCAGATCCTTAAAAGGCGTGAAGTATTCGTCCAGCGGCAAGCCGGATGGAGGCGGCGGTGTCTCCTTGCCCGCCGGCGTCGTCATCCGATTCAAAACGCTTTCGTGGGCGATGATCTTGAGCGGTTGTTGTCCATCCGACCGCGAATCCAGGCGTCCCCCAATCGTCCCGATTTCGGACCCGGAGCCCATTTTGGAGATCGCCTCGTTGCCTCCCACATGGTCGGGATGGACGTGCGTGTTGATGATGAACAATACCGGCGCGGGAGTGATTTTGCGAAGCGCAGCGATCACTTGAGGTGCCGCGGCGGCTAGTCCCGTGTCCACCAGCAGCACGCCGTCCTTGCCCGCCTGCACTGTGATGTTGCCGCCCGCTCCCGATATAACAGAAATGTTGCCTTGCACCGGAGTTAATTCGATTTGCTGGGCAGACGTGGGACTAACAGCGCAGAGCCCGAACACCGCCGCCAAAACTGAAGTCGCAATTGAATTCGCCATAGTCAGCGCTTCGCGGGAGTCACATTGCATCCCAGGCCAGTATTGCCGCAATCGCAATAGCGCGCGCATTTCTCTGGATGCGTATCTGCCTTCGGCATTCTCGATTGGTACTCGGGATAGAGCGTTTCCGCCCCGCCGCGCGTCGCCTCATAAGGAAGCCCATACCAATTCGCCACCTCGTGAAGAAACGGATTCGATCCCGGCAAATGGGCGGGCACGACTCCTCGCGGCGCCGGCACCTCCGGTCCGTACTCGCAGATGTCTCGCCCCAGACGTTGGTTCGGGTCCAGAATCCAGGTCTGACTGCGCACCATTGTCTCCGTCAAGAACGCCGGGTCCGTGATCGCGGTGATCACCGTGAGGTAGTTTCCGTGCCTGACCCAATGCTCGCGGAAGGTCGCTTTGGCGCTGCGAGGAAGGCCGTTGCGCCGCAGATAACTCTCCTTGAGGTGAGTCGTGTAGACGTTGAGCATGTTGCCATCCCAGGTGGCCGTGGAAAAACCCTGAAATGTGTGAGGCGCCATAGCGGACGGATGCGGACGCCCATCCAACCAGATGGTCCGCTCCATCTCCTGAAAGTTCATGCGCGTGTGAATGGCGATCAGATTCTGTGTGACGGGATCGAAAATCGAATCGATCCGCATGTTCGAGAGTCCGCGCATCGAGTAGTCGCCGCCATGCGGCCTGCATTGATATTCAGTTACGACGGAAATCCGGTCAGCGTCGTAGCTATCGCCGCGCAATCGCGCAGCTTCGTTGATGGGGATGCCCATATAGTCACCCAGTTCCGGGCCGGGCAGGCGCTCCGGATTGTCCTCATGGAACAGGGGCGCCCATTCTCCGGCAAAGTCGTCCTGGCCGATCGCCGGGATAGCCAGCGAGACGACGATGAGCGGAAGTGAAGCGCGGAACAACCAGATCTTTGTCATAATGGCTCGCTCATTTCCTGGCCCTCATTTGGAAGACAGAATTAATTCGCAATCGTGCAATTTCCATTTGGAGCCATCGGGCTCGCGACGGAACTGATTACTGACAACCCATGGGACATAGAGATACTGCGGGTCTTCCACAATCGACGTAATCACCATGTACTCCTGGCCGGCGTCTTGATGGATGTCGTAATACTCCGTGAGCACGGCGTTAGCGCTGTATGGCACCCCGTTATTGCGCAGATAGCCAGGCTTCAGATGCGTGGTCACCACTTTTAGCGTTCCGCCGAGCTTGCGCGTGTCGGGCGGAGCCGATCCGGCCGGAGTTTGTCCGCGGAATCCGGGAGTATCGGGATCCTGCGCGCTGATCTTCGATGTATAGAATCGAGTGATCTGCGGCGATTGCCATTTAGCTATAGAGTTGCCTTGCATGGTTGGCTCGCCAGCAGATTGCCGCGGCGCGCCGAAAGCAAATATCCGTGTCTGTTTGCCGGCGTCGATCTCGACCTTCAGCGTATTATCGTTGTCCCAGGCGACGTGCACGCGGGACGGTTGACGCATGATGGCGGGCGCACCGTAAGCCATGCATTGCTTTCCTTGCGCCACGTCTCTGGCTGCGTCCCAGGTGTCCGCCACTTTTCGCGCTTCGGGGGTTAAAGGAATGCTGTAGTAGTCGCCCTTCGGCGCGGTCAACATGCGATAGCGCCAATCCTCTGTCACGACGGAAACCCAGTAGCCGGTCAAATCGATCGGGGCGGCGGCCTTGGCAGTCAGTCCGGTTCCCGGAGGCGTTTGCGCGAACATCGCAACCGATGTCCCGGACATTGCAAGAGCGGCCGCCAGGAGACTCGATTTCCATCTCATCATCATTCGCTCCCGCTTGCCTTGAGGCTGTTGTAAATGGAGGCAACGAACATCTCGCCGGTCCAGGCTGGCTGGCTGTAGCGACCGTCATAATCCCGCGTGGCTCGAGCGGACTGCACCTCGCTGAGCGATTTCCCCTTTTTGATCAGGTCGTCTATCCGGTCGCGAATGATTGTGACCATGTCGCGATACTCCGTGACGTCGGCTTCATCGCACAGCCTACCGTGCCCGGGGATCACCATGGTGCCGCCTTCCTGGGAGATCTCGGGAACGGTGAGTTCGAGGAGGTGGTTGAGCGCCTTGACCTCGCCCTGAATGCTGCCGCCGCGCGCCCGATCGATCAACGGATAGCCGACCGTGCTAAAAATCTCTCCGGCGCTGATCACATTCGAGCCGCGAAAATACACGATGCTATCGCCATCGGTGTGAGCGTGGGCTTCCGAAAAGATCTGCACGGCCTCGCCATTGAAGGTAAAGTCCTTCAGCCGGTCAAAGCTCATCGTAGGAAGGGCCAGCACAGGCATATGCGCCTCCGGTGCGCTCAGCCGCGTGAGAGCGTTGTCTTGCGCATAGATGTTCACATCGGCCGCTCGCGGTCCGTTATTGGCTCCTCCACGAGAGGCGCTGCCCTTGCTGAGGACCGCATTGCCGCCCACGTGATCGGCGTCGGCGCTGGTGTTGACGATATATAGCAAAGGCTTATTGGTGAGCTTATGGAGCTCGGCCTGGAGGCGCTCCGTCATACTCGCGGAACCGGTATCGACCATCAGGACGCCATCGTTATCGCGATGCTCGCCCACTTGCACTGTGATGTTACCTTCGTCGCTCGCGAACATATAGACGTTGCCGCGAACATGCAGCACCTCGATCCCGGACTGCGGCTCGGCAAAGGCAAGCGAAGCCAGCAGCGACGTGAAAACCAGTGCTCTCATTTCGCCGGCTCCTTCGCAGGCGCTTTCTCCGGCGCCGTGTCCTGGTGCTCTTGCTGGAACTTGGTGAGGAAGATCTGCGGCGGAGGAATCGTCATGGTCTTCAGCTTCTCGCGGTACTCCGGAAACATGGTCTCGGCGCCTCCGCGAGTAGCCTCGAAGGGGATGCCGTACGCTTTTGAGAATTCGGTGACTACGGTGTTGGTGCCCGGCAGGTGATGGGGCACCCAGCCGTAGGGCCGCGGAAGCTCGGGCGCCGGCTGGCACGTCGCCCCGTAGGCATGCGGGGGCGCGAGCGGCTGATAGGGGTTCCACACGAAACTTTCCGTCCTGAGCAGAGGCTCGGTCAGATAAATCGGGTCGTAAGCCAAAGTGGTGACGGTCAAGTATTTGTCGTGGAGATCGAAAAACTCCGTCAACGTGGCGTTGTCGTTGAACGTGATACCGTTGCGCCGCAGATAGCCGGCCTTGATGTGCGTGGTCACCACCTTAAGCGTGTCGCCTTCCCATGTGCCGGTCGAGAATCCGCCCCAGGTGTGGGCCGCAAACTTGGAAGGATGCGGCCGGCCGTCCATCCATATGACTCGTGTGGCGCCGCCAAAGGTTCCGTCAATGATGTACGCGAGCAACCGACCCGTGGAAGAATCGATGTCTGCCTGAATACTCAAGTTGGCGGGCCCGCGCATGCTGTAGATCGCGTTATGCGGGATGCACTGGTGCTCCATCACGGAGACCAGATCGGCGTCCCACGAATCGGCGTGATACCGGGCGGCGTCGTTGATCGGAATGCCCGTGTAGTCGCCGGGCGGCGGTCCGGGGTCAGTGCGCTCCAGTTCGTCCTCATGATACATACCCGACCACAGCCCTACCAGGCTGAAGCCCGTGGGAGCTTCACCGCGCTGTGCAAACGCGGATACGCTTACCAAAACCACGCCTCCCATCAAAGCCCCGATTCGTCGACGCATAGGACTCCTTACCCGCTGCGCGCACGGCGCGACAGTCATTTTACATCGTTCGCCAGTCGTCAACGTGCTCTTCGAAGGTTTCCTGTCGAAAGTTTGCGGCACGATTCCGTTCAAATTAGTCCGATTCTTGAAAGCCATTGGCAAGCTCGAAGATGGCTTCGGGTCAGCGAAGATCGGCCAGCCGGCAAACGAAATCGGGCCGACCAGCAGGATTGGTCAATCGGGCAGTGGCGGGTGTGGTGACGAAGAGGAACGGTAATGAAGTCACCTTGGGCGATCAAGTCGATTGGCCCCGAAAAAATCGCGGTGGTGACCCTAACCGATAAGACATCCTACCGGCGCTATGCCCCCGATTCGGTCAAGTTCGTCGACGCTAAGGCCAGCAAAGCAGATGAGATCCAGCCCGGCGACCAGCTTCGCGCCCGCGGGCAAAAGAGCGCCGATGGTTTGACGGTCATGGCCGAAGACGTGGTGTTCGGAACGTTCCTCACTAAGGCCGGCACGGTGGACTCTGTGGATGCATCCGCCAAGGAGATTGGCATCAAGGAATTGGGAACGATGAAGCCCTGCTAGTGAAGCTGACGGCGGATACACAGACGGGACAGACCCTCTCCTCCGCAACGGCTGCCAAGCGGGTCACACGTGCGACGGCCGAAAAGGCATTGCAGCAATTCCTCCGCCGAGTGGAGCAGATCAACACGGACCCGTACTTCCTCGCCAAAGTGACGAGAATGGTTCTCTTCGGCAGCATGCTGAAACCGGAGACCGATCGATTGAGTGATGTTGACCTGGCGGTTGAACTTGCCGTCGAAGGAAGCGGACCGCAATCGAGCACGTGTGAAGAATTTCGAGCGGGTTGAAAAACTAGCGAGTCAGGGACAGCGTTTCCGGAACTTCCTCGAGCAGGAGGGCTGCTGGTATTGGGAGGTCTTCGGATTTCTGAAGGGACGGAGCCGCGTCGTCTCGCTGGCGGACTACGTGGCGGAAAAGACTTTCGTGCTGGCAGTTCCGCATCGATTCCTCATTGGCGAGCCAGAACATGTGGCGCCGCAGTTGGCGCCGAGTACGCCGAGCCGACCGGCCCGGAGTCGCCATCCGCGCGACTGCCCATTCTGAAACAACCACAACGGATCAAAGGACGAAGCCGACTTCTCAGTCTTAATCCGAGGTCTTCTACGAGTGGCCGACCAACCAGACGAAGGCTGGGCGACCAATCCCGTTAGCGCGCTTTTCGCGAATTGTTTTCCAGGGTGGCATTCTTTCCCGTCGAATGCGCGACATAAGCCTCGTTTCACTTAAGTATGGCCAATCTATGTTCTGGCAGGGCAACAGTCGGTGGGTCTCTGTAGCCGGTGGGCCGTGGGGTTCCTTGAGCTATAATCCCAAGTGATTTTAACGATGCTGCGCCGACGAGATTTACCCCCACTTCTGCTGCCTTTAGTCACCATCGGCTGCAAACGCGCCTCTGGGACAGATCCGGAAAGCACCACCGATTGGGACACGGCGCGGCCCGATGAGGCCGGATTTCGAACAGCCGAACTACAAATGCTCTCTGCCGATATTCACGCCGGACAGTTCCCCAATACTCACGCTGTCCTGATCGAACGCGATCGCCGCCTGGGCATCGCTCTGGCAAAGGACTTCGACCAGGCCGTCGCGCGCCCCATCCGATCGTTTTTCCCCAACCGTCAACTCCGCCCACAACTCGACGAAGTCAAGCTTCGCCACGTATTAACCATGACGGCGGGATTCGAATGGAACGAAATGACGGTACCGTACACCGACCCGCAAAACGACGAACGCCATACTTTGCCGGTTCTGACCAGATTCTGCCTGTGATCAGCGGAGGGGCTTATGGATTTGAACATGTGAACGTCGCCTGTATTACGCGCCATACGGAGAGTGCTCCCGCGCGACCGGTTGCTGCCCTGCGCAAAACGGGCGGAATGCCACAAGCGACGTCAGAAGGCTACCCGAACGACCTTGGCACTGCGTCCCCGGATCCGTGCGGCTGCCGACATCGGGTGGCCCTCACGGAAACTGATGCCGGCACCAAGCCACATTCTCCAAAGTCCCGTTCCGACGGGGATCCGGACTGCTGACCTCCGTCTCACGGATGTTTGAAGGAATGCCTGATTTAGGAGCCGGGCCGGCCGGCTCCTGAACCATTTGATGTGCGTTCTCGTCTTACGCCAGCTCGCTGACAGGCGCGCGATGTGTGGACGCGGGTCGTTTCCGCGGAGGGGCTTTAGGGCTCGGGCGGGCTTTACGAGTTTCCGGCGCAGTATGTACAGGCTTCGCCATGATGTCCAGCAACGCTTTTTGCGCGGCCACGAAGCCATCTACCGTCTGCCGGGTCAATTCCGCCAGGGTGCCGGCCGGAATTGGATTTACCACGGCAATGGTCTTGCGCGCGGTTTTCAAGTTCACCGCCATCTGTTGGGTGGCGACATCCAACAGCTTCTTCTGCGCGTCGATAAAGGCTTCGGCTGCCTGCCGCGCCAGTTCGGTCACTTCGGTTTTCTTGGCCGCCTTCTTGCCGTTGGTCGTCGCGCCGGTGGCGTGGGCGGTCTCATCGGCAACGACGTCCAGGAACTTCTTCTGGCTTCGCACGAAGGTCTCCATTCCCTCGCGTGCCAGTTCGGCCAAACCTTCGCCGGCAAATGGCTCACCCGATTTGGCGGCGTCGATCCAGGCGTCCGTTTGTTTGGCGGCGATGGACAGGAAGTGCTGTTGCATGTCGATGAACGTGTCCAGGCTACGGCGCGCCAGGTCCGTCATGGCGGCGAGCGGCATGTAGCCGCCAGCGCGTTCCTTAACACCGGTCATCACAATCTCGTTCTGGCGTTCCGCCAGGTGCAGCAAAACTCGTTGTGCGGCGACGAAGTTCGAGACGCCCTCGCCGGCGATTTCGGTTAGTGCCTCACGCGGGACCGCCCGCGCGGCCGTGAGCCGCTCCCGGACCTCATTCAGAGTATTAGCATTCTGCCGCATGACCAGATCCAACAGGACCCGCTGGGTGGCGAAGAAACTCTCCGTTCCCTGGCGGACCCACCCCGATAGCAGGGAGAAAGGGGAAGAATCCCGCGTGTGATCGGCGGGGGTGTGGGGTTTCGCTTTGGGTGGCATATTAACTCCGGATTGCTGCATTGCAGCATCCGGTACAACTATAGACCTTCAGGTCTTGTTGTGTCAATATCAAAGTTGGAGGGCCGCAGTGCAGCAAGCCAAGCCGATCGTGATCCGGAAATACCCCAACCGCCGGTTGTATGACACCTCTTCGCGCCGGTACGTGAATCTGGACGACGTAGCGGCTTTGGTTCGCCAGGGAACGAACTTCCAGGTGGTCGACGCCAAGACCGGTGACGACCTGACACGTGTGGTTCTTACACAGATCATCGTGGAGGATGCCAGAGGCCAGCCGGCCGGATTGCCCCTGGAGCTGCTTCGACAATTAATCGTGGCATCCGATCGCACGGGACAAGAGTTCGTCATGTGGTATCTCAAATCGGCTTTTGACGCCTATCACAACGTCCAGGAGACCCTCCAGGACCGTCTCAACGATATGCGCGCGGCGGCAGTGTCGCCTCTAAGCCTGATGAAAAGCTTCTTCACTACTCCGGCACCTGCGGAGCGTGACGCCGAACTGGAGCATCTGAGGGGGCGTGTAGCGGAGCTGGAGGCGAATTTGAGGAAGTCCCGGGGCCCGCAAAAGAAGCGGGCGAAGAATTAATTGTTTCAGAGGTCAAACTCTATTGCAGCCGGCCGCAAAAAGGTATAGATTTGATATCGGTAGTGCGCCGGCTAAGCGGAGACCGGAGATGATGCGTTCCGTCATGCCACGCGGAACGTTGCTGAAACGGCGCTTTCTGCAATCTCTCAACATCACTCGGTGGAAGAGTGTGTCGGCCGCTTAGCCATTCGGCTAGGAGGCTGTACATGCACAAGATCTGGCTGAACAGTTATCCGGCCGCCGTGCAGTCCGAAATCGACCCCAACGAATACGCGTCACTGAACGAACTCCTGGCGCGGACCTGCCGTAGATTTCCCGATCGCCCCGCGTATCGGAATATGGGCACGACCATAACCTACGCGCAGTTGGACCGACGGAGCCGGGATTTTGCGGCATGGCTGCAGAGCCTGCCGGGATTGCCGAAGGGATCACGAGTCGCCATCATGTTGCCGAATCTCCTCCAGTATCCCATCGCGTTCTTTGGTGTCCTGCGTGCTGGAATGGTTGTGGTCAACGTCAACCCTCTCTATACCGCGCGTGAGTTGGAGCACCAGCTCAAGGACTCGGGCGCGGAAGCGATCGTCATTCTGGAAAATTTTGCCCATGTGCTGGAGAGGGTTCTCGCGCGCACGCCGGTCAAACACGTCGTCACCACCCAAGTCGGCGATCTGCTCACTGCGCCTCGCGGCTGGCTGGTGAACCTCGCTGTCAAACGGATTAAGAAGATGGTGCCGCCATGGCATATCCAGCAGGCCATCTCGTTTCTGACTGCTCTCCGGCTCGGGCGCAAGACAGCCTGGAAAGAGGTTGTGTCGGGACTGCCTGACATCGCCCTGCTGCAGTACACCGGCGGCACAACCGGGACGTCGAAGGGCGCGATTCTGACGCACGGCAACCTGATCGCGAACGTGCTGCAAGGCGTCGAGTGGGCCAAGGTCAGGCTCGAAGAAGGAAATGAAATCGTAGTCACCGCCCTGCCCCTCTATCACATTTTCTCCCTGACCGTAAACTGCTTGATGTTCACTCGGTTGGCGGGGCTCAACGTGCTGATTACCAACCCGAGGGACATGCGAGGATTCGTCAAGGAGTTGAAGAAGTTGCGGTTCACGGCGATTACCGGTGTCAATACGTTGTACAACAGTCTGCTCAACCAGCCAGGTTTCAGTGAACTTGATTTCAGCCGCCTTAAGGTCGCCCTGGGCGGCGGCGCCGCGATCCATCGGGCGGTGGCCGAGCGCTGGCAGGCGGTAACGCGCCACTGCCTGACCGAAGGCTATGGTCTGACGGAGGCCTCTCCGCTAGTTTCTTGCAACCATTTGGACGCGGAACACGCCGGCACCATCGGGCTCCCCTTGCCATCTACCGAAGTGGTGATCCGTGACGAAAACGATCACGACCTGCCGGCCGGCAGCGCCGGTGAGATTTGCGTGCGCGGGCCGCAGGTGACACCAGGTTACTGGAAGCGGCCGGAAGAGACCGAGAACGCGCTCGGTCCTGGCGGCTGGCTCCGTACCGGCGATATCGGAATTATGGACGAGCGCGGGTACATTCGAGTGACGGACCGGAAGAAAGACATCATCCTCGTGTCCGGTTTTAATGTATATCCGACCGAAGTCGAGGACGTTATTGCCGCAATCCCGGGCGTTGTTGAGAGCGGCGTAGTGGGGGTCCCCGATCTAATTGGAGGCGAGGTAGTCAAGGCATTTGTAGTAACGACCGACCCGGCCGTTTCGCCGCAAGTCATTATCGCTCACTGCCGCCAGCATTTGACCAGCTACAAGGTCCCCAAGCTCATCGAGTTTCGCAGCGAGCTGCCAAAGAACCCGATTGGCAAGGTATTGCGTCGTGAACTGCGTACCACGGTGATCCCATCGGCCATCACGAACAACGCCCACGCGTGATGCAATTTACAACACGCCATCATCGCGGTTTTGCGCGATGCTACGGGAGGAGGTCGTTTGTGTTTGAGCCGTGGGGGCCAGCGGTGCTACTCGACGTTTCCCCAGCGAACCGGATCGCCGCGGTGCAAGCTGCCTTGAAAGCTGGTGGCGAAGCCGCCCGGAGTGAGTTCGGAAAGTGGATCAATCGGCTGGTCCCTGTGGAAACCCTGGTTCCAGAGGCGCACCAGGCTTGGCGGCCGTTGGTGCGGGATGCGTTTTCGTTCGTTTTCTCGCGGTTGTCGGACGAGCGTCTGGCCACCAAGATCGTGGAACAGCTGGAACTGCCGGTCGCCACCCCCGCGGAGCAGCGCCTCATCCGGCTGATCTCGAAAATGCCCGGCCTGCAGAAGCTGGGGCAAGTCCTGGCGCGCAACCGGGGCCTGGCGCCCGCTTTGCAGAAGGCGCTCTGCGAACTCGAGAACGGCATGTCCGATGTGACGGAAGAAGAGATTCACGCCATCATCGCAGAGCAATTGGGATCGCGCCTCGACATCTACGGAGTGGAAATGGAATCCTCCATCTTCAAGGAAGGCAGTGCTAGTGCGATCCTGCAATTTACCTGGAGGAGGCCCGACCCGGAGCGGGGCGCCTTCAAGGTGCTCAAGCCCTATGTGCCGCAATGCTTCGCGGAGGACATGACGCTGCTACAGCAACTGGGAGAGTTTCTGGCGGACAAAAACCGTGCCTACGGATTTGCAGTGAGCGATTTGAAAGACATGGTCGCCGAGGTCCGTCTGCTCCTGGAGCACGAGCTGGATTTTCCGCGGGAACAGGCCACCTTGCGCGAAGCTCATCGCATGTATCGCGGCACTTTTGGCATCCGCGTTCCCCGCCTCATTCAGCCCTTGTGCACGGCGCGGATCACGGCGATGACGTTGGAGAGCGGTGTCAAGGTTACGGATGCGTTTCCCCGGTCGCCGGTCCGGCGAGAGCGCATTGCCGCCCAATTGATCGAAGGGCTGATCGCGGTGCCGCTCTTTTCGCGGGCGGAAATGGCGGTTTTCCACGCCGACCCTCATGCCGGAAACCTGCTCTACGATGAGCCCAACCGGGAACTGGTGATTCTCGACTGGGCGCTGGCCGACCGGTTGAGCCTCCACGAACGGCGCCAGCTGGTGATGCTGGCCGTCATGACCATGCTGCGAAATCCCGCGGGAGTCAGCGAGGCGATTCACGGCCTTAGCGGGCGCGGCCGCCCTGGGCGTCACGCGCCCAAACGCTGGATCGACAGCCGCGTCAAACGGTTCTTCTCGCAATTTCCGGAGAATCGGTCACCAGGTGTCCTGGACGCCATGCTGCTTCTGGATAAGATCGCCCTGGAGGGAGTCCGCTTCCCCGCAGCACTGTTCATGTTCCGCAAGATTCTATTCACCCTGGATGGCGTATTGCACGATGTGGCGGGACCGGGTGTTCGAATCGACCAACTGATGGCCGGCGAGTTCCTCACCCGTTGGGCCGCGAGCCTCGGTTTCTTCTACGCGCCCCTGGAACTCAAAGACTGTGGCGCCGTCGCGTGGAATGCTGTGCGGTATGCGGGGCAGGCCGTGCCCTGGCCATCGCTCAGCGATTGCGTCCGTGTCTTTCGTGGGCCGACACCCAGTCGGACGCCGAAATCGCCGCGCCCAAAGAAATCTCTCCAGCCAGAGCAACGCCGGCGATGATTTCGGCCAACCGGTTGACCTTACCTTTGCCGTAGCACTGTAGAATCTCGAGGCATTCCTTTTGTGTGGCCAAGCCCGTACCGCCGCCGTAGGTGGCCACAATCAGCGAGGGGATCGTCAACGACATGTACAGGTCGCCCGTGGTTGTCAATTCGGAGTAGAGAATGGCGGCCGACGATTCAGCGACATTAGCCGCATCCTGCCCGGTGGCGATAAAAATCGCCGCAATGCTGTTGGGGGACTGCGCGCCGTTGTTGTTGGCGCCCGAGAGAAACGCGCCCACATTGGCCACTCCATAATGATGCTGGAGCGTCTCCGGTTCCACGCGCAGGTGGCGGATCAGAACGTCCCGGGCAATTGTGGCCTCCGCCGTCACCCGTTTGCCGCGCGTTCGCAGGATATTAATCTGCGATGCTTTCTTGTCGGTGGCCAGATTCGATTCCAGGTAAAAACTGGCGATCCCCTGGTAGTGACTAAGAATCCAATCGCATGCCGCCAGCGTCGCCCGGCCCACCATGTTCTGTCCCGCGGCATCTCCGGTGGTAAAGTTGAACCGCAGGTAGGCGATCTTGCCGACCGTGTATGGGTCGATGTACTGCAGTTTCGCCACCGACGAAGTGGCTTCCGCCTCGCTACGGATCTGAGCGAGATTTGCCTGTACCCAATCGACGAAGTCGCGGCAGGAGCGGGCATGCTGGAGCACGAACGCGGGCGCACGCTGCATGGCGTCGGCCATGACAACAGTTTTGACCCCGCCACAGAGGTTCAGCACCTTGATGCCGCGGTTGTGGGAAGCGACCAGCGTGCCTTCGGTGGTAGCAAGCGGGATCAAAAATGCGCCGTTCGCGTATTCACCATGAACCTCGAGCGGGCCGGCCAAACCGATCGGGACCTGCGCCACGCCCACGAAGTTTTCGCAGTTTCCCTTCGCCATGTGTGGATCAAACGAAGGACGGTTGACATGCTCCAGCGGGACGCCGCGGATCCCCGCGATGAGCGCCTGCCGCTGCCGGATAATCTCGGCATCGTAGTCGTCATCTTCGGCGCGGGGCACGTGCAACCCGCACCGGCCGTCCACGTCGATGGAGTCCTCGACCTTCAGTTGCAGCTCCCCGAAAGGGCGGGCTGCGAAGTCGATTTCAATCTGGTGGCGAGTGTTGGGCAATTCAGCCCCGTCCGTCTGGATGGTGACCGTGGACCGGAGGGGAAACGGGACGGGCTGTGAGTTACTGACCTGCCCGCTCGCCAGGATGCGACCGTCCTCCAGTTCCAGCCGTACTCCATCGAGAGCCACCGGCTGGCCATCGATAGTGACGCTCCGGACCGCAACCAGTTCCGCATCGGTCAAGCGATTCTTCAGTGCAAACTGAGCGCCCCCCGCCGTATTCTTGAGACTGCCAACCGTGTAGAGCCTCTCGAGCAAGGACGTAGGGATCATTTTAGTGCCTGCACTCATTGTATGAGAGTGTGCTTCCATGGGCAATGAGTATTTAAGGGGTGATAATCTCAAACAAAAGTGATAAGCTGATCTTGGTCAAAACATGCCGGGCCTATTTTGGGCATGGTTCGGTCGCACGCCGGTGCGTCAAGCAGGGAGTCTTCAGTGGGCAAACTCCTGCTCCAGGATTCAGGGGCTCACCAACTTACACACCAAGACTCGGTGTGTTCCCACCAAGAAGTGGAAGAGGTGTTTTCATGTACACGCCGCAACCCCCGCGCATGATGTTCATCATGCTGCTGACTATTCTGCTGCTAGCCCTTCCAGTCTCCGGACAGCAGACGTATGTTACTCGATTCGATGCGTTCACGGGCTACAATTTTCTGAACAGCTCGAACATTGGCCTCTCCGAAAACGGTTTTGGGGCGCAATTCGGTTTTCGACCAAAAACCTGGTATTCGTTTGGCTTCGACTACACCCATTCGACGGGCGACATGAGTCTCGCACCAAACCTGCTGCCGACAGCGTTGCAGCAGCAGTTGGGGGGACTACTTGGCCAGGTCGCAGCGGCCGGCCAGTTGCCGGCAGGCTACCAGTTGATTGTGCCGGCGCATTCCGTCACACAGACGTTTGCGGTCGGTCCACAACTCGCATACCGGCATTTCAAGCATGTGACGCTATTCTTCCGGCCGGTGTTCGCTGGGGCGATACACGAAACCGCCACTCCCAAACCCGGCGATCCCGTTGCCGCTCTCGTGGTAGCGCATTTAACGCCCGCAGGGAAGAAGTCAGACACTGCCCCATTCCTCGGATTTGGCGGCGGCTTCGATATCCTGTTCACGAATCACTTCGCCATCCGAACGCAGGCGGATTATGTCTACGACCATCTGTTCAACGACATTTTGAAGGACGGCCGCTTTACTACGCGCTTCGCGATCGGTCCGGCGTTCAACTTTGGGAAGAACATCGTGGAGAAGTAAGAGGTTAAGACTGATCGCTGTTAGTTGCCTACCGCGGCGGGCGGGATATAGCTCATGGCACGCTCGGTCAGTGCGCAGATGGTGAGGCTTGGATTGACGCCCAGATTGGTAGCGATCACGGAGCCATCACACACGTACATATTCTTGTAGCCGAAGACACGGTGGCGGTGATCAACAACGCCTTCAGCCGTGGAAGCCGCAATCGGGCAGCCCCCCAGAACGTGCGCGGTGCCCGGGACATCAAATAGAATCTCGGTGACCATGCTCATGGGAACGCCTCCGATCAGACGGGCAGTCTCGCGCGCGAATGTGTTTGCCTCTGGAATGTATGTGGGGATGCGGTTTCCCTCGCTCATGAGCGTCTTGTGAAAGGGCCAGAACCATGGCCGCCCCAGGCGCATGTTGATGTAGCCATCGAGCGTTTGCATGCATAGTAAGATCAGCGACTCTTGCGCCCAGCCAAATGGATGCAGGCACCGGATTGTGCGGAACGGATGGCGCAGGCCAGAACTCAAAAGAGTTCTCAACCACAGCAGGACGCGCGTCCAACCCGGGCGGCCGCCGGTGAGCACGGTTGACAGCAGACCCATGGCGTCCGAACCCGCGGGATAACGTGTAGCTTCGATGTGGGTGTGGTCGTCTATGTAGATGCCGGAACCGATCGCGATACCTTTCGACATATCCTCCGGACTGTGCGGTACGCGCACGCCGATGAGGGATTCGGCGTTGGTGCGAACGCGTTTGCCCAGTTGGTCGCTGAGAGCAGGGAGCGACCCCTTCTGCTTGAGACGAAAAAAGAGGTCCATGGTGCCCAGAGCGGAGGCAGCGAAGACCACGGCGCGGCAAGTGAAACGCAGGGGCTCGCGCCGCAGCCATGCCGTGGACTTCACCGTCAGGACCTCGTAGCCGTCGCTCCCATCGGTCTTCCCATTTAAGGGGACCACGTCGACGACCCTGGTTTCCGCAAAAACGCGGGCGCCATGCTTTTCGGCGAGGTACAGGTAATTCTTGTCGAGCGTATTCTTGGCGTTGTACCGGCACCCCATCATGCAGCCGCCGCAACCGATGCAGGTGGCGCGCTCCGGTCCTTCGCCGCGGAAGTACGGATCGGGGCAAGTCTGGCCTTCGGTCTCACCCTCCTTCGCTTGAAAGACGGCCACCTTCGTGCGATAGAAGGTTCCGCCAACGCCAACCGCATCCGCGGCGCGTTTGAGGATTTGATCCGCCGGGCCCAGTATGTTGTTCCGAGTTACGCCGAGCATTTGGGCGGCGGTCTCGTAGAAAGGCGTCATCTCGCGTTTCCAATCGGCCAGACCCGCCCAGGAGCCCGAGTCCCAGACGGACTGGGGGGGTGGCAGCGAGGTATTGGCATACGTGATAGATCCGCCGCCCACGGCGCAGCCGTGCATGATCAGCACGTGCCGGAAGGGCCGGATGTTGAAGAAGCCGCGCAGCGCAATTCGCGGGCGCCAGATCCACCGCCACAGTAGCCAGTTGGTGCGCGGCAGGTTCTCGGGCGTCCAGCGGCGGCCCATTTCCATGACCGCCACACGGTAACCCTTCTCGGTAAGGCGATGGGCGGAGACGCTACCGCCGAAGCCGGAGCCAATTACGATGAAGTCGAAATCTCGGCCTGAATCAGGCATGAGCTTTCACAACGCTCAATGAGCGCATTCATTCGGGCGGACCGGCTCCCCACATTCGCTCACACCTTCCGGTATAGGTGGAATCTGCAGACCCGGCTTCAAGACGGATTCCCGCATTGACGCCAGCGAGTGCCGAAGGGATTTTTCTGGATTGATGCCCATCAGCATCGATCCAAAGGTGCGCGCCATCGATCCAAATTCGTCACTCAGCGTGATGGTCTCGCCTTCCACGTAAACTCCCTTGTCCACCTCGGCGAACCGCCAGTAGGAATTGAGACGCCGCAGGTATCCGTGGTCCTTCCCCACTTCATTGACGCTCGTGGAGTAGGAGCGGCAACGCCAGCGATGCGCGTCCACGCGCTCCCAGATCACATCACTTTCCACATCGAGGACCGCGGGCTCCTTCATGCGCATGGAGTAGCGGAAGTGGCCCTTGCCCGTTCGGCACAGGAGCTTCGAGGTGGAGATGGTTTCCGGAAAATACTGCGAACGGTGGTCATAGTCCTGGAGCATCGAGACCAGGCGATCCAGGCTGGCGCCCGGGATGAACACCGAGCCGATCCAGTCGTAAAGCTGCCCTCCCGCCATCTTGTGCGGATTCACGCCATCCGGCGCCAGGGTTTGGATTCGCCGGCCAAGAACCAGCTGCTCGTTCAGAGCGGAGTCGGAATCTGTCAGAAGGAACGCCTTGCGGGCATCCATCCGGGCTTCCGCGGCTTGGACGTAACAACTAAAGTCGCGTGCGGTTTCGGGCTTCAGCCGCCCGTAAGGAGTCCCGGCCGGCATTGCGCAACAGCAAATGACCAGAGCCATGGCTCGCCGGCCCACTTGGTTGAGATTCATAGTGGCACATCCGATTTATTATCGCTCCAGACATGCACCGGTTGCGCAGATATTTGCAGGTGATTATCCTGGAAGTCGAAAACCGATATGCAAAAGCTCGCCGCCGTCGAAGAGGCCAAACTGCTAATGAACGAAGCCAAGGACTGGGGCATCTGGCATTGGCTCACGGAGAAGAGAAGAGTGCGCGCCGTCGCGGACCAGGCTACGGATGCCCTCGGCGAGCTGGAGAAGAAGGTGAAGGCCGCCTGGGATGACGATCTAAAGAAGGCGTACCGTGAGTTGGAGACGCTGTCTTCGGTCGACGGCAATGCCAGAGGCAGGCGCCAACACGAGAAGGCCAAGGAAGAGGCCCGCCACGTCGATCCGCAAATCAAGCTCACAGTGCAACGGGTGAAGGAGGCGGATGATGTCGCCTATCAAGCTCGGATGGAGGCCGAAGGGACGTTCGATGAGGCCGAGCGGCGGATGAGCGCAGGCATGGCGCGCGAGGGAGCGCAGCAGGCCATCGACGCCTGGGTGCTACGCGAGAAGGCTATTCGCAAAGCAGAGGCGGCGGGTAAAAAGAAGTGAAAATTGCGGCGCCGAGCCTCAAAATGTACTATTCCCAGCGCACGTACCTTACGATACACTGTAGTCGCGATGGGATCGAAACGCGCTCTGCTTCGGAAGTCCGACGAACCTAAGCCACTACCGATCTGGCAGGAGCTGCTGGTGGGCGTGGAAATGGCATACCTGCGGATCTCCCCAGCCTATTGGGGGTTCGGCATACCGCGCGGGGACGGGTCGCCGGTCGTGGTGGTTCCGGGTTTCCTGGCCACCGACTTCTACCTCACGGAGTTCCGCTCATGGCTGCGGCGCATCGGCTACCGGCCCTATGATTCCAACATCGGGGTGAATGCCGAGTGTCCCAACCTGCTGATCGAGTATCGCTTGCTGGCGAGCATCGAGAAAGCGTATCAGGCCGAAAAGCGCAAGGTTCACCTGATCGGCCACTCCCTGGGAGGCATACTCGCCCGTGCCGTAGCGTCACAGCAGCCCCACATGGTGGCCTCGGTGATCTCCATGGGGGCGCCCTTCCGAGGGCTTACCCTTCACCCTTCGGTGCTGCGGATTACCGAGATTGTGCGCCAGCAGATTCGTGAGCGGCATGGCGACAACGTGCTCCCGGCCTGCTATACCGGGGCGTGCACCTGCCGGTTTCTGGAGTCTTTGACCGACCGAATACCGAAATCGGTGCGCCAGACTGCCATCTACACTAAGTCGGATGGCATTGTGGACTGGCAAGTTTGCCGGACGGGCAACCCGGCTCACGACTACGAGGTCTCTGCCACGCACATCGGGATGGTGTTCAACCCCATCGTGTTCGATATCGTGGCGCACCGCCTGGCGGGGAAGCGGCCGCCCGGGCACGGCCGGAGAGCCGCTTAGAGATCGTGGGGCGGCCCATAGGCGTTAGCTTAAGCGCCGGGGAATCCATTCTTCGGACTTTACGCTCTCTTCTTCCACCTCAACGCTTCGGGCGCTGGGAGGCAAGTTGACGTGAGGCGGACTTCCCGGGGAGCTATCCGGCTGGCGCCGCCCTTTGTCCGAGCGGCCGACCATCCAGACAGGGCGGTGCTGATCGGTCAACACAATGCGTTTATCGGGAGCTGGAGTGCGGAACGAGGGAGAGGCTGCATTATCTCACTTGAGACACAACTCAAGGGGCCCATAGTGCGACCAATGCTCCTTTGGACCATCCTGCGTTAGCAGCAGCCTTGCCGTGATGACTCTGTCGGTACCGTCCAGCCAGGAGGGGCCAGGATTCGCGGGGTACTGAACGGAGGTTTCCGTGCGAAGCGCGCTTTTGGGCGCGAAGCCGCACGCCTCGATAACATCGCCTGGTTTAAATGAATTCTTGCTGAACCCATTGCGTTCAAGCAACGCTAGCGGCGAGGAGCTTTCCAGCGCCCAGCGAATTTGTTTGCCGTCGCCCGTCGTTTGTTCCACGACGATCACGGAGTGGGGATTGGCCCAAACATAACGCACGACGGTGCCCTTCACGCGAATGGGCGTAGTCGTATCGAACAGGAAAGCGCCGTGATGTGCCGAGAGTGAGCCTGACAAGGCCAGATGAGCAAGTACTACGGCGCAAGCGGCAACGATGTTAGACTTCATCGAAAACCCGTAATCGAAGTCTAGCAAGGCTGCGGGTGGCGGAGGATTGCGGCCAGCAGCGCCCGCGCGAGGGGGCCATTAATCCTCCGTAGTCGCGTTCTGTGGAGTGATCGATCCCAGATCTCCGGGCGGATCACGCGCCGCTCGGAGAATGCTTGATCTTCCGTCGGTGTGGTTCGATAAGCTCAGCGCTGGATCAGTCCCGGGAACGCCGTCCACGGAAATCATATGAGCGAAGAGTCGCCGACTCCCTGAATTATCTGCAGCGGGCAAAGCGCCTCAGAAACAGTCTCGTTAGTGGCAATTCGCAAAGGCGGTGGCGTTACGTCTGGAGTTAACGGCTATGGGGCTCCGCCCCACACAGGAAAACTACCCCAACACGCGGATGAGGCGCACCAACCCTATCAGCCGAGTCATCCAGCGCGCGTGTCGGGCCGCATCCATGCCTCGGGTGGGAGAGATTGACATCAGCCGTTGGACGGCCACGGTTTGTGTTTGGGTGAATTTGAGGATGCCTTCTGCTCCATGTCGAGGGTGCAGGCCCGATTCCTTCAGGCCGCCGATGGGTGAATCCACCGAGCCCCACGTAGCGGCATAGGCTTCATTTACGTTGACGCTACCGGCTTGTATTTGCCGCGCCAGTTCCACACCTCTGCGAGTGTCGCGCGTCCACAGGCTCGCGCTCAATCCGTAGCGGCTGCGATTGGCCATGTCGATCGCCTCATGTTCCGAGGCAAACGGATAGACGGAAACCACCGGCCCGAACGTCTCCTCGGCGTACGCCTTCATGTCCTCCCCAACATTCGTCAGGATCGTCGGCTCGTAGAAAAGAGGCCCCAAATCCGGCAACCGGCGACCGCCAGCTACGAGCGTTGCTCCCTTCTCTACCGCATCCCCGACGTGTGCTTCTACGGTCGTAAGCTGCCGTTCCGAAGTGAGCGAGCCCATTTCGATCGAATAGTCCAGCTCGGCGCCAATTCTGAGGGCGCGCGTACGTTGGGCGAACAGGCCGAGAAACCGTTCGTACAGCGACTGCTCCACATAGATGCGCTCGATCGAGACGCAAACCTGGCCGGCCCCAACGAAGCATCCCCGAACCGCGCCATCCACCGCCGCATCCAAATCCGCGTCGGCCAACACGATCATGGGATTCTTGCCGCCCAGCTCCAGAGAGCAGCCGATGAGCCGGTCCGCCGCCTGCCGGGCCACCAGTCTTCCTGTACGCGTGCTGCCGGTGAACATCAGGAAATCGACGTGTTCCCCCAACGCTGGCCCGAGCAAAGGCCCTTCGCCCGTGACCACCGGAAAGACATCCGCCGGTAGCCCCGCCTCGCGAAGCAGATCTGCAGCCCACAGCGCCGTGAAGCTGGTTTGCGGATCCGGTTTGAGAACCCCGGTGTTGCCAGCCATGAGCGCAGGCACGGCATCCGTGATGGCGAGATTGAGCGGATAGTTCCACGGCGCGATAAATCCGACTACGCCTACCGGCAATCTCAATTCCCACGTCTCGGTCAGTATCGGCAGAGCGCCCTTGCGGCGGCGCGGCCTCAGCAGCTTCTCCGATCGCCTGGCATAATACCGTGACACTACCGCGGTATCGAGCACCTCTTCAAAAGCATGGCGGCGGGCCTTGCCAGTTTCCAGCTGGATGAGGTCCAGTACTTCATCCTGGCGCTTCAGCAGCAGGTCATGAAAACGCAGGAAGATTCGGCCGCGTGCCGCGAAGGACTGCGCTGCCCATGCGGGTTGAGCGGCTCGAGCTCGGGAAACGGCCAGTTCGACGTCACACTCCCGCCCCGCGGGAATGTTCCCGAGTATGGCACCCGTGAAGGGCATCCGGACGGCAATCGGTTCGTGCGGGCACTCAGCGAGTGTGACCTGCCGCGCCAGCTTATCGATCAATTCGTGGCGCAAAGGCTTGACAGCTCCTCAAATCCATCCTACTCTAAAATCGGATTTAAAAGTCCTATTTGCAAAGGACGGATGACCGATGGAATTTCCGGAAACGCCGAGAACCGAAGAGTTCGCCGAAGGCTCTTCCTGCGGCGCTGCTCCTCTCCCTCCCAAGATCGAGGAGGAAGCACTCGATATTCTTGCATTCGAACTCTGGCAGCGAGCATGCCGCCAGGATCTCGCCGCCGAAGAAGACTGTTCGAATGACGAAGAGACCGTGGCATCGCACGCCAGTTGTTTGTGAAAGACAAATCAACACATGGGCAAGACAGGTTCGGTTCCGAGCCAGCGACTTTCCGGGGCAGATGCCGCGTTTCTATACCTCGAACGCAAGGAAATTCCACTGCACATCGCTTGCGTTTCTGTTTTTGAGGGCGCCATACCATACGACGAATTCGTGGCCAGTGTCGATTCGAAACTTCACCTGATTCCGCGCTACCGCCAAATCGCGGTGGCCCCGCCCTTCAATCTTGCCTATCCCACCTGGGAGTGGGATCCGAGCTTCGATATCCACCGGCACATCTTCCAGGTGCGCCTGGAGTCTCCCGGCGGCGAGGCCGAATTGGAGGCGCTGGCCGGACGCATCTTCAGCCCGTTGATGGACCGCAGCAAGCCGCTGTGGGACATTCACGTGGTAGAAGGGCTCAAGGGTGGGCGCAGCGCCTTGATTCCGCGGGTCCATCACTCGCTGGCCGATGGCATCTCGGGCGCGGCGCTCTTGAAGATTATGCTGGATCCCACGCCCGAGGGCTCTCCGGCGATCCGCAAGCCGCGTTTTCGCCCTCCGCCGCTCCGTCCTGTCGAAGAGTCTCTGAGCGATGCGCTCACCAACGCGGTGCATAGCTCACTCGAGAACTTACTGGCGGCCGAAGCTTGCGTTCTCGATCTCTCTCAGAATCTGGTCACTGGCCGGATGCAGAATGCGCTACAGGGGCTGGCGGGCCTGTTACCGGAGCTGGCGGCGTCCGTCGAAAGGCTGCCGTTTAACCGGCCGTGCACGGGCCAGCGGAAGTTCTGCTGGGCGGAGTGTGATTTCGAGGACGTGAAGGCTATTCGCAAAGCGGCCGGCACGACCATTAACGACGTGATTCTGACGGTAGTAACGCGGGCCATTGCGCGTTATGTCCAACTGCACGGCCAGCCCGTGGCGCGCCGCTTCGTGCGCCTGGTGTGTCCATTCAGCTTGCGGCGCGACGATCAGCGTGAAAGTCTGGGCAACCAGATCTCCTTCCTTCCGGTGGCCTTGCCCCTGGATATCCGGGATCCCATGCGCTTGCTTCAGGCGGTCGCAACCCGAACTGAAATCATGAAGAGTTCCCGTGCGGCCGAGCTGGTTTCCCTGGCCGCCAGTTGGCTGGGATCCGCCCCGCCGCCTCTGCAGGCCTTGTTCTGGCAGACTATCCCGCTCGTACCCATGCCCTTGCCGCTCTTGAACATGATCTGCACCAACATACCCGGCTCGCCGACGCCTCTCTACTGCGTCGGGAAACGTATGATCGCATCCTATCCGCAGGTACCCACCGGCTACGAGTTAGGCATGGGCTGCGCCGCGCAGAGCTATGACGGGAAGATCTTCTTCGGGCTCACGTCCGACACACACGCGGCTCCGGATGCCGACCGCCTGCGCGATTTTATCCAGGTTTCTTTTACCGAGCTGTGCCGTGCTGCGGGGGTGAAGAAGACGGCCCCGAAGCGTAACGCGGCCCGAAAGCGGCGTGCGGAACCGGCGGCGGCATTGCCCGACAAGCCCGCCGGTTCCCCCGCCGCTCCGGCAGACGCCGATATCCGGTCCGTCGCATAGATTGGATCTCATCTTGGAATAGATTGGATCTCATCTTGGAAAGGAATGTTACGATGGCAACCTTGGAAGTTTCGTTAGAAGAAGAGCTCGAGCAGCTTCTTTCAGCGGACCATTCGGCGCCGCAGACAGTTGAGCCGCCGGAACTCGACGTGCAGGGGTTCGAACCCTGGAAGCAGGGCAGCGATCCAGAGATGACAGCCAACGCAGACTGGCTGTTCGAAGTATTGATGGCGTAAGCTGCGCAAAAAGTCTCGGAGTATCCACACGCCAGACGATCAGTAGCGGTTGACGGATCATCCGGAAGCGATCGGATTGTGGAACCGGTTCCCACCACTGATCCGAATGTGCTTCTGCCTCCAGAAAGTCCTATTCGCAGCAGATCCCGCGACGAGTCTAGGGCGGTCTTCCCTGGGCAGGCGTACGCAACCGGGCGCACGGGACGGGCCAAGTAAAATATCTGAGAAAAAGATAAAAAGCTCTGTAATATTTCTACGAAAAGTATTATGATGAATCCTGAAGTGGTTCTAGTACCACTTCGCCGTTGTATTAGTTGTTCCGTATCCGTATGAGCTCCCGGTCAGGGCAGTCCGCTTGCCGGCACCAGCGCGTGCGGATCGGGGAAGAAGTTTGTCCGAATCCGCGGTAGCCGCTCGGCACCACAGGCTCTACCCGTACTTCCAGCCGACGCGCTCCCGCGCTGGCTCCAATTCGCAGAAGATGGGCAGACCAGACCCGCAGCGCCGGTAGACTGGCCGCACGGAGAACTTACTGCCCTGAGAGGGACCGCCCCATGACTGCGACCATAACGGGGCTCGATCGAACGACCCTGGAATTAAGCCTGAAATCGCTGAGAGACTTTGCTAAGGACCGTCTGCCCGACGAAAAGCTCTTGGAACTGGACGCCCGCGATGAGTGTCCGCTGGAAATCGTGCGCGAAATGTGTAGTGAGTTGGGCATTCAACTTCTGTTCATTCCAGAAGCCTTCGGAGGCATGGGTGGCGGAGCCTTCGATGTGTATCGCGTATGCGAGGAAATGGCGCGAATCGATCTGGGGCTTGCGACCGCGGTGCTGGCCACGTTTCTCGGCAGCGAACCGATTCATGTCGGAGGTACTCCCGAACAAAAGAAGTACTGGATGACGCGCATCGCGGACGAAGGACTCTTATTTGCCTATGCGGCCACCGAACCGGCAGCGGGCAGTGACCTGGCGGCTCTGCGCAGCACGGCGGAGCGCGTGACTCAGGATGGCCGAATCACCGGCTACAAGATGAACGGCAGCAAGCAATGGATCAGCAACGGCGGAGTGGCGGATGCCTATACGGTTCTGGCGAGTGCTCCCGGCGGTCCAAGCTGGTTCATCGTGGAAAAGGGTGCAGTTGGATTTAAGCACGGTAAGCCCGAAGACAAGCACGGCATTCGCACCAGCAACACAGCGGCTCTTTCCTTCGACGACGTTTATGTCGACGCCAGCCGGCTGATTGGCGAGGTGGAAGGCCTGGGCTTGAACCAGGCTCAGGAAGTGTTCGGTTACACCCGCCTGATGGTGGCGGCGTTTGGCCTGGGGGCCGGCTGGGCCGCGCTCGATCGGGCGATTCCCTATTCCAAGGAGCGAATCCAGGCTGGGTCGCCGCTCTCGGAGAAACAGGGGTATACGCACAAGCTCATCGTGCCGCATGCCGCGCGGCTGGAGGCCGCGCGCGCCTACATCGAAGAGACCGCCGAGCGCATTGATAACGGCGAGGGCAGCTTGAATACGGAAGGCGCCATCGCGAAGTACATGGCCACCGAGGCCGGCAATCGGGCCGCGGACGCGAGCATCCAGGCGTTTGGCGGCTACGGCTACACCCACGAATACATGGTGGAGAAGATCAGGCGTGATGTCCGCATCACTACGATCTACGAAGGCACTTCGGAAATCATGGAGATGACGATCAGCCGCGACCGCTGGCAGTCGCATATGAAAACGCGCGGCCAGCACTATCACCAGCAGGCGCGTCAGCTTGCCCCGCTCGACGGACGCCACCCGGAGGTGGGCGCCGCGATCGCGGCCCTAGCTTTCGACGCATTGGCAGAAGTTATGGAAAAAGCGCGCCAGGAGCACCTCACGCGCCACCAGCACATTCTATTGCGCCTGGGAGAGTTGATCGCTTATGCCGAGTGTGCGGGTAGCTTCGCACGCCGGGCCGCACTGGCGGCCGAGCGGCGGCTTCCCGAAAAGGCCGGTCGGCGCTTCGACGCGGCTGCCCTGGCTACCCTGAGCCGCGTCTTCGCTCGCGAAGCGGCGCTCAAGGTAGCCGAAGAAGGTTTGTTGTGGACCACCGCGGCCGGACCTCAGGATACGGACCTGGGCCTATTTGAAGGGAGCTTGGGATTGCCGGCCGTTCACCGCGCGCAGGCGGGCCTGCTAGCGGATATGGATGCTGCGCGCGACGCGCTATACGGGCGCAGGTAAAGTTTTGTGGGGCAGCCTTTCAGGCCGCGGACCCGCTTCCAGCGGGTCCAGCCGGCCGGAAGGCCGGCTAAGGAGCGTCATCATGGAAAATACCGCTCATCGAGCCATCGCGATTGTGGGCGTGGGGGCCGTGCTGCCGGACGCCCCCAACGTCGCGGCTTTCTGGAACAACGTGAAGAACGGCCGCTATAGTATCAGCGACGTCATGCCGGATCGCTGGGACCCGGCGTCATACTATGATCCCGATCCCACGGCGCCCGATAAGACCTACTCGAAGATCGGCGGCTGGGTGCGCGAGCATGTGTGGGATCCCGTCAAGTGGCACTTGCCGATTCCGCCGCGTGTCGCCGAAGCCATGGATGATGGACAGAAGTGGGCGATTGCCTGCACGCGCGAAGCGCTCGAAGACTACGGCTTTCCCGATCGGCATCTGGACCTGGACCGAACTGCCGTGATTCTCGGCAATGCCATGGCCGGAGAGAGGCACTACCTCACCGTCTTGCGCATCTGTTTTCCGGAATACGCTCACGAGCTGGAGGAAAGCGCCAGTTTCGCCGCACTGCCGGCCGCGGTGCGCGCTGACATTACGCGCGAATTGAAGAGCCGGATTGGCCATCGACTGCCCGAGATCACCGAAGACACCATGCCAGGCGAACTGGCCAACTGCATCGCCGGCCGCATTGCCAATGTCTTCAATTTCCACGGCCCTAACTACACTACGGACGCGGCGTGCGCTTCCGCCATGGCCGCGCTCAGTTCGGCGGCGGAGGGCCTGATCGCGAATGATTTCGACGTGGCCGTCACCGGTGGCGTGGACCGCAACATGGGTGCGTCTACCTTCGTCAAGTTCTGCAAGATCGGCGCTCTCTCCGCCACCGGCACACGCCCCTACGCCCAGGGAGCCGACGGGTTCGTGATGGGCGAAGGCGCGGCGATCTTCCTGCTCAAGCGCCTGGCTGATGCTGAGCGCGCCGGCGATAAGATCTACGCGGTACTGCGTGGATTGGGCGCGTCCAGCGATGGCAAAGGAAAGGGAATCACCGCTCCCAATCCAGCCGGCCAAAAACTGGCGGTGGAACGCGCCTGGCAGAACGCCGGGCTATCGCCTGCCACCGCAACCTATATGGAAGGCCACGGCACGTCCACACGCGTGGGCGATGTGGTCGAAGTGCAGAGCCTGGTGGATGTGCTCAGTAGTTTTCACCTGCCTCCCGCTTCGGTAGCGCTGGGCTCGGTCAAATCGAACTTCGGGCATCTGAAGAGCGCCGCGGGTGCTGCCGGATTGCTCAAAACCGTGCTGGCGCTCCGCGACAAGGTTCTGCCGCCCAGCCTGCATTGCGAGCATCCCAACCCGGATATCGACTTCGCGCACGGCCCGGTGTACGTGAACACCGAATTGAAACCGTGGACGGACGGCACGGACGGCGTGCGCCGCGCCGGAGTGAGCGCGTTCGGATTCGGCGGCACGAATTTTCACCTTGTGATGGAAGAATATGTTCCGCATCGGCTGACCGGCAATGGAAAACATTTGCTGGTAGTCAATGAGGAAGGTCCTGTGCCGCAGCCTGCCAAAGCGCCATTGCGAGGTGCCTTGGTAATCGGCGGCGCTTCGGAAACCGAGCTGGTCAATCGTCTACGCGCCGTACAAAATTCCGCCGCGGCGGGCCGTGCACCGGCGCCGTCAGTTCCTGCCGAGTCCGATCTACGCGCGCCAGAACGGCTGGCGATCGACTATGTCGATGCGGCCGACCTGGCGGACAAATCGGCCAAAGCACTCAAAGCATTCGACACCAATCAGCCCGCCACGTGGAAAGCTCTGCGCGGCCAGGGCATCTTCCGCGGTCACGGCCCCGCGCCGAGGGTGGCATTCCTTTATACAGGTCAGGGCTCGCAATACGTGAACATGCTCCGGCCGCTCCGTGCGGCGGAGCCGATTGTAGCCGCGACCTTCGACGAGGCGGACCGCATTATGACGCCGGTGCTCGGCAAGCCACTCAGCGAATTCATTTTCATCGACCAAGCCGACCCCAAGGCCGTCGCCAAAGTCGAAGAGGATCTGCGCCAGACGGCCATTACCCAACCGGCGGTGCTGGCATGCGATCTGGCGTTGACCCGGCTACTGGCCGCGTACGGCGTCCAGCCCGACATGACTATGGGACACAGCCTGGGCGAATATGGCGCGCTGGTTGCATCCGGCGCTCTGCCCTTCGAAGATGCGCTGGAAGCGGTCGCCGCGCGCGGCCGCGAGATGACCCGCGTTTCTTGGGAAGATAACGGCCGAATGGCGGCGATCACCGCACCCGTTGCCGAAGTGGAGCGCATTCTCAAAACGGTCGACGGCTACGTGGTAATTGCCAATCTCAACAGCAACCATCAGGTGGTCATCGGCGGTGCGAGCAAGGCGGTGGAGCAGGCGATCGAGCTTTTGCAAAAGGCCGGCTTTGAGGCGATAAGCCTGCCGGTGAGCCACGCGTTCCATACCTCGATTGTGGCTCCCGCCAGCGACCCGCTGCGGCGGGTACTGGAGCGCCTGCGCCTGGAATCGCCACGCGTGCCGATTGTGGCCAACGTCAGCGGCGAATTTTATCCGGCCGGCCCCGGCGTGGTGCCCCAGATGCTGGACATTCTGGGGCAGCAGATCGCGTCCCCGGTGCAGTTTGTGAAGGGCCTGCACACGCTGTACGACGCCGGCGCGCGCATATTTGTGGAAGTCGGGCCGAAGAAGGCGTTGCAGGGATTTGCAGAGGATGTACTTGGGGAGCGGCGGCGATGTGGTTTCGCTCTTTACGAATCATCCGAAATATGGCGATATTGCGGCTTTCAACCAGGCGCTTTGCGGGCTATACGCGGCGGGATTGGGTGTGGGGCAGTTCGACTCCAGCAGCCATCCCACCGGCGGCGAAGACCGCCGGCGTTACGTAGCGCCAGCGATCTTGTCGCCGGCACGGCAGACGACACAAAACGATCGTCTGCCCTACAGCCTTCCGGTGGCCATTACCGGCGCCGCATTGGGGCTGCCGGGGACCGAACGCATTTTCGACGATACCAACGTCGAACGCATTCTGCGCGGCGATCAGTTTATCGATGTGATCCCCACGCGGTTCCGGCGCGCCATGCTGGACAAACACATTACGCGCCTGGTGAAGAGCGACAACGGCGGGCCCACATTCGAATCCATCACGAACCAGAGTGAGGTGATCAAGCTGGCGGCGCGCGGGGGAGCTTTCGATCTGGAAAAGGAGTTCGGGGTGAGCGCCGACCGCGTGCCCGCGCTCGACCGCGTCACGAAGCTGGCAATCGCGGCGGGCCTCGATGCATTGCGCGACGCCGGCATCCCGCTGGTCATGCGCTACAAAACCACCAGCAAAGGCACGCAGTTGCCGGACCGCTGGGGATTGCCGGATGCGATGCGCGATGACACCGGAATCATTTTTGCCTCGGCGTTTCCGGGTATCGATTCATTTGCCCAAGAGTCGTCACGTTATTATGCGGACCGCGCACGCCGTGATCAGTTGGCCGTCTTGGAAAACCTGCGCGGGCGCGCAGTGGAGGCCAACGGTCATTCGAATCTGTGCCAGGAACTAGACCGGCGTATCGGGGAGCTGCGCGCGGCCATCGAAAAGGAACCCTATGTATTCGACCGGCGCTTCCTCTTACGGGTTCTGTCAATGGGCCACTCGCAGTTCGCCGAATTCATCGGCGCACGCGGCCCCAACACGCAAATCAACGCGGCCTGCGCGAGCACCGCTCAAGGCGTCGCTCTGGCCGAAGACTGGATTCGGGCGGGGCGGTGCCGCCGCGCGGTCGTGATCTCGGCGGATGATGTCACGTCCGACCAAAACCTCGGATGGTTCGGCGCGGGTTTTCTGGCCACCGGAGCAGCAGCCACCGACGACGTGGTGGAAGAAGCTGCCATTCCATTCGACCGCCGCCGCCACGGCATGATTATCGGCATGGGAGCGGCGGCCCTGGTGGTGGAGTGTGCGGAAGCCGCCCGAGAGCGGGGCATCCAGCCCATCTGCGAAGTACTGAGCGCGTTGACCGCCAATAGTGCTTTCCACGGCACGCGTCTGGATGTGGAACACATCGGCATGCTGATGGAAAACCTGGTGGCGCAGGCCGAAGCGGGCAGCGGCATCGAGCGGCGCCAGGCAGCGCCGCAGATGGTTTTTGTCTCTCACGAAACCTATACACCCGCGCGGGGCGGCAGCGCGTCCGCGGAGATCCACGCGCTGCGCAAGGTCTTCGGTGACGCTGCTGACAGCATCGTGATCGCCAATACCAAAGGCCTCACCGGCCATGCGATGGCCACCGGGATGGAGGATGTGGTCGCGGTGAAAGCGCTGGAAACGGGATGCGTGCCGCCGGTGGCCAACTTCAAGGAAGTCGATCCGGAACTGGGCCCGTTGAACCTGTCGAAGGGCGGTGCGTACCCGATCGAGTATGCCCTGCGCCTGGGCGCCGGGTTCGGGTCGCAGATCAGCATGACGCTGTACCGCAGGGTGGCAACCAAAGACCGCGTACGGCCCAAGCCCAATGACCTGGGTTATGCGTATCGCATTGCCAATCCGGCTGCCTGGAATGCCTGGCTGAGCCGGATTGCGGGACACGAGGCCGCGGAACTCGAAGTGGTTTGCCGCACGCTGCGTGTGCGTGATCGGGCGCTGCCAGTCGCGGCCCATGAGGCCGCGTCACCGGTGAAGGTTGCGGCGCCCACGGAGCCCGTGCGTATCGAAGCCGATCCGATCGAAGAGCGGGTCGTGGCGCTGGTGGCTGAGAAGACGGGATATCCGGTCGACATGCTCGACCTGGATCTGGATCTGGAAGCGGATCTGGGCGTCGACACGGTGAAGCAGGCAGAAGTGTTTGCGACTATCCGCGAGGCTTACGGCATCATCCGGGATGAGAAAGTCAAACTGCGCGACTTTCCTACCCTGGCCCACGTGATCCGGTTCGTGCACGAGCGTGTGGGGCAGGCCTTCGGCCCTGCCGCCGCCCTTCCGGGCGGCGTCGCGCGCTCGCCAGAGCCCGAGGGCCGGGCAGAAGCCCGGCTGCAGGCCGGAAGGCCGGCCCCACGCACCGATCCTGTACAGGATAAAGTGCTGGCTCTCGTAGTGGAGAAGACCGGCTACCCCAGCGACATGCTGGATCTGGACCTGGATCTGGAAGCGGACCTGGGCATCGACACCGTCAAACAGGCGGAGATGTTCGCCGCTATCCGCGAGACTTATCATATTCCGCGCGAGGAGAACCGCAGACTGCGCGACTACCCGACGCTGGCACACGTGATCCGGTTTGTGTATGAGAAGCGACCCGATCTGGCGGGCGCGGCTGTCGAGCCCGCACCTTCCAACGTGGTGGGACGCCAGGTTACCGCTGAAGCGCCCACGCCAGCGCCGGGCCCGGTTACTGCGGCTGCGGCCGCACCGGGCGACCCGATTCAAGAAAAAGTCCTCGACATCGTAGCCGAAAAGACCGGCTACCCAAAGGACATGCTGGACCTCGATCTCGACCTGGAAGCCGATCTGGGCATCGACACCGTCAAGCAGGCGGAAATGTTCGCGTCCGTGCGCGCGGCGTTCGATATTCCACGCGAGGCAACTCTAAAATTGCGCGATTTTCCCACCCTGGCGCATGTGATTCAGTTCGCGCGCGCCAGACGGCCGGGTTTGACGGGGGTGCCAGTTCAGGAGGAGCCACTGACAGCGCCCCCGCCGCCCGTCCGGAAGGCCGCCGCCAGCCTGGATGCGGCCAACCAAATTCCGCGCCGTGTACCGGTGGCGCGTCTGCGGCCACCACTGACCCTCTGCAAGACAACGGGTGTGACGTTGGGGCCTGGTAGCCGCGTGGCCATCATGCCGGACCTGGGCGGAGTGAGTGAGGCCCTAACCGAAAGACTGCAGACGCTCGGCGTGGAAGTCGTGCGGCTCGATCGCAACTCAGACGCACTAACCGCGAGTCCGGTGCAGGGAATCTACTGGCTTCCCGCGCTGGATCTCGAGGGAAATCTCCAAGACCTGGACCTCGCCGCCTGGCATGAAGCTCTGCACGTGCGGGTTAAATCGCTATACACCACTATGCGTGCTCTGTACGAACAGATTGCGCAGCCGGGCACGTTCCTGGTATCGGCTACGCGGCTCGGGGGACAGCACGGCTACGATGAGGCCGGAGCAGTCGCGCCCCTGGGCGGCGCGGTGACGGGCTTCACCAAAACCTACAAGCGAGAACGCCCGGATGCCCTGGTGAAAGCTGTCGATTTCGAAGCGGAGCGCGCCGCGGCAGAGGTCGCGGAACTTCTCGTCGAAGAAACGCTGCGAGACCCAGGCACCGTCGAGATCGGCTACCGGGGAGAGCAGCGCTGGACCATTGGCCTCGAAGAGCAACCAGCAGCCGACGGCCAACCGGGCATGACTCTCGACCGCAATTCCGTCTTTGTGATTACCGGCGCGGCCGGAAGCATTGTGTCGGCCATCACCGCCGATCTGGCGGCCGCCTCCGGTGGCACGTTCTACCTGCTCGATCTGGCGCCCGAGCCGGATCCCGACGATCCCAACCTGATACGCTTTGCGACCGATAAAGAGGGCCTGCGGCGTGATCTACACGCCCGCATCCAGGCACGCGGTGAACGCGCTACTCCGGCACTGATCGAAAAGGAGTTCCAAGGGCTGGAGCGGATGCTGGCGGCCCGAACCGCCATCGACGCCGTGCGGGCGGCCGGTGGAACGGCGCACTACTATAGCGTCAACATTACGGATCCCGCAAGTGTCGCCAAGGTGATCGACCAGGTGCGCGCACAAAGCGGGCGCATCGACGTGCTGCTGCACGCCGCCGGCATGGAGCGCAGCCACTTCCTTCCCGATAAGGACCCGCGCGAATTCGACCTCGTCTTTGATGTCAAGAGCGATGGCTGGTTCCACCTGCTGCGCGCCATCGGCGACATGCCGCTCGGGGCGACGGTGGTGTTCAGCTCGATCGCTGCTCGTTTCGGCAACGGAGGACAGACGGATTATAGTTCCGCCAACGATCTGTTGTGCAAGATCACTTCGAGCTTCCGCACGACGCGGCCCCAGATGCGCGGCATCGCCATCGACTGGACGGCGTGGGGCGGAATCGGGATGGCCTCGCGCGGTTCGATCCCCAAGATGATGGAGCTGGCCGGCATCGATATGCTGCCGCCTGAAGCCGGTATTCCCGTGATCCGACGCGAACTGACGGCCGGCGCGACGCGTGGTGAACTCGTCATCGGCCAGCGGCTCGGTGCTCTGCTCAATGAGTGGGACACGACTGGTGGGTTGGATACAGTAGCGGCGGAGGCTATCGCGGCAGGCGGACCCATGATCGGCAACATCGTGGGCATGGGGGTTCACTCCGGCCTCACGATCGAGACTACGCTCGACCCAGCGGTGCAACCGTTCCTCCACGATCACCAGATTGAGGGAACGCCGGTGCTGCCCGGAGTCATGGGCGTGGAGGCATTTGCGGAGGCTGCGCTGAGCGTGTTTCCGGGTTGGTGCGTCGATGCAATCGAAGACGTGGACTTCCTGGCGCCGTTCAAGTTTTACCGAAATGAACCTCGCACCGTGACGGTCGAGACTCTTTTCCGCCCGGATGGAGAAGGCGTGGTCGCGAACTGCCGTTTGACAGGACGCCGGCCGCTGCCGAATCAGGCGGAGGCGCAGACCACTACGCACTTCACGGGGCGAGTGCGGCTGAAGAGAAACCCGATACAGACAGGAATCCGGGCACGGATCGTTCCGATGCCTGTGCTACGTGTTCAAACATCACATGAGTCTGCTGTGGAAGCTGCCGATATCTATCGGGTTTACTTCCACGGGCGGGCCTACCAGGTGGTGGAGCGGGCCTGGTGGGATGGAAAACGGATGTGGGGCCAGATGGCAGAGAACTTGCCCGCCAATCATCAACCGTCCGGAAAGCCGCTGTCGATGGCGCCGCGGCTGATCGAGCTCTGCTTGCAAACGGCCGGGCTTTGGGAAATTGGCGTGGAAGGACACGCCCGGATGTTTCTGCCGCAGCACATTCAGAAGATCTGCCTGCGGCGCGCACCGGAGCTGGCGGAAGGCCCGCTATTTGCCGTGGTCACTCCCGATCCACATGAAGGAAGCTGCGATGTGGAGGTGGTGGATGCCGCGGGAAACCTGTATCTGGAGCTTAGCGGCTACCGCACGGTGGCGATGCCCGACGCCATTGACGCCGAGCCGCTACAGGCGCTGCACGCCGTCTTGACGTAGGAAGCAGGAACCTATGCAGCCCGAATTTCAACGCGTGGCGATCGTCAACCGCGGCGAGCCGGCGATGCGTTTCATTCACGCGGTGCGCGAGTTCAATCACGAGCACGGCACGTCGTTACACACCATCGCGCTCTTCACCGACCCCGACCGCGATGCGATGTTCGTGCGCGAGGCGGACGAGGCGGTTTCTCTCGGCCCATCCCATTTCACCGATGCCGCCACGGGCCACGCCAAAAGCAGCTATGTGGATTATGGCCGGCTGGAGCGGGCGTTGACGGCCGTCCGGCGCGGAAGCCGCCTGGGTGGGATGGGGCTTTGTGGCAGAGCACGCCGAATTCGCGGACCTGTGCCGCGACCTGGGCATCGTGTTCATCGGTCCGGATGGCGCGGTGATGCGGCGGTTGGGCGACAAGATCACCTCCAAGCTTCTGGCCGAAGAGGCCCGCATACCGGTGGCGCCCTGGAGCGGCGGGCCGGTGGAGACCATTGCCGATGCGCGGCTCCATGCGGAGCGCCTGGGCTATCCTCTGCTCATCAAGGCCACAGCGGGAGGCGGCGGGCACGGGATTCGCCGGGTGCACTTTTCGAGTGAGCTGGCGAACGCCTTCGAACGCGCCCGCGCGGAAGCCTGCAAGGCGTTCGGAAACCCCACCGTTTTTCTGGAGCAACTATTGGAGCGCTCGCGCCACGTGGAGGTCCAGATCATCGCCGACCACCATGGCACCACTTGGGCCGCAGGGGTGCGCGACTGCACCATCCAGCGTCGCCACCAGAAGATTCTGGAAGAGGCGCCATCGCCCGCGCTCTCTCCGGAACAGGATGAGGCGCTGCGCGAGGCAGCCGTACGCTTGAGCCACACGGCGGGCTACCGCAATGCCGGCACCGTGGAATTCCTGTACCAGCCGGAACACCAGCGCTTCTCCTTCATGGAGATGAACACGCGGCTGCAGGTGGAGCACCCGGTAACCGAATGCACCACCGGCATCGATCTGGTCAAACTGCAGATTCACGTTGCGCGCGGAGGCCGTCTGGAAGGCGCGCCGCCGCACACGACGGGACATGCCATCGAAGTGCGGCTCAACGCCGAGGACGCGGACAACGGGTTTGCGCCGGCCCCGGGGGTGATCAAGCGGTTCCGGATTCCGACGGGCCCCGGCCTGCGCATCGACACCGGTGTGGCGGAAGGCGATGTGGTCCCGCCCGATTTCGATTCGATGATCGCCAAGATCATCGCCTATGGCCAAACCCGCGGAGAAGCGCTCTCACGGCTGCAGCGGGCGCTGCGCGACAGCGTGGTAGTGATCCAGGGCGGAGCCAGCAACAAAACGTTTCTTCTGGACTTGATCAGCCGCCCCGAGGTGCAAAGCGGCGCCGTGGATGTCTGCTGGCTCGACCGCCTGGCGGCCAGCGGCAATCACGTTTCCCGGCAATACGCCGACGTGGCCCTGGTACAGGCAGCCATCGAAGCGTACGCGGCCGAGGTGGCCGTGGAGCAGACGCAGTTCTACGCATCGGCGGCGCGCGGGCGGCCTCGCGTCCGGAGCGAGACGGGCTGTGCCGTGGAACTGCGCTATCGAGGGCATACCGTATGCCCTCAAGGTCTACCAGCTTGGCCCGAAGCAGTATCGCGTGGAAGCGGACGGATCGCGCATCGAAGTCCGCATCGACCGCGCTGGGGCCGTTCGAATACCGGCTGACTAGCTTCGGCCGGCGCTTCCATGTGGTCTCCGTGGTCCAAGGGCTGACCTACCGGATCGACGTGGACGGCGTGTCCCATCGAATCGAACGCGATGACGGCGGCGTGGTGCATGCGCCGGCGCCGGCCATTGTGGTTTCCATTGCCGTCGAAGCCGGGCGCCACGGTTTCGGCCGGAGATCCCCTGGTCGTGCTGGAAGCCATGAAAATGGAGATGCAGGTAGTCGCGCCCTTTGCCGGAAAAGTCCGGAGCGTGATGGCGATCCCCTACGTGCAGGTGGATACGGGAGCCCCCCTGGTGCAAATCGAGCCGGCATGCCGAAGCCGATGCGGACTGCGACCGCCGAGCGAGTGATGTTCGGGGCGTCGCGTGCTGCGGCGCCGCCGAGGAAGCCGGCACTTCCCGCTGCCGCCGGATCCTGGATGAACTTCGGCAACTTATGCTGGGTTTCGATTTCGAACCGGGCTATGCGGCCAGTCTGCTGGCGGAGTGGCGCCAGCTTGGTGCCGAACGCAAACCGATGACGGCGAAGCCCTGCGCGCGGAAGATGAGATCCTGAATATCTTCGCGGACATCTGCTCCCTTATTCCAACGGCAGCCGGCGACGGATGGTCCCGATCGGCGGCATAGCACCTAGCGCCGAGTCCCACCTCTTTACTTACTTGCGCACGATCGAAACGCGCGGTGAAGGACTGCCCCCGCACTTTGTCGATTCGCTCCGGCGCGCGCTGGCGCATTACGGTGTGCACTTCGCTCGATCGTTCGCCGAAACTCGAAGAGAGCCTGCTTTGGATTTACAAATCGCACCAGCGCGTGGAGCAGCAGGTAGCCACCGTGCTGCGCGTGCTGGAACGGCGCCTGGCGAGTGTTGAGACGTCGGCGGTTCCCATCGAGGAATCGTTCCGGACGCTTCTTGACCGCATCATCTCGGTGACCCGGGGGCTGTTTCCGGCCGTCAGCGACCTGGCCCGGGAAGTGCGCTATCGCGCGTTCGAGCGGCCGCTGTTTGAGCGGGCGCGCCAGAAAGTCTACGACGAAGTGGAAGAGCACCTGGCCTATCTCGAACGCCATCCCGAGGCTCCCGACCGCGCTACCAGAGAATCCGCGCACTGCTCGATTGCCCGCAAGCTGCTGGCTCGCTCGTTCATCCGGCGTTTCGCGGCTGTCAGTCGCGGGATTTGCGTCAACTCATGCTGGAAGTGCTCGCCTGCCGGTATTACCGGATTCGAACGCTTCAAGTGTTCCGAGGCGAGCAATGGCGGCCGCTGCGGTATTATCGGCCGAATACGATCACACGGCAAGCGCATTCACTTGTTCACTACCTACGCCGGGTATCCACAGATCACGAGGCGGCGAGGGCAATGTTTCAGTTGATCGAGCAAGTGCCTGCCGGATCACGATGATTGCCATCGACTTTTATGTTTCGCGCGACGGCGGGTAACCGATCCGGAGGCTCACGCAGCGGGACATTTGCGCTCGTGCTCAACCAGGCCGGCTTCCCCCGCTCGATCCGGCGCATCGTGGTAGTCGTCGCCGCAAGCGGGGGCGATCGACCATTTCACCTATCGGCCCCGCGGGGCTTCCTATGAAGAAGAAAAGCTCTTCCGCGGGATCCATCCCATGATGGCCAAGCGGCTGCACCTGTGGCGGCTCGAAAATTTCCGAACTCGACCGGCTGCCCTCGGTGGAGGATGTTTACGTCCTCCATGGTATCGCGCATGACAATCCGAAGGACGAGCGTCTGTTTGCCTGCGCGGAGGTGCGCGACCTGACGCCCGTGCGGGATGAAGAGGGCCGCATTGTCGAGTTGCCGCATCTGGAGCGCATGTTCACGGAAGCGGCGGCCGGCATCCGGCTGTCTCAGTCGCGCCGCTCCGGCACGGGAGCGCCTCTACTGGAACCGCATCCTTCTCTATGTGTGGCCGCCACTCGATTTGCAGCCAGAGGACATCCGCCGCATCGCGCTGAAGCTGATTCCCGCATGACCGAGGGACTCGGCTTGGAACAAGTAGTAGTCCGCTGCCCGCGATTCCCGATCCGCACACCGGCGAATTGCGAGAGATGGTCATGCGCATCTCGGGCCACAGCACGGCCGGCCTGCAAATCACTTCTCGGCCTGCCACTCGGCTGCACCACCGCTCAGGCCGCTGTCGGAGTACGCGCAGAAAGTCGTCCGCATGCGCCAGCGCGGGCTCATCTATCCTTACGAAATCATCAAAATGCTCACGCCGGGCCTCGACGACACGCGTTCCGAACTCGCTCCGGGTAGTTTCGTCGAGCACGATCTGGCGAGCGATGGCCGCCTGATTCCGGTGGACCGCCCGTATGGCCAGAATAAAGCCAACATCATCGCGGGCGTGATCCGCAACTTCACCACCAAGTATCCCGAGGGCATGGAGCGGGTGTTGCTGCTGGGCGATCCGAGCAAGGATCTGGGCGCGATCGCCGAACCCGAATGCCGGCGCATTCTGGCGGCTCTCGACCTGGCCGAGGCCAAAGGCGTGCCGCTCGAATGGTTCCCCATCTCCGCCGGCGCCAAGATCTCGATGGATAGCGGGGTGGAGAACATGGATTGGATCGCCCGCGTCCTGCGCCGCCTGGTGGAATTCACGCAGGCGGGCGGCGAAGTGAACCTGGTGATCGACGGCATCAATGTGGGAGCGCAGCCGTACTGGAACGCCGAAGCTACCATGCTGATGCACACTCGGGGCATTCTGATCATGACGCAGAAGGCGGCCATGGTGCTCACGGGCAAGCGCGCGCTGGATTACTCGGGCAGCGTCTCCGCCGAGGACAACCTGGGGATCGGCGGCTACGATCGCATCATGGGCGTCAACGGCCAAGCGCAGTATTGGGCCCGCGACATCGACGACGCCTGCCACATTCTCCTGCGCCACTACGAGCATACCTACGTGGCACCGGGTGAGCGATTCCCCAGAAAGGCCGTGACCACCGACCCGGTGAATCGGGACGTGTGCATCTATCCGCACAGCAGCGGCTGTGAGGAGGGCTTCGCGCACGTAGGAGAGATCTTTTCAGACGAGACCAACCCCGGGCGAAAGAAGTCCTTCGATATTCGCCGCGTGATGCTGGCGGTGGTGGACCAGGACCATGCTCCACTGGAGCGCTGGGGTAGCATGCGCGCGGCGGAGACTGCGGTGGTGTGGGACGCCCATCTGGGCGGGTATCCCGTCTGCTTCATCGGCATCGAATCAAGGCCGGTGGCCCGCACCGGGTTCGTCCCGGCCGATGGGCCTGATCAGTGGAGCGCCGGAACCCTGTTTCCGCAGTCCTCCAAGAAGGTGGCGCGCGCCATCAACGCCGCCAGCAATAACCGGCCGGTGGTGCTGCTGGCCAACCTGTCGGGGTTTGACGGTTCGCCGGAATCCATGCGCAAGTTGCAACTCGAGTACGGCGCAGAGATTGGACGGGCGGTGGTCAACTTCAAAGGCTCGATCGTGTTTTGCGTGATCTCGCGTTATCACGGCGGCGCCTATGTGGTCTTCTCGCGAGCACTGAACGAGTTTCTCGAAGTGCTCGCGCTGGAGGGCACCTACGCGTCCGTGATTGGCGGCGCCCCCGCGGCGGCCGTGGTCTTCGCCAGCGAAGTGGAAGCACGGACCCGCAAAGATCCACGCCTGGAAGCGCTGAGCCAGGCGATTATCCAAGCCGAAGCCGGGGTGAAGAGCCGGCTGCGGGCCCAGTGGGACGAACTCTTCCAAACTGTGCACTCCGAGAAACTGGGCGCGATGGCCGATGAATTTGACCGCGTGCATAGCGTTCACCGTGCGCTGCGTGTGGGCGCGCTCCACGACATCCTCCCGCCCGCGCAGCTTCGCCCCTATTTGATCGACGCGGTAGAGCGCGGCATGCGCCGGACCGAGGAATCGCTCTCCGCCGAGCCACCGGGAACCAGTCCAAGGCGACAAGATGTTTTTGCAGTATCCTCGGCCTCGGTATGACGGACGTATTCTGGCTCGAACAGACTGCGGCAGATCTGCCAGGGAACCAAGACTGGCTAAGCGCGAGCGAATTAATCCGTTCGAACGGCATGCGTTTCGCGAAGCGCCGCTCGGACTGGTTGCTGGGACGCTGGACGGCAAAACGCGCTGTGGCGGCGTATTGGAAGGCGCCCGCCACACACCGGATGCTTGCGGGCATCGAGATCCGCTCGGCGGCGTCTGGCGCGCCCGAGGTCTTCCTTGCCGGTGAAGCAGCCGCCGTCGGGATTTCGCTAAGCCACCGCGCGGGCCGGGCGGTGTGCGCCGTTGCCCCTCCGGATGCGGCACTGGGCTGTGATCTGGAAATCGTCGAACCGCGGAGCGATACGTTTGTCTCCGACTATTTCACCGCCGAAGAGCAAGCGCTCGTGAGGAAGGCGCCGTGGGTGGACCAGCCCCGGGTAGTGACACTGCTCTGGAGCGCTAAAGAGAGCGCGCTCAAAGCGCTGGGCGTGGGACTTCGCCTCGACACGCGGTGTGTGTCGGTCAGCTCCATCGATGGTCAGGACCCAGAGCTGAAGTTGGGCGCCTCATACGGCCCCGATTACTGGCGTTCGCTGCAAGTGCGTTATGACGGCAAGATCTTCCACGGTTGGTGGCAAGCGACCAATAGCATTTTGCGTACACTGGTCGCGGCTGATCCCTTCCGCGGCGGCATGCGCGTTCTCATCATCGGTCCTCAGGGCTTCAAGCGGGTCGTGCAGTTCGACGCTGACGAGCAGCCTGCGGAGATCACCCGCCGAGTTCGCGAAACATTGGACGAGTGAAGCGGGCGCGGCCGTATCCGGACGTCTCATGGAAACGAATAGGCAGAACCTTGGGCGTTTCACGGGACGTATCTACAACCTGGCTCTTTCCGAGTCGGGCGTCATCCGATCAGACTCTTGCTTGCCAAATAGATCTACCCGCAGCTGATCATTAACCTAATCGCCGAGCTTCGCAACATGGTTTCCGCATCGGAGGTCGACTTATACAGCCTGGGTACTCAGGCACGCGGCGCGCGGGCACTCAATACTCGAGCAAAAATATGCTCGCTGTAGCCTCCGAGTTTATTGTATTCGCCTGCGAAGATCGTCACCACAAGACGCTCGGAAGGTACCACGAAGACTCGCTGGTTCCCCAGGCCGACCGCAGCAGCAAAGTCAACTCCGCCCATTTGGCCAACCCACCATTGATAACCGTAGCCCCAGTTCGCGTCCTCGCTTCCCATGCCATAGGTGAATGTGGTTTTGCTGGAGTTGGCTCTCAGGTCGCCGACGGAGACCTGACGTTGCGTGGAGCGTTCGACCCACGCGGCTGGGGCGATCTGGCGGTCGCGCCACTGCCCCCCGTGAAGGTAGACAGATCCAAAACGCGCTAGATCCCGGGCGCGCAAGCGAAGGCCGGACGCAGCCGAAGGCATGCGTGGATCTGTATCGAAGCTCCCAAGCCATTCGTAGTTCGTAATTCCGAGGGGAGTGAAGAGTGCTTCGCGTGCAAATACGTCGAAGGGCTTTCCGGTGATTTGCTCGACGATGCCCGCAAGGACCATGGTGAGTCCACTGCAGTAGTACCACCGAGCGCCGGGACTGTCGCGCAGCGGACGGGCCAATACGAATCCGACGGGGTCTTTCACGGAGTACATCTGGCCTTCGTCGTTTTGCGGGTCGGTGTACGGTACCGTCATTTCGTTCCATTCGAATCCCGCCGTCATGGTTAATACGTGGCGAAGCTTGATTTCGTCGAGTTGTGGGCGGAGTTGACGGTTGGGAAAAACGATCGGATGGGGCGCGCGACGGCCTGGTCGAAGTCCTTTGCCAGAGCGATGCCCACCAGTGCGGACGTAACGCTCTTCGACACCGAGCGCAGGTCGTGAAGCGATTCGGCGACGAAGGTCCGGTTCGCCGCCGCTCCGCCCCAGATCTGGTCAGAACCGGCAAAGTATTGCTCGTAAACCAGGCGGCGATCGCGTTCGATCAGGACAGCGTGAGAATTGGGGGACTGTCCAGCGTGAATATCGGCAGAGAGCATTTTTTGGTTCGGCTGTTCGAAATCCGGCCTCATCGGGCCGCGCCGTGTCCCAATCGGTGGTGCTTTCCGGATCTGTCCCAGAGGCGCGTTTGCAGCCGATGGTGACTAAAGGCAGCAGAAGTGGGGGTAAATCTCGTCGGCGCAGCATCGTTAAAATCACTTGGGATTATAGCTCAAGGAACCCCACGGCCCACCGGCTACAGAGACCCACCGACTGTTGCCCTGCCAGAACATAGATTGGCCATACTTAAGTGAAACGAGGCTTATGTCGCGCATTCGACGGGAAAGAATGCCACCCTGGAAAACAATTCGCGAAAAGCGCGCTAACGGGATTGGTCGCCCAGCCTTCGTCTGGTTGGTCGGCCACTCGTAGAAGACCTCGGATTAATACTGAGAAGTGTGCGTCCAGCGAAGGCTGGCATGAACAGTGGGTGAAAGTCCCACCGGGGTAAAAGTCAAAGCCCCGTAGCTGGAATAGCAGGAAGGAAGGAAACTGAAAATCCTGAAGCCTATTGACAAAGCCATCTCATGGATGGCGAGCGAGTCACCGGGCCGTAACGCAAGTGAACCCATATGGCCTCGAAAGTACTGCACCCCGAAGGCCGAGCCCTCACTTCTCGGGCGAAGGCAGCATGGAGCGTCGCAAGGACTAACGCGGCGAAACACTTCGGCGGGGTTGGTAGGGACAGCACGGTGACAAGGTCATGCTGAGCAACTGGAGAAACCCTCCTCGTCCCGTCGAGAAATCGGCGGAGCAGGGAAACCGTATAACCGGCAACACCGGGAAGTCGGTGGACGGCGAGTGGGATTCGGCTGGGTCTGTAGTAGCGAGGAAGCGGAGTAACGCCCGTGGAGCGAAGAGGCCCTGCTGTTTGTAATGGCTCTAACAAAATGGAAGGCAAGGGTGAAATGACAAAAGCGCCCATCAGTTTGCAGGACCTGAGAAGGAGCCTATATGTCAAGGCGAAGGCGGAACCGCCTTGGCGTTTCTGGGGACTATACGTCCACGTCTGCAAGATGGAGACTTTGCGGGAAGCCTACCAGATGGCGAAAAATAATGACGGGGCGCCAGGTATTGATGGGGTCACGTTCGAAGCCATTGAGGGAAGCGGCGCGGAGAGTTTTCTCGGGCAGATTCGGGAGGAATTAGTTACCAACACGTATCGGCCCATGCGGGCACGGAAGAAGGAGATTCCAAAGGATGGGGGCAAGAAAGTCCGCGTCCTGTCGATTCCTGCAATCCGTGATCGCGTGGTCCAGGGGGCGTTAAAGCTCATCCTGGAGCCGATCTTCGAAGCGGATTTCCAACCAGGGTCGTATGGATATCGACCGAAACGGACAGCGCACGAAGCTGTAGCCCGAGTAGCCCAAGGGATCGTCGAGGAGAAGACGCGCATCATTGATTTGGATCTCAGCGCCTATTTCGATAACGTGCAGCATTCGCTGCTGTTAGAGAAAGTGGCTCGACGGGTCCGAGATGATGCGGTCCTGCATTTGCTCAAGATGATTCTGCAAGCGACCGGGAAGAAAGGCGTTCCCCAAGGCGGGGTGATTTCGCCGTTGCTCAGTAACCTCTATCTGAATGAGGTAGACCGGATGCTGGAGAAAGCGGTGGACACCACGCGAAGGGGCAAGTACACCAACATCCAATATGCACGTTTTGCGGATGATATGGTGATCTTGATCGACGCCGAACGGCGGAGTGACTGGCTGGTGAAGGCGGTAAACAGGCGGCTGCGCGAGGAGTTCGTGAAGCTAGGCGTTGCGATCAACGAGGACAAGAGTCGAATGGTGGATCTGAAGAAGGGAGAGAGCTTTACTTTCCTGGGTTTTGAGTATCGGCGCATACTGAGCCTTCGGCGGAAGTGGCGGCCATACTATGCGCCCAAGCTGAAGAAGCGGACCGCGCTGTTTGAAAAGCTCAGGGAGATCTTCCGACAGCACGTCAGCTGGCCCGTGGAGAAGGTGATTGCGAAAATCAATCCGACTCTGCGTGGTTGGGTGAACTACTTTCGGGTCGGACATTCGAGTTCGTGTTTTTTCATGGTCAAACGCTGGGCAGAGAAGAAGGTCAGACAACATCTGATGCGTGCCCGGGGACGCAAAGGCTTCGGCTGGAAGCGTTGGAGTAGCGAATGGCTGTACGAGCGGCTGGGGTTGTTTAACGACTACCAACTGCGTCGGTGGTCAGGTGCGAAAGCCGCCCCAGCGCGATAGGCCCCATAACTCTTGGCACCAAGCAAACAGGTGCGCCCAGCGCGGGAAATCTGCACGCTGGGTGCGATGTGGCGGGGGCTGGAGACGGATTCACGGTTCGGCTATTGAGGCACTCCCAACGGAAACGGGGAGCAACAAGCTAGGCCAAACCTTCGGAACACTCCGTCGTCGTGAAAGTGCCCGCAAGAAGGGCGCTCGATTCCGGCGTTTCAACAGGCCGTAATGATTTAAGCCTTTCGTGACTACCACCCAATGCGCCGGCCATGATCGCCGCCAGCCATCGGGATTCCGCTTGAACATTGAACTCCTGCTTGACCTTCTCGCGCCCTGCGATCGCGAAACGATTTCGCAAGTTCGCGTCATCAAGCAATCGACGGATTGCCTCCGCGGTTGCACCCGCGGAACCTGGCGGAACCAGCAAGCCATTGTGTCCGTCCTCCACAAGCTCCGGAATCCCCGCAATGTGAGTTGCAACCACCGGCACTCCCGCCGCCATTGCTTCCATCAGCACAACCGGCAATCCTTCAGCGAAACTAGACAGAACAAATACATCAGTCCGCTTCAATAGATCCCGCACTTGTTCCGGTGATTGATACCCCAAAAACTTAGTACGATCGGAAATGTTCAGCTCGCGTGCCAACTCTTCCAGCATCCTTCGATCTGGTCCATCGCCTGCGATCTCGAGCGTAATTCCATCCAAGGCTGAAACTGCCTGGAGCAGGATCGTTAACCCCTTTGCGGCTGCGAGCCGCCCGACAAAAAGCAACCGATTGCCACGTCCGTGGTGCCTCTTCGCTTCGAAGAGATTAGGATCCACGCCGCAATGCACGATTCGCAATTTACTCCAGGAATTCACGGGCGCAAAAATCAGCGCCTGGCTGCGACAAAAATAGCTGATACAGTTTACGAACAAAGCTCGGCGAATTTTTTCGTCGATCCACCAGGACTTGGCGTCAAAAAATTCTGCAGGGCCATGCATTGTAAAGCTGAATGTGAACCCGCCCATAGTCGCGGCGATCACTGCGACAGAGCAACTGGAATCAGCGAAATGGTTGTGAAGATGCTGCAGCGAAAGCTTTTTCATCGACCACGCGAGCATGGCCGCCTCGGCAAAATAGGCCATCTGGCGTCCCATGGAGCGAACGCCGGGAGGGCAATGCTTCCACGCCAACGCCAGCGCGGCAAGGTATTTTCCCGGAGATGAGAACAACTGAACGAAATGCGCCTTGATAAGGCCCCGTGGGGGCAGGAGATAAATCGTTGTTTCTTTCGCCGCCTTCGTTTCGGGACCTACATTTTCCGCTTCCGGCGGCTTTCGCACCGAGAATGTCTGCACATGGTGCCCGAGAGCCCGAAGCGCCTCGACTTCGCGCTGAATGAAAGTATCCGTTGCACGCGGATATTGCCCAGTCAGATACGCCAGTCGCAATTTCACTGAGATAGCTCCGTCAACCCATCGTGCGGACCGAAACGATTGCCGTAATCTTCGCTAACCCATCGCAACCGTAACGGCAATTTGCAATTTGGGGACCTTCACAGTCGCAATAGCAAGCAATGATGATATTAACTAACGTCTCTGATTCCATTACGATAAACAAATCTATGGCTTCTTCTCGAGCGTTCTAAGCCGCGGAAGATTGCGCGCCGGGTTACCCAGAGCTGTCGCGCCCGGCGGCACATCGGACAACACCAGACTCAGAGCCCCTATTTTGGCGCCGCGTCCAACGCGGACACCGCCCAATACGTGCCCGTACGCGCCAAATTCCACATTATCCTCAATTACCGGGCATGGCCCATCCTCAACGCGATTACCGATCGTTACTCCGTGTCGCAGCGTGCAGTTGCAGCCGATGATAGCATTCGGATGTACGAAAATGTTGCCGAAATGGTGAATACGCAATCCGGGCCCAATTCGAGCTTCAAACGGAATACTTATCCCCGTGAGGGTTTCTACGATGCGAAAAATCAGCCAGTAAAATTTCAATTGGATGGCTCGCGAAACCCCGGGCTTCCTGTTGAAGACGCGGCGTCCCAACCGATAAACATAAATCGCCCAGATTGACTGTTCCCTGAGAAATGGCCGGCGCGGGTATCGTGCGAGGTCGGCCTTAAAATCGGGATCGCGTGTCATCGGATGGCCGTGACTTACTTGTATCTCAATTCTGCGCGCAGGTGCCAATTTAACATTGCTCTAATCCATTGGCGAGTTGAATGTATCATTTTGCAGCCGCAAAGCTAATGTTGAGATCGTCTGGCGCCTTGGATCTCGGAGGGATGCAATTCTTGGAGCAATCTCACTATGCACTCTAAATGGAGCATCACAATCTGTATGTCGCATTCAGACACTGCTCAAAATCAAGCGGCGGCGTCCACGCCAAAACTTCCTTCAGTTTTCGATTGCTGAAATGCACAGGTTTAAATTGGGCCTCGAAGCGGCGCGGCGTCAGCAGGGAGGGAAGCTTTCCTTTGTTTCGAAATAAAGCTTTGCTTGTGAGCAACGCAAGCTGGGCAATCCCGTATCCGACGAAATAAGGCACAGGGAAAAGCAGCGCGCGTCGACCCATGTGCCGCGTATATTCGCGAAGATAACGCTAAACTCGAATGTCATCTCCGTCTATTACGTTGAAGGTTTGGCCAATTGAGGCGGTTGGTCTGTCGACCGCGGAAACGAGACAATTCGCACAATTCGTAACATGACAAAGGGGTAGACGAGTAAGGGGACCGAACATGAAATAGACCCTTCCAACGTGTCTGCCCATCCCTGCAATTTCAGCATGCTGCGCCCCCCAAATGAAGCCAGGCCTCGCGATGGTTAGATCCCATGATTGTGTCTGCGCAAACCTAATGACCACTCGCTCCTGCCAAACTTTGGCGATCGTGTAGCCCCCCATGTGGTATGGGTTGCTCAAAAGAGGCGTATTCTCGTCCAACGTTCCGTTGGCGCGTGCCCAGTCGTATACGACGAAACTACTTACGTGAATCAGGCGCTTAACGGACGATTTGGCCATTGCGCCAAGGAACTTCTCCGTAGCCACGACAGTTGAAGCGAATTGGACATCCTCGCTGCCGCTTGTTGCCGCTGCAAGATGAAGCACCGCGTCAATTCCTTCAAACGAAGAAAGCAAATCATCATGGGTGCGAAGGTCCGCTCGAAATATCTCAACGTCGCTTTTCCAATTTGGGGCCGGCGATGCGGGCCGAATGATCGCGCGAACGCGGTGTCCACGCTCCAAAAGTTGATCAACTACATTACGGCCAAGAAATCCACCGGCGCCCGTAACCAAGACTTTCATAATTTAAGTTCCTCGGTTGTGAAGCGATCGACAATACGCGCAGCATCGTCAATTTCATCCAACGCCACCGGCGGCGGCCCCCTAGTTTCCACTGCAACATAAGTTTGTTTGATTAACTCGGCCAGACCATCATAGCTACTGCTACCCCCAAGCTTCCGCCAGAACCCCGCAACCGAACCCCTTAGTACAGCGCCCGCTTCATTTATTCCGTCGACGAGCCTCGTCACAGCGGGTTCTCCCGACCGAAGTCGGCGCAAGGTTAGCCGAGGTGGCTCATACAAGTTGGCCTCCGCATGGGCCTTCGTTCCGGCCACGCGAACCCAAAATCCATCCGGTTGGCTGTTGCCGCTGAATGAGACGTACGCCGTTGCGCGCTCGCCCCTAATGATGCCGCGGAATTCGTCGGCCGAAAGCGGCGATGCGCTTCTGTGTTTGGTCCATACCGTTCGCAGATCGATAACGGGGCCCGTACACATGTAGGCCAAATAAGCAATGTGAGGCAGAAAATCTTCGATTACCCCACCGCGCAGCACCGACGTGGAATGTGGCGTATTTAGATCGACATAGGGACTTCCAGGACCAAATATATTCAAGGAAATGCAGATTTGCGCGTCGAGAATTTCGCCTAGATCGCCCGCGTTGATAAGATTGAAAATGCGCTGAATACTAGAGTGGTATCTAAAATTCTGATTCTCCATAAACATACAATTGTTTTCCAAGGCCAACTGTTTGAGCGCTCGAAATTCCGAATAATTAGTGGTAATCGGCTTTTCGCATAGGACGTTCAGTCCGGCAGACAAACAAGCTTGGGCGACCGGAAAATGAGCCGAAGGTGGAGTTGTGATGTGGACCAGATCGGGCTGGATATTGGCAAGTAGCTGCTCATGACTAGTGTACCATTCAGATACCCCGAAGCGGTTGGCTGCCGCTTCAGCCCGAGCGGCTGAAAGGTCACACAAGGCTACGATCTTTACATTCGGCAGATCGGCAACCGCAGCCAAATGCTCCCGCGCTATCGCTCCGCACCCTACGATGACGCCTTTCAATTTCTTCATAATGACGAACTCACTGACTTGCCGCAGTTTCGGCCAACGCTATCCCGACCGCAGCATTTGGCGATTGGAGGATTTCGCCGGCCGAGAAGTCTTATTGATCCGCTACGGGCGCTTCCTCGGCCGGCAGGTAAGTGCCATGGATGTGGGTGCTGTTGACGCTTGCAGGATTCGGAAACGCTCAGCGTGCAAGCGATCACCTCAATCGGTCTAGACATCGCCAAGCTTTTCCGGAGCGGCATACGCCCGCACAAGTGTTCCAACTGGGTAAGAGGGCGGAGCTTTGTTTATTGCCTTGTGACTGCAGAAACGGGGTACATTTGGCTTGTAACATCGCGATAATGCTGTCGCAGCCGTTAATCGTTGAAGCGTCGCTATTAATAGTTTATCTTTACTCTTTCGTTCAATGGATCTTTATTTCCCTCCAATCCCAATACATGTTTGCGGCCGATGTCGGATTAGTCGCGGACTCGCGACACAACTGGCCTGCTGGTGACGTTTTCAGTTAGGCAATCGCGCGACCTGCAGACGTGCCAATGCATCGTGCCAAAAATGTCACCGATGCAATATCATCATGCAGCACTTTTCGGTCGCATCAGCACCTTAGGTGGGTGCTTTGGAGCTAAAGGCCTAAGAAATGCCGCGAACGTATGACAGCCGCGTACGCATACCGGGAACCGGCGGCGCCGTCTTTCTTGGCTCAGATCCGATTGGCCGCTTGCTAGCGGCGGGCCACGAGATGCATTGCGTCGGTAACTTATTCACAGATACCAAGCGTAACATAGAGCATCTGCATCAAGAACCTCCGTTCGTAGCTTCGTGATTTTCCGCCCTATGTTGAGGTAGATGAAATCTATAATCCAGCGCGTCCCGCGATACATCCGCAGACGGAAGATTACTGGGGAAACGTCAATTCCATTGGGCCTCGTTCCTGCTATGACGAAGGCAAGCGCTGCGCGGAGATATTATTTTTCGATTATCACCGCCAGCACGGGCTTGAGATTAAAGTGGCTCGAATCTTCAATCGCTATCGACCTCGGATGCATCCTGCCGATGGCAGGGTGGTTTCGAACTTCATCGTGCAGGCATTGAGAGCGACCGCGGTTTATGGTGACGGAAGCCAGACCCGGTCATTTTGCTATGTCGATGATTTAGTTGATGGCCTCATACGACTGATAGAAAGTCCCACCACTCTAGTCGGACCGGTTGAACTCGGGAACCCGGCAGAATTCACCATGCTTGACCTAGCGAAATCAGTGCTTGCCGCGACGGCATCCTCTGCGCCTATTATTCGACTGCCCTTGCCCCCGGATGATCCGGAGCGGCGCCGGCCTGACATCACTATTGCTAAAAAGTACTATAATTGGTTGCCAAGATGCCGTTAGGAGAAGGCCTTAAACCCACGGCGACTCATTTCCGTACACTCTTATCAGGCACTTAAATCTAATTTGACGGATTACCAACGCAAGACGGGAAGACGTACGGGACGTTCAAATGGCAAGCCTTGGCTCAACTTTGTTAGTAATTCTCGCTGGGCTAGTAGCCGTCCCGGCCTTTGTATTTTTTCTTGAGGTGTTTGCTGCAGTGGTGCTACCGCAGCCCGATGTCGCTTTACCCTTGGTGGCGGCTTCTCGCCGCCGCATCGCGGTATTGGTGCCGGCACATAATGAAAGCCAAGGCTTGCTGGAAACACTGGATGACATCAGGGCGCAGCTGCACGCAGGCGACCGCATCCTAGTTGTTGCGGATAACTGCACCGACGATACTGCTTCAGTTGCTAGGGCTGCCGGAGTGCAGGTCACCGAGCGCCACAACCCCTCAGAAGTCGGCAAGGGCTATGCCTTGGATTGGGGTGTTCGGCAGCTCAGCTCAGATCCCCCTGAGGTCGTGATCATAATCGATGCTGACTGTAGACTAGCCAACAAGGCTCTCGACTATCTGGCAGGAGCTTGTTTGGTGACAGGCCGTCCTGCGCAAGGGCGCTATCTTATGGCTGCTCCAAAAAAATCACCGCTTGATCATCGAGTAGCTTTATTTGCCTTCGCTGTTCGAAATTGGATACGTCCGCTCGGTCTTCGCGCCCTCAAGCTACCGTGCCAACTAACGGGAACTGGTATGGCTTTTCCATGGGAGGTGATTAGGTCAGCCAATCTGGCCACCGGGGCGACCGTCGAAGATTTGAAGCTCGGCCTCGATTTGGCGAGGATCGGAAAGTCCGCCCTGTTTTGTCCTGCTGCGGTGGTTAACAGTAATTTTCCATCTTCTCCGAAGGGCGCCCAGAGCCAGCGGAAGCGTTGGGAACAAGGCCACCTCGGCATGATCGCCGCGTACATCCCGACATTATTGTGCGAGAGTTTTGTCAAGTTGGATTTTCAGCTTTTGGCACTCTCGCTCGATGTGGCGGTACCGCCCCTGACCTTACTCGGAGCCCTAGTGAGCTTGATACTGGCAGTGTCCGCATTAGCTTTCTTTTAGCGGCCTTTCTTCTTCCGCTTTATTCGTGAGCACGGCGAGCTTTTCGGCGTACCTAATAGCGCTCACTCTCTGTTGGCTCAAATTTGGTCGCAACACCTTTCCGCCGAACGCTATTTTTTCTCTGATCCCTTACGTCGTCCGAAAGCTTCCAATCTACCGTCAAATTCTTTCAGATGACCATAGGCCGGAATGGATCAGAACGGATCGTGCAAAGATTATAACGGATAGGCCTGAAACCTACATCAACGATGATGACCTCAATCGCGAGGTTTACTGCGTGCTTGGGATGCCTCTCGACGCGACTGATATGTTGCCAGTCTTGCGAAACATCAAAGCAGCTGCCGTTGAACGGCGTCGCCTCATCATCTCGACCCCAAATGTCAATTTTCTGGTACGTAGCGCTTCGGATTCTGGATTTAGGGAATCCCTATTGTTTAGTGACCTTTGTTTGCCAGATGGAGTGCCAATTGTCTGGATTGGTCGTCTATTGGGACTTCCAATTAAAAAAGTCTCCGGCTCCGACATGTTTGACGCGCTTAAATCATTTCACGATTGCGGACCTCCCCTGAAGGTTTTTCTCTTCGGCGCCACCGAAAAAGTCGCAGCCGAAGCATCAAAGAGACTGAACCAAAACTCGCGCGGCCTAAATTGCGTAGGTTGGCTTTGTCCCGGATTTGGGAATTTGGACGAGTTAAGTCAAGATCATTTTATCGAACAGATTAATTCGAGTAACGCTGACTTTCTGTTGGCATCTTTAGGTGCGCAAAAGGGTCAAATGTGGTTGCTCCGAAACCATTCCCGACTTCGACTTCCAATTCGAGCTCATTTGGGGGTAACGATCCACTTTGCGGCGGGGACAGTAAGGCGTGCACCGCGCACTTTGCAGAAGCTTGGCTTGGAGTGGCTTTGGCGAGTGAAGGAGGAGCCGAAACTCTTCGCGCGTTATTGGCATGATGGGAGCCTACTGATTTGGCTTTTGCTAACACGTATCCTTCCGTTGGCGATCACCATGCAACGGTTAAAGGCGAGCGCCGAGCGCAGCGGCGAGCGATTTGACATAACGATAAATAATGAAGACGGAAAAGTCGTGACCATCCGGCTTTCGGGCTACGCCACTGTTAAGCAGGTCATCAAGGCGACTGAAGCTTTCAGGGAAGCATTCACTACCGGAAAGCAAATGGTGATTGATTTCTCAAATACTCAAGGAGCGGACGCGCGGTTTTTCGGACTGCTTCTCATGGTTCGGAAACGGCTTAAAGAAAGAGGAAACACTCCGAATTTTACGGGTGTTTCTTCTGGGCTCCGGAGACAATTTTGGCTAAACGGGGTCGACTTTCTTCTCGCACCTGCTGAATGATTTTACAGGTAGCATGCACGAATACAGGGCGAGACCACTTTAAATCACCAAGTGAGAGTGCTTTTGGCGTCAGCTTCGGCAGGAGGCACTCTGGCTGCCGTCCGTAATCTAGGCGTAAACGGCATCGACGTTGGCGTGATTTCCAGTCAGCCCCTATCGGCTGCCGCCTGGTCGCGTTGGGTATCTAGGTCTCATCGAGTTCCTCTTGAAACGAACAGCCGTGAGTTTCTTGAGCAGTTATTGGCAATCGGAAAAGCCGATCCCGGTCAGATATTGCTGCCTACGTCAGACGAGACAGCTTGGCTGTATACGATTAACGCTGGCGTGCTTGGGAAATATTTTCAGCTATATCAGCCTCCGCTTGAGACAATAGAGTGCGTTCTCGACAAGAAGCTACTTGAGGCTGCCGCCTTAAAGGCTGGCATTTGTACGTTGCCAAGCTGGTACCCTCGCGGCAGCGACGATATTCAGGCACTGGCGCCATCGTTGCCATATCCGATCCTCATAAAGCCGCGCACGCACGTCCATCGTCTTCGAAACGACAAAGGAATGGTCGCGAATTCTCCGACGGAGTTGGTCCAGCGGTATTTTGAATTTATCGATCATGAGCATACAGACGCCTCCGATCGTGTACCTTTGTCGGACAGCCGCCTACCGATGCTGCAACAGTTTGTACGAAAAGAGGGCGTACGCTCGGTTAGCGGCTTTATTGATCGGGCAGGTGAGCATTTCGTCACGCGCCATTCAACAAAGGTATTTCAACGGTCGTGGCCCGTTGGAGTCGGTGTTAGTTTTAAATCCTTGCCAGCGATTTCCGAGATATCGGACTTAGTTCGACGGCTTTGTCGCGAGGTTGGTTATTTCGGAATCTTCGAAGTCGAATTTCTACCGTTTAATGGATCGTGGGCAATAATCGATTTTAACCCGCGTCTATTTAATCAAGCATGGATGGACATACGCCGCAATATGCCGCTCCCGCTCCTCGCCTGTCTTGACACTGTCGGGGAAGCAGCGGCGTTGCGTTTGGCTGTGAAAGATGCACAGTCGGAAGATAAATCAACAAAAACGATCCTCTATGATCGCTTCACCCTGGGCGCTATACTTTGCGCTTTGACCATTACCGGGCGCATCTCACACCGAGAACGCTCAAAATGGCGCTCCTGGAAAACACAGAGTGACGCCGATGTGATCGATCTTGCATGGGATGCCGCGGATCCAATGCCGGGCGTTGTCCATGCCATGTCAGAAATTTATTTAGGTCTGAAAGCCTTTCCACGCTTCTTGCGCTCCGCGCGCGTCGGCTAACGCCTGTATTGTCAGATAGTACCAAAAAAGGACTTATGGTGAGGAGAATCACGAGAGCGCGGCCGGGGATTGCGTTCGCCTATTTTGGTTGGTGGTTGCTAGGCCGAATCGAAGGGACCTATCCGGTCATTTGGGCACAAATGTTCTTGAGGCGCGCAAAAAATGGGGCGCGGTGTCGCTACGACTTGGCGCGACCGAACAGCGAAACGAACGGCTTGTTGTGGTCCATAGCGTCATTGCGGACCATGGATGCGGGATTGACATCGTTCCGCTGTTACCTTGATGAGAACCTGCGCGGCGCCGTCGTTCACACCGAACGCGCTTCAAAGCTTAAGGCGGGCTTTGAAACATCGATTTCTTTGTCTTGCGTCGGCGATGAGCTTTGGTCTGCTTTTCCGTTTCGTGGTGGGTGCTCATAGGCTGAGGAGAGTTGGTCTTAGCGCGCCTGCGCCCGCATGACCAGTGGACAACATGACGGCTCCAACCCCAATTATCGTTTTGCCGGGCGCCAACGGCAAGGTATACCTATCTACATTCAGCGCCAACGCTGAAGAGCAGAAAAAGTTCAGCGCTATTAAATATCCGGGATGGCAATCCTATATTGCCAAAGGATTATCAGCTGAGGCTCTGATCGGAGACATAGTCTCTCAAATTGTATCGCTTGCACCTCAGGGACCGATACGCATAGTCGGAATTTCAATTGGCGGACATTTCGGTTATGCAGCCGCTTTACGCCTGCAAGCAAGCGGCCGCGAGATTGCAGGTTTCTGCGCGATTGATACGTTTATGATCGCATCTTCCGCACCGAGGGTCGGATGGGCAAGGCGCGCGTTAGAACTCGGGGTAAAGCTTGTTTATGAGCGCCGTGTCGGAGATTTCGGCGTTTTCATAAGATCAAATTTCTGGCGAGCACTACTAAGGCTTGCCGGCAATCGATTGCTCAATTTACTGCGTATTTTCGGTTCGTCGGGCCGGCTGCCTTTTGCCTTTGCAATTGACCCAGTTCTCGAAGAAGAGCTGAGTATGCGACTGTTGCTCCGCGAATCTGCGCCCTGGATCGGGTCACTTGATGTTGGGCCGGTTGCGCTGCTGGCGCCGGCGCTACTTCTTCGGACTTCGGAGAGCGCAAATGATGATCCAACATGGCGCCTTCGATGCCCGGGTATCGAGATCATTGAAATTGCGGGAACCCACCAGACGATTTTCGATCCAGAGAATATTATTTCGTTGCGCAATTTGTTCTTCAATCGAACACATCTTTGGTTCTCCGCTGCTGAAGGCGGAGAATAACCCACTGAATAACCAGAGGACAATGTTGCAGGGCTTAGGTGTTCGGTCCCACAGTTTGGTAAGCAAGAACTATTTCCACGAACTGGTAGCGATTGGCGTCGTCAACGCAGACCGCCGAGCGAGTTATGAGCCGATTAGAGCTTGCGATCGAAGCAGAATTTCAATTACGCAGATGCGCCTGCAAGAATAGCGCATGCCACCTCCCTTCGCATTAGTGTTCGACAGGCCGGCAGCTATAGCCAGAATCCAAACGCGAAAAATGCGCCGTGTCTCGCTGGCAAAATAACGTCAAACGCTTGTTCATGAGTGGTCACAAAACGCGATCGGCCGCACTCCGAAACGACCCCAGGAAGGAAGACAGAGCCGACGAAGAGGATGAGCTGGCGCTAATGGTTGTGAGCGCGATAGCTAGTACTAATTTATAATGGCGAAGGCCACACGCGAGCAACACAAATGCTATCGCGTAAAACCCCCCTCAATGCCTAAGATGCGATCTGGTGACGGCGAGTGCTGAAGTTCGTAAGGTGCCGTATACTGCGTAGCGAAAAGTAAAGATGCGGTGTTGTAGTATGTGCAGCGACTTTCACATTTTGGTTGCAGTCGATCGACGGTGCCGTACAGGCAGTTGTTGGCAAGTGAACGCGGCGTAATCTCCAGCTTGGTTCATTACATGCGAATCCGGGCCGTTTGAGCGCTGGTGGAGATCACGCCATGACAAGCCATATCACGACGCCTTGCTGCCGCAGTGGAAACCGAGGCGACGGCGGAGCTTTTCGACAGTTGGTTCGACCCAGTCGAAGCCGGTCTTCGGGATCGCGCACGCGAATTCTTGCAAGCCATGCCCACGGTGCCATCGAGAATGAGCCGGACAATCGGTTCGTCCGCCAGCGAGCGGGCATTCCACGCCTCCCAGTCGCTCTTCACCTTGCGCCACACCCGGCTACCGTGTCCTGCCAACCGCGCCGCCGAACAGGGCGCCAAGGGCGCGGCGCACACGGCGGGTGTTGGTGCCGGCGAGTAGCAGCCGGCGATCGGGGCATCGGCGGCAAGCGTGCGGCGCTGATAGGCTCGCAGCTCGAAGCCGAACTTGATGAGGTGCTCGGGCGCTGCCGCTATGTCCGGCGCGCCACACCGTCGCGCAAGGCATCGGAGAAGATGGTGGGTGTCGCCGGTCACCGCCACGGCCACCGGTCGCGCTCGCTACTGGGAAGATTCTGGATGCGCTGCAAGTGCTTGGCGGGGTACTCCTAGCCGCTTCTCCCAAACAAGACTAACCTGATCGAGTTTGGCCGCTTCGCGGCGGCTCGACGTGCTCGACGCCGACTTGGCAAATCCGGAAACAATTCCTAGGGCTTTACGTTACCTCTTTGCGGCCTGCCCGCGCTGATCGCCGTTGGTCACGTAGATGTATATTGCTTCCACGTTCGTAAAAGCTCTTTCCGATGCCATTTGGGCGCGTCCGGAACTCGGATAATGTCGCTCTCCGCCGAGCTTTGCCTCATTTTCACGAATCCGTCGCTTTCGAATTCACCGTAACAATACTTCATTCCCGGATGTATGCCCCGTTCGCCCTACGTCGTCTTGAGCGTTGTTCCTGTACTATGCTAGGAACAATTCTTGCATCCGTTCTATCTTCACTCCTGCCGGAGTTGGGAGCAGGGTGCTCTTTGGGCTAAAAGTGGCCAAATATCCCTTGTATTCAAGGGGCTGACGGAACTGACCTTCCCAAGGGAAACCTCTCCGACAGCGGATTCCGCCGACTTTCTCGAACGGCAGGATTTAAAGGAACCTCATGCTTCAGGGCTTTAAATGGCCTTCGCTACAAGAGCCGGAAGGTGGAACCCCTTATAACGTTCCGCCCTCGGCGGAGCTCTCCCTATCAGACCTTCTCGGCACGGCCATTGGATTCATCCGTCGCCAATATCTTGTCGTTTTCTCCGTCCTGCCACTGACGATTGGAGTTGCTGCGGCCTACCTTTATACCACGCCGCCGATCTATTCTGCTCAGGCAAGAATCATGATCGACGCTGGTAAGGTGCGGACCTTCCAGCAATCGATACTCGGTGATGACCCCGTCAGTTCGGCGATGGTAGACGGCCAGATCGAGATCCTGAGGTCCGAGAATTTTGCCCTCTCAATTATTAGCAAGTTGCACCTTAGCCAGGTTCCCGAATTGGGATCCGATGGTGGACAGGTAGATCAGGTAATAAGCCGTCTATTCCACTTCTTTCGACCACCTCACTCTGCATCGAACGAGGGCAAGACCGAATCTGACCGTGAACTGGTCATTTTGCGCCAATTTGAGAATGCGCTCACGGTAAGCCGAGTGGGTACGACGTATGCTATCGAAATCGGATTTCAATCGACCGATCCTTCCCGCGCCGCCCAGATCGCCAATGCAGTGGCGGACACATTTATCGTTGATCAACTGGACGCAAAGTATCAAGCCATAGCTAAGGCTACGTCTTGGCTGCAGGAGCGCTTGAATGAGCTGGGAAGCCAAGCTTCGGCTGCTGAGCACGCGGTTGTCGAATATAAAACGAAGAACCATATCGTTGACAGCGGCGGCCATCTTATCAACGAACAGCAGCTTTCCGAGCTCAATTCTGCCCTTATCAAGGCGCGGGCAGAGACAGTTCAAGCGCAGGCGCGGTTCGACCGCCTTTCGCAGATCCTGCGCGCTGATGAGCTCGACCCGACGTCCGCCGATGTCGCTACGGTCACGGACACACTGCAGAACACCATCATCACAAGTTTACGTCAGCAATATCTAGAATTAACCCGGCGCGAGGCCATTTATTCAAGTCGAGTTGGAAAGGATCACTTAGCGGTGGTCAACATCCGCAATCAGATGCGTGAAATTCGAGGCAGTATCATCGATGAGCTGAAGCAGATCGCCGCGGCCTATAAGAGTGAGTACGATATAGCGAAAGCGCGCGAGAATTCGCTACAAAAGAGCTTGGACGCGACTGTTGCCGGCTCGCAAACCACGAACGAAGCGCAAGTACAATTACGTCAGCTTGAAGGTGCTGCGCAGAACTACCGCACGCTCTTTAACACTTTTCAGCAGCGCTACACCGATTTGGTACAGCAGCAATCGTTTCCCATAGCCGAAGCCAGCGTCATTACCAGGGCTACGCGCCCGTCGGAGAAGAGTTCTCCCAAGTCTCTTCGTGTTTTGGCGATTGCCGCCATTGGTGGTTTGGGATTGGGACTTGGACTTGCGATGTTGCGTGAAATCAGCGATCGGGTTTTCCGGACTAGCAAACAAGTGGAGGTCCGGCTCAACACACCGTGCATTGCGATGCTCCCGATAATCGAGCCAAGCGCTGAGGATGCCACCGTCCGCAATGGAGCGGCTACACATCGTAGCCCGGCGAGAGTTATCCCGCCGAGTAACGCGGCAAGAGTTATCGCGCCGAATGCGGGGTTATTTCGATATGTCATTGACTCGCCGCTTTCCCAGTATGCTGAGGAGCTGCGCGGCGTAAAGGTTACTACCGATCTCACTGGTGCGACCAAGTCAAACAAAGTTATCGGTGTAACTTCATCATTGCCCGATGAGGGCAAGTCTACAATCTCCGCCTCATTAGCACAGCTTTGTTCCCATGGCGGCGCTCGGGTCATCCTGGTCGACTGCGATTTGCGCAAGCGTTCCTTGAGCCGAGATCTAGCACCGAATGCGGCCGTCGGACTCCTCGAAGTCATCACCAACTCGGCTAGTCTCGAGGAGGTAATCTGGTCCGATCGATTAAGCAAACTTTCCTTTCTGCCGGTGGTGGTAAGGTCACGTCTGACGCACACAAGCGAGGTTCTCGCTTCGGCCGCGATGAAGCGGCTATTCGAGCGCCTGCGCGAAAGCTACGATTACGTGATCGTTGATCTCTCGCCTCTTGCGCCTGTTGTTGACGTCCGCGCAGCCACCCATCTCTTTGATTGTTACCTATTCGTCGTCGAGTGGGGGAAAACTAAGATCGATGTCGTTGAGCGCGTTCTCAACACAGCCCGCAGTGTCCATGACAATCTCATAGGGGTCATTTTAAACAAGGTCGATTTGGTTCGGCTTGGACGCTATGATTATAACAGCTATTACGCTCGTTACGGATATTACACGGAGTGACGCTGCGAGGTTAGGATAGTCAGTTTACTAACGGGAATGCGCTCGAGTTTGTCGCTAACTGTAGGCGAGATATTGGTCGAGGGATTGTGTTTCACAACACCGGCATTGGCGCGATAAGCAATGACATTCGCGCGCTTAGTAAGGGATGCACGGGTGAATCAGGGGTAGTTTGCGATGCGCGTGACAATGATTGGTACTGGCTACGTTGGCCTCATTTCCGGAGCTTGTTTCGCGGAATTTGGGCACGATGTAATCTGCGTTGACAGGGATTCCGCAAAGATTGCAGGGCTTCGGCGTGGCGAAGTTCCAATTTACGAGCCCGGCCTGCACGATTTGCTGCGCGCGAATGTCGGGCAGGGAAGGCTGTCGTTTGCGACGGCGATTGAAGAGCCCGTCCGTGCCAGTGATGTGATTTTCATAGCGGTTGGTACGCCATCGCGGCGCGGGGATGGTCATGCCGATCTTTCTCATGTCTTTGACGCGGCCCGCGAAATCGCGCCGCTCGTCGAAGGGTTCACAGTTGTTGTGACCAAATCAACCGTGCCTGTCGGGACTGGCGACGAGGTGGAGCGCATTATCCGCGAGGCTCGCCCAGACGCTGATGTTGTCGTGGTGTCAAATCCAGAATTTTTACGCGAGGGCGCAGCGATCCACGATTTCAAACACCCGGATCGTATCGTAATCGGAACTAACGACGAACGGGCCAAAAAAGCTATGACCGAAATCTACCGCCCGCTGAACCTAAACCAGGCACCAATGCTTTTCACCAGCAGGCGGACGGCAGAGCTAATAAAATATGCTGCCAACGCTTTCCTGGCGACCAAGATTACCTTCATCAACGAAATGGCCGATCTCTGTGAAAAGGTCGGCGCTGACGTGCAAGAGGTTGCGCACGGTATAGGTCTCGACAACCGTATCGGCTCTAAATTCCTGCATGCCGGACCCGGCTTTGGTGGCTCGTGCTTTCCCAAGGATTTGCGCGCTCTAATTAAGACCGCTCAGGACCATGACGTACCTTTGCGCATTCTCGAAGCCGTGGCTGCGACTAACGACACGAGAAAGCGCGCTATGGCCCGTAAGGTGTCTGCCGTGTTTAATGGAACGCTCCGCGGTAAAACCGTCGCGGTGCTCGGCCTCACGTTTAAGCCCAATACTGACGACATGCGCGAGGCTCCCTCGCTTGCTTTGATCACCGCGCTGCAGGATATGGGTGCTCAGGTTCGCGCCTTCGACCCAGCGGGTATGGGTAGAGCCCAGGACCTATTGAGTGATGTAATCTATTGCGATAATGCCTATGATTGTGCGGAATCTGCCGATGCGCTTGTCATAGCGACCGAATGGGAGCAGTTTCGTGCGCTTGATCTTCAGCGCTTGCGCGACCTAATGGATTGCCCTGTCGTGGTCGATCTCCGGAATATCTATAGGCCTGAAGAAATGCATCGGTACGGGTTTACCTACACCGGTGTCGGACGGTCATTGGCAGCACCAGCCATAGCGAACACTGCGTCGTTCGATGGGCTGGCTTCACTAGCAAAGTCGGCAGAAAAGGCCTCGAGCCTATAGTACGAATTGAGACATTGTAGCGCTGCGCGGCAAGTTGCGATCCGCCGTCAGGCCCGTTGGATACAATCTTCAGATCATTTCACGCTGGACGGCGGCCGCACTTCCGCACCCCGAGCTAAAAACTGAAAACGAGCAATTTGCACGGAAAATCGCGTTTTCGATGGAGTTATCCCGCAGCTCATTTTGCGGCCACGGCGCCTGCAAATCGCCCCCTGGTTTGCTCGGCAGCTTTTTCCCGCGGGGATCGACCCGGCCAGTTGCGAACCGCTGGACGGTGTCTTCTGCACGGTGGAGCGGAAGGACGGCGACAGGTTTGCGGTCTAAATCGGTAGGATTTGCCCGGCTTCAACGTTCTCATCCGCGGACGGCATTTCGCCCTGCGACACGCCGTCCTCCTTCTTCTTTGTCGTCGTCATACCGGTCGAGCACCGCATTGATCTGCCGTCTAAATGTCGCGGCGTTCTCATCGGCCACCATCGAAACATGATCTCCGGTTGCTTGGACGATCTCGAGGCCCCGTGCGAAGAGGCCGCGCCATCCATTGGTAAAATCGTAGCCAGGCAGTATTTCCTCGCCCGGAAACTCCGCACGAATTAGCACCCCCGACGCATCCAGCGGACGCGGGCGAAATGACTTCCCTGCGGAGCGAAGGAACTGATTTGTGACCGTAGGCTTGAAAGGCACACCCTCTTTATCGTCCAGGCGAGAGGAAGATTTGCGCACGATGCGGCTCTTTACCACTCCGGGTATCCGCGCGAGCAGCCACCGAAGCAAACGACCAGAATTGCTCAGCAATGCCTTCAATCTATCCAAGTAAGGCGCGTCGTGAGCCGTCACAGTTGCAGCACCCCAAATCCATAATAAGCTCTGCCAAGCCGGTCCGCGGATTAGCCCACTCCACATGGACGCGTCAATGAGAAGAACCAGCGCGACGTTGCCCCCGGCACGCTGCAGCGCGCGCGCTGCTTCGAATGCTATCCTGCCGCCGGCGTAACATCCCACCACCACGCAGGGTGACAATCCGGCATGCGCATGTAGCATATCGCCGTAGAGCGCGCCGAGTTGTTCGAAGGTCGGCAGCGCCGCCCGATCCCCGGCTGCGATCGCGTTACTCCATTCTACCGGCAATGGCACGTCGAGCGCAAAAATAGCGCGATCCTCACCGATCAATTGCGCGACCCGATATTCAGGTAGGCGCGGTGCCGATGAAATAGAGCGGCAGACCAATACGCCCCGATTGAAGCTGCACCACCTGGGGCTTGGGTCGGACATGATGCTTCTGCTCAACGACTCTCGCGAGCTGTTCGATAGTTGGGTTCCGGAAAAATGTTGGAATGTTCAGATGAACCTTGAGCGTCTTGTTGATTTCGCCAACGACGCGCGTTGCAAGCAGCGAGTAGCCTCCCACCTCAAAGAAGTTGTCGCGCAAGCCGACCTGCTTGAGTTTGAGCATCTCGCGCCAGATCCGCGCCAGAGCCTCCTCGGTCGGCGTGCGCGGCGCAAGGGGGGCGACATCTGATTTTTGTGTCGACACGTCCGGTGACGGCAATGCTTTACGGTCGAGCTTACCGCTTGGCGTAAGCGGGAATGAGGAGAGAGACACGAAGGCTGCGGGAATCATGTAAGCCGGAAGTGTCTCGGACAGCAGGTGACGCAGTTCGCCCGTGGAAACGGCCGAACCGGCTGCAGGGACGAAGTAGGCGACGAGGCGACGGTCGCCGTGTACGCCCTCAGAAGCAATGAGCACGCATTGCTTCACGTCCGGATGACGTTCGAGCGCAGCTTCGATTTCGCCCAGCTCGATGCGGTGTCCGCGGATCTTTACTTGATGATCGAGACGACCGAGAAATTCGATCGTGCCGTCGGGCAATCGGCGCACTGAGTCGCCGGTGCGATACATTCGCGCATTGAGCTTCCCACTGAACGGATCGGGCATAAAACGTTCGCCCGTGAGCTCTGGCTGATGCAGGTACCCCCGCGCCAACCCGTCGCCGCCGATGTAAAGCTCGCCGGGCACACCAACTGGGACCAGCTGGAGCGCCTCATCCAGCACGTAAAGCCGTGTATTGGCGATCGGCGATCCGATCACAATGGGTCGGTCGGCTTCGACCCTGGCTACATGCCGACCATACGGTGGTCTCGGTCGGCCCATACATGTTCCAGAGCGAAGCGCAGCGCGTCAGTACCTGCTTCGCGAGATCAGCCGTCCAGGATTCACCTCCACAGAGGATCTTCAAGCGATGTATTGCCGCGCCAGCCCGCATCCAGAAGCATTCGCAGAGTGCTGGGCGTCGCTTGCAAAATGCGTCGCACCGCTCCGGTCGATGAGCCTCGGCCAACGCCCAACCGTCGCTAACGGTTTCGCTTGGAGCGATGACGACGCACGCCCCACACACCAGCGGCAGAAATATCTCCAATACAGCGATATCGAAAGTCAGCGTGGTTATGGCGAGCATCGTGTCGCCAGCGTCAAGACCCGGCCGGCGCTGCATCGATGCAAGCATATTGACTACCGAACGATGTTCGATTTCGACCCCTTTGGGCTTGCCGGTTGAGCCCGACGTGTAGATGACATATGCGAGATCGCTCGGGCGTGCGTTCGTTCTTAGGAGCCGTCGCCTGCGTCCGGCTCGCGCTGCCGGCGACTCGCCGGCGTCGATCACGACCACACGTGAGCGATGTGGCGGCAGTCTCGACTGCAACCGCCGATGCGTCACCAGCACTGCCGGCTGCGCATCTGCAAGCATATAGGCGAGCCTTTGGGTCGGGATGGATTGGATCCAGCGGAACATAGGCCCCGCCGGCCTTCAGGACGCCCAGCATGCCTACCACCATCTCGAGCGAACGCTCAAGAAACAGCGCCACCAAGACGTTCGGTCCGACGCCCAGCGCGCGCAGCTGTGATCGCGAGCCCATCGGCAAGCCGATCGAGCTCGCGGTAAGTCAGCCTACTCTCTTCAAACACCACAGCGACCGCGTCGGGTGTCCGCTCGACTTGTCGTCTCGAACAATTGATGAATCATCATTGGACTGTCTCGGCCGGAACCGCGTTCCACTCCGTCAAAAAGTTGATGTCGCTCGGCACTTGTCAGCAGCGGCAATTCTGCGACTTGTCGTTCGGGATTTGTAACCGCGCCATCCAATAGCGCGCACAGATGTCCGAACATGCGCTCGATGCGGGCCTCATCAAACAGATCGGTATTATATTCCACTTCAAGCCAGATCTCGTCCCCGCCATCGGTTAGCATCAGTGTCAGGTCAAACTTGGAGGTTCTGCTCTCGGCCAGGAGCGATTTCGACCTCGATCCCATCCAGCCCGATGAATGACAATAGCTGATCGCGATCACGCCAGTTGATCATCACTTGGAAAAGCGGCGAGTAACTCAAGTTTCGCTCGGGCTGGACTCTGCTTACCACCTTGTCAAAGGGAGGAGAGCGATGGGTGTAAAGATCAAGCACCCCTTTTTGCACTCGAGCTAACAGTTCCCTGAAGCTCAGACCTCCGGAAACATGCGTTCGTAGCACATGAGTGTGCAGAAGAAAGCCGATCATCGATTGAAGCTCCGGGCGATCTCGATCGGCCAATGGAATTCCCAGCAGGATGTCCTCTTGCCTGGTGTAGCGATAGAGCAAGGTGTTCAGTGCCGCGGTGAAAAAAGTAAATAAGCTGACCTCGTTCCCGTCGGCTGCAATCTCGCAGAGCTAGTGCTAATGTTGACGGAATCTGGAAGCGTTGCCGGGCACCCCGATAGGACATCGTATGTGGATGGCGGGGATTATCCGTCGGCAGATCAAGCAGCGCGGGTGCGCCGCGTAGGTTTTCCTCCCAGTACGCCAAGTCTTTGGCTAATTCCGCCCGCGGTCATCTGTTGTTGGTGCCAGACCGCGTAATCGCCATGTTGGATTGATAACGCAGGCAACTCGAGCGGCTGGCCGCCGCGACCGGCGCGATACAAAGCCGACAGCTCTCGCCACAACACGCCCACCGACGACCAGTCGCAAATGATGTGATGCATCATCACAATCAACACATGTTCCGCCGGTCCCAGCCGAAGCAAGGTGACGCGAATCCCAGGCTCGGCTTCGAGATGGTATGGGAGCCGCGGCTCGTCAATCAACAAACGATCAACTTCCGCTTCGCGCTGCGCCGGCGGCAGCGAACTCAAGTCTATTTGCTTGAGCCGCAATGGCCAACTCTCGTGGACAACAGTCGATGAGTTCATCGCCGGCGGCCTGAATAGTGGTTCGCAAAATTTCATGCCGAGCGACGATGACGTTCAGCGCCTTCTCTACCAAGTCGACGTTCAATGCTCCCCGAAGCCGCACCGCCTCAGACTCGTTATAAACCGGCTCTCCGGCATTCAGCTGTTCCATAAACCAGATCCGCATCTGGTTGGGACTGAGCGGACATGGGAGCGAGCGGTCTCGGGCGGAATTGCCTCATCGACAGTAGGGGGGCCGACCTTCTGCAGCAGCTCTTTTTCCCAGGCCACAGTCGAATTCGGTGGAAGAAAGATCGTCGCCACGTAAGCGTTTTCGGATCAAGGCCGCTTGCTGAGCGACGGTTGAGTTTTCGAAGAAGTCCGATAGGGATAGCGCAATCGGAATTTTCTCGCGCAGCAACGACAAGCATTGGATGGCCAGCAGCGAGTGGCCACCCAGTGAGAAAAAATTACTATGCACGTCAATTTGTGGCTGCGTGAGGATCTTCGCCCACGTCTCGGCGATTATTTGCTCGATCGGCGTTGACGGCATCACCGAGACAGTCGCGCGAAGCGTCTCCGTCGCCGCGACCCGCTGCCTCGCTCAAGCCCGACGCAGAAACGGAACGTTGCGCCGCGTCCTCCTCCAACTTAAGCCGCTGGACTTTGCCCGAAGGGCCTTTCGGCAAGTCTTTAACAAAATGAATGCGTGTCGGCGTTTTAAAGTGCCCCAGATGGCTTCTCGCAAAGACTGAGCAGCTCGCGTTCATCGCAGCTCATACCGTCCCGCAAAACGGCGAACGCGACCACGTCCTCGCCGAGATACCGGTCAGGAACCCCTACCGCCGCCGCCTCCAATACCGCCGGATGCGCTTTCCAGAATTTCATCTATCTGTTTGGGAGCGATGTTCATTCCGCCTTTTATAATCAATTCCTTCGAGCGGCCAACGACGAAGAAGTAACCGTCCTCATCCCGATAGGCGAGGTCGCCGGTGTGGAGCCAACCGTCCAGCGTCGAGCGCCGCAGCCGTTCCTGCCGGGTCCTTGTGATAGCCTTGCATCATCCCATCGCCGCGAAGTAAGACCTCGCCCGGCTCTCCAACCGGCAATTCAGCACCCTCGGCGATCGATGATCTTTGTCTCAAAACCCCACGGTAAACCCGGTGATCCGATCTTGTTCTTGCCGGGCGGCAATGGATTTGAAAAAACATTGCCCGCTTCCGATGACCCCATCGCCTGGATAAGGAGCAACTTGAATTTGTCGAGGAATTCACGGTGCAAAGACGGCGAAAGCGGTGCGGAAGAAGTACGCAAAAAGCGTATGCGCTGGAAGGCGGCCGCCCGGCTTTCCGCTTTTGGGTCCTTCCAGTCCAGGAGTTGCGAGATAATTGTCGGCACCACGGCTGACCAAGTGCAGTGATAGTCGTCCAACCAATTCCAAAACTCGCTGACAACAAAGCCGTGAGGAACGACTACTGAACCACCGCTGGTCAGCGTCGGCATTAAGGTCACGCACTCAGCGTTTATGTGATATAGCGGAAGAACAAGAAGGGACCGATCCGCGGAGGTGAGTTGGTGCGAAAGAGCCGAATTCCTTCCATGAGCAAAAACGGATCGGTTTGTGTGAATTGCTCCCTTCGGTTGTCCTGTGCTCCCAGAACTGTACATGAGCATAGCCGCATCCTCCGCCTTGACTGGAGGTAATGCGTCTGAAGTTACGGACGGCGTTTCATGGACCTCTGGGCAGGCGTCGAGGTCGGCGGCCACGACCTCAACCGACCGCCGGACATTGGTCAAAATTTCCTTGATCAGTGCGTCG
>CAWGTA010000007.1:0-981655 GCA_963825305.1 Terriglobia bacterium | reverse complement strand
AACCTCATTTCCTTGCCTTCTTATGGCATCCTCCAAAACGATGCAAAGGGTTTGGGGACGATCTACATTATTTGCCTTACACACACGGCGATTTGTGAGGTTGCGCTTATTAGTTGCCTCGGTGGATGATACGCTGCGGCCGCTGCCGTCGCAGCAGAGCTGCGGAGCCAGATCTCGGCCGGGAGGGCGCTAGGCACGTTGATCGAGGGAATGGTGTCAAGCGATGTTACGGCGAAACACGCGGTGGTGATTCCGGCACGCTCACCAGTCCTTGGACGGGTCCGTCGTATGGAGCGGTTCACGGAGCGATTTCCATTTTTCATAGTTGGCCTGGAGTTCACCAAAGTGGCGGTGAAAGGAATCCGACATCTGTTCTACGCGAACCTGATTTACATTGATCCGGCGCCCGGCATCATGCCAACACTGGCGACTACGGCAACGTAATGACCGCGAAAAACAATCTCTTGTTCGGTGACACGTCAACGCGCGAAACCACGGAGACTCTGGAATTGCCAAAGGACTTCCGCACCGTATGGAAAACGCGGACGGTTCCGACTACCAATTGATTCACATTGACGCGCGTGCTCGTCGACGTCGAAATAAGTGGCGGTTTAGCCCGGGTATTAAACGGCGTTAGCGGAAAGTAGGACGAGTACGCGGACGGTTCGTCGCCATCTCGTAGCCGCGGCGGCCTACAGTCCCAAGATGCGGCCTTCCTCGCGCTGCTAGGGCACAATCATAATCGGCGCCTGCCAGAACGCGGCCTTCTGGCCAGCCGGGTCGAGCACCGTCACCTGACAGTTGTATTCGCCATTCGGAAGCTTGCTCAGCGGGAGGCTGAATTTGAGAGGCACCGTTTTCAAGCGGTTGTTTAAGCTTTCCGCCACCTGTAGCGGCGGCGTCTCGAACGCCTTGGTTTGCCCGCGGTAGAACGTGACGAAGGCAACCAGCGGTTGTGCGGCCGCTGCGCCCTGCTGGTAAGCCTGCAGGTAGACGTATAAGTCGCGGTTCTTGCGGAAAACGCGGGTCACGCTGGGGATCAGTTTCTGCCCTTCCTGCACCAGCGGGTTCACCGACTCGGTTACTCCTTTGTCCTTGGCGGCGTTAGCCAGTGCGTCCTTGGCTTCCACGCGCTGGCTGCTCAGGACCACCGAGCTGATCGGAATGCGCTTCTCTTCCTTGTTCAGATTGGGAATCACAAACGGCGTTTCGTACGTTCCGATGCGGCCCGTCTCGGCGTCGCGGGCCAGGAACTTAACCTTATACTTGCCCGGAAGCAGCGTGAACCCGGTATCGTATTCAACCGGCCTGGTGGCCAATTCGGCGGCGGTGGAGTCGCTCAGCTTGATGTCATATTTGTCGCGCACATTGGAAATGGTGCTGCCGAAATCGTCCTTTACTTCGCCGATGAAATCGAGCAGGGTATGTTCGGCGCCGCCCTTCTTGGCCAGCACCAGCTCGCTCCCCGGAATCTTCACCACCAGCGGAACGAAGTACTCCGCGCGGTTCAACTGGAAATAGTCCAGCTCCATGGCGATGGTCAGTTCCGTAACGGGGTCGCCCAGCATCAGGGCGTCTTCCAGCTGCCGTTCCTTCTCCGCGGTGGAGAATTTGCCAAACTGTTTGCCGGCGAAGTAGCCCTGTCGGAAATCCACCTTGGCCGACAATTCGCCGTTGAGTGAGATCTTGATGCGGCGGAACTTGCCGTCCAGTGCGGCGTTGCTGGTGTAATACCCAATAATGTAGTAACTCGAAAAGGCCTCCTGCGCCTGCACGATTCCCTTCGTCAAGTCGTTGTAATCTAGCAGGGCCTTGCCGCCGGTATCCGCCGCCAGCGACCAGAGCGTATCCTGCGAGCGTTGGAAGCCGGTCATCATCGCCATGGCCGCGGTGCCGTTATACATGTTGATGCCGCCCTGCGATCCCCGGCTGGCATCGCCCAGGGGCGCCGACGCGACCAATCCGCGCGCGTCGATCGGCCAGACCTGGACGCCCGCACGAATCGCCGAGTTGATGGTGGCGTGCAGTTGCGCCTGGTTATCGACTCCGTTCAACCGCAGTCCGCTGGCGAAATAGAGCAGCGCCTTCTTCTCATTGAGCTGGCCTAGCATCCGGGCAGCCGTCTGCAGCGCCGAAAGCTGGCGGTCGGTATTGAAGATGTTGAACTCACTATCGTCCTGACCGAAGGCCGCGCCGGTATCCGCGGTGTTGGCGTCATTCACTGTGTTGGCGTCCTGGTCTTCCCCCACCGACAAGGTTCCGATGATGCTCTCCAGGCGATCGCGGTCGGCCGTGAAGTCCTGCAAGACCCGGACCGCGCCGCCCTGGTACATCATGAGCGCCATCAGATCCGCGGGAGTCATCTGCGTGCGGATGAATTTGCGCGCTGCGTCGAAGGCCCGCAACTGATCGGCAATCGGCATGGCGCTCAAATCGAAGTACAGGGCCAGTAAGCGGCGATCGCGATAGCGGACATCTCCCGGTTTTTCCGGCTCTATCTGGCTATTCGGGAGCTTCGCCAGGGGCGCGACATTCACCGATGGCGCTAGGTCGGCGGCGGGTGTGGGCGCCGGCAGGGGCAGTTTCTGGAATTCGAAGAATTTGATGGTCTGCGGCGCGCCGTCTTCGGTGACGACAAAATCCTTGTCGGTGAGCCCTTCCACGGGCTTGCCGCTCTTGTCCGTAACCGAAACGGTCTCGATCACCAGCTGGGTATTGGCTTGAAATGTAGCCGCCCCTGCGCTGGGGACCGCCGCGTTTTGCCCCACCTGCTGGGCGCTTGCCGCCAGCGTGAACGCCACAAAGATTGCACAGATTTGTCGCATGGTTCAGAACCTCGGTCTACAAAAACCGCTCCCTTCGGTCACGGCTCGTTAACGTGACGTTGACCACCTTTACCGACCCGTAACCAGAGGGAGCGGTTGTTTCAAGAGTCGTCAACATCATGTTACCGAGCCGTGACCAAAGGGAGCGGTTGTTCTTCTCACTTCAGAACCTCAGAATCACCCTGGTCTGCAGACTGCGCATGGCGTTGGCCGAATTCGGCAGCCCGAACTGCGCATTGCCCACGGTGGTGTTCCAGCTCGGGTATGTAACGTGGTTGAGCGTGTTGGTGGAATCCACGCGCACATCCAGATTGAGCCGGTCGCTCATGCGAAAGATGCGTCCCATGGAAGCGTTCCACGAAAATTGGGACGGCCCGGTAATGGAATTCCGGCCCGCGTTGCCCCACTGTCCGGCGATCGGCGGCGCATAGGCCGCGGGGTTGAGGTTTAGCCCCCCGGGTGCGGAGTACAGTGCGGCTCCCGTATAGTCCGGGCGGATGCTGCCGCTCGACCCCGTGCCGCGAACAGGCGTAAAGTAAACCGGCGAGAGGGGCAGGCCCGTACCCGCCGTGAGCTGGCTCACGAAAGTCCACTCCTTGAACAGAGCGCCCCTCCATCCGCTGACCAGTGTTCCGCCGCCGATGCCCATGCCGGTGGTGTACTGCGTCTGGAACGTCACTACATGCCGTTGATCGAAGTTCGACAAGCCCCGCTCGCCGGCCAGGTTGAGCCAGTTCTGCGCGATCACGGTTCCTCCCGCATTCCTTCCGCCCAGCGCGGCATCGTCAATCGATTTGGAATAGGTGTACTGCAAGTCGGCGGTGAATCCGTTGTGCAGCCTCCGCCGTAACTGCACATTCCCGGCCTCGCGCGTCGAGTTGCCGTTGGACGTCAGGTACACAAATCCGGTGGGACACGTGGGGCACGGGTTCACGGCTCCAGCCGGGTACGTATTCGGCAGGAACTCCTGCTGGCCGCGGGTTCCCTTGCTGCCCTGATACATGGCCGTCATCACCAGCGCGCCCGGCAGATCGCGCTGCATCGACACCTGCCAGTTTTGCGAGTACCCCACGCGGAAGTTGGGATCGACCGCAAACGTATTCGGTGTGATGGTGGGCGAAGTGTTAAACCCGTTCGCCAGCGTAAGCGGGTTGCTCGGGCTATTGGCCACGCTCAGACTCTTCGACAGCGGCGACTGTTGCGCCATCTGCGTGGCGATAGGCAGGTAAACCGAAGTATTGTAGTACACGCCGTATCCGCCGCGCACCACCATGGAGGACGCAGGGAATGGACGCCAGGAGAACCCGATGCGCGGCTGAAATCCATGGCGGTCCGGCTGCATCAGCGAGTCCGGATACGTCTGGCCGGTGAGTGGACCTTTGGGACTGCCGGCCACCACGGGGGCTTCCGCAGAAAAGCCAGGCGCGATATCCAGGTTCACCAGGCGGCCATAGCGTTCCGTGATGGGAGACCAGTATTCCCAGCGAACGCCGGCATTCAGCGTGAGGGAAGGACTCATTCTCCAGTCGTCTGTAACCCACGCGTCATAGTTGGACGCGCGGAAATACTTGTCGGCGTTGCCGAAGGCGATCGAACTCGTGTCTGGGATTCCCAGCAGGAAACCGGCGAAATCGAAGCCCGCCGCTGCGCCAGTGAAGGTGAACGAACCCCGCGGGTCCTGTTGCCCGAGCAAATTGAATTCCTGCCGGCGGAAATCCACCCCAAACGTAACGTTGTGGCGGCCATGGTTCCACAGGCTGTCATAAGACAGCGCGCTGGTCTGGTTGCGCGTGAACGATGACTGGGCGTCGGTCAGGTCGCCGATGCCGCTGGCGAAATTCAGTACCGGCGGTCCCCAGTTGGCGGGGTCTTGATTGTTGCCCGTAATGCCGGCCTGACCCGAAATATTTTCGCGATTGGCAAAGTACGGACGGACCCGTATGGCCTGACGGCTAAACTGATATCCGAAATTGCCGAAGAATCGGGGTGAGAAACTGTGCCGCCAATACACGCTGGCGTTGATTCCCAGGGTGTCGGTGGTATCCAGGAAATTGAAGACGCTGGGCGTATCGGTGCGCGTGCTTTGGAAGGCGAAGGTGCCGAAAATCTGGTTCTTGCGATTGATCCCCCGATTGATGCGGGACTGCAGGCTGTCCTGATGCATGATGCCCACGGTGGGAATCTGATAGTTGTAAACCGAACTGCCGCCGAAGTTGGGAAGCGGATAAAGATTCAGCAAAGCCAGGGCTTGTGGACTGAAGCGAGCCGAAGGAATCAAGTTCCCGCCGATCGGCAGCCCCGTAAGAGGATCGATGATGGGCACCGGCAGCCCCGAAAAATCCCCGTTCCGCTCCGCCAAAGTGGGCATCAGGGCGGACTGCGTGGTGGCATTGCGATTGCGCGTCCACTGATAGTTGACGAAGACGTTGGGGCCGCTTCGAAAGAGATGAGGAATCTTCAGCGGGCCGCCAAATGCCGCCACGCCCGTAAAGCGGTTGTACGCCGGCCGTGGCGTATCCTGCCCTGTGAGGGAAAAGGGATGGGCGTCTAGGGCGGAGTTGTCGAGGACGAATCCCACGTTGCCGTTGTACAGGCTGGGGCGGCCCCTGCGGTTGTTACCGAACGCCTGCGCCAGTGCGAAGGGCGAACTGGCACCGTTGTTGGCTGTGCCATTGATCAGGAAGCCATCGGAGGCGCGCTGGCTGAGCTCACTCACATTCTGATTGGCGAGAGGATCAGCGGCCGGTGGCGCCGCAGCCTCGCTAGTAGTGGCATTCACTTCCGCACGCTGGAACGGGGTTTGCGTGTTGGTGGGTGCGAGCGGCGCTTTCCCCTTGCCCGTTGTCTTGGTGGGAGCGGGGGCTGGAGCGGCTGATGGCGCCGGGGTCGGCGCTGCCGCCGGTGTGGCCGGCGCGGTTGCGGGAGCGGCAACCGCCTTGATGGCATTGAGCGCCATCATGTGCAGATCCCATTGCGCATTGGGCGCGCCCGGTGCTACGGCGACATCCTCGTGGATGGCTGCGAACCCCAGCATCTCAACCTGGAACTGCCAGGTTCCGTCGGCCAGGTCCGGGAAAACGTACGAACCCTGTAGGTCCGTAATCGCCGTGAGAGTTTTGTCGCCCTTCGTTGCGGTCACCGTGACACCGGGAACGGGCAACCCGCCGAACTGGACCTGGCCGCGGTGTTCGGCAGGAGCGGCCAGTGCGCAGAAGAGGATGAAAATGGTGATGAGCTTTCGTACCATTGCGACGTCTAGTTCTCCGACGGCCTCTCGACGCCGTCGATCACGATCATCTCCGCTGGACCCTTCTCCGATTCCAGACGGAGCCCCAGTTGTTCCTGGACGGCCGTGAAAATGGACGGGCCGTTGGAGTCCGATGGCGGCGGAGACGCCACTCCCGGGGGAGCGGTCCAAAATTGCCAAATGCCTGATTAGGGTCGGGGGTCCACTCCAGCTTGAAATCGAATTTGCCGGTGAGTCCGGTCTTATCGATCACGGGCCGGCCGAGTACATTCGCGAGCATGGGAGTCAGCATCTGCAGTTGTACCGATTGCCCGCTAATCTCTGCGCGTCCCATCCGCATTTGATCCGGGCCGCCTCCCTTGGCCGGCTGAAGTTTGGATCCGCTCTTGCCAACCACCAGGGCGTACACCGGCAATTCCTTCGTTTCGCGGTGGACTGCCAGGTGAAACCGCTCCGCCATCAGCGACTGCAGCCGCTGCCTCATCTGTTCCTGCGATGTTCTCCGCTGTTCGTCGCTTTGTTTGCGGGGGTCGTCGGGGAGGTTCTGTGAGCCCGCCGAACGTTCCGTTTTCCCAACGATGTCGTACCGGTCGGAATTGATCCAGCCGGGTCCGCCGGCGATCTGGAACTCGCGCACGTCGTACGCCGTCGCCAGGAGCATTTTCAGAGTGACGCCCGTCACCCGAAGCCCGCCACCCGGCTGTATTTGAAACATGGTGCCGTGGGTGTCCGCCGCGCTGGGCTTGATGGAGGCGACTTCGAAGGTCAAGGGCGCAGATTCCGGTCTGTCCCCAAACGGTCGACAGGGACAGGACCGCGAACGCGGCACTGGCGATGGTCCTTTTCACCTGCTGGATCCCTCCAATTACTGTTAAGACGGAGCGTCGTGACAAACCGTTCGCCCAAAAATTAAGAAAATTTCGTTACAGCAGCCGCCAAACCGCTCCCTTTGGTCACGGCTCGGTATGGGCCATCGTCTTGTTATCGAGCCGTGACCGAAGGGAGCGGTGCGCTAATTCTCCGTGGGCATCTTCTCCGCGTGATCGATCACCAACGTCGACACCGGGGTTTTCCGCGGCTCCAGTTTGAGCCCAAGCTGCTGTATATTGGCGAAGATCGAAGAAGGCGCTGAATCCGAACCACCTGAGCCAATCGGAACAGCCGGCCCCTGAATCACTCCCCCACCCCCGGGTGGCGGACCCATGGCCCCTGGACCCATCATCATCCCAGCCCCCTTGGCGGCATTCATCATGTCCGCCATGTTCAGATCCAGCCCCACCTGGTAAGTCCCTTTCAGCTCCGTCATATCCATCACCGGGCGGTCCACGAAACGCGAAAGCATCTCGGCGAACATCGGCATCGTAGTCTTACTGGTCTCGATGTGCATGCCGCCATCCTGACCCATGGAGACCTTTACCGTGCCCATCGGGCCAGCCGAGACTGTCATGCCTTTACCATCGCGATTCATGCGCATTTGGCCTCCGGGACCAAATCCCTGCCCCGGCCCAGCGGGTGGCGGGCCGTCATCCTTCGGAGTATCTACGTCGGGCGGCGATTCCTTCAATTTCGGCCCGTTCTTGCCCACTACCAGCGCATACACCGGCTGGTCCTTGCTGTCCTTGTGCAGAGTCAGCTTGAAACGTTCCGCCAGCAGCCCTTGTAACATTACGGGCACATCGTCCTTAGACGCCCCTTCGGGCAGTTTGGCAAGCAAGTCAAATCTCTGCGCGCCCATCCAATCCGGGCCCGTAACCTGGTAGGGCTTGACGGTATACGCGAAGCAGAGCAGGTCCATTAAGGACATGTTCCCGATATCCACTCTGGCCGCGTCGATGCTTACGCCGATGTGCATCTTACCGGACATGATTTTTGCCGGATCGAGAGGCCCAGCCGGCTTGATGGACGCAACTTCGAACGCCGGCAGGGTGGCCGGAGCCTGTCCGAAGAGCGTTCCCGCCGCGAGAAACAGCATCACGGGGATCGTTTGCAAGGGCCTTCTCAGCATGTCTAAAGAATACCTGTTTTCCGCAACGGCTCGTGCCCGCGTTTAATAACTCACCGCGCCCCTGGGAGCCCCTCTTTCTATTGACGCAACGAACCTTGTTCTATTAACGCCTCCGGCACCAGTTATGTGACGAAATTCGGGCCATTCGGATGGGATAGAATCATTCGATAGCGAAGGAGGGGCCATGAGCAAGATCAGGAGCAAGGGCCGGACGTCCCGCCGCGAATTCCTGGAAGGCACCGGGAAAGCGCTTGTAGCGGCCACGACCGTCCCCGTAATCACATCACAGGCGCTCCAGGCAGCGCCGGCAAAGGACGACACGTTACTAGCCGGAGCCGCGCCCCGCACGGCGATTCGTGTCACGGTCAATGGCACGGCCCGCAAAATCGACGTAGAAGATCGCTGGACGCTGGTGGAAATGTTGCGCGATCACCTCATGCTGACCGGCACGAAGATCGGCTGCGACCGCGGCGAATGCGGAGCCTGTACCGTCCTCATGGATGGCAAGCCGGTCTACTCATGCAGCCAATTGGCCGTGTGGGCGGACGGCCGGTCGATCCAGACGGTCGAAGGACTGGCACAAGGAGAGCGGCTCGATCCAGTGCAGAAGGCCTTTATCGAGCACGACGCCCCGCAGTGCGGCTACTGCACCTCAGGCCAGTTGATGAGCGCCAAAGCGCTGCTGACGCGCAACCCGAACGCGACCCGGGAGGAAGTGCAGGCGGGGCTGACCGGCAATATCTGCCGCTGCTCCGCGTACAACCGCTACGTGGAAGCCACGCTGGCCGCCGGCGCCGCGACGATCCCCACCGGCGGAACCGCGCAGTACACCGCGGTTGCAGGCGCGCCCGTTGCGAGATTGACAACGGTTGGCCAAGCGACCCCGCGCATCGATGCACTCGAACGCGTCACCGGGAAGGCCACGTACACCGGCGATTTCCACGTGCCCGGTATGCTGTACGCGCGAGTGCTCCGCAGTCCGCATCCGCACGCGCGGATTCGCAGCATCGATATCTCCAAGGCCGCCGCCATGCCCGGCGTAAAAGCGATTATCACGCACGAGAACTGCACTGTGGTCTTTGGCGCGGGCGGCGTCGCAGGCGGCGTGCAGTACAACGATCAGATTAAGAAGATCACCAAGCAGCGGCGGTACGCGTTTAACAATCCGGTGCGCTTTGTGGGTGACCCGGTCGCGGCCGTGGCGGCTACGGACCGCCATCTCGCGGAAGAAGCGCTGCGGCACATCGAGGTCGATTACGAAGTGTTGGGTTTCGTGCTCGATCCCGAAGAAGCGCTCAAGCCCGGCGCGCCGCAGCTCTGGCCCGACGGCAACCTGTCGCTCAACAACCAGAATGAGTCCAAGCCTCTGTCGCAGAAGCGCGGCAATGTGGAGGATGCCTTCCGCAGCGCCGATCACGTTTTCGAAAACCGCTTCACCACCACCCTGGTGCACAACGCGCAGATGGAGCCGCGGGCGTGCCTGGCACAATGGGAAGGCGACAAACTGACGGTGTACACGCCCACCGGCGGGATCGCCAACTGCCGCAACGATATGGCTCGGGATTTGGGAATCCCTCTGGAAAAAGTGCGCGTCGTCTGCCAGTACATGGGCGGCAACTTCGGCAACAAGAACCAGAACCAGGACGCTGATTTGATCGCGGCCGTACTGGCCAAGCAAGCGGGCGCGCCCGTAAAGCTGGAGATGTCACGGCGCGAGGACTTCATCGGCATGCACGGGCGATGGCCGACCATCCAATACTTCAAAGTCGGCGTCGATCGCGAAGGCCTCCTCAAAGCGATTCAACTGCGCGGCTACAGCGGCATGGGCGGCTACCGGAAAAATTCGGGGGCTATCGGCGGTCTGGATGCGTTTCAGTGCCCCAACGTGGAGACCACGGTTTACCCGGTCTACACCAACCGCACGGTTTCGGGGAATTTCCGCGGCCCCGAGTTCCCACAGGGCTATTTCGGCTTCCAATCGATGATGGACGACGTGGCCTACAAGGTGGGTATGGATCCCGTCGATTTCGCGCTGAAGAACATGACGCGCAAGGCCAACGACCAGTTCGAGTACACCAACTTCACCTTGGATGAATGCATTCGCCGCGGGGCGGAAGCGTTCGAATGGAAGAAACGCTGGCGTCCGCAGCCGGGGTCGGATAAAGGCCCCGTCAAACGCGGCGCGGGCATGGCGTTCATGGCGTTTCGATCGGGAGTCGGCCGCAGTAATGCGGTGCTCCGCGTGGATGCCAAGGGCCAGTATTTCGTCCACGTGGGTGTGACGGATGTTGGCGCAGGCGCGAAGACCACTATGGGCGTGATCGCGGCCGAAGCGCTGGGCGTGCCGCTTTCAAAAGTGAACGTGATCTGGGGCGACACCGATAGCTGCCCCTATTCGGTGGGTGAATCCGGCAGCCGCACCACCATCCAAACCGGCTGGGCTGTGGTCGAAGCGGCGCGCGATCTCAAGAAGCAGATCGCCGATAAAGGCCTGCCCGCTGGAAGCGAGTTCCTCACCGCTTCCTCGAATCCCAACCCCACCATCGATGGCGGGAAAGTGCGCAATACCTTCGGCGCTCACTTTGTGGAAGTCGAGGTGGATACCGATCTGGGCCATATCCGCGTGCTGAAGTATCTGGCGGTACAGGACTGCGGGCGAATCATCAACCGGCTGACGGGCGAAGGACAAATCAAGGGCGGCGCAATCATGGGCATCGGCATGGCGCTGCACGAAGACCTGTTGTACGACCCGCAGAGCGGCCAGCCATTGACGCCCGGCTATTACGGCGCGCGCATACTGACGCACCGCGACGCTCCCAATATTGAAGTATTGTTTGTGGAAAGCGACGATGGTTACGGGCCGTACGGCGCCAAGAGCATCGGCGAGTCGGGCAAGGTCCCGGCCGTGGGCGCGGTGGCCAACGCGATTTACAATGCGCTGGGACACCGCATGAAGGACTTACCCATAACGCGAGACAAGATTCTGGGGGTGCTGGTATGAAGGCCTTCACGAACGCTAATCCGCGGGACCTCCCGCAGGCTGTAAAACTGGTGGGCCAGGCACAGGCCGCGGGGCACGAGGCGGCCATTGCCGGCGGCGGAAGCGATCTGCTCGGCATGGTCAAGGAGCGCCTGGTCACGCCGGACGTGATCGTCCACCTGAAGTCGATCAAGGGTCTGGATCAGGTGGCCCAGGAATCCGGTGGAGCACGCATCGGCGGGTTGATCACGCTCGATTCGCTTAGCAGCCATCCGCTCATTCGGCGGCAGTATGCCGTGCTGGCCGAAGCCGCCGAGACGGTGGCGACGCCGCAGATTCGCAACGTCGGCACGCTGGCCGGCAACGTCTGCCAGCGGCCGTGGTGCTGGTACTACCGCAATGGCTTCCATTGCTTCAAAGCCGGCGGCAACCAGTGCTTTTCGATTACCGGTGAGAACCAGTTTCACGCGATCTTCGGCGGCGGGCCCAGCTTCATCGTCCACCCATCGGACACGGCGCCTGCGCTGGTGGCGCTGGATGCGAAGTTCCGCATTGCAGGCCCAGCGGGCGAGTACACCGTATCCGCGGCCGATTTCTTCGTGCTGCCGAAGCAGAACGCCGCGCGGGAGAATGCGCTGGCGCGTGACGAAGTGCTGGCTGGCGTGCAATTGCCTGCCCCTCGTCCCGGCACGCGGAGCACGTATCACAAGGTGATGGATCGCGAGGCCTGGACACACGCCGTGGTCAGCGCGGCAGTCGTGCTCGAGATGGACAATGCGGTGTGCCGCTCAGCGCGCATCGTGCTGGGAGGCGTCGCGCCCATTCCATGGAGAGTGGAGGGCGCCGAGCACCTGCTGGCGGGTCAGCGCATCACACCGGAGCTGGCTGCCAAGGCTGGCGAGGCCGCGGTGCAAGGAGCGACCCCGCTCGGCAAAAATGCGTACAAGGTACCGCTGACGAAAGCAGTGGTCGCGCGCACGGTGCTCGAGCTGGCGAGAGCTTAATTAGTAGGGCAGACCATCGCGTTTTGTGGTCTGCCTGGAGGCCCTGGCCGACGAAAAAAAAACGGTCGTCTGCCCCACAGTCATGATAAAGATACGTTACCCACTCATCGTTCTGGGAGTTGCTGCGGCCGCAGCCCTGCTCGCGCAGTCGCCGAAAGGCCCGGACCTGCCTACCCCTCCCCCCGGACCCGGAGGCGGCGTCTCCCCATACGCGACTCTCCCAGCCCCACCTGCTCGTTCCAACCCGCTCGACAAACTCACTCCCGTCACCGACGCCAAGCTAAACAATCCGCCCACCTCGGATTGGCTCACGTGGCGGCGAACGTACGATGACGTCGGCTTCAGCCCGCTGAAGCAGATTGATCGCAGCAATGCCGGCAACCTGCGGGTCGCGTGGAGCTGGTCGCTGGCCAGCGGCGCCAACGAAACCACCCCCCTGGTTCATGACGGCGTGATGTTTGCCTTCGGCTTTGGCGACCGTGCACAGGCCATCGATGCCGCCACCGGCGACCTGCTATGGCAGTATTCCCGCCAACTTCCCAAAGACGTCCGGCCTGGCACCAAACGGAATCTGGCCATCTACGGCGACAAGCTGTTCGTGCCCACTTCCGACGTGCACATGGTGGCGCTCGACATCAAAACCGGCCGGCTGATTTGGGATCACGCTATCGGCGATTCCAAGGGAGGTTTCAACCTCAGCGGCGGTCCGCTGGTGGCCAAGGGAAAGGTGATGCAAGGAGTTGGCGGCCGGGCAGCGGGAGGCAATTACATCGTTGCGCTGGACGCCAACACCGGCGAGGAAGCCTGGCGCTTCTATACCATCGCGCGACCGGGCGAACCCGGTGGCGAAAGCTGGAACGGCCTGCCACTCGAGAAACGCAACGGCGCTTCGGTATGGACTGCCGGCAGCTACGATCCGGAATTGAACCTGGCGTACTTCGGTGTCGGGCAGACCTATGACACCGGGCCGCTGCTGCACCCGGTGAAGGAGGCGGGTATCACCAACGACGGCCTCTATACCGATAGCACCCTCGCCTTCAACCCCGACAACGGGAAGCTGGTGTGGTACTTCCAGCACGTGCCCAACGATCAGTGGGATCTCGATTGGGCTTTCGAGCGGCTGTTGATTCCCCTGCCGGTGAATGGCACGACCCGGAAACTCGCGCTGACCTCCGGCAAGATGGCGATTTACGATGCGATGGATGCCGCTACCGGCAAGTACGCTTTCTCGATGGACCTTGGTCTACAAAACGTGGTGACCGCGATCGATCCGAAGACCGGTGCAAAGACCATTAATCCGAAGACCGTGCCCGGCGATGGGGAAACCAAGATGGTCTGCCCACATCCGGGCGGCGCCAAGAACTGGCTGCCCGCGTCGTACAATTCCGAGACGAAGTTGCTGTACGTGCCGCTGGTGGAATCTTGCATGGACCTGATTCCGGTCCCGACCGGCGGGCGTTACAGTCTCAGCTCGGGGGTGCGTTGGACGGTGCGCCCGCGCCTGGATTCGGACGGACAATATGGACGCGTCATGGCCATCAATCTCGCGACGCGAAAAGTGGTTTGGACCGAGCGGCAGCGCGCTCCCGTGACTACCGGCGTGCTGGATACGGCGGGTGGCGTGGTGTTTGAGGGCTCGATGGACCGCTGGTTCCGCGCGCGCGACGATTCCAGCGGCAAGGTCCTATGGCGCGTGCGCCTCAACGATGTTCCCAACACGGCGCCCATCAGCTACAGCGTGAACGGGAAGCAATATGTGGCAATCGTGGTGGGCAATGGAGGGCCGCATCCGGCCACATGGGCCCCGCTCGTCCCGGAGATTCAGAATCCCCCGGACCAGGGCGGCGCTGCCGTCTGGGTCTTCGAAGTGCCGGCGCCCTGAACGCAGACCGCTCCCTTTGGTCACGGCTCAGCAGAGCTGGGCAATAAAATGTCGCGTTACTGAGCCGTGACCGTAGGGAGCGGTCTTACTCAATCGCGCTTGGAGGCTTTCGGCGCCGGTGTCCGGGTAACATCGACTTTACCTTTGATATAGGCGCCATCCTTGATCACCAGCCGGGGAGTCCTGATGTCGCCCACCAGCCGGCTTTGACTGCAAAGTTCTACCCTCTCGTTGGCATCGATGGTTCCTTCGGCGTTGCCCACCAGGCTGACATTCTGCGCCGTGATGGCGGCTTTCACATGGGCCTTGGGGCCAATGGTCAGCTTGTTGTCCGGCAGGTCGATGGTGCCATCCACCTGCCCGTCTACGTGCAAATCCTGATGGCTGATGATCTTCCCCTCGACGCGTACAGTGCTGCCCAGAGTAGAGGGTCTTTCAATTGCTGGCGTTGTTTGATCAAGCCCGGACGGAACGGTGGACATTGGCTGGGCCTCCGGAACCATAGTCCCCGCGAGGCCGGAAAATCTCGAAACCTTATGGAGCTGTATCGACACCCGCGAGATTGGCGCGTTCAAGCGAGGCCTTGACAAAACCGGACGAGCGCACATCGTCAAGGAAACGATTGAGTTCCGCGATGCGCGAGGGGTCTCCCTTTTCCACCACGATGGCCTGCCCGGCCACCATAAAATCGTCCGGAAGGACGCGCAACTGGGGAGCGATCGCGGCGGCTTCCACCATGCGCTGGCGATTCGCGCCGAATGCATCGAGCTCGCCGCTCAACAGAAGTTTCTCCAGCTCCGCCTGTGGCGGCGTGGTATCGAAGGTCGTCAATTTGGCGGCTTTGAGATTGCCGCTGAGGTAGGTTTGCTGGCTCTGGCCCTTGACCGCGCCCACTCGCATCCCGGCGCGATCGGCGTCGGCGGAAGTCTTCGACCTTCGAATCGACACGGACCAGGTAACTGCTATGCATCAGCGCGTAGGAGCGGGAGAAATCGACTTCAGCCGCGCGCTCCGCATCGTAAGCCAGAAAACCGATGTCGGCTTTGTGGGCCTTCAGGTTGTCGATGACCCCGCGGGCATTCGGCGCAGGAAGAATGGTATACGGCACGTTCAATCGGCGCGCCAATTCTTTCACCAGATCCGCCACGGGCCCGGTGATCGCGCCGGTTGCGGGGTCGACTTTTCCTTGAACGGGATTATCCCGAAGGAACGTGGCTCGCAAGGTGCCGGTGGGCGCCAGGTCCGCCGCCATCATCGGCAGAGCCGCGACAAGGGACAACAGGATACCGGTTCGTTCGAACATGCGTCTCATTATATGGCGCTGTGATACACTTCTGCCGAAGCCATGCGTATCGTCTTACTAACTGCGTTTTTCATTCCAGTCCTGGCCACCGCCCAAAATCATTCACCAACCCGTTGCGCGGGAGATCCCCCGCCTCTTTCGACCGGTGCCGGCGATTGGAACGGTTGGGGCGTGGACACGATCAACTCGCGCTTTCAACCGCAACCCGGAATCGCCGCGGAGGACGTACCCAAGCTGAAACTGAAATGGGCGTTCGGATTCCCGGGCGAGGTACGCACGCAATCGCAAGCCGTAATCGTGGGCGGGCGCGTGTTCGTCGGTACGACCGCAGGCACTGTGTATTCACTCGATGCCGCCACCGGCTGCACCTACTGGACGTACGAAGCCGGCGCGTTCGTGAAATCGGCCATCACCGTCGTGCCCTCCGGGAACCCGCCGCACTGGACCGCCTATTTCGGCGACGGACGAGGTTACGTGCATGCGGTGGATGCACGAACGGGAGAGCCGGTGTGGAAGATCCAGGTGGAAGAGCATCCGGCAGCCCGCATCACCGGATCGCCGACTTACTATAAGGGCCACCTGTATGTCCCGGTGGCCTCTGGAGAAGAGACGCTGCAAGGGTCTTCGCCGAAGTATCAATGCTGCACGTTTCGCGGCAGCTTGTCGGCGATCGACGTCAAAAACGGGCGCTTCCTCTGGAAGACCTTCACTGTTCCGGATCCTGCAAAACCGTACAAGACGAATGCGGAAGGGACTAAGCTTTATGGCCCCGCGGGCGCGGGCATCTGGTCGGCGCCCACCATTGATGAGAAGCACAAACGGATTTACGTGGGCACCGGCAATTCTTATACCGGTGTGAACCTGCCTACCAGCGACGCCATCCTGGCCTTCGATCTCGAAAGCGGCAGCTTGTTGTGGTCTCAGCAGGTAACGCCCGGCGACAACTGGGTTCCGGGCTGCCCGAAGGGCGTCAATTGCCCTGAGAACCCCGGCGACGATTTCGACTTCGGCAGTTCGCCGGTGCTGCGTCCGGGCGCGGACGGCAAGCAGGTCCTGGTCGCCGCGCAGAAATCGGGCGTGGTCTACGGGCTCGATCCGGAGCAGCGCGGCGAAGATCCTTTGGAAGACGCGCATCGGAGTAGGCAATGGCATGCTGGGCGGCGTTGGCTGGGGTCCGGCGTTCGACGCCCAACAAGCCTACGCGGCGGTGGCCGACATCAATCGGCCGCAAGGCACGCCCGGGCTGTACGCGCTGAGGGTCGACGGCGGCGGCTTGGTGTGGAGCACTCCATCGCCTCAGGGAGCGGGCATACGGGCGCAGGCAGCGGCGGTTTCGGCGATGCCTGGTGTGGCGTTCTCGGGATCGTTCGGGGGACACTTGCGGGCGTACTCGACTAAGACCGGCGAAATACTTTGGGACTTTGACGCGCTCCGGGAATTCGAGACGGTCAATCACGTCCCGGCGAAAGGCGGGTCGTTCGACGGCGGCGGTCCTGCCATCGCCCATGGTATGGTCATTACGAATTGCGGGTATGGATTTGGCGGCGGCGTGGCGGGCAATGTATTGCTGGCGTTTTCGGTGGATGGGAAGTAGCTTCTAGCGGTCAGCTTTCAGCATTCAGCTTAAAACCAACGCCTGCGAAAACCGGACACAGGCGGGGGAGGCCTGTGCTACTTGGTGGCGGTTAACAACTCCAGCATCGCGGCTGACACCGCCTCTGGTTTCTCGCGCGGCAAAAAATGGCCCGCGCCCTCGATCACGCGACGCGCCTTCAGCGCCGGGAATACAGCGCGCTCAGCGGGCGACTCTGCCGGGGGACGAGTGATGCCATCATCCGCGCCATGCAGCGTGATCGTCGGAACCTGGATCTTCGGGCGCTCCGCCAATTGTTTCTCAACGGCTTCGAAGCGCGCCTCTCCCGGTGCGTTACCGTGCCGGTGTCGATACGAATGGATGACTACGTCGACGAAATCAGGATTGTCAAAAGAAGGCGCGGTGCGGTTGTAGGTTTCGTCGCTGAAGCGCCAGGTGGGCGACCACTCCTGCCACAGCAAGCGGCATAGGGCGCGCCGATTGGCCTTCAGCCCGGCGCGGCCGCGCTCCGTGTTGAAATACCACTGATACCAAATCGCCCGTTCGGCTTCGGGCGGCCCCGGCTGAGGCGCCGCGAATACGTTTTGAATGCTGTAGCCCCCGATGGAAACCAGCGCGCGCACCCGATCCGGGTGCAGCGCCGCGGCAACGGAAGCCGCGCGGCCGCCCCAGTCATAACCGGCCACCGCGAAGCGCTGAAATCCCAAGGCATCGGCGAAATCGATCAGATCCTGGCCGATGGCCGCCTGCTCGGCCATGCGCGGGGCAGCGGCATCGCGGAACAGCGTCGGCCCGTAACCGCGCAGATAGGGCACCAGCACGCGATGTCCGGCCTTAACGAGCGGCGGCGCCACATCGTCGTAGGCGTGAATATCGTCGGGAAATCCGTGGAGCAGGATGATCGGGAACCCGCTGGCGGCTCCGCTTTCTTCGTACCCAATGGTGAGTACCGGCGTCTGGATCGACCGGGCAGACACGGTCCCTCCGTTCTGAGCTCGCAGACGGCGACTGCCTAGAAACAGCGCGGCTGCAGCGCCAGTGGTTCTAAGATATGTTCGGCGCGTGTGGGCCATCGGCACCTTGGGTATGTATAATCATACAACTCAACGACCGGGAGGGATTGATGGCGGAGAGCGGCACAGCACCTATCTTGCGAGAGTGGCAGCGGCACTTCAAGGGCCGCCTGGTCACGGCTCGCGATGAGAACTACGAAACGGCGCGCCGCATCTGGAATGGCATGATCGATCGCAGACCCGCCGTGATTGCGCAGTGCGCGTCTGCCGCGGACGTTCGCCAGGCAGTGAAACTGGCACGCGCCGAAGGGATATCGGTTAGTGTTCGCGGGGGCGGACATGGCGTGGCCGGAACAGCCGTGTGCGATGGCGGGCTCATGATCGATCTTTCGCCTATGAAAGAAATACGCGTGGATCCGCTGGCACGCGAAGCGGTGGCGGCGCCGGGCGTTCTCTGGGGCGAGTTCGACCGTGCGACGGCGGCTCACGGCCTGGCTACCACAGGCGGGCAAGTCTCGCACACCGGTATTGCCGGGTTGACGCTCGGCGGCGGCCTTGGGTACCTCATGGGTAAACATGGCGCGGTGTGCGATAACCTGCTTTCCGTCGATATGGTCATGGCCGACGGTGAGATGCTCACGGCGAGTATGGAGCAGAACACGGACCTGTTCTGGGCCGTGCGCGGTGCCGGCGCCAATTTTGGCGTGGTCACTTCATTTCGTTATCGCGTGCATCCGCTCGGGCAGGTGCTAGCCGGTATGCTGCTCCATCCGCGGGAGCGTGCGGCCGAGGTCATCGCTTTTCATCGTGAGTTTCTCGCCGGCACACCCGACGAGCTCGACACCACGATCGGCTTCCTCAACTCGCCGGATGGCGTGCCGCTGGTAGGGATCATCGCCGTTTACGCGGGCGCGCCCGAGGATGGGGAACGGCTGCTGAAACCCTTACGTGAATTTGGGCCGCCCATCGCCGACCTGATACGGCCCATGCCATACACCGACGCCCAACGCATGGTGGACGCTGCGGTGCCCATCGGCGATCGGTATTACTGGAAATCCAATTTCGTCCCGGAACTTGCCCCTGGACTTGCCGGTGCGCTCAGCGAAGGCGCTGCCGCTATGCCATCGCCCTACTCGATGATCCTGATGTTCGAAATCAAAGGCGAGATGCAGCGCGTCCCAAAGGACGCTATGGCTTTCGACCACCGCGACGAGAGCTTCGAATTGTCCATCATTGGGCGTTGGACCGACCCGGGCGATGACGCTCGAAACATCCAGTGGGCGCGAGAGGTCTGGGGCGCCGCGCAGCCATTTGTCTCGAAGGCTGTTTACGCGAATCACCTCTCGGAGGATGAGACTGAAGAACGGGTCCAGGCAGCATATGGCGTCTCCAAGTACGAAAAACTGGCGCGGCTGAAAGCGATGTACGACCCGGATAATTTTTTTCGCCTCAACCACAACGTCAAGCCGGAACGGTCCCGGAACGCATAAAACAAAATTTCGCTCCGTGGCAGTTTCTGCCGTCGATTTTTGCCGGCGTTAAACACTTGTTAAACGGTCCTCGTGTTGGAAAAACGGAACTAGCGTATGGGGCAACCCCCCACAAGGCCAGGTCCGCGACAAATCTTACGATGGGCCGCCCTTTGCTAACCGTTGCCGAGGAGAAACTCCATGAAGAGCGTTTTATACGCCCTCTGCGGCTTCGGCATCGCATTCAGCCCTTTGGCCTCGGCTCAGATATGCCGAGTGACGAATTCATCGCTTAATGGCGCATATGGATATGTTGCCAATCAATCGGGATTTGGAACAACCACTGCGTCGGGAACGGGCACAGGTACTACGACCGGCACAGGGGGCACAACGGGAACCACGACGACAGGAAGCACCACTTCCAACTCGAGCTTCAGCAGCACCGGGTTGGGACAACTTTTAGGCGGAATCGCCGGCACCAGCCAATTCAATCTGGCGGGCCGGCTGGTATTCGATGGGGCAGGAAACATCGACGCGGGACCATCGGCCGCTGCGGTAGCAAGCACGGTAGTTGGGACCTATAACGTCAATCCCAACTGCACGATCACGGTAACCTTGCAGGATGCATTCGGCACCAATTCCACTCCGACAAATTTAGTAGGCGTGGTCCTTGGCGGCGGCGCCGAAATCGACCTGATCGCAACAGCATCGAACCAATCGACCAATTCCACCGGATCAAGTTCGACGGGGACTTCTACGGGAACATCGACAGGAACTTCGACGGGGACTACCACTGGAGGCACATCCACTGGAGGCAATTTAACACCGGCCAACACGCAATTTGGCTCCGGACTAGCAATTAAGCTGACTAGAATTCTGCTTCCTTATGGATGTTCCGTATCAAACTTGAACGGCCTCTATGGATTCGTCCTAAGTGGCGCCGCATCGCAGACTGCTAGCTTAATGGGCACCACCAGCACCGGCACGACCACCGGCACTGGGACCGGCACGACCACTGGCACTGGAACCGGCTCGACCACCGGCACTGGGACCGGCTCGACCACCGGCACCGGGACCGGCACGACAACCGGCACCGGAACGGGCACTGGTACAAGTAGTTCGGGTAGCGGATTGCTCCAGCCGTTCACTTTGATCGGCACCTTGCTTTTCGATGGGAACGGTCACGTCGTTACTAACCAGCAGGCGCCCGCTTCGCTGTCCAATCTTCAATTCACCGGGACCTATACCGTCAATCAGGACTGCTCGGGAACACTGACGCTCAGCAACGCCCCCAGTCCGAGCATCACATCGAGTATCCCTGGAACGACGACAGGCTCCGGTACCGGCACCACAACTGGCTCCGGCACAGGCACGTCAAGTGGCGGCAACTCCAACGCCACAACAACCGGCCAGTCATTCACCGTGAACTTCGTTCTAACCGAACCAAACATTACGGTCGCGCCTGGGACGAACCTGAACCAGTACTCGATGGCTCCGGCACTGGACTTCACGGTTTCAGGTCCGAACGGCACGGCCGCCGGGTACGCGCTGCCCGACTAATCGTCTTGGCGCCGAGAAGCGGGCAGTCAACACAGACCGACTGCTGTGTTAGACTGCCCGCCATGCGCATTTCCGGATTTGGGGTTAGCATTTTCGCGGGCGCTGCGATGTGGTTGATCGCAGCAGCGCTCGCGCTGGGACAAGCCGGGGCGCCCCAGGCCGCCGGTGAAGCGGTTTACAAACAACGCTGCGCGGGCTGCCATGAGCAGACCAATCCGCGCATCCCGCCGCGCACGACGCTCAACCAGATGCCGGCAGAGCGAATCTTACGGGCCCTCGATTTCGGCGCGATGATGACCGTCGCCTACCCCATGAGCCGCGATGAGCGACAGGCAGTCGCGGCCTATATCGGCACGAGCGCCCCGGCGATTGCGTTTCCGCCTTCAGCGTACTGCACCGATCGTCGGGCCATCGTTTCCGATCATCCTAAATCGTCCTGGAATGGCTGGAGCCCGGGCTCGAACAACGCCCGCTACCAATCGGCGGAAGCGGCCGGATTGAGCATCGACCAACTGCGCGGTCTCAAGCTCAAGTGGGCATTCGGGTTCGATGGCGATGTGACCGCGTTCTCTCAGCCAACCGTGATCGATGGCCAGGTTTTCGTCGGCAGCGCGGGCGGTGTAGTTCATGCGCTCGGCGCCGACACTGGTTGCCTGCAGTGGACGTTCCAGGCCAACGGGCCCGTGCGGTCCTCCGTTATCTCGGTTCCCGATGGGAGCCGGCACTCATTGCTATTCGGCGATCAGACTGGCTGGTTCTATTCGCTCGAGGCCGAGACGGGCGCCCTGCTGTGGAAAAAGAAAATCGAAGAGCACGACGCCGCACGCTTGACCGGCACACCGATGGCATACAACGGCAACGTCTTCGTTCCGGTCGCGTCGTGGGAAGAGACCCGGTCGCTGGATCCAACCTATCCGTGCTGCACGTTCCGCGGTAGTGTCGTGGCTCTGCGCATTCGCGACGGCCTGCAAGTCTGGAAAGCGCACCTGGTGCCGGAACCGAAGCGCACCGGGCAAACCAAGCTGGGCACGCCCCAATACGGACCTTCCGGAGCGGGCGTATGGGCGTCGCCGACGCTCGATGCCAAGCGCGGCGTCCTGTACATCGCCACCGGCGACAATTACTCCTCACCCGCGACGCCTCTCAGCGACGCGATCGTGGCGCTCGAAATTACGACGGGCCGCGTGGTGTGGTCCAGGCAGACGACGCCCGGAGACGCATATAACTCGTCCTGCGGTGCCGACAAGAAGAATTGCCCGGAGGAAGACGGGCCGGATCATGATTTCGGCTCGTCGGTGATTTTGACGCAGCTTCCGGAAGGCCGCGACATTCTGCTCGCCGGACAGAAATCCGGTATGGTCTATGCGCTAGACCCCGGAAAGAGGGGCGAGATGGTTTGGCGGGTGCGCATCGCGAGTCCTGGCCCCAATGTGGCCACGAGCGTTGGCGTGCTGTGGGGCATGGCCAGCGATGGCCGGCAGGTCTATGCGGCCACTGCATCCTCCGGCAGGACTCGCCCTAGCGACCCGCTCGATACCCGGCGCAACATTTTAGACCCCAAGCAGGGCGGGGGCCTTACCGCTCTCCGCGTCGCGGACGGCGGCAAAGCCTGGTACGTGCCGCCGATCGTCTGCGCCGAGGGCGCGCCCTCGGGATGCAGCCCGGCTCAATCCGCCGCGGTCACCGCAATTCCGGGCATTGTGTTCTCAGGTTCTAACGATGGCCACATTCGGGGCTATAGCAGCGAAGACGGAACGATCCTTTGGGATTTTGACACCGGCCGTGAATTCCAGACCGTCAACGGCGCTAAGGCCAAGGGCGGCTCAATCGACGGGCCCGGCGTGGTGGTAGCGAACGGAATGGTGTTCGTCAATTCCGGCTACTCGCGTTTCGGCGGCATGCCCGGGAATGTACTGCTCGCATTCGCACCTTGACTCAGGAGGCTCTGTGGCGAGCAGTCCGCGCAATCAGCCCGAACGATGAATCTTCGGGGCGCCGCTCCGACAAAGTTAAATGGATAGCAGGTGACCAGAGTCAGCGTCTCGTGCCCGGCCGGGTTCAGCACCTGAGTGTCGTCGGGATCGACGATCTCTGTGGAGACAACTCTATATCGATATCCCCGCTCGTGCGTGAACACCTGGATCGTGTCATCTCTGCGTATGAACCGCAGCGGGCGAAAGAACGTGTCTCTATGGCCAGCCACTCCCACATTGCCCCCGTCCCCAGGTAAAGACGTACCCCGTATGTGTCCAGGACCCAGCTTCAGTTCGGGTTCCTCTGCACCCTCGATTACCATTGCCGATACCCTTAAGCGAGGAATTGCCAGCATCCCAACTGGCGATCCACGGCTTGGGTATGGCTTCTCCGGCCATTGCGGGCGATTTCGATGGCAAAGCCGTGTCCGCGGGGCTCGGCTCGGCGCGCTGTTCGCTGGCAAAACGGCGCATCTGGCGGGCTTGGTAAACCCGCGCGGTTACCAACTCGAATGCCCCATAGGCCAGGAGTAGAAGGCCCAGTGCCGCAAAGCCGATGCTCAAGGTTTTCATCGATGATGTTCCTTGACAGGCGCGCCGGTCGGATTGGCATCGGGCGATGCAATGTAGCCTGCCCTCGTCCGAGCCACTAACCTGGCGCCATTGTCTCCAGTAACACTTACTTTGATCTTGCGGTATTCGCCGTCGAACTTCTGATTCGTTGGCGAGTACGAGATGGTGTACTGAGTGCGAATGTCTTTAGCTATGTGCTCGCAGATCTGCACAGCCTCAGCCGATATCTTTGGCAGGAAGGCTTCTCCTCCACTGGCACGAGCGATGCGCCTCAGCACACCAGGATCGCCTTCCGGATCATCCTCATCGAACAGACCAATTGTATAGATGGCCGCATCGGATCGCCCGATCTCTCGCAGCACCTGGTCCTGGGTGTGTTGGCTTGCGTTGTCCCCTCCGTCGCTGATCACAATGAGTACTTTTCTTTCGCTACGGCTCTTTTCGAGATGAGCAAGCGCAGCGCTAATTGCGTCGTACAGCGCCGTCCTGCCTGCCGGAGCAGGCTTAAGCAGCGCGCCTTCCAGTTCAGCGGCTGAGGCGGAGAATAACTTTGTGTCAGGAAGGCCCAAGGTAGCATTCTCGTTGAAGTTGACGATGAATACTTCATCGCGCGGGTTGCTTGCGCGCGCAAATGCCACTGCCGCCGCAGTGACATCGGATCGTTTCTTCAGCATGCTGCCGCTGTTGTCAACTACCAGCCCGGCAGCGACCGGAATGTCTTCGGGGTGGAACGCCAGGATGTTTTCTGGTTGGCCATTTTCGTTCACTCTGAAACTCCGCTCCTGAAGCCCCGAAGCAATATCGCCTTTGTTGTTCCGGACACTCAGGTGCAGCACCACCAGGCGGACGGCGACTGAGATCGTAGTGTCCGGCTCGGCGATCGTCGCCGCGGCCTGCGGGTGCGCGGAGAGTGCAAATCCGGCCGGCCAAAAGAAGGAAAGAGCCCAGAATTTGGAAAAGCTCCGGGCTCTCTTGGGAGGGTGGCTACCCATACGCCGCTCCGCATCAGACGCAGCCGGCATCGCGCACCCATGTCACTTGGCTCTTGCCGCAGCCAGCCTCAGGGTGACTGCGGTACCGAGCGACAACAAGCCAATGAGAGCGAAGAGAGGTAACGACGTTGCGGTAGTGGGTAGCGCCGCGGGCAGCGGGGAAGCATCGAAGACTTCTGCAAGCTCAACTTCCTCCCCGGTTGGTGTTGCCGCCTTCAAAGGCGCCGCGTTCATGGCTACTACCTCGGGTCCGTCCACTGTGACGGCAGGTTGCGTCGTGCTTGGCTCCAGTTCGACCGGCATGGAAGGAACGGGGGTGTTGTTTGCCTGGGCCAATGCGAGCGCCTTAGTCTTGGGATAGACAAATTCATGGCCATAGTTCTTGCCAGGATAGAACCACGCCTTGACGGCTTCCGGTGAGCCGGCGGGCCGCTCATCGAACGTAATGATGGGTTTGCTGGAGGGACGAAGACGGTAATCGGGAATCGCGAGGAATGTGCCAACCAAATGGTTTTCGCCCTTGTTGAAGACCTGCACAATATTCCGGCTCGATTGGGAATTGGCCAGCTTAAAAACGTACGTGCCGGCCGGCAGCACCTGTCCCGGAATTTCGACCGGGCCACTGAACGTAAATACGGTTTTCTGGTTCCACTCATCGGCCTTGGCGCCAGGCAGCAGTGCGAGGGCTCCGAGACCGACAAGCAACATCATTTTCGTGTGTGACTTGCTCATTTGTTTTTCTCCTTACGACGCTACCAGGGGCAATCTGCGAACCAAACGCTGCTTGGCAGGAATGCCAAAGATATACGATTTGTCTTCAATGCTTTGGCAGCACCCAATGCGTCGCGATAAATCCAGCAGGGGGCTGGCGCGACGGAACTGTGCGACGCGTTGATGACTCCAAGTCACTCGAATCGTCGGCCGGTGGTCAGTGCTTCCGCGGAAGTGGATCGTATGTAGCTTCTCTTTCGCAGCCTCTCAGGCTGCCGCGCCGGCACTCATGCCGGCGTCTAACCTCCAAGGAGCTCACTGCGAGAATCCATTCCGCCGGAACTGGTGTCATGGACGGCTGTCTTGAATCTCTACGCAATCCTCACTCATCCAATGCGCATAGCTCGAATTGCCGTCGATCTACTGCCTGTTCCTTAAATCGTCGATCGGCCATGCTGTCGACGGCTCTCCTGTGTTGTAAAGTATCAGCGTGACCTCGCCGTCGCTGCTGAGTATGTGATGGGCCTCACACAAGGTGCCCGACTCTGACGGAGCCAAATGCCGATGCCAAGACCAGTGTTACTGGCGGTGGATGACGACCCCGATGTGCTGCGGGCGGTTGAGCGCGATCTCCGGAAACAGTACAGTAACCGCTACCGCGTCATGTCTGCAGATTCGGCTTCGAGTGCGCTCGATATTCTAAGCCGGCTGGCGCAACGCACCGAACCGGTAGCGCTTCTCGTCGCCGACTACCGGATGCCTCGCATGAACGGCATCGAATTCCTGACTGCCGCGATTCGCGAGTTTCCCGACGTCCGCCGCGTTCTGCTGACCGCATACGCCGACACCGAGGCGGCCATCGAAGCGATCAACACGGTCAAGCTGGATCACTACATGTTGAAGCCCTGGGACCCGCCGGACCGCAACCTGTACCCGGTGTTGGACGATTTGCTGGATCAATGGTCGGCGTCGTATCGGCCGCCGTTCGAGGGAATTCGCGTGCTGGGTACCCGATGGTCCGCCCGTTGCTACGAGGTGCGGGAGTTCCTGGCGCGAAACCAGGTCCCCTACCGGTGGCTTGACATCGAGAGCGTGGATAAGGATGACGAGGTCAAAAAGACTCTGGCATCCGTCGGCGATAAACGAACATTTCCGATTGTGATTCTTGCGGACGGTGTCACGCTGGTTGATCCTTCTTTAGGGGAACTGGCCGATCGCGTGGGTCTGCGTACGCGTTCGCAAACCGATTTCTTCGATCTGGTGATTGTAGGCGGCGGACCGGCCGGTCTGGCAGCGGCCGTGTACGGCGCTTCCGAGGGTCTCAAAACCGTAATCGTTGAGCGAGAGGCTCCTGGCGGTCAAGCCGGCCTCAGTTCGCGAATCGAGAACTACCTTGGTTTTCCATCGGGCTTGAGCGGGAACGATCTGACGCGCCGCGCAGTCGCACAAGCGCGCCGCTTTGGAACCGAGATCGTGGCACCGCAAGAAGTAACCAAGGTCAGGAGCGAGGGCCCGTACCGCATCATCACGCTCGGCGATGGCAGCGAGTTATCGTGCCACGCCATGGTGATCGCAACCGGAGTCCAATGGCGCAAGCTGGATGTGCCAGGAATGGAACGGCTCCAAGGCGCGGGCGTTTATTATGGAGCCGGCTCTACCGAAGCCATCTCCTGCAAAGATGAAGATGTGTACATTGTCGGCGGCGCGAATTCGGCTGGGCAAGCTGCCATGAACTTCTCGCGCTATGCCAGGAGCGTCATCATGCTGGTTCGCGGTGACAGCCTGGGTGCCACCATGTCGCAATACCTGATCAACGATATCGCGCAAACGCCTAACATTCGGGTGGAATATGGCTCCCAGGTGGTGGAAGTCCATGGCTCTGAGAGAGTGGAGGCGCTGTCGGTCTCCTGCAGCCAGTCCGGATCCATCGACAAGGTACCCGCCAGTTCCGTGTTCGTGTTCATCGGCGCTGAGCCCAATACCGATTGGCTCGATGGTTTTGTGGACCGCGACGACCACGGATTCATACGTACCGGCCCAGATCTGTTCCGCGAAGGTAAGCGTCCGCCCGGATGGGTTTTGGACCGCGATCCATTTTTGTTGGAGACCAGCGTCCCGGGAATTTTTGCGGTCGGTGACGTTCGTTACGGATCCATCAAGCGCGTGGCCTCCAGCGTGGGCGAAGGCTCCATCGCAATTCAGTTCATTCACCGCTATTTGGCCAAGGTCTAAAATGGAATCCTCCGCCGCAAGTCTCTCTCAGCAACTGAAGGCTATCCCGGTTTTCTCGGACCTATCGTTGGACGACCTCGCCTGGCTCGCCTCGCGCATGGAGTTGGTGCAGTCCAAGCCCGGAGATATCGTGGTCACGGAGGGCTCCCCGGCCGACCGCATGTTCGTCATCCTGGAAGGCGAGCTAGCCATGCAACGCGAGCAGGGAATGGGAGATGGCCGCACTTATTCCGCCCGGGCCGGCCAAGTAACTGGAATGCTCCCTTATTCGCGACTGACGGAGTTTCCCCTGACGGTGCGAGCCATGACGCCAGCCACCGTTGCGTTCTTGCGAGCGGAACGGTTCCCGGAAATGCTGAAGCGGTTGCCGGACCTTGGCCCAAAACTAGTTGGCGTATTAACCGATCGTGTCCGTGAAACGACACGGAGGGATCAGCAGCGGGAGAAGCTCGTCGCGTTGGGGAAACTTTCCGCCGGCTTGGCTCACGAATTGAATAATCCGGCCGCCGCCGTGCGTAACGCCGCCGTCAATCTGCAGCAGGCCGTCAAGTCGTTTCACACCGCCGGCCTTCACTTGGACAAGCGGAGGCTTCCGGCCGAAGACCGGCTGTTCCTGGCCAAGACCGAGTGCGAGTGGTCTAAGGACCATCCGCCGGCAGCGCTCGATTCCCTGGAGAGGAGCGACCGGGAAGAGGAAATCGGCGTCTTTCTGGAAAGCCACCACATCGACGAGGCGAGGCAGTTAGCGCCCGGCCTGGTGGATGCGGGATGCGACCTGAAGATGTTGCGTGATTTGTCCGGGCGATTTGACGACGAGACGTTGGCGGATGTGGTGACCCGTCTCACGGTATCGTTCAGCATAAACCGCCTGGTCGAGCAAATTGAAAGCGGCACGTCGCGGATTGCGGATCTGGTCCGCGCGATCAAGCAGTACTCTTATATGGACCAGGCCCCGGAGCAGGAGATCGACGTTCACGATGGCCTGGAAAACACCTTGATCATGCTTCACTACCGCCTCAAGTATGGAATATCGGTGGTGCGGCAATACGATCGTTCCCTTCCGCGGATCTGTGCGCGCGGCAGCGAATTGAATCAGGTATGGACGAACTTGATCGACAATGCGATCGACGCCATGAAGGGCAATGGACAGTTGGTGGTGCGAACCGAGGCGGAGTTTGGCAGAGTACTGGTTGAAATTCGAGACAGCGGGCCGGGAATTCCCGAGGAAGTCCGCGATCACATTTTCGAACCGTTCTTTACGACAAAGCCCGTAGGAGAAGGTACTGGCTTGGGCCTCGATACGGTTTATCGCATCGTTCAAGAGCACCGCGGCGAGGTTCGTGTTGATTCGGTACCGGGGCGCACTTCATTCCAGGTGCGCCTACCGTCTGCCGGTGATTCGAGAAGATAATATGCCGGCTATGTTCGACAGCGTGATCTGCCAGCTACCACCGTTCGATCCTCAGATCCTGGATCCTCTCATCGAGTTGGCGGTTCAGATTGCCCGCGAGGGGCGGGAAGGCAGGCGCATCGGCACGCTTTTTACGATTGGAGATTCGGAGGCCGTACTCGCCAGGTCGCGGCCGCTGATTCTTGATCCTTTGGCGGCGCATCCACCCGAAGTACGCTCGGTTCGAGACCCAAAACTGTGGGGCACGGTAAAGGAATTGGCGCAACTGGATGGGGCATTCATCGTCGCAGGTGACGGCACTTTCGTCGCGGCCGCCCGCCATTTGGATGCTTCCGGAGCATCCGTGGAACTGCCGTTTGGACTCGGAACCCGGCACGTGGCTGCCGCGAGCATCACGGCGGCGACACGCGCCGTTGCCATCGTCGTTTCTCAATCCTCCGTCGTTCGGGTCTTTTGCCATGGCAAGCTGGTAGCCGAGATCCTGCCGGAAATGTGGCTTCTGAGCCGCGAACATTCGATCCACATTGAAGGCCGGACGAAGCAAGAGGTAGTCAGCGACCTGGCGATCATCACCAGCATGTTTCCGGCGCGAACCGAAACCGCCCTCCCGTAAGCCGTCGTTTCCGCCCGTGGAAGGTGGTAGATTGTTCAACGTGCCGGAAACCATCGCGCAAGTCGAGGCAGAGGTTCACGCCCTTGTGGAAGCCGTTCGCGACAGCCCCCAGGGCAGGCTGGCGATGCGAGAGGCTTTCTACCGCATCTATGGCGATGCGCAGGGATGGCCCGAAGGGTACGGAACGTCGGAACTCGACTTCCTCAGCTGGGAGGTGAGCCGGGGCGTGCTGGATCCGGGGTCGGGCAGCCCATGGTGGAGTAACGTAAACCTCGACTTCATCTATTTCTCCCAATTGGCGGGCCGCCTCCAGGAGTTGGGTCTGGATTCTCCCGATCTCCCCGTCCCCGTCCAACACTGGTTGGAATATTTTCGAAAGCCATCCGCCATTTCCTGGTACCGCGCGCACAACGGCTCCATTGTTCAGAGCTACCTCGACTACGCGGATCTGGCCGCCCGAGAGAGCGCCCCCGAACAGGCGTTCCTCAACATCGTCCTCTATCGGCTGCTGTTCGCGGAGGCTCTGACCGAAGGCCACGGAGACATCGTCGCTGAAATCTTGCGTTTTCTGGCCAACCCCTTGTCTCCGTCGGTCGACATACTCATCCACGTGCCTGACTTTTACCCCGATCATTACCCGCTTACCGAGTCAGAGATTCGCGACGTCATGCACCGGTCCTTGACTCTGGAAGGTCTGGCGGCAGATTTCCTTGACTTAGTGATCATCCATCCTCAGCTCACGCATCTGTATCGCGAATCGGCCCGTTGGCTCCGGCAACCCGCGCTCGAATCCCTGGTGAAAGACGGGCAGCCCGTCTATCCGCGAAGCCGCGCCGCCGGGGCTTGATACAGTAGCTCTATGCATCCCGGCCTCGAGCCGCTGCCGGCGATATCGGACCGTTTCACGCTGCTGCGCCGGGTCGGTTCCGGCGGTGTTGGCATCGTGTACGAGGCGTTCGATCGGGAGCAGCGCGCACGCGTGGCCTTGAAAACCCTGCGGGATGTCAACCCAGGCCGCATCTATCTGCTCAAGCAGGAATTCAGGGCCCTCACCGGCCTCATCCATCCCAACCTGGTACAGCTCTTCGAGCTCATATCCGACGGCGACCAATGGTACTTCACGATGGAATACGTGGATGGCGTGGACTTCCTCAGGTATGTGCGCGGTGATCCGGTGACGGAGTCGGACGATCAGGAGACCCTCAGCTCCCTGTTCACTACCATCGAAATCACGCCGGGATCGCTACCCGGAACGCCGCCGCAACAAGCCCTTCGCTCCTTGCGTGCGCTGGAGCGCCCCGATCAGTTCGCGCGTCTGCGCCGGGCTTTGCCCCAGCTTGTGGAGGGCGTTCAGACGCTGCACGAAGCCGGCAAGCTCCACCGCGATCTCAAGCCTTCCAATGTGCTGGTCACACGCGCGGGCCGCGTGGCGATCCTCGATTTCGGCCTGGTCACCGATCTTCCCGGCACGTTCGCCGGCCGCGAGGGCTCCGTTTTCTCCGGTGGAACGCGCGGTTACATGTCCCCGGAACAGGTTCGGGCGCAGGAACTCACACCGGCCAGCGACTGGTACTCGGTAGGAGTCATGCTGTACCAAACGCTAATGGGCGGCCTGCCTTCGAATGGCTCGCCGCCCTTCTCCCGGCTCGTTCCGCCCGCGTTGCGCAGCCTGTGCATGCGGCTGCTCGCGCTCGATCCCGAGGCCCGGCCGCGCGGTCCTGACATACTCCGCAGTCTGGGAGAGTCTGCCCCGGCTCATCATCAAGCTGCCAGCGTCTTTGTAGGCCGAGCGGAACAGTATGCCGCTCTCGAATCCGCGCTCGAAGCTCTGCGCGAGGGTCGTCCCCGCGCAATTTATATCAGCGGGCCTTCCGGGATGGGAAAGAGCGAATTAGTGCGCCGCTTCCTGGAACAAGCCGCGACTGAGACCGATACGGAAACTCTCATCCTCACGGGTACCTGTCGCGAACAGGAATCCGTCCCGTACAAGGCTCTCGATGGCGTCATCGATTCCCTCAGCCGCTTTCTGGGCAAGATCCCGGCGGCCGACCGGCCGTCCATTCTTCCACGCGATACTGCCGCGCTCGCCCGAGCGTTCCCCGTGCTGCGGAGCGTGATCACAGTACCCGATATCGCGGCGCGCTCCATGGAGAGTGCCGACCCGTTGGAGCTGCGGCGCCGCGTCTTTGCCGCGCTCCGCGATCTGTTCGGACGCCTCGGCGATCGCATGCCCGTCGTGATCTACATTGACGATCTGCAATGGGGCGACATCGATAGCGCCGCGCTTCTGGCTGACCTCATGCGCTTGCCGGATGCGCCGCGGGTGCTCCTCATCGCCACCTACCGTAGCGAGTCGGCGGAATCGAACGCCGTGCTTCAGACGCTGTTCGCCGGTGCGCGTGAATCCTCCATCGAGCGCCGCGAGATTACGCTGGGCCCGCTCTCGCTCGAAGAAACCGAGAGCCTGGTTGAGTCTCTCGCGCCGGGCGTGGCCGGGACACGGGACTTGGCTGCCCGCTTCTGGAACGAGGCGGCAGGCAGTCCCTACCTGATTCGGGAACTTGGCCAGGCGCTGGCCATCGGAGAGTCCCTCGAGCCGGGCGAGACCACGCTCGAATCGGTTCTCTGGACGCGCATAAGTTCCCTCGCGCCGGGCGCGCGGCTTCTATTGGAACTGGTCGCCATATCCGGGCAGCCGCTGCGCCAGGCCGAAATCTACGCGGCTGCGGGCTCCCGGGAGCGCGACCCGGGTGCTTTGGCCGTGCTCCGTGCGGGACGGCTGGTGCGCACGGGCGCGCGCGGCTCGAACCAGGATCTCCAGCCATATCACGATCGCGTGCGCGAAGTGGTCGCAGCGCGGCTGGATCCCGCCGTCCGGCGCGAACGCCATCGCAGCCTGGCGCTGGCGCTCGAATCGCTGGGCGGGCGCAGCGCCGAAACGCTGGCCGTCCATTTTCAAGGCGCGGGCGAAGCGGCGAAAGCCGTCCACTACTACTCCAGCGCCGCCGATGAGGCGTTTGACGCCCTCGCCTTCCGGCACGCCGCCGAACTCTACCGGTTGGCGCGCGATCTCGCAGGTTCGGAGGATTCGCGTTGCGGGGCGCTGGAAACACGGCTGGCGGAATCGCTGGCGAATTCCGGCCGGGCCTCAGAGGCTGCGGATGTGTACTTGAGTGCTGCGTCCCATCCAGGCCCCGCCACCCTGGAACTGGAGCGCCGCGCGGCTTATCATTACTGCAGCACCGGCCGGGTCGAACAGGGTCTGGCGGTCTTCCGGAAAGTGCTCGCCGCGCTCGATCTGAAAATTCCCGCCACGCCACGGCAGGCAATGTGGGAATTCGTCCTGGTCCGGTTGCGGCTGCAGCTCCGCGGCACCCGCTTTCGCCTGCGCACCGAAGACCAAATCGCTCCTGCCATCCTGCGCCAGATTGATGTTGCCTGGGCTGCCGGAACCGCCCTCGGCACTATCGATCTCATCACCGGCGCCCTCTTCACCGCCCGATCCCTGCTGCTCGCTCTTAAGGTTGGGGAAGCCCACCGCCTGGCCCGCGCGCTGCCCTGGGAAGCCATTACCAGCGCCGCTTTTGGCTCGCTCGGAAAGAGGCGCGCCACCCGGCTCCTTGCTCTCTGCGGCCCTCTGGCCGAAAAAGGTAGCCCGCACGCGCGCGGCATGCTGGCCATGTGTACGGGATTGGTTGAGTTCGTCAATTGCCGCTTCGCCGGAGCGATTCGATACCTCTCCGAGGGCGCGCGCATTTTTCAAAAGGAGTGTGTCGGCGAATATTGGGGACTCGCGCATTGCCAGAACATCATCGCCAACAGCCTGCTGATGCTGGGGAGTTGGAAGGAATTGAATGTACACGCGGCCGACGTCCTCCGGCAGGCACAGGAGCGCGGCGACCTCTACACCGAAGTCAGCATCGCATCGCTCGCCGCCCACATTCCCTTTCTCTGCGACGGAGAGCCCGAAACCGCGCGCCGCACCATCGATCGATTCCAGGCCCGTTGGATCGCGACAACCTACCAGTTCCAACACGCGCTTGCAGCGCTCTCCCGCACCGATATCTTTCTCTATGCGGGCGAGGGCGCCGAGGGAGTTGCCTTCCTCGACGCGGAATGGCCGCGCATGCAGCGCGCCTTCTTCTCGCGCAATGAATGGTTCCGCACCGGCCTCTTCGCCGGCCGGGCCCGCTGTGCGCTCGCCGCAGCCGCGAAATCGCCTGAATACCTCGAGGTCGCCCGGCGCGATCTCCGCCGCCTGGAGCGCGAAAGCATGCCCATCGCCCGGCCGCACGCCGCGGCCATCCGCGCGGGGCTGCAATTCCTACAGGGCGATCGCGCGGCCGCGATAGACTCCCTGGGGGCCGCCGAGCAAGCCGCAGCCGCCCTCGGTATGCGGCTGTTCCAATGCGCCGCCGCGCTGCGCCGCGCCCAACTCACCGGAAACCACGCCGAAGAGGCGATTGCCGCCTTCCGCGCCGAGGCCGTCACTGATCCGATCCGGATGTCTCGTCTGTTTGTGGCGGGTTTGCCGGATTGAGCGGTGCCCATGGCCGAACCGGTTCGGCCTCGGTCATATCCCACCCGCCATATATGTGCTGGGGAAATCCGCAAATTGCCTGGGACGCCATCAGGCCCGAAATGACACTCGCCTCCACGCAACCTGAGTTCAGAAAGCAGTCCGTCCAGTCGCCGGCGAGGTAGAGATTGTCGAACCCCGAGTCCCAGGACTTGAGCCGGTATTGCATGGTTCCCGCAGTCGAGAGCACATAGCGTTCGGATGGATCGATATTGGCGCGGTAATACTGCGACTGAAGCCGCGCTTCCCCCACTCCGTTCAACGGGTCCGCCAGCAGGTCCCAATTGACCGATCCATTCCCGGCGAGCAGCTTGGGGTATATCAATTCCACCGAATTCTTCAAATAGTTGGCGGTGGCGCCCAGAACCCGCGCCTGCTGCACCGTCGGCCAGTTGGGATCCGTCCCCGGCGGCGGCGCGCCATACACATCCTGAAGGCAGTTACACCAATAGGTCAACTGTTTGACTCCATCCCCTGGCAGCCACTCCTCGCGCGGCAACAGATGGGTCATATCCGCGTAGATATCGAAAGGCTCGACGTAGCCTCCAATGGTCGGTTCGTTGCCTTCGCCCGCATCAATGTTAAGCCCAAGGTCTTGCCGGCTGGCCTTGAACCACGCTTGGGCCGCCTGTGTCTGCACCGTGGCCAGGTTCGCGACCATACGATCCCATTTCGGATTCGCTTTAATCAGCTCGGGGCACAGATACGGCAGTGCGGCCAGCGAGATTCCGAGCACTATCTGGTCGAAATCCTTGCCGAGCTGCAACGTCGTGGGTGTGCCCTTCCACGGGCTCCACGCCGATTCCAGGTTGTATTTCTTTAGGGTGTCTCCCTCCTTGAGCTGATCGTACAGTGGCTCGCTCGGCCAGCATGGCAAGTACTTCACCGGGACCAGAGGATGGTATTCCAGCGCGCCGCTCTTATCGGGAAGCACGGTTGCCTGCACGTCCATGGCGATGGTTTCCACCGTCTTCTGGTCCTTCGAAAGCCCCAGGTTGGTGACCTTATGGAAGAATTCGAACTTCACGCCGCGGTTGCGCAACAGTATGTAAAGTGGTGCGAAGATCGTGTCCCCCATCCCCGCGTTCATATGATAGAAGAGGTACCCCTTGTAGGAAAAGAACAACCGCAGCATGCCGTGCAGCGCGGCGCAAGCCGACATATTGGGCTTGTTTGGATCGCCGCCTACATAGGCGAACGATGCATCGTAGACCGGCCGCATAATCACGGCATATTCCGTGGAACCGTGCTGCGCCAGCCACTCCGACATTTCATACTTGTCGATTACCTGGAAGCCCTTCGTGATGACGCCATCCTCGATCATCCCCTTGATCAGGGCAACCACAAAGTCCGTAAGGATGTACAGGTGCCTCAGATCATCCCAGATGGGGTTTTCCTCCACCTTCTGCGCAGTCGCTGCCCGGAATTCCCGCAGCAGGAACACCAGGGCCTTGTGCTGCAGCGGGTGGTGCTGGCTGCCGTCTTCGTGCATGGCCTTTGTAAGGGCATTGGCTGCATCGAGAAGACTTGTTCCCACCAACTTCTCGACACCCAAACCCACCACTCTGAAGACGTCAAGTACCCATTCCGAGACGTCCCGTGCGACCAGGTTAACGGCGTCCCTGAGCGGGCCCTTCCACTGCTTCAACAGCCACTCCAGCATGCGCCCGATGTATTCCCAGGGTGTCGGAGGCTGGCTACTTGTGTCGGTGAACAACGTCAAATCGCCGGGCGCGCCGTGGAAGTTCGGAAACGTGACCCCCCAAAACTGATATCCGTCTGGCCGCTTCTCGGTCATGGCGCTGAAGCTTTGTCCGGTGAACGCGTCCGTCCAGTCCTGGAACGGCGAATCCGGAGCGAGTCCCTTTTCATGGATCTCTGTAAAAACCTGGCGCATCACGTGGAACGCGTTCTCGTAGAAACCCATCCACATGTGCAGCCCATGTTCTTCGATCCGGTTGCGCATGGCTGCGTTGTGGCCGCTGGCGCCTTTGCCTCCCAGCCGCCAACCCAATTGATAGACGGTGACGTCGTATTCCTGGCTCCAGCCGTCGTGGTTGGTGAGTTCGAAGGCAGCGGCCATCGCAGAAGGGCCGCCGCCGAGGATAGCGATCTTGCGTTTTGTGTTGGTCGGCGACACGAGGGTGACTCCTTAATCAGAAGACGATCTGTAGCCCTAGTTGCACCTGCCGGCGCTCGTAGGCGGAAGTGAAGGAGAACGGATCCGTGGGGTTCCCGCGGACCCCCACCAGTTGCGCAGGCAAGGCGTCCAGCGGCGTCGCGCCCACAATATTGTTGACCGACTCAAAGTTGGTGCGGTTGAGCAGATTGAACACTTCGAAGGTGGCGCGAATCTCCGCCGTGCCGTCCGGTTTAAGCCGGAAAGCACGCTCCGCGCGCGCGTCCACCGAGACGAAATCGGGACCACGCCCGACGTTACGGCCCAGGCCCAGCGGACGGTGGGTGGTGGCTTGCCCATCGCCCAGGTTGTCGTATCCGGTGAGAATGTTGAAGGGCATGCCGGAATTGGCGCGCACGATGGGTGCGAACGACCAACCCGCCAAGAGCTTATTCTTGATCGAGGATGGCGAGCGGTAGAGCCCATACGCCACGAACCGGTGCGCCTGGTTGAAGTCGGACAGGCCGCGGTCCGCCCGGACATCCAACTGGTTTTGCGCCGTGTATTCGATGTTGAAATCGCTTGTCTCGTCGATGGCCTTGCTCCACGTATAGTGCGCCGCGAAGCTCCAGTTACGCGAGAATCGCCGGCTGGCCTGCAACACCAGAGCGTTGTAGTACGCGTTCGCGGAGGGCTCGATGACATAGTTGTTGGCGATGGTTGGGTCCACTGGACCGAAGATCGGCCATCCGTCCGGCCGTGTTCCCACCTGCTTCAGATTGAGATCGCGCGTGCGCGGCAGGTGTAGCGTGCGGGTGAAATTGTACGCCACCGAAATCTGCGTCTGGTGGAACGATTTCTCGATTTCGAAGCTCGCCTGGTGCGAATACGGGTCTTCAAAGCCGGAGGCGATGCCGCCCGCGGTGGGCAAGCGGAAACCGGGCACGACTCCCAGCGGCAGCAGGTCGGTAAACTGCACTGTGCGCGTTCCCAAAATTCCTTCGCGCAGCAGCGTCTGGTAAATATCGATGGAGTTCAACGGCAGGTTCGTCTGCGGATTGATCAGCGGAACGCCGGCGGCGGAAATCTCCAGAATCGCCAGGTCGGGCCGTTTCAAGGCATACGCCGAGAAATTGATCTCGGTCTCGGTGAACGAGTAGAACATGCCGTAACCGCCGCGCACCACCAGGTTGCCGGCCGCGCCGGGCGACCATGCAAAGCCCAGCCGCGGCGCAAAGTTGCTGATTCCCGGAATATAGGTGTTCGAATCGTATTGATACCGCACACCCGCGTTCAGCGTGAGGTTGGGCGCGGCTTTCCACGAATCCTCGGCGAACGCGCTGTGCCTCTGTTGCCAGCCGATCGATTGCGTGTTCCCGAAACCCTGGACGTACGCCTCCGGCAACCCCAGGGCGTACGATTGCAGGCTGGTGATCGGTTCTGCCAGCGTGCCGGCCAGTTGGGCCTGCCCCAGGCCGGCAAGTGTCTGCCCCAGTTGCGCGCTGAAGCCCGCGGTGCCGGTGATCGTGTCGAGGAGCGCGCCTAGCGGGAGAAATTCGCCGAAGATGAAGCGGCCTCCCAGATAGGTCTCCGGCTTTACGTCGTTGCGCACCGGGTTGAGTTGAACGCCGGTCTTGAGCGTGTGCCGCCCGATTGACCAGGTGAAGCTCTGCTGCGCGTCCCAAATGCGGTCACGCTCGTTGGAGGGAAACTGCGGGTCGCGCCCGAAGCTGCCATACCCGGTGATGTCGATCGCCGGACCGATGGGATCGTTGGGAAGCAGAGTGAGCCGGTCGTAGCCGAACGCGAGGCGGGTTACGCTGATCATCCGCGGCGAAAAGATGTGAACATACTCGGCGGCCATTTCGCGATCCGATTGGTCCGACGAGCTGCCGCGGCTCAATCCAGCCTGCGCGCCGAATTTCGTATTCGCCTCCGTATCCGCCGTCGCCGTGAAGCGGAGCAGCAGGCTCGATTGGGAGGAGAGCCGGTGATCTACGCGCAGGGATCCCTGCGACGTTGTTCCTGAGAACGGAAAGCTCCCGCTGTTCTGCTCAAACAGCGGCACTACCGCCGGATTGTTCGAGGGAGTGAGCAAGGCGCGTAACTCCGCCGATAGGCCGGCGAGTTGCGCCCCGGAGCCCGAAAGGAAATTCAGCAACTGATTCTGCGATGGCGTCAATTGCGTGAGAACACTCGGATCTTGAAGGATCGGTACGAAGACGCTTTCGTGCCGGTCCAGCTGCTCGAATCCCGCAAAGAAGAAGGTATTGTCCTTGCGAATCGGTCCGCTCAGGCTCCCTCCCGACTGCACCCGCGTGAATGCGGGATTTCCGATCGCGAATGCGTCCCGCGCCTCCAGCGAGCGATCGCGAAGGTAACCGAACGCGCTGCCGTGAAGGGCATTCGTGCCCGAGCGCGAGACGATGTTGATCGCCCCCCCGAACCCTCCGCCGAACTCCGCCGAGTAACTGTTCCGGTTGACTTGAAACTCCTGCACGGAAACCTGCGGAATCGTGGGCCGAACGTTCCCTACCGAACCGTTCGATCCGAACCCATCCACCGCGAAGATGTTTCCGCGCCCGTTGCCGCCGGCAAATCCCAGGCCGGACGCCGGCGTGGAGGGGATTCGATAATCGGCCGAGTCTGCCAGCGAAGCCGTTTCCACCACGCCGGGCACGAGCAACGCGAGGTTCAGATAGTTCCTCTGATTCATCGGCAGGTGCTCAATTTCGCGCGCCTCAATGTCGTTCGCCTGTTGCACGCGCTGGGCCTCGATCCCTGGTGACGCGGAGCTTACCGTCAGCGTCTCTATGTTCGGCGCGACGGTGAGTGAGGTGTTGACCACTACCGTATCGCCCACCCGCACTTCCACCCCTTCCAGAGTGTTCTTCGCGAATCCGGGCGCTGCGAATTGGAGAGAGTACGCTCCTGGAGGCAACAACTGGAGCAGGTACTCGCCCGCCATGTCCGTCACCCCGGCGCGGTCGATGCCGCGGGTTAGGTCGCGCGCCTGCACCATGGCCGAAGGGACGCTTTGACCGCTGGGATCCAGCACCGTGCCGGAAATCGCGCCGTAGCCCACCATTATCTGGGCACTCGCCAAGCCGCCCGATAGCAGCACCAGCAGAGACGGGAAGAAAGCTCGTACCGTCATCGCGCCACGGCAGACGCGGTTGCGCCAATTTTCTTGAACCACTGGATGCGGGTGTTCACACCTTCCGAGAAACACACAACCGGATCCGTCGTGGGCTTCGGCAGACCCGCCGCTTTCAGCAGTGACTCTTCCAGATAAAGGAGGCGCGCGTGCTTCATCGGCCACGCGGGATGCTCCACTTGTCCGTAACGCAGACCGTCGTACCACTCTGTGTACATCCGGAACCGCGCCGACAGGAATACGATTAAGTCGCTCACATGCGGGTAGGGCATATCGTCCCCGATTTCGATGCCGCATTTGCATATGGCGGGGCAGACGTTAGCCGGCCACGCGCGTGCGCCTTCGTAATGGACGCGGTTTCCTTCGCGCCGCATCTGCATTCTGGTCCACATGTGCGGGAGGCGCGTAAGCACGCGAGCGCCGATAGCCGCCAGAAACCGCGCCAGGTCCAGCGAAAAGAACCATACGCCGCTCCCGCCTTCGGGCCCGCGCACGTAGGTACGCAAGTTGACCTCGGGATAGTAGGAGACCCACGGCACGGGAGGCAGGAAGGGTGGACGCAGCTTCTCTGCGTGAAATGGAATCAGTCCCACCCACGCCTGGCCATCGTAAAGATCAAGCTCCAGGGCCTTCGGCACCAGCGGCCGCACCATCGCTGGATCGAAGCCCCAATGGATAAATGAAATCACATCCCAACTTTGAAAAAGGAACGGGTGCGGCACCGGCTCCGGGGGGTTGGGGTTCATAGAAGTAACACCTTACGCTGGTGATCCCAGTGGTGTCAACTCACCGAGCCGAGTCGCTTGCCGATGCTTTACCGAGCCGTGAGCGTCGCTTACCGAGCCGCGACGCTAAGGGAGCGGAGGTTGGGGTGGGTCGAGGGATTCGGTACACGGACGCGCTTTTGGAATCCGCACCGTACAGATCCTTCGTCGCCGCACCTCCCATATTTGCTATTCGTTCCGCCGACCATTGCACGCTATTGCACGCTGGCCGAAAAATGGGATCATTAAGATGCGGAGAATGCAAACCACAGGCACCTGTAAATTGTGTTTGAAGCCTGATTGCGCGTTTCAGCGAAGTCACCAATACCCCAAAGCCTTGAATGCTCTGATCCGGGCCACCGAAAATGACAATCCAGTAGTGATGACGCCCAAGGTGGTCCTGGCAACCGATAGACAAATGTGGGCGCATCTGCTCTGCTCGGACTGCGAACAAAGGTTCAGCATGCAGGGTGAGGCTTACACTATGGTAATGGTTCAGCGCGAGAACGAGCAGGATTTTAAACTGCGAAATATTCTGAATCTTGGGATGCCCCTGCGGCAGGATGGAATGCTGACTGTTTTCTCTGGGGCGGGTCTCGGAATCGATGTTGAGAAGCTCGCGTATCGCACTCAGTATCGTTTGGCGGACATCAGTTCACCAGTGGACGACCCTATCAGGACAGAAGACTTCCTTCTCATTGGGAAACTGGCAGGAGCCAATCCGCCGATTTCTCATGGCAGAGACTATCCTGCCCCAGGATATTAATGTTGCAGTCACTTGCGCCACCGATGGCGTTTCCCGTCTGACGGTAATCGGCCCGCATCAAAACGCCCTTCCCTATACGAACTTTGCGTTGCTGACGCGCGGTATCTGGTTCGATATCAGCGTCGGAACCAATCTGCCGCCGTTTATAAAGACCCGCTGCTGCATGACCACGGCCAAGAAGGTTGTCTCTCATGGCGAACTGCGATCCTCGAACCGTCCAAGTAGCGGGCAGCGCCACAGCAGGCGCGAAGATTGCGGAGAATGTCAAAGTGAGCAGAGCATGATTAACTGAGCGCAGCGGGTCGGCGCAGCCGCGCGCGGTAATTCGAGCGGAAGCGCAAGCTTAAATCAAACGGGATCGACCACGCTAAGTAGACCGATAGAGCCAGTGACAGCAGGTATACTACCGGATATGGCTAAGCATTTGAAATGTCCGAGGTGCCCTGCCACAACGGTTGCTGAGTTAGGAACGCGATGTCCTCAGTGTGGGGCAGTCATGAAGCCAACCGCGATAAGCAAACCTACCTTTGGCAGCAAGTCCATCCCGCGCAAGGGGAACCGCAAGGAATACCGTAAGCGGTCGTCGAAGTAGCATTTGCACTGTTGCCCTTGAGGATTAAAAAGGGGGAGCAAATGTGGGCCGATTCATGGCGCTCCCGGCAGACCCCGAAGAGATACCCCACATTCTTTCAAAAGCTCGGGCATCGTTGACAGTAAGATCCGCTATTCGTTTTGCCCGGACATCTTCATAACGTTTCTCGAACTCTGCTGCAGCTTTCTAAGCTTGCCGCTTTGCTTTCTCCTCCTCTTCGCGCTTTTTTGGTAGCGGCCTCCGCCTCCTCTTCGGCCTCTTGCTTCGCAACTTCCTCTTGATGACGTTGTTCTAGCCGGGCGAGGCGGGCTTTCAGCGATAAGAGCTTTTTGTCAATCCCAGCGATCTTGGCACCATTCGCTTGGGTATTATCACCAAGCATCCAAGCCTTTTGGGACTCTAGTTCGTTGATATTGGAGGCGAGAGACAAATACTCCTTCTCGACAGAGCTTTGCTTAGAGCCAGTCATACTTGTAGTTGCTGACACCAGCCAGATCCCAGCACCGGCAGCAAGCAGGAAGCTGATATACCAGACAAGACCGTAGGAGTGCTTTGACCGCTTTGGAGGAATTATCGGGGGCGTCATTCGGGCCTATTCTACGCCATTGCTGTGGGCTCTAGCATGCGCCCCTAATCGTGGCCTGCGGACTGAGTGCCCTGGCAATGTCCATGTTGGTTTGGCACAGGCCCCGCTTTCGACCTTCAGCTCAAGCCAGGGAAGACTTGGGCCATGGTTGACCCGGTGCTATTCCGGATACGTTGTTACCGTTGCCCCGGCAGGCCATAATCAAAGATGACCCGTGCCTTTGAATATAAGGTAGTGGGTCAGTTTGACCGAACCTTAAGGCTTACGAAATTCCGGGACTGGCAGCGTCCACACTGATTTCCCGTCCGGCAAGGCTGCCTTGACCTGTGTCGCGCCAGTAGTTGTGTCGATACGGTATACCTGAGATCCTTCACCCCCACCAGGAGCGACCGTCACAATTTGGAATCTTCCGATTTGCGTCTCCGAATGCGATCCCGTTTGGCCATGCAACGCCAGAATCATCACAGCGAGCAAAGCTATCAAGCACCACGTGAGTTTTTCGCGCATGGTCTCATCATACTTCGACCATTGGACCTAAATAGATTGCTGTCCGGCTTCGGTGAGGCAGTAGTGGGAGTCGCCGTCGGGTTGCATTAGCCCATCGTCAACGAGCCTGTGAATTTGCGCCTGATTATCTTGGGTCACGCGAATACGACCCAACTGGGCAGTTATTTCTAGTAGTGCCTTGTCTTCGGGCTTCAGCACGCGACGATCGTATCATGCTTAGCAGTTGTGGCGTGGCTGGCCTGAAACGGCTTTCCATAAAAATCCAGTCTAAGGCTATCCGGGCATTGGCCAGGGGCCAGGGTTGAATCGGTTTAGCACGTGGCAGGCGGAGTGAACACCAGTTTGTGATGAGCCAGGAAGATCAGGTGATCTGGGCGAAGGGTTCCGGTGCCAGGGAAAGGCCTCGGTACAATTCTGCGGGCTACATCTGCGTCGGTACCGGATCGTAACACCAGCTCTGCGGCCTGATTGACCGTGGCTTTCACCAGAGCTTGCCATGCGGAGTTGATGGACTTCTGGGCGGGAAAGACCGGCATTTTGGCCCGCTGCTGGCTACCGCTCTTGCCCGTCTGCGCAGGTTGGGGGTTGGGGTGGGTGGAGGGATTCGAACCCTCGGCCACCGGAACCACAATCCGGCGCTCTACCAAGCTGAGCTACACCCACCGTGAGGGACGTTTCAAGTTTAACAAAGGAAGCGTGGAATCGATAATCTGCGGGTGGTGGGTTTCCCTCCGTTGATCCCAGGCGTTTGCCCGCAATCAACGGAGGGAGCTTGCTGCAGTAGCTATGGATGTTGACTAAACAGTGCTGCCGCCGGTACGCGTGCGGGGCAGGGGTTTGTCGGTCTTGCCGTAGTCCGAACTGGCTTCGCCGGCGGAAGAGATGTCCTCCGCGCCCGTCTGTTTCAAGACGTCCTTCGCGCGTTTCACCCAGTCGGAATTGTCGCAATGCACCGACAGCAGGATGCCGCCATCTTTGACGATGCCCTCGTACCGTTTGGCCTCATACTCCGGAATCCCCATTCCCACCAGGGCTCCAATCAGGCCGCCGACAACTCCGCCGGCACCCGCTCCGGCCAACGCGGCCATGATCGGGCCGGCGGCGATGAATGGACCCAGTCCCGGAATTGCGAGTGCACCGATTCCGGCCAACAGGCCGAGAGTTCCACCTACCACACCCCCGGTTCCTGCACCTGCGGTGGCGCCTTCCGGAGCTTTCGTGCCTTTCTCGTGAGCAAAGGCCTTGGTGCCCACGTTCTCCGGTAGCAGAACGGAAATATCTTCCGGCCTGAAGTTAGCGGCCACTAATGAGTCGACCGCGCGTTCGACTTGACTCTGGCTTCGATATATTCCAAAAACTGCTGTATTCTTTCCTGCCATTGATTCTCCTTTATTTACTGGCCTCCGCTCCCAACGGTCGCGGTTCGGCAATTTTCGCGTAAGTAACTAACCCGCCTCTAACTGTGGCGGGCAGGCTTGATTGTGATTTGACTGTTAACATTGCCGGAGCCGGCTACCTCTGTAGCCTTCTGCTCGACAATGCGCTTCTCTTCATCGGAACGAACCGGGCCCTTTAGTGTTACTTGGCCGTTCTTCGAAATGATCTTCACGTTATGTGCATAAGTGGACAGAGACTTTTCGTCCATAACCGCCTTGCGAATTCTTTGCATCAAGTCGCGGTCGGAAACGTCATTTTTGGCCTGGTCGGCCGTGGTGCGGTTGGCCTCATTCACCTTTGTGTTGTCGGGGGCCTGCGGAGCGGCCTTGAGGTTCGAGCTACCTCCGATCGCTATAACTGCAGCAGCAATTGCGGTGGCGAGCCACCTTTGTTCGGGTCTCAAGTGTGTACCTCCCGCCTGTGGAACCAGCACTTCGCGCACCAAAGTCAGCATCTAAGTTCTGCGTGGGAAGGCTTACTCTGGTCTGCTAATTGCAGGTAGACGAGCGAGGCGAGCTTCTATGCCGTTGTTGAACATTATCATCACGCTTATTGTGGTGGGAATACTACTATGGCTGATCAACACCTATATACCCATGGCCTCGAGTATCAAGTCGATCCTCAACGCAGTGGTGGTGATTGTAGTGGTGATTTGGCTACTGCAAGACTTTGGCGTATGGGCTCAAATACAGAATTATCGAGTGCCGCATTAAGAGGCGCCGGACCTATAGCCCCGCCTTCTTCCACAACTCATCTACACGCCGCTTCACTTCCGTGGACATCTCGATTACTCCCGGCCAGGGGCGTGTGAACCCTTCGCCGGGCCACTTGCGTGTGGCATCGACCCCCATCTTCGACCCGTAATTCGGAAGGCGGCTGGAGTGATCCAGCGAGTCGATCGGGCCCATCACAAATTGAATGTCGCGTTCGGGATCGATATTGTTCAGAGCCTTCCATGCCACTTCGCGCATATTCTGCACATCCACGTCCTCGTCCACTACCACGATGACTTTGGAAAACATCGCCTGTCCCAGTCCCCAGATCGCACTCATGACTTTGCGCGCGTGGCCCGGGTAGGATTTGCGGATCGACACCAGGATCAAGTTGTGGAAAATGCCTTCGGCCGGCATGGCGATGTCGCGCACCTCGGGTATCTGGATGCGCATCAGCGGCAGGAAAATCCGCTCGATGGCCTTGCCCATGTAGTAATCCTCCATCGGCGGCGGTCCTACGATGGTGGTGGCGTAGATCGGCTCCTGCCTCTGGGTGATGCACGTCACATGGAACACAGGGTACTCATCCGCCAGCGAATAGAAGCCCGTGTGGTCGCCGAACGGCCCCTCAGTGCGCAACTCTCCCAACTCCACGTAGCCTTCCAGCACGATCTCGGCGTTGGCGGGCACCTCCAGATCGGAGGTCTGGCACTTCACCATTTCGACCGGACTCTGCCGCAGAAAACCGGCGATCATCATTTCATCCAGATCCGGAGGCAAAGGCAGAATGGCGGAGTACATGGTGGCGGGGTCGGCGCCGATGGCCACGGCCACATCCATGCGCGCGCGGCCGTGATGCTGCATGCGGCGATAGTGTTCGGCGCCCTGTTTGTGCGTCTGCCAATGCATGCCGGCGGTGCGCTCGTCGAAGATTTGCATGCGGTACATGCCACAGTTGCGCTTGCCGGTATCGGGGTTCCGCGAAAAAACCAGCGGCAGCGTGATGAACCGGCCGGCGTCCCCGGGCCAGCATTGCAGCACGGGATAATCGTGGAGCGAGAACCCCTCCGTGCGCACCACCTCCTGGCACGGGCCCTTGGAAACAATGCGCGGGAACACCGACCCCAGATCCGCCAGCTTGGGCAGCATCTTGAGTTTACCGATCAGCCCCTCGGGCATGCGCATCTCCAGCAGCTCTACGATGCGCGCGGCCACCTCTTCGGGCGATGCCACCTCCAGCGCGATCTCCATCTTGCGCGCCGAGGCGAACGAGTTGATCAGCACGGGTATGGAGGAACCCTTGGGTTTCTCAAACAGCAGCGCGGGCCCGCCCCCCTTCACCGCGCGATCGGCAAACTCCGCAATCTCCAGGACCGGGTCAACTTCAAACGGAATGCGGCGCAGCTCGTGATTCTGCTCCAAAGCGCGGATGAACTCCCGAAGATCGCGATAGGCCATAAGTTATATTGGGTGTAACTACCAGTACATCCTAAGGAGAAGCAATGTTCAACCGGGTTGCCTTGGTTACCGGTGCGAGCCGTGGAATCGGGCGGGCAACGACTCTCGCGCTGTGCCGTGCAGGTTTCGATGTCGTGGCCACCTCGGCCACCATCGAAGGCAACGCCGAGTTCGCCGCCGCGGTCGAGGCCTGCGGGGCCAAGCCCATGACAGTCAACCTGGATGTGAAGTCGCCGGAGTCTATCAAAGAGGTTTTTGGACGCGTGCTGAAAGAGAAGAACCGCATCGACGTGCTGGTCAACAACGCCGGGATCACCCGCGATGGTTTAGCCGTGCGCATGAAGCATGCCGATTGGGATCTGGTGTTGCGCACGAATCTGGATGGCGCGTTCCTGGCGATTCAGCAGGTGCTCCCCGGCATGATGCGAAATCGCTGGGGGCGCATCATTAACATCTCATCCGTGGTGGGGCAGGCAGGCAGCGCGGGCCAGGTGAACTATGCCGCTTCGAAAGCGGCTCTGATCGGCATGTCGAAATCGCTGGCGCAGGAATTAGGGAGCCGCTCCATCACGGTGAATGTGGTAGCCCCAGGTTACATCGCCACCGATATGACGAAAGACCTGCCGGAAGAACGCCGGCAGAAGATCCTGGCCGCTATTCCGCTGGAGCGGATCGGCACGCCGGAAGATGTAGCCGCCGCCGTGCAATTCCTCGCCAGTGAAGAAGCCGCCTACATCACCGGCCAAGTGCTAGCCGTAAACGGCGGCATGTACATGTAAGTCCGTACCACAGGCCTCCCGGCCTGTGTCAGGTTTTACGTGTTCTGGAAAGACCGCGTGCATGGACACTCACCGATCCTCCGTTCATTCCGGTCGCATTCGTACTGCAATCCAAATCCCGCCTTCCCCTTCGATCACGATTTATGCGATACAGGTCTATGAGGTCACGGTCATAGCAGCGGCGTGCCAAACGATAGCGGCACTTGCCTTGCTGGCTTTCGTCCCGGCCACCGCGCTGGCCGGCCCTCCGTTTCAAACCGACGATCCGGAACCCATCGACTTCAGGAATTACGAGTTCTATACCTTCGCGGCGTCGGACGGCACACCCCTCGAAACCGACACGGCTGGACCGGCCGTAGAGTTCAATTGGGGTGCTCTTCCAAATGTCCACCTCCACATCATCGTTCCCGCTGCCGCGATTCTGCCTGCCGGCGCTCCGCGAGCATTCGGCATAGGAGACATTGAGCTCGGCATCAAATACCGGTTCGTGCAGGAAACCAAGCATCGCCCCATGATCGGCACATTTACGATGTTCGAGATCCCCACCGGCAGCGCCGCCAGAGGTCTGGGAGTAGGCAAGACATGGTACAAGTTGCCCGTTTGGGTGCAGAAGAGTTTTGGCCCGTGGACCACCTATGGAGGCGGCGGGGTGACGCTGGTGAACGTACCCGGTTATCGCAATTATCCCTTCGCGGGTTGGCTGGTTCAGCGGGATCTTAGCAAGAAGGTGACATTGGGAACGGAGATCTTCTATCACGGACCGGAAGGACTCGCGACACCACAGACCAGACCGGCGACGCTGGTCGATATCGGTGGGTACTACAAATTTCGCGACCCCGGTTTCCAGTTGCTATTCTGCTACGGCCACACAGCTATCGGGCAAGAGGAGAACTACGCCTACCTTGGGCTCTATTGGACCTGGGGCAAGAAGAAAGCGCATAGCGACGCCGCGTTCAACAGCCTTGCTCACTCTGGGCTCTTGGGACGTATATAAAAGGCTCGCTCTGGGGGTTACTTCTTGGCCTGCTTGCGCACGCGCTCAAAATACTGCGCTACGTAACTCTCCAGCGCTACCGGGATCTCATCGCGATTTATCTCGGCGCCCGTCTGGGCATGCTCGGCATTCCGGTCCTGATAAGCAGTGCGCAATTGCTGGCTGGTGTTCTGCACATCCACCGTGGCTTCGCCCGTCACATTCTGCGAGCGCTTTCCGATGATCTCGGTGATCTTGCCCATGGCCGCCAGTTGCTCCGCCAGCTTTACATCCTTGCTGCCATCACGGCTGCCCGCCCCGCTGCCGGGCTGCTTGTTGTTCAGCGCGGAATCCGCCTTCTCAGTGGCTTGTCCGTCGGCGTTTTGGGCTTCCTGGCCATCGGCGGCCTGCTGCTCCTGCGAATCGTCCGACTGCGCGCCGCTCTTCTTTTCTCCCTTGGAGGCCTGCTGCTTGCCCTCGTTCTGCTGGCTCTTGCCGTTCTTCCCGTTCTGGTTGGAGGCGTTCTCCGAAGGCTTCTGCTGCAGGCTGGACATCAGATTCTGCATCGCTTCCTTCATCTTGCTCAGCAGGCTCTGGCCATTCTGAGACGCATTGGAAGCCTGGTTGCCCTTGGACTGCGCTTCGTTCCCTTTTTGCTGGCCGCTCTTGGGATTGGAAGCGGAGTCCTGCTTGCCCTCGCCGTTGGAATCTTCGGCCTTTTCCGCCTGGTCCTCAGCGGAATCCTGCTGCGACTGGTTCTGGCTGTTCTTGTCGGCTTTGCTGGCGTTCTTGCTGTCTTCGGCCCCGCTATAATTCTCGGCCGCCTCATCGGGCTGCGGGCCGGGATCGCTGGTGACGTTAGGATCGCCCTCTTCGGAAGACGCCAGGGCATCGTCGGATTGCCCTTTGTCGGCACTCTTCTTGGTATCCACCTTCGCCTTCTGTTCCGGGTTGCCCCAACCGAAGCTCTGCTGCAGAATGCGGGCCAGCGGTTGCTGTAAATCGAGCCGCTCGGTCAGGCCGTAACGCAGCGCGAACACGCTGGAGGCCACCAGCAGGAGCGCGGCTGCCACGTACGCGGTTTGCGGAATGATGTACGGAACGGCGCGCCGCACGTCCACCTTCTCCGCCATCCGGTTGGCCTCCGCGAGTTGCAACCGGCATAGATCCGGCGAGGCGCGCTTGGCGTTATCGGCGCTCTCAAAAAATATTGCCGTGGACAGGGAATCGGTGAGTTCCATTCGCCGGTCTACGGTCTGCGCGGTGACGTAGAGCGAGGGCAGGCGTTTTCGAACCCGGTAGAGCGCGAACACGATGGCCGCGGCGGGCAGCAGCAGCGCCCAATACCAGCTCAGAATCTGGGTTCCGGCGATGAGCAGGAGGATGACGGCAACCAGCGCCGCACTGAAGGCGTTAGCGCCCTGGCACAACAGTTCGTTGTGCAAGATACGCCGCCTCGCCCTCCGGACCAGTTCCAGCACCAGTCAGACCTCGTTTATATGCGCACACTTTCCGGAGGAGGAACCGGCTCCGTCCCGCAGTGCGGTTTCGTTTTCATCCTATCACTTCCGGGGTGGCCGGCGGCTTGCGAAGAGCCGAAAGTACTAGCGAATCCGACATCTAATCAGCCCCCAAAGCGGGGGCCAGCGTACAATAGAGAAAGGTCCGCGGGAGGACTCTGTACTTGAGCCAACAACTGAGAGTACTCATCGTAGACGACGAAGCCAGCCAGCGAAGCGGTTTGGCGGCGATGGTTTCCGCCTGGGGTATGACGGCGGAAACGGCCGCCGAGGGCAACGAGGCCCTCGAGAAGCTGACCACGTTTCCAGCCGACGTGATTCTCACCGACCTGAACATGCCGGGCCTGGACGGTTTCGGTTTCCTCGCAGCGCTTGCGCGATGCCGGCGAAATGCCGCCCACCATCGTGCTCACGGCTTTTGGCAATATCGAAACGGCCGTCAAGACGGTTCACGAACTGGGAGCCTACTGGTTTCTGGAAAAGCCGTTGCAGCCCTCGACCCTCGAGGTGCTGCTGCGCCGGGCGGGCAGCCACGCGGGCTTGCGCGCCGAAAACAAGAACCTGGAACGCCAGCTTCGCTACAAAGGGGCGATGGGCGAACTGGTGGGCAACTCTCGCCAGGATGCAGGAGATTTTTGCCCTGCTGCAGCAGGCCGGGCCGAGCAAAGCCTGCGTGCTGATCACCGGGGAAAGCGGCACCGGCAAAGAACTGGTGGCCCGCACTTTACACGCGCTCAGCCCGCGCCGGCAGGGCCCTTTCTGGGCGATCAACTGCGCGGCGCTGCCGGAAACGCTGATCGAAAGCGAACTGTTCGGCCATGAAAAGGGCTCGTTCACGGGCGCTTCGGAACGGCGCGCTGGATGCTTCGAGGTGGCCCAGCACGGCACCCTGCTGCTGGACGAGATCGGCGAGATGCCGATGCAGACCCAGGCCAAACTGCTGCGCATCCTGGAGGACTCCCGCGTGCGCCGCCTGGGCGGCAAGACCGAATTTGAAGTGGATGTGCGCGTGGTGGCGGCCACCAACAAGGTGCCCGAAGAAGCCGTTCGCGGCGGCCACCTGCGCGAAGATCTGTACTACCGCCTGAATGTCTTTCATATTCACCTGCCGCCCCTGCGGGAACGCAAGGAGGACATTCAGCCGATCGCCGAAACCCTGATGGCCGATATGAACCGCAAACACGAATGCCGCGTTGCGGATATCTCGCCGGCGGTGATCCAAGCGCTGGAGCGGCACAACTGGCCGGGCAACGTGCGCGAACTGCGCAACGTTCTGGAGCGCGCGGTGATCCTGGCGGGCGAAGGAACCATCGAAATGAAGCACCTGCCGGCGTTTCTGCAGGGCCGCTCATCGGCGTCGGCGCGGTGCCCACAGCCACGGGCGAAATCGCCCCTGCGCCGGTGGCAGCCGAGGATCCCGAGACTATCCGGTTCTCGGTGGGCACCACGGTGGAGGAGGCCGAGAAGGGCCTCATTCTGCGGACGCTGGAACATACCAGGAATAACAAAACGCGCGCCGCCGAGATTCTGGGAATCAGCCTCAAGACGCTGCACAACAAGCTGAAGGAGTACGGCGGTAAGGAATTCGGCGCGAGCGTGTAACCGTACGGCGGACCCCCTGGTCCGCAGCCGGTCCCCTGGCCGGCTCTTGCTTCTTACAGTCCGCCCTACCTCGCTATTCCCGCACAGCCGGGGCTGGCTCTCCGGTTAAGTCTTCCACCGCGCGAGGCGGGTTAAAGTACAGGATGCGCTGGCAGCTTTCGCACGCCATCACCTGGTCACCCCGTTTCAACTCCTGCGAAAACTGCGGCCGCAGTGCAATATGGCAAGCGCTGCAACGACCTTCCAACGCCTCGGCCACCCCGATACCTTTGCGGTTCCGGCGAGCCCGTTCGTAGAGCTGGTAGGTCGACGACTGGATGTTGGGGACGATCCCGGCGCGCTCCTGCTGCAGTTCGCTGGATGCCTTCTCGTCGGCGGCGGTGCGGGCGCGGGCTACCTGTTTCTCCCCTTCCACCTGCGCCTTCTCGGCCTTCAAAGCCACCTCGGCCGCCTTAACATTCTTATCCAGCGGCTCGGATTCGCCCATCAGTTCCAGAATCCGGTCTTCCAGTTTGCGGATTTCCGTCTGGCAGAAATCAATTTCGTTTTGGAAGGCGCGGTACTGCTCATTGGTCTTGGCGAGGAGCATCTGGTCTTTGAGCTTCGAAATCTTTTGCTCCTGGGTCTGGATGTCGCCTTCGCACTTCTTGCGTTCCTTTTGGTTAGCGGAGAGCGCAGCGCGGTCAGCCTCGAGTTTGCGCTCGTGCGACACGAGTTTCTTCTCGATTTCGGCGATGTGCTTGGGGAGCGCGGTTATCTCGCGCGTCAGATCGGCCAGGCGATTGTCAATCTCTTGAAGCCGGATCACCAACTGCAGGTCTGAGAGCATTCCTCTATCGAAAGTGTAGCACTGTCGAACTAATCGGCGCGCCGGATTTCCACCTGGGCGTAGATCTCCTTGGTCTGCGGCAAGGAGGCGAACGCCATACCCGGTAAGCGCGCCGAAGCCGTTCCCGCGGCTACACCCCAGCGCAGGGCATCCGCCGTGCTGGGGCTGCGAACCATGGACCAGGTATATCCGGCGGTCAGCGCATCGCCCCCGCCAATGGGAGAGACTACGTGCACCGGCGGCGGCGTAGCTTCCACCAGTCCATCCGGAAAAGCCGCGACGGCTCCGCGGCTTCCCAGCGACAGCACCACCGATTCCGGGCCAAGTTTCCGAATCTCTTCCGCTGCTTCCAGGAAATGCCCGGTGGTCAGCAGCGCGCGGCCCAGCAAACGGCCGGCTTCGTGTTGATTCGGTGTGACCACCGTGGGCCGTGCGGCAATCCCTTCACGCAACGCTTCTCCGGTGGCGTGCAGTAGAGTCTTCACCTTCATCCGCTGCGCCAGCGAAATCAGCTTGGCGTAGAACGTCGCCGGCACGCCCGGCGGGATACTGCCGCAGAGCATGAGCCAACTGGCCCGCTCCAGCGTTTCGCGCACCACACGCTCGAAGCGGGTCACTTCGGTCTTGCTCAACATGGGGCCGGCTTCGTTCAGGTTGACGGTCAGCCCCTGCCGATCAGTGACGGTGAAGTTGGTCCTGATCTCGTTCTTGATGGGCACAACCGAGACCGGGTAGCCGCAATTTTCCAGATACTTCACGAAGCGCTTCCCGGCGGCGCCGCCTGAGGTCGCGATCGCCAGAGTCTTGCTGCCAAAAGAATGGATCACGCAGGAGGAATTAATCCCGCGGCCTCCAGGAGATTCGCGGCTGGAATTGATGTAGGCGCGGTCTTCGAAAGCCAGCCGATCTACGTTGATGATCCGGTCTATGGTTGGATTAATCGTGACGGTGACGATCAAGTCCCTATTCTACGCGCAAGGGGGGCAGGCCTTCCGGCCTGCCGCCGCCTTTTCAGGCGGCGCGCCGCGCGGAAGCGCGGCGGCAGCCCGGAAGGGCTGCCCCACTTCGTCAGCGGAAATGATCGAAGCCGAGCCGGGGTAGCGGCGCGCCGCCTAGAAGCACGGTCCCCGCACGCCCGCGCCGCATTACGCCGATGCGGCTCAGCGGCACGCCTTCGAACTCGGCGGGCACAGCGGCGCGCGGCCGTGCGGTAAACAAAAGTTCGTAGTCTTCCCCGCCGTGGAGCGCCTGTTCCAGGCTGGCGCCCGCAAATCGCGGCGGCTCCTCGATTTCGGCAGCGAGCTTCGAAGCCAGCGCGAAGCGCCAGAGGTCCGATCGACAGGCCATCGCTCAAATCCATCGCCCCTGTGGCCCGCACGCGATCGCGCAAAAAGCGCCCCAAGGCCAGCCGGGGCTCGGGCCGTAGGTGGCGGCGCCATGCGGCTCCCCGGCCCAGGGACAATCCCAGTGCAGACCCGCCCAATCGGCCGGAGACGTAGATCGCATCGCCCGCCCGCGCGCCATCCCGACGAAGGGCTCGGCCGCGCGGAACCGCCCCGCACACTACGATGTCGGCCATTACTTTATCGCCGCGCCCCACGTCGCCGCCGATCAACGTCACGCCCAGCCTGTTTGGCCAGACGGAGCAGCCCTCGATAGAAACCATCCACCCAGCGCGCGTCCGCCCACTGCGGCACCGCCAGCGACAGCAAGAAGAAGCGCGGCTCTCCACCCATGGCGGCAATATCGCTCAACCCTCGTGCCAGGGTCTTCCAGCCGGCATCCTCCGCGCGGTGCGTGGCGCGCAGGAAATGGACGTCTTCCACCAACAGGTCGGTTGTGAACAGCAGATCTTCCGCCGACCCCCGCGGCCGATAGATGGCGCAATCATCCCCGATACCCAGGACGATGCCGGAGCCGCGAGGCAGCGCAACCTGACGCCGGATGCGCTCAATTAGCTGGCCTTCGCCCTTCACCGGGTACCATGGTCGCGTACTTGACCCCCAGAATGCCATCTGAGAGAATACCCTACGCATTTGCAATCAGTTGTCCGCACCTCGACGGGGCCTTGACGCTTCGGGACCGGAGAGCAGGGCGAACAATGAAATAGGAGAAGGAGTAGTGAAAGAAAAGGGCGTTGTGAAATGGTTTAATGCCGCCAAGGGCTACGGATTCATCCAGCGGTCGAGCGGCGACGATGTATTCGTGCATTTTTCTGCGATCCAGGCGAACGGCTACCGCAGCCTGGATGAAGGTTCGGAGGTGGAGTTCGAGGTCAAGCAGGGGCCCAAGGGACTGCAGGCCGAGAACGTGATGAGGGTCTGATTTAGTCCGCAGAATTCCAGCGGAGAGGGTCTGCTTCGGCGACCCTCTCGCCCCCGAAAGTTTCGTCCATCCCAAGAGGCGGCCTGCCGCTCCCGCTAAACTGAAATAGGTGACGGTTTTAATTCTGGACAACTACGACTCGTTCACCTGGAACCTGGTGCAGGCTGCGGAGAGCCTCGGCGCGAGTTGTGAGGTCCGCCGTTCCGACCGCATCAGTTTGGCCGAAGTCCTCACACTCCGGCCGGACCGCATCATCCTGTCACCCGGGCCTTTTGGACCGGAGCGCACCGGCATTTGCCCGGAGGTGGTGTGCCGCCTGTCGGGCACCGTTCCCATTCTCGGTGTCTGCCTCGGAATGCAGGTGATCGCCTCGGTCGCCGGAGCGACAGTCTGCCCTTCCGGAAGACCGGTCCATGGCAAAGCCCACCAGGTGTTTCACTCCGCCGAGGGCATCTTCGACGGGATTCCCAGTCCGTTCCTGGCCGCTCGCTATCATTCCTTACAGGTCGATCCCGGTACCGTGCCACCGTCGCTCGAGATCACGGCACGAACGGCCGATGGCGTCATCATGGGATGCCGGCTCCGGAATACGGCCACCGAGGGCCTCCTGTTTCACCCGGAATCGTTTCTCACCGAGTACGGCACCGAACTGCTGCGCAATTTTCTGGAAAGCTAATGTGGTCCGACCGGCTTTCCGCGGGAACTCGCCTGGAATTGGTGGAGCAGTTGCGAGGCATTCTGCCGGCGCCGCGGCCGGGTGCTCAATCCTACGCTAACGGGCTGCTGGATAACCGCGACGTCACCGCCGTGGCGGAAGCGTTGTGGCCGCAGCCGGGGTTCATTTGGCTCGATCGGCCGGAGAAGGCGTGGATCGCGGCTGATCCGATTGCGCGCATCTCTACGCGGGACGGACAAACGGTGGTCTGCGGGCCAGGCGGCCGCCTCGAAGTGGAAGCACGCGGGTTCGATCTGCTCGAAGCTGCTTTCGAAGCGTGGGGCGGGCCGGCGCGGCGCGATGCTGTGCGGCTACCTGGGCTATGAGTTAGGCGCGGAATTGGAGAACCTGGCGCTGCCGGAGTATCAATCCGCGGACTTGCCGGATTTGCAGCTCGGAATCTATGACTGGAGGTTCGAGCACTCCGCTGGTGGGTGGATGGCTTGTGGTACGGATGCGTGGCGTGTGGGGCCAGCCTTTCAGGCTGCCGCCGCGCTTCCGCGCGGCGCGCCGGCTGAAAGCCGGCGGCAGGCCGAAAGGCCTGCCCCACTCTCCCGCCCCGACGCCGCCGGTTTCCAAGCCGCGGTCGCCCGCACGGTCGAGCGCATCCGCAACGGCGAGCTCTTTCAAGTGAACCTCTGCCGCCGCTTGGAAACACCGCTCACCAGCGATGAGATCTGGCCCCTCTACCTCCGCCTGCGCGCCGTCAGCCCCGCGGCGCACGGCGCGCTCATCCGGACCGGCAGCGACAGCGCCGTTCTCTCGGTCAGTCCCGAACTGTTCCTCGATATGCGCAACCGCCACGTTCGCTCCTGTCCCATCAAAGGCACGCGGCCGCGCGGCAAATCCCCGGACGAAGATCGCACCCTCACAGCCGACCTCGTCGCAAGCGAAAAGGACCGCGCGGAGCTCGCCATGATAGTCGACGTCACCCGCAACGACCTCGGCCGCGTGTGCCGCACGGGCTCGGTTCGCGTGACGCGGCACGCCGAACTGGTTTCCCTCCCCACCGTCCACCACACGTTTTCCGAAGTCACGGGCGAACTGCGGGCGGGCTGTGGTCCCAGTGGACCTGCTCCGGGCCTGCTTCCCTCCCGCGTCCATCACCGGCGCGCCCAAAATCCGCGCCATGGAGCTGGCAGCTCTCGAAGAGGGCAACCGCCGGGGACCGTGCATGGGAAGCATCGGCTGGATTTCGCTGGATGGAGACATGGAGTTGTCCGTGGCAATCCGCACCGCCGTCGCATCGGAGAGCCGCGTCTGGTACCTGGCGGGCTGTGGCATCACGGCCGAATCCATACCGCCCGAGGAGCTCGCGGAATCCGACGCGAAAGCGCTGGCGTTCCTGCAAGCTCTCGGAGTGGAACTTTGACGGGTGAAGACCGCATATGACGGTGCGATACTTCGGAGATGGAAGTAAGTCTCTTTCCCAACCCGCGAAGGCCCGGAATTGGGCTGCAACCGCGCCGCGAAGCCCAGCGTCCTCTGCTACCACAGCACGCCCGCCACTGTCCCGTACTCGAAGCCGGAAGCTCCGTAGGCTTCCTTGTCCATCCTCCGCTCGCTGAAAAAGAGACCTTTCAAATCGGGTATGAGGGGGAGGGCCGTTATCATTTTGTCTACTCGGTGAACACCAAAGGAAACAACTGGGAGCCAGTGTTTACGGTGACGTATCTGCTGCCGGTGGGCGGGATCGGCGCCACCAAACGGGAAATCAAGATGCACATTCAGGACACGCCGCAAACCCGGGAAATCGCCCACCTGATGCCCGGTATGTTTATCTCCCCGGATGACATGGGGACACCGGCAGGCGCCGTGACTCTGCGCGGAGCGTGGAACTTCCAGACTGCGCCAGGATGGGACACAGTCTACACTCCGGTCTTCAACCTGATCGAGCGGCCCGTCGCCCCGATGCTGGTGATCCGTGTCGAGACCGATTGGTACGTTCACGACACCGAGTTCCGCTACGTCCTCCAGCCGGGCGAAACGATTTCCGCGTCACACAGCATGCCGATCGGGCAGGTGATCTTTGTGCCACGAGAAGAGATCACCTTCCGCAACGGCACGGAAGAGGAGAGCGCGGCGCGACACCAATCCAGTCAGGCGTTCTACGACGAAAAGGCGAGGACGAAGGTCAAGACGCCATACGGCTTGGAATACAGCCCACACTACCAGCGTACGAGCCGCCGGAAGAGCGGGACAACCGAACCGCGTGGCGGGGACCGAGCAGCCGATCCCACTGCTTAGCCAGACCCTTCCTAAGATTGGGCCACCTACCCTGTATTTGGCACCGGCCGAGGCACTGTCAAGATTCTTGATAGGGTATATCAACCCAGGTCCATTGACTCCAGATGGATACGAGGATATTCTCACCCAATCTGTTTCGCAGTCCAACAACAATGGGGAGTCAAACTGCCAATGCGTAACGCCTCGATCTTCACCCTGATGGGCCGGAAGCTTGTAACACTTGTTTTTCTGACGGCTGCTGCTCTGTTTGCGCAGTCCAACCAAGGCACAATTACCGGGACCATTACCGACCCAGCGGGTGCGGTTGTTCCGACGGCTCAAATTGAAGTCAAGAACGCCGCTACGGGCGTTGTCTATCGCGGCGGCACATCGGCCACCGGTAACTTCGTGTTCTCAGTGCCGGCGGGCACCTACGAGATTTCGGTGACTGCGGCGGGCTTCAAGAAGTCCGTGCAGTCGAACGTGCAGGTGGTCGTGGCCACCGACACGCGCAGAGACATTCACGCTGGAAATCGGCGCAAATACCGAGGTGGTGACCGTCGCCGATACGGCGCCCTTGCTCAAGACCGAAAGCGGGGAGATGAGCCATCGGGTCGACATAGACCGATGCTGGATCAGCTTCCCGTGCTCACCATATCGGAGGCGGGAACCTCCTCGCCGGCGCCAACACTGGCAACACGATGGGCCAAATTCGGAACCCCCTGCAGATTGCGGAACTGCTTCCCGGCGTGAATTTTGGCAACGACGCAGCGATGGTGGTGAACGGGCATGCCAAGCAACAGCGAAGCCATCCGCATTGAAGGCCAGGATTCCACCGGAAACATCTGGAAAGTGATGCAGCAGCTCAGCCAGGGCGCCAGCGTAGACGCCATCCAGGAGGTATCGGTTCAGACCAGTAATTTCGCGGCGGAGTATGGCCAGGTGGGCGGCGGCTATTTCAACTTCACCATGAAGTCGGGCACCAATGCGTTGCATGGCAGCGCCTACGACTATTTCGTGAACGAGGCGCTGAATGCCGGCTTGCCGTTCACCGATGCCGGCACGCAGAGCCCGACTCAAGGAGGGCCAGCACATCCGCAACGCGGTGCGCCGCAACGATTTTGGATTCACGGTGGGCGGGCCGATCCGCATTCCCAAGGTGTACAACGGAACCAACAAGACCTTCTTCTTCGTCAATTTCGAGCAATTCCGGGAAACCAGACACGATTTCCAACGGCCTTTGGACGGTACCTACGCAGGCCTATAGGAACGGCGATTTCAGCACAGCCGGCTGTTTTGCTTACATCCCTGGCCGAGCTCCTGCGCCTTCAGCCCGCCCATCGTGAACACCGCCACCGGCCAGCCCGCGGTAGACCCGGCCGGCCAGACGCTGTCCTTCGGTGAGGTCTTCGATCCCACCACGACGCGGACCGTAAACGGAGCCCAGGTCCGCACTCCTTACCCCAACCAGCAGATTCCGACCCACGCTCTTAGTCTCGATCGTCCAAGGCGATCCAGAACGTTTTTCCCGCTGCCGAACGCACCCGGCCTCACCAACAACTACATTGTTCCCGCCTACCAAGACTGGCAGCACACGACCGAATGGTCCTTCAAGCTCGATCACTCCCTCAGCCCGACCATGAAGCTCTCCTGGTATTTCTCGCGCCTGCTGGAGCAACCAGCCCAATACCAACGGGGTCACGATGGCATTTACGCTGCCCCCAACCCCACCGCCAACCGGAACGTGCACCACGCGCGTGAATTTCGATCAGACCCTTACGCCAACTCTGCTGTTGCACGTGGGCGTTGGTTACATTCAGCAGTATCAGCCGACGGACTATCCCAATTTCGACCAGTCCACTCTAGGTATGAGCGGGTATTTCCAAACCAACCGCTTCCCCTCGATCGGCGGATTCTTCGATGGCAGCGGGGCCCGACGACGAACATCGCCGCAGGCCTGGATAACTTCATCAGCGGCGGGTATGGCGGCCCGAACTTTGGGGGATTAGGTCCGGCCTTCATTGCCTTCCTCTGGGAAGAGAAGCCGACGGCCAACACCAACTTGACTTGGGTCAAGGGGAATCACATCCTTCAAATTTGGCGGGGAGTTCATTATCGACGGGTATCCCGAGAACAGCGGATGGCGCGCCAATGGCGCCTTCGGCATTAACAATGCCGAAACCGCCGATCCCTGGCAAAATCTCCAGCCTTTCAACTTCACCATTCCCTCCGGCTTCAGTTACGCCAGCTTTATGCTGGGCCTGGTGGACGATGTCGAAATCAGTCCGAACACCCAGACGAAGACGGGCACTCACAGCCTGGGGCTGTACGCGCAGGATAGCTGGAAGGTCACGACGAAGCTGACCCTGGATTATGGCCTACGCTACGATTACCAGACCTATTTGAAGGAAGAATACGGCCGCATGCCGATCGCCAGCTTCACCACGCTGAATCCGACGGTCGGGCCTCCGGGCGCCGAGATCTACGGAGCCACCTGCAACTGCCAGTTTTCGCATAACTATCCTTGGGCGTTCGGGCCGCGCGTCGGAGCGGCGTACCAGATCAACCCAAAGACGGTGCTGCGCGCGGGCGCCGGGGTTACCTACGGTGTGGTGCAGACCCCCCAGGGCGTTCAATACAGCCTGGCCGATTACTATACTTTCAACTCGACCGGTTATGGGATCTCTCCGGCCCCGAACGGTTATCCAACAAAATCCGTTCCCCAATGTAAAGTGGCCGAACTATGATCCGGGCAAACTGCCAATTCCGACAGGCGGGCTGTTGCCGCCGTCGTCTCCGAACACCATCTTCAATCCGAGTGCCCGGCCGCCGCGGACTCTGCAGTGGAGCGTCGGCATGCAGCGCGAAGTGCAAAAAGACATCGTCGCGGAAGCTACGTATGTGGGCAATCGGGGAGTCTGGTGGTCCGCGGAAGGCCTCGACCAGTACCAATGTAATTGTCTGACACCCCAGATTCTGGCGAACATTACGGACTTAGCCATAAACAATCCGGCGGATCTGGCTTTACTGACGGTCTCAGATCGGCTCTCCGCAGGCGATTGCCGCACGGATTTGTTCCAGCCTATCCGGGAATGCCGCTGAATGAAACGGTCACCCAGCAAATCCGTCCGGTGCCGCAGTGGGCTACTGGTGGTCCGACCTCGTTCCTGGGGCCTCCCATGGGCAAAACGTGGTATGACGCCTGCAGACCAAAATCACCAAGCGCTTCTCTCACGGCTTGTCGGCGCAGGCCTCGTTCGTTTGGTCCAAAGCCACGGACCTCGGTGCCGGCTCGGAGGCCCCCATCTTCCTTAGCTACAACCCGGTCATCGCAGACATTTTCAACTATGCGGATCAACAAGCAGCTCAACCAGTTGATCCACTCCGGTGGCCCTGGTGATTTCCGGCTCCTACACAACGCCCAGGTTGCCCTCCGCGGACACTGGGGGAAAGAAAGTACTTTCCCAGGTAGTCCGGGGTTGGCAGCTCGGCTGGCTGCTGCGCTATCAGAACGGCACTCTGATTGAAACCCCGTCATCCAGCAATCAGCTGGAGAACGACTTGTTACGGCAGGGTGGGTTCAACGGAACTCCGGTCAACCCCGACAACCGTGTTCCCGGTGTGAATCCGCTGTTGTTTAATCCGAACTGTGGATGCTTCAATCCGCAGACCCAGACCAGTCCTCAATCCCGCCGCCTGGTCGGATCCGGCGCCCGGGCAGTGGGGCACGGCGGCTCCGTTCTACAACAACTATCCGCTGGCAACGGCAGCCCGCCGAGTCGATGAGCTTTGGCCGGAATTTCCGGTTCGGCAAGGAAGGCAGGTTCAATTTCTTCGTCCGCGCCGAATTCCAGAACATCTTCAACCGGCTGTTCCTTACGACTCCCCAGACCGGCAACCAGGCAATGCGGCTCTTCCGGAACCACTCTCACTCCTGTGACGACTTCTAACGGCGTAAACACCGCTGGCTTTGGATATGTGAACACGGTCGCCGGGGCCGGGGCCCAGCCGCGGAACGGCCAGATCGTGGCGCGCTTTACGTTCTGATCCCCTTTTCGACGCCCTCCCTCACGTCCGGTCAAGAGCCGCGATCGTGAGGGAGGGCGTTGCCATTTTCCGTACCGCGGAGGCAAGGTCTACTGCTTCGGCGTAGTGCGGCCTTCTGCCGTGCCGCAAAGCGGCGTAAAAGCGCGCTTCGCCCGCCTCGGCAGACCACAAACAACGATGGTCTGCCCACAATCGCGGTCAGAGCAATTCCAGTTGGGGATCGATATCCTTGGCTTCGGGCTTTCCCAGGTTCTGCAAATGGCCACGCACTAAATCGCCATCCAGTGGCGCGGGCTCGACCTCAAGGTATTTGGACATGTGTTCGCCTGCGCCCGTGAGATCGCCTTTTGCCTCGAGAATCCGCCCTAATACGTACTCCTCCCGCGGCCTTTTGTGTGCAGGGTCGACCCGAATGGCCTCCCGCGCGCTTGCCTCGGCACCCGCCAAGTCCTTCAACCAGTAGAGCGCGACGGCACGGTGGAGATGGATCTCCAGATAGAGATGCTTGGTGTCGGCCTTGATTAAAGCATCGGCTGTTTGAGAAGCGGCCTGCCAATCTTTGGTTTGCAGGCATACGCGCGTCAGCGTTACATAGGGGGCGAGAAATTTCGGATCGATTGCAATGGCGCGCTCATACGCTTTCCGCGCCTCTGCCGGTTTCTGGAGCTTCTCATCCACAATCCCCAGAGCGTGCCAAAGCTGCGCGGATTTCGGAGCCGCGGCCGTCGCGACTTCCAACTGACTGACGGCCTCAGCGAAGTTCCCGGCGTCGGCGGCCTTCATCCCTTCGCGAAATGCCGTTTTGGCCTTGGACGACAAGTCCGCGTCAGAGACAACAATGGAGTAGGGTTCCGGGACGGCACGCGAAAGGACCAGTGGTGATGGCAGCCGGAAGGTCGGGTCATGGGACGTGGCGTTGATCGCCGTGATCTCCAGGCGGCTGGACACATACCCGGGGTACGTGGCCTGGAGGAAACAAGTTCGCTGGAGGAAAGGGTCGAACTCCATCTTCCATAGGAACTCGCCTTTCTTGTTCGCGATCGGTCCCGGCGCCGAACCCTGGACATCGGTGCAAGCGCGCTCGATTCCGACCGTAAACGGGGGCGCAGAACCATCTTCCATGGTCACTTTGCCCGTCACAATGACCTGGTATGTATCTGCGGCCGCCGAATCGATCAACATGAAACTGACGGCAAGCGATCCAATGCCAACAAGCACTCGCGAGAGCATCCGCGCCTCCTGTAAAGTGGCCTTAAGATAATTCTAGACTCGGGCCTTTTCCCTTGCAAGGTAATTGGATTCGACCGTTCACGGCATGCGCGTGCAGAACGTGGTGGGGGCCGAAACGGAAGATTGACAGCGGTGAATCGGTCTCTTACAGTGGAAGGCGCGTCATGGGAGAGGCAGGGACCGCCAATTGCCGCGACTTTTTCCAGTTTCGATTTTGCTGTTTTCCGCCGGGCTATGGACGCCGGTGTTCAGCCAGACCACGGGGGCCTTTCGCGCGGCGCCTGGGGTTGACCTTAGCGGTAGCTGGTCGCCCTACCCTCATGAGGAGAGCACCGGTAATCCGGCTTTGGTGGAATACTACGGAGTGCCCATCACAGAAGGGGCGCGCGACTTTGCACTGGCGTGGGATGCATCCCGGCTTACCTTGCCGGAGCATCAGTGCCAGGTTCACCTGGTTTCCTATATCTACGGGGGACCGCTGAACCTGCGCATTTGGGAGGAGAAAGATCCCCAGTCACAGCGGTTGATTGCCATCCGGCAATACATCAGCACGTACGAGCAGGATCGCACCATCTGGATGGACGACCGTCCCCATCCTTCCTCGATGGCCCCGCACACCTTCATGGGATTTTCGACTGGCAAATGGGAAGGTGACACACTAACCGTTTATACGACCCATATCAAGCAGGGCGAACTGAGACGGAACGGACTGCCGGAGAGCGATCAGGCAACTCTGACGGAACACTTCATTCGATACGGCGACTACCTGACCCATGTGAGCATCGTAAACGATCCGGTGTATCTCACCGAGCCGTTCACCAGAACCCAGGTCTTCCGATTGGTGCTTCCGGAAGGCCTGAATTGGCTATATCCGTGCGACTCCGTAGAAGAGATTGCCAACCGCGCGCCCGACACCGTGCCCAATTACTTACTGGGTGAGAACCCGTTTCTCCGAGAATTTGCCGAGAAACACCATCTTCCACTGGAGGCTGCCCTCGGAGGCGCGGAAACGATGTACCCCGAGTACCAATTGAAAATGCAAAAGCTCACGAGTCCGACGACCGAGGCAAAGCACAAATAGCCACAGTATTCCGCGGCGCGATCCGCGCGGCGCACCCAACCTGGGGCTGGCAGGTGCCGGGCTGGGTGCCTCAACGCTTCCGGTTTCCTCAGTTCTGGATTTTGACGGTCACAATTTGGCCGGCGCCGGCCGGAAAGCCGAATCCCAGATGGGAAACGTACAGCTGACCGTTCGGCCCGAACGTCATAGCCGTCGGAAACGACAAGCCGCTGGCAATGGTCGTCAAATGCCCGTTGTACTCGTATCGCAGAATCATTCCCTGACCGGGAGCGGGTCCGCCTTGCCCCGGGCTCATCTCGAGAATGTAAAGCCGATCCTGCTTGTCGAATGCGAGCCCTACCACGGTCGCCAACTGGGGTACGATGACGCGGACGCGTTTGTTGGCTTCCAGCCGGAAGACGTTGGAACTCCCCGCCTCCACAGGGAACAGAAACAAGTTTCCGAAATACCAGCCGTCGTTATAGGCCAGCGCGGTCGGGACGATGTGTCCATGACTCTCGGAGATGTCAATCACGCGCCGCACTGTTCCATCGGAATCGATCTCATCGATCTCTCCGTGGTTGGGCTCGGTGGTGAACAACTTGTTGCCCAGACTGACGAGATTATAGAACGTGCCATCCGGCTCGAAATCGTCGGGGCTAGGGTTCGCCACGGGATTACTTGCAACAAACGTGCTCAAATCGGCGAACACCGTCCACGACGCGTCCTTGTTAATGCGAAGGACACCATTGGGAGTGTCGGCAACTCCGTGTGAGCAGCCGGCCCCCGCCAGAAGTGCGTACATGGTCGATCCCACCCAAGCAATATCGGCTACCCCACTTACCAGCCCTCCCGATGTGGCGCTGGTCTGGCTCGAAGGAAGGTTATCCACGACAGTCGTGCGATTTCCGGAGCTATCGATCTTCGAAATGCGGCCGGTGGATCCGCCAGTGTACGGCCCGATAGGGGGCACCACCTGGTCGCACAACGAACCAGTGGAGATGGCTCCACCCTGTCCGCCTTCGGCTACGTAAAGAACGCCATCCGGCCCAAATTTCAGGCCGCGGGGATTGTTCAGGCCCGTGGCAAATACGGTCACGTTCGATGAAGTCGGCGGGAGTTGCGAAAGACCCAATCCCGCTGTGGCGGCTGCGACAAGAAACAGCCTGCACATCCGTCCGGTTACTCGCGATTCGATCCAATTATTCATCTAACTTTTCCCTCCGCCGCGTGGTTGCGGCCTCTGAAATTGCCTTTCATCCGGATAAGCGACGCGGGGAGGGAAAGGACGCCACGCTTTAAGGATTTCTTTTTCGGGCCAGGGTGGAGCTTACGCCAACAACTCACGGGTCAGCCAGGCGCGCGCAAATCGCCAATCGCGAACCACGGTTTGGGCTGAGATGCCTAGTACTGTAGCTGTCTCTTCCACGCTCAAGCCGCCGAAAAAACGCATCTCGACTACTTGAGCCATCCGGTTGTTCATCTTCGCCAGGCTATTGAGGGCATCGTCGAGAGCGACCAATTCCGGGCCGCGCTCGACCAGCCCCTCAATCGAATCGTTCAGCATCAGCAGCGGAGCGTCACCGCCCCGTTTCTCGCGGCCGCGAGCCCGGGCCGCGTCCACCAGGATGCGGCGCATAATCTGAGCGGCGACCGCGAAGAAGTGGACACGGTCGTTCCATCGCACATTGTCCACTTCGATCAGGCGAAGATAGGCCTCGTTCACCAGAGCCGTAGTACGCAACGTATGATCTGGGCTTTCGGCGCGCATGTAGCGGTGCGCGATGCGGCGGAGCTCGCGGTAAACCAGGGGAACCAGCCGTTCCAGAGCGGCCTTGTCCCCATCGGCCCAAGCCTGCAGAATTCCAGTGATATCCGCCGGCCTGGACTCCATCGCTATGAATTATACGAAGTTGCGGGGCGACGACGCCGGTTTAGCCCATGTAGGAGGCGTCCCCGTCTCTGGGAAAAAATAGGGCCGAAGAAGCGTGAGTCTTAACTACAGCTTCGCGCTGCCGTCGGGAACAACCAATGGCTCAGAATGCCAGCTTGAGCGCGAACTGGACCAGGCGCGGATTATTCACCGTGTAATTAACCGCGGCAAAAGTGGAGGGCGAGGCAAAGTCCGCGCCGTATCCATTGCCGCCGGGCGCACCGAATTGCGGATGGTTGAACAAATTAAAGAACTCCGTCCGGAAATCGAGCCGCATTCCTTCGCGCGGCACAAAGTGCTTGATGATGGAGAAATCCGTGTTCACAAAATCGGGACCCGAGAGCGGCGTCCGGTTTGCGTTTCCGAGTTCTCCCGCCGCCGGTTGCGAGAAGCAGGAAGCGTTGAACCACGCGGACAAAGTCGGGTGGCTCAACACGGGGTTGCACGTTTGATTCGGTCGGATCAGGCTTTGCGCATTGGTGTTCAAGAGGCCCGCGCCGGATGAGTTGTTGCTATCGACGACGAAGATGGGAAACCCCGAGGTGGCTTTCTCAATCACGGTCACCTCCCAGCCTCCGGCGAGCGCGTTGGTCACGCCCCTCCAGTTGCTCCCCCATTTCTTGCCTTTTCCGAATGGCAGATCATAAATAACGCTGGCTGTGAAATCGTGATTCAGGTTGATCTGCGAGAGTCCCCAATCCAGGTTTTGCCAATTGGGAAGAGGAAAATCGGTGGCCCCGATGATACTCCCCAAGCCATCCGTGAAGCCCGTGTCATACGCCCGTGAATAGGTATATCCGATGAGCGCGTAGATGCCGTATCGCGAGCTTTTGGTCTCGGCTTTAATCTGCAGGGAATTGTAGTGCGCCCGGCCGTTGTCAAAAATATCGGCGATGTCGGAAAACGGAAAAGCCGGGTACGGCACATCGAACGCCGCTCCCCCCTTACCGCACCCCAAATTGTAACCGGTCACCGTTCCGCAGGCGCTGGGCGATCCCACGTTGATGTCATTTCCGAACCCCAGAATGTGCGAACTGCGCGAACCCGCGTAACCCGCCGTCACCACAATATGGCCAGGGATTTCCTGTTCCACATTCACATTAAACTGCTGGATTCGGCCCTGCTTGAAGTTCGTGTTTTGCGCCAGGATGGTGCCTTCGAAATCGGCGGGGACCGGAGGCGATTTGAAAGTGACAAATCCCGACGACATGGTGGTCCCCAAGGCAAACGATTCCGCGTAGTACGGCGGATTTTGCCAGAGACCTTGCGCGCCCTGATTCCAGGAGGAATCGTGATAGATCCCATAGCCGGCGCGAACCACGGTATTACCGCGTCCGAACGGTTTCCAGGCGGCGCCGATGCGCGGTTCCAGAGCGGTCCAATCCGTCTGAATGCCGGCGTGAGAATCGGCATTTTGACCGGCAATCAAGAACTTTCCGGTGGCCGGATCAAAATCCGAAATGCGGTTGCCCACTTCGGTCTGGGGTGGCATGATGGCCCACGCCAAACCCAGGTTCAAAGTTAAGTTCTTGCTGACCCGCCAATCATCCTGGACAAATGGGCGGTACAGTTTCCAGCGCCGGCCGGTGTTTCCGCCACCGAACTCCTGGTCGTGGATCGCGATGAACACCTGCCCGGTGAGGAGGTCGGCCACCGGATTACCGGTGTACTGCCCGTCGATGATCCAAAAACCATTCGGGAAACCGACAGCCAGGGTATTCAACTGATTGGCTCGGACCGAGAAGCCCGCCCGAATATTGTGTTTGCCGCGCACCATGTCGAGGGAATCGGTAAATGTCCACACATTGGTTCCCCCTACGAACGGCGCATAGCCGCGATCGCCCAGCGACCAATAAGGACTGGACAACTCCACCGACGTCAGGCCGCAGCTATTGCCCCCCAGGTTCGCGCCAATAATGCCGAGAGACGCCGCGTAGCAACTGTTGTTTCCTTGTGAGGTGATGTAGTCGAAAATGCGGTTGTACCCCGCGCTGAACTGGTTCACGGTCGTCGGCGAAAAAATGTGCGTCTCGGAAATAGCCGCGTTGCGGGCGTGATTGGCGATGCTTTGATTGCTGGCAAAGGCGCCCTGTTCGGCGAAGCCCGGCGCGCCGCCGGGAACGTACGATGTAGCCTGATCCCAGCTATATCGAGCGAAGATGGTGTCTTTGGTGGAAAGGTTTTCGTCCAGGCGTACATCGAACTTGCCTTCGTCCAGTTTCCTGACCGGCTGACTCACAAAGTTATAGCCAAGCGCAGCATTGTTTGCGTTGGGTAAAGGATACAGGTTGATCAATTCCTTGCCAATTGTGTCGATCTGGCCTTGTGGAATGATGAATGGACTCTGGCTTGGCTGGCCGAAGGGATCGTGACTAAAATCGCCATTCCTCATGGCCGCAGTCGGCATGACACCCGTAAACGGCACTCCATGGCGCTGATATTTTTGCTCGTAATCGGCAAAGAAAAAGGTCTTGTTCTTTTTGATCGGACCACCCAGCGACGCTCCAAACTGGTTCAGGTTGAATTTTTCGGTGGACGCCGCGAAGAAGCTGCGGGCATCCAGGCTGGTATTGCGCAAGAACTCGAAAAGGCTCCCGTGGAATTGGTCGCTTCCCGATTTCGTGGTGACCAAAACGGTCGGACCGCCGCGCGTTCCCCATTCTGCCGAGTAGTTATAAGTCAGGACTTTAAACTCCTGGATCGAGTCGATCGAAGACAGAATCGAGATCGCGCCGGCCGTTAGTTCGTTGTTGTCGTTCCCGTCCAGCAGCCAATCGGTGCTATTGGCGCGCGAGCCGCCCACCGAGAGTGAGTAGGAGCCGCGGGCCGATGCTTCGCTGCTCGGGCCGCCGGCAAAAAAGCTATTCGGATTCGTCTCGGTGGTCGTGCCCGGTGTTAAGGTGGCAAGCTGAACGAAGTCGCGCCCATTCAAGGGCAGGTCGGCAACCTGTTGGGTTGTGATCACCTGGCCGAGGGTAGCGTCCGCAGTTTGAATAGCGACCGGCGTCGCCGAGACTTCCACGTTGGTTTGAACGGTGGCCGCGGAGAGCTTGAAATCCAACTCCCGGTGTTCATCCACCTGCAGTCGAATGTCTTGCGCCGTGGCATTCTGAAAGCCTTGTTGTTCGACTTGGACGTTGTAATTGGCCACGGGGAGCAGAGGAATAATGTACTCGCCGGCGATATTGGTGTTGGAAGTCCGGGCTAGTCCGGTAGCGGGAGCCGTGACCGTCACCTTCGCACCAGGAACGGCCGATCCGGTCGAGTCCGTTACCGTTCCCGAAATACTTCCGGTGGCTTGTCCGAAGAGGAGTTGGCCCGTACCGAGCGCGAGCACGCTCACGAAGAAGATGGCGAAACTCTTTCCAGTGTGCATAGAAGGAAGATGGAAGACCCGGTGCAAGGCATTTGCGCCTGTCATTTTTGGTTCCTCAGTGTTGTAGTTTTCAGAGAACAGTCTCATAGGGCTGAACGTACCGAGTCCAACCATAAATGCGACCAGCGACTAAATCCGGCCGACGACTGGGAAAGCGGATTACGAGTAGTTTTGCTTCTTTTCATCGGTTTGTCAAGGAAAAACGGGCCGCGATGTCGGCAGGGCAGATTACCGGGTAACCCGCGATCCGAGCGGCGCGTCTGAATGCGATCGGCCTTTGCGGTATGAATAAGGTGGTGCGGCATCATTTCACCCGGCGGGAACTCCTTCGGTGCGCGGCGGCTCTCTGGGGCGCCCGGCTTGCCCGTAGCCAGGATGAGCCGGTTTTTTCCGCGGATGTGAAAGTGGTCAATGTTCTGGCCACGGTGCGGAACAAGACCGGATCGCTGGTCGGCAATCTCAGCCAGGACGATTTCCTGCTGTCGGAAGATGGCCGCCCGCAAACCATCCGCTATTTCGCGCGCGAGAGCAACCTGCCATTGACGCTCGGCCTGATGGTGGACACCAGCGGCAGCCAGCGGCGCGTGGTGGATGCCGAGCGCGGCGCCAGCTTGCGATTCCTGGATCAGGTGGTCCGCGAAAAGAAGGACCAGGTCTTCATCATGCAGTTCGATACCATCGTGCGGATGCGCCAGGAACTGACCTCCTCGGTCGGCAAATTAGATGAAGCGCTGGCTTTTGTGGACACCGAGTCAAGGCGCCAGTTGCAGCTGCAAAACGGCGGCGGCACTCTGCTGTACGATGCCGTGGCCCAGGCCTCCGACGAAGTGATGCGCAAGCAGACCGGGCGAAAGGCTCTGATCGTGCTCTCCGATGGCGTCGATTTTGGCAGTGAAACTACGCTGAAGGAAGCCGTGGAGGCGGCCGAGCGGGCCGACACACTCATCTATTCCATTCTGTATTCCGACCCTGGCGCCTATGGAATTTTCGGGGGCGGTGGCGACGGCAGACGGGTGCTGGAGCGCATGTCGAACGACAGCGGCGGCAGTTTTTTCGAAGTCTCGAAGAAGCATACCGTCGATGAGATGTTCGATATTTTGCAGGAGGAACTGCGCAATCAGTATAGTCTGGGCTACGTGTCGGACAAGCCGGTCACCCTCTCCGAGTTCCGCACCATCCAGTTGACGGCCAGGCAGAAGGGACTGATCGTGCAAGCACGCCGCCAGTATTGGGCGCGCCGCTAAGCTCGGCTCTTCAGCTCCTTGGGCATATACGCAAAGCAGGCCTTGTAATCTTTTTCTCGGTACGCTATTGTTGATGTGTCCGGTAGTATCGCCTGGAGGATCCTAATGACAATGCCATTACCGTTAGCGGATCAGACTTTGCAGGCTTTCCGGGAAGGCCTCGATAACCTGGACACCTTGTTCCGCAGCGAGCCGATCGCGACTGAGGACCTCAGCCTCTGCTTCGTGTGCCTGCGATGGACGACGGGGGACGAAGATTGCAGGCGTGGACGTCGCTGCGATTTACAGAAGGCGCTGGACCGTGACGCAGAGCCATGCCCTGCGACGGCCTTACCCCGCCAGTAGTTCGCTTAGCGTCTGGCGGAACTTCGCCATCTCCGCGTCGGTCCCAATACTCACCCGTATCATCTTGTCCAGCGGCGGGAAGGGCCGCCCGATGGCCACGCCCTTTGCCAGCATGCGGCTCTGCATCTCGCGAGCATCCCTTCCGGTCTCGATCATGACGAAGTTGGCCTGCGGGGGAATGAAGCCGATCTTCTGCGAACTCAGCCACGAACAAAGTTCGGAACGTGTCCGCTCGATCTTAGCGCGCCGTTCCTCAATCAGTTTCGGTCCTAACTCAAGTGCGGCAAGCACCGCGCGCACGCTAACGATGCTGATCACATTATTCCGATAAGGGGCCATGCGGTCGATCAGATCGGGACGCGCCGCCACGTACCCCACACGCAGACCCGCCATGGCGTAGATCTTCGAAAAGGTCCGCGCGACTATTACGTTCTTGCCCTCTTTCACGTAGGGCATGGCCGTCGAGGCTTCGGGTGAAGTAGCGTAGTGCAGGTACGCCTCGTCAACCAACAAATAGGTATCTTTGGGTAGATTCGAAACCAGCCACCCCACATCGTCGCGAGTGGTAATGGTCGATGTCGGATTGTTGGGATTGCACAGATAGATCAGACCGCCCCCGGCTTTCCTGGCTTCCTCCACGAGGCGATGCACATCCGGCGCCTGCGCCGCATTCAGCTGAGTCTTGATAACCGGGTGCCCTTCGTACTGTGCCAGTTCCGGAGCCGCCTCATAAGTCGGCCAGGGAGTGATGAACGGAATGGTGGGCGAAGTGAACGCATCCACCGCCGCGTGCAGCACCTCGCTGGATCCGGCACCCACCAGAATCTGTTCGGCGCTGAGCCCCTCACTCGCGGCCAGCGTGGTGTAGAAAGCTGGGAATTCCTGATAGTGATACCGGTTCGATTCGGCGATCACTCGCGCCATGGCTTCCACCGAAGCCTTGGGAGGTCCTTCCGGAAATTCGTTTCCGTTAAGCCAGACTGTGTCCGCAGGCGCTGCCCCGGGAACCGATGCCCGCTGTGCGAAAGCCGCCTCCGTTAGACCGGCCGCAACCAATGCTGCGAATCCGCGACGAGAAAGCATAGTACGCTCCTTCGATGTAAATTTTTATCGACGGGGATTCAACAGGCGGGTAAAACGCGAACCCGAAACGCACACGCTAACAAGGTGGAGGTGCCGTGGTTTCGATATTTAGTGTACCACGGGGGCCTCAGAGGAACATGTCATCCACGAAGCACCACATCCAATCCTCTCCGGGCTCGAACGATTTCATGATGGGGTGCTTCGTTGCATGAAAATGCTTGGTGGCATGCTTGTTCTTGGATGAGTCACAGCAACCGATGTGGCCGCACGACAGACAGGCCCGCAGATGGACCCAGGTGTCTCCCATTTTGAGGCACTCTTCGCAACCGGTGCCCCGCGGCTTGGCAATGTGTATCTCTTTGAGGTGCGTGCAGGTTGGCATGGGAACAATACTACAACACGTGGTAATACCCGTTACGCTCCAGAACCTCCACCGGAATCCCAAAAAGCCGGGACAGCGTGTCCGACTGGATCACCTGCTCTTTCGGCCCGTCGCAGAAGATACGCCCGTCGCGGATCAGCACCGCGCGCGAAATCTCCGGAATGATGTCCGGTAAATGGTGTGTGACCATAATCAGGCTGATCCCATTCCTGGCCAGCTTGCGAAAGGTTCCGCGCAGTTCATGGGTCGCGTGCAAATCCAGGCTGGTGGATGGCTCATCGAGCACCAGCGCTTGCGGATCGTGCACCAGGGCTCGAGCCATCAAAATCCGCCGCGCCTCGCCCGACGACATTTCATCCGTGTTGCGTTCGGCCAGGTGGTCGATCTCCAGCAGTCGCAGAACCTCGCGGGCCTTTTTCTCCATCTCCGGTGTCACTGTGTGGTTGGGCCAGATGCCGATGCTTCCGAAGAAACCCGACAGCACGATTTCGAACCCGGAAAAATTGCGCGTGCACATCTGCATCCAATCGTTCGACACAATTCCCAAATGGTTGCGCAGATCGAACAGATGCCAGCGCTCGCGTCCCATAATGCGCAGCGACCAGGGCTCCTCCTGCAGTAGCGGGTACAGCTCGCGCGAGATCACTTTGATGAGGCTGGATTTTCCGGAACCGTTGGGGCCGATGATGGCGACGTGCTCGCCCTGCTCAATCGAAAGGTTGATCCCATCAAGCACAATACGATCGCCCCTTTGGACGCGGACATTCTCGAAATGGATGAGTGGCACCGGCATCGTTTCCATTCTAGTGTGCCTCCATGTAGCGCTGGCGATGTTTGTCGCCGGCACATCTGCTAGATTCGTTTTTTGCGACTCCTTATCTTCTCCGACATCCACAACGACTGGAAAGCGCTCGAAAAGCTGCTGGCGACCGAGGCGGATTATTATATTGCCGCCGGCGACCAGGTCACCTGGGCCAAAGGTCTGGAGCGGTGCGGCGAGATCCTGCAGACGCGCGGCGACAAAGTCTACGTGCTCCCGGGCAACCACGAATCGGCTGACCAGGTGGCCAACATGTGCGCGCGGTTCGGGATGCACAACTTCCACGAACGGCACTTCCAGGTGGGTCAGTGGCAGGTGGCGGGGCTGGGCTACTCCAACCCGACGCCCTTCAACACCCCCGGGGAATATAGCGAGACGCAGCTCGCCGACCGGCTGCAGCGCTTTTCCGAACTGAGGCCGCTGGTGCTGGTCTGTCACACCCCGCCCTACGGCACGGAGCTCGATCGCATTCGCTCGGGCCTGCACGCGGGATCTTCGGCGGTGCGCGATTTCATTCAGAAACACCAGCCGGAGTACTTCTTCTGTGGCCATATTCACGAGGCCGAGGGCGTCCAGGTGGAGATCGGGAAGACCCGCGCCGCCAACGTCGGTAAGAAAGGCTATTTGCTAGAATTGGACTGAAATGCCCATGACAGTCGAAGAATTAGACCGCGAATATCTGCCCCTCCGCGAACAGGCCTTGGCCGTGCGGAGGTATCTTTGACGCTCCCGCGCAGAAACAAAAACTAGCCAAAACCGAGCAACAGATCGCCGCACCCGATTTCTGGAGTCAGCCGGAAAAAAGCCAGAAGGTGATGCAGGCCCGCAAGCGTTTGGAGGAGGCCATCGCCAACGACGAGCGGATCCGCGCCATGACCGATGATCTCGACACGCTCCTGGAACTGGCGCGCGAAGGCGAGGATGTCTACCGCGACATTGAGCGCGACATCAAGGCCTACAGCGAGCTGCTGGAACGGCTGGAAACGGCCATGCTGCTCTCCGGCGAAAACGACGCGCGCAGCGCCATCATGACCATCCACCCTGGCGCGGGCGGCACCGAGAGCCAGGACTGGGCCGAGATGCTGCTCCGCATGTACCTGCGCTGGGCGGAACGCGAAGGCTTCCAGACCGTGATTACCGACCGTCTGGAGGGCGAAGGCGCGGGCATCAAATCGGTGACCTTCGAAGTCAACGGCGAGAACGTCTATGGCCTGCTGCAGTCGGAGATCGGCGTGCATCGCCTGGTGCGCATCTCGCCCTTCGACGCCAACGCCCGGCGCCACACCTCGTTCGCTTCGGTTTTCGTATTCCCGCAGGTGGATGACGAAATCAAAATCGACATCAAGCAGGATGATCTGCGCATCGATACCTTCCGGTCTTCGGGCGCCGGCGGGCAGCACGTCAACATGACCGATTCGGCGGTGCGCATGACACACTTCCCCACCGGAATCGTGGTGCAGTGCCAGAATGAGCGGTCGCAACATAAGAATCGCGAAAGCTGCATGAAACAGCTCCGCGCCCGGCTCTACGAACACGAACTGGAAAAGAAGAGGGTGGAAGCGCGCAAGACGGAGGACTCGAAACTCGAGATCAACTTCGGCAGCCAGATTCGCAACTACGTGCTGGCGCCCTATCGTCTGGTCAAGGATCTCCGCAGCAAGCTGGCGCTGGGCGATGTCGACCGTGTGCTCGAAGGCGATCTGGAGCCGCTGATCCACGCTTACCTGGTTTGGCGCAAGACGGGCAAAATCGCCGGCGACGATAAGGACGAGATGCCGGAGTGAGCGCCGACTCTGCGAGCGTCGCCCAGGCCGCGGCTTTAATCCGCGCCGGTAAGCTCGTGGCGTTTCCCACCGAAACGGTGTACGGCTTGGGCGCCAACGCCCTGGACCGGGCAGCAGTTGAGCGCATCTTCCAAACCAAGAACCGCCCGCAAAATAGCCCGCTCATCGTGCATGTGGATTCGCTGGAGATGGCGCGGCGCTTCGCGTCCGAATGGCCGGCAGCGGCGGAGATTCTGGCGCGGCGATACTGGCCCGGTCCGCTGACACTGGTGCTTCCGAAGGCGCCGGAGATTCCCGACATCGTCACCGCCGGGCTGCCGACGGTGGGACTCCGCGTGCCCGCCCACCCGCTCGCGCTGGAACTGATTCGCGCGGCTGGCGTGCCCATCGCAGCACCTAGCGCCAACCGGTTCACGGAGCTTTCGCCTACCGCCGCCGGACACGTCAGCCAGTCGCTGGCCGACTTCGTGCTCGACGGAGGACCGGCGCAAGTGGGCATCGAATCGACCGTCCTGTCGCTGGCCGGTCCGCCGACGCTGCTGCGCCCGGGCATGATTCCGCTACCGGAAATCGAAGCGCTCATCGGGCCGGTGCGGCTTCCGGAAGCGCCGGCGGAGGGACCCCACCCGTCGCCGGGCATGCATGCACGGCATTACCGCCCGAAGACGCCCCTGTATCTGCTGGCCAGTGCCGACGCAGCGCCGCCCGGCCGAGGCGCATGGCTACGGCTCGGCCGCGAGATGCCTTCCGATCCACGCGAGTACGCCGCGGCGCTCTATGATGCGCTGCACCGCTTGGACCGTGAGGCCTTGGACTGGATCGCCGTGGAACGTCCGCCCGACACGCCGGAATGGGCTGGCATCCTCGACCGGCTCATTCGGGCAAGGATGTAAGCTGTACCGCTCCCTTTGGTCGCGGCTCAGTAACGACGCGTCACGCCAAATTTCGACACACCACTACCTGTTTCGACACGTTACTGAGCCGCGACCAAAGGGAGCGGTAATACTACCCCGCGGCGGCGCGGTCCCGGCGTGGCTCGAAGGTGTAGCCAAACCCTCGGATGGAATGAATCAGCATGGGATTCGCCGGGTCGCTCTCCACCTTCTGGCGCAGGCGCAATACATAGACGTCCACGGCGCGATCCGTGATGGCGCGGTCCTGGCCCCATACCGCGTTCAGCAACTGCTCGCGGCTGAAAACCACTCCCGGGCGGCTCATCAAAAATTCCAGGAGCCGGAACTCCGTCGCGGTCAGCGAGAGAGCCATGCCGTGCAGGCGCACCTGGCAACTGGTGCGATCCAGTTCCACTCCACCGGACTCGAGCAGCCGGGACGGGGTCGCCTGGTTGCGGAACTGCAGCTTGATACGGGCGATGAGCTCGCGTACAAAGAACGGCTTCACCACATAGTCGTTAGCGCCTAATTCCAGGCCCACGATGCGATCCGTCTCGGAAGCGCGCGCGGTCAGAAAAATAACTGGCGTCGAGGCGAGGTCCTGGTCCTTGCGAATGCCCTTGCAGATATCAAGGCCGTCGGAATCCGGCAGCATGATGTCGAGCAGAATCAGATCCGGCCGAACCTGCCGGCAAAGCTCAAGGGCGCCTTTGCCAGTCTGCAATCCGTGGAGCGCGAAGCCTTCCTTTTCCAGGTTGTACTTCAACAAAGAGAAGAGGTCTGAATCGTCTTCGATCAGCAGGATTTTCTTCATGGCGTTGTTTTGGGTTCAGCACCAAATTTACGCCGTGTGGTGTTACAGGATGGTTAAGAGGCGGTGAATTCGGGATTAAGACGCTCTTGGCCGAGCCCAGCCTCGTCCATGGGAAGTGTGAAAAAGAACGTTGAGCCTTCGTTAACCTGACTGACCACGCGCGCGGCGCCGTTATGGGCGGCCACCAGGTGCTTGACGATGGCCAGCCCGAGTCCGGTTCCTCCAAGCTCCCGTGATCGGGCTTTGTCCACGCGATAAAAACGCTCGAACAAGCGCGGCAGTTCGTCCGCCGGAATGCCGGTCCCCGTATCCCGGACGTAGAGCTCATAATGCCGGCCCGACGACTGCGCGCCCACCGTGATCGAGCCCCCCGCGGGCGTATACTTGATCGCGTTGTCTAAAAGATTGCTCATCACCTGAGATACGGCCTCGCTGTCGCACCATACCTCGGCCTCATCAGGCGCCGGTTCTTCTATAATCTTTATGTTGTTTTTCTCCGCAATCGGACGCACCAGTTCCACCGCGTCACGCAGCAGATGGTTCACGGAGTGAAGGTCAAACTCGAATTTGTGGCGCTGCAGTTCGATGCGCGAGAGCGTCAACAGGTCTGCCGTCAGGCGCGCCAGACGCTCCGAATTGTGGCGAATGATGCGCAGAAACTTCATGTTGTACTCGGGATCGTGGAGCGCGCCGTCGATCAGCGTCTCGGTGTAACCCTGGATCGACGCCAGCGGTGTGCGTAGCTCATGCGAGACATTGATGACGAAGTCCTTGCGGATGCGCTCGACTTTTTGCAGTTCGGTATGCTCCCGCTCGAGCTGCTCGGTAGCTTGCTGCAGGTTGGCGGCAGTCTCGTTGAGCGTTTTGGCCAGCAGTCCAAACTCGGCGCCGCCGGTCTGCGGCAGCCGCGCGCGAAAGTTGCCTTTGGCCAGTTGCGAGGCGTGCGCCATAACTCTGTCGAAGCGCCGCGAGATCCAGCGCGCCAGGAACCCTGCCAGGGCCATAGCCGGCAGGAATGCCAGGCCCGTGCCGGCCAGAATCTTCATCCGCACCGCCATCACCTGCCGGTTGATTTCAGCGAGCGGCACGGCGATGCGAATGGCGCCATTGTGGATCGGCACGGCGACGTAGAGAAACGGAATGCCCAACGTAACGCTATTGCGAATGCTCGAACCGACCTGCCCCGCAAACGCCTGGATCAACTCGGGCCGTGTGCGATGGTTTTCCATCCCGGCCGGGTCGGCTTCCGATTCCACCACGACTACGCCATCGGAGCGAATCACGGTGAGCCTCCCACCTGCGGCCTCGGCCATTTCCCGCACGGCGGTTTGCTTGAATCGATCAGGATCGGGAAAACTCAACGCCAGTATTCGCCCTTTATCCGCCAGTTGCTGCTGCAGGTTCTGCATGTAGATTTCGCCGGCCACTTGCGAGGCGAAGTAATCTACCGTGACCACGGCGATCAGCAGCACGCAGATGACTCCGAGAATCACCTTAAAAAAGATTCCGCCACTCATCGCGATTCCTCAAACCGATAGCCGAAACCGCGTACGGTGGTCAGATACTGCGGGCTGTCGGGCTGGTCTTCGATCTGCTCCCGCAGACGCCGCACGTGGACATCGACGGTTCGCGGCGTGACGTATCGCTGCTCGCCCCATACCGATTCCAGCAGTTGCTCGCGGCTGTAAGCGCGTCCCGGGTGAGTCAAGAAAAATTCCAGCAGGTTGAATTCTGTGGAGGTCAGCGTCAACTCCCGCTCGCGGTGAAACACGCGCCGTGCTGCGCGATCGAGCTTAAATCGCCCGATGTCGGCCACCACCGGCTCCATGTCCATTTCCTCGCGCCGCAGGTGGGCTTTCACTCGAGCCACGAGCTCGCGCGGGCTGAACGGCTTGGTCATGTAATCGTCACCGCCGATCTCCAGGCCCAGCACACGGTCGACCTCGTCGGAGCGCGCCGTCAGGAACAACACGGGAGTTCGCGCCAATACCGTGGACCGGCGAATTTGGCGGCAAAGCTCGAATCCATCGATCCCGGGAAGCATAACGTCGAGCAAAATCAAATCCGGTTTCAGCCCTTCGAGTTTCTTGAGTGTGCCTTCGGAACCGCCCAGGAGCTCGGTTTCATACCCATGATGCGTCAGATTGTAGTCGAGCAGGGCGGCGAGTTCGGCCTCGTCTTCCACAATGGCTATTCGCTTGGGCATGCGTCACGAGGGAAAAGTATGTCCCATTGTAGCGAAACGAGTCAAGGAACCGCGCAAACCTCCGCGTCCTTACGGTCGCGGCTCGGTAACTGCCTGCACATTCGACGCCGCGTTTCCGAGCCCCGCGCGCCGCGTTTCCGAGCCGCGCGCGTCAGCAAGCGGAGGTTCAGCTATCATGAGGAGATGACCAGCCCCCTTCCCCCCGTAGCGGAGATTTCTGCGCAGTCGATCATGGATTTGGAGCGGCAGCACCTGCTCCAGAATTACTCTCGTTACCCGCTGGTGGTGGCTCGCGGCAAAGGTTGCTACGTGTATGACCTGGAGGGACGCCGGTATCTGGATTTCATCACCGGAATTGGAGTCAACGCGCTGGGACACGCGCATCCGCGCATCGTCAAAGTAATCCGCCAACAGGCTGCGCTGCTGATCCATTCCTCAAATCTCTACTATCACCCCTTCCAGGGGCCGCTGGCCGAGCGCCTGGCGCGCATGAGCGGCCTGGAGCGCGCGTTCTTTGCCAACACCGGGACCGAGGCCATGGAAGGCGCGTTGAAGATGATCCACTCGCACGGGCGCGCCATTCATCCCGAAAAGTATCAGGTTATCTCGCTCGACAATTCCTTCCATGGGCGCACTATGGGCGCGCTTTCAATCACCGGCCAGCCCAAATATCGCGCCGATTTCGAACCTCTCCTGCCGGGCGTGAAGTTTGTGCCGATCAACGATCTCGCCGCGCTCGAAGCCGCTGTCAACCAACACACCGCGGGCATCGTGCTGGAGATGATTCAAGGCGAGGGTGGCATATACCCGTTGACGCCGGAATACGCCGCCAAAGCGCGCGAGCTGGCGGACCGCCACAATGCGCTGCTGGTGGCCGACGAAACCCAGTGCGGCGTAGGGCGGCCGGGTACGTACTTCGCTTACCAGCGCTCGCAGCCCGTAATCCTGCCGGACGTGGCGGTGTTCGCCAAGCCCGTGGCCTGCGGTATTCCTCTGGGCGCGATCATGGCCAACGAGAGGGCTGCGGCGTCAATCAAGCCGGGCATGCACGGCAGCACTTTCGGCGGCGGCGCGCTGGCCTGCCGGGTGGCTCTGGAGTTCCTCGATATTCTCGACGAGCTGCTGCCTTCGATTCAAAAAGTGGGTGGCTATTTTCATGTCGAGCTGAACGAGCTGGCGCGCAAGCACTCTTTCGTGAAAGAAGTGCGCGGCTTTGGACTCATGTTGGGAATGGAACTGACGATCCCCGGCAAGCAAATCGTGCTGGACGGAATCGACGCGGGCCTGCTCCTCAACTGCACACATGACACCGTGCTGCGATTCCTGCCGCCGTACATTGCGACTGAGAAAGAGGTCGACCAGGCGGTGAAGATTCTCGGGAAACTGCTGGCTAAGGCAGGGACGGGGCAGACGGCGTAATCGGACCGCCAGCTTTCGCGTCCGTCTGCAGGATCGGTAGCCAATTGTCGTTTGAAGCACGAAACGCAGGTGCTGTCCCTTCTTAAACTAAGCCGCCAAGCAGCTACGGTGCATCTTTGGCTGCATGCATTCAATGATTCTCCCTGCCGTTGTGCCGGCGACAAGGAACATAATCATCATCTGCACAGTGGCGCTCACCTGTAGACTACTCATCGCACAAGGAACTGCCGACGACGACAAGTTGCTCACAACGTTTCAGAACCCCATAGGCAACCTCATTAGTGTTCCGTTTCAGAACAATATTAACTTTCCGATCGGTAAGTTCAGCCGTATTCAAGACGTATTGAACATTCAACCCGTCATCCCATTCCCTGTGAGCGAAGACTGGTTGATCATCTCGCGCTGGATCACGCCCGTGGTCTATCAGCCGAATCTTGGCTCGGCTTGCCGGCCCAGCGGTCCAGCGTCTACCGAACTTTGTGAAATCAGAGAGCAGAACTCCCAGTCAGCCGGAGGAGCCAACGGGCTCGGTGACATGAACCCGAGTTTCTTCCTGTCTCCGGCCAGGCCCGGCAAGCTAATCTGGGGCATTGGCCCAAGCTTCTTGCTCCCGACCGCGACCGACCCCACTCTCGGCCAGGGCAAATGGGGAGCAGGGCCCTCCGTCGTTCTGTTGGTCCAGCCGGAGCATTGGACCATCGGATTCCTGTCGAATAACATTTGGTCTTTCGCCGGCAACGAGGGGCGCCGCCGTGTGAACCAGTTCCTGACCCAGTATTTCGTCACCTACAACATGGAGCACGGCTGGTTCTTAACCACGTCGCCCATTATCACTTCGAACTGGCTTGCTCCCGACCACAATCAATGGCTCGTGCCCTTTGGCGCCGGCTTCGGGAAAATCTCGCGGGTCGGCAAACAACCTGTGGTTTGGCAGATAAACACCTATTACAACGCCATCCATCCGCATGACCTGCCGTACCCAAAGTGGCAAGTCCGCCTGCAAGTAGCCCTATTATTCCCCGCGGCAAAGTGAAGGGCGCCGCTACTGGGCGCAATAGCCGGGGGTATGCGGGCCATCTTCGACGGCCGTGAACATTCTCGGAAAAGTTTTGGCGAAGGCAGGCGCGGCGCAGACGGCCTAACCGAATCGCTTCTTTCGAGTCGTCAGGCCTAGCGGCCGGCAGCCAATCGTTTTCGCGCTGCGAAGACTACGGCGAGCATGCCGGTTGCCAGAAAAACCGCCGAGGACGGTTCTGGGACCGCGCCTGGTGGTTGATTGAGCGGCTGAACACCAACCGGGGCCGCTGCGCCAGTGGCTACCACTCCATCAGCAAATATGAGGGATGGTGATATTGTCTCCCCATCCGCACAGGCGAAGACGCCATGCGAAAAACAGAAATACCTAAAGCCGCTAAATGGACCGGGTACGTTTGCCTGAATCAAAAACTCACCGACCACGCTGTAGTCATACGAGAGACCGGTTGCGGTGGCCGAGAGGGCGCTTCCGGTGTCCTCCACCACCGTGGAATTGGCCGTGGTCAGTTCGAAGTCGTTGGCGGCACTAAGCCCATCAATCAACTTGAGGTCCCAACCCGTAATATTGGCCGACGCGATCACGCCAATCGTGCCGTCCGTTGTTATGGAGCCATCCACTGTGTCTGTCTGTAATGGATTCCCCGTTGGGTTAGCACTGGTAATGGTAGTGTCAACCGCGTACGTGATATCTGCACGTGCAACCAAAGAACCCAGTTGTGCAGTGACAAACGCGATCATAAGAAATCGGGGCAGCCTGCGACCGTTGTTTGGTAAATTCATGGCCCGTCCATGATACCGTTTTTTGTTGGCTAAGGCAGGAACGGGCCACAACGCGTAGTCGGCTGCCCCTCAGGCCCGGATCTCTCCGTGTTCTTTCCGCAAGGGATCGTAAAGAAAAACGTCGAACCTTTTCCGGGTTCGGATTCCACCCAGATCCGGCCTCCAGCCCGTTCAATGATCCGCTGGCAGATGGCCAGACCCATGCCGGTACCGGGATACTTGGCTGTGCTGTGGAGACGTTTAAATATTCCGAAGATTTGCTCCCTGAATTGAGGCTCGATGCCAATGCCGTTGTCTTTGACGGAGAACGTCCACAGTTCGCCCTGCCGTTCGGCACTAATGTGCACGCACGGCGGCATCTCACTGCGGTAGCGAATCGCGTTTCCAATCAGATTCTGAAAGACCAGTTCCAACTCGAACTCGTGCATACGAACCCGCGGAAGCGCAGTGTTGCTTATGGATGCTCCACTATCATTAATTGCGACCTCAAGGCCTAACAGTGTCTTCTGCAGAACTTCGCCAGCGTCTATTTCTTGGATTGCCTCATGACTCGCTGTCGATACCTGCGTATAGGTCCTGAGGTCTCGCAAAAGCCTCTCCATGCGCAGCGCCCCCTGGACAGTGTGGCCGATATACTCGTCACCGGTGGGGCCCAACTTATCGCCGAACTTCTCTTGAAGCAACTGGCTGAAGGCTGTCACCATCCGTAACGGCTCCTGAAGGTCGTGCGAGGCGGAGTACGCGAATTGCTCTAGGTCGGCATTCGCCCGCTGAAGCGCGGCGTTGGCTTCCTGAAGGGCTTGCTCCTGTCGCACCCGCTCGGTAATATCGCGGGCGATCTTGGAAGCGCCCACAATTCTGCCATCGGCGTCCTTTACGGGAGAAATGGTCAGTGAGATGTTCAGACGCGAGCCGTCTTTTCGGACACGAATCGTTTCGAAATGATCCACTCGCTCCCCGCGCTGAAGCCGTTCGAGGATCTTCGGTTCTTCCTCCAGGCGATCTGGCGGAATCAGCATCACGATAGACTGGCCGATGGTCTCGGCCGCCGTGTAACCGAAGAGCCGTTCGGCTCCCTGGTTCCAGCTCCTGATGACTCCGTTGAGGTCTTTGCTGATGATGGCGTCATCGGAAGAATCGATGATCGCGCTCAGCACTGCGGAAGCCTGCGCCTCCTGCTTGCGCTCATTGATGTCGATGACCGATCCGGCAAAACCTTCGAAAGTACGCGCGGAATGAAAGCGGGGCCGGCCGGAACTCAGCACCCAGCGATATTCACCGTCAGGCCGGCGCAGCCGGTAATCCAGCGAAAACGGTTCGCGTTTCCTGGTCGCTTCCAGAAGGACGAGCCTGGTTTCCTCCCGGTCATCGGGATGCACGCAATCGAGCCAGCCCGAGCCCAGCGCCGCGTCTTCGCTTTGGCCCGTGAAATCGTACCACCCACGGGAGACGAAAGAGCACGAAGCGTCGGGCTCCGTGATCCACAGGATGGCCGGCGCCGTGTTGGCGAACGTTCGGAATCGAGCTTCGCTCTCGGCGAGCGCCGCCTTCCCTTCCTGCCGCATGCGCGATATCTTGAGGTGCGTTTCGACGCGGGCTACGAGTTCCCGCGCGGCGAATGGCTTCACCAGGTAATCGTCCGCGCCGGCCTCCATGCCCTCGATGCGGCTCTCTTCACCTGCGCGGGCGGACAGAAGGATAATGGGGATCTCGCAGAGGCGGGAATCGGAGCGCAACGCGCTCAAGAGGCCGAAACCATCGAGTTTCGGCATCATCACATCGGACAGGACCAGGTCGGGAGGGTTAGCCCGCGCGGCCTCCAGAGCCGCCTCGCCGTCGGATACCGCCTGCACGTGGAAGCGGCTGCCGAGCAACCGGCTGACGTAGGCGCGCATATCCGCATTATCATCAGCCCAGAGAATGCGGGGCTTTTCGTGCCCCAGTTGGTCCACGCCCAAGGATTCTTCGCCGGCGAGTATCCAATCGTCCGGCAGCGCTTCCTCCGGCAGCCAGCGAAGCGCCTCCTCCACGAAGGCCGCGTGCCCCACGGCAGTCGAGGCCAGAGCCGGAACCGTCCCGATACGAGCCGGGTCGAGATGGGCCTTGCCCAAGGGAATGGTGACGGTGAATGTGCTCCCCTGGCCCAGCGTACTGGTCACGCTGATGGTTCCGCCGTGGAGCTTAACCAATTCCTGCACTAGCGCCAGGCCAATGCCGGTCCCTTCATGTGTGCGGCCACGGCTACGCTCGATGCGATGGAAGCGTTCGAACACGCGCGGCAATTCCTCAGGCGGAATGCCCACGCCGGTATCTCGTACGCTTAGGCGTGCGTGGCCGTCAACTCCTTCCAGGCGCACTTCGATTTCGCCATGGAGCGTGAACTTGAAAGCGTTGCTGACCAGGTTGAGCACGATCTTCTCCCACATATCGCGGTCAACGTAAGCCGGTTCGTCCGGGCTGAGCGGCAGGCAATTCACAATCAGCCGCAGGCCGGCCTTTTCGCAGAGCGACCGGAAATTGCTGGCGAGTTCCGCCGTCAGAGCGGCCAGATCGGCGGGCTGGTAAGAAGCCTGAACGCGCCCCGCCTCGATGCGCGAGAAATCCAGCATGGTATTGACCAGCTTCAGCAGCCGCATGGCGTTGCGGTGTGAAGTGGAAAGACTCGCCGCCGCGCCCGCGGGAAGAGTACCGTGCGCATTGGCCAGCGCGTCTTCCAGGGGACCGAGCATCAGCGTCAGGGGCGTGCGGAATTCGTGGCTGATATTGGCGAAAAACTGCGTTTTCAGGACATCGAGCTGCGCCAACTCCTCGCGCTGGCGCGCAATCTCACGCTCATGCGCCTTCTTCTCGGTGATGTCGCGCCCCTCGGCTGTAATGAATACGACGTTGCCTTGTTCATCCTTTACCGGCATCAGCGAGGCATCGATGATGATGGTCTCCTTACCACCGGCGCGGCCGTAGATTTCCGCATCCCAACGAACGAATTCGCCTTGCGCGGCCCGCCGGATCGACTCTCTAAGGGTCGCGTTGATTTCCTCCGAGACTTGCCACCAGAAGGTTGTCCAGAAAGGCTTTCCCTCAACGTCGGAGAGCTCAATTCCTACAGCGTCGAGCGCCACGCGATTGATTTCGAGCACCGTGCCATTCGCATCCAACAGGCCAACGAACTGAACCATGGAGTCCAGTGTGATGCGGGCAATTTTTTGACGATACCGGTCGCGGGTATCGCTGGTCAAAAGCTCGGTGCCGCGGACGTTAATGAGGTTGACCGGGATGGACAAATCGTTCCTCATCTGAGACTGGGATTACTTCGCGGAAGTGCCAGTTCGCTTCGTCGACCTCCGCCATTCTATCAATTCTGAATTGACGTTCGCGGCCGGCGCTGTCACCGGTCACACGTTTCCCGAAAAGCTATAACCGCCTCGCACGGCTTTACTTAACGGTGATTAGCTGGGGGTGCCGAAAGAGGTTTCCGAGGTCCGTCTGGCATCCTGTAGTTGGCACTGCTAAACCTCAGGTTTGCAAAGGGCTCTTAACTCCTCCGCCATCAATATCATTTTGCCTTGCCGCAAACCTGAGGTTTCACAACGCCCCGGTCCCCCTGTATGAAAAAGACCAAAAATCAACCCGCGGATGGCGAAGAACTCCATCTGGGTAAACTGCTCGGACGCCGGGAGGCATTCGGAATGATCGCGGCTCGCTGCTCGGCAGCGGATGCCGCGTCCCTGCGCGCGATCCGCAACGAGAAATCCTATCGATCCGTCGCTAAGGGCTGGGTGGAGTTCTGCGCTCAACACCTCGGCATGAGCAATACCCATGCCAATCGCATCATCGGGTATCTGGAGGAATTCGGACCGGCGTACTTCGAGATGGCCCAATTCACGGGCATATCGCCCCAAACCTATCGCACCATCTCTCCCGCAATCCAGGACAATGCGCTTCACCATGACGGGCAAGTGATCGCGCTACTGCCGGAGAACAGCGAGAAGCTGACCCACGCCGTGGAGCAACTGCGACGGAAGACAGCGCCGCAACCTGCACCACGCGCGGCGACCGACCGGGTCGCAGGAATCGAGCGCCGTCTGGTTCAACTGGCCACGGAGATCGGCGAGCTCGCGCGCATCGAACCGGCCGGCGAAACGCGGATGCGATTGGGATCGGTGTTGCTGGCTGCTAGCGAACGGCTCCAGCGGCTGGCGCTGGAATTTGGCCCCTTGGCGTAGATGCCTGTGCCGGCGACAAAGATCGCCAGCGCTACGTAACGCCGGCGGTCTTCGCCGCCGGTCGGACGACTACTGGAATCGGGATGCCGCGTCCCACTACAGCAACTCGTGGCGCTTTAGTTTCTCAAGCGCCTTGACCACGTCGCCCACCTGCTGCGCGCAATTACGGTCGGCAATCAATAGCGCATCGGGGGTGTCCACAATGATGAGGCCCTTGACACCCACTAGCGCCACCAATTTGCCGCGCGCATCCACGAAGTTGTCGTGGGAGTCCAGGCAGAGCGAGTCGGGGGAGAGGGCGTTGCCGAAGCCGTCGCGAGGAAGCAGCTCGTACACCGCGTTCCAACTTCCCACATCGTTCCACCCAAAGTCGGGGGCGGGAATTCCGCGGACATCCTTGGCTTTCTCCATCACCGCGAAATCGATCGAGATGTTGTCGCACAACGGAAAAGCCTTCTTCACTTCCGCGTCGAATTTACGGTGCCCGAACGGGGGAAGCGAGGCCAGTACGGTGGCCGTGCGCGGCAGGTGGCGGCGCAACTCGTCCAGCAGAACCTCCGCGCGCCAGAAGAACATCCCCGAGTTCCAGTAGAAGTTGCCCGCGGCAACGTAGCGCTTTGCGATTGCCAGGGCCGGCTTTTCCCGAAAGCGCCGCACCGGTACGGCCTCGCCAGCGCCAGCCTTTGTGCCCTTGGGGAACTCGATGTAACCGTATCCCGTCTCCGCCCACCGTGGTTCGATTCCCACGACCACTAAGTGTCCCGCCGCGGCCGCGCGCAACGCACCTCGCAAAACCTTCTGGAAAACGCCGGTCTTGCCCACCACATGGTCGGCGGGAAACACGCCCATCACGGCCTTCGGGTCCACCGAATGGAGGATGTGCGCAGCCAGCCCGATGGCCGGCCCGGTATTGCGCTGCATCGGCTCGGCCAGGATCTGCTTCTTGGGGATCTCCGGGAGCTGGCGCACAATGATGTCGCGCAGCTCGTGGCTGGTGAGCACCCACAGCCGATCGGGCTCGATCACCGGCGCCAGCCGATCTACCGTGGCCTGGATCAGGGAACGCTCACCCACCACATTGAGCACCTGCTTGGCAAAGCGTTTGCGGCTGCGCGGCCAGAATCGCGTGCCCCGGCCGCCGGCCAGAATCAGTCCGTAGTAATGAGGATTGGGCATTCAGTGGTTCGCGCCCGCTCAGTTGAGAGGGTAGGTGTGGACCAGGCGAAACGTCCGGCTCCATCGCGTCTTCGTAGGAAAGTGCAAGAGCACATCGACCAAATGTCGAACGCCGATGGACTGGTCTGTCAGCTCGTCGGTGGGCGCATCGTAGGACCAGTAAACAATCAGCGGCTTGCCGACGATGTTCTCGCGCGGCACGAACCCCCAGTAGCGGCTATCGAGCGACGAATCGCGGTTGTCCCCCATCGCGAAGTAAAAACCCTCGGGCACGACCACGTCGCCGTTCTGAACGTGATTCTGCAGCATGTCGATGCCGGGTTCGGCCAAATTGACATTCGGCTCACTGGGGAAGTTATCGCGATAGGAATCAATGTAATCGGTGTTGTGATAAACGTACGGCTCGTTAGCGGGCCTGCCGTTCAAGATGAGCTGTTTGTCGACCAGCCGGATTCGATCGCCGGGCAACCCGATGAGCCGTTTGACGAAGGTCTCGGTGATATGCACGGGATAGCGGAATACGATGATGTCGCCGCGCTTCAGAGCGTCATAAGGCAGCAGGTGCCGCGAGACGCTACCGGAGGGAGCATAAGAAAGCTTGTCCACCAGCAGGTGGTCGCCGACCAACAACGTGTTCTCCATGGAACCGGTTGGAATCACGTACGCCTGCACCAGGGTGGTGGTGCCGAACAGGAGCAGAATAACGGTGACCGTCCACTCGGCCAGAAATCCTCGCGGCGCGTCCTGCCGGACCGGCGCCGGCGCAGGGGTATTCTCCTGTTCCGCAATGGTTACATTGTCTGGGTCCACTGTTATTCATTTTATCGGAAAGCCTGTTATCCTGTTGAAGATTGAGCACCACTGTCACCATTCCTCCGCCGGACGCTGTTGCTGGCCACCGGAAGGGCGTAGCCTTGGTGTTCGGCTGCACCGTGCTGGGCGCGGCGGCGCAGATCCTATTGAAAACCGGCGCCAACCACCTGGGCGATCTCACACTCCTGAACATCGTCACCAATTGGTGGCTGATCGGCGGTCTATCCCTGTACGGCGTTAGCACCCTGTTACTGGTGCTGGCCCTGCGCGACGGCGAACTTTCGCTGCTTTACCCGGTCATCGCCCTCACCTATGTATGGGTTACGGTGCTTTCGTTTGTCATATTCCACGACCGCGTGAATCCCTTCAAGCTGGCCGGTATCGCGATCATCGTGATCGGCGTTGCGGTGCTGGGCGGGGGACGCAAGCGGTGAACACTACCCCATTCAGCTCGATGGCGCTGGTGCTGTTCGGTTCCGTCATCGGCTCGTTCGGGGCTGTCTTCCTGAAAATGGGCGCAGCCAAACTCAAGCAGGGCTTCTGGAACATCTTGAACCTGCATCTCGCCGCGGGCGTGGCTCTGTTCCTGTTCTCGTCAGTCTTCTTCGTGCTGGGGATCCGGCACGGGGAGCTATCGGTGCTCTACCCCATGGTTTCTCTGGGATACGTGTGGACGCTGGTCTGGTCCCGCGTGTTTTTCCACGAACCGTTCACGCGCCAGAAATTCTACGGGCTGGGGTTGATCCTGATCGGCGTGTTCTTCGTCGGCATCGGCAGCAAATAGCGCACCCCACGTAGCGCTGGCGATCTTTGTCGCCGGCACAGGACACGCGCTGTATAATTAAAGTTCACCCAAACATCCGTGCCAGATGAGATCCGGATTCGCGGCGCGCGCGTCCATAACCTCAAGAACATTTCGCTTTCCATTCCCCATAATCAGTTGACCGTGATTACGGGGGTGTCGGGTTCGGGGAAATCTTCCCTGGCCTTCGACACCATCTACGCGGAAGGCCAGCGGCGCTATGTGGAATCGCTTTCGGCATACGCGCGGCAGTTCCTGGAGCGCATGGAAAAGCCCGATGTCGAAGACATCGATGGCATCGCTCCGGCCGTGGCCATACGGCAGAAGAACACCAGCCGCAATCCGCGATCCACCGTGGCCACGTCCACCGAGTGCTTCGACTTTCTGCGCCTGCTGTATGCGCGCGTGGGCCAGACCTTCTGTCCCAACTGCGGCACGCGCGTAAAGAAAGATTCGGTGGATGAAGTCGCCGAGCGTTTGATGGCGTTGCCGCCGGGGTCGCGCTGGTACGCCCTGTTTGCGTGCGGCGAGCATGCCGGCGCCCAAGGCCTGCGCGACCATCTCTTCGAATTGCGGAAAGAGGGTTTCACCCGCCTTTTTCAAGCCGGGAAGATCTTTGAATTCTCCACGCCGGAATCGTTGCTGGACATCGATTTCTCGAAACCCGTTTTCGTTCTGGTGGACCGCATCTCGATCGGTCCCGACTTGCACCAGCGCCTGGTAGACACCATCGAAATATGCTACCGCCAGGCCGGCGAAGTGATTTTCGAGGCAGCTTCCGGGGGCGAGCGGTTCCTCTTTAACGAGAAGTTCCAGTGCAAGACGTGCGGCCTGGAGTTCAGCCAGCCGGAACCGATTCTGTTCAGTTTCAACTCGCCGTTCGGCGCTTGCCCGCGCTGCCAGGGCTTCGGCAACACCATCGATTTCGATATGGACAGGGTCATTCCCGACCCGACCTTGTCGCTCGATGAGGGCGCGGTGGATCCGTGGACCAAGCCGAAGTACCGCTCGTGGCTGGCGAATTTCCGCAAGTCGGCGGGCCGCAAAGTGCGGTTCGGCGTGCCCTATTGCGACCTGAAAGACGCCGAGCGCGAGGCCGTCGAAGAGTTCATCCGCCGCTTTTTCGATCACCTGGAGACCAAGAAGTACAAACTGCATGTGCGCGTTTTCATGAGTCGCTACCGCGGCTACGCGTTGTGTCCCGAGTGTAAGGGCGCGCGGCTGCGCAAGGAAGCACTCTACGTGCGCGTGGGCGGCAAGAATCTGGCCGAAGTGGTGAAGTTGAATATCGCGGAGGCACAGCAGTTCTTCGAGGGGCTGCATCTGGCGCCGGAAGAGAGCGCCATCGCCGACAAGATTCTGCTGGAAATCCGGCAGCGGCTGAAGTTCCTGAACGACGTAGGGTTGGAGTATTTGACGCTCGACCGTCTTTCGGCCACGCTTTCGGGGGGCGAAGCGCAGCGCATCCAACTGGCCACCTCGCTCGGTTCGCGCCTGGTGGGGGCCTGCTACGTGCTGGACGAACCCTCCATCGGGCTGCACAGCCGGGACACCGGGCGGCTCATTCGGATACTGGAGGAACTGCGCGAACTGGGCAACACCATCGTGGTGGTGGAGCACGATCCCGACGTGATGCAGGCCGCCGACCACATTGTCGACCTGGGGCCGGGCGCGGGCGAACTGGGCGGCCGCATCGTTTTTGAAGGCTCTCTAGCGAAGCTCATGTCCAACGGGAACGCGTCGCTCACGGCGCGCTACCTGCGGGGTGAGTCCACGGTCTCAGCAGTGCGGCCGCGCCGGCCGGTCAATCCCAAGCACATGCTTAAATTCTTCGGGGCGCGCGTGCACAACCTGAAGAATATCGACGTCGAAATTCCTCTGGGCATGATGGTGACGATCACCGGGGTTTCGGGCTCGGGCAAATCGACGCTGGTGCACGACGTGATCTATCGGTCGCTCGAAGCCCTCAACAAAGGGCGCGAGTTGGATCACGAACCGGCATTGGACGATGCCGCCGAAGCCCTGGATACGGGCCCGCGTCTCACCTGCCGGAAAGTCGAGGGAGCCCAGCGCATCCTCAGCACGGTGATGATCGACCAGTCGCCGATCGGGCGGACGCCGCGCTCCAATCCCGTAACCTACATCAAAGCCTTCGACATCATCCGCGGGCTGTTCGCCTCCACGCGTGAAGCCGAGAAGCGCGGTTACACGGTGGGACATTTCTCATTCAATATTCCCGGCGGACGCTGCGAGGTGTGCCAGGGCGATGGCACGGTGACGGTGGAGATGCAGTTCCTGGCCGACGTTGAGCTGGTGTGCGATGAATGCAAGGGAACGCGCTACAAGAGCGGCATTCTGGAGATTCGCTACAACGGCCTGAACGTCTACGAAGTTCTGCAGCTCACGGTGCGCGAGGCGATGGATTTCTTTCACGCGACGCCGCGGCTGGTGCAGCGCCTGAAGGTGCTCGATGACGTGGGGCTTGGCTATCTGCGATTAGGGCAATCGGCCACTACGCTGTCAGGCGGAGAGGCGCAGCGCGTCAAACTGGCTGCCCACCTGGCGACGGCGAGTTGTGCCGGAACGCTTTTCATTCTGGATGAGCCGACCACCGGATTGCATTTCGACGACATCGCCAAGCTGCTGGCCGCTCTGCAGAGGCTGATCGAAAACGGCGGAAGCCTCATCATCATCGAACACAACCTGGACGTGATTAAGGCGTCGGACTGGGTAATCGACTTGGGGCCGGAAGGCGGCGCGCGCGGCGGAGGTGTCGTGGCCACGGGCACACCGGAAGCTGTGGCACAGGTGGAAGCGTCGTATACGGGCCGGTATCTGAAGAAGGCGATTTAACGTGGGCGCACCCGCGGCGAAGACCGCCGGCGTTACGTAGCGCTGGCGATCTTTGTCGCCGGCACAATCTAGTCCGTGCCGCCGTGCGTAAACTGTCGGCTCAGCACTCCGAGATCCTCGTATAGCGGGGGCGGAGCGTCCTTCGGCTCGCCTGGCAGAGCGCCATCGTCCACCCACCTGACAATGGTTTCCGTCTCGCGGTCACTCAGCAACCGGTGTTGCGTGAACGAGAGATAACGTGCGCCGGGAGACCACGGCGGCATGGCCCGCTGCACCACCATGCTCTTGATCCTCTCAGCCCATGGCCGCGTTTGCCGGTATGACATGAACGAAATCGGCGCCACCTGTCCGGGTCGATGGCAGCTTTGACACTTGGCTTGCATAATCGGCAGTACATCTTTGTAGTACGTCACGGGGCTGGGCGCAGGATCCATTTTCCAGGGAGCAGCGATTGCGACGATGCCTCCCAGAAGACCGACTAGAGAGATACGCGACATATTAGACACCTCAGGGCCTGATTATCTTATAGGCCCGCTTCAGGCCCTTGTCAAGGGGGTTGACAACATTTAGCGTATATGCTAAATATTTGCCAATGGAAACTGGCTCTGATTCCAAGGCTCCGGTGGTCGCCATGTGCACCTACCGAATCAAGAACGGCAAGGAAGAAGAATTTCTCGGCCTGCTACGGCGGCACTGGCCCACTCTCCGAGACTTGGAGTTAGTGGAGGACACGCCGCCCCCGGTCTTTCGCGGCAAGGACGATACGGGCAACACCTATTTCGTGGAAATCTTAACTTGGAAAGACGGCGACATGCCGAACCGCGCGCATGAATTGCCGGCTGTGATGGCCGTCTGGGAGCCGATGGGAATGTGCTGCGAGGCAAGATTGGGCCGGCCCCCGATGGAGTTCCCCATAGTCCAGGTGGTATCGTTATCCTCCCATGACGCGGGCCGAACGGGAACTGCATGACCTGGATGTGGTGTTCGCCGCGCTGGCGCACGCGTCGCGGCGGCAGATCCTGCTGGTGTTGAAACTGCGCGGTGGCGCCATGACGGCGGGCCAGATCGCAGACCGCTTCTCGTGCAAGTGGCCCACTACCACCAGGCATCTGCGCACTTTGGAAGACGCCGGCCTGCTCACAGTGCGCAAAGAAGGGCGCGAGCGGCTCTACGAACTCAATCGCGACAAACTCCTCGACGTCGTCGCGGGATGGTTGAACTGGTTCCGGCCGCCGTCCGGCTAACGCCCGAACACCACTTGCTGACGCGCGCGGCTCAGAAACGCGGCCGCGAATTTGCAGGCACTTTTACCGAGCCGCGACCGTCAGGGAGCGGAGGCTGGACGCCTTTCCGTCCTGTCGAACGATGCCTCACCCATTGACACCGGCGTCGCAGTTAAATAATGTAGAATGCCAGCGGGAGACGTATCGAATGCAAACAAAGCTCTCATTTGCCGTCGCAGGTTTCGGTCTGCTCTTGTCGGTAGCCCCGGCAGTGGCGCACCATGCGTTTCAGGCGGAATATGACGATAAAAAGCCGGTCCACCTGGCTGGCAAGGTGACGGAAATGGAATGGATCAACCCCCATTCCTGGATCCACGTCGATGTGACGATGCCGGACGGCAAGGTGGTCAATTGGATGGTCGAGTGCGGCAGCCCGAACATCATGCTGCGGCGCGGCTTCACCAAGCGTTCCCTGGAAGCCGGAACGGACCTGGTGATTGACGGCTACCAGGCCAAGAGCGGCGAGTTCAAGGCCAACGGCGGCAGCATCACCTTCAAAGACGGACACAGGCTGTTCGTCGGCGGCTCCAACCCGGATGACCCGGGCAGCAAGAGCGGCGAAACCAAATAACCCAGGAGATGTGAGATGAGCCACCGATTGTTCCCTTCGGCAATTCTGGGCTTGGCCGTGTTTGTGGCGGCGATGCCCGCGTTTGGCCAGCCTGTCGCGAAGCCGGCCGCGACCGATGCGCCGGCGCCGAAAGCGGCCAAGCCCTACACACCTCCGAAGACACCTTGGGGCGATCCCGATCTTCAGGGGCAATGGCCGGCCGACTCCCAGATACCTATGCAGCGGCCGCTGACCCAGGCCGAAAAAGGCGCGCTCAGCCCCGAGGAATTGGCCAAACGAGAAGAACAGTTCCGCAAGCAAGCCGAGCAAGATAATGAAGAATTCGTCCCAGCCGGTGGCGGCACCACCACGATCAACCCTCCCGGATACTGGGTGGAGCACGCAAAACCGAATGCACAAGCCTCGCTGGTGGTTGATCCTCCGGATGGAAGAATTCCGGCCCTGACTCCCGAAGGGCAGCGACGGCTCAAGGAACTCCGTGGCGGCCTCGGTCCCGGCTCGCATTTCCCCGCGGTGGTCAACACCTGGGAAGACTTCGATATCTACAGCCGGTGCATCTCCCGCGGTATGCTGTCCAGCATGCTGCCGACGCTCTATAACTTCGGCAACCAGATCGTGCAGGGGCCCGGCTTCGTCGCCATCCGCAACGAGATGATTCACGAAACGCGCCTGGTTCCACTCGATGGGCGCCCGCACGTTGGGCAGAATATCCGCTCCTACATGGGCGATCCGCGTGGTCACTGGGAAGGCAACACCTTGGTGGTGGAGTCGACCAATTTCAACGGCAAAATCGGAATCGGCGGCAGCGGGCCGACGACCGATGCGCTGACGATCGTGGAGCGCTTCACGCGCACCGCGCCTGACCAGCTCAGCTACGATGCGACCATTACCGATCCCGGCACGTGGACCAAGCCATGGAAGATCCACATGCCCTACAAGCTTGATCCAAAGTACGTGGTCTACGAGTACGCGTGCCATGAAGGGAATTACATGATGCTGAATGCCCTCAAGGGCGCGCGGGAGCGGGAAAAAGTGGGCCTGGGAACCAAGGTAGACAGCGATAACTTTAACCGGCCGGTTTCCGGCGGCGCGCCGAAGCCGTAAAGGACCGTGCGCACACAGCTGGCGATCGCTTGTCTCGCTTCCTTACCACTGTTTAGCCAGCAACTCGCGAAGGACCCCGGCCCGTTTCTCGAGCCGGGTCAATTCGGGGAAGGAACCTCGCGAGGCAAGCAACCTGTAGCCGGCCCCACCCCGCATCTGCCTGACGGCCGTCCGGATTTTGGCGGCAACGGCGCCTGGTATCCGGGCTTCTCGGGCAACATCGCGGAGCCGCAATGGAAGGGCGTTCACAGCGCCGATAAGCATGTTGATGTGCCGTTCCTGCCCCCGGCGCTCCAGTTGTTCAACGAGCGTGTCGAGACCCTGGCCAAGGACGATCCGGAAGCGCAATGCCTGCCAGTAGGCGTTCCGCGCTACATGTTCGATCCGTACCCGTTTCAAATGGTCCAGACAGCCGACCGCGTTATTTTCATTTTTGAAGGCGACAACTACCCGTGGCGCATCGTGCGCACCGAGGCCGGCGCCGCGCATCCCACGAATCTGAAACCCACGTGGATGGGAGATGCGATTGGCCACTACGACGGCGACACGCTGGTGGTCGACGTGACCGGCTTCAACGGCAAAGCCTGGCTGGACCAGGCCGGTCATCCGCAAACGCCGCAGCAGCACCTGATCGAGCGCTACACGCGCACCGACTCGCTGACGCTGAAGTACGAGGTGACGATCGACGATCCGGGAGCGTACTCCAAACCCTGGACCACCAGCAACACCGTCCACTGGCGGCCCAAGCTGGAGCTGATGGAATACGTCTGCCAGGAAAACGAGAAGAGCTCCGCCCACATGCGGGACGGTGCGGCGAAACAACGCCCTTAAGCTCGCTCCTTGCGACGTTGCACAGTAAATCCGAGGACCAACAAGAGTACCCCGAGTATGACCACTGGACTGGGCTCGGGAACGACGCCGTTGACACCGATTTGACCACGGAAATCCAGCGACAGAACATCGCCCGCTGCATCGTGGTCCACAACAGTCATGCCACCCGTTGAAGTGAAGACGTTGTGCGAGAAGTTACCGTTAATGTCACCGTTGGTCAACCCGAGGGCAACTCCTGCGGGGGTCAGGGTATTCCCGCCTTCGAATTGTTCAAAAGCCGTCGAGCTGACTAGAAAGGGCAGAAAGCCGAACAACGCCGGCGCGGGTCCGGCGGTTGGGGGTTGGTGATTCCCGTCTTCGGCAGCAGCGAACAAGCCGCCTCCAGCGTTCAGATACGAAATGATATCCGCGGAACGTGCGTCCAGCGCCTGTAGATCATTCCCCGTCAGTGTGCCACCATGGTCGGACGGAATAAAAATGGAACTGTACTGTTCGAGTTGCGCCAAGGTAAGACTGGCGAACGTGACTGCATTTACTTTGACATAGTGGTTCCCCGCAGTCGCGCCCGCGGTGTAGCCGCTCGCAATCAACCCCTGTTCCGAATCCGTATGATCGCCCAGGGCTTCATTGCTCGTGTCACTTTCCAGCAACAGAATCGGCGCGGTATTCCCATCCCGAGTGAACGTTAAGCCATCGTCGATGATATTTTGAGCGCCGGCAGCATTTCCCCCCAGAAAGGCGTGAAAGTCCGGATCGTGCCCGGTCACGAATATGCTGCCATCACCAAAGGCGAGGCTAGACGTGAACAGGGTGAAGCCACAAACGATTTGGCTGATGCGAATGAAACTTCGAGCAGGCATCTACAAACCCTCCTAGCCAGCTGGCTACGGTTTTCGGTCTGGAGATGAATATATCTCGGATTTCTTGGCGGCGGATTACTTTCTTACCTGAGGACGTACTGGCACTAACGTTCTAGGCTGGGCGAAAATGGCGCCTCGGCGAAAAGAGGCGGATGGGCTGCGCTGCGCATCCGCCTCGACTCTGTTTATTGCGGCGGGGTTAGCAGGTTTTGGAACACTAACGATGGAGCAGGCTGACCTGCCGCCCAACTGAATGAGTACAGGGGTTGTGCCGGCATAACGATCCCGTTGACGATCAGGCCAATGACCGTCCCACCATTCAGAGCTTCCGTTACGGTGTAGCTGCCGATCACCAACCCGCATACGGACAACGTGCCATCGGTGTCGTTTGTAAAGAAGTTGTTCGTGACGCCCGCCGAGTCCGTCACGTCGATTGGCCAACTGAAGCCAGGAGAGGGCGGCCCGAACTGATTCATAATCTGCTTAGTTACCGAAAGGCAGAACGTCGGGATGACCGGCTGGACTTTGAAATTGTCGCTCTTGGATGTGGAGGACGCAAACCCATGGGAGCATCCATTTCCGCAAGGGTTGTCGACCTTCGTGGGATCGCCGATGAAATTGGAAACAGGAGTCACCCAGACCTTGTAGACGCCACCGTTGTTTGGCGTGTCGAGGAAGTCGGTCGGGCAACTAGTACTGGCAAGGCTGATCGTGATTGTCCCCAACTCCGGGTGTACTTGACTGATACCGATCGGGTGAGGAGACCCGCCTGTACCGGTGTAGGCGGTGATCACGCCATCCGTGGAAATATGAAACCGGCGATTGTTGACCACGTCGGTGCTGAGCAGCGTCTGCCCGCTCGGGTCAGTCACCTGGAAGAAGTAGTCGCCCGAGGGCAGACCGGCGGCTTTGGCTGGGGCGTGCTCACCGGGGCCGCCATCCAGATAGACGGCGCATTTGGAAGTGTATTGCGTATTCGCGTTGACGATGCTGCCGTCCGCGATGGTGGTAAAGATGGCTCCGGGCAACGGTGCGGCCGCCCGAACCGCAAAAGGCTCGACAGCCATGAACAACACAAACAGACCTGTATTTCTGAGAATTGTTTTCACGGAGAGTTAGTGCGCTGGGGTTGTCTTTTTCTCGCTTAGTGCAGGCGGATGACTACACGCAGATACCGTCTTCCGCAGGCGCGGGAAATAACTGAGAAAACCAAAACGAGTAAGGTGTCGGGCCGTGCTCCTGATAGTGCTGCAGCCGCTCGCGCCCTTCGGCCACGTCGGGAATATGGCCGGCAGGGACCCACCACAGACAGTAGTGAGGTTTGCTCATCTTTTCAAACCACTGGGCGCGTTCCCGAAACACTTGTACATGCTTCGATGCATAGGTGAAGGCCCGCAAAGCCTCGATCGACTCCCAAACCGACATATTCAACGAAATGGAGGCATCATCGCTGTAGGGTATATCGGTCGCATTTCCAGACTCCGACTGCAGGCGCCATACAAAACCCGGGGCGCTGTCAGCAAGGGCATTGATGGGTTCCAGCTGAGAGACGAACCCGGCGATCCTGGGATCGTCCAAGCGGCGCGATGAGACGGCCGATATTGATCTGAGCGAGATGGTATGCCATGTAGTTCGACTCTACAGCTTCATTCGCTCGAGTTTGCGGTATAGAGTCTTGCGTTCGATGCCGAGAATCTGCGCGGCCTTGCTCTTGTTGCCGCCGGTGGCGCTCAAGACGCGGCGGATCTGATCCTCTTCGGCGTCGGCCAGGGTCTCGACTGTCTTGTCCCGCGATTCCATCGCCGTGAGCGCGTCCTGGACAGCTTCGTGATCCACGCGATCGGCCAGAATGGTGAGCCGCTCGATCACGTGCTGCAACTGGCGGACGTTACCGGGCCACGTGTAGTTCTGCAGGGCCCGCAAACCTGAATCGATCAGCTTGACACTGCGGTTGTACCGGACGTTGTACTTATTAAGGAAAAATTGCACCAGCAACTGGATGTCCGAGCGCCGTTCGCAGAGCGGCGGTAGCACGATGCGCACTACGTTGAGGCGGAACCAGAGGTCTTCGCGGAACTTGCCGTCATCCACCATGCGCTGCAGGTCGCGGTTGGTGGCGGCCACCACGCGCACATCCACTTCGCGCGAACGCGAAGCGCCCACCGGCCGGATTTCCCGCTCCTGCAAAAACCGCAGCAGCTTCAGTTGAAAATTGAGCTCGATGTCGCCGATCTCGTCCAGGAACACGGTGCCGCGATTGGCCGCTTCGAACACGCCCATGCGGTCGCGGTCGGCCCCGGTGAAGGCGCCGCGCATGGCCCCGAACAACTCGCTTTCCAACAGCGACGGCGCAATCGACGCGCAGTCTACCGGTACGAACGGTTGGCTGGCGCGGCGGCTGTAGCGGTGGATCATGCGCGCCACCATTTCCTTGCCGGTACCGGTCTCGCCTTCGATGATCACTGTGGCATCCGTGTCGGCGACTTTGGCCACGGTGTTATAGATCGCGACCATGGGCGGCGAGCTGCCGATGATGTCGGTTTCCAGGAGCTCTTCGTCTTCCACTTCATCCGACCCGCTGTTGCGGGCAGCCTCCGCGCGCTCCACGGCGTGCAGCATCACGTCGAGCTCGAAAGGCTTGGCGATGTAATCGAAGGCGCCCCCGCGAGTGGCGGCCATCACCGTCTCCACCGAGCCGCGGCCGGTCATCAGGATCACGGAGCACAGCGGGTCCTTGCGCTTGGCGGCGTCGAGCACGTCGAGCCCGGTGCGCTCATCGATATAGATGTCAGAAATGATAATCGGGTAGGCCTGATCGGCGAGGCGCTCGATGGCTTCCCCCGTGGTGGACACCGCCTCCACGGCATACCCCTTCTCTTCAAGGGCTGTCTGAATGGTGAATTGCAGCGAGGGGTCGTCTTCAACCAACAGTAGTTTCTGCATCAGAGTTGTTGCGCGCCGTTGGGTACCACCAGGGTGAAGCAGGATCCTGCGCCGGGCCGGCTCGATACTTCGATGGTGCCGCCGTGTTGTTCGACGATCTGCTGGACGATGGAAAGCCCGATTCCGGTGCCGGCTTCACCCGATTGCTCGGCACTCTTGGTGCGGTAAAACTTCTGAAATACTTTCTTGATTTCCTTCTGGTCCATGCCGATGCCCTGGTCCTTTACGGCGATCAGAATATGTCCATTATCTTTCCAGCCGGAGACCGTTACCTCCGTCCGTTGGGGCGAGTATTTTACGGCGTTCGTAAGTAAATTGTAGCAAGCGTACTCCATCAACTCGCGGTCGCCCGTAACGCGGAGATCGTCGCTGATGGGATTGAGGGTGAGCCCGATGTGCTTGCGTTCCGCGAGCGGGCGCGTGCGCTCCAGGCAGATTTCGACCAGTTGGCGGACCGGAATATTCTCGTGCTTCAACTCCATCTCACCTGCGGAGAGGCGTTCGACATTTAGAAAAACCTCGATCATGCGGGCCAGGCGTTTCGATTCCGAATTAATCACCTCGGCCACCTGCTTGCGTTTCTCCTCGGTGAGAGCGAAGCGCGACATGAGTTCGCTGGAGCCTTGAATCGCGGAAAGCGGCGTGCGCATCTCGTGGGTGACGAAGTGCATGGCCTGCTGGTAGCGGCCGCGCTCGGCTTCGGAACGGATCAGGTTTCGGCGCACCACCAGAGTCTGCCAGGCAGCAGCCGCGACCAGGCACGCGATGGTCGGTCCCACGCTGGTGGCAAAAGAAAAGACAATGCGGTGCGTGAAGAATACGTATGGAGTGAAACAGGCAATTAGGAAGATCGCCACGGCGGCGGTATATGCTTTCCATCCGGGCAAGTACGCAAAGGCCAGCCCGCCGGCCGTTACCAGCGCCAGGCTGAATAGTAAAACCAGGATCTCGGGAGCGTCCGTAAGAAAGAGGCCCTGCGCGAGAGTCTCAAAAGCGCTCGCGTGGATTTCGACGCCCGGCGTGATGTCGCCGAAGGCATAAGGCGTGAGCAGCCTGTCGCGGAGTTCCGTCGCTGCCATGACGCCCACAAACACCACTTTTCCACTGAATTTCGACGCCAGCCGCGGATCGGCCAGCAGGTCGTTCATGGAATAGCGCGGTATCTCCATGCCAGGCGGCCGGTAGCGAACCCGCATCAACCGTCCATCGCCCGTCCGCTTCACGGGAATCACGGTATTGCCCACCTGTAGATCGCCCGGCGATTCGATGATCTGGGCGCCGCGGATCAACCGAAATGTCTCGAGCGCCAATGCCCAACGCTGCTGGTGGCCGGCGCGCTTCTCCAGGGGGATCGCGCGCATGATGCCGTCCGCGTCGTCCGGTTGCGCGTACACATGTCCGAGAGCCGCTGCATAGCGTGAAAACTCCGGCCGGGGATCTTCCCACCGCAGCGGATTGCCAATGAGTTCCGAAGACAAGACCAGGTTGGGCGCGCCCCGAAGCGCTTCGGACAACTCCCGGCTATCGGCGGGATCCGCAGCGTCGGCCAGGATCAGATCCACTGCCACCGCTTTCGGTGAAGCGTTATCTACCAAACGCAGGGCGCGCGCCAACGGAGCACGTATATGGAGCATGCCGCCCGAGTTCAGTAGCGTAGGTTCATCGATCGCCAGAATGACGGACTGCGTTTGCCATGGCGGGGGTTCGTAGCGCCGGAACATCTCGTCATAGGAATAGTTATCCACTTGCGAGCCGAACTTCCAGCTCGCCAGCAGGGCGACTACGAACACGACGGCCAGCAGCCCGATGTACCGCGCCCTCATTTGGCGAGCGCCCTTTCGATCTCCGCGGCCTCGCGCGGGAGCGCTGCGGTCAACACCCTCGCGCCTTCGTCAGTCACCAACACCATGTCCTCGATGCGGATGCCGATGCTCTCTTCGGGAATGTAGATACCCGGCTCGACGCTGATCACCATGCCGGCTTCCAGAGGTGCTGCGGTATCGGCGGCATCGTGCACTTCCAGGCCGATGTGATGGCTGATACCGTGGGTGAAATACTGTCCCAGCGGCTCGCCATGCAGATCCTTCCCGTGGGAGTTGATGTAATCCCGGGCCACCTGATAGAGGCTGTGGGGTGTATTGCCGGCGATGGTTATGCCGGGCTTGACGGCGGCGATGGCGGCCTTCTGCGCTCCCAATACGATCTCGTAGAGCTCGCGCTGGCGGGCAGTGAATTTGCCGTTGACCGGGATCGTGCGGGTGACGTCGGCCGTATATCCGGCACACTCGGCGCCCGCATCCATCAAGAGTAAATCACCCGAATCCATGCGGCGTTCGTTGCGTTCGTAATGCAGATAGAGGCCGTTCGGACCGGAACCGGCGATGGGAGGATAGGCGTTGCGTTCGCAGCCCCGGCCCAGGTAAACCGCCTGGGCCACCGCCGCCACCTGGTACTCGTATTTGCCCGGTGCGGCCTGTTTCCACGCGGCGAGATGCGCGGCGATGGTGGCATCGGCGGCGCGCTGGAGCAGCGCGATCTCAGCGGGCGATTTCTTCATACGCAGCCGCGCGAGAGTGCTCTGGGCGTCCTCCACATTGCGCAGGGGCGCAAACAGGCGAAGCCGCGCGCGGGCATCGTCTCCCGCGGTGTAGAGTGACGGCCAGTGTTCCAGCGAAGCGCGCAGTTCGCTTTCGAATCGCTCCAGCGGAAGAACCGTATCGAAGCCAGTCACCTCGGCAATGTCTGCATCAACTGGGGCGGCTTGCGGACCCCGAAACTTCTCAAACGCCGCGTTGTGTTGCGGCAGGAACAGAACCTGGCGCCGCGGGTCAATCAGAAGCATCGCGCCTGGCTGCTTCCAACCGGTAAGGTAATAGAAATTCGGCTCCTGGTAAAAACGCTCGAGATCCTCTTTGGTTTGGGCGCCGCCGAAGAAGACGAGGACCGCTTGGGGAAGCACTTTAGTCAAGGCTTCGCGCCGGGCATGGTACTCCGGGGATGCAGCATCCGCTAACGAACCGAGCGCCAAAGCCAGCGAAATAAGCCGCATGGTTCCCCAACCCGTAGTATAGCGGGAGGTTTTATCGGTTGACTCCGCGTCCGGAGCGAGTAAGACTTCAGTCGATGGCACTAGACTCGGTGGTGTCTTGGCTTCTGGAAGGAGACCCGGCGATTCGATGGCAAACGCTCCAGGATTTGGCAGGGGGCTCGGGTTCAAAAGTAGCCAGGGAACGGGCTCGGATAGCAGGCGAAGGATGGGGTGCCCGGCTTCTCAAATTGCAATCCCCAAATGGCGGTTGGGCCGGCCTGTATACGCCGAAGTGGACATCCACCACGTATACCCTGTTGCTGCTGCGGGCTTTCGGACTCCCCTCCGAAAATCGAAATGCGAACTCCGCAGCCACGGTTCTCCTGGACGCAGGGCTCTTCGCGGATAACGGAATCAATTTCTGGTGGCCCAGGTGGCGCCGCAGCGAGACGTGCGTGACGGGCATGGTGCTTGCCATCGCCTCTCGTTTTGCTGCCGGCGATAATCGCAACGAACGCCTGGTGGAACACCTCCTAGCCGAGCAGATGCCGGACGGGGGATGGAATTGCCGGCGGCCTCGCGGCGCCACCCACAGCTCCCTACATACGACCATCTCCGTGCTGGAGGCGCTTCTGGAGTATGAGGCCGCAGGCGGCCGGCAGGCGCGGCGGACACGCCAGGCGCGTGAGCGAGCACACGAGTTTCTTTACGTTCACCAGATGTTCCGTTCGCATCGGACCGGGAGAGTGATCGACAGCCGCATGGCACAGTTTTCGTTTCCTCCGCAGTGGCACTACGATGTGCTCCGTGGACTGGATTATCTCCAGGCGGCGCAAGCGCCGAAGGACCAACGCCTGGGTGCAGCCATCGAACTGGTAAGGAAGCGCCGCACTCGCGATGGAAGGTGGCTACTGCAGAATGTGCATCGGGGCCGTTACCACTTTGCTATGGAACAACCCGGCGAACCCAGCCGGTGGAATACGCTCAGAGCCTTGAGGGTCTTGCGTTGGTGGGGTGACGACTAGACTTGTGCAACCGTGACCGTTCACTTCGCATGGCTCCCTGGACCAGCGTCCGAGCGCTCCATTCGAGAGTATCCAGCGCCTGCTCGCGACGCGGTGCGCGCCCTGGAGGCGTTTGGCATGGAAGTAGTGGGTCCCCATCCGCGGCAGGCCGCTGCCGCGTGAACTCCGGCTCCGCTCGGGTCAGTGGCTGAGTTGGTGGAGCCGTTCGCGCGGGGCGTCCTCCACATTGCGCAGGGGCGCGAACAGGCGAGCGGGGCGGGCATCCTCTCGCGCGGTATAGAGTGGCGGCCTGTTCGAGCGAAGCGCGCACTCATGCAACGTCACCTCGGCGGTTTCGCCAGTTTCAGAACAGTAGTAGGCCGAGCTTCGTATAGGATCGGACACTATTACCGAATCCCGGCTGCTGAAATGCACCTACAAACGCCGGAGGTTAGCTCAATGTCCTTCGCCCTGTATGTGATCGGCTTCATCATTTTCATCATAGGTTTGTCCATCGGGGCACACTTGCTGCATGTGCCACCCCGATGGATCGCCGTGGGAGACATCGTGCTCATCGGTGTGGGGATCATCAGTGGGGTGACGGGTACCCGGCAGCGCGACCCTTCGCAGTAGGGGCACTCTTATTCCAGGGCTTCCAGTCGTTTGCGGGTAAACGGAATGCGTCCGCTGCGAACGGGCGCCAATAGCGCGAGAGCTTTCTGGGCAGTCGCTTTGGCTTCGTCTACCTTACCGGCAAGCTGGAGCGCCAGCGCAAGTGTGTACTGACCGGTGATGTTGTCCTGCCCAGTAGCCGCCAGGTAGCGGCGGGCCAGTGCGACCGCGCGTTGGGGGTCGCGCAGCGCCTTCGGCTCAACTTCCGTATAGGCCTCGGCCGCCAACTGCAAGTGGCGAGGATCCGCCCCTGGCGCGGACGAAAGCCGCGCCAGTTCCTTCAACCCTTCAGTAGCAAGCGGGAGCGCCCGCGCGGCGTTTCCTTCGCGGGCGAGAAGAGTGGCGAACCTTACCTGAGACCAGGCTGCGTTCAATTGCCAAGCGGTATTGGCCGGTTCTTTGTTCATTAATTCGCTCATCAGTTGCGCGGTTCGTTCCGCAACCGGAAGGGCCTTCCGATTGTCGTCCTGCAAAAAATAGATGTCTGTCAGATCGCCAGAAATCACTGCTAAATCGAACATCGCGCGTTTATCCGTGATGTCTGCCGCGTACTCGCCATTGAAGTAGGACAACGGCCGTTGTAATGTTTCGGCGGCAGCAGTCCATTCCTGAAGGTCTTTGAGCGCATTTCCAGTCTTTCGCAGAAAGGTAGCCTGAATCCGCTTGTTCGCAGGCCGGTTCAATTCTTCGGAAGGCAGCCCATCAAACGCAGTGGTAGCATCGCGAAACTGTTGGAGTGCGGTAGCGGGATCGGCCGCACGGATCAGATCTCCCAACTTGACTCGCATCACGGCGATTCCGCGACGGGGCCGCACGGCCGCGGGGGAGGCGCCGAGTGCGGCTTGATCGAGTTCTATGGCACGACGGTAGAGTACAGCGGCACGGGCCGGATCGGCCAGGCCCTGGGTTCCGTTCTGTCCCATTATGTCTCCGAGCACCCCGTAGGCCGCCGCGGCATCCGCCAGCCACGCGGGATTCTCGGTTAACCGAGCCATGGATTCGTAGTAACCGGTGGCTTTCGTAGCGTGGGCGATGGCCTCGGCCGTCTGATTCGATCCGAAGTGGACCTCGGCTGCGGTGGCTTCACTGAATCCCGCCAAATGCAGCCATGCCGGATCTTTGGGATGCTGCTGCAATCCGGCTTCCGCGATCGAGCGGGCCTTGGCCAGACTTTCGATAGCGCCCTTGGAATCGCCCAGGTTCTGCGAATAGGGACTGCCCTGCAATTCACCCATTTGGCGGAAGGCTTCGCCAAGCTCAGCTTGAAGCTCGGGGTCCCGCGAGGATCGCGCCATCTTGTCGAGATTCCTCAAGACGCGGCTCACCAGGATCTGCTGGGCGGGCGTAGACCCGGGCACGTCGTTGATTGCATCTTTCAGCTCGAACAGAAGGCTGGCCGTCAGGGAACGGAGGTCGGTATAGCGGTCGCGCGCCAGGCGGGCCTGGTAGATGGCCACGCCTGTGGCCGCGAGCAGCGCGATCAGGACGATTGCGGTGAGGGCGACAGCTATCAAGTTACGGCGGACGAACTTGTTCGCCTGGTACGCGAAAGTTGCGGGTTTGGCGATGACGGGCTTTCCCTCGAGCCAGTTTCCGACATCCGCGGAAAGAGCTTGGACGCTTTCGTATCGCTCGTCGGGCACCGGCGCCAGCGCTTTGCGGAGGATGCTGGTTAGATCGCCCGCAAGCGAACTCTTCAGCGCCTTCAGGTTGGTGGCGCGGGTGAGCGCGGCGTCGTCGGTGACCGAATTTACGGGTAGCGTCATGGGCCGCGGCGAATTCAGATCGCCGAAGGGCCAGGCGCCGGTCAGCAATTCGTACAGGATCACGCCGAGAGAAAAGACATCCGCGCTGGTGGTGATGGGTGCCTGGCTGCGCTGTTCCGGACTGGCGTAGCGAAGCGTGAGCAAAGGGGAGACGGTGGCGGCAACGGTGCCGGTTCCGGTTAGAAGCTTGGCGGTGCCGAAGTCGAGCAGCATGGGCCGGCCGTCGGCTGTTACCAGGATGTTGGAGGGCTTGAGGTCCCGGTGCACCACCAGGCGGCGATGCGCGTAGGCAATGGGCTCGCAGAGTTTGCGGAACAGCTCCAGGCGTGCGCGGATATCCATTCTGCCGGCGTCGCAAAACCGATCAAGAGGCTGGCCATCGACATACTCCAGCACCAGGTAGGGCATGCCCTCGGGAGTAACGCCGCCATCCAGAAGCCGGGCAATATTGGGATGGCTTAGGCCGGCCAGGATCTGGCGCTCGGCCAGGAAGCGTTCGCGGAAGGCCGCGCCCGCAACGTAAGGGGCAATGACCTTGACCGCGACGGTTTGCGCAAACTGGCCGTCGGCTCGCTCGGCCAGATAGACGGCGCCCATTCCGCCCGACCCCAGGAGCCGTACGGTGCGATAGCTGCCGTAGGTGCGCGGCTCCGATGCCGCGGATTGAGCGGCGTCGTTGGCGGCGTTGGCTTTCTCGTCCGAATCCGCCAGTGCAAGCGCTGCACGCGCCAGCTCCGCATCCTCTCCGCTTAGACGCAGGGCTTCGGCTTCACGCTCGATTCCGTGGGGGATGTCGATCAGCGCGTGGAATATCTCTTCGAGCTTTCTGAGTTCCGTCCGGTCCATGTGCTTCCACAAATCAGGCGGAGGCTTTCAATCGATTGAACAGCCAAGCCAGGGCGAACCGCAAATCGCGGTCGAGCGTGGGCTTGGAAATTCCCATCAGGTCGGCCGCCTCGGCGGAAGAGCAACCCAGGAAGATTCGCAGCTCAACCACTCTGGCCTTGCGGGGTTCGATCGCTTCCATTTCATCCAGAGCCCGATCGAGGTCGATCATCTCCGGCCCTTCCGGATCGATCCATGCCAGTTCCGGGCTCAGTTCCAGCCGTGTTTCGCCGGCGGTGCGCTTGGCCGCCTGACGCCCGCGCGCGTAATTCACCAATATGCGCCGCATGGCCCGGGCGGCGAATGCGAAGAAGTGCGCGCGGTCCTCGAATGCAGCCTTTTTCTCTTCCAAAAGCACAAGGAAGAGTTCGTGGACCAGGCCCGTGGCGTCGAGCGTATGATCGGACCGCTCCCGCCGCAGGTAGCCGATCGCCACCTTGCGCAGGTGCGAGTAGACCAGGGGAGTCAACTCCTCCATGGCCTCCTGATCGCCCCTTGTCCAGCGATCCAGTAGAACCGTAATATCTCCGGCCGGCAGGTCCCAAATCCCCTGAGCAAGACTATCACGACGGCTGGATTCCTTGACAATCCAGCCGTACTGGAACACTGGTCCTACAGGTCCCAGGGCTGCCGGTTAACGTTTACATCTGGCGATTAACAACGCGCCGCCGCAGAAATCCCATGCCGATCAACAATGCCGCGGCCCCGCCGAACATACCCGGCTCAGGCACAGCGCTGGTGGCCGATCTGGGTGAAAAGCACTCCGGAATCCGAGCTCATGGTGACGTCCGAAGGGAGAGTGAGTGAAAATGAGGCGGTATTGGAAAAATCGCAATTCGCCCCACCTTGGCAATCCGTTTGGAGAGCGGCGAAAAAGGGATCGACGGTGCCATTGTTCACCAGGAACGTACCTGTGAAATCGAACCCGTTGGCGGCCTGGTTGGTGAAGCTGGATGTAAGAAAGCCAAAGTTCTGAGCCCCGCAAGGTGCAAACCCGACGCCCGTGAGGCTCTCCCAGCAGCCGCTTCCACCTAAAATGAAGTTATCCTGGATGTTGAAGTTATTCGCGTTGCTACCGGCTTCAGAGCTGATTGAGCCGTCCAGGTGGGCTTTGAGCGTTACGACGGCGGAAGCCGCGCTGTCAGTGATCGCGAAGTGGACAACATCTCGGAACAGGGACTCAGCAATCATTCTGCCGCCCGTTGTCGTGCAGGTGCCTCCACAGCCACCTATGCCACCCGCGGTATCTGAGGTGTCGCGCAACACTCCCTGGTCCAGGCTGGCCGTGGCGCTTGCGACCCCAGTCCCACCAAATGTCAACGGCTGGTCCAGTGTTAGGGTTCCTGTGGTGAGGCCCGAGGCGAGCGAGGTCGGATTTACAACGCCGTCGGTACCGAGGCTGGCAGAGAACCCATCAACGCAGCCGGCGGAGACGACACCTGAGGCGTACTGGGCTGATGAAATATTGCCGTTTCCGAAACCGCTATCAAGCAGGCATATTCCGGGCACATCCGCCCGTGCCGGCGCTGCTAGAGCCGCCAGCAAAACTACGCCCCCAAAGACCTGCAACAACCTGGCGCGCCAGTCTGTGGCCACGCCAGCTCCTTTTAGAACAATGACTTGCTTCATTTCTATCCCTCCTGTTGATAAGTGCGCAATCTCCATCTGGAGATTCGCCTCATACCAAGAGGTGCGCATTCAGCGCCAGAAATGAATCATGCCGGTTTGTGGCGCAGCCTCTCAGGCTGCCGCGCCGGCACTCCTGCCGGCGTTTGGTCGATATCTGAAGACGGGCCGAGACGAGTCTCGACCCCGCAGGCAGGAGTGCCCGCGCCACATTTATCGAACCCTGCCCAACGCCTCTTCCACCTGCTGCTGCAGCAGCTCCAGCGGCAGCACGCCATCGCGCAAAACCATGTCGTGGAATTCGCGGATATCGAATCGGGAACCAAGCTTCTTCTCGGCCTCGGCGCGCAGCTCCCGGATTTTGAGCTGCCCCATCTTATAGGACAGGGCCTGGCTGGGCCACGCGATGTAACGATCCACTTCCGCCAGCGACTGGTCGGGCGCATTCGCTTTGAAGTATTCGATGGCGCGCTCGCGGCTCCAGCCCATGGCATGCAGGCCCGTATCCACAACTAACCGCACCGCGCGAAAACGCTCGCTGGCCAGTTGTCCGAAGTGGCTGGCCGGATCGGTCAAGACCCCCACTTGGGCGCCCAGCGATTCCGCATAGAGGGCCCACCCTTCTACGTAGGCGCTGTTGCCATAGAACCGGCGAAAGTCGGGCAAGCTCGCCAGCGCCTGCGCCAGGCTGATCTGGAAAACATGGCCCGGCACCGCTTCATGCAGCACCAGCGACTCCTTGTTGTACTTCGTCTGCTTCTCGGGCAGATACGTGTTCAGGTTCATCCAGCCAGGCGCGCTGTAATCGGGCGATGGCGCTTGGGCGTTGGTGGCGGTGGCTTGCTCGCGGTCTTCCGGAATGGGGCGGATGCCGTACAGCAGCGCGGGGATGTGCTTGAACTGGCGCGGCAATTCGGGCTCGACAATTTTGGCGACGTTGCGGCAATAGGCGAGCATCTCATCCTTGCTGTGGAAATGCTGCTCCGGCGTAGCGTCGAGCTGGCGTTCGTAATCGGCGATGCTGCCGTTGAAGCCCGCCTGCTTCATCACCGCTTTCATCTCACCCTCGATCCTTTCGACCTCGGAGAGGCCCAGTTTGTGGATCTCGTCAGGCGTCGAATTGGTGGTGGTGTAGCGGCGCACCAGGATGGCGTAGTCTTCGCGGCCCTTGCGGAATGCTACTGATGGCAACGGCCGGGCGCGCGGCCCGCGCATACTTGCCAGTGATGTAGTCGCGATACTTCCGCCAGGCGGGCAGAAACTGCTGTTCATAGGCGGCCACACCCGCCGCGCGCAACCTGGTCCGCTCGGCTTCGGGTATACCCACGGGAAAATGGCCGAAGGCCGCCAGCAATGCCGTGTGATCCTTATCCTGCGCGATCTGCGCCGCCAGTTGGGCGCTCACCAGGTCGACCACCACGCGTGGCTGCGTCATCCCGCGCGCGACGGCGTCGTCGAGCAGGGCGATGTTCTGGTCGATGTACACCGGGATCGCGCGCAGCCGCGCCAGCATGTTTTCGTAATCCTTGACGGTAAGCGCGGGCATGCGGTCGAAGGTTGTGTAGACACGGTTGTGCAGGCCGTTCTGCTGGCTGACGCGGAGCAATTCGTCTTCGAGATCGAATGCTTCGAGATCGGTGCGCACAACAAACTGCATCAAGCGGGCGCTCAGACGATCCTGCGGGGAAAGGCTGGGCAGGGAAAACGAATTGAGGCTTTGCTGGCGCCGCTCGATGTGGGCGCGGCGCTGATCGCGGCCGGCCTTGGACCAATCGTTCCACCGATCGTCATACTCGTGATGGCCGACGGAGGTGGCGAATTCGGGTTCGTCGCGCAAGCGTTCCTCAAACGCCTGGCGGAAGAAATCCTGTATGCTCTGCGCGGGTGCAAGCACCGCACAAAACAGAATCATTAAGAAAAGACGCCGCATCTTTCCAATCTACCGCTGGTTGTGTGGGGTCGGGCCTTCCGGCCCGCCGCCGGCCTTCCGCCCGGCGCGCCGCGCGGAAGCGCGGCGGCAGCCCCGAAGGGCTGTCCCCACTACCGCTGGCTCAGCCCGCCATCCACCGCGAGGATCTGGCCCGTCACGAATTCCGTCGCCTTGAGAAAGTACACCACCGCATCGGCGATTTCCGCAGGCGTGCCACCGCGCCCCGCCGGCGTAACCTCGATCAACTGTTTCCCGCGTTCATCGATATCCTCGAACGGAATCACGCCGGGCGCCACCGAGTTCACCGTGATCTTCGGCGCGAACGCCTTCGCCAGGGCGCGCGTCAACATGATCGCTCCCGCCTTGGAAGAACAATAGTGCGCATGCTCCGCCCAGGGCCGAATTCCCCCAAGCGAACTAATATTCACAATCCGCCCGCCGCCCGATTTCTGCATCAGCCGCGCCCCGTTCTGGCAGCAGAAGAACACGGCCTTCAGGTTGACCGAATGGACGAAGTCCCAGTCCTTCTCCGTGATGGCAAGCGGATCGAAACGGGTGAAGCGCGCGGCATTATTCACCAGGCCGTCCAGCCGGCCGAGGCGCTGCTCCACTTCGGCAAACATGCGGCCGATCTCCGGGACGCTTTCCAGGTTGGCGCGGAACAGTTCGGCCCCGCCGCATTCTTCCGCGGTACGGCGGGCTTCGGCTTCCGATCGCTGGTAGTGGATGGCCACGCGCGCTCCTTCGGCCGCGAGGCGAAGCGCGATGCCGCGGCCGATGCGCTTGGCGGCGCCGGTCACCAACACGATTTTTCCGGCGAGGCTAGACGATGGGTTCTCCATGGACCTCCACCTCCTCGGGTTCAACGCCTTCGCGTGGCGGTTCGGGCAGGCGTCCGGTGATGTTGGCCCACGCCCAAAACAGCGCCGTGCAAGAACTGAGCGCGCCGGCGATCGCGCCGATCGTTCGCGGATTCCACGTCTGCGACGCCACACCGGCCAGCGTCATCGAAATCATCATCACCGACCACTGCATCGATTCGTTAGTCGCAAACACCCGGCCGCGGAACGAATCCGAAACGTGCCGCAGCAACTGCGACATATTCAAAATGGAACTGACGCCCACCGCCGCGCGCGACAGGCCAATGAAGACCAGCGCCCAACCAAAGTTTTTCATCTGGCTGAACACGATATACGATCCGCCGTGGATCACATAGCAGACGATGATGGTGCGCTTGTATCCCGCGAAACTCACGCGGCGGCCCAACTGATACGCGACTGCGGCGCCGCACAACAGGCCGATCCCCGCGGCAGACCAGATGAATCCGATGCCTTCCGGACCGCGGTTGAACACCAGCTCTCCGAAGATGCTGAAGAGGATTTGCGCCGCGCCTCCGCCGGTGGCCCATCCCACACCGACCATGGAGATCCCGAAAATCAGCGGATGATCGCGGATGTATCGCAAGCCTTCCACGTACTCGTGCCAGGGGCGCACCACCTCGGCCTCGGTGAGGGCGGTGCGTTCCGCGCGAAAGCCCCGCCCCGGCAGCGATAGCCGCGAAATGCACAGCGCCGAGATCAGAAACGAAACCGCGTTGCCCAGGAACGCCCATTCATAGCCGAACCGCGCCACGCTGACGCCGCCCAACAGCGTGCCGATTGTGAGCGTGGTCCACTGCGTGGTTTGGGTGAGCGAGTTGGCGGTGTGTATCTCTTCCTTGGTAGTGATGGCCGGAAGAATGGCGGAGCGCCCCGCCGTGAAAAAAGGCGAAGCCACCATCAGCAGCCCGCTGAGCACGTATACCAGCCAGGTGTCGGTGCGATGAACGGTGAGGATGAAGCCGAGCGCCACCACCGCGCGGATCAGGTCGCTGGCGATCATGACGCGCTTACGGTCGAGGCGATCGAGCAGCACGCCCGCCAGCGGCCCCGCCAGCATGGCCGGCACCGCTCGCGACAGCATGACGCCGGTCACCACCAGCCCGGATTTTGTGGAGCCCAGGACCAGGCTGAACACCGCGACATTGTTGAAGTGGTCGCCCACCTCGCTCACCACCTGGCCGATCCAGGTGTTGCGATAATTCGGATTCTGGCCGAGCAGCGTGCGGAATCCGATCACGCGATCAGCTCCTCTCGCACGGTGATGTGGCGGATGTAGTCGTAGTCGAGTTCGTAGCCGAATCCCGGGTCGTCGCGAATCACGATGGTGCCCTGCGGCGTGGTTTCCACCGCGGGATGGATGATGTCGTGCGCCCAATAGCGACCGCTGGCTGAGACGTCACCGGGCAGCACGAAATTGGGCAAGGTGGAGAGCGCGATGTTGTGCGCCCGCCCCACTCCCGATTCCAGCATGCCGCCGCACCACACCGGCATGCCCGCGGCCTGGGCAGCGTCGTGCACGCGCCGCGCTTCGGCGAAACCGCCCACGCGGCCCAGCTTGATATTGATAATGCCGCAAGCGCGCAGGCGGGCCGCCTGCTCCACATGGTGCGCAGAGCGAATGCACTCGTCCAGGCAAATGGGCGTGGCGAGCTTGGCCTGCAGCTCGGCGTGGTCGATGATGTCGTCGTGGCTCAGCGGCTGCTCGATCATCATCAGGTAGAAATCGTCCAGCTTGCGCAGGTGGTCGAGATCTCCCAGCGTGTAGGCCGAATTCGCGTCGGCCATCAGTTTGATGGCGGGAAACCGCTCGCGAACTTGCCGCGCCACGTCCACGTCCCAGCCGGGCTTGATTTTGATTTTGATGCGCTGATAGCCGGCGGCCAGTTCGCGCTCGATGGTCGCAAGCAATTGCGGCACGCTCTCCTGGATGCCTATGGAAACACCGCAGGGGATCTCGCGCCGCGCGCCACCGCCGATCTTTTTCCACAACGGCACGGCTTCCAGACGCGCGGCCAGGTCCCACACCGCAGCTTCCAAACCACCGCGCGCCATCAGGTGCCCGCGAATGTGTTCGCTGAGCGGCGCTACATCCTCAGGCCCCGCCAGTTCCCTGCCCCGCACGCGCGGTGCCACGTAATCGCGCACGATGATCCAGGCGGACTCGGTCCACTCCTCGTTGTAGAACGGGTGCTCACTGGCGGTGACTTCGCCCCAACCGGAAAGTCCCTCGGACTGCGCCTCCACTAAGATGATGTCGCGCTCGGTGGTGCGCCCGAAGCTGGTCTCGAAGAAATGCACCAGCGGCATGCGGATCTGGCGCAGGACGATGCGATCGACCTTCATGGCCACCGCTCCAGAAGATAGACGCCCTCGGTTTCGGTTCGCTCAAAGCCAGTGACGGCCAGGCCCTGCCCGAATGCGCGTTGGAATTTTTCGGCGTTGCACCGCTGGATCTCGCGCGCCCGCTCCGGATTGTCGCGGCGCAGTTGGTCGATGTCCGCGGGCACGGCGATGCGCTCTTCCACGCGGCGCTCCGGCTTCTTCGACGCAAGGATCGCCTCCACGCGCGGCGAGCCGATCCACCATTCCGCAATGCACCGATCCGTGGGCAGCCCGGCGAAGAGCGGGCCGGAAGCGGCTCCGTATTGATTTTCCGAGTAGCGCCGCACGATGGCTCCCAGGCGCTCGATGTTGAAGTACGCGTTCTTGATTTCCAGGGGATCGAAGGTCCAGTCGACCAGGTCGAAGCCGCGTTCCAAGGCGTCCAGGCGCTGGCGGAGCTTCAGGCATCGCCCCGCGCCGGCATCGCGATACGCAGGCAAAACACCCAGCATGTGGCTATGCCAGTAAGCCCGCCCGCCAGGCTGGATACCCGGAATGGCCATGCAAAAACCCACCATTTCCGCGGATTGGTAAGCGCCCCAAATCTGCCCGCCGATTCGGCTCGCCACCACAAAGAAGCGCACGGGCAGCACGTCGCTGTCGGCGAAGCCCCAGATGCGCCGCTGGAGTTCCACGGCAGCGGCAAATTCGGCAAGAGCGAAAAGCGGGCGAATCTCGATCACCCTTTCGCTTCCTGCCACAGCTCCTCCATTTCCGCGATATTGGACTCGTCGAGTTTCTTGCCGCGCTCGGCGAGCTTGCGTTCGATGTAGCCGAACCGCTCGCGGAATTTGGTATTGGTTCGACGCAGCGCCTGTTCCGGATCCACCTTCACGAAGCGTGCCAGGTTCACCAGCACGAAGAAGAGATCGCCGATTTCGTTTTCCAGCTCGGACTGCGACGCGTTGCGCCGGGCCTCGTCCAGCTCCGCCAGTTCCTCATGGAGTTTTTCGATCACCTGGTCGGGATTCTCCCAATCGAAACCCACGCCCGCCGCCCGCGACGCCACCTGCTGCGCTTCCACCAGCGCCGGCATGGCGCGCGGCACCGAGGCCAGAAGGCCGGTGTGCTCCTTGCCCTTGCCCCTCTTTTCCGCAGCCTTCACTTCGCCCCAGATGCGTAAGACCTCGCCGGACGTTTGCGCCGTCTCCTCGCCAAAAACGTGCGGGTGCCGGCGGATCAGCTTCTGGTTGACGGCGTCGAGCGCGGTGCCGATGTCGAACAGCTTCTGCTCCTCGGCCATCTGGGCATAGAAAACCACCTGAAGCAGCAGGTCTCCCAACTCTTCCGCCACCTCGTCCCAATCGCGCCGGTCGATGGCGTCGAGCACCTCGTAGGTCTCTTCGAGCGTGTATGGTTTGATGGTGTCGAAGTTCTGCTCGCGATCCCACGGGCAGCCATTGGGCCCGCGCAGACGAGCCATGATTCCGACCAATTGTTGAAACTTCTCGCCGGCAGTAGACATGATTGGGGAAAAATCGCGGTGACTTTTTCAGGGTACTACGTGGCTCCGTGGCGCGGGCACTCCTGCCCGCCGGGTCGAGACTCATCTCGACCTTGTTTTCCAGTGAACCGAAACGCCGGCATGAGTGCCGGCGCAGCAGACTGAGAGAGTCTGCGCCACGAGCACAGTGTAAAATGTGGGTGATGAGCGACGTAGACAAACCCGAAGAATCACAGGAGGAATTTCACATTCCCCTGCCGCCTGCGTCCTTCAGCTTTCTGGTGTTGTCGCTGCGCGCGCAAGCCGAGATGCAGCTCGGCCTGATGCAGTACGGGCAGGAGGAAAAGCCCGAGCCGGATCTCGACATGGCGCGCCACACCATCGACATGCTGGGAATCCTGCTGGAGAAGACTAAAGGGAACCTGGTGATCGAGGAACAACGGCTGCTGGAGAATTCCCTCACCGAGCTGCGGTTCCGCTTCGTCCAGGCTTCCGGGGAAGCGGGCCAGGCGGCTACTCAGAAATCGTGAATGCCGGCGCCTCCGTTCAAGATCACGGTGCTCGGCTCGGGAACCAGCGTGGGCGTACCCACCGTGGGGTGCCACTGCGCCGTGTGCACCTCCGCCGATCCGCGCGATCAGCGGCTGCGGCCCTCCATCCTGATCAGCTACGAAGGGCGCAACGTGCTGATCGACACCACTCCCGATTTCCGCACGCAGGCCTTGCGCGTACATCTCGACCGCCTGGACGCGGTGCTCTTCACGCATTCCCACGCCGACCACATCATGGGGCTCGACGACGTGCGGCCCTTCAACTTCCGCCAGCGAGGCGAGATTCCGATCTACGCCGCGGCCGACACCATGGCGGACATTCAGCGCTGCTTCCGCTATATCTTCGACGGCGTCCGTAAAGAATCCAACGTGCCGCACCTGGCCACCCACGTCATCGACGGCAGCAGTATTGATCTGTTCGGGCTGCAATTCTCGCCGGTGCCTGTCCTGCACGGCACGGCCACCATCTACGGCTTTCGCTTCGGCGCTGCAGCTTACCTGACCGATCACAGCGATATCCCGGAAGCGTCGCTCGATTGCCTGCGCGGATTGGACGTGCTGTTTCTGGATGCCCTGCGGCACAAACCACATCCGACGCATTCCACCGTGGACCGCTCTCTCAAGACCGCCGAGCAACTGGCGCCGCGCCGGACGTTCCTGACCCACATCTCGCACGACCTGCCGCATGAACGCACCGAGAGCCTGCTGCCCGCCAATGTTCGAATCGCCTATGACGGGCTGGAACTTCTGGTGGAGAGCCCCGCGTGAAGATTTATCGCAGCCTGGCCGGCGTGCCGGCGGATTTCGGCCCCAGCGCGCTCACCATCGGAAATTTCGACGGAGTGCATTTCGGGCACCGGCGCATCCTGAAGCGGGTAGTCGAGCTCGCGCGCGAACGCGGCTGGAAGCCATCGGTGCTGACCTTCGACCCGCACCCTACGCGCGTGGTCGCTCCGGCGCGCGCTCCCAAATTGCTGACGTCTCCCCAGCGGCGGGCCGAGTTGATGTGCGAGGAAGGCATCGAGCAGATTCTGATTCTGCCGTTCACCGGTGACGTTGCCCAGCTTACGCCGGAAGAGTTCGTGCGCCAGTTGTTGGTGGAGCAACTCGGCGCAAAGGCCGTCCTGGTGGGCGACAATTTCCGCTTCGGGCATCGCCAGGCCGGCAATGTCCAAGTGCTCGCGGCATTAGGACAGCGTCTCGGTTTCGAAACGGAGGTGGTCCCGGTGGCCGCCTGCCGCGGACGCATCGCGAGCAGCAGTGGAATTCGCGAGGCGATCCAGTCGGGCCGGGTGGCCTTGGCGGCGCGCCTGTTGCAGCACCCCTACGGCATCGAAGGCGATGTGATTAAGGGACACGGGGTTGGCGCCAAGCAGACGGTCCCTACCCTGAATCTGGCGACGGAGGCGGAAGTCCTCCCCGCGCGCGGCGTGTATATCACCCGGACGTGGGACACACAAACCAGCCGCGCCTGGAATTCGATTACCAATATCGGCTACCGGCCGACCTTCGGCGACACCGGCGAACTCTCCATCGAAACGTTCCTGTTGGATCCGCTGGAGGGCGAGGCTCCTCACCGCATCCGCGTGGAATTCCTGTGCCGTGTGCGCGACGAGCGCAAGTTCGCCACACCGGAAGCGCTGAAAGCGCAAATCCTCAAAGACGTACGCGTAGCCTTGAACTATTTTCGCCGCGCCCGAAGCTGGGTGGGAAGCAAATGGTAGGAGCGGACCCCCTGGTCCGCAGCCGGCCCCCTGGCCGGCTGGTCGCAGGTAGCAGAAGCAGGTCCGGGGGGACCTGCGCGGACCAGGGGGTCCGCCGTACCAGCGTAAAATTCCCATGCCGACGGGAACTTTTCTAGCCAGCGCCTTCTCCATCGTCCTCATCGATCTCTTGCTGGCCGGCGATAATGCGCTGGTCATCGCCATGGCGGTGCGCGCGCTGGCACCGCGCGAGCGGCGCATCGGCATCATCTGCGGGTCCGCCTTCGCGGTGATCCTGCGGATCGCGCTGACCACCGTCGCGGCGCGGTTGCTCAACCTTCCCTACCTGCAAGCGGCAGGCGGCGCGTTCATCCTCTGGATCGCCTTCAAAGTGCTGGTGGATGCCAACGATCCGCCGGATTGCGCGCCTTCGCCGCACAGCTTATGGAAAGCCATCTGGGTAATCGTGGTTGCCGACCTCACCATGTCGGTAGACAATATCCTGGCCATCGCTGGTGCTTCCCACGGCCACGTGGGGCTTATCGTGTTCGGCTTGTGCCTGAGTATTCCGTTTGTCATATTCTCGAGCAACCTTCTGGCAAACCTGATGAACCGGTACCCCGTTCTGATCTACCTGGGCGGGGCCATTCTGGGCAAAGTCGCTGGGGACATGATGTTGCAGGACCACTTCGTGGCGGGCTGGCTGCATACCTCGGACCTGACCCGATACCTGGCGGATGCAGTGCTCATCGTGATGCTGCTCTTAGCGGGGCGATACGTTGGCGGGAAGCGGCGGAAACGGGACGCGGTGCCGAGTCCACCGGAGCCCCGCCGTAGCCCCTAAGGGCCAGTATTCGCCACATCTTACGGGACTATACTCGCTGTATCATGGAAGGGCAGACGTCCGCGGGACCTTCGGGATGAGCATCACAGACCTCTTCATTCGCCGGCCGGTGATGACCACCCTCGTCATGTTGGGCATCGTGCTCTTCGGCGTGATGGGGTATCGTTCGCTGGCCGTGAGCGACCTGCCAAACGTCGACTTCCCGACCATCCAGGTGCAATGCGCGCTACCGGGCGCCAGCGCTGAGACCATGGCGTCGTCGGTCGCCGCGCCGCTGGAGCGCCAGTTCACCACCATCGCCGGCATCGATTCGATGTCCTCCACCAGCTACGTGGGGAGCACCAACATCACCATCCAATTCACGCTGAGTCGATCGCTCGATGGCGCGGCCCAGGATGTGCAGACCGCCATTGCGTCGGTTCTGAGAAAACTGCCTCCCAACCTGCCGGCGCCACCCACGCTGCGTAAAGTGAACCCCGCGGATCAGCCGATCCTGGCGATGGCGATCTACTCGACCACTCTTCCACTTGCCACCATGGACGCCTTCGGCGAGGAGGTTTTGGCGCAGCGCATCTCGCAAATCGACGGCGTAGCGCAGGTGAACGTTTTTGGCCAGGCGAAATACGCCGTGCGCGTACAGCTCGACCCCGCTCTTCTGGCGTCGCGGAGCGTCAGCATCGATGAGGTCAACGAGGCTCTGGGCCACCACAATGTCAACCTGCCTACCGGAACACTATGGGGCGAACATTGGGCCTATACCGTGCAAGCCGCCGGACAATTGAACACCGCCGAGGAGTACCGGCCCTTGGTCGTGGCCTATCGCAACGGGTCGCCGGTGCGGCTGCAGGATCTGGGCCGGGTCATCAACAGTATCGCCAACGACAAGAACGGAAGCTGGTACGGATCCATCCCGTCCATCCAGTTTTCCATCCAACGTCAGCCGGGCGCCAACACAGTGGAGGTGGTCGATAACATTAAGGCCCTCCTCCCCAAGCTTCGCGAGCAAATGCCCCCCGCGATGAAGCTGGACATTTTCTTTGACCGTTCCTTTTCGATTCGCGAGTCGGTCAATGACGTGAAAGCCACGCTGTTGATCACGGTCGTGCTGGTGGTGGGGGTGATTTTCATTTTCCTGCGCAACGTATCGGCCACCGTGATCCCCAGCCTGGCACTGCCGCTATCAATTATCGGCACGTTTGCCGCCATGTACCTGCTCGGCTATACGTTGGACAATCTCTCGCTGATGGCCTTGACGCTTTCCGTCGGTTTCGTGGTGGATGATGCCATCGTCATGCTGGAGAACATCGTCCGGCACATGGAGATGGGCAAGGCGCGCATGCTCGCGGCTCTGGAAGGCGCGCGGGAAATCGGTTTCACCATCGTTTCCATGACCATCTCGCTGGCGGCGGTCTTCATCCCCGTGCTGTTCATGAGCGGCATCATGGGGAGGTTGCTCCATGAATTCGCCGTCACCATCATGGTGGCGATTGTCATCTCGGGCTTTGTGTCCCTCAGCCTGACCCCCATGCTGTGCAGCCGCTTCCTGAAGCCGCCCGCCGAACATCTGAATGCGTTTCAGAGAATCTCGGAGGGAACGTTTACCGGGATGCGCTCGCTCTACGCCTGGACTCTGCGCGTCGTGCTCCGGCATCGACTCCTGACTCTGGCGACCGCTGCCGGCACGCTGGTGGCCTCTGTCTATTTGTTCGGCCTGGTGCCCAAGGGGTTCATCCCCAGCCAGGACGTGGGCCAGATCAACGGCGCACTGGAAGGCCCGCAAGGCATTTCCTATGACGATATGGTGCGCGCGACCCAGCAAGCGGAGAGGATCGCGGAAGCCGACCCGGCGATTGACGGCGTAAGGAGCCAGGTTGCCGGCGGCAACAATAACCCCTCCGCCAACAACGGACAGCTCAACCTCCACCTGGTGCCACGGTCTCAGCGGAAAGAGACTCCAGAGCAGATCATCGCGCGCCTTCGTCCCAAGATGGATCAGATTCCCGGCATCAAAGTGTATCTCGCCAACCGGCCTCTGATCACCATTGGCGGCATTCAGAGCAAGAGCAACTTCCAGTACACCCTGCAGGCCCCGGATATCGCCGAGCTCTATCGCGTCGCGCCCGACTTCGAGCAGAAGATCCGGACCTTGCCCGAGCTGACGGACGTGAACAGCGACCTGCAAAATGCAAACCCGACCGTCACGCTCGATATCGATCGCGATCAAGCGTCCGCCCTCGGCGTCACCGCCGACCAGATCGAAAGTGCGCTTTACAGCGCCTATGGCACGCGCCAGGCTTCCACGATCTTCACTCCTGTAGATGATTTCCAGGTGATCCTGGAGGTCTTGCCAAAGTATCAACTCGATCCCAGCGCGCTGGGAATGCTGTACATCCGCTCGAACACGGGAAAGTTGGTGCCGATGAACGCCGCGGCCAAATTGCGGCTGGGCACCGGTCCTCTCTCCGTCTCGCACCTGGGGCAGGCGCCCGCCGTCACAATCTCCTTCAACACCAGGGAGGGAGTGGCGCTGGGCGATGCCGTGGCGCATATCGAGCAGGTGGCCCACGAGACACTGCCGGATAACGTGACCACCAGTTTCCAGGGTACGGCGGCAGCGTTCCAGGATTCCCTCAAGGGAATGGGCGTGCTGCTATTGATGGCGGTTCTGGTCATCTACCTGGTTCTGGGAATCCTGTATGAGAGCTTCATCCACCCGCTGACGATTCTGTCGGGCCTGCCGTCGGCCGGACTAGGAGCGCTAGCCACGCTGTTGATTTTCCACAACGAGCTGAACCTCTATTCGTTCGTCGGCATCATCATGCTGATCGGTATCGTCAAGAAGAACGCGATCATGATGATCGACTTCGCACTCGAAACCCAGCGGGAACACGGCACGCCACCGGCCGAAGCCATCCACGAAGCTTGCCTGGTGCGCTTCCGCCCCATCATGATGACCACCATGGCGGCGCTGATGGGCACTCTGCCGATCGCCTTGGGACTCGGGGCTGGCGGCGAAGCCCGGCGTCCCCTGGGCTTGGCGGTGGTCGGCGGACTGGTGGTCTCCCAGCTGCTGACGCTGTACATCACGCCCGTGTTTTACACTTATATGGAGCGCTTCCAGGGCTTCACCGGCAGATTCCGGAAATCGAAAAAGAAATTGCCCACTGCCACTCGCGAGCGGGAAGCAGCGTTCACGGACTAGGCCGCGCATGGTAATCGAAGACGAGACCTTCCGGCGCCTCTGCCGGTCGAGGGACTTTCTGGCGGCCAGCCTGGATCAGCGTGTCGCTCTAGTGGATGCAGCCGGCGAAGCCTGCCTCTCGCCGTTCCACTACCATCGAATGTTTGCTCGCGCCTTCGGCGAAACGCCTCACGATTTCCTGACGCGGATGCGCATCGATCTCGCCAAGCAAATGCTCGCGCGCGACAACCACTCAGTGACGGAGGTTTGCCTGGCGGCCGGCTACGAGAGCCTGGGATCATTCAGCACGCGCTTCCGGTCGCTGGTGGGGTACCCACCTTCGGAATACCGCAGGGCGCTGCGCCGGATATTCCCCGTGCCGGCCCTGGCGCAGTACCGGTTCATTCCCAGCTGTTTTCTAACAAAAACCTGACACAGGCAGTAACGCCGGCGGTCCTTGCCGCCGGTGGGGTGCTTCCCAAAACCGCAAGATCCGAGAAGCGCCGCCGCCAGATCTGTGTAAATCTGGATCTCGGAGACAAACCCATGATTCAATGCATGTCCCACGTAAGTATCTACGTTCTGGACCAGGAATCGGCCTACGATTTCTACGTCAACAAACTGGGCCTGGAGGTTCGCACCGACGCCAAGATGGACAATGGTTTCCGCTGGCTCACCGTCGGCCCGAAGGGCCAGCCCGAGTTGGAGATCGCCCTGATGCCATCCGGTCCGGGGCCCATGATCGATGAGCAGACCTCAGAAATGCTGCGCACCTTGATACGCAAAGGCGCTTTGGGCGCCGGCGTTTTCGAAACCGCCGATTGCCAGAAGACCTACGACGAGCTCAGCGCCAAAGGCGTGGAGTTCAAGTATCCACCCAGGGAGCAATTCTACGGGATCGAGGCGCTCATGAAAGACGACTCCGGCAACTGGTTCAGTCTGACGCAGCGCAAGGATCACTGACGTGAACGATGCCAAGCTCAAGGCGTGGTGGTGGCACCGTCAGGGGCTGGACGGACGGCTGGCGGGCAAAGCGGCGGACGAAGTCTTGCGCGAAACCGGTTGGGCCCGATCGGTGGGCGGCGCAAACCCGTACCTGACGCTTTTCGCGCGCGCGGAAATCGGCCGCGAAGCAGTGGACCGCGCTGTGTCTGCCTTGGAAATTTATGAGCTGCCCAGCGCACGCGGCTGCACTTACGTGCTTCCGGCGTCCGATTTTGCCTTGGGCTTGACGGTGGGGAGGCAGTTCTCAGGCGGCGAACGGAAAGTCGCGCTGAAACTGGGCGCCACCGCCGCGGAAATCGAAAAGCTCTCGGCCGCCGTGGGCAAGGCTCTCGCCAAAGGCCCCCTCGACACCGACGAGCTGCGGCAGGCGGTGGGCGGCGCGATCCGAAACTTTGGGCCGGAGGGCACCAAGAAAGGGCTCGCCACCACGCTGCCCGTGGCCCTCGGCGAATTGCAGGCCGCGGGCGAAATCCGTCGCGTCCCCCTGAACGGCCGGCTCGATCAGCAACGCTACCGTTATGCTTTGTGGCGGCCCAATCCCCTGGTCCAGTCCAAACTTTCCGCCGAAGCAGCCTATACCGAACTGGCGCGCCGCTACTTCCAATGGATCGGACCGGCCACGCTCACGGGCTTCCAGGAGTTCGCGGCTATCGGGGTGAAGGCAGCTAAAGAGGCCACCGCCGCGCTCCGCCTCGTACCCGTGGAAAAGGATGACAACCGCCTCATGCTGCCCGAGGACCGCGAAGCTTTCGAGCAGTTCCAGGCCCCCCGAAGCCAGCAGTACGCGCTCGTAAGCTCGATCGATAGCATCAGCCTCTTGCTTGGCGACCGCAAGAACCTGTTGGCGCCCGAGGACGCGGCCCGCCCTGTGTTCAACGAACATTCCATTTTCGACCGGGGACGCCTGATCGGGCTGTGGTTGTACGATCCCTCCACCGAGTCGATCGCATGGACGTCCTTTGTCCCGCCGAATCGGGCTTTGAAAGATGCGGTGAAGCGAACGGAAGATTACATTCGCACCGAGCTGGGAGACGTTCGACTCGGCAGCCTGGACAGTCCCAAGAGCCGCATGCCGGCGATTGAGGCGCTGCGCCAGGGCAGGTAGCCGGTCCGCTTGCTCAGGTAGGGCGGACCCCCGGTCCGCGCAGGTCCCCCCGGACCTACTCCTCTCGCGAAGAATCAAGTCCTTGCTACCGTCGACCAGCCGGCCATGGGCCCGCTGCGGACCAGGGGGTTCGCCGTACATGACAGAGCGGACGTCACGGTGTCTTATCCAGCTGCTGCTCCGCCGAGACCGCCGCGGAAAGCCTGGCGGGCCTCGGCTCGAAACCTGCGGCAGACGTTTGGCGCTTTACAATGGAATTGTTGAAGGTACGCGATGTGATGCGACTTGTCGAGGGAGACGGTTGGCGCCATGTCCGAACGACCGGAAGTCATCGACACTATAAGCACGCGTCCAAGCCAAACGTCGTGACGATTCCCGGGCACCCAGGCGACGATGTGCCCGTCGGCACGCTGAAATCGATTCTCAAGGCGGCTGGATTGGAGAAGAAGCAATGAGCCAGAAATACGCAGTAATATTCGAGCAAGCCGAGAACAATTGGGCGGCGTACGTTCCGGATTTACCTGGCTGCATCACAACAGGCAAGACTTTTGAGGAGACTGAAAACAATATTCGTGAGGCGATTCAGGGACACCTTCAAACACTTCGTGAATTCGGTGACCCGATCCCTCAACCGACCACTCGCGCCAAGGATATTGAAATTCCTCCAGCGGCGTAGAGCCTGTGCGGCCAAAAGGGCAGCTACCGTCTTGATTCGAGTTGGCGACAATCGAGGGTGACAATGCCTACAAGAAGAAAGCGCCTAAATCTGGACGTGGTGCGCCTCAATATTGCGGAGGCCATCGAAGAGCTTCAGCAACTCGAACACGGCGCATCGACTGGAGGACTGCCCGAGGGGGGTTTTGCAGGTCGGGCTGTGTGCCATGCATACCGTCATTTGAATGTCGCCTGGAACGCCAGACGTGTGGCAACACGAGAATTCGCAAATCTCAGCGATAAGCAATTCGATGACTGGAGCCGGTATCCGTCAGACATCGAAAACTAGGTACGTTACGGCGTCTTATCGAGCTGCTGCTTCGCCCAGACCCGCCGCGGATTTAGCTCCAGTGATTTCTGGAAAGCCTGGCGGGCCTCGGGATCCTTATTCTGTTTGCGCAGACCCAGCCCCAGCCACATCCATGCTTCGGCGTTTTTCGCATCGAGTTCGATGGCCTTGCGAAAATCGGCGATGGCCAGGTCCGGTCCACCTCCCAAAGCCGCCGGCAGGTAGTAGTTGCCCACGCCCCGTGACATACGCGCCATCGACGATCTCGGGTCCATGGCAATCGCCTTATCGATGTTGTCCTTGGCGCGTTTGCCGTAGCTCAGCCCGGTGAGCACGTTGGCCGGCACCACCTGCCCGCATAGCGTCCCCAGCAGGCGGTAATACTCGGCAACATCCGGTTTCAGCATGACCGCCTGTTCCGCCGCCTGGACGCCGCGCACCGCCGCCTGCTCCGCCAGCTTCTTGTCTTTCAACTCGAGCGCGACCTCGGAGAGATAGGAATTCGCCAACGCCAGACGGTACTGTGCGTCGGCGTCGCGAGGCGCCTTGGCGGCAACAGCGGCGGACTCCTCTACGATCTTCTCGATGTGCCGCGCGGTCTTGCGTGTCGCGCGCCATTTCGAGCGCGGAGGGAGAAGGGGCGGCGAGAAACGCCGCTACCAGCAATATCCACATAGGAACCTCAGAGCGCCGCGACTTTGCGCTGCACGATCAGGAAGTACAACGCCAGCACAACCAGCAGCAGGCCGTTGAACGCCAACACAATCGGCGCCGTAAACATGGGGACGAGCCAACCGGTCACCAGGTTTCCCATGGGCATGCCGCCGCGGAAAGCTGAGTTGTATATGCTCATCACGCGGCCGCGCATTTCATTCGGCGTAATCAATTGCACCAGCGAGATGACGTTGGCGAATACGCTCATCATTCCAACCCCGGTCAGGAAGAGCACCACGCAACTGAAAGCCACCGAAGTCGAGAGTGCAAATAGCGTAATCCCCACGCCCAGCCATACTAGAGACGCGAGCGCGATCCGGCCTTTGTGCCCCACATTGCCCAGCCAGGCCACGCCGAGCGATCCCACAATCGCGCCAATTCCGGAGGAGCACAAGAACAGAGTGAACGTCCAGGGGCCGCCACGAAAGACCGCCTTGGCGAACCACGGCAGGAACGTCATCATGGGGAATCCCAAGGCAGTCATCGCGAATGCCAGAACGATCAGCGCCTCAATTGCGCCTTGATGACGAATGAAGCGGAAGCCCTGCTTCATGCTGGTCCACACCGTTTCGCCAGTCTTTTCCGGCAGGTATCTCGTACTCAGAATGGTGAGCGAGATCACCGGAGCGAGGAACGAGAGGCTGTTCAGGCCGAAACACCAGGTTGCGCCGAGCCGGTCGAAAACGACGCCGCCGATAGCCGGCCCGAGCACGCGCGCCAGGTTGAACTGGATGGAGTTCAGCGCGATGGCGTTGGGCATGTCTTCCTTCTTGACCAGCATGGGAATCAGTGCCGAATAGGCCGGGCCGCCAAACGATTGCGCCGTGCCGCTCAGGAACGATAAGCACAGAATGTACCAGATGCCACTCCCAATCTCGTGCGGCGCGTGGGGTACCCGCACCACGTGAAAGATCAGCAGCAGCGTCAGGATCGCGGCGGAGGCCATCTGGACATATTGCGAACACAACAGAACGAACCGCCGCTCCACACGGTCCGCCACAACACCGCCCAGGATGGAGAGCAGGAACACCGGGATGCCTGCCAGAAACGCGTCCAGGCCCAGATAAAAAGGGGATTGGGTAATGGTCAGGACCAGCCAGGCCTGCGCCAGGATCTGCATCCATGTGCCCACGCTGGAAACGCAGGCGCCCACAAACATCAAGCGAAAGTCACGATATTGAAAGGCCTTGAATACTCGCTGAAGCGTTTTGGGGTTTGCGGCAGTGGGCGGTGCCATGGGTTGCCGAGCCTGAAGCAATAGAAGGATTGTAGCAATTTCCTGCGACGCGGAGTGTTACTTCGCGGAACGCCGGACGATCACGTGCACAGCCCGATCTCCATCTTCGGCGGTGACGTATCGAACGGTCACTCGCGCGCCGACCTGGGGCTTGCCGCCTTCAAACCGCGTTTCAGCCGTGATGTCGAAGGTCTTGGTGGAGGAGTTCTTGCCGGCGGCTGTCCGGATCACCGTCAAGCTATCATCGTCGACGGCGGTCACCAAACCGGTGAAAAATTGGTCTTTGGCGGGCGCAACTTGCCCCGTTTGCACTACGCCAGTCTGTGGAAAAACGGGCGGCACGGCCATGGTCAACAACAATAGAAAAAAGCCGACGGTACGCCGCACCTTATCAGGTTATGCCGCTGCCCATGAACCCCAGCTAAAGGACAAATTAAAGTTCATTCATAATGGGCTGCCCGGTGGTTTCCAGGCTGGCGGCCTGTTGGCTACCCGCGGGCAGATCGATGGTGAAGCGCGTGCCCTTCCCGGGCCGGCTCTGCACGTCGATGGTGCCGTGATGCGCCTTGACGATCCACGCCACGAAGCTCAATCCCAAGCCGAGCCCCTGGGCCGGACCAGGAGCCGTACCGGATCCGGGCACGCGGTAAAAGCGGTCGAAGATATGCGGCAAGTATTCATTGGGAATGCCGCAGCCGGTGTCTTCCACGACAATCTCCACCGACGGCCCGAGCGTTCTCAGTTCCACGCGCACCTGCCCGCCGGGTGTGAACTTCACGGCGTTGGACAGCAGGTTGGTCAGCATGCGTTCAATCTGCACGCGGTCCACCTCGGCCGGGCATTGCGGCGGGACTTCGGAAACCAGCCGCACGCCTTCGGCTTCTGCCGGAATCTGGAACTGCTCCACCAAATCGCGTACCACCTCGGAAAGATCCAGCTGCGATTTTTGCAGCGTCAACTGTCCCGATTCGGCCTGGGAAAGCAGCAGCAGGGCGCGCACGATTTGCGTCAGCCGGTCCACATCCTGCAGCGCATTCACCATGGCGTCGCGGTACTGCTCCGTGGTCTTGGCCGTGAAAAGCGCCACCTCCAGTTGCCCGCGAATGGCCGTAAGCGGCGTGCGCAGCTCATGGGACACGTCGGCGGAGAACTGCTTCATCTGCTGGAAGGAGGCTTCCAGCCGATCGATCATGCGGTTGAAGGTGAGGATCAGGTAGTCCAGTTCGTCGTCGGCCTGGCGCGTGGGGATGCGCAGGCTCAGATTGGAACCGGAAATCCGCTGCGCGGCCTGGGCCACCGCCAGCACCGGGGTGAGCGCGCGCCCGGCCATAATCCAGCCGAGCCACGATCCCAAAATCAAAGCGGCCGGAATGAAACCCACCATGAACAGCGTGTAACCGCGCAGAACTCTTTGATTGTTGGTTAGCGGCGTCCCGATGGCGACATAGTAGGGCGCCTTGTGCTGCTCATCGAAAACGATTCCGGCGCGGATGAGGTATGGCGCACCTTCGGAGTAGCGCGTATCGTAAAAAACCTTGCCGCCCGAACCGGTCGTATACGAAGCCAGGGCGGTACGGACCCGCGTTTGAATTTCAGCCGGAGATTCCTTGCCCATGCTCTCGTAGGTGGTGGAGATGAAGAGCTCATTCTTGCCGGAGGCATCGGTCAGGAGAAAAGCGCGGCGCAAGCGTTCCACGATAAACGATTCGTCGGGATCCTCGCGGTCGTAATACCAGCTGATTTCCACCGGTTTGTTGCTGAAGTTTTCGATGCGCAGGTAGCCTTTGACGGCCGCCCATTCCTGCTCCAAAAGGTCCTGGGCCTGGGTGTCGAGCACCGACGCCAGGCGCGCGCGGAACAGTACGGCGGCTCCAATCAGCAAAAGTGCGAAGAAGAGCGCGTATCCGGCTGTGAGGCGGAAGCGCAAGCCGCGGCTCAGGCGGCGAACAATGCGTTGACGCGACAATTCACACCTGCCGTTCGACGGCCGGTTCAGTGGGCCGCTCGGCCGTACGTTCCGGCCCTTCGATCATGTAACCGATCCCGCGTACCGTCTGGATGAGCTTCTGCGTAGACCGGTCGTCGATCTTGCTGCGCAGATGCCGGATGTAGACATCCACGATGTTCGTCAGCCCGTCATAGTCCATATCCCAGACGTGTTCCACGATCATGGTGCGGCTGAGAGGACGCCCCTTGTTGCGCATCATGTATTCCAGAATCCCGAACTCTTTGGGCGCGAGCTCGATGGGCTCGCCGGCGCGCGTGACTTTGCGGCGGATGCAATCGAGCGCCAGATCGGCCACCTGCAACTTCTCCAGTGTAGGCTGGCCGCGCCGCAGAAGCGCACGCACGCGGGCCAGCAGTTCCACAAAGGCAAAAGGCTTCACCAGGAAGTCGTCGGCTCCCTGCTCCAAACCCTTGACGCGGTCATCGAGGCCGCCGCGCGCGCTGAGGATCAATACCGGGGGCCCCAATTTGCGGTTGCGGACTTTCTCCAGCACCTGCAGGCCGTCCATATCGGGCAGCATGAGGTCGAGGATCACCAGGTCGTAGTCGGCGGAGTGGATGCACTCGAGGGCGTCGGCGCCGGTGCCCGCCGTGTCGATCGCGTAACCCGCTCCTTGCAAACCGCGCGAGAGGAAGTCGGCGATGCGCTTCTCGTCCTCGACGACCAGAATTCTCATTCCCTTCAGCTTATCGCAGGTGTGGGTGGGGCACCTGTCCAGTCCGAACCGGCGGCAAAGACCGCCGCAGTTACGTAGCGCTGGCGATCCTTGTCGCCGGCATGCCCACAATCTACTTGAACACCAGCGTAATGCGGTTCTCCCTGCCCCCGTACGTCAACTGCAAATCCTTGCGTTTCTGCTTTTCCATGGGAAAGTAGAGCAGGCCGGCCGCCGGTTGGTCCGTCTTCTTTTCGGGCAGGACCTTCTCCGTCAGCAACTTCTTTAGCGGGTTGTCCTTCTCCGGCGCACCTTCGGGCATTGTGATTTTCGGGTCGCCTTCGCCGCCCTTTCCTTTGCCGGCCCCCAAACCTCCGCCGCCGAGCATGATCGGTCCGCCCACGACCATGCCTGGCGATCCCGCACCCGGAGAGGGGCCTTGCTTTAGGATGACCGCATCCTTGCCCGCCACCTGGTTGGGCTCAAACGGCGTGGACTTTTCCCCATCCTTAAACGTCCGCAGCACGAAATCGTTGTGATCGATGATGATCTCCTTGCCGTACTTCGGCTCCACACGGACATCAGCAACGATGTAGTGGCCATCCAGATCGGTCCCCAGCAGTTCCTTCACCGCTGCCGGATCGTCATACAGTGTGACGGTGAGGATTAGGTCCAGATTCTCGCCGCGGGCCATGGCCGGACTCTCTTTTTTCGCGGCTGTCAGAAGAAAGCTCAGGCCCAGGACAAGAGCCAGAAAGCGCACTGCCATGCGAGGAAACTCCTGTCTGATTATACCCGCAGGTTTCTGCGGAACTCGCGGTACAATGTTGCTTCGCGCACAGGAGTAGCACCTCTCATGGATGAAAAAGAGCGCGCACGCGCCTTAGATATAACGCTCGGCCAGATTGAGAAGCAGTTTGGCAAGGGCTCGATTCTCCGCCTGGGATCGAAGGATGCCATCGTTCCCGTTTCGGTGATTTCGACGGGATCGATTTCTCTGGACAATGCGCTGGGCGTGGGCGGTCTGCCGCGCGGCCGCGTCTGCGAAATCTACGGTCCGGAGTCTTCCGGCAAAACCACCATCGCCCTCCAGGTGATCGCTGAGGCGCAGAAGAAGGGTGGGATGGCCGCCTTCATCGATGTGGAGCACGCGCTCGACCCGGCCTACTCCAGAAAGCTCGGGGTGGATATCGATAACCTGCTGGTGTCGCAGCCCGACTACGGCGAGCAGGCCCTCGAAATCACCGGGGCATTGATCGCGTCGGGGCAGATCGATGTGCTGGTGGTCGATTCGGTCGCGGCCCTGGTGCCCAAGGCCGAGTTGGATGGCGAGATGGGCGACAGCCATATGGGCCTGCAGGCCCGCCTGATGTCGCAAGCGCTGCGCAAGCTTACCGGCGTGGTTTCGAAATCGCGGACGTGCCTCATCTTCATCAACCAGATCCGCGAGAAGATCGGCGTGATGTTCGGGAATCCGGAGACCACCACGGGAGGCCGCGCCTTGAAATTCTACGCCTCCGTGCGGCTGGATATCCGGCGCATCGCGGCGCTCAAGGACGGCGACACCGTGATCGGCAACCGAACCAAGGTGAAGGTGGCGAAGAATAAAGTCGCCGCGCCGTTCCGGGAAGCCGAATTCGATCTCATCTATGGGGAAGGGGTCTCCAAGGAAGGCGACCTGCTCGACCTGGGGGCGGCGCAGAACATTGTCGAAAAGAGCGGCTCCTGGTTCAGCTATAAAGGCGAACGCATTGGGCAGGGCCGTGAAAACGCGCGCCAGTTCCTCAAGGACAACACCGACATTCGCACGGCAATCGACCAGGAACTGCGCAAGGCGCTGGGCCTGATCAAACCGGACCCAGTGGCGGAGACTGCTACGCAACGCGGCCCCCGTGCCCACCAACGCCTCTCCGCGGCCCGTACCCGCGCGCCGCTAGGCCGCTAGTTGTGGGGCAGACGATCGGTTCTTGTCGTCTGCCAGCCTTGCAGGCCGTTCGAATGCGTCTGCCTGCGCCACAGCCACACCCGGTGGGATGACGTGCACTCCTTCGGCCCCAGTACACGGGACACCCAGGCGCTGCCTACCGGCTTCGCCATCCTCGACCACGCCCTGGGGGTCGGGGGGTTTCCGCGCGCATGCATTACCGAAATCTTCGGGCCGGCCAACTGCGGCAAATCCGCTCTGGCCCTGCAGACGATCGCGCATGGGCAGGCGTTGGGATCCGCCGCGGCGTGGATCGATGCCGAGCACGCCTTCGATCCCGGCTTCGCCACTAAGCTCGGTGTCGACCTCGCTCGTCTGCCGGTGGCAGTACCCGCTTCGGCCGAAGAGGCACTGGAGATGACGCGCCGCCTGGCTGCGTCCGGCGCCATCGACCTTGTGGTGATCGATTCCGCGGCCGCCCTGGTCCCCCAAATCGAGCTCGAAGCGGGAATGGTCACAGGCAGCGCCAGCCTGCAGAGCCGCGTGCTCGGCTCGGAACTGCGCCGCCTGGTCTGGGTCGCCCGCAGAACCGGAGTCGCATTTGTGTTCCTCAATCAAACACGTATTCGCCTGGAGGCTTCGGCCGGAGAGTTGGAGACCAGCGCCGGAGGCCCTTCCCTGAAGCTCTACGCGGCGGTGCGGATTTCGCTGGCGGCCACCGGCAGGACGGTACGTTTTCGCATTCTGAAAAACGACGCTGGCCGCGCCGTTCACAACCGGCGAGTTGCAATGGCATCCGGGCTCAGGGTTCACGGAAGGGCCGTAAATCGCACGCCGAAACGTCCTCTGCGCAAAAAAACAGCGAAAACATGGGCTTTTTTTGCGCATTTCTCTTTACAACATTGTGGCCTTCCCGTATGATTGATTCGGATTGCGACGCACGTACCCCCGGACGTTGCGTCCATCTGTTCCGGTGATGGGACGCGGGTGGCTCTTTAGCAGGCCTGCTCCGAATTTCAGATCTGAAAATAACGGGAGATGTTCATCTAGAGGAGAAATATGGCGACACAGAGACTGACTCAGACGCAGTTGGTGCGCTCGCTGGCGGAAAGCTGCGAGGTCAACAACAAAACGGCGCGTGGCCTGCTCGATAGCCTGTCGAGCATCGCCATCGCGGAAGTGAAGAAGAATGGCGTGTTCGTGCTGCCGGGCATCGGCCGCCTCGTGCGCGTGGATCGCAAAGCGCGAACCGGCCGCAATCCCGCGACCGGCGAAACCATCAAGATCCCGGCCAAGAAGGTGGTAAAGTTCCGCGTGGCCAAAGCCGCGAAGGACGCCATCGTACCCCCCAAGAAGAAATAGCGGGCACCTAAAACTAAACCCCGCGCTGCCCCAACAGGCTCGCGGGGTTTGTTTTTTGGATGGCTGGATGTCGAGGTGTAACCGGCCCAACTTGCGGGCCGTTCCGGAAGCCGCTTACTTCTTCGTCTCGACTTCTTCTTTCTTGATTTCGTCCTTGTGTTCTTCGTCGCCCTTCAACGCACTCTTGAAGTTGCGGATACCTTCACCTAAACCCTTCGCTACTTCGGGAATCTTCTTGCCGCCAAATAGCAATACGGCGACTCCCAGGATGACGAGAAGTTCAGGAAAGCCAATGGATCGCATACGGCCTCCTTCTGCAAGTATTGTAGGGATTCCAGTAGGTTGCCGTCAACTCGCCTCCTTCTGCACCCGGACCGCCAGGACCTCGGAAACGGCCATCAGGCCCGTGTCCATCATCTCCTCGACCACCGGGATCAGCGGGGCGAGACGTTCCGCCGTATCCACGATCGTAATGAGGATTGGCCGGTCGTGGTGAATGATGTGGGCCTGCTGCATTTCCGCGGTCTCGCCGAAGCCTTCGACTCCCCGCAGGACCGTCGCACCGGCGATCTTCATCTCGCGGCATTTGCCAACAATCGCCTCATAGAGCGGCTTGCCCTGGTAGCGGTTGGATTCCGAAATGTGGATTCGCAGGAGGTTAGCGGTCTGTGCCTGTCGCATCGGGTTTCTCCGGTTCCGGCTTACCGCGGACGAGTCTCACCATGTTTACCTCGGAAGTGACGATCAGGCCATTCTCCAGCATGCCCTCGATCGTCTCCGCGGCGGCCGCGATCTTTTCCGGTGTGTCAATCACCGAGATCAGGATTGGCATGTCACGCATGGGGTGGAGGACGCTTCGCTTGTGCTCGTGGCCCTTGGCGCCGTAGCCGAGTATCCCCCGGTACACCGTCGCGCCGGCAATATCCATCATGCGCAATGTCTTCACGATGGCATCGTAGAGCGGCTCGCCGTGCCACTTGTCGTCGTCGCCCATGTACACGCGCAACAGCGTGGCGGGCCCCTGCTTGTGCTCGTGCGGAAGTTTGGGCTCGGGCTTCGGAGACTTATGGGCGGAACGAACCACCGTGGTGTCCTGGACTTCGATCAACCCGTCGCTGACCATCTCGTAGAGCGTGGGCAAGACTTCCGCGACCTTCTCGGCCGTCTCGACAAACTCAATCCGGATCGGCAGATGCTCGGCCATCACTTCAATCTTGGGCGTGTGGAGCATCTGGTGCGAACCGAAGCCCGAGTAGGCACGCGTGGCGGTGGCGCCGGAGACTCCCTTGTGCAGCAGAAACGTCATGATGGAGTCGTGGAGCGCGGCCATGTGATGCTGCGTGTCTTCATTGATGAAGATGGTGACTTTCTTGGCGGGGCCTTTGGTCAACATTCCGTCTCCTGTCTTATCACGAATCGATGTGGCGCAGACACTCTGTCTGCGCCACGAGACTCCTCTCGGCGCCTCGGGTCCTTCCAAGCTTGCCGCTACTATATTGTCCCCGCCAATGGGAACGTGCCGAAACGAGTCTCGGCGCGTGTCTGCGCCACGGGCCCTCTCAACGCACCGTAACCTTGGTGCTGGTGTCGACCAGGTCCGGCAATGCGCTCGCGTGGATCACGGCTGCGCCCGCAGCCACACCAGTGATGGGCACATTCACCGTGGTGGCGTGTGCCGCGAACGTGACGGTGGCGGGCACTGTGGCTACCTTGGTGTTATCCGAGAACAGATTGACGGTCAACCCACCGCTGGGAGCCGGCGCCGACAAGTTCAGAACGGCACTCTGCGTGGCCGTGCCGGTGATCGTCTGACAGCAGCGCGCGAACCCGACGTGGCGGTCACGCGCACGGACTGGATGGCCGGAGTGTAGCCCAACGCCGTCGCCGTGATGCTCACGGTCCCCAGGTTCAGACCGGTCACTTGAGGCTGTGTGTTGGCTGATGTCCTTCCGGCTGGAATGAACACGCTCGGCGTCACGGTGACTTTGGACGGGATCGCTACTGGTCAGATAAACCGTCAAACCGCCCGCCGGCACAGGTTTCGCCAAACTCACCGGCAGCATGAGCGACTGGCCCAGGCTGACCACTGTGTTGGCCCACATCGAAAGCACGCCCAGCGGATTGACGGTCTGGTTGAGCAGATTGCTGTTCGACGCCGCGAACGTCGCATCGCCGCTGTACGCGGCGCTGACGGCGTGATTCCCGGTCGAGAAGGTTGGAAATCGTGAACTTCGCCTGACTGCCGTTCAAGGCGACGGTCGATTGAGGCACGCCATCGACCGTGAATGTGACAGTGCCGGTGGCGCCCACGGTCACTGTGGCGGTGAAGGTCGACCGACTGGCCGAAGAGGGAAGGATTGGACGATGTCGAGAGAGTCGTATTGCTGGGCCTTGGCCTCACAAAAACCCAAACCGCGCCTCGACCGAGATCCTCTCCCGTTCCGCCGATCAATGCGGTGTATCCGTCCGCCGATAGAGCGATCGATGCGCCCTGAGACGCGAAACGTGATGCCCGATGTAGCTCCGGACCGACGAGTTTGCCACCTTCTTGATGCCATACGTCCGAAGAGCGCGTAAAGACCCACGGAAGCACCAGTGGCGTTGTTGTCAGTGGGCCCGGAAATCAGAGCGGTACTGCTGTCTCCGGAGAGAGCCACTGACCAACCCTTGGCGTACCCCCGCTAGGCCGAAGCTCGGGAATTGCTCCAACGTGCCGATTCAGTTTAGGGCCTTGCTGCGTCCAAACATCGTTCGATCGCGTGAATACCCAGGCAGCACCTCGAGTAACGCTTGTCGCTGATCGGCCCATCCCAAGATGGCGGTGTTGCCGTCGCCCGATATAGCCGCTGTTATCGCGGAAATATAGTTCGTGTACGGACCGACAGCATCGGATCCGACGAGCTTGCTTTGCTCCGTCCATTCGCCGTTGGAACGAGTGAAGACCCAAGCGGTGGCGGCGCAAGCGGCCGGCGGACAGCCAGAGGTGAGGGCCGTATTGCCATCGGCCGCAATAGCCACGTGGACACCCATGATCCCTTCCCAAACCGGGTTCAGCAAGAGAGGCGCCTGCGGCGCCCAGCTTTCTCCTGTTCGGGTGTACACCAACACCGCGCTCCGAATTTCCGGGACCGCCGCTCGGTGCGCCCACCAAGGCAGTGTCGCCGTCTGCAGAGAGCGCTACCGCCGCGCCTTGATTTTGAATTGCGTACGGGCTGGGACCTACCAGTTTCGTTCCTTGCGGCCGCCAGACACCCCCCGAACGGACGAACACCCAGGCCGCTCCAACGCCGCCGTTATCTTGAGTCCCACCGACAATCGCCGTGTTGCCGTCTGAAGAAAGCGCCACCGACATGCCTTGGTTGGCGCTTCCAATCGCACCGGCGCCTATCAGTTTCTCGCCTTGCTGAGCCCACACGCCGTTCGCGCGTGTGAAGACCCACACCGCGCCCAGGTTACCGTTGTCGTACGGACCGGACACCAACGCAGTGTTGCCGTCAGCCGATAGGGCTACCGCGCTGCCTTGTTGGGAAACGCCGATGCTACCCTGGCCAACTAATTTGGGCCCCTGCTGCGTGAACTGCGCATTTGCCACAGACACCACGCAACAAAAGAGTGCGCTCGAAACGAGCGACCTGCAAAAAGTGGGCATAGGTATATACCGCAGTACAGTATAGGACTTTAGTATCTGAAAATATATGATCTGGCGGGCTACGCCTATCGCTCAGTGCCGCTCGCGATGGCCCTTGTCGCCGCGCTTCGCTCGCGTCTTTACGATGATCGGCGTTCCCCGAAACCCGAAGTGCTTCCGCAGTTGGTTCATCAGGTAACGCTCGTGGGAGAAATGCAGCGCGCCGCCCTTGTCGGTGAAGAGCACGAACGTCGGCGGCCGGATGGATGCCTGGGTGAGATAGAAAATCTTGCGCTCTTCAAAGTGCAGCCGCTCCACGAAACCGGTTGAGCTCGCCGGTCGTGATCCGCCGGCCGGCCGATTCGTAGGCTTCGCGAATCGTCTTGAAGAGCGATTGCACACCCGCGCCGGTCTTGGCGGAGATAAACACCACCGGCGCATAATCCAGAAACTTGAACTGATCGCGCAGGTTGCGCTCGAACTCGGGCTTCTTCACGCCCTTCTTCTCGTCCCACTTGTTGACGCAAATCAGCAGCGCGCGGCCGCCTTCGTGCGCGTACCCGGCGATGGTCGCGTCCAGCCCCACCACGCCTTCCACGGCATCGATCACCAGCAGCGTCACGTCGGCCATCCGAATATGCCGCCGCGCCATGACGATGCTGAGCTTCTCGGCCATCTGCCCGGTCTTACCCTTGCGGCGGATTCCGGCTGTGTCGACGAACACGTAGTCGACACCGTAGCGCGTGACCTTTTCATCGACGGCATCGCGCGTGGTCCCCGCGATGGGCGAAACGATGGCGCGTTCCTCGCCGGTCAGGGCGTTCAACAGGGTCGATTTCCCCACGTTGGGACGGCCGATGATGGCCACCTTGATGGCCTCCAACGTTTCCAGCGGGGTGGTGGCTTGGTCATCGCCCCCGGAAAGATCGGCCGTCACATGGTCGAGCATGGCGTCCATGCCGATGCCGTGCTCAGCCGAAACCGGGAATATGTCGGCGATGCCTAGTTCGTAAAACTCGTTGGCCAGGGCGTCCTTCGCCGAGGAATCGGCTTTGTTCACGGCCAGCGTAACCGGCTTGCCGAGCCGCTGCAGCATCTGGGCAAGATCGCGATCCGAGGCGGTGATTTCGCCGCGGCCATCCACCACGAAAATAATGTGGGACGCATTGCGGAGCGCCACCTGCGCCTGCCGGAGAATCTGGCTGGGGATATACTCCTGATCGTGCACGACGATACCGCCGGTATCGATCAGTTCAAAGCGGTGGCCATCATGTTCGGCGACCCAGTGGATGCGATCGCGGGTAATGCCGGGTTCATCGCCGACAATGGCCCGCCGCTGTCCCGTAATCCGATTGAAGAGGGTGGACTTTCCGACGTTGGGCCGCCCCACGATGACCACTGTGGGAGTGGCGCTGGACATGCCCTCTCATGATAGCGCGCGTGTGCGTGGTAGATTCGTGGACTTGAGACATTACCCCGTCTTTCTCGATCTCCACGAGCGGCCCGTGTTGGTGGTGGGCGCCGGCAAAGTGGCGCTGCGCAAGACGCGCGGCCTGGTGGAGGCCGGTGCGCGCGTGACCGTAGTAGCGCCCCAGTGGGAGCCGGAATTCGCTTCTCTCCCCGTGCGCATGGTGCCGCGCCGGTTCCGGATCCGGGACCTGGCTGGCGCGCTACTGGTGTTCGCCGCGACGGATGACCGCCGCACCAATCGCCGCATCGGCATGGCAGCGCGAAGCCGGGGCATTTTCGCGAATATTGCGGACTCCGCGGAGGAGTGCGGTTTCCTGGTGCCGGCGCGGGTCGAGCACGGAAATCTGCAGATTGCCATTTCGACCGGCGGCGTGAATCCGCGGCTGGCGAAGCAATTGCGCCGGAAGCTGGAGAGAGTTCTTTGATGTGGGGCCAGGCCTTCCGGCCTGCCGCCGCGCTTCCGCGCGGCGCGGCGCCCGAGTGCGCTTTCACGAGCGGAGTCGCCGCCTGAAAAAGCGGCGGCAGGCCGGAAGGCCTGGCCCCACAATCAACACCAGCCTGTCCAAAGTTGATAATAGAAGGAACGAGGAGGGCCGCTCATGTTACGTGCCTTGACTGTCACGGTTCCCTTTCTATTGCTGGCAGCGCTTTTGCCCGCACAACCAAACAAAGCAAACCTCCAGGGCCTGCCGCCACTCATCGACCGCGAGCTGTTGTTTGGCAATCCGGAAATTGCCGGCGCGCAACTTTCGCCGGACGGGAAATACCTTGCGTTCCTGAAGCCCTATAAGGACACGCGCAACGTCTGGTTGAAAAAAGTGGAGGAGCCGTTCAGCGCGGCACGGCTGCTCACGGCGGAGACCAAGCGCCCGGTCGGCGGCTTTCTGTGGAGCCGCGACGCGAAGTACGTGATCTTCATCAAAGATAACGCCGGCGACGAGAACTTCAACGCCTATGCCGTGGATCCGGCGGCGTCCAATGCTCCCGGCTCCGAAGCACCGGAGGCCCGCGATCTGACCGGCGTCAAGGGCGCGGTGGTGCAGCTTTACAGCGCTCCCAAGCATGACCCCGATACCCTCTACATCGGGTTGAACGACCGTGACAAAGCCTGGTTCGATCTCTACAAGCTGAAAATTTCTACCGGTGAACGCACGCTCATCCGCAAGAACACCGACAAAGTTGCGGGCTGGTTTTTCGACCTGAGCGGCCAATTGCGTCTGGCCATGCGGACAGCCGACAACGGCGACCAGGAGTTCCTGCGAGTCGACCCCAATGCGTTTACGAAGGTTTACTCCTGCGGCGTGTTTGAGTCCTGCGCGCCCTTGCGTTTCCATAAGGACGGCAAGCGTGTCTACGTTCAGACCAACAAGGGTGACGGCACCGACCTGGTCGGCCTGGTGCTGTTCGATCCGGCCACAGGAAAAGTGGAGCCGGTGGAGTCCGATCCGCTGAAACGCGTCGATCTGCTGACCGCGGTTTTCTCGGAGGTTACCGATGAACTGACTATGACGGCGTACATGGAAGATCACCAGCGCCGCTATTTTCGCGACAAAACACTCGAGGCCGACACGAAGTGGCTCACCGGGAAGCTCGGCGGCAAGGACTTCATCGTGACTTCGGGGAGCGCGGATGAGCGGTTCGCGCTGGTCACCGCGACCGGCGACACGGAACCGGGCGAGACCTATCTGTTCGATCGCAAAATGCGCCAGCTCACTTTCCAGTACAAGATCCGGGAAACGCTGCCGCGCGATAGCCTGGCATCCACGAAGACGGTCACTTACAAATCGTCCGACGGCCTCGCCATCTCCGCCTACCTCACGCTGCCGAAAGGCGTGCCCGGCAAAGGGCTTCCCACCGTGATTTACCCGCACGGCGGGCCATGGGCGCGCGACATGTGGGGTTATAACCCCATCGCGCAGTTCTTCGCCAATCGCGGCTATGCGGTGCTCATGCCGAACTTCCGCGGATCCACGGGCTACGGAAAGAAGTTCCTCAACGCCGGCAATGGCGAGTGGGGACGCAAGATGCAGGACGACATCACCTGGGGGGTGAAGTACCTGGTGGCGGAAGGCATCGCCGATCCCAAGCGAATCGGGATCATGGGGGCGTCCTACGGGGGATATGCGACGCTGGCGGGGGTCGCGTTCACGCCGGATGTCTACCGCGCTGCGGTGGATTATGTGGGCCCTTCGAACCTGATCACCTTACTCGAAGCTACGCCGCCGTACTGGGAGGCCGAGCGCAAAATCCTATTCGCGCGCATGGCAGACATGACCACGCCGGAGGGACAGGCATGGCTGAAGGAGCGCTCTCCATTGAACGCCGCGGACAAGATCAAGACGCCGCTGATGGTGGCGCAGGGGGCCAACGATCCGCGCGTGAACCGCAGGGAGGCCGAACAGATCGTCATCGCCCTCCGCGACCGCGGCTTCCCGGTGGAGTATATACTGGCGCCCGACGAGGGCCACGGCTTCGCGCGCCCCGTGAACAATATGGCCATGCTCATGGCGGCGGAGAAGTTCTTCGCCAAGCACTTGGATGGACGCTACCAGGAGGGTGGCACACCGGAGGTGGTAGCACGCTTGGCGGAAATCACCGTTGATCCCAAGACCGTGGTGGTGACCAAGCGGGTAGAGGCGGCGAACGGCGGCCCCAAGCCGATGGCGGAGCTCCAGCCCGGCGTTTATAAGTATCAATTGAAACTCGCTGTCGGCGGACAACAGTTGTCGTTGAACCTCACCACAACGATCAAGGAAGAGAACGGGGCGTGGACCGCGACCGACGTGATGGAAACGCCCGCCGGGCCGGCGACCGATACGGCAAAGCTCGACAAGGGCACGCTCACCGTGCGCCAGCGCAGCATGCAGCAGGGGCCCGCCAACATCAAGATCGACTACGAAGGCGGGAAAGCCAAGGGGTCCATCAATATGGCCGGCAAAGAAACGCCCATTATGGTGGATCTGGGCGGCCCGGTGTTCGGGGACGGACCCGGAGGGCCGCAAGCCATGGCTTCCCTACCCCTCGCCGAAGGCTATACCACCACGTTCCGCCAGTTGGACGTGCAAAAGCAAAAGGCCAAGACGATGCAGTTGAAGGTGACCGGCTCGGAGCAGGTAACCGTGCCGGCGGGCACCTTCGACACCTTCCGTGTCGAAATCTCGACCGACGATGGACCGGACAAGATGACTTTGTGGGTGGCCAAGGACACGCGGAAACCGGTCAAGAGTTCGACCGTAGTAGCACAGATGGGCGGCGCCATCTTGACGGACGAACTGCTGCCGTAGGACGTGGGGCAGGCCTTTCGGCCTGCCGCCGGCTTTCAGCCGGCGCGCCGCGCGGAAGCGCGGCGGCAGCCCGGAAGGGCTGCCCCACCTGCCTACTTCTCCCACTCGCCCAGTAGCCGGCGCACCAGCACCAGTTGCCCTAAGTGATACGCGTTGTGGTCGGCGATCTGCAAAGCCTCCCGGAATAGCGTCTGTCCGCTGCCCCAGGGGATCTTCCCGTAGAGATCCTGTTTCGGGTCGCGGATCGCCGCTATGAATTCCGCAAGGTCCTTGCGGAAGCTGCGGAGCGATTTACTCCAGTCGCCCTCACTCTTCGGCGCGGGGGATGCGGGCCAGTATCCCGCGGGCCAGGCCGGCGACTCATGATCCGCCGAAAGACTGAAGCGCAGCATATCGCTCTGGGCGATGCGCATGTGTTCCAGCAGCTCCCAAGCGGAATACGGCAGGTCCGCGGGGCGCTCGCCGGCGCGGTCCACCGGAAAGCCTTTTACGACGTCATCGAATTTCGCGTGTGCATGGCCGCCTTCGAGCAGCCAGATCAAATGTTCGCGTACGGGGGTGTCACTCGACATGGGAAGCCTCCTCGCAGAAGGGATTACCTGAGAAAAAGAACCGGCCCAAGGGACCAATCGAACGAGATATGGCTGGGAGGGGATTCCACCAGCGCGTTTCTGTGGCTGGCACGGCGGTCCTACTGAACAATGCCGGCGGACCCCTGAGGTTCCAGCCGGATCTCGCCGAACGCGGTTTCGTACTGGTTGACGTTTTGCTGAAGCACGTTCAAAAGCGCCTTGGCCTGCTGCGGGCTCACGTAGATGCCCTGAAAATTCTGAATGGTTACGTTATCGGCGGTGGTTTGATTCACCCTCCCGAACAGCAGCAGAAAGTCCCACAGGTTTACACGCACCTGCACGCTGTTAGCGTAGTTTTCGCGGTACTCCGCGGTGTTGCTGAGCTGGATCTTGGGTGCGGCCGGCTGCGTCATAGTTTCAGCGTAGCACCGGCCCCGGCGCGGGGACCCGCAACGTCTGTCACCTTCATGCATCTAAAGAGGGTGGTCCGACACCCCCCGCAGCGGATTCCATGACGAATCTTTACGAATTTGGTACAACCGTTGCTCTAGTTTCTTCGTCGGATGAAGTGAGGGGAAACGTCATGAAAGCATTTATTGAAAACCACAGCATCGGCTACGTACACTGCCCAATCTGCACGCATACGGTTCCAGCCGATATCGACCTGAAGGGAAAGAACCCACGGGTGGCCACAGGGCAAAGGTGCTCACGGTGCGGGTCTTCTTTGGATGTTGCTGTTATAGTACAGATTCCGGAAGCAGCTTAGTACGCACTTTGGCGAATAGTAGTTGTGTCCAGGGCGTTGTTTCTGCCATAGTGAAACAGAACTGAGGGACAGATGCGACGGAAACCACAAACCAAGCTGGAGCCGGTTGTCCCAGCCGAAATACTGGAACAGGCGAAACAGGCGATTTCGGCCGACCGGTTGAAAAAATCGGCCAAATGCTCGGTTTGCGGCGGGGAAACGTCCGCACCGTCCGCGGAGCCGCTCTGTTGGGTCTGCCGGCGTCTTAAGATCAGCGCCTGGCGCGACATCGAACAGCAGATGCCGGCACAGGAATAAGCAGAGGAGCAAAACCGGACACAGGCCGGGAGGTCTGTGGTACCTGTCTGTGTCCGGTTTACTTTTCACGAATGCGCCGCTAACTGCTGCGCCACTTCTTCCCACTCCGCCATCAAAGCCGTCAGTTCCGAACGCCGCGCTTCCAGCAGTTCCGTAGTGCGGCGTGTTTCTTCGATACTGACGAAATCGGCCAGCGCCGTCTCATAGCCCGCGATCTCTGCTTCCAACCGGCCGACTTGCTGTTCGATGGCTTCCTGCCGATCCTTTATCTGTTTCAGCTTGATGGGGTTGAGCCGCTTCTCAGGAGCTTTGGCTTCCGCCTCGACAACCGCCTCGGCTTCCCGATGCAACCCGACCTCTGCCGCCGGCGCGAGCCCGCCGCCCTGTTTGCGCCATAGGTAGTCCTCATAATTACCTGGGTAAACGGTCACCCGGCCATCTTCGATCTCGAAGACGCGGGTCGCCAGATGGTCGATGAAATACCGGTCGTGGGACACGAATACGACCGTCCCCGAGTACTCTTCAAGCGCGGTGAGCAGCACGTCTTTCGCGCGCATGTCCAGGTGGTTGGTCGGCTCATCAAGAAGCAGGAAGTTGGACGGCATCATGAGCATACGCGCCAGCGCGTAGCGGTTCCGCTCGCCGCCCGACAAAACACCGATGCTTTTGAAAACGTCGTCCTCGGAGAACAAGAAACAGCCCAGGATACTGCGTAGCTCGGTGTTGGTGGCGCGTGGAGCTACCGACGACATGTCGTCCAGTAGACGGGCATTGGGGTCGAGTTCTTTATATTGGTCCTGAGCGAAATAGTCGGGCTGGGCGTTGTGACCCAGAGTGTACGTACCTGCACTGACCGGCTCCGCGCCCGCCAGTATCTTGATCAGCGTCGACTTGCCTGCGCCATTTACGCCCACCAGTGCCAACCGGTCGCCACGTTCGATCATGAAGCTTGCATTGGCGAAAACCTGTAGGCTGCCGTAGCTCTTGGCGACGCCCTGGAACTCCGCCACCACGCGCCCGCTGGGTTTGGGTTGCGGGAACTTGAAGTGGATGGACTTTTCCTCGGGCGGAATCTCGATCTTCTCGATGCGCTCCAGCTCTTTGATCCGGCTTTGCACCTGTTTCGCCTTGGTGGCCTGATAGCGGAAGCGGTTGATGAAGGCTTCGAGCTGCTTGATGCGGTCCTGCTGGTTCGCGTATGCCGCCTGAAGCTGGGTGCGCCGTTCGTCCTTCAGTTGCTCGTAACGCGTGTAACCACCGGTGTAGAAGTGCAGCCCCTTGTTCCAGAGCTCGGCGATCTTGCGCACGGTCACATCCAGGAAGTAGCGGTCGTGCGATACCAACACGAACGCATTCGGATAGGCGCCCAGGTAGTCCTCCAACCAGTTGCGCGCTTCCAGGTCGAGGTGGTTGGTGGGCTCGTCCAGCAGCAGCAGGTTGGGCTTTTCCAGCAACAGCTTGGCCAGCGCGATGCGCATCTGCCATCCGCCCGAGAATTCTTCGGTGCGTCGTTTCCAGTCGCGGCGCGAAAAACCCAGGCCGGAAAGGACCGTGCCCACCTGCGCCTCGATGGCATAGCCGTCGCGCGCGCGGAATTCGCTTTCGGCGCTGTGAAAGCGCTCGGCCACCTGGGCGTATTCCGAACCGGCCGGATCCAGCTCAGCCATCCGGGCGGTAAGCTGCTCCTGCTCTTCCTCAAGCGCGCGCAAGTCGGAGAACACCGTCATGCACTCGGCGAACACGGTGCGGCCCGAGAGCGAAAGCCCCTCTTGCGGCAGGTAGCCCATGGTGACGCCGCGCTGGACAGTGAGGCCGCCCGAATCGAGGCCTTCGATTCCCGCCAGCACCTTCAGCATCGACGATTTCCCGGTGCCGTTGGCGCCCACGATGCCGGTGCGCTCGTTAGGCGTGACCAGCCAGTCTACGTTTTCAAAAAGGATTTTGGGGCCGTAGCGCTTCCCCGCCCCCGTGAATTGGATCATTGCCTCTGCCGGTGGTAGTGGTAATACCCATTCTAGCCGCCGGCGCCCCCGCCGCGCATCCGGAGCGAACCGTACGGCGGCACCCGCGCGGACCAGGGGGTCGGCCCTACCCGAGAGGAAAGTCCGGCGGGTGGCACTAGCTCTCTGAAACATGAAGATTCGATTCGTCCTGGCCGCAGGTCTAACGTTGTTGATCATGCTGCGGGCGGCGCCGGAGGCACTGGCTCCCGTCCCGCTTTTGCGCAGCGGGCAGACGGTGGATTGGTGGTTTGTCTTCAAATTCAATACGGAGTCCTTTCCGGAGTGCGGGGGTTTTCCAAGGGCCTGCACGTTTGGCGGCACGGTCCAACCCTATAAGAATTTCGGCCAACAGTTCGCGTTTGCCAGCAGCGCTGACGGCACTCTTCGGCAGGGTGGCGGGTGCGTCGGTGATACCACCACCGATCCGCTGGGCGCAACCTTTGACCAGGTGTACAACGGCAAGTTCTTCTACGTGCTCTGGAACGATCAATTTTACGGTGATCCGATCGCGACCCAGTTCGCGCCCGCGGGCCATTCCAAGGGCATGCTGGCGTGGAACCAGGACGGCGACGGACTGGTGCTCCAGGTCTCGACGCCATCGTGGCCGGCCTCGGGCAGCGCGAGCCAGCCTCGCAAGACCGACGGAAACACGCTGGGGTGCGTCACGGACGATAACGTTTTGGTCAGCCAGCATTTCTTCGCGCTCAAACTCAATAAGGACGATGTTGCCGTTGTGCTGGAAGCGCTGGCCAATGCGAGTGTGGTGACCGACCCGGCAAACCTTCAAATCGTGAACAATGGAGGGCCCGCCGACATCCAAGCGCTGGTCGAGGGCCTGGGAGCCGTATCCAAGAGCAAGACCGCTATGCGGGCGACGCTGTCCAGTGGCGTGGTGCTCCTCTCGAAGCCGTCGAATTTGAATGTGCCGCCGTGGCAGATGGTATCCGCGCTCATGGGCGGCGAGCCGCTGCGGGTGGCGTCCTGGTGGGCTGAGCCCGAGATTCCGACCACCAGCGCGGCGACGCCGGTCGCCTGTTGGGACCCGTCGCTCGGGAAGGCGGGCGCGGTCGAGATCGCAACGGCCGGAACATGGCAGGGAAAGACGCTGGGATTCGAGGGCGTCGCCGAGACATACGGCAATCACGCGAAGATCGGCGTGTCGGACTGCATGAGCCCAAAAGCTCGTGCCGGCATGCGCCAGTTGCACGCACGGCCGGGGCCGCGTTGCGACAATCACGGCTACGTCATTTTTGGCGACATGAACCAGCAGGGCACGCTGTCAGGGCCGAATTGCAGCAGCAGCCAAAACGGCCGGGGCGGATTGTTCTTTGTCGTTCAGGATACCGGGTTGTTTAACAGCGTCCGCGACTTGCTCCAGAACTAGGGTATGCGTCGCCTGACTGCGTACTGAAAATTCATTCGGGCGGCCACCACCACCGTCGCGCATCCTCCGATCATTTTCACCTCGTACAGCCAGGATGCGCCCTCGGGCGGGATGAAGGCGACCACCAGAGCCAGTGCCGTGACGCTCAACCCGCACGCCGCGCTCACCCGCCAGCCAGACTTCCAGCCCGCGGCGAAGATGTAGACGAAAGGGAACAGGTTGGTCACGGTCCACAGGTCGACCAGCATCTGATAACCGCCGCGCAGGCTCTCTCCCGCAGTCAACATCAGGATGGCGATGCTGCTAAAGGCGGCTTCGGTGAGGAGCGCCACGTGGGGGGTGCCCCACCGTGGATGCAGGCGCGCAAATGCCGGCGGCAGGTAGCGATCGATGCCAATCACAAATGGGAGACGGGCGCAGCCGCTCAGCCAGGAACCGAAACCGCCGACGGCAGTAACCAGAATGAGAAGACCAATCAACGTGGGGAAGCCGGACCAGCCTAACAGTGTCCCCGCTGCCTGGGCCGCTTGTATCGCGCCTGAGATGATATCAACCTGGCCTGACGACATCAGGGCCAGAACTGCCAGTGTTCCGCCCACGTAGAATGCGCAGATGGCGGCACCCGCGATCCAGGCGGCCTGCGGAATGGTGCGCTCCGGGCGGCGGATCTCTCCCGCCATGATGGCTCCCAGTTCCAGGCCGGTAAATGCCAGAGCGATCTGCGACCAGAAGTTCAGCTTTTCCCAGTCCATACGCGGCACAAAATTACGGAGTGGAGTGGCCGAGCCTCCCTGCCGCCACGCGAACCAACCGGCCACCATGAGCAGCGCGCCGACCAGGATGGTGGCGATGCCGCCGAAGTCGCTGGTCCACTTCCCGAACTCCGCGCCCAGCAGGTTAAGGATTGCCACGGACCAGAGGATGGCCAGGGCCAGTCCAAGGATGAGCGCTTTATCCTGCGAGAAGCCGAACGCCACCGCCGCAATAGACAAACCGTACAGAAGCGCGGAGGGGAGATAGAACAGGTTGCTCACGAAATAGCAGGAGCCGCACAAGAACCCGTGCCACGGCCCGAAAGCCTCGCGGGTCCACACATATAGACCGCCTTCTTCCGGATATCGCTTGGAAAGTCCTGCTACTACCAGGGCGGAGGGAATGAAGAACAGCAGTCCTGCCGAGACCCACAAGGTGATGGATCCCGGGCCGGTATGCGCCGCTACCGCGAGCCAGCGGACACCAACCACCGCAGTGATGTTGAGCAACACCAGATCAGGTAACCGCAGGGCGCGCCGCAGAGATTCAGTGCTCTTGGGAAGGGTCACTAGAGGCTGCTGCAGGCAGTGTAGCAGACAGAATCAGAAAGGCTCCGGACAGCGGGGCCCGACACCCGCGAATCCGGAGCCAAAGACAGGAGGAGAAGGAAATGCTTCTGGACACCTGTCATCTAATTAGATGCACAAGGCGGATGTTTAGTTCACAACCAATATTGCCATTGCCCGGAGGAAAGTACGTAGACGGCTAGTATTCCATTGGTGACTGCGTGCGCCAGGATGCAGTCGGCCAGGTTCTTGGTTCGGATGATCCACCAGTTGTAAACAATTCCTGCAAGCAGACCGACTTCCCAGTACACCCCATGTTCGGAAGCGAACAGGACGGCCACAATCCAAAAGGCGGATGCCCGGTAAGTACCCAGGGGCACCTTGAGGAAGTCCTGGTTGTCGATGAGCCAGCGCATCAGCCACCCGCGCCAGAAGAGCTCCTCCAGGATGGGAACCAGGGCCATGCTGGAAAGTACCCGGATCGTCAAAAAGAAGTAGTCGTGGCGGAGCGCGGGATCGAGCGAACTGGTGGCCTTGCCGAACAGGGCGTTTTCAAACAGCCAGAAGTGGCGGTAACCGAATAGTAAGTCGGGAGCGATCCAGAGCACGAACACCGCGATGCCGACTCCAATGCTGGCCAGCGTGTGTGAAGGCTTTAGCGAGAGGTACGGCCGGGAAACCCACAGGATGACCGCCAGCGTGATCACGAACCGGATGGGATGCAGCACCTCCGGGCGCAGCGGGATGGCGAACATCGCCACGTAGACGAGGAAAGGGGCTACGTACGCGATGGTGGCATTCCGTCCGCGGGCCGGGGCCATGCGGCTTACCGGTTCCGCCTGGGCGCGCTGGCGGAGCTGGGCGCGGGAGGACGCAGGTTGATCACCGGCACCAGCCAGTTGCGCCCCTCCGTCTCCTCCTGGGGTGCTCTGTGGGCGGCCAGCTCCCGGTTTAAGGTGGCGATGAACTCGTGCATCTGCGTCTGCATCTGGCTCATTCTCTCACGCATGTTGAGGATGATCTCGACACCGGCCAGGTTCACGCCCAGGTCACGCGTCAAATGCAGAATGACTTCCAAACGCTCCAGGTCCTCATCCGTGTACAGGCGCGTGTTGCCCTCGCTGCGGGAGGGCTTCAGCAAGCCTTCCCGTTCGTAGAGCCGCAGGGTTTGCGGATGGATCTCGTACTGCTCGGCCACCGACGAGATCATGTAAGCGCCTTTGGATTTAGCCTTCGCCATGGTGGATCGCTCCTCGCTCAGACCTTGGACCAGATCTCCGCACGCGGATCTTCGGGATGCAGCTTGGACATCTCCTTCAACAATTCGCGGGTCCGCTCATCGCGCGGGTCCGGCGCTTCGATGGCCACCTCGACGATCTGATCGCCGCGCTCGTTGGTGCGCGAGTTGAGCACGCCCTTCTCGCGCAGGCGGAAGCGCTGCCCGTTCTTGGTCCCCTGCGGGATCTTGAGCTGGGTGCGGCCATCGACGGTGGGCACTTCGATTTTGGCGCCGAGCGCGGCCTCCCAAACCGAGATGGGCACCTGGATTTCGATGTTGTCGCCTTCGCGGTGGAAGAAGGGATGCTCCTCAACCTTAGTGGTGATGTACAGATCGCCCGGAGGCGCGCCCATAGTGCCGGCGTTGCCTTTGCCAGGCACACGGAGACGCGACCCGTTGCGGGCTCCCGGCGGAATGCGTACCTCGACGGTTTCCGTGCGGGTCACGCGTCCGTCACCGCCGCACGTGGGACAGGCATTGCGCAGTTTTCCGGTACCCTGGCAGCGCGGGCAGGTGAGATTGAACTTCATGGCTCCGGCCATTTGGGTAACGTTGCCGGTGCCCTTACATTGCGGACACGTCACTTCGCCGGTACCCGTGGAGCCGGTGCCGTGGCAGGTTTCGCAGGTCTCGTAGCGCGTGATGTTGAGCCGCGCCTGAGTGCCGCGCAGGGCCTGCCAGAAATCGATGTCCATCACGTATTCGAGGTCGCCGCCTTTTTCGGGCTCAGCGTGCTGCGCACCCCCGCGCCCGCCGAAAAACTGGGAAAAGATGTCGCGGAAGCCCGCACCGGATGCGCCGCCGCCCGTAGGTCCGGTCTCGGTTCGCCGCCCGCCTCCGGGACTCCCCTGCGCACCGGCGAAGTAGTCCGAGAAATCGAAACCGTTGAAGTCCATCCCCGGACCCTGGCCCGCGCCGGGACCGCCCGGACCACCGGGGCCGCCCGCGCCGGGGTACCCGTTTTCCGAGTAGAAGCCATACTGGTCATACATCTGCCGCTTTTTGGGGTCGCTCAGGACGTCGTAGGCTTCCTGCACATTCTTGAACCGCTCCTCAGACGATTTATCTCCGGGGTTCAAATCAGGATGGTATTTCCGCGCGAGTTTGCGGTAGGCCTTGCGGATCTCGTCGGCGTCGGCTTTGCGAGGTACACCGAGAGTGTCGTAATACTCGTGCTTGGGAGCGGAGGCCATAAAAAAGCTATCAGCGATCAGCTTTCAGCGGTCAGCTTCCCCCTGGTATTGGCTGAAAGCTGACCGCTGATTGCTGAACGCTTCGGTTACTTCTTGTCGTCTACGTCGACGAATTCGGCATCGACGACGTTGTCTTTGTCTTTCTTTCCCTGGTCGCCGCCGGGAGCGGAACCATCCGGTCCGGGAGGCGGCCCGCCAGGCTGCTGCGCGGTCGATTTGTACATGGCCTCGGCCAGCTTGTGGCTGGCGCTGGTCAGCCGGTCGACCGCCGCGTTGATCTTGTCCGGGTCATTCAGATCCATGGCGGTCTTGGTCTCTTTGATGGCCGACTCGATCTCGGTCGCTTCGGCATCACTGACCTTCCCGCGATGCTCCTTCAACGTCTTCTCCACGTTGTAGACCATGGCATCGGCGCGGTTCTTAGCCTCGATGGTGTCGCGCTGCCGGCGATCGTCGGCGGCGTGCGATTCGGCGTCCTTGGCCATCTTCTCGACCTCGTCCTTCGACAGGCCGGAGGAGGAGGTGATGGTGATCTTCTGCTCGTTGTTGGAGGCCCGATCCTTGGCCGTCACGTTGAGGATTCCGTTAGCGTCGATATCGAAGGTCACCTCGATTTGCGGCAGGCCGCGCGGCGCCGGCGGGATGTTGCCCAGTTGGAACACACCCAGCAGACGGTTGTCGCGTGCCATGGCGCGCTCGCCCTGGTAAACCTTGATCTCCACCGACGGCTGATTGTCAGCGGCCGTCGAGAAGGTCTCGCTCTTGCGGGTCGGAATGGTGGTGTTGCGCTCGATCAGCTTGGTGAACACGCCGCCCAGCGTTTCGATTCCCAGCGACAGCGGGGTCACGTCGAGCAGCAGCACGTCTTTGACTTCGCCGCCCAGTACGCCGCCCTGCACGGCCGCGCCCACCGCAACCACTTCATCCGGGTTCACGCCCTTGTGCGGCTCCCGGCCGAACAGGTCGCGCACCAGTTGCTGTATGCGCGGCATGCGGGTCTGGCCGCCGACCATGACCACTTCGTCGATCTGCTGCGGGGTCACACCGGCATCCGCCATGGCCTGCTTACAGGGGCCCATGGAGCGCGAAACGATGTCTTCCACCATCTGCTCAAAGCGCGCCCGGGTCAGCTTCATTTGCAGGTGCTTGGGACCGCTGGCGTCGGCCGTAATGAACGGCAGGTTGATGTCCGCCTCGAGCAGCGTGGAGAGTTCCATCTTGGCTTTCTCCGCGGCTTCCTTGAGGCGCTGCAACGCCATCTGGTCCTTCGAGAGATCGATTCCGTTTTCGTTCTTGAACTCCGCCACGATCCAGTCGATGACGCGCTGGTCGATGTTGTCGCCGCCCAGGTGCGTATCGCCGTTGGTGGACTTCACTTCCACCACGCCATCGCCGACTTCCAGGATGGAGATATCGAACGTGCCGCCGCCGAAATCGTAGACCGCGATGGTTTCGTTCTTTTTCTTGTCCAGACCGTAGGCCAGTGCCGCGGCGGTGGGCTCATTGATGATGCGCATGACTTCGAGGCCGGCGATCTTGCCCGCGTCCTTAGTGGCCTGCCGCTGCGCATCGTTGAAGTAGGCCGGAACGGTGATCACGGCCTGCGTCACCTTGCCGCCCAGGTAGGACTCGGCCGCTTCCTTCAACTTGGTGAGGATCATGGCCGAAATCTCGGGCGGTGAATACTTCTTGCCGGAGATGTCCACGCGCGCATCCGAGGTGTCGCCGCGGACCACCTTATAGGGCACCATCTTCATTTCTTCGGACACTTCGTCGTAGCGGCGCCCCATGAACCGCTTGATCGAAAAAACTGTGTTTTCGGGGTTGGTGATGGCCTGCCGTTTGGCCACCTGGCCCACCAGCCGCTCCCCACTCTTAGTGAACGCGACCACTGAGGGCGTGGTGCGCTGCCCTTCCTGATTTGCGATGACCGTGGGCTGGCCGCCTTCCATGACGGCGACCACGGAGTTGGTGGTGCCCAAGTCAATGCCGATGATTTTTCCCATGTTGTTAAAGCCTCCGTGTGATTGAGATAGGATTGCGTTGGCCGGGTTGGTACCCGGCGCTTAGTACAGTCCCATTATCAAACCTTAGTGTGTTATTGTCAAGTATTTTTAAGTGGCTTGTTTCCAGCGGTCGAGGAGGACAGCGAGTAGACCGGGGTGGCCTTCGAGGGGTGGGGTGACCCGGAAGTCGATCGCGGGATGGGTAGATCTGATCGCGTCGACGAGCAGCGGCAGGTCGCGCTCCAGGTGGAGTCCCAGGGTCAGGAAATAGGGAATGATGACAATCCGGCTAACACCCTGCTTGGCCAGGGTAGCGGCGGCCCCGGCCAAATTGGGGTGACCAAGTTCCAGGAAAGCTGGCAAGACGTGATCGAGGGACGCGGCGCGGGCCAGTTCGGCGGCGACGACTCTAACGCCTTCGTTGGCGCTTTCGATGCGGGAGCCGTGGGCAAAGAGGATGAGGCCGGTACTTAATTGGGTTCCACTGGAAGACATGAATTTACCAAAATGAAGAACGAAACTTCCATGACGTGGGCTAGTCACCCCCGCAAATGAAAAATTGGGTTCAAATTCATCCGCTGCGGAACGAAGCCAATTTGGTGCTGAAAACAAAGCACTTCCCATTCAATGAACCCAATTTCCGGAAAAGCCAATCCTGATTTCGAAAGTGACTCGGTTCGGACCCGGCCACCGTCGGTCACAGTGTAACTCAACGAGGTGAGGGTCCTGGCGGGTAATGCGCTAGTTCTGCGTTGATGCCATGCGGATGCCGGAGCCGTGCGCAAAAAAGGATCAGACCGGTGGTACGCGTTTTTCTGCGGCGCCGGTCGTTCCTCGCGGGGGCGCATTGCTTCCCTGTGACTATAGCCCCTTTCACCTCACAGCCCAGGGCCCGCTTTATCAGGCACGCCTTGCAACTGCGCTGGTAAGCACAGATACCCTTGACAAGTGTTAAGCTACAGGTTACGGTCTCCCGGTGAAAATACGGAACTTCGCCCATAAAGGCCTCAAGCGGCTCTATGAAGCGGACAAGGCCAAGGGCGTGCCGCCCGATACCGTGGACAAGGTGCGGAAGATGCTCGCATATCTCGACGACATGGAGAGTCTGGACGAATTGCGTGCTCTGGCGGCCTGGAACGTCCACATGCTGACCGGCGACCGGAAAGGCACATGGAGCCTTAGCGTCACACGCAACCGGCGATTGACGTTCCGTATCGACACGACAGAGAACGAAATCTGCGATGTGAATTTGGAAGACTACCACTAGGACGGAAGGAGCCAACGTGCCATGCCCATGAAGAACCCGCCCCATCCAGGCGATTTTATTCGGACGGAGATTATCCAGCCGGCAGGTCTGTCGGTAACCGCTGCTGCCGCCGTGCTTCACGTTTCCCGTCCTGCCCTATCCAGTCTGCTCAACGGCAGCGCCGATCTTTCCGGCGACATGGCGCTTCGCATGGAAAAGGCATTCGGCGTGAGGATGGACACGCTCATGCGGATGCAGGCGTCCTACGACATTGCGCAGACCCGCAAACGCGAGAGAACCATCCGTATCCGCCGATTCCAACCGTCTACGCATGTTCACGCTTAGGCGTTTCGTGACGGCTCCAACCGGTGCCTGACAGTATCGCCAGAGAGGCGATTTGCGCGCAAATGGGCGGATGCCAGATTTCGTTGTCGGGTCTTCCAGCCAGGTGTTCCGCGCGAACAGAATCGACGTCATGCCCGAGTGCGGCGAGTTCAGGGACCAGACGCTCGGGCAGATTTTCGTCAAGCTTGATCTTCACCGGTTGATCGGCGATTCGGCTAAGGGAAGATCTTCCTGAGCCGATGCCGCGGCGACGCAATGGCGGCGCGCACGTCTTCCTCTGACAATGTGGGAAAGTCGGAGAGAATCTCGGCCGTCGTCGCCCCTTCCGCAAGGCTGGCGAGCACTGTCCTCAGGGTCACTCGCGTGCCCTTGAACACCGGCTCGCCCGCGACGATGCCTGCGCTGCGCACGATCCGTTCGCGGTAGTTCATGGCCTTCCCTATCCTAACGCTCCGTCGAACCGAGCGCTTCTGTGTGCCACGCGCCCGGACGTTATCGTGCGCTACTCTTGGCGGCACGCTCTCGTTGGAAGGCTCGCAACGTTTGATGTCGCCAGGATTTCCATCATTCGACCTGAAACGTCTTCAGAACCTATATCTCAAGGGAGAGTGTCGCTTCGCTTACTCGGCGAAGCGCTTGGCTTTTTGAAGTAAACGGCAAGCCTACGCCACCATCTATTGGCATTCTATTTTGCAGGAGCCTCCAGGTGAAGCTGCTGAAATGGCGACGAAAGGAATCTCCAGAAAAAACCGGACACAGGCCGGGAGGTCTGTGCTACGTGGCGGTCAGGTTTTGCGGGTTGTGAAACAAAGAGGCGATTTGCGCGCGAATGGGTGGACGTGAAATCATCTTGTGGTGGCGGCGCAGGGCAAGGTTTGGCTGATTTCCCAATCGGGTGCGCTGGTCCAGTTCCGGTACCTGATCTCTAAAGACTCGACATCCGTGGGGCGGAGCCCGGACAATGACGTGATCATGCAAGGTCCGGAGAACGCCAGCGTTTCGGTGCATCACTGCGAAATCCTCCGTCATGAGGACGGGTTCCGGATTCGCGACCTGGAGAGCACCAACGGAACCTTTCTGAATGGCGAACGGGTCGCCGAAGCGGAGTTGCGCGCTCCCGCGACGATCCGCCTGGGCGCGCACGGCCCGGAGTTAACTTTCGACTTTCGGGACGAGGTTGCGGCCGCGCCGTTGGCGGAAACGCAGGTGATCCCGGAGGGCATCGTCGCTCCGCCTGCTGCCGGAACTTATGACGGTCTGCTGTCCGATGCCGTGAAACAGTCCCGTCGGGCGAGAGCCCACGGCTTGGCCGATCAGACGATGTCGATCATGCGGGATGCTCTGAACCAGGCGCTGCGCCATACCGGGAGACGTTTCCGGCTGGTGATTCTCGGCCTGGGAGGACTGCTCCTGGCCATCTCGGCAGGCGCAGCCTGGAGAATCACCGAACTGAGTCATGAAAAGCAGACCATCGACGCGCGGATCCTGGATATTGAAGCACGCCTCCAGAAGGCGCAGAACCCCAGCGAAGCCGACCGCCTCATCACGGAGCTGGATACCTACCAGGACGAGGGCGAACAACTGCAGCGGGCGCTGCTGTACCGCTTCGGTAGGGGCGAATCCGATTTCGTGACCAATGAGATACAGCGGCTGATGGCGGAACTCGGCGCGGAAGTGTACAGCATTCCGCCCGAATTCACGGAGCGCGCCAAGCACTATATTGAGCAGTATCAGGGCGCCAACCACACACTGATGGAGCGGGCCCTGGGCGAGTCCGCTCCCCAGATGAATCTGCTTCGGCAGGTGATGGAAGAAAACCACTTGCCGCCCGATCTGGTCTATGTGCCGCTGGTCGAGAGCGCGCTCGGGCACGATGACTCTTCGGCCGGCGCGGCGGGCCTTTGGCAGTTCACGCCCACTACCGCGAAGGCGTATGGTTTGCGCGTCGATGGCCAGGTGGATGAACGCAAGGACGTTCTGAAAGCCACGCGTGCGGCCTGCCGGTATCTCCGCGAGCTGATTCTGGATTTCGGGGCCGGCAGTTCCGTCATGCTGGCACTGGCAGCCTACGACTTGGGCCCCACCAAAGTCAGACAGGCGATCCTCAAAAACGTGCAGGATCCTATCAAACAACGGAACTTCTGGTATCTCTACCGGACCCGTTCGCTTCCTGCGGAAACACGCGAGTACGTGCCGAAGGTAATGGCGGCGATCATTATCGGGCGGAACCCGGCGCACTTCGGATTCTAGAGGGTGTCACGGGCAATCAACGTGCCGAGACGAGTCTCGGCACGGCAGACATGAGTGTCTGCGCCACGTTCCGCAGCCACGGGTGTCCCCGACCTTCCGGCAATCCCTGGAACGTCTCCTGGACTAAGGGATCGTAAATGCGGCTCGCCAGTAGAGCACGGCGAACTCTCTCGGGAAGGATCCGCCAGGGGATCGGGCCGTAGGTTGGGAATAATCCCGCACTGAGATAGCGGATTCCCCGCAGGCGTGTGTCCAGAGCGTTCCTGCTTCGCGCACGCCAAGACATTACGGATTCGGCCAGTCCGAAAAGGGCGCATCCGAGTGGAACCAACTCCGGCCGGCGGAGCTGATCCATGGGTTCCAGGTTGCGTCGCACCAAGGACTCGGCCAAGGCCCTCTCCAAAGCCGCCCACGCCATATCGATTTCGGCAGGATAAGACCGGGCGAGGCGAGTCCTTGGCAGGAAAGCCACAAACACCAGGTGCAGCAGGGTGCGTTCGGTATCTTGCTCCCAATGAGAGATGTGCCACTCGCGGCCGAACATCGCGAGGCGGTCGGTAAACGCTACGGGTCCGGACCAATGGCCGCGTGTTTCAGACCACGGCAGGACCATACGGGCGTGGTCACTTGAATAATCGATGCGAAGCCGGCCGGCGGGCCGATAGACAATCGAGTCTCGTTCGCCCGTCTGGAGTTTGTCGGCCTGCCACAACTGTCCATCCATCGTCACTACGGCGGAGGTGAACCGCACGTGATCCGTCTTGAGAAGTTCCAGGGCCTGCGCCCGCGGGATCGAAACATGAAGTTCCTCCGCTCCCGAGGAACCAGCCGTGAGGACTGCCCCACTGACCGCCTCAGAGTAAGGCAAAGAAAGGGGGGCGTCGGGAGACACGCACAGCAGCGCTGCCGGCATTCTAGCCGGCGCCGGGGCACCGGTTTGGCCGAGCAGAAATAGCACGACATCCTGCAGGATTTCGGAATCCGCTGGATAGAAAAACCGCGGAGACAAAAGGCCGGGGAACAGCATTGATTCCAACGTGGCGCGCGATAGGTGTTCCCGAAGGAGCAAGCGCTCGACAGCTCTTGCCACCACCACCACCGGAATACCGGATTGGGTAGGCCCTTCTTCGGTGGCATTGACTAACAGGTGAGCCACTTCTACCGGTAACCATTCGTTCAGGAGTCGAAACAGGTACGGCACGAGTGAGTCAGAGCTGACCTGTCGTGCCGGTCCGAACGATGGCTGGGAGCGAAGCGACGGCTGACGGTCGATGTGTCGAATTTGCCCGATCCATTCGCGAAGGGTAGCGAGGCTTTGAACCGCAGGCGTGGCGAGTGTGCGCGGGTCCGCGATCGCTTGCTGGAAGAGATGATCGAGAGCCCTCCATTCAGCCGCTTGGTATGCGCCCGCACGAACCGTTCGCAACCAGTAGGAAGTAAGCACTTGCATGCTTTCCGGATAAAGACGCTGGCGCATGCGCTGCAGCAGACAATCGAAGTCTCGCTCGACGCGCGATGTCCGCGGCATCCTTAAGTGGAAACGCAACGGCATAGACTGCCTTTATTTATGCAGAGCATGGCAGGGGCCAGTGTTCACTTACACTCAACCGCGGCGAAGAAGCAGGTCCGGGGGGACCTGCGCGGACCGGGGGGTCCGCCCTACGCGAGCAGGTGAAAGCGTAGGAACGACAGTATCTGGCGGATGATTTGGCGCGAGGTTTCGCTGTCCTGCAACATGTCGAAGGCGTGTGGACCGGTGGGGTGATTCGCGATCGTAATGGGCAAGTTACAGGCGAGTGCGTGGGACAGGAAACGGTCGAGAGTTTCGTTTAGACCCGGGTTGGCATCTTGACCCGCTCTCGCGACGAAAAGAGGTAAGTCCTGCGGCAGATCGCGGACGGTTTTTCCGGCGTTTGGGTTGGCGAACCGCCACTGTTTCTGCGCGTCGGCAACGGCAGTGGAGCCTTCCAGATCCAGCGTGTAGCCGTAGCACAGCGCGGCGCACTTCAGAGACTCGCGAAATTGCGGCTGCATCAGAACCGACAACGCGAGCGGTACATTGCCGGAGGCAAGACCACACGCCGATTCGGTTCTCGTCGATTCCCAACGCGGCGGCGTTCTGGCGGATGTATCGAAGGAGTTCGTGAAGATCTTTTTCCGGCTCGCGATTAGCGTATGTGATTCCCACCGCTCCCGATGGCCGCGGCCAAGCGCGCCCAGGCGATGTACGACTCCATTTCTTTAAACTTGCAACCGAACACAGCTTCTGCGCCGAGGTCGGAGTAACCCATCACAAAGACGACAGCGGGTATTCGCGCGCCAGTCTTCGCATCGGGCGGATGGTAGATGTCCATCGTTAGAGCACCAGTGTCGGTGGTTTGGTATACGACGTCCTGGCTGACGGTCACGGTGTCCATCCCCGGGATTCGGTAGACCACGGTCTTGGTCGTCATTGGGTGTCGCTGGGCTTGCTGGCTCATGTAGGGTGCTCCTTTGTCGCCCAAAAACACAAAAGCCGCAACGAGCGTGGCTCGCGCGGCTGATGTTTTTGGGTTAAGAAGAGATGATACACAAGCGGCGCGGGCGATGCAACGAGCGGATACACTGAGTGAGGAGAACCCACCGATGAGCAAGGCCTACAAACCCGCGGGGTACAACAGTGTCTCCGCATATCTGATCGTCGAGGGCGGCGCCCAGCGCGTGATCGATTTCCTGAAGAAGGCCTTCGATGCCACCGAACTGCGACGGTACGACATGCCCGACGGTTCGATCATGCACGCCGAGGTTCGCATCGACGATACAGTCATCATGATGGGCGATGGGGGCCCACAGTGGCCGGGGTTTCCCGCCATGCTGCATATCTATGTGCCGGATGTGGACGCGACTTACCGGCGGGCGCTCGCAGCCGGGGGTATATCGGTTCAGGAACCACAACGCAAGGAAGGCGATCCCGACCGGCGGGCCGGCGTCAAAGATCCTTGCGGCAACTCGTGGTTTTTCGCCACGCAGGTCGATTGATGGCGCAAGCGCTTCGTTTCGAGTGCCAGCCTGGTTGCACGGCGTGCTGCACGCAGCGCGGTTTCGTTTATCTGAGCGAAGAGGACCTGGTACGGGCTGCGGCCTTCGTGGGAATGACGGCCGCGGAGTTTGAGCGGCGCTACGTTTACCGTACGCGGCGCAGACTGCGACTGCGGACGCCGCGCGATTCACAGTGCCATTTCCTGCTGGGTGACGGCTGCTCGATTCATCCGGCCAAGCCGACGCAGTGCCGCATCTTTCCGTTCTGGCCGGAGCTGGTGGAGAGCCGCCGGGAATGGAACAAGACGGCCCGATACTGTCCGGGGATGGGGAAGGGGCCGCTGGTCCAAATCGAGGCCGCCAAAGCGCAGGCGCAAGAAATGCGCGAGGCGTATCCGGAACACTATTGACAGCTATTCCAAGCGTTGATAGCGGAGCGCGGTATCCAGGCTCCGGACCACCCGCTTGTTGATCTTGTCGCGCCGGCGCATGCGCCGCAGCAAGATGAAAGCCGTGAAATACCCGAGTGCGGCGACGAGGAAGATTAGAATGTCCGCTGCTCCCATGCCCTCATAGCACCACGAGGAGGCGCGGGCCGCCAGTTGGAAAGGTCACCCGGACGTAATAGGACTTCGGTCCTCTTGGCCGGTATGTGCCTGGAAATCAGTAGTTTAGAAGCCGGTCCAGCCCCCGCCAACCGCTCTCTGCGGTCACGGCTCTGAAACGCAACACTGTATCGAGCCGCGACCGAAGGGAGCGGTAACTCTGAGTTAGCACGCCGTCCGATGCTAGACTTTAGTTCTCAATGCCAAAACCGACGCACCTGGAATGCAGCCTCTGCAACCAGCGATTTGAGGCGGGGCGTGTCCTCAATCTTTGTGCGTGCGGCGGCCCGCTCCTGGTGCGCTACGACCTGGATCGCATCCGCCAGCGTTGGAGGCGCCGCGCGGTGTCGCAGGGCCCGGCCACCATGTGGCGTTACGCGCCGCTACTGCCGCCGGCCGATGAGTCGGTGGTTTCGCTTGGCGAAGGCTGGACGCCGTTGCTGCGCACGCGACGCCTGGGCGCGCGACTGGGCGCGGACAACCTGTGGGTGAAAGACGAGGGGCTCAACCCCACCGGGTCGTTCAAAGCGCGCGGACTGGCTTGCGCGATCTCGATGTGCGTGGAGCTGGGCATCCGGAAGGTGGCGATTCCGTCGGCGGGAAATGCGGCGGGCGCGCTGGCGGCCTACGCCGCGGCTGCGGGAATCGAAGCCCACATCTTTCTGCCGCGCGATGTTCCCGAATCCAATTACCTGGAATCGAAGGCGTATGGGGCGCAGGTCACCCTGGTGAATGGCCTCATCAGCGACTGCGCGCGCATGGTAGCGGAGTGCGCCGCGGTGGAAGGCTGGTATGACGTCAGCACGCTCAAAGAGCCGTATCGCATCGAAGGCAAGAAGACGATGGGGTTCGAAGTCGCCGAGCAGATGGACTGGGAACTGCCCGACGCGATCTTCTATCCCACCGGCGGCGGCGTCGGAATGATCGGGATGTGGAAGGCCTTCCAGGAAATGGAGCTGTTGGGGTGGATCGGCAGCCGGCGTCCCAAGATGATTGCGGTGCAGGCGGAAGGCTGCCAGCCGGTGGTTCGCGCATTCGAGGAGAATGAGCCGCGCAGCCGATTCTGGGAGGACGCCCGTACGCTGGCAAGCGGTCTGCGCGTCCCCAAACCCTTAGGCGATTTTCTGGTGTTGGAGGCGGTGCGCAAGAGCGGCGGGACGGCGGTGGCAGTGAGCGACACCGAGATGCTGGACGCCGGCGCGCGGCTGGCTTCCGAAGAGGGCATTTTCGCCGCACCGGAGGGCGCCGCATGCGTGGCCGCGCTCGAGAAACTGTTGGCCTCGGGATTCCTGAAGCCGGCCGACCGCATCGTGCTGTACAACACCGGGACGGGGCTGAAGTACGCCGAAGCATACGGCACGCGTTTTCCGCGAAATGTTTCGGGAGAACAGGATAAATTGGGAGGTCTGATCACACCGCGATGAAAGATCTGGCGCTGGCGGCGCTTGACTCGGTGGCCCGGCGCGGTGTCACTTACGCCGATGTACGCGCCATCGAGACGCGCGATCGCGAGATCTCTACGAAGAACGGGAAGGCGGGGCATGTTTCGAGCTCGGAATCCATGGGCGTCGGGATACGCGTGCTGGCATTCGGGTGCTGGGGCTTTGCGGCCACCGACGATCTGACGCCCGAAGGCCTGGAAACGTGCGCCACGCTGGCGCTGGACATTGCGCGCGCGGGCACCGCCGCCCATAAGAGCGACGTAGAACTGGCGCCCGAGGGGAAGCACGAGGCCACCTGGGTCTCGGAGTTTCGTATCGATCCGTTCACCATACCGATCGATCAGCAACTGAGTGTGCTGCTGGCCGTGGATGCGGAGCTTCGGCGCCAGGAGGGAATCAGCCTGGCGGAAGCGTCGATGCATTTCGAACGGCGCCGGCAGGTCTTCGCGTCAACCTTGGGTAGCCACATCGACCAGACCCGCTATACTGCGGGCGCGGGCTTTTCGGCCCTCAGTTATAAGGACGGCGAGATCCAACGGCGCTCGTATCCGAATTCCTTCGGCGGGCAATATCAGTTGAAGGGCTATGAACTGGTGGAGGAGCTGAAGCTGCTTGAAAATGCGCCGCGTATCGCCGCCGAGGCCGTGGCGCTGCACTCGGCGGACCAGTGCCCCGAGGGTGTCTTCGACCTGATCCTGGACAGCTCGCAGCTCGGCCTGCAGATCCACGAATCCATCGGCCACCCCATCGAACTGGACCGCGTGCTGGGCACCGAGGCCAACTACGCGGGGATGAGCTTCCTGACGCTCGATCAACTGGGCCGCCTGCGCTACGGATCAGACATTGTCAACGTGGTGTGCGATGCGCGCGTGGAGCACGGCCCGGGGCTGGGCACATTCGCCTATGATGACGAGGGCGTGGCGGCGCAATCCACCGATATCATTCGCAACGGCCAGTTCGTCGGCTACATGACATCGCGCGAAACGGCGGCGCAAGTGGGCGAGTCGCGCTCCAACGGCTGCATGCGGGCCGACGGCTGGGGGCGCCTGCCGCTCATCCGCATGACCAACGTGAGCCTGGAACCCGGGCGGCAATCGCTGGGTGAAGTTTTCGATGCGGACCACGGCATCTACATGGAGACCAACCGCAGCTGGTCGATCGACGACAAGCGCTACAACTTCCAATTCGGCTGCGAAATCGGCTGGGAGATTCGCCATGGCAAGCGCGTGCGCATGCTGAAGAATCCCAGCTACAGCGGCATCTCCACCGAATTCTGGAACGCGTGCGCGGCCATCGCGGGGGCGGAGCACTGGACCCTGTGGGGCGTGCCTAACTGCGGCAAAGGCCAGCCGGAACAAGTGATGGGGACGGGGCACGGCGCCAGCCCGGCGCGCTTCCGCAAAATCAAAATCGGGAGCGCGTATGCCGGATGATGTACTCAGCCGCGCGGAGTGCGAGTCGATTTTCGGCCAGGTAGCGGAGGCCGCCCGCGCGCGAGGGGTGAGCGATATCGAAGTCATCCTGGCCGGAGAGGACCAGGCGCTGACGCGTTTCGCCAACAACGCGATTCATCAAAATGTGGCCGAACGCAGCGTGTATCTCTCGGTGCGCCCGGTGATCGACGGCCGCACCGCGCGCGCTTCCACCAACCGCCTGGACCGCCAGGGCATTCGCGAGGTAGTAGAAGCGTCCATCGCCATTACACGGCTGACCGAGCAGGATCCGGAACTGCTGCCGCTGGCGACCGCGGGCGAGCCGGGCGCGGTTCGCCGATTCTACCAAGTGACCGCCAACGCCACCCCGCAGGAGCGCGCGCGAGCGGTGGCAGAAGCCATTGCGGCGGTGGAAGAGAAGGGTCAGACGGCGGCGGGCATCTACTCCACCGGCGGGTCGATGTTCGCGCTGATGAACACGGCTGGTGTGTCTGCCTGGCACCACGAAACGCTGGCACGCTTTTCCATCACGGCGATGGCCGAGGACAGTTCGGGCTGGGCCAAGGCAAGCGCCTGCCAGCATTTCGATTTCGATCCGGTGGCACTGGCGCGGACTGCCGCTGCAAAGGCCGAGACCTCACGCGCGCCGCAAGTGGTTCCACCTGGCCGCTACACTGTGGTTTTGGAACCGGCCGCGGTGCTCGATCTCGCCGGCCAGATGTTCGGTGATTTCAGCGCCACCGCTATCCGCGACGGCCGCAGCTTTCTCAACGACCGCATCGGGCAGAAGATTTTCGGAGAGAACATCACGATCCACGATGATGTCTGCCACCGGCTGCAATCGGGTGCGCCCTTCGATGGGGAAGGAGTCCCGCGGCGGCCGCTCACACTGGTGGACCGGGGCGTGGTGCGCGAGATTGCGTACAGCCGCCAGGCGGCCGCGGTAGCCGGAGTGGCACCCACCGGCCATGGCTTCCCGCTCCCCAACGAGATTGGGGAAGCGCCGGCGAATATCGTGATCGCGGGCGGCGAGTCATCGGTTGCGGAAATGGTGCGATCGACCGAGCGCGGCATCCTGGTGACGCGTTTTTGGTACATACGCGAGGTGGACCCCTACCAGAAGATTTTCACCGGCATGACGCGCGACGGCACGTTCCTAATCGAAGGCGGCGAAGTTGCAAGCGGCGTGCGCAACTTCCGCTTCAACGTGAGCCTGATCGAACTGCTGTCGAATGTGGAAGCGCTTTCGGCTCCGGTGCGCGCTTCGGGCGAAGAGAGTGCCGACATGGTGGTTCCGGCCATGAAGGTGAGCGGGTTCAATTTTACGGAGGTAACGCGGTTTTAGGCGACCAGATACTACGCCGGATCGCTGAGGTGGGCCCCGGCCTGCACACCGCAGGCACCTTCCCGGCGCGGACATTGGAAGCCATCGCGCGATCTGTCCAAGATCGGCAGATCCACAACTCGGTGGAAACCGGTTCCGGCGCCAGCACGCTGTTGTTCTCTCACGTCAGCGAACATCACACGGTTTTTGCGCTGGACGGAGGGAGCGGCAGCATCAACAATGTGCGCCGGTCGGCACTCTTACGGCCGAACGTGGTCACCTTCGTAGAGGGCCCTACGCAGGTCACTTTGCCGCAGCACCGCTTCATCGAAAAGTTGCAGCTCGTGCTGATTGACGGGCCGCACGGCTACCCCTTCCCGGAGCTGGAGTATTACTATCTCTACCCTCACCTGGAGATGGGCGCGCTTTTGATACTGGACGACATTCACATTCCCACGGTTCACCACCTTTTTCAGTTTCTGCGGCGGGATGCGATGTTCGAACTGGACGAGGTGGTTCAAACGACGGCGTTCTTCACGCGCACGAGCGCGCCGACCTTTGATCCCTTCGGGGATGGGTGGTGGCAACAGGGCTACAATGTCAGACCGCTGCTGCGATACACGTGGAGGGAGCGGATCAAGGACTGTTTGCCGGCGTTCATACGCCGAGGCGTGGCGCGGCGGCCTTCTGGTTGCGCAGTGGAGATTATGGCGCCTAGAGCGGGGCGGTCGTGACCGACACGGGCGTGGTGGAGGGGTCTGTGGTGATGCCCGTTGATTCGCACCTCTGGGTTCTGGTTCGGCGCAAGGATTTTGATGGGTGGTGGCCGCAGGGCGCGGGGGCCGTAACTGTTGAGGAGAGCCAGTGGAGCGTGTTTGTAACTTACGGCGGGCCGCAGGACGCGGGCTTTGATTTCGAAATTGCAGCTTTGGTGGTTGGAGAAGCGACCCACGAACTGTGGACGGACTGGGTGGCGCGAGTGAAGGAAACGGGGTTGTATCCGCCGGTGCGGTTGCCTGGGGCTGGTTTTATAATCGGCGAGGCTTATCGGAGGGTGGGGAAGGCACGGTAGCTTCTACCGCTCCCTCTGGTCACGGCTCCGCAGCAATTCGAAACAGAGTGGAGGGCCAAATGGGCGGCAGTGTCTGGGCGGTGACCGTCGCGCCGGATGATGCATAGGGCAGGGTGGCGAGTTTTAGGTTTCATGGCGATACAGCGGCAGATCAAAACCGGACACAGGCCGGGAGGCCTGTGCTACTAGCAGCAGCAGGCCGCAGGTGAAGAGTAGCCAGGCGATTTTTCGTTCTGTGCCGCCGGTGTAGGTCAGATGAAGGATTACGCGGCCGGCGTGCGCGGGCTCGACATACATCATGCCTAGAGCGTCGCGGAAGATCGGGCGCGGCGCGCCATCCTGTTCCGCGCGCCAGCCGGGATCGTGGCTGATCTGCAGGAAGACTACGTCGCCGGGCGCGGTTTGCGCATCGACCATAGCTTCATGCCGATTCAGCCAGTGGAAACTGGCGGCGGGCAGGCTCTCGTCTTCCAGAGCGGGGACCAGCGATTCGAGCGGCTTGACATCCATGCCGATCACCGGCGTGCGGGTGGCTATGGCGGACCGCGGGATCACTCTTACGGGATCGTCGGCTTTCGCCGGGATGCGATACACGACGTTGTCGCCGTCGCGCCAGAGCACCGGCAGCACGCCGTCGAACTTCCGGGGATTCCAAAATGGCTTGTACGCCTCGGTGCTGTTGGGCCCGCTCACTCCAACGGCACGCACGCCATAGGCTCGCAGCCACAGCAGGGAGTCTTCGGCCTCGCGCGCGCCCATGCCTTGTCCGGTGTACACGGTGTAGGCGGCGATCCGGTACGCGGTGTGGGGGACGCCCTGATCGCAGCAACCTGCAAGCTGTGGCGTGTCCGTGAACAGATTCATCCATAGCGAGACGTTGCCGGGGGCGAACACGCGCGCGCCGTTCATGTGGCCGTCAAACCATTTGGCCATGCGGTATTCGATGGTTTGCGTGATATCGATGGGTCGGGTGACGTCCCGCGCATAGCGCCGGTAATGGCGGGTTTGCGTAATCGCCAAGAGCAGCGCGGCGCCCACCACCACGATCTGCGCGCGGCGAGGAAGCTTTCGGAAGCCGGCGACTAGAAAGTAGGCGAGAGCCCCCGCCAGCGCCATGTCGAACTCCACCTCGAAACGGTTCGGCTGCGGGACCAGTCTCCAGTCGAACCACTGGCGGCCTATGGCAACCGCGCCCGTGATGAGGGCAAAGAAGACGAAGAATCGCGCCCAGGCGTCGATGCGCAGGCGCTGGAACACCACAGAAGCGCCGCCACCGCAACGAGCAGGAGTACGGCGGGAAGCAGTTGCCGGCTTCCAAAGTAGGATGCGTCGGATTGCTGCGCATTGCCGAAGACCGCACGCAGAATGGAGGGTGGGATCCACACGATCGAAAGCAGGTAGGCGACCGCCGCGATTCCCAGAATCGTCGGCAGATGGATGGCCGGTTTCGCAAAGAGGCGCGACAGCACGTATGCTGCGATGGCCATGGTCAAGCCAACCGAGCCGGGCCAGTTGGTCAACAGGACCGCGGCCAGAGCGACCGGCGCCAGGAACACGAAGATTCTGCGGCGCGACGTTACGGCGCCGTGAATCGCCAGGATCACGAGAGGAATCAGAGCCACCGCCGCGAAGTGCGGGCCTTCCCCGTAGTGAACGAGAATCTGGTAGCGCCGCGGCAGGAGCAGCCCACCGACATCCTGGCGAATCAGCGGCGCGAGAAAACAGGCCGGCGAAATCAAGGAGTGGAGCAGGCCGGCCACAAAACCGAATGCCCGGTTGCCTGTGGCGGAGTAAGCGAGCCAGAAAAGAGTGACGGGCGCGGCGCAGTATGCGATCGCTGTCAGAAAGTGAAACGCATGGGGCGCGGTCCAGCCCATGAGTTGCGCAAACGCCGCTACGGAGAGATGCAGCCCGGGCTGATAGACGCGGTGAAACGGCATGCCGCCGTACCACAGCGGGAACCAGGTCAGGTCGTGCCAGTTGTCCATGGCCCAACGGCTGATGGAAATATACGAGCTCTCGATGGATTCCATGCGGCTGCTGAATTCGAGACCAAACAACTCGCGGCAGATGTACGCATTCAGCACGAAAAGCGCGATGGCGCAGAGCACGGTCCACAGGCGCGAGAGGCGCGGGCTCTTGGAAGAGACGGGCGGCATGTAGGCGCTAGCGGACGTTTAGAGCCACCATGGCAGTGGGGTTCGCGATTTCCTTGAACCACATTACCTGCTCCCAAACGAGGTCGAATTCCAGCTCGTATGCGCCGCGCTCCTGGGGCACTTGGACGGTCACTTCCACTTTCTGGCTCTGGCCGGGAGGCAACTCCGTGGCGAGCCAAGTCCGGTCGTTATCGTGGGCCAGCATTTCTCCGGTATGCGAATGCAGGTGGTAGGAAAGCCCGAAGACGTCCTCGCCCGCAGGAAACGGCTCCGGTGAAACGTTGGTCACCAGCACTTCGATGGGAACGCGAGCCTGCGGAGCGGCGTCGAGCTCACGTGTGGCAGGCTTGAGTGTGGCGCGGGGACCCGCGGAGCCGAGGGGGGCCAGCCGCGACGGCGTAGAGGCATACAGATCCACATAATTGCGCAGGGGCGCGGTCATCAACAGCGCGGTGTCGCCCCACATTTGGACGTCTTTGTGCGGCAGAGCCGGAAACATCTGAAGAAATTCTCCGTTCCAATCGAACGCCTGGCGGCCTTTGCGGAAGAGAATCTTCTGATATCCGATGGCGAGCGGGTGCAATTTTCCGGGATGCTTCACCAGAAACTCGACGGCGCCTTCGCATACGCCCGGAAAGTCCGGATTGAAATAATCGTCAACGGCAATGAGGCCGCCTTCGGCTGTGACCGCGGCGCACAGACTCAGGTCGTGATACGTCTCCTGGCGCGAATGGCCGCCATCGATGTGGCAGAAGGTGAAACCCTCGCCCAGATCGTTGGGCGCCAGCGTGCCGGAATCCCGCTCCAGAACGCGAAGAAATTTCAGGTCCGGGTAAAAGAGCCGCAGGTTGCGCTCGAGGAGGGCGCGGCTCCCCTCACCCGAGTTGGAGACGTTCAGATGCTGCTGCTTCTCGAAGAGGTCGATGGCGACCAATTGCTTACCGGGGCCCAGCAGGGTGGCGACGGCGATGGTGGACAATCCATGGTGCACGCCGATTTCGAGTACGTGGCCGGCGGGGCCGTGCTTCTGAAGAAGCTGGTTGTATGCCATGAAGAGCAGGGCGGCATCGAATGGAAACCAACCTTCGATTTCGTGACAGGCTTCGCCGAGGTATCTCTGCAAGAAGCTCTTTTGCACTAGACTCCTGTTACCGAAGAACCGCTCCCTTTGGTCACGGCTCGGTAGCGGGGTCTTATCGGGTTACAACGCTTCGTTACTGAGCTGCGACCGAAGGGAGCGGTCACCCTAGTCATTATGCCGCTCAAACGTGCGTCCGCAAGAACCGCATCCCCGTCTCCGCCTTGATCGACGGCTGGTCGCCGGTTTCGGGCAGGAGCCAAACCTCGCCTGGCTGGACTGTCTCATCGCCGATCCTGCCACGGCCGTGCAGGCAGATCCATAACTGGCAGCGCTCGGCCGAAGGTTGATGCTCCTGGCCCGCCGCCAGACGAACCGCCTCGGTGACAAAGTGCTTCGACCGGACTAGTAGCTCGCGGCCTGCGCCCAGCGCCACCGGGTGAGTCGCTCCGGGATGGAGGCCTAGATCCGAGACCGCCGCGGCTTGCGCGACGTGCAGTTCGCGCGGGCGGCCGTAATCCCACAAGCGATAGGTCACGTCAGAATTCTGCTGGATTTCGCAGAGCACGATTCCGCCGCCGATGGCATGTACGGTGTGGGCTGGGGTGAAATAGGTTTCACCGGCCTGTACCGGAATCCAGCGCAGAAGCTGCTCGATTTCGCCGGTGCGCGTAGAATCCAGCAGGCGCTCCTGCGTGATCGGTTCGCGGAAGCCCAGCGCGATGGACGCTCCCGGCTCGGCTTCCAGAATGTGCCACATTTCGGTTTTGCCGCGAGGGCCGTCCTCGCCATCGTCGGGATGAACCTGCACGGAGAGGCGCTCGGAAGTGAACAGCAGTTTGACCAGCAGGGGCAACTCTCGCTCAGAGAGATACCACACCTCGCCGATGGGCCGGTCTGCGTCCGGAAACCACGGCGACAGTCGGGTCCGGCCCCACACCTTTTCGCGCGGAGACGGCGTGAGTTGGATCGGGGCTGTCATAGCCTCCGCCGTCTGCGGGGCTCGAGTAGAAGAGACAGACCACGGACAACGATGGTCTGTCCCACATGGCAAGGCACTAGGAGTTCTTGACGATGAACTGGTGGATGCGCTGGATGCCTCGCTCCAGTTCTTTCATGGAAGTCGCGTACGAGAGCCGGATGTGCCGGTTTGTTCCGAAGGCCTGCCCGGGCACCACCGCTACATTGGCGTCGACCAGGAGCCGGTCGCAGAGCTGCAGCGTATCTTGAATGCCGCTCTTGCCGATCACGACTCCCAGGTTGGGATACGCATAGAACGCCCCGCGCGGTTCAGCGCACCGGACGCCCGGTATGGCGCGCAGCCCATGGACCACGAAATCGCGGCGGCGGCGGTACTCCGCCAACATCACGTCCACCGATTCCTGAGGACCCCGCAGAGCTTCCGCGGCGGCCTTCTGCGCAATGGAAGTGGGGTTCGACGTGGAGTGGCTCTGCAGCTTGGTCATGGCCGTGATGATCGGCGCCGGCATCAGGCCGTAGCCAATTCGCCAACCGGTCATGGCGTACGTCTTGGAAAGCGAGCCGACCACCAGCACGGTTTCCTTCGCGCCCGGCATCGACGCGATCGAGTACGGTTCACTGTCGTAGAGGAATCGGCAATAGCACTCGTCGGTCATCAGATAGATGCCGCGCTGCGAGGTCAGGCGATAGATTTTCTGAAACTCCTCGCGATCCACCACGGCGCCGCTGGGATTGGAAGGCGAGTTGATGATGACCATCCTGGTGCGAGCGGTCAGGTGCGGCTCGATCATTGCGGCAGTCACCACGAACCCGCGGTCCTCGTCGGTATCGACGAAAACACACTTGCCGCCCGCGTAATTCACCACATCCTGGTATGTGACCCAGTAGGGCACCGGGATCACCACCTCATCGCCAGGATTGATGAGGGCCTGCACGGCATTGAAGATGATGTGCTTGCCGCCCACCGTAATCAGGCACTCGTTCGGCTTGTAATCGGTGCCGAAATTCTTGGCGTGGTATTCGCACACGGCTTTCTTCAGGTCGGCCGTGCCGCCCACCGCCGTGTACTTGGTGAAGTTGTCGTCGAGCGCGCGAATGGCCGCCTGCTTGATGTTTTGAGGAGTCGGGAAGTCGGGCTCTCCCGCGCCGAAGTCGACGATATCGACGCCTTCCCCGCGCAGACGCTCGGCTTCCGCCGCGACTTTCATGGTGGAGGAAACACTGATAAGAGAAATGCGATCCGCTATAGTATGGGCCGCTGCCGTTTTTGTGTCAGTCATTCACCTTTCCTTCTAGTCTTGGACATCCGGCGCTGCAACCGCGTCTCCACGGAGGGCGGCACCAGGCCGGAAATATTTCCTCCCAGCCCGAATACCTCCTTCACCAGCCGTGAGCTGATGAACGAGGAAGCTTCGCTGGCCAGAAGAAAAACCGTTTCGAGGCCGGGGCGAAGACGCCGGTTCATGAGAGCCGTTTGCAACTCATATTCATAATCCGAAATCGCCCGGATGCCGCGCAGCAGCACGGTAGCCGAACGCGCATCGGCATAATCCACCAGCAACCCGTTGAACGAATCGACCTCCACGTTCGGATAAACCTGCACCACTTCGCACAACATTTCCATCCGCTCACTCACCGAAAACAGCGGCGACTTGGTCTCATTATTCAGCACCGAAACGATCAGCCGGTCGAACAGCCGCGACCCTCGCTGAATCAAATCGAGGTGCCCATTGGTGATCGGATCGAACGAACCGGGATAGATTGCGACTACGCTCCTTGGCTCTGGCGGCAATCTGCGCTCACTTTCCGGGGTTATCCTTACGATTCTAGCGAAAATGGAGGCCCGCCGCCGGAGAGCGTCGTATCGATGTATGGGTCGGCGCTGAGGGCCATTCCCGATAATGCTTAGGATTCTATCCGTGGTTCAATACGTCTTAACGCATGCCGGATTTGGCTCCCTTGTGCTTGCACGAGCTGCCACTCTACATTTTTGCTATCCGGGGATTAAATTTGCAGGTTTCTGAGATGATCTGACCTTTGGCCCTGGATAGGGTGGTTCTTATACAACCTTTGCGCCTGAAGCGCAGCTGGGCTCAGGAACAGACACCGCCAGCGATTCTTCGAGATTGGCGTTAGAACTTAAAACTTCTTGCGTCTGCTGCTTCCTTCCCCGCATCACGGTGCCGGAGGTCCGATCAAGTGTTTTATGTGACATCCTCGACCCTGTGCAGGTGCCCGCGCCACGTTATGCTCTGTTTGTTATTGACCGCCATGGGACATGCGTTACGCGGTGATGTCATCGTTTCGGTCAGTGGTCCGCTGAACGGTGGTTCTTTCCCGATCTCCGATCTACCATCCCAGACTCAGGCTCTTGCCAGTTCCTGGACTACGCCCAGGACTTACACCGATGTTACGATCACAGCGCTCCTCACGGGGGGCACCGGGCACGAGGGAATCGCGTACCTAATGACACAGATTGGACCGGGCACAACCGCTGCAGATCAGCTTGCGCAAAACACGTTTTTGTTTCCCTCGGATGTTACGACAGTGAGTTTGTTCTCCGGTCTCACACTTCCTCCGGGCACGTATTACCTTGTCTTAGGAAGCGATGGAGCCTATCAAGCAGGTGCCTGGCGTGATGCGAGCGGTGTGAATTCTCCGCCAGAGCCCACGATCAGTATGGACGCTGGCGTGACGCGAAATCAAGACTTCATCGTGGATACCGTAGGTGCCTATGCTCCGGCTTCGGAATTTGTGGCGGGCAGGGATATTTTCGGAGGTGATGTCTTTCTTCAATACTCCGTGGTGGCAGTCCCGGAACCGGCAACTTTCGGGATGGTCGGGATTATTCTGCTATTGCTGGTGTTCAATTTCAGCTGGCGACCCGGCCGTAGATCTTTGTCCAAAGTAAGCAGCAAACGTTCTACGTGACCAAGAGATCGTCCGGGAATATCTTCATCGCGGCTTTTCCCGCGACGGCGGTGGGCGTCGCGTCTTGAATGCGCTTTTCCTTGATCATGAACAAGGGGATTTGAGCGCCCGGGGTCGGCCTCACGCGTGTTGCGATCTTCTGCAGCGCCAGGATTGCGGCCGGTCGTGCGTTCGGAAGCGCGGCTAACGCGGGCCGTGCCGAGGAGCCCGCGCAAGTTCCCGCGAACATAGCTCACATGGGCGCCGGCCGCGGTTAGCACCAGCCTAGGACCGTGCGTCCCGGATCGTCACCCTCCGCACGCGGACAATGAAGATACTCTCAAAAACTAGCTACTTTCCGGTGCAAAATGACGGCGCCTGAGCCGCATGAACGCGAATTCTGTTGATCGAGAGCCGAAACAGAATAACCATTTTCTGTTGTCGTTCGTCTCTTGATCATGCGCCGCTTGCGACACACACAACCGAGTCTCTGGGAAGGGTTTTTGGCTGAAGAGGTTGCCGATTTGTGGGAACCGTGGATGCGCGAGGTGGATCGCATCCTGGAAGATGAGGACCTGCTTGATAGCGTGTTCGAGGCTCAGGGCAAGCGATACGCGGAGAGTCACAGACTGGGGCGCCACCAGACTCCAGCCGAGGTTGTGCTTCGAATGATGATTTTGAAGCACGTGAGGAATTGGAGCTATGAGGTTCTGGTTCGCGAAGTGAAGGCCAATCTGGTGTACCGCAGTTTTTGCCGGATCGGATTGGAGAAAGTCCCCGACGACAAAACGCTGATCAGGCTGGGTCAGACGATTGGTCCCGAGGTAGTCGGCAAACTCCATGAACGGATCGTGGAACTTGCGCGCGCCAATCGCGTGACGCAAGGACGAAAACTCCGCGTGGATACGACGGTGGTGGAGACCAACATCCACTACCCCACTGACAGCGGCCTGCTGGGAGATGGGGCGCGCGTGGTGACGCGCACGATAAAGAAGGTGGCGGCCACCAGAAAGGGATTGAAAAATAGGTTCCGCGACCGCATGCGAAGCGTGAAGCGCCGGGTAATGGAGGTCGCGTTAGCGGCCCGGCAAAAAGGCCCACAGGGAGAAGAGCGCAAGAAGACTGCTTACCGGAAGCTGGTGTCGCTGACCCGAAAGGTAGTGAACCAAGCCGAGCGAGTGCAAGCGGAGACCGAAAATAGCCGCGGAAAATTGAAGCAACTGCGAAACCAATTGAGTGAAACGATCGGACGCGTGCGGACGGTCATTCGTCAGACCGTGGCAAGGGTCTTTCGAGGGGAGACACATCATCCTGAGAAGCTGGTTAGCATTTTTGAGCCGCACTCGGAAATCATCCGGAAGGGCAAAGCGAGTAAACCGACCGAATTCGGCAAGATGGTTAAAATTCAAGAGGCGGAAGAGCAAATTGTCACGGCGTATGAGGTCTTCGACAAGCGGCCGAACGACAGTGACCTGCTGATTCCAGCAGTGGAGTCGCATCGCCAGCAATTCGGGCGAGCGCCTCATCTGGCGACGGCAGATTCGGCCTTTTATTCCAAGGCCAACGAAGACGCGGCGCATGAAGCAGGCGTGAAACGCGTGGCCATTCCGAATCGCAACACGCGCAGTTCTGAGCGGAAAGCGTTGCATCATTCACGATGGTTCAAAAGGGCGCAGCGATGGCGTACCGGCTGCGAAGGTCGCATCAGCGTACTGAAGAGACGACATGGACTCAACCGATGCCGGTATCACGGAATGGATGGCATCCGGCGATGGGTAGGATTCGGAGTGATCGCAGACAACTTGATCAGCATCGGCACTGCACTGTCCCGTGCCTGAGCACCGATGGGCGGCGCCGCCCTGGTGCAGCGAACCCATGGGTGGCACAGGAAAGCAAAACGCCGTCTCGCTGTCGGCATAAATCGTGTTCGGTGGTGGCGGCGCTCTCAAATCACGCCATTTTGCACCGGAAAGTAGCTAGCGATCGCCACGCCTATGAGGTCTGAGTATTATATACTGGCAAGAATTCAGTGGCCTGGGACGACACACCTTGAGCACACCAACGCCGGATGCGTTTTCGTCGGAAGAAGAAACCGAGCGATTTCGTGCCCGAATCGCCCAGTTGGAAACAGAAGTAGAGCACCTGCGGGGTACCGCAACGCGACCCAACTACCGGAATACTGCAGTACTTCCGCTCGAAAACGAGCTGCACTACAAAGAGATATTCGACAACATCTCGACATGCATGTTCCTGCTTGACGTCACTTCTGATGGCCGTTTCAAATTCAAGGCTTTCAATCGAGCCGAGGAGGAGGCGGTGGGCCTAACCACCGAGGAGGTATCCGGCAGATTTGTTGAAGACGTTTTCGCTCCCGATCTTGCCAAGAAGCTCATCGCAAATTATCGCCGTTGTTTGGAGGCAGGTGAGCCCATCCATTACGACGACGAACTGGCTTTGCCAGCCGGACAGCGGTACTTCCACTCGAACCTCATCCCCGTACGGAATGCCGCCGGCCGCATTGAGCGAATCATCGGAGCTTGCATCGACGCTACCGATTTCAAACGAGCTCAGGATGAAGCCTCAGCTCGGCAGAAACTGGAAAGCCTGGGAACGTTGGCCGGCGGCATCGCCCATGATTTCAACAATCTGCTGGGCGGCGTCCTTGCTCAGACGGAACTCGCTTTGGCCAATCTTGCCGAAGGTATGACGCCCGCAGAGGAGTTGGGCAATATTCGCGCTGTGGCCATCCGCGGCGCGGAAATTGTCCGCCAGCTCATGTCCTATGCCGGCCAGGAGACGGATACGCTCGAGCAGGTCAATGTTTCCCAACTGGTCGAAGAGACTATCGAGTTGCTCCAGGTGGTGGTCTCAAAGCACGTAACCCTCCGGCTCCGGCTTGAGAGGGTCCGCGCGGTGTTAGCCAACCCTGCGATGCTGCGCCAGATCCTGGTCAACCTCGTGACAAATGCATCCGAAGCAATAGGCGGGCGGAATGGGGTGATCGAGATCACCACGGCCGCGGTGACTGTGGGACTGAACTCTTCCGCAGTTGCCACAAGCCTCAAGGCGGGTGATTATCTCCGGCTCGAAGTATCCGATACGGGTCGCGGCATGGAGCCGGAGACACGAGCCAGGATGTTCGACCCTTTCTTCACGACAAAATCGCATGGCCGCGGCCTGGGACTCGCGGTAGTCCAGGGAATCGTAAGGCGTCTCGGGGGCGCGATCACCGCCCGAAGTGAGCCGAGCCAAGGCACCACCTTGCAGATCCTGTTGCCAGTCGTCGGCGAATTCCCTATGGAACGGCAGGACCGCGCCACCGCCACCGGGAATGATCGCCGGGCGGCTCACGGATGCTTTCTCGTGGTGGAAGATGAAGAACCCCTCCGGCTCGCCGTCTCCAAGATGCTCCGCAATAAGGGCTTTATGGTGCTTGAGGCCAGCAGCGGGTCAGACGCTCTGGTAAAGTTGCGAGCCCATACAGATGAGGTCACGGTGATGCTTCTCGACGTCACTCTGCCGGGGATCGCCAGCACCGACGTCCTTCGCGAGGCGAACCGCCTCCGGCCCGATTTACGGGTGATCCTTACCAGCGCCTACGCCAAGGAGAGCGTTGCTGCGAAGTTCGCCGATTTCGGCTCCCAGATATACCTCCGTAAGCCATACCTCCTCGCCGACCTCCTGACATTGCTCGAGCCTGAAGTTCGAAATTGACGGAAGAGCGAACGTACGCACGCGAAGCGTCCGCCGCGCCCACGGCTAACTTGAAACGGGGTTACAGAAAATGGCCAACTCCTGGGCCGCAATCCCCGTCACTTACCGACTGCCGCTACAATCGGTAAAGACCTCGTGCACCCGCGAAAAATTCTAGTCACCGGCGGCGCCGGATATATCGGCTCTCACACTGTGCACCTTCTGCTGCAGCAGGGGCACGACGTCACTGTGGTGGATAACCTCTCCAAGGGCTACCGCCATAACGTGCCCGCGGAGCGCCTGCATGTATTGGACATTGGCGAAACCGCCGCACTGGCCGACCTCATGCGCCGCAAGCAATGCGAGGCGGTGATCCACTTCGCGGCGTTCATTGCAGTCGGCGAGTCCATGCGGGAGCCGGAAATATACTTCGCCAATAACGCGGGCGGGTCGCTTTCGCTGTTGACAGCCATGGTGCAGGCCGGTGTGAAGCGCGTGGTGTTTTCGTCGACGGCCGCGGTTTACGGTAATCCGGCCGGTTCGCCCATTCTGGAGACCTTTCCGATTCAACCGGTGAATCCGTACGGAGAGTCAAAGGTCATGGTGGAAACCATGCTGCGCTGGTTCGACGCCATCCACAGCGTGCGGAGCGTGGCGCTGCGGTACTTCAACGCATCGGGCGCCGACCCGGAAGGCAGCCTGGGCGAAGAGCACGATCCCGAAACCCACTTGATTCCTTTATTATTGCGGGCCGTGAGTACGGGACAGGCGGTGACGGTCTTCGGCGAAGATTACGATACGCCCGATGGAACCTGTATCCGCGATTACATCCACGTGAATGACCTGGCGCAGGCGCATATTCTCGCGGTCGAACACCTGATGTCCGGGGGAGCCTCCGAGCAGTTCAATGTGGGAACTGGGGCGGGTCACTCGGTGATGGAAGTGATCCATGCGGTGGAACGAGTGACCGGAAAGAAAGTTCCATACGTGACGGGTGCGCGCCGGGAAGGTGATCCGCCGCGGCTGGTGGCGAGCTCCGACCGGCTGCGCGAGCGATTGGGATGGAACCCTGAGTACCCCGAACTCGTCCGGATCGTGGAACACGCGTGGCGGTTTGCCAGCCGGAGTCGGCAGCCCCACAAAGCGGTAAAATAGTAGCTCATCTATATGTTTCACCGATTTGTAGTACTAATAGCAGCCAGCATTTCCATTGCGGCCGCCGCCGATGTGCGTGTCGTCGAGGAGATTGCGGCCAAGGTTAACAGCGATATCATTACGCGCGGCGAACTGGAACGCACCCGTGAGCAGATCACGCAGGAGCTCCGCGGCCAGGGCCTGACGGGAGCCCGCTTGACCGAAGCGCTCGCGCAGATGCAGAAGGACGCCCTGCGCGACCAGATCGACCAGCTCCTGCTGGTGCAAAAGGGGAAGGACCTCGATATCAAGATCGACGCCGACGTCACCCGCCGCATGGCCGAAATCCAGGTGCAGAGCAAGATCACGGATCCAGATAAGTTCCACGAATTTATCCGCGAGCAGACCGGGATGAGTTACGAAGATTTCCGGCAGCAGGTAACCAACCAGTTGCTCACGCAGCGGGTGGTGGGCCAGGAGATCAGCTCGCGCATTTCAATTCCCGAGGCTGATTTGAAGAAATACTACGAGGAGCACAAGAGCGACTTCGTGCGCGAGGAGCAGGTCTTCATCAGCCAGATTCTGATTTCCACCGAAGGCAAAACCAACGATCAAGTGGCCGTGGCGCAGAAGAAGGCGGCCGACCTGGTGGCGCGCGCCAAGAAAGGCGAAAAATTCGGCGACCTGGCACGCAGCAATTCGGACGACGACACGGCCAAGAATGGCGGCGAGGCGGGCGCTTACAAACGGGGAATGCTGCGCAAAGAGATCGAGGACATCGTTTTCCAGAAGCCGAAGGGTTTTGTCTCCGAACCGATCAAGGTGCCCGCGGGACTGCTGATCGTACGGATTGATGAACGGTTTGAGGCGGGGCAGGCCAGTTTCGAAGAGGTCAAGGAAGACGTTGTGCAAAGGATGGCGGCGCCCAAGGTGCAGCCGAAACTGCGCGAGTATCTGACGAAACTGCGCCAGGACGCATTCCTGCAGATCAAGGACGGCTACGTGGATAGCGGGGCGGTTCCCGGCAAGGACACACGTTGGAAGGATGCCATGGAATTGAAGCCGCAGACCACCACCAAGGAAGAGGTCGCCGCCCACCACAAGAAGAAGATCCTGGGGGTGATCCCGCACGGCGGAGGCGCTGTGCCGGCCCCGAGTACCGCGCCTGCCGCGGGCTCCACGCCTGCGGCGGCCGCCCCGCCAGCCGCGACCGCTCCGCCCGCCAAACAATGAAGTCGCCGTATGTGAATGAAGTCGAACCCAACCGGGTGATCACCACCAGTTTTCTGGTTCACTCGAAGGAGATCCGCCAGAAGAAGAGCGGCGAGTTGTATCTCTCGCTGCTCCTCGCCGACCGCACCGGCGAACTCGACGCCAAAATGTGGGACAACGTGGCCGAGGTCATCGACGGCTTCGACCGCGACGACTTCGTCAAGGTCAAGGGCCTCATCCAGGTGTTCCACAACCGGCCGCAGTTGACTATCCACAAGGTCCGCCGGATGGATAACAGCGAGGTCGATTTCGCGGATTATTTTCCGTGCTCGCGGCGCGATGCCGGTGAAATGTGGAGCGAGCTGCGGGGCATCGTCGGCCAGATGAGCAACCCTCACCTGAAGGGCCTGGTCGAGGCGATGCTCGACGACCCGGAAATTGCCGAGCGTTATCGCCGCGCTCCCGCCGCCAAAAATATCCATCATGCCTTCCTGGGCGGGCTGATCGAGCATGTGCTGTCTCTGTGCGTACTGGCGCGCATGACGGCGCAGCATTACCCGCATGTCGATTACGACCTTCTGCTGAGCGGAGTGGTGTTGCACGACATCGGCAAAATCTACGAGCTGAATTACGAGCGTGGTTTTTCGTACTCTAACGACGGCCAGCTCCTGGGCCACATCGCTATCGGGTTGCGTATGATTGCGGACAAATTGCGCGGCCTTCCCGGCTTTCCGCCAACCTTGCGCTCGTTGGTAGAGCACATGGTTCTGAGCCACCATGGGCAACTCGAATTCGGTTCACCCAAATTGCCGCAATTTCCCGAGGCACTGCTGCTACACTACATTGACGACCTGGATTCCAAGATGGAGTGCATGCGGGCTTTGATCGAACACGACCGGCAATTGGAGGGCTGCTTCACGACTTACAATACCGCCCTGTCCCGGCCCGCGCTGAAGATGGATCGTTATTTGAATGGGCCCGAAGAGCCGCGTCCGCCGGCACCCAACCCGCCCGAGTCTTCGGCCGCGGATCCGGTGGACAAGCGCGCCGGGGAGCCGGTCATGGCGGCACATCCTTTGTTTGCTCCGAAGAGCGACTCTCTGTTTGCCGACAAGCTGAAGCAGGCGCTGGCGCCCGTCGATCCGGAGCGGCAAGGCTGATGCCGCGAACTGCGCGTGACACACCTCCGCCGCTGGAACTCTTGTGTCTCAACGCGCTTTGGTCCATTCAGGAAGGAAATGTCAAAGCCGTCCAGACGTTGGTGGCGCGGTCCCGCCCCTTGGCTTACACCACCATCATGACCGTGCTGGAACGTCTGGTTCGCAAGGGCAAGTTGAAGCGCCGCAAGACGGGACGCTCGTTCCTCTACACACCCGAAGCTTCGCGGGACGTTATGCGCCGGGCGGCCGTCCGCGAACTGGTGGATGGCTTCTTCGACGGCTCCGAGCAGGAATTAGTGCGCTTTCTCGCGGCACAGGCGCCGCAGGCCGCGGCGGCGGTTGCTGCATCTGATGGCGCCGCGCCGGCAGCGAACCGCGCCACCGAAGAACCCATCGATACCGTCCTGCTCTGACTTTGTTGCCCGCGCTAGTATCAATCTTCTTCGGCGCCGGTTTCACGATTCTGACCTGCTACGCGCTGGGAGCTTTGCTGCTGCGGAGAACGCCGGCGCCTCTTGAGATCGCGCTGGCCATCGGCGCGGTGGCGCTCAGTCTGATTGTCTTCCTCCTGCTTCTGATCAATGCAGGCTACTGGTTCGTTTTCCTGATCGTCGGCGCGGCTGCTACCGCGGGCTGGCGAATGACCGCTCCCTTTGGTCACGGCTCGGTAACGCCGGCACACATTTCCACATCGGCACCCGTTTCGAAACCCATATCCGTTACTGAGCCGCGACCAAAGGGAGCGGTCTTATTCGCGGCCGCCGCCATTCTCGGCGTCTACACCCTCTGGTATTTCGTGAACGCGCTCGCTCCCGAGATCCTCGCGGACGGCATCACGTATCATCTGGGACTTCCCTACGAATACATCCGGCGGGCAGGCTTTCCCGGGCGCATCACGTTTTACGACATGGTGCCGCAAGGCATGGAGATGCTGTATACGGTGGCCTTCGCGTTCGGGCGGCACTCGGCGGCGAAACTGGTGGAGTTCACGTTCCTGCTGGCAACCGTGCCCTCTGTTCTTTCGCATTGGACGACGCCTCGGCCTCAGCGATTTGACGTCGCTCGCGGCGGCGGTCTTCTATTTCTGCGCTCCCGTGGTGGGTACAACGGGGGCCTCTTCGTATACCGATGCGGCCGGAGTCTTTTTTACGCTGGCGGCGTTTTACCTGCTGCTGGTCTGGCGCGATTCCGGCGACAGCCGTTACCTGGCTTCGGCGGGCGCTACGGCGGGATTCTGCTATGCCATCAAAGCACCCGGTGTCCTTGCGGTTGTGGCAGGGGTTCTGTTCGTGTTGGCGCAGGGCCGCGCGAAGGCTACGTTTCGGATGGCCGGATGCGCTGCGTTGGTGATGGCGCCTTGGCTGGTCCGCAACCTGGTGCTTACGGGCAATCCCATAGCGCCTCTGGCGAACGGACTATTCCCGAACGCCTATTTCCATCTCGCCACGGAACGAATTCTGCTGGCCAACTGGCGTTCGTTGGGCGACGTGCACCTGGCTGGCCTTCCTTGGGAGTTGGCATTTGGCTACCGCCTGCAGGGAAGCTTCGGCCCGCTTCTACTGGCTCTGCCCCTGGGACTTCTGGCGCTCCGCCGCCCGGCGGGACGCTGGTGTTGGGCCGCGGCCGCGATTCTCCTGGTCGCTTGGTTTTCGAATACCGGCGCGCGCTTTCTCATGCCGGCGATGGCCTTGCTGGGGTTCACGGTAGCTATGGTGTTGCCGCGCCCGGCCGCCTGGTTGGCGATCGCGGTTCAGGCCGTGCTTTGCTGGCCGCAAGTGGTTGACCTCTGGCAACCGGGCTACGTCTTCCGTCTTCACGATTTCCCTTTGGCGGCGGCCTTGCGCCTGGAACCGGAACCCACGTATCTAAAGCGGCATTTGGACGATTACACGGTAGCGAAGATGATCGAAACGTATACGCCGCCGGATGCCAAGATCCTCGGTCTGATCGGCGTCGCCAACGCCTATCTCGCCCGCGACGTGCGCGTCACCTGGCAATCGGCCGAATCCGACCGTCTGCTGGATTCGCTGCGCCGCGCGCTCGAGTCGGCCGAACCGCTCAAGGAGTGGCACGTGGCGTGGCCTCTCGAATCGCTGCAGGCGCTCCGTTTCCGGCTGCCGGCCGCGAGCGGGTCCGAGTGCGAGATCGCCGAAGTGCGGATCTACTCCGGCACGGACCTGGTGTATACCAGCCCGCACTGGCAACTGCGCGCCTGGCCGAACCGCTGGGAATCGCCCCTGGCGTTCGATGACAATCTAGCCACCGCGTGGCGGACCTGGGAGCCGGCCCGCGCCGGAATGTATCTCGAAGTCCGGTTCGATCACTTCCAGACGATCTCATCGGCGGTCGTCTACTCGCCCTCCGCAGGCCGCGGCCTTTCTCTGGAGGTTTACGGTCAGGCCGCCAAGAGGCGCTGGCACGCCCTCGGCACCGCCGAGGCCAGGCCGCATCCGCGCGAGGACCTGCGCATTGAAGCGGCCCTCGCCATTCGCCGCGCCGGATACCGCTACGTACTGGCTGCCACAGGCGGCGGCGGCAGCACCCCGGCCGGCAACGCGCTGGTGGGGCATGAATCGGAATGGGGCATGCAGCGCGTGGCGGAAGCCGGCCCATATTACTTGTACCGCGTGAAATGATCGCGGAGGATAATGAAAAAGATGCAAAACATTCTACCGGTGCTTTGTTTCGTGGCCGGCTTCCTGCTGGCGTGGGCGGTTTTTCGCGCGCGGCGGCGGGAATCGCTGGAAGCCTTCCGTGCACTCTCGGCCGACGCCCTGGCGCGCAACAATCGAAGCTTCCTCGACCTGGCTAAGTCAGAGTTGGCACAGACACAAGCGGCGGCGCGCGGCGACCTCGAGCGCGGCCAGCGGGTGCTGTCCGAGTTGGTGACGCCGGTGCGGACCTCGCTCGAAAAAGTAGACTCGAAAATCGAAGCTCTGGAGCGAACGCGCGCCGGAGCCTATGCCACGTTGAGCGAGCAGGTGCGCAGCCTGATCGAAACCCAGGAGCTGTTGCGATCCGAAACCGGGCGGCTGGTGACGGCGCTGCGGTCGCCCAGCGTCCGCGGGCACTGGGGTGAAGTCCAGTTACGCCGCGTGGTAGAGATGGCGGGAATGCTGGAGCACTGCGACTTCGTGAGCCAGGCCACGCTGCAATCCGAGAATGGCCGTCTGCGGCCCGACCTGCTGGTTCGGCTACCCGCGGGAAAGACCGTGGTGGTGGATGCCAAGGCTCCGCTCGACGCCTACCTCCGGGCGATGGAGGCGAGCGATGAGCCGACGCGGCGGGCACGGCTGGCCGACCATGCGCGGCAAGTGCGCACGCACATGACCGCACTGGGCCGCAAATCGTATTGGGAGCAGTTCGACCAGGCGCCCGAATTCGCGGTTATGTTCCTGCCCGGCGAGTGCTTCTTCAGCGCGGCGCTGGAAAACGACGCAACCTTAATCGAGTTCGGAGCGGCGCAGAACATCATTCTGGCCACGCCCACCACGCTGATTGCGCTGCTGCGGGCGGTGGCGTATGGATGGCGGCACGAGAAGCTGGCCGAGAACGCCGCCGAGATCAGCGCGCTAGGCAAGGAGTTGTACAAGCGCCTGTCCGATATGGGGGACCACTGGAGCAAGGTGGGCAAGAACCTGGAGCGCGCCGTGGAGGCGTATAACAGCGCGACCGGTTCGCTGGAGAGCCGTGTGATGGTGAGCGCCCGCAAATTCGACGAGCTCAAAACGGCGCCGCTGGGCGTGGCGATTGTCGAACTGGAGCCGGTAGATAAGGCCGTCCGCGCCTTGAGTATGTAGCACAGGCATCCTTGCCTGTGTCAGGTTTGCGCTATCGATCCGCTTACTTACTCTAGTTAACTTAGCCGTACACGACCGATGGGGATGTTAAGATCTCACCGGATCGCCCCGCCCATGAAACCCGTTTATCTAGGAATTCTGTGTCTGCTCACCGCCGGCATTTCGATTTGGGCCGGCCTCAGGGCTGTGAGAACCGACGACGATTTTGTCGGTATCTATGCGGCGGCCCAGCTCACCGGCACCGGACATCTCTTCGACGTAGACCGGATTACCCGTCTCGAAGCAAATTACCAGCCGGTTCCGCATTCACTGCCATTCCTGCGCCTCCCCATTTATGCGTTCGTCTGCAAACCGCTAACGTGGCTTCCCTATCCCATGGCGAGGTTATTCTGGGCGCTGCTCAATCTGGCGGCGATGATTGCGGGCGTCTTGCTCTGGCCGGCCGGCAGCAAATGGGCCAAGGCCTTTGTGCTCTGTTCCTACCCGTTCGTCTACAACATGATTCTGGGGCAGGACACCGGCATCTTTCTTCTCATTGCCATCGTGAGTTGCCGCTTGCTGGAGAAAAATCGTAACTGGGCCGCCGGATGCCTGCTCTCGTTATGTGCCATCAAGTTCCATTTGGCGCTTCTGTTGCCCCTTGCCCTCATCGCTAAACGCAGATGGGCCGCCGCGTGTGGAGCGACTGGCGGAATACTGGCGCTGGTGGCGTTGTCGTCCGTCGAGGGAATGGATTGGCCGATCCGTGAGCTTCGCAGCATTCAGGGCGAACGCATCGGACCCGCCGAAATGCCCACTTTCTTCGGATTTTCGGTGTGGTTTCGCGGCCACGAATTAATCGAGACCGTCTTGGCAATCAGCCTCGCGGTTCTGGTGTACTGGATCGCACAGCGCAGCATTAACATGTGGACGGCCCTGGCGGCAGCTCTGGCCGGCGGCTTACTGGTCAGCCATCACGCATATCTGTACGACGCTGTCGTGCTGATGCCCTTGCTGCTGCTGACGCTCGAATCAGGACGTGGGCGGTGGGTGGCGGCAATCCTCATTTCACCTTTGTGCTATGTGTGGCGACCAACGGCCCTAGTGCATCCATTCCTCTGGCCGCTGATACAGTTTTTAATTCTCAGCGGCGTCATCGCTCTACTGGTATACATAGAAGTGACGCGGGCGTCCAATCAGTTAGACGCTGCTCCTGTCCCGGTGGGGACGGAAGCGTGTTAGTGGGGCCGGCCACTTACAAATCTTGAGCTGCAACCGTCTGCTTTGGTACACGCGACGTAGTACTTAAATCGGCGGATGGCAGTACGCGAAGGACTCGACCCGCAGCCGCGAATGACACATATTTATTAACACCGGATGACCTTGTCGCGTCCGGGCAGGAGTGCGACATGGATTGGGAACATCAAACGTCCGACGCCGCGGGAGAGCAGGCTTCGACAAGCCCGGCAGTAGCTCGCAACTCGAGTTATACCGCCCCAGCGCTGATCACCGATGTGCTGTTCGATCAGCTTCAATACCTGGTTGAGCACGCCTTGGGCGACTGCTCAACAGAATGCGCGGACTGCCGACGACTGCAGATGGTAACCGATTGGTTGCTGCTGCCATTCCGCTTTCGCGGGTATTAGCATAGCTCTCTTGAGCTAGTCCTATCTTCTGTCACAAAGCGCAAACGATATTGCCGGGTTCTGGGTTATACTGCCCTAGGGTTTTCGAATCAGGCACGTGGCTGAAGCGATGCACATATACAAAGCCTTGAAAGAGTTGTACGCGCAGAAAGAGAAACTTGAGCGCGTCATCGCCTCCCTGGAAGAACTGCGGGTATCCGCCGGCAGCACTGCGTCAGTCCCACGAACGGGTGCTAAGCGGCGCGGCCGCAAGATGATGGGTATGGCGGAGCGCCAGGAAGTCTCCAAGCGCATGAAAAGGTACTGGGCGGGCAGGCGCAGGCGAAGCGCGCAAGCGGTTAAGCGGGGCTAAGCCCAACAATCCCGCGGGCTGAGCCCTGCCTGCTGCGCTACCATCGAGGGATGGCGGTTTGCTCGCGCCGCGTTTCGCGCCGGTCCCTGCTAGTATCCAGCTTCCTCGCGGCCCGCGCGTTAGCAAGCGACGTAAAAACCCAGAAGGGTGAGGTGTTCGAATCGGAATGGGACCGGTACAACGATCCCGCCACCGAGTTACAAGTGTATCGCCTCACGGATCCCGCTTACACCAGCACCCTGCCGGCCGCTTACAATCGCGTGATCTCCCGTAACAGCAGTCTGATGCTCTACTGCTCGGACCGCAATGGCTCGCCCCAAGCCTTCCGCATGAACCTGAAGTCCGGCGACACCCAGCAGTTGACGGACCGGAAAGGCGTAGACGGCCGCTCGCTCACGCTGCTGCCGGATAGCCGCTCGTTCTGCTACTTCGCGGAGCGCATACTGTACCTCGTCAGCCTGGCCAACCTGAAGGAACGCGCAGTGTACACCATCCCCGACGATTGGGAAGCCGGCCCGGGATGGAATGCGTCCGCCGACGGCGCGCATGCCACGTTTGTGGAGCGGCGCGGCGAAGGCTCGCGGTTGCGTAGCGTGACGTTGGCCACTGGAGCGGCCCGCACCGTTCTCGAGTCGCCGGCGCTCATTGCCGACCCCATAGAGCGGCCCCAGCGCGCCCAGTATCTCTACCGCAAACCCGGCCAGGGCATGGCTCTGGTGAACAGCGATGGCCAGGAGAACCGCGCGCTGAAACTGGCACCCGGCGGCGTCGGTCCGGCCTATTGGGCGGCGGATGGCAAGACATTTCTCTACTTGAGTTTTCCCGAGGACACCACGCAGTTGAACGCGATCCGCGAGTACACTCCCGACCAGGACTCCGATAAGCTCATCGCCAAGACCAGCCAGTACGCGCACTTCGGTTCGAACCGCGATAACTCGGTGTTCGTGGGCGCCAGCCGCAATGCAGCCTCGCCGGCGATCCTGTTGATGCTGCGAATCACGCGCCGGGAACTCACGTTGTGCGAGCACCGCGCCAGCCATCCGGAGACCACCGCGCCCATGTTTGCGCCGGACGCCCAGCGGGTCTACTTCCAGAGCGACCGGCACGGCAAGCCGGCGCTCTATAGTGTGCACGTGGACCGGCTGGTGGAAAAAATCGAGGGAGACTCGCAGTGACTCGCTGGCTGGCGGCTTTGTGGCTGGCGGCCATGCCTCTCTACAGCGCGACCAAGCTGCTGGTGACGGTAACGGAACCAAAATCCGGCGCGCCGGTGGTGGGCCTTCAGGCGCAGGATTTCACCGTGCTCGATGACAAGACGCCGCGCCCGGTGGAAGCGGCGGAATTCACGCACGACACGCTCGACATCATGCTGTTGCTCGACAGCAGCCTGGTGGGCAGCATGGTCCAACCGCTGGCGGAACAATTCATCGCGCAGCTGCAACCCAAGGAGCAGATGGCGGTGGTGGCCTACCACTCATCGGCCGATTTGATCCAGGACTTCACCTCCAGCCGCGAGCTGATCAAGCGATCCCTGGCCGGCGTGAAGTACGGGAACGAGCCGCACCTGCTGGACGCGTTGTTCGCCGCCATCGACACCGGTTTCCAGAACACCGTCTTCCGGCGCGTGGTCCTGCTGCTGACCTCCGGCCTGGAAGGCAACAGCCGCAGCAATGAACGCAACGTGATCTATATGGCGCGGCGCAACCAGGTCTCCATCTACCCGGTATACGTGGTGGGCAGCGAACGCTCTCTATTGGAGCAACTCGCGCGGCAGACCGGCGGTGCATCTTTCAACACGCGCGATTTGAGGAGAGCCAGCGCCGATCAGCCTGCACAGCGTGTGTTCGAAGTGCTGCGTTCGCACTACACGATTACGGTGAGCGGAAACCTGGGGCTGGGAGAAAAGCTGAAGGTTGACGTGAAGCGTCCCGAAAAGGTGCAAGTCTCCGCTTTGACTCTGGAGTGATGTGAGAGAAACCGCTCCTTGTAGTCGCGGCTCGGTATCGGCAGGTTACTGAGCCGCGACCAGAGGGAGCGGTCTCACGAGCCGGTTTGTGCCAGCGTGCCCTGCCGGAATTTGGCAATCTCCGCAACCTCTTCCGGCGTGAGCCGGAATTCCATGGCGCCGATGACCCCTGCTACCTGTTCGGGGGAGCGGAAACCCACGATTGCCGCGGTAACAGCGGGCTGGCGCAGGGTCCATGCGATGGCCACCTCCCCCGCGGAACGGCCGCGCCGCGCACCGATCTGCTTCATCAGCTCCGCCAGGTCCAGATTGCGCGAGAGCGCCGGCTCCTGAAAATTCAGCGCGCGGCGGCGAAAATCGTCCTGCGGAAAATTCTCCACCCGTTCCCTGGTCATGGTCCCGGTGAGCAGGCCCGACTTCATGGGCGAGTAGACGATTACCCCGATCCCATGCATCTGGCAGTACGGCAGGATCTCCTCTTCGATTTCCGGCGAAATCGCGGAGTAGGGCGGCTGCAAGGAAGTGATCGGCGCCACCTTGCGGCACCGGTCCATCTGTTTCGTATTGAAGTTGGAGATGCCGATCCAGCGCACTTTGCCTTCCTGCCGAAGGGCAGCCAGTTCGCCCCAACCCTCCTCGATATCCTGCTCCGGATTCGGCCAGTGAATCTGGTAGAGATCGATGGTATCCAGCTTCAAACGCCGCAGGCTGTTCTCGCATTCGCGGCGGATTGAATCGGCCTTCAGCGAATTGCTGATCTTGCGGCTTTCGTCGAACACCAGCGAGCACTTGGTGAAAAGGTACGGCCGTTGCGAGCGGCCTTCCAGCGCGCGCGCCACCACTTCTTCCGAATGACCCAGTCCGTAGACGGCGGCCGTATCGATCCAGTTCACACCGTGATCCAACGCCGCATGAATGGCGGCGATCGATTGCCGATCGTCCTGCGGTCCCCAGGCAAATGCCCAGTCTCCGCCTCCCATGGCCCATGCTCCGATGCCGATCGGAGTGATCTCCATATCGCTATTGCCCAGCCGTTTCTTGGTCATCTCCTTTACAATATCCGAGGTTGGCACTCCCCGTGAAGAGCCGCGCTGTGGTTATCGGTTCGGGACCGAACGGTTTGGCCGCGGCCATCGAATTGGCGCGCGCGGGCCTGGAGGTAACGGTACACGAAGCCGCGGCGCAAATCGGCGGCGGCGCGCGTTCGGCGGAACTGACGCTTCCCGGATTCGTGCACGATGTCTGCGCGGCGGTTCCCCCCATGGCCATCTGTTCGCCCTGCTTCGAACAATATCCGCTGCACGCGCACGGGCTGGAATGGATACAACCGGATGTTCCGCTGGCGCATCCGCTGGACGATGGTTCGGCGGTGTTGATGGAGCGGTCCATCGAAGCCACGTGCGCCGGTTTGGGTGCCGATGGGAGAGCCTGGAGGCGACTGCTGGAGCCACTGGCGGCAGGTTGGGCCGGCCTCCGCCACGACGTGCTCGGGCCGCAGCCGCGTTTCCCGCGCCATCCCTTTCTGATGGCTCGTTTCGGTCTCAACGGGTTACGCCCGGCCCGCGCGCTGGCCGAATCGGCTTTCCGCGGCCCACGTGCGCGCGCTCTCTTCGCGGGCGTGGCAGCGCACTCCGTTCTTCCACTGGAGGCACGTCCCAGCGCCGCTTTCGGATTGATTCTGGCGGCTGCCGGACACGCCGTCGGTTGGCCGATTCCCAGGGGAGGGTCGCAGCACATCAGCGACGCGCTGGCCGCGTACTTTCTTTCGCTGGGCGGGGAGATCCGCACCGAGTCGCGCATCGAAACTCTGCCCGACGCTCCCATAGTGATGTGCGACATTACGCCGCGGCAACTGCTGGCGCTGGCGGGCGACCGTTTCCCCGAGAGCTTCCGCCGGGCGCTTGGCGCGCTATCGCTATGGCCCCGGCGTGTTTAAACTCGATTGGGCGCTGGACGCTCCGATCCCCTGGCGCGCGCCCGCATGCCGAAGGGCCGGCACCGTGCACGTGGGAGGCACGCTGGAAGAGATCGCCCAATGGGAAGCGCACCACGCCGGAAAGCCTTTCGTTATCCTGACTCAACCCAGTCTGTTCGACGCTTCCCGCGCGCCCCAGGGGAAACACACCGGCTGGGCCTACTGCCACGTTCCCAATGGTTCGACCTTGGATATGACCGATGCCATCGAATCCCAGGTGGAACGGTTCGCGCCAGGATTCCGGTCGCACATTCTGGCTCGCCACGCCTTCACGCCGGCCCAACTGGAGCGCTACAACCCGAACCTGGTCGGGGGCGACATTGGCGGCGGTTCCGTTGATCTCAAGCAGATGTTCCTGCGGCCTACCCGGCAGCAGTACCGCACACCGCTAACTAACGTTTACCTGTGTTCTTCGTCTACACCTCCAGGCGGCGGTGTGCATGGAATGTGCGGTTATCATGCCGTAAGGAGTGCCCGGCGCTTGCTATAATTCCCTCGACTCACGCGGAGGTTCCGGATGCGCCGTTGCGCTCGTTTCGCATTGCCCCTAGCCTACTTTTTATGTGTGGTTGCGGTCTTCTCGCAAACCCTTCCCAACGGCGTTCAGAAGGTGACCGCCGCGGAGGGCATTACCGAGTACGCATACCCCAACGGACTGCACGTGCTGCTGTTCCCCGACCAATCGAAGCCCAAGGTCACGGTCAACATGACGTACCTTGTCGGTTCGCGGCACGAAGGTTACGGCGAGACCGGCATGGCGCATCTGCTGGAGCACCTGATGTTCCGCGAGACCAACACACGCACCGACATCAAGAAGGAGCTTACCGACCACGGCGCGGTCATGAACGGCTCGACTTCTTTCGACCGCACCAATTACTTCGAAACTGTCAACGCCACGGATGAGAACCTGCGCTGGGCCATCGGCCTGGAAGCCGATCGCATGATTCACGCGCACATCGACAAGAAGAACCTCGACGCGGAGATGACCGTGGTGCGCAACGAGTTCGAGAGCGACGAGAACAACCCCAATCGCATCCTGATGCAGCGTGCCATGGAAGCGGCGTATGCCTGGCACAACTATGGCAAGTCACCCATCGGCAACCGTTCCGACATCGAAAACGTACCGGTTCCCAAACTGGCGGCCTTTTACCAGAAGTATTACCAACCGGATAACGCCGTGCTCACGATCGCCGGCAAGCTGGATGAGACGCAAACGCTGGCCTGGGTCGCGGAAGCATTCGGCCCCATTTCCAAACCGACGCGGGTTTTGGACAAGCCCTACACGGTGGAGCCGACCCAGGATGGCGAACGGTTCGTGACGCTGCGGCGCGTGGGCGATACCCCGAGCGTGATCGCGCTGTATCATATTGCGGCCGGTTCGCATCCCGATGCGGCGGCAACCGAGGTTCTGTCCGGCGTACTGGGAGAGGCGCCGTCTGGCCGGCTGTACAAGGCCCTGGTGGACAACAAGAAGGCGGTCTCCGCCAACGCGGACACGGAAGACTTGCACGATCCGGGCTTCCTGCTGGCTTCCGCGCGGCTGCGTAAGGACCAGTCGGTCGACGACGCGCGCCAGGCGTTGATCAGCACTATCGAAAAGCTGGTAGACGATCCGCCCACCAAGGAAGAGGTGGAGCGCGTCAAGCTGGCAATCCAGAAACAGTTCGAGCTGCAGATGACCAACACGCAATCCACCGCGCTGGGCTTGAGCGAATGGGCCTCTCTGGGCGACTGGCGGCTGCTGTTCGTAACCCGCGATCGCATCAAAGCCGTGACACCGGAAGATGTGCTGCGGGTAGCGAAGACCTACCTCAAGGAATCCAACCGCACGCTGGCGGAGTTCATTCCCACGGCGCAACCCGACCGGGCGGAGATCCCACCCACCCCGGACGTGGCCGCGATGTTGAAGGACTTCAAAGGTGGCGAGGCTATTGCGGCAGGTGAAACATTCGATCCATCGCCGGCCAACATCGAAACGCGTGTCACACGGTCTAAGCTTCCCGGCGGCCTGAAGGTGGTGTTGCTGCCCAAGAAGACGCGCGGCGGCACGGTCATCGCCACGGTGACGCTGCGCTTTGGCGATGAGCAATCGGTGTTCGGCAAGGCCGCCACCGCCCAATTTGCCGGCGGGCTCCTGATGCGCGGCACAAAGAATAAGACGCGCCAGCAGATCCAGGATGAGGCGGACCGGCTGAAGGCGCGCATCAACGTAACCGGCGGAGCCACCAACGCAACCGCCACCATCGAAACGGTGGAGGCCAACCTGCCTGCGGCACTTCGCCTGGCGGCCGAAATTCTCCGCGAGCCCTCTTACCCGGAGCGGGAATTCGATCAATTGCGGCAGCAGAGGCTGGCCGCTGTGGAAGGCGCCCGGAGCGACCCGGGGTTCCTCGCTTCGATCGCGCTGGACAAGCGTTTGAATCCCTATCCCCGCGGCCATGTGCTCTACGCATCGTCCACCGAAGAGCAGATCGAGGATCTGCAGAAGGTCACGCTGGACGACGTGCGCCAATTCCACGACAAATTCTACGGCGCGTCTGCCGGGGAGTTCGTAGTGGTGGGCCAATTCGATCCGGCCCCGGTTCAGAAACTGGCGGCCGAACTGTTCGGCTCATGGAAGAGCCCCGCCGGCTACCAGCGCGTGTCCAGCCAGTACCGCAAGACGGAGCCGGCCAATCTGAAGATCGAGACACCGGACAAGCAGAACGCCACTTTCCTGGCTGCCATGCAAGTTCGCATGTCGGATGACGACGCCGACTATCCGGCCATGATCCTGGCCAACTACATGTTCGGCTCAAGCTTCGGATCGCGCCTGGTGCATCGCATCCGCGAAAAGGAAGGGCTCAGCTACGGCGTCCGTTCCGGTTTTCAGGCGCCCACCAAAGACGACGATGGCGAGTTCACCGCGTCCATCATCAGCGCCCCGCAGAACACTGCCAAAGTGGAAGCTAGCTTTCAGGACGAGTTGGCCCAGACTCTGAAGGACGGGTTCACCACCCAGGAAGTTGCGGCCGGCCAGAAGGCTCTGCTTCAGGAGCAGTTGGTTGGGCGATCGCAGGATCAAACGCTGGCGCGGCTGCTCTCCAACCGGGAGCGGTTCGACCGCACCATGAAATTCGATCAGGATATGGAAGCCAAGATCGGGGCGCTTACGGCCGAGCAAGTGAACGCGGCTTTCCGGCGCCACATCGACCCGGCCGGGCTGGTGATCGTGAAGGCGGGGGATTTCAAGAAACAGTGAGCCAGTTTTAGGCGGACGCGCGCGTTATTCTATGGTCTATGCCTGACGCTACCGCTCCCGCCCGCCAAATGGGCTTCGCCACTCGCTCGCTGCATGCAGGCCACACGCCGGACAAGGCGTCGCTGGCTCGCGCGGTGCCGATCTATCAAACTACTTCGTACGTGTTCGAGAACTCCGACCACGCCGCCTCCCTGTTCGCGCTGCAGCAATTCGGGAATATTTACAGCCGTATCATGAACCCGACCACCGATGTATTCGAGCAGCGCGTGGCGGCGCTCGAAGGCGGAGTCGCGGCGCTCGCCACTTCCAGCGGGCAGGCGGCGCAGTTTCTGGCGATCTCGAGCATCGTCGGCATGGGCGAGGAAGTGGTGTCGGCCAGCACCTTGTACGGTGGAACCTACACGCAGTTTGACGTGAGTTTCCGGCGCATCGGGATCAATGTGAAGTTCGTGGAGCCGGACGACCCCGAGAACTTCCGCAAAGCCATCACCCCGAAGACGCGCGCGCTTTACGCCGAGACGATCGCCAACCCGCGCATGAACGTGCTCGATATCGAAAAGGTCGCGGCCATCGCACATGAGGCCGGCGTGCCCCTGGTGATCGACAACACCATGGCGTCACCGTATCTCTGCCGCCCCATCGAACACGGCGCCGATATCGTGGTGCACTCCGCCACGAAATTTCTGGGGGGGCACGGGACGTCGATCGGCGGCGTGATCGTCGATAGCGGCAAGTTTCCGTGGAGCGACAAGTTTCCCGCCATCACCCAGCCCAGTCCCGGCTATCACGGGATGAAGTTCAGTGAGGTGTTCGGGCCCATCGCCTTCATCATCAAAGCGCGCGTGGAGGGCCTGCGCGATTTCGGCCCGTGCATGGCGCCGTTCAATTCCTTCCTCTTCATCCAGGGCATCGAGACCCTGAAGTTCCGCATGGACCAGCACAGCCGCAATGCTCTGCAGGTAGCGGAGTGGCTCAGCAAGCAGCCCGCGATTACGTGGGTGAAATATCCGGGTCTGAAGTCCAGCCCATACCATGCACTGGCGCAGAAATATCTGCCGAAGGGCAGCGGCTCCATTGTTACATTCGGCATTAAGGGCGGAGTCGAAGCCGGCCGCAAGCTGATCGATTCGGTGCAACTGTTTTCGCACCTGGCGAATTTGGGTGACGCCAAGAGCCTGATCATTCACCCGGCATCGACGACTCACCAGCAGTTGACCGACGAGCAGCAGTTGGAAGCCGGCGTAACCAAAGACCTGGTGCGGATTTCCGTGGGCATTGAGGACGTGGAAGACATCATTTGGGATCTTGAACAAGCCATCGCCGCATCGCAAAAATAGGCGTAGAGTCAAAGTAGAGGTTCTCTGATGCGGAAGATCGCGGCTGCCGTGCTCGCGGCCACTGTTCTTGTTGGGTGTTCTTCGAATAGTCAGAATCGCAAGGTGGAAGCCTCCACGATTCCGCAGGCCGAGGCTCCCCTGCCCGGCATGCCCCCCGTTTTAGATCCCACCGACATCTACGCGGCGGATCGGCCCGGCCAGTTGAGCGCGGTGGTCAAGGATTTCCCCTCGCGGGTCTACGTTCCCAACACCGAAAGCAACAGCGTAGATGTGATCGACCCTGCCACTTACAAGGTCATCGATCATTTCAAAGTAGGGCGGCTGCCGCAACACGTGACGCCTTCCTACGACCTGCAGACGCTGTGGGTGTTGAATGACAAAAGCAGCAGTCTGACGCGCATCGATCCCAAGACCGGCGCCAAACACGAGACGATCAAGGTCCTCGACCCCTACAACATGTACTACACGCCTGACGGCAAGTACGCGATTGTGGTGGCGGAGCAGCGCGAACGGCTGGAGTTCTACGACGCCCACACCATGAAGCTGTCGCACCAATTGTGGGTGCCGTGCAAGGGCGTCGACCACATGGATTTCTCCGCCAGCGGCCGCTACCTGATCGCCAGCTGCGAATTCGGCGAGGCCGTGATCAAGGTGGATGTAGCGGCGCAGAAGTTGATGGGACGTTTGCCGATCAATCCTGCGGGGATGCCGCAGGATGTGAAGACATCACCCGACGGCGCGGTCTTCTATGTCGCCGACATGCATGCCGACGGCGTGCACGTGATCGACGGCGAGGCGTTTAAGGAACTGGGGTTTGTGCCCACCGGCAAAGGTGCGCACGGCCTCTACGTGAGCCGCGATTCCCGCGTATTGTACGTGTCCAATCGTGGCGAGGGGAGCATTTCGCTGATCAACCTGGCCACCCGGAAAGTCACCGGCAAGTGGGGATTGCCCGGCGGCGGAAGCCCGGATATGGGCGGCGTCTCGGCGGATGGCAAAGTGCTGTGGCTGGCAGGCCGGTACAACTCCGAGGTCTACGCCATCAGCACGACCGATGGAAAACTGCTGGCGCGCATTCCCGTGGGGCACGGACCGCATGGCCTGTGCGTGTATCCGCAGCCGGGCCGTTACTCGCTGGGCCACACGGGCGTGTTCCGGTAGCCAGTGTGCTGGCGACAAGGCCAGAGGTCGAAGCGATGAGCAGGGCGGAAGAGCCTGTCGACAAGTTGGACTCGGTCGCGAAAAAGGCACCACGAATTGTCGCCTGAGGTGACTCGACGCTTTGATCGCCGGAGAAACCGATCCGACCATACTGGCGGATCTGGCTTGTGGAACTGGCCGCCGCAAGACTCCATTGCTGGAAAAGGCCCTGCAGGGAAGGGTGAATGAACATCACCGGTATTTACTGAAACTGTGGATGGGGCGGCTGCGCGAGTTGGAAACCGACATTGCGTCGCGCCCCCATTAGCATCACAATGTAATCATAATCATGTTGGGCGAGTTTGAATACCTGCTGGTCACGGCGGCCGCGCGGTTGGGCGAAAAAGCGTACGGGGCTGCGATCCGGCAGGAGATCGAGGATGCCACTAAGAGCCGTTGCTCCATCGGAGCGCTCTACACGACTCTGGATCGTTTGGAGTCCAAAGGTTTCGTCAAGACGTGGATGGGCGATCCTACCCCGCAGCGCGGCGGCCGGCCCAAGCGAATGGTCCGCGTCACGGCGAAGGGGATTCAGGCGGCGACCGCTTTTTATGATGCGGTGGCGCGAGTGAGCCGCGGCGTCTCCTGGGAAGCGAACCGCGTGGCGGTGCGGCCGTGACGCGAACCTGCTGGTGGCTGGTGGACATATTGTGCCGGCTGTTGGAGCCCAACGAACGCGACGCCGTGAGTGGCGATATTGCGGAATCACATGAGACCGGCGGACAAGCATTGCGCGGCGTGCTCGGCTTAGTCGCCCGCCGGAAGGCAGCCTTGTGGAAGAGATGGCGGCCCTGGCTGGTTCTGGCAGGCCTGGTTATTCCACTGGGCTTGCTGCTTGGTCTGGTGGCCCGGCGTACGGCCGACGGGAGCGCCGTTTACATTTGGCTGTATGCCAACAACTGGAATTCGGGCTGATATTGGGAACGCCGCCTTCCGGCAAGACTTTGCGCACTACGCTGCCACGATCTTTCTTGTGTACTTTACGCTGTTTTGCTGGTCATGGGGCAGCGGCCTTGCGCTCGGTTCCTTATCCCGCAGCAGCCTTCCCGATCAATGGCGTATTGTTCGGATTCGTGGTTTTGTTCGGAGGGTTTTTTCGTCCAAGCGACTTCGTCGGGAGCAACCCACCCGTCTTCGCATTGGCATTTTACCGGGTGACACTTCCGCTGCTCGTGCAGGCACTGCTGGTCCTGACCCCTGCTCTATTCGGAATGCGCCGGGGCCGGCGTTGGCGCCTACATGCCCCGGCCTCTTCTCCAATGGTCCTCGAATAGTCCCTTCATGGCTTGCCCCATTCCCTCGTGGTGGAACACGACGGCGGTCCAGGTGGGGCGCGTGATCACCGGGTCCAGCAGAGCGATCATCCCGTGGTGCCCGTCGAAGACCGCGAGTTTCATGGGGAGTGAATCGGCAATGCGGACTTCCACCCCCGCGGCCTGATAGTCGTTGAGGCGCTGGCGGTGTTCGGAGTCGAGCGACGGTGCTTCCAGCAGGAGGCGGCAACCCACGCCGCTCAGGCGCGCTTGCTTCACCAGTTTCTCGTCCAGCGGATCCACCGCATACGGTGGGCGGGAGAACTCCAGGTATTCCTGTTTGACTTCGGACAACATGCGCCGGTATTCAGCAGCGGTTTGCGCCGGTTCGGTAACGATGCGCAAGAAATCCAGCGTGCCGCGGCCACCCTGGCCTTCCGAATAGAGCTGCTTGAGATCGTCGATCAGGCCAGAGCCGGCGCGCCCGTTATCGGTAAGTTCCTGTTCCAGAACCTGCCGCTTCCGCTGCAGATAGCCCGGGATCGCCAGGCTCGGCTCTACCGCGGAGAAGAGCTTGGTCTTCTCTTGCACCACTTGAGCAAAGCCCTTCTCGACGAGACTGTCCAGTACCTCATAGATCTTTTGTCGCGGTACGTGCGCGCGTGCTGCCAGTTCCAGGGCTTTGAACTTGGGGTGTCCCAGCAACACCAGATAGGAGCGGGATTCATAGGCGTTTAGACCGAGTTGTTGCAGCCGCCGCCAAAATCTTTGAAAATCCAGCTCAGCTAGTTCTTCGCTCATGTTCCCCTCCACCTCTCGGTGCTGAACATTCGATTCTGGCAAACTCTATCGAAATAAACAACTAAAAGTGCCACTGCGGAGAGGTGGAGGGAATTTGAATTCCCCTTGGTTATCAGGAATTTACCGGATGGCTCGGATCAGGCATTGACTTGGTACTATTAGAACTTTAGAATGTGAATAGTAGTGACAGCATGTCAGATAGCTCAAACGGATCGGTACCCAACTCGGGTGTCTCTACCAAGACCAAGATTCGCATCGTTGTAGCGGACGATCATCCCATCTTCCGCGACGGACTCTGCAAGTTGTTGGCTTTGGAAGAAGATTTCGAAGTCGTCGCGCAGGCCCAGGATGGGCGACAGGTGCTAGACGTGCTGCAACAGTACGAACCGGATATCCTGCTGCTCGACTTGAAGATGCCTGGTCTCGACGGGCTCGCCACGCTGCAACGCCTGCAATCGGGAAGAAATAAGACACGCGTCATCGTGTTAACGGCGTCGGACGACAAGAATGAATTCGTCCAAGCGATGAAGCTGGGTACGTCGGGCATCGTACTCAAGCAGACTGCCACCGATCTGCTGATTAAGAGCATCCGCAAAGTCCACGCGGGTGAGATCTGGCTGGATTCGCATACTACGGCTGCTGTGATCCGCCAGTTTGTGGCTGCCGATGAAGTTCCGAACGTGCCGCAGACCGCGGCGCCCCGCGAACGTGAGCGCTCTCCGCTCAGCCAGCGTGAGCGCGAGATCGTGGCCCTGGTTGCGCAAGGGTTCAAGAACAAGGAAATGGCCGAGAAGATGTTCATCAGCGAGCAGACGGTGAAGAACCACCTGCACAACATCTTCGACAAGTTGGGCGTTTCCGACCGTCTGGAACTGGCGCTCTACGCGATTCACAACAACCTGCACACCGGCAGGTAGCTTCCACTACCGCTCCCTCTGGTCAGGGATCCGAAACCCCGGTGTCGTTACCTCGTGCCGCGTATCGAATTACCGCCGGTGCCGCACCGCGCATCGAAATACCCGCGCTTACTGAGCCGTGACCGCAGGTAGCGGTCTTTATGGCACCGCTTTCGTCGGATCTTCCGGCCATTTGTGTTTCGGATACCGCCGGGACAATTCGCGCCGCACTTGCGGATAGAGCCGCTGCCAGAAGCCTGCCAGGTCGCTCGTCATTTGAACCGGGCGCTGATTGGGCGCCAGCAACCGCACCACCAGCGGCACGGCCCCGCGGGCCACTGACGGCGATTCCCGCATCCCGAAGAAATCCTGTAGGCGCGATGCGATCCACGGCGGTTGGCTGGCTTCGTAGTGAATCGTGATCTGACGGCCGCCAGGCAGGCGGATTCGCTCCGGTGCGATCTCTTCCAAGCTGCGGCGCGCGGCAGGCGGAAGTTGCTGCTCCAGCATGCGAAGCAAGCCGCCGTCGCGCAGCGCCGTCTCCAGCTCGGCGAAGCTCTTGAGACCATCGGCTGCCGCCTGCAAGCCCGCTTCGATCTCGGCTTCACCAAGCGTGGGAACGGCAGCATGTTGAGCGGCGAAGTTCACACGGGCCAGGTAGGCATCCAGTTCTTCGCGATCGGTAAACCGGCCGATGCCGGCCTCCAGGGCTTTGGCGGCCAGCAACCGGGCGGCGGCCTCGGGTTGGGGAGTGCTGCGCCGCTCTTCGAGAGCGATCTCACCGAAGAGCAGCGCGCTCACGGCCTCCACGCGCTCGGCGCCGCGGTTCCACTCGACGCGCAAGACATCCAGCACTTTTTCGGGGAATAGGTCCAACAGCCATTCCGGTTCGATGGCGCTGGCCAGGCGCACCAGCGGCGCTTTCTGTTCGCGGCGGTCTTCGGCTTCCACTGCCACCAGAAACGGAGCGGCGGTGACACTACTCTGCGGCGCTAGCAGTGCCGGTCCGCCCGCGGCCAACTGCAACTCGGCGCCTTGCCGGCGGCTCGCGACGCGGTCCGGGAAGGCCGCGAGAATGGAAATCAACAGCGCGTCTTCGTCGCGTTTCTTCTGGCGTGGCGGGTTCACCATGCGCCGCACCTGGCGCACCACCTGTGCGGTGCGCGGCTCCCATTGGGAATCGAGCAGCACCAACAGGTCCGAGCGAGTGGCGTGATCCGGTGGGCCGGACAGTCGCTCGCCGGCGCTCAGCAGTGCCGCGATGGTGCAGCCATCTTCCGCCGCCCCGCGATGGCGGGCTTCCAGAATGAGCCGCGAAAGTCGCGGGTGCAGAGGGTAGCGGGCCATTTCTTTTCCAGCGGCGCCGTGCGCGCCCAGTTGCCTCAGGAGTTCGGAGGCGTGTTGGACGTGGGCGGGCGGCGGAGCGTCCAGCCACTCCACGGAATCCAACTCGCCGGCCCCCAGGGCCTGGACCAGCAGCGCGGCTGGAGCCAGGTCCGCACGCGCAATCTCGGGGGTGTCGTGCGCTGGCCGCCGCACGAAATCGTCGAGCGGGTACAAGCGAATGGCGCGGCCCGGTCCCGTCCTGCCGGCGCGGCCCGCGCGCTGATTGGCCGATGCCTGGCTGATGCGCGCCAACTGCAACGTGGGCAGCCCCGACCATGGCGAATGGCCGGCCACGCGCGCCAGTCCGCTATCAATGACGGCCGTAACGCCTTCGATGGTAATCGAGCTTTCGGCCACATTCGTCGAAAGGATTATCTTGGGCTGCTCGGACGGCAGCACGGCGCGGTCCTGTTCCTCCGGAGACTGATCGCCATGCAGGGGAAGGAGTAGCACTCCGCGGCGGCGTGCCAATCCTGCGCAGGCAGTCTGCGCGCGGCGAATCTCGGCGGCACCCGGCAGAAATACGAGGGTGTGGCCATTCGCCGGCAGCCCCTCCAGAGCCGCCGCCACCTGTTCCTCGAGAGGCGCGGGCGAGTGCGGGGTGTATTGGATTTCGAGCGGGTATTGCCGTCCTTCGGAGCGCAGCACGCGCGCGCCGCCCAGATACGTTGCTATGGGAGCGGCATCGAGCGTGGCCGACATCACCACGAGTTTCAAATTGGGACGAGCGGTGCGCTGCAGACGGCGCAGCAGGGCCAACGCCAGATCGCCCTCCAGGTGACGCTCGTGGAATTCATCGAGCACCACGCAGGCGACGGAGGACAGTGTGGGATCGGAGAGCAGCCGGCGTGTGAGCACGCCTTCGGTGAGAAATCGCAGCCGCGTGCGGGGCCCGGCCACTTCCTCGAAACGAACCTGGTAGCCGACCGTCTCTCCCAACGCCTCGTGCCGCTCGCCTGCCACGAAGCGGGCGGCCAACCGGGCGGCCAGGCGGCGCGGCTCGAGAACAAATACCTCGCCGGCGGAAAGATCCAGCAGTGCGGGCGGCACACGCGTCGTCTTGCCTGCGCCGGGCGGCGCCTCGATGATCAGATTACTCGCCGTACGAAGGTGATCGAGAATCTCCGGCAGCAGCGGATCGATCGGAAAACGCGCGATGCGGCCGGCCATCGAATCAGCGGCCGGACGCGGCACGCAGCCCCGCGATGGTCTCCCGTACTTTGGCGGCTTGCGGCCAATCGGGATGATGGGTCAGGAAGTCTTCCAGAACTTCTGCCGCTGCACCCCGGTTGCCCCGGCGGAAATGAATCTCGGAGAGCAGCAGTTGCGGGTAGGTGAAGCTCGCCGGATCAAGCTGGCGGGTGTGTTCCAGGTACTTCGCCGCCAAATCGTCCTGCCGCAGGAGGTAATAAGTCATGCCAAGTTGCGAATTTGCCAGCGGGTCATTGGGGCGCGTGAGCACGGCTTGGAGATTGAATTTCATGGCTTCATCCAGCTTGTGCAGGGTCACCATGACACCGCCCAGGTTGACCAGCGGCTCGTAGGATTGAGGGTCCTGCTCCAGGGCTGTGCGAAAACATTCTTCCGCGCGGTCGTATTTCGACGACTGGTAAGCGATGGTCCCCAGAGTGTTCCAGGCTGCAGAGAACTGAGGCGCCATCTCTACGGCGTGCTCCAGTCGCGTCACCGCGGCAGCCGCGTCGTGCCGAGAGAGGTCCCGTTGGGCATCACGGTACTCGCCCAAGGCTCGAGGTGGAACGGCGAGTTCGGTGGCGGAGACGATGTTGAAACGCCGGGAAGCAGCGGGCACGAAGTCGGCGTCGTGCAATTCCAATTTCAGCACAACCCGGTGCTTGCGATCGGCTACCGACGGCCCCACTTCCACGGTGCGCCGGACCTCGCCGCGCCTCCGGATGAGAATGCCCACCGAATATAGGCCAGGCTCCAGGTTCTTGAAACGGAAATGCCCTGTGACATCCGCCCGAGTGCTGGTGGTGAACGGAGTGGTGGCGCCGAACAGCGATACGAAAGCACCCGACTGCGGAACGAAGCGCCCCGACAGCTCGTAGCGCGGGCCGGCCGCGAATGCTGCGGACGCGGCCAGCAGAGGCACCAGGAAGCGTAGCATACGCTGATTCCAAGCTATCAGTTTTCAGCATTCAGCATTCAGCTTGAAAAAACCGACCAGGCCGGGTGTGGCTGACTGCTGAAGCCTGATCGCTGAGAGCTTAGTAGTAAGCTATTCTCGATGAAGCTTTTCACGCTCGCTCTCTTACCGGCTCTCCTGTGCTTGCACGCTCAGGATCGGCCGCTGGCATCTCTTCCTTACACGCCTAGCCTGGAACCGTCATTCATGAACCGCAGTGTCGATCCCTGCGTGGATTTTTATCAGTACGCTTGCGGAAACTGGATCAAGCTGAATCCGATTCCCGCCGACCAGCCACGCTGGGATGTCTACGGCAAGCTGCACACCGATAACCTGCGGTTCCTGTGGGGCATTCTGGAAGAGGCGTCGAAACCGGCGGCCAATCGAAGCGCCAACCAGCAGAAGATCGGCGATTACTTTGGGGCTTGCATGGATGAGGCGGCGGTGGAAAAGGCCGGGGCGGCGCCGCTCGGAGCGGAACTCAAGGCCATCGCGGCGCTCCAACGTGTTTCGGACCTGCCATCTCTCATGGCGCAATTGCACCTGGCTTCGTCGCAGAGCAGTCCGCTATTCGCCTTCAGTTCCTCTCAGGACTATTCCGATTCGAATCGCGTGATCGCCTTTGCTTATGCAGCCGGGCTGGGCTTGCCGGATCGCGATTACTACACTAAGACCGACAAGAAATCGCAAGAGACGCGCGCCCGCTACCTCGAGCATCTAGGGAAGACGTTCCAGTTGTTGGGAGACAGCGCCGCCCAAGCGAAAGCCGAGTCTCAAACCGTCATGGATATCGAGACGGCGCTGGCCAAGGCTTCTCTCACGCGTGTCGATAAACGCGACCCCTACAAGCTGTTCCACAAGATGGGCGCGGCGGACCTGATGAAGTTGACGCCGGCGTTCGATTGGGCGGCCTACTGGAAGGCCCTGGGGATTCCGGCGCAAACCGAAATCAACGTCACTGAACCGGCGTTCTTTCAGGAACTGAACAAGTTGCTCCAGACGCGCGGCCTCGCCGACTGGAAAACCTATCTGCGCTGGCACCTGGAGCGCGATCGGGCGGCGTATCTATCCAAGCCCTTCGTGCAATCGAGCTTCGATTTCTATTCGAAGTATCTGCGCGGTGTAACCGAGATGCAGCCGCGTTGGAAGCGCTGCGTGCAATTCGTGGATCGCGATCTGGGCGAGGCGCTCGGCCAGGTCTTCGTGGAAAAAACCTTCAGCGCGGACACCAAGGGACGCACCGTGGCCATGACCAAGGAAATCGAAAAGGCCATGGAGAACGACCTGCAGCAACTGACGTGGATGGGGCCGGAGACCAAGAAGCAGGCGCTCGCCAAATTGCACGGGATTGTGAACAAGATCGGCTATCCCGACAAGTGGCGGGACTACAGCTCAGTCAACATTGCTCGCGGGGATTTTCTGGGCGATGTGAGCCGGTCGGTGATTTTCGAATCCAAGCGGGAGCTCAACAAGATCGGCAAACCCGTTGACCGCACCGAATGGCAGATGACGCCGCCTACGGTCAACGCTTACTACGACCCGCAGTTGAATGACATCAATTTCCCCGCCGGAGTGCTGCAGCCCCCGCTATTCGACCCCAAGATGGACGACGCGCCGAATTACGGCAACACCGGCTCGACCATCGGGCACGAGTTGACCCACGGCTTCGACGATGAAGGCCGGCAGTTCGATGCTCACGGCAATCTGAAGGACTGGTGGACCAAGAAGGACGCGGAGGAATTCGAGCAGCGCACGGCGTGCGTGGTGAATCAGTACGGCCAATACAAGGTGGTAGACGACATCAAGATCAACAGCAAGCTGACCGAAGGCGAGGACGTGGCGGACCTGGGCGGAACGATCCTGGGCTATATGGCGTGGAAGAATGCGACGCGCGGCAAGGACCTGAAGCCGGCGGGCGGTTTTTCACCTGACCAGCGGTTCTTCATCGGCCTGGCGCAATGGGCCTGCGGCGACGAGCGCCCCGAGAGCAAGCGTGTGACCGCGGTCACCGATCCCCACTCCCCGCTGGAGTATCGCATCAACGGTGTGGTGTCGAACATGCCGGAGTTCGCGAAAGCGTTTTCCTGCAAGGCGGGGCAGCCGATGGTGCGCGCGTCGGCTTGCCGGGTGTGGTAGAACGGCTGTTAACCGCGGGTCAATCTAAGAAAGGCAGCCAAAGCATTCTTAGCCAGGTTCGGGCTGTACGGGCAGGTCTTATCTTTCTGAAGGCAGACCAGTACGTTGAGGCCGCAAGGGCAGGTGCAGCGCATCGCGGTCAACCCTCGCGCGAACGCCACACGCTCCGCCAGCGTAAGTGCGGAGAGATCTACGCGGGGAACATCGACATTAACATCCGGAAGAGACTCGTCGCCGCGAGTCAAGGACGATGACCAGGAGTTCCGTTGGTTGTCGACACAACGCCCACCAAATTGGTCACCGGTAGCGTTTCCCCAAACGCAGCTAAACTTCACGGCGTTGTTCAGAAAATTGGTCGCGTTCGTAACTTCCAGGGACTCGGTCGCGGTGTTGTAATGCCACCTTCCCACCGCGGCCACTGCTCCGCGCATGGTGACAAGGAAGCTGTTATCTCCGTAAACTTCTACCTGCTCGTTGAGTATCTCGCCGTTCGAATTAACCGCTGCATTCCAACTTCCTACGAAGCTGGCGGCGCTCAAGGCCGGACGGCGTGGCACCTCGGGAATCGTGGCTGCTTCTTTGGGCGGCGTCTCTCGAGCCGGCGAAGGCGTGTAACCTGTGTTACCACCGCCTGACGGACTCGGTTTCGGAGCGGGATTATCCGACTCGATGGGGCTCGGTTTGCCCCCCGTCGGCTTGTCGATCGGCGCTGGTGCAGGACGGAGCGCGGCGTACCCTACGAGCAGGATCAGAACGCCCAAGCACGCCACTGCCGCCGGCACCCATTTCGGTCTGGACGAGCGCCCGATCGGGTCTGGCTTCGGCGGCCCGAATGAGGTTTCGAGGGCCTTCAAGAGCTTGTCGAAAGCTGCATCCCAATCCTGTTCGGTGATTTCCAGAGCGTTGCGCCGGCATAAGGCCTGGAGATCGGAAGGCAGCCGTTCTTCAGCCGGCATTTTAGCGCCACCCACCAGCACCGGAAACACGCGCATTTTCCGTTCCAGCGCCGTCACGATCTCCTGCCGGACCGTATCGCGGGGATCATCCAGCCGGCGACGCCCGTTCGCATCGGTGATCGTTTCCCAATCCTTTCCGATCACCACGATGCAGGCGTCGGTTTGACTGAGCACTCGAGCGATCGCCTCGTGCCATTCCACCCCGGGTTCGAGTGAACCCACATCGCGGAAGACTCTGCCAGGGAATCGGGAGGCGAGCCTGTCATACAGCCTGCCGGAATCGGCCCGGCTATCGTCTCTCCGATAGTTTATGAAAATCCTACTCTGAGCCATCGCACTCCCCTAGGTGACAGCAACGTCCGCACAATGGCGTGGATGTCCCATTACTGCCAGTATTGGGACTCAGTGTAGACTACGCTCTCGGCAAAGACAAGGCCGTTCGCAGTTAGTTCTTGGGATATCCTGCCGTGGCCTTCACCTCTAGCAGCTGCGCGGTGTGGCCGCTGAGCATCAACACTAGCTGATAGCCGCTGGTTACCTGGGGCGGCGTTCCGGAACCGTGCTCAGGGAGTGGTCTTGCGTGGTCCGATAATTCCATTGCGCCTCTGTCTTGACGTCGGCAATGGCGGCCGGGAAAACCTCTCGCGAGTGCTCTAGGTCATAGCCCGTCTACCCCTCCTCCCAGCGGAACCGCGCCACGGCCAAGGCGCCGAATATCAGGGCGAAGAGAAGTTGCACCGCGATCGGCATCAAGGCTGAGCTGAGTCCTAGTCCGCGCCACGTCATGGCTTCGAATCCATCGATGGCCCAGCGGGTGGGCATGATCACGGTGGCCTTCTGCAGCCATTGCGGGAACAGGAACATGGGCACCCACGCGCCGCCCAGCATCACCATCAGCAGGGTCGACAGGATTGCCAGTCCGCGTGTCGCCTCGGGGGTCTTGCCGAGAGCCGCGATGAGCAGCCCGAAGGCCGCGGTCATGAGAGCAAATGCTGCGGCGACCGCCAAGAAACCGGCCAGGCTCCCCTCCACTCGCACGCCGAACACCAGCCGGGCAAACAGGAAATTGCCCAAGACAATTACGAAGGCCAAGAGGGCGGCGCTGATGATCCGGCTGCCCAGCAGGGTCACGCGCGACAAGGGCGCGGCACGGAACCGTTTCCACAGGCCGCGCTGGCGCTGCAATAGCAGCCCGATGCCGACGTCGATCCCCAGGAACAAAACGAATTGCACGGCCATACCGGCGAAAGCGTGGGCATAGCCGTTGTACTTGATGCCTTGGCGCGATGTGACAGCCTCCGTGCGCGTGGTGTACGGCATGGACAGGCCGCGCGACGGCCCGGCACTCGCAGACGACGGCGATTCGTTCCAGCGCTCCACGCTGCGCAGTAGATTGACCAGGTTCTCCCGATCAGGCTGGGCCAAATCCCGGCTGCGATCGATCCGCGCCAAAGAGTCCTTTAACATGGTGCGGCCACTCTCACCGGTGAACATTTCCTGGCTCACCACCTGCATGACATCGCCGCTCAGAATTCCTTGCACCATGCTGCGCTCGGCAGCGTGCGAGGGATCGAAGAGTACGGAGATCTCGGGCTTTTGCGACGCGCTGAAAAAGGCTCGTCCGGCATCCTGTCCGAAACCTTGGGGGATGATGACGGCCACGCTCGTGCTTCCCTTTCGCACCTCCTCACGCGCTTCTTCGGCAGTGGCCGTTTTCACGGCGAGCGCCTTCTCGGAAATCAGACGCGTAACGATTTCGCGAGAAATGGCGTCGCCATCCTGGTTGGCCACCAGAACAGAAATCCGGGCCGGTTCCGCCTGGCTGCCGGCGCCGCCCAGGGCGTATCCGAAGAACGAAGCGATGGCGATGGGAGCGACCATGCTCATAATCAGGGCGCGCGGGTCGGCCAGAAACAACAGAATGTCCTTGCGGACCAAGGCGCGCAGGGGCGTGATCATGAGTCGCGCAGGCTCCGTCCAGTGAGAGTGAGAAACACGGTTTCCAGGTCGGCCCGTTCGCTTACCACGTGCCGGTAGGGATGGCCTTGATCCACTAGCCACTGCAGAATGCGAGGGGTTTCGGCGGCCAGATCGCGCACGCCGATGCGCAAGGTTCCGCCGTGCAGCTGTGCCGAACGGATTTCGCCCAGCGCCTGAAGCTGATCCAGCGAAAAACCGTCAGACGCGCCCTCCAGTTCGATGGTCAGCACATTGGAGAGGGGCAGCATGCGCGAGAGGCCGCGCAACGTGTCGTCGGCGATCACTTTGCCATGATCGATGATGACGACGCGGTCGCAGAGGCGCTCGGCTTCCTCCATGTAGTGAGTCGTATACAACAGGGTCTTGCCGCGCTTCTTGAGTGTCTCCAGGTTGTCGAAGATGGCGTTACGGCTTTGCGGGTCGACACCCACGGTGGGTTCGTCCAGCAGCAGTATTTGCGGATCGTGCAACAGCGCGGCCGCCAGGTTGAGACGCCGCTTCATGCCGCCGCTGAAGGTCTTCACGCGGTCCGTTACACGGTCGGACAGGCCCACCAGTTCGAGGGCGCTTTCGATGGCCGGTTTGGCGCGCGCGCTATCCAGGTCGTAGAGCGCCGCGAACAGGTGGAGATTGGCCAGGGCGGAGAGCTCGTCATAGAGGGCCAGATCCTGGGGCACCAGACCGATACGGCGCTTGATGGGATCGGTATCGCCGCCGAGCGGGCGGCCTTCGATCAGTACCTCACCGGCATCGGGCCGCAGCAGCCCGGCGATCATGGAGACGGTGGTGGTCTTACCCGCGCCGTTGGGGCCGAGCAGACCTACCGTCTCACCGGCCGCGGCTTTCAGGGAGATGCCATTCACCGCGACGAGGCTGCCGTAACTTTTCTTTAGACCGCGGACTTCGAGCATGATTCCAGCTCCCGCCCAAAAAACCGAACACGCAGGAATGCCTATGCTACGAGACTAAACGAACGGCGCCGGCGGTTTGTTCATAAATTCGGCGGAAAAAGCTGTCGGTCATGCCGGCGATGTAGTCGCATACCACGCGGTGGGGAGCCTCCTGGGCAGCCTGCTCCTGGTAGGCAGGCGGAAGACGGTCGGGGTGATCCAGGAAAAACTGGAAGAGTTCCCCCACCATGGCCACGGAATGGCTTCGCCCGGCGGTCAATGCGGGCGCCTCGTAAACTTTGGCGAGCAGGAAGCGCTTCAGTTGCCGGCTGGTCTCGGCGGCTTCCGGCGTGAAGGAGACCAGCCGCCTGGGGAAGGCACGAACGTCATCCGTCGTCTCCACTCCCGCCATTCTGGCCTGCTGGACAGTGCCATCGATGACACCGGAAACCAGCGCATCCACGAGCTGGCGGAGGGCTTCGTGGAAACGCTCACGCGGGCTCGCACCAGGGAATTGCGTGTCGATGGTTTCCAGGATCGCGGCGTATTGCGGGACGCTGGCGGCCACTTCGTCGGAGGTCAGCATCTCGGCGAAGAAAGCGTCGTCCAGGTCGGCGGTGTTGTAGGCGACTTCGTCGGCCAGATCGATCAGTTGGGCTTCCAGCGGCGGACGGAACCCCGGCAAGTACGCGTCCAGCTCGGGCTCCTCTCCGGGTCCAAAATCTTTGGAGTGCTTCACCATGCCCTCGCGGACTTCGAATGTGAGGTTCAGGCCGGGAAAGCGCGCGTAACGCTGTTCGAAGCTCTCGACGATCCGAAGGGCGTGCACGTTGTGATCGAACTTCTCCCCGAAGCGCTGCATCTGGCGATTGAGCTCGTGCTCGCCGGCATGGGCGAACGGCGGGTGCCCGATGTCGTGCACCAACGCGAGCGCCTCGGTCAGATCCTCATCGAGCTGCAATACGTTGGCCAGTGTCCGCGAGATCTGCGCGACTTCGATGGTGTGGGTGAGGCGGTTTCGAAAATGGTCAGAGAGGCCCGGAGTGAAAACCTGGGTTTTGGCCTCCAGACGGCGGAATGCGCGCGAATGCACCACGCGGTCGCGATCGCGCTGGAACAGATTACGGTAAGGGTGCGGTGGCTCCGGGTACCGCCTGCCGCGGCTTCGCTCAACTGGAAACCGCAGCCGGCTCAGCATGGCATCGAGAGGAGGGCCTGCTATTTGGCCGGCAACTCGCCGTAGAGCGTGAGCGCCACCTGGCCCACGGAGGTCGCCTGGGTACGCAACGGTTCCAGGATCTTGCGCGCCTCTTCCGGTTTGGTGGCGATGAGCGCGCGGGCCAGCGCAATCGAGGCCTGATCCTTGGAGACGAAAAGCGTCGGGTGGGCAATCAAGTCCTCGAGTACTTTTCGCCCTTCCTCGAGTTTGCCCTGGGCGAAGTAGACCTGCGACAGGGACAGTTTGGCCAGCGATGCGTACCGGTCGTCGCCTTTCTGCGCCACCTCCTGAAAGCTCTTCGCCGCGCCGGCCAAATCGCCCTGGTCGGAGCGGATCGAGCCGATCCAGTACTGTGCGATTTCCCCCTCGTCGCTGCCGGGGTACTTGGTGCTGATCTCCGTGAAGGCCTTGATCGCGACGTCGTCTTTGACCTGTTGGGTGGGAAATGGGCTAGCGCCCCCGGCTGCGGCTGGGCCAACACCGGTTTCCTGAATTTGGATAGCGCGGCCCAGCGCCGCCTCGCGGGCGGAGTGCTGGTGGCGCGAGTAGATGTTGAACACCAGAACCAGGGCCACGACGCCCAGGGCGATGCCGCCGTAGCGGACCATGTCCTTCTGGTGCTCTTCAAAAAACGTAAGGCCGTGTTCGACCTCAAGCGCAAATTTGTCTGTTTTTAGTTCTTTACGGGTGATTCTCGCCACGAAAACCTCAGCGGTAATGGAAATTTCATGGTAGCATGCGTACCCCCGGGCCGACGAGCCGCCGGCGCCGGGAAGACAATAACATTGGTGGGTTGCCCGGTCAGCTCTGGCGTGTTTGGGTACCCGCGACGAAATTCGCCGGCAGCTTTTGAGCGCGACCATCCTGGGAAAGACACAAAGTTACCAGTTAACACCGGCACGCACCGTACCGTTGAACGAGTGGGATTGCGAGGGTTCTGGCTGGCAGCATTTTTCACGTTCGGACGGGGTCGCGTTCCGGGACATGGCAGACTAAATCCGCTATTCGTCGCACCGAAAGTAAGGCGCGGAGAGGTGCTGCGAGGGACGGCGGGATTCGCCTGTTCTCAAGTTTCTACATTTCGATTCCGGTAACCTCCCCACCGGCGGCGTAGACCGCCGGCGTTACGTAGCGCTGGCGATCTTGTCGCCGGCACACGGATGGCACTGCCTCGGCGGGCTTCGCCTGCTATGCTGATCTCATCTCATGTACTTGAAAATTCTGGCTCACCCGGTCTTCATGCAATTGAACTTTCACATGCCGATGATCGTGGATTTGTCGCATCCGCTGATCATGTTGCAGGGTGAGAACGGCTCGGGAAAATCCACGCTGCTGCATTCGCTACATTACGCCCTGCAGAACGAGCGTGTGGAGGGATATGTCTATCGCCTGGACGCGGGCGAAGTGAAGATCGGCCGCAGTTTTCTGTTTGACGCGGAGCAGCACAACCCGCGCACGCAACTCGATTTATTCCGGGAGCAGCCGGAGATGCTGGAATTTCTGAAGATGGCCAGCCATGGGCAGGTGATGTTGTCGATGTTTCGCGAGACGTTTCCCAAGCTTCCGGATGGAACGATTCTGCTGCTGGACGAGCCCGAGATGGCGCTCTCGGTTTCCAACCAGCGGCGCATTTTGAAAATGCTGAAGGAGCTGGTGGACCAGAAGAATTTCCGCATCGTCTGCGCCACCCACTCTCCGGTGCTGATCGAGGCGCAGGAAACCTACGTCATCAACCTGGACCGCCACATCAACCGCAATGTGGTGGGGGCCGACCAAGGCGTGGAAGGGGCCAGCACGATTCAATGACCTGTTGCGCGGAGCTGGAACGGCTCATGGAAGGCGACCTGGCGCGCTTCGCGCAGCCGTATCAACTCACCAACGGCACCATCGTCAACGAGATCGATACCGAATACTACCTTGTGTTTGGGGAAGAGCGGCACCGTTTCGTGGGCGTCAATTATTGCCCGTTCTGCGGCCGCGTGCTGTCGCGCGGGCTGTGGAACCAGGAAAAGAAGAAGTAGCGCACCGTGCCGCGCCTGGCCAGCTCCGTGGAAAGCGTGCCGCACTCGCGCATACGCGAGTTGGCGGAGATCGCCATGTCGATGGATGGCGTGTTGCGCCTGTACTTCGGCGAGTCGAACCTGCCTACGCCGCAGTACATAAAGGACGCCGCGACTCGCGCACTCGCCGAGGGCTACACGTTCTATACGGAGAATGCGGGGCTGCCGTCGCTGCGCCGTGCGCTTGCCGGACATTATCGGCGGTTGCAAGGGGTGGAACTCGACCCATCAGGCGAGATCGTGATCACGGCCTCTGGAGTGCAGGCGCTGAATGTGGCGATCCGTTGCGTGCTCGATCCGGGGGACGAAGCATTGGTGCTGACGCCGGTGTGGCCCAACGGGCCTTCTATTGTGGCGATGGCGAATGCGGTGGTGCGGCAGGTACCGCACCCTTTGTGCGGCGAGCGCTATCAGGTGGATTTCGACGCCCTGGAATCTGCAGTAACTCCGCGAACGCGGCTGCTGCTCTACACGTCGCCATCGAATCCATTGGGGTGGGTGGCTACCGAGGAAGAGCAGCAGGGCTTGCTTGATTTCGCGCGCCGGCACGGCCTCTGGCTGGTGGCCGATGAGGTGTATGACCGGCTGTATTATGGCGGGTCGCGAGCGAGCTGCCCGGTCCCCTCGATTCTGAAGAAGGCATCGCGCGAAGATGCGGTGATTGTGGTGCAGTCCTTTTCGAAAAGCTACTGCATGACCGGCTGGCGGCTCGGGTGGCTCATCGCGCGGCGCGACCTGGTGGCTAAAGCGACCCAGCTGAACGAGTTCATCATTTCGCATGCGGCGAGCTTCACGCAGCGGGCCGCGGAGACAGCTTTGGAGGAAGGCGAAGAGGAGCTGTTGCGCATGCTTGAGCGGCTGCGGGAGAATCGTGATCTCGCGGTGGAAGCCTTGCGCGGGATGCGCGGTGTGACGGTGCCCACTCCGGACGGAGCGTTTTACGTTTTCCCGCGCATCGGCGGTCTCACCGATTCATTCGGATTTTGCAAGAGGCTGCTGGAGGAGACGCGCGTAGGTTTGGCCCCGGGCGTGGCGTTCGGCGCCGGCGGCGAAGGCTCCGTGCGCATTTGCTATGCGGCCGAGCGGGCAATCCTGGAGCCTGCCATGGAACGGTTGGGACAGTTCTTGCGGCGGGGGTAGAAAGACCAGACACAGGCCGGGAGGCCTGTGCTACGGATTGATCTCTTCCAGCGTCAGCCCCGTTGTCCGCGGCGCCAGCAATCCAATATCGGCAATCACTATAAGCATCGCCCCCGCGATGGTGGCGAACATGATACCCGCCCCGAAGCGCTGCAAAACCGGGAGTAAGACAAACGGCATTAGGGCGCTCGATAAGCGGCTCAGTCCGTAGGCGGAACCTGTGGCCGTGGCACGGATGGACGTCGGAAATATTTCGCCCTGGAAGATGTGGTACGCGTTCGAAAAGATGTTGCTCGTCATCGTATACAAGAGGCCAAAGGTTACGATCGCGGCGGGCGTTGTCGCATAGCCCAGCATCAATCCGAGAATTGCCATGAGGAGCGCAGAGCTCACAATCAACCGCCGCCGCTCCATGCGTTCCACAAACAGAAGCGATAATAATGAGCCAGCCGGGTAGCCCAGGAACGCCACCGCCGTATAAGTCAGCGACGTCAGTACCGAGAACCCCTTGGCCGCCAGCACCAGCGGCACAATGGTGCCAAAGCCGTAATAACCCACTGTCTGGAACACATGAAATACCCACAACATGAGCGTGCGGGTGCGGTACTGCCCGATGAAGAGAGCCTGCAGCGATACCGACTTCTGTTTGTGGCCGGCGGATTCCAGCCATCGCGGCGATTCCGGCAGGCTCCGCCGCAAGACCCACACGATTACAGCGCCGAGCGAGCCAGCGACAAACAACCACCGCCATCCGGCAATCCCGAGCGGAGTGAGAGGTACCAGAATGCGCGCCAGCAAGCCGACTGCGGGAATTCCGAGGAATCCGATGGTGTAGGCCCAGGCGATTAATTGGCCTCGTCGTTTGGCCGGAAACAGTTCGCTGAGATAGGCGTCCGACAAAGGCACCTCGGCGCCAATCCCGATACCCGCCAGAAACCGCGTCATTGCCAGCATCAGCGGGTTCACGCTGAATGCGCCGAGCAACGTGAACAGCGAATAGACGCCGAGATTGATCAGATAGGCGGGCCGCCTCCCCACGCGGTCTGCAAGAGTTCCCATGCAGGCTGCGCCAAAAAACATTCCGAGAAAACTGGAGCCGAGAACGACCGGCAAAAGCGTCTGGCTCAGTTGGAATGATGTGGTCAGCACCGTGCCGATGACGCCGGCAAGGAAGACATCGAAGAAGTCAAAGAACAGACCCAATCCGACAATGACAGTGATGCGAATGTGCGCAGGAGTTATCGGCTGTTCCACCGCCTCATCATAAGATACGTCCCACCCTGTTCGCCCTCGGGCCGGCTTGTGTTAGGCTGGTTTCGCCAATTTGCGAGGGTTATGAAATTCACCTGGTTCAATCTCATGCCGTGGCCTTATCTGCCCGAGGATTTCCGGCAGAAGCACCATTCCGTGTGGGTCGATATCGACTCAAGCCTGTTCGATCCGGTCAAGAGTCACGAGCTCTACAACACGTATATGGACCTGCTCGAATACGCCGGGAAGCTCGGGTTCGACGGAATCGGCGCCAATGAGCATCACCAGAACGCGTATGGCCTGATGCCTTCCCCCAACATCATCGCGGCGGGTCTCGCGCGCCGCACCGACGATGTCGCACTCGTGGTTCTGGGCGCGTCCATTGCGCTCTACAATCCGCCGCATCGCGTGGCTGAGGAATTCGCCATGCTCGATTGCATCTCGGGCGGAAGGCTGGTAGCGGGTTTTCCGGTGGGCACCTCCATGGACACCAATTACTGCTACGGAACCATTCCCGCGCTTACCCGCGAGAAGTATAAGGAAGCCCACGAACTGATTATGCGCGCCTGGCACGAGAAGGCGCCCTTCGCCTTCAACGGCCGATATACCAAGCTGCGCTACGTGAATATCTGGCCGCGGCCGATCCAGCAGCCTAACCCTCCGATTCATATTCCGGGCGGCGGTTCGATTGAGACTTTCGATTTCTGCATCGACAATACCTACTCATATTCCTATTTGAGTTTTGGCGGCTATATTCGCGCGAAGGCGCTGATGCAGGGCTACTGGGATCGCGTGGCCGAGCGAAAGGCTCCCGACACCTCGCCCTATCGCGCGGGTTTCGCCCAAACTATTTGCGTGGCGGACACCGACGCGGAAGCCGAGCGCCTCTACGCCAAGCACGTCAGCTACTTTTACAATCGCTGCCTGAACGTCTACCCTGGCTTCGCCGACGCGCCCGGGTACCGCACCATCAAGACCATCCAGAAGGGCATCCTCTCCCAATATGCACCGGGCACCATGTTTGAGGAGCTTCCCTGGAAGAACTTCGTTGACTCCGGGCACGTGATCGCCGGCAGCCCGGAAACTGTACGGCAGCGTATGGAGGAATTGATCAAAGGCCTGCACGTGGGCAACGTCTTCTGCCTCATGCAAATCGGCGACATGCCCAGGGACAAGTGTATGCACTCAACCAAGCTGTTCGCGGAAAAAGTAATGCCCAAGCTACGCAACATTTTCCCGGATTATGCCGACGACGGCCGCTTCTGGTGCAAGCCGCTGCCGAAACGCGTCGCGCCCGCGGAGCTCTCGTTGGTGGGCGCGGACGCTTAAGGATGCCCGTTATGGAGCTCAAGACTATTCCCACGACGCACGTGCTCGTGCGCTATTACGAGGGCGGCCAGGGCGCACCGCTGGTGTTTCTGCACGGCGCCGGAGGGCTCGACCTGGATCTGGATTTCCTGCGCACGCTGGCTGAACGATTCCATGTGTATGCGCCGCTGGTGCCCGGCTACGGCGACAGCGAGGAGTGCGGGGAACTGCGCGACATGCTGGATTTTACGCTGCACACCTGGGATGTGATCGAAGCGCTGGGCGTGAAGAATCCGATTCTGGTGGGCTTCTCCATGGGAGGCATGATCGCCGGCGAGATGGCGGCCATTGCGCCGCACGATGTGAACCGCCTGGCGCTAATTGCTCCCGCGGGTCTCTGGCTGGACGATCATCCGATCCCGGATATTTTCGCGCTCATGCCCTACGACCTGCCGAAATTGCTGTTCTATGACGAGGCGGCTGGAACAAAGGCGTTCACCGCCAACACGGATACCAGCGACCCAGGATTTTTGCAAGCCTTTCTGGTACAGAATGCGCGCCAGCTCGGAGCCGCGGGCAAGATCCTGTTCCCCATTCCGGACCGCGGGCTCTCCCAGCGGCTGTACCGCATCCAGGCGAAAACGCTACTGATTTGGGGCGAGGGCGACAAGTTGATCCCGCCGGTTTATGCGCAGGCCTTCCAGCGCGGCATCGCCGGCGCGGACACAGTGATGATTCCGCAAGCCGGTCACCTGGTGACGTTTGAAAAGCCCGGGGATGTGATCAGCGCACTCGCGCGGTTGGCGTGAAGCCTCCGCTCCCTGACGGTCGCGGCTCGGTAACGGCGATACGTTGCGTGCCGAAAGCGTTTTGCGCGACATCGCGTTGATCGCCGGTTCGTTAATGACGGTGCGTTACCGAGCCGTGACGGTAAGGGAGCGGAGGTTGTGGCTCAACCCTTTTCGCCACCGCAACAACGCACTTTGCTAGGCTGAAGAATCCGAGGTCCTTCATGAAGAACTTATCGTTATTCGTGTGCCTTCTGGCCGTGCCCGCCGCTTTTGGCGCGGGCACGACGACGCATCTGCTGCACAGCCCGGCTTTGAACCGCACTCAGATCGTGTTCTCCTACGCCGGAGACTTATGGACCGTGAACCGACAGGGTGGGGCTGCCGTCCGGCTGACTTCCGGCGCGGGCATCGAGAACCTCCCGGTCTTCTCACCGGATGGGGAAACTGTCGCGTTCACGGGCGAATACGACGGCAACATCGATGTCTACACCATGCCCGCCGTGGGCGGTGTGCCGAAGCGCATTACGTATCACCCCGGGGCGGATTACGCAGCCGGGTGGACGCCCGACGGCCAGCGCATCCTGTTCCGCGCGACCCGCCAGAGCTTCTCGCGCTACTCGCAGCTGTTCAGCGTTTCGAAAGACGGCGGGTTGGCGGAAGCGCTGCCCCTGCCCATGGCATTCAGCGGCGGTTACTCGCCGGACGGCCGGCGCGTGGTGTATGCGCCCCTCGACGGCGGTCAATTCGGGCGAACGCCGGAGCGTTGGGTGGCTTGGAGACGCTACCGGGGCGGCGACGCGAGCTATTTGTGGATTGCCAACCTGGCGGATCTGAGCACCGAAAAAATTCCGCGCACGGACTCCAACGACATCAATCCGATGTGGATTGGCGACAAGATCTATTTCCTGTCGGACCGCAACGGGCCAATGACTCTGTTCCGATACGATCCGGCCACCAAGGCTGTCACGGAACTCATCAAGAACGCGGGACCTGACATCCGCTCCGCCAGCGCCGGGCCGGGCGCCATAGTCTACGAACAGTTTGGACAGATTGGGATTTACGATTTGGGGAGCGGGAAGACTCGCACAGTGCCGATTGAAATCGAGGCCGATTTGAGCGAGGTCCGGCCGCGCGTGCAAAACATAGAGAAGGAAGCCCACGAGGGCCGTATTTCTCCCACTGGGGTACGGGCGGTTTTCGAAGCGCACGGCGAAGTCCTCACGGTTCCAGCTGAAAAAGGGGAGATCCGCAACCTGACCCGGACGCCCGGCGTGATGGAGCGCACGCCCGCATGGTCGCCCGACGGGCAGTCGATCGCCTACTTCTCCGACGAATCGGGCGAGTACGCGCTCCACGTAAAACCGCAGAGTGGGGAGGGCGAAGGCAAGAAGATCCCGTTGGCGGGCAAGTCGGCGTTCTATTTCGCGCCGCACTGGTCGCCGGACAGCAAGCAGATCGCCTTCAATGACAATCAACTGAATCTCTGGCGTGCGGACATCGCTTCGGGCCAGGTTACCAAGATCGACACCGATTACTTCTACCCGTACGGGGAGATGGAGCGTGACATCGCCTGGTCGTCCGATTCGAAGTGGATCGCCTACGCAAAGTTCCTGCCCAACCGGCTGCACGCGATCGAACTCTATTCGTTGGACAACGGGCAGAGCACGCAAGTTACCGACGGCCTGAGCGATGCGCGCTACCCGGCCTTCGATCGGGAAGGCCAGTATCTGTATTTCACCGCTAGCACCAATTACGGCCCAGGTTCGCACCCTCTCGATATGACCAGCGATGAGCACCATGTGACTCGCAGCGTGTACGCCCTGGTGCTTCCAGCCGACGCCGCGTCCCCTGTGACGCCCGAAAGCGACGAGGAAAAACCGGTTACTCCGAAGCCCGAGACCAAGAGCGTAGACGCGGCGCCTAAGCCGGTTCGCATCGACATGGATTCCCTTACCCGGCGCGTTGTGGCGCTGCCGATTCCGGCACGCAATTACGTGAGCCTGGCGGCAGGCCATGCCGGCGTCATATACCTGCTGGAGGAGGTCTCCGAATCCCTTCGCAATAACAACCAGGGCGCCCACACGCTTTCCAAATTCGATCTGAAGACGCGCAAGGTGGAGCGGCTGGCCGAGGCCGTGGAGTCGTTCGATCTCTCTTTTGACGGCGAGAAGATGCTGTTGCAACTGAAGCATGCCGGCGAGGGAGCACCGCCGCAGTGGGTGATTGCACCGGCCGGCGGGCCGCTCAAAGCCGGCGAAGGCACGCTGCATCTTGCCGGCATGGAAGTGAAGGTCGATCCGCTAGCCGAGTGGAAACAAATGTATCGGGAAGTGTGGCGCATCGAGCGCAGCTTTTTCTACGATCAGAACCTTCACGGCCTCGACGCGGCGGCGGTCCAGAAAAAATACGAGCCATACCTGGATACCCTGGCCTCGCGCGACGATCTCAACTACATCTTCCAGGAGATGCTGGGCGATATCACTTCCAGCCACCTGCGCGGCGGCGGTGGCACCGTGCCGCGCGGCAAGCCAGTACAGGGTGGACTTTTGGGCGCGGATTTCGATATTGCCAACGGGCATTATCGCTTCCGTCGGATTTACACCGGTGAGAGCTGGAATCCGCAACTGCGGGCGCCGCTGAGCGGACCGGGTATCAGCGTCAAGGAAGGCGAGTACTTACTCGAAGTCAACGGCCACGCTCTTTCGGCCGCGGATGACGTTTCTGCATGGCTCGAGGGAACGGCCGGGAAACGGATCGTGTTGCGGGTCGGCCCGGATCCTTCGGGCGTTAATGCGCGTGAGGTCATCGTGGAACCGGTGGCTACGGAACAGGGCTTGCGCAACCTGGCGTGGATCGAAGACAACCGGCGCAAAGTAGACGCGCTCAGCGGCGGAAAGCTGGCCTACGTCTACATGCCCGATACCGGCGAGCCGGGGTTGACCAGTTTCAACCGATACTTCTTTGCGCAAGTGGAGAAGCAAGGCTTGATCCTCGACGAGCGGTTCAATGGCGGAGGCCAGGTGGCGGATTACGTCATCGATGTGCTCAACCGGCCGCTGCTTTCCTATAACAGTTTCCGATACGGCGACGTCCAAAAGAGTCCGGCGGGCTCCATCGTGGGGCCGAAGGTCATGATCATTAATGAGGTGGCCGGTTCCGGCGGCGACATGATGCCGTGGATGTTCCGCTACACCAAAACCGGGACGCTGGTGGGCAAGCGGACATGGGGCGGGCTGATTGGCGTTCTGGGTTTCCCTGATCTTATGGATGGCGGAACGGTGACAGCTCCGAACGTGCGGATCTTCAGCCCCGCGGGCGAATGGATTGCGGAGAACACGGGCGTGGTGCCGGACGTCGAGGTGGATCTGGACCCCAAGTCCGTGGCCGGCGGTCACGATCCGCAACTGGAGCGCGCGGTCGCGATCGCGCTGGAGCAGCTTAAGAAGAACCCGCCGCCGGAGCCGCATCGTCCGGCGTATCCGGATTATCAGCACCCCTCGGGCGCGGGCGGCTCGCGAACGGGGCAATCGGTGCGGTAACAGACCAGTCGAAGTTACGGGGTTAAGCGCCGGATCCCGACGAGCCGGCGCCGGATGTCATCGATCTCCCTAACCCGGAGCCCTATCGGCTGCGACGCACACGAGCATCGCCTCGCGTGGCGCTAGAATTGCACACCATGCAGAGGGAGCAAAGTTCCGTACGATGGCGGTTGGGAAGCAATATAGGGGGACCGGCGAAAAACTTAATCGGCCTGATAGGCGTTGGTCGCAACGCGTTACCGAGTCGAGCAATGCACTCGATCTGGAGCCGAAAGTTTTCGTTTCGGGCAGCTCCCGCCGGATCGCGGCATCGCTCAAACACTCCGCCGATAGGAGCGGCCGGCGCAAAGGCACGGCGTTCCAATCGGCAATGTCCATGCTGAACTTCTACATCAACCGCGCCGGCGCCACGCTACCGGCCAAACAAAGACGTGTCTTAGAGAACGCGAAGGTTGAGTTGCGGCGGCTGTACCGGAAGAGCGGGGGCTGAGCGCCGCGGGTGAATACGAAATATGAAGAAACTACGTTATGCGGTCATCGGTATCGGCAGTATCGCGCAGGAGGCTGTACTCCCCGCATTTCAACACGCCGAAAACTCGGAGCTGGTGGCGCTTGTTTCCGGTGACGATCAGAAACGAGAAGAGCTAGGGCGCAAGTATTCGTGCCGCACTTATAAATACGAGCAATTCGAACAGTGCCTCTCCAGCGGCGAAGTGGACGCAGTGTACATCGCGCTGCCCAATCATCTGCACCGCCAGTACGCCGAGCACGCTGCCAGGAACGGTGTCCACATCCTCTGTGAGAAACCACTGGCGCCCAGTGAAGAGGACTGCCTCGCGATCATGGAGGCGGCGCGTAGCGGTGGTGTCAACCTGATGACCGCCTACCGCCTCCACTTCGAAGAGGCCAATATGGAGGCGGTTCGCATCTGTCAGTCCGGCAAACTTGGCGACCTGCGCGTGTTCCACTCGGTATTCTGCCAACAGGTGGCGGAAGGCAACGTTCGGCTGACCCAGACCTCCGATCGGGGAGGCGGCCCGCTCTTCGACATGGGCGTGTATTGCATCAACGCGGCGCGCTACCTTTTTAGCGACGAGCCGGCGGAAGTGAGCGCTTTCCGCGGCAATAACGGGGAAAAGCGCTTTGAGAAGAACGAGGAGATGGTCAGCGTCATTCTGCGCTTCCCCAAGGACCGCCTGGCGAATTTCACCGTGAGTTTCGGGGCGGCTCATGTGGGCCACTACACGGTGATCGGTACGAAGGGTACGCTTACAGCCGACCCGGCCTACAATTACTCAACCGACCTGCGCCTGCGCTTCTCCGCCGATGGCGAGACCGGTGAACGGGTATATCCCAAGCGCGATCAGTTCGCAGCCGAACTGATCTACTTTTCCAATTGCGCACTGGAGAACCGACAACCCGAGCCCTCCGGTGAGGAAGGTCTGATCGACGTTCAAATTGTGAATGCCGCTTATCGCGCTTGCGAGACGGGAACAACTGTTCGCATCCCGCCGGCGCAACGTAATTTGCGGCCGGGGCCCTCGCAGATAATTCGCAGACCACCGGTGGAAAAGCCGGAGCTGTTGCATGCCAAGCCTCCAGCCGGGTCGAAGGACTAGGCTGTCCCGTGCCCCTACCTGACGCTGCTGTTCTTCGACAAGGGCCAAAGGCTTTTCGGAAGCAGCAGAAACGAATCGCCGCCGGGACAGCCAAGCATACTGGTCTATGCAAGCGCGTTGCCACGGGGATTTCTCAACCTATGGTCACTGGATTGCTCCCGCCAGACGTGGAGGCATCATGAACGCAGAACGGTTCTTATACTTCATCAGCGGCCTCGGTATTGGCGTCGCGGTGGCTTGTCTATCAGCGCCGAAATCCGGTAATGAGACGCGTAAGATGCTGAGGAATTCAGCTTCAGAAGGGCGGCATTTCGTAAGTCGGCAGGCGGACGAAGCTAAGAAGAGAATCACCGACACTATCGGGCGCGGAAAACACGCTGCCACCACGATCGCTGAAGAAATGAAGGAAGCGGTCGAAGACGGAAGGGCAGCCCTTGGAGGCTGAACGCCGCGGCTCGTCACACCGCCGGCAGCGTGAAACAGAATGCGGAGCCCTTCCCGATTTCGGAGTTCACCCAGATCCTGCCGCCGCGCCGCTCTACAATTCGCTTGCACAGCGCCAGTCCAATTCCCGTGCCCGGCAGTTCTTCTCCGTGCAGCCGTTTGAACAGCCCAAAGATATGCTGGGAGTACTCGGGTGCAACACCAACACCGTTGTCTTGCGCGATCACAGTTACTTCCGGTCCCTGCTGCCGGCTGGTGATTCTAACCAGGGGGGATTGGCACCTCGATACTTAATGGCATTTCCGATCAGGTTCTGAAAGACCTGGACCATATGACTCTCGCACGCCTCGACGGCCGGCACAGAATCGATGCTCACAACCGCGGAGGCTTCGTGGATCGCCTCATTCAAGTTAAGAACCGCCTGGTGCGCCGCATCGCCAAGCTCCACTTTTTGGAGCGCCTCGGAGGCTTTGATTCTGTCCCACGTCAACAGAGCGTCGAGCACCGCGGACATACGCTTGGCGCCACCGACAACAAAATCGGCGTACTTCCGGTGTTCACCGTTTAGTGCAGCATCGTGAGTTAGCAACTCCGTGAAGGCGCAAATACTGCGTAACGGTTCCCTCAAATCGTGGGTCGCGGCATAAGCAAACGACTGCAGATCGGAGTAGGCGCGCTTCAGCTCTTCGGCATCGCGTTGGGCTCTCAGTTCGGCCGTCTTGCGAGCGGAAATATCGCGCGAGTTGACGACTATCGCCTGCAGATCCCGGTCGTGGAGCAAGTTCGTATAGGTGCTTTCGGTCCATCGCCAGCTTCCGTCCCTTTGGCCAAAGCGCGCCTCAAACTGTATGGGACACCGAGGCTTCGTGAGGGAAACACCGAGCAGGCTCCTCGAATCCCGGCGATCCTCGGGATGGATCAAGTCGAATAGATTCCCCCCATCAATTCCTTGGGCTGATGCCCAAGGGCTCGACTCGTGGATGGGCTTGTATAGAGAATCACTCCTTCCCGGTCCAGGAGACAAATAGCGTCGGAGCTGTTCTCTACAAGAGCCCGGAATCTTCGTTCCGCGTTGTAGTAGCGCTGCGCCCGAGTCATGATTTCGTCGGCGCGGGATGGCAGATGCGAGCGGATCCACCGGATGGTTCGTTCACCCTCGGGCAGAACCGCACCTGGTGACTGCCGAGTTTTGGACAGCGAAGGCTGCAGACCTTCGACTCCCCGCCCGAGAATCTCTCGCATCGCCCGATCCAAAGCGTCGGTTAGATCTCCGTTTGGCCCGGACGAAACTAATTGCGTATGCGACCGCAGAATGGAATCGACATCCACAGTGTGAAACTCCGTCCCGAAGACGTCGATAGGGTATCCGCAAAACAGCTTGTAGCCGGTGGCGCGGAGGAAATTATCCAGAATTGTTCCAGCTGAACGGCCGCTTCACGCTGATTGGCCTGCCAGAGAATTCCCACCATTTCGCCATAGGCGCGGATTCCTGCGGTCGAATGGATCCGGCTCATCGCCGCGCGGATCGTGTTATCGAAAAGACGCCGGTCCGGCCGGCCTCCTACCATAAACTGGCCGAGAACACTCTGGGCATCCAGAAAAATCAGTTTCTGCAATCGTTCCGCACGATCGGGATCCACCCCAATCATCTGCAACCGGCCGCGGAAGGCCTCGGTGTGGCCAGGGGTGGCGATGACCATGAGCCCTTCGTCTCGCCGCATGCCCTCCAACAGAAAATCGGCATATTCTCCGTGAGGTTCTGTTCATCAGCGTCGTAAAGCTGGACGAGATGGCTATGCAACTCGGGCCCAGCGTAACTGACTGCCGGTTTCGAGGATGGCTCTGATGTGTTCACGCGATCTCCGATCCTATTCTGTTAGCTTCGCACCGCGAAGTAGAACGTAGATCCGCGCCCTGGGGTGGATTCCAGCCAGATCCTGCCTCCGTTGCGCTCCACTATGCGTTGGCAGATGGCGAGGCCAATCCCGGTTCCTTCATATTCGGGTCCGTGTAGCCGTTTGAATACACGGAAAATCTGCGTGAGATATTGCTTCTCGATCCCGATCCCATTGTCCTTTACCGAAAAGCGCCAGTGACCGTTCTCCTGTTCGGCACTGATCCAAACTTGAGGGAGTCTCTCGCCTTGGTACTTAAGAGCATTGCCCACCAGGTTCTGAAATAGCTGCGTCAGGTGTAGCGGCGGAATTCGAACCACCGGCAACGACGCGGTATGGATCAGAGCTCCGGTTTTACGGATCAGGGCTTCGAGATTGTCGAGTGCAGTCCGCAGCGCGGCGGAGGCATCTGTATATTCGGTCTGCACGGCCGGCACTCCGGTCACCTGCGAGTATGCCAGGAGGTCGCGAAGCATGCGCTCCATTCGCTGCGCGCTGTTCACGGCGAACCCGATATACGAGCGCGCGGTATCGTCGAGCCGGCCGGCGTATTCATCGCGCAACAGTTGTGTGTAGAGAGAGATCATGCGCAACGGTTCTTGCAGGTCATGGCTCGCCGCGTACGCAAACTGTTCCAGATCCGCATTGCTCAGGCGCAGCGCTTCGTTAGCCAGGCGCAGGTCGCTGGCATCGCGCATTTGATCGTCGATGTCCAGGCATGCGCCCAACCAGCGAACGATCTTGTGGTCGCTCCCGAACACGGGCACGGCGCGGCAGAGGAACCAGCGGTAAACACCATCGCTGGAGCGTTTGAGGCGGCACTGTGTTTCGAACATGCGGCCGGACTCGATGGCCTCCTGCCAGCGAGAGGCGTACGTCTCCGCGTCAGCGGGATGGAGCAGCCGCTGCCAGATGTCGGTGTATGACTCGGACTCGCATCGGGCGCCTGTATACTCATCCCAGATTGCGTTGGTATACTCCAGTTCTCCCTCGGCGCTGGACGACCAGACTAGTTGCGAAAACGCCGTCGCCAGCCCGCGAAACCTTTCGTCGCTCTCGCGGACGATCTCCTGGTTGCGCCGCTCCTCGGTGACATCGATGTGGACTCCCACCCATTCCTGCAGCGTGCCGTCATCGTCCGTTACCGGTACGGCGCAGACGGAAAAGAGCCGGTACACCCCGTCATGACGCTGCAAGCGATGCTCAAAGAGAAACTTCCGGCGGTCTGCGACGGCCCGGCGCCATGCCTCGATGGTGGCATTCCGTTCATCCGGATGGATCGCGGCGGTCCAGCCGAGCCCCCGGTACTCATCGAAGCTCTGTCCCGTGAATGCGGCCCAAGCAGGCTGCGCGGATTCCATTTCGCCCGCGGCATTGGTAGTCCAGATCACGTCGCCCATCGCTTCCGCGGCGGCACGGAAGCGTTGCTCCGAATGTGTCAGCTCGAGTTCCATCCCGCGCCGCTTTCCGATATCCCGAAACACCAGCACGACTCCCTGCACGCGGCCAGCCTCATCGCGAATCGGGGCGCCACTATCTTCGATCGGAGTCTCGCGGCCCTGTTTGTCAATCAACACAGTGTGGTTGGCGAGGCCGACGATCAGGCCGGTCTTCAAGGCCTTCGTCACCGGGCTTTCCACGAGATTTCGCGTCTTCTCGTTGACGATTTGAAAAATGTCCCCCACCGGCCGGCCGGCAGCCTCGTCTGGCGTCCAGCCGGTCAGCTTGCTGGCCACGGGATTGAGCAGCGTTACATTGCCGTTCGCATCGGTGGAAATCACGCCATCGCCAATACTCATCAAGGTGACGTGGAGACTCTGTTTGGATTCCAGCAGCCGGCGCGCCACCTCATCGCGCGCCTGAATACGGCGGTCCACCACCCTCTGCAAAACCAAAACCACCGCCGCAATGCCTGCCAAACCCGCCAGAATAATCCACAGACTTCGCGAACTGGCTGAATCGACTGACCGCTCGCGTTCTTGCATTCGATCGGATTCAAGACTACTCAGCCGTCCCAGCTCGGCGCGCAGGGAGTCCATGGCCTGCTTTCCCACGTTCGTCCGAACCACCGTCAGTGCCGCGGCCAATCCCTGTTCACGGCGTAATTGAATGGTCCGGGCTAGCTCATCGAGCTTAACCCGGGCAAGCTCGCGGATGCGCGCTGCCGACGCCACTTCTTGCGTGTCGGGCTGCACATCCTGCAGCAATTGATCCATCATTCTTGGAAAAGCCTTCACGCCATCCTCATACGGCCTCAGATACGATTCCTCGCCGGTCAGCAGAAACCCGCGCTGGCCGGTCTCGCTGTCTTCCAGCGCGGAAAAGAGCGCGGTCGCATTTCGCAGGATTTGCTGCTCGTGGCGTGCCGCCTCAATCATCTGCCGATTGGCGTGCCAGCTGACATAAGACGCGACACCCAGAATGACGATCACGGCTGCGGCCAGCACCACCAACGGACGATCGATTCGACTTGGTACCATGATTGCTACGCGCTCCTGCCATGAAAGGGACATCCGAAGTGGTGTTACCAGTGGATTCAAGTTCGCCCACGAATGTCGACCCGTCGCTTGACGAGTCCGAGCAACTACGCCTCCAATTTGCCCGGATCGGTGAAGAAACTTACCGGTTTGTGATGGGAGTTGTGCACGATTTGCGCGCCGAACAACGTGGTGTCTCTCTGTCCGCAGAGTTGCTTCGGGATCTGCTGGGCGAGTCCCTCCCGGCCGAGGCACGGCCGATTTTGGCGCGGCTGCTCGGAAGCGTGGCAAGAACCACTGCTATTCTGGACGCTGCCGCCTGCTACGGTACGGCGCTTCCGGCTGCCAGGCATTCCTTCCACGCAGTAAAGGCCACGAGCGTGGTTCGTGATGCGGTCGCGACCCTGGAGCCGGAGATTCGCAAGTCCGGGGCCACCGTCACATACAACGAGCTCCCAGAGGTGTGGGGCGATCGGGACCGGCTGCAGGAGTTGTTTTGCCGCCTGATCGATAATGGCTTGAAATACCGCGGCCAGGCGTCCCCCAGGGTTGAGATTGGGGCGCGGGAAGGGCCTGGAAAGCGCCGGCCGCGGGAGTTCCTGTTTTCGGTGCGCGACTATGGAATTGGTATCGAGTCAAAGTACCAGCGCGAGCTTTTCCGCCCGTTTCGCCGCCTGCATGGGCCGGAAATCCCCGGCCTGGGCCTTGGATTGGTCATTTGCCGGAAGATTGCGGAAGCTCATGGGGGAAGGCTTTGGATCGAGTCTGATGCCGGCAGCGGCACCACGGTGTTTTTCACTCTGCCGGTTCCAGCCTGACTTGGTCCATCACGTGCACTGGAGATTGGAAAGGCAGATCCAATAGTGTCTCAGCAAGCTTCCACGACGAATGACTGGCTCGGTAAGCCTCACCGGGCGGTCCGCATTCTCCTCGCAGAGGATAACGATGGCGATGTGTTTCTGGTCCGCCGGGCCTTGGAAAAACAAGGGCTTACCTGCCATCTCGCGGTTGCGCGCGATGGGGAGGAAGCCTTGCGGCTGCTGGATGCGGCCGAAGGCGGTCCCTCGGCGGACGTGCCGGAGCTGATCCTACTGGACCTCAATCTTCCTCGCGTAGACGGAGGCGAGGTGCTGGCGCACGTTCGGAAGACGCGAGTCTTTTTGCATACTCCGGTGATCATCCTTACTTCGTCGGATTCACCTCGGGATCGTGATCTCGCTATGAGCCTGGGGGCCAATTCCTATTTCCGCAAACCTACGGATCTGCTCTCATTCATGCAACTGGGGCAGGTAATAGAGGATACGCTCGATAGATATAGCGCAGGAGAACAGCAGCGATGACAACTCAACCAGCACGAGGCCGCGTACTCATTGTCGACGACAACGCCCACGAGCGGCAGAGTCTTGCCGAAATGATTTTCGCGCTTGGCTATGCCGTAGAGAGCGCCGAAGACGGCGAGCAGGCCCTGGATACTCTGGACAGCGGCGGGTTCGACGTGGTCATCACCGACTTAATGATGCCCCGAATGGATGGGTGCGAGTTGTTGCGGACGATGCTCGACCGCGGCGACCTGACCCCAGCCATTGTGCTGACCGGATTCGGCGATGTGAACCAGGCCATTTCCATCGTCCACGACCTCAAGGCGTTGTGGTTTCTCGAGAAACCGGCGTCGGAAGCTGTTGTGGCCAGTTTGCTGGAACGGGCCGTCAATCACAAGAACCTGCTAAAGGAAACGCAGCGCCTGCAGCGCCAATTAAGCTACCAGGGCTACCTCGGAGACTTGTACGGATCATCGGAATCCATGCAGCAGATGTTCTCGCTGATCCGGCAAGTCGCTCCCAGTTCCGCGCCTGTACTCATCACTGGCGAGAGCGGCACGGGCAAGGAACGGGTGGCGGGCGCCATTCACAAGCTGAGTCCGCGCTCCGCTCGTCCATTCGTAGCGATCAACTGCGCGGCGCTGCCCTCTTCGCTGATCGAGAGTGAACTGTTCGGTCATGAGAGAGGCGCGTTTACCGGCGCCTTCGCCCAGCACGCGGGGTGTTTTGAACAAGCCCACGGCGGGACCCTGCTGCTCGATGAGATCGGAGAGATGCCTCTGGAGATGCAGGCCAAGCTTCTGCGCGTTCTGGAGGACTCCAAGATCCGGCGTTTGGGCGGTAGGGGCGATCATCCTGTGGATGTTCGGATCGTCGCCGCCACGAACCGCCAGGTAAATGGCCCCGGTGAAGCCAAGTTCTTGCGCGAGGATCTTTACTACCGGTTGAGTGTGTTCACTATTGAGTTACCCCCTCTCCGGCACCGTAAGGAAGACATTCCGGGGTTGGCTGAAGTAATCATTCAGGAACTCAATCAAAAGCACAACGCAAGAGTTACCGACGTTCACCCAAAGTTGCTCGACCGGCTGGTGGAGTACTCCTGGCCAGGGAACATCCGCGAATTGCGAAATATCCTCGAGCGTGCCGTGATCTCGGCCGGCGAAGGAGCCATTCTGCCCATTCACCTTCCCCCGACATTCGGAAAAGTGCCCACCCAGGCCGCACCTGTCGTAACGCAGGCCACTGGCTCGGACTCGATTTCGTTTGAGGCCGGAAAGCCTATGAGTGAAGTGGAGAAAGCTTATATCCAGTTGACTCTCAAGCTAACCAACGGCCACAGGGCCCGCGCCGCGCAACTCCTTGGAATTAGCACGCGCACTCTTCAAAACCGTCTGGCCGAATTTGCGGCCGAAGCCGAATCGGTGAAAACGAGAGGCGTCGGAGCAGCTTGCTAGCAAATTCTGCCTCGATCGGCAAAATTTGCACATAATGTGGCGCAGGCACCCTGCCTGCCGGGTCGAGACTCCTCTCGACCCCGATTTTCAGTAGCCACCAAAACGTCGACAAGAGTGCCGACGCGGCAGACTGAGAGTCCGCGCCACTAACCCCTACACTCGTCTTCCCAAGTGCATCACCAGACTCACCAGGAACAAAACCAGAAAGACGAAGAAAAGGATTTTGGCGATGCCGGCGAATGCAATCGCCACGCCGCCAAATCCCAGCAGGGCCGCCACCAGCGAGATGATCAGAAACAACAGCGCATAGTAAAGCATCTTCTGTTTTACCCCCGAACCTGTTAATGCAGGTCGAAGGCCAACTATTTAGTTAGTGTGCTTTATGGCGGAGAGAGTGGGATTCGAACCCACGTTAGAGTTTCCCCTAAACACGCTTTCCAAGCGTGCGCCTTCAACCACTCGGCCATCTCTCCGGGACGGAACTTGAGTTACTTCTGCGGAATCTTTCACAGCATAACACGCAGTGCCGCCGGCGGTTTCCCAACGCCCCCGGCATTCCCATGAGACAATGCATCAACTGTGAAATACCAGCACCGGGTCATGGGCCTGCTCTCGCTGTTGTCAGTCCTCACTTACCTGGACCGGGTGTGCATCTCAGTGGCGGGACCGCGAATGCAGGACCAACTCCAAATTAGTCCCGCGGCGTGGGGCTGGGTCACCAGCGTGTTCCTGGTGTCATACGGCGCGTTTGAGATTCCCTCGGGCGCGCTCGGAGATCGCATCGGTCCGCGCAAAGTACTCACGCGGATCGTCCTGTGGTGGTCCGCGTTCACGACCCTGACTGGGATGGTGTCGAATTTTTTCGTATTACTATTGACGCGGTTTTGCTTTGGCGCGGGAGAGGCAGGGGCATTTCCCAACGCTTCAACGGTGATCGCGCGGTGGATTCCAGGCATCAAGCGCGGGCGCGCATGCGGCACGCTCATGCTCTCGAGCCAGTTGGGTGGAGCGATCGCTCCACTGCTGGTGGTGCCGATTCAGGCTCGTTTCGGCTGGCGGGCATCGTTCTTTTGCTTCGGATTCCTGGGATTGATCTGGGCCGCGGTTTGGTACGCGTGGTTTCGGGATTTTCCGGCGCAGAAGCCCGAGGTGAGCCAGGCCGAGAGGGACGAGATCGGTCCCGCCGTGACGCATACGCACCACCGCGTGGAGTGGGGCGTCGTGCTGAAGAGTCGGAATCTCTTGACACTCATGATTCTGACCGCCTGCTATTGCTACCCGCTGTACTTCTTCCAGAGTTGGCTCCCCACTTATCTGGTAAAAGGCCGCGGCTACCTGGAGCACGACCTGTGGCTGTCCGCGCTGCCGTTTGTGGTGGGTTCCTGTGGAAATTGGCTGGGCGGAGTCGCTAGCGACGGCTTGGTCCGCCGGTTCGGCCTTAGAGCCGGGCGGCGTATCGCGGGAGCTAGCGGACTGAGCAGCGCAGCAGTGTTCATGACCGCGGCTATTCTGGTACACGGTCGGGGAGCCGCGGTGTTTTTCCTATCCCTGGTCTATGGAGCAATCACCTTCCAGCAAACCAGCATCTTCGCGGTCTGCCTGGATATCGGCCGGAGGCGCGCGGGCACAGTCACTGGGTTCATGAACACCGCCGCCCAGGCGGGCGGATGGGTATCCACGGTTTCGTACGGTTACCTGGTGGAACAGTTCGGAAGTTACAATTTGCCACTGATTCCGATGGTGGCTCTACTGGTCGCGGGCGCGCTACTGTGGCTGCGATTCGATCCCGCGCGCCAACTTTTCGATGGGCCGTCCGCCGGGGCCGCCCTCCCGATTGCGGGCGCACTGACGCCGGCTGCTGGTTAATCGCGGATGTGCGGTCGAGCCTATCCGGGGACTCAAGCCGCATATCCGCGATATCACTTGCGTGGCGGATCACTTCCGATCGGCCTTTTCATCATTTGGATCGGGTGGCGGTGCGATTGCCGCGAACTCGGTTTGCATCGGGGGCTTCGTGGCGGCTAGGGGCGCTGCCGGCAATCCGCCCTGGCCTTGCTTTGATTGAAGCTCTCGCAACCCATGATCGATGGTCGCGCGCATGTGATTCTGCATCTCCTGCAGATCCGCTAGACCGACGGCAACCATTGCGCCCTTGCGGCAGTCTTGGCCTTTGCTGGCCAGAACCACCAGGTTCGCAGTGACCGCATTCGGAGGCGTCGGCCCGTTGAGTTGAATCACATCACCTTCGGTGATTGGGCACGCGCCGACGCCGGACATTACCTCGAGTCCAGTGGCGACCACGAAAACATGCGAGGTGTTATCGCTGAGCATCCGGGCCAGGCCGCTGGATCCGGGATCCGGAGGGCCTTGGCTATTGGCCGCGGCCTCGGCGTTCTCAAGTGCGAGTTGCCGGCGGACTTCCGCTGCGATCGCCCGCTTTACGTCGGGTGTGATCGGACCAGAAGCGAAATTAACGGCCCCGCCAAGCCTAGCGGCTGCTTCCCGCTCCTCATACGCCTGCTCCAGAGTTTGCGCGACCAGATAGTCCGTCAACCACAGCGAGGCGCTGTTGTAAACGGGGTAGGGTCTAAACCACGCGCCATAGTATCGGTACCAAGAGGCCTCCCGCCATCCCCATTCCCACGCTACTGGAGCCGCCCACGGTGTATACGCCCAGCCGTAGAATGCCGGCGCGTAGTAAAACCCTGGGGTATACACGTGGAACCGGATCCCTCGGTAGTAATAAGGTTGGTAAAAGTGGTGATAAGGTATGCCGTGTACGTAATAAACGCGATGGTCAAACTCGTGACCGTGGTATGAGTAGCTCCGCTCAAACGAATGTTCGCGCCGATCCAACCGACGCTCCCGCGCCTCGTCTCGATCGTGGCGGATGTCCACTCCTCGCGGATGTCCCTCCGGGACGTGGCCATTTCTGCCGAACGTTTCTCGCTCGTGGTTTGCAATGTGAACTTCCTTGCTTCTGCCGCCATTGCCCTCGCACCGCCCGCACTTCGCTTCCGGATGGGCCTGGTGGCGGATCGGTGGCGTGCTTCTGCGGGCCGCTGAAGACTCCGCCTTTGCCTTGGACTCGTGCGCCGACAGTGTATGCTCTGTGACGGTAATGCCCATCAACAGTGCGCTAACGAATAGTTTGTTTCGATTCATAAATCCCCCTCGACACTAAAGGCGGGAACTAGTGGAGGATTTACTAATCAGGGTGTCAAAATTGCAGTTATGAAGAAAGTCGTTTCCCTGCAACTGGCTCTAACCCTATTGAGCCTCGCACAACCGCGAGACCGCGGACTGGCGGCAATCGTGGAGTCGGGTTCCACCAATACGAATGGCTTTCGAATTTTGGTGGAGCGGTCCGGCAGGACGCGATCGACGGTGGTTCCCCGGGACCTGGGTCCCCAGCCGATCGAGCTGCCGGTAACCACTATAGGGAAGATTCCCGCCGCTCTCGCCAAGAAGCTTTACTCGGATTTGGACGCTGCATGGCCAATTTCTTCCCTTCCCGCACCGACCTGTCCGAAGAGCGCCTCTTTCGGCACGGTGCGCACCATCGAGTTCGATTACCAGAAGACGCCCGATCTCAGTTGTGGGGCAAGGGAGAATTCCAAGCTGCGGGCGCTGGCTGACGATGCACAGGAGATCGTGAAAGCGTCCGGCAGGCAGCAGTCCGGCCCGTCCACCCCTCCGCACTAATTTCTTTTCCCGCCCGTTAGCAAATTCCCGCGTGATTCCCGCTCTAGGGGGTGAGAGACGATTCGGATCTCAAGATCCAACCTGGAGGACTTCATGAAGAGCACTACGGTTTTGCAGCTTGCCTTGGCCATTTCCGGCCTCGCAACCATCGCTTACGGTCAAACGAACGATGCCTTCTTGTTCAGCGGGGGCGTCGCAACCTGGGGTGTTCAAACCAACACTCCGCAATGGAATCAGGCCCTGCGAGTCAGATATACACGGCAGGGCTGCAGCGACCCGCCAGCCTCCTGCATGAGTTTCGTGGGGAATGTGGCGCGGTCGGAAAACGTGAAGGTTACGCTTCACATACCGCTCAACTCGCTCACAACCTCGGCGTATGCGCGCGAGTACAGCCAGCTCAGTTTGAGCGCGCCCTATCTGGTCGAGGTGAGCATCGACGATTTCGTTAGCCAGTTCAAAGCGCTGTTCAGCACCGGTTTGGCCCAGCCCGCCGCCCTGGTCGCTAACGTCATTGCCAACTTGAAATCCGACAATCACAACCTGAGATTTGGCGCCACTATTTACGAAGACGATCTCACCAGCCCCTACCTGCAGGATGCCAAGCTCCCGGCAGCCGTGCGCGCTCAGTTCGAGTACGTTCACTTATTCATCCACTACCGGGAGGATGGGCCGAATTATCCGGGCTATGTGCAGCAGGCTAAGAAGCTCTTCCCGCACGCCCGCATCATCGCCGGTTCCTACGCCTACGACCGGCGCGCCTTCCTGCCTTGTGCTCCCAAGGGTCAACCGTGCACAACCCAGCAGGATTTCGATCTGTTCCAGCAGTCGCTCACGATCCAGGTGCAGGAAGTGAAGCACGGCATAGTGGATCACATCGAGTTCTACCCGGGCTACTACGGAGTCGAAGAGACATGGCCGAGCTGGAGCAACCCGCGGGAGTGCGACCCGGCGGAAGTTGCCGCGTGCATTGCGAACACCAAGGCCATGCGGGAAGCCGCTTTGGGCATCCTGGGTGGAAAGGTAGCCGCCGCGAGCTGGACCCAACTGTCGCCCACCGGCACAGCACCGGAGGCCAGGTATGGCCACTCGGCAGCCATCGATTCCGCCAGCCACCGTATGATCATCTTCGGCGGGAATTCGAGCAGCTCCCCTCTGAACGACACCTGGATTCTCACCAATGCCGACGGACAGCACGGGCAGGCGGCCTGGATTCGAGTTTCGACTACGATTGCGCCGCCGGTCGCGGACTATTCGGCAGGTATGTACGATCCCACCAGCAATCGGATGATCCTTTACGGAGGCTCCGCCGGTACCGATGTCTGGGTCCTGACGAATGCCAACGGGCTGGGCTCCGCGCCCCCTGCGTGGTTCCAATTATTCCCTACCGGGAGCCTTCCGGATTTTCTCAGTAACTGGCAGAAACATGTTTACGACCCCGAGCGCAACGTCATGATCGTCTACGACTCGAGTGCCGGAGTCTGGACGCTATCGAACGCCAACGGTTTGGGCGGGAACCCGGTCTGGACGCAACTGAACGTGCCGGCTAATGGACCGTCCACGCGCGCGGGATTCACGGCCGTCTACGATCCAGGAAGCAACCGGATGATCGTTTTCGGCGGATCCGGAGGCGGTATCGATTTCAACGATACCTGGGTGCTGACGAATGCCAACGGTCTGGACGGAGCGCCCGCGTGGATACCGCTTCCCACCGGTACCGCCACCGTACCGGCCGGACGCGAGGGCCACACGGCCGTTTACGATCCGGCCAGCGACGCGATGACGATCTTCGGCGGCATCGGACAGCCTGAGGAGACTTGGACCGCGGCCCACGCGAGCGGCTTGACGCAACCGCCGGTCTGGACTCTGACGAATTCGGGGCCCCCGTCGCCGGATCCGCGCACCGACTGCACGGCGGTGCTCGATACGAACAGCCTCAGCATGATTGTGTTCGGCGGCTACAACACGGAATTTTTCAACACCGTGATCGTGCTGTCTCCAGTAATCTAATGCTCACCGGCTACAAGATCGCCTGCGACGTAACGCCGGCGGTCTTCTCCGCCGGTGTCTTCCAAGGCCGTGGTAGAATCTTCCCCATCGGAGGGACGCTTGGATTCGGCCCCTGAACCAGGAGTTACCGGGCTGCTTCAGGCATGGAGCGAAGGTGATCCGAACGCTCTCGAGCGGATCGTAGTTCTGGTGTACCCCGAGCTTCGCAAGATGGCCCAGCGGTGCCTTGCCGGTGAGCGCCCTGGGCATACGCTTCAAGCTACAGCGCTGGTCAACGAAGCCTATCTCCGGCTGGTCGATATACACAGCGTGCAATGGCGTGATCGTGCTCATTTCTTTGCGGTCGGCGCCAGAATCATGCGTCGCATACTAGTGGATCACGCGCGGTCCAGGGGCTATGCGAAGCGCGGCGGGGGAGCGCAACGAGTCGACTTCAATGAAGCCCTGGTTGTCTCTAACCAAATGGACCCGGCCCTGGTGCGGATGGACGACGCCCTGACCCAGCTCGCTGGCTTCGACCCACGCAAGGCCCGGATTGTCGAGATGCGCTACTTCGGCGGTCTGAATGCCGACGAAATCGCATCCGTCCTGGGAGTCTCGCCGCAGACCGTAAACCGCGATTGGAGTCTGGCGAAGGCGTGGTTGGCTCGCGAGATGATTAGCGGGGAAGGTGACGCCCCGTTGGCAGGTCAGACGAACGGGAGTTAAAACCCGATGGATACCGGCCGCTGGCGTCAAATCGAGCAACTATATCATGCGGCTTTGGAAAAAGAGCCCAGTGAGCGCGCTGCATTTTTGCAGCAGTCCTGCGCGTCCGATCCGTCCCTCCGCCAGGAAGTTGAATCGCTGCTGGCCATCGCCGACGATGCCGATGGTTACCTGAAGGCCGCCGTCCGGGGCGCGGCTCAGTCCTCGGGTGTGAGCACTGCCGCGGCCCCCGAACGCGACTTCATCGCTGCTACCCGCAAGCTCGGACGCTACGAACTCCTGAATCAGATTGGCAAGGGCGGCATGGGAGTGGTATATCGAGCCATCGATCCCACGATCGGCCGTACCGTCGCGATCAAAACAATTCTGCTGATTGATGGCGCCGAGGAGAAGAGTTCGGAGATGCGGGCCCGGCTGTTGCGCGAGTCGCAAGCCGGCGGCCAGTTATCGCACGCCAATATCGTGGCTGTCTACGACGTGAACGAAGAGGGCAAGACCGCCTATATTGTGATGGAGTACATCGTTGGCCGGACGCTCGAGCAAGCCATTGCCACCGACCCATCGGTCCGCTCGACCGGTGAAGCGCCTACGCATTGTCCAGGATTGCGCCAGCGCACTGGATTACGCGCACAGCCGCGGCGTAGTTCACCGCGATATCAAGCCCGCCAACATCATGTTGCAGGTGGATGGCGCCGTGAAGATTGCCGATTTCGGAATCGCCAAGGCGGCTCAGTTTACGCCCCTGACGCAGAGTGCGGTCATCGTGGGCTCGCCCCATTACATGGCCCCCGAACAGTGGAAGGGGGAGGCGGTGACGGGCCGGACCGATCAGTGGGCCCTGGCGTCCGTCGCTTATGGTCTGCTGACCGGGCGCCGCCTTTTTGAGAGCGACACGATGGCTTCCATCGCGGCCAAGACGCTGTATGAGGAGCCTCCGGCTGCCACCAGTGTGAATCCCGCGCTGTCTTCCGCGGTGGACAGTGTACTACGCAAGGCGCTCTCGAAGACAGCCGCCGCGCGTTACGAAACCTGCACTCAGTTCGCCGGCGCGCTCCGCACGGCTTGTACTGAAACGCAGACTGCGCCAGTCGCTCCCAATCCATATCCGCCGGCGCCACCCAGGCATAACCGGTTGGCCGCGGTTATCGTCTTAGCCCTGGTGGCCGCGGCCGCTGGCGGAGTCTGGTTCTACCAGCGAAATAGCGACGCACAGATCGAGATCGTGTACTGGACGTCGATCAAGGACAGCAAGGACGGCGCTCCGTTCGATGCGTACTTGAAGCGCTACCCCGAAGGTCAGTTTGCAGGCTTGGCTCGGGCGCAGTTGGCGGCACTAAAGATGCAGCGGCCGGCCGAATCCAAGCCGCTACCGCAGGTGACGGAGACGAAGCCTCGCGCTAGAGTGGCTCTCACAGGGACCGCGGACAAAGCCCAGCGCGATTCCGCGCAAATTGCGGTGCCGCCGGTGTCTCGGTCCGAACCGCTTACCGTAGGTGACCCGTATGCCCAGGGCAGTAGCTTGTTAAAAGGCGGTGCCTATGCGGATGCGGTGCCATACTTCTCCCGGGCCATCGCCGCCAAGCCGGAATACCGTTCATACTTTGCCCGAGCCGGCGCGTATCAGCATCTGGAGCAACTCGAGCAAGCGATTGCAGATTACTCGCAAGCTATCCGCCTTAATCCGGCCGTCGCCTTGGCGTATCACGAGCGCGCGGTTTGCCTGGCTCGGTTGAATCAGGACGACCGCGCGCTTGCCGACTATAACCGTGCCCTGGAACTTGCGCCGGACTACCCTTTGTCATGGAACGGACGCGGAGTGATCTACTTACGCCGCAAGGAATTCGAGAAAGCAATCTCCGATTTCACCGAGGCGATTCGCCTCCGGCCGACGCTCGACCAACCGTATAAGAACCGGGCCGCCGCCAGGAAAGCGCTGGGAGACGCAACTGGCGCCAAGGACGATTTGGACCGGGCATTGGCGCTGAAACAATAGCGTCTCCGCCGCAGGGCCGGCGACAAAGATCGCCAGCGCTACCGGGGCGCCGGCGACAGTAACGCCTGCGGTCCTTGCCGCCGGTGCCTGTACATAACGTTCGAATACGTCGGCCGCTAATCTAAGTTAGTTTCCGGTTCGTTAGTCTTGTCCCTAGGCTACGCACCTGATAGCTTGGTCCCGAACCCGCATCGCGTTCGATGCGGGCGAAGGGAAGGGCCAAGTGGCCGCAAGACGAGAGCTTAGTCGGGGCGGAGTCGGCGTGAAAATCGCGCGCCGCTCCCACACCGAAAGCATCTTGGCCTCTCCTGATCGCCTGACCCGCTTGCTCGCAGAAGGATCTGTCGATGATCTGCGGCAGGCGCTGCGCGGGCTCGTCAAAGTAACCAGAAAACGGCAATTTCAAACCAGTCTTCTGGACCAGGTCAACGACGCCATTGTGGCAGTCGATAGTAAAGACTTTCGCATCACCTATTGCAATGCCGCGGCAGAGCGGCTCTTCGGGTGGAGTGCGCCGGAAGCTCTCGGCCAGCAATATCGGGCGGTCGCCGGCACTGTGGTCACGCCCATCGAGCGCCAGGCGATTCACGCCGATATCCTGCACCGCGGTTCTTGGAACGGCGAGATCATCTGCACCAATAGGGAGGGCAAGCGATTCGTCGTAAGCGTGTCGTGGTCGGTCCTGCGCGACCATGCTGGAAATGCTCAAGGAGTCGTGGGGATTCATCGGGACATCACCGCTCCCAAGCAGATGGAGCAGGCTTTGCGCGCCACTCAGGACCGCCTCAAGTTAGCGCAGTCGGCCCTCTCCCTGGGCGCCTGGGAAGTGGATCTGGTCAGCCAAACCGTGGAGTGCTCCGAGCAACTGCTGCACCTCTATGGCATTCACCAACCCCGCGAACGCCTTAGTTTAGCGGAGTGGCACAGCTATATCCACCCCGACGACCGTGAGCGGAAGATCGCCGAGGTGCGGGCGCATTTCGAAGAGCGCGAGCCGTTCGACCAGCAGTACCGCGTGACTTGGCCCGACGGGTCGCTTCATTGGTTTCATAGCAAGGCCCTGGTGATCTTCGATGATCAAGGGCGCGCCGTCCGCGTGGTCGGCGTCGACTTCGACGTTACTGCCCACAAGCGTATCGAGGAGGAGTTAGCACGCGCCAAAGAGGCCGCGGAGGCCGCCAGCCGCGCCAAGAGTGAGTTCCTCGCCAACATGAGCCATGAAATTCGAACCCCCCTGAATGGCGTGGTGGGTATGACCGACCTGGCGCTCGAAACAGAACTCACGGCCGAGCAGCGGGAATATCTCACCACCGTTAAACTCTCGGCCGACTCGTTGCTGACGGTGATTAACGACATCCTGGACTTCTCCAAAATCGAGGCGGGGAAACTCGAACTGGATCCCACCGAATTCCGGCTGCGGGACTTTATCGATGAGACATGCCGGCTGCTGGCGTTGCGTGCCCACCAGAAAGGCTTGGAACTGGTTTGCGACGTCGCGCCTTCGGTACCCGAATGGGTTTTGGGCGATGCCGCGCGAGTCCGCCAGGTGCTGCTCAATCTGGTCGGCAATGCCGTCAAGTTTACGGAGCGTGGCGAAGTGGCCGTGGCTGTGGAGCACCGCCCCGACGATGGGGACGGCGTTCGATTGGCCTTTGCCGTTCGCGACACCGGCATCGGGATTACGCCCGAACAACAGAAGATCATTTTCCAACCATTTGCACAAGCGGACGCGTCCACCACCCGGCGATTCGGGGGCACCGGTCTGGGCCTCACCATCTGCCAGCGATTAGTGAAACTCATGGGAGGGTCGATCGCCATGGAAAGCGACGCCGGCAAAGGGAGCACCTTCCGCTTCACCGTCCGCGTCGATCCCATTCACAACTCCTCGCACGAGAAGATTATCGAACCTGCGGCGCTCAAAGGCGTGCCGGTCCTGGTGGTCGACGACAATGCCACGAATCGGCGCATCCTTGCTGAAACCTTGTCGCGGTGGGGAATGAGGCCGGTGGTCGCGGATGGGGCCGCCGAAGCGCTGCGGCTCTATCGCTCAGCGGGCGTGCCCATCCCGCTGGTTTTGGCCGATGTGCACATGCCCGAAATGGACGGCTTCGAATTGGCCGCCCAGATCAAGCGCTGTCAGGACGCACCCACCATCGTGCTGATGACTTCCGGGAGCCACGCTGACGATATCGCCCGCTGCCGGGAACTCAAAGTGGACGCGTACCTGACCAAACCCGTCGCTCAAAAGGAATTGCAAGCAACGATTCTGCGCGTGCTCCAGCCTAGAGCAGCAGCCGGCCGTTCGGTCTTGCCGGCGCACGGCGCCCGGTTGCCGCAGCCCCACACAGCCAGCGGACCATTACGCATTCTGCTGGCGGAGGATAACCTGGTCAATCAGAAGGTTGCGCTGCGGATGCTGGAACATGAGGGCCATAGTGTGATGGTGGTGGGAAGCGGGCTGGAGGTGCTCACGGCGCTGGATCACGAGGCCTTTCAACTTGTGCTGATGGACATCCAGATGCCCGGGATGGACGGTTTTGAAGCCACCATTGCGATCCGCGAACGAGAACGCTTTACAGGCAAGCGGGTGCCGATCATGGCCATGACGGCCCACGCCATGACCGGCGATAAAGAACGATGTTTGGCCGCCGGCATGGATGGCTATATTGCCAAACCGGTCAACAAGGCGGAATTGCAAGAAGCCATCAGCCGCATTAGAGCCGACACGCGAACCATGGCGTGACCACGGGACAGATCGCCGGTATTTATGGTTTAATTCCTGCATGAAACGAAGCACGGCTCGCATCCTGACCACTCACTGCGGCAGCTTGCCAAGGCCGAAAGACCTGCTTGACCTGATGAAGGCCAAAGTTAGCGGCGGCCCATTCGACCAGGAGGCGTATGCTGCACGGGTTGGACGTGCAGTGGGAGAAATTGTGCGCCAGCAAGCCGAAGCCGGCGTCGATATTCTGACGGATGGCGAGCAAGGTAAGCCCGGTTTCTTCGCTTACGTGCGCGAACGCCTGGCCGGATTCGAGCCCAGGCCCGAGGCGCACTTCCCGCGCTTTACCGCGGAGACGCGAAGCCTTTCCGGAATACTACGAGCAGTACATGAGCCAGGCGATGACCGGCGGTTCCGTCGCGCCCATCGTGCCGCTCGTCTGCACCGGGCCGGTCACCTATAAGGGCGGCGAGGCCGTGCGGCGGGATATTGAGAACCTGAAGGCTGCGCTCGAGGGCGTGGATTCCGAAGATGCGTTCATACCCGCGGTGGCGCCGAGCGGCGTGGGCTTCAACGAATACTACCCCACCGAGGAACAGTATTTCGAGGCCGTGGGAGAGGCCATGCGCACGGAGTACAACGCCATTGTCGACGCCGGCTTTGTGCTCCAGATCGACGATCCGTTTCTCACCGAAATCTTCAGCCGTCCGGGGATGAGCGACGCCGAACGGCGCAAGGCGGCCGAGATGTGGGTAGAGGCGCTCAACCACGCGCTGCGCGGCATTCCCGAGAGCCACGTGCGCTTCCATACCTGCTACGGCATTAACGAGGGACCGCGCGTGCACGATGCGCCGCTCGAAGAGATTGTGGATGTCATGCTCAAAATCAATGCAGGCGCCTACTCCTTCGAGGCGGCCAACCCGCGGCACGAACATGAGTACCACGTTTGGGAAAATGTGAAGCTGCCCGACGGCAAGGTGCTGATCCCGGGCGTGGTCACGCATGCCAGCAACATCGTCGAGCATCCCGAATTGATCGCCGAACGCATAGGCCGGTACGCCCGGCTGGTAGGCCGCGAGAACGTGATCGCCGGCACCGACTGCGGATTCTCTTCGCAGGCCACCTACAACCCGGAGGTCCATCCGACGGTGGTCTGGGCCAAGTTCGAAGCGATGGCGGAGGGCGCGCGCCTGGCCACGCGTCAGCTCTGGGGCAAGTCCACAGTTAGCATGTAACGCTGGCGGTCCTTGCCGCCGGCATCGGCCCTTTTTCAGCAAGCCGCGACATTGATATACTGGCAACCTCAACGGACTGGAGGGTGCATGCTACGTCGTATCATATGGATCGTCTTGGCGCTCGCGGGTAGCGCGTTCGCACAACAGCAGCCGGCCGCGCAGAGGCCAGCGCGCGTAACGCGCCCGCCGCTGTTTTTCAAGGAAGAATGGAAGCAGTTGCCGAGCGGCGGCGAGCACCCCATCACGCCGGCAGCCCCAGCCAACCCCGACCTCGAGTTGAAGCTCTACGGGCCGTCGTCCAAGGACATCCAACTTACCGGTACGGCGGGAAATGAAAACGATCCCATCCACCTGTGGACGGGGCTTTGCACGGGCAACTGTGCCGCGGCTCTACGCGACAAGAACAACTATGTCGACCTGACAGGTCTCGCCAGGATTCGCTGGGTCACCAAGGTCTCCGGCTTTCATCAGGTGCGTCCCATCGTGAAACTGGCGGATGGCACCTGGCTGGTAGGCGATCACGCTGATGGATCGACCGCGGATTGGATCGAGAATGAGTTCTCCGTCGCCGATGTGCGCTGGCTGCGGCTCGACGCCGAGAAAGTGCTCACGAAGGGAAACTTTGTCGAGAAGCCGGATCTCAGCAAGGTCGATGAAGTCGGCTTCGCGGATCTCATGCCCGGCAGCGGGCACGGTCCCGGTGGGTGGTCCGACGTCGCCCGGATCGAAGTCTACGGCAAGCCGGTGAAACGCGACGGCGCCGGACCGACGCAATGACCGCACGGGCGCCAGCCCTGCTCCTGTTGTCGGCCGCGCTCGGTTGCGCCGCCGATTGGAGCCCGCAACTGGCCGCCCAGTATCTCGACGGCCGGCAGAAGCAATGGTTCGCCTGGCCGCGGGCCGCCTCCGCCGACGGTCCGTGCGTTTCCTGCCACACCGGGTTGCCCTACCTGCTGGCCCGCCCGGCGCTCCGCCACAGGCTCGGCGAAACTCAACCGACTGTCTATGAGAAAGGTCTGCTGGATCGCTTGCGAACCAAGGCCGGCGCTAAACCGGCGGGTACGTTGCAAGGGGTTGAAGTGATTTTCACCGCCATGTTTCTGGCGCAGGAAGAGACGCACCAAGCGGCGCTCAGCGAAACTGCGGCGCAGGCTTTCGACCAATTGTGGTCGATGCAATTTCAGGAAGGATCAAGCAAGGGCTCCTCGCGCTGGTACGACGCCAGCCTCGATCCTTGGGAAATGCCGGCATCGTCGTATTACGGAACGGCACTCGCCGCGGTGGCTGTCGGCACAACGCCGGCCGAATATCGGAACCAGCCCAAGGTTCAGGAACATGTAGCCGCGCTAACCGAGTACCTGCGAAGCCATCAGCAGAACCAACCCGTGCACAACCGCCTGGCCCTCTTATGGGCTTCGTCGAAACTGCCAGGGCTTCTATCCGGCTCGGAGCGCCAGTCGCTCATCGACGAAATTCTCAAGAGTCAACAACCGGATGGTGGATGGACCATAGCATCCCTGGGACCTTGGACCGCGCATTCCAGCGCGCCGCCATCGCCGGGAAGCAATAGCTACGCCTCGGGCTACGTCGCCTACGTCCTGCAACAAGCCGGACTGCCGCCTGCGAACCCTGCTATCGCGCGCGTGCTCACCTGGCTCAAAGCTCATCAGGACCGCGACTCCGGCGCATGGCCGGCAGCTTCTATGAACAAGGTTTACCCTCCCGATTCCATGGAGTCGCAGTTCATGCAGGACGCAGCTACCGGTTTCGCGTCGTTGGCATTGCTCGCAGCGGATGGGCCCACGCAATGACCGGTGCGGCGCCAGCCACTTTCCAACCCACATTCCAGCGCCGCCCACCGCCTCTTCCGTTGCGGTGCGCCCTCGGTCTGTGGATGTATAGTGTTGCTGCGCCGGCAAGTTTCATTCTCCAAAAGACAGGGAGGATGGAGCGCGTGGCCGGCGCCATGGCGGCACGCCAACGTGAAAGACAGCTCAAGCAAAACGCTTTCCAAAACTATGCTCCCACCGCCCATGACGTGTTTGTGATGACCTACGCCAAAAGCGGCACGAATTGGATGATGCAGATTGCCCATCAGCTCCTCTTCCACGGCAAAGGCGAATTTGACCATATTCACTGCGTGGTGCCCTGGCCGGACTCCCGGCTGTTCGGACCGATGAGCAAGTATGCCATTCCGGAGGATGACCCTTCGGTGTGGATCGCGTCTCCCGAGCAGAAGCGTGTCATCAAGACGCACTACAACTGGGAGCTGTTGCCGTATTCGGAGGAGGCGCGCTACATCGCCGTGATCCGCGACCCGAAGGATGTCTTCGTATCGAACTATCACTTCTTCGGATCGGTGATCGGTCCCGCCATGCCGCCCGGTGGACACATGGCTGAAGTTGTATCTATCCGAGAATTTCCTGATGGGCGGATCGTGGGCGGCCAACGCAGCCGGTTACTGGGCCCAGCGGCATCGCCCGAACGTGCGCGTGTTTTCGTTTAAAGCGATGAAGCGTGACCTGCAGGGAACGGTCTGCCAGGTGGCGGATTTTCTAGGCATGCGCCCGGGGGAATCGGTGATCCAGGAAGTCTGCGAGAAAGCTTCGTTCGCCTACATGAAGCGCAACGACGACAAGTTCCGCATGTGGAACCTGATCCCCTGGCAATCGGAAGTCGCGATGGTGCGCAAAGGCGCGCAGGGCGGTTCCTCGGAACTGCTGACCGCGGCACAACAGCGACAAGTGGACGCGCATTTCATAGCGGAGCTCAAACGCCTGGGCTGCGACCTGCCGTACGAAGAGTTCTGCGACCTGGCGAAGTGACTCCGTGGGGGGCCATGCCATGCCATGCCATGCCCTGCCCCGAGAGTGCCTTAGCGTTCCAGTTTGAAATTGATTTCGACCGTTTCCTTGACCGCCACTGCCTCCCCGTTTTTCACACCTGGCTTGAATTCCCACTGTTCCAGGCAGGCGATGGCTTTCTCATCCAGCCCGTATCCGTACGTTTGCCGGACCACCCGGATGTCGTGCGCCCGGCCATCGGTTCCGACTTGAAAAAGTAGAACAGCCTTTCCCTGGATGTGTTCCGCGCGGGCCTGATCTGTGTACTCGGGCTCAACCTTGTGGATTACGACGCGGTGCGGAATCGAACTGGTCAGACCGGATTTGTTGCGCCGAGGTTAGTGCTGCAAACGAGAGCATCGACGCCAGAAAACGCATGGTGGCACTCCTCTACTTCACGTCGCCTCTACTTCAGTTCCAGCGACGCCAGCGTCGGGCCGGAATCGCCGCGCGGCAAAAGACTCGGGCCGGACGCCTTGAACACTGTTTCCGGATCGGTCTTCACATCGAAAATCAGGCCGACGAAACAGTTGCTCATTTCGTCCCAATTCTGCGGGCCCCAGTGGATCTCTTTGGCCGGGTCCGGATTCCACTTGTTGTTGACGGAGTTGTCGAAATGCGAGATCCCGATCAGCCGTGTGCCCTTGGGAAGCGGAATCGGTTTGGCGAAATTGTAGCCAAGCTGCCAGTCGAAATCGAACTTGCCTCTGAACAGGGTTTCGATTTCGCCGGTGGGATACGACGCGCGCAGCTCGAAATCTTTCCCGCGCAGGTGCATGTGCGGCTGTGCGTAAACCAGCTGTACGCCATCGGCGCCGACCGTGACTTCACTGACCACCTCGGCGTTGCCGTCGTTCGGCGGAATCACCAGGTTGAGAGCGGTCGGTCCCGCTGACAGAATATAACGTGATGTAGGAGCGTGCTTGGCCAGCACCAGCCCCAGCTTGGAGGCGTCTTCGGTCTCCTCGCCTTGGGCGGTGTAATGCAACTCGAACACCAGGTCTGAACCCTTAGGAACAAACTTGGCCGTGTCGCCGACTTGAAAACTCTGCGATCCCAAACCGGGATTAAACTTGCCCAGAATGTCGTTGCCCTCGGCAATCGAGTTCCTACCCATACCGGCGCTGTACGCTTCGCCGTACTCGGCGTGTTCCATCCAATGCGATCCCGGCGGCCGCACCCATACCTTGCCGTGGTGCAGAACCTTGGGATTGCCCGGACGCATCTCGGCGGCTTCCACCCAGAGGTCTTCGCTGAAATTGCCCTTCACCAACACGTATTGATAATCGATAGTTCCCTTCGCGGGCAGATGGAAGGGCTTGGGCATCTCGACGATGATATCCGGCTTGATATTCCACCCATCGGTGAATCGCAGCGCGGCCGGTGCGTCCTTGGGATTTCCTTCCGGCGCTCCGCTGTCCGCCCAGGAAACCAGCGTATTGATGTCGGCCTGGCTCAGTCTGCGGTCATTCGAGAAATGGCCATACTGAGCATCGGCGAACCATGGCGGCATCTTCTGCGTCACCACCGCGAGTTTGATGGCTTTGGCCCACGGCCGCGCATCGGCGTAAGTAAGGAGCGACATCGGCGCAACTTCGCCGGGACGATGGCAGCCCTGGCAGTTCTTCTGCAAAACGGGCAGAACGTCCTTGCTGAACGTCACGGAAGTGGGGGAGTTCGAAGCAGCCAGCGCTGCTATCCCCAGCAGACAACCGGCGAGAGATACCCGTAAAGCAATCACCCTGAGTGCCCTCCTTGGCGAGTTACACCGCGACCCGATGATACCCAAGCATAGTCCCCAAATGCAAGTAGGGATTGGAGATGTGATAGGCTAGACTCCCGAGAGCCGTCCTCCATAGGAGTATCCACATGAGCCACAACCGCGTCCCCTCGAATCAACCGCTGCGTGCTGGCCTGGACCGCCGGAGCTTGCTGGCGTCCACGCTGCTCGGCGGCGCCTGGGCTGCCGTGCCGGCCTTCGCCGCACGCTCCATCGCAACTTTAGCCGAAAGCCCCGTGGTCGAGACTACTGCCGGCAAGGTGCGGGGCGTAACCAACAACGGGGTGCAGGTGTTCCGCGGCATTCCCTACGGAGCATCCACCGCCGGCGCCAATCGCTTTCTGCCCGCGCGCAAGCCGGAGCCCTGGAGCGGTGTCCGCAACGCTTTCGAAAACGGCCACACTGCAGCGCAGATCATGCCGGCCGCGAGCGCCATCGGCGCGGGCCTGCGCTCCAACGCCACGCAGGGCGAAGATTGCCTGGTGCTCAACGTCTTCACACCCGGTCTCAACGATGGCCGAAAGCGTCCGGTTATGGTATGGATTCACGGCGGCGGCTACACGTACAGCTCCGGAACCACTCTGGCAGCCGACGGAACCAATCTGGCACGGACGAGCGACGTTACCGTGGTGTGTCTGAATCATCGCCTGACGGTGTTCGGGCATCTGTTTCTGGCTGAGGCTGGCGGCGCGAAATACGCGGATTCCGGAAACGTGGGCATCCTCGATCTGGTGGCCGCGCTCGAATGGGTTCGCGACAACATCGCCCGCTTCGGCGGCGACCCCGGGAACGTCACCATCTTCGGGCAGTCCGGCGGCGGCGGGAAGGTGAGCACCTTACTCGCAATGCCCGCGGCCAAAGGGCTGTTCCACAAAGCCGTGGTCGAAAGCGGATCGACGCTTAAGCAGATTTCGCGGGAGCAGGCGCAGCAGAACACCGAGAAGTTTCTGGCGCACCTCAACGTAGAACCGAACCATGTGGACGAGCTACAAAACCTTCCTGTGGAGCAACTGCTGGAGGCGGCCAATGCCAATGGCGGGATGCGTCTCGGGCCGGTGGTGGATGGTAAGTCGCTGCCGCGCGACCCGTTCGATCCCACCGCGCCGGATTTCTCCGCCGACGTGCCCGTGATGATCGGTACTACGGAGACTGAAGGCACTTATTTCGCGGCGCCCGATCTACTGTCGCTCGACGAGACTGCTATGCGTTCGCGCTTGCACGACCGGCTGCGTGACGATGCCGATCGCATCATCGCGCTATTTCAGCGGAACCGTCCGAAGGCCACACCCAGCGAGCTGTACTTCACCATTCTGGCTTTTCCGACCAAGGCCAACTTGCAGGCGGACCGCAAAGCGGCTTTGGGGAAGGCGCACGCCTACTTGTATCAGCTCAACTGGAAAACCCCCGTTCAGGATGGCCTGCGCTACTCTCCGCATTGCCTCGAAATCCCCTTCGTCTTCCAGAATGCCTGGCACATGCCGGAGCTGGTGGGAACGGGCCCGACGATTCAGCAGTTAGCCGATCGCATCAGCGGCGCGTGGGTGGCTTTCGCGCGCACCGGAAACCCGAGCCATTCCGGAATTCCGCAGTGGCCGGCCTTCCAGGCGAATCAGCGCATGACCATGGTGATCGACAACGAGTGGAAAGTAGTGAACGATCTGAACCGTGACGAGCGCCTGGCGATGGCCAAGTTCACGGATCTGCCGATGACGTAGAGAGCTTTCAGCGATCAGCTTTCAGCAGTCAGCCAACCCTGGCGTTGACGGTTTCAAGCTGAATCCTGAATGCTTTTCCCCTACTTCCGCGGCCGCTTGGGAACCGGCGCGGGCTCGACGGGCGAATTTTCCTCCGGCGGTTTAGCTTCCTGCCGCGTCGGCTTGCACGCTCCCGCGCTCACGGCAAACGAGGCCGCTGTCACCCAGCGCTCGCCCTGTCGCTGCTCCACGTCGAAGGCCTTCGTCGCGCGATCGGCCTGCACCCGTAACCCGGCTGGGGAATCCGTGGCAACCGGCAGACGCAGCGGTTTGCCGCTGATCTGTTTCACCGTCCAAGTCCCGCCGGCGTTGGGCGATTCGTAGAGCGAGTAGCGCTCGCTTCCGCTGCCTTCGCCCCGATCGACAATCAGGCTGCCCTCATTTTTCGAGCTGAAGAAAAATTGCTGGATGGAACCGGCTTGCGGTTCATCGAAGATGGGCTGCCGGCGCCATGTCTTGCCCCCATCGGCCGTGATGAGGAGGAACGGGTCTTGCGGCAGGGGAAAGAGCGTTTCCCCGCTGGACCAACCGTTGGCGAAATCCGCGAATTGAATGTGGTCCAGGCCGGCCCCCCGAATTCGCTCGAATTCTTCGCGCCAGATTTTACCGGCATCCTGGCTTCTCAACAAAACGGAGTAGAGCGTAACGGTATCGGCGTGCAGGTTTCCCGTCACGAAAATCTGGCTTCCCACGGCTTCCGCGGCGGTGATCTCCAGATACACCGGGCAGGGTTCCTCTTCCGAACAGCTCAGGCCCGCCCAAGCCATGTCGTCTTCCGTGCAGCGGAACGGAAGCGTCATCGGCTTGCCGGAATTCTCCAGCACGGTCGCCTCCACCGCGGCGGGGGGCGTCTCCTGGCCGTCGATCGTAAACAGGAGTACAGCGCTCAGGACGATGCCTCCCACCATCGGCCGCAACTCAAACTGTCTACGCAAGTTATAGCCCTAAAGAGCCATCCGGAAGTTTGTAACTCCCTAACGCCTAGTGTCGTCTTTTAGAACAAATCCCCGTTACGACAGCGGGCGCACTCACCCCTATCACCCAAATTGCGCCCGCTTTTTCTTTGCCCAGCCGCCGAACCAACCCAGAAAAACCGCTCCCTTCGGTCACGCCTCAGCTACGTTTCGACATTTTGCGTACAGCGCTTACCGAACGGCGCCGTTTTTACCGAGCCGCGACCGCGAGGGAGCGGAGGCTAGTCATCAAACAGACCTTCAAACAACGCGGAACTCAGGTAGCGTTCGGCGGCATCGGGCAGGATCACCACGATTACTTTTCCCGCCAGTTCCGGTTCCTTCCCCAAGCGCACGGCGGCAGCCACCGCGGCGCCGCAGGAGATCCCCGCCAAAATACCTTCTTCCCGCGACAACCGTAACGCCATTTCCATAGACTCTTCATTGGAAACGAGCAGCACGCGGTCCACCATGGACAGGTCGAGTGTGTCCGGAATAAAACCCGCCCCGACTCCCTGAATCTTATGCGGGCCGGGCTTGAGGGGCTGGCCTGCCAGCCGCTGCGTAATGACGGGGCTATTGGCCGGTTCCACTGCGACCGATAGAATCTTTTTTCCTTTTTCCTTCTTGATGTACCGGGAGACGCCAGTAATTGTGCCGCCGGTGCCGACCCCCGAAACCAGGGCGTCCACGGTTCCCTCGGTGTCGTCCCAGATCTCCGGCCCGGTGGTGCGGAAATGGATTTCCGGATTCGCGGGATTCTTAAACTGCTGCAGTAGTACGTATCGCTGCGGGTCGGACGCCACGATCTCTTCGGCCTTGGAGATGGAACCGGCCATTCCTTGCGCGCCCTCGGTAAGGACGAGGTTGGCTCCCAGTGCCTTGAGGACCTTGCGCCGCTCAAGCGACATGGTTTCGGGCATCGTCAAAGTAATGGGGTAGCCACGCGCGGCTGCTACAAAAGCCAGCGCGATACCAGTATTGCCGCTGGTGGGCTCTATGAGTTGTTTGCCGGGTTTCAAGCACGCCGCGCTTTTCCGCGTCCCACACCATAGAGGCCCCGATGCGGCACTTTACGGAGTAGGCGGGATTCCGGCCTTCGATCTTGGCCAGAATGGTAGCCTTCGATCCGTCTGTGACGCGATTCAAACGAACCAGCGGCGTGTGGCCAATGCTGAGGGTGTTGTCGTCGTAGACTCGCAAATCAGATCTCCCAATTCAGTACAAATTTGGATTGTTTGTCGCTCCAGGCGCGCAGGACGTCGCCAAAGCTGGTCTTGTCCAGGATTCCGGAGATAGCGCCGTCCACCTGCTGCCACATGTCGGAGAAGGGGGTATCGCCCTTGCGGCGGGTTCGGGCACGGCCGGCTTGCGCGCCCTCCACGAATCGTAACACTTCGCCTACAGTCAGCGAATCGGCGGGACGGGCCAGCAAGTATCCGCCTTCGGCCCCGCGCCGCGATTCCACGAACCCGCCCTGCTTCAGGCTGGCTAAAATGAGTTCCAGAAACTTCTGAGGGATTTTTTGCCGGCTGGCGATATCCGCGATCTTGACGGGCTCGCCAGGGCGTCGCGAAGCCAAATCCAATATTGCCTGCAACGCATACTCGCCCTTTACGGAAATATTCATTTAGAAGGGGAACTGCAATCACCTATGTCCAACTAGAGATTGTATGGGAAGTCGTATCTTGTTGCAATGGCATGTGAGTTACCCTCCATCGACTCCCGCTATCTACCGTTATCCCCCCGTACGCCGTTGGTACAGCCGGAGCTTTCCGATCGAAGCAGCATCTGCGAATATGGGTTGGTAAGGTTGCGATGACACGATTCTTGGGTTTGATTGTCTTCGGCGGCGGATTTCTTCTGATCTCGCCTTCTCTACGTCAGTCCGCCATGGGAGTGCTCGATGCGCTCGCGGCCTACACCAGCGGTCACAGCCCGTACTCCTACATAGTGATGGTGATCCTCGCCTTTGTGGGAGTCACCCTGACCTTAAGGGCTGGGAATCAGACGGTTCGTTGATCAAACCACGCGCGCTTTACGCGGAGCAGCAGCCACTTCGGATTTGGCCGGCTTCCGTTCGGAGGCGGCCGAGAGCCGCTTTACCTGATCGCTGACACACACCAGGAACATCGGTTGGCGGGCATTCTTGAGCAGGTCGATGATGCGGTTGGGCGCCTCTTCCAGGTAGATCGACTTTCCGTCGGTGAGCAGGTGGACGTCGGAGGTTGCCGACAACGCCTCACTGAGCCGCTTGCCCGTATCCTTCTGCAGAAATCGCAGCACGCGGCGGATTTTTTGCAGCGAAAATCCTTTGCGGCGCAGCTCGGCTATCACCGAAATCTCCACCACTTCCTCGGCGCGGTAGACGCGCTTGTGCCCGTCCTGCCTCGGTGAAACTACACTGCGCTCGTCCCACCACTGCAACTGGCGGAGGCTCACGCCGCAGATCCGCGATACTTCGCTGCTGTTATAGCCCTCGAGTTCCGGGGCAGAGGTCGCACGGGGCTTTCTGGCCTTGAGCATCTAGCGCCACTTCCGTAGTGAGATTGACACCATTCTGGATTGTACATGGGTCACCGGCAGAGTCAATAGAGATCGATCAAACGGGAAGGCCGGGGGACCACCGGTTGTCTTGACCAGCTATCTGGTACACCCATGGTACCCGATCATCTGGCCTCTCCAGTCACGGCATGATCGAATTAATTTTGAGCAAACGCGCGAAGCGGATTCACCAGATGCGGACGGCGCCACAACCCGCAAAACCGAAGGGCTTGCCGGTCACCCTGCGCTTTTGCAGGAGCTGTGAGAACGAGACTGCCCATGAACTCCGGCGAGCCACCGGACTGGTGGCGCGCATCTGCCGCTCCTGCCTCAAGCGCGTCATGATGCCGCGGCCCCAACCGAATTAACCAGTCCGCCGGTCTAAACTGAAGGCGAATGCTTAACGTGCTGTCAATCCGGGGTGGGGGGATCCGAGGGATCATCCCGTGCTGCTGCCTGATGAAATTAGAACAGCAGCTCGGCGGCCTCACCCGCGATCACGTCGATTATTGCGCCGGCACCTCCACCGGTGCTCTTCTCACGGCAGCGGTGGCGGCTGGAATTCCCGCGGCCGACCTGCTGAAAGTGTACACGGAGGATTCCAGAAAGATCTTCACGCCCACCGGCGTGATCGCCGATGCTAAACGGGTGGCGGAAGGCTACATGTACAACCCGAAAAATCTGGAGGTGGTGCTAACCACGGTGCTCGGACCGGCTGCGAAGTGGACGATCAACGACAGTACGATTCGCATCATGATTTCGGCGACCGCGGCCAACGGTCGGAACTGGTTCTTCGTTAAGGACAACCCGAAGAACGCGGGCACCACCGGATCGCTGGACCTGATCGACGCCGCAGTGGCCTCCGCCTGCGCCCCGACCTACTTCAACCACTGGCCAATTGTCATGCAGGGAAAGACGATGAGCTTCTTCGACGGCGGCGCCGGGGGAACGGCAAACCCGGCATACCAGGCGGCGGTGGAAGCATTTGAGTTCGACACTTTCGTGCCTGCCCAGACGCGCCTGATCTCGCTCGGTACCGGCTACTTTCCGAACTCCGACAACCCTCCCAGCGGTCTGCTCGGCACGATCGGGTGGGTCACCAACACCCTGGTGGACAGCTCCGAGGACTGGGTGGACAACGCCGTAAACCGGCAGTGGCCGGGCTTGATGCAGAATTTTAATCCGTTGTTGCCTCGCGCAATTGACGAAGCCGATCTTTCGGCCATTCCGGATCTGGTTCAAATCGGGCAGCAGACGGCGGCGCAGATGGATTGGACGGTCATTTTGAAGTAACCCCAAAAACCGCTCCCTACGGCCACGGCTCAATTGGAGTCGCTTACGGAGCCGTGACCGAAGGGAGCGGTTTACGGACTTGCTAGAACGGCAGTACTGGACCCCCAACTGATGGCAGCGGACGGGGTTTTGACGCATTCTGACATATGTCATGGTACATTTTGGGGAGCTAAACAGATTGCTGAAAAGGGCCGATATACAGGCAGGCATCGTTCCGCTTGCCGGCCTTCCGCGGCTTAGGCATCTGACGTAACGGCAACGAATATGGCGAGTGATGAAATCACACGGCGCGGGGTAATCAAACGACGCCGGAGCGTGTTTTGCGGGTTGGCCCTGGCAGCTCTGCTGGGTGCCGGGGCGTGCGGCCACGGCTCCGGCTATTATCTCGACAAGGGAAATGCGCTGTTCGTCAAGGGAGATTACCCCGAGGCGGACTTGAACTACCGCAAGGCGGTACAGAAAGACCCCAGCAACGGGGAAGCGTTCTATCGCAGTGCCCTCTGTGAGCTGAAGGAAAACAAAGCGGTGCAGGCGCTGGAGGATCTGGAACAGGCGGTGCATCTCTCGCCCGATAATAAGGATGCCAAGCGCCAGCTCGCGAACCTGGCGTTGGGTGGATTCATTGGGGATCCCTCGCGTCCCGACGCACTGTATAAGCGTCTGCTGAAGATGAGCGACGAATGGCTGCAGAAAGACCCGCAGTCCGCCGAGGGCCTACGGATCAAGGGCTACCTGGCGATGGTGGAGAAGCGGCCTCAGGAGGCTGTTTCGCTGTTTGTGCAAGCTCAGCGGGCCAATCCCAAGGATGAAAGAATCAACATGGGATTGATGGATGCGCTTTTCCGCGCTGGTGATCCTTTGAAGGCCGAAAAAGTGGGGCTGGATTTCATTGCGGCCGACCATACCGCCGCGGAAGTCTATGATGCGCTCTTCCGCATGTACATCACCACCGGGCGGCCCGCAGACGCCGAAAACATCCTGATTCGCAAAACCAGGGACAATCCCAAAGAGGGAGCGTACCTCATCGACCTGGCCGGTTATTACGCGAGTGTCGGAAAGAAGTCCGAGATGGAAAACACCATGCGGACGTTTCTGACGAACCCCGGCGGCGACCCGCAACTGCATCTCAAAGCCGGTGACTTCTATGCCGGTATGGGGCAGTGGCCTGGTGCGATCGAGCAATATAAGATCGGGATCGCTGCCAACGGTCCGGATCAGGCAATTTATCAGGTGCGCACCGCCCGGGCCCTGATCATGCAAGACAAGCGCGATGAGGCCGTCAAAATCCTGGGTGAGGCGCTCACAAAGCACCCCGAAGATAATGACGCGCGCAAGTTGCGGGCGGCTTTGATGCTGGGGAGAACGAATAGCGGCAAAGCGGGGTTCGGGGTCGCCGAATTGAAATCGATGGTGGAGAAGAATCCGGACGACCTCCTCGTCAAGATTACCTATGCCAAGGCCTTACTGGAATCGGGGGATCTGAACGAGGCCCACACGCAGTTTCAGGACATCGTAAGAAAGAACTCGCAGTTTGTGGATGGGTTCGTGGCCCTGGCCGATATCGCATTCCAGCAAGGCAACAACCGCGATGCCGCCGGGCAGGCGGCCGACGCGCTCCGCCTCGATCCCAATAATCTGCGCGCGCGGATGCTGCGTGGCAGTGCTCTGCTGCGCCTGGGGCAGTACGATGAGGCCTCCGACATCCTCACCCGCCTGTCGCGCCAGTTCCCGAAAGCGCTGGACGTGCAGCTGGAGTTGGGCTACCTGGCGATACACCAGAAGAGATACGCCGAAGCCGAAGAAACATTCAAGAAGATCCAGTCCGAAAGTCCCAAGGATTGGCGAGGGCTCGGGGGGCTGGTCGACAACGACTTGGCGCAGAACCGTCCAGAGAAGGCTTTGTCCCGGCTCCAAGACGAGTTGGACCGCTCGCACGGTGCGCCGCAAGTCCGTTCCATGATCGCGGCGACCGCCATGTCCACCGGCAAGTATTCCCTGGCCATCGAACAATACCGGCAACTGGTGGATCAGACGCCCGACTCTATCGAACCGCAGCTGCAGTTGGCGGACGCCCTGCGCTCGCGAGGCGATGTCCTCAGCGCGATCTCTACCCTCAAGAAAGCGTCTGTTCTCGCGCCTAATGATGGCCGCCCCAGCACCATGCTGACCTACCTTTACCAGGTGGCGAATCAGAAAGATCAAGCCAAGATGGAGGCCTTACGCGCCTTCAAATTGCGGCCCGAGGATCCGGCTGCGATGAACAACCTGGCCCAAGCTATGGCCGAGACCGGCGACAATCTCGCGGAGGCGCTGAAGCTCGCCCGCAAGGCCGCCGATAAGGCCCCCAATGTGCCGTACTTCGCCGACACGTTGGCGTACGTTTATCTTAAGAAGGACCAGAACGACGACGCCATGGCAATCTTGGATACGCTCGTGCGCAAGTACCCCAACAACCCCGAGTTTGCGTATCACGCCGGCATGGGATTGTACCAAATGGGCCAAGCGGCACGGGCCAAGTCCGAGCTCTCACGCGCTCTCCAACTGTCACCGTCGAAAGACACAACCACCGCCATCAACGATCTCTTAGGTCTCATACGATAATCGAATCGGGACCCTACGTACTAGACGTTCTGCTAGTCTGTGCCGGTACTTTTATAGATCTTCTGCGTTGTTTGGGTCTAGATTCTCCGCGACCTCTCGACTATCCTAAGTTGTACTGATTAGCTCTAAGCTACTTAGAAAAGCTACGGAGGAGTTTGGATGAAGCGGAAACTTTTTACGATCGTGGGCGTCATGGCGACGTCACTGTGGTCGATTGCCAACGCAACGACCGTGACGTACAACTTCAGTGGGACTCAACAAAATTCGGGTGGCACTGGGGTAGCACAGAATGGTGGCGGCGGTATGTATTTTTCAACCTCGAGCCAAACCTTTGGATCGGGGACAACGATCGCAGTCTACGGAGAGAAGACGAGTCAAGCTGGCGACGGAGGTCCCGGTTCATTCACCGGCACAACCGGTCTTTTTGAAGTGACTAATGGTTCGGGTGGTAATTCAGCGACCGGTATCGGTCCGTACGATAACCTGGGTGGCAGCAGCCCCAATCTCAACTTCACCGGCCAGGCTGGGATCGCGTCCAGCACGGCAGTTGACCCCCTGGGAGCTCCAACGGATCAGGTTCTCCTGCTGAATCTGAGCAACTTCGCGGCGGGATCGACCGTTAGCTTCACCATGGCAACCGGTGTCAATGCGGTGGCGAATACCGGCATTGATGTCTGGACTGGTGCCCCGACGGGCACACCGTTAGGAATCGGGACAGGATGGGGAGGCCAAACCGCTTCCAACTCGTTGACCACGGAATCCATATCGGAAGGGAGTGTGAACGGTGCTGGTGGCGGCGCGGGCACGCACACGTTTAACTTGTTCACCAACAATATGCCGGGCGGTGAGTGGATCGCAATCCAAGCCGACTGCCATTACCTGTTACTTCAATCGATCACGATCACGTCGCCCTCCGGCGTTCCGGAACCGAGCTTCTACGGGTTCTTCGCGGTCGCCATGGTGGGTCTGGCGTTCGGAGCCCGCAAGCTGCGCGCGCGCGCTACTGCCGAACAGGCCTAATCCTTCGTCAAGCAGTTCCAACGGCCGGTGGCATCTTCGGATCCCACCGGCCTTTTTGTTTTGACTGATAACTGAAAGCTGATCGCTTTTTCTCACGCCGTCTGCGGTTGCGCCAGCCCCAACTCCTGCATCATCTGCTGCCGCATGGCAAACTTCTGGACCTTGCCCGTAACCGTCATCGGGTAGTCCGCCACGAAACGGATGTGGCGCGGAATTTTGTAGCGCGCAATCTCTCCTTCGCAAAAGGCCCTTACCTCCGTTTCCGCCAGCGACGCCCCGGCCCGTACCTTGATCCAGGCGCACAACTCCTCGCCGAACTTTGCGTCGGGGACGCCGAATACCTGCACCGCTTCGATCTTCGGATGACGAAACAAAAATTCCTCTATCTCGCGCGGGTAGATATTCTCGCCACCGCGAATCACCATATCTTTGAGGCGGCCTACAATGTTGCAGTAACCCTCTTCATCGATGGTCGCCAGGTCACCGGTGTGCATCCAACCCGCGGCGTCGATAGCCTGGGCGGTCTGCTGCGGATCGTCCCAATAGGCGCGCATCACTGAGTAGCCTCGCGTCAGCAACTCACCCGGCGCACCGCGCGGAACCACACGCCCGGCGGTATCCACAACCTTGACCTCGACGTGCGGGTGAATGCGGCCCACGGTGGATACGCGCCGCTCCAGCGGATCGTCCACCGCACTCTGGAAACTGAGGGGACTGGTTTCCGTCATGCCGTAGCCGATGGTGATGTCCCGCAGGTTCATCTCGCTGACCACCCGGCGCATCACTTCCACCGGGCACGGAGAACCCGCCATGATGCCTACGCGCAGCGACCGTAAATCGAAGCGCCGAAATTCGGGGAGCGCCATCTCGGCGATGAACATGGTGGGAACGCCGTGCAGCCCGGTGCAGCGCTCGGCTTCCACCGTATCGAGGACAGCCAGCGCATCGAAGCTCTCGCCGGGAAACACCATAACCGCGCCGTGCGTGATGGCGGCCAGAGTGCCCAGCACCATGCCGAAGCAGTGGTACATCGGGACGGGAATGCAAAGGCGGTCGCCCTCTCTCAGTCCCATCATCTCCGCGGCGAAGAATGCGTTGTTGAGAATGTTGTGGTGCGAAAGGGTTGCTCCCTTAGGCAAGCCCGTGGTGCCGCTGGTGAACTGTATGTTGATGGCATCATCGAACTGCAGCAACGCCGCTAATTCCGCCAACCGCGCTTGCTCGGCCGCGCCGCCACGCCCGGCTACTTCAGAGAACCGGATCATCCCCTCCTGCGCTTCTTCGCCGAGATGGACCACGGTGCGCAACTGCGGCAGCCGTCCTTCGTCCATGAGCTTTCGAACCATGGCCACGTAGTCGCTGCTCCTGAATCTCGGGGCGGTGATGAGCGCCTTGCAGCCGGATTTGCGCAAAGCGTGTTCGAGTTCGATCAGCCGATACGCCGGGTTGATGTTGACCAGGATCAGCCCGGCCTTGGCCGTAGCGAACTGCGTGACCACCCATTCGGAGTTATTGGGCGACCAGATGCCGATGCGCTCGCCCGGCTCGAGCCCAAGCGCGAGCAGGCCCGCGGCTAGGCTGTCTACGCGCTGTCTCAGCTCGGCGTAAGTCCAGCGGATATTCTGATGGCGGACCACCAGCGCTTCCAGATTGCTCCACCGCGCGGCCGCGCGGTCGAAGTGCGCGCCAATGGTTTCGCCGATGAGAGGGACGCTGCTCGTGCCGCTGACGTAACTCGGGCTGGACATATCCCAAGCATTCTACATCGGTGTGGGGCAGCCCTTCCGGGCTGCCGCCGCGCTTCCGCGCGGCGCGCCGGCTGAAAGCCGGCGGCAGGCCGGAAGGCCTGCCCCACACTACTCGCTCCCCGCGAAGTGGTTCAGCGGCCCACAGCCCTTTCCCAGGCCCGGTGCCGTGCGGATGGCTTCCTGGATAAAGCGCTTGGCGCGCGCGACGGCATCGGCCAGCGCCATGCCGGATGCCAGCCCGGCGGTGATCGCAGCCGAGTAGGTGCAACCGGTGCCATGCGTATGGCGCGTGATAATCCGCGGGGCAGGAAACTCGTGCCACGTTTCTGCCTCCAGCAAAAAATCGGTCGCTGGTCCTTCGCGGTGTCCGCCTTTGATCAGGACCGCGTGCGCGCCCTGATCGCGTATGCGCTCAGCCGCGCGGCGCAATTCGTCCACGCCGCGAATGGCAACTCCCGAGAGCGCCTCGGCCTCCGGCACGTTGGGTGTGAGGAGCGCGGCCAATGGCAGAAGTTCGTCGCGCAACGCAGTCACGGCGAGTTCGTCGAGTAGCGGGCGGCCGTGTTTGCTCACCATCACCGGGTCCACCACCAGTGGAAACGCGAAGGCCGCAGCCGCGCGGGCAACGGCACGTACCACCCCGGCCGAGCCCAGAGCGCCGGTCTTGGCCGCATCCGGCGGGATGTCTTCGAGTACCGCTTCCAGTTGTTCAGCAACTAACTCTGGCGACAGCACCTCCACGCGATCTACGCGCTGGGTATTCTGCACCGTGACCAGTGTGATGACTGCTTCTCCGTAGACCCCGAACTGATGAAAGGTTTTGAGGTCGGCCTGAATCCCGGCGCCGCCACTGGGATCGGAGCCGGCCATCGTCAGTGCCACGGGCATTCTGATTCAGAATACCAGCGTCATTTCAGCCATATGCTGATCAGCGGCGATAGGGCGGTGCCTACGGTCAATTCCACGGCAGCCTGACCCTGCAAGCCGAACCCTCCCGGCAGGCGCGCGTTGATTTGCAACATGCCCACCAGGCCAGGAGCGCTGCCTGCGTACAGAATCTGCGCCGGCATCCCTGCCACCGTCAGCGTGACCGGAAGTTTGAGGTGAGCGTACGGTGCGACGGCTGTCTGGCCGGAGAGATTCGGTCCGTCGGTGAGGCCCTCACCGGTTCCGAACAACGTCACGATGGTGTTGGGAAGCGCGGGCTCAGCCTCCGAGTTCGGTGTACCGTCTTGATTCGCCACCACGGGGAAAAGGGCCGGCGCCGCGACGGACACGGGGAGAGTAAGCGATCCGGCAGTGTGGCCGTTGACCACGACTTCCACATTCGTAGCCGCGGCCGGGCCCACCGCGTAGGGCACTTGCACGTTGACCTGTCCGGCCTGCGCGTAGAATACCGGCGCCGCCATGCCGTCGAAGCGTACTTCCGTGCCGCCCGCGATGGTAGCCAGTAGTCCTGCGGCATCGAAGGCGCCGGCGACTCCCGGGTCCGGTCCCAACCCCGAGCCGAAAATAGTCACCACTTCCCCAGGCGCTACCGGTCCCGCCAGCAGGCTGATGGAATTCACGAGCGTGATGGGTAGTTGCGTGATCGGCGCTGCGGCCTGCGCTACCCCGGGCGTCAGTCTGCGGACCAGGTTGCTGCCGGTCTCGGCGAAGTAGATGTTGCCGGACCCATCCAGCGCCAGCCCGCCCGGCGCGTTGAGCGGTGTGCCGCCACCGGCAATCGTCTGGATGACGCCATCGGAGGTCACCAGGCGCATGCGGTTGTTGCCCGTATCGGCGATGAAAATATCGCCGTCATCCGTTACCGCAACTCCCGCGGGGCCACTCAGCAAGGCGGAAGTAGCCGGTTGGCCATCGCCCGCGAAACCTGCCGCGCCGGTCCCGGCGACAGTCGAGATCGCTCCCGACGGTGTAACTCGGCGTATGCGGTTGTTGAGCGTGTCGGCGATGAACAGGTTGCCTGCCGTGTCCACGGCGCAGGCCGCGCCATCGCCCGCTACTACTACAGCGACCGCACCCGGCGCTACGCGCAGCACACGATGATTCGCAGTATCCATCACGTAGAGGTTGCCCATGTGATCTGCGCAAACACCCTGGGGAGCGGTGTCCATCGCTACCACGGTGGAGATCTGACCGCCAGTCGCGATCTGCCGCACTCGGTGATTGTTCGCATCGGCTACAATCACGTTGCCAAAAGCATCCACCGTCACCGCCGCTGGCGAGTTAAGTTGCGCGCTGATGGCGGGACCGCCATCGCCCGCCGTTCCCGCCACTCCCGTTCCCGCAAGGGTTGTGATCTGGCCGGAAGCGCTCACTCGCCGGATTCGTTGCGCCCCCGTTTCGGCCACATACAGGTTGCCGGAGTTATCCAGCGCCACGGCCGAAGGACGGTATAGCGGCGCGGCCGTAGCGTCTCCGCCATCGCCGATGGCGTACAGGTTCTGGTCGCCCGCAATCGTTTGAATGATTCCGTCGGCGCCCACTCTGCGGATGCGCGCGCCGTCAGCGAGGTATAAGCGGCCCCTGGTGTCCACAGCAAGATCGTGCGCTGCCGCGAGCGTGGCGGACACCGCCGGGCCTCCATCCCCGGCAAAACCCAATCCGCCCGTGCCGGCGAAATTGATCCATGCACCCCCAGGTGTGTAGGCGCGCACGATATTGCTGTAGTCGGCGACGTAAATGGCCCCGGAGGCGTCCGCGGCAATCGCGGTCGGGGTGAACAGGGCCGTGGCCGGAGTCCCTCCGAGCAAGGTGGAGATGGCTCCGCTGGAGAGAACCTGGCGGATCCGCTGGTTTTGGGAATCGGCGACATATAAGGTACCGTGGCCATCGATCGCCAGCCCGGCCGGATAGGCAAGCTGCGCCGCGTTGGCTGGGCCGCCATCCCCGTTAAAACCGGCCGTTCCCGTGCCGGCCACCGTGGCGATCTGGCCGCTGCGCGTTACTTTGCGGACCCTGTGTCCAGCGAATTCCGAGATGTACAGGTTGCCGGCCGCATCCACCGCCACGTTGCGAGGCTCCAGGAGTTCGGTGCCGGTGGCTCCCGCGCTATCCGCCGCCGATCCACTCTGGCCGGAGCCGGCGACGGTGACGATCGTCCCATCGGGCGCGACGCGGCGCACACGGTTGTTGCCCAGGTCGGCCACGTAGATGTTGCCGTCCGCATCGACCGCCAGGCCGTACGGCAGATTTAGAGAGGCTTTGGTGGCCGGACCGCCGTCGCCGCTAAACCCAGCCGTGCCCGTGCCCGCCAGCAGCGTGATAACGCCGCTCAGGTCAATCTTGCGCACCCTGTGGTTGTCCGTGTCCGAGATGTAGAGATTGCCGGACCGGTCCACGGCCACGCCCTGGATGCTGCCGATGATTGCGGACGTGGCCAGGCCTCCATCGCCCGTCTGGAGTGTCCCGGCCACGGTCTCCAGGGAATAGACCCTCAGCGGCGTTTGCGCCGCGCCGGGCGTTTGGACAGCCGAGGCCAAGACCAGAAGAAGTAATCGGTTACGCATCGAAGCTGGTGTATGAAGGTTGTGGCCGGGCCCTAAAGAAAATCTCAAGCGGCGTCGAATTAAATACCGTGGAGTCTGAAATGCGTTTGCGATGGATCTCGGGTGCGGTTTGTCTCTTACTCGCGCACTCGGCCTGGGCCGGCAGCGCCATACACTTGAAGAACCGGACGCTCAGTTCGCTTTCCAGCGTCTCCGCGAAGATCGGCAGGCACTACCTGGTGCAGTTCCGTTCCTATCCGGATGCCGGCGTGCGCGCGGAACTGGCGCGCCGGGGTGTCCGTGTACTCGGCTACGTACCGGACTCGACCTTGATGGTTGCTTCCGAAACCGTCCCGGATTGGGGCGGGCTGGATGTGAACTCGGTCGGCAGCCTGATTCCTTCCGACAAACTCAGTCCCGATCTGCCCTACTTACGGCGCGGCGCTTTTCTGGTGATGTTATATGCGGACGTGCCGGCGGAAGCGGGGAGCGAACTGATTACCCAGCACGGCTTTGTCATTCTCCCCCGCGCGGGCCTGCTTCCTGGAAACTACGTGGTTGTAGGACCTGCCCGCAACCTGGCGAGCCTGGCCGCCAGCGACGAAGTGTCGTACATTATGCCGGCCTCCCCGGATCTGTTATCGGGCGCGCCGTTGATGGCGTGCGCCGGCGCCGTCACCGAAGCCGGCGTGGTGGCCCAGTATGTCGAAGTGAGCCAGGGGTGGCCACAGTCGCCGGCGGGCGACGTGGAGCTGAATTATACGTTCGAATCGTTTACCCCGAAACTCGATGAGAATGCCATCCGTAGCGAAATTGGACGCGCGCTGGCGGAGTGGGCCCGATATACCAATCTCAACTTCTCGGAGGGGTCCGATCCCAACGGAGTCCGCACCATTGACATCAAATTCGCGAGCGGTCCGCACGGAGATGCCTATCCGTTCGATGGGCCGGGCGGTATGTTGGCACACACCTTCTATCCCGCGCCTCCCAATAGCGAGCCAATCGCCGGCGACATGCACCTGGATGCCGACGAGAACTGGCAAATCGGAGCCGGTATCGATCTATACAGCGTCGCTCTTCACGAGGCAGGCCATGCTCTGGGTTTGGGTCATACGGACAATCCGGATTCGGTGATGTATCCGTATTACCGCATCCTGACCGGCTTGTCGGTAGATGACATCGCCGGAATTCGCGCGCTGTACGGCAGCAGCGGCCAAACCGCGGCGTCCCAAGAGCCGATCGATCCGCCCGTGGCGGTGGTGCCGCCCGCGACCCCGACGGCCACTTCGCCGCCCGCGACACCAACGGCGACTTCGCCGTTCACGCCTCCATTTGCACCACCATTTGCGCCGCCCACGGATCCAACGGTGACGCCTCCCGTTTCGCCCGTGACTCCGCCGGTGACGTTATTCCCGCCAGGCACTATACCCGTACCCGTAACTCCGCCGGTGCAAACGCCCGCGACGCCGCCGCAATCGCCCGCTACACCGACGCAACCGCCCGCGACACCGACGCAACCGCCCGCGACACCGGGCACCACCGCCGATACGACGCCGCCTTCCCTGAGGATCACCTCGCCCGGCTCCACCATCGTCAGTACGTCTGCGGCGTGGCTTACCGTAACCGGCACCTCGGCGGACAATTCGGGGGTCGCCTCGGTGCAGTGGACGACATCCACGGGAGGTTCCGGAACGGCTTCGGGTACTACTAACTGGTCCGCGCAAGTGCCTTTACTCACAGGGGACAACGTGGTGATCGTCCGCGCCTACGATGCGGCCGGCAACTCGGCTTGGAGGGCCATTACGGTGGTCCGCCGGTAGCTATCGGAAAAAGAAGGCTGAAATTCCGCTCTAGGACTAACGCCCCGGGGCATTTGGCCGATATAGGGAGTAGCAACATGAATCCCAGCCAACCCGAAACTGTTCTGTATGCCGCAGTCGAGCGGGCCGCTTTGAGCGGGCTGGTCGAAGCCACCGTGGAGTTTCCACAGCCGGTTCAAGAGGACGCGGACTTGGATCAAACCGAGGGCATCCTGTTCGCGCTAGCGCAAGCGGTGGAGTTTCGCGACCAAAGCACCTCCGAACACTGTGAGCGGCTGGCATTGACCAGCCTCGCCATGGGCATGGCCATGTCTCTCGATCAGTCTTCTCTGGCCACCCTCTATCGCGGCGGGTATCTGCACGATGTTGGAAAAGTCGGAATCCCCGATGCGATACTTCTTAAGCCCGGTAAACTGACCGCCGAAGAGTGGGTCGTGATGCGCACCCATCCTGCACGCGGCGAGGAGATCTGCCGGCATTTGAAATCGATGGGGCCGATGCTGCCGATTATCCGGCATCATCATGAACGCTGGGATGGTTCCGGCTATCCCGACGGACTTCGCGGCGAGCAAATCCCCCTGCTAGCGCGGATCGTGCAAGTGGCGGACATCTTTGACGCGCTAACTAACCCGCGTCCCTATAAAAAGGCCTTCACTTATAAAGAAGCGACTGGCGTACTTGAGCAGGAGACGGCCCGCGGCTGGCGCGACCCGGAAGTGGTTGCCCTGTTCCTGCGCTTGCCCATCAGCGGAATCGACCGCGTGGCTGAGTTCATCCGGACAACTCACTCCCGAATGGCCGCCATGCATACGTCCATCGCGAACCTGAACCAGATTTTCCAGTAGGGAGTCGGCCGGGTGTGGCACAGGTGAGGCCTCTGTTAGGTCGAGTGAAGCTCTGCCAAGAAAACCACTGACCCGAAGGAGACCCCGCCTTGAAATCGAGTATGCAGCGTTTTCGTTCAACTTCTCCAGCAGCTCCCGCCGCTGGAGTTCGAATCCCTGGTGAGTAAACATAAGTGAGACCGGCACTCGTGTGGCGCTGTTGGGGCCAATTTATGGCGATGCTGTATTTCCAGTTGGCGCGAGCCCATTGGCTGCGGGGGGACGGCTGCGGCATTTGGGCTGTCGGAGTCGCCCCGCGGTTCCACGCTGGCTTACCAACGCGCACAGTCCGGGAGTTGCACCTGGATCTGTTTTACGTGCTGGAATAGCGCGTTGCCGTGAGGAAACCCGCCCGCCACGGAGCCTGCGGTTCGAGCGGGGGACGATGGTGGTTTTTGACAATGGATACGCCAAATACATTTGGTGGGAAGCAACTATGCGAACAAGGCGTTTACTTTGTGACGCGTCTGCACGACGGCGCCACCTATACTGTGGTGGGCGAGAGTCCCGTCCCCGCCACTTGCACTACTGTACGAGCCGATCAGGACATTGAGATTTCGCGGGGGCGGCAGCGGGAAGGCGCGAGCTTGCAGGATTTGCGTCGTATCGAACACTGGGATGAGGACGGGGCAGCGGTTACTCGTCTTTGTGACCAATCATCCCCGCTTGGCTGCCAGTACGATCGCGGCGGTCTATCGCGAGCGGCTGGCAGATTGAAACGTTCTTCAAGAGCCTCAATCGTGCTGAAGCTGAAGACTTTCGTAGGAACCAGTGAGAACAGTGTGCACTTGCAAAATTTGGACAGCACTGATCGTCATGCGCCATTCCGCTGGTTGAAACGAAATCCATTTATGGATGGTCGGCCTCCCACACTTGGTGGGGTGCTCCGCCAACTCCAATCCGTCCAACACCGCCCCGCTTCCGCCGGAGCTAATTGGGACAGCTCTGGCCGGGAGGCCCGTGAGTTCAGCTCTGCGCTTCCGCCGGCACCTGCGCGTGAGTCTCATACCCGCAATGCGGGCAATACTTGTCGAACTCGCCCACCTCGCGCTTGCACTGCTCGCACGTCGGCCGCAGATTGTATTTACAACTGGGGCAATAGTTGAAGCGCGCGCTCACCATTGCGCCACACTGCGTGCAGTGGTAGGGCAGCGGTTCGCGAACCAGGAAGTAGATAACGAAGCCAACCAGCAACCAAGCCGGTAGCAGGACGATCACCAGAAAAGTCCAGAGCCCCGAATTCATACCGCGGCGACGGGCATCGCGATTCACGTAACCGATCAGGAGGATCATGCACGCGATCGGTATCGACACGGCCGTGACGGCGGCTGCTACAGCCGCGGTGCCTTGGACGTGCGTGTATCCTCCGGGCGCCAGATTTTCAAAGTAAGCGTTGACGATTTCGAAGATGGCTAGGGCGGCAACGTAAAGCCCGATCACCACCGCCACCAATCCGCGCGGGATGAGCCGGATCTCATCCGCAAAGCGCAGATCCTCGCGTTTCATGCGGAAACGGATCAAGCGCATCTTCTCACTGAATGGTTGATAGTCGGACATTGTTCCTACCTCGTTCGATACCTTTCCACATCCGATCGATCCAGGAGAGCCGCGGCAACGGCCAGCAGGGCGGGTACGGCCCACCACAGCACGACTCCCATCTTCCACATCATCGCGGGAAGTCCGGCGTGGCGCCCCAGCCATTCGAAGCCCCGCCAAACGTACGGCGCGCTGGCAATTCCCGCCGCCCACGAAATCCCGCACGCCGCCCACATTGCCCATCCGGTGCTCCGCCGTTCCCGCATCTCGTTGGCTCGCAGATACACCCGCAATTGCGTGCGGCTGGCGAGCGCCGGCGGAAGCGGAATGGAAATCGCCCGCAGCGATCCTAGCGCGCCGTCGGTGGCCTGCGCCAACCGTTGACAATCCGGACAGGCGGCCAGATGCTGGTCGAGCCATTCGCGGTCGCCGCCGGAAATGCCTTCTACCCGCTCCTCCGCGATGAGACGGCCGGCCCGTGCATGGAGATCGTTGATCACCGGGTGCCCTCCCCAAACAACTGGCGCAACGCTTCCAGGCCCCGGTAGAGACGTGACTTTACGGTAGGAAGAGGCGTGCTCAAAACCGCGGCAATCTCTTCCAGTCTCAAGTCTTCCTGGAACCGCAGCAGGAGCACCTCGCGATAAATCGCAGGCAACTGGCCAAGCGAGGTCTGAATCCGCGCTCCCGTCTCCAGGTTCGCAACCAGATCCAAGGCCGAAGGGCCGCCCGCTTCGGGTTCAAAGGACCGGCCGGAGTCCGCTTCCGTCAAGGCATCTAAACTCTGCGGCGACTTCCGCCGGCTCGCATCAATCACCAGATGGCGCGCGATCGCGAAGAGCCACGTCTCAAACTTCGATTCCCCGTCGTACTGGTGGCCGCGCTCAAGCACACGGATCCACGTTTCCTGAAACAGGTCCTCCGCCGTCTGCTGGCTGCCGGTGAGATAGAAAAGATAGCGATACAGCCGGTATTGATACTGCAGGATCAACCCGTCAAGCAGTTCCGGATCACGCCGGCGCAATCCCCGGGCCACCGCCCGAGTGTCCGAAAGCATTAGTGACGAGAAGCAGAATGTCGCGCCGGTCATTCTAACCAGCATACGAACCGGTGCGCTGAAAAGACGCAGCTGCAACCGCTCCCTTTGGTCACGGCTCAGTAACGTATCGACACGGAACGCCGGTAATCAGGCCCGGATATCAGTTACCGCGCGCGCATACCGATTGCGCCTACTGAGCCGTGACCAAAGGGAGCGGTTGTGCTGCCGTCACGCGACCTTATACCGGTCACGGCACTCCTTAGAACAGAAATACACCACGCTGCCGTTTACGGTGCGGTTCACGCTGGTTGCCGTGGAAACATAGGTGCCGCACACCGGATCTTTCTTCAACTCACCGCCCGCGGGGACATTGGGCACCGGGCGTTCTGTGGTTTTGGGAGGCTGCTGCGTCGCACCGCGGAGACTCTGGAAAATCGTCCGCAGCACCGATCGCACCAGAAACAACAGCAGGAGGGGGACGATCAGCCGGATGAAGAGAAACCGAATCATTGCGACGGGGCAGAAGCGACGAAGCTCCCACCCCTTCCAACTCTACTACTTCTTGCCCTTCTTGGCGGCGGCGGGGTTCTTGTACGTCGTATCGATGGAAGTGCCCAACGTGGCCAGCATCGATTTAGCCGAGTCGGCAAACGGGCCATCCGGCTTGAGCGCCAGATACTTCTGGAAGGCTTCGGCGGTTCCGGGGACGGGTGTCACTTTACCGTCGGCGGCAATGGATGCCTTGGCCAGCAAGGTGACTCCATACTGATACTGCGCATCGGCGTAGTTCGGATCGAGATCGATGGCCTTCTTGAAGGCCTCCCCGGCAGGGTCGTTCTGACCCGCGTTCACCAGCAGCGCACCCAGATTGTAGTAATAGCGGCCCGCGTTGGGGGGATCCAAGCGTGGCCGCTTTGGTCAACTCCGCCTGCGCTTCGGGATACTTCTTCGCCCTGGCCAGCGCGAGCGCGAAGTTATTGTGGTAGCCCGGATCGTCCGGCTTGATTTCGATGGCCTTCCCGTAGGCGTCCAGGCCCTTCTGCATTTCGGCGTCGGCTTCTGCGCCTTTCTTTTCGCCGGCGAAGCTCGTCTCGGCCTCGGCCAATTGGGCCCAAACCACGTGCTGCTTCGGATCGAGCTCGCTGGCTTTGGAGAAGTTGGTAACGGCCTCCGCCCACTGCTTGTTTTGCGCGGCGGCGATACCGGCGTTGAATGCATCATTCAACTCCTTGTTCTTCTTCATCGCCTCTTCGCGCTCTTTTTGGATCTTTTCCTGCTCGGCCTTTTGCGCGGGAGTCAAGGCGCGGGAGGGCTCGGGCGCTCCGGCGGCCGGTTGGCCCCCAGGAGCAGCAGCCGCCGCCGCGGCGGCTTTTTGGAAATCCCAACTCACATTGGTCGGATCCCCGCTACCCACCCTCACGCCCGTAGCGACGGGAGCGTCTTTGCCGTCCATATCCACGGAGACGTTATACACGCCGTTCGGAAGGCCCGCATGGAAGAAATGGCCCTTCTTATCCGTCTTCACTTTATAGCTGGCCTTGATGTCGGTGCGGTCGATCTTCACCTGTGCCTGGATCATCGGCTTTCCATCCAGCCCTTTTAGGTCGCCTTCCATGGAGCCCGTCTGTGCGAGCGAGGTGAATGCGAAAAGCATCAGCCCAGCCACGGCCGCAAGCAGGTTGCGCAGTCTCATAAAACCTCCAAACAAGAGTCTTTGATGTTAAACCAAATTATAGCGCGCGTAGAACCGCGATCCAATCACGCAAAGCCCAAGTCACTCCTCGAACAATCCGATTTGCTCCTTGGCGGCCGCCTTGGGTTTTCTCTTCTTCAATGGGCTGCCCACTACCCCGAGAACCTCCGCCGCCCGCAGCGCCATCCGGGGAATGAAAACTCGCTGGTGATTGCTGTAGGGGTCCGGCGGGATGATCGTGAAACCGTGAGCCTCGAGCGGCAGCAGGTTGTTTGGCATCACTCCCTCCATCACGTCCCCATCGCGAAACTGAAAGCTCATCCACAGGCCTTCCATCTTGGGCCGGGTGTTGAAGACGCGGCGGGCAGCGTCGGCGTCGGCGCTACTTTCAAAATCCCGGACGAACGATATGGTTTTGATTTCCTCGTAGGGGATGGTCGCCACGTTGCCTTGTGCCGAAAGCAGCTCGACGCCCGTAAGCTGCAGATAAGACAGCGGATGGACGTAGCCCGAGAGGGCCTCCTTGTCGAAACGCTGGATCACGGCCTTCTTGGTAGTGGAACCGGCCAAGCCCTACCTCATTTTGGAACTAATGTTTCAAACATTTAGCGGCTTATTGTATCATTGGCACGAGGCCCGGAGAGGTGACGGCGGATTCGCTCGATTTAGCTAACCCGATTGCCGCGTTTCTAAACTTTTGCCGCCTGGAAAAAGGCTTGGCTGAACATTCAATAGAGGCATACTCCTCTGATTTGGAAAGGTTTAATAAATTCCTGAAGGGCTCTCTGGCACTTCCCGGGACAGAAGCGTTGCGCGCCTATCTGGACCATTTGTACGGGTCCGGGCTGGGCAGCCGATCGGTCGCGCGGCATGTAACCACCCTCCGCGGGCTCTTCGGCTTCCTGCTGCGCGAGGGGACTATCGCCAACGATCCGTCCGAGCATCTGCGCACTCCTAAGATGTGGCAGACCATCCCCAAGTTCTTGAATCTGGAACAGATTGAGCGATTGATTGCGCTGCCGGACAGAGCCCGTCCCACCGGTTTGCGCGACCGGGCCATGTTGGAGCTGCTGTATGCCAGCGGACTGCGCGTCTCGGAATTGTGCCGCCTCGGGATGAGTGACCTCAATCTGGAGATGGGGGTGTTGCGGACCACCGGAAAAGGGAACAAGCAGCGCCTGGTGCCGGTGGGGAAGGAAGCCATCCAGTCGGTCCGCGAATATCTGAACGATGGCCGGAGAGCGCTGCTGAAAGGCCGTGCCAGCCGGTACCTCTTTCTGACGGCGCGCGGAACGTGCATGACGCGCCAGGCCTTTTGGAAACTTCTGACCGAGTATGGCAAGCGCGCTGGAATGTTTCACGGGATCACGCCCCATGTGCTGCGCCACAGCTTCGCCACCCACCTGTTGGAAGGCGGCGCCGACCTGCGCAGCGTGCAGGCGATGCTAGGGCACTCCGATATTTCGACCACCCAGATTTATACCCATGTGGTCCGGTCGAGACTTCGGCAAACGGTAGAGAAACACCACCCCCGGGCTTGAGGGAACGGCCCGGGTGGGTCCGGGCATTCGAACGTCAGCAGGTCGAAAGCGGTTGCGATGAGCGATTACATCTTCATGCTCGAAAGCCATCTGAGCACGGAGCAGAGCCGCGCGGTAGAAGAAGTGCAGGCGGCGGCCGCGCCGGCCAACGTCAATCTATTCCTGACGGGCGGCGCGATGCGCGATATGCTGGCCGGGTTTCGCATCCGCGATCTCGATTTTGCCGTCGAAGGCAACGCGCTGAAGGTCGCCAAGGCGGTCGTCGAGCGCACCGGTGCCCGCGTGGTGTCGCAAGACGAGAACCGCAAGTCCACGGAGTTGTTGCTGGCCTCGGGCGTCACCATGCAGATCGCCATGTCGCGCCAGGAGAAATACGCGCGCAGCGGGGCCAAGCCGCAAGTGGTGCCCGCCACGATTCAAGAGGACCTGCGCGGCCGCGACTTTACCTGCAACGCCATCGCCCTCTCCCTCAACCGGGCGTCGCGCGGGCTGCTGCTGGATCCCATGAATGGGCTGGCGGACATCCAGCGCCGCGAGTTGCGGCTGACCAGCCCTTACGGTTTCTACGATGATCCATCACGACTGCTGCGAGTGATCCGCTTCAGTATACGGCTCGGCTTTGCCGTGGAAGAGCGCACCCAGATGCAGGTGGCCAACGCTCGCGAATCCGAAGTGGAGAAGCTCATCCCCGCACGGGCCCTCGGCGAAGAATTGAAGCACATCGCGGTGGAAGACACTCCAGCGGAGATTCTGCGCGCCATCGAAGCTACCGGCTTGCTGAGTCTCTTTTCGCCCGCGCTGGCCGGTCCCAAATTGAATTTGCCGGGACTTGCCAAGTTCGAAAAAATCGCGCGCATCGTTCCCGACGAGCCTCGCTTCCGCAGCGCGCGCCGTGGTCCGTGCCTGTACGCGTTGACCGAGAAACTATCGGCTAAAGAGGAGCAGGCCCTCATCAAAGCCACCGAGTTGCGCAAACCTGACGTCGACCTGTGGCAGAAGTTGCCGGCTCGGGCGAAGAAACTGGAAACGGCGCTCCGCTCGGCCCGCATTCGCAAGCCCTCCCATGTGTATTTCCTGGTGGCGAAAGCCGAGCCGGACGAGATCCTGTTCCTGATGTACCACTCGGCTCTCAAGCCGGTGCAGGAGCGTCTGCGCAACTATTTTCAGAAATACGTGCCCCTCCTGCTGGAGGTCACTCCCGAAGAATGGGCGGCGGTGGACGGCAAGGCCGGCCCCAAGGCCAAGAAGGCACGGGAAGAGTTCATCACCAACCGCCTGGACCGGCGCCCAAAGAAGCCGGTGCCGCCACCGGAGCCCCCTCCGCCGGTTGTGGAAGCTCCCATGAACATCCGCCGCGGGCGATAGTGGGGCAGGCTTTTCAGCCTGCCGCCGGGCTTCGACCCGGCGCGCCGCGCGGAAGCGCGGCGGCAGCCCGGAAGGGCTGCCCCACCGGCGTCACCGTTACGTAGCGCTGGCGATCTTTGTCGCCGGCACGGATAGCCTGAAGTGGGCCGCTTAGTTATTGGCCGATGGCGTTTGGGATCACTGCGGTTTACTTCGTCCGCCCGATCTCGTACACGTAGATGGTGTGCTGCATGGAGGAGCCGGTCGTCATGCGCACTGTCTCAACCGGCCGCCAGCCCTTGATCGGGAATTCGTTGGACACAACGCGCGCTCCCGGTTTCAGGTACTTCTCGAGGTTCGGCTTCACCAGTTCGTTGGAGCTGGTGAGCAGGAACAGGGTCACTACATCGGCGCCGCTCAGATCCACGCGCAGGGCATTGCCTTGCACCATGCGGACACGGTCGTCCAATCCCAGCGACTTGATCTTCTCGGTGGCAATGCGGCACAGGTCGGCTCGAATCTCCACCCCGACTCCCTTCGCGCCGAACTTCTGCGCGGCCGTGATCACGATCCGGCCGTCTCCGCTGCCGAGGTCATACACCACGTCGCCCGGTTTCACATGCCCGGCTTCCAGCATCCGTTCCACCAGGATTTGCGGTGTAGGGATGTAGGGCGCCAGATTCTCGGCGCCACCAAACTGTTGTGCAAAAGCGGAAAAGGAGGATAGGACGACTGCCAGCGCGATGGGAGCTGCTTGCATGGGTTATGGCAAGGACGCGCTTGTTGCCGTCCTCCCGAACTTAGATTTTACAATACGGCCGATGATCTCGGTCCATGCAAAGAACAGATCGCGCGGCCGGGTGATTGTATATTCCGCGCCCTTCAGATACTTCACCGCGTTGCCGATGGCATCGCGCCACGGGACCGCCTGCGGATTGAGGTTGTAGTTCATGTAGAAGACCGGGTACGCCAGTTCGCCGATCTGCTTGAGCGACTCCTGCGATACCGAGTCGTCGAGCATCACCTTCGGACCGGCGATGATCACCGCGTCCGGCTTTTCCTGATCGTCCTTAATCTCGTGGCTGATCAGGTTCGTCAGGAATTCGGTGTCGCCGTGCTTTTGCCCCAGCCGCTTCAAATCCACGGTGCCCAGGTTGATGGAACGCAGCGCCTCGCCGAGCGCCGGGAAATCGATCTGCGAAGCCCCCTCCTGGCGGTAGATCACGCGCTGCTCCTGCATATTAAAAGCCACGATGGAAAACTTGCCGATGCGCGGCTCACGCGCCATGTTCCTTAAGATGGAAATGAGGGCGTTGGTATCCAGGGGCTGTAGGGTGGCCGACAGGGCATTCTGGGGAGCGAAATTCACCATCACCTTCACGTTCAGCGGTGTGTCGACCTGCGCGCGCTCCACTGGCGGCTCCTCCTTGAAGGGCTCCGTATCGGCGGGCAGCACCGCGCTCGCCACGATATCAAGCGCCATGTCCTTATCCTTGGAGGGCAGGGCGGCTTCGATCTGCCAATTGGAGGAGCAGACCTGCTCGGCACGGTCGCGCATCAGCCAGTCGACGTGGTATTTTCCCTCGCCCACCAGAAACGTCCCTTGCAGATAGGCATCTCCTTTGGCATCCGCATCGATTTCGGGCACCGACACCCGCTGCGAAAGGAAGACCGGCTCATCCGGATGAAGGTCCGGAATCACACGAAAGATCATGGTCAACTGGTTTCCATCGCCCGAGAGTTCCCGCAACGGGATGCTGACTTCGTATCCCGAATGGAATTTGAGATCGAAACCCAGCGATGGCTTGGTCGGAGTGACCGTGCACGGCAGATCCTTCCGGCTCTCTTGCGATTCCAGAATCGCGGCATCGGAAGTAAACAAGCGGAACATACCGCCGGGAAGCACTGTCTGCGCTTGCGCCGGAATGGCGACGAGAATGGCCGCAGTCAGCAGGAGTGGGTAGCCTGCATTACAACCGGAGACCGTTTTGAAAATCACCGTCACCCGACGAGCACCTGCCGTACCCATGTTCGCCAAAATACACGAGTACCCTTGCTTGGTATTATGCCGTAATTTCAACTCGCTGTAACGCCGAATTCTTGAGTATTTAGTACTGGCAAATGTAAACCGCGAGCATTACACCGTAGGTAGAATGGAAACGGCATGTTCGGAATGGATCAAAGCAAGACTCAGGGAGATGAAATTCTTGCGCCTGACGATCTTCCCGCCGGCATAATTATCAGCCCCGACACGCAGCGCGAGACACGCGTTCCTCCCGGCCAGTCGCGGACCAAGAAGTGGCCTGTATTGGACGCCAGCGGTCCACCCGCAGTCGATCTCGAGAATTGGCGCTTTCGCATTGGCGGCCTCACCGGGAAGACCGTCGAGTGGAACTGGCGCGAATTCGAAGCATTGCCACGCGTGAGGGTCTTCTCCGATTTTCATTGCGTCACCCGCTGGTCGCGGCTGAGCAACCTGTGGGAGGGCGTCGCCACGCGCGAGTTGCTGGAACGGGCCGGAGGCGCGCGCCCGGAAGCGCGTTACGTGCTGGTCCACGGCTACGACCGCGGCTGGACTACCAACCTGCCGCTCGCCGACTTTGCGGCCGAAGATGCGTTAGTCGCCCTGCGACACGACGGCGAACCCATTTCGACCGAGCACGGCGGGCCGGCGCGGCTCATCGTCCCCCGTCTGTACGCCTGGAAGAGCGCCAAGTGGGTGTCCGGCGTGGAGTTGCTGGAAAGCGACCGTCCCGGTTTCTGGGAAGCCAACGGCTATCACATGCGTGGCGACCCGTGGACCGAAGAACGCTACGGCTGGTAAGTTGTTAGTGGCGCAGGCTTCAGCCTGCAGCGTCGGCACTCATGCCGACGTTCTTATTCCGCCGTCGGGAAGCCCGTTCGGCGTGGAGCTCCTCCCACATGCCGGTCGCTGAAACGCAACCCGGGTCGAATCCGGACGCGGCCAGAGCCTCGCGGACTTCTCTTAGACGCTCTGCATAGGCCGGAAACTCAATCAGAGTGGTGGACTCGGTCTCCTCGTGCCCGTCGCTATACTGGTAAACCACCTCTGCATCATGATAGATCTGCGGGTTGATGGGAAAATCAACGCGCGCCAGCGCTTCCAGCAGCGCTTCCAAATCGCGCGCAACCACATCGATCGAAACGGAAACCAAATCGCCTTCACAACTCGAAAGCGAGGGTGTGGGAACTTCACTAGCCGGGACGCTCATTTCCAACCTCCAGCATCCGGCGGCGGTATGTCCAAAACGCAAAAAACCCTGGGGCCCAAGGCGCCAGGGTCGAAATCCTTTGGAGCAGACCGACTCGCCTTTAGCACTTTTTTTCGTGGTTGCAATTAGCAGGGCAGACAAAAACCCTTAAATCAATCCACGTCACCATCAATATACCTCAATTAACCGAAGGGCGCCACACCTCAGTCATTTCCATCGCCAGCACAGACCCGCACTTGGCGCAGGCCAGCTCGCCGCCGCCAATCAGGTACACCGCGGTGGCGTAGCACTTCGCGCATGCCACGGTGGGGTCCGAAGCATCCGGCAAAGGATCGGGAACTGTAATCGCGGAAATGGTCTTTCCGGTAGCCGTAGTCTCCGGCTCAAACGTAGCGCCGCAACTGCTGCAGGCGTGGTTGAAGCAGCAATCGGGAGTACATGTGTAGACCACATCCGGCGAGGCGCAAACCGGGCAGGCCATTTCCAGCTTGCGGGCCTGCATCGCTACTTGACCGGTGCTAGTGCCGGTGCGGGCGCACCGAAGAACTCCGGATCGAGCGTCACGCCGGCCTGCTTCTCCAGGTCCTGGACCACCTTCTGCGTCATCTCGGGAGCCACGCGCTTTTCCAACTCCGGTTTGGCTTCCTCGAAGGTCTTAGCTTCTCGCGACTCCACCTTGATCAGATGGTAGCCGTACTGCGTCTTGACCGGGTCGCTCAACTCGCCCACTTTCAGCGTGAACGCGGCCTGCTCGAACTGCGGCACCATCTGTCCGCGCTTGAAGGTACCCAGGTCGCCGCCCTTGACCTTGGAGCCGGCATCGTCGGACTCCTGGGAGGCCACCGCGGCAAAATCGGCGCCGTCTACAATCTTCTTTCGGAGCTCCTGCACCTTAGCCAGGGCTTCCGCGTCAGTCTGTTCCTTCTGTCCGGCAGACAGCGGCTTGGTATGGATCAGGATATGGCGGGCGTGGACCTGCTCATACTCCGTTTTGTGGGCGTCGTAGAATTTCTGCAAGTCCGCGTCGGACACTTTGGTCTGTGCGCTGATATCCGCAAACACCTTGCTGGCCAGAAAATTCTCCAGCTGGAACTCGGCCTCTACCTTATAGGCGGGCGTCTCATCCAGCTTGCGCTTTTTGCCCTCCTGGGACAGCACCAGGATCCGCGCCAGATTCTGACCGAACTCTTTGCGTCCGGGGCCGCGCGCAGTCACGCGGTACTGCTCGGGAAGCGAATCGATAATCAAATCGAACTGGGCCGCGGTGAGCTTCATATCACCAGCCGAGATCACGACCTTATCTGGTGGAACAGTCGCCTTCACGGCGGTAGGTGGAGGGTTTTGCGCCAGCAGAACGGCTGCTGGGAAAAAGAATAGCAAACTGCGGGAAAACATCATGCATTCATCATAACAAGCGCCCTTCCGGGCAAGGTCCGCGGCTCGCCCTTGGCTTTTGATATGGGCGACGGCTAAACGGCGTAGTTCTACTGCGCGCCGCGCGTTAACAACATGGTTTTCAAGGTGTGAAAGAGAATGTACGTATCCAGGCTCAGGGACATGTTTTTGATGTAGAAGAGATCGTACTCGAGCTTGGTGATTGTGTCTTCCAGCGAATCGCCGTATTTGTGGTTAATCTGCGCCCAGCCCGTAATGCCCGGGCGGACACAATGCCGCTGGCGATAGTAAGGAATCTGCTCAGAGAGCGCTTGTACGAATTCGGGCCGCTCGGGGCGCGGGCCCACAATCGCCATCTCCCCTTTGATCACATTGAACAATTGCGGCAGCTCGTCGAAACGGATACGGCGGATGACCCGGCCCACGGCCGTCACCCGCGGGTCGTCGCGCGTAGCCCACACCGCTCCGGTGCTGGCTTCGGCATCGGCGCGCATGGAGCGGAATTTATACACCGTAAAGAGCTGGCCGTCCAACCCCACACGAACCTGCCGGTACAGTATTGGTCCCGGCGAAGAGAGACGCACCGCCAGGGCGGTCAGCAACATGATGGGGAAGCCCAACAGAAGTCCAACGCCGGCGATCACGCTATTGATGATGCGCTGAAAGGCCACGTCCCGCGAGCGCGGCCCCAGCTCGCCTGAAAAAATTAACTGCGAAGGCCGCAGCTCTTTGAGACACACGCGGCCGCAAACGCGCTCGTACGTGCTGGCAACCTCCTCGATGATATGACCCGCGAAGCGCATTTCGAGCAACTCGCCCACCGGCATTCGGTTGCGGCGCTCGAACATCCCCACCACAATGCGGTGCGGCTCGGTGGCGCTCACGATCGAAGGCAAGGCTTCCACCCGCCCCAACATCTTCCCACCGGGCAGCGGCGTCCCGATTTCGTGGGCGTCATCCACATAGCCCACCACCGCGAGACCGGTTTCAGGATGCTCCTGGATGTGTTTCCCAATATCCTCAAGTAAGGGGCTGCCGCCCACCAGCAATAGCCGGTCGTGGCCCACCACCTGGACGGCGTAAGTGCTGAAAAACAGGCGCCAGCAGAATATCGCGGTCACCGCGAAGGCGCTGCCCACCAGCATCACGCTAATGGGGACCCGCAGGTTGGGATCGAGGTAGCTGATAAACCCTTGCAGCAGGAAGGCGACACCCATCACCAGGCATAGTTGCTGCAACAGTATGATCCGCGACTTAACAAAGTATTGGGAATACAAGTCGTGAAAATGCAGGCCCAACAGGATACTGAGGAGCACCAGGAGGATCCGCGCCAACCCTCCGTCGTAGAACAGGAAGACGGTTGGGTCGACTTCCAACACTAGAAAGAGGGCCAACACAAAGGCCGAGGCGATCAGCAGGATCTCAGAGATCAACAGCGTGATCGTGCCAACCGGGACAAATACTCGAAATAGGCGGATCATCCAGGGGGCCGGGGAACAACCGATCAAATTATACTCGTAGGAGGCCCTCTTACCGCGGTGACGAAAGTACTTGCCGGACCTAGTATATTTCGATAACCAGGCCACCACCCAGGTGGATCGCCGCGTCCTGGACGCCATGCTTCCTTACTTCGACCGGCGGTTTGGCAACCCCGCCAGCCGCAGCCATCGCTTCGGGTGGGAAGCGGAGACTGCCGTCGAACGGGCGCGTAAGCGATTGACGGAATTGGCCGGAACGGCCCCGGGCGAGATCGTCTTCACCAGCGGCGCTACCGAATCCAACAACCTGGTTTTGAAGGGCGTTTGGGAGGAATACGGGTCGCGGGGCAACCACTTCGTGACCATGGCAACCGAGCACCGGGCAGTACTAGACCCGCTCCGCCATTTGGAGCGGCTGGGCGCCCGGGTCACCGTGCTATCCCCACGCCCGGATGGGCTAATCGACCTCGACGGACTGCGGGACGCGATTCTGCCCGAGACCCTGCTGGTGAGCGTCATGTATGCCAACAACGAGATCGGCGTCATTCAGCCCATTCGCGAGATCGGAGCCATTTGCCGTGAAAGGGGAGTGCTGTTCCACAGCGACGCAGCCCAGGCGTTCGGGAAGGTGCCCATCCAAGTGGCCGCGGAGAATATCGACTTCCTGTCGATGACCGCTCATAAGATACATGGGCCGAAAGGCGTGGGTGCGCTGTACCTCCGGCGCGGGCTTCATCTGGCGGCACAGATGGACGGGGGTGGCCACGAGTCGGGTCTGCGTTCTGGAACCCTCAATGTCCCGGGAATTGTGGGATTCGGTGAGGCTTGCGCGATTTGTGCCCGGGAAATGGAGGCGGAAGGCATCCGTACGCGCGGGCTGCGCGACCATCTGCGGGCGCGGATCGAGGCGCGGCTGGAAGGTGTTACGGTAAATGGCTCGATGGCGCACCGCCTGCCCGGTAATTTGCACCTGAGCTTTCGAGGCGTCCAGGCCGATGCGCTGCTGATGAGCCTGCCGGAGATCGCGCTCTCCACGGGATCGGCGTGCAGTTCCGCCCGGCCGGAACCGAGTCATGTGCTGCGCGCGCTGGGGTTGAGCGAGGAGGTTGCGCGCGGCTCCGTGCGTTTCGGGCTGGGTAGATTCAACACGGAACAGGAGGTGGAGTACGTGGCGGAGCGGGTGGCGGAAGTGGTCAGTAAGCTGCGCGGTTCCGGTTGACACCTGCACCGGCGGCCGAGACCGCCGGCGTTACGTAGCGCTGGCGATCTTTGTCGCCGGCACTGCATTGGCATTCTCGGCTGGCCCCCATGGTATACTTGGTTCTTTCCTGTAGCGATCCGGGAATTTACTATGCCTAAGCTTAAGACCCACAAGGGTGCGTCTAAGCGGTTTAAGAAGACTGGCACGGGCAAAGTCGTCCGTAATCATGCCTTTGGCCGCCATATCCTCACTTCGAAGCCGCACAAACGCAAAAAGAAACTACATCAGAGTGTGGTAGCCGATCCTGCGGATCAGCCCGCTCTCAAGCGTATGCTCCCCTATTGAGGAGCGACCAGCGCGGACGGTGCGCGTGGCACGTGCCCGATCCGCCAATCACTGGAAAAAGGAGAATGAAACGTGCCTAGAGTCAAACGCGGTGCCCACCGCAGAGCATCCCGCAAGAAAACCCTCGAGCTTGCGTCCGGTTATTTTCTTACGAAGGGCAAGCTGTACCGGGCAGCGCAGGAGGCGGTTGAGCGCGGCCTGAAGTTCGCCTACGTCGGCCGCAAGAATAAGAAGCGCGACTACCGTGCGCTTTGGATTGTGCGCATCAACGCGGCCTGCCGCGAAGCCGGGATTTCGTACAGTAAATTTGTACACGGGCTCAAAGCGGCGGGGTTAGACCTGAACCGTAAGGTGCTGGCCGACGTCGCCCTACACGACGACACAGCGTTCCGCCAATTGGTGGCGGCTGCCAAAGCCGCTGGGGAGAAGGCATGAGCCCGGCGGAAGAAGTCGATTCTCTGGGTAGCCTGGAACATCGAATCCAGCAGGCGGTGCAACTGGTCGCGCGCCTGCGCTCCGAAAAGGATGCCGCCCTCGATCAGCTAGCCTCCGCCAAATCTGAGACTGCCCGTCTTACCGACGAAGTACAAGCTCTACAGGCGGAACGGAAACAGGTCCGGCAACGGATTGAGAAACTACTGGGCCAGATCGATCAACTGAGCGAGGGATAAACGCCCGCCGCAGGGGAGGACCGGATGGAGAGCAGCACTTCCGAAAAGCAGTCCGTTCGTGTCACCATCCTGAGCCGTCCGTACACACTGCTGGTGGCGGGTGATCCACGCGAAGTGGAAGAAGTGGCTGCCAGCGTCGATGAGCTGATGCTCTCCATCGCCGGCAAGGCCCCCAACGCGGACACCACTCGGATTGCGGTGTTAGCCTGCCTGCACCTGGCCGACAAACTCCGCAGCATGGAACGCGATCTCAGCCAGCTCAAGCAGCGTGTGGACCGCAAATCCGAAGAGTTCTCCGGGATGCTGGAGGAGCTCATTGCGTCCGCGGGAGAGCCGTCTTGACCCGGCACAGGCTGATCGTGCTGCTGGCCGGGCTGCCCCTGCTGGCGGCCGTCTCGTATCAATCGGAGATCGCCGAATGGCGGCAGAAGCGCGAAGCCTCATTGCGCCGGGATGGTGGCTGGCTCACGGTCACCGGACTCTTCTGGCTGCATGACGGGCGCAACACTTTTGGAACGGGCGCGAAGAACGATATCGCCCTTCCGGACGGCCCCACCGCCGCGGGGTTCTTCGACCTGCACGATGGCAAGGTGACCGTCGAAATGGCTGGTAGCCGAAAGGCAGTGCGGGCCGACAGTGAAGACGTGGTGAATGTCGGACGGCTGCGGCTGTACGTGATTCAAAGAAGCGACCGCTACGGCATCCGGCTGAAAGATCCGCAGAGCCAGTTTCTGCGCGACTTCCATGGGATCGAGACTTTTCCAGCAAGCGAAGCGTACCGCGTGACGGCGACATTTGTGGCGGATCCTCGCAAGATTCCCATCACCAACATCGTGGGCCAGACGGAACCGGAGGATAGCCCCGGCTACGTGGTATTTCGGCTGCATGGCCAGGAATACCGGCTGCGACCGGTGCTGGACGATCCCGGTTCCAAGAGCCTTTTCTTCATTTTCCGCGACCAGACCAGCCAGAAGGAAACTTATGGCGCGGGCAGATTTATGGATAGCGGCGCGCCGCAGGATGGCAAGGTCGTCCTCGATTTCAACAAAGCATACAATCCGCCTTGCGCGTTCACTCCGTACGCGACGTGCCCGCTGCCGCCCAAAGAAAACCACCTTGCCGTGCGGATCGAGGCGGGCGAGAAGCGGTACGGGCACTAGAACCGGACACGGGCCGGGAGGCCTGTGCTACTCCTCAAATCAGAATTAGGCCTTTGCGAATCCCGATGGCCACGGCTTCGGCCCGCGAAGCAGCGTTCAGCTTGCCGAGAATGGAAGCGACGTGAAACTTTGCGGTGTGCTCCGAGATATTGAGTTTCCAGGCGATGGTTTTGTTGGCCGCGCCCTCCGCCATCATGCGCAGCACCTCTAACTCGCGGGGAGTCAGGACCGGAGTATCCGCGCTAACCGGGGTGGCGGCAGTGGGCAGCAGAGAATCCAGCGTGGACGGATCGAGCACTGCCAAGCCGCTGGCGGCCGCTTCCACCGCAGCCAGCACCTCGGTTGCGGATGCATTAGTGGATAGAAGCGCGCGCACTCCGAGACGCAGCATGTCGCGCGTCCAGGCGGGCGGAGACTCTCCAGGCAACAACACGATCGGCGGCGCGAATCCGTCGGCCGGCGGCGCCAGGTCTTCCAATGGCAAGGCTGCCAGGATCACGTCCGGGCGCAACGCCTCCACCGAAGAGAGATCCGGAAAAGAACCCGCCAGCTCGATCGCCGGGTTGGACGCCGCCAGCGCTTCGAGGCCGGCGCGCACGACCGCGGACGGCGCCGCGATCAGCAAACGGATCACGCCGCCTCCGCCCGTACCCTAAGCTCGGCCACGGTTTCGCGTACGCGCGCCGGATCGCCGCGGACAAATTGGAGGCGCAGCAGGTCGACGCCCGAATCGAGAGCATCGGCTAACGTGTCCATCGATTCAAGCGACCGTCCGTTCACTCCCAAGAGAATGTCGCCAACGTGCAGCGACGCGGTAGCGGCAGGGCCTTCCGGTTCCACGCTCAGAATGAGCATGCCCAGACGGTTATTGCCGGCCGTTACCGGCTGCAACTCGACTCCTAACCGCGGCCGCGCGCCGTGGTGCAGGAACTCTCCAACTTCCCGAGAGGGCACAGCTAAACCGAGACCGTTCATCACGGCGGTATTGATTCCGATCACCTGCCCCTGGGCGTTGGCCAACGGCCCACCCGAATTTCCGGGCGCCAGGCGCACGCTGGCACGCACCCATTTCCGATCCACGGAGTGAATCACCCCGGTAGTCAGCGCGCCGGCGAATCCTAACGGACTGCCGATGGCGATGGCCAGTTCTCCGGGGCGGACGGCGGCGGAGTCCCCCGCAAACGCCGCGGGCAGATCCGCCTCTGTGATGCGCAGGGCAGCCAGGTCGCGTCGCGGATCGCGCGAGCTGATGCGCGCGTCGAAGCGGCGGCCGTCCCAGAGTTCCACTTGCGGTTTTGCCGATCGGACGACGTGCGCGTTGGTGACGATGAGACCATCGGCGTTCCAGATCACTCCCGAACCCCCGCCCTGGCCCCGGCCTCCGATAAACACCTGCACGGTGGACCGGCGAAGCCGCTCGGCCACTTCTCCGAATGCCAGCATGTCAACTCCTCCGCGGCCGTTCCCCGACCGTAATCGAAATGCGCTTCGGCTCACCGCCGCGCAGCAGTTCGGCCTCGACTACTTGCCCGACGCCCGAAGACTCCAACGCCGTCTGGACATCGTCGGTATCGGCTACGGCGGCGCCGCCCAGGGAGACGAGAATATCTCCCACCAATACGCCGGCTTTAGCTGCCGGCCCTTCCGGTTCCACCGACAGCACGATCAGACTTGTGTGATGATCGGAAACGCTCACCGGTCGCAAACCCACTCCCAGGTAGCCGCGCGAGACTCTGCCGCGCGCCAGGATCTCATCGACCACGCGGTTGACGGTGCTGGCCGGGATGGCCACCGCCGCGATCCGCGATAGCGCCGACGTGGCGATGCCGAGAATCAAACCCGAGGGATCGATTACAGCGGCCCCCGATGATGCTGGATACATGGTGAGATCGAGCCGGATGTATTGGTCCAGGCGCCCGCCTCTCCAGGTCCGCCACCCACCGCTAACGGCGCTGATGATTCCAAGGGTGGCGTTGACGCCGGAATCTTCCGACCGTCCCACGGCCAGCACGAGGTTGCCGGGGCGGACTGCCACGGCGCTCGGAGTTGCCGGCTCAGCCGCCGCGCCCGGCAGTTTTAACACGGCGAGGTCGGTGCCCGCGTCGCTGCCCGCGAGCGTGGCGGGATGGCCGGTGCCATCCGGCAGCGTGACGGTGATGTCGTCTTCGCGGCGAATGGTGTGTTCCGCGGTTACGATCACATCCGGACGCCACAGGACGCCGCAGGACGAGAAGCGCGGCCGGGCATGTACGGCGACGACGGAGCGGCCCGCACGCTCCACCGCGGCCGCAAGATCGTTGGATAGAGCGGATAATTCTGTTGGCATGAGTCCTCCCCACCGGCGGCAAAGACCGCCGGCGTTACGATACCAGGATGACGTGGGAGCGGGCCACGGCACATCGGTAGTTCGGTTAGGGAGTTCCTGGTAAAACGATCAGGTCAGCGAGCGCTGGCGCTGGGGATGGTACTGACAATCGCCGGCAAGCCGCTAGGGCCGCCATCGGAGGCGAAGTAGCTTTGTTCAGAGAGGCTGCGATAGATGTTGCCGGCTACGCCGGAGGCCACCGGTCCGCTCACGTTGTGCCCGCCAGTCAGCATCACAACCACTACGAGCTGATGGCGTCCCACATCATTGAACGACCCGAACCAGCCCATATGGTTCGAAGACTTGAAATCGGTGCAGGTGCCGGTCTTGCCCAGAACCGGATCGTCCGCGACGTCAGCGGCGCGCCGCGCAGTGCCGAAGTCCACAGCCGCACGCATCCCCAAGCGAATATCGGCGATGTCGTTGCTCTCCAGATCAAGGGGCCGTTTGATGCGCGGTGTGAACTGCTCGGATTCCGCCTGCGTGCGCGGATACTGGAGGTAGTAGAGGGTCCCACCGTTGGCGATGGAGGTGAGCAGGGCCGCCAGCTCCAGCGGCGTCACCGAAAACCCTTCTCCGAAACTCGTCATGAGCCCGACGCCTCCGAACTTAGGTGGCTCGGCCGCGATCGCGCCCGGCTGCTCTTCGGCGATGTCAAACCCGGCCTTTTCGCCGAGGCCGAGCATCTGTGCATATCGCACGACCCGCTCGAAGCCCAGGCGGTTCCCTAACGCGGCGAAATATTGATTGTTGGACTTCGCCAGCGCGGTGGTGAGGTTGAAGCGCGTGTAGCGGCCGATGTATACCCAACTATCTTTGTCCACCACGTGCTCGTTCAGCGCGGCCAGGGAAGTCACCAGCTTGATGGTGGAACAGGGCGTGAAGCCGCCCTTGAGCGCCAGTTTCTGATTCACGATGGTCAGGATTCGCCCGGTGTTCGGATCCACCACGACCACGCTTCCGCTGACGGGGCCGAGCGCCGCGACGGCCGCGCGGCGGATCACCAGGTCGTCGCCGTCAACATTGTCGCCCTCAGTGGGATCAACCGCCGGCACGGATTTCCGCTTGCGGGCGGCGGTGCTGCGCACCTTCTTGCTTCGGCTGGTTTTCTTGGCAGGTACGACGGCGTAACCGATCGACTGCAGCAGGCCCATCAAAAGCAGCGTGACGACTAGTTGTTTTTTCATGCGTGCCGTATACCGACCGTTCGATGTAATTCAAATTACAGATCGTCTACAACCAGACGAAACATTATACATGGGGGCGGCTTCGGATACATTGCTTCCGCTGGATAGCTGGATAGCGGGACCCAGGCGGTAACCGTACGATGGTACTTGTAGAAGACATATGCCCGAATCCCCTATTACTCCACGCAGCCAGGATTTTGCGGCTTGGTATCAGGACGTCGTGCTCCAAGGCGACCTGGCCGAACCGGCCGAAATCGTGAAGGGCTGCATGGTCATCAAGCCCAATGGGTACGCCGTTTGGGAATTGATTCAGCGCGAACTGGATCAGCGCTTCAAGGCTACGGGCCATCAGAATGTATATTTTCCGCTGCTCATTCCGCAAAGCTTCATGCAAAGGGAAGCGGAGCACGTGGAAGGTTTTTCGCCGGAACTTGCGGTGGTGACCATCGCCGGAGGCAAGGAACTGGAAGAGCCGTACGTGATTCGCCCGACGTCGGAAACCATCGTCGGCCATTTCTTCGCGCGCTGGATTCAGAGCTGGCGCGACCTGCCCATGCTGGTGAACCAGTGGGCCAACGTCATCCGCTGGGAACTGCGCACGCGGATGTTTTTGAGGACTACGGAATTCCTCTGGCAGGAAGGCCACACGGCGCACTCGACGCACGAGGAGGCCATCGAGGAAGTGCTGCGCATGCTGGATGTGTATGCCGAGGTGGCCGAAGACGTGATGGCGATGCCGGTGATCAAGGGCGTCAAGACTCAGGCCGAAAAGTTCGCTGGGGCTCTGCGGACCTACAGCATCGAAGCCATGATGCAAAACGGACTGGCCCTGCAATCCGGCACCAGCCACGACCTGGGCCAGAATTTCGGCAAGGCCTTCGACGTACAGTTTCAGAACAAGGAGGGCCAGCTCGAATACGTGTGGCAGACCAGCTGGGGCGCCAGCACGCGCCTGGTCGGCGGCCTGATCATGACCCACTCGGACGACAAGGGGCTGGTGCTGCCGCCCAAGCTGGCGCCGGTCAAAGCCGTGCTGGTGCCGATCTATCGCAAGGACGAGGAACGAGGCAAGGTGCTGGAAGCTGCGCACCGCATCGCGGGCGAGCTTGGCGCCAAGGTGGACGACCGCGAGGGGCAATCTCCGGGCGCGAAATTCTTCCACTGGGAGCGCCGCGGCGTGCCGGTGGTGCTGGAGCTGGGGCCGCGCGATCTGGCTTCGGGCAACATCGTTCTGAAGCGGCGCGACACGGGCGCGAAGCAGGTGATTCCGCAGACGGATGCGGCCGCGGCCCTGGCGAGCGCGCTTTCCGCGATGCAGCAGGATCTATACCAGGCGGCCAAGCAGCGACTGAAAGACAATACCGTGGCTGGCGAATTCCATTCAGGAAGTGGAATCGATTCTGGCCGACGTGACGGCGGAAAAAGGCGGCGGCAAGTTTGTGATGGCGCACGTGAAGGACGACCCGGTGTGCGACGCCCGGCTGAAAGAATTCAAGGCCACGGTGCGCTGTCTGCCTCTCAGCGGCGAGTACGACGACGCGGGACGCTGTATCGTTACAGGCGAGCCGGTGGAACGCCGGGCGGTGATTGCTAAAGCGTACTGAGGGCAACCTGCGAAGGGCCGTGCGCTGCCACTGCCGGCGACAAGGATCGCCAGCGTTACGTGACGCCGGCGGTCTTTGCCGCCGGTGGGGTGGCGATCTTGCCGCCGGTACAGCAGCGTTCAGATTCTCACGCGCGAATGACGTTTTCCCTGTTGTAACAATGGGATAGCAACGGGGCGCGCTTGACACCGGCGGTCCCCGAGTGATACGCTGCACCCCAGAAACCAGGGATGCATTCGAGTCAATGTGATCGTTCGTGTGCGCTTGTTTTTAGCACGCACGTGTGCGCCTCGCGCCTGCAAATTGCCCCCCTTTCGGAGTCAACAACATGGCTTTCAAACTAAACGTGAACGGAAAGTCTGCTACGGTAGACGTGCCCGGAGACACCCCGCTGCTGTGGGTGATCCGCGACATTCTCAACCTCAAAGGCACGAAGTATGGATGCGGTATCGGCCAGTGTGGTGCCTGTACGGTGCACCTCGGCGGCCAGGCCGTGCGTTCGTGTCTGACGCCAGTGTCGGCCGCGGCTGCTAAGCCGGTCACCACGCTGGAGGGTCTGTCCGCCGACGGCACGCATCCCGTGCAGATAGCCTGGCAGGAAATCGATGTGCCGCAGTGCGGCTATTGTCAAGCGGGCCAGATGATGTCGGCTGCGGCTCTGTTGGCCAAGACTCCCAAGCCGACCGACAAGGATATCGACACGGCGATGAACGGCAACCTGTGCCGCTGCGGAACCTATCTGCGCATTCGCCAGGCGATCCACAAGGCGTCTGAGATGAGCAACAGCGCTTCGGCGCGCACGGTACAAACGGCCCAAGTTGGGGCGGGAAAGGAATAAGGAGGCCAATATGAAAACGCGCATCGATCGACGTTCGTTTCTTCGCGTAAGCGCGCTTGCCGGTGGCGGCGTCATGCTGGGCCTCTACGTGAAGCCCGAAGCGAAAGCACAATTTGGCGGAGGGCCCGCGCTCAACGCCCTCACCTATATTAAGATCGCGCCCGACGGCACGGTCACCATCATGGCCAAGAATCCGGAAGTTGGCCAGGGCGTCAAGACCATGCTCCCCATGCTGATCGCGGAGGAGTTGGACGTCGATTGGAAGAACGTCAAAACCGAACAGACGGACTTCGACGACAGCAAGTACGCCACGCAGTTCGCGGGCGGCAGCCTGGCTACGCCGATGAACTGGTTGCCCATGCGGCAAGCCGGTGCGGCGGGACGCGCCATGCTGATCACCGCGGCGGCCCAGACCTGGAACGTGCCTGCCGCGGAATGCTCCACTGCCTCGGGCAAGGTCTATCACAAGGCATCGAACCGTTCGCTCGGGTACGGCGAACTCGCCCCCAAGCTGGCCGGCATTCCGATGCCGGATCTGAAGACCCTCCAGTTCAAGGACCCGAAAGACTACAAGATCATCGGCCACGCACAGCGCGGCGTGGACGTGCACGACATCGTGACCGGCAAGCCGATCTTCGGCATCGACGTCACGCGGCCGGGCATGCTCTATGCCTCGTATGAGAAGTGCGGCGTGTTTGGCGGCAAGGTGGCCAGCGCCAATCTCGACGAGATCAAGAAGATGCCGGGCGTGAAGGACGCTTTCATCGTGGAGCGTCCGGACATTACCGACACCGTGCTTCCCGGCGATCCTGGCCTGGAAAGCGGAATCGCCATTGTCGCCGACACCTGGTGGCAGGCGCAGACCGCGCGCAAGAAGCTGCAGGTCACCTGGAACGAAGGCCGGAACGCGAATCAGAGCAGCGTGGCATTCGCACAGAAAGCCGACGAGCTGAACAAGGGGACGCCGCAGAGAACGCTACGCAAAGATGGCGACGTCGATGCGGGTTTGGCAGGCGCCGCTAAGGTAGTGGAGGCGGCGTACTCGTTTCCATTCATTTCGCACGCGCCGCTGGAACCGCAGAACTGCACGGCCCATTACGAGAACGGCAAAGTCGAGATCTGGACCAATAGCCAGATCCCCGGCGGCGGCCGCACCCTCGTCGCTAAGACATTGGGGCTTCAAGAAAAGGACGTCCACCTCAACATGGTTCGCGGCGGCGGCGGCTTTGGCCGGCGTCTGACCAACGACTACATGGTGGAAGCGGCCTACATTTCCAAACAGGTGAACGCCCCCGTGAAGCTGCTGTGGTCGCGCGAAGACGATATGACGCACGACTACTACCGGCCCGGCGGCTACCAATACCTCAAGGCAGGCGTGGATGCTTCCGGTAAGGTGGTGGCCTGGCGCAATCACTTTGTGACCTACGGTGACGGAGAGAAGTTCGCCAACGCCGCGGCCATGGGACCCACGGAGTTCCCGCAGCGGTTCATTCCGAACTACACACTGCACTCTTCGGTAATGCCGCTAGGCATGAAGACGGGCGCTCTCCGCGCTCCCAGCAGCAATGCCGTCGCTTTTGTGATCCAGTCGTTCATCGACGAACTGGCGCACGCCGCGGGCAAGGACCCGGTGCAGTTCCGGCTCGACCTGTTAAGCACTCCTCCGCCTCCAGCGGCGGCAGCGGCGGCGGGTGGCCGGGGCGGAGCCGGTGGTTTCGGGGCACCCAGCTTAAACGCTGACCGCATGAAGGGTGTGGTGCAGTTGGTGGCGGAAAAATCCGGCTGGGGCAAGACCAACCTGCCCAAAGGAACCGCTATGGGAGTGGCCTTCCATTACAGCCACTCGGGTTACTTCGCTGAAGTAGCCCAGGTCAGCGTGGACTCGGCTAACAAAGTGAAGGTGCATAAGGTCTGGGTGGCGGCCGATGTGGGCAGCCAGATCGTCAACCCCAGCGGTGCTGAGAACATCTGCCAGGGGGCGATCATCGACGGCATGGGCGCGATGATGGCTCAGGAAATCACCCTCGACAAGGGGCGCGTGATGCAGACCAATTTCCACCAGCATCCCCTGCTGCGGCTCACGCAGGCGCCTCCGGCGATCGAAATTCATTTCCTGAAGACGGACAACCCGCCGACGGGCTTGGGCGAACCATCGCTTCCGCCGATCCTGCCGGCCGTTGCCAACGCGATTTTCACGGCGAGCGGGAAGCGCGTCCGGTCGCTGCCGATCTCGAAGTCCGGCTTTAGCTGGGCGTAGGGCGGCGGCACGATACACCACCGCTCCCTGCGGTCACGGCTCGGTAGACGTGACCGTCGGGAGCGGTTTTTCTTTTATGAGGCTGATTCTCGCATTACTTCTGCTGCTGTCCACGGCGTTCGCGCAGGATGAGCGGCGCGTCACGTCGCCCGATGGCCAGATCGAATTCCGCATCCTGATTGCGCTGCCCGAACCCGCCGCGCTGAATCAGATTGCGTACCAGGTGACCTTCCACGGAAAGCCGCTGATCGAACCTTCGTTTCTTGGCCTCGACATCCTCTATCAACCCTTGCTGGGCGCCAAACTCGGGCTGCTTTCCTCGCACACCAGCAATGGGGACCACTACCAATCGCTGGTCACGGAATACTTACAAAACGGTTCCACAGGCCGCCGCATAAACGTTGAGGTGCGTGCGTACAACGACGGCGTTGCGTTCCGCTATGTGGTACCGGAATCGAATCCGCTGGAAGACATACGCATCGAGGGCGAGGAGACCGAGTTTCACCTCGCGCAGAAGACCGATGCGCTCAGCCGGATCGCATCCGAGACTCCGATCGGCCTTCCCTTCGTGGCCGAACAGCCCGGCGTGGCGTGGACCGCCATCGATGAAGTTCCGAGAGCAAGCTACGGACGAATGTCTTTGATTCGTGTAGATGGCACCACCCTGATCAGCCATCTCGCAACGAACGGGGGTACGCCGAACCTGGCGTTTGAGGGAAGGACACCCTTTATCGGGCCCTGGCGAGTAATTTTGATTGGCTCCTCGCGGGCTCAAATCGTCGAATCCAAGATTGTGGGCAGCCTGCAGGATTAGGACATTTCCAGCGTAGCCCGAATATCGCGGAGTGTGACCATCAGAGTCATCGCTTCGGAGGGGGATGGATCGAAGCCGAGCGCGATGTAGAATCGTCGCGCCTCCTCGGAGATTGCGTGGACAACGAGCCCCCGAATCCCTATGGTGTCGGCTGCCTGAGCGACGCGAACCGCAGCATCGCGGAACATCGCGCGTCCCAGGCCGCGTCCCTGGTAATTGCGATCCACCGCGAGGCGGGCCAGAACCACGACTGGTATGGGATCCGGCATGTTCCTCCGGAACCTCCCAGGAGCACTCGCTTGTGCGATGGCGCCGGAGGCAAGTGAATAATAGCCGACAACGCGCTGGGCTTGACACGCCACGTAAGCCCTGGACGCCCCGCTAACCTGATTCGCCCGCGCACGGCGTTTGAGCCAATCATCCAGTGTAGGTTCGCCCGAATCGAAGGTGTCCAACTCATGAACGGCCGCCAGCGGTTCGGGCGGCGAAAGAGGTGCGCTCAGTCCCACGGAGCCGGAGTCCGCATGCTTTTGAGCAACCGCTTGTTCGGACGCGGCGGAGCATCCAGGCGCACGAGGAACTCGCGGAACGCCTTAGGGCTGACCGTCAGGACGGTGCGATCAAGCAGCGTGTCCTCGGCGGCGCGGCGGGCCGCATCCAGGACGAAATCCGTACGGTTCTTGCCGGCGAGTTGCGCGGCCCGATCGATCAATTCACGCACGTTCGGCTTGATCCGGATGTTGAGCGCTTCGCGTTTGGTTTCCTGCCGTTGTGAGGCACGCATGAGAGTTCCTTCACACAGGATAACAGATGGTAATGACATTGTCTTTACCCAAGTGGAATAGCGAACTATGCAAACAACAGTTCCGCTGTCCCCACTGCGCCGAAATCGGCCGTGATGCGGTCGCCGCGTTCCGCCATGTAGACTTCGGTGGTGACGCCGGTTGTCACGTACTGTCCAGCCTGCAAACCCATGCCGCGAGAGTTGAGGCTGTTAGCCAGCCACTGCAACGCGTTCAGCGGATGACCCAGCACCGCGCTCCCGCTGCCTTCGCGCGCCACCTTGCCATTGACCGTGACCCGCACCGCTTGCGCGGCCAGATCGAGTCCGCGCCAGTCTTTCAGCAGCACGCCTTTCACCCAGGCCGCGTTGCAGGCGTTGTCGGCGATCAGCGACATTGCGCCGATAGTGGTCCAGCTATTGAAGCGGCTGTCTACAATTTCGATTGCGGGGATCACGCCCTCAACGGCCGCCGCCACCTCGTCACGGTCGCGAGTACGGGATATGGGTGGCAAATCATGCGCCATGAGAAATCCGAATTCGGCCTCGACCACCCGCATGAAGAACGGATCGGTCGCCACGCGCGCCGGGCTGTCAAAACAGAATGCCGACATCAACTCGCCGGAGAACGGTCCGTCCACCTTCAATTGCCGCTGCGCGATCGCGTTCGTGCACGCGATTTTGTACCCGATGCCGTTGCCGCCGTAGTGCTCGACCCACTGCCGCACCACATCGGCTTGGCAGGCATAAGCTTCGTCGGTCGTTTTGGGCCGCACCGGTTCCGGCAACTCGGCCAGACGGACGTGGGTAATACGAGCTTGGGATAGGAGCTGTGCGCCTGATTCGATCACCGAATCATGGTATCGCATCGTCGAATTCCCACGGCCGGAAAACGTGCTGGTGCTCCGCCATATCGACGCGCTTTCCGCGGAAGCGCACGCCTTCCATCTGGAGGCGCATGCGCTGCTCCTGCCCGCTCCCGTAACGCAGCTTGATTTCGCCGCCGGCGCCCACCACGCGCTGCCAGGGCAATGAGCCGCCGGCCTTGTTCAACACCTGCACCACCTGCCGATGGTACAGCGGATATCCGGCGGCGGCCGCGACCTGTCCGTACGTCGCTACTTTGCCGCGCGGAATCTGGCGTATGGCCTGGCGAATCGCGCGATCTCTCGGCTGGCTCTTGGGCGCGCGCAGCAGTTTCCGCGTCACTTCGCGCGCGGTGGCTTTCTTCTTCTTCATAGGCCGTAGAGGCGGCGGGCATTCTCACGCAGAACCATGCGCGCCAATTCCAGACGCCCGCTCGCGGGAGATTTCGCCGTCGCGCATCATGGCCGTGAGCGCCATAGCCAGCGCCTGCCGTCCCGTGCGTGCCGCGATCCAACCGGATTCCTCCCAGCCCAGTTGATCCGAGTAGGGATACGCGTCCGAACCGAACAGCACCTTCTCCGGCACCCACTCCAGCCACTCGCGTATGCTGATGGCCAGCGTGGCCGGCGGCAGCAGCAGATCCTGCGATGAGAAATCCAGGTAGGCGTTGGGCCTTTCCAGCAGCGCGGTAATCTCGCGCGTGAACGGCCAGCCGCCGTGCAGCATCACGAAGCGCGTCTTGCGCAGCCCGGGATCTTCCAATACCGATTCCAGCAAGTAGCGGGTTGGCGCCCGCGATATCGAAATAGCTTCCCGCGCCAGCCATCGTGTGTACATGCACCGCCATCCCCAGCCGCCCGCACTCAGCGGCGACGTACCGGAATAGGAAATCCTGAAGCGCCTTGTAGTCGGCCTCGGGCGGTGCGCCCTTTCCAGCGAAGCGGGCGTACACGCGATCGGCCACCGCGCGATCGACGGCATCGAACTGGAGCGACCGCAGGTACGCCGCTTCGAACTTTTCCGCGACGGCGCCGCCTTGCTTGTGCTTTTCGAGTGCCGGGGTGACGACGCGCGCGAGGTACTCAGCTAGCGTGGCGGGTGGCGCTTCCAAGCCGGCTTCTTTCCGATAGCGGCGGCCCAGCGTGTCTTCCAGCGCGAAGAACGCCTTGCGATCGGGATTGCGCGCGGCCAGCCCGGAATTATCGAGTGGAAAGATCAGCGCGTCGGCATAAGGCACCCAGCGAAAGCGCGGCGGCTGAATTCCCGGACCCATGGCCACCCGATTGGCGAGCATGACGTCGACACCCATTTGATCCAGCACCCAGGCGGGATAGGCATCCTGCTTCTCGCGCTCGAGCGGCGGCTTGCGATCGGCCGAGCCGTAGAGCTGCTTGACGGCTTCGCAGTACAACCGGCGCATTCGGCCGCATATTGACCGGGTCCGAACGCGGGCTCCATGTTGTCCACGGGCAGTGCGTCGAATTCGCGATCGGGCGGGCCGTTCAGCACCACGCGTACCGGATGCGCATGATTATCGATGGCGCGAATCCGCTGGACTTCGGCCGCGATCGCGGGATCGGCTGCGGCATCGCGGTCGCGGCTGCATCCGCAAAGCAGCGCCGAAAAGAGTATCCAACCCGGTTTCATGGGAACAAGCATTGTAAGCGATAATCATGACCGATGAACCCCCAGCAGCTCGCGGGCTACGTCTGCTCTCTGCCGGAACGGCTGGTCCGGTCGCTGTCTGCACTGGCCGGCGGCGCGGTGCACGAAGTCGGTGAGGTGGTTCTGCCGGCGCGCGTGCGGCGCTCGCGGCTGTACCAGTCACTGGTGGGTGTGACCGTGCGGTTCTTTATCGAGCAACTGGGCCAGGTGGAAGGAGCATACCCGAAGGACGACGCGCTCCCCGACGCCTTTGCGTTGCGGATTGCCGCCGGCAACGTGATCGGAATCGCGGGATTAGCCGCCTTCCGGTTCTCGCCGATATGGGTTCTGGCCGCTCTTGCGGACCTGGCGGGCGCGGGGCGCGATCTCATCAACGAAATCGCCATGGCGCTCGAAAAGGACGGGCTACTGGAACCGGGCCGCCGGTTTGAGAGCGTCGACCAACTGCTGGACGGGCTGGAACGCACTTCCGGGGCGATGGCGGAAACCGTGAACACGCCGCCGCTGGATGTTGCCAGCCTGCGCCAGGAATGGGCCAAACTGCGGAGCGGAGCGGCGCACTTGCCGAAGGTCAGCCTGCCTACCGGAGAGCGGCTTTGGGGTCAATGGCGCGAGCTGCAGCGTGAGGCGTTGGCGCAACACCGCTCGGTTTTGGAGCTGTCGTCGGTGATGGCGCTCACGACGCTGAGGAAGCTGCCGGGCAATGCGCTGTGGCTTTCTAATGCGACGCTGACCAGCGTCCGCCGTACTGGTGCAGTGCTGGGGATGGGCGTGCTGGACCACTACGGCGCAACCTTGAAGGAGATTCACCAGACCGGCTACCTGCGCTACTGGCTGCGGGAATTCAGCCCGTACGTGCGCGGCGCGGCCAGGCAGTTTTCACCGGGGCGGCGGTCGGTGACGGAACGGTTGTTTAGCCGGCGCAGTGGTCGCAAGTCAGTACACCCTTTGGAACCCCCGGCGTCCGAATAGCGTAGGAGCTTTTTGTGCAGTGGATCTGGCGCTTGTTGAGGGCGGCTGCAATCGGCGTGGCCATCGGATCGGTCGTGTTCGTCGGAATCGTCACGGATAATGCACTACATGTCCAAACTCGAATTTGGCCCCGGGCCGAAGCTGCCGACGCCGTCGCTCGCCAGACCGGGGCGGCGTGGAGGGAAGTGCAAGCCACCGCAATGGATGGCACACATTTAGATGCATGGTTCTTCAGACCCCGTGAGCCGAATGGTTCCGCGGTCCTCTTGTTGCACGGGGTAGGTGACACTCGCCTGGGAACGCTGGGTCATGCCGCATTCCTGCTACGCAACGGCTTTTCCGTTCTGACGCCAGATTTACGCGGCCATGGGTCCAGCGGGGGCGGCCTGATCACCTATGGCATAAGAGAAGCTTCCGATGTGCATGCCTGGTCGGAGTGGGTGTTCCGCGACCCTGAGCTCACGCGCCTTTACGGGCTGGGCGAATCGCTGGGCGCCGCGATACTATTGCAGTCGCTGCCGCAAGAGCGGCGTTTTCGTGCGATCGTAGCCGAATGCCCTTTCGCCACCTTCGAGGAAATCTCGTATGACCGAATGACACAGGTTTCGGGGCTGCCTCATCCTGTATTGTGGCCCGTGGTCCATCTTGGATTTTTCTACGTACGGCTGCGGTATGGTCTGGACATGTGGCAGGCCTCGCCGGCCGCCGCAATCCGCGCGACCCAGGTCCCAATTCTGCTGATCCACGGGACGGCCGACACGAATATTCCCTTACGCCATTCTCAGGAACTGCACGCGCTGAATCCCGCAGCAACAAAGCTCTGGGAGATCCAAGGCGGCGAGCACGTCGCCGGCCTGCTGCAGGATCCGGAGTTATACGCGAAGACAGTCGTTAGTTGGTTTGTTTCCCACGGCGGACCGCAACCATAGCCCCGTGCCTACGGGCAGGGCTTCACGTTTTCCAGCGCCTTCTCCATCGTCAACAAGCGGCAGCCGGGCGCTTCCACCTTTTCCAGCGCGACTCCGTTCCAGGTCAGCGCGGCAGGAACCCACTTCTCCGGAATCGTCAGCCGCATCTCCGTCACCGTGCGGCTGACAACCTGAATCTCCTTCTCCTCGGGTGCGTACTTCGCCTGCACGCGGGCAGTCACTACGGGCGCACGCCGGGGCAGCACCACAGCGGTCTCCAGGCGGACACGGTCTTTCCCGCGCTGCACCATCACCACCGCCCGGCGCTCCTCTTTCACCTGAGCCATCAGATCGCGGTACTGGCGCCCGTCGGCCAGTTCTTTCCCGTCGAGCGCCACGATACGATCGCCCTTCTTGAGCGGACCGCTGTATTTGTCAGGCAGGAAAGTTACCAGGAGTCCCGGCCCGGGATCGTCCGCCTGATAGCCGAAGCCGCCCAGGTCGAGCGCGGCGACCAGGTTGGGCTCCATGCGGCTGGAGGGCAGCACGTCATTGCGCTCGGCCGCATCGAACTTCGTCATTTGGATCCAGTAGCAGCCGGCAAACGTGGGTGAATTGGTTTCGCAATCGACGGCAGGCGCGTACTCGTCCCGCGCGTGTTTGGACAGCCAGTCGAAAACGGCGGACATCTGGACCTGCTCGCGCAAGCGCCATTCCAAAGGGATCCCGGCGGATTGAAGCTTTCCGGCGAGCGGCTGATCCTGGGCGGTGGGGCTGATCCACAAGACTGGCACATTCGTAAAGTTGGCCGCGAAGAGGAGCGCGCTGTCGATGGCGGGTTGCGGCGATCCGCCCAGGGCGACGGCCGCAGCCCAGAGATCGGGCACACGCGAGATGGCGAAGAACACACCCGCGGTCGCGTCACCGCGGCCGGCCAGGTAGATCCGCGCGGGATCCACGGAACCGTTTTTGACCGCCTCGCGAATCACCGCGGAGAGCGACTGCACGCGCGCTTCGGCGTTAGCAGCCGCGGCTGCAGAGGGCGCCAGGATTTGCCATCCCAATTCCTTACACGAGGTCTGCCACTGCGGCACGTCAGCCGGATCCACCAGGGCGATGGCGGGCGCGGGGGCAGCCGCAGCGCTCCAGGCCAGCAGACTAATCGTGCCGTATGCGAGAACGGATTTTCTTAACCAGCTTTTCAATGTCTTCGGTTTTCTTTACGGTGGTCAGGGAGAAGACGAATCGGTCTTCCTTCTCCAGCGTCTGTTTCAGGTCGTCGGCCATTTCGACCAGCTTGGCCGCGTCCTTGATGTTCTGCTCATGCTCGGCCTTGAGGATCTCATCGCGCTGCGACTTCCCACTGGGCAGCCGGACGTCCGGCCGGTCCGCGCTACTGGGAGGCGGCACCGCAATCACGTCACCCGGTTCTTGAGCGAGGGCGAGACCCAAGAGGGCGCCCAGGGACATTGTCAGCGCACCGCGTCGAAAAATGCGTTTCATGAAAAGACCTACCCGTATGATATCGCCGCGCGTGAACCTTCGATAACCAGGGGGTCATGCCGCGCCTTGTTATCATGGAGCAAATATATGGAGGAAGTGAGCGTCGGCCTGGTGGGCTTGGGCAACGTGGGCTCGGGAACACTGGCCATTCTGGCCGAAAACGCGGACCAGATCGCACTCAAACTGGGGTTTCAGTTAAAGGTTGCGGCGGTGTGCAGCCGGTCGGTGCACGCCAAAGCGATCCCGTCCTCGCTGGGCACGGTTTTCAAGACTACCGATTGGCGCGAAGTAGTTGAGTCATCCCGGCGTCCAAGTGGTTGCCGAACTGGTGGGCGGGACCGGAGCAGCGGCGGAGATCATTGACGCCTCCATCTCCAACGGAAAATCCGTGGTCACCGCCAATAAAGAGCTCATGGCGTCGTGCGGTCCGGAAATCTGGGACCGCGCCATCCGCGCCGGCATCAACCTGGCGATGGAAGCCAGCGTCTGCGGTGGCATTCCGATCCACGCCGTGTTGCGCGAGGGTATCTCGGGCGACCGGGTTACGGCGCTCTACGGGATTCTCAACGGCACCAGCAATTTCATCCTCACGGAAATGGAGAAGCGCGGCGAGTCGCTGGCCTCCGTGCTGGCCGAAGCGCAAGCGCTGGGGTATGCCGAAGCCGACCCCAGTGCCGACATCGACGGCCTGGACGCGCGCTCCAAACTGGCGCTGCTGGCCGCCCTGGCTTACGGCGAGAAGATTACGCCGTCCGACATTTTCGTCGAGGGGATCCGGCGCATTTCGCCCATGGATTTCCAATATGCGCACCAGTTGCAGCACACCATCCGGCTGGTGTGCGCGGCGCGGCAGACGCGCGATGGCTTGATCCTGTCGGTGCGCCCGGCTCTGATTCCGCGCTCCACCATCCTGGCCAGCGTGCAGGGAGCCTACAACGCTGTGTGGGTAAAGGGCCTTTACGGTGACGACACGTTTTACTACGGACGGGGCGCCGGAGCGCGTCCCACGGGCGTGGCCGTGGTGAGCGACCTGATGCGTGTGGCGCGCGAGATTCGCCGTGGAAGCCCGGAGCGCGTTTCTCCCTTCGCCCATGAGCGTTTGGGCGAATACCAGCCGGTCTCGGTCACGCTTCAGAAGCGCGCGTACTACCTCCGTTTCCGAGTGGACGACCGTCCCGGGATCATCGCCCGCCTGGCCGGTATTCTGGCCAACAAACACATCAGCCTGGACGCGGTTTTGCAAGAACCTTGCGACACCAAGCACGACCTGCCGTTCGTCATCACGGCCGAGCCGACCAGCGAACAATCCATCCGCGATGCCGTGGAAGAGATGTCGCACCTGGACTTTCTGCGGGAGGCCCCGCTGGCGCTTCCGATGGAGACCGCACTATGAAGAGATTCTTTCGATATATGAAGTGGGCGGCCCTGCCGCTGGCCTTGCTCGTTCCGCTCGGCGCGGCCGACAAGGGCATTACGCACGATCAGGCGGATGAGATTCTGAAGGAATTGCGGCAGATCCGGGAACTGCTGGAGAAGCAGGGCGCCGCTGCTGCGCCTGCGCCGCCGCCCGGCCAGCAGCAGATCACCAAAGCCAACGTCAGCATCGAGGGGGCCTACACCATGGGTTCCAAGGACGCGCCGCTGACCATGGTGGAGTTCACCGATTTCCAGTGCCCGTTCTGCCAGCGTTTCCACGTGCAGACCTTTGCCGAATTGAAGAAGAATTACATCGACACCGGGAAGCTGCGTTTCGTGAGCCGCGATCTGCCGCTCGACTTTCACCCCAATGCGCTGCAGGCGGCGCAAGCCGGACGATGCGCCGGAGAGCAAGGCCAGTTCTGGACCATGCGCGACCGCATGAACTCGAACCCCGACAAACTCGACATGAACAGCTTGGCCGGTTTTGCGCTGGATTTGAAGCTGAACGTGGCCAACTTTCGCAGTTGCGTGGAAAGCGGGAAGTACAAGGCCGCTATCCGCAGCGATTCGCAGACCGCGGAGAAGATCGGGGCCAATGGAACGCCATCGTTCGTGCTCGGCAAGAGCACGCCGGAGGGCGTGGACGGAGAGCTGATTATCGGCGCTATGCCGTACGAAGTGTTCGACCAGAAGATTAAGGCACTGGCGAGGTAAAGCGAGTGGCGCCGGGCAGAAGCCCGACGGCAGGGCAGAAGCCCTGGCCCCACGCGAAGTTATGTGCCAGCTGTGATTTGGGGCACGCACTCGACCGGGAAATTCACCGACTGCGCGATGAAGCAGCCGTGATGCGCCTTCTCATGCAGGGCTACGGAGTCGGCGATGCGCGCGGCATCCGTGATGACCATGCGGGGATGCAGCGAGACGCGCGTGAAATGACCCGTTCCGTCGCCTTCCGCCATCTCTCCTTCGGCATCGTCGGCGTACTCGGTGACGACGATCCCGGCGTCCGAACACAAGTGCAATACCGTGAGCATGTGGCACGAGGATAGCGCCGCCACCAGTAACTCTTCGGGATTGTAGCGGGCTCGATCGCCGCGGAACGCCGGATCGGAGGACCCCAGGATGGCGCCGGACTTCCCGGCGGCGGAATATTCGTGATCGCGCCCGTAGGCCCGGTAATCAGCAGTGCCGCGCCCCAGGTTGCCCGTCCAGCGCGTCGTCACTTGATAGTGGTGTTGGCGTGTGCGTCCCATAAATCTGACTATAGCCTAGTGGTCTGGCGGCAAAAGACCGCTCCCTTTGGTCACGGCTCGGTAACGGGGTCGTCCCTGGAGGCGCGAATCGAAGCTCTTTACTGAGCCGCGACCAAAGGGAGCGGTCGATGAGTTGTGGTGGGCCTGCGCTCCCAATTTGGAAGCGCAGGCGTAGAGGTTGAACATGCGGCCCGAGGGTCCGGGGGAGGCGTTTGGGCCCTTGCCATCCTCCGTTGGAAGTCAGTTAGCGGGCGACTCTCTTAGAGCACGCTCACGGCCAAAGCCAGCTACTCCCAATTCCTTTATCTTCAATACTCAAATGAGCCACGCCGCCGGAAACGGTGTCCAAACAATTGGCCTGTGTCTACTTTGTGGACACACGAGCCACAACTTCGCTAGACTGGGACCGCCATGGGGTCTTCGCCACAGGCGGGGTTACAGGAGCGGCTTTCGGCCATTCTGGCCATTTGCCAGAAGATGAACTCGGAGCGGGACCTGAATGCCCTGCTCGATCTCATCGCGCGGGAAGCTATCAACCTGCTCGACTGCGACCGCGCCAGCATTTTCCTGCTGGACCGCCGGACGAATGAGCTGTGGTCGAAAGTGGCATTGGGAAGCGGCGAGATTCTGCGCTTCGATGCCCGCTTGGGAATCGTGGGCCATACCGTCAGCACAGGCCAAACCGTGAACGTGACCGACGCATACCACGATTCGCGGTTCTACACGGCCATCGACGACCAGAGCGGCTATCGAACGCGCAACGTATTGGCGGTACCGGTGCGCAATCAACGTGGCGACACGATTGGAGCTTTTGAAGCGCTGAACAAGCACATCGGTCCGTTCCAGCCGCGCGACGAGGAGGCGCTGGCCGCGCTGGCCTCGCATGCGGCCAACGCCATCGAAACAGCGCAGTTGGTTGGCGATTTGCGCCGCAGCCAGGACGAGCTGGTGGCGCAGAACGGGAACCTGTTGCGTGAGGTGGAGAGCCGCTATGCGACGCATGGCATCATCTGCGCGGGCGCGCGCATGCAGCAGGTGGTGCGGCTCATCGAGCGCATACGCGACAGCGTGGTGAACGTGCTGATCACCGGTGAGAGCGGCACGGGAAAGGAACTGGCGGCCAAGGCGATCCACTACACCAGCCCGCGCGCGCGCAAACCGTTCGTGGCGCTTAATTGCGCGGCACTGCCGGAGACCCTGGTGGAGAGCGAGCTGTTCGGCATCGAGAAGGGCGTCGCCACCGGCGTCCAGTCCAGGATTGGGCATTTTCAAAAGGCCGATGGCGGCACCTTGTTTCTGGACGAGATCGGAGATCTGAGCCTGGCGGCACAGGCCAAGATTCTACGAGTGCTCCAGGAGCGGTTGGTCGAGCGAGTGGGCGGGCGCACGCCTCTTCCGGTGGATGTCCGTCTGCTGGCGGCCACCAATCGGGAATTGACGTCCGAAATCGCGAAGGGCGCTTTCCGCGAGGATTTGTATTACCGGCTCAAGGTGATTCATATCCATATGCCGCCCTTGCGGGAGATCCGTGAAGAAATACCGCTGCTCGCCAATTATTTTCTGAAGGAATACTGCGCGGAGCCGGGGCGGACAGAAATGCGGTTCTCGCCCGAAGTGGTGCGTGCGCTGGCGGTGGCGGATTGGCCTGGCAACGTGCGGCAACTGCGGAATGAAGTGATGCGGATGGCCGCCTGCGCGTCGGGGAACCTGATAGTGGAGGAGGATCTGTGGGCGGGGATTCCCATGCCGGTGCCCGCCCGGCCCACCATACCTGCGGTGACTCCAAAAACCACGCTGAAGGATGCCGTGGAGGAACTGGAGCGGCGCATGATTGCCGACACACTGGAGGCGACCCGCAATAATCAGATGCAGGCCGCGCGGCAATTGGGGCTGAGCCGCCAGGGGCTGATCAATAAGATGAAGCGGTACGCCATTGGGTAGCGGCGCCGCTGATCCAAGTAGCGACCCACCGGCGGCAAAGACCGCCGGCGTTACGTAGCGTGGAGTCTCGTTCGGGACAGCAGTTCCTCGGCGCGTTGGATGGCTTTTTGCTCGGCTTCTTCGCGCGTGGCGCCCCTGGCACGGCAGAGGCCTGCGCCGGGGGAGACATTGTCGGCCTTCGAATACCAGACTTCTCCCAGCCGGTAGGTGGACAGGTTGACCGGCCAGCCCGCCAATACCAGACGCCTCTCCTGGAATTCATCGGCTCTCATATCAGCCTTTGGCCGCACCGGCGGCGCCCTTTTCCACAGGCGCGCCTACCAGGTTGCCCCACTCCGTCCAGGATCCGTCGTAGTTGGTCACTTTGCCGAGGCCGAGCAAATACTTGAGCACGAACCAGGTGTGGCTGGAGCGCTCGCCGATGCGGCAATAGGCAATCACCGGTCTGGACCCGTCCACGCCTTCGGCGGCGTAGAGCTGCCGCAATTCGTCGGCTGACTTGAACGTGCCGTCTTCGTTGCAGGCCCTGCCCCAGGGAATGCTCCGCGCGCCCGGAATGTGTCCGCCGCGCTGGCAGGTTTCGGGCAATCCGGGAGGCGCCAGAATCTCGCCGGTGAACTCCTGCGGGCTGCGAACATCCACCAGGGCAGCGCTGCGCCTGGCCGCGGCGTCCTGTACTTGCGGCAGAAATGCGCGCAAGGAAAGGTCTGCCGGTTTCGCCTGATACTTCGTTCGTTCCACCGCGGGCGCCTGGGTAGAAAGTTCGCGCCCTTCCGCCAGCCATTTCTTACGCCCGCCGTTCATGAGCCGGACATCCGTGTGTCCGTAGATTTTCGCCTGCCACAGCGCCCAGGCGGCAAACCAGTTGTTGTTGTCGCCGTAAATGACGAGCGTGCTATCAGGCGCCACACCGGAGGAAGACATCAGCTCCTCGAACTGCTCCTTCGACAGGATGTCCCGGCGCAAGGTATCGCACAGCTGCGTATTCCAGGCCCAACCCAGGGCTCCGGGTATGTGGGCTTCCTCATAGGCCTTGGTGTCTACGTCGACTTCAGCAATGCGCACATGCGGATCGGATGCATGGGCCGCCACCCAGTCGGTGCTGACGAGGGTTTCGGGGTGCGCGTATTCCGCCATCCCCTGATTATATCGGGGTCACGGGACGACCTCACTGGACAACCTCACTGCACGACGGAGAAAATGGCGCGCGCGCCGAGGTAGCTCCACTGGTTCATCCACAGTCCCAGATTGGAAACCGACACCGCTACGATCAACAGCATGAAACCGAAGCGCGCCAGTTCCATATACACCACCATGGGGATGCGCGCGGCCAACAGGAGCTTGGAACCGTCCAGCGGGGGAACCGGCAGGAGGTTGAAGATGGCCAGGTACAGACTGAGTTGCACGCCGTGCGCCGCGAATTCGGCGAAGGCCGGCAGCGCGTGGAGGGATGCCGCGGCCAGGACGGCGAGAATCACGGCCAGGATGACGTTGCTAAAGGGACCGGCCAAGGCGACCAGCGCCAGGCCATTCAATCCGCCCTTCAGCTTCGAGGTATCGGTGCGCACGGGTTTGCCCCATCCCAGAAACCCACCGCTCAGCAGCGTAGTCACGAACGGCAGGATGGTAGTGCCGAGCCAATCGATATGGGCCAGGGGATACAGGGTAAGGCGGCCTTCGCGGCGTGGGGTGTCGTCACCCAGCCGGGTTGCAACCCAAGCATGCGCGAATTCGTGCGGCACCGTCAAAATCCAAAGCAGCAAGACGTTCAGGAGCGCTTGTTGAAAATCCAAATGCATGCATTAATGCCGCCTCACAACGGCAGCCCACAGGCCCAACAGCGCGAGCACTGCGAGTATCGACACAGCCTTCCACACGCAGACACGTCCATTGTACGAGGCCGGAGGAGGATTCGCCATGTTGAGGCATCTAACCTGTAGCAATCCTGGTACACTCTGTACCTCAATTCAAACGAGAAGAAACAAAAGATTTTGTGTTTTTTCGGAGAAACTTCTGATAAATTCTATCAACATGTCTTCCGAGATGGATCAGTGCACTATTGCACCCCAGTTCACGTCGGAGTTTCGCACTCTGGTGGAGGACCTACGGGCCATACTGTGGGAAATCGATTGCGGGTCGCGCCGGTTCACTTGGATCAGTCGTCATGCGGAGGAGGTTCTGGGATATCCCGTGGAAGACTGGGTGGAACAACCTGGTTTTTGGGAGAACCACATGCATCCCGCGGACCGGGAACGAGTCCTGGCAAGTTGCATGCGGGTTGAGGCGGGGAGTGAAGATCACCAGTTCGAGTACCGCATGATCGCTGCGGATGGACGAATCGTCTGGTTTCGGCACATCGTCCGGATTGTGAAGGACTCCCATAGCCAGACGATCAAACTGCGGGGCGTGATGGTGGACATCACCGAACAGAAGACGGCTGAACAAGCCCTGCGCGAGAGTGAAGAACGGTTCCGGATGATCTTCCAGGAGAGCCCGATTGCGATGAACCTGGTGGGACGGGACGGCCGCGTTCAGGCGGTCAATCAGGCTTTCTGCGCGATGTTGGGGATGGACGAGCGAGTATTAAGCAACATGACGACCCCCAGGTTTATCCATCCGGACGATCGGGCGGCAGGTTTGGAAATGATAGGGCAATTGTTCGCCGGCACGATTCCCAGCTACCGGGCGCAAAAGCGTTACATCCACGCGAGCGGAGACACCATCTGGGTCGAAGTCTTTGGGAGACTGCTTCGCGATGCGCATGGAAACTCGCTGTACGGTCTGGGGATCGCGGTGGATATCACGGAGCACAAGCGCGCCGAGCAGACTCTCCAAGAATTGTCCGCCCGCCTGATGCGTTTGCAGGAAGAGGAGCGGCGTCGCATCGCGCGGGAATTGCATGACAGCACCGGTCAGAATCTAGCGGCCCTCAAGCTGAACCTTTCGCGCCTGACTCGCGCGCACCTGCCGCCGGACCTCGAACGCGCGGCGACCGATAGCGTCGATCTTGCGGACAGGATGCTCACGGAGATTCGAACCCTTTCCCATTTGCTCCATCCACCGCTGCTGGACGAGTTGGGACTGGCGTCTGCCATTCGGACTTATGTCGATGGCTTCGGGGAGCGTTCGGGAATTGCGGTTCACCTGGATATCCCTGAGAATCTTGGCCGTCACGCACCTGAGTTGGAAACCGCGATTTTTCGCATCATCCAGGAGGGCCTGACCAACATTTACCGGCATTCGGGAGGCACACAGTGCTGGATCACGATGCGGCTGGAAGCGGGCACCCTACAGTTGGAATTGCGCGACGATGGAGCGGGTCTCCGGATGGAGACACTGGAGGATCTGGAAAGAGGCGGCCCCGCCTTCGGTGTGGGCCTCTCGGGCATGCGCGAGCGCGCACGGCAATTACGGGGGCATCTGGATATCGAGTCTACCGCATCCGGGTGCATGGTCCGCTCTGTGTTTCCGGTCAACAGATAACCATAATGGCTGGCCTTCGCATCCTGATTGCTGATGACCATGAAGTCTTTCGGCGTGGAGTCCGTGCTGTCTTGGAGGAACAGGCGGGTTGGGAAGTGGTCGGCGAGGCGCCGAACGGCAGACGGGCAGCCGAGATGGCCGGAGAGCTGCAACCCGACGTCGTGGTGCTCGACATCAGCATGCCCGAGTTGAATGGTTTGGACGCGACGCGTCAGATCTTGCAGGCGTCGCCCCGCTCCGAGATCCTTATACTGACCCTACACGATTCCGAGCAACTGGCTGAAGAAGTTCTGAAGTCGGGTGCGCGGGCCTACATTTTGAAGTCGGATGCCGCGCAAGACCTGGTGGCAGCGGTGAGCGCGCTCCAATGCCATACACCGCGGTTTACTTCCAAAATCGCGGGCATGGTGCTGGAGGGTTTTCTGCATTCGGCCAAGACGTCCAAGGGGACGCTGGCTGCAGTGGAACTCACGGCAAGAGAGCGCGAGATTGTGCAGTTGCTGGCGGAGGGGAAGAGCAATAAAGAAGTCGCCACCATTTTGCGCATCAGCGTCAAAACGGCCGAGACCCATCGGGCCAACGTAATGCATAAGTTAGGATTGCGGTCGACTGCCGATCTGGTTCGATACGCTTTGCGGCACAAGATCGCGAACGAGTAGGAAATGCACGCCCCGGATGTTCACAAACACACAGAACTCTGTAGGCTCACCTAGTACTCCGTAGGGGAACACGCAAGCTTCTACCCAATCTGACTAATGTCTTTTCGACACGAATTATGACAAAGTTCCATCAGCATCAGAGGGTCGCAAATGGGACAGAAACTTGATTTTGAACTCCTGAATTTCGATCGCGAGTTAGGCAATCTTGATCAGGCAGTTACTGATCTTCAGAAAGCGCCGCCCGGGTGCGGGCCCGAACTGTCCGCTTACACTCAGGCGCTCAAAACGCTGAACGCGGAGATGTTGGAGCGTCTGGAGCCGCTTCTGAGGCGGCTACAAGACTCGGGGGAAGCTCGACCCAGCCTCCGCGGCCCTCAGGAACGGGGGAAGTGTCAAGGAATGGCCGCCCATTCACAAGTGGCCAGGGACGCCATACACGCCAAATCCGGACCGATCGCAAACGGACGAGGCCAGCGGATCGGCACGGGTGGAACCCGGCCTTAGGGCTGAATATGCCACCTCGTTGACGTGATGTTTGTTTCCTACTGTATGCAGGCTGCACGTCACCGTTGCCAGCCGCCGGCTTCCTCACCCCGTGCCTTGAGACTGATTTTGATCGGCGTGTTCGCTGGGAGGACCACGTTGTTTCCTCGAGTGATGAAGTTTGAGTAAACACTGAACCCGGCGCCTGTGATCGCGATGCTGGAAGCCAAGGTTCGGGACGCCTGCGCTAACACCGTGCCAATCAACCCCAGCCCAACCGCACCCGATTCGGCGCGGCCTCCTATGTCTTGATCGGGGACGCCCTGGGCATTGACGTCCTGATGAAACGATAAGCCCGCGGCGGCGACCGCAATGGCTGGCAAAATGAACCGGGTTTTGGGGCTGGCGACGTGGGTGTCTCCTTCTGAATCGATAGCCAAATGGGCATCGAAATCCGCTTCCACACCCTCCAGATAGCCTTGGATACTCTGCATCGCACCCCCTGGCCATTGGATCTGGCGAAACATAAAAAGCACTTTGCCGTTGCGGTGAAGCAGGCGAGCCGGTTGCGCCTTTACGACGTCACCAAAAAGCCGGCTGCCTTCCGGAACCAGCAGGTCATGGCTGGGCGAGAACAGTGGCCGGGTGACGGCTGCTTCCACGGGGTCTCCTCTTCGGGCCGTTGCGGAAGTAATCCGAGTGAGCAGGCGGGCGCTGACTTCCTGATCCGCGGGTTGGGCTACGGCCAAGTGGCCGGTTTGCGCCTCGGCCGGATAGGGCGGCGCGTTTAAAGGTTCCTGCAACACGCCGTTAAAAAGAGTCCCGGCCTGCCAGGCTTGCCGGTGATAGGGGAGCATACCAAGCAGAGTGGACTTCAGGAGGAGCATCTTGCCCGGCGGGGTGAAGGCGCGTATCGACGCCGGGCCGGCTTCTTCCGAGTCCTGACCAGCGCCTTTCTTCTTTTTCTCTTTCGTCACAACACGCTGGGTGTGCGCGGTTCCGCGAGCGGGTGAAGTGCTCAGAGACAGCCGGGACCCGTCGCTCAGCACCAAGGTATCGAACTGCGCACGAACTTCCCGCGCGGGCGTAAAGTTGCCGGACAGGATCGCGGCGATGCGCCGGCTGGCTGGAACGCCGCCGATTTCAGCGATATGTCCTTCGACTATACTCCCGGCCGGGAGGACCACCCGATCGAATACGTAGACCGGCTCCACCAACCGTCCCTGGACCGGCTCGCCGACGCGTTTAATGGCGACACGATGCTCCAGCGCGACACGCAGCGGAACCCCGGCGGGGACCGTCGCGCTCACTGTAGCGCTGGGAACTTCCTGTGCCACTGCTGACACGGCAATGGTCAACAACGCCAGCCATCCACGCATCAGTTATTTCTCGGGCTCCGCATTCCCGTTCCCAGATGATAGCGCTTTTGGTTTCATCGCCAGTCCGGCGGGATAAGGCCTGTTACCCATCATCCCCTTCCAGAGGATGCGATTGAAGTCCACCGGATCGACGCGATCGGCGTCATCGAAGTCCATTCCTTTGGTGACGCGCGCCCAGTACTTCGCGTTGTGGGTAGGTTTCGGCACGATCAGCGCGGACGGCTTTGGGGGCAGCGGCAGTTGCGTATTGGGGGCGTAGAGTATCGCGGCGGGAGCGGCTGCAAAGCTCCAGGAACTCGGTGTCGTGTTGAAGATGTCGGCCATGGGTTTTGCGAGCGCGTCGTTCAGGTTCATCGGCGGGAGCCCCAGGACCTCTTCCATCGTACGCACGAAGTCGAGAGTGGTGTACCGCGTGGAGACCAGCGCGTGCTGCTTGACGTAGGCGCCTGCCACGAACGCGATGCTGCGGTGCGAATCGACGTGATCGCCGCCATCCTGCGCGTCGTCTTCAATTACAAAAATCAGCGTGTTGTTCGCGTATATGCTTTTTGAGACCTTCTGAATCAGCAGGCCGACCGCGTAGTCGTTATCCGCTACCTCCAGGTCCGGAGTGTTCACGCCGTCAATGGCGGCTGGCGGTGCGCCCCCCGGCCCAGCAGTGTAATTTCCAGTGTGGTCGTGCATGAGGCGAACCAGGCTCAACGAAGGCAGGCCGCCAGTGGCGTAGCCATCGAACTCCCTCGCCCACTCCGTGTAACGGTAATAATCCGGAAACGCGTTGTCGAAACCGCGGAAGAACGGGTCGGTGTAGGGGGTAAGGGCCACATTCGAGGGGTAGGCCACCGTCGTATTGGTGGAGGCCGGGTTGCGCACCAGAGGAATGGCGTAGTCCCGCGTGGAATAGCGCGTGACGTCCACAAAGAAACCATAATTGCGCACCGTGAGATTCGCTCGTAGCGCGGAGTCCCACAGGTAACCGGTGTTCACTTCATTGTTCGGCCCATCCGGCGCAGCCACGTTGGTCTGGCCCGGTAACACATCGGGATCGCTGGAGGTGAACGGATCGGCGGCCTGGCGCGCGGCGACGGTCGGAATCGCAACGTTCACATTGCGATTCAAACCCTCGGATTCCAGGCTGAGGCCGCGATACGCATAGGCTATCGGGAATTGCTTTTCCACTATGTCGGGGGCTTGGGCCGAGGTGGTCCACAGCCAGCCGTCGTAGCTAACTTCGGCGGTGTCCAGAAAGTTATCGAGGGTGACGAAGGTGCGCGCCAGGTTATGCAGATTCGGCGTGTCCGCCTCTCCAAACTCAACCAGGTTAGGATCGCCATTGCCGATTTCCAGGTCACCCAGCACCTGGTCGTAAGTCCGATTCTCCTTGATGATAAAGATCACGTGCTGGATGCCCTTATGTACGGCCGCCATGACTGCCGCGTCGGCTACACTCTCGGTGCTGGTGAAGTGGTTGTTCAGGGCTACCTGTGCGGTTAGCGCGGTCAGTTGCGGCGCGGCGGGGCGTGGAAAATTCTGGAAACCGGCCTTGGTCAACTGGGGATTGTACGCGTTGGCCAAGTAACAGGTGTGTCCGCCCACCGGCCCGTAGCCGCCATAACACCAGGTGGGATTCGCGCCCGTCGGCGACTTCCCATTGACCACGTACACCCAGTTGCCATCGCCGCTGAAGCTCACCGAGTTCGGGTACCAGCCGGTGGGAATGAGCGCGACTACCTGGTCGTTCCTATTGGTTCCGTCCAGCGCTATCACCGCGATGCAATTCAGATTGCCATCGGTCACGTAGAGTTGTGTCTCATCCGGCGAAAGCGTCACGCTGTTGGGGTTCGCACCCTTATACTTCGCCAGTGTGGAAGGCACTGCCGATGCGGGGCCGATCACTGGGATGGTTTCTATTACTCTGTTCATCGTGGTGTCGATAACGTCGATCGTATCCGACTGGTCTTCGGCAACGTACAGGAGCGTCTGGGCCGCGTTCAGGGTCATCTTATTGGGCTGGCCCGTGACTTTAATCCGCGCCACCACCGCCAGAGCCCCAGTCAGATTCACCACGTCGATCTCGCGGTCGCGAATGCTGGATATGTAGGCGATCGGGCTCGCCAGGCGCCCTCCTTTGATGACCACCCAAAACGGATCTTCGCCGCCCGGCGTGCCTGCCTGCTCCACGTTGCTCTTTCCAGGACGCAGGTCGAGTTCGGTTCCCGGGGACCAATTGCCAAGGCCTCCCCGGAACACCGTGATCGAATCGTTGTAATAGTTGGTGACGACTAGTGTCTGGCCGTCATTCGAAATAGCCACGCCCGCGGCGCAAGGATACACCCCAACCTGGTTGTTGATCGCGGTGGCGCCGTTGGGTGCCAGGGTAAGGCCAACTCCCACCTTGTGGCTCATGATCAGCGCGGGTATGAACTGCTCCTTCCAAATTCCGGTGGCGCTTCGGGCAATGACATGGACCATGTCGTAAGTGCAGCCAGTAACGTAGAAAGCCGCGCCGGATGGATCGAAAACAATCCCGTTGTAGGTAATGGGGATCTGTACAACCTGTTTCTGGACCGGCGTCGGCGTCGAAATGTCGTAAATGAATACGTACTCATTGGAGTCCGCGGCGGAATATGGCTGCGCCGGCGGGGCCGGTTGGGTGCTTGTGTTGAAGACTTTGTTGAACCCGCTGGTCAGCACCAGCAGAGTCTTGTGATCGGGACTCACCACCGTGGTGACCGCTTGACCGGCCAGCCAGTCTGGATTATCGAGCAGCCCTGGCTTCAGTGGCCCGAACTGGGAACCCAGGGGCGCCAGAGGAGTAATCTGTTGGCCCATATTGGGCACGTCCTGGAGGCCCAGGTTCGCGGCCGGCGTGGTGGACTGCGCATAGGCCAGCGCGCCAGAGATGACCAATGTAAGCGTCACTCCCGCCGCGCGAAGCGGGAAACGCCCGCGGACTTCTCTTCTCATTCTTGCTCCTTGTACGGCCAGTTAGTGGGTAATGGTAGTAGTGCCTGGCGGGCGCGGAATTCTCAAAACCCAAGGGACGTTCTAAGCACTGCTGTTTTTAGAATCGTGGCGCAGACTCTCACTGCTGCGCCGGCACTCAGGCCGGCGCTTGGTTCACTTGAAACTGGGTCGGGATGATTCTCGACCCTGCAGGCAGGAGTGCCCAATGTCACTTCGTTTTCCGAGACGCGGAATCGCACGGCCTCGATAGGGCGGACCCCCCATAAGCGTTAACTTAAGACCCAACGCCATCGTCTCCACGGATCGCCGATCACCGAGGGCCGGGAGTTTCGAGTGGTCATTTAGCGGTATAGCGACTTTCCGTCAAGTTGAATCGCGTGATCGGCTGTTCGTGCAGCCAGCCAGTTTGCTGCGTGAACACCAGAGCCAAGCTTTCTCCGAGGGGCGCGTCATCCGGCCATTGAATAGCTGCCCTCGCCGACAAGGGAGGAGCACACCCGTTTATTTGAGCCGGGAAATTCACTTCTCAATGGAACAAAAATGGGATCGAAGCCGTTAACCCTCTATCAGGTGACCGTGCCGCGGCTGTTACGTAGCGAGTCCCCCCACTTCAACCGTTTCGGAGGCATGATGGACATCCAGGATGCTCAACGAGAAATGCGACTTTTCTACGTTGGCGGGTTTTGGGGGCAGCTTGTCAGCTCCGCAGTCTGGCTGGTATCCGCGACGCTAGGCACGTGGGTTAGTCCAAGAGCGTCTATCCTTGCCGCTGTCATCGGGGGATTCTTCATCTTTCCGCTCACGCGTTTGATGCTGCTTTTGTCGTCCTGCCGCGCGTCTGTGAGCAAAGAAAATCCGCTCACGAGTCTGGGCATGCAGGTCGCGTTTGTGCTGCCGTTTTCGATGCTGCTTCTTCTGCCCGTAGGTCTCTACCGCTTGAATTGGTTCTTCCCGGCCCTAATGATCCTTCTCGGCGCGCACTATTTACCGTTCGCGACGCTCTATGGGATGCGCATCTTCCTGTTGCTGGCGGGCATCCTGATCTCTGCAGGCTGCGTGATCGCAGTCTATTTCGCGGAAACGTTCAGCCTTGGCGCATGGATCGGGGGGCTGGTGCTCTTTGTTTTCGCATGGATGGGCCGCTCTATCGCCACGGCCGAAGCAAGAACGCAGGCGACGTGACTTCTAGGTTGACCCGTCGCCAAACAGAGTGTAGACCAGACGCCAACGGATGAATCGTCGGCGACTCGGAGAAAGGGTCCGCCCGAAACCCCGTGTGCCGTGGTCATCGCGTCACTGGACGGAAAATGCCCATCCCGTCTTGTTGGCAGGTTCAGCTAGCGTGTCGGCACAAGTCCGAGGCGACTAACCGTCAACTTGGATTTGTAAACGCTGCGGCGTCACGAAGGATCTATCCCGCGGGGCGGACGCGGCGTATCATTGAGCAAATGTCTGGTCTTTTCACGGATTTCGACTTTGCGTTGCTCGACGATCCCGACTTTCGGGAAGATTCCGTACGCGAGGAATTGATCGTTCCTCTCCTCGCCGCTCTCGGATTCTCGGCATCTCCTCCTTTCCGCATCATTCGGAGCAAGCCGCTTGAGCATCCGTATGTTGATATCGGCACGGTTCGAAAGGGTGTCTCGATAATACCGGACTATCTGTTAGAGAGAGAGGAAAATATGCGTGGATTCTTGACGCGAAGGCTCCAAACGATATTGATTCCGGCAAGAATGTAGAACAGGCTTACAGCTACGCTATCCACAAGGATATTCGGGTTCCTCTGTATGCCCTGTGTAATGGACGTAAACTCGTCGCGTTTGATGTCAGCCGCGGCCCCGCTGTGATCGATGTTCCACTGCGGGATATCGAGAGTATATGGCTGACGGAGGTCGCCGTCTTGGGCCGCCGCTCGGCTTGGCCTCTTGGTATTCGTCCGCGGTTCCGACCTGATTTCGGGCTCGCCGTGGTCAAAGCAGGGCTGACCATGGATAAGAACGGCAATAAGATTAATCACATCATGATGTCGGTGCGCCTTGTCAGCGTAGCCAAACTGGAGGACGGCCTCTATGCCGTCAACGGAGTTTGTGGTGCCGAAGAACCACCTGGATTCATGGTGACGTTTGATTTTGGGCCAGATGAGTACTCGAACTTTCTCCCCGAGATCTCCCCTGATTACGCGGAACAGATTCGAATTGCGCTTTCTCGCCAACCGTACATCTTCACGTTTGAGCCTCCTGAAGCAGCGCCTGATATGGCCATCGCGGGATCCATCGGCGACACGATCCACACAGACGAAAATGAGAGCTACGTCCCTTTTATTGCGCAAAAATCTATTCGTTGAGACCTCGTTACCATTCCTGTCAAAGCGAGAGCTTCGAGGAAAAGCGACTGCATCGTTCCCGCTTCGTTGTCCTGGCGTGATGCGCTAAAACACGCACGCCCCGGCCGGCTGTGACCAGTGACGGGTATCCGGAAGTTATCCACTTGGCCGCCTAGTCGGCTCAGCGCTTTAGCTAGTCTATTTCCCTGCGTCTCGGACCTGGCACGCCCCGGTGGGTGCCGAAACCGGCGTTTGGGCCAGATCCCTCCTTGTCGCGAAGGGTAGAGGAATCCCCTTCACATCGTTGCACTTTGACGAGAAACGCCCTTATACGGCCAATCTCTGCCGGTTTCTCCAGTCAGCCATCAGTGGTGCTCGGTGGCCGCCAATCGCCCTCTTGTGGCACGGTTGACGTCCAAATGCAAGGGCGCTTCCTGATCTCAGCTACAAGGCATTGCGGCGGCAGTCGCACATCGAAGTAAGACAGTTTCGATCGAAAAGGAGAATACTGCTGGGTCGCTAGGCACCAAACCGTCACTTAGAGCATTGGCCGGTTATTTTGCCCGAACCGTTGAAGTGGAAGAACTTAGAGCGTAAAGTCCGGACTTGGGATTGCGGCGGGAGGTTGCGCAATGCCTGTAGGGTACGGCGAATCTGGATTCCGAGCGCCGATCACTCAATGGTTTCTGAAACAACCTCCCTGTCTTTGCCATATGGCCGCGCCGATTTGGACCGGCGCGCTCTCGTCCATGCTATAGGTCAGGAGAAACGTCCTGTACTGCGGGACGTTCGCACTGGCTTCTTTCGAAAATTGGGTTCGTTGAATGGGGAGAGCCTTTGTTTTCAGCGTCAAATTGGCTTCGTTCCGCAGGAGAGATGAATTTGATCCCAGTTTTTCATTTGGATTAGCGGGGGTGACCAGTCCAGTCATGGAAGTTTCGTTTCTCCTTTTGGTTCGTTTTGTGGACAAAATCCCCTTTGCTTTCATCGCATTGCTGCCGCAATTGGGTTCGTTCCTCTTCTGTTGGATTTTGTGAGGCTTAAGTTAGCGCTTATGTGGGGCGGACCCTGGTCCGCACGGGTCCTCCCGGACCCGTTCTTCGCGTGAGAATCAAGCCTCTCGAAACCGAGAGGCCGGCCGGGGGCCGGCCGCGGACCAGGGGGTCCGCCCTCCCATTTCCACAGGATTCCCTGTTCCGGGAATACTAAGTGACATTGGGCAAGAGTGCCCGCGCCACAATAGGCGCGCTTAAAGAGACTTATCCCAAATACGTCACGTGCACGTAGGTCCCTAACCGGGCGTTGTACGCCAGATACCAACCGGGATGGTCCGGGTCATCATAGATCACGATGGGATCGGAATCCCAGAGCCAATCGCCCACATAACCGTAGTCGAATGGGGCGACGCTCCAATAGAAGTTATTGAACCAGAAACGCTCACGGTTGCCGCCCTGCAAGTGAAAGACGTGACCCGGTCCAAAGCCGCCGGCGAAGCGGCCGTGTTCAAACGGATGATCCACGTGGAAGCGCCGGTCGTTGGCCTCGAAGTCATGCCCGACCCACTGGCCATCGTTATGAACGTGGGGCGCCTCGGGATGCCCGGCGATGTGCTCGCGTTCCGGAGCGGCGTGCTGGGCCGGTGCATGCGGCGCAGGTCCACGCTGCGGAATATACCCGTGACCAACGGCGTGGCCACCGCCATGTTCTTCATGCCCCCGCTCCTGGGACTGGCCAGGAACTCCGAGGAAGGTCAAGAGCGCTATTGCGAAAACCGCAAAGATTTTCATATGCTTCTCCCCGATAAAATTGGTGCAATCCGAACACCACGGAAGCGCTTGGTGACGGACCTTACGGAGGCACGCTCCCTTTGGTCACGGCTCAGTAAGCGCGAACCGAGCCTGGTCCTTCGGCGTCAGGTCGTCAAACAACGCGGTGTAGACGGCATTGGTCCAACCGAATCCTGCTTCGTTCGTACGGTAACCAAATTGGATTTCGCGGTTGATATCCGCGCGGCGGCGGACCACATCATACTTCTCGACGATTGCGCCATGGCGGACAAATTCTGCCAGCACCATCGAGAGGAAATGCTGGGATATCCGATCGGCTTCGGTTCCGTACCCGTAGCGGCGGAGCCCTTGGACCGCGATCCATTGAAGTGGCGCCCAGCCGAATGGGGCATCCCACTGGTCACCGCTTTGAGACGTGCTGGTCTCGAGCCCGCCCGGGCGTTCGAACCGCGGCAGATTGCCGACTACCCGAGCGGCCTGTTGCGGACTCGCAATTCCAGCCCAGAGCGGATAAAAAGTGGTCAGGAAGGGATATTGGCGCACATGTTGGCCGGAGAAATCGTAGTCGAAATACATCCCATGTTGCTCGTCCCACATCCAACGGTTGATGCGTTCGGCGCGCTGACGGCTGCGAGCCCACCACTCTCTTGACGGTTTGATACGACCCAGGATGTCCATGATCCCGGCGGTTTGGGTTTCCATCAGATAGAGCAGTGAATTCAGGCAGACGGGATTGTAATGGACAATATCAACGCTGAATGGTCCGAATCGATTGGAGGGGTCGAAACCGGATTCACGCATGGAGCGGTCGCCTTTATAGAAAGCCGGCGTCAGTTGATCCTTACTCGCGTCGTAGAACTGCGTGACGTCGTAATCGGAGACACGGTGAGTGCGGTAGAAGTGCTTGATCAGATCGTAATCGGTCCGCCCCTTCTGGTCGAGTTCCGACGATACTACCTCCGGCGCAGGCCCTTCGCCCAGATCAAAGTAGCGCGACAATCCTGTCTGGGGCGTCAGATGCGGTTCGGTTGTCCAATAGTGATAGTATTTCTCGATTGCATCTACGGAACTCTCCAGCCAGCCGGGGTCCCCTTGCGCCCGGTACACGGCGAGCAGCATCTGAGTCAAGAACGGGGGCTGCGACCGCGTCAGATAGTAAGTGCGGTTGGCATTCAGGATTTTGCCGTAGCCGCGAATCTCATAGAGGAAGTCTTCAGCCATACTCCGAGCGAGTGAGATCTCTCCGTCCCGAAGCAAGCCCATCTGTATAAAATAGCTGTCCCATCCATACATCTCGTTGAAGCGGCCGCCTGGTACGACGTAAGGTTCGGGAAGATACAAAAGGCCGTGTTCCCTAATCTGTTTCGGATCTTCAGGAAGGCGTCGAATATCCACCTTTTGAAGATCTGAGCTCCGCATTTGGCCGCGTAGTTGCTTTTCCACTTGAGCGAGATTCTCATGACCCGGTATATAGATGGGCCAACGCCCATCCGCAGGAGGGTGAAGTTTCGGATCGACGGCCATGACGGCGAGGTCGCGGTGAGAACGTGTTAATTCGTGCCAAGTGGCCTTGATATATTCCAGGATTGACATGGAAGGCCGTCCCGCACGCGTCGCAGCCGTTGCCAGCATCAGACAGAATTCAGGACGAGTCATCATCCGGGCGGCTTAGAGCAAGTGAGCTGCTATTGTTGGAATCAATACAGGAGATCACATTGGATGCCAACTGCATTCGGGAGATCCGGAGTTGGGCAGGCGGGTACAATAGTAGTGGTTTGACCCGCAGTACGAGCCGCAGGAATTTTCTTCAAGCCCTGGCAGGTGGAGGTTTTGCCGCAGCGATGGCTCTCCCGGCGAAAGCAGACGAACCTCCCCCGCAAGGCGCCAGCGACGAGCTGCTCGATGAGATCGAGCGGCGTGCCTGCGTATATTTTTATGAAATGGCTGATCCGGCCACAGGTTTGGTGCTGGATCGGGCAGTGATCGATTTGCCCTATTCCCCGGGGGCATCCAGCATCGCGGCTACGGGTTTCGGACTGAGCAGTCTCTGCATAGCCGACCGCCGCGGCTATCTGGATCGCGATCTGGTTAAGGAACGTGTGGGCCGTACACTGGATTTCTTGTGCAACCGCGTTGAGCACGAACACGGTTTCTTTTATCACTTTCTGAATTCCGCGACGGGCGCGCGGATCTGGAAGAGTGAGGCGTCGTCAGTGGATTCCGCGTGGCTGCTCTGCGGCGCCCTGCATACCAAGTCTTATTGGGATGACCCGGAAATCCAGCGCATGGCGTCCCAGCTTCTGGATCGCGCGGACTGGCAGTGGATGCTGAACGGCGGTCAGATGCTGTCGCACGGATGGGTTCCGGAGAGCGGTTTTCTTCCGTACCGTTGGGATGCATACTCCGAACTGCTTGCGATGTATCTTTTGGCGCTCTCCTCCGAAACCCACGCTATCCCGGCGGCCTGCTGGAATTCCTGGCGGCGGCCCATGAGCGATTACGAGGGCATCTTCTTTATCGATGCCGGGGCGCCCCTGTTCGTCCATCAATATTCGCATGCCTGGTTTGATTTTCGCGATCGAGTGGACCACTACGCGAATTACTTCAATAACTCGCAGCGGGCTACCCAGGCGCACCGGTTGTACTGCATGAGCCTTGCCAAGGAGTATCCGTGGTTCGGTCCGGACATGTGGGGTGTTACGGCGTCGGATTCGCGCAAAGGCTATCGTGTCTGGGGATCACCAACGCAGCCACCCGACGGTACGCTGGTTCCTTGTGCCGCGGGAGGTTCGATTGTTTTTCTACCCCAGATGTGCGGCTCTGTTTTACAAAACATGAAGGACCGCTATGGCAAGGATTTGTGGTGCCGTTACGGATTCCGTGATGCCTTCAATCCGGAAGCAGACTGGTACGGGCCGGATGTAATCGGAATCGACTTGGGCATTATGTTACTGATGGCGGAAAACGTGCGGAGCCAGACGGTGTGGAGCGGTGTGATGGCTACGCCGGAAGCAAAGCGCGGCCTGGAACTCGCGGGGCTGGCCCACCCTTCGGCGGATTTGTCCTCGGCCTCACATGACGGGTATTCGGATCGCCCGCCACAGCCAGTAGAATCGGGGAATAGCGATGGTTCCACCAAAAAAGCTAGCCCTTCTCCTTCTAAGCGTAGCCGTAGCCGGAGCACAACCCACGCCGGACCTCGAGAAACGCATTAGCGACCTGCTCGGCCGCATGACGATCGAGGAGAAGATCGGGCAGATGTCCCAATCGACCTCTCTGGCGACGCCGCTATCCGACCACATCAGGCAGGAGATCCGCCAGGGCCGTTGGGGATCGTTCCTCAACGCGGGCAGTCCGGCCGATCGCGCGGAAGCCCAACGCATTGCGCGCCAGGAGAGCCGCCTGGGCATTCCGCTTCTGTTTGGGCGGGACGTGATTCATGGGTACCGCACCATCTTCCCGATTCCGCTCGGCCAGGCCGCAAGCTGGAATCCGGCACTGGTCGAGCAGGCTGCGCGAGTGGCGGCTCGTGAAGCGGCCGCGGAAGGCATCCGCTGGACATTCGCTCCAATGCTCGACATCGCGCGCGATCCGCGATGGGGGAGGATCGCCGAAAGTCCGGGCGAGGATCCCTACCTGGCTAGTCTTATGGCGGCTGCCCTGGTCCGCGGTTTTCAAGGCGCGTCGCTGGACGATCCTGCTTCCGTGGCAGCGTGTGCCAAGCATTATGCCGGATATGGGGCGGCGGAAGGTGGCCGCGACTACAACAGCGTCTGGATCCCCGAATTACTGCTTCGCCAGGTCTACCTGCCACCCTTTCGCGCTGCTGCGAATGCGGGTGTCGCCACATTCATGACAGCCTTCAATACGCTCAACGGCGTTCCGGCCTCCGGCAATAGCCTTCTTTTGCAGAAGATTCTGCGCGACGAGTGGAAGTACGGCGGGTTGGTTGTGAGCGATTACAACGCGATCACGGAAATGATCGCGCACGGCTATGCGGCTGACGCACGCGATGCCGCGCGCAAGGCAGTGAACGCCGGAGTGGATATGGAGATGGTGAGCACGTCGTATTTCGACAACTTGCCATCGCTGGCGGAGAGCGGAGGAGTCGAGCGAAAGACCATCGACGCCGCGGTACGGAACATTCTGCGGCTGAAGTTCCGGTTGGGACTTTTCGACGAACGCATTCCGGCGCCGGCGGTATCGCGCGTCACGCCCGAGTCACTGGCCCTGGCCAAACGGCTCGCCACCGAAAGCACTGTTCTGCTGAAGAACCGTGGAGACCTGCTGCCGCTTTCCAACACGATTGGCTCGGTGGCCGTGATCGGTCCGTTGGCTGATAGCCGTGTCGACCAGATGGGTACGTGGGTGATGGATGGCCGCGCCGAAGATGTCCAGACGCCTCTGGCAGCTCTGCGGCAAATACTCGGGGATGCGCGAGTCCAATATGCTCCCGGTTTGCGGAGCAGCCGGGATACCAGCCAGCAGGGTTTTGACGCCGCGCGCGAAGCCGCACGCCGCGCGGATGTGGTTCTACTGTTCCTGGGAGAAGAGCAGGTTCTTTCGGGCGAGGCACGCTCGCGGGCCTTCCTCAACTTGCCGGGTGCGCAGGATGCGCTGGTTGACGCTGTGGCAGCCGCCGGCAAGCCAGTGGTAGCGGTCATCCTGGCGGGCCGCCCGTTAACGTTTCATGATGTCGCCGCCAAGGTCGACGCTGTGTTGTATGCCTGGCACCCGGGCACCATGGGCGGACCGGCGCTGGCCGAACTGCTCTTGGGGCAAGCGTCACCCTCCGGAAAACTCCCCGTGACCTTCCCGCGCACAGTGGGACAGGTTCCCATCTACTATGCGCATCTGAGCACCGGCCGTCCGCCATTGCCTACCGAGCTGGGAGTTCCGGCGGGCACTCCGGTGGAACCGTCCGGCTACACCTCACGGTATATCGATGTCGATTACACGCCCGAGTACCCATTCGGTTTCGGGCTGTCCTATACGACATTCGAATACTCCAACCTGCACCTGTCGGCTCCGTCGATTCCGATGGGCGGCACCGTCACGGTGTCGGCGGATGTCACCAACCGGGGCCGGCGCGAAGGCACAGAAACCGTCCAGCTCTACATTCATGATGTAGTGGCGAGCGTCGCACAGCCGGTGCGATTGTTGAAAGGCTTTCGGCGGATCCAATTGAAGCCCGGGGCGACCGAGACTGTGAGCTTCTCGATCGGCACAAACGACCTGGCGTTTTATAACGATAAGATGCAACTGGTCACCGAGCCGGGCCAGTTCGAAGTGTGGATTGCTTCCGATTCCGCGAGCGGACTGAAAGGCGCGTTCGCTGTCAAATAGTGAGTGGCGACCCGGCCAGTTCCGGAAACGCGAGGGGTTCCCGATCAGCCACGTCCACGGACGGAACTCGTTCGTGAAGCAATAATTCCGTCGCCAGCACCTGCGGCTCGGAGTGAAAATACTGCTGCATCTGATTGTCGAAGAGCAGATTGGCGATGGCCAGCAAACTCATCCCTTGATGGTGGGCCATCCAGGCTCGAACCGGCTCCGCCCCGGTCCTTGTGTACTCGATTGCCTCGTAATAACCGTAACGGCCGGTCCAACCGAAATCTTCCATCTGGCGCAGGTTGGCCATGACAGCGGCAGGCTCGAGCGATGCCGCCAAAAAGCTCGAGTAAGGGGACACGACAACGGAATCGGAGACTCGCTTCAACGCCAGTTCAGGAATTCCGAAGGGCCGATACCCGAAGCGATCCGACGATGCGCCCAGGCAGGCGGATTCAGAGATGCCCCACGGCACGCCTTTGCGCCGCGCATAATCCCGCTGGGCGCGAATCGCGGCCCGCACACTGCGCTCGGTGATGGTGCCGGGGTAGTGCCGCATCCACAGCACGGGCATTAGGTATTCGAACATGGTGCCGGTCCAGGAGAGCAGCACGCAACCGCCGCGGAACATGGTGTGGGTCCGCCCCAGCCGGAACCAGGCTTCCTGCGGCATGTCGCCTTTGGCAATCGCCACGAAAGCGGCAATGCGCGATTCAGACGCCAACAGGTCATAGCAGGAAGTTTCCCTGCAGCTCCTGGTGACATCGTAACCTACGCTCAGGGCCTTCCTCCGTCTGTTATAGAGAAAGCGGAAGTCCATTTCGCGCACCAGGCGATCCGAGATCTCGGCAATTTTCCGGAGTTCCTCAGTCAACTCCTCGGTCCTGCCGCGTTTGACTGACGGCTCGGCGGCAAACGCCAGAGCGGCTTGCTTCAGGGTCCACAGGCTCGCCGCCAGGTTGCCGCTGTCCACAGTAGAGACGAACTGTGGGCCGAGCGGCTCTAGCGACATGGCATCATACCAGTTCAGCAAGTGCCCGTTGTATTTCGCCAAAGTCACAACTCGGTCCAGCGTCTGCTGCGTCTCAAACACGAATTCGGCAAGCGGCGCCAAACCCAAGTGCACGGCCGCAATCCGGGCGTTCAACAACAGGCCCAGGTTGGTGGGAGAAAATCGAAGCTCGGCCTCGCCATCTTCACTTACGCTATCGGGGATCAGCCAATTGGTTGCGGGGGAACTCCAGTCTCGGAAGAAACGGTAGATCTGATCGGCGGAATTCCGTAACAACAGCGTTTCCCTTTTCCCCAACTTACAGCGGCCGGTGCGAGGCCGGCGGTTCAGCCATCCGGAGACGCCTAGAGAAGCCAGCCACATCGCCAGGATTGGCGCCGCCACGGGAAGAGCCACGGGGTGAATCAGCCGGACGGCTACCGCAAGGCCGATTGCGATCGCGGGGGTCCACCGCAAGTACATGTCGACCGTCGCCTTGGGCCTGACCGCAGTTTCGGCTTCCGCCGCTGTTTCCCACTCAAGAAGCTTGCGTCGGGTCACAAAGACCCGGCCTAATGAACGAACGATCGCATCGATCGACAACAACGCTTGGTGCAGTAAGAAAATCAGACCGAACAGGGCAATGACGTTTCCCTCGGCGAACGCGCGCGCCGAATCTCGCAGCCAGGCGATCATCTCCCGACGCCCCCAGGGCGCGCGCAGCAAGCGTGAAGAGGAAACCGGCATGGGCCGGAATCAACAAGACCACAACCGCTGCAACTGTCCAGTACACCGCTGACTGCGGTAGATACAGCCATCCGCCCAACAAAAGCAGCAGCAGGCTCGGCTCAAACAGACTGCGCCGCAGATTGTCGACGATCTTCCACCGGGAGATCAAGGAAATGGGATTGCGGATCATTCTGCCGCGCGCGTCCGGCACGCTCGACAATATCCAGCGCAGGATCTGCCAATCGCCACGCACCCAGCGGTGCTTGCGGCGGTTATAGCTGCTGAAATGCGATGGGTAGTCGTCGATCAATTCAACATCGCTCACGAGGGCGGCCCGGGCAAAGGCCCCCTCTATCAAGTCATGACTTAATAATGCATTTTCCGGAAACCGGTCCCCCAGGACGTTCGAGAGCGTCTCTACTTCATAAATGCCTTTACCGGTGTAGATCCCTTCGCCGAATAGATCCTGGTAGACGTCGGAGACAGCGCGCGTGTAGATATCGAAACCGGTCTGCCCTGAGTACAGCCGGGCGAAACGGCTGCGGGCTGCGGATTGAATGCTAATGCCGATCCGAGGCTGCAGAATCCCGTAGCCTTCGACAACCATTCTGGAGTGCGGATCGATCACGGCCTGATTAAGCGGGTGAGCTATGGCTCCGATGAGTTTCGCCGCGGAATCACGGGGCAGTTGGGTATCCGCATCTAGAGTGATGACGTAACGAATGCGCGAGAGTACGGAGGTATCTCCCGCCTTGACTGGAAATGCATCCCGCCCACCGCTCAACAGCCGATTGAGATCGAGCAGCTTGCCGCGCTTGCGTTCCCATCCCATCCAGCAGCCTTCCGATTGGTTGTAGGCGCGGTGACGATGTAACAGGAAAAAGGGCGAACAGTTTTCAGACCGGTATCGCCGGTTCAAACCCTCGATGAGGCGGCGGCAAACGTCTACCAGGGCGTCGCGCTGGTCCACTTGTTGATCCGAATCGGGGGTGTCTGTCAGCAACGCAAAATATAGATTGCGATCGCGGTTGGCAAGGAACCGAATCTCGAGGTCCAGAACCAGATCATGCACTTGTGACTCATTGAGTAGGAGAGCGGGCACTGCAACCATCGTTACGCAGTCGTCGGGGATGGAATCGGATAAGTCCAGCTTGGGAAGCGTATGCGGTGGCACTAGAAACGCTGCCAGGCTGTTAATAAACGCGACTGCCGCTTGAGTGGCCGGCAGCAGCAATAACACTAACCCGGCAAAGATGGGCGTAAGCGAGTTAAGCCCCATCAACATGGTAAACACCAATAGGAGAGTCAACAGTTCCACAGATGCCAGGTAGAAGCCGGTGGGATGCCTTAGCACCAGGCGGGAGAAGCAGGTCCGCAAAGGGGCGCGGTACTCGATCACCGCTTCGAGTTGCGCCAAACCCTGATCGACCAGGTAGTAGCCGACGTGAGTGCGCCGACCCATTGCACGCGAACCGTCTGAAGCCGATTGGGCCTGCAGGCAAAGCACGATCGCCGCTTGGGCCACTTCCACCTCGCTCGATGGACTGTGCTTAGCGAGTTCCCCGATGGCGCTTCGATAGCGGTCGCGGCTTTCGAAATCCATACGGGTGTAAGCCTTGGCAGGATCCTCAGCAAGTATCCGCTCGACCCTACTGTTAGCTTCGACGCGATCCTTCCAGAGCGCCTCGCCAAGACGGCGGAGGCAAGTCAAGAGTTTCGGCCATCCCGCCGGCGGAGCTACCATCAGGCGATCGATCAGTGCCAGTTGTAGGGCAGGTTTCAATCCCCAGATCTCGCCCATGTTCAAAGTGGCTACTTGCTGGAACCCTTCGATGAAAGCATCCAACGATTCTTCCGTGAAATCCTCAGCGGCGCCCAGATATTCTTTTGCGATCAACAAAACGCGCGGCCCGTTCACGCCCGACCCATCGTTTGCTTGCGGGTACTTATGGAGTTCCCGTACGAAATCCCTTGTCTCCTTTTCCGTCGACAGTATCAGACGAATGTTGTCGAGCACCCAATTCGCATTTGCATCCCTCGAAGTAGCCGTCTCTCGGACGAATGACTGCAACTGGCGGCGATTCGGTACCTGCACTCTGCGTGCGCCGTGCCGCCTTTCGGGGAGGATGGTATGCGCCAGTCGCTCTCCGCGAGATAGCCAGTCGTCAACGGTAGTCTCTACTGGGCCAATTGCGTGCACGTCCTGAACTGCGAGGTATTTCGTCATCGGTAACTCGAAGCCTGAAGTTCAAACATCTGTGCGTAACGGCCTCCGCGGGCGATGAGCTCGCCGTGGCCGCCTTGTTCTACGACGCTTCCGTCTTCCAAAACCACAATCCGATCTGCCATGCGGACGGTGGAGAAGCGATGAGAGATCAGAAGGGCGGTCTTGCCTTGGGTCAACTCCGAAAAGCGCTGGAAGACTTCGTACTCAGACCGTGCGTCGAGTGATGCCGTAGGTTCGTCCAGAATGAGCAGCTGCGCATCGCGCAGATAGGCACGGGCCAGAGCGATCTTCTGCCATTCGCCACCCGAGAGATCGACGCCTCCCCCAAAGCGCCGTCCCAGCAGTTGGTCGTAGCCGTGGGGCAACTTCTCCACCACTTGATCAGCCAGACTCTTGCGCGCGGCCTGCTGCACCGCCCCGTTACGCGCCGCGCTCATGCGGCCGACCCCAATGTTCATCCGCGCCGTCATCTCATAGCGCATGAAATCCTGGAAGATCACACCGATCTGGCTGTGCAGATCTTCGATGCTATACTCGCGCAAATCGATGCCGTCCAACAGAATGCGTCCCGCGCTCGGGTCGTAAAGACGCGTCAGCAGTTTCACCAGGGTAGTCTTGCCTTGGCCGTTTTCACCGATGAGGGCAATTCGCTCCCCCGGTTCAATCCGCAGATCTAACTCATCGAGTACGCGCCGCTCGGTTTCCGGATAGGCAAACGTCACTTTTTCGAAGAGGAAGCCGTCCCGGATCGGGCGTGGCGCAGGGAGGGCGCCAGGTTTCGAGCGAACCTTTGGGCCGACTCGTAAGAACTCCACCAGGTCAGTCAAGAACAGTGATTGGTCCGCAATACTCGAAAAAGTCGCGAACACGCTCTGAATGTTAGTGCTCGCTCCTGCAATGGCGCCTGCCAGCAGCTGCAGAGTGCCCCACGAGAATGCACCCGTCACCGTGCGATAGATGACGAATGCATATGCGCCGTAGTATCCAGCGGTGGTGACCAGCGAAAGCAGGCCGCCCGCCCACAATCGCCGGCGCGCCAGTCGGACATTCTGGTCGTATATCTGGTTTGAGAGCCGGCCATACTCGCCGCATAGGTAATCACTCAACGCAAACAGTTTGAGTTCCTTGGCCGACTCCTTGCTCGCTCCCAGCGTTCTTAAGTAGTCCAGTTGCCTCTTGACCGGAGTCTGTTGAATGTTCTGCGCATACCCCAGAAATGCGAAGTGGCTTTCGCCGACAAACGCTGGAACCACTGCGAGGACCAAGAGCGCCAGGAGCCACGGTGCAAACCAGAAGACCGCGGCTGAGAGCGTGACCGCCGCAATGAATTGCTGGATTACGGCGCCCATTGCCTGGATCATGGCGATGCGATCCGTGGCCTGCACGCGAGCCCGCTCCAGCTTGTCATGAAAGACCGGGTCTTCATACGATGCTAAATCCAGACGCGAGGCGTGTTGCATCACGCGGAGGCTGGTATATCTTGTGAATTGATCCGCCAGCAGAGTATCGAAGTATCCGACTGTGCGTGAGAGCAAGGCGCCAAACGCCGCTAGGGCAAATTCAGCACCAACTAGAAACCAGAAAATGTCAGGCAGCGGCTGGCCGGTGGAGTGGGACTGGATAGCGTCCAGGATTTTCTTGGACACAGCCAACATCGCGAATGGCACCAGTGCCGCGAACACACGGCACGTAAGGCCTCCGGCGACCGCGCCGGGACCCGATCGCCAGACCATTTCGATTAGCGGCGGAATGTGCCGCAGCGCGCGAATCCGCTCCTTCCAAGTTCCGAGAAATGTAAGAAAAGGTGCACTCATTGAAGTGACGTGTTCCTGCAGGAACGACCGTTGCCAGCCGTGAAAACGCTAACTAAGCAAACTGGTCTCCAGAACGTTCTTGATTGAAAACAATGGAACTCCTACAAGGGCCCGCGCATTTCTTACCTGGTGGTTACACTCCTCCGCGCAGGTAGCGTATCCTCTTAACATGTCCCCGCGAAAGGCGAACGACGTGCCGCCGGATCAAAAAAGTGGCGACGACGGAGTCAGTGAGTTTCTTGTGCGTGCTTGTCATGATTTGAGGACTCCCCTGCGCTCCATCCGATTGAACGCTGAGCTGTTGCTCCGGGATGGTCAGGCGGCGGAAACGTCCGACTTCGAACAGCGCCTCGGCTTCGTGGTCGACGCTGCTAAGAAGATCGAACTGCTCGCAAATGGTCTCGCCGCCTATTCGATGGCTCTCGCGATCGGACGCGAATCGTTTCAGTCGACGCGAATGGACGTTTTGTTGCGTGCTGTTCTGGCGAAGTTAGACAGGGAGTTGCGGGATGCCGGTGCTTCGGTCTCCTACGGCGATTTGCCGCGCATTTCGGGAAACCCGGACCGGCTCATGCAAGTCTTCGAAAATCTTCTGCGCAATGCGATCGACTATCGTTCGTCGGAGCCAACAGTCATCCACATCGCCGCGGAGAAGCGTGCAGACGAGTGGCTCTTCGCCGTTCGCGATAATGGCACTGGTGTAGAAGCCGCTTACCTGGAGAGCATTTTCAGGCCGTTCGAGCGCTTGAATGGCGCGAAAAGCGCGAGACCAGGGTTGGGCCTCACGATTTGCCGCGCGATCGTAGAGCGGCACGGTGGACGTATCTGGGCCGAATCGAGTGGGGGAATCGGTTCCACGTTCCTCTTCACTCTGCCTGCCGAGTAGCCGCTAGTCCGACAGGCTTGGAATTGCAGTGGCACGCCGGGCTGACGCTTCGTAGGCGCGTAACCTGGTGTGAAGAGTTCGAAGAGATACACCCAGAATCTCGGCCGCGCGGCGTCGATTGTTGTTGGTATGCCGCAACACCAGGTTGATATAAGCTTCCTCCACTTCACTCATGCGGGCACCGGGAGTAATGTGGAGCGTGCGATCGTCATCGGGCGGCCCTGGCGGCCCAACGGGCGGTGGCGCGAGCGCGCCTGGCAAATGTTTCATCTGAATTTCGCCTTCACCCGCCATGATGGTGGCGCGCTCAATCAGGTTTCTGAGCTCACGCACATTACCCGGCCAGGAACCGGCTTCAAAGTACTTGAGCACTTCAGGACTGAGGTGGGTCACCCGGCAGCCATGCTTCCGATTCAAGTCACGAATCAAGGATACGGCGATCGACGGTATGTCCTGCTTGCGTTCGCGAAGAGCCGGGAGATTGATGTGGAACACGTTCAGCCGATAATACAGGTCCTCCCGAAGGTACCGGTCCTGAATTGCCTTTTCCGGTGCCCGGTTCGTGGCTGCCAGCACGCGTACGTTGACTGGAATGTCAAACGTGCCACCCAGGCGCCGCACCTTCGATTCCTCGATCACACGCAGCAGCTTGGCCTGGGTGCCCAGCGGCATCTCGGCGATTTCATCGAGCAACAGAGTTCCGTTCTGAGCCTGTTCGAAGCACCCCGCTCTGCGCTCCACCGCGCCGGTGAAGGCGCCTCTTTCATGGCCGAAGAGTTCGCTCTCCATCAGGCTCTCCGGCAAGGCAGCGCAATTCACTGCTACGAATGGACCTCCGTTCCGCGGGCTCAAACCGTGAATCGCACGCGCGACGAGTTCCTTGCCCGTCCCGCTTTCCCCGGTAATCAAAACCGAAGCCGTAGTGGGCGCGACCTGGCGGATGAGGGAGAAAATCTCCAGCATCGATGGCGAGCTGCCGACCAGATCGCCTAAGACACCCTGATAGCTGAGCTGCCGGCTTAACCGCTCGGTTTCCTCGACGAGATAGCTTTGCTCAATCGCCCGCTCCAAAAGCGTGCGCAGGATGGCCGGCTGAACCGGCTTTTCGATAAACCAGAACGCCTTCAGATCGTGGACGAACGAGATCGCTTGGTCGATGCTTCCAAAGGCCGTCAATACAACCGTGGGAGTGCGATCGCCGCGGGCAGCCAATTCCTTTACGAGTGCGGCGCCATCCAAGCCCGGCATGACCAGATCCGTCAAGATCGCTCTCGCCGGAAAGGACGCTAGCTTTTGAAGAGCTTCGGCGCCCCCGTTTGCCGTCGCCACTTGAAAGCCCAGAGAAGCCACCATTTCGGCCAGGTCGGATCGCTGGTCAGCATCGTCGTCGACCACCAGAATCTTAGCCGGCATCTTCCGCTCCTCCGCCTCTCGCCATTCTAAACCCGGCGCATGCAATTTCGCTCCGGCCCCCATGGTTACGGTGTGGACTACAGGGAAGCCCCGGCAGAAAAGGGAGCGGCTGATTCCAGCAGCAATCTGACTCGATCGAGAAGGCCGGCTGGCTCATACGGCCTGGTCAACAATTGGCAGTCTGTCCACGGCATGCGGTAGAATCGACTGACCTTTGCTCCGGCCTGGCCGGAAACAAAAAGCACTTTCAGGCTTGGTTCGATCTCCATTAGGGCCTTCGCCAATTCGTACCCGTTACCCCCAGGCAGGGAGATAGCGGTCAGCAGCAGGTTGATCTGCCCGCGATGCTGTTGCTGGACGTTTATGGCGTTCTGGTAGTCGGTCGCGTCCAACACGCGGTACTCCTCCGCGCGAAGTATGCGACGCACGGACTCGCGATGCAAGGAATCTCCATCCACGATTAAAATCGTTGTCTTTCTCTTGGCCACGTATTGGCAACCTTTTGCGCAAACTTCAATTGCCTACGCGGGAAGAAACGCCCGCGGCGCCAGGCTGGGCACCCTAGCCCAGGGGCAAAGTAAAGTAAAATGAGGCGCCGCCGCCGAGTTGCGACTCGACCCAAATTTGGCCGCCATGCTGTTCGATGATCTGCTTCGTGATAGCCAGTCCCATTCCTGCGCCGGGATAGGCTCCGTTGTTGATTCGCTTAAATGCCGAGAAAATCCTTTCACTGTGCCTGGGCTCGATTCCAATGCCATTGTCGCGGACACAGAATAAGTGGAAATCTTCCTCCAGATTCACGGAGACATCGATTTCGGGTATTTGCTCGCTCCGGAACTTGATCGCGTTTTCTATCAGGCTCGCAAACGCGCAGCTGATCTGAGCCGGATCGCCGTACACTTCGGGTAGTTGCTGGTGAGTTACCAATGCCCGGTTCTGTTCGATCGCCGGGCGTAGCGATGCTAGGGCCCCGGCAAGAAGAGCGTTGCCATCCGAGCGCCCATAGGGCTGCCGCGCACCTACTACGCGTATGTAGGTTCTTAATCCGGCCACGAGATTCTCCAGGCGCTCCGCCGAGTTCTCGAAGAGCCGGAACATGACTTCGGCGTCGTCATCCAGATCGTTCCGATATCTCTTGAGAATCAGGCCGGCCATGGAACGCATCTGGTTCATCGGACTTACGAGGTCATGAAGGGAATCGGAATTGAGGTGCACCGAGCATTCTTCCACCGGTGAAGAACCCAAACCCGTCCTGCTTGGCGGGACTCCCACGCGGATCAGCTTTTTGGTCTCTCCTTGCATCCTGGTGCCTTCAGCTTGCCATGCTGCGCGCCGTTTCGTCTGCCTGTGCGGCGGGCAGCAAGACCCGCAATCGGGTCCCCTTTCCAGGCGCGCTGTCGACCTGAACGCCGCCCCTGTGGCTACGGACAAAACCGTCGACCGCTGCCAAACCCAAGCCTCTCCCGATGAACTTCGTTGTAAAGAAGGGATCGAAAATCCGGTTCCGGGTGTCCTCGTCCATCCCGCACCCGGTATCCCGCACCTCTAGAGTGACGTACTTACCAGGGGGTATGGCCAGTGCTCCGAGGTCGGGCTTCCGGCTTGGCTTCGTATCGATTTCGATCGCCGATGTGCGCACCGTGACTCTTCCCGGAATGCCTTCTCCGATGGCTTCCACTGCGTTTTTCACCAGATCCACAACCACCTGGCGCATCTGCGCCCGATCCGTTTCGATTGGCGGGATGTTGTGCCCGATGACGCATGCCAGATGGATTGCCGGAGGGATGGAAGGTTTTAAAACCCCGCAGACCTCACGCGCGAGTTCGCTGATGTTAACCAGTTCATAGTAGAAACTGCCCTTGCCCGCATAGGCGAGCATCTTCCGGGTCAGTTCAGCTGCCTGCTCGCCGGCCTGCATCACGCCCCGCAGCAGATCCTGGACTGGATGAGACGCCGGCAAGCGTTCCATCGCACAACTCGAACCTCCCAGGATGCACATCAACAGGTTGTTGAAATCGTGTGCGACTCCGCCGGCCAACATTCCAATGTCTTCGAGCTTTTGCTTTTGCTGGATGGCTCTCTCGGCGCGCTTTTGGTCCTCGATGTCGGTGCATGTACCAAACCAGTTCGTTACCTTCCCGTCCCCGGCCTGCATGGGGACAGCGCGCACCAGGTGCCAGCGGTAGCTTCCGTCGGATGCCCTTCTCAACCGGTGTTCGATCTCAAACACGGATCCGGAAGCCACCGCAGAGTTCCACGCCCCCAAGCTTCGCTCACGATCTTCCACGTGAAGGAAATGGTCCCAACCCAAGCGCTGCGATTCTCCCACCTCGAGACCCGCATACTCGAGCCAGCGCCGGTTGGCGTATTCCACGCAGCCTTCGGCATTGGCAGTCCAAACCATTTGGGGAATGGCTTCCAGCAGAACTTGGTGGGCGGCCCGCTGTTCCTCAACGCGCTGTTGCAACCGATGCCGTTCAATGGCGCCCATGACGGTGCGGGCGAGAGCACCGGCCGTCAAGTTGTCCTTGGGCAGATAATCCAACGCCCCGGCTTTCATTGCCCGGACAGCCAACTCTTCGCCGCCAAAAGCCGTCAACATAATTACGGCCGATGGGAGCTGGCCAAACTCGCCCCTGATGTGGCTTAACGCCTCGATGCCATCCATGTCGGGCAGGTTGAAATCCAACAAGATACAATCTGGCCGCGACACCCTGATTTTTTCTACACCGCCGGCCACAGACTCTGACTCAATGAATTCGAATTGCCATGCCGGAGAAAGGACGAGGCAGCGCTTGTATAGTTCGCGATCGATGGGGTCGTCGTCAATGATCAGGACTTGGATCGGCCGGTCGCCAGGCATTCTAGTGGAAGCTGCCTTAGGCAGCTCATGAACCAATTCGGTGCGCTGGTTGACAGGCATTCCCCCGGCTATGTGAGTTTACATACAAACGGTGGTACCAGACTCATTTTGGGCCTTTTGGCTCACACTCGGAATGGGTGGTTACGTGCATTGCTCGGTGTCGCTTTGGGTGCTTATCGTACCGTTGTGCGGTGACTGAGATCACGAAATGGTAGTTGATCTCTGGAGAATTCCGGGTTAGGAAATATGAAGAAGCCGACAATGTCACACACGACGTTCCAATCTTGCACTAGTTGCGTGCAAAAGTTGCACCCCGGCGAGTTTTTTGCGATCGAGCATAAGCACGAGGGGGCTTGGCGACGGTGACGGGCAAAACCCGCGAAATATTACTGGCGGAAGATAACCCGGCGGACGTCTATCTGATTCGAGAGGCGCTGCGCGAGCACGGCGTCGATTACACGATGCGAGTGGCCTCGGACGGAAGAGAAGTGATGCGCCTTTTATCTTCTGAGCACGCCGACCTCGAAGCTCAATCGCTTGGCCTGATTATCCTCGACCTGAACTTGCCGCGACACGACGGAATCGAGATTCTTGAGCATCTCCGGGAGACAACCGCGTTCGCCCACGTTCCGGTGGTGGTCCTGACCTCGTCAGATTCCCCTCGCGACCGGTTGATCGCGACTCAGCTCGGAGCCGCGTGCTACCTACGGAAGCCATCGGGCCTGGACCAGTTTCTCAGTCTGGGAGCCACATTCAAGGAACTGTTAGGACAAACAAACAAGAAAGCCACGGAAGCATGACCATCGAAGTTTATCGTTACTGAGCCGTGACCAGAGGAATCGGTTAATAGGTCAATAGGAGAGTCTGTGATGAAGGCGGAACTAATGACGGATGCACTGGATACCAGCAGCCTGTTAAAGACCTTGATTGCTTTCAAGGACGGCGATTTTTCGGTCCGCCTGCCGGTGGACCAGACCGGACTCGCCGGCAAGATCGCCGACACCCTCAACGAGATTTTCAAGTTGAATGAGCGCATGACGAGCGAGTTCGCCCGGATCAGCGGCGCGGTTGGCAAGGAAGGCAAGATCAGCCAGCGGGCGAGCCTGGGCTCGGCTTCCGGGGGATGGGCGGAGTGTGTCGATTCGGTTAACGGCCTGATTGGCGATCTGGTGCAGCCATCCACGGAGGTTGCTCGCGTGATTGGCTCCGTGGCTAAGGGTGATCTGTCGCAGACCATGGCCCTGGAAGTCGATGGCCGTTCGCTCAAAGGAGAATTCCTGCACACCGCTCGAGTGGTGAATACCATGGTGGCGCAGTTGAATTCCTTCGCATCCGAAGTGACTCGTGTGGCGCGCGAGGTCGGAACCGAGGGCAAACTCGGGGGGCAAGCGGTAGTTAAGGGCGTGGGCGGCGTGTGGAAGGATCTTACCGATAGTGTGAACTCGATGGCCGGCAACCTGACGGCCCAGGTGCGCAACATCGCCGAAGTGACCACGGCGGTGGCCAACGGCGACCTTTCGCGCAAGATCACAGTGGATGTTCAGGGCGAAATCCTGGAGCTGAAGAACACCGTCAACACCATGGTGGATCAGCTCGGTTCGTTCGCTTCGGAAGTCACGCGCGTGGCCCGTGAAGTGGGAACCGAGGGCGAACTGGGAGGCCAAGCCGAAGTAAAGGGCGTGGCGGGAGTCTGGAAGGATTTGACGGACAGCGTGAACTCGATGGCCGGCAACCTGACGGCTCAGGTTCGCAATATTGCGGAAGTCACCACCGCGGTGGCCAACGGCGACCTCTCCCGCAAAATCACGGTGGACGTGCGCGGCGAAATCCTGGAGCTGAAGAACACCATCAACACCATGGTGGACCAATTGAACGCGTTCGCTTCGGAAGTGACGCGCGTGGCCCGCGAAGTCGGCACCGAAGGCATCCTCGGCGGCCAGGCGGATGTGCGGGGCGTCGCCGGAACCTGGAAGGATCTCACGGATAGCGTGAACTCCATGGCCGGCAATCTCACTGGCCAAGTCCGGAATATCGCGGAAGTCACAACAGCAGTAGCCAACGGCGATCTTTCGCGCAAGATCACGGTTGCTGTGCGCGGCGAAATCCTGGGGTTGAAGAACACCATCAATACCATGGTGGATCAGCTCGGCTCATTCGCCTCGGAGGTCACGCGCGTAGCGCGCGAGGTGGGTACCGACGGCAAACTCGGCGGACAGGCGGAAGTCAAGGGCGTGGCGGGCACCTGGAAGGATCTGACGGAAAGCGTCAACTCGATGGCTGGCAACTTGACCAATCAGGTGCGCAATATCGCCGGTGTCACTACCGCTGTGGCGAGAGGCGACCTTTCGACCAAGATCACAGTGGATGCGCGCGGCGAGATCCTGGAACTAAAGAACACCATCAACACCATGGTGGACCAGCTCAACAGTTTCGGCTCCGAGGTTACCCGCGTGGCGCGCGAAGTGGGCACGGAAGGTAAACTTGGCGGCCAGGCCCAGGTCAAGGGCGTTGGCGGCGTCTGGAAGGATCTGACTGACAGCGTTAATTCCATGGCAGGCAACTTGACTGCCCAGGTGCGCAACATCGCCGAAGTCACTACGGCTGTGGCGAATGGCGATCTTTCCCGCAAAATCACGGTGGATGTGCAGGGCGAAATCCTGGAGCTGAAGAACACCATTAACACGATGGTGGATCAGTTGAATGCCTTCGCATCCGAAGTGACCCGCGTAGCGCGCGAGGTGGGAACCGAAGGCGAACTTGGCGGCCAAGCCGAGGTGAAAGGCGTCGGCGGTGTTTGGAAAGACCTTACCGATAGTGTCAATTCGATGGCCGGTAACTTGACCGACCAGGTGCGCAATATCGCGGAAGTCACTACCGCCGTGGCGAATGGTGACCTTTCGCGTAAGATCACCGTGGACGTGCGCGGCGAAATTCTGGAGCTCAAGAACACTATCAACACGATGGTTGACCAGTTGAACGCGTTCGCGGGCGAAGTCACGCGCGTGGCCCGTGAAGTCGGAACGGAAGGCAAGCTCGGCGGTCAGGCCGAAGTGAAGGGCGTGGCCGGGACCTGGAAAGATCTTACCGACTCGGTCAACTCCATGGCCAGCAACCTCACTAACCAGGTTCGTAATATCGCGGAAGTGACTACGGCGGTCGCAAAGGGAGACCTCTCCCGTAAGATCACTGTGGATGTGCGCGGCGAGATCCTGGAAGTGAAGAACACCGTCAACACCATGGTGGACCAGCTCAGCTCGTTCGCTTCGGAGGTAACGCGCGTGGCGCGCGAGGTCGGTACCGAAGGCAAGCTGGGCGGTCAAGCCGACGTGAGAGGTGTGGCCGGAACCTGGAAAGACCTTACCGATAGTGTTAACTCGATGGCCGGTAACCTTACCGCACAGGTTCGTAACATCGCGGAAGTGACCACGGCCGTAGCGCGAGGCGACTTAAGCCGCAAAATCACAGTGGATGTGCGCGGCGAAATTCTGGAGCTGAAGAACACCATCAACACGATGGTCGACCAGCTCAACGCCTTCGCCGGTGAGGTAACTCGCGTGGCGCGGGAAGTGGGAACGGAAGGCAAACTGGGCGGCCAGGCCGATGTGAAAGGCGTGGGCGGGACCTGGAAGGATTTGACTGACAGCGTTAACTCCATGGCCGGCAACCTCACCGCGCAGGTTCGAAATATCGCCGAGGTAACCACCGCCGTAGCCCGGGGCGACCTGCGAAGCAAGATCACTGTGGATGTGCGCGGCGAGATTCTGGAGTTGAAGAACACCATCAACACCATGGTGGATCAGCTCAACGCGTTCGCCGGCGAAGTCACACGTGTGGCGCGTGAAGTTGGGACGGAAGGCAAACTTGGCGGCCAGGCTGACGTGCGCGGCGTCGCGGGGACATGGAAAGATCTGACTGACTCGGTCAACTCGATGGCCAGCAACCTCACTAACCAGGTGCGCAACATCGCTGGTGTCACGACGGCCGTAGCGAAGGGCGATTTGACCACCAAAATCACGGTAGATGCGCGCGGCGAAATTCTGGAGCTGAAAAATACCATTAACATCATGGTGGATCAGCTCAGCTCATTCGCCTCTGAAGTAACTCGCGTGGCCCGCGAAGTGGGAACGGAAGGCAAGCTGGGCGGCCAGGCCGATGTGCGCGGTGTCGCGGGAACGTGGAAGGACTTGACCGACAGCGTAAACTCGATGGCGGCCAACTTGACGACTCAGGTGCGAAATATCGCCGAGGTGACCACCGCCGTAGCAAAGGGCGACCTCTCCCGTAAGATCACCGTGGATGTGCGGGGTGAAATTCTGGAAGTTAAGAACACCGTCAACACCATGGTCGATCAGCTTAGCTCGTTTGCCGCGGAAGTGACTCGAGTTGCGCGCGAAGTCGGTACCGAAGGCAAGTTGGGCGGCCAGGCCGAAGTCCGCGGTGTTGCCGGAACCTGGAAAGATCTTACCGACAGCGTTAACTCAATGGCCGGTAACCTGACGTCCCAGGTTCGCAACATTGCGCAAGTCACTACGGCGGTGGCCAATGGCGACTTGAGCCGCAAGATCACGGTCGATGTACAAGGCGAGATTCTGGAACTGAAGAACACCATCAATACGATGGTGGATCAGCTCAACAGCTTCGCTTCCGAAGTAACGCGCGTGGCGCGCGAAGTCGGGACAGAAGGAAAGCTTGGAGGACAGGCCGAAGTGCGTGGGGTGGCGGGCACCTGGAAGGATCTGACCGACAATGTGAACTCCATGGCCGCCAACCTCACCACTCAAGTTCGCGGTATCGCCAAAGTCGTAACCGATGTCGCCAATGGCAATCTGAAGCGCAAACTTGTGCTGGAGACCAAAGGTGAAATTGCGGCACTGGCGGACACCATCAATGAAATGATTGACACGCTGGCCGTGTTTGCCGACCAGGTGAGCAACGTGGCCCGTGAAGTCGGCATCGAGGGCAAGTTAGGCGGCCAGGCGCTGGTGCCGGGCGCCGCCGGGATCTGGCGCGACCTTACGGACAACGTCAACCAGCTCGCCGCCAACCTGACTACTCAGGTACGCGCAATCGCCGATGTCGCTACTGCCGTCACCAAGGGCGATCTGACGCGCGCCATCTCAGTGGAAGCGTTGGGTGAGGTAGCCGCGCTTAAGGACAACATCAATGAGATGATCGTTAACCTGGCCGAGACGACACGCAAGAATACGGATCAGGACTGGCTCAAGACGAACATCGCCAAGTTCACCGGCATGATGCAAGGGCAGCGTGATTTGTTGACTGTATCCAGATTGCTTTTGTCGGAGCTGACTCCACTTGTTGGCGCCCAACACGGCACCTTCTATATTACGGAGTCGGCGGAACAAGAATCCCTGAAACTTCTTGCTGCCTATGCTGCCAATGAGCACGACGGCATACCGAAGCAGTTCCGGATGGGCCAAGGCTTGGTCGGCCAGTGCGGGTTGGAGAAGCGGCGTATTCTGGTGACCGACATCCCGACAGACTATATAAAGATAAGCTCCAGCCTGGGCGGACGAACACCGCTGAACATTGTCGTTCTGCCGGTTCTGTTTGAAGGTGACACGAGAGCGGTGATTGAACTCGCCTCGTTCCGTCAATTCACCGACGTGAACCTGGCTTTTCTCGATCAGCTCACACAGAGTATCGGCATCGTATTGAACACGATCGCGGCCACCATGCGGACGGAACAGCTTTTGAAACAGAGCCAGGCGTTGGCGGAAGAGCTCCAAAAGACCAATGCCGAACTGGAGGAAAAGGCGCACCTGCTGGCCGAGCAGAAGAACGAGGTGGAGACCAAGAACCGCGAGGTGGAGCAGGCTAAGGCGGCTTTGGAAGACAAGGCGGAACAGTTATCGCTGACGTCGAAATACAAGAGCGAATTCCTCGCTAATATGAGTCACGAACTTCGGACGCCACTCAATAACCTGCTCATTCTTGCGCGCATGCTCGGAGAGAACAACGACGCCACGTTGACTCCAAAACAGGTCAAGTATGCGGAAACCATCCATTCATCGGGCACGGACTTGCTGGCATTGATCAACGACATTCTCGATTTGAGCAAGATCGAATCCGGAAAGATGGATGTGGAAGTGGGCAGCGTCCGGTTCAGCGAACTGCGCGATTTCTGTTCACGAACATTCCGGCATGTCGCCGACGGGAAGGGCCTCGAATTCTCCATTGAGCTGGCGGAGAATCTTCCGGCGGAGACCATCATCACCGATGCCAAGAGGCTACAGCAGGTACTCAAGAATCTGTTGTCGAATGCGTTGAAGTTCACGGAGCACGGGACGGTGCGGCTGCGGATCGAAAAGGCAGGCTCCGGGTGGAGCGCGAATCACTCGGTACTGAATCGCGTCAAATCCGTGATCGCTTTTTCCGTCACCGACACCGGCATTGGCATCCCGCAGGACAAACAACGAATCATCTTCGAGGCGTTCCAGCAAGCGGATGGGACGACCAGCCGTAAGTACGGCGGCACCGGTCTGGGCCTGTCCATCAGCCGCGAACTCACCAGGTTGCTGGGTGGAGAGATCCGGCTGCAGAGCGCGCCGGGCGCGGGCAGTACGTTCACGCTGTATCTCCCGCAAACCTATGTCGCCCTGGTGTCAGCGGCCAAGACGGATGGGCACAGGGCCATCCAGAGTGTCGACAACCACCCGGCCTTGATCCCTGTTGACGGGGCCATTCAGGCGGGCGAGAAAGCCTTGGACATCATTCTGCCGGCCCCTTCCCTGACGCCGGCCGCGGTGGTGCACGACATTGAGATCGACGACGACCGCAACCTGATTCATCCCGGTGATCCGGTGCTGTTGATTGTCGAAGACGATGTCACTTTTGCGCGGATCCTGTTAGATCTCGCGCACGAGCGCGGCATCAAAGTTCTAGTCGCGCTCCGGGGCGGTGCGGCACTTACCCTCGCGCGAGAGTTCATCCCCGGCGCGATTACTCTGGACATCAACTTGCCCGACATGGCCGGGTGGACGATTCTGGACCGGCTGAAGCATGATCCGGCCACGCGCCACATCCCGGTCCACGTGATTACCGGAGATGAAAACCGCCGCCGCGGGCTGGCCCTCGGCGCCATGACCTATCTTGAAAAATCGGTCACCAAGGAAAATCTAAACTTAGCCTTCGATACCATCCATCATTCGTTGGAGAAACGTAAGAAGAAGTTGCTGATTGTGGTCCAAGAGGAGGCGCGCCGGAATTCATGGCGGGACGTGTTGGGGGGCAATGACCTAGAGACGATCGCGGTGGGATCGGGTGGGGAAGCGCTGGCCGTAGTGAAGCAGCAATACCTGGACGCGATCGTCCTCGATCTCTATTTTGCCGATATCCCGGCTGTCCAATTGGTGGAAGAGATCCAGGCTGAGGTCAGTCCCGCGCCGCCTGTGGTTCTTTGCGGCCCGCCGAGCCCGGCGATGGGGGTGGAAGCTGACATCCGCAGTCGCGCGCGGCAGAGCACGGTTCGGTACGCGGAGTCGCCGGAGCGCTTGCTGGAAGAGACAGTGCTGTTATTGCACCGCGCCGAAACCGATCTTTCGGATTCGCAGCGGGAAATTCTAAGCACCATACGCCGCAGTGACACGACTCTGGGAGGCAAGAAGGTCCTGGTGGTCGACGACGATGTCCGCAATATTTTCGCGCTCTCAACCGTCCTGGAGCAGCACAATATACAGGTGGTTCACGCGGAAAATGGCCGCACCGGGATTGAGATGCTTCTGAAAACGCCGGGCATCGATGGCGTGCTCATGGACATTATGATGCCGGAAATGGACGGTTACGAAACCATGAAGGCAATCCGGCAAATCGCGGAGTTTCGCAGTCTGCCGATCATCGCGGTCACAGCCAAGGCCATGAAAGGGGACCGCGCCAAATGCATCGAAGCGGGAGCGTCGGACTACATTACCAAGCCCGTTGACCTCGACCAACTGTTCTCGGTGCTGCGTGTCTGGCTGGTTCGAGCCCGTGACTCGGCTCCCGCGGCCATGACTGTGGCGGGGTGATAGGATCATCTTATGTCGTCAGTCGCCAGTCTGGCGCGAATGGATCCGGAGCCATCCGTAGATCGGCGGATGAAGATCCTCCTGGTAGACGATACGCCCGAGAACCTCGTCTCCCTGGAGGCCGCGCTCAGCGGGTTAGGAGAGGAATTGGTGTTGGCGAACTCCGGCAGGGAGGCGCTCCACCACGTTCTGAACGATGATTTCGCGGCCATCTTGCTGGACGTTCGAATGCCTGAGATGGACGGCTTCGAAACCGCTGAGCTGATCCGCAGCCGCCCGCGATCGCGCCAGATTCCCATTCTTTTCCTGACCGGATACCGGAACGAAGAACATCTGTTTCGAGGGTATGATCTGGGCGCCGTGGACTTTCTATTCAAGCCCATCGTGCCGGAAGTTTTGCGCTCCAAGGTGGCGGTCTTTGTCGAGCTCAGCCGCATCAATGCCAAGCTGAAGCAACAGGCCGACGAATTGCGGAAGCAGGCCGAAGTAACGCAAAAGGCCGAGCAGAAATTTCGAGCGCTTTTCGAAGCGGCTCCCGACGCCATGGTCATGTGCCGCGACGATGGCGAAATCGTGATGGTCAATTCGCAGACGGAGGCTTTGTTCGATTGCCGGCGCGACAAGCTGATCTCCCGCAATATTAGGGACCTGGTGCCCGGATGGGCTTTCCGTTTGCAGCCTGGTTGGGACGATGACTCGGGTTCCGTGAAAGTTCAACCAGCGGAACGGGGTATGGAGCTCGAAGCTTGCCCGGCAAGCGGCGCGCCGTTTCCGGTTGAGATCACTTTCAGCCCCCTCCTCACCGACGAAGGCGTGCTGATCACCAGCGCGATACGCGACATCAGCGAACGCAAAAGGGCCGAGGAGCAGATCCAGCAGCTCAATACGAATCTGGAAGAGCGCGTTCTGGAGCGAACCGAGGCGTTTCTGCGTTCCAATGAGGAGCTGCAGCAGTTTGCGTACGTCGCCAGCCACGATTTGCAGGAGCCTCTGCGCAACGTGTCGATTTATGCCCAACTGCTGGCGAAGCGCTACCAGGGGCAGCTTCAAGGCGATGCCGATCAGTTCATTGCCTTCATTGTGGAAAGCGCGCACCGCATGGAGAAACTGATCCATGACCTGTTGGACTTCTCGCAGGTGGATTCGCGAGGCTCCGATTTCTTCACCAGGATGAGTTGCGAAGAGGCGCTGGATGACGCGATTCGCAACCTACATTCCTTGATCGAAGAAAGCTGCGCGGTCATTACTCGGGATCCTCTTCCTTCGCTCATCGGCGACCTGGTCCAGTTGACACGCTTGTTCCAGAACCTGCTGGTGAATTCGATGAAATACCGAGGCGAGGAACCTCCGCGCATTCACGTCGCCGTTGAAGAGAGGGGCGGTGAGTGGCTCTTTTCCGTGCGCGACAACGGAATCGGAATTGAGCCCCAGTATGCGGAGAAGGTCTTCGGGATTTTCAAGTGTCTGCAGCCGCGAGACAAGCGATCCGGAAGCGGCATGGGTCTGGCCATTTGCCGGAAGATCGTGACCCGGCACGAAGGGCGCATCTGGGTTGAATCGGCTCTCGGCAATGGCACCGCAGTCTACTTTACGGTTCCCAAGAACTAGGAATGCCCCACAAGCCGGACCCGCCTTCCCGGCTGTGATAGAAAGATCGAAATAACACCTCGCAGTAATCTCCCTCAACTGTAGCGACGAAAGAATCGGAAGCGATTGATCCATAAAGGAATAAGGTCGCTCCTCCCTCAAGTCTAGCGGGGGAGACGATTTTCTAGGACACATGACTGAGCGAAACTTAAGACGAGCTGTCATTCCGCTCCGAACGCGAGCAGGACATTACCTGGTGTGCCGCGTAGCGTGCCCGGGTATCCGGACGTGACGAAGACCATGCCGCCAACGATCACTGGGCCGGCAGAACCGAACGATCCTCCTTTGGCAGGCACGCCGTTGACAGTGTCAAAGTCCCGCACGGCGTTGAACGACCAGATCACCTTTCCGTTGGCATCCACGGCACGCAGGATCCCATCCCATCCGCCGGTGAAGACGACTCCCGGGATTGCACTGGCCGGACCTGCCTGTCCGCGCCGGTCAGCGTTGATGGCGGCGTTCCAATCCACCTTGCCGGTTTTAATGTCAAGTGCCTTCAATCCACCGCCGGGCTGCTGCAACGGATAGTACACGCGGGCTCCATCGGCCGCGCCGCCCCAGACCACTAAACCAGAGGCCGACGGCGCCTGAGCTTCCCACAATTGGGTCCGCCACAGGAGCTTGCCTTCATTTTCGGGATCCAGCGCGATCGCCACACCGCCTTTCCCCGCGGCCAACAGGATGTCCTTGCCGTTGACGGTTTGCAGAATGGCAGACGAACCGCCGAAGTCGTAATCCGGTCCTAGCTTCTCCGGGCAGTTTGCGTCGGCGCGATTGGTCGCCTGGCAACGGGCCATGAATGCGTCGCCTTCGAACTCCTGGTGATGCCACATCATCTTGCCGTCCGCCATGCGAAGGGCCAGGATGGAATCGCTGGTCGCTGCCGCAATCCGTCCGAAGCTGTTGCCTGTACCGACGTAGATCAGTCCGCGCTTGGCATCGACGGTGGGCGTGTTCCACACCGAAGCGCCCGCAGGCCCCCACCGTTGCTTGCCATTCGCGTTTTCGCCGAGCTGGCGCAGCGGCTCCTGAATGCTCTCCGTGCGCCACAGCACCTTGCCTGTGTTGGCGTCCAACGCGGCCACTGCCCCGCGGGATTGGCAGCACTCGTAGTTGAGATCCGCCCCGACCAGCGTCTCGGTACCGGACATCGGCACATAAAGCCGCCCGTCATGATAGGCCGCCGTGGCACTCAAGTTATTCAGTCCGGTCCTGACCTGCGATTTCCAGAGCAGTTTGCCGTCCTGCGCATCGAGCGCGTAGGCCGTGGTGGAGCGAGTGACGAACAAGATTGCGTACCGGGTCCCCGGGTGGCCGGAGATCGGTGCGGCGATGGGAGCGAACCGGCCAAACATATCGGACTGGTAGGCCCAATAAAGGCAGCCAGTCTTGGCGTCCAGCGAATACACGACGCCGTTGTCATTTCCCACGAAGACTCTGCCGAATGCCACCGAGGGCTGTGAATACATGCTGGTGCCGCCGGGAAGTCCGAAGGCCCACTTGAGCTTCGAGTTTGGGTACATCGGTTGGTGTGAGACCAGCGGCGGCTTTAGTTTGAAAGCGGGCGTTGCCCGCTCCGCCCCAGCCCGACCAAGACGGGTGAGGCTTCCAGATTGGCAAGTTCGGGATTTGCCGGGCAAGCGTTCGTCAGTTCCTTCAGGACGCCCTCCGATACTCCGGCCGGCGGCTGCGCAAGCTGCGCTCGTATGGAGCCCGCGAAAAGGGTAAGCGCGGTCGTGAGCAAGATCGAGTATCTCATTTGGTCTGTCCTCGGAGGGTATTGTAGTGCATCCGATGAGCCACGGCAGGCACCGTGGCTTTCGTCGTCGCCGTTCTTCTGCTGTGGGAGGAGAACCAAAATTCAAAAAGCGCTATTACCGTACGATTGGATAATTCTTCGGATGGGAGTACAATAATCCGCCAATGCGCCGCGTCTCGGCAATACTGCTGGTGGCCCTCTTCGGCTTTTCGCTGATCAGTCCGGCAGTGTTCGCACGGGATACGAACTCAAACCTTCCAATGTGTTGCCGGCTCGCCGGAAAGCATCATTGCGCGATGACGGCGCGGCAATCGGATTCGTCGTCAGGTCCCTCCTGGCAGGCTGGGAAATGCCCGCTTTTCCCTGCCGCTAAGGCCGTTCCAGTCAGTCGGACCGAAAGTTTACCTGGAGTTTCCCAAGCAATCTTCGCCGGACTCGTCAGTTATCCAGCTTCGCGCCCGCAGACGCGAGCGCTTTGCCGAATCTCCCATAGCCGTGCGGGTGAGAAGCGCGGACCTCCCACACTGGCTTAAGCGGATTCGATTCTTCAATTCGGTTTAGTTGCGCGAACGGTGAAGGTACGTCGAGCTTTTCCTTCTCGGATTGCGTGAAACTGGAAACCATCTCACTTCCGGAGATGCCCTATGAAGCGAGTACGTCGCTCTATTTCATTAATTGCCGCGGGCAAGTAATGGGGAAGAACTCCGGCGATTCCAAGTCTAAGAAATAGTCGGTTGGATACCAGAGAATGGGTCGAGGCAGCGCAATCCTTCGGAGCAGCGGTCAGAGGCTGACCGTACTGCTTTTGGTGGTCGCCTCTCTACTACTCCCAATCGCACCTCTGCCTCAGGTTTCTGAGGGTCCTCGCTCGGAGGCTTGTCAGTGTTGCCGGCGCAAGGGCCATGGCAGTTGCCACTCGTCGCACGCTAAGACGCCGCCTGCGCATTCCTGGAATGCTTCTCCTGAATGCGGAAATCCATGCGGCCAATCCGGTGGTCCGGTACGATCCGCGCCATTCTTCGCGCCGGGAGCCGTGCGAGCAGGTTTGCAGCCGAGAATTGATGGCTTCCGCTTCGTGTCCCGCTCGCATCGAGCCAGCATCGTATGGTCCGCGTGTCTTTACCAGCGCCCTCCTCCGCTCACGTAACCCTAATTCCGCACCGTCATCACTGGAAGAGTCTGAAATAGGAGATCCAAATGGGAAGGCACGCGCGTTCTACAACAAAAGACTATGCAGGAGGCTTTATGCAAAGGCTCGCATTCTGTTTGTGCCTGGCGCTCTCTCTAATGTTTAGTTCCGCGCTCCACGCAGCAATTTTTGGGCGAATTCAGGGAATCGTACACGACCCGCAGCATCGGCCTGTGGCCGCAGCGTCGGTAAAGCTGAAGGCGATTACCTCGGATTGGTCTCAAACCGCGCAAACCGACGATAGCGGCGAGTTTTCGTTCACCACCGTGCCGGTCGGCGATTACAGAATCACCGTCACTCAGTCGAAATTCGAGACTTCGGCGCAGACTGTCACAGTCGTTTCTGGCTCATCACCGATTCTTCACTTTCAACTGGCGCTCGCGGCCTTAAATCAAACTACCGTTGTCGTCGGCCAGGCAGATGTGATCAATATGAATTCGGTAACCCCAACCACTCTGGTCGACCGTGAAGACATCGCCCAAACTCCGGGCGCCGACCGCACCAACAGCATGGCGATGATCACCGACTACGTACCCGCCGCCTACGTCACGCACGACATGCTGCACATGCGCGGAGGCCATCAAGTCGACTGGCTAATTGACGGCGTACCCGTACCCAACACCAATATCGCCACCAATCTTGGTCCGCAGATTGACCCCAAGGACATTGATTATCTCGAAATTCAGCGGGGCAGCTACGATGCGGAATACGGGGACCGTACGTATGGAATCTTCAATATCGTGCCCCGAACCGGCTTCGAGCGTGACAATGAGGCCGAACTCGTCACCTCTTTCGGCAACTGGTACCAAACCAACGATCAGCTCAATTTCGGGGGGCACACCAAGCGCTTCGCCTATTACGCGAGTCTAAACGGAAATCGCAGCAACTTCGGTCTGCAGCCTCCGATCGGACAAGTTGTTCACGACGCCGAGAACGGCTATGGGGGATTTGCGTCCTTGATATTCAACGCCAGTCCCTCCAACCAATTTCGGCTGACGGCGTCTTTGCGCCAGGGATTATTACCAGATCCCCATCGACCCGAACCCCAACTCATCCGGAAATCAGGCTTATCCCAGTTACGGCCTTCATGATAGTGAACGGGAACCCGATGGCTACGTCACCTTCTCCTGGGTCCACACATTCAATCCCAACCTGCTGCTCACGGTCTCACCCTTCTATCACTACAACCAGGCCAGCTATAACAGTTCGCCGAACGATTACCCGGTGATCACGAATGTGAACCAGACCGCTAATTATGTGGGCGCGCAAGCGAGCCTGAAAGCAACCGTTCTAAAGAACAACGACATTCAAGTGGGAGTCTACGGATTCGCCCAGCACCAGAGCCAACTACTTTAATAACGTTTTTACCGATTGCGGCACGAGCTGTCAGAACTTCGGCCCGTCTTCGGGCGCCGTAACCGGCGGCCTGGCCGAAGTGTTCGTCAGTGACCGCTTCAAGGTGACCTCGTGGCTGACGCTGATCGCCGGGCTTCGCTATTCGCACTTCGACTCAGGTTCAGTCAGCGGGGGGACGCAGCTGGCCGTGGTGGAGAACGTGCCCGATCCGCGTTTTGGCGTCGCCATCCGAGTCCCGCGCCTGAACTGGGTTTTTCATGGCTTTTACGGCGTGTTTTACCAACCGCCTCCACTCTTGACTGCTACCGGTCCGTTGATCGACTTAGCCAACAGCCAGAGCCTGACTTTCGGCCCCCTGCAGGGAGAGCGCGATCACGAATACCAATTCGGCGTCACCATTCCTTATCGCGGCTGGGCCCTCGAAGCCGACACCTTTCAAACCAGCGCGAGGAATTGGCTGGACCACAGCAATATCGGCGAATCGAACCTCTTCTGGCCGGTCACTTGGGACTACGCCTTGATTCAGGGTTGGGAATCCACATTGCGTTCCCCGCGCCTCTGGCACCGCGCTCAGGCCCACCTGGCCTACTCGAATCAGATCGCACAGGCCTCGGCGCCTTTCACCGGCGGCTTGATCTGCCCTATTCCCGTGCCGGACGGATGTCAACCGGACCCCGGACTCTCACCTGTGGACCATGATCAGAGAAACACGTTGAACCTGGGCGTCAATGCAAGTCTTCCCTGGCATGCGTTCGCTTCGACGAATGTGTACTACGGCTCGGGATTCACCAACGGGACACCCGATGCGCAATATCCAGGGAACTATTTGCCCCACCACACTACGTTCGACATTTCCCTGGGAAAGAGTTTTGGCGAGAGCGGCAAATACAGGCTCTCGTTGACCGCTCTGAATGTGGCGAATCGCCGCGTATTACTCGACAACAGTCTGACGTTTGGAGGATTCCACTTCAACGATCCGCGACAAATCTACGTCGAATTCCGCTGGAGATTTCACTACTAAAGCCGCGGCTTCGTGTTGCAAAACGTGCTATTGGCAGAGTCAGTCAAGTCAACGGAAGACGGACGCGAGGAGGAGTCCGCGAAGGTTGTTCGAATCGTTCTTGCCGCTGCAGCAATTCCGTTTGCACATTTGGGGACGTCGCGTCCAACTCGCGCATCCCGTTATGTCCACAAACCCGATCGAAGGAATAACTCGGGCGCTCGCACGCATGAAGCGTCTCAGAGTTCGTCGTGCTCCAAGGGGTCTTCGCAAAGATCAACTAACATCGAATGGAACCGGTACTCGAACCACTGGTTGAATGTCTCGAAGCTCCGGTCAGCCGGCCATGTTGAGGGCAGGCGGTACCAGCCGTTCAGTTGTTCTTCGAAAATCTCGCCGCACACCTCTCGCAGGTGATCCGCCCCGGTGCAGCCAATCTAGAAACGGCTCTGCGGGCAAAACGATTACGCCTGATCGGTTGATCACGTCCATAGCGATGCCTCCCGTGACTCAGGCTGCCTGACGGTAATAGTAGTTGAGCATTCCGCCCAGCCGCTGGCAGCGCCGGACGGCACCCTGTATGCCCACTTGCGGCTTGCCCGCCGTGATCAGACGGTTCCCTAATCCCTGGTGGTTGCGTTCCAGATGGTAATGCGCAACGAATTCAGCAATGGCTTTCCGCAGAGATCTTTCGCCGAACAGGATCATCCGCTCCAAGCAGCGTGTAGAGAAGATCGCGGTCATGGATCAAATATCGCTTCCCCTTCAGGAACCCGTTCACGTCATCGGTGAGATTGCGAGCTACCTGAGCCATCCACATCCATTCGCTTGAACGGCAATTCCTGCGATCTCCACACGCCGCGTCGAGAGTTCAATCAGAAACAGCACCACATACCGGGTCAGCCCCTTCGGCGTCCACACCTCAATCGTGAAGAAGTCCGCGGCCACCAGCACTTCCCAGTGTTGAACCAGAAACTCCTTCCATGAAGTCTTTCGGATCCGCTCTGGCGCCGGTTCAAGACCATGTGCCTTTAGGATGTTCGCGATCGTGCCTCGTGCGACTACATGGCCAAGATTGGCGAGGGCTCCTTGGATCTGGCAATCAATCTCCGGTGCCATGTCAAAAGCGTGTCCGGCGTCACAATCGTGGCCACCTCTCGAAGAAGCCGACGGGTGAGCCTCTTGGCTTTGGCTGCCAAACGGCGGCGCTGGTCGTCGCTGAGGCGAAGGCGTTTGCTCCCCAACTGCTGCCGGAGAACGCGGTTCTCCTCTTGCAAATAATCAATGACATCGCGTTGCTGCTGGCTGAGCCAGCCTGCCGAGGCGCTGCCCCCCAGCGTTACAACTGAAGGGATATCAGAACAAGCCAATTCTTGGACATTACGGGATTGCCCCGTACGAGGACTGGCAACGGAAAACGAGGCATTGTCTACGCCTATAAAGCGGAAATCGACGCCTGGAGAGAGAGCCGCTCGGTGCTCCTTGCGGCCGAGCCTGACGAGGAAAGCGTACTTCGGCCCACCTTTCAAGTTGTTTTGCAGTCGCGCGACACGGCTCCTGGCCGCTCCCTAACGGCCACGGATCGGTAACTGCTTGCAGACGGGATGCCCAGAGGTGCTTCGTCAGCAAGCGGTTCTCGGGCTAGCGATCCTTGGCTGAAAAACTTCAGAACCGCATACAGTATGGGCAGCATAGAAACCATTTCACTCAGTCCTTCCCTCAGAACTTGAGCAATTACGCCCGCACTGCGAAATTCCGCCCAGATCCAGCTGACTGCGGGCGTTTCAGTGGAATCGCCTCTTATAAAAGAAGTTGAGGGCGAACTCGCCGCAGACATCACGCTGAACAATCGCGGTGAAGCGTGGACCGATAGCCCTCGATCCGGATCGCGGCTAGGATTGCTCTGGTTCACGTCCCGAATGTACGTGAATGTATTGTCACGCGTATTCTGCTGTTGCAAAGTCAAGGCGGGAATTCCGTGGGAAGCCGGTGCGATGTTGAGATTGACTTGGCCGGCCACAGCGGAAATCTCGCGGAGGTAGCCATTGGCTTCGAGTGGGCCGGAGATGACGCCATCGTAGCCGAGGCCGCCGGGACGGAATCCATACTGATACCAGTCACGTGCGGTACTTCGCTCGCTTGATGGAAGTGTTCGACACCCAATTTGGGCGCCGTTGCATCGGCTGGTAGTAGTAGGTCGAGCGCGGCACGCCCAACAGCTCGCACTGCTGTTGGATGCTGAGGTGCCGATGAGTGGGATCGATCGATGAGCGCTTGTCTTCAGTCGAGGGGGGCAGCTCTTTTCTTGAGAAAGTCCAGCGGATCTGGTGAGGGCCGTTGCCGAAGATGTCGGGGAGGCCGGCCAACGCCTGTTTCTTCCAGCCGCCCGCCTGGGTGGGATGGACACTGAACAACAAATACAACAGCGGGCCTACCGGAATTGCTTCTTATAGAGGAAGCGCACGCTGACCAGCCCGTTCTGGTCACGCCCGGCAATGGTGGACCATTGCGGATTCAGCGCCCATTCCACCTGAATGATCTGGGTGTTGGGATCGTTGACCGCGGTTACATAGGTGAACGTCAGGTTGCTCGAAATCCGCTGCTTGAGAGAGAGCTGCGCCTCCGGCAAGTCGCTTCCCGAGGCGAACGTCGGGTCGATGCTCAACTGGCTGACGCCGAACACGCGCTGCAGGCGGCCGGCCACCGGATTGGCAATCGCCTGGCTCACAATCGCCGATTCGCCCATCTGCTGGAAAGTCTGCGGCGGCGCCGCCGGCTGATTGACCAGGATGTTCGGATCCGAAGTAGGCGTCTTGCCGGCCGCGAGCAGGGCCACAATCTCCTGGAACTGCAGCGGCGGATCGGACGTGTAACTGAGATTCATGTTGTCGATGGGCCCCGTGACCTTCAGGGTGACATTCACGCCCTGACTCTGCGTTTCCAGGCTCAGATTCAGAATTGGTTCGATCCGCACCGGGTTGTAGAAGGAGATGGTCCCCGAATCCACCGTGTAGGTCGAGCTGAAGAATAGCAGCTGCCCGTCCGTAATCGAGATTCGGCCCAGGACTCCGGGTTGGGACGCGCTGCCCCGAATCTGCAGGTTGCCGTCTACCTTCAGGTTCTCCGCCATGGAAGTCTGCACGATCAGCGATGGTGACGTGCGCACCGTCAGGTCGAGCTTCATGTTGTCCAGCAGCGGCGAGGGCACGCTGGCATTCTGCACCGGCGGGGCCGCCCGCGCCAGAATCGCCCCGAAGTCGCTGGTGGGCGCGTAGGTGATCTGGTCGATCGTCACCGTTCCAGTCACGTGGCTGGCCTGCATGTTGCCGGCGATCTGGACGTTGGCATCGGCCAGCGCGCTCACTCCCGGTTGCAGCCGCACCAGCACGTTGCTGGCGTTGGCGCGCATTCCGAATCGCAGCACATCGCCGTAAGCCGCGTATCCGCCGAGCGTGACCTTGCCGCCGCCCACTTCGGCCGTCACGTTTTGCATGGAAGCGCTGGTGCCGTTAAACTGCACCACCCCATTGGCGTTGCTGATTCCGTTGCTGATCTGGATGGAATTGGCCGACGCGTTGTGCAGTTCCAGACGCCCGTTCACCAGCGGCTTGGACGCGGTGCCGCGTACGTCCGCGGTGATCGCCACATTCCCCGAAGAGACGATCTCGCGGCTCAACTTCTGCAGGATGCCGAGATCGCAATTCGCTTTCACATTGCCGCTGATGGCCTGCGTCTGCAGCGCGAAACTGCCCGTGGCCTGGACATCCGTCTGCCCGCCGGCGAGGTGCAGGCTTTGAATGCGCGCCACTCCGCGGTCGAGCGCGATCGTGATAGGGCCCTGGTTTTGGATCACCACCTGCCGGTTCGCCGAGGTGGGCGCGGCCGATGCCTGAATCTGGAGCTGCGTCAGCGAGAGCGAGCCGCGCAGATCATTCGTGTTCGAAAGCGGGCCGTTCACTTCCACTTGTCCGGCGGCCAACGCTTCCGCGCCGGAGGGCGCACCTTTAGCGCCGAGGACCGGTTGGAGGCGCGTCCAGGCTACCTTGTCGAACGTGAGCCTCGCGTTCACCGGATAATCGCCGCTGAGCTGCGCATTGCCGTTGCCGTGAATCGCGGAGCCGGCCAGGTCCGAATCGAGCGCAAAATCCAACCGGCCGTTGTTGGTCTTGGCCGTCAGCATCAGATCGCCCAAATTCTTGCCCGCCGCCGCGACCCCCTTCGCGGCGACATCGGCGTTCAGATCGTGGATCACCACCGGCATCCCGCTGGAACGAAGCGAGGCCGACCCATTGGCGGTCAGCGTCAACGCTCCAGCCATCCCCGGCCGGAACTGCTGCAAGTTGCGGATGCGCCCCAGGTCGAGATGGCTGCTGCTCACGCGAAACTGAAGGTCGCCCGCATCCAGCGTCTTCGGCGCGTGGTCGTACCGGGCCGTTAAGTCGATTCGCGAGGGGCCGGACACGATCTCCAGTTGTGGCACATCGACACGATTCGCTGCATAGGTCACGCGCGCGCGGACGTGATCGAGCGGCTCGTCGTAGACCACCGCGCTCGCCAGGTCCAGGTCCACGCTGCCTTCCGGATTTTCGAGGGTGCCAGTGACGCGCGCCGTTCCGGAGAGAGTTCCCTTGGCCGGAACGTTTTGCTTGGCCGCTGCCAGCAGGCGCTCGATGGGCAGCCGCGCGATTTCCGCGCTCGCCGTGGTTCGATATCCGGCCGCGAGCTCGGTATTCCCATTGATGCGGACGCTGGAGCCTGCAAAATCGGAGGTCAGGTTGTACGTGACCGCCTTGCCGCTGGTGCGCGCCGACGCGCTGAGATCGCCGAAATCCTGGCCCTGGAACCGCAGCCCGTGTCCGGAAACATTCCCGTTGACCTGCGACAAAACTAGTGCCGAGTTCGCCAGATCGCCCGCGACATCGGCATCCAACTGAAGCTGGCCGAAGGTCCCCGGCTGTTTCTGCTGGACGGTGCGGAGCTGTGCCAGGTTGAGCGCGTTGCTCTGCAAGTGGGCGTGCAACTGCCCCGATGAAAAGCTGTCGCGCGGATGATGGAATTCGGCGGTGACGTCGACGCGTCCGGTGCCGGAAGAGATCGATGCCGAAGGCACCGTGATCAGTTGGTCGGCAAGATTTACCTGAGCTTGCAGCCTGTCAAACGGCTCGTTCTCAACCGTGCCGTTCACGATCTGGATCCCCGCCGTTCCGCGTGGATTGCCCACCGTGCCGGTCACGTTGGCGTCGGCCGTGAGTGCGCCCGAATAGCCGTTGCTCACCTGGCCTGCCAGCGCCATCACGTCCGCCAGATCGCCTCCGCGAACCGACGCCTGCAGGGTAATCGGCTGGTTGGGCAGAGGCTGCCAATCGCGCATCCCCACTGACCCATGAAACTGCGCCAGCATCGCGCCGCGGCCCAAACTGCCGTTGGCCACCGCGGCTCCCGTGCTCGCGGCCTGGAAATCTACCCCCAAGGCATCGAAGTGCCGCTCTTCCACCTGGAACCGGTCCATCGCCAGGTGCCCGTTGATGCGCGGCGCGCTCAGCCGTCCGCTCACCACAGCCGTCAGGTTAAGCTGGCCGCCATCCAAGCTGACTGGGGGCGCGCCCGACGCAGCCGCCAGCAGGTCGTGCAGGTCGCGCGAATTCACTCCCACATTCAGCCGGTTGCCGATCGACCCGCTGAGCGTCACTCGGGTGTGCGGCAACGCCAGAAACGAATCGCTAACGTCGATGTTATCGGTCGCGCCGTTATAGGCCGCCACCAGCCGCCCCGACACCGGAATGCCGCGCCGCCCCGGAGCAATCGCCAGCCGCCCGCGCGCCGCCATCGATTTCGTGCCGGGTATCCGCAGGTCCCCCTGCGCGAAGATCGGCCCCGAGACCGTTCCATCGTAGGGTAGATTCTGCCCCATCGTGCGCGCGGCGGCGGCCAGATCCAGCCGGCGCAGATTGGCGTCCACCTGGAATCGCGCGAAGTCTTCGAGCGAAGCGTTCGCCTTGATCTCGCCGCCCAGCCCGATGAGCGTGGCGCCCTCCAGGTTCAGCCGCTGCGGATCCAGATGAAACACCGTGAACACGTTGATCCCGCCGATCCGCCGCTCCCCCTGCCGCACCGAAACATCTCGTGCCGCCAAGTTGCCGACTACTTGATAGCGGTTGGCCGCATCGAGTTTCGCTGTTCCGTTCAACGCCACCGTTCCCTGCGGATTGGCCGCCACACCGGCCAGCCTTCCGAGTTCGCCCAGCGCCAACTGGGCTTTGAAATCGAGTGAACCGTTGCCGGCCGGATCTTTCAACGTTCCGGAAGCTTCGATACTCGAATGTCCGAGCCCGACCTTCAGGTCTTTCACCTGGATGGCGTTGTCGGCCACCGCGGCATTCGCGTCAATTTGGATGGCGGCCGGCGCCCCGCGCGCATTCAGCTCCAATGGAAGGTTGCCGGCATTCTTAACGTCGGCCAGCGCCAGGTGGCCGTTGATGTGGGCCGAGGTCTTCAGGTTCCGCAGGTTCTCCACGGCGCCGTTCACTAGCACCTCGGAATGCTCCGAAGCGATCCGGGCGTTTTGAAAGCTGATGCGGTCGCGCTCCACCGTCACGGGCAGCAGCACCGAGAAGTTCACCGGCGTGTTGCGTCCGTTGGCCACGTACAACGGCTCCAGGAAGATGCTGCCCTGGTAGCTCTGCTTCAGCGCGTTGTACGCCAGTTGCACGCGCAGGTTGTTGGCGCGAATGTTCAGCGGGGGCTGTAGCACCGAATTGTAAGTCACCAGGCCGTTGGCGAGATCGAAATGCCCCACCGCCAGGTCCACCACGCTCTCCAGCGGCGTCTCGTTCGATTGCGATTTCGTCTTCGGTGTGGGGACATTCGTAGTTCCGTCGGCGAACACCATGATGTTCGCGCGCGGGCTGTCCAGTCCTAGATAGGCGACGTTCAGCACGTGGTGAATGCTGGTCAGCAGCCGCACATCCACTTCCGCGCGGCGGGCGCTGAGATACGGTGCTGCGCCCGCCGGTTCGTTGCCATGAATCACAAAGCCGGTTACCACCGCGCGGAAGCGTAGCGGATCGAAGGCAAAAGAGCCGATCTCGGCTCGCCCGCCCGTGCCATCTTCAGCGGCAGCGATGATCTTCTGTTTTACGAAATCGCGAAACCATTGCGTCCGCGACACCACCAATACCGCGGCCACCACCACTACGAAGAACGCCGCCAGCCCGATGGCGATATTACGAAAGATGCGCGCCCGCCGGGTCATTGAAATGCCTCCGGCCGGTACTCGATGCGGTCCCGCTGGCGCGCTCTGCTCAGCCACTCATCGAAGCTCTGGTTGATGCGCTCGCCCTCGAGCGTTTCGCGGATCTTGGGCTCCAGCGTTTCCAGCGTGGTGTTGCGCGGATTTTGCTTGGCCAGTTCAGCCCGATGCTGGTTGTAATACTCCTTCACCTCGTCATCGGTCACCAGCACGCCGGGACGAAAGCGCTGGTCGATAAACCGCAGCACTTCGAGCTGCCACAACAACTGCGTGCGTAGCGCATCTTCCGTCAGCCCGTATCCCGATAGCGCCTGCCGCAGGCGCGCGTCCGACCCGCCGAACCGGCTGGTGCGAAGCTGCGCCACCAGCGCATCGGCATCGCCCGGACCCGGCCTCTGATAGGCACCCTTGACTATTTCGTCCGCGATGATCGTCTGGTCGATCAGCCGTTCGGCCGCCTTTTTGCGGTTGGCCGCGCTCAAATTCAGCGGCTCCTGGTTCTGAAATTGGGTCACGCGCAGGTCGCGGTCGATATCGCTGAGCTTGATGGCGTGCTTTCCCACCACCACCGCGATCCGGTCGATTACCACGCCGCCGGCTGCCACGCCGGCCAATGCCACTAGAAATATGCCTCGCCGTATCATTAGAAGGTCTGCCCGATCGAAAAGAAAAATTGGAGATGACTGACGCCCTGCTTGACGCCGACACAGGCGCCCTGCGCGGGCAGATTCGGATTGCACGCCAGCAGTTGCTGCGGCGTCCCGCTGAAACCCACGAACTGCGGCGGATTGAGGCTGTAGGCGAGGTCCAGGCGAATCGGACCTACCGGCGTGCGGTAGCGGATGCCGTAGCCGACCGCGTGCACCATGTAGTTGAAGTCGTCCACGCTGTTCTGATGGAAGCGGAACGAAATATTGCTCACGCTGCTGAAGACGTTCCCCATGTCGTGGAAGAAGACGCCCTGAATGTCCTGGCCAATGAGGGGAAAACGCAGTTCGATGTTATTGATGAAGAGCGCGTTGCCGCCGAGCGGGAATCCGGTCGGCTCCGACGACGGGCCGCCGGGCGTCACCGGAGCGCCGGTATCGCGCGGACCGGCCTGATTGAACGGAAAAGCTCGTAGCGAGTCGGCGCCGCCGGCGAAAAACCGCTCTGGCAGCGGTACCGATTCCTGATCGGAAAGCCCCGCGGGAGCAGCGAATGGCGAGATGATGCCAAACTGAGTCTGCCGCGCCAGCACCAGGTTCCGAGTCAGCCGATGATAGGTAGCATTACGCAGCAGCACCCGCCCAAAACTCCGTTGCCCACCGAAAAACGTGGTGGCTAAGCCAATGTCCGCAGTGTTGAACATGCCGCGATGCGGGTCCGATTTGTTGTCGCGGCGGTCCTGTACGAAGGTCGCCTCGAACGTCCCGAGCCGCACCGGCTGCAGCAATTGCGGAATCAGCAGCACCGGAATCACCACGTCGCTCACGCTGTCCCGCCGGTAAGCGTACCGGAATTGCGCCGTAAGTGACTTGGAGAATTTGTTCGAAAGCTGGATCGAAGCTTCCTCGCGCCGCGAAGCGAACGTGCGCACGTTCAGCGATTTGTCGTAGAGCACCGTAAAGGTCAGATCGCGGCCCCGCACGTCGGCCAGGTGCGGAATGAGGTAGTTGACGGACCCGCGCGTTTCCAGCGTGGAATACAGGCTGTGCAGCGACACCGATTGACCGATGCCGAACAGGTTCAGACGCGTAACATCGAGCGAGACTTGTGGGCTGAAACCTGTGCTTCCCGCCGGCGACGCTACGCTGGTCGCGCTGGGCGAGCCGAAAGCGCCCACCTGTGCCCCCACCCCCAATCCGAGCACATACCGGTTTGCTTCTTGGAAGTTGTAGAGGACGTACTTGTAATCCGTGTCGCCGTCTGCATTCTGGATGGCCGTATCCACGCTGGCGAACTGCCCGAGATCGTAGAAATGCTTTTGGATCTCGGTCTCCCGTACGGGCGATAGCGGATCTCCGGGCTTCAGCGTAATGTTTTTGTCTACCAGACGCTGCCGCGTGGTGCGCAGGCCAGAGGTGAGCACGGCTCGGACATATCTTCGATCGCCTTCTTTCAGATCGAACGTAATGTTGACGTGATGCGGCGCGCCGGCCGGCTCCCATCCTACTTTGACTTCGGCTTCGGGAAATCCGCGGGCGTAATAATACGTAAGCAGCTCATTGCGATCCGCCGCCAGGTTCACTTCCGCAAAGGGCTGGCCGGTAATCGTGGTCAGATGCGCCATCAGATTCTCGCGCTTGAACTGCGTCGCGCCATTAAGCGTCACCTGGTCCACCAGCCACTGCGCCCCTTCGTCGATGTGTACCGTCACACTGACATCGCCTGCTTTGCCGCGATAGTTCCGGTCTACTTCCGACGCCACTTTCACGTCGCGGAATCCGTTGGAAAGGTAGAGGCTGGCGATGCTCTCTTCGTCTTTGCGCCGGAACGCCTCGCTGTAGCGGCCGTGCCGCATCGTGAGAAAAGCCGCCGGCTGCATGAACATGCGCTCGCGCAGAGTGTCGCTGTTGAAATACCGGTTGCCGGCGAATCCGACGTGCACCAACTTATAGCGTGACCCTTCCGAAATCACGTATTCGATGGTTTGCAGGTCGTTGGCCGCCGGCGCGGTACGCACGTCCACATCCACGTCGTAATATCCCTTGCTTTCGAAATAGCTGGTCAGATTGCGCTTGCCCTCGGTGAGCAAATCGTTGTTCACCGTGTGCTCCTGGAAGACCGGGACATACTTCTTCAGCACGCGCTGCGAAACCTTCGCTTCCACCGCTGTCACCTTTACCTTGGCCCCGGGGTCGACTGTCAGGCTCGGCCGCACACGTCGGCGCCGCGCGTCGTAATCGAGTTGATCCAAATGGACCTTTGCTGTCAGCCGCCCCTTGCTTTCATATTTCGACTGCACCCCCTGCACGCCGCGGCGCGTCCGCGAGTCCGTGACTTGGCGCCACCAGTGGATGATCGGAATGCGCCACCCGGTGGCATGGATGATAGTGCCGTCGGAAAGCTTTGTATCTTGGGGGTTGGGAATCGTCGCCGCCACCACCACGGTGCCTGCCCGGTCGGCCGAATTCTGCGTATCCGTGGTCTTGGGGCTGGCGTTGGCTGCGCGAATCACCGGCGTCTCATACTTCGCGCGCTTATGATTGTCCACCTGGATCGTGATGAAAACTTGTTGCGTATCCGGATTGCGCACCAGTTCCGGCTTCACCTCGGCCTCGTACAGACCATTGGCCGTCAAAACATTCCGGATCGTCGTGACTGCCTCTGTGAGATCGTCCTCGTGAAAGGGCGCCCCGAGTTGGAGCCCAGTAATCGCCGCGATCTGCGTTCGGTTGGGCGGGCTGGATATTTTCCCTTCCGCCGTGACGCCCCCAATGAACCAGGCCGGCGTGGTAACAAAGCGCACGATGACTCCGTCGCCGGAAGCTTCGGCTTCGGCAACGATGTCGGTAAAACGTCCGGTCGCAAATAGGCCGTCGATGGCGCTGGCAACGTCTTCTGCTTTAAGCGGTTCGCCTTTCTGCAGCGGCACCGCCTTGGCCAGATCTTTGGCGTCCAGCGCCTTCGTCGACGAGTATTGGATGTCGACGAGCTTCTTGTTTTCGAATTCTGCAATCTGTCCGGAACTACTGGAAGCGAGCAGTGCAATTATTGCCAGAACTCTCCCCGCCGTCCACGAAGTTTTGTTGAAAAACAAGAACATGTGGCGCCCTTGGTGGTGGCCTCGCATGTTAATGACCGGCGGGAGGGCTTAGGACCCGGCCTGTGCCGCCTCACTGTGCGGAGAAACCCAAATGGAACGAGATAAGGGCCGATGTGTGGGGATAAACTTCGAACGTCAAGTCAAATAGTTTCACTTCACGATGCGCGAATTTCGCTCACCGCCGGCTCTTCGGTGAGCAGATTGCCCCCTTCGGTTCTAGCGAATCGCATTGCGGGCGCAAGGTCGCGCAGCCTACCGCAGTCAGCATTCGTCCTCGGAACTCGGTTCGCTGTCTCGATTCCTAGAGTCCCGGCAGTTGATGGGCTGCAGCGGGGAGTGGTGTGTGAGCGTCCCATGGCAATGAGTACCTTCGGTACGACGTTACGTGTGGGACGTGCTGTTTCATGATCGCGACGGTTCTACCCCACCGGCCGAGTCATACTTCCCCGGTTCAACGCTCCAGGTCAGAGGCGAAGTCGCTCCGACGGAACTCGGCGCTCTTGTCCTTTATGTGGCTTTTTCAAGCGGTGACTATGCCCTCTGGGTGCAGGTTCGGCTGCGATCCATAACGGTTGGCGAAGATCTTGGTAAATTCTGCTCCGAGGAAAAAGATCTGAGCGGAATAATAGACCCAAACGATCAGTACGACCATGGAACCTGCGGCCCCATAGGTGGATGCAAAGCTGGCTTTACCCAGGTAAAGTCCGATCAGCAGTTTGCCGGTTGTGAACAGGAGGGAGGTGACAGCTGCACCCATGCACACGTCCCGCCATTGAATCGTAGTCTCCGGCACGACTTTGTAGATCGCAGCGAACAGTGCCGTGATCACCACGAAAGAAAACACTGCATTGAGCAGGTGCAGGAAAACCTCCGGGATCGGAAGGAAATGTACCGAGACCGCGCCCAAAGCGGCAATTGCAGCGTTCACCATCAGCGAAACCAGCAGAAGAAATCCGATCGCGAGCACCAGTGCGAAGGAAAACAACCGCTCACGAGCCATTTGCATAATCGTTCGTAACCCACTGGTTTGTGCCGGAGGGATCTCCCAGATGGTGTTCAAGGCGTCGCGCAGTTCAATCAGCACCGCGGACGCGCCGAACAGTAATGTAAGAAGACCAATAGCGGTCGCGATGATGCCGTGCGTTGTGTGGCGAGTGCCCTCCAGGACTGCTTGAATTCCATTAGCCGCCTCATGGCCAACCAGACTTTGGATTTGCCAAACAACTTGGCTTTCGGCGGTTTTTGCCGCAAAAACTAGACCAGCGACTGAAACTACAACGAGCAATAAGGGAGCCAGCGAGAGCAGTGTATAAAACGCCAAAGATGCTCCGAGACGTGCCCCGTTTTGCCGATTCCATTCACTGAAGCTCTCGCCCAGGAGCGCTTTGATATCACACCACCGAAATGACTGGAGAGGCTTGCGATAGCGGCGGGCACCACCGGCCGCGGTGGCGATCTCGGTGCCGCCCGGCTCGAGGATTGGAGGCGACGCTTCAGGCATTCGATTGAGATTAGGCACGATTATTGCCGAACCGCTGTCCATCACGAGAATCGGAATCGCTGTATATAACCGCTGTAAGTAAAGATCGAAGAGTCTCGGCCATTAGCATCGCGGCCAGCCCACTGTTGCTCTAGAATTCCGGAGCCGTTCACGTGGATGAAAGATCGCCTCTGTAGGCAAAAGATACCGTGAAGCGGGCGATTCTCGAATCGGCTGCCAACATAGCAATCGACCACGCGGCATTCCGCGTGCAGCTCATTTTGCAGATGCGATACCGGTTCGTACTCTTTGCATACCTGTTAGTGGGTGCCCTCCTATTATTAGTCGCGGCTGGTGCGGAAACGCACCCCCGCGCAAAGCGGCAGGAGCGGGCCGCCGAGCCAAAATTCGATGCAAGCGGTATCAACACTCCAACGACTGAATCGCTCCAGCAGGGCGATCATGGTTCCGCAGTGGCGCGGGCGCAAATCCTACTCGATCGGGCGCACTTCTCTTGCGGGGAAATCGATGGCAATTTCGGTAGCAATCTGGAAAAGACAGTGACGGCCTTTCAGCAAGAGCGGACTCTTCCCGTTACGAGCTCGGTGGACGAGGCAACCTGGTCCGCGCTCAATGCGGACCGTGCACCGCCCCTTTTCGCATATACGATCACCGCGGAAGACGAAAAAGGCCCGTTCGTTCAAGTGCCGAAGGACTTGATGGCGCAGGCCAAGCTGAGCTTTCTCGGGTATAGCTCGCCGCTCGAAGAACTGGCCGAGCGATTCCACACTACACCGTCGCTTCTCCAGGCCCTGAACCCCGGCGCGGACTTCGGCCAGACCGGCCAGCGGCTGACAGTACCCAATGTGCTGACGTTGCCGCCCGGAGAAGCCACCAAGGTGGTCGTTTCCAAATCTGAAAGCTCTGTGCGCGCGTATGACGCTTCCGAAAAACTGCTGGCGTTTTACGTTGCCACCATCGGCAGCGAGCATGATCCGTTGCCTATCGGAACTTGGAAGATCAGATCGGTCATTCACAATCCGTTCTTTCATTACAATGCGCGCCTCTTCTGGGATGCCGATGACAGGAACGCCAGGGCGACGATCCACCCGGGGCCGAGAAACCCCGTCGGGCTGATATGGATCGATCTTTCGAAGGAACATTACGGCATTCATGGCACCATGGATCCCTCACTCATCGGGCACACGACGTCGCATGGCTGTATCCGGCTAACCAACTGGGATGCCCTCGAGTTGGCAGAGATGGTCAGGCCCGCTGTAGAGGCAGACCTGAAGGAATGAATATGCGCGCGAGGATGGCTGGTGCATTTTTTGTGGGTTGCGCGGCGGGTATGCTCGCGCTGGGAGTTGGACTTTGGTGGGCGGGGGCACTGCGGCCGGCCGGCATTCGCCTCGCCGAAAAACCCCTACCGCCCGGACCCGGGCCTCTGGATTTCCAGGCGGCAGCCCGGCAGCAGCCCGCTACCCTCAAACCACCGCCTTCTGAACTGCCGCAGGATTTGGAACTGCCGCGGGGCGAAGCGGATCGCGTGAGCCCAGAGCGCGCGCTTCCGGTTCATTTAATCGTTCCAATCGCCGGACTGTCCGTCAAATCATTACACGACACGTTTTCCGAAATGCGCGATGGGCATGCACACGAAGCACTGGATATCCCCGCCCCACGCGGTACTCCTGTGCACGCCGCGGACGAAGGCAACATAGCAAAACTGTTCGGCAGCAAGAAGGGCGGCCTTACGGTTTATCAGTTCGACGATTCGCAGACTTACTGCTATTACTACGCACACCTGGACCGCTATGCGCCGGGACTTCGCGAGGGCATGCTGCTGCATCCGGGGGAGGTGTTGGGGTATGTCGGGACTTCGGGTGATGCACCGCCAGATGCGCCGCACTTGCATTTCGCCGTATACCGTCTCGGACCGGAGAAGAACTGGTGGCAAGGAATGCCCCTTGATCCTCTCCCGTTACTGCAAGGCCGGTAGTACGCTATCTAATTTCGAGAAATAGTAACCGATACAGTTCTATACGGCGCGCTCGGCCCGCTTAGGTCGTTCCATCCATTGTCCGGTTTGGCGACTGCCATGTAAGTCGTTTGTCAAGAGAAAACAGAATTCTCCTGAGCGCGGCTCTCAGGAGACTATCTGCAAGAGGAGAACCGCGTTCTCCGGCAGCAGTTGGGGAGCAAATGCCTTCGCCGGGGGCAAGCCCGTCGAAGAAAGCGGTGGCGGTCCCCGTAAGGCAAAAATATTCATGCGGCACGGCAGTAGTATTTGAGCAACCCGCCCAAACGTTCTCTGCAGAAGACCGACCTTCGATGCCGGCCAAGTCTTTCATCGTTGGAAGGAAACAGCAGAACGTTGCCCTTGCCCTGGTGATTTCGCTCCGCATGAAAGTGCTCCACGAACTCGCCCAGCGCACGTCGCAGCGAGGCTTCGCCGAACCGGATCAGTTTCGACAGGCACCCTCGAAAATCCTCTACGGTGTTGCCGTAAGTTTTTGTTCCACTAGCGACTTGACGTCAATGCCCTGACGGCTGAATTCGCGCATGAAGCGCCTGAACTTTCTGAGCAGGGTCCGCGCGCTTATCGGAGCCTCGCCTTTCTCCTCGTAGTCGACACCGTTATGTAGGACGAGCCAGATGATCGTGGCGATTTTACCGGCGACTTTCGCCAGATGAGAGCAAGGATCACCGAGGAACATGGCAGGATCAGCGCGCCGGAAGAGTGGAGCCGCCTATTACTCGGTGCGAATTCGGCGGAGCGCCGCTAGGGCGATGTCGAGACAGGGCCACAAAGTAGTTTTCTTCACCCAGTTGACGATAGATATGTCCCGCAATTGACGCGGCTCGAGGCCCGGTCGCTTGCCGACCGCCCCTCAATAACACCACCACCACGAGCTTACGCCCCGCGCTGTTGAAGGATCCAAACCAACCCAGATGAGTGTGGTCTTCGCTGCAGGTGCCGGTCTTGCCGGCTATCGGCTCTTCCTGGCGAGCGCGACGCGCAGTACCTGCTTCCACCGCTCCGCGGAGACCGTGGATGATCCCGGAAATGGGCCCCACAATGCTCAGTTTTCGCTTGACCTGCGGAGTGAAGGAGGCGATCTCCCGAGCGTTGCGAGGGTACTGTAGGGAGTACAGCGTGCCTCCGTTGGCGATTGCGCCCATCAGTGCTGCGAACTGCAAGGGGGTTTGGGAAACCTCCTCGCCGAAGCTGCTCAGCATGCCGACACCCCCATTCCTTGGTGACGCAAGAGGAAAATGGCCTGCTTCCTCGCCGACAATATTCAGGCCGGCTTTCTCGCCATATCCGAACTGATGTGCGTAGTAACTGACCTTTTCGAACCCGAGTTCGCGGCCGAGGTTGGCGAAGAAGTAATTGTTGGAATGCGCCAGCGCATAGGTCAGATCTATCCTTTTGCCATTGAGCCGAACCACGGTCCCCGGTTCGATCACGTTCTCGCTCAGAGCAGCTAAAGCGACGGAGACCTTTATAGTGGAGCAAGGCTGGAAACCTGAACCCAACGCTAACCTCTGATTCACAATCGATAGAATCCGCCCAGTCGAGGGGTCGACTGCAACCACTGACCCGTTATATGGCCCAAGGGCTTGTACGGCGATGCGACGAATGCTGAGGTCCTCGCCAGTGACACGGTCACCATCAGTGGAGTCAGCATAAGTCGGTTCCGTCCACGGGCCGTCTCGAACTATGCCCGGCAACGACGCCGTTACCCGGGGGACCGCTCGATGAGCCGACGGCCGCCGCTTCTTCGTTGATGCGGTTGCTGCGAGTGTGAGGCTACAGCACAGCGAGAGCGACAGAACCCATACCTGGGTCCGAAAGGTCAAGTAACGAGGGGAGAATTGATACATGCGAGGTCCCTCTTCGGTTTGAAAGAGCGGCGTATACCTATAGCGAGGATCGTATTCCGGAGGGTTGAGATTCTTTTTGGTAGCATCGCGGTAGCGGCACGCCTGTCACACCAGCATGTGTCCGCGTAACGCCTTGATGTAAGACGCGTCGTAGCGAGGCGCATCTAGTCTAACGAACAGTTCCGACGCCAAGGAGGCTTTCGAGCCGGCATTGACAAATCACGTAGAGCGATCGGGGAGTATGACGTGCTACGCGCACCCGCATTTAGCGCATTGGTGTTTGTCTGCCGGCTGTGTCTCAGCGCTCCGGCGGCACAGACTATCCAGTACCGCGTGGTGGCAGCGCATCCCCTGTCACGCTTCACTTTTAATCAGCTCGTTGTGCTGATGAACCTGAACCACGTCGATCCGACCCATCTGGTGCGGTTGTCCCGCCTCATCGCCCCAGACCGCTGGGATTTGGATGATGCGTGCGGCGCCGGTAAGTTCAAGTCGATTATTTTGTCGGACATAATTTACTCTTCTCTGAGTTCCCTCTTTGTCAGTTACTTCAGTGATGCCGGTCGTTGGCGGCGTAATGCCCCCCCAAATCGATGCGGTCCGGGCCGCCTTCGGGTAACCGCTGCCCCGAAAAACCCGATGGAAGTAGGAATGCGGTGTTGTCTGGCATGAGGTCTTGGCCACCCGGGAACGGACCCCGACACGAACCTCCAGGCAGGGGCTTTCTCTGTGCTGCAGTCGTGCTGTATCCACTTTTGGCACACGTGGATCTCGGGACGAACGACGGCACTGCGCTTGCGCCCGTCTATGCGCAACAGGTTGATCGCCGGCTGGATATTCCCGAAAGCCAACAGCGTGCCTACGCGGAACTGCTTGCGAAGAATCTGGCCGGCGAAGATGAGGCTCAGTATGTAGTGATTGTTGATCGCAACAAGTTCGTTCAGGCGGCGATGATCTACTGGATGTCCCCAGACCGGGTATTCCACTACATTGGCGCCTCTCCCGTTTCCACCGGCAAACCAGGAAGATTCGAGCACTTCATCACTCCGACTGGAGTCTTCGAGCATACGATTGCCAACTTGGACTTTCTCTCGGAAGGCACTCGCAATCAATTTGGGATTCGCGGTTACGGGCGCAAGGGCATGCGGGTGTATGACTTCGGTTGGCAGACGGGCCAGAAGGGATGGGACGGCGGCGGTGAAGGCAACCTGAGGCTGCAAATGCATGCCACAGATCCCGACCTGCTAGAACAGAAATTGGGTACTCCCCAGTCGAAAGGCTGTATTCGAATTCCGGCAACCCTGAACGCCTTCATCGATCATTATGGAATCCTCGATGGCGACTACGAAAAGGCCATGGCTGCAGGCATGACTTTCTGGGTTCTTTCGCAAACGCGTGAAGCAACTCCTTGGTCCGGGAGATTTCTGGTCGTGGTGGATACGGGACGAACGGAAAGGCCCGCGTGGTCCCTGCCTCCTTCAAAGGGACATAGACGCCAAAGGAGTTATTTGAGCCCCTCCCCGTGCGAATCGGCACGGCGATCGACGCTCCGAACCGCGCGATCAAGCTCCACGCCCAGCGTCCCGCGGCCCGTCGTGCTCAATCCTCGGCAGCCACCCCCTGCCCAACTTTTTGCCACTCGTTCGTGGGGTAGACTAGCTCATGCCACCTCGTACGAAATCGCGGACTCCTAAATCCAAGCAAGTGGCGGCGCAAAGCCGCTTCGCGAATGTCAATGGCGTGCGGCTGCACTATCTGGTCGCGGGAACAGGCGACCCTGTGATCCTCCTACATGGTTTCGCCGAAACAAGCCACATGTGGCGCCCGCTGATAGCGGAGTTAGCGAAGACCCACACCGTGATAGCGCCGGATTTGCGGGGCGCCGGTCAATCGGCTACCCCAACGGCCGGATACACGAAGACTGAAATGGCGCAAGACATCCACACTCTTGTTCTCAAGCTTCATTTCGAGCATATTCGGATTGTTGGGCACGACATTGGGTTGATGGTTGCATACGCATATGCGGCGCAGTACCGGAGCGGGGTGGACCGGATTGCATTGATGGACGCCTTCTTGCCGGGAATAGGAAATTGGCACGACGTATGGCTGATGCGGGACCTTTGGCATTTTCATTTTTACGGCAAGACACCGCTGGCGCTGGTACAGGGTCGCGAGCGCATTTACTTCGAGCATTTCTGGAACGATTTCGCCGCTGACCCTCGCCATTCGGTGCCGGAGCGCGACCGCCGGATTTATGCGAAAGCCTATGCCCGACCGGGTGGTATGCGAGCTGGCTTTGAATACTTTCGAGCCTTCGAAAAAGACGCGCAGGATTTCGCCCGCTTCGCTCAAATGCCTTTGCCAATGCCGATGTTAGTATTGACCGGGGAGAAGGCTTCCGGAGATTTCCTGATTCAACAGGGCCGGCTTGTGGCGACGAATGTGGAAGGCGTGGTCATTCGAAATTCTGGGCACTGGCTCATGGAAGAGGCCCCAGATCAGGTCATCCCTAAACTCCTAGAGTTTCTAAACCGCTAGGCTCTGGAGATCGGATGTGTTGCAAAAACGATTCTGCTGGCGAACCGAACCGATCGCCAATTTCCCCGGGATCGAGGCATTCAAGGTTTCAGTCCGAGGATTTCCTGGATGAACTGGATCTGCCCAAGGACATCCCCTTTCCGCAACCACCTCACTTGGCCTTTCCGGAATTGGTGCAGTGCCTCGTAGCCCTGAATGGTCCGCCACGCCCCATCGAACGATCGAAATCCTTGGCTGGCGTTCACCCGCCGTTTGATCCCTCGATGGTCCTGTTCCACCACATTATTTTAGATAGGCGCAGGTTCGAACAGCGGCATCGCCACCCCAGTTTCCGCTCCTGCTTCGTTCCGCGGTCACCTTCGGGTAAAACGGGTTGCCATCTACTGTGATGACGCTCGGCCGGGGATGACCGGGAGCCTGCAAGGCTTTCTGGAAAAACTGCTTGGCCGCAGCCGTCGTCTCGCTCAGCGGAAAGCCAAGAGTTGGTCGTGGCGCCCGTGGAATCAACGGCACGAAACAATTACCGCCAGTCTCCGCCCTTGCAGATATACGTTTCGTCCACCCTCCAAGAGCCGATGTTAGGCTTCAGTTCCCGCCGGCATCTTTTGTTCAGTTCGAAGGCGTAGCGCTGCACCCAGCGCCAAACGGCGGTGTGGTCCGCCGGGACACCTCGTTCCATGAGCAATTCCTCGACATCTCGATACGAAAGCGAGAACCGCAAATACCAACGGACGGCGCAAACAATGAGTTCAGGTTCGAAGTGCCGCCATTTGAACAACGTCGGCCGCAGTTTGATCATGGGATACGCTGCAGCCTATCAGACTCCTTCACTCAGTTCTTGCAACACTGCCCCCGAGGGGACCACAACCCACTGGACACCGTCAAGCATATAAGTGATGGGCGCCACGCCCCGGACTGGGCCCGCCTCCCCGGTGGCATCGGATGACGCGGAAACAATCTCGATGCCCCGTGCCAAACAGGACTAGTGAATTGGCGCCGGATATCGGGCCCGAGGTTACTCCGTCGGTAGCCTACTTTAGAATCTCCCGCAATCCCAGCGTTCGTACCAGCCGCAGCAGCGAATTGGGATGAATGTTGAGTTTGGCCGCGGCCTGCTTATAGTCACCCTCGCTCTCCTGCCACGCACGGATGATGAGCTGGCGCTTTACCTCCGTTACCGAGCCTTGCAAGGCTCCAGGAGTCTGCGGCGGAGCGGGCGCGTCCAGCACGGTTTCCGGGAGGTCCTCAGGCAGAAGCATGTCCGACTGGCCGAGCACGACAGCGCGCTCAATTGCGTTCTCCAGCTCGCGCACGTTGCCTGGCCAGGGATATGCCATGAGATGCCCTAGGGTTTCGGGTGCAATCCCTCGAACGCGCCTGCGGCAGCGCGCCGAAGCCCGCTCCAGAAAGTGAGTGGCCAGCGCCGGAATGTCCTGCCTTCGCTCGCGCAGCGGCGGCACCTGAAAGGCGACCACGTTGAGACGATGGTAGAGATCTTCGCGGAAAGTGCCGCGGCGGACTTCGGCCGCGAGATCGCGGTTGGTGGCGGCAATCAGACGCATATCGAGCTTCAACGTGCGAGTTCCGCCCACTCGCTCGAACTCGCGCTGCTGGAGCACGCGAAGCAGTTTGGCTTGCAGCGGCGTCGCCAGCTCACCAATTTCGTCCAGAAACACGGTGCCACCTTCGGCCACCTCCAGCTTGCCTTTCTTCTGCGCCACGGCGCCGGTGAAAGCTCCCTTTTCATGCCCGAAGAGCTCGCTTTCAAGCAGAGTCTCGGTGAGCGCGGCGCAGTTGATGGCCACGAACGGGCGGTCGGAACGCGAGCTCTGTCGGTGGAGCGCGGTCGCCACCATCTCCTTACCCGTGCCACTTTCTCCTAGGATCAGCACCGACGTGTCCGTCCCGGCCACGCGTGAAACCGACTCCATGAGCTTGCGCAGAGCGGGGCTCTCGCCGACGATGCCGAGAGCCCCACCGTCCAGCCGTTCCAAAAGCAGCGCCTTTTCGATATTCAGGCTCGCCACTTCGCGCACGGTCTCCAGGGCAGTGGAGCCCAGCGTGGCAATGGCCGCCAGAGTGTCGCAGTGCTCGTTGAGGTTGGCAGCCTCGTGCGGCGGGAACTGAGTGGCGATTAGCCCGGCAATGGCGCCGCGCACATATAGCGGCACTCCGACCTGGCAACTGTCGGGTTCGACGATGGCGCCCTCGCGACTTACACGACCCGCCAGCATTTGCAGCGACGGCGTTGGGCGGGCCGCCGGCAACTCGGCGCCATCGCCTGTTAGCATCACTGCGCCGCCGGTCGATGGCACCAAATCGCCGATCAGAAGTAGAAGCTGGGCCTCCAGAACGTCGCGCAACCTGGGGCTCTCCGCATTCGCCAGCGCCCGGAAGAGAAACAGCAGCGAGCAGGCCCGTAGCAACACGTCCTGTGGCGAAGCCGCCAACGACGCCCCGGAACCTTCCCGGTAGACCAAGACCGTGCTACCGACTACCACTTGATCGCCCGGTTCCAGCCGGTGCTCGGCGGTCCGCATACCGTTGACGTAAACGCCCGTGCCGCTGCGGCGGTCCAATACCCGAAAGCCGTCTCCCGCCGGGCTCACTACGCAGTGCTCCCACGCTATGCCGGGCTCTTCCAGATGGATGGTCGAGCGAGGGTCACGGCCGATCCGGACCTCGTCCGGCCCGAGCGAAAAACGCTCGCCCACTCGAGGTCCATGGACCGCTGCGGACCGGTGGCGACCGCGACTTTGTGTAAATAGGCCGATAGTTTGATCGGGCCACCCGATTCATACGCTTCTCGGGCTTCGTCCAGGATCAAGGCGTCGAACCGCCCCATAAGTCCACCCCTACCCACTGCGCGGCTCTCAACGAACCTCGTAACAATGGAGAAGGCTTCCAGAGACACCAAAAGGGTGGCGAAGCACCACAGCAAAATCTTGGAGTAGACCGACTTCATTTTCACCCGCGCGTCGCAACGACGAACAAATAACCGACCCCGCGGACGCTCTGTATGGAAGCGCCTCTCGCAATCTTCTTACGTAAGTGGCCGATGCTAAAGGCTGTCGTTTGGGGATGGATATGCCGGCCGATCCGCGGATTTTGGGTGACCGCGAACTGCTGCGGCGGGCGTTTGAAAACGTGGTGCGCAACGCCATTCGCTACGCTCCCGACGGATCCTCGGTTGACATACGTCTCCAGGTCGCCGGAGACTGGGCGCTCGCGACCGTGCGAGACTACGGCGAAGGAGTGCCGGAAGAATTTCTGGAGAAGATATGCGAGCCTTTCTTCCGAGTGGATGACTCACGCAACAGTTCTACAGGCGGAGTTGGTTTGGGTCTTGCGATCGCGCAGCGGGCCATCAAGCTGCACAACGGAAGGTTGCATCTGACGAATGCGCACCCGGGCCTTAGCGTTTCAGTCGAATTGCCGCTGCCATAGCCTCGGAGCTTAACAATTCTTAAAAGTCGGCTTCTCTGATTTATTGCCGGTATTGGAGTGGCGTGGCTGAACTGGCAGCTGAAAGGTAATCCGAAGGCGGCGATGATGTTCCGCGGCTCGGGATGGGCTCCGCTTGCGCTAAAAATGGCCCGCAAACTCCACGATGCCTCTCATTGTGATGCTCCACGGTGGTGGTTCCGATGAGAACCTGATCTCCCTTCGCTCGGATCTGCCGGGGCTTCTCCCCTCTTCTGCCGGCCATCCGTAAAGATCTGGTGGCCTCCTACTCGCAGATGGGACTCTTCACGGGAATGTACGGGCTGATCGCAATCTTCATCAGTCTGCCCGCGGGAATTCTGGCCGCGCGTTTCGGCGAAAAACGGATGCTGCTGGCCGGCTTGGCTGTGACCTCGATCGGCCTTGCTAGCCTCGGTTTTGCGCAGTCTTACGGTCCCGCGCTCGCAAGCCGCGCTGTATGGCTCTTTGGCTGTCGCTTTGCGTTTATTTGCGTGTTCACCGCCATGGCGGTCGGCACACCGGAGAAATACCGTAGCAGGACCATGGGAACCCTTGGGGCTATGGCCGCACTCGCCTCGGTCATCGGCGCGCCTTTCGGAACGCGGCTGGCGGAATCGGTCGGCTGGAGAGGCGGAATATTTGGATTCGCAGTCATCGCGGTCGTTGGTGGAGTCCTGTTTGCGGCACTATACCGTCCAGTGGCAGCCGGCTCGCTATCTGCCACCGGATCGCACGGACGCGCCCTCACCGCTGAGTCCTTCTCTGCTCTGCGCAATCCCGTCATGTGGGGGTTGATCTTCCTGGGATTGATTAACATGGGCGGTTTCAGCGCCACGTTTTTTGTGCCTTACGCGGTGGAGAGCGTTTTCGGGCTGAACGCAAGGGAATCCGGGGCCATCATCAGCGGTAGTTACCTATCGCGATTTTTCTGAATCTTGGCATTGGCTGGCTCTGCGACCGGTATTCGCGCTGGAACATTATGAGTCTCCTGGCGGCGCTCCTGGTTCCCGCCAGTTTCGCCGTCCTGTCGCACGACTTGCTGGCCTTCCGGATCGGCATTACGCTGGTCATCTCGCTCGGCCACGCGGCCACCAATCAGATATACGCAATCTGCGGCGCCGTCCTGACCCGGGATGAGGTTGGCACTGGAATGGGCATCGTGGGTTTGGGGAGCGGCATCTTCGGTTACCTGGGGCCGCAGATGCTGGGCTACTTACGCGATGCGACGGGCGGCTTCACCGCGGGCTGGCTTTTCGTGGCCGTGGCCGCCGTGGTGTCGCTTGCCGACCTGCTGCTGCTCCGGGCCCGGAGTTCCCGCGCCCGCGCCGCCGAAACCGTCGCTCTCTGAACAGCTTCCGGTTTTATAGAACGATTTACCCGCAGCCGATTTTTCGATATAGTCGCAGGAGCAAAGGTCGCGCGAACTGAGATTTGCCATGAGATTCGTCTTGCTCCTGTTTTCGATTGCCGCATTTGGACAGTCCACGAAGTTCGAGCCGACGTGGCTGGCCGACAGCCACCCGGATTTGCAGGGAGTCTGGCGCAACTCCGCGATTGTGGCGGCATTCAACGTGGAAGGGCAGAAGGCCTACTATAACGAGCCGGGCGGTCTTTCGGTGATCGTAGATCCGCCCGATGGAAAGCTGCCTTATTTGCCGGTAGCTCTGCAGAAGGCGAACGACAATCACCTGCATCACGAACGCGACCCGGTGGGGTATTGCCATATGCACGGAGTGCCGCGCTTACTGGTGCCTCCCTTTCCGTTCGAAATTGTGCAGGACAGCAACTCCGTAGTGCTGCTCTTCGAGACCGAGCACAGCCTCCGTATCATTCCGCTCGATGGACGGCCACACCCGAAAACCTATCGGGCTTGGGAGGGAGACTCGCGCGGCCGGTGGGAGGGCGACACCTTGATAGTGGACGTGGCCAATCTGAACGGCAGAACCTGGCCTGGACCAATCGGGAAATTTCGTCGATGAGAACGAACGTGTCGTGGAGCGGTTCACCATGACTGGGCCAGATACGATCGTTTACGAGGCGCGGGTGGACGATCCGACCGTGTATTCCCGGCCTTGGACCATGCGCATTTCGCTGCAACGCCAGCCGAAGGGCACCGAACTGATCGAATACGACTGTATCGAGGGAGAGCGCAGTGAGATTCATTATCCCGGCGCCGGCAACCAGAAGCATTAGGCGCGGTTTGCTGTTGGCCGTCCTGTTCGCAGCGGTGAGTGGACGTGTCTGGCCGCAGAGCGCGGGCGGGGACCTGCGGGGGATCTGGATGGCGGAGAACAATGCGGACGCGAATTTGGAGCGCGCCCATGTAATTGTGGATCCACCGGACGGCAAAATCCCGTACCGGCCGGAGGCGATTGCCAAACAGAAAGAGAATTTTGCCAATCGCGCATCGGCCGATCCGGAGAACAAGTGCTTTCAGCCGGGAGTGCCGCGCGCCGCTTATGTGCGCTCTCCTTTTCAAATTTTCCAGAACCAGCGGGCTGTCTACATTGTTTATCAGGATGTTCACGCTTACCGCATTATTTATGTAAACGGAAGCCCGCACAATGACGGGCTGGGGTATGCGATGGGTGATTCGCGCGGCCATTGGAAGGGGAACACCCTTGTGGCCGATGCCACGAGCTTCAGTGATTCTACCTGGCTCGACGCCGCCGGGAACTACCATAGCGACGCATTGCACGTTGTCGAGCGCTACACGCGCATGGGCCGCGACACTCTGATGTACGAGGTCACTATCGAGGATCCAAATGTGTTCACGCGGCCCGTGGAAAATCCGGATGCCCCTTCGCCTGCAGAACCGGGGTCAGCTCTTAGAGGATGAGTGCGAAGAAGGCGAAAACGGCCGGCGGCATCACGTGACCCAATCCAAGCCGGCGCCCTAGGCCTGCACTGCCGCGGGCGCAAGCGAACGAGCGACCCCACTGCCGAACACTCCTTCCACGCAAGCCGCCATCGGGCATCGACTAGCTAGATACAGCGTCGGATTCAGCTCACTATTGGAAGAGCCGGGGAGCGAAATCGTTCAGACAGCGCCGCCATGTCAGCCACTCGTGGGCCGTGCCAGGGGACTCGAAATAGATATTCTTGATCCCGGCTTTGGTCAACTGGTCGCTGAAGTTTTTGGTGTTGGGCCCTTCCACGGAGCCGATGCCCAGGAACAGAACCCTCACCTTCTTGTTGAAGGCGGTGGCATCCGCGAACACGCCGTTATTCGAAGTCTTGGGATCGAAGGCGCCGCCGAAGCCTCCGCTGCTACCGCTGAAGCCTCCGATGTATGCGAACTTGTCGAGGTTCGCCAGAGTCGTCAGGAACGTCTGCATGCCTCCCATGGATAGCCCCGCCATGGCGCGATTCTCCCGTCCCGGAAGCACGCGGTACGTCCTCTCGATCGTGGGCATTAGATCGGTGAACATCATCTCCGTAAATGTCGCGCCCGTGAAGTTGGCCAAGCCGCCGCGGCCGGCGGGAGCCACTCCCCTACCTCCGGACGCTTGGGCGGCCGGCGCCGGTTGGGACACAAATCCCCTGCCTATGAATATGGTCCCGTCCTCGCCCGGCTTGACGGCGTTGAGGTTGTCCATGACGATAATCATCGGTTTCGCCTTCTTCGTTGCGATCAGATTGTCCATGATCAAATCCACATGGCCCTGCGTGTACCAGCCGGTCTCGTCTTCGCCCCAGCCGTGCAACAGATAGAGTACCGGATAGCGCGTCTTCCCAGCGTCATAGTCAGGCGGCGTGTAGACGTAGGACCGCCGCCACCTGCCGGTGACTTTGGAGTAATACCAGCGCTGGCTCACCTGGCCATGCGGCACGTCTTTAGGCAGGTAGTAGTCGACATCCGCCCCCTCGGGGATTTCGATCCCGCTGTTTTCCCAGCCGGACCCGAAAAATGTGCGGCTGGCCGGGTCAGCGACCGTCGCGCCATCCACGACAAAGGTGTAATAGTGAAAACCCACTACCAGCGGTGTCGTGGTTGCGGTCCATGCCCCGTCGGCGCCCTTGACCATATCGAATGTCTGCCCAACCCTGACCTGCACCTTGTGAGCGTCCGGCGCTTGCAGACGAAATGTCGCGCGGCCATCGGGACGGACACAGGGATACTGCGCGCCCGGAACGTTCAGTGTGGAAGGCTTGCATTCATCTGCCTGTCCCCAGCAAAGGGCGCCACCAAGTAGAACCAGTGCGACGATTTTCATAGTCTTTCTCCTGGCAAAAGCCGTTGTTGAGCGAGTCTACCGGGCGCACGTATAAAGTCGGCGTTAGCCGGGGGACCGCTCATGTATTTCGGATACAGCGGATAACTGCAGAGAGGAAAACTTCGCTCCCCGGCAGTCACCTTGAGTTGTTTAGCCGGCGGCAGATTCCTCTCCACCCAGTCCATCAACAAGGGCAGCCGGTCGTACGAGTTGGGAATCGGTCCAGGCGGCAGCGCTTTCCCATCCGCATCGGTGGGGTAATTCGTCCCGATCAATCCGTGATTTCCCTGTGGGATGACAAAGAAGCGGGCGAACTCATCGACCTTGCCCTGCCCCATCCGCTCAATCACGGATTGATAATAATCCAACTGGGCTCCCGGCGAGGCCAGCGTATCGTTTGTTCCAATAGTCACGATCATCTTGCCGCCGCGCGCCGCAAATTTCCGAAGGTCGGGATTGGTGGAATCGAGCGACTCAGATAGCTGAATGCGCCGTACGTTCCACTGTCCGCCGTCCACATAGTCCAGCGGATTTGCGGTCAGATTCTGCATCAGAAATCCTGTGACACCCAGCACTCCCAGGTGACTGTGCATGGCGGCATCCGAAGGCGCGCCTACCTGCCCGCGAAACCGAGCGCCCAGAATCAGGCCGCTGCCGCTCGGGTCCGTGTTGGGAACCCACATACCAAACCGTTTCACGCCGTTTGCCAGAGGTGTAGCGAACACATAAGGGCTGTACACCATTTCCAGCGTTGCGATCTGGCCGCTCGTCAAACACGCCTTTTCCGTGGTGTCGTCGGGCGCAGGGTCTCGATCGCCGGGGCATCGCTTCCCGGCCCACGGGTCGCGCCCCGCCTTACCTTGCTTGATATCGAAAATGGCATGACACGCCATGTAATTGTTAATGATTCCATCCGCAACTCCATCCAGCTTGTCGCACTGACGGATGAACTCTCCTCGGATGGCGTTGACCTTGGCGGGCGTGACCCAGTTCGCTAGCGGTTTCTCCTGAATCCGAATGAGTTCGGGCGCCAGCATCAGGGTTGAAAAATTCAAGATCGGTACGTTGGCGATGATGCCGTCGTAATCCGCTGGGTACCTCTGCGCCACCGTCAAGGCCTCGCGGCCTCCCTGCGAGGTTCCGAAGAAATAATTGAACCGGGGCTTTGCGCCATAGGCGCGCTCGATCAGCACCATCGCCGCGTCGTGCGTCTTTTTCAGCTGCAGGTAGCCGAGATTCTGGATCGCTTCGTCGCTCAGGGTCCAGTCCGTGCTTTGAAGCGCGTGACCGGAATCGCTCCCGTAGGTGGCGAATCCCCGCTCCAGCAACGGCGAGCCGGTAGTCACGCCGAAACTCGCCGTCAGGCTCGGAATCATCCCGTTCATTCCACCGCCGCCGAGTTGCGCCGCCCGCCCGCTCCATTCCGCGGGCAGCAGGACTCGGAAGAGAACCGGCTTCGCTTTGCCGCCGGCTTCCACGGGCGCCATCGAACCATCAATGCTGCAATACCCAGGCAGTGGCGCCGCGGCAGGCTTCCAGTTCGGGGCGCTCAACGTCACTGCCGCCACCGGCTCGCCGATCGAATCGACCAGGATCGAACTGCCCAATTTGGCCGCTGTACAATCGGTGTCGGCCAGCTTTTTCACTGCCGTCTGCCCGCACAACAGACCCGCAGAAGCCCAAAAGCAGATTGTCAGCCGTAAGCTCATGAATCTTTCAACCTCTCTTTCCCGGTTGGCGACTGAATGATCCAAGGATCGCATCATTACGATCGCGCGATTTCGGCACGCCGGGACTATAGAAACCGGCAAAATGGCGCCTCCAGGCGGCGGCTAGGGAGGCCGATGGCTGCGTCCGCAGCATCCCTCACCGGAACCTAGCCGCCACTTACCGCAACGAACGCGAATTCGTCTTCCACTGGGTATCCGTGCACAACCCGCATTGGGCACCCACGAAGTACCCTTTGCCTGTGCGGCTGGTGTCGTTCATCAACTGCCACTTGAGCCAGGCCACCGCCGCCACGCCGAACGCTCCGCCGTTGTCCTGGTTGTACGTGCCGCCATGGCCCACCGAGGGATAAACCCCGTAAAACACCGGCACTCGGACCGGCAGGGTTTCGAAATCCCGCTTACCGTTAGCGTAGGCGATATCGCTTTCACCGCCGTTGACGATAATTACCGGCGAATGTAACCCGGCGAAGATCTTCTCATCGGGTTGGATCAATCCGCTGTTCCAGATCCCGACGGTTGCAACCCGCGGATCGGCGGAGGCTCCGTATGCCATGAGGCCGCCGCACGACATCCCCATCGCAGCCACGTGCGTGGTGTCCACTTTCTGATAAAACCGGCTCGATCGGTCGGCAACCTCCTTAGACATCCAGTCGATCGCCGCGATTAGTGCCGTGCCATCCGGTTTAATCGCGGGCGGCGCTCCCCGGCCTTGCCCGGCACGCGCGCCATTCGGCGGGCCGTTGGTTTGGGCTGGATTGCCTTGTCCACCGCGCTGTGCGCTGGGGTCCCGCAAGACCGGCGGACCATCCGCCACCACGACAAAGCCGTATGACGCGATTTCCGTCAGATACTCCGGAAACGTCAGGCCGTTCTTGGCGCAGCCTCCTTCGCCCCAGACCACCAGCGGGTGCTTGGAAGAGCCCAGCGTAGAAGGACGATACACCGTGTGGGTCGGGATTCCCAGATCGTGCTCGATAACGACAGCATCAGGTCCGGTCGGCGGCTCGCCTTTCTGCGGAACGTTGACTACCCGGACCCGCTCCAGGCTGGAAGCGGACCCGTCTTTGGAGTCTTGTGCCACCAGGCCCGAGATGCAGACGATCGACGCGAAGGCGAGCGCCAGCGCCCGAATTCGCATTCCTTCATGCGAGTGCTTGAATCGCATCCAGTGCCTCCTGAAAATCAGTTGGTGCTCTCGTACATCGTGATCCCCACGCCACCGGGTTTCATGCCCGGGTTCGAACTCAGATAAGAACCGGAGTTGAGCCAGGCGTAGGGGCCGTCCGTCCGTGCCTCGAAAGTCGGCACGAGGGATCCGAATGTGCCAGCGTTGCGAACGATGATTATTTCACCGTCGTTGGCTTGCCAAAGATATCGTGCGCCAATAGTCGCCGGAGGCGAAAGACCCTGATAATCGGCGCCACCGGACAGCACTTTGCCTGAGATCCGTCCGCTCACTTCGCCGCCAGTGATCGGGATGATATTGCGAGTCCCCCGCTTGCTTGGGCCCACCGATTGGCTGGGACTCAGGGTTACCAGCTCAGTGATCAGTTCCTTCCCTGGCTTTTCGCTGGGTGCTTTCTTGCGATCGTCCCAGGGCTGTGCGGGAACACCAGCCGGTTTCACGATTCGGATCACGCTCCGCGAATCAGTTTGGAACGCCACACCGGAGACGTCGTAGACGCGCATACTCTGGGCCGTCTTATTCAGAACGCGGCGAGCGACGTATTTGCCGCTGTTGAGCCACTCCCAGGCGCTCGCATTCGGAGCCTCGAAATCCATCACCACCCGAACATCGTTCGCGTCCGTTCCCGCGCCCGCGGCGCGCAGGTAGATATACTTGCCATCGCCCGTCTTGAGCACCATTATCTGTTCAATCTCGAACCTGCCGTTGGAGAGCTGCAATTCGAAATCCAGCGCACCCGGCATCACATCGCCGGACAGCTTGGCGCCAGATACCGTGCCTTCGAGGCCGACTGCAACGCGCCGGTTGTCGTATGGGGTCTTCCCAATATCCGCAACCCGTTGGAGCTTGGTTTCCACTTCGAAGACAAGTTTCCCGCGCTCCGGACTCGGGATGCCTTCCGCCATGCCGCAGGTCCACGAGGCATCCGGAACCAGGATCTTTGCGGCCTTGTCTTGTCCCTTGGCGCGGCGCAGCAACGGGCCAGCCCAAAGGAAGACTCCTCCGGCCAGCAGAATCGTGCGCCTGGGAACCGGACAATTCCTCGGCTGAGCTGTCTCTCGTTCCGAAGTGGGGTTCGTGCGGGCGTTCTTCATCCTATTTCTTCACGTGCGACTGAAAGAACGCGAAGATGTCCGGCATGGACTTCTCGATAACGCTGCCGTGAGTGGCCCCAGCGATCTCGTCGTATTGGTAGTCCATTCGCAGTTGCTTCATCGTGTCCGCCCATTGGCGCGTGCCGCTGACGGGAACCAGCTCGTCCGCGTCGCCCTGAGCGATCATCACCGGCACGGAGTGGTCTTTGAGAGGTGTCAGAATGGCCGCGGCGGTCGGCTGCATCCGAAACGCAGCCGGGGCCATGGCGGCAATCGCCGTCCACTGCCCGGCGTACTTGGAGCCGAGGAACAGCGTGCCCGCGCCTCCCATTGAATGGCCCATCAGATAGGTGCGGTTTTCATCGATGTTGAACTCCTTGCGGATCATCGCCAACACGTTCAGCACGTCCTTTTCGCTCAGTTCCGCTAGATTCGCGGGTGGCGGCGGCCCTGCAGGCGCCCCGGCCGGCCCTCCGCCTCTGCCACTCCGGCCGTTGGTGTCGATTACCGGCGAGCCATACCAGCCGCTGACGTTGTAACCCATGGGAGCCACCAGGATGTAGCCATCCTCCTCCGCCAAGTCCACAGCCTTGCCTTGGCACATGTATCCGGGCCCGATTCCCAGCCCGTGCAACGACACGATCAGCGGCGCCTTCACACCCTTCTTCACCTTGGAGGAGACCAGAACGCAGTACGGCAGGTCCTCATTGGTGTCTTCGAAATGGTAGGTTCGATTCTGCGCGCGTGGATCGTTGGATTTGATGAACCCGCCGAAAACTCTACCTCGCGCACCGCCTCTTGCGGTCCCAGGGGCGCCGGGAGCACCCATTGCACCGGCTGGCGGCTGCGCGTCGAGCATCTTGGGCAAGCCGAGGGTGAGCCACACAGCGAGCCCCGCCACCCCGATCGTGACTGTCGTCCGAATACTGAGTCGCATACCTCAACCTCCTGAAATCAGGGCCCTCCATGGAAGGATGGGGTGATTGTACAGGAAACACGCCGCGAGGCTCCAATAACGAAACGAAATCGTTCGAGAAGTTTCAGGAATCGTCGACGGAACGGCCGGCGCAGCACCGTTTCACTCGGCTGCGTGACCATCACCGAAACTCACTGCTATATTGACCTCGATGGAGATCCGGAATCTGCGCCACTTCTGCGTGCTCGCGGAGCAACTTCATTTCACTAAGGCGGCACGATTGCTGAACGTTGCGCAACCGGCTCTCAGCCATCAAATCAAGCAACTGGAAGAGGAGTTGGGCACTCAACTGGTGGAACGGAGCAACCGCCGCGTCCGTCTGACTCCGGCGGGTGAGGTGTTTCTCACCCGGGCGGCTCGGATTCTCGAACAGTTGGACCAAGCCGCTCGGGAAACCGCGCGGGTCGGGCAAGGTGAAGCCGGTTCGCTTGTCCTAGGAGTCGTCAGCACCGCGGTCTGCAGCGTCCTGCCGGAACTGCTGCGTACTTTTCGGCGAGAAGTTCCGCACATCTCCATCGATATTCATGAAATGGAACCGGCCGAACAAGTGGACGCCTTGCGGCGCGAGACCATCGACATCGGGCTGCTGTTCCTCGCAATTCAAGATCCGATGTTCGACTCCCTGGTGGTTTCGCGGGAGCGTCTAATTGCGGCCCTGCCCAGGGGACACCCGGCGGCGTCGGCCGATAAGGTTCGTCTGGGCGACCTCGAGAGCGAGACTTTCCTGATACCCCGCAAGCAACCGGTTGCCGGCTTTCACGAAGTGGTGCTGGATACGCTTCGCTCCGCCGGCATCCCGACCCCTCGAATCCAACCAACAAGATTGCTCCAGACTGCGGTCTTCCTGGTCGCCGGACGGTTGGGCGTTGCGCTGGTGCCCGAGTCGTTCCGTCGTCACCTCCGTGTGCGTGGTTGCGTGTATCGCGACATCGCGGGTACTGCCGCCTACGCGGACCTCATCGGGTTGTGGAGGCGAAACAACGTGCCACCTGCGTTACGACGCCTGATTCAGCAGTTGAAGCGGATGCGCAAGACGGTGGGGTAGCAAGAGCCGCCCACCGTCTTACCGCGCGACGCCGAAACCGAGACCGTGAGGGATCCCTAATGGAAATTCGGAAGAACTGGTCTATTGCTCCACGGAGACTACCGTCACCGATTTCGGCTCCAGCGTCAGGACCAGTTTCCGGCTCTGGACCTTCGCTGAGATGGCCTTCGGCGCCACAGCGGCTGGGGATGCGAATGTGTTGACACTGTCGACCTTCGGCGCTGTCAGGGTTTCTCCCGCGACCGAATTTGCGTTTACGCCCGCCAGCGTCACCTCCGCCTCGGCCGGTTGATTCGGATCGAGGTTGGTGAACGCCAGCCACAGTTTGCCGGCTGCGTCTTTCGCCGCTATCGCATCCACGCGCGGTAAGGTAATGTCCCCGTGCCGATAGGCGCCGGCGTCGAACGAGATCGGGACCGCGGTGGCGTCCTGGAACGGGACATACATCCGGAATACGTGGTAGGTCGGCGTGAGCACCATCTTCTCTTTGTCGGTCATGATCATGGCCTGCAGGACATTCACCATCTGGGCGATGTTCGCCATGCGCACACGATCGGCATGCCGGGCGAAGATATTCAGGTTAAGCGCCGCGAGGATGCCGTCGCGGAGGCTGTTCTGCTGGACCAGAAACCCGGGATTCGTGCCGGCTAGCGGCGCATACCAAGCGCCCCATTCATCCACCACGAGTGCAACCTTTTTCTGCGGGTCGTACTTGTCCATGACCGCCGATTGTTTTGTGACCAGATCCTCCATTTCCAGGGTGGATTTCAGTATCTGGCTATACTCCGTTTCGCCGAACCCCACAGAGGCAAAAGCCGGCGGCCAGCGCACCACGGTGTAAGAATGCAGAGAGAGTCCATTGATGTCCCAACTCCACTCATGGTTCTGCCACGCCTTCATGATGGTCTCAGTCCAGACGGTATCCGGGCCCCCTGGGCCGACCGCGATTTTTAGCATCTGGTGTGCATCCTGCTGTGCGGGATTAAAATTCCGTACGAACCGGCTGTAAATCTTGAGCTGGCTCAGGTAATGGTCGGCCGTCATATTGCCACCACAAGCCCAGCTCTCGTTGCCGATGCCCAGGTAGCCGACCTCCCACGGAGCGGGATGACCGTTAGCGGCTCGTTCTTGGGTCAGCGTGGTAGGTTGCGCCGCGGTCGCATATTCCAGCCATTCGGCCGCTTCGCTGGGTGTTCCGGAGCCAACATTGACTGAGAGGTAAGCTTCGCTGCCGATCTGTTCGAGCAAGTCCATGAACTCGTGCGTCCCAAACGTATTTGGTTCCGCCACGCCACCCCAGTTCGGATTGAGAGTGACCGCTCGTCGCGGCCCGATGCCCTTCCGCCAGTGGTATTCGTCGGCGAAGCAACCTCCCGGCCAGCGCACGTTCGGCACCTTCAAAGCCTTTAGTGCTGTCACAACATCGTTGCGGATGCCGCGGGTATTGGGAACGCCGGAATTCGAACCAACCCAGATGCCTTCATAAATGCCATGGCCCAGATGTTCGGCGAATTGCCCGAAAAGATTTCGGTCGATCTTCGGACCGCTTCGGGAAGCGTCCACCACAAATTGGACCTTTTCGGCGGCGGAGCCAGGCGCACTCGGCCCCATGGCAGTCCAGATGACTGCGAGAGACAGTGGCAATCTGAGCAGCGATACCATCTGCGGCAGCCAACATTCCACGGCCGGTGCGCTCCTTGCCGGTATCATAAAAGAATCGTTCTCCTATTTCCCAGCGGCCGACGGCTGTGCTTCGGTCGAACGGCGCCAGGCGAAGTACTCGTCGAGCGCCCGTAGCCCGTCCTCGCTGACGATTGGCGTCGCCTTAGTGTTGCCGGAGGCCATGTACAGCGTCTGAGGTTTGGCGTTGCTGAACACCGGCCAATTCGGCAGCCCACCACCGTTGGGATCGCCGGTCTTGGCGAAATTGGTCCAGTAGGTGCGCATCATGTCCGACATGGCCTCATCTTTGGGAGTCGTAGCGGGGCGGTTATGTTCCCTGAGCTGGTGGAAGACATAAGGGAGTTCCTCGGAATGCGGTGTTCCGTAACCCGCCCGCGGAGAATCGGCGGGATGGTCGGGGTGCTCGTCGAAATAATACAGGAAGACTTTGGATTTGCCGGTCTTCTTCTGAAGGCGAGCCCAGGTCCAAGTGCCCCAGCCAAACGCCGTGTCGCGTGTCAGGTCACGCGCCGTTTTCTTCGCGGCGGGTGTCTCTCCGCCTGGATAGGCGGCCAGCAGTTTATCTGCAAACTGCTCGTAACGCTGATGCACACTCCGCACATAGTCTTCCTGCGAGCGCGGAGCCCCAAACGTGGCCCCTTCGTCGGAGTTGTAGCCAATCAGAACCGGAACATCGTTGTATTTGCCCGCCTCGTACAGCTTGTATTGATCGTCGGGGATCACCCAGCCGTCCGTAATGGGCCAGGAGATCCCTTGTTGGCGCTGCGCCGCGGTTTGCAACTTCTCCGCCGGAAACTTGCGTAATTCCGCCAAGCCCTGCGCGCCAACCGACTGGGCCCAGCGCGCGCCGGCCTTCTCGGCCGAATCGAGCGGTTGCATGTTTTCGCCAGGCCCTCCGCCCGCGCGGACGGGCCCGAAAGAACCGCCGCTCTCAGAGATGGCGGCCTGGAACAGACCTTTCGCCAGCGGCGAGACACAGAGTTGGCTGACCGCGATCGCGCCCGCCGATTCGCCGAAAATCGTCACCCGCCTCGGATCGCCGCCAAACGCGGTGATATTCCTCTGTACCCACTCGAGACCCGCGATCGTATCGAGGAGGCCGTAGTTGCCGGACGCGTGACGGTCACTCTCGACGCTCAGCTCAGGGTGGGCCAAAAAGCCGAACACTCCCAGCCGGTAGCCAACCGACACGACGACTACCCCTTTCTTCGCCAGCCACTCGCCGTGATAGAGCTGTTCCGCGGGCGTGCCCGCCGTGAAACCGCCGCCATGGATCCAGAACATGACGGGCAGGCGCTCGCCGGCGCGTGTGGCGGGCGTCCAGACATTCACGAACAGGCAGTCCTCGCTGGGCGCCGGCAAGTTCGCAATGGCCGCATTGGTCTGCATGCACGCCCGCCCGTACTCGTTGGCTGCTCGGACGCCCTCCCACTTCGGAGCCGGCCGGGGCGCTCGCCAACGGAGCTCTCCTACCGGCGGAGCCGCGTATGGAATACCGCGGTAGATCGTGAGCCCGTCTTCGACCTTGCCCTGGAGCAGGCCGCTTTCCACTTTGACCGGTTTCGGCGCCTCGCTCGGAGTCGACTTACTTTGGTCCGCGGCGCTGCAGACGACCAGGGCCCATAACATCAACGGGATCGCACGTTTCATATGTCTTTACCTGCTCGCTTTCATTCGCCCACTTCTCACGGGCGGCATTCGAAATTCGCAGCATCCTCAGGATTGCCCTGTCCTTTGTACTGCGCGTGCATCGGATATGCGCATAGCGGCCGGCTGCGGCCTGGAAATGCGCGGCCCGTGGCGGTGAGGCTCTCCGGCGCTTTATTTTGCTCCACCCAGCCGACAATGGCGGATAGAGCATCGAAGCTGTCGAGCGCGGCCGGCCCGCCGCCGCAATGCCCCATCCCAGGGGAGAGAAACAATCGGCTCTCATTGCGAACCTGATCGGCGCCGCCGTTGGCCTTCGTCATGCGTTCGTAGTAACCTACCGTATCGAGCGGCGAGAACCATGGGTCGCTGAGGCCATGCCAGAAAATCAGTTTGCCGCCGTGGCCAAAAAACGTATTCAGGTTGGTCCAGCGCGAAGTCTCGGAAATGCTCGCGGCCGGGTCCGCCATCGCTCGTTCCTCCGCGGCATCTACGTCCATCCCGATATCCGTGAACGCCGGACCGACCGGGCTCGCGCCTCCATGCAGCAGGCCGGGAATACCTTGCGTCGAAACGAGCCCGGTATCGAACGGAAAGCCCGGATACACCTGGCGTCCTTTCGAATCCTTCGGACCGGCGAACGCCTTTTCGAGCGCGGCGGCCTGGCTCATCGAGAGGCACCCGTCCTGCTTAGCCCCACTGCAAACCAGCGTCTTCGGATCGAACCGGCACGCCTGCCAGTTGAAGACCATACCGTCCTTCACCCCGTCGGCCGCATCGCAGGCGTTCAGCAAGCCATCGATGACCGTTTTCTTGTCGCTCTCGGAAAGAGCCTCCCGCGTGACCGGCAGGCCTTTGTCGTTTTTCGGCGCGATCTCATTCAGCGTGGCGGCGACCCAGCGATCGCCAATACCCGAAAAGTTGGTGCGCATCGCCGGAGAGCCGGCCACGATTCCGTCGAAGTACGTGGGGTAGCGCTCGGCCATAAGCATAGCCTCCCGTCCTCCCGTGGAGCATCCGGCGAAGTACGAGCGATCTGCCGCCTTACCGTAATACTGCCCGACGATGCGCTTGCCGATCTCGGCCGCCCGGCCGATGGCGACATAATCGAAATCGAGGCTGGCTTGTTGATCTTGCTGAAAACTGGCATCAAAGCCGCCGCGTCCTTCATGCCCGGTGTCCGTGCTGGCAACTGCGAATCCGCGTGCAAGACCGGGTTCAGCGCCGGCAGCCGACGCGCCGAGCGGCAACTGGACGGAGCCGTTCAACCCGCCTCCGCCCTGGAGCAGGAAGCGTCCGTTCCAGTTCTCAGGTAGCGCGACGGCAAACCCAATCCCGTAGGCAGCGCCGCCGGCGCCGGTGCGGCGGTCAATGATTCCATCCACGCGGCAGTACGCAGGCAATTTCGCCGTGGATCGAGCGCCGCCTGGGCCTGCGGGAGGCGTGGAACCGGCGGCGATCCATTGTGCCTTGGTGACCGTAAGTGTCACGCCCGGCAACTGCAAATTCGTCCGACCCTGGCAGGCGGCAGCCGAGGGCGCTGTCTGCGCCCACGTCATTTGCGCCGCCAGGGTGACAGCCATCGACAGAAATCCAGCGTTTCCCAGCCCAACCCTCATGAGTTCCCTCCTAGACTCTTTTCCCCAGGTGCCGGTTGAAAAACTTTACCATCACGTCGTAACAGTCCTGCGATTCCGGCACATCCGGATTATAGAAGAATCCATGGAACAATCCTTCCCAGACATGCAGCTCGGCATCGACTCCCTGCTTGACCAACTGAGTATGCGTGTAAACAGCGCCGCTCATCTCGAAGCCGCGGGTGCCCGTAATAATCAAGGTAGGCGGGAACTTTGCCAGGATCGCGGGCGAATTGATGGGAGCAACCAGCGGATCCCTGGGATCGGTGCCAGCCAAATATCCGAGCCCGCCCCGGCCTCGGTTCGGCCGGGTGTTCGCTGGAGGCGGCGGGGACGAACCTCGCGCCTCGCCCAGTGGACCGGCTGTGTATGCGGCATCTCCGCCGAAACCGGCTCCGGAGGGGGAGCCAGCTCCGGCGCAGAATATTCCGACCGCGCCTGGCATGGGCAGATGATGCTCCACAAACCAGGCGACCGACATGGCTGTTAGCATCCCGCTGGCAGAGCAACCGTAGATGCCCACGTTCTCGGGAGTGTGGTCCTTCAGAATCTCCTTGTAGACGGCGGCCACGTCTTCGCTTGCGGCCGGGAACTTATACTCGGGACCTTCGCGATAATCCAGGCTGATGACGCGAATCTTGCCCAGCGCGGCCACTGGCATGGACTCCAATTCGGCGCACGCCGGCCAGCAACCCGAAAAACCGCCGCCGTGGAGATCGATCAAAACGCGGCTGCGGTTGGTGGCTGAGATTCCGGCCTTGGGCGTGTAGACATACGCGTGTACGCTGGCAATCTTAGTATCTTCGCGTTCGACCGGATACAGCACTTTCTGCCGCTCGATATATCCCTTCATGAAACGGGGCACGCCGTTCTCTTGCGCCACCATCGGGGGTTCTGCATATCTTTCAGATGCTGGGTCACATAGGCCTTAGCCTCCGGGCTCAGGAAGCCCGACATCGGCACCGTCTGAGCAGGCACGTGAACGGCGCCATCGTCGTCGACGACCACATTTTTCGGCCGCGATGGTGCTTGCCCTTGGGCATAGACTGGCAGGAAGGGCGCCGCAGCCAGAAGTATGGCGCCGGCCAGTATTTGTTTGCTCATTGCTTGTCCCCCACTCTAATCAATGACGATCGTTGAATAACAGAGTAGCCGACTCGTTCAGATTATTGCGCCAAACGCTCCACACGTGGGCGCCTTCTGTCTCGCGGTAGGTGAGCCTCACACCTTTTGTCTTCAACTTGTCGGCGAACTCCCGGTTGGCCTGGTACAGGAAATCCTGCCTGCCGCAAGACAACCAAAGGAGGCGAAGCTTCGCGTTGGCTCCCGAAGGATTGACTAGAAAATCCAGGAAAGACTGCTCCACGTTCATGAACTGCGCACTGACAGCGGCGCTGTAGCCCAATACGTAGTGGAATAGATCTGCATGCGCCAAGCCAATCGTCAGGGCTTGTCCGCCACCCATGGAGAGACCCGCAATAGCCCTGTGATCTGCGTCGGCAATCACTCGGAACCTTCGTTCCACAAGAGGAATCACATCTCCGAGCAGGTCTTTGGGGAATCGCTCCGAGTACATCTGAGTCTCACCCGCCAAGCGCACCAACGGAGCCACGCCTGCCGCTTGCAGTGCATGGCCCTGCGGCATTACGACCAGCATGGGCTGGGCTTTCCCTTCGGCGATGAGATTATCCAGAATGATGTTCGCGCGACCGTTCATGACCCAGCCGTCCTGAGCTTCGCCGTTGCCGTGTAGTAAATAGAGCACCGGATACTGGGCCTTGCTTTCGTCGTAACCCGGAGGCGTGTAAATCCAGATGAATCGCGTCACGCCCATGGCCTTCGACTCATAGGTGACCATGCGCACATCGCCGTGGGGTACGGGGCGCGAGTCGTAGAACGCGGGCGCAGGCCCGGGAACCTCCACGAAGCTGGCGATGGGAAAGCCGGGCGGAACGGGTTTAATGGAAGGGTTGGACGGGTCGGGCACGTCAACGCCCTGCACCCGGAAGTTATAGGTCCAGATCTCTGGCGGAACAGGACCAATGCTGATGGTCCATATGCCGTCTCCACCTTTGGTCATGGGCTGAGGTCCCTTGCCCATGGTGATTTCACCGACCAGTTCGACGGCCGACGCTTCGGGAGCGCGAAAGCGCATTGTGATCGTCCGGTCCGCGTTCACCTCCGGAGAGCGAAGCGCGTTATAAGGTGTCGCGATGACCCGATTGGGGTCGGAGCTCAACCCGGCCCGCCGCGTGCCCGTCTGCGCAAATAGCATGGTCGCAACCAATAACACGCCGGCGGGCAATCTCGAAACGAAGTTTCCGTGCATCTCGCTAGAGAACCTCCTTGCTAGCGGAACAATTGGGGCGACAGCTCATTTAGATAATTTCTCCAGTTCGCCCAGGTGTGTGCACCTGCGCTTTCCTGAAACGCTGGAGAGAACCCGTGGCGGCTCAGCATCTCCACCGTCGCCTTGCTGTTGGCCAGCAAGAAATCGGCGGAGCCCGCCGAGAACTTTTCGAGATTCGCAAAGGCGATGTTCAGAGCCTGAACGCCGCCCATTGACAACCCCGCGATGGCCCGGTGCGGGCGGGCGGGAATGGTCCGGTAGTGGCTCTCAACGTATGGCAGGATGTCACTTGTGAACTCATTCGGAAAGTCCAGGAGTTCTCTCTGCAGCAGCGGCGGGGGGTTCGGGGTCCCGACTCCGGCGAGATTCGGAGGCGTCTGATCGACATGCCCGTTTGGCATCACGACGATCATGGGCACTGACTTTTCTTCGGCAATCAGATTGTCGAGAATGAAACCAGCCCGTCCCACGGTGCTCCACGAATCGTCGGACTCGTTGGCTCCATGCAGCAGGTACAGGACAGGATATTTCTGCTGATTCGCCTCGTACCCGGGCGGAGTATAAATATGAATGCGCCGGACCTTGTTCAGTACTTTGGAGAAATACGTCACTACGGCGACAGCACCGTGCGGCACGTTCTTCGTATCCAGGAACGCGGCACCCGGGACATACAAAATGCTGCGGGTCATGACCTGCATCCGCTCGGACTCGATGTTGCGCGGATCGGTCACAATCGCGCCATCCACCGCGAAGTTGTAGCGGTAAGCACCGGCAGCGAGCGGTCCGAGGGTAGCTTGCCATACGCCATCGGGAGCTTTCGTCAGGCTTACGCCGCCGGAAGGCACACCACTTGTCTGCTCGGCTCCCTCGAAAACCGCTCTCACCTGCTGAGCTGGCGGGGCGTAGAAGCGGAAGATTACGCGGCGATCCGGTAACACTTCCGGCGAGACAACGACGGGGCCATCCGGGCCGATCCTTGCCGGCCCGCCTCTGCCCGGTGGCGATTGCGCGTCTGCGCCGAGTAGCGCCGGCAGCAGCAGAGCAGGAAGCATTAGCCCCCGAATTCCGCTTCTACTCATGATTTTGAGATCCCGCCATCAGATCGAGGATGCCGTTCACAATCGACGATTCCGCGCATCCCGGCTGCAGCCTCGAAGAAACGACCTCGAATGTGTACATCCCGTAAGCGGCATCATTGGGAATATATCCCGACCGCGCCATGCCATTGGTAAGTGTCGCCATCATTGTTCTGGCGTATGGCGATTCCCTTTTCAACCGCTGAGCAATGAGGTTGAAAACTTCCCCGTTCACGCCGCCGATTGCAATATCGCCGATGCGCAACAAGCTCAGCCGGAGTTCGACTGGGTCCGCGTCTTTATAAGTCCCGGGAGAGCCGGCGCGTCCTTCATCCAACCGCTGGCGGCCGGGGCAGCTAATCGTCTTCCAGCCCCCATAAATCTGCGCATTGGATTCCGTACGCTCCATACCTCGCATCACGTGCAGCACTTCTTCGCCCAGGAATTGTCCCATCGACTGGATCATTTGCTTCTGCTGGTTCATGAGCCGGACCACAGTGGGATCATTCTTGTTCAAACCTTGGCCGCCTGGCGGCATCGAATTGCTGATATCGATCCCGCGCTTGGCATAATCCTTGATTCGTATATCCCGGAGATCGAAGGTTTGCTGGAAGTAGATGGGATTCTGGTCCCCCGCGGCGCCGTTCGAGAACACGGCCACGATCTTGTCATCGAGCGAATCTTCAATATATTTCGACGTGGTGCCGGGATAATCCGCGCTGACTTGATCCAATTGGCCGACCGTGACCGCATGCATGGCGTAGTTGTAATACACTGCGATCGGCTCGCCGGCGAGGCTCTCGAACTTGACTACAGCGACCGTCTTGTTAGACACCCCGTCATAATTCGGCCCTTCCCACCATCGCTTCGTCTTGGGGTCGAGTATATTGCGGTTGACGTTGACGTAGGAAACCCCCGTGCCGTAACCGATCCGCGCAGGGGCGAGCCGTTGCTTCGCGATCTTCACCGATTCGACAATCTTCTGAACGTAATTCGGCGTCGGCTGCATCGGCACGCTGTGCGTGTGGGTGGCGGTTAACAATACGTTGGCGGTCGGTATTCCCAGTTCCTTTTCAACCTGCTGCGTGACGGCTTGCCAGATCTGATCGGGAATGACGCCGGCGTCCACCGTGATCAGTGCGGCGCTGGTACGACCGCTCTCCAAAACGATGGCTCTCGAATACAAATGATCGAAGATGCCTTCGTAGTTCTTGGGAAGCTCGCTCTGGGCTGGCGTAACGTCGACTTTGGCCGCACCGGCCTTGAGAGATGCGTTTCCCGGAGTTTGTGCGACAACTGCCTGTGGAATCCCGACGGTCAGAATTGCGACAAAAACGCCAAAAAATGCCCGCATTCTCGTCCCCCGAATCTTTTTCTTTCACTACCTTTGGAATAGGTTGAGGTCGACAGCATCGGCCATCGCCTGGTTACCTATATCGTTGGGATGGATGTGATCGCCCGGGTCGAATTCCTGTTTCAGCCGGATGGGCCGTTGAGAATCTCGTACCACAGCATCAAAGTCCACAACAGCGTCAAAGTTTCCCGCAGTGCGAATCCAGCGGTTCACCGTCTGCCGAATATCTTCTCCGCGTTCCGATGCGGTTGGCACGCCTTCCTCTGGCATGATCGTGGCGCCCATGACTTTTATGCCGTGCTCGTGACAACGCGCGATGATCTGGCGGTACCCCCAGATCAGCTCATCACTGGTGAGCGCGTTCGGCCCTTCTGTCCGGCCCCGCAGGTTGATGTCATTGATGCCTTCCAGCAGAATTACCCATCTCACCCCTAGAAGACTCAAGACATCCCGATCCAGACGCGCCAGCGCGCTGATTCCCGCACCGTCGCGAAGAACCTGATTGCCCGAGATCCCCTGATTCACGACCGCAACATGCTGTGTACCCTTGTTCGCGCTCAACCGCTTGGCCAGCAGGGCGGGCCAGGCCTGATTGGCATCGCGCGTGGTCGCAAATCCGTCCGTAATCGAATCACCAAAAGCCACTACCGTGAATGCATCCGCGGGCGCAACCACGTCGACGCCGGCGAGCCATGCATACGCGAACATCGTGGTGGCATCGGGCATTTTTGAAAATCCCGTCACATCCCGTTTGGAAATGTAGGCGGTATGCATGCCGAGCAAGTGATTGGTGGGCGTCCCCGTGTCGCGGGGCAGGTAGAGGGATACGGCCAAGTCGGACAGCGGAACAACCTCCAAATCCACCGGATCGCTCACTGTCAGCGCCCCCGGCGGCACTGTGAACGAAGGGCTCCCGCTGAACGTCAGAATGCGGTCGGTCCCATTGACTATCGCGCCACCGCCTTCATGAACTCCCAGGTGCGCGGCTCCAATTGTGAGCGGCTGCGCGCCCAGCATGTTCGACAATTTGACGCGAACGCGCCTGCCGCCTACGCTGGTATGCACGATCATCCGGACCGTCTGGTCCGCAAACGTAGCGGGGAGATTCGCCGGCGGACCACCTGGAATCCCGCCGGTCGCTAACTTCTGAGCAGTAGCCCACGTTGTCACCCAATGCTCGCCGGCGTTGCGCTCACCGCCGCTCTGCGCCGCAAGCACCACGGCACACACGCCCGTCAGAACAACCGGCTTAAGAATCATTCTGAGGCGAGTTCGCAACATGTTTTGCTTAAACACTCGCTAACGATCAAACCTCATGGAACGGCCTTCTGAATCGCCGCGGCGGCGATCGGGGCCATTACCTTGTACCCTTCCGCGTTGGGGTGCAGGCCGTCGGCGGAATAAGCATCCTTGAGCCAGCCCTTTTCGTCCACGAGAGCGGCGAAGTAATCCGCGTAGACCGCGTTTACCCGGCTTGCGTAATCCTTGATCCATGTATTGAGCTTCAGAATATCAGCCGGAGGATGGCCTTCGGTCATCTTGATCCTGGGGAACGGACCAAAGCCTGGGGGACCCGGCGGCTGTGCGGGAGCGTGTTCGCTCTGCTGCCTCAGATATGGGTAGTCGCTGACTGGCAGTAGCGAGCACAGAATGACTTTGATACCGTGATGCTGCGCCAGTTCGGTCATCGCCATCAGATTCTGCTCAATCATTTCCGCCGTCGATGGGCCTGTGTTACGCGAAACATCGTTGATGCCCGTCAACACCACCATAGCGGCCGGCTTGAGATCGATCACGTCGGGATACATGCGTACCAGCATTTGCGGTGTGGTCTGGCCGCTAATGCCGCGATCCACGTAAGGCCTGCCCGGAAAGTATTCCTCAAGCTTCCAAAAGTCCGTGATCGAGTCCCCCATGAAGACGACGCGTTTGGGATCGGCCGGCTGTTTCTTCAATTCCTCGTTGGCCTGGTGATACCGCCCCAGTTGGTTCCAATCCTGGAGTTGATCCGCCAGTCCTCTGGCACTGAGAGCCAGACAGCAGTTGGATCGCGGCGGACTGAATTCCTCGGCGAGTTGCCCGTGAGCGTTGTTACCTATCAGCACAATAACGCCCACAATCACGGGGTACACGCATCGCCTTACAAAAGAGCGCATCTCAAACCTCGCTAAATCAGAAGTCCAACCTCAGCCCGAACTGAATCGCCCGCGGCTGGTTCGCCTGGGCAGTAACCAGGCCAAACAGCGGGCTGTCTACCTGGTTGACGGGGGCCGCAAATCGCGGATGATTGAACGTGTTGTAGAACTCCGTGGTGAAGCGCAGGTTCAGCTTTTCGGTGAGAGGAGTATTCTTCGCAATCGAGAAATCCCAGTTGTTAATTGCGTCGGTGCGCACATCGGCATTGACGCGCGGTGCGTTGCCAAACCGCATATCTCCGAAGGGCACGGCAGTGAAGCACTGCGTCTTGAACCACCCGTGGTCCACCTTATATTCACGCGAGCCCGATGTGTCCAAGTTGCAGCCAGCCACTTGATCCGGCCGCATAAAAATGCCCTGTGCGCCGAAGTACCCGCCACCACCGCCCAGTTGGCTCACGGCCGTGCCGGCGCGGACCTGATACATGCCCAACGGAACCCCACTGCGGAACGTAGTGATGCCGTTGACGCGCCATCCCGACACGATCGCCTTGCCGATTCCCGTGACGCTACCGAGGAAATGCTTGCCTTTACCGAATGGCAAATCGAGACCATACCCGATCGACAAGTTGTGTGGGATGTCATATTCGCTACGCGAGTACTCTGAGTCGAGGTTGTTGTTGTTCTGCACCATCCCGCCAAAGATGAAGCCTTCGTCCAGGAAGGAAGTGATGCTGTCGGTGTTGGCGTTCAGTCGCGACCACGTGTACGCCACCGTCAGTATTCCACTCGCAAACCGTTTCTGGAAAGAGGCCTGAACCGAGTTGTAGTTGGATCTTCCGGCGTAGGGATCGAGCGCCAGTACGCGGTCAAACTGAGGGTAGGGCCGAAGGAGCAATCCGGCCGCCACCGTGGGCTGGGACATGATTGTCCCAGGATTCGTGATGATGCCATAGAAGGGATTCTTGACCTGAGCCAGCAAGGCCGCCGACCCCATCGAGAAATATTTGTCGGGGATCTGATTCAGGTTCAGGTTGGATACCGTCGCAAACCCCTGCAACAGGAGATTCGAGCCGTGCGATCCCGCATAGGCCACCGTCAACGCGGAGTCCTTGCCGATCTGGCGTTCTACCGCGATGTTCCATTGCTGCACATGCGGCAGGTCATAGCCGGGCTTCTTAGCCACAATCAGTTTGCCGTAAAAGAAACTGGGATCGGCGGCGTTCCGCGGCGGTTGATTGATGCCGAACGGAAACGGGTTGGCTACCGTGGTCAGAATGGAGTCCGGGCTGCCGTTCTGGACCTGGAAGTTGTTGGTCACTGACGTCGAGGCGGCGTTGATGGGCGAAAGGTTCGGTCCGTCTTGGCTGAGCGACGTGGGCGGGTAGGAAATTCCGTAACCGGCCCGGAACACGGTCTTGTCGGTGACGCGGTAGGCTGCGCCCACACGCGGCGAGAAAACTTTCCAGTGCAATTCATCTTCTCGATTCGAAGGCCAGGCTTTGCTACCCACCAAGGCTACACTCCCCACGATCTGCTGCTGCTGTCCGGTCACTGGGTTCAGGAATGAGCCCAGTGGGCTGGCCTGGTTTGGCAGAAACACGGTGTCCCAATTGCGCGCTTCGGAAAAGGCGCTGGGCTGGTCCCAGCGCAAGCCCAGATTGAAGGTAAGTTTCTTGGTGGCCTGGAAGTTATCCTCAGCAAAGAAGCCGTAGGCAGTAAAATAGGCCCGGGAACCGCCAATATAGGAATTGGCCGTGTTCAAGGGGACTCCGAGCAAGGCCGACGCCACCGAGCTTCCACCGGCTCCGGCTCCATTGGCCGTCGCGATCGGATCGAATGTCAACGTGATACCACCGTTCTCCGGATCGGAAATCCACTGAACGCGGCGTACCATGCCTCCGAACTTGAACTGGTGGCGTCCGTGAGTTTTCGAGAGACTGCCCGATAACGTGTACAGGTTCTGGTGCCAATAAAGCTCTGAGCCGATGCCATTGCTCCCCGAAACTGCAGAGGTGCCGGCGCCCCCGTTAAAACTCATGGCTGGCCAGTTAGCCGGAGATCCTAATTGCCCCGGAATAGCCGCCCAATTGGCGCCGAATTGCGACAGGTTGACCCCGGAGCTGTCGGGATATTCGTTCTCGAACACGCGTAAGAACGCCAGGCGTATGTCCAAAATCGTCGTCGGGTTGAAGACGTGGGTGTCGCCCAGGATCGCTTCTTTGGTGTAAATGCCGGTCGGACCTTGACCCGCTGTTCCCAGCCCCCAAGCGTCATAGGCATTGCTCTCCGCCTTCCACTGCCCGTATCGGGCAAACATGGTGTTATTATCCGAAAAATGATGATCCACGCGCGGGTTGATTTGATAATTGACGCCACCCGTCGCTTCCTGAACGACAAAGTTATTCACCAGCCCCGGCCGGTTGGGAGCCGGATACTCTTTCGCAAACAACTTCACCGCCGTCTGGTCCAAACGCGAGGGGCAGATCACATTCAGTTTTCCACCGCACGAAAACTGCGGGGCTCCGGGCTGGCTCTGATCGTAGATCGGCGCCAGGCCCGGCGCGGAGAAATCGCCGGCCAACATAGCGGCGGTGGGCACGGTCGTTTGCGTCAGCGTCCCCGTATGGAGTACTTCGCGCTCGTATCCGAAGAAGAAAAAGGTCTTGTTCTTGCGAATGGCGCCTCCTAATGTTCCACCGAACTGGTTCTGAACCAGCGGAGGCCGGTTCAACCCGCTCCGATTGGAAAAGAAATCGTTGGCATTCAAAAGCTTGTTTCTCAGGTACTCATATGCCGAACCGTGGAACGCGTTGCTGCCGGATTTCGTGGTCAGATTGATCACGCCGCCCGCATAGTTTCCGTATTCAGCCGGGACGTTGTTGGTGACAACTTTAAACTCCTGCACCGTATCCTGAGACGGAATGTAGCTATTGAGGTTGTTGGCCGGCGCATTGGAAGGAACGCCGTCCACGTAGAACTGGCTTTGGTTTCCGAAACCGCCGCCGATGGCGTAGTTGCCAAACCCGATGGCGTTCGTTCTGGCGCCGCCTGCCTGATTGGAGACCGCATTGCCGTAAGTCCCGCCCTGGGCCACCACGCCCGGCACCAGCGTCAGCAGGTTATTGATGTTACGACCGCTTAGGGGAATGCTCTGAATCGTTTGCTGCGAAACCACAGTTCCCAATGCTGCCGTGTCAGTCTGCAACAGGGGAGCCTCACTAGTCACTTCGACTGACTGCGATATGTCTCCGACCTCCAGTGAAACATCCACGCGAGAAGTGACATCCACCTGAACTTCGACGCTGGTGCGAACAAACTGCTTAAAGCCGGCTTGCTGCACTTCCACGCGATACTGCCCGGGCGGCAGGCTAGAAACTGAGTAGGTGCCGGCGAAGCTGGTGGACACAGTCCGGCTTTCGTTCGTGCCGAGCGATGTGATTTTCACGGTTGCGCCGGGCACCCCACCGCCGCTCGCATCCGTTACCGTTCCCACAATGGAGCCGTAGATCACCTGCGCGTGCGCCGGAACGCAGGCCAGTGCGAGCAGGGCAACTAGAGCAAAACAATCGGCCGCCAGCGACAGGTTCCGCAACGCGTCCCTAAACCGAGAAACACCTACGGAATAAGTGGTATCAGTGCCGTCCAACGAGGCTCGGTGGCTAATCTTGTACAACCCCATACTTTCCTCCCGGGCTGCAAGCCCCAACTTGTATTTACAGGTTAGCGATAACTGGACTCTAAAGTCTGATGCAAATGGAATATATCCCCGGTAGTCGCTCATTGTCAACAAAAATCTATTGCACTGGCATACCCCAAACCTGTATTATCAGATCGTGCCAATAGCAGTTTCCCTCCCGAAACACGAACGAGTTCGTCAAACTCTCGTTGATGCAATAACTTCCGGAGAGTACGAGCCCGGCCAGCGCCTTCCGAGCGAGTCGGAACTGGTAAAGACCTTCGGGGCTTCCCGTCCGACGGTGAATCGTGCTTTGCGAGAGTTGCAGCTAGCGGGCGTGATCGAGAGGCGAGCGGGCTCAGGCAGCTATGTCCGTGCAGACGCGGCCGCGCGTGGCTACACGTTTGGACTTTTGATCCCGGAATTAGGGCGGACAGAAATCTTTGAGCCCATCTGTCGGGGAATGGCCGAGGCGCAGCATGCCAGCCATCACGTCCTGCTCTGGGGGAGTTCGCTGGGAGATGCGGCGAATCTGGAGCACCAGGCCTCACAGGCATGCCGTCAGCTCGTCGCCAAGAAAGTATCAGGCGTTTTCTTTGCGCCCCTGGAGCTTACTCCTCAGAGGGACACCATCAATCGCAGCATCGCCGAAGTCTTTGACGGGGCCCAGATGCCGGTAGTTCTCCTCGATCGCGACCTGGTTCCGTACCCTGAGAGGAGCCGGTACGATCTGGTGGGAATTGACAATCGCAGGGCAGGATACGCCATCACTTCACACCTAATTCGATGCGGTTGTTCTCGCATTGTTTTCCTGGGCCGTCCGGGTTCGGCGCCCACGGTCGATGCCCGCATCGGCGGATACCGCGAGGCGTTGGCGGAGCCGAGCAGAAACCTCGATCCCAATGTCTGCCGAATCGAGCCGGATGACTCGGCGAAGGTCAAAGAAATTCTGACTCGACTGCGTCCCGACGGCTTCGTCTGCGCCAATGATTTCACCGCCGCTAAGCTCCTGAAGACTCTTAACGATCTCGGAAAGAATGTGCCCGAGGAAATCCGCATGGCAGGAATCGATGACGTCAAGTACGCCAGTCTGCTTTCGGTGCCGCTAACGACAATTCACCAGCCGTGTACCGATATGGGTGCGATTGCGGTGAGCACCATGCTGGAGAGGCTGCGCCATCCGAAATTACCGGCGCGAGATATTCTGCTTAACTTCCATTTGGTGGTTCGTGATTCCTGCGGGGCTCGCAAAAAAGGATTGACAGCCGATTTCTGACGGCTGATACTGACTTGCGGTGACACTTATGTCAACCAATAACCGGAATCTGTATGTACAGGATTTCCGGAGGCAGACCTCAGTTGCCATACTAGGCGAAGTTCTGTGGGACATATTTGAACACTCGAGGCAACTGGGCGGAGCTGCCTTGAATTTTGCGGCTCACGCCACACGTTTAGGATACGATACGTCACTGATCAGCGCCGTTGGGGCTGACTCCCTGGGTGAAGAAGCCGCTTCGGCGATCGCTGGCCTTGGTCTGGATACCACCTTCCTGCAAAAAACGGTCCCTTTTCACACCGGCACAGCCCGAGTCCAGTTGGGTCCAGGCGATTGCACGCGCTTCGTGATCGAGCGACCCGCGGCCTATGATGCAATCCGCATATCCGACCGGGATATTGAGCAGATCATCCAACGCGCGCCGGCTTGGTTCTATTACGGAACACTGTTTCCTTCAACCCCCGAAGGCGAGGCCATTCTCCGTCGGCTCTTAAGCGCCCTTCCGACGGCGACCCGCCTCTATGACCTGAACCTCCGGTCTGGCTTCGATTCCGAACCTCTTGTGACGCAATTGCTCGCCGAGGCCAATGTGGTCAAGCTCAACGAGGAAGAGGTCCACTCGGTGCATGAATTCACCGGTCTGCCTTCAGGCTTCGAGGCGTTTTGCCGCGAGGGAGCCAGACGATTTGGTTGGAGAGCCGTTGGTGTCACTTTGGGCGCGCGGGGCTGCGCCATGCTTGCCTGCGGAGAATACGTTGAAGCAAACGGACACGCCATTGACGTGGTTGACACCGTGGGCGCTGGAGATGCGTTCACCGCCGCGTTCATGCACGGATTGAACTCCCAATGGCCTGTCCCGAAGATCGCCGAGTTCGCCAATCGCGTCGGCGCGCTGGTCGCGAGCCGTCGGGGGGCCATCCCGGATTGGACGATCCAAGAGGCGGTTGAACTGTGAAGGCGTCGACCGGTTCGACAACACGCCGGCCTTTTGTGGCAGCGGCTGCTAGTTCGATCACGGCTTCGCATGCCCGCGGAGCGGACTCCGATCCCACCTTCATGAAATCGATGGCAGCGGTTCAGAAAGCCATACCGATCGCCTCAGCCGATCCGGAGCGGCCGACCTACCACTTTCATCCTCCGGCCAACTGGAACAACGATCCAAACGGGACGCTGTTCTACAACGGCTGGCACCATCTTTTCTATCAACTGAATCCGTTCGGCGCCAGCATCGCCAATCAACACTGGGGCCACGCCCGCAGTAAAGACCTGGTCAATTGGGAGCATTTGCCCATCGCGATCTGGCCTTCCCGCGACCAAGGCGAGCGAGCCATCTACTCCGGCGGCGCCATTATCGCCAAAGACGGGCGGCCGCGCCTCATTTACACCAGCATCGGTCACCCGCAGCCGCAGCAGTGGATGGTCGTGCCCGAAGATGACGACCTCATCTCTTGGAAGAAGTTTCCCGGCAACCCGGTCCTGACCACGGCCGCGCACGGCAGCGTAACCGCTAATCAATGGCGCGATCCCTTCCTGTTTCCTGAAGCGGGACAGGTGTACATGGTATGCGGCGGCAATGCCAATACCGGCCAGGGTGGCGCGGGACAGGTCCAGCTCTACCGGGCGATGAAGGAAGACCTCAGCGAGTGGAAACACCTGGGCGCCGTATTCCAGGCGCTCGACCGCGAGACCTATAACATCGAGTGCCCCAATCTATTTCCTCTCGATGGCAAGTGGGTGCTGATCTTTTCGCCGCATCGCCCTTGCGAATATTACGTCGGCAGTCTGGATCTCGAAAAGGTAAAATTTACCCCGGCGACGCACGGCATCCTCGATGCCGGCGCGGCATACGCGAGCAATATCTCGCGCGATGATCAAGGCCGGACGATTCTTTGGCTCTGGGGCCGCACGAATACTCCGCCGGGCCGCGGCTGGAATAGTGTCATCACGATGCCGCGCATTCTTTCGATCGGGCCGGATGGATTCCTGCGTCAAAATGTTCCACGCGAGTTGTCGACCTTGCGCGGCGACCCGAAGGTATTCCCAGGCGGACAACTTGGCGAGACGGTGCTGCCACTAGATGGCATTCCCGGCGACGCAACTGAAATTGAAGCGGAATTCTCGGCCGGCAACTCCGCTGCGTTTGGGTTTGAACTTAGGCGATCCGCCGCCGGCAAGCCGGCCCTTACCGTCGCCATCGAAAGAGGCACTCTTACACTGGGAAACGCGAGAGCCTATGTGGGAACCGCGCAGCGCTATAAGGTGCGACTCTTTCTGGATAAGCGCTGCCTGGAAGTTTACGTGAACGACGGAACCGTGGCGCTCTACAATTTTGTAGACGCTCCACCGGGGGATCAGGGAATCGCGGTTTTTGCCCACGCAGGAAACCGGCCAGCAGCCGCCGTGCGTTTGGATTCGCTTCAGGCCTGGCCCATGAAGGCGGCCTCGTTCAGTCTCGACCGCTTCCACCTTTGAAGGACGTCTTGTGAGCTCTACCGCGGCCGGAAATTCGACAGTCTCTTTCCTTAACCTTTACCTGCTCCGTAGTTCACTGGTCGCTGCGCTAGGGGGATTGCTCTTCGGCTTCGACACTGCCGTAATCGCCGGGACGACCGGGGCCTTGACCCAGGTATTCTCGCTGTCACCGGCCATGCTGGGCTTCACCGTCTCCGCCGCGCTGTGGGGGACAGTAGTCGGTTCCTTGATTGCTGGGCCTCCCAGCGACCGTTATGGCCGTCGCGTCTGCCTTACCGCGCTCGCGGCGCTCTATCTGGTATCGGCTTTGGGCTGCGCCCTGGCTTCGAGTTGGCCCGTGCTGCTGGCATTTCGTGCCATCGGTGGACTGGCCATCGGCGCCTCCTCTGTCGTTGGGCCCATGTACATCGCCGAAATCTCGCCGGCAGCCAAACGGGGCCGGCTGGTCGGCATGTTTCAGACCAACGTAGTAGTGGGCATTCTACTAGCGTACCTTTCGAATTATCTGGTGGCAGCCGGCGGATTCGGCGCCTCCGAATGGCGCTGGAAATTCGGAATGGTGGCCATTCCGGCGGCCGCGTTTCTCATAGCTCTGTTTGGGATTCCGGACAGCCCCCGCTGGCTAGTTTCCGCCGGCCGGGTGGAGGAAGCTGGCGACGTCCTTCGCCGTGTGGGAGAAACGGATCCCGAACGGGAGTTGCGGGAGATCGCCGAGACCTTGCATAAACAGCGCCATCGCCGCGGCGAGCCCCTGTTCCAGGCCCGCTACCGAAAACCTATACTGCTCGCGATTTCCATCGGCATGTTCAACCAGCTTTCCGGAATTAACGCGATTCTTTACTATCTCAATGATATTTTCGAGCGCGCCGGTTTCAACAAGATCTCTAGCAATATGCAGGCCGTTGCCATCGGCTTCACCAACCTCGTGTTTACGTTGATTGCCATGAGCGTAATCGATCGGCTCGGACGCAAGAAGTTGTTGTTGGCCGGAGCGGTGGGAACAGCACTCTGCCTAACGGGCGTCGCGTCGCTTTTCGCCACCGGGAGTCACCCGGAGCTTTTGGTTTGGCTGCTCGTCGGATTCATCGCGTCTTTTGCCTTCTCCCAAGGCGCGGTCATCTGGGTCTATCTGAGCGAGGTCTTCCCCAATCTCGTTCGCGCGAAGGGCCAGAGTTTGGGAAGTTTCACTCACTGGTTCATGAACGCGTCGATTTCCGCGGTTTTCCCCGTGATGGCTGCCCGCTCGGGCGCGGCGCCGTTTTTCGTGTTCGCCCTGATGATGGTCGCGCAATTCGTTGTGGTGTTGACGCTCTATCCGGAAACCAGCGGTATCACCTTGGAGGAAATGGAACACCGTATATGAAGACGCCTCCCACTCGTGTTCTGTCCCGCAGGGAATTCGCGGCATTTCCCGCCTTGTCCTTGACGGCGATTGGTCTTGCTCAGACTGCGCCGCTCACCGCCGGACAAGTCATCGACCGCATCAAAGAACATCTCGGCGTGCCCTGGCGCGGCGGCCCGACGGACACGTTCAAGTCCGGCGATACCGATTCCAAGGTCACCGGTATCGCCACCACGGTAATGTCAACTTTCGACGTCATCAAACATTCCGTCGCCAGCGGCAAAAACATGGTGATTACGCACGAGCCAACCTTTTGGCTTGGCAATGATGACGTTCGCGGCTTCGGCAACGATCCCGTATACCAGAAGAAGCTCCAGTTCATCCGCGAAAATAGTGTCGTTATCTGGAGGTTCCACGATCACCTGCACGCGCGCCAGCCGGATATGACCGCGGCGGGACTCGCGCAAGCCCTCGGCTGGGAAAAGTATGCCAGCAAGGAAGAGCGCGGCGTCTATGTCCTGCCGGCCATCCGCTTGCGCGACCTCGCAAAAGACGTGGAGAAGCGGCTGCAACTTCATGCCATGCGCGTGATCGGCGATCCCGAGGCTCTCGTGAGCCGCGCCGGATTGCTCCAGGGTACGCCTCCCTTCCATGCTTCCACCGTGCTTGCAAACGTAGACGTAGTCGTTGCGGGAGAGCAGCGGGAGTGGGAAGGAGTCGAGTACGCCGCGGACGCAAACACCGCCGGCGAACGAAAGGGAATGATCCTGATCGGCCACTGGGTCTCCGAAGAACAGGGCATGAGACTCTGTGCCGATTGGCTGAAAAGCTTCATTTCGGAAGTGCCGGTCCAGTGGATTCCCGCCGGCGATCCGTTCTGGCGGCCATGAAGAACCAAGTCCAACTTATCGCTTACGTCGACCGTTTCTCGGGCGGCGGCTTGCGCGACCTCCAGGCGCTACTGGAAGGCCCGTTCGCCGGCTTGTTCGGCGGCGTTCATCTACTGCCTTTTTTCTGGCCGATCGATGGCGCCGATGCGGGCTTCGATCCCATCGACCACACCAAGGTCGATCCACGGCTAGGTTCGTGGGACGACATGCGCGCTCTGGGCAATGGCACCGAAATCCTGGCCGACCTGATCGTGAACCATATTTCCAGCCGGTCGCCGCAGTATCTCGACTTCTCGGAACGAGGCGAGGCATCTCCTTACGCGGGCATGTTTCTCACTTTCGGCCGCGTCTTTCCGGAAGGCGCGCGAGAATCGGATCTGCTGCAGATTTATCGTCCGAGGCCAGGGCTTCCGTTTACCAAAACGCGTTTGGCGAACGGAGCCGAACATCTGCTGTGGACGACTTTCACTTCCGAGCAGATCGATATCGACGTTCGGGATACCGCCGGGGAACAGTACCTGGACGGCATCCTGGAGCAGTTTCAGGCGGCGGGTATTAGCGCCATCCGGCTCGACGCGGCCGGCTACGCGATCAAGAAACCGGGCTCGAGCTGCTTCATGATTCCCGAGACGTTCGAGTTCATCGCGGGGCTAGCGGATCGGGCCCACGCGCTTGGTATCGAAGTGCTGGTCGAAATCCATACTCATTATGAGGAGCAGATCGAGATCGCGCGGCAGGTGGACTGGGTTTACGACTTCGCTCTTCCGCCGTTGGTTCTGCACGCTCTGTACGCAGCCGACGCGCGGCCCTTAAAACACTGGCTCGAAATCGCCCCTCGCAATGCCGTTACCGTGCTGGACACACACGATGGGATCGGAGTTCTGGATGTAGGGGCCAGCCGCAAGGGTCCGGAAAACCGGCCCGGTCTGCTGTCGCCCGCGCAAATCGATCATCTTGTGGAAACGATCCATGAGCGAAGCTCGGGCGCCAGCCGGCAGGCAACCGGAGCTGCCGCCAATAACCTCGATCTTTACCAGGTCAACTGCACCTTTTACGATGCCTTGGGCCGCCGGGACGACGAATACCTGATCGGGCGCGCGCTTCAGTTTTTCGCTCCCGGCATTCCCCAGGTCTATTACGTGGGCCTCCTGGCGGGAACGAACGATCTGGATCTGCTACGCCGCAGTGGCGTGGGCCGTGATATCAATCGTCATTACTACGCGAGTGCTGAACTGGAGGAGCAGCTGCGCTGTCCGGTAGTGCGCGCTCTATTGGAACTGATCCGTTTCCGCACCGCGCACCCGGCTTTCGCGGGCGACTTCCGGGTGCACAGTTCGGACGACCACTCGATGGCCATGGAATGGCGCAGAGCTATGGACTGGGCCCGGCTCGATGTTGATCTTGCCGATCGGAGCGCGACCATTTCTTATTCCGATCCCGCGGGGAACCGGAAGATGAGCGTCGCGCCAAGAGCCGTAGGGGTAGATGGATGATTCCGCGCGCGGTTGAAAGTAAACGGCAAAACATGGCAGCCATCAAGGCGCTCACCTTCGTCATGTTCATGATGTTTGCCATGACCACGGATTCCGTCGGTCTCATCATTCCTGAGATCATCAAGACCTACCGCTTGAGCTTGACCGCCGCGGGCACGTTCCAGTACGCCACTATGGCCGGTATAGCCCTCGCCGGTTTTTTCCTCGGTCACTTGGCGGACATGCTCGGCCGGAAGACAACCATAGTCGCCGGCCTGACGCTATTCGCCCTCTCGTCGTATCTGTTTGCAGCCGGCGACTCGTTCTTGTATTTCTCGATTCTGCTCGTCATTTCCGGGATCGGCATCGGTGTTTTCAAAACCGGCGCACTCGCGCTGATCGGCGACCTCTCCAAGTCGACCAAAGAGCATACCTCGCTCATGAACACCGTAGAGGGATTCTTCGGAGTCGGCTCCATCATCGGACCAGCGATTCTCGCGCGCCTGCTGGCGACCGGCGCCTCGTGGAAGGGACTCTACATTCTGGCCGGCACAATCTGCGTCGTGCTGATCTTGGCCGCTCTGAGAGCCCGGTACCCGCATACGATGAAGTCCGGCCAGGAGAGCATGGACCTCAAGCACACCGTCGCCGCGATGAAAAACCGGTACGCACTGGCTTTCTCTCTCGGAGCGTTCCTGTATGTTGCCACGGAAGCGGCCATCTACGTCTGGATGCCCACGTTGCTCGCCGGGTATCACGGCTCTGCTGCCTTCCTGGCAGCTTACAGCATCTCGATTTTCTTCATTCTGCGTGCCGGTGGTAGATTCCTGGGCGCCTGGATGCTCGAGCGTTACTACTGGACTCACGTCCTGGCCCTTTTCAGCGGCATGATCCTCATCTGCTTCCTCGGCACTATCATCGGCGGCACCGATGCAGCCGTCTATCTCTTGCCGGCTTCCGGCCTGTTCATGTCAGTTATTTACCCCAGCATCAATTCCAAAGGAATTAGCTGTTTCCCGAAATCTGAGCATGGGGCGGTCGCAGGAGTAATTCTTTTCTTTACGTGTCTGTCGGCTGTTGTAGGACCGTTGGCGATGGGAGCCGTCAGCGATACGATGGGCCATCCGAAGTATGGATTCATGCTCGCCACCGGGTTCGCAGCCTTGCTTTTTGCGGGCTTGCTAATGAACTGGATATTCGATCCAACGCGCGAAGTTCTGACTCGCCTGGATGAGACAGAATATCCGTAGTGGACGGGTGCGAGCGGGGGCTCGGGCGGGTGCCCATTCCGGGGAATTCCAGCATGCAGCTCGGATCCATGTGCTGGGGGTCAATCCGCATTAGTTCGTTGAAGTCGGAACAATCTAGGAGAGAATTACTATCGTGCACCAATTCGCGACATCAACAGGATCCACGGCTAGCCTCGGATCAGAACCGAGAAACGCCCGTTCGCCAAGCACGAGCGACAATGCTCCGGTCCGGGGTGTCAAACGGGGCCGCGATAGATGTTAATCGGCTTCTGGCTGACGAGCCATCGAGCCGCGACGCTTGTAGTCTTGCACACATCAGGCACACGAATCCTCGTGGCTTGCGCAAACAACGCCATACACAAGCCCGGCGACTAGGCTCGCACTGATCGGCGAATCAGTGTTGCCGGTCGTCATTCGGCTTCTATTTCGTTTGAGGGGAGCTGGAGACTACTCCGGAACGCCCCAGGTCCGGGAATCCACTTGGCCGAATGTCAGCGAAGACAGTGGGAAGTGTACCGCGTTCTAGGTCGGTTCCGATTCTTCTTCTGTGTCTTCGGATAGCACACCTTCGACACTTATCGCCCGCCAGCCCGCTTGGACCCAAGAGTCATGAATTGGAGTCAAACGACAAAGATCGGACCCGAAAGAAAGGGAAATCCTTAGCCTGAGTAGTGCGGCGAGGGCCTGCCACAGGTCAGCAGCATGATGGCGGGGTGCCTCATAAGCGGATCCAGGGGCTAGTTGCTGAACTCGAAGGTCGAGACGACGCGAACATCCACCACATGTAGCAGGCAGTCTGAGACGTGGAAAGCCGTGGTAGATTTAGAAAGGATTGTTCAAGGGAAGAAAGGTGCGGGATCGGAAGGCAATGCGGACGGAGCGTGAGTCCATCGCGAACGGCACTTTGTGCATTTTAGCAATGGCGTTTCGACTTTGTGCAGATTTTGTGCAGATTGTCTCCATTCGGCCCCATTTTGATTTGGTCGGTCCATTAGGACACAATCAAAAGCGTTGAAAACAAAGACGAGCGGGAGTAACTCAGTGGTAGAGTCACAGCCTTCCAAGCTGTTGGTCGCGGGTTCGATCCCCGTCTCCCGCTCCACCCGCCGTAGCTGGCGTAGCTCAGTTGGTAGAGCATCTGATTTGTAATCAGAGGGTCGGGGGTTCAAATCCCTCCGCCAGCTCCAATAATCAATAATTTACCTCTCAGTTGGGACGCAGCTTTCGTCCTAGCAAGGTGCTGAAAAAAGCCCGGCCGGCTTCCGCTCCTTTACGGTCGCGGCTCGGTAACTACTTGCAAAGCCGATGTCGCGTTTCTGAGCCCCGCGCGTCAGCAAGCGGAGGTTCGGGCTTTTTCAGCAGCCTGCCAGGGGAGCCACCGGGAACTGGAGAGCCAAAACCGAGCCGACCCGATCCACCGTGCCACGGAGCACTGAGGTGTAGGCGTAGCCGTAGAGGTCCGATGTCAGGGCAATCTGCGAATGGCCGAGAATTTCTTTCACATCGTGCAGGGTGGCGCCCTGCGCCAGCAGTAGCTTCGATCGCAACCTGGCCAGTCTCGCGAAAGGGGCAGCGTTAGTCTGGCGTGGGCCGCCCAACCTGACTCTCATCGCTAGAGACGGCCGCCTGGGGGTGATCGATCATTCGCTGCACTGCATAATTTGGTTTGGTTGGCGCAATGTAACGAAATCATCATCTGAGCTTCTGTATAATCCGGGGCGTTTGGACGGCGGCAGCCGCGATGTGTTTCCAGTACCTGTTATAGGCTTGGAGCACCGCCTAATGGCGTCGCCGTTGGCTACGCGGATTCTGGCAGCTGCCGCAAGCGGAAACAGACACGTGGTCAACAGCCACTCCAAGGTGGATTCTACGCTTGGATGTGCGGTTTGCAGAATCTTGCCGTGAAACATGGGTTGACGCACCGCCGCGTTGGGTTGCCACATTGAGGTCTGTCCACGATGCGGAGCCTCTTCCGATCAAACCGGCCGAAATCGATTTGATATGGAGCTGACATCGGTCTGATCCTATAATGGCGTTGATTATGGACAACGCAGAACTGGATCGTCTCCGGCAAGCCTACAAGGACGCAGTAGAGAGATGGATTATAGCCATTCGTGAAGAAGAGGCACTCGCAACGCCAGACCACTCGGTCCAGGCATGGGATCTTTGGGAAAAAGCCGGTTTCGCCGAAGAGGAGGCCCGGGATAGAGTTCAGGCCGCCAAGGAACGGTACGAGGGCGCACTCCGCAAGACCGATTACAAGATCTAACAGCGCGTCAATAGACAATCACACAGTGCTCAGGCAGCGATGCCGAGCAGTTGATGAGTGCAGCCAAGCTGAGCAACCACGGCTTTTTTGCGAGGTAGACAGGGGAGGGAGCGAACTCGCCGCTGCTGTTCTCGCTAAGTCCTGCACCTCGAATCCATTTCGACTTTCGACGCGCCGGTAACCCTGAGCAGGCAGCACGCGGGACGTCGGTCCCTGGAACGCTCCAATTCTCGATCAAACTACTTAATACACGTCCAGCGGGCGCGGCACCAACTGTTTAGGTTGGTCGGGATGGCAGCAGAATGTGGTCGGTTCGCCGAGAACCTAGAAACCGTGTTGGCCGTCCTTATCGGGTTCGATTGTGATGGTCAATTCCTGCTTGGGAAAATCCACTTCATATATCTTTGACTTTGTGAACCTAGCAGCAACTCATCTAAGGCATGAGAAGGGCCGAACGTTGCTGGGCTGAATATTCCACCACAGCTACGGGCGAGGCTCCCCACGCCGGCAGGGCATCGCGTTCTAAGACGCGATCAGGATAGTGACCGCACAAAGTCACTTGACTATTTACGGTCAGAAGCGGAAGCTTCGTCGAAAAAGGGAGGTGCCTCGCCCTCTTAGGGAGGCTTATCCGATTGGCACGAGTTGGTGCGCCTCGAGCAGGCATTAATTCCCCTGAAGCCTCGGAACAGTGTTCCGCAAAAATCTGCCATCATGGAATCATATGGCTCCTCAGCGCGGGTCTCGGGACAAAATGGCCCGACTAAGGCCCCCATGGGTCTTTTGTTAGCTGGCCACTTGCGGCAAGGTGGCCTGTTTTCTGCTGTACCGCTAACTTGGGTCGCAGAAGCCTGCGTTGTTGGCATATTGTGAAATTCACGCAGAACAAGTGGCCGAAGGCCTCGGTGTGGAGATGCCCGAATAAGGACAAATCGCAAATTGAAATGTTGCGGCACATAGAGCGCGGCCGGCTTGCGAGCGGATGGGCCGAATCAGAAACAGGATCTGATGCACTGTTTTCTAAGCGGTCATGGGGTTCCATTTGCAGCATTTATGGCTAAGCTGAAACACCCACCTATCACGCCGGGGATGCGGTGTGGTCGACTTCAGCGACGGCCAGGCGGCGGAGCATCGAGCGCTTCTTCAAATGATGGGCTTGCATGCGGTGCAAGACGTGATCGAGGAAGCGGACAGCGTCGAGAATGTGCTCGCCCTTATTCAGCATGACGCACTCGGCGCGGACGCCCATGGCGGCGTCGGTGACCTCGGCGCGCGAGGGGATGCCTGTCTTGGCGAGCGTTTCGAGCACCTGCGTGGCCCAGATCACCGGCATGTGCGCGGCTTCGCTGAGCCACAGGATCTCCTCCTGGACTTCGGCCAGACGCTCGAAACCGACTTCGATGGCAAGGTCGCCGCGCGCAACCATGATTCCCACCGGATGATGGCGCAGGGCCGCCATCATGATGAGCGGAAGCTGATCGAATCCCGGGCGGTTTTCGATCTTGAGGATGATTCCCATCTGGCTCTTGCCGCGAGCGGCCAATTCCTGCTAGCAGTTCGAGGACGTCCTCGGGCCGGCGCACGAACGACAGGCCGACGATATCGGCGTGTTCGGAGACAAAGTCGAGGTCGTGCCGGTCTTTTTCGGTCATCGCGCCGATGCCGAAATCGGTTTCCGGAAGATTGATGCCTTTGGCCGAACCGAGCTTGGCCTCGTCCGCGCCCGCGTGTACGATCTCGACCAGCATGTGATCGGGGTGCACCTCGCGGATGCGGCCTTCGATTTTGCCGTCATCGAAGAATATCGGCTGGCCCGCCAGCGCCGTGGAGAAGACTTCGGGAAGCGTGCAGGAGATGTGCGGGATATCGCGATGCGCCGCGGGCGGCTGGTTTACCCCCTCGGTCAAGACCAGCAAATCGCGCGGGTGCAGGCGAATCGGTTCCTCGACGAAGGGAAGGTCGCCAACATGGCCGGCGTCGATTTCCTTTCCGTCGCGCACGAGCGACCATTCGGCGCGACTGAGGACGTAAGCGCTGTGATCGCAGGCGCAGAGGCAGGCGTGATCGGCTTTGTGGATCACCGTCAGCTTCCGCGTCTTCCCGCGGCTATCCTGAATCGCGAACGGTATCGCCGAGGCGGGCGGAGCGCAGCAGAGTCTCAGGTACGGGGAGTTGGACGTCAGCGGAGGGCAGCGATTCCGAGCTCGCGTGCTTGCCGACCAAGCGCGATGCGTGCGGGAGCGACGATGGAGCCGCGCGCGTCCTTGCCAACCCGCCAGCGCACGACGTGAGATCCACGGTGGATAGGGCCAGTGCGCAATTTGGGGCCGGCCAGATCCATCAGCACCTTGCAGTGTCTCCCCAATTCCTGGCTGGCACGGCGCATGTGGGCGATCATGCATTCCCACTCGCGCTCGGAATCGTGCGCGCAATTAACTCGCATAACGTCCATACCCGCCTCGACCAGGCCTTTAACTAGTTCGTAGGACTGGGCGGCTTCGGACGGCATAGTTACCATGATGCGAACGGCGCGGCCGTGAGGGACCGGTCCCAGGAGATCGTCGGCATGCTCGGACAGGACGGCGGAACCGATCTTGAAAGCGACTTGGTCCGGCGGCAATGGATCGACCCACTGTCCTCCACTCAGTTTTTCCACGATGGCTATGACGGCCTCCAGTGCGGCCAGCGCGCCCGATTCGCTGCGTCCGAGCGAAGAGAGCCCGAGAGCGGCCAGCCGGGATTGCAGATCACGCAAATCGTGCTTGCGCAGAGCGAGGTAATCGAGAAGGTTCCGCACGCTGCGGCGGGACTGCGGGCAAGCCTCGGCGATGGACTCTCCAAATTCCTTTTCCATGGCGAGGCAAAATTCACGAAGCTCTTTGAGTTCAGCGAGAAGACTGCTGATTTGCAGTGAAGAGACGGGCACGCTTTAGAATCTGCAATTGATCAGCCTTGTTACAACGCGTTGCCAATCGGGGATGCACCTGTCGACGAACCCGTTCCATTCACGTGTATAAGATTAGTGTTATCAGAGGTTTCGCTGCTAGGAAGCGATGTCATTTGCCGATACGCAGTCACGGGCGCAGCGGCGTGGACGGCACAGAAGATAGGCTGCGAACGCCACGTGCTGAGTGAAATCACTCCGTGTTCTGTCGGACGCATTCGGTGTAAAGTGGAAGCGTCTCCACTTTTGAAGCTGGCCGCAGGCCAGCACAACCAACTCTAGGTGCTAACGTGAAGCTAACCGACCTGCGCGGGATTCTTCAATACATCCCGCAATTCCGCGAAAAGACCTTCATTCTTGCAGTGGACGGAGGCATCGTCACGGACGAAAACTTCGCCAACATCCTCCTGGACGTGGCAGTGCTGCGTTCATTGAACATCCGTGTGGTGCTCGTGCACGGGGCGGCGGAGCAAATTAAGGCTCTCGCCGAGAAGCAGGGAGTCCAGGCGTCCAACCTCGATGGCACCGGCGTGACCGATGCCGCGACGTTGCAGCTCGCCATAGAAGCCGCGAACCGTCTCACGCACGAGATCCTTGCAAGGTCTTTCGGCCAACGACCTCCGCGCCGCCTGCACGAATGCCATCGTTGCGCATCCGCTGGGGATCATCCATGGCGTCGACCACCTGTTTACCGGGAAGGTCGAGCGTGTCGATATTGAACTTCTTCAAACGTTGCTGAACCAGGGTATTGTTCCGGTCGTTCCGCCGCTCGGCTTTGATGGCGAGGGTAAGACGTACCGCGCCAACTCCGACAGCATCGCGGTCGCGGTGGCCGAAGCCTTGAAGGCGACAAAGCTGATTTTCATTACCGCGCAGGATGGGTTGCGGTACAACGATCAACTCATCCGCCAGATGCTGGTGGCGGATTTGCAGAAACTTGTACAGTCCGCGGCCGGCGGATTTGCGCCGGAAATGGTTTCCAAGGCTCGCCACGCGGCTGCCGCCTGCGCCGCGGGCGTGCAGCGCGTCCACATTGTCAACGGCCGCGAGGACGAAGGGCTGCTGGCTGAAGTGTTCTCCAACGAGGGCATCGGCACGCTGATTTACGCCAACGAATACGAACAGATCCGGCCGGCCAAGAAGAAAGATATCCGGGCAATCCAGCTGTTGACCAAGAAGGCAGTGGAAGCCGAAGAGCTGGTCCGGCGGACGCGCGCCGAGATTGAGAAGAACCTGGCGGATTACTATATCTTCGAAATCGACAAGAACCCGGTCGCGTGCGTGGCGCTGCACGTTTATCCCGCGCAACAACAGGGCGAACTTGCCAGTCTTTTTGTCGATCCGTCGCACGAAAACCAGGGCATCGGCCGAAAGCTGATTCAATTCGTCGAAAATAAAGCTCGCGAAATGGGCCTGACTGAATTGATCGCGCTATCGACGCAGACGTTTACTTACTTCCAGTCGAAGGGCGGTTTTGCCGAAGGCACACCCGACGACCTTCCGCCGGCCCGCCGCGAGAAATACGACCAAAGCGGACGGAACTCGAAAGTTCTGGTGAAGAAGCTGAAGGTTTCGGTAGCGCCCTAACTGGCGTATACGGTCGTCTGCATCACTGGTTCACATGCACGACCTTGGCCGGCGGGAAGCCGTTGAAGGACGTGCTGCTGGCGGCGGAATAGGCGCCGATGTTTTCGGAGTAGACCAGTTCGCCCATCTCCAGGTCCGGGAGCTGCTCGGTCAGGCTGATGGTATCGAGGGCGTCGCAGGTGGGGCCGAAGACGGAGCAGATCTGAGTGGGACCTTTCTTGAAACTTTTCAGGGGGTATTGGGCAGTGGTCGAAGATCACGCCGCTATAGGTGTGATAGACGCCGTCATTGATGTAGTAGCAAAGCTTGCCGCCGCGGACGGCCTTGCCGATGATCTGGGAGACGGCGGTGGCGGCGGAGGCGACCAGGAAACGCCCCGGCTCGGCCAGGATCTCGATCGGTTCGGGGAAAAGCCGGTCCAACTCGGCGTTGATCATTTTGGCGAGTCTCCTGAAGGGAGGGACCGTGTCGTCGTAGTGGGCGGGAAAACCACCGCCGATGTCGAGGAGCTTGAGATCGAAGCCGCGCGATCTTGGCCTCTGCGAAGATGCCCGCGGCCAGGTGCAGCGCCTGGCTGTAGTTCTTGCGGGTTCGTGCACTGGCTGCCGACGTGGAAGCTCAGCCCCTCGACCTCGAGCTTGTTATTGTGAGCGAAGGCGATCAGGTCCACGGCCTCGCCGGGCAAGCGCGCCGAACTTGCTTGACAGCTCCACCATCGATCCGGTGTTGGGGACGCGCAACCGCAGCACCAGGCCCGAGTGCGGCGCGTGGCGGGCGATCTTGATCACCTCTTCGTGGTTGTCGTAGGTGACCAGCGGCTTGTATGGATCCAACTGCTCGAGCGTTTCGATCGCCTTGATCGGGTTCGCGTAAATGATGCGATCCCAGATGAAATCCTGCCGCTGTTTCGCCGGAAGATGCTTGATCTTCTCGTGGACGTTCAGGAACTCGGCCATGCTGGCGACGTCGAAACTGGCTCCGGCATCGTAGAACGTCTGCACGATCGCCGGGTCGCTGTTGGCCTTGACCGCATAGTAGACCTGCACGCGCGGCAGGTACTTTCGGAATTGCGCGTAGTTCTCCCGCAGCACCTTGTGGTCCACGACGACCAGCGGCGTGCCGTGCTTCTTGGCCAGTTGAAGCAGTGTCTTTGTGGTCCATGGCTTATCGTCGCCGCGCTTCGAGTTCAAATGCCGTCGCCTTCCGTGATCAGAAAATTCTTGAACTGCCACGGGTCGGACGTGTCGAGCTGCGGCTTGTTATATCCGCTGAAGGCGTTGGAGTAGTGCTTCAGCGGGGTCCAATCCGAGGCCACGGAGACGAACTTGCCCAGGTAGGGCTTGCTGACGTCCAGCACATATTCGTGGGGCAAGTCGTCGGGCACGCACAGCCCCCGGCGCGGGTTCTCGATCATCCACATGCAGGCGGCGACAACCGAGATGGCCACCTGCATGGTGGTGGCGTTCTGGTGCGGCACCAGGCGGCGCGACTCCTCGATGTCGAGATCGGTGCCGCACCACCACGATTGGTAAGGGTGCCCCATCACCAGCGCGCCCAGAATATCGGCTCCGCTGGTGATTTCGTCGGTCATGATGCGGATGCGCGGTTGCAGCCGGTAGTCGTAGCCGCGCAGCTCGTGGAGCGAGGCGATGGCGGAGTCGCACGGACAATAAGCGTAGTGGACCGTGGGGCGGTAGATCGCCTTGCCGTCTTCCCAAACGGTGAGCTTCTCGGTGATGGTGAACGCCTCGCCGTGGCGCACGATCATGCCGACGATGTCGTGATTCGGTGGCACCCAGGTCGCTACGTAGTGTGTTGATGCCCATCCGCGCCAGGCAGATCTGGCTCTTGGGGCCGTCCGGATGCTCGAAGGCGAGGGCGGGCAGCTCTTTTTCATGGGTGCCCCAGCCCATCTCGGCGGTGGTCGTCCCCTCTTCGCGGAAGCCCTCGACGCTCCAGGTATTGACGAACTCGTTCACCTGTTTGGGCTGATCGGTGATCTGCGTGTCGCGCTCGCTGCAATGAATGACCTTGACGCCGAGTTGGTGGGCCAGGTGGTTGAAGTTCTGCGCCTTGGCGTGGTGAGCGATCTTCTCCGCCTGCGCCCCGCTGAATTTCTTGTCCGCGAGCGCGCGCTGCGCGATGTCCAGGAGCGCGTGCTTGGTGAAATGGCTGATCAGGCCGGGGTTCGCTCCGTGTTCGATCACCGCCGTCGGCCCGGGCTCGCTCCACTTGGAGATCATCCGCCGCAGATTCATGTGGCGCCAGTAGAGGGTTCGCTCGGTAGGGTGCTTGTTGTCGGCTCCGGCGTAGGGATCCCAGAGCTCCACCGACGTGTTGACGTAGAGGACGCCCCGGTCGTGGCACCACTGCACGATTTCGCAACAATCGATGTTCCACGCCAGGTCGATGAGGAGGTCGCCGGCCGAGAGGTGCTGTCCCAGCAGGCTCCCCAGGTTCTCCGGCGTCACGCGATCCTTGACGAAAGTCACGCCCTGCTCGATCCAGGGCTTCAGAGCGGCGTCGTTCGGCTCGAAGTCCATGATGGTGATGCGCTTGGGATCGATGCTGATGTGCTTGATCAGAATGGGCAGCGTGCAACGCGCCACCGCTCCAAAACCGACGAACAAGACTCGATTCGGAAATGTAACCATCGTTATTCCTCCCGCTGTGGTGATTGAAACCAGGCAGGCCACCGACCGGAAGAACCATGCGACGGCCCGAGCAAACCAGATGGTTCCGCTTCGTCAAACGAGTGACAAGCGCAGAACCATCACTAGAGTAAACTCGTCGCCAGGCATTGTCAATTTTGGTCGATGCCGCCAAGTTTACGCACCTCTCCAGAGCGCGCCGGAGTACGACAAGGCAGTACTTCACGGTCGCTGATGAAGGTCGATGGCGCCACATCGGGCTTCACGGATTTCAACCAGTCGTTGAGGAATTAGGCAACGGTCTGTTTCGCCGGCTTGATATTGATCCCGCGGCTACGAGCGCGAAGGTTTTCGGTCAGTTGCTCCGCGACCTCGTGACGAGTGGCGGCCGTCGCCCATCTTGTAAATCGAACCTTCGTGTTTCCGCATGTCGAACCGATCGAGTAGGGCTATTGCGCAGGGCGCGAGGCACGATATTGGACTAACGCCGCTTCGTTCGTGCGAATCATTTTCCACCCTTCGCCGAGCCGCTTCGTAATATCGCGCCCGCTTAGGGCAGTGATTCCGCAGGCCACATTGTGGGCTACGCAAGCTCTTAGGATAGCCTGGAAGGCTTGCTCCACCTCCGGCGCGTTGCTATCAACTCCGAGATACTGATGCAGATCTCCGCCCGCACCCACGAAGATGGCTCCCACTCCGGGCACTGCCGCGATGGCATCGGCGTTTCTCAAACCCTCCGCTGTTTCGATCATCATGATGGCCAGCAGGTCACCATCGGGATTCAACGGCCACAAGTCCGCCCGCCGTTCGTACTCCGCATCGGAAATCCCCCACCACCAGAGAGCAGTTCCTGGCGCGTAGCCGCGCAGCCCGGGCGGCTCGGGGTACTTGGAAGTTTTCCTTTGCGGATAGCGCATATTCCTTACGCCCAGTAACGCCTGCTCGGGGTTGTCGATTCCATTGAAAATTACACCCATCAAGCCGATGTCCAGCGCTTGCTTCACGAACCACTGCGCTTGCTCTCGGCCGTAGGGAGCAAAGCGTGCGAATATCGCCACGTTCGGCTGGACGTTACCCTTCTTGATAATGGCGGCTTTGTCGATCATCCCAACCGTGAACCGGTGCAACCCCTCAAAATCCATCGGCCCGTGCTCCATCTCCAGGTACACATAGTCGATATCGGCGCGGGCCAGAGTGCGAGCATTCTCAAGGGATAAATCGCCGGTCTGGAAGCCGATGAACGGCTTACCGGCAGCAAGCTTTTCGATAACCGGGTTGAGATGCTTCACCGCCTGCTGAGCGGACAGGCTGTGGGTTAGCGTCAAGATGCCGAAAACCAGCAACGCTATGCTCAGGTACTTGTTGCGATTGACTTCGGCCATGTCTTTCTCCTAACGCACTGGAATGTAGAGCGACCCGCTATCAGCGCTTACGGCTCACCCTCGAGCTTCCGCAGGCGCACCTCAATGCCGGTATTCTTCAGAGCGTCGGCGAACTCCTGCGTGTTCTGGCCGCGGTAATGATACGGGTAGACAATCTTTGGAAGGAACTCTTTCGCGCAGGCGGCGGCCTCCGCCAGCGGCATAGTTCTGGGCGGGTTCATGGCCAGAAAAGCCACCGAGATGTTGCGCAGCGCCTTCATCTCGGGGACGCACTCAGTGTCGCCCGAGAAATAGACTCGCGTTTCACCAAAACGCAGTACGTAACCGTTGCCAATGCCCTTATGATGAAACGGCTCTCCCGGCACCGGACCGAATTTCAGGTTGTACATCGGGACGGCCTCTATTTCAATCCCCAGGTACGTCTGCTTCTCGCCATTGCTGATGGTTTCGATGACCCCGGCCGCGCCGTTGAGCGTGTCGGCGACCGCAGGAGGCGCCACGATGACGGTCGATTCCTTCTTAAGCATCTTGATCATCGCCGGATCCATATGATCGGCATGCGTGTGCGTGATCAGAATCAAATCCGCCTGTGGGACGCCAGCATAGTCGGCCTGGCTCCAGGGATCGATATGAATGATCTTGCCGCCGAAATCCAGCATGACGCTGCCGTGGAACAGCGGGGTGATTTTCAGCGCGCCCTGCGAGGTTTCGACTAAATCGGTCTGGCGATTGGGAGCAGTTGCCGCAAACGTCGCGTCCTGGTGGATCAAGAACAGACCGCAGAGCACGAGTGCCGTGCTTGCACCTCTTTGCCGCGTGATGCCGAGCCGCATCGGGCATAACCTCCGGTGGAATTTTAAGCTAAGCATCAATTTGAATGTACGCGCTTATCGCGTGGACGTGACGATCGGGGCGGATCCCATGCCTTTGAACCCGTACCTGTAGTAACGCTGCCCGTTGTTGACTTCGCCGAGAAACAGGTTCCCTTTGGAATCAGTGGCGGCGCTGTGAATGTGGAAGAACTCCCGCGCATTATGCCCCGCGTGTCCGCCAATCGACCCCACAATTTCCAATGTCTGCCGGTTCAGGATGCGAATCGCCTTGTTGGAACCATCCACGATGTAGAGGAATTTCTGTTCTTTATCGGGCGACACCGCAAACGCGTGCACGGTGCCTTCGCTCTGCAACGTATTTCTTGAGATGAATACTTCCTTGAGGTACGTTCCGTCCGGCCGGAACACCTGGAACCTGTTGTTGGAGCGGTCGGCGACATAAACGAGATCATCGTTCGTCACCAGTACTGCGTGAACGGGATTATTGAAACCTTCCGGTGGTGGCCCTTGGACGAGTTGCGCGCGGGGCGGGAATTTCAGCGTGTCATCGGGACGCTTCCCGTATGCGCCCCAGTGGCGCTTGTACGCGCCGGTATCCGCATCAAACACGATGACGCGGTGGTTGAAGTATCCATCCGCCACAAACAGCTCGTTGGTTTTCCGAACCAAGAAAAGGCCCGCCGGGCCTCCGAGGTTTTCGGTGTCGTTGCTGCCCCGGTTCTTTCCCGCATGCCCGATCTGCATGAGAAACTTCCCCTTGTTTGAAAACTTGAGGATCTGGTTATCCGTCTGCGCGCTTCCGCTAAGCCACACGTTGTCCTGGTAGTCGACGAAGATAGCGTGCTCGGAGGTAAACCATTCGTATCCCGGCCCCGGACCGCCCCACGCTTGGAGAAACCTTCCGTTTGGGTCAAATTCCAGCACCGAGGGCGCGGGAACGCAGCACTCCGACTGCGGGGGGTTCAGCGAGGCGCCTTTTTCGCCGTCAGGGATTGTCGCGGGGCGGTGAAAGACCCACAGGTTGTCATGGGAATCGACAGCGACCCCTCCCACTTGACCGGTGACCCAGTTATTAGGCAACGCTTGCGACCACAGCGGATCCGGGTCAAACATTGGGATCAGTGCCCGATTCCCCTGCCCCGCGGCGTGCCACGCTACGAGCACCACCACAATCAAGACAGCTGGCGTCCATACCTTGCTTCTCATGAGCTACCTCCTTCTCTGACCGCGTCTAGTGTCCATGGCTCAAGCCGGGTTGTTGGCACTGATCTGCACCGGGAACCCGTCCGGATCGAGTACGTGGAAACCGAAGTCCCCTCCTTGCTGATCGACTGGAGTCGCTCCGCGGGCCTTGAGATCGGCGGCCACCGAATCCTTTTGGAACTTATCGACGCCGATCGATAAATGGTCGACTTTGGCCGGCGGAGTGCCGGGCCGCAGAACCAGGAAATTCTTTCCAAAGACGAGCTGGTTGTTTCCGTCCCGTTTGTTTACGGTACAACCGAACGAGCGCTGGTAGAAATCTGTTGATCGCTCCAGGTTACTGACAAAAAGAGAGACATGATTGATGCTGTTTCCCTGAAATCCCGCAGCCGAAGCGGTGGCCGAGCCAGCCGCCAGCATCGCCAGTCCCCGAACCAAATTGCGCCGTGACATTTTTCCAGTTTCGTAAGCCGTCAACAGTTTCGAAATCGTGCTTTCCATCGAATCCTCCTCTGAGCTACGAGCCGGGGACTCCCCGGTCTCCAAGAGCTTACTCCTCGCGTGGCCGGAAAACCAGTACAGCCGTTCGTCTTGGAAGGTGGAGGCGCGTGCCGGAACCGGCGCCGATCTGGCACTTCTCCGAATTCTCGCGCGGAGCCCGCTGTCTTGCTGGAACAGTAATGGAAACCCGTTGATGTTCCAAATTGGATGTGATGTTATAAAGCCTCCGGGAGGTGGATCGATGGTCCGTTCAAGACAACTAGCCACGATGTTTGGCGGGGTGCTATTAACGATGATGTCGGGAGCGGCATTGAAGGCGCAGTTATCAACGAACCCATACAAAGTGAACTACAACTGGGACAAACTCCAAGGCAGAAAAATTGGAGTTGCCAGCGGAATCAGACTGGATCCCGATGGCAAACACCTGTGGATCCTCGATCGGTGCGGTGCGAACGGATGCGCGGAATCCGACTTGGATCCGATCATCGAGGTCGATCTGGACGGAAAATTGGTGAAGAGTTTCGCAAAGGGTATCATCTCGTTCCCGCATGGGTTCTTCATCGACCGTGAAGGAAACGTGTGGGTGACCGATGGGGCGCCGGCAGGAGACGCGCGCGGAGAAGCGGGCTTCAAGAAGCACATGGGGCATCAGGTCTTCAAGTTCAGTCCGGATGGAAAGATCCTGATGACTCTGGGCCAAGCCGGGGTCTCGGGCGCCGACGAGACGCACTTCAATGGACCGACCGGTGTCGTGGTCGCCGACAATGGCGACATCTGGATCACGGACGGCCACGGCGGTCCGCAGAGGGGGCCGAACAAGGAAAACATGTTTGGGTCGCGCGGAGGAAACAATCGTCTGGTCAGGTTTAGCAAGGACGGGAAATACATCAAGGCTTGGGGAGGCGGCATCGGCTCCGAGGGCCACGGCCCGCTTCAGTTCAACGATCCCCATGGCATCGACATCGATTCCGACGGGCGACTCTATATCGCAGACCGGGGCAACAATCGCGTCCAGGTCCTGGACAAGGAAGGAAACTTCATCACCCAGTGGACGCAGTTCGGCAAGCCCAGCGCCATCGCCATCGACAGTCACGGCGACATTTATGTTGCGGACGGCATGTCAGACGCCCATTGGAACCCGGGTTGGGAGAGGGGCATTCGCGTAGCCGACCTTAAAACCGGATGGGTCAAGGCTTTCATTCCCGACGAGGAGGTGACCAGGGGCGCCGGAACGGAGTTCCTGGGTGTCGACCTCAAAGGCAATATCTACTCGGGTGCAAGCGGACGGCCGGGGCTGGTCGTGCACGAACTGTTCCGCCCGTTATTCTAAGTGAGCACGAAATTCATTTGAGGAGCCTCACGATGACTTCGAGATTTGTCAAATATGCCGTTTTGGTGGGAGTCCCCGCCGTCGCGTTGAGTGTGACCGGCTTGGTCCCTCTGAGCGCGCAGCCGTCAGCCACGAGCGCGACGGACGCTCTGCAGAAGGCCCATGTTTTGGAACGGCTGGCTGAAGCGATGCCGGCTAACAACGGAAATGCGCCGAGCTTTGTGCTCGATCCAGCCTGGCCCAAGCCCCTGCCGCACAAGTGGATTGTCGGCGATATTGGCGGAATCTTCGTGGACAAGCGCGACCATATTTGGGTCTATCACCGTCCTCGTTCGCTTGGATCCACCGACAGCGGAACACAGGGCGAAGCGGGCAAGGATGGGAAGGGCAATCCGATTAGTGCGATGGGTTTCCCGCGACCTTACGGTCAGCTTGCCGGCTGTTGTACGCCCGCGCCGTCGGTGCTCGAGTTCGACAAAGCCGGGAACCTGGTGCAGGCCTGGGGCGGTCCATCCGATCCGGGCTTCCTCGAGAAGAAGTGCCGCCAGCAGGACGGCTGCGTATGGCCGGCGCGCGAGCATGGCATCTACGTGGATCACAACGATTTTGTTTATATTGCGGGAAACGGGCAGGCGCGCAATTTCCATGGGCAATATCCGTGGGCTCCCACCTTTGGCAACGACTCACACCTTCTGAAGTTCAAAAGGGATGGCACCTTTGTCTTGCAGATCGGCACGGCAGGCGCGAAGGGCCCGAACAGCAACGACACCGGCGGCGGCGTCAATGGGACGCCGGAGCCCTACTGGCCGGCGGATATGACGGTGGATCCCAAGACTAACCTGATGTATATCGCTGATGGCTACGGAAACCGGCGCGTGCTCATTGTGGACGCGGCAACCGGCAAGTATGTGGGGCATTTTGGCGCCTACGGACAGAATCCAGTAATGGGCGAAAACGGCGGCGGACCCGACGTTGGCGAGGGCACGAGCTCCTGGCCGGTTGAGTTCCAGCGCGGCGAGATGAAGCCCAAATTTTTCCGCAGCCCGGTGCATTGCGCCAAGCTGGCTAGCGACGGTCTGCTCTATGTCTGCGATCGCAGCAACAATCGAGTGCAGATCTTCAACGCTTCTCAAGTGGGCAAAGTGTGCGCCAATCCCGAAGGCGAGACGGGTAAGTGTGGTTACGTTGGCGAGCTACACGTCGCTCCCCAAACGGCAGCCGGCACATCGGGCACGGTGAACTTCTCGACGGACTCGAAGCAGAGTTGCATGTACATCGCCGACCTCACGAATGACACAATATACGTCGTCAACCGGCAAAACCTACAGGAATTGGGTCGCGTGGGAACAGGGGGCCGGCAGGCGGGCGAGTTGCACTGGCCGCACGTGGTGGCTGCCGACGGAGAAGGGAATCTGTATACCGGCGAAGTGGATGGTGCCGGGAGAGTCCAGAAGTATCTGCGTTACGGTCCCACAGGTTGCAGCGGAACCGGCAGTCCGGAAATTGGTAAGTACCTGCAATAGTATCCGCTGCGAATGGAGGACGTACCCGGCGGCAGGCGGCGCCAACGAGAGCGTCCCAACTCAGCACCGCTGACGATTCGTTGGCAATCCGCGATTGTTGCCAGCGCGGCTCCCGGATCGGGACACCCTGGAAGTCCACCTCTTCGCCCATCGCCAAGCCCACCTCCTCGACCTGACCTCCTCTGGGACCGCCAGAGGACCTCGGTTCGGGTGCCTCTGAGAACGGCCTCCGCCGTGGTTCCTTAACACGGTCGGACGGAAGGCTTTGCTATATTCGTCCTGAGACGAATGGCCGGCACCCTCTTCGACGAGAATTACTTGCAGGCTTTGGCGGCTCGCAACGAAGATGCAGAGAATTACCTGATTGCCTATTTTTCGCGGCCGGTTCAACTAAAATTGCGGGCGCGCCTGCGATCTCCGGACTTAATACAGGATGCATACCAGGAGACTTTTCTGCGAGTGTTGGGATATTTTCGATCCGGGAAAACCCTGGACAACCCCGCCAGCCTACCGGGTTTCGTTCACACCGTCTGCCATAACATCGCGCTTGAGTTGCTTCGGGGCCACACTCGACACGACCAAATGCCCGAGCATATAGCCGAACCAGTGGACCCCGGTTTAAATCCTGAGGGCCAGATGGTCACCGAGGAGCGGAAGCGGGTCGTGAGACAACTGCTGAAGGAGTTGCCGCAGAAGGATCAAGAGTTGCTCCGGAGGGTATTCCTGGAAGAGGAAGATAAGAACTTGGTGTGTGCGGAGTTTCATGTCGGCCGGGACTATTTACGCGTATTGCTGCACCGCGCGCGCGTTCGGTTCAAAACCAGGCTATTACAGTCGAATTCCAGCAAGGCCGCGTCAGGACCATGAATGCGAAACGAAAAACGCAGTAAGTTCACTACTTTGTTGAGACCTTGAGTGATGGATCATTCGCAGGCGATCTCGAGCCAAGCCGTGGAGCGGTATTTGCTCGGCGAATTAGCGGAGGTGGACGTCGAGGAGTTCGAACTCCACTATTTCGAGTGCCCGCAGTGTGCGGCTGCGGTTGAATCGGGTACCCATTTGATTTCCAATGCGAAAGCAGCATGGGAAGAGCCGATACGATTGTCGGGCGAAGAGCCGGCACACCGGACGAAAGGGTGGAACCTGGCGGCGTGGTTGTGGCGTCCGACAGCCGCCGTGCCTTTGGCGGCCGCGGTCGTATTGGCAGCTGTGGCGCTTTATCAGGGATTGATCGTAATACCCGGCATGCGGCAGGTGATGGGCAGCGCCCGCGTGCTGCCCGCGTTCCAGCTCACTGGAGGTGCGCGAGGCGAAGTGCCGCCCATCCGTGTGCCCCGCGGCACGCCCTGGGCGGCACTCTCGGAGGATATTCCTCCGGACATTCATTACCCACAGTACCTGTGCGTACTGATATCCGCCGGCGTGACGGTATTTCGAGTGACTGCACCCGCGCCTGACGCCGGGCAGCCGATTACCATCCTGCTACCCGTCCAGAGATTGCGTCCAGGGGAATATGAGCTGGTAATCTATGGGCCCGGGGGCGGCGAGGGTGATAAGATAACAACCTCTTCGTTCCAATTTGAACTTCAATAGCGAGGTAAACCATTGCCCAGTCGCTTTCACTTCCAAGGGCACGCCATTGGTGCGGGCGGAAACCTGGTTAAGCCGCATTGCGAAAACATTGAAATCCAGGCGTCTTCTGCTTTGCCGGAAATCGGCGGCTATGGCGCGGCGCGGTCGACTGCGTTTCGCCACCGAGACATTCTTCATTTCGATCTTGCCAACTCCGAGGTCACGGGTGCGCGTACAGCGGAGGAAGGCGAAACGCAAGCCTACCGCACTACCGCACGGTCTATAGTGGAGCATCTGAACATCCTGAACACGGTCACAGCCCGCCGCGTGGTGGCAAACCTCGTCAGTACCCACGAAGGGGATGAGGGCGGCGGGCCGTCGATCAAACTCGTGGGCACGCATTTCGAAGATTTGAGGATCGACGGTGTGCCCGTAGAGGTCGATCTGGCGGTGGATTTGCTTGACCAACACCACACGCACGAGCTGGCTCAGAACGCCTACAAGAAGGACAAGAAATTTCGTAAGTTCTTCGACGACACAACTTTGAAAGGCAATTTACAGGAAGCGCCGGACAGGGTACGCCAGTGGTTTCACAAGCCCGCGGCGAATCGCGCTGACATGCCGCACACCAACGGATTCACCACCCTTTCGCTGGTGCGAGGAGTGAAAACGAAGTCGCGCAAGCTGAAGTGCTGGGGCAACGTGATCTACATTGAGGGTTTCGGGACTATTCATCTGGCGGAGTTGCATATCAGCAAATCAACACGTCGGTTGACGATGATCCGGGTGAACTTGGGTTCCCCGGTGGTGGGCGACTTGACGGTGTGCACCGTGGATGACGGAGGAAGCACATACTGAGACATGCGGTTTCTCCTCTGTCTCGCGGCGGTAGCGCTGGCGGGTTGTGCGAACAACCCGGTCACGCTCGATACCGAGTATCGGGAGACCACAGCACTATTATGGGCCGAGCGCTACGACCTCGCTCTTCGCAAAGCGGCTGAGGCGCTGCAGCAGGCCGAGCGACGTGGGGACCCGCGGGCCACATGGCGTTTTCGACTGTTAAAAGCAGAGGTTTTGCTGGGGCAGCGCCAGGCGCTCGCGGCAGGTGCGGTTCTCAGCAGCGATCCGCCGGGAGGGCCGGAATGGACCGAGTACAGAGGGAGGGCGCTTCTTCTGAAGGAGCGCGCGGCTTTCTACCTGGCCCATTATTCGCAGGCGGAGGAGTTAATCGCTCGTGCCGCCGAAATTGCGCACCAAGCCGGTTCCGACTCTTTTTCGGCGGAAATCGACTTGCGCCGCGCGCTCTTACTGGTGAGGCAAGGCAAGTTTGACGACGCGGAGGGTTTGTTCCGCGGGGTGATCCGCTCCTCGTCTAAACTCCATGACACCTACCTGGAAGCCACGGCGACGGGCAACCTGGGATACACGCTTCTGACCGCGTCCCGATACGACGAGGCAATTATCTGGTTCGAGAAGGCGAAGGACCTTCACAGCCAACTTGGGGCGAATGAATCCGCGGCGCGCGATGACGGCAATCTTGGCGCGTGTTTCTACCGTCTCGGTGACTATGAGAACGCGCGGAATCACTACGAACAGGCACGCGCCGGTTTTGCGAAGGCAGGCAATCATTTTGAAGAGCAGATCTGGTCGGGCAACGCGGGTAACGTGCTGTTTGCATCGCGGGACTATGCACGGGCGGCGGACCTCTATCAGCGGGCGCTGGCGATTGCTCGGCAGGTGGGAAACGACGACTGGACTTCGCGGTGGATGAACAACCTGGCTGAGACCGCCATTCAACGAGGCGATTGGGACGCAGCCGAGCGCTATAACAATGAGGCGCTCGCACTGAAGCGGCGTCTGGGAGACGTCCTGTACGAAGCCTCATCGCTGAACAACACAGCCGCAATCGCCCTAGGCCGCGGCCGATTCGTAGAAGCGGAGCAGACCTTCCGGGCAGTTCTAAGCAAGCCTGCGGAAGACCCGCGGATCAAGCTCGATTCCCACGCGGGTCTCGCAGAGCTGTTTGTAAAAGCTGGGCGACGCACGCAAGCTGAGGCGGAGTTTCGAGCAACCGTATCCTCTATCGACCGCCTGAATTCGCAGATTATCAAAGCCGACTACAAATTCGGATACCTTGCCAGCCTGATTCAGTTTTTTCGAGATTACGTGGATTTTCTGATTGCCAATCACGAGCCAGAACGCGCCCTGGCAGTAGCTGAGTCGAGCCGTTCCCGCGTCCTTGCGCAGCGAAGCGACCACCCAGAAGCGGTTTCGATGCAGAAACCAGACGCTTACCGGCGCCTGGCCGGAAGAGGGGACCGCGTGCTGTTGGAGTATTGGCTCGGGGAGAGCCGCTCCTATCTTTGGGTCATAACTCCCAGTGCCATCCGCTGGTATCCGCTACCCGCCGCGAGCGTGATTCGCCCACTGGTCGAAAACTACGTCGCTGTCACCATGGCGCAGCGAGACCCGCTTGTGGTGGCCGCGGATACCGGCCGGAAGTTGTACGACACCCTCCTCGCTCCGGCTGAGAAGAATCTGTGCCAGGGCTGCCGCGTGACGATTGTGCCGGATGGCGACTTATATGCCCTGAACTTCGAGAGCCTTCCAGCCGGGCGCAAAGGCGACAAGTATCTGGTGGAACAACTGACGCTGGCGATTGCGCCGTCGCTGGACTATTTGATTGGTGCCGCCCGCGAGCATCCCGTACGGCCCGGCACCGGGCTGCTGGTAATCGGAGATCCGGCGCCGGCGCTGTCGGAATACCCCAAGCTGGAATACGCGGCTCGTGAGATCGAAAGCATCACGTCAGCGATGCAGGGTTCGCAGGAGAAAATCCTGCGGGGCGCGGACGCACGGCCGGCTTCATACTCCGAGGCCCAGCCCGGGCGTTATGGGCTCATCCACTTTTCCGCGCACGCGACGGCGAACCCGCAGAGCCCGCTGGATTCCGCGGTGATCCTCTCGGGTCCTCCGGAGCGCTGCAAGCTATTTGCACGAGACGTGATGTCTGTGCCGTTAACGGCGGAACTGGTGACCATTTCAGCCTGCCGGAGCGCCGGGGCGAAAACGTATGCCGGTGAAGGGTCGGTGGGTTTCGCATGGGCCTTTCTTCGGGCCGGCGCGCGCAACGTGATTGCCGGTATGTGGGATGTCAATGACCGCTCCACCGCGCAGCTAATGGCGCGGCTGTATGAGGAGCTCCAAGGCGGCGCATCCCCGGTGGATGCCCTACGGAACTCCAAACTCGCGCTGATTCATGGAGCGGGAGCCTATGCCAAGCCGTTTTATTGGGCCCCCTTTCAGCTTTATACCGGGGCCCCTCAGTGACGCTGTGAATTCGAAAAATTCGGGTGTAATGAAACGCTAACTGCCTGAGCTGCACTATCCGTTTAGACTGCGCTCGAAGCAGCCGACGGAGGGAACATGCAGCGTCAAGGAAATCCAAAACAGTTAGCGACCTCGTATCCGATTCAACTGGATCTTCGGTACAAGGCTCTAAATCCGAATTCGACCGTGGCCGGGACGGGCAAAACACTGGAGATCAGCAGCACCGGGATCGTATTCACCGCCGATGGGCCGATCGACCCAGGCACAAAACTCGAGTTGTCGATGGCATGGCCGGCGGTCCTGGACAACCACGTGGCGTTACAGTTGGTCAGCGAGGTTAAGATTACGGGCCGCGAGGGGCAGACGCTGAGGGCAGATATTTGGAAATATTATTTCCGTACTCGCGGCGCCGGAGCCAGCCTGCAAATACTCGCGGCGAATGTCGTCGAGATGCCGGGGCCCCGCCGGAGCCGCCCCGAACAACTAGTCTTGCGCGCACATGCCTGATCTAACGAACTCTCAACACAGGTGTCCCTTTTACGGATTCCATTGGCCGGAACGGGGGGCCAGCTTGCGGTGGTCTGGTTCCGGCGAATGTGGCTTGGACCTGGAACATCACGGACCGTGCCGGATGGAACGGGAACAGATGGAAGTCGACTTTGATCAGTGTCCTGTCCGACTAGACTTACAGAACCTGCTGGATGCCGGAAAGCATCACATCCGTTTTTGCTCTCCCGAATTACCGCCTGAGGGGCTGCCATTTGCGATCTGGAGCGAGATCGTACTTAACCGAGAATAATGGTGCCCAGGCGACTGCCCAAGTAAACCAACCATCGCCGGATTACCTGATCCGTGCAAAGCACGACGCCTGGCGATCAGGTTGAACCCCTTCTTCGTCCGCCGACTTGAGTTGACTCGAGATCAAGACCGCATAATGACCGTGACGAGCGAGAAGCTCGTGGTGCGAGCCTTGTTCCGCGATAGCTCCGCCATCCAGGACGAGAATGAGGTCGGCATTGCGGACAGCGCTAGCGCGATGGGCGATCACGACCCGCGTACACGAAAGCGCATCCAGATTGCGATCGACCCGGGCTTCGGTCGTGGCGTCCAGGTGACTGGTCGCTTCATCGAGCAGAAGAAGGGACGGCTTGGGGGCGATCGCTCGCGCGATTGCCAGACGCTGCCGTTGACCGCCCGACAAACCACGGCCACCCTCATCCACCCGTGTCTCGTATCCCATGGGCATTTGAATGATATCGGAGTCGATCTCGGCGATCTTCGAGGCGGCCCTGATTTCCCGCAGAGGCAGTCCCGGATTGTGAAACGAGATATTGTCGCGCAGCGACGAGTTAAAGAGGAAGGAATCCTGAAGCACCGTTCCCCACTGGCTACGAACGGTTTGTAGGTTCATTGCGTGCAACGGAACTCCGTCGTACAGGATTTCGCCTTCCGTCGGCTGGTAAAGGCCGAGCAGGAGTTTCGCCAATGTGCTCTTGCCAGACCCGGTACGCCCGACTATGGCGACTTTCTGGCCCGGGTATACAGTGAGCGATATGTTGTCCAACACTTTCGGCCCGTGAGCGTCATAACGGAACGATACATTGCGCAGCTCGATCTTGCCGGTCAGCTGAGGAGCAGGCGCAACCTTGTGTCGCTCCTGCTCGGGCTCGGCCTGCATGACGTCGGCGATCCGGGCCAAGTGGGCGACGGCCAACTGCAGCCGTTGTGCGCCTAATACCAGAGAGTTGACCGGCTGAAGGAACGCCGCAGCCAGTGCACTGACCGCCAGCATAGTTCCCAGACTCATCGACCCTCCAATCACCTGTATCCCACCCAGCCACACTAGGAAAAGCGGAGAAAACACGCGCATCGCTGTGAGCGCGGCTTCGATTCGTGCGGTGAAACGATTCCGCTGTGCCGACGCGGCCAGCTGCTTCTTCAGCAAGCCGGACCAGCGCGCAACCGTGGACTCCTCGACGCCCGAGGCCTTCAGGGTTGTAATGCCCGTCAACGATTCGATCAGGCATCCTTGTGATCCCGATTGGGCAACAAGATCGCTCTCCATAAGGGCGTAAAGCCGCTGTCGAGTCGTGGCCAGTATCGTAACTTCAATCAGCGCAATTACCAAAACGGTCAACGCAAATGGCGGTGAGATATGCGCCAGCGCCACCAGAAGAACCAGCACCAAAGTCCCATCGAGCACCGCCGAGATGGTGCAACTGGCTAGCGCTTCGCGGATGGCGGCGTTGCTGCTGAGCCGCATCAGCAGGTCCCCACTGCTCCTTTGCTGGAAGAATCGATAAGGCAACGACAACAGATGCTCGAAAAAACCAAGCATCAAGTGGGAATCCAGGCGCGCTTCCAGGCGAATCAGGAGCACTGCTCTGAAGTAACCAATGGCGGCACTCATAAGCGCGATTACGAACGCCCCGGCGCCAAGCATGTTCAGCACCCCGGGTGTCTTGAGCGGGAGTACGCGATCAACTAGCACCTTGGTAAAGAGTGGCAGTGCGCAGCCAAAAATTTGCAGAAGCAGCGAAGCCGCGAGGATCCGTGCCAGGAGGCCGCTGGTTCCCGGTGTGTGTAGAATCTGCTTCACGCAGTTCAGGGCCAAATTCGGAACGGGCATGGACCGAGCCAGGAAGTCGGGAGCCAGTTCAAAGAGTAACGCCACGCCGGTAAATGCGCTTTCGAATTCAGTGCTCGTGAGCCGGCGGCGGCCCCATGCCGGGTCGACGATTTCCACGTTGTCGTGCGCCCAATGTTCCAGGACCACAAAGTGATTTCGATTCCAATGCACGATACAAGGGAGAGTAACTCGCGAGAAGTCTCTCGCCTCTAACGACCGAGCCTTGGTGCACAGTCCGAATCCACGGGCGGCTTCCATGATCGTTTGCGCAGTCACGCCATCGCGGCCCGGGTCACAAATGGCACGGCATTCTTCCAGCCGCGTCCTCCTGCCAAAATAGCCAAGGAGCATCGCGAGACAAGCTGCGCCGCATTCAACCGAGTTCAACTGGAGGATGACGGGAACCTTTCGCCTACGCATGGCAAGTCACCGGAGGATCCAGCGCGAGTACCGACGGAACGTGTGCGGGGTCGGCAAAACGAAGAAAAGCGTATCCGATACCAGCAATGCCGGTCATGAGGCCAGGCGACTCCACACCCAGCGGATTGCCACAAATCCAGCCATTCTCGCGCACGCTTTCGATGACCGACATTACCGCTTGATTGGCGTGAACTCGCCACTCTCGGCTGGCCCAGGACTTCTGCCGCATCGAGTAGGATTTCGGCGTTGCCGAGGTCACCATGGCAAAGTGTGTGATTACCGCCAAACCCCTGGACCAGCGTACTGCCGAGCGCCGCGCCGATTTCCCCGTTCAACAGCGGGTCTTTCACGTGGCCAAGCGAGCGCAGCCGGGACAATCCTATGCCGGGCGCACCGTGGCACCAGGCGGTCGCAAATCCGGCGGTGGCGTTATGTCGCAGATCGGGCCAGTTGCCGTGCTCGGGCGAGAAGAGGGATCGTTCGTAGTCAAAAGCCTCAAGAGCTGCATTCTTAAATCGTGGGTCGCCAAGCAGTTCGGAGATTTCGAGCAACGCATACGCGATCCCTGCATTGCCGTGCGCGAAACCGGTGAGGGGGGACGCTGCCATGCCGCCGCACAACCATCCGACTCCCCGTGCCGCCGGTTGGGCCGAAGAAAGAAGATGTTCCCCACAGGCGCGAACGATGGCGCGTAAACGGGTCCGATGGCCGGCAACGGAGCAGGCTTCGCAGAGCCAGCGCACAGCCCGCCGCGCCACCAATGACGTCCAAGGCTTTATCCTGCTCGATGAACTTCGCCGTTGGACCGAGCAGGCTTTCGGCTTCCAGAAACATTGACGGTTCGGCCCAAACGGCGCCGAGATGGGAAAGCAAATAGATGATTCCCCCCCATCCGGTGAAGCCGCCAATGTAAGTTGACTCCCTAGTTTTCTCAATCTGGCGGCGCAGGGTTGTCAATGCCGAGCGAGCGAGAGCCGAGTAACGTCGCTCGCCGGTAACCCAGCCAAGGTATGCAAGAAAGAGGATGACCCCGGGCAGTCCATCATAGAGATCAGTTCCCAGCGGCGAAAGACTCCAGGACTGCTCATCGGACTGTCCCATGCCTATCCACGACGCGTCCTCATGCCCGCCGAAGGCAAGTTCTTGCAGACGGTCTCCTACCGCCCGAGCCGCAGATATCAGCTTTTGCGGTGTGGCCTCGGTTCCGGTGTTGGAAGGCTCGGCGGCATACCACGCAGTGGTTCGCCCAATCTTTGATTCGTCCACCGAAGAACCCAATGTGGCAATGGATGCACGGACAATCCAGAGTTGCCGTTCCAGATCGTTTTCGCTGAGTTGAAGAACGCGCCGCTCGACGAGCTCGATGCCGGACTCGTCGAAGTAGTTCTCGATCATCTCGCCGGTGCTGGTCCAAAGATGAAGAGAAGCCGGACGCGTGGTGAACAACGGGATGTCTCCGCGCTGCAGATCGTTGCGCTCGGCTGGGACCAGCTTTTCAAGGGCAGGGCGATCGGCTGCAGCTTCGCGCAAGCGCTCGAAAATGGAGAGGCGATCGCTCTCGTTGCGCAATACATCCGGGTGGAAGCTCTCCTGAAAGAGCGCGGCATAGGTCTGCGTAGCGCGGGCGATTACGCGCACTTCGTCTTGGAAGAATTGACGGAGCAGCCCTCTCAGGTCATCGCGGCACGCAAGAAGTAAACGGTACGTGGAAGCGAAGCCGCCGGCGACCGCCTCGGAATAATCAAAGGCATTTACTTCCCGGCCATCCAGTGTGGGGCGATTCTTCGAACTCGGCATCTCGCGACGCTTGCGTACCATATGCATCTCGTCGGTGTCGGGCTCTTCCCAGTGGGGCACGCCGTAAGGAGTCAGTTGCCCCGCGGGGCTGCCGAGTCCGCTGATATCCACTCCGAAGCCACCTTCCGTGGCCCACATACGAAGCGGCAGCAAACCAACTCGAAGAACCGAGCAATCCAAGGTAGCGAATGCGAGTTCATCGGCAAGACTGGACGTAACCTTGTCGGCGCGCGGGTGAAATAACGCTTCGAGATCGACGAGCATCGGGTACTCACCGACGGCAATCAGGTTCTCGCAATGAAAGTCGGAGGCCTCGAGCACATACAGAATAGCGAGATAACCGCCCTGGCGCTGGTAGAATCGCTCGATCTCTTCGGTGCTCGCACAAGGCGCGGCCGCAATATATTCACACCATCCGTGGTCGGTCTCATCGAGTACCTTGGGTAGCCGGAATGCCGGTTCCGCGCCCCGGTCGTTGAGCCAGTCGAGAAACTGCTGGAAGTGAAGGTCAACTGCCAGTGACCGCGGCTTATAAACGATATGCCCGCCTGCTTGGAATGACAGAATCATTACGGAGCGGCCATTGCGGTGGGTATCGCCGCCCCCCCCTTGAACTCCCACCAGGCGACCAGGATCGACGCTGAAAAAGGCCTTCCGCAAGGATTCCCAATCGGTACAGAAATGTTTAAGAAACTCCAGGCTAAACGTGGACCATCGATCGAGATGAGTAACGATCTGGTCGGTCATCACGGGGTACTCGCGCAGCAGTCGATTTGCGATTTCAGGATTCCGCAGATGGTCGAGAAAACAGATAAAGCGTTCCTGCGGAGTGTTTCCGGCCAACAATCCTTCCAGCCGAGCGACATTAAGCTCCAGCACCATGACCCGCGCCGTCATCTGAATGAGTCCTTCGGCAAGGTTGGCTGCGAGGGATTCTTCGATGATCGCTGGATCGAACGGAAGGCGTCCATGGGACTGAGCTAGATCTTGGATGCCTCGCCTGACGCGGTCCCGGGCGGTCATAATTAAAGGCCCCAGAGCGACAAGACACTTAGCCAGACCGGAAAAGCGTAGCTTCTCCGGAAGCGGAAGGGGGTCTGGCGGAAGCATTTCCTCCCGGGTAGTTTCGAAGGGCGCGGCGACAAACATCGAATAGTCTCCTTAAAAGGTCCTCGCGCGTACTGTCCCGACGCCTCTTGGCATCGCTCAAGTTACGCGCGAGTTCAATAAGTCGAGCTCAGCGGCTGGGGATGCTAATTCAAGCCGCGACTCTTTCTAAATGCAACGCGGGAATGTCAGGCACAGGTAGCCGGTACGGCAGCTCAGAGTATTGCAGCCATATGTAGGCGGGAAATGGATGCCGCCGGCAACTTTACCGAGGTCTGCGTCTGAAATGTCAATCGAACCGGCGGGGTTCGCCGGTAGCGCCGCGCGTTCGGCCTCGCTGAGACCGTTGCGATAGGCCGGATCTTTCCAAGCGCGGATGATGTTCTTGTTGGACATAGTTTCCTCCTTATATATGCGCATTGTGATTTGCTTTTAAAGCTGCGCATCTGGTATGTGCATCGTCCCGGCGAAGTATTCCATCACGCGATGAGGTTATTTTTTGTGGGGGAGATGGGGTGAGAAGGTGAGATCTTCCGAACAAAGCGAAACAGCACTAAAAATGAAAAAGGAGAGCGGTTGCCGCTCCCCTTTTTGTCGGCGCCCTGAGCGCCTGCAGCTTTCATGCCGATTGATTCGTACTTAGTTTGCGCCTAGTATCTGGGTCTCCAGCCAAGCCGCGTCCGATGCGAATTGTGCTCCTGCGGGAACTGCGCCGGCGTGACCGGCCCGCATCCCATTCGTGTCTTGGGAAACGGCGAGATAGGTGCATCCGGGCTGGACGGATTGGGTCTGTCGAGCCCTGGAACCAGGGTCGTAGTAACCGCAATCCAGCGCCTGGAGTTTGGTGTTAGGAGTCAGCTCAATCGGATATGCCGCGAGTTCATTGCTGGGCGCACGTACCCCGGACTTGGGCGCGGCGACGCCGTTTCGAGCGCTAACCACCTTTTGAACTCGCGACAGAATTTCACTGGCATCAACTACCAGCTGGGTGGCCGCCGCAACCTGGTACGTCGGCCAATCGTAGCGGAATGATTCCAGGGAACCGTCGTTGGTGAACGTTAGCGTGACCTTGGAACCGTTGCCGACCACCGGAACTCCATGGAGAGTCCGGCCAAAGACGATGCGGTTGGCTACGACGGCCTGGCTGATCTCGCCAGTGGCAACGTCCTGGCCTCCTTCGGTGCGGTAATCCGCGCGAACGGCCACCAGTTCTTCGTCCGCACCGAGGACGATCTCGGAAGCCAGATTGGAAGCGATAAAGGCACGGCCCTTCTGCTCGAGTTCGGCAGCCGACATCGCTTCCGACGACGGCTTGCCCAACGAATGCGCCTCCGCTTCGACGGCCAGATCCTGGTACTCGGCGGCCGAGCCGTCGCCGGCCACTTCCAACGACCACTGCGCGCCCGTGATACGCAGCTTGGTACCAACTTTGGTGCTCTGGTAAGCGCCGGCGGGACTCAGCTTCTCCAGCACGGCTGAGCTCACTTTGTTTTGATCCACCGCGCTGGTGCGCTGCAACACTTGCAGTGAGGGCTCGCTATATCCCTGTGTGACTGAGAGTTGCTGGTGGGCTTTGGTTTGGGGAAGATCTGCCGCGCGTACGGCGATACCGGGAATCATTGCACTTGCCGCAAGTACGGCGCTTGTTACGAAATTCAGATTCTTGTTTTTCATTGTCATTCTCCTCGTATGGTTATTAATCTTTACTCGGGGCCGGAACCCCAATTCGTCCAGCAGTAATACCCCACCTTGCCATCACGCAGCGGGGACTCAGACATAGCCTGGCCCACGGTAACGCCTTGGCGACTCCAGCAGTCGGCCTTATTAGCGCCGGTGTTGGCAACCGTTGGATTGTTGCTGTTATTGTCGTTATAAACAGCGTTCAACCACGAGGAGCCAATGGACATGCCGCTCGCAAGGTTGGAGGCAAAGTTCTGCATGGCACCTTCATCGCCGTCCCAAAGCAGATCGTGTGCGCCTACCACGAGCTTGAGTCCCCCCGCGAAGGCGCTCCGCCAGCGGCTCGGCAAAAGCCCATCACCGTTCTTGAGGGTGTCGCAGGAGTAAGTGGCCAGCACCTTGACCTGCTTCCCGGAATCGCCGAGGCGCATGGAGGATGTCCAGGCGAACGTGTTGTTATCCCACATGGCAAAGCCCGTATAGTGGTGGTCGTTGCTGGCGATGGTGCCGTGGGTACTCATAAGGAAGAAGTCCACACTGTCAACACCGCCGCAGGAATTGCACGTCTCGGCCGAAGTGCCGGAGTAAAAGGCTGTTTGGGCGCCGTGAAGGTTGAAAGCGAAGTCGACGGGCCAGTAACTCTGTATCGTGGAGATGAAGTCGCTACACGCGTTGACGACATTGAGGGTGGGCGCCCACGTGTACTGGAAGTTGTCCTGGCACCGCACGCCAAAGTGTGGGGTGGCTGCCATGGCAGGAGAAGTGAAGATCGTCATCATGGCGATTCCAGCCACGACGAGTAGCGCGTTGCGGAACGAACCGTTGAAGCCGCTTCGATAGACAGGATCTGTCCAAGCGCGGATGATGTTCTTGTTGGTCATGTTTTCCTCCGTTTTGATGCGCATTGTGATTTGTTTTTAAAGGCTGCGCATCTCGTATGTGCATCGTCCCGGCGAAGTATTCCATCACGCGATGCGGTTACTTGGAGGAAAGTAGCGGCTCATTAAGGTTGGCGCCGCTTGGACTCATTCGAGACTTGTTCGGGCAGGGCAACGTACGGAACCGTACCAATCGCCAAGCCTGGTTCCTCTTTGTATCCCGGATGATGTGCGCATCCGGCGCCAGCCGCCGTCCTTCGATGAAACGGATGAACCATGTTACGCACTTATATTCAGCCGCACGATTCGCGATCGTTGACCCAATCGCAGGCGTCGCCTGTACTCTGAGCGAGCGGAGGAAACGTGAGAGCTAAATTGAATTCTGTTGCGTGGTTTTTCCTGGGCTTGTGCGTGGCCTTTCCTTGCCCGGCCCAAGTCCCTGGGGAGCCGGTCCCGCCCGACTTGCTGCCCGGCAAGCCGATCAAGCGCTCACTAACAGTTGGCGAGAAACATGTTTACCGATTCTCTGCTCGATCCGGAGAGTATGGTCGCATTGAGATCAGTCCGTTGGGCCACCCATTGGAGGTCCGCCTTTCGGCTCCCGACGGTTCAGAAATCGCCCAAGCGTTGAATGAAGCCGGTGAACGGCGGTTGCTAACGGTGTCTCTGATCGCATCGGTAACCGGAAACTACGAAGTGGAGTTGCATCTCTCGGACCCTGAGGCGCCAGCCCACGAGTACGAAATCGGCCTGGCTGAGATAAGGGCGGCAAGTCCGAACGATCGTCAACGAGTGGACGCGGAAAGTCTGTTCGCGGCTGCCAAGCGCCTCCAGTTGGGGGGTACTAAAGAAGGATTAGAGGAAGTAATTCGAAAACTGCAGGCCGCCATTCCACTGTGGCAAGCCGTCTCCGACCCGGCCGCCGAAGGCCGGACGCAAGAGACTCTCGGTGACGTTTATCTTGTGCTGGGGCGGCCGGCCGAAGCGAACAAATCCTTCAATCGCGCCTTTGAGTTAGCCCAGGCGGCTGGCGATGCGGTGGGAAAGGCCGGCGCTCTGGTCGACCTGGGTGTCGCCGCCGCCACGCTTGGCGAACCTAAACGGGCCCTGGAATATTACCAGCAGGCAGTGGAACTCAGCCACACGGCGGGTGATGGCAACCTCGAGTCGGACGCGCTGAGCAATCTTGGCCAGTTGTACCAGTTGATGGGCGACCCAAAGCATGCACTGGAATGCGCCGTCCGCGCGCGCGATTTGAAACGGGAAATCGGCGATCGCCGCGGAGAGATGGTCGCTCTGTCGAACATGGGATCGATTTATTCCATGCTAGGAGAACCCCGCAAGGCCCTGGACGCGTTCGACGAGGTGCTACCGTATCGGCGCAAAATAAAAGATCAGCGCGGAGAGGCGCTCACGCTGCTCAATATGGCCACGGCCTATTCCCAGTTAGGGGAGCTTCACCGAGCGCTGGAATCGTATCAACAATCGTTGCCTCTCAGCCGCGCGGCCGGTGATAAGCGTGCCGAGACGATCGCCCTTTCGAATATGGGCGTAGTCCAGATGGCGGTGAGCGACCCGCAAGGCGCATTGGACACCTTGAACCGGGCCTTGCAGATGGGCAGGGAAACCAACAACCAGCATATTGAGGAGAGTGTGCTCTCCAATATTGGGCGCGCCTACCTACAACTCGGAGAACCGCAAAGAGCGCTGGTTTACAGCCGGCAAGCGCTCGAGATCCAGCGCAAGATTGGAGATAAACGCGGCGAAGGAGCAGCGCTCGCCAATGTGGGCACGGTCCTCAATGCCACTGGAGAGCCGCAGCAAGCGCTCGAGGTCTACCGCCAGGCGCTGCCGCTTCTGCGCGCGGCGCAGGACCGCAGCAACGAAGCCGATACGCTGAACAACATGGGCGCGCTGTTTTTGAAGCGCGGTGATATTCCTCAGGCTCTGGAGCAATTCGACCGGGCACTGGAACTGGCGCGCGCCACCGATGACTTGCGCCGTCAAGGCATTGCGTTGGTCAACCTCGGCTCAGCAGATCTGTACTCCGGCGAAGGGCAGAGGGCCGCAGAGCGGCTGGATCAAGGCCTGACGCTGCTCGACGCGATCGGAGACCGGCTGCAGCAGGCCAGAGGCCTGTACTTCCGCGCTCGGCTGGAGGCCGGGCAGAGCCGGTTCACCGCGGCTCGTGAAGACATCGATCGAGCCTTGAAAATCGACGAAGACGTCCGCGCCACCGTCGTCGGACAGGAACTGCGCTCCTCATACTTCAGCACTGTGCTGGATCAGTACGATTTCCGGGTTGCGCTGCTGATGAACCTCGACCGGCAGTTTCCGGGCAAGGGATACGGCGCCCAGGCCTTCGAAACCAGCGAGCGCGCCCGGGCGCGGAGCCTGTTGGATCTATTGACCGAATCCGGGGCGGATATCCGCCAGGGCGTCGATCCCGAGTTGCTGAGCCGCGAGCGCACGCTGAGCGCCCTTCTGCGCGCCAAGGCCCAACGCCAGATTCAGTCGCTAGCGACAGGTGCAAATGTGTCACAGGCCGCGGCACTGGAAAAAGATCTGCAGTCACTTACGATGGAGTACCAAGAACTGCAGGCGCGTATTCGCTCGGCGAGTCCCCGCTACGCAGCGCTCGTCCAGCCCCAACCGCTGACCCTCGCCGAGATCCAGCGCGAAGTGGTTGGAGAGCCGAATACGACACTTCTTGAGTACGCCATCGGCGAAGATCGAAGTTTTGTTTGGGTGGTCACCAAGGACGCCTTCCACGGCCATGAACTGCCGAAGCGTTCTGAGTTGGAGGCACTGGCCAGGCGCGCCTACGCCGCGTTCCGCGCGTCGGGCGAAGACGGTTCCCGTGTTGACGGGACTTCTATCTCCGAACTCGGCAGAGTGCTGTTAGGCCCCGTGGCCGCGGAGATTGGGACGAAACGGCTGCTGATTGTGGCGTCTGGAGCGCTGCAGTATGTGCCCTTTGCGGCTCTACCGGAGCCGCACGGCGGGAAAGAGCCACTCATCGTCCGGCACGAACTCGTGAACTTGCCTTCGGCTTCGACGCTGGCGCTGATTCGCCGCGAAGTCCTTGGCCGGAAGCCCGCGCCGAAGATGGTTGCCGTGCTGGCGGATCCCGTGTTCAGCGCGGACGATCCACGGGTCACCAACGTTCAGACGACAGTGTCCCCGGCATCGTACCCGACCAGCCAGGAGCGCGGCATCGAGGGTCTTAACCGCCTTTCGTTCACCCGAACGGAAGCGCGAGGAATTCTGGAGCTGGCACCAAACAGCGCCAACCTCATGGCCCTGGATTTCGACGCCAGCCGCGCCACCGCCACCGGCTCCGAACTCGGCCAGTACCGGTTCGTCCATCTGGCTTCCCACGGTGTGCTCAACGCGCGTCATCCGGAGCTTTCCGGCATTGTGCTATCCCTGGTCGACCGGACAGGGAGCCGTCAGAACGGTTTCCTTGAGGCACATGAGATCTACAACCTCAAACTCAACGCGGATCTGGTCGTCCTCAGCGCCTGCGAAACGGCGCTCGGACAGGAGATTCGTGGAGAAGGACTGGTGGGGCTGACCAGGGGATTTATCTATGCCGGTGCTCCCCGAGTAGTGGCCAGCTTGTGGAGCGTGCCGGACCGCTCCACTGCCGAGCTCATGAGGCGTTTTTATAGATTCATGCTGATCGACAAACTGCGCCCCGCGGACGCCTTACGCCGGGCGCAGGTGTCGTTCTGGGAGGATGGGCGTTGGTCCAGGCCCTATTATTGGGCCGCCTTCGGCTTGCAGGGAGAATGGAATTAGCGCACGATAGCCCGGCAGCCCTGGTAGAGCGGATACGAGCGGGCGACCGCCAGGCCGAGGACGAGTTGGTCGAGCGCTTCTCCGGCGGAGTCGTATTCGTGATCCGCCAGTCCGTCAAAGACAGTGCATTGGCACAGGACCTTTATCAGGAAAGCTTTCGGCTTCTGCTGGAAAAGATTCGAGCAGGCGACATCCGGGAGCCCGATCGCCTGGCCGGGTTCATCTGTGCCGTGGTGCGCAATCTGGTGATCACGCACTACCGCAAAGCTTCACGCCAACCCGTCGCCGGCCTGCCGGAATTTGAGCCGCCAAGTCCGGCTTTGAACCAGCTCGATCAGCTCCTTAAAGATGAAGCGGCCACATTGGCCCAGCGTGTTCTAGCGGAGTTGCCTTCCGAGCGCGATCGCAAGGTCCTCTTCCGCTTATACATCGCCGAGGATGATAAGGAGAAGATTTGTAAGGACTTAGGGCTGACCAGCCTGCTTTTCAACCAGGTTGTCTTCCGCGCCCGGGAACGATTTCGCAAGCTATTTGAGGAGCGCGCGACAAAGAAGGGGCTTCAGGTGTCATAGACTAAGGCCTTTCGTCACATTATACGTAGGGGCAACACTATGGAGCATTCGTACATCGAGGACAACGCCCTCGTCGACCGTTACCTGACGCGGAAGCTCGGCGCAGAGGAACGGGCCGCGTTTGAGGAGCATTTTCTCGATTGCCGCCAGTGTCTCGACCAGTTGAAGTTCGCCGAGAGTTTGCAGAGCGGCATCAGAACATTCGCCGCGGATGCGGCTCCACTCACGGAAGTTCCAGCCCGCTCGGCTTTCTTTGGTTGGTTTGCAGGAGGCTGGTGGCGCCTGGCCGTGCCGGTCGCAGCGGCGCTGCTGATCGTCTTGCTCCCGGTCTCCGTCTTGCTTCGGCGGTACAGAAACGAAGCAGTACGAGTCGAGGTTGCGTCCGCCGATCTGCGGACCAAGTACACGGCATTACAGCGGCAACTCGACCAGTCACAACGGGGAACGGCTGTCTTCATTCTGAGCGAGACCCGAGGAGCCCAGACAGGGGCGACGCAAAAAATTCCCATCCCCCGCACGCCGCAGTGGATTGTTCTCGCCATTGAACGCGATGTATCTCAATTCCCGAGTTATCGGGCAACGCTTCGGAACAACGGCGGCCAGACTGTCTGGCAGAGCGATCCCATCGAGCCCATCTCACCGGACGCAATCGGAATCAGCTTTCCTTCCAGCCTGCTCGTCCCCGGTGACTACACTATTCAGCTGGAAGGTCTCGTCCCGGGCGGAGGACCAGAGTTGGTTGGCACGCTGTCTTTCCGCGCCATCCCAAACCCGTAACCAAACTGCGCCCAGGTAGGTCCCGCGCCCAGCATGCCCATGTCGCAGTGAGCGGAACGGCGGCCCGGCAAATCCGATTCACACGCCGACGCGGAACGCCGCTCCGCACTACGCTGGCCGCCCCCATCTAGCACTGGAGGATCTCCTTTCTCGTCCATCGTCTGCCTGACTTATACGGTGATTACTACCGCATCCTCGTCTATGACGAACATCACCGATCGCTCGAACCCTTTCGGCCCAGTGAGAAGTGCCCGCACGCCCCCACAAAACGGATCGGCTCCAATCCAACCCTAATAGCATTCCGCCACGTTCTTGGCCAACTTCTACGGCTGCCTCGATCCGCTCACGCCGGGTGTCGGGATTCCTTTGCAGTCGAAGACAGTCAGGGGCCGACACCAGTGTTGCCCCAGCATCGCCCCGCCGATTTCGCCGAACGGCACGCCAGGGCTACGATGCAAAGTTCGCAATAAAGAAACACAAACTTCGGCTGTCCGTTGCGCATCTCCGGTTCTAGAGCTTGACGAGGCGCGATCCGTGCGAACGCGGATTTCCTCGAGAAGGACTTTTATGAATACAGTCAATTGGATTGGAACGGTTACCCTCGCCGGTTTGGTCGTTCTGTTTCCTGTGGGTGCGGCAGTAAGATCTTGTGGCGGCACAGCACCCACATTTCCCTCAAATTACTCTCAGCAAGCCTCTGAGCTTTTGCACAACGTGCGCCACGATGTCCAGCAGGTTGAAAATCAGGTGGCTGAACTCAAGCGTCTCGCGAACGATCCAGACGTGAGCTGGGGAGAACACGCTCTGCAGTTGGATCGTGTCTTAACGGAGGTCGATGAGATCGGCAACTGGCTCTGCCGCCTCGAGGTGATTCAGAGGGTCGCCGAAAACTGGCAACGAAAGGTCATTTCAGCCCTGTCCGTCCAGATGAGGGCCATAGCGGCCGACGCCCACACCGCCATCGCCCACGTCACGCATCATGATGGTGGAGAGCTGTGGTCGCCGCCGTACCAGAAGTGCATTCAGCGTCTGCATGATGAGGCGCTGGCTGTTGCGAGCAGAATCGATAGCGGTGAACAACTGACGCTGCTTCGAACTCGTGAGTCGGAGCTTGAGATGAGCAAGCTCGCCGGCAGGTAAACCGCAGCGGTTCCGCGACGACGGCGGCTCCAGAGAACTACCGATGGGAATGCGATCCGGACCTTCCGAAAGTCATCAATAGCGGATCCGGGACAGAACAGTTTGGGTTGAGTTGGCCGGCTGCACCGAATGCGCCGAAATCCGACCCGCCGGCCAACAGCGGAAACTGATATACGAATCCGCGGCCAGTCATCGTCCGGCCGAAACCACAGTGCTAGAGTCCGTCCCGAATTTGGAGGTGAATATGCGGGATTCCCACTCAAGGAACGCTGTTCTCGGGCCCAGTGATCCGGTTGAACCGGTAAGATTCTGGATCAGGTTTATCGTCCTATGGTTCGTTGCGCTGGTTTTGTCCTTGGGTGCGTCCTTTTTCTTGGTGCCCGGCGTCCAATCGACATTATGGTCACGCAAGCCAGAGGCCCTCGGTTTGTTGGAAGGGGCGGTTCTGGTGGTTGGCCTTCTGACCTTGCTCGTAGCTGGGCTGTATCAGCTCGGCGCTCCGGAACGAAGAATCTCTGACGATGAGCGGAAACCACGGTCGGTCCAGCCGCCTGGCACCAACGCATCCGGGGACATCCCCAAGGCAGCCTAATGACCCAGCGGGGAAACGGTTCTTCCCCGCAGGCGGCTGGTCTGTGACCAGGCAGTGTACTCTGCGCTCGCGTGTTACAGTTTGGACGCCCAGAACCCTGCCCGGCAGCCGTCGGCGGCCCACACGTAAGTGCCGATATGCCCAGGAAATCCGCCTGACGAGCGTTTGGTCCGTCCGTCAACACACGCGGCTCCGACGCCCACCCCCGCCTTCCCGCGTTTTAGCAAGCGTTGCGCCGACGCGGTGGATGAAGAGCGCGGAGCGGGAGCGCACCGGCGAGAGGTTTCGAACCCCTTGCCCGCTGCTGCGGTAAGTCGCGGCCTTCAGTGGCATTCATCGCGAGGTTGCGCCCGCGTACCGGCCTCGCCCATTGTCGTAACTTTCTTTTACTCAACTTTACTTTCATTGACTAACCCTAATCTCGCCGCAAACGCTTCTCTATGCGAAGGTCATCCAAGAAGGTGACCGAAAGGATCAAGGAGGTAAAGACGATGTCCAACAGAATGAATCGAGCCAAATCGCTAGTTCTGGCGATTACGGTTGCAGCTTTCGGATTTGTCCTCACTTCGCCATCGTTTGCGGATGACGACTGCTCGCAGGCCTGTGAACAGGTTTTTAAGGAAGGACAAAATCTGCCCTCACCAGACGTGCAATCGATTAAGGACTACCTGAACCGGGTCACCGACGCTGGCCAGCAATGTCTCCAGTGCGCCACCAACCAGGTTCAAGGGCAACCGGCGACAGACAACAATCAGTCGAATGGGTCGAGCGGCTCTTCGTCTGGTGACTCCTCGTCAAGCGACAGCCAAGGCGGAGATTAAAGGGTCAGTTTTTGCCAGCGCACCATGGCGATCGCGATATCCGGTCTGGCGCTTCTGCCCGCCACCCGCCTGACGCCACCAAATCGCCGGGCCAGCCCCGCCTGGTGCCAGAAACAGTGGCTCAGTTCAAAACTGAGTCACTGCCCGCGATATCAAAGAAACTCTCCCCGCATTCGAGTCGAACGCTCCTGGGGCTTCAAATCCCTCGTCGCCATCTCCAATCCTCAATTCGGTTCGATACAATAAGTAGCGCGACGGGCAGGGCATGGCCCCGCCCCACGGGAGGAGGGTTTTCATGCCGATGCAAGTCTGTATGGGCGCGATGATGCAGTGTAGCTTCGGTATGGCGCCCAGTTCTCTGGTGGTGCTGCCGACGAATAAGGTTTTTACCAGCTACGTTCCCGACGCCAACATCATGGATCACATCCCCATGACGAACATTATGCCCTTCGGGATGTGCATGTCGCCGTCGAATCCGGTTGTAGCCGCCGCTACCGCAGCCGCGCTCGGAGTACTGACTCCCATGCCGTGTATTCCCGCTACTCCCGCACCCTGGGTAACCGGGGCGCCCACTGTGTTGCTGGGGGGCATGCCGACGCTGGATAATGTGTCCCAGTTATTGTGCATCTGGGGAGGACAGATCCAGTTTTCGACGCCGGGAGAGATGACGGTAGAGGTTCCGTAGCCGGCGCTACACCACGTGCGCGGTGCCTAAGACGTCCGCTGCCGGAATCTTCGGCGCTGCGGCCTGCTTGACTCGCGGGTCTCCCGGAAAGCTACCGCCGCCCCCACCACTATTTGCGCCCGCGGCTTCATCGCCCAGAATGCTCTTGGCCACGCTCTTGACTGCGTCCGTGGGCGCTGAGAGGTGCACCCCATATTGACCCAGGCTGTCCATCGAACTCTTGGCTTGATCCATTTTGCTATCGATGCTGGAGTGCAGGTCATCGATCTTTTTCCGGGCGTCTTGTGTTGTGTCCTTCGCGGCTCCCATCAACTTCTTGATCGGTGATGTGGCCAGGCCTCCCAGGTCCGAAGCCTTGCCGAAGACCTTATCGGCCACCAATTGAAACACCGGGAACACCGTATTGCGTGTCATCAGCGCCAGCAGGTAGGGCAGCCGCGACAGGTACGCTTCAATGATCAGTGCGTTCGCCTTGCTGGCGTCCGAGCCGATTTGCAGAATTTCGGTGTAAAGAGAGCCCATGGCGAACTTGACGATCTCGTCCAATGCCGGCTTCAACTCGGAATCCATCACGCCAATGGCTTTGTTCTGGACCATGTCCGGGCTCAGTCCCTGAAACTTGCCGAAGTCGCCTCCCGGCCCCTGGTCCTGGGAAAGGGGCCCGGGCAGACTGCTGGGCATGAACCCTTTCACCAGTTTGTTCAGCTTGTCCAAAATGTAGACCGCGCCGGCTCCGTCAAAAGCCTCCTGCGAGAAGCTCTGCAACTGCGTGGGGTCCTGAAGCTTCAGGCAGATCTTACCCAGCATCGTGAGGTTGGAGGCACAGAGTTCGCTGACCACCGTGGCCACGGGGTCCGGGATAGGATCCAGCTTGGTGGTCTTGGAAAACGATTTCATCAGAATCTTATCGGCGTTCTTCAGCCCGTCCAGCGCGCTCTTGATTTGGGCTTGTCCCGGGCCCGCATTGTCGCCGCTTGGCTCCGTGCTCCAAAAATCGCGCCACTTGTCTTCCAGACCGTGGACCGAATCCACGGCGGAGTCGTACGGCTTGTTGACCTTGTCGGTGGTGGAGTCAACGGCACTTATACCAGTAGTCAGGTTGGCAATCTTGGCATTGCTTTTTGGCGTGGGCCCCGGTTTGGGCGGAGGCGGCCCGGGCTTCGACGACCAGATATCGAACACCGGCACGTAATGCTTGCGTATCGCGTCGATTCCGCGTGCGTGGCACGCCTCCTTAATCACCGGCTCCCAAGGGTCACGCAACACGAAATACCAGTCTTTGTACACGTCGAACATGGCGAACAGAACGCTCGTGATGGTGGTTATGATGTCGCCGATGCCGGCGGAACCCATGACATCCTTGAGTGGATCCGTCAGCTTGCCGAACATCCCCGGCGAAGCGCCCGCATTCGGATCGGTGGCCATCTTGCCGGCGAAGGCGTTCCAGTTGACCCACGCCTGGTGGAGGTTCTTGCCGCTATCGTGCACGTCGGGATACAGCACCGAGCCTGTATTCACTTTGCCGCCGGCCGAAGTGATCGCGGACAGATACGGCTTGAGCGAATCCGGGTCGGTCCCCGTATTGCTGCTCTTGCCGCCCCCGACCAGGCTGGTTAGGCCGCCAATCACGTCGCTAGCGCCCCCGGTATTCTTCTTGATCTCGGTCAGCAGGTCGACGGCCGACTGCACGAATCCTCCGCAGAGTACCGCCTCGCGCTCCACGGCATCCCGGAACATGATGCCGCGCGGTCCCGGCGGGGGCTTGATGGGAGCGGTGGCCGTGTCGTCGAACGAATCGTGCTGGAACAACTTGGGGTCGTCACGATAAGCGTGCCCGTAGTGGATGAACTCGATGAGCTGGTTTGTATCGAGTTTGTTGTCGTGGTTGTGCGCCGAGGCGCCGTCTGTGCTATCCGTTGGCGGGTCGAGCGGTCCGGAATCAATGAATTTTGCGTCCGCCTTCTCCATTGCGGGCGGTGCAGCCCCACCTCCAGGCGCACCCCCCAGCAGCGTCGATGCCTGATCCGCTATCCCGCCTAGCCCACCCGAAACCAGATCGCCCAGCGCCATGTCTTACGTCCTCCGCCCAGTAATCACGGGTGCAGCGAGGCCAGTTTGCCCAGCGTCGCCGCGTCCGCCTGACCCGTCTCCGGCAGTTTTGCCGCTTTTTGAAACGCCGCCAGCGCCTTGCGTGTCGCGTCGTTCATCTGGCCTTCTTCGGAGCCCGCATGGAAGCCCAGGTTGTTCAGCCGTTGCTGCACTCCCGAAGTGGTCTCCACCGGGTTCAAATAACCGATGCGAATGGGATACTTCTCCTTGCCGCCGTTCAGCATCAGCGTGGCGCTCTTGGCCGTGGCCGAAATATCGTGCTCCAGTTTGCCATCGCCATCCGTGGTGCCCTGGTACACTTTCCCCTCGACCACTAGCGTGTACGCTTCGTTTTTGCGCGGCTCATCCAGCATGAAAAGCTGCGTCCGGAACTTGGCCGGCTCGCCGGTCAACTGGAAGGTGTGCTTCTGGTCCACGGCGCAGTCGATCTCTTTGGTTTCGATCGGCGGGACGAACAGTTTGTCACCCGGAAACAGCACATTCGGATCTTTCCTCTGGGCCTTCAACGCCGCGTTTTGCCCATCGTTCCACACCTTGTCAACAATGTGTCCGGCCGTATGCGCGATGTTAGTGCAGCTGTCACCCTGTCCCACTATTACTATTGGCATCTATTTCTCGCTCCAGTAATCTTTGTCCAGGCGCGGGAAGGACACTTTGCAGCTCCCCGCATCCAACCCGGTGATTTTGGCGTATCCCTTTTCGTTAAGCGAGCCAGTGTCCACGCTGCCGTCGGGCGCGGTCACCTTGTACATTTCGCCGGGTACCGGTTTGCCGTCTCCATCCACCAGGACGATTTCGATGTAGTGCTTCTTGTCCTTATTCTCTTCCGAGTTGGGATCGTGTGTGGGGCCGCCGGCCGATTTCGCCGCCGCTGCAGATGACGCCGAAAGGGTTGCGAGCGAAATCGTCATAATCTGCCCTGGCGTGGCGCTCGGGACACTGGACGAACCGGCCTTGTCGTCCGCGGCCTTCACCGGCGCTGCGGCACCCTGCGGGGTAACGGTGGTCACGCCCGGTCCGGAGAGCGCCGCTCCGCCGCTGTTCAGCATGATCATGGTTCCGGTAACCTGCACCCCAGCGGCGTTCAGCGTGATGAAATTGCCCCCACATTTCAAGGTGATGCCCGCTGAAGCCTCGATCACAAAGGTGGTGCCTGCTATGAGGTGGACACCAGTGCCTGCCGATGCCTGGAGCCCCGAGCCCACCTGGAGATTGTAATCCTGCCCAATCGACAGCGAAGCCCCCTGTCCTACCTTGCCGGCATATTTCCCAGTGACGGTGTAGTGGTTATCGCGCGAAATGGTTTCCACCTGGTCGCGGCCGATGGTCACGTTCGAATCGCGCCCCACTTGCTCGAATTTGTCTTGCGTCACCATCAGGTGACGGTCGTTGCCGATATTCTCGTGACGGTCGTGCTTGATCTGAATCTCGAGGTCCTTCTCCCCGTGGATGAAAATCTCCTCGCTGCCCTTCTTATCCTCGAAGCGAAGCTCGTTGAAACCGTCTCCCCCTTTCGAGCTCAGCGATTTCAAGGTACTTTTGGTTTGCTCATCCGGCAGAGGGTAGGGCACTGTCTGGTCGGCGTTGTAGACGCGGCCCGTGATCAGGGGTCGGTCCGGGTCGCCCTCTAGAAAGCTAACCACCACCTCGTGGCCGATTCGGGGAATGTAGATGGCGCCCCACTGCTTGCCGGCCCACCCTTGCGAGACGCGAACCCAGCAGGAGCTGTTCTCGTCCATCTTCCCCTGGCGGTCCCAGAAGAACTGCACCTTCACGCGTCCGTATTTGTCGGTCCAGATTTCTTCGCCGGATTTGCCCACCACCACTGCCGTCTGCGTGCTCGGAATGATCGGCTTGCGCGCCCGCCGGGGAGGCCGGAAGGTTACGGCGTTAGGTATGGCCTCAAAACGGTTTCCGTATTCGAACGGATCCGGATTGCCCGCGCGGTAGCTGGCATTACGCCCGTGATGCTCCAGCGCCAGCAGCGTGTAGTCTCCGTTGGCTTTGTCACGGGCGTGATCCGACAAAGTGAACTTATAGCCGCACTCGAAGCCCATGCAATTGCTATTGCCGCGCAAGGTGCTCAACTGAACTTCCTGCTCCTCCAGCCGAATTCTTGCGTACTTGTCCCCATCCGCCTTGGTCGTGTACCTGCCGGGGTAATCGTAGTATTCGCCCTTCCACTCGCTGCCCAGAGTGGCAAAGAGGCTCGTGTTGGGCTTTTCGAAATCGTAATCGGACAGCGAAGCGTTCCCGGTCTGTACTTTGAACTCGGATTCCAGAGTGGTCACCGTATCGTTGTCCTGCACCCCACCCGCGGCACCCAGGAATCGCGCCGTCGACTTGTCCAGGTGCGGGCACGGCTCGAAAGCGGAAGTCTGGTCGGCCAGCACTAATATATGCTTGTCTTCGCTTTGCTCGAAGAAGTAGAAGATACCTTCTTCTTCGAGAAGGCGCGAAACAAAGTTGAAGTCCGTTTCGCGATACTGCACGCAATAATCGCGCGCCGTGTAGCTGCCTTGGAGCTGCAGCTTGTAATCGGAGAAGCCCCGGTCCTTGAAAAGCTGTTCCACGATATCGGGAACCGTCTTGTTCTGGAATATACGGCAATCCGAAAAGAGGTTCATGAACCACAGCCAGGCCACCATTTCGAGCTCGTACGCGGCGTACCCGTCTTCGCCGTACTCCAGCAACTTCATGCGATTGATGTTTCCGTGAATGTGCCGTTCGGAGCCGTCGCTGAGAACAATCGACAGAACCGCGGGCTGGTTCATCTGGCCCTTCATATCGATGTCGGGATCGAGCGACAGCACCTTCAGCACGAAGCGGAATGGCGTCGACACCCGTTCCACCCCCTGGAAACTGTCCACCAGGAGGGCGTCGTCGCCCAAGGGCGTTTTGAGACGGAATGGACGTTCAGCTTGTGTGGCTGCCAACGGGTTATTGCCTCCGCTCTATCCGGCCCGCGGGGTTCTTCCCCTTTCGCCTGGCAGGGCCGGTTGTTGATTACATTAACAGCAAAATCGTGTCTCCGGGAGACCGGTCAAACTCCGCTCCCGACTTCATCCAGGTGAACCAGCCCAGTCTCGGTCCGGCTGTAGAATCGTCGCCCAGATCGCAACTGGGCACTTCCTCCTGCCTCAAGACAAGCTGTAGTTCCACTTCCAGCCTGGGGCCACAGAAGAACCCGATCAAGCTGTGTAGGGACTCGTGCGCGCTTCCGGCTGGCAGGAAGGAGAGATACTGTTCCTGAGTCAACGGTCCCAGTTTCACGCGCACGCGTGATTGCCGATCCCAGACAGCATCGCCCGCCACCAGACCGACGGCCAATTGCTCGGAGTACGAATCCTCGTTGTCAAACAGGCACTGATCGGAAGGGTCGAGCGCTTGCCACGAACCGACAAACTGCTCGATATCGGCCTTGACGCCGTAATAGTCCTCCAGCAGGTTGTGCAGGGCGATGGCCGGGCGCGGCTGCAGCGTCAACAGTCCCGAGTAGAACAGCATGGCCTCGTCCCGCACCTTCAGACGCTCCGACAGGCCCGGCGTGCCCAGGCCCACCAGCGACATCAGGTAACGCGATAAGCGGTCCTCCCCATCGCGCTCATAAGCCACCTGAAAACGATATTTTTCCCACGCCTGGTAAAACAGGGAGATCATCCGGTGGTTGAAGATATCGAGGAAGTCCGCCAGCGTGCGGTCCCGATTCCGGATCCGATCGGCGATTAATTCTGAGTAGGCGTAGGGCAGGACACCGACAGGGCCCGCCAGCCCCATAAAGTTCACGACCATCCGGGGCATCGCTCCAGTCCAGTCGATGGAGTGGATCTCGCAGGGAGGAAAGGACAGGGATGGGTTTGTAGCGAAACGAACGGCCTCCCGTTCGGGCGCGACGAAGCGCCCCACCGGCTCCCGATCAGAAAAGAGAAGCTGGAGCACACGCACCGCCTGGAAAAACTCGAAGTCTTCCGGATGCTTCCGCATCTCCTGCTCGACAGCGTTCAGGGGATGCGAAGACGGGCGGCTTACACCAGGATGTTGTACCCCGCTCTCGGTGGCCATTCGCGCAGGATCTCCTTTCTCTGGCGGGTGGTGGCTACTAGCTGCGTGAAGCTGTTCATGGACACATAAAGCGCCAGGAATTGCTCAATGACGCTGGCGAAAAGGTATACGCCTCCGCCCACAAACTGCTCCTCATCCAGCTCCAATTCCACGCGGGTGCCACGGGCGAAGGAGATCCCGTTCTCCGACACGACCCGGGCAAAATGGGGCTTGCTATGCAGGCTGGTGATCCCCTCGATCATCTTCTGCGAGACCGGTGATTCGGTGAAATCGTAGAGCCGTAAAATCTGTTGCAGCGCGTCTCGTCCTTCGCTGACCAGCGACAGGTAATTGAGCGAGAGATGCGAGATCAGGTGCCACAAAGCCATTTTTCCGGTATACGGACGCAGCGGCATGGTGGGCTTTTTCAAAGAGACAATCCGCTTGAGTGGGGCGTTGCTTTCCAGCTCGAAATCGCCGTCCTCGCTGCCGAACGCCAACCGGGCCGGCAGGTTGCGATTGGAACAGGTTGTGTGAAGGGTCAGCGTGTCCACGGTTGGGCTGGCAGGCCGCATGGAGCGGTCCACCAACGAGACATACACGTCGAGCGCTTCATCATTCAGCTTGCTCGAAGGCCGGCTGTTCGCAATCCAGAAGCACTCCTGCTGTGCGATGTTTTCGTGGCGATAGGAGAAAAAGGGCCGGTACGACACGATCTGCCGAGTGGAGGCGTCAATGCTGGCAACCGAATCCACCGAGAACACCTCCGTCGCGGTGGGGCGCCGGATGTCCGGAATCACTTTGTACTCGAACTTATGCTGATCGAGCAGGATGGGTTCCGCCGTCTGTGGAAACAGATTGATTGCCGGTGTACACCCCAAACGAAACGTCTTGGGAGTAATGCCAATCTCCAGCCTCTGCCGGCGATCTTCGTTGCCCGCGGCGGAGAACAGGAAGATCAGTTCGGCAGTGTTCTTGAAGCCCGCCGCCCAAACCGGTCCCAGGCCGGTCACGTCAACGAACAGGAATTTCTCCGGAATCGTGAAGTATTCTTGCAGTAACCGGTAGCCGATAAAAGAGCGGCGCGGGTAGGGAAGCGCGCCTTCATCTTCTGTAAAGCCTACAGGCCGCAAGCAGGACGCCGGTAGTTTGACCGCCGGCAGTCTGGGATTTGCGGGGTCCCGCACCATGATCGAAGTCAGCTTCGAGTTCAGTAGCTCGTACAGAATGTGTGCCAGGCTGCCTTCACCGGACAAGTAGAAACGCAATCGGTCCATCTCTAACTTGGGGAGCAGCACATCCGCTGCCCCTCGCAACTCCAGGCGCAGGGCGAAGGCGGCATCGGGGGCCCGCAAAGCCGGCCGGAGGCGGTCGGGGCTGGTCCACTCGGTGGCGGTCACGGCTAGCGGCCACAGCGTCGTGTCATAACAGGTGCGGAATTTGCAGGGCACGCCCGCGACCGGCCGCGAATGGAGGATCGACTCACGCGGGATGTTCAGCCCGGTGGTGAGCTTCCCCTGTTCCAGATCCAACTGGAACTCTACAATCGCCATCGATGGGATGGGGCGGACAAAGTGAGGATATACGATTCCCAGAAGCGCTTGTGTGATCTCGGGGAATTCGTCATCCACCTTCAGGTGGACGCGGGCCGCCAGAAACGCGAAGGCCTCCAGTAAGCGCTCCACGTGGGGGTCTTCGCCGCTGGTGGGATCCAGCAGCAGCCGCGAAGCGACCTTGGGATATTTCTCGGCAAACTGCGATCCAATCCGGCGCAAAAAGTCCAGCTCGCGCTCGTAGTAGAGCAGTAGGTCATCCCGCATTCTGGACCTCGTATTGGCCGCTGGTCAGCTCCAACACGGTGTCGAAGGAGACGTGTTCCGGAGCGGGATCGACGAGCATCAGGCCCTCGATGCGCAGGCGCATGGTCCGCGCGCTAATCAACCCGGCTTCGAGCGGCACCACTCGCACATTGGCAAGCCGGGGCTCGAACAGCTTGGTCGCGGTCTGAATGTAGCGTAAGAGCTTGGTCTGATCGTGCGGAGACGACAGTCTGTAGCTCGAGAAATCGGGCAGCCCGAAGAGATACACCGAACGATTGACCTCTTTCAATCCTTCGTCCGGCGGCACGGCGATCCGCCTGGTGTTAAGCAGCCACTCCAGGTTGCGGCGGAGCGATTCCTTGAACACGCGCAACGACTGGGCGCGGGTCAGGGGTACTTCCTTTGAGTTGCGAGGGTCAAGGTCGATGATGCGGTCGAGCACAGAAAGAGTGACCGCGGATTCGGACGAAGTACGCGCCATGAGTCTCAGATATGGAGCGCCTGAACCGGATCGAGCCGGCACAGCCGTTCGAGCATCGCCTGCTTGGCCTTGGCGTCGGCCTGAATTTTCTTATTGGACTGGAGCAGAAAAACCATGGCAGCCGCTACCATCCCGCGGTCTTCCCAATCCTCGAGTTTATGTGTCTCAATGGCAGCGGCGACATCGTCCAGCAGCGTTTGCGCAATCACATCTTTCCCAGCCGCGATGCAGATCTGGGCGAGCTGGAGCTTGCGCTGAAACCGGCCGCGGCCGCTGAGTTGCCGTTCGAGCTCCTTTTGCAGGATCTCGATGGCCTTTTGGTGCTGATTGGTGCGCATGGCTTCCTGGGCCAACGCTTGCGGATCGATAAACTTCTTTTGCCAGCCCGGAGCGTGGGAGTTTTGCGCCACGGGAGCGGAGGGAGTCTCGGCGCTAGGCGTGCCGTTGGAGGGCTCAGCCATCAATTCACGCAGCCAGGCTTGCGTCTGGGAATTGGCCGCCGGGGTGTCATCGCTCAAGGTCGCATCCAGGAGCTGGGGAAGATCCCTCACGAGTGTGCGCAACTCCGATCGGAGAGCGATGGCTATGGCATTATACTGATCGCCCAGCGCCACGCACGCGTCCACTACGACCCGCTGCAAATCGAGCCATGCGCGGCTGCACGGCATCGCCATGAGATGTTCTGCCGCTTCCAGTAACTCGGCCCACCGGCCTGCCAACGCAAGAGCCTTGATTTGCTGGCGGTGTTCGGTAGACGGAGCCACCAGCATGAACGGATCGGATGCCGCCCGTAACTCGCCCCAGCGCAGACCGCGAAGCATCAGGTAGGGCGCGGGGCTGAAAGGCTCCCGTTTGCGCAGAAGCGCGGCTGCGGCGACCACGCTGGCGATGGCTTCGCGCCGGTCTTCAGGCTCCGTCGAAGCGAGCCCGGAAATAGAGCCGAACGATACAGTGCCCGCGGTCGCCTGCGCGACAGCCCCTTCCGTAGCGCCTTCGCCCTCTGGCGCGGCCGCTTCCGCCACTGGTTCTTCGACCACGGGATCGGGTTCTGTCTCCCGCTTCTTTTCCAGCAACGCGTGGACGACGCGGCGTACTTCGCCGATCGCTTCGCTCAACTTGCCAAATGAAGGCGCCCCGTCTTGGAACCGTTCCGCGCAAACTTTATTCAGTTCCTTCAGCGTTTGCGAGCCGGCATCCAGCTGTTTCTCTGCCTGCGCGTAGAATGCTTTGGGCGTCTCGACAAACGACTTGTCGAACATCTCGGGCGCCAGCTTGCCTTCTTTAAGGGCTTTTTCCCGGGCGGTTTTTTGCTCTTTGCTCTGAGCCACCTCCTCGTAGCCCACCGTCCGCGATTCTTTGTGCTGATGGAAATTGTAGCCGTCCCTCGTGAGTGGAGCGCCTTTCACAGTGACGTCCATCTTGGTGCCGATCCACTCGAGCGGTGCCGCGCGCGCCTCCAAATCACCGTCCTCGATCTCCGGGTAAAGCGTATCCCAAAACCCGTTGATGAGGCCCACTACCAATTGCAGCCCTTCCTGCAAACCGGCGAATCCGTTCTTCTTGAGCAACGCCTCCGTAAGCCAGGCCGCCAATTGCAGGTCTTTGCTTTGAGCGGCAATGGCTTCCTCAGCCAGCCTGATCACCAGACCGTTATCGGCCAGCTTGCGGTCGCGCTGCCAGGCGCCTTGGGCGAGTTCATCGTCCTCGCGGCGGGCTTCCTTGATCTGATCGTAGAGGGGCGCGTAGCGCAGGCTTTGCCCGCTGGGATTGTCGCCCGGAATCGGTGTCAGGATATCTTCACGCAGCGGCATGGGAAGCGAACTCCAGCGACCGGATCTCCAGGAGCGGCACTTCCTCGCCATCCACGACGAACGTTTTCTGGCCGACAGGGAACTCATGACCGGCGTCGTCGCGGACCCAGTCAGTGGTTCTCCCCAGCCAGATGGACTCGTCGTCCGATTTCCAGGAGAACGGATAAATCGCCGGGATGATCACCTGCCCGATATCGGTTCCGTTGAAACTCGGGCCGGTGAGGACGAAAGCCGGAGCCCAGAGGGTATCGCGCAGGCTGCGCGGGGGGGCCATCTCGATGGAAGCGATGTGCTGGAACGGAATCCAAAGGTACGCTCCCGCGGCGTACACTTCCAGACGCCCTCCGATTTCCGGATCAGCATCGCTGATCGATTGGAAACTTTTGCCATTCAGCACACCGGGGGGTGATGGGGCCGCGGGTTCCTTGGGGAACTCTTGCTTTTGAAACATCTCGTGCCGGGACTTTTCGGCATGCACCGCCGCGTAGTAAACCACCGCGCCCGTCTCGGCCTCGCGACTGCCTTGAGCCAAAATGCCCAACTGCTTCTCCGCGCGGTCGTACTGCCCGGAGAAGCAGAGGAGCTCAAAAAGAAACGTCCGGCTTGCGACGTCGGTTGGATTGTTGCGGAGATACGCGCTAAGCGTGCGCTCCGCCTCCCGGACCTTCCCGGCGCCGAGAAGTTCCTTTGCTGTCATGTCAGCGCTCTAGAAAGAGTCCGGCGCCGCGTAATCGGCTGTCAGTTTCTCAAGGTCGTAGCCCTTAACGACCGCGCCGGCGAGTGTCCCGTCGTCGTTCTCCGCCTTGTAGCCGATTTCTGCTTTCTGGAAAGCGAAGCTGACCGACTCGGAGGGGTTCTCGTTGCTGCCCGAGAGCTGTACCGAAGTGATCAGCGCATCCTGCAAATAGATGCGGAAGTAATCCGCCTGCGCGTCGCCGACAGGCTTGTCGTAAAGAATATACACCTTGGGCAGAATGTTACCCGACGCGCAATGGTCGGATAACAAGGGGGTGGTTTTGTCCAGAACCTTCATGATGGTCAGGTTGGAAAAATCCGCCCGTCCTGCCTTGGCTTCTTTTCCAGATGCGCCGGCGCCATAAACCGCAGTCTGGCTGACGCCCCAACTGAAGGAAAGTACGTCGATGAAACCGGTCTTGCTGGTGCTCGGTCCGTCTACGCCATCTACGTATAGATATGCATTTACCGCCACGTTATTCTCCTTTTTCTCTTAGGCCCTAGGTACAACACTGATTGGAAACAAATCCAGCCGGTCTCGGCTACTTGGCTTGCGGCGGCAGATCTGCCACAAGACGCAGCGAAACCGTCAACTCCTCAAGTTGGAAGTGCGGCCGCAGAAAAGCGACGGCCCGGTAGCAGCCCGGCTTTCCCGGAATCTCTGACACATCCACGCGAGCTTCCCGCAGGGGACACCGGGCTTTCATCGAGGGCGACGCGGTGTCATCGGGAACGACGTACCGGGTAATCCAGCGATTCAGGAAGATCTCAGCGTCGGTGCGCGACATGAAGCTGCCGATCTTGTCGCGCATCATAGCCTTCAAGTAGTGCGCGAAGCGCGACACAGCCATGAGATAAGGAATCTGCGTCGACAAGCGGGCGTTGGCGTTAGCTGCATCGGTGTCGTACACCTTGGGCTTCTGAGCCGACTGCACGCTGAAGAACGCGGCGTAGTCGGTATCCTTGCAGTGCACCAACGGCACGAACCCCAAGTCCGCCAATTCCTTCTCCCGGCGATCCGTGACGGGCACCTCGGTCGGGCACTTCATGGCCACGTCGCCGTCATCCGTATAGAAGTTGTGAACCGGGAGGCCGTCCACCAGTCCGCCGCCTTCCACACCCCGCATGGCGACGCACATTCCATACTGCGAAAACGATTGGGTCATCCGGCTGGCGAGAGCAAAAGCCGCATTCATCCACAGATACTTGGAATGATCAGTGCCACCGACGTGTTCTTCGTAGCCGAATTCCTCCACCGGCTTGGTGTCTTTGCCATAAGGCAACCGGCCCAGCACCCTGGGTAGGGCGAGCGCCACGTAACGGGAGTCTTCGGACTGGCGAAAACTCTTCCACTTAGCGTACTCGGTGGTATCGAAGACTTTAGCCAAATCGCGGGGCGAATTGAGGTCCGTCCAACTGGGAAGATTAAACAGGTCGGAGGAAGCCGCGGCGCAGAAGGGTGCGTGTGCCGCCGCCGCCACGTGGGAAATGCCCTCCAGCAGTTCCATGTCCTCGGGATGTTTGCCGAAATCGTAATCGCCCACCAGGGCGCCGAACGGCGCACCTCCAAAAACTCCGTATTCTTCCTCGTAGACCTTCTTGAACAGCGCGCTCTGATCGAACTCCGGTGCCCGCTGCAGATCCTTGAGCAATTCTTTCTTGCCGACGTTGAGAATCCGAATTTTCAACATCACGCCGGTTTCGCTCTGATCCATCAGATACTTCACACCGCGCCACGTGGCTTCCAGTTTTTGGAAAGCAGGTGCGTGCATGATTTCGTTCAACTGGATCGAAACCAGGTGATCGATTTGTGCGATGCGAGCGTTGATCATCATCTCGGCATCGCGCGCGATCGCCATGTTCCCTTCCAGGAATTGGCCGACGAACTCTTTGATTAAGTCCTTGCCGCGTTCCCTGGCGGCCGACTCTTTTCCGAACCGTCCCTGCTCAACTATCTCGTCCAGCAGGCTTCGTTCCTGAACCTGTTCAGCGGGCTGCGCCGCCGCGGTGCTCTTTGCATCAGCCATTGGTGGGCTCCCCCTTTCCCATCTCTTTCTTTAGCTTGTCGAGTTTCTCGGTATTGCCGACGGAATCCAGAAGCAACTCTTCCAGCTTGTCGTTACCTTGCAGGCTGCCCCGCAAGTCCGATAACCGCGTCCGCAGATCCAGCAGTTCTTTAAGAGGCCGGACTTGCTGAGCTACATTCTGAGGCTCGAAATCCTCCAGCTTCTTGAACTTCAGATCGACTTTCAGATTCGCGGCGTCTGAGGCATCGCTGAGTTTGTTCTCGACAGAGAGTGAAAGGTGAGGCTTCATGCCTTCGAGGACAGTATCGAAGTTGTCGGGGTTGACCTCCACGAATTTTCGATCCTTGAGCCTGGGCAGAGGCTGCTCCGGCTGTCCCGTGAAATCCCCTAAAACACCCACGACGAAGGGGAGCTCCTTCAGTTCAATTGCGCCACCAACCTCGACGTCGTAGGTAATTTGGACTCGCGGAGAGCGAACGCGATCTAACTTATGCTGCGTACTTTCTCTTGCCATATCTTCCTCCAGCCAACTGCCGGTCCCAACAACTATACTCAGGACGCACTGGGACGTCAAGCATTATGGGCGGTTAGCATTAACGGAAATCGGTGTCAAGCACCATGGGGTACCAGCGCTATCGGCCGCTCTAATGTATAACGCGGATTTACCGCGAAATTTGGATAAATCTTTGCTGTGCCAGCCGGCGCACGATCGCGCAACACTGTTGCCGTACCTGGTCCGGGGCGGCATTCACTTGGGCTGCCAAGCCCTGCGCCAGCCCTTCCAAGGTCTTGGTGCCGTCGCACAGGCTAAGAAAATCGGCGACTGGCCTTTCCACGGCCTGTGAGGCCGGCACGCCCCCGGTTAACCGGAGTAGCAGCGAATCTTCCGTCCATCTTCCGCCAGAAGCGCGCGATATCTGTTCGAGTTGCGCGTGAGACGACAGCCGCGGTTTCATGCCCAGCAATTGATCGTCATGGGGGCAGGCCAGAAGGATGTCCTGCGTCGTGAATACCTCAACAACGGTCTCCCCGAACGGGTCGTTCGCCGACACCGGGACTTCCTCAATCCGCAGCCAGTTTTTCCCAGAGCTTCGGCGCATAGCGAAAAGCCCCCCGTGGATCTCTTCCACGCCCCGCTCCCCGTAGTAGGCCATCCACTCCTCCAGTTTGCCGAAGGAGTTCCGATGGGGTAAGGTTTCCCTTATCCGCTTCTGAGCGTATGCGGCCGCCGGGCTGGTGTACGACCGTAATATCCACGCGTCGCATTGCGTTCCCTGCAACCACTCGGCAAGCCTCTCCTGCCATGGCTCTCCGCGCACTTGGACCCACTCCACCGTCGCCTGAAAATAACCGCCCTCGTTCAAATGTTGCGGCGCCTCGCGCACGATACCGCGGCAATACTGATCGAGATCCATTCCGTTTTCACAGTAGAGTTGGTCCCCGGTCGGGGTAATAAAAAAGGGCGGATTGGCCAATATCATGTCAAACGTGCGCTCTTTGACCGGTTCAAACGTGTCGCCATCTAGATATTCGATATTGTTCACGCCGTTCAGATGGGCATTGAATACGACGAACTCTTCGGCGCGTGGATTCAGGTCCGTTGAGCAAACGCGTTCGCTATATCCGGCCGCGAGGATGCCCTGAACCCCGCAGCCGGTGCCCAAGTCCAGGGTGTCTCGGCTAGGCCGGCGGATGGAAAACTGTCGCAGCATGAGGCTGCTGGGATTGGGCCACGACACCACGTCTGCGGAGTCTTCCGACTGCAACCGGGAAAACTTGTCGGCCGCAAACAGGTACTCACCCCAAGGCGTCATTAGAACGTTGGCGGCCAGCCGATTTTCGTTACGCTTCAGAAGTCCGGCTTGGAGCATGAGACTGAGTACCGGCTCCGGTACAAGGCCCGCAACCGCTTCAGCTTCCTGTGGCACCCCCAGAAAGAACCAGCGCATCAGCACGTTTAGCGCGGAAGGATCGCGGGTGGTTTCCAGTAAGGTCGCCCGGTCTCCGCGGCGGCGGCGGAGCTCTCCGAGGGATAGGTTCTTCCCGAACTGCTCTTCCGTGAAATTGGCGCCCAAAAAAAAATCGCGCAATCGCTGCGCGTCGTCGGACGAGAGTGGAACCAGCATGTCGATTTGCTCTCCAGATACCTTACCGCATGCGCCAGTAGGGCATGCTTTAGCTTGCCAGCTTGAGCTAAAATTCTTGAATTCTGGAAGACTCTTTGTTGTCCCGGGCCGCCCGCGCCTTTCGCGTGGGCCAATTTGCCGAAGCTGCTGCGTTCTGCCAGCAGATTCTCCAGGCCGATCCGCGTCAGGCGCCGGCTTGGCACCTGCTTGGCCTGGTGGCCTACCGGGCAGGCCAGAGCCGGGTAGCTGTCGACATGATCCGGAAAGCCGTCAGCGAGGATCCAAGTTTCGCGGTGGCCCACAACGATCTAGGCAACCTGCTGATGGAACAGGGGAGGATACCCGATGCCGTGGCCTGCTACCGGCGTGCCCTCGCAGTCTCCCCGGATTTTCCGGAAGCACACAACAACCTGGGTAACGCCTGCCAGATGAGCGACTCGCTCGAGGAAGCCATCGCCTGTTACCGCCAGGCCATCGAGTTGCGGCCCGGGTATGCCGAAGCGCACCGAAATCTCGGCAGCGCGTTCCGCCGGTCGGGCAGGTTGACGGAGGCGCGCGCCGCTTTCGAGACCGCTGTCGCTCTAAATCCTGCACTGGCCGAAGTGTTCCCTCTGATCGTGCAAGAGATGCAGCAGGTCTGCGCATGGGACGGGCTCGGCCGCCTTTCCGAGCGCGTGATCGAACTCGTGGAAAGCGGTTCCGGCGCTGTCAATCCCTTCATATTCCTTTGCCTGGAGACCACCCCTGCGCAGCAGTTGCTCTGTGCGAAGCAGTGGGCAGCTGAACACTTGCCCGCCCCCGTGCTGAGGCCCAAGCCGCGGCCGGGAGGCGGTCCCATCACCATCGGGTACCTGTCGGCCGATTTTCAGGAACACGCCACCGCGCACCTGATTTCGCAGCTCTTCTCCCTGCACGATCGCCAACGGTTCCGGGTGTTTGGCTACTCCTGTGGGCGCGATGACGGAAGCCCGGCGCGGCGGCGATTGGTGGCGTCGTTCGATCGCTTCGTCGATCTGGAAACCACTTCGTTTGAGGAAGCGGCCAGACGCATCCGCGACGATGGCGTCGACATCCTGGTCGATCTGAAAGGCTACACCACCGATGCCCGTCCCCAGATTCTGGCGTTGCGGCCCGCGCCCATCCAGGTGAACTACCTCGGCTACCCGGGCACCATGGGAACCGATTTCGTCGATTTCATTCTGGTGGATCCATTCGTCGTTCCGGCGGATCAACAGCCTTACTACACGGAGAAGCTCGTCCACCTGCCGGACTGTTATCAGGTGAACGACAGCACGCGCCCTATTTCCAAGCGCATTCCGAGCCGCGAAGAATGCGGATTGCCGGAGGCGGGCTTGGTATTCTGCTGCTTCAGCGCGGCCTACAAGATCACGCCTAGGCTGTTCGATATATGGATGCGGCTGCTGGCTGCCACCGAAGGAAGCGTCCTATGGCTGCTCGAAGCGAACGCGCTCGCGACGGCCAATCTGCGGCGGGAAGCCGAGTCCCGGGGAATCGCCGCAGGAAGGCTGATTTTCGCGCCAGCGCTCCCCAATCCCGAGCATCTGGCGCGGTTCGCAATCGCGGATCTATTCCTCGATACGCTTCCTTACAACGCGCACACACTAGCCAGCGATGCGCTTTGGGGCGGGTGCCCGATGTTGACCTGTGCGGGCGAGACTTTCCCCTCGAGAGTGGCCGGCAGCCTGCTTGGCGCCGTGGGGCTACCGGAACTCGTCACCACCTCTCTGGCCGAATACGAGGCGTTAGCAATACAGTTGGCGGCCGACCGGGATCGCTTGACAGGTCTTCGGGAGAGACTTCGCCGGAACCGGCTCACTTTTCCCTTGTTCGATAGCCGGCGATTTGCACGGCATCTGGAAGAGGCCTATGCGGCCATGTGGGAACGTCGCGAAGAATTGGCGACATGAACCGCGTGGTCATCCTGGGTGCTGGAGCTTCCGGTAAGTCGACTCTCGCGGTGCGCCTGAGCGATGACGCTGTCGACGTCCGGCTTCGTGCCGCCGACACCATTATTTTTCTGGACTTCTCCTTGGTCCGGTGTGCCTGGCGAGCTGTCCGGCAGTCGCGCGAGCGGTCCGATTTCTGGCTCTGGCTGTTGCGGTATCGCCGTCAAAGCCGTCCGTTTCTGATGGACGCGATCGCTAACCACGCGGCTAACGCGACCCTCCACATACTTCGTAACCCCGAGGCGCTCAAGCGATTCGTCGCGGACGTCGCCCACCAGAAGAATCGTGAGCCCGGTTGATTCCCTGGGCGGGGCTGTGCCAAGATTGGCGTCGGTACAAATCTAAACCGTTGGAGGGATTCATGCGGAATCAGTTCAGTAAGAAGGCTGCCGGTTGCGCGCTCGCGCTCGTCTGTCTGGTGGGGGTTGCCAGTGCACAGCCTCCGGCATCTGGTGCGCCGGCGCCGGCGGGCGCCCCGGTTAGTCCGGTGGTCGCCAATCCAACCTATATTTCGATTCCCCTGGAAATCACGGTGAACCGGCCCGCCGCGGAAGTCTGGAAGCGCGTCGGTAAGTATTGCGATATCGGCGAATGGTTTCAGATCCCCTGTACGCTCACCTCGGGCAAGGACGGTGAATTCGGCACCGTGCGGTCCGTAGGGGGCGAAATTCTGGTGGGGAAGACGGACCTTTCTTATACCTACACGCAAGCGGTGCGAGCCGGCCGGCCCTACAACCTCTATCACGGTACGCTCGAAGCGAAGCCGCTGACAGCCACCACGTCGAAGCTCGTTTACACCCTGGTGTTCGATAACTCGATGCTGGCCGATGACGCCGCACGCGACAAGGACAAAGCCCAGAAGACTGCGCAGTTCACGCGGGCGCTCGAGAATATGAAGATCCTCGCCGAAGGTGGCACCCTGCCGCCTGCCCCGCCTCGCCCCGGCGCCGGACAACCGAAACAGTAAGCTCCCGGTTGGCTCTAACGCGCGGATTCTGCTACTTTGAATCTCGTGCGCCAACTGGAACCCGTCATCTGGACCAGAGGAACTTTCCTCAACCCGCAATATCTGCAGATCCAGGACCGGTTTCTAGAGAATTCTCTGCAATTCCACCTGCAGGCGCTGCACTTCCGGCCGTGGGGCTTCCAGCGGCTGCGAATTGAACAGGAAGCACTGGCTTCGGGCACATTCTCGGTTGCGGATGCCGCCGGGATCCTTCCGGATGGCCTCCTGTTCGATTTACCGCGCTCCGATACGCCGCCGCCGCCGCGCTTGTTAAAGCCGCATTTCGATGCGGATCAGGACCGCGTGGATATATACCTGGCCATTCCGCAGTACCGCGACGGTGGCTTCAACGTTGCCAGCCAGTTGCGCGGAGGCGAAACCCGTTACCGCGCCGAAGTGGAGTTGATGCGGGACGAAAACACGGGACAGTCCGAAAAACCCGTGCTGGTTGCCAAGAAGAATTTCCGGCTCCTGGTGGGAGACGAGAGCCGCGAGAGCCATTCCGCCCTCCGCATCGCCACCGTGGAGAAAAGCGCCGCGGGACTGTTTAGTCTGAATCCGCGTTTCATTCCGCCGCTGGTGGAATTTCGGGCTAACGATTATCTGACCTCCATCGCCCGACGGCTCCTGGAAGTTCTCTCCTCCCGGAGTAGCGCGTTATCGGGCCTGCGCCGGCAGAAGAATCAGACCCTGGCGGATTTTACCGCCGCCGATATTCCCAACTTCTGGCTGCTTTATACGATCAATGCCGCCATGCCGGTGTTCCGCCACATGTTCGAGACCACCGGAGGCCATCCGGAAGAACTGTATGCGGCTATGTTGTCGCTGGCGGGGTCGCTCACGGCGTTCTCGCACAAGATCCATCCGCGCGATTTTCCCAACTACGATCACGACAATCTGAGCGCCTGCTTTACGGATCTGGATGAGAAGCTGCGCGTTTTGCTGGAAACGGTGGTGCCCAGCAATTTCGTGTCACTGCCGCTGAAGCTGGTGCAGCCTTCCATTTACGCCACCTCCCTGGATCGGGACGATTATCTGGTAAACACCCGCCTGTACCTGGCGATGCAGGCGGAGACGAGCCAGGCGGAGCTGATCACCAAGGTTCCGCAGTTGGTGAAGATCGCTTCCGCCAACGTGATCGATCACCTGGTCCAACAGGCGCTCCCCGGAGTGCAGCTCAACCATGTCGCCACTCCGCCCAGCGTGATTCCGCATAAGCTCAATTACCAATACTTCAGCTTGACTCCGGGCGGCGGCCCATGGGAATCCATTGGCAAGAGCCGTAACCTCGCGGCATATGTTCCGGCGGATTTCCGCAACCCGCAACTGGAACTGATCATTCTGCTCCCGCAAGCTGTATAACGTGCAAGCACCGGCGACAAGGATCGCCAGCGTTACGGCCGCCGGTGATTGTGAGTCGCTAGTGTTGGCGTAACGCCGGCGATCCTTGTCGCCGGTGCAGTTACCGCAGCCACAGCACCAGAACCAGCGCGACCGTCAACAAAAATAGAACCCCCAGGATCAGGATGAGCGGCAGGTAGGATCGTGGTTTGTCCAGTGGCGGTTCCTTTGGGGCAGGTGCGGGAGCCGGTGGCGCCGCAGCCGGTGCGGCCGGCGGGGTCGGAGTGCTGACCGCCATAAATTGTGTGAAGCTCGGTCCGCCCGCCACATTCGACGCTCCCTGTCCCGGTGTCTTAAACAGGTCGGCATCCGCGGGTCCGCCCGGCCTCGGCGGTTCGAAAATCCCTCCAGCCGGTGAGGCTGGCGCTCGCAGCAATTGCGTGAACCCCCCCTCTTCGTGAGATATGGGCGGAGCGGCGGGGGCCGCCGGAGCCGGTGTACGCGGAGTCTGGAACATTTGCGTAAAAGCGCCCGGCCCTTGCTTTGCCGCCGGAGCGGGTTGAATCGGCGGAGGGGCAGGAGCAGCCGGCGGATCAAACTGCCATGCAGCCTCCACCGGCGGAGGCGGAGGAGGAGCGCTAGGTTTAGGGCTGGGGCCTCCCACCGGCTGTTGCAGCCAGTTAGTGAAATCTCCCGGGCTGCTTTCGGCCGCGCGGGCCGGTGTCATCGGAACGTCCGGTATCTCTTGCCGGGCCGTTACCATGGGCTTCGGCGGCGCGTCGATGGGCGGTATGATCTGATCCGCGCTTCTCACCGGCGGCGTGGCACTGCCCGGGACCGGCAAAACCGGAGCTGACGGGGACTCGCGTTTAAAAGCGCGCAGAAGCTGTGTGAATTCTCCGGGCTTGGCATCCGCAGCGGCCGGCGCGGCTGTAGGAGCGCCGGGTATTTGCGCGGTCGCCATAGGATCGGGCTTCACCGCGCGGAGCATTTGGGTAAATTCTCCTGTGTCGCGTTCCTCCGCCGCTGATCCGCCCGGAGCCGGCTTAGGCATTTCCAGGCTTGCGGCAGGCTCCGCCATCCCGGCGCGCATTAAGCGCGTGAACTCGCCCGGCTCTTTCTCAGGAACCACTGCGCCTGCGTTGATCGCCATTGGCTGCGTCACAACCGGATCCAATTTTGGCGGCGGAGCCGGCGGTGGGGGTTCCGGCTGCCTCGGTGCCACCGGTTCTGACTTTACTGCTGAATCGAACGCCGGAATCTTCCAAGTCCCAGCCCTGGTTAATTCCGCGGCATTGCGCGCCGCAGGTGGGGCCTCCACCGTGACTGGGATTGTCGGCGCCGGGGGCGCTGCCGGTGTCTCCACCTTGGGGCTCATGTTCGTAATCCAGTTCCGCAGCGTTACACCCCAGGGCAACGCGTCGGTGATCACGTACGCCGTGCCTGAGTAGTCGCCCGCTCCCAACACCCGTTGACGATTCTCGGGGGGCAGGCGGCCGACGGCGGTCAATATGGCATTGACCTCGCCGTTATAACCTCCTGCCAACAGGTGCACAAAAACCAGCTTTCCCGAGGATCGCTCCCAGGCGGGAATGGTCTGGTCCTGCGTACCGACTAACTCGCCTACCGCTTCCAGAAGCTCGTACTTTTGCTCCAGCTGCATGTTTATCCCTGTCCTTCTAGGGTACGCAAAAGCTCCATTTCTGCCTATGATACAGTGTCTGGGTGGTAACCAAATTCACAGGTCGTGCCGTAACGTTATCTCTATGAGACTCCTTTCCAGAGTGGTGTGGTCGGAAGGGATGTATTTGGGGCCACATCAATTCCAGGCCCAGAACCGCTACTTTGAGGATTCCCTCCACTTTGCGGCCACCGCTTTTGGTTTTCAGCCATATGGATTGTTAGGTTTCAGCCTGGACGCGGACGCATTGCGAAACGGAACAGCGTGTCTCTTGCATGCCCGCGGGCTTTTCTCGGACGGGCTGCCGTTCAACATGCCGGAGTGCGATCCTCTTCCGCCGCCCCGGGAAATCGCCGAGCTGTTTCCGCCCACACGGGACGGCCTGACGGTTCTGTTGGGAGTTCCCGTTCGGAAGGCCGGCGGGGCGAACTGCGACCTCAACGATGGTTCGGCCAGCGCGCGGTATGTCGGTGAAGTGCGTGAGTTTCCGGACGAAAACACGGGCAGCGACGAGCGCCCGGTTCGTGTGGGACGTAAGAACATCCGTCTCCTGCTGGACACCGAGCCCCGCGAAGGTTTCGTTTCGTTAGCGCTTGCCCGAGTCATGCGGGATGGTTCCGGACACTATGTCTTCGACCCCGATTTTATACCTCCGTGCTTGCAGATCAGCTCCAGCGAGCGGTTGCTGCTCATGGTCAAGCAGCTCATCGAGATCCTCGAGGAAAAGAGCGCCGCTTTGGCGGGAACCGGCAGCGGCAAGGTCAACGAATATTCGCCCCGAGAAATCGCGAGTTTTTGGCTGCTGCATGCCGTCAACACGGGCGCGGCGGCCCTGCGGCATTTGTGGCAATCCAAACGCGGCCATCCGGAAGAAGTTTTTCTGGAGCTTTCCAGGCTGGCCGGCTCGCTCTGCACGTTCAGCCTGGAGTCGCATCCGCGTACTCTGCCGCTCTACGATCATGAGCGCCTGGGTGAGTGCTTCGCCGAGTTGGAACGGCACATTCGCCGACATTTGGAAATCGTTGTGCCGACCAACTGTCTGCAAATCAAGCTGCGCAAAACGGACAATTATTTCTACGAAGGGGAAGTCGCCGACGCGCGCTGCTTCGGCCCCGCCCGGTGGGTACTCGGCGTCCATGCGGATTTGGGCGATGCCGACCTGATTACCAAGACTCCCACACTGGTCAAGATGTGCTCCAGCAAGTTCGTAGGCGAGCTGGTGAAACGCGCCATGCCCGGGCTGGCGCTGACGCATCTTCCCATCGTGCCGTCGGCCATACGGGCCAAGGTGGAGACACAATACTTTGGAATCACCCGCTCCGGGCCGTTCTGGATTCACATCATGGAAACCAAGAAGGTCGGGGTCTACGTTCCCGAGGAGTTGCCCCATCCGGAGCTCGAGCTGCTGGTCGTGTTGGACTGACGAAGCCTTCTTATGCCACAAGCACTTGTCCCAACCGGCGGCCGGACTGAGAATCTGGCTCTGATCTTTCAGGAAATTCTCACCACTACCGTGCGCCTGCGATCCAACCGCCAGGTGGCCACCGACGCTGAAGTCTTCCGCACTCACGTTCGCGATGCGCTGCGGACGGCCGCCCAGGAGGGCCATAATGTCGGCGGCTACTCGACGGATTACGTCAGGCGTGCGACCTTTGCCGTGGTGGCGTTTCTCGATGAATCCATCTTGAATGCCCAGAACCCGCTGTTCGCCAACTGGCCGCGCAAGCCGCTTCAGGAGGAGTTGTTTGGAACCCACACGGCCGGTGAAATATTTTTCCAGAACCTTCAGCAATTATTAGGCGAGGACGATTCCATCGACCTGGCGGATCTGCTCGAAGTACACTACCTCTGTCTGCTGTTGGGCTATCGCGGACGCTACAGCACCGGCGGCGGAGGTGAGTTGCCCGGCATCATGCAGCAAACCGCGAACAAGATCCGCCGCATTCGAGGTCCCTTCGCCGGCCTTGCGCCGGCCTGGACTTTGCAGGCAGAAACTCCCCGCGCGGCCAAAGACCCGTGGACCCGCAGGTTCGTGATCATCGCGATAGTCTGCCTGGTGATCGCCGTCATTTTGTTCATCGTCTTCAAACTGTCGCTCGGCTCCGGCGCCACACAGATTCGATCGACCGCCTCGCAGGTGAGGAATTAGGAGGATGAAAAAGGAAGCCCGCTTGCTAACGCGCACCTACCGAGCCGCGGCCGTCAGGGAGCGGAGGTTTCAGCAGATCACCAGGAGGACCCAGTGAAGAAGACCCTCTTAATGACTGGCGCCGGACTCCTGATGTACGTGGCGTTCACCTTCATGGTCGGGAAACTCCTGAAGCTCACGGGAGGCCGCCTTTGGATCATGATGATCGCCCTTTTGTTGTTGGGGCTGATTGCCGCGGCCGTGATCGTTTGGTTCTTTTCGAGGAACCAGAAAAAGCCAGTCAGCGCTCCCGCCGGCGGCGACGCTCCCGGTGGAACCGGCGAAATCGATATGCTGTTCCGCGAGGCGGAAGCGCGGATGGCCGCCGCGCACCTGGAGCCCATCGGCAGCATGCCGGTCATTCTCGTGATCGGTGAACCCGGCAGCACCAAGACCAGCACCGTCGTGCATTCCGGACTGGAACCGGAACTGCTGGCCGGACAGGTTTATCAGGACACAACGGTGGTGCCTACCCGGTCCACCAACCTGTGGCTGGCAGGAAAAATCGTGATTGCCGAAGGCGGCGGCGCGCTCCTGGGAGATGCGTCCGGATGGAGACGCTTCATCAAACGGCTGCAGCCCCGTAAACTGGGCTCGCTCACAGGGAAAGGCGGGCAGGCGCCCAGAGCCGCCCTGGTCTGTTTCGACACCGAGAAATTGACCCGCACGGGAGCCGCCGAAGCGGCCGTGGCGGCTGCGCGGAACCTGCGCCAGAGATTGGGAGAGATCTCCGCGAACTTAGGCATCAACCTCCCGATCTACGTAGTCTTCACCAGGATGGACCGCGTACCGTTCTTCTTCGAGTACGTGCGCAACCTCAGCGACCAGGAGGCCCAGCAAGTAGTAGGCGCCTCGCTACCGATGTCGTCGGGCGGCCGCTCCGTCTATGTGGAACAGGAGACCACCCGCCTCAACTACGCTTTCGATCAACTGTTCCGATCGCTGTGTGACGCCCGCCCCGAATTCTTAAGCCGCGAGAACGATGCCGCGATCCTGCCGAGTACCTATGAGTTCCCCCGCGAATTCCGCAAGCTGCGTGCCGTGGTGGTGCAGTTTCTGGTGGAATTGTGCCGGCCCAGCCAGTTGGCGGTCGGGCCGTTCTTGCGTGGATTCTATTTCTCGGGAATCCGGCCGGTCATGGTCAATGAGGCGGCCCCCATACCCCGCCAGCAGCCCGCATCGGAGCGGGCGGAGGATCTCGACGCGACGACGATTCTGAAAGTCGGGGGCTCGCGCCAGCAAACACCGGCCGCTATGCCGTCCGCGGGTGCGCGGAGAGTCCCGCAATGGGTCTTCCTGAGCAATCTTTTCCGGAAGGTGCTGCTTGAGGACCGGGTCGCCATGGGAGCCAGCAGTTCCAGCACCCAGACCCGCCTGCTGCAGCGCATACTTTTGGCTTCCGCAGCCGTAGTCTGTCTGATTTTCAGTATCGGGTTCATCGTCTCCTTTTTCCAAAACCGCGGTTTGGAGTCCGACGTCCAACAAGCCGCCCAGGGGATATCCGCGGGCCAAACAACTGGAAACAACTTACCTTCCGTTGACGACCTGCGGAGCCTGGACAACCTGCGGCAAACCTTGCAGGTGCTCACCACGTACAATCGCGACGGCGCTCCTCTTTCGTACAAATGGGGATTGTATGCGGGCGATACTCTCTATCCACCAGCTTATAAACTCTACTTCATCCGCTTCAAACAGTTACTCTTCGGCCAGACGCAGAACGGTTTGGCGGATTTTCTGGCGCACTTGCCGGCGACCCCCGGGCCCGACTACGAGCTGAGTTACAACACGCTTAAGGCCTACCTGATCACCACATCCAATCACGATAAGAGCACGCGGAGCTTCCTGGCGCCTTTGCTTCTGGACCGCTGGAGCGCGGGCCGTAACGTAGGCGCCGACCGCATGCAGCTTGCCCAGAAGCAGTTCGAGTTTTATAGCGACGAGTTGCAGGTGGCCAACCCGTATTCAAACGCCAATGACGTGCAAGCGATTGCCATGGGGCGTCGCTATCTGGCGCAATTTATGGGGCTCGAACGCGTGTATCAGGCCATGCTCGCGGGCGCAGCGAAGACCAGCCCGCCGATCAACTTCAACAAGAAATTTCCAGGCTCGGCCGAGGTGGTGATCGACAACCAGGATGTTGCCGGAGCCTTCACCAAGCCGGGTTTTGATTTCATGAAGACCGCCATGCGCAATCCCGAGCGCTATTTCAGCGGCGAGCAGTGGGTGTTGGGAGACCAGGGTCCGGTCAATATCGATCGCGCCAATCTGGAGCAGCAGTTGAAGGCGCGATACTACTCCGATTTCATCGCGCAGTGGCGTGCTTATTTTACGAGCGCCACCGTCGTGAAATACAAAGACCTCAAGGACGCCTCCCAAAAACTGACCCTGCTTTCGGGCAATTCGTCGCCGCTGCTGGCGCTGCTCTGCCTCGCATCGCAGAACACCGCCGTGGATGAGCCTGCCGTCGCGGCCGCCTTTCAACCGGCGCAGGCGGTGGTGCCGGCTCCCTGCTCGGACCGCTATATTCTTCCGCCGAATCAGAACTACATGAACGCGATGGTGACGCTGCAGGCGTCACTCCAGGCGGTCGCGGACCAGCCGCAACCCGCCGAAGGCGCAGCCACTCAGACCTTGAGCAATGCGACCGCGGCGCGCGTCGCCGCCCGGCAGGTGGCCCAACAATTCCGCAACGACGCCGATATGAATGTCCAGGCGGTGACGCGCAGATTGATGGAGGATCCCATCACTAACGCCGAATCCTTGCTGCGCAGCGTTGGCCCCGCGGAATTGAACGCCAAAGGCAAAGGTTTATGCGACCAGATGGCGGCGGTGTGGAAGAAGTATCCGTTCAACGCGAACGCCACGCCACAAGCCACGGTTGCCGATGTGAATGGCATTTTCCATAAACCGGACGGAGCACTCTGGGCATTAGAGACCAGCCTGCAGAAAGTGCTGACACGCCAGGGATCGACCTACGTAGCGAACCCCAACGGCGGCGTGACTCTCAACCCGGCGTTCCTTTCCTTCTTCAATCAGGCCACGGCGTTCTCCGATATGCTATACGCGGGAAATACTCCGGATCCGCACTTCGGATATTCGTTGAAGCCGTTGCCCGCGGAAGGGGTTTCCATCGGCATCAACCTCGATATCGATGGGCAGACCCTAACCTACGCTGGTGGCAACGCGATGCCCCAACCGTTTATGTGGCGCGCGGCGGGCACTCATGAATTCAAGTCTACGCTCAAGATCGCGGGCAGCCAATCTCTAGGCTGGCTGAGCGGTGATGGTCTGTGGGCCGTTTTCCATTTCTTTGCCCAAGCGGAGCGGTCCCTGCCCGCCGATTCCGGCCAGATCCTGGAGTGGATCATTTACACCGGCAAAACGCCTATGACCGTCGATGGCAAACCCGTCACCGTGCGGTTCCAGGTGGATATGGGTGGCGCGCCCTTGATTCTCTTAAAAGGGTACTTCACCAGAATGGCCTGCGTCTCTGAAGTAGCCAAACCGTAACGCCGGCGATCCTTGTCGCCGGTGCTTGCCCCCCTGCGCATCCGCCAACCGGCGGCGAAGACGACCGCCGGCGTTACCTCTTGACAAGCCCTCCCTCTAGTGCTATTTTTCTAGCATGCTGCTAAAAAACCAGCAGGAAGGTTTTAGCCGGCGGGAGCGCCAGATCATGGAAATCCTTTACCAACGCGGCAAGGCGTCGGCTTCCGAAGTCCGTGCCGCCTTGCCGGATGCGCCCGGCTATTCAGCCGTGCGGGCTATGCTCCGCGTGCTCGAGGAGAAGGGCCATGTCAAACATCTGGCTGAAGGCCTGAAGTACGTCTACATCCCGGTAGTCAACGCCGACAAGGCCAAGCGTTCGGCCGTGAAGCATCTGCTGGACACCTTTTTCAGCGATTCTCCGGAACAGGTGGTTGCCGCCCTGCTGGATATTTCTTCCAAGCGCCTCACGGCCGAGGAGCTGGATCGCATGGCGAAACTGATCGAAAAAGCCAAAAAGGAGGGAAAGTAAATGTGGTTTTCACTTCTTGCCAGCGTCGCGCTCAAGAGCGCGGCGGTACTGGGCGTTGCATGGCTGATCGCGATTCTGCTGCGGCGGCGCTCCGCGGCTCGACGTCACTTGGTTTGGACCTCCGCCTTCGCTGCTTTGCTGGCGCTGCCGCTGCTTTCGCTTTCACTCCCCAGTGTGCTCGTGCCGGTATCGAGCAGCGCTGCTGCGGCCCGTGGCGGTCTTCGCCACGACGGTTTCAACATCACCTGCGAAGCCGGTTTCGAGCAGCGTGCCAGCCACCACTAAGGCGGCGGCCAACTCGCCGAGCCATTCCACCTGGCGGCTCTGGCTGATGTTGTTGTGGGCCGCCGGCACGGCCGTGGGGCTCCTGCAAATGTTGGCGGGCTGGGTGGTGCTATGGCGCGCACGCCGTGCGTCTACGCCATTGCCCCACTCCAATCGATTGGCTGACACCCTCGGAATCCACCATCCGGTGGACATCCTGGAGACCAGCCGCGGCAGCATGCCGATGACGTTTGGGTTCCTTCATCCCGCCGTCTTATTGCCCGCCGAAGCGGCTGAATGGAGCGAAGAACGCCGCCGCCTCGTGCTTCTGCACGAACTGGCTCACGTGCGCCGTGGCGACGCCGCCACGCATCTGCTGGCCCGCGTCGCCCTACACCTTTATTGGTGGAATCCGCTGGCCTGGGCCGCCTGGCGCGAGTTCGTCAAGGAGCGGGAGCGTGCCGCCGACGATCTGGTGCTGACGGCGGGCGCCTGCGCGTCGGACTACGCGGGTCATCTTCTGGACATCGCGCGCTCTCTGCAATCCGCGCCGGCCGCCGGCTGGGCCGCCATCGCCATGGCCCGCCGCTCGCAACTGGAAGGCCGCCTGGTGGCTCTTCTCGAGTCGAGTGTGAACCGCACGCCCCCGCGCCGCGCCTCCGCGTGGCTGGCGGCTTTGGTCGCCCTGGTGGTTACGGTTCCGCTCGCAGTCTTGCGCGCCGACGAGAACGAGCAGGTGATGCCCGCCGATGTGGAGGCTACTATTCGCGCCGCCGCCGCCGAGAAGAACCACGACATGTTGGACAATGCCGCGCAAGCGTCCGCCGCTTTCCTGAAATACGATCTCGCCCGAAAATTGTTGGATGCGTCGCTGACTATCCGGGCTGACGACGGTGGTCAACAAAGCGTCGAGTATGGCCTGGGGCTGATCAAGATCGGCGATCTGGAGCGCAGCCGCGGCAACGCCGACGAGGCCCGCGCTTTCTATACCAAGGCGGTCTCGGTGCTGGCCGGCCGGCCGGAAGCAGCCCGCCCGCTGATCGATCTGGGTACGGACGCGATCACCAGGAAGAATCCCACGCAGGCCCTGGACTTTTTCCAGAAAGCGCAAGCCGCCGCTCCGGAGCATGCCGGGGTTGCCATGATGTGGATGGCAATCCTGGGGGCGCAGGACCATCCGCAGGACGCTGAATCCCTTTTCCGCGGCGCTCTGGCGATCCAGGATCCGAGCTCGGCTCAGGCCGCCACTATCATGGAGGTCTTTGCCACGTTCCTCGAAAAGCGCGGCCGCACAGATGAGGCTGCCCCTCTGCGCGAGCAGGCCGCCGCCGTGCGAAAGGCCCTGGGTACGCACGCGACGGTGGTCCGCCAGGCCAACAGCTCCACTCCTTATCGAGTTGGAGCGGGTGTCACGCCCCCGTCGCTGGCCTACAAAGTAGAGCCCGAATACAGCGATGAGGCGCGTGCCGCGAAATACCAAGGTACTGCCGTCATTGCCGTCGAGATTGGGCCGGATGGCATCGCCCGCAATATGAGAGTGGTCCGCGGTCTCGGCCTCGGCCTGGAAGAGAAGGCGCTGCAAGCCATCAGCCAGTGGCATTTCAAACCGGGCACCAAGGACGGCGAACCCGTTACCGTCGTGGCAACCATCGAAGTCAACTTCCGCTTGTTATAGGGCGTGAGTGTGTGGGGCGGACGATCGGTTTCCGTCGTCTGCCGGTGCCGCAAAGCGGCGGGGCAGACCACTAGCATGCGGGACGGCGCGAAATTCTTTCGAGAAATCGCCGCCGCCCCGCGCACCATCGGTTCATGCTCCCCCCGGCATTCAGAAGCGCACCGAACCGCGAGATGGCCGCTACAGGACTTCTTTTGAAGCAGGTACTAGCGGTCCAGGAAGACCTCCTGAGCCGCCGCGCCGAATCCCCCCGCGATCGATCGCTCCGGCGGCAGAGCGACAAAAATGAAGAATTGGTAGATCGTTTGATCCAGGAGTACCGTACGGAAATATCCCGCTACTTGTCCCGCCTGACCAAATCACAGCTCGTTTTTTGAGATTTCTCATTGAGGAATAAGGGGTTCAGCCGATCCCCGCCGAGCTTCCCGAAAGCATCTGCTACAACTGCCATCAGAGAGTTCCGCCGGAACCGCTTCCTCTGGTCGCGGCTCGGTAAGCGGCGCGGTTACTGAGCCGCGACCAAAGGGAGCGGTAACTTCGGATTGAGAATGCGGCGCCACTGAACACACTAACCCTGACATGCAGCACACCGAAGATGCCAAAAAACAGATCCTCGTCGTGGAAGACGAAAGACTGATCGCCGCCGACCTGCAGAAAAGGCTGGAGAGACTAGGCTACCTCGTACCGGCCATCGCCAGCTCCGGCGAGGAAGCGTTGCGCTGCAGCCGGTCCACGCCTTTCGATCTGGTGCTTATGGATATTCGTCTGCAAGGGGAGATGGACGGTATCGCCACAGCGCAAGCCTTGAAAGCAGAACGGGATACGGCCGTAGTCTACCTGACTGCGCACTCCGATCCGGAAACCCTCAACCGCGCCAAGCTGACGGAACCGCACGGCTATATTCTGAAACCGATCACCGACGGAGACCTTCGCAGCGTGCTGCCGATCGCCCTCTATAAACATGCGATGGAGCGCCGCGTGCGCGCCAGCGAGGCGTGGCTTTCGACCACCCTGCGCAGCGTCGGAGAAGGCATCGTGGCCACCAACACCAGCGGCGAAATCGTTTTCATGAACACGGTGGCCGAACAATTGACCGGCTGGTCATCCGCCGATGCGTATGGCGATCTCCTGATGGATGTGCTGGCGCTGTTTGAGGAGTCCAGGAACCAACCCGCCAAGAATCCCATCCAGGACCTCCTGGCGGGCGAGAACCGCAGCTATACGTTGATTTCGAAGACGGGATCGAAAACCGTGGTCGAGATCGAGTGCTTTGAGAACCGCTCGGAGGACAATCTGCTGGGCTCAGTCCTGGTGATGCGCGACATCAGCGTCCGCCGGGAGATGGAACGGCGCCTGATGCAGTCGCAGCGCATGGAGGCGGTCGCCAATATGGCGGGCGGCCTGGCCCACGATTTCAATAACCAGCTCATGGTCATTCTGGGATACGCCGACGAACTGACCGAGCGGCTTACCGGTGAGGATCAGGCCGAGGCGCGCGAAATCAAGCAGGCGGCTTCAATTGCCGGCTCCATCACGGCCCAGCTACTGACCCTCAGCCGCCGCGATGTAGCGGCCTTCGAGGAACTCGACGTCAACGAAGTGATGCGCGAAGTGCTGCCTTTGATTGCTCACAGCCTGGGGAAGACACGTTCGCTGGCAACCGACTTCGGCTCACCGCTCGGGACCGTTCGCGGCGACCGCAACCAGTTCAAACAGGTGCTCCTCAACCTGGCCCTCAATGCGCGCGACGCCATGCCGGCCGGCGGCGAGCTCCGCTTGGAAAGTTCGACCACCGAAATATCCGGCCACGGTCCGTCCGCGCGCCTGTACCGGTCCGGGCCGTACGTACGGCTGCGCGTTGCTGACACCGGCCAAGGCATGGACCCGGCCACGCTTGGCCGCATTTTCGAACCATTCTTCACCACCAAGAAGGCCGGAGCCGGAACCGGCCTGGGCCTCTCCATCGTACACAGCATAGTTACGCAGAGTGGCGGCTACATCAGCGCCACCAGCGAGATGGGTCAAGGCACCAGTTTCCAGATCCTGCTCCCCTGCGTGGGCGCCTCGCAAGGGCTGGATCGCGAACACAATAATGCATCGCCTATTGGCATGGCTCAGTAAACCGCCGCTGCTTCTCCGCTACTCAGCGGGAGTTCTGTTAGGTATTGCGGCGCAGGTGGCGCGCATCCCGCTCCATCCGCCGACACTGATACCGTACATCACCTACGTGCCGTTCATGGCGGTTAGCTGCTGGTTCGGCGGGTTCGGACCGGGGATGCTGACCACGGTTTTGTGCGTGCTCGAATCCATGTACTTCGCATCCGCGCCGGTCGGATCCTTTCGAGTAGATTCACCGCAAAACTGGGTCGGGTTGGGGACTCTCGCTCTGTCTGGCGTTGTCAAGAGCGTACTGTTCCAGCAACTCAAGCGCTCGCGCCAGGCCCAAGCGATCTCGGAAGGGGTTCGCGTAGGTCTGGCACGGGAAGTGGAAGCGCGCCAAATCGCACTGGAGTCCATCATTGAGTATTCGCCCGTCTCGATCGCGCTGCTGCGCGGGCCCGATTTCCGGTTTGTAACCGTCAATCCGGCATATGAAGCGCTGGTCCCCGGCGAACCCATGGCCGGAAGGACCGTCGCGGACGTTTTTCCGGAAGCGGCCTCCGTGGTAGTGCCGCTGCTCCAGATCGTGCGCGACGCGCACACCGTGTATCACGCCAATTCGATGGTCGTTCCGCTCCGCCGAGGACGCGGAGCGGCGGCGGCAGACCGCTATTTCAACTTCTCATACGTGCCGGTGCCAAATCCGGGCGAGGGTGGCACTGACGTGTTGGTGGTCGCGATTGAGGTAACCGATCAAAAGAAGGCTGAGCAGGAGTTGCGCACCGCCTACGCGGAGTTGGCCGCCATCTACGCCAACTCGCCGGTGGTGCTGATGGTGGTTGATGAAAACCTCCGCGTGAACAAGTTGAACGAAAGGGGCGCGTGGGTCACCGGACGGGAATTAGGCGAACTGCTGGGGCTCAGTCCGGGTGGTGCGCTTGGCTGCCTGGACGCGTTGGCCGATCCTGAGGGATGCGGGTCTGGACCCTCGTGCGCGCAATGTCCTTTGCGCCTGGCCGTGTTTGACAGCGTGCGCAACAGTGGGCGGCACGAGGGCCTGGAAGTTTGGGTGCCGTCCACCCTAGGCCACGGGGGACAGCGCTGCTTCCTGGTGTCCACCGCTCCTTTGCCCTTTAACCGGCATCACAATGCGCTGATCTGTGCGCAGGAAATCACAGGGCTCAAGCAGGCCGACCAGGACCTGAGGAACACTGTCAGTAAACTGGAGGCGGCGCTCTCCGAGAAAACCGTCCTGCTGCAGGAAGTTCACCACCGCGTAAAAAATAACCTCGCCGTGATTTCCAGCCTGCTGAACATGAAGGCGGAGACCACCGAGAGCGCCGAGGCGAAACTGGCGCTCGAAGAGAGCCAGCGGCGCGTGCATTCCATCGCGCTTATCCATGAGCACCTGTACGGAAGCGAGCACTTGGATCGCATCAACTTCGCTGACTATGCCCAACAGCTCGTGCAGGTGCTCTATTCAGACTTCGCCGGGGAGCCTGCTCGGATTGCCGTACGAATGGATATGGATCCCATCGAGTTGGGCATACAGACCGCCGTGCCAGCCGCGCTGATCCTGAATGAGCTGCTATCCAATGCGTTCAAGCATGCCTTCCCCGGCGGGCGAAATGGAGAGATCCACGTCACGTTTCGGCAACCCGAGCCGGGGCATCTAGAACTGGCGGTCGAAGACGATGGCGTGGGGTCGGTGGATGTGCTGGTGGAGCGGAAGACGCAGTCGCTGGGGCTGCAAATTGTCCGGATCCTGACCACGCAACTGGCGGGGACAATCAAGCAGGAGCCGGGTTCCGGCACGCGAATAGTGCTTCAGTTTCTATCCGGAGCCGCAAGGAAGGCTGGGCAATGAACCGGATTCGCGCGCTTTGGCCGGCGCTGGGCCGCCGGCTGCGGCGGGTTGGTTGCCACCGTGTGCCTGGCATACGCACTCCGGAGCGCGTTGCAGATGCACACGGAGCGGGTCGTCCTGCTTCTTGGGGAAGGTGCGTCACAGGCCGCCATCTCTGCCCTGCGCCAGGAAGAGCACAGTGTTTTGCCACTCGTGGTGATGGTCATTGGCGCGCTCGTGAGCGTCTTCTTGGTACGCATGGTTGAAGTTGCGACGGCTTGCCGGCGGCGGGCCGAAGCCGCCGAAGCTGGCCGCCGCCTCCTGGATGCAATCTTCACTGCCCAGACGGATGCGGTGCTGGTGTGCAATGCCGGCGGCGAAATCATCCGCACTAACCCGGCGGCGGCGAGTTATTTTGGTTTCGAGCCAGCGGGCACGCTCATCACGCGGTTCTTCGAGAAATTCCCACTTTCCGGCGGGCTGAACGCGAGCCTGACTTGGCGCGCTCTGCACGGCGAAACTACCATCGCCGCCGAGCAGACCGCCGGCGACCGCGTGCTGGAAACCTCGTCCGCGCCCATGCGCGACGCGGCGGGCCAGATCATGGGCGCCGTCACCATCTCGCGCGACATCAGTGAGCGAAAGCGCCAGGAAAGAGACCTGCGCGCCGCTTATTCGGAACTGGCCGCAATCCATGCCAGCGCACCGGTGGCCCTGCTGGTGGTGGACGAAGCACTCCGTGTGGAAAAGGTGAACGATGTGGCGGCGCGAATTTCGGGACAAGGCGCCTCGGAGCTGTTGGGAGCCTGGCCTGGTAGCGCGCTCGGCTGTCTGAATGCGTTAGCCGATCCCCGGGGATGCGGGTTTGGACCTGCGTGCAGCGAATGCTCTTTCCGGTTAGCGGTATTGGACTCGGTGCTGCATGGAAACCGGCACGAGTCGCTTGAAGCGTGGCTGCCCTTCTCCGCCAACTCGCCAACCGCACCAGCGCTGCTTCCTGGTTTCCAGCGCGCCCCTGTCTTTTGATAATCGCCGCAAAGCCCTGGTTTGCGCGCAGGACATCACCGGCCTGAAGCAGGTAGAAGCCGATCTTCGGGAAACCGTGGGCAAGTTGGAATCGGCCCTGACCGAGAAAACCGTTCTGCTCCAAGAAGTCCATCACCGCGTGAAAAACAATCTGGCGGTGATTTCCAGCCTGCTGAGCATGAAGGCGGATATGACCGTTGATGGGCCCGCAAAGGTGGCGCTGGAGGAAAGCCAGCGGCGCGTGCATTCCATTGCGCTCATCCATGAGCACCTTTACGGGAGCGGGCATCTCGATCGCATCAACTTTGCGGAGTATGCCGAGCAACTCGTGCGGGTGCTTCATGCGGCTTTCAACGGCGAATCAGCGCGGATCGCCATCCGTATGGACGTTGATCCGATCGAACTGGGCGTGCACTTGGCGGTGCCGGCCGCTTTGATCTTGAATGAGCTATTGTCCAATGCGCTCAAGCATGCGTTTCCCGGCGGGCGTCGCGGAGAGATCCACGTTACTTTTCGGGAATTGGAACCGGGGAATCTGGAACTGGCGGTGGAAGACGATGGAGTCGGGTCGGTGGATGTGCTGGTGGAGCGGCATACGAAGTCCATCGGGTTGCAGATTGTCCGGATCCTGACGGCGCAACTGGGGGGGACGCTCAAACAGGAGCCGGCCTCCGGTACGCGAATCGTGCTGCGGTTTATGTCAGAGCCGCATCGTGGGGCGGCGCCATGCGCTGCCCCTTCTAAGGAGTAGTTGATATGTTCTCAGTTTTGACTCGAAGTCTACGTTCGATTTTACCTGCGCCGTTCGCTCATTCGTTCCGCATGTATGTCAAACGCAACGGAAGTACGCATCGGTGTAAGGAACTCGCCACAATTCATGCCAACGCGCCGGTAGCGCTGCTGTTGGTAGACGAGCAACTCCGCGTGGAAAAGGTGAACCAACTGGCGGCGCAAATGGCTGGACAAGAGGCCGCGGCTGCGGACCTGGACGCGAGCAACGGCTCGGCGCTCGGCTGCCTATATGCTTTGTCCGACCACAGCAAGTGCGGCAATGGACCTTCGTGCAGCGGATGTTCTTTCCGCCTGGCGATATTGGACACGGTGCTCCATGGAAAGCGGCATGAATGCCTGGAAGCTTGGGTGCCCTTCTCACGCCAGCCCCCAGCCGGAACAGCGCTGCCTCCTGGTTTCCACCGCTCCCCTGGCGTTCGAACAACGGACCAAAGCCCTGGTGGCCGCGCAAGATATCACCCCGCTCAAGCGGGCCGAACAAGAACTGCGGGCCGCCAAGGCTTCGTTGGAAGCGGAGGTGGCGGGAAAAACTGTTTTGCTAAAGGAAGTTCACCACCGCGTGAAGAACAATCTGGCCGTGATTTCCAGCCTGTTGAACATGAAGGCGGAGATTACCGACGACGGCCCCGCAAAGGTGGCGCTGGAGGATAGCCAGCGGCGTGTTCACTCCATCGCTCTGATTCATGAGCATCTGTATGGAGGCGAGCACCTCGATCGCATCGACTTCGCGGAATATGCCCAGCAATTCGCGCAGGTGTTCTATTCGGCCTTCTCCGCCGAATCGGCGCGGATTGCCATCAAAATGGATATCGATCCGATCGCCCTGCGCCTGCACCAGGCCGTGCCGGCCGCACTCATCCTGAATGAGCTTCTGACCAATGCGTTCAAACATGGCTTCCCGGACGGGCGGAGCGGGCAGATCCGTGTCACTTGCCGGGCATTGGATTCGCAGCTTCTGGAGTTGGCGGTTGAAGACGATGGTGTGGGGTCGGCGGACGTGCTGGCAGAGCGAAAGACAAAGTCCCTTGGGTTGCAGATTGTCCGGATCTTAGCGGCGCAATTGGGAGGGATGCTCCAACAGGAGCCGTGTTCGGGAACTCGAGTCGTACTGCGGTTTCCGGCCAGTGCACCCCTACCGGCTAGTCATTGAACCCTATTGTGGCTGGCTCAACAACCCACGCACACGCCGCAGTAGTTCCACCGCCGGAAACGGCTTGGGCAGGACGCTAAAGTCTCCGTCCGGCAGCCCGGCCCGCCCGGTGGCATCGTGCCGGTACCCGGAGACGAACAACACCTTCATCTTTGGGCGAAGTTCAGTCAGCCGCTCCGCCAGTTGCGTGCCCGTCATGCCCGGCATCACTACGTCCGTCACCAACACGTGAATCGGCTCGCGGTAGACTTCCGCCACTAGTTCGGCTTCTTCGGCGTTGCGCGCTTCCAGCAATTGATATCCCTCACGCTCCAGATAGTTGTGCATCAGCTTGCGGACGCCGTCCTCATCCTCCACCAGGAGAATGGTGGGCGTGGGATCTTCGCCGGCAGCCCACTCCGATCCGGAAATCTCGCTGAGCCCACGGAAAGTTCCGATGCAAGGCAACAGAATTTCGAAGGTGGTGCCGTGTTGCATCTCACTAGTGGCGGTGATGTATCCGCCGTTCTGCACCACGATGCTGTGCGCCAGCGATAGTCCCAGGCCCGTTCCCGCAGCAGCTTTGGCGGTGAAGAACGGTTCGAAAATCCGGGCGAGCGTGGCTTTGTCCATCCCTGCGCCGGAATCGGCCACGCGCAGCCGCACGTATGGCCCGGGGCGTTGCAGGCGCGCCGCGGGGCTATCCGGATCGATCTCCACGGTCGAGCTTTCGATTCGCAGATCCCCGCCCGCCGCCATGGCATCGCGCGCCCTCAGGGCCAGGTTGAGAAGCACCTGCTTCAGTTGGTTGCGGTCGCCTCGAATGTATCCGAGCGGCGAGCCGAGATTGGTCGTCAGGGTGCGCGTCTTCCCCAGGCTATGCGAGATCAGCGGTTGGATCTCATGGATCACTTCATTGACATTCAATACCTCGATGCGCGCGGGGTCGCGGCGGCTCAGCGTGAGCAGTTGGCCGGTCACGGCATTAGCGGCCGAAGCAGCTTTCTGGATCTTTAAGGCGCCGTCCTGGTCTTCGCCCGAGAGGCGCGCCGAGAGTTCCTGCGCGTACCCGAGGATCACGGTGAGCTGGTTGTTAAAATCGTGCGCCAGGCCGCCGGCCATGCCCGCAACGGCCTCCATTCGTTCCGATTGCATCACGCGGCTCTCCCACTCCTTGCGGCTGGTGATGTCGCGCACCGCCACGATGGCGCCCAGCACCTCGTCGGTAGATCGATTCTCAAAGCATTCCACTTCGACCGTGATAGCCAGGCCGGCCTTTGAGATCAAGGTGTAATTCCGATTCTCCCCGGGCTGGAGATCGAGAATCGGATTCTTGGACGGACGCCGCGTGGATTCCGCGCACAGTTGCACAACTTCCATCAGCATTCGTCCATTCGCGTCGCCTGCGGACCAGCCGGTCAGTTCCTCGGCCACCGGATTCAGGAACACGATTTCGCCCAGGGTGTTGGTGGCGATGATGCCGTCTCCTACGCTGCGCAGCGTCGTGGAAAGCCATGCTTCACTGGCGCGCAGGCGTCGTTCCATCTCGTGTTTGTAGATCGAAATCTGCACGGTGCTGCGCAGGTCTCCGTCCGCGATCGGTTTGAGAATGTAGCCAAAGGGCTCGGTTAGCTTGGCCCGGCTTACCGTCTCCTGATCGGCATAGGCAGTAACGTAGACTACGGGCATGTCCATGGCCTTCAGTTCCTGCGCCGTGGAGATGCCATCCATAGGGCCTTGCAGGCGGATGTCCATAAGCACAAGGTCGAATGGTGTGGACCGGGCGCAGCGCAGCGCTTCTTCTCCGGAATGAGCGATCATCGGAACCGAATAACCCAGCCGCTCCAGTCTCTTCTGGATGTCTGCGGCGATCAGTCCTTCGTCTTCGACGACCAGGATCTGTTTCTGAACCTCTTCTGGCATTGGCATCTGATTGCGTTTTGAAAAAAGTAGTGCGCTCCCACGCGGAGATTCTCAGCCCCGTTTGCGTGAAGCCGCTCTGTCTCGATTCTTAGCAGACGGCCGGCCGGACCCAGGGGCTACTTATGGGATAGGTCCTTTATCATGAGTGAAAAGGCACGCGAATTTCGACGTGAATGGTGGTGCGCGTTACCGAGCGGCGACCGTCAGGGAGTGGTGGTTGAGGCGTTCTAGCTTTCGGACTGGAGGCTTTCCGGCACACCCATCTTCTGCGCCAGGCATGCCACGATGGCGGCCATTTCCGAGAGCGCCCGCCGGGCCTGCTGCGGAGCGGCGCTGCGTGTCAGAGCGTACCACCCGCGCATCAGTTTGTAATCCAGTTGCAAAAGACGATCTTCGAGCGATTGCGCCTCTAAGCCGCCGGCGTGATGCAGCATATACGTTACGATGCGGTAGTCTCTCTCCAGCGAACCGCGCAGGGGATCCAGATCGAGGGCAGTTTGCAGCCGATCGCGGACTTCGCCAAAGCTGAATCGGCTATCCACAGGTCCAGTTGCTTGTTCCGAACGGTTCCGTATTAAGAGCAAACAACTATACCGGAACCAGTAGCACAAGAGCACAACGGACACTGCGGTAATCAGTACGCTTGCTAACATTGCAATCCTGCCGGACCGTGGGTACTATACAATCCATGACGAGCATATCATCAGGTTTAGCTGACGTGCAATAGTATTTTGTGAATCCGAGCCAATCGATTCTTGGCTATAGAGGACCCTCCATCGTTGCTCTATGCTAGTCGTACTACCCTGCATTCTGAGAGAATTACCGACATTATGGGTTTACCGTTCGGTCTTATTCCGGGACTTTTGTCCTGGTACTAAACACAACAGTTCATCGGATCAGCCGATCGCCAAAACCGTAATTTCTCCCGGACCGTGGACTCCGCGAACCAGAATCTGTTCGATATCGGCGGTCCGGCTGGGGCCGGTGATCAGGACCATGGAGCTGGAGAGTGCCGCCGGGTTGGGTAGGATCGAGAATAACTCGTCCAGTCCGGAGAGGATGCGTTCGCCCGGAACCACAGCGATGTGCGCGGGCGGCAGCAGAGAAATCATGCGCGCCTCTTGCGGGCTGGAGAGCATCACCAAAGTTCCGGTGTCGGCGAGCGCATAATCGGCGCTGGTGATACCTACCTGCGCCGACGCGCACAACTGGCGCAGTTGTTCGCGATTGGCGATGCCCGAACGCACACCGGGCAGGCGGATGATGCCGCACTTCTCGAGAAGGGGCGCGTTGGAAGCGATTGCGGAGCGGCTGCCGAGTGCCGCGCGGACCATCTCCCCGGCCTTCTCGCAGGTGGCCGCGCGCAGGCCTCGTCCCGCCAGTGCATCCACGCGGGTGAGCAGGCTGGCGATGCGGGTCTCGCGGCTAACCTCCGGAATCCGTATGCGTACCGGCGGCGGATCCGGCGCCGGCTCCCCGGTGTGGCGGCCCAAGGCCGTGCGGACACGCTCCAGGATCTCATCGCGCGACATCAGCGCTGCCTCCACAATTGGCGGAAGCTGCGGGAAGGCGGCGGCGGAAGATCGCGCTGGCTCAACCAGGCGCGCACTGGGCCGACATTCAGCAGGGCGGGAACTTTGCGAATCCAGCCGCCGTTGGCGTCGGCAGCCATCGAAGCCGCCACGCGCCCCGCCATTTCGTACGCGCGCGGATGGCGCACCAGCCAACCGAAGATCCGAAAAGCCAGCCTCTCCAGCCGATTCCGCTTTTCGGCTGTCTCGTTCCGGCGGACTTCCTCGCGCAGTTCCAGCAGCACCCTGGGAATGTCGATCTTCACCGGGCAGACCTCGGCGCAAGCGCCGCACAAACTGGAAGCAAAGGGCAGCCCGGGCTCTTGGGAAACTCCCATGAACTGCGGCGTCAGAATAGCGCCGATCGGCCCCGAGTAGACCCATGGAAAACTGTGGCCGCCGATCTTCCGGTATACCGGACACGTGTTCAGGCACGCGCCGCAGCGGATGCAGTAGAGCGATTGCCGCTTTCCTGAATCGGCCAGCAGTTTGCTGCGTCCGTTATCGAGCAGCACTACGTGGAATTCTTCCGGCCCATCGATCTCACCCGGGCGCCGGGGGCCGCTGAGGAAGGAGGTGTACACGCTGAGCGGCTGGCCTGTGGCGCTGCGAGCCAGGAGTTTTAGGAAGGTGGCCAGATCCTGCGCGCGCGGGATCACCTTCTCAATACCGGCGATGGCGATGTGAATCCTCGGCGCGGAAGTGGAGAGCCGCGCGTTGCCTTCGTTTTCCACCACGACCACCGCCCCCGAATCGGCCACCAGGAAATTGGCGCCGCTGATGCCGATATCGGCCGCCAGAAACTTCTCGCGCAGCGCGGCGCGCGCGATGGCCGCCTGCTTTTCGATTACCGGCTCGTTGGGTACATGTAGCGCCTGTTCCAGGATTTTCGCCACGTCGTAGCGCGTCTTGTGCAGCGCGGGCGCCACGATGTGGTACGGCCGTTCGTGCGCCAGTTGCAGGATGTACTCGCCGAAATCGGTTTCCACGGATTCCAGGCCGTGGTGCTCCAGGCGCTCGTTGAGATCGACCTCCTCGGTGGTCATGGACTTCGACTTCACGATCAGCCGCGCGCCGCGCGCCTTGGCGAGCGAGAACACGAAGTCGGCCACCTCGGTCGCGTCTTTGGCGTACGTCACGTGCCCGCCGCGCGCCTGGACGCTCTGTTCGAACTGTTCGAGATAGTAATCCAGGTGATCGATGGCGTGCTGCTTCACCGCATGGGCTTGGGTGCGCAGTTCCTGGTAATCGGGCAGGGCTTCCGCCGATACTACATTCGCGCGGGCTTCCTTCAAACGGCCGGTGGAGGTGTAGATGGCCAGTTGCAGGCGGGCGTCCCCCAGGGTTTCGTGGATTTTTTGATCGAATGCGCGGGACATCGGTTAGTAAGAACGTCGGCAAGCGTGCCGACGCAGCAGGCTGAAGCCTGCGCCACCATCATGCCACAACGCTAGCGGCTGGCCAGCACCTCCGCCAGATGCATGGTCCGCATCTTCAACCCGGCGCGCGAGATGGCGCCCTGGATCTGCATCAGGCAGCTCGGGTCCAGCGAGACCACCGTGTTCGCGCCGGTCCGCGTAATGGCTTCGATTTTGCTGCGGGCCATAGCTCCCGATAGCTCCGCGAACTTCACTGAGAACGTGCCGCCGAAGCCGCAGCATTCCTCCGCCGGCTGCATCTCGCGCAGTTCCAGACCGCGCACGCGTGCCAGCAGGCGCCGCGGCCCGCTACGGATGCCCAGCTCGCGCAAGGCATGGCAGCCGTCGTGAAACGTAATCACGTCCTCCAGGCGCGCGCCCACATCCTCCGCCCCGGCCACTTCCGTCAGGAACGACGAGAACTCCCAAACACGTTTGGCCAGACTCTCCGCGCGGGCGCGCATCTCCGGCTCGTTCGGGAACAGCTCCACAAAATGGTGAGCCACCATCGCGGTGCACGAGCCGGATGGCACTACGATGGCTTCGACACTTTTCAAAAACGTCCAGGAAGTGCCGCGCAGCGCTGCGCGCATCGGCGTGATAGCCGCTGTTAAAAGCCGGCTGCCCGCAGCAGGTTTGCGCTTCCGGAAAATCCACTGCGAAGCCGAGGCGCTCCAGCACGGCGGCCATGGCCAGGCCGATCTGCGGGAAGAGTTGGTCGACTACACAGGTGACGAAGAGCGATACCCGCTGAGGCATGTAGAGAGAACTCTATTATCGTCCGAGGCTCAAGCGTTCGGCGAGAAACGACGGCAGGCCGGCGTCACGGATCTTCCGCTGGGCGGCCTCGACGTCGTAGTCGACACGGTAGTAATCCACCACGCTGCGGTCCGTATCGTACACTGCATAGGCGGCGCGCGGGTCGCCATCGCGCGGTTGGCCGACCGAGCCGGGATTCAGGAGGTAGCCGCCGCTGGAGTCGATATCCAGTGCCTGGCGGTCGCTTTGCAGCGAAATCGACGGAATCGTTTCCACGCGCTCCTGATTCCAGATGAAACCGCCTTGTAAATGGGTATGCCCGAAGAAGGCCACCCGGGTTTCCAGATAGGTGAAGGCTTGGGCCGCCTGGTCAGCGCCGACCACGTAATCGTCTTCATCGCAAGGCGAGCCGTGCAGCACCTGGATACCCTCGACGAAGGCCGGGCCCTGCGGCAGGTCACGCACATAGGCGACGTTCTCAGACGACAGGTTTTCGAGAGTCCAGACCGCAGCCGCGCGGGCGACAGGGTTGAACCACTCCAGGTCCTCCAAGCCGGTGCAGGCCCGGTCATGGTTGCCGCGCACGATCACCGCGCAGTTGTCCCGCACCCACTCCACCACGGGATTGGGATCGGCTCCGTAGCCCACCAGATCGCCGCAGCAGAACGAGCGGTCGTATTGTCCCTTGGCGTGGCGTGCCACGGCATCCAATGCTTCCAAATTGGCGTGGAGGTCACTCAGAATGAGGTAGCGCACGGGTCTCGGGGGCTATGCCTTTCTCAACCGGATCAGGGTAATCTCGGGCGGCGCGCCGATGCGCGCTGGAATGCCGATGGTCCCGATGCCGCGCGTGACGTAGGCAGCCGCCCGGTCCAGCCGGTACAGCCCACGGACGTATGGTGTGAAAAACCGCGCCGGATTGATCGTCTGATCCAATATTTCCACCGTCACTTGGCCACCATGAGTATGTCCGGCGAGAGTAAGATCGTACCCCTGCCGCGCCGCCACCGGAAATACGTCGGGATTGTGAGACAGCAAAATGTTCAACGCTCCAGGATATACCAGACGGTCGGCGCCGCGGAGGTAGTGGCCTTTGTCGGCGAAACGCTGATAGTCGACACCCGCCACATTCACTACGGCACTTCCCATGCGAAGCTGCTGCCCTTCCCCGCGCAGGATACGGATCCCGGACTGGGCGGCTAGCCGGGTGGCGAGCGCTTCATAACGGGCGTAGTATTCGTGATTCCCCAGGCAGCCGAACATCCCGGCATCGGCCTGGACGCGGGCGAGTTGCCTGATACATGCCTCCAGAGGATCGCCAAAATTGGAGATGAAATCGCCCGTGGCAAACGCGATGTGCGGCCGAAGCTCGCGCGTAGCGTCGATGACTCGGGCCAGTTCTCTCTCGCTAAGAAAGATGCCGAGGTGGATGTCGCTCAACTGCAGAATGCGCAGGCCATCGAGATCCTGAGCAAGGCCCGGCAGCGAAATGTCAGTTTCCCGGATGTGGAAATTGGTGCGTTGCACCAGACCACCGTAAGTGATCGCCGCGAGGGGAGAAGCGATCAGCGCGCCGCCCGCGGCTTGGATCACGCGTCTCCGGCCGGGGTCCGTACGCGCGTTCAGCCGTTTTCGAATGGCTGGAGCACCAGGTAGATGGCCAGCGCGGCCGTGGAGACGAGCAAGTAGACCACCGTGACGGCGCCAAAGGTGGCCGCGATGGCCGACGGAAGCCACATGGCAGGCGATGACCTCGGAAAACGAGCAGGCATACCCCAGCGGTAGCAGAATGCCGAATGCCATGAAGACAAAGATGGCGGTGCGGCGCCGGCGAACCCGGCCCGCGAGAAGCGACGCCAGCCGCCATTGCGCGAGGAGAAAAATGAGCCCTACGATTAGATCGAAACTCACGAAGCCCTGGTCACCAGTTACTATTCTAAGGGCAACGGCGGGAGAGGCTTGTCATCCAAGGTTAACCAGTGCACTTTGCGCGCGCGACCATTCTTACCGAACCACGACCGTCGTGGCCCGGTGACGGTAACGGTAGTGGAAAGAGATAAAACGAAATCCGCCGATTACGCGCGCAACGAGGCGCCCTGCAGCGCCGAGTTTGCGGGGTTTTCAGCGGGCACCTCCTCCGTGACAACCTTGAAGCTTTTCATCAAGGCAATCCCAAACGAAGTGGTGATCGCGACGTCGGCGGCATCGCGCCCGGTGGCGATCAGCACCCGTCCGATGCGCGGTTTGTTGTGACGGGCATCGAAGGTCCACCAACGGTCGCCCAGGTAAGCCTCGAACCACGCAGCGAAGTCCATGGGAGCATTATCGGGAGGCACGCCGATATCTCCCAGGTACCCGGTGGCGTACCGCGCGGGGATGCCCATGCATCGGCAAAATGTAATCGCGAGATGTTGAAAGTCGCGGCACACACCGCCGCGCTCCGTGTAGACATCCATAGCGGTCTTGGTGGGACGTGCCAGGTGATATCCGAACGTGACCGCCTGGTGCACCCATGTACAGATGGCCGCTACCCTCTGCCATCCAGGCTGCGTCTGGCCGAACAGGCTGTGGGCAATATCCGAAAACCGGTCGACCTCGCAGTAGCGGGATGCCAGCAGAAAACGCAGCACCTCCGGCGGCAGATTTTGCACCGGAGTCTGATACGCCTGAAGGCTGACCGGATCCTGCTCGCCCGAGTCTTCGATCAAAGCAGAACTGTAAATCCGGATCGGTCCGGCGGGCGCGACGAAACGCGAGCACACATTTCCGAATGAATCCCTATACTCGTCTATTTGCACCTGCGGATCGGTCTGTACCCAATCGGGAGTCCGAAGGTGGGGTGCCCGCGACGGATGCACCCGCAGCATCGCGATCATCGCAGCCGTGGACGGCATCTCGAATTGAATGTCATAGCCTATTTGAATCAACACGCCGAAACCTCCTGCACGTCGATGCCCTAAATCGAGCCGGACCGATGCTGCCTGCGAACGAGGCGAGGAGCGTTGACATATTCATTGTAGTTGTAAATCGACATCCGGCGCCGCTGTTTCTCGCGACGAATTGCGACAGTAGATTCGCGCGTGAGTAAACGGATACTGGTGGTGTAAGGGAGATTGCCAGATTGCCGCCGTACCTGGCGGCGCTGGTTGCGGCGGGGACTCGATCCGGCGCCGGTGGAGAAGCACGCCAACCCGAAACGGAGGCGCCCGACAGTGAGCGTGACGCGATCGAATTCTCGCTGCTGGAATACGCACTGGCGCAAGATTTGCCGGTGCTGGCTATTTGCCGCGGCCTGCAGGTTTTGAACGTGTTTCAGGGCGGGAGTCTGATCCAGCACCTGAACCCCCCGGACCGGCATCAAAGGACGGATGGGGATCGCAGCGTAGCTATGCATGCGGTGACGATCGATCCGGACTCGCTTCTTTTCACCATTGCCGGCACGCGGACGTGGCAAGTGAATTCCCGGCACCATCAGGCAGGGAAGGGTGTAGGCAAGGGTTTACGCGTGTTGGCGGTGGATGCGGAGGACGGCACGGTGGAAGCGCTGGAACGGCCGGATAAGCGATTTGTGGTGGGCGTGCAGTGGCACCCGGAAGACCAGGCGCCGAAGGACCGCGAGCAGGCGAAGATTTTCCAGGGGTTTGGCGCGGCGGTGGGTTATCGTTCGTCAGAGGCGGCGCCGGTGCGGGCTTGTCGCTTCCGAAATTGGTGGATAGGGAGGCCGGCAGCGCTTCACGGTCAGCGATCATGGTGCCCCATCCGGTCATCGTGTCCAACTCGCGGCCCCAGGCGGCTTGCGCCAATCGTTGGGGAGTGAACGATGCGAAGGCTGTGGCACGCCACGCAACTGCGAGCTAGCTGCTTCGAAGTCAAGAATTTTATTGTGAGATCCCGGCGCGCACGCCGATTCGCGGGATCGAAAGCTCAGCGCTGGTTTTCTGCGGACCGGGATCGAGGCGCAGACCAGCGTCCGGTCCGTAGCAGATCTCCAGACGCCGCCGCACGTTTTGCAGACCCACGCCGGGGCCCGTGGATTCTACCGGGGATCCGCTGCCGCTGTTCTCCACGACAATCCGCAACTCCTCGCCGCGCAGTTCGACGCGGATGTGGATGTAGCCTGGCTCCGCGCTCTGGGCTACGCCGTGCTTGATGGCGTTCTCTACCAGGGGCTGTATCGAGAGCACGGGAATGGGCACATCGAGCGCAGCGGCGTCCACTTGAATGTCGACTTGTAGCCGATCCCCAAAACGCAGCTGCTCCACCTCCAGGTAGGCGCGCACGATCTGCATCTCCTGGTCTAGCGGCACAAACGTTTTGTCCGATTGCAGGAAATAGCGGAAGATCTCCGCCAGGTTGAGCACCATGCGGCGCGCTCCGGCGGCTTCTCGGGGAATGGTTCCATACAGCGTGTTTAAGGCATTGAAGAGAAAATGTGGATTGATCTGCGATTGCAGCGCGCGCAATTCGGCTTGGGCGACCAGGCGATTCATTTCCTGACGCCGCAGCGATTCGACGCGGTCGGTGATTTCCGCCGCCGCGCGGGCCAGCGCGTCCAAATCTTCTCCCAGGTATCGCTGCCCGCCCTGGCGGCGTCCCAGCAGGATGAGCCTGAGTTCACCCGGGCCCAGCCGCACCGGCACGATCACCTCGGCCCAATCGGGCGCACCCGAGCAAAGATTCGCCGGAACCGGAAGATGCAGCTCGGTGGCGCTGGGCACGTCGTTCTGGCTCGCGATTTGGTAGTCCCCGGTCTTCAGCGCGGCAGCAATCACCGCCGCTGCACCATCCAGATACTGCGCTTCCTCGGAGAAAGCCGGGCAGTCTCGTACGCGGCCCACCAGGTCGGTCACGCTACCTCTCTGGAAGACGGCATGGGTGAGCCACGCCTGAGCCTTGTTCCGCAACCAGGCAAATAACACCAGGAACAGGCACACGCTAATCAGCAGCAGCGCCAGGTTCAGAGGTTCTAGCGCAACGCGCTCTACCAGGACCAGGCGGAAGGCGGCCGCGATCACCAGCCCCGTCAAGAGAGCAGCCAGCAAGGCGTTGGCGAGAAAACGCACGAATGCGTCCAGCAGGACGAAGCGGTAGTCCTGCAAGAGAACAAAGAGGGCTAGCGGGATACCGGCGTGGTGCACCACCAACTCGCTCGACCAAGCCAGGCCGGCGTGCCCGGTGCCGAAGTGCACGAACGACATGGCAAACAGGGCCAGGCACATCGACGCTGCGATGCGGATTCCACCGGGTTGGGGCGCAGGGTTCTTGCGCAGGAGTGCCCGCGCCACGGCTGCCACGGTGAGAACTACGAATCCTACGGTGATCAGCAAGAGCGCCTGCTGGTGGAGCGCCGCGCCGGCGCCTCGAATCTCCCGGAAGTGCGTGACGACGGCAATGGCGCTGAGGACATACCCAGCGACTTTCAAGGTGGGCCAAGTGTTGCCGATCGACAAATGCAGCAGCACCGCGGGCAGCACGCTCAGGACTGAGAAACTGATCGCTACTACCAATGCCGACAGGGGCGCGGGCAGACCGGGCCATGCCAGAACGACGAGCGATCCGAGGTTCCACACCAGGGAGAGGCCCGCCGCCAGGCCCGCCAGGTAACGGCCATGCATGCCCGACCATCCACGACCGCTGTACAGCAGGGCCAGGAAGATGGCGAAGATCAGCGCCCCTGCGGCATGACCGAGAACGTTGATCAGCAGCGGTTGGTTCAGCCCGGGCATCTTTTCCTACTGTACAGCGGGGCGAGGAACGGCCGCTCGCTGGTCACGGCTCAGAATCGCGGCCTGGCGCATTGGGAGGCGACTTGACGATGGCATCGCGTTACGCGTCGTGCGTGATGGCCTTGTTACTGAGCCGTGACCGAAGGGAGCGGTTTGCCGGGGAAACCTGACACAGGCAAGAATGCCTGTGCTACGTTGCACAAATGGGACCGCGGCCGATTCAGACGCTGATCGTGGACGACGAGCCTGTCGCGCGTAAGCTCTTGCGCGAGGAACTGGAATTGTTGCCGGACATCGCCATTGTCGGTGAGGCTGGCAACGGCCGGGAAGCCTTACAGAAGATCGAGAAGCTGAAGCCGGACCTGGTGTTTCTCGACCTCCAGATGCCGGTGATGGGCGGTTTTGAAGTGGTTCGTAGCATGGCGGGGAGCGGCCTGCCGGTGATCGTGATTGTCACGGCGTTCGATCAGCACGCCATACAGGCCTTTGAGGCCGGCGCCATCGATTACCTGCTGAAACCGGTTGGCGAGGCACGCCTGCGGAAGGCGGTGGAACGCGTCAAGGGGCTGTTGAAGCGGCCCATCGAGATCGCCAACCGCGTGGCGCAGATCGCGTCGGTGGGGACACCCGCCAGTCCATCCAAGGGTCGCAAGGTTGTGGGCCGAAGCGGCGCCGATTATATTCTTGTCGACGCCGATGAGGTGCTCGCGTTTCAAGCCGAGCGGGAACTGGTTTGGATCATCACGGCTAAACAACGTTTGCTAGCCACGCAATCGCTGCGCGCCATAGAAGAGCGACTGGGCGAGCCGCAGTTCCAGCGGGTGCATCGCAACGCCATCGTGAACGTCAACCACGTCCGCAAAATGAGCGCGTTGAGCAGCCAGCGGTGGTCCATCACGCTCAGTAATTCGCTGCAGTTGGTGGTGAGCAAGCGCCAGGCCCACAAGATCCGCGAGATTCTCCAGTAGTCCGCTCACGGCAAATTCCAGCCCGCTGGCGGCCAATCGCGCCCGCCTGCAAGTTTAAGGTAGGTCCGGCGCTCAGCGCTCCGAATACTAGACAACATGAGGACGATTCTCGCCGTCAGTGCCGCTTGGTGCGTTCTTGGCCGTCCTGACCAGCCCACTTTTCGGCCAGTCGCTAGGGAATGCCGGCACCATTGAAGGAACGGTGCTGGACCCTTCCGGCGCGGCGGTCCCGAAGGCCACCGTGACCATTCGCAATGCGGTCAGCGGCTATAACCAGTCGACCGCAACAGCTTCCGACGGTACGTTTCGTTTAGGGAACATTCCCGCGAATCCATATCAACTGGAGGTGAAGGCGTCGGGTTTCGCTCCTTTTTCCCAGGACGTCGCCGTGAGAGCCGGGCTTCCGGTACAAGTCAAAGCAACCTTGGACGTAGCCGGTACCCAGACTTCCCTGAACGTGGAAGCCGCGGGCGACATTGTGGAGAACGACCCCTCGGCTCATGTGGATGTCGATCGAAGTCTGCTGATCAAGCTCCCCACCAACGATCCGGGAGCGGGCCTGAGCGAGGCGCTCACGTACAGCACAGGCGGAGTTGCCGCGGACGCGAACGGATTTTTTCATCCTCTCGGCGACCACGCCCAGGTCAGCTTCGTGATTGATGGGCAACCGATCAGCGATCAGCAGAGCAAGCTTTTCTCCACACAGCTTCCTACGGACGCGATTCAAAGCATGGAGGCGACCACTGGTTCGCCCGGCGCTGAATTTGGCGATAAGAGCAGCCTCGTGGCGCAGATCACGACTCGCTCGGGCCTTGGGGCGGGCAGGTTTTTCGGGAATCTGGATGCCAATTACGGATCCTTCGGCACCACCGGCGGCTCCGCGGCTCTAGGCTATGGCACCGCGAAAGTAGGAAACTTTGTAGTTGTGGATGGCCTGCGAAGCGGGCGGTTTCTGGATACGCCGGAGTTCACCGCGTTCCACGATATAGGCAACAATGAAAGCATTTTTGACCGCTTCGATTATCAGCCCGGCGGCCACGACGCGTTTCACCTCAATTTATTCACTGCGCGAAACTGGTTTCAGATTCCCAATGACTACGATCAACTGATCCAGGACCAGCATGAGCGGGTCTTGACTTGGAATATCGCCCCTGGCTACCAACACACGTTCAGCGCCAGCACCCTGCTGACGATCAATCCGTACATCCGCAAAGATCAAGTGAACTACTACCCGAGCGCCAATCCCTTTGCCGACACGCCGGCCACGCAAAGCCAGAACCGGCAACTCCTGAACTGGGGGGTGAAGGCGGATATCTCCACGACCAAGGGCGCTCACACCCTGAAGTTTGGCCTGGATCTGAAGCAGACGCGCTTGCTGGAGAACTTCGGCTTTGGCATCACCGATCCTGCGTTCAATTCGCCTTGCATCGATAGCACGGGGACCTCCGTGCCCGATCCTACACTCACCAGCCCCGGCCAGTGTGGGGCAGCCGGATTTCAACCGAACACGCCTGCCAATCCCATCGTGACCGTCCCGTTCGCGCCGGGCCTCGTTCCATTCGATCTGACTCGCGGCGGGAGTCTGTTCAATTTCCACGACACCGCCAACATCAATCAGTACGCGTTCTACGCACAGGATGACATTACGCTGGGCAATTTCCAGTTCAAGATCGGTTTACGAGCGGAGCGTTATGACGGGCTGCTCTCGAAGACCAGCCCGGAGCCGCGCGCGGGCATCGCATACAGCATCAAGAAAACCGGGACCGTCTTGCGGGTCGCGTACGCCAGGACTTTTGAAACGCCGTTCAATGAGAATCTGCTCTTGTCGAGTGCTACAGGAGTAGGCGGGCTGGCTCAGAACGTATTCGGATCGACGTCGGTTGCGATTCAGCCGGGGTTTCGCAACCAGTTCAATTCGGGCTTTCAGCAGTCCATCGGAAAATTCCTGTTGGTGGACCTCGACTACTTCTGGAAATACACGCACAACGCGTATGACTTCAGCACGCTCTTGAATACGACGATTACTTTCCCGATCGCATGGCATAACTCGAAGCTCGACGGCGTGACCGGCCGCTTGAGCACGACGAATCTGCACGGGTTCCAGGCTTATTGGACCTTCGGCCACACGCGCGCGCGATACTTCCCACCGGAAACCGGCGGCTTGGTGCCGCAGGGCGCGCCCCTGGCGAACGGTGTGTTCCGCATCGATCATGACCAGGCGTTCCAATCGACGAGTGTCTTGCGGTACCAGCATAAAAACAATGAGTGGGTGGCCTTCACGTGGCGCTATGACAGCGGCCTGGTGGTGAGCGGCGTGCCCGATGCCGGGGCGGCCCTGAGTATCCTTACTCCGAATCAGCAGGTGAGCATCGGGATGGCTTGCAACGGAATCTTCGCCACGGTGAGCAATCCGCTGACGGACTGTACCAACTCCAATGGCACCATGGGCACCGTTACTTCGAAGCTGATCCGGTTTCCCCAGGGCGGGTACGGGCCATTTCCGAGCCAGGAGAACGACGACCACAATCCCGCTCGCGTGCAGCCGCGCAACGTGTTCAACCTGGGTATCGGCACGGATAACCTGTTCCACACGGAGAAACGCCAAAAGTTTACTGCGACGGTAGACATTGATAATTTGACTAACAAGGTGGCGCTCTACAACTTCTTGTCTACTTTCAGCGGAACGCATTTCTTGCAGCCGCGGACGATAGTGGCGCGTGTAGGATTTGTGTTTTAACCCCCGCTCCCTTATGGCCGCGGCTCGGTAAAGATCTCGGTCAAGACTCGCCCGAAGGCGCCGCCGGGCAATTCCACATCCATCAGCGCCGCGAGGGTCGGGGCAATATCGTTCACTTGGATGTTGTTGCTGTGCCAGCCTGGCTTGACACCGGCGCCGAAGAAGATCACCGGAACGTGTGTGTCGTAGTTGTACGGCGTGAAGTGCGTGGTTCTGGTGGGCAGCTTCGAAAAGAGCATATAGTACGGCTCGAACAGCACGATGATGTCTCCACTGCGCGGCGGGTAAAAGCCGTTGATTACTGCGCGTGAAACCGCGTCGCCGTCAATCCCCTGCGTCAGTTGGTCTTTCGTGAACACGCGTGCGACATGCGCCTGCGGGACCGCCATCAGGGCTTCGGTCGCGATCCGGTATGCCACCGACGGATCGATTTTTTTCTCGTCCAGCGTTTTGTGGTCCAGGTAGATGGCGTTATCCACGGTACCGGTGATGTATTCGCCGTCGCCAAACTTCCTGGCGAGGGCCGAGCGCACGATGTCCTCAATATCCACGTAGATGTAATCGCCGGGCATCTTGCGCTCCTTTTGCGTCTCGGGAACCGGCGCCACGCCGTGATCCGCGCTCAGCACGAACAGAGCGTTTTCCAGGCCCACCTTTTGCGCGATGACGTCGAACAGTTTGGCTAGCAGTTGGTCGGTTCGCAGGCACATATCGCGGACCTCGCGCGCATCGGGCCCGGTCTGGTGACCGACGTAGTCATTGGAGGAAAACGATAGAGTCAGCAAATCAGTGCTCTCGCGCTGGCCCAATTTTTCGGCGTCGATGGCCCGTTCGGCTAGCTTCTCGATCAGTTCGTTGCCCCAGGGGCTGGCCGGAATTTTCTCGTACGGCCGGAGACTTCCTGGGTCGGGCTGGAAATCCCACGACTCGAATCCCGGCCACTTCCGGTTGCGGTATTCGTCGGCGAGCTTCTGAGCGTTAAACTCCCGCACCCACCCGGGCAATTCCGCGAAATAGAAATCGCTGCTCACAAACGCGCCGCTCTGGTCGTCGAACCAGAAGGCTCCGTTGGCCCGGTGGCCGGACGGCAGAATGGCGCTGCGCGCTTTGAGCGAAATGCCGAACACTTTAGACCGCTCGTCCCGGTCGCGAAGTTCGTCGCCCACGCTGCTGACCAGCAGGCGGTTCGGTGATGCCGGGTCCCAGTCCTCGCAGCGCAAGCCCGGCTCAGGCGTCTCCGCGCCAACCACATGGAATTTATAGTCGCAAACGCTGGTGACCTGTTTGCCCGTCTGGCGATCGATCCAGGTATTGCCCACAATGCCGCTCACGGCAGGCATAGCGCCGGTCATGATGATGCTGTGCCCGACCGCGGTGACGGTGGGGGCTTGTTCGTAACGCGCGTTGGTGAAGACTGCTCCCTGGCGAAGCATACGGTCGAGACCGCCCTTATAGTCGTCCCGGAACCGCGTCAGGTAGTCGTAGCGGAACTGATCCACCACGACTGCTACGACGAGCTTCGGCCGCCGGGCCACTTGTGCGGGAAGGCACGCGGCTAGCAGCAGCAAGCAGATTAGCGAGCGTCGCGATCGCATGGCGGGAATGGTAGCACCGCAAAATTAATTATGTATTACAAAAGGGTGACGCTGGATCCGTCCGAACCGGCGGCAAGGACCGCCAGCGTACGTAGCGCTGCTCCCTCGTCCACAGTTTCATTGCTCGTCGTGACCCGCAGCAGGGTCATGGGAAAACTTGTCGCCGGTGTGTTATTTAGCGTCGGCGAGGCCTTCGGCGCAGGCGAACTCGCGAAGCTCGTCGTTGCCGGGCTTCGCCTTTCGGTAGGCCTTCACGGTTTCCCAGGGCTTCGTGAGCGCTTTGGGATCGGTGACGGTAATCCGATCTTCCAGAGTGTCGGGGTTGGTGAGCCGGATGCGCTCATGCACAGTCATCGCGTCACTATGCGGCGAGAAGCCCTCAATAAAGGAGTTCGGGTGTAACGAGACTGTATCGACCACCAGCGTATCCCCTTCCCAATGGCCCGTGGAGTAACCGGCGTAGGTCGGATCGTCCAGAATTTTCTGCGTCGGTTTGCGCCCGTCCAGGTACACACGCCGCAGCGCATCGTTCAACTCGCTGAAAAACGTGAGCCTGTCTTTGCCCTGCATCACTTCCATTCCATACGCCATGTTCATCATCGCGGGCATACCGGGAGGGAGGCACTTGGCGGTGTTGTCGTACTCATAGGAGCCGGCCATGCGCGATTTGCGGATCAGTTCCCATTTCGCCATGTACTCGGGGGTCAGTGACGGCGCATCGGGCGCGCGTCCCTGGGATCCATCCGAGAGCGGTGCGGATTGAGTTGGACGCGGCGGGGGTCCTTGGTTCTTGCGCGCCGCTGGTGGGGGTCCACCCCTGCCGCCAGCTCCGCCGCCGAACGGGTTGAGCGGATAGTACACGCCCGAGAAATCCGGCGGGGCATTCTGCGCGCGGAGCCCAGCCGGAATCAACGCGAACGAAATCACTGTAGCCAGGGCCAGAACGATGGTCTGCTGTTTCGTCATAGTGTCCTCACTCCGTAGGAGGCGGGGCATTGGGAAGGATGGTTCCGTCCGCCTTGGTGACGCGGGCAATCAGGCCCGTGTTGGTGCCGTCTTTGGCCGGACTCATGTCGACTGTGATGGTGTCCCCTGGTTTGATCGAGTTCTTCGTCCATCCGGCGCGAAGCAACACGCTGGGCGCGCGCCCCTCAACCGACCAATCGACTTTCTTGCCCTTGCCGTCGTCCACCGTCAGGGTGACCCAGGTGTGCGGGTTGGCCCATCGAAACTCCTTGACGACTCCCGTGATGGTGATGACCTTGGTCACTTCAAACGCTACGTTGCTGTGGTGCGCAACCGCCAGTGGGGCAACCAGAAGCGCCGTCCCGACGAACATACCTACCCTCATCTTCATGCGTCGTAGCATATCAAACTCTTCAGAAACCTGGCCTGTGTCGGGTTTCTTCAGCCGCCGTGCGCTGCCCTGTCTAGACGTTGCAATCCGGTATCGCACTGTCAGTGACCGCAAGTTGACTATAAGTTCATTGCCCGGCGGTGGAATCGAATGATAGCTTGGCAAAGTATCGTCCCCGCACGGTTCTGGCGGCGCCCCACCATCGCAGCCAGGGCCGTGCAGGTCGATATCGGAACATGAGGCACTTAACATTCTTGCTCGCGGGATTCGCCAGCGCCCTCTTACTCTTGTCACCCGCGTTCGGGCACCACTCGTTCGCTGCCGAATTTGACGCGAAGAAACCGGTAATGCTGAATGGTGTCGTCACGAAGATCGAGTGGACCAATCCCCATACCTACTTCTACGTCGACGTACATGTCGGCGGCACTGTCACGAATTGGATCCTGGAGACCGCCGGACCTAACACCTTGACGAGACAGGGCTGGAATCGACGATCCCTCAAGATTGGGGATCACGTTACGGTAACAGGCTACCGGGCCCGCGATGGTTCGAACATCGCGTCGGCGCGAGAGGTCACATTGAGCGACGGTCGAAGAGTGTTCTCCCGGCCTACATCGGATGGCGGCCCGGAGCGATGATTTTCATTTCTCCAGCGGAGCGCTATTTGCAGCGGTCCGCGACCATTTTCCATGACTACTCGCCAGAGGATTCGGCGAAAGCGACGGATCGTTAGCCGGTGGCACGTCGGCCGGATTGTCGGTCAGAACGTGAATTTGAGCGCGATCTGCACCAGCCGTGGCGGCGCGGCCCTAATCGTCTGGCCGAAAGTGCGGCTATTGAAATCGCCATCCACCGCAACTGGCCCGAAGAACTGTGTGTGATTGAAGGTATTAAATGTCTCCAGCCGGAATTGGAACGCCTTGCTTTCGGACAGCCGGAACGATCGCAGCAGGGCGAGATCGAAATTCACCATTCCGGGCCCGGAAAAGCTGCGGCGCGAGGCTGTGCCAGGAGTGCCCAGGGCATTGGCACTGAACTGCGAGGCGTCGAAGTAGGGCAGTCCATTACGCGGATTGTGGTTCAAGTGCAGCGGCCCGCCGCTGTAGTCCGGCAGATCGATGCTATGGTTGTTCACGCCATTGGGCAGGCTTCCCATTAACGAGTTGTCGGCGTCGGACGAGATGTCGACGGGGAAGCCGGAGCTGATGCGCGTGATTCCGGAAATCGTCCATCCCTGGGTCAGCAGCTTGGCACGGCGAGAAATCAGATCGAGGGGAAGGTGGTATTGGTAAGTCGCCACGAAGTTGTGCCTCAGATCCCAGGCGGAAAGCCCACGCATGAGCCGGTAGTTAAAAGGATTGACCGGATCGGAAATGCTCGAAGATCCATCCAGGGACTTGCTGAAAGTGTAGGCCAGCATCACATCAAGGCGTCCGCTGGTGTGGCGCAGGCTGGCTTCAAACGCATTGTAGCTGGAGTTTCCGAAGCTGCCCTCATAATCGTCATTGCTGAAGTTCGAGCCCAGCGGTCCGCGGGTTCCGTTCAAGACCTGCCCACTCGCGGTGATGTACGTCGCGTCCTCGGCGTAGGGGCCGCAGGTGGTGGTACCCGGGGCGACCGCGGACGGCTTGCTCAACGCCAGGCACAGGGCCGGGTTGCCGGGATTAGCCGAATAGATGATCAGCAAGTGATGCGCCTCGGAACCGACATAACTCAGGCTCAACAGGGAGTTCGTGCCCAGCATCCGCTCGATAGAGAAGAAGTAGTTTTCATTGTAAGGATACGTATTGCCGCCGTACGGGGTAGTCATTCCCGCCTGCGGCAGGAATGGCGAGAAATCGATGTTGGGATTGGGATGGCTAATGGAAGCATTGAGCGGCGGAAAAGTCAGCGGGAACGGTTGAACATGCTGTGCTCCATCGGCTGCGCTGATGAACGGCGTGGCGAGCAGCGGCGGGGCCGGGCTGGTATAGCTCAGCCCATACGGCGGCTGCGGTTCGTCGACAGCGATCGTATTGCCTTCAATCACGTTGTAGAACATGCCAAAACCGGCGCGAATGGAGGTCTTGCCGGGACCGCCGAGGATCTTGCCCAGCAGTCCGCCCATGCTCGCGGGTGAATAGGCAATGCCTATGCGCGGAGCGAAACGATTCCCCTGAGGCACCAGCGTAGGAGGCACTCCCCGGTCGGTCGGATAGACCAGGCCGGTGGGCGCAGTCGGGTAAACCTGGGATTGCTGGCCCAGCCGGAAGGCCGGAATCTGATTGTATTTCTCGGACCAATACTGCATCAAATCCCACCGGACGCCAAAATTCAGCGTGAGATTTGGCCGGGCGCGCCAACTATCTTGAACAAAGCCCGCGGCATATTTGTGGCGGGCGTAGTACGTCTGAGAATCGGCTTGATTGTAATTACTGGCCACCCCAAGAAGAAAGTCGGCGAAGTCCGAACCGGTTTCCGAGCCGTATATGGCAAAGGCGCCGTTGAAAGTTGGATTGGGATTGACGTTGACTTGCTCGGAGCTGAGTTGAACCCCCGCCTTTACAGAGTGCGTGCCCAGCACCTTAGAGAAATTGTCGATCACCGCGTATGTATTATTGGCTTGCGTGAGGTTGGTGATGGGCGTACCGATCACAAAGGCACTAAAAGTGATGTTTTCAATGCCTTCAATCTTTGGCGCCAGGGGCACGATTCCCGGCGTTCCGGGACCGGTAACGAAACCTTGGGAAGCCAGGGACGGACCGACGCCACCCGCAGGCTGGCCCACATTGTTGGCGTTCCGCATGAAACTCAGGCGCAGCTCATTTACGGCCGAGACACCGAAGGTCTTGGTATGGGCGAGATTGACAAGTTGCCCTCGCCCCAGGTTTAGGGCGGCAAAACCGGGCACCGTGGCGCCCCCTTGTCCGGTCGGATAAGGATTGTCCAGGCTATAGTCGTCGAAATAGTAATACGCCGAGAAGAGGCCCCACCGTGCACTGCTGGCATCCACGCGGAAACTGCCTTTATCGTCGCGCAGGGTTTTGCCTTCAGCGGCCGTGGTGAACGTGGAATCGCCAAGATTGGGCGGCGGGATGTATTGCAGCAGGTGCTTGGCCGGTTCCGACCAGACCTGCTGGGGAATCTGAGCGTTGGGAAAAACGCACGTGGCCGTAGTGGTGCAACCCGGAACGTAATATGGCTCGTTCGCCGAAACCCCGTAACCGAGCTTCTGTTGGAGAAGATTGGCAAGGTACGGACCACCCACATCGCCGGTAAGCGAGTCAGTCTGCCCCCGGAAATCCCCCGCCCGCTCCGCCATGGTTGGAACGGGGATGAGCCCCGTGTCGATCCCCTGGAACGTGCGGGTCCCCTGGTAATCGGCAAAGTAGAACAACCTGTCTTTCTTGATCGGCCCGCCGACGGTGCCGCCAAGCTGATTCTGGCGGTATACGCTACGCTCGGGCGAAAAGAAATTGCGCGAGTCAAGATCGGTATTCCGGAGAAATTCAAAGCCGCTGCCATGCGTCTGATTGCTGCCGGCCTTCGTCACCACGTTGACTACGCCTCCGCTGTAGTTCCCGTACTCGGCATCGAAGTTGTTCGTCAGGATACGGAATTCGGCTATGGAATCGAGGTTCGGCACAACCGATGTGCCTCCATTCATCAATTCCTTAACATCGCCGCCATTTACCATGAAGCCGTTGGCATCTTCCCGCTGGCCGCTGATTGACTGGTTGCCCGGATTGAGGACGCCCGAAGGAGCGATCGCCACCGAGGCCCCGGCCATCACGATAGACTCGGGTTGCTGCGTGGTGGTAGGCACGATGCCCGGCTGTAGCGCCAGCAGGTCCGTGAAACTTCGCCCGTTTAAGGCGACGGTGGTCATTTGGGTGCCGGAAACGACCTCACCCAATTGCGTGCTCGCGGTTTCGACATGAACGTCCGACGCCAGGCCCTGCACGGTAATTTCCTCGGATCGCTGAGCCACGTCGAGTGTCATGTTCTGCTCGACTGCTGCGTTGGCGTCGACTGCCAAACCCGTCCGCTTCTCCGACCGAAAACCTGTGGCTTCGAACAGAATGTCATAGGTCCCGACTGGCAAGCTGGGGAATGAAAAAAAACCTTTCGCTTCGGTGTTGGTCTTGTTCTCGATGCCTTGGGCGGTATTGGTAACCGTGATCGTAGCGCCTGGAATCACCGCACCGGTTTGGTCTTTGAGAGTGCCCGATATGCTGCCGGTTACAGCTCCCCAAGCCGGACTGAAGAAACACAGGATTCCCAGCGCAATGACCGAACGTACGAAACATTTCATGGAAGACCCTTGCTCCGAGCGAGTGCCCGCTCGGGCCAATCCTGACTGAGTGTTAAGCTGACTGCCGAAGGCTACCACGGATCGGCAACTACAGATCCGGGGAAGCGGTCACGCAGGAGAGAGTGACTCGGCGGGACCGGTCAGTGACTGCAACGATCACTGTGTTCTCAGGAGTTTACGACCATCCGTCGGACTGGCACAACCCCGCTTCTATGGTACGGCGTTCGTCACTTTCCGGGCAAAACCGATGTGCGAGCCATCCCGAGCGCGATAAAGGCTCACCTTAACGCGGTCGCCGGGCTTGAGCGTATCAATCTTCCAGCCGCCCATAAGCTGCGCATTGGGACTGCCCATTTCCACCTGCCAGTTCACCGTACCCTCTGCGTCCTTCACGTCGATGAAGAAGTGGACATGGGGGTTACTCCAATTCGTTTTCGTGATGGTGCCTGTTAACGTAACGACCTGCCTCGTGTCGTATTCCGCTTCCAGGCTGTGGTGCGCCAGAACGGGCGCCGCCCGGAGCAGCATGATCATGCCCGCAACCAGAACGGTCTTCATAACTGTTGTAAAGCACTATATCCGACTCGGTTTGTCAATTCAAGCGGGCAAAACCGCTCCCTGTGGTCACGGCTCGGTAACTGGTGTAAGATCAGGGAACAAGCGGGGGATCCCCACCTCCGCGGGAAAATTCCGTGACCCCTGATCGCTGGCAGAAGGTCAAAGACTTGATGGAGGTGGCGCTGAGCGTAAGCCCAGGGGAACGCGCCTCTTTTGTCTCTGAGCAAGCCGGCGAAGACGAGGAACTCCGCACCGAAGTATTGTCCCTGCTGGCGTCGCATGAAGGCGCCGGAGATTTCCTGGAAACACCGCCGGTACGGGTGAAGGCTCCGGAGGAAGTTGTAGAGGCCGAAGCCGGGCTGGCAGGGGAGCAGGTGGATGCGTACCACCTGATTCGCGAAATCGGCCGCGGGGGCATGGGCACGGTCTATCTGGCCGTTCGCGCCGACAACGAGTCCCGAAAACAAGTGGCGGTCAAGCTGATCCGTGAGGGCATGGAGAACGAGTTCGCCATCCGCCGCTTCCGCAACGAGCGCGAGATTCTGGCCCGCCTTGAACATCCCAATATTGCGCGGCTGCTGGATGGCGGAGCCACGGCACAAGGCTTCCCCTACTTCGTGATGGAATATGTGGAGGGGCAACCGCTGCTGCCGCATTGCCGGTCGCTGGCATTGGGATTGCGCGAGCAGCTCTCCATCTTCCTGCACGTCTGCGCGGCGGTGCACTACGCCCACCGGCGCATGATCATCCACCGCGATCTGAAGCCAAGCAACATTCTGGTGACGCCGGATGGGACGCCCAAACTGCTGGATTTCGGCATCGCCAAGATACTCAATCCGGAACCGGCGACCGGGGATGACCGGACACTGACGCAACTGCGTTTGATCACCCCGGCCTACGCCAGCCCCGAACAGTTCCGCGGCGAGCCGGCCACCGTTCGCAGCGATTTGTATTCGCTGGGGCTGGTGCTGTGGGAGCTGATTTCCGGGCGGCGCTCGCGGCGCGAAGACGGGGTGCGCTCCTTCGATTTGCCGGAGACCGCGCCGGACGACGCCGACCGTTTCCTGATTCGCAATGTGCGTAACGCGGTGCTGAAGGCAGTGCGGGACGATCCTCGCGAACGTTATGAATCGGTGGAGGCGTTCGCCGCGGACGTGGAACTGGCCCGGAATGGCGGCGAGGTTCCGGTCTACGGACTGGCCGATGAACGGCAGCGGAATACTCAAGCGCCGCAGGCCAACTCGATCGCGGTGCTGCCATTCCAGGTTCTGGCCATGGATCTCACATCCGAGAATTACCTGGGTGTGGGGATTACGGATGCCTTGATTACCCGGCTGAGCAACGTGGGTCGAATTGCGGTGCGGCCCACCGGCGCAGTGATGCGCTTCTCAGCGGCTGCGAGCGCGCTCGAAGCGGGCCGCGAGCTCAACGTGCAATACGTGCTGGAGGGCCGCATCCAGAAGGCCAAAGAGCGCATGCGCGTCACCGTGCAACTGGTGGAGATGCGGGCGCAGACGCCGGTGTGGGCGGACGCCTTCGACGAACAGTTCGAAGACTTGCTGAAGGTGGAAGACTCCATTGCCGCGCGCGTGGCTCAGGCCTTGATACCGCAGATGACGGGTGAGGAGCGGAGCGAGCTGGCTCGACCTGGAACCGCCAGCGCGAAGGCGCATCAAGCCTACTTGCGAGGGCGCTGGTATTGGAGCCGGTTTACCGAAGAAGCGCTGCCAAACGCGCTGGTGCAGTTCGCGGATGCAGTGGCCGAGGACCCCGGGTACGCGCGGGCCCACGCGGGGATCGCCGATTATCACATCGCGTTGGGAATTTGGGGATTGCTGCCGCCCATGGAATCGTTTGCCGCGGCGATTGATTCGGCGCGGTCCGCCATTGCGCTGGATGCCAAACTGGCGGAAGCGCATGCTTCTCTCGGCCTGGCCTTGTGGATGCACGATAGCGACTTCGAAACGGCCACGCATCACCTGCAAATGGCCATGGCGCTGAATCCGGATTTCGCGGCCGCGCACGACTGGTTCGGCCTGATCAACGCGGCGCGGGGCAAATCCGAAATGGCGGTGGCGTCACTGGAACGCTCGCGCAAGCTGGAACCGCACAGCCCCATGTTTTGGGCGGACCTGGCGTTCTGCTACTACAATGCCCGCCAGTTCGATCAGGCGATCGCCTCTTTTTTTGGACCGCGGCAAAGCGGAAAGGGGTTGCCGGACCCGGTACCGGTGGTTAACGGTGCGGTGCTGCCATTGAGTCTGCTGGCTACGGGAGACACGGCCCGCGCGGTGGAAGCTGCCCGGCGGCTGGCGGAAGCGGGAGGCCGCAGCTCCGTCGCGCTGGCCGCCCTGGCGCACGCCGAGTCCGCGGCCGGAAACTCGGACCAGGCGCGAGCGCTGCTGCAGGAATTGAATGTGCGCGCGCGCGATCATTACGTTCCGGGCGTGGCGCTGGCGCTCGCCAACCTGGCGTGCGGGCGTACGCACGAAGCCATTCGGAGCCTGGAGCGCGCCTGCGGCGATGGCGACCTCTGGACGATGTACCTGGCCCTGATGCCGGTCTGGGATCCCTTGCGCCAATTTCAACGTTTCCAGCGTTTGCTGAACAGTAATGCGTACCCTGCGCGCGGCGCGCTCTGGACCGGTGGAGCGAGCCGGGCCGGCGGCGGAAACAGGCTGCGCGAGGCAGTGCGGAAGGCGTTTCGGCATGTGACGGGGAGATAGCTGGCAGTTTTCAGTGGTCAGTTTTCAGTCTTCAGTTTTCAGTCTTGTGCTAGGCGAATGTGGCGGACGCAGTCTTGGGTGCGGCGTTCCGGGGCGAAGAAGCGTCGAGACGAGTCTCGACGCAGCAGGCAGGAGTGCCTGCGCCACGATTTGAGATAATCAGCAGTCAGTTCCGGGCAACACCGGGGGTGACTGAAAACTGAGAACTGAATACTGAGAAGTTATGATCACCTTGAAGCCTGTGGATGTGGCGGTGGTTGGATTGGGCGCGGCGGGCGGCGTGGCGGTGCTGCCGCTGGCGCGGGCCGGGCTCAAAGTTGCCGGTATCGAAGCCGGAACCTGGATGGACCCGCATAGTTTCAAGCCTGACGAAATCCACAATAATGTTCGGGGGCTGGTGACCACCGGGTCTAAGGCGCGTGGGGAGATTCCCACGTTTCGCACCAGTCCCTCGGCGGCGGCGCGGCAGGCGGCGGCGCATCCCATGATGAACGCGGTGGGGGGCACCTCGATCCACTATCACGCGCAAAGCTGGCGTCTCAGCCCGTGGGATTTCCAAGTGCGCTCCATAGCCACCAGCCGATACGGCCCCAGCTCTATTCCCGCCGGTACCACTCTCGAAGATTGGCCTCTCACATACGAAGACCTGGAGCCGTACTACGACCTGGTCGAATACGAGATTGGCGTGTCGGGCCAGGCGGGCAACATTCAGGGCAGGATTAATCCGCGGGGCAACATTTTTGAAGGACCCCGAAAACGGGAATATCCCATGCCGCCGCTGCGAGGCACCGATTTCACGGAGCTCATGACGACGGCCGCCAAGAAACTCGGCTGGCATCCGTTTCGCAATCCGGCCGCCATCAATTCGCAGCCGTACCAAGGGCGTCCGGGCTGCGCGTACCACGGCTACTGCGATCGGGGCGGCTGCCACGTCAACGCTAAGAATTCGACGGCCATTACAACGATTCCCGCGGCCCAGAAAACCAAGAACCTGACGGTGTTCGACAAGGCACAGGTGACGCGGATTCTATCCGGCAGCAATGGGAAAGCGACCGGCGTCCAGTACATCCGCGAGGGGAAGGAATACTTTCAGCCGGCGAAAGTGGTGCTGCTGGCCAGCTACACATACGAGAACACGCGACTGCTGCTGCTCTCAAAATCCAAAGCCTCGCCCAACGGCCTCTCCAATAATCACGGCCAGGTGGGCAAGCACTACTTCGGGCATTGGGACGCGCAGGCGGGCGTAGGCGTCACGGCGCTGTTTCCGTTCGATGTGAACACGTGGTACGGCGCGATTGCGCAAGGCGTTGCGGTGGACGATTGGGCCGACGATAACTTCGACCACACGGGCCTCGGTTTCATCGGCGGATACTGCCTGGAGGCGTATCACGAGCATCACCCGATTGCGTCGGCTGCGATGACGACGTTCGGGAAGGCGCCGGCATGGGGCTCGAAATGGAAAGCGTTCATTCACGAGAATGCCGGCCGGTGGAACTCGGCGTACCTGCAAGGCAACACGTTTCCCTACGAGAACACGTATTTGGATCTCGATCCCGAGGTGCGCGACCCGTTGGGCGATGCGGTCTGCCGCGTGACGAGCGGCCCCAAGCAGAATGAACCGGCGGCGGCGCGATTCGTGGTGGACAAGATGGAAGAGTGGTACCGCACGGCGGGCGCCATTGAAGTGATCAAAACGGTGGGCGGCGGACCGGCGCTATCCACGCATGCTTTCGGTGGGACGCGCATGGGCGGCAATCCGGAAACCAACGTGGTGGATAAGTGGGGCTTCTCGCATGAAGTTCCGAACCTGGGAATCCTGGGCGGCTCGGTGATGGGGACCAATGGCGCGCGCAATCCTACGCTTACGCTGCAAGCGCTGGCCTGGCGGACGGCGGATCGGCTGGTGAAGAATTGGAAGGAGATCGGGGGATGAAGAAGAACCGGACACAGGCAAGGATGCCTGTGGTACTTATGATCCTCGCAGCGTCGGCTCTGGCGCAAACGCGGACCGCACTGCCACCGCCCGGCGGGAGCATTCTGGGTCCGGAAGGAAATCCGATGAGCGCGAGGGCCGCTGGTCCGCAGGGGCCCGCGCCCAAGATGGCGGATGGCAAGCCCGACCTTTCCGGCGTCTGGTTTTCGCCCCGGAATGTGGACCCCGGCAAGCCAGCCATGCTGCCGTGGGCCGCGGCCTTGACCAAGGAGCGCACGGAGAACCATTCCAAGGGCGACCCGGAATCGCAATGCCTGCCCGCGGGTGTGCCGCGCATGAATCCCTTCCCGTGGAAAATCGTGCAGACGCCCACGGTGCTGGTGATGCTCTTCGAAGGGAACATTCACACCTACCGGCAGATCTTCCTGAATCAGGAGCACCCCAAGGATCTCGACCCCACCTGGTACGGACACTCGATCGGCAAGTGGGATGGCGACACGCTGGTGATCGACACGATCGGGTTCAACGACAAATTCTGGTTCGATTTCGCAGGGCATCCGCACACCGAACAGCTCCACGTAATCGAGCGGTTCCGCCGCCGCGACTTGGGAAATCTCGATATGGATATCACCATTGAAGATCCTGGCGCGTATACGGAGCCGTGGAAGATCAAGCGGACTTCGCCGCTGATGGTGAAGGGCGAGATTCAGGAATACATCTGCAACGAGAACAACCAGGACGTCGAGCACATCGTGGGGAAGTAGGCGAGAAGACGGGCTTATTCGTGGAAAATTTCTTCCCGAGTTAGTTCTAGAGGTGCACCACCGGCCAGCGCTGCGGTGATGATGACCTCATCGCGAACCTCTTTCAGTGCGCCGCCGGAATAGACGGACATTTTTTGAAGCCGCGGGTCAATCAACCAGATGTTCGGTACGCCCTTGGACTCGTATTCTTCCAATTTCTCCATCACCTTCGTCATTCTGTCGTCTTCCGAGAGGATTTCAATGGTCAGGAAGGCGGCGTCTACCAGGAACTTGGTCTTCGGGGGAACCAGCAACACGCACACATCCGGAAGACGGTAGCGGGTGCTCTTCGTCTGCGATCGTAGCTCAGGGACGGCATAAATCTGCGGGTATTTGCGACTCAGAGCAACAATGAGGTTGCGCTGGATCAGGGAATGCAACCAATCTCCCATGTTGCGCTCCTCAAGAACTCCATCCACGTATTCCAGGTCCGGATCGTAGGAAGTCTTCAGGTACTCCGCCACCGAGACCAGCGCCCCGACGCTCATGCCCCTAGAATACCAGAGGGGTTGTCCGAAGCACGAAAACGACCGCTCCCTTTGGTCACGGCTCAGCAAGGCCTCCGCCGGCGGAAGCGGCTTTTGTCGGGCCACCGCCTGTAGTCACAGGGTAGTAACGGGTTTCCACCAGCGGGGCAGGTCGGCGATGGAGTCTAAGACTGCGTGGGGCTTTACTTCGCCTTCGAGATCGGCGGGGCGGAATTTGCCGGTTTTAACCAGCGCGCCTTTTAGGCCTGCGGCTTGCGCGCCGCCCACATCGCCAACCACATCATCGCCGATCATGAGGACAGACTCGGCGGGAAGGCCTAGCCTCTCGGCAGCGGCCAGAAAGAATGGAGCGGCGGGCTTGCCGAATACCAGGGGCTTGCGGCCGGTGGCGTGTTCCAGGGCGGCGACATACGGCGCGACGTCCAAGCGCAAGGCCGTCGGAGGCCATCCAGTAGCGGGTCATGCCGAGGGCGATGAGCTTGGCTTCAGGGTTGTGGTGCAGCAACCGAAAGGCCCGGTTGAGCGTACGGTAGTCCCACAGGTCTTCGAGATCGCCGATCACGACGTAAGATGCGCCGCGTTCGGCATCGTCCGGCAGGCACGGCAGGCCGGCGAACTCGGAGCGGGTGGAGGGGCGCAGGAACAACGCGATGTCTCCCTGCCCGTGGGCGCGCAACCATTGCGATGCGACGGCAGCGGGGGTATGGATCTCGGCCTCGGCCGCGGGAATGCCATACCCGCCGAGCTTCTCCACCAGCACGGCACGCGACCGCGAGGTGGTGTTGGTCACGAACAGGTGCGGAATCGCCTGCGCTCGCACCCATGCGACGGCTTCGACCGCCCCCGGGATCAGGCGGTTGTCGTTGTACAGCACGCCGTCCAGGTCAAAAAGAATGCCGCGGATCATTGGTATTCGGCGTACACGCGCTGGACTACGTTGGCGAGCGGGCCCATGGTCTGCCAATCCGAATACTTGGTTTTGAATTCGGCCGTCAGCATTTTCGCGGCGTCGTCTACGGATGTGCCCTGCCGTTTGAGCGCCAGGGCGCGCCCCTGCAGGTCGAGGAGGAAGGCTCGCTCTTTGCCGATCAGCGACCCGTCGCCGAGCGCCCCGTGATCGGGCACTACGAAACGCGGCTTCAAAGGTTCGAGCTTGTCCAGAATCGCGAGCCAGCCTTTTACGGTGGCGTCGGCATTGGGCATGTTGGGAACGATCTTGTTCTGTACGATGTCGCCGGAAATCAGGGCGCTGTCGGGTTCCACGAAGATGAGCTCGTCACCCAGGGTGTGCGCAGCGCCCAGCCAGAACAGGCGCGCGGTGACGCCGCCGAGATCAAGTGTGACTTCGCGGTCGAAGACCAGATCGGGTTTGCGCAGCTTCACGTCTTTCAGTTCCGCTTTGAACTGGGGCGAGAAGCCGCGGAACATTTCGAGGAATTCTTCACCGTGCTTTTCGAGCTCCTGCTGCTGCACGAGGGGACGGATGATCACGGTACGGGCGGGAAATGCTTGTTCTCCGGCGGCGTGCTCGGGGTGGAAATGCGTGGTGGTGAGATACAGGTTCGGGCCCTTCGAGAGCTTCCCGGCTTCGCGCACGACGATGGCGCCGTTCGGAACGCCCATGCCTGTGTCGACGACCAGCGTTCCGCGGGTGCCAACTACGAAAGCGATGTTGGGAAAGCCGATGATGGCGTGGACGTGATCGGACACGCGGACTACGGCGTTTTCGGGTACGCCCTGCTGGGCGTGGAGAACGGAGAGCGTTAGCAGCAGGGCAGCGCATGGCGTCGCCCCACGAGCGGGTTTCCTGAGCATTCCTCTTTTGTAGCTCCTGGAATGCCACAGTAGGGCCAAGCGGTTGTTGGTGTCAAGTGAGGCGCTGGGATTCGGACGCCGCGCCGGCGGATGACCTCCGCTCCCTGACGGTCGCGGCTCAGTAACGGGTTACCGAGCAGTGACCAAAGGGAGCGATGCTGCGCTGTAGCGAGCCAAAGACTTCAGAACGCGCCCAACTTCGTCGCGGAGATAAGGACCGGCGATCACATCCGCGGCGCCCGCTTCCAACAGATCGCTCCAGCCCCCGTCGATTTCGGGCACGCACACAATCACCGGGACGCCGCCGGCGAGTTCACGGGAGAGTTCCACCAGGTCCGAAACCGTTCCGTCCGGCAAATGGAGTGCACCGAAGATCGCGTGCACGGGGGCACCCAAGACGAAGGTGCGGCGCGCCTCGGCGATGGACGATGCGCAGCATGCCTGGGCACCGCACTGCTCGATGGCGGTCTGGGCTTCGCCGCAACCCACCGTCAAGACTAGCAGCGGCGACGAGCGACTGGCGCGCACTGCGTCCCCGACAACGTGCTCCGCGATCTCGCGCAAGGTTGTCCAGGGGAGGCTGCTTCCCAGTTCGCTATCGGAGCCGGCTGCCATGTTCGACCCGCCCCAGATTTTGGCGCCCGGCCGGTCTTCGGCGGCCTGAAATGCCTGCACCAGCTTCGTAACGGGAAACGTATCCTCATCGTAAGGAGAGCCACGGATCACACTGTAGGTGTAGCGGCCGCTCTTGCGCTGGCAGAGCAGACTGATCAGATTCGTGCAACCTTCCGATGCCAGCACCAGCCGGGAATTGGGATCGCCCTTCTCATCGGCGATGACAAATCCGTTGGGCGAGGTGTAGAGGATTTCCGGTTGCGTGGTGATCGGCGCCACGCCGGCCTTCCCTTCCAGCAGATCTTTCAAGCGGTCGCAAACCTGGCGGATGGTTTCCTTCACCAGGGTTTCATCCCCCTGGGTTTTGCCGTGCATGCGCTGCTGGCGGAACGGCTCAAATACCCAGGTGAAGTGGTTGCGCACCAGTTCGGGAAGATCGACCGGATAGAGCCCGCCGCACACATCAATCTTATTGTTGAACTGCACGATCCAGCGCAGCATGGGATCGCTGTGGAAGCGTTCGAGCAATTCGTGGTATTCGAGAATGAAGGCCGCGAGGCAGACGTCCTGGTCCGCATTCCACACGTAGACCGGGATGGGGCAGCGGTGCTGCAACCACCTCTGCATGAGGTGCCCCTGACGCACCGCCATATAGGCTTGCATGGCCGCGCTCATGGTGGCTTCCCGGACCACGCCCTCGTGATGATCGAAATGCACGTAATGGCCGCGGTGGCCCGGGGTATCATCGATCACTTCCAGCCCGATGGAGTATTCGGGGACGGCTTCGATGAAATGATCCCAATTGTCGAAGCGCGTGGCAGGCACTCGCAGGTCGATGTACTGGAAAGCGTTTTCGGACATTTTAGTGCCGCAAGGCGTGGCGTAAAGCGCTCATCACGCCGTGAGCCTCAGCCGGTTGCGCGGCGAGGGAAGGCACACTCAGGGGGTCCGCCGCCAGATGCCGCCGCTCCAGTTCCTCGACCAGGAGCCTTTGCGCGACCGGCAGAAACGAACCCTTGTTGGCCGCGGCGTTCCGCAATTCGCCATCGGGCATCGCGGAATAGTAAACGCGTAACGCCTGTTCTTGTGTCCTCATCGGCTCCGCCTCCTAGGTAACACCGTAGTGCCGGTCCGAGCACTACTTATCTCAAGAGGAATATCCCGAAATACATGACGAAGAGCGCCGCGAGGGTGAGGACTACCACTCCCGCAGTGAGAAACGCCCGCTCCATAGTGGTGAAGATCAGGTCCCCAAAGTGGTGGGTTCCGTGGCGTAATGTGCTCAGCATTGATGCACCTCCCGCGCCGATTGGCTACTTTCCATCTCTATTTTAGCGCTAAAGAACTAAAAAGATCTGAAAGTATGTATAAATCTCCCGGCGTACCGTTGGGGGATTTTACCCATGGGGGGTTGGTGCAAACCCCAAAAAAACCCGAGGATCTTACCCACTCGGGCCTAATCATTTCCGTAACAATGCCGAAGATTATATCGGATGGAAACATCCGGTTAGTGGCCGACAAATTGCAGAGATTTGCAACAAATGGTCAGAGGAGGTAGACGTCATGGTGGGCACTGGTAGCTGTTTGGACCCGCACAAGCCCGGCCGTCAAGCCGAAGCGCTCGAAGCCGATTTGAAACGGCGTGTCGTGGGGCAAGATGAAGCGATCCGCCGGATCGTGGAGCTTTACCAGATGTATGTTACTGGCATGAACTCCCCCGGGCGGCCGATCGGGAACGTGCTCTTCCTGGGACCGACGGGATCGGGCAAAACGCGACTGGTGGAAGCCACTGCCGAAAGCCTGTATGGGAGCGCCGATGGCATCGTCAAGGTGAATTGCGCCGAATTCCAGCACAGCCATGAGATCGCCAAACTGCTGGGCGCACCTCCCGGATATTTGGGACATCGGGAAACTCACCCCATGTTCAGTCAAGAGACCCTGAACAAGGCCCACACAGAGACCCTCAAGATCAGCCTGGTGCTTTTCGACGAAATCGAAAAAGCCAGTGATGCTCTTTGGAATCTGCTACTTGGCGTTCTGGACAAAGCCAGCCTGACGCTTGGGGACGGCCGCCAGACGGATTTTTCACACTCATTCATCTTCATGACCAGCAACCTGGGTGCATCCGAGATGGAAGGCCTGGTCCGCCCGCGCTGGGGTTTTGGCACGACTCCCAAGTTCGATCAGGAAGGCAGTGGGGTACAGCTTTCCGACAAATTGTCGAAAGTGGGGGTGGCGGCCGCTCGCAAGAAGTTCGTTCCCGAGTTTGTCAATCGCCTGGATGCGATGGTGGTATTCAACGCGCTCGGCCCGGCGGAGTTGCGGCAAGTGGCTGAAATCGAGCTCCGCAGAGTTCAGGAAAGACTCCTTAGCAGTAAGGCGGCAGCGTTCGTCTTCCGTCTGACCGAAGGAGCCATCGACCAATTGCTGGAAGATGGCACCGATCCGCGATACGGTGCCCGCCATTTGCGCCGCGCCATTGACCGGCTGCTGGTTCAACCGATTTCGAATCTGGTGGCTTCGGAGCAGGTGCGGGGTGGAGACTGCATCATGGTCGAGGCGGGCTCTGACTCGAAGGAGATGGTGTTCCGGCGGGAGGCCGAGATGCTCTCAACCGCGACCATGGCGCGCCTGGCCCAGATGCCTTTCGGCGAAGAGACCAAGACCGCGGCCGCCAAGGCCGACCGGGCCGACCAGGGGCTGGTTCGCCGTCTGCAATCCTGGGCGACGTAGTAAACCAATTTCAGATCAGCGAAGCGTCGGCAGGAGTGCCGACGCATCACGCTGAGAGCCTGCGCCACAAATGCTATAATGATGGCTTCTGCCCAACCGGCCAGGTTCCCCTATGTTCCTCAGTGTCAAAGAGATGGAGCTGCGAAAGATTCGTTTCGACGAAACTTTCGAATCGGGGCAGATTGATTTTACGGGGGAAGATATGGAGCAGGTTCGCCCGCTCCACGCCACGGGATCGGCCGAGTTGCTGGCGAATACGGACGGGGAATTGCGTATCCGCGGGCACTATACGGTGGAAATGGCGGCGCAGTGCGACCGCTGTCTGGGGCCGGCCCGCTTTCCCCTGGACGCTGGGTTCGATTTGTTTTACCGGCCCGCTTCCTTTATCGCCCGTGAGGAAGAAGTGGCCATTGACGAGGGCGAGGCCGAGATCGGATTTTACGAAGGCGGCGGCATGGAGCTGGAAGATATACTGCGCGAACAGGTTCTGCTAGCCCTGCCCATGCAGCGGATCTGCACCGATGAATGCAAAGGAATATGCCCGGTTTGCGGCAAGAACCGCAACGAAGCCGCTTGCGATTGCAAGGTAGCGACTCGCGACGATCGCTGGGGAGCTGCGTTGCGCAACCTGAACATCTGATAATTTATTGAGAGAATGGAATCCCGGATGCCGGGGGGACATCATAGGTAAGGAATAGAGAAATGCCGAATCCCAAACGTAGACACTCCCAAAGGCGCACCAGTATGCGCCGCGCGCACGACGCGCTGAAGGCGGCCGGCCTTTCCGAGTGCCCCAATTGTCACGAGCCCAAGTTGCCTCACCGCGTATGCCCGCATTGTGGGCAGTACAAAGGGCGCGAAGTGGTCGAAGTGGAACAGGAGTAGTGCTAAGCACACATGCTCACCATTGCCGTTGATGCAATGGGCGGGGATTACGCGCCCAAGTCCGAGGTGGAGGGAGCGATTCGGGCCGCCCGGCAATTGGGCGTGAAGGTCATCCTGGTGGGCCAGGAGGATGTAGTCCGCCGTGAACTTGAGCAACACCACGAGGCGTCCGGTCTTCCCATCGAAATCGCACACGCCAGCGAGCGTGTCACCATGGACGACAGCGCGGCCCGCGCGGTAAGGGCCAAGCGCGACAGTTCCATGCGGGTGGCCTCGCGGCTGGTGCGCGACGGCTGCGCGCAGGGGTTTCTCTCGGCCGGCAACACCGGCGCGGTCATGGCCACCGCGAAGATGGTGCAGGGCGTAGTGCCTGGTGTGGACCGGCCGGCCCTGGTGGGCATCCTGCCGACGGTCAAAGGCTCGCCGGTGCTGCTGGTGGACGTGGGCGCCAACGTGGATTGCTCGCCGCGCATGCTGGCGCAGTTCGCGGTGATGGCCGAGATTTACTCGCGCGTAGTTCTGCGCCGCCCCAACCCGCGTGTCGGCATCCTCTCCATCGGCGAGGAAGAGCACAAGGGCAATGATCTCACGCGCTCGGTGTGGCCGCTCCTGCAGAGCCTCAACATTAACTTCGTAGGCAACGTGGAAGGCGGCGATATCTACGCCGGCAACGTCGACGTGATTGTGTGCGACGGCTTCATCGGGAACGTGGCGCTGAAGGTAAGCGAAGGCATCGTTGAGATGGTGAAGGCCTTGCTGCACGAATCTTTGGAAGCCACCATCACGCGCAAGATCGGGTACGTGCTTTCCCGGACGGCTTATAGCGATTTCAAAAAGCGCCTGGATTATTCGGAGTACGGCGGCGCGCCCCTTCTGGGCGTCCGCGGCGTAACCATCATTTGCCACGGGAAGTCCAATGCCAATGCCATCATGAACGGCATCCGCGTGGCCAAGGAGTTTTGCGAGGCCAAGATCAACCAGTTGATCGAGGACGATCTCCGCGAGAGTGTGCGGGAAGCGGCGAAGTGAGTGGCCGGTATGAGAGCAGGGCGCATCTGGCAGTTCGGGCTGGCGTTGTTGGCGGCGAGCTGTCTCTTCGCGCAGAATCAGGTTCAGTGGCAACTCGCGGTTGAGCCGCCGGCGGCGCCTCCGGGCAGCACGGTCCTGGCGCGCATGACCGGCCACATCGAAACCGGCTGGCACATCTATTCGATGTCCTCGGCTTCGGCCATCCCCACCACCATTCAGCTCGCACCCAATGCGGTGGTCGATCGCTATCGCGTGTTGCAGCCGGCGCCGCATAAGGCTTTCGATCCGGTGGCCAATGCGGAGGCCGAGACCTACAACGGCGACGTTACGTTCCTGGTGGAGCTGAAGCTGAAGAAGGATGCACCCGCCGGGCCCGCCGAGATCGGCGTAACCGCACGCTACCAGACCTGCAACGACCAGAAGTGCATCCCGCCGGTGCGGCGCACCGCCACCGCCAGCGTGAATATCGATCCCGCCGCGTCCGTGGTTTCACTCGCGATTCCTCCCCACTACGCGGAGCCGCGCGCCCCCGGTTCAGCCAACGCCGCCGGCGACCAGGGGTTGGGGGCCTTCCTGCTGGTGGCATTTGGCTTCGGCCTGGCGACCATTTTTACTCCGTGCGTGTTTCCCATGATCCCGATCACGATGTCATATTTCCTGAATCGGGAATCGGGCAGCCGCCGGGATTCCATCACGCAAGCGGTAGTCTTCTGCCTGGGAATCATCGTGCTGTTCTCCGCGCTGGGCCTGCTGGTCACCGCCATCGTCGGGCCGGCGGGAGTTTCGCAGCTCGGATCGAATGTGTGGGTGAACGGGTTCATCACGGCGCTGTTCGTGGCCTTCGGGCTGAGCTTGTTGGGCGCATTTGAGATCACCATCCCGTCGTCGATTCTGACCCGCCTGAACCGCTCCTCCGAAAAAGGCGGCTTCGCCGGCACGCTGCTGATGGGGCTCACGTTTTCGCTGGCGTCGTTTGCGTGCGTCGGGCCGTTCGTGGGCACGCTACTGGCGGCCTCCGTGGGTGGCAGCATGACGCGTCCGGTAGCGGGGATGCTGACCTTCGCGGCGGGACTGGCGCTGCCGTTCTTCCTGCTGGCGCTGTTTCCGTCGTACCTGAAGAAGATGCCGCGCAGTGGCGGCTGGCTGGCGCGAGTCAAGGTCGTCATGGGCTTCGTCATCCTGGCGGCGAGCCTGAAGTACTTGAGCAGCGTGGACCAGGTGATGAGCTGGGGCGTGCTGACGCGCGACCGGTTCCTGGCGGCGTGGATCGTGCTCACGGCCATGGCGGGCCTGTATCTGCTGGGGTTCGTACGGCTGGAAGGGATCAAGCAGGACGATCGCATGGGCCTGGGCCGGCTGCTCACCGGGATGGCGTTTCTGGTGCTGGCGATCAGCTTTGTGCCGGGGATGTCCGGTGGCAACCTGGGATTCTGGGAGTCGTATGTGCCCGCGGCGGCCCAGGGTAGCGGCGGCGCGGCTCAGGGCGGCCTCGCGTGGATGAAGAACCAGTACCGCGAGGCGCTGGCGCAAGCCCGGCGCGAGGGCAAGCTGGTGTTTGTGAATTTCACGGGATACGCGTGCGCCAACTGCCACTGGATGGAAGGCAACATGTTCCCGCGGCCGGAGATCGCCGCGGCGCTCAAGAACTTCGTGCTGGTGGAACTGTACACCGACGGCCCCGACGCGGCCTCCGAAGAGAACGTGAAGTTTGAGTCGTCGAAGTTCGGCACCATCGCGACGCCGTTCTACGCCATCCTGGACGGCAACGAGAATTCGATTGCCACGTTCGACAGGCGAACTACAGATCCGCAAGAGTATCTGGCGTTCCTGAATAAGGGCGCGTCGGCAACGCCAGCAGCGCCATCGGCTCCGGTGAATGCCGCAGCGCCAACCGGCGATCTGCCGCGAGTCACCAGGTTAGATGGCGCAGCGCTCGACGCATCGGCTCTCAGCGGCAAAGTGGTGGTGGTGAATTTCTGGGCGACGTGGTGCGTTCCCTGCCTCGGAGAGATTCCCGGCTTCAACCAGATGAACCGCGAGTACGGTTCCAAGGGTGTCGTGGTGGTGGGTGTCGCGATGGACGAAGAAGGCCTGGAGCGTGTGCAGCCATTTCTGAAGAAACATCGGATGGACTACACCATTGCCCTGGGCTCGACCGCACTCACACAGCAATTCAAGCTGGACGAATTGCCGGTGACGGTGGTGTTTGACCGCTCGGGGAAACAGTTGAAGCGCTTCGAAGGGTTCACTCCCGCGGCGGCGATTCAGAGCGCGGTGCAGCAGGCGCTGTAAGCTAACCCCACCGGCGACAAAGATCGCCGGCGCCACGTAACGCCGGCGGTCCTTGCCGCCGGTGCCTTATGCAAACGCGGCCTCAAGAATAGCCTGGATCAACGCGTCGTAGCCCATTCCAGAATCGGCTGCGGATTGAGAGAAATCTTCATCCTGCGCGAGCGATGGATTGGGATTCGCTTCGATCACGTACAGCTCCCCCTTTTCCGTGAGCCGCACATCGAGGCGTCCGAATCCACGGATCTTGAGAAGACGATAAACATTGCGCGCCAGCTTTCTCAGCTCTCCCTCAATGGCGGCTGGTAGCTCCTTGGCCGGACCGTTCGTAATACCCCACTTCTTGCGATAACTCTCGTTCCACTTGGCGTGGAACGTAGCGAACTTCGGAACGTCTGGCGGCACATTTTCGAAGAAGATTTCGCGCGGCGGAAACACGGTAAGTCGGCGGTTTCCCAGCACGCCGATGTAGAGTTCGCGGCCCTCGATATACTCCTCGATCAGCGCATCACATTCAAACTTCTGGTGAATGAATCGCGTTCGTTCGATCGCCTCGTGCTCATCACGGACGAAGGACGCCTTGCTAATGCCGTCCGACGACTCCTCGCACACCGGCTTCACGAAAGCGGGGTACTTAAAGCGGCCCAGGCGGCGCAGCGGAGACAGGCGATGCGAGACGACGAAATTGGGCAAGCGCACATGGTGGTAGGCGAGCACCTTCTTCGCCAGCGCCTTGTCTTTGCAGAGGAGGAGCGCGTCGGGCCCCGACCCGGTATAGCGAACCTTCATCAGCTCCAGCAGGGCCGGGATGTTCGGTTCGTGCGAGCGATCGTGATGAAAAGACTCCGAGAGGTTGAAGACCAGGTCCGGCGCGCAGGAATTCAGTTTCTCCACGAGGCCGGCGACATTGTCGAAAACCGCGAGTGTCTGTACGTCGTGGCCAAGGCGCTGGAGACATGCGAGCACATCAGCTTCTGTCGGCTTGTCCTCTTCCTTCAGCGACTCGGCGGAGAACATCTCCTGTGGGTCCACACGGCGCGCGACGTCGAACAGGACAAGAATCTTCATCCTAGACCGACCTCTTGAACCTGCCGGTGTACAGGTGGTTCGTCACCAGCGTGGCGAGGTATGCGACCAGCTCAAAATGGAGGCGTGCGGAATCCTGCGGCGCCGTGAGCTTGAGTTCCCCGCACCGCAGCATGAGCTTGCGTACCAACATGCTCACAGTGTATCTGCGCTGGCCAGTCCATTGCACGATCGACGCGATCAGGGCGCCGCTATGTCTTCGCATGACTTTCACGGCCGATTCGCCGCCCGGTTCGGCGCTTCCAAAGATCGCGCGCAGGTCCGTGTCATAGAAGTCAGGAAAATCTTCGGCATAGAGCTTGCGCCGCGCGGCGTAGTGGTGGGCCAGGGTCTTGCGAAGCTTCCTCGCCTCGGAAATCCGGCGGCCGCGGGTGACGGTGGGAGGGCTGCCCGCCACTTCGTTCATCAAATTGTTTACATATTCGAGTTTCTCAATCGCCTTCCAGCCGCGGTAACGCTCGCGCCAGATCTCAGGCGGGCTGCCCAGCCAAACAGCGAATGTCTCGGCGAAATCTTCATCCGGATGCGCCTGCGCGTACCAGTTCGGGAGATGTCTGACAAAGCTCTTGCTATAGGGGCGCGGACGATACGTTTCCGGCGCATACTCGGTTGCGGGGCTGCCGAAAATGGTCTGCCAATCTGCGCGCGAAGAGAATCGATAGGCGTGATCGATGGCGTGACCCCCCTCGTGCCGCAGGAGCATCTGGCACCATTCCGCCGTCCCGCCTTCTACTTCCAGCATCTGATGGAGCTCCAGCGTCTTCAATCGCGGATGCGCCAGGTAGAACGGAATGGCGATGGCCGGCACGCCTTCGGGAGAGAACCACTCGTCCCCCAGGTAGCAATCGGGGCGCAGCGAGACTCCACGTGAGGCCAACTCCTCATAGAATTGACCGACTCGCGCCTCGAGCTCGCTATGCTCGATGCGGACACCGAGATCGCAGATGCGGAGAGTAAGCAGCTCCTCATCTTTGAGCGCGTGCCACGAAGGCTCCGGGCCCACCTGCGCCACCTGCATGGCTATATCCTACCGTGTGGCGCGGACTCAAACTTCTAAAAACGTAAAAACCAGCAACTGTATTTTCGCCTGTACGGCATGGCTGAGAGCCGTGTTGCCTAGTAGTCGGGCAGTGCGTTTCCGCACGGGCACATCGGAGTGTGATCAGGATCCGGTGGCGTATGATTGAGCCATGATTCGCGGTGCTGTCTCACGGCGATTCGTGCCATGGGTGCTTCTTTTGTTGGTAGTGCTCACGTGGCAAATAGCGGCACAGATGGTTGTCCGGCACTCCCATCGGCTCATGGATTGGCCACAATTCGGATTCGATGCGGCCAGTTCCGGAGCCTCGCCTGCCGCGGCCGGGATTACCGCCACGAACGCTCGATTGCTGACACGATTGCAGGTGCCACTGGATGGGACCGTGGATGCATCCGCGATCTATCTGCACGGCGTCAGCGTTGATGGGTCGCTCCACGATGTCTTTTTTGTGACCACCACTTATGGGAAGACCCTCGCGCTCGATGCAGACAGCGGAGCCACGCTTTGGGAATACACTCCGCCCAACTTCACCTCGTGGGTGGGCACGGCGCAGATTACCAACAGCACTCCAGCCGCGGACCCGGACCGGCAGCATCTCTATGCCGCTGCTCCCGATGGCACTGTGCGGAAACTCGCCATCGCGGATGGGCACGTGGTGTGGACGACGCCGATCACGCTTCTGCCGAACCGCGAGAAGATCGCCTCGCCGCTCAAAGTGTTTGGCGGCCACGTAATCGCGGTCACCGGCGGCTATATCGGGGATCAGCCTCCCTACCAGGGGCACGTGGCAGTGCTTGACGGGCAGTCCGGCAGTTTGCTGCATGTGTGGAATTCCCTGTGCAGCGACCGCGCCGGCTTGATTCAACCCGCATCCTGTCAATCCACTCGGTCCGCGATCTGGGGGCGGGCCGGAGCAGTGATCGATCCCGCAACGGGCAATATTTTCGTCGCCACGGGGAACGGGCCTTATAACGGCATGACCGATTGGGGCGATTCGGTCATCGAACTCGACCCGGACGCCACCGAGGTGCTGGGGAACTATACTCCGGCGGACAACACTTCGCTGTACGTGGGAGACGTCGACTTGGGATCCACGTCGCCGGCGCTGGCGGGGGCGGGCATTCTGGCGCAAGGCGGCAAGGACAGTCTGATCCGTCTACTCGGCATCGGCGCGATCGACGGCACTGCTCCACACGCCGGCGGCGAACTCGCCACCGTGCCGACTCCCTCGCAAAGCATGCTGTTCACCGCTCAGGCGGTCTGGCGGAACGGAGCAGACACCTGGCTGTTCGCCGCCGATGACGGTGCCACCAATGCCTGGACTGTTGCTAACGGAACTCTGAAACCGATGTGGAGTCACCCGACCGGCGGAACAAGCCCGATCGTAGCCGGCGGCCTCCTGTACGTATACGATCCCAATGGCGGGCTGCACATCTACGAACCGAAGAGTGGGACGTCTATCGCAATTCTGGACTGCGGCGGCGGCCATTGGAACAGCCCCATTGTGATCGATGGGAGAATCGCACTGCCAGAGGGAAACGCGAATCAGCACGCCACCACCGGCGTACTGAATATCTGGACCGCGCCTGGGCCGCCGCGGAGTCTACCGCCCGGCACGACACGTCCCGCGCGCTGAACAGAGCTTGGGATATACTGATCCCACTCAGGAGGGCCAGTCATGAAACCTTTCAAAACGACGCTGCTTGGTCTGATTGCTTGCTTCGCTCTGGTCTTTGGCGTGGCTACCGTCGTCGGTCAAACGCCCAAGCCCAAGCGCATTAACCGGGCAATCGAGCTATTGGCTCAGGGCCAACCCATCTACTATACGGGCTCGCATTCGGGGACCGAGGGCAGCTTTGAACAGGGCAAGAAGGACGCCCAAACCTACGCCGACTACATCAGCTACGACATGGAGCACGCCCCGTTCGACGTCAAAGGTCTGGCCGATTACATGCGAGGTCTGGTGGCCGGCGGGCCGACGCGGAGCGGTCATCGAACGCCGGCGGTCATCGTGAATGTGCCGGTGAACGGCACGGACGAGGCGGCGGTCCGCGCCAATGCCTGGATGTTCCAGCAGGTGCTGGCCACCGGCGTCCACGGGATCATGTTGACCCACGCGGATACGCCGGGTGCGATCCGGGCATTCGTGGAAGCGGTGCGCCTTCCCATCCACAAGCAGGGCGTCGACCACGGAATCAGTGAAGGGCGGCGCGGAGCCCACGGAGCGCCGACGGCGGCGCAGATCTGGGGAATCTCCACCGAAGAGTATTTCGATAAGGCGGATGTGTGGCCGCTCAATCCCGATGGCGAACTCCTGCTGGGAGTGAAACTGGAAGACAAATATGCCCTGGCCAACGCCGAACAGAACCTGAAGATTCCCGGCATCGGCTTTGCCGAATGGGGCCCCGGCGATATGGCGTTGTCGCTGGGAGTTCGCGGTCCGGGCAACGTGGCGGAGAAGGACCCGCAGATGATCGCGGCGCGCGCGAAGGTATTTGCCGCATGCTAAAGCCAACAAGATTTTTTTCCTGAATTCGATGAACGCGAACAACGTGATCGACATGCTGAAGGAAGGCGTGATGGTGGGGCCGGCCAGTCAGGAAGCTGCCGAGATCGGGCGCAAATTTACCAAGCGGCAAATGCCCTGGTAGCGGGCGCTACTTCGCGTCGTGAAACTCGATGGTCGATTCGCCGGTGTATTTGTGATAATTCCGGAAATCGATTTGGTTCCTGCTGCAGAGAAGCGTTCCGCGCTGGCAGGCCAGATTTTCGGAGTGCACCGGTAATAGAAACTGCTCCGTGCCGCCCAAGCGCACATACTCGTAGTCGAGCGCCGATTCCACGCGATCCGCCGGGAACTGCTGCGGCAGGCCGCGCGCCTGCATTTCAATACGCAGCACGCGGCCGTTCTTGGGATCGATCCAGATGGAGCCGCCATATCCCGGCACGTAAGTCTGCGACGCCATTTTGACGGTCCAGTTGGAATTCTCGCGTTTCACTTCGTAGTCGTAGATCTTGGCGGTGACTCCGGCGATGCGCCCTTCCCGCCGGGGATGAAATTCCGTTTGACTGGCCGGCGCGAACAGGTTGATGAGAATCGTGCCGAATTCGCCGGTGGACCAAGCCCCGCCCATCTGCTCCATGGTCTTGGTAACCGGTTTGCCGTTAATCTTGATGTTGCGGTAGTCTTCCTTGTGGTTTTCGTAGACCAGATCTGTGGTCACCACATCGATGGGTTGCCAGTCGGCGGGTTGCCGTTCGCTCTGGGTGCGTGTGATGACTTCCTGCACAACGTAGTTGGGCAGCGTCTCGGTGAACTCCAGCGCCGCGTCCATGGCCTTGGCGATCAGCGGATCTTCCTGGTGAGAGCCGAGCGGTGTCTGGTCGTCGGGCGGAGTCGCATTGGACTCCGGGAGCCGCAGCACGCTGGGAGGTAAATTGACGGCGACTTCTTTGGGCGGCTGGGCGGCCGATGGGGCAGGCTGGGATGGGGGCTGCGTCTCGGTCACGGGTTCGGACGGGCGAGCCGCGGGCTTGCCGCGCTTCAATACGGGACGGTCGGGATCCGCAGGAGGAGGCGGGAGAGCCACATCCTCAACCGCGTCGGGGTCCTTGCCGGCGTCTTTGGACGGGGCGTTTTTGGGCGCTGCATCTTTCGGCGGTGCGTCCTTCGCGTCCTTGGGCGCGTCTTTCGCATCCTTCCACGTATCTACCGCGCCATCTTTCTTCTGCTGGTCACCCGCTGCGGCAGGCTTCTCCCAATACACATTCACAGCGGTGAGATAACCCGAGGCGTCCTGCGGCCCTTCGACCGAGAGTTGATCGCCAGGGTTGAATTTCGGCGACTTCACCTCGTCACCGTTCTTGAAGAACTTGGTTTTGCCGTTGATGGTGAATTCCAGCAAGCGGTAGTCGTCCAATTCCAAGCTCAGCGATTTGGCGTCCATCTGCTTGAGCTTGCCGCGAAAGTTGGGGAGAGGTTGTCCGGCGGTAGACGGCGGTTGGGCCTTGCCATTACGCCCAGGTACACCAACGCCTGGAATCCGGTTTCCGCCTCCCGGGTAGGGATACCCACCTGGAATGCCGCCAGGGAGCCCGATCTGTGCTTTAGCCAACCAGACCGCGCCCATGTATAGTACTATGGTTTTCACCTTTGTTAAGGGTGAGATGTTTCGGAAGGGCATCAGGTTACGCCCATGGATCGGATACATTGAAATTGTGAGTTCACGGCGACTTTTGATGGTCGACGGAGACCCGGCCGTCCACGAACTCCTGGCCGATCTCCTGAAGCAGGAGGATCGGACGGTTCAGGGTGTTTCCGGAGGGCAGGAGGCGCTGGATCTCCTGAAAACTACCCCCTACGACCTGGTGGTGGCCGATACTGGACGTAACGGGTGGGATGGTAGCAAGCTCGTGCGGCGCGTGCGCGCGGTGCGTCCGGAAACCAGGGTAATCCTTACGGGTGTTCAAGACCCGGGGCAAGCGATTGCCGCGCTGCGGGCCCAGGCTTACAGCTATTTCCACAAGCCCCTGACCCCCGCGCCGTTCGCCGAGATGGTCCGGCAGGCGCTCGATTCGTCTTCCTGGCAGAAGGACATTCAGGTGCGCTCGGCCCGGCCGGAGTGGGTCACGCTGGAAGTGAACTGCAAAATGGGTGCGGCGGAGCGAACCACCCAGTTGCTGCGCGAACTGACAGCTGATCTGTCCGCGGGGGTTTCGGACGATGTGACCGTGGCCTTCCACGAACTGCTCATGAATGCCATCGAGCATGGCTGCAAATCCGACCCTCACAAGCGCGTGCACGTATCGGTATTGCGGACTTCGCAATCTTTGATCGTTCACTTGCGGGATCCAGGGAAGGGATTTGCCCTGGGTGCGATCGAGCACGCGGCGGTCTGCAACCCGGAGAACTCGCCCACCCGCCACGTGGAGATCCGCGCCGAGCAGGGGCAGCGCCCGGGCGGCTTCGGCATCCTGATGGCGAGCAAACTAGTGGACGAATTACTCTACAACGAGCGCGGCAACGAAGTTTTCTTCCAGAAGAATATCCGGTAGCGCGCTACTTTCTCCGCACGGCCTTTTGGTCCCCTTCCACGGCTGCGATCACAAAGTGTGTGGCCACGCCATGGGCATCGGTTGTGAATTCGACCGGCTGGCCAGCGATGGAAAACGTCGTGTCGGATTCCGCGGATAAGGCAAGCTTGCCCGCGGAGCCGGGGATCTGGAGAATCAACTGATCGCCATCCACCGCAACCACGAACAGATCCGGCATGGCGTCGTCTTTCCGCCGCTTCCCGTTGCGATCCTGGGGCTTTCCGTCTTTATCCACTAACTCGTAGGACCCGGCGTATTTCGCAAGAATTTCCGGCGCCACGGTGACTTTGGTGCGGCTCTTCTTGCGATCTTCTTCCGTCACGATGATGTGCGGAAGGTCACGTTCGTTCTCATTGCACACGTATTCGAGGATCTCGGTGTCGGGCACCAACTGAGTGTCCATGGTGATGGTCCAGGGCCTCGCATATGCTTTGGGATCCTCGAACGTCATGGTGAGGTCCATGTGTCCGAAGTCTTTACGGTGGAAGCGCTCGGTGACGCGGAGGGCTTCGGTGTGAGGGTGGCCGCCGAAATCGAGCCACGTACGGTCATTGAACCCGGCGCTCTGGATCACAAGCGTGTCCCCTTCCCAGTGCCCGACCGAGTATCCCTGCCAGGTGGGGTTGGGATCTTCGGGAAGTCCGCGGCCATCGGTCAGCACCTGGCGGGCTTCGGATCCGGTGATAAACGCGATCGCGCTGGGAGTCTGCAGAATCTTGTACATGCCGAACGTGATTTGCGGACCGATGCCGGGCAGGCAGCGCAACCCAGGGTGATCCTTGCTGAAGTTCTCCATGCGATGGCGGTACAGCTCCTCGGCCCACGGTTGAATCTCGGCGGGTTTGAGATCGGAGACGATGTTCAAATCGTATCCGCCGGGTTCGGACTGCCAGATGCCCGAGAGATCGGGCTTGCCGTCGGGGGTTTTCGGAGCGGGTGCCGTGAGGTTCGGCTTACCGTCGGTGGTTCGCGGGATTCCGGGAGTGGGCGTCTTCAACCACTGTGCATTGGCGGCAGGCAGAATGATTGCGATGATGGCGACGATGTTGGACGTGGTACGGATAACTCGCATGACAGCACCCAATTGGACACAGTATAACCTCAAAAAGCCGGCGACAAGGATCGCCAGCGCTACGTAACGCTGGCGGTCTTTGCCGCCGGTGGGGCGCACACCACTCGATAATCTTCTGAAATATTTTCGGAACTAAACACGCCCTCGTTCGTATAACCGTTGTGTCCTTCCGGTCGACGGTCTAGTGGAGTATAGTGAAGCCTATGCCCAAGCGCGAATCCCCACTTCAAAGTGAGATGCTCCAGGGAACTCTCGATATGTTGGTCTTGCAGACGCTGGTACTTGGCCCGGCGCACGGCCACACCATCGCACATGCGATCGAACGTGGTTCAGAGGAGGTGCTCCAGATAGAACACGGGTCCCTGTACCCGGCGTTGCACCGGATCGAGGATCGCGGGTGGATCGCATCCTTCTGGGGAACGTCGGAGAACAATCGCAAGGCGAAGTATTACAGGCTGACCCCGGCGGGGCGAAAACAGTTACTTGCCGAGACGACGCGCTGGGAGCAGGTGGTGCGTGCCATAGGCAGGATCTTGAAGCCGGCTGCGGAGTAAAAGCGATGAGTTGGGGGCGCTTCTTTCGGCGGGCGAAGTGGGATCGCGAGCGACTCAAAGAGATCGAGTCGTACGTGCAGATCGAGACGGATGAAAACATTGCCCGTGGAATGCAGCAGAGCGACGCTCGCGCCGCGGCCCGCCGGAAATTGGGCAACAGCACGCTCATTCGAGAGGAAATTTACACCATGAACACGGTCGCCTTCTTGGATACGCTCGGCCGGGACGTGCGCTACGGATGGCGCGCGCTGCGCCACAACCCCATATTCACCGTGGTCGCGCTGCTGACGCTGGCGATCGGAATCGGCGCCAACACGGCCGTCTTCAGCGTGGTGAACAGCGTGCTGCTGAAGCCGCTGCGCTATCCGAAGGCGGAGGAACTGGTGGCACTCCGGCAGGTGGCGCCGGGCGCTGGAGGCCTGGCAAGTTTTGTGGACGGCCTCCGCCTCTCGCCCTCCATGTACTTCACCTACGCCGAGCAAAACCGGTCGTTTCAGTCGTTGGGCGTGTGGATCCCCGGCACGGCGAACGTGACTGGTTTGGCCGAACCGGAGCAGGTCCGCACCCTTAATGTCAGTGACGGCGTGCTCCAGACGCTCGGCACACCTCCCGCGCTAGGCCGATGGCTTTCCCGCGCAGACCAGATTTCCAGTAGTCCGGACCCAGATGGATACTTTACAGGGAGATCTACAACGGTGATGCTCAGCTACGGCTACTGGCAGCGCCATTTCGGGCGAGAGCGCTCCGTGATCGGCCGCACCCTCACCGTTGATTCGCTCCCTCGGGTAATCGTCGGTGTGATGCCACAGGGGTTCCGGATCGTCAATGCAGAGTTCGACTTGATCGTGCCGCTGGCGTTCGATCGCGGCAGGGTGATTCTGGCCGGCTTCGGATATCAAGGGATCGCGCGGCTGAAGCCGGGAGTCACGATCGCAAAAGCCAACGCCGACATCGCCCGATTGCTACCGGTCTGGATGGACTCCTGGACGAACGGACCCGGCACCAATGGCCGAATTTATGAGACCTGGAGAATCGCACCCGCGATTCGTCCCCTGAAACAAGAAGTGGTCGGCAATGTGAGCGACGTCCTGTGGGTGGTGATGGGTACGATCGGTATTGTGATGCTGATCGCCGGCGCCAACGTGGCGAATTTGTTGATGGTGCGGGCAGAGGTGCGGCAACAGGAACTGGCGCTTCGAGCTGCTCTCGGCGCCGGCAGGGGACGGATTGTGGGGAGCCTGCTCGTCGAAAGCGTGCTGCTGGGCCTGATGGGCGGCGTGCTCGGCGTAGGGTTCGCGTACTGGGGCTTGCGCCTTCTGGCGGCCATTGGTCCGGCGAATCTGCCGCGCTTGAGCGAAATCTCCATCGATCCTCGGACGCTCGAGTTCGCCCTGGTTCTTTCGATACTCTCGGGTGTGTTGTTCGGTTTGATCCCGGCCCTGAAATACGCCGGCCTGCGGATTTCCGTCGCTCTACAGAGCGTGGGGCGGACGTCGAGCGTGAGCCGCAAGCGCCACCGCGTCCGTGGTTTCCTGGTGGTCGCGCAGGTGGCCATGGCGCTGGTGCTGATGGTGGGCGCCGGGTTGATGATTCGTACGTTCCAGGCATTGCAAACCGTCGAGCCGGGTTTCACGCACGCCGAGCATCTGCAGACGATGAGAATCTCGATTCCGGAATCGCTGGTCTCGGAGCCGGAACGAGTCATTCGAATTCAAAACGAGCTTGTGGATAAGCTGGCGACGATTCCGGGCGTGACTTCCGTTGGTTTCGCGAGCGCGGTGCCGATGGAAGGGATCGAGCCCAATTGGGACAACATCTACGCTGAGGACAAGACTTACGATCCCAATGAAATCCCGCCACTCCGGTTCTTCAAGGATGTGTCTCCGGAGTTCTTTCACGCGGCCGGCACACGAGTGGTGGCGGGCCGCGAACTGACGTGGAATGAGACTTACGGCCTTAGACCGGTGGCGATGATTTCCGAAAATCTCGCCCGCGAACTGTGGGGCACATCGTCCGCGGCGGTAGGCAAACGCTTCCGTGAGTTTCCGGGCGATCCGTGGCGTGAGGTAATTGGCGTCATACAGGACGTCCGCGAAAACGGTGTTCACGAGAAAGCGCCGGCCACCGTGTACTGGCCGTTGCTGCGGAACATCATCCTCAGGCCCAAGCCGCTGTCCGCCACGCGCGCGGTCACGTTCGTAATCCGTAGCGAGCGCACCGGCACCGAGAGCTTTCTTAACCAGGTCAGGCAAGCCGTGTGGTCGGTGAATGCGAGCCTGCCGCTGGCGTCGGTGCGGACGATGCAGGACATCTACGATCAATCGCTGGCGCGCACTTCCTTCACGCTGGTGATGCTGGCGATCGCCGGCGCCATGGCGCTGGTGTTGGGGATCATCGGCATCTACGGCGTAATTTCGTACGCCGTTTCCCAGCGCAGGCGCGAAATTGGAATTCGAGTGGCGCTCGGCGCACAGCAAGGCGAGCTGCAGCGCATGTTCGTGGGCTACGGACTCGGTCTGGTGGGGATCGGCATCGCCATCGGACTGGGGGCCGCGATGGGGCTGACGCGGCTGATGAGTTCGCTGCTCTTCGGGATTAGTCCGCTGGATCCACAGACGTATGCCGCGGTGCCGCTCGTTCTAGCGGCGGCCGCGGTGCTCGCCAGTTATCTGCCGGCGCGGCGGGCGGCGACGGTGGATCCGGTGGAAGCGCTCCGGGCGGAGTGAGGACGGCGGGACGCGCCGCTATAATCAAGTCATGTCGCAACATTTACAGATTGCCGGGCGGGAGTTCCGCTCGCGTCTCGTGGTGGGCACAGGCAAGTACCGCACCTTCCAGGAAATGCAGCGCTGCCACCAGGCTTCCGGGGCCGAGATGGTCACGGTCGCCGTCCGCCGCGTGAACCTCACCGACCGATCCAAGGAATCTCTCCTCGATTTCATCGACCGCTCGCAACTCTTCATCCTTCCCAACACGGCCGGCTGTTACACCGCTGACGACGCTATCCGCACCGCCATGCTGGGGCGCGAGGTCGGCCTGTCGAACTGGATCAAGCTGGAGGTGATCGGAGACGAGAAGACGCTCTTCCCCGACAATGCCGGCCTGCTGGAAGCTACGCGCGTACTGGTCAAAGAAGGCTTCGTGGTGCTGCCCTACACCAACGACGATGTGGTCAACGCGCGCAAACTGGTGGATGCCGGAGCGGCGGCCGTAATGCCGCTGGCCGCGCCGATCGGTTCCGGCATGGGCATACAGAACCCTGCCAACCTGCGCATCATGCGCGAGATGATTACCGAAGTGCCGCTGATCGTGGACGCGGGCGTGGGCACAGCCTCCGACGCCGCCATCGCCATGGAACTGGGCGCCGACGGAATCCTTATGAACACAGCGATTGCCGCGGCCGAAGATGCGGTCCGCATGGCGCGGGCGATGAAGCTGGCGGTGGAGGCCGGCCGCCTCGCCTACGAAGCTGGCCGCATGCCGCAGAAGCTTTATGCATCGGCTAGTAGTCCGTTGGCCGGCGTGGTAGGGCGCTGATGTACTCGTAGGGTATCGCACAATTTGCGTCCGATCCGCAAGAATTGCCGGTTATGTCTGGCATGGGCCTCGGGCCACAGTGAGAACATAAGGCCGCGCGAGTGGGCGCTGGCTTGCTTCTACCCGTGGCATGAAGACTCGCATTTCCAGATTGTTCATCGTCCTGATCGCGGCCACAGGAACGCTTCTGTTTGCTCAGGGAGCGAAGGACGACATCAAAGATGCCGGCAAAGACGTGAAGGAGGCCGGCAAGGCCACTGGCAAAGCCGCGAAAAAGACTGGCAGCGCTACGAAGAAAACGGCTAAGAAGGCAGTCAACAAGAGTGCCGACAAAGTGGAAGACGGAGCAGCTAAGGTGAAGAGCAAAACCCAGTGAGCCAGGGTTGGCTAATCGCAGCGGATGGCGGTCACGGGGTCGACCCGTGTGGCACGGCTCGCGGGCAGATAGCCGGACAAGGCCGCAATGGCGATGATGCCGAAGGTGGCTCCGGCGATGGTTATGGCGTCGTTGGGCTGGATTCCGTAGAGTTGGCTGCCGAGCAGACGCGTCACGGCCAGAGCCGCCGGCAAGCCCACAAGCACGCCGGCGCCGACAAGTAGCAGCACTTCCCGCATCACCAGCCAGATCACGTTGCCGGCCGCGGCTCCGAGCGCCATCCGGATACCGATCTCGCGCGTACGCCGGGCCACCACGAACGCCATCACACCGTACAGGCCGATGGCGGCCAGCACCGTTGCTAACACGCCGAAGGCCCCGGATAGGGTCGCGGCCAGGCGTTCCACGGCCAGAGAGTCGTCCCTCTGGTGCTCTTCCGTTTTCATCATGTAGACCGGCAGGTTGGAGTCGATTCGGCGCACCGCCCCGCGCATTACCGGGAACATTTGCGCCGAGCCGAGATCCGTGCGGACAAATGCCGTCATTCCCGTCGCGAACTCGTTCTGCAGATAGGGGAAGAAGATCTGGCGCGGAATCTCCTGGCGCATGGTCTCGTACTTGGTGTCTCGCACCACTCCGATAATTTCGATGTCGGTTTTGGTGCCGGGGTCGCCACCCATGCCGATGTGCCGCCCTACCGGGGACTGGGCGCCAAAGTACTGGCGCGCAAACTTCTCGTTGACGACGACAACCTTAGGGGCGCCGGTGGCGTCCTTTTCGGTGAAATCGCGGCCTCCGTACAGCGGAATTTTGAAGGCCTCGAAAAACCCCGGCGAGACGTAGTTCACATGGGGTCCCATGTCTTCGCCCGGTTTCGGGTTGTAGCCCTCCACCGTGACGGTGCTCTCCCAATCGTCGAAGCTCAATGGCGCCACCACGCATAAGGCGGCTGACAGCGCGCCGGGGAGCGACTTCAGTTCCTGGGTCAGTTGCTTATAGAACTGTTTCGCCCGCTCGGGCTTGTAGCCGCTGAGCGTAGGATCGACGGAGAAGGACAGAAGGTTGGTGACTTCAAATCCCGGGTTGAGGTCTTTCAGATTTTGCAGGCTGCGCACAAACAGTCCGGCGCCGATCAGCAGCAGCAGCGAGAGGCTGACCTGCGCGGCCGCCAGCAATTTGCGCCAGCCGGCATGACCACCGCCCGCCACAGCGCCGGCCTGTTCCTTCAAAGTCGTGGCCAGGTCGGGCCGCGTCGCGCGCAACGCCGGCGCCAGGCCGAAGACCAGGGCGGTGAGCAGCGAAACCCCCAGAACGAATGCCAGCACGGTGAGGTTGGGGCTGGTCTGGAACCGGATCGGCGGATCCATTTGCGGCATGATCCCGAACAAAAAATGCAACGTCCACGGCAGCAGCGCCAGCCCCAACAGTCCGCCCAGCAGCGAAAGTAGAGCGCCCTCCACCAGGAGTTGGCGCACCAGGCGCAGACGGCTCGCGCCCATGGCCAGCCGGATGGCGATCTCTTTCTGGCGCGCGGTGGAGCGGGCAATCATCAGGTTGGCCACGTTGGCGCACGCAATGAGCAGCACCAGCCCCACCATCGCCATCATGGCCCACAGCGGGGCTTCCAGAAATTGCTTCGCCTCATTTTGCCCGGCGCCGCCCGGCATCACGTCCAGGCTCATTCTGAGGAATTGCTCGCGCGCATAGGAGGATGCATGCGCGAATTCCTTCTGCTGCACTTCCATTTGCAAGACACGGTGAAACACCGGCTGGAGCGAGGCCTTGGCAGTCGGTAGACTGACGCCCGGCTTCAGCCGCCCGAAGATCTGAACCCACCGGCTCCGGCGATCCTCCAGGGGCTTGATCTTGGTAGTCATTTGGTCCGCCATCATCACCGGAACATAGATCGCGGTGTCGAACAGGCGCTCCACGCCCCCAAATCCCTGTTCGGCGACTCCGATGATGGTGAGCTGATGGTCGTTGACCAGGATCTGCCTGCCGATCACAGTCGGGTCGCTGGCGAAGCGCGTCTTCCAGTAGGTGTACCCCAGAACCGCGAGCGGCGCTCCGTTGGGCGTGCGGTCTTCCTCCGGAGTGAACAGCCTGCCCAGCGCAGGCCGAACGCCGAGAACCGGAAAATATGTCCCGGAAACCAACTCCCCCATGGAGCGCTCGTTGCGTCCTTCAAAACTCACGCTGAACGGCAGTTGGTAGCGGCAGAACATGCCGCGGAATATCTGGTTCTGGTCGCGAAAATCCTGGTAGATCGGAAAGGAGAGCGCGTTCATGCCGTTGTTGTTGCCGTAGTGCTGGCCCTCTTCCCGGAGCTGCACCAATTCGTTGGCATTGTGTACCGGCAGCAGATGCAGCAACACGTCGTCCAGCATGGAAAAGACGGCGGTGTTGGCGCCGATCCCAAGCGCCAGGGAGAGGACCGCGACAGCGGCAAAACCGGGTGACTTCGCCAGCGACCGGACCGCGTAACGCAATTCACCAATCAAGCCCATAGACACTCCGAGGATAGGTTGTCCTTAGCATATACGGCGGACCACTGATTTTGTTCCGCGGAACTTGACAAGAAATTGCAGGTGGAGGTAAGAAACAAATTGGGAGATTCGACGATGACGAGGTTCGTGCGGGCCCTGTGCCTTGGCAGCCTGTTGCCCATCGCCGCCATGGTTGCGGCCGGGCCGGCGCCGGTCAAAGGAATCCTGATCGACAAGAAGTGTTCCGCGGGCGCCGAAGTGCGCGTGCTATCTACCGGGATCGAGGGCGGGCTGGTGGTGGCGGAAGCACATACGCGGGAATGCGCAATGATGCCCGCCTGCCAGAAGAGCGGCTATGGCGTGTTTACATATGAGAACAAATTCCTGGCGTTCGACGAAGCCGGCAATCGCCAGGCTGTGGCGGCCCTGAAAGCGTCCAAGAAGCTAGGCAACCTGGAAGTGGAAGTTACCGGCGAGGTCAAGGGCGATACGATCAAGGTCGCTAACTTGAAAATGATTGAGTAATGGCTGCAGACATTCTGTCTGCAGCGCCGAGACCGATCTCGGCGCCCTCAGCCCGAAGACGAATGCAGCCGAGTCTTGACCCGGCGGGCAGGAGTGCCCGCGCCACGCCAAAGGGAGCGGAGGCTTCTATCGACAAAGGAAGCATCCTATGCGATTCATCGACCGCGAGGAGGTCGCCCGGCGGCTTACCTATGATGTGTGCATTCCGATCGTGCGCGACGCGATGATCGCATTCTCGAAGGGCGAAACCCGGCAACTTCTGCGGTCGATCATCCCGTTGTCCGAGGGCCGCCTGTTCGGCGTCATGCCCGGTGCGATGGGCGCGTACGCTCCGTTCGGCGCGAAGTTGATCAGCGTCTTCCCGGAGAATTTCGCTAAGGGAATCCAGTCGCACCAGGGCCTCGTCATTCTGTTCGACCCCGACACCGGCGCGCCGGCTTGCGTCGTCCATGCCGGCGAAATCACGGCTATCCGAACGGCCGCAGCCAGTGCGGTGGCCACCGACGCGTTGGCGCGCCACGATGCTCGCCGCCTGGCAATCCTGGGCTATGGCGAACAGGCTGCGACACATGCTCGCGCCATCGGCAAGGTGCGCCAGCTTGAGTCCATCCGGATCTGGGGGCGTTCGCCCGAACGCGCCCGGGCCTTCGCGGAGCGCATGCAAGCGGAACTTGCCGTGCCTGTCGCCATCGGTCTCACGGTGGAAGAGGTAGTCGCCCAGGCCGACATTATCTGTACGGTCACCTCGGCATCCGAGCCGATCCTGAAGGGCGACTGGGTACGGCATGGCACGCACCTGAACCTTGTCGGCTCCGGCTATGCGGGGCCAGTGGAGGTGGATAACAACCTGGTCGTCCGCTCGCGCTTCATTGCCGACAGTCGGGAAGGGGTTCTGCAACAAGGCGCCGAGTTCCTCAAGGCCAAGGAGGCGGGTCTAATCGGCGACGACCACATCGTTGCTGAGATCGGCCAGGTGTTGGCCGGCGAAATCGAAGGCCGCCGTTCGCCCGAGGAGATCACCGTCTACAAATCACTTGGCCATGTCGTCCAGGATTTGGCGAGCGCCTGGGCACTCTATTGACCGCCGTCACCGGCGAGCCGTCCTTACTGCATATCTGCACTTCACGTTTCCAGCGCCTAGTCCGTTGGGCTATGCCATTCGCAGAATGGACCGAAATATTAACAGGTGGTAGCATTCCAGTAGGGAATTTTTGACATGCCTCGAGCCCCCCGGCGTTGAGGGGGCTCCCGCTGCCCGATGGACGCCGAGGGGCTTCTGTAACCGGTCGAAAACCCAAGCCGCAACCCCGCCCATATCCGCAGTACCAGTCCCCGGCGCTGCTTGCTTTTTACGTCATTGTTGGTATTCTAATGACCGGAAATGGCGACCCCGGTATCGACGATTCAAGGCCGCTATCAGTTGGGCGGCAAACCTATTGGTCAGGGTGGGATGGGAGTGGTCTTCAAGGCCTACGACATCGTCACCAAGCGTCACGTCGCTCTCAAAACCATGCGGGGGTCGTTCAGTCCGATGGCCCTCGAGCTCTTCACTAAGGAGTGGAGCGTCCTGGCTCAGCTGAGCCATCCCAATATTGTTGACGTTCTCGACACCGGCGAATTTGAAGCGGATGGCCAGGTCAGGCCGTTCTTCGTCATGCCGTTTCTGCCCGGATCCACCCTGGATCAGCTCATGCAGAACGCCAGCTCGCGGCTCACCCTGGAGCGGGTCGTGGGCATCATCGGGCAGACTTGCCGAGGCTTGCAAGCGGCCCATGAGCGCGGCCTGATTCACCGTGATCTCAAGCCCAGCAACATCTTCGTCATGGATGACGATGCCGTGAAGATTATCGATTTCGGCATCGTGCACCTGGCGGGAGCCGAATCCATCGCGGGCCTCAAGGGGACTCTGCAGTACATGTCCCCAGAGCAGATCGATTTGAAACCGGCCTCGCCGGCGTCGGACATCTTCGCCCTGGGCGTGGTTTGCTACGAGGCGCTCACCGGCCGAAAACCGTTCGAGCGGCGAACTGAACTGGACACGGCCAACGCCATCCGCCGCCAGATTCCGCCGCCCATCTGCGACCTGAATCCCGTTGTGAGCCAGTTGGTCAGCCGGGTCATTCACAAGGCCATGGCCAAGGACCCCTACCATCGCTTTTCCACGGCCCGTGAATTTGCGGACTCACTGCAAAAGGCCCTGAACGGAGAAAGCCTGGAGCGGTTCGACCGGGCGAAGATTCAGCCTCGCATCGAACGTGCCAAGAAGGCCCAGGCGGAAGGCGACCACCAGTTTGCATCGGAAATCTTGGGCGAACTGGAGGCCGAGGGGAATATCGACCCGGAGATGAGCCTTCTGCGGATTCAATTGGATAATGCGATCCGCCAAAAATCCATCCGCCAGCTTCTAGACAGCGCGCGCACGCGCATGGAGGAGGGCGAGTTCCCGCTGGCGCAGCAGAAGATTCAGGAAGTGCTCCAGATCGATCCCGACAACGCCGACGCCGCCATCTTGAGAAAGAGCATCGAGAAGCAGCGGAGCCAGCAGCAGACCGAGAACTGGTTCCGGCTGGTGGAGCAGCATGTGCAGAACCGCTCCTTCACCCAGGCGCGGCAGGGGCTGGAAGAGATCCTGAAGCTGCAGCCCAATGACACGCGGGCGCGCGAGCTGCTGGTAGATGTCGGGCGCCGGGAGCAGGAAGCGGGCCGGCTGCGCAGTGAGAAGGAGCAGCTCTATCAATCGGCCATCAACTGCTACAACCGGGGCGAGGTTAGTTCGGCGCTGACCAGGTTGGAACGGATTCTGGAGATGGGACAAAAATCTCCGGACGCTGCGGTGCCGGACCGCGACGCACAATACCAGAGTCTTTATAACCAGGTCCGCTCCGAAAGGGAAGCGGCCCGCAACGCCCACACCGAAGGACGGCGGTGCCTGGCCGACGGGAATTTCGCCAGGGCCCTGGAGATCTGCAACGAATTTCTGAACAAGAATCCGGACGATCCCATGTTCCAGGCGCTCAAGCTGGAAGTGGAGGAACAGCGGCGGCAGGAGCAGAGCGGATTCATCGCCGAAGTGTCGCGGCGTGTGGACGCCGAGCCGGACCTGGACCGGCGCGTGAACATCCTCAAGGAAGCCGTGGACCGCTACCCCAACGAAGCTCACTTGAAGCAGTCGTTGCGGTTGGTGCGCGAACGGCGCGACCTGGTGAATTCGATCGTGGCTAAGGCCCGCCAGTACGAGGAGCGTGGACAGTTCAACGAAGCGCTCAGCCAGTTCGATATCCTGCGCAACATTTATGCCCAGTATCCTGGAGTCGAGTTCGAGACTGAGAGGCTCAAGAGGCGTCGCGACGATCAGGTCCGGGACGAATCCAAAGTCCGCTGGGTGGAACAGATCGACCGGCACATCGCGCAGGGCGACTACGCGCGGGCGCGTGACCTGGTGCGCACTGCCCTGGCCGAGTTTCCCGGTGACGGCGAGCTGATCGGGCTTGAGCAGATGGCCGAAAGCGCCCTGAAGCGCGGCGCCGAAGCGGAGGAATGGCTGCAGCGCGGACAAAAGCTATGTTTCGATCGCGAGTTCGGCGAAGGCCTGGAAGCGCTGCGCAAGGCAGCATCGCTCGATAGCCGCAACCCTGTGATCCGTATCGCTCTGCTGAACGCATTGGTAGAGCAAGCGCGCTCCGTGCTGGGGCAGGATTGGCGGGCCGCCGAGCCGCTGATCGACCAAGCCCTGACGCTGGACGCAAGTCACCCGTTAGCCAAGAGCCTCCAGGGGCTGGTTCTCGATTACAAGCGCCAGGAGATGGTCAACGCGTGTGTATCAAACGCCCGCGTAAAGCAAGCTTCCGGCGATTTGAATGGGGCGCTGGCAATCGTCGAGTCCGTGTTACATGCCTACCCGAACGAGGTTCGGCTGGTGCAGCTTCGCGCGACGCTTAGAAATTTGGGCGCGGCATCCGCGGAATCCCCCGCGGCCCCACCGGCAGCGCAGCCGCAGGCCGCTGCGCCGGATGCGCTGCACCAATCCGCCCGCGAGATGGCGACTACCGAACTTCTCCCTCCTCCCATACCCCTGCGCGAAGAGCCCGATTTCGCCATGGGAATCGACCGCGCTGGAATCGAAAAGCCTACCGCGACGGCTCCTGCATCGCAGCCGCCCCTGTCGCGGCCACCGCTGCAGCAGCCGCCGGCGGCCAAGAAAGAAGTGCCGGCCGTAGTCGCTTCCAAACCGGGGACGCCCTCTCGCCCGCAGCAATCGCCTGACGCCATCGACGAACTGATGCGGCGGATCAAGGCTACGCTTCAGGGGTTGGCCGAACCGACCGGGCGATTCTCCAAAATGCAAACGGCTTTGCTGGCATCCGTCCCGGTGATCCTGGTGGCCGCGATTCTGGTGACTGCGTCCCACAAAGCCAAGAAGGCAACACCGCCGTCCGCGCCTGCTCCGACGCAATTCATGGTGGACGCGGAAGCGGTACCCGTGAACGCGAAGTATCGCGTCGACGGCAATCCGGCGGCCTCGTTGCCTGTGCAATTGGGGCCGGGCGAACACAAAGTGGAAGCCTTCGCGGTCGGCTACAAGACCGATGTGAAGTCCTTCACGCTCGCTAATGGCGTGCCCAAACCATTTGTAGTCTCGTTTCACCTGGAACCGGAACTGGCACACCTCCGATTGTCGTCGGACCTGAAGGCCGGCAAGGTATCGCTGGACGGCCAGCCGGCAGTCGATCTGCAGGACGGAGGATTTGGCAACGACGGTGTTTCGTTGTCGGCCGATCATACAGTGTCGGTAGTGCAGTCGGGAAAGCCGGTCCTGGATTTCTCGTTTAGGGCCGAGCCGGCCGGGATGGTCACTCTCTCCGCGCCTCCGAAGGCCAAAGATATCGACGCGGTTCTCATCGCGAACCTGGGGTCGCGCGCGCGTGTTTACGTCAGCGATAGTTCGCTGAAGGGCGGTTTGAAGGACCAGCCGCCACAGCCCATTCCGCCGGAAGGTTTGGAGCTGAACGATTTGAACGGTAACACGGAGTTCGTGCTGGATGACGGGAAATCGCCGCGCCCCGTTCCGATTGAAGTGGGGAATGCGCCGTCGCTGGCGATTTGGCTTACCAGCAATCCCAACTCCGGGACCTTCGTCATCCAGGTGAATGTACCGAATGCGGATCTCTATATTGACGGCCGTAAGCGGCGGCAGCTCCGGGAGGGGACAAACTACATTGGGCTGGAACCCGGTACCCACGCCATCAGTGTGGCGCATGACGGCTACGAACCGGCCCCGGAGCAGAAGGTGGAGTTGAAGAAGGGAGAAGTGCGCCCGTTGGCGGCCTTCAACCTGAAGCCTGCTGTTCGCACGGCGTCGCTGGTGATCGAGGGTGCCACGCGTGACGCGGAGGTTTGGATCGATGGTCGCCAGGTCGGCTCGGTTGGCGGCGACGGCTCCTTCCAGAGCAACGAAGTATCACCCAACGTGCACACCATCACGCTGAAAAAGGCGGACTACGAAGAGAGAGAGCTTACCAGAAACTTCACTGTGGGGCAGGCGCTTCGGATCTCCGGACCCGAGGTTCTGTTGACGGCCTTCGGGACTGTCGACTTTCGCGTGTCACCGGCGAGTGCCACTGTTACCTACAAGCGGGCGGACGAAGCGCAGACACATTCTGCAGAAAACGGGAAAACGGTCCACGTAAAAGCCGGCCGCTACACCGTCTCGGCCACTGCCGCGGGTGTCCGGCCGCGGACGGATACGGTATCGGTGGAGTCGGGAAAAACACTGATGATCGATTGGCCCCTGGCGTCGGCGGAAGAGGTGAAGAAAGCCGCTCCGCAACAGCCCAAGCAGACAACCGTGTCGAAGGACTACTTCCAGAACACGTCGGCCTGGGAGCAGGACGGCGACAAATGGAGTCACGACGGAGACGGCATCGGTTGGATGCGGAACAATCAGGGCGCGTTCACGATGGAGTTTTTCAAGAAGACGTCCAAGATCGGTTTCATCAAGCGGACCAAGCGCGTGGAGTGGGTGATCGACCAAAAGGACGATAACAATCACCTGGATTATGCGTTTGAGTTCGGAAGCCTGGAGCGCCGCGCCACTGTGGATGGCAAAGCCCTTCCGCGTGTTAAGATCGCGACCGGGGGAGGCGAAAGCTACACGCTTCAGATCGACATCCGCCCGGAGCGCATCACGATCCGGGACGCCCAGGGCAAGGAATTGGACCAATACCAGCGGCCCAATCCATCCGAGCCGGTGGGCAAGTTCGGTTTCAAAGGCGATGTGGAGTTGGCGGTGCGCAAAGCGGAATAGCGTGGCGCAGGCACTCCAGCCTGCCGGGTCGAGACTCATCTCGACCTCTTCTTCAGTAGGTACACCCAGTGCCGGCGCAGCAGACTGAGAGAGTCTGCGCCACCCTACTTTCGAATAAACTCGCGGATATAGCCGTTCACTTCGTCCGGCTTCTCGTGGATGACCCAGTGCGTACCATCCGGGATGCGCTTGATGGTCAGCTTCGGGACGAACTGATCGAGCCCATCGAGATTTTCCGTCAGAAGCGCCGTGTCCTTCTCGCCCCAGATCACCAGCGTGGGCACGTTCACCATAAGCTTCGCCGGATCGACGCCGAAGTTGCCGGACGATGCCGTCCCCGGCTGCGCGGGGCCCACCTGCGCGGCGCGATAGTAATTCAATCCGCCGGTGAGAGCGCCGGGCTGCGACCACGCTTCGATATAGGCCTTCTTGTCCTCTTCACTGAAGACCCCGCTCTTCAGGCCGGGTCCGAGCACGATATTGACCAGAGGCGTGTAGTTATACGCCGAGAGGGTGGCCTCGGCCTGAGGGCTGCGGAACAACAGCATGTACTGGCTGGCTTGCTGCTGTTTGGGATCGTTAGCTAGCAGCTGCGCGAACAAACCGGGATGCGGCGCGTTCACGATGACCAGCTTATCCAGGTATTCCGGATGCGCGCTCGCGAACGCCCATGCCACCGCGCCGCCCCAGTCATGCGCCACCAGCGTGAACTTCTTGTGTCCCAGATGAACGGCCAGCGCGCGGACGTCCTCAATCAGAACCTTCATCTGGTACTGATCAACTTCGGCCGGCTTAGCCGAAAGATTGTAGCCGCGCATATCGGGCGCCACCGCCAGATGGTCCTGGCCGAAGACCGCGAGCTGATTTTTCCACTCGTACCAAAACTCCGGAAAGCCGTGCAGAAAAAGGATCAGCGGACCCTTCCCGGCGCTGACGTAGTGCAGCCGCACGCCGTTCACTTCGGCGTAGTGGTCCTTCAACTCGGGAGTCTTCTTCGGTTCAGCCATCAGCGCCGTGCCCGCCAGGGCCGCCAAACCCATTGTTAATGCACGATAATCCATGTCGGCAAGCGTAGCACGCGCCAACCTTGGCCGGCCTTACTCCGCAACCTGACAAAACACGATCACCCGTAACACCAACTATACTAGTATTTTCCGTCTATTACTGATGTTACTTTTGTGACTAGAATCGATTACGGTTCTGGTTTACTTGACTGTTGAAATCTTCCCCTAACATCGGATGGGGCAATATAATTGACGTTCGCATGGAAATCGCCGGGAAACTGAAGGGTCGCTACGAGGTCAGGGAAGTTCTGGCTAAGGGCGGCATGGGCGTCGTCTACATCGGCTACGACAGCGTCATGAAGCGCCAGGTCGCTATCAAGACGCTGCTGGACATGACCGACGAAACGGCGCTTCACCTCTTTCAAAAAGAGTGCGAAGACCTGGCGTCCATGACCCATCCGAACATCATCGAGATCTACGACGTCGGGCACTTCGAAGAAGAGAATGTGCTGCGGCCCTACCTGGTGATGCCGCTGTTGCAGGGTGTCACGCTCGACAAGCTGATCAAATCCAACAGTCCGCGTCTGACCGTGGAGCGGTCGGTGGACATGATCTGCCAGGCTTGCCGCGGGCTGCAAGCGGCCCATGAACGGGGCCTTGTTCATCGCGACATCAAGCCGAGCAATCTGTTCGTGATGGAAGACGACTCGGTGAAGATAATCGATTTTGGGGTTGCCCATCGCACGGAAACCGACCGGACGGTGGGGCGCAAGGGCACGCTGCGCTACATGTCGCCCGAGCAGCTCGCGATGAAGCCGCTCTCCCCGGCGTCCGATATCTTCTCGCTGGCGGTGGTGTGCTACGAAACGCTGACCAAGCGCCGGCCCTTCGAAGGCAACACGGAGAGCTCGGTGGCGGAAGCCATTCTGCATTTCATCCCGCCGCCGGTGTCGGACCTCAACTCCGCCGTCAGCAAGGGGGTCAGCCAGGCGATCCATAAAGCCATGGCCAAACAGTCCTGGCACCGCTACGCGAGCGCCCGGGAATTCGGCGATACCTTGCAAAAATCCTTCCGCAACGAGCCCATCGAAATCTTCAGCCCCGAGCGGATCCGGCCGCGCCTGCAACGCGCCGGCGAGGCGGTGGAACACGGCGACTATCAATTCGCCTCGGAGATCGTGGGAGAGCTGGAGGCCGAAGGGCACCTGGACTCGTCCATCAACGAATTGCGGGGAAGAATCGACTCGGGCATCAAGCGAAAGACCACGGCGCAACTGCTGGATACCGCACGCAGCCGAATCGAAGAAGAAGAATATCAACTGGCGCTCCAGAAAGTTTACGAGGTCTTGCAGATCGACCCCTCGCATGCAGATGCATTGGGTCTGAAGACCAGGATCGAAAAAGAGCGTACCGACCGCGACGTCACCGAGTTCTTCAAGCGCGCCAGCAAGCACATGCAGGCATCCGCATTCAGCCAGGCGCGGGAGTCCCTGCAGTCCATTCTGCAACTCAGGCCGACGGATGTGCGCGCACTCAAGTTGCTGGCGGAAGTGGAGCGGCTGGAAAAAGAGTACGCCCGCCTGCGCCAGGAGAACGAACAAGATTACCAGGCGGCTGTGGACGCGGTACAGCGTGGCGACCTGCCGGCGGCGATCGCCAAATTGAAGCTCGTTCTGGAACTGGACCGCCGTTTGTCGGAAGGTCCTGGCTCCGAACGCGCCGCCATGCATCGGGCCTTCTACGACCGCGTCAACTCCGAACATGAGAGCGTGGCCAGCGCCTACGCGGAGGCGCGGCGGCAATTGGGGACCCAGGACTTTTCCGGCGCTCTTGCCATCTGCAAAGCACAGCTGGCCAAGTACCCGGGGCATACGCTGTTTCAGGCGCTGCAACTTGATATTGAGGAGCGGCAACGGCAAGCCCTATCGGTGGTGGTCGCGCAAACCGTTCGACTCGTCGAAGCGCAGCCCGATCTGGACCGGCGCGTTGCCATGCTCGATTCCGTCCTGGCGGCCAATCCGGGCGAACCGCGCTTGGAACAATTGCTACAGCGCACCCGTGAAAAACAGCGCCTGGTCGAATCGATCGTAGAGAAAGCCAGGATCCAGGAACGGGAGGGACAGTTCGCGGACGCTCTCGCGCAGTGGGAGATGCTGCAAACGATTCACCCGCAGTATCCCGGCTTGAGCACGGAAACCGAGCGCGTGCTCCAGAGACGCGCGCAGCACGCGCAATCGGCAGCCAAGAACAAGTGGGTGGATCAGGTTGACCGGCTCCTGGAGACCAGGGAATATACGCGCGCCCTGGAGGTGATCGCTCAGGCGCGAAAGGAATTTCCGGGAGACGGCGAACTCGATCAGTTGGAAACGCTCGCCAAGCACGGTCTGGAGAGGGCGGCTGAAATCGGGCAGTTGATTTCCAAAGCGGAGCAGATGGCGCGCGATGGGCGCCACGAAGAGGCGATGGCAACTCTCCAGAAAGCGTATGCGCTCGACGATCGAAATCCAGCGGCGCGGGCGGCCTTGCTGAGCGCACTATGGGAACGCGCGACCGCGGTAATCAATGCCAACCCGGGCGAGGCGGAACGATTGCTGCGCCAGGCGCTCGAGATCGAGCCGGCTAACGCGCAGGCGAACAGCTTATTGAAACTCATCGAGGAGCGCCGGGCCAAACAGGTCGCCGACGAGTGTCTTGCTCAGGTGCGCCGGCTGCACTCGCTGGGCGATGTTCCGGCGGCAATGCGGGCACTTGAGGATGGGTTGAAGAAGTGTCCGAACGAACCGAGGCTGGTGCAACTGCGCGATTCGCTGAAGCCCGCGCAGGAGCTGACGAGGCCGATGGAACCCGAGCCGGTCAAACCGGTAGTTGCCGGCCCGGCACCGGTGTCCGTTGTGCCCCCGCCGGTTGTGCCCGCGCAGGTTGATCTCGCGCCCGTTGCGCCGGTGGTCACCGTAAGGGCGCAGCCGAGTCCCGCGCCGGTGGCACGTCCGCCGGAAGGCGCCATGCCTGCTCTGCCGGCGTTCTTGACACAGCCCAAGATCTGGGGCGGTGCGGCGCTGGCGGTAGTGGCCATTCTATTGATCGTCGGTGTGGTCAAATTGACGTCCGGCAAGAAGTCGCGTCCCGTCATTCCCGCTACCCCGCAACAGGCCATCTTAGAGATCACCACCTCGCCGGCGGGCGCTGTTGTCCTGGTGGATGGAAAGGAAAGCGGCACTGCTTCGTCCGCCCTGCAACTTCCGTTGGCTCCGGGCACGGTCCAGATCGAAGCCCGGCTTCCCGGCTACCAAACGGCGCGGGCCACCGCGAATCTGCAAGCCGGCGCTCGCATCCCAGTGACCTTGACACTCACGCCCATTCTGGCCCTGAAGTTTCTGGTTCCGGGCGACGGGCAGGTTACCGTGAATCAAGAGCAGCCGGTTAAAGTGGAAGGCGGTGAATTCTCGCGCGAGCTGACCCCTGGAACCTACACCGTAAAGATCACCACCGGCCGAAGCGGTGTCTTGAGTTTCGCGTTTCAAGTGGACGCCGGCGGGCCCGCAGTCTTGACTGCGCCGCCCAACTCCCAGGATGTCTCGGCTCTCTTGATCAGCAACTTTGGTGGGCGCGGGAAAATTTATTCGACGGGACCGGCAGTCAAGGTCAAACTTGATGGCCAGCCGCTGGGAGAACTCAACAAGAATGGTCTCGATCTGCCGAACGTGTCCGCGGGAAGTCATGAGTTGGAACTGGGCGAAAACCAGGACTTACGAAAGAAATCGGCCGATTTCAGTCCGTCTCGAACGTTGACTGCGATTATTGACTCAGATCCGAACACCGGAACTCTAGTGGTGCAGGCCAATGAGGACGGCGTCGCGATTGTAGTTGTCTCGGCTGGAAAAGAGGTAGCGCACGGCGAGACTAAGGACGGGCGTTATCGCGTGCAGAATCTGCGCGCCAAGACCTATGTCGTCAGAGCCGCGAAAGAAGGCTACGACACGGACACCGCCGAGCAGTCAGCCGACATTCAGAAGGGTCAGGACAAGGCCGTCACGTTTACTTTCCGGCGGAAACCGCAAATGGTCTCTGCGCGTTTTCGCCTGACAGCCGGTTCTGAGTTGTTCGAGGATGGCACGTTGGTGGCAACGGTCCCGGGCGATACCTATACGATCCCCAGTCTGAAGCCGGGCATGCACACGTTCCGCGCGCAGAAAGGGAAGCAGTTCCTGCCGAATCAAAAGACCGTTGAGATTGGGGAGGGCCCTGGCAGCGAGATCGATCTGCGGTTAACCGCCGCGCCGATTCCGGTGGAAATCCGAAGAACTCCCGCGGACAGCACCGTGACCTACACGCGGGCTGGCGATCCCACGCCGCACACGTTCAACGGTAGCCGCATGGATCTTCCAGAAGGAGACTACACCTTTACTGCGGGCGCCAAGGGCTACGGAGAGCGCGTACAGCAGATTCACATCTCGTGGGAGTTCGCGGGACCGCTGGATCTCACGCAGACTGCCATTAAACAGGCTGCCGCGCAATCCCTCACGATGGCGGATTGGGGCGCCGGAGTCTGGGCCAAGATGGATCCTTGGTACACGAGGAAAGCCGGCGGGATCATACTTTTCCCCAAGCCTCTGGGAACCGGTGCGGTTGAGTTTACGATCCACTGGCAAGGCAAAGGGCGCGCGCAGTGGATTTTGAACGCGAGCGACAACAGCTACCTGCAGTGCGAACTTGACGACAGCGGCTTTCAGATGTTCCGCGTGGTCGACGGCAAGAAGCCGGCGGCCATTGGTAAAAAGAAGCCCGTAGCGAAGCGGGCGTCGTACGGAATCAGGATTGAAATTAAGCCGGACGGCGTTACTCACAAATTGCAAACTGACAGCGGGTGGGAGACGCTCGATAGCTTTTCAGACACCGCGCCGGCCGGCGGTAAGTTCGGCTTCAATATCCTCAATGGCCAGGAACTCTTTCTGGCAAATTTCAGCATTCAGCCGGACCGCTGACGAATCCTATTTCCGGACGAAGTGTGGGGTGTCTTTTTCGTTCTCCAGGCAGATGTAATCGAGCAGCTCGGTATCGACCCTGAGTAACTGAGTGAGCCTTATGGTCCACGGCGCCGTGTACGTCTTGGGATCATCCACTGTCACGTCGATTTCCAGTTTGCCGTAGTTGACTCGCCGGAAGCGTTCCGTGATAGTGCCTGCCTCAGTCAACGGGCTCCCCTTGCGGTCAAGCCAGACACCGTCCCGGAACCCGCTGGTCTTCACCACCAGAGTGTCGCCCTCCCACTTGCCTGAGGAGTAGCCGTTAAAGGATGGCTGCGGATCCGGCGGCAAGGGCCGCCCGTCCGTGAAGATCTGCCGGTACGCCGCATTGCGCTCATTGAGAATGACGACCAGTCCCGGCGTCTCAACGATTTTGCGCATTAAGGGGTCCGAGTGCATTTTCAGCACGCCGCCCGGCAGACAGTGCGCGGTGGGGTCGTCCTGGCCGAATGCGGCCGCGCGTTGCTTGATCAGGTCCGCTGCCCAGGTTTGATACGGAAGGCCGCCCTTGAGTGACCAGCCCATGTCCCAAAACTCCTGGGGCGTGAGCATATCGTCGCAGTTGTTCGGCGGGCACGGACGGTTGTTTTCGTCGACCCAGATGCCCGATAGATCCGGCTTGCCATCCGCGGCCCGGGGCGCAGGTGCGTTGAAGTTCGGCGCGCCGTCCGGCAGCCTGGGTACACCGGGCGTCGGGTAATGTAGCCACTGTGCACCGGCAGGGCTGGACGCCAGCGCAAAAGTGACCACTGCCCCCATCATCGCGCGCACTAAAATCATACGCCACAGTTTATCGCGGGCTGACACTTACAACAAACTAAGTTGCGAATGCTCCCGAGACCGGCGCTACTTGGTTGTCTTTGGTTCGCCCGGCTTGGCTGGCCCGCGTCCAAGCACCCAGTTAAGAAGACGGCGCCCGACGGACGGTTTTGCAACAGTCAACGGTCTAATCAATTCCCCAGGTCCCATGGTGTAGCGCTCCATTCAGGCGTTCGAGGCACGCCTCTTGTCGATCCGGTTATACCATTCGGTTGGTGAGTTGGTCGCGTGTCCGGTGCCCTGTCGCCAGGAAAGTGGCAACGGTCGAAATGCGAGCTGCGCCGTCTATCTAGGCTAAATACTCGGGTTTAGGTGCACGAACAGTAGCAATCTGATGTCCCAATCGGTCCACTTATATTCTTTGGTCATCTTGTGACTAGCCAGGGTCGCCAGCCCCACTCCCGCAATCACGCGCATGCCGATCGTAAATACCTCCCTCAGCGCGGCAAGCAGGCCGTTGGACTCCAGCCGGTGGCGTCGGGCTGTTTCTTGAACTGGTAGGACCGGACGAACTGTTGGTTCAGATAGGCTGGGTCGTCGAGCATGGCGGTCACCACCAGGTAAGAGTCGTTCTCGGCGCCGGTAATGCGATTCACGAACTCAGTCAGAACCGCATTGCCGCTATAGGGAACGCCGTTCTTGCGGAGGTATCCGGGCAGCATGTTAGTGGTCACCACCTTCAAGTTACCTGGCACCGGTGGCGCGCCCGGTGCAGGTCCTCGCCCGCGGCCCATGTTGGGCACCTGCCACTGCGCAACCGAATAACCCTGCCAGCTCGGGTCCGTTTTCTGGGCGGGAGCCTGTCCGAAATGCAGCAGCCGCGTCTGCGTTCCCGCATCCGTATCGATACGGAGCGTGTTGTCGTCCTCCCAGGTGATGTGCAACCGGCCGGGCCGCTGCATCACGCCCACCGCGCCATACGCCTTACACTGGTTGCCTTCCGCCTCGTCCTTCGCCGGATCCCATGCCAGCGCGATCCGGCGTGCTGCGGCGTTGATCGGAAGATAAACGACGTCGCCCTTCTGCGGAGTCACACGGAACCGCCATTCGTCCACGATCATGGACACCCAGTACCCGGTCAGATCGGCCGGTGCCGTCGCTTTCGCGGCCGGAGGCGCAGCGTTCGGGCCGCCGCGGCCACCCTGGGCATACATGCCGGTTACTGCCGCAAAGCATAGTGCTGCTGCAGCCCATGACGGCGCGATGCGCCCCCGCAGAATTCCGCGCTTCATTCCTCTTGTCTCCCCGTGCGGCGGCGCCATGCGCTGCCCAGCTTATTCGAACGAGCCGCCCCACTTCCATCCGTCGGATGGACGCGTGATGTTCACCATGCGCAGCCGGTGGTCGGCGGGATTGCGTCCCGGGTTGCCCACCACGATCACGTCATCGCCCGGCTTCAACGTTTCGCGGGTCACGCCCTGCCGGCCCAACTGCCCGCCGGCGCCCCATTCCACGGCCCAGGTCTGCATTTCGCCCTTATCGTCGGGAGCTTCCACGTGCACGAACGAGTGCGGGTTGCGATACAGGAACTGCACCAGTTTTCCGTGGACGGTGACCTTCTGGTCCTCGAAGTACGTGGCCGCGAAGGAGTGGTGGGCGAACGCCCGTACGCCGAGGATGGATACCGCGGCAGCGAGTACAGCCAGCATCTTTAGTTTCATGCGATCTATCTCCAAACTATTTTTTGTTGCTCAAACTCTTGTAAACCGCCTCGATGAAGCGATCCCCGGAACCGTAGCGCGGGTCCCAGTCCGCCGTGAGCTTGGCCGCTTTCACTTGCTCCAGCGATTGATCCTTCTTCATCAGGTTCTGCACACGGTCGCGGATGATCGTCACCATGTCCCGGTAATATGCGACGTCGGCGATATCGCAGATCCGCCCATGGCCCGGAATGATCAGCGTGCCGCCCTCGGTGCGGAATTCCGGAACCGCCAGATCCATGATGCGGTTCAAAGCGTCGATCTCGCCCTGGATGCTGCCGCCGTTCTGCAGGTCGATAAACGGATAGCTGGTGGTGGTGAAAATATCACCCGTGGCGATCACGTCCGAGCCGCGGAAGTATACAATGCTGTCGCCATCGGTGTGGGCCGCCGGCTGATGTGTCAGGATCACCGCTTCGCCATTGAAGAAGTGGCTCAGCTTCTTGTCATCGTGATAGGTATCCGAAGGCAAGGCGGCGAAGGGCAGTTCGGGCTTGATCTCGCCCATGCGATCGAGCACGCGCTGCTGCGCGACGATGGTAGCGCCCTCGGCGGCATCCCCGAATTCGCCGGTCACATTACCGCCGGTGATGGTCTTACCGGCTTTCGAGATCTTCTCGTTCCCCCCAGTATGATCGGGGTGCAGGTGTGTGTTGATGATATAGCGGATGGGCTTCGGTGGGACGGGGGACGTGACCGGCAATCCCCCTCGATTCGCAATCTCGCGATTCAACTGATCGAGCGCCGCCAGAACTTTATCCGCATTCTGCACCAGGCCCGAATCCACCAGGAGGATGCCGTCCGGTCCGATCGAAGCGATAATATTGCCGCCCGCCCCCGCCAGCAGGTAGATGTGCCCGCGCACCGGTTCGATGCGCACCTGCGCGTTGTTCTGCTGGTTATTCGGGGGAGCCCCGTTCTGCTGGGCGAATGCCGCTCCCACCAGGACGGCTACTGCCAGGCTGGCAACCGCCAGGGTCATGTACCTTCGAGTCGTCTTCACGCATCCACTCCCGTGTTCGCCCGCGTTACTTGGCCGCCGCAGTGGTTGCGGTCTTGGCATTGCGCGCCGCCTCCAGCTTGCGGGCCGCTTCCGGATACATCGTCGCCGCGCCACCCTGGGTGACTTCCATGGGGAGATTGTATTTCTTGCCAAACTCCCCCAGGAACGTGTTGGTCCCCGGCAGCTCGTGCGGCACTATGCCCTTCGCCCGCACAACCTCCTCCACCACGTCACAGGGATACGGCGGAATCTGCTGGTTCAGCGCCAGACGATACTCGTTGCTGCGAATCATCGGCTCGGTCAAATAGATCGGGTCGTAGGCGATCGTAACCCACGTCAAATAATCGCCGCGGCGGATCCAATACTGAGTCAGCGTGGCCTTGTCGCTGGAGGGCACGCCATTGCGCCGGTAGTAATCTTCCTTAAGGTGGGTGGTCGAGATCTTCAGCATCTCGCCTTCGAACGCGGCGGTGGAAAAACCTCCCCATGTGTGGATCGCCAGATCCGATGGATGCGGGCGGCCATCCATGTAGTAAGGATTGTCGATCGACCGCAGCCACTCCGCATGATACGCGGTCAACTGGCGTGTCACCGGGTCCACTTCCTTCCAGATCCGCACTTGTGAGGGCCCGCGCGAAATGTACATGGCTCCGTGCGGCCGGCACTGCCATTCCGGCAGCGTCATGTAAGAGGAACTCCAGGCGGCGGAACGGAGGGCGGACGCCGGGCTGATAGGAATCCCGATCCATTCGCCCAGGTAGGGATTGCCCGTGTTGTCTTCGTCCTGCACGGGGGCCCAGTCCCCGCTGAAATCCATCTGGGCAAACGCTGGAACACCAAGCGCCAGCAGAAGCAGCAAACCTGTCGTTTTCATTTCGGCCTCAATTTTAAGCCTACGACGTTTTCACGTCTTTGCGCGCCAGCCGTTCCTCGTGATACGGATCGTTGACGGCCCGGCACTCATTGTTGAAGATCATGGTGGCCCGCTGTGTCTCGTTGAACGGCTGCCAGTTCGGAATGCCTTTGTGATTGGGATTGCCGCTGCGCGCGAAGGCGGCCCAGGCGCCGCTCATCTTGTCCGCCAGCGGATAACGCTCCGGACCCGAGCCCACCATGGATTGCGCGATATCCACGTTCTGGAAAACGAATGGGATGTCCAGCGTGTGATACGAGCGCAGCTTGCCCTCGCGCACCGGCGAATACCACTGGAAGTAATACTTGTAGAGGGGCGCTTTCCCCAGCGCGGCTTTGCGCTCCGCCTCGGTGTCGGTGCCGGTTCGGAAATTCGAGAGGTCTGTGGACATGATGAAGAACAGGTCCAGGTTGCTGGCTTGCGGCCTGCCTTTCTTGTACACCGCGATCAACCGGTCGGCCGTCGCGGCGTCGATGTGCTGGCTGTTCTGGATGCGGTCGTGCAACGCTCCGTCGTCGAGCGGGTCGAAGTTCACGTTGTTGTTCCAGGTGACTTCGGTTTCAGTGGAACCGATCATCATGGGCACGTTGGCGGTTATAGCCGGCGCCGTGGGATCGAACGGATCGCCCGGCAGCGTGCGGCCGTCGACCACGGGATTCAGTTGCAATCCCCGCACCTCGCGCATGGCCGCGAGCAGTTGCGCCGGCGGCATCTTCTGAAGCTCATCCACCTGGTTCGGTTTCAATCCCAGCTTGGCCATGAAGGCCTCCGCGCCCCTGGTTGCACGGTCGCGCGGTTCGCCCTTCACGGCCGATCCACTCATGGCGATGGCGCGGTGGAACAGGCCCTTGGCTGCGGGCATCGCCATTAGCGTACTGACCTTTCCGCCACCGCCGGATTGGCCGAAGATCGTCACGTTGCCGGGATCGCCGCCGAACGCCGCGATGTTATCCCGTACCCATTCCAGCGCCGCGATGCAGTCGAGCATGCCGACGTTGCTCGATGATGCGAACTTTTCGCCGCCGAGCTCCGCGAGATACAGATATCCGAAGATGTTGAGACGATGCGTGACGGTGACCACCACCACGTCCTGCTTCGCCGCCAGATTCCCGCCGTTATACATCGCCCAATTGGCGGAACCGGCCGAATAGCCGCCGCCGTGGAACCACGCCATCACGGGCCGCTTGCCGCTGCCGAGCCCGGGAGTCCAGACGTTGAGATGGAGGCAATCCTCGTTGCCGCTGCCATCCGTCTTGGGCTGCTGCGCCATCGATTCCGGAATCAAATTCGACGGCATTTGCGGCGACGCCGGTCCCAGCTCGAGCGCGTCGCGCACGCCCGTCCAGGGTGGCAACTTCGCAGGCGGCTGGAACCGTCCCGCGCCTTCGGTGGACGCACCGTATGGGACACCTTTGAAGGCGTGCACTTTGTCCTGCATGGTCCCGCGGATCTTGCCGGCAGTAGTGGGAACCACCGACCCCGCGGAGTCCGCTTTGGCGGCAGCGCGGATGTTCGGGAGGGCTCCGCCCAGCAGGAAACTCGCGGCAAGTGAGCCGCGGCCCAGAAACGACCGCCTATCCATCTGCTGGGAATTCATATGACCGCTCTCCCGACCTTCCAGTGAGATTGCGGATCATTATATAACGTTCCTGGAAATGATTGCGATTGATGCAGAAACCGTGATCGTTAGTTCTGCTTAGCGCGCCGCCGGCGATAGGTTTTGACGCCGACGAGAGCCCCGAATCCGACCAGGCACGGAACCCAGAAGTTCGGTTCGGGGATCACTTCCGGATTGGTTGGCGTAGTGCCTCCTTCCGGTGGCAATAGCGAACCGCCGCCACCGCCCGTTGAGCCGCCGCCGCCGGTCGATCCGCCACCGCCGGTTGAGCCACCACCGCCGTTGATCCGCCGCCGCCAGTTGATCCGCCACCGCCGGTCGAGCCGCCACCGCCGGTTGACGAACCGCCTCCTTGGCCCGTCGAGCCACCACCGCCGGTTGAGCCGCCACCGCCGGTCGAGCCACCGCCGCCAGTCGAGCCACCGCCGCCAGTCGATCCACCACCGCCCGTTGATCCCCCACCGCCGGTCGAGCCGCCACCGCCAGTGGAACCACCACCGCCCGTTGATCCGCCGCCAGTAGAGCCGCCACCGCCGGTCGAACCGCCACCGCCGGTTGAACCACCGCCGCCAGTAGATCCGCCACCTCCCGTGGAACCACCGCCGCCAGTCGAGCCACCGCCGCCAGTCGATCCACCACCGCCCGTTGATCCGCCGCCAGTAGAGCCGCCACCGCCGGTTGAACCACCGCCGCCGGTCGAACCGCCACCTCCCGTGGAGCCACCACCGCCCGTAGTTGTCACGATGGGCCCACCATGGTTCCCCTTTGTGCCGGCCGCGGCCACTGCTCCGGCTACCACGCCGCCTGTTACTACGGGCACGATCCAGCCGGGTCTCTTCCCTTGGGCTATTTGAATCGGGTTGCCTTCCGACGGAGCGGAGAAACCGTTTTGCGCAGAACCGGACGTCGAAATCGAAGCGACTTCTTCGGTTGGTATTGGCGGTTCGCCTGGGATGTAAGCGGGAATATCGAGGACCGTTGGCGTGGGTTCCGACTGAGCAACTGGCGACTGTACCGACAGTGCGATGCGGTTTCCGCAACGCGCCCGGGCGAAGTGCGTCCCGTCCGTCAGCAACAGCTCTCCCATTTTGAGACGGAGGGGTTTACGAGACCAGTAAATCGTGTCGCCCAAGCGATAGGAAACATAAACGGGCCGCACGGAAAGCGACGTCGTCGTGGTCAGTTTGGAACGATCAAACTCACCGTAGTGCCGCGCCACCACCGGGTCGGAGTCCATGGCGCGCGCCAATTCCGCAGTGTTGTAAGCCCCTCCGGGAATCACCGAGTAGGGGTACACGGGTCTGCCGGCAGCCTTCGATTGGATGTGCGGGTTCACACGGTTGCGGCTGGGTGCGTGGCGGTCTAGGGCAGCCCGAACATCTGTTTGCCGCTTGCTTCGGAACCGCGAAGCAATCCCGAGATACAAACCCATTGGCAAAAGAAATGTAACCGCTGCGATGGCGATGCCGCGGCGAATCCGCGGTCGCGGGCGCCGAGGCGGGAGCGGTATGCCTTGCAGATCGATGATCGGCGGCGTGGGCAATTTATCGGTTCTTCATGCCAGGACTAAAGTCCGAAGCATGAGCAGCTTATCGCTCAAATCGTGCTATCTTCATGGTCCTGCCGGACCTGGGAAAGCGCAATACCAGGGGTACGCAAGGACGTACCACCCTCCTTCCAGTGGTGACCGGTTTCAAGAAGCAACAAAAGATTGGTGATATTCATCACAACCACTCGGAACTTATAGGACCTCCTATGAGTAAGGATCCATTTATGGAAGGAATTTCCTGCCAAAAATGAATCCTTAGTACTTCACAGTACCTATGGTCCGGACTCGCCTCGACGGGTGGACCTCACCGTAAACCCAAGCTGGCCGTGGATATGACGGGAACTTGAAGATGACAATGCGTACCACCTCTAGCGGTTTAGTAGCCCGTACGCAGGGAATTCGCGGAAATAGTTCTTGCGGGCAGTGCTGCGGGAAGGAACGCCTCGCACCGATGTATCCGGCGCGAGGCTGGACGTTGCAAGGAGGCGTCAGCGCATGCGCCGCCTGAGGAACCATCAACCATGACCGTCCTGTACGTTCAAAAAAATGTGAGACTTAGCACCCACCGGAAGATCGTCACTAAGTGAGCGATCCGCACTGACCAACGGCAATCGGTGCCAGTTGATACTCTAAGGGCGTAATAAACATGGCCAAGATCATTGACGTGACTGAACTCATTTTGCGCGATGCCCACCAGAGCCTCATGGCCACGCGCATGGCTCTGGAAGATATGATCCCGGCGTGTGCCGATCTGGACGCGGCGGGCTTCTGGTCGGTGGAGTGTTGGGGCGGCGCCACCTTCGATGCCTGCATCCGGTTCCTGAACGAGGATCCCTGGGAGCGGCTGCGTACGTTTCGCAAGCTGATGCCGAACTCGCGGCTGCAGATGCTGCTGCGCGGGCAGAACCTGTTGGGCTACCGCCATTACGAGGATTCCGTGGTGGATCGCTTCGTCGACCGCGCCGCCGAAAACGGCATGGATGTCTTCCGCGTGTTTGACGCTTTGAACGACATCCGTAATATCCGCCGCGCCGTAGCGGCCGTGCGACGGACCGGCAAGCACGCCCAAGGGACTATCTGTTACACCACCAGCCCGCTTCATACCATCACCAGCTTCGTCGAGATGGCTGAGAAGCTGCTCGACCTGGGGTGCGATTCGATCTGCATCAAGGATATGGCCGCGCTCATGAAGCCTCAGCCGGCTTATGAGCTGGTGGCGGGCATTAAGGAAGCCTGCGGCCAAGATACGCGCGTCCACGTGCACGTGCATGCCACCACCGGGGTCACCATGGTCAGCCTCATGAAGGCTATCGAGGCCGGCGCCGATTGCGTGGACACCGCCATCAGCTCGCTGAGCCTTGGTCCCGGCCACAATCCCACCGAAAGCCTGGTGGAGATGCTGGAAGGCACCGGTTTTGAAACGCGGCTGGATAAAGAGCGGCTGCTGAAAGTGAAGAATCATTTCGACCAGGTGCGCCCCCGCTATAAGGAATTCCTTTCCAACATCATCGGCGTGGACACGTCAATCTTCGATAGCCAGATCCCCGGCGGCATGATTTCCAACATGGAAAGTCAATTGAAACAGCAGGGCGCGGCCGACCGTATGAAAGAGGTTCTGGCCGAGGTGCCCAATGTACGGAAAGATGCAGGCTATCCGCCGCTGGTGACTCCTTCCAGCCAGATTGTCGGAACGCAGGCTGTTTTCAACGTGTTAATGGGCCGTTACAAAGTGCTCACCGGCGAGTTCGCGGACCTGATGCTGGGCTACTATGGGGAGACGGTGGGTCGCCGCGACCGCCACGTCATCGACCTCGCTGCCAAGCAGGCGAATAAAGATCCGATCAATTGCCGCCCCGCGGACCTCTTAAAGGATGAGTGGCCCGAACTGCGGTCGACGGCGCTGCAATTGGACGGGTGCAATGGCTCCGATGAGGACGTTCTGTCTTACGCGATGTTCCCACAAGTGGCCACCAAGTTTTTTTCCACGCGCGACCAGGGCGCCAAGAACCTGGGAAAGGACCCCGTGGCGCAGCCGGCCACTCCGGCAGCGGAAACCGGCCCAGCGCCAGTGCGAACGAATGTCTCGTATGAAGTGAAGCTCAACGGGAAGACGCACCGGGTAACGGTCTCGCCTACCTCGTAAGGGAGTCAGCGCAGTATGAGCAAACTGACGGCAAGCGACGGCATGCAAGTGAAGATCGGTGAGTTGCGGCGGCGGCGCCAGGAAGTGTTTCTTGGCGGGGGCGCCGATAAGCTCGAGAAGCAACGCCAGGCCGGCAAGCTGACAGCTCGGGAAAGAATCGATGCGCTGGTGGACCCCGGCAGCTTTCAGGAGACGGGCTCCTTCGCCGAGCACCGCTCCACCCTCTTCGGCATGGAGGGCAAGGTGATGCCGGCCGATGGCGTAGTCACCGGCGCGGCCTCCATCGGGGGTCGCCTCATCCACCTGGCCAGCCAGGATTTCACGGTGGCAGGCGGCTCCGCCGGAGAAGTCCATTCCATCAAGGTCGCCGAGATCATGGTGCAAGCCCTCAAGACCGGCTCGCCGTTCGTGTTCATCAACGACTCGGGGGGCGCGCGCGTGCAGGAGGGCATCGACTCGCTTTCTGGTTATGGCAAGGTCTTCTACACCAACGTCATGCTTTCCGGCGCAGTGCCACAAATATCGTTGATCTGCGGCCCCTGCGCGGGCGGCGCGGCGTATAGTCCCGCTTTGACCGACTTCATCATCCAGACCCGCCAGGCTCAGATGTTCATCACCGGGCCGCAGGTGATCAAGCAGGTGACGGGTGAGACGGTGACGGCGGAACAACTGGGCGGAGCGGACGCGCACATGGTCCACTCCGGCGTGATCCACTTTGTAGCGGAAGATGACCGGCACGCCATTCTGATTTGCCAGAACCTGCTGAGTTTTCTGCCCTCGAACAACCTGGAAGACCCGCCGCGCGTGGAGGGCGACCCGCGCGTGGATCCCAACCCCGCGCTCGATACCATCGTGCCTGTGGAAAACAAGCAAGGCTACGACGTTCGGCAGGTGATCGAAGCGGTGGTCGATACGGCCGATTTCCTGGAAGTGCAAGCCGGCTACGCGCCGAATATTGTAGTCGGCTTCGCGCCGGATCAACGGGCGCACCATCGGGATCGTGGCCAACCAGCCGCTGGCCAATGCGGGCGTGCTGGACATCAACGCGTCCAACAAGGCCGCCCGCTTCATTCGCTTCTGCAACGCGTTTAACATTCCTCTGCTGACTTTCGTGGATGTGCCGGGCTTCCTGCCGGGCGTGCAGCAGGAGTATGGCGGCATCATCCGCCACGGCGCGAAGATGCTGTTTGCGTACTCCGCCGCCACGGTCCCCAAGATCACGGTGATCTTGCGCAAGGCCTACGGCGGCGCCTACCTGGCGATGTGCGGAAAAGATTTGGGCGCGGACCGCGTGTTTGCATGGCCCACCGCGGAGATCGCGGTGATGGGCGCGGAGGGCGCGGCCGAGATCGTGTTCCGCAAGGAGATCCACGACGCGACGGACAAATCCGCCAAGCGCCACGAGCTCATCGAGCGTTATCGCGAAGCGTTCTCCAACCCCTACGTAGCGGCGGGCCGCCGGCTGGTGGACGAAGTGATCGAGCCGTCGATGACCCGGAAATACATCGCGCAGGCGTTGGAATACCTGCACACCAAGCGCGAGTTGCGCCCTCCGAAGAAGCACGGCCTCATGCCGCTGTAAGTGTAGGGAACGATGGATAGCGAACTACGAACGATCCTCGAGCAGATGCGATCCGACCTGGCGAAGCTCTCCGCCCGGTTGGAGCGGCTCGAGAATGGCGGCGCGCCCGCTGTCGAGGCGCAGCCGGTGAATGGGCATGCTCCGGCGCCTGCTGCGGAGCCTCCGGTGGTGGAAGAGGGCATTCCGGAGGAGACGCTGCTGGCGATTTCGGCGGCCATCGCCGCGTATCTGGGAGAGCACGTGCACATAAAGCAGATTCGCCTGATCAGCACGTCGGCTTGGGCGCAGGTGGGCCGCGCGTCGGTGCAAGCGTCGCATCATGTGCATTAGGAACGCAAGAATGAGTCAAGTATTTACCGCCGAGACGCCGAGACGCAGAGGAACACAAGGGCTGGGTCGGACCCGTGCGGTTTGTGGGCGGGCCTTGTTCCATGAGGTTGGCGCGCAGAGGGGGCCGAGGGAATCGCCGGCTTGCGCTACGCAATCGCTGTCCGCATTATCGCCTGGCTCATACCTAAGAGACCCGCGGCGCCAGCACGCAATTCCCTCGGCCTCCTCCGCGCGCCAACCTGAGGGTTGCCGAGGGGCTCAACCCGCGCGCAGCGGCACGCCAAGTTTTGTTTTCTCTGCGCCTCCGCGCCTCTGCGGTTATAAGGTCCTATCTTGAAACTGAAAATCACCATCGACGCAAAGGTCTACGAGGTCGACGTAGAGGCCGTAGACACCTCCGCTCCGGCACAGGCGCCGCGAGGCTATACCGTGCAGTCGGCGCCCGTTCGCGTGCCGGGCGCATCAACGCCGGAGGCGGCCGCGCCCGCGGGCCCGGTAAATGATGAAAAGGTCTGCCGCAGCCCCGTTGCCGGAATCGTGGTTCGCGTGGTGGCGCAGCCCGGCCAATCCATTCAGGTGGGAGATATCCTGCTGGTCCTCGAAGCCATGAAGATGGAGACCAACATTACCGCGCCGCTCGCAGGCAAAGTCTCCGCGGTCAAGGTCGACAAAGGGGAAGGTGTGCAGGTGGGACAGGTAGTGGTGGAGTTTGAATGATGGATTCCCCAAATCAAGTGCGTGGATTCCTGTTTTTCGATCATGTAGCCGTCGCCGTGCGGCCGGGTGAGTTGGAGACGCATGTCAAGGCCTACCAGGCGCTCGGATTCCAGGAAGTGCACCGCGAAGATGTGCTGGGTACCGACCAGGTGCGGGAGGTGCTGCTGCAGGTCGGCGATGGTCCGAACCTGGTCCAATTGCTGGAGCCGCTGAGCCCCGAGTCTCCCGTAGCCAAGCAGATCGAAAAGAACGGCGGGCGCGGTGGACTGGCGCACATCGCCTTGCGTGTCTCCGATATTCATCAGGCCTTCGATCACATGCAACAGAGCGGCTTTCACATCATCGATAAAGCGCCCCGCAAGGGATCGCGCGGTACCACGGTTTTCTTCGTGCACCCCAAGACCACCGACACCGCGGCGTTCGGGTACCTGATCGAAGTAGTGGAGGAGGGCCGCCATGCCTGACGACTGGACCGGGCACCGAGATTCTGCGGCTGCGCGATGATTTTCCGCCGGTACCCACGGCGGATTGGGAAGCCGCCATTCGCAAAGATCTAAAAGGCGCCGACTACGAAAAGAAACTGGTTTGGCGCAGCGACGAGGGAGTCGCGGTGCGGCCGTATTACCGCAGCGAAGATGTGGCCGGCCTGGGCGCACAACCCGGCAACGGCAAGCCATGGCGGGCGACGCAGGATGGATCGCCCCACGCAGGCGCGATTCGAGCCGACCGCTTCCACGAAGCCGGCGCCAGCGCGGTCCAGGAACTGGGATACGCCATCGCGGCCGGTGTCGAGCGATTGACCGAACTGACGGTCAAAGGCGCGTCCGTGGACCGGGCCACGCGCGAGATCGAATTTGTGTTCGCCACCGGCTCCACCTTCTTCTTCGAGATTGCCAAGCTGCGCGCTGCGCGGTGGTTGTGGGCGCAGGCGGTGCGTGCGTTCGAGCCCAAAGACGAGGCGTCCTGCGGGATGCGCCTACACGTCCGGACCTCGCGTCTCAACAAGAGCATCTACGACCCTTATACCAACCTGCTGCGAGTGACGACCGAAGCTCTTTCCGCGGCGATTGGAGGATGTGACGATTTGACGGTGGAGCCTTTCGGCTTCGATCCGCGCCTGGCGATGGGAGTGCAGCGAATCCTGCGCGAAGAAGCGCATCTGGATGCGGTCGCCGACCCAGCCGGCGGATGCTATTTCGTTGAGGCGCTCACGGACAAGCTGGCCGAGCAAGGGTGGAAGCTCTTCCAGCAGGTGGAGGCCGAGGGCGGCTATTGCCACGCGGTGGAATCGGGTTCGCTGGCGGCGGCCCTGGCGGTTACGCGGGCGGCGCGTCAAAAGGCTGTCTCCTCGCGCCGCCGCACTTTGGTGGGCGTGAACAATTACCCCGACCTGTTGGAGAAAGTGCCTGACGCCACGGCCCCGCCTCCCGATCACGGCGACCCCTTACCGCAGGAACGCCTGGCAGAACCGTTCGAACGAATCCGCGCGCGCTCGGCTCGCCACGTGCGCCGCCTCGGCCGCTATCCGCAGGTACTGCTTCTGAAACGCGGCGACGTGAAGATGAGCGGGGCACGCGCCAACTTCGCCCTCAACTTCTTCGGCTGCGCCGGGTTCGACATCGTGCAGTCCGCGGAATACGCGGACCAGAACCCCGACCTGCTCGTGTTGTGCAGTTCCGATCCCGAGTACCTGGCGTTGGCGCAAGAGGTCTGCCCCAAGGTCGCCGTGCCGGTGATCGTCGCGGGCAATCCGAAAGACCTGATCGAACGCGCTGAAAGCGGCCGGTGTCCAGGGCTTCGTGCATGTGATGAGCGACGCGGTGGAGACGCTGACCCACTGGCAGGACCGCTTGGGTATGGAGCCGTAACCATGAAACCGGACTTCTCGCGAATCGACTATCGACCGCGGCCCCGGCCTGCCACGCCGGCTGCCGAGGGACCGGGCGGGTCCGTCTGGATGACGCCCGAGCACATCCCCGTGAAGCAGCACTACAGCGCGGCCGATCTCGCTGCTCTGGAACACCTGGAATACGCAGCCGGCATCCCGCCGTTCCTGCGCGGGCCGTACTCCACCATGTACGCCATGCAGCCGTGGACCATCCGCCAATATGCGGGCTTCTCCACGGCCGAGGACTCCAACGCATTTTACCGGCGCAACCTGGCCGCGGGACAGAAGGGCCTCTCGGTAGCTTTCGATCTGGCGACGCACCGCGGCTACGATTCCGACAATGAACGCGTCCTGGGCGATGTGGGCAAGGCCGGCGTGGCCATCGACTCGGTCGAAGACATGAAGATTCTGTTCGACCAGATCCCGCTCGATCAGATGTCGGTTTCCATGACGATGAACGGCGCCGTTCTGCCCGTGATGGCGTTCTATGTGATCGCCGCCGAGGAGCAGGGTGTGGCTCCCGGCAAGCTCAGCGGCACCATGCAGAACGACATCCTGAAAGAGTTCATGGTGCGCAATACCTACATCTACCCGCCGGGCCCTTCCATGCGCATCGTGGGCGATATTTTCCGCTACGCCGCGGCGCACATGCCGAAGTTCAATCCCATCTCGATCAGCGGATATCACATGCAGGAAGCCGGGGCCACCGCCGACATCGAACTCGGCTACACCTTGGCCGACGGCCTGGAATATATCCGCACGGGAATCGCCGCGGGCCTGGATATCGACAACTTCGCGCCGCGCCTGAGCTTCTTCTGGGGCATCGGCATGAACCACTTCATGGAGATCGCCAAGCTGCGGGCGGCGCGCGTTTTGTGGGCCAAGCTGGTGAAGCAGTTCAACCCGAAAAATCCCAAGTCGATGGCCCTGCGCACGCACTGCCAGACCTCGGGCTGGAGCCTTACGGCGCAAGGCGTCTTCAACAATGTGCCGCGCACGTGCATTGAGGCGCTGGCCGCGGCGCTCGGCCACACGCAATCGCTGCACACCAACGCGCTCGATGAAGCCATCGCGCTGCCCACGGATTTTTCGGCGCGGATCGCCCGCAACACCCAGATTTACTTGCAGGAGGAAACCGGCATCACGCGTGTGGTCGACCCCTGGGCCGGCAGCTACTATGTGGAGAGCCTCACGCACGAACTGATGCACAAGGCCTGGCATCATATTCAAGAGGTGGAAAAGCTGGGCGGCATGGCGAAGGCCATCGAAACGGGGCTGCCGAAAATGCGGATTGAAGAAGCGGCGGCCCGCCGGCAGGCGCAAATCGATTCCGGGCGCGAAGCCATCGTCGGCTTGAACAAGTACCGCGCGGCCGAGGACGAACAGATCGAATTTCGCGATGTGGATAACCGCGCGGTGCGGGAATCGCAGTTGGCCCGGCTGGCGGCGGTGAAGCGCTCCCGCGACCAGCGTGCCGTGGATGGGGCCCTCGACGCTCTCACTCATGCCGCTCAGAGACGGCTCCGGCAACCTGCTGGAGCTGGCCATCGACGCCGCCCGCTTGCGCGCCACGCTGGGCGAGATCTCCTTCGCTCTGGAGAAAGTCTTCGAACGCTACCATGCGGTGAACCGGACCATCTCCGGTGTGTACGCCGCCGAGATTATGGACGATGCCGAGTTCCGCAAGTCGCGCGAAATGGTGGAAGAGTTCGCCCGCGCCGAAGGCCGCCGCCCCAGAATCCTGATTGCCAAGATGGGCCAGGACGGGCACGATCGCGGGGCCAAAGTCATCGCCACGGCCTTTGCCGATTTAGGTTTCGACGTGGATGTCGGGCCGCTCTTCCAGACGCCTCGTGAAGCCGCTCGCATGGCGGTGGAGAACGACAATCATGTGTTGGGCGTATCCAGCCTGGCCGGCGGCCACAAAACGCTGGTGCCCGAGGTGATCGCCGAATTGCGGAAACTCGGCCGCGACGACATCCTCGTGTTTGTCGGCGGCGTGATTCCGCCCCAGGATTACGATTTCCTGCGGCGCGAGGGCGTAGTGGATGTGTTCGGGCCGGGCAGCGTGATTCCGGTCTGCGCGCAGAAGATTCTGACGGCCCTGCTGGCGAGCGTACGTGCCTGATCCGACACGGACGCCCCACAAGCGCCCTGGCCGGCTGACCTTCGATCAATACGTGGACGGCATCCGTGCCGGGGACCGCATGATTCTGGCGCGGGCCATCACCCTGATGGAGAGCGACCTGGCGGCCGATAACGAACTCGCCGCCGCAGTCTTACAGGCCATCCTGCCGCGGGCCGGCAACTCGCGGCGCATCGGCATTACCGGCGTGCCGGGCGCCGGCAAAAGCACATTCATCGACAGGCTGGGCATGCACCTGATTCACGATCGCGGCGAGCGAGTGGCCGTGCTGACGGTGGACCCATCCAGCCCCGTCACCGGCGGCAGCATCCTCGGCGACAAGACGCGCATGGAACGCCTGTTTCTGGAGGACCAGGCTTTCATCCGCCCCTCCGCCGCGCGCGGGCACCTGGGCGGCGTGGCCCGGCGAACCCGGGAAACCATGTTGCTGTGCGAGGCGGCCGGCTATCAGGACATAATCGTCGAAACCGTGGGCGTCGGCCAGTCCGAGACGGCCGTCCGCGCCATGACGGATTTCTTCCTGCTGCTGCTCATCCCCGGCGCCGGCGACGAGTTGCAGGGCATCAAACGCGGCATCATCGAAGCGGCTGACGGCATCGCCGTCAACAAAGCCGATGGCGATAACCTTCCCAAGGCCGATCGCGCCCGGATCGAATACGAGAGCGCACTCCACCTCTTCATGACCCCGCCCGATGGCTGGAAGACCCGCGTGGTCACGTGTTCCGCGCTGACGGGCGAAGGCATCGCGGAGATCTGGGAGACGATTCTTGAACACCGGTGCCAACTTGAGGCGAGCGGCGCCTTCGCGGAGCGCCGCGCCCGTCAGGCTCTGGACTGGATGCAGGAGCTGGTCATGCTGGAGCTGCACCAGGAGTTCCAGAGCCACCCGGCCGTAGCCAGGCGCCTGCCGGAATTGAAGAAGGCGGTGCGCGAAGGCAAGATGAGCCCCTTGGCCGCGAGCCGCGAGTTGCTGGGGCTGTTTCATGCGGGGGACCGTTACCGCGTTAATAGAAACTTCAGCTGTAGCGTTCCGCCCAGACGCCGGTCGTTACTCGTCCTCGTCCAGCAACTTCAGGGGCACCTCGATACCGGCTTCTGCGATCCGAAGCACGCCATCTTCGAGGCGCGCGCGCCCCTGCCGGGTATGCACTGCGCTTTCGAGTGTCTCCGGATCAATCACCCAGACGTAAGGCACACCGAACCCGAGCCAGGCTTCGATGGTATCATCCACGCGGATGGGCTTATCATCCGGCGACAAGATTTCGATTGCCAGAAATGGGGGGCTCTCCAGGATAGGGCCAACAGGGCGCGGGCCCTGTATCACACACACATCCGGCAGTTTGTACTTGCCCTTCCGAAGTCTGCTCCGTTGCTCGGTGTAAACGGTGATATTCCAGAGTTTTCGCCGGCGGAAGAAGTATGCCGACAGCGCCGCTTGCAACCAGCTGTGCTTTTCCGTGCCCACGTTCCGCTCGATCAGAATACCATCTTCGAATTCACAATCTGGATGGTAGGAAGTGTTGAGATACTCTTCCTCGGAGACCAGCGCACCGACGCCCATGGTCATAAGATAGCACCGCGACCCTTTCGTGGCGCGCTACTGGGCAGCCGCCGCGGGGCGCGTATGGCCGCCATCGTTCAAGCGCTCTCTCAGTTGTTGCGCCAGAACATGTACGTGCTCCTGGTGGAACATTTCCGCGTGTCCGGCGGGCACATCGATTACTTCCATTTGCGGGATCAGGTGGCGCCACCGGTTTCGTAAGTCCCAGTGACTACCCGAGGGCCTGTCAGTAGTCTGCAGCATCAACACGCGTCCGCTATATTCGGGAGGATCGTAGTTCCGCGCGGCGATGTGGAAGGCGTAATAAAAGTCCTGGTCTGGCGCCACGATTGCGGGATTTCGGGAGACTTCCTTACGCTCTCGCTGCACCCGCGCTTCCGCCCGTGCGTTCCCGAGCTGGTTCTTTAAGAGATTGGGGATCTCCCTGGCTCCCGCCCGGCCCACTTCCTGTAAGTGGAATTGCAGCTTCTGCAACCGCGAGTTGAACCGGCCCAGCTTGGCCAAGCCCTTCTCATAGGCCTTGTTCGGGCTGTCGATCATCACCAGAAGCCCTACCTGGTCGCCCTCGGCGACCATCTGCCGCGCGGCCTCGTACATGAGCACGCCAAACAGGCACCAGCCGCCCAGATAGTAGGGGCCGCGCGGCTGGAACTTACGGATGGCATTCTTTACGTGTACGCCGATCTCTTCCAATTGATACGGAGCAGCAAGCCGGTCGGCCCGCAGCGATTCCAGATCCAGGCCACAGAAGGGCTGGTCGTGCCCAACGGCATTGGCCAGCGGCAGGAAGAACGGTCCCGCTCCCAAACAGATGAACGGAGGCCGCGAGCCGGATGGCTGAATGGGAAAGACCTTGCATTCCGCGGCCGACAGGCCGGCCTTCCGCAAAAGCCCGGCCATCCCCTCGATAGTCGGTGTCTGAAAGACCTCGGCCATGGACAATTGCTGGCCGAATTCCTGTTGAATGCGCTGGCTCAAGCGCGCGATCAGCAGGGAGTGACCGCCCAGGTCGAAATAGTTGTCGGTAACGCTGATGTTCTGAACTTCGAGCAACCGTTCCCAAATCTCTTTCAGCCGGCGTTCCAAGTCGTCGCGCGCATCGATAAACTGGCGCCCATTGGCAGCCACCGAGAGGTCTGTTGCGGGCAGCGCGCGGCGGTCCACCTTGCCATTCGGAGTGAGAGGCAAGGCATCCAGGAAAACGAACCGGGAGGGGACCATGTACTCGGGAAGCGCGGCCCTGAGGAAGCTCTTCAGGTCGTCGGCCGGCGGAGCTTCGGCCGCTCGCGCCACGGCATAGGCCACCAGGAATTTGTCGTTGCCCTTCTCATTCAACACGACGACAGCTTCCTTCACCGCCGGGTGGCGGCTCAGCACTTCGCCGATCTCGCCCAGTTCAATGCGGAAGCCGCGGAGCTTAATCTGGTGATCGAACCGCCCCTGGAACAACAGAGTCCCATCGGCCCGATAGCGAACCCGATCGCCGGTGCGGTACAGCCGTGACACACCCGAGGGATCGAACGCGTTGGGGACGAATTTCTCGCTCGTGAGCTCGGGCCGGTTCAGATAGCCGGCCGCCACGCCGTCGCCACCGATGTACAGTTCTCCCGGAACGCCCACCGGCGCAAGCTGGCGCCGTTCGTCCAGAACATAGAACTGCGTGTTGGCCAACGGCCGTCCAATCGGAACCGACGGATCGCCGGCCTCGATCCGGTGGGCGGCTGACCAGATGGTAGTCTCGGTGGGTCCGTACACGTTCCACAGAACCTTGACCTTGTCCAGTAACCGGTGAGCCAGTTCGCCGGGGAGCGCTTCGCCGCCGCACAACGCCGTGATCCGCCGGTCGCCGTCCCATCCCGAGTCGAGCAGGAGCTTCCAGCCCGAGGGAGTAGCCTGCAAATGGGTCGCGTGGGATTCGGCCAGTTCCCGTGCCAGCGCCAGCCCGTCCATCGTCATGTCGCGGCTGGCCACCACCACGCGCGCACCGCACAGCAACGGCATCCAGATTTCCAGGCCCGCGATATCGAACGAGAGCGTAGTGACGGAGACCAGCACGTCCCGGCTGCGCATCCCGGTTGTCTCCCGCATGCTCTCCAGAAGGTTGATCACGCTGCGGTGCGCGATCTGGACGCCCTTCGGTTTGCCGGTCGAGCCGGAAGTGTAGATCACGTAGGCGAGGCTTGCCGCATTGCCGGCGGCGGCCGCATCCGACGAATCTTGCTCGCAGATGGACGTCCACTCGCTATCCAGAAAAACGATCTTGCCGCCATAGCCCGGAATCTGCGGGAGCCCCGCTTCGGTCAACAGCACCGGGGCGGCGGAGTCCTCCAGCATGAAGGAAATCCGCTCCGGGGGATAGATCGGATCCAGCGGCACGTAAGTTCCGCCGGCCTTCAGAATTCCCAGCAGCCCCACCACCATCTGAAGGGAACGCTCCACCAGGATGCCCACAAGGGTGCCGTTGCCAACCCCTCGTGCCCGGAGGTAGTTGGCCAGCCGGTTGGCGCGGGCGTTCAACTCCTGATAAGTGAGACTCTCCCGGCCGAAGGTGACCGCCGGCGCGTCCGGAGTCGCAGCGGCCTGGCGTTCGAAAAGAGTGGGGATGGTCTGTTCCCGGGGATAGGCTCGGGCTGTGTTGTTCCAACCCGTCAGAAGCTGGCGCTTCTCGTCTTCCGGCAGCAACGGCAGTGCCGAGACCGCCGCCGCGGGATTGCGCACGGCGCTTTCCAGAAGGGTCTGGAACTGACGCAACAGCCGCTCGATCGTGGGTCCGTCGAACAGATCGGTGCTGTACTCCAAAGTCGCCAGAACGCCGTCGGGCTTCTCCCAGGCATAGAGCGTCATGTCGAACATCGACGTGCGTATCTCCACGTCAAAGTTCGAGACGGCCAAACCCTCGAAGGCGAGGTCCGGACGCGGCGCATTCTGAAACGAGAACATCACCTGGAACAGCGGCGTGTAGGCCAGGGTGCGTTCCGGGCGCAGTTCCTTCACCAGCAACTCGAACGGCAAGTCCTGGTGCGACATCGCGCTTAAGACGTGCTGCCGCGTCTCCTTCAATAAGGCTCCGGAAACTCGGGTCGGCGGAAAGATCGGCCGGCAGAACCAGGGTGTTGACGAAGAAACCGATGAGATCCTGGACCTCGGGGGACGATCGGCCGGCCACCGGGATGCCCATCGCCAGGTGTGGCTGCCCGCTGTACCGGAAGAGCAGCGTCTGGAAGGCCGCCAGCAGCGTCATGAAGAGCGTGGCGTTTTCCTCGCGGCCCAGCGCCACCAGGCCGGCTTTCAATTCCAGAGGCAACCGGATCGATCGCCGCGCCCCGCGGTAGCTCTGCGCAGGAGGACGGGACCGGTCGGTCGGCAATTCGAGCATCGCCGGAACCTGGGCCAGTTGCTGCTTCCAGAATTCCACCGATTCCCGCACTGCGTCGCCATGCAGGTTCTCCTCCTGCCAGATTGCGAAATCACCATACTGCACCGGGAGTTCGGGAAGCTCCGCGCGCCGGCCTGCGACGTATTCGTTGTAGACCGCCTGAAGTTCCTTCAGGAAAATGCCCATCGACCAGCCGCCCTCAGAGATGCTGTGGTGCATCGTCAGTACAAGGACATGGTCTTGATCGGCCAGGCGCAACAGCAGGACGCGGACGAGCGGTCCCTTCTGCAAATCAAAGGGGCGGTTAGCCTCATCGCTGGCCTTAGCTGCGGCCACCATTTCTCTTTCGGTTTCGACTACGGAGCGCAGATCGTACGGATCCAACCGGATGTGCAGGGAAGGCGCGACTACCTGGCTGGGGTCCCCGTCCACTTCGGCAAACGTGGTGCGCAGGGAGTCGTGCCGGCGGACAATATCGTTGAGGCTGTTTTCCAGCGCCGCCAGGTTGAGCGGGCCCGCAAATCGCAAGGCTTCGCAAACGTTGTACACCGACCTGCCGGGCTCCAGTTGGTCCAGGAACCAGATCCTTTGTTGGCCAAAGGACATGGGAAAGGCAACCGGGCCATCGGGCAGGGGAGGCAAGCTTTCGGGCGCAGTCGAATTGGGCAGGTCGCTCACGATCCGCTCCGCTTCGGGGATACTCCCGAATAGGATATCCGCCAGAGTTTCTTTCCGCCGTCATCGGAAACCAGCAGACTGCCGTCCGCTAATTGCAGCAACCCTACGGGGCGGCCCCATACCTCGTGCTGATCGGGCGCCAGCATCCAACCACCCAGAAACTCGCGAGGCGGTCCGGATGGGCGGCCGTTCTGGAAGGGAACAAAGGCGACCGAGTAGCCGACTCGCTGGGCCCGATTCACCGAGCCGTGGAACGCCACAAAAGCGCCGCCGCTATATTCCGCGGGAAATTGCCCGCCCGTATAGAAAACGGTATCGAGCGGCGCCACGTGCGATCCCAGCAAGACGTCGGGCACGATGGTGTTGCGGATCAGTTGTGGGACTTTGAAAATCGTCTCCAACCAGAGCAGCGGATGCCGCATGCGGCGAAAGCCGGCGTTGCGCGGATCGACATGCGAACCGATATAGGCGTAGGGCCATCCGTAGAAGCCGCCTTCCTGGACATGGGTCAGGTAGTCGGGCACCAGCTCATCACCCATATCGTCGCGCTCTTGCACCGTAGTCCAGAGCGTGTCGGTGCCGGGATACCAGCGCAGACCCACCGGGTTGCGTACGCCGGCAGCGTAGATCTCGTGCTCCGTCCCGTCCGGGTTATAGCGATTGATGGCGCCCCGTCTGGGGTCTTCGCCCAATGCGGAGTTCGAGCCCGAACCCACCGCCACGTACAATTTCTTTCCTTGGCGGTCGAACAAGAGTGTCCGGGTCCAGTGAAAATCACGCAGATGTTTGAGCGACACCACTTCTTCGCCCGGTCCCACCGTCATGCTTTTGGCGTCGTAGTGGTAGCGCTTCACCGACTCCGGCTCGGCGATGTAGAGGTAGTCCTTCCAGAACGCCAGGCCGGTGGGCATGTTTAGCCCTTTGATCAGCAGCTTGCGTTCGGTTGGCCGGGAATCGTGGTTCTTGTCGAGGAGGATGTAAACGCTGCCCGCCGGTTTGGGAAGGCTGTCGGCGACCAGCACCTCGCCCGTTGGGCCCTCCACCATGAACCGCGGCAGCTTGAATCGATCGGCGTAGACCTCCACCTGAAACCCGGGCGGGACATGCAGGTTGCGACCCTCCGGCTGAGGTACCAAAGCCGGCCAATTGTAGACGCTCGGCGTCAAATAGGGGGCCGGCAAGCCGGGGGAGATGGCCGCGGGCGCCGACCACGGGTACGTGGCGGCCAGGACCACCGCTACGGCGGCCGCCAGCACACCTCCCGCGACGACGTACACGATCAAGCGCTTTGATCCAGTTCCTTTCCCCGTGCTCACTGTGGATGTGCTCATGGCTATCCTCGCACTGTTTTGCCGCGATGCCGGGAAATGGTAGCGATGGGCTTCCTGGCCGTCTGCTCAGACGGGCCCGCTGCCACCAGCTTCTCAACTTCGCCGGACAGTTGGGAGACCGTTGGATTGTCCAGTACCGTCTGTAGCGGCAGCGCGATCGTGAATGCCGATCGGATCCGCGAAGTGACACTCACGGCCGACAGGGAGTGTCCGCCCAGCTCGAAGAAGTTGTCATGGATGCTGACCGCTTCCACCCGCAGGGCTTCCTTCCAGATATCCGCAATCTTCTGTTCAACGGGGTTCCGCGGAGGCACCAACTCGCGAGGAGCCTGGCGCGCCTCCAGACTAGGCAGGCGTTTGCGATCGATTTTTCCGTTCGGCGTAAGAGGAAAAGCATCCAGGAAAGCGAACGAGCCAGGAATCATGTAGGGCGGCAGCACGGTCCCGAGGAATTGCCGCAACTCGGTTTCCGATACCTGTGTGCCGTTGCGGTGAACCACATGTGCCACCAGTACCTGCCCTTGTCCGTGATCGTCGATCGCGGAAACCACGGCCTCGCGAATCTGCGGGTGCTGGCACAAGGTCGCCTCAATCTCGCCGAGTTCGATGCGGTGCCCGCGGATCTTGACCTGGTGGTCCACCCGTCCCAGGAACTGCAGACGGCCATCCGGCAGGTACTTCACCAGATCGCCTGTGCGATAGACTCGCTGGCCGCCGGGGAAGGGGAGCGATACAAATCTCTGGGCAGTCAGCTCGGGGCGCTCCCAATACCCCGGGACCACGCCTTCTCCACCGATATATAGTTCGCCGGAAACCCCTACCGGTACCGGGCGCTGATTCGCATCGAGCACGAAGATCGTGGTATTGGCGATGGGCCGCCCGATGGTGACGTCTGTCGCCACGCCGTCCACCCGGTCCATGGTCGACCATATGGTGGTTTCGGTAGGTCCGTACATGTTATAGATCTCGCCCGCGGTGGCCTCGCGCAGTTCCGCCGCCAATAAAGGTGGCAACGCCTCGCCACCCACCAGCAGCTTACCCAGACGGCCGATCCCCTGCCGGCCCGCCAGGTTGCCTGTGAGCATCCGCGCCAGCGAAGGCGTGCACTGCATATGGGTTACTTTGCGCCTGACGATTTGCTCCGGGATGGAGTAGCCGGCTTGCGGCATTTGCCGGGACTCGACCAGCAATTCGCGCAAGTTCTTCCAACTCGCCATGACGGCTTCCGCTTCGACTCCGAAATCCACCAGGCAGGCGATTTCATCCACTCCGATCTGCTGTAGTTGCCGAACCATGCGCAGACAGGTTTCCGGGCTTCCAAACAGTCCGCTGGTGCGGAAGTAGCGATGGAACGCGTGATCGATCAGAGCCGCCAGATCCTGCTGGTCCAGCGTTTGATTCTTAAATTCCTCCCCTAACCCCCTGGCTACCTGCCGCATCAGGTCGATGGAACTCTTCAGATAATTGCAGAACGGCGTGCGGACCAATTGCTCTACTTGTTCGTCGGTCTCGCCCACGAACGTATGCAGCATCAGCGACACATGTCCGCGGCCGCCGTTCGGGTCGCGCTTGGAAAACGCCGTCCGGTAAACTTCGATCTTGGTCTTGAGTTCTTCCGGCGACTGGCCCAGCAGATGGGTCAACAGGTTCGCACCGGCTTCCCCTGCCGCGCGGAACGTGGCCGGATCGCCGCCGGCTGTAAGCCAGACCGGCAATTCGGATTGAATGGGCCGCGGAACAATGGAGATGTCGACCTCCGTGCCGGACCCCGATTTCCTTTTGATCGATTCACCGCGCCACAGCGAGCGGACGACCTCCAGATCGCGCAGCAGGATTTCCTTCCGGTCCTTATATTTGTCCGGCGCAAATACGAAATCCCGATCGTGCCATCCGGATGCGAACGATACACCGACGCGGCCGCCCGACAATTGATCCACGACGGCCCATTCTTCGGCGACCCGTATGGGATCGTGTAAGGGAAGAACCACGCTGCCCGCCCGGATTTGCAGATTGCGGGTGACCATGGCAAGCGCGGCGCCGGCCACCGCCGGGTTCGGAAACAGCCCGCCAAACGCATGGAAATGGCGCTCCGGCGTCCAGACGGCGCTGAACCCGTTTTGATCGGCGAATTTCGCCCCCTCGATCAGCAGTTTATATTTTTCGCCGGATTGGCTTTCATCGCTGGCGAAATAGAAAAAGCTGAAATCGATGGGCCGTTCGGCCATGACCAGGGAACCGATCTCTTCCGCGGGCAGGTCGTAGTTTTCTTCCTGCAGCACCACTTGAAAGCCGCGGGCCAATGTCCAGAACAGCTCCAGCACCGAAATATCGAAGGAGATGCTGGTGACCGCCAGCCACGATCCGGCGCCTTCCCGGCCGATGGTGGGATCCATGCCCTTGAAGAAATTCACCACGTTGCGGTGCGAGACCGTTACGCCCTTCGGCTTGCCCGTCGATCCCGACGTGTAGATCACGTAAGCCAGATTCTCGCTGCTAAAAACCGGGGAAGCGAATTCTTCACTCTGCTCGCCGATGCGAGCCCGGTCCGTGTCCACCGCGATGACCGGTGCCCCGAACCCCGAGACGGATTGGCGAAGGTTCTCCTCAGTAAGGACCAGGGCCAGCTTTGCGTCGGAAACCACATACTGGATCCGTTCCGCGGGATAGGCCGGATCGAGCGGGACGTAAGCGGCGCCCGTCTTCAATACGGCCAGCAGCGCCACCATCATATTCGGCGACCTTCGCAGACAAATGCCCACGCGGTCTCCAGGCTTGATGCCCAGTCCGGAGAGGTAGTTCGCCAGGCGATTCGCGGCGCCATTCAGATCCCGGTAGGTGAATTGCCGGTCCCGGAAAGCCAGAGCGAACGCGGCCGGAGTTCGATGCGCCTGCTCTTCGATCAGATCGTGGATCCGTTTCTCTCGCTCGTAACTGACCTGCGTGTCGTTCCAGGCAGTCAGAAGCTGGCGCTCTTCCTGGCCGGTCAGAATCGCCAGTTCCGATACTTTGGGATTCGTGCCGGCTGCCATGGCTTCGAGCAGCACACGCAGGTGGCCGAGCATCCGGCGCGCCGACTGCGCGTTCGCGCGCCGCTTGTCAAATGCCAGTCTCAGGATCAGTTGCGATTCGGCATACCCGTACAGCGTAAGCGGAAAACCGGTACACTCCAACAGCTCGACGTCGCGGTTGGACCAATGCGCCTGCTCGCGCAGCTTCGGGCCGAGCAGGTAGTTCTCAAATACCAGAATGCTTTCAAACAGGGGAGCGCCCTTGGGTACTTCACTCCACGATTGAATGGAGGCCAGAGGCGTATGCTCGTGCTCCCGGACGGCTACCTGGCCGGCTCGAATTTGCCTTAGCCACGAGAAAAGGTCGGCCTGCTCCGGAATGACCACTCGCACCGGCAGCGTATTAATAAAGGTACCGACCTGGGAAGGTGCCCCCGTGGAAAAGTGCCGGCCTCCCCTGGCAGCGCCGAACACCACATCCCGGGATCCCGTGTACCGGCTCAGAAGCAACGCCCAGGCGCCCTGCACGACGTTGTTGAACGTAAATCCTTCGCGCGCCGCCAGCATTCGCAGGGACGCGGTTGCTTCGGCCGGAAGCAAAATCTCCTCTTCGCCGTATCCAGGCTCGTCATCCGCGCCATCGGGCGCTACCAGCGGCGTGGCCAGCGTAAAGCCGTGGAGTGCTGCTCGCCAGAACCGTTCCGCGCCGGATTGATCCTGTTTTCCGAGCCAATCCACAAACTCCCGATAGGGACAAACGGGCCGAAGCTGGAGCGCGCCGCCGCTCCGTTGGGCGTCATACCAGGTGAACAGTTCATCCAGGACCAGTGGGAACGAGCGCCCGTCCGACACGGCATGGTGGACCGTCCATATGAATTTGTATTCGCGTTCCGCCAGCTGAATTAGAGCGAACCGGGTCAACGGAGCGCGATCCAGACGAAAGCCCGCAGCCCGATCGGTTGCCAAAAACGCTGCCAGCTTCTGCTCCTGGGTGGCCGCCGGAACGCCGCGCCAGTCCTCGACGGCAAACGAAACCTCGGCGCGGGCATGAACGGTTTGCCGCGGTTCCGGCAAATCCTCCCAATGGAAACTGGTGCGCAAAACTTCGTGCCGGCTCACCACTTCCTGGGCTGCTTGACGCAGGAGGCCAGGGTCGACCGCCTCATGGAGCGAACAGACCAGCTGCTCGATGTCGACGCCCGAGCCTTCCCCCTGCAGGCTGTGGAAAAGCATCCCTTCTTGCATGGGAGCAAGCCGGTAGGAGTTGGTTACTGAGTCATAATCCATGGGTGGAAGCTCTGCGCGAATTTCGGATTTAGTTTACCAGATCCGCGCGGTTTTGATAGAACCCTATCGTCGGTACTGAGCAATAGAGTACAGTCATTAACCCATTGGTAATAATGGCGATAAGGGCAAGCTGACTAATGTAGGGAAAGCTGTTCTAGTACTAGAATCGGATATCGCAGCGGGGCAGGCCGGGACCCCTGCCCCGCTGGTGTTAGCACGCGTCAGAACATATACTTCAGGGCGAACTGAATTAGGCGCGGGTTCACACTAGTACCAGTGATCACGCCGAAAGTAGTGGGCGTCGAGACGGCCGTGCCCGGGTTGTTGAATTGCGCGTGATTGAAGGCGTTGAAGAATTCCGTGCGGAATTGCAGCGAGTGGCGCTCCGAAAACCTGGTCATTTTGACCAACGACACATCCCAATTGGACTGGCCCGGACCGAGGATGATGCCGACGCCCGAATTGCCGTAATCGAAGCCGTTTCCGATCGCGGGAGGCGCGCAAAATCCAGTGCCGATTGGGGCGAAAGCGCCGGTGCCGCCGCTGGCGCCGCCCAACCGGGACTCCCAGCTGCCGGATGTGACAATAGATCCGTAGGTGGCGCCGTTACATAGTTGTGCCCGGCCGGCGTTTACGGGAGCGAACGTGACTGTATTTAGAGTCGGAGCCGTGGAGATCGGTCCGGATACGCCGAAAATAGAACCCGCCCGAGCATCGGTGAACGTCAACGGCGTGCCATTCTGGATTGTGGTGACTCCCGACACAGTCCATCCGTCCACCAGCTTGCCGATTAATCCGTGGGGATGTCCGAACGGCAGATCCCAGCTATAGTTGAACACCAGCCGCTGCGGCCGGTTGAAGTAGGCCTGTCCATACTGCTGTGACAGGCTGCTGGCATTGTTGTAGTTAGCGCCGTAGCCAACCAGGTCGGTCAGATCGCGGCTCCATGTGTAGGATGCCTGGAAGGCCAACCCGTGGGTGAGACGCCGTCGCACGGTCGCCTGGAGGCTGTTGTAATTGGAGATGCCGTCGAATCCCGTGCCCTGGAAACCACTAGCCGCAAATCCAAGGTATGGCACGCGCAGGTTTACGTTCGCGACGGTGTTGGTGGTCTGACCGTTGATGGGATTGGCCGGGCTGGCCAGCCCCGCCGTATTGTAGTTGTGGTTGTAGTCGGCCAGATTGATCCCGCTCGACCCGACAAAACCGGCGTCCAACACCCAGTTCCGCAGGAACTCCCACTGGATACCAAGATTGTATTGCCGCACCAGTGGCGTGTGGATGGCTTCCGAGATAAACGGGAGATTCAGGTTCGAGGTCTTGCCGGTGTTGAAATCAACCCAGCGAGGAACAAAAATGAGGGGCGTGGAAGGGAACAGATTCTGCAGGCTGGCCGGCTGGGCAGCCTGACCTGCATAGTCCAGCGTAACCGCGTATGGGTTGCCCTGTTCCACCGAGTGCACGAAGAGATTGCCGCCGATCCGGTCATAGAACATGCCGACTCCGCCGCGAATCACGATGTGTCCGCCGCCCACGGGCTGCCATGCGAAGCCGAATCGCGGGCCAAAATTGTCCAAGGGGGGGCCCGACTTGACGGGTAGGTTGCGGCCGGATTTTAGAACTCCAGTGGGAACCGTACCCTGGAAATTGGATGGCACAACGTAGCCGGCCAGCGTGCCGCCGGTGGTGGGAAGCGCGCCGCTGAAAGGCCCGGTTCCTTGTAACGCCGCGGGAGAATTCACCGCTAGTACCTGGCTCTGCCAGACATTGGTGAGGTTCCCGTACTTGTCGCTGAGGGTGCCGTCGTATTCCCAGCGAACGCCCATGTTCAGCGTCAATCGCGGGCTGACCTTGAAATCATCCTGGAAAAACCCGCTGATGTTGTTGGCCCGGTAGCCATGAATGATGCCATCCGGCCCGCTGCGCACGCAAAACAGGCATGAAGCTATATTGCTGAGAGCGGAGCCGTTGGTGTTGCCCGGATTCGCAATTGTGCAAGTGGTATCGCCAGGGGTGCAACCGGCCCGGCCGATGAGGAAATCGGGGAACGAAGCAATCGTCGTGTTGCCGCGCTCGATGCCTTTGAAGACGATGTCCCAGTTGATGTGTTCGGCCTCGAATCCGGCGCGAATCGTGTGCTTCCCGTGCGACCAGGAAACAGTATCGGAGATCTGGAATTGATCGGTGGGGTCGAAGACGTCGTCACCGATGCCACCACCGACGTTAAAAAGCCCTTGAATCGTGATGGGATTCATCACGTTGATCGATGGATTGATCGGCGTCATGCCCAATTGAGTAGCAGTGAAGGGGACTCCGTTCGAGAACACGGCCAAGTTACGTTGGTACGACAGCCGGCCCTCATTCACCAGGCTATTCCCAAGAATCGAGGTCAGCTTCAGCACCGCTTCCGTATTGGCGTAGAGGGCAGTGGCGGGCGTGCCCGGCAATTCGCCATTGGCGTTCGTGAAGTTAATCGTCTGGGGATCCTGGCTGGTGAAGAACCGGGCCGACAGAGTTTGTTTGGCGTTGAGCGCATAATCCAAATTGGCGACAGCCTGGTGCTCGGTGAAATGGGCGGGCAGACTTATCGGCGTCAATTGAAAGCCGCCGTTGGTCGAGCCCGGAATATAGTAGTTGCCGTTGGGCAGCTTCAGTTGCAGGAAGTTGATCGCCACCGGATTGATGTTCGATCCGTCACAAGCCACTTGCATGCCCCCGTTGACGGTGGTAAAACGCGAATTGCCGGGATGGTTGCCGGGGCAGAATGCTGCACCGAGAGCCGCGCGGAAAGCCGCGGTATTCGAGCGGTCCCCGCCCGGGATCGGCGGCAAAGTGGGTGTCGCGTAGCCCTGCGTTCCCACGCCGTTGACCTGCCGTGTCTCCTGATAGCTGAAGAAGACGAACAGTTTGTCTTTCTTGATAGGAGCTCCGAAATTCCCACCGAACTGGTTCTGATTTAGTACCTGTTTTGATCCACCGGAGCGGTTGCGGAAGAACTCGATGGAGTTGAGCTTCGTGTTGCGGAAGTACTCATAGGCCGACCCGTGAATCGTATTGGTGCCGGACTTGGTCACTACGTTTACGTTGGCGCCGGGGTTCCGCCCGTAGCTGGCGTCGTAAGTCGACGTCACGACCTTGAACTCCTGCAGCGCGTCCGGATTGGGCACCCCGATACCCGCATAGATGCCCGCGTCCGCCGCCAATCCGTTGCCCGCAAAGTTGTCAATATTGACGCCGTCCATCTGGTAATTGTTCTGATTGGTGTTGCCGCCATTCACGCTTACATCCTGCGAACCTCTTCCGAGCAACGCCGCATTGTTCACACTGACGTTGGCGCCCGCCGACAAACTCAGAATCTGGGTGTAGTTGCGATTGGTGAGCGGCAGGGCTGTGACGGCCTGTGAGCCCACCACGGTCCCCAATGTGGAGTTCTGGGTTTCCAGAACCGCGGCCTCGGCCTGGACCAGGACCGATTCGGATTGCGTCCCCACGTCGAGGGCTCGATCCAGAACCGGGGTCTCGGTTACGTTTACCGTGACGGAGGGAACTTCGGCGGTCTTAAATCCGACGGCGCTAAAGCGCACGTGGTAGGTGCCAGGCGGCAGCAGGGTGAATTTGTACGTGCCGTTGGCATCTGTATTGGTATTGCGGGTCTGGTTAGTATCGGTATTGCTTACGGTGACGGAGACATTGGGAACCACCGCTCCGGTGGGATCCGTGACGGTTCCCTCCAGCGCGCCGGTCCCGGCCGATTGGGCTACCAGAGACGGAGCAGAGGCAGCCAACAACAGAAAAGAAAAACAGACAGCGGCGAGCTGCGAACGGAGCAACTTTTGGCTCTTCATAGACACTTAATCCCCTCTTTTGTGTTTTCCAGGCGAATACGCGAGACGGACGGAAAGAAGATCCCTACCCCCCTGTTCCCTCACCCGCAGTGCTCATTGGGGCCAATGCTATGCCAGTCCGTGCGCGCCGGAGCTCAAAAAATCCTCAAATTTGCAGGCCCGAACCGGCTAATGGAAGCGGCCCGGCCTGCCGATGGGTAGATCGAGGTCAAAGTTACCCGTGTCGAGCTACGTCGGAGCTATTGCTTTTGGCATTATTTTTCTGCTTGGACCATTGTTGTCGCCGGTACGCGGACAGCAGCGGTCTCCCGTGGACTATTCCGCAATGCCTCTGGAGGACCTCATGGATATCGATGTCACTTCGGTATCCAAGAAAGAACAGAAGCTGGCGCAGACTGCGGCGGCCGTTTATGTGGTTACGCAGGAGGATATCCGCCGCTCGGGTGCAACCACCATTCCGGAAGTGTTGCGCATGGTTCCTGGATTGGAAGTTGCCCGGCTCTCCGGGAACAAATGGGCGGTAACGGCGCGCGGTTTCAACGGGCGTTACAGCAACAAACTCCTGGTTCTGGTGGACAACCGCCCCATCTACGATCCTTCTTTCTCAGGGGTGCTTTGGGAATTCCAGGAAGTCCTGTTGGAGGATATCGACCGCATTGAAGTCATTCGCGGTCCCGGCGCGGCGATGTGGGGGGCCAACGCGATGAACGGAGTGATCCACATCATCACCCGGCAAGCAGGCTCCGAAAAAGAAGGCTTGCTAAGCGGGTCAGCCGGAGATGAAGAACGAGCCTCGCAGACGGGCCGCTGGGATGGCCAGGCTGGTAAGAGCCTGGGCTACCGCGTCTACTTCAAGAACACGGACAGGGATCAGGGGCTCGCGACTTTACCGGGGCGAAATGTCGGAGACATGCCTTGGAAGGAAATCCACGGAGGTGGCCGGGCCGATTGGCAGCTATCCAGCAAAGACTCACTGACTGTAGAAGGCGAGGTGTCCAGCTCCAACCTGAGCGAGGGCATCCAACCTTTTGGATCGGCACGCGGATACGGCCCGCTAACGATCATGAACACCAGCTACGATTCCGGCGACGTTTCTCTGCAATGGAAGCGAAAGCCTTCTGACACGTCGGATATGCGCCTGCAGTTCTTTTACGAACAGCACAGTTACAATCAATCCTCCGCCGCCAAAGAAGACCTCCAGACGGCGGACCTGGATTTTCAATACCGGACGGTGCTTTCGCCGCGGCACGAGTTGATGTGGGGAGGCGGGTTCCGTTACACCCTGACCCAAGGACATGACTTCGGGCCGTATACTTTTCTGCCGCCCAACCGATCCGACCCTCTCTTTAGCGGATTCTTCCAGGACGAGATCTCGATCCGTCCAGAAACGTTAGTGCTCACCCTGGGAACCAAGATCGAGCACAACAACTACACGGGTGTCGAAGTGCAGCCGGGTGCGCGCCTGTCCTGGGCGCCCGGCCCCCACCAGGAACTCTGGACCTCGGTGGCCCGGGCGGTCTCCCCTCCGTCTCTTATGAATGTTGGCATGCAAGTGAGCACCGGCACGTTTGCTTCCCCAGGCGGTCCCCCGATCGAAACCAGCCTGGTGCCCAACCCCCAGCTGGGGCCGGAAAAGATGATTGCGTATGAGGGCGGCTACCGCCGGCATTACAAGCGCTTTTCGCTGGATATCGCCGGCTTTCGGAATGATTATCGAGATCTGAGGACGCTCCAGACCTTCCCGGGTGTTTTCGAAGCCTCCCCATCTCCACAGGTGGTTGTGCCCTCGAAATACGTGCCCGCAACTCACGGCTCTACCTACGGATCGGAAATCTCCGGGCAGTGGCAGGTTTCCGGGCGCTGGCGTGTCAGCGGGAGTGCCACTCTACTGCTCATGGATCTCCACGAGGATCTCTTGGGGATGCCGGCGACGCCGCGTCCGCTTGACGGAAGCAGCCCTTCGCTCCAGTTCCAGGCCCACTCGTACTTCGACCTGACCCGCAAGATCGAATTCGACACGTCGCTATATCAGGTCGGCCGAATTGCATCTCTTCAGGTTCCCGCCTATGCGCGCGTAGATGCCCGTCTTTGTTGGAAGCTGACTCGCAGTCTGGATATCAGCTTGGCCTCGGCGAATCTTCTCAACCACCCGCACGTGGAATTTGTCGGAGAGGATACGACCAACCCCGTGATGAAAATCGGGCGCAGCGCTTATGCAAAAGTCACATGGCGCTTCTAACAAGGCCTTGTGGCGGGACGCCATGTCCCGGGTAGCGCTTCTGGCGGCGCTCACTGCCCTGGCCGCCTTATGCCGGGCGGGCGACTTCGAGGGCCAAGTGGAGTACGAGGTGAAAGCTGCCTTTCTCTATAATTTCGCGAAGTTCGTGGAATGGCCGCCCGAGGCCCTCAGGCAGGGCGCGCCGATGCGTTTCTGCATTTTGGGGCGTGACCCGTTTGGCAGCCTGTTGGAATCCAGCCTAAACGGCAAGACCCTGGAAGCGAAGCCCATTGAGATTGCACGAGCATCGGACCCGCGGCAACTGACCGGCTGTCAAGTCGTGTTTATCAGCTCTTCGGAACGCAGCCGGATGGCCGACATTCTGGAAATCTTGCACGTCCTTCCTATCCTCACGGTGTCGGAGATGCCCGGATTCGCCGAACTGGGCGGGATGGTGAACTTCTTCATTGAAGACCGGCGCATTCGTTTCGAAATCAATCCGCAGTCCGCTGCCCGCTCCGGCCTTCGGATCAGCTCCCAGCTTCTCAGCCTATCCCGGATCGTCACCAACAAGCCAACCGCGAAACCGCGCTGACCCTGCGTTGCGCAATCTCCGGCGGGATCTTGTAAGCTATTCATGAAATCCACCGCCCGTTCTTCTGGAGAGGAGGTTTGTGGTAGGCCGTCCATGTTGCGGACCCGGGGCCGTGCTCCTGATGGCACTTGCGTTCCTCGCGCCTGCTGCCGGCCAAAGGCTGCCCCAAACCCCGAATAGCCAACCGGACCTCGAAGGAATCTGGACCAATGCCACCGTTACGCCTCTGGAGCGTCCCGCCGAGCTGTCTGGCAAGCCGGTTTTCACAGACCGGGAAGCCGCCCAATTCGAAGAACAGGTTATCGCGCGCAACAACACGGATCGACGCGACGCCAATCCCGATACCGATGTGAACCAGGGCTACAACAACTTGTGGTGGAAACGCGCAAGCAAAGTCATCCCAACCAGGCGGACCTCCCTGATCGTGGATCCGCCGGATGGTCAGGTGCCTGCCGCACCACCCGAGGCGCAGAAGCGCATGGAAGCTACCCGCGCCTATTCCCGGCAGCACGCCACCCATGGCCCTGAAGACCGCCCCTTGTCCAAGCGGCTTGACAGCCGCCCGCACGCGCCTGCGAGTATACGGCACTTGAGGGGAGACTTGCGGAGCCAGTGGGAGGGCAGGACGCTGGTGCCCGGGAGTGCCCAGATTCCCATGGTCAAGAACCCGGACCCCATAGACGAATACGCATGCCAGGGGAAATTACGCCATGGAGAATATTCTCCGCGGCGCGCGTGCGGAAGAGAAGCTGGCGAATCAATAGGAGGTATAGACTGATGACGCGATTTAATTCGGATGCAAGTGTGCCGGGAATCGCCCGCAGGGACTTCTTCAAACAGGCGTGCCTGCTGGCCGCTGCGACGGGCGGCGCCCTCCCCAGGATTGTGCGGGCCCAGGAGCGCCGGTTCGTGGTGGCCGAAACGAAATTCGGCAAGATTCGCGGCGTGGACGTTCAGGGGATCAAGGTTTTCAAGGGCATTCCATACGGTGCAAGCACGGCCGGAACCAATCGTTTCCTGCCACCTGCTAATCCGGCGCCGTGGACCGGCATGCGCGATGCGTTGGAGTACGGGCCCAGCGCGCCGCAGCGCGATCCCGCCGCCACGCGTGCCGCCAGTGGGTTGACGGTCTCGGGGGAAGGCCTTGCCGCGGAAAGCGAAGACTGCCTGGTGCTGAATGTCTGGACGCCGGCGCTCAACGATGGCCGCAAGAGGCCCGTGATGTTCTGGTGCCATGGCGGCGGATTCGTCACGGGCTCCGGATCCGCGCCAGGATATGACGGAACCAATCTGAGCCGGCGCGGCGATGTGGTGGTGGTAACCATCAATCATCGCCTCAATGTCCTGGGCTACACTTATTTGGGCGATGTGTTCGGCTCGGACTACGCGCAATCCGGCGATGCCGGCATGCTCGATATCGTGCACGCGCTCCGCTGGGTGCGCGACAACATTGCCCAATTCGGCGGCGATCCGAATACGGTCATGGCCTTCGGCCAGTCGGGTGGCGGCCGCAAGGTGGGGACGCTGCTATCCATGCCTTCCGCCAAAGGATTGTTCCACCGCGCCATCATCGAAAGCGGGCCCACCATCCGGCTGGTCGAGCGCGATCAGGCCGCCCGCGTCGCCGAGCGTCTGCTGGCGAAACTGGATATCGGCAAGAAGCAGGTGCGCGATCTGCAAAAGCTGCCGGTGGAGCGGATCATGGCCGCCTACTTCGCTGTCGTTCGTGACATGGCGGGCGCGGACCAAATGACGGAGGGCTTTTCGCCCACCGTGGATGGAGCCGCCGTTCCCCAACATCCCTTCCATCCGGCGGCATCGGCGGTGTCCGCGGATGTGCCGGTGCTGTGCGGTTCTACGCGCACCGAGATGACGCTCAGCAGCGATGCGGCCGCCTTTTCGCTGGATGAGGACGGCATGCGCCGGCGCGTTCAGAACCTGCTGGGCGACAATGCCGGCCGCGTGACGGAGGCCTATCGCCGGGCTAATCCAGGCGCGACCGCGTCGGACATTTACTTCCTGATCGCCAGCGATTACCGTTATGGCGCCCCCATGATGAAGATCGCCGAGAGGCGCGCGGCCCTCGGAAAAGCGCCGGTATATTTGTACTACTTCACCTGGGAAACACCGGTCGAAGGCGGCCGCCTGAAATCGCCGCACACCATGGAGATTCCATTCGCATTCGACAACGTCCAGATCTCCGCCCGGCTGACAGGCGGCGGGCCGGAGGCGATGGCTCTGGCGGACAAGGTGAGCGATGCGTGGATCGCGTTTGCGCGAACCGGCGATCCGAACACTCCCAAGCTGCCGCATTGGCCGCCGTTCAATCCCACCGACCGGCCGACCATGGTGATCAACAACGTTAGCAAAGTGGAGAAGGACCCCATACGCGAACAGCGGCTGGCCATGTTCCAGGCGATGAAGCTGGGGTAGAATCGAGTCTTCAGTAATCAGTTTTCAGTTATCAGCCACCCCTGGCACTACGGCTGTCCCGGCTTAGAACTGAAAACTGACGACTGAAAACTGAAAACTTTTACGAGGCTGTCTATGAACGCTCGATCTCTTCTCGCATTGGTGGCTGTCGCGGTCAGCCCGGCCATGGCCCAACTTGCCGCTCCGAATGACGCCGGCGTCGCGATGGGGCATCTGCATCTGGTGGTGAAAGATGTCGACGCACAAAAGAAATTCTGGGCCATGATGGGCGGCGTCCCGGTGCAGAACGGACAGCTCGCCCTGATCCAATTCCCGGGCACGTTCGTGATGCTGCGGCAGGGTGATCCGGCGGGCGGCACCGTCGGGTCGGTCGTCAATCACTTCGGATTTTACGTGAAGGATATGCAAGAGTCGCTCGGCAGGTGGAAAGCAGCCGGCGTCAAAATTGAGCAGGGGAACAATCCCAAACAGGCATTTCTCACGGGACCCGACGATCTGCGTATCGAAATCTTCGAAGACTCCAGCATCTCGACGCCTATCAAGATGCACCACATTCACTTCAACGGCGCCGCAACCGCAGAGATGCAGGCCTGGTACGCGAAGACCTTCGGCGCAGTACCGGGCAAGCGCGGAAACTTCGAGACCGCCAATGTTCCGGGCGTGGAACTGGCGTTCACCAAAGCGGATGGGACCCTGGCGGGCACCAAAGGCCGCTCCCTGGATCACATCGGTTTCGATGTCCAGAGCCTGGACGAGTTCTCAAAGCGGCTGGCATCCGAGGGGCTCAAGTTCGATGCGCCCATCCGCCAGGTTCCGAATGTGAAAACCCGAGTCGCGTTTTTCACGGACCCCTGGGGAACCTACATCGAGGTGACCGAGAACCTCGCTCCGTCGAAGTAGTGTGGGGCGGGGCCATGCTCTGCCCGCCACCACGATACGGTGGGCAACCGCATATCTTTTAATCGCTTGACGAAAGTTCCAGAACAACGTCAAATAGCTAAACGGTGCCAGTTCCAGCTGAGCCCATCACTCTCGGTCCTTTCTGCCTGGATGCCACTAGCCGTCGCTTGCTGCGCGATGGTGTGGACCTCCGGTTGCGGCCACAAGCGGTCTCTGCTCTTACGGCCCTGGTTCAGAACAGCGGAAAGTATGTAGACTGCGACCGCATGATGCGCGAAGCCTGGGGCGGCATAGTGGTCTCGACGCATACGGTGGAAGTGACGGTCGGAGAGGTGAAGAAGGCGCTCGGGGAATATGGCACGTGGATTAGCCGCCGGCCCAAACTGGGATATCGCCTCGAAATTCCGGAGTCACGGGATCTGATTCGAAGCGGCTGGCATTTCTGGAACCGCCGGACGCGCGAGGGATTCGAAAAGGCCCTCCACTGTTTCGGGCAAGCGGCCAGGGAGGACAGCCGGGACTTCCGCGCTTTCGAAGGACTCTCGCTTTCCTACCTGATGCTAGGAGTCTACGGGATGCGGCAGCCTTGCGAAATGCGCCGGGGCTTTGTAGAAGCGCACCGGCGCGCTGTGGAGCTGGCGGGCTGGACTCCGGAGCTGCGCTCCATGCACGCGCATGGATTGCGCGTCTTTGAGCGAAGGTACGCCGAAGCGGAATCCGAGTTTCTGCGGGTTCTGCGCGAGAAGCCCAGCCTGGTTTCTACCTACGTGTGGCTGTCCATGCTCTATACGACTTTGGGGCGGCTGGACGAAGCCCTGGCACTGCTGGTTCGCGCCCACCGCGTCGACCCGCTTTATCCGGCTCTGGCGGCCTCCGAGATCTTCATCCGGTTCTGCCGGCGGGAATTCGATGCTGCCGTCGCGTGCGGCGAACTTGCGGTGGACCTGTATCCCTATCTGCAACTGGGCCGGGCGTTCTATGCCGAGGCGCTGGAGTACTCGGGACGCGTGGAGGAGGCGCTGGCCCAGTATCGGATCGGGTACCTGATGTCCCCCGAATTTCTTTGCCTGCGCGTACTCGGGGCGGTCTGTCTGGCGAAGAACGGACGTCAGAAGAAAGCTCGCGTGATTCTCGACGACATCGAGCGCACCCGCTGCTCGGAGTATGTGGATGCCTACTTCGCGGCCCTGCTGCGCGACGCGTTGGGTGACCGCGACGGGGCCTTTCGAGAATTGGAACGCGCGATCGCGGAAGAATCGCCCAGTCTGAATTTCCTGGACGTGGATCCGAAGATGGACTCGCTCCGCTCCGACCGCCGTTTCGCGCGCCTGCGGAACAAATTGTTCGGTGATGGCGTCGAAAAACCGGACACCGGCCGGGAGGCCTGTGCTACCCCCGATTACTGATTGCCATTGTCGCCGGGGCCGCCATCGCCGCCCGATCCGCCATTAATGACGCGCCCATCCGGCAGGGTTACGCGGCGCGCATCCATGAGGTGCGATCCGTCCTTCGCCAGATACCCATCCACGATGAGGGTGTCACCCAGTTTGACGTCGCCCTTCTTGAAGCCCCGCCGCGACAGGGCCCCCGGACCGGCACCTTCACAAGCCCAGTTGGTAACCGCTCCCTTGTCGTCCTTCACGTCCAGATAAAAGTAGGAGTGCGGATTGGTCCAGTCAATCTTAGTGAGCGTGCCTGAGATCCGTATGGCCTTAGATCCGTCATACTCCGCCGCAAAGGAGTGGTGCGCTGCGAGGGGAAGCGCGGCTGCCAAACAGAAGCCTGCGATCCAAATGGGTAGGGTCGTCCTCAAAGCCATATACTTTTCCGCCTTCCCCTAAGTTTACTACCGCGCTCATTTGGTACAGAATACAAAAATGCGAATCATTTGGGCCGCTTCGCTCCTGCTCTTGTCCGTAAGCCTGGTACCGGCGATCGCTCAGCCTCAGGCCGCCAAGGCGCCGGCGCCTTCCAAACCTGCGCCGCGCACGGCCGACGGGCATCCGGACTTCAACGGCTATTGGAAAGGCACACGCGATACCAAGCCGGTGGGCAATATCGCCAAGGACCTTCCCGGACTGAAACTGCCGCTAACGCCCGAGGGCGAAGCCGCGTGGAAACACAATGTCACCGCCACTGTCGATCCGGAAGCCCTGTGCATCCTCGGCGGCATTCCACGCCACAACGCCAGCGGGCTGGCTTTTGAAGTGCTGCAGGGTCCGCACAAGCTCGCATTCCTTTACTTCTACAGTTACTACCGGCTCATCCCCATCGATGCCGCCCGCAAACATTCCGAAGATCCGGACCCTTCCTATTTCGGAGAGGAACTGGGCCACTGGGATGGTGATGCCCTGGTGATCGATTCCATCGGGTTCAAGGATACGCAGGTATGGGCCGACGAGAACGGCAGCCCGCACAGCGACGCGCTGCATGTGGTCGAACGGTGGACGCGGCCAGACGCGGACCACATCCATGTCGACACCACCATTGAGGATCCGAAGTTTTATACCAAGCCGTTCACCTACGGCCGCACCTGGATCGCCGGGCGCCCCGACGAAGAACTGCACGAATATTCCTGCAGCGAGAACAACGTAGACCGGGAACACTTAGGATTTGGACCGGGCCCCATCCGTCCCGACGGCACGCGCGGCTACCTGGACCCCGCCCCGCTTCCGCCTCTTCCAGCGAAAAAGTAGCACAGGCATCCCTGCCTGTGTCCGGTTTGCTTACGGTTTTACTTAACGGACAACGGGTCCAGCACCGCCAGCGTCGGCCCCGACTTGCCACGCGGCAGAAGGCTCGGTCCAGAGGGCCGCAGCAGCGCGTGCGGGTCCACATTCATGTCGGTCAGCAGGCCCAGAAAAACGCCCTGCATCTCGTCCCAATTCTGCGGGCCCCAATGGATTTCCTTCGACGGGTCCGGGTTGAACCGGTTGTTCGGAGAATTGTCAAAATGCGCGATGCCGATCATGCGCGTGCCCTTGGGCAACGGAATCGGTTTCGCCAGGTCGTACCCGAACTGCCACTCGAAGTCGAATTTTCCTTTGAAGACGGTTTCCGTTTCGCCCGTCGGATAGACCAGGCGAAGCTCATAATCCTTACCCCGCAGGTGCATGTGGGGCTGTATATACACCAGTTTGACGTCAGTTCCCACGGTGGCCTCGGCCACTACTTCGGCATTGCTTTCGCCGGGCGGAATGACGAGATTCAACGCCGAGGGCGATCCGGACAAAAGGATGTAGCGCGTTGCGGGCGCATGTTTGGCCAGCACCAGCCCCAGCTTCGACCGGTCGGTGGAGGGCTTGCCCATCGCGGTGTAGTGCAGCTCAAACACGAGATCCGAGCCCTTGGGCACGAACTTCGCCGCGCCGTTCACATCGAACCTCTGCGCGCCCAACCCTGGATTGAATTTGCCCAGGATGTCGTTGCCGTCGCCTTCCGCGGTCCTTCCGCCTTCCTGGTTTTCGTAGGCCTCGCCGGGCACCGCATTAGCCATCCACTTAGATCCGGGCGGAACTACCCAGACCTTCCCGTGATGCACCACGGCCGGATTGCCAGGACGCATCTCCGCAGCTTCCACCCAGAGATCTTCGGTGAAATTGCCTTTGACGCGGATGAACTGGTAGTTGATCGTGCCGGTCGCAGGCAACTGAAAATCCTTGGGCATTTCGACCACGAGGTCGGGCCTGATGTTCCACCCGTCCTGGAAAGTGAGTGCGGGTGGCGCATCCTTGGGATTGCCCTCCGGGGCCCCGTTGTCTGCCCAAGTCACCAAGGTATTGATCTCCGCATCGGTCAGCCGGCGGTCGTTGGCAAAATGACCCACCTGCGAATCCGCGAACCACGGCGGCATCTTTTTGGCCACTACCGCGATTTTCATCGCCTTGGCCCAGGGCCGCGCCTCGCGGTAATTGAGCAGGGACATGGGCGCCACTTCCCCTGGACGATGGCAGCCTTGACAGTTCTTCTGCAATATCGGAAGAACATCTTTGTTGAAAGTGACGGATGAGTTGGGAGCGGCGCTCGCCACCACTCCGGTCGCACAGACAGCAATTGAGATCGCCCGCAGCATAGGCACCCTCCGCGCAGATCATAGCATTACCGATGTTCGGCGGGAAGCCCGCTTGAATTGACACAGGGAGCGGTTTTGCCGCCGCCGCCCTATCTTTCGGATAGCCGTGCCGTGTGTGAGTAGCTCTCAGCGTTCAGCTTAAACCGGTAGCACCAGGGGTAGCTGATTGCTGATTGCTGATTGCCAGTTCCGCCAGGCGAAGCGGCCGGCCGGGCAGGCTCCGGGATTGTCTGGAGCCTGCCCCCTCCGAATGGCCGGCATCGCCCTTCACTACCTAACGCGTACCCGTTCCGAATTCCGGCTCACAAGTAACGCAAATAAATCGCGAGCTCCGCTATAATTCGGTAAGCAGCCTTATGTCTCCCGAACCGGCAGCCGACGTCACCCAGCTATTAGTGCGATGGAGCATGGGTAACCAGGCCGCGCTCGACGAGTTGATGCCGCTGGTGTATGGAGAACTCCACCGGCTGGCCTCCGCTTACCTGCGCCGGGAACGCCCGGACCACACCTTACAGAGCACCGCCCTGGTCCACGAAGCGTTCATGAAACTCGTGAATCAGCACGAGGTGGAGTGGCGCAACCGGGCTCATTTCTATGGTATAGCCGCCCAGATGATCCGCCGCATTCTGGTGGACTATGCGCGGTCGCACCACGCCGAAAAGCGCGGTTCCGGCGCCGTGAAGCTGGCTCTGGATGAGGCGCTGGCGGTCCCGCTGCAGAAGGACCTGGACTTACTAGGACTCAACGACTCGCTGGAGCAGCTCGCCAAAATGGATCCGCGCCAGAACCGCATCGTCGAGCTGCGCTTTTTCGCCGGTCTCTCCATCGAAGAGACTGCCGAGGTGATGCAGCTTTCCCCCGCCACCATTAAGCGGGAATGGAATTCGGCGCGGGCATGGCTGTTTCGCGAACTCTCCCGGCATCCGGGGCAGGACGCCTGACGATCGGCACCACGTTATTGGGCCGCTCGAAAACCACTGCGGAAGAGCCTTCAAACAGCACAGGATATTCCCGGAGACAGACCGCGCACCGGTACTGGCCCCGCACGGGCCACATCGCGGACTTGTGCATGTAGATGCACCAGATTTCACCAATTTTATCCAGCAGGCGCTTCATATCTGTCTCCCTCCTGACATAGAACGCGCAAGAAGGCAAAAATCCGGCTCACGCGTTTGAGCCAAATTTGCAGTGCCCCACGCGATACATGGCATGGACGCATTAGTTATTGGCACAACATTGGCCGGTAGCGCCGGGGTAGCACTGTTACTGCAAAAAGCAGTCCTGAAGCTCTTCTTCCGCGCGATGGATCGCTAGGTAGCACAGGCGTCCACGCCTGTGGGCGTCGTCCACGAACCCATTACCGCCCCGCACACCCCAACACCTCCCTCCACCGAAAGCTCTGCAGCCCTCCCAAACTCGTCCACGTCGCATGGTACCTGTCGTAAATATCCGGGTCCTTCACGTCCCCCCAGCTCCCATCCGCATTCTGCACCGACAGTAAATAGTTAACCCCCTTCTGTAGTAGCGGATCGGAAAACGTCAACCCGAACGCCTGCAGCGTATCCATGTATTCCCCGAGCGTCTCCGGATCGTGCTCCCGAATCGCCACCGTAAGATTCCCTTTCAGAAAGGCAAATTCCTCGGGAAAACAGCCGGGCGAGATGCGGTACAGGTTGTAGCTGTTAGCCGTATAAACCACGTGAGTCACGGTATTGAGCACATCGTAGTATTCGTCTTCGCTGATGGATTCGCGGGCTGGGTAGGGGCGCATCGTGGGAAGCCAGCGGATCACGTCGGTGTACCGCCCCCCGATCGGTACACCGTACGCGTTGCTGCCAAACGTCGTGATCATCGCGTCGGTGAAAAGGTCATAGCGGGAGCGCATCGTCAACATCGTTCCGCACCGCGTGCATGTGTGTACGCCCCGCTCGTTCTGGCGGCCGCACTTCGGGCACCGCACGGGTAAGTCCGCGGGCGGAGCCTCGCGCGCCGGATCGAAAAGGAGAATATCCGCGTTCGTGAAATGCGCCGCCGCCCGTAGCAGCGCCTCGTGCATCACCACATCGGGCACTCCCAGCAAGTCGGCGGTATAGCTTCCGTTCACTAGTTCGGCGATGTCGCCGGCGTCCGCTTGGGCGGGCACTTGGGGATGCAAACGGCGCCATTCCCGGGCGCGCTCGTGCCCCATTCTCCAGGCCAGCTCACTCAATTCACGGTTCCCGGAAGTGGATTCCACGTTGTAGAAGGCCCACAACAGATCGCCGCCCCAATCGCCAAAGACCTTGGGCGTGGTAGCCACGGAGTAAATGTAGAACAACCCGCGCCGCACCGCACGGTCGCGATCGGCCGTGGTGTATCGGGAGCCAGGCCACAGCGGAGCGCCGCGCGTGCTATATGCCGCGGCTAGAATCGCCGCCAGCGCCGCGACGCTTACGACGGCTGCAACCCCAAGACGCTTCATTCGTCGAGGGCGAAAGCGAAGATCGCATTACCTGAGGCGATGGCCACCTGCTGCTTGCCGCCGCTCAGATAGCTGATCGGGTTAGCGTTGATCTCCGCGCCGGCCTGCATTCGCCAGAGCAAGTGCCCGTTGGTGGCGTCGAGGGCATAGAAATCGCCCTGGCTGCTGCCGAACAACACGTTTCCGGCCGTCGAAAGGACCCCCGCGAAAGGCGGCGAGAACAGCTTGAATTCCCACTTCAGTTCGCCCGTAGCCGGATTGAGTGCGCGGATCGCCCCGCTCGGCTCCTGCCCGGGAACCGGACCGAATCCGCCGCCGTTGAATTGTGCGCCCGCCTTGTACTCCGTGTCGCCCTTGTAATAGATGCCCGCCACATCGCGCGCGGCAATATAGAACAGATTGGTCTGCGGACTGTACGACGGGCTGAACCAGTTGGTCCCTCCACCCAGATCCGGGTATAGTTTGGTTCCCTCGTCGCTCGGTGTGGTATCGCCCAGAAGGATGGGCCGCCCCGAGTCATCCAGGCCCCGCGCCCAAGTCTGTTTGGCAAAGGCCTGCCCCGCCAGAAACTGTCCGCTGGTGCGATCCAACGCATAGTAGAACGCGTTGCGGTTGCCGAAGAGCATCAGCTTACGTTTCTCGCCGCGCACCATGCCGTCAGCTAACACCGGCACCTCCGTCGCGTCCCAGTCGTGGACGTCGTGCGGCGTGAATTGGAAATGCCACTTCAGTTTGCCGGTGTCCCCATCCAGGGCCACCACGGAATCGGAATAAAGGTTGTCGCCCGCGCGCGTGTCGCCGTTCCAGTCCGGGCCGGGATTGCCGGTGCCCCAGTACACCACGTTCTGCTCCGCGTCGTACGCGCCGGTAACCCACGTGGTGGCGGCGCCATTCTTCAGACTGTTGCCGGCCCAGGTTTCGCTGCCGCGTTCGCCCACGGCAGGTACCGTCCAGAAGCGCCAGGCGCGTTGGCCGGTCTTAGCATCATAGGCGTCGATGAACCCGCGCACCCCGTACTCGCCGCCCGCCATCCCCACCACGATCTTGTCCTTGATAGCCAGCGGCGCGCCGGTGATCGAGTGGCCCAGCGTGGGGTCCGCCACCGGAACATCCCAACGCACTTTTCCCGACTTGATATCCAGCGCCACCAGGTGCGCGTCAAACGTGCCCACGTAGACCTTGTCATCCAGGATGGCCACGCCTCGGTTCACCGTGCCACAACAACCGCGCACCCCCTTGGGCAGATCTCGCGTGTATTTCCAGAGCGGCCTCGCCGTGCGCGTGTCGAGCGCCGTTACGCTGCCCCCTGGTTCGCTGAAATACATCACGCCATCCACCACTAACGGCGAGGTCTCTACGGTTTCCGTAGTCCTGATCTGGTAGACCCAGGCCACCCGCAGCCGCCGCACGTTGGAGTTGGTGATCTGGCTCAGGCGCGAGTACCGCTGCGCGCTGAAGTTACCCGAATAGGTGAGCCAGTTGCCCGGTTCCGAGTCAGCCCGGCGGAGCCGATCGAAAGAAACCTGGCCCATGAGCGGCAGACCCGCCGCCACTAACAGAACGATGTGTTTCATGGGTTCCCTCGCAGCGAAACCAGGTAGGCCACCAGATCATCCACTTCACCTGGTGCCAAGACTCCTTGATAACTCGGCATGGGCGACTTACCTGGATCCTTCTGCAAGTCCTTCAGATCCTGTTTGAGAAAGGAGTAAGTGCGGCCGTTCAAGTCACTCAGTTGAATCGTGAAGGTATCCTCGCCCAGGCGCACCCCGGTGATGCGACGGTCATCCTTGGTTACGATTCGCATTTGCATGAATCCAGCGGGAACGGCGGCATCCGGCTCCAGCAGCGAAGCCCGCAGGTACCGGGCGTTGCGGCGCGAGCCGATGTCGGTCAACTCCGGCCCCACGCTTTCCCCCTGGCCGCTCAGGATATGGCACTGGCCGCACTTTCCCTTCGTCCGGTAGATTTCCTGGCCACGCTCGGGATTCCCCGCCACTGTTTCCGCCGGCAACCGCCCAAGACTGCGAACATATCCGGCAACCTGCCAGATCTCCCGGCTCGTCAAAGTCTGCGCGGGCGGCATCTCGGTGCCCTTCACGCCATCCCGGATCACTTTGTATAAGGACTCGTCATCCGCCGCATGCCGCAACCGCGGGCGCGCCAGGATGGCGCCGAGCCCTCCTTCCCCTTTCGGCCCGTGGCATCTCGCGCATTGGCCGAGAAACAGCCGCTCTCCGCCCTTCAGGTCAGCCGGCGTGGTGAACGGATTGTCCTTGGGGATCACGTATTCGGGATCGGCGAGATCGATCTGCGCCGCGAGCGACAGCGCGCCCCCAAGCATCAGGCCCAATAGCATTGTGGAACAGGGCCATGCCCTGCCCCGCTGGTTCCGCACGCCAGATTTTTTTGCCGTCTTCCCTTCAACCACTTGGCGTCCTTCCCGGTCTTCAACCGCGACCGTACCTGCTATCGTAGCAATCAAGAGTTGCCGGCCGGCAGCGTTGCATTGCGGTGGTACTGAACTTCCCGGCGTGCCTTTAAAGCCCTCACGGCGAGCACCTTCGTGGATGACGTCGACGGGAAGATCTTGGAATCGATTCCATTACATCCGGTGGAGTGCGGATAGCTCATATCGCCGCGCCATCGGGTTTCAGAGAGTCAAGCATTCAATCGGCAACGGTATGTCCGCCATCCAGCGGGCCTAGGCCATCGAAGATGCGACTCAAACCATTGGGCGGCCGACACGCACGGCGACAAGTCCGCAAGCCCGGCCGCCCCGCAACGTCTCGCATTCCTTTCCTTCCCTTGCTATAATACGACCGGTCGTGCTATATTTCCAGAAATGAGAAGCACGCCAACCACCCGCGAGCGCATTCTCGACCGCGGCCTCGCCCTCATGAGCTGCGCGGGCCTCGAAGGCGTTACCCTCGGTGTGTTGGCCGATCAAGTGGGCATGTCCAAAAGCGGACTGTTCGCCCACTTCCGATCCAAAGAGGAAGTGCAAATCAGTCTGCTGGAACACACTGCGGAAGTGGGGGCAGCGCACATCATCGCTCCCTCCATGAAGGAGCCCGAAGGACTTCCGCGCCTGAAGGCGCTGGTGAAAAATTGGTTTGGCTGGGCTCCGCGTGCAGGCCTGCCGGGCGGTTGCCCGGTGGCGGCTGGCATGTTTGAGTTTGACGACGTCGAGGGCCCGGTGCGGGACAAGATTGCGGAGATGGAAGCCCAGTGGCGCGGCCTGCTCACCAGGAACGTAAAAGAAGCCAGCGCGCTTGGACATCTCCGTAGCAATCTGGACGCCGATCAATTCGTGTGGGAACTATTCGGCATTTATCTGAGCCATCACGCCGCGCAACGTTTTCTGAAAGCGCGCGATGCGGATCGCCGTGCGCAGACCGCGTTCGAGGCGCTCTTGGTACGAGCCGCGCCGGTTCCCCGCAAGAAGAAGCCCAAGTGAGAACCGCGAACTTTACCACACCCATTCAGTGGATCATGCCGGTAGTCATCGCGCTGGTCTTTATCCTGCTGACGTCTCTGATCAAAGAGCCGGCCCGGAAGAAATTCATGGCGATTCTAGTTGCCGGCGCCGGCGCTGCTTACCTGAGTGGTGGCGGATTCGGACTGTGGGAAATGGCCTTCTGCACGCTAATGACGATTTGCGCGTACAACGGCCTGCGTTCGTATCAGTTCATCGGTATCGCTTGGCTTCTGCACACCGCGTGGGACATCCTGCATCACCTATACGGAAACCCGCTGCTGCCGTTTGACCTGACGTCATCACTAGGCTGCGCGTTCTGCGACCCAGTGATCGCGATCTGGTGTTTCGCCGGTGCGCCGCCGCTGTGGGACGTCCTACGAAAAGAGAGCGTTTCGCGGCCCACTGCTGCCGCCCGCTAAGGCTCGATCCAGACGCGTATCTCAATATGCCTTGCCGCGGTTATCGATTCCTAAAACCTTGACGACATCCGGCCCTTCGAGCATGAAAAATACTCGCCACTTACCGACGCGAAGACGGAATTCGCCGTCTCTGTCCTTGAGAGCTTTGACATCACCGTGGCCGGTCGTGGCGTAGCGTGTGAGTGAGGCGTCGATTCGCAACTGGATTGCTCGGTCGAGGCGTTGGAAATCGCGAACCGCGGCGGGTCGAAAGACGACGCGCCGGGTCACAGGTTCAAGCGCCGGCGGAGGTCTTCCAGGGGAACGTCATCGCCCGACTCAGCACGGGCTGCATTTAGTTTGGCCGCCGTTTCGGAATCGATGACTTCCTCGTCTCCCATTTCGGAGAGGAACTGAAGTGCCGCGTCCAGTTGGCGATCGGGTAGGGCATCCACTAGTTCATGAAGCCGGTCACGACTGCTGGCCATGCTTCGATAGTAACGCAATCTCAGCGTTATTACCGGCGCGCGCTCCGCGCTCGGGCGCTGAAGTTCAACAGAGGTAAGCTTGTGGATATGGTGAGGCCTCTGGAGTGCGTACCAACTGCGACGCTGTTTCGCGTTGGGCTCTTGGCTGTGTTGATTGCATTTCCGGCGCTGGCGCAAATTCCGCAAGAACGCCCGGAGTGGTGCGGCAAACCGAATATAGTGGTGCCACTGCCGGAAGGGACTTCTTTCCGTTCGAGCAACAATGGAGAGTCCTATTTCACGCTGCGACTCAAGGATGGCATGAGCAAGACAATCGACTTGGGAATCGTGGAGGACGTTCCACAAGTCTGTCCGATCAGCGGTGACCGGTTGCTCGTCTTCGGCCACATTGCCGGTGGCGACGGGCCGGATGTATCGATCATCAGCCAAATTGATGGAAATACCCTGGATGGGTTGGGCGGGCGCGACCCTGTGGTGTCGCCCGACCAACACTGGATCGTACGCCGGGGTTGGTACGGCAGATTTTATGAGATCCAAACCGACGAGTATTTTTTGTACGACCTAACCAAGACTCCCGCTGCAAATGCGGATCCAGCACGACTGGGGCCGTCGGGACGCCCGATATACCCTATTAGCAATGTCCCATTCGATCAAATCGACTATGATCGGGAGCAGGTTCACGAGTTCTAGTCAAATTCGTTCTATTGGTCTCCCGACAGCAAGTTCGTAGCTTTTGCCGACGGCTACGATCGAACCATCTCGTTAGTGGTCGTAGACGTGGCCAAGGCAAATCCTGTAGCGAACGTTCACCCGCTCAAAAAGGGTGAGGCTTGCGGGAATTGGTTAAATCGAGTTGAATTTGGCACCACAGCCCCCACCGACTCGGAGGTCTACTTCTCAAGTGGTCCGGGAATAGCACAGTCATGCGGCCCGCCGCTCCGGCTTCGAATCAGCGATCTCAAGCCAGCGCCCGTCGAGATTCATGACCGAATCGGTGCCAGTCCTCCCAAGCCACCGCGGCCCGTGCTGCCCGCGCCCACATCGGCCCCGACACTTTCGTGGACTGCGTCTGCTACGAACTGCTCTGACGTTTCTGGAATCTGGACAGACCCAGATACCGGCGGCACATGGTCGCTCGGCCAGCAAGGGAATACTGTAATCGGGTTGCTCAAAATTGAGCGGCCTGGCTGCGGCGAAGTGTCGTGGAAGGTATCCGGCAAAGCCGAAAATGGAGTCGTAACGATGACCGCCATTGACCCCAATCCCGCAGTGGATAAGTGCGGCGTCTCACCGGCGAAGACAATTAACGCGACGCTGACTCCCGGTTGCAAGTCGGGAGGTGGCAATGTGGAAATTAAGCCCTAATCCCCCGACACCGTCTCGTACTGCTCCGCCGCCGTTGCCGGCTTCGACGCTGCCAGTTGTCCGATGCTCACATGGATCTGCGGCATCGAGCCGGTCTCGAACGCGCCCAGACCAGCGAGTCCAGCTTTTCGCGCAGCATCTCGCGGCGCAGGCGCGCTTCGAATTCCTGCAGCTGGCTGTCGATGCCCTTGGCCTTCTGCTTGTTGCGCACCATGTCTTCGCGGTAGCGCTTCAGGAAGTAGCCGATGGTCTCCACGCGGATCCGGATCGACCCGGTGGGCTTGTTCTCGTCGATATCCTTGAAGCAGAAGTACGGCGTGCCGGAGTGCTCCACGATCTCTTCCACCACCGAATAAATCGGCGCGTCGTGGCCGCACTTGAAGCTCGATAGCTCCAGCGCCACCAGGTTGGGATGCCGCGCGACATACTTCGCGGCCCACACCTTGCGGCTGGTGTTTTCGCTGTACGAGTTCTTCCACACGTCGTCGATCGACATCGGGTGCGGAATCTCGCCCGCTGTCACTTCGTCGCCGAACAGGCGCCAGATGATGTCGTCGTCGATCGGCAGGCAGTCCTGCGCGAACACCGGGTAGCCGAGCTTCTGGAATTCTTCCAGGATTTCGTGGTTCACGCCGGGGTCGTTGTGATACGGGCGGCCCAGCAGCACTACGCCCAGCCGGTCTTCGCGCTCCAGTTGCTCCAGGACCTCGCGCGCCGCGCCGCGCATGGTGACGTTGTCGAAATACCGCAGCGCGCGATAGCCTTCCTCAACCGCTCGCTTGTTCTCCTCGGGCGACAGACCCAGAATATCCTTGAACTGCTCGTACATCTGCCGCTCGAGGAGGTCGGGCTTGGAGAGGTTGACGAAGGTGTCCAGGAACAGTACGCCTTTTTCGGCGAACAGATCGCCTTCCTTGATGAATGCCGCCTTCACCGCCTCGGGCGTGGTCGCCACGGTGGGGCAGGAGCGGCTCGCCTGAACGTTATACAAATCGGTGGTCAGGCAATCGATCATCGGGAAGAAAATGATGTCCAGCGGCTTCTTGGCGTGCACCTTATACAGCAGGTTGTGCACGTGCGGAATGCCCAGCTTGGAAGGGAAGCACGGGTCGATGGCGCCGCGCTTGGCGCCTTCCTTGTAGAGTTCCTCGCTGGTGAAATCGGAGTAGACGATGTTCTCGGCCTTGATTCCCAGCGACGCGAAGTAGCCCGTGAACATCGGCGTCTGCGAGTACATGTTCAGCACGCGCGGCATGCCGATGCGGATCGTGGCGCGCTTCTTCATCAGCTCGGCGCGCTTCTTCTGCGCGGCGGTGATCTGGAACTTGGGCAGCGCGTCGGCCACCAGCGGCACGTCCTGCACGCGGAACACGCCCTTGGCCGCGATCTCGACGAAGTTGGGATTCTCCTTCTTGATCTTGTCGAGGTTGCCCTTGATGCCGCGCATTTCGTCGATGTTCTCGACCGTGCCCTTTTCGCAGGTGGCGATGATCAGCCGCTGCGCGCCGGCTTCCAGCGGAACCTTGGTCTTCACCGGCGGCTTGTAATCGATGTTCACGATGTTGGTCTTCACATCGATGAACGTGCGCAGGCACTTGTTCTTGCAGAAGTAGCAGCGCGTGGCTTCGTTGCGCGTGGTCTTGTATTCGATATGCGCGGCAGCGTCCAGTCCGATGAACGTGGACTTGCGGCCGTTGTCCCAAAGCCGTCCGGCTTCGAGCGCCCCGCCGATGGCGCCGGCTTCGCCGCAATGCTCGTGCACGATCACGTCGGCCGGCGTTTCCTTGCCCTTGAAGCGCGACTCGATGAAATCCACCTGGGCCTTCACCGCCGCCAGGTTGTACTGCGTGCCGCCCTGCAGCAGGAAGCGCGTGCCGATCGCCGACAGGTTCGGAATCTGCGAAACGTACAGCCAGATATTCTTCGGCAGCACGTTGCACAGGCCCGCCATGATCTCTTCCGGCTTCCATCCCTGGCGCTGGAAGTCGACGATGTCGCTCTGCATGAACACGGCGCAGCCGTAGCCGAACGACGGGAATCCCGTGGCGCCGAAAGCCGTGTCGGCGTATTGCTCCACCGGCACGTTGAAACCCTGCGCGGTGGATTGCAGGAAGTAGCCGTTGCCCGCCGAGCACTGCGTGTTCAGCTTGAAATCTTTGACGCGGCCGTTCTTCAGGATGATGATCTTGATATCCTGGCCGCCCACGTCGCAGATCACATCCACGTCGTCGTAGAAGTGCAGGCCGGCCTCGGTATGCGCCACGGTCTCGACCAGCGCCGCATCCGCGCCCACCACGTCCTTCAGAATGTCTTTGGCATAGCCGGTGGTGCCGACGCCCAGAATCTTCAGCTGCGCGCCTTGATCGACGAATCTGGCGGTCGAGCTTCTGCAGCACCTCGATCGTGTCCTCGATCGGGTTGCCCTTGGAGAGCTGATAGGTTTTGGCCAGGATGCGCCGCTCGGGGTCTTTCGAAAGCAGCACGGCCTTTGTGGAAGTGGAGCCGCCGTCGATTCCGACGAAGCCTTCCACCACCTCACCCGGCTGGAAGGTAACGGGCGTGAACTTCTTGGTCCGGTATTTTTCCTTGAACCGGGCCAGATCCGCATCGTCCTTCGCCAGGCCGCACCCGCCGCCGCGCTTGGCCTTTTCCTCTTCGCGGCCCACATTGACGTACCATTCCAGCTTGTCCAGACCGACGTATTGGCCGACGCCGTCGTCTTCCGACTTGCCGAACTCCACCGCGCCGATCGCGGCGAAATACTGCGCGTTGTCCGGAGTCTTGATCAGGTCTTCGGGCGGAACGCCCTCGGGCAGCGGCGTGTTGCGCTCTTCCCAAATTCGCGGGATGTTGCTCTTCCAGCAATCGCGCATGCCCTGTGATGTAGCAGTTCGGACCGCCCAGCAGAAGCACCACAGGCTGCAGCGTATTGCCGCGCGTCAGCACCGAGAGATTCTGCATCACGATGGCTTCGAACAGCGACGCCATCAGCTCGTCCGGCGGCACCCCCATCTTCTGCAGGCCGTTGATATCGGTTTCCGCGAACACGCCGCACTTGCCGGCGACGGGGTGAAGCTTGATTCCCTTGTAGCCCATCTGGCAAAGCTGGTCCGGCGGAATGCGCAGCTTGGCGTTGATCTTGTCGATAACGGCGCCGGTACCGCCCGCGCACTTATCGTTCATCGACGGGATCTTCTTTTTGCGGCCGGTTTCCGGGTCCTTTTTGAAGATGATGATCTTCGCATCCTGGCCGCCCAACTCGATTACCGAGCCGCACTCCGGATACATGCGCTCCACGGCGAGCGAGACCGCGTTCACTTCCTGGACGAACTTCGCGCCCAGGAACTTGGTCATGCCGTTGCCGCCTGAGCCGGTGATGAACATGCGGCTATTCTTCGCCGCGAAGTCCTCGACTTCGGTCTCGAACCGCTTCAGGAACTCCAGCACCTTTTCCGGTTGCTTGGTGTCGTGCCGCTGGTAATCCTGCCAGAGAATCTTGTCGCGTGGCGGCGTCGATGACCACGGCTTTCACCGTGGTCGAGCCGACGTCCATGCCGATGAGAAATTGTTTTTCCATGTTGGGTCTCGGTGAGCCGTTGCGGCCTAGTTACGCTCCGCCTTCATCCTCTCCGCAATGTGCAACACGAAATTCGCCGCCTGTCCCACCACGCCCTTGCTGTGCGGAACCTGGTACATGGGCCGCTTCGTTTCCGGATGCGCTTCCACAAATGCGCGGCACTCATCCAGCGTCAGCCCCGACCGGTCCAGGCACTCCGCAAATTCCTTCTTGGCCTTGCTCTTCGCCTCGCCCAGCGCCATCTGCACGCGGCTATGCGCGTTGATCTCGCCTTCGCCGGATGTTTCCACCGGCAGGTAGATCATGTCCTTGTAATTCGACACCACCGCCGATTGCGCGCCATCGGATTGCGTGGAAGGCATGCAGCCGAACGGCTTCAGCGAAAGCACCATGTGGGCCAGATCTTTGTTCGAGTAGTAGATATTCTTGGCCACTTCCAGGTGACCCTCGCCGCCGCCCGCGCGCGAGTTGTAGAAGGGATGGCCCAGCCGCTGCAATTCGTACTGGTCGGCCAGGTGATGCGCAATCCCGCCCAGCGCATCCACGATCTTGTGATACTCGCTCTTGAAGATCACTTCGGCGAGTTTCAATTTCGCCAGCTTTTGGCGATAGCCGATCTCGATTTTAGTGCGCGTACCGAGCTTCCACATGGGCGGCATCACGGCGCCTTCTTCGAGCCCCTTGAAGTCTTTGTACTTCTGCACCACCTGGTGGATCATGTACATGATCCAGGTGCCGATCGGCTCCACCAGCACCTGCGCGCCCTCGCGCTGCAGGAAGTTGAACATATTGAAATTGCCGTCGCCTTCGGTGGTCTGCGCCCAGAATTCGCCGGTGATCTTCACGATGGGCTTCACGCGCAGGCGGTCGATGTCGACACCGTTGAAGCGGTCGCGGCAATGTTCGAGCGACGGCACGTAATCGTCGCCCTTAAGTTGGTTGACGAATTTCCCGATGTACTCCGCGGTATCGGAGAACCCGCCCAGGTACTTGCCGAGCCCGCCCTCCAATTTCCATGGCCGCTTCTTGCGGAAAACGTCATGCAAGTAATCCATGGTCTCGTCGAGGATGCCGATCGGTCTCTCCGGCGTTCACTTCGTAAGGCCGCAGCGCGTAGGCCACTTCGTTCATCACGTCGCCGCAGTTGAGCGCGTTGAGAATCCCCAGGAAGAAATCGATGTTCATCTCGAGGCCGGCCTCGGCGTCGGACTGGCTCAGCCCGCCGGATTGCTGGAACAGCAGCACGCGGAAACCGTCGAACCCGGCGTTGCGCAGCGCCAGCCGATACTCCGCCTCGTACATCCCGAAGCGGCACGGACCGCAGGCGCCTGCCGTGAAGAACACGTAACGGTCCAGGATCTCCTGCTTGGTGAGCCCCTGCTCTTCCAGCGTCTGCAGATACTGGACGAGGTTACCGACCGTGAAATAAGTCGGGTTGCACTGGCCGTTGTTGCCGTACTCTTTACCGGTTTGGAACGCGCGCACGTTCGGCGTGGGCACAGCTTCCGCCCGATACCCCAAGCCCTTCGAGAGCCCCGTGCACCAGTTTTTCGTGCTTCCACGTCAAGCCGCCGAACAGCAGCGTGGTGTTGCCGCGCTGCTCTTTTGTGAATGGCTTTTCGGCCGGTTTCTTGAAGTGGTGGAGCTCCTTTTTAGGCAGCCCGGCTTCTTGTTCCAGGCGGGCACGCTCTTCGGCAAGCCGTTGCTGGATAATCTCTTCCACGGATGAACCGATCTGGACGAGACCGGCGGGAGGGGCAGCTTTCGGTTGAATGGGCTGAGTGCTCATAGAAATCCTATTTTGAGGCCATCTTGCCGGTTAACCGATTGAAAGGAAATCCCTATCCATCGAATGGCGACTTGGCCTTCGGAATGGGTGAAAGCGGGGGTTGAGCGGAGGGCAAATCCGACACTTCCCGGCCCAATTTCGGTCGGTTAAATTACTGAAATTGTTAGGATCCAGACGCTTGTCAGCGCTTCAAGGCCGCTTCCACTGCCGCCACTAACTCGCCCGACTGCGGCTCTACGGCGGGCTCGAATCGCTGGATCACGCGGCCGTTGCGATCCACCAGAAACTTGGTGAAGTTCCATTGAATCTCGCCGCCGGTTTTAGGATTGGCGTTCTTGTCGGTGAGGAATTGGTAGAGCGGCGCTTTGTCGCTGCCCTTCACCGAGATCTTGGCGAACATGGGAAACGTGACACCGTACTTCGATTTGCAGAAAGCCCCGATCTCCTCATTGGTGCCGGGCTCCTGGCCGCCGAAGTTGTTCGCCGGAAATCCGGCAATCACGAAGCCCTGGTCTTTGTACCTGGCGTACAACGCTTGCAGGCCCTCGTACTGCGGGGTGTAGCCGCACTGGCTCGCGACATTCACTACCAGCATCACCTTGCCCTGGAAACTGGCCAGCGACGTGGGCGTTCCGTTGAGAGCATTCAACGTGAACTCATGAACGTTGGACGCGGCGAAAGCTGTGGTCATAAGGCAGAGCACTCCAGCGAGCGGTTTCATTTCACGATTCTACTACTTGCACGGGTGGGGCAGCCCTTCCGGGCTGCCGCCGCGCTTCTGCGCGGCGCGCCGGGCGGAAGCCCGGCGGCAGGCTGAAAAGCCTGGCCCCACTGTGCCGTAGACTGAGTGAGTGATCCGGACGTTCCTGCGGGTGCTGGGGTCGATCTACTTCATCGCTTTCGCCTCGTTCGGTGTGCAGGCATCCGGGCTGATCGGATCGCACGGCATCCTTCCTTACGCGACTTATCTGGCCGCCGCCCGGCAGGCACTGGGACGCGCGGCCTTCTGGGACATCCCCACGGTCTTCTGGCTGAATTCCAGCGACGTGGCGCTTGCTGCGGTGTGGATCATCGGCACGATGTGCGCGGCGGCCGCAGTCTTGGGCATTCGGCAACGCATCGTGTTGGCCGTCTGCCTGGTGCTGTGGCTTTCGCTGTGCACCGTTGGCCAGGATTTCCTGTCGTTCCAGTGGGACGTCTTGTTGATCGAAGCCGGGTTTCTGGCCATCTTCGTGGACGATTCCCCGGTGCGCATCTGGCTCTTCCGCTGGCTGATTTTCCGGCTCATGATGTTCTCGGGGCTGGGCAAGGTACTGAGCGGCGATCCCACCTGGCGCAACCTGACGGCGCTGAGCTACCACTACCAGACGCAGCCGCTGCCCACGCCGCTGGCCTGGTACATGCACCAGTTGCCGTTTGCGTTCCAGAAAATCTCGACTGCGTTCACACTGGCCGCAGAGATACTAGTGCCGGTTTTGTTCTTCGCGCCGCGGCGGCTGCGGCACGCCGGCGCGTGGATTGCGATCGCGCTGCAACTGCTAATCCTTCTCACGGGAAACTACACGTTTTTCAATCTGCTGACGATCGCGCTGTGCCTGTTCCTATTCATCGAACCGAAGCGCGCGCCGCGCACGCGGGCGCATACAGCGGTCAGTGTGGCCCTGGTGTGTTTCGTCGGAATTGCCAGTGGGCTTCTGTCTCTGGAACTGTTCGGGGTTGAGCTGCCGCCGGGCGGCGCCGCGATCTTGCACGCGACCGCGCGGCTCGACCTGGTGAACTACTATGGCCTGTTCACGGTGATGAGCACGGAACGGCCCGAGATCATTGTGGAAGGCTCGGATGATGGAACCAATTGGCGCGCGTACGAATTCAGCTATAAGCCCGGTAATGTAATGCGGGCGCCTCCGATTGTGGAGCCGCATCAGCCACGACTCGACTGGCAGATGTGGTTCGCGGCCTTGGGGAGCTACCAGCAGAATCGCTGGTTCGTGAATTTCATGATCCGGCTTCTGGAAGGGCAGCCGGCGGTGCTGCGCCTGCTCCAATACAATCCGTTCCCGAAGACGCCGCCGAAGTACATCCGGGCGCGCGTGTTTCTATACGAGTTCACCCGGTTCGGCGACAAGGCGTGGTGGCGCCGCGAAGACCGCGGGATCTACTTCCCGGTGGTGAGTTTGAAGTGAGGATGAGACACCCCACCGGCGGCAAAGACCGCCGGCGTTACGTAGCATGCTCATGCGACGGCTCCAGACGTTGGCGAAGACCCGGTCCTGAACGCAGCTCGCCAGAGTGACCAGCGGCACCACCGCGGCGAGCGGCGCGAGCAGGAATCCCCACGCGTACTCGTGAAGCAGGTTTGCGCCGATGCTCCACACCGCGCGCGTCAACTGCCAGTAGCCACCCGACCGGCCGCCAGCGCGCACACGCCCAGCTTTCAAGGACGCGAGGAACTCTTGTTTGGTGCGCGCCCCCGGAGCCTCGGTGAAGGCGCGCCCCAGTTCCGCCATGGTGTGCGAATCGCTTCCCCCCAGCGGAATCTTCCGCCAGCGGGCGGATAGCGCTTCCGCTTCGCGATTGCAGGCCGGAAGGAGCTGGCCGTTGAGCGCCTCCATAGCCGGAAAATAGTCTTGGAATAAGGCGAAATCAGCATAGGTGCGCCTCCCGGTGAGTGCGGAGAAAACGTGATTCACCGCGAATAAAAGCTGATGCTCCGAAAGGTAAGCGATGAGCGCAGGCACGTCATCGCGCCGGCGCTGGATCTCGACGTGGTCGCGTTCTGCAATGTCATATACGCCGACATGGACACCCGTGCCCGAGGGCATGGTGCAGGTCACTTCTTCGCTCAGGAAGAAATCCGGATACCCTCGCAAACATTCGACGGCATCGATCGAATCGTGATCGGTGACCGTCACCAGATCCATGCCGCGCCGCTTCAGTAACTCGTAGACCGCGAGGGGTTCGTTGTAACTCTCACGGCAGAAGCGATCGGCTACGGGGACGGTGCACATACCGCTGCGGTCGGTGTGCACATGCAGGTCGCAACGCATGCCTGTTTATGTTCCGCGAACGGTTACAGCATCAAAACAATTTGGCGAAGATATGTTTTTTGTTGCGGGTGCATACTGGCAACATGCGATCTATCTTGTGTCTCGGGCTTCTGGCCCTTCCGCTGGTCAGCCAAACGGCCCAGTTCACAGGCTCAACGGTTTGTAACACTTGTCACGCTGAGATCTACAGCCGCTGGAAGAAGACGCGCATGGCCAATGTGGTCCAGGACCCCAAGGAACACCCGGACGCAATCATTCCCGACTTATCGAAACCGGACCCGCTGCTCACATTCACGAAGAGCGATATCGCGTTTACTTATGGCAGCAAGTGGAAGCAGCGCTACTTCAAAAAAGTCGGTGACGATTATTTCCCGCTGCCGGCGCAATGGGACGTTGCCAACAAGGTATGGCGCGCGTACTTCGTCCGGGAAGGCACGGACTGGTGGGCGTCCAAATATCCGCCTGACAACATGCAGCGGCCGACGGGCCCGACCTGCGACGGCTGTCACTCGGTGAACTACAGCGTCGAAACTAAGACACCGACCGAGTGGAACGTCGGGTGTGAGAAATGCCATGGTCCAGGCAGCGTACACGCGGCACGGCCATCGCGCGCTAATATTGTGAACCCGGTTCGGTTGACTACGTATCGCGGCAATGACGTATGCATTCAGTGTCACGCGCAGTCGCAGCCTCTGAAGAACCCCATCGATGGGAAGTATTATGACTGGCCCGTCGGTTTCCAGCCAGGCATGGACCTGGAAGATTACCTTGCGCTGGAGGATCACAAGGCAGGCGAGAACACGTTCACGCATTTCCCCGACGGCACCGGACACAAGAACCGCATGCAGGGGAACGACTTCGTGCAAAGCGTAATGTACACGCGCGGCATTACCTGTTATAGCTGCCATGACGTTCACGGGACCGCCAATAACGCGGACCTTCTGAAACCGGCGCAGGTGTTGTGCCTGGAATGCCACGGGCCTAGCTCACCCAACGGCCCGCACACAGCGACCATCGAGCAGCATACGCACCATCGCGAAGGATCGAGCGGCAACGAATGCGTGGGCTGCCACATGCCGAAGATCGAACCGGAAATCGCAGCCGTGAATGTGCGGAGCCACACATTCAAGTTCCTCTCACCGGCGGATGGGGAAAGGAACAAGATGCCTGATTCGTGCACCAGTTGTCACACCGACAAGAAGGCGGACTGGGCGACAGCGGCGTTGAAAAGCTGGAAAGAGTTTTCGCCGTGGCGAGTGGCGAACTAAACTGTAACTCCGCGAACAATGGCTTGCCAGATGCTTTTTGCATTTTTGGCCCCCATGACGGGCAGAAGAAAGGAACTCACATGACTGCTCAAAAATTCTCGTACACGATTGCCTCCGGACTGCTTGTGGCCGCTCTCGTAACTCTTCCGGCCGCGTTCGCCGCGAAGCATGACAAGAACCACCAAGATGCGTTCGTCGGGGGTGATGCGGATGAAAACGCGCTCGCTCGCGAGGTAAGGCATCACTTGGTGACGCTGCCGTATTTCGGAGTCTTTGACGACCTGGCTTTTCGATTGGACGGCAATACGGTAACCTTGGTCGGCGCCACTGCGAACCCCGTGCTCAAATCCGATGCGGAGAAATCCGTGAAAGGCATTGAAGGAGTCGGGCGGGTGGTCAATCAGATCGAGCTGTTGCCGGTCTCGCCAATGGACGACCAGATCCGCCGTGCTATGTATCGGGCGATTTATGGCGATCCGGCGCTCTCCGATCGTTATGGATTTCGCGCCGTGCCTTCGATTCACATTATCGTTAAGAACGGCCAAGTGACCCTCGAAGGAGTGGTGGCGAACAAGATGGACAAAGATCTGATCGGGATTCGGGCGAATAGCGTGCCCGGTGTGTTCTCTGTCACGAATAACTTGCAGGTCGAACAAGCTTAACTGGCGTCTCTGGGCGGCGGGGCATGGCCCCGCCCCACACCACTGAAGCTGATATTCTGATCTGAATGAAGCGACGGTGGAACGCGGCCCTTATCCTCGTTGTTGGAAGCCTCGCCTCTGCGCAGAGTCCCTCCGAATCGTCTCCACCATCGGTCACCATGAAGCAGCTTATGGTGGACCTCATCCACCCGGCTGCCAATGACATCCTGCTGTTTGTCAATCGCGGCAATCCAAAAAACGATCAGGAGTGGGCTGCGGTTCGACGCTGCGCCGTGACTCTGGCCGAAGCGGGAACCCTGCTGACGATGCGGGGCCGCGCCATGGATCAGGGCGACTGGATGAAGGACGCGCGACTGCTGGCCGACGCCGGAGCCGCCGCATATAAGGCGGCACAGGCGCGAGACGCGAAGGCGCTGGCGGCACTCTCTGAATCGCTCGACGCGTCGTGCACCACCTGTCACAAACAATATCGGCCTAACGTGTTTCCGCGCGAAGGAGGGTCGAAATGAGTTACTCTCGCAGGAATTTCCTGAAGGCGGCCGGGTCGGGCATCGTCCTCACCACGGTGGGTGGGGAGACCGTTTTTCTCGCGGCGGCGGCTCCGCTGGCTCTTTCCGCGGCGATGACGAAGGAGAAGGCTTCGTTCGTCATCAATGGAAAACTTCACGCGGCGGAGTACGAGGCGCGAACCACGTTGTGGGAAGTCATCGCCATGAAGTTCGGGTCTCACGGGAACCAACCGAAGCTGCAACCGCGCCAGTTGCGGCGCATGCAGTGTGCTGGTGGATGGAGTGCCCCTCTACTCCTGCCACACGCTGGCGACCGAAGCCGCGGGGAAGAAGATTTTTACTATCGAAGGAGTGGGCGACGAAAAGAACCTGCATCCTTTGCAGCGGATCGGTCACGCTCGCGTAGCGGCGGATTGCGGATTCTGCACGGCGGGATGGGTAGTCACTGCGAAAGCGCTTCTGGACAAGAATTCTAATCCGTCGCCCGAACAGGTGAAAGCGGCGCTGGCGGGCCACATCTGCCGGTGCGCGTCGTACCCGCAAATCATCCGAACCGTGATGGATTCAGCCGCGGTGCTGCGCGGCGAGAAGATCACGATCGACGCCGAACCGGAATCGATCATTCAGATCAAGCAGCCGATGGTCCGGAATTTTTCCACCAGCGGCGGACATCTGCCGGGCGATGAGCTGCTGGAAGGCGCGCAAAAGACCGTCACGAAGAAATGGCAGGGCTACCCTCCCGAGAATCTGAATGTTCTTGGAAAGCCGATGCCTCCCTTGCCGGAGGTTTCCATCCCGAGGTTCACGGGCAAAGCCCAGTATGCGAGCCGGGTCTGGTTTCCGGATCTGTTGTACGCGAAGTTCCTGACATGCCCGCATCCGCACGCCAGAATCAAGAATCTGGACACGGCCGCCGCGGCGAAGATGCCTGGCGTTCGGTACATACTCACCTACCAGAACGCGCCTAAGACGAATACGTCGGTATCGGTGTCGACCGGAGGGCGAATTGTGGGTGGGCCGGCTCCGGCCGGATTCCGGGCCATGCCGGAGCCGCTCCCACAGGAACTGAATCTTCAGGGCGAAGTGGTTGCCATCGTCGCAGCGGAGACAGAAGACCTGGCGCAGGACGCGGTGGACGCGATTCAAGTAGAGTACGACGTGCTTCCGTTCGCATCGACTCTGAAGGATGCCATGGCCGCCAATGCGCCCGACCTAGGTGGGGGAAAAGGCAATCTACTGCGGCACGCAAACTCTCCGAAGGACTTTCCCAATGCCACCTGGGCGGAGCAGCAGGGCGACGTGGAAAAGGGATTCGCGGAAGCCGATGTGATCAAGGAGTTCACTTATCGATTCGCCGGCGGAGTCTCGGTTCCCATGCAGCCCAGCGGCAGCGTGGCTAAGTGGGACGGCGACAAACTGACTTTCTGGGGCATGGGTCAAGGAATCTATCCGGTGCGCGAGGCTCTGGCTGCATCGCTCGGCATAGATGCCTCGAAGATACGGTTCATCAATAAGTGGAATGGCTCTACTTTCGGCGCGGCGAGACTGGCGGCGGAGAGATTCTATCCACTCATCGCGCATCTTGCAAAGGTGACTGGCAGGCCAGTCAAGATCATGTTGCCCAAAGACCAGGAACTGGCGCAACTTCAGATCAAGCCGGAGACCATCACCAAATTCAAAGTGGGTGCCAAGAAGGATGGCCGGATCACCGCGATCGATCACGTGGTCTATGTGAGTGTGGGTGACTTAGAGTCGGGCGGCCATGCGTCGACCCCGGGAAATGCGCAGAACCAGTTGGAGCTATACACGTCGCTGGTTCCTCACTGGCGGTCGCAGTGGTGCGCCTACCGGACGAATGCGCCGCGGCCGGGGCCATCGCGCAGTTACTATCAGCAGGAGACCAAGTGGTCGTGGGAAAGCATGATGGATGAGATGGCTGACACGCTCAGCCTCGATCCTGTTCAGTTCCGGCTGATGCACATCACACGGCCCAAGCCGGGAGACACGCGCTATCCCTACGATTCATTTCCGTCGGTGGAGGTGCTGGAAGAAGGCGCCAAGGCATTTGGATGGGATAAGAGAAATGCGGTGGCAGGCGGTACGGCGGGAAGGTTCAAGCGTGGATTCGGAGTCGGCATGTCGCAGCACCATGGCGGCCTGATGGGTTATCACGAAGGCGAGGAAGCGTTCCCGAAATTGGCGGCTGCCAGGGGCGCGGCGGTTTTCGGCTCGGAATTGGAGTTGGCCGCCGATGGCTTCGTGACCATGAAGGTTGCTCTTCCGGACAGCGGATCGAACGCTGCGACGGCGCTGGCTCATCTTGTAGCGGAAATGCTGGGCTTCACGACGAGAGATCGCATCCGGTTGATCTGGGGCGACACTGACATCGCGCCGTCGAGCGATGAGTGGTTCGGAGGCAGAACCATCACGTTGCAAGGGGCGGCAATCTGTAGCGCGGCCGACAAGCTTCGAAAAGATCTGCTGCAACGCGCGGCTGGCGTCTTAAAGATCGAGGCAGCCAAGCTTCAGATTCGCGATGGAGTCATCTCATCGACAGAAGATTCCAGGAAGAGCACGACTTTCGCGGCGCTGGTGAAGGCGAACTCCGGAGTCATACGGCAGACGGGCAGGGGCGTCGCCGGTGGGGAACGAACCGGCGCGAATAAGGGTGTGGGCGCCTGCTTTGTCGAAGTCGAAGTGGACACATGGACCGGCGACTGGCGCTTCATCAGGGCGGTGTATCCGCACGACACCGGGCTAGTCATCAATCCGCTTGTGGCCGAGGCTGATATGGTCGGGTCACTTGTGGAGAGTACGCAGGTCGCTACCGATGCCATTCCGTGGGATCGCGAGTTTCCGGGCACGCGGCATTATAGTGTCGGCTACCTGTCTTATCGGTTGCCGACTATTATGGACGTTCCTAAACAGACACAGCTCTACATTGACAGTCTGGAGCCGCGCTGGTTCTATGGAGTCAAGAGTTTCAGTGAGACCAGCATCGGGGCGGTGCCGGGCGCCATTTCGAACGCCATTTACAACGCTTGCGGGGTAAGGATCCGAGAGCATCCGATCACTCGGGAAAAGATCATGGCCGGGCTGCGGACGCAAGGGAGACGGGCATGAAGAACATCTCTATTTATCGGCCCACCACTGTTGAGGAAGCGATCCAGCTATTGTCGCGGCATGGAACGGACGCGGGAGTCTATGCGGGCGGGACTGACCTTTTAATCCGGCTTAAGAACAGACTCAAGCAGGCGCCCACTTATCTTGTCGATATCAAGAAGATAGACAACCTGCGCTACATCAAGGAAGACGCGCAGGGAGGTGTCTCGATCGGGACCGCCACTAAGTTATCGGAACTGGCTGAGTCGGAACTGCTGCAGAAGAAGTACCCCATGCTGGTGCAGGCGATCAACATGATTTCGTCGCCGGAACTCCGCAATGCATCGACGCTGGGCGGTGACTTGTTGCAGGAGGTCTGGTGCCAGTATCTGCGCGGGGGCTATTCCTGCTGGAGAAATGGCGGCTATCTCTGCTATGGGGCCATCGGCGACAACAGTTATTACCACTCTGCCATGGGCGGGCGGCTATGTTATGCCGTGTATCCGGGTGATGCGGCCACTGCGTTGATCGCGTTTGACGCGCGAGTCAAGCTGGCAACTCCTGCCGGGGTGAAGGAATTGTCTGTCGAGCAACTGGTGCCCGGCGACATGATGGTGGATGGGCGAATCCAATCTCATGTGGTGCGGTTCAATGAGATTCTCACCGAAGTAGTGATCCCTCCGCCCAGAGCAAGCGTGCGGGCCTCGTTCGAGAAACTGAGGCCGCGGGGTGTTTGGGATTTCGCGATGGCTTCGCTGGCCATGAGTCTCGATGTTCGAGACAAGACTATCGACGACGCGCGGGTGGTCTTCGGCGGAATCTCGGGAAAGCCGCTGCGGGAAACGCATGTGGAAGCCTTTCTTAAGGGAAAGGCTCTGGCCGCGGACCTGAGTGACCAGGCTGTTTCCATTGCGCTCGCGAATGCGGCGCCGCTTAAGTACAACGCGACCAAGATCGACATGGCTAAGGGGCTTTTGGCTTCCGGTCTGGCGAAGCTGAGCGGTGTGGCGTAGGAGCCGTGCGAAGAAACCGCTCCTTTCAGTCACGGCTCAGTAACGGACCGAAGGAAGCGGTCGTCGGGGTCCATGCGAGTTATTGAAGGCATCCTATTCGAGCCCGTCGGCTGCCTGGCGGAGTTTCCCGCGGAACCCTTTCTCGAAATCGTGGCCCGCCTGTTCGGTGGCAAGAAGAAGGCTAGTAAGTCGGGCAGCAGGTCCTACTGGCACTTACTCAACTTGATGGAGGCGGCAGAGAGGCAACTCGATCCATCCGAGAGGGAGATGGTTGAGACTCTCGAAATTCAGGCGGTCGACAGGGCGAGCGCTTACGACGATGTGGTGCCGGCTCTGTCTGAATTGAAGGCGATGGGTACGCGGCTGATTCTCACGTCATCGCTCTCGAATGCTGCGGTCAAGCGGTTTTTGGAAAGATGTGTGCCAGGGGAGATCTTCTCGAGTGTCTGGAGTAGAGACAATGCTGGGGGCGTCAAGGACTTGCCCCTGCGGAGCGCTCTTGAGTGCGCATCGTGAATCCGGAAAAGGCGATGTTTCTCACGGACACGGCAGAAGGGCTGAGGGTGGCGAAGAGCGTCGGCGTCCAATCCATTCTGATGATGAACGATCCTGACGAGGCGAAGCGGTTGGCTATGCATGACCCCGCGGGAGGGATTGTGTCTTTGTACGAACTGCCTGATTTCGTTCGACTGGTGGCGGCGAGAAATGCAAACTAAGACCGATCATAGCGAACTCAACCGAAGTCTAGGGCTGTTCGACTCGACCATGATTGTGGCGGGATCCATGATCGGGTCGGGTATTTTTATCGTCTCTGCCGAGATGGCCCGGCAGGTGGGGAGCGCAGGATGGCTGCTCGCGTCTTGGGTTATCACGGGGATGCTCACCATTGCGGCGGCTCTCTCGTACGGGGAACTCGCGGCGATGATGCCTCATGCGGGTGGTCAGTATGTTTACTTGAGAGAAGCATGGTCGCCGCTGTGGGGATTTTTATATGGCTGGACCCTATTCCTGGTTATCCAGACGGGCACGGTGGCCGCCGTGGCCGTCGCCTTCGCGCGTTATCTCGGGGTTTTGTGGCCGCGCATTTCTGAGAACGACTATCTCATCCGGCCGATTCATATTTCGACTACTTACGCTGTATCTTTGTCTACTGCTCAGTTAGTAGGAATCCTGCTCATCGGGTTACTCACTTGGAGCAATGCCCGAGGCATCCAATACGGGAAGATCATTCAGAATATTTTCACGTCGGCCAAAATCGGAGCGCTACTCGGGGTGATCGGTGTGGGGCTTCTGATCGGTTGGAGCGCAGTGGCAGTCAAGGCAAACTTCAGTCACATGTGGACGCCGCAGGGCTATACGCCGGTCGCGCCGGGCATCACTCCGGAAACCGCCTTCGGCCTGATCATCGCTATCTGCGTGGCCCAGGTGGGGTCGCTGTTCTCGGCGGACGCGTGGAATAACATTACGTTCATCGCCGGCGAGGTCAAGAACCCTCGGCGCAACGTCCCACTTTCGCTGGCGGTGGGAACCATACTCGTGATCGGCCTGTATACCTGCGCTAACCTTGCCTACGTGGTGGTACTGCCCTTGGAACAGGTGCAGCACGCTGCATCCGATCGCGTGGCGGCGGCGATGTTGGAAGCCGTCTTTCCTATGGTGGGGGCTGCGCTGATGGCCGTCGCGATTATGGTCTCGACATTCGGATGCATCAACGGCATGTTGCTTGCCGGCGCCCGCGCCTACAGTACCATGGCCCGCGACGGCCTATTCTTCCGCCGCGCAGCCACCGTGAATCGAGCGCACGTGCCCGGCGCTTCCCTGGTGATGCAGGGAGTATGGGCGGCCTTCCTCGTCCTTTGGCGCACGTACAATCCTACGAGCCGGACTTACGGCAACTTATACAGTAATCTACTCGATTGGGTGATCTCCGCCGCGCTTCTGTTCTATATCCTGACGATCGCAGGCGTGTTCCGGCTGCGTTCTCTGCGTCCAGATGCGGAGCGACCCTATCGTGCTTTTGGATACCCGGTTGTCCCCGCGCTATACATACTAAGTGCCGCCGTAATTCTGGTTGTCTTGTTCGTGTACCGTCCGGCGACGACTTTCCCCGGAATCGTCATCGTCCTGATCGGGGTCCCGGTGTACTTCGCGTTCCGGCGTTCCTCAGCAGGAGTTACTTCCCCGGTACGACAACCGGAGTAACCTGGACTCCCTCGCGCGCCGAATCGCCCGGGTTAGTCATGATCGTGTCGCCATCGTGAAGACCGCTCAGTACCTCGATCTTGTCTCCGTAGTCCCGGCCGACCGAGACCATTTGCAAATGAACGGTGTGATCCGGCCTGACTACAGCCACCTGGGTACCATCAGCGCGCACGATGAGCGTGTCACTGGGGATCAAGACAGGCGGGTTCGAGCGGGTGCTGCTGAAATCGACCTGGGCGTACATACCCGGCAACAGAGCGCCATCCGCATTCGGTACCTGGACTTCCACCAGCAACGTGCGGCTGTTGGGATCGAGCGAGTTAGCGGTCCTGGTAACGGTGCCCGCGAAGCTGCGCCCGGGCAAATTGGAAACGCTCAAATGCGCCGGTTGGCCGGTCCGTATGTTACTGGCATTGGTCTGCGGGACGTTGACATAGGTTCGCAGAGTGCCGGTCTGCGCGATGCGGAACAGAAGCGTGCTGCCGGTAGTTACCAGGGCGCCCGCATCCACATTGCGCAGCGTGATCACTCCGTCGAAAGGCGCCTTCACCACGCGATAGCCCTGCATTTCGTCCAACCGCGATACATTGGCTTCCGCGGCGGCGATGGTACTGCGCTGCGCGGCGATGGCCTTTTCCAACGCCTGAACACCTGCGGTCTGCGCCTGATATTGGGATTGGTACTGGTCGTTGTCCTGCCGCGAGACCACGCCCTGGGCCGTCAATTGCTTCCACCGATCGGCCGTTGTTTTGGCAAGCCCCAGATTGGCCTTGCCCTGGTCGAGATTGGCCTGCGCCTGGTCGAGCCCCGCCTGGGCCTGCTGCAAACTTGCCTTCGCCTGGCGAAGCTGATCGTCGAGTTCCGGCGCTTCAATCTCGGCCACAGGCTGTCCGGCCCGCACGCGATCGCCGATATCCACCATGCGACGCCGGATGTAGCCATCGGCCCGCGCCAGGATGGGCGCTTCGGTCACTGCCTGAATGTTGCCAGGAAGCACCAGTTCGCTTTGGCGTGAGGAGCGCTCCACCGCGATCACTTCGACGCGCGGGAGGGACTGCTCCAGATCGCGAGCCTCGCTGCGGATGAGGGCCTGGCGTTTCTGAAGCGGAATATAGCCGGCGAAGAATGCCCCCACGATGGCGAGGGTCAGCACCAGAACGATCACGGTGATGGTGAGCGCGGACGGGCGCCAGACCCCCGCGGGAGAAGTGCCATGCTCCGCTTGCTGCTCCTGTAGCTGTCGCCTCAGAGCTTCATTTTCGCGGCGCAGCCGTTCTTCGGTGCTCTGCGCCAGGTCGATATCGCCGGATTCGGGTTGATTGGGATTGATCGGTCGCATGATCAGAAGGCGTCGATTCCGCCATTCCAGCGCGGTTCCAGTTGCTCCTTTTCGGCAAGGCGGCGCTCGTGATCGATGGGAGGTCTCTTTCGCAGATAACTATAAATGATCGGCACGACGAACAGGGTGGTCACCGTGGCGAACATCAAGCCGCCGATCACCGCGCGGCCGAGCGGCGCATTCTGCTCGCCGCCTTCGCCCAGTCCCAGAGACATGGGAAGCATGCCGAGCACCATGGCGGTAGCCGTCATCAGCACCGGCCGGATGCGGGCGTATCCCGCCGAGAGCATAGCCTCGCGTGCCGAATCCACCACCATTCGCTCGTCGTTGGCGAAGGTCACCATAAGAATGCTATTCGCCGTCGCGACGCCGATGCACATGATCGCGCCCATCAAAGAGGGGACGCTCAAGGTGGTCCCGGTGACGAACAGCATCCATAAAATCCCCGCGATCGCGCCCGGTAGCGCGGTCAGGATGATGAACGGATCGAGCCACGATTGGAAGTTCACCGTCATCAGGAGGTACACCAGAGCCACGGCGAACGCCATGCCCAGGCCCAGCCGGAAAAAGGACGATTCCATTGTCTCAATCTGTCCACGCAGTGCCAAGGTGGCGCCGCGGGGCAAGTGCGACTGCTCCTCGCGCAGGATTTTCTCGACCTCGCCGCCAACGCCGCCCAGATCCCGGCGGTCCACATTGGCGTACACGTCATACACCGGCCACACATTGTAATGGTTGATGATCACGGGGGCATAGTCGCGCCGCATGGTCACCAGGTTGGAAAGCAATTGCGTGCTGCCCCCGATCGTGCCCGGATTTCCGTACGCCTGGGAAGCGCCGCTAGGCGAGACACCGACCGAAGCATTTCCCCCTCCGGCCGTTCCCGCCGGCGAACCGGGCGTGGTGCTGTTGACTGCCGTAGTGGCCACCGATACCGGCGTGCGAAGCAGGGCGTCCAGAGTATCCACGCGGTATTGCGGCGTCTGCACGCCCACGTTGTAATTGACGCCGTTGGCCCAGTTCACCCAGAAATTTGGCGCTATGGAACCGTTCCCGCTGAGAGAGATCAGCAGGCTGCTGGTGACATCTCGCTGGGTCATGCCTAAGCTGCATGGCCTTGACTCGGTCGACATTCAAGCGGATTTCCGGCTGGTCGATCACCTGGTGCACATGCACGTCGGCGGCCCCGGGGATACAGGCGATTTTCGCGGCGAGCTTCTGGGCAATGTTGTAGTTGGCTTCGGCGTCGCGCCCGACTACCTGCACATCAATGGGCGCCGGCAGCCCGAAGTTCAGAATCTGAGTAGTGATGTTGGCCGGCTGGAAGAAGAAAGTCATGTCCGGGAATTTCTCGCGCAAACGCTTCCGCAGCATGACTTCGTAATCGCGCGTGGAACCGTGCTTCTCTTTCTTGAGTGAGATTAGAATTTCGCCGTCGGCGCTGGAGATGGTGGGGACGTCACCCTGGGCCAGGCTGGTCCAACTGTTGGGGACGCCGATGTTGTCGAGGACCATGTCCATTTCGCCGGGAGGAATGACTTCGCGGATGGCGCGGTCGATGGCCGAGAAGCGCAGCTCAGTCTCTTCGATGCGCGTGCCGGCCGGGCCGCGGGCATGCAGCCGCATCTGTCCGGAATCCACATTCGGGAAGAAGTCCTCGCCCACCAGAAAGACGAGGCCCAACGACGCGACCGAGAGAGCCATGAAGGCGCCCAGCACCGGCCCGCGGTGCCGCAGGGACCAATCGAGGAGGCCGACATAGCGGAAACGCAGCTTCTCAAACAACATGTTGAACACGCCGTGCAGGCGCCAGAACACGCCTTTACCGCCATGTGTCTCTCCCTGGTACAAGTCCATTTCGGATTCAAGAAGATAAGCCACCATGGTGGGGACCAGCGTGCGCGACAGAAGGTAGGAAGCCAGCATGGCAAAAACGACGGCCATGGCAAGAGGCGTGAACAGGTAGCGCGCAGTCCCGGTCAACAGCAATACGGGGACAAACACGATGCAAATCGCCAGCGTGGAAACGAAGGTCGGTACGGCGATCTGTGCGGTCCCGTCAATGACTCCCCGCACCAGCGATTTCCCCATACCGATGTTGCGGTGAATATTCTCGATCGCCACAGTGGCGTCGTCCACCAGGATGCCGACCGCGAGCGCCAGTCCTCCGAGCGTCATCACGTTGATGGTCTGCCCCAAAAGACTCATCACGCACAGCGAGGCAAGGATGGAAAGCGGAATCGAAATGCAAACGATCAAGGTACTGCGCCAGCTCCCCAGGAACATGAGGATCATCAAGGCCGTGAGGCCGGCGGCAATCAAAGCTTCGCGCTCGACACCGCGAATCGAGGCAAGCACGAATAACGACTGGTCGGCCAGGGCAGTCACTTTCAGTTCCGGCGGAACCGTGTCAAGAATCCGGCGAAGCTCTTTCTTGACAGAGTCGACGATAGCCAGCGTGGAGGCCTGCCCGGTGCGGGTCACGGTCATCATGACGCCGCGCGATCCGTTGGTCCGCACGATGTTGGTCTGGACGGAAAAGCCATCGCGGACCTGCGCCACGTCCCTGATGAATACGGTTGCGCCATTTACCGCCTTGATCGGGAGGTTATTCAATTCATCCAGAACCTCAGGGCTGCTGTTGACTCGGATCTGATACTCCTTCTCGGCGAGCTTGGCGGTCCCGGCGGGCAGAATCAGGTTCTGAAGGTTCAGCGCGTTCGAAACGTCGATTGGCGCGAGCTGCTTGGCATAGAGCTCATCCAGGTTCAAATCCACCATCACCGACCGGCTCTTACCGCCGAACGGATAAGAAACGTTGGCGCCTTGCACGGTTCCGAGCGGGGTTCGAATGAAGTTATTGCCGAGGTCGAACAGATCCTGTTCGCGCAGCGTTTTGCTGGATAGGCCGAGCTGCAGGATGGGCACACTCGCCGCGTCGTAGCGGAAGACATTGGCGGGGAACATTCCGGGCGGCATTTGGCGAACGGCGCTTTGCGCTTGCGAGGTCACCTGCGCCACGGCCATGTCCACGTGAACGTTGGGATGGAAGTAAACCCGAACCACCGCGATGCCGTTGTAAGACTGCGACTCGATGTGCTCTATGTCGTTCACGTTGGAGGTGAGGCCACGCTCGAAATTCGTGACGACGCGCTTCTCCATCTCGTCCGGCGACAACCCGGTATATTGCCACACCACGCTGACGATGGGAATGTCGATGTAGGGAAAGATGTCGACCGGCATGGTGACGATCGCCGTGACGCCCAGAACAGCGATGAGAATCGCCATGACGACGAAGGTGTAGGGGCGGCGGAGAGCGAGACGAACGATCCACATGCAGGGTGTTCCTCAGACAGAGTACGGAAAGCAGTATACCAACGCTCATGAAGTGGGGCGTATAGCCCGGAGTGGCTAGTCAGAAAGCTGTCAGCGATCAGCTTTCAGCGATCAGCTAACCCCGGCGCTGACAGGGCGCGGTCTTATTCGTAGAATGCGGGGGCCTTTTTGAGTTTGGCGTTGGCCACGAAATCGTGCTGAATCCAGAGCTGCGCCCCGGTTTGTTTCAAGAATGCCTCAATGGCGGCTCGGGATGCGACAGTCTGCTCAGGGTTGAATTCAGTGGTCGGGATCAGCTTCAGTTTCCGCTCCTCCGGGTAGTGATAGAGATCGCCGCTAAGCACCACGGGTCCGGCCTTCGCCAATTTCAGGTAGAGCACTTGATGACCCGGCGAATGCCCAGGGGCGGCTTTGATGACTACGGTCCCGTCGCCGAAAACGTCGTAGTCATCCTTGGTGATGAGTACGGTCTTGCTGTTCTTGAGTGCGCTGAAGTTGGCGGGCTCGGTGCGTGGGGAAGGCGGATCGCTGAACATGATATCCTGCTCGGACTTTCGCACCAGCCAGGTGGCACTCGCGAAAACGTTGGCGTTCCCCACGTGATCCCAGTGAAAGTGCGAAAGCGCCAGATAAGTGATATCGGTGGGCGCGTAACCGACCTCGGCCAGTTGGGAGGTCAGGGTCCGGGTGGAGGTGCCGTAGCGTAGCGTGCCCGGGGCGCCGGGTTTGAAGCTGCTATCGGGAATCGCGCCGGTGTCCCAGATCATGGTTCCCTTGGGATGCACCACCAGGAAGCACGCGATCGACATCACGTTTGTGGTGAGGTCTTCCTTCTTTAACCGGTAGACCGAGGTGTCCGGAATGTTCAAGCTACCGCAGTCGAAAACATACAGGCGGGCGGATTTCGGAGGATGCGGCGCGGCCATCGCGAGGGATGCCGCCAGCATGGATAGGGCGATGAGAGTGCGAAGTTTCATGGAGGATCCAGCGATCCGTCGGCAATGCTATCGCTGGCAGTGGATGGGTGTCAAGCGGCAAGCTAAAGCATGCCCTACGAAGGTGCGGTATATTCGTCCAAAGGGTCCACCATGAAACAGTCATGCCTCGGCGTCCTTCCTCTCCTGCTGGCTCTCAATAACTTGTCGTTCGCTGACGACTCCGCTAGTACCCGCTTTTATCACGCGATCCGCGGCAACGACCTCGCGGGCCTGCAATCTCTGGTGCGTGAGGGCGCCGACGTTAACATCCGCGATCGACGCGGTGAAACCCCGCTCCTGTACGCGGCCGTCGTGGGTTCGCCCGACGCCATGAACTTTCTGATCGCCTCGGGCGCGGATGTCAACGCACAAAATGAGTTCGGCGCCACCGCTCTTATCTGGTCCGCAACCGACCTGGCCAAAGTGAAGCTCCTGGTGGAACACGGCGCGCGCGTTAACAACGCCACCCGCCGCGGCCGCACGGCCCTGCTGATCGCCGCCATGAGCGACTCTTCGGCGGAGATCGTCCGCTACCTCCTGGCTCACGGAGCCGACGTGCAGGCCAGGGATTTTCTGAAGACTACCACCCTGCGGGCCGCCACGTTGGGAAATGATACGGAAACCATACGGATGATGATCGACGCCGGCGTGGACGTGAATGCCGCCGATCTGCCCGGCATCACTCCTCTCATGATGGCCGCCGGATGGAATGGCAACCTGGCCGCTGTGAAAATGCTGCTGTCCAAGGGCGCCAACGTGAATGGCGTCAGCCGGCCCGTCATGGGGCTGCCTTCCCGCAATGGCCCGTCCGAATTCGGCAATTTGACGGCGTTGCTGATGGCCGCTCCGTTCGGCCCGCCCGAATTGATCAAGACTCTGCTCGATGCCGGCGCCGACGTGAACGCGCGCGATGTTCGCGGCATGACTCCCCTGATGCTGGCCATCGCCACCGACCACCAGGACGCGTCCGTCCTGCATCTATTGCTGGATCATGGCGCCGACCCGCAGATCCGCAGCAACTTGAATGAAACGGCGATCGACTGGGCCCGCCGCATCGCGCTGCCTTCCGCGCTGCAGCAGCTTCGCCTCCAGGCGAGTGCCCAGCCCGCCGGGCTGCTTCCGGCCAGTTCCGCGCCCACCCCTAAGATCAAGCCGGCGCTGGAGCGCTCTCTCGCCCTGATCGAAAAGTCGAGCTGGGACTTCTTCGCCACCAGCGGCTGCGTTTCCTGCCACGCCCAGAGTATGACGGACATGGCGGCGGCCGAAGCCCGTGCCAAAGGAGTGCGTGTCGATGAAAAGGCCGCGCAGCAACGAATGAAAATGGTCGAAGCTATCTACCCGCCCGAACCCCTGCTGGAGCGCATGGATCCGGCTGGAGCCGAGGAACAGCTCGCCTACCCGCTCGCCGGATTCGCCCAGTCCGGCTATGCACCCGATTGGATGACCGATGCCATGGTCGCCAACATCGCCGCTACCCAGGGCGCCAACGGATCGTTCCATGTGGGCGCCGCAGCCCGGCCCCCCGGTGAAGAGGGCGATATTTTCCGGACCGCCTTCTGCATTCGTGCGCTGAAGGCTTATGGACCTCCGGGCCGTGCGGCCGAAATGGAAATGCGCATCGCCAAGGCCCGCCAGTGGCTCGAATCGGCAAAACCGGCCAGCGCCGAGGATCGCAATCTGCAGTTACTCGGCCTCTACTGGGCGGGAACCGAGACGCGGCGGCTGGGCCATTACGCCAAGGCCATCCTGGCACAGCAGCAGCCCGATGGCGGCTGGCAGCAGCGCGAGGGTCTGGCCTCAGACGCTTATGGAACCGGCGAATCCCTCTATGCCCTGGCCGCCAGTGGGGTGGTGGCACCGGATAACAAGGCCTACCAGAAGGGCGTGCGCTTCCTTTTGAACACGCAGCGCGCCGACGGCTCCTGGTTCGTCGCCAGCCGCTCTCCGCGCATCCAGGCGTACTTCGAAAGCGGATTCCCCTACGAGCATGACCAATTCATCAGCGAGTGGGGAACCGCCTGGGCAGCCATGGCCCTCGCGAAAAGCGTGCAAAGTCCGGTGACACGGGCGGCCAACTGAACCGCGGTAAACTGCGCTATACTCAGGGCTACTGGAAGTTTATCCGCAACCCCCTCTTCCCCGCCGAACTGGGCGATAGGTAGTCGGCTCGTCGATTCTCCTCCTCAAACTTTTGAATGAACAACTTTTCTGAACTCTCACTCTCTGCTCCCCTCAAGAGCAATCTTTTGAAGCACGGCTATACCGTGCCTACTCCTGTCCAGGCTCTTGCCATCGAACCTGCGCTGGCGGGAAAGGACGTGGTCGCCACGGCCCAAACGGGCACCGGGAAAACGCTGGCGTTCGTCCTGCCCATCATCCAAACCATCGGAGCGATCGGCAAACAACCGTCGACTTCCAGCATCCGCGCCGTCATCCTGAGTCCTACGCGCGAACTCGCCATCCAAACCCAGGAGACCTTCGCCAAGATGGCGGTGGGCACCGGCGTTCACTCGGCGATCGCCATCGGCGGCCTCAACGAGCGGCCGCAGTTGACTTCGATTCGCAAGGGCGCCCAAGTGCTGATCGCCACTCCGGGCAGGCTGCACGATTTCTTCAGTCGTCAGCTCGTGGATCTGAGCGGCGTCCGCATGCTGATTCTGGACGAGGCGGACCGCATGCTGGACATGGGCTTCCTGCCCACCATCAAGCGGCTGATGGCCGCCATGCCCACCGATCGCCAGACGCTATTCTTCTCGGCGACCATTGAAACTTCCGTGAAGCACCTGGTGGAAACACACGTTCGCAATGCCGTGCGCATTGAGGTCGGTTCCATTAGCAAGCCCATTGCGAAAGTGGAACTGCATCTTTATGAAGTGGAGCAGGATCGAAAGCTGGGTCTCCTTGCCAAGATGCTGCGCGAAGAGGATGGCTCCTTCCTGGTGTTTGCGCGCACCAAACACGGCACCGATAAGCTGTCGAAGAAGCTCGCGCGCGAAGGCGTAAAGAACGCGGTGATCCACGGCAATCGCAGCCAGAACCAGCGCAGCCAGGCGTTGAGCGGGTTTCAGACGGGATACTACCGGGTCCTGGTGGCCACCGACATCGCCGCCCGCGGGATTCACGTGGAAGGGATCTCGCACGTGGTGAACTACGATCTGCCGCAAGTCCCGGAGGATTTCATTCACCGGGTTGGGCGCACGGGGCGGGCCGGGGCCGGGGGAAAAGCTTCGACCTTTGCGACGCGTTCCGAGCGTGCCGACATTGCCAGGATTGAGCGGGCCGTGGATACCCGGCTGGAACGGCGCCAGGTGCCGTCCGATGTTCCGCGCGAGGACAAACATGCGGCTCCGGTAATCGTCATTCCCACTGCCGGTGCCCGTCAGCCGCAAGTGAGGTCGTTCGGCCCTCGAAGCAAGTGGGGCAAGCGCCCGGCGCGCCGCGCGGTATAGACGCCTCAAGCGGGATTGAGCGCTACTCCCGCCGTAAGCACCACGGCGTCCAATAAACGATTCCAGTTCTCGCGGCCTAACGCCTGCTGCAGGCGATCCTGCGCTTTTTCCCAATAGGGGAGGACGCGCTGGTATTCCCGTTTTCCCGCTGCCGTCAGGGATAGGCGCAGTTCCCGCCGATCGGTTCCAGCCTTAGCGTGCAGCCATCCTTTCCGGCGCAGAGGAGCCAGCGTTCTGGTGAGGGTGGTGCTGTCGATCTCCAGCAACCCGGACAGTTGTTTCTGCGAGATCCCGGGCGCGTGTGTCAGAGCCTGCAACAGCGTGAATTGCGTGGCCCGCAGGCCGCTCGGGCGGAGCGCGGCGTCGTAAAACTGGGTGACCACCCGGTCGGCTCTCCGAAGATTCGCGCAAGCGCAGGGCAACCGAACGGCATTCCCGCGTCTTTTCGTATCCATAGATACCTGTACCTACATCTATCTTAACATTTCCCGGAACCAATTAGATGTATCTACATCTAAATCGGGCAAAGGAGAAGTCTTGGATATGAACAACGTGATACCTGGTTATTTGATTCCATATGTGCTAATCCCAACCGTGGCCACGATCGCTGCGGTGCTCTATGGTCTCGGCAACGCGCTCGGCGCTCGCAAGTACGCAGTCTGGACCGTTTCGGTGCTGCTTGTGGCATGGTTCTTCGCTGCCCTATCGCTCTCGTGGTTGGGGTTCTACGGAGGGACTCCCTCGCGTACCCCGACCATCCAGTTCGGCTTATTGGTCCCGATCGTGGCCGGTATCGTACTCTTCTGGCGGTGGCCTGCGCTCCAGCGCATCGTCGAAGCGATACCGCAGAGGTGGATTGTGAGTGTCCAGGTCTACCGGGTACTCGGTTTGATCTTCCTCGTACTCTATGCGGCAGGACGGCTGCCCGGCGAGTTTGCCTGGCCGGCCGGCGTCGGCGACGTCATTGTTGGGCTGCTTGCTCCGGCCGTCGGCCTGGCCTATGCGCGCGGGTGGCGCGGATCAACTGGCCTGCTGCGGGCCTGGAACTTCTTTGGGATTGCCGATCTGTTGGTGGCTGTAACGACCGGCTTCCTGACGTCACCTTCCCCGCTACAGGCGCTGGCGTTTGATCGGCCAAATCAGCTCATCACCGCGTTTCCGCTGGTTCTGATTCCGGTTTTCCTGGTGCCACTGTCGGTGTTGTTGCACCTGGCGTCCCTGCAGAAATTGCGCCAGACTTACCGCGGCGGGTGGAAGCGGTCGGCCACATCCGAGGGTGACTCAGGGCTTTCGATGTCCAGGTTCACCACCACAGGCTCCTGACCGCTGCGCACCACCACCGCCTCCACGGGTTCATCGCGGCGGGCGTTGATCTCCTGGTGGGGCACATACGGCGGCACATAAATGAAGTCGCCGGGCCCGGCCTCGTCGACGAACTCGAGTTTCTCGCCCCAGCGGAACCGCGCCCGTCCTTTGACGATGTACAGCACGGTTTCCAATTCGCCGTGGTGATGCGCCCCGGTCTTGGCGTCGGGCTGCACCACCACGGTCCCCGCCCATAGCTTCTGCGCCCCGGCGGTAGCGTGCGTAATTGCCGCCGCGCGCGTCATGCCGGGGGTCTGCGGCGTGTTGGTGTCCAGTTCGCCCGCGCGCACGATGCGAATTCCGTGCGCCTTCCAGTCCGTCTGCCCGCTCTGCATTTCCGCCATCGTAACAAAGGGCTCATGCACAGGGAACTGCCAGCCGATACAATGCGTATATAGGATATGCGAGTCCTGTTTACTCTTTCTTGGTTGGCCTGGATTGGCGCTGCCCAGGAACCCGCGCTCACCCTGCCAGACGCCGTACGCCTCGCCGTGGCGCGCCACCAGGATGTCGCCAAGGCGCGCGCGGCGGCCGACGCCTTGAAGGGAAAGATCCGCGAAGTCCGTGCGCAGGCTTTGCCGGATATCAAGTTCGAGTTCAATGCCAACCGTCTGCGCGACCCCAGCCTGCTCAACGCCTCGGGCATCGACAAGTTCCCCGCCGACCTGCGCGACGCGCTGGTGCCCTCGTCAATCAACATGTTCGACTACGGGATAACCGTCAAACAGCCTCTCTTCACGCAGGGCAAAGTCGGCACGGCGCTACGGCTGGCTTCCATTGAAGCCGAGGGAGCGCTTTCCGAAATTGACCGCGCGCAGCAGGATGTTGCGCTGGCCACGGTTAAGGCATTCTACGGACTGCTGTGGGCGGAGCAGGACCGCAGCCTGGTGGTCGAGACACAAGAGCAGAAGAAGCTGCACGCGGCCATGGCCCGTACGCGTTACCAGAACGGCGTGGCCACTGAAGTGGATGTGCTGCGCTCCGAAGTGGCCGTGGCCAACGGAGCGCCGGACCTGGTCCGCGCAGGGAACGCCATCCGGCAGGCGCGCGCCGAGCTCAACTATTACCTGGGACGGCCGCTCGACTTCGCCACCCGGCTCGCCGGCAATTTTCAGGAGAAGCCGTGGGAGCAGAACGACCTGGCGGAACTCGACAGAGATGCCTTGCGCCGCCGTCCCGAAATCGAGCGCCTGCGCATTGCCGAGCGCAGCGCCGACACGCAAATGCAGCTCGCCCGCGCGGAAGACCGCATGCGCCTGGATTTCAACAGCAGTTACGGGTTGATGGCGCGGCTCCCTCAAAACCTGGTCAACTCTGAATTCATCCGCTGGACCGCCGGCGTGAATTTCACTTTCCCCATATTCGACGGATTGAAACGGAGCGGGCTGATGACGCAGGCTGTGGCCAACCAGCGCATCGCGCGGCTCGACCGCGAGAAGTTCGAACAGCAGGTACGGCTCACCATCCAGCAGGCTTACGACGATTTACAGGCTGCGGCCGAAAGCATCGCCGCCGCCAAGGCCACGGTCCACGAGGCCGAGAAAGTTCTCTCGATGATGCAAGACAACTATAAGTTTGGCGCGGCTACCACCCTGGACATCGCAGACGCTGAGACCGCGGTTTCCATCGCCCGCGGTAATCTCCTTCGCGGCCTCTACGATTACTCGGTGGGCCGCGCCAACCTACGCTGGTCCATCGGCCAGACGCCCTGGGAGTGACTATGCGACCTACAGAAATGGTACGGCGGACCCCCTGGTCCGCGGCCGGCCCCCGCCCGGGCCGCTCGGGTTTTGAGAGGCGTGATCGTACTGGCGAACAGCGGGTCCGGGGGACCCGCGCGGACCAGGGGGTCCGCCCTACCATTCTTCTCACCCTCATCGCCATCGCCGCGCTGCTCCCCGCGTGCGGGAATCGACAGGTCAAAGCCATCGCCGCCATCGATCCGCCGCCGGTCACCGCAGCCGTGATAACGGTCTCCGCCGAATCCTATCCCCTCACCATTCCCGTCACCGGCACGCTGGTCTCGCACACGCGTGTGGAGGTGAAGGCTGAGGTTATCGGGCACATCGCGCGTTTTGACAAAGAAGAGGGCGACCGCGTGGAGGCGGGCCAGCCGGTAGTTTGGGTCGACGACGAGAACTCCAAGTTGGCCGAGCGTCAGGCAGAAACTGCGGTCGGCGCCGCTGAAGCCTCTCTCGAGCGCGCACGCTTGATTGAATCCCACAGCCGCGTGGAGTTGGAACGCGCCGAGAACCTTTTGAAATCCGGCGGCATCACCGACAAAGATTTGAAGGCCGCACAACTGGCCTGCCGCGATGCCACCGCCCAGGTCGCTCTTGCGGAGGCCCAGGCTGAGCAGATGCGCGCGTCTCTCGCCGTGGCCCGGAAGCGCGTGCGCGACACCGTGATCTATGCGCCGGTGGCCGGCGAGATTCAGCGCAAGGTGCTCAACAAGGGATCGTACGTGGAGGCCCCCACACACATCTTTACCATCGTGGACAATCACCGCCTCGAATTGGAGAGCCCCGTGGCTTCCGCCGATCTCGCCTCCATACGGCCGGGGCAGGGCGTCACCTTCCATGTGAACAGCTATCCGGAGATGAAGTTCGAGGGCCGGGTAATCGACATCAACCCCTCGGTGGAAGAGCAGACGCGCTCCGCGAAGGTTCGCATCCAGGTATCCAACACAGGGAACAAATTGAAAGCCGGCATGTTCGCCGAGGGCGAAATTCTGACTGGCATCACTGCCGGGGCCATCGTGGTGCCTGCCAGCGCGGTCTATCGCGACGACCGCTCCGCCAAATCCGCTTACGTTTTTACCATCTCGGGCGGCAAAGCCGTTCGCTGCAACGTGCGCATCGGCCACGAGCGCGACTCGCACCTCGAGATCGTCGAGGGCCTCAACGCGGGCGAGCAGTTGATTGCCGAGCAGAGCATCGAGATCGCCGAGGGCGTGCGCGTGGAGCCGCGGAGATAGCCGATGTTTCTCAGCGACCTCTCCATCAAGCAGCCCGTGCTGGCCACCATGGTGGCCGTATCGCTGGTGACGCTGGGAATCTTTTCGTATAAGCAACTGGCCATCGATCAATTCCCGGACGTGGAGATCCCCGTGCTCACGGTGCAGACCCAGTACGCGGGAGCATCGCCCGAGACCGTTGAGCGGGAAGTCACCAAGCGAATCGAAGAAGCGCTGAATACGATTGCCGGCGTGCGCCACATCGAGTCGGTGACGACCGAAGGCTTCTCCACGGTGGCGGTGGAATTCCATCTCGGCGTGAAGATCAATAACGCGCAGCAGGACGCGCAAGCCAAGATCAACGCCATCCGCGCCGATTTCCCCAAGGACATCAAAGAGCCGGTCATCCAGCGCATCGACTTCAATGCCATGCCGATCGTCTCGGTGGCGGTGGAGAGCGCGTCGGCCGATATTAAAGTGCTGTCGTCAATCGCGGAGAAGGTGATCAAGAAACGCTTGGAAACCGTGTCGGGCGTGGGCCAGGTGAACTTGGTCGGCCTGGCGCGCCGCGAGATCCAGATCCTGCTCGACCGCGACAAAGTGAAAGCCTACGGCCTCACCTATGCGCAGGTGTCTGCGGCGCTGGAGCGCGAGAACATGGATATGCCCGCCGGGAAGCTGGAACAGGGGCAGCGCGAGCCACTGGTCCGCGTGGCCGGCAAATTCCGTTCGCTCGATTCCTTCGACCGCGTGGTGGTGGCTTTCCACGGCGGCAGCCCAGTCTACCTGCCGATGATTGCGCACGTGGTGGATGGCATCGAGGAGCGGCGCAGCGCCTCGCTCATCGACGGCCGCCCGGGCCTCTCGCTCGACATTGTCAAACAATCCGGCGCGAACACCGTGGAGGTGGCGGACGAGGTCGACAAGGCCCTCACCACGATCAATGCCGAACTGCCTCCGCACATCCGCCTGCGCAAAGTGGTCGATCGCTCCACGTTCATTCGCGAATCCGTGGAAGACGTGCAGCTCACCCTGGTGCTGGGCGGCCTGCTCACCGTGTTCATCGTCTTTCTCTTCCTGAATAGCTGGCGCAGCACTGTAATTACGGGCCTCGCGCTGCCGGTATCCGTGATCAGCACCTTCATCGTGATGCGGGCTCTCGGATTCACTCTGAATATCCTTACGTTAATGGGTCTCTCGCTGGCCATCGGGTTGCTGATCGACGACGCTATCGTGGTGCGCGAAAACATCGTGCGCCACATGCAGGCTGGCGCCGACCATTTCACGGCCGCGCGCGAGGCCACCGCCGAAATCGGCCTGGCGGTGATGGCCACCACCTTCACCATCATTGCGGTGTTTGTGCCGGTGGCCTTCATGCAGGGCATCATCGGCCGTTTCTTCTACCAGTTCGGCATCACCGTGGGATTCGCGGTGCTCGTCTCGTTGTATGTGAGCTTCACCATCGACCCGATGCTCTCCTCGCGCTGGTACGATCCGGCCGCCGATCCGCGTGCACCGCGTTCCTGGTTCGGCCGCTGGCTGGGCAGGCTCAACCGGCAGGTGGATCGCCTGCAGAACGTACTGGCCGCAGCTCTGGGCTGGTCGCTCTCGCATCGTTGGGCCGTCATGCTGGTGGCCACGGCGGCGGTCATCTCCAGCTTCTTTGTCTTCTCCAAACTCGGCTCCGAGTTCATGCCCAATGCCGATCCCGGGCAGTTCCAGGTGGCGTACAAGGCCACGCCGGGCATCAGCCTCGATCGCTCCGCGGAAATCGCCAGGGCCATCGAAGGCGAGATCCGGCACAACCCCGCGGTGGCCTACACCTACACGACGATCGGCGGCACCGCTGGCAAGCCCATCAACGAGGGCGACATCTTCGTTCGCCTGACGCCCCGCAAAACGCGCAAGCACTATAAGTTTCTGGAGGCGGAAGTGCGCCAGGCGATCGCGCGTTTCCGCGCCGTCCGTACCTCTATTGAAGAGGCCGACAGCGGGGGCGGCGATGTGAAACCCATCCAGATCAGCGTCCGCGGTTCCGACTTCGAGCGACTGGTGCCCTTCAGCGAAAAGCTGATGGAGCAGGCCAGGCAGGTGGCGGGTGCGGCCGATGTCGACACCAGCGAGGAAGCGCCGCAGGCGGAAGTTCGCATGGCCGTGAACCGCGACGCCGCAGCCGACCTGGGCCTCGACCTGGGCACCGTGGCCTCCACCATGCGCGGCCTGGTGGCGGGTGAAGTGGTCTCGCAATTCGAAGACCCGGACGGCGACAGCTACGATGTGCGCCTGCGCGTACAGCGTGACGATCGCACCCACGCCAGCGATCTGCTGGGCCTCGATCTGCCCGCGCAAGGCGGCCGTGCGCTGGTCCCCGCCAGCCAGGTGGCCACTCTCGAAACCGGGTCGGCGCCTTCGAAAATCCGCCGCCGCGATCTGATGCGCGAGGTGCGTATCAGCGCCAGCACGGTCGGCCGGTCGCTCGGCGAAGTGGTGGGCGACATCAAGAAGCGCGCCGCGGATATCCCCCTGCCGCCGGGCTACCGTGTCGACTACACGGGCGACACCGAGATCATGATGGAGAGCTTCGGATACGCCATGCAGTCGCTGGCGCTGGCCGTGGTGCTCATCTACGCCATCCTGGCCTCGCAGTTCCGCAGCTTCCTGCAGCCGTTCGCCATCATGCTCTCTCTGCCGCTCTCGCTGCTGGGCGTGGCCGGCATGTTGTACCTGGTGCACGACACGCTGAACATGATGTCGATGATCGGGGTGATCCTGCTGATGGGGCTGGTGACTAAGAACGCAATCCTGGTAGTCGATTTCGCCAACGTGCAGCGCCGCGAAGGCCTTTCGCGCCGCGACGCGCTGATCCGCGCCGCTCGTGTCCGCCTGCGCCCCATCCTCATGACCACCCTGGCCATGATCTTCGGCATGCTGCCGCTGGCGTTTGAAATCGGCTCAGGCGCGGAGTTTCGCGCTCCCATGGCGAGGGCCGTGATCGGCGGCTTGATCACCTCTACGCTGCTCACCCTGGTGGTGGTGCCGGTGGTCTATACGTATCTGGATGATGCCGGAGCGCGCTTCGTGCGCTGGTGGGGGCCCGGCCGTAACGCCGACGATCGGCTTCCGTCGTCGGCCCGACCGGCGGCCGAGACCACCGGCGTTACGATAAAGATGTGAACTTCGCGCGCTATGCCGCGTCCGTCCTGGTCTACAACATCGCCGTAGTTTTGTGGGGCGCTTACGTGCGCGCCACCGGCTCGGGTGCGGGATGCGGCAACCACTGGCCGTTGTGCAACGGAGTGGTCGTCCCGCAAGCGCCGGCGCTCACCACCGTCATCGAATTCGCGCACCGCGCCAGCAGCGGTATCGACGTCGTGTTGGTGGGGCTCCTGCTGGTGTGGGCCTGGCGCGCGTTCCCGCGAGGACACTTGGTGCGGCTCGGCGCGGTGCTGTCGGCGGTCTTCCTGACGACTGAGGCGCTGATCGGCGCGGCGCTCGTCAAGCTGGAACACGTTGCGCACAACGCTTCGGCCGGGCGAGCCTACTCGCTCTCCGGCCACTTGATCAATACGCTTACACTGCTGGCCTGCCTGACGCTGACCGTGTGGTGGGCCTCGGGTGGTTCGCGCCTGCGTTTGCGCAATCGCGCGAGCTGGCTGGCCGCGCCGGGGATCGTGCTCGCCGTGCTCGTGGGCATCAGCGGCGCCATTGCCGCGTTGGGAGATACGCTTTTCCCCGCCAGTTCCCTGGCCGCCGGTTTTCGCCAGGATTTCGATCCCGCTTCCAGCATCTTCCTGCGTCTGCGGCTGCTGCATCCGCTGCTTGCCCTGATCACCGGCGCATGGCTGATTTTCTATGCCGAAGCCACCGCCTTCCGCGTGCCCGGTGCGAAGAGGTTCGCGCGGATTCTGGAGGCCATGGTGGGATTGCAGATCGCCGCCGGCGCGACGAACCTGCTGCTGCTCGCGCCGGTTGGGATGCAAATGGTGCACCTGTTGCTGGCCGACCTGGTCTGGATCTCGCTAGTGCTGCTGGTGGCATTCGCTCTACAGGACTCCTCGATTTCCGCCGATAGGAACATGGATGAGATGGTTCCTCGTGTTGGTGGCCTCGAGCGCGCTGGCGCAAAGCAGTCGTGAGGCCATGCAGGCGTCGATCGAGAAGCAGAAGGCATCCGTGGCAGTGCAGCGCGAGGCCGTGAAGAAACAGGCTGAGATGGCTGGACCCGGGCCTTTGGTCATGCCGCAGATCACGGATCCGGAACCACCTGAACCGGATTGCGACCCCATTCCCGATGCCACGGTGACCCCGCTCATCGAAGGAGCCGCGAAAACCGAGAAGGTGCAACCGGAGCTGCTTCGCGCGGTGATCCGCCAGGAATCCCGCTCCTATCCGTGTGCGGTCTCCCAGCATGGCGCCAAGGGGCTGATGCAGTTGATGCCCGACACCCTCTACGATGTTGGGAGTGAAAGACCCCTTCGATTCGAAACAGAACATCGATGCCGGCGCCAAGTACCTGAAGCAGATGATCGACCGCTATAAGGGCGATTTGGCGAAAGCGTTGGGAGCTTACAACGCCGGCCCCGCTACCGTGGATGAAGCCAAGGGAGTGCCGGACATCCCCGAGACGCGCAACTACGTGGATGCCATTTTGCAGAGCCTGGGGAAGAAGTAGTGTAGGGTCGGCCCTTTCGGGCCGCCGCCGGGCTTCTGCCCGGCGCTTGCAACCGAAAAGACCGCAGTCGAGTCGCCGCCTGAAAAGGCGGCGGCGGGCCGGAAGGCCCGACCCCACAGACAGCTACACATACTGGCCGGCGGCGTGGCCCGACGCCCAGGCCCACTGAAAATTGAACCCGCCCAGGTGCCCGGTCACATCCAACACTTCCCCCACGAAGAATAGGCCCGGAACCTTCTTAGCCTCAAATGTCTTGGAAGAAATCTCATCCGTATCGACGCCGCCCGCCGTGACTTCAGCCTTCTCGAAACCTTCCGTGCCGGCGGGAACGAAACGCCATGCGTGGAGCCCATCGGACAGCGCTTGAATTTCCGCATCGCTCCAGGAAACCACGGGTTTAGAGATGCCGCGCAGCTCCAACCACCGCTTCGCCAGCCGTTTCGGCAATACCGTTCCCAGGATGGTGTGCGCTTCCGATCGATCCGCCGCCGCGCGCCGCTCGGTCAGGAGTCGCGCCACATCGCACCCGGGCAGCAGGTCGATCTCCAGTTCCCGTCCGGGCTCCCAATAGCTGGAGACTTGCAGGATGGCCGGACCGCTGAGGCCCCTATGCGTGAAGAGCATCTTTTCGCGGAATCGGGCGTCACCCGATCGCGCCGTAACTTCCAGTGAAACTCCCGCAAGATCCGCATACTCCGCCAGTTGCGGTTTCGCAAAGGTCAGCGGAACCAGCGCCGGCCGGCACGGCCGGACGCGCAGAGCGAAGCGGCGGGCCAGCTCGTAGCCAAACGACGTCGCGCCGATCTTGGGAATGGAAAGACCGCCGGTGGCCACCACCACCGATTCGGCTTCGAGCGTCCCTTGATTGGTCTCGATCCGAAACCCGGAGGCCCGCACCACTTCCCGAACCGTACAGCCGGTCTGGCAGCAAACACCGGCCGCGGTGCACTCGGATTCCAAAAGCGAAACGATCTCCCTCGCCGAGCCGTCGCAAAAGAGCTGGCCGAGGGTTTTCTCGTGGTACCGGATCTGGTACCGCCGTACTAAGTCAAGAAAATCGCCGGGCGTATACCTCGCGAGAGCGGACTTGGCAAAGTGCGGATTGGCCGACAGAAAGTTCTCCGGCCGCGTATGCAGGTTGGTGAAATTGCAGCGCCCGCCGCCGGAAATCAGTATCTTGCGGCCGATCTGCTGGTTATGTTCCAGTACTATCACGCGGCGCTCGCGCTTGCCGGCTTCGATGGCGCACAGTAAGCCGGCCGCTCCGGCGCCGATCACCACCACATCGGTCGAGCGCTCAGCCATTCGCCCTATTGTGCCAGAGCATTTGAGAAATCCGGGTGGTATGCTCGGATTAACGGGGTGGCCTATGAGCCGAAAGATCCTTCTGCTTACAGGAGACGGCGGAGACAGCTACGAAGCTCTCTATGCCTACCAACGATTCCAGGAAGCGCGCTGGGAGCCCGTGGTCGCCGCGCCGTCGCGACGCCGGCTCCACATGGTGATTCACGACCAGGAACCGGGATGGTCCACATACGTCGAGCGGCTCGGTCACTCCATTGATGCCGACGTCGCAATTACCGCCGTAGCCGCCAAAGAATTTGCCGCGCTGGTGATCCTGGGGGGCCGCGCGCCGGAATATCTGCGCAATGACCCGAGCGTCCTCTCTCTGATCCGCGAGTTTGCCAAACAGGATAAGTACATCTGCGCGATCGGCCACGGAGTCGAATTGCTAACGGCCGCCGGCCTCACCAACGGACGCACGCTCACGGGGCACGAGCACGTGCAGATTGAAGTGGAGCGCAATGGTGGGACGTACGTCTCGAAGCCGGCGGTACGCGACGGCAGGCTGATCACCGGACAGACCTGGACCTCGCATCCCGAGTTCTATCGCGAAGTATTTCAGGTGCTGGGAGAAACCTCGCGCGCCGCGGGAAATTGAGAAAAGCTTTCAGCTATCAGCATTCAGCGGTCAGCTTTTGAGGACTCAACCACATCTCTGCGGTGAGCCTTTTAAGCTGATGGCTGAATGCTGATTGCTGAGAGCTATTCTCAGTGTATCGGGCTGGAGAGCAGGGTCGCCGGGGACGGAGTCATGCTTCGGACACCTGCGAAGTAATTCTTTTCGCTTAAGCGGCGATAGAAATCGCCCGCAAGGCCGGCGGCCACGGGCCCAGCCACGGGACGGCCCCCCGTCAGCAGTACTACCGCCACCAACTTGCGACCGGCCACATCATTAAATGATCCGAACCAACCCAGGTGCGCATTGTTGTCGGTGCAGGTGCCGGTCTTGCCGGCAATCGGCTCGTCCTGCCGGGCACGGTGTGCGGTGCCGAACTGGACAGCGCCGCGCATTCCGGGTTTGATGCCGGGAATGAGGCTTTCGATGTCCAGCTTGCGTTTCACTCGCGGGACCAGGTTCGTGGCGTTTTGCAGCGTTCGGGGATACTGCAAATAGTACAGGGTGCCTCCATTAGCGACCGCGCTGATGAGCGCGGCGAACTCCAGAGGCGTCTGTGCGATCTCTTCTCCAAAGCTGCTCAGCATGCCCATGCCGCCATTGGTGGGAGGGGCCGCCGGAAAACGCCCGGGCTGCTCGCCAGGGATATCCAGACCCGCCTTCTCTCCGTACCCGAACTGGTGCGCATAATTACTGAACTTTTCGTAACCCAGTTTCTGGCCCAGGGTGGCAAAGAAATAATTATTGGAATGCGCCAGGGCGTATGTGAGATCCATGCGCGCCCCGCCCAGGCGGAGCTTAGTAGTAGGCTCGATCACCTTTTCCGCCAGCGCTGCCAGCGCCACCGAAACCTTGATCGTGGAGCAGGGCTGGAATCCCGAACCCAATGCCAGCTTCTGATTCACCATCGATAACACCCGGCCGCTACTGGGGTCGACAACCACGATCGAGCCGTTATAAGGGCCCAACGCTTCCACTGCTGCCCGGCGAACGTCCAGATCTTCGCCGTCCACGTTGTCCCCTTCGGTGGAATCGGCAAAAGTCGGTTCCGTCCAGGGGCCGCCACGAACGACACCCGTCAAGGGTGACGCCACATACGAATGGGTAGCCACCTTGGTTAGTGGCGCGTGAGCCGTAACCGCCACAGTATGCGTCACATGGTGGTGTTTTCTCTTGGTGGTGAGGGCGAAACTGGAGCCGGCGCACAGAGAAAACACTGCGGCGCCCGCCACAATTCGGAGAAACGAGGTCGGAAAGGGCCTGTTCATAGATACTTCGGAGCACGGCGGGGAACCGTAGCCACCTTGTCGGCCGGAGCAGCCGAACCACTTAATGTCCTCATTCTATCATGTAGGTGCTCGAATCAGCCATTTCGGATTAAGAAATGTTGCTGAAAAAAGAGAACACTTCCTTTCCCTAATAACATCATCGACAGAATAGCCCCGGAAATGTACCCTGAAATATGTGGAAACCGCTCAGGTACTCATAGCCCTACAAGGCGAAATTGTGGAGTGCCGGCGCTGTCCCCGACTGCGCGAGCATTGCGCCCACATCGCCGCCGTCAAGCGCCGCGCCTATCGCGACTGCAATTATTGGGGCAAGCCGGTCCCGGCATTTGGTGACCCGCAGGCGGGCGTGCTGATCTTGGGGCTGGCCCCCGCGGCGCACGGCGCGAATCGCACCGGCCGCATGTTTACCGGCGACCGCTCCGGAGAATGGCTGTACCGCGCTCTGTACCAAACCGGTTTCGCGTCGCAAGGCCACCAGCACCGCGCCGGACGATGGCCTCACATTGAAAGGCGCGTACATCACCGCCGCCGCCCGCTGCGCGCCGCCCGATAACAAGCCGGCACGCGAAGAACTCCTTAATTGCAGACCGTATCTGGAACGGGAATTGGACCTCTTAAAGAGAGTGCGCGTGGTGGTAGCGCTCGGTAAGATCGCCTTCGATCACTATCTGGAGGTATTGAAGTCCAGAGGCATCATTCGCAGCAGGGCGCCCTTCGCGTTTGGTCATAACCGCCGGTTCTGGACGGCGCCCGGACAGCCGGTGCTGCTCAGCTCGTATCATCCCAGCCAGCAGAACACCTCGACGGGAAAGCTGACGGAAGAGATGCTGCTGGCGGTATTTCGAACTGCACGGCAGCTGGCGGAAGTCGGTAATCAGTTATCAGTAATCAGTAATCAGTAATCAGCGGTCAACCGCGCTGGTGTCGCTGAAAACTGAAAACTGATGACTGAAAACTCTTTTAGAACAGCAGCTTCAGCGCAAACTGGATTTGCCGCGGCGGATACGTCGTTCGAATCTGCCCGAACGTGGTGTTGGTGCTCTTCGAGTCCGGGATTCCAAAGTTCGTGTGGTTCAGGATGTTGAAGAACTCCGACCGGAACTGAACCCGGATGCTCTCGCGGATCCGGAAGCTCTTATCGGCCGCGAAATCCCACTGCTCGAATCCCGGCGCGCGAAACGCGTTGCGGCCTAGATTACCGAAAGGCGCATTGACCGAAGGCGTCGTAAACGTATAGCCGGCGAAAAAGTGGTTCAGCATATCCGGCGTACTTTGGCTGGCGGCGCTGCCAGAAACATTGGGCCGCTGGAATGCTTGTCCACGATAGTCGTTGGAAAGGCCGGTAACGTCGGTTGCGGTCGACACGCCGTAGAAAACATTCAGTGGGGTGCCAGTGTGGGCGGTATTGATATTGTTGAGTTCCCAGCCACCCAGCACGGCATCCAACACCGGATTTATGTTCGACGCGTATTTGCGGCCCTTCCCGAAGGGGAGCTGATAGACAATGCTGGTGACGTTGTTCAGCTTCACGTCGAAGCTGGAAGGCCCTTTTTCCGCCGCCAGATTGTGAATATTCTGCGGATTCGCCTCAAAATAGCTCGCATAGTATTCCAGTGCCTGCTCGGAATCGCCCATCGCCTTCCCCCAGGTGAACGAATTCAGGAAGTACAAGCCCTGCGTGAAACGATGCTCTACACGAGCCGAAAGCCCATTGTAGTGATTGTCGCCCGCCGGATCGACCCACGTGATCGGACCGAATGTCGGAATAGGGCGGCGCGCCTGGACCCCCAGGCAGCCGGCGGTAATGGCAGGTGTGACTTGACCGTTGCACGTGGCCGTCACTGCGTTCGGGGCGGCTTGATTGTAATCGGCGAGAATCGGGAGGCGCAGGCTGTGATTCCCGTTATAAGCCACCTCGATCATGGTGTTCTTGGCGAGTTCCCGCTGCACCGACAGGAACCAGTTCTGGATGTACGGCCACTTGGTGTTCGGCGGAATGTAGACCACGTTCGAGTTGGCCGGATTGAAGCTAGAAGGATTCGCGATCCCGGTGGTGAAGCTGTTCTTAGTGGTAAGGAACGTCGCGGGCACAACCCCATTGACTATGGCCTGGTTCAGCACACCGAATAGAGCCTGCGGCGCGTTGATTCCTTCGAGCGCGCTACCCACCCGATTGAAAAACGTGTAGCTGATCCCATATCCGCTGCGAACCACGGTCTTCGGGTCGATGCTGTACGCCAAGCCGATTCGCGGCCCGAAGTCTTTGTAATCGGGATGGACCAGGCTGCGGTTAAATAAGCTGCCGCCCGTGGCTTTCGCCATCGAGACAGTGGTCGGATCGAAATTGGAATAGTTGTTGTCGCGCTCATACAACGGCGTTGCGAATTCCCAGCGCAGGCCGGCATTCACAGTCAGCTTGGGCGTCACACGAAAGTCGTCCTGAACGTAAAGCGAGTGCACGTACTGGCGGAGGTTGACCACCGTATAGCTCCCCTGATTAATCTGGCTGGGAGTGCCGAAGAAGAAGTCGGCAAGGTCGTAACTGGTCGAGTCGGATGGTACGGTGCAGCCCGCTGCCTGACCCAACTGGGTGCACGTGGGCTTGCTGAATTGCCCACTATAGGTGTCCTGACCATACAGCGGATTGACGTCCAAAATCTCCGTGTGGATCAGCGAGTATTCGTAACCGGCCTTGAAAGAATGGCGGCCCATGTTTTTCGAGAAATTGAGTTTCGGGTTCCAGGAAGTGGGATTCTGGAACTGCGGATTGCTGGTCTGGCGGCCGAGAGCCGTCGCGAAACCGGTAATGGTCTGCGTGTTGAACCCGCCGGTTAGATTCGGTGTGGTCGGCAGGCCCTGAATACCAAACAGTGACTGCAAACTCGGACCACCTACAAGCGGCGGCTGCTTTCCCGCGAGGACACGCGAATAGCCCAGGCGAGCCTCGAAGAGAGAGCTCGGAGTCACCGCCCAGGTGTACCCCAGTGAAGCGTTCTGATCGATGGCGTGAATGAATCCATTGCCATCGCCTCCCGCGGGCCCCGGGAAAGATGGCTGATAATACTGGATGTCTTTGCGCTGGCTCCAGCGCAGAAACGCGCTCATCCGGTCGTTGATCTGGCCGTCGACTTTGGCATCGTACTTATCGCTGTAATCCTTAATCAGCAGCAGCGCCTGGTAATTGCTCGCCCGTCCGGCACCGTTCGGAGCAGGGAGCCCGGCCAGCATCGCTGCCGCAAACGGGTTCAACTGGGCAACGGGTATCGCCGTGTTCGCGGGATACACGGTACCGGTTAACGGGTTTACCACGGTGACGGGCAGAATTCCTTGTTGATCCGTCGCGCTGGGAATCGAGTCGAAATTGTTGTATTTCTGTATTTGCCGGTAGCCCTCGTAGTCGCCGAAGAAAAACAACTTGTTCTTGATGAACGGGCCGCCGATAGTTGCGCCGAACTGATTGCGGTGCAGCGGGGGCTTGACAAAGGGCTGGCTGAATTCATAACCGCCAGCGTTTAGGGAAGTGTTGCGCAAGAACTCGTAGGCCGTGCCGTGAAATTGGTTGGTCCCGGATCTTAGCACCGCATTCACCACCGCGCCCCCTACGCGCCCATATTCAGCGCTGTAGTTTGTGGTGATGACTTTGAACTCGGCGATTGCGTCCGGCGAGGGCTGCACCACTTGCGCGGAATAGCCCTGGTTGCTGGTCCCGTACGCATTGTTGTCCAGGCCGTCCAGGAGGAAATTGTTGTAGGTACTGCGCATTCCGTTCACGTTGAACGCACCCTCGCGCGGCGTGCCGCTCGGAGAAAACGAAACTGCCATCGGGGATTTAATTACGTTGGTAGACAAAAGCGCCAGTTCCGCGTAATTGCGGCCGTTCAGCGGAAGCTCGGCGACCGCTGCCGTGTTGATCACCTGTCCGTGCTCGCTCGAATCGGTTTCGAGAACCGCCGCCGTGCCGCTCACCTCCACCGTTTCGGTGACGGCGCCCACTTGCAGCGCAAAATCCACGCGTTGCCGGGCCCCCACGTTTACGGTTACATCGGATGCGGCCTCTGCCGAAAAGCCTTTTGCTTCCGCGGTCACTTTGTACGTTCCGATCTTTACGTTGGAAAACGTGTAGTTACCGTCTTCGTCGGCCATGGTCTTCGCCTGAATACCGGTATCCACATTGAGTAGCGTCACCACCGCCTTAGGCACAACCCCGCCCGAATTATCCCGCACCGTTCCTACAACCTCAGCCGTATCGAACTGAGCGAATGACGGCATCGCCGCGAGTATGCATATCGCGAAGATTGCCAGAAAGCGACTCATGTAAAACCCCCTCAGGCGAACGTAGCACCCGACCATGGAAATCACGTTTCAGTTGTGTGAATAACCGGCTACAGCCGACGGTCAAACCTCATTGTGAATACTTGTAAAAGTTAGGTAAAAACCGCCCCTCTAACGACCTGATCGCCAGATCTTTACGCGTGACTCAGTGAGGCGGTCTTAGGTCTCCAATCGGAAAGGAAAAATTGCTTGTCATCAAACAGTCTTGTTTCCAGCGTTTCGTACGTGCTCGCAACTGGTGCGAATGCGGTCCGCCGGCTCCATGTGCTACATGACATTTACGCTCCCGCGGGGCGGCGCATCCTGGTTCAGGCCGGTCTCGCAGAGGGGATGAGGGTTGCCGATTTCGGCTGCGGTGTGGGCGTCGTGACGCGCATGCTGGCGGAGATGGTCGGGCCCAATGGACACGTGACCGGCGTTGATGTGAACGGGGCACAACTCCAACAGGCCGAGGAATTGTGCGCTAAGGAAGGCTTGACGAACACATCATTCGTCGAAGCCAGCGCCTGCAGCACGGGCTTGCCCCGGAACTTCTTCGATCTCGTGTACTGCCGCTTCCTGTTGCTCCATTTGCCAGACCCGGCCGCATGCCTGCGCGAGATGCGGGATGTTCTCAGGCCAGGCGGGATTCTGGTTGTCGAAGATGGCGACCTGGCCACGGCCTCGAGCGTTCCCCCGTCTGCTATGAATGCATTTTCGTATCTGTTCGGCCGTCTCGGTCCCGCTCGCGGTGTGGATTACTCCATAGCAAATAATCTGTATCACCTGGTGATCGGCGAGGGCTTCTCGGACGTGAACCTGGAGATCCATCAGCCGGTCATCCTTCGCGGGAAGAGTCGCCTTTTTCTGAAGTGGAGTGTCGAAGAGGCCGGGCCCGCTTTGGTCAGCGAGGGAATCATCACCCCCGAAGATCTGACGCGAACCCTGGCCGCGATGCACGATGCAGCCGAAGATCCGAACGTCCTCATCCTGGCGCCCCGCATGTCTCTGGTTTGGGCGCGGAAAATCGGTAGGGTGATTCTCGGCCGCAACCCGATTGGCGCGCCCAGTAGACGGCTATAGCGATTCTGTCGACGGTGATCCGCGTCGGCGTCGTGGTGTTCACTGCCGAGTGCACCAAATCATCGCTATGATATGATTCTTCCGTAGTGGTACTAGGGGCCGACCTCACCCAAGCTCAAATCGAGCGCATATTGCAGAACAAAACGCTCCGGCTCTCGGAGGTGCAGCGCCGTCTGCTCACCTACCTGGCCGAGAAATCGATTTCCGGAGAGGCCGACGATCTGAAGGAATACACCATCGGGATCGACGCTTTCGGCAAGCCTTCCTCTTACGATCCGCGGCAGGAATCGGTGGTCCGCATGCACGTGGCGCGGCTGCGGCAGAAGCTCGCGGAATACTATCGCACCGAAGGCATCGCCGACCCCATCCTGGTCGACGTGCCCAAGGGCGGCTTCAAGATCACCTTCGAACCTCGCCAGGTTGCCGTCGATGCGGCCGCGGCATCAGTCGCCGCGGAGACCCCGCGCGCGCGTTGGATGCGCAAAGAAGTGTGGGCCCTGGCGGCGTGCCTCACTTTGCTGCTGGCAGGAGTCGGCTATCTCGCGGCTCGTTCCCCGAAGGCGCAGCCGCCGATCGTAGAAGCTGCCTTGAGCCCGGAACTGCAGCAGCTCTGGGCGCCGCTTCTTTCGCCCACACGGCCGCTAGTGGTTTGTATCGCCAATCCTTCTTTTGGAACGTCCAGCGGGGCTTTCCGTTTGGGGCAGTTCCTGGGTCCGCGCAAGCCCGACCTGCTGGTGACTCAGGGCGATCAGCTCTCGATGCCGGAAGTCGCCATGAATAACATCGTGTTCCTCGGCCCCGCCACGGGCAATCGCCAAGTGCAGTCCATCCTGCTGGAGCAGCAGCTTGTGCTCGAACCGACTGGCATTCGAAACCTGCGGCCGCAGCCGGGGGAACCGGCCTTTGTCTCCGACCGCGGCGCCGCTGAGGGCAAGGGGATGGAGGAGAGTTACGCGCTGATCAGCCACATGCGCGGCTTGTACGGGAATGGGGACTTTCTGTATCTGTCCGGCAATCAGGCATCCAGTGTGATGGCGGCGGTGAAAGTATTTACCGACCCCATGCTCGCCCATGCGCTGATCACTAGCCTAAAGACTCCTTCGGGAATTATGCCGCGGTACTTTCAGGCGGTGCTGCGCGTGAAATCCATGGATGAGATGCCAGTCGACATCTCCACCGTGCTGCACCGCGAACTGTCGGCGGCGCCCGGCACTCCTGCAAAACCTTAGCTGGCGAGCGCCTTAATTCGCAAGTGGAGCTTGGATTTGTAGCGGGCAGCCGTGTTCATCTTGATGGCGCCATTCTTGGCGGCGCGGTCAATCAGAGAGAAAGTCGGTGGAAGCAGCTCGGCTGCTTTTTGAGCGTTCTTCTCCAGGATGGCGCGCCGTACGGCGCGGATCTGGTGCCGAAGACGAGTTCGATTCTGCCGGTTGAATTCCGTGCGCCGGGCAGCTTGGCGCACCCGCTTCAATGCGGAGTAAGTATTGGCCATACAGTAGTTTCGAGTTTTCAGGATAGCGCACTAGCGGGCGCTCCGGCAACCCCGAGGCTGTCGCGCGATCGGCCGCCAACTAAGGAACTAGTCGTGGCGGCTACACCGCCCGGATAATTGAAGCAAGGGGCCTGAAATGCTACTTTTGCCGGGAGGATAACGATATCGATGCGGATGCTCACGGTTTTCGCGGCTCTCCTTGTATCGGCGGCCGCCTACGCGCAGGGCGACCTGCCTTTCCAGATCAACTATGCAACCAACTTAGCCGCCGGCGATTCATTCGTCACCGTGACTAACTCCGGGGCGAGTTCGACGGTTGCGTTGCCAACCCAGAATGGCAACATCTGCGTCAACGTCTACACTTACGATCCAGCCGAAGAACTGATCTCGTGCTGCACCTGTCCCGTCACCCCGAACGGACTGGCGTTTCTTTCCGTCAAAAAAGATTTGATCGGCAATACGCTCACTCCGGGAATACCAACCTCCGTGGTCGTCAAACTGGTGGCGAATTCGGCATCTTCCTGTAACGCTGCTTCGGTGAACTCTGCCTCGCTGGCCCGCGGCCTCATCGCCTGGGGCACCACCCTGGCCCAGGCAAGCAACGGCGTCTTCACACCGGAGCGCACGCCATTCCTGCCGGCGACGCTGAGCCCCGCCGAGTTGACGCGCATGACCGCGCTGTGTGGGTTCATTCAAGTCAACGGCAGCGGACATGGCATCTGCGCAGCCTGCCGCCCCGGCGCTGCCGGCGGAGCCGACAAAGAATAGTCCTCTAAATCTAACGGTCGACGGAAGAAACGGCCACAGTAGAACAGCGAATCTCCCGGCGTGGCATATCCCCGTGGGCGGCGCGCTGCTCGCGAAACCCGCGGGAAATCTTCGACACATGGACAAAATACAAAGTCCCGACTGGATTTCAGCGCCGATAAAGCGCTTCCATCCGAACCGGGACTCTAGTTCCCCGCTAGCACGAGATCGTAGCTGTATCGGAGGTTACCTCGGCTGCTTTGCCAGCGCAGGAAACTCTACTGGACTGTTATCCGCGCAAGCGCGACTGACGATAACGCCGCAAGAAACTGATTCCCGCGAGACCGACGAAAGCAAGGCCAGTCAGACCGAAGAACGCCGGCTCAGGCACCGCAGTTACATCGATTTTCATCTGTATTGTGGTAACTCCGTTGTTAGTGCTCGGCGGCACTATATCGTAGCCACCAGGCGGCTGCTGCAGGGTGTACATGACGTTGCCAAGGATCAGGCTTGTAGAACTGAAATCCAGCGTTCCGGTGCTGGAATTGCTCTTAATACTACCGGACAGAAGACCGGACAGACCCCCGCTCCCGACCGACGGTGCCGTTTGGTCGATAGTCAGTGTGAAGTCTCCCGTCGCTGTGCCGCCCGTGCCCATCTACGGAAGCCGTAATGAATCCCGCACTTGCATTCGTAGCGGGAGGAGCATTTACCGTTGAACTGGCGATGCCGTTGAATACCAACGTCAGGGTGTTCCCTCCGCCGCCAAAAGTTGCGTTACTGGCGCCCCCATTGGCAGAAAACCCACCCGTTGTCGAATATGTGATTGCTTCCGCCAGCGCCGGCGTTGCCATCAGCAACGCAAGCGCCGACAAAGTGAGCACAAAACAAACTCCTGAAACCTTCCGAGTCATTTCTTTGTCTCCGTTCCTAGCTGTATCGGGACTCAAGCGATTGGTTAACTTTCGCTAGTATCCGGTGGACTCGTAACGACTCGCAATAGGGGAAAATACCTGCCGCTTGTTCGCTCGTATAACTCCTAACATAAACAAGCCGGTATTGCGACTAAAATACACAAATCGACCAGTCAGTCATGCGACTTATACATTCAAATCGGTATCGCGGCATACATATTAGAGCTTCGCGAGAAGATCTCGGATCCTCTGCTCTTCATCTCTTGGCGGCCGGTTCGCTAAGGCGGCCTCCAGTTCTTGCCTCGCTGCGGCCTTATCCCCTTTGTCGTTGTAGGCGACTGCCAGGTGATAATGGTGGATCGAACTCTTGGGGTCTTTCCGAACAACATTGGAGAGAACCTGGATGGCGCTGTCCGGAAGTTTCTTCTTTACGTAAATCCAGCCCAAGGTATCCGCCATTGCCATGTTAGATGGCTGCTCGTGAGCGGCATCCTGAGCCAACCTTTGGGCCTCATTAAGATCCCCGCCGGTTTCTGCCATGAGATACGCCAGGTTGTTCATCACCAATGGATTGCCGGATTGAAGCGAGAGCGTATCGCGATACGCCTGGGCGGCCTCGTTGGAGCGGCCGGCGTTGTGGAGCGCCAGTGCCAGCATGGCGTTTGTTTCAGGGTCTTTGGGGGCTAGGGATTTGGCCACTTGAAACTGCGTAACCGCCTCTTGGATGTTCCCCGCCTGGAGAAGGGCGTCTCCCAGCGAAAGGTGCTCCCGGTACGACTGCGGGTGAGCGTCTGCCAATTTGGAATACTGCTGAACAGCCAGATCAAATTTGTGCGCACGGAGAGCGGCATTGGCCAGTAGCGTATCGATTTGAGGGGAGTCGCCTTTTCCCTTTTGCTGGTTAAGAAATGCGATAGCCGTATCATACTGATTGTTCAATAAGTAGGTATCCACGAGTCCCGCCAGCGGACGCAGATCGTGAGTTGTCTCATATAGGCCCTTATATATCTCTTCGGCCTGCGACGTACTGCTTTTGGGCGACTTTCAGAGCAGCGGCTTGTAGCTTCGGCTCCAAGGCGTTAGGGAACCGCTTGTTGAGTTGATCCACTTCGCGAGACGCCTGCTCGAAGTTCCCCATACCGGTCAGGCTCGCCGACCGCAAGAGTCGGGCCTCGGCATTGTCGCTCGCCCGCGCCAAGACCTCGTCAGCGTAGCGCGCTGCCGACGTGTAGTCTTCCCGTTGCAGCGACAACGTGGCTGCCAGCAAGCGGGGTGTCAAAAGGCTATTATCCAGCCTGATGGCTCTGGCAAACTCGGCCAAGGCATCGCTATTGTCTCCCTTGGCCAAATGAACGCGTCCCAAATTGTAATGTATGGCGGCATCATTCGGAACCAGTCTGGAGAGCTCCTGAAATTCCGCGAAGGCGGCATCCAGTCTTCCCGGATCGTTGCTGCCGAGGTTGATGGCCGCACGCACAGAGCGCGCAGGGATATTAGCCGGATCCGTCTTAATGATGCTCTCCAAAATCGGTAGCGCCTGATCGGGTTTGCCCATTTGGCTGAGAATTTCCGCGGTGCGCTGCTGGAACGCTATTTTTGACGTCCCTGAACTATCGGAAGCGCCCTTCTGAAACATCAGCAGAGCTTCGTCGCGCCGGTTGGCGGAAGCATAGAAGTTGCCAACCTGCAGTAGCCCGTCTGGAAACCGCTTTGGATCGTCCGTGACTTGCTGCAGCACGCTCATCATCTGGTCGTCCTTATTGCTGTCGAGATAGTGCCGCGCCAGCTGGAGACGATATTCCAACACGTCCGGATTATTAGTGACTTTGGTCTTTAGCAACTCTTCGGCTTGGGGGCGTCGATTGCTTGTTATGTAATAACCATACAGGAGGTCGTATACAGCGCCATTGTCTTTAACCTTCTTGAGAAGTGCCTGGCCGATTATCTCCGCCTCAGCTCCCTGTTCATTCCCAATCAGGCTTTCGATTAATGCCTGCGTTACGTCAACTCGACCGGGCTTGATGCCGTCGGCCCTCCTCAAGGCATCGACCGCGTCGGGAAAGCGACGGTCCAACATCGCGATGTAACCCTTGAAGCGTAAGCCGTCGTAGGAGTTGGTATCGCCCTTAAGAAGTCGCTCGGATGTGTCCTTCACTGCGTTGTACAAAGCCTCCGGGCGTGACGTATCGGTCATATATCCCGCCAGGCATACATCCGCCAATGTAACGGCTACGTCCTCCCGTCCCGGCAGTAGGTCGGTGGCCCTCCTCAAGTTCACATAAGCGTCGCTAAGCTGCCTCTCCCTGAATTGAGCCGATCCGAGGCCGAACCACGCATCGCCCAAATTGGGGCTCTTCTGAATCGCTTTCTTGAAGTTGATTTCTGCATCGGCATATCTGCCTTCGTCCAGGTTTTTCTTTCCCTTTGCGACATAGACCGCAGGGTTCGTGCCGCACGCGCTCGCGAAGAAGGTGAGCGCGTCCAGGCCGCGCACCACACTTTGATGGGATTAAGCGGCATCAGGTATCCTCCGGGGACGCGGACCCGACTAAGTTCATGTCCATGCTAGCTTAAAGCTTAGATGGGGCCAATTAGAACATTCAACTTTGTCGAAAGGTGTAAAATAGTGCCCGGCTGTGCGGTAAGTAAACGATTTCATACTTAAAGGGTGTATATGAGCCAGAAGGTCAATCGCAGAGGGTTTCTCGGTGGAGCAGCATTTGGCGGCGTGTCCGCGTTGAGCGGTACGTGGCAGCGCGCTTTCGCTGCGGAGATCAAGGGCGCGGCGCCCGGTCCTGTAGTCAATACCACCGCCGGCAAGATCCGCGGCGTCGTCCAGGATAAGGTCAACGCCTTCCGCGGAATCTCCTACGGCGCTTCGACGGCCGGCGACCGGCGCTTTATGCCTCCCGCCAAACCGGAGCCCTGGACCGGCGTCAAGGACAGCGCCGATTGGGGCCTGGAAGCGCCCCAGGGACCGCATACCGAAATCCCCGAGGTAGCTGGGACGATCCCCAAACAAGGCCACAGCGAAGACTGCCTGCACCTCAATGTCTGGACCAACGGTTTGAGCGGCAAGCGTCCCGTGATGGTCTGGCTGCACGGAGGCGGGTTCACCAGCGGCTCGGGCAGCTACACCATGTACGATGGCGCCAACATGGCGCGCAAGCACGATGTGGTCACCCTCACGCTGAACCATCGGCTCAACTCGTTCGGCTTCCTCTATCTCGCGGACCTGGGCGGCGAGCGATTCGCGCATGCTTCGAACGCCGGCATGTTGGACATCGTCGCCGCGCTCGAATGGGTTCGGGACAACATCGCGAGCTTCGGCGGCGATCCCAGGAACGTCACCATTTTCGGCCAGTCGGGCGGTGCCGGAAAGGTGAGCACGCTGCTGGCGATGCCCGCGGCCAAGGGTTTATTCCACCGCGCCATCGTGCAAAGCGGCGCCAACATCAAGGGCGTGACGCGCGCCGATGCCACCAAGACCGCCGAGACCCTCATGGCGAAACTGGACATCAAGGAGGCCGCCGGCTTACTGAAAGTACCGATGGACGACCTGGTGCAGGCCACGTTGAGCACGCAAGGTCTGCGGCTGGCCCCGGTGGTGGACGGCCATGCCCTGCCCGCCGACCCGTTCGACCCCGCGGCCCCCGCCATCTCGGCCAACGTTCCGTTGCTGATTGGATCGGTGGAATACGAAGTCAACTTCTTCCCGTTTACCAAGTTCGATCCCATCGACGATGCCGGCCTGCGCGCCGCCGTGAAGCAGAACAGCCGGATCAGCGATGCCGATGCGGACAAGCTGGTCGCGGCCTACCGCAAAGGGCGGCCCAACGTCAGCAACATCGAGCTCGCCCAGATTATGGCGTCCGATAATTTCGCGGCGGGCGTCCTCACCGAGGCGGAGCGCAAAGCCGCGCAGAAGGCGCCGGTCTATATGTATTACTTCACCTGGAAATCGCCGGTGCGCGACGGAAAGCTGAAGGCGTACCACACCCTGGAGATCCCCTTCGTTCTGGAAAACGTGGATGAGGCGAAATCCATGACCGGCTCCGGCGCCGACCGCTATCCGCTGCAGGAGAAGATGAGCACCGCATGGGCCGCCTTCGCCCGCAGCGGGAACCCCAACCACAAAGGACTTCCCAACTGGCCCACCTTTAAGACGGACCAACGCGCTACGATGGTCCTGGACAACGAGTGCCAGGTGGTCAATGACCCCCATGGCGAGGAGCGGCTGGCGCGCGTGGCGCTCCGGGCGTAACGCCGGCGATCTTTGTCGCCGGTGCTAGTAAGGTGTCCCGGCCATTTCGTTACTAAAATCAACGTGCCAAGATGTCTTGGCACGGCCGGCATGAGTGTCCGCGCCACATTTGGATCGCGGTGGAACCTAACCGTCTCTATTTTCCACGTTCACCCGGTAAATCGCCTTGCCGGACCGCCCTCATATCGCCCAACCCTCGCTCCACGAGTTGTGTGACGGCTCCTTGTGCATCCCGCACAAATTCGAATGTTTCGCCGAAGACCCCGAACGTGGTTTCTGATTCCGTAGTTAAGGCAAACTGCGCTCCACCACCCGGCAACGTAATCATCAGGTGATCGTCGGCGATAGAGATCGCAAGGGTGGACGGTTTGGCATCTCCCGTAAGTACCTTGCCATCGCGCCCCACCGGCTTCCCCTCGGTATTCACTACCTGGTAGATGCCCGTGTATTTGGCAAGCAATGCGGGGGCGACCTGCACATTCGTACGGGTGCGTTTCCGGTCTTCCTCCGTTACCAGGAAATGCTTCACATCGCGCTCATTTTCATTGCAAACATATTCGAGCAGTTCGGTATCCGGCATCAGATCCGAGTTCATGGAGATCGTCCACGGCTTGTTATAGGCTTTCGGATCCTCGAACGTAATCTTCAGTTCCATGTGTCCGAAATCCTTGCGCTGGAAACGCTCTGTCACATGCAGGGCTTCGGTATGGGGGTGGCCGCCGAAATCGAGCCAGCTTTTGTCGTTAAAGCCCGCGCTTTCGACTACCAGCGTGTCCCCCTCCCAATGCCCCACAGAGTAGCCCTGCCAGGTTGGATTGGGGTCTTCGGGAAGACCCCGGCCGTCCGTCAGAACCTGCCGCGCCTGCCCGCCGACGAGAAAGGCGATGGCACTGGGGGTCTGAAGAATTTTGAACATACCCATGCTCAATGCGGGGCCGATCTCCGGCAGGCACCGATATGCGGCGGGGTTCTCAATGCCAAAGTTCTCCAGGCGCTGGTGATACAAAGCATCCGCCCACGGTTTGGTGTCGCCGGGCTTCAGATCCGAAGCGATGTTGAGGGGGTAGCTTCCGGCAGTGGTTTGCCAGATCCCCGAGAGGTCCGGCTTACTATCGGGCGTCTTAGGAACGGGCGCGGCGAGATTGGGCTTGCCATCGGGCAACCGCGGGATGCCCGGCGTGGGGTACTTGAGCCATTGGCCGTAAGCAGCCCCGGACGAAATAAATGTCGCGATACCAAGCAACGCCGTGCTGGCGGGCAGGCGGAATCTCATGCGAACCTCCTGTGAGGGCCGGCTTTCGGCGTCGACGAGCCGGCTTGGTTTAGCTATACGATACGTCGACGGATTTCGTTCCCTGAATCTGTCGCTGGTCCGCCTGCCGTGGTGGCGCAGGCCATCGCCTTTTGTGGCGGGCGAATTGGCAGACGGCGCGGGGCGACCGTCTGCCCCACCATTTCCGTGGCAGAATGAATATATCCGGCCGCAAGACGTGCGCCGGACCGGGATTTAGGTACGGAATTCCTCCCGTTACTTGCGAACGAATCGCGAAGCCAGCTAAAATCAACGGGTTTGTACAATTCGAGGAGGAGTCATGGCAGTTGAGCAGAAGGTGAAGCAGATCATCGTCGAGCAGTTGGGCGTAGACGAGAGTCAGGTCGACAACAACGCGTCATTTGTCGATGATCTCGGCGCCGATTCGCTGGACATCGTGGAACTGGTCATGGCCTTCGAAGAGGCCTTTGAGCTGGAAATTCCAGACGAGGACGCTGAAAAGATCGCCACCGTCAAAGACGCCATCGATTACATCGAATCCAAGACTGCCAAGAAGAGTTAGCCGCTTTCTCACCAGGAGAACGTTTTGTCGCGAAGAGTAGTCATCACTGGTGTGGGCTTGCTGACGCCGCTGGGGATCGGAACCGAGACCACGTGGGAAGGTATCCGGTCGGGAAGATCCGGCATCGGCCGCATCAGCCAGTTTGACGCGTCGGCTTTCTCTTGCCGCATCGCCGGAGAAGTGAAGGGTTTCGATCCGGCCCATTACATCGAGAAAAAAGAGATCAAGAAGATGGGGCGTTTTATCCAGTTCGCCATCGCGGCGGCGGATTGCGCCCTGAGCAGTTCCGGCTTCAAAGTCACGCCCGAAAACGCCGAGCAGGTGGGCGTCTACATCGGCAGCGGAATCGGTGGATTCGAAGTGATCGAACGCGAGCACAAGGCTCTGCTCGAGCACGGACCGCGCCGCATTTCGCCGTTTTTCATTCCGGCGACCATCATCAATCTGGCCTCGGGACAGGTTTCCATCCGCAGCGGCGCCAAAGGCCCCAACTCGGCTACGGCTACCGCCTGCACCACCAGCGCGCATTCCATCGGCGATTCCTTCCGCATCATTCAGCGCGGAGAGGCCGACGTGATGATCTGCGGCGGCACGGAAGCCTGCATCACCCCCATGGGGATCGGCGGGTTCGCCGCCATGCGCGCGCTCTCCACGCGCAACGAAGAACCGGAGCGCGCATCCCGTCCCTGGGACCGCGACCGCGATGGTTTCGTGGTCGGTGAAGGCGCCGGCATCCTGATCCTGGAAGAATTGCAGTCGGCGCGCAGCCGCAACGCGCGCATCCTTGCGGAACTCGTGGGCTATGGCATGAGCGCCGACGCCTTCCATGTCACCGCGCCGCCGGATGATGGCGATGGCGCCTACCGCGTGATGCGCAACGCCCTGCGCGATGCCGCCATCCAGCCCGAGCAGGTGCAGTACGTCAACGCGCACGGAACCTCCACGGAAGTGGGCGACCGCATCGAGACCGAAGCGCTCAAGCGTGCCTTCGGCGGGCATGCCTCGAAACTGGCCATCAGCTCCACCAAGTCCATGACCGGCCACTTGCTGGGCGGCGCGGGCGGCCTGGAAGCCGGAATCACGGTGCTGGCCCTCCGCGACCAGATCGCTCCGCCCACCATGAACCTCGAAAATCCCGACCCGGTTTGCGACCTGGACTATGTGCCCAACCGGGCGCGGCCCATGAAGATCGATTACGCTCTCTCCAACAGCTTCGGTTTTGGCGGCACCAATGGCTGCCTCATTTTTAAGCGATATCAAGAATGAAAATCATCATTGCAATTAAGCAAGTGCCCGCACGGGACTCGCAATTGCGCATCGCCTCGTCCGCGAAATGGATCGAGGACGCCGATCTCACCTACGAGATCAACGAACCAGACGCCTACGCGCTGGAAGCGGGGCTGCAGCTTAAGGAGCAGCACACGGGCGAGGTGGTGGTGATCTGCGCCGGCCCGGCGCGCGCCGCGCAGACCATTCGCGAAGCCCTCGCCAAAGGCGCGGACCGCGCCATCCATATAGAGGATGAGAATCTCAGCCGGTTCGACCCGCTGGCCACCGCGAAATTGCTGGCCGCGGCGCTCCAACCCGAGGCGCCCGACCTCATTCTGACCGGCCTGCAATCCGACGATCTCGGCTACGGACAGACCGGCGTCATTCTGGCCGAGCTGATGCACCTGCCGCATGCCACCCTCATCATGCAGGTGGAAAAAAAGGACGGCCGCATTCGCGTGAAGCGCGAGCTGGAAGACGGGTGGTTCCAGCACGTCGAGATGCCGCTGCCCGCGCTGCTTACCATCCAGTCGGGCATCAGCAAGCTGCGCTATGCCACGCTGATGGGAATCAAGAAGGCCAAGACCAAGGAGATCAAACGGCTGACGGCTGGCCGGTCTGGGCGCCGCCACCGAAGCTTCCAGCATCGCGGTGGATCGCGTGTATCTTCCCGAGCGCACCAAGCGCACGCAGCTTTTCGAGGGCAATCCCAAAGAGGCGGCGGGCAAACTGGCGGAGAAACTGAAATTCGAGGCGCGGGTCATATGAGCATCCTGGCGGTTCTGGAACACAACGGGCAAGCGTTTCACCGCATGTCCTGGGAGACCCTCGCGGCCGCGCAGCAGCTCGCGAAGGAGACCAACACCACCGCGTCTGGCGCCCTGGTACGGACTGGCGGCCAGGCCTTCGCCGGCGAACTCGCCCGCAAGCAGCTCGAGAAGGTGTACCTGGTCGACCACGAGTTACTGAAAGACTACACTCCCGACGGGTATTCGCTGGCGCTGCGGCAGCTCATCGAGCAAACAAAGCCTTCCCTGGTGCTGTTCCCGCACACCTACCAGGTCCGCGACTTCCTGCCGAAGCTGGCTACTTCGCTCGGCAAGGTCGCCGTCAGCGATGTGGTTTCGCACCGCGTCGATAACGGACAACTCATCCTCGTCCGCCAGCTCTTCCAGGGCAAGGTGAACGTGGATGTGCGCTTCGCCGGAGCGCCGCCGCACCTGGCGAGTTTGCAGGCCGGCGCGTATCGGGCCGATCAGGTGGCCGAAGGCGCCGCTCCGGTCGAAGTGGTGACGCCGCAGCTCTCACCCGCCGACATTCGCATCCAGCCGCTGGAACTCTTCCGCGAGTCGCAGCGCGCCGTCGACCTGGGGGCAGCCGAGCTGATCGTGTCGGTAGGGCGCGGTATCAAGGAACCCGAGAACATCGCGCTGGTGCAGAAACTCGCCGACGCTTTGGGCGCCGAGCTGGCCGCCTCACGCCCCATCTGCGATGCCGGCTGGCTTCCCATGGAGCGTCAGGTTGGCAGCTCGGGACAGACGGTCGCGCCCAAGATGTACCTGGCGGTGGGAATTTCCGGTGCGATCCAACACCTGGTAGGCATGAAAGGCTCGCGAACAATCGTGGCGATTAATAAGGATCCCAACGCCCCCATTTTCGAAGTCGCCGACTACGGGATTGTGGGGGATCTTTTCCAGGTGGTGCCGGAGCTTATCGACGCAATCCAGAAACTGAAGTAGACCGGCGGTTTAACAGTATCTTTCGGCTCGAGTACACCGCTAATAAGTGGTGCCCGGTACTGTAAACTTCTGTAAATCATACGTGGCGCTTGACTTCGGCTGGACCCGCGGCTATACTCTTTCAAATCGCGCCGCATTGTGCTCCCCCAATGCCATCGCAACTTTTGGTGCCCGGTCAGCGTCATATAAATCCTGAAGTCTACGCGAGTATCGGGTAGAGAGAAAGTGGTAAACACTATGAAAAACGGACCCAAGCTAAGCACGTATCGCAACACGCTGGAAAAGAAAGCCGAGGAAGTCCGTCGGAGTATGTCCGCTCAGAAGGCTGCACAGGTGGTCGCACGGCTGGATTGTCCCTCCGACGAGGGTGATCTCAGCCAGCAACATCACGAGGAGTGGATTTTCCTGAACCGTAACACCATCGACATCAAGTTGCTGCGCGAAATTTCCGACGCGTTGCTGCGGATCGAGCATGGAAATTACGGGGTCTGTCTGGAATGCGAAGAGCCGATTTCGGTCAAGCGACTGGAAGCCGTGCCGTGGGCCCGTTACTGTGTTGCGTGCCAGGAGAACATCGCGGCGCGCGCTGCACTGGGCGATCCGGTCGGCGACTTCCAGGAAGCCGATCGATGAAGCTGGCCGATCTGCGCAAACTGTCGATCCGAAAGCACCTGAAAATCCGGTTCCGTCTGAGTAACGGAATGGAGTGTGTCATTACGGAGGACGGCTTGGCGCAGATCCCCGCGCTGAAGCACACCCCGGACTTCAACGTGGAACACGAATTGTCGTCGGTCTCCGAATTCGTGTTGGAGCCGGCGGGCGCCCCCAAGAAGCCTCCCGTACCTTCGCGGAACGTAGACCGCCAGGAACTCACGTCGATGATCGGGGTTTCTCCCGCAGCCGCCGCCGAGCACGAAGAAGAATAGTTCTCAGTCATCAGTATTCAGTTTTCAGCAACCAGCCAACGCCCGGTTTGGCTGAACGCTGATAGGCTGACGGCTGAAAGCTTCTTTACCGTGAATAGTTGTACAATACTATGGCCGTTTGTACACTGTTGTGCTTTCCCGAAAGGGCTTGGGGGACTGAATGGAAAAACCGGCGCAAAATATTCAAGACAGTTTTTTAAACAATGCACGAAAGGACAAAATCGTCCTCACCATTTACCTCATGAGCGGAGTCAAGCTGTCGGGCCGCATCAAGAGCTTCGACAAATACTCCCTGGTATTGGAGACCAATAACCAGGAGCAGCTCATTTTTAAGCACGCCATTTCCACCGTCGTGACTCAGAAGATGGCGCACTCCTACGCCGCCAGTTCGCAGATGGCCGGGCAAACCAGTGCGCTAGCCGGCACCCCGGCAACACCGGCGCACGAGAACGCCTCGGAGGGGTAACACACGCCGCCGCCCAGCGTCGTCCGAGAACGGGTCATCCTCGTCGGGCTGGAATGGAAAACGCGCGGGAGTCCGCGCCGGTCGAGCGGCGATCGCGCTGCCGAATCGCTCGATGAACTAGCCGAACTGGCTGCCAGTGCGGGCGGCGAGATCGTCGACCGGGTGATGCAATCGCGCGTGGCTCCCGAAGCCGCCACCCTGATCGGCCACGGCAAGGTCGAGGAAATCGCGGCCGCGGTCCACACCGGCAGCGTGGACGCTGTCATCTTCGATCACGATCTGACACCTACCCAGCAGCGCAACCTGGAAAAGGCCATCGACTGCAAGGTCATCGACCGCACCCAGCTCATCCTCGACATTTTCGCTTCGCGGGCGCGCACCCGTGAGGGCCGCCTGCAAGTGGAACTGGCCCAACTTAACTACATGCTGCCCCGGCTGACCGGGCGTGGTGTGGAGATGTCCCGTTTGGGCGGCGGGATCGGCACCCGCGGTCCCGGTGAAACGCAACTGGAGACCGACCGCCGCCGCATCGCCAAGCGTATCAAGAAAATCGAGGAAGAGCTGGAGGGCGTACGGGCGGGCCGCGCCCTGCACCGCCGCCGCCGTAATGCGGTGCCGCTGGCCACCCTGGCGATGGCTGGCTATACCAACGCCGGAAAATCGACCTTGTTCAATCGCTTGACGCAGGCCGGAGTTTTGACGGACGCGCGCATGTTCGCTACCCTCGACCCCACCGTGCGCCCCCTGGTGCTGCCATCCCATAGACGCGCGCTGGTGAGCGATACCGTGGGCTTCATTCGCAACCTGCCCACTACTTTAGTCAGGGCATTCCGCGCCACGTTGGAGGAAGTGAAAGAAGCGGCCATGGTGCTGCACGTAGTGGATGCATCGTCGCCTGCCGCCCCGGAACACGCCGCGCACGTTCATAAAGTGCTGGCGGAGATCGGGGCCGCCGAGATTCCCCAGTTGCTGGTAATGAACAAGATCGACCGCCTGCCCGCCGGCGAGGGCGATTTCGAAGCGCTCCAGCGAAGACTGCTAGGTGCCACCGGAGAGCGTACCGAGTTGCGCGCGGTAGCCGTTTCCGGGCTGACGGGCGAGGGCGTTGACCGGCTCCTAGCCACCATCGATGAATGCCTGCCGCTGGACCCGGTGGTGCGGACGACTCTGCGGCTGCCTCTGGGGGATGGCGCGACCATGGCTTTGCTGCATGCGCTGGGCCGGGTACTGGACGTGCGCTATGAAGCCGATTTCTGCGAGGTATCGGCCGAGATTCCAGAATCTCTCCAGCGCCGCCTGCACCTTGTTGAATAGTCCACCAAACTGTGGAAAAAACTGTGGGAAAACGGGACCGGGCGAGGGGTCAAGTATCGTAAATTTCAGTACTTACAACGAATTGCCCCGAGTGTCAGCATTGTGGGTAAAGCATTGAGGCAACAGCGTTTGAACCCGCCTGACGAGGACCAGACTGGTCCTGATTTGGCGCCGGCGGATTCATCGCTTGGCCAGCGGCGCTTTTCCACAAACTGGTCTGGTAGACTTTGGATATCCGTAAGGCGGCGTAGCTCAGCTGGCTAGAGCGAGGGTCTCATAATCCCTAGGTCCGCGGTTCGAGTCCGCGCGCCGCCACCAATCCCCCCTCCGGCACTCCCCGACAAGGAGCCCCGCCGGCGACCGGAATGGTACACTAAAAGAAGGCCCCCCTGCTCTCATTCGGAAGGTTCATATGATCGTGCGAAAATTTTGGCTTTGGGATTCCGATCCGGAAGACGAGATCTATGAGACTCTGGCTTGGGATCTCCCGGGGTATAAATATGCGGATGGCCACCACCTTCGCTCGGTCGCGAAGCGGCCAAAAGTCCGGCCCGCCAGGGAAAAACGTCCGTAGCGAATCACCGCTATAGCGGTAAACCTTACATAACTGTTACGCGCTGAACTTTCAGACCGGTCGATTTTCGTTCAAACTAAGGCGCTTATCGAGAACGGTTCCTCGATTGCTTGAGGAGAGACCGAGGTTTTGGACTATGACAGGGACAGCATTTCTCGCAACGACATGTATCGTGACGGGCGCTTTGCTCGCCGGTGGCTGCGCAACCAAGAAGTACGTGCGGAACACGACCGCACCGATTCAGGCCAAGGTCGACCAGGTGGGAGAGCAGACGAACCGAAACGGTCAATCGATTGAAGACACTCGCAACCAGGTAAAACAGGTTGACGAAAAAGCGCAGAGTGGCATCAGTGCGGCCCAGGAACGTGCTTCCACGGCTGACCAGCATGCGCTTGCCGCCGACCAGCACGCAACCGCCGCCGACCAGCATGCCGGTGAGGCAATGAACAAGGCCAATCAGGCTGCCCAGAGTGCCGATTCCGCCAATCGGGGACTCGATAGTCTGCGGAACGTCGTGGCTAATATCGACGACTACAAACTGCAGACGTCGGCTTCCGTGCCCTTCAAATTCAACCAGTACAAGCTATCCGACGATGCGAAGCAGGATCTGGACAAGCTGGCAGATGCAGCCAAGCCCAGCAAGCGCTTCTTCATCGCCGTGGAAGGCTACACGGACAGCACCGGCTCCAAGCAATACAACGAAGAGCTGAGCAAGCGCCGCGCCGACACGGTGGTGGAATATCTGGTAGCCAAGCACGACATTCCGATCTACCGCGTTCACATGATCGGTTTGGGCGAAGAGAAGCCGGTGGATGATGGACACAACCGCGCCGCTCGCGCCAAGAACCGCCGCGTGGAAGTGAAGATCTTCAGCGCCGACCAGGTCACGGCCTCTTTGAACACGAGCCCCGACAACTCGGCCAGCCGTATCGAGGCACAAAGCGCCCCGGCCAGTATCACACCCGCAAGCGCCAATCGTCAGTAGCTCATCTAACAGGAAAACGGAGCCGTGGACTACACGCCGCGGTTCCGTCTACTTCAGCGGCGGACCTGCCTTGAGCGAAGCCGAATCCTCCACCGGCACAGTCCGCAAGGCTTGCCACCAAATCCATAAGCAAGCCAGGTTCGCCGCTGATATGATCACGTCGCCCGGTGAGAGTGTCCATGGAAGCCACTGCCTTACCGATTGGCCGATCGCTTCCCCTGTGAATTGAATCCCCAGCCCCCCGCTCAACAGCAGCAGCCGCGTTTCCCTCTTCCGCGAACCGAGCAGCATGGCCCACAACGCCAGATCGAGCACGGCGGATGTGAAATTCAGATCGCGGCTCCACAGTGTCATCCACATCCCGACCACCAGACGAGGATTGTAGTGGATCAGAAAGGATCCGCCGGCGAACAACGCGGCGGCGCCGGTCAGGGCCGCGCGCACGACGGTGCGGGAACGGAGTTCCGCAGTCGCCCCGTAGATCAGGCTGATCACCACTGCGTAGATGAGGAGCTGGAGAATGCCTTCGTCGATCCAGTAATAAAACGCGCGGCTATGAGAAAGCCGGATTCCCGTGAAGTACGCCGCGTTCACAGGCATTTCGGCTACATTCGCAAGGAAGAGCGCAACGGAGTAGATGAAGACGAACGGAAATCGGCGATAAGGGCCGCGAACGAGCGCGGCAATGATGAGCAGCTCCAGGGGGAGCCCGACTAGCCAGCTTGCGTACTGCAATAGGGCCCGCATGCCAACTCACATTCTAGGCTGGCAGCGCGCTAGTCGCTAGCGGATTACGCCGTTACGCGCACTTCTTCCCATGGTGGAGGCGGCAGGGTGGTGCCATGCGCCACACGGATTTCTTCCCATGGTGGAGGCGGCAGGGTGGTGCCATGCGCCACACGGATTTCTTCCCATGGCGGAGGCGGCAGGGTGGTGCCATGCGCCACACGGATTTCTTCCCATGGTGGAGGCGGCAGGGTGGTGCCATGCGCCACACGGATTTCTTCCCATGGCGGGGGCGGCAGGGTGGTGCCATGGGCCACGGCCGGGGCCAAGCTCCTGGAAAGCGCGAGTGCCATCATGAATGCTGTCCCCGCGCAGGCCAACTGGATCTGGAAAAGTCGTCTCATCGGAATTAGCTCCTTTGCGCCAACAAGTTTAGGTGAGTCCTAGTCCAATCCGTAATGGTATTCTTAATCGACTGTTCTAGAACGCCCAATTATTGGGGGTACATCAGTACTTTTAGAGTGTATTTCGCGCAGAGCTAATTAGGTAAGTACCTGATACAGGATCCATGGCGGGTTTTATGGTACGAAGCGGACGTTATGTTACGCGCGTGCGGCGGACGCTATGTTCTGGAAATGAGGTTTCCGGGCGGAAGGGATGCGGGCCAGGATAATCCAACCGCATGTCGGAGGTGACTTCGTCCAGCATTTCCAGGTTGACGGACTTGGCTTCCAGCGCGAAGGCGGTCAACAACAGGTTGTCGCAAATGGCATTGACCAATCGGGGGATGCCCTGCGAACGAAAGTGAATCTCTTCCAGGATGCTGGGCGGCATGATCTGTTGATCCGCCAACCCGGCGCGGCTCATACGCGAAGTGATGTAAGTGGCGGTTTCTTCCGGGCTGAACCCCTGCAAGGCGCAACGTAGCGCGATGCGCTGTTTGAGTTGACGGTATTCCGGCGCTTCCAGCTTGCGATCCAATTCCTGCTGTCCCGCGAGCACGATCTGCAGCAGCTTGCCGCGGCGATTCTCCATGTTGCCCAACAGGCGAATCTCTTCCAACACTTCCCAATCCAGGTTGTGCGCTTCGTCCACGATCAGGGCAGTAGTACGGCCATGATTCGCCCGCTCAATCAACATGCTGTTCAAGGCCAGCAGGACATCCACTTTCGAGCGATGGTCGCAGCGCAGATCGAAGTCGTGGGACACCAGTTCGAAGAACTGTTCGACCGTAAGCCGCGAGTTCACCAGCGAACCAAAGGCGATCTGCTGCGCATTCAGAAAATCGCGCAGGCACTCGAGCATGGTGCTCTTCCCGGTACCCACTTCCCCGGTGATGACGATGAATCCCTTGCGGCTCTGCACGCCATAAATCAGATTGGCCAAGGCCTCTTCGTGCTGCGGGCTTCGGAACAGAAACGCCGGGTCCGGGCTCATGTTGAAGGGGTTCTGATTGAAACCGAAGAATGCGTTATACATATTGATCTGCCTGGACTTCCCGCATAGTAGCACGCACTATGGGCGGACCTATAGTAATGCCAGTTAGGCCCGTACCACTTACTTACCTTAGGCCTGGGAAGGGGGAGTTTGCGGAGATGAAGGGGTTTGCGGCGGGCGAGGTGGTGGGGGTTTTTCCCCCGGGGCCGGCTTGGTCGCGGCCTTGGTGGGACTGATCAGGATATGCGCGTTACGGCCCTCCATGCGCGGCATGGCCTCGGCGGTTCCGTAGGTGACCAGGTCCTCGGCAAAGCGCATGAGAAGCTTCTTGCCCAAGTCGGCGTGCGCGATTTCCCGGCCGCGGAACTGGACTACCGCCTTAACGCGGTTGCCCTCCTGCAGGAAGCGGATGGCGTGGTTCTTCTTGAAGTCGTAATCGTGGTCGTCGGTGTTGGGGCGGAACTTGATTTCCTTCACCAGCACCACGTGCTGTTTCTTCTTGGCGTCGTGTTGCTTCTTCTTTTGCTCGTACTGGTAGTGGCCGAAGTCCACGGCCTTGGCCACGGGCGGCACGGCGGTGGGGGCGACCAGGACCAGGTCGAGGCCCAGTTCCTGCGCTTTGCGCAAGGCTGCGGCCGTAGGCATCACTTCCGTAGTTCCGTCGGGGAACACGGCGCGGACTTCGCGCGCACGGATGGATTCATTCACGTTCTCTCTGCGATTCTGCCTGCGAGGAGGAAAATTTCTGCCAGGATACATTTTTGGTTTAAGCGTTAGAGACCGAGGGACAGATAAATGGGGCCGGTTGGCCCGGGAGAAGCGGCGGAGCGTAATTCAATATAGAGCGAGTCTGAGACAAGCAAATACTTCTAGTCAGAGTAGACCAGAAAGCGCGGCCGAAGTCAAAGGGGTGGGGTTTCTTTAAAACCGACCGCCGAGAGGAGTCTCGGCGCGGCAGACATGAGTGTCCGCGCCACGGTGACCTTTTGGCGGCCTACCCGTCTAACCCGCGAATGAGCTTACGACTCGCTGTTCTGATCGCGGCCGCTGCGCTGGCCCGCGGCGCGGAGCCGGCCGAGGCCCGCTGGGAAGGCACCATAGAGATTCCCGGCAGAGAGCTGACGGTGGTCATCGACCTGGCGCAGGAGGCCGGCGGGAAATGGATTGGTTCCGCCATCGTTCCGGGATTCAGCGTGAAGGGCGCCCCGCTCGCGGATATCCAGGTGAACGGCTCCGAGGTGCATTTTGCCATCAAGGGCGCGCTGGCCGAACCTGTATTCCGTGGACGGCTCAACAGCGACGGATCGTTGAACGGCGATTTTCAACAGGCCGGCAACACCGCCGCCTTCAGCCTGCAGAAGGCCGGTCCGGCGCAAGTAGATCCGCCGTCCGGGGGAACCGCGGTCGCGAAGGAGTTCGAAGGGGAATGGCAGGGCGAATTCTCCCGCAATGGTTACACGCTGAAAGCCACGCTGCAAATCGCCAATCATCCAGGCGCGCCGGCGACGGCTGAATTCCGCGTGGTCGGTAAGCGCGATACCAAGCTGCCGGTAGACCGCGTCAAGCAGGAGGGTGATTGGCTGACGGTCAGCGCGGCCGAATATCAGATCGCTTACGAGGGGCAAATGCGCGCTGGCGCGGGTGAGATCACCGGTACACTCCGGCAGGGCCCGGACGAGCAGCCGCTGACCTTTCGGCGCGCCGGGAGGACACCGTGAAGATACCGGTTGCCATCGCTCTCGCGGGACTGTGGGCAGCGGCCACGTGCCCGGCTCAATCGATGTTCCGCGGCGACGCGGCGCATTCCGGTGTATATTCCGGCAGCGGTCCGCGCACACTGCATCGGGTCAAGTGGAAGTTCGCCACCGGGAACCGCGTGGTTTCCTCCGCGGTGTTCCATGACGGGGTCCTGTTCTTTGGAAGCGACGATGGCAACTTATACGGGGTAGACGCTGCCACGGGCCGCCAGAAGTGGAGCTACACGACCGAGGGGCCAGTGTCTTCCACGCCGGCGGTGTCCGGCGGACTGGTTTACTTTAGCAGCTACGATGGCAGGTTCTACGCTTTGGACGAGCCCTCCGGCAAGCTGCGTTGGAAGTTCCGGACCGGCGGCGAACGGCGCTTCGAAGCCAAGGCACTACATGGAATGCAGCCCTCGTCGCAGACGTTTGCCGATCCGTATGACGTGTATCTATCGAGCCCGGTGGTGGCGGCAGGCGCTGTCTACTTCGGCTGCGGCGATGGAAACGTATACGCCCTGGACGCGGGCTCAGGCGCGCTGCGATGGAAGTTCCATACCGGCGATGTGGTGCACGCCTCGCCGGCCTACGCCAACGGAACTCTCTACTTCGGCAGTTGGGATAGTTTCTTCTACGCGGTAGATGCCGCGACGGGCTCCGAGAAATGGCGCTTCCATGGAGGAGAGGATCCGCTGATTCACAACCAGGTGGGCTTCCAATCGTCCCCCACGGTAGGCGATGGCGTTGTCTACACGGGATGCCGCGATTCGAACCTTTATGCACTCGACGCTGCCACCGGTAAAGAAAAGTGGCGCGTCAACAACGAAGGGAGTTGGGTGATTACGTCACCGGTGGTAGTGAAGGGCAAGGTGCTGTACGCCACATCCGATTCGAGCCTGTTTCACGCCGTGGACGCGGCGACCGGAAAGCTGGTGTTCCGCCAGCAATTGAAGGCATATGTTTTCTCCTCGCCCGCGGTTGCCGGAGACACGGTGTACGTGGGCGTGCTCAACGGCACTCTGGAAGCGCGCGACCTGATCAGTGGCGATTTGCTGTGGACCTTCCAGACCGATGCGTCACGCAAGAACCGCAACTGGGTGCTGACGGCCGACGGTAAACTGAATTCCCCGCTAATCGCTGAATCGAACTGGCATGAGGGAGGCACGCTAGCGGCCGATCGACAGTTTGGCATCGGCGCCATCTTCGCCACGCCTCTGATCGTGGACGGAGTCGTGTACATCGGCAGCGTCGACGGATATCTGTACGCGCTGGAGTAGGAGGCATACGGATCTTGCAGCGGAGAATTAACACTGGCCCGCTACACTGATTTGGTGTCATGAAACTGATTGTCAGTACGATGATTTTGGGACTGTCGGCGTGGTCTCAGACCCAATCTTTGGAGCCTTTGAATCACGGCCGGCCGATGCTGGACGCTCACAATTGTTATCCATATGAAGGGCAGTGGACGGATCGCATAGACCGCGCGTTGAGTGCGGGACTTCCGGTGGTTATCGAGCAGGACCTGACCTGGCACGTGGACCGCACAACCGGCAAAGGACGCATCGCGATCTCACATGGCACCGAGACCACGGGCGACGAACCCGGTCTCCGCGACTATTTTTTCGACCGTGTCCGGCCGATCGTGGAGCAGGCGCTGGCGAAAAATGACAAATCGAACTGGCCGATCCTGATTCTCCACTTTGATTTTAAGAGCGAAGAAGCGCCGCTCCTTCGTGCCGTCTGGGACCTGCTCGGCGAGTACGAGAGCTGGATTACCACGGCGGTGAAAACGGCGGATCCGAATGAGCTATCGAGACTCGATCGGAGACCGCTGCTGGTTTTGACGGAGGACTCTGACCGGCAGGAGCGCGAGTTCTACGGGAATGTGACAGTAGGTTCCCGGCTACGTGTCTTCGGCTCGGCACACACCGTCGGGTTGCGCGGCAAGAGCAAGGAAGAGCGCATCCGGCTGGCGGCCACGGCCGCCCCCGAACAACTGCTGCCGGCGCCCGCAACCAACTACCGGCGCTGGTGGAACAACTCGTGGTTCGAGGTCGAGCAAGGCGGCCAACAGCAGGCAGGAGCCTGGACCCCGGAAGATGAGCGCCGTCTACATGATCTGGTCGATCGCGCCCACCACCTTGGATATTGGATCCGGTTCTACACGCTTGATGGCTTCAGCCCCGACGAAGACCGAGGGTGGGACCAAGGTTACAATTTCGGTTCACGAGCGGCGGTGGTCGCCCGCTGGAAAGCCGCCATCGCCGCCGGCGTGGATATGATCGCAACCGACCAATACGAAGAGTTGGCGGCGCAACTTGCCGCATACGCACACTAAAGCGCGAAGCGGCTATGCACAGGCACCGGCGGGGTTGTGCCTTTGATGGCTATCCATAGTATGTCGTTCAGCTCGTGCTCATCCGCCATGTCGGAAGCGCTGAAGTCGAGCTTCTCCGACCGGGCCGCAGTGGCTGAGTGCTCGGGATTTTTGTCGTCCAGCGGGACTCGCGGCGGTTCGTTACGGTAGAGCGCCGGATTCGCTGTCTTCTGGAACGCGTTCGCCATGGGGCGAGCCGCTGCATCGAACATGGTCATGGGCTTGAGCCCAAGGATGAGCTCGATGGTCCGCAGCACAGACGTCGTATTGTAGAGCGTACTGTCGACCATTCCGCGGCGCGTAAAGGGAGAGATGACGTAAGCCGGCGAGCGATGCGAGTCCACGTGATCGGCGCCATCTTGCGCATCATCCTCCAGAACGAACATGGCGGTTGACGGCCAGAATTTGCTCCTGCTTATTCCTTCCACCATGATCCCCAAAGCCTGGTCATTGTCGGCGACGCAGGAAATGGGCGACCGGATTCCTGGCCGCGTGCCTTCGGTGTGATCGTTTCCGATGGTCATCACCACCAGGCGCGGCATGTCGCCGGTCTTCTCCCATTCCGCCAGGTCGTGTAGAAAAACCTGGATCCGTTTGATGTCGGAAAAGGAGCGGTCGTGCTGCCGGAAGGAATAGTTAGTGTGGGGTTTCAACACCGGATCCTGAACGTCCCGAATCTGAATTCCGGTTGTCCGGTGGGTGGGGCAGATTGACGGCCGTGAAGCCGTAATTATAGAAGGAGACGCCGGCCTCCGCTGCTTTGTCCCAGATGTGCCCGCCGGGCGACTGCCGTGTGCCTTCGGGATTGCGCGGTCCGCGAGCGTAGACGCGCCGCGCGTAACTCATAGGCCAGGTCTTTTGGTTGGAATCCGGCGCGATCGCCGAGGTCGTCCAATAGAACCCATCGGCGCTCACATCCGCATTCACATAGAAATTGTCGAGCAGCACAAACTCCCGTGCGAGCTTATGGTGATTGGGAGTGATGTTTTCGCCGAACAGCACCAGGCTGGGGTCGCCGTTGCCTTCCTTCATGTCGCCCAGCACCTGGTCGTACGTGCGGTTTTCCTTCATCAGCATAATTACATGCCGGATCGGCGTCGGCCCGCCGGGTGTGTCCGGCACGGGATTTCCGGGGACAACGCCAGCCTTATCGAGTAAAGCGTCGCGGTATGGCGAGTTCTCGATCACCGTTCGGGTGTACGCTTCGAGTTCTGCGGCGCCGAAGTTGCCAATGACGGAAGCCGATCCTTCTTGAATGCCGGCCACGTACTCGGTCTTAAGCCCTGGGGCCGGCCAACGGAAGGGGTTCGGCCCATTGGGGTTTGGATGCGAGCCCATCCCTTTGCCGTTCAGCACCAGCAATCGTCCATCGGGCAACGCCCGCACGGAAGTCGGGTACCAGCCGGTTGGCACGTAACCCACAACCTTCGTCGTATTCCCGGAGATGTCGGCCACGGCCACCGCATTGGCGTCGGAGCAGGCAATGTAGAGCTTACGGCGGTCCGGACTAAGCGTTAACGAACTCGGTGTCATGCCGACCGGCTGGCGGGGCGTCATCGCCACCCTGACTTTTTCTTTCACGCGCCAATTTCCTCGATCCTTCGCCAACACATACACGTCGTTCGTATTGGCACACGCCACGGCCAGGCGCGGCGATTGGGAACCAGGCTTGCGGTCGTCGTCATCCCCATCAGCGGCTGGCTTTGCGTCGGGCGCCGGGAGCCAAAGCATCTCCGTTGGATGAGCACCCATCGCGAGCCGAACCAATTCCTGCCCGTCCGAAAGGCGGTACTCCACCACTTGGGCTGTGCTCCAACTGGACACAAAAACCGAGTCGCCATCGGGGCTGAGGAGCATCGCATATGGGTTGCGCGCGACGGCAATGCTGCGCGTAACCGCCCCGGCCGCCGGATCTACCACCAGAAGCTTATCCTGCTCGCCATCCAGTACGAGCAATCCGTCACCGCGTGACACCACATCCGCAATGAGGTGCGGCACGCCCGGCTTCTCGTCGGGATAGAGATTGATTTTTCGATCCAAGGCTAAGGAGGCGCCATTGACGGTCAAGACGCTCAACGAACCGCGTGCGCCGTTTCCCGCGTAGAGCTTGTCGCCGGCCGGTGAGAACGCCAGTCCCCGCCACCCGTCGCCGATTTCCACACGCGACGACTCGCGTACAGTTTCCATATCCAGCAGGCTGACCGACGCGGGCTGGTAGCCGCCGTTCAACACGGCGACCCTGCGGCCATCCGGCGCCGGTACGTAAGACATCGGCAGCGTAGATAGCGGGATGTTCGTCCCAGCCGGGCGGATGCGCCAGCCGGTGTTGAGCAGAAACCCGCCGCCTTCCAGCGGACCAACCGTTTGCGTACGCACTTTTTGGGAATAGATGACACCCGCCACTACGAGCAGCACGGCAAAAAAACCGAGAATCATTCGCCGCATCGATTGACCTCCTGGATTCGGCTCTCATGCTACCCGAACACTGTTACAGCGTTATCACAAATCCGGCTCGGCATCTTTTTGCGGATTCTTCAAGTGTCTGTAATAAACCTCTGCCATAGTTATGCGATGCGGCCCTTGTTGTTTTCCTTTCTCGCGTTCCTAACGTTGAGTGGAGTGCTGTTCGCGCAAAAGCCGCCCAGCGTGAGTCTACTGATGCCCGAGAAGACTCGCCTGCTGGTACGGCAGCGCATCGACATCGTGATCGAAGCACGGAATGTCAATCCAGGCACCACGCTGAAAGTTACGGCTAATAGTATCGATATCACGGGACGTTTTTCGGCTCCCATCCAAACGGAATTGGACTGCAACGGCACCGCCGGAATGGTTTATCGAGCTGACAAATTCGAATTCGGAAAGGCCGAACCTGTAAAGCTCCGCGTGGAACTCCAAAGTGGGAGTGATCGGCTCAGCGCCGAGCGTACCCTCGAAATTCGGCCCTTTGACCTGCCCAATGTGCCGCGCAACTATATCCTGTTCATCGGCGACGCCATGGGCAATGCATATCGGGATGCGGCTCGGATTGTGGGGCGCAGTGTGGAGACGCGCCCCGGCGTTCCGGGGCTGCGCGAAGGCTTCTTTGACCGATGGCTCGAGATGGATCAAATGCCGGTTACCGGGTTGGTGATGACCTATGGTTTCGCTTCTTTAGTGCCGGATTCGGCCGAGACCGGCACGCACTGGTCCACGGGAAACAAGCCACTCACCGGCATGCTGGCCGCTTTTCCGGATGGCACCGACTGCCGCTGGCGCGGCCCCAACGGCAACGATCCCCTGGCCGCGATTCGCGACAATCCCAAAATTGAAACCCTCCTGGAATATTTGAGGCGGGTCCACCACTACCGCACCGGAGACCTTTCGACCGCTTTCATCACGGACGCTACCCCCGCCGCACAAGGCTCGCACGTGGCTACGCGCGGCGCCACCTTCGAAATCGCACGGCAATATCTCGAAGATCCCGTGCTCGACGGTACGCCGGCTTTCGACGTGATCTTCGGAGGCGGCAAGGAAGATTTCGATTCCGACGTGCGCACCGACAAACGCAACCTGGTGGCGGAGTTTCAGAAAAACGGCTATCGATTTGTCAGCACCGCGACCGGGCTGAAGACGCTCGGACCTTCTACCGGGAAAGCTCTGGGACTCTTCCGGCGCGTGAATGAAGTGAAGCTGGAGCCCCGCGGCCTCACGGTAAAAGAAAACGGCAACATGGACCCTGCGTATGACAAACTCGGCCTGCTGGGCCGCGCCAATGCCCGACCCGGCAGTGAACCTCTACCCGACTTCGGTGTCTGGAAGGACCAGCCTTTCTTGGACGACATGACCCGTAAGGCAATCGAGATTCTCGCCGGCCCGAATGGCGATCTGCCGTTTGCCTTACAAGTGGAAGGCGCTCTCATCGACAAACAGTCTCATCCCAATCACGCGGCAGGTACCATCTGGGATACGTTGGAGCTCGATAAGGCAGTGGGCGTCGCGCGAAGCTGGTCGGTGGCTCACCCGCAACGCCCGACCCTGATGCTGGTGACGGGCGACCACGACCAGACCATGTCCATTTTGGGTGTGGCGGATATTTCGGATCGCGATCTCACGGACCGCAAGCCCGTTGTCACGCCAAAAGGCACTTACTATAAAGACGCAGTCATCAATCTGCGTTCCGACCTTCCCGCCGGAAACCTGCCACCTGAAATCGCGAAAGTTGCCGGGCGTGCCGGAATTCCCGACTATCAGGATGCGGATGGAGACGGCTATCCGGAAAATCGCGAAGTCAATGGCAAAGGGCGTAAGCGGCTCGCTGTCGGCTTCCGAACGGGAGGACATGGCGGTAGTTCGGTTCCCATCACGGCTGAAGGTCCGGGTGCACTGTTATTCACTGGCTATCTCGACCAGACCGATATCTTCTTCCGTTCCGCGCAAGCCTTAACTGAAGACACGACCAGCCTCGACAAAATACTCGACCAGCTCCGCAAGAATCGGTAAGCCACAATTCACAAACGATTACTCTCGCGTAATCAAGTATTCATCATGGCGAAACACAGCTCCGGTAGTCTGCCAACACAACCATAAATATTTGGGCCAAGTAAGCCTTGAATGCGGGCGGTTCCTCGCACGCCAGACTGAAACTTTGCCGAAACGGGAGACTACGCCATGAAGAACCTACTAACGTTGATCTGTCTTTGCGCGGTACTGAGCCTCCCCGCGCTTCACGCCCAGTTCGAATACGGAGAAATACTGGGCACGCTGCACGATAGCAGCGGCGGCGTCGTTTCAGGCGCCAAAGTCACCGTGCGGGGGCTGGATACGAACGTACAAGCCTCGACGTTGACCAACGAGCAGGGCAATTATTCATTCCCGGACCTACGCAGCGGCAATTATGAAGTGTCCGCGGAGTTCACGGGCTTTCGTCCCGCTAAAAGCGATGCGCTCTTGTTGCGCGTGGGCGACCGGCTGCGAATGAATCTGACTCTGGAACCGGGCCAGGTCAACGAGCAGGTAACGGTGGAAGCCGGCATTGCGCCGCTGCTCGAAACTGACACCAGTACACGCGGGCAAGTAATCGACAGCCAGCAGATCGAGGAGTTGCCCTTGAACAAGCGCGACTACAGCCAGTTGGTGTTGCTGGTGCCCGGCACGACCTACAACCCCCAACAGCGGCTGGGAGGCGCTATCAGCGTCAATGGCAACCGGACCCTGCAAAACGACTATCTGCTGGACGGGGTGGACAACAACTCCCACGCCACCAGTTACCGCGGGGATCGCGTCGACGTCATCCTGCCCTCCGTCGATGCGGTCCAGGAGTTCAAAGTTCAAAGTAACGGATACTCCGCCGAGTACGGTCATAGTGCCGGCGCAGTGGTCAACGTCACCATCAAGAACGGCACCAACCAATTTCATGGCACAGCTTGGGAATTCTTCCGCAACAATGACATGGACGCCCATGGTTGGACGCCTACACTGCGCGGCCGCAAGCCCGAGGTTCGCTTCAACCTCTACGGCGCAAACATCGGTGGACCCATCCGCAAGGACAAGACTTTTTTCTTTATTAATTATGAGGGCGATCGCGAACGCACCGGCATAAACTTCCAGCAACTAGTTCCGACCGTGGCTCTGCAGCAGGGCATTTTTGCGAATCCACCTGCCGGGCTCGGCTCGACTTTGAAAGTGCTTCCTAAGGACCCCACCACCGGCATCCCTTACGCGAACGGCATCATTCCCCAGATCCTGTGGAGTCCGGTGGCGCAACGCGTTCTGTCCTACCCTGGTTTTCCTGTGCCCAACGCCCTCCCGCTCATAACTACACCGGGAGCGTTTATCAGTACGGTTACCAACTCCGTCCGCTCGGATAAGTTTGATATCCGCCTCGATCACTACATAACCAGCAACTGGCGCTTGTTCGGGCGCTACAGTTTCTCCGATTCCACTACCTTCCGCCCGGCGCCATATACCGGATACGTGGAAGGCTCCAACAATGACCAGTTCGGCAATACGTTAACGCGCGGCCAAAGTGCTGTAGTCGGCAGCACGGTGACGCTCAGTCCAACCAGCATTCTGGATTTGCGCCTCGGATACACCAGGCTGGGCGCGAACGTGTTTCCTCCGAACTTCGGCTCCCCCAGTTCCACGCAACTCCTCGGCATCCCCAATATGCCCGCGGGCGCGAACCTGAACGCGGGATGGCCGGAGTTCGCCATCTCGGGGCTCAGTCAGTTTGGCAGCACCACGTCACAACCGCAGTACCAGATTCCCAATACCTATCTGGCCAGCGGCGTCTTTTCCTTGCAGCGCGGTGCACACAGTATCCGGGCCGGAGCGGATGTTACCTACATCCAGACCGCCATTCTGGATGTCTCCGCGGAGCGCGGTGTTTTTTCGTTCTTACCCAGCACCTGGACGGGCAATCCGTTTGGAGATTTCCTGCTGGGCTTGCCCGGCGCATATACGCAGACCGGTTTCTTCGTGGCTTACAACCGAAATCAGATTTACAACTTCTTCGTTCAGGACGACTACCGCGTGTTGCCGAACCTGACGCTCAATCTCGGCCTGCGCTACGAGTACGGCACTCCCATCTACGAAAAATATAACCACATGTCGAACTACAGCATCGATACCGGCACTATGATCCAGGCCAGCGACAGTAACAAGTACCTGGTGAACCCGGACCGGCACAACTTCGCTCCGCGCCTCGGCCTGGCTTGGACGGTGCGGCCCCGCATTGTGGTCCGCTCAGCCTACGGAATGTTCTACCAGCACACGTTTCGCCAGGGGCGCGAAAACCTCCTGGCTGAGAACGAGCCCTTTCTACAGAACCTCACAGCCCCGCAAAGCCCCGGCTCGCCTAACCCCATCACACTTGCTAGCGGGCCTCCCGCCAACTTCTTCGCGACGGCTCTACAGACGCAAGTGTCCGTGCGCGGCAACGACCCCAATCTTAAAGCCGGGAATGTGCAGCAATGGAATCTGACGGTGCAGTACGCCTTGGCCAAAGACTGGATCTTCGAAGTCGGCTACGTCGGTAACAAGGGCACCCACCTCTCCCGTTTCTGGAATGCCAACCAGCCGAACGTGCCCGGTACATCGGCCACTTTGGGGGCGCGCCGTCCGAACCAGGGATTTGGCGACGTCGAATATATGGATTCGGGAGGCAACAGTTTCTACAATTCGCTGCAGACCCGGCTGGAGAAGCGATTCTCCAATGGATTGACTCTGCTGCATTCGTTCACGTATGCGCGCGGCCTGGACAGTGTGGGTGCGTGGAACGACGTCAACGGCTCTCTCTATCCGCAAGATGCGTACAATTTTGCCAACGAAAAAGCACTGGCCGAAAACATCGTCAAGTTGAATTCGGTCGCCAGCTGGGTGTACGAGTTGCCCTTCGGCCGCGGCCGCAAGATGATGACGGCCGCGCCACCTACCGTGAACGCACTCCTCGGTGGCTGGCAGGTCGACGGAATCTGGACCTGGCGCACCGGCCTGCCTTTGACGATCGCTAGCCCCGCTTGCGGCGCCTGTCAGATGGGAGGCGACCGCAGCATACGCGCCAATGTCGTGCCCGGCGTCTCGCCCTCGGTCAATAATCCCAGCGCGGCTGAATGGTTTAATCCCGCCGCCTTCGCTCTCCAGACCACACCCTACGGGACCGTAGGTCGTGACACCGTCTGGGGACCCGGCCTGCAGCAATGGGACCTTGGCCTCGCCAAGAGATTCTCGATCGGCGAGCAGCGCTACTTCCAGTTCCGCGGCGAGGCGTTCAACACGTTCAACCATGTCAACTACCAGCCGCCGGTTTCCACCGTGGGCAGCGCCGGGTTTGGAACCATTACCGCCGCGCTTCCCGGAAGAAACGTGCAACTCGGTTTGAAGTTCTACTGGTAAAGCGGGAAGACATGAGTAAGAAGCTATTAACTCTGGTCTCGATCGGCCTTTTGCATCTGCAATACCTCGATGCCTGGGGCCTGCGCGGCCACACCGTGGCCAACCTGGCGGCCGTCGAAGGAATTCCCCAGGATGGGCCAGCGTTTCTCAGGGCCCAAAAGGCCTACATCGGCCACCTGGGAACCATTCCCGACACTTGGCGTAGTGTTTCTGAACCGTATCTCCGCATCTCCGAGGACGCCAACCACGGCTGGTATACGGAGGGCTTCGACTTCATTCCGGACCCTCCGCATTCCCGCACCGAATTCATGCTCCGCGTCTACGACGAGTATTTGAAGACCAAGTCCAAAGACCCCGACCGCGCTAAACTCCTGAACATCCGCTATACCGGAACGCAGGCTTACTCGATCATGGAAGGCTACGAACGGATTAAAGCGGGTATGCGGCTCTATCGTGCTGTAACGAACCCGGAAACGGCGAACGGCGCGAATATCGGTAAGACCTACGCCGCCATCTCTCCTCTTTTGCGCGACCCGGCGCAGGTGGCGCAGATGCTGGCTAATGACATCGCGTTTTACATGGGTTGGGTGGGACACTACGTGGCGGACGCCGCCCAACCGCTGCACAACTCCATCCATCACGACGGCTGGTCGGGACCAGATCCCAAAGGCTATACACGTGACCCCCAGATCCACGGCCGGTTCGAATCCCAATACGTGGACCTGATCGGCGTGACCGAAGAGGACGTCGAGAAGTATATGCGCAAAGAACCGCGGCACCTCGATGACGTCTGGAAAGCCGTGCTAAATCATTCGCTCGAAGCGCGTGACTCCACCGAGGACGTTTACCGCCTGGATCTCCGCGGCGCCTTCCAGAAGAAGGACGATGCGGAGGCCAAGGAATTGGTGTGTAAGCGCCTGGCGGCCGGAGCGTCATTTCTGCGGGACCTGGCATACACTGCATGGATCGAAAGCGCCAAGCCGATACCGCGCGTGGAATCCATCAATCAGATGCAAAACCCGGACAATCCCAGATACAACCCGGCTGCCGGTTCGGCTCCCGCACCGTAGCCGGAAGGCGTGAAACGGTTGCGTCTATTAATTCGTGAAGCAACACCCCGGTGAGTGCTCCCCACAGCGCATCGCGCCGGATCGGGATCGCGGTTACTACCCTGAAGTCGGCTGACCGCCGAGGGTAAACTGAATTCCCCGCTTCGGCAGCGTCGACGGGTATCTGTACGCGCTGGAATAGCCGAGGCGGCTCGTCAGGTGACGGGATCGGGACGTATAGTTGACCCGTGAAACCTCGCCTCCTTTCGATCCTGAGCTCTATGGCCGGATCAATGATCCTGCAGTTTGCGCGCACGAGCCATCGGCTTCCCAGCCGTCGTCTCCCGCTCCCGCGGAAACAGCGGTTTGGAGCCAGAACGGATGGTCCGACGCCGGGCGCGCCGAATTCCACCATCTCGCCGAGGGTAGCGAGCTTATTCGGTACGCGCTGCCAGCCGACATCGTGAGCGTGAAGACCGACAAGCCGTTTCTTGAGAATATGGAGCGCTTCGGATTTATCCCCGATGCGACTAGGGCTTGAACGCGCGACAAGAGCCAGGCCGGCCTTGAAATGGTCGGGTTCAACTGCGCTACCTGCCGCGTCGGCGAGGTAAGCTATCGTGGAAAGATCCTCCGCATGGACGGTGGCGCCCGCGAAAGCAGTCAAGCTGGTGATCGCCATCGACCGCGATCAACACGCCGGTGACACACCGCAAGACGGGGACGCCCCCGGTGACGCTTCCGACACGGCTGTTAAGACTGCGAGTGAAGTCGCAGCCTCCGGCACCGCGAACCAGAATTTCCACAGCGTCTCGTCTCAGGCCGCCGACGCCGGCGGAGAGGCGGGCAGGGAGCAGGAACCTCCGCTTGCTGTCGCGCCCGGCTGGTAACGGGGCGTCGTTGCCGGATGTACGGGGCGACGCCGGTCGCATGTACGCAGCGAATCGCGAGCGCCCTTACCGGGCCCGACCGGGAGGTAACGGAGGTTGTCAGTAGACCTGGAAGCAAAAAACCTGGTTGGAGCCCTCCGGACTCAGCGAGTATTCGCCGTTACTCAGAGTATCGTCCACTTCGATCTTATAAAGGTTGTCGAAGCTCAACCGGTTTACGTTGATGCGGATCGGCTGGGCGTTTTGTTTCTTCTTAGGCGAAAAAAGAATTTCGCGCCGGCCGTTCTTGATCTCCAATTTATACAGAGCCAGCTTGTCGGGCTGGATCTTGTCCGCCTGGATCAGGAAGATCGGGGAGGTCAGAGGCGTCTTGGCGGCGGAACTGGCGCCTTCCACGATGTAAAGGGTGTCGTCCTTCTTTTTCTCTTCCTTGGCCTCGGCCACTTCGGTCGGAACCAGGGTGTCGGCGTGTTTTAGATACGGAAGGTCAGGCTTGGGAGGCCGCGGGCCATCATATTTTTGAGCGAAGCCCGCGCCGGCCACGGCCAAAAGAAGAGGCAGTATTCGGCGTAGCATAGCAGCGTTAGATCTATCTTAACGTACGCCAAATTCATTTTCGCCAGCAGCGCCCGGTAGCGGGGATCGTCGCGAAGATTCTCATAGACGGAAGAGGTCTTCATGCCCAGCACTTGAGGATCGCGCTCAACGATTGCCCGCTCCGCCCACTGGACTGCTTCGTCAAGGTTGCCGAGCATACAGTTCAGAATGGCTACGCATCCGGCGGAGGAATACGTTTTGGCAGCCATTGCCTCGAGTTCCGCGAGAATGTCGCGCGCGGCATCCCGGCGTCCCGTCAGGACGAGCACGCCTCCGAACACCACGAGCGACATGGGAAAACGCCCGAGTACCTGAAGGGCGCGTTCGGCTAACGCGATGGCTTCCTGGAAGTGGCCTTGGCGGGCGAGAACGTGGCTCAGAACAAACTGCGTCAGGAAATGATCCGGATCCATCTCGAAGGTACTCCGGGCGAAATTCGCGGCTTGCTCATAGCCCCGAGGAACGACAGAAGATAGGCGCGGCCAAAGCGGTAAAGCAGCGAGAGCGGGTCGAGCTCCAGCGCACGTTCGATTTCCGCAAGCGCGTCGGTGAGCCTGCCAGTCGGGCGAAGGCACCAGTAGGCATAGGAATAACGCACGAAGGCCGCAGCTGGACTGGAAGCGATGGCGCGAAGGTGGTGCTCTTCCGAGGCCCTCCAGTCGTAGTCGATCTCGGCTCGGATCTGGCCGGCAATGGCGTGCGCTTCGGGTAACGGAGATTCTAGCTCGAGCGCGCGAAGAGCTGCCAGTTGGGCGAGTGGAAGCTCCTGTCGCGGGTCGGTGGAGCCTAGGCCGGCGTGAGCAATATGGTACTCAGCAAGGCCCACATATGCCGGAGCGTATTGCGGATCGAGCGCGATGGCGCGCTCGAAGCATTGACGGCCGCGATCGATAGACGGCGGCGTGAACTTGTTCAGATGGTGTCGGCCTTCGAGGGTTGCATCGTAGGCGGCCAGGTTGCCAACGGCCCGTTTCACCAGCGAGTGCCCGGTCAAATTCAACTGCAGTTCCTTGACGATGGCCGCGGAAATCTCATCCTGGATGGCGAAGACATCTGTCATTTCACTTTCGAATCGTTTGGACCAGAGGTGCGTCCCGTCTTCGGCGCGGATGAGCTGCGCGGTGACACGAATCCGCGGGCCGGCCCGGCGCACGCTCCCTTCCAAAATGCTGTTGACGCCCAGGGTTTCGGCGATTTTTCGGATGTCTTCGTTCTTGCCCTTGAACGCGAACGCGGAGGTGCGGGCGATCACTTTCAGGCCGGCCACCTGGGTGAGTGCGCTAATGATTTCTTCAGCCAATCCATCGGAAAAATATTCGTCTTCGCCGTCGCGGCTCATGTTGGCGAAAGGCAGAACGGCAATGGCTGGGGGCGGTGGCAATGGCGCTGCGCTGAACGAACTCGTTCCGCCACCGGCAGCCAGCAGAGCCTCCTTCACTTGCGCCATAGACTGGAAACGGTCAGCGGGCGATTTGCGAATTGAGCGGGCCACGATGCCCCGCAAGGCCGGGGCCGCACGCAGCGGTTAGGGCTCCTTGTGCAAGATGGCAGCCATGATGGCGATCGCGGAATCGCCCGTGAAGGCGCGCCGCCCGCTCAGCATTTCGTAGAGGACCAATCCGAACGAGAAGATATCCGAACGCACATCGACGGTTTTGGCCTCGGCTTGTTCGGGAGACATGTAGGCGGCGGTGCCCAGGATGGTGCCCGCCTGGGTCAAGCCAGCTGTCGCGGTGGCGTCCGCCGCCATTCACTGGCCGCCATCCCAGTCGCGGCTCAATAGCGCAAGGCCGAAATCGAGGAGCTTAATACCGGACGCTGTCACCACGATGTTGGCGGGCTTCAGGTCTCGATGCGTGATGCCCTTGGCGTGCGCGGCGCAAAAGCGCATCGGCGATCTGCACGGCGCATCGGGAGTCAGCGGACCGGCGAGCGGAGCGCCCTCGATGAACTCCATCACCAGGTAGGCTACGCCGGACCGCAGCGTGCCGACGTCGTATAGCGCACAGATATTCGGATGATTGAGCGCTGGCAATGGAGCGGGCCTCGCGTTCGAAACGATCGCCGTGTTCCCCGTTTAGCGTTTTGACGGCGACCGTGCGACCCAGGCGCGTATCGGTCGCTTTATAGACCTCGCCCATGCCGCCCGCTCCAATGGGCGCGAGGATTTCGTAAGGACCGAGGCGTGTCCCTGGGGTGAAGGCCATGGCGATTCACAATCGTAACGCAGAGTTCTAGGCGCTCTCCGCCGGTAGGGGATTGCCCTGCCCCACGAGCGCGTGCTTCATGATCACCCAGCGGCTTTTCTTCTTGGACGTCCAACTCATGTAGCTCTTATACTCGCCACCCGGCGACGCCACTTCGAACTTGCCTTTGAGCGCGGCCCGCTCCATCCAATAAGACAAGCGGTAGCGCGGGCCCGCTTCGGTTCCGTCCGACTCAAAAACCACTGCGTTGGGCGACGGGAACGTCAGCGTGTAGTGAATGACGTGGCCCTCGCCATCGAAGTAAATGGCGCGGGGAGGGTCGCTCGGCACATCGAGATAGATCACCATCAGGTCGTCGTGGCGGGGCGCGTTCTTGTACTCGGCGTAATTGTTGCGAACGATGACCGTGCCGTTCAGTTCCAGCTGAAATGAGAACTCGCCTTGGCCCGCGCCCTGCGGCGTTTCCTTGTCGCCGGATACGCCGCTCCACCTTCCGAGCAGGAATTCGAGCTTCTTCCAGACCTCGCCGCCGGGCGTCTGCGCACGCGCCTGGGTAGCCGCTACTATCAGCGCCAGAAACTCCCGGCGGCGCACGGCTACTCCTTGCTGCCCACCAAATGTGGGACGTCGAGGTTGTTCTCGTTGCAGATGTACTCGATGATCTCGCCTTGCAGCATGGGCGTGATCTGAGTGACGTTCCACGGCTTGGTGTACATGACCGGGTCTTCGATCGTGATGACCAGCTTGAGATGGCCGGAGTCGGGACGCGAGTAGCGCTCGATCACGTGTAACTGGTCGGAGGTGGGATGGCCCGCGAGATCGAGCCACGTCTTGCCGTTGAAGCCGACGGTATCCACCACCAGCTCGTCGCCTTCCCATTTGCCGATGGAGTGGCCGTACCAGGTTGGGTCGAGATCCGCGGGATGTCCGCGGCCGTCCAGGAAGACCTGGCGATAGCTGTGAATATTGCCTTCGAAGAGGATCAGCACGAGGTCGGTGGTCTGGATGATTTTGGAAGGATACGGATCGCGCCGCGGCACGCCGGTGGGCAAGCAACGCGCTTCGGGGTCCTCGATGCCCTGGTTAGCCTGCCGCTCCTTGAAAAGTTTTTCGGCGAGCGGCGTCATGGGGACCTGGCCAACGTCATAGTCCTTGGCGATGTCCGACGTATAGCCGGAATATCCCCAGACGGCGGTGAGATCGGGCTTGCCGTCCTTGGTCCGCGGCGTGGGGCCGGTGGGGGCTTTGGCGAGCGGGCGCGGCCGCCGCTTCTCTTTCGGAACGGTGCTTTCCGCGGGGAACTGGCCCGCCGCCGGTGCGCACAAGAACGGCAGAAGCATGGCCGTGGCGGCCGCCGCGGGAAGTATCGAACGGACAATCGGATGCAACAAGGTGAAGCTACCCCCTCGGCGCGATTGTCCCACGAACATCAATCGCGGCGCAGGGCGGCGACCGGATCCACGCGAATGGCCCGGCGGGCAGGAATGGCGCAGCCGAGCACCCCCGCCGCAACCAGTACCAGCACGACTCCGAGAAACGTCACGGGATCGAAGGGTGAGACGCCGGCCAGCACTATGCGCAGGACTCGTGTAACGCCTAGCGCCAGCACCAGTCCGATCCCCAGGCCGAGTGCGAGAGGCCGCATTCCCTGCGCAAACACCATCCGAAGAATGTCGCGCTCCGTGCCGCCCATGGCGATGCGAATGCCAATCTCCTGCGTGCGCCGGCTCACCGAATGCGCCGTCACCGCATACAGCCCCACCGAAGCGAGTACCAGCGCGATGAGAGCGAAGATCGAGCACATGGCCGCCAGCAACCGAGGCGATAAGCCTTGCGACAAAACGTCATCGAGCGGGCGTACGTCGTAAGCAGGAAGATTCTCATCGAGACCCTGCACCTCGCGGCGGAATGCCTGCGCCAGTGTGACGGGCGGCACGCGTGTTCTCGATACCACGAAAACGCCCCGCTCCGGCTCCTGTTGGAAGGGCAGGTAGATCAGCGGGTCGCGTTCCAGAAGCTCCCGGCGGTTCTGCAACACATCAGGCACCACCCCCACTACGGTAAGCCAGGGTTGCGGCGCGGGCCCCCGCACCAGCCGCAGGTGTTTGCCGAGCGCGTCCTCGCCCGGCCAGAATCGCGATGCGAAGCTCTGATTGACAATAACCACAGGTATTCCGGCAACTCCATCGGAATCCGTGAACAGGCGCCCCCGCAGCGCTGTCAACCGCATCACGCGAAAATATCCGGCGCTGCTCACGATGCCGCCAATTCGTGGCGATCGGCCGGGAGTGGGGACGCCGCCTTCCAGTTCGTAGTTAAATTCTTCCCAGCCAAGCCGCGGCAGATTGGAAACCACCGCAGCGGATTCCACTCCTGGCAGCGATTCCAGCTGCGTCTTCAGCCGGTAGTGAAACGATGCGACGTCGGCGGGCCGCGGATACTTCGCCTCCGGAAGATTGAGCCGCATGGTGAGCACGCTCGAGCTATCCACGCCGAGGGGCGTGCTGGAAAACTTCAGCATGCTGCGAATCGTCAGGCCCGCTCCCGCCATCAACACCACGCATAGGGCCATTTCCAAGACGACCAGCGCGCTGGACAAAGAAAGGCCGCGGATTCCGCCGGCCGCGCCATTGCCGCCATCTTTGATGGAACTGTTGATATCGATGCGGGCTAGGCGCAACGCCGGCGCGATGCCGAACAGAATACCGGTGGCCACGGAGATGGCGGCGAGGTAGATAAATGCCGTCCTGTCCAGCGAAAGATGCAGCCATAACGGTTTCACGATCATTCCCGTGCCGGCGTCGAACCAGCGCAGCCCGGCCAGCGCTACCAGCCATCCGAAGAAGCCACCCGCCACCGACAGCATCACGCTCTCCACCAGAAGCTGCCGCACGATGCGCGAGCGCCCCGCGCCGATAGCCACCCGTATAGAGATCTCGCGTGCCCTCGCTGCGCCACGCGCCAGCAGCATGTTGGCGACATCGGCGCACGCGATCAGCAGCACAAATCCCACTGCGGTGAAAAGCGCCGCGAACAGAGGCCAGAGGCCGTATAAGCCGATGATCTCGAGAATCGGAAGTACCGTGGCGGTCAAGCCCTTGTCGGCGTCAGGATATTCGGTGGCGAGCTGCCGTGCCAGCGTATCCATCTCGGTCCTAGCCGAAGCCATCGGAACCCCATCCGCAAGGCGCCCGAACAGCATCAGCCTGCGATTGTCGCGCCGATCGAGGGCGCTATCCGGAACTAGCGTAGTCCACAGGTCGGTCTCTTCCGGGAAGCGACGATCCGGAGGCATGACGCCGATCACGGTCATCGGCATCTCGTTTACGCGAACGATTTTTCCAAGAATGTTGGCGTCCGCGCCGTAGCGCTGCTGCCATACGTGATGACCCAGCATGAGAACCAGCGGGGCACCGGGGCGCTCGTCGGCAGGCATGAAATCGCGCCCGAACAGGGGCTTTTGACCGACTGCCGAGAAACCATTGGCGGACATCTGCACGCACCAGTAGCGGTCGGGGAGCCCGCTCGAATCGCTGAGATTCACCGGAATCAACGAATACGCCGCCAGGCCGGTGAGCGACTTCACGTGCGCTCGAAAATCGCGGAAGTCGGGATAAGACGCGCCGAATTCCTGGCTGTGCGAGGCATCGGTGGTGCTCACGAACACCACGCGGTCGATGCGGTCCAGCCCGGCGTTCCAGGAGAATGCGCCGCTCACGATGGTGAACATGGCGGTGTCCGCGCCGATGCCGAGCGCCAGGGCGATGACCGCCACCGTGGTAAATCCGGGGCTGCGGCCGAGCGTGCGCAGCGCATAGCGGATATCGCGCCACCAGGTTTCGAGAGTCACGAAAGTCCACATCTCGCGGCAGGCCTCCTTCAGCGCCGAGGGATTCCCAAAGCGGCGCCGCGCTTCCTGCGGACTGCTGCCTTCTTCGGCCTTCATTTCCAGGTGGAAACGCAATTCGTCTTCGAGATCGCGGTCGAGCCGGCGGCGCATCCAAATGGCCCGGAGCTTCTTGCGGAGTCTCCTCATGCAGTCTCCAGCACACGGCCAATGGCTTCCGCCAAGCGCTTCCACTCGCCGGCTTCCTTAGACAACTGCTTGCGGCCCTGCGCCGTGAGACGGTAGAACTTGGCGCGGCGGTTGTTGGTGGATTGGCCCCATTCGGAATCGATCATGCCGTCCAGCTCAAGGCGGTGCAGCGCCGGGTAGAGCGAGCCTTCCTCCACGCGCAGCACTTCATCCGAGATCTGCTGAATCGATTGCGCGATGCCATAGCCGTGCATGGGCCCGCGGGTGAGAGTCTTGAGCACCAGCATGTCGAGCGTGCCCTGCACCAGGGTGCCATCGGGCCGCGGCTTTTCTTTTCCCATAGACGCTTGATAGGAGTATGGAGCAGGCGGGCGCGGCTGTCAAGGGGGACGAAGCAAGTGCTATTCTCGATCTGACTATGCGAGCACTCTCCGTTATTGCGTGTCTGCTTTTCGCCACGGTGGCGCCCGGCCGAGCCGCCGAGCCCGCCGCGCCCAATGCTGTCCGCTTGACCAAGTACATCCTGGGCGTCGCCGATCTGGATCGGACGTATGCCTTCTACCATGCGCTCGGATTGGAACTCGATAACGCTGCTTCGTTGAGCAAACCGAACACGCTTCCCGACATGCTTCTGAAGCTGGTGGATGTGCCGGCGGGAACGAAATTCCGCAACATGATGCTCAAGATTCCCAATGCGCCGTTCGCGCTGGAGGTGACTGAGTTTTCCAACATGGAGCTGCGCCCTGTGAAACCGCGCGTTCAGGATCCCGGCGCGTCGTTGTTCGTTCTGGTTGTGGGCAACGTGGACACAGCGTTGGCAACCGCGAAGAAAATGGGCGCGGGAGTGGTTACCACCGGTGGTTCGCCGGTAGCGGTCCGATTCGGCAGCCGCGAAGGCCGCGCAGTAACGGTGAGAGATCCAGACGGCTATTACATCGAGTTAGCGCAACCTCCGGACGCTACGTCCGGCAACGGTAGTATCAGCGGCGCAGGTTTTGGCTTCACCGTGCCGGACGCCGAGTTGGCCGCTGTGTTCTATAGAGACAAATTCGGGTTCGACGTCAAGATCAACGCCGCGAGTTCCAATGACAGCCAAAATGCGGGGACACCGGGCGCGCAGATCCGCACGGCCGCCGCGACCATTCCCGGGACAAGCCTGTCCTGGCGGTTCGGCGATTTCAAGGGCGTGGACCGCAAGCCGTACACTCCGCGAATTCCGGATCCCGGCGCGGCCGCGATCGGGCTTGAGGTACGTGACATCGATGCCGCTATCGCCGCGATCAAAGCGGCCGGTGGCTCGTCTATCACACAGGGCGGGAGCGCCAAGCTCGGCCCGGGCAAGGTGGGCTTCGTACGCGACCCCAGCGGAATACTGGTGGAACTAGCGCAGCCCTAAAACCTGACACAGGCCGGGAGTCCTGTGCTACTTCCAGTAGGCGGGTAGGTCGGGCTTAGTGTCGCGGAGGATTTCCAGGGTGGAACGGCGGTCGTCCGCGGTGAGGCGGGCGTACGTCGGGGTTTGGTCCTTGCCCGTCAGGATTTCGTACAGGCGCTGGTAGACGCGCTCCCGCACCATCCCGGGCATGCTATCGAAGGCTGCGCTGTAGATCATGTAGGACAGCGGATAGCGGAAGAGGCGCTTTTCCAGGTCGAAGTCGCGCAGGGAGCGGCCCTGGTGATCGCGCGGGCCGCGCTCCGCGAACGTCTTAGTGAATGTCGAGACGCCCTGGATGGGTTCGGTGAGCAGCCGCTCGTCCGCAAACAGCATGTAGGTCACCAGGTCCTCGATCTCGCCGTTGATGCGGTCGCGCGCGGCATCGTCCAATTTGCTTTCGGCCAGCGCGATGCGCGTGTCCCATCCGATGCGCATCATCAGGTTCGTCATGCGCGTCTGGTGCTCCAAGGTCATTAGCGCGACGATGTCGCTGGTGGGTGCGAGGTACTTCGATGTGTCGAATCGCTTCTCCAGGCTGGTGAGATTCTGCGTGCCCTTGATATCGAGAAGTTGCGGCTGCGCGGAATTGTGCCCCACGGAATTGCCCATGTGGGATTGCGAACCGTGCGTGCCGGTCACGTACCAACCGCCCCAACGCTGATCGAGCGCGGTGCGATGGTCGGTGATCATGGCATTGCCGCGAAACGCCGGCATGCCGTCCGGCCCCGGATAGACGGAACTGACCAGGATGCCGGGAATCCCGAGGGTGCTTAGCCCCTGGTGACACTGCAGGCAGGTATCGCGGCGCACGAATTCGGGCTTATCGGCTTTCGCGATATCGAGGGTGTAAAAGTTGAAGCCTTGCTTCGGATCGAGCGCGGCGAATTCCAGTACGTCGCCGGTTTGCACAAAGCCCATCATTACGTCGTCGCCGAAGTACAAGGCGCGGGGAGAGCGGGGGCCGATTTTAGTGGCTTGGAAACTGGTTTTGGAGAAGACCAGGACTTGAGAGTCGACGTTCAGGCCGAATTGTTTGAGAAGTGATGGGAGATAGCCGAACGTGGGTGAGTACTCGAGTTTCACTTCGCCGGTTTCGATGCGCTGCCCCAGCCGAGATACTGGATCGTTGGGAGGCTGCTGGGCATATTGGATGGCCGGGTGATCGTTGGGGAGGATGGTGATCTCTTCAATGTGCGCGGCCAGGGCCAACGTGGCGGGTAGGAGGGCAGCGAGAGCTAGCGAACGAGTGCGTTTCATAGACAAACAGGGTCCGTTACTCTTTTAGCATATTGGGGAGGTGGTGGGAATGGCTCATGGGAGCTAGAGGACACTTCGATTCAAGCGGCCGTCTTACCGGCGGCGAAGACCGCCGGCGTTACGTAGCGCTGGCGATCTTGTCGCCGGCACGGGTACTACCGCATGTAGAACAGGCTCAACCGCGGCAGGGCGGCTTTCTCTAACAGGTTGCGCTCCAGGTATTGCTTTTCCAGCATCGACAATTGGTCGGCTGTCATCTTGCCGCGATACGGACGGAGCTGGCGGTCGAGTTCCTGTCGCGCGGCCAGTAGGGTTTCTTCGCTTTGCTGGGCGCGGGCGGCGGCGATCATCTTTTCTTCCAGCACGGTGAGGCGCTGCTCCAGCGCTTCCAGATCTTCGTGCTGCCGTTCCACTTCATCGGCCAGGCGCGCCAGCGCGGCGGCGATCTCATCGTAGCCGGCGGGCAGTGCGGCGGCATTGCCCTGCAAGTATGCGCGCAGTTCTTCCACGCTGAAGGGCGGAGCGGCCTGCTTGTGGGAACCACCCGGCCGCGCGGCCCCGGCCATCACCTGCGCCTCAATCAATACTGCCTGGGCGCAGAAGGCCAGCGAGTTCACCATCTGGGTCTTCACCTTGCGGCTACGCCATTTCTCGAACGCGGCGTCGATGCCGCGCAGCACCGCTTCCAGCGGCACTTCTCCGTTCTTCCAGGTTTCGATCAGCGCCCAATCGAGGGGTGAAAGCAGAAACAAACTCGTCCCGCGCGCACGCTGGAAATGCTCCTCAATTTCCGTGAAGTAGTTGAAGTAGTTGTAGACCCAGTCCTGGCTCTCGGCTCACTGCGGATGGTTCCGTTCCCAGATCATTTGCAGGCCTTCGAGCGTGAGGTGCTCGTCCACCACCTTCAAATAACGCGAGCCGGAGGCGATCAGGTGCGCCTGCCCGCCCGTGGCGATCACCTTCGTCTCGGGGCCAAGTTTTTGGATGATGCGCTCCAGAATGCCGTCGATCATTCCGACCGCGCCGAAGTAGAGGCCCGATTGCATGCTGGCCACCGTATTACTGCCGATCACGTCCTTGGGTGGGCGGAAATCCACCAGCGGCAGGCGCGCGGTCTTGGTGAAAAGCGCATCGATGGCGATCTTGATTCCCACCGCGATGGCGCCGCCCAGGTATTCGCCGTCTTTCGAAATCACGTCGAAGTTGATGGTGGTGCCGAAGTCCACCACCACGCACGGGCCGCCGTATTTGTTAAATGCCGCCACGCCGTTCACCAGCCGGTCCGCGCCCACCTCGTTGGGATTGTCGTAACAAATTTGGATTCCCAGGTGGGTGCGCGGGGTGACGAACATGGCTTCGGTGCGGAAGTAGCGCAAGGCCATGGCCGCAAGCGTGCTGTCGATAGGCGGCACCACGCTGGCGATGATGATGCCGTGCACGCTGTCGATATCCAGGCCGGCGGGCACGAACAGGTTGCTGAGCAGGATGCCCCACTCGTCCGCGGTTTGTTCGTGGACCGTACGCAGACGCCAGTGCGCCACGAGTTGACGGCTCTCAAAAGCGCCGATGGTGATATTGCTATTGCCCGCATCCAGTGCCAGCAGCACGTACGCCTCCTGCAAGAATCAGGGTATCGGTTCCGTCGTCTTTTCGCACCACGAGAAAGCCGGCGGGGTCGAGGCCCGTGGTGGTTCCTTCGATTGTGGAACCGTCGGTCTGGTCCACGATAACGCGTCGGCCTGAGATCCAGCTCGAGGCCTTTTCGAATCGACGCAGAATCGTGTCGCTCTCCGCTGCCGCCCAGCACTCTACCGCCGGTATCAGCGCCAGCAGGATGTCCATGCGATCGAACTCGCGGCCGGCTTGGATCCGCAAAGACGTGGCGAGTTCCGCAATTCCGGCTGGAAACGCTGTGTGATTCACGTTGATCCCGATGCCCGCGACGGCCGCTCCATCCACCAGCTTTGTGAGAACGCCGGCGAGCTTTCGGCCGCCCGCCATCACATCGTTGGGCCATCGGAGATCGCAGGCCACACCGGTGACGCTGGTGATCGCCTCGGCGGTGGCAATTCCGAGGGCGAGCGTGAGCAGCGGTGCCGGCTTGAGCACGATGGAGAAGTAGATGCCGTTGCCCGCTTCGGAGTGCCACGAATGGCCCAGGCGGCCCTGGCCGGCGGTCTGCTCTTCGGCGATGACTACGGTGCCCACCGCGCGGCCGGCGGCGGCATCCATGGTGGAGCCGATGGTGGTGTAGTAATCGATGGCGCGGCCGGGCCAGGGCCCGCGCAGACGGCCAAGATCGAGCAGCGTCATTCCAGCTCCAGTTGAAAGCTGATGTCCGCGGCGCGCGCCGAATGCGTGATGGCGCCTGAGGAAACAAAATCGGCGCCGGTCTCGGCATAGGCGCGGACGTTCTCGAGCGTTATGCCGCCGGACAGTTCGACTTTCGCCCGCCCGTCGATTTCGCGAATCCACCAGGCGGCCTCCTGCGGCCGCAAGTTATCCAGCAACAGATGCGTCGCGCCGCCATCCAGCGCTTCCTGAAGCTCGACCCACGTGCGCACTTCGATTTCGATGGGCAGGCCGCTTGAGCGCGCGCTTTCCAGTGCCGGGCGCACGCCGCCCGCGGCAGCGATGTGGTTGTTCTTGATCAGCACGGCATCGAAGAGGCCCATGCGGTGGTTGATGACGCCCCCGGCGGCCGCGGCTTGCTTTTCGAGCGTGCGCATTCCCGGCGTAGTCTTGCGGGTATCGAGCACGCGGCACTTGGTCCCGGCCACGGCATCCGCGAACCGGCGCGCTAGTGTGGCGACGCCGCTCAAATGCTGCAGGAAGTTCAGGGCCACGCGCTCGCATTCGAGAAGCGTGCGGGCCTTGCCGGAGACGGTGGCGATCTCCTCGCCCTCGCCGCAGCCATCGCCGTCGCGGCGCAGAAGCGCAAGTTCATCGACGCCGCCGCGGGCATTGTAGATTTCGTACAGCATGTCCAGACCCGCCACCACCAGCGGCTCGCGCGCCAGGTAGCGGCCCCGCGCCATCTGCGATGCGGGCACGCAGGCTTGGGTGGTGACGTCTCCGGGGCCGATGTCTTCTTCGAGCGCGAGACGGACTAGAGGGTTCATAGAGGTATCCACCGCTCCCTTTGGTCACGGCTCAGTAACCCTACAGAGCCGCGACCGAAGGGAGCGGTCACTATTCCGAGCAACCTAGTTTGCGAAATTGCTCTTCGTAATCCACCAGCTTCTTGCGCATGGTCTCGATCACCTGCGGCGGCGCCTTGCTTAGGAACGCCTCATCGCCCAACTTGGTTCTGGAGTTCTCGATGTTCTTCTTGAGTTGCTCGCACTCTTTGCCGATTCGCTTGCGCTGCGCCTCTTCTTGCGCCTGCGGAAGCTGGAGCAACAAATCGAATTGAGGCGTGGATCGAACTGAAGACGACTTGGGCGCTGCCTCGGAGTGAAAGTCGAGCTTGACCCTGGCCAGCTCCTGGATCGCGCCGGCGTGCTTCCTGGCCACTTCCAGCACGCTATTGCGCGAGTAGAGGGCGCCCTCGATCTGCAGCTTCGGATCGATCTTGCTCTCGGCGCGGAGCGTGCGCGCCAGCGTCACCACCTCCTGCAGGATCTCGATCTCGCGTTCGGCTGCGTAGTTGGTTTCTTGCACGCGGTACTGCGGATACGGCGCCAGCGCAATCGAGACGGGCCGGTCTTTCCGCCCTCCGGCAATACGCTGCCAGAGCTCCTCGGTCAGAAACGGCATGGCCGGGTGCAGCAGCCGCAGCGCGGTTTCAAACGCCGCCAGCGTGTTGCGCCAATCGGCGTTGAGGCCGGTGTTCTCGCGGAAGCGGAGCTTCTTCAGCTCCAGGTACCAATCGCAGAATTCGTGCCAGAAGAAATGCCACAGCACCTGCGCGGCCTCATGATAGCGATACTGCTCGATGGCGCGATTGGCCTGTTCGCTGGCGCTGTTCAGGCGGCTGAAGATCCAGCGGTCTTCCACCGGCACCTCCAGGGTATCGGTGCACGGCTCGGGCTGGAATGTTTCGAGCGATTCGGGAACCCAAGGTTCCACGCCCGAAAACTCCATCTTCATAAACAGGAACCGGGCCGCGTTCCAGATCTTGTTGGCGAAGGCGCGCGAGCTTTCCATGCGCTCTTCGGTGAGCACGATATCGGTGCCGGGTGCGGCGCCTTGCAGCAGCGCCATGCGCACCGCGTCGGTGCCGTACTTTTCCGTGACCACCAGCGGGTCCACCACATTGCCCTTCGTTTTGGACATTTTCTGGCGCTCCGCATCGCGCACCAGGCCGTGGATGTAGACCTGGCGGAACGGCACGTCGCCCATGAATTCCATGCCCATCATGATCATGCGGGCCACCCAGAAAAACAGGATGTCGAAGCCGGTGATGAGCAGAGACGTGGGATAAAAGGTAGCGAGGTCCTCGGTGGCTTCGGGCCAGCCCAGAGTGGAGAACGGCCACAGGGCCGAACTGAACCACGTGTCGAGCACATCGGTATCCTGCACCAGGTGCGTGGCGCCGCAGCGCGGGCAGGTGGTGGGAGTTTCGCGCGCCACGATGATTTCGCGGCACTCCTGGCAGTGCCACGCCGGAATGCGATGGCCCCACCAGAGCTGGCGCGAGATGCACCAGTCGCGGATGTTGTACATCCACTCGTAATAAGTCTTGGTCCAGTTGGCGGGCACGAACTGGATGCGGCCCGACTCCACCACCGCGATGGCCTTTTCGGCCAGCGGCTTGGTGCGCACGAACCACTGCGTGGAAATCAGCGGCTCGACGATGGTGCCGCAGCGCGCGCACTTGCCCACGTTGAGTGGGTAGTCTTCGAGCTTGACCAGCAGCCCGGCGGATTCTAGATCGGCGACTACGCGCTTGCGGGCTTCGAAGCGATCGAGCCCGGTGTAGGGGCCGGCCTCGGCGGTCATCCGGCCGTTCTCGTCGATCACTTGAATCTTCGGCAGATTGTGACGACGGCCGGCTTCGAAATCGTTGGGATCGTGCGCGGGCGTCACCTTCACGGCGCCACTGCCGAACTCGGGGTCGGCCAGGTCGTCGAGGATGATGGGGATCTCGCGGTCCATCAGCGGCAGTTGCACGGTGTGGCCATGCAGGTCGAGATAGCGCTGGTCTTTGGCGTTGATCGCCACGGCGGTATCGCCCAGCATGGTCTCGGGCCGAGTGGTGGCCACTACCAGGAAGCGGCCCTTCATGCCGTTCACCGGATAGCGTATGTGCCAGAGGTGACCGGACACATCGGCGTGCGCGACTTCGAGATCGGAGATGGCCGTGTGGCAGTGCGGGCACCAGTTGACCATGTACTCGCCGCGATAGATGAGGCCCTTTTCATAGAGGCGCACGAAATCTTCGCGGACCGCGGCGGAGAGCGGCGGATCGAGCGTGAAGCGATAGCGGCTCCAGTCGCAGCTGGTGCCCAGACGCACCATCTGAGCTTTGATGGTGTCCCCGTATTGCTCCTTAAACTGCCACACGCGCGCTTCGAATTTCTCGCGGCCCAGGTCGCGATAGTTGATGCCCTCTTCGGCGAGCTTGCGGGCCACCACCATTTGCGTGGCGATGCCGGCGTGGTCGGTGCCCGGCAGCCACAGCGTGTTGTCGCCCAGCATGCGATGCCAGCGGATGGTGACGTCGATCTCGGTGTGCTCAAGCATGTGCCCGATGTGCAGCGAGCCGGTGACGTTTGGGGGTGGGATAACGAGAGAGAATACGCGTCCGGCCGCGCGCGTGGAAGCACGGAAAATACCGGTATCGATCCACCACTGCGCCCAGTGGGGTTCGAACCGCTGCGGCTCGTACACTTTCTCAATTTGCATGGGGAAAACTCTATGATAGCAAGGGGAAAACGCCTCGCTAGCGCACTAGCGCGGAATGATGTCGCGATACTTCGTCCAGTTCCGGACCAGGTTTTCGACCACTGTGTTCCCCACGCGCCACGCTGCTTCGAGCGCGGGAAGATAGGCGCTATATTGTCCCAGCTTCAGACGCGCCAGGTTGGCGGCTGGGCTGACGCCGTCCGGTGGGCAATCGAAGTTGCTGGCCGTCCGCAGAACCAGCACGCGGTGCAGGTCGGCGCGCCCTGCCTTGGCCAAGAGAGTCAACGATTGCAGGGTGCCCGTGTCCTCCATGGCAGTGGTAACGAAATCGCCCTTGCCACCGGTATGGTATTGGACCCAGTCGGTGGCCCACTCGTTCAGGAGCTTGCCGTGCCAGAAGGTTCCGGAAGAGAGGGTGTCGCCCTTCATCACGAACGGTGGACGTCGCGCGTTGGCGGAGCCGTAAGGGCTGCGCGCCGCCTGGATCGCTTCCGAATCATCCAGCGGCACGTGCTCGGTCAGATGGAACGCCCAATCGACCAGGCCGGGATCCAGATGATAGACCTCGCCTTCGGTCGAATCGCGAGGCTCTTCGTACGGGACGGACCCGCGCAGCGGCAGGTAGCCGGTTTTCCAATCCGCGGGAATCTCGCGGGCGTCGATTTCGCGCGCGAGGTCGCCATCCACCACCCACTCCGCCCAAGCCGCCGTGCCGAGGCTGCCGCGAGCGGGGTTGATGCCCGCAATGCCCGCCACCAGCCAGTAGGCCTTGGTCAGATCGAAACGTGGGTCCATGCCCAACGCCATGATGGCCGCGGCGGACTTGGCCGTGCCGACGCCCGTGAGAACGGCCAGCACGCCATCGCGGTTCATGCGCAGATCGTGAAAGCCCTGGGGGAACGGAATGACGCGATCGAGATGATTGCGCTCCACCCAATACTGGAGCTCGCCCGGCATATCGCCGGTATCGGCGCCGCGCTCGAACATGGCGACCACGACGACTTTTACGGGAATCGGTTTTGCTGCGGAGAAGGCGGGAAAGTTCAGGAGCAGAGCCAGAAGGGCGGAGGAGGAAATGGCGCGCATGCCGTATCGTAGCGCAGGTGCCATCATCCGGCCGTTTCGCTCGCTGTCCGCGGCTGGGCGGAGAGAATCACCCACAGCGCCCAGGCGGCCATGGCGGTGGGGATCAGCAGGATCACCACCGAACGGCCCGCGTACCAGGATTGGTCGAGCGAAAGCGGCGGGCGCGTGAAGGCCAGGCTCGTAGCAAAATAGGTCAGCATCGCGAGCAGCCCGAACCGCCGGAGTCCCCACAGCAGCAGCGATATTGCCACGGCATTCCACAAATGGTCGAGCAGGCTCGGATACAGCCACGGGCCGTTGACGACGATTCCGACAAGGACTGCCGTGAGCACGTCCGCGAGCCACACCCGACGAGTGAGTACGCGAAAGATCACAACCATCATAAGGACTATGAACGCCGAGAATATGCCGGTTTCCAACCCACCCAGGATGAATGCCGTAGAGTTGGCCGCGCTACCCAGGGATGAGATATTTGGCAGGTACAGATTCTTGCCAAAATCGAACAGTGATATCGTGACGATGGCGCCCACGTAGATCGCGACCGCAATGAGGGTTCCCACCAGGATGTGAGAAGCGATCAGAGGATCGCGCAGCCGGCCTGCCTGGAGCCGCGTCCAGGAGATCAGAGCGTCCGGCCAGTTCCGCCTCACAAAGGGCTCGATGGCGATATAGAAGCACCAAATCAAAGCCGAGGATAATGTAGCAGAACTGAGCGCCATTCCCAGGACGCCAACCTCCGCAGAACTCGCCACATGCGTGGCGCCGAGCACGGAAGCGCATATCGAGAGAAGCATTATGCTGGCCGCCACTTGCATGGCGCCCCGGCGGTCACCGCGGCCGAGCCGAAGATTACGGACCACTACGATTGCGGATCCCCCAAAAAACAGGATCAAAACAGGCAACAGGATGGCTAGGGACGGGGCAGAAGCGGATGAAGCAGAAGGCTGCCGCCAGTCCCCAGTGATGTCTAAGAAGACCGGCTTTCCTTGCCACGATGCAGCTTCCACGCGAACCTGCTCCGAACGGCCTTCCGCATAGGTGCCGGTCCAGGCCGCGCGCGCGTCGACTGCCATGGGCGGAACCTCCGTCGGCATCGCGGGGCTGAACCGGCCCGGATCGAGCCCCGCCGCGTTGAAGAGGCCGGCCCAATCCGGAGCCTTGATTGCGGCGCCTGAAGTTCCCGGACGAACCTCCAAGGCAGTCAGTCTGCCCTTGGGATCGAGAATCATCCGAATCATTCCGGGCGCAAAGTTCGCCGGAGAGTCATACGTGACAGCGCCATTAGAGTCGAAGGCGTTGGACCAAAGCTCAGCCTGGTGTTGCCGGTACCAGAAGTGAATCACGGGAGGTTGCTGGGTGGCTAGGAGCGCATCGCGTCGTGCTGCGTCGTAGTGTTGGAGAACGCGCACGTAATCCCGATCGCAGCAGTCGAATCCGTAGGCGGTGCTCTTGGGTTGTTCCGGATAACCCAACTGCTTCAAGATGTCCTGCGCGCGAAAAGCGAGGCCGTCCGGTGGGATCGCGAGCTGCGCCCGGCTCAGCAGGCCGATCTTACCGGTGATCAGCGAGATCGCGGCCAGGGAAACCACGACGGCCGCAAAACAGGCTATAGCCGTGCGCGGGCTGAAGCCTTCCTTCTCGCCCGAGGCCGCCACCATTTCAGGCGAGGGTGTCTCGCCCGCCGCCAGCGCGGCTGCCATGGGATCGCCACCCGGCAGAGCCATCGCCACATTGAGCGCTGAAGACGGCCGCCGCTTCGGATCTTCTTCCAGGCATCGCAAGATCACGCGCTCGACGGCTGGATCGAGATCTTTCACCAGCTCCGACGGGGCTGACTGTGTGCCCTTGCGGCTCTTGCCGGTGAACATCTCGTGCAACACCAGGCCGAGAGAATAGATATCGCTGCGCGTGGTTACTTCCTTGCCCGACTTCTGCTCCGGCGACATGTAAGCGGGAGTGCCGCTGCGCAGATCGCTCAAGGGAATCTCGGCCGCCAATCCCGCCAGCCCGAAATCGGTGATGCGCACCTGGCCGCGGCCGTCGATCATGATGTTGGCGGGCTTCAAATCGCGGTGCAGAACGCCGCGCTCGTGGGCTGCTCCCAATCCGGCGCAGATTTTGCGAGTGAACTCGATGGCCTTGTCTTGCGGAAGCCGTCCGATGCGGCGCAGCAGCGATGCCAGATCCTCACCATCGATGTACTCCATAGAGAGGAACTGCAGACCCTCCACCATGCCGAGGTCATAGACGCGGCAAACGTTGGGGTGCGACACCTGCCGGGCGATACGAACTTCATTGCGGAAACGCGCCAGCGAGGCCTCGGTCATTTGGGCGCCGGCCAGAAACTTCAAGGCAACGGGCTGGTTGAGGATCAGGTCGTAGGAACGGTACACCTCGCCCATCCCGCCTTTGCCGATCAACCCCAGAATGCGGTAACGCCCCGCCAGAACCGTGCCCGCTGGGAAGCGGCCTTCTTCGATGGAACTGGACGGGGAAGACTCAGTGAACACGAACTCGGTTTCGGCTTCCAGGGGAGCGGCACACGCCGGGCAGACGCGCCAGCCATCGCGCACCTCACCCGCACACTTCGGGCAGTTGCGGACGGCGGGCGGCGGCACAATGGGTCGATTGTATCAGCTGATGAAAAAGGCCATTAAACCAGACACAGGCAGGAATGCCTGTGCTACAGGTTCAGTACGCCACGGACATGAGGCCGCCCACATCGGCGTCACGGTCCACGATGAAACCGAGATTGGGGGCCATCATTTCTTCCCAACTCTGAAATCCTTGATAGACCCACCGGCTGGGATCGGGATTGAACTTGTTGTTCGCGGAATTGTCGTAGCGAAACTCGAAATGAAGGCGCGTCCCCTTGGGTAACTTCAGCGAAGTTCCGTAGGAAAGCTGCCAGTTGAAATCGTAGCGCGGCACATTGAGCACGATTTCTTCCCGTCCATCCGGATAGGTCACCTTGTATTGGGCACTCTTGCCACGAACGTGCGCATGGGGCCGCAGACTCACCAACTCGACATCCTTGAGGAAGGTGATATCCATGGGAGGCGCCAGACCAGTTACTTTCGTTCGGCGGGATCGCAAATTCCGGATTGTACGCGGAGGCGAACGCCGATCTGCTGCTGGCACGTGTGGGCGCGATGACAGGCGTATCCTCGCCTGCGCCCTGCACCACAAACTTCTTCGTGGGCGGCGTCTTCGCCACGTTGAAGCCGATCCTGGTCCGGTCAGTGACGGCCTTACCGTTGGTCGTGTAATGCAGGCTCAGGATAATGTCCGATCCGGCAGGGACCAGTTTTCCTGCGTTCCAAGAGCGGTAGTCGTCAGCGGCGACGCCGGGCAGGTAGCAATAGTCGAGGTTTTCTTTCAAGGTTGGATGGCCCTGCCTGGTCTTTACCTCGGTACTGCCCACGTCGCGTGAGGCTATGATCGTGCCCGGCAATTCGGCAAATCCGGTGTTGCCTGGCGTGGGATTGCCGGATTCGTCGCGCGGCACCTGCACCCACTCGTAGCGGTTATACACCGTGGTGGGCTTATGCTTCTCGAAGCTGAAGCAAATGTGATGGACCACCGACGCATCGCCCGGCAGAATTTCCATGGAGGTGATCCAGGTGTCGTTTTGGAACGGCGCCGGAAACGCGATCAGCTCCCACTCCAGAACGCCTTTGGCCGGCACCTCATGAGCCGGCAGATTCATGACGACTTCCGGCTGGACACTCCAGCCGCCGCTGGGCCATTGAACCGGGGCCGGCGCGTCCTTCGGATTGCCCTCCGCGGCTCCGCTGTCCGCCCATTTCGCCAGCGTGTCTACCTCGCTCTGTTTCAGAGAACGATCATTGACGAAGTGTCCATAGTTGGGGTCCGCAAACCAGGGCGGCATCTTCCTCATGGTCACCGCCGTCTTGATTGCCTTGGCCCACGGACGCGTCTCCGCATAACTCAGGAGCGACATGGGGGCAACCTGTCCCGGGCGATGGCAGCTCTGACAGTTCTTCTGCAGAATCGGAAGGACGTCCTTCGTGAAGGTAACGGGAGAGGATGGATCGGAAGCGATGGCGGCCACGGCCACCGCTAAGCCCACAAGAACCAGACGCTTCATGACCTTGCCTCCTGAGACAGGATCTTGGTTTGGCTTTCAGTCTATCGGGCCAAGCCGTGGCACGCAACCCTCTGAAGCGATCGCGGCAATAGGGTCGGATGAATCTCGTGAGCGGCAGGCAGGAGTGCCTGACGCCACAAGTCCTTTTAAGCTAAGGAGAACACTGAGAAGAAACACACACCGTACACGCGGCATGAGCGGCGCGCATCCAACTTAGTAGGAAGGATGGTATCTGTTCATGCTTCGCAAATTTGCGTTGCCGGTAATTCTGATGGGTATGCTGCTGGCGGTCTCGCCCTCTATGGCGTTGGCGCGAGAGCAGCCACGGTGGCGGCGGTCATGGGGGTGGTGGACACAGCTTTAGTGGCGGCGGCCATAGTTACGGCGGCGGTGGACGAAGTTATTATCGCGGCGGCCACGAGGGCGGAAGCCGATACTACGGCGGTGGACGCTATGGATATCGCGGTCACGAGGGCGGGTGGGGTTACGGCGGCGGTTTCGGGCTGGGCTTCGGATACTACGGAGCGCCCGGCTATTATGCCGCGCCCGGCTACTATTATGGCCCGGACTATGGCGCTCCTGGTTACTGCAATCCCGCCGGGTATTATGACCAGTGGGGCAACTTTCAGTACTACTCGGGCTGCTACTGATTGAGCGACCAGACCGCTGCGGTATGATTTCTTATGTCCTGCCGCGCGGTCTTCATTCTTCTTTCCTTCTCGGTCCTGGCCGGCGCTGCCCAGTCGCCTGAACTGAAGTTGGACGGTTCGGTCCGGCCCGTGAGCTATGCCGCGGATTTGACGTTGCTCACCGACTCCCCCACGTTTTCGGGCAGCATCGATATCGACGTCGAAATGCGGAGCCCCGCCGGGCTGATCTGGCTCAACGCGACCGATATCGCGATCCGGCAAGCGACTGTTCAAACCGGCGAAACGCGCCAGACCGCGGCCGTGGAACCAGGGAACGCCAACTTTGTGGGATTGCGTTTTCCCGCGGAAGTGCCCGCCGGCAGGGCCCGTCTGCGCATTCAGTACGAAGGGAAAGTCAGTCCCAAGAGTACCGCTGGAATCTTTCAAGGACGCGATGCCAACATTACTTATCTGTACACGCAATTCGAATCCACCGATGCGCGCCGCGCCTTTCCCTGCTTCGACCAGCCGAATTTCAAAACACCCTGGCAATTGACCCTGCATATCAAGAAGGGAAACCTGGCCATCTCCAACACGCCGCAGACCGCCGAAGCCGAGGAAGCCAACGGCATGAAGCGCGTGACGTTCGCGCCCACCAAGCCGCTGCCCAGTTATCTGGTGGCGTTTGCAGTCGGCCCGTTCGACATTGTGGATGGCGGCAGGACTGGCGCAAACCACGTTCCGGTTCGCATCATCGCGCCCAAGGGGAAGGCGTATCAGGCGAAATACGCAGCCGAGGTGACTGGCCCCATCATCCAGCAATTGGAAAACTATTTCGGGATTCCGTTCCCCTTTGAAAAGGCCGACCAGGTGGCCCTTCCGCTGACCTTCGGCTTCGGCGCCATGGAGAACGCCGGCATGGTGACGTACGCAGCCACCTTATTGCTCGCCGATCCGGCGCTCGATACCGAGCAACGGCAGCGGCGCTACGCTTCGGTAGCGGCGCACGAGTTGGCGCACCAGTGGTTCGGCGATCTGGTGACGCTGGCTTGGTGGGACGACACCTGGCTGAACGAGGCCTTCGCCACCTGGACTTCGGCGAAGATCATGACGCAGTGGAAACCGGAATGGAATTGGCGCTTAGGCGATTTGGGTAGCAAGTTCGGGGCCATGCGCGAGGACAGCCTGGTTTCGGCGCGCCAGATCCGGCAGCCGATCCAAAGCATGGACGATATCTCTAACGCGTTCGACGGCATCACCTATGAGAAGGGCGCCGCCGTGATCCGCATGTTCGAAAGCTGGGTGGGTGAGAGGCAGTTCCAGGCCGGCGTGAATGGGTACTTGAAGAGGTACGCCTCCAAGAACGCGAGTGCCGCAGATTTCCTGGACGCCATCGCGGGAACCGGCCAGCCGCTGCTGACGCGGGCCTTTTCCAGTTTTCTCGAACAGCCGGGGGTACCAGAGGTCGCTGTCATTCTGAAGTGCGACGGCGCGCCGCGTGTGGCGCTCAGCCAGAAGCGGTACCTGCCGATCGGGTCGGCCGGCGCCAATAACCAGAAGTGGCAAACGCCGGTCTGCGTGCGCTACCCGTCCAGTCAAGGTCCGCAGAAAGAGTGCTTCCTGCTGGATCAGGCCAGCGCGGAGTTCCGCTTGAGCAAGACTGCCGCTTGCCCGGCGTACCTTTCCGCCAATGACGAGGCGTCGGGATATTACGAGACCAGCTATCAAGGCGATCTGCTGCCCAATCTGCTGGAGCATGGCAACGATTTCCTGAGTGCGGCCGAGCGGCGGACACTGCTGCAGGACCTCGCATCGCTGGCGCGCGCGGGAGAAGTCCCGGCCGGCCAGGTGTTTGATGCCATCTCCCGATTTGCGAACGCGCCCGAGCGCCAGATCGTGGAGGAGGCGCTCGATGCGGCCGGTGATTTTCGACAAATGGTCCCTGCGTCTTTGCTGCCGAATTACCGCCGCTTTATTCGCAACGCGTTTGGAGCGAAGGCGGCAGCCTTGGGGTGGTCGGCCCAGCCGGGAGAGGGGCCGGAAACGCGGCTCTTGCGCGCAACCCTGGTGCCGTTCGTAGCTGTCACGGGCAACGAGCTGGCATTGCAAGCCGACGCGCGGCGGCTGGCGGACGGCTGGCTCCGGAATCACCAGGGCGTGGATCTGGGCATGCTGGAAGCTGTGTTGACCACAGCGGCGTTTTCCGGAGACCGCGCGCTGTTCGATGGCCTGCTGCGGGAGTTGAAGAGCACCACGGATCGGCAGATGCGACGGTCGATGCTCGCCGCGCTGGGAAGTTTCCGGGATCCTGTTCTGGCCGGGCCGGGCTCGCGCTGCTGCTCGAACCCGACCTGGACGCGATCGAAACCTTCTATCCACTATTGACCGGCCCTCTGGGCGCTCCGCAAACGGAGAAGTTACCGCTGGAGTTCGTCAAAGCGAACTACGATCGCTTGTTGGAGCGGCTTCCGTCCGGGGGTGATTTTGAAGCCGGCGCGAGCCTGCCGGCGGTGGGCAGCACTTTCTGCGACGAGCCATCCCGGCAGGAATTCACCGATTTCTTCCAAGCCCGGTCGCAGCAATTTGTCGGCGAGCCCCGAACTTACGCGCAGGTTCTGGAGAGGATCCGTCTGTGCGAGGCCCGGAGAACTGCACAAGGACCGGGCGTGGCCGCGTTCCTGTCGGGCCAGTGAGGGTGACCGTTCGTACTCCCGGGGGCGCCGGAATAATCGCGACCGCACACCGGTACCAGAGGGTTCTCGGCATTTTCTGCTAAGATAATGTAGTTCCTTTCAGTTGTCAGGCGAGCCCTATGTCATTGGCCCTATTAGTGTTGGCCGTGCCAGCGACCACCCGTTTCATCAACGGTCTGTTCGACGACACGTTTGCCGGCGTCCACCAGCTCGGCTGGTTCGATTGGGCGATGCTCATCCCCTATTTCACAATTCTGGTGATTCTGTCGGTGTACGGAATTCACCGCTATGAAACCATCCGCACTTATTTCAAACATCGCAAAAACCTTGTTACCGGTCCCCCGCAGCGCTTTGATCAGCTTCCGCCGGTCACCATTCAGCTCCCGATTTACAACGAGCGATACGTGGTGGAGCGGCTGATCGATGAAGCGGTGAAAATCGAGTATCCCAAGGAGCTGCTCCAGATTCAGGTGCTAGACGATTCCACCGATGACACCGCGCCCTTCGCCGAAGCCCTGGTGGAGCGCTACCACGCTCTGGGGTATCCCATCGAATACCACCATCGCGCCAACCGCGAAGGCTTCAAGGCCGGCGCGCTCCAGGCTGGGCTCGAAACGGCGACGGGCGAGTTCGTGGCCGTGTTCGACGCGGATTTTTGTCCACCGCCCGACTTTCTCCTGCGTACGGTCCACTTCTTTGCCGATGCCACCGTAGGCGTGGTGCAGACGCGTTGGAGCTACATCAACCGCGACTACAACTTCCTTACCGAAGTGGAAGCCATGCTGCTCGACGGGCATTTCATTCTGGAGCACGGCGCCCGGTCGCGCGCCGGTTATTTTTTCAACTTCAACGGAACCGCCGGCATCCTGCGCAAGGCCATGATCAGCGACGCCGGAGGCTGGCAGCATGACACGCTCACGGAAGATTCTGACCTGAGCTACCGCGCCCAACTGAAAGGCTGGCGCTTCGTCTACCTACCGGGCCTGGATTGCCCCTCGGAACTACCCGTGGAGATGCACGGCTTCCAGGTGCAGCAGTCGCGCTGGGCCAAGGGACTTACGCAGGTTGCCATGAAGCTGCTGCCCGCCATTCTGCGCGCCGATCTGCCCAAGCGCGTGAAAGCCGAGGCGTTCCTGCACCTGACGCCCAACCTTTCTTATCCTTTGATGATCGTGCTCTCGGTCCTGATGCTGCCGGTGATGATCGTGCGCTTCTACATGGGGCCCTTCCAGATGGTGTTTCTCGACCTGCCGCTGATCATCGCTTCGTTCTGGTCGATATCCCTGTTCTATGTAGTGGCGCAGCGCGAGCTGTATCCGAAAAACTGGAAGCGGTCGATTCTGATGCTGCCCCTGCTGATCGCCGTCGGAGTGGGGTTAACGATCATCAACACGCGCGCTGTGCTGGAGGCGCTTTTTGGAGTGCAGACGGCCTTCGCCCGCACGGCCAAGTTTATGATTAGCGACCGGCCCATGAACCTGGAAGTGAAGCGGTACCGCTCGCGCAGCGGCTGGCTGCCCTACGCGGAAATCCTGGTAGGCCTGTATTTCGTGACCATGATCGTCTTCGCCATCGAGACCAGCAATTTCTTTGCGCTTCCGTTCCTGCTGCTGTTCGTGTGCGGCTACTGGTGGGCGGGTTTCTCGACGATATACCAGGAGCACCAGGGGCGCCTGCGCTGGCTTAGGGAGCGCAAGCTGGAGCTGGCGCGCCAGGCGTAGACACTTTCAATGTTTTCGTGTCGTTCGAAGGCGCTGTTCACGGCGGATTCGAGAACGGCACGTTTACATCGACAAGAAGGGGCGAGTGATCGCACCTTACGCCAGCGATAAATAGGCATCTCTCCCACTTCAAAGAGGAGTAACGGTTCTTACCGGAAGAGGCCGGCGACGGCCTTCATGGGGAGAAATAGACGATCCGCGATTGAGGGAAACGCCACAAAGCCGAAATGCTGGTAGAATTTCGCAGCGCCCGCATCGATAGCTTCCACAACCACCGCGGCAGCGGCGATTTCGGCAGATTGTAACAGCGCGCGGTGCAGCGCATCCATGAGCAGAAACTCGCCGACGCCTTGACCCTGGCAGCGCCGATCAACCGCAAGCCGTCCGAGCAGCGTGGCGGGAATCAGGGGATAGCGCGGAAGTTTCCTCGCCACATCAGCCGGCAAATCGCCGATATCCACGCCATAGCTGGACAGGGTGTAATAGCCGAGGATCGAAGTGGCGCCGCGTTCCGATACCAAAACGAACGGCATGGCGCAGCCCCGGCGGAGATCCTGTCCCGCCTGTTCCTTGAGGTACCGGTCAAGCGGTGCATTACCGCACGAGAAATCCGCCCGATTATGACCGTTGCCGAGAGGTTCAATCACCCAAGCCGATGCATGTCGCCGGCTGGGCATCTAGGTGCCCGTGATGCTCCTGTACCGTCGGGCTGCTTGCCGGAGTCTCTTGCCGGGCGACTGCGGCTTCAGAAGCGCATCCACAAAAACCTGGCGATCCCGTCCGCTAAGTGTGAGCACTTCATGCTCCCGGACAGTGCGGGCAGCGACCTCGTGGGCGCTGCTTACAACGAACTCCGTCAGCGAGCGACCGGTGAGATCTGCCGCATGCTGGAACAGGGCCTTCTGCTCATCGGTGAGCCGGGCTTCCAGCCTTGCCGTCTTGGCCGTGATTTGTGTGGTTTCGCTCATCTTGCCCTTGTTCTCCATTGTACGGCATTTGGCCGTACATATCAAGCCACGCGCGCGAACGCGGTATCCGAGGTGAAGCTTGTTCACGGTAGGGATTCATGGGGCTGGTACTCCGGCGGCACGAGTAAAGTCAGAGCATCGGGGACGATCCGCAGGTGGGCCGGGAGGTGACCCGCAAACTCGCCATCGATCTGGACGTAGACCCGTTGATCCTCGGGGTCGGTGAGCTTCAGGCATTTTTCGCGCAACACAGTGACCCCGTTCATACCGTCGATGCGGTTCAGCACCAGTCCGGTGAAGTACTTCACGTATCGCAGGGACGAACTTCCTTCGAACAGCACCACTTCGAAGGAATCGTCAAAGAGGCTCACCTGGCGGGCGATTTCGAAATCGCCGCCATAGTTGCGCACCTTGCTAACCAGGGCGAAGGAGCATTTCCGCTGGCGGCCGTTCACTTCCACCTGAAACTCGGCGAGCCTGCGCCCCAGAAAGGACCAGCCCGCCACCCAGTAGGCTGCCTTGCCGGCCCAGGATTTCAGCCGAGCACTTACCCTGTAGACCACATGGGCATCCAGTCCAACCCCGGCCATCATCAGAAAGTGGCGGGAGACCGCACCATTCTCGCAGGTCAGGTGGCCCACGGAGATGCGGTATGGGCGGCTGTCACGGAGCCTTACGGCGGCGCGCTCCAGGTGGTCGGTCAGCCTCATTTCGTTGGCGAGTACGTTGGCCGTCCCGGCGGGAAGAATGCCGAGCGGCACCGCGGTATGCACCAGCCCCTCGGCCACTTCGTTGATGGTGCCGTCCCCGCCCGCCGCCAGCACCAGGTCGGCTCCGCGCTCAGCGAACTCGCGGGCCATCGCGGCAGCCGCGCGCGGGCCTGTGGTGGGGGCGACTGTAACATTGTGCCCGTCCCGCCTTAGAACCGCCAGCGCAGGCTCCAGAAGTTTTTCGCCCTTCCGTCCGAATTTACCCGCACGGGGATTGTAGATGAGGACGGTGTTCCTGTAGGTTGTAATGGTGAACGCTCCGGATTCCTCGTTAAATTATAATTGAGACCCCGATGAAAGATTTTGCGCGCGAAGCCGACAAACTTCGCGAAGAACTGCGCCGCCATGAACATCTGTATTACGTTTTGGACACTCCCGAGATTTCCGATGCCGAATACGACACCCTGATGCGCAAGCTCCAGGCGTTGGAGCGAGAGCACCCCGAACTGGTCACGCCCGATTCTCCCACGCAACGTGTAGGCGGCAGCCCCCGTGAGGGCTTCGTCAAGGTGCGGCACAGCTCTCCCCTGCTGAGCCTGGACAACGCCCTGAACAATGCCGAGCTGTCTGACTTCGACCGGCGCGTGCGCGATCTGCTGGGAGAAGACAGCTACCGGTACGTGGCTGAGCTAAAGATGGATGGCCTTTCCATGGCCGCGCACTATCGCGGCGGCCAGTTCGTATCCGCCGTTACGCGCGGCGACGGAACCGTGGGCGAAGACGTGACCGAGAACGCGCGCACCATCCGCTCGCTCCCCCTGCGCGTGAAGACGAAGCTAGCCGAATTCGAAGTGCGTGGCGAGGCTGTGATGCGCCGGCCGGCCTTCGAGCGCCTCAATGCCGAGCGGGAACAGCGCGGCCTTCTGCGTTTCGCCAACCCGCGCAATGCCGCGGCCGGGTCGCTGCGCCTGCTCGAGCCACAGGTCACGGCCTCACGGCGCCTGGACTATTACACGTATTTTCTGCTCACGGCCGGCCGGCCGGCACGCGAGACCCATTGGGAGGCATTGGAGGAACTGGTGGGCATGGGATTCAAGGTGAACCCGCACCGCAAACTCTGCCGGGACATCGCCGAGGTGCTGGAATTCTGCTCCCACTGGGAGACCCGCCGCGAAGAGCTGCCCTACGAGATCGATGGCGTAGTGGTCAAGGTGGATTCGGTGGAGCAACAGCAGCGCCTGGGGTACACGGCCAAAGCCCCACGTTGGGCTATCGCCTACAAATACCCGGCGCGCCAGGCGGTGACCACGGTGGAGGACATCGAAGTGCAGGTGGGCCGTACGGGAACGCTGACTCCGGTGGCGCGCTTGAAGCCCGTGGAAGTGAGCGGCGTGACCGTGTCGCGGGCCACTCTGCACAATGAGGACGAGATCGAGCGGCTGGGACTACAGATCGGCGATGACGTCATCATCGAGCGCAGCGGCGACGTGATTCCCAAGGTGGTGCGTGTGCATGCGCAGGGCTCCTACCGCAAAGAGTTCCACATGCCTTCCCATTGCCCCGTGTGCGGCGGCATGGTGGTGCGGGAAGAAGGCGAAGCCGCCAGCCGCTGCATCAACGTGAACTGCCCGGCGCGCCTGAAGGAATCGATTCGGCACTTTGCTTCCCGCGGCGTGATGAATATCGATGGCGTGGGCGACGCCCTGGTCGAGCAACTCGTGGATCGCGGCCTGGTGCACAGCGTGGCCGACCTGTACAGCATTCCGATGGAGAAGCTCCTGGAACTGGAAAGGATGGGCAAGAAGTCGGCCGAGAAGATCCTCCGCAATATCGAAGATTCGAAGAAGAACCCTCTGCCGCGCGTGCTCACCGCGTTGGGCATCCGCTTTGTGGGCGAACGGACGGCCGTGTTCCTGGCGGAGGCATTTGGCAGCCTGGACTTGATCGCCGACGCCGGCCCTACCGAATTGCAGCAGGCGGAAGAAGTCGGCCCCAAGGTTGCGGAGAGCGTTTTCCAGTTCTTCCGCGAGCCGCGCAACCAGGAGCTGGTGAGCCGTCTGCGCGCCGCCGGCCTGCAGTTTGAATACCGGTCGACGCGCCCCAAGGGCGGGCCGCTCAAGGGACTGACCTTCGTACTTACCGGGACGCTACCCAATCTGAGCCGCGAGGACGCCAAGAAGCTGATTGAGACGGCGGGGGGCAAGGTGGCCGCCGCCGTCAGCAAGAAGACCAATTACCTGGTGGCGGGGACCGATCCCGGTTCGAAATTCGACAAGGCGCAAGAGCTGGGAATCAAGGTGGTCAGCGAAGAGCAACTGCTCGATCTACTCAAGGCGGGCTGAAACGGATCTGCGGCGCGCGGGACCGGAACATTCCGCGATCCCGCGCGCCGCCAAGCGCCAGGTTTTAGCGGCTGGTCGCTTGGGATGCGGATGGAGGTGCCTGCATTTGCGCCATTCGGGCCTGCATGGCGCGCGTCAGATGAGGCACAATGCCCAGCATCCGCTCCGCCAGCATGAGTTGGCCGCGGTGATGCATCTCGTGCTCCTTGACGCTGATGATCATGTCGAAGCGTGTTCGCGAGGCCGGTTGCGCGCCGGGAGGCATGGTCACTACTTCACCCAGAAAATCGTCGGAAAGGCTCTCCACCCAAGCTGCGAACTGTTCCCCGCCGTCGCGCAGGCGCTGGATGATTTCGGACTTCGTAAATGCCTTCTGTTCGTCGGCACTAATTAGGCCCGATGAAGCTCTGAAAATCGAACCCGGCGAGGGTCTTGAGCTTCGCGTCGCGATGAAGGGCGAATTGAAAACGGTGCATGTTGGAGATATGGATCAGGGTCTGGGCCACGGTGCGAACGCCGGGCGCCGGCTGGAAACTGTATTGGTCCTCGGGAATTTCTTCGGCAATCGTCAGGGTATTCTTTCTCACCCCTCGGAAGCTGGCCGCGATCTCTTTGGGTCCGTAGTAGGTCATATCAGCCATTCTCCCATCGATTTCAAAGCCGCCGAGCGTCGGCATGTGTACCGAAGCGTGCGCTACTTGGTCTGGGATATACTGCCAGCTACCGGAGTGTCTCCATGAGAAAAGCCATCTGGGCTGTGCTGGCGATCTCGGTCGCGGCCCCCGGCGCGCACGCACAGACCGAAGCACAAGTCATCAACGACGTGGCTCAAGCACTGGGAGGAAAGGCTCGTATCCAGGCAGTCAAGACGTTAACCCTGGAGGGCGAGGGCGCGGACGCGAACCTGGGTCAAAATGTGACACCCGATGGCGAACTGCCCGTTTGGAAAGTGACCGGGTTCCAGCAGATCATCGATCCCGGCGGTGGACGAATGCGCGTTCGTGAGTTGCGCACGGCGCAGTTCCTGTTTGCCCTGGCCACCGTACAGCGCCAGGATCAGGGACTGGATGGCGACATCGCTTACAACGTGAGTCAGAATGGCGTGGCTATGCGCGCTTCCGCCGAAGCCGCTCGGGACCGCCGCATCGACATGCTCCACCACCCCATTACCATCGTGCGCGCGGCCCTCGATCCGGGCGCGAAAGTGAGTAACCTCCGCCGCCGAGCGGACCTGCAGCTCGTCGACATCATCACTGCCAAAGGGGATCGTCTTACGCTGGCGGTCAACAGCACCACCAAATTGCCGCTGAGCGTTACATCGATGAGTTACAACAGCAACCTGGGCGACATCGCGACCGAGACTTCGTTCCTTGACTATGAGGATGTGAGCGGCCTGAAAATGCCCAAACACCTGATCACAAAAGTGGACGAATACCCGGGGTTCAATCTGCGAGTGACGAAGAATACGGTGGACTCAGCAGCGGGCGATCTGGCCGCTCCGGGATTGGTGAAAACGTCTCCGCTCCCGGGGGCGCCAGTGATCACTGTAACTGCTGAGCCGGTCGCCAAGGGTATCTGGTGGCTAGCCGGTTCGGGCAACCATCGCAGCATCCTGTTTGAGTTCGACGACCACCTGACTCTCTTCGAAGTTCCTCTGAACGAAGCGCGCTCGAAGGCCGTGATCGAGAAGGCGCGATCAGTGGTTCCAGGAAAGGCGCTGACCGAAGCCATCGTGTCCCACCATCATTTCGATCACTCCGGCGGATTGCGTGTGGCCGTCGCCGAGGGCCTCACCATCATCACTTATACCGGCAACGTCGCGTTCTTCCAGCAGCTTGCCGCGCGCAAACACTCCATTGTGCAGGATCAGCTTGCCCGCAATCCGAGGCCGCTCAAGATTATCCCTGTGGACGATGAGCTTACTCTCAAAGATAAGTCCATGGAAGTGCGCCTGTACCATCTGAAAGACAACCCGCGCGAAGGTACGAATCTGTTCGCCTATGTGCCGCGCGACCGCATTCTGGTGCAGGCGGATCTTTATGACTCCACGTGGACGCAGTACCCTTGGGCCGACAACGTTGTGAATAACATCGCCCTACGGAAGTTACATGTGGATCGAGACGTGCCGGTGCATGGTGTGATTGAGAGCTGGGCCGATGTCTTGAAGACGATGCAAGCTAGAGGATCAGGTGTAACGCCGGCGGACGGGCCGCCGGCGTCCAGAAATAACACTTGCTACTGTTTGGTTGCCGTTTCCTTGGCGGCAACGCCTTCTTTGGTCGCAGCGTCGGGCAGCCGTCACCTTGGGCCGCCAGAAAGACGCATCTGCATCCTCATCTTCCTTGGTCAGGTAGCTCATTTCCGGACTGACCGAGTACAAAGTGGACTCCATGTTCTGGAACACTTCGCCCTCGCCCTTCGTGAGGCGTGCGAGTGCGTCCGCGCCGACCGCGTCGGCCAGAGCTTTGTCGTTGGCCCGCATGCTATCCATCTCTTTCAGCGAATTCATGGGAATCAGGAACAGATAGACACCATTGGGAGCCCCGGCGATGACCTGGTAGCAAATGATCGATACGCCGATATTGGCCTTCTTGTATCCGTCCAGCAGCATCTTTGCGCCTGCCATGAAGCCCTCGTTCTGGCCCAGTCGCACGCGATAGTTGTCAATCATCACGTAGCGGAACTTGGACACGGGCAGCGCGTTTGCCGGCATGTAACTGAGATCCCTGCGAAAAACAGCCGTCATGGTTCGTGACTCGGCACGGAGTTCGCCATCGCGGGCTTCGACTAATTCGAGGTCGTTCTTCAAAGGAGCTTTCTGGCTCAGCTTGTCCCCCTCTTCGACCGCCGCGAACGAAGGGTACGCGGCCAGGAACAGGGCTTCGTTGGGGCCGGACTCGGCGCTCAAGCCCAGATAGTGGAAAGGGAATTTGTTTTTGCGATAAGCATTAGCGTAATCCTGCTCGACCCTGCGGTGAGTCGCGCCTTTACCTTCTTTGACCATTTCACGCGTGATCTGGAGTACGGCGGGGGGCCCATCCGCGGGATTGGGTTGGGCAAATATCAGAGGAGCGCAGGCGGCCAGTGCCGCTGCGATTAACGTCATTTTCATACTCTATTCTCCGTTACTTCTGATTCGTGGGTAGCCCCGCAGTATAGCACTCGCAAAACTCGTGGCGCACTTTTCCTCTATACTTGACCAGGAACAACGATGCGAACAATCGACGCGATCGAGCAATCGAACGGCTCGGTCGCGCCGTTTGACGATGACTGCAATCGATTGGAAAACGGCATGCGCACGGCGGGCCCTCCTTTGGCGGGGGCCGCGCCCACTAAGGGTGGTGGCGGCACCCAGCGCTGCGCCGACGGCATGAATTCGGGTGTCTTTCAGGTAATCACGGCGATCAAGCCGCGCCGCGTGCTGGTGGTGGACGAAGAAAAGGGGCTGACCTTTGGCGTCTATATGTTCCAGCACAAAGGCCTCACTCAGATCACCATGAAGGATGGCTCTACGCGCCCCGCGCCTTACTTCGTGGGTCAGCCAGTGACCATGCCGATGGCGGAGGTGTTCAAGATTGTCAACGGAAAGATTCGCGAAGTGGAAGCAGTCGGCGTCCAGGTGCCCTACGGCCTTGGCCCCGGCTGGGAATAGGGCTGCTGAAGCCTCCGCTCCCTTACGGTCGGGGCTCGGAAACTACACCTACAGAATATAGCGGCTCAGATCCTGGTCCTTCACAATATCCGCCAGTTGCTTACGGACATAGTTGGAGTCCACGCGGACGGTTTTCTTCTTCAAATCCGGCCCCTCGAAGGAGACTTCTTCGAGCAACTTCTCCATGATGGTGTGCAGCCGACGCGCGCCGATATTTTCCGAGCTCTGATTCACCTGCGCGGCAAACTTCGCGACCTCTTCCAGCGCGTCGTCAGTCAGAATCAGCTTGATGCCTTCAGTCTCAAGCAGAGCCGTGTACTGCTTAGCCAGAGCGTTCTTAGGCTCTTTGAGGATGCGAATGAAATCCTCCACCGAGAGCGATTTCAATTCCACGCGGATGGGGAAGCGGCCCTGTAGCTCGGGAATCATGTCGCTCGGCTTGGAGACGTGGAAAGCGCCGGCGGCAATGAAGAGAATGTGGTCGGTCCGCACGAACCCGTAACGCGTATTGACCGTGGTGCCTTCCACAATCGGCAGGATGTCACGCTGCACTCCCTCGCGACTCACATCCGGACCGTGGCCTGTCTCGCGCCCCGCAATCTTGTCGATCTCGTCAAGGAAGATGATGCCGCTCGATTCCACGCGTTCCAGCGCCATGCGCGTCACCTGGTCCATGTCGATCAACTTCTGCTCTTCTTCCTGCACCAGGTAATCCAGCGCCTCGGCCACACGCATCTTGCGGCGGCGCGTCTTCTGCCCGAAGAGACTGGGCAGCATGTCCTTCAGGTTGATGCCCATCTCCTCGATGCCGGCATTGGTGGAGATTTCGAATGTCGGGCCGCGGTCTTTCACGTCGAGCTCCACCAGGCGCTCGTCGAGCTTGCCTTCGCGCAGCCGCTCGCGCAACTTTTCGCGTGTGCGCTCGATGCTCTCGCTCGGCTCCGGCTGCGGCGGCATCAGCAGGTCGAGCAGGCGCTCTTCGGCGTTGGTCTCGGCGCGGTCCGCCACTTCATCCAGACGCTCCTCGCGCACCATGTCGATGGCGATGTCCACCAGGTCGCGAATCATCGACTCCACGTCGCGGCCTACATAGCCGACCTCGGTAAACTTGCTGGCCTCCACTTTGAGGAACGGCGAGTTCGCCAGGCGCGCCAGCCGCCGCGCCAGCTCCGTCTTGCCCACGCCCGTCGGGCCGATCATGAGGATGTTCTTGGGCATCACCTCCTCGGCCATCTCAGGGGCGAGCTTCTGCCGGCGGATGCGGTTGCGCAGCGCTATGGCCACCGCGCGCTTCGCCTCGGCCTGCCCCACCACGTGTTTATCCAGCTCGCGAACGATCTCACGCGGAGTCAGCTCGTCCAGCAGCGGCTCTTCGTCCACAGATTGCCCGGGAAGATAGATCACCATGGCTAGTCCAGCTCCTCGTAAGTAACGCTGTCGTTCGTGTAGATGCAGATCTTGCCGGCGATCGCCATAGCCTGTTCGGCGATGTGCCGCGCGGAGAACTTGGTATTGCGTAGCAGAGCAGTGGCGGCCGAGAGCGCAAACGGTCCGCCGGAGCCGATGGCCGCGATGCCTTCGTCCGGCTCGATCACGTCGCCATTGCCGCTCACCAGATAGGTGCTGGTCTTATCGGCCACCAGCAGCAGCGCTTCCAGGTGCCGCAGCACGCGGTCGGTGCGCCACTCCTTGGCCAGTTCCACCACCGAGCGGGAAAGATTCCCATTGAACTGCTCCAGCTTGGTTTCGAAGCGCGCGAACAGGGCGAAGGCGTCCGCGGTGGATCCGGCAAACCCGGCGAGCACCTTGTCGTTGTACAGGCGGCGCAATTTTTTGGCGGATCCCTTGATCACTTCGTGACCCAAGGTCACCTGGCCGTCACCGGCCATCACCACTTTGCCGTCGCGACGGACACAAATCACCGTCGTCGAACGTATCTTTTCTCGCATGTTTGAGCAACCCTATTCTAGCGCACCACTCGCACGCGGCTTTTGCGTCAAGAGAACCGGCGGCGGAGACCTCCGGCGTTACCTAGCGCTGGCGATCTATCGAGCTCCTGAGACCCTGCGTCACGCAAAGCGGATTCCGGCATCCCGGCTGATGAGAGAGTGCTTCTCGAATTCCGCGCGCTTCACTGGGAAATCCGTTCGGAAGTGCGCGCCGCGGCTTTCTTCGCGGGCCAGCGCGCAGCGCGCGATCAAGAGCGCGACCTCGCGAGTATTGCGGGCCTCGGCGCGCTCCAGGCTGAACCCGGCGGGTTGCGGTTCATCGGATTCCAGTTGCCCGATCGCGCGGCGTAGGCCATCGCCGCAGCGCACGATGCCGCAATAGTCCCAGGCGATCTGGCGCAACTCCGCGGCGCTCGCTTCCGGTGCTTCGAAACACTCCGTCCGGGCGGCGGGAGCGCGGGGCGCGGCCACCCACTCGCGCATGGCGCGCCCGGCGCGGGCTCCAAAGACCACTCCTTCGAGCAGTGAATTGCTGGCCAGACGATTGGCCCCGTGCACTCCCGTCGCCGCCACCTCGCCCGCGGCAAACAGGCGCGGAATGCTGGTGCGGCCATCCAGGTCTGTGCGCACGCCACCCATCGCATAATGCGCGGCCGGGCGCACCGGCACCGGATCGCGCACAATGTCCACTCCGTAGCGCAAGCAGGTCTCGAAAATACGCGGGAAGCGCTTGCGCAGGAATGCGCCGCCAAGACGCGTCAGATCCAGCAGCACATGCGGCGTGCCGGTGCGGCGCATTTCGGTGACGATGGCGCGCGCCACCACATCGCGCGGCGCCAGTTCCAGGAGCGGATGATAGCGCTCCATGAATCGCTCGCCGGCCGCATTCCGCAGCCATCCACCCTCTCCCCGCAGGGCCTCGGAGAGCAAGAAACGCGGCGCGCCTTCCACGTACAAAGCGGTGGGGTGGAACTGTACAAACTCCAGATCGCTGATTTCAGCGCCCGCGCGATACGCCATGGCGACGCCATCGCCAGTGGCTACGTCCGGGTTGGTGGTATTCAGGAAGACTCGCCCCAGCCCCCCAGTGGCTAGCAATACGGCGCGCGCGTCGACCGGTACGTTGCGCTGCGCCCCCGCGTCATACAAGACTGCTCCCGACACAACTTCGTCGAGCAGCAGGCCGGTGGTGGCGGCGTAGCTCCGAAAGGTGATGTTGGGAAGCGAAGCGGCTTTTTGCTGGAGCGTGCGCGCGATCTCGCGTCCGGTGGAGTCTCCGTGCGCGTGCAGAATCCGGCTGCGGCTGTGTGCCGCCTCGCGCGTGAAGGCGAGTTGGCCCGCGTCGCGATCGAACTCGGCGCCCCAATCGATCAATTCCTGAATGGCCAGCGGACCTTCTTCCACCAGTGCGCGAACCGCGGCTCGGTCGCAGAGGCCATCGCCCGCGTAGAGCGTGTCCTGCTCATGTAGTTCCACCTCGTCATCGTCGCTCAGTGCCACGGCGATGCCGCCCTGCGCGTACTCCGAGGAAGACTCCCGCAGGCTCTCCTTGGCCACCACCAGCACGCTGCCCGCTTCGGCCAATTCGATGGCGGCACGCAGTCCCGCGACGCCTGCGCCGATCACTAAGAAATCCGGATCCATTCGCTACAGCGATGATAGCTCGCCCGACCCGTGGTACAAAAAGCGTATGCCTTCTTACGGCGTGGAGACGCCGCAGCGCTGCTACTCCGCCATAGTGGAGCGCGGAATCGTGATGCGTGCGTCCGAGTACCTTCCTGCGAACGCGGGCAAAGTGTTTGTGGTCTCCACCGAAGACGTCTGGCGGCACCAGGGCGGCGCTCTCGAAAAAGGTCTTCTGGGGATTCCGCACGAGGTGCTGCATCTTCCGGGCGGCGAAGAGAATAAGCGGCTCGCTCCTCTGGAAGCGCTGGCGGAGCAGATGGTCGAGCTAGGCGCCGATCGTTCCAGCGTCGTGATCGCCTTTGGCGGCGGCATCGTGAATGACATGGGCGGCTTCCTCGCTGCCATTTTCATGCGCGGCATTCCGGTCATTCAGATTCCCACTACGCTGCTGGCACAGGTGGACGCCGCGGTCGGCGGCAAGACCGGCGTCAACCTGGTGAGCGGAAAGAATCTCATTGGGAGCTTTCATCAGCCGCTGGTTGTGCTGATCGACCCTGGTCTGCTGGACACTCTGCCGGAACGCGAATACCGCGCCGGGCTATACGAGGTGATCAAGTGCGGGATCATCCGCGATGCCGGCCTGTTCCGCTTTCTGGATGAGCAGCGAAGCGCCGTGCTCAGTCGCCTGCCGGAAGCCGTGGACCGCATCATCGCTGATTCGGTGCGCATTAAAGCGGAAGTGGTCACTCAGGATGAGCGCGAAAGCGACCTGCGCCGCATCCTGAATTTCGGGCACACTTTCGGCCATGCGCTGGAAGCTGAAACGGCTTACACGCGGTTCCTTCACGGCGAAGCGGTGGCCTTCGGTATGCGCGCCGCCATCTTTCTGGGTGAGAGGAGCGGCTATGTGTCCGCCGAAGAGTGCGCGGATATGCTCCAAACCATCGGCGACTACGGCCCCATTCCGTCGCTCGATGGCATTTCAGCCGCAAACCTCTTCGCGCGCCTGATGCACGACAAGAAGACCATCCGGAGCAAGATCCATTTCGTGCTGCCGGTGCGCATCGGCGAGGTGAAAGTCGTTTCCGATATTCCTGAATTGGTTGTGCGGGAGGCCATACGGTCCGCACTCTGATGAAGGGCACTACGCCCGAGGGGGCGCGCACCGAGCAGGAAGCCGCCGCCTGGGTGCGCGGCATGTTTGGCCGTGTGGCGCCTCGTTACGACCTGGCCAATCACCTGCTATCTTTTCAGATCGATCGCTACTGGCGCGCACACACGGTCCGCTGCGTGAAGCATATTCTGGAGAATCCCGCGGCACGGATATTGGACATCTGTTGCGGCACCGGCGACCTGGTGCTGGCACTCGAACGGGCCCGGCGTGCCCCCGTGCTCGGCTCCGATTTCTGTCACCCCATGCTGGTCGCGGCGGCACCGAAGTTCCAGCAGCGTCACGCGCGCTCCGCGCTGTTTGAAAGCGATGCGTTGCAGTTACCCTTGCGGGACGGCTGCTTGGATCTGCTCACGGTCGCGTTCGGATTTCGAAACCTGGCCAATTACGCAGCCGGCATCAAAGAGATGCGGCGCGTGGTTCACCCCGGCGGCACGGTGGCGATCCTGGAGTTTTCGCAGCCGCCGAATGCGGCGTTCCGAACGCTGTACAACTTCTATTCGCGCAGGGTTCTTCCCATCATAGGTGGCGCGCTCTCGGGGAATCCGGATGCGTATCGCTATCTACCCGAGTCCGTGCGAAAGTTCCCCAGCGCCCCGGAACTTGCGGAAGATCTGCGGCGCGCCGGATTCGCCAAGGTCGATTACGAGTATCTGACCGGCGGAATCGTAGCGCTGCACGTGGCGTGCTGAGCTACTCGACGACCGCCCCCGCCGCTTGGAACGCCTTCTTGAGTTCGTCCTCGGTAAGCGTGGTGCTCACAAATAATTCCTGGCGCGCGCCGGCGCTGAGCGCGATGGCTTTCCAGCCATTCTGAACCGGCACCGTCACCCGCACGCGCACTTTCCCTTTGGCATCGCGCACCGGCCGAATGACTCCCGGAATTACGGAACGGATCGCGGGCGTCGACGCGAGCAGCGCTTCCAGAATTTCGCGCACGCCGTCGATGATGCTGTGCTCTACCTTGAGCCGGTCCTTGGCGGTCCGCAAGCGCATAGTTTGAGTCTATTCCGAAATTGACCGCTCCCTTTGGTCACGGCTCAGTAACTTGTCGTGACGCCTTGCAAAATCCACGAACCATACTGAGCCGTGACCGAAGGGAGCGGTATTTTGTTATTTTTCCCAGCCTTCACCGCCTAGCAGCGGAACGAAACGGCAGAGCGTGGCCACGTGCGTCTTCAGTCTGCCGCACTCCTTCCACACTACCCGCAGTTCCTGATCGTTGCGTTCACCAACTGGGATCACCAGGCGCCCGGAGTCTTTCAACTGATCGAGCAGCATGTGCGGTATGTACGGTGCGCCGGCCGCCACCGAGATGGCGTCGAACGGCGCGAGGTCTTCGATAACCGAAGGACCCGTCGCCGCACACGACCTCTACATTCCCTCCGTGGCCGGTGCGTGCCAGGTTCTCACGCGCGAACTCGGCCAGCTCGGGGATTAGCTCGATGGTGACCACGCGCGCAGCCAGCGTGCTGAGCACCGCCGCGGCGTACCCCGAGCCGGCCCCCACTTCGAGCACAGTCTCCGTCCCGGTGAGTTCCAGCAGTTCCGCCATCAGGGCGGTCATGTACGGTTGCGAAATGGTTTGGCAGTGGCCGATGGGGATGGGGTCGTCACGGTACGCCAGCAGGCGCATGACTGGCGGCACGAACTCTTCGCGCGGAATTTCCAGCATGGCGCGCAGCACGCGCGGGTCCTCAATGCCGCGGCGGCGCAGTTGCGTCTCCACCATTCCACGGCGATCCGCGAGGAAATCCGGAGTCACTGTCACCCCCGACTTTATAATAGCTGTGTGGCTCATCAGATAACCCTTATCCCAGGAGACGGCATCGGGCCGGAAGTGGCGCAGGCCACCGTCCGCGCGTTGGAAGCCACTGGTGTCAAGATTGAGTGGGAGTGTGTCAACGCCGGTGTGAACGCGCTCCCCGAGTATGGGCAGTTGTTGCCCGACGAAGTTATAGCGTCTCTCGTAGCAACAGGTGTGGGGCTCAAAGGGCCCACCGCAACCCCCATCGCCGGCGGGCACCAGAGCATCAACGTGGCGCTGCGCAAGAAGCTCGGGCTCTACGTTAATTTCCGCCCCGTGCGCATGCTGCCCGGCCTGAAGACCCGGTTTCAGGATGTGCCGATCAACATGGCGATCTTTCGCGAGAACACCGAGGATCTGTACGCCGGCCTCGAGCACGAAGTGGTCCCCGGCGTGGTCGAGAGCCTGAAGATCATCACCGAAAAGGCTTCCATGCGGATCGCGCGCGCGGCCTTTGAGTGGGCCACGCGTGAGCACCGCTTGAAGGTTACGGCCATCCACAAGGCCAACATCATGAAGTTGAGCGACGGCCTGTTTCTGAAGTGCTGCCGCGATGTGGCCGCGCAATATCCTTCCATCCGGTACAACGAACTCATCGTGGACAATGCGTGCATGCAACTCGTAATGCGCCCCGAGACTTTCGACGTGCTGGTGCTGCCGAATCTGTACGGGGACATCGTGTCGGACTTAACCGCGGGCCTGGTGGGCGGCCTGGGAATTGTTCCGGGCGCCAACCTGGGCGATCGTCACGCCATCTTCGAAGCCGTGCACGGGACTGCGCCCGACATCGCGGGTAAAGGCCTGGCGAATCCCACGGCGCTGATGCAATCGTCGGTGCTGATGCTGAGCTCACCTCGGGGAGCGAGAAGCCGCGGTGAGCTTGCAGAACGCGATCGAGGCAGTGTACGCGGAAGGCAAGCACTTGACCGGCGACGTGGGCGGTAAGGGGACCACGGACGAGTTCACGGATGCGGTGATCCGGCACGTTACCGAGCCGTGACCAAAGGGAGCGGTGCTTCTTATCGCGCCGCGCGCCGCGCTCGCACCGGCGCCCGCGGTCTTCAACACATCGCTCGCTTCCGCTTCCGCGATCAGCCGGTCGGCGTCTTCCTGCAAGAGGAATCGATCGCGTACCTGCCTTGCCACCGCTGCGCGCACCACGGCCACATAACCCTCATGCGTCCCATAGCGCTCTTCCAGCGAGGGCCGCGGGTCGCCCGCTGCCAGGCGTTCCTCCTTCGACTTGGCAAACGGTATATACCCGCCCACCAGACCGCAATTCCTTCCCTTGAGAAAACCTTGTGTGGTGACATTCCATCCCACGTAGGTGCCAAGCGGCGCCTGGTGCAGCACGCTCGCCACACCCGCGGTTTCGTTGCCGTCCGCGTCCACTTTCGGAACGAAGCTCGCAAGCACCTGCTTGATGACCGGAGGCTCGATGGAAATCGCACCGCTGAGATCGTTGTAATTGAAGGTCGCGCCGAAGTCGTAGTCATATAGTGGATTGATGATGCCGTCCGGCAGCGGCACGCCGGGAACCATCGGAAATCCCATGGCGGCCTGCGTGGGGAGCGTGAATTGCTTTTGCTCCAGTTGCGGATACTGGCTGGGCGGCGGCGGAGTTCCCTTCACCACCCAATCCGCTAACGAGAGCATCAGCGCGCGCATGGTATCCGACGAAGGATTCGGATTAGCCGGAAGTTCGCAGCGGGCCGGTGGGCGCGGCGCCACCGTGCTGAATCCGCCTGTGCCGCCGCCGTGCGTCACGCCCGGAAAGTAGTAGCGGCGGACGTTCGGGGGCAGGGGAATATCGCGGTCGCCGCGGCTCCCCACCATGTCGGGAGAGGCGCGCAGGTCCCAGAATTCCGAGGATCCGAATGTCTCCACAATCTTGGGACACGTGTCGGTAGCGCGGCATCGGTCCAGCAGCCCGCCAGCCGGGCGGTGCCGGGCATCGTCCGTGTAATCGCTCCACCACACCACGCCATCGCTGCCCGGTTCGTATAAATTGGCGGCGCCGCCTGGGGTGGCAAATCGAAAGTTCATCGCCAGTTGCCGCACCGCGATATTCGGGTTCATTCCATCCAAGACCCTGCGTCCCGCTTCGTCCTGGTTGAAACCCAGGTGAACCAGGCTGCGCAAAAAATTGCCCGACTGGGAATTGCCCCACGCGATCGCAAAGGAGATCTTCTTGCCGAGCGCTTCCGAGTCGCCGGATTTGAAATAGGAAATGAGATCGCGCGTGGCCGCGTAGCCGATCCCCAGCACCAGCGGGTCCTGCGCCGTGTAAACCAGCTCGTACAGATAGGCTGGATCGAACCCGCCCTTCAGGCAGATCTTGCCGGCCGCTGGAGATCCGGGGAAAGCGTTGCGGCTACAGTCGGCAAAGGCCCAGTCGCTGGTGCGTATGGGAACGATCGCGCCGCCCTCGGAAGCCCGCCGGGTAAGCGTGGCTTTTCCAGTGTCCAGGCTCGCTGGCCGCGACCCTGTCAAGTCGAGGGTGGTGCTGCCGGCGGGCATGTCGCTGAACCGCACCAGTACGGGGCCGGTGATACTCGATCCGTCGCGGTTCTTGGCAACTGGAACGCTGATCGTCTCGATCCCTTCTCGGGGCGCGAGGTCGCCCTGCCACCCGCTGGTCAACACGACGTCGCCGCGCTTCAGGTAATCCGCCATCGAACCGGGATTCCCGGCCCCCCGCACGAGCGTCGAATTCCCGCGATTCGGCACTTCATACCACAGCACGCCGCTCGCCTTGGCAAGATCCACGGGCTTCGCCAGCAGAAACGTCGCCGAGTATTCCACCATCCCGCGCGCGTTCCGCGGCGCCAGTTGGATGTCGGTAATGACGGCATTCAGCGGATCGCGCGGGTCGAGTTCCCCAAAGGCATGCCCCGCCAGCCGCTCGTAACGGCCGGCTTCGCCGAAGGACTGTCCTTGATATCCGGGCGAATCGCGATGCTCAATCACGATGCGCGTTATCCGCGCTTCCACGGGCGCGGTCCACAACAACAGGGAGGCGGCCAGACAGGCGGCCGATAGCAATCGTTCCATGTTTTCGTACATTACTGCAATCGGCGGCTGAACACAAATGGCCAAAAGCTATCAGCTTTCAGCGGTCAGCTTTCAGCTCAGCCCCCGGTGCCGGATTGAATAGTCTGTGACTTTGGGCAACCGCAGCGGTATCGTGCAAGAGAGCGCGACCGCAGTTACGGCCCAGTCTGCATTCGTGCATATGCCGCTCTTTCAGCATGGCTCCAGGAAGGCGATTGAACATTGTCGAGGCTTACACAGCTCTCACCCAGGCCAGATTCCATAACTTGGCCGACCTGGGCGGTCGCGCTCTGAGAGGTGAAAAATGGAGGCAAAACGCGAAGATAAAACCGGTCAAGACGGACGAAGGCAACTACAGGGTCTGCCGTTGGTGGGACGACGCGCTGGGATGGATATCGGAAGCGAGACGCACTGGGTGTGCGCACCGACGCAAGATGGGAGCGGCCGGGAATTTGCTGATTTCGGTGCGACGACGCCGGAGCTGATTCCCATGGCGGAATGGCTCAAGGCACGTCAAGTCGAATCCGTAGTGATGGAGAGTAGGGGAGTTTACTGGATCGCTCCGCACGAGTGTTGGAAGCGCACGAGCTGAAGGTGCTGCTGGTGGATACACGGCAACTGGCGCAAGTACCAGGACGGGACAAGAAGACAGATCCGACTGATTGCGAGTGGATTCAACGGCCGCACAGCTGCGGATTGCGGCGAGGTTCGTTTCGGCCCGCGGAGGGGATCTGCATGCTGCGGACGCTGGTGCGGGATAAGGCGACACTGGTAGCCGAGTCCGGGGATTGGGTACGGCGGATGCAGAAAAGTCTGGACCAGATGAATGTACGCGTGCACCGGGCGGTTAGCGACATTAGCGGGACAACCGGGATGGCGATTATACGCGCCATCGCGGAAGGAGAGCGGGATGCCGGGAAACTGGCCACTTGCGCGATCCACACTGCGAAAACGAGGGGAAATCGCCGAACAGTTAACGGACACTGGCGGGAAGACCATTTGTTCAGCTTGTGCCAGGCTTGAAGATGTACGACGCGATCCAGGAGGGATGGGGCTTGAGATGGAACAGGAAGGGCAAGGAGGGAATCACGCGCCGCCTCGTGAAAAATGCCGACAAAGCAAGGATGATCAAAAAGCGCGGGCAGGAGCCGAAGCGGCAGGCGCTGTACCGGCTGAGCGGTGTCGATGCCACACAAATCGATGCGATCGGGGTAGGAAACGGTGGAAGTGATCATCAGCGAATACGGCCCCGATTTGAGCCGCTTCCCCAGCGAGGAGCAGTTCGTTTCTCACGCCACCCTGGCGCCACGTGTACCGAAGAGCGGCGGCAAGCCGGTCAAAAAAGAAAAGGCGGAACAGCGCGAGCACACGTGTCGCAACCGCTTTGCGCGTGGCGGCGCAATCGTTGCGCCACAGCGACACCGCTCTCGGGGCGTACTATCGGAGCACGGCGCGAAGAAAAGGGCCGGGCATTGCAACATTTGCCGGAGCCAGAAAAATAGCCACTTTAATTTATCGCCTGCTCCGCTGGGGACAACCGTACATCGACGAAGGAGCCGAGACGTACGAAAAGCGATATCAACTGCAGCGCATCAGAGGCCTGGAATCCCGCGCCAAACAACTCGGCTATCAATTGACCCCGCTAACCGCATCATAGACGTGCCGAGCGGGATCAGTCACAGGCCAGCGCTGAGTCTCCGGCTGCCCGGCCTCAAGCTGATTGCTGAATGCTGATAGCTGAAGGCTTATAGTGAGGATATGGAACGCGCGGCACTTCGGTCACTGGCAGTCTGCGGGCTGGCAGTTCTGGCGGCGGCCACGTGGGCTCTGGCCGACCGGCTGGAAGACACGATCTACGTGCCGCTAGATCATCCCGCCATCCAGTATGCCCAGGCTCCCAACGACCCCGTCGCCCGCTTCGAAAAGCGACTGGAGAGCAGCGCGGCGAAGCTCGATTTTGCGCCCAACGGATGGGGTTATCTTCCCACCGTCCTCAAGCAGCTCGATGTTGCTATCGATTCACAGGTGCTGGTGTTTTCGAAAACCAGCATCCAGACCACGCATATCTTGCCGCGCACGCCGCGCGCCATTTACTTCAATGACGAAGTGGCGGTGGGCTACGTCCAGGGGGGTGACGTGCTCGAATTGACTGCGCTCGATCCCAAGCTGGGCATCATTCTTTACACGCTCGATGCCGAAAAAGCCGCCAAGCCCGAATTCACCCGCCGCGATGACTGCCTGCGGTGTCACCAGGGCCCCATCACTTTGGGCGTGCCGGGTATCTTTGTCAGCTCCATCCATCCTCGATCTAGCGAAGAGCGTGAATCGCACGGCAGCGCGTTTGTCACTGATCACCGCATCCCCTTTGAAGAGCGCTGGGGCGGATGGTATGTGACGGGCACCCATGGCAAGCAGACTCACTTCGGCAACAACGTGGGGCTGGTAGACCCGCTCCATCCCGGCGGCCCGGCAGGACCCGAAGCACAGAATGTCACCAGTCTGGCAGAGATGTTCGACACGTCGCGGTATCCCGCGGCATCGAGCGACATCGTCGCGCTGATGACGCTGGAGCACCAGACCCGCATGACGAATCTGTTGACCCGCATCGCCTGGGATACGCGTATCGCGCAGCACGACGGCAAACTGGACGACGCCGCCACGCGAACAGAACTCAATTCCGAGATCGAAGAGCTGGTCGCCTACATGCTCTTCGCCGACGAAGCGCCGATAAAAGCTCCGGTCGCGGGTGTCTCCACTTTCAGCAAGACTTTTCCTGTGCGTGGCCCCCGCGACCGCGAAGGCCGTTCGCTCCGCGATTTCGATTTGAAGACCCGCCTGTTCCGGTATCCGCTGTCGTACATGATCTACAGCGCGGCTTTCGATGCCATGCCAGACATGGCTCGGGAACGGATCTATCGGCGTCTTTATGAGGTGTTGACCGGCCAAGACCAGAGCAAGGCCTACTCTCGACTCTCCGCCGAGGACCGCCGCGCGACCTTGGAAATTCTTCGCCAGACGAAGGTCACGCTGCCGGCGTATTGGACAGATTAGGGCTTCGGCCGCGGCGGGATGATTTTGATTTCGAAAGCCGAATCTGCTGCCGCAGGCAAAGGATAGCTGACTTCATAGCGATGCGTCATGCTCGCATAGCTCTGGGACATCAATTCCGAGGAAACCACGCCCTCCGGAGCAATCCAGAAGACACCGTCCGTCTGCCGTGCAAGCCTCTGCAACCGGTCGTTCCCGGTGCGGCTGAAGCTGATCAGATCAACGCTGAAGTCGAGATCGATCGCCGCCACTTCGAGCGATTCCAGTTCCGCATCCGTCAGCGCCGATGGCGGAAGCAACAGAACCAGATGCCGGCCTGGCTCCTCGGTCCTAAGGAGTCGTACCACCTTGGACAACTCCCGGGTCTGGACCCGCAGCAATTCGTCGAACCGCGTTATGGCCTTCTTTAACTTCGGTCCCCGATAAGGTGGTCGTACCGATCCCGCTTCGTCGAAGTCTCCTTCCGGCCATGCCGCCATGCGCGCCACGGACCAACGGTCCTTGTTGTATTTCCGGTCCAGGCATTCCGAAAACGTGTTTTTCAGCCCCGGCAACCCCTTCGCGTCCGGACCGTCAAAGATCAAAAACAAAGCCAATATTGGGCGCGATGTGCGTTCCACAAACGCATAGTCCCAGACCAGCTCGCCGTTCTCAGTGACGATTACATCGGTGTGGAGCAGGCTGCCCGGTGGCTCGACCGCTTCCCGGAGATCGAAACCCACCCGCCGGACTCCCTCCACATCCTCGCAAAAATAGATCTGGGGCTCCTGGTTGGCCTGACCAGCGATACCTTTATTGAGCTGGACAAGAGTGTGCAGCGCGGCGGCGCGGACAGTTGCATCCGCATCTTGACGCAGCGCCTTGACGACTCCCCGGAATCGCGGGTCACCGCTGGCGCCCATCAACCACGCAGCCGTGGCTCGAAACCTCGCCGCCTGACTTTCAGCCAGCGCCCGAATTGCAGGCAGGACGCCCGTCGCGCCCAAGCGGTACAGCCCCAAAAGGGCGTTTCCCCGGACCCGATTGTTGCAGTCCTCGACCGCCATCCAGAGCACTTCGCGGATTTCGGGCGAATCGCTTCCCCACAGCCCCTCGATTATGTTGGCGCGGGTACGGTCATCGGCTTCATCCCGAAACTTGCGAGCCCAGTTCAGGTTATCCGGTCGCCTGCCCAGAACTCTGGCGACCTTGGAACGGATCCTCTGGTTTTGTGAGTTCATGAGCGGCATGAGCGGCATAGTGATGCGTAAGCCGGAGGACACCGCATCCAGGATCTCGAGGCAGATTTCAATTCTGCGATCCTTCCCCATAGCCACGTCGGGTACTGCCATCAACTCAGCTACGAGGCGCGTGTCGAAGTCCCGGTAGCGATCCATCATCTGCCGCCCCAAAATTACCGCAGCCTTGGTCTCTATCTGCCTGGGATCGCACAATGCATCGAGCAGACAGCGGTTGAGCCAGATGTTCTTGAGCAGAACCTGGTTCGGTTCTTCACCGAAGAGCGGAGTGGGATTCGGCAGCATAGCCCGGGCTTGGGGGACCTCGCATCCTCCCCAATTAGTCAATCGGCAACTCCCGTCAAACCTTTAGCCCGTTCGTTCCGTTACGGCACGAGCCCGATGTATAATCGGCCTCGCGCTGCTTGGGCGCCGGGAGAGGACACTATGACTCAAAACGCCACCGCCCCTGCGGCGCCTGCCCCGGCCGACCGGGTGAACGCCATCCTTTACGGTTACTGGCAGAGCCGCGCCCTGGCCGTGGCCGTCGAATTGGAATTGCCCGACCTTTTGGCCGATGGCCCGCTCTCCGTCGACGATCTTGCCGCGCGTAGCAAGACCGATTCCACGAGCCTCTATCGCCTTCTGCGCGCCCTCGAGAGCGTCGGCATTTTCCAAGAGGTATCGCCGCGCGTCATTGCCAATACGCCGGCCGGTGAATGCTTGCGGAAAAACGTCCCTGGGTCGCAGTGGGCCTGGGCACGCCTGATCCTTTCGCCCGGGCTGGGCCAGTTCGAAGCTTGGAGCGGATTGCTCGGCAGCATCCAAACCGGCCAGGTCGCTTACGACCGGATGTTCGGCGGCAGCTACTGGCAGTTCCTGCAGCAGAACCCCGCGACATGGACCATCTTTAACGAGGCGATGCGCTCCCTCAGTGCACCGATGACGCCCGCGGTTACCGCCGCCTGGAATTGGTCCCGCGCTCCGATAATCGCGGATATCGGTGGCGGGATCGGCAGCCAGTTGGTGGATATTCTGAGCGCGCACACCTCTTGCCGCGGCATTCTTTTTGACCAGCAGGACGTTTTGGCCGGAGCCATCTCTCACGATCGCGTCGAGCGCGTAGCCGGCGATTTTCTCCAACGCGTGCCGGCGGGCGCGGATGCCTATCTGTTGCGCTGGATTCTCCATGACTGGGCGGACCCGGAGGCGATCTCCATTCTCAGCAATATCCGCAAGGCCATGAAGCCGGACTCGCTGGTAGCTGTGATCGAGTGGGTCATCCCCGAGACGTCGGAACCGACCCTCGGTAAGTGGATGGACTTACATATGCTCGCCATACTGGGTGGCCGGGAGCGCACCGCCGCCGAGTATGCCAATCTCCTGGCGCGCGCGGACCTGCAACTGGAAGAAGTGGTCCCGACCGCTTCATCTTTGAGCATCGTGATGGCCCGTGCTCGTTAGTGGCGCGGACACTCGTGTCCGCCGTGCCGAGGGTCCGAACCGGGCACATACTATACACAACGTTCCGAGCACATCGTAGACACTTTCTTCGAAACTAGGGGTCGGAGAGAAAATGCCCTGGAAAGTGAGCGATGTGGAGAAGGAAAGAGCACGCTTTGTAACCGAATGGGAAAGCGAAGACTGGGATCTTTCTGAGCTGTGCCGGCAGTACGGGATCAGCCGGAGCACTGGATATAAGTGGATCGATCGTTACCAACTGTGCGGCCTAGAAGGTCTGCAGGATGAGTCGCGAGCACCGCGATCACACCCCAATCAGACCGGTGAAGAGATAGAGAAAGCAATCCTGGAACTGCGCGAAAAGCACACGCGCTGGGGAGCTCGAAAGATCCGCGCGAAGCTAGAGCGACAGTTGGGAGAAGGGGTCAAGGTACCGGCGACGAGCACGATCGGGGAGATCCTGAAGCAGCACGGACTGACGGTGGCGAGGAAGAAGCGCGCGCGCGCCGACCCGACGAAACAGCCGTTAGCGCCGGCCGAAGAGGCGAATGAGCTGTGGTGCATCGATTTCAAGGGATGGTTTCGAACCGGAGACGGAAAACGCTGCGATCCGCTGACGATCACGGACCGCTACAGCCGGTATTTGGTGCGCTGCCAAGGAGTGGGAGCGGCGGATACAGTCCATACGCGAGCGGTGCTGGAAGGAGCATTCAGCGAATACGGATTGCCGCGGCGCATGCGGAGCGACAACGGGGCGCCGTTTGGCTCCAACGGACTTGGGGGATTGACAGCGCTGGCGGTGTGGTGGATACGGCTAGGGATTGAGCCGGAGAGAATCCAGCCTGGTAAGCCGCAACAGAATGGGAGTCATGAGCGGATGCACTTGACGCTGAGACAAGAGACGGCGTCTCCACCGGCCGGGAGTTTGCGTCGGCAGCAACAGTGTTTCGATATTTTCCGCGAAGAGTACAATCACGAACGGCCCCACGAAGCACTAAATATGTCGACGCCAGCCGAGTATTATCAGCCCTCTACCCGGCCGTATCCGAGCCGGCTGCCAGAGCCGGGGTATCCGGGCTGCGAAGTGCGGTTGGTGTATGACGAAGGGAATTTCCGGTTTGGAGGGAAGAAAGTCTTCGTCAGCCATGCCTTGGCTGGAGAGAGCATCGGCTTGCAACTTTTGAGGCCGGATCGAGAGCGATATTGGAAAGTTCATTTCATGAAGCATGAACTGGGGGTGCTGGATGAAGGCCGGTCGAAAATCTGGACCCCGGCACAGTGGGGCAAACGCCAAGCCGAAGGCAAGGACGATCGATGAGGACCACCAGTCGTACGGAGAACTATGGAAATGACGACAGTGGAGAAAGCCTGGAAATCCAAAAACGGGATTCCCACCCTTTCTCCACTGTCTTGGAAATCTCGCAAAGACGGCGAGATTCCCCCATTCCCACAGTTCCAGCTGTTTACAGGGAGGGCCAGAAAAACAAACCCGAACTAAGAAATTGTGTGCCCTGGGAAAGTGCAAATCCAAGAGCGGGATTTCCACTTTCCCACCGCACCGACAACCTCCGCCGGAAGGAAACTAATCTTTCAAAAGTGTCTACCATGTGCCCGGCACGATGTGTCTACTATGTCCCGGTCTTGACAGAGACTCATCTCGGCACTGTGTTTGATACGGAGGCATTTCATGCCCAACGCGACGCGATCTTTCGAACCACCACACTTCGCGCGTTTCCATTGTCTGGGAGCAGACTGCGAAGACACCTGCTGCGATGGATGGGCCATCGCCATCGACAAACCGACCTACCAAAAGTACCAGCAGTGTAGTAACCCTGAGTGGCGTGCCTCGTTCGCGCAACTGATCACGCTGAACAAGGCGAGCCCCACCGACCACGACTACGCCAGAATCCAGCTCTCCACCACTACCTGCCCGTTCTTGTCCGAGGGCCTATGTTCGATCCACAAGAAGTTCGGTGAGGGGTATTTGCCCGTGACCTGCGCGAGCTTTCCTCGCGTCTGGAATATTGTGGATGGCATATTGGAGAAATCGCTGGACTTGGGCTGTCCGGAAGCAGCCCGGCAGGCTCTTCTGGATCCGGAACCAATGGCCTATGTGGAAGACATTCTGAATCGGCCGGATTTCAGCACGGCGCGGATCTCGACCATAGATAGTTCCAGCGCGTTACTGCCGGAGAAGCCATTCCGGTATTTCGGCGCCGTGCGTGCGTTCACTGTTTGGCTTCTGCAGTACCGCGCCTATCCGTTGTGGAAGCGCCTCGTGGTTCTGGGCCTGTTCTGTGACAAGTTGCAGGAGGTCGCGGCCGGCGCCGGAGAGCCTCCGATACCGGAACTGATTCAGAGTTACCGCGACGCGGTTACTGGATGCCTCTTTGAGGACATCGTGAATGGACTGCCCGTCCATCCGATCGTGCAGATGGAGACCGTAGTGGAGCTGATTATCGCCCGCATTACGTCGGATTTTACGAACCGGCGGTTCCTGGGCTGTTACCAGGAGTTCATGAACGGTATTTCGTGGGGTCCGAAAGACGGCATGGACGAAATCTGCTCTCGGTACCGAGCCGTTCATGCGCAATACTACGCTCCGTTTATGAGCCGGCACGAGTATATGCTGGAGCATTATCTGGTGAATTACGTCTACCGCGGGCTGTTTCCTTTCGGGCCCCAGGAGAGCACCTACAAACTTCGTGATCAGAATGCCGAGTTCACGATTCACCAGCAGTTCATGCTAGTGGCGGCATATTTTGCAATTATTCAAACCCTGCTCGGTGGCATGGCGGGCGTTTACAAAGAGGCGTTCGGCGCCCCACAGGTCATCCAAGTGATCTACACATTCACGCGGACTTTCGAGCACAGCCAGACTTTCCCTAAACGCGTGATTCAGATACTGGAAGAGAAAGGTTTAAGCAGCCTGGCGGGAGTGGCGATCCTGGTCAAGAACTAGCTGCAAAGGTGAGCGGCGCGTGGGCCGACGCCGCATACCTCAGGCCGCTGGGCTCCAGTCCGCGCCGGCCGAAGCCGGCGAAGATGATGAATTGCTGTAAAGCGGCTTGCCGTAGCTAAGCTGTTCCTGCGAGCGCCATGCGGCCTTGGAGGCCCGCCGCAAACGCTTGCAAGATCCAGGCAGTCTCCTTGGGCATTTCGATTGGCACCTCGTGCCCGCAGGGAAGTGTTATCAGGCGTGCATCGGGGATGGAATCGACCACGCAGCGTCTGACATATTCCGGCGTTAAGATCGGATCTCCATCGCCCGCGAGAACCAGCGTGGGTACACGGATAGCGCTTACCTGCTCCACGATGGACTCATAGAACATATCAATCGTACCTTCCAGCGCTGCTCGCGAGGCCCGTGCGACACCCGCACAGTAGCGCTCCAGCAAATCCTCCCGGACAGGCTGCTTAATGAACTGGCTCAGGATTGGCCGAAATCGCCCCGGGTCAGGAGCCGCTTCCAGCCAGGAGGCGAATGCCTCCCGAGGCATACCCAACGGTTCGGGACCAGGCGGTGCAATCAACACTTGGCCCAATATGCGTTCAGGTCTAAGGTATGGCATGTAACGGCCGAACTTGCCGGCCATGCTGAATCCAACCAAGACGAAGCGCGCGGCGCCCACCGCGTCGGCGACGCCGAACATGTCACGCGCAAACCGCTCATGCGTGAATCCCCCTGCCGGCTTGTCGGAGCCCCCGTGACCCCGGTAGCTGGCTGCGACACATCGCAGGCCAGTCAAGTCCAAGTGCTCATGAAAGAGGTGATGCCAAAAACCAGCTTCGTTGCCCCAGCCGTGTAGAAACAACAGCGTCAGGGGACCTGTGCCAACCACGTGGTATTCGATTCCAATTCCGTCATCGGTCCGCGCTATCGATGTCATCGAGCTTCCCCCCGCCTAGTTCTCACCCTTCAAACTACGATCGAAGAATTCGATCATCAACTCATTCAAATGGTCTGCTGCAGCGCCCGTCACCGCGTGCGTCTTCTGCGGGTACAACATCATCTCGAATTGTTTCCCCGCCGCCTGCAGCGCGTCGGTGAGCTGCAGCGTGTTCTGAAACAGCACGTTGTCGTCTTCCAGATTGTGCGCCAGCATCAGTTTGCCCTGGAGCTTGCCTGCATACTGGGCAAGCGCGGTGCTCTCATAGCCGTCGCGATTCTCCTCGGGAAGACCCATGTAGCGTTCCGTATAGATGGTGTCGTAATTGCGCCAGTTGGTCACCGGCGCGCCCGCAAACCCGGCATGGAATACGTCGGGCGCGTTCAGCAGCGCATTCACCGTCATGAAGCCGCCGTAACTCCAGCCGCGGATTCCCACCCGCCGCGCATCGGCGAATCCCAGCGACATAAGATACTTCACGCCCGCAACCTGGTCGGCCAACTCATTCGGTCCGAGGTGAAGAAAGACCGGCACTTCGAAAGTATGCCCACGGCCCGAGCCGCCACGATTCTCCGCCTCCCAGATTATGTACCCGCGGTGCGCCAGCACCTGGTCGAGGTTCACGCCGGACCACGCGTTTCGCACCGGCAGAGCGGCGTCGGGCCCTCCATACACGCTCACAATCACCGGATACTTCACCCCGGTTTGAAAACCCGCCGGCTTGATTAAGCGGCCGTTGAGCAGCGTGCCGTCCGATCCGCGAAACTGCACGATCTCGGTGGGGAGAATGTCATACTCCTCCGGGCGCCGATCCGGCTCGCGGTACACGGTAAACTCCTTGCCATCGGCTGAGCGCAGCACGGATCGCGGTGGCGTGGTCAGGCTGGAATACGTATCCAGGAAATGCGCTCCCCCCGGCGCCATCGAAATCGTGTGCGTGCCCGTCTCCTCGGTGAGCCTGCGTTTGTTCTGACCGTCCAGGCCGACCACCCACAGGTGCCGCTCCAGATGGCTCCCTTCGCTCGACGTATAGAATACCCGCGCGCCGCTCTCATCCACGCCTGCGATGCCCGTAACTTCCCAGTCACCGCGCGTCAACTGCTTCACGTCCCTGCCGTCGTTGGAATAGAGGTACAGGTGACGATAGGCACCGCGCTCGCTTGTCCACAGGAAGTGTTTGCCATCCTGCAGAAACTGCAGATCGCCGTGAAGGTTGATCCAAAACTTGTCGGACTCGCGAAAAATGGTGGACGCTTTCCCTGATTCGGTGTCTATGGCCAGCGCCTCCAGCCGGTTCTGCACACGATTGGTCCGCACCACGTAGACGCTGCGCGCATTCGGCATCCAGCCGGCGCGCGCGATCAGTTGCGCATCGCCCGTATCGCCCGCATCCAGCCAGCGGGTCTTCCCACCATTCGCCTGGACCACGCCCAAACGAACGCTGGCGTTATTCTCTCCGGCTTGCGGGTAGGGTTCCGGCTCGAACACCGCGCGCAGTCCCCGCAAGTCCTCGTGCGGAAACATCGGCTCGCGCGACGTGTCGAACTGCAGGTACGCGAGCGCGCGCGAATCCGGTGACCACCAGAACGCCGTGCTCAACCCGATCTCTTCCGGATAGACCCAGTCGAGTGCTCCATTGCGAAGTGTCGCCGACCCACCCGAGGTCAGCCGTGTCTCCTTCTTCCCGGCCACCTCCAGGCAGTAAAGATCCCACCCGCGGCGGAACGCGACCTTACTGCCGTTGGGCGATAGCTTGGGGTCGACCTCCACGGCCGGCGTCTTGGTGAGCTGATCCCATTTGCCGGTCGCCGTGTGGATCAGAAAGATATCGCCGCCGGCGGCTACCAGCAGCGCTTTGCTATCGGCGGACCATTGCAGATCGCCAGTTTCGACGCGGCGGTTGGTCCAGTCGAAGGGAGCATCGCCGGACGCCGGTTCCAGCGCAGCCGCAGTCAGATCGTCCAGCTCCAGCAGGGTCTTGGCGCTCTTCGTCGCGATGGTGTAGAGCATCAAGCTGCCGCTCTGGCGAAACACGAATGCCTTGCCGTCCGGCGCCCAGACAGGCGGACCGGGCCGACCACGGCCGGACAGTTCGTCAAGCGTTGCGAGCGTGATCGGCTTCTTTTGCGCGAACCCGGCCACCGCCAGCAGCAACGCCACAGCAACTCTCGCCATAGTTGTGATTCTAGCGTTAGAATGATTCCGCATCATGCCCGCCACCTACGCCGACGTCTACACCCGCTGGCAATCCGATCCCGAAGCCTTCTGGGCCGAAGCCGCCAACTCTCTCCACTGGTACAGAAAATGGGACGCGGTCCTCGATACCACCCGTCCGCCTTTCTCCCGCTGGTTCCATGGGGGCCTCCTCAACACCTGCTACAACGCCCTCGACCGCCACGTTGCCGCCGGACGCGCGGACCAGCCCGCGCTCATTTACGACAGCCCCGTCACGGGCGTCATCCGCAGCTACACGTACCGCGAGCTGCTCGAACTGGTAGCGCGCTTCGCCGGCGTCCTCGCCCGCTACGGCGTCGGGAAGGGTGACCGAGTCGTCATCTATATGCCCATGGTCCCCGAAACCGCCATCGCAATGCTGGCCTGCGCGCGCATCGGCGCCGTCCACTCGGTGGTTTTCGGAGGCTTCGCCGCCCACGAGCTCGCCACACGCATCAGCGACGCGCGCCCCAAGCTGATCGTGTCGGCGTCCTGCGGTGTGGAGGTGGACCGCCTCATTCCCTACAAGCCGCTGCTCGATGGCGCCATCGCCAAGTCCTCCGCTCCGCCCCAGCATTGCATCATCTTGCAACGCCCACAGCTTGCCGCGCCGCTGGTAGCCGGGCGCGACATCGATTGGGCGGAGGCGATGCTGGAGGCCCAACCGGTGGAGTGCGTTCCCGTAGCGGCCACCGATCCGCTCTACATTCTCTACACGTCCGGAACCACGGGCGTTCCCAAGGGCGTGGTGCGCGATAACGGCGGCCACGCCGTCGCGCTTGCCTGGAGCATGCCCAACATCTACGGGGTTAACCCCGGCGAAGTCTACTGGGCCGCCTCCGATCTCGGCTGGGTGGTGGGCCATTCCTATATCGTGTACGCGCCACTGCTGCACGGTTGCACCACCATCCTCTACGAAGGCAAGCCCGTCGGCACGCCCAACCCCGGCGCTTTCTGGCGCGTAATCTCGCAGCACCGCGTCTCCGTTTTCTTTACCGCCCCCACCGCTTTTCGCGCCATCAAGCGCGACGACCCCGAGGGCAGCTACATCCGCCAGTACGATGTGAGCAGCCTGCGCTCTCTCTTTCTCGCCGGCGAGCGCTGCGATCCCGATACGCTGCTGTGGGCGCGCGATCGGCTGCACATCCCCGTGATCGATCACTGGTGGCAGACCGAAACCGGCTGGCCCGTGGGCGCCGCCTGCGCCGGATTGGGGCTGCCGCCCATTAAGCCCGGCTCCTGCTCCCAACCCGTCCCCGGTTACGACGTGCGCATTCTCGGCGCGGATGGGCGCGAGTTGCCCGCCGGACAGATCGGCAACATCGTGCTCAAACTGCCGCTGCCGCCCGGGTGTCTGACCACCCTTTGGAACGACGACGCGGGATTCGAGCGGTCGTATCTCAGTTCCTACCCCGGCTACTACCAGACCTCTGACGCCGGCTACCGCGATGAAGACGGCTATCTCTGGGTCATGAGCCGCACCGACGACGTGATCAACGTGGCCGGGCATCGCCTGTCCACCGGCGGCATGGAAGAGGTGCTGGCGGGCCATCCCGATGTAGCGGAATGCGCGGTGGTCGGCGTCATGGATGAGATCAAGGGCGAGATTCCCGTGGGCCTCGTGGTTCTCCGCGCAGGCGTGAGCCGTCCGCATGCCGACATTGTTTCGGAACTGATAGCCAGGGTGCGCGAGCGGATCGGCCCGGTGGCGGCGTTCAAGGTGGCTGCCGTGGTCGAGCGCCTCCCCAAAACTCGCTCGGGCAAAATCGTGCGCGGAACCATCAAGCGAATTGCCGATGGCGTTGACTATCGCGTCCCGGCAACGATCGACGACCCGTTGACCCTTGAGGAAATTACGGCCGCGCTTGCGACCCTCGGCTATCCGCGTAGTAGCCGTCCCGCGCCTGAACAATCAGCCCCTTCTGCCGCACCGTGACTGTGATTTTCCGGTAGTTGGCGGAATCGTTCTGGTCCGAGGTGTAACCCAGGCTGTACTGGTTGCGCAGCTCTTCCTGAATGCGGCCGTAAATGCTGCCGACCGTCAGTTTCTTGGAGACCTCGAAGAAGCCGCCGCCGGTCTGCGCGGAAATCTGCTGCAGCACTTTCTTTCCGTCCGGACCCTGCGGATATTGGCTGGGGCCGCCCATACCTCGATGGCGCCCGTAACCGCCCAGGCCGCCGCCTCCAAAACCGCCGCCATTTCCAAAAGCCGACTCTTCGTCGCCAAAGTAAATCGAGTACACCATGGTATCGGCGCGCTGCGCGGCTTCGATGGCCTGCCCCTGGGAGACTTTGCTGCCGCGATCGCGCCCATCGGACAGCACGACCACCGCTTTGCGCCCCTTCTGCTTGGCCATCAGTTCTTCCGAAGCCAGCAGGACCGCATCATAGAGCAGGGTGCCGCCGCCTCGCTGCCCGCCTCTTTGACCACCGGGATATCGGCCGCCGCCACCGGGATAGCCGCCGCCTTGGGGATACTGCCCGCCTTGCGGAGATTGACCCCCGCGGTCGTCCTGCCGGGATTGGCCGATCTGCAGCAGATTCAGCGATTCTTCGAGTTTCTTGCGCGAGGCGGTGAGGTCCTGTAATAGCTCCACCTCGTGATCGAAGTGGATGACAAACGCCTGGTCCTTGTCCTCGCGCAGCACGTCTTCGAAGAACTGGTGGCTGGCATCCCGCTCTTCGCTCAAAACGCGCCGCTGGCTCTGGCTGGTGTCGACCAGCAGCCCCAGCGTCAGAGGCAAGTCCGTTTCCCGCGAAAAGTAGCGGATCACCTGCGAATGGCCGTCCTCCGTCAGGGTGAAATCGTCCTGCGTCAGAGTGGAGACAATCTGACCCTGCTTGTTCCGGACCGTTGCCAGAACGTTAACTACTTTAACGTCAGCGGAAAACGTTGTGTCCTTCTGGGCCGCCAAGCGCAGCACGGGAAGGGCGAACAGGAGGCTCCGCCGGGAAATACGGTTTTCGGGCAACAACATGTACCCAGAAAGATGCGCGGCGGGGCCGAATCGTTACCGGTCGGCTTTACTTCAATCGCCGTGATCCAACGAACGTTACGATGTACGCGGCCGAGACCTGCCCATCCCGATTCGTCACCTGGATCGGTAGGCCCCCCGTCTTGGCGGTGCCGCCCGTAGCTCTCAGCCGCGAATTCGAAAGGAACGTAGTCGCCAGTGCCGCGCCGTTCAATTTGACTACGGCACCTGCCTGGAATCCGGTACCGGTGATGGTGAGAATGAAGTTGCTGCCGCGCGATGGATTGGGTGTTATGGAAATAATGGCAGGCGGAGGAGATACTGGCGGCGGCGGCGGCGCCGCAGGAGCTTTGATCGCAACCGAGGCAGTAGCCGCCGAGGCGGATGCGACTGCCTGCACCGTAACCGTAGCTGGATTCGGCACGGCCGCGGGGGCGGTATATAGCCCCGTCGAATCGATGAGGCCCACCTGGCTGTTACCGCCAGTCACGCCGTTCACCGACCACGTAACTGTCTGGTTCGCGCTGAACTTCTGTTGAGCCGAAGTCAGCAGCGTCGCCGACGAGGGAGTTACTACCACTGTGACCGGGGGAGGTGGCGGCGGAGGAGCTTTGATCGTGACTGCGGCAGTGCCCGTCGAGCCGGCAGCAGACGCCAATACGGTAACAGTAGCGGGATTCGGCACGGCCCCAGGCGCCGTGTATAGCCCCGTCGAATCGATGAGGCCCACCTGGCTATTGCCCCCTGCTACGCCGTTCACCGACCACGTCACTGTCTGGTTCGCGCTGAACTTCTGTTGAGCCGAAGTCAGCACCGTAGCAGACGAAGGAGTTACCACCACCGCGACCGGGGCCGTCCCTCCAGGTTGCTTGGCCTGTCCGGAGTTCGGGTCGATCATCAGCGATGAAACATCCACGGCTTCAAACGAAGAGCCCAGCACCTTACCGAGCTGATGAAGATTGTCATTGTTCCAGCGATCGTCGGGCGCGCCTGAGATGTACCATGCTGAACCGTTGTCCGCGACGATCATGCCGTACTTCTGGAGCGCCTTTAAAATCACCTGTACCTCGGCAGGGTACGGCGAACATCGAAGCTGGCTTTCAGCCGAAACCGAGCTCCCATCGGCGGGTACTGCGAGCCGGTCAAACTTGAGGCGTAGTGGCGCGCTGGCCACACGTAGGCTTTCTGGCTCTGGGGTATGGTGAAGCGCAACGCGTGGCGGATTTCGCCGGCGGCGACTTCGTCGTACCGCACCAGCCCCGGGAAAATCGGCAGGCCCGCCGCATCCGCCGAAGTCCAGGTGGCCGGACGCAGCGCATACGACGTGAGGCTGAAAATCGCACCGCTACCCGCGCTCCACGAAGCGCCTTGCGGATAGGCGGAGTAAAGCTCATACAGGATGCAGTTGTCTTTGTCCACGGCAATCGCGTGCCGGTCCCCAGTGCTGCTGCTGCCGCCCTCGATCGGCGCGGTCATCGGAACGGCATACGGACCGGGATCGCTTTCGTCGCTGTAAGTGAACGTGGCCGGATATTTCGTTTGCGTTCCTGGCACGGTGAGGAACGGAATGCCGATAGGCCCTCCGTCCCACGTGCCGGAACCAAAGTCGGGATGAAGCCCTATGCCCGGGCCGATGGTATTAATGTAAGTGGATGAATTGGCGGCAACGGGCAAAGTATCAATCGGTGTGTTCCAGATATGGTCGGCCGGAAAAACCGGACAGCCGCTAATCTGCGGGCCCTGAGCTTGCAACAGTGCCACGGCGGAAAACACGACTAAGAAGCCACGATAGAGTAAGCGCAAGATAATCTCCTACCGATTTCGGGTTAATCGTACCAGTACTTTCATAACCGGCATCGCTATCGTCAGTTAACTGGGTACTCAGGAGTCCGCCCTGGACCAAGTAGCTGAGCGGTCAGATCTTGCTGAGCACAATCCGGTGTACTTTGAGTAACAATTCGACTTCTTGAAGCGGAAGTTCCAGCGTGGAAGCGATCTGCTGGGGCGACTCACCGAGGCGGTGCTTGCGTAAAGCTTGTGTGCGCTTTCCCAGATTGAACCCGGATCGGGGAGCGGCCGGATTTGCCATGAGCCCGGGCTGCTGTTCCAGATCGTGGAGCTCAGTGGCCAGCGCCTGCACACTTGCCTCCGTCACCCGGAGCGTGGTTTCCATCTGATCTTCGATCTCCCGGGAGCGAGCGTGGCTGGCCCGTGCCGCAGACTGGGCATGGAACAGCGTCACGAAACTCAGGCCGGCGGCGGCCAAGACCAAACCCGTGAGGACTGCCAACAGTAGGATGACTAGCGAATTCATCGATACCCAAGTGATTGATCGTCAGCCGTGCGATCTCTCAATAGGGTGAGGAGTGAAAATTCCGGGGGCGCCGGTGTGAGCGGAGCGCCGGCGTCTCAGCAGAGCGCCGCCATCAGACAGCCGCGAGCCGTGGAGTTCAGAGGATCGGCCGAAACACGCAGCTCTGACAGACGCACCGGGAAGTCCAGAGCATGCAAGGCCCGTCCAAACTGGTCGAGGAATCCTTTGGGCGCGGCAGTGCCGCCGCTGACCACCAGCGGAATCGCCTGATCGAGTTTTGGCAAACGCCGGGCCACCGAGATGTGGTCGCGCAGTGCCTCGGCCAGTTCCTGAATCATCTCCTGGTAGTAAACGGTCAGGGCGTTTTGCACCCGGTCGCTGCCTAAACCATTGAGATGGAACGACTGTTCCTTGTGGATTCGCATGCGCGTAGCCACATCGCCGGTCACCAGTGCCGCTTGCGCGTCGATGAAATCGCCCGCCTTCGGAACGCTGAAGCTGATCACCGGAACCGAGAGCACCGACAGACAGACGTTGCACAAGCCGCTGCCGCAGGAAATCCCGATGCCCGTATAGTTGGATCCGCCCAACTCGCCAAACACCACCGCCAGGCCCTCCTCGATGGGGGTGGCCTCGTAACCCAACTCCGTCAAAACCTGCCGAATGGAGGCTTCATGAAAAGCGATTCCGCCTTCTCCATCCGCGCCGGGCGCAGGGATGCTGAAGAAGATCTTCTGGCCTTCCACCTTGGCTTTGCCGGCAAGCTTGGTGATAATGCGCCGTACCACGGCCAGGCTATGCGGCTCGTGCGGGTTGAGCACGCCGCTCTGCATGGGCCGACGCGTCTCCACATGAAATACCTCCGCGAACCGCTGCGCGTCGTTGCCGGCCACAATGATCTCCGGCCCCTGCACTTCGTGAAATACGTTTTCCCGCTGCAAGAGGCTCTCTGCCAGCCTCGAAAAGGGGAGCGTCAGGAAGGCGTTGAGTTCTACGTCATATTGATACCGTTTGTCTGTGGTGCGAGCCACCACAATCCGGCTCGTGCCGACGTCCAGCCCCAGTGGCTGTGTGTAATCCTGTTCCGTCTCGCTCATTTTCCGGTTCTCCTGATGGGCGGCCCGCGCCCCCCTACCTCCGCACTAACGTGGCGCGCTCCAATACGGCGGTGAGAGTGGTGCTGCCTGCCGCGCTGCCTTGCGGCACGCAAAACGTGGCGGCTTCCGTAATCCGCTGCGACTCGTGATGTTTCTCGCGCTGCCAGCTACGGAAAGTGTCCTGCTCACGAGCCACTTCATCGAGATTGGCCTGTATGCGCGACAGATATTGACCGGTGAGCCGCTCCAGCTCGGCCTGAATCCGGCTGTTCTCTTCCAACTTGACCGCTTCGAAGTCCTTGAGCCGGTTCTGCTGGGTGTGTTCGTAATCGTTGAGCGCTTTCTGACGCACGACGGCATCCTGAAGCAGGTCTTCGATTTCCGCGCCGGCCGCTTCTAGCGCCATGAGCAACGAGCATCGCCGGGCTTCCGGCGCCATTCCCGTCAGATGCGAACTGTTGACCATCTCCGCAATCTTCAAAATCCCGTATGCCACTTTCGGCGGTTTGACTGGGGCACTGGAGTAGATCTGTTCGAAACCCGCATATTTCGTCGGCTCACCGCGTGGCGATATGGGCGTCAAAGCCAGGGGCTTCGACTGCGCCCCATCCTGGCCAGGTTCCGAAGCCGTAGGAGCGGGATCCGCCGCGCCCTTCCGGGATACTCCGTTTTGCGGCGCCGGCACTTCCGTAAACGCGAGGGGAAACCATCTCTTTAGCATTGCAACTCCTGCATAGATTCCCGTTGGTGTCGATCCGGTAGTAGGGCCTCGTCCGGTTTTATCTCATGGAATCTCGGTCTACTTAGTTTGTGCTGGTTTCCCTAAGATTTTCGCCGTATCCGCCGATCTATCTGGTAGCCATGGGAAGCGCACCTGTCCAACCCTTTTTCCGGCCGTGGATTAACCGGTTTGCGGACCACATCCCGGACGCCGTCGTGCGGCTGCGCTTTCTACAAGCCGTGGCGCCCCCGGATTTGGCGCCCACACCGGTCCGCCGGCGCTGGCGGCGCTCGCTACGATTGGTTCTGCCCCTGCTGGTGGCCGTACCACTCGTGTCCTTTGTTCTATTGCGCGCCACGCCCCATGCTCCTCGGGAGTCAACGCCGGCAGCGGCCATCCAGCCGCAAGCGTCTCTGCCCGCGCCAGTGGCAATCGCGACCGTACCGGCGGTTTGGCAGGTGGAACACTCCCGGGATTCGGAATCCTACAGCAATGGACTGCGCATCGACAACCGCTATTCGGTTTCCAATCACCCGCGATCCTATCGGACTTTTCCCCTTGACCCGTCGGGTGCGGCGGGGCGGGGTTCGCAACCGGTCGGCATCGTATTTCACACTACCGAGAGCCGGCAGGCGCCCTTTGAGGAGCAGCAGAATCGTGTGCTCCAACGGATTGGGGAATCTTTGCTGGAGTATATACAACATAAGCGCGCTTACAATTTTGTGATCGATCGCTTCGGACGGGTTTATCGAATCGTGTTGGAGAGCGATGCCGCCAACCACGCCGGCTACTCCGTTTGGTCGGACGAACGATGGCTCTACTTGAATTTGAACGAGAGCTTTCTGGCAGTCTCGGTAGAAGCGCAAACCGAGCCCGGCCAGATCGAGCCGGAGATGAGCCCAGCCCAGGTGCACGCGGCCGCCATGTTGACCGAAATGCTGCGCAGCCGGTATGGGATTTCAGCTTCCAATTGCGTGACGCATGCCCAGGTTTCCGTCAACCCCTCCAACATGCGGATCGGCTATCACACTGACTGGGCGTCCAGTTTTCCGTTTAATGGCGTGGGGCTGCCCGACAATTATGCGCGGCCTTTGTCCGCTGTGGTGCTATTCGGGTTCGAGGCCGACCGCAGTTTCGATCGGGTGGCAGGCGCGCGTATGACCGCCGCCGTCGATCTGTCGGAGCGACAACAGCGGGAACAGGCTGCCGCCGCGGGTTTGTCTCTACGGGCGTACCGGAAGATGTTGCAGAATCGCTATTGGCGCCTGGCCGGAGAATTGCATTCGTAGTGTGGCGCGGACTCTCAGTCTGCCGCGCCGGCACTCAAGCCGGCGATTAGGGTTGACCCTTGGAACAAGGGTCGAGATGAGTCTCGACCCAGCAGGCAAGAGTGTGCCTGCGCCACAGCTACGAACCCCTCAGCGCCGTCTCGATCTGTTTCAGGTGGTGCTCGTTATGTCCCGCGATCTTGTCGAACTCGTCCTTCAGCGTCCGAACTCCTGTTTCACTGTGGACGAATTCCAGGTGGCCGCTTTTGTCGTAGTGCTGACGAGCGTGATAAATCACCCCGGCACGGACTGACTCGTAGATTCGGCGAGACAGATCGAGCGGCATCCGGGAATAGTCGAGGCCTTTTGCCCACGAATCCTGATCGAAGGCCCAGATCACTTGTCTGGGTTCACTGATAGTCCGGCGAATTCGATCGAACAGAACCGTCTCCGCATCCGCCAGGTGATGCAAGAGGAACCTGACCGGCCACTTGCCCGGTGCGTAACTGCGCGCGAGTTGCTCGTCGCTCGCCTCAAAGTACTGCAGCGTTTTATCTCTCGCTGCCTCGAGTCTCGTGACAATGTCCATGTGCGCCCTCCACATCTCTCATACCATAGACAGATGGATCTGAAGAACGCAGTAGTTCTGATTACCGGCGGGTCAAGCGGCATCGGGCGCGCCGCGGCCCAGGTACTGGCACAGGCGGGCGCGCGCGTCGCCATCACCGGACGCGATCCGGAACGGTTGGCCGAGGCCGCCCGATCGCTGGGCGTTGTGGGCATACAAGCCGACGTCGCCAACGAGGCCGACGTCCTGCGCACCTATCGCGAAGTCAAAGAGAAGCTCGGTGACCTGGATATCCTGATCAACAATGCCGGCACCGGCGTGCTCAAGGAGCTGGTCGACCAGGACCGCGCCAGCTTCGACGCCGTCTTTGCCACCAACGTGACTGGCGTCATGCTCATGTCGCGCGAAGCAGCCAGGCTTTTCAAGGAGCGCAAGCGAGGCAACATCATCAACATTTCCTCTACCGCCTCATTGCGGGGCGCGCCCAGGGGCACGGCCTATTACGGCAGCAAGTTCGCCCTCCGCGGGATGACCGAGTGCTGGCGCGCCGAGCTACGCAAATACAACGTGCGCGTCTTCTTAATTAATCCCAGCGAAGTGATCACGGACTTCGCGCGCCGCGCGGGGTTCCCGCAAGTCGACCACCCCAGCAAGCTGCAGAGCGAAGACATCGCCCACATGATCAAGGCGGTTCTCGAGATGAACAGCCGGGGATTCACGCCGGAGCTAACCGTCTTCGCGACGAATCCAGTGGATTGAGGCAACCGGGGCAGGGCATGGCCCTATAAGAGGTAACTTAAGCCTCTCAAAATCCAAACGAAAAGAAACGAACCCAATTGTGGCGGCAATCCAATGAAAGCAAAGGGGATTTGCCCACAAAACGAACCAAAAAGGAGAAACGAAACTTCCATGACTGGACTAGTTACCCGCGCTAAATGAAAAATTGGGATCCAATTCATCTACTGCGGAACGAAGCCAATTTGACGCTGAAAATAAAGGCTCTCCCCATTCAACAAACCCAATTTTCGGAAGAAGCCAATGCGAACGTCCCGCAGTACAGGACGTTTCTCCTGATCTATAGCATGGAGGAGAGCGCGCCGGTCCAAACCGGCGCGGCTATCTGGCAAAGACAGGGAGGTTGTTTCAGAAACCCGTTGGGTGATCGGCGCTCGGAATCCAGATTCGCCGTATCCTACAGGCATTGCGCAACCTCCCACCGCCGTCCGCCGGGAGATGCGGTCGGGGCGGCAGCCCATTAAGCGTTACCTAAAGCCGGCGAGTAGCGCAATCCCAGGTCCGGACTTTACGTTCTCTTCTTCCCTGCAACGGTTCGGGCGTTTTTCAGCCAACGGCCAGGGGAGCCGTCAGTTTCCGCTAGCGTTGCTGCAAACTCGATCCACTGACAGCGATAACCGCGCACCAGTCCACGTGCACTTTGTCCGTCGGCAGTGATGAGCCACTGTCACTGGTTGACGCATGCGCCTTTCGGGAAGGGCAATAACCGGAACCCAGCGCGAATTTGGCCGAAGAGGCCGGAATCCGTTTTGTAGTGTTGGCCCGTGGTTTTTAGAAGAAGGTGGTAAACCACATCTCGTCTGAGAAAGATCAGGGTGTCCATCAACTGCGCAGAGTCTCCCGACTTCACTTCATACCGCGCTTCGACGTCGCGCAGCCTCCCAGTCGAGATATGCCCGAGCACTGCCAAGCTCCATGGCATCGTATTCGTCGTAGATGTCGATAATGCGCTGGCCATCGAGACTGACCTCGGTAGTAGTGCCCGGATTGGCGGCTGAGATGAGGAATCCATGATTCGGATTCGGTGGGCGAGAGCCGTGGGCGACGACGCCCGGTGGAAGGTCAACGGCCCAGCCTTTGTCACAGTTTGTATACTGGCGGCGCCAGATCAATTCATTCCGGGTCTCGTCCCAGTGCCGAACCTGTGCTCCGATCTCGCAAGCTAAACAGCTCAGAATGACGGCAATTGCGGGACGGCACGTCACGAGCACGAGTATAACCGTTCGGTTCTGGCCGAAATACGGCGTTACCGGACAGAACCCACCTGGAAGGGCTCCACGCGGTGGTTGTGGACGGTAACGCCACATAACGTCCACAATGGCGGTTGGCGGTCAGTTGCCACGATCACCGGCGCGATCACCTGCGTTTACCCGTCACCCACTTCGAAATCGCTAGTGCAGGAACCAAGAATGCTGCGAGATACCAGTAGCGCCTGCGGAAGTATCTGCGGTTCAACTTTTTCTTCCATGCCTCAGCGGCTGACTCCCCGCTAGGGGCTGGTGCTCCGATTGTGTGGTCTAGATGGTGCCCCAGCTCATGATAAACCACACGCGCAAATGCTATGTCTCGTATTAGCGGAATATAGGCCAGAAATCGGAGCTTCCCGGGGGCAAACCAGTAGTTGGCGGTATTGTCTACGACAATTTCGATCCACGCCTGTTCGCCCTTCAGTTTAGGATGGTAAAAACCTAGACAGTCTCTTCGGGGGTACTTCTTCCCTGCGACCCGACGGGTCTTTCCCTTGCCGATGGCAGAGGCATTCGTTAGGACAACAGATTCCAGCCCGGACAAGTAATGTGCTGGCACTCTGGAAAGAAGCCGCTCGATGGTGGGGTAAGCGTACCGCGGTGGTCGGTAACCTTGGTAGCTTTCATGGATCGGGATCATCGCCGCAGCCTTGCATGTTCAACTGTACATTAGCAGGACGAACCGGCGACGGTCCAACGCCGTCAGGCCCCGGAAGCGGGATGTGGACGAAAAACGGCGTTAGCGGAAAGTAGGGCGAGCATGCGGACGTAACGTCCACATACCGCTAAATGACCACTTGAAACTCCCGGCCCTCGGTGATCGGCGATCCGTGTAGACGATGGCGTTGGGTCTTAAGTCAACGCTTATGGGGCATGGCCCCGACCCACAAGGGTCACTCCGGCATCAACGCGAACGTCCAGACCGAGCCGCCAGTCGGCACTTTGCGCGAAGCGTAGCGCGTGGCCAGGGTACCGCCCAGGCCCGACGCGATGGTTACATACTGCCGGCCTTTGTGCGTGTAGGTGATCGCCGTGGAATTGATACTCGAGCTGGTTCGGAACTGCCAAAGCGTCTTGCCGGTGTCTTGATCGAGCGCCAGGAACTCACCGCTTAATTTGCCCGTGAACACCAGCCCGCCGCCGGTTGCCAGCATGCCAGCGGAACTAGGCATATCGGTCAAGGGGATCTCCCACTTCTTCTCGCCAGTCAGTGGATTGATCGCCGTGAAGAAACCGAGAACGTCATTCGGTCCGGGATCTCCGGGAAAACGGGAGTTCACGCCGGTCGAGGTCCCGCCAATGACCGTCGGGCGTGGCGGCGCGAGCTTCTGAATGCGCGGCACGTTCCAAGTGCTCGCATAGATCAGGCCGGTATTCGGATCGAACGCGATGGGCACCGCGTTGGTGCCGCGTGACGGCCAGATTTCCACCTCTTCGCCTGCGAGGAAACGTTTTTGAATTTCAGTCAACACCGGCCGGCCAGTGGCCAGGTCGATATGTGTGGCCCAATTGACCTTGACATACGGGTGGGCCGCGATCAGTTTGCAGTTGGTTCGGTCCAGGACATAGAGGAAGCCGTTCTTGTTGGTCTGGATCATGACTTTCCGCATCTGACCGCCAACCTGGATGTCCGCGAGTACATGCTCGTCGGTGGCGTCCACGTCATATACGTCGTTGGGCGTGTACTGAAAATAGCAGGCCACCTCGCCCGTCTTCGGCCGGATGGCGAGCACGCTGTTGGTGAACAAGCTATCCAGGTTTTCGCGAGGCCTGGGATCGTACGGTTCAGCATTGCCTGTTCCCCAATAGACCAGGTCGAGTTGGGGATCGTACGAGCCGGAGCGCCACGTCGGCCCACCCCCTTGCGACCACGCATCGCTATTCTTGGGCCACGTCTCTGAACCGGGTTCGCCTGGCGCCGGAATTGTGTATCGGCGCCACAATTTCTTGCCGGTGGCCGGATCCCAACCATCCAGGAAGCCGCGTGTGGTCGACTCCCCTCCGGCCACACCCGAAATCAACACGCCGTTGGCAACGATCGGCCCACCCGTGGCGTAATAGCCATCTTTCGAATCCGCGAATTTCTGGTTCCAGAGTTCCTCGCCGGTCTTCATGTCCAGCGCGAGCAGATGATTGTCCACCGTCACGCGAAAGAGCTTGCCGTTATAAATGGTCGCGGCGCCTCTGTGGAAAGCCGCGCGTGTGATCCCCGGCTCCAGGCGCACCGGCGTGCGCCAGATCTGCTTGCCGGTTTCCACGTCGATGGCGAAGGTCCACTTCCCGTTGATCACATACATGACGCCGTTGTAAATGGTCGGCGCTGATAATTCTCCCTGGTCGTTCATCACACTCGTGCTCCAGATGGGCACCAGGCGCTGAACGTTGGATTTATTGATTTGCCGGAGCGGGCTGTAGCTCCTTCGGTCGTAGCCCATGCTCTGGGTGGTGACGTTGTCCGTGTTCTTGCCGTCGTTAACCAGTTCTTCCGTGGTTTGCGCCAATCCCAGCGCGGCCCAGAAACCGAGTAGCGTTCCACACAGCCAGATTTTCTTCATGGTCGGCCTCCCCTCATCGAGTGCACCAGCTTATCAAAGGCTGGCGATGCAGATTGGCGGGGCCGCTATCTTGTTAATTTTAGCCGGCGGAACGGGCGCAAACGTTTCTACAGAACGCTGCTAGAACGCCTTCTCAGCCAAATTGGAACTATCCGACGCGGAAAGTGAAGTCCGCGTCCCCAGGGAGGGTGGCAATGTCGTTTTCAGGCGTAATACAGATCAAAACAACGATGACGATTTTGGCGGTCGTAACAAGCCTGCCTCTTTCGGCCCAGTGGCTGAACAATTCCGACCCGCGGACGCCGCGCATGAAGGAAGGCAGGATCGATTTGACCTCGCCCCCACCGCGCATGAACGGGAAGCCGGATCTCTCCGGCGTCTGGCAGGCCGAGCGGAATCCGATGAGTGAGTTCACCCGCGTGCTGGGGGATGGCGTCGAAAAACTGCAGATCGATTTGAACGATGTCAGCAGGCATTTTCTGAACGTATTTTGGGGTGTCAAACCCGAAGAGGAGCCGCTCCGGCCGGAAGGAGCGTCTATCCTGAAACAGCGCTTACAAGCTCCGGTCGACCGTCCCATGACTCACTGTCTTCCCATCGGCGTACCCGCTGTCACGTTCGTCTACGCTTTCAAATTGGTCCAGGCACCCAACGAAATTGTCATGCTGTCTGAAACCGCGGACCCTCCTCGACAGATTTATACGGACGGGCGAAGCTTCCCGAAAGATCTCCAGCCTTCCTGGATGGGATACTCGGCAGGCAGGTGGGAAGGCGATACCCTGGTCGTCGAAAGCACCGGCTTTACAGAGAGGAGCTGGCTCGACGCATTCGGTCACCCGCGCAGCGAATCAATGCACATCACCGAGCGCTACCGCCGCCGCGACTTCGGGCATATCGATCTGGAAGTTAGCTTCGAAGACCCTAAATACTACACGAGGCCATTTAAACTCAAAGCCGGATTGACTCTGATCCCCGATAGCGACGTTCTCGAATTTGTCTGCGAAGAGAACGAGAAGGATCTTGTGCACATGGGGAAATGAAGTTGTCGATTTGCCTGGCAACCTGCCGCGCTCACGACCCGTTGGTGTTGCCCGGCCTTTTGCGGGAGTATATTAGCGAGGGCCTGGGATCGGGATGCCGTTCGTCTTTCGAATTCTGCCGGTGTTTCTGCTCTTCATCGGAGGGCAGGTATATTGGATTCTGCGCGTCGCATCTTGGGGCCGCCGCCGGCTTGGGAGCCGCGCGGCACGCTGGGGAACGGGTCTTACCGCGCTCGCCTTTTATCTGGGCGGGTTCGCGTATAACATCTATTCGGGGCGCGAGATTCCCTCACCTACGCGCTTGACCCTGCGCGACGCGGTACTGGTCGCACCGTTTCTGTGGTGGATCTTCAGCTCGACTGTGGCGTTCGCGGTCGTCATCCTGATCTGGCTGGTGCGGCTGCCAGACCGCTTCCTGCGGGCGCGGCTCAGTAAGAGTTCCTCCGTCCTGCAGGATTTGCCTTCCCCCGCGCGCCGCCAATTTCTGGAGTGCGCCGCCACCGCTACTGCCGCCGTCCCGTTCGTGGCCGGCGCCTACGGCTTGCTGTGGGGCCGGCTGAATCTGGAAGTTACGCGGCAGCCCATCCGCCTGGCGCGTCTGCCCCGCGCGTTCCACGGTTTCCGCATCGCCCAGCTCAGCGACATCCACGTTGGCCCGTTCATGAGCGAGGACGAGATCCGCAAATACGTCAACATTGCAAACAACCTGAAGGTCGATATGGTTGCGCTCACCGGGGATTTCGTCACCTGGGATGCGGCCACCGAGCAGGCTGTGGTGAGCGCGCTCTCCGGCCTGAAAGCTCCGTACGGAGTCTACGGTTGTCTTGGCAATCATGACGCCTGGGCCGACGCGGAGGATTCCATGAGCGCGCTGTTCAACGATTGCGGGATTCACATTCTGCGCCAGGCCAACGTGCCCATTCGAAGCGGCGCCGATTCCTTCAACCTGATGGGCATCGATTTCGCCAACTCGCGCGGGATGTCTGCTGGTGAGGGACACATGGCAAGCCAGCGCCTGGACGGGATCGAAAAACTGATGTCGCCCGAAACCGCGAATATCCTGCTGAGCCACAACCCCGAGACCTTCCCGCGCGCCGCCGAGCTGGGCATCGACCTGAGCCTCGCGGGCCATACCCACGGCGGACAGCTGGCGCTCGAATTCATCAGCCCCGAGCTTGCCCCCACGCGCCTCGTTACGCCCTACGTGGCCGGCTGGTTTGAACGGCCCGGAGGCCAGCTCTACGTGAATCGCGGCATCGGCACCATCGCCGCTCCCATGCGCGTCGGCGCTCCGCCGGAAATCACCGTTTTCGAATTAGTGCGCGGCTGAATCAACCAGCGCAGCTCGGCCTCGCGCCTCAGTAGTAAGCTCAGTGGCATGGACCTGCTCCGCTAGTTTCAAACGTTAGCCGGAAAACAACCGCGTTGCCAACCAGGCGGCCCCTGGAGAGGTGCGCCGGGTTAGACGGTCGCGAGTACCGAAAAACACTGCCCGGATCGTCCGGCAGCATCCAAGGATTGCTGAACCACGTCCTGTTGGGCGATCAGATCTGGATGGCGAGGTTTGAGGGAGGAGGCAAGGAGATCCTTGACCGCCCCCGGAGAGGCGGTCAAAGTGGTGGCTGTGGCTTCAGTTAGTCGGTATTCCGAAAAAGAATCCGGGTAGAACTTGCGTACCCTCAGCTTGAACCGCCGTAAGCAAGTTCGGCTGCAGTCCCAGAATCGACAGTATGGTGGGAGCCACCTGGGTTGTCTCGACGAAGGTGGTGACCGTTTTGGGTTTGATGCTCGGGTTCGATACCAGCAGGATCACGTTCGTGTCGTCTTGGGAGAAGCCGCCGTGTTCCGCCTGCTTTTTCTTGCTGCCTGTGTATACTACGCCCACATTCGGCGCCACGATGATGTCGGGCACTCGCGGGTCGCCGTTGGGCGGTATGCCGGGCGTGCCGTATATGGCTGCGACCGAAGGACCATAGAAGATTTGTCCGATACCGGCCGCGGTCGCGTTGCTTTCCAGGAGCGCAACTGCGTCGGTCGTACTCGCCCCCGGGCTTAGCCAGAGGAGTGAAATATCGTCCTCGGTTGACCCGATCTGGTTGATCTCGGAATCGGGAAGGAAAGACGGTCCAAGCACTGACGAAGGCGGCATTCCATTGTTCGCGCTCGGGCCCGGAATCGGGAAGAAACGATTGGTGTCGATGGGCGACTGGCCGTGCTTCGCGGTAATGATGATGGTCGTCTGGCTCGTTAGGCCGGCGCTCGCCAGAGCACTGACCATCTGCCCGATCGCGGCATCCACATATTTGATTTCGTTGAGCATGTCCGCTGTGGGAGTGCCGGCCGCGTCCATGTAGCCGCCTTTCCGCGTACCGATGACCAGTTTCTCCCCGACGCTAACAGCCTGGAAGTCCATCCCGAATACGATCGGAACTTGACCGCCGAGCGTACCCAGGTGCGTTCTGCCGTTAATCCAGTTCAAGACAGCGTTGACCTTGAGTTGGTCATTGCATTTAACGGAGTCGAAGTCGGTGGTCCAATCGTTGCCGTTGCTGGTAAGAGTGGAACAATCCAAGCCGGTCGCGGTTTTGATTCCGGGCAAAGGGACGATGTTGGAGTTGATGTCCGGGGCGTAATAATCATCCAAATTGCTCGGCTTGTTCGTTCCGGTCGGACCGGAAACCACCGAATACGCCGCGTGCTTATCCGCCCAGGCCGTGTAGCCACCCTCGTAGTGGACGACGCCAAAAATCGTATTGGCGCGGATGAAGTTCCAAGGGTAAACCGGGGCACAGTTGGCAAATGGATCGCGCGGTATCCTCGTTGGATCGATAGAGAGATACCCGCCGTCGATCGGATTGGTGTAGAGCGGACTGCCGCCAGTGAGCTGGGTCTGATCGATGTCGATGCCCTCTTCGTACTCCGTGCGGGTACCGTTCGCAATCCCTGGAGTGCAAGTTCCCCCTGACACCCCATTGCCGGTGGTGTTGATAGGCGGCGCCAACACCCGATCATAGGCCACGTCATAGTAAGCGCCCACGGTCTTCGGAGTACCCCCCGTAACAATTGCGTTGATTCCGGGAAAGGAATCCGAAGGCCGGGAGGTCGAAGTCCTTGTGTAGTTGATGCCCGTGTTTCCCAGAGCCTTCAGAGTGGGACAAGTATTGGAACTGACGCAATTCACGTAGTCGAGGGCATGCATTCCGTCAATGCTGATCAATAAAACGTGTTGTCCGGCAGCGCCGCCGAAATTAGCGGCATACAGGCAGGACGCCGAACCCAATGCTGCGAGAAACAAGGCAACCGAGTGTCGTCTTTCAAACATGTACTTCCTCCATCGGGGGATCGTAGCAACCATGTTTCGACGACAGGTGACAACGCTATTAATTCTCGATTACAGATTCACTTCAAAGCGCGAACCGCTGTTCGTAAACTCACAGGAACCTTCGTGACGATTTGCGAGTCGTCCTCATTCTTCGTCGTGCTGCGCCGACAGGCGCGTCACCACCGACAAATCTTCCAGCGTGGTGACGTCGCCGGTCACGGCGTTCGTCGTGACGATCTCGCGCAGCAGCCGTCGCATGATTTTGCCGCTGCGTGTCTTGGGCAGCGCGTCGGTAAAGCGGATCTGCTCGGGTTTGGCGAAGCTGCCGATTTCTTTGGCCACCCACTTACGCAGGTCCTCGGCCAGCTCGGCGTGGTTCCAATCGCCCTTCTTGAGCGTGACGAAACAAGCGACGGCCTGCCCCGTGATCTCGTGCGGCTTACCCACCACGGCCGCTTCCGCCACGGCGGGGTGCCGCACCAGCGCCGATTCCAGCTCCATCGTGCTCAGGCGGTGCCCGCTCACATTCATCACGTCGTCCACACGGCCCAGCACCCAGTAGTAGCCGTCCTCATCGCGGCGCGCGGCGTCGCCCGTCATGTACGCGCCCGGAATGCGCTCCCAATATTGCTCGCGGTAGCGGTCGGGATCGCGCCATAGCGTTCGGGCCATGCTCGGCCACGGCCGGCGGATGATCAAAAAGCCTTCACGGTTTGCCGCCACCGGCTTGCCATCGAGATCCACCACGTCGGCCAGCACGCCCGGCATCGGCAGCGTGCCCGAACCCGGCTTGAGCGGCACGGCGCCCGGCATCGGTGCGATCATGTGAGCGCCCGTTTCCGTCTGCCACCAGGTATCCACAATCGGGCACCGCTCCTTGCCGATGATTTTGTGATACCACTCCCACGCCGCGGGATTGATCGGTTCGCCTACCGAGCCGAGCAGACGCAAGCTCGTAAGGTCGTGCGCATTGGGCCACTGGTCTCCCTGCCGGATGAACGCGCGTATGGCGGTGGGGGAAGTGTACAGAATGTTGACGCGGTATCTTTCGATGAGGCTCCACCAGCGGTCGGGTTGCGGAAATTCCGGAGCGCCTTCATAAATAACGGTGGTGGCGCCCGCCGAGAGCGGCCCGTAGACGATGTAGCTGTGGCCTGTGACCCAACCGATATCCGCCGCACACCAGTAGACATCTTCGTCGCGCAGGTCGAAAACCCACTTCATGGTCATGTGCACCTGCAGCAGGTAGCCGGCGCTGGTGTGTACGATCCCTTTCGGTTTACCCGTGGTCCCCGAGGTGTAGAGCACATACAGCGGATGCTCGCTGGAGAGCGGCTCGGCGGCGCAGGTGTCGCTCACGCCCTCGTCCAGCTCGTGCCACCAATGGTCGCGGCCCGGCTTCATGTCGGTTGCGCCGCCGGTGCGCCGCAGCACCACCACGTCGCGCACACTGGGGCACTCGGCCAGCGCTTCATCCACGGCTTCTTTCAGGCGTACTTCTTTGCCGCGGCGCCACGCCCCATCGGCCGTTATGACGGCTTGCGCTTCCAGATCCTGAATGCGGGTTTTCAGGGCCTCCGCCGAAAAGCCTCCGAAGACCACGCTGTGGATGACCCCCAGCCGCGCGCAAGCCAGCAGCGCTACGGGAAGCTCGGGCACCATTCCCATATAGATGATGGCGCGATCGCCGGCCTGGAGCCCGCGAGCCTTGAGCACGTTGGCGAAACGGCAGACCAATCGGTGGAGCTCCTGGTACGAGATGCGGCGCTGGTCGCCCGGCTCGCCTTCCCACAGGATGGCGGTCTTGGTCCCACGCGCGGAGAGATGGCGATCCACGCAGTTGAAGCAGACATTGGTCTTCCCCCCGGCGAACCATTTCGCAAAAGGCGGCTCCCATTCAAACACGTGCGACCATTTCTCAAACCAGAAGAGCTCATTGCCGGCCAGCTCGCCCCAGAATTCCTCGGGCTTCTCCGCGGCCTTCTGGTACAGCGCGCGATAACCTTCCATTCCCTTTACGTGCGCGCGTTCGACAAACGCCGGGCTCGGCGGGTAGACGTGTTGTTCGGGCATCACGAGAATCTTATCAGAGGCCCTGCAGGAAGTAGTTGTACTGCTTCTCGCGTCCGATGGTGGTGTTCTCGCCGTGGCCCGGAATCACGATCGTCTCCGGCGGCAGCGGCAGCAGCTTATCGTGAATCGACCGCAGGATCTGTTTGCCGTCGCCGCCCGGAAGATCGGTGCGGCCGATGCTGTCCCGAAATAACGTGTCGCCGGCCACCAGCTTCCCCTCCGACGGAATCCACAAGCTGATGCTGCCCTGCGTGTGGCCGGGCGTATCGAGCACGTGGAACTCGGTGGCGCCCACCAGGAGGCGGTCGCCCTCTTTGGCGGGCGCGTCGATCGTCACCGGCTCGGGCGGACGCATCCCCAGCCAGCCCGCTTGAACGTCCAGCATCTTCTGCAGTTCGCTGTCATTGCCGTTCATGTAGACCGGCGCGCCGGTCGCCTGCTTCAGTTTCTGCGCGCCGCCAATGTGGTCGATATGCGCGTGGGTGATCACGATGGCCTTAACCTTGAGGCCATGCCGCGCGATGACTTCGAGGATTTCGGAAATCTCATCTCCCGGATCGACCACCAGCCCTTCGCGGCTCTGCTCATCGCCGAAAATCGAGCAGTTGCATTGGAGCATGCCGACCGGAAGGATCTCGTGGATCATCCGATTTAGTGCCCCGGAAAGTTCAGACGCTTCTCCACTTCTATCAAGCGCTCTTCGATGACCGCGAGCCGTTTCTTTAGGTTGGCCTCGCTGTCGTCCGCAGCCTTGAAACGTGCCTGCACCGATTCCGTGAAACCATAGAAGGCCTTCAGAAGATGGGTCTCGCCGTCGCGGATCGCTTCCATAAGGCGTTGCTCCACCGTGGTGAGGTCGGCGGTAAGGTCGGCTTTCAGCGCGGTGAGGTCGGCTTTCAGCGCGGCGAGGTCGGCTTTCGTGGCTGGCTCATGCCCGTTGTCCATCGGCATCCTTTAACGATGATACGCCAAAACCGCCATGCGCCCGAATCTCGTGGATCATAGCCAGAGTATACTCAACCATATGCCTGACGTACTGGCGGCCATCATGTTGTGGCTCCACATCGCCTCGATTGCGATCCTCGTCGGCGGCTTGCTCTACGGCTCGCTGGCTATGCGAGCCCGCGCCGGACTGTTGTCTCCGGATCTGGAGGAAACCATATCCGAACGCACCGCTGCCCGCTTTCGCCCGCGGATCTATGTGGCCATAGTCGCCCTCATCTTCTCAGGTACGTACAATCTGCTCAGCACCCCCGGCCACTCCACACGGTACCTGATTCTGTTTGGCGTCAAGATGCTGCTGGTGCTCCACGTGTTTGCGGTCGCGATTCTGGCCGTCCGGCCCAAGGCGAAGCGACGCGCGCGTACCATGTATGGCGCCGCTATTTCCGGACTGGTCGTCATTCTATTGTCGGCGTACCTGCGCCGCATTTTCTAAACTGGAATTGATGAGCGAAGGGTACGAAGCACTACGCCACGGCGCTGCCTGGCTGGACCTCTCCACGCGCGGGCGCATTTTGGTACGCGGCCGCGACCGTGCGCGCCTCCTGCACAACGTCACCAGCAACGAGATCAAGAAGATGACGCCGGGTTCCGGCTGCTATGCATTCCTGCTATCGACCCAGGGGCGCATTCAGGCCGATTGCTCCATTTTCTGTTTCGAGGATCACTTCCTGGTCGACACTGAGCCCGAACTGCGCGAGAAGGTTCCGCAGTTAATCCTGAAGTATAAAGTTGCCGATCAGGTGGAAGTCGAAGACATCGGCGCAAGCACCACTGCAATGGGGTTGGAAGGCCCTGCCGCAGCCGCCGCTCTGGCCACACTGAATGCTCCGGTGCCCGGCGAGCCCTACGCGCATCTGCGTTGGGGCGAGTTGACCATCGCCAATCTCAGCGTGACGGGTCAGCCTGGTTTCCGCATTTTCGGTCCAGCCGGCCGGATGCCGGCGTGGGAGGCCGCTGGCGCGAAACCGGCCACGGAGGCCGACGTCCGCCTGGTTCGCATCGAGAACGGCCGGCCGCGCTACGGCGAAGACATTCGCGAGATGACTTTGCCGCAGGAAACTCAGCAGATGCACGCCGTGAGCTTCACCAAAGGCTGCTACCTGGGCCAGGAAATTGTGGAGCGCATCCGCGCTCAAGGCCATGTTAATAAGAAGTTGGTGCGCCTCACCATCGAAGCCCCCGCAGCGCTTCCCGCCGGGGCCAAGCTGACCGCGGATGGTAAAGATGCCGGGGAGATCACGGCTTCGGTTTTCTCGCCGGAAACCCACACCGTGGCCGCGCTCGCCTACGTGCGCACGCCTCACGCCGACGCCGGCAGCCGCCTGCAGGCGGGCGATTTCACCGCGCGTGTTGCCTGAGCCTGTCGACCAGATCGGCGGGGATCCGCAGGTTGTTGTGGTACCCGGTGCCCAGGTGTACGCTGGGTTTCACGGTGCCGTGAAAGTCGGAACCGCCAGTCACCAGCAAGCCATAGCGGACTGCCAGCGCCAGGTACAGCTCAGTTTCTTCCGGCTCGTGATCGCTGTGGTAAGCTTCGATGGCATTCATGCCGGCATCGCAAAGTTCGGGTAGCAGGGAAGGTATGTCGCCGCGTACGCGGACCGGATGTGCCAGCGACGCGATCCCTCCGGCCTTGCGGATCCCGGCAACGCCTTCGGCGAACTCCGGCTCCCGGCGGTACACATAGCCTTTGGCGGATTCATCCAGATACTCGTCAAAAGCCTGGCGGATGCTGGAGACGTAACCCTTCTCCACCAGTAACTGCGCGAAATGCGGCCGGCCGGTCATGCCGCGTCCGCGCGCCTCGGCCTCTTCCAGGGTAATGTTGAAGCCTAGTTCCCGTAGTCGCGCCACCAGCCGGATGTTCCGGTCTCGCCGCGAAGCCTGCATTTCCAAAATCCAGGTGCGGAATTCCGTCAGCCCGTTTTCACCGAAAAAGTATCCGAGCAGGTGCACGGATTGGCCATGCAGCTTGGTGGAGAGTTCAATTCCGCAGACCGGATCAATGCCGGCCGCGCGCGCCAGCGGGGCTGCCTGGTCGAAGCCCCGGAAGGTGTCGTGATCGGTGATGCCGAGCACGCGCACCCCCGCCCGCACGGCTTCTTCCACCAGTTGAGCCGGTGAGCAACTGCCGTCAGATTCATTGGTGTGCGAGTGCAGATCGATCAAGGAAACGAGACCCGAGTGTTCCAGTGTAGCCCAAAGACGCGCCGGCGCGACGTTAACGTTGGGCGACCAGGAGATGAATTACCGCCGAGACGCAGAGACGAGAGATGCAGAGTTTTAAGAAATGGGGTGGAGGAGTTGGAGGGCGATGTCCGCTTCCTGCGGCTGGCGCGCGGAGGGACGCTGAGGGAATTGCGCGCTGTCGCCGCGGGGTCTTTGGGCGCGAAGAGATTGGCCGACTAAGCCGATCGGGATCGCTCAGCGGCAACTCGCTCAGCGGCGGCCCATTTGTCGTTTTCTCTGCGGCTCGGCGTCTCTGCGGTAATCTTAGGCCTTCTTCTCAACCACATCCCGCCGCACGGAACCATCCTCGCCGAAGTGGATGCCGCATTCTTTCTGGCCCTGCTCCCACCACCAGCGGCCGGCGCGCTCGTCTTCTCCAGGCTGGATCGCGCGCGTACACGGCGCACAGCCGATCGATGCGAAACCGCGGGCGTAGAGCGGATGCACCGGCAAGTCTCGCTCGCGCGTGTATTCCGCCACCTGGGCCGCGGTCCAATCCGCCAGCGGATTTAGCTTCACCGGGCCTTCGGCTTCTTCCACCCGCGGCACATGGGAACGCGTGGGCGACTGCTCCCGCCGCAGGCCGGTGGCCCAGGCGCGCAGTTCCCGCAGTTTGCGGCCCAGGGGCCGGGTCTTGCGGGCATCGCAGCACATGTGGCGCGCCTCCGGACTCGTGTAGAAAAGGTTCGGCCCGTGCTCGGCCACCATGACTTCTATCTCATCGCGGTCGGGGAATACCGATTCCACAGCCACGGAGTATCGCTCGCGCACCTGCTCCATCATCCGGTAGGTCTCCTCATGCAGACGGCCGGTATCCAGAGTAAAGACGCGGAACTGCGGCGTAATGCGCGACGCCAAGTCGATTACCACCATGTCTTCCTTTTGGAAGCTGCTGGCAATGGCGAAGGAATGGCCGTAAGTCTCCAGGGCCCAGGAGAGAAGCTCGGAGGCGGAAAGGCTTTCCAGTTTGTGGAGATCCGTCAAGTTTTCAGTCTAGGGAGACGGCCGCGGAACTGTCAAATCGCCAGACACACCACAACGCCGGGTCGCGGCTCGACTGAGAACCGCGGCCCAGAGCTGTGCACTGACGCAGAAGTCAGCGAAGGTGGTACGTGAACTCGGCCCGTTCCTGGCGCAGTCTCGCGAGATCGAGTTCCTCCGCCACGGAAAGGTCCAGCACCCGTACACGCTGCCCTTCACGCAATTCCTGCAGACGCACCTCCCGCCCGTTCGTGAACCGCACCGCGTCGCGGTAGGTGTTGGCGGCGGCGGTGATCTGCGTGAAGGTCACGTCTTCCGCTGGTCCCACCGCCAATTCGTGTTGCAGCCGAATCGGGATGTCCTGCAAACGAAGGCGCGCGCCGGGTGGGATGCAAACGGCCGCCACCGGTACGAGCCGGGGTGGATTGAAAAACTCCTTCACGGCGCGCCAAAAGCTTTGGCGAGCGGGCGCGGGGGCAGTCGCGCGTTTCAGATCGTTGGGACATGCCAGTCCCAGCGATCCCGTGGGGAACCGGTGAGCCACCAGTTCCTCGCCTTCCTGGGCCAGACGATTCGGCACCGTCATGAGCGAGTAGTCACACATGATCTCCTCCTTGCTTTCCTCTTTCGTGCCACTTCTCTTCTCTTCCTCGTTGATACCCAATTTCTACAGCCGCCGTCAACTGCCGGAGGCATCTAACTTAACAATTCGGCGGTCAGGCGCCGCCGCGCTCATGGGCGGACGCAAGGTTGGCGCTCCAGGACGGCTGCTACTATGTGAGGAGTGAATTCCGAAGAGAAGGCGACGCAGGCGGCGATCGGGGCCGCGGCTGAGCAGCATCCGGCGTGGCAGCGCGTCATGCTGGCCCGCCATCCCAAGCGCCCGCATTCTCTCGATTACATCGAACGCCTCTTCACGGATTTCCAGGAGCTTCACGGAGATCGCAACTTCGCCGATGATCCCGCGATCGTCGCCGGCCTGGGCCAGTTTGAGGGCCGCGCCGTAGCCGTGGTGGCGGAGCAGAAGGGCCGCGACACCAAGCAGAAACTGTTCCGCAATTTCGGGATGCCGAAGCCGGAAGGGTATCGCAAGGGACTGCGCGTCATGCAACTCGCCGCCAAGTTTGGCCGCCCCATCATCACCTTTCTCGATACTCCAGGCGCCTACCCCGGCATTGACGCCGAGGAGCGCGGGCAGGCCGAGGCGATCGCCCGCAACCTTCGCGAAATGACTCGCCTGGACGTGCCGGTGATCGCGGTGTGTATCGGAGAGGGCGGCAGCGGGGGCGCTCTCGCTCTGGGCGTCGGCAACGTCGTCCTGATGCTCGAAAACTCCGTCTACAGCGTGATCTCTCCGGAGAGCTGCGCTTCCATCATCTATCGCGACTCGAAGAAGGCCGAACTGGCCGCCGCCGCCTTGCGCTTGACGGCGGAAGATCTTCAAGGTTTCGGCCTCATCGATGGCATTGTGCCCGAACCGCCCGGCGGCGCTCATGAAAATCCGGAGCTGGCGGCTGACAATCTGCGGCAGGCTCTCCGCAAGTCCCTCGCCGACCTGACCGCGATTGCCCCCGGCCAACTGGTGTCGCACCGCTATGCCAAGTTCCGGCAGATGGGGAACTTCTTCGCATGAAGACCACCACCTGGCTGGCGGTGGCTTTCGTGGCCGTCGTGGTAGGCTGGCTGGTTTTCTCGAGCTTCCACCAGGAGCGCGTCCGTTGCCAGGTGTGCATGAGTTTCGATGGACACCGCGATTGCCGCACGGCCTCGGCCGCTACCCGTCAAGAGGCCCTGCGCACGGCCGTCAGCAATGCCTGCGCTCAACTCACGTCGGGTGTTACGGGGACTAGTCAGTGCGAGAACACGCCGCCCGAATCTGTTAACTGGCGCTAATTTTCAGAGGCCTCCATCGTCTGCAAGATATACCCAGCCCTCCGGACTCTAACCATACCTGGGGTGTAAAATGACAATTGAACTCCTGTCGCATGTTCGGCGTCTAAACTACCTGGAAGTCATCGTAAGGGAGAGTTGTGTTCTGTGAAGCCTAGAACAAAGGTACTGATTTTTCTCGGGGCCCTAGTACTGGCAGGTGCGGGAATCTATGCCAGCACCGTATACGGCAAGAGGGGCGTGGTCACCGTCCAGACGGCGCGCGTGGGCCGGCAGGATTTGACGAGCCTGGTCACGGCCTCCGGAGAAATCAAGCCGAAGAACTACATCAATCTCGGGGCCAATGCCATGGGCCAACTGTCGGAGATTCTGGTCAAGGAAGGGGACCGGGTGCGAGAGGGCCAATTGCTGGCGCGCATTGAAGATGTGCAGCCGACGGCCGATGTCGCAGCCCAGCAGGCAGCGTTGAACTCGGCGGAATCCGATTCGGCCGCTTCCGAAGCAGGAATGAAGGCCGCCGATGAGAATCTAAACAGCCTGCAAGCCGATATTGATCGCAACAAGGCGGACCTGGCGCGTATGAAGGCCGAATTGGACCGCGCCGAATTGCTTTTCAAGGACCAACTGCTGGCCCGCCAGGACTACGATTTGAAGAAGTCCACTTACGAGGCGCAATTGGCGTCGGTGCGCGAAGCCGAAGCCCGCGTGGTGCAGGCCAGGGCGCAGCGCGAGCAGAACGCGGCCCAGCTCGCTTCGCAGCAGAAGCACGTGGCTCAGGCTAAGGCCAACCTTGCACGCTACACGGATGTGCTGCACAAATTCACGGTCTATTCGCCGCTCCCCGGCGTGGTTACCAACCTGCCCGTGCGGGTTGGAGAGACGGTGGTCATGGGGATTCAGAATTCCGCGGCCAGCACTATCATGACGATCGCCGATATGTCGCTGATCACCGCCGAGATCAAGGTGGACGAGAGCGATATCGTCAATGTAAAGCTTAATCAGCTCGCCGAAGTCAGCATCGACGCGATTCCCAATCGCACGTTCAAAGGGCATGTGACCGAAATCGGCAACACGGCCATTGTTCGTTCCACCGGCGTAGCGGCTTCGCAGAGCGCTACCTCCAACCAGGAAGCTAAGGATTTTAAAGTTGTGGTCGCGCTGGATAATCCGCCCGAGGAGATCCGCCCAGGACTTTCTTGTACGGCGAAAATTACCACGGCAACGCGGCAGAACGCCGTCACCATACCGATTCAGGCGCTGACTGTGCGGGAGAAGGGCGATCTGGAAAAGAAGCCTGATCAGAATACCGCGCAGGCCGCCACCGTGGACCCTGCCACCGAGAAGGCCAATAAGGAAGAGATCCAGGGCGTGTTCGTGGTGTCGGGCGGCCGCGCCGAGTTTCACAAGGTTGAGACTGGAATCACCGGTGTTGCGGACATCGAAGTGGTCAGCGGGCTCAAACCCGGAGACGAGATCGTCACCGGCACCTATCAGGTGATTCGTACCCTCCGCAACCAGGGCCAGGTGAAAGTGGATAACCGGGCGGCGCAGCAGAAGACGTAGGGCATGCTTTAGCCTGCCCGGCGGTGAAAAGAGCTAACTATGGCAGTGGCGGCAGAGAAAGAACTGATTCAGCGCGGCGAAGAGTTGCGGCGGTCCGGCATTGTCATCCGCACCTACAACCTGTGGAAGACCTACATCATGGGCGATCAGGAGATCCACGCGGTTTCGGGTGTAGACATTGAGATCAAGCGCGGCGAATATGTGGCGATCATGGGACCGTCGGGTTCCGGCAAATCGACGCTGATGAACCTGATCGGCTGCCTGGACACGGCCACCAGCGGGCAGTATTACATCAACGGCAACCTGGTCAGCGAAATGAGCGACGATGCGCTGGCGCGGATTCGCAACAAGGAAGTCGGCTTCGTATTCCAAACCTTCAACCTGCTGGCGCGGGCCACGTCGCTCCACAACGTCGAGTTGCCGCTGATTTACGCCGGCCTGCACGCAGATCAGCGTATGGAAAAAGCCAAGGCGGCGCTCAAGGCCGTGGACCTGGAAGCGCGCATGTACCACCGGCCCAACGAGCTCTCCGGCGGCCAGCGGCAGCGTGTGGCCATCGCCCGGGCGCTGGTGAACAACCCTTCGATTCTGCTGGCCGATGAGCCGACGGGGGCGTTGGACACCGCCACCGGCAACGAAATCATGGGACTGTTCGAGCGCCTGTACCAGCAGGGCAACACCATCGTGCTGGTAACCCACGAGCACGATATCGCCATGCACGCCCACCGCATCATCCACATCCGCGACGGCAAAGTGGAGCGCGACGAAAAAATCAAGTAGTCAGTTCACGACGCGCACCGTCAGCACCAGGAACAGCGCCTGGTTCTGACCCATACTGAGGCGCCCGACGACTACCTTCTGTCCCGGTTTGACATCTATGTCGGCGTTGACGCCGAGGTCCACGTAGGTGAACTGCGGCGTTCCGGAGGTCGATGCCACGGGAAGCCGGATTCCCGCCTTCAGGTTGTCAATCCGCACCGAAGAGCCGTCTGGCGAAACACTCGCCGAATTCATGTGGAACTGCGTGACGGTGGCTCCCTGTCCGGCCGCGTTCGGGCCGGGCGAGCCGGAAGTGTCTCCGCCTTGCCCGGCACGGGTCCGAAGTTCCAGCGCATCCAACAGTCGATAGGCCTTAAAGGCAAATGCGTTCTTCAGTTGAGTGATCACGCTATCGAGATCTTTCGGCAGTGGACCGCCGGCATTCTCACTGTCGCCGCCGATCAGGTAGTAGACCGTCACCTCGATATTCTGCGGGGCTGGCGGGGGAACATCCAGCCGCTTGATAGCGTCTTCAATCGCCGCAATGACCTCCGGGCTGCTGGAAACGGCCAGGGCGTGCATCTCGACGTTTTGCGTGACTGAGGTTCCAGGAAAAACTCCCACCAGGTTCGCAAGTTGGTGCGTGTCTGCATATTTCAGAATGAAGACCCGCTGAACCTTAGGGCTCACGTTTTCCGGTTTCTTGGGTTCCTGCGCGGCCAACGGCAGCGCGCCAAACAGCATGAGTGCGATCAACGCGTGTTTCATTTCAGTCTCCCTTCGGATCAACGATCCAATAAATAATCACATCCGGGTCGTCGGTGATTAGCTTGACCAGCAGCGGCTGAGGCATTTCATGCCCGCGGAGCCTCTGTCTCGGGCGACGCCGCCGCGCCGGCCGTGGCAACGAGTTCTCCACCGCCTGGACAGGTGGCTTCTCAACAGCAGCGACCTGCGGTGCCGGTGGTGCCGGCTCGCTCCGCGGACTGTGCCAGATCAAAAGAAGCATGGCTGCGGTCGCCGCCAAACCCCCGGCCCACGCCAGCCTCCATAGGAACGGCCGCCGTCTCCGCTCCAGCCGTTCCAGTACGCCGGCACGCATCGCCGCGAAATCCGCAGTCGCCGGCAATTCCTCGTGCGCCTCGCGCATCCACGCGGCACGCTCCCGCAGCGCGGCCACAAACTGGCGGCAGTTCGCGCAATCTTGCAGGTGCCCCTCGGTCTCCGCCGCTTCCTCGCGCGGCAAATCGCCCCCGGCATAGAGAGCGATCCGTTCTTCCCGGTCCCGGCAATTCATGATCGTCTCCGGAAGTAATGTTCTACAAAACCCTTCATCTTCAGCCGCGCCTTGCTGATCTGCGAGCGCACGGTGGCCTCGCTCGATCCCAGGATGCGCGCCACCTCGCTGGTCGGGAGGCCTTCCAGATCGCGCAGCACCAAGGCGGCCCGTTCCTTTTTCGAGAGCCTCCGCAGGCTTAGGTCAAGCACTCTTCGGCGCTCGGCTCCGGTCAGTTCCTCCTGCGGGCCCGCGGCCGTCGCGGCTACGCCTTCCCACTGCTCGACCGGCTCGGTAACCGGTTTCCGCCGTCTGTGGTCGTGGCAAACGTTCACGGTCACACGGTATAGCCAGCTGGGAAACGACCCCGAGGCTTCCACCTTGGCGAGATTCCGGTACAGCTTCAAGAAAACCTCCTGGGCCGCGTCCTGGGCGTCTTCGAGATTCCCCAGCATCCGCCAGGCGGTGGCCAAAACCAGACGTTCGTGCTGCCGAATCAGCCGTTCGAAAGCCGCCAGGTCGCCGGTCTTGGCGGCTTCCAAGGTGCGCGCGCGGTCCTCCGGACCGTCGTCCGTCCCGGTCATCGCCAAATCCAGAGCTCCCACCTTCCGTAAAGAATACTGATGGGGCTCGCTAAACGTGTACATGAATTTCGGGGCGGTCCAGCCGCCGCTCCATAGGTGAAGACTGGAACGACGATTAAGGCGTGGATCCTATATTTCCAGTTGAAACCGCCTGCCACTCAGTCCGGCGACGGCCCGCCGGCATTTGCGTTTGCGCGCGGCCAACCACGCTACATTGGATCGAATTGCCACCACGGACGCATATTCCGCTGCCATGGCGTACCTGCGCGGGGAGTTCGACGTCGAGGGCGATTTATGCGCCGCCGGCTGTGGAATCGGTCTTCCAGAGCAAGGTCCAGGCCGCGCGCCAAATCCGCTTTCATTACGACCGCTCCAACGAGTTTTACTGGCTCTTCTCTTGCGCCTATTTCCGCACGCCGGAGCACAACTGGGGGAGGCGCAGGTGGCCAAGCTCGACCACATCTGCCGCAAGCTGGATTTACAACCGGGCGAACGTTTTCTGGATATTGGCTGAGGCTGGGGCGCGCTGGTGGAGCATGCCGCGGAGTGCTACGGCGCGGAAGCCACCGGCTGCACGGTGAGCCAGGCGCAGATCGACCAAGCTGACCTTTAAGGAAGGCGTCGTGTTCATGGAAGAGACGCAAACGGACGGCCGGGTGATCTTGCGCCAATATCCCACTCAAGGACAGGAGATCACCATGACGGAAGGCGTCTGGAAGGACTCCAAGGCGACGGTCAAGATGGAAGGCAACAAGCTGTCCGTCGATACGACGATGGCGACCGGGATGAAGTGGCACGATGAGTGGACGCTGGCCGACGACGGTAAGACCTATTCGGCATTGCCGTGTACGCCCCCTCCAATGAGGTCTTCGTTGCGGATGGGGTACGGAAACCGCCGCGTGATTGTGTTCGATGCCGATATCGGAGCTTACAAGCGGCAAGGCATCGCCATCTCGAATGATGGATTGGTTGATGTGGGTGAGCGCAAGACTTCGGCGCATCTACCTGGGTGAGGTCGATACCGGACGGCGCGCGTACCGCTGGAACTATAAGGGCATGGGGTCGCGTTGAGGCTGCCCCGCAAGATTTAGGGTACCCTGATGTGATAATGAACCTCCGCTTGCTGACGCGCGCGGCTCGGAATCGCGGCATCGAGTTTGCGGGCACTTACTGAACTGCGACCGTACGTAACGAGCCGCGACCATAAGGGAGCGGAGGCTGATAGTGGGAGGAGTGATGAATCGTATCGTTCAGTGGATTGTGCTCTCGGCTGCGCTACTGGCGCCGGCGGCCAGTTTCGCAGAGGTCGCGTGCACCCGAAACGGCCTGCAAGGGGCGACCGATCTCTACATTGAGGCCCAAGCGAAGGGCGATCCTTCCGGCATGCCGCTGGCGAAAGGGCTTGCCTATATCGAGAACATGCAAGTCGTCGATATCCAGTCGGGCGTCATCCAGAAACCGCTGAAGATGGACTTTCATCGAACCGTGATTGACCAGCCGGAGTGTCAGACGTTTACCGAGGTGATCGTTACGGACAAGAGCCACCCGTATGTCATCGGCACGCGCCTACGGGTCAATCACGACAAGATCGCCGAAATCGAATCGATGGTGACTCAGGAAGGCGACTGGCTTTTTAACGCCGACAATTATTTCAAGTGGTCGCCGGGTGAGGATTGGGGAATGATCCCCGAGGGACAGCGCGATAACCGTGGGACCCTGGTGGCCGCGGCGAATGCCTATCTGGATGCTTTTCTGGAACAGAAGCTCGACGCAGTGCCTTGGGGGTTTCCGTGCAACCGAACGGAAGGCGGTATCCACACCGGTAAAGGTGTCCCGGAAGACAGCTGCCAGGTGGGTGTACCGAGCGGCGTCAACATCGTTGCGCGGCGCTTCGTGGTCGACGAGACGATGGGAGCGGTGGTTGCGTTTTGCACGTTCGGTGTGGGCGGATTGCCGGATACTCACATCTTTCGGGTGGAGAAGGGCAAGCTGCGTTTCGTGCATACGATGACGCACGTTCCTCCTGGCCGGCAGGTACCTCGTGGGCCAGGCCGCGGACCCACGAACCAGAAATGAGTGGAAAAGGCCCGATCGGCCCCCGCTCCCCTGACGGTCGCGGCTCGGTAAGTACGGTCGCGGCTCGGTAAGTGCATGCAAACTCGATGGCGCGTTTGCGAGCCGCGCGCGTCGGCAAGTCGGCGGTGTCGCGTTGACAGCCAATCCGCCGCAAGGATAAACTGTAGCTCGACAGCAAAATTGCATGCATTTTGATAACGCGCATGCAGGCTCTCACGGCTCCATAGGGACGAAAGGCAACCACTCGATGCGCAGGAGAACATTCGCTACGGCAACGCTGCTCGGTTTAGCGGCATCGCTGACGGGAATACTGAATGCCCAGGGCGCCAATCCCGACGCGTTCGCGCGCGGTGCGGCACAGGTGCCCGGCCGCGGAGACGGAGCGCCCACCGGACCAGCACCCAAAAATGCCGAGGGCAAGCCCGACATTTCCGGCGCCTGGGAACCCAACGCCATCCGCCAGAACGTGGATATGGTGGCCACTGGAATCCACCCACCCTTTCAGCCATGGGCGGAGAAAGCCTATAACGAGCGCAAGGCGAATATCTCGAAAGATGACCCGGAAGCCCGCTGCCTGCCGCCCGGCGTGCCGCGCATGAGCACGACACCTTACCCGTTCCGCATCGTGCAGACTCCGGGACTCACGCTTATCGTTTATGAAGGCGGCGCGCACATCTGGCGTCAGATTTTCACCGATGGCCGGCCGCACGAAAAAGATCCCAATCCCTCCTGGCTGGGCGACTCGATCGGCCACTGGGATGGCGACACGTTTGTGATCGACACGATCGGCTTCAATGGCAAAAGCTGGATTGATGAATCCGGCCTGCCCACCACCGAAAAGCTGCACGTGATCGAGCGCATTCGCCGCGTCGACGCGGGCCATCTCGAAATCGAGCACACCGTCGATGATCCAGGAGCTTATACGGCGTCTTGGAATTTCACGACGCATCCCAGAGTACTTAAGGGCGAGTTGATGGAGTACATCTGCCAGGAAAACAACCGGGACGTGGAGCACCTGGTCGGCGGTGGCAACAAATGAGCAGCCTCCTAAACTCACCTATAATTAAAAACCCTCCTATGACAGCGAAAAATCTCGAAGCCCTCCTGCAGAACACCACCCCGGTGAAGCTGTTACGAAATTCAGGAATCGGGCCTTACGTTTATCCCGGCGTGCTCAGCGAATACACAAACTGGCGGGACGAGCAGCACGCCTGGGCAGCAGACGTGTGTTTTGTTCAACCAGTCGTATCACATGACCGACATGTACGTGGAGGGTCCGGATGCGATCAGGCTGCTGTCCGATCTGGGGATCAACACGTTTAAGAATTTCGGTGCGAACAAGGCGAAGCAGTTCGTGGTCTGCAACTACGATGGCTACGTAATCGGTGACGTGATCCTGTTCGGACTGGAGGAGAACTTAGTCAACCTGGTGGGCCGGCCCTCGGTCCATAATTGGGTCCAATACCACTGCGAGACGGGCGGCTATAAAGCCAAAGTGACGCGCGATGAACGTGCCGCTGCCCAAAAGGGCCCCGTGGTGCGCAAGGCATACCGGTATCAGGTTCAAGGCCCAACCGCGCTGAAGGTGATGGAAAAAGTGCTCGGCGGCTCCGTACCGGAGCTCAAGTTTTTTCAGATGACTACCTTTCAGATTGCCTCGAAAACGGTTCGCGTGCTGCGCCACGGCATGGTCGGCCAACCGGGTTTTGAGTTGTTTGGCCCCTGGGACGAGGGCGAGGCAGTGAAGGCAGCGATCGTCGAGGCTGGTCAGGAATTCGGACTGCGCCTGGTGGGCGCCCGGGCGTATTCCTCGAACACTCTGGAATCGGGCTGGATCCCATCGCCGCTTCCCGCGGTTTACACCGGCGAAAAAATGAAGGCATACCGTGAGTGGTTGCCGGCCAACAGCTACGAAGCCATCGGTTCGCTCGGCGGGAGCTTCTACTCCGAGAACATCGAGGACTATTATCTGACCCCATACGACCTGGGCTACGGGTCGATGGTCAAGTTCGATCATGAATTCGTGGGCCGGGAAGCGCTCGAAAGGATTGCGAAGAATCCCAAGCGCACTAAAGTCACACTGGCACTGGACAGCCAGGATGTGATGCAGGCGATGGGAACCATGTTCGATAAAGGTGATCGAGCCAAATTCTTCGAGTTCCCATCAGCCGTATATTCCACCTGGCCGTATGACAAGGTGGTGAAGAACGGCAGGACGATCGGAATCTCCACCTGGGTTGGCTACAGCTCCAACGAGGGCAAGATGCTCACCCTGGCGATTCTGGATAACGAGCACGCCGACATCGGTGATGAAGTCACCTTCGTATGGGGAGAGCAGCCCGGGACGCGGGTCGAAGGCAACTGTCGAACCCCACGTTCAGAAAGAAATCCGAGCCACGGTTTCCCCGGTGCCTTATTCGGAAGTAGCACGGGAAGCGTATCGCACGGTGAAGGTTGCGCGCTGATTGACGGCCTCTATTTCGGCGTGAGGCGCAACAGCTCGGAGCCGGCCAAGAGATAAATAGCGCCGTCCGGGCCCTGGCGGATATCGCGTACACGCTGATGGCGGTCGGTGAGCAGGCGCTCCTCGGCGACGATCTTGTCGCCATTCAGCACCAGCCGCACCAGAGCCTGCGCGTCCAGCCCGCCTACGAATAAATTGCCCTTCCATTCCGGGAATCGGTCGCCTGTGTAGAACAGCATGCCGGAAGGTGCTATGTCAGGGAACCAGAAGTAGGCGGGCTCTTCGACACCCGGCATAGACGTCTTCCCATTGCCCACGGGAACATTTTTTCGGCCATCGGTTCGCTGGAAGTCGTATTGGGTTCCGTAGGAAACATCCGGCCAACCGTAGTTCTTTCCCGCGCGGATGATGTTGATCTCGTCGCCACCCTGCGGACCGTGATCGGTTACCCAGAGTTCGCCGGTCGCGGGGTTGATCGCTGCGCCTTCGGGGTCGCGCAACCCATGCGCGAAGGTTTCGGGAGCAACCGTCGCACGGCTCAACCATGGATTGTCCTTGGGGATCGACCCATCGCGGTTGATGCGCAGAACGCGTCCCGAGAAGTTGCGGCCGAGGTCGGGGTTGTCGGTGAAGTCGTGCTCGACGCCATCGTATTTGGAATCGTAGAAGCGGAAACGATCGGCGCCGGTGACGTAGAGTGTACCGTCAGGCGCGAGCACCACACGGCGTTCGGCGCCTTCGGTAAGTGTCCGGACGTCTTCGAGCCCTGTCTCGTCCTGGTTCAAGCGTGCGCGTGCCATGCGCTCTGTGCCGATGTCCGTGAGACGCCGCTCGGCCAGCGGCTTGGTCCAGACCTTTTGATAGAAGAATTCCACCGGCCAGATGGCGGGCTTCTCACCGCGCGGCGGCGCGAAGTAGGTGAAGTAGAGCAGGCGATTGCGGGCGAAGTCCGGATCGAGCACTATATCGTGCAAGCCTTGCGCCGCCACCACTTTGACATCCGGCACTCCGGCCAGCGGCGCCGACACCACACCGTCCGGGCGCACGACGCGCATGATGCCGATGCTCTCGGTCACCAGAAAATTTCCGTCCGGGAGCAGCGCCACCGAAAAGGGGCTGGTAAGCCGGTTGGTGATGCTCTCGATTTTCGGGACAGCCGAGGGGCTGGACGGCTTGGGTGCATCTGTCTGGCCCGCGAAGGCCGGCTTTGGCTTGCGGGGCGCGTCGCCGGCATAGCGGCCTTGGGCGATGCTGCACGGGGCTATCGAAAGCGCGAGCACAAGTGGAGCGATGGCAGTCAATCTCATGCGCGGAAGTATACCAGCAAATTCGCTGCGCATGACACCCGCCGCACGGTGGTATAGAATCCATCTCAAGCCTCAGAAATGACGCCCGAACGCTTGCGCCAAGTCGAGGAACTCTACCACGCCGCGTGTGAGGATGCCGACGTTTTAGCCGGCGCCGACCCCGAACTGCGGATCGAGGTGGAGGCACTGCTCGCACACGATGGCGTTAGTTTGCCCAGTCTAGCTGTAGGCGGCGCTCTATCAGGTCTCCTCAAAGAAACTCGCACTGAACTTAAGCCAGGAGACCAACTCGGCCCGTATCGCGTCATATCCAAGATCGGCGAAGGGGGCATGGGCGCTGTCTATCTCGCCACGCATTTGGGCACAACGCGCACAGTGGCGCTGAAGGTAATTATTCCCGAATATGCGGCGCGCGATGAATTCCTCGTGCGCTTCCAGCGGGAAGCGGCTGCGGCGGGGCGTCTCCGCCATCCTAACGTGGTAAACGTCACCGATTTCGGTATCACGGATCATTCGGGAAAGAGGATCGCTTATTTAGTAATGGAATACCTGGACGGCCAAACGCTCGCTGATTACCAGAAGCAGCACGGGCGGATGCCACTCGATCAGGTGTTGGATGTGGTGGAGCAGACTGCGTTGGCGCTCGACGCGGCGCACGCTGCTGGAATTGTTCATCGCGATCTGAAGCCGGCCAACATATGGATGGAGTCCAACCGGCGGGGTGGATACAACGTGAAGGTTCTCGACTTCGGAATCGCCAAAATGGCGTCCGGGGCGGGGGAGCCTTCACCTGAGGTCACCACTCCCATGCCGGGACCGGTTCTAGCGGCGAATGTCGAACCGGACCGCACCATTACGATAGCGCCCCCGGCCGCGGGGACGGGAGAAGGCCCCGAGATCCAGACCAGGGTGGGCGCGATCATTGGCACACCAGCCTACATGTCCCCGGAACAGTGCCTGGGAATGCCAGTCGACTATCGCGCGGACATCTACAGTCTGGCTCTGATTGCCTACGAACTGGTGGCCGGCAGGCTGCCGTTCCAGGGCGCAACGGCGGTGGAACTGCTAACCCAGCAGATTAAGACGCCAGTTCCTTCGCCGCGCCAGTTCGATCCGGAGATTTCGAAACCAGTAGCCGCCGCTTTGATGCACGGCCTGGAAAAGAATCCGGCGGATCGCCCGGTTTCCGCCGGGACTCTGGCGGCATTATTGCGGGCCGTCGTCGAAGGGGAGTTCAACGTTCTGAGAAAGGGTAAGGATACCTTCCAAAGCTATCCTTCCGTCTTCGCTCCTCTGTGGATCGCCACTTTCGTGCCGCTGGTTCCGCTACTAGCGGCGTTGCTGCCGGGCCTGCGCGCAATCTCGAACGCTAAACTACTTCCAGATGTCTGGCTCGTCATAGGCTTCTATGCGATCGGCGTTGGAGCGTGGTTGTTCTGCGCCCAGTTGTTCAAGGCGGCAGCCACGCTGCTGCTTCTAAAGGTATCGGCCGTTGGAGTGTTTCGGCCCGCAACACCGGCCGTGATGCGGCTCTTGATCGCTGGTTTGCCCAGCCTTCTGAGGACGCAGGTTATCAGCCTCCTCGACCTGCACCCCGCCTCGTTTTGGGAAAATCAACTCTGGCCGGTGGTGTGGGCGGTGGAAGGCCGGACAGGACGAGCAGCAGTAGAAAGATCCAAGGAACTGAGCCGTGCGGTTCCCGCCGTTAGTTTGACACTCGTTCCGAGGTTCTACTCACCTGCCCTGTGGTCGGCGCTCTTCATGCCCTGCCTCGTCGCGCTTGTCCCCGGCGGAGGTCTGGCCGCTCTGAAACAATTACTCATCGGTAGTGGGGTCTTTGTTTGGCTGAGTATATTCTATTTTCTGATTTTCAGCCGGCTTTACGTACTCTACGGAACGGCGTTTCCGTTCCTGTACTGGTTTGCCGCGTCATGCCGAGGCGAATGCGGCATGCTCGCGTTGCCCGCAGGGGGCGCCGGACGTGAGCGCAAAAACTCGGTCAAGCTACGGCCCGGTCTGTTGATGTGGTGGTGCAGTCCACTGTTTCTAGCATGCCTAAGTGTCATTGGACTTAGTCGCAAAGTGCCGGCTGATTTTGTGGCTGCCGTCGGGGAAGACCGCGCCTCCCAAATTCTGCGTTTCATCGACGCGGGTCAGCAGGTCGACACGGCCACAATTGAGGGTACGGCCCTATCTGCAGCGAGTCGATACGGCGATATCACGCTCATGAAGGCGCTGCTGGACCGCGGCGCGCAGCCCGATAAGCAGCAGAACGGAGGAGATACTCCACTGATGGCTGCAGCTTCCTATCACCACGAAGACGCCGCCGAATTGCTCATTTCGCGCGGCGCGAACGTCAACCTGAGAAACAGAGCAGGCCGCACTGCTTTAATGATTGCCGCGATTCATGGTGACGCCAGGATTGCCGCAACGTTAGTCCAGCACGGGGCCGATCTTAAGGTGCGAGACGGATATGGGAAATCGGCGCTGGACTATGCGCGCGATGAGCAGCATACGGAAATTGTGGCGCTATTGAATCGATGAAACCCTGAGGTTTGAATGAAGAGGCGCTTAGTCGGATACGGAGGCGCCCGCCACCGCTGCCGGTTGACGGCCAAATGGGGCGCGTGTTAGCTCCCAAGCTATGTTGCGGGGCCCGCCGCTTTTCGTAATGGCGCTGCTTGGCGGCGTTCGTCGTCCGTTAAATTGACGTGACCCGGATATCACGAGGACCAAACCCCCAAACGGCAGGTCAGGTTCGGGCCGATCAGCAACTTGATCGTGAGGAGTCTGTCATTGATGGCAAACTTCGCTACAGGGAACCGTGACCCCGCCAACGATTCGCGGATGTCTACGGAGGCGGGTACGCGCGTTTGTCAGGCGAACCATTTGGACAAGAGCGACCTCCCCCGTTCCGTAATCGCGAACCGAGCCGTCGCGTCTTCCTGTTCTCCGTATCCCATTTGCTCCTCTTCCTTGGCCATGTAGCCCATACCGACTAGGTGGTAGAGCAAGAAGGGCATCGCCACCACGCCAAAGTTATTTCGGGATGCTATCTTCATAGCATTTAGCCCAGGTGTGGTAAGCGTCTTCTGAATGAGGTGCCGCTTGCGATCCACGATCTGCTCATGGGTGAGGCCCTTGCCGTTATGGTGCGCATGGTGGCAGTTGTGGCAGAGGACAATCAGATTGTCGTAGGTATTCGTGGATCGATCTCCGTCAATGTGGTGTTCAGTGAGAACCCCGATACCTCGAGAACCGCAAATCGCGCAAGAATCGTCTGTCTCGACAAACAGAAGGTCGTGAAGGTCCATCTCGTCACATTGGACTTGAGTGGTGATTTCGTCCATTAACCTTGAGCGTATTGTTTCATCTTTCCTCCACGAAGAGCGAGGACGGCGAGCACACCTACGCTCTTAAGAACTGAGCTGGTTCACGCTGCGCGCGGTGGCTTCCGCTGGCGGCTTTTTTTCGTTTTGCCCTAATCAGCGCGAATCGCGGACGTGTCGAAAACGGACCTGCGGCATGCCCTCAGCGTCCCTTTTGGGGATCATCCTGCTCAAAAATGGGCTGCAAGGCCTTGGCGATTTCAGGGGGAACATACAAACGCTCCTCCAAAATGTCGGACCCGACTGTGTCCGGCGCACGTCGGCGCAATCGACGAAAGGCGAAGGCCACGTCACCGAGCTCACGGTTAATGATGACGTATCCCGAGGCCTCCACTTCTTTCGCTGCGTCAGGGTAGGTCAGGCCGTATTTGCAAGCGAATTCCTCGGCCATCCAGTTGCTGACCACGCCGGGCTGTTGGTTTACAGGTACCTGGACGCGTTCAAGGCGGATAGCAGCCTTCAGCCAGCGGAGGATCATCAGGCCATGCCCTTCTGAAACCAGACTAGTGAAATAGTGTGGTAGCACCAATCGTGGCCGAAGAATAGGGGCGGGCATTGTGTACCGTGCCCGGTGTCTTGCCATGTGCCTCGAACCCAATGGGCGGACGCGGTGCGAACACTCATAAAGCGGTGAAGGCGGAAGTGAGCGCTGGTTGCTCCTGGAGCAAGTGAACGGCGAGGCCGGTCTGTGCCGAATTCAGGATCGTGCAAGACTTTATCAAACTTGCGGCGATCGGCGGCGCCGCGCTCACCACATGCATCAGGGCATGGCTTCACGCCTACTATGGACGCAAAATTCGGCTCAAGGTCGGCGACCTAGAAGCCGAGGCGCAAAGTGTGGAAGAGGTTGAAAAACTCTTGGGGCTGGTGGAGCAATCCCAGGCAACGGCAACGGAACCTCCCGTCCGTGAGCCTACCGGAGGCCCGGAGCGGGCAGCCTGACCAACCGTGAGACCACGGCCCCTCGGTTTACGGCGGTTTCTCGAGCAAGACTCCGTTAGCCTACCGTGATGCTTATTGCTCTCGGTAAATGCCAGCCGCAGAAACTACATGGATGAGAGGGGCTAGTCGAATACTGCCCGCCCCCCCGCCGGTTGACGGCTAAACGCGGCGCGTGTTAGCTTCCAAGCTATGTTGCGAGGCCCGCGGCTTTTCGTGATGGCGTTGCTCGCCGGTATTCCAGCGTTTGCCCAGGTCGGTCTCTCGGGCGTGTGGGCCGACCGCATCACCGAAGACTCCTATGAGCGCTCCGGCGGGCCGCCCCTGGGCGATTACCAGGGCATTCCGCTCAATGACGCCGGCCGCATGAAGGCCGACAGCCACGATCATTCCGAATGGAGCCTGCCCGAATTTCAGTGCCGCCCGCACCCCGGCCCGTATCAGTGGCGCGCGCTGGGAGCGGTGCGGATTCTCGGAAGAAATCGACCCTGTCTCGCGCGAGCTGCGCGGCTATCACCTCGAGTATCTGCGCTCCATGGACCGCTGGATCTATATGGACGGCCGCCCGCATCCCCCCGAGTAGGCCCCGCACAGCTGGTCGGGCTTCTCCACCGGCAAGTGGGAAGGCAACATGCTGGTGGTCACCACCACTCACCTCAAGGGCGCGTACCTGCGCCGCAATGGCGCCAGCTTCAGCGATAAATCCACCATGATGGAGTACATCACGCGGCACGGCGACTACCTGCTGGTGACCATGATCATCACCGACCCGGTGTGGCTGGAAGAGCCGTTCATCCAGACCACCAACTACGAAGCTGGACCCGCACACCACGCTGTCTTATTACCCCTGCACCGTGAGCGAAGAGAACATTTCGAAAGCGGTGCCGCATTTCCTGCCGGGCAAGAACCCGCAACCTGGGCGCCGATGAGATTCCGGCCGGCGGCCGCGCGCGGCGGCGCTGAAACCATCTATCCGGAGTACCGGTCGAAATTGAAGCAGCCCGGCGTAGCGGCGAAACTGAACGTGCCCTCCAGCCCTACGCAAGATTGCTGCCCGAGCCGCCAGCCGCGATGGCGCGATCCATGTTCTGCCGGTGCAAGGCAACGTCTACATGCTGGTGGGCGCGGGCGGCAATATCGCCGCGTCGATCGGGCCCGACGGCATCCTGCTGGTGGATTCCGGCCGCTCGGAGATGAGCGACTAAGATCCAGGCGACGGTGCTGCAACTGGCCACTGCGATCACCGCTTCGCCGGCGCCGAACAACTGCGTGGGCCTGCATTGCCCGTCCAACCCGTTCGGGTGGACCAGTCCGGCGATGAACGCGATCATCACCTCGCCCGCGCCGCCCAAGCCGATCCGCTTCATCATCAATACCAGCGTCGATGCGGACCACACCGGCGGCAATGAAAAGCTCTCGCAACTGCCGGCCGATGCCAAGATCGTGGGCGTGACGTTCCCGCCCGTGGGCGTGGCCCCTCAGCGACGGTGATTGCGCACGAGAACATTCTCGATCGCATGACTCAGGCCAAAGCGCCCTCGGATGCCCTGCCCACCGACACCTATCACGCCGCGTCCTACAAGCTCAGCGAGTTTTTCAATGGCGAAGGCATCAAGATCTACCATCAGCCGGCCGCACATACCGATGGCGACAGCATCGTGTATTTCCGCTACTCGGATGTGATCGCCGCGGGAGACATTCTGAACACGGACAGTTATCCGGTCATCGATCTGGACAAGGGCGGCAGCCTCAAGGGGTTCTGGACGGGCTCAACCACATCCTCGATATCGTGATTCCGGAGTTCCGCTCGCAGGGCGGCACCTGGGTGATTCCCGGCCACGGGCGTCTGTGCGATACCGGCGATGTGGCCAACTACCGCAACATGGTTGCCATCATTCGCGACCGCATACAGGACATGATTAAGAAGGGCATGACGCTCGCGCAGGTCAAGGCGGCCAAACCCACCATGGATTATGATGGACTCTACGGGTCGACTAGCGGTCCCTGGACAACCGATATGTTCGTCGAGGCGGCGTACAGGAGCCTGAGTCAAAAGAAGAAATAGATGCGAACCATGAAATACAAGAATACTTCTGGCGATGGCGGCGGCGTTGCTGTTGGGCATCACGGCATTCGCCCACCACTCCCTTTCGGCCACGTACTACCCCGATAAAGAAGTCAAGCTCGAAGGCAAGATCCTCGAGTTCCTGCTGCGGAATCCGCATTCTTTCCTGCAGATCGAAGCTCCCGATGACAAAGGAGTCATGCAGCGCTGGTCGCTGGAGTGGCGCTCTTCCGGGCAGTTGGGCCAGGCGGGCATCAAACGCGACACGCTGAAGGTCGGGGACGAAGTCACCATCACCATGAATCCCTCGCGCACGCCGGGAGACCACCGGGGCGCGCTGAAGACTCTTCACCGCAAATCGGACGGATTCGGATGGGGCACTAATCCCGGTGAGACGATCGAGTAACGGCAGCGTGCGGGCAGCCACCGCCGCTGCCACGATGTTCCTGCTGGCGGCAACAATTCACGGCCAACCTCCTCCGGGCCGCGGTGGACGCGGCGGTCCTCCTGCGACTCCCCGCGCCGGAGCCGCCTTCGACATGACCGGCTACTGGGTTTCCGTGGTCACCGAGGATTGGCGCTACCGCATGGTCACGCCGCCCAAAGGCAGCTTCGGAGGAGTGCCGCTCAACGCCGCGGGCCGCCAGGCCGCCAACGCCTGGGACCCTGCGAAGGACGAAGCCGCCGGCGGTACGTGCAAATCCTACGGAGCCGCCGCACTGATGCGCGTGCCGGGGCGCTGGCACATCACCTGGGAAAATGACACCACGCTACGCGTGGAGGCCGACGCCGGCATGCAGACCCGTCTGTTTCATTTTGGCGGCGCGCGAACCCGCGGGCCTGGAGCCCAGCCTGCAAGGTTATTCCGTCGCTCAGTGGGAGTATGCGGCCGGCGCGCGGGGCCAGGCCCGTAGCGGCAATTTGAAAGTGGTGACCACCCGCCTGCTTCCGGGATACCTGCGCAAGAACGGCGTTCCTTATAGCGGGAACGCGGTGGTCACCGAATATTACGACCGCATTTCCGGGCCGAACGGCGATCAGTGGCTGGTGGTGACCACACAAGTCAACGATCCGCAGTATCTTACTATGCCGTTCGTCACGAGCACGCACTACAAGAAGCTGATGGACGGAACGGGGTGGGACCCGCAGCCGTGCGTTGCGCGGTAGGTGCACCCCACCGGCGGCCGAGACCGCCGGCGTTACGTGGCGGTCCTCGCCGCCGGTGCGCTGCGTAGCGCTGGCGATCCTTGTCGCCGGTGGGGTGCGATGAGCTAGCGCCCGCCGAAGTCGGTGGTCCAATACCAGCGGTACGTTGAGGCGGCGCGATAGGCGCGGGCGATGCCGATCACTTTGAAATTGGGGTTCAACATGTTGGCGCGGTGGGCGTAGGTACATGCGCCGGACGCATCTGGATCGCAGGCCTTCTCCCAGTCCGCGAAAGCAGTTTGCGCCTCCGGGGAGCCGCCGGCAATGTTCTCACCCCAGGTACCGTTGCGAAAGTTGAAGACCGTCATCCGCGTGCGCACGTCGCGGCCCAGGCTGTCGGTGTGGCTTGCGTAGTTGTTCGCAGCCATGTCGTTGCTCATCCAATGCGCCGAGTTCTGCAAGATGGCAGAGATTTGCAGCGGGCCGACCCCGTTCTGGGCGCGAAAGTTATTGATCAACGCCAGAAAGGCCGACTCTTCGCTGTCCAAATCGCCGGCTGCGTGGGCTACCGCAGGCAACGACAAAGACGCCGTGATCGCAAGGATTGAACATCCAAGAATATTCCGAAGTCTGATTTTCATAGCCGTTTCCAGCCGCTGGAAAATATATCGGCCGGTTACGGATTTTTTAGCATTTGATAGGACGAAATTACCAGTACACTTAGGTACTTTGCGGGTACTGCTAACTGCGGTTAACTCTTCGGAGGAATGAGTGACTTGCGGCCGACCCGGCGCGCGTAGCGCCGAGCCGGCCGGGTGGCGTGGGGTCTAGTTCTTTACCCAGGACACGTGGGCGGTAGGTACTCCCGTGGCTTCGTAATACTCCACCGTGATCAGGTGATTGCCCTGAGTCAGCGTCGGACGAAAAGCCATGACGCGCGCGGGGTCCATATTGGTCCACCGGTTGAAAACCAGGACCCCGTCGATGTAGATGCGCATTCCGTCGGAGATGGTCTCAGTGAAGGTGTAGGTTCCCGCGGCGAAAACGAAATTTCCCTGCCACCGCACCGAGAAATTATGCGGCAACACGGCCGGGCTCGGTGGAGCGCTAGTCCAGTCGAAGTTGATCTGGCTGTCGGTTCGGACAAGCACCGGACTGCCCGACAGATCGAGCGTGTTGTAGTAGCAGCCGGTGAACGCCCCGGTGGCCGGCGCGGGGCATGTGCCGGAAGGAGGAGGCGGCGGTGGCGGCGGCGTAGCGCTGACCGTGATGGTGGCCTTCGCGGTGGCGCTGCCGGCGCTGTTGGTGGCCGTCAGCGTGTACGTGGTTGTTTGCGCGGGCGAGACGGCTTTCGAAGTCAAGCCGGAAACGTTTCCGATTCCGTTATCCAGGGTGATCGTGGTGGCGCCCGAGACGCTCCACGCTAACGTGGCGGATTGGCCCGGCGTAATGCCGGCCGGCGTGGCCCCGAACGTGGAGATGACCGGGGCCTGCGCGGGTGGCGTAGCACTCAGCCACGTAAGATGGGCGGTGGGGCTGCCGGTCTCCTCGTAATATTCCATCGCGATGACATGATTGCCCTGAGTCAGGGTCGGGCTGAACGTGTAGATGTAGGCGCTCTCGTTGCGCCACGCGTTCACCACCATATTGCCGTCGACGTAAGCGCGCATTCCATCGGATACGATCGCCGTGAAATTGTAGACGCCGGCGGAAAAACTAAAGATGCCCTGCCAGCGAATGGAGTACCCGGTTCGGGGCAACGAAGGATCGGGTGAAGTGTTATGCCAGTCGAAGTTGATCTGGGGGTCCGTTCGGATCAGCACGGGAGCCCCCGACAGGGTGAGGTTGTTGTAATAGCACCCGGTGAAGGCGTTCGTGGCTGGTGCGGGACAACTTCCCGGGGTAGTCACCTGCATGGTGTTACTGGCGGCGGACTGGTTTCCGGCCGCGTCATACGCCATTACCGAGTAAGTGTAAGCCGTACCGGCGAGGGCGGTGGTATCGGAGAAAGAGAGAACGCTCACTCCCACCGAAGCCAGGACCGTGCCGTTGCGGACGATCCGATAGCCGGCCACGCCGACGTTATCGGTGCTGTTAGTCCACGTCAGGTCCACTTCCCTGGAGCTCTTGGCAACCGCCGAGGTCAGTGTGGGCACCGTAGGCGGTTTCGTGTCGGTCGGGGGAATCGCGGTCACGGTTACTGTCGCCGAAGCGGTAGCACTGCCGGCGCTGTTGGTGGCAGTCAAGGTATACGTCGTAGTTTGACCCGGCGAAACGGATTTCGAAGTAAGCGTGGAGACATCTCCAACGCCGCTGATGCTGACGCTGGTCGCGCCGGAGACGCTCCAGGCCAACGAACTGGCTTGCCCCGCGTTGATAGTGGATGGAGTAGCCGTGAAGGCGCTGATGGTAGGAGCGCCGGGCGCCGGAGGAGTGATAACCGCGTCTACGACTCCGCCAAAGTCGGTGGCCCAATACCAGCCATAGGTCGAGCTGGCACTGTAGGCGCGGCCGATGCCGATGACTTTGAAACTGGGGTTCAACATGTTGGCGCGGTGAGCATAGGTGCAAACGCCGGATGCATCCGCGTCGCAGGCGTTCTCAAACCCGGTGAACATGCTCTGTGCGTCCGTGAAGCCGCCGGCAATATTTTCGCCCCACGGGCTGTAAGGATAGTTGAAAGCCGCCAGCCTGGTTGCCGGGGAGCGGCCCAGGCTGTCGGTGTGGTCCGCACGGTTGTTGGTGGCCATGTCGGTGCTCATCCACTGCGAGGCGTTCTCCAGGGCGGCGGAGACTTGCAATGGACCGGCTCCGTTCTGCGCACGGTAATTATTAATCAGAGTCAGAAACGCCCACTCCTCGCTGTCCAGAGTGCCGGGCGCAGTGGGCGGCGGCGTAACCGGAAGAGACTGGCCGCAGAATGTAGGGCTGCATCCGGGTTCGTAGCTCCAATACGCAATACCGGAGGAAATCACACAGGAAACGCCGGCAATATTCGCGGTGGTGAGCAGCATCGCCCGGATATGAAGCGTATCGTTCCAAGCCCCCAGGACGATGTACACAACATCGTCCGTCATGTAAGCCAGGTTCTCGCTGAGGATGTGATAGCCCAGGCTGGCCGCAGTGGTGTCCCAACCCGTATGAGGGTTGAAGCCGGGAGAACCGGGCGGGTTCGTCTGCATATACGCCGCGAATTGGATCGCGCGCATGTCCGCATCCTTCGTGCCCAGCGGATCCGTCAGCAGCGCGGGCACGCCGTTCTGGGTCCGGTATACATTGATCTCAGTGAACAGCGAATTGATCAGGCTGTCCGAGCACCAACTATCTCCTGAGGGCAGGGCGACCTGATGAACGATCGCGCCCTGCGCGTGGGCCACTGCCGGCAACCATAGACAAGCCGTGAGCGTGAGTAGTGAGTATCGAATAGGATTCCGAAGTCTGGTTTTCATAATTAGGCCGCTGATTGTGTGTTTACCATCCGAGGCAACTATTTACTAGTACTTCCATGCGTACCGTAGACGGAAGGAAATTCTCAGAAGTGATGTGGCGTTCCGTACACCCGGAACTCGCCTCTAGGGGATTTGCCCGAGTGTCTGCGGGGGGCGCTAGTTCTTCTTCTTGTTGTGGAAGCGGTAACCCAGGATGGCCTTGATGAGCAGATGGTCCGTGGCCTGCGTGACGCCCAAACCGACGCCGAAATTGAACTCCCAATTGGCGCCGAAATCCACGTCGACCGCCGGGAGGATTTGCTGCTGCTGGTCGCGCAGGGGATCGAACCCGGTAACCGGACCGTACTCGCCGTAATACTCCACGCCGAACGCGACCTTCTTGGTGATGTCGTAGCTGACTTTCACGTTCGGCGAGAATTCGTAGCCGGCGTTCTTGGAGGGGCCGTGAAACGACTTATCGATGGTGGGATTGAAAGCCATGTACCACCCGCCCACCTTCTTGTCGATGATGGGCCGGATTTCCCAGGTCCAGGTATCCCCGGAGAAATTGGGGCGCTGATAGCCGATCTCGTTGGAGATGCTTAAACCTACCGGCAGGTGAAATCGCTCGGGTATCGAGAAGCGCGGCCGGATATGCGTTCCCACCCACATCCAACTGCCATCGGGTTGAATGCTGGTGAACTGGTAGAAGCCTGTTTCAAACCACTCATTGAAACCGTGGGTGATTTCCACCGTTTCGTGCTCGGCGTGGTTGGTGGGAAGGACGCCGTCGACCACGGTCTTGGTCCCGCTGGCGGTGAAGTTACTGTGCAGCTCCACCATGGTCACGCCCGGAGGCACCAGGTCCGAGCCGTAGACCTGCACTTCATAGTTCCCTTGAGCGAGCAGCGCGATCGAGCCACAGCCCAGCAGGATAACGGTCGCGACCAGATGACGCATTACTTGCCGACCATATGCTGCGGGTCTTCGTTCTTCTCGCAGACGAACTCCAGAAGATCAGTATCGGGAAGCAGGGTATACCGCATGACCGGCATAATCCATGGCTTGGTATAGGTCTTGGGATCGTCAATGGTAACGGTGACGTCCATGTGTCCGAAGTCGACGCGATGGAAACGTTCGAGCACATGCATGTCGTCGGAATGGGGATGACCGTTGGTATCGATGTTCCAGACCTTGTCGTTGAACCCGGCGGTATCGACAACGAATTCGTCGCCCTCCCATTTCCCGACCGAGTATCCCATCCAGGCCGGACTCAAAACCTCTTTCGGAAGTTCGCGACCATCGGTGAAGACCTGGCGGCGGAGAGAATACATTTCGTACAGGATCACCGTTTTCCCGGGCGCGTTTAGAATCTCAAACGGATAGGGTAGTGTGCTCGCTTTGGGGATGCCTTGCGGCATGCAGCGCGACTCGGGGTCATCCTTGCCGAGGTTGGCGCGGCGCTCCTCGTATAGCTTTTCGGCCGACGGCAGCATAGTGGGCGGCTCAGGACGGGTGGCCGGCCGGGCAACCTGGCGGCGCCCCACAGGTCCCCACTGATCTCCCAGCCAGACGCCGGAAAGGTCGGGCTTACCGTCCGCTGTTTTGGGCACAGGGGCCGAAAGGTTCGGCTTGCCATCGGGCGTCCGCGGAATGCCTTTGTGCGCATAGTCCAGCCACTGCGCGGCGGAAGGCATGGGCAGGCCGGTAAGAAGGAACGCCGCAGCTGCAGCCACGGCCGGCAATGGAAAGGAACGGCGCAATCTCACGATTATCTCTTAGAGATGGTTTCCGGAGCGGGCATGGTCACGTGGGCGGTTTTCCGGCGCGGCCGCAGGCGCGAGGTGAGCTCGCGGAATCGCTCCATGTAAATGTAGAACACGGGCGTGATGTACAGCGTCAAGGTTTGCGAAACCGCCAGGCCTCCTACTACCGCCAGGCCGAGCGGGCGGCGCGCTTCCGATCCCGCGCCCAGGCCGAGAGCGATGGGCAAGCGTGCCCATCAAAGCCGCCATGGTGGTCATCATGATCGGCCGGAAACGCACCAGGCAGGCTTCGTAGATTGCTTCCGAGGGTAGCGTGCCGTGCGTGCGCTGCGCAGCCAGGGCGAAATCGATCATCATGATAGCGTTCTTCTTCACGATGCCGATGAGCATGATCACGCCAACGAAGGAATAGATGTTGAGCTCGTCATGGAAGACCAGCAGCGTGGCCAGCGCACCCAGCCCGGCCGAGGGCAAACCGGAGAGGATCGTCAACGGATGAATAAAGCTCTCGTACAGAATCCCGAGCACCAGGTAGATCACCAAGATGGCCATAGCCAGCAGTATCCCCATGCCCTGGAGCGAGGATTGAAATGCCGCGGCAGCGCCCTGGAAACTGGTGGTGATGGTGGCGGGCAGATTGTTCCGGGCTAGATCTTCGACCTTTCCGACGGCGTCTCCCAAAGAAGCGCCGGGCGCGAGGTTAAAGGACAGCGTGACCGACGGCAGTTGCCCCAGGTGCGTTACCGTGAGCGGCGCCACACTGCGTTTCAGCCGGGCCACTTCGCTCAACGGCACGAGAGTTCCACTGGACGAGCGAACGTACAGCAGGCCCATGGCATCGGGATCGCGCTGGAACTGGGGCAGCAGCTCCATCATCACCCAATACTGATTGCTAGGCGTGTAAATGGTGGAGACCTGGCGTTCGCCGTAGGCATCGTACAGCGCATTCTCCACCTGGTCCGGGGTAACGCCCAGGCTGGAAGCGCGGTCGCGGTCGATATCCACCACCACGCGCGGGCTGGCAATCTGAAGGTCGGTGGTGACATCCACCAGCCCGGGAATGCTGTGCATCTCCTTCTCAAAAGAGGTGGCCGCGCGATACAGCTCGTCGAGATCGAGACCTTGCAGCGTGTACTGGTAGACGCCCTTGGTCAACTGCCCGCCGATCTGGATGAGCGGAGGATTCTGCGGATAGGCTCGGATGCCCGGCACGGAATTCAGCCGGGGACGTAGCTGGTTGACGGTCTGGTCTGCCGTCTGTGGGCGCTCGCGCCGTGGTTTCAAAGTCGCAAAAATGCGCCCGTTGTTGGCGGAGCCGTTATTAGCGCCCACCATCGAAAAATAGGATTCGATGTTGGGGTTGTTTCCGAACATTTCAGCGAGCTGCTGCTGTTCCCGCACCATGGCGTCGAAAGAGACGTCCTGCCCCGCTTCCGTGAAGGTGAATATCTGGCCAGTGTCCTGGTTGGGAATGAAGCCCTTGGGCACGAAGGCATAAAGGTACACGGTGGCGGCCAGCGTGCCTGCAGCAACCAGCATGGTCAGGGCGCGGTGGCGGATGACGCCGCGAAGGGTCCACTCGTACGCGTGCAGCAGGCCATCGAAGATCTTTTCGGAGGCCAGAAAGAGCGCGTTGTGCGATTCGCGGGGCGGCCGCAGGAAGCGACTGCACAGCATAGGCGTGAGGCTCAGCGAGACGAATCCTGAGATCAGGATCGACACACCGATGGTGACGGCGAACTCGTGGAACAGCCTTCCCAGAATGCCGCCCATAAACAGCACAGGAATGAACACCGCCGCCAGCGACACGGTCATGGAGAGAACCGTGAAGGCAATTTCGCGCGAGCCCTCCAGCGCAGCCTGCAACCGGCTCTTGCCCATTTCCATATGGCGCACAATATTTTCCAGCACCACGATGGCATCGTCCACCACGAACCCGACCGAGAGCGTGAGCGCCATGAGCGACAGGTTGTCCATGGAGTAGCCCAGCAGGTACATGGCGGCGAAGGTTCCGACGATCGAGAGCGGGAGGGCCAGGCTGGGAATCAGTGTGGCGGAGAGGTTGCGGAGGAAAAGAAAGATGACCAGCACGACCAACGCCACCGTCAACAGGAGGGTGAACTTGACGTCGTTGACCGATTCGCGAACCGCCTGGGAGCGGTCGTAAATAAGATCCAGGCGAACGGCGGGGGGCATTACCTGGCGGAAGCGCGGCAGCAATTCCTTGATGGCGTCCACGATCTGCACGGTATTGGTGCCGGGCTGCCGCTGCACGGCCAGGGCAATTCCACGTGTGGTGTTGAACCAACTGGCGGCCTTGTCGTTCTGCACGCTGTCGATGACGCGGCCCAGTTCGCCCAACCGCACGGGCGACCCATTGCGATAGGCGACGATCACCGGCCCGTAGGCGGCCGCGGTCATGAGCTGACCGGTGGCTTCGACTGTGAATGCCTGGTTGGCTCCCCAGAGCGTTCCCGTGGGCAGGTTGACGTTGTGCTGCTGCAAGGCGTTCTGCACTTCGTCGATGCCGATGTGGTGCGCCGCCAGCTTGTTGGGGTCGAGCTGTGCGCGCACCGCATACTTCTGCGCGCCCAATACCTGCACCTGGGCCACACCGCTCACGGTGGAAATGCGCTGGGCCACCAGCGTCTCGGCGTACTCATCTACTGTAGAGAGCGGCAGCGTGGAGGAGTACATCGCCAGGTACATGATGGCGGAATCGGCCGGGTTGACTTTCTTGAAGTTGGGCGGCGTCGGCATGCCGGGCGGCATCTGCGATCCGGCCGTGGTGATGGCGGCCTGGACGTCTTGCGCCGCGCCATCGAGCGATCGGTCGAGCGCGAACTGCAGCGTGATGGAAGTGGTTCCCAACGCGCTGGTGGAAGTCATCGAATCGAGACCGGCGATCGTGGAGAACTGGCGTTCGAGAGGCGTCGCCACCGCGGAGGCCATGGTTTCGGGATTGGCGCCGGGCAGCGCGGCGTTCACCTGGAGGGTCGGGAAATCAACGTTGGGCAGGTCGCTCACGGGCAGCGAGCGATAGGCAGTGACCCCGAACAGAACGATGCCGATCATGATGAGCGTAGTCATCACGGGGCGGCGGATGAAGAGTTCGGTGATGTTCACGTACAGGGTCCCGGGCGAAGCTAAACCAAATCATTATCTTCTCATAGGCCCGTGGGGCATGCCTTTAGCTTGCCCAGCCCCAAGCCGGCGGCAAGGACCGCCAGCGTTACGTAGCGCCGGCGATCCTTGTCGCCGGTGGGCTGCGCAGGTCACTCTAAAAGGCATGCCCTGCCAGCATTACGCGGCGGCGGCACCGGAGGAGAAAGCTTTGCGCAAGGCCGCGGCCGCGTCGGCCACCGCCTGCTTGCCCGAATCGATCACGCCGCCCAAATTGAAGAACACGTGGATGGCGCCCTCATAGCGTTTGGCCGTGACGGGCACCCCGGCCTCCTGTAGCCGGCGGGCGTACGCCTCGCCCTGGTCGCGTATTGGGTCGCACTCGGCGGTGATCACCATGGCGGGCGGCAGCTCTTCCAGGCTTTTCGCATTCAGCGGCGAGGCGTGGGGGCTGCGGCCTTCTTCGGGGCTGGAGACATAATGGCCCCAGAAGTACCGCATCATGGAGCGCGTCAGAAAATACCCGTCGGCGAATTCCGCCTGCGAGGGCCGGTTGTCGTCATAATCCGTGACCGGATAGACCAGCAGTTGGAAAGCGATCTTGGGTCCGCTGCAGTCGCGAGCCATGAGGCAGACCACGGTTGCCAGGTTGCCTCCCGCGCTATCGCCGCCCACCGCGATCCGGCTGGCGTCCGCGTTGAACTCGTCAGCACGCTCGGACACGTATTGGACAGCGGCGTAGGCATCGTCCACGGCCGCCGGGAATTTGTACTCCGGGGCGAGCCGGTAATCCACGTTCACCACGATGCACTGCGCGCCGTTGGCAATCGCGCGGCATTGCGCATCCACCTGATCGAGATTCCCGATGACCCAGCCGCCGCCATGAAAGTAGACCAACACCGGAAGCTTGCGCCCGGTTTCCGGCCAGTAGACGCGTATGGGGATGGGCTGCGCGGGGCCGGGGATGGTGCGGTCTTCCACGCGCGCGACCTGCGGCGCAGGGCCCGCCAGCGCCTGAAAAGCGGCGGCACTCTCGGCGCGATTCGCCCGAAGCTCCACCGGAGTCATCTCTTCCATAGGCCTTCCGCCGAGGGCGGCCATTTGGTCCAGGAGCGCTTTGCATTGGGGATGAAGGGACATGTTAGCTATCAGCTTTCAGCGATCAGCTATCAGCTTACAGCAACCAAAACCCGGGCGCGCGTCAGCCTTAAGCTGACTGCTGAGCGCTGACAGCTAAAAGCTATTGATACATCTGTCCAATCCGCTTGCGGTCGTCGGCCGACATGCCGGCGTGTTTGCGTATGTCCCCGCGCGCGGAAAGTAATCTGCGGTAGCGGCCGAAATATTCGGGGATGTCGCCGCCGTATTGAAAGCTGTACATGATGTCGGCGAAAGCGGCGGTGTGCTGCAAACCTAAGGCGTGGCCGGTTTCGTGCAGACACGTGAGATACACAATGGTGTCGCGCAATAGCGGATCCTGGCGATTCTCAGCCGGCGGCAACACATACACGGCCGCGCCACGAATACCGTTCACCATGATGGGACGTGCTTCGCCATACAGGCCCTGGTTGCCGTTGGCCCAGTAGACGCGGATCTGCGCATTCTCCACGTCCGCCGATTTTTCGAACGTGAGCTTTCCGGCGGTGGCGGCCTGCCAGGCTTCGAGCGCCCACTCGGCCAGTTCCGGATCGCCCATGTGGCAACCAGTCTCGGGGTTGGTGCACGGCTCCACCCAGTAGTGCCAGGTGGCGGCATCGGCTACAGCCGCCAACAGCAGGAGCGCCAGCAATCTCATTCGAACCTCCGGCGAAAATCGTTGAACTCGCTGCGCAGCGCGGCCAGGTCCCGCTCCAGCGCGGCAATGCGTTCTTCGGAAACATGGACACGGGGCACAGGCCCCAGTGCTGCGGCCACGGCCTCTTCGGCAACCTCTACGTCGCCCGAGAGCAGATGCGCATAGCGCGCTTCCCGCGAACCCGACTGGCGCGCCAGCCTCTTCACCATCCCCAATTCGGCCAGGTGGTGGAGCGTGTTCTCGACCGACTCCAGGTCGTCGAAGTTGTGCAGACGCTCACTGCGGCTTCGCAACTCGCCCACGGTCTGCGGACCACGCAATAGCAGTACGCAAATGATGGCCGCCTCGCGCCGCCCCAGGTTCAGCGTCTCCGTGAAGCGCTGGGCATGCTTGGGCACGCGGCTGTCGCGGCCGGTGATCCGCACCGCGAGCTGCTTGAGCCGCAGCGACTCGAGGGCCTGCTCCACGGTTTCCTCGTCGTACGAAACCACCGGCTCGCGGTTGGATTTCTGATTGCACGCATTCACCAGCGCGTTGAGCGAGAGCGGGTAATATTCGGGGGTCGCGATTTCCTTCTCCAGAAGCGCCCCCAGCACGCGCGCCTCAGGCCCATCCAACTGCCAGTCCATTTCTACAGTGTACGTTCATGGGAAACTGGCAGTTTAGCCCTAAAATGTCCCAACCCTCCGACTCGCGGGTGGCGCTCCGCTATCCCAATTTCCTGCGCCACGCCGGGGCGCGCGTACTCTCGGTGCTGGCTTCGGAGATGCAGGCCGTGGCGGTGGGGTGGCAGATTTACGGGCTGACGCATCGCCCACTGGATCTCGGGCTGGTGGGGTTGGCGCAATTTCTTCCGGGCATTCTGCTGTTTCTTTTCGCGGGACACGCAGCCGACCGTTTTCCGCGCAAGCGCATCCTCCAAACCTGCGCCGCCGGCTACGCTCTGGTGTCGGTACTCCTGTTCGTGTTCACAGTGCGCGGCATCACGGCGATCTATCCCATCTACCTGGTGCTGCTGCTCAACGGCACCGCGCGCGCGTTCAGCATGCCCGCCAGCCAGGCGCTACTGCCTTCGCTGGTTTCCGAAACCCACTTCGCCAACGCCATCGCGTGGGGATCTTCGTGGTTCCAGGCCGCCACCATTCTCGGTCCCGTGGCCGGAGGCTTAATCTATGGCGTGGCCGCTAACCCGCTGCCTGTGTATGGCCTCGCGGCGGTATCCTACCTGGCCGCTTTCCTCCTGTATTCGCGCATCGATATGAAGCTGGTTGTCCAACGGCCGCGTCAGGCTGCTGCGCCGCAAATGGTGGGGGAGGGCCTCCGCTACATTTGGAAAAACAAGTTCGTGCTGGGGGCCATTTCGCTCGATCTGTTTGCCGTACTGCTGGGCGGAGCGGTGGCGCTGCTGCCGGTATATGCGCGCGAGATTCTGGCGGTGGGCGCCACGGGGCTCGGCATCCTGCGCAGCGCGCCAGGAGTGGGCGCGATCTTGACGGCACTCCTCCTGGCGCACCGGCCTCTGGGCAAAAAGCAGGGAACCGTGATGCTCTGCTGCGTGTGCGGCTTCGGCGTGTTCACTATACTGTTCGGACTGTCGCACAGCGTGGCGCTCTCGCTGGTGGCCCTGGCGCTGACGGGCGCGTGCGACATGGTGAGCGTGGTGGTGCGGTCCACCATGGTGCAGCTCAATACGCCGGATCACATGCGCGGCCGGGTCAGCGCGGTGAACATGGTGTTCATCGGCGCGTCCAACGAGGTGGGCCAGTTCGAATCGGGGATCACGGCGCAGTGGTTCGGCACGGTTCCGGCGGTGGTGCTGGGAGGCATCGGCACCATCGTGGTAGTAGCGCTGTGGACGTGGTTGTTTCCGGAGTTGCGGAAGGCGCCCGGGCGCGTGGCGGTGGGGTGATTCGGGATTGCTTCGGTAGCGGGCCAGGCCCGGATTTGGCACCTTCCGGACGCTTGGAACGGAGGCCGTACGGCTAACCGTGAATTCGTACCGTGCAGAGCGGGGTGACTAAAGCCTGCAGCTATTCGTCAACCCGGTTCGATAGACAGTCTTAAACGGTAAGAGACGAGCGTATATAACAACCACACCAGAAAGGTGGCGGCGACGACTATAAGGGGCGCAAAAATGTAGAAGGGGCTCAAGTATTTCGACAAGCCAGGCCATTCCGTGACGAATAACAGAACCCATATCGAGGCGAGTACAGGTCCGGGGAGGACCGCAGCCAGGCCTCCAAGATGTGCCAACGCCGCATGCGATGTCAGGAATTCCCTGTCTAATGGCTTGACCTTCCTTCTCCAACTGGAGATAGCCACAAAAGCAGCGAACACTCCCATGCTCGTGCAAATTGCGATCAAAAAGCCGGCAATAATGATGACATAGACGAGCAGATAACTTTGTACGAGATATGTGGGTGTTAGCAATACCTGAGTTTGGCTTCCGGGGTAATAGCTGGGACTATTTCTGAGCAGCACAAATGCTGTGAGCAAGAATGATTGAGAACCGATCAACCATGAAACGCGGTGATTGATCAGATTATCTTCCTGCTCTATCCGCTTGCGGCCCTCCTCACGCGTCAGGTCGGACATGTGGGTTTCCTCGTTTTCGGTTTAGGTGCTAAGACGTTGGATAGACTTCTTATAATATCGCGCGCGGCCCTAATTCGGCTTCCGGGGCTAGTGAATCTGTAGCCCGACTTACTCGGTTAGTAACGTCTACCTCTCACTATCAAACCCGTGCGGTCCGGTGTTGCCGTCACCCAGACGGAGCAGACTCGGTATGAATTGTACCGACATGTCCGCTTGTCTTTGCCAACTCCTCGAGTTGGCAGGTCGGCGAACAACCCCATTCCGGAAACTGTCCCCTACCCGATTCCTCTCAAAGATTGCGGATCAGCGCCGATATAGAAGAGAGAGAGGCCACTCCCTGATTGTCAACGACCTGACCAGAACCATCGCGACACATGCAATCGATTCGTTGCTTCTGCTGGATGCTGCCAGCCGGGTGATGTACGCCAATCCAGCCGCCGAGAAGGCGTTCGGGTGGAGCTTGGACGAGTTTAAGGGAAGCAGCCTGCGCGATCTGCTCCGGTGCTCTTGCGATCGCGACCAACCCTGTCCCCACGCGATGTGTGATGTCCGGGCGGGTTCGGCACTACCGGAACCTTACTATGAGGCGGTCATGTTCCACAAGGATGGCATGCCTGTGGACGTGGTCTGTTCGAGTGCCCCGGTCATCACGGAAGGCATTCTGACTGGCGGGGTGGTCGTGATTCGCAACGTAACGGGGCAGCGGCGCGCCGAGGCGGCGTTGCGCGAGAGCGAGCAGCGGTTCCGCGCCACCCTCGAACAGGCGCCCGCCGGCATCGCGCACCTCGATCTCTCCGGACGCTTCCAGATCGTCAATCAAAAATTGTGCGAGATCGTCGGATACAGTCAGGAGGAGCTGGCCGGCCGTTCTTTTTCGGAGATCACGCATCCCGATGATGTGGCCACCGACACCGGCAACATGCGCGCATTGATCGACGGCGCGGTCCAGGGTTACTCGCGCGAAAAACGCTTTCTCCGCAAGGACGGCGCCAGCGTGTGGGTCGGATTTACGGCGTCTCTGGTGCGGGACCGCGCGGGAGCGCCCCAATATGTGCTCGGCGTCATCGAAGACATCTCAGAGCGTAAGAAGGCCGAAGCGGCCCTGCAGCAAAGTCATGACCGGTACCGCTTCCTGGCCGACGCAATCCCGCAAATGGTGTTCACGGCTACGCCGGACGGGCTCACCGACTATCACAACCGCGGCTGGCTCGCATATACCGGCCAGACCCCGCAGGCGGCACGCAATCGGGGGTGGCAGGCGGCGGTGCACCCCGCCGACCACGCAATTTTTTCGTTAGCCTGGGCGGTTTCCGTAGCTGCCGGCCAGGCCTTCGAAGCGGAGTCCCGCATCCGTCGCGCCGACGGCCAATACCGCTGGCATCTTACGCGCGCCACCCCCATGCTCGACGGCCAGGGCCGCATCGGCCAATGGGTGGGCGCTTGCACCGATATCGAAGAGCATAAGCAGGCCGAGGCTGAATTGGAGCGCCGCGTGGCGGAACGCACCGCCGAAGCCAACCAGCAGGCCCTGCGCGCCCAGCAGGCCAGCCGGGCGAAGAGCGAATTTCTGGCCATGATGAGCCACGAAATCCGCACCCCTATGAACGTGATTGTGGGGCTCGCCGATCTGTTGTGGGACTCGGGGGTGCCTACGGCTCAGCGCGAGTATGTGCGGATGCTCCGTAAAGCCAGCGAAGCCCTGCTGACGGTCATCAACGACGTGCTCGACCTGTCGGCGGTCGAAGCCGGCAAACTTCAGATTCAACGCGTCCAGTTCGATCTCCCGGCGGCCATCGAAAGCGTCTTGTCGGTCATGCGGTCGCGGGCGGACGCGCGCGGATTACGGCTGGTGTTTGAACTCGCCGAAGACGTCCCGATTCACCTGATCGGCGATCCGGACCGGTTGCGCCAGATTCTGCTCAATCTCATCGGAAACGCCATCAAGTTTTCCGAGACGGGTTCGGTGACATTGTCGATTCGGCCGGGCGACGGGACGCTGACCTTCTCCGTGAGCGATACGGGAATCGGAATTCCGATTGAGAACCAAGCGCTCATCTTCGAGTCTTTCACGCAGGCCGACTCCTCCATCACGCGAAAGTACGGCGGCACGGGGCTGGGCCTCGCCATCAGCCGGCAGTTGGTGGAGTTGATGAGCGGGCGAATCTGGGTGGAGAGTGAGGTTGGCCGCGGCAGCACATTCTCCTTCACACTCCCCTTCGAGTTTCCCGCCCAATGCCCGGGTGGCTGTGACCCCACGGCCGTCACCAGGCCCGGCCAAAACCCGGAAGCTCCGGCTGGCGAACCGGACGGGTGGGCTCCCCGCATCCTCCTGGTGGATGACTCCAGCGACAACGTGTTTGTCATGCGCGAGTTCTTGAAAGGGTCTATATACTCCATTGACGTCGCCGACAACGGCGCGGACGCCCTGCGGAAAGTCCAGGCCGGCGCGTACGATCTGGTCCTGATGGACGTCCAGATGCCTGTCCTCGACGGGCATACGGCAACTCGCATCATTCGCCTGTGGGAAGCGGAAAGCCAAAAGCCCCCCATGCCCATCCTGGCTCTCACGGCGCACGCGCTTTCGAGCGAGAGGGAAAAAAGCATGCAGGCGGGATGCACCGCCCACCTCACCAAGCCGATTCAACGCGATCGACTGCTCGCCGCCCTGGCAACCTACGTCCGGGATCCCCTGTCGCGCCGCATTGTAGTAACCGCACCCGAGGGCTTCGAAGAGCTGTCGCGGGGCTACCTCGAACGGCGAAAGGAAGGGCTGGCGGGGCTGCGCGTTTCGGTCGAGAGCGGTGAATACGACCGCGTCCAGCGCATGGCGCACGACATCAAGGGCACGGGGACCTCCTACGGATTTCCGCCTCTCACCGAGCGGGCGCGCTTGCTCGAGCAGGCCGCCATGGCGCACGATCTGGAGCGCATGGGACGCGCGCTGCAGTCCCTGGAAGGTTATCTTCAAGCTGTCGAACTGAACCCACGCTAAAGATTTCGCCGGATTGTCCGATAACTCCATAGCCGCTTAAACCGCTCCCTACGGTCACGGCTCGGTATGTCGTCGCCGTTTACCGCCGTGTCGCCGTTTGTCGCCGCTTACCGAGCCGTGACCGTAGGGAGCGGTCAAGCAGATCGAAGAGACTAGAGAGGAACTGGCACCGTTGGCCCTGATCATCAATGTTCTGCTGATCGAAGACAGTCCTGACTACGCCAAAGTGGTTCAGCATTGGCTGTCACAGCCCCGCGGAGACGCGGAGTACGTCTTGAGCTGGACCGATTCGCTGGCCGAAGGCGCCCGCCGCCTCGCACAAGGCGGAGTATCTGTGATCCTTCTCGATCTCCACCTTCCGGACAGCCAAGGGCTAGCCACCTTCGCCTCGCTTCGGTTCCATGCCAAAGACATCCCCGTGATCGTTTTGAGCGCAGGCGATGACGAGGCCGTCGCGCTTCAGACCATTCAGCAGGGCGCCGAGAACTACCTGGTTAAGGGCAATTGCAGCGCCGAAATCCTCACCAGAGCGATCCGCTATGCCATCGTGAAGCGATCCGCCGAGGGCACCCGAGCGGATGGCGGGGGATCGCGGCTAAAGGCAGCAGTGATTGCCGTCATTGGAGGGAAGGGCGGCGTGGGCGCTACCACCGTAGCGTGCACCCTGGCTGCCGAACTACGCCGGCGCACTGACCAGGCGGTGTTGCTCGCCGATTTAGATGTCCACGCAGGCTTGGTGGCGTTCCTGATGGGTGTTAATTCGCAGTACTCCATCCTGGACGCGATCGCCAATTCTGCGCATCTGGACATCGACTTCTGGCAAAAGATCGTGGTGCGCGGTGAGAACGGCATCGATATCCTCTGTTCTCCTGCACGGGTTGGCAGCCCGGAGCCGGCCTCCGAGCAAATTTCCTGCGTGCTTGCAGCAATCCAGCCGTTCTATCGCTGGATCGTGCTCGACCTTGGACGCTTCAACAGCCCGCCGATCCCCCTCCTGGAAGCGGCCAACGATCTGTTTGTCGTCACAACCACGAGTCTCCCCTCTCTCTATGAGACCAAACGAACCATAGAGGCTCTCCAGAACATCGGGGCCGCGGACCGGATCCGCCTGATTGTCAATCAGATCGAGCCTCTGGAAACCCTCTCTCAAAACGAACTGAACACCATCTTCGGGGTGAAGGTGACGGCTACACTCCCCAGTTGCAGCCGCGAGTTGCACGAGTGTTGCGCTCTGCGGAAGCCGCCGGCCGAAGGTACCTCGATGCGCAAGGAGATTGCCCGGCTGGTCACTCGCATGGCCGGCCTCGAAGAGGAAAAGCCCCGCCGGATGATCGAACCATGGCTTTCCCTGACGCAGCGGTTCCGCCGGAATGGCGAAGGCCCGGCCAAAGGAGCGCCATTGCCATGAGCGATTTCAAGCCGGCCTTAATCCTTTTGGTGGAAGCCGATTCCGTTGAAGCGGCGCTCTTGGCGAGCGGGCTGGAACGGTGGAACGGCTGCCGCGTGCTGAGCATCGCCGACATGCAAACCGCGCTGGCGCGTATCGCCGGCGGTGGTGTGGAACTGGTCGTCGCGAGCCTTTCCGGAGACGTTCAGACCGAACTGGCAGAGTGGGAGGCGATTTTTTCCCTTCGCCGGCATGCTCCTCAATTGCCGGTGGTCGTGTTATGCGCACCGGGCAAAGGCGGCGACCTCATCGGCTCCGTGGGGTCCGATCGCAATCTGCGGATCGTCGAACGAAACCCGGACACCGATTTGACCGAGACCGTCCGGAACACCCTCGCACATCGCCGGGGCCGCTTGGGTACGGACGAAAGGAGGGCGAGGATCATCGCCTTGGAGGGGGTTAAAGGCGGAGTGGGGACAACCACTCTGGCCCTGAACATAGCCGCCCAGCTGGCGCGGCATGGTCCCACCATTCTGGCCGAAATGCGCTTGTGCGCGGGAACGCTGTCGTCTTACTTCGGGCTGCCGCGACGCACTCGCACCATCGGCGACCTTTCGATACACCCCAAGGCAATCGCGGCCGAGGATGTGGACGCTTGCTTATGGCGCTGTGACCGGGTCCCGGGGTTGACCATCCTGTTCGGCCCTCAGTCACTCCAGGGGCGCGAAGACATAAAGGCGGAACACGTCGATCAGATCCTGCACACGCTGGCCGAATCCGCCGAGCATGTGGTGGTCGATCTTCCCCATTGCTTCTCCACAATGAACCGCGCGGTGCTCGGTGCGTCGGATTGCTTTCTCCTCGTTCTGGAGAGAGATCTCATGTGTTTGCAGGCTGGGACTTTGGTGGTCCGGGGACTCCAGGCCGAGAACCTGCTTCCCCAGTCGGCCGGCTCGGTAGTGGTAAACCGTGTCCCGCTGGCGGCGCCGGCGGAACTGCCGGAGATCGAGAGCACTCTGGGCGTTCCCATCATGGGCATAATTCCCCCGGCGGCAGACTTGTGCCTCAGGGCCCACAAACTGCACCTCCCCGTCGTGGCTCTCGATCCGGAGAGCATGCTGGCGGAAAGCATCGTCCATCTGGCGGAATCGTTACCTTCAAGAGCGGGATCCGCGGCCAGGCCCGCGTTACCACAGCACCGGGTCTAATCGGTACCCGCGCTATTGGTTCTCACGAAAAAATCCAGAATCAGTTGCAGCTCGCTCTCCGTATAGCTCGACAGCACCTTGATGAGCGCCTGCTCGTGTGGCCGGTAGTGGCCGTAGAGCTTTCCGAGAGCGGGCATGACCGGCCGGATGATGGTGCTGCGCCGGTCCTTCGGGTTGGGCTCGCGCTGGATGTAGCCGGCTTTTTCAAGCCGGTCGAGCACCACCGTAATCCCTCCCGTCGTCAACCGGCTCCATCCGGCCAGCTCGGTGGGCGTCGCGGACCCCTGAAGCTGCAGGACGTTCAGGCACTGCAAATCGGTTGCGTTGATCCCGACCTCCTCCGCTACCTTGAGGTTGAAGAGAATGCCGCCAGCAAGGAACCTGCGTACCTCCGTCCCCACCGTCCGGATCAGTTCCGTACGTTTTCGGCTTGACATCGCCACCATATTACCATATTCTCTAAGTATCTTATTTATTGAGGTAATATTTATGGCACACACATCCGTCAAAGGGTACAAAGGCCTCGGCATGGAAGGCTTCGTGGCGCGGTGGTACGCCGCCACTACGCGGAAGGACTTGCAGCAGTTTCAGATTCTGGCGCGGCGGGTGGCCGATGAGTTGCCCGCCGGCGCCAAAGTGTTGGAGGTGGCGCCCGGACCGGGATACTTCGCGATCGCTCTGGCCAAACTAGGCCGTGAGGTCACGGGCTTGGACATCAGCCACACCTTCGTCGAACTCGCTCGGCGCAACGCCGCTGAGGCCAAGGTAAGAGTGGATTTCCAGCTCGGCAACGCGTCCAGCATGCCGTTTCCGGAAGGCTCGTTCGATTTCCTGCTGTGCCGAGCCGCGTTCAAAAATTTTTCGGAACCCGTCCGGGCGCTCCAGGAAATGCGCCGCGTTTTGAAACCGGGTGGAAAGGCGCTGATCATCGACCTGCGCCGCGATGCCGCTCGTGAAGCCATCAACCAGCATGTCGACAGTATGAAGTTGAGCCGGTCGAGCGCGCTCTTCACCAAGCTGGCCTTTCGATTCACACTGCTCAAACGTGCCTATACGAAGGGTGACTTCGAGCGGATGATTGCCCAGGCGGGCTTCCGCAATTTTGAGATTCGCGAAGACCTGATCGGCATGGAGATCACTCTCGAACGCTAGCCCTGGCCCCGTGGGGCCAGGCCATGCCCCGCCCCCGTCTGGTACACACAACACCGTCGTGCGACAATAACAATCGATGCGATGCCGCAGGGCCGTACCGGGCTTCACCCTGCTGGCCATTCTCAGCGGCTGCGCCGGGCCGAGCCGGACCGAAACCACGGAACTGACGGTCTCGGTAGCGGCCAGCCTGCAAAACGCCATGCGCGAGCTGGGACCGGTTTTCGAACAGACGCGCCCGCAAACCAGGCTCAACTTCAACTTCGGCGGCTCCGGCACGCTCGCTCAACAGATCGAGCAGGGCGCGCCCGCCGATGTCTTTCTTGCGGCCGCCCCCAAACCTATGGATGAGCTCGCCGCCAAGGGCCTTCTCCTGGACGGCACGCGGCTGGATCTGCTCCGCAATGAAGTCGTGCTCATCGCGCCCAAGGACAGCGCGGGCCTCGCTTCCTTTGACAGCTTGGGGGCGCCGGCGGTGAAGTTGATCGCACTCGGCGATCCGGCCAGCGTCCCGGCAGGCGACTACGGCCGGCAGGTCCTCCGTGCGCTCCACCTCTGGGATGCGGTACAAGGAAAACTGGTGCTTGCCAAGGATGTCCGCCAGGTGTTGACTTACGTCGAAACGGGCGAGGCCGACGCCGGGATTGTGTATGCCACCGACGCCCAGGAATCGCCAAAGGTGCGAGTGGCGGCCATCGCTCCCGCCGGCAGCCATGCGCCCGTCATCTATCCCGTGGCCGTGCTGCGCGACAGCCGGAACGCCGCGGCTGCCCGCACGTTCGCCTCATTCCTTGCGGGCCCGCAAGCGCGCGAGATCTTCGTCCGTCACGGCTTCACGCCGGCCCTCCCGTGATCCCCTCCGACCTTTCGCCGCTGTGGATTTCGCTGCGCACGTCCGCCGCCGCCACCGCTGCGGCCTTCGTATTGGGGATTGCGGCCGCCCATGCCATGAGCCGGTATCGCGGCCGCGGACGAGGGTTGATCGACGGCCTGTTCCTTCTGCCCCTGGTGCTTCCGCCGACCGTGGTGGGCTTCTTTTTGTTGCTCCTGTTCGGCCGCCGCAGCGTCATCGGGCACGCACTCGAGCAGATCGGGCTCACCATTGCATTCTCCTGGCCGGCCACGGTCCTCACCGCTACGGTCATCGCGTTTCCCCTGATGTACCGCACCACTTTGGGCGCGTTTGAACAGGTCAACCCCAACCTTTTAGGAGCAGCCCGTACGCTGGGCGCGGGCGAGTGGAGGACGTTCTCTCGTGTGCTGCTGCCGCTGGCATGGCCGGGCGTGATCGCGGGAACGGTGCTGGCCTTTGCGCGGGCGTTGGGCGAGTTCGGCGCCACCCTGATGCTGGCGGGCAATATCCCGGGACGCACCCAAACCATGCCGGTAGCCATCTTTTTCGCGGCCGAAGGCGGCGATATGGGTCGCGCCGTGGCGTGGGTCATTTTGATTGTGGCCTTGTCGCTCGCCGCGATTGCCGCCATGAACCACTGGAGCCGTCCGCGGCACCACCTCCGCCTGGAGCCGGAGGCGTCTGCGCCCGATTCGATCCTGCTCACCCCGCCCGCACACTCGCCCGAGTCGGCCAACGGCTCGGAGCTGAAGGTCAACCTCCGCACCGCGTATCCCGGCTTCCAGCTTCACGTTTCATTCGCCACGCGCGGCGCAGCGCTGGGCTTGTTGGGCGCTTCCGGTTCCGGGAAGACCATGACCCTGCGAATGATCGCGGGGCTCGAAGTGCCCGCCGAAGGCAGCGTGGTGCTCAACGGCCGCGTGCTGTTCGATTCGCAAAGCGGCGTTCGCCTACGTCCGGCCCAGCGCCGCATCGGCATGGTCTTCCAGGATTATGCGTTGTTCCCGCACCTGACCGCGGGGGACAACATCGCCTTCGGTCTCTACCATCGGCCTGCCGAGGAACGGCGGCGGTTGATCGCGCAGTGGGCCCGCGTACTCCAGATTGAGCCGCTGCTCGACCGCTATCCGAACCAGCTCTCGGGCGGCCAGCGTCAGAGGGTGGCGCTGGCGCGCGCGCTGGTACTCGAGCCGGAAGCGCTGCTGCTCGACGAACCATTCTCGGCCCTCGATCCCCACCTCCGCCGCCACCTGGAAGAACAGCTCAAAGAGATTTTACGGCAGTACCGCGGGGTGACCGTGTTTGTGACGCACGACCGCGACGAGGCTTACCGCTTCTGCCAGGACCTGGTGGTACTGGCCGAAGGCGAAGTGGCCGTGGCCGGGCCGAAGCGGGAAATCTTCGAGCAGCCGCAATCGCTGGCCGTGGCGCGGCTAACCGGTTGTAAGAATCTCGCCAGGATGAGCCCAGCCGGGCCAAACCAGATTCAAGTACGGGACTGGGACTGCACCTTGCAGGTGCCCGGCCAAGTGCCCCCGGGATCGTCGTACGTCGGCATCCGCGCGCACCACTTGCAGCTTGCGCCCAACGGCACGCCGGAGAATATGTTTCCGTGCTGGCTGGTGGGTTCGGTGGAGTCGCCTTTTGAGGTGACGCTCTATTTGCGCCTGCACGCGCCGCCGGCGGGAGGCGAGCATCCCCACCTGGAAGCCGAGGTCTCACGCGATCAATGGGCGGAACTCGCCCGGCAGCCTCAGCCCTGGCAGGTGCGTTTGGAACCGGCCCGGCTGCTGCTGTTGCATTCTTAGCTTTCAGCAATCAGCTTTCAGCAGTTCCAGTAGCTCGGCAATTTTGCGGAAATATCCGGGAGCGCGGCGGCGTCCCACATGCTCGAACATCCCCACGGAGGCGATTTTGTCGAAGCGGCCGGAGAGGTCGCGGTAGTCCTGCTCCATCACGCGCACATTGCTGCCTCGGCGTCCGGAGGCGTGGACCTGCCCGCCGTCACCCTTTCAGGTGCCGTTGAACTTGGCGGCGTCTTGCCTTTCGATCGAAGAGTACGGCTAAAGTTACTACAGGTTTTCACGTTCCGGAAGGACGCTTGACACGCTACAAGCCCTCGGGATAGCGTCTATAGAAAAGATGATCAACCACATAAGGCGATTCGCCCCTTTGTCGCTTGTCGTTCTGCTACTTGCTTCCGCGCCGACCCGCGCGCAGCAGGCGCAGCCGGCCGTCAGCGGCCCCCAAATATTCGATGTGCAGGGCGGCAAGATCCGCGTGGTGCCGGTCGCGACCGGATTGTTCCATCCTTGGAGTCTGGCGTTCCCTGACGCGCGAACCATCCTGGTATCTGAGCGCAACGGCCGCCTGCGCATGATCCGCGATGGCGTTCTGGCGCCGGAACCGGTCTGGACTTCACCCACGCCTCCAGACGAGGCCGCCGACTCCCTGCACTTCCTGGCCGTCCATCCCAAGTTCGCGCAGAATCAGTTGGTCTACGTCTCCTATCCCAAGCGCGGTGATCGCGGCATCACGCTGGCCGTCGCTCGCGGACATCTGAGCGGGATCCAAGCTCACCGATGTTCAGGAGATCTTCGTCGCCGACGCATGGGAGACCGGCGGCAATCTGGCAGGCAGAATCTTCTTCACGCCGGACGCCACGCTCTACGTGACCGTCGGTGACCGCGACCGCATCTGCTGCAACGGCACCGACGACAACAGTCTGCGGATGAAGGCACAAAAGCTGGATAATCACGTCGGCAAAACGCTGCGCCTCCGCGACGACGGCACCGTGCCCCCGGACAATCCCTTCGTCGGGCGCGCCGACGCCAAACCCGAAATCTTCACCTACGGCCACCGCAACGGCTATGGCCTGGCGGTCCATCCGGAAACGGGCGAGCTGTGGCAAGCCGAGATCGGTCCCATGGGCGGGGACGAAGTCAACATCCTGGTCCGCGGCCACAACTATGGTTGGCCGCTGGTGTCCATGGGCCGCAACTACACCGGAACGCTGGTTTCCGAGGAGCCCTGGGCGCGGCCCGGCATGGACAACCCGCGGATTTTCTGGGTGCCCTCCATCAGCCCGTCCAGCATCATCTTCTACACCGGCGACAAGTTTCCGCAAGTGGAAGAATAACCTCTTCATTGGTGCGCTGACCACGCAGCAACTGGTGCGGATGGCTTTCAACCAACCTTCGCAAGCCGAGCACCGGGAGGGGCTGCTGATACCGCTGCATGAGCGCATTCGCGACGTCCAGCAGGGTCCGGACGGCTACATCTACGTGGCCACGGAGCGCGCAGCCAGAGGCGACGTTGCCGATGGGACGGTGCTGAGAATCGAGCCGGCGGATCAGTAGCAGTGGTTCTCTTTATCTAAGACGAATATGAAAATGCTCAAAACCCCAGCCGTCCTATTGGCCGCTCTGTTAATCAGCCCGATGGCGATGCTCGCCCAGTGGCCCGGCTACCCCACACCTGGCCCCAGGACGAAGGAGGGCAAAATCGACTTAGCGGCGCCGCCGCCCCGGACGGCTGATGGCAAGCCCGACTTCTCCGGGTTATGGGAACCCGCGCGCGGTACGGGAGGCGCCCCGGCAGGCGGTCGGGCTCCGGCTGGCGGAACGGGAGGCGGTCCGGCAGGCCGCGGTGGTCCGTCGATGAACGGCACGCTTCCATTGCCTTTTGCGATTCCTACTTCACCGGACGATCCTCCCATCGCGCAGTTCTTCAACATCGGCGCGGGCTTCAAAGAGGGCCTCCCCTTCACCTCTTGGGCCGCACAGCTGCGGGCCGAGAGAAAAGGGAATGACAACAAGGACAATCCCGACGCACTGTGCCTGCCGCTCGGTTTGACCCAGCTTCACATGCACCCGCAGCCCCGAAAAATCGTGCAAACTCCGCGCGAGATCGTGGTTCTCTATGAGGCCAACGGCAATGTCCGCCAGATCCTCACCGACGGCCGGCCGCTGCCGAAGGACGATCTCTCACCCTGGTGGTATGGGTATTCGGTCGGACATTGGGACGGCGACACTTTCGTCGTGGAGACCACTGGGTTCCGTGACGACGTTTGGCTGGACGTGGAGGGCAGCCCTCTGACTAGTTCCGGCAAGATGACCGAGCGTTGGCGGCGGCTGAAGTATGGCCTGATGCAGATCGACATCACCATCGAAGACCCCAAGGCCTATACCAAGCCGTTCACCGTGCGGGTCAACCATCAACTCATGCCGGACACGGCACTGATGGAGTTCGTTTGCGAGGAGCGAGACGCCGTTCATTACGTCGGGAAGGACCCGAAGAAATAGATTTACTTTCCGACCATGTGCGCGGGGTCCCGGTTGTTCTCTTCGCAGATGCTCTCGATGAGATCCGTGTCGGGTAGAAGGCGCCAGGCCATATTAACCGTCCACGGTTTTGTATACGCCTCCGGATCGTCGATGGTGACCTGGACGTCCATGTGTCCGATTTTCGGCCGGGAAAAACGTTCGGTGACTTTTAAGGCTTCTGTACCCGGTAGCCCTTTCATATCGAGCCAGGTCCGGCCGTTTTGTCCGATCGTCTCTACCACGAACGTGTCCTTGTCCCAATGGCCGATGGAATACCCCATCCATGTTGGTTGCGGATTCTTGGGGAGCGGCCGCCCGTCCGTAAAGATCTGCCGGTAGATCGTGCGGGATTCGTGCAGGAGCAGCGTCAGGTCTTCGGTCTGCACCAACTTGAGGCCGTCGGGGATGTTGTCTTTTTCCGGTATGCCGGACGGCAGACAAGAGACACCGGGGTGGTCCTTGCCGTTGTTTTCGATGCGTTTATTGTAGAGATCCCGCGCCGCCGGCTTGAGCGGTATGTCCGCGGGCTTCATGTCGGAGGCGAGGTCCAGCAAGTACTTGGTCGGATCTTCCGGCATCCAGAAGCCGGACAGATCGGGCTTGCCGTAAGGCGTGCGCTGCGCGGGCGCGTTCAAATCGACCTTACCATCGGAGGTGCGCGGCACTCTCTTCCACGGATATGGGTCCCATTGGGCGTTGGCCGCCGCGGTGATGGTCAACAGCAGCGCCACAGTAGCCAGCGGAGTGCGGGGCGTCTTAAGTGTTCGGATCATGTGTATTAACATGATTATGCCCATGAGTTATATCAGTCGTCTACTCGTTCTGATTGCCCTTCCTGCAGGCTTGTTCGCACAACAGGCTGGGTCGCGCAACGATGGCGATTGGCCGATGTTCCTACACGATTTGGCCGGCACACGCTATTCGCCTCTCGACCAAATCAATACCAATAACGTCGCCGGTTTGGCGCAAGCGTGGTTCTATGGGTTCAACCGGGAGGGTAAGACTATTCGGGGCCTCAGTCCCACCGAGCTGTACCAGGAGATCACTCCGATTGTGGTGGACGGCGCCATGTACTTGCCCGCGGGCGATCGCGTGGTGGCTCTCGACCCGGAAACGGGCAAGGAAATCTGGACGTACGAAGTGAACGATGGTTTGGCCTCGTTCCGCGGCGTGAGCTATTGGCCAGGAGATCGGAATAGCCCGCCGCGCATCATTTTTACCACCGCGCGGAAGATGGTCGCATTGAATGCCCGGACCGGCAAGATTGATCCGGGATTCGGGCGTGAAGGGGAAGTCCCCTTGACCGTGCCCTACGATGGCGCTCCCACCATCTACAAAAACCTGCTGCTGCTCGGCACGAATTTCTACGGCCCCGGAGAGCGCCACATCGGACCGCAACTGGATCAGGCCGGTGGACAACTGGGCGACGTTCATGGATATGACGTGCGCACCGGAAAACAACTCTGGGAATTGCACACGATTCCACGGCCAGGCGAGCCGGGCAATGAGACTTGGCTCAAAGGTAGTTGGCAGAACCGCACCGGCAATAATGTCTGGGCCTTCGCCCTTACAGTGGATGAAGAGCGCGGCCTGCTGTATCTGCCGGTGAGTGGGCCGGGCGCGAATTTTTATGGCGGGGACCGGCCGGGAATCAATCTTTATGGGAACGCTCTGGTGGCCGTGGATGCACAAACCGGAAAGGTGAAATGGTATTTCCAAACCATCCACCACGAGCTTTGGGATTATAACCTGCCTCCCGCGCCAAGCCTGATCGATATCCGGAAGGGCGGTCAAAAGATTCCCGCGCTGGTGCAGGTGGGCAAATCCGGGTACATGTTTATTCTCGATCGTGTGACGGGTAAACCCGTGTTCGGGGTGGAAGAGCGCCCCGTGGCACAAGGCGATGTGCCCGGCGAATGGTATGCGCCGACGCAGCCCTTCCCGCTCAAACCACCGCCGATCTCGCGCGTGAGCTTCACGAAGGACGATCTGGTCACCGCAACGGACACAACCCCGGAGCACGCCAAAGCCTGTCAGGAGCTTTGGGACAGCGCCGGCGGTTTATACAACGGCGGGCCGTTCACGCCGTTTCTCTATCACGAGGATGGCAAGTCATCCAAGCCCTCGCTGGTGTTTCCCGGATTCACGGGCGGCGCGAATTGGGGAGGGACGGCCATTGATCCGAAGCTGGGGTACATTTTCGTGAATACGAAGGATGCGCCCGCCGTGGGGTGGATGGAAAAGAACCCGAAGTATACGCCGGAAAACACCGAGGGGTTGGAGCCGTATATTCGATCGGGACCCCGGGGCATGGGAGGTTTCGGCGCGGCGGTGCGGGATTCCAGCGGCCGCTCTCTCGGCACATTGCCTTGTTTCAAACCGCCATGGGGCCGCTTGATCGCGGTGAACGCGGCTACTGGGGATTTTGCCTGGCAGGTTCCGTTAGGCATTTCCGAAATCCTGCCGCCCGAGAAGCAGCATACGGGTGTGTCCAATAGCGCCGGCGCCATCGCCACCGCGGGTGGTTTGTTGTTCATCGGCTCGACCTCGGACAGCCGGTTCCGCGCGTTCGAATCGAAAACCGGCAAGGAACTCTGGACCGTCAAACTGGATCACGTCGCTACGGCGAATCCGATGACGTACCGCGGCAAGAATGGCAAGCAGTATGTGGCCATCGTCGCCGCCGCCGGCGGTGGCGCGGGTACCCCACCAGGTCTGGTGGTTTTCGCACTGCCTTGAATAGTTAGCCGCCGATGAACGCGGATGAGAAACAAATGCGAGGTGAATTTCGCTGCCTTCCGTGGGCAGACCGTCGTCTTTCGCGGTCTGCCGGCAGACGACGGAAACCGATCGTCTGCCCCACTGCCTGGAATTGGTTTTTTGGACCATGTTAGAGAGGATGAAAGCTATGTTTCGCGGTTTGGTCTTGGGAATTTTCGCCATTTCTGCCGTGGCGCAGGTACAGAACTATAAGCCCGTCACGCAGGAGATGCTGCTCCACCCCAGCGATGACGATTGGCTGATGTACAGCCGCACCTACGATGCGCAGCGCTTTAGCCCGCTCAAACAGATCAACCAGCAGAATGTGTCACAGCTCCACCTCGCATGGGAGTTGGGAATGGGACCGGGACAGACGGAGACCATTCCCCTGGTACACAACGGGGTGATGTATGTGGTCGCTCCCGGCGCCATCGTCGAGGCGCTCGATGCGACCACCGGCGATTTGCTTTGGGAGTACAAGCGCAAGGTGCCCGCCAACGTAGCGAGCGCCGCACGGACCAAGAATCTCGCGATCTTTCAAGACCTCATTTTGTACACGGCCCCGGACAGTAATGTAGTAGGTCTGGACGCGCGCACCGGCGAACAGCGATGGGAGGCCAAGACCGATCAACGCGGTCACACCTCAGGCCCAATCGTGATCGACGGCAGGGTGATCTCGGGCGGCGCCTGCGGGGGTAAGCGCGAAAACTGCTACATCGCCGCGCACGACGCCCTGACCGGCAAAGAGCTTTGGCGCTTCTACACCACACCCGCGCCGGGCGAACCGGGGGATGAAAGCTGGGGCGGCGCGGCGCTCGATAAGAGGCTGGCTTCTACCTGGGGCCTTCCCGGAACCTATGACCCCGTGCGTAACCTGACCTATTGGGGCATCGCCAACCCTATGCCGGACCAACGCATGCTGCGACACGACGGCAACCCGGACGCTGTGTCGCGCACCGCTCCTTCCGATCTCTACAGCAATTCGACGGTGGCGCTGGATCCGAAGACTGGCAAGCTGGCCTGGTATTACCAGCATCTTCCGGCCGACGATTGGGATTCGGACTACACCCACGAGCGCACGCTGCTGCGGACACCGTTCAATCCCGATCCCAAGTTCGTCAAATGGATCAATCCCGATGTGAAGCGCGGCGAGGCGCATGATGTTGCTGTGACCGTGGGAGAAGCAGGGGGCATCTTCGAGTTGGATCGCGGCACCGGCCAATTCCTCTGGGCGACGCCGTTTCCCTTTGACGATCCGAATTTCGTCATCTCGAATATCGATCCCAAGACGGGGAAGACCTCGATCAACTGGGACATCGTATTTAAGAAGCCCGGAGAGCACCACGTGGTATGTTACTGGAACACGCGCAGTTACTGGCCTACCGCCTATGACCCGGACAATAACTCTCTATATGTTTCGTACATCGATAACTGCCGCGATCTCACGATTGCCGGACCGGCCGGCCGGGGAGAATGGCACGTGGTACCGCGACCCGGTTCCGATCCAAATGCCCTGACCGGCCTCGCCAAGATTAATCTCGAAACCGGCGAAATGCTGCGCTTCGATCTAGGCCGCGCGCCCGGCAACGGCGCCATGCTGGCCACCGCCGGCGGCGTCGTTTTCCACGGTGATATGAGCCGCCGCTTCCGCGCCTTCGATGCCAACACCGGAAAAATGCTGTGGCAAACGATCCTGGGCGGCAACATTTCGGTCAGCACGATTACGTATGCGGTGAACGGCAAACAGTACGTGTGCGTGATGACCGGTGACAACCTGAAGGTGCCGGAGCTGGCGGCGGAAGTGCCCGAACTCAAAACGCCGCGAGGGCACAATGCGATTTACGTGTTTGCGCTACCGTAAGAGCGATTGTGGGTTGACAGGATTGCATCACCGATTAAGCGGTGACGGTGTTCGGCGTTCCTGCATAGCTTCTACGAGTGCCTTCGAACCTGAGCCCCAGCGCGTAACGGCTTTAACCGCCTGCGTGAATGGTACGTTCAACCGATGTACGCGTTCGGGGTTGAGTATGTAAATCGCGCCCGCCAGCGGCGTCGGAGAAGAAGGGACGAAAACGGTCAGGCGTCCGTCGTCATGCTCTTCAACGATAAAGGCGGGCACAAGGGCATCCTCGATCTCGGCCAGCGCGGGCTGCCACTCGCTCTCCTGGCCCTGTCCCGCCAGTTGCCGGGTCATACTGCGAACTACTTCGTACCCCGGGATTTTCTGCAAGAGCGAACTCTCCATCCGTGTGCGCATCGCTTGCCCCAATCTGGTGCCGAGGACCAAGCCAACGAGAATGCAAAGCATCACCACGAGCAAAAGGGAGATCACTGTTTCAGCCGGGACTGATTCAGGCAATAACCGGACTAATGGCTGGACCAGCTTCCCAAGCGACTTCACCGCCTTCAGCAGAAGCAGAATTGCGAGGTAGACGGGAACCAGAAACAGGAAGCCCACAACAAAAGGTTGCACTACCGATTTGCGGAACTGCTTCAATGCCCACCCCCTATTGTTGTAGACGCCAAAATGCGCTGGGCAGCTGCACAAAATCCGGGTAACAGTGGCCATTCTCAAATTTGCTGGGGTGGCGCGATGGGGGGTTACGCAAAGGAGCCAACGACACCGCAGAGCGTGATAATGAAGGTAGACAGCGGGCCTCGCCGGAGATGTTCCCGTAAGGGATGTTGCGGATCGGGACAGAGAAGCTAAAAAGGAGGCCGTATGAAGCATTCATTAAGAGTAATGGGTTTTATTGCAGCAATATCCGTGACGAGCGCGATATTGCCCTCAGCGTCAGCTCAAACGCCGCCTGCGAAATCGACGCCGCCCCCACCGGCTACGCAGGCCCAACCACAAAAGAACACCGGCGAGAAGGCCAAGGGAGCGGCAGCTGGTGCTGCACTCGGAGCCGCTACTGGTGGGAGCGCGGCCAAAGGCGCGATCGTCGGAGCAGGCCACAGCCGTCGCGAGCATAGGAGAACCGAGCGAAACAAGTAATACCGAAGGAACGGGCGTCCGCTACTCGACCGATGACACCCGTGATGTAAGTTCATCATCGATGTAAGCGGACGTCCGCCTCTGTCTCGCTCAATTATCTGCAGTTATGTGACCGCCAGTTCCCGTGAGTGAAAAAGCAAATTTACCGATGGCGGCCGAGCAAAACACCCGCCCGATCGAAGCTTGAGTCTTCTACTTCGACTATGTCTCGCGATCAAGCGTCCCTGTTCCGATTCGACTGTGCGCTGGTGGGACTCCGCTCGTCCCATTTTTACGCCGGCGCTGACCGCAGCGCCATCAACCTACAGTGGGAGGGACAAATGTTAAAGAAACTTATTCTGGTTGGGCTTGCTCTCGCGGCATTCATCGTGCCGACATCGAGCATTACCCAAGCACAAGCATCCCCTTACCATGCGAGATATTACCCCAAGGGATACTATTACGGACATGGTGGCTGGCATCCGTATCGAGGTTACGGACATCCGTATCGCGGCGGGTACTACGACCGATGGGGTCATTGGCATCGCTACGCTTGAAGCCGCGCTGAGCTACGGCTTCATGTGCGCTAGATCCTTGTTGTTTTCGAGACACATGAGATCGATCATTTCCGTGTCCAGGACGGCCTTCTGGTGCATCACCACCGTCCAGGGTTCGGTGTAGGCCTTCGGATCGTCGACCGTGATCTGAATGTCGAGGCTGCCGAAATTCGGCCGGTGGATGCGCTCGGTAACATGAGCGGCATCGGTCAAAGGGTTTCCCGCGATATCCAACCAGTTGTCATCGCGGAATCCTTTGGATTCGACAACCAGCGTCTCACCTTCCCAGTGGGCGACGGAATAACCGCTCCACGCCGGCGACATGTCATCCGGAAAGCCGCGGCCGTCGAAGAATATCTGCCGGTAGCTGGCGTTGAATTCGTTCAGCACCACGAGCAGCCCGGGAATCTGGATAAGCTTCTGATACTCCGGAAAAGCCCAGGCCCGTGGATAATTCGGCGGCATGCAGTGTGTATGCGGATCGTTGACACCTAACTCCGCGCGGCGGTTCTTTACCAGATCCTCAGCCCAGCGTTGATACGGCAAACCATTCTTAAGACCCAACGCAATGCTGACTACCTGCGGCGTGAGGCGTAATTCCGTACATTCGACGCCCCTCTCTTTGGCGTCGCACGGCAACTCGTCGCGGGCAACCCACATTCCGGAAAAATCCGGCTTGCCGTCGGCCGTCTTAGGCGCCGGAGCCGTCAGATTCGGCGATCCATCGGGATGGCGAGGTACGCCGGTAGTCTTTAAATGGAGCCACTGGCCCATTAGCGGTGTCGAAAGGAAAAGCGCCAACCAGTGAATCCGCATAGGTGACAATTATAGAGAAGCCCAGCACGCGGCACAATCCGCGCGCCTGCGACGCCGGGGCCGCTCGTTCGCTGGTGATTCACCGTCCCCGCACAACCGTGAGCACGACAACTATCTCCGCGACAAGACCGCTGACTGTTGTACTCCGACACCGCCGGTCTTGGAATTCGACCAGGCCGGCAACCATGGCATTTTCGTAGACCAGAAGGACAACGTTTGGATTACCGGCAACGGCGATAAAACAGATCGGGCGCCAAGGTACGACCGGCGGCAGCAGCGATACCGCGAACGTCAACAAGGCGGCGGCCCCGAAACGTTCACCAAGACTGAGTAGTTACTTGTTGACGGCTGCGCTCTGCAGAAGGGCGCGAATCTCGGCCGCGGTCGCTGGGCTGACGCCAATATTTCCAGCGCCGCCGCGACCTCCGGCTCCGGCAGCAGGAGGTGCACCGGCCGCACCGCCGCTCCACCAGCAGCAGGCGTTCCGGCAGCTTGAGGAGCCGCGCAGCGGCAGGCGCCGGAGCACCGCCGCGAGGCGCACCGCCGCCTAACAAGTCGATCGGCTTGTGGCCGTTGCTATCGAGGATCTGGGGATTGGCTCCTTTGTCGAGCAGGTATCGCACGACATCGGTCTTGCCGGTCAAAACGGCCCAGTGGAGAGCGGTCATGCCCTCATTGGAAGAAGGCGCGCGGGCGATCCGCATGGAATAGGTTTTCGTGCCGGTGATTTGCGCATTCACATCGGCGCCGTGTTCGATGAGCAGGTCCATCAGCGGCATATTCGCCGCGCCACCGGCGGCCGCCTGCGCGGCAAGGCCCGTTCCTCCACGCGTGCCGGTTCCGACGCCAGCCGCCACCAGGAACGATGTAAGGCCCATGTCGTTTACGTTGGGTGATGCGCCTTTGGCCAGAAGCGCTCGAACCACTTCCATATCGCCGGCCATGGCCGCGCGCAGCAGAGGCGTGCATCCCGTATTCAGAAGAGGGTCGATGAAGCGTCCGCTGTTGCCTCCCCGGCTGGGGCGATGCATGTTGAGCTCCGGACTGGGATCGACACCCGCGGCCAGCAGGGCGTTGATGATCTCCATGTCGGAAACGGGCGGATGGCCGGAGATGCGAGATGCCGCGGCCAGCAGGGTGTCACGCGGGGGCGCTCCGCGCACACTTCTGCCGCCGAGGTTGAGGCCGGCGCTAGAGCCGCCCTCCTTGCGATCGATGACGATGTACAGGGCCGTGCGCCCCCACCAGTCCCAAACGTTCGGATTGGCGCCACGATCCAACAACAGTTTGGCGACGTCGTTATGATCGTTATCCAGGGCGAGGATCAGCGCAGTGACTCCTTCCGGAGTCGGCACGTTCACATCGGCGCCCGCGGCGCTCAGCGCGTCGACGCAGTCATAGCAGCCGCCGCGCGCCGCATACAGCAACGCGGTCAGCCCCCCGGTGGGACGATACTGCGCGCGGGGCTCCGAGGTAATCTGGCTCGGCCAATCGCTGTATAGCGCGCGTGGCTTGACGTTCGCGCCCTTCGCCAGAAGGAGCTTTACCATCTGGGCCGCACTTCTGTTAGCCGCGGCAGCCCACATCAAGGCCGTTTGGTTGTGAAACGTTTCGGTGGCGTTGACGTTCGCGCCGGCATTAACCAGCAGTTCGACGACGGGCATTTCCCCTGTCTTAATTGCCAGCATCAACGGTGTCTCGCCATCCTGATTGGCGGCCTCGGTTCGGGCGTCGGCATCCAGCAGCGTTTTCACCATTCGGACGTCGGCCAGTTTGGCGGCCTCCGCCAGCGGGGTGGACCCGAACTCATTGGTGACGTTTACGTTCGCTTTCTTTGCGATCAGCGCGTCGAGAAGCTCATAGTCTACTTTGTAGACGGCCCAGTGTATGGGGCGGGTGCCATCGGGCTGCGCCTCATTCACATCGGCGCCGGCGCGGATCTTTTCGAGTGCGGCTTTGCGGTTGCCCGCTTCAATCAGACTGGCAAGAGAATCCTTCGGAGCCTGGGCCAGAAGCGGTAGAACGGCAGCGGCCGCGCAGAAAATGGTAAGAACGAAACGCTTCACACTTGCCTCCAGCGGGTTACTTTTACAAACGGGTCGAGATGAGTCTCGACCCGGCAGGCAGGAGTGCCTGCGCCACGAGGACAGCACACTAAACGACATTGGGGTCCAGCTTGTTGTGGTGAGCCCAGAGACCTTTGGCTGCGTCATACAGGAACTTTTCCGGATCTTTCCACGTTCGGGCGAGACCCTTCAGAACGCCGCCCGCCAACATATCCTTTGGACCGTCCCCCTCACGAACCTGTTTGAACAGGCGCGCCCGAACCTCTTCCATCAGGTCGCGCTCCGCTTTGAATTCGGCTCTGGTCATGACGGGGCCGTACGCGGGCACGATCCTGGTCTGCTCATTGCTGAGTTTCAGCAGGACATCCATGGCGTCCACGCGGCCTCCGATCCAGGCACCAGTGAAGTAATCGAGCGCCGGATCGCGCAGCGGCGATGCGACGTCGCCCACCACAAGGACATTCGAAGTCTTGAAGTAGATATAAATGTCGCCGCTGGTATGAGCCAGAGGCAGGTAGCCGTAGTCGATCTGCTCGGCACCTGCTTTCAGAGAACCGGTGGTCAGAAATGTCTCGGTGGGGAGGGCCGCCTTGGGACGGGCCTTCTGGTAACGTTCTTCGGCCGGAATCCAGTAGTCGGTGGACATCCACTGGCGGGTCCGCTCGTGAGCGATGATTTTTGCTCCGGCCGCCGCGTAGATTCCGTTGTTGCCAGTCTGATCGGTGTGATAGTGGGTATTGAAGAGGATCTTCACGTTCGGCACGACCGTCGCGTGTTCAGGGCCGCTGTCCACCAGCAACTGGCCATCCCCGGTTGAGCAAGACACCAGATTGGCGCCTCCCGCATCCAACACCGACAGCTTATCGGTGAGGGGGCGAACACCGGCCGCTGGTTGGGCGTGAATCCGGGATGAGGCCCACATGGTGAGCATCCCTGCGGCGGCGCTTTTCAAGGCTTGTCTTCGATCCACAAAACCTCCGCTCCCTCCGGTCACGGCTCAGTAACGCTCACTTAGACGCCTGCAATGGTGCCGGTGCTGTCGCCGAACTTGTCGCGCTCCATCCCCACCTTCTGCAGCAGTGTCAGGTGGACATTCGCAATGGGCGTACGCTCGGGCAGAACCAGGTGTTGGCCGCCGAGCTTCATCTTGCCCGCGCCGCCACCAACCAGGATGTTCGGCTCCGGATAATTATTGTGCAGGTCGCTGTTGCTCATGTTCGATCCGTACATGAAGATCGAATGGTCAAGCAGCGATCCCTGGCCGTCCGGCGTTTCCGCCATCTTCTTAAGAAACTCCGCAAACTTTTCCACGTGCCAGCTCTGGATCTTGACCAACTTGTTGATCCTTTCCAAATCGTTGGCGTGGTGCGACACGGGGTGGAAGGAATCCGGTACCCCGATGTGGTTGTAAGTCCGGTTAGTGCCTTCCGAGACCATGATGTAGGAAGCCACGCGGGTGAGGTCGGCCTGATAAGCGAGACCTAACAGATCGAACATTAGCTTCACCTGCGCGCCGAAGTCTTCCAGTTCCCCGACCGGAGCGTCGGGGATCTTGAGGCTGGAAAGATTCTTGGAGGATGCCATCTGCGTTCGCCGTTCGATCTCGCGAACGCTCTCCAGGTAGCCGTCGAGCACGGCACGGTCGCCGCCCCCCAGGTCGCCCTGGAGTTTCTTGGTGCGGTCGAGCATGAGATCGAGAATGCTGTTGGTCTGGCGGCTGATGGAGGCGCGTTCCTGCGGTGTGTCGCCTTCACCGAACAATTGCAAAAACACCTTGCGAGGATTGTATTCCATCGGCAGGGGCGAATCCGCGTCGCGGAAAGACAGGGTGGTGTAGGAACCGCCGCCGCCCGCGGCCACCTGAACGATAGTCTCCGAGCAAAGTTCCAGTGAAGGCAGCGGAGTGTCCTGGCTGATGAACTTCGCGATCACCTGATCGAGAGTAATGGCCATGTGCGCCCGGGGACCGCCGGTATCGGGACGGGTGGCGCTGAGCCACGTCGCGGGAGTGAACGTGTGAACCGATCCCGCGGTAGCGGCGTTCTCCAGATTGCCGAAAGACGTAACGTACTTCTTGTATGGCTCGAGCGAGGAGAGAATCGGGCTGAGCTTGAAATCGGCGCCGGAACCGCTGGGCGTCCAACGATCCATGGCCGGGCCATGCGACGTGTTGCCCATAATCGCGCCGTGGGGAATATAGAAGAAGCCTGCCCGCATCTTGGGCGCCGCGGCCGTTTGGGCAAGCGCTGTGGCGGCGGGTACCATGGCCTCCAGAAACGGCAGCGCCAACTTCACTCCGGCAGCCTTCAGCACCGTTCTCCGGGCAATGTGTTTCTTTGTGATGAACATGTTATCTCCTATCCACAGTGGAACCGCTCCCTTTGGTCACGGCTCAGTATTAGTTGGCCGCCACCGTCTTCACTACGTTTTCTTGCGCAACGGCTGCCGAACCCTGCCTGCGAAACGCACCGGTATTGACGATTCCCAAAACAATGGAAGAGAACTTGTAATTGTCTTTCGCGGCCCCATGAACAACCGCCCTAACCTGGGGCATATCGAAGTATTCGAGCTCCCTATTGATGGCGTACATCATCAGCTTCTCGGTTACCGCCTCGGCGAACGTTGCGGGGTGATCCACCAGCTGCGCCCTCAGTTCCACAGGACCATTGATCGGCACGCCATTCGGCAGCACCGTGCTGGCATCGATCTTGGCGTTGGCCTGGCGGTCCACGGTCCGCCACTCCCCGATCGCATCGAAATTCTCCAGAGCCAGACCGGTTGGATCGATCACACCGTGGCACTGCTTGCAGGTCGCCTTGTCGCGGTGTTGCTCGAGCCGCGCCCGAACCGTTTTCGGCTGCTCTCCGGCCTTTTGAGAAAGATCCGTTGCGGTGTTTGCCGGAGGAGGAGTGGGGGGCGTCCCCAGCAACTTGTCGAGCACCCATGCCCCGCGCAAGCACCGGAGATGTGCGGTCGCCGTATGAGGTCCGCAGCAGCATGGCCGCCTTGCCCAACAGGCCGGCGCGCTCTTTCTCGGCCAGCGTGACTTGGCGGAACTGGGTGCCCATGACCCCGGGAACGCCGTAGTGTCGGGCCAGCCTTTCGTTCAGGAAAGTCTTGTCGGAAGTCAGGAGTTCCACCACGCTGCGGTCTTCCAAAAGGATGCTGCTGATGAATAACTCCGCCTCCTTCGAAAAATCGCGCCGCAATTGATCGTTGAATCCAGGGAACAACGCCGGGTCGGGCTGCACGGAATCGAGAGTGTTCAGGTTCAGCCACTTCATGGCAAAACTGGTGACCAGGCTGGAGGCCTTGGGATCGGCCAGCATGCGCCGCACCTGCTTTTCCACAGTCGCGGGCTTGCTTAACCCACCCGCCGCGGCGAGTGTCAGCAGTTCCTGGTCCGGGCCCGTATTCCACAGGAAGAAGGAAAGACGGGACGCCAGTTCCAGATCGGTGAGAGCGAACTCGGCGCTGGGCGATGCGCCCTGCTTTTCGTGAATAGTGCCGCCGCGAATTCCGCGGTAGAGAAAATCCGGACTGGCCAGTACGGCCGCCACCACCTGTTCGATTCCCTGATCGAAGCTCCCGCCGCCCTCACGCCCGACTTCATAAAACGGCATCAGGCGGCCGACATCTTCGGCGGTGACCGGCCGGCGGAACGCGCGGCGCGCCAGGTTTTCCGCGATCTGCTTAGCGCAGGCAGGCTCTCCGGTCTTCTTCGGATCGCAGACGAAGATGAGGGCGCGGCTGGGAGTTTGCGAAATACCTGTCGGGTTAAACGGTCCGACGATTTCGATGCCATCGGCAAGGCGCGCCATGCGGCCGTTACCGCCGCCGAAGCCGCCAGGACCCAAACCGCCGAAGCCAGAGGCGACATTCTCGTCGGACTCCACATGGGAACGATCGATGAATGTTACGACGACGTCGCGCACGCCGGCCTGAACCTGCACGGGAATTTTCGTAAAGCGATCCATGATCTGGGCGCGTCCATCCGCTGCCTTGCGATCAGCCAGCGCCAGGTCGGCAGCGCCGCCAATCGCCTTGCGGAATACGATCTTGCCGTCAATCATGACGACCAACGTGCTCTCATTCTCCATCGCACTGGTGTACAGGCCCACCGAAAGGTCCGTAATATTGATGCGATACTCGCCGTCGGCGGGGAAATTGTGTTTGAACCTGACACCGCCACGCGTGCCCGGAGGCAGCGGCTCATCACTGTTCTGGTTGGCCGCGACCAGGTATTTCACATTGGAAACTCGAGGATTGGGACTGCCGACGGCCAGTTTCGCAACGTGCCGGGCAGCGGTGATGTACTGATCGAGGAACGAGGGGGACACGCTCAAAGCGATCGCAATGTTGTCGAAGCCATCGACCTGGATGTCCTGCGGCAGGACGTCCTTCGCATTGACGTCCACACCCACCAAAGTTTTCACTGATGCGGCGTACTCCGTGCGGTTCAGGCGCTGGATCGGCACGTAGCCCGCTTTTGGACCCTTGGCATGGGAGTCGAGGGTGTTTTCCATCCAGGCGACGAACGAATCTATTTCCTGCTTAGGAGGCTGGGGACTGCCCGGCGGCGGCATCAAATGTCCGCGCAACTTGCGCAGGGCTTTCTCCCAGATCTGCGCGTCATCGGCCGCGGCTTGCAGGTCCAGAGCGTCCAGGGCGAGGCCGCCAGTTTTAAGGCGGGTGCTGTGGCAAGTGAAACAGTAGGTGGTCAACATGGCGCGATGTTGATCCGGTGCGCCGGGTGCGCTTTCGGCCCGAGTCTGCGCCGGAGCCCCGGTTGGTAAAGAGCAAAGAGCGGCGGTCAGGACAACCAGAGCACTCACGGAGAAGAGACGCTTCATATTCTTGCGATCCATCGCGCGATCAACCACTTGCGGCCAGGGCGCCCCGAGGGCAAGCTTTTCCATTGTAGGCAAAAACGCCACGGGAATCGAGCGACCCCTGTTCAGGCGTTGGTGAGGGTGGAGGGCGGCAGCCGACGATGAGCCGCGGCCAATCCTCCCTCGCGAAAATACAAGAAATACGGAACGAACCCAATTGTGACAGTAATCCTATGAAATTAAAGCGGATCTTGCCCATGAAAACGAACCGAAAAGAGATCCCAGCCAGTGCCGGCTCGATGCGTAGGCAGAATCCATAGAGGGACGTTTCGACTGATGTATAGCATGGAGGGGAGGCGCAGGTTCGAACTAACGGGCGCATCTGGCCAAAGACAGGCAAGTTGTTTCGGAAGGGTTGGGTGACCGAGGGTTGGCCTGGCGACCGGAACTGGTTCGGGCTTATCGGAGATGGCAACTACACGTCCAGGTGGATTCCCTCCGAAGTGACGTTGCCTCAAACGCACGGACTCCGTACTGTCGAGGTCGAGCACCGGGCACATTAACCTGATACTTTTATCATGAGCTGCCCGATTTCGGCTCAAGGGCCGTCAAATCCCTACCTCACGTTGCTTTTGAAGTGGATGATCTTGCAAAGGCACTCGAAGGCAAGGAAATCCTGGTTGAACCTAACTGTCCTTGCCCAGGTTTGACAGTAGCGATGATCATTGACGACGGTGCGCCGATCGAGCTCATGGAATTCCGATCTATCTCGGACGACCAGGGGAGATGAGACCAGTCCCTTAATCGATTCCGGCAGTCGCCATGGCCAATGGTCGTTTCTCGGATGCCTCGAGCACCCTGCCGACCAGGCAGGCCAGTTCACCAGGCGTGAACGGCTTGGTGATGCACTCAAAGCTACCGTCGGACCAGACGACATCGCCGGACATTAAGACAACCGGGAGTTGTGAGTCTAATTCCAGGACCCGGCCCGCCAGATCAAGGCCGTTCATCTTCGGCATGCTCACATCGGTTAGCAGCAAACCGATCCTGGATTGCAACTGCTGATAGATGCGGAAGCCTTCCTCGCCATCACACGCAGTGACGACCGAGTATCCGGCCATCTCCAGGAATGCCCGTGCGAGCGCTTGAACAGCAGGGTTGTCTTCGACCACCAGGATGGTATCAGGTGTGAACTGCGCTTCCCGATCTCCTCCGCACTCGGTAGCGGTCTCGGTGGCCAAATCGCGTCGCCTGATCGCCTTATTTGCTCGTTGCTGCATGTTTCCTCCGTATGGCACGTTTTGGGCTCGTGCGTCCCTAATTCATAAGGCGAAAAACGCGGGAACATTTTGTGGCTCGGAAAAGATTTTTTGACGGCAGCGGTAGCTACTTCGACCACCGCGCCAGTTTCAGGAGGGTGCTCGAGCGCTCGGTTTGCTCTTCATCCACCAGGGGTCGCTCGGATTCGATCTCCTGGTATCGCTCCAGCGCGGTGCGGGCGGATTGGGCCGCGGCACTCGACTCCCCGGCCGCCGCATAGCAGTCAGCAAGCCGGGCATACACCTCCGGCTGTTCGTTGAGGAACGTGGCGTCCTTTGGATCGCGTTTATGCTCTTGTTCGTAAATCGCGGCCGCGCTGGAGAATCCGGCGGCGGCATTCATCCAACTCCCCTGCCGCTGGAACGCTTCCGCCCGCCCAACATCAATCTCGGCCTTGCGCCGGAGGTTGCGGCTTAGGCCCGGATTCAGTTTCTCGGAAGCTGCCAGATAGTTCGCGGCCTTTTGAAAATGCTCGAGCGCCTCATCGACGTGATCCATCTTCACCAAAGCTGTGCCCAGCCGGTGATGCGCCTGGACGCCGGCATCGAGATTAGCGAACACCCGCGCTCCGTCGCTGTTGATGCGCTCCGCGGCATCCACAAGCTTGCGGTATGAGGCGGCCGCCGCTTCGAACTGGTTCTGCTGCAGCAACAGGTCACCCAGACCGCTGCGCGCGTTCACTACGTCCATGAGCGCCAGATTATTGTTCGGATCGGCCGCCACCATCTTGTCCGCCAGAGACGCCGCAGACTCGAGCGTGGCGTTGGCTTCTCCGGGGCCGGCGAACTGCTGCCCGGTACGGCTGCGGTACACGCGGCCCAGCATGAGGTAGGTGATAAACAATTTGCGCGTGGCCGAAAGGTCGTTAGGGTCCGCGGCCAGTCGCTTGTCGATTTCGACTGCTACGCGCAGGTGGTCCAGGGCGTCGCGGTTTCGGTCCGCGCGGCTCATGGCATCTCCTAACTTGGTGTGCGCCAGGCTGACGCCCCGCTGCTCTTCGGCCGGATCATGGTTCTCGCGGGCCAACTGGATGGAAAGGTCCAGAAGCTTCTCGAACGTTTCGATGGCCTCGGTATTTAAGGATGCCCTGATTTTGAGGTCCCCCATGGTGTTGTAAGCTTTGGCAACCGCTTCGCGCACATGATAATCAGCGGCTTCCGCACCCATGGCAATGGCGTCCTGTAAATTGCGCTCCGCGTTCTTCAAATCGCCCTTAGCCGACAATATTTGCGCAATCCTCACGTTGCCCAAGATCCGGTCCCGCAAGAAGTCCGGCGAGGGATCCGAAATTCGGTCACGGATGGCGAGCGATTTTGTATAGCTCACTAACGCACCGTTCAAATCGCCGAGGTTGGCAGCGTAAGGGTTGCCCTGTACGTCACCCAGGCGATCATAGCCGCGGGCGATCTCCTCCAAAAGACCGCGGTTGCCGGCCGCTTCGCGAGCGAGCGAATCGTAATACTGAAGGCCGGTCTCGACCACCATCTTGCGGGCCGGAGTGGAGCCCGGAAGCTTGGCAATCGCCTCGTGGAATTCGAGGAGAAACTTGCCGGCCAACTGACGGACTTGCCCGAAGCGCCGGTCGGCGACCTGGCGCGCAGTCTCGGTGGCAAGACGCTGGAGCTCAGCCTCGTGCCGTTGCTGCCGGGCGTTGGAGGCTTCCTGCTCTGCTTTGTACTGGCTGGCCTGTGCACGCTGGCGCTCCAGATCCGCGCGAGCGCGCTCTCGATCGGCGGTCTGCCTCTGCGTCTCCGCCACCTGCCGCGCGGCTTGGGCTTGGCGCGCCTCCTGGACGGAAACGATCACTCCTGCTATCAGGCTTCCGAACACCATCGCCGCGGCGGCGATGGCAAGGCGGTTTCGGCGGATGAATTTACCCGCGCAGTACGCCAAGGAATCCTGCCGTGCCACCACGGGCCGTCCGCTCAGATAGCGAACAATGTCATCGGCGAGCTGATCCACGGACTGATAGCGGCGTGCGCTCTCCTTGCACATCGCCATCAGGACGATGTTGTCGAGATCGCGGTTGAGTCCCTTGGCCGCCAGCGTCGGTCGTTGAGGCTGAGTCTGGCATACCACGCGATCGATTTCCACCGGCGTATGCGTATCGATCTTCTGGGCACGCGTGCCGGTTAACAATTCGTACAAGATCGCGCCGAGCGCGTAAACGTCGCTGGTGGTGGTTACGGGAAGGCCGCGGACCTGCTCTGGACTCGCGTATTCGGGAGTCAGCGGGCCGGCTCCGCACTGGGTGGCCGTAAGACCCGGATCGGCGCCCGGATCGAGCAGCTTGGCGACTCCGAAATCGAGCAGCTTGGGCACGCCCTCCGCGGTGATCAGAATATTGCCGGGCTTCAGGTCCCGGTGTACCACCAGGGCGCGATGGGCATGGGAAACCGCTTCGCATACGCGCAGAAAGAGCCGCAAACGCGACTCCAGGTCGAGCCTCCGGCTGGCACAGTAGACATTGATGGGCTCACCCTCTACCTTCTCCATTACGAAGAAAGGGCGCCCGTCGGCAGTGGAGCCGCCGTCGATCAGGCGAGCGATATAGGGATGCTCGAGCCCGGCCAGGATCTGGCGTTCGTGGCGGAACCGGCGCAACACTTCGTCCGTATCCATGCCGCGCTTGACCACTTTAATGGCCACGCGCTTGTGATACTGATCGTCATCGCGCTCTGCCAGGTATACCGAGCCCATGCCGCCGCGCCCGATCTCCTCGATCACGCGGTACGCGCCCAGACGCGGCGCTTTGAGGATAGGCTCCTCGAGGATCGAGGCGGCTTCGATGCGGATAGCGGCATCCAGGGCGGCTTCCCCCGAGGCGTCTTCCCGGAGCAGCGATTCTACCTCCAGTCGCAGACCCGCATCGCCCGAGCAAACGCGATCGAGAAATGCGGCACGCTCAGGCGAGCGTAAATCCGCGGCTTCCAGGAAGATCTCCTGAACACGGTCCCAGTTATCGTCCCGCATCATTCGTTACTTGCGGCCTGCCCTACTGCACTAACGCGTAAGATGGGCGGCGATTTGGGTCAGAAATTATTTACGGTGCAGCTTCCGGACGTAATTCGCGTTGCAACCACGCCTGCGCCACACGTAGGTGGCGGCGAACTTCAGTCACCGGCATGTCGAGCGCTTCGGCGGAATCCTCCGCTGTCATCCCCCCGAAGAAGCGCATTTCGATGAGGCGGCATTTTAGCGGATCCATCCGTGCGAGCTCCGATAACGCGTCATCAATCGCTATCATCATCGAGGGCCGCTCCGCAGCGACGGCAAGGGCCTGATCAAGCGGCACTTTGTGGGCGCCTCCGCCGCGCTTCCCAGCGTCTCTGGTGCGCGCGTGGTCAACCAGGATCTGCCGCATAACTTGCGCGGCTACCAACATAAAATGCGTTCTGCTGCGGTAATCCGGCTGGTCCTGTTTCACCAGGCGAGCGTAGGCTTCGTGAACCAGCGCGGTCGGTTGCAGAGTATGGCCGGGGCGCTCATTGCGCAGGTAGCCCCCGGCGAGTTTGCGCAGCTCGGGGTAGAGGAGCGGGACCAGACGGTCGAGGGCGCCCTTATCCCCTCGCGCAAACTCCTGTATTAACAGCGTGACGGGCTGGGTTTCCGGCAATGTCCAACATTCTAGCGCCGCTTGGGGCAAGGGGGTGTTACGAATGTGGGGGTCGGGCACGGTCAAAACCTGACACAGGCCGGGAGGCCTGTGCTACGTTTGCGCCGGCGGCTTCGGTCAATTATGACGCGAGCAAAGTAATCGAGTCGCCCGGTCGCACGATGCCGGGCTCGATAGCGGATGCGTAGAATCCGCTCAGGCCCCAGACGTCAGAAGAGGGATCGGCTTTCATGGCGCGGGCATCGTAGATTGCGGCCTGGATGCCCTTGCCGTAGACGCTTAACGTGTCGCACGGAAGCCGAAGCTCGGTCAGTTGGATGGTTGCGGTGCCACATCGGAGACGCTGGCCGATTCGCAGCGCGCGGCAGTCGAGGCCGCGCGTCGTCAAATTCTCGCCGAGCGCTCCGGGGTACACCGGAAAACCCATAGCCTTGATCTCGTCGAGGCCTTCGGCGGTGATCAGCAGGATGGCGCGCTTGGGGACGCCGTGAAATTGTGGATGATTCCAGCCGTCGCCTGCGATTCCGCTGACTGTGATATCGCCGCAATCGATGGCATGATTCGGCACGCCTCCCGCGGAAACACTGACCTGGACGACGACGCCGGTCATGCCTTCTCGAGTTCGCTGACGGCCGCCACATTGCCTTCGGTGTCTTGGAAGTATGCGACGGTGCAAACGGTGGGGATGCGGAACTTTGCGGTAACCATCTTGCCTCCGCTGTTTTCAATGGCGCGGATCGTCTCGTCCAGATTCTCGACAACGAAAGAGCATTCAAACCCGATCATCCGGCCACCGGGCACCAATTCGCGGCGTTCTTGCAGCAGCCCGCCCGCGCCACCGGCGGGCGCGTCCCCCGTCTTGATCAGGTAGAAGTTCGGCGGGCCCCAGGGTTCAAACTCCCAGTCGAAGACCTTTTGATAGAAATCGCGCGCGCGTGATACGTTGTCCGCGTTGATGGCAAAACGTGCGAGGTAACTGTTGGGCATAGCGGCAGTATAGGGGAGTCCTGGCCGGCACCGCTTGCGGTACATTGACAATAAATGTCGGGAGCCCGCCAGATTCCCCGGCCAATCGCGAAACTCACGGCCGAACAGGAGCCTTTCCTCGCCGTTCGGTCGCTGGCCACCAACTATGCGAGCGGTTACCGTATCGAATCTCATTCGCACCCGTGGCACCAGTTCCTTTACGCTATTTCGGGAGCGATGACCGTTTCCACCGGCCAGTCTTCGTGGATGATTCCGACCGGCCGCGCCGTCTTCATTCCCGCCGGCTGCGCGCATGCGATCCGGATGTGGGGCACGGTGGAGATGCGGACGTTGTACCTTTCTTCGGCGCTGACCGGATTGGAAAACGCCGAGTGCCGCGTGGTGGAGGTTGCGCCGCTGCTGCGGGAACTGATCTTGCGAACCGTGGAGCGGATGGGCCTGGATTCCAGAGCGGCGCATGATTCGCGCATGATCGGACTGCTACAAGACGAAATCAAACAAGCGATGGCGGAGGCCGAGGACTCGCCTTTAGTGCTGCCCCTGCCTGGTGACGAGCGAGCGCTGGCCCTGGCTCGTTTTGTTCTGGAGAAGCCACTAATCGGCGACAGCGTGGATGTTCTGGCAAAACAGCATGGGGTCGCCCGCCGGACCCTGGAGCGTCGCTTCCGTGACGAAACCGGCATGAGTTTTGGCATGTGGCGCCAGAAGGCGCGCCTGCTCGACTCGATCCGGCTGCTCGCGGAAGGTAAGTCGGTGACGGATACGGCCCTGGACTGCGGGTACTCCAGCGTAAGCGCGTTCATCGCAGCTTTCAAGGGCACTTTTGGCTACACGCCGGGGCGCTTGTAGACTGAGTTGGGACGGAGCCGAAAGTTTCCGCGAAATCAGTCATACTGCTTTAAAAGGAATCACCTCTTGACTAAGTTGAACAGCAAGTCCCTTCTGGTCGTTGGCATCGTCGCCACTCTCGCTCTGATTTCCACGGTGGCCGCCCAGCAGCCGCGCGCGGTGGACGCGAATATTCTCAAGACCGCCGGAACGGCGAACGACTCCATGGCGGGCTCGTGGCTTACCTATGGCCTGACTCAGGGCGAAACCCGCTTCAGTCCGTTGAAGCAAATCGACACATCCAATGTTGGCAAGCTGGGTTTGTCCTGGTCGTATGAACTGGGCGCGGGTGGCGGCGGTCAAGAGGCAACTCCGCTGGTCTGGAACAACACCATCTACGGGATCACCACCTGGAGCGTCGTATTCGCCGTGGATGCCCGCACCGGTAAGCAGTTGTGGCGCTGGGACCCGGACGTGAACCAAACGGAGCTCCGGCGGAGGATGTGCTGTGGCGCGGTCAATCGCGGCATCGCGCTTTCGAACGGCATGATTTTTGCGCCGGTCAATGATGGCCGCCTCGTGGCTCTGGATGCGTCGACGGGTAAGGTGAAGTGGGATGCCCGAGTTGCCAATCCCGAGGATTGGTACTCGCTGACCATGGCTCCGCGGATCGCGGGCAACAAGGTGGTGGTCGGCGTGGCCGGAGGCGATCATCCGATTCGCGGATTCTTCGATGCCTACGAGATCACCACGGGGAAGCGCGCGTGGCGCTTCTATACGGTTCCGGGCGAGCCCTCCAAGGGATTCGAAGATGAAGCGCAGCGCGACGCCGCCAAGACCTGGACCGGCGACTGGTGGAAGTGGGGCGGCGGTGGAGCCGTTTGGGATGGCATGGCTTACGATGCCGAAACCAACACGGTATTCGCCGGTACCGGGAACGCGGAACCGTGGCCGGAGAGATTCCGCGGCGACAAGCACTTGGATAATCTGTACACCTGCTCGATCGTCGCGGTGGATGCCAACACCGGCAAGCTCAAGTGGCATTATCAGACGACCCCGGATGACCAATGGGATTTCGACTCGGTCGGGCAGTTGATGCTGGCGGATCTCAAGATCAACGGCCGCACCCGCAAGGTGATCATGCAGGCGCCTAAGAATGGTGTCTTCTACGTGCTGGATCGCGTTACGGGAGAGTTCATTTCGGCCGAACCGTTTGTGCAAGTGAACTGGACCAAGGGTTTTGACGCGAAGGGACGGGCCATGCTTAACCCGGATGCGTTCTACGACAAGACTCCCGTGCGGATCTACCCGGGCGGAGGCGGCGCGCACAACTGGGCGCCCATGTCCTACAATCCGGCGACGGGTCTAGTCTATCTGCCGGCGTCATTTGGCAATTACACGTTTACCGCAGCCGATGAGGTGACCGAGGCGCCGGGCGGCCACCATGGACTGTCATTTGGCCGCGGCGGCACGCCGGTTACGCCTATGCCCATCCTCGGGCCGGAGCCGCCTAATGGGCCGCCAGCCGGACGTGGGGGTGTTTTGGAAGCGCGGGATCCGGTGACTCAAAAGATCGTCTGGCAGAAGCCGGTCGGCGGCGCGGCCGGCGGCGGCACCGTCACGACAGCGAGCAACCTGGTGTTTCAGGTGCTGGGCGACGGCCGGCTTCTGGCATACAGCGCTGACAAGGGCGAGCAGCTTCTGGAACTCCGTACTAACAAGTTCGGGGCGGGTCCTCCGATTACGTTTCTGATCGATGGCAAGCAGTATGTGGCATTCCTGGCAGGCGCGGGGCGGCCGGCTCAAACCTTGGGACCGACCGACGCCAAAGTCGGCAATCCGCCAATGCTGTTTGTGTTCGAGGTGGGGGGCACCGCGGAACTGCCTCCAGCTCCGGTGGGTGGCGGAAGAGGGTTTGGTCCCGGCCCGCCGCCGGCACCTCCTGCCGCTCCGGCTCCAGAGCCACACAAGTAGAGCGTAAGTCAGGTATTGACGATCCACCCGTCGGCGAGTTGAATCACGCGGTGACCGTAAGCCGCGTTGGCTTCCGAGTGGGTCACCTGCACGATGGTGGTTCCCTCGTCGTTCAGCTTCTTGAACAGGTCCATGATCTCCTTGCCTTGCGTGGAGTGGAGATTACCGGTGGGCTCATCGGCCAGAATCAGCTTGGGATTGGAGATGACTGCACGCGCCACCGCCACCAGTTGCTGCTGGCCGCCGGAAAGCTGGTTGGGGAACAGATCGCGCTTGCCCACGATGTGAAACCGGTCCAGCGCGTCGCACACGATGGCGGCCCGCTCGGAGCCCTTCACATTGCGGTAAGAGAGCGGAATGTCGAGGTTCTCGTACACCGTCAGATTGTCGATTAGGTGATAACTCTGGAACACGAAGCCGATGTATTTTTTGTTGAGCTCCACGCGTTCCTTGGGCTTCATGCGGTGCACGGAGTGGCCGAAGAATTCGAACTCGCCGGTCCATGCGCCATCCAGCATGCCCAGGATGCTCAGGAGCGTCGACTTGCCCGCGCCCGATGGTCCCATGATGGTGACAAATTCGCCCTCGCGGATCTCCGCATTGATGCGGCGAAGAACGTATGAGCGGCCATAGCCGCCCTCATAGAATTTTTCCAGGTTCGAAAGCGTGATCATGAATGGGCGCTAAAGGACCGGCCGCTCGCGGCGGCGGGACCAGGTGGAGTGAATCGAGATGCCGCCATTGACGTTCTGCAAGTGGATCTCGGCGCCTCCGCCTTTGAGGATAGCGTGAAAACGGTGGCCGCTTTCCGCGACCCTCTGGCGGCCGAAATCGCTCAGGATGCCGCCGCTAGTGTTCTGGGCGAGGAGCTGTGCGCCGGCGCCGGAAGGGATCGAAAGAACGATAGGCCCGTTCACCGAGCGCAGCGAAATCATGTTGGCGGGGCTGATGCGGTGGAAATTGGCTTCGACCTGACCGTTAACCGTGGAGAGATCGGCGGTCCCTTCCAGCCGCTCTGCGTGGATGTCACCGTTGATGGAGGTGGCTTTCACCGCGCCGTGGAGGCCGCGGATGGAGAGGCCGCCGTTCACCAGGTGTACGTCATCCAGGTTCGCGGTACGCGGCACGGTGATCCGGTACGCCACGCTGGCGGGATGCTCGGTATCAGCGCCGCCGTATTCCGTGCGAATGGAGAGAGAGTCGCAAGTGGAATCGACCACGATCTGCGCCTCGTCCAGGCGCCGCGAATCGGAAGCGGTCTTAACGGCTTCGATGCGCACTTCGTCACGGTCCCACGCTATGATGCGCACGTCGCCATACGGGTTGTCGATGGCCACCCGCCCGCCCGCGGCCAGCATGTACGATTGACGGAACTGCTGCTGTGAGCCGGTGGAACCCACGGCCTGCGCGGCGCTGAAGGCCGCAATCAATGCCCCGACCACTAATGTCTTCGCGTTGATTTGCATTCCACTGCTCCTACCGCTCCCTTTGGTCACGGCTCAGCAAGGCCCCCGGCGCGCCGGATGGAACATGCTGCAACGGTGCATTTTATGCCTGCCTGGCCGATTCGACGCTCTCTTCCACGATACGGCCGTCGAAGAGCCGTATGGTGCGGTCGGCGAACTCCGCATAGCGCGGATCGTGCGTCACCATGCAAATGGTGGACCCCGCCTGGTGCAGCTCGCGCAAGAGACTCATGACGGCTTCGCCATTCTGCGAATCCAGATTACCGGTGGGCTCATCCGCCAGCAGGATCAGCGGATCGCCGCCCAGGGCGCGCGCCACCGCCACGCGCTGCTGCTGGCCTCCGGAAAGCTGCGACGGGTAGTGCTTCATTCGATGCGACATGCCCACGCGCTCCAACGACTCCTGGACGCGCCGCTTGCGCTCCGAAGAAGGCATCCCGCGGTAGGTCAAGGGGAGCTCGACGTTTTCATAAACGGTCAAATCGCCGATCAGGTTGAAGGCCTGAAAAATAAACCCGATCTCGCGGTTGCGGATGCGCGCCCGTTCCGACATCTTGAGGCCGGTCACCGGCTTCCCGTTCAAATAATAGGCGCCGTCGCTCGGCGTGTCGAGCAGCCCCAGTATCGCGAGCAGGGTCGATTTGCCGCAACCCGAAGGGCCCGCGATCGACAGGTATTCCCCTTTTCGGAGTTCAAAATGAATGCCGGCGAGCGCGTGCGTCTCCACCTCATCCGTTACGAAGACTTTACTGACGCTGTCCAGCCTGATGATTCCTTCTGCGCCGTTCTCCATGTCACTCCTCTCCTGCTTTACGAACGTGGTAACTCATTAGTTCAGTCGAATCCGGTCGTAGCTGTCGTATGCCGACATATCCGAGAGAATCACCTTGTCACCGATCTGCAGGCCGTTCTTGATCTCGATCGAATTGACCGAGCTGCGGCCGAAAGCGACCTTAACTTTATTGGCGTACTTGCCGTCCGGCTCCACCTTAAACAGTTGTACGGTGGCATCCTGCTGCCCGAATACCGGCCGCCCCACGAACAAAACGTCGGCGAGTTTTTCCAACTGAATGGTGCCATCGACGCTCAAGTCGGGACGGGCCGAGGGCGGCAGCGCTCCCGTCAACGACACGTCGACGGTAACGGTTCCGTTCAGAATCGAAGGGTCGATGCGCGAGACATGCCCGTCGATGAGGCCGTTTCGCGTATCTACCACGGCCGGCTGGCCGATGGCGATGTCCTTCACCTGAGTTTCCGCGATCTTCAACTCCGCTTTCAACTTGGAGGGCTGCGCTACCTTTCCCAGCGGGGTGCCGGCCAAAACCTTCTGGCCCTCTTCCACCGGCGTGGGGAGTTGCTGCAGCATGCCATCGAACCCGGCTTGCACCTTCAATTGACTCACCTGGCTCTTCTTCAGGTTGTACTGCCCGCGGAGTTGTTCCACCTTGACCTTCTGCGCGGCCAACTGCGCTTCTTCCGCTTCGGTGTTGATGGAGAGTCGCTTCTTCTCGAGCTCGATGCGTCCTGCGAGTTGATCGGCAGTCACGGCCGAGATCTTGGCATCCACCTCGGAGAAGAGTCCCTCTTTCGAGAGAGCGGAGTCGCGGTCGGCCTTGAGCTTGGCGGTGTTGTAATCCGCATCCACCTGTGCAGCCGTTGCCTGCATGTCGATTTTGGCTTTTTCCAGGGTGACTCTTAGATTCGAATAGTCCGCTTCGGCTGCCTTCAGCGCGTATTCGGCATTGAGGAGGTCGGTTTCCAGCTCCTGGCTGGTCAGAATCATGATGACCGAATCGGCTTTCACGGGCGTGCCGGGCCGGATGAGAATGCGCTGCACCCTCCCGTCTGTGGTGGCCGGGATCAGCATGGTCTCCTCGGGGACAAGGGTCCCCAGGCCATGGACTTCCAGCGTCATTGGGCCACGCTTGACGGTGTCGGGCCAGAGCGTAGACATCTCTACCCCGGGGGCCGCGGGCTTCAACCGGGCCAATGCGATGGTGACCGCCGGAATGGCAATCGCCAGAACCAGGACAATCCCAATGCGGCGGATCAGCTTCTTTCTGCGTACATCTGTTCGTGGAACATCCATATTAAGTCCGGCCCAAGATAGGCACGGCGCCTGCCACTCCTCCCTGGGACGTAACGATATGACGTTTCAGACGATAAAACGGACAGCAAAGTTCCTGGTGTTCGTTTGTGGGACACTGCGTGCCACCCCCGAACGATGGTTTTAGTGGGTGAACCAGCCGGGACCCACCACCAGGTGATGACTGATGGAATCGGGAATCACGAGGTAGAGCAGGAACCCGAGTGTGCCGTGGGCCAAGCCGAGGGTATAGAGGTTGCGGTAGCGGCGATAAAGTAGGGTACAGCCGTAGCCTGCCAACAGGGTGACAGCCATCAAGAACCAATTGGGGAGGTGAGCGCTGGAGAAGAGCGCGGCGGTGAGGACGGGCGCGGCGCGTTGGGAAACCAGCCGGTCGATGCGGTTTAGAAAATAGCCGTTGAGGGCATATTGCTGAAACACGCCCCAGGGAACATAGGCGGCCCACGCCGTCATAGCTCTCTCCCACCCCATCGGCCGCGTCGTGCTGAACACTAGACCGCAACCCAGCAGCAGGAGAATCAGAAAGAGCAACGCCGGCGCGAGCTTTTCGGCGCAAGGACGGAAACTACGGAAGTCGAAGCCTAGGGCTTTGGCCTTTTCCCCACGACGCCAATGGGAATAGAGCATGAGTCCCAGGATGAGCAGCCAGAATCGTTGATGGCTGTAGCGCAACTCCCAGATGTACGCCATGATGAGCCCGAAGACCAAAACCGGCTCCAGTCGAGCGTATCCGCGACTGCTCCCAATTCCCACCGTAATGTAAGTGTAATACTGTCGTGGGCTGGCACGTCAGCGGCGAAGCAAGAAAGCTTCGCCGCTTCGTGGCTATTTCACGGCTATGGTGGCGCCAGGCTGGCTTTTTCGAGCTGTAGCGTTACCGTTAACGATCGGGCCGACCTCTACTATGATTGGAACAGCGGGTCCAGCCGGAACGTTCAATGGCACGATCGCATTGATTTGGGTCAAGCCAGCGGCCGAGTAGGGCGAAGTGCCGGCATAGAAGGTATCAGCCGATTGCCCGTTGATGACAACACGGTAGGTATTGTCGTTCAGGTAGATCGGAAAAGGCGGGGCAACCATGCCGTCCGGCAGTGGAAACTGGATGGCGCTGGTGGGCGTGCCACTCAGTACGCCGGTAGTAGGGGCCAAGGCCAGCCCCGGTGGAAGGCCTGTGGCTTTCCAGGTATAGGTTCCCGCTCCGGTACCTCCCTGCGCGGTGAGCGTCTGCGAAGAGAACTTCCCAACTACCAGCGATGTCATTGACGGGGTCGTGATCGCGACACCGGGGGCATTAATCGTGAAAGCTATTGTGGCGGTCTTTGCATTGTCATCGGTTACGGTGATAACGAAAGTCCCGGCCGCAGTCGGCGTGCCGCTCAGTGTCGCTTTTAGCGTGACACCCACCTTCGCCAAGGCCATGCCGGCCGGCGCTGGCGCGACTGTCCAGGTGCAGCCCGCGACGCAGGTTGCTCCGTTGGCTGTAAGTGTTACTCCGGCGCCTGCATAGGCGAGGCCCTTTATACCCTGAGGCAAGGGCGTCGGAGTAATGCGGATCAGGGGATTTATGGTCAGAGTGTAAGTGGCAATGGCCGATTGCTGCGGCGTTGCACTGTCGACCACCTGGAGACTAACGGGCGATGTCCCCGCGCCGGTGGGTGTCCCGGACACCAGACCAGTAGCCGCTGTCAAAACTAAACCGGCTGGCAGCGCGGTCTGGGAAGACCAAGTCACAGCACCGGTCGCGCCCAATGTGGACATGGTGAAGTTATAGGCAGCACCCACGGTAGCGTTTGGCAGTCCGGGCGTGGTGATCGTCAGACCGGACGCAACGGTGAGCGCGTAAGTCATGGTCGCGGCCAGCGGTGTCACATTATTCGAATCCGTGACCGTCACAATGACGATGAATGTTCCAGCGCTCGCGGGCGTCGCGGTTAATATCGCGGATGCACTGGGACTGGCTGCCGGCGTCAGTGTCAACCAATTGGGACCCGCTAAACTCCATTGGTATGGCGGGACCATTGACGCCGCGACAGCTGGATCGGGCGTTACGTTGAGCGTGACAACCCCCCCGCCAGGCAATGTATAAGAGGTAGCAACCTCGCCGTTTGGCAAAGTCGAAGGGCCGATTGCCAGTGTCGAGTTGATCGCCAGCGGGTACGTCATCGATGCCGCCAGTGGCGTCGGGGAGGCGTCGGTTACGGTGATGGTTGGTCCGATTGTAATATCGCCCATGCCGGTGGCATAGACCTCGATTGCGGACCCCCTGGGCGCCGCATTCTTGGCCGAGTTGGTAGTGGCCATTCCGGTAGCGCTGTCGAAATTGAGCACGGCTGCCTGCCCCTGGCCGTTACCGGTAAATGTGAAAAGCCCTGGATCCGCGGGCACAGTTACGGCGGCTGCCGGCCCCCCCAGGGACGTCGCGAATTGATACGGGGTTGCGAAATTGTTGAACGCCACAATCATCAGGGGGGTTCCCGCCGGGTACGGCACTCCGGTCGCGTCCACCGCGATCTCATAGGGTACTATCGCATTGATCTGGTTAGCCGAGATCATGATCAGGGGCGCCATGAGAATCGGGCCATTAGGGCCAGCGCCGGGTTGCACTTGAAAAGTGACGTACGTGCCGATGTAAGGCGGAATCACATAAGGGTACGACAGTGGAGCACCCAGGGGCGTGGAGGGAACTATACTGGCTGGCCCCAGGTTCTGGCCGAATATCGAAATAATCTCTCGTGGCGAAACGGAGCTAAAACCTCCAGGAACGGGATTTGGTAAAGGCCCGGTTTGCGAAGACGTGGGCAGATCGCTGGCGGCATTGACGACGGACTGGATGTACGGCTTGTTGGGATCGGTAACGCTGAAAGGGAGCGAGAGCGAGGTGGCCACACCTTGCGAGGGATTGCTGGGAGGCGCGCCGTTCTGCACGAAGAGCGACAATGTCTCGGGGTAGGAAAGGGGATTTGGTGGGGCCAGGTACGAAGCGGGCAAGGTCACGGACAATAACTTACGGGACACCCATTGAGTGACCAGCGGAATGGGTACGCCGCCATTTGTAGACATGAAGACATTGGACGAGCTCTTGAAGAAATTGTCGCCGCTGACCGTGATGACCGGATCGGGTCCCGTGTAAGGGGGAGCCGTGGGGATAGCGGGCATGGTGTCAGGAAAGATCATGTACAGATTGGGAGCACCGGCTGAAACCTGGAGAACCACCGATATCGGGTAGGTTCCGGTTGCCGGAGCAGTCGCGGCGATAGTGACGGTCCCAGTGTAAGGGCCAACATCGAGCGTTTGCAGCGTTGTGGCGTCGAGAGAGATTTCAATTTGCACCGTGCCTGCGTTGGTGGCCACACCATTAGTTGCGTTGCCGGGGTTCAGTTGTTGTCCGGGGATGCCCGCGTTCGCAACCCGAAGCCATGCGGCGGTTTTCGCGGGCCCTGCGCTTACGCTGAAAGGCACGATCCCCGAGCTCGCAGATACATACAGTTCGTATTTTCCAGGTGTGCTACCGCTGGTGTAATTGAATGTCAGGCTCTGCGTAGTGGAGCCGGACACCGGCGGATCGAAATCTTGCGAGGTCACAACCAGCGAGGAAGGCGGGGTGGTCACGGCCAATGTCACGACGACGTCAGTCGAGAGACCGGAACCGGGGCAACTACTCCCTGCCGCAGCCGCCGTCATCTGGATGGTAACCGAATAGGTGCCAGGGCTCAGACTGGTGGGGTTTACAGATAACGCCATCGTTAAAGGAGAGCTGCCGCTCGTGGGCGTTACCGTCAGCCACTGCCCGGGAGAGGACCTCGGATAGCTCAAGGTGGCACACACTGTTGAGCCGGTTGACGTGGCCGGTAATGTAGCTTTCAGCGTCCCGGTGGGGAACTTCGAGGCCGGGCTGCCCGCCAGATACGAGAAGTTGAAGACCGTCGGAGACACAGTGGGACTCTGCGCATACGACGACCAGCTACCGATCAGCAAAGGCGCTATTAATACGATTCGTTTCATTGCCACTTCCTCACCGTCATATATCGGAATGTTTCCAGAAAACCTTTAAGGACAAGTAAATGGAGATCTGTTCATTCGTCCAGGCCCTGGCGATCGGTGATCTCTTGCTCGCCCCGGGAATATGCGGGTGCGCGGTTCCGATTTGGTGTTTGAGATTTAAAAGAAGCCTTTGAGAGACGCTAACTGCGTGGACAGTTCAGGCGAGATTCGCGTGGCAGAGCCAGTGCGCGAACGAAGGAGGTTACGGAACAGCGCGGCCCGCTTGTTTGCATCATTCATGATCTATGGCTTGCCTTTGAGCAAGCTCCTGTAAGTACTCATCGGCAGGCAGCCGGAAAACCTTATAACTTCGGATACGTTTCTTCCTGAGGCGGGCCCGGCCGACGGACCAGCCGCGTGATATCCTGAGTCCGGATGTTCAGCCGGCAGCGGAAAGCCCGTGTTTTGTTCGGACTGTCGGACGTGATCCTGACGGCGCTGGCGTTTGAGGGCGCCTACCAGACCCGCGTCCTGCTCCACCTCGAAAACGAGTTTTTTCTGACCATCGAACGCAAAGCCCTGGTCCTGGGCTTTACGCTTTTGGCCTGGGTGGCCATCGGGGTGTGGCTCGAAATCTACGAGAAGCTCGACTCCGGACATCCGCGCGTGATCCTGCGCGACGCCGCCCGGCAATGCGCCTATGGCGCCGTGTGCCTGGTGGTTTTCGAATACCTGCTGCGCCTGGAGTTGAGCCGGCCGTTTCTCGCCTTGTTCGTCTTGTACGCATGGGCGGCGCTATTGATTTTCCGGCTGACCGCGGGGCGTGTGATTGGTGTGATCCGGCGCGAATTCGCCGCTCCCCATTACGTCATGGTGGTGGGCACCGGGGAACGCGCGCGCCGCCTGGCGGAAGCCCTGGAGCGGTCGACCGAGTACGGCATCCGGCTGCACGGTTTTCTCAGCGAGGGGGGCATCCCCAGCGAGAGCGAGATCCGTTTGCGAACCTCCTATCAGGTGCGCCCCATCGCCGAACTGCCCGCGCTGCTGCGGCAGCACGTCATCGACGAGATCATTTTCGCAGTGGGCAGCGAGAGCCTGGCGAACCTGGAAGAGTATTTCCTGCTGTGCGATGAAGAAGGCGTGCGCACGCGCGTGGCGGTCGACTTTTTCCCGCACGTGAACAGCACGGTATCGCTTGAGCGGTTCGGCGCCACTCCGCTGCTGACGTTCTCGGCGGCGCCTTACGACGAACTACGCCTGCTGGCCAAGCGGACGGTCGATATCGTACTCGCAGCCGCGGGATTGATCGTGCTGTCGCCATTCATGCTGCTGATCGCATTCGCCATCGCGCTAACGTCGCCCGGTCCGGTGGTGTTCCGGCAGGTTCGCTGCGGTTTGAACGGCCGCCGTTTTCTGTTCTACAAATTCCGCTCGATGTGCGCCAACGCCGAGGAGTTGAAGGCCTCCGTGGCCCACCTCAACACGCGCCAGACCGCCTTCAAGATCCCCGGCGACCCGCGCCTGACTCCGCTCGGCCGCTTCCTGCGTAAATTCTCGATCGACGAATGGCCGCAGTTGTGGAATGTGCTGCGCGGCGACATGTCTCTGGTAGGGCCGCGGCCCGCCGTTCCCAACGAGGTGGAGCAGTACAAGCAATGGCAGCGCCGCCGACTCCGCATGCGTCCGGGATTGACTTGCCTGTGGGCCGTTTCCGGGCGCGACAGCGTCGATTTCGATACCTGGATGAAGATGGACATGCACTACATCGACAACTGGTCACTGGCGCTCGACTGGAAGATCCTGTTACGGACAATTCCCCGCGTTCTAACCGGCCGGGGGGCTAACTAAAAGGCGGCGGCATGCATTTGATTCCTACCGAAGAAGAAGTTGTGTCCGTGCTGCGCGAGACGGGCGCTCTGCGCGACGGCCACTTCGAATATCCCACGGGCCTGCACTCCAACGAATACCTGCAAGTGCCGCTGGCGCTGCGCTATTACCAGCAGCAGCGAATGCTGAGCGTCGGCCTGAGTCGGCTGCTCCGAGCTAATTCGGAGATCCGCGCGATCGTGCCGGAGCTCTCCATCGTGGCCCCGGCTACGGGCGGTCTTCCGGTGGCTTACGGCGTTTGTGAGGCCATACGGGCCCGGCAGGTTTATTGGGCGGAACGCGATAAGGAGTGCGGGCCGCTGCGCTTTCGCCAGTACGTGGAGCCGCAGCCGGGCGAGCCGGTCGTCCTGGTGGACGACATCCTGCGGACTGGCAGCAACCTTTCGGAGTTGAAGCAAATGCTCGAAGCCAAGGGCGCCCAGGTGGTGGGGCTGGCAGTCATCATTTATCAGCCCACGCCCACTACTCACGATTTCGGCTCTCTGCCGCTCTATTACCTGGCCAAACTGGAAGCCAGCTATTATGCCGATGCCGCCCACTGCGAGTTGTGCAAGCAGGGCCGCCCTGTGGAGCAGGTGTGGATATAGACCGCGGTAGTCACAAATGTGGGTATTAAACCCGGGAAATATTGGGTTAATTCCCCTGGAAATCTATTTTTATCAATGACTTGTCCCGAGGTAATGCGCCTTGCACAAAGCATGTGCATACTGTCACAAAGGTGTTAACCGTCAAAGCTTGGCTCTCTGGGGGATTAGAATTCCACAGCCTTTTCCACAGCCACGTGGAAAAGTGGCAACGCGATGAAACTAACGGCCGTTGATTGGACCATCGTCGCCGCGTATTTTCTCTTCAACCTGGCGATCGGGTTCTATTACAAGGGCCGCGCCGGTAAGAACACAAGCGAATTTTTCCTCTCGGGCCGGAACGCTCCATGGTGGCTGGCCGGCACCTCGATGGTGGCCACCACGTTCGCCGCCGACACACCGCTGGCCGTCACCGGCATGGTGGCGCGCAACGGGATCGCGGGGAACTGGCTGTGGTGGAACTCGGTCGCCAGCGGCATGCTGACGGTCTTCTTATACGCGCGCCTGTGGCGGCGGTCGGGTGTGATGACCGACGTGGAATTCGCCGAGATCCGCTATGCCGGGCGGCCCGCCGCCTTCCTGCGGGGCTTCCGCGCGCTCTACCTGGCCGTCCCCATCAACTGCATCATCCTGGGCTGGGTCAACCTGGCCATGGTGAAAATCCTGTCGCTGATCCTGGGGGTGGATCGCGACACCGCGCTCATCATTGTCGTGGGCATCATCGCGTTGACTTCGTTCATCTCGACGCTCTCCGGGTTATGGGGCGTGCTGGTCACCGACCTGTTCCAGTTCGTCATCAAGATGACGATGGTGATTGTACTGGCGGTGGTGGCGGTCCGTGCGGTTGGCGGCATCGACGGCATGAAGCACCAACTGGCGGCCATCGACCAGGCCAAAGGTTTGGCCACGGGCACGGCCGGCTCGGCTCTCAGCTTCGTTCCCGATCTGAACTCGGCTTGGATGCCGATGATCACCTTTCTGGTCTACATCTCTTTGAACTGGTGGGCCACCTGGTATCCGGGCGCGGAGCCGGGCGGCGGCGGCTACATTGCCCAGCGCATGTTCTCGGCGAAAGACGAGAAGCACTCCCTGCTGGCCACGCTGTGGTTCAACATCGCCCACTACGCGGTGCGGCCGTGGCCCTGGGTGCTGGTCGGACTGGCGGCGGTGGTGCTCTACCAGCACGATCCCGGCTTCATAAAGGATCCGGAAACCGGCTATATCCGCGTGATGATCGACTACCTGCCGGCCTGGCTGCGCGGCACCATGGTGGCCGCATTCGCCGCCGCTTTCATGTCGACCGTGGGGACGCAACTCAACTGGGGCGCCAGTTACCTGGTGAACGACTTCTACCGGCGCTTCGTGCGCGCCGACGCTTCCGACCAGCATTACCTGTGGGCCTCGCGGATTGCCACCATCGGGTTGACCATCGTCTCGGCCCTGGTGACGCGGCATCTCGACTCGATCCAGGGAGCCTGGCAGTGGCTCATCGTTACCGGCGCGGGCACGGGCACGGTGCTGATCCTGCGCTGGTATTGGTGGCGCATCAACGCGTGGAGCGAGGTGGCCGCCATGGCCGCGGCCTTTGTCACCTCGGTATTTCTGAAGACGGTAGTGGGCATTTCGATTGACGATCCCATCGGTTTTGCTCATACCATGCTGATCACCGTGGGGATCACGACGGCCGTTTGGGTCACCGTCACCTTTCTGACTCCACCGGAGCCCCAGGAGCAGTTGCTGAAGTTCTATCGACGGGTACGGCCTTCGGCGGCGCTGTGGGGGCCGATTGCGCGGCTTGCGCCGGAAGTGCCGCCGTCCCGCGATCTACGCTACAACATTTTGGATTGGATCGCGGGCTGCGCGCTGATCTATGGCATCCTGTTCGGCGTGGGCAAAGTGATTCTGAAAGCCTATGGCACGGGCGCGGCGTTTCTGGTTGTGGCGGTGGCTGCGGGATTATACATCTACAGAGACCTGAGCCGAAGGGGATGGAAGACGGTGGTGGAGTGAAAAGAAGCTTTCAGCAGTCAGCATTCAGCGCTCAGCTTTTGGAAGAAGCGCCGATCCGGATTTTTTTAGCTGACGGCTGATTGCTGAATGCTGAAAGCTTTTCTTGCTACATTGAGAACGGTCATGAGAAAACTGCTCTTTCTCGGGCTTCTTACCAGCGCGCTGCTGGCCGCACAGGACGGAAATGCGCAGAAACTGGCGCCTTACTACCCCACCCCGGAGACTATCGTCGAGAAGATGCTGCTGCTGGGCGAGTTGAAGGCCGGTGAAAAGGTGTTCGACCTCGGCTCCGGAGATGGCCGGATCGTCATCATGGCTGCTCAGAAATTCCACGCGCAAGCGACCGGCGTGGAACTCGACAAGGACCTTTCCAAACGCAGTCTGGATCAGATCCGCAAGCTCGGATTGGACAAGAGCGCCCGAATCATTAATGGCGACCTGCTGAAACAAAACTACAGTCCCGCCGACCTGGTGACGGTTTACCTGCTGCCCGTCTCCAACGACAAGGTGCAGCCGCTGCTGGACCGGGAGTTGAAGAAGGGTGCCCGCGTGGTGGCTCACGATTTCGAATTCAAGAACTGGACTCCAGAGAAGGTGGAGACCGTCGCTGACGACGGCGAGGGGCGCAGCCACACCTTATACCTCTACCGAAAATAAACCGTGCAGTTTGCTTCCGAATTCAGCTGGCCGAAATTCATTTGCTGGACGCGCGCCGTGCTGGCGGTCGCGGCCCTGAGTGTTGCCTACTGGTGGCCGCCGCATGTTCCCCCGATTCTGTACGGCGTGTTGGGGGTTTTCTTTGCGTACGCCGCGGCGCTGGCGATTCGCAGCCAGTGGCAGAGCGGCACTTTTGGGCTGTTGGCCCTCTTTGGCGATACGGTCTTCTTCCTGATCCTGTCCGGCTTCGGCGGCGCGCCCCTGGTGTGGGTGTCGTCGGCATTTTTCCTGTACCTGCTGGCGGAAGCACTGGTCTTCTATGGTCCCGTGGAAGTTGCCGTGGTCGCGGTGGTATGCGCCCTGTTTTGCCTGGCGCTTCCTTACGCGGCCATCCGGCAACTGGGGCCTCCTATCGCGGTGGGTGGGGCGCTGGCGTTCGCTTTCGCCGTCAGCAAGCGGCGGTTCGGCGCGCGTGCCGCTGAACTGGGCGAGCAACTGCAGCAGATGCAGAGGGCCGGCGAGAAGGCCGGCGAAGATGAACGCCAGCGCATTGCGGCCGATTTCCACGACGGGCCCTTGCAGAGCTTCATCAGCCTGCAGATGCGCCTGGAGATTCTGCGCAAGCTGCTGGAGCGCGACCAGAATGCCGGCATGGACGATTTGAAGGAGCTACAGGTGCTGGCGCAAGGCCAGATCCGCGACCTGCGATCGTTCCTGCACAGCATGCGGCCAGTGGATTTGGACGGCGCGAACCTGATGGCTTCGGCGCGCCGCACGGCCGAGTCTTTCCAGAAAGAGAGCGGCATTCCGGTTACGTTTCTCGGCGCACATAGTCCGGTCGGTCTGCCGCAGGAAATGAGCAGTGAAGTGTTGCAGATGCTGCGCGAGGCCCTACACAACGTGCAAAAGCATGCGGGCGCCTCGCGCGTGGCGGTGGCCATGGAGAAGACCGACCGCGGGCTGGAGATCTCGGTGGACGACAATGGCCACGGATTCAACTTTGCCGGAACCTACAATCTGGAAGAGCTGGAGATGCTGCGTCTCGGTCCGGCCAGCCTCAAGCGGCGGGCTCGTTCGCTGAACGCGGACATGGTGCTGGAGTCCCGCCCCGGACGCGGCGCGGGGTTAAAATTTCGAGTGCCGCTGCAATGAGCCGCGGCCGGCAGTTAGCCCTTCTGGCGGCCTTCACGTTGCTGTTGCACGTCCCCTTCCTCGCGCAGCCGGTGCAGGGCGACGAGGTCACGTACCTGGATATCGCGCAGCAGGTTTTTCGACAGCCGCTCACGCCGTTGAACTTTACCTATGTGTTTCAGGGGCGCGTGGTAGATGCCGCGGGGCACCCGCATCCGCCGTTGGACGCGTACATCCTGGCGCTGATCTGGATCATCCGAGGCCATTTCTCCGTGGTCTTCTTCCATACCTGCTACCTGCTGTTCGCGCTCGGCATCAGCTTCGCGGCTTATGCGCTGGCGGCGCGCTTCACGACGCAGCCGCTGTGGGCCGGACTGTTAGTGGCGGCGTCGCCCCTGGTCGAGGTCAACACCAATACGCTGGCGGGAACGGAGGCGCCGGGTCTGGCATTTCTGTTGATCGGCGCGGCGGCTTTCCTGTGGCGGCGGTTCTTGGTGGCCGGGATTGCGCTGACTTTGGCCGGCCTGACCGAATTGCAGGCGCTGGCTCTGCCGCCCATTCTGTTGCTGGAATATGCGGTCCGCCGCGAGCGCCCTCCGCGCGCTGCGTGGCTCGCGTTAGCTGCGCCGTACGTGGGGCTGGCGGGGTGGCAAGGCCTTCAGTGGAGTTTGACCGGCCGGTTCCCCGGCGCCGTGCTGCTGGGAAACGTTGAGAGCCCGGCGCTCGGCCGGCTCAGCCTGAAGGGTGCAAGTGCGCTGGCGCTGCTCGAGCACCTGGGCGTGCTGGTTACGCTGGTGCCGCTGGCGCTGCGGCGGTTGTGGGGTATAGCGCCCGGCGTCCTGGCTGCGGCCCTAGTCCACGGGTATCCCTGGTGGGAGCGCGGCCTGCTCGTGATCTTCGTGACCCTGGGCGTCAATGCGCTGCTGTGGATCTGGCAGGCGCGCCGCGACAACCCGATGCTGGTGGGCATGGTGTCTTCTGTATTTTGCTTTCGCATCGGTGGCCTTCTTCGCCGGAGCCGCCCGCTACCTGTTGCCGCTGGTGGCGCCCATGGTGCTCCTGTTCGTGCTCCAATACCAGAACCGGCCCCGCTGGATGGCGCTGGCGCTGGCCGTCAGTGTGGTGCTGGGTCTGAACCTGTCCTTCGCCGCGTATGAGTTTGCCCGCGTGTATGCGCAGGTCCCGCCGCCTCCGGGCCGGACTTTCCTGGTAAACGGCGACTGGGGATTTGAATATTACATGCGGCAGCACGGCGGGCGGATGCTGGAAGAGCGCAGTGTGCCAACACCGGGCGAGTGGATCGTCACGTCCGATCTTTCGCTGGGCGCCAATTACGACAGCCTCGCCGAGGAGACGGCTGTGCCGTTGCGCACGCTGGATCTGCCGGTCCGCACGCCGCTGCGCCTGGTGGACCGCCACGCCCATTCGGGGTTTTCGAGCGTGTCCGCCGGCTTGCTCTCCTTCTCTTTTTCCGACCTCCCTCTCGACCGCATCACCTATGCGCGCACCTCGCCCTTCCTGGACGTGCCGGGGCCTTGGACGCCCACCGAGTTCTCGGGGCGCCTGGTCTACGTGGTGAGTCCGGGACAGGCTGTGCGCCTACCCTTGGACGGCCACTCGACAAAACTACACTTCGCGCTTTTCGGGCGCGGCAAAGGGCTGGCGACGTTCTCGATTCGCGGTCCATCGGGCGGCGCACTTTTCGAGCAGCGCGTGCACGTCGACGGGAGCCTGTGGGAGGACCACGTGTTGCGCTTGCCGGATGCCGGTGAAATCACTCTGTCGGTGGACGCTCCACCTGCGCTCCAGGTGGGCTGGGGCGAACTGGTTACCGAAGCTGGCGACGATGGCGTTCCTTTGGGGGTGGCCGCGGCGTCGTACCTCAAGATGGGCGACCTGCGCAGCAAACCGCAGCTCGTCGCCGGCTGGTATCCGATCGAGGATGGCGCGTGGCGCTGGATGCAGAAGCAGGCCGAGGTAACCCTGCGCACTCCGGCCGACCCGGCGTTGAGCTTCGAAATGGATTTGTTCTTTCCGCCCGGCTACATGCAGAGTGCGGGCGGCCCGGTTACGGTCTCGATAAGGGTGAATGACAAACCGATGACCAAGCGCTCGTACTACACGCCCGGCAGTTATCATTTGACGGCGATGGTACCGGCCGGCCTCGCGACCTTCCCCACGAGTACGGTGACCGTCCGGCTGAACCGCGCCTTGCCGCCCCGGGGCTCCGAGCTTCGTGAATTGGGCGCAATCGTCACTCAACTGGGCTTTCTCGCGGCGAAGTGATGTGGGCCGGCAGGCTTTCAGCCGGCGTCGCGCGAACCCGGTGCGTTCCAAGAGCGCCGGCTGAAAGCCGGCGGCAGGCTGAAAGCCTGGCCCCACATGCTACGCTGGCCAAGTGAACGTCGGCATCACCTGCTATCCCACGTACGGCGGCAGCGGCATCGTGGCAACGGAATTGGGAATGGAACTGGCCGCCCGCGGCCACGAGGTGCATTTCATCACCTATTCCAACCCCATACGCCTCGATCCCGAAACACCGCGCATTCATTATCACGAAGTGGAAGTCTCCACCTATCCGTTGTTTCAATATCCGCCGTATTGCCTGGCGCTGGCTTCGCGCATGGCGGATGTGGCGGATGCCTACAAGCTGGACGTACTGCACGTGCACTACGCAGTTCCGCATTCCATCGCGGCCTTGCTGGCACAGCAGATGATGGCGGCCAAGCGGCGGCTGCCGTTCATCACCACGCTGCATGGAACCGACATCACGCTGGTTGGCTCCGACCCCTCGTTCTTATCGATCACGAAATTCTCCATCGAGAAATCCGACGGCGTTACGGCTGTAAGCGACTACTTGCGCGACGAGACGCAGAAGGTCTTCGCCGTTCCCAACGAAATCCGCGTCATCAAGAACTTCGTCAATTGCGAGCTGTATCACCCGGACAACGAGAAAACCGGCGCCGCGCAGTACGCACCCGCTGGTGAGAAGCTGCTGATCCACCTCTCTAATTTCCGCCCGGTGAAACGCGTCTTGGACTGTATCCGCATTCTGGCGGAGGTGCGCAAGAGCGTTCCCGCTCACCTGCTGATGGTGGGAGACGGCCCCGAGCGCGGCCCCGCCGAACACCTGGCGCGCCAATTGAAAATCGAGGGCCACGTTTCGTTCCTGGGAAAACAGAACCATGTAGAGCGCCTGATTCCGCTAACGCATGTCCTGCTGATGCCGAGCGACCTGGAATCATTCGGCCTGGCTGCGCTGGAAGCCATGGCGTGCGGCGTAGTGCCGGTGGCCACGCGAGTGGGCGGCGTATCCGAGCTGATTACCGACGGCGAAGACGGCTACCTGGAAACGGTGGGGGATGTGGAGGGCATGGCAGCGCGCGTGGTGACTCTGCTCACCAATGACGACCTGCACTACCGCATGGCCAAGACGGGCCGCTGGAATGCAGCCGAGCGCTTCTGCCCGGACAAGATCATTCCGAAGTACGAACAGTACTATCGCGAGGTAGTGGAGCGGTAGGCTGCCGAAGCAGCGATCTCTCCAATTCTTAATTATCTAGTTGACATTTCGCCGATCCTCCTTTAAATTGGATCCACTCCTAAGGAATTAGGTGCCGACATGGCCCGAAATCGATCGGTCGATCTCACCGCAGCGGAACTCCCCGTAATGGAGGTTGTTTGGCGGAAGGGCAAGGCCACCGTGGCAGAAGTGGTGGAAGCGCTGGCCACGAGGGCAGGCCCGGCGTATAACACGGTGCTTACCACGATGACGATTCTTGAGCGGAAGGGCTACCTTCGTCATGTCCCGCCTAAAGTCGGCCGCGCGTTCGTCTACTACCCGAAAGTAAACCGCACGCAAGCCAGCAGGAACGCTGTTGGTCACCTGCTCGCCCGTTTTTTTGGCGACTCGGCCGAAGCCCTCGTGCTCAACCTGGTGCGGGATGAAAAGCTCAGCAATGCCGAGTTGGAGCGCATCCGCAAGTTGTTAAAGGATAAGCCGGAATGAATACACTGATGGCAGTCCTTACCGCTGTTCTGAACAGCTTGTGGCAAGCGGCTCTGCTCGCTGCGCTGGTACGGTTGGGTTTGCGGTTAGCGCCGCGAGTGAACGCGGCGACGCGTTTCGCCATTTGGTGGACCGTTCTTGGCATGGTGCGAATTCTGCCCGCGGCTCCCGGCATGTTAGCGTCAGCTCGGCCTGAAGGTTCGAACGGCGCCGCCAACCGATGGAAATGCTGGTGATCGACAAACTCGACTGAACGCCGACGGAGAACTGACTCGCTTGCAAGGTGCGCCGCCGTCTGATTGCGTTAACCGGCGCGAGGCGGAGGCGTAGGAATTTTTTCACTCTGTGCTGGAAAAACCGCTAAGCGAACCGGCTCAGAATTCGTCATCTAAACGACGGAACTTTTTGTTTCGAATGGCGTCTTACTATGCAATGCGCCCACCGGTCGTAGGGGGTGGCGTTGGGCGCGGCATTCTTCGGAGGTTGGCTGTCGCAGATAGCGGAGCGCTGCTGTTCTGCCAGGTACAACCCTCCGTGTGTTACTTTCCGGCGACAATGCCGTCGCGGGCGCGAGCGGGTTAGAACCACTAACCAGAACCGAAGTCGGAATGGCACACGACGGACGCGAGTTCGCAGCGGAACTGGAGTCACGCCTCCGGGAAGTTTTGCCCGCGCTTCGTTCCGTCGCGGACGAGATGGGCGCCAGGAGTGTCTCCGTATTCCTTGTGAAGAACGGCCGATCCATTCAGAATTTATACGCCTGGCCGGAAGCCGGTAAGAATCACGCCGGCGCGCTGCCGCTGGAGGGAGGGCTGGGCGAGGCGCTCGGTAACCTAACAGGATATGCTCCGGAGTCGAGCCCCGTTGCCAGATTCCTGGACAGCGCATTTCAACCGGGAGGCACCTCCTTTCTCTTGTTCTCCTGGGGAACCGAGCGTCTCAACACAACCATAGCGTTTGGCTTCACCATTTCTCCGACGCCGGCGAATCCACTCGCAAATCACATTCCGAGTGTGGTCCAACTTGCTTCCGTGGCCACATGGTCGGTCTATGAAGTCTACCGGCTTAGTTCCGAGCTCACGATTGTCAATGACAGGCTCGGCAAAAGAAAGCTGGTCGAGCGAGCCAAAGGACTACTGCAGACGGAGCATGGTCTGGACGAGCAGCAGGCGTATGAATATCTGCGAAGACTAAGCCGGCAACGTCGTAAGCGGATATCCGATATCGCCAGGGACTTCCTAGGCACATCGCATTATCCATAACCTGGCTCGCGTGCTGAGTTATTCATTCGCACCGGCGCTGCTGCGGTAAGAAGCCGCCCTGCCGCCAGGTGCCTTTAGAAACGCCCTCTCCCGGTTGAGAGCCGGCAATCCATTTCTTTCAACGGGAGGGGATGTGAACCGGTTTTTCTTTGGCGTACTCCTATGTTGGAACTGTTGGGCGCAAGCGCCGGCGCCGAAGCCATGGCCCCACGGTGACTTAGTGCCCGTTCCGCTCGATGTGCCGCCTCGTGAAATATCGCAAGAGAAGCCTACGGGTCGCTCGATTTCGGTGGGCCGGCTGCAACACAAAACCTCCAAAGAATTGGGCCGCTCCTACAGGCATGCGATGAAACTATCCCGGGCTGGTAAGGACGGAGAGGCGGCCGTCGAACTGGAGACGATCGTGCGGCGAGACCCGGAATTCTCTGAAGCTCAAAATCTGCTCGGAGTGGAGTATGCCCACCTGGAGCGTTTTGGAGACGCGGAGAGGGCCTTGCACAAATCGCTGGAGCTTGACCCCGACTACTGGCCTGGACATTTCAATCTCGGCCTGGTCTTGTTCCATCAAGGAGACCTGTCCGGGGCGGAAAAGAGCGCCCGCCGCGCGTTAGAGTTCTCCAGTCAGAATCCACAGATCCATTTGTTCCTGGGTTATCTGCTGTTGCTTCACGAGGAGACGCGCGGCCAAGGGTTGAAAGAAGTGGAATTCGCGTCACATACGATCCCGGCGGCCAGGCAATTCTTACAGAGCTCGGGGACTCGGTGATGCAAGACGACCGCTCCCTCTGGTCACGGCTCAGTAAGGCCCACCGCCTGTGGTCACAGGGTAGTAAGGCGGTGACTCGTTACTGAGCCGTGACCAAAGGGAGCGGTCTTATGTACGCGGCTAGCGCCGCTCTTCCGGAGAGGGCAAATCCATCGCTGGATTTTTCGCGAAGAATCCCCACGGGATCAAGCGGAAACCGGCGGCGTGCACTGGCATCACGGGCCAGTCCTCGGGACGCGGGTTGTGGGTAACGCCCATGGTGTACCAGAGCACTACATCCTGATTGTCAATCGAACGGTTGGCAGCGGTCCACTTGATGAGGCCGTCGCCGCCGTGGCTCTGGTTGGGGTAGTCGCCGCCGGCATACATTTCCGCGGGCTTATAGGGCGTCACCCAGAGATGCGCATTGAGGAATCCGGCGCGCTTACGTACCCAGGAATCGGCTGCGGCAAAGGGCTCCGCATTCTCTCCGGGCAGCAGCGCGTAGCCGGTGGGATGGTCTAGCGCATTCTTCGTGGACGCGCTTTCGATTACCCAGCGGCGGCTGGTGGCGAGGTTGAGGTGGCGCTCGGCTTCGCGTTCGGTTCGGAGCGGCGTCTCGGTCATGGTGAATGCACCGCCGTAGGGATTCTGCGGGCCGGCCGGCGCGGGGGCGCTGTTCAACTCCACGACGCGGTTGGCGGCGCCGTCGATATCCATGTCCAAACGGAATGTGAAGAAGTGCTGATGGTGCGGGGCCGCAATGTTGCGCGCCACCAGGTGACTATAGGGGTCGTGGCCGTCCACCACGCCCTTGACGGCCATGATGCCGGTGAGCGCCACGCGCATTTCGAGCGCGCCATCCTGGTGGAAGATCCAGTCGAAACCGTAATCGTAGTTGCCCACCTCGCTGCTGAAGGAGAGCACCAGGTCGCGTGCGCGGCGCGCGTCGTCGCCATGTTTCCAGGCAATGCCGCCGTCCCGTTCGTAGAGTGCCACGGCGCCGGGAACGGTGCGCGGGATACCGCTGCCATCGGCAATCACGGCATCGAAGACGGAGCAATTCGTGGGGCAGTCGATGCCGGGGCGCAGCGTGCTGGCGTTGACTCCCATGCCGAGCTCGCCGGCGTCGAAGCTATTGCGGAAGAACCATGCGCCGGAGGGATCGCCGTACGGCACCACCATTTCCGAGAGCGACCCGCGGTACAAAATGGATCGCACGCGACCGCCGTCTTCGTAACCCACCGTGTACAGCACCAGGCCCTCGCGGGGGTGCAGGGCATAGCGGAAATGCCACTTCTGCCAGCGCACTTCACCGTCTTCGATTTGAAAGCCCGGGCGCGGTTGGACGATGGTCAAGGGCACGGGCGCAGCGCGCAGGGGCTGGTTGGATGCGGGGTCGAGATCGAAGCGTTCGCGCGAGAGGGGGGCCTTGCGGTCGGTATCCAGGAAATCGAGGATCTTTCTGGAGGTAAGGTCCACATGCGCCACCACGCCCTCCACGGGGTGCGTGTCGAAGTTGCGATCGGCGCCGCCGTAGTAGGAGAGCGCGCGCACGATGCGGTCCTGGCCCGTTCCGGGCAAGGCGAAGTATCCGGCGGACCAGGCGACGATGAAGACGTTGTTCGTGTCTGCGATGCCGCGCTCCCGCATGGCCTGCCGCCAACGCGGGTCTGCGCGCACGAGGCGGTCGGCGGCTAAGGAATCCTCACCGGTGACGGCGGGCTGCACGCCGAGGATCGGCTGAAACGATTCGAGGCGGGAGGACGATAGGTCTGCGATGGCTTCCCAAGTACGGTTGGCGAGGGCATCGTAAATCACGGCGAAGGCGCGGCGAGACACGGCGGCTCCGCGCTGCACCTGTTCCTTGGGCGGCTCCGCCAGCGAGATCAGACTGAACCGCGAGCCGGCGGGAGCGCGGCCGGAGTCCTGGATGATCTTGACGGCGGCGCGGATTTCGGCGGCGGTGAGCGGCGTAAGCGGATGGGCTGTAGCGGTGCATAGCACCACAAGAAACAGCGCTGTGATCGTGAAGAGGACGCGGGGCAGCCCTTCCGGGCTGCAGCCGCCTTTCCAGGCGGCACGCCGCACGGAAGTGCGGCGGCAGGCCGGAAGGCCTGCCCCACATGCTCGAGCGCGCCGCATGCCGTTATAGGACGTCTTCAGACCAGTCTTCGAGTACCTGCTTCAGCCGGGTCATGAACTGATCGGCTAGCGCGCCGTCGATCAGGCGGTGATCGAAGGCCAGGGACAGGTAGCTCATCGAGCGGATGGCAATGGCGTCATCGATCACCACGGGCATTTTGTCGACGGTCCCCACGCCGAGGATGGCAACCTGCGGCTGGTTGATGATGGGAGTGCCCATGACGCTTCCGAAGCTGCCGAAGTTGGTGATGGAGAAGGTGCCGCCTTGCACCTCCTCGGGCTTCAGCTGGCGCGAGCGGGCGCGCGTGGCCAGGTCCACAATCGAATGCTGCAGGCCCAGCACGTTCTTCTCGTCGGCGCCGCGGATCACCGGGACGATGAGGCCGTTCTCCAGCGCCACCGCGATCCCGATGTTGATTTCGTTGTGATAAATGATATTGGTGCCGTCCATCGATGCGTTGAGCAGCGGATATTGCCGCAGCGCCACCACGGCCGCGCGGGTGATGAAGGGCAGGTAGGTGAGCGAAAAACCGTAGCGCGACTGCACATCGGCCTTGTGGCGCTCGCGCATCTTGGCCACCTTGGTCATGTCGACACGGTGCACGGTGGTGACGTGCGGCGAAGTGCGCACGGAGAGCACCATATGCTCGGCGATTTTCATGCGCATGGCGCTCATGGGCTCGACGCGGGCCTTGGCTTGCGCAGCCGGAGCCAGTGGCGGCAGCGAAGGAGGCGCGGCCGGCCTGGCGGGGGCGGCGGGCGGCTGAGCTGGCGGAACCGTTGCCACCGCAGCCGCACTGGGCGCCGCCTGCGCCAGGTAGGCTTCGATATCCTGCTTAGTGATCCGTGCCGCCGGCGCCGGTGCCGCTCACACGGCTCAAATCGATGTTATTGTCGCGCGCCATGCGGCGCACCAACGGCGAGAGCGGTCCTCCAGCTTCCGGAGCCACTGGGGCCAGGGGAGCATCTTCCACGCGCGGCTGCGGGGGCGCTGGTGCAACGGCCTCCGGCGCGGGAGGTGGTGGCGGCGTCGGCGTGCGCTGCGCAGCCGGTGGAGGAGCCGCGGCGGCCTTGGCCTGAGGAGCGGGAGTCGCGCCGTTGCCGCCTTCCTGGATGCGCGCCACGATGGTGTGGATGCCCACGGTCTTCCCTTCATCCACCAGGACCTCGGATAGCGTCCCGGCGGCGGGCGAGGGGATCTCGGTATCCACCTTGTCGGTGGAGATCTCGAACAGAGGCTCGTCGCGCTCCACGTGTTCACCGGGCTTCTTCAGCCACTTGGTCAGGGTACCTTCGACTATGCTTTCGCCCATCTGGGGCATTACGACATCAGTCATATATGAGTTCTCACTTTGTTGGCGCTGCCAGGACCGGGGTCTCCAGCAACAACTCGCAATCGAACACGCGGCCGAAATGCGCGGCCAGACTTCGCGAAACTTCCGGCAAGTCCGTTCTGGTCCCAAGCTGGGCCATGGAGGTGACAGGCTTGGTCAACCCGCAGGGGACGATGTATTGGAAATAGCTAAGATCAGTTGTAACATTCAACGCGAAGCCGTGCGATGTTACCCAGCGGCTAATGTGCACGCCGATGGCGGCGATCTTGCGTTCGCCCACCCACACGCCGGTGAGCTTGGGGATGCGGCCCGCGGCGATGCCGAAATCGGCCAGCGTGTCGATGATGGCCTGCTCCACGCCTCGCACATACGCGCCCACGTCGCGCTTCCATTCCCGCAGATCCATGATGGGGTAGCCAACCAGTTGGCCGGGGCCGTGGTAGGTGATGTCGCCGCCGCGGTCGGTGGGATAAAACGAGATTCCCGCTCGGCTCAGGATTTCTTCGCTGGCCAGCAAATTCTGCGCGTGGCCATTGCGGCCCAGCGTGATCACGTGGGGGTGCTCGAGCAGCAGAAGCTGGTCGGGGATCGAGCCCTCTTTCCGCTCGGCCACGAGCCGCTGCTGCAGGTCGAGAGCCGTTCCATAGTCGATGCGCCCGAGTTCCCGCACTTGGCAGCTACGCATTGATTGCCAGACCGTAGACGGCGTTGAAGGCCTCGCCCATGGCTTCGTAGAGAGTGGGGTGCGCGTGGATCGTGTTCATCATGGTTTCCACGGTGGCCTCGGCGTTCATGGCGGTGACGGCTTCCGCGATCACCTCGTAAGCCTCGGGTCCGATGACGTGCACGCCCAGTATTTCGCCGAGCTTCTCGTCGGCCACCACTTTGATGAATCCCTCGTGCTTGCCCAGGATGGTGGCGCGGCTGTTACCGGCGAACGGAAAACGCCCGACCTTCACCTGATAGCCCTGTGCGCGAGCCTGCGCCTCAGTCATGCCGACGCTGCCAATGCCGGGCTCGGTGTAGGTGCAGCCGGGAATGCGATTCTTGTTGATGGGAACGGCCGGCTTGCCCGCCATGTGAGCCACAGCAATCATGCCCTCCATGGTAGCCACATGCGCCAGTTGCGGCGTTCCGGCCACCACGTCGCCAATGGCGTAAACGCCGGGCTCGGCGGTCTGCTGGTAGGGGGTCACCTTGATGAACCCGCGATCCAGTTCCACGCGCGTGTTTTCCAGGCCGATGTTTTCCGTGTTGGGTTTGCGCCCCACGGCCACCAGGAGCTTTTCGGCTTCCAGCTGTTCCTGTTTGCCGTCCTTGGTGGTCAGCTGCAGCCGGACGCATTTACCGATCTTCTGAATGTTCTCGGCGCGGGCGCCGGTCTCGACGCGGATCTTCTGTTTGCGGAAGGCGCGGTCCAGTTCCTTGGAGATGTCTTCGTCTTCGACTGGGACCACGCGGGGCAGCATCTCGATGACCGTCACCTCGGTCCCGAAGCGGCGGAAGATGGAGGCGAACTCCACGCCCACCGCGCCCGCGCCGATGATGATGAGGCTCTTCGGCACGGCGGTGAGGTTCAGAATTTCGATATTGGTCAGGATCGTTTCGGCATCGGGCTCCAGGCCGGGAAGCATGCGAGCCTCAGAACCGGTAGCGATGATAATGTTTTTAGTTTCGAGGGTCTGGACGCCTGCATCCGACTTCACTTCCACCTGGCCTTTGCCTTTGAGCGTGGCATAGCCGGCGATGCGTTCCACCTTGGCGCGCTTGAGGAGCATGCCGACGCCGTTGGAATGCTTGGTGACGATGCCGTCTTTGCGTTCCTTCACCTTGGGGTAATCCAGGCGCGGATTCTCGCACTCGATTCCTTCTTTATCGGAGTGGACGAAGCGTTCCCAGACGTCGGCGGTTTGCAGTAGAGCCTTGGTGGGAATGCAGCCCACCAGCAGGCAGGTACCGCCGAGCCTCGGCTGTTTCTCGACCAGCGCCGTTTTCAAGCCGAACTGGCCGGCACGGATCGCTGCGGAGTAGCCGCCGGGGCCACTCCCAATGACAATCAAATCGTAAGTCACTTTTTCCATTCTACCCGTGTCACCAGTCGCCACGACCGGTGCGTCTACCATAAAGGTATGAAACGGCTGCTGATTCTTCTGATGCTGGCGGCGCTGGCGGGATTCGCGCAGACGCCGGCCAAGCGGCCGGGGCAGAAAAAGGCGGCAGCTCCGGCGGCCCCCGCGGCGGCTCCCACCAAGTGGCCCATCGTCAGCCTGGCGGTGGAGGGCAATCGGCATTACACGCGCGAACAGATTCTGGCGGTGGCCGGTTTGAAGGTCGGACAGGTTGCAGGCAAGGAAGAGTTCGACGCCGCGCGCGACCGCCTGGTGGCCAGTGGGTTCTTCGAGATGGTGGCGTACAAGTTCGATCCTGCGCCAAACCAGGCAGGAGAGGTGGGCACTTTCCAGGTAGCCGAGGTGGATGCGTCCTACCCGGCGCGCTTCGAAGAGCTGCCAGCGCCCGGCGCGGAACTGGAGGCGATGTTGCGCGGCAAGGACCCGCTGTTTTCGACGGCCGGTTTGCCGCCGACCAAGCCAGTGCTGGACCGGTACGTGAACTGGCTGCAGGAATACCTGGCATCCAAAGGTTCCGAGGAGAAACTGGCGGCGCGCGTAAACACCGTGGGCACGGAGAAATTTGAGATCGTGTTCCGCCCAGCGCGGAATCTGCCGTCGGTGGCGCAAGTGACTTTTGAAGGGAATAAGGCGATTACGCAGCAGGACCTGGTCGAGGCGATCTCCGCGGTGGCCGTGGGTTCTTTCTATACCGAGGAGCATTTTCGGGAGCTCTTGAACACACAAGTTCGGCCGCGGTATGACGCGATTGGCCGGGTGCGAGTGTCGTTTCCGAAGGTGCGCACCGAGCCTGTCCAGGATGTTCAGGGCCTGCATGTCTTTGTCACGGTGGAAGAAGGCGAAAGCTATCAATTGAGCAAGGTGGCGATTGCGGGGCCGAGTCCGCTACGGCCCGAGGATCTGTTGAAGGCCGGCAAGATCCCGATAGGAGAGGTTGCCAATTTCGACAAGGTCGCCGAGGGTTTGGAGAGCATGCGCAAGGTGTTGTTGCACGCGGGGTATCTGGAGGCCAAGGTTTCCGCGGAGCGGGCCGTGGACGACACGAAGAAGAGCATCGATCTGGGTGTCCACGTGGATCCGGGGCCGCGATTCCTGATGGGCAAGCTGACCGTACTGGGGCTCGACCTGAACGGCGAATTCGAGATCAAGCGCATCTGGTCGATCAAGGAAGGCAAACCGTTCAACGCCGACTACCCGCAGACTTTTTTGGACAGCGTGCGCGAGCAGGGGCTGTTCGACAATCTGGGCGCGACGAAGCCGGAGACCAAGATCAACCAACAGGACCACACCGTGGATGTGACGCTCAACTTCGCGGGCGAAGCGCCGCAGAAGAAGCCGGCGCGCCGGGGGTTGTTCGGCCAGTAGGGGCTCTCTACCGCTCCCTATGGTCGCGGCTCAGTAACTGGGCGTTGCGTTACGTGTGCTGTTGCGTTACCGAGCCGTGACCAAAGGGAGCGGTCAGGAGCCCGCTCTAGTGCGCTGGGGCGGCGGTGGCGGATGGGTGGGAATGCGCGCCGCTGTGCGCGGCACCGACGCGCCGCATCCACGCCAGTTCTTCGTCGTCCATGGGCCCGCGGCGAAGGGCTTCGAGCGCGGCGTCCATCTGCCCGGCGGTCTTGGGACCCGACATGCAAACATCCACTTCCGAGCGCGTCAGGGCAAAGCGGTAGCAATCGGCGGCTGAAGGGGCGCGTTCACCGGCCGGCAATTTCCGCGGATCGAGTAGTTGGCCCCAACTGGTTGCCGTGTAGGCTACCATTCCGGGGCGATTGGCCGCGGGTAGCTCGGGGAAGATGTCGCGCTCGGCGCCGGGGTGGGCTGCGTTGTAGCGGAAGTGCAGGATGTCGTAGTCGCTGCCCGCGGCCAGTTGGGCGATGAGCGGGCGATGGTGAGATGAGAGTGCCAGGTGCCGCACCAGGCCGCGTTCACGAGCTCGCCGCGCTGCATCCAGGACGGCCGCGGAGACTGGCTTATTCCACAAGCCGAGCAGCAGGACATCGGCGTAATCCAAACCCAGTTTGCGCAGCGCCCGCTCGACGCTCCAGCCCAGAAGCCCGGCAACCCGGGAGTAGGATTGCACCACCAGCACGAAGCGGTCGCGTTGCGGCTTCAGATTTCGAATGGCGTCGCCGAACGCCTTGCGCCGGAAGGTGCCCCAGTAGAGGTAATTGATGCCGTGCTCAAAGGCGCGTTCCACTGCCGCGGCGGGCACACCGTATGAAGCCGCTATGCCCATGCGGCCCACTTGCAGGCCAGTGCGGCCCAGGACTGTCGGCGTGAGCGGCATTTGCCTGAGATGTTAGCAGAACCTGACACAGGCCGGGAGGCTTGTGCTACGACGCCGTACCGAGCCAGCGAAACAGGAAGAAGTGGCGGCCGCAGAGACCGCATCGATAGGGCAGGAGAATCCAGGACAGAGCTCTTTCCAGTGCGTCGCGGGCGCCGACTCCTCGAAACTCGATCGATCGGCAGTGCGGACAGCTGGGGAGGAACATATTTGTCAGGCTCCTAGACTAGCCAACTTGCGCGACTTTCTTTTGCCGGCAGCCAACTCGCGGGCGGCGGCGCGCTCATCCGCGCAAATCCGCATTTCCTGCTCGGTGAAGGTCAGGGACGGCATCTCGGGACGTTCGTCGCTGCGGTCCAGAAGTCCCCGGCACAAAAGAGGCAGGTCCTGTATCTGGATACCATATCTTCGGATCAGCGCGAGATCGGCCCTCACCGTACATTGGGTGCGTGTCCGGTCCTCGGCCAGCCGGTCAAACGCGAACACGCGGTATCCCAAGTCGTGAGTGAATCCGGTGAGAATGAACTGCATCTTTAGACCCCTTCCATGGCTTGGCGCCGCGACGAGTGCCCGTTACAAGCGGGCTCGTACTCGAGAACCAGGCGATCCTGCCGCGCAACTCGATGCGCTCCATCGCACACTTCGAAAACAAACCCCGTCGGCTGTCGTTTCATGAGGTCCGTATAGAGATACTGGAGGTGATCCAGCAGCGCGCCTTGTATGTTGTCGGTCTCGCCGATATAAATCCACTCGCGCGCATTCGAGATTCCGTAAACCCCTGGAGCAACCGGCGCGTACGTTTGGATGGACCCTGATGTGAAGCGCCGCGGCGTGAGTTGTTCAAAAGGCATTGGGGACCCGGACGGCTCCGTTTCTTTTGGGCACCGGTTCGGTCTTATTCACCTTATCCACAGTCAAACGCAAACGTTCGACGAGTTTCTTGCCCAGACTCAAGTCGCCGGGGTTCGGTTTATAGCCGGGCATTCTCGGATCGATAAACTCCCTGCGGAAGAGCTGATCGGCCGCCAGACTGCTTAATAGTTCCAGTTCCCGCGCAGTGAACTTCAGAGAAATCAGCGTCATTCTTTCCTGCTTAGGAACCATGGGCATCGCCACGCCAGAGGTCATTCCGCTCCACCTTTCTCACTCGCAATCGACGGTATGGTCAGTTGCGACGCTTTCTTCCAGTTAACCCACGCCAAGGCAGCGCATAGGGCGGTACACGCGACCGCCAGCGAAACCGAGAGATACCCTAGCGGTTGAAAGAAGAACAAAATTGCTGGACTGAAAATGAAGGCGACTACGAGGAACGCGACCGTTGTGGTGTATTCCGTTCCGGTCGACTTCTGGCCCGAAGCGAACATGGCAACCTCCTCGGTTGTCGGGTTGGCCTAAGAGGATGGGATCAGATCGCAGGACTTAGTTCAGGCGATCCGCGAGTGGACCAAAATGTCCAGGCATTTACCAGTATTAGTTAAATTATGTTTGATTGTCAAGGCGTCCCCATGGGAAGATTGGGATTTGGTTGACTTGTAATGGTTAAGTCACCGGGGAACCCATATGGATGTCTCGTTACTGATCAAACAGCGTTTGAATGAGCTGGGCCTCGATCAGAGAGACTTGGCAGCAGCGGTTCAGGTCACCGATTCCTACATATCCCAACTTCTGACGCGAAAAAAGGCACCGCCCGCGCCGGGACGTACCGACATCTACGATCGCATGGGGGAATTCCTAAAGCTCTCAGCCGGGGAGCTTTCCAGGCTGGCGGACGTGCAGCGTCAAGAGGAGTTGAAGAAGCGAGTGGCGGAGCCACCGCGACCCCTGTTCCAGGAGTGCCGGGCACTGGTGCTCCGCAAATGCGCGCTTGCAAGGCAGAAAGAAGTACGCCGGATTTTTGAGAAACAGCCTTTTGGCGAACTCGAGCGGCTGATCACGCAAAAGTTTCTGGACGTAGCTCAAGGGGTGGCCAGGGAGGAGCTGCGGAGTGAGGAGTGGCTCCGCTTGATGGCTCAACTGAGCGACTCGAGCTATGAGCAAATACGAGTCGGGATTTTGGAATTCCTCGACACCGACGTCCTCAACGTTTCCATTGAGAATTGCATCGCTTTCCTCGATCCCATGATCGAGTCCTGGGATATCGATCTCAAGACGTTCGGCATCGAAATCGTTTTAAACCGCCGCCTGGCGCCAGGGAGCCGGAAGCGATTTGAGTTTGTGGAACAGGAGGCCCCCCAAACTTTTGCGATCGAACCGGGCTTTGAGCAGTTTCTTAACGACAAATCTCTGAGCGGCGATGCCACCGAAGAGGAAATCGAATTCCTGAAGATGCTGAAGTTCAAGGATAGGCGGCCCGCTCCTCTTTACTATTATCGGGAGCTGCAAAACCTGCGAGACCCTCTTCATTTCCCAGCGGTAATCGCCAGACACTAGAACCCCCTGTCCCGGCGTCCCCGTTTGGTGTATTCTTCAATACCTGGTACAGAAGACAGACAAGGAGGGCGTATGCGGTGGAGCAGATTGCTGCTGACCGGTTGCGCGCTTGCCGGCTTCATCTCCGCACCGGCAGCGGCGCCGCCGAAGGCCGAGAAGAGCAACATGGAGCTGGTGGGCTACAACGACCTGCAGGCCCGAAGCGCCTATCAGCCCGTTATCGAAAAGCAGGGAGAGCGCTGGATTGCATACGTAGGCCACCACGCCGGAGTGCAGCGGAACCCGCTCACCGGCGAGGACGAGCCTAACGGCACGTCGATCCTGGACGTCACCGATCCCAAGCATCCCAAGTACATCGCTCATATTCCGGGCGAGCTGGTGAAGGGCGAGGGTGGCGAAGCCGGCGGAGCGCAGATGGCGCGCGTGTGTAGCGGGAGCGATCTGCCACATGCGGACAAAAACAAGTTCTACCTTTTGCGGAGCTTCGGCAGCTCTGCGCACGAAATGTGGGACGTCACCGATCCGGCCAAGCCCAGCCGCCTGAACGTGATCGTCAGCGGGCTGCAGGACACGCATAAGAGCTGGTGGGAATGCGACACCGGCATCGCCTACCTGGTTTCCGGAGTGGTTGGCTGGCGCACGCGGCGCATGGCGCAGATCTATGACTTGAGCGATCCGGCGCATCCGGTGTTTATCCGCAACTTCGGTTTGCCGGGCCAGCAGCCGGGAGCGCGCGGTCCCACGCCCGGCGGCCTGCACGGCCCCATCTCCACAGGGCCGAAAGGCAACCGCGTATACTTCGCGTACGACAACGCGCGGGACGGCATCCTGGAGATTGTCGATCGGGAAAAACTGTTGAACGGTCCCAAGGAGCCGACGGACGAGAACCTCCGCTATCCGATCATCTCGCGGGTCGATTTCCCGCCGGATATCGGCGCGCACACCGCGTTCCCGATGCTCCAGATGCAGCTTCCCGAGTTCGCCAAGCAAAGGGACGGGCAAGTGAAAGACTTTCTGGCGCTGATCGGCGAGACGGGGCCGAATGAATGCCGCGAGTTCCGGCAGATGGTGCGGATACTCGACATCACCACGGAGTCCAAGCCCGTGGGCGCGTCGACGTGGACGGTGCCCGAGGCCAGCGGCAACTTCTGCACCGCCGGCGGCCGCTTCGGCACGCACTCGTCGAACGAGAGCTTCACGCCGATCTACTACAAGCGCGTGCTGTTCATCGCCCACTTCAACGCCGGGGTGCGCGCCGTGGACGTGCGCGACCCGTTCCACCCGAAGGAGATCGGATACTACATACCGGCCATCACCGACAAGACCGACAAGCGCTGCGTGGGCCAGGGCGCCGAGCAGCATTGCAAGGTGGCGATCCAGACCAACAACGTGGAGGTGGATGAGCGGGGGTATATCTATGCCGCGGATCGCGCCAACACCGGTTTGCACATTTTGGCGCTGACGGGTGCCGCGCGGCAGGTAGCGGACTTTAGCAAGGCGGAGGGTTCGGCGGGCGGGCGATAGGCAAGTGCACCGGCGACAAAGATCGCCAGCGTTACGTAACGCCGGCGGTCTCGGCCGCCGGTGCATACTGGCACACCGAGGCCGTCAGAAGCCTGATCAGACTTCCTTGGAAGTCGCGCCCTTTAAGAAGGTTCCCCGCTCGAGTTCCTCGAACGCGTTGCGAAGCTGCTCCTGGGTGTTCATCACGATCGGGCCGTACCAGGCCACGGGTTCTTCAAGCGGCTTTCCCGAAACCAGAAGGAACCGGATGCCATCGTCGCCGGCCTGTACCGTAACTTCATCGCCGCGGTCAAAGAGGATGAGCGAGCGGTTGTCTGCTTCGGTGGGAGGCGTGGTTTCCGCCCATCCAACGCCTTCGGTGGGCACTGCGAGCGGGCCGGACGCGTTGCAGAACTTGCCGGAGCCCGAGAAAACGTACGCGAACGCGTGGCGGGTGGTCTCAACGGGAAGCGTCTTTCTGCGGCCGGGAGCCACCGACACATCGAGGTAAATGGGGTCCGCCGCGATGCCATCCACGGGGCCGGATCTTCCCCAGAAGTTGCCGCACACGATGCGCACGTGGGTATCGTCGTCATCGCGGACTTCCGGGATGTCGGGCGCTTTGACCTCCTGGTAACGCGGCGCGGTCATCTTGAGCGACGCGGGAAGGTTCGCCCATAACTGGAAGCCATGCATGCGCCCCGACTGGTCGCCTTTGGGCATCTCCTGGTGAATGATGCCGCTCCCCGCAGTCATCCACTGGACGTCTCCGGCGGCGATGGCGCCCTTGTTCCCCATGCTGTCGCCGTGCTCTACGGTACCGGCCAGCACGTACGTGATGGTCTCGATGCCGCGGTGCGGGTGCCAGGGGAATCCGGCCAGATAATCCTCGGGCACGTCATTACGGAAATCGTCGAGGAGCAGGAAGGGGTCGAAATCGGATGTGTTGCCGAAGCCGAACGCGCGGCGCAAGTGTACGCCGGCACCCTCGAGGGTTGGCTTGGATTTGATGAGCCGCTTGATCGGTCGCAGGGACATAGTTTGGCCTCCGTAAGAGTCTATCTAGTTAGATGCGGCTACCACAACGTTCGATGCTGGAGCCGGTGCGGCGAGCCGGGCATTTGACAGGCGTAGCGTCACCGAGTATTTTGATGAATGCCGCGATGATGACTTGGCTCCGTTTTAATAGAGGTCTTGCCGCAACGGCGATGCTGCTGGCGTTCGCGCCGGTGGAGCTCTTCGCACAGTGGCCGGCTTACCCGACCCCCGGAGTTCCCAAGACGGCCGACGGGAAGCCCAACCTGGCCGGGCCCACACCGAGGACGGCGGAGGGCAAGCCGGATCTTTCGGGAGTCTGGCTGTACCAGCGGCCGCCGGGAACGCCGCGCTCCCGCGCCACCACCAAAGGATGCGCCGCCGGATCGCGATCTGATCCCGCTGGCTGTCAGGCAGAGCCAGTTCTGGAACCTGGGCGCGTCATTCAAGGACGGTCTCCCCTTCACGCCCTGGGCGGCGGAACTGCACCGGCAACGCGTGGAGCACAACAGCGTGGACAACCCCGATGCACATTGTTTGCCGCTGGGGTTGATGCAGTTGCACACGCACGGCCAGCCGAGAAAAATGATTCAGACTCCGGGGCTGATCGTGATTCTGTATGAGGCGAACGCAGGGGTGCGCCAGATCTTCACTGACGGGCGGCCCGCGCCGAAAGACCCGGAGCCGTGGTGGTTCGGCTACTCGGTTGGCAAGTGGGACGGTGACACGCTGGTAGTGGAAACCACGAGCCTTCGCGATCTGGGATGGCTCGACGTGGAAGGTAGCCCGATCACGGAGACCGGCAAAATCATTGAGCGTTTTCGCCGCCCCGACTTCGGGCATCTGGAAATCGAAGTCACCATCGACGATGCGAAGGCGTACACCAAGCCGTGGACTGTCACCGTGCACCAGCGCGTGATGCTGGATACGGATCTGATCGAATTTATTTGTCAGGAAAACGATAAGGACGAGACGCACCTGGTGGGCAGGTGACGAGCCGGCGACAAGGATCGCCAGCGCTACGTAACGCCGGCGGTCTTCGCCGCCGGTGGGCCGGCTACTGTATTTACCGGTACGCTAGCTTCTCTTTGCGGTCTTGTTCCGCTTTCACTCCGGGACCGAATAGCTTTTCGAAGAAGCCTTCGCGCACCAGGCGGGCCACCATGCTGTTGTCGATCACCTTGTGGAAGTCGTAGGCGCGCATTTGTGCGGCGGCGCGCTGGTCGGCGGGGTGGTCTAGAATGTATTGCACCGCGGCGGCGGGGACGTAGGGGATGCGTTCGTAGGTGTTGACCTGCGCGTAGTGATCGTAGACGCGCTCGACATCGGCCTGGGCTTCCTTGTCCCACGCCATGTACGCTTTCACCGCGAACGCTTTGTCCTCATAAAAGCGGTGGATGGCCTCCGCGTGGACCTTGATCATACGCTCGGCGAGTTTCGGGTCGGCGGTCACCGTGCTCTTTTTGAAAAGGTACACCGACGGGGCGTAGATGTCTTCGTAGTCGCTGATGTTGCCGAGATTGTTGAAACCGTCCTGCTCGATTTTGAAATACACGGGGGCGGTGATCATGGTGGCGTCTACGCGTCCGCTCACCAGGGCGGCGGCGCGCGCGCTGACGTCGGCGCCGATCGGAACCCATTCGACGTCGCGCGGAGTCAGTCCCACTTTGCCGATCAGGCCGATGGTGTAGTTGTAGGGCGCATCGCCGATCTGGCTTACCCCGATAATCTTGCCCTTCAGATCTTTCCGGTTGCGGATGCTCTTGTTGGCCATCAGGGCAAACAGGCTCTTCTTGAACGGACTGCCGAGCGCCAACAGGGAGCCGTCTTTGGAACTGGCCACCATGGTTTGCTCCAGGGTGTAGGTGGTCATCAACGCCTCGCCGCTGACCAACATGGCGATGCCCGCCGGGTGAACGCCGAAAACCAGGTTGGCGTCGAACCCGTACTTTTCGTAGTAGCCGCCCTCCTTGGCGATGTATTGCGGCCAGACCTGGCCGGTGCGGGTGGGATAGTTGATGTTGACTTTCTGCAGCGGCGCGCCCTGGGCAAGCGCGCTTGGGGCCGTCAGCATCGCGCCTACGAATGTTCGTCGATCCATATGGCTTCCTCCGGCCAGTCTACCGCTCCCTTTGGTCACGGCTCAGTAAGGAAAAGCGGCGACGCGTCGTTGCGACTTCTAGCACCAACGCGCGAAACCCATTGCGCTCCCGGTGCCGGCCAGCGATCGGTAGCAGGGAACGTAGTCCACCAGTCGCATCTCCAATCCTGCTTCAGCCATCGCGCCGGCCACCGTGATCCAGTTCTTGGTTTCCGACGTTCCCGATTGGAAGTACTCCTCGGGAAGTTTCGCAAGCGCTGCGGCGTCGCCCTCCGCGAGCGCACCAAGCACGGCCTTGTCGAAGGACTCGTCGATCACAAAATGAGTCAAGCCGCCCGAGGCGATGACCGCGACCTTCATGTCCTCGGGCCACGAAGCGATGGCGCGGGCGAGCGCGCGGCCGAACTCGAAGCAGCGGGCGGCGGGCGGTTGATTGGGCGGATAGAAGGTGTTCACGAAGACCGGTACGTGCGGCACCACGCGGTCGCGCATTAAGCGGCGGTACACAAACCCATAAGCGTGCGGCGCGGAGTTCACGCCGATCTCGCCCACCGGAAGCTTGGTCAATTGAGCCACGTCGAAGCCGTCGGCGATTACCTCTTCAATCACGTGCCGTCCGAGATCCGGCAGACAGGGGTACTGTGTATAGACGGACGGGGTGCGATCCGCCTCGGCGCGAGCCACCGCCGGGTTGAGCTTCGCCAGAAACTCCGGGCTGCGCGGATGGCCTTCCACGTAGTCGCCCCAGAACACGGCGAAAGCGGGGACGTGGCCGCGGTTGAAGATCTCCATCTGGTCGTTGCCCACCACCACCGCGACGTCCGGCCGATGCTCGTCAAAGAAATTGCTAAGCTCGCCAATCGCCTTCTGGCAGCGCGCGTGCCGGTCGCGGCAGACCTCCGGCGTGATCTGCTCCTCCAGGTGCTCGTGCTTCTGGAGTTCCACCAGTTGGTTGAATGTGTAGGTCTTGCCCTGGTAGAAATGCTGCGGGTTTTCGCGATCGAAGGAGACGCGATCGCCCCAGTATTCCGAGGGAATCGAGAGCATTGGGCCGTGCGAGGTGCCCATCCCGAACGTGATCCGCGCCATGTCGCTACCTCACCACGGATTCGGCCGTCTCCCGCGCGGTCGGAATCTTAGCACGGGTAAAGAGGCGGCGCGCGTTTTCTTCGAAGATGTTGCGGCGGTCCTGGTCGGACAGCGTGTCGATGGAGTCGATGAGCGGTTTGATATCGTCGTAGCTCTTGCCGGTAGCCGGATTCGCGGCCGATCCCGAGCCCGGATTTTCCGTGCCGAAGAGCACGTTACGGCTGCCGGCGATATCGATCAGCATCTCCAGCGACTTCCTGGCGTGCAGGCAGGTGTCGTAGTAGAGCAGTCGCAGACGGCGGTTGAACTCCTCCACCGCGCCGCCTTGTTTCATGACGTAGTCCGCCTGCCAGCGGCCGATCTGATAGGGGATCGAACCGCCGCCGTGGGCCACGATGATCTTCAACTTGGGGAAATCGTCGAACACGCGCGAATTGACCAGCGACAGAACGGCCAGGCTCTCTTCGCTGATGAAGTGCTGGCTGTAGGTTTCGCGGCCGTGCTTGCAGCCGGAGGAGTGGATCAGGCCGGGCACGTCCAGGTCGACCATCTTTTCCCACAGCGGATACCAGTATTCGTCGGCGAGCGTGGGCGTGCGGTTGTCGCCTTCGCCCGGGTCAGTATCGATCAGAAGGCCGACGAAACCGAGTTGCTTCACGCAGCGGTCCAGCTCGGGAAATCCCCAGCGCGACGGGCTCGCCGGGCGCTTGCGGCGGCGCGCACACACCTTGAAAGCGGCCGGGGAAAGCCTTCACCTGTTGCGCGATGTAGTCGTGATTGGAGACGGCCCACGCCTCCACCATTTTGAGCGGTTTCTCGGCATGCATCAGTTGAAACGGGCGCGGGGAAAGGAACTGCACGTCGGTTCCGACCGAGTCCATGATACGCAGATTGCGCTTGGTGTCGGCGTGATCGCGAACATATTCGTCGGAGAACTTTTTGGGCGCGTAACCGTGCGCGCCACGCGCCGAAATCTGGAGCGCCTTCCACTGATAGAGCTCCGGCGCAGCGCACACATGGGCGTGGATATCGATGACCATAGAGGCCATAGTCTCACATTCATGAGCCTGCGGCGGCGGTGGGCGAGGGCCGCGAAAAACGTTCCGCGAGCATCGATAGAACCCAAGTCCAACCTTCCTCGTGCTGGCGTCCCATTTTGTCGTCGGGGACGCCCGAGTGGCGAAGGGTGACTTCGGTCTGGTCCCCGCGCGGCTCGAACGTGACGGCCACCACGGATTCGACGCCTTGGGTCGCTTCAGACACCCACGTGTACTCAACCTTGTGAGGGCGATTGATCAGGATGAAGCGCCCGTAATGTGGCCAAGTTCGTCCTTCGCTCTTCACTCCAAAATAGAAAAGGCCGTCCACGGCCGGGTTTAGGATGATGCGCTCCGCGCCGAACCACGGCCCGCCGGGACTCTTCGGGTCCATCCAGACGTCGAACACCTTCTCGGCCGGCGCGGGGATCGCGCGGGTGACGGTTATGTCGGTTAGCTTCATTTTGATTTCTCCTGTTTTGCGGCGAAGAACCCCTGGAGGCGATCGAGGCGCGCATTCCAAAACCGCTCATACCTTGAAACCCACCGCGCCACATCGCGCAACGGCTCCGCGGATAACGCGAGCGTGTTTTCGCGCCCTTGACGGGTCCGACGCACGAGCCCGGCGCGTTCCAGCACCTTGACGTGCTTGCAGACACCGGTGAGCGACATGGAGAACGGCGCGGCGACATCGGAGATACGGGCTGGCCCGTGCGCGAGCCGGCCCATGATCGCCCGCCGCGTCGGATCCGATATCGCCACGATGACCTGATCCAGCTTACTCGCCATGATGATACTGAACCTATCGGTTCACTATTGCAAAGCGGCAGGCGACCTGTCAATAGGTTTTTGCGGCGCGGACTCTCAGTCTGCCGCGCCGGCACTCATGCCGGCGTCTGAAAACAGGTCGAGATGAGTCTCGACCCGGCAGGCAGGAGTGCCTGCGCCACCACTTCGGATGAAGTAAAATGCGGTCGTGAATAGGCAACGCGTTTCACTCCTGGCGACAGTTCTTTGTCTGACGGGCATTCACTTGAGGGCGCAACCACCTGCGGTCCCGGCTTCCGGAACCGTGATCCGCACCGAAAGCAAAGTGGTTCTGATCGATGCCGTGGCGACTGACAAAAAAGGTTACGTGACCGATTTGAAGGGCAAGGACTTTCACGTCTTCGAAGACAACCAGGAGCAGACGATCAGCAGCTTTTCTTTCGAGGCGGACCCGGCATCCCAATCCAACTCGCAGCGCCACTTTATCGTGCTCTTGTTCGACAACTCCAGCATGGATCCGCTCAGCGACCTGCCCCGCGCGCGGTCCGCGGCGTTGAAGTTCATCGATGCCAATGCCGGCCCCAACCGCATGATGTCAGTGGTCAACTTCGGCGGCACGCTGCAAGTGGCGCAAAATTTCACGGGCAATGTCGAGCGGCTGAAGAGTGTGGTCAGCGGAGTCAAGAGCCAAATGCTGGCGCCGGACGCAGCCGAGACCGTGGCCATGCCCGAGTTGGCCAAGGCCGCCGGCGACTTTTCGGCGCGCAGCATGTATCTCGCGTTGCGCAGCCTTGCGAAGAGTCTGAGCTCCGTGCCCGGGCGGAAGACCTTGATCCTGCTAAGCGCGGGCTTTAAGCTGAAACCCGATGAGCACGCCGCCGAGTTGAATGCGGCGATAGACGCCTGCAACCGCGCGAACGTAGCGATCTACGCGATCGACGCCCGCGGGTTAGTGGCCGGCAAAGCGGAGAAGGCCCAAGCGCCGCCCCCAACCCGGAAGCGGGAAGCCGCGAGTGCTTTCGGATTCCTCGGCCGCGCCTTCGAGCGGCTGGCCTCCTTGACCCCGGCGTTGACAGCGCCCACAGTGCCGGTTGCCTTCGGGTGGCAAAGGGGTGGCTCCGTGGGTGGATCGGGCGCCGCGGGAGACTGGGCCAATCCAGCGAATCAGGCCAACTTACATTTGGAAGAGGTTCCCCAGGACCTGCTCGCTCAAGACGTCCTGGTGGTACTCTCCGGCGGCACGGGCGGCTTCGTTATCAAGAACACCAACGACATACTGGGCGGGATGGAGAAGATCAGTCAAGAACAAAACGAGTATTATCTGCTGGGCTATGTGCCTTCGGAGTCGGATGAGGGCTGCCACAAGCTACGCGTCAAAGTCGATCGAGGGGGCGTCACCATTCGGTCGCGCAGTTACTACTGCAGCGCGCGGCAGCAGGATATCCTCGTGGGGAGCCCGCTGGAGACAGATCTCCAGAACCGCGTGACTGGTTCGGCTGCGGGCAACGAGCCGGCATCTCTCCAGGCCTCCTTCTTCTACACTTCACCCAATGTGGCGCGCGTCAATCTGGCCATGGAGATGCGTACGGACAAGCTTAAGGCGGAAAAACTAAAAGGCAAACTGCACGCGGAAGTCAACGTTCTGGGTATTGCGACTAAGCCGGATGGCGCCGTTGCAGCCCGTTTCAGCGATGTTCTCAAGTTCGATTTCCTTGACTCGAAGCAAATGGAGGCCTTTACTTCCAAGCCGCTGAACTATGAGAACCAATTCGATATCATAGCGGGTGCGTACACACTCAAGGTCGCCTTCAGCACAGGCGGCGATGGGTTCGGGAAAGCGGAAGTGCCTCTCTCGGTGGACCCCTACGATACCGCGCAGTTCGCGATTAGCGGTCTGGCTCTGAGCCGGCAGTACGCCCCTGTGGCCGATCCGCGGGCCGGTGTCGCCGGCATGCTCCTGGCCGGGCGAACGCCCTTGATTGCCGAAGGCATGCGGATTGTGGCCTCCAGTTCCTACCGTTTCAAGACCACCGACCCGGCGGTGGTATACGCCGAGGTCTATGAACCGTTACAGACCAACCCAGAACAAAAGGGGAAGTTCGGGGTGGGGGCGGCCATTCGCATTCTGGATCGCAAAACCGGGCAGGAGAAACTGGATACGGGGATCGTGCGCGTCGCTCTTCCGGACACCACCGGCAATCAAGTGGTGCCGGTGGCGCTGAAGGTGCCGCTCGCGAACCTAGCTCCCGGTTCCTACCGCATCGAACTGGAAGCGGGCGATACCATCGGAAAGGTCGCCAGGCGCACGGCCGATTTTGAGGTCGAATAGCGCTGTTGTGGTGCATCAGGCGGAGGATCAATGATCATCGAAATGCGAACCTATAAAACCAAGCCCGGCTTGCGCGCCAAGTTCCTGGAGATCTTTCGCACCAGGTCAGTTCCGGCCCACGCGGAAATCGGAATGAAGATATTGGGTCCATTCCTTTCCGTCGAAGATCCGGATTCCTTCTTCTTTATGCGCGGCTTCCCGGACATCGCATCGCGCGATCCCATGAAAGCAAAGTTCTATGAAGGCGCACTTTGGAAGGGCGAACTGGAAAACGTGGTGATGCCTATGTTGGAAAAGTACGAGGTCATCGTGGTGGAGGATGCCGACGGCCTGGTTCGTTGGAGTTGATCACCGCCGCTTGCGGTCGGGATCCGGTACCAGCACTCTTCGGAAGACTTCGCTCACCTCGCCTACCGACCACGGCTTCGGAATGACGTCGTCAAAGCCGTATTTGCGGAAGTTCGACATTACGGGCGCATCCGAGTAGCCGCTGGAGACGATTAGCTTTAACGAAGGATGCAACTCCTTCAGTCTGGTGGCCGCTTCAATGCCTCCCATCCCGCCGCTTACGGTCAAGTCCAGCAGGCAGGCATCAAACCCACGACCGGAAGCGTTCGCACTTTCGCAAAGGGCAATTGCCTCGGCTCCGTCGCGAGCGGTGTGGACTTCGTAGCCGAGCCCAGTCAAAACGGATTTCAGCAGGTTACGGAGGGCATCTTCGTCATCCATTATCAGCAGCCGTTCCGTGCCGGCTTGCATATGAGTGGCACTCGGAGCCTGTGGTGTAGGAATCTGTTTGGAGGCAGGCAGATCAATCGTGAAGACTGTTCCGTGCCCAGGCTTTGACTCCACAGAAAGACGACCGCCGTGTTTGGAAACGATGGCATATGCGGTCGCCAAACCAAGACCGCTGCCGCCCGGTTTGGTGGTGAAGTAGGGGTCGAAGATGCGAGGGAGCGCATCGGCAGTTATGCCGGATCCGTAATCCCGAATGGAAATCCGCACGCCAGGGTCAACACCGGGAGCGTTCGCGAGCACGGCATTTTCGGCGTGGACTTCGATGATTCCGCCTTCGGGCATCGCCTGCCGCGCGTTGAGGAGAATGTTATGGAGCACCTGGCCGATCTGGCCCGGATCGGCTTCGGCAAACCAGAGATCGTCGGGAATGTTCACCTCAATGCTGGTCTGGGCGCCGGCGCGCGCCAGGTAGACCGCATCCATCACGAGCTTGGCAACGGAAACCAAACGGCGGACCGGGGTGCCGCCTTTCGCGAAAGTCAGCAATTGAGAGGACAGGTACGTTGCCTGTTGGCAGGCGCTCATGGTTTGGTCTAAGGTCGCCTGAACCGGATCGTCCCGTCGGAGCCCCAACCGGGCCATCTCAATGTTGCCCTGAACCACCGTCAGGAAGTTATTGAAATCGTGGGCGATGCCACCGGCCAACACACCGAGCGATTCGAGCTTGCGCGCGCGCAGTAACTCTTCTTCAACTTTTTCGCGCTGCGCAATCTCCGCCCGCAGTTGCTCGGTCGACCGGTACAGCTCGGCGGTGCGCTCCTGGACCCGACCCTCCAGTTGTTCATTCAGAGCCTCGGCGCGGTCTTTGGCAGCCTCCAGATCCCCCACCAGATCCTGGTTTTCAAATCGCAGGTTCAATGACGAGACGATAGTCAGATGGATTCGCCAGGTGGTGATCAGCGTGGCCAGGGTGAAGACTCCGGCCAACAAACCCATGGCAAGGTGGACGTCGTCGCCACCAAACACGAAGCGTATGGCGGGCGCCAGACCAGTCGGGACGATAAACGCGAGGAACGCTTCGATCCGCGGCGCCAGCAGAGAGGCTGCGCCAAGCATCATTCCGCCCAAAATGAAAACCAGAAAAACCTGATTTGCGAGATGGGCTTCCGGGTACAACAAGATGCCGGCCGCGCCCCAACCTGCGCCCGCCAGGCCCGCGCCAATGGCGAATGCGGCAGCCCACCTGTTTGACTCCAGGCTTACCCGCGTCTCGCGAGAGAAGCGCTGCCGTAGAGCCACCCTCGCCATCGACACCAGAAACATGTACAGACACCAGCTGAGGATGACAACATGCGGAGCAACTCCCCACTGTAGGCCGCCTAAAACCAGTGTGGTGACTAAGGTGACCGCAACTCCCAGGTTGGCGTTGCTGTAGAGCAAGCCGAACTTGCGCGGCGAGTATCTGGGATCCTCTGGAATCCCCGTGGGCGTGCGCTTCCCCGGCGTGTGAGGAGCTAGGCGTCATGGCGGGACACCTCTTAGTACTTTGGTTATCTACCCTACCATAACTCCAGGCCGAATTGCGTTCGAACCGGTTAAGCCAACCTGTCAACGCAGAATGCCGTGCCGGTCAACCGTCCGGGAGCCGATTTGAGCACCCGACGAGTCATAACGCTTCACCTTAAGACGGCCGAAGGAAAGTGGGGGCATGTATTCCTGACTCGTGAAGGGGCCGAGTTGAAAGCTGATGTTCGCCACAGTCGTCGCGCCCACGATTCCGCCTTTGCCCTTCAACAGCGACCTTCCGATCTCGTCCAAAAAATAATCGCCGGTGCTGCCGTCGCCAATGTTGCAGCCCAGAAAAAGGATCCGCACCTCTTTGCTCAGAAAGTCCGGACTCGCTGGCAGGGTCTTGAAATCGAACGCATCGCCGCCTGTGTGATCAGGCAAATCAACTTTCCCCGCAGCCCCATGGGTATTGAAGATCAGAAGCTTGACTGAGCTGTAAGTGGTCGCGGCAATTTTTACGTCATTCCAGGTCTTCACCGGGCACACAGCGCCGTTTGCGCCAACTTCACTCTTGAACTCCGTGGCGGCAGGTTCAAACTCCGGGTCATATAGATACAGGTTGTCGATGTCCATTTTTTCAGCCTCCTTCAGCCTCCGCTCCCCTACGGTCGCGGCTCGTATCGACAATTGATGCAGAGCAGATCCCGACATTGCCGACGGGGGAATTATAATAGCCGAAGCGTGTCCGCCCCCTTAGATTCCATCCGCGTTCTCGATCTGACCCGCGTGCGTGCGGGTCCTACCGCCGTGCGCCAGCTCGCCGACTGGGGCGCCGACGTCATCAAGATCGAAGAGCCCTCCAGCGGTGACGAGGAAGATCCCATCGGCGGCGAACGCGCGGGGCCCGACTTTCAAAATCTCCACCGCAACAAGCGCAGCCTGACGCTGAATCTGAAAACGCCCGAGGGCATCGGCATCTTGAAGCGCATGGCGCAGACGGCCGACGTGCTGGTGGAAAACTACCGGCCTGCGGTGAAGGTGCGGCTGGGCATCGACTACCCGGCGATGTGCGCCATCAACCCGCGCCTCATTTACGCCAGCATCTCCGGTTTCGGCGAAGAGGGACCGTATCGCGATCGGCCGGGCTTCGATCAAATCGCCCAGGGCATGGGCGGGCTCATGTCCATCACGGGCCAGCCGGGCCAGGGACCGATGCGTGTGGGTATTCCGATCGCCGATCTGTGCGCCGGCATCCTGGGCGCGCAGGGCGTTTTGCTGGCGCTCGTGGAGCGCGAGAGATCGGGCCGCGGCCAGTGGGTCACTACCTCGCTGCTCCAGGCGCAGATCTTCATGCTCGATTTTCAGGCGTCGCGATGGCTCAACCGCGGTGAAGTGCCGCAGCAGGCCGGCAACAATCACCCGACCAATATTCCGACCGGAGTCTTCCAAACGGCCGACGGCTACATCAATATCGGCGCGAGTGGAAGAACCATGTGGGAGCGCCTGTGCCAAACCATCGGCGGCGCGGAATTGATCGACGATCCCCGATTCGCCACGGGCCTGCTGCGATCCGAGAATCGCGACGTGCTCACCGTGGAGATCGAACGCCGCCTTGCGGGCGCCACCAGCGCGGTCTGGATCGACCGGCTGAACGAAGCAGGCGTGCCGTGCGGACGCATTTACTCGATCGACCAGGTCTTCGCCGACCCGCAGGTGGAGCATCTCCACATGGTCGAGAGTGTGGCTTCGCCGCATTACGATCCGCTGCGGCTGGTAGCCCAGGGCATGCGGCTTTCGCGAACGCCCAGCGAAGTGCGTCTGCGGCCCCCTGAGTGCGGCGAGCACACCGACGAGATTCTCGGCTCCCTGGGTTTTGCCCCCGACGATATCGCGGATCTGCGCCGGCGGCGCGTGGTTTAGATGGAACACAAAATACTGTTAACGGCGGATGGAGCGGTCGGCACGCTCACGTTCAACAATCCTGAGCGGCACAATGCCATGTCGCTCGATATGTGGCTGCGCGCCACAGCGGTGCTCGAAGAATTGGCGGGCGAGCCCGCCGTGCGTGTGGTGGTGCTGACAGGCGCGGGCGGCAAGTCGTTCGTTTCGGGCGCGGACATCAGCAAGTTTGAGAGCGAACGAGCCAGCGCCGATGCGGTGGCTTCCTACAATGCGGCGACCGAGCGTTTCTCGCAGACGCTGCTGGATTATCCAAAGCCCACCATCGCCATGATTCGGGGCTACTGCATCGGCGGCGGTTTGGGCATCGCGGTGAGCTGCGATCTTCGTATCGCCAACGAACGGTCGCGCTTTGGGATTCCGGCCGCCAAACTCGGCCTCGGCTACGGCTTCGAGAACATCCGCCGGCTCATGGACCTGGTCGGGCCGCAGTTCGTGAATGAGCTGCTGTTCACCGCGCGGCAATTCGATGCGGAGGAGGCCCGCCACATGAGGCTGATCAACCGCGTCGTTCCGGACGTTGAGATTGAAAGCTATGTTCGCGACATGGCGGAGACCATCGCGGGCAACGCGCCGCTGACCATACAGTCGGTGAAAGGCACTGTGCGTGAGTTGCTCCGCGACCCCGGTGCCCGAGACCTGGCGCGCTGCGAATTGCTGGTGAAGCAGTGCTTCGAAAGCGCGGATTATCAGGAGGGCCGCCGCGCATTCCTGGAAAAACGCAAGCCGTTGTTCACTGGAAAATAGCGATCCTATGAAAGCAGCATATATCGAACAGACTGGTGGACCCGAGGTGTTGCGTTTCGGCGACCGCCCCATTCCCGAGCCCGCGAAGGGCGAAGTGCTGGTGAAGCTGGCGGCCTCCGGTGTGAACTTCACCGACCTGAATGCGCGCAGCGGCATCAACAAGGTTCCGCTCCCGGCGATTCTGGGCTCGGAGGGCGCGGGCACGGTGGAGCGCGCGGGCGAGGGTGTCACGGCGTTCCAACCGGGCGATCGCGTGGCGTACTGCATGGTGCGCGGCTCATACGCGGAGTATGCCGCCGTCCCCGCGAAGATGCTGGTGCGCATTCCCGAGGGTGTCGACTTTCCGTCTGCCGCGGCCGCCATGTTGCAAGGCATGACTGCGCACTACCTCACGCACTCCACGTTTCCAATTCAGAAAGGGCACACGGCGCTGGTTCACGCGGCGGCGGGTGGCACGGGCCGCCTGTTGGTGCAAATCGCCGCCATGCTGGGCGCGCGCGTGATCGGCACCGTGGGGACCCCGGCCAAAGCGGCCCTGGCTCGCGAGGCCGGCGCGAGTGACGCCATTCTCTACGACCAGCAGGATTGGGTGGCGGAGGTCAAGCGCCTCACCGGCGGCGCCGGCGTCGACGTGGTATACGATTCGGTGGGCCAAGCTACTTACCTGAAGGGATTCGAGTGCCTGAAGCCGCGCGGCATGATGGTGCACTTCGGTGTCTCGAGCGGGCCGATCGAGCCATTCGATACGCGCACGCTGACGGCCAAGGGCTCCCTCTTCCTGACGCGCCCCACGTTGAACAGCCACATTTCCAATCCCGACGAACTAGCCTGGCGCTCGGCCGATATTTTTCGCTGGATCGCGGAAGGCAAGCTGCAACTGCGCATCGACCGCGAGTACCCGCTCGCCGAGGCCGCTCAATCGCACCGCGATATGGAAGCACGCAAGACCACCGGCAAACTGCTCCTGCGGGTGTGAAGGCTAAACGGTAGGGCGGTCCCCACATAAGCGTTAACTAAAGACCCAACGCCATCGTCTCCATCGGATCGCCGATCACCGAGGGCCGGGAGTTTCGAGTGGTCATTTAGCGGTATGGCGACGTTACGTCCGCATGCTCGCCCAACTTTCCGCTAACGCGTTTCGTCCAGGATCTCGTGCGCTGGGTCCACGCAACGGCTAGACTGTTCCATGCTCGCTCCGGCTCAGACTTCTATCGCCCACCTGTTTTACGCACTATTTCGGTTCACTGCGTGCTGGAACGCCGTTCTACTGCTCTTCCTGATAATGGCGATATCGGCGTACGACAGAACCGCCTCGAATGGCATCGCACGGCTGAGCATTCAAGCGGTCGGAGATCTCTTGGGGATCGTTGGCAGTTTCACCGGACTGACCATCTTTTTCGGGATGTTGATATACCTGTTCAGGCACGATCACTCATTGTCGAAGTTGTTGTGGCTAGTAAGGTGTCCCGGTGATTCTGAAACCGTCAAGCGTCGGCCGAGTGCGCCACAATGTGGCGCGGACACTCGTGTCTGGCGTGCCAAAACTCATCTTGGCACGTTGATTTTAGTGACGAAATGGCCGGGACACCTTACGTAGTGTTCCTTCTCACCGCTTGGTTTCGATCGAGCGAAAAACGGAATTGGGCGAATGTCAAAAAGCGAGGAACCCCTGCACCATCGGCACCCAGCCGGTCAGACCTAACGTATACGGAGTAAATACCCCGCTATAAGGAGATTTGTTAACCCGGAACACCTCTGGGGCGAGCCAGAGTCGGTCGGTCCGAACGGGAAACCACTTTGCCCCAGCGCCATACTCATAAGAATTGCCGAACTGCCCGATCACCCACGATCCGCGGATATATGGCATCAACTTTTTCGGCTTGGCAAAATAGCTCGCCGAGAACTCGCCGCCATGGTCGAATGTGGATTTGAGCGGAAGCGGTCCGTCGGCCACGAAATCGTTTAGCGAACGCGCGAAGTATTGCCCGTTGACCGCAAGCCCGTTCCATTTGATGCCCCAGTCAGCCGCCCACATCCTATACGTGGCCAGGCTGAGCGTTACACCCGGCGCAAACGCTCCGGTCGAGAAGGTAAGCACGCCGTCGGAATTGTACAGTGAAGTGTTGTCGGGATTTGATTGTTCGAGATTATTAAAACGGTCCTCTCGGGACCTTGTAAACGAGGTACCAATTCGAATGCGAACTTTTTTGGAGGCGAAATAATCATCGTACATGTTGCGATCTTTGCCGAGTGGCCCATAGGGTCCCAGCGGTTCCCACCAGACGCTGCCGGAAACCGCCAGATGCGTATCGATCTTGCTTGCCGAGATATTCAGGGTATTGAGACCGTTGCCGAGGAACGCCAAATAATTCAGCCCCTTCACGGGTTCTCCGCTCGCCCAGACTCCCTGAGTGAACCCGGGGCGGAAGAAGTTGTCAGCCATGCTCCTATCGCTTGCCGTAAAAAATGGGAACGTGTTAACCAGTGATCGGCTGCCTGGAACGCCGGTGTAACCTCCAGTGAGCGTGAGGGCCTTGTTGAATCGCCAGCCAATGTTGCCGGCTACGACGATCGAAGCGGCCCCGGCGGACGTCCAGACGGTTACGCTATATAGCGCCCGCTTGTCAAAAATGTAGCCGCCTAAGATGAACATCGAGCGATTTACCGTGATATCGTTGCGCGTATTAACATCGCTGACAACTCCCAGGTGGTCGGTAAAAGTCCCTTTGCTATCAAGGGTGTTGAGATATCGGACTTGGGTATTGACGTTGAATTTCAGCAGAAACGGCACCTTGGCGTGTTCGCGGGTTTCCCAGATTACGATTCCATCTCTGTAACGATCTTCGTTTGTCTGTGGTGCCACAACGGTTGCCGGCGGTACGGGAGTACTTGCTGAACCGGTCACCGCCGGTGGGGTATTCAACGCGGCATTCGCTCTTGGCGCCGAGGCATTTGCCGTTGTCGACGGTACAATCGGCTTGCCGTCGATCGCCACATTCGTTGCCGTGCCCCGGCCAAGCAGTTGCTGCAGTTCCCCGATGAGCGCCGCTAAGTACTTTTGCTGTTCATCGATACTCTTTTGCTGTTCATCTAAACTCTTTTGCTGCTCCTGGATTTTCCGAAGTAGCTCGCGGGCAACACCATCCTCGACCTGCGGCCCCACGCTCTCAGCGCCAGTTGGCGACGACCCCTGGGCGTGTGCGGAACTCACGAACAACGTCATGGACGTGAAGAACACCAGGGCGGCTGAAGATCTAACGGCCACGTGCTGAATCCGCATGGTTGGTTGCTGCATCGGCGACTGGCGCAGATGATCCATCACATCGCCGCTGCAGCGTCGTCACAAGCTGCAGTTAATGCCAATGCAGCCGAGAAGATTCGAGACACAGGTTGGATGAACATAGCCACGTTTCCTTTCGAGGAACTAGTGTCGAATCGCCGGAACGAAGTGCAGCGTCAAGGCCGTTCGTGCCTCATGGTCACGAAAGACGAGTTTTTGTGCCGCTCGATCTAAATTAATCGTCGAGCAACCATCGTAGAAAAAAAACTGAATCGCGATGCCTTAGAACGCGTCTAGTAGTGGAGCCTGATCTGTCAGACCTATGCGTCGCGCCGAACTCCGTAGTGTTTACCAGTTCCACCCACCTGACCGAAAGTGGCGATATCGGAAACTGAGCCCGGTGGTCGCATCAGCGGGCCGACGGCGGCGGGAGGTTGCGCAATGCCTGTAGGGTACGGCGAATCCGGATTCCGAGCGCCGGTCACCCAACGGTTTCCGAAACAACCTCCCTGTCTTTGCCAGATGGCCGCGCCGGTTTGGACCGGCGCGCTCTCCTCCATGCTATAGGTCAGGAGTAACGTCTTGCACTGCGGGACGTTCGCATTTGGCTTCTTCCGAAAATTGGGTTCGTTGAATGGGGAGAACCTTTGTTTTCAGCGTCAAATTGGCTTCGTTCCGCAGCAGATGAAGTTTGATCCCAATTTTTCATTTAGCGGGGTGACTAGTCCAGTCATGGAAGTTTCGTTTCTCCTTTTGCTGCCAAAAATGGGTTCGTTTTTGTTCGTTTGGATTTTGAGAGGCTTAAGTTAGCGCTTATGGGGCGGTCCCCCTGGACCGCCGCCTGCACCCCCGCCGGCCCAACTGACCGGACCGGGGGTCCGGTGCGGACGGAGGCGGCCGCCCTCCGTGCTCACACAGTTGTAACCGCCAGCGATTATGCTGGACGGATTCAGTGCCCATCAGATCCAAGTCGAACGGTTTTGCAGGGCGTGCTGACGTCGCGATCGTGGGCGCCGGCATTCTCGGCCTGGCGCACGCGTACGCGGCGGCGCGGCGCGGGCGAAGCGTGGTGGTGTTCGAGCGCAGCGCGCGCGCCTCGGGAGCCTCCGTGCGGAACTTTGGCCTGATCTGGCCTATCGGGCAACCCCACGGAACCATGCACCAGATGGCCCTGCGCAGCCGGGCGGATTGGCTGGAAGTGCTCGAAGACGCGCGCCTGCCTTACTGGCCGGACGGGTCGCTGCATGCCGTGTATCGCGACGACGAAGCGGCGGTGGCGCGCGAATTCGCCGAGGTGGCGCCGGGCCTCGGCTATGAGTGTGCCTGGCTCGGACCCAGCCAGGTGCTGGCCCGCTCCGCGGCGGTGAAGCCGCAGGGCTTGATCGGCGCTTTGTGGAGCCCCACGGAAATTACCGTGGATCCGCGCGTGACACTCGCCGCGCTGCCAGATTACCTGCACGAACGGTTCGGTGTGGAGCTGCGGTTCGGCAGCGCAGTACGCAACATCGACCTGCCGCTCATCGAAGCCGGCAGCGAGCGTTGGATGGCAGACCATGTTATCGTTTGCAGCGGCGACGATTTCGAAACGCTGTACCCGCAGGTGTACGCCGCCGCCGGCCTTACCCGCGTGAAGCTGCAGATGCTGCGGACCGAGCCACAGCCCGGCGGGTGGCGTTTGGGCCCGGCGCTGGCGGCTGGACTCACGCTGCGTTTCTATCCTTCTTTTGGCGTGTGCCGGACGCTGCCGGCGCTGAAGACAGCGGATTCAGGCGGAAATGCCCGAGCACGAGCGGTGGGGAATTCACGGCCTCGTCTCGCAGACGGCGTGTGGCGAACTGACGCTGGGCGACTCTCATCAATACGGTTCGTGTATCGATATTTTTAACCACGACGAGATCGATGAGTTGATCATTCAGGTACATCTCGGGATTCCTGAACGCGCCCAGCCTGAGCATTGCGCAGCGCTGGTACGGCGTCTACGCCAAACATCCGGAACGGCCGTACCTCTCGGTCGATCCCGCGCCGGGCGTGCGCATCGTCACGTCGCCGGGCGGCGCGGGCATGACGCTGTCGTTCGGCGTGGCCGCCCAGACTATCCAGGAGCTTGGATTATGAAGCGCATCGAAGCGGTGATTTTCGATTGGGCGGGAACTACCGTCGACCACGGGTCGCTGGCGCCCTTGAAGGCAGTCACGGCTCTGTTCTCGCGCGAGGGCATTCCGATCTCGGATGGGGACGCCCGCCGCGATATGGGGCTCTTCAAGAAGGACCACATCCGGCAAATCCTTGCCATCCCTCGTGTGCACCACGAGTGGCTGCAGGCGGCGGGAAAGGCGCCCGAGGAGGGCGACGTGGAAAGGCTGTTCGCGGAGTTCCAGCCACTGCAAATGGAAATCCTGCAAGCGCACGCGGAGGTGATCGCCGGTGTGGTGGAGGTTGCCGAAAAACTGCGCAGCCTCGGGCTCAAACTGGGCAGCAGCACAGGTTACACGCGGCCCATGCTGGACCTTCTCGTCGCACAGGCGGCCGCCCAAGGTTACCGGCCCGACATGGCCCTTTGCCCCGACGATGCCGGTGGCGGCCGGCCGCATCCGTGGATGTGTCTGCGCATGGCGCTGGAGTTTCGGCTGAGTTCCACGGCCGCGGCTGTCAAGGTCGGGGACACGGTGAGCGACATAGAAGAAGGACGGAACGCCGGCATGTGGGCGGTGGGCATCTCGGCCACGGGAAACGAAATCGGGCTCAGCGCGGCGGAACTGGCGGCTCTCCCCGAGGCCGAGCGCAGCCACCGCATGGCGCGCGCATGCCTGAGGTTAAAGGGGGCTGGGGCGCATTACGTGATCGAGAGCGTGGCGCATCTGGAGCCGGTGCTCGCAGAAATCGACGCGCGTCTGTCGGCGGGAGAGCACCCGTGACCAGCGCTGCCGTCGCGCGCAGCAGTCAACTTGCCAAGTGGCAGACACTCAACGTGGCCCTGCTGGTGACGGGCTATGCCGGCTATTATCTCTGCCGTTCCAACTTATCCGTGGCCATGCCGTTGATCATCCGGGAATTGGCCGGGCGGGGAATGAGCGCCGGCGCGGCGCAGGTGACGCTGGGCACCATCGCATCGCTCGGCGTGCTGGCGTACGCGATTGGCAAATTCCCCAGCGGGAGTTTGGCCGACGTTTTCGGAGGCCGCCGCAATTTTCTTTTCGGCATGGGAGGAAGCATCGCGTTCACGCTGCTGTTTGCGGTTTCCGGAGCCGTGCCGATCTTCACGCTGGCCTGGATGGGCAACCGGCTGGTGCAATCGCTGGGCTGGGCCGGCGCCGTGAAGATTGTCTCGCGTTGGTTCCCCTTCCAACGCTATGGCACGGTGATGGGGATCATCAGCCTGAGCTACCTCTTTGGAGATGCCGCCGCGCGCCAGTTCATGGGGCTGCTAATCGCCGGAGGCCTCGGCTGGCGTGGCGTCTTCTTCACCACAGCAGCGGTGCTTGCGGTGTTGCTCGTGGCTTGCACCTGGCTTCGCGAATCGCCTTCTCACGTCGGTGAGCGGGAGCCCTCGGCGAATCCCGGCAATCTGTTCACGGTAACCGGCGCCAGCGCCAAGCCGGCACGCTTGGGCGAATTGCTGCCGCCCCTCTTTCGCAGTAGCGTCTTCTGGCTGGCCTGCGCGCTTTCCCTGGGGATGACCATTCTGCGCGAGACCTTCAACCTGTGGACGCCCACTTACTTTACCCAGACTACCGGGATGAGCCCAGGCGCGGCGGCGGGCGCCAGCGCGCTGTTCCCTTTCTTCGGCGGCCTCTCGGTTATTCTCTGCGGCTGGCTGAGCGATCGGCTGGGGCGCGGCGGCCGGGCGGCCATTTTGCTGGGCGGGTTGCTGCTGGCGGGCTGCGTGCTGCTGGTGATCGCCACCGCGCGGATGCCCGGTTCGCGGACATGGCCCGTAGCCCTGGTTACCTTGGTGGGTTTTCTGGTCGTGGGTCCCTATTCTTTTCTGGCGGGCGCCATTTCCCTCGACTTCGGCGGAAAACAGGGAAGCGGCACGGCCTCCGGCATCATCGATGGGGTAGGCTATCTTGGCGGCGTACTTTCGGGCGACAGCATGGCGCGCATCTCGGTGAGCCATGGATGGAGCGGGGCGTTTCTTCTGCTGGCGGTGGTGGCGTTTCTTTCGAGTATGGCCGCGGCGGTGTTTCTGCGACAGGAGCGCGCGATTGGACTCGGTTGACGAAATTCTCCGGTTGTTCGAGGCGCGCGGATCGGCCGCATATCTGGGCGAGCCGGTCTCGCAACGCGAGCACGCGCTCCAAGCCGCGCATCTGGCCGAAGTGGACGGCGCATCCGACGCCCTCGTAGCCGCTTCCCTGCTGCATGACATCGGGCACCTGCTCGGCGCAGATCCGGACAATCCTGCAGATTCACGGCGTCGATGCGGTTACATGAAGAAAAGGGATACGTTTGGCTGGCGCGCCATTTCCGCCCTGAGGTATGCGAGCCTGTGCGACTGCATGTCATCGCCAAACGGTATCTCTGCTCTGTGGATCCCAGCTATCGCCAACTCCTTTCGCCGGCTTCGATCCGCAGCTTGGAACTCCAAGGAGGCCTCTTGAATTCTGAGGAGATCCTACACTTCGAAGCGAGCCCGTTTCATGAAGACGCAGTGCGCCTCCGCCGCTGGGACGACGCCGCGAAAATAACTGGCTTACAAGTCCCTGTAGCGAAACACTACACGGCTATGTTGCGCCGCCTTGTGACCAGTTGACGCCTGCGAGTTGTCATCGATTATTCAGTAAATTTTCGCCGTACTGAAACGATGGAAGGCTACACTCGAAAGTCAAATGAAACGTAACGTGCGCCTTGCTGCCGCCATTTTGTTCCTGTCCGTTGCTGCGTTCGCGCAGTCGACATACGCCACCATCGTGGGGAACATCACCGATCCGAGCGCCGCAATCATTCGGGATGCCGTCGTGCAAGCTACTAACACCAACACCGGGGTGTCCCGCTCCGTCAAGACCAATACGGATGGCTTCTACCGCTTTGTCAATCTGGATCCAGGGAACTACACGATCTCGGTAACTGCCGCAGGTTTTTCGCCGTCGGAAAACAAGAACGTGGCTTTGCTGGCGCGCGAGGAAGTCCCCGTGGACATGCAACTGCAGGTGGCCGGGGCGGCTGCCACTACCGTCGAAGTAACGGCTTCGCAAGGCGTTGCCGAGCAACTCACCCTCTCCGATTCCAAGTCTGGCAATGTCATCGATTCGCTGCCGCTCAATTTCCGCGCCACCGCCAATCCCAGTCCACTGGCAGTGTCCCTCCTGGGGCCCGGAGTAAATAGCGACAGCGGCGGAAACTTCACCATCTCCGGCCAACTGCCGACCGCCACCGCTTTCTCACTCGATGGCATCTCCACCCAGCTTCCGCGTTTCGGTGGACCCACCAAGGATCTATTCCCCTCCGTGGAAGGCATGGCTGAGTTCGTGGTTAACACTGCATCCAATAGTGCCGAATACTCCCAACCTACCGCGGTCACGGTGATTAGCAAGAGTGGAACCAACGAATTTCACGGCACTGGCTTCTGGTATTTCCAGCGCAAGGACTTCAACTCGGAAGATCAGATCTCCCACAATATCCCAACCGGCGACGCCAATAACTTCGGTGTTTCTGTCGGCGGCCCGGTCTTCATTCCCTCGGTGTACAACGGCAAGAACCGGACGTTCTTCTACTTCGACTATGAGGGTATCCGGCTGGATTCGAACACGCTTCTGCAAACCTTTACGCCGCCCACACAATGGCGCAGCGGCGATTTCTCGCAGGCCGGTGTCACCATCATCGATCCCACTACGCGCCTGCCGTTTGCGAATAATATGATCCCCAGCATCAATCCGGTCTCCGCCAAGGCGTTGTCGCTGTTCTTCCCAGCTCCCACGTCGTCATCTCCGACATTGAACGCGCCCAATTTCGTCCAGCCGTATCCCGGCTCTTACAACGTGGATGGATTTGACGGCCGCCTGGATCATGTCTTCTCGTCTAATCACCACTTATGGGGACGCATCACGCAGAAGAGCGTCACCAATTTGGGAACGGATGCCAACGCGTTCGGCGCGGGTGGCGCCGCCGGCGACAGTTCCTACAATCCGAGCATGGGCACTTTCACTTCGACGCAGGATTTGACGAATTTCGCAGCGTCCTATAACTGGGTCATCAGACCAAACCTGATTAACGATTTCCGCGCCGGTTATTCGCGCGTCAACAATCTCAACACCTACCCGCAGGCCGCCCAGGGCGATTCGCTCATCTCCAGCCTGGGCATCACGGGGCTCCCGGGTTCCCCGAAGAACGGTTTGGGTGGAAATCCCGTGTTCTATATCGGCGAGTTTTTTGGCGGCGCAACCAACGGTTTCGGACATCCGCGCTCCATCAAGAATGGCACCTTGGAAATCGGTGATGGTCTCTCCTGGATAAAGGGTGCCCACACTTTCAAGTTCGGCGGCGAATTCCGGCGGGTCAACTACTTCGACCAGATCACCTTCAACCTGGGCGACGAATATGGCGACTACGCCTTTACCGGAGACTTCACTGCCATTCCCGGCAAGAAAGACGGCAACGTCAACGGCTTCGCCGACTTTCTGCTCGGCTTCGTCGCGGATGCGCAGCAGGCGCAGAACGGCCCCAACGGCAAACCTTACGGATTCCACTACGGCGGCTATGGCCAAGACGAGTGGCGCATTCGTCCCAACCTGACTCTGACTCTCGGGCTGCGATACGAAATCAATACGCCTTTCAACGATGAGACTAATCAGCTCGGCAACTTCGATCGCAACTATCCTGGCGGCCGGCTGGTGGTGCAGGGGCAGGCAGGCTTGGCCCAAATTAATCCCCTGTGGAAAGCGGCCGTGGGCAACGTTCCGTTCGTGACCAACGATCAAGTCGGTCTACCCAGCACCTTGCGCTATACGTACAAGGACAACATCCAGCCGAGGGTCGGCATCGCCTGGAGCCCTGGCAATCAGCATCGCACTGTAATTCGGGCCTCCGGAGGCATCTACTCGGTGCCGATCATGGGCGCGGTGCTGTATTCGCTGCTCGGCGTCGACACCAGCTATTACGCTGATTACCCCTCGACGGCGACCAGCCCCCGTACTTTTCCCAATGTCTTCGCGGGTAACGCCGCCGCACAGTCATACCCCGGTTACCGGCGCGCCAATCAATATGACCTCAAGGACCCCAGGGTCATCCAATGGAATTTTTCGGTCGACCACAGTATCGGATGGAACACGGTGGCTCGGCTGAGCTATACCGGGTCGCATACCTACAACCTGATCTACAGTCCCGATTTGAACCAGATTGCGCCCAACACCTTCGGATATTCGGCTCTCACCGCCACACCGGCTCTGCGCGCGCAGAACCTGAAGTATCCAGGATTCGCGGAAGTGTTGACTCGCGACAACGGGGACAGCGACAAGTATGACGCCATGACGCTGGAATTGAACAAAACCTTTTCCAACGGCCTGACGTTTTGGAATAACTACACGTACGCCAAAAACATCACCAACGCGTTGGGCACAGCTCCGAACTCCGCAGTGCCTCTGGGCGGGCAGATTGATAATGGCAACAACGTAAACAACCGCTTCGACGTTCGCTCGGATTATGGCAACGCCTATTACACGCCGCGTCACCGTTTCGTGAGCACCCTGGTTTACAATCTGCCGTTCGGACGCGGCCAGAAGTATGCCGGGAACGTCAGCCGCACCGCTGACCTGTTGGTTGGGGGCTGGGCCTTAACGGGCATCACGCTCCTGCAGACCGGCCCCTGGCTCACACCGTATTTCCCGAGTACCACCGCCGATCCCTCCGGAACCAACGCGCATCAGCGTTCCGTGGCGCAGCAGCGTCCCGACTGCGTATCCGGCAAGAGTGGTTATCAGTCCAACCCGACCACGGCGAGCTATTTCGATGCGACTGCATTCGTGATCCCCGCCAGCAACATCGGCCGGTACGGCAACTGCGGCGTGGGCATTCTGGAGGGTCCGGGCACATCGACCTTCTCCATGTCCGCAGGCAAGACCTTTCAGATTACCGAGCGTGTCGGCTTCCGCTACGAGGCACAGTTCGCGAATCTCTTCAACATTCTGAATAAAGACGTCCCGAATCTGAACGTCGGCAGCGGCGCATTTGGCCTCATCAGTCAGAGCCAGCAAACCCAGCAGGCGGGGCCGCGCACCATTCAGATGATGCTGCGCTTCCGGTTCTAGGAGCTTATACCGCTCCCTACGGTCACGGCTCGGTAACCAACCAGCCCTGACGAAAACGTCGGCGATTTACTGAGCCGCGACTGCAAGGAGCGGTTTTTTGGGGCCTCCTAAGAGTGACGCTTCAGCTCACGGGCCGCTGGCGAATGTGGATCGAGCCGCACAGCCTGTCTCCACTCGTCAGCGGCCTCCGCATTGCGCGCTTCTTTTTCCAGGACCAGCCCGAGCTTCCAGTGCGCTTCCGCCAAATTCGGTTGGTTGCCTTCCGGCTCCTGGCCGAGATACGTTCGCAGATAAAGCTCCGCCCGAGGCAGATCTTTTCCGGAGGCCAGCAGGCAATCGGCGGCGCGGTAGTAAGGCGCGAAGTCGTCAGGCACATTTTTTGCTCCGGCTGCCAGAATGGAATCCAACTCGCCCCACTCTTTGCGGCCGGCGCGAATTTCGGCGAGCAGACTATACGCCTCCACGCGGCCGCGATCGAGGTTCAAAGCCTCCCGCGCTTGCCGTTCCGCGTTCTCCGCGTTTCCCCGAAGCGGCGACAGATAGAATTGCGCGAGTGCGATGCGCGCGCGGTAACTGGCGGGCTGCGCATCCACGGCGTGCCGCAAAGACTCCTCGGTCTCATCAGTCTTCTGGCGATACGTTGCCAGGCGCGCCTCCGCCAGAAAGCCTTCCACCGGGTCGATGGCCGCGAGGCGCTGGGCGGCGGCAGCGGCTTTGCCTTCATCGCCGCCGATGATTCCAGGCGCCAACAGATAAAACTCTATCAAGTCCCGCCATGCCTGCGTGTCGCGCGGATCGAGAGCCAGCGCGGTATCGATCTCCTTGCGGAACCGCCGCGCCAGCAGCGCCTGCTGGAACACGTTGGCATGCTGCGCGCTGACGCCCAGCACTTCCGCCAACTGCCGGTGGTATTTGGCAGTGCGGCCATCCAGGGCGACGGCCTTCTCCGCCGCGGGCAGCGGCGATTCGCGATCGCCAAACGCGTTGCGGACCTGCGAGTACAGGAAATTCGCCAGCGGATCGTCCGGCGCTTCGCGCATACGCGCTTCCACTATGGCGCGCGCCCTCTTCCAATGGCCTTCCGCAATCAGTTTCTCGGGCGCACTTTGGGCGCAGGCGCCGATCGCCGCGCCCAGCATCCATAGGGTTCCGATGGCGCGGCACACTCTGGTCAAGGCAGCTCCCGTGTGGCGGCGAAGGCGTGAGCCTCAGCCTTACCAAGGTATCGCTCCATGAGCGGCAGCGGCGCAACTCGCAGATCAACCATGACCAAAACATCCAGCACATGCGAGAAGCCTCGATCTACGTTGAAACCCAGCACCCGTCCTCCGGCCTTCAGATATTGCTTCAACAGAACCGGCAGACCTTTTCCGTCACGCTCCAGACCCGCGATCAAGCCGGAGAGTTCCTCGATGCCCTCAGGCAGTATGGAAGGTATGCCGGTGCGGCGCAGTACGCGTCCGTCGGGCTGGTAGCGCGTGCGCGGCGTGACCAGCCTGGCTACCTGCTCGGCCCGCCGGGCCTCAAGAAACTTCACCATCAGGTGGCGCGAGACGGGGTGGTACGCGTTGCTGATGCTTACGCCGCCGAACAGTCTGGCGCATTCGGGCCGCCCAGCCGCATAACGCGCGATAGCTTTCCACAGCAGAAACAGCGGCGCGTACTGTTTCTGGCACTCGAGCCGGATGAACGAGCGGCCGAGCTCGATCGCGGGTCCAATCTCGTCGAAGAGTTTCTGGCCGTACCGGAAGAGCGTGCTGGTGTACAGCCCGGCGATCCCGTACCGCAGCAGAATGTCGGGGGTTGGACCCAGACGGTATGCGCCCACTACGCGATTGCTTCCCTGATCCCAAAGCACCAGGTGCAGGTAATGCCGGTCGAACCGGTCGAGGTCGATGGCGCGGCCGGTGCCCTCTCCAACGCCCCGAAAGGCGATCTCTCGAAGCCGGCCGATCTCGCGTACAACCTCTGGCAATTCACTTTGGAATCCCCAGTAGACAGCGAGTTCACCCGATTCGGAGAGCTTTCGCTCGGGCGCGAGCCGGCCAATTTCCGCTCGGAGAACGCCCGGCGCAGGCTCAGTGGAAACCACGGCACACTTTGTGACGCGGGCTTCGGGGCGCACCGCTACGTCCAGCAGGTAGGTGCGGCAGCGCAGATATTCGATGGCTTCGTGACCGCTTGAGAGCGATTCCAAAGTCGCGCTCGAGACCGGCCGCCCTATGCGGATCACGATGCGCTGCCCGCGCTTGTTCAGCAACTCACGCGGAAGGCTAACCGTACGCAGAGCGGAGTGGACAGTGCCTGCCAGGCCGAATGCCACACTATTGGAGCCCTTGAAAAAGATGGGAAGGGCACACGCACCGGCGAGTTTCGCGATGCGGCCGATGGCCGGATTCCACGGCGGGTCCGCAGGCGTTTCGCTACCCCACTCGGGGTGCGCCACTTCTCCTGCGGGGAATACCACCAGCATGCCGCCGCGGCGGAGCCAGGCCAGGCATTCGCGCAAAGCCCGCGCATTCCCCGGAACCGCATCCCGGTGTCCGAACGGGTCGATAAAGATACACCGCTCGCGCAGTTCCGGTATGCACTCCAGAAAGGAGTTTGCCAGAATCTTGACATCCGGCCGGACCTGCGGCAGGAGGACGGCCGCAAGTGCGCCATCCAGCAGACCAAAGGGATGATTCGCCACCGCCAGCACCGGACCCGAGGGCGGTATATTGGCGATTTCCGCAGCGTCCAAATGATAATCGATGGCCAGTAACGCCAGCAGCTTCTCCATGGCGCAAGGATTTCCTTCGCGCCGGGCGGCTTCGTAGAGCTGCCTCAATTCGTCGAAGGCGAAGAGCTTCTGGATGGCCGCATCCATGGGGCTCAAAATCGTCCGCAGGGGCTCCGCAAAGAAACGCGAGACTGACAGCGTTTGACGGGTTATTTCCGTTTGCATTCGGCTCCTGCCAGCTCCACAGGCTGGGCTGACACCTCTACATTTGCGGCAGCAGGGTTTCAACGCGATTAATACAAGATGAAGTTTCGAATGCACCGGCCTGCTGCTTGCGAATCGGTTGGCGAAAGTGTTGAAGTAGAAGGAGCTAACCAGACTTATGAAACAGCGCCTCATCGTTTTCACACTTTCCTTGAGCTTATGGGGAGGAGCTTCCCTCTGGGCTCATCATTCCTTGACCGCGGAATACGATCAGAAAAAGCACGTGTCGTTGAGCGGAACGGTCACCAAGCTCGACTGGCGCAATCCCCACGCCTGGGTTTATCTGGACGTGAAGAATGCCAGCGGTGTTGTGGAGAAGTGGCAATGCGAGTTGGGTTCGCCCAACGCCATGAGCCGCGCCGGGTTTAGTCCGGATTCGGTCAAAGAAGGTGACGAGATCCTCCTGGACGGGATCCTGGCGAAGGATGACTCCAAGACCTGCAGCACGCGCGTTGTGAAGTCCAAAGATGGCCGCACGCTGCTCAGCCAGCAGGAAGCCCGTTAGGAGATCGAAAGTGAGCTACCGCCTGCTGTTCACTGCGGCCTTGTCTTTGGCCTGTGCCGGGTTAGTCGCGGCCCAGCCCCCCGCCGCCCCTGCCGCGCCGAGTGGTGGGCGTACAGGATATAAGCCCCCGGAAGGTCCGGCGCCCAAGACTCCCTGGGGAAAGCCCGACCTGAACGGTGTGTGGCAGAGACCGTACGTTCCGGACATCGAGCGCGGTATTGGCCCGCTGCCTTTCACCGAATGGGGCAAAGCACAATGGGCCAGCTACAAGCCGGAAGAAGGGGACTACACGGGTTCCTGTTTGCCGTTCGGACATGTGCGTTCCATGAATTCCCCCGACCCCATACAGATCCTGCAGACGCCGACCCACATGGCATTCCTTTATGAGCAGAACTCGTGGTTCAAAGTTCTACCCATCGACGGGCGTCCGACTGCGAAGAAGGTCCCCACATGGTTCGGCGATTCGGTGGGACATTGGGACGGAGACACGCTGGTGGTGGATACCACGAATTTCAACGGCCTCACCAGACTCGACACCGTGGGGCACCCGCACAGCGATCAACTCCACGTTACCGAGCGCTTTACGCGAACGGACGCGGGGCACCTGGCGTATCAGATGACGATCGACGATCCGAAGACGTACACCAAGCCCCTTACGAGCAACCGCACATTCACATTGCGGACGGACTGGGAGATTCTGGAATACTCCTGCGAAGAAAACAATAAGGGTCTCATCGAAGGCCGCATCAAGACTCCGAAATACGACAATTCCGGAAAGCAGTAGCCCCGGTGGCGCGGGGCGATGCCCTGCGCCGGCAGTTCTAATCCCCTATGACGCGTCCAGCAGGCGCAGGATACGCGCCGGAATCGCGTCGAGAGACGAAACCTCCTGAGCCGCCCCCATGGCGATGGCCTCTTTAGGCATCCCGAAGACCACCGAGCTGGCTTCGTCCTGCGCGATGGTGCGCGCGCCGGCTTCGCGCATTTCGAGCAGCCCGCGCGCGCCATCGGCGCCCATGCCGGTCAGGATCACGCCCACCACGTTGCGGCCCAGGCGACGCGCGCAGGAACGGAAGAGCACGTCGACGGAAGGGCGGTGACGATTGACCGGTTCACCCTGAAAAACGCGCACGTGGTATTCGGCGCCGCTGGGGATCACTTCCATGTGGTAGTTCCCGGGCGCCAGCAGCGCGTGACCGGGTAGTATGCGGTCGCCGTCCTCAGCTTCCTTGACCCGGACGCGGCACAGGGAATCCAGCCGGGCAGCGAACGAGCGCGTGAAATTCTCGGGCATGTGCTGCACCATCACGATTCCTGGCGTGTCCGCCGGCAGCGGCTCCAGCACCTCCCGCAAGGCCTCGGTTCCTCCGGTGGAGGCCCCCATGGCGATGACCTGGTGCGTGGTCTTCAGCAGGGACCGCGTGGCGAGCTGCGTCCTTCGGCTGGTCCGTGTGCTTGCGCGGGGTGGCTACCCTGGCGCGCGCCGCCGCCTTCACTTTGTCCACGATTTCGTCGGCCAATTGCACGGTGCCATCCGCGACGTCGATGCGCGGCTTGGTGATGAAATCCACGGCGCCCAACTCGAGCGCCCGCATGGTGGTTTCGCAGCCTTTCTCGGTCAGAGAGGAGATCATGACCACCGGCAGCGGATGAGCGCGCATCAGTTTCTCAAGAAAGGTCAGCCCATCCATTTGGGGCATTTCTACATCCAACGTGATCACGTCCGGCTGCAGGCGGAGGACTTTCTCGCGGGCGATGAGCGGGTTCATGGCCGATCCCACCACTTCGATCGCCGGATCGCGTGAGAGGATCTCGGTCAGGAGCTGGCGGATCAGGGCGGAATCGTCGACAATCAAGACCTTAATTTTGTTCATGGACGGGGACTCTCTTCCGGCTGTTCTCCATACTCCCGGAACCATTTCCAACGCTCGGCCAGGGTCAACTTGGGGAGTGCTCGTTGCAAGGCGAGACGCTTCGGCAATGCGCGCACCAGCACTACTCCCGTATGTGTGAACAGGCGGACCTTGAGCGGCAGATTTCCGCCCAGGCGTTCGCTGATCAACGGGATGTGAAACGCCGCCAGATATTTGCGGGCGAACTTGCGGTTGGCGCAAGGCACGCAGATCCATCTTTCGTCCATTTCCAGGACACTGGCGGCACCGAAGATCTTGGCCTGAAGCCGCTCCGTCTTGCCCCCCAGCTGGCGGATCCGCTCCAGCAGGCCGCTCATGGCGTGCTCGCCGAAGCGCGTCGGGTCGGAATCTTCCGGTTGTCCCTTGGGGAGCATGTAATGGTTCATCCCCCCAACCAAGGCGACCGGATCGAACAGGCAGACGGCGATGCACGAGCCGAGCACCGTTTCCACTTCGGCCGGCTCGCGGCTGGCGAAGATATCGCCGATGTGAATGTGCACCTGCTTCATGCCGCCGGTCCCGCTTCCCGCATCTGGTAAATCGTGTTGCCCTGGGAGACCAGCAGATCATTGACCCAGTAGAGGTTCTCGGAGTGGCCCATCACCAGGTAGCCGGACGGCTCCAGGTACGCGGTCAGGCGCTCGAGCAGGCGCTGTTGCGTAGGGCGATCGAAGTAAATGATCACGTTGCGGCAGAAGATGGCGTCGAAGCGCGTGCGCACCGGCCAGGCGGCATCCGCAAAATTGATGCGCCGGAAACCGATGAGCTCCTTCAGATTCTCCTTTACCGCGTAGCGCTCGCCGCCGTCCACGGGCCGGAAATACTTACGTAGAGCGGCTTCGGGAATACTGCTCAGCCGCTCGGCTTCGTAGATGCCGGCCTCGGCCTTTGCCAGGACGCCGGTATCGATGTCCGATGCCAGGATCTTGATGTCCCAACCGCCGATGGACCCCAGCGTTTCCAGAATGGTGATGGCCATCGAGTACGGCTCCTCGCCGGTCGAGCAGCCGGCACTCCACAACCGCAGGCGCCGGAGCCCTCCCTTGGCGGGCCGTAGCCCCGTTTGCCGGATCACCTGTTTGGCCAGAAACTCGAAGTGATGATTCTCCCGGAAGAAGTCAGTTTTATTCGTGGTAATACAGTTGACCAGCTCTACGCGCTCGTCACCGTTGGCCGGCTGCGAAACATAATCGAAGTACTCTCCATAACTGGCAAACCCGAGACTGCGCAATCGCTTGGCCAGGCGCGCCTGCACCAGCATGCGCTTGGAGTCCTTCAGGCAGATTCCGGTTTCCCGCATGATTAACTTTCCGATGTCGCGGAACTCCCGGTCGCTGAGCGGTTCGAGACCGGAATACGTGGACTCCAACACCGCTTAGAACTCCTCGGATTCCACGTCGCCGCCGGTGTGCCGTGCCAAAGACGCCAGGTTGGAATCGCTTTCCTCCGGGCGTGCCCCACGCGACCAGGAAGCCTTCTTCCTCACCACGCGGGCGGCGGTTGCGGTCCTTGGCGCCAGGGGTGCCGAGGCGCGGGCCCGGTCCTGCGCGCCGAGTTGGAAGCCCGCCACTAAAGCCTGCAATTGCTCGGCATTCGCCGAAAGCCCCTGGGCGGTGGAAGACATCTCTTCGGTCTGCGAGGCGTTGGCCTGCGTCACCTGGTCCATCTGCATGGTGGCTTTGTTGACCTGTTCGATGCCGGTGTATTGTTCCTTGGAGGCCGCTGCGATTTCGGTCACGATGTCGGTCACCCGTTTCACCGATTGCACGATCTCTTCCAGGGTCTGACCGGAGCGATTGACCAGCTCCGAGCCGTTCTCCACCCGGCGCACCGAATCCTGAATGAGACCTTTGATCTCTTTGGCCGCCGTGGCGCTGCGCTGCGCCAGGTTGCGGACTTCGGCCGCGACCACCGCAAAACCGCGGCCCTGCTCGCCGGCCCGCGCGGCTTCCACTGCCGCATTGAGCGCCAGCAGATTGGTCTGGAACGCGATCTCATCGATGGTGGTGATGATGTCAGAAATTTTGCTGGATGACTGGTTAATCTCAGTCATGGCCGCTACCGCCGCCTTGACCACCAGCCCGCCCTTCTCAGCCGAGTCCCGTGACCCGGCCGCCAGTTGGCTGGCCTGGCGCGCGCTGTCGGCATTCTGCTTCACCGTGGCGGTCATTTCCTCCAGGCTCGAGGCCGTCTCTTCCAGGCTCGAAGCCTGTTCCTGCGCGCCGCTGGAAATCTCCTCCGACGCCGCCGAGAGAGTCTGCGCGGTCGACGAAACAGTTTCCGCGGATATCTTCACTTCGGAGAGCGCCTCGCGAAGATTCTTGACGGCGGTGTTCAGGGAGTTTTTGACGGTGGCGAAATCGCCCTGATAGTCGCCTTCCATCTGGACGGTCAAATCGCGGGCCGCCACTTTGACCAGCACCGCCGAAGCTTCTTTAACCGGGGCCGCAAAGGCATCCATGGTATCGTTGATGCCCACTACCAGATCGCGGAAAGCGCCCGCGAATTTCTCATCGTGCCCCCGACGGTCGAGCTGCCCTGCCCGGGCTGCCTTCACCACCTGGGCCGTCTCGCCGATCAATCCCTTCAGCGTTCCGATCAGGCCGGAAAACGCTTCCGCCAGCATGCCGGTCTCGTCTTTGGCTCGATAGTCGATTTGCTGATTCACGTCGCCCGCCGCCACTTTACCGGCAATTTCTACGATACGGCTGAGCGGATTGGTGATCAGGCGCGCAATGCCCAGTCCCAGACCCAGCGCCACCAACACCGCCGCCAGGATCAGCATCAGCGACCACGACTTGGCGGAACTGGCGGCTTCGTCCACGTCAGTAGCCGCTTTCTTCATGATGTCCAGTTCGTCCCGCGTCAGTTCGGCCATCAATTCTCCGCGCCGCTTCTCTAAAGTGTTCAGGCCAGCAATCTGGGTAATACCCTCCTCGCGTCGGCCATCTTGGAGGATTTCGACTACCTTGTCTTGGGCTCGAGCATTTAAGCGGAATTCATCGAGCAACTCGACGGCCTTGGCCTTCATGGCATCGACTACCAGGCACTTTTGAAAGGCTTCGATGTCCTTCACAAATGTGTCGCGATTCATGTGCAGTTCCCCGATACGGACTTCCAGGTCCTTAGGGTCCTTTGCCAGCGCGGCATTACGCATCGACTTACTCGCCGTGGCCAATTGCAGGTTGGCGTCCTTGAGATAATTAAGTCCAAGCACGTCATGCTCGTACATGTCGCGCATGCTGGTGTTCAGCGCCGTGATATTGCGAATGCCCTCATAGCCGAGCACGCCCATGAAAAGCGCCATGATGCCGAAGCCGATCATGAGCTTAGTGACTGTTTTACAATCCCGAAACCACTGCATTTTTCCGATCTCCCTTTTTCTGTCGCGCTGCTGCTTAATTCTCGTTGGCGACCGCCGCCAGTTCCTCGTCGCCCAGGAGCCTGTCGACGTCCAGCAGGACGGCCAACTTGTCCCCGCTGTTAGCCATGCCCGTGATGAAACGCGTGTCCGTGCGCGAGCCGAAATCCGGTGCGGGGCGGATATCGGAAGCCGGGATGTTGAGCACATCCGAGACGGCGTCCACCACCAGCCCGGCGATCTTGGCTCCGATCGTCACCACGATGATCACGGTGAACTTGGAGTACTCGACGGTCTCCATGGAGAACTTGGAGCGCAGATCCACCACCGGAACCACGGTGCCGCGCAGGTTCATGACGCCTTTGACGTGCGGGGGCGTATTGGGGATCGGCGTGATGGCCGAATATCCCTTGATCTCCTGCACCTTCAGGATTTCGATTCCATATTCTTCCTGGCCCAGGCTAAACGTGAGGTATTGGTCCACGTCGCTGGCGTAAGCTGTTCAGGCCCGCGGCCGTTCCGGCTGGTTGTATCTGTTGCATAAATATCTCCTTTAGGCTGCTTCCTCGCTGGGTGCGCCATGGGCGGCCTGCGCCAGCCCGGTGGCATCCAGGATCAGAGCCGGACGGCCATCGCCCAGGATGGTGGCCCCCAGTACGCCCTGCACCTTGCGGTAATGCGCCTCCAGGCTCTTGACCACGACCTGCTGCTGTCCCAGTAACTCATCGACCAGCAACGCGGTCCGCTGGCCCCCGGCCTCCATAATCACTGTCAGTCCGCGGCAGGGGTCGGTCACTTCCGTGGGAATTGCGAACAACTGGTGCAGGCGCATCAACGGCAGCGCCTCACCGCGAACTGCGACCACCTCGCCCTTTCCCGCGATACTGCGCACCTGCTCGGGACGTGGCCGGATGGACTCGACGATCGAAACCAGCGGCAATATGTATGTCTCGGCGCCCACCTTGAGCAGGAGCCCGTCCAGAATGGCCAGGGTAAGCGGCAGGCGGATGGATACCGTAGTGCCGGCGCCGGCCTCCGTGCGCACAGCCACCGATCCGTTCAACGCCTGGACGTTGCGCTTCACCACGTCCATTCCTACGCCCCGGCCGGAAACGTCGCTGACCGTTTCAGCGGTGGAAAAGCCCGGTTCAAAAATCAGATTGTGGGCCTGCTCGGCAGTCAGCGCGGCGCTTTCCGCGATCAGCCCCCGCTCCACGGCTTTCTGCCGTATGCGTTCGGCATCCAGTCCGCGCCCGTCGTCGGAGACCGCCACGACCACGTTGCCGCCCTGATGGTAGGCTTCGAGCCGCAGCAGCCCTTCCTCAGGTTTGCCCAGCCGCCGCCGCTCCTCGGGGGTTTCGATGCCGTGGTCGATGGCGTTGCGGACCAGGTGCGTCAGCGGGTCGCTCATGCGTTCCACCACGCCCTTATCCAATTCCGTCTCTTCGCCCACCATCTCGACGCGCACCTGCTTGCCCAGTTGTGCCGCCACGTCGCGCACCAGACGCGGGAAGCGGCTGAAGACCTGACCGATGGGCAGCATGCGTACACTCATTACGCGCTCCTGCAATTCGCGGGTATAGCGCTCCGTCTCCGCCATGGCTTCCCGCAAATGACTCAAACGCGACGGCGTGAAGTTCTCGACGATGGCCTTGGCCATGGATTGCGCGATCACCAGTTCGCCCACCAGGTCGATGAGTTTGTCTACCTTGGAAGTGGCCACCCGCATGGACGCAGTGCCGGACGGGGTTGCCGCGGCTTTCGGCTCGGCCACCGCAACGGTGCCTGGTTGCGAATCGCTTACTTCCGGCTCGATGCGGATTTGGGCGCTGTCCTCTACAAACGCAAAGACGTCGCGGATTTCTTCGACCGTTTTGGATGTCAGCAGGCGGATCTTCCAGGCCAGGTAGCATTGCTCCGGATCGAGACCGGCCAGGGGCGGAAGCTTTTCCGCATCGATAGTAGTGACAGATTCGCCCAGAGCCGCTACATCGCGCAGAATCAGCAGTGGGTCCATCCCCTGCTGGAACAGGTCCAGGGAGGGCTGGAAGTGGATCCGATACGCGGTCTGGTTCGGCTTAGCAGGCTCGGATCGATGCTCCTCCACCGGACTGGTAGCCGACTTGGCTGCTACGCCGCCGGCTTGGGTCAGTTCGGCCACCAGCACTGCCATCTCTGAGGGGGCCGGCGTGCCGGCGGCCGCGCGCGCTAACAGTTCCCGCAGAAGGTCCTGGGACCTCAGGAGCAGGTCCACCAATGCGTGTGTGACCTGGATCTCGCCGCCGCGCAGGCGATCGAGCAGGCTCTCCAGGCCGTGCGTGAAGTGCGCCACGTCTTCGAATCCGAACGTTCCGCTGGCGCCCTTGATGGAGTGGGCCGCGCGGAAGATAGCATTCAGCAATTCCCCATCGCCCGGCTCGCGTTCCAGGCGCAAGAGCCCGCTCTCCATCTCCGCCAGATGCTCCGCGGATTCCTGGAAGAAGGTGTCGCGGAAGCGGCTGAGGTCTATCTGCATGGTTCCATCCATCCTCGCTTCATGGCAGGACTCGGGCGATGACCGCCAGGAGCTTGTCGGGCTGGAACGGCTTGACGATCCAACCGGTGGCGCCGGCCGCCTTACCTTGCTGCTTCATAGAATCCTGCGACTCGGTGGTCAGCATGAGTACCGGCGTGCCCTTCATGGCCGGCCGTGCGCGGACGTTGCGGATCAACGTAATGCCGTCCATGACGGGCATATTCAGATCGGTCACGATCAGGTCGACCTTGTGCGTATCCAACTGGCTCAACGCCTCCTGGCCATTGGCGCCTTCCACGACCTCGAAACCGCCCTGCTGCAGAACGAATGCGACCATCTGCCGCATCGACTCGGAATCATCCACAATCAGCACTGTTTTAGCCACGTATTCCCTCAACCCTCGGCTTCCGGAAATTGTCGGCTCACCCCTGCTAAAGCCAGGTAATGGTGGATCTGGGGGGTTGCTCCTGTGATCCGTAAGGTACCGCCGGTGCTGGAAAGGGCGGTCTGGAGTGACAGCAGGATCTGGACGGCCCACGCTCCGAGGTGCTCCACAGCGGCGCAATCCACCACCACATGGGTGGCAGTCTCGGAGAGACTCAGCGCAGCTTCGTGCAACGCGTGGATCGAATCGAGCGCCGGCGTCGCGCCCAACACCAGCACGTGCTCGCTGTCGCGCTTCAGGATGTTAACCGCTGCAATATCAGCTGGCAATGCAGTGCTCCCCCCCAATGCCCAGCACGATGCGGGCAACCGTTCCAATACCTATATCGGCCGGATGGGGCTATTTCATGAGAGGGGGGAGGGGAGAACTGCAAGCTTTCAGCATTCAGCAATCAGCTTTCAGCTCTCAATCAAGCCAGGGCGATTCGTCGTGTTGAGAAAAGCTGAAAACCAAAAGCTGAATGCTGATCGCTGATTGCTGAAAGCTTCTTCTTATCTTTCCAGCGTGAACTTCAGCTCGACGCGCGTTTCCGAGTCGACCGGGGAGCCGTTCAACAGCGCGGGCTTGTAGACCCACTGCTTCACGGCCGCAGCGGCCGCCGTTTGCAGCAGGGGCGGTCCAGACAGCGCCTTCACCGTTTTGATGTGGCCATCGGTGCCCACTACCGCCGATACCACCACGGAGCCTTGGACGCGGGCCTGTCGGGCGGCTAGCGGGTATTCGGGGTTAACACGGGAAACCACTTCGGCTTGCTGGATCTGGCCGCCCACCTTGGGTGGAGCAGGCGACGCGGGAGCCTGCGGAACGACGAGAGCGGGTGGGGCCAGGTTGGTACCTGGCAGCAGTACCGCGACCTGCTCATTCTTGGCCAGTCCGGGGGCGTCCGGCAAATCCGAGGGGCGCGCCGGCCGCAAGCGCTGCGAGAGTGTTTCGGCGGCGAACGGTTTCACCGGCGACGCGGTAGTGTTGAGCTTGCTGTTGTCCTGATTCTCCGGGGCTTCCGCCGCGGGGCTCGGGGGAGGCGTCACGTTCGTGCTGGTGGCCGGCCGAATGGTTGCCGTTGCAAGCTTCTCTGGCACAGCCGGTGTAGCATCCGGCATGGGTGATGGGCGCGTGCGCAGAACCCGCACCGATTCGCTCTCTACTTTGCTCGAGTCCTTTCCGGTGACCGAAAGTTGGAAGACGATGTCCGTTCCGGACGGAGTGTAGACGATGCTGCCGTTGCGCAGTTGTGGCAAATCCACATTGACGTTTTCGTGCTGATCGCCGTCGTTGATGGCCAGTTCCGCGCGTGCGGCATTCTTCACCGCTTCCGAGTCGCGGTTCCAGGTGAGCAAGAGGGTTCCCGCGGACCGCTCCACATGCAAGGCAAGAGCCGACCCGTCAACGCCTGCGGGACGCCGCGACTTGTGTCCCAGCCCCGGGTAGACCAGCATGCCGCTCAACAGCAGCAACGCCACTGCCGCGCTGCCCGCCACCCACATCAGCTTGTTGCGGCCCATTGCTGCCGTGATCGGAACCGGTGACTCCTTCTCCTCCTCGGGTTCGTCCGCGGCAGACTTTGCCACGGGGGCCGGCCGCTCCTCCACCGGCTTGGGCGCAGCGGCGGGGGCCGTCTTCTCTGGTGCGGCCGTTTTCTCTGATGCGGCCGGCTTGGGCGCCGGCGAGACTGCGGTCTTCTCCGCCTGCGTCCTTTGCGAGGGCAGGGGCTGCGGCGAGGGCAGAGGCGGCAGAGCGGCCCTGTCGGGCACGGGCGTTCTTTGCGTGGCCACAGTCTTGTCGGTGGCCGGAGACCCGTGCAGAGAGGGCGACTTCTCGCTGGCTGCCTGGTTATTAGTCTGGGTGGTCGCCTGCGGCTGTTCCGCCACCGGCGGCTTTTCAGGTTCCGTGGATACGCGCTCGGTTGGGTTTGCCGGGATGCTGATCTCGCGGCGCGACGCAATGGGAACGATCTGGGCGCGCACCGTTGGTTTGGGGGCTGCCGCGGGCTCCGGCACGGAGGTGGGCGCTGGTCCAGCCGTCACATCGTTGCTGGCGGCCGGTGTTTCGTTGCCCGGTCCTTTCTCCAGCACAGAGCGCCGGAAAGAGAACTCCAGGTAGCTGGCGTCACCGCGCACGCTTCCGTTTTCCCAGATGAAATATCCCGCGGAACTGGGCTTGCTCGCGTAGGGCCGGATCAACAGGGCCACCTGGTGCGGCTCGCGAAAATGTCCGCTGAAGAAGGCTACGTCTTCGGCATCGAGGCTCAAGCCCTTGCGCGTATGGCTGCGGAAAAAACCGACCACGCGCTGCGGACTCGCCGAGCTGCGCTGTTGCATGGCCCGGTCGAATCGTTCCACGTCGGCTTCCGAGAACCGGTAGAGCGGTCCGCGGCTGTAATCGCACGGGATCAGTTCATAGCTCTGGATGGAGACCCGCAGCGGGCTGCCGCTTTGGAAGCCTCCCAGCAAAATGCCACCGATCTCCGATCCGCGTGAATTAAGCGAGCGAAAGTTCTCCACCACCTCGTGCTCCAGGCGGTCCACCAGTTCCAGGCCGATCTGTACCGCAACCGGCTTCCCGGCAACTTCCCAGATGTACGACGGGGATGTATTTGATGAATCGAATCGCTCTGCGCGGACGGCGGACTCGGGCATTAGCCCCCTCCCGCGACCCGGTGGGGCCGCTATTTCACGAAAATTGTACGTGAAATAGCAGGATATTTACCGCCAACTTTAGATAACATTTTCAAAAAGAAATTAACTTCTGCGTGGAACCGCACAAAAGGCCTATAAACATTGGTAGATATTGACTTGTTAACCTTCGTTCGTAGACGTCTATTCCTGGCATTTATCGTTTGCAACGGGCTTGTAAATCTTTATAATTGTGCGCGGGGATGAGCGTGAAAACTTGCCAGCTTTGCGGCAAACCGCTAGGCCGAATCCGCGTGGGCGCGGGCGATTTTTGCTCGCGCGAGCACCGCAATCAGTTTCGTTTGCGGCGCTCTATGGACCATCTTCTGGAAGCCAATAAGGTGGCCAGCCTCATGCGGCGCCGCGAAAATCCGAAACAAATTCCGCTGGCGCAGCTGATCGTTTCCTCTGCCATGGAGCCGCGCGGCGGAGTGCAGGATGGGCTATTTGCGGCCGGTCACGTCCAATTTGATTTCTCGCCTCTACGTCCCTATTTGCTACAAGTGGATCTCGGCAGTTCCGGCAATTACCTGACGCTGGCCGGATTGGGCGCCGCGCCGGCTGCACACGCAGTCGATGATCCAGCCGCGCTCCCGTTCACGCTGCACCGCTCGTCACGCCCGGCCTTCACGAGACGCAGCACGCTCGAATCATCCGTTTGTCTGCTGCAGGCTTCCCTGGCGACCATTCCCCGCCAGCTTCCCGGGCCGGGGATCGAGTACCGCGAATGCCAGGCGGTTCTTCACGTAATGCGCAAAGCGATTTTTGAATTCCGGCCGTCGCGCATCGAGGCGCCAGGGTCCAAATATGTCGAAAGCAAACGGCATCCCCACCTCACGCCCCAAGTACTCGACATTCCGGCTCAGGAACAAGCCGCCGGCGCGCCGCCGCGGGAGCGCCGTACTCCGGCAGCTCGTCCCTACCGCTGCACGTCGCGGCCTCGCCCCGAGCTCCCGCTGGCGCGTCCGCGGGGATACGATCTGCTGAGCATCGCTATTTTCTCCGATCCCCGGGCCTGTGAGGACGCTGCTCATGCGGAGCAGGAGGCTCGCATTCGGCCGCTGCGCGTGCCGCCGCCCATCCATAAACGTCCCCCGCAGAATCCCCTGCCATTGTCCCCGTCCGGCGGTTCCGCAACTGCGCAAGAGGTCCAGATTTGCGAGCCGGAGTGGAAGACCGAATCGCGTGCGCCCTCCCATCGCCTGCGGCTGTCCCTGGCGGGCGCCATCGATTTTGCCTCGCGGCCGCCGCTTCCCTTCGGAGGAGTCTCCCAGGCTGCGGCCTATCAGGTGGCCGAAGTTACTTTCGCGCCACCGGACTCTGCGTTTGAGTACGCGCCCATTGCCTTGGCCGGGACGCTAACCGCGTTTGTCACGGAAGCGCCGCCGCCTCCCCCGGCTTTGGAAGAAGACTTCAATTCCGGCCTGACCCGCTGGATCGGAGAGACCGCTGCCTGGAAGCTGGATGTGGCCGGCGCCCGTCCCGGCGGACTCGCGCTGCTTGAACCCTCGCTGATCTGGACGGATTACGATTTCGAGTTTCTCACGCGCATCGGCAAACGCAGTGTCACCTTCGTGTTCCGCGCTTCCGATGTGAACAACTATCACCGCATCACCATCGGCCCCGCCGAATCCGGCGGTCACGAACTGCGCCGTTCGGTGGTGATCGCGGGCAATGAAGAATCCTTCGCCGCAGTGCCGGCCGGAGACCGCCTGCGGGCGGGCTCCGCGTTCACGGTCAAGGCCCGCGTGCAAGGCAACGAATTCACGATTTCATTCGATGGCGAAGTAGTCGCGCGCGGCACGGAAGAGCGCCTGCCCGCGGGCGGCATCGGCTTCACCTCACTGCCGGGCGATCAGGCTCGGGTCTATTGGGCCCGTCTGACGCCACTGGCAGATTCCATTTCAGAGGCGGCTTCCGGCCGCCCGCCACGGAGCATTTCATGAGCACCCCAGCAACCACAGCCACAGCCGCGGAGCCGAAAGAAAAAGGCGGCACGTCCGGCCATCTAGCGCGAGCCGTCGCTCTCCATCTCGCCGGTAAGCGGGAGGAAGCCGTCAAACAATTGCAGGCCGCATCCGCGTCTGGAAAGGCGCCCGCCGAAGTCTACCGGGCAATGGGCCACATCCAGTTCGAGCTGGAGGACTTCCAGCAGGCGGAGAAGAGCTACCGCGCGCTGGTCCGGCTCAAGCCGCAATACGCCATGGGCTGGTTCAACCTGGCGGTCTCCCTGGAACGCCTGGGCAACTGGGACCAGGCTCTCGAGGCGTTCCACAAGGCTTGCTCGCTCGAGCCCTCGCACCTGGACGCTCACCTGGGTCTGGCCATCGCGCATCTGCGGCTGGAAGATCCCAAGTCGGCGCTGTTTTCTTTCGAACGCTGCCTGGAACTCCACGGCGGACACGAAGACGCGCTCTTCGGCAAGGCCGTCGCCTTGCAAACCCTCGGTCATGCGGATGATGCCGCCGAGATTTTCCAAAAGCTTTTGGAATCCAATCCGGAGTCCGAGGAAGCTTTGTCCAATCTGATTCTGATCGGCATGTCGAAAGAAGATTTCGATATGGTGCGCGAATTCTCTGAGCGGCTTCTGGATATGCGGCCGGACTCCACGGTTGCGCTGGAAGGGCTGGCCGCCTGGTCCGCCGCGGCCCGCGAGCACGCGCTCACCGCCAAGTTCTGTACGCTGCTGGTGTCGGCCGTCCCCGGGCATTTCGAAGGCTGGTTCAATCTCGGTCTGGCTCACCAGAAAGCCGGGCGCCGCGAACAGGCTGCCGAAGCTTACGAAGAGGCTCTGAAGCTGCGACCGCAATCCGCGGAAGCGTTCACCAATCTGGGAATCGTTCGCGAACAGTTAGGCGACCTCAGCGGTGCCCGCAAGGCTTATGAAAAGGCCATGCAGGCAGGCTCGGAATCGGTGGCGCCCCTGTGGAACATGGGGCTGTTGCTGGAACACTCCGGGCAGATGGAAGAGGCCGAGAAGTGGTATAAGCAGGTGCTGGAGCGCGCGCCCAAAGAGGAAGAGGCCCGCTTCCGCCTCGGCTATCTGCGCCTGCAGCGGGAAGACTACCGCGGAGCCATTGAGGCCTTCGAAGGCTGCCTTAAGCATCGGCCCCAATGGCCCGAAGCGCAAGCTAACCTGGCACTGGCTTACGGCGGCTTGGGCGAACGCGAGAACGCCGAGCGTCTCTATGAAAAGATGCTGGACAGCGACCCCAAGTCGATCGATGCCCTGCGTGGTCTGGCGGCGCTGGCCGTCCAGTCGTCGGACTTCGATGCCGCGCTCGAACACCACGTGCGCTTGATGGATCTCGGTGAGAAGTCTCCCGAAGTGTTGTACAACGCGGGTTTGATGTACGAAAAGGCAGGCCAACTCGAGAAGTCCGTCGAGCTGTATCGCGAAGCACTGGAGCAGCATCCCGACATGCCGGAAGCGCTGCTCAACCTGGGCCGCATCCTGGAATCCACCGGCAAGGCGGATGAAGCGCGGGAATGCTGGAGCAAAGCTCTGGAAGTTGAGCCGGCCCTGGCGCAAGGCTACTTCGGACCGGCGATTGATTAAGAAGCAATCAGCATTCAGCTATCAGCACTCAGCTCCGGAAAAAAGCCGGGTTTGGCTGACCGCTGAAAGCTGATCGCTGAAAGCTTATTGATACAGCTGTTTTGCGCTGCGGACAAACGCCTGCACGATCTCCGCGCACCGCTCGATGCCTTCCGGCCGGCGATCGTCCGGGTCCCGAATGCTGGCGTCCAGGCCCTCTCCGCATTGACGGCATTGGCGCGCGTCCGAGGTGATGCCCACCACCCGCAGCTTGGACCGCTGCCGCCGCAATGCTCGCGCGAATGCGCACACACCCGGGCAGCTGCAATTGATCAAGATGACGCTGAGATCCGGCTGCAGATTCGCCAGCAAGGATTGCGCCTCCGCAACTGAACAGCAGGGAATAGCAGCGATGTTGCGCCTACGTAATGCCTGAGACAGTGCGAACATAAAACCAAGTTCGCGGTCGAGTACCAGGACGCTGGACGTGGCGACCAAACTTGCCGTAAGCAGATTATTCACGCGTCTGTAAAGTTTTTCACGACGCACCTTCACTGTCAAGAATTATTGCGTACCGTTACGGCTGAGATGCTTCGATAAGGTACTCCTCGAGACCGATCCCCACGATTCGAATCAAATCGGGGCGAACTTCCAAAGCATTTACCGGCGGAATCAGCTCTTCGGGAAACGAAAAATGAGCGCGGACGATCTCGACTGGAATGCTGCCGATGACCTTCGCTACCCTCTTCTTGCCACCTTGATCTTCCCAGTCGTACTGGAGCTTTAGCCCCTGAGCGATGAGAAATTTCAGTACTAAACGGGCCGCTTCGAATCCGGCGTGCTCGAGTGCGGGATGCTCGCCGTGCAGGCGCAGCCAATCCGTAATCACCCGGTAAGTAAAGCCCCACAACGGCACCCCGTTCAGTTCAATTGCGGGGAAAGCCATTTCCGGAGGCAGGCGTGGCACGGAGCTGAGGCGATGGCGCGACGGATCGCGCAACAGTGACAGCGGGACCCACACTGCCTCCGCCACTTCCTCGGGATCCACCACCGTGGGCATTTCGCCATCCGCGCGGAAAAGAAACGGCGCGACGGTGAGAACGTGCCGCATGCGGCGCCCGGCGCTCAGGGGTGGCAAAGAGGCCTCCAGGCGATCTCGGCTCAAACGGATGCCGCACTCTTCCTCCAGTTCCCTGAGGGCCGTTTGCGCCAAGTCCTTATCAGACGGCTCACATCTCCCTCCGGGAAACGACCAGTGGCCCGACCAGGGATCGTCCTCGCGCTCGCTGCGGCGGATCAGCAGCACCGATTCCTCCGCCCCGCGTGCATGCACGATTGCCACTGCCGCTTCCGGCTGCGCCATCTCTCTATGATGCCGTAGTGGGCGCTACCGTGGCGCAGGCAGCTTGAGAAGCTGCGCCACAAACAAAAAAAGCCGGGGAGAGGCTCCACGATTGCGTGTCGCGTCTCTTCCCGGCAGAAGGCCCAGCCGTTTGGCCGGACTCAGTTGTAGTGCGCTGCGTTCAGTTCCGCAAAGCGCGCCTGTTCAGGAGGAACATCTTCCAAAGCGAACATCGAATTCGTCGGGCACACGGGTACGCAGGCCCCGCAATCGATGCAGGCCACCGGGTCGACAAAAAGCTGGGACGCTTCCTCGAAGCCGGGCTCATCCTTCTTGGGGTGGATGCAATCTACCGGACAAGCGTCGACGCATAACTCATCCTTGGTGCAGCTATCGGTAATAACGTATGCCATGCCCAAACTACTGCAATTGCGCAGCCAGGAGCTAAACAAAAGAAAATAAGCGGTGAAATTCTACAATAGAGCCGGGTTGGGTGGGGAATTCTGCGCATTTTGACGCAAGCTACACTAGGCACTGATGAAGATTGAGACCCGGGCAGTCCACTCCGGTCGCCACATCGACCCCGCCACGGGAGCGGTGACCCCGCCCATTCACCTCTCCACCACTTTTGAGCGCAGCCCGGACGGCGGCTATCCGCGAGGCTTCAGCTATTCCCGCGACGGCAATCCGAATCGCAGCATGCTGGAGCAATGCCTGGCCGATTTGGAAGGCGGCAAAGAGGCGCTGGTCTTTTCCTCGGGACTGGCCGTGGCCACCGCGGTGGTCCAGGGGCTCGAACCCGGCGATCACATTGTGGCGCCCGATGACGTCTACTGGGCCCTGCGCCAGGTCATCGGCGGCGTGTTCGGTAAGTGGGGGCTGGAAACCACTTATGTCGATATGACTTCGATCGACGCGGTGCGCGCCGCACTCCGTCCCAACACGCGGCTCATCTGGCTCGAAACGCCCTCCAACCCGCTCATGAAGATCACGGACCTGTCGGCTATCGGAGAGATCGCGCGCCAGACCAAAGCGGTCACGGTCTGCGACGGCACATTCGCTTCACCCATCCTGCAGCGGCCGCTCGATTGCGGCATCGACATGGTGACGCACTCCACCACCAAGTACATCAGCGGCCATAGCGACGTGGTGGGCGGAGTCCTGATCACGCGCCACGATAACTACCTGTACGAGCGCTGCCGCCGCTCGCAGACATTTGGCGGCTCGGTACCCTCTCCGTTCGATTGCTGGCTCAGCTTGCGCGGCATTGAGACGCTGCCCTACCGCATGCGCGCGCATTCGGAAAACGCGCTCCGCATTGCGCAGTTTCTGAAGGCCCATGCCAGAGTCGAAGCCGTCCATTATCCCGGATTGCCGGAACACCCCGGACACGCCATCGCCCTGCGGCAGATGTCCGGTTTCAGCGGCATGCTTTCTTTCCAGGTGCGCGGCAATCGCGAAGCTGCCATGGCCGTAGCTTCGGGCTGCCGTCTGTTTATCCGCGCCACCAGCCTGGGCGGCCCCCACAGCTTCATTGAGCACCGCGCTTCCATTGAAGGACCGCACACCCGCACGCCGCAGAATTTGCTGCGGTTGTCCATCGGCCTGGAACACCCCGACGACTTGATGGACGACTTGGATCAGGCGCTGGCATGACGCCACCGAGTAGCTCAGGAGTGCGAATCTTTCCACCGCTGATTCATCTCGCGGCAATCGCAGTTGGGTTCCTCATCCAAGCGCTGGCGCCCGTTCAGATCGGCGGAATTGGCCGGTGGTTGGCTCTGGCCGCGGGGTGCGTGTTGCTGGGGATCGCCGTGGGATTGATCGGCTGGGCGGCAACCGTAATGTCTCGGGCGGGGACGACGCCAAATCCGACTCGCCCGAGCACGGCTCTAGTCATCCAGGGGCCGTTTCGCTTTGCCCGAAACCCCATGTATCTCGCGTGGGAGTTCTTGTGTATCGGCGTGGGACTCGTGGCTAACACACCATGGCCAATTGTCATGGCCGTCCCGGCAGCGCTCGTGACTTACCGCATGGTCATCTCCAAAGAGGAGCGCTATCTCGAGGGCAAGTTCGGTTCCGAGTATCGGGATTACCGGGCGCGCGTGCGGCGGTGGGGCGTGCTTTAGCTTGCCCTGTGCGCGCTGGGCAAGCTGAAGCATGCCCCACCCTTTGACACCGGTTTGCCTGCCTCGCTACACTGTTTACCGACTGGGTTTACGGGTGAAAGGAGCGGACCATGAGGGATGCCACGTCGTTCGCATGCCGCAATTTGGGAAGGGGAGTGCTGGCGTTCAGCGCTTTCCTGATGCTGTCAGGCCCTTCGATCGCCGCGGATTTGTCGGCCGCTGGAGTTTCGCCAGCCGACAAGCCACCGACATTTACTAAAGATATCGCCCCCATCCTGCAGGCGAAGTGCCAGGAGTGCCACCGGACCGGGTCTATGGCACCGATGTCCCTGGTGACCTACGAGGAGACGCGGCCCTGGGCGAAAGCCATTCGCCAGCGTGTGATCGCGCGGCAAATGCCTCCGTGGCACATCGACCCAACCGTGGGCGTCCAGAAATTCAAGAACGACATGTCGCTTAGCGACCAGCAGATCCAAACCATTGCGCGCTGGGTGGATGCCGGGGCGCCTGCCGGAGATCCCAAGGACATGCCTGCCGCCAAGCAATGGGCCGCTGAGAACGATTGGAAAGCCGCCAGCGAGTTAGGTCCGCCCGATCTCGTGATCAAGTCGGATCCTTACACCATGGCCGCGCATCACCAGGATGTCTGGTGGCGCCCTTCCTCGGATGTCAGTCTCACGGAACCCCGCTGGGTGCGCGCCGTCGAGATGCGCCCGGGAACGCTGGCCGGCCGCAGGATCACGCATCACGCCGTTGCCTACCTGGTGCAGGATGACCCGGATAGCATCCTCGCGGGCAGCGACGCCGACCTTCGCGGCCGCGCGTTGCTGATGGAATGGGCCATCGGCAAGGGCTACGACCTCTATCGTCCCGACACTGGAAAACTGCTGCTGCCCGGGTCGAAGATCTCCTGGGACGTGCACATCCACGCCGTCGGCGAAGAGATCCGCGATCATGTGGAGTTGGGCGTGTGGTTCTATCCCAAAGGCCAGGAACCCAAGTACCGAACCTACCTGACCGGATTCCAGGCGATCAAGGGCCGGGAGCGGAACCGCATCGTCGATATCCCGCCTAACTCGATTGCGGAGTCGCAGAACTTCACGGTGCTGAAACAGGCGGCCATCCTGGAGAACTTCCAGCCGCACATGCACCTGCGCGGCAAGGCTATGTCGGTGGATGCGATTCTGCCGAGCGGGGCCGTGCAACCGATCAGCTATGTAGGCAAGTTCAATTTCAACTGGATGACGAATTACATCTACGCGGACGATGCCGCGCCGGTGCTTCCGAAAGGGACCATCATCCGCGTCACCGCGTGGCACGATAACACACGCGCCAATCCCAACAATCCCGACCCGGACCAGTGGGTGGGGTTTGGCGACCGGACCGTGGATGAGATGGCGCACGCGTGGATGAACGTGACCTACATCAGCGACGAGGACTATACCGCCTTGATGGCGCGCAAACAGGCCGTGGCCGCGAATCTGGGCCGGTAGACCGCCGATGAGATTTGCCGGGCGGAGCAGCCTGATCGCGGCGACCACGGTCGTGTTGGCGTGGGGCCAATCCCTGCCCTTGGAGCCCATCCCACGAATCCGGCGCCAGCGTCACCGGCGGGTTCGAAGGATGGTTTCAATACCCGGACGGAAGTTACGGGCTTCTGCTCGGCTACTTCAACCGGAATCAGCGGCAGGAACTGGACATTCCGATTGGTCCGGAAAACCGGATTGAGCCCGGCGGTCCGGACCGTGGACAGCCCACGCACTTCCTGGTCGGCCGGCAGTGGGGCATGTTCGTCATCAAAGTGCCGCGCGATTTCGGAGACAACAAGCTCACCTGGACGATTGTCGCCAACGGCCAGACCACTACCATCCCGGCCAGCCTGAAACCGGATTACGAGATCTCGCCCTTTCAAGAAGCGGCCGTGGGCAATACGCCGCCGGTCATTCGCTTCGATGAGCATGGGCCCGAAGCGCAGGGTCCACGGACCGTCACGGCGGAGCGTAGTGCGAAGGTGGGAACTCCGCTAACGCTGACTGTGTGGGCGAGCGATGATGCCAAGTTGACCTCATCTTCCGGCGCGCCGTCCCGAACCCTCGACCTGAACGCTCCCGTGACGCTGCGGTGGAGCAAGTACCGCGGCCCGGGTACGGTGACTTTTGCCCCCGAGCGGCCGAAAGTCGAGAAGTCCGAACGCAAGGATGCTGGCGCTCTGGCATTCAGCGGGAAGGCGACCACCACCCTGACATTCAGCGAACCCGGTCAATATGTGGTCCATGTAACCGCCAACGACTATTCCGGCGATGGCGGCGGCGGCTTCCAATGCTGCTGGACGACGGGCCAGGTTAAGGTGTCGGTTCAGCCGTAGTCTGCCTTTTAAGACGAGCCTTGCTGGAACCGCCCGCCCTATTTGCCAATGTCGACGAGTGACGCCGTAAGGACCAGGCGCCACGGCGCTGTTGTGTGGTGTCCGGAACGTCCCAAATGAACGGAAAGCTGACCGGCGACTGCGTTCGCATTGAGACCTTTGGAAATAGAAGATTCCGGGCTGCGCCAAAGGCATCGATACGGCCGTGCCCTGGCTCGGAACCGTCCAGCAGCAACTTACCATTCTTTAGGTGGGCGAGCCTGGCCTTCCGTAACGAGATGTCGCGGTGGAGACGCGCGGTGAAGGTCGAGCCCCGCAGAGCGGCCGAGGATCCGCTGTGGTATTCTGAATGGGTACAAAAAGAGATTAAGAGAAGACAAGGAGCATGAACCTCTAGAATGGCACTGGCGATTGAAGCGAAGCGGCAGATTTTTTCCTCAAATCAGCGCCACAAAACGGATACCGGGTCACCAGAAGTACAGATTGCTCTGTTGAGCCAGCGGATCACCATGCTGACAGAGCATTTCAAGACGCACAAAAAGGACCATGGTTCGCGAAAAGGTTTGCTGACCTTGGTGGCCAAGCGTCGACGGCTTCTGACGTACCTGCGTGATACTGATCCCGAGTGTTACAAAACCGTTTTGCAACGCCTCGGCATCCGCCGCTAGTCCATTTTGCGGGAACACTCCCGGCTAACGGATGTTTCCGAATTCATTCCACAATAGCCCGGGCAACCGCCGGCGCGTGGCCGCGGCTGCCAGGGTTTCTATTCCTGTCAACTCCATTCTCAGATGGCTCCTGTAAGGGAGACCGATACGTCACTGGCCGGATGTGTTCCGGTCGAGGTTGGAGGTTTATAGAAGAATGTCGCATAAAGTTGAAGTAGATCTGGGCGGTCGTACGATTACGATCGAGACCGGAAAGATGGCCAAACAAGCCAACGGCGCAGTCGTCGTGCGTTCCGGGGACGCGGTCGTCCTCGTGTCGGCCTGCATGTCCGAAAACCCCAAAGTGGGAGCGAGCTTTTTCCCGCTCACGGTGGATTACCGTGAATATACCTATGCCGCCGGCAAGATTCCGGGCGGCTTTATCAAACGCGAGGGCCGTCCTTCCGAAAAAGAAGTTCTGACGAGCCGGCTGATCGACCGGCCGATCCGCCCCCTTTTCCCCGAAGGGTTCCTGCATGAAACGCAAGTGATCGCCATGGTGCTTTCGGCCGATCCGGAACAGGACCCGAACTCGCTGGCGATCGCCGGCACCGCTGCCGCGCTGGCCATATCCGATATTCCGTTCCCATACGTCATGGGTGGCGTGCGGGTGGGCATGAAGGACGGGCAGTACATCGCCAATCCGACGTATACCGAGGGCCGCGAGTCCGTGCTGAATATTGTGGTGGCCGGAACCGAAGACGGCATCGTGATGGTGGAGGCCGGGGCGCAGCAGGTTTCCGAAGCGGAAGTGCTCGGCGCCATCGAATTCGGCCACAACTGCTGCAAGAAGATTGCGGCGGGAATCCGCGAGTTGATGAAAGTGGCCGGCAAGAGGAAGCGCATCGTCGTGCCTCCGGCTCTGGACGAAAAGCTGTATGAGAAAATCGCCAAGTCGTGCCGCGAGGAACTGACGGACGCGCTGAACACCCAAAAGTATCCCAAGCTCGAGAGTTATGCGAAGGTCGACGCTCTCAAGAAACGCGTGGTGGAGGCTGAGGCTGAAGAGCAGCAGGAAGAGGCCGGCAAGTGCTACAGCACGCTGAAGGAGCGCATTTTCCGCGACGAGATATTGAAGAACAAGCGCCGTCCGGACGGGCGCGCCTTCGATGAGATCCGAAATATCAGCATTGAGACCGAGGTCCTGCCGCGCACTCATGGCTCGGCGCTATTCACCCGCGGAGAGACTCAAGCGCTGGTGACGGTGACGCTGGGCACCAAGGAAGACGAGCAGCGCATCGAGTTGCTGGAACCAGGCGAGGCCACCAAGCGCTTCATGTTGCACTACAATTTCCCGCCGTTCAGCGTGGGCGAAGTAGGCTTCATGCGCGGTCCGGGGCGGCGCGAAATCGGCCACGGTGCTTTGGCCGAGCGTGCTCTCACGGCCCTCATTCCCGATGAGACGATTTTTCCGTATACCATGCGCGTGGTCAGCGACATTCTGGAATCGAACGGTTCGAGTTCCATGGCCACCGTCTGCGGGGCATCTCTGGCGCTGATGGATGCGGGCGCTCCCTTGGCCTCGCACGTGGGTGGTGTGGCCATGGGCCTGGTGATCGAGGACAAGGACTACGCCGTTCTGACCGACATCGCCGGAGCCGAAGACCACTACGGCGATATGGATTTCAAAGTCGCGGGAACCCGCGATGGCATCACTGGCCTGCAGATGGATATCAAGGTCACCAACGTGACTGTCGCCATCATGAAAGAGGCGCTGGAGCAGGCGCGCCGCGGGCGGCTGTACATTCTGGACAAGATGCAGGAGGCCGTGCCAAAGGCGAAGACCAGCATTTCGCAATATGCGCCACGCATCTACACCATGCATATTCCGACCGATAAAATCCGAGACGTCATCGGACCGGGCGGCAAGGTGATTCGCGGCATCATCGAGCAGACGGGCGTGAAGATCGACGTGGAAGACGACGGCACGATTCACATCGCGTCGGCCGACGAGACCTCGGCGAACCGGGCGATCCAGATCATCTCCGATATCACGGCGGTGGCGGAAGTCGGCAAGACCTATCTGGGAAAAGTTGTACGCCTGGTGGATTTCGGCGCGTTTGTCGAGATCTTCCCGGGAACCGACGGCCTGCTGCACATCAGCGAGATCGCCGAAAACCGTATCCGCGAAGTGCGCGACGAGCTCAAGGAAGGCGACCAGATCCTGGTGAAGGTGCTGGCTCTGGAAGGCAACAAGATCAAGCTAAGCCGCAAGGCCGTGCTGAAGGAGCAGCGGGAAAAGCTGAAGCAGGGCACCCCCGCTCCTACCCACTAAAGTGTAGAAGCTCAACTGGGGCGGGGCTATGCCCTGCCCCGCCCCTCGTTCGTAGTCACTTGCTCACTCGAATTACCAACCAGACTCGCAATACCGTCCTGGCCACTGCCGCTGATACAGCGGACACCAGCGAAAAGCGGCGGACCGGCCTGCTCAAACACAAAAGCTTGGAACCGGGCGCTGGATTGTGGATCAACCCTTGCGAATCGGTCCACACCTTCTTCATGAAGTTTGCCATCGACCTTGTGTACCTCGATAAGCAGAAAAAGGTTCGCAAAGTGCGGCATGCCGTTCCGCCCTGGAGGCTTTCGGCGTGCCTGACGGCCCACTCGGTGCTGGAACTTCCGGCCGGCGTCGTGGCCAGCACAGGAACCCAAGCGGGCGACCAACTGCTGTTTGATAAGCTGGCGTAGGCAAGCTTTCAGCGATCAGCAATCAGCAATCCGGTTGCCAGCTGCGTTTTGGCTGAAAGCTGAATGCTGACCGCTAAAAGCTATGTTGAGCGACGATCTCAAGGGCCGGCTGCGCATGGCGCTCCTGCTATTCGCAGTGGTCGCCGGGTTCTACTGGAAACTCACGCTCACCCGCCAGTTCGATTGGGTCTGGGGCGGCGACATCGCCGGCCAGGTGCTCCCGTGGTTCACGGAGCAGGCCCGATTTTGGGGTAAAGGAACCATCCCGCTTTGGGATCCCACCATGTGGGCGGGGCAGCCCTTCCTGGGTCAGGCACAGACAGGCACCGCCTATCCGCTGAATTGGATTCTGTTCGCGCTGCCTCTCAGTAAGGGCCACATTATATGGTCCGCGGTGCAGTGGTACTTCGTGGTGATACGGTTCATGGGAGTCGCATTCTGCTACTGGCTGTGCCGCGACCTGGGACGGTCCCGAATCGCATCGCTGCTGGCCGGCATCATCTTCGGGCTGGGCGGGTTCCTGGGCGGAACCAACTGGCCGCAAATGGTGAATGGCGCCCTCTGGCTGCCGCTTGTGTTCCTCTTTCTGCTGCGCGCTGTCCGCACACCGAATACCCTGGGGAACGCGGCACTCTCCGGCATGTTCCTGGGAATCGCGTGGTTGAGCGGACACCATCAGGCTCCCCTGTTCATCATGCTGGCGGCGGCCGGCGCCTGGATCTACTACATCTTCCGATTGGGCCGGCCACAGTGGCAATTCGCGCGCGCGGCCTTGGTGGCCATGCTGTTGATGGGTATGACCGGCGCTTTGCAGATCCTGCCCGCAGTGGAATACGGCCACCAGGCGAGGAGATGGGTCGCGGCGCCGGACGCGGTCACCTGGAACCAGCCGGTTCCTTACTCGGTACATGCGACCTTCGATCTGAAGCCGGTCGATCTGCTAGGCACCGTCTTCCCGTACGTGAAGACGAACTTCGATCCGTTTGTGGGCATCGGCGCATTGGCGCTCGCATTGCTCGGCCTGGCGATCTGCTGGCAGGAGCAGCGGGTGCGGCTGCTGGCCGCGGTGGGTCTCGGGGGACTGGTCTACGCCCTGGGACACGTCAGCGTGTTCCAAGGATTTCTCTACGGCTTGGTTCCGGATTTGGATAAAGCGCGCGAGGTGTCGGCATGCGTATTCGTATTCCAATTCGGAGTGGCCGTGCTGGCTGCCTTCGGCGCGGATCAACTGGGGTCGTCCGAGCCCTCGCCGTGGCCGAAACGCGTGATGTGGGCCGTGCTTTTGTTCGGGTCAGTTTCGCTCGCCATCCTTCAGTTCTTGCTGTTCAGCAACAACAAGACGCCCGGCCCGGAGACCTCGATGCTGGTGCCGTTTCTGGCCTTCGGCGTGGCGGCGCTGTTGTATGGCTCGATCCGCGGAACCCTGAGCCGGACGCAGGCCGGAGTGCTGATGGTCCTGTTGGTTCTGATGGAAATGGGCAACATCACGGAGTCGGCGATCAGACCGCGGACCGGTCCGACTAGCGACCCGACATTGGGCCAGATGCGGGCCAACTCAGATGTTGCCGACTTTCTGAAGAAACAGCCGGGATTCTTTCGGGCAACCGTACCGAACGATGCGTTCTTAGAAAACTGGGGAGCATTTCAGGGTGTCGATATGTGGCAGGGTTACCTTGCCAGCCTCACGCTGAACCTGCGACGGTTCGAATACTGGAAATATCCGGCGCATATGCTGTTCGGCGTGGCCTACACCATCGCGGCGCAGCCCACCGCGGACGGGGGCCAGGAAGTTTTTGCCGGCGCCAGCGGGATGAAGGTCTACAAGCACGCCGACGTATTTCCGCGCGCGTGGGCCGTGCATCAGCTACGGCAGGCGCCCAATGCGGATGTGGGCAGCCAGATGATCAACGAGCATCTGGCCGAGTTTCACAACATGGCGTTTCTGCTGGAGCCGCCGCCGGCTGTGGAAATTTGCGGCTCGCCGGACGCCGTGGAACTTCGGGAGCACGCGCCCAATCGCGTAAGCGTTCAGGCCCGTATGGGATGTCGGGGCATGGTGATTCTCTCAGACACTTTTTTCCCGGGCTGGCACGCCGCCATCGACGGCAATTCGGCCCCGATCTATGAGGTGAATGAAGCCATGCGCGGCGTGGTAGTGCCCGCGGGCTCTCACACGCTCACGTTCCAATACCTGCCATTGTCCGTCATCGCGGGCTTCGTGTTGACGCTGATGGGAGTCGGCGCGGCCATCGCGTTGTGGCGGTTGGGGAGCCGGCGTACGGACACTGTGCGCGCGATTTGATATATTGTCCCGCATGAGCCGGACACTTGCGCTACGCGTTTCTGCGGTAATCGTGTTTCTGGTAGGCGCCTGGATCGCTTACACACAGCAGGGCAACCAACCGGGGCAGTTGACCCTGAATAAGGTCAAGGACGACCTTTACGAGATCGAGGGCGACGGCGGCAACGTCGCCGTCTACATCACGGGCGAAGGAGTGATCCTGGTGGACGACAAGTTCGATCAGGACCACGACGGCATCATGGCCAAGGTGAAGAGCGTGACGGACCAGCCCATCAAGTACATCTTCTCCACGCACTACCACGCCGATCACAGCGGCGGCAATGCCAAGATGCTGCCGTTCGCCGAAATCATTTCGACGGCCAATGCGCGCACCAACATTGTGCAGCACAAGCAATCGAATGCGCCTCCGGGCGTGATGCCCGCGCGCGTTGTGTTCACCGAAGAGACCTCCGTGTTTCTGGGCGGCAAGGAAGTTCGCGCGCATCACTTCGGCCGCGGCCACACCGACGGCGATGCGGTGATCTACTTCCCTGCCCTGCGTACGATCCATACGGGCGACCTGATGGCCGGCAACACACCGCTGATCGACTATCCCGGCGGCGGCAGCGTGGTGGAGTGGCCCAAGACACTGGATGCCGCGATGAAGGCTTGGGACTTCGACACCGTGATCCCCGGCCATGGGCCTGTGACCACTAAACCGGGCCTGCTGACGTATCGCAACAATGTCGACAAGCTGCGGGTCCGTGCGGCCGGACTGATTCGCGGCGGCAAGAGTTCAGACGACGTCGCCAAGGTGATGATGGCCGAATTCGGATGGATGCCCAACAGCCTGCAAATGCAGTGGAGCCTGCCGGGCATGATGACAGAGCTGAAGAAGTAGGTGGCCGCTGGTGGCGCAGGGACTCCTGCCTGCCGGGTCGAGACTAATCCCGGCCCGTCTTCAGTAGATCAAACAGCCGCCGGCATGAGTGCCGGCGCGGCAGCCTGAGAGGCTGCGCCACAAACTACGACGCGTATTCCAAACGCCGGTGATCCTTCAGAATGCAGCGGTCCATGGCCACTGCAATCCCCGCTGCCTCCGCGCGTTGTGCGGCCTCTTCGTGCACTACGCCTTCCTGCATCCAGATGGCCTTGGCGCCTTTGCGGATGGCGGCTTCCACGATCTCCGGCACGAATTCGGAGCGGCGGAAAATATCCACCACGTCAATTGCATCGGGCACGGAGTCGAGATCGGGATAGCACTTCTCTCCCAAGACCTCGGTCTCATCGGGGTTGATGGGAATGATCCGGAATCCGGATCGCTTCAGATACTCGGCGACGCCGTAGCTGGGACGGTATCGTTTACCGGAGAGACCCACCACGGCAATGGTGCGGGCGGAATGCAGGATTTCCGAAATACGTTTCATACGGCGTGCGACAAGACGGAGCGGCGAACCGCGCGCTTCAGCTTCTCGACCTCCTCCCCGGAGAGTGGACGAAATTGGCCGGGCTTCAGCGGTCCCAGTTCCAGGGGACCGATGCGTACTCGCTTGAGCTTCTCGACCAGGCGTCCGAAATGTTTAAACATCGTGCGAATCTGCTGATTTCTGCCTTCGAACAGGCGTACTTCGTACCACGGGTTCTCGGCATCGTGTAGCAATTTTAGGCCCGCCGGCATGGTTCGCACACCCGATAGCGGCACACCGCGCCGGAACTGCTCCTCCTGGTCGGCGGACAATCGGCCATTCACCTTGACCAGGTAGGTCTTGGGCAAGTGGCTTGCGGAAGACATGATGGCGTTCGACAAATCCCCATCGTTGGTCAGCAGGAGCAGGCCCTCGCTGTGATAGTCCAGACGGCCCACGGGGTACACGCGCTCTTTCACACCGCGCAAAAGTTCCATCACGGTGGCGCGATGTTGCGGATCGCTTACCGTGGTAACGGTATTGTTGGGCTTGTGCAGGGCAATATAGACGAGGCGCTTCGGGGGACGCACCAGTCGCCCGTCGGCCTTGATGCTGTCGCGTTCCAGGTCCGCCTTGGAACCCAGTTGACTGACGACCGCGCCATTTACGGTGACCCGGCCATCCACGATCATTTGTTCGGCGTGGCGCCGGGAGGCGACTCCGGCCTGAGACAAGATTTTCTGGAGCCGCTCTTCAGACATCAGCTCTCCGATGGCGCTTCGCTCGCGGCGGGAGCTTCCACTTCCCCGTCAAAAGCCAGGCGCCCGATCTCTTCGAATTCCTTGAGCGAAGGCAACTCCGCCAGGTCTTTCAGCCCGAACTGCAGCAGGAACTCCCGCGTGGTCTTGTAGAGAACCGGCTTGCCGATCACGTCTTTCCGGCCGGCGATGGCGATCAGCTTGCGCTCCAGCAGCGTCTTCAGTACGCCGTCTCCCTGCACGCCGCGGATGGCGCGGATTTCGGGGGCGGTGACCGGCTGCTTATAAGCAATCACGGACAGCGTTTCGAGAGCGGGCAGGGAGAGCTTCAGCGGCGGTTTCAGGCTCTTGACGAAGTCGCGTACGGCCTCATGATGTTCCGGCTTGGTGGCCAGTTTGAAGCCCCCGGCCACTTCGCGCACGGCCAACCCGTGCTCCGGTTTTTCAAACTCCGCGGTCAGCTCCGCCAGCAGCGTTCCGACGCGCTCGGCCGGCTGCTGTAGCGCGGCGGCGATCTGCGCAATGGTGACCGGCTCTTCGGCCACATAGACGATAGCTTCTAGCACCGCCTTGAGCTGCGCGTCCTCCATCGATACGGGTAGCGGTACCGGCTGCGGACCGGCTTCGAGCAACTCGTCCATCGATATCACTGCCTGGGGCTCAGGTTGGTCCGATTCCTGTGTCAGATCCTGCGGAGGTGTTTCTAATTCTTCCATGTTCAGTTATAGTCTTGTTCGATTGCGGAGATGGGCTGCTCGGAGGCGAAAACGTTGTCGAAGTGGCTGTGGCGCACCAGCGCAATTTCTCCGAAAAGATCCTTTTGCGTGACCACGGCCGCCTGCATCCGCACCAGTTCGAGTACCGCCAGAAACAGCGCGATCATGGCGCGGCGCGACCGTTGCTGTTCGAAGATGCGGAGGATGAAGACCGGCTGATCGGCAGGCACTTCCAGAAACCGGTCGCGCATGTACCGGATCATGTCGGAGACGGTGACGTCGGCCGCGTCCACTTCATAGACCGGCCGGTTCTTGGCGCGCTCCAGGATTTGATTGAAAGCCGTTACCAGGTCGAAGAGGGTTACGGCCAAGCCGGGGTCGCTATCCTCGGCCAGGGCCGCCGGCGGATTGGACCAGACGTTCTCTTCGATGAGCCGTTTCTGTTGCAGCATTTCCGCAGCATTTTTGAAACGCTCGTGCTCCAGCAGCCGGTTCACCAGTTCCTGGCGGGGGTCCTCAGCGGCGTCGCCCTCTTCCTTGAGGGCGGGGTCCTGGGGCAGCAGCATTTTCGACTTGATGTGGATCAGGGTAGCCGCCATGTACACAAAGTCGGCGCCCAATTCCATGTCCAACTCCCGGGCTTTCTCCAGGTATTCCAGGTATTGGGTGGTGATGGTGGCGATGGGGATGTCTTTGATGTCGATCTGCTGCCTGCGGATGAGGTCCAGCAACAGATCCAGCGGCCCCTCGTACTGCGCCAGGTGAAAATGCAGCGGCGTTGACACTGTTCCTACAACGATAACACGAGCCACCTGGGGGTGCTGGACAGGGGCTTGTAACTGGTGGTAAGGTGTTGTTTTATCAATGGGTTAAAAAAAGTTCCAAGGTTTCGGTACTGGACCGCTAACCTTGGCGTGAAAATCTCCGTCTTTCCTGGAGATAGGCCCACCGTGCGTTTTCGTCCGGTAGGGGGTGAGAGGTTTGGGTGAATGTCCACTTTAAGTAACACGCCACTTCCGCAACCAGATCCAAATGTAGCGCCACTTTCGCAGCCCACGCCCCGGCCCAGCATCGTACCTCGTCCAGCCGAGCCGCGTCGGCCGCGTAAGATGATGGGAATTCTGCTGGTGGTGGCCGTGGCCGCCGGTGCGTTTGCGTGGTATCAATACCGGCAAACCAAGACCAAGGGACCCACGCAAACTGTGCTGATGCCCACCGCGGTGATCGCTGCCGGGGACTTGTCGTCAACCGTCCGGATTGCCGGCACGGTGGCGGCCGAGCGGTTTGCCTCGATCATGGCGCCGCGCGTTCAGGGGAACCGAAACAACCCCGGGCGCAACAATGCGGGCTGGGGCAACGATTTCAACCTGCTGCTTACCAAACTAGCCGAACCGGGCTCGATGGTGAAGGCCGGCGACGTGGCGGCGGAGTTCGACGTCCAGGCGCAGCAGCAGCGGCTGGACGATTACAAAGATTACGTGGTGCAGACGGACGCCAACATCAAGCGTCTCAAGGCCAACCTGGCGGCGTTCAAGGAGTCCATGTCCCAGCAGGTCCGCAGCGCCAAAGCGGATTGGGACAAAGCCGTACTCGACTTACAGACCGCGCCGGTGCGCTCGGCCATCGATGCCGAAAAATACAAGATCGCGGTGGAAGAGAATAAGCAGGCGTACGAAGAACTGGTAAAACAGGCGAACCTGCAGGATGTATCGCAGACCGCGCAGATTCGGGCTTCGGAAATCGACCGCGACCAGTCCAAGATTGAAATGGATCGCGTACAGGCCAACCTGGACCGCATGCGGATCATCTCGCCAATCAACGGGATTGCAGTTTTGCAAACTCTATTCCGCCAAGGGCAATTGGCACAGGTGCGGGTGGGCGACCAGGTGAACGCCGGACAGCCATTTCTTTCGATCGTGGATCCGAGCTCGATGGTCATCAACGCCGAAGTGAACCAGGTGGACGCCGAAAAGATCCGGTTGGGACAGAAGGCTAAGATCCGCCTGGATGCTTATCCGGATGTGCAACTGCCGGGAACCGTGGTGGGGATTGGCGCCATGTCCAAAACCAGCACGGTGCGCGCCTCTTACGTGGGCTCGATCCCGGTGCGTATACGGATCGATCAGGCGAAAGTGGATTCGCGCATCATTCCGGACTTGACCGCCAGCGCCGAGGTGATGGTGGATTCCGAGCTGAACGCACTGCTCGCCCCGCGCGGCGCCGTTTTCGAAGAGGCGGGGAAGTCATTCGTGTTTGGACAGGATGCCTCGGGCAATTGGGTCCGCAAACAGATTGAGCCCGGACTGGAAAGCAACACACAGGTGGCGGTGCGCTCAGGCCTGCGTAAGGGCGAGGTGGTCGCTCTCCAACGCCCGATATAGGCTGCGAAGACCGCTCCCTACGGTCACGGCTCAGTAACGGGTCGTAACAATCGGTAGCGTTGCAGCAATTCGTTACTGAGCCGCGACCATAGGGAGTGGTTTTTAGGGACACACAACAGAACATGTCGAAGGATCTAAAACCGAAGCAGCGCCTGGGCCAGGTAAATTACCGGCGCCGCAAGATTATCAACTGGACCGCAGGTTTGCTGTTGTGCGGGGGCGCTGTCTATGCAGGCTATCGCTACACCAGCACCACCTCGGTGGACATCGCGGTGGCCCGTGCGAGGCGCGCGGATTTCGTGATCAGCGTGCGGACGCGCGGCGAACTGGCCAGTTCGCATTCCATCACGCTGGCAGCGCCGCAAGTGCCGAATTTGCGAATCGTGAAGCTGGAGCAGTCCGGGAAATTCATTCACAAGGGTGACCTGATCGCGGAGTTCGACACGGCCCAGGTGGAACAGGCCGTAATTCAGCAGACCACTAATGTGCGCGGCGCCGACAGCGAGATCGTGCAGCTCAAGGCCACCCAGACCATGGACCACGAGGCCGATGCCATGACGCGCATGTCCAGCACGTATGACGTGGAACGCGCGCGCCTGGATGCCAGCAAGGAAGAGATCCTATCGAAGATCGAAGGCGCCAAAAACCGCATTCAAGTGTCCGTGGTTGAAGGCGCGTTGAAGCGGGTGGACGCCATCATCGACGCGCATGAAGCGGGACACGACGCCGACCTCACCCGCCTCAACCAGAAGAAAGACAAAGCGGAGCGGGACCTCAAGCAGGCCCGCGACTATCTGGGCCGCATGGAGATCCGCGCGCCTGCGGATGGGATGGTGAATATCCTGCCGAATTTCAAGGCGAATGGACAGTTCGGACAGACGCCTCCGGCTTTTAAGGAAGGCGACGATGTTTGGAATGGGGCTCCCATTGCCGAGATCCCCGACCTGTCGCAGATGTACGTGGATTTGAAGATGGACGAAGTGGACCGGGGTAAGCTCCGGCTGGGACAGGCTGTGCGAGTCCAGATCGATGCGATTCCGGATAAGGAGTTCACCGCTGAATTGAATTGGGTCAGTCCCATAGCCGCACTCGTGTTCAAGGGTATGGGCGGTGGCGGCCGGCCGGGCCTCAACGCCGAAAAGACGTTTCCGGCACGCGCGATGTTGAAGAACCTGGATGCGCGGTTGCGGCCGGGCATGAGCACCACGGCCGAAGTGGTGATTGAGCGCGATCCGGGCGCCTTGCTGATTCCGGCGCGGGCCAGCTTCACTGAGAACGGCAAGCCCGCTGTCTATGTGCAAACCGGGCAGACGTTCCGCGTGCAGTTCATCCAAATCGGAAAACGCAACGATGACGACATTGTGGTCACTTCGGGCCTGAAAGAGGGCGACCTGGTGACGTTGGAGAATCCCATCGAAGCGGCCAAGAAGGCCAAGAAGAAGCTGTGAATTTCGCCTTCGCCCACGGGAACTCTTCTCGATGAAAAAAGCTCTCCTTCGCTTAACCGTGCTTGTGATTGTGGCCGCCGCCGGGTGGGCCGGCTACCGTTTCGTGAAGCAAATTCCCGAGCGCGAACAGCAGATCCCAACGACCAAAGTTATGCGCGGAGACGTGGTGATCCGCGCCTTCTCGCGCGGTGAATTGCAGGCGGTGCGCACCGCCACCATAACCGCCCCGAACCTGGGCGGCACGGTGCAAGTCACCGAGCTGGCCGTCAACGGGGCGCTGGCCCACGAAAAGGACCTCATCGTCGGATTCGACGATTCGGAGCGTCAGGCCGCCCTGCTCCAGGCGCAGCTCTCGGTGCAGCAGAACGATGAGCTGATCAAGAAGCAGAAGGCCGACATCGCGATCCTGAAGAGCCAGGACGACGTGAACCTGCTGAAGGCCAAGTTCAACGTGCGCAGCGCAGAGCTGGACGTGCAGCGCAACCCCATCCTTTCGACCATTGACGCCAAAAAGAACGACCTGACCCTGGAGCAGCAGAAGAAGGCCCTGGCGCAGCTCCAAAGCGATATTCAATCGCGCTACGAGCAGGGAGAGGCACAACTGGCCGTGCTGCAGGAGCAGCGCAACAAGTCTCTCATCGACGTGCGTCGCGAGACCCAGCGTATCCAGCAGACCAAGCAGCTTTCGCCCATCGAAGGACTGGTATCGCTGAAGCAGAACCGCACCGGGCCCAACGTGAACTTCGGAAGTACCCCACCGGAAGTTCGGGAGGGCGACACCCTGCAGCCGGGCATCGCGGTAGCGGACGTGCTCGATCTCTCGGAACTCGAAGTGGTAGCCAAAGTCGGCGAACTGGACCGCGCGAATTTGCAGGAGGGACAGGATGCCGTTCTGCAACTGGATGCCATCGCCAACCAGAAATTCCACGGCAAGATCAAATCCATGAGCGGCACGGCCACAGCGGATGTGTTCTCGGGGGATCCGTCGAAGAAGTTCGACGTGGTGTTTTCGATCGACATGCGCCAGCTTCTTGGCGCGCTGGGCATGAAGCCGCGGGACATCGATCACATCATGGCGACGGCGGCGTCCAATGCCAAGAAAAACATTCAGAACAATGCCGGCTCGTTCTTCGCGAATCTGCGGGGAGGCGACGGCGGCGGTGCGCCCGGTGGCGGCGGATTTCCGGGAGGCGGCGGTTTCCCGGGTGGTGGGGGCTTCCCAGGCGGCGGTGGATTTCCGGGTGGGGGTAATTTTCCGGCTGGTGGATTTCCGGGGGGCGGCGCGCGCGGAGCAACCGGGGCCCCAGGCGGCGGGCGCGGCGGCTTGGGCGGCGAGGCCTTCGCGGGACTCACCGAAGAACAGCGGCAGCAGGCCCAGCAGTTGGTCCGGCAGGCGTTCCAAAGCGGCCAGATCACACCGGAGAATCGCGAGAAGGCCATTCAGGATATTGTGAATCGGGTCAAATCCGGATCGGCAGGCAACGGCTCATCAGCAGCCGCTGCGCCCGGCGGCGGTCGCGGACCTGCGGGCGCGGCAGGTCCGCCGGGACAAGATGCGCTGGAGGCTCTGCTGCGGCGCGGGGGAAACTCGCAATTCACGGATGCCGACCGCTCCAACGCGAAACTTCCGGTGGCGCCAGAACAAGACTCACAAGTGCAGGTGCTGCTGCGGCCCGGCCTCTTGGCCGATGTCCAGATCGAAGTGGAGAAAATCCCCAACGCCTTGCACGTTCCGGCGCAGGCCGTGTTCCAGAAGAACGGTCAATGGACGGTGTTCGTTCAGAAGAATGGAAAACTCGAGGCGCGCCCGGTGAAACTGGTCAAGCAGAGCGAATCGGCGATGGTGCTGGCGTCCGGCGTTCAGGAGGGCGAGGTAGTAGCGATGGCCGACCCGACGGCCACCAAGTCGGACAAAAAGGACGGCGAGAAAAAGTCCGGCAACGCTATGAGCACACTCCCCGGAGCAAAGTAGCATGGGCCTTTCCAGTATTCTTCCGGAACTGAAAATGGGGCTGGAGAGCCTCATCGCGCACAAGCTGCGCAGCCTCCTGACGATGCTGGGCATGATCTTCGGCGTAGGCGCGGTGGTGGCTATGCTGTCGATCACGGCCGGCGCGCAGAAGGAAATGATGAGCTTCATCGACCAGCTCGGGGTCAACAACATCATCATCGAAGCGCGCGAAGCCGTGGACCAGAACGAGCTGCAGACGGTGCGCGCAATTTCGCCGGGCCTGACGTTTCGCGACTTTCGCGCGATTTCGGAAAACGTTTCCGGCCTGGTGGCGATTACGCCGCGCAAGCGCTTCAAGCCGCAGCGCGTGCTTCCGAAAACGGCGCAGGACCCGCCGCAGTTGATCGGGGTGCTGCCGAACTTCGTCGAGATCAACAGCCTGAAGCTGGTAGCCGGGCGGTTCTTCACGGGGGCTGAAAACCTGGCCTCGGCGCCGGTCTGCGTGCTGGGGGAAACCGCCAAGGTAAATCTGCTGGGATACGATGACGCGGTCGGCAAGTACGTCAAGATCAACGACACGTGGCTGCAGGTGATCGGCGTGCTGACGCCGCAGGCCTCCGGCGATTCGGACACGGCCGGGGCCGCGGCCGCCGACCGCAACAACCTGGTGATCACGCCGTTAAACACCGCCATGCGGCGCTTCGAAGACAATACCAGTTACCTGAAGGACGAGATCGACGGCATCTACATGAAGGTGCAGCCCACGGTGGATTCCGTGGAAACCTCCAACGTGGTGCGGGCCATTCTGACTGCTACGCATAAGGACGCGGGCGATTTCACGGTGATCGTGCCGGCGGGCCTGCTGGAGGAGCGGCGGCGGACGGGATTCATCTTCAACATCGTGATGATTTGCATTGCCGGTATCTCGCTGCTGGTGGGCGGCATCGGCATCATGAACATCATGCTGGCAACGGTTTTGGAACGTACACGGGAAATCGGGATCCGGCGCGCGATCGGTGCGCGGCAGGGCGACATCGTGCGCCAGTTCCTCACCGAAGCGGTCATGATCTCGATCGTGGGCGGCTTGATCGGCATCGCATTCGGCTTCACCCTGTCGCGCATCATCGCCTCGGCAGCCGGCTGGTCGACGGTTGTGACCACTTCTTCCATCGCCGTGGCTTTCGGCGTGTCGGTATTCATCGGATTATTGTTCGGAATTTATCCCGCAATGCAGGCCGCGAAACTCGACCCCATCGAGGCCATTCGCTACGAGTAAGGAACCATGCTTTTTCGATCGCTAGTTACAGCAACTATTTTTGCCGCATGCGCCTTTGCGCAGGTAGACTCCTTCCCCAAGCCGTCGTACTTTCGCGCGGCTTTTTCCAGAACTGAAACTAAGGTGGAGCTGAAGGACCCGGTGCAACTTCAGGATTACGTGGCGAGCGGCAAGCTGGAGCTGTCTCTCAAGGACTACGTGAAGCTGGTGATGGCCAACAATACCGACATCCAGCTCCAGATGCTGAGTGTGGAAACTCCGAAGGACGCCATCATGCGCGCTATGGCGACGTGGGACCCGCTCGCGCAGGCCAGTTTCAATAACCAAATGAGTAAGTCGCCCTCCACCACATCTCTGGCCGGCGCATCCACCGTGGTGAGCCGCAGCCAGCCCGCAAGCTTCTCTTACCAGCAAACCTTGCCGGAAGGCGCGCAATATACTGTCTCCTTTGCGGGCAGCAAATCGGTTAGTAACAACAGCTTTTCGACATACAACCCGGCGCTGTCTTCGTCTGTGGGCGTGAATGTCTCGCAGCCTTTGATAAAGAATCGAGGGACTTACGTAAACCGCCTGAACCTGATGATCGCGCGGAGCAGGTACCGAAAAGCGGATTACGACTTGCGAACCAACCTGCTGCAAATGATCAACACGGCCGAGAACGCTTACTGGGATGTGGTGCAGGCTCGGGAAACTTTGCGGGTGGCCGAGAGCGCGCGCGACGTGGCGGACCAGTTCTTGAAGCTCAATCAGAAAGAGCTGGATCTGGGGGCGCTATCGCCACTGGACATCTATAACCCGCAACAGCAACTGGCCAACGCCCAACTAACCGTCTCGCAAGCGAAGTTCAATCTGATCCAGAAAGAGGACGCGCTACGGCGGCAGATTGGAGCGGATCTCGACCGCCAGACGCGCGCACTGCCGATCACGCTCACCGAGACCGTGGAGCTGCCACTCGAATCGATCACCGTGGATAAGGAAGGGAGTGTGGAAACGGCTCTCGCCGCGCGGCCGGACCTGAAATCAGCTGCCCAGAACCTGGACGTGGATGACCTGCAGATCCATCAGGCGAAGAACGGGCTGCTACCCGATTTAGAGCTCACGGGGCAGTATACCGCCCAGGGACGGGGCGGCGTGAATTACTTACGATCGGGCGCGTTTGGAGGCACCAGCCCCGCATCCTCGGTTGTCTCTATAATACCGGGCGGCTTCGTCGATTCCCTGGGCCAAATGTTCGGCTTTGGCTTCCCCATTTATGCGTTCGGTGTCACGCTTCGCCTGCCGATCAAGAACCGTTCCGCCGCGGCCGACATGGCGGATGCCCTGGTCGCCAAAAAGAAGGATGCACTCACGGTTCGCACCACACAACAGCAGATCAGGCTGGACGTGCTGACGGCAGCAAGTAGTGTGGAGGGCAGCAAGGAGCAGCTCAGACTGTCGAAGATTGCCCTGGACCTGTCGCAGAAAAACCTGGACGCCGAGAACCAGAAGTATGAGCTGGGCACCGAGATTAACCAGAACGTGATTCAGGCGCAGAATGTGCTGGTCCAGGCGCAATCCAACCTGGTGATCAATCAGATCAATCTGCAGCGCAATCTGCTAAACCTCCTGACCAAGACGGGGGAGCTGTTGGATGAGCGCGGGATTGTGATCCAGTAAGCGATCTGAGGGCACGCTAAAGCATGCCCCACCGGCGTTACACTCTGAGAAAGGTGAATGCTGGTTATGTCGAAGATCAGAATCTGGCTTGCCGCACTGGTGGTCTTACTACCCGTCGCCAGCCCCGCGCAATGGCTCGACTATAAGACGCCCGGAATCCCACGCACGCCGGACGGCAAACCTAACCTGGCCGCGCCCGCGCCTCGGACCTCCGATGGCAAGCCGGACCTGTCCGGCATCTGGAGGGGGCCAGGGGGCGGAAACTACGATCGCAATGTTGCCAGGGACCTCAAGCCCGGTGATATTCAGCCGTGGGCCGAAGCGCTCTACCAGAAGCGGGTCCGGGATATGGGGAAGGACGCACCGCGCGCGAATTGCCTGCCCGACCCCTTTCCGTACTATCACGTCGTCGACCTGGCCAGGTTCGTCCAGACTCCCGGGCTGATCGTGGTTCTGTATCAGGGCACGACCAATAGCGTTCACCGAACCATCTTCACCGATGGGCGCAAGCTGCCCGTCGATCCCAATCCGACTTGGATGGGTTACTCGGTCGGGCATTGGGAGGGAGAGACGCTGGTGGTCGACACCGCGGGTTTCAATGACCGCGGCTGGCTCGATATAGAAGGGCACCCGCACACGGAAGCTCTTCACATTACGGAACGCTTCCGGCGCCGCGACTTCGGACACATGGATTTGGAAATGACGATCGATGATCCGAAGACATTTACGCGGCCGTTTTCGATGAGAATTGACAAGACGTTGGTGCCGGATACCGACCTCTTGGAGAGTGTATGCGAGAATGACACGTCCGTTCCACACATGGTGGGCGGGACTGCGGCCAAGGTTGCGCCGGAGATTCTCTCCAGGTATACGGGGGCTTACGAATTCGCTCCGGGGCGCGAGGCTGTGATCACATCTGACGGGTTTCTGCTGTACTTGCAGCAGGGCGCGAATCCGCTAAAACTACCGTTCGCGCCTGACACAGAGACAAACTTCGTGTCGCGCACGAACGGAGAACGGCTCGAATTTATCAGGAATTCGCAGGGAGCGGCGACCGGGTTTGTGTTCCATGCGGAAAACGGGGATCGACGGGCGGCGCGCAAGTAACGCCGGCGGTCTTTGCCGCCGGTGACTGCAAATGCCAAAAAACCGGACACAGGCCGGGAGGCCTGTGCTACTACTGGCCGACCAGGTGGCCTAGGTCGCGTTCGTTTTCGTTGCAGACGAATTCCAAAAGTTCGGTGTCGGGAATCAGTTGCGGATGCAGTTCAGCCGTCCACGGTTTCGTGTAGGCTTTCGGATCGTCGATGGTGATCTGCACGTCCATGTGGCCGAAGTCGCGCCGGTGCATTCGTTCGGTCACACGCGCGGCATCGGTAATCGGATTACCTTGGCCGGAGAGCCAGGCTTTCCCGTTGAAGCCGTTGGACTCCGTCACCAATGTGTCGCCCTCCCAATGTCCCACCGAGTATCCCATCCACGTGGGATTGGGATCCTTGGGAAGCTCCCGGCCATCCATGAAGATCTGGCGAAACGTGGTTTGGTATTCGTAGAGGATCACGATCAAGCCGGGAGCCTGCGCGATCTTATGGATGTCGAATGCATCCGCCTTAGGCACGCCGCGCGGCAGGCATTGCGACTCGGGGTTGTCCTTCTGGTTGTTCGCGGTACGCTCCTGGAACAATGCCTTCGCCCACGGTTGCCACGGGATGTCAATTTTATCCAGATAGTAAGCGGTGGTGCGCGCGTTCAAATGCTCCCAAACTCCGGATAGGTCGGGCTTCCCGTCGGGCATTCGCGGCGCAGGCGCGGAGAGGTTGGGCTTGCCGTCCGGCGTGCGTGGAATGCCGGGCGTCTTGTAGTCGAGCCACTGCGCGGGAAGCGGCAGGCACAACGGGAACGTGGCCAGCGCCATCGCGATCTTAGTCATGATGGTCCTTCGAAAGATCATACATCATGTCCGCGAAATGGTGCTGCAGCAAATGATTCACCCGGCCCGGCATTTGAATCGTCATTCCGTGCGACGCACCGGGGATTTCCACGTAACGCGAGCCGGGGATGCGTTCGGAAAGTTCGCGTCCATAAACCGGCAGAGCGATCGGATCCTCGCGAGCGCTAACCACCAGCGTCGGAATATTCGAAAGCCGGTGGAGCTGCTGCACGCAGTCGTGCGTTCGCATGGCCGCAAGCTGCTTCATCATGATGGCGGGCGAATCGGCCAGGTCCCTACCGATGACAGCTCCCACCTTGAGCGCAAGAAGCCGGCTGTCACATTCCGCCAGAAAGTCCCTGGGAAAAAGCATTCTCAGAAACGCGCGGCGACGCATGGCCCGTGTCCCGATGCGCGTTGGAATAGCCATCCACAAGACTCTGGGGCTGATGCGGGCCGCTTGCGATCCCTTCGCAAACGTGCAGAACAGTGCCAGGCTCCGCACCCTCTCCGGCGCGTCCAGAGCAAGCTGTTGCGCAATGAGTCCTCCCATGGAATGCCCCACCACGTGGGCCGATTCCCAACCGGCACCATCCAGCAGAGCCCTCGCGTCGCCGGCCATCTGCTCGATCGTCAAAGTACGCGAACCGTTCGCGCTCATCCCGATGCCGCGGTTGTCGAACGAGAGGCACTGAAATTCGCCAGCCAGTTCCGCGACCTGAGGCCCCCAGCCCGAGCCCGTGACCCCCGCCCCCTGAATCAGGAGTACCGGCTGTCCTTCGCCCGCTACATCGTAGTGCAGGCTCGCATCGGGCACATGCAGCGTCGGCACCCAGCTTGAGCCTTTACCGGGCTTTGGCCTTGCGGGCGGGCTCGACGTTCGGCAGGAAGACCGTCAACAGCCCGAGGGCCGGCAGGAAGGAGCAGACGTGATACACGTAGGCGATGCTGGTGGCGTCGGCCAGTTTGCCCAGCAGAGCGGCGCCCAGGCCGCCCATTCCGAAGGCTAGTCCAAAGAAGAGTCCCGAGATCATGCCGATTCTTCCGGGCACCAGTTCCTGGGCATAGACCAGGATCGCGGAGAAGGCCGACGCGAGCACCAGCCCGATGATGACCGTGAGAACTCCCGTCCAGAAAAGGCTGGCGTAGGGCAGGAGCAAAGTGAAGGGCAGCACGCCCAGGATGGAGCACCAGATCACGTACTTACGTCCGATGCGATCGCCGATCGGTCCGCCAATGATGGTCCCGGCGGCCACTGCGCCGAGGAAAATGAACAGGTACAATTGCGCGCTACGCACCGGCAGGTGGAATTTGTTGATCAGATAAAACGTGTAGTAACTGCTCAGGCTGGCCATGTAGAAGAACTTGGAGAAGATCAGCCCGACCAGCACGGCGATCGCCAAGGCAATGCGTCTGGAGGACAAGCGCGAAGCTGCGTCCGCGGCGCCGGCGCGCGCTTTCTTCAGCAGGGGACGGTTAGCCTTGTACCATGCGCCCACGCGAGTCAAAATGATGATCGCCAGCATGGCCGCCAAGGAAAACCAGGCGATACTGCGCTGTCCGGCCGGCAGCACGATGAAGGCCGCCAGCAGAGGGCCCATCGCCGAACCGGCGTTCCCACCGACCTGAAAGAGCGATTGCGCCAAGCCGTGCTGCCCGCCCGAGGCCATCCGCGCCACCCGCGACGATTCCGGGTGAAACACCGACGAGCCCACGCCCACCAGCGCCACCGCCAGCAGAATCGCGGAGTACGTCGGCGCGGACGACAGCAGCACCAGCCCCGTGAGCGTGAAGGCCATCCCCGCGGCGAGAGAGTACGGCATGGGGCGGCGATCCGTGAACGCGCCCACCAGCGGTTGCAGTAGCGAGGCGGTGAGTTGCAGCGTCAGCGTGATCAGCCCGATCTGCCCGAAATCGAGGCGATAGGAGGTTTTCAGAATGGGGTAGACCGCCGGAATGACGGACTGCATCATGTCGTTGAGCAGGTGGCAAAAGCTGATCGACGCCAGGATGCGGAAGGCAGTGCTCTCCTGCAAGTTGGCGCGCTCTTGCGCGGCGGTACGGCTCAAACTGGCGCCTGCGGACATTAATCGTAGTGTAGCGAACCTGCACCGCGTTGCGTCGCCCCGTGGCGTTGCTCCGTACTAGCCCGATCTGCCACGCTAGTAAAGCGGCAATGCGAACGCTGACACTCATATTGATGCTCGCGGCGGTTTTGAGCTTCTTTTTGTCGAGGGTGCAAGACGGAATCCGGCGCGGCTTCGAACGCCGGCCGAGGTTGATCTGGGCCGTTCCGATCGCGCTGACAGCGGTATTCAGCGGCGCTGCTGTGCTGGCGCGGGGGTGGAGCGTCCCGCTTTTCCTAGTGGTACTAGGTTACACGGCGGCTCCCGTGGCGTGCGCGGCGTGGCAGGGCGTGGGGCCGGTGAAGCGGCCCACCATTTTCGATTTCGTGACCATTCTGCTGTTGTGGCTGCCACTGGAATTTGGGGCGGGCTCCCGGTTGGTACCGGTGGCTGCCCGCGGCTACCTGCACAGCGTGGCGTATGGGATCGCCATCCTTCTGGGGATGGTGCTGTTCAGCGGCTTCCGTTCGTTTCCGGATTTGAAATTCAACTCTCCCCGAACGCGCGCGGACTGGTGGCTGCCCGTGGCGGCGTTCGCCGTGGCCGCCCCGGTCCTGATGGTGCTGGGGATCGCGGTGGGATTCATTCCGTGGCCGCACCTGCCGGGAAAGAGCGCCGGTGCCATGTCCGCGGCAGTGGGCGTCATCTTTGCGGGAACAGCCTTGCCGGAGGAGATTCTATTTCGCTCGCTGATTCAAAATCTGTTGATGCTGCGTTTTGGTGCAGGACTGCGGACGCTCTTGGTTGCGAGTTTCATCTTCGGCTGCGCGCACCTGGACAATGGCCCGCAACCGCTGCCGAACTGGCGTTATATGATTCTGGCGACGGTCGCCGGAATTGCCTATGGATGGGTGTTTCAGCGTGCGTCGACGGTGTTCTCGTCAGCGGCGCTGCATATGCTGGTGGATTGGACGAAGCACTTCTTCTTTTAGGGGGACAAACCGGCGGCAAAGACCGCCGGCGTTACGTAGCGCTGGAAATCTTGTCGCCGGCGCGGTGCTACTTTCGAGCGGCCATCTTCTTTTCGAGCGCCTTCATCAGGCGGGCCTCGACATCACCCGGGATGGGGTAGGGCTCCATCCCTTTATAGATCTGGATCGTTCGTCGGGTGGTGTCGGCGATCACCCAGCAGTTGGGGCACTCCGTGATGTGCTGCTCCAGCTTGGCTCGGAGCTCACGATCCGTGCATTCATCCAGGTAGTCGCTCAACTCTTTCAAGAAGTCTTTACAAGTAAGCAAAGGCGTCATCTCCCTTGCGCTTAAAGTAGCGGGTCAATTTCTCGCGGAGCTGCAAACGAGCTCGCAATAACCTGCTCTTCACAGCGGGCACCGAGAGGCCCAGCGCCTCCGCGGTTTCTTCGGTGGAAAGTTCGTCGATATCCCGCAGCACGAAAACGGAACGGTAGGGCCCATCCAGGCTCTGGATCGCCGTATCCAGCAGGCCGCCGAGTTCCTCGCGCGAGTAGCGCTGCTCCGGATCCTCGTCCCAAGCGGCGATCTCGCGCGTCACGGTGTCCTCACCCGTATCGATGGTTTCGTCGAGCGAGACCGACCGATCCGTCTTCCTACGGCGCAATTTCATAAGCGCCTGGTTCACCGCGATCCGCACGATCCAGGTATAGAATTTCGAATTGCCCTGGAACTGATCGAGGTGCTCGTACGCCTTCAAAAAGGTCTCCTGCAGTACGTCTTCCGCATCCTCGCGGTTTTGCGTGATGTGCTGCGCCAGCCGGAAAATCTTGGCTTCGTACCGCCGCACCAGCTCGCCGAACGCGAGGGTATCCCCTTCGCGCGCCTGCGCGACTAAAGTGGTTTCGTCAACACTAGCTAAGGCGGAGACAGCCATGGACCTTTTCTCATCATAGCTCAACGGCCCTAAAGGCTTGTCACCACCGAGGCGCTGAGACGCCCGCTTCGTAGATGATGCGCGGCGCCATTTGGTCGCATGGTTCGGTGGCTTAATTCATCCTGCAAGCCCGTGTTACGCTGAAATTTCCCTATGAGTAACATCGAGATCACTCTGCCCGACGGCAGTAAGCAGCCGGTTCCACCGGGCACACGGCCGATCGACGTCGCGCAGTCGATCAGCCCGCGGCTGGCGGATGCAGCCATCGCCGCCAAGGTCAACGGCGAAATGTATGACCTTACGCGCCCCATCGAGCGGGACGCCACCGTGCAAATCCTTACGCCGAAAGATCCCGAAGCGCTCGAAGTGTACCGTCATTCCACCGCGCACCTGCTGGCTGCGGCGGTGCTGGAACTTTATCCCGAAACCAAGCTGGGCATCGGGCCTCCCATCGATACCGGCTTCTATTACGATTTCGACCGCGCGGTGCCGTTCACGCCCGAGGACCTGGAAAAAATCGAGAAGCGCATGTGGGAGATCCAGAAGCGCAACCTGCCGTACGAGCGCATTTATACTCCCAAAGAAGAAGGGCTCAAGAAATATTCCGATGCTTGGATGAAGTGTGAGTTGATCACCGAACGGGCCGGCGACGTTTTCAGCGAGTACACGCTGGGGCCGCACTTCATCGATTTCTGCCGCGGCCCGCACGTGCCCAACACGTCCAAGCTGAAAGCCTTCAAGCTGCTCTCCATCGCGGGCGCTTACTGGAAAGGCAACGAGCACAACAAGCAGTTGCAGCGCATCTACGGCACCGCCTTCTTCAACCAGAAGGACCTCGAAGACCACCTCAAGCAGATCGAGGAAGCCAAGAAACGCGATCACCGCAAGCTCGGCAAGGAACTGGAGCTGTTCAGTATCCAGGAACTGGCTGGTCCAGGGTTGATCTTTTTTCATCCCAAGGGCGGCATGATCCGCAAGCTGCTGGAAGACTGGATGCGCGATCAATATTTGAAGCGCGGCTATTCGCTGGTGTACACGCCGCACCTGGCGCGCTTCGACTTGTGGAAGACTTCCGGACACGCCGGCTTTTATTCGCAGAACATGTTTTCGCGCATGGAGGTGGAGGGCGCCGAATACCAGCTCAAGCCCATGAATTGCCCCTTCCACATCCTGATCTATAAGGATAGGCAGCACAGCTATCGCGATCTGCCGGTGCGCCTGGGAGAACTCGGCACGGTCTACCGTTATGAACGCTCCGGGGTCCTGGCAGGATTGTTCCGCGTGCGCGGCTTCACTCAGGACGACGCCCATATTTTCTGCAGGCCCGACCAGATCGAGAACGAAGTCGTAGATTGTCTGCAGTTTGCCATCGACACTCTGCACACCTACGGATTCACGCAATATGAGGCCGAGCTTTCCACATGGGACGGCGGCGCCAGCGGCAAATACGACGGCACGCCGGAGCAGTGGAAGCTAGGCGAGGACGCGCTGCGCAACGCCACCGAACGGCTGAAGATCAAAGCCAAAGTGGTGCCCGACGAAGCGGCTTTTTACGGCCCCAAGATCGACGTGAAACTGGTGGACGCCATCGGCCGCCCGTGGCAGCTCTCCACCGTGCAGTTCGATTTCACGCTGCCGCGCCGCTTCGAAATGGAGTATATCGGCGAAGACGGCAAGGCGCACCAGCCGCTGATGGTGCACCGCGCGCTCTATGGTTCCATCGAACGCTTTTTTGGCATCCTGATCGAGCACTACGCGGGCGCGTTTCCCGTGTGGCTGGCGCCGATACAAGCAATCGTACTGCCGATCACCGACCGCCAGCTCGAATTTGCGCGCGGCGTGCGCCGCCAGCTCGAAGAGGCGGGGATCCGCGCCACCATCGACGAGCGCGCCGAAAAAGTGAACCTGAAGATCCGCGAAGCCCAGTTGCAAAAGATCCCGTACATGCTGGTGGTGGGAGACCGCGAGCAGCAGAACGGGCAGGTGGCCGTGCGCAATCGCAAGCACGGCGATCAAGGGGTGAAAACTCTGAGCGAGTTCCTCACCGAGATCCGCGGACTGATCGAATCGAAAGCCGTATCCGAGTAGCCGCTTGCGAGCGGCCGAAGCTCCACTATGCAGGCCACTGCCGAGGGCACCGCGCGATATGCCGACCGGCATCCGGACTACCGCGATGCCGATTTCTACCGGACGGCGTTCGACTTGCGGGTCTCGAGCCTGGGCATCGGCACTTACCTGGGCGGAACCGATGAAGCTACCGACCGGGCCTACACCGGCGCGCTGATCGCGGCGGGCGAACGCGGTATCAACTTCTTCGATGCGGCCATCAACTACCGCAATCAGCGGTCGGAACGGTGCATTGGTGCGGCCCTCCGGCAGCTCCAGCGGGATGAGATCGTGGTCTGCACCAAAGCCGGGTATCTTACTCCCGGTGCGATTCCTAGTTCCTTGAAACCGGATGACGTGGTGGGCAGCATGCACTCCGTGGCCCCGCACTTTCTGGCCGACCAGATCGAGCGCAGCCGGGCGAACCTTGGCATCGACACCATCGACGTATTCTATCTGCACAATCCCGAAACGCAACTTGGCCTGATTGCGCCGGACGAGTTTGAAAAACGCATCCGCCGTGCGTTCGCCTTGCTGGAGCGCCAAGCCGAGGATCAGAAGATCCGCTGGTACGGCATGGCCACGTGGGACGGCTTCCGCAAACCCGGCGCGCTCAACCTCGAGCGCCTGGCGGAAATCGCCGGCGAGGAAGGCGGCCCCAACCACCGGTTTCGCTTCATCCAGCTTCCCTTCAACCTGGCGATGGTGGAGGCCTACGGAGATGGCGGCGACAGCGTGCTTAAACAGGCGGCCTGGTTGGGGATCACGGTGGTGGCCAGCCAAACTTTGATTAAGGGCCGCGTACTCGGCCAGATGCCGGACGAGGTGGCTGCGCTGTTGCCGGGCCTCGAGACCAATGCGCAACGCGCGATTCAGTTCACACGATCCACGCCCGGAATCGCGGTGGCGTTGGTGGGAATGAGCCGCGAGGGACACGTGGACGAAAACCTGGGAGTGGCGCGCGTGCGGCCCGCCACACTCGAAGAGTACCAGCGGCTGTACCAGTGATGACGGCGATCGAAGTCGGGCCGGATCTCGGGCAACTGGACGCCGCCCTGGAAACCATACCGAATGCTCCAGCGGTTTTTCTGCTGTGGCCGAAGCAGGGCGATCCGCACGTGTCCAAAACGGCGAAGCTGCAGCGCCGTCTGCTGCGGCTGCTCAAAGAACGGGAGAAGCCTTCCCGGCTGCTGAACCTGCGCCACACCGTGGCGCGCATCGAATACCAACTGACCGCCTCGGGGCTGGAATCGAGCGTGCTCCACTACGAAACAGCGCGCCGCCATTTCCCCAAAAGCTACCTCGAATTACTGCGCCTGCGCATGCCGCCCTACGTGAAAATCATCCTCAACAACGAATTCCCGCGCAGCCAGATTACGACGCACCTCACGCGCACGGCGGGCCTGTACTTCGGACCTTTCCGGTCGCGAGCGTCCGCCGAACGTTTTGAGAGCCCGTTCCTGGATTTGTTCCAGATGCGGCGTTGCCAGGAGGATCTCGAGCCCTCGCCTCAACATCCGGGATGCATTTACGGCGAAATGGGCATGTGCCTGCGGCCATGCCAGCAGGTGGTGGGAACGACGGAGTACGCGCACGAAGTGGACCGCGTCGCGGAGTTCCTGCGTACCGACGGCCGCTCGCTGGCGGACTCGATTGCCCACTCCCGCGACCGTCTTAGCGACGAAATGAATTTCGAAGAGGCCGCCCGCCAGCAGAAGCGTTTCGAAAAAGTGCAGGAGGTGTTGAAACTACGCGACGACCTGGCGCGCGATGTGGATCGCCTGCATGGCGTGGCCATCACGCGCTCGGTGGCGGCGGGCGCGGTGGAATTGTGGCCCCTGCGCGAGGGCAACTGGCAGACGCCGCTCCGATTCAGTTTCGAGGTTCACGAGGGAAAGCCGGTTTCCATGGACCACCAGTTGCGCGAGGCTTTCGCCGCGGTGACGCCTTCGAAACTTACGGTGCGCGACCGGCAGGAATACCTGGCACTGTTGGCGCGCTGGTACTATTCGAGTTGGCGGGATGGGGAATGGCTGAGTTTCGAAAGCTACGAAGATATTCCGTACCGCAAGCTGGTGCACGCTATTTCGCGTGTGGCGCGGCAGCCGGCTGCCTCGCTATAGCGCTGGCGGCCGCGGCCGAGGTCCAGCCTCTCATACCGGATTCCCTGCTGCGTACGATCGCGGGGGAGCTCTCGGTGGAAAACTCACTGCGGCAGACGGCGGCCATCGCTGCGCATGCGCGCTATCCCAACTCGCAGGGCTTCTTCGATGCGGCCGACTACGTAGCGGCACGAGCGCGCGAGTATGGATTGCAAAACGTCCGCATCGAGCGATTCCCCCAGACCGCGCCGATGTGGGATGAAGTTGAGGCGGCGGTCGAAATCACCGCGCCGGTCCAGCGAAAGGTCACCGCCGTCCTGGCCCAACACAGCGCCGATGGCGACGTCACCGGCCAGCTGGCAGAGGCCGGCGCGGACCTCCGCGGCAAGGTATTGCTCACGGACCGCGAACCCCAGCCGGCTGGGAAATCCGTGGGATCGCGTGGCCCCACGGCCCTGATTTCAGCCGCTACCGGCGAGTTCTTCGGCCGCCGCACACCGCCCGACGCCATTTTGTGGAGCACGGCGCCGGCCGACGCGGTAGCCGTGATGATCAGCCCCAAAGACGCCGCCGACCTCCGGGCTCTGCTGAAGCGCGGGCCGGTAACGGTGCACGTGCACGCGCGGGCCAAGCGGTCCACACCGGGGGCGATCGGCATCGTCATGGGAGAGATCCCCGGCGCCGTGCGCGGGCAGGATATCGTTTTAGCGGCGCACCTGGATCATCAGTTTCCCGGAGCCAACGATAACGCCTCGGGCAGCGGAACCTTGCTGGAGCTGGCGCGCACGGTCAATCGGCTCGTCGCAACGGCCAAGATCCCCAAGCCGCACCGGACTTTGCGCTTCTGGTGGACCACGGAGATTATTTCCGAGGAGGCCTGGTTCCGCCAGCACCCCGAAGACGCCAGGAATATTCTACTGTCGGTGGTGCTCGATCAGGCGGGCGGCGAGCGCGGCGCAGAAAACAACTTCGTAGTCATCAACAATCCGGAATGGCTCCCGTCCTACGCCGACGATCTTATCGAGAACCTGGCCGAATACGTGAAGAACCAGTACGCTCCGGCCGAGCACGAGCCGGCTGCGCTCACCACGGCTGAGGGCGGCAGCCGCCAGTCCCTACGAACGGTTTACTGGGATTACGATTCCATTACCGACGAGGTGGCGTTTGAGGCGCGCGGCATCGGCATTCCCGGGATCGCGCTGGCGGTTCCGTCTCTCAACCTGATCCACACGAATCTCGACACGCCTGCCCGGCTCGATCCCACGTGGATGAAGCGCAGCGCGCTGCTGACGCTGGCGCCGGCGCTGTATGTGGCCAATGCGGGGCCGCGGGAAGCTCGCGCCGCTCTGGAGTACACATTCCGGCACGCGGCCGCGCGGCTGGCGCTGAGCGCCGACCCCGCCCGCGATCTTCCGTCGGAGCAAAAGCGCCTGGATTCCGTGCGGGCGCTCGACCCGCAACTGGATACCGCTGCTCGCCGGCAGCAACTCGAAGGCGTGGCGAAGGCCCTCTCGAATTCCCGGTGACCTCAAGGTTTCCTGCCCACCCGCGCGAGAACATCGGCGAGGGCGGCGGCGACACGGGAGTCGGGGTCGATGGCGGGTAGCGCAGCTACGATCCGTCCAGGCGCCGGCTCGACGAAATTAACGGGTGCCGAGAGAATCACGACAGTGTCGCCAAGCGCAATGGCTTGCACAGTGGCGTAGCGCGGCGTTGCGCTGCGCGGCTGTAGGCCGCGCGTCAGATCCACTACCCGAAAAGCCGAGCGGATGCGGCCACCGACCGGGTCGCCGGCCACGGCGCCGCAAGCCTGCGTCACGGCATCGCCCGAGACCTTAGTGCATCCGGCGGCAGTGGACACCGTCAGCGCGCCGTTTCCGAAACTCACGCGCGCCGGCGCGAGGGCGGACAACGCGACGCCAATTGCGGCAACTGCGTCCTCCGGCGCGGGGTGGCCCTCGCCTGTCGAATGAATGACCAATGCCGATCGATCCATCCCGTAGGCCTTGGCCGCCAGCGCCGCCATGTGGTCTGAAACCGAGAGCGGCGTCGAGAAGTCCACGTTGACGATCACTGCCGCGTGATGACGGCGATCCTCGATCACAAGTGCGCGTGCCTGACCCGACGCCGCAGCGCCCGCGTGGAAATCGAAATCGGCCGCCGCCGTCAGGAACCCGAGCAGCAGCTCAATAGCGATGCAGCCAGCGAGCCTTTGCGACGACCTTTTCCGCATTGGGCAGGAAAGCCTCTTCCAGGGGCGGGCTGAAGGGGACCGGAGTATCGGGCGCCGTCACGCGCACGATGGGGCCGTCCAGGTATTCCCAGACTTGCTCGGTGAGGGTCGCGGCCAGTTCTCCCGCCATGCCGCCAGTCTGCGTGTCCTCGTGCAGCAGCAGCACCTTAGAGGTTTTCTTAGCCGTCTCGCAAACTGCGTCGCGATCGAGCGGCAGGAGTGTGCGCAGGTCGAGCACCTCGCACCGGATACCCTCGCCCGCCAATTGTTCCGCGGCATCCAGCGCCACCCAAACCATGGCGCCGTACGTAATGATGCTCAAGTCGGACCCTTCGCGGACCACCTTAGCTTTGCCCAGAGGGACAGTGTATTCCTCGGCCGGCAGATCCTCTTTGATGCGGCGGTACAGGCCTTTGTGCTCGAAGAAGAGCACCGGATCATTGTCGCGTATGGCGGATTTAATCAGGCCCTTGGCATCGTACGCCGTCGCTGGCGCCACCACCTTCAGGCCGGGAGTGCGCACGAACCACATCTCCGGGTTCTGCGAATGAAACGGCCCGCCGTGTATGCCGCCGCCCGATGGCGCGCGCACCACGATGGGGACCGCCGCGTTCCAACGGTAACGGCACTTGGCAGCGAAGTTGACAATCTGGTCGAACCCGCACGAGATGAAATCGGAGAACTGCATCTCCGCGACGGGGCGAAGCCCCATCAGGCCAGCGCCGATGGATGCACCCACGATGGCGGACTCGGAGATGGGAGTATCCACCACGCGCCGCTCGCCGAACTTCTCGAGAAATCCCGCGGTTACTTTGAACGCGCCGCCGTAGACGCCGATGTCTTCGCCGATCAGGAAGACATTGGGATCGCGCTCCATCTCTTCCCAAAGTCCTTCGCGGATGGCTTCCAGGTAGGTGGTGGGCATGGGGCTAGAGCTGTTCGTACACGTCGTCCAGCAGCGTGGCGGGATCCGGGTAGGGGCTCTTCTCGGCCCATTCCACGGCCTCGTCCACCTCGCGCAGGATGCGCGCGCGCGCCGCTTCGCAATCCGCCTGCGTGGTCCAGCCGTTTTCGATCATCCTGGCTTCCAGCCGCGCAATCGGGTCGAGCTTGCTCCACTGCTCCCATAGAATCTTGGGAACGTAATCCGCGCCATCGTGGGCGGAGTGGCCCGTCATGCGGAAGGTCTTGCACTCCAGAAGGTAGGGCCCTTCTCCGGCGCGGGCGTGGGCCACCGCGCGGCGGCCAGCTTCATACACGGCCAGCACGTCGTTGCCATCCACAATCTCCGCCGGAATGGCATAGCCCGGCGCCCGGTCGGCCACATCGCGGCAGGCCATCTGCTTACTGACAGGCGTGGAGTAGGCGTACTGGTTGTTGTTGCAGATGAAGACTACCGGGAGCTTCAGGACGGAGGCAAGGTTGAGACCCTCGTGCCAATCACCGCGGCTGGTAGCGCCGTCGCCGAAATAACAGAATGCGACCCCGCGCGTGCCTTGATACTTCAGTGCGAGTGCAGCGCCGGTGGCCACCGGCACGCACGCGGCCATGGCGCTGATGATGGAGACGATGCGCAGCTTCATGTCGCCCATGTGCATGTTGCCGTCCCGCCCGCGCGTCAGCCCGCCGACCCGGCCCATGTACTGGGCGAAAATGCGGGCCGCGGGAACGCCGCGCACGAAGAACACGGCCATGTCGCGGTGCGATGGAAACAGCACGTCCTCCGGCTCGGCCCAAAGGGAGGTGCCCACCGGAATGGCTTCCTGGCCGCGGCCCACGTACACGCCGCCGATGATCTTGCCCTGCCGATACAGTTTGCGCTCAATGCGGTCCTCGACTTCGCGCATCAAGGACATGTAATACAGGCAGCGATGAGCGACTGCTGCCTGCTCGCCGGCAAGTCCGGCCGCGTGAGGGGTAATCAGCTCTGCCGCGCTCATGGGAAGCCTCAGCTATGTAACTGCAATGGAGTAGTATAGCGCTGTTTGCGGGCCGGGGTGGGGGGCGGGGGCGGAGTATGCGCACATGATCGCCGGTGCGCGCGGCTGCATTACCGGATGCCCGTTCCGTTCGGTCGACTCGTTACTGAGCCGTGACCGAAGGGAGCGGTGTCTCGCGGCGAGTGCGGCTAAGGCGAATGGGCGAGTCAACAGCGTGGCGATGGCTTAGATCATCCAGAAAATTCTAGTCTCTTCGACCTAAGTGACATTTTCTTTAAAGCGGTTTTGGGGCGGGGCGATGAGCTACATCAAATGCGAGAACGCTCCCGCCTTACCTTGCTCCTTACCACAATTTGCCTGTTCGATCTGTCACTGGCTGCTCAGGCGCCGCTGGATCTCAGCAGAGTCCAGCCCAGGGACCGCATCAACACAACGGTCACCGACCGTGTGCGCGTGACGCTCCCCGGCAACCGGCATCCCCTGGCCCGGCCCGAATACGATGCCGGCGCGGTGCCGGCGGATGTGCCCATGGAGCGGATGATGCTGGTGCTGCGCCCGGATGCAGCTCAACAGCAAGCGCTGGAAGCCCTGCTGGAGGCGCAGCAGAATGGATTCTCGCCGTCCTATCACCAATGGCTTTCGCCGGAAAGTTTTGGCCGGACGTTCGGCGTCTCCGACCACGATCTGACCACCCTGGTGAGCTGGCTGGAAGCGAGTGGTTTTGTAGTTGAGCCGGTCTCCGCGGGCCGCAGCGTGGTGATCTTCAGCGGCACCGCCGCGCAAGTAAACGCGGCATTCCGCACGGAGATCCGCCGCTATCGGGCCAACGGCGAACTGCACGTCGCCAACGCCACCGATCCGCAGATTCCGCGCGCGCTGGCAGCGGTGGTGGGCGGCGTGGTTTCGTTGCACGATTTTCGAGCCAAGCCCATGCATGCTCTGGCCACTCCCGCGGCGATCGTTTCGCCGGAATACACCAGCGGAAGCTCGCACTATTTGGCGCCCGCCGACTTCGCGACCATTTATAATTTGGGCTCGTTATATGGCGGCTCGACCGACGGCACGGGCCAATCCATTGCCGTAGTGGGGCGCAGCAACATCCAGCCGGCAGACGTGCAGAGCTTTCGCAGCCGCATGGGCTTGCCGGTCAAAAGTCCCACCGTCGTCCTCAACGGGCCCGATCCGGGCATCGTTTCGCAAAACGAACAGATGGAAGCGGAGTTGGATGTGGAGTGGTCGGGCGCAGTGGCCCGCAACGCCGCGATCCAGTTCGTCGTGTCGGCGTCGACCAAGACCACCGACGGTGTGGATCTGTCGGCGCAGTACATCGTCAACCACAACCTGGCGCCGGTGGTGAGTCTCAGCTTCGGCAGTTGCGAAGCGGCCATGGGCACGGCGGAGAACCAGTTTTGGAATGCGCTCTGGCAGCAGGCCGCGGCGCAGGGCATCAGTGTGTTCGTGGCTTCCGGGGATAGCGGCGCGGCGGGCTGCGACAGCTCTTCAGCCGGCACGGCGGCCGGCGGGCGCGGGGTGAACGGCTTGTGTTCGTCGCCATCCAGCACCTGTGTAGGAGGCACCGAGTTCGCCGACCGCACCAACCCGGCGCTCTATTGGTCAGCCGCGAGCAGTTCCAGCACGCTCGGTTCGGCGTTGACTTACATTCCGGAAGCGGCATGGAACGAAAGCGGCAGCGTAGCCGGAGGTTCGGGGATGTGGTCCAGTGGCGGCGGCGCCAGCATCGTGTATGCCAAGCCCTCCTGGCAGACCGGAACGGGCGTACCGGCGGATGGCCGCCGCGATGTGCCGGACGTGGCGCTGACCGCCGCTGGCCACGACGCCTACCTGGTTACCTTGAACGGCAGCTTCTACGGGGTGTCCGGAACCTCGGCCTCCACGCCCTCCTTCGCCGGTCTGGCGGCTCTGGTGGTCGAGAGGCAGGGGGCGCGGCAAGGGAATATGAATCCCGCGCTGTACACGCTGGCATCGCGGCAGGCGTCGGGCGGCGCGGCGGTGTTTCACGATATCGCAGCCGGCAACAATTCGGCCGGCGGGGTAACCGGCTACAGCGCCGGAGCCGGGTATGACCTGGTGACGGGGCTCGGCTCAGTGGATGCCAACCAATTGGTGAATGCCTGGGGCGGCGGCGCCACGCCGATTCCGTCCTTCCAACTGAGCGCATCGTCCACGGGCGTGCCGGTCACCCAGGGTGCCAGTGCCGCCAGCGCTGTAACCGTGAGCGTGAGCGGCGGCTTCAAATCCGCGGTGACGCTCTCGGCGGGCACTCTGCCCACCGGCCTGACTGCGGTGTTTGCTCCAGTCACCTTGGCGGCTCCCGGTTCGGGAACCAGCACACTGACGCTCACAGCCGGCGCGAAGCTGGCCGTCGGCACCTACAATCTTTTGCTCACGGCAAGCGGCGGAGGCATTAGCAAGACCGCCCCTCTGGCTGTGACGGTGGGTTCGAATTGCATTTACTCGCTCGGTCCCGTAACCGCCAATGAGGCTGCGACGGCGGGCAGCGATTCGGTCGCGTTGACAGCCACTGCCGGCTGCGCTTGGACCGCCATCAGCAATGTGAGCTGGATCGCAGTGACCAGTGCAGCGTCGGGGAGCGGCAGTGGGAAGATCAGCTATTCGCTGGCCGCCAATGCCGCTTCATCAGCGCGTTCCGGCTCACTCACCATCGCCGGTCTGACGTTTCCCGTAACTCAGGCAGGCGCCCCGGTAACCACCTTCGCGCTGGGCTCCGCGTCCGCCAGCGCGACGGCGGCCGGGGGCACTGGCACGGTTGCCGTCATTGCGCCGTCCAAAACCTCCACCTGGAAAGCCGTCAGCAACGCCAGTTGGATCGTAGTTACCGGTGCGGCGTCGGGCACGGGGAGCGCGAACGTGACGTTCATGGTGGCTGCGAATTCCGGGACCGCGGCGCGCACCGGTACCATGACCATCGCCGGCCTGACGTTCACCGTGAATCAAGCCGCGGCAAGTTGCACCTTCCAGCTCACACTGGGGTCGATCACCGCGAATACCAGCGGCTACGCCGGTTCGATCGCGGTCACCGGGCCTGCCGGATGTAGCTGGACGGCCGTCAGCAACGCCGCGTGGATCACCATCAAGTCGGGGGCATCAGGAAGCGGAAGCGGCACAGTAACGTACGCGATCGCGCGCAATACCACCGGCAAGACCGAGACAGGTACGCTCACGGTGGCGGGATACACCCTGACAATCACCCTGGGTGTGACCGGCTCGGCCCAGATCGGAGAACCGATCCAGTTACCGTAGCCGAACCTCCGCTTGCTTACGGCCGGCTCGGAAACGGCGCTTACCGAGCCGCGACCGTTAGGGAGCGGAGGCTGAGCTAGTGCGTCATCGAATAGACGATGTAGTTGATGCCGTAATGGTAGGCCAGCAGAGTCATAGGCGCGGGATAGTACGGGACATCGGCGAACTCCCAGGCGTCGGCCATGTCGGTCTGGTAGTTCACCGCGATCGAGAGGCGGTCGCGATCGTCGAATATTCCGCGCCACGCCGGCGCCGTACCCGGGGGCTGCACTACCTGAATGGTTCCACCGGGGCCGCGCCGCAGGTGGCGCGAACCGGGGATGAAGGTGCGGTCCTTCTCGCGGATGTCGTAGAGAACGTGCATCAACGGATCTGACTCGGCGAGGTCGGTGATGGTGTGGCTCGGTAAAACCCGCTCCATGGTCTGGCGGAAGATTTCCCATTCCTGCGGTCCCCAGAAATCATCCACCACCAGGAACCCGCCGCGGAGAAGATATTCGCGCAGCCGCATCGTTTCGGCGTCGCTCAAATCCCAATAGCCCACCTGCGTCGCGTAGATCCAGGGGTAATCGAACAGGTGTTCGTCGGTGAGGCCGAGGTGACGCGGCTCTCCGATGTCGATGCGGGTTAAGCGCTGGATTCCGACGGAGAAGTGCTCGTCGGCATCGGGCCAATCCACCAGCCACCAGCCCCGCCCGCGCCCGAAGCGGGAGGAAAAACCGAAACCGCGGCTGAACTCCGGCAGGTCGGTGTACTCGGTGCGAATGAAATGGAACTCACCATCGCGCGGGCTGAAGGGGCTCTGGTCGCCGCTGTCTTCCACGCGCAGCCTTCGCTGGGCCAACGCCAGGACCGCGATGAAAAGCAGCGCCACGGCAGCGTAGACGGGATACCGAAGAGCGCGTGGCATCGGGTGACTTCAACATTACATCAGTCGAGCGGTTCCGAGGCAGCGGTCCTTCGATATGGCGGCCTGGGCTTCTTGGTTGCGCCCACCATGGCATACGGATCATCTCGCCCGGTGCACCCGGCTTGACCCCGGCCGCCTTTGCGCCATAACCTTGTCGAAGATATGAGTGCAATCAGTCTGAAGGTCAACGGCCGTACACACAACCTGGACATCGACCCGTCCACGCCGCTGCTGTATGTGCTGAGCGACGACCTGGAACTGCGCGGGCCGAAGTTCGGCTGCGGGCTGGGACAGTGCGGCGCCTGCACGGTCATCGTGAAAGGGCAGGCAATCCGCTCGTGCATCACGCCGGTGAAGGCGGTAGAGGGGGCGGACGTCACCACGCTCGAAGGGCTCGGCACTATCGACAAGCCTCACCCGCTGCAGAAAGCGTTTATCGCGGAGCAGGCCGCGCAGTGCGGATTCTGCATCAGCGGAGTCATCATGACGGCCAAGGCGCTCCTGGACAAAAACCCGAAGGCCAGCGAACAGGAGATCCAGCAGGCCCTATCTGGCGTGCTGTGCCGCTGCTTCACCAATGTGCGCATGCTGCGGGCCGTGCGCCTTGCGGGACAGGAGATGGCGCGATGAACATGACTTCGGACGCGCGCGCAGCCCTGAAACGCGCCGGCTTTTCGCGGCGGGATTTTCTGAAGACTTCCGGCGCACTCGTGGTCACCTTCAGCGTTGGCGCGGAGAAGGCCGCTGCTCAGTTCGGCGCACCGGTCGCTGGTTCTCCATCGATCGGGCAGCTCGATTCCTGGATCGCGATTGCGGCGGACGGCACGGTGACGGCGTATACCGGTAAGGAGGAGCTCGGCCAGGGCATCCACACCGCCCAGACCCAACTCATCGCCGAAGAGTTAAGCGTGCCGTTCGAGCGCGTTCAGCTCATCATGTGCGATACCGCCCTCACGCCCGACCAGGCTTACACGGCGGGCAGCCAGTCGCACCCCGCGAATTTCAATCGCAGCAATCTGGCGCAAGCGGGCGCAACGGCTCGCGAGACACTGTTACGGATGGCGTCGGATCGCCTGGGCGCGCCGGTGGATCAGCTCAAGGCGGCCGACGGCGTTGTCAGCGTGAAGAGCGATCCCACCAAGAAGGTGACGTACGGCCAACTGGTCGGCGGCAAGAAGTTCAACCTCCCGCTGGATGGCAAGGCCAAACGCAAGCACCCCAGCGAGTGGACGGTGCTGGGCAAGCCGGTGCCGCGTCCCGACCTTCCGCCGCTGGTCACGGCGCAATTCGAATTCGTGCACAACGTGCGCGTGCCCGGCATGCTGCACGGCAGAGTGGTGCGGCCGCCCGCGGTGGGCGCCACGCTCGTCAGCGTGGATGAAGATTCAGTCAAGGATATGCCGGGCCTGGTGAAGGTGGTGGTAAAGAAGAACTTCATCGGCGTGGTGGCTGAGAAGCCGTGGCAGGCCATGCAGGCGGCCGGCAAGCTCAAAGCTACGTGGACGCCCGGCACCGGTCTGCCGAAGCAGGCGGATTTCTACGAGCGCCTGCGGAAGCAGCCGGCCCGCGATGCGCTGCTGGTCGATTCCAAAGATGTGGATCAGAGACTCGCGGGAGCGGCTACCGTGCTGAAAGCAACCTACCTTCATCCGTACCAGATGCACGGCTCGATGGGCAGCTCTTGCGCGGTGGCCGATGTGCAGGGCGACAAGGCCACCTTATGGTCGGCCACGCAGGCGGTCTGGTATCAGAAGAGCACCACGGCCATGGTGCTGGGCCTCAAACCGGAGAACGTGCACGTGATCTTTCGCAGAGGCTCCGGCTGCTACGGTCTGAATGGTGCGGATACCGTGACCTACGATGCGGCGCTTCTGTCGCAGGCGGTGGGAAAACCGGTGCGCGTACAGCTCACGCGGAAGGACGAAATGGCGTGGGAGAACTACGGCAACGCATACGTGATGGACGAACGCGCGGGGCTGGACGCGCAGGGCAACATCGTCGCGTGGGACCACGAATCGTGGGTTCCGGCGCTCGGAAACCGGCCCGGCACGGGGACTCCCGGCAATGTGATCACCGGCCTGCTTGCTGGCTTTCAACCGCAGCCGTTTGCTCCGCGGACGCCCGCCGCGGCTCCCACGCAGTACAACAACAACAGCAATGGAGTGCCGTCGTACTTTGCGGGCGGCGTAGGCGGCATGGACTACGGCACCGGCAGGATCAAGGGTGAGCGCGTCCTGATACATAACGTTGAGTCACCGTTTTGGACCGGTCCGCTGCGGTCGCCGGCGCGGCTCCAGAACACATTTGCCCACGAATGTTTTATGGACGAACTGGCGGCGCGCGTGAAAGCCGACCCGCTCGAATACCGCGTGCGGCACTTGAAAGACCCTCGGTTGATCGACGTGGCGAGGGCTGCGGCCAAGGCGGCCAGGTGGGAGGCCCGCCCATCGCCCAACCCCGCGCGAGCCACTCGCGGCGTCGCCACGGGCCGCGGCCTGGCCTGCGTGCTCTACGAAGGCGACAACGGCTATACCGCCATGGTCGCCGAGGTCGAAGTGCACCAGGATACCGGGAAGGTGACGGTGAAGCGCATGGTGGTGGCCAACGACGTCGGGCCGATTTCCAACCCCAACGGGCTGCAGAACCAGATCGAGGGCGGCGCGCTGCAAGGCATGAGCCGGGCGCTCATGGAAGAGGTGACTTGGGACGATCAGAAGGTGACTTCGGTTGACTGGCGCACGTACCACAGCCTGCCTCTGGGCTTTGACATTCCGAAGGTCGAGGGCGTGCTGCTCAATCGCATCGATGAGGAAGCCACCGGCGCGGGCGAGACCTCGATCACGTTAGCGGCCGCGGCCATCGGGAATGCGATCTTCGATGCCACGGGCGCCAGGGTACGCCAGGTGCCATTCACGCCCGAGCGTGTGAAGGCAGCGCTGGCGTAAAAAGGAACCGGCGGCCGAGACCGCCGGCGTTACTTTGTCGCCCGGGTGCTGCCCGTGTAACGCCGGCGATCCTTGTCGCCGGTGCCCTTACGCGACGGTAGTCACGAGCTTCTCGAAACCGTTGTAGCTATCGAAACCGTTAGGCGCGGGTTGGATCGATGGTGTCACGGTCTCCTTCGCAGGGCTAACGGCGCCTGCGAGCTGTTCAAATACCTGGTGCCAGATATCCAGGCCTTCGACTAATTGCAGGCGCCAGATGCGTTGGGAATCGGACCAGTTGGCCCGATCCGCCCAGGCCAGCGGCAGGTGAGCGGCAATCTCTCCGAAGCATTCGTGATACGTGGAGCCGGTGAGCGGGATGGATCGCAGCGCGTGGCAGAAATCGTCGGTGAGGATCATGCCGTTGCGCTCGGCGTCGAGATCGCGCCACGGGTCGTGGGGATTGCGCTGGTGGCGCGCCAACGGTTCGCCAAAGGTAATCACGTCCCCCAGATGTTCGGCGATGCGATTCACGATGTAGCTCGCCCAGATGTCGTCGTACCGGCCGAGGTAAGGACTCAGAAAATAGGCCGGAATTACGTGCCGCATAAACGCAGTGTTGTGGGAATTGAAAGGCGACCAGGTGCCCGGCTGGAGTGCCATCTTACCCTTCCAGGAAGGCTTAAACCCGCGCACTACGGGCTGGCGTTCGATGCGAGTCAAGGCGTCGACGTCCGGATCGTCCAGCCACAGGCCCGCATTCACTGCCACCCTTCGAGTCATGCGCTGCTCGGTGATAAAGTGCTCATGTTCGTTCCAGCGGCTCTTTGACGGGTAGCCGCGATGGTAGAAGCGCACGTCGTCATCGGCATCGAGGAACGAACAGACGTTGAACCAGCCGGAGGTCGATTCGAGTGACAGATGTTCCGCGACCGTGCCCACCACGCCATGCAGGCCGACGAAATCCTGGGCGGTCGCGAAGTGGTCATCGTCGATGCTGATGATGACGTCCGCGCCGTTCCGCCAAGCCACGAGCATGCCGATATTGCGGCGCTGTATGGAGTCGAAGCGCAGATGCTTCCAGAGCTTCGGGAAATCCGAGAGCCATTCTTCCTGCGCCACCGGGTCGAGATACGTGCATCGATAATACTTCTCGATGGTTTTGCAAAAGTCCGCCGTCTGTGGGGGGCTCTTGCGATCGCCAATGACGATCAGATCTACGTCCTGATGACCGTAGTAGCGCGCGTTCTCCGCATACTTGAGCAGCGCAACGGGAATGTTAATGGTGGTGGTAACGATGGTGGTCTTCATGCCGCTTGACACCTATTGTTGTTGGGAGAAGACCCGTGTGGCAAAGTACCATTTGGTACTGACCAGTTCATTGACTTCGGTTATGGAACGCTTGTTAAGCCCGGGTAACTATTTCCGTTTGGCCGCGAGTCAAGCCCTCGCTGGTCGCCGTCACATGAATCCGTCCGGCCTGCCCGGCGCGAGAACGAACGATTACCAGCGCCATGCCGCTGAATGCCTTTCGATAAGCCGCATGAAACGGTTCGACGGTCGCGGGGTTGCCATTGTCGACTCCCGCGATGACTCCTGCACCCGTGACTTGGAAGCGCACCAGGTGGTCCGCCCCGGGACACAGTGTGCCGTCCCTATCTTCGATGCGCACGGTGATAAACGACAGGTCGTCGCCATCGGCCTGGATCGTGGCGCGGTCGGGAGTCAGCTTGACTCGGGCGGGCGCTCCGGCGGTGCGCATCTCATGCCGCGCGATCGGCTTGCCGTCCCGATACGCCACCGCCAGAAGCATACCCGCTTGGAAGGGCACCTGCCATAGCAGGCGGTACTTGCTGGTGAATTTGCGATCGGGGCTCACGAGGGCAATCACCGGCAGTTCCACAGGCTCGGAAAACCGCTTCTTGCGGCCCAGCGATTTTCCATTGAGAAACAATTCCACCTCCTCGCCGTTGGAATAGCACATGACGGGAATATTCTGGCCTTCGCGGCCTTCCCAGTTCCAATGAGGCAATACATGCACCATCGGTTTCTTCGACCAGACGCTCTGGTACAGGTAGTAGCGGTCCTTGGGGAAACCTGCCAGGTCCACCATGCCGAAGTAGGAACTGCGCGCCGGCCAGTCATGGCTATTGTCAGAGTTCGGATAATAGCCGAAGTAAGGAGTGGGCTCGCCGATGTAATCGAAACCGGTCCACACGAATTCACCCAACACGTTAGGGAGGCGGTCCTGGTAATGGAATTCGACATCGGGCGGGTAGGCCCAACTCGCTGTAATAATGTCATAGCTGGATAGCTGCAAGGAGGGATGCTTCTCGTAACTCTCCAGCGGCAGATGGTACACGCCTCGGGAACTGACACACGACGCAGTTTCCGATCCATAGATGATCCAGCCGGGGTGCTCCTTCTGAATCTGTTCGTACATCCACGGGTGGTAGTTGATTCCGGGAACATCCACCTGGGCCGCCAATTGGTTCTTGATCGCGCCGACCGGGTCATTGAAGGCAGACGTCGTGGGCCGCGTAGGGTCCTCCTGGTGGAAGAATTCAACCAGGCGCTTGGCTTCCTGCCAACCATCCGTCCGCCCCTGCTCGGTAACTTCATTGCCGACGCTCCACAGGATTATGCTGGGATGATTGCGATCGCGCCGCACCATGTCGCGCACGTCCCGCTCCGACCATTCCGCGAAGTACTTACTGTACCCGTTGACCACCTTGGGAATCCGCCACATGTCGAAGGACTCATCCATCACCAGCAGACCTAACTGGTCGCAGCAGTCAAGAAGCTCCGGTGAAGGCGGATTGTGACTGGTGCGGACGGCGTTGACTCCGGCCTCTTTCAAAATCTGTAACTGCCGCTCGGTAGCGCGCCGGTTGACTGCCGTGCCGAGCGCTCCCAGGTCATGATGATTGCAGACGCCCTGTAACTTCAGATGTTGCCCGTTCAGCAGAAATCCGCGGTCTTTATCGAACGCGATGGTACGGATACCGAATGGAGTGAGATAGCGGTCAACCACGCGATTACCGTCCAACACTTCGCTGGCCAGCGTGTAGAGATAGGGACGATCGACGTCCCAACGCTGCGGGTTCTCCACGCTCAGGTCGGCGGTGACGACGTGCGAGTCATTAGCTGGAAGTTTACTCTTGGTGCTGATGCGGCTGACTTGCTTGCCGGCTGCATCCAGCACTGTGTTTTGCAGAGTGACTTCTGCTTCGCGGCCCAAGCGGTTCCGCAGTTCTGTCTTGACTACGATCCTGGCTCGATCGTCGCCCACTTCCGGTGTGGTGACATAGGTACCCCAATGTCCGACGTGTAACGGGCCCGTAACATCCAGCCACACGTTTCGATAAATGCCGGCGCCCGGATACCAGCGGGACGAGCGCTCCTCGGGCATCAGCCGCACCGCCAGCACGTTGGGCCGGCCGCCAAACTGAAGATGCGGAGTCAAGTCGAAAGTGAAGCCGATGTATCCGTAAGGGCGGCCGCCAAGATCCTGCCCGTTCAACCACACGCGCGAGTTGGACATGGCGCCATCGAACTCGATGGTGTAGAAGTGCTCGCGCCCGCTCTCGGGTATGGTGAACGCCTTGCGGTACCACCCGGTGCCGAAGAACGGCAGCGCGCCGGTGTGCGGGTTGATGCGGGAATCGAAGGGCCCTTCGATGGCCCAGTCGTGCGGCAACCGGAGTTCGGTCCACTGCGCGTCGCGGAACTCGGGCCGTTCGGCGCCTGCGGCCTCGCCTTTGAAAAACCGCCAGCCATCGTTGAATGGCCGCCGTTCGCGCGGGCTCGGAACCGCGCCGGCGGCAATGGCGCGGCGCCCCAGAAGGGCCGGAGTGGAAAGACTCGCCAGAAAGCTGCGGCGATTGATCATGACCGCATCTTAACCCGACGGCCGCGCGGTTTACACTATTAGGGCAAAGGAGAACTTAGTGGATCGCGAAACATTCGAAAAGGGCCTGGCCATCCGCCGCGCGGTGCTTGGCGCCGACTATGTGGATAAGGCCATGTCGACGGCCGATGATTTCAACCGCCCGATGCAGGAATTGACCACCCAGTATTGCTGGGGCGAAATTTGGGGCCGGCCCGGCCTGGACCGCAGGACGCGCAGCATGATCAACCTGGCGATGATCTCCGCGCTCAACCGCCCGCACGAAATCAAAGCCCACGTAAAAGGCGCGCTCAACAACGGGCTCACCAAAGACGACATTAAGGAAGTGTTCCTGCAGGTGGCGATTTACTGCGGCGTGCCGGCGGGCGTTGACAGCTTCCGCGCCGCGCAGGAAGTTTTCAAGGAACTTGGGATCTAAGGGCAGGGCAGGTAATTTGCCTGCCCACGCGATAGCTGCTTGAAGTAGAATAAGACCGGCGTAACTTCCCAGGTTACATATCAGGTTATCAACTACAGGTGTCCAAAAATGCTAACTCAGTCGAGAATTTTGGTGCTGGCTCTCTTCGCGCTCTCCCTCGCTCAGGCGCAGACGTTAACGATTCCTCAAATCGTGGATGGCGGGGCGTGGTTGACTACCATTGCCGTCACTAACACAAGTTCGGGCCAAGCGTCGCCAGCCTGAGTTTTTACCAGGAAACCGGCGGCGGCTCCACGTCGCCCTGGAGCCTCAACTTTGTAGAAATGACTTCCGCGCAAGCGCAAACCTGGTTCTCGCCGGAGGGAGCACGGTGTTTCTGCACACTCCCGGCACCGCTGCCAACACGACCCTCGGCTGGGGGCAATTATTGGAGGCCGATGGCGCTGGAGCGGTTGTTGCCTATGCCATTTTCACTCAACGTATACCCGGGCGTACGGATCAGGATGGAACCGCTCCCGCCGCGCTGCCGCAACTCGATTCCTGGTGCCTTTCAATAACACCACACGGAGCGGTCACCACCATGGCGATCGCCGAATACAACTTTGTCCAGCGTAGAACATTAACGTGGGGTTCGGACGAGCGGCGCAACTTCACAGCCCTCGTCGATCACGCTTCCGGCCCAAGGTCACATTCTTTTGATTCCTCGACCCAATTCCCGGCAACTGCAGGACAGAGCGGGCTGGCTGAGTTCTACGGCCCCAGTGGCACTTTTTCAATCCTCGCGCTGAAGTTCAATTCCGGTGCTTTTACCACGGCGCCGGTGTATGCGGTATCTGGGGCACCCATCATAGCCAGCGGCACCGGCGGGGACTCCCCTGCCCAACTTTGATGGGACTTATACGGGCAGCTATAGTGGCAGTGCGGGCTCCGGCGCGGTTGCAGCCATGATAAACAACGGGACGGTTACGGTGAACATTCCCGCGAACGGGACTGGAACGATAACGACCAATGGTCAAATCACATTTGGAGTCATCATCAGCGGGGGTACGTCTTGTAACTTTACCGGCACTATTGTCCTGGCGGGCGCAGCAGCCACAGGCAACGGAACCTTTTCCTGCACTTCCCCGACCATCACAGGAACCTGGAACGTGACCCGCCAGTAAGGGCCCTTCCCGGCGACTTCCGCCATCTGCGGCTTGCGCACGTTCATCGTCATCCACAACCAAATCCCGGCCCCCAGTATAGAGATCAGGCTCAGTGTGACGAAGGTCGCTCCATACAATTTCTGATCGAACCAGCGGCCGTAGACCAGCAGCACCAATGCCTGCACCGCCCCCCACGAACCGGATCCGATGCCCGCGACCATTCCGCTGCGGTCGCGTGGATAGGCCCGCGCGGCCACGTGGAGCGACAGCGTGATGAATCCGACCGCGATGAACATGCCCCAGAAGAAGAGCGCCAGCACCGCCACGCGCGAGGTTGTCAACGTTACCAGCGACAGCGGCAGAATCAACGCCGCAAGTATCAGGTAGAGGCGGGCCGGGCGCGGATCGTTGCCCACATAGCGGTCGCCGATCCATCCGAAGAAAAAATAGCTGATGCCCCACCCCATCGTGGGAATCCAGAGAACCTGGCCGAGCTGCACCTGCGTCATGCCCAACGCGCGGCTGAGATACACCGGGCTCAGGGTCAGGATGACGCCCAGTGGCGCTCCGCCCAGTCCCATGCCCGACACCAGCATCCAGAAACGGCGCTCCTTCAAACTGGGCCACGTTAGTTTCGCGGTGCGCTTCGATGCCATCAACCATGGCGGCCGCGCCACCACCGCCCACAAGACCAGCCACAAAGCGCCGAACGCGCCGGTCACCAGGAATGCCGCGCGCCAGCCGAAGGCCAGGAAAATCGGTGTGACCACGAGGGGCGTGACAATCGCTCCCAAAGTCGAACCGCTATAGGCAACTGCCATTCCGCGGGACTGGCGGTCCGGCAGGCAGCGAGTCCATGGCCGTGCGCAAGGCTCCCGGATAGGTGGCGCCCTCGCCGATCCCGAGCACGGTGCGCGCCAGCGCGAAGCCGATGAATCCGGTTACCCAGGCGTGTGAGGCGCTGGCGGCAGTCCACACGGCCACAGCCATCAACATCCCGATCCGTAACCCGATGCGGTCAAGGATCGAGCCCCACACGAAATTGAAGATCATGTAGGCGAACGAAAACGCGGAGACCGCATTCGCATACGCTTGCACGTTCAGATGGGTATCTTGCAGAATCACGGGCGAGAGCACCGCCAGCGTTTGGCGATCCACGTAGGAGAGCCACGAGCACAGACTGATAGCCCCGGGGGCCACCCACATGCGCCAGCCGCTATTGGCAGTGCCCGTCATGTTCGGCGAGTCGTGCGGCCAGTCTATCATGGTTGTGAGTTTAAGCCTTGGACATCGCATCTTTGCAGGAATGGATTGGACGGACCGAAACCCGTTCGGACCAGGTGACGGCCGCACCGGTAGCGGCGTTATCCGCTACTCTCGATCGTGACGACCCGCCGCCGAAGCCCGGCGACCCGCTGCCACCCCTCTGGCATTGGCTGTATTTCCTGCCGTTCGCCCGTCAATCGGAACTCGGCCCCGATGGCCATCCGAAGCGCGGAGGCTTCCTGCCGCCGGTGCCGCTGCCGCGCCGCATGTGGGCCGGTACGCGGATCGAATTCCTGCATCCGCTGCGTGTGGGCGAGACCACCACGCGCGAGTCGCGTATCGTCAACGTGGAACACAAGCAGGGCCGCACGGGTTCGCTGGTGTTCGTGCTGGTGCGCCATGAAATCCGAAACGCGGCGGGGCTCATTGCGCTGACTGACGAGCACGATATCGTCTACCGCGATAGTCCGCAGCCGGGCGATCCAGCTCCGCCACCCGCGCCGGCGGCTCCCACGGACCACGCCTGGGAACGCATCATCCAACCTGACGACGTGCTGCTGTTTCGCTACTCGGCGCTGACGTTCAACGGGCACCGGATTCACTACGACCGCCGCTACGTTACGGAGGTGGAAGGTTACCCGGGCCTGGTGGTGCACGGTCCGCTGCAGGCTACGCTGCTGGTGGATCTGTTGCGGCGATCGCTCGCGCACGCGAACGTGAGACGCTTCGTGTTCCGCGCGGTGAGCCCCCTGTTCGATACCGCACCGTTCGCGGTGTGCGGCAAGCCCGAGGCGGACGGAAAGTCCGTACAACTCTGGACCAGAAACGCAGCCGGTGGGGTGGCAATGTCCGCGACGGCGATGATTTGATACAAGCACCGGCGGCAAAGGACCGCCGGCGTTACGTAGCGCCGGCGATCCTTGTCGCCGGTGGGGGAGCCTTTCGTTACGGCGGGCCCAAGGAACACAGCGGATCGCCCAGCAGCACTCCCTGCCAGCTCAGCCATTGAATCGAGAGGTAGTAGCTCTCGGCCAGATTGCGTCCATGAAAGTACGCGGGCAGCAGGTAATCGGGCCGGGCGCAACCCACCAGGAACGGCTCATAGGTGTTGCCGGAAGCGGCCGTAGCACCCTGGTCAATGTAGTCCGCGGCCAGGCTTTGTGGAGAGCCGTCGAACATGCGATTCTTCTCCAGCCATGCGCCAAAACTCCAGTCGGCGGGCGGGCGCTGGAGCGTGCGGGCATTGGTGGATACGAATTCCGCGGCCACGGCGCCCGGCAGCCACTGGAATCCCAGGTTGCGCTTCCGGCGGCTGGCGTCGTTCGATCCCCACGCCGCATAGCCGATCACATCGCGCTGATCGTACAACACCTGCGAGGTCTGGTCGATCACCACGCGCGAGGCCGGCAGAAGAATCGCTGTGGTCTGCAGCCAGTCGTTTCCCTGGTCGGTGCGGGAGGTGCTCAGGTCGATCACGAACTTGCCCCGGTTGCGCGCGGCCAGGGAGCGTTCGATCATGGCCTTCACTTCCCCCACGTCGTAGGCCGCCAGGCGCGCCACCAGATAGATGGGGAATCGAGGATGCCGGAAAGGCTCGTCGCGCTTGCCGAAGAAGGGATTGGACAAGCGCCCCGGCGCGCTTGAAGGTGGCGCCGTGCAGCTTGCTGTACAAGAGCGCCAGTTCCGAATCGACCGAAGCATACTCGACGCCGAGACCACGGCCGCCACCGGTCACCTTGAGCGGCACTCCCAACGTCAGGACGATGTAAAGGATTTTCTCCTTGAGATCTCCGCGCTCCAGGCACGCCGCGATCGGCTTCTCAATCTGCTGTTGATAGACGTCCCACGAGATCTCTTCCTGTGTGGTGGCGTCGAGCCAGCAGATATTACCCACGGGAACCGAGCGGCGCGGGCGATAGTAGTCCGCCACCTCGCGCGAAGCCGCATCTTTGCGATTCGCAACCAACAGTACCTGGTCGCCGGTTTGCGCGCGCCCTGCCGCCAGAATCAGCAATCCCAATAGCAGCAGGCGCGCCGTCACTTGAGTGTCTGGAGGTACTGTACGATGGCGGCCGCATCATCGGGCCGCAGTTGGAATGGAGGCATCGGCGCGGCAACGCCTTTCCTGCACACGCCCTTCAGCAGCCTGACCGTACTACTCATCAATTCGATGGTACGCGCGACCGGTGAGGGGGCGCAACGGGATAACCGGTTCTGCGGAAATCCAGTTCGCCGAATGCTGCGGCTAGCAAGGGGCCAATGTTACAATACTTACCAAACAGCGCGGTAGCATGGAAATTGATTATTTCTATCCCGCCGATACGAAATTTTGACTGAACAGCCGGCCTGGGTCGCCCGGTTCGGGTACGGCAGAAATATGGATTTTGACCAGCTCCACACTTTCCTGGAAATCGTCCGGCTGAAGAGCTTCTCCAAGGCCGCGCAGACGTGCTACCGCACGCAGCCGGCGATTAGCGCCCAAGTGCGCCAGCTGGAGCAGGAGCTGCGCGCCGAGCTATTCGAACGGTTCGGTAGCCGGATTTCGCTGACCACCGCCGGCCGGATCTTCGGCGAATACGCCGAGCAGATGCTCGATCTGAAGCGCCGTGCCCAGGATGCCATCGCCGAACTGGAGCAGAACCCGCGCGGGGAAATCGTCATCGCCGCCAACGAGGCGACTTGCATCTACGTTCTGCCGAAAGTCTTCTCGCGCTTCCGGGAATTGTTCCCGGCGGTGCAGCTCCAGGTGGACCGCTCCTACGGCTCGCGCGTGGTGGAAGCGGTGATGGAGAATTCGGCCGATTTTGGTCTCTGTCAGCTGCCAGTCGAAGAGAAACGGCTCCAGGTGGTGAGCATCCATTCCGACGAGATCCGGCTGATCGTGCCTGGGCGCCACCGGCTGGCGGAGAACAAGACGGTTTCGCCCCAGGATTTGATCGAAGATTTTCTGCTGCTGCCGAAACACGGGAAAACGCGCACGCGTCTGAACGAGTGGCTGGAACTGGTGGAGGACCAGATCCAGATTTCCATGGAGCTGGATTCCACCGAGATGATGAAGCGCTTCGTGATGGCGGGCCTGGGCCTGACATTTCTGGCGGTGTCGAACTGCCGGGAAGAGATCGCCGCCGGAAAGCTGCGTGCCATATCGCTGGCGCCCGAGCCCATGATCCGGCGCCTCGGCCTGATCTACCGCAAAGATAAGGCGCTGCCCAAAGCCGCGCTGGGATTCATTCAGGTAGTCCAGGAAAATGTGCATGAGGAGCCTGGGCTGGACAAGCGGAAGACTCCGCCGGTGGTGGTTGGATGACTTGCAAGCGTTGCCGGAAAGACTTCGACGCGGATGCCGCCAGGTGTCCCCACTGCGGCCAGCCGCGCCCCGAGGCCAGTTCCGGAGTGTTCCAGACTTCCACGGTTCTGATCTCGGCCCAGGGCGCCGACATGGTGTACCGTTCGGTGGAAGAGATCCCGGCTCCGTTGCGCAATAAGCTGCTGCAATCGACCAACAACCCCAATTCGCGAACGATCCTGATCGCCGATCGCCGCGGCCGCAAAGAGATCGCCCATGCGATGCGCAACCTCGCCGGAGCCGGGCCGCTCGGCGCCGGCACCCCCAGCGTTCCCGCCTGGCTCACGCCTACGCGGAAGAAGGCCATTGCGGTGGTGGTTGTGTCGCTGGCGGTGGCTCTGGTCGCTATCCTGTTCGCCCATCGGTAGCCTACAATCCCGTGGGGCAGACGATCGTTTCCTGTCGTCTGCCGCTCGACCTGCCAAAGACAGATCACAGACGACGATGATCTGTCCTAATTGGGTTTTGCGATATGCTGTCTAATTCCGATGACTCAACGAGCGGTAATTTTGGGAGCCGCGGGCCAGCTCGGCGTCGAACTGGTGCGCGAGTTGGGAGCCCGCGGGTACGATGTCACCATCTGGGATCGCAAACAGCTCGACATCACTGATACCAGGGCTGTAGAGACGGCGCTGGCGGCCGCCAACGCAGACATCGTTTTCAATTCCGCGGCCTATAACCAGGTGGATGTCGCCGAGACAGAACCTCTGGCAGCGCTGCAGGTCAATGCCTTGGCGGTGCGTAACCTGGCGCTGGCGTGCCGCCAGACGGATGCCAGCCTGGTCCATTTTTCCACCGACTACGTATTCGATGGCCAGGCCAGCCAGCCGTACACAGAGGACGACGCCACTCACCCACTGAGCGCCTATGGCGTTTCGAAGCTGGCCGGCGAGCTGTACGCGCAGGCCTATCTGAGCCGCGTCCTCATCGTACGCACTTGCGGCGTATTCGGTCCCGGCGGTCTCTACACAGCGCGCGGCAACTTCGTCGAGCTGATGCTGCGCCTGGCCGGCTCGGGACGGCCCATCCGCGTTGTCGAGGACCACGTCGCCTCACCCACGTTCGCACCGTTACTGGCCTCGCGCACCATCGACCTGGCGGAGCGCAACCAGTCCGGTGTTTTCCACATGGGAGGAGGCACGCCCATCTCATGGTTCCTCTTCGCCCGCATGATTTTTGAAGTGGCTGGCGTCTCGCCGGAGCTGCTGCCAACCAATGAGAGAGAGTACCGCACGGCGGCGCGCAGGCCGAAATACTCGGTGCTATCCAATTCCAAGATGCAACGGGCCGGCCTCACGCCCATGCCGCCACTGCGCGAAGCCGTGGAGAGCTATTTCGCCCGGCGGCGTCCCGAGCTTACCGGCTCCCGGGTTTGATCGCGTAGTATCCCTTGCGCACCTGGGCCTTCAGATCTTTGTTGGCCATGCGAAGCTCCAACCGCCGGAAAGAGCCGTCTTTGGCTTCATTGGTCGGCGTGTAGCCGATGGCGTATTGGCTGCGCATCTCGTCCTGCAACTCCTGGAAGGCTTCATCGAGCGAGTGCTTGCGATCCACTTTGAAGACCCGCCCGCCGGTCTCATCTGACATGCGGCGCAGCTCAGCTTCGCCGCCGCCTCCGCCGCCAAAAGGGCCGTAGGCGCCGGGGTCCTGATAGAGGATACTGTAAATCACAGCGTCGGATTTCTGCGCCTCTTCGATCGCCTGGCTGCGCGTCATGCGGCTGCCCTGGTCTACACCGTCGGTGATCAGAACGATGGCTTTTCGGCCTACCTCGCTGCGCAGCTTCTCCTGGGCTGCGAGATAGACCGCATCGTACAACACGGTGCCGCGCGGCCCCCCGGCTGTGGGCACCGGTCCGGGATGCAGCCCGCCCACTCCCGAGCTGACGCGTAACTGGTTCAACCCCTCCTCCAACAGGCGCGCCGAGCCGGTGTAGTCTTGCAGGAGTTCAGATTCCTCGCCGAAGCTGATCAAAAACGCCTCATCCTTCTTGCGCAGCACCTTGGAAAAAAATTGACTGGCGGCGCTGCGTTCGGTCTGGATCAGGTTGCGCTGACTCCCGCTGACATCCACCAGCAACCCGATGGTGAGCGGGAGGTCCGTCTCGCGATCGAAATACTTGATGGTTTGCTGTTGGCCATCCTCCAGGACGGTGAAGTCGTCCTTATTCAGATTGGCCACCAGGCCGCCTCGTTTGTCGTGCACCGATGTCAGGATGTTGACCACATCCACATTTACCGTGATCGGCGCGGGCAACTCCTCCGAAGCGGTTTTGTTGGGCGGCGCCTGGGCCAGAAGCGCCGTGCACATGGCAAATACGACAAGTGGTTTCATCCCGATACAATCCCGATACAATAATCATGACGCATTCGGGCCCGCCCGTGTTTCGACCCATGTTGGAAGCCATCAGCCATTTGCGCCGGAGCGACCCCGTGCTGGGCGGAATCATCGAGAAGGTGGGGGACTACCGTATCGAATTCCGCGAACCGGATTTCGAGTCTCTGGTCAGATCCATCGTGTACCAGCAATTGAGCGGGCGCGTGGCGAGCGTCATCTTCGGCCGGCTGCTGAAAGCCGCAGGCGGGAAACTCACGCCCGCGAGCATCCTCAAGCTACGGCCTGCGCGCATGCGGGCGCAGGGCCTTTCCGGCCAGAAGACCGCCTACATCCGCGATTTGGCGCGGCACACGCGCGACGGCCACGTCGTGTTCGAGGAGCTCGACGGCCTCGCGGACGAAGCCGTGATCGAGCGGCTCACCATCGTGAAGGGCATCGGCGTCTGGACGGCCCACATGTTTCTGATCTTCGCGCTGCGCCGGACCAACGTCCTGCCCACTGGCGATCTGGGAATCCGCGCCGCCATCCGCAAGGCATACGGCCTGAGCGAACTGCCAAAGCCTGAGGAGATGGAAACTCTGGCGGAGCGCTGGCATCCTTACCGCACCGTGGCGAGCTGGTACCTCTGGCGCAGTCTGGATCCGAACGCGAATCTGTGAGTGGCTTCGAGGATAGGTGGCACAGGGCGCATGGGCGGCCTCCCGTTGTCCGTCTCCCAGAAGGCCGTTTCCGAGGAGTGTGCCGGTTTGACAGTGCATTTGCAAGCAGCCGATACTAAATATAGCGTGCGACAGGGCACCTCCGACCCGCGGCAAGGGAACTAAATCCCACCTGCTTCCGATTCAGACGGCGTGATTTGAATCTTCTTTCAGCCTGTTTCAGCGGGTCACAGGCGCGCATGAAAGGAGATTTCTGTGACCACATCGAAGCTTCCTGCTCGTCCCTCCCTGGACTCTCTGCGTAAACAAGCGAAAAAACTGGCGCGCAACATCGCTGCCGGCGATCCAGACGCCATTGTCCGGGCGCGTGCTCAATTGCCTCAGGCCGAACTGCCGTTATCACAGCGTGATGCCCAGTTGGTGCTGGCGCGCGAATATGGGTTTCCAGGATGGAAGGACCTGCTCAAAGAAGTACAACAACGCCTCGGTAGAGGACTCGAGTGGGCCGTGTCCGAGGCCCGCCGCATCATTCATGACAACGACGTTGACAGCCTGAGACAGCTCCTGGCGGAATATCCAGCGCTGTTGTCGTGGAGGGCGGATGAAAACGACGGCGGGCTGCTCGGGATGGCTACCTGGTCCTATGGCGACAGCGGTGATCCGTTCACCGAGGAGCACTACACGCGTCCCGCATGTGCCGAGGTCCTGCTCGATGCCGGCGCAGTCGTCGTGCCGTCGGTCTACAATGACGTCATCTCATCCCGCGCAAAAGGGCTCATCGATCTTTTCCAGCGCAAAGGCCTTTTCCCTCGAACGCTCAAGTTCTGTGCCGCGCTCGGCGATCTCGACAGCATCCGCGCACGGATGGTTACCGCCATGGACGGTCTCGCCGCAGTGAACGAAGCGTTGATGTATGCCTGCCATCTCCAGCACGCAAGCGCTGCCGAACTACTGCTGGACCGGTCCATCGCGCTCGACCCCGAACTTGGCAAAAACATCGACAACGGACCGGGCCGCTCCGCATTTATCCACTACTTCATCGCGAACAAGCCCGATATTTACCTCGGCGATTCGTTCGCTGCCCCATGGCGGTCCTATGTCAAGAAACAGATCTCGCGCGCTCTGCACGAGCGAGACCTGGCGGCGTTTGTTGACCGACTGCGGCGCGAAGCGTGGCTGCTGTCAGACGAACAGGTGGAATGCCAGGTCGGGCTGATCGAAACGGCGGTGCTCAACGATCGGGGACCTTTCATTACCGCTCTGTTCGATCTCGATCCCGCTCTGCTTCACCGCCGCGTGCCGCCGCCATCGCAGGCCATTCGATTCGCGTTCACCTATGTGAAGACTCATTTGCTTCCGCTGCTGCTGCGGATCTGGCCGATGCCCGACGATCTACCGCACGCCGCCGGGAACGGGGACCTCGCACGTGTGAAACGCTGGTTCGACGCGGATGGCAAACCTGCACTGGGCGAACTCGCGAATCACTATCCGCTTGCTGACCCTCATTACTGCGGGGATTTCGTTAAATGGTTCGGCGAGCGCCCCAATGCGCAGCGGGTTCTCGACACCGCGCTGGCCTGGGCGGTCATGAACAACCAATTCGAAGTCGCCGACTTTCTTCTCACGCGTGGTGCCGATATCAATACGAACTGGTGTTCGCATGAGCCGGCCACCATCCTGCATGAGCTGGTGGGGCACAAGAACTACGAAGCCATGCAATTCCTCATCGATCGAGGCATCGACATGACGGTCCACGATTATCGCTGGCACGCCACCGCCGAAGGTTGGGCGCGCGTCGCCGCGAATGACGAGAAGCTCGGACAGTTCCTGCAGGATGCGCAACAACGGCAGGAGCGTCCGATTGAAGCGTCCTGACAAAATGTGACGTTCACTGCGGGACTCGCGCACCCTGGCTACCGCATAACACCATAATCGACCGATCTGCCTGCGATAGGGCCCCAAGTCCCGATGTGGGAAACCGCCGCGCGTGCCGCTCTGGTTAAGGCAGCGCTTAGGGGCCATGCCCCGCCCGCGTCATCCGTGTCATAATCTTACTGGAGTCTTACCCATGGAAACCACCCGGCTCTCGACGAAAGGCCAGATTATCCTGCCCAAGAATATTCGTACCGCCCGGGCCTGGGGACCGGGCACCGAGTTCACCGTCGAAGAGACTGCCGATGGGATCCTGCTGCGTCCTGCCCGTCTTTTCCCTGAAACTCGTCTTGACGAAGTTGCGGGCTGTCTGCGGTCGAAGCGAAAGCCGATAACGCCCGCACAGATACAAAGCGCCATCGGTCGCGAGGTGAAGCGACGGCATGGTCGCGGTAGATACTAACATCCTGGTCCGGTTGCTGACCGAGGATGATCCTAAGCAGAACGCTGCCGCACGGTCTGTCTTCGCGGGCGGGCCGATTTGGATCGCGAAAACTGTGTTGTTGGAGACCGGTTGGGTCCTTAGCAGCCATTACGGATTCGATGTGAGCGCAATCCGCGACGCGTTCACCAGCCTGTTAGGCCTCGAGAATGTGCACGCCGAAGATGAGCCGGCAGTGGCAGCGGCTCTCGCGCTGACGAGCCACGGGATGGAACTGGCCGATGCCTTGCACTTGAGTAGCAGGCCACCCGGCGCCTTGTTTGTTTCGTTCGACCGGTCCTTCGTTCGCCGCGCGAAGCGTGCTGGCGCGCCCGGAGTTTCCGAAACGCCCACACCGTAGCCCTGCCCGGCCCACTACAATAGCCACATGTCCGATCACTTCGACCTGGTCGTAGTGGGCACCGGTTCCGCCGCATCGAGCGTCGCTAATCCTTGCCGTGCGGCGGGGTGGAGCGTGGCGGTGGTGGATGATCGGCCGTTCGGAGGAACGTGCGCCAACCGCGGCTGCGATCCCAAGAAAGTTCTGGTGGGCGCGGGCGACGTGGTGGATTGGGCGCGGCGCATGAGCGGCCGCGGCGTGCGTTCCGCGGATCTGCACATCGACTGGCTCGAATTGATGCGCTTCAAACGCACCTTCACCGACCCCGTTCCGCGCAACAGTGAGCACACCTTCGAACGCGCCGGTATCCGCGCCTTCCACGATGTCGCGCGGTTCGTTGCGCCGGACGCCATGGAGATCGGCACCGCCCGAATTACCGCGTCGCACTTCGCGATCGCCGCCGGAGCCGCACCGGCGCGGCTGGGCATTCCCGGCGAGGAATTCCTCATCAATAGCGACCAGTTTCTCGATCTCGATCATCTCCCCGAAAGCCTGATCTTCGCCGGCGGCGGCTACATCGCGTTCGAGTTTGCGCACCTGGCCGCGCGCGCCGGTTCGCGCGTCACCATTCTGCATCGCGGCCGGCGTCCACTGGAAGCGTTCGATGCCGACCTGGTCGATCGATTGGTAGTGCACTCGCGGCGCGCCGGAATCGACATCCATGTGAACACTGTGGTCCAGAAGATCGAAGGCGGCGCTGGCGTGCGGGTCGACACCTCCACCGGGACATTCGCCGCCGCCGCAGCCGTGCACGCCGCCGGCCGCCGGCCCAAGATCGAAGCACTCAATCTGGCAGCGGCCGGTGTGGAATCCTCGCCCCGCGGCGTCAAGGTGAACGAGTTTCTGCAAAGCGTCTCGAACCCCAACGTCTATGCTGCCGGCGACGCCGCTGCGAGCGGCCCCGCACTCACGCCCGTGGCGGGCTACGAAGGCCGGATCGTCGCCGTTAATCTGCTCAAGGGCAACCACCAGCGGCCGAATTACCAGGGACTCGCGAGCACCGTGTTCTCGCTGCCGCCGCTGGCCTCGTGCGGGCTCACCGAAGAGGCTGCCCGCAAGCAGGGGCTGGAGGTCGACATTCACCACGAGGACACTTCCGGCTGGTACACCTCACGCCGCGTCGCCGAGGAATGTTCCGCATACAAAGTGCTGGTGGAACGCAAGACCGGCCGCATCGCCGGAGCGCATATTTTGGGCACCGGCGCCGAAGAGTTCATCAATCTGTTCGCACTGGCAATGCGGCACGGGCTAACGGCCGAGCAGATCAAAGAGCCGCTTTACGCCTATCCGTCGCACGGTTCGAACACGCAGTACATGCTTTGATGCCCAGCGCCGATTCATCCGCCGCCGCAGTTTTGGAAATCCGCAATCTCTCGTGCCGGATCGGGGAGCGGTGGATTCTCCGCGACATCAACCTGGAAGTGCGGCCGGGGGAAGCCTTGGTCCTGCTGGGCCGCAGCGGTTGCGGTAAGACCACGCTGCTCAAGTGCGTCAACGGCCTCATCCAACCGGCCGGCGGAGAAATCCGCTTTCAGGGTAAGCCCGCGGCCGAATGGGATCCGATCGGCCTGCGGCGCCGCATGGGCTACGTGATCCAGGAGGGCGGCCTGTTCCCGCATTGGACCGTCAGCGCCAATGTGGGGCTGGTTCCGAAACTCGAGAAGTGGGAGCCGGCCGCCATTGACGAACGCGTGCGGCTGCTGCTGGATACGGTCGGCCTGCCCGCCGCGGAATTTGGCCCGCGTTATCCGCGGCAGCTTTCGGGAGGCCAGAAGCAGCGTGTGGGCATTGCGCGCGCCCTCGCGGCCGATCCGCCCTTGCTGCTACTCGACGAGCCTTTCGCCGCGCTCGACCCAATCACCCGGCTGGAATTGCAGAAGCAGTTTCTTGCGCTACGCTCCGCCGTGGGCAAAGCCGCGCTATTCGTGACTCATGACGTGCGCGAGGCCCTGATGCTGGCCACACGGATTGTCCTCTTGAAGGACGGAGCCATCGAAGTGATCGCCGAGCCGGCCGGCTTTCTCGCGGCGCGGACCGATGAGGCCCGGGCGTTTCTCGCGGGACTGGAGGAGGATTGGAGAAAACAGAATGAATCAGCGTCTGGCCGGTGAGATCGTTTCGCTCTCGCTGGAGCATCTCTGGCTTGTGCTCATCGCCATCGGAGTAGCGGCATTGCTGGCGATTCCCGCAGCCGTTGCACTGACTCGCCGGGCCGTACTCCGCCGCTGGATGCTGGGCTTCGCCAACGTGGTGCAAACCATTCCGAGCCTGGCGCTGTTCGGCTTTTTGCTGCCCCTGCCGTTCGTCGGCGGCATCGGCCAGCACACTGCCATCATTGCGCTGTGCCTATACGCGCTGCTGCCGATTCTGCGGAACACGCTGCTGGGGATTCTCGGCGTGGACGCGGCGGTGCGCGAATCGGCCGTCGCCATGGGCATGACACGCAACCAGGTTCTGTGGAATGTGGAACTCCCGCTGGCGGTCCCTTCGATTCTAGCGGGCTTGCGGATTGCCACCGTGGCCACCATCGGAACCGCCACCATCGCCGCGGCCATCGGCGCCGGTGGTCTGGGTGTCTTCATATTTCGCGGCATCGCCACCGTGGACACCACCACTATACTGGCCGGCGCGGTTCCTGCCGCGGTCATGGCCCTCGTGGCGGACGAAGGATTGGAATGGATCGAAAAACGATTATCGCGTGCCTGAGCCTCCTGCTGGCATCCTGCTCCCACCGCGACACCATTGTGGTAGGGTCGAAGAATTTTACCGAGCAGGTGCTTTTAGGAGAGATCTTCGCGCAGCAGATCGAAACGAAGCTAGGCGTGCCAGTGGTTCGCAAACTCGATCTGGGCGGCACCATGCTGGCCCATGAAGCGCTCAAGGGCGGCTCCATCGACTTGTACCCGGAATACACCGGCACGGCGTTGACTGAGGTTTTGAAGCGTCCGATCCTGGCCGAACCGAAGGCTGCCTTCGATGCCGTTCGCAACGCCTACCACAGCCAGTGGCAACTGGCATGGCTCGCGCCGCTCGGTTTCAACAACACGTTCGCGATGGTGGTCCGCCGCGACGAAAAGGTGGCGACCCTTTCCGCGGCCGCCGGCGCGCACCCATGGCGGCTCGGCATGGGCTACGAATTCCGCCAGCGCCCCGATGGTCTGGACGGCCTGCTGGCAACCTACCATCTGCGCCTGAACGGCGACCCCATCACTATGGACCTGGGCCTGCTTTACTCCGCGCTTCAGAGCCGCAAGGTCGATATGCTCGCCGCGAACTCCACCGACGGCCTGATCTCGGTCCTGGATGTTGCGGTCCTCGAAGATGACCGCCGTTATTTTCCGCCTTATGAGTGCGCCGTAGTCGCGCGCGAAGCCACGCTGGCCCGCTATCCCGGCCTGCGCGGAATCCTGGAACAACTTTCGGGCCGCTTGTCGGATGCCCAGATGCGCCAGCTCAACTACCAGGTGGATGGTAAACATCGGCCGCAGGCTGAGGTGGCGGCGGAGTTTTTGAAGAGCCTGCCGGCGGGGCGGTAAGGTAGCGCTAAAGGTACTACTGCCACCCGCGTTTTTTTGCGCTAGGCTATTTGCTGTTAGTCTCACTGCCTCACGGGTATGTCTGGGCCGCGAAGATGGGTGTATTTGGTTGCGGCGTTCGTCTGTGCGTCCGCGCCCGCCGAAGACGCGGCTATAGTTCCGCTCACCGTCTGCGAAATCCTGCATGACCTGACGGCTTACGAAGGCAAGCCGGTAGCCGCACTGGGCCGCTACTCCTTTCCGGCATGATGGCAGCTGGCTGGGCGAGCAGGCGTGCGATGCCGCCCCCCCAACCGTCCCACCGTCGCTATTGTTGGCGGAAGATCCGATGGATGCTCCAAGGCCGCCCGAGAGTTTCCAACTGGATGGCGCTGCCGTAACCCGCAAGCTTACCGAAATGCGCAAGCACACAACGCTTGGCAAGTTCCGTTTCGGCAGCACCGACTACGACCGCTGGGCGGTTGTTTTCGGACGGGTGGAGAATCGCAAAGACGCCGCCGCAAAGAAGGCCGCCGCGGATTTGGTTTTCCGGGGCGATGGAGTGGTGGTGTTTATCAATCCGTAGTGGCTAATGTCCGATTCAGGGGTGGGGCGGGCGAGTCTCCAGCGAGTTCGGTTTGCATGTCGCGCACGGCTTCGAGGAGTTGGGCGATGTCCTGTTTGGTAGCGGGCTCCGGATCGGGGTCATGGCGGAGGTGGCTGCTCCTTTCTCAAGTGTAGGCGTTTCAGCGGGTGCCAGCAGCTGCTTGACGGCCGTAGCGCTCATTCACAGATACTAAACGGCCTTTTGGGGCGAAGCCTAGGGTTGCAGTCCCGAGCGGACAGCGTTCGATGGATATCGGCCAGTAGACCGAATCTAATCCTTTCTGAACGTTATAAAACGGCATGTCCAGTGGGTAGAAGCCCGGGCGGCTAACACGAACTGTATAGTTTTCTGGAGGGAGGTCTTCGAAGACAAATTCGCCATTAGAATCCGTCCTTGTCGATGGGCAAGCGGCATCACCGCTGCAGACCAACACAATGTTGGCGCCTTTCACCGGAGGACCTGACGTTTTGTTCCATCCTCGATCCAGCCTAACGCTGCCCCTGATGGTTCCACCGGAGGCGTCAGAGGGTAAGAGCCGAAGGTAGTCAAGTCTGGGTCCAGGGCTGCCGCAATCAGATATCCTAAGCTCTACAGGGGGAATCGCCTTCTGTTCTCCCTCTCCAATTTGGATCATCTTGACGGTAACCACCGCGAAGCCGGGGCGACAGCTTGAAACAATCTTCCTGGCGGCCTTTCCGCTCGCAATTCCGCCAAAGCGCGCCAACCTCTTCCGGTGATATCGCGCACCTGGCCTTCCAGCCTCGCCGTGCCTTCCTGGGCCAAAGAAGGCAGAGCCAGCACGCACAGGCTAATCGACGCGCTCCAACGCATATACCCGAGGGTGATGTTAACAGGAATCTACTCTCTGGAGCCGTGCGGCGCTGCTTGTCGCCGCCTTGACCCCGGCTCTCCCCATGTGGTAATTTTCAGGCCGGGGCCGATGCGCAGAGGGATTCTAAGTGCTTGCGGAATAATACTGTTATTGTCACTGTCCGGCAGTGCGCAAACGCCCCCCCGCGCCCTCCTCGATCAATATTGCGTCACCTGCCATAACCAGAAACTGAAGACCGCCAACCTCATGTTGGACAAGCTCGACCCCGCGCGGGTCGGCGCCCGACGCCGAGGCCTGGGAAAGCGTCGTGCGCAAATTGCGCGCCGGCATGATGCCGCCGCAAGGTATGCCGCGCCCCGATCCGGCCGCTTACGAGTCTTTGACCGTGGCTCTCGAAAACGCGCTGGATCAAGCTGCCGCCGCGAAGCCCAAACTGGCCGTGCCCGCCATCCATCGCGTCAACCGCACCGAGTACGCCAACGCGATCAAGCAGCTTCTCGCCCTGGACATCGACCCTGCGGCGTTTCTGCCCGCCGATGACTCCAGCTACGGCTTCGACAACGTGGCCAGCGGCTTGGGAGTTTCGCCGGCGCTGGTCGAAGGATACGTCTCGGCGGCAGCCAAGATCAGCCGTCTGGCGTTGGGTCACGACACCTCGCCGGCCCGCAAGGTCTACCACGTGCGCGAGGACTACTCGCAGGAAGAGCACATCGAGGGTCTGCCGTTCGGAACCCGCGGCGGAATGCTGGTGCAGCATTACTTCCCGGCCGATGGCGAGTACGCCATTCGGTGGGACCCGGTGCGCACCACGGTCGGCGGCCTGTACGGCGGCGACAGTGAAGACGAGCAACTGGAAGTCCTGGTCGACGGCCAGCGCGTGAAGTTGTACAAGGTCGGAACCGATGTGCCGCTGACCGCATTGCACGACAAGTATGAAGTCCGCGTCAACCGTGAAGGCGGGCCTGCGGCCGGTGGGCGTGGCTTTCCTCGCGACCACGTACGTGCCCAATGTCGACCTGAACCGGCACTATCGCCGCAGCATCCTGGACGACAATCTCGTCGATGGCTTCACCTTCACTCCGCAAGTCAGTTCCATCACCATCTCCGGCCCATACAACGGCACGCGCCCCCAGGATACGGCCAGCCGCCAGAAGATCCTGCTGTGCAAGCCCACCGGCGCGGCCGATGAGTTGCCCTGCGCCCGCAAGATCCTCACCACGTTGGCGCGCCAGGCATACCGCCGGCCGCTCACCGAACCCGACACTGAGAAGCTCTTGGGTTTCTACCAGGGCGCCCGCAACAAGGGCGATTTTGAAGATGGCATCGAGAGCGGACTGCAATTCATCCTGGGGCATCCCGAGTTTGTGTTCCGCGCGGAAGAGTGGGCCGGCCAACGTCCAGGCGGGCCAGTCGTATCGGATTAGCGATCGGGAGCTCGCCTCGCGGTTGTCCTTCTTCCTGTGGAGCAGCGGCCCGGATGACGAGCTGATCAACCTGGCCGAGCAGGGCAAGCTGAAAGACGCCACGGTCCTCGATCACCAGGTGCGCCGCATGCTCTCCGACCCGCGTGCACACGAGCTGGTGAAGAACTTCGCCGGTCAATGGTGGGCGCTGCGCACCATGCCGAGCTCCACTCCCGAAGGCACCATCTATCCGGACTTTGACGACAATCTCCGGCAGGCCTTTCGCATCGAAGCCGAGATGTTCTTCGAAAGCATCATGCGCGAAGACCACAGCATCATCGATCTGCTGAACGCCGACTACACGTTCGTCAACGAGCGCCTGGCCGTGCATTATGGAATCCCCAATGTTTATGGCAGCCAGTTCCGGCGCGTGAAACTCGAAGGCGATCTGGACGTGCGCCGCGGGCTGCTGGGTAAGGGCGCGGTCGAGCTGGTCACGTCCGTAGCCGACCGGACTTCGCCCGTGCAGCGTGGCAAATGGGTGCTCATGAATATCCTCGGCACCGTTCCGCCCGATCCGCCGCCCAACGTTCCGGTGCTCGAAGGATACGGGAAACGCCTCCGCGGCACAAACCATGCGGCAGCGTATGGAGGCGCACCGCGCCAATCCGGCCTGCGCGAGCTGTCATAAGATGATGGACCCGATCGGTTTCTCGCTCGAAAATTTCGACGGGATCGGCAAGTGGCGAACCACTGAGTTCGGCCACAAAGTGGATGCGTCGGGCCAATTGGTGGATGGAACCAAGATCAATGGCGTGGCCGACCTGCGCAAGGCGCTGCTGCGCTATTCGCCGCAGTTCGAGCGTACCTTCACGGAAAAGCTCCTCACCTATGCACTGGGGCGAGGGGTCGAATATCGGCGACATGCCGGTGGTGCGGTCGATCGTGCACGAAGCCGCGCACGATGACTACCGGTTCTCGTCAGTGGTCCTGGGAATCGTGAAGAGCGAGCCGTTCCAGATGAATCGCAAGCCCGAAAGCACTACCGACGTTGCTCTGAAGCATTGAGGGTTATCAGTATGTTCGTCACAAAGAAGCATCTTTCGCGCCGCACGCTCCTCCGGGCCGCGGGCGTCTCTTTGGCCTTGCCCGTCGCTCGATTCGATGGTGCCGGCGTTCACGCCTCTGGCCGAAGCCGCGGTAACTCCCAAGATCCCCCGCTTCGTCGGTATCTTCAGCCCCCACGGTTGGGCGCCCTCCTACTGGGATTTCGCGGAAGGCCCGCTGGCGGAACTGCCCTTCGTGCTCGAACCGATGAAAGACTGGCGCGAGTCAATAACCGTGATCAGCGGTCTGGATGCCACGTCGTCCATGCCCCGCCAGGGCGAGACCGGCGGCGATCATTCGCGCAGTGCAGCCGTGTTCAGCGGCGTTCCCCCCAAGAAGACCGTGAGTGAAGACATCTACCTGGGAACGACCATCGACCAGTTGATTGCGCAGAAGTACGGTCAGGATAACGCTCTCCCTTCGATCCAGCTGGGAATTGAGGATCAGAGCGCGCTCGCAACGTGTCCCTGGGGTTATAGCTGCGCATACGTGAACTCCGTCTCCTGGTCAGGTCCTACCAAGCCGCTGCCGCATGAGGCCAATCCGCAAGTAGTTTTTGAGCGGCTGTTCGGCGATGGCAGCAGCGCCGCCGAACGGCAGTCGCGTAAGCAGGCGCAAGCCAGCCTTCTCGATGCCGTGACTCAAGAAGTGGCGCGACTCAACAAAACCCTTCCCGGCACAGACCGCTCGCGACTCAACGAATACCTGGAGGACATCCGCGAAATTGAGCGGCGTCTTCACAACGTGTCGAAGGCCAGCGACCCCTCACCCGATGCGCAAGTCCCCTTCGGCATGCCGGAATCCTTCACCGAACATATCAATCTGATGTGGGATCTGCAGGTGCTCGCGTTCCAGGCCGACATTACGCGCGTCTCCACTCTGATGTATGCCCACGATGTGAGCATGCGCAGCTATCCGGAATCGGGCGTGACCACTGCGAATCACGCCGCATCGCACCATGGGGCCGTGCCGAAAAAGCTGGAGGATTGGGCGAAGATCAACCGCTATCACGTGCAATGCCTCCCATATTTCCTCAACAAATTGAAGTCGACGAAGGATGGCGAGGGGAGCCTCTTGGATCATACGCTGATCCTGTGGGCCAGCAACATGGGCGACTCCAACCTGCACAGTCATCGCAACGTGAGTCATATGCTCGTAGGCGGCGCAATGGGGCAGCACAAAGGCGGCGTTCACAAGAAAGCCGACGGCTCCACGGCGAACCTTCTGCTGACCACGTTGAAAATGTTTGGAATTGAGAAAGACAGCCTGGGCGACAGCACTGGGCCGGTATCACTCTAGTGACCGGAAAGCAGAAGTCTATCGAATGACGTGGGGCAGGCCTTCCGGCCTGCCGCCGGGCTTCCGCCCGGCGCGCCGCGCCGAAGCGCGGCGGCAGGCCGGAAGGCCTGCCCCACCCTGGTGCTGTGTGTCCTGCTCGCGTCTGCTGCTGCCTTTGCGGCGCCTCGATGCGAAGTGGCCGACGCCGCCATGCAGCGGAACAGCGATGCCGTGCGCGCTCTGCTTGACAAGAAAGCCGATGTCAACGCGCCCCAGGCCGACGGCACCACCGCGCTGCATTGGGCCGCCCGCTGGGACGATTCAGACATGGCCAGTCTGTTGATTCGCGCCGGAGCCAAAGTGCAGGCGGCGAACGGCGACGGCGCCACCCCGCTGTTTCTGGCCACCGAGAATGGCAGCGCGGCCATGATCGAAACGCTCCTGAAGGCCGGAGCGGACGTGAACGCGCCCGTTCTGGCGCATGGCGAGACGGCCCTGATGATGGCGGCGCGGTCCGGTCACGTAGACGCGGTGAGAGTGCTGCTCGATCACGGCGCGCAAGTAAACACACAAGACACTCTGCGCGGGACGACGGCATTGATGTGGGCCACCGAGCAGGGCCACGCCGCAGTGGTGCAGTTGCTTACCGAGCACGGAGCGGACCTGCGTATCCAATCGGCCGCGCTGACGCCTCCCGGGCGCCGTGGTTTAGGGTATGCCAACAGCAATGTTGTCTTCGGTGCCTCCGGACGGGCCACTGCCAAAGTGCCTTCGAAGGGCGGCCTCACCGCTTTGCTGTTTGCGGTCCGGGAAGGCTCCTTGGATTGCGTTCAAATCCTGGTGGCGAAAGGCGCTGACGTAAACCAGGCCGCGGTCGATGGGAGCGCTCCCCTGTTAGTGGCGGTGCAGAACGGCCACTATGACATCGCGCGCTTCCTGCTGGATCACGGCGCGGATCCGAAACTAACCAACGCCAAGGGTTGGACGCCGCTCTATCTGGCAGTCAAGAATCGCAATCAAGAGAGCACCGCCATCCCGGGCCCGAGCACGGATGGCGTTCTTGACTGCATCACCGCGCTACTCGATCACGGAGCTGACCCGAACGCCCGGATCAAGGCCGACACCGAAGTGCACCAGGGGATGACCGCGCTGTGGCTGCGGGAAGCCGGCGCGACGCCGCTACTACGCGCAGCTCTTTCGGGTGACCTCACCGTAGTTCGTCTTCTGCTGGCTCACCATGCCGATCCGATGATTCCCACCCTCGACCACACCACGCCCCTGATGGTGGCCGCGGGTGTGGGCTGGGCGGAAGGCATGATGCACGAGTATTCGGAAGAAGAAACCATGGAAGTGGTCAAGCTTTTCCTGGATCTTGGCGCCAGCGTGAACGCGGCCAACGACCACGGAATCACCGCGCTGCACGGCGCAGCGTACAAAGGCGCCAACCAGGTGGTCCAACTATTAGTGGACCGCGGCGCGAAACTAGACGCCACCGACAACGGCGAAGATTACGGATTCGGCGCCCGCACGGTTAAGATGACCCCTCTTAACTGGGCCGAAGGCGTACCCATCGGCATGGCATCCGCGATTTATCACCACGACACCGTCGCGCTCTTAACCCGCCTGATGCAAGAGCGCAACATCCCGGTCCAAACCAACGCCCAAGCAATGAAGTAACGCCGGCGGTCCTTGCCGCCGGTGCCTTCACAGAAACCCGATCGCCCGCCCAGCCAGCCCCACGCCCATCCACAACGCCAGCGAAAGGGTCCCAATGATGGTACTCCCCGCCTTCCCCGTCATCACGCGGCGAAACAGCGTGAGCTGTAGAGCCAGCGCGAAGACCAGTAGCACCATCTTCACCAGGAACGACGGGTTGTTATACAGCTTCATGGGCTCCCCAAAAAACAGGAAGACGCCCGACCCGAGCACCGTGACCATGCCAATCCGCATCCAGCCCCTAAGTTCCCGCGCTAATTCCGAGGCCGGCATGGTTCGCATGCCGAACCCAAATAATCGCAAGTCGATCACTACGAGCGCCCCCAACAGGATCGCGAGGCCCACCAGGTGAACCATCTCGATCACCGCAAACTGCCAGCGCGAATCGCGGATCTCAATGCTCAGCCAGCTATTACCGGTCCATTGAAAGATCGGCATCAAAAACGTCGGCATGGTGAACCTCCTCAACTAATGGCCGAAGTACGCAATGCCCCGGCCCAAAACGATCACGCTCATCCAAAGCGTCAACGAGACATAGCCCGCAAGCCTGGCCGGAAGCGGGACGTCCGCCGCCTTGTTCCACGCGGCTACTCTGCGGTACACATTCACGTGGAACAATAGTGCGTTGATGCCGAGCAAGGCCAGAAGTACAAGCTTGGCACTAAAAAACCCGCTGTGATAACACTTCAATGGTTCCGACAGGAACAGTAGTCCGCCACTCAAGAACATCATGGCGAAGCCGCCGAGCGCCCATGGTTGGAGCTGCTCGATGACATCGGTAACGGGTTGGCGGCGCAAGGCAGCGCCGATGAGTCGGAGATCCACAAAGGCGATCGTGCCCACCGACGCCGCCAGGCTTAGAAGGTGAGTGGTTTCGATGATCGGAAAGACCCACACAGATTCGCGGATCCCGGTCGAAGCCGAAGTCTGTTGAAGCCATTCGCAAACGCTGAGAATAGACATCGCTGCCCCTATCTAATGCGCCACTAACTGCGGCGCGGCTGTTGACTCGTTCCGCATCTTGCGCTTCTCCTGCTGCAAACCGTGCATGGCCATCAACGCGCCGATGGGATGCGCCCCCGCCGCCACTAAAGCATCGGCATCCTTTCCCGCTTTCTCGGTATCGATATGCCGGAATGCGAGGCTCTCCAGCAGCGCGCGCGTGTGATCAGCGGTCAGATCGTAATCCTTGGCCACCGCCGCCGCATCCTGGAAGAGGCGCAGCCGCAGACTTGGCTTGAATCGCGAATCGTAGAGAAGCTTGTTCAGTTTGTAAGCCGCGAGCGGCGGGTGATTGTAATAGTGATACGGATGGTTGTGGAACGAGTATTTCTGGGAGGGCTCGGCGTTGAGTTTCGCGCCCGGGTGGAAACGCACCACCGCGTGCCCATGATGGGTGGTCGGCTGGTAAGACAACAGCTCCATGTGTTGCTCGCCAACGGCCCCCAGTGCGAGCGCCCACGGCAGCATCTCGGTGTTTCCCACTTCATCGAGTTGCTCGGGCGTCAGGTTTAGAAAGGAATCCTCGTGGCTGTTTTCCAGTTCGTGAATGCACCACCGGTCGAAGTCATAAGCCGGCTGGTAGTAACGCGCAGTTCCGGGATAGTGCGACATGCCGCCGCTGGCCAGCACCGCAACGCGCTCCGGGCGCCCGCCAATCACTTCGGCGATAGCCCGACCGAGGGCCGCGCAGCGTCGCGGATTCGGTAAGGGCGGCAGATAGGTATTCACGAAGATGGGCACCACGGGAATCGCCCGGCTTTCCAGAATCCACTCAAAAATGGCGGCGAACGAGTGGCCCAGATCGGCGTCCTGCGAATAGGCCATGTCGAAATCGCGGCGCACCAGTTGCTCCAGCAACGCTTCCGCCAGCGGCTGATGGATCGGTGGGCTCCAGGTCTTGCCGGCGAAGGCCGCGTTGGCGCGGTCGCTCACCATCACCGCGAAAGTCGGAACGGTTTTCAGGAAGAAGGTCTCCATGTGATCGCTGGCGAAAATGATCAGCGCGTCCGGCCGGGCCTGGTCAAGGACCTTGCCGAGCTGCCGCATGGCCGCGATTCCGGCGTCCAGTTGTTTCGGATCTTCCTCCGGCGGCCGCGTGAAAAGCTGCGGCGCGTGCACGCTCGCCATGGCTGCGACAATCTCTCCCATGAGTTCCTCTTCCGGTCAGTGAGTTAGATGATGCGGTTCGCTTTAAGCATTTGTGCAACCAAACGCCTCCCGCTTGGCACGTCGAACTTTGCCGCGCGTCATGGCACCTTTACTGAGTGCAATCTCGCATGTGGCCCCCAGCCGTTGCGCAATTTCCCGCAGCAATCGCCAACGAAACCCTCCGCAGCTGTCGCAAATTTCAACAGCCCCGTTTTCGTACCACAGGCCTCCCGGCCTGTGTCCGGTTTTTCTTCGCCCCGGTCCCCCGCTCCATTTGACAACCCCCCACCCTTTCCCTTATCCTTACGTCATTCGTAATCGAATGCCGAAAACGAAATTGGGAAAAGATGATTTTTCAGACGACCGGGATCTCTATTCCGGCCTGATCCGGCTGCACGTCTTGCACCATGCGGCCGAAGAGCCGATCTTCGGGCTGGGGATGATCGAAGAACTGGCCCGGCACGGGTATCGGATCAGTCCCGGGAGTCTCTACCCCTTGCTGCACGGTCTGGAGAAGAAGGGATACCTGCGCGCCACCGAACTCCGCAACGGAAAATCGCTGCGCAAGGTGTACCAGGCAACTCCTCTCGGCCGGAAGGCGCTGGCGGCGGCCAGGAACAAAGTGCGCGAGCTGTTTCGAGAACTCATCGAGGGCGAATAGCGTGGCGTTCCTCTGGTGCAAAAGAGCGGTACTCATCCTGTTGGCGGCCGGGGCCGTCGCGGCGCAGCAACCCGGCCTCACGCTCGCGCAGGCGGTTGAGGACGCCTTGAAAAACTACCCGTCGATTCAGGTTTCGCAGGAGCAGATCAATGCCGCGGCAGCCGGGATTCAACTCGCGCGGACAGCCTATCTTCCGCGCGTAGACGGCCTGGCACAGGTAAATCGCGCGACTCGCAACAATGTCTTCGGGATGTTGCTTCCGCAGAGCGTCATTCCGTCCATTTCCGGCCCGGTGCTCGGGACCAACAACCTGGGCACCGCGTGGGGCAGCGCCATCGGAACACTGGTGGCCTGGGAGCCCTTTGACTTCGGGTTGCGCCAGGCGAATGTGGCGTCGGCGACGGCGGCACGAGCCCAGGCACAGTCCACACTGTTGCGAACCCGGTTTGACGTCACCGCGTCAACCCTCGACGCCTATCTCACTTTGGTGGCGGCGCAGGAGACTGTGCGCGCCGCGCAGGCCGGCGTGGACCGGGCGCGAGTCATCCTGCAGACCATCACCGCCCTGGTGAACGCCCAACTGCGCCCTGGCGCGGATGCATCGCGCGCGCAGGCGGAACTGGCGGCCGCCCAGACGCAACTGATTCAGGCCGAGCAGGCCACTGAAATCGCGCGCGCGAATCTATCTCGATTCGTCGGTCTGGAGCCGCCGCAAATCAGCGTGTCTGCGCCGGCCCTGTTGCAATTGCCGCCGCCGCGGGCCACGGCTCCGTTAAACCCAGCGGCGCATCCCATCGGCCCTCGAGCAGAACGCCGTGGTCGAGCAAGCCAAGGCGCAACTGCGGGCGCTGGAGCGTTCCTATTTCCCGCGCTTCGCCCTGCAAGCAGCAGCGTATGCGCGCGGCACCGGCGCGGAGGTCACTGGCACCAACCTCGGCGGACTCAATGGCCTCGCTCCCACGACTCAAGACTACGCTTTAGGATTTAGCGTGACTTTCCCGGTGATGGACGTGTACGCGACACGCGCCAAACAAGCCGGACAATCGGCCGCCATCCGTGCGGAAACGGCGCGCTATCAGCAAATCGCCACCGACTTGAAAAGTCAATGGAATGCCGCCGTGGCAGCCCTCGAAGGCACTCGTAGGGTGGCGGCCAACACTCCGATCCAGGTGTCGGCGGCGCGCGCTGCCACCGATCAGGCCACAGCCCGCTACCAGTCGGGACTCGGCGCGATCGACGAAGTGGCGGAAGCGCAGCGGTTGCTGACTCAAGCCGAGATTGACGATGCGCTCGCCCGCCTGAGCGTGTGGCGCGCGTTGCTGGGCATCGCCACCTCCGCCGGCGATTTGCAGCCCTTCGTGGCTGAGGCGAGTCAATAGAGGAGCTGCGAAATGCGCTTAGTTCTTGCCGCTCTGAGCCGTCCGCTAACCGTAGTAGTAGCGCTGCTTGCCATCGCGCTATGCGCGGTCCTGGCGATCGAACGGATGCCCGTGGATATCTTTCCGCAGGTCGGCGACCCCGCCATCTACGTCGCGCAGCCCTATGGTGGAATGGACCCCGCTCAGATGGAAGGATATCTCACGTATTACTACGAGTATCACTTCCTCTACATCACCGGCATCGACCACGTGGAGAGCAAGAGCATCCAGGGCGCGGCCCTCATGAGGCTGGTGTTCCACGAAGGCACCAACATGAGCCAGGCCATGTCAGAGACCGTCGGATACGTGAACCGCGCCCGCGCCTTCATGCCTCCCGGCACGGTTCCGCCTTTCATCACGCGTTTCGACGCCGGCAGTATCGCGGTCGGTCTGCTGGTTTTCAACAGCTCCACGCGCAGTCAAGGAGAGCTGCAGGATTTCGCCTTGAACCGCGTGCGGCCGCTGTTCGCCACGCTGCCGGGAGTCTCCGCTCCACCGCCGTTCGGGGGCAACCAACGGACCATCGTCATCACGCTCGATCCGGACAAGCTGCGGCAGTACCAGATTTCGCCCGACGAGGCCATCAGCGCTGTCAACAAGGCTACGCTGGTGATGCCGTCCGGCAACATGTGGACCGGCAGTATCAACCGCATCGCGCGCACCAACGCGGCCCTGGGCGGAAATCTGGCCGAGTTGTTGAGTGCGCCGATCCGCCCGGTTTCCGGCACCACCATCTTCCTGCGCGACATCGGGACCATCGAGAACGGAACCGATATCATCACCGCCTACGCCCATGTGAACGGCAAACGAACGGTTTATATTCCGGTCACCAAGCGCGCCGACGCATCCACGTTGGCGGTCATTTCCGCAGTCAAGGCGGCGCTTCCCGATTTCCGAAAAGCAGTGCCGGAAGACGTGGATGTGCGGCTGGAATTCGACCAATCGCCCACCGTAACCAACTCCATACGCAACCTGGTGCTCGAAGGCGCGCTCGGCGCTGCCTTGACTGGCCTGATGGTGCTGCTCTTCCTGCGCGATTGGCGCAGCGCTTTGATCGTTGTCCTGAATATTCCATTTGCCCTGCTCAGCGCGGTGATTCTGCTGTGGGCCACTGGCCAAACGATCAACATCATGACGCTGGGAGGCCTGGCGCTGGCGGTCGGCGTCCTGGTGGATGAAGCCACGGTCGAGATCGAGAACATCCACACACAACTACGCACCGGGACGGCGAAGGCGCGGGCGGTAGTCACCTCTTGCAGCCAGACGGCGATTCCGCGTCTGCTTGCCATGTTCTGCATTCTCGCGGTATTCGTCCCCTCGTTCTTCATGGTGGGTGTAGCCCGGCAGCTTTTCGTTCCGCTGTCGCTGGCCGTCGGCTTCGCCATGATCGCGTCCTACCTGCTTTCCAGCAGCCTGGTCCCGGTGTTCTCCACGTGGCTGCTGAAAGAAGCGCACGGCCGGGAAGAGCGGCCGGGCCTGTTTGACCGCCTGCGGTCTTTGTACTCGCGGTACCTGCAGTTCGTTCTTCGGCTGCGCTGGCCGCTGGTATTGGTTTATCTGGTAAGCGCCATTGGCCTGATCTACTTCCTGTTCCCGCGCATCGGAACTGAAATCTTTCCGGAGTCGGATGCCGCGCTGCTGCGTATTCGGCTCCGTGCTCCCACCGGAACGCGCGTCGAGGAGACCGAACGCCTGGTGCTGCGCGCCCTCGATGTCATTCGAGCCGAAGCGGGCGAGAACAACGTGGCGATCACCAGCGATTTCGTGGGCGTGGTGCCATCCAGCTACCCCGTCGATCTGATCCATCTGTTCACCAGCGGGCCGCAGGAAGCCATCATCCAGGTGGCTCTCAAGCCCGATACGCCACGCGGGGAGGCACTGCGCGAGCGGCTGCGGAAGAGCCTTCGGCATGCCATGCCAGGGGTCGAAATTTCTTTCGAAGCGGGCGATATCGTGAGCCAGGTGATGAGTTTCGCTTCGCTTACCCCTGTGGAGGTCGCCGTGATGGGAACCGACCTTGGGGACGATTACGCATACGCGCGCAAGGTCCAGGCACAAATGGCGCAAGCTGCCTTTTCTCCGCGACCTTCAATTCGCGCAACAAATTGACTATCCCACGCTGGATATCAACATCAACCGTGACCGCGCCGGACAGTTCGGCCTGACCATGACCGATGTGGTCCGATCCGTAGTGCCGGCCACTTCGTCTTCGCGATTCACGCAGCCGAATTTCTGGCGCGATCCCGTGTCGGGCAACGCCTTTCAGATTCAGGTGGAGCTGCCCCAAAACCGCATGCAGAGCGTGGAAGAGATCGGTGAGGTCCCCATCATGCTGAACGGGCGCGCCGACACCGAACTCACCAACATCGCCGACCTCAAGCTGGGGACCATGCCGGGACTGATCGAGCGAAACAACGGCCAGCGTGTGGTCAGTTTGACGGCCAATATTTCGGGAGTGACGCTGGGCGACGCAGCCCGCGAACTCAAGGCGGCGATAGCCCGCGCGGGAGCACCGCCGCGAGCAGTCAGTGTAGGTTTCCGCGGACAGATTCCGCCGCTCGACCAGACGATTTCGGGTTTGCGGGTCGGTCTGCTCCTCGCCATTCTGGTGATTTTCCTGCTGCTGGCCGCCAACTTTCAGTCCATCCGATTGTCGCTGGCGATTGTTCTCACCATACCCGCGGTGCTCTGCGGTGTGCTCCTCATGCTGCGCCTGAGCGGCACCACATTGAACATTCAATCTTTCATGGGCGCCATCATGGCCATCGGAATCGCGGTGGCGAACTCCATTCTGCTGGTCAGTTTCGCCGAGCGTTTCCGGCGCGACGGCCGACCGCTGTTCGATGCCGTGATCGAAGGAGCCGGCGGCCGCCTGCGGGCCATTCTAATGACTGCCGCCGCGATGATTTTCGGAATGATACCCATGTCGGCGGGATTCGGCGAGGGCGGAGCGCAGGCTGCGTCTTTAGGCCGCGCCGTGATCGGCGGCCTCCTGGTATCCACTTTCGCCACGCTCACCATCCTGCCTTCGATCTACGCGATTCTCCAGGGCAGGGCATCACTCAACTCGCCGTCGCTTAATCCCACGGACCCCTCGAGCCGCTACTATGACCAGAATTAGAACCCTGCTCGTGCTGAGTTGCCTGGCCGGCCCGCTGGCCCGATCCGCCTTTAGTCAGAACGTCGAACTGGTCCCGGTCATTTCCAAAACGGTGTCGCGCAGCATCGACCTGCCGGCCGAGTTCCTTCCGTTCCTGAGCGTCTCTTTGCATGCCAAGGTCTCCGGCTTCGTGGAGCGCATCACCGTAGACCGGGGAAGCGTGGTGAAGAAGGGAGATCTGCTCGCCGAACTGAGCGCTCCTGAAATGGCGGCGCAAATTGCTGAGGCCGAGTCAAAGGTGCAAGCGAGCGAGGCGGATCGGCTGCAAGCGGAAGCACAGCTGGCGGGCGCGCAGAGCACCTATGACCGGATGAAGACCGCGGCGCAAACGCCTGGCGCCATCGCAGGCAACGAGTTGATTCAGGCCGAAGAACAGGTGCGTGCGGCTCAGGCTCTTCTTAACTCGCGCCGGCAGGCCAGCCGCGCCGCCGAATCGACCGTGCAGGCTCTGCGGGAGATGCAGGACTACCTGAAGATCACGGCGCCCTTCGATGGCGTGGTCACCGATCGCCTGGTTCACCCCGGCGCGCTGGTGGGTCCGGGCAACGACGTCGTGCTGCTCGTGATCCAGCAGGTTTCGCGCCTTCGACTGGTAGTGCCGGTGCCCGAGGAAGACGTGGGCGGCATCATGGAGGGCGCCAGTGTGCCGTTTCAGGCGCCGGCGCATCCGGAGCGCACCTACTCCGGGACCGTCGCCAGAATCTCACACGCGCTTGACCAAAAGACGCGCACCATGCCGGTTGAGTTAGACGTGATGAATCGGGACGGGTCGCTCGCGCCCGGCATGTATCCGACTGTCAAGTGGCCGGTCCGCCGCGCCCGTCCTGCGCTTCTGGTCCCCAAGACGAGCGTGGTTACCACAACCGAGCGAATGTTCGTGATCCGCGATCAGAACGGGCGCGCTGAATGGGTGGATGTCCGCAAGGGTTCCGTTGAAGGAGACCTTATAGAAGTCATGGGCAACCTTCGCCCCGGTGACCGGATCGTTCGCCGCGCCACAGATGAAGTTAGAGAAGGCGCGCCGCTAAAAACCGCTCCCTAGCGATCGCCCCAACTGTAGCCCACCCACACCATGCCTGCCGGCACTACGTTGCTGCCAAACTGATCGGTAAAACTAGGAACATAGTGCAGATCGAACTGAGGACGGATGAATATGTGATCCGTCACAAATATCTCAACGCCCAAGCCGGCATGCAGCTGAAAATGGTTCGAGTTCCCCACCGGTTGCGATTGGCTCGAGCACACCACCGCCGTGCCGACGCAGCCGTTCTGCGTGAACGAGAAACTGGTTTTAGCGCCGCCGATTCCACCCATCAACTTCACCTGGACGCGCTTCTCATTCACCGGCGCGTAAATACCGTTGAAGTCGTAAAATGTTTGCCGATATTGTAAAGGACCGTAGTCGCTTTTGGCCGGCTGCACGGCGAACTCCGCCCCGATGCCGTAGTGCTTCTGAAGCAGCACATCTCCGCCGAAGCCGAGGAAGAAGCCGCCTAGGCTGGGGTTCTTCACGCAATTGACATCGGCCGGCCCTGGTGTACAGGTGCCAAATGCGTTGAGTGAGGAAGCGTTATCGAGGCCGGATCCGTTTGAACCAGCGTGGGCAGTTCCGAAACCGAGGTTGAGATCGAATGAGCTTTGCGCCGCGGCAAATGGGGCGCATGCAACCAGCAGGGACACGAGCGGAAGATACCCGCGAAGGGTTCTCATAACAGGATTCTCCATTTCATTTGTAATGGTGCGCTAAGATTCGGGTGGTTCGCAACCTTCGGGCCCGTTGCCTGTTAGGACGCGCACCACACAACCGGGGTTTCATAGTGGAAAGGGCGCAGGGAAAGGCGTCCAGACGTAACTTTTGGAACCTTTTGTACTGCCAAAGTGAATTTATTACAGGAACCCAAGTATGCGAACAAGACTCCTCTTCTGCTCGGCAGGGCTGCTTGCGAGCGTTTTGATGGCACAAGGTCCGCGCGATCGCGGCGGATTCGGAATGCACGGCCACGGCTATGGCGGCTCAATCTCCAGGACACCGGTGACCGGCGCGCCCTATTCGGCGATCGAAACCGTGCAAACGCAGCAGCTACTCGCCAACGGAAACCAGATTTCTCAATCGGACCAGTTTAAGGTGTATCGCGACAGCCAGGGGCGCACCAGGACCGAACGTACCATAACCCCGCCCGCCGCCTCCGGGAAACAACCCTTCACCGAGGTCACTATCGTCGATCCAGTGGCTGCGTATCGTTATCAGTTGAATTCCACGACGATGACTGCCATTCAAACGGCACTGCCCGCGCCCCGAACGTCTACCGGCAACGGTACACGCCCCGCTCCGCCTGCCGGCTCGGACAAACCCACAGTGACCACCGCCAGCCTGGGAACGCAGGTGATTAACGGCGTGACGGCCACCGGAACGCAGGTGACCGAAACGATTCCAGCAGGGACATTCGGCAACGCCCAGGCGATTCAGATCGTCCGCGTCACCTGGATTTCGACGGACCTGAAGGTCCCGGTGCGAGTCACATCGAGCGATCCGCGGTTCGGCACCAGGGATCTGGAGGTGGCCAGTATCGTCACGACCGAACCCGATGCGTCGCTGTTTGTGGTCCCGTCTGGTTACACCGTCAAGACCGGCCACGCCGGATTCCCGGGCGGGCCGGGACATAAGCGGTGAGAAAAGCTCTCAGCATTCAGCCATCAGCATTCAGCTAAGGCCAGCACAGAGGCGCTGTGATAACCTGGAAAACCGCTCGCCCGTTACTGAGCCGTGACCGAAGGGAGCGGTCTTTTGCCCTTGGAGGTTGAAGCTCTCTTGCCAGCTAATATCTCGATCGCTCGGGTCATGGGTTTGCTGGTGCTGGCAGCAGCCGCATCGGCGCAGCCCAACCGTCCCGGCCAGCCCCAGAATTTCGACAACGTCGAGCTCCATCTGTTCCCCGTGCAGGGCAACGTCTACATGATGGTGGGAGCGGGCGGCAACATGACCGTGCAGGTCGGCAGCGACGGCGTGCTGCTGGTGGACACCATGTTTGCGCCGCTCGCCCCGCGCATCGCCGCCGAAATTAGAAAGATCTCGCCGTTGCCCATCCGCTACATCATCGACACCCACGTGCACGGAGACCACATTGGGGGCAATGCCGCGCTCGCGAAGATGGGCGCGCCCGGCGCTTCGCCCACGGAAGATGGAGGGGCCACCATCATCGCGCATGGCAACGTGGTGAATCGCATGACGACGCCCGCCAAGCCCGGCGAGACACCCGCGGGCACGCCGGGACTGCCCAATGACGAGTACTTCACACCCACCAAGGATTTCTACTTCAACGGCGAGCCGGTTTTCGTCATCCACGAAGCCCGCGCCCACACCGACGGCGATAGCATCGTGTTGTTCCGCCGGTCCGATGTCGTCAGCACCGGCGACATCTTCACTCCCGAGAGCTATCCGTTCATCGACATCGAGCGCGGCGGCAGCGTGCAGGGGTTGATCGACGCGCTGAACGATATACTTCACATCACCGTGCCGGCGCGCTTGCAGGAGGGCGGCACGCGCGTGATCCCCGGACACGGCCGCCTGTGCGACGAAGCCGACGTGGTGGAGTACCGCGACATGATCACCATCATCCGCGACCGCGTGCAGGATCTCATCAAGAAAGGGATGACTCTCGAACAGGTGAAAGCCGCTAAACCGACATTCGACTACGACACGCAATACGGCTCAGGCGACGCGCTGGTCGAAGCCGTTTACAAGAGTCTCAGCAACCCGAAACGGGCGGGGGCGGGGAACTGATGCGAGAACGCGAAGTATCCGTGTGGAGCAGACGATCGATTTGGGTCGTCGGCCGGGCCGTCCGGTCACAGGCTGGCCGACCACGAAATGCGATGGTCTGCCCCACGAGATTGGTTCTCGCCGTGGCGTTTGCGGGCGCGGCTTCCCTGTTCGCGCAAGGTCCGCCGGGCCCTCCGCAGGCGCCCCGAACCGCCCAGGCAGCGGCCCCGGTGGATTTCGCGGGCTACTGGGTTTCTCCGGTGATGGAAGACTGGCGCTGGCGCATGGTGACGCCGCTCAAGGGCGATTTCGCCGGCGTGCCGCTCAACCGCGAGGCCTACAACGTGGGCGAGGCGTGGGACCCGGCCAAGGACGAAGCGGCCGGCTTGCAGTGCAAGGCCTACGGCGCGCCCGCCGTCATGCGCATTCCCGGTCGCCTGCACATCACCTGGCAGGACGACAACACGCTCAAGATCGAGACCGACGCCGGCACACAGACGCGCCTGTTTCACTTCAATGCCAAGGCACCGGCTAACGAGCCCGCAACCTGGCAGGGTTACTCGGCGGCCAACTGGGAACGCCCGGTGCGCGGCGAGGGCGACCCTCTCAACGACGTCCCTCCGATATTCTCCACGCGCACAGGCGTACGCGGGAAATCGCTCGAAGTGGTCACCACGCATCTGCGGGCGGGCTACCTGCGAAAGAATGGCGTTCCGTACAGCGAGGTCACTGAGCTCGAAGAGTTCTACGACTACCGCACCGCCCCCAACGGCGATGCGTGGTTCACGGTCACCACCGTGGTGCATGACCCCAAATATCTGAATGTGCCGTTCATCACCAGCACGGATTTCAAGCGGCAGGCGGATGCCGCCGGATTTAATCCGACGCCTTGCTCTGCCAAATGAGGAGATCCGTTGTTATGAGGTTGGATATTTCGATTCCACGGGCGGCCCCACCGGCGGCAAGACCGCCGGCGTTACGTAGCGCTGGCGATCTTGTCGCCGGCTTGTGTTGGCTGCTGGCGCTGGCGGCATCGCTTTCTGTGCCTGCCCTGGCGCAGATCGATTTCACCGGAGAGTGGGCTCCGGTGTATCACGAAGACGGTCCGGAGCGGCTGCCCGGCCCCGAGTTGGGCGATTACACGGGCATTCCGATCAACGACAACGCACGGCTGCGCGCGGACAGTTACGATGCCGACCGCATCTCAGTCGTCCCCGAGTACGAGTGCCGGCCGCATTCGTCCGATTACGGGATGCGCGGATTAGGCGACCTGCGGGTCACGCGCGAAATCAATTCAACCACTCAAGAGCTGGCCGCGTTCCATACCTACATGCCGGCCTGGGGCAGCGAGCGTACCATTTATATGGATGGCCGCCCGCATCCGCCGGCCTATATGCCGCACACCTGGCAGGGCTTTTCCACCGGGGTGTGGGACGGTAACACGCTGGTCATCACCACCACCCATTTGAAGGCGAATTACTTGCGCCGTAATGGCATTCCGAGCAGCGATAAACGCACCGTCACCGAATACTGGACCAGGCACCGCGACTATCTGACGGTGGTCACCTATGTGGACGACCCGGTGATTCTCACCGAGCCCCTGGTGCGCAGCCAGAACTGGACGCTCGACCCCGGCCAGAAGACCTCGCGCATGTTCTGCGAATATGCACCGGAGGTGCCGGCGGGCCCCGGCGCGGTGCCCAATCACCTGCCGGGCACGAACACGTTCCTGCACGAGGTCGCCAACTGGTATGGGCTGCCTTACGACGCCACGCGCGGCGGCGCCAAGACCATCTATCCCGAATACCGGCTCACCATGCCCAAGCCGGATAATCCGCCCCCGGCGAAATGCGAACGCTTCTGCGTTTGCTCGGTGCTGCTGGATTGCAATCTGCATTCGGTGCCGCCAAGATGACAAAAGTTTTCAGTTTTCAGTTTTCAGTTCGATCAGTCCTATGCGCAGCCTTAACTGATAACTGATAACTGACTACTGTATACTCGCAACATGCCTAGTTCCCGCCGCCAGTTTTTCAAGATTGGAGCCGCCGGCGCCGCCTGCGCGGCACTCGGGCGTTCCGCCGAACCGGTGCTCGGCATGATTTTTCCGCCGTTGAACTACCCGGTTCCTCCGGAGGCGAAGCTGCTCTATCCGTCCGGCGTCCGCTTCCTCGCCGAGGGTGTGGGCCTGCCCAGCATGACGCCCGAGGGCTACGATTCGGTCATCGACAAGATCGTGCCGTCGGCGGAAAAGCTGGCCAAAAATGGCGCCAACGCGATCTCCATCATGGGCACGTCGCTGACTTTCTACAAAGGCGTGGCGTTCCATCAGAAGTTGGTGGATGACGTCCACAAGGCTACGGGGCTGCCGACCACGACCATGAGCAACGGAATCCGGGAAGGGCTGCGCGCCGCGGGTGCACGCCGGGTTGCCGTGGCAACGGCCTACAACATCGAGGTTACCGGGCGGCTGAAGGTCTTCCTGGAAGAATCCGGCTTCGAGGTGCTCACGGCCAAAGGGCTGGGCATTGAGAAAGGCGGCATCCCTCCATCGGCGCAAGAGCACCTGGCGGATTTCAGCGCGGAGGTTTTCCAGAGCGCTCCGAAAGCCGATTGCCTGGTGATTTCCTGCGGCGCCCTGAAGACCCTCGATTTGCTGGTTCCGCTGGAGGATCGCTGCAAAGTGCCGGTGGTTTCGAGCACCCCGCACGCGCTATGGGCATCGGTTCGCCTGCTCGGTCTCAGTGGCCGGGTGCAAGGCTACGGGTCGGTTCTGGCGAAAGGGTAAGCTGGCGTCACTCGCAGCAAAGCACCGCTCCCTTTGGTCACGGCTCGGTAACGGAAGCACTTGCAGAGCCGCGACCACAGGGAGCGGTGGTTGGGTCGCCCGCTTCCTTCCGCGCGAGCAAGGCAGTTAGAATGACCGGCAGCTAATGCTCGAGAACATCAACCTGAAGAAGAAACTCTCGCATGAGGATTACAATCGGGCGCTGCCGTTGCTGCAGCATCGCCTGTACGATCTGGAAAAGGCCAGTTGGGACAACGGCGTGCCGACGGTGATCGTGTTCGAAGGATGGGATGCCTCCGGCAAGGGCACGGCCACCGCTGCTCTGACGCAGAGACTCGATCCGCGGGGATTCCGGCTGTATCCGATTACCGCTCCGCGCACCCATGAGCAGCAATACCCCTGGCTGTGGCGCTTCTGGTTGAAGGTCCCGAATCGCGGTGAGCTGGTCATCTTCGATCGCAGTTGGTACTTTCGCGTTCTGGAGGAACGCGTGGAGCGCGCCGTGCCGGACAAGCAGTGGCGCGATGCCTACCGCGATATCGTTGAGTTCGAACGCATGCTCGCCGACGATGGCGCGGTCATCCTGAAATTCTTCCTGCACATCTCCAAGAAGGAGCAGAAGAAGCGTTTCCGCGCGATCGAAGACAATCCGCTGGAAGCCTGGCGCGTCACGGCCGCCGACTGGGAGCGTCACAAAAAATACGGGGCATACCACACCGCCGTTGAGGAAATGCTGGAGCAGACCGAATCCGAATTCGCGCCGTGGACCATCGTGGAGGCTACGTCCAAGTGGTATGCGCGGAAGAAAATCTTCGAGACGATCATCGCGTCCATGGAAAAGCACCTCGGCTCGAAGTCACCTGCTCCCAGCAAACTTCCCGCCGCCTCGGCTAAGGATGCGGAACTGCGCTCGGCCATGGAATCGCTCGGAGCAGAGGGGGCCTGATGCTGGAAACCCTGGATCTGCGGCAGAAACTCGACCGCGAGGCGTACGTCCGGGAAGTCACGGCCCGCCAGATTCAACTGCGCGAGCTAGGCTACCAAATCTACCTCCGCAAGCGGCCGGTCATCATTCTCTTTGAGGGCTGGGATGCCTCCGGCAAGGGCGGGGCGATTAAGAGAATTACAGAGAAGCTCGACCCGCGCGGCTACGTGGTCTATCCCATTGCTGCGCCGCAGGGCGAGGACAAGACGCGCCACTATCTCTACCGCTTCTGGCGCCGCCTTCCCGAGCGAGGCCAGATCGCGATCTTTGACCGATCGTGGTACGGCCGCGTGATGGTGGAGCGCGTCGAAGGCTTCTGCACCGAGGGAGCATGGCAGCGCGCCTACAAAGAGATTAATTCCTTCGAGCGCCAGCTCAAGGATTTCGGAACCATCCTGGCGAAGTTCTGGATCCACATCTCGCGCGACGAGCAACTCCGCCGGTTCAAGGAGCGCAAGGCCATCGGGTATAAGGAGTGGAAGCTCACCGACGAAGACTGGCGCAATCGCAAGAAGTGGGCCGTCTATGAGCAGGCCGTGGAAGAGATGCTAGTGAAGACGAGTACGCGCACCGCTCCATGGAGCCTGGTGGAAGGGAACGATAAGTATTGGGCGCGCACCAGGGTTCTCTCGAAGCTGGTGGAAATCCTTTCCGCGGAGCTCGACTACCAGCCCAGCAACCCGCTGAAGCACGCCTCCGCCAAGAAGGCCAAGAAGTAACGACGCAGGGCCATACCCTGCGTGCCGGCGACAAAGATCGGCAGCGCTACGTAACGCCGGCGGCCTTTGCCGCCTGCGTGCCGGCTGCTGCTCTCCAGTCACACGCTTTTAAAATAACGGAAACCCATTGCCGCATCTCCACTTAACACGCCGGGTTCGCGCGTGACCGGGACTCTTGATGTGGCGTCTCTGTCATCCTGATGTCGCGTCCGAACATTTGTTCAAAACCGCGGGGTAAGCCCTTTAGAACGCTTCCCCAGCTTGAACAATTGTTCCGAACGCCACAGGACCCATCTCAAATGGAAAAAACAGAAAACGAATCCAAGGGAGCTGCGGATGTGCAGCTCGGCATACTCCTAGGACGCCGCCAGGCGTTCGGCCTCATCGCGGCGCGCTGTTCGGCTGCCGATGCCGCGTGTCTGCGCGAGATCCGAGCCAAGAAGTCCTATAAGACCCTGACCAACAATTGGACGGACTTCTGCCCCCAGCATCTGGGCATGAGCCATACTCATGCCAACCGCATCATCGGATATCTGGATGAGTTCGGCCCCGAGTATTTCGAGTTGGCACAATTGACAGGCATCGCGGTTGAGACGTATCGGGCCATTGCCCCGGCAGTCAAGGACCAGGCCCTGCATTACGGCGGGCAAGTCATCGCGTTGCTGCCGGAGAACGCGGAAAGGCTGGCCGAAGCGGTGGAGAAACTGCGTCACGCGTCGGCGCCTGAAGCGGCCGCGCCAGCCGCGGCTGAACGTATCAACCGCATCGAGCGCCGCCTGGCTCAACTGGCTGCGGAAATGAGCGCACTCGCCCGCAGCGAGCCGCCCGGCAGCTCTGCACGAATGCGGCTCGGGTCCGTACTAATCGCCGCACGCGAAAAGCTGCAGCGGCTGGAACTGGAGTTGGGTCCGCTGGCGTAGGCGCGGCATCCGTGCGATGCACGACACTTGCAGTCGACTTGCGCTGACCCGCGGGCGCACAGGCATGGGGAGGGACATCATAGTAACCATAGGGACAATCCGGGGCTACACCGACTTCGACACCGACCTGAGCTGCGGCCGCTGCGCCGGGGGAGTCTTCATCGGTGTCGGCCCATGCTTTCATGGCCCCAGGAATTCCGGGGCCACGTAGTTCACGAAAAGTAGGACGATGCCCGGACGGATGCCGCTTACTCAGCCGGTTCGATCCGCAGCACCGCTCCGGGCTTCTCGTCCGTCAGTAGACACAACTTCTCCATCTTCTCGTTGAATAGAACCCCTGCCGGTGCGTTGCCGCCTATCCAACGATCCTGATTCACCACCGTAGGATCGGAGTATACTGGCTCGCATAAATTATGAAATTACTCGGCAAGGTAAATCTATTGCTGATTCTAATCTTCGGTTGCAGTTGGGGGCTCACCGAGATTTATGCGTACCGGTTTCTCATGCAGAATGCGCGCGATGAAGTGATCCGGCAGGCGGACCTCATGATGCAAGGCGCAACCTCGACTCGCGAGTACACGTCCGAGCGGATCAAGCCCCTCCTGGAAAGCGAACTCGAGCACAGCCGGCATTTCCATCCGGAGACCGTGCCCGCTTTCGCCGCAGTCCGCGTTTTTCAGTATTTACGGCAAGGCGAATACCACGATTACACCTACCGGGAGCCTTCGCTGAACCCTACCAACCCGGTGGACCGCGCGGTGGACTGGGAAGCCGACATCATCAGCACATTCCGCAACCAAACGGGCATGGACCGAATTGTGGGTGAGCGCGATACACCTACGGGCAAATCGCTGTTTGTGGCCCGGCCCCTCCGTGCGGAAGAGAGCTGCATCCAGTGTCATGGCGTAGCGGCCAAGGCGCCGGCCGCGATGGTGCGTATTTACGGAGCATCGGGTGGTTATGGCTGGAAGCTGGGCACGGTAGTGGCGACACGCGTCGTTTCCGTTCCGATGTCCGTGCCTATAGGGGAAGCTCGCCAGGCTTTTACGCAACTCTCCGCGGCAACGGCATTTGTATTCCTATGCATGTTAGGGGCGCTGGATTGGGCGCTGTACGTCCTGGTGCTGCGGCCGGTGCGCCGTCTCAGCGCGTTCGCCGACCACGCCAGTACAGGGGAAATGGGAATGCCCGAGATTCCGGTGGAGGGCCGGGATGAGATTAGCCGGCTGACGGCTTCGTTCAATCGCATGTATATCAGCTTGCAGAAGGCCATGCGTTTACTGGGAGGGTAGAATCACTTTCCCGCGGCCTGGCGGTTCACTTTGTAGGCCTCGTATAGAAAGCGGGAGCGGTCCTGGGGGTTGGCGATCTCGACGGCCACCGCCTCGCAAAGTTCGGTGGCGCCGCGGCAGCCCGAAGCCGCCTGTCGAACAACCAGACTCGCGATCGGCCCGATAAACAGCGTGAGCAATTTGGCGACGCGATCCAGGCAATCGGCGGTCAACTCCGGAGCCGGAACCGGCATGACCGGGGCGCGCGCGATTTCTCCGGGGCGCCCCCTGAGCTTTTCGATGGCTGCGCGGATCCCCGTAGCAACCTGTTCGAGCGCGATATCGAGATTTTCAAATGTCGTCACCGGCTTGCCGTTTTTGGGGAGTGCTTGCAACCCGGCGAACGGCGTCGACTGCCAATCCACGGGTCGTAGGATTACGGGGATCACCAACGCTTCTCCCGCGGCGTGACGCTCCAGGGCGGTCTTCATCTCGATGTCGAAACAGTAGTCCGAAGCCAGGAAATCGGCGCTGATCAGCAGCAGGATGATGTGAGCTTCCTGGAGATTTCGGTCGATCGCCTGCTTCCAGAGATCACCCGCGCCGATCTGGCGGTCGTGCCAGGTCTGAACCAGACCCTGTCTCTCAAGCAGCTTTAGGTGCTTCGCCAGTTCGTCCCACAGTTGTTCGTCGCGGTGCGAATAGGAGCAAAATAGCTTGATATCCGTCGCGCCACCCTCCCGTACGAAGTATATCCATGAATCTGGGTAGCAGCTACTCCGTTGGTTCGATCCGCAGCACCGCTCCGGGCTTCTCGTCCGTCAGCAGATACAACAGGCCATCCGGCCCCTGGCGCACGTCGCGAATCCGCTGCCGCAGTTCGCGCAGCAAGGCTTCGCGGCGCAGTTCCTCCATCTTCTCGTTGAACAGGATGCGCTCCAGGTGGCCGGTCCCCGGAATCTCGCCGGTGCGCAGCGAGCCGACGAAGATGTCGCCTTTCCACTTCGGGAATTTGTCTCCGGTGTAGAACGCCATGCCCGAAACCGCAATCGCCGGCATCCAGTACACCACCGGCGGCTCGAACCCGTCGTGCCTGGGGAGCTCGGATTGCCACGGACCCGGGTACGTGCGTCCGTAGCTCACAATAGGCCAGCCGTAGTTGCGGCCGGGCTTGAGGATGTTGATCTCGTCGCCGCCGTTGGGGCCGTTCTCGTTCTGCCACATCTCTCCGGTTCCCGGATGCATGGCCAGCCCCAGCGCATTGCGGTGGCCCAGCGTGTAGACTTCCGGCTTGTGCCCGGCCTTCCCCACAAATGGGTTGTCCGGCGGGATGCTGCCATCGTCGCGCAGCCGCAGAACTTTGCCGCCTTGGGTGTTCGGGTCCTGGGGATCCCGGCCGGTGGTGGTCATGTAGATCATGCCGTCACTGCCGAACGCAATGCGCGACGTGCCGGCCTCATCCAACACGAAGATATCGCGCACATCGCTGAGCGCGCGGCCGTCGAAGCGTGCTCGTGCCAGCGCGGTGGTCCTGCGTTTTTCGTCGAGCGGCTTAGTGTAGGTGAGGTACAAGAAGTGATTCTCGGCAAACTTTGGATGGAGGGCGATGTCCATGGTAGCCGTGGACCGCGCCGGGCAGTCCGGATTCGCCGGCGAAGTATGCGGTGGGGCCGCCGGGGACGGGCAGCGGATCGAGCACTCCGTTGCGCATGATGCGCAGGCGGCCCGCACGCTCCGTCACCAGCATGTTGCCATCGGGAAGAAAGGCAGCGCTCCAGGGGTATTCCAGGTCCTTGGTGACTACCACGACGCGGATCTTCTGTCCCTCGGCGGTATCGAACACCATCGGCTTGTTCGGCAGCGGACGAGCTTCGAGCCCATGCGGGGCCACGGGAATGCCGTTCTGAAACGGGACCTTTTGCTGGGCCGACGCGAATGGAAAACCGGCGGCTGCGAGGAAGATTGCGAGCGGAAGGGCGACTTGGGTTTTCATGCGGAAACCTTTCTGAGTTCGATCCTACATTTTACACGCGGCGCCTGGGCAGGGCATGGCCCATGCAAGAACGAGTTCATTTCTGTGGGGCGGACGATCGGTTTCCGTTGTCTGCCGGTGCCGCGAAGCGGCGCAAGAGCGCGCTGGCAGACCACTAATAGCGCCAGCTCTTCAAATCGGCGCCCGCCGGCGCTGACTTCGCCATACGCTCCATCATCTTCGGAACGTACATGGTGTTGTAGTGCAGGCGCGAGAGATAGTTGGGCAGCGCCGGGTCGCCATTCCAGCAATGCTCGGCGCGATCGCCATATTTGACCTCACCGCCATAGGGCGGATTGGTGGTTGTTTTCAAGAAATCTTCGAGATAGTACACCGCGTCGTTCAAGAAATAGGTGTCGGCGCTGCCGACATAGATGTGGATTTTGCCCTGCAGCTTCGGCCCGAGTTTTGCCCAGTCGCGCTGCAGGATGTGGCTCAGGTCATAGTGGTCGCGCCAATATGCCGCCACCGCCGGGTTGATGACGCCGGTCTGCTTATCGAAGATCGGCTGCGGGTAACCGTCCGCGCCGACCGGCGAATAGACGGCCTGCCAGATGTCGTACTGCTCGCCCGAACGGCCGTGCGTGCCCAGCGCCAGTTCGTAGGAGTTCACTTCGCGCTGAGTGATGGTGATGTGCCCCAGATAATCGCGCATGGCCGGCTGCTCCACCTCTTTATGCGGGCCCGCGAGTACGAAGGCGTTCTTGTCGTGGTACAGATCGATGTTGGTGTAGGCGCGGAAATCGACCGGATCGGGACAGGCGGCGAAAGCGCCGTTATAGTCGTCGGGATAGAACGTCTGCACCGCCAGCGCTTCCCAGCCGCCGGTGGATCCGCCGTAGGTGAAACGCGCCCAACTTTGACCGATGGCGCGGAATTGCTTTTCGATGTAGGGCAGCAGCTCCGTCTCAATGGCATCGCCGTACGGGCCGAGATTGGCGGAGTTGACCGCGTACGAATCGTCGTAATACGGGGTAGCGTGCTGGATCTCCACCACCAGGAAGCGCGGGAAACCGGGCGCGGTCCACTGCTGATAAAACTTGTAGGCCTCATCCTGCTGGATGCGGTTGTAGCCGGAGATGTGGAAGCGCTCGCTGTAATCGGGCTTGAGCTTGGGGTCGGGAGGGGTGGTGCGGAAGCCATCGAAATCGGCGGGAAAGTGGCCGTGAAACACGGCGAGCGGATAGCGCGCCTGCGGGTGCTCATCGAAACCCTCGGGCACCAGGATGTGTGCGCCCAGAAACATGGGGCGGCCCCAGAATCGGGATAGCAGTTGCGACTGGATGCGCACGTGCCGAACGTATTTGGTGTCTTTGAGGGCCGCGATGGGAGGGATCTCTTCGGTCAGCGAAATGGCGATCTCTTCCGCCGATCCAGCCGCGATCCTGATCTTGCGCGGTTTGCTAAATAAGTTACCCGGGGCCAAATTCCACTTCTGGCCTTCGCCGCGATCCATTGGCAGCTTCACCGTATGGCCGTCGGCGCGATGAAAAGTCTCGTACCGATGGAGAACGGCCTGCACGTTGTATTCGCCGGGCGGCAATTGCGTCAGGCTGCGAATGGGATACCCGTAAGCGGACTCATCGACGACGGCGTCATGTCCGGGCGCGAGGGAGTCGACATCGATTCCAAAAACAATTTGGGTTTTGGGAGTGTCGTCGATCTGCGTACGCGGTTCCGCCGAGGGGTCGGTGGAGAGCAGCAGGAGGAGCCGTCCATCGAGCGGCATGGCACTACGCTCTTTGGGAAACGAAACGCGGAATTTCGGTGCGGCGGTGGCCAGGAGCGCGGCGGCGACCAGAGCAGCAGCCAATCGCAGGAACATGGCTCTCAGTATAGCGAGGTACCACAGGCCTCCCGGCCTGTGTCTGGTTGTGACGAGCGTTAATGCCTGAGCCCGCGACTGAGCACCACATTCACCAACCCGAATCCCCCAATCGCAATTCCCGCGACGCGGTTCATCCAGCGCATGGTGGCATCGGTAATCCTGCCGCGCAGCAGGCTCACCCCGCTGACCAGGATGGCCCACCAGGTCATCGACCCGCAGAACATGCCGGCCACCATAAACGAGGTCTGCCACAGCGGCCGCTGCTTTCCGAGTCCGAGCGTGGCCAGCACTGCTAGAAAAGAGAGCACGGTAGTAGGGTTGGTCCCGGTCAGCAGAAGCGTGGAAACGAAGTCCGAGTGAGCGGCGCCATGGTCATCCGTACCTGCTGCGAGCGAGCGCGGCGGCTTGCGATAATACACCACTCCGATACCCACTAACAGGATGCCGCCAATGAGTCGGATCCAGGTCTCTTCCCGGATCAAGAACTGAATCACCAGGCTGATGCTGAACCCGGCGATGGCGCCGTACAGCGTGTCCGCGAGCGCCGCGCCGAAACCGGAGACGATGCCCGATTTCCAGCCCCTCTCGATGGTCCGCTGCATACAGAGCACGTTGACCGGGCCGATCGGCGCTGCGATGATCAGCCCCGCGGCCAAGCCACGAATGGGCATTTCCAAGTCCATCATCATGGGGTTATTGACGGCAAATCCGGTGGTATCCTTTTTCTGTTGTTGGACAACGCCAAGCTTCTGTTGCGAGTGTATGCACAGCCTGGCGTAGCTATGAGCGCCATCCTAGATCGTAGCAGCCTATTGTTCGCCAGCTTGGCGGTGCTCGTTGCCGGATTTCTGCTGCGGCTCTTCCCGGCGTCCCTGCCGCTCTCTTTCAGCTTCTATACGCCGCTGCTGATTTTGGCTTTGGTCTACACACCCGGAGTGCTTTTGCTGAGCAAATTGCTTGCCGGCCTGGGAGGCGGCTGGGGCGCCGTGTTCCAACGGGATTATTCTCCGCTGCTCACGTGCACAGCCATGGCCTGGACATCGGCCAGCGCGCCTCTGGTGTTGGCCGCCTGGCTGTTGCCGCGCGCCGTGCTCGGTTTCGCCGCCGCCGCGGCCACCCTGTATTTTGTGTTCCTGATGTTCTTCGCTGTGCGCACCGTGTTCGGAACCGAGAATCGCACGGCGCTCGCAATCGTCGGCTTATCCTGGATTCCGTTGGTGGTCGCGGCGTTCCTTTGGGGTCCGCTCCGCTTCCTGCTCGGCTGGATCGCCTCGCCGTTCTTCTTGTTTTTCGCCTACTACTATTTGGGCGGGGAGATTAGCAACCTGGGCGCGGGCCTGCGCGCTCGCCAAAGCTTTCGACGCATGCTGGAAGCCGCTGCCGTCAACCCCCACGACGGCGAAGCCCAGTACCAGCTCGGCCTCGTTTATCAGCAGCGCCGCCAGTACACGGAAGCCATCCGGCGTTTTAGCAATGCCATCGCGATCGATCCCAAGGAGACCGACGCGCACTTCCAGTTGGGCCGCATTGCGCGCGAACAGGGCCGCCTCCGCGATGCCCTGGGCCACTTCCAAACGGTGCTGGACCAGGACGAGAAGCACAACCAGAGCGAGATCCTGCGCGAGCTCGGCGCCATGTATGTTTCCGTGCGCCAATATCAGGACGGCGCCAATGAGCTGGCCCTCTACACCGAGCGCCGCCCGTTTGACCCCGAGGGCCTGTTCTACTATGGGCAGGCGCTGGAGGGACTCAACCGGGTTGCGGACGCGCGCGAAATGTATGAGCGGGCCGCGGAGGCTGTACGGACCGCTCCCCGATACCGTCAACGGTCGCTGGCCCGCTGGAGCCGCCAGGCGCAGAAGCAGTTGCGGAAGTTGGGGTGATCGGAATCAGGTTCAACTGAACAGGCGGGCGTTGATTCCCAGAATTCTCCGGGGGTTTCTCCTTTTAACAATACGCCCGCCCGAAACATTTCCGGCCGCTCGCGTGACTGGCCAAAAACGCGATCCAATTTGGCTTTTGCGAGACCGGTTTTAAAGGCATTGCAGATCCGTCTGGCCGCAGAGGATCCTTTTCGGCCAGGCCGATTCATCATACTGCGGCCAGCGTCTCGCGACAGTTCCACGGTATCCATTCGGCAGGATTGGCCAAATGAGGTCACGCACGCT
>CAWGTA010000006.1:0-17188 GCA_963825305.1 Terriglobia bacterium | reverse complement strand
ACCGTGAAGAGGAAGGCTGGCTAGAGGCCATCCGCTATTTCTCTTCGATGTCGCTCGGTTCGATGAAAGCGTGGTCACTCTGGGAGCAGACCGACGAACAGTGGCGCGTTCGACGCCGAAACAGTTTCCGACGTACGCGCAATGGCAGCGTGAAGTCGCAGCCGTGGCCCGCCTGTCGAATCCTGATGGCCCGGGGCAGCACATTCTTGACTGTATTCGCGGGCTACCTGTGGCTGAATGGAACAAACTTTCACCGGCTTTTCGGACTTGATTGCATTTTCTTTGTGGATGGAACTGGTGCTCGATATGGAGGGGCCGACCTCTGGGTTCGTTTCCAAGGAGTTGGCAATGAGGTACGGTGGCTTCAGTCTCGCGGGCTCGGCGATCGGATCCAAAGAGGCCGTTCGTTCACTCAACGTTTGGGCGATCGAGCATGTGCTCGGTATCGCCAACCGGGACCACCTGCTCGCAGCATTGAGTTTCCACGTTAGGCATCACCCGGCATATTATGCAATTCGGAGTTACGCGCTGCATTGTCACGATGTCTGGCCTGACGAATGCTTCGATCACCCGCCTTCATTCGTGGAATGGAGAGAGGCCGCTGACGCATACTTCGAAACGTAAGGCAGCCGGGACCGTATTCCGCGCGCCCATCACTGAGCTTGCAGCTGTCAATGTGTCTCAAATGGAAGCTCCGCGGGTGAGCGTTGATTGGTCATCATCATCGGTGTCCTCCTCCTCACCGCCGGCCTCCGTGGCGGGGGTTTCGTCCTTGTGAACGGGCCGCCGAGGCTTCCTTTGCCTGCCAATGCCGTCTAGAATTTCGCGGACACTCTTCTTGAAGTCTTCCGCGTCCTTGGAGGGATATCCCAGATCGATGAGAACAATCTGAGCCTCCCGTGGAAGGCTGTTATATGCGATTCGATCAGGGTGCGCACGGAGGAATTCTTTAACGCATTGCCCTGTTATTCGGCGGTCCTTCGTGCCGAGCCAGCCCCGTTGCCTCCAGCGGCGAATTTGCCGGGGCGTCACATGAAGGAGTTCAGCAAGAGTGTCGGCCGTATAAACCGTCGAGCCAGGAATTTCATCCACCGTATAATCCAGGCGCGCGATCTTAGCCCGGACGGATTTCACACTGTGACCTGTGCGAATTGCGATCGATTTGATATTCGCGTCGGCTCCGAGAGCACCCAGCAGTGTTTTTGTCTGACACTCTGTCCAGGGCTTAACTTCTCTTGCGCCCGGTTTGCTTCGCTTCTCCCCGGTGCAGATTCCCAACTTCGCCATCCGGCGTTCCACCGCTTTACGAACGCTGTCAGGTCTGGGCGCCGCTCCCGCCGGCCGGTCTTCCTGGATTCTGCGTCCAACGAGGCGTTTCGCCTTTGTAGTGCCGCTTCTCGCGCACAACTCGACTAGAAGCTTGTCGGTCTCGGGAGTCCATTCGTAATTAGTTGTACCCTTTGGCCGGCCAGGCTGACCGGGCGGGAGCCGCGGCTCCAACTCCTGATCGAGCGTCGCAGACAGGTTGCCCCTTTTCTTCGGCGGATGATTTGGCCTGCTGTCATCTCCTTCTTCGTCGCGGACCAACTGGCTGGCGGTCATCGACTCCGGCATCCTACTCCTCCACAAATGAGCACCCGGCAGTGCCGAGGCATGTGTAGTAAAAATCCCTCTATATACATAGCCATCCTGTAACTCGACTTCTGACAGAGAAAACTTCGCGCGATAATGGATTGCAAATGGCACGGGTCACCTACTGTGCTATTGATGACGATCGCAAGCAAGGCCACGTTCTTGCGAAACGGATTTGTTGTGAGGACCCCTTCCCCAGACGCGGCTGAACCCCTTCGAAAGGCCCTTGAGCGCAATCTGGATTGGATCAAAGCTCACATTCCAGCGCTGGCGCCAGATTCGACAGGTGGCATCCGCGACGTTGAGGCGTATATTGATTGGATTCACGAGCGGCTGAAAGATCGCATTCCGCCTGACCCCGACCCCGACGAACTCGACCGCTTGGTCCGTGGCGAGGTGTGGAAGGTGTTTCATGGAAAACGATCCCGACAGCCGCGCATCTCGCACTTTGGGGATGTTGAACACATTGGGGAGGCGGAGGACGAATCTGCACGGAACTTTGAGCGTGCCTTGGAGACGACCGATGAAGTGCGCGCTTGCCTTGAGTGCCTTCCAGAAGAACTGCGGCAACTCGTGATCGAAGCGTATACGTTGACAGAGGGCGAACTATCGAGCCCAGGTATTCGGGAACGTTTGGCAAAGAATCTTGGCATCAGCCGGAACGCGGTTGACCAACGGCTCTCGCGGGCCTTCAGAAGCATAAGGGAACGGATGCGAAAGGATCCTGGATCGAAAACCACTTGAGCGCGAGGCCAAGTTGGAACAATATAGGTGTGTTCAAGCGATGGACGAGATCTCAGATTACGATTTCAAAGAATTTGTGAAAACGGTTCAGGACCTGGCGCTTCGTGCTTACCCTAATCCCGGTCGCGCCGACTGCCCGGGATTGCAAGTCATCCACGAAGTCGCCCGTCTTTCGCGACCAGCGGCTCATCCGGTTTTCCGATCTCATATCGTTCGCTGTTCCCCGTGTATCCAAGACGTACTGGCCGAGCGGACTCGCATCCAGTCGCAGCGGAAGAACCGGCGGCGGGCCCTCCTCGCGATTGCGGCTTGCGTGTGCCTCGTTGCGCTCCTATCCCTTCTGATGTTACGGCAGCGGTCCGGCGCACTGGTGCGAGACGAAATCGCGCGAGCGGGAAATGTGCCCGAGATTCCGCTAGACCTTCGACCATATTCGCCATCGCGTTCAGCCTCGCCGGACAAAAACAAGCCGTCGTTGACCGTACCCAGCGGGCGGGTGCGGCTCAAGATTTACTTGGCCCTCGGATCGCCGGAGGGGGCTTACGAGATTCAAGTGCTTAGCAATAAGCTCCAGACCCTCAGGAGCCAGCAGGCGACGGTCGTCGCGAACGGCGGAACTGTCTTCCTCCCCGTCGATATCGACCTGGCCGGCTTGCCGACCGGCACCTACGTGTTGGCGCTCCGTCCCGCGCACGACACCGAAGAATGGCAGACATACCCGCTTGTCCTCAGACGCGCACCTTAGATCGACCGCCTTTCGCTTTCGATCCTAAAGCTGGCAACCCGGCTCATGCTACCCGTTCCGTACGCCTGAATCTCAGCGGCACGTTGGCGGAACCGCGGCTGTGCTGTGATTCCATCCGATGTCGAACTTCACGTCTGCTCTTCTCGACGAATCCTTCCTTTGTTTCAACCCGCGGCTTGCCGTAACAGGTCTTCGACTTTTGCGTCCAGGTCGCGGGCTACATTCAACGCGGCATTGTTTTCATATGGCGCCAGAGGCTGGCCATCTGGTCATATGAGAGGTGCACGCCATCGGCACGCTCATCCACGAGGACCGTAACCGGCGCGTACGAGCCAGCGTCCGGAACATGCTTCGCCATTTCTTTCATGATGAGAGGATCCCAAGGACGAGACGAACGATTCTTGAGTTGTGGCGCTCGGTGCCCTCCGAACGACCATCCCGTGATCGAACTCGACAAGGAGCATCAACCCCGTCCTTCCCAAAACCCGCTGGACCGCCGTATCCAGTTCCGCGGCAGATTTCGCCTCGTGCGCCGACTTCCAGAACTCGGCCATATCGGGGTTTCCGATCGACGCTTTGATCGCTGCAACAACTTCATCGAAGGGCCGCGCGGAGATCACTGTCAACCGTTCCATTTTCACTTTTCTGATCATTTGGACTCCATCTCTCTTCGTCCCCTACTCCGCAGATTTCTAGGCTGCGGGTCTTAATTCGCGGAAGTGAAATCCAGCTGTTGGCGACGGCCGGTCAGGGCGCCGTTTTGGCGGGCTAGCGGGGACCACGCCGCCAATGCTGAGTAGCGGCGACCGGACGCCAGGACTTGAACTGGCTTCAAAGGGAACGGATGTTGACTGACCTAAGGACCGCAGAACTGGCTAGGAAAATAGAATCACGGCCGGGGCCGCACGGCCGCGCCGCCTGGCGGGGAAAAAGAAGTGGATGGGAGACGAATCGGCTCAGGAAACACAACGCGACTTATGGCGGGTTGACGCACCTGCCAGTATGCGGGACGCGTGCGGCTGCCTCACAATGAAAAGATGCCGATGACGGAAATGACAATCGACGACCAAACGTTCCGCTACGATCCCGAAGCAACTGCCGCGATCTACGCGAGGTTGAGAGCTGGCTGGGCGGAAGATTGTGGCTGCGTCGGCTGTAGGAATCTATTGGCCCAACGAGATGAAGTCTATCCGTCTGCGTTTAGAGAACTGCTCCAGCAGCTTGGCATTGACCCAAACAAGGAAGCGGAGGCCGTCGCGGATGGCCCCTTGGAGAACGGACTACACCACTATGGTGGTTGGTTCTTTTTCGTTGGTGAGATGGTCACGGCCGGTGACAGCATATCTGTCGTCCGCGAGTCGCCATACTTCGGATACTTTATTACCCGCGGTGGGCCCTGTCCCAAGGAGTTTCGCGAAGGACCGAGGTTGGGCGTCGGGTTCGAAGCCGATTTCAAATGGGTTCTGAACGAGCGTTGGGACTCAGACTTGCGTCCTGCGGCAACCAAAGCTCCCGAGAGACTGGTGTAAGCAGAATTGGATCCTCCCTGACGGCTGTAGCGGTTACCAAAGATTAACAGGGCTTTGCGTACAGAATTCTGGTGAATGCTCCCAACTGGCTGCAGACATCCGATCTTTGCGATAGAGTTGTTGATCTCGTATTGATCCGAAGATCTGCTGCGCCCCGGAGAGGAGTGCAATCCCCTCCGGAGCAGGAGCTTCTGGGAGCAATGACCTCCCTTGGGCCCTCCCGAGAGTGCTACAAGCCATCCCGAAAATCAAGAGGGCGGCCCGCGAAAACGGCTGGCGCGCCGACCGCGGCCTCGACTGTGTCTGCTCAAAGGATGTGAGCAGCGCTTTCGGCCACGACGGGCGCGGCAGCGCTATTGCAGCGAGCCGTGCCGGAAGGCGGCGCGGGCCTGGTCGCGGAGGAAGGCGCAGGAGAGCTACCGGACCACGGCGGCCGGCAAACAGAAGCGCAACGGGCAGAGCCGGCGTTACCGGGAGCGCGTCAGGAGCCGAAAACCAGCAGCCGAGGAAGCCGCTCCAGAGGGCGCGAGGGTAATCACTAAGAAGTTTTTTCGAGGCCTGTTGTGACCGGCCAGGCTGCTACGTGGGATTCGTGCGCCAGCGGCGCTCGCCGTCGCAGCACTTCTGCTCGCACGAGTGCCGGCGTGCGATGGAGCGCGTCTGGGAACGCGAGCGGCACTGGCAACGGACACGCGCCGGTTGAGCGGAATCCCGCGTGCGGCGATGTGTCCAGGCGGTGGGAATGGCGCCGCCAGTTAACCGTGACGTATTGATCGGCGCCGGCCACTGGCTTACATTCAACCTGTCCCGCAAGGAAGGGGACGCGAGTGCTGCGCTGGGCCGACAACAATCTGCTCGATCTGAAGTGGGAGGAGATCGGCGAACACTACGGACGCTATCGCTTACACGTGCCGGAAGCGGAACGCGCCATGGCGCGGTCGCTGGAGCGCTATGGGCAGTTGTCGCCAGTCGTCGTGTGCCGGCGCCAGGACCGCTACGAACTGATCGACGGTTTCAAACGCTTGGGCGCGGTACGCGGACTGGCGCAGATCCCGCGTCTGTCGGCGCGGCTCATGGAGGCCGATGAGCGTCAGGCGAAGGCGGCCATCTACGGGCTGAATCGCGCCGGGGGACGCACGCGGGAACTGGAAGAAGCCTGGATCATCCAGGCGCTGGTGCGGGAAGACGGCTTGAGCCAGGTGGAGGTGGCGGAGTTGTTGGGACGCCACAAGAGTTGGGTGTGCCGGCGGCTGGCGCTGATCGAGCGGTTGGGACCGAAGGCGAAAGACGAACTGCGCGTGGGCTTGTTGACGCCCACGGCGGCGCGACAGATCGTGCGGTTGCCGCAGGGCAACCAGACGGAAGTGCTGGAAGCGATCCGGCGCGAGGCGCTGTCGAGCGCGGAGTTGGGCGGCGTAGTGGACCTGTGGCTGCGATGTTCCGAACGCCGGCAGCAAGAGTATCTTCTGGCGCATCCTCGCGAAGCGCTCTCGCAGGCCAAGGGAGTGCTCCCCGCGGTGCGCGATCCCCGGCTGAGCGAAGCCGGAAACCAGGTATGGAAGCGCGTCGGGCTGCTGCTGGATGTGCTGGGGCGCATGGAAGTGTGGCTGGCGCACCAGGGGCGCACGGGGCTGACGCCGGAGGATCGCGTGATCTTGTTGCCCCGTTTCCAAAGGCTGGCGCGGGATGCCGGATCGGTGGCTGCGTTGAGCCAGGATTTCGTCGGCGAGTTGGAGCGTGCATGAAGGAATCGACACGCAACGAGATCATCCGCCTGCACTATGGCGGTGCTTCGCAGCGCCGCATCGCGAAGCTGCTGGGAGTCGCCCGCAAGAGCGTGGCCCGCGCTCTGGTGGGTCACGAACAACATAGAGCAGAACCGGTGGAAGTGGAGCGGGTGCGACGGCCGAGCGTGCTGGACCCATTCGCCGATCACATCGCACAACTGCTGGAGCGCTATCCGAACATCACGGCGGTCCGCTTGCATGAGGAGTTGTGCCGGCTGGGTTTCCAAGGCCGCTACACGATCGTGCGGGAGCGGCTGCGTGTGCTCCGGCCGCACGCGCCGAAACTGCCCGTGCAGCGATTCGAAACCGGTCCAGGAGTGCAGGGCCAGATGGATTATTCACCGTACGATATCTCTTTCACCGCCGAAGGGCGTCGCCGCGTACATGCCTTCAGCTACATTCTGGCTTACTCCAGGCGCCAGTACGTGCGATTCGTCGAGACGCAGGACTTTGCCACCACCATCCGGGAACACGTGCGAGCCTTCGAATACTTCGATGGTCTGTGCGCCACCTGTCTGTACGACAACATGAAAGTGGTGGTGACTGGCTATGACGGCGACCAGCCGATTTACAACACCCGATTCCTGTCTTTCGCCACGCACTACGGGTATCAACCCTGGGCATGCCGACCCCATCGTCCCCAAACGAAAGGTAAAGTGGAACGGCCGTTTGCCTACGTCGAAACCAACCTGCTCAACGGCCGCACCTTCACTTCGCTGGAGCACCTCAATGAGACCGCGGCACTCTGGCTTGCGGAAGTCGCCGACCTGCACGTGCACCGGGAAACCAAGCGCCGGCCCATCGATCTCTACCAGGAAGAGAAACCGCACCTGCTGCGTTTGCCGGCGCGAGCCTACGATACCGCCCAAGTCTTCTACCGCACGGTGAACCCGGAAGGTCATGTGGCGTACCTGCAGAACTTCTACTCCGTGCCGTGGCAGCGCATTGGCGAACTGCTGCCGATACGCATCACTGAGAAGGAACTGATCGTCTACGGCCCCGAGGTGAAGGAGATCGCCCGTCATGAGCTGTACCCTTCCGGAATCAGCGGACAGAAGCACAGTCTTGCAGATCACGCTCCCGGACGCGATCACCATCAGAAATACGAGTTACTGAAACAGCGGTTCGCGGAGTTCGGAGCGGAGGGAGTCCTGTTCCTCGACGAACTGGTCCGCACCCGGCGCCGTGGCAAAGATGAAGCCGGGCGCGTGCTGGGCTTGCTGGCCACATACCATCGCGAGGACCTGGCGCGCGCACTCCAGCGCGCCGTCCGTTACCGCGCTTTCTCCTGGTCCGCGGTTGAGCGGATCCTGGCGGCGCAGGCACGTCCCCGATCCGGGTGGGAAACATTGCAGGCCGAGGCGCAGGACCAACTCGATGAGATCCTCCGGCAGTCTCCCGTAGCCACTCGCTCCCCGGCGGAGTATCAAGCGCTGCTGGAAGAAACGGTGACCCACGATGAAAGCGACGAAGACGACGACCCCTCTGCGTGACCGGTGTTTGAGTCACTGCACGACGCTGGGGATTCCGCTGGAAGGCGGATCTCTGGACGAGGTGCTGTCCAGGGCCGAGAAAGAGAACCTCTCTCATCTGCATTTCCTCGATCTGCTGCTGGGGACGCAGGCCGACGCGCGCCGGGAACGCGCCGTCGCGCGGCGGATCCGGGAAGCTCGCTTTGCCGACAGCAAGACCTTGGAGGGGTTCGACTGGAAGTTCAATCCCAAAGCCTTCGACCGCGTGCAGATCGAGGAACTGGCCACTGGCGATTTCATCCGGCGCCGCAACAACCTGATCATGGTCGGCTGGAGCGGGATCGGAAAGAGCCACATCATTCAGGCCCTGGGACAGAGGGTTTGCGTCCAGGGCTACCGCGTTCTGTATCGCACGTCCGCCGAGTTACTCGCCGATCTGACGGCTTCACTCGCCGACAAAACTCTTCCCGCGCGTCTGCGCTACTACACGCGCCCGGACTGGTTAATTATCGATGAATTCGGGTTCGACCGCATCGAACGGACCGAGTGCGCGCAGGCGGCTCATCTGCTCTACAAGATCATCGCCGCACGCAGCCAGAAGCGCTCCACCGCGCTGGTGACCAACGTGGACTTCGACAAATGGGCAGAGTATCTGGTCGATGGCCCGCTGGCGATGGCGCTCCTCGACCGCCTCGTCGAAGGAGCGATCATCCTCAAGATCAAAGGCAAGACTTATCGTACCCCCCTGGTCAAAAGCGAGGACAATCTGGGCTGAGAGAGGAAGCAGTCAGCTTCTTCCCTCTTTCTGCGCCTCACCGCAGGCCAGACCGTAACCCCACACCTGGCTCCCTTCAACCGCCAAACTGGTACCCCTTTTCGCCGCCACCGACATCTGCGCCAAACACGGGATCCAGCGCGATAAATTCAGCCGGGTCAATATAGCCCGCTTGAAGATTTTCCAGGATCCCCTCTTCGGCGTGACCGTGTCGGGAATTGCGGGAATGGTCTCGGGCATGTTCAGCGCGCTCGCTCTGCTGTCAAGCCGTAGGCCGTTCTCGAAGTTCACCTTTTGGACCGACAGTCCGGTCGAACAGACGATGGATCCTTTCCTAACGGAACTGCGTCAACTGGCGCAGGTCCACGAGTTCTGGTCTGTGGCAGCCTCCCTAAGCCAGGAAATCAATGAGAAGGCTTTGGTTGATTGGCTGAATTTGATCGAGGTGATACGCCCCCCAGATTCAGAGGTGCATCTCCTGATGAGTCAGCCCACACTGTCGCCACTGAATTCCGCGACTTTTAGAGAATGGCTCGCTGCCCATCCGGAATACAGGACTTACTATGCTCCCAAGCTCGTCCGCATGTCGTGGTTCAATTTCATTTTCAGATGCTTTACGATCATTGCCAAGCTGCCGGTTCAGGCGAAACTAATGATTGACATCGCACGCTTGAAGCCGGCATTGACCGGTTACGCCAAGAGCCATCCGGGGCAGACATTTTTCTTCAACCGATAACAAGGCTAACCGTTGAACAAGCCGCGACGCTATCCAGCCCGATTCGACTTTACCGCTCGGCCCCTTGAGCGCAAGCCGGACATAGACTGTTTCCGCCGCCGATAGGACCTCGTACTTGGTCATCGGCGACCTTTCATGACCGAGAAGTAGCTGAGATACGTCTCAATTCCGCAAGGTTAGACCATCTAACACGTAGTTCTCAATAGCAGCATCCATCGTCACAAAGACCAGTTCTTCCTCGATAGCCTGTGCCATTAGCAAGTGGTCGAATGGGTCTTTGTGCAGCACCGGAATCGTGCCGACGTGACTGATGTGATCCCTTCGCAATGGCAGTTCCGTCGCCTGGAGATCGCTCATTGCGCCCATTAGAAATTCGCAGGTGAAGGGGAAACCGTCCGGGTCTTTGCGATGCTTCAAAGCGACCTCGACAAAGGAAACGACACTGATAAAACGCCGGTCCGCTTCGAGCACCAACTTTTGCAGATGATCCGGCACCCGGCCTGGTTCGGTCGATAACCAGATGACGATATGTGTGTCGAGCAGGGCCCGCATCTTTTCACCTGCCCTCGATGAAGGCGTCAGCTTCGTCGTCAGGCATAGCAAAAAGTAGCGATTCCTTCACCGGCTTGACCTTTCCCCGCAGCGTTCCAAATTTGGGCTTCGGTTTGATCGCCGTCACCACCTGGAGTTGGAATCGCTGGCCGCTCCGGGTGATGATAACCTCTTCACCTGATTCGGCTTGCTTGAGGAGTTTCGAGAGATTAGTCTTTGCGAAGTGAACGTCACACTCCATACTCCTGTCTAGTTTAGCTAATGTTAGCTAAAGTCAAGGCGAATCCAGCCTTGGTTTTGGTCAAGTATCGTAATATCAATTGTTTACGTCAAAAGAAGTTCACTTTAACAAGTCCCCTAACCGCTCAGCCATGTAAATTCCTGAATTTCGCTTTCCATCCGGCCTTCTTCGGAGCCTCAAGTTCCAGGGCAGGAGGCTGGCTTTCGGTTGAGACGCCGGCATATTTCATGGCGTCGATTTTGCGCGGGGCATTGCAACATTCAAGGCTCTCTAGTTACGGGCCCCCCGGCAATGATGCAAAACTTACCCATCGGGAAACAACGCTACACCGCGCCACCCAAAGCCATGAGTCTGCAAAAATCTGCAATTCTGCGCTCCGGTTCACCTTCATCAGTGCACGAGGACAATAACTCGCCAGTGAGACGGCATTTTGGCTGCGATCCCCCGCGTGCTCCGGGACAACGTCGGCCACCAGCATATCGGATGGCCCGCCGCATACCGTCCCAGATATGGCGAAAATCGAGCCACGTCTTCCCGGTTTCGGATTCAGCGCGCGGGGCCACCTCCGTCCCCTTCGGAATCCGACCGATGCTCTGGAAGATGTCGTCTGAAGGGACTAGAGAGAATCTGCAAAACTCGCGTTTCCTTTTCCGTTCCATTGCTCCCCAACACCCAAAATCTCGGGCTGGACTCATAGCGCGAGCCTCGAATGATAGGCGAGCCACAATCGTTCTCGAAAACATGACCGCCCTCCGCGATTGAGATCGGCAACCGGCGTATATTGGAAGTAGAGCACCGTACCATGGCGACTATCCCCCGGAATCCAGATATTCAGGAACCCGCATTTCCTACCCGCTTTATCTCTCTTTCAGCGCGCGCGGGAGAGGTTTTCGCTAACCACGAAAAAGCCCTGGTCTGGCTGCAAACCCCGAATCCGTCTCTGAGCGGCCGGACGCCGCTTGAGGCCGCGCACACCGAGGATGGCTTCGCGGAGGCGGACGATATCCTGACCCGCATCGAAGCCGGTGTCCTCGGTTGATGCGGGCTTTCCGGTTGTGCCGCTCGAACTATCCTCCCTACGATGGCGAAGGCGCCCGGCGCGCAGGCGGCCGCTGGAACTCGAAGGGCGTGGCGGTGGTCTACATGAGCGAGAACCGCTCGCTGGCCTTGCTGGAAATCCTGGTTCATTTGTCGGGGTTGATTCCGGACCGGTATGTATTGGGTGCCGCGGAGATTCCAAATGACCTGCAGACCGAGGAATTGAACAAAAGCGTTCTGCCCGGCGACTGGGCCACGCTCGATCCCGGCGCGCAGGCGCTCACGCGCCAGATAGGTGATGCCTGGATCGCGGCGGGGCGGTCGGCGATTCTATCTTCCTTCGGTCATCTTGGGAGAGCGGAACTACGTCCTCAACCCGTCCCATCCGGACTTTCGGCGTATCGAGTTCGCCGCGCCGGTGCTGTTCCAGTTCGACTTCCGGTTGCTGCAGCCGCCGGTTGCCATGCCGGACCTGCCGCGGCCGGTCTGAATCCCTATTCGTCGACCCAGCTGGTCATTTCTGGCGGGACCCCAGATGCGCTCCGTCGTCTGGATCGACGCATGGCCTAATAAAAACGGCTCTGCGCAGGAATTCGACGAAAGGCCCAATTGGCGCGGGTTTCAGAATGTCGGGTTTCCGACCGACGTCGGCGCTCTTTGCAACTGCCGCTGCCAGGGAGAAACAGCCCGGCAGGGCCGTCGAGAACGGGACTTGCTAGCTGAAGGCATTCCTTTCCCAGACTGTCGACGGTACCGGGTCTGGGCCGAAGGCTTTGATTCTATGAAGGTTGAGCCGCTTCGGTGTCATGGACACATTGTCGACGCGTGCCGGGACCTCTTTGGTCGTCATGGCGAGGAGTGGGAGTGCCAAACGCGCCGCGACCCAGGCAAACACGGCAATGCGGCATCCTTGGTCGAACCCCGACGCTCGCTGCAACCCATGCCTTTCATTGGGACTGGGATCCTATGGAGCGCCCGCCAGCATTGGCCCCGGAGCGATCCAGCGGCTCTGCACCTGACGACAACCCCGGCATCCGCGTTTCATCAAAACCCAACAAAACCAGGGGGTCTGTCAGATTCCTGCGCAGAGCCATAAAAACTGGGTCTGTTCGAGCTCGCCGCCAGCGGCTCGGCACAGTTTGGTGCAGTGCGGCGCAGATCGTGGGGCGCCAGATCCGGGATTCCGATTTGCCGGGAGTAGCCGGTGACGATGTGCCAGATCATACGCTCGCTCAGCGCTTCCGGGGTGCCCACGGGATATTTGCCCACAGGATATTTGCGCTCAGTTACACGCCGGAACAGCGGCCGCTTTGATTTGGGCCATGGTAGTCCAGCGATCGAGCGCGGCCTTCACAAACTCCGGGTCACCGAGCGGATCCGTCTTCCCTTCCCCTCGAGATCGATCAGTACCCAGCGACCTTCGCGCTGCTGCATGTGCCGGCACTCGGAGCGCGGCCACCTCGCTGCGGCGCAGCCCGCAGCCGACCAGCACGGCTAGGATAACGCGATCGCGCTGACCGAACGAGCGCAGGGCGCCGCCTCTGTGACTTTTCCCCGGACGTCGCGCGGCAGCGCAAAACTCATGGCGGCTCCGACGGCGACGGATTATCAAGCGGTCCTTGAAACGTTGTAGCCTGCTTCCGTTTCCTGGCGGCCAAGCGGCACCGTCGCGCTCAAAGCTTACCCTAACATCACAGAGCCGCAGCTTTTCCTCAAGAATCTGTAAGCGGCGATGCAATTTCTCGCGCTTTGCTGACAGTGTCGACCACTTGTTTCCGTCGCGCCTGATCGAACCTTATGGCGTAGAATCGGGTCCGTCGCGATGTACTCCCGGACTTTGCGGGCCGCAGCGAGGTGGCAGCGCCGGATAACTGGGTTTTTGCGTTGAGCAGGAGAACACTTGAGGTTCCGTTGGTCGCAAGGTCCGGTCACACGGCGGATGAGGTCCTCAACCCTTTCGAAACTGGGGCGAGGCAGATATGTTCGCCCGGCCAAGTGTTTGAGAAGGCAGACAACAAAGGCCGAATCGGTATGGACATGTATGAGCCGCCGGGAATGCTCCACATTGCAATACCCTCAATGCCGGCCACCACGCCAGCCAACTCAAACCACTCTATTGACGAGCCAACTTCAGCGGTTGCTATTTCGAGGCCAAACGCCGGAACATAACAAGCCCAACCCCCGATTTGCAACTCACGGCGGTAAGATCCATCAGAGTAGAGGTCTATTTCGTCGTCTCCTGGCGGCAAGAGAAGTGGTCCCATCCTTATGATATATTCGTCTGTTGTTCGCCATGTCAATACAGCGGTTCCAATCGTTCGGATTGCTCTCACTCGTGAGCGATCTATAGGTGTCGATTGGCGGCTTGCGTTGGTTCCTATGCGCCGGGTTTCCCGGGATCACTTCCTATAAGAGGCATTATCACAAGTAATAAATCGCTTGTAAGTGCACGGTCGTGCGGAAACATAATAGAGCTAGGTAGCGTGTCTAGATGGCAGCGAGAAAGTTGTGGTTAGTAAGAGTTCCAGAGATTCGGCGGGACGTGCAAGCTCTGGAGGTGCCCGTAGTGGACCGGGTGTTATTCGAGCGGCTGTTCCGTGTGCGGAGGCGCCGGGCGCTCGAACTGATGCATGTGTTCGGCGGCTACCAGACCGGCCAGGCGTTCCTGATCGACCGCGGCGAATTAGTCCGGCAGCTGGAAGCCTTGGAGGCAGGCAGGGAGTTCGCCATAGAACAGGGGCGCCGGCGCCGTCTGCTCGATTCCCTCGAGAAGATCCACCGACACCGGTCGGCGGCCGCGGTGCGCATTCCAGTCGAGGAGCCAATAGGCGAGCGGAGTATCACCAGCCTGCCGTCCGGAGTCTGTCTGCAGGCCGGCAGCCTGCACGTGGATTTCGGCGGCGCGGAAGACCTGTTAGTTAAGCTTTACGAGCTGGCGCGAGCCGCCGGCGATGATTTTGAGTCGTTCCGGGCCTTGGTCGAAAGGCCGGCTTGATCCCTGGATTTTGCCAAGCGGCCCCGACTACTGCGGCTCCAGTGTTTCAGTATGTCCGTTTTCCGTATCTCCACCGGAAAGGAGGCCCACCCCTTCAGCGGCTGCTGCCCTACGCAGAGCGGAGTCCAGCGTCGCCAGAAGTAAATGTTCCCGATGCGCTAATTCCAAGTAAGCGGCATCGTATACCGAAAGGTGGCGGCTGCGGGCCAGCCGCAGCACGGCATGCTCATCTGGGAGCTGATCTACACGCACGCGGAGTTGGGAAAGGTGGAGCAGAAATGCGCTGGTGTCGGATTCCAGAATGCGTTGCCGGCGTTCGTTCACGACCAGTATATTGCGTACCTCAAACCACCATAGGGCAGGAACCACCGCCTCTTCGCCGCGGATACGACGGAAGGCCAGCCGCGCATCGGGGTGGTCTTCGTCCTGAAAGGCCCAACACGCGGTGATGGACGCATCGAGCACGAAAGGCATCAGTTGCGTCCCTCATCCCGGGCCGAAAGCAATTCCCCCACGGTGATCTGGCCGGTACGCTGGCGCATTTCCTGGATGCCCGCGAGAGCTTTGTCGATCTCTTCCTGACGGCGGTCCTGCTCGGGAACCAGGCGGGCAATGCGGCGGCCGTGACGTGTGATGATCAATGTCTCGCCCCTCTCCACCTCGTCCAGCAGTTGGGGCAAGTGGACCTTGGCTTCTGAAGCTTGAATCTCCCTCATAAAATCAACCAGTCGATTCGACTAGTTCTATTTTGCCATATCGGCGAACCACATAGCCATTGTTCGCCCTATAATTCTGCAAACTTACTCCCTTGCGGAGGGCCCCTGGTTATGAGGCGGTCAACTGAAGCCTTCGTTTCACTGGGGAAGGGGGGCGTTTTCAAGGCGTGCGGATGCGATCGCCGAAGTCCTCCCCGAGCTGGCGGAAATGCTTCAGATTGTACGTATACACCAGTTTGCAGTTGCCCTTCCGGGCCGCAGCCAGGTGCAAGGCTTCATAGATCCGGCCACCACAGCAACCGGCTGCTGCGCAATCCCGGACGGCTTTGCTGTATTCATCTTGCGCGAGAGATACCACCTCGAAATGCGGCGCCAAATTCGTCTCCAGCATCTGCTGGACCTGGTATGGGAAAGCCGCCGGGTTTAGCGGTGCCCGCGTCAAGACGGCGTAAAACTCCGCCAAGCCGTGCCCGCTGATAGTGCCTTCGATTTCTTTGTTGCGGGCGCGCTGCAGGGCCGCGAAAGCAGGATCGTGATAAGGGTGCTTCTCCACCACCGCCGCGATCAGCACGCTGGTGTCGAAATAGATCTTTGCAGGCCGCGCCTTATCCTTCATTACTCGTCCTGCCGATCCTCGGCTATGCGGTTCCAGTCGAACCCCTTGGGCGCTTCGCCGCGGTGGATGATGAGGCCGTCCTTTTGGAACACGGGTGCGGCTGGCCGCCCCGGGGGGCGGAGCAGAATACCTTCTTCTCTTTCTACCAAGTCGAGTTCCGAGCCCGGCTTGAGACGCAGCCTGTCGCGGACCGGCTTAGGGATGACGATTCGTCCCAGGACATCGATCTTCAGTAGTTCTACCATCTATTTTGCCAATTGCCAATACAAATGGCAATTCACGGTGTTGGAATACCCTCTGGGGATTTTTTCGGGGCATTCGCTCTCGTCCGGGCTTCAGCTTTCACGCGCACAAACCAGGTAAAGTTCTGATCTCCCATATCCACGGTAGCCGTGGTCTGCGCCAGCCGCGGCACCCCAAAGATCTCCCCTAACAGATCCAAACTGGTGTCGGTGGCAAACGGCAACAGCGACTGCGCGATGTTCAGGAACTGGCGGCTCTCCAGCTGCGCCAGCTCGCTCGCCACGATGTCGCCGAAAGCCCGCGCTTTGCCTCCCGGCGCCAGCTGCCGGATACCGGTGGCGGATAAGGCGACCCGGAATTCGGTCTCTTTTGTCTGATAACTCTTAAGGATCAGAGTTTTTATACCTGGTTTCCCGCGCCGATTTCTTGTTCGCAAGGCCGCGCGCGGAGCTGGAGGGGCCGGAAATATATGCCGACTCCGGTCCGTCCGAGCGCTTGCTCCGGTCGATCGCCTCCGGTCCGTTCGGGCGTTGGGCTCCGCAACAGCAGCTCGGGTTCAGCGCCCCGGTTCAGGGCTCCGGTTCAGGGCTCCGGTTCAGCCGCTATAGCTGGCCGACGGCGGCGATTTGCCCGGACGGGATTCCTTCTTATAGGCGGGCGCGCTTGGGGACGTCGTCCTGTTGCCTTTCAAGAAGCATTCGCTGAAAACGCGGATTTCCTTAGGATTTCAAGGGAATTTGCAAAAACCTATACTAACGGTAAGTGGAAGGGGAACTTATTTCAACATCCCGCGAGGAAGGCATCCGGCGGTTCAGTCGAAGGCCATCATTGGCTGATTTAGAGCTGTCCCCCGGCCATCTGCGTCGTCAGCCCGGCCTAGTAACGCCATTCCCGCAAGGAGAATTTATATGTATCCCAATGACGCCCCGCAAACTTGGCACAAGTGCCCGGAATGTAATTCGACGTGGTTTCAGCCCTGTTTTGTTTGAAGAATCTCTGTATTTTCCGGTCTCTAACCCGGGCCGCGGAAACGGAATGACTTTGCTGGTCTGCGTCTGCGGAGCCCTGTTCGCGCCGCCGGTCATCGACTCCAATCCCGTGATCCGCGATTTTCTCTGGTTTCTGCAAGCTATCCAGAGCAAAAGAAGTCGAAAAGAACGCCGTCTCCCTCCTTGAAGTCCATGCCGCCACGCGCAAGCAGGCGGAAACTCTGCAGCCAAAGGTACAGGAGCTGGAACGCGCCGCCGGCCAGCTGATAGCTGAGCAAGACGTTGCCAACAACCAGCGCTTGCCCAACGGAAGCCGTTGGCGGCCACCCGCCGCACCTACCCCAGCGGCCTGTTCCGAGCCGCGACTACCCGGGTCTT
>CAWGTA010000005.1:0-346427 GCA_963825305.1 Terriglobia bacterium | reverse complement strand
TAGGGTGTGTAGACGCAGCTGTCAGAAATGCGTTGAAGTAGTATTTCACTTCAGCCCACAGCTGTCACAGCTCAGTCTCTTGAGCCCACGCCGTCAATGCCGTGTTGGAACGTCCTTCGACTCATCGGCGGTGGTTGAGGAGGAGCAGACGCCGAATGCGCAGATAGTAGCGTACCGACCGCCTCCGCTAATAAACCGGTAGGACTGAGGCACAGGGACTGTATCGCCGTCAATGCTCAACACAGCGCGAATAGCCATGGCGTGGTCGTACGCTTCCGTCGCTTGTTCCGACGCTGCTCGCCATCGCTTTCTCAGCTGCCGAAAGATTTCGCGAGGAATATTCTCCGTACTGTTGGCGGCAAAAAGGTCCGCCTGCGCCATGACTGTCCTCGCGTTGTCCATAGTTGCTTCAAAACTATCTAGCCAATTCTGGACCGTCACCCAGTCGCCGAACGGATCGGGATCCAGCGGTTTTCCGGAGGCCTTTAGCGAAAACGCGAACGAGCCTCGCCTATATTCATCGGCATCTTCGAGGTCGATCTGGTCTTGCACGAAACCGTTTATATGGGTCCGAAATAGAGGGTGATAAGGGCCGTATCCCTGTTTCAGCATCGCTGTTTGAAGATGTTCGTGATATGTCCTCAACCCGCCTTCAAGACCTCGGGCAAGCTGCTCGACGCGCAGGACTTCGGCTCGGAAATCTGTCTCGTTTGCAGGTTTCCTTGTCCGATCTGATCCTAAGCGAGCCGAGGTAATGTTGCCAGGAGCCTCAGCGGAACTATCTTCCCGGACAACGGCAGAGCTTACACTGCAGTGCACCATGAACACCAAGCCTAAAATTGACGAGCCACGAGTGATCAATGTCGTATTCCTCCCCCTTGCGGCAAGGCTTCCGGGCTGACAACCACGTTCATCCGGGAGATTGCCGATAAAGAAGTAAGGTGTATCCGTTCTTGAAGCAGGTCCAACGAAAAGTCTTGCAGCGCGCGGAAAGAACCGTAATAAGACTTGAACACCCGCTTACGATGGGTGAGGCTATCAGCTTTTCGCCCACACCCCAGTAGCGCCGTTCTCCGGGACCTATGCTCTGTTTAGTTTGATGACTATTTAGGTTTACGTGCCTTGCGCCGGCGAAACGTGGCTAGGACTTCGGCATGATGAGGTCGTCCTTCCAGTCCTTCTGCATGCGCTTCCATGCCTTCGACTGTTCTGGAGTGAGAATCGCGTTGATCTTGGCGTTGTATTTGTCGTGAATTGCCTTTAGCGACTCCTTAGCGTTCTTCTTTGAGGCATCGCTCTTGGCGCTCGCCAGGTATACATCTTTAACCTGGCCCATATCGACATATTTCGATTGGAGAAGCGGTTTGATCGCAGATACTTGATCCGGGCTCAAGTTCAAGGTCTTGGCGGCCGTATCGAATCGATCCGACGCCAATTTTATCATGTCCGCCCGGTTATACTGCGCCCAAACTGCAGGAGCAGTCAATAAAAACATCGCCAAGGTGAATCTTCCTAGAATCATAGTTTCTCCTTCGAACATTGCGCAGAACTCGCACGCTTGGGTGGATGCGATTCTTGCATAACTGGTTCAAAATATTTGATTTTTAGGCGGTATAAGTTCGGGCTTCGTTCCCCGTCATTCTCAGTCGGTCCCCGCAGTCCGCCGACCTCTTCGCCCAGTCCAGTTTGCCATCGGGCGGGGGGCGCGTTACGGCGAGGGTCTTAATTCTTCGGGATCAGCTTGGCCGTCTACTTCCAGTGAAGCGCCTGGCACCAAGATCCGTTGCATATATGGCTGATGTCCAGGCGCCAGAAGGACGAGTGTATAGCGCCCCGTGGGCATCGGAAAACTCATGGGATGCCATCAATGTAGATCATGGCGCCACAGGGGTTGGAAATACAGTGCGGCAGCGCCATGGCGTTGGTGGGGCGATTCACGCTATCGACTGCGCGCTCGCCCGCCGAAAGCGAACGATCTGCTTCTTCCATTTCGCATCTCTCACGCGCGGGAATGCCAGCGCCAAACCGTGCCCGCGATCAGCGGGATCGGCGTCCTAAGACGCAACCCCAAGGTGAAATGCTACGGCATTCGTCCCTGATCCGCGCAGACATCCCTCTACTAACCATTCGCGCATCGATCAAAACACATAACGCGGTTTCCAAAACGGCTCACTTCAAATCGCTGTCTCGCCGTAGATGCAACGCATCCGAACAGTGCGCAGGTTGGGGCCAGGTTAGCACTGTGCGGGGTGACGGGTATCACCCCTGAATATACATCGTTATAGTTTCCACAGTCATCATCCGACTCAGAGAGGGTGCTACTCACAGACGGGAGTAATGGTCAGAAAGAAGGTAAGTTATGACCGCTGCCTGCATCACTACTTGGGATGCTCGACGCGCACCCCATCGAGGGAATCGCCGCTTCTCTAGAGGCATCAGGCGAAAGGCAGCGCTGATGATCATCCGCGACGCAATCACCCGCACTGGCGAGTTCGGTAATGAGGAGTAGATGTGCAGTGGACTCCCGGCGGAAAGAGTGGTGACATCGAGGATCGCCGTACTGAGAGCGGAAGCCGCATCCGCGGGACGCATCTTGGTGTGGGCGGAACTCTCGTATTGCTGGTGCTCAGCCTCATCTTCGGACACGACTTTGTTTCGCTATTTTCCGGCCACGGTCCGACCGTAAATCAGGCTTCCCGGACCGCGGTTCAAGATCCGGCAGAAGCAGAGCTTGTGCAATTTGTATCCTTCGTGCTTGACGATCTACAGAAGACCTGGGATCGGCTTCTGCCACAACAGAGCGGAGTCCCGTACCGGCACGCGAAGTTGGTGCTGTTCCGTGATGCGACGGATTCGTCCTGCGGTCTTGCCCAGTCAGCGACAGGGCCGTTTTATTGCCCGGTGGACGAAAAAGTCTATATAGACTTGGGCTTTTATGACGAATTGAAGAACCGGTTCGGGGCACCCGGCGAATTTGGCCAAGCGTACGTGCTGGCGCACGAGATCGGGCACCACGTGCAAAAACTGCTGGGCATCTCCGCAAAGGTGCAAGCGCTCCAACAGGGGAGCCCGTCGCAGGCGAATCCTCTATCCGTTCGTCTGGAGTTACAGGCAGATTGTCTCGCCGGCATCTGGGCGAACTCGACAGCGCAGCGCAATCTTATCGAACAGAAAGATGTGGCCGAAGGTATTGGCGCGGCGGGCGCTGTAGGTGACGATCGGATGCAGAAAATGGCCAGAGGTTACGTAAGTCCAGAATCGTTTACCCATGGGTCATCAGCGCAGAGAACGGAGTGGTTCCAGCGTGGGCTTGCAGGCGGCGAGCTCACTCAATGTAATACCTTCGCGGGCAAATGATCTCGTGCCGATAGGACCCAGGTTTAAAGCTACATCAAGCCATCAACTGGTGATTCGGGTACGTGCAAACTCACGATCGCCGGTGGATTTCTATCTATCCGAGACGAGGCAGGCATGATCTCACCATGGCAGGTAAAATCGCCTTCTCGGACGCAAGGGTGCTGCCCAGCAGGATTGCGAGAGGCTGCACTCCGTGGCGGAAAACGAAATTAAGTGCTGCACGAGTCTACAACACAGAGTCATCATGATTTGTGGCTTTACCCAGAAAAGCGCCCGACCGCGGAGAGAGAGGCTTGCCGCCAACCCAAAATCAGAGCTCGAACTTGGTGCAGCCGGCCGCTCAGCCAACGCCACGGTCTCCTTGCGACGTCACACCCCATAAACTAACCCGCAGTAATTCCACCATCATCATTCAACCCAGAGGGTCTGGTCAGCCGCTGATGGGAAGGAAGGTCAGAAAAGAAGGCAGCATATGGCAAATTCGTTGTTTTCATCATTAGTCAGCATGCTTGACCAATCCAATATCGGCGGGATCGCAGGTTCCTTGGGGGTATCCGAGCGTTCCGCTGCTCAAGGCCTAAAGTCATCGATTGCTGCAGTGCTTGGCGGAATGGCCTCAAAATCCGGGGACCCGAGTGCGCTGCGCAATATATTGGATCTTGCTCCGACTGCGTCAGGGGACTTGTCCCAAATCAGCCATGCCGTTACCGATCCTGATTCACCTTTGATCTCCGGCGGCAAGCGTCTGCTGTCAAGTCTCTTTGGAAGCTCGGAAAATACCGTCACCAGTGCCCTAAGCGCACAATCTGGCTTGCGGCCCGGCGTGATGTCCACACTAATGGCCGTTGCAACGCCGATTGTCATGAACTTCCTTGCCAAGCATGTACGCGATGAAGGGATGAGCATGGGCGGTCTTGGCAGCCTTTTACAGCGCGAGAGCACGACCATCCGGAGTGCTTTGCCTACCAGTTTGGTAAATCTGTTCTGGCCTGGGGTTTCAATGGCAGGCGCGGTTTCTCCCGTTGTCGCCCAGGAGGTTCAAAGAGAGAGTTCCTTTAACTGGTTGCCGGTCCTTGCCATCGCAGCGCTCGGATTGGGCCTTCTTTGGCTCTTCGGGCACGCACGCCGTCCGTCGATCCAGCCGGTCACGTCAGTTGCGACCGGAGTGGCTAACCGCCTCGCCAACCCCGCCAACAATCTGGTGTGCACACTTCCCGCCAACGTAAATATACCGGAGGGCGGAGCCGAGGCAAGCCTCCTGGCTTTCGTCCAGAATCCCGATGCCAAACCGCTTGCGACCACATGGTTCGGTTTTGACCAACTGGTGTTCGAGACAGGATCGGCCAAGCTCAAGCCTGAGTCGCAGACCCAACTCAATAACATTGCAGCGATTCTTACGAATTGCCCCAGTGTGCACTTGGAGATCGCCGGCTATACCGACAATGTGGGCAGCGCCGAGCCGAATCTCCGCCTCTCCCGTAATCGGGCCAGCAGCGTTGTGGCTCAACTGGTCGGCAAGGGCGTATCCCCAGACCGCCTCACCGCCCTGGGTTACGGGGAGGAATACCCCGTCGCGGACAACGCCGCTGAGGCAGGCCGAGCCCAGAATCGACGCGTCGCCGTGCGTGTTACGCAAAAGTAAGACGTTCGACAACAAGCAGGGTTCACAACAAAACTAAGAGCCGCCACGGAAAGGTGTAGCGAAAAGGAGACGCCATGAATTACGAAAAGATAGTAACGCTGTATGATACGGCAGATCATGCCGAGGCTGCCAGACATAACCTGGAATCTGCGGGTTTCGCAGCAAGCGATATCAGCTTGATCAGCAGCAAGGATCTGGCTTTGCCAGGCGACAAGCTTCGCGAGCCGGGGCTCTGGCATCGATTTTTCGGGCGTGATATTCAGCAGTACGAAGCCAGCATCTACGGTCGTTCGGTCGAGTCGGGAGGCGTCGTGCTGACCGTTCGCGTGCCGGAGGCAGACGTTGCCAAGGCGATGAACATCTTGAACGCTCACCAAGCTATTGATGTGTTGAAACGCGCTGAACAGATGGGACTGATTGCGACGGCATCGGCACCGAAGCCTACCGCAGTGCGTCCGGCGTCGGCAACAATGGCCGCAGCCGGCGTGGTCTCCGGCGAGGACGTTCTCGTTCTGGCCGAGGAACAAATCAACATCGGCAAGCGCGTGGTCCAGGGGGGTGCCACACGAATTCGCCGCTTCATCATAGAGACGCCGGTGGAACAGCAGGTGACCCTGCATGAAGAGCACGCGCGTGTCCTTCGACGGGCGGCTGCCGATCCTAATTACCTACGAAATATCGACTGGACAGACAAAACCATCGAAATCACCGAAACAGCCGAAGAGCCAGTGGTTACCAAGTCGGTCCACGTCGCCGAAGAGGTAGTGATTCAGAAGGAAGGTAGCGATCACGTGCAGACTCTGCGGGATAAGGTGCGCCGCCAGCAAGTCGAAGTGGAGCGCATACCCGGCACGGAAACCGTGGCGAAGAAATGACAGAGTGCACGACGCACAACGTCCTCGTTCGCTACTCACCCGGATACACGCGGTTTGAACGCCCACAAAAGCACAATACTGGAGGCTGAAATGTTCCACATAGTTTGGATGATGATTATTGGGTTAATTGTGGGTGCCTTGGCCAAACTCATTATGCCTGGGCGTGATCCGGGTGGGATTGTTGTGACCATGCTGCTCGGGATTGCCGGGTCACTGGTGGGAGGCCTTCTTGGCAGGCTGGTTGGCCTGTATGGCCCCGGCCAAGGAGCAGGCTTTATCATCTCGACACTCGGGGCGATTTCGCTGCTCGCGCTATACCGCTTGGTAGTGACGCACCGGCACCCCACGGTCGGAGTCCACCGTTAGTCCGACGAGTCGGTTTGATGTTCAGGCGGTAGTTCCCGATGACGCTCACGTCCGGCGTTCAACGAAACGCAAATCCAAAGACCAATGGCTTCTCAAACTGCCGCTTGCGGCTTTTGTTCAACCGTCATTCTCAATGTCCGTCTCGGCGACCAGAGACCCCGCGGCTGCGGGATGCCGCGATCGGGCAGTACAGGTCAAGAAGAGAGTTAGACGGGCGGCGCGGCAATAGCGGCGTCAATTTCTGTTATTGAAATCTGTTCTCTACGTGCGGCAGCCGTTCGATGGCTATCGGGTCTGGCTGGGGACGGGTCTGGAGCGGGAGGTCTGCCTACGGGCGTCCTGTTCTGTGGTCATTTTGTACGCCAGGTAATACTTGTAGATGTTGCCGACGTAGTTAGGGGTTTCGGCGCCGATTTCGCGGGCGGCGACGAATTCGACATTGTTGAACCAGAGGTTGGGATCGTAACCTTCGGCGGCGGCCAGGGCGCGCAGCTTTTCGATTTTGTTGGGGCCCGCGTCGTACGAAGCCAGCGCGAAGAGACCCTTGGTGATCTGATCCATCGGCTCGTTGGCGTAGTAATGGCTCACCAGGTACCGAAGATATTTGGCGCCCGCCTCGATATTGCGATCGATCTTCTCAATTCCGGTGATGTCGATGGGGTCAGCGGCGGCAATGCTCGGTTCGATCTGCATGACCCCGACAGCCCCGGCCTTGCTCCTCAGGCCAGGGTTGAGGCCGGACTCTTGATAGCCTTGCGCGGCCAAAAGCAGATAGGGGAAATAATATTTGTTGCCATATGTGTGGAACAGACGCACCATTTCTTCAAAGCGTGCCAGATCCTCTCCGGCAATTGCGTCTTTTACCCATTTGATACGGCTCAAATACTTGGCCGTTACCGTGTTTCCGTAGAGCGTGCCGATCTTGTGGTCCCGGATAAATTCATCGACAACGAATTTGAGCTGCGGCGTATTCTCTTGCACGGCCCACGCCAGGGGACTCGCGGCCACTACGATGTGGGAATGGATCTTCAGATTAGGCAGCACTTTGGCCCAGTATTGCGCGATTCTGTCTTCCGCGACCGTCATGGGCACAAGCCCGGCATTCACCATCTCCAGTAAGTCCTCCAATTGCAAGTCAGGGGCGGCGGGAGTCAGGTGAATCGGTGGTTTACCGTCGCGTAGCAGGTCTTCACTGAGACGTCGCAGGTTTTCATACGGGATCGTATTGCTGAAGTAGTAGACCTCGCGGCCGGAAAGGTCCTCGATACGCGACAATTGGTCGCCGGGGCCGCTGACAATGACGGCTTTGGCGTCGTCGTAGAGGGGATCCGTGAAATCCACGGCATACTGAGGTTGGCTCGACGTGACCATCATGGTCGCGATGAGGTCGCCATAACCATCTGCCAGTTTGGGTAGGAGGCTGTCCCGGCCTACCGGGATGAATACAAGGTGAATGGCGAGATTACCGGTGTGGAGCTTGTGGTTTAGGAAGCGCTCGAATTCCCGGCAAAACTCGTACAAGGCGCCATGGATCTCGCTCCCATCGAAGTAGAATCCGAGCTTGTTAGGCGCGACCAGGACCCGGAGAATCCGGCGGTCGACAATGTGGTCGAGGTCGCCGTGCCACCTTTCGTGGACCAGTCGCTCCTGTAATGCGGGGTGTTCGAACGTGTTTGCAGGAGGCTCGTTCGACACGCGCGCCGCGCTGCCGACCGATCGGGTGGTCTGCTCGCTCCCGGCATTCCGTGCAGATGAGGTTTCACCTGCTGGACGCTTGCTGCACGACGAGCAGAGTGCAACGGCAATAGTGACGACTGCCCAGGAGACACTTGAGACACCTTGCCGGAGTGTGCAGGCACCGTGCATCTGTGAGGATTGATGCTGAAGGGGACGGCCCGGAGTTTATCAAAAGAGGTCTCCTCAGTATGGAAATACTTTTCAACACGTAGCCGACGAGAGCAGCCCTTCGGTCCGTAGCACGCGCAAACCGGAGAGTGGCACTCCTCCGCGGCTCCTGAACCAGCCGGCGAATGGAGGCGGGGTCCCTGTAGTGGATTGATCTCCCCCCACTTTTGCTGGCGACGAACCAGTTGCGAATTGGTGACTGCCCTGTCCGTTTCACCCTGACGTTGCATCCAGTTCAAAGGCCAAGCATCACAATCTTGGGAAGCGGAGGCTGACGATGTCAGTAATCCGCGGTCACACCCCGAGTGGAAAGGTTACGTTTTTGTCGCTAGTATGCTTGGTCCTTTAGCGGTGTTTGCGTTGACGGTATTTAGGGCTGCGCTGCTACAGGTGAGGGCCGACTATCGGACTACACCTGGCAAGGAGAACCGGCGGCCGGCCTTCACGCCAGCCGTTGGTAGAAGCTATCCGGTCGAGTGCCAAGAAGAGCACCTCCATGGTGTGCGACGGCACCCGGAGGTCCGCTTTAGGTCGAAGTGCGGACCACAGATGCGCTGCCTCCAATCGAACTGCGGTTGTTCATAGCCCAGATTGGAAGAGGCGCGCCATCTTCGAAGTCGATCTCGATCGCCTTGCGCGAGTTGGCCAACGACGGCAACCTCATAGCCGTCTTGCGAAGCGTGGTATCGATGACATCCCCCGAATCGCCAACAAATACGTATCGCCCATCTCGACTGTGATGCAACCACCCGTCTTTGACGCAATCGTATGCGCAGGGCGACTCGTTGCCGGAGAGCGTTCCGACCAATTGGATATTCGCGACCTGCCTGGGAGCCGACCTGGGGAGCCCCGTTATATCGAATACATGCACGTAACTATTGATCGAATCCATTAAATAGATCTCTCTTTCATCGGGAGACAGGGAAATCCCATGACTAGGGGCTGAGGCCGCCCCTCCAGCAGTCGGAAATCCTTGGACCGGAACCGTATAAAGGATCCGTCCAGTGCTGATGTCCCCCACCTGAAATCCGAGAAATCCACTCAGAGTGATGAATATGAGGCTCTGGGTGCCGTTGATTGTGAAGGGCCGAATCCCCCCAGTGCCCCCCACTGGACCAATTTTTCGAATCACCTGATTGGTCCTCGTACTTGCCACCGCAAGATAGTTCGTGTACCTCGGCCCCAGGTAGACACGGGTGCCATCTGGGCTCACCACCGTGTTATGCGGGCCGGTTCCCCGACTATCGATTGACGCCCTAACATTTCCGCTGTTGCCATCGATAACTTCCCAGATGCCCTTGGAGACTAATTCCCCGGTGGGCATGTAGATCGTATTCCCATCCGGGCTAATGGACATACTGTCCACTCCGAATGGATACTGCTTCATCCAGACCACCCTGTCGGTCATGAGGTTGTACTTGAGCATGGATCCACCGCCGCCTTTGTCGCTACCATAACTGATGTACAGCATTCCCGTGACGGCAGAAGCCACGGTCCCTCTGACGCCAGCAGAGGTCGGCACTCTGATCCGTTTGACTAAAGCGCCCCGATGGTCCATGTCATAAACGTCAATGCTGCCGTCCGGAAAAACATATTCATAGTGATGCAGCCTTCCCGCGCCGGCAGGGAATGGGATGGCAAGAGACAAAAGAGCAGGCACCAGCAAAACGAGAGCGTGAAGCGCACTGCCCCGGCTGACGCGGACTTTGCATACCCCCGGCTGCTCCTCCCGAAACGGACAATGGTTTCCGCGGGGGTAGCAGCGGATATGTTTGTGATCAAGCGCTTCCGGCAAGCCATCTTGTCGAACGTGATTTGCCAGGATTCCCGCAAACGTGGGCATAATGCCTCCCACATTCTCTCTAACTAAAGCTTACTGCCAGATTGCCAGGCAGCCAAGGCATTTCGGGTAACGCCTGCTTCCATTCGAGGAGCGGCCGGGCCAAGGGCCAGAGGCTCACCTTTGGCAGCAACTCCTTCACCGTGTTTTTCGTGCGTGTAGACCAAATTGACTCCATGCCATCCCTTCCCGAAAGGGTACCCGGCCGAACAAAGTGTGTCGCGTCGCCGGCACCTATGGCGCGCGATGCATACGTATCCTGGCGAGGCAGCCGCTACTCGGTACCGTGGGAGTATGTGGGCCGATCGGTGTGGGTGCGTGACTGCGGCAGGGATGTAGAAGTGCATTTCGGGCGAGACAGGATTGCGGTCCACCCCCAGGCGGCGCGCAAGCACATGGTGTTGACCCAGACGGAGCATCATCAGGGGATTCCGCTGGGGGCGCGAGCAGAAACGAAGATTCTGATCCGGATTCAGGACACGGCGCCGGTGGTCGAGATCCGGCCGCTAGCGGCCTACGAGAGTGTCGCTGTGGGAGGTGGACGATGACTGCCATCGAAGGGTTGCAATCCGCACTGACCGGGCTGGGACTGAAGGCTGTGGAAGCGCGCCTGGAAAGTTTGCTGGAGCAAGCATCCAAAAAGGCGCCGAGCTACGCGGACTTTCTGGCAGAGTTACTGGCGTGCGAAGTCGATGCGCGGCGCAGCCGGTATCTGCGGGCCAGGCTGCAGCTGGCCCACCTGCCGTTCGTAAAGACCTTCGATCAGTTCGACTTCGGTTTTCAGCCGTCGATCGACGAACGGCAGATTCGAGAACTACGCTCGCTGCGGTTCATTCATGAAGCCAGCAACGTGGTGCTTCTCGGTCCTCCCGCGTCGGCAAAACACATCTGAGTGTGTCATTGGCGGAAGCGGCGATTCAAGCAGGTTTCGGAGCGTACTTTATGACGGCCCACGATCTGGTGACCGATCTCGGCCGCGCCTACAGAGAAGGCCGGCTGGATCGGAGGATGCGGGTCTACCTGGCGCCGAAGGTGTTGATCATCGACGAAATGGGTTATCTGCCGCTGGATGATCTGGGCGCTACCATCTTCTTCCAGTTAGTGAGTGCCCGGTACGAGCGCGGCAGTATCATCCTGACATCCAATAAAAGCTTCGGCGACTGGGGCACGATCTTTGGCGATCCGATCATCGCCACGGCGATTCTGGATCGATTGCTGCATCACTCGACGACGATCAACATACGTGGCGAGAGCTACCGGCTGAAGGACCGGCGCAAGGCTGGTTTGTTCACGCGAGCAGAGGAAGGACAAGCGGACCGTCCCGCCCACTTTCACTTGAAGTCCCCTAGCAGCCCGGGGTGAAAGTCATAAAACAGTTCCCATCGAGAATGTTTGATCGTAGAATCGCCGTATGGCGATGGGCACGCGGAGGGAGCGTCAAGAGGAGCTTTGGATTCCGACCTGCAATTTGGCTCGACCTGCGGGCCATCCCTTTTATCAACGCCTGAACCAACTGTTAGCAGAACACGATTTTGACAGATTCGTGGAAGGCCAGTGCTGCGGTTTCTATGCGGCCATCATGGGGCGGCCGGGCTTGGCTCCCGGAATCTATTTTCGGCTGCTGCTGGTGGGCTACTTCGAAGGCATCGATAGCGAGCGGGGCATCGCGTGGCGTGCGGGGGACTCATTGTCGATTCGGGAATTCGTGGGCATACCCCTGGATGAAGGAGCGCCGGACCACACCACCATCGCGCGGACACGGCGGTTGATCGATCTGGAGACGCATCGGCAAGTGTTTGCGTGGGTGCTGGAGTTGCTGGCGGATGCAGGTTTAGTGAAGGGCAAGCGGATCGGGATTGACGCCACGACTCTGGAAGCCAATGCGGCGCTGCGATCGATCGTGCGGCGAGACAACGCCGAGAGCTACGAGGAGTTTCTGACAGGACTGGCACGGCAGTCAGGCGTGGAGACGCCCACGCGCGAAGATCTGGCGCGAGTGGATCGGAAACGGAAAAAGAAGGGCTCAAACCGCGAGTGGGTCAATCCGCATGATCGGGACGCCCGCATCACCAAGATGAAGGATGGGCGCACGCACCTGGCCCACAAGGCCGAACACGCCGTGGACATGGACACCGGAGCAGTGGTGGCGGTGACGTTGCAGGAAGCGCACTTGGGCGACACTACCACGGTGAAGGAAACGCTGGCGGAGGCTGGCGCCACGGTCGCCAAACTGATCGAGCGGGAGGCCGAGGCTCAGCCGCTGGAGAAGCCGCAAGTGAATCTGGGCGGGTCGAGGAAGTGGTGGCGGACAAGGGATACCACAGCGGGCCGTTACTCAAACACATGCAAGCCGCTGGCGTGCGCACGTATATTTCGGAGAAGAAGCAAGCCGGGAAACGGCATTGGGTGGGCAAGGAAGATCAGCAGCGACTGGTGTACGAGAACCGGCAACGGTTGCAGAGACCGAAGGGCAAGCAGCTACTCCGGAAGCGTGGGGAGTTGATCGAGCGGACATTCGCCCATTGCTACGACACCGGCGGCATGCGGCGAACACACTTGCGAAAACACAACAACATTCTCAAGCGGCTGCTGATCCATGTGGCCGGAGCGAACCTGGGATTGCTGCTGAGAAACTGGTACGGGATAGGAACCCCGAGAGGACTGCAAGGGCTCTCGCTGATCCTGCATTTCTTGGCTGTGCTGGATGCATTTGCTTTGAAATCCCAAAAACGGCAGTCAATCGAGTGTCAGTAACCCAGCGGCAAAATGTACCGCCAAATTATCATGCTGCTCTTTGTCCTCACTTCAACGATTCCGAAGAGAGGATCGGAAGAGGGCCGTGATTGGGGACAGCGAGGCCAGGGGGATACTGTTGCCGTGTTGCAGTCCAACGGAGGAGAGGCCGAAGGTCACTGTGGAGGTGAAGCGCCGCCGCCTACGGACCCTCTACTGAGGTGCCCTCGAGCGGAACATGACGGGGCTACCCAGGGCGTTCTGAAGGGTACTTGCAAGATCATCCAGTTGAAAGGGCTTGCGGATGAACTGCGTGATTCGCAGCCCGGGGAAAAAGGCGTCGACCGTTCTTTTGTCATAGGCACTGGTAAAAACGACCTTCGGGTTGGCCCATATGCGCGTAGCCTCTTCAAAGACCTCCTTACTGGATGCCCCGGGCAGCGTGACATCCAGCAGAATCACGCCAATGGCGGCTCGATGATTTCGCATCAGCTCTATCGCGACAGACCCGTCCTGCGCTTCTATCACCGGGAAGCCTTTAATTCGGAGCGCCTTGGAGACGGCTCGGCGCAAGACTTCTTCATCCTCGACCACAAGGATAGTTGCACCATTCCGGGTCGGAGCATCGGATCCCTCCGCCCCAGAGGAAGTGACCGGCTTTTGAGGCTCCAAAGCCCTTTTCTGAGTGCAAGGCAGCAGGACCTGGACTGTTGCGCCAAGGCCAGGTGCACTCACCACATCAATGGCGCCGCCATGTGCACGGACAATCCCTTGAACAACCGCCAGACCCAAACCGCGTCCCGCGAATTTGGTGGTGAAGAACGGATCGAAGATCTTCGCTTTTGTCGCCTCCGTCATACCACAGCCGTTATCCGAAACTTCCAGCCGCAGGTAGTCGCCTGCAGGCAGATTCGCCGCATTGTGCAGGACCGAACTCTGACCTACAGTCACCCGCGATGTGGTTACTTGGATCAGCCCCTGTTTCTCTCCAATCGCTTCCGAAGCATTGATCACCAGATTCATCAGCACCTGCCGGATTTGTGACGCATTCCCCCAAATGAGAGGCAGGTTCTTGCCGAGATCGATCTTTAGAAGTGCATGTTTGGAGACGGAGACCTTAATCAGTTCCAGCATCTCCACCGCCAGCCGCGACAGGTCGACCGGTTCGAATGCGCCGGCTTGATCCTGTCCAGCATAAATCATCAGCTCCCGAACGATTCCAGCCCCGTGGATAACGACTGTCTTGATTCTCGCAATCTCTTCATGGGGAGAACCCTCACCTAAGCTGGTTTCTAGCACTTCGGCCTCCGCCAGGATGCTGCCCAATAGATTATTGAAGTCATGAGCGATGCCGCCCGCCAGCACCCCAAGGTCTTCCAGTTTCTGTCTGGCAAGCGTTTCCTCCTGAGTGCGCTTGAGGTCCGTGATATCGATACAAGAACCGATATATCCAGCGAAATCGCCGCCCGGTTCGAAACGAGGAACACCATTGTCCAGTAACCATCTGTACTGTCCGTCTGCGCGGCGTACCCGATACTCCATCTGGAAAGCTCGGCGGGCGTCAAATGACGAGGAATAGATCGCGATGCACCGGTCCAGGTCCTCAGGATGGACGCCCTGGTACCATCCGTTGCCCAATTCCTGCTCCATGGTGCGGCCGGTGAAAGCCAGCCATGCTGCATTGAAAAAGGTACAGAGCTTGTCCTGCCCGGCAACCCAGATCATCACTGGCGCTGTGTCGGCCATGTTGCGAAAACGCTCTTCGCTTTCCCGCAGCTTGGCCTCCGCTTGCTTGCGCTCCGTAATATCCAGAGCGATGCCCGCCAGGCGTACCGGTTTGCCGCTAGTGTCCAGAAGCACTTGCCCCTTGCCAAGGAGCCAGTGGACGCTGCCATCCGGCCAAATCACCCGGAATTCCGTGTTCCATACGTGCGTCCGCTCGATGCTCTCCCGGTACTCCGCCTGGATGCGCTCAAGGTCATCGGGATGGACGTACGGAAGGTATCCCTCATGCGTCGGCGGCAGTTGATCCTCCGTCAGGCCATGAAGCCCGGCAAATTCCGAGGAGGTAACCGTGAGGCCTGTATTGAGATCGCGCTCCCAAAGTCCCAGGCGCCCTGCAGTCTGGGCGAGAAGCAATTGCCGATCCTTATTGCGGAGAGCACGCTCGGCTTGTATCTTCTCGGTGATATCCTCTACCACGGCGATGAAGTATTTTGGCCTGTTGTCGTGATCCCGCACCAGCGATCGATTAAGCCTCCCCCAAAAGATTGTTCCGTCTCGACGGATATAGCGCTTCTCCATAGAATGCATGGAGATCTTACCTTCCAGAAGCTGGCGATGCCCCGCTAGGGTTTCGTCGAGGTCTTCTGGGTGCGTGATATCTTCAATCCTCTTGGTGCGCAGTTCCGCTTCAGAGTAGCCGAGCATCTGGCAGTACCGGTTGTTCGCACGCAGCAATACCCCATCCAGGGTGCCCTGGGCGATGCCGACAGCCGCTTGATCGAAGATCGCTTGAAGGATACTATCCGGGCTTTCCATTCTGGCTCCCGATTTGCAATCAGTATACGCCCGGTTGGCCCGCGTCTGTCTCTCGAACCGGCCTGGGCCTGAAGTTACAAGATCGCTACGGCGTGTTGCCGGCTGCCCGGCCGGCTGGATGATAGATGACGCGCAGGACCGCGCCGACGAACTGTTCGTCGCTGAGGCCCTCGACCGCCGCTTCCGGGAAACGCACCAGCGATCGAAAGTAGTCCGCAAGATCGGCGAACAATTCCAGACGGGCGGACGAGTCAAAGCTGTCGCGTTCGGCAACTGCCCGCAGCGCGAAACCGACGGCCTCGGGATTCGCAATGCTGCGCAGGCGCCCGGCTAGCCTCGGATACGCCAGCAGGGAGTTGTATTTCGCCGGGGCGATGGGATCGAGATTCGGCGCATCCCAGTAGCGTTCGTGAGCGACCACGGTATTCGCCGCAAGGTCGCCCAACCGCTGGCCCAGGCGTGTGAAAAGGGCCGTGACTCCACCCACCAGATATAACAGCGGCAGCGAATCGATTGGCCGCAGTAGATTGCGCAACACAATCTGCGGGAACTGTAGCCGCAGGCCGTGGACGTCGATGACTCGCAAACCGAATAGACGTTTGCCGAGAGTCTGGCCGCGCCAGCGCCATTCCAGCACAATTCCGTATCCCACCGAGATCACGAAATACAGCACCACGCCCAGAAAGCTGACGAAATCGGGACTCAAGAATCCGGCGATGTTGACCGTGCGCGATACGAAATAGGTCATGCCGCCGATGGCTACCGCGTCCACCGCCCACGCCAGGAAGCGCGACACCGGCGTTGCCAATTGGTACGAGAACACGACGCCTTCCGGTGTCGCGATGCTCAGTGAGTATTCGGCCGCCGCACTCATTCCCGTCCCATCCAACCCAGGAAAGCCGCGAGCGCCGCCAGTTCGCACACGCCAAACGCGATCTTGAGTCCGTATGGCAGCACCGGCTGGTGGTACTGCGAGACGAAGGCCTCCACCATGCCGGCCCACACCAACAGGCAGGCCGCGCCGGCCACAATGGCAAACAGGTCTCCAGCCACTGCGCGCAGGCGGGCGGTGCGCGGCAAGCGGCTGCCCCATCCGATTAGTGCTCCGGCGAGAATGAAGCCGGCCTGGCCGCCCAGCAGGATAGCCGGAATCTCCATGGAGCCGTGCGGCAGCAGCCAGCCCGCCAGGAAGGTGGCCTGTCCATCGGCGATATAGTCGGTAGCCACCGCTCCCAGAATGACGCCGTTGTAAAACAGCAGCATGAAGCGTGCCCGTGCCAAACGTGATGCCTGCGGCCATCGTCATGACGGTCACCTGGATGTTGTGAGTCATCAGCTCGGCGGAAAAGGAAGCCTTGACTCCCTTCATGCGATCGGCCTTGGCGTTCTCTTCCGCGGCCACGCGTGTTTTGGGCGAAACCATCAGACCCTGAAAGGGCATTAGGACCGCCTTCGCTTGCGGATCCTGCCGGATGGCGAACCAGCCAAACGCGCAGCCCAGTATGGTGATTCCCACCGCGAGTTGGAACGCGCCCAAATGCCGGCGAAACGCGCGCGGAAAGGCATAGATGGCGGCCTTCCAGCGAAAGCGGAGCGGCGACCGGCTTTCGTGGATCTCGCCGTAAGCGCGCGACACCAGTGACTCCAGAAAAGCCCGCAGGCGCGGCTCGGTCGAAAATGTATCCAGGCGCGCGAGATCGCCGGAGCAGCGCTCGTAGAGATAATGCAAACGCTGCGCCTCCGCCAGCGACAGGCCTTGCTCGGGATTGGCCTCGAGCTTTGTCAGAACATGTTCCAGCTCGTCCCAGTATGTTTTTTCCGCGGTCACGAATCGGGACCAGTCAACGATCACAGCGCTTGTCTCCGCTTGACTTCGAGGTAGTCATAAGTCACCTGAGTCTTGATTCGGGCGGAGTCGACCAGGCTGAGTTTCACCCCGCGGTTGCCGAGCGCCAGTTTCAGCTCGCGCATGCGATTCCAAAGCATCTGCCCGGCTAATCCCTGGTAGAGAGCGCCCAGATCCGCCGGAGGATCGCCCGTGAAGAGCGGCTTGCAGGTTGGCGGTGCGCCCGGTACTTCACCAGCACCAGGTGCCGGCGCGCCAGAAGAGACACCTCCCGCTCGAAAGTCTCGGCCAGCAGCGCGTCATCCAGATAGGTGAAGAAGACCAGCAACGCCCGGCGGCGCAGGTTCAGTTGCAGGTTGGTGAAGACTTCGCGAAAGTCGGGACTCACGCGGGCCGCCCTCAGGTTGTAGATGGTCTCGCGGCACAGGCGGAAATGAGCCAGTCCGCGGCGCGCGCGCACGAAGTGACGGGTGCGGTCGCTGAACGTCACCAGGCCGAAGCGGTCGCCCTGCCGCTCCGCGACCAGCGCCAGATGCAAGGCCGCATCGACATAACTATCGAGCATGCCCTCGCGCGCCGCGAGCCGCGAAAAATCGATAACGGCGTAGACTTCCTGCGCGTGTTCCACCTGGTATAGCTTGACGGCCGGAAAGCCGCGCCGTGCCGTGGCCTTCCAGTGAATGTCTTCGAAACTATCGCCGGGCAAGTAGTGGCGCAGATTCTCGAACTCGCGGCCTTTTCCCACTTGACGCCGCCGGCGCAGGCCGGCTTCGGCGGTCCGCAAGAAGAGCGAGGCGGTGGCTCGATCGCGAAGATTAGGATACACGCGAAGAGCGCTCGCCACGGCGTGGGACGCGCGCGCCTTCCACAAACCGAGCGGCGATCGCTGTTTCGACATGCACTTCGAGCAGCTCGTAATCGCCGCGGCGGAGGCCCGTCGAAGGCCAGTCAATCCGCGTGTCGCCGGGCGGGGCTTGAAGTTCTTCTACCACTCGTTCCGAGACAATCCCCTCAGGCATGACGATGGCGACGCGCACGCGCAGATCGCTGCCGGAGTGGTTTTCCAAGACGACCGGGAAACTCCGGCCACGTCTTTGGTCAGACGCAGTGACCGGTGGCGTGCGCACCCGGAGCCGGGCTACCCGCTGTGCCCCCAGCACTCCATCCAGCGCTGCGATGCCGGCGCACACACCCAGCACCGCGGCTCCTACAGCCGCCCAGCCTCGCCCCGTACCCGCCATGGTCGCAGCAGGCAGCGCCGCCACGGCAGCCAACCAAACCAGCCGCGAAGAGGGAACGGTCATCGCGGCACCGGCACCTCTTCCAGAATCCGCTGCAGGACTTCGACCGGCCGCACGCCCTCCAACTCCGACTCCGGCCGCAGCAGCAGCCGGTGCTCGAGGACCGGCAGTGCGATCGCGCGCACATCGTCCGGGCTGACGAAATCGCGATTGGCCAGCGCTGCCCAGGCGCGGGCTGCGCGCACGACGGCCTGCGTGGCGCGCGGGCCGGCGCCCACCAGAATGCTGTCGTCGGTCCGTGTGCGGCGGACCACCTCCACGGCGTATTCGATCAGTTGCTGGCTCACGTGAACCTGGGCCAGCGTCTGGCGCAGGCAATCCAGTTCGGACTCAGTGAGCGCTTGAGACACCTCGCCGCGGCGCAGCACGGACTCTGGCGCGGTTTCGGTCAGGCTGCGCTGGGCCAGCGAAAGCTCCTCGTCGCTGGCGGGCCATCCCATCGGAATCTTCATCATGAACCGGTCCTTCTGCGCCTCGGGCAGGGGGTAGGTGCCTTCCGATTCGATGGGGTTCTGCGTGGCGAAAACCGTGAAATTGGGCGAAAGCGTGTAGCTCTCGCGATCGATCGTGACGGTGCGTTCCTGCATGGCTTCGAGCAGCGCCGATTGCGTTTTGGCGGGCGCGCGGTTGATCTCGTCGCCCAGCAGAAACGTGGTGAAGAGCGGGCCCTTCACCAACGAGAATTCGTTGCGCTGCAGGTTGAAGACGTTGGTGCCGGTGATGTCGGCGGGCATCAGGTCGGGCGTGAATTGAATGCGCTTGAACTCGCAGCCCAGGGCCGCGGCGAAGGTGCGCGCCAGCAGAGTCTTGCCCAACCCGGGAACGCCCTCGATGAGCGCGTGCTGATTGCACAGCACCACCACCATGGAATAGCGGATGGCGTCGTCTTGCCCGATGATGACGCGGCGGATCTCGCCGAGGAGCCGTTCCACACCGGCTTGAAATTGGTCGAGGTTCAAAGTTCTCCTTTCGCGCCGAGGCCGGCCTGAATCTCGCGCATAGCTTCGAGTGGATTTTGAGAAGCGCCCGCGGCGATGGCAGCGGCGCGTGACGCGCGCTGGGAGCCCATCTCGCGGCGGTTGGCCTTCAACCACTCCTCCCAGCAGGTCTGCACCAAATCCTTCGGCCGGACGTGGCGTCTCAATAGAGCGACCAAACCTTCAAAAGAGGTCCGGCCGGTATATTGCTGCACGCCGCGTGCTGCGGCGGGCGGCGGAAATGCAGACGTATTTTTCCAAAGCGCAAGCGCTCCCACGATCAAAAGCCCCAAGGCCAGGCCCACCAGTCGGAATCGCCGGACCAGACCCACCAGGCTACCCGATTCCGCGATGCCGAAGTGCGCTTCGTCAAAGGCCACTTGCGTGTGCGAGCCAATCGCGGCGGACACTCGATCGAGGCGGTCGCCGCTGATCGTGGATTCGTTGCTGAAGTCGCCGCTCTCGGCGAGTAGCAGCACGCTGCCTTCGCCGAACGCACGCTCGATTTCGACGATCTGAGACCCGATGCGCCGGCGGACCGCCCATTCGGCCGCCGTCGAAAAAGAGAGCCGATGAAGATGTGCCGGGTCAGGGTCCACCACCAGCCGAACGTGCCATCCTTCTTCGAGCGGGCTCTTTCCCGAAAGTTCCTCGCCTGCGAACATCATGGCCACGACCACGCGACTGCCGCGCTGGGCGAGACCCTCCGCCCGTTGCACGAAATCTTTATCCAGCGCTCCGGGGCCGACGCCCAGCAGCAGCACCGAAGCTTTACCGGGGAAGTACTCGAGCGGCAGGTAGTTGCGGGTCACGCTCAGGCCGGGCATGCGGCTCAGGCTGTCAAAGAGTAACTTGGCGCCCTTGGGATCGCTGCGGAGGCTGGAGTACTCGGGATAGAAATCGCCCGCGCTGAACTGCGTTTTGAGGAGCTGGAGAATGCCCCATGTGAAACCCGCGCCCAGCAGCAGGGCCACGGCGAGCAACCGCGCCCCCCTCATGGTGCGACTCCTTCCGGGCGTGTGAGTGTCGATTTCAATTCGTCGGTGCGCTGCCGGAATGTCGTAGCTTCCTCGGCCGACACTGCGTACAGACCATACCACGCGCGTTCGAACGCGGCCACGTTGCCGGCGAACAGACCGCGCGCGGCCGGAAATGCGCGTGTCCGGCGGTTCAGTTCGGTTTCGTAGTCGTGATTGGTTTTCCCTGGATGGATAGAAAGCACATCGCGGCGGCCCAGCCACGCGAGACTCCCCAGATACAAAGCTCGCAGCGCGAAACGGAAATTCTGCTCGGCCAGGCAGCGTTCGGCCAGCTCCAGCCAGCGGTCTTCCGAGAGAGCGTCCGGTGACAGGTCGGGAGCATCCAAGCGCGTGAGAGCGGCGGATTGGGGCGCCGTCGTCTGTGGCCGGACGCGGCGCGTGCGTTGCCTTTGCCAGGCGAACAGAGCGCCGGCACAGACCACGAAAGCAATCAGCGCAACCACCGTCCAGTCCAAACCGGCACCCGGCGGCGCGCCGTTTGGTTGGCCCGATCCTTTTGGAAATAGCTTCTCCCCTAGCCACTTCAGGAGTCGTTTGATCACATCGCCGACCGCGTCTGCTCCGCGCCGGAGGACCGCTACCAGCCTGTCGACCACCTTGACGACCCACGGGGTATTGGCGGCAGCGGGCGCCGGCGGGAACCTCCAATCGTATTCCGGCGCTTGCACCGCCTGGTGCACCGATTTTTCCAGATCCGCGGGCGAGATATCTGCGCGAGCGCGCGGCGCCACCACCAGCAACAGCGCGAGTGCCGCAACGACTTGTGCGAGCACCCGAATGCGTCGTAGCCCGCAGCGCAGATTTTCCCCGGTCTCCGTTGACTCCGCTTCGAACGAGCGCAAGCAGTAAACCGCCTGCACAAAAGGATCGAATGCGAGCCACGAAACCGCGAGGGCCAGCAACACAAACATCGGATTGAACACGAAGTAGATGCCGCTGCGGCTGTAAGTGGATTCGTACCCGGTCAACATGCGCACAATTTGCGGCAGCACCCCCAGCACCATCGCAACGTTCAGCGTAACCATCGCCTGCAGCAACACAAGCAGGGCTAGTAAGGCCCAGTTCTGAACCGGTTTGAAGCCTGCCAGCCGGCGTGCCTGGGTCATGGCTTGCCGCGGTGTGAGATCTTCGCGGTCTGCCACCACCGCCAAGGTTCGATAGAACGCCACCACCTTGGCCCAGGGAAACAGGATCAGGAGGGAGAATGGCAGCACCAGCAATTTGGTGGCGCCGAAGAATGATTGAATGGCACCCAGCCGGAAGGCGCGGCGCGCAGTCCACCGGGAGTCCGGAGCTCCGCTCAAGTGTCGCCGCAGTTTGCCCGCGTAGACCGTGCGGCAGCAGTTCATCCACAGCAGCGCCAGAGCCAGAAGCAGTGACTTACCGGCCCACGAGACATCGGTGGTGCGGGTATTCGTGATGCTGCTCCAGCAAATCAACAGGGCAAGCGCGAACGGCACACTCCCGATCCAGTGAGAAATCAGAACACCGGCGGGAGCCTGCCGGATGAGTATAACGGCATCTTCCAGCAACCGGATGGCGTCCGAGCGGGCTAGCGGTTCTGCCATGCGGTTTGCTCCATTCGCCCGTTGAGAGTCATGATGGCCTCGCCGGCGCAAAAGAAGATCATCCAGGCGAGCACGATGCCGGCCAACGCCAGACCCACGTAGCCGAAGCGGCTCCTCTTCGCCGTAACCGGCCGCGTGCGCCCCGCGGCTTTCAAGCAGGCGGCGCACAGGAAACGCTTCTCGTGCTCCGCAACGCATTCGCGGCAAAAGCTCCGGCCACATTCCGGGCAGCGGCAGACTGCCTCACGGCCTTCGTGGTTCCAGCAGCGTTGGTGTAGCGCCGTGGGATTCATATCAGGAAGCCACGCTACCCGGCTCGTGGTTCGCGGATCGGCCGGCAACCAGAATGACCAATCCCGCCAGGCCCAGCAAGAGCGTGATTCCCATCTCGACCTCGCCGGTCAAGGGACCGCCTATATAGTCCACCGAAACCGATTGTTTTTCGATCGCCGCCCTCGCGCCCGCAATCGCTCCGAGCACGGTCAGCCGCACGTAATACACCAGCGCCATGGCGACCAGCGCCGCGATGGCCAGACCCTTTTGCGCCACACGCGCCCTTCGCCGGCGATTTCGGACTAGAACGAAGATGGCCGCACCGATCACCAGCAGAGCCAGCAAATTGGAGAACACCGAAGCCCAGGCAGCCGGGTGATAGAGGACAAACGCGTGCCATAGACCATCGACGAGCAGGGTCGCCACCAGAAAGTAATCATGAGTTGAGGGCGCCCCTGGCGCGGCGGCGTAAGACGGTTCTTGTCCCGCTGCGGTCCCGGCGGATTCGGGCGGCAAGGGCAGGGGCGGCCCCACGTCCCTCTTTTCGAGGGCCTCGGTCCAGTCGCCTTGCAACATACCCTGCACCGTGCCAACTTCCCGCTCCACCGCGCGCAGAAACTTTCGGGCTACCCATGTTCGATAGACCGAGGGGAATTCGTCGCGGCTGACTGCAGTGTATATACGGCAGGTGCAACTGCAATTTACCGAGACATAGAACCACGCAACGACCAGTGCGACGGCTACTACCCAAAGCAGGATCGTGGCCCTGGGGTATCGAAGCACGCTCAAATAAGCGATCAGCCAGAGGATCGCGATGCCCAACGCGCGAGTGGAGATGTGGAAGCGCGGCCGGTGCGCAATGGCGATGGCCTGAATGTCGCGCAACTGATAACGCTTGTACTCTTCGCGGAAACGCATGGACTTGACCAGCAGCAGATGATCCGGCCCCAGCCAGACGCTCGATCCTCGCAGGAACCCGCGGCGGCGCCCTGGCAGTTTTCGATAGGCAACGCGGTTCGGCATTAGCGAGCCCCCGCCCTGGTCCGCGTCAGCACGTACACGATCAATAACAACCATCCTGCCACTTCGGACAGGCCGATGAGGATGGCCGCCACAAAACGCCAGCGGTTTCGGCGCACCAGGCTGAGGGGCGCGCGCCACTTCAGAATCGAGTAGACCACGGCGGCCGGGCCGGTGATCACGGTAAAGGGCCACATCAGCAAGAGACACCAGCGGCACGCTCAAAGCGACGGAGTCATAAAGCGTCCGCGAAGTCTCCAGATTGGCTCGCTCCGCGCTGCCGGCTCTCGAGGTCACACAGGACGGGCACCAGATCTCTTCGCCGAATTCGACCGAGCACAATTGGCAGACGAAGCGCCCGCAGTGCCGGCAGGCAGCCACCGCGCGCTTGCTGGGGTGATCGAAGCAAGCCGCTTCTCCATCCAGCGCGGCTTCCGGGCGCACCGGAGGCGCCGATTGCAACGCTGCCGGGAACACCCGCACTTCATTCGGTGCGCCGCACAACCCGCAAGGCGCCAGATCGCCGAGGGCCAGCGCCCGGTCCGAAAGCGGCATGCTGCAACGGGCGCAAGGTATCGGCATGTGCGGGACTAGTTTCTGCTCTTGATGACGCGCGTGTCGCAGATCATGTCGTGCAGTCCGCGTTTTTGCGAATCGAAGCCGATCATGATATAGCCAATGAGCAGGATGAGGGCGCTCAGGATCTTGGCGAAGTAACGGCCAAAGGCGCGTCCCAGGCTGACCGGCGTGCCATCCGCGCAGACCACTCTTGCGCCGATCACCAGCTTGCCGGGCGTCGCGCCAAGTTTGGCCACGAAGAATGCCTCATAGCACGAGGAGATTGCCAGGTTGAGCAAGTAGGCCAGACCGATCATTCCCATCATTGGACCCATAGCACTGATGTCCGGCACGGTTCCCGGCTGGGGCCGCGGTATCGTGAGCATGGAACCCACTAACGTCACTTGGATTATGGTGGCGACCACTCCCAGGATGATCGCGTCGATGAGATAGGCCACGACGCGGATCCAGAAGCCCGCATAAACCATGACTGCCGCGGGCGCCGCACCCTCACGCAATTTCTGTACATAGTTGTTCTTGCAGGCAGGGCAGATCATCAGATCGCCGAAACGCGCGAGTTCCTCGGCGGGTGTCTGCCGGCCACATTCGGCGCAATAAGAATTCCCCGGGGTGTAGGGCGTGCTCATCCCGTGCTCCCTTCACTGAAACCGTGGAGATTGTAGCAGTTTGGTGCCCCCCGATGCCAGTTGTCGATAGAATCATTGCAAGGCTATGTCTGCGCTCCCAGAACCGTATCGGAGATACCTGCGTGTGCTCGGGATTGACGGCTCCCCCGCGGGCCTCGAAGGTCTCCGTACCATCGTCCGCCAACATTTGTTCGGCGCGCCATTCGAGAATATTTCCAAGCTGCTTCTGTTCGGCCGCGAGGGCGCCGGGCGGTTCGTAACGCTTACCGAATTCCTCGACAGGATCGAGCACCAGGACCTGGGAGGAACCTGCCACTCCAACAATCCTCATCTGGCAGAACTACTGCGCGCGCTGGGTTATGACGCGGATCTTCTCGGCGCCGATATGATGCCGCGGCTGAATTGTCATACCTGTCTGCGCGTGCGCATCGATTCGATTTCGTATCACGTGGACGTGGGCTATGGCGGGCCGTTTCGCGATCCTATTCGATTGGACCGGCTGCCTTATGAACTCGCCGAGGGGACCAGCCGTTATGTGCTCGACCGGAAGTGTGACGGGAGCGGTTATGAGATGGCGGTGTTTTCCGGGCAGGAACGTGTGCATGGTTACGTGGTGCATGACCCTCCGCGGACGCTGGAGTTCTTCACTCCCAGCATGCTGAATTCGTTTCAGCCGGCCGCCCCCTTCTTGAACTGTGTGCGCATCTGCCGCTTCTTCGAAGACCACTCGGCGGAGCTATTGAATCGAACCCTGACGCTTCATCGCGGCGAGGAAACGATCCAGCGTGAGTTAAAGACTCCAGCGGAATGGCATTCCGCGGTGGCGAATGAGTTGTGTATGCCCAGATGTCCCGCCGAGGCCGCCATCAAGGTTCTGGAGCAAGTCACCGGAAAGTCGTTCTTTGAGGCCACGGCCAAGGCGTGACTTTCCAGTAACACTTCCATCGACGAGGTTTTACCACTGTGTCTCATCCTGTTTTCTATACTCATTTAAAGCGGTACGCATACGAACCATGACACAATACATTTGTAAGTCGATACTGGCAGCTGCGTTCCTGATGGCCTGCATGACGCAACTCCACGCCGATGTGCTGACAATTGGCGGCACGATCAATCAATCCACTCAGGATGGAACCGGGCCCGCGGTAAACAATCCGAGTCTGAACAATATACCAGACGGCGCGCTCTTCACTGTTGATCTGAGTTTCAATGAATCCATCACTTCTCCGGGGACGTTCGATTTGACCGGATTAAAACTCGTCTTCAACGTCCCGGCGGTTGGCGCAGTTGAGGATAACTTCGACTCAGCGAGCCTGACTCTCACGCAATTCGGCGTCCTCGATCAGGTCAGCGTTCTAGCATGCCTGACTACTGGATCCGGCTGCAATCAAGGGAATGAACTTGACCTCAATTTCGCGGTCCCATCGGGGACTTTAACTCAAAACAATCTCGCCATTCAGGAAATTCCGGGTCTTCTCCCGTTCGAGCTTTTGGAAGACGACGGTGTCACTGACATTCACGGGTCGCTTACCAGCACTTCGGCAGTCCCAGAGCCTTCGTCAGTCGTGTTCGTTGCGTACGGCCTTATCGCCTTGGCTTTGACGCGGCAGCGCGTGAAACGACCGCTCTGACAAATCTGTACCATCGATAACTAATTAAAACAAAACACGGAGGATGAATCTATGAAAAGAGTTGTGTGCGCGTGCATGCTTGCCGCGCTTGCGAGCAGTCTCTATGCGGTCGATGGGGTGGTTCTCATCGACCAGAGCCATGCCATGGCGGGTAATATCACGCCGGGTGATACACCGGGCTTTCCGGTAACACTATCTCAACCGGGGAGCTACCGGTTAGCGGGGGACCTCATCGTCCCCGATGGCAACACCACGGCGATTAAGATCATCGCCGACCATGTCACTCTCGATCTGAATGGCTTTAGCATCATCGGGCCAACCATCTGCACATCCAGCCCGGCTACCTGCCCCCCGATAGCTCAGGGAATTGGAGTACAAGCCGACAACGGCTTCGCGGCGGACGGCCCTCGTGGAATCAGAGTCTTCAATGGTACGGTGCGAGGAATGGGCTCGACCGGAATCCTTATAACGGGTGCGGGTGCTCTTATCGAAAGAGTCACTGCCGATAGCAATGGCGGTGGCGGATTCCTCATAGCGGGTAGCGTGATCGAAAGCACGGCCACCCGGAACGGCACCTTCGGAATCTTTGCAACCATAGTGCGCGACTCCTACGTTACAGACAATCACAATGACGGCATCGAACTGGACGCCATTGGTGGCGTGGCAACCGGCAACATCGCCTCCTTCAACGGTGGTAACGGCATTACAGATCCCAATGGCTCAGTGAGCAACAACACTGCCGTTCGCAATGTGTCCTTTGGTATTTCGGCCGTCTGTCCGAGTAGCATTGCCGACAATACGATCGTCTCCAATACGCTTGGCAGCATCACAACTAATGGAGCAGGCTGCGTACTGGTCAACAACGCGACTCGTCCATGATTTGCCACCCGGATGAAGCCCCCGCCGGCACAGTCAGGCGGCGGGGCTTCCGGCTTTCCTTGCCTATCAATGACTTGCAGTTTTTTGGCCGCTACAGTCGAGCGGGATGTCACATCAAGATGCTAAACAGGTTCGAAAAGTCGTCGGTCCACAGGCGGAATCCTGGCTTAGGTTTCAACCTCTCGGCGTTGGTCTGCAGTTCCGGATGACTGGCCGCGGTGGCCGGATCCATGACCAGGACCCAGGAACAAGAGAAACACAGAAAGTCGTCATCGTCCGGAGTGAAATCGTAGAGGAAGGCGGTCTTGCCGAATGCCGCGGCGGCGCTGGCCATCACGGGCGCCAGGTTCAAATACGAATTCGAGACGTTGACGGCCACGATGCCGCCGGGTTTCATGTGACGGAAATAGGTGCGAAAGGCTTCGCGGGTGATCAGGTGGACGGGTACGGAGTCGCCGGAAAACGCATCCATCACCAGCAGGTCGAACTGCTGGCTGGGCTCGGATTCCAGAACCAATCGGGCGTCTCCCAAGGCCAACTCCAGCTTCGCGGGTGTGTCCTTCAAGTAGGTGAACCACGACTGGGCGATCTGGATTACCTGCGGGTTGATTTCGTAAATCCGAATGGTGTCGCCGGCGCGGCCATAAGCGGCCAGCGTGCCGCAGCCCAGGCCCAAAACGCCGAGGCGGCGGGGCGAACTGCTCAGAGCTTTTATGGCGCGGCCGATCCCGCTCTGCGGGCAGAAATAGGTGACCGGCATGCGCCGGTATTGCTCGCGCAACATTTGCTGCCCGTGGTTGATCACACCGTGGATCAGTTCGCGCGCCGCATCTTCGTCCACCTTGGGGTCGCCGTTGTCTTTCACGCGCAGTTGCGCATAGAAGTTGCGGGCTACGGTGCGGTAAGGGTGGACAGCGCCGCGGATCACCACGCCTAACAAGAGGAGACACCCGCTGAAAGCAACCACCACGGCACCCTTCGCCAGCCGTCTGGGCAGTACGCCGAGCCGTTCTGTTTCTTTCCATAGAGGTGCCACCACCAGCGCTGCGCACAAGCCCAGCCCGAGCGGCAATTCGTAATAACTATTGAAGAGGTTGGGCGCCAGCAAACCCACGAACAGGCCGCCCAACGCGCCGCCCAGTGAGACCGAGACGTAAAACGAAGTGAGGTAACTGGCGGCGGGCCTTCGCCGAACCAGTTCGCCATGGCACACCATGCAGAAGACGAAGAGGCTGGCCAACAGCAGTGCGATCAGCACCTTTATTGGTAGCCTGGGGCCAAATTGCCATAGCCGGTATCCGATAAAACCGAGCGCTGCGGCCAGCAGCGGGAAAAAAACCGCACGCCGGTAATAGCGGGGCGAATCGAAGCACAAGATGAAACTCAGCAGATAGATGCTAAGCGGCAGGATCCACAGGAAGGGAATGGCCGCCACATCTTGCGTCAAGTAAGTGGTCATGGCCAGCAACAGAATCGAAGCGCAGGCAGCGTATCCGATCCACACCATGCGAACCTGCCAGCCCAGGCCCGCTGCTGGAGTACTCCGCTCCGTCACCAGCGGTGCGGTGGGCGCGCGATTCAGATACGCAACCGTCCCGCAGACCAACGCGAATGCCACATAAGCCACCGACCAGACCTGAGCCTGTAGCCGCGCCGTCAAGTTGGGCTCCACCAGAAACGGATAAGTCAGCAGGGCCAGCATGGAAGCCAGATTGGAGAGCGCGAAGAGGCGATAGGGCATGGCGCTCTTGCGCGTTCGCGCATACCAGGCTTGCAACAGCGGGCTGGTGGAGGAGAGCAGAAAGTACGGCAGCCCAATGGTCAGCGCGAGCAGCGCGAGGATGCGGAACGAAGGATTCCCCACGGTGACGGTTTTCCATTCGGGCCGAGGCAGAATGGGCAGCGTCGCCAGGCTGCCCGCCAGCAGGAGGATGTGGACGATGGCCGCCCGCCGCCCGCCGAGCTTCTGATACAGCCAGTGCGCGTACAGATAGCCGAGCAGCAGCGCCAGTTGGAAAAAGAGCATGCACGTGCTCCAGACGGCCGACGAGCCTCCGAACCACGGCAGGATGATCTTGGCGATGATGGGCTGCACCTGAAAGAGCAGGAAGGCCGAAAGAAAGATGGTGGCAGCGTAGAGAAGCATGCGAATCAACCAGTATAGGCAAGCTTTCAGCTCCGCTGTGGCTGACTCGGGTGCCGGCGACAAAGATCGCCAGCGCTACGTAATGCCGGCGATCTTTGTCGCCGGTGCAGTGCAGGCTTTCGAGCTTCGTTGTACTAAGCTAGAGAGTACAGCTTGAGCAAAGCTGGTGGGTGTCTGCTTCTCCGTGTAGAAGCGGCCGCCGGACCCCGTGTTCGTCCCCCTGACCTCATTTCGCCTGGGAGTTGAACGGTATGCCTCAGCCCACCACAGCCCGCCCGTATCGCCAGCGGAACGATGAATTGGACCGCTACATCAATCTCAAACTCGTGGCGCTGGGCCAACCGCCGAGCCGCAGCACGGCCGGCTCGGACCTGCTGGAGATCGCCGGCCCGCTGCTGCGCAACTATTATCAGAAGGATCAACTGCTCGGCTGGCCGCCTGTGCCCGGCCGATTCCCGCATTCAGACTTTTCTCGACGGCTATCTTGGCGACGTCTGTCCGAACGGAGTGCCCGCGGCTGCCGGCCAATACCTTTGTGCTGGACCGCGAGGGCATGGCCCGCGTCATGTCGCTGCCCGTGAAGGTGGACAGCTTTTCGTCGCCATGCCTGAATTCGTACCGCGTGCCGCAAGGCGTTCTGCACAATCCGAAAAGCGACCGGCGCACCACGCAGGGACTGTTCCACATCGCCGAGGGCGGCTTTCCGGTTCCCGCCGACAAGGCCGCTGTTCCGAAACGTGCGTTCGCGGCGCTCTGGGCGGCGGCGCTCTGTCCGCCCGCCGATCTGATGACGCTGCCGTTCACGGCCGACCAGGAGGAGCAGGTTCGCTGCTTCGTGTCGCTGCTGCTGCGCCCGCTGGTCTGTCCCGCCACCGGCAGCGAGCCTGCGAAAACCATGGAGATCCGCTTTCTTCGCGCCCGGCAGCCTGGTCAGCAATCTCGATTTCGTGGAGAGCATTTTCGGCAATGCGGGCGATCCGTATCCTCCCGGAAAACGACGCCGCCCTCGATGCGCTGCACTGGACCGGCCACACCGGCTGCGTGATCCTGGCGCCGCACCTGGTGGGGATTCGCAAGAAGGAACTCGGGCTGCCGCATGTCGAGCGAAGCCACCGAGCGCCAGCGCCGCGACGGCATGTGCTGGACCAAGCGAAGACGAGCCCTACAACGGCGGCCGCGCGTTTAAGGTCGTGTGCCGCGACCAGCGCGGCGTGATGGTCACCATCATCGCCGACAACTACTACGGCTATTGCAAGAAAGAAGTAAAGACGCAGATCAGCTTCTCCGCCAACCTGTACGGCCTGTGCGAGGAGGAGCATGCCGGCGGCGCCATCGCCTTCGCCACCTACGTGCTCGGTCAGGAGTTCTACGCCGACCGCACGGTCAGCCTGAAGAAGGCTGCCTTACGCCGATGCCATGCGACTGCTCGGCGACATGGTGGAGCAGCAGCCCGAAGGCTACGCGGTCGACCAGCGCTTTCCGGACATCTACTACGTTCCGGAAAACGCCGCCTTCAACGTGCGCGAAGGGTTCATCACGTGGCAGCGCGGGGATGCGCGTCGCGCAGCTTACGCTGCGCGCGGGAGCGGTGTACGTCCTGCCGTCCGGCTTTCGCGTCCGCCTGGAAAAGCAGCCGTGGGGTCCGGCCTGGCGGCTGGTCGGCTCGCGGCCGCGCGGCACGCTGTGTCACAAACCCTGCACGGTTTCGGGCGGCGGCAAGTCGGAGATCTCCAAATCGATCGCCAATGCGCGTGCTGCAGGGGCCCGTCTTCGTCAGGATTACCATCGCGACATGGACCAGGTGGCGGAAATCCTGAGCAGGGATTTCTCCGACATCTACCGGAATCGCGCGCCCGACAGCCGGACGCGGCGGCCGATCCTCAGCCCGGAGCGCACGCTCGGCTCGGTGATCCAGCTGCTGACGCCCTCGGCCGAATACACCGACGGAGCACAACGCCTGGCTGCGGCAACTCTCCGCAGACCATCCGCCAGCTCGTCTTCACGGTGAAGCGCTACTACCGGCCGGAATGGGGCGAGAACTGGCGCGAGCATTTCACCGTGGACCGCATCAACGGCTTTCTGGGCCACGAGCTGAAATTCGACAACCAGAAACTGGTGAGCAACTATCTGCGCGTGGGCTACGATCCCGACGGCTCGTGGCGCATTTACAAGCTGCGGCCCGATTTCTATCCCGCCGACAAAGTGCAGGTGGAAGACGACATCACGGCCTCGGTGGTGCTGCCGCGCGAGAGCCTGAACGATCTTGACCCGGAATACGCCAACCCCAGCGTCAAGCTGGTGGCCAACTGCGAGCGCCTTCTGTTCCAGCGGCCCGACGACGCCATCCATCGCGGCGTGGACCGGCAGGCGGAAGCCGACATCGCCAGCCCGGGGACGTTTCTTTCCAACTACGAGCCGCTCACTCGCGAGCAGGCGCGCGCGCATGGTGGACCACGTGGTGGAGTTCGATCAATACACCGAGCCGATGAAGCGGCTGCTGGAAGAATTTCGTCGAGCAGCCCGAGGCGAAGTTACGTGGTCTCGTCCGCGCATCCCGCGCCTGGTGAACGGCGCGCCCTCCAAGAATCCGCGCTATCTGCAGCAGCGGCCCGACCTGGTGAATCCGCGCGATCCTTACCTGGCCGAAATCGCGGCGCGCCTGGAGCGCGAGATCCCCGCCGGGCAGTCCGGTATATCATCCGGTGAATGCCGTGCTGGCCGGGCCGCAGGAACAGTCCGCCGGATCCCAAGACCGGCCTGCCGCCGCTGGCGGTTTACAGTCCGATCCACTATCAGGAACTGCCCGAGCTGTTCATGGATTTCATCTGCAGCCTGACCGGCAAATCGCCCGCCACCACGGGATTCGGCAGCGAAGGCGCGCTCACCAAAGGTCCGTTCAACGCGCTGTGGCCGGTGGTGGATCTGAACAACGCGCTGGTGTCGGCGATTCTCACCGGCTATGCGGGCTTCACCACCTCGGCCGGTTATGTGGGCCCGAACTTCCGCGTGGATCACGACATCAGCATGCTGGTGCCGGAGATCTGGTGCCGCATGCGGGTTCACGAGCGCGATCCCGAGTTCCTGATCGCCAACGGCTACCTGGAGAAGGTCGGCGATTTCGCGGTGGACGGCCGCACGGTGCTGGCCAGCCGGCTGGGCTACCGCATCACGTCGCTTGTTCGTGGACCGCTTTCTCGGCCGCATGTTCGAAACGCCCGACGCCGTTTTCACGGAGGAGATGCTGCGGCCGGAAAAGCAGGATCTGGCTGCAATTCGCCGCCGGCGTGGACGCCATTGTGGAAGCGCAAACGCGGGTGGCCCAGCAGTATTTCGAGGATGGCAGCGTGGAGGCCGCGTGCCCGCCCCTCAAGGCGCTGCTGCACATCATGGCCTGCGGCTCGTACCAGGGCAAGGGCGTGGACGACCCTGAAGTGCGCGGCTTGTTTACGCGCGAGGCGATGCTGGCCAGCGACTGGTACCGCGAGCGGCTGCGCGTGAAACAGGAGCGCGACATAGCGCTGTGGAAGCGCCATGTTGCGGCGCTGGAGGCCGCCGCGATCGACGTGAAGTCTCAGTTATCCGAAGCACGCAAACAACTGGCGCGGGTGAGCGCAGCGGAGTACCTCAAGGAACTGGTGGGGACGATCGGCGCCGATCCGTTTCATGGGCAGATGGGAACGGTTTAGCGCGTGGCCCCTGTTATCGGCGCGGTTGAATGGCAACGAGCATTCACTTTCGACGATCGTGCGCTTGCTGGCTGCCGTCCACGCGGAGGACATACTCCATCAGGAGTTCGTCCGGCGGTGAGTACACTCTAACGAAATACCTCCCAGGTCGAGGAGCTTGGGAATTGGTGCGGATCTCGGAGCCGGTGGCGCCGGAGGGAGCAGCCGCCCTCTGCCAGATGGTTTGGCCGAATTGGTCCACCATTTCGATTCGATAGGATGCGGAGCGTGGAAGGCCGGAAATATCCAGATTCAACAGAAGTGGTCTCCCGCTTGGAACTCTTGCCTCGCCGATTTGACCGCGCAAAGCCCGGAGATCCACCACCTGGGGCGCTTCGGATGACTGCCTGTTCCGAATTAGCATTCCGAACGGAACAGCGGCTAACACAATAGCCGCCGCTGCCGCCGCCCAGATGGGTGCTCCGCCTGGCAACCAGAACTTGCGGGGTTTCGGCTCTTTGGCGGTGCTTGCGAGATCGTCTGCAGCGCCGCCCTCGAACACCTTAGCGACTGTGTTTCGCAGCTTTTCGAGCGAGAAGGGTTTTGCAAGAAATGGGAATTCGCTCTGTTCTGCGTGGTCCGGATTCCCGGAACTTAGCAGTACGGTCATCCCCGACCGTTCAGCGACCATTTGACGAGCCAGCGCTATGCCGCTAATACCATGCATCTCAACATCGGTCAGCAGGAGATCAATATGGCCATCGTAGAAGCGCGACACGGCCAGTGCCTCCACCCCATTGCTGACATTTAGCACTGCGTATCCGGCTTCCTCTAAAATCGCGCCGCTCACCTCATCGTCCACGACGAGGATGACTCTCCTCTGAATCGAGTCGACATCGACCGTCGTCAAGGTTCCCGAGATTCTGCTGGCTGGGAGAGACCCGGCTTCCCGCAATTCTTCCAGCTGGGCAATCAAACGCCTAAGCGTCTGCCGCTCCCGATAAAGATCCTGAATCAACTCATGAAGATCCATCTATAGCCTTCCGTTGTATGTGGACAGCAAGGCCACCCAGAGTCATTCCAAAGACGCTGGGCCCAGCGTCTATCGGGTCTATGATCCTGGCCGACAGCACTGGAGCCACGAAACCAGCATCACAGCCGACGCTGGCCATCGCCGCCGCCTCTATGCGAGGTCGGGCTATTCGTGGCATCGTTATCTTCGTGCGCTTCAGCGTTAGAGCCGCTAGAATCCGCCTCCTCGGGCGTAAGTAAATCCCGTAATCTCCGGCTCAGAGGGAGTAGGGCCGACCCCAGGCATTTGGGAGCAGCATACTGGGCGGTTACAGGTTTTGCTTTGGGATATCAGGACTTGATTATATACATTAGAACGTTTCTCGGCAATAGGGGAATTCCAACTATTTCTAAGTATGAGAAAGCGCACAACGCAGTTGCATCACAGCTCTTTCGCGCGCGAATAGCCGCTCCATGAGTTACCGTCGGCCATCGCCGGCCTCCTCGCGGCTGGGGGCGCCCGCGCTAGCCGCTCCAAACAAAGGTGCGGCGGTGTGGAGAGGGAGTATCCGACGCAAGAGATGCGCTCGACGGTATTGACGCGCTGCGCCGGGCGACCATTGCCTGTCTGCCGGGGAGTTCGCCTCTGACGCTGCCAGCGGCATAAAAAATGCCGCGCATTATCACTTAGAATTTATCGCCTGGCGGCTTTCGATTTGCCATCCCTAGGAGACGCAGTGAAGCTTAATGATCAGTTAGAGTTACGGTGGTACCTATAGTACCGGACGCTCAAGCTTTTGTATATTTATTACATTGAATTAATAATTACGAGTTCATATCGATTAGAATTTATAGCGGGGCGTTGGTTGAGCCACATTCGGTTGCGGCAAAGACTCGTGTCCGTGTACGCACTTTCACAAAAAACCAAAAGGAGAGTATCAATATGTACGCATTGATGGGGCTATTTCAGATGATTCTGGCCGCGATGGTGCAGCCTTCGACGCAGAACAGCAACCAGACTGCCCGTCATGAACCAGTAATCATTATCGTCGACTGAAGGGTACCGACATCATCGGGGGCTGATTGCGATTTGCGGCTAAGTTCTACTTACGCAAAAATACGCAGCCCAGTAGGCGGGCCGTGCATGCCGCCCCCGAGTTCGCAAGGCAGCCAGTTGCGCCTCACGCAACGCTCGCGCAGCTATGTCTGGATTGCGGCTTTCGCCCTGGACTGGCAACTGCTGGTAGAAGGGCCGAAAGAACTCCGCGGCGTCGGCATCATCGACCTCCCAGCGAGTGGCAATGACTGCGCGAGCGCCGGCGGCCAGCCACGCGCGTGTCATACCCAGGAGACCGGCTCCCGGAAGAACGGCACCGTTTCCGGAGCTGCAGCCGTTCATCACTACCAGACCAAGCGTCGTTCGCATTCTCGCGATCTCGGTTGCTCCAAGCAGTTCAGGTTGGCCTCCAGGATCGAGCGACAGAGCGATCACTCCCGGCCCGGAGACACCCTCGGGAAACAGAACGTGCGCCGCCAGATGAAGCACAGACGCATTGCCTTGTAAAGACGCAAGAAGGTGTTGTTTATCGGCGGCGCGGCCCGTCAGCACGACCGGCTCATGTCCCTGGGACCGCCAGATCCGGGCACAGCTTTCGATCTCCCGGCCACCGTTTACTAGTCTTCCCAATTCGAACGACTCCTGGGAAGATGCCGCGATTGGCCCTTTTCCTCTTTGTGGAGAACCTGGCGTTTTCAATCGCTTATCGGCCTGGTTGTAAATCGGATCGGCCAGACCGACAAACGGCCCCGTCCAGTCGAGTTCCTCCGACGGAGAAATCGACGAGGCGTTCGGAATGTTCTGGATTGTGTGACGTTCAATGGCGTACACAGGAGCATTTGAGACGTGGTCGAATTGCGTTACCAACGCGGCAAACGGCAAGTCAAACAATGGCCCATCGGCCGCCACGATCCATTTCGGCTTGTCCAACAGATGGGTATCGACTCTACCGAACAACTCGTCGTACAAGTCCCTCCCCAACGAAGGGGCTGCCGGCGAATCCTGCCTGATGGAATTGACGAAATGATCGACTCTAGCCGCCAATTCGGCCCGCCCGGGAAGAGGCCGGAATTCGAAGTTATCCCGTGTAATCACCCACAACGAGGATTCTTGGTCGTCAACGTGAAACCCGAAATAGACGTCGTCAACGTCTAGGGCTCGGTGGATGCGTCTCAGCAGCCCGCTGCCGCCAGGTTCATCGGATCGATACGGCGGAAAATCGATGCCGGCGCGGGTCTCCATTTCGGCAAGGGCGAGCCGCAGCGGTTGAACAGACGCCTCATCGACATGGGGATCTTCTCTCAGCAGCGCGGCCTCGGCCCGCTGCATATTCGCCAGTACCTCCCAATAGGCAGGCGGCAGTTTGGCCGTCAAATCGGGTCCGGTCCACAGTGCCCGAAGGCTCGACGACCGGCTCTCTTCAGCCGCTTCGAAAGTCTGTTCCGCGAACCGCTTCCGCCCACTCTGCTCGTATAGACGATTTCCTAGTCTGATGAAATCAGAGCTGACTTCCTGCAATTCAACTTCGCTGCTAATGCGGAACGCGTCGGCTGGAAGTACTTCCAGGCGCCAGCGCCTGATGAACTGGAGCGCGGTATCGAGATCCCGGAAGGCTTTCTCAGTTCGACCTTCCGACCATTCAAGCTTGCCTCGTTCATAGAAAAGGCTCCAGGTCGCGCTAGGATCCACCTTCCGGGCGGATTCAATTGCTCTGTCAAAGAGAAGGGAAGCTAATTGCAGGTCACCTTCGAGATAATGCAACTTCGCCAGGGACTCATAGGAGAAATAAAGACGATCGTCATGCGTGAATCTCCGGAGCCGAAAGGCTTCGAGCAGGGCGCGCTCAGCGTCGCGCCGCTGGCCAAGCTCGATCTGAATGTTCCCTAAGTCATTCCAGGCTTCCGATTCGGCAGCCGTATCTAGAGCCGTTCTCGACTCCTCAATCGCATTTCGAAGCAGCTCGATCGCTTTCCCGTGGTTATTCTTTCGCGATTCTACCAGTGCATACTGGATCAAGAGTTTGGTTTTGAAACCGGTCTCAGTGTTCCCCAAGGCCCGGAGGCCGAGTTGGACCGATTCCGACGAAGCCTCACCTTCCCCCATTTGTTCGTATAGAGAGGAGAGATTGAAATAAATGGCCCCGAGCATTTCTCTGTTTGCCTGTTTGGCCGCGAGGTCTCTAGCCGCCAGATACGCGCGGACCGCATCGCGATAGCGGAAGAGCTGATAGTATGCGCTGCCCAGGTTGTTCAAGAAACGAACGGCTGACCTCCAGTCCCCACGGTGGCCCGCGGTGTGGTAGCCCTGTTCGTAGATGACCAATGCCCGAAGATATTGCCCGGCGCGGAACAAAGCGTTGCCTTGTCTCCGCAATTCGCGCAGTTCCGCAGATTCCTGGTTGCCACCGCCATCCTGACGGGACGAAGGCGGGCGCTTGGAGCCGGATCCAGACATGACAAGAGCCAGGCCGATGCCCATCGCGACCATCATTGCGCCCCTCAGTCTCGCCGTGCTCCCTGTTTTCGGCACTGTTTTGACTTACTCCAAGGGGGTGCCTAGCCGCGCTCGACCGGTGAGACGTTTCCTTCCCAAAGCCGCTCGCCAGCCTCATTCGGACTGGAGCAGCAATGGCCGACCCGCGGTCGCGTGCGTCCATTGCACACCGCGTTGCGATTCATTTGAAGTCTAATACCAATCGCATGATCCCGCGAGTATGGACACTCTACGGCACCTCGCAAAGCGCCGGCCGTCGCAATACCTGTTGCTCGGAGCGGAGGATGACCAGTTTCCGTAGAGTGCATCGGTACCAGTAGAAAAAGCAGGAGGCGAGAGTCGCCGTTCAGGATGGCGAGTGGCCCGATGTCGTTAGAGTTGGATTCATTAGCCTTGATCGAGTTGCCTTGGGCTTCGACTCTCTTCTGCGACTCACCTTCTTTTCCAATGCCTCAAACACAACAATGGCCCGTTCGACTCGATCCAACTCTGACCGAAGTTCGGAGATCATCGTCTCGAAGTCCATATGTTTCAGCATATTGTTTTTTCGCCTCCCAGGCTTAAATAAGCCCGCTTCCCGGCCAAAAGAAACTGGGGCTTTCTTAAGGTCCTAAATAGTACTAAGAATTGTAGTTCTATTTTAACTCTTCGTCAAGGCAAAGCATGGTCACTTTGTGACATTCGCACCAACGGCTAGTAGCCAATTAGAGCCCCAACCGCGGTCCTGGGCTTCTGAAAGGTTGGCCGATGGAGCGCACGCTCGAAGACCAGATTGAAGACGACCTGACACTTATCGAAGTCGCGGTCGAGTATCGGGGCGCAAGCCGCCTGCTCGAAACATCCGACGCCGTTCTCACCCGTCGACCCTAGCGGTAACAGTTGTTCCTTCGTCGTTCCTGTTGCAGAGGAAGAAGTAGAGCCCGACAAAATTCAAGCTCACTTCTCGCTCCTAAGGGCCATTGGCAGGGGTCAATAAGGTTCTATATAATTGGCCGCGAGGAGCGCCCTGATGAACCGCAAAGCTGTCATTGCCGCTATCGCTCTAATGGCCTCGGGGATCGTTTCTGTAACGGGCCAGCAGACGCCCGCCCCTGCTGTGTTCACTGGAGCGCAAGCTGAGGCGGGTCGTGTGGCTTACGAAAGCAGTTGCGGGAGATGCCATACCTACACTTTGCTCGGACGCAATGGTGCGGAAGGCGAGGTTCCACCTCTTACATCGCTGCCCGAGCCATTTCTGAAGTTCATTGGGCCTCGCAAGCACGTCCCCGCGCTGATCGGGAAAGACTTCGTTATGAAATACGGGCAAAAAACGTTAGCGGAGATGTTCACTCTTTTCCGTGGAGCCGCCGACACAACCCCGGTTTCGGAATTGCACATGAGCGATGACACCCTTGTGGACATCACCGCGTACATTCTCCGGAGCAACGGAGCAAAGCCAGGAAACCAACCCTTAACCGCCAAGACGAGCGCGCTTTTCAACTCCGTTGTTGAGTAAAGAAGGGCCCACAAGGGATTGCGGCGTGGGTGAATCGCCTGCCACTACTTCGCTCGCCCGGTATAACCCTGCGCGATTGTCGGAATGGCGATGATACTATTTCGCGCGCTTGGCGTTCCCCATCCGCCGTAAAACACGATGCCGAAGAGCGTCCTCTTGTCGCGGCCCCCGAAAAACGTGCCGTGCAGGCCCTGCGGGCCGGGGATGGTGCCGGCGAACTTCCCGTCGGACGTGAAGACATCCACTGACTTGCCCGTCGCCACATAGACGCGGCCCTGCTGATCGACGGCGGAACCGTCGCCGCCCTCACCGCCCTGCAGTTTGCCGAACTCGCGCTGACCCGTCAGTGAACCGTCAGGCTTCACGTCGAACGCGAACACTACGGCGCCGTTGGTGACGTAGAGAGTCTTCTCATCGGGGCTGAGGATGATGCCGTTGGCTAGCGGCACATCCTTCCCATACTGCGAGACAACGCCTTTCGGATCGGCGTAGAACACTCCGCTGCCCGTGGCGCCCGTGACCGAGAAGTACACGCCACCGCGCGCATCGGCCATCAAATCGTTGACGACGCCACTGACGCATTCGAGCGGCTCGCCACGGAACGAATTCGCCAGCATCTTTCGCTGGGGCTCCAGTTGTTCGATGGCCGAGCCGAGGCCGCGTTCAGCAACGAACAGCGCCCCGTTCTTGCTGCGCGAGACCGCGCCGCCTGTGTTCGTGTCGCGGTAGACTATCTTGGCGAGGCCCGTCGATGGGTCGAGTTGCATCACGTTGCTGGCGTCGTTGTTGGCGAACAACACCGTGCCGTTGTCGCCAGCGATGGGGCCGTCCACGTTATTGCCCTCCCACGACCAGACGACTTTCCACGACTGCCCCGCGGCGAGAACGCCGGGAATTGCGGCCGTGGGTGGAAGGACCGGAGCCGGCGGCGCGGCGTTCGCGTTCGCCGACTGGCCGGCGCCGGGAATCGAGAACGGCTGAGGCGGATTCTTGCACTTCGCGAGCACGTTTTTCAGTCCGGGATTCTGCCAGCTCTGCATGCTGCTGCCGCGAGGAAACGAAGACGAAGGAGCCGAAGGAGAAGGGCTCTGCGCGGAGACAACAGTTGCCGCGCAGACGACGACTACCGCGAGTGCGGTTTGCGACTTCATTCCTTGATCCCCTTGGAGCGCACGTCCCAGTTCGAATTCGTGCAGAGGCTGCAGTTCTTGCCGACGAACATGGCCCCGGCTTTCTTGTCGCCTTTGAACGTCCACATGAGCCAGTTCGACGCGACATTAGCGAACTCGCCGCCGCCCGGATGAAAGTACGTCGCACTGTGGCCGGCATTATGCCGCGCGCCGTAGAACGCCGGCACGTGGTCGAGTGCTTCGAACGTCGCCGCCGATGCCCCCATCAGGAAGTCGGGTTCGCCGCCATTGAGGAGCAGCACCGGCCCGTGCAGTTTGGGTAGTGAGTCCGAACCGGGTTGTGGCGACGGACGTCCGCCGGGCGCGGCGTTCTGTATGCCGGAATTGAACACCCCGATCGTCTTGACGCGGGGATCGGCACCGAGCGCGATCGAGAGAAATCCTCCGCACGAGGTACCCATGGCCGCAACTTTGTCCACCGCGATCTTGCCCTTCAGTGGCGAGTCAGCTCGGGCGTTTTCTTTCTCGGCCCAGTCGATCGCGGCGCTCATATCATCGGCGGTCTCCTGGCGTCGCGCTGCGCCTTCCTGAGGGACCGTGCCCAGAACCAGGACGCCATGTGAAGCGATCGTGGTGAGAAAGCCCGAGAAGTGCGTGCTGTCGATCGCACAGCCGCCGTTGCCCCACACCATCACGGGCAAGGTGTCCTTCTTTGGAAACGCGTCCAGCATCGTCGGACGAAAAACGAGATGGCCGGGCGAGTTGAACGCGCGTTCGGACGTGACCTGGTACGGTCCAGGCTCCGCGAGCGGCGCACCTTCAAGGGGCAGTGCCCGCTCGATCATCTCGCGAGTGATGCCGGGCGGTTGCGCGAGGCATAGGCCGGTACCTGTGAGCAGCACTGCAGCAGCAGCAACGATGGTCTTATGCATGAGTCGTCTCCTCCGCTCAGGATATCCCGGATCAAGATCACAACGCACGAGCAAAACTCCCCAAGGGTGTGGGTTGGCTGCTCAAGGTCTTCGGAGTGAACCTTTTCGAAGCGGCTCTCCAGCACTATCCCAACCGTGTTCGGTGCCGGGCCCAGGGAGCGCACGCTCGAAGACCGGATTGAAGACGACCTGACATTTCTCGAACTCGCGCTCGAGGATGGGGCGCAACTCAACTCGCCACGAGTTCTCTTCGTACCGCTCATTTTGAAACGAGAACTCCGCCACGAGACCCAGTCGGAAAGGCGAGCGCCAGGACTCCGGCGCATAGAAGTGTGCGGCAGCCCCCGCCAACGCAAATTGCGGTGCGCAGCCCGGCGCCCGCCGTTTGGTAATCGCCACGGCTCCCGTGAAACACAACGCTATCCGCTTGGCAGTGGGAACCGCACTCTTGGTGGATTTCGCTCCGAGGATATCAGAGTTAAAGACCCGATACGATCTTGGCTGGAATTCACGACGAGGTGGGATTTGCCATCACGCGTTTGGAGACTATGTACATACAGTTTGAGAAGGCTGCCGGTGGAAAGCCAGCAGCCTGATTTTTGTCTTCTAATCGAAATCCCTTTGCGCTGCCTCCGCGTCCGAAGCCAGGTCTTGTAGCAATTCGAAAAATGCGGGAGGCTGGCCCTTGAACAAGTTGTCCGCCGTGAGACCCTTGACCGCCGCCGTGGGGCCTCCATTCTGCGACAACGTCGGCCGAATCACCGAGCAGGGTGGCAGGCTCGAATCAATGAAGTCGCAGGGCTCCGGCAGAATTAGATTGGTCTGGAACATCTGACTGCCGGCCTGCTTGTCCCGAGCGGACAGTGAACTATTGTGCTGGTTGGCCGGATCGTTGAAATTCAGAAACGTCAGCCCGGTTCCCGGGTCGGTCAGAGGCGCCAGCGTGGGAGCGAAGGCGTTTCCCATCTTGTCGTGCCAGAGCGAGAAGTGATCGATCTCTACGCCGCCAATGCTCAGAAGAATACGGAGCACTTCCAGGTTGGTCGCCTTCATAGCCAGGATAGGATAGAGGCTGGAGCCTCCCTGCTCGATGAATGCAAAATGGATGGACGCGATATTGGCGATCGCCTGTATGGTGGACTGCGGGTAGTTGTCATTCAGCGGAATGGCTGGCAGGTTCTGAATGGCCAGCAACTGCGGAAAGTGGGCCCCCAGGTCCGGGTTCGTGGTGCTGCGGTACCGGAAATACCAACTGGTATCCACTGTGAGCGTTGTCAAGTTAGTAAGTCGTCCCGTCTGCACCGCGCCGGTTGCCTTGACGGACGGCAGATTCTTGAATCCAGATAAGTCTACCGGCGCCACAAAGTGCCGCCTCAAATACGCCTTCAGGAATTCCCGGTGGCTGATCTCGTCATCCGTGTTGTCGGAGATGTACTGCGACATATCGCTATCCAGGTTGGAGAGCGCATTGATGTATGGTTGATTACCGACGTTGGGATTATCGTGGGCGTCTACGGCGCCGCCGAGTTCGTTGTACTGCTGCCAGAGATCAGCCTCCAGTGTTTCGGCCAGCAGCGCAAACTGCAGGAGCGCCGCGTCGCCTTTGCTAAGCCGGCTATTATCTGCAAACAGTTTGGTGGCCGACAGTGCCGCCACTCCGGCTCCTACCATGCCCAGACCATGCAGGAATGAGCGGCGCCTGACTACGTTTTGCCATCGAGCGCGAAGATCTTCTGCGGGTTGGTGATCGGCTTCGCTGCCAGCCGGTGTAACAGTATGAGTTGTGACATCGTTCATTAATGTATGTTCCTTTCCACTTACTGGACGTTTGGCGATCCTTTCGCCGACATTGCCAGTATGAGATTGGAATTCGAAGAATAAGTGTAAATAGAAAGTAAACTGTTCCGGTGAGAGAAACGAGAGTTACTAACTGAGCTGCTCTTTAACGCAATTGTATTATGGCGATCGTGGCGCAGACTTTTAACTTGAAAATCGGGTCGAGATGAGTCTCGACCCGGCAGGCAGGAGTTCCTGCGCCACAGTACAGAAGGCTCATGGTTTGCGGCGGGAACCCCAGTCCCATTCGAAGCGGCTCTTGAGCACCACACCCGGTCCGCGGCTCCCAACATCGAATCCCACACCGAGGTTGACGCTGAATTCCTGACTAACCTGCCAATCTCCACCCGCGAACAGTTGGTGCACTTCGGGCTGGGCGCGCGGCGACACGTTGATGCTCTCAATCTCTCCGTAATACTCCAGAGACGGGGAGAAGCGCTTGCGCTTCCATCGGAGCAGCAGGGCCGGCTCGAAATTCCAGCCGTGTTCGGTGCCAGGCCCGTGGAGCGCACGCTCGAAGACCGGATTGAAGACGACCTGCCATTTCTCGAACTCGCGGTCGAGGATGGGGCGCAACTCGACTCGCCGCGAATTCTCTTCGTACCGCTCATTTTGAAACGAGAACTCCGCCACGAAGCCCAGCCGGAAGGGCAAGCGCCAGGACTCGGGCGCATAGAAGTGCGGCAGCACCCGCCAGCCCGCAAATTGCGGCGCGTAGCCCGGCTCCCAGGCGTTGAGGAACATGAATCCGATGGCAACGTTCTCCGATAGCCCGGCAGTCGGTTCCAGCGTGAGATGGGTCTGGTGCTGGGTGGGCAGCAGCGTGCCATCGCGCTGCGAATTCCCTTGGGCCTCAAAATTCAAATGGGCTTCCAGGCTGTACGCGCCTAGCGGCATCGGCTCGTATTCGTAGATGTGGATCTCGAACGGATCCTGCGCCAGCAGGCTCCGGGCGCCGCAGAGGAGGCCCAGCAGAAGAACACTCCGCATTACTCTCCGCTCTGCTGCAGCATCTTGCTCACCAGGCCGGTCCAGCCCGTCTGGTGATTGGCCCCTAGCCCGGAGCCGTTGTCACCATGAAAGTACTCATAGAAGAGCACCAGGTCGCGCCAGTTCGGATCGTCGCGGAACACCGTAGCGGCCCCATGCACCGGCCGTGACCCGTCGTCGGCCTTCAGGAATATATGGGTCAACCGCCGGGAAAGATCCGCGGCCACTTCCCACAACGTCATCATCTTGCCCGAGCCGGTAGGGCACTCCACCAGGAAGCCGTCGCCCAGGTAGTGATGGAACTTTTGCAGCGACTCGATGAGCAGGTAGTTCACCTGGAACCAGACGGGGCCGCGCCAATTGGAATTGCCGCCGAATAAGCCAGTGGACGATTCGCCCGGCTCGTAGTTCACGCGATACTCCTGCCCGTCCGAGCGGAACACGTACGGGCGCTCGCGGTGGATTGCTGAAAGCGCGCGGATGCCATAGGGGGACAGAAACTCGCGTTCGTCCAGCATCACCTTCAAGACCTGCCGCAATTGCTGCTGGTCCACGATGGAGAGCAGAAGCCGCTCGCCCGCGCCGGGTTCATCCATGCGGGCCACGTTACCCGTCAGATCGGGGCGATTTTCGATGAACCACCCCATGCGGCGCTGGAAACCCGGCAGGCAGTTGCAGACTTTCGGTTCTATGGTTTCCACAGCGAACAACGGGATCAGCCCCACCATGGACCGCACTTTCATGGGAACGTGCCCGCCGTCCGGCATGTGCAGGACATCGTAGTAGAAGCCGTCTTCGCTATCCCACATTCCGGTGCCGTCGCTCCCCAGATGATTTATGGCGTTGGCGATGTACAGGAAGTGTTCCCAGAACTTGCTGGCCACATCCTCATAGGCCTGGTCTTCGCTGGCGAGTTCCAGGGCGATGGCCAGCAGGTTCAGACAGTAAAGACCCATCCAGCCGGTGCCGTCGGCCTGTTCGATATAGCCGCCGGTGGGCAGCGGGGCGCTGCGGTCGAACACGCCGATGTTGTCGAGTCCCAGGAAGCCGCCCTGGAATACGTTGCGCCCTTCGCTATCCTTCCGGTTCACCCACCAGGTGAAGTTGAGCAGCAGTTTCTGGAACACGCGTGCCAGAAAAGCACGGTCGCCCACACCGCGGCGCTTCTTGTCGATCTTGTACACGCGCCAGGCCGCCCAGGCGTGCACCGGCGGGTTGACGTCGCCCAAAGCCCATTCATACGCAGGAAGCTGGCCGTTGGGATGCATGTACCACTCGCGCAACATCAGGATGAGTTGCTGTTTTGCGAACTCGCAATCCACAAGGGCGAGCGGTACGCAGTGGAAGGCCAAGTCCCACGCGGCGTACCAGGGATACTCCCACTTGTCGGGCATCGAGATCACGTCGGCATTGTAGAGATGCACCCAGTCGCAGTTCCGGCCTTGCAGCCGCTCCGCCGGAGGGGGCGGAAATGCAGGGTCGCCCTTCAACCAGTCGCGAACCACGTAATGGTAGAACTGCTTGGACCAGAGCAGGCCCGCGAAGCTCTGGCGCATGACGTTGCGGGCATCGGCCGAAAGATCGGCGGGAATGACGGTTGCATAAAATTCGTCGGCCTCGCGTATCCGTTCGGTGAAGATGCCGTCGAAGGTGGGCCCGAAGATCTCGCCCGTGCTGCCCAGGTGTAGCAGCCGCAGCCGGAGCGTGGCGGTTTCGCCGGCCGCCAGAGATAAGCGGTAGTGTGGAGACGCTTTGGTTCCGGTCTGCTCGGGGTTCACCGCGTCTTTAACGCCGTTGACCACGTAATCGTTAATGCCATCCTTGGCATGTCGGGAAACATTGGGCAAACCATCCAGGCGCTGAAAATTGGTTTCATTCTCCGTGAAAAGCAGTTCGGCTGCGCCTTCGCAGGCCAGCCAGCGCGGGCCCAGGGTGTCATGCTGCAGTTCAATCGCCTGAACGGGACCACCGGCCTGGATACCCGCCGGAAGGTTGACGGCCTTGCGCAACACCGGACCCTTCGCGCCGATTGGCCAGGACCACGTGTTGCGGAACCAGATGGTGGGTAGCACGCGCAAGTCTGCGCGGTCCGGTCCGTGGTTAGTTACCGTGATGCGAATCAGAATGTCTTCCGTGCTCTTCTTGGCATACTCCACCATGACATCGAAATAACGGTTCTGCGAAAACACGCCTGTATCCATCAGCTCGAATTCAGGACTGTGCCGGTCGCGCCGGTGATTCTCCTCCAGCAGGCGCGCATACGGAAACTCCGCCTGCGGGTATTTGTAGAGGTACTTCATGTAGGAGTGCGTCGGCGTGCTGTCCAGGTAGAAATACTGCTCTTTGACGTCCTCGCCATGATTGCCCTGATTGCCCGTCAGGCCGAAGAGGCGCTCTTTCAGAATCGGATCGCGGCCGTTCCAAAGAGCGATCGCGAAGCAAATGTACTGGTGGCGATCGCAGATGCCGGCGATGCCGTCTTCATTCCACCGATAGGCTCGCGACCGTGCGTGGTCGTGCGACAGGTATTCCCAAACGGTGCCATGCGGGCTGTAGTCCTCGCGGACTGTGCCCCACGCGCGCTCGCTCAAATAAGGACCCCAGCGCTGCCAATGCGCTTTCCGCGTGCGTGCTTCTTCGAGCCGGATCTCTTCAACGGTCACACTCGAAGAATATCCCGTATCGGCCATTTAAATGTCAAAAGGAATAAACCAGGGCTAACAGCCGTCAGCATTCAACGGCCAGCCAGGGCTCATGCAACCAATCCGAACCGGCGCGGAACCGAGCGATCGGGGCACTCATGCCGGCGTTTGGGGGAGCTGCTGAGGACGGGTCGAGATGAGTCTCGACCCGGCAGGCAAGAGGGCCTGCGCCACAGTGTTGGGCGCCGCGATGCTCCCTTCGAATACTCAGGCCTCTCTTCCGTAGACGGGGATGGCCGCTCCCGTAATCTGCGCTGCGGCCTCCGACGCAAGATAGACCGCCAGGGCCGCGACCGTTTCCGGAGGAACCCAACGCGCGGGATCGGCGTGCGGGTCGGACTTGCGGTTCCCCTCGGTGTTCATGGTACCGGGGAGAATTGTGTTGGCCGTGATACCCAGTTCCTTGTTTTCGAGCGCGGCGGTGCGAACCAGCGAAACCAGGGCGGCTTTGGAAGCGCTGTAGGCCGAGATGTTGGGGGACGGCTCTACGGCCGCGCGGCCGGCGATGGCGACGATGCGCCCGCGCCCCGTCTTTTGCATGTGCGGCAGCACGGCCCGTAAGAGGCGGAATGCCGGCCGCACATTCAGGTTCATCATGAGGTCCCAGGTGGCGTCGTCGGTGTGCTGGATGGGCTGGCCTCCGGCGAAACCGCCCATGACGTGTATCCACACGTCGATTCGCTGAAACCGCTGGGCGGTGGTCTCGACCAGTTGTTTCGCAGCGGCCGCGTCCGTCAAGTCAGCCGGCATCGGCACAAAACGCGGGTTGGCAAAATCGGAGGCCTGTATGGATTGGGAAGAGCCCACAACCGTGTCGCCAGCTGCGAGAAATGCCGCCGTCACAAAACTACCGAGTCCGCCCTTGGCGCCCGTGATCAATACCACTCGATGATTTTCCATGGCTTAATAGAGGATATGCCATTGGTCAAAGTCGGCGCTGTGTCCGACGTGCCTGAGAACTCCGTGATTGAAGTCAGCGTTGGTTCTGATCTTTACGCGATTTGCAATGTGCGCGGCACTCTCCACGCGCTGAGCGGGACCTGTTTGCACCAGGGCGGCCCGCTGGGACAGGGCCAGGTGGCCGATGGCCGCGTGATCTGTCCCTGGCACGCCTGGGAGTGGGATTGCCGAACCGGAGAGAACATCGACGATCCGACCCAGCGCGTCGCCACGTACGAAGTGAAAGTGGAAGGCGACGATATCCTGCTGCAGGTCCCTTGAGTGCCGGAACTCCCCGAAGTGGAAACCGTAACGCGGTCCATCGCACCGCTGGTGGGGCGACGCATTGTCTCCGCGGAGTTTCGCTGCCTGCGCGTGCTGCGCGGCGGTGATCCCGACGACATGGCCGCTAGTGTCGCGGGCAAAAAGATCGCGGGTGTGAAGCGCTACGGCAAGTTCATCCTGGTATCGCTCCAGGGCGGCGGCTATCTGTTGGTCCACTTGGGGATGACGGGACGGCTGCTGCTGGGCGGTCCCAGGGGCAAGCACACGCACGCCATCCTGACGCTGGACCGCGGTGTGCTGCTGTACGACGACAGCCGCCAGTTCGGCTGCCTGCAATACAGCCAGGAATTTCCTGCGCGCGTGGCGAAGCTCGGTCCGGAGCCGCTGGAGGTGCCGTTTCCCGAGTTCGCCGCCGCTCTTCGCCGCCGCAAGACACGCATTAAAGCACTGCTATTGAACCAGGCCTTCCTCCGCGGAATTGGCAACATCTACGCGGATGAGGCGCTGTTTCGAGCGGGCATTCACCCACTGGCGCTGGCCTCGCGGATCCGCGGCGATCGCGCCGAGCGCCTGTATGAAGCGATCACGGCGGTCTTGACGGAGGCCATCGCGGCGGGGGGATCGTCGATCTCCGATTACGTCGACGCCCAAGGGCGCAAGGGCTTCTTCCAGTTCAGCCACCGCGTGTACCAAAGGACCGGAGAGCCGTGCGTGACGTGCGGCACGCCGATTCGCAGGCTGCTCGTGGCGCAGCGTTCCTCGCACTTCTGTCCCAAGTGCCAAAAGCGGTAGGTGGGGCAGCCCTTACGGGCTGCCGCCGCGCTTCCGCGCGGCGCGCCGCCTGGAAAGGCGGCGGCAGGCCGAAAGGCCTGCCCCACACCGTCACACTGTTCCGCGTCTTCCACGGGCGGCCGGGCACCTGCGCCTGCAAACTGAAGTGATTTCGCATTGGTGGGAAAACTGCACTCGAAGGGATGCAGATGAAACGCTCTGCTCTGGTTTCCGTCGCGCTCCATGGCGCCGCGATCGTCCTGGTGCTGGTCCTGACCGGTGTCAAAGTTCCCGTCTCAATTCCGGTCCACGAGCGGTTAGTGGTGCCGATTGAAATCTCGAGATACCGCACTGCCCCGGCCAAGGGCGGGGGATCGGGCGGCCGTCCGCCGAAGCCATCGCCGCGTCCATTCACACCGCCGCTGCTGGCGCCCGAGAACGAAAATCCGAAACTGACGATCGAGCCAGCGGTTTTCCCCAGTGCCGATACTAAACTGCCCACGATCGATCTGGCGCAGTTCGGTGATATCTTCGGCGTCCACGGGCCGCCTTCCAACGGTACGGGCGATGGAGGCGGCATCGGAGGGCATCGTGGCACCGGTGCCGGTGATGGCGATGGGCCCGGCTTTGGCGGCAAGAGCGGCATCGACGGCTGGCTTACCGCGCCGGTCCTGCTTTCGAAAAGCGAACCCGAGTATACCGAGGAGGCGCGCCGCGCCAAGGTCCAGGGCACCGTGATGCTGCGCATCGAAATCGACCAGCGCGGCCAGGTGCAGAACGTCAGCGTCACGCACGGGCTGGGCCTGGGGCTCGACGAACGCGCCATCGACACGGTTCGCCATTGGAAGTTTCGCCCTGCTTCGCGCAACGGCAAACCGGCAATGAGTTCGGCAGTGGTGGAGGTGAATTTTCGCTTGCTGTGAGAGAGGCTAGTGGACCAGGTGCTCGAAGTCTTTTTCGTTTTCGCAAACCCAATCCAATAGCTCGGTGTCCGGCAAGAGTTCCCACGGGATCGTGACAGTCCAGGGCTGAGAATAAGTTTTCGGATCGTCGATGGTGATCTGCACCTGCATGTGCCCGAAATCGAGGCGCCGGAAGCGTTCGGTCACCCGTAGCGCGTCGCTGTGGGGATGGCCGCCATCGTCGAGCCATGTCTTTTCGTTGAGGCCCACGGTATCCACGACTAATGCGTCTCGTTCCCACTTCCCCACCGAATAACCGAACCAAGCCGGATCGCGTCTCTCCGGTAGCGGCCGGCCGTCCGTGAAGATTTGCCGATAGGAGTGATAGGCCTCAAAGAGCAGGATCAGTACTCCGGGCGTCTGAATGATTTTCCTGGGTATGGGCAGCGCATCGAAATCCGTCACGCTATGCGGCAGGCAGCGCCCGCTCGGTCTATCCTTGCCCTCGTTCTCCTGGCGTTCGCGGTACAGTTTGTCCGCCCAGGAAAGCATGGGGACCACGACACCATCCGCGGCAAGATTTGGCAGGTAACGGCCGTCGGGTCCTTGCCAGATACCCGAAAAATCAGGCTTGTCGTCAGGCGTGCGCGGAGCAGGTGCGGACAAGTTCACTTTTCCATCCTTGGTTCGAGGAACCCCGGCTGAAGGATAGTTCAGCCACTGTGCTGAGATCGGGGTCGTCAGTAGAAGTGGAGTGAGCCAGAGCATCCGGCGTAAGAAGTTAAAGACGCAGTCCATTCGGCTTTCCGGCCAATGAGTATATACCAACGTAACGTCTGCGAGCGTGTCTCAGGATTTACCACTGTAAAGCTAGCCGCGTGATATCAAAGGTCTTATGGGGCCGGAACGCGAGCTGCAAGAGACTCTTTGCGATCCACTGTCGGAGCATGCTGCACTGTCCATCCGGCAGACGTTTTATCCGCTCGGCTTCGCGGTAGAGATTGCGACTAATGCTCCCGTGGTGATGGAAGCCGCGCGCGAAAGCTGGGGATTTTTCGCGCTCGAGTTTCAGCGCTCGCCTATACGGATCCGCGTGCTGGTTGAGGATGGCGGCGACGAGCCCGCGCCGGAACCCGTCTTCCGTTCGCAAGCCGGGTTACTACTGATCGTTGCCGACCGCGACAATTTTGGGTGCTGCGATTTGCGCTCGCGATTCGGCTGGTGCCGTATCTCCACCAACATGCTGGCGGACCGCGGCTGGTTCCGATGGTTCTTCCTCGAAGTCATGGTTTACGTACTGTTGAACCAGGAGGACGTTGTTTCTCTGCATGCGGCGTGCGTGGCGCGCAATGGGCGCGGCGTGCTACTGTGTGGCGCATCGGGCGCGGGCAAGAGCACTCTGGCGTTCGCTTGCGCGCAAGCGGGCTGGACCTACGTGGCGGACGACGCCACGATTCTGCTGCAAGGTTCCCGCGACCGACAAGCGCTCGGCAAGCCACATCAATTCCGCTTACGTCCGGAAGCAGTCCAGTTGTTCCCAGAGGTGGAAGGACACGCGGCGTGCATCAAGCCCAACGGCAAACCGACAGTCGAAGTTCCCGCCAGCGCGATTCCTGACATCGTGACGGCGTCGCGCTGCTCGATCGAACGAGTGGTGTTCTTGAACCGGCGGAATGCGGGTCGGGCGTTGGCGCGGCCGCTCACTTCGCAAGACGCGATGGACAGGCTGCTGCGGGAGATGCCGGCTTTTTCGGAGGAAGTGTGGCGGCGGCATAAGGAAACGGTGGCCACGCTTCTTTCAGCGCCGGCCTACGAACTACAGTACAAGAGCTTCTCGCAGGCCATCCCGCTGCTTGCCAACTTAGTGGACGAATCATGAAACTTGCTTTTCTTTTGCTTTTAGTCGCGGGCGCTCTGGAGGCCCAGGTGGCGTCAGCCTCGCTCGCCGGCCGAGTGGTGGATGAATCCTCCGCGGTGGTGTCAGGCGCGATGGTCACCGCTTCCCAGGATGGCACCGGATTCTCGCGCAGCGCAGTCACCGACGCGCGCGGAGATTATTCGTTCGAACAACTCGCGCCCGGCACATACACTCTCACGGTGGAGAAATCCGGGTTTCGCAGCTACCGGGCCGAACAGGTGATCCTCGAAGTGGATCAGAAGGCGCGGCAGGAGGTCCGGCTATTGGTGGGAGCGTCCCAGGAGCGTGTGGCGGTGGTGGCGCAAGTTTCACCGGTGCAGTCGGACAGCGCCACGATCGGCTATCAGATGGACCAGGCCAGGATCGCGGAATTGCCGCTGGAGTCGCGCAACGTGGTGTCGCTGGTCACGTTGGGGCCGGGAGCCATTCCGCGCCAGATGGGCGGCTTCACGCACGACGTGGTGAACGACGTGCAAGAGGGCTCCCGTGGTTCGGTGGCACTGAACCCTCCGATCAACGGCAGCCGCTCGACGATGAATGCATTTCTGTTGGATGGCGCGTACGACACCGACCGCAACACGTTCGCCATTGCCGTTTATCCGCCCATGGAATCGGTGCTCGAATTCCATAGCCAGACTTCGCTGGCCGGCGCGGAGTTCTCCCAAGCGGGCGGCGGCACCATCGACGTGGTTACGAAATCGGGCAGCTCGGCGCTGCACGGCAGCGGCTTCGAATACTTCCAGAACGAAGCTGCCGACGCCCGGAATTTCTTCGACGACCCCGCGCTGCCGCGGCCCATTTTCCGCCAGAATCAATTTGGCGGCTCGCTGGGTGGCCCGGTGGCGTTTTTGAAAAACACCTATTTTTTTGGCGCGTATGAGGGGCTGCGCGGCAAGGCGGGAACCTCCGCACAAAGCATCGTGCCGACCGAGGCGCAGCGCACGGGAGATTTTACAACGTCGGGCCCGCTCTACGATCCGCTCAACCTGGGCCCGGATGGCACCCGGCTACCGTTTGCCGGGAATCTGATTCCGGCTTCGCTCATCAGCCCGATCGCGCGCGCGTACCTTAAGCGTTTCGAGCCGCTGCCGAACAGCAATAGCGGCGCGGGAAATTATCTCGACGCGACGCCTAACCAGAATACGAACGACAGCGCGACCGGCCGCATCGACCACCAGTTCGGGAACCAAAGCCAGCTCACCGGCCGCTACACGTTCAACCGTGAAAACAATCGCGTGGCGGGGTCGTTCCCCGAGTTGCCGACCTCCGAGCAGGTGCGCGCCCAGCAGATCGCGCTGGGGTATACGACGAGCGGATCGCGCTGGCTCAACGACGCGCGACTCTCTTTCACGCGGCTCCGCATGTTCGACGTACCCGAAAGCGCGTTTCAGAACAACATCGGACAGCAACTCGGAATTCAAGGCTCGCCGACCGATCCTTTTTACTACGGGCTTCCGTTCTTCGAAGTGTTGAACGAATCGATGGTCACCGATTCGCCCACGCTGCCCCAGGTGCAACGCGATAACACTTGGCACATCACCGATGGAATCTCGCTGGCGCGCGGCCGACACACGCTCAAGTTCGGCGGCGAGCTGGTGCACTTCCAGTTGAATTACCTGCAGACGAATCTGGCGCGCGGCCAATACAACTTCACTGGCGCCTTTACCAGCATCGATGGGCTGGGCGGCAACACGGGCGACCCCTTTGCCGATTTCCTGCTGGGCTATCCCCAGGACACCAACCGCACTGCCGGTTCGGGCCAGGCGTATCTGCGTCAAACAACCTTAGCCGGTTATGTTCAGGACGATTGGCGCGCGGCACCATGGCTGACGCTCAACCTCGGCATGCGGTATGAATACGCGGCGCCGTACACCGAAGCACAAGGCAACCTGTTAAACCTGGACTATTCGACGCTGCCCGCGCCGCCGCAGTTGAAGCGGGTTGATTCCGCCGTCCAGCCGGATCGCAATAATTTCGCTCCACGCGTCGGTCTGGCATGGAAGCTCCCGAAGCAGACGGTTTTCCGAGCCGGTTATGGAATCTTCTACGCTCCGCCGATTGCCATCGGGACCTACGATCTGGTCCTCAACAATCTGCTCAACCAGTTCAATGAGACGCAGGGCAACCTGGCGCCCGTGCTGACGATCGCCAATGGATTTCCGCAGACGGCGTCCACGGGCTTCCCAAGCTATTTCGGCATGGACCCGCACGCGCGCACTCCCTACGTGCAGCAGTGGAGCGGCAGCATACAGCGGGAACTGCCCGGCCACCTGTTGTTCGAGGCAGCCTACGTAGGTAGCAAGGGCACCAAGCTGCCGCGTTTCCGTCAGTTCAACACGCCTGCGCACGTGGAGACCGGCGAGAACCTGCCGCCGCGGCCCGGCGATCTGCAATCGCTGCGCACGTTCCCTGCGCTGGGCGAGATCATCCAGCGGCAGAATATTGCCAACTCTTCCTACCAATCGCTCCAGGTCAAGTTTCAGAAGCAGGCTTCGAACAGGCTCTCGCTGCTGGCGAGTTTCGTGTGGTCGAAATCCATCGACGATGCCGACACGGAAATTCCCGGGCAATACGACAGCTTCGGCGCGCAGGATGAGCGCAACCTGCGGCTGGAACGCGGGCTTTCGTTTTTCAACGTGGGCCGCAGGATCAGCGCGGGTTACGTGTACCGGTTGCCGGGCACGCGCCTGCTAGGCCCCGTGGCGCGAAACTGGTCGTTCAGCGGCATCGTCACACTGCAGGACGGTACGCCCGTGAACCCGGTGTACTTTGCGACCGACTTCGCCAACTCCGGGACGCCCAATCGTCCCAACGTGGTACCCGGACAGAAGGTGGCGCTGCCGCGCGATCAACAGACGGCGGACCACTTTTTCAATACGGCCGCGTTCAGCGATCCCGCGCCGTTCACATTTGGCAATGCGGGCCGCGATACCATCATCGGCCCCGGCAACAACAACTTCGACCTGGCGCTGATGCGGCGGTTCGCAGTGCGCGAGCGGCACTCGATCGAGTTTCGCGCGGAATCCTTCAACGCCTTCAATCATCCGAACTGGGGCATTCCTGGCCCGTATCCCGACTTCGGGCCATTTTTCGGAAAGATCTTCAGCACCGGAGAGCCGCGGCGGATGCAATTTGCGCTACGGTACCAGTTTTGAGTTCCGTCGCACGGGCGGTGCCGCGCTGGGCGGCGGCAGTCATCGACGCGCTTCATCTGCGCGAGCCGCGTACCGAAGCGCTTCTCCGTCTGAGCGAATCCGAATGGCGTGCGGCGTTGGATTTCTGCGACCGCTCGCGCCTGACACTCGCCCTGCGTGACCGGGCGCGCGAGCGTATGCCGGAGTGGGTGCGCGAGCGCACTGACCAGGATTCTGCGAGGAACCGAGAGCGGCTTCATCGGCTGCAAGAGGTTTACCGGACCGTGGCGCAGCGTCTCGCGGGGCGAGTCGACTTCATTGTGCTGAAGGGGATCACGCAGACTGCGTTGTCGGGCGCTCGCCCGGAAGGTCGCGTCCACTACGATCTGGATTTATACGCGCCGCGAGAGAAAATCCTGGCAGCGCGCGATCTTCTGCTCGAGTGCGGCTACGAATCGTTCGCCGCGATGGAAGATTTCCCGACGGACCATCTGCCGGCGCTGGTTCGCAAAACCGGATGGGAGTGGCGCGGCGATTTCTTCGATCCGGAGATCCCCACCTCAATCGAACTGCACCATCGTTTCTGGAATTCTGAGTTCGAAAGGCTCAGGGCTGAGGGGGTGGAGGAGTTCTGGGATCGGCGCGTACTGTGCGAGGTTGCCGGGTTAGAGATGCCGGCGCTGCACCCGGCGGATGCGCTGGGATACACGGCGCTTCACCTGTTGAAGCATCTGCTCGAAGGAAGCGTGAGCGTTTTTCACGTTTATGAGCTTGCCCTGATTCTGGAGCGGTACGCCGGCGATGAGGCCATGTGGCAGACGTGGCAACGCGGGCACTCCGCGGAACTGCAGCGCCTCGAGGCGGTGTCGTTTGAGCTGGCGCGGGCTTGGTTCGGATGCGAGGTAGCGCCCGCCGCGCAATCGGCCATCGAGAGGTTGCCCCATTCGGTGCACTCGTGGTTTGAGACGTTCGCTGTGTCACCTCTCACGAGCCAGTTTCAACCGAACAAAGACGAGCTATGGCTGCATCTGAGCCTGCTCGATTCGGCAGCGGACCAATGGACCGTGGCGCGGCGGCGTTTATTCCCGGCCCGGCTGCCAGGGCCTGTGGATGGGGTTTATGTCGACGAGCGACAGATGAGCCCGCGGCGGCGGTGGCTCAAACGGATTCGATACGGCCGCTACGTGCTCACGCGGGTTCGGCACCACGCAGCGGCGTTACCGCGGACGGCCGGTTCGGGTGCGCTCTGGTGGCTCCGTGCCAGCGGTCCGGGCGGGCAGTTCTGGAGCTTTCTGGGCGCTGCCAGCCTCTACAATTTCGCGCTGTTCATCTTCTTCCTTCTATATAACCTGCGACTTCTGGACTTGGGTTATCGGGAGGATACGCTGGGCGTGATCAGCGGGTCGGGCACAATCGGCGCGGTGGTGGGCACCATTCCCGCAGCGTTTCTGGCGCGGCGTTTCGGGGCCCGGAATTCGCTGGTGGGCTGCTGTGCGTTTACCGCCTGCATTACGGGCGCGCGTGCCATGGCCGTTTCGCGCGGTCCTCTTATTGCGCTTTCGTTTCTCTCGGGCCTGGTCTTAGCGGTGTGGGCGGTCTTAATAGCGCCGATCATCGCGCAGGCCGTTCCGGAGAAACGCCGGCCCGCCGCCTTTAGCATCTTTTTCGCAACCATGATCGGCATCGGCGCTGCCGCAGGATCCATCGGTGGGCGGCTGCCTTTGTGGCTTCATGGAAAACAGCCGGCGCTGCTGCTCGCCGCCGGGCTGGTTGGGCTGGCCATCTGGCCCGCGCTCCGGATGCGGCCAGGGACGCCAGTCTCCGCGGTGGGCGCCCGCATCTACCCCCGAGGCGGTTTCCTGTTGCGGTTCCTTGCGCCATTCGCGCTGTGGAATCTCGCGGTCGGCAGCTTCAATCCATTTTTCAATGCATATTTCGCGCGGTTGCAATTTCCGGTGGAACGGATCGGGCTGATCTTCTCAGGCGGGCAGCTGACGCAGGTGGTCACAATCTTACTTGCGCCGCTGCTCATTGCGCGAAGCGGCCTGGTGGGTGGAATCGTCTGGATGATGATGGCCGCCGCATTAGGGTTGGCCGGCTTGGCCGTGGAGCCGCCGGGCGCCGCGGCCGCGTTCGCCTACATGGCGTACATGGCATTCCAGTCGATGAGTGAGCCCGGCATGAACACGCTGCTCATGAACCAGGTGGAGGAACGCGAGCGCGGCGGCGCATCGGCAATGATGTACCTGGTGGCGTTTTCCGCACAGGCGCTGGCGGCGTTTGGCGCAGGCGCGCTGCTGCCGCACGCGGGTTACGGAGTGGTGATCGGCGGAGCGGCGTTGGCCGCGGCTGTGGCGGCGGGGCTGCTGCGGCTGCTGGTGGGCGCGAAGGCGCGCGCGCCGCTACTAAAAAACACAGGCAAGAATGCCTGTGCCACGTAGCACCGGCATTCTCGCCTAGCCGGTGGGGCGGACCCCCTGGTCCGCGGCTGGCCCCCCGGCCGGCCTTTTTGATTTTCGACAAACTTGATTGTCCGTGCGAAGCACAGGTCCGGGGGACCCGTGCGGACCAGGGGGTCCGCCCTCCCAAGCCGGCAGCGGCTGCTCGGCCGCGGTTTTCACCGCAATTGCGATGGCGTGTAGGATCGTCTCCTGAAAGCGCGCGATCGTGAACCTCGCCTGCCAAGTCTCTCGCGCAGCGTGAGAAACCACGCCAAGAAGTGCAGGGTCCCCGGTCAGCAGGGTGACGGCGCGTTCGGCCATCTGTGCCGCGGTCCTCACCAGGAATCCGGTGCCGCCGTCGTCCACCACTTCCGGAATGCCGCCGGTGCGGAAGGCGATCACCGGCACGCCGGCCGCGAAGGCTTCCAGGATCACGCGTGTGGTGGCCTCGAAAGCGGTGGAGGGAACCAGTAAGAGATCGAGTTCGGAAAATGCGGTGTCGACATCGCCGATCCATCCTGGAAATTCGACCGGCAGATTCCGCGCCGCCATTCGTACCTGATCGGCGTACTTCTTGGCGCTGTCGGAGAACATCGGCGTGCCGTAGATAGCGAAGCGGGCTTCGGGCAGTTTCTGGTGAATCGCGTCTGCGGCGCGCAGAAATTCGGTTTGACCCTTTTCGGGCGAGATACGTCCGATGCAGCCGATTCGCGGTGCCGCGAGATTCGGTCGATACACAGGGGCAGCCGGACCAGCTACGCCATTGAAAACCACGGAAAGCCGCTCCGGCCGAACGAATGCGCCCCAAGGCTCCGCGACGAAATGGCAACAGCCGACGACGAACGCATCGAGCGCGCGTATCGAACGGCCGGCGATGTGGCGCGACATACCCCGCGGCAAGTAACTGTGCGCGTGGAACAGCGCCGGAACCCCCAAACCGGCCAGTGCCACAGCGGGAAGCAACCTGGGTCCGTTGATGTACACCAGGTCCGGCCCGAAACGTTGCGCCAACTTTCTGATCTGGCCCACCAACTGCGGCAACTGACCGGCAAAGCGCACCGCGTCCACTGCCGACTTGCGACCCAGCGAAAAAGGGCCGCACTCCAGGCGGGCTGTCTCGAATCCGATTTGTGCAATCTTCGGGAACAGCGGGCCATCGCCGGGCAGGCCGGTCAAGGCGTCCCACCCCGCACGGGCCATGGCCTCCAGCACCGACAGCAGCACGCTCTGCCCGCCGCCGGGCTCGCTGAACTGATCAAGAAGCAAGACTCTCACCGGCGCACCGCCAGGGCCAGGACGAAGAAGTACAGCGGCAGTACGCGCCAATAGGTGAGCAGATCGCCGGAGAACATCTGCACCGTCTGGCCAGCCCAAAAGCAGAGAATCCAAGTCCCGCAGAACGCGGCTTGCGGATCGGATCGGCGGGACGCGCGCGCTGCCGCACGTAGTATCGCGATGTTGAGCCACACCAGCGCGGCTAGCCCCGCGATGCCCGTTTCGATCAGGAGGGTCAGGTACATGTTGTCCCCAACCACCGGAGCCCCGAGATAGTTTGTGTAGGGCAGAGTCTTGTAGCCGATCCCGACGAAGGCCTGCCAGGGATGTGCGGCCAGCCATCCGGCCAGCGTGCTCCAACTGGCGACGCGGCCGGAGAGCAGACGCTCGTTGGCGGAGAAGAGAAAATCGGCGGACGCGGTCAGACGCAGCCAATAGGTCTCCGCGAATACCGGGAAGACGCGCCACGTTAGGAATGCGCCCCCGGCCATGCTGGTGGCGGTAATCAGCGCGAGCTTTCGCAACGGCAGCCGGCGGCGGTTCTGGCCCGCAAGCACACACAGACCCACCGCCACGTTCACCAACGACGCGCGCGAATACGACAACACTAGCGCAGCGAAAAACAGCACGCCTCCGGCCACCAGGGACTTGCGAGAGAGGGGAGAATCGGCCCGACGGTGGGCGAAACAGACGGCGATCAGGATCAGGAAGAAGGCGCAGAAATTGCCGAGGGTACTGGCCTCGTAGAACAGTCCCTGGGCGCGCCGGTAGACTCCGGAATCGAGCCAGATAAACTGCGGACCGTAGCCGGTGGGCGCGGGGAAGTGAAAGTAGAAATCGACGCAGGCGAAGAGGGCCGACGCGGCGGCGAACCAGTAAAGCCTGCGGATTGTCGCAAAAGTGTCGGACACCGCTCCCGGGCCGTGCGCGGTGAAGAAGAAGATGTAGACGGCAATGCCGAAGAGCGCCACGCGAGCCAGGCTCCCGATTGCCACGGCTGGGCCGGAATCGAGCGCGGCCGGTACGAGGCTCGCCGATAGGAGAACGAACAGGGTTACTAACGCGGCATTCAGAGGCGATGCGGGCACGCTCCAGCGGGAAGACCACAAGAAACCCGAGAGCAAACCCGCCGCGGCAAACAGAACGGAGACGTGAGGTCCGGAATTTCCCAGCGCAATGGGGAGAGGCGGTAGCAACAAGGCTGTGGCGAAGAAACAGATCACCCACCGGCCGGGACGTTCCAGGGTCCAGAGAGCGGCCGGGACGAGCAGTGCCGGCGCGGCCAGGATCAGTTTCAGGCGCAGGTCGGGGGCGAGGACTACTGCCGCCGCCCAAGAGCCCAGCACGAGCGGCGCGGCAAGGCGCAGGCGAACACCGGGATAGACCGCGCTAGCCACGGCGCGCGAGGCTGTCGAGAACGCGCTGCTGATGCAAGTTCATCTCGACCGCGAGGTAGGCCGCGGGAAAAAGCATGCCGAGCATCAGAGCGGCGGCGACGTTCAGCGGAACATTGGGAGAGGATGGCCTCTCTGGGACGATGCCGGGATCGATGATCGTGAGTCGCTCGGCGTTGGCCATTGAATGGTTCAGCGCGACGGTCTCCTCGGCCAGGTACTGCGCCAGCAACTGTGCCCGGCGGGGATCCGGAACAGTGGCCTCGATCTCCAGAATGCGAGTGTTGCGCACGATTCCAATCTTGAGAGCCTGCTTCTTCAGGCTTTCGATGGGTTTGGCCCCTACCAGCGTCCGTAGCTGGAACCGGTTCACCGCCTTTTGGAAAAGGCTGTCGCTATTTGCGAAATACTCGTAAGTCTTGAGCGACTCCAGGTAGCTCTGGTTGAGCTGCAGCGACCGCTCGTCGGCGTTAGCCGGGGGTTCGATCAGGATACGGGCGGTGGCCGTGTACTGCCGCGTCAGCATCAGACTCACACCTGAGGCGAGGACCAGGGCAGTAAGGCAGCTACCCGCAACCAATCGCCACCGCGACAGGATGTAACTAATGAAACGAAATGCTTCCGGTGACTCTATCATGCGCGACTATGAGATAGTCTAACCGATATGGCCGTGTTACTGGCTGTGGCGATTGCGTTCATCTCGTTAATTGTTACACCAGGCTATTATTTTTACTTCGATGTTACCCCGAAGATAGTTGTGCTGCTGGCTGCAGTAGGCCTCCTGTTGGTATGGGCAGCGGTAAGTGCCGATATACGCCACGGGTACTCGCGGTTATCCCGCTGCTTCTCGTTGTTACTCTTGTTAAATGTGGTTTCTCTCGCAGTTTCCACCTTATTCTCCAAACGACCGGAGCTGTCGCTGTTCGGAACGAATTGGCGCCGGTACGGCAGTGTGATCCAGGGGGCGATATGCCTGCTGGCATGGCTTGTGATGCTGATCTGTGCCGGACGGCCCGCGCGGGTCAAAGTGGTGCTGCGTGGAGTTACTCTAGCCGGTGCGATTGGGGCGATTTATGGCGTCGCGCAGTACTTCGGTTGGGATCCGCTGCTCCCGCGCGTTGCATATCAAGTGGGCGAAGGGATCTGGGCCATCGTGCGGCCGCCGGGTACCTTGGGTTATGCGAGTTACTTCGCTACCTGGCTGCTGATGGTAGCCTTCCTTGGGGCAGCTCTCGCGGTCATGGACGACTCTAAAGCCTGGCGCCGCTTCGGAATGGCCGTGGCGCTGGTCGCGGTGTTTGCCATGTGGCTCACCGGCACACGTGCTGCGATCCTGGGACTGGTCGCGGGAGGCGTGGTCTGGCTTTCTATTCGGAAGCGTTTTGTGACCGGGCGAATTGCGGCTTTCACTTTGGCGGCACTAATCGCCTCCGCCGTGTTCTATTTCTCGCCGCTCGGACAGCCCATGCGCAGCCGCGCGCGCTGGTTTGCGGAGGATCCCTGGGGCGGCGCCCGCATGTCTCTGTGGCAGGACAGTTTCCATATGGCCACGCACCGGCTCGCCACCGGATTCGGGCCGGAGGTGTTTACCGGCGAATTCCCGCACTACGAATCCGCGAAACTGGCGCGGGCCTATCCTGACTTCTCGCATGAGTCTCCGCACAATATGTTTCTGGATGCGCTTGTGGCGCAGGGGCTTCCGGGATTGGTTCTACTTTTAGCGCTCTGCGGAGTAGCGTTCGCCACGTCGCGGAGTCCGGAAATCAGGGCGGGTTTGGCGGCGGCAATTGTAAGTCAGCAGTTTACAGCTTTTACGATCCCCACGGCGATGATGTTCTTCGTGGTGCTCGGGCTGCTGGTGGCGCTCGAAGGGCCGCTTGTGAAGCCGCGGCGCAGTATTTCCTTCATTGCGGCAGCGGCGCCCGTAGCCGCCGCGCTGTTGTACCTGGCGGTGAGATTCTCAGTTGCCGATCATGCGTTAGCTCTGACGAAACGCGCGTTGGATAACGGCGATCTGCGATCTGCGAATGGCCACTATCAGGAGTACGAACGGCGGCGGTTGCCCGGTGGCACGGCCGATTTGTGGTACTCGCGCTCACTGCTCGGGCTGGCATCCAAATCGGCGGTCATCGCATCCGGGGAGGCGGCGCGACGAGCAACCGAAACCGCTGAGGATCCTTTCAATGCCTGGTACAACCTCGCGGTGGTTTGCGGCAGCCAGAATGACGCGGCGGGTTCCGAGCGTGGCATGCGCGCTGCGATCGCCGCGCATCCGAACTGGTTTAAGCCGCATTGGATTCTGGCAGAGATCTTGCATCGCGAGGGGCGACTGAAAGAAGCGCAGCAGGAGGCGCAAGTAGCGGCGGATTTGGACGGGGGGAAGGATCAGGAAGTTGAGCGCACGGTAAGTGAGATTAGGGGCGAACATTAACAAAAACCTGACACAGGCCGGGAGGCCCGTGCTACCAGGAGTTACTACCGCTTAACACTTCGGGGATAATGCGGAACAGTATCTGCAGATACATGCGTAATGACCGATTGCGGACGAATTGCAGGTCTAACTGGCGGCGCTCCGAGTAACTCAGGCGGTTGCGGCCCGAGATCTGCCAGAGGCCTGCGAGGCCGGGTTTGACTTGCAGTACTTCCCGGGCAGCCGTCCCGTAGTGGCGGCGCAATTCCGCCGACGTCAAGGGCCGGGGCCCCACCAGTGACATTTCCCCGCGCAGCACGTGAAGCAGTTGCGGCAACTCGTCGATGGAATGCCTGCGGCAAAACCGCGCGAAGCGGCTTCGCACGCGGGCGTCGAGCGCCTGCTTCTGTTCCGGTCCCGATTGATCGTCAATATACTCGATCCACCCCGAGTTACGCTGGGTCTGGGAGTCCCACATGGTCCGGAGTTTGACCATCCACAACGTGTTTCCGCGCCAGCCGACCCGCCGGTGGGCGATTAGAGGTGTTCTTCCGGAGAGTAGGGCCACCACCGCGGCACTGAGGCACAGCACGGGGCTCAGGCCCGCCAATAGGACGGCAGCGCCTACCCGTTCGGAAAAATCGATAAGCCGCCAGCTAAGACCGGTTGAAGACGCCGCCTGGCGAGGTATCGGAATGGAAGCCAAAGGTAACCTACTTATCAATCTTATCCGGGGCGCCCACCGTCACTCTGTAAACAAGTTGTGAAAAACTAGGAGACGGTGCGAATCCTGCTGGTGGAAGACGACTCCCGCGTTGCTCATCCCATCGCAAAAGGCTTGCGGGAACAGGCCTATGCTGTAGACCTTGCGCCTGATGGCGAGGCGGCCGTTTATCTGGCCACCGAGAATGAGTACGATCTGGTTATCCTGGACATCATGCTGCCCGTGAAGGATGGCTATGCCGTTTGCCGGGAGCTGAGGGCCGGCGGCGCGCGCATGCCGATTCTCATGCTCACCGCGCGTGGCAGGGTGGATGACCGCGTGGAAGGATTGGATAGCGGGGCCGACGACTACCTCGTCAAGCCATTCGACTTCAAGGAACTCCTCGCCCGCATACGGGCGCTGTCACGGCGTTCGGCAGTCCTTCGCCCACAGGTCATGCGTGTGGCCGATCTCGTCCTCAACACGGCGAGCCACGCGGTGTCGCGCAGCGGCAAATCGGTGAGCCTGACCGCCAAAGAATACGCCCTGCTGGAATTCCTGGTCTTGAACCACGGCCGTGTGGTGGGACGCGAGCAGATCGCGCAGCATGTGTGGGACGAACACTTCGACCCTTTCTCGAACGTGATTGATGTATACATTAAACGATTGCGCGCCAAACTGGACACGGGCCGGCCGAAGCGGCTGATTCACACGCGGCGCGGCGAAGGCTACCTGCTGAGTGTGGACCCCGGACATGCCGATGAGTAAGAAGCTACGCTTCCAACTGGCGGTGTGGTATATCGCCTTTTTCTCCGTGCTCTTCGTGCTGCTCGGGCTGGTTCTGTACGGCGTGCTGTCAAGGTCACTGGAACGACGCCTGGATGAGGCGCTTCTCACGCAGGCCAACACCGCCGCCGCCCTGCTGGCTGAGGAACTGGAGGAAATGCACGGCGACGCCCAGGCCGCCGCATCCGGCGTAATTACCGAAATGCAGCCCCGCGGCAGTATCGTCGCGATCCTGCAGAACAAAACGGTGCTGGCATCCTCGGCGCCGGTGCCCCGGGCGGATCTGGAACAGGCGGCGGAGAAGGTGCTCACCAGCGCCGGCGCGGATTCCATCTGGCGCATGACGGACTGGGGTAACCACGGCGCGCGGGGGGCTGGGCGCCCAGTCACCATCGCAGGACACAATTTTGTGGTGATGGCGGTACAGTCTCTGGATTCCATCGCGCAAGAACTCCAGGTGGTGCGGGACACGCTCTGGGTCGTAATCCCCCTGCTGCTGGCCGCTGCGGGTGTTGGCGGCTACATCTTGACGCGCCGCGTCCTCGCTCCTTTGGACTCCATGGCCGAGCAGAGCCGGAAAATCACGGGCGACAGCTTGCACACGCGCCTCAACATCGGCGACGCCGCCGAAGAGCTGTCGACTCTGGCCGCTTCCTTCAACGAGCTGCTTTCGCGCCTGGATCAATCGTTCGAGAGTATGCGCCGGTTTGTGCAGGACGCCTCCCACGAACTCCGCACGCCGCTGGCAGTGATCCAGGGGGAGGCCGACGTGGCGCTGTCTCGCGACCGCAGCGCCGCCGAATACAAGGAATCGCTGGCTACCATTCAGGAGGAATCACGGCGGATGGCGCGCCTGGTGGACGATCTGTTGAACCTGGCGAGCGCCGATGCAGGCCACTTGCAACTGCGCGTGGAAGAGCTTTACCTGAACGATCTGCTGGCCGAGTGCTGCCGCTCCGTGCGGCCTCTGGCGGTGGCGCGTAAGATCGAACTGGAGTGTCTCTCGGGCCAGGATGTGGCGGTGCGCGGAGACGAAGAGTTGCTACGGCGCATGATCCTGAATCTTCTGGACAATGCCATTCGGTACACGCCGCCCGGCGGCCATGTGTCGGCTCGCGTGGAAACACAAGGCTCCGAAGTTCGCATACAGGTAGCCGATACCGGAATGGGCATCGCACCCGAGGCGTCGGCGCACGTATTTGAACGGTTCTACCGCGCGGACAAGGCCCGCTCGCGCCAGGAGGGCGGGTTCGGTCTCGGCCTGTCCATCGTCAAGTGGATCGCGGAATCGCATCACGGCGCGGTTGAGTTGGCCAGCCAGCCGGGGCGCGGCAGCACCTTCACGGTGCACCTCCAGCGCGGATAATGGGCAGGCTGGCGGCGTTACTTCCTAAGAACCTGCGAACCGGACTGCGGCGGATGCTCGACCCGGTGATGTCGCGCATTGGCTATATCCGTTTCGATGCCGCGCGCCATTACGCCCAGGATGGTCTCTTCACGGTGCACAGCGAAGAGTTCCGGCGCGATCCCCAATTCCGGGCGGCCTACGCGCGCGGTGTGAAGGCCAGTTGGGGTGTTGACCCCGCGTTCGAGTGGCGCGCTCACGTGGCTCTGTGGGCTGCTGCTACCGCCCTGCGGACTCCCGGCGATTTCGTCGAATGCGGCGTCAACGCAGGTTTTCTAAGTTCCGCGATCATGCATCGCCTGAACTGGGCCAGCGTGCCGCGAAGGTTCTACTTGATCGACACCTTCGCGGGGCCGGTGATCGCACAATTCTCACCAGAGGAGTTGAAGCTGGGCAAGGCCGACCTGTCGAAGGCGCTACTCTCGCGCGGAGCATATGTCACGGACCTTGATCGCGTGCAAGCCAACTTCGCGGAGTGGCCCAACGCGGTGGTGGTGCAAGGTCCGGTTCCCGAGGTCTTGGTCACTCTGGAAATCCCGCACGTGGCCTTCTTACATATCGATTTGAATTGCGCGTACCCGGAGTGCGCGGCGCTGACTCACTTCTGGCCGCGGCTCTCCCCAGGCGCACTTGTGCTCCTAGACGATTACGCGAACAACGAGCACCGCTATCAGAAAGGGAAGATCGACGAAACGATGCGTGGGCTCGGCGCAGAGGTGGTGTCCTTACCGACGGGTCAGGGAATCATCGTGCGGTGAGTGACACCATCCGGCCGTCAAAAGTTAGCCACGTTAAAAGTTAGCCACGTAAAAAGTTAGCCATTGACTTGCAGGAAATCAAGGGATATCATGCTGCCACTGTTCATTCGGCCGTAAAGCCGGATTGACCGTAATGGGCCAAACCGACGTAACGCGGAGGGGATCATGCGGTTTGTAAGTCGTTGTACGGCTGTATTCCTATGCTGCGCGGCTGCTTTTTCGCAGTCCGATCGTGGCACAATCACAGGAACGATTTCTGATCCGGCTGGAGCAGTAGTTGCCGCTGCTGCCGTCGAGGCCAAGAACAACGCCACTGGGGCTGTGTCTCAGACTACCAGTACCAGCACCGGCAATTACACGCTGCCGCAATTACCGGCGGGTGACTACGAGATGACCGTTACGGTCGCCGGATTCAAGAAGTTTGTCCGCCCGAACATTACGGTGCAGGTGGCGGGCACGCTGCGCATCGACGTACCGCTGGAGGTCGGGTCGGCCAACGAATCCGTGACCGTTACGGAAGCCGCGCCTTTGCTCAAGACGGAGAGCGGCGAGTTGAGCCACAACATGACTACGGAACGCGTGGACAATCTCCCGGTCATCAACCTGGGATACGGCTCGGGCGTCGGGAACGTGCGCAATCCGCTACAAGCGATTAACCTGATTCCGGGCTCGGCCTTCGCAAATGACAATACGCTGCGTGTGAACGGATTGCCCGCCAACACGCAATCGATTCGCATCGAGGGACAGGACGCCACCAACGGCCAACACCGCGAGTTCAACCAGGTGAACCAGGCGAGCCTGGATGCGATCCAGGAAGTGACTGTCCAAGTGAGCAACTACGCGGCGGAGTACGGGCAATCGGGCGGCGGGTACTTCAATTACACGATGAAGTCCGGCACTAATTCCTTCCACGGAAGCGCCTACGACTATTTCGTGAACGAGATTCTGAATGCCGGAACTCCCTTCACAGACGCCGGCGTCTCCAATAGCCTGAAAAAAGGGCAACACATCCGCAATGCCCAACGGCGCAACAACTATGGGTTCAGCTTCGGAGGACCGGTCAAGATTCCGCACCTTTACAACGGCCACGACCGCACTTTTTTCTTCTTCAACTGGGAGCAGTTTCGCGAAAGCCAGGTGATTACCAGCGGACTGACCACGGTGCCGACACTGGCATACCGGCAGGGCGACTTCAGCAAGGCATTGATCAACCCCATAACCATCGGCGGCCAGCCGGCGGTCGATTCTGCCGGACAGGCCTTGGTCCAGAATGAGATCTTTGATCCGACCACCACCAGAACACTGGCAGACGGCACCTCCGTCCGCAGTCCCTTCGCGAACAATATGATTGCTCCTACGGCGATAGATCCGGTGGCCAAGAAGATACAGGGATATATTCCCCTGCCCCTAAACAATCTGCTGGTTAATAACTATCCCATCCCGGCTTACGGCAATTACCGGCATACCATCCTCCCCTCCCTGAAGCTGGATCACAATCTCAGCTCCACGGTGAAGTTGGCCTGGTATTACGCGGAAAACCGCAGCTATTCGCCCAACGCGGATGGCCTGCCGGCGCCGATTACGGCTGCCACTCCCAACGATAGCGTCACCCGGACTACCCGGATCAACTTCGATGAGACCATCACGCCGACCATGCTGTTGCATGTAGGCGTGGGGCTCATGTATCTGAATCAGTCGCAACTCTCGCCAGCCCTGAACCAGAGCACGCTGGGTTGGGGCGCAAACTTCTCGGCGTCGCAATTGTTCCCGCAAATCGTGTTCGGCGGCGATAACCAGCGCGGCGGCTTCAACTACACAACCAGTGTTTTCGCTCCGTACGAGTATTTCAAAGACATTAAGCCCACCTCCAACGCCAGCCTGACCTGGGTGAGGGGCAACCATACGATCAAGTTCGGCGGAGAGGCTCTCTTCGAAGGATTCCCCACACACACGTATTCCCGGGCTCACGGCGTATTCACGCTCTCGGGAAACCAAACCGCAGACACGTGGCAGGACGGAAGAGCCGTAAACGCCAACACCGGATTCGCGTACGCCAGCTTCTTTCTGGGATTGAACGGTACACTGAACGACGGCGGCCAGGCGGTCATGCGGCTCGGCAATCACGCGTTCGCCGGATACATCCAGGACACCTGGAAAGTGACCCGCAAGCTGACTCTCGATTACGGCCTCCGCTACGACTACGTTACGTTGCTGCGCGAGGAATATGGCCGCATGTCGAGCGTGGGGTTCAGCACGCCGGACCCCGTAGCAGGCAATCGGCTCGGCGACGTGATCTACGAAGCTACCTGCCATTGCAAGTTCAACCACAACTATCCCTGGGCCTTAGGGCCACGGCTGGGGATCGCCTACCAGATCGCGCCGAAGACCGTTCTCCGCGCTGGTGCGGGCTTAGCGTACGGGACTGCTCCCAACCAGGCCAACTTGGGCCGAAGCTCCAACGACTTCTTAACCCTCTCCCCGGCGGGATTTGGAGAAGCCGCGAGTCTCTTTAGTGACGGTAACCCGCTGGGGCCGGGCAACCGCTTCGGGAATCCCGTTCTGGTTTGGCCGGACTTCAGCCCAAGGTATCCGGTGGAGGTGGCCCCTGGCGTACGGCCTCCCACCAGCCCATTTATCTCGATTGATCGTAACTCCGGGCGGCCGCCGCGCATCTTGCAATGGAGCATTGGCTTGCAGCGCGAGGTCACGCAGAACCTGGTGGTTGAGGCCACCTATGTAGGAAACCGTGGTGTCTGGTGGACCGCACCGGTGCTCTCCTTAGAGGACTACAACTCACTCGACCCGAAGGTGCTGAAATCGGCTTACAACCTGGACATCACGAATCCTACTGACCGCGCCCTGCTCACCACGCGTATCAATTCGCCGGCAGTAATCGCTCGCTTCCCTTGGCTCGCCAATCCCAACAACGTCTATCCCGGATTCCCAGCCACGCAGCCTCTGAACCAGGCGCTGCGGCCGATCCCGCAGTTCCTCGGCATTCCTGGCTTCCTGGGACCGCCCCTGGGAGATACGTGGTACGATTCGCTGCAGGCCAAAGTGACCAGGCGCTTTTCGCACGGCCTCACTGTGGACTCCGCCTTCACCTGGCAGAAGGAGCTCAATTTGGGCACGGGCGCTGATACAACCTACCTGACTCCCGCTCCCAATTTGATCAACGACGTCTACAACCGGGATGCGAATAAGCAGATCTCCGGTTTCAGCCGGCCCTTAGTCCTGGTGACCTCGTTCCGGTACACGACGCCGCGTCTGGCAGGCAACAAGGCTCTTTCCTGGGCAGCGCGTGACTGGAACCTCGCTGGTGTACTTCGATACCAGAGCGGCGAAGTGCTTCGCACGCCTTCATCGAACAATCAGTTGCTCGCGCAGTTGGCCCGTGGACCGTCCAACAACCCGGCCATCTGGGGTGGCGGCACAACCTTCTGGAACCGAACCGGACAACCCTTGTTTAACTTCGATCCCAATTGCCATTGTTTCGACCCGACCCAGCAAATCGTGCTGAACCCGGCCGCTTGGGTGGATGCGCCGGCGGGCACTTTTGGCACCTCGGCCCCGTACTACAACAACTTCCGCTGGCAACGCCAGCCCGCCGAATCGTTGAGTCTGGGACGGACGTTCGGATTGGATAAGGAGTCCCGCCTCAAACTCGACGTTCGCGTGGAGTTCTTCAACGTGATGAACCGGTTGTTCCTGTCGAGTCCTTCGGGTGTGGGGCAGACCACGCAGCCGGCCGGCCCCAATCCCGCCGCGACGGTGACCCGCTCCGGCGGCATCCTCAGTTCAGGCTATGGAGTCGTCAATACGTTTAACATCACGCTGCCGGGACAAATACCAGGCAACGGATCGCAGCCGCGAACGGGACAGATTGTTGCGCGCTTCTCATTCTAGGTGAGTGGGGCCGGGCCATTCCCGGCACTGGCCTCGAAACTCCACAGTCGGAAAGCGCCCAAGCGGCCGCCGCCCAGTTCGTCCTGGGGATAGGAGATAGAGGCCCACTCCAACAACTCAGAGCCGTTATCAAACGAATCAAAACAAATATTTCAAAAATACTCTCAGGCTGGATCCGCGCGCAATAGTACCGCTTGCCACGCTGCAGATGATCGCTGCATACCGAACCGGTCGTGCAGCTGACCACGTCTCAGAAGGGCCAGGCGTCCCGTGCGGGTGCCATGCTGGAAAAAGAAACTGGCATGTCCCGGAGGGCGCCCATGGATTTGCGGGCGGAGCGAAGCAGGCCGCGTCCCGAGAATATGAAGAAGATTGAGTTGGTGCTTCGCGAACTTGGCCTGATCTGAACTAGTAAGGTGTTCCGGTGATTCTGAAACCGTCAAGCGTCGGCCCTGACTGCGCCACAATGTGGCGTGGACACTCGTCTGCCGTGCCAATGGTCCGAACCGGGCACATACTATACACAACGTTCCGAGCACATCGTAGACACTTTCTTCGAAACTAGGGGTCGGAGAGAAAATGCCCTGGAAAGTGAGCGATGTGGAGAAGGAAAGAGCACGCTTTGTAACCGAATGGGAAAGCGAAGACTGGGATCTTTCTGAGCTGTGCCGGCAGACTCATCTTGGCATGTTGATCTTAGTAACGAAATGGCCGGGACAACCCACAGACTCCGCGAGCGATTACATCACGTTCGATCTTTGCAAACCAGATCTCCACCTGATTCAGCCATGAAGAGTAGGTCGGGGTGAAATGAAAGCGCACCTTCGGGTGAGCGGCGAGGAACTCGTCGACGGCCTGCGTTTTGTGTGCGGATAGATTGTCGAGCACAATATCAATCTCTCGCGCCCATTTGGCCTTGCCAATCAACTCCGCGAGAAATGCAATGAAATCGGCGCTGGCATGGCGCTTCGCCGTCTTGCCTTCCACTTGGCCGGTCTTAACGTTCAGCGCGGCGTAGAGCGATAGCGTGCCGTGGCGGTAATATTCGAAGCCGTGCCGCTCGGCTCTGCCAGGCGAAAGCGGTAACACCGTGTCCAGTCGGTCCAGAGCCTGAATGGCGGTCTTCTCTTCCACGCAGAACACGGCCGCGTGTTGCGGCGGGTTCAGATACAACCCGATGATGTCAGAGGCTTTGCTCTCGAACTCCGGATCGTTGCTGGCCATATACAGTTGCTCTCCGCGGTTTCAGCGATCGCGTCGCCAGTTGCCTTATAAGAGGCGCAGTTACCAAATCAGCTTGGCGGCGAACTGAATCAAACGCGGCGGTCGCGCTGCAGAAATGCGTCCGAAGTTCGCACCATCACCTGCATTGCCGTCCGGCTGCTGAAATTGCGCGTGGTTCCAGGCGTTAAAAAGCTCGGCTCGAAACTGTAACCTGACGAACTCTGTAAAGTCCATGAGCTTTACAGCTGCTAAATCCCAGTTATTCAAGCCGGGACCATATAGAACTGTGGCTCCCGAGTTGCCAAAGTAGCCTGTCGGCGGAACCGGGAAACAAGCCGTATCGAACCATTGAAAACCATTGCTGCGAATGTTGCCGGAAAGCACGCTGTCGCGACCGTCGCACACACGATTGGGGAGATGGTTGAGGTAGAGAGTGTTGGTTTGGTTGGGCCCCGTCAATAAGACCGGCTGACCCGTGGCAAATGTCGTAATAGCGCTCACCGACCAGTTGCCCGTCACACGGCCACGCCCATAAGGAATCTCCCAGACGAGGCTCCCTACCGCACGGCTCCGCACGTCGAAAGTCGCCGGACCCTTGTCACACGCCCGGCAATCGGCAATCTGGGCACGCGTGAACAGGCTGGACTCCCAGGCATCGGACAGGGTCTTCCCATAGGTGTAGTCGAAGTGCAGACTGAGTCCGCGATTCGTGCGCCGCGTATACCGGGTGATCAACGCCTCATAAGACGTGTTGCCTGCACTCGTAATCCAATAAACGACACCGTAGTTGGGCCACGGCTTGGCTGCCGGTCCACAAAAGAGGTCGGGGGCCGGACGGCATTGCGACAAATCTGTGATAACCGGTAGCCGGTGGCCGCTTGAGCCCAGATAGGAAACCTCCAAGTCATCGCTCCGGCTGAGACTGTGCTCGACAGAAAGATTCCACTGGCTGGAATAACCGGTCCTGAACGATGGGTCCAACGCGGACACCGAAGTTCCCGGCGGCCGGCTGAGGCTGTAGCTGCTGGTGACGGCACCCGCCGGGGCAGCGGGAAAGACACCCTGGCCCAATTGATAAGCGGGTATCGGAGTAGTTTGTGGGTTTGTGAACCCAGTGCCCCCGCTGGATGGCGAACCCAGAGCGAGCGGGGCTAGCTCGACAATCCAGGGGACGGGTAAGTAGTAGATGCCAGCACCCGCCCGCACCACGGTATTATTCAACCTGGCTGGCTTCCACGCCGCACCGAAGCGCGGGGCGAAGTTGTTATGGTCTGTCGTGAATACTCTCGGGATCCAATTGCCCGAGACTCGAGAATACGAGCAGGCCGGTACTGGGATCGAAGCCGTGAGTGGCATTCCTGGCCCAACCTTGCGGATCGGGAGGAGTCTGCAACAACCAGGACACTCCGTAGTTCAGAGTCAGATTCCGACTGACCCTCCAGGAGTCCTGCACGAACGGCATGAACTCCACGCTACGATACTGAGCCATCGGCAAGCCCGAGATGGTTCCGGTCGTTGGCATGCCGAGAAGAAAGTCCGCGAAGGAGTCTCCGGTTCCCGCCACGGGCGCCAGTTGACCCTGCGTATTGCGTGCCAGTTGCGCCGTAAATACGGGCTGAAAGGTGAGGGCGCCGAGTGCCCCACGATTTGAGTTCTGCTGCCAGTCCCGACGGTAGCGAAATCCCATTCCGAACGCGAATTGGTGGGCGCCAACCGTGTAGTTCAGTTCATCGTCGACTTGCCATGTGTTATCCCGATTGCCGACATCCCCTGTAGAATTACCGAACGAAGAATACCCTTGGAGATTGATCGTGCTGATGCCCTGATCGCCGAATGTGTTCGATATCCCGATGGCGGAAAGCAATCGATCTCTGGGCCTGGTTGCCGCCGATAGCCACGCTGCGGAGGAAACCCGCGCGCAGACTGTTTGCCGTATGCGGGCTCACGGTCCAGGTGTGTTCCAGGCCTGCCAGAGTAAAACCGTTGCGATATAGTGTCCCGCTAAGCGGGTACAGACCGGGATTTTCGACCGGTGTGCTTTGCCCGAAGAGTTGCAAAGATAGTTGATGCCGCTGAGTCGGGCCGACGTCGAGCCGCACGCCTCCCTGATTGTCGTCCAGGGTGTTCTTCGGATTCCCGAAGAGGTTGCTGGGCTGGTTCTTCAGACTCGTGCCCGGCAGGTAATAGGCCAGCAGATTGCGAGCCACCGAATTAATGCGAGTGAGTGGAATTTGATCGCCCGCGAATGGCAGCCGATCTCCCGTCGAAGGATCGAAGGTGGTTGGGTCGTAGATGGCTCGCCCTGTGCCGGCCAAATCGCCTGTGAACATGGGCGCAGTGGGACTGTAGCCGGAGGCCTGGAACGCGGTGAGCTCGCGGGTCCCCTCGTAGAAACCGTGGAACCAGAGTTTGTCGCGCAACAATGGACCCCCGAGGGCGAAGCCGAACTGATTGCGTTTCAGGTCTTCCGGAGTAGCTGAGAAGAAACTACGCGCATCCAAGTGACCGTTACGGAAAAACTCGAAGGCTTCGCCATGGAAATGATTGCTTCCGGACCTGGTAATGGCGTTTACCAGCGCTAGTCCGGCGCCTTGATCAGGCATGAGGAAACCCTCCTGCACTTTGAATTGGTCGATGGCGGCGACGGACAGGCCGGCTGCTAGTTCACCATCCCTGGAGCCGCTCAGGTTGAAGCCATTCAGTGAATAACCGGTCGAGCTGGGAAAAGTTCCCGGAAGAATAATCTCACGGTCGGGAGGTCCGACGTTGGAGCTGCTGAGGGTATTCGCGGGACTGATATCCGCCGCGCCGCCCGAAAGCAGCGCCAATTGGAGGAACTCGCGACCATTCAGAGGCGCAAGCTGCACGCGTTTGGAATCCACCACAGCGCCAAGCGTATTCGACTCGCTATCGAGCACCGTGCTGGAGGGCGCAGCTACCGTGACGACGGTACGCAGATCCCCAAGCGTCAACGTAATTGATAGTGACGGCGTCTCTCCTACTTCCACCGTCAGATCGTCGGCCTGGTAGGCGCGGAACCCCGGCTTTTCCGCGTACAGCGTATAAACACCGGGGCGGACCGAAGGGAACAGGAACGATCCGCTGTTGTCAGTCTCGGATGTGCGGACCATCCCATTGGAATTTCCCGTCAGAACAACCTTAGCGCCAGCAACAAATCCGCCGGATTCGTCGCGAATGATTCCCCCAACTCCGCCGGCACCCATTGCACTGCTGAGAGGTGCCAGAATAAGCGCCAGTTTTGTTACGGTGAGGAGAAGCCGGCTTGGAAATTTGCTGCCCGCAACAAGCACGGCACACCAAATCTGGAGCAGCTTCATAATCCCTCCGGGTCCTTCCAGCCGAACCCCCAAAATGATACCTTAAGTCGGAGCTTGTCAGATGAGCGGTTCGGTACGTTCGGCATTATTTCGCCGAGTATTGCGGGCCTTGCGGTTGCGAGGCCCGGCAGCCGGTGATCCGAACGCAGAGGCGTTGCATTTGCTCGTGCTGCTGGTTCTCGTGCCGGTCACACTCCACATCGGGCTCGCCGAGATCCGGGACCCCCACAAGCTCATTATCACGCTCATCGGCATTCCAATGTTTCTCTCTCCGGTAATGACGCTGGTGTTGTTGCGTAGGAATGCTGTGCGTGCCGCCGGAGTAGTCTACTTGACCGGAATGTGGGTAGCGTTTACAGCTATTATTGCGCTCAACGGCGGGATTCACCATGTTGGGTTGGCGGTTTACACCGCGTTGGCGGTATCGGCTGCCTGGCTCTTCGGCTATGTTGCGGCCCTCTTGATGGCGGGTGTATCCCTCATCGCCACTCTGGTAATGGCCACCCTCGAAACCGAGGGCATCGGTCCATGGCATCCTTTGCCGGGTACGGCGTTCGGAGTCTGGATGTTGGTGGTCGAGTCCACACTGATGGGAGTGGTGCCCGTAAGCCTGGTACTTTTGTCTCTACGACGGGCTCTGGCGCAATCCCGGAGAGCGGAGGCGGAACTCAAGGCGCATCAGGAACACCTGGAAGAACTGGTGCAACTGCGGACCGCGGAGCTGGTGGAAGCGCGAGACCAGGCTCAAGCGGCAAATCAAGCCAAGAGCGCTTTCCTAGCCACAGTAAGTCACGAACTCAGATCGCCGCTGAACACAATTTTGCTGCTCTCTGATCCGGATTGGACAGTCACTTGCAACCCGGATGAGTCTGGCGAAGATCGTCAAGTGATCCGGCAGAGCGCCGAACATCTACTTCATCTGATTGATGACGTACTTGATAGTGCCCGCATTGATGCAGGGCGCGTCACGGTGGAAAATGCACCGTTTGATCTGCAAGAACTGATTTATGAACTCACCGATCTGCTGCGCACGCGAGCCGAACAGAAGAGTCTTGATTTCGTGATCGAAAAATCTGCCGGGCTGCCGCGTTTCATCTCGGCCGATGCCGCCAAACTGCGTCACGTTTTGATAAACCTGGTGGATAACGCTATCAAGTACACTGATCGTGGCAGAGTAATGCTGTGTGTCGATTCGAGTGTCGCAGACGCAAATGGCCGGCTGCTACTCATTTTTGAAATCGCCGACACCGGGCTGGGCATATCCTTACAGGACCAGACACAAATTTTTAAACCGTTCTCGCGAGTAGGTAATGTGGCTGCATACAAGGGCACCGGACTAGGTCTATCGATTTCGCGCCAGTATGTAGACTTGATGGGAGGAAGAATTCGCCTTGAAAGCGTCCTGGGCGAAGGGTCACGCTTTTTTGTGGACGTGCCGGTTGATCTGGTCGCGGCCAAAATGGTTCCGGTCAAAAGCAAAACATTCCGAGTCCTGGGACTGGTGCCTGGCCAGCCCGAATACCGCGTATTAATCGTCGAAGACCGCACTGAGGACCGTTCGATAATGCGACGAATCCTGGAGGAAGCAGGATTCCGTGTGCGATGCGTGGAAACCGGCGAACTTAGTCTGGAAGTATTCACGGCTTGGCACCCTCATTTCATCTGGATGGACAGGCGCCTGCCCGCGATGGACGGCTTGGAAGCAACAAGACGGATACGAGCGATGAATGGCGGCTCGGACGTGAAGATTGTGGGCATGAGCGCCTCGGTGTTCGCCGCGGAGCGCGAAGAGATGCTGGTCGCCGGACTGGATGACTTCGTCCGAAAGCCGTACCTGCTGAGAGAGGTATTCGATTGTATGGCGAAGCATTTGGGCGTGGTTTATAGGTATGCCGAGAGTGAATCCGCCAGTGCTTCAACCGATTCGCGTCGGTCAGTCTAAGAACATTTTTAAAATATTTGTTTTGATTCGCTTGACAACGGCATTGACTTGGTGGAGGGACAGTTTTGGGGCCCTCTAGCTCCTATCCCCCCAGTTCATCCTGGGGGTTATACCTACCGGGAAAAATTGTCGACCCCTGCCGGGTAGTTTTGAGCAAACAAACGAATCTTTCGGCAGATTCACGCTACCTCGGGAGCGCAAGAGATGAAACACAACGGGTGTTGTGCAGCGAACGTAGGCCGAAGCTGCTCATCTCGTTCGGCGACCTTTCTCGAGCCAGTCGATCCTCAATGCCATCCGGGAAGGATCAATCGAAGATGGACATATGGTAATAACGCAGGCGATCTTCGCAGCATTTACGCAGTGCCGGACGAAGTCACACTTGTCCTCACACTCCGCCGCCGTAGCCGAGAATGTGCTAGGCCAAGCGCGGCAGCACTGGGACCAGCTTTACCAGCGCAATGGTTCATCCAGGTTGCGCGATCGTGTTCTCGATGGTCAGTTGTACGTGGGCACACCTGCCGTAGCGGCGATCCAACGGCAGCAGTATCGCGTAATCCTCGACTGCACGTTCCAAGCATCCGATTTACGCTCACACGTCCACGGTTTGGAACTGGTCCGCTCACCAAGAACCAAAGGCGGGAGCGCCTACGTGCCGATCCGCTTCGTGTCGACGGAAAGGATCTCGACAGATGACAAACTACTGTTGACGTTCGATGCCTCCGTCTTCTCGCAGGCTTGCGGCATCACGCCTCCACGCCTCGGTAAACTCATTCACGGCAGGGAATACGCGACGACCACTGTGCCGCTAGCGCCGCTCTACACCCGGATTCAATCAATCCTCGCCGACATCTCTGTTCAACAGACCAGCCCCACGCCGCCACCACTAGTGCTCAACAAGCACTGCGCCGAATGCCGATACGCAGCCCAATGTCGAGAAATCGCGACAAAGGCGGATGACCTTAGCCTGCTCGCGAAGATAAGCGAAAAGGACCGCAAGAAGTACCACGACAAAGGCATCTTCACGGTCACCCAATTGTCATACACCTTCCGGCCCAAGCGGCGAGCTGTAGAACGCAGGAAGCACGAGCACGCTTTGCAAGCTCTGGCCATTCGAAAGAATGAGATTCATGTCGTCGGCGCCGTCACTTTGAAGGAGACCGGCACACCGGTCTACTTGGACGTCGAAGGCGATCCAGACCGGGATTTCTACTACTGCATCGGGCTTCGGTTTGAAGCGGCTGGTGCCATGGTTCAGCGCGCGTACTGGGCCGATAGCCCGTCAGACGAAGAAACCATGTGGACGGAGTGTCTCCGGACGCTTGATGGCATCGATACCCCAAGGTTGGTCCACTACGGCGCCTACGAGACCACGTTTCTTCGCCAGATGAGGAAGAGGTATCCCAACCCTGAACGGACCGGTTTTCTCGATCAACTTATCGCCTCAGCCGTCAACCTGCTCTCGACGATCTACGCGCGTGTATACTTTCCCACTTATTCCAATGGTCTCAAAGACGTGGCACGCTATCTCGGCTTCCGATGGTCTGAACCAACAGCTTCGGGTCTTGTCGCCCTAGCCTGGCGTCGAGAGTGGGAAGGCTCCCGGACACCGGACCTCAAACAGAAGTTGATTACGTACAACGCGGAGGACTGTGCCGCTGCTCATGAGGTTGCCGAGAACCTATTGGCGCTCTCGCGATCCTCACCATCGGGCAACTCCAATTTTGTGGATGTGACCACGCTGCGGCGTGAATATCCTCAGCGCCTGGGGAAAACTGAGTTCATATTGCCAGAGTTTCAGCAAATCAACAATGCCGCCCGCTGGGACCACCAGCGAGAGAAAGTCTACGCGCGCTCCAATAAGCGCTTGGCCCGGTCGCATCGCAACGCGCCAACGGAAGGATGGACGGTTCCCCTGAATAAGGTAGTTGACTGCGAGGAACAACGGCCAACACAATGCACAGACTGCGGCGCGACGACGATCTATCGATGGGGGTACCTAAGTCGAACGGTTTACGATTTCAAATTGTCTGGGGCCGGAATCAAAAGGTGGGTTGTACGGTATTCCTTTCCCCGTTACATCTGCTGGCAATGCAAGGCCACTTTTCACCAAAAGGCCCACCAAGCCAAGTACGGCAACACAATGTGCGCATACACCGTCTACCAGATCATCGAATTGCAGCTAACGCAAAACGCAGTGACTAAGAGCATGCGGCAATTATTCGGCATCCCCGCGTCACGGGGCATGGTCAATCGTCTCAAAGCCAATGTTGCGGAACGCTGCGAAGACATGTACCATGCCATCCTCGAAAAGATCGTGGGCGGCAGGCTTGTGCATGCGGATGAGACGCGAGCTAACGTCGCTGGAAAGGCGGCGTACGTCTGGGTGTTTACAAGCTTGGAGGAAGTGGCGTTCGTGTACAGTGAGAGTCGTGAGGCAAGCACCGCGCAAAAGGTGCTGCAGCAGTTCCGCGGCGTACTGGTGTCCGATTTCTACGCCGGCTATGATTCCATCGCTTGCGCGCAGCAAAAGTGCCTAATTCATTTGATGCGGGATATCAACGACGACCTCTACAAGCAACCCTTTAACGGCGAAATGAAGCAGATCGGGAGGCTCTTCGCGGAGCTACTCCGGCCGATGATCGACTCCGTGGATAGGTTTGGCCTGAAGTCTCGCTACCTGCGCAAGCACCGGCGAGATGTTCAACGGTTCTATCAAACCCTCTCCCGACAGGAGTACCAAACCGAAGTGGCAGCTGGGTATCGGCGGCGATTCGAGAAGAATCGGGATCGGTTGTTTACGTTCCTGGATTATGACGGCATTCCATGGAACAACAACAACGCCGAGCACGCGATCAAGGCATTCGTGGGTCTACGGAACATTATTGGAGGATCGAGCACAGCCAAAGGCCTGCGAGAGTATCTCGTCCTTTTGAGCGTCAGTGAAACCTGCAAATACAAGGGCGTCAGTTTTCTAAATTTCCTATTGTCACAGGAATCTGATGTGGACAAGCTTATCAGCCGGGGCGGGATTTGAGACGACGCGCGAGAAGCAGGGGAGGGCGGCACCTTTGCGGTTACGCTGGCGCGCCCCGGCGATGACATCCTGATTGCTTGCCGACGCCTTATCGGGACTGATCCAGAGTCAGCATCGCGCTTTCGACGAGAAGCGTCAACGTGGATTCGATTCGCTGTCGTTCAGGTCATTCCTCTTGGATTGTGGACACTGAGCCAATGCTTCGGCGCACGCCATCTCGACGATTTGGTCAAACTGCGCCGGCGTACAACCCAGTGCGAGCATCCGCTCACGTAAATCAGTCATTTGCGCTTCGAAGCGTTCAGCGGCCGATGTCAACACTGCGACGTTCTTCTGCGTGATCCGGCGGATGAGACAGTTTCTGGAGCCATCATAATAATTCGTACCACAATTGAAAGCAACAGATTGTGGTATGCTTGGCCGCCATGACCTACAAATCAACAATACTCTCGATGACACTGGTGTTTGTCACGCTAGGGGCAAATTCCGCCGTTGCATGTTCGCAGGCGGGCAGCACGGGCCTGACTACGAACCAGATTCTATCTTCCAACCAGCAGTTGACTGGAATTAAGATTAACGCGACCGGCTGTGACATCGGCATATATATCGGGCCTGGCACCCACAAGGTCCTGATCAGCGGCGTCACGGTCACGGGAGCCAATGAGCACGGGATATTTGTGCAAGACGCGTCCCACGTCACGATTCAGTACAGCGTTGTGACCGGGAACGGTGTAGCGGGTCATGCCTGTCCTCCGTCCGGCATCGCCCCACCAACCTGTATAGCTGAGGACAAGGGCATTGAACTTGTCGGAACAAGTGATTCGATCGTAAGTCATAACGTGGTGAGTTTTAACCGTGCAGATGGAGGAATAGGTGTCGCTGATGATGGACCGACGGACCCTGGCGCTCCGGGTACTTTCCCGGGCATCTCTCAGGGCGCTAGGAATGACGTAGTGAGTGACAATTTGATAATCGACAACAGCAACGGATGTGGAATCGTTATCGCAGCGTACAACCAAGGTACACCTGTCGAGAACATCCAGGTCTTCGGGAACACCGTCATCGGATCAGCTCCGGCGTCAGGACAGCTCTTCCCGCCAGCCGGTTCTTATATAGGTCAGATAGTCGTCGCTACGGATGGACCGTTCGCCGAGATCTCCAACACGCAGGTGGTGGGCAATAATCTGGACGGGTCAGAACTCCCTGGAATCGTAGTTCACAGCAACGTATTCGGAGACGTTATCACCAACACTCAAATCCAAGACAACATAATCGCAGACAACGGCTACTATCCAGGACCGCCGGCGACCAAACCCAACGGCCCGGGTGTCTCGCAGGGCACTACCGGGATAGCTCTGATAGCGGAAGTCGGCGGCACCGATACTCCATCACCGGTGCTTAAACACACGAACGTAAGTTCCAATACCATCTTGAATGACACAAATGGCGTCTGGCTATGCGGTACCGATCATACGGATGTCGACCGGCTGCAGGGAAACCCGACCAATCCTATAGTCGCTTGCAACGCTGGCGGCAATTAGGCAAGTCGCTTACCCTACTCCTGTAATGCCGCCCTGGCGCCACCGTCACCCTGGAGCAAGCAGCGGTTAGAGGCACCAGCCACAAGGTTATCGCTATTGCTTCTCCAAGGTGGCGGCACACGATACAGCGACGGCGCCAACGTTTTTTCCAAAATAGAATGAATCGTGGGTGAACACCGGCTGCAGTTGGCGCATGTGCCAAGCGCGAAAGCGGTCGACGTTGCGAAATCCGGCAGTCGCCGGTTGCTGGCAACGGATGTGCTCGGCGGCTGTCAGACTCCACGCGGACGCAACAGTAGGACCCGTCATGGTGGGCACCACCACTGCCGCCTTCTCCGCCCGATGCGTCGCATGTGGCAAGCCTCCACGTTATCGCCAACCAGTTCAGAGTCTTTGACGCACAACCGGAGCAACGTGTGCAACAGATGTAGCTATAGACTACGGCTCAAAATGGCTGTTCTGGCAACGTCGGGTCGGCTCAACGGCAAGGCATTTGGCGATATGTGGCGTTATCGGACAATGACCGCCGGGGCCAAATCGTCCCCTCGTTCACGCAAAATTGCCGCAGCCGTGTACGCGAGCCAGCTTTGAATTCTCGAAAAATGTGCGTCTGTATGCCCAAATCCGCGGGCAGGGGGTCGACAATTTTTCCCGGTAGGTATAACCCCCCCAGTTCATCCTGTATTCATTTCGCCGATTCTATACTAGACTTCTTCTGATGCGGGTTCATTGTCTGATTGCCGGCATATGCCTCGTGGTGTGCGGCGCCGCACAGGCGCAGCCGCCGGCCGGCGCGAGTCTTCAACTGACGCTCGAGGACGCCATGCAGCGCGCACGGGCCAACGGCCAGATGGTGCTTGCCGCCACCAATGCCGCACAGATCGCGCACGAAGACACCGTGCAGGCGAAAGCGGCTCTGTTGCCTACCGCGAATTGGTTCAACCAATTCATATATACACAGCCCAACGGCACGCCCAGCGGCGTGTTCGTCCCCAATGACGGGCCACACGTCTACTACAACCAGGCCAACGTGCACGGCGATCTGTTCGCGCCCGGCAAGCGCGCCGAATACCACCGCGCCGAAGCCGCCGAAGCAGTAGCGCGCGCGAAGGCCGATGTTGCCGCTCGCGGTCTGTTCGTTGTCGTAGTTCAGAATTACTACGCGGTGGTTGCGGCCGCGCGAAGATACACCAATGCGCAACAAAGCCAGCGCGAAGCCGAACAGTTTCTGGATATCAGCCAGAAGTTGGAGCAGGGCGGCGAGGTGGCGCACTCCGACGTGGTGACCGCTGAGATTCTGGTGGAGCAGCGGCGGCGCGATACGCAGGACGCATCGCTTGCCGGGCAAAAAGCAAGACTCGGCCTGGCCGTCCTCGTGTTCCCGGAGTTTCGGCAAGACTTCACCGTCGCGGATGACCTGGAGAATAGGACCACGCTTCCCGACTTCCAGCGCATCCAATCGTTGGCCACTACGAACAATCCCGACATCCGCGCGGCGACGGCCGCCGTCCAACAACAGCAATTCGAAATAAAGAGTGCCCGCAGCGCTCTTTACCCTACATTGTCGCTCGATTACTTCTTCGGCATTGAGGCGAATCAGTACGCCCTGCACAATCGCGATGGCCTGAACCAGGTCGGCTCGGCGGCGCAGGCTACGCTGAACATCCCGTTGTGGAACTGGGGCGCCACGCGCAGCAAAGTCAGACAATCGGAGCTGCGGCTTCGGCTAGCACAAACTGACCTGACTCTCACGCAGCGCGAACTCCTAGCCAATCTGAATTCCTTCTATCAAGAAGCCGACCTCGCCAGCATGCAGATCGCGTCTTTGCGACGCTCTCTCGATCTCTCCACCGAGAGCCTGCGGCTCACGTTGCTGCGCTACCAGGCGGGGGAAGTGACGGTCCTGGAAGTGAAAGACGCGCAGACCACGCTCACACAAGCGCGCAACGCCGCCGATGACGGCCTGGTGCGCTATCGCGTGGCCATCGCTACTCTCCAGACTTTGACGGGGGCGTTTTAGACATATGCGGAAAACCGTATGGTTGATGGTGCTGCTTATCGTGGCACTATGCGGCTGCTCCAAGAAAGAGGAAGCCGACAACGCGGCTCCCGAAGCCGCACCGGTGCAAGTGGCGCCCGCGCGCCAGGAATCCATCCGGCGCATCATCGAGGCTGACGCCGTTCTGTACCCGCTCGATCAGTCGGGTGTCATGCCCAAGATCAGCGCGCCGGTGCAGAAATTCTACGTGAATCGCGGTGACCATGTGAAGGCCGGGCAACTCCTGGCTACGCTCGAGAACCGTGATCTGACGGCCGCCGTAGCCGAGGGCAAGGGGCAACTGGACCAGGCAGAATCCAACCTCCGCGCCACGTCGACGGCCACGATTCCCGAGCAGGTGATCAAGGCGCAGACCGATGTGCAATCGGCACAACAGGCCCAGGACGCAGCGCAGAAATTGCTGGCGAACCGGCAGAAGCTGTTCGAGCAGGGCGCCTTGGCCCGCAAGCTGGTGGACGATGCCGAGGTCGCCGCCGCCCAGGCGCGCGCCCAGTTCGAGTCTGCCCAGGAACATCTGCGCGCTCTCCAGAGCGTCGGCAAAGAGGAGCAGGTCAAAGGCGCACAGGCCCAGGTGGAAGCGGCGCGGGGACATTATCAATCCACTGAAGCGCAGTTGGGTTACTCCGAAGTGCGGGCCCCCATCGCCGGCGTGGTCGCTGACCGGTCGATTTACGCTGGCGAAATGGCCAACGCGGGCACGCCGCTCCTGACCGTGATGGACATCTCGCGTGTAATTGCGCGCGCCGCCGTTCCGCAGACCCAGGCGGGGTCCATCAAGGTAGGCGACGCCGCCATGGTGACCCAAACGGATACGTCCCTGGAAGTGCCGGGGAAGGTGACGGTAGTCAGCCCGGCCACTGATCCCAGCAGTACCACGGTTCAGGTTTGGGTGATGGCCGAAAATCCGGGTGAGCGCCTAAAACCCGGTACCGGGGTGCATGTCGCCATCGTGGCCGCTACCATTCCGAATGCTGTTGTCGTACCTACGGCTGCGCTGCTCTCCGGAGACGAGGGAGGAACAATGGTGCTGGTGGTGACTGCTGACAACACCGTGCACCAGCGCAAGGTTGAGGTAGGCGTACGCGAACCGGATAAAGTCCAAATCGTCAGCGGTGTGTCGGCGGGCGAGCAGGTGGTGGTGGTGGGAGGCATTGGACTGGACGACAAAGCGAAGGTCAAGATCGTCAAGCCTGGCGATGAAAAGTCCGGTGAAGGAGAGAAGCCCGGCGACAAGGGCGATAAGGACGATAAGGACGAGAAGGACAAGAAATGAGCGAGCTGCTGACTCCTCCACCAGTCGCGGCTGAATCGGAAGCCGTACACTGGACCGATCGCCACGGCAAGCCGATCATCTTCGTCATCCTGACCCTGGTTGCCGTGGGGATTTATCTGGCGCTCACCATCCCAGTGGCTGTGTTTCCGGAAACTAATTTCCCGCGCATCGTGGTCGCGGTGGACAATGGCGTCGTTCCCATCGACCAGATGATGGTCACCGTAACCAGGCCGCTCGAAGAGGCGCTGAACACCGTGCAGGGCCTGGAACGCATCTGGTCCATCACCAGCCGGGGCACGGCGGAAATCGACCTATTTTTTTCCTGGAAAGGGGACATGTACCGCACGCTCGATTTAGTGAATGCGGCGATCGCGCGGACCCTGCCCTCGCTCCCCTCCACCGTAAAGATCAATGCGCAGCGCCTTACCTTCGCGGCGTTTCCGGTAATCGGATACAGCCTGACTTCCGATACCGTGCCGCAGACGCGCATTTGGGAGATCGCCAACTATGAACTGAAGCCGCGGCTGAACCGTATGCCGGGGGTCTCCACGGTAGTGGTGCAGGGCGGGCAGCAGCCGGAATTTCAGGTGCAGCCCGACCCGGCCAAGCTGATCCAGACCGCCACCACCATTCCCAATATTTTGGACGCTATTGCCCGCAGCAACCTGATCGATTCCCCCGGACTCATCTCGGATAATCACCAACTCGTTCTTAGCCTGGTAAGCGGCCAGGCCCGCACACCCGATCAGATCGGCAACATCGTGGTGAAGACCACGCCCGCGGGGGCGCCGGTGCGCATCGGCGACATTGGCACCGTGGGTCCCTCGGTGATGCCCGTTTATACGGTGGTCACTGCCAATACAAAGCCCGCAGTCCTGCTCAATATATTCCGCCAGCCGGATGGCAATACGGTGGAGGTGGCCAACGCCGTTCATCAGGAAATCGAGAACCTCCGCCAAACGCTGCCGAAGGGCATTCAGCTCAATGCATTTTATGACCAGTCGGAAATTGTCGTAGCGTCCATCAAAAGCGTGCGCGATGCGATCCTCATCGGTCTGATCCTTGCCTCACTGATCATGGTGTTGTTTTTGCGCGACTGGGGTACTTCATTAGTGGCAGGACTGGTGATTCCCGCGACTGTGGCTGTGACTTTCGTCGGCTTGCGCGCGCTGGGACAGACCTTCAATCTAATGACGCTGGGCGGCCTGGCCGCGGCGGTGGGGCTGGTCATCGACGATGCCATCGTGGTGGTAGAGAACATCGTGATGCACCGCGATTCCGGGCAGACCCGCGCGCAGGCGATACGCAGCGCGCTGCGAGAGATCCGCGTTCCATTGATCGGATCCACCATCACGCCGATCGTGGTGTTTCTGCCGCTGATTTCGATTACCGGCGTCAACGGCACTTTTTTCCGGGCCCTCGCGCTCACCGTGGGGATGGCCTTGCTCACGTCACTCGCACTGGCGCTGACCTGGACGCCGACTTTGAGCCATTATCTGATCCGCAGCCGCGGGCGCTCCCCACATCCGGAGCACGCCGCGGCTCCCTCACGCGTCATGCGTATTTATGAACGCACCCTGCGGATCACCCTGGCCCATCCACTGCTCCTCGGACTGTTTGCGGTTGCGCTGATCGCAGGATCGTACCTTTGCTACAACAGAATCGGCTCCGACCTTCTGCCGGAAATCGATGAGGGCGGATTCATCGTGGACTACTTCACGCCGGCGGGATCTTCGTTGGACGAAACCAACCGCATCATCAAACACGTGGAGCAGATTCTCCGGACAATCCCGGAGGTGGCCAGCACAGCGCGGCGTACCGGCCTGGAACTGGGGCTGGCAGCGGTGACGGAGGCCAACAGGGGCGACATTTCCGTGAAGTTGAAGCAACGACCGCGACCGCGCCGGCGATGAAGTCATCGCCGATGCCCGCGCGCAGGTCAAGAAGGCGGAGCCGGTGCTGGACGTCGAGTTTGTGCAGCTCTTGGGGGACATGATTGGCGATCTGACTAGCGCGCCGGAGCCCATCGCCATCAAGCTGTTCTCCCAGGATCCGCAAACGCTGCGCGATTGGGCGCCGCAAGTGGGCGATGCCATCAAGAAGATTCCGGGTGTGGTGGATGTCCTGAACGGAATCGAGAACACCATCAGCGGTCCGGCCACGGTTTTTCAAGTGGACCCCGTCGTAACCGCGCGGGCGGGGTTCACCCCGCAGGAGGTGGAACTGGATGCCAGCGCCATTCTGCAAGGGGAGCCGGCTTCCGCGCCGGTGGTGCTGAACGACCGGGCTTATACGATTCGTGTGCGCTTTCCCGAGTCCACGCGCGCTTCCATGGAGGCCATTCGCAACACGCCGTTAGTTAGCGCGACCGGGCGGACGGGCACGTTGGGCTCATTGGCGACAGTCACCGACCTTCCCGGGCAAACCGAAATCCGCCGCGAGAATCTGCAGCGCGACGTCACCGTGACCGGCCGGCTGGAAGGCGTCAATCTCGGCGAGGGAATCCGCCGGGTGCAGCAGGCGATAGCGAACCTGCACTTGCCGCCCACGATTCGAGTGCAATACGGAGGGCAATACGAAGAGCAACAGAATTCCTTCCGCGATTTCGCGTTTGTGCTGCTGCTGGCTATCGTGCTGGTCTTCACCGTGCTGCTATTTGAATTCGGTGGCTTCGCCGCGCCCATCGCGGTGATCTGCTCGGCGCTATTGTCCACCTGCGGAGTGTTCCTGGCACTGCTGATTACGGGCAAGACGTTCAACCTCTCTTCCTTCATGGGCCTGATCATGGTAATCGGAATTGTGTCCAAGAACGGTATTCTTTTGCTGGACGCGGATCAGCGATTCCGCTCCGAAGGCCTGCCGGCCGAAGAGAGTATGATCCGTGCGGGCGAGCGCCGCCTGCGCCCCATCATGATGACCGCGCTGGCCACGGTAGCTGGCATGATCCCCTTGGCTCTGGCGCTGGGCGCGGGGTCAGAGATGCTGCAGCCGCTGGCCATTGCGGTAATTGGTGGAATTCTGGCATCGATGGTTCTGTCGCTGGTGGTTACGCCGGCCGTGCATTATTATTTGGGCAGGTGAGAAGAATTTTTACCGCAGAGACAAACGGTTGCAGCGCCCATTTTTAAAACTCTGCGTCTCAGCGTCTCTGCGGTGAAGAATTTAAAACCGGAATCGCACCACCACTTCCAACGACCGCGCTCCGCCGTTCTCCAGCAGAGGAGCCAATCCGCTCCCCGGGCTTCCGGTGCCCAGCATCATATTCAACATGGATGTGGACTGGCCGAAGAATGGGCTGTTCAGATACTTTACGGGATCCGCAAAGTTGGGGTGATTCAGCGCATTGAAGGCCTCGATCCGCAGATCGATGGTGCGCCGCTCGGCCACGCGGAATTCGCGGCGCACAGCCAGGTCAAACTGCGACATGCCGAATCCCGTAATTGCATTCCGGCCCAGGCTGCCCTGCCGGACTCCCGGCGTCGAGCGAAATGCCAGCGGATTCAAACTTCGGCCTCCGGGCGAATTGGGGTCCGCAATCCACACCGGAACGCCCGGGATCAGATCCGGACGGAACGCATTGGCGAGCGTGACGCCCGTGTATTGCTCTGCATCGAGCACGGTAATGGGGAAGCCGGTACGCGCGCGGAAAATGCCGTCCAAGAACCACCCTTTGCCCACGCCCGGTAAAGCGTAGCCGAGCGAGGCGGTCAGGGAATGCCGCACATCGAAGTCCGACGATCCCCAGTCGCGGGCTGCGCCTGAGGTCTTGCCTGCCCACACCAGGAACGAATCGCTGGAATCGTTATCCAGCGAATGCGACCAGGAATACGAGACCAGGCTCTCCAGTCCCTGCGCCACGCGCCGCCGGTATTGGGCGACAAAAGCCTGGTAATCCGAGGAGGCGTGATTGGTAGTCAGTGCGAGCCACGAAGTGGGCGCGCTTCCGGGGCCGCCGAGCTCCCGGCGGATGAGATCTCGGCCGGCTGATCCCAGGTAACCCGCGGAGATCGTGTCGCGGGGGGTCAGCGCATGCTCCACAGTGGCGTTCCACTGCAGCACCCGTGGCAACTGCAAGTTGGGCACGAATCCATAACGCAACAGGGTGGAAAACGGGGCATTTCGAGAGCTGCTGAAGAAGTCGATGCTCAGGGGACCGCTGTTGATCGCGTCGGTGGCGATGCTGATGCTGGAATCGAAGTAGAGCCCCGCGCCTACCCGCAAGACCGTTCGTCCCGTTCCGCTCGGGCTGAAGGCTATGCCGATTCGCGGTGCGAAATGGCCATATGGTTTAAGCCACAGGGGCCGCGTCTCCGGTTCGAACGCGCTTCCGCTGGAGTCGAGAAAATTGAGCCCCGGTGATGTGGGGGCCGGGCTGTACTCCCACCGGACCCCAGCGCTGAGCGTGAGGCGCGGGTGCACACGCCATGTATCCTGTCCCCAGACGGAAAGCTCGCGAACCGGTTCCGAGCCGCTCAACGCCTCCGACCGGCCGATCCAAATGTTGTTGTTATCGAGCGCGGATAAATTGTCGGCGATCAAGCTAAGCGTGCCGTTGGAATCGCGCCGCTCGGGCACAATCCGGCGGTAGTCGGTTCCCAGGCGCAGAGAATGCGCCCCGCTCTTCCATCCCGCGGATTGAACGAACTGGAACTGGCGCTGGCGCCGGTCCCCTTCCGGTCCCGAGACCAGTTGGCCCACGCCGCCGATCAGAAATCGGACCAGCAGGTCGCACGTAGGAGCCGCGGGTAGAAATTCCGCGGCAACCGGCAGCAACTCACAACCGGCATTGCCGTTCCAGACGGAATGAGCCGAAGAATCCGATTGGTTCAATCGAAAATCCACGAAAGTGTCAGGCCCCGCGCGCAGGTTCATTCCCACCGTGCCGCTCCACGATCGGAAATTGAGGTGGTTGATCTGCGTGCTGCCGAACTCGTTACGGGAAGGCGAGTCGCTAAATCGCGCGAATAGCGAGATGTGCCCGGTCAAAGCGTGATCGAGGCGCAGGCTCCGCGCGTCGAGCCTCCCGGGCCGGGAACTTCGACCGGTCCACTCCGCCAGACCGTTAGAGAGGGGGCTCGCATTCGGAGCGGGAAACAGGTCCAGGGCCGGTTGGGCCCAGGCGGGCGCCGCGTTTCGTGTATCCAGCGAGGGAACCGCCTGGACCCAGGCAAACGGCTGATCAAGCGCCATTCGCTCGTAGGAAAGAAAGAAGAAGGTCCGGTCGCGCCACAAGGGGCCGCCCAATGTGGCACTGGCATTCTGTTCGCGTAAGGCAGCGCGCGGCTCACCATCGCGATTGGCCAGCCAGTCGTTGGCGCCCAGCAGCTCGTGGCGAAAACCGAACGAACCCGCGCCGTGAAATTCGTTCGAGCCGGATCGGCTGACAATCGAAATGTTGGCTCCCGGCAGCCTCCCGAATGACGACGGACTGCTGGAGCTTTGGGCGCGGAACTCCTCGATCGAGTCCGGTGAAATAAGCGAATCGAGACTACCGAATGCGCTCAAGACAGGCAGCGCACCGCCGGTGGTTTGAGCCGGTAGCCCGCCGGCGGTGACGCCGTTGTTTGCGGAAACTCCGTCGACGGTGAAATAGTTCGTATTGGCGCGTTGGCCGTCTGCTACGAATTGGCCGGCATCTCCACGGGTGGCGGGCACCACGTTGGCGCCGGGCCCCAGTTCCAGCAATCCCAGCACGCCGCGCCCATTCAACGGTAGCCGGTCGATATCGTCCTTGCCGAGCGTCATGGCCACGGCGGGGGCGTCGCGGTTCAGCGCGGCAGATGCGCCTTCCACCGTGATCGTCTCCTGGACGCTTCCGAGCGATAGCGCAAAATCGGCGCGTGCCGGCGCGGCCTGTTCCAGATGCACGTGAAAGCGGATCATCGTGCGAAAGCCCTCTTTGCGCACCGTGATCTTGTAATCGCCCGGCTTCAGGACACCGGCGGCATAACCGCCATCGGGCTGCGACCGGGTGGCGTGCCGAAAGCCGCTGTCTTCGTTAACAACGGTAACCCCCGCGCCTGGGACGGCAGCGCCGGAAGGATCCACCACGAGGCCGTAGATATAACCCGGCGCTTCGGCAGCGGCACTCGCTCCGCACATCAGGCCAATCGCGATGAGCGAAACGAACCGCGCGGGGTTCATGTAAGTTCTCTATGGCTTCAGGAGTTGCTCACATTGTTGCACGTCTGACCGAAGTTGCGCCAGCGCCGTGGAGAGTTGCTGCGCAAGATTTCCGGCGCCATCCGATGCCGTGACTCCCAACCACGCTGATAAGAGCGTTTCCACCTTGCGGGAGGAGGCGAAGAGATTGTCAGTGGCTGCCTGCCAAGAGGGCGCGGATGTTGCGCGGCCGGGCTGTGGGGAGACTCCGAGCGACACCAGCAGCGGGGACGCCACGGCATCGATGGCCGCTGCCTCCTGGGCCAGTGCCGTTACGTGTTGCCGGCCCAGGTCTTTCAAGATCCCCTGGTCCTCGGGGCTCAGTTGCTGCTCGGCCTCCGGAGGAAACTGCTCGGCCAGGCGCCGCAGCGCGTACGCCCGCGTCATGGCTGTCTCGTCCTGATCCAGAAGCTGGGCGCTGAGCTTCTCGAACTGGGCTCGCCCGCCCAGTTGCGCCTCCAATGGACGGGGAATGGCTGGTGCCGCCGATTTGACCGGCGAGGTGTCGCGCGCCGGTGCTGGCGACGCCGGCGGTGCGGTGGGTGGTTCGGAGAATCGCAACAATATCTTCGGTTCAGCCACCAGCGCGTCACGAATCTGACGTTGCAGTCCGGGGGCGACGCCCGTACCGCCGACCACTACATATGCTCCGTTTCGCGCTATCTCAACCGGGTCGCCCAAATCGGCGCCTAAGCGGTGCAATGCGGCCACGGCCCGCAACTCGTCGGCCACGCTGGCCGGCCCGGCGGGTGGGTTCTCGCGGGTAGATGCACGGCCCGGAACGGACGGCATTACGCCGTCCGCTCGGGTGATCGTGCTCGCGGGAGAAGCTTGTTGGTCTGGCAATTCCTTCTTTTGAACGGGGCGGATTTCCACAGGCGTCGAACGCTCCGGCCCGATGCGGAAATCGATCACCCGCAGCGCCAGGGTGGCCGCCACCAGAGATACGGCGCCCGCGCCTAAAAGCGCCCAGCGGAACGCCGTGCGCCGAAAAAGAGGGACACTCGCGGTGGCGTCGTCCAAGCGGGCAAAGTCGCGCGACAGATCGGCCCAAGGCTGGGGAGGCGGTTCCATGGAACTCGCTATGGTCTCCCGATACCGGACACACTCCGCCACCAACTTCTGCAGCTCGTCGAGTTCGGTCCGGCACTGCCAACACGCCTCCACATGCAGACGCACCTGGCGGGCCTGTCGCCGGGACAGCTCGCCATCCAGGAACTGCAGCAGAAGGTCGTTCTCGGGATGACGCAGTTCGAGGCTACTCATCGCGCGTCCTCCGGAGTCGCTCAATGGCCCGCCGCAGGAACTCGCCGACGGCCGAGGGGCTGATGCCCAGCGCTGCCGCAATCTCGGCATATCGCAATCCTTCGAGGCGCAGCGACAAACAGCGGCGCTGCTGTTCCGAGAGCCCCTCCACGGCCCGATGGAAACTCAGCGTGCGCTCCCGATCCGCCATTTCTTGCTCGGGGTTGGCGCGTTGCGCAGTCGGCCGATAATCCAATTCCGGGTCGTAGGGCAGTTCCGAATCCTGCTTCGCGCGGATGTCGACTCCCAGGTTGTGGGCCACGCGGAAAATCCAGCCCCTCGGTTTGCGGATCTTTTCTCCTTTGCGCAGCGTGCTGTACAGCCGCAGAAAAACTTCCTGGGTGGCTTCCTGCGCCTGTGGAGGATACAGGCCGAGCGTGAGCAGATAGCGATAGACGTCGTCGCGCGCGTCTTCGAACAGGCGGGTCACCTGCTCTTGCAGCTTGGCCGAGGCCCGCGCCTGCCGCAAGGAACCCACCAGTTCGTCGCCTATCGAAAGTTGCAACATCCCTCTGTCCCGAAGACAGACTTCACATGTGTTTAACTACACGCTCGCCAAAAATCTTTTCGCCGAATTTGTTCCTTCAGTGTAGTGGAATTGTCATCCTTAAGGTCTTTGGATTGACATGGCCAAACCCAGGGTGTGCGTCTCGATCGTTACCTACAACAGCCAGCGATACATCCGGCGCTGTCTGGAGGCAGTGCTAAGCCAGGAGGGTGCGCACCTCGATGTAGTGGTGGTGGATAACGCTTCGACCGACGGTACCCGGGAGGCGCTGGCAAAGTTCCGTGGCCGAATCCGCGTCATTCACAACATCGCCAACGAAGGTTTCGCAGCCGGGCAGAATCGGGCGATCCGATCATCGCCGGCCTCTTGGGTGCTGGCACTGAACCCGGACGCCCTGCTGACCCCCGGGTTTTTGGCCGGGTTGCTGGAAGCAGCCGAACTGGATCCGCGTGCGGGCGCCATCTGCGGCAAACTGCTTTCCATCGGCCCCGGGTTCACGCCGCTTGCCGAGCCCCTGATTGATTCCACGGGAATCTATGTCACCCCGGCTATGCGCCATTTCGACCGCGGCTGGCACCAGCGCGACGAAGGCCTCTACCATCAGCCGGAATATGTGTTCGGAGCCACCGGTGCGGCTGCCCTGTATCGCCGCGCGATGATTGAGGACATCTCCCTCGATGGTGAGTTTTTCGATACCGACTTCTTCAGTTATCGCGAAGACGCCGACGTCGCTTGGCGCGCCCAGTTGCTCGGTTGGAGATGCATTTACACACCGGCAGCAGTGGCCCACCATGTGCGGACGGTTTCGCCGCAGAACCGCCGATCGATTCCCAAGGCGATCAACATGCACTCGGTGAAGAACCGCTTCCTGCTGCGCATCAAGAATCTGACGCCCGGTTTGTGGCGGCGCTACTGGATGCAAATGACCCTGCGGGACGTGGTGGTGGTCGGCGGATGTTTCCTGGCGGAGCCGTCTTCGCTGCGGGCGTTCTGGCAACTGGCACGGTGCTTGCGCACTTCGCTGGCGCGGCGGCGTTTCATCATGCAGCGCCGTACAGTTTCCGACCAATACCTGGCGCAGTGGTTCAGCTTTCAACCCGTGGGGCTTCCCATCCTCCCCACAGTTTCGGTAGAATCTAATCGGAATATCCTGTTATCCAGCCAGACGACGGCTGTATGAAATATGCGTGGTTCCTGCTCGCGACCCCGTTATTGGGCCAATATCTTCCCAACGTCCAGTTCAGCAACCTGGCCACTAGCCGCGACGGAAAGATTCTGTACTTCAGTTCGCCCCTGAGCCTGCGGGGGGACGCCGAGCTGCCATACCAGAAAGTCTTCCGGATCGACCCTGCGGGCATCCACCCTGTGGTACAGATCGACCGCACCGGTCCAATCGGTGCTCCCAACCTCAGCAATTTTTATTTGGCCATCGAACCGGATCTCAGCGCAGACGGCAGCGTTTTCAGCTATGTGGCCAGCCGGACTTGTTTTGGCGGAAGTGCCTGTACTTTCTTCGAACTATATGAGAGCCACATACTGGCCGGTGGTACGGAAACCGTGTATTCGGGCCAAACAACTCTGAGCAGGGATGGGCGCTATGCGCTGCGCTACGGCTCTACCGGCATACCGGGCCTCGACGGGCCGGTGCCGGCGTTGATTGATCTTTCCACGGGTGCTCGGGTCCCTGTCCCGGGATACACTCCCTACGGCCGGGCGTTGGCGAGTGGTGGCACCGTGCTGACCGTCATCAACGACGCGCTGGTTCTCTGGAAGCAGACCGCATCCACACCCGTGTCCCTCAGCGCCAGCGGCCGCACGGTGTTGAGCGATAACGCGGCGGTGATTGTGGCGGAAAGCGCGTACGCTTCCGGCGAGCCATTGTCGCTGCTCCTCTATGACGTCGGCGCGGGCAACTCGTCGGTACTGGACCAAGGCTCCACCAGCGGTTACGATGCTTCCGTTACCGATGACGGGCGCCTGGTCTGCTATCTGCACAACTCGCAGGTAGTGCTCTACGACCGAATAGTGCAGTCCGAAATTCCACTGCCGTCCGCACCGGACGGAGTGGACGAAGCAGTCATCTCCGGAGATGGCAGCAGGATATGGGAGGCTACGGCGGCCGGGCGCATCGTGCGGTTAGACGTCGCCTCCGGAAGTGCGCAGCAACTGGTTCCGAGAACGCCGCTGGTGACTCTGATGTTGGGCGCCCCCGTTCCGGGTTCGGTGAACTGGGTGTACGGCAGCGGCCTGAGCGACGGATCGACTACGTCTTCGCTGCCGCTTCCCGAATTCGTTTTGGAACCAGACAACAACTGGCTGAGCCTGCTGGTGGGCAGCATACCCGGAAGGCTGGCAAGTGTGACCCCGACCCAGATTCTGTATCAGATTCCGTGGGAGATCCCGCCGGGGACGTGGGGGTTGAGTCTGTACCCGAACGACTCGCCGTTCGACCAGCCGGGTCTGTCGATCGATGTTGTCCCGTTCTCGCCGCGCCCCGTGGCGCTGCCCCCAACGGATGAGACCGTGATTGCGAATAGCAATTTCACCGCGCTGGTCAACGCCCAGAATCCTGCGCACCCGAGCGAAGCGATACACGTCTACTTCACCGGATTGGGGCCGGTTTTGCCGCCGCTTTCGAGTGGCGTACCGGCGCCGCTGAACCTCTTGGAGCCGGCAATCCAGATACCCAGTTGCGAAGTTTACGCCGCGCCTGGGCAACTGCAGCCGGCCCAGATTCTGTTTGCCGGAATGGCTCCCGGCATAGCTGGCATCTACCAGGTGGACATCCAGCTTCCCTCCAAAATCCCGATCCTCGACAACAACGGCGTGACCGGGTCTGCTAGTTACCAGTGCGACGACAACCTCGGCGGCCAGTATTTTTTTGATGTTCCGATGGAACCCGTTCACAATTAGATAATGCAGATCCTCGCGGCTGAGACGCGAGAGCAAGTCGAGGAAATCCGGCGGCTCTTCGAAGAGTATTGGAACGCCTTTGGATTTACTCCTTGCTTTCAGAATTTCGGGGATGAGGTGGCGCACTTGCCTGGAGCGTATGCCGCGCCCGATGGCCGGCTGGCGCTGGCAATGGTGGATGGCGCGGCGGCGGGGTGTATCGCGCTGCGGCCGGTCGATGAGCATCGCGCGGAGATGAAACGCCTGTATGTACGGCCTGAGTTCCGCGGCCACCATGTGGGCGCCGCCCTTCTGGACTGGGCCCTGGCCGAGGCTCGCACCGCCGGGTATCGCGAAATCGTTTGCGACACTATGCCTGTGATGACAACAGCACTGGAGATGTACGGTCGACTCGGTTTCGAGCGGATCGAACCGTATTCCGACTCGCCCACGCCGGGTGCTGTGTATCTGCGGCTGATCTTGTAGGGCTCGAACAAATGTTCAAATCGGCGGTGCAAAGAAACGGTTTACTATGCCATTTTGAACATTTGTTCAAAAACTAGCTCCGGAACCGCTCGTCGATCTCCACCTGGTAGCCGCTTGCCAGGCGGTTGGTTTCATTTGCCATGCCTACCACCGCCATCAACTCGGCGAGCATCCGGTCGGTCATCCCCGCCTTCCGCGCCCCGGCGGTGTGTGACGCGATGCAGTAGCCGCATTGATTGGTGGCGCTCACCGCCAGGTAGATCATTTCCTTGGTGACGGCGTCGAGCGCTCCGGGAGCCATGATCTCTTTCACGCTCTGCCAGGTTCGCCGCAGCGTCGCCGGGTCGTGGGCCAAGGCCTTCCAGAAGTTGTTGATCCAATCGGTCTGGCGGGTGGCCATGATGTCGTCATAAACCGCCCGCACCTCGGGGCCGGCTGCCGCGTATTCGATCAGTCCAAGTGTGGCCATGCGCCCGATTATCGCGCGTGTTCGATATGATGGCGGTGCTATTCTCAGGAGAAAGGGATGTATGCGCCTCCGGCAGGCACTTTCGATACTGGGTTGCGGTCTCGCGTTCCTGGGCGGCGTCTACGCGTTCCAGCATCCGTTCCGCGAGTATCCTGCCGTTGAGTACAACGATTTCCCGCTGCCGGCCGATTACAACGAAAAGACCGAGTGGGTCTTCGCCCGCCTCATGTTCCCGGGAGGCCCGCTGGATGGCTACCGCGGCCGCTTCGACGGCGATTTCCGGCAGGGACTTTCGCTCTGGACTCAGGACTATCCCCGCGCGGACCGCCATTTCGCCCAGGCGTTGCGCCGCTTGAGCCGCATCCACGTCCGTTCCGCGGAGCAAGCCGTTCTGCTGGAAGATGGCGATGCCTACGATTTTCCCTGGCTCTACGCGGTTCAGGCAGGCGAGTGGGGTCTGACCCAGGAAGAAGCCCGGTTGCTGCGCGAGCATCTGCTGCGCGGCGGTTTTTTCATGGCCGACGATATCCACGGAACTGAAGAACGCGCCGAGTTCGAACGGCGCATCCATTTTGCGTTTCCGGAGCGTCCCATCGTGGAGATTGCCAACGACGACCCGATTTTCCATACGGTGTTCGATCTCAACGACCGCTTCATAATCCCCGGCGCGGAACACCTGCGGGAGGGTTCCAAGAACGGCGGCACGGTAGGGCACTGGCTGGCCATCTATGACGATAAGGGCCGGGTGATGGTAGTGGCTAACATCAACCAGGATACCGGCGATGCGTGGGAGTGGGCCGATTCGCCGCGCTATCCGGAGAAATTCTCAGGCTTCGCGATTCGCATGGGCCTCAACTATGTGACCTATGCGATGACGCACTGAAAACGATTCGCACCTGCTCGGCCTTGAAAAAAAACCGGACACAGTCCGGGAGGCCTGTGGTACCAAATGAAACTCGTAATCAAATCAGACACGCTCGCCGAGCGCATGGCGCTTCGGTTGAATCTGGCGCCGGTGCCGTTGATGGAAACGCAACTGGCGCTGGTGTCGGCCCGCGCCATTATGGCGGCCACCGAACTGGGCGTGTTCTCGTGCTTGCGCGAGTGCGCTTCGGGCTGCCTCGAAATTGCGAAGCAGTGCCAGTTGGATCCGCGGGCCGTGGAGGCGCTGCTCGGTGCATTGGTCTCCTGCCGATACTTGCGATATCGCCGGGAACGCTTCGAATTGACCTCCAAATCGCGCAAGTGGCTGACGGAGCGGGAGACGTGGTCCATGTTCGACTACATGCCGCATGTGCGCGACGTTTGGGAAATGATGTCTGGGTTGGAAGGGTTCTTGCGCACTGGCGCGGCGCTCGATATCCATGCCGGCCAGTCCGATGGCGCGTGGTCACGGTATCAACGGGCCATGCGCGCCCTGGCTGCCCTCAGTGCCACGGAAGTTACCGAGCGGTTATCCCTGCCTTCCGGGGCCAGGCGCATGCTCGACATCGGCGGGGCCCATGGGTTCTATGCTGTTGGGTTTTGCCGCAAGCACCCGGAGTTGAACGCCACCATTCTCGATCTTCCCGAAGCTATCGGCCATGCGGCGCCGATCCTGGCGGCTGAGGGTATGGGCGATCGCATCCAGCACCGGGCCGGCGACGCGCTGGTCGATAGTTTCGGCGAGGGCGCCTACGATTTCATCCTGATCTCCAACCTGGTGCATCACTTTAGCGACCTGCAAAATCGGGACCTGGCGGCGCGGGCGGCGCGTGCGCTGGTTCCGGGGGGCATGCTGGTAATCCAGGACGTGATCCGCCCGCGCTCGCCCGACAGCGGAGATCAGGTCGGCCAGGTTCTGAACCTGTTCTTTGCGCTCACGAGCACTTCTGGCACCTGGGCGGTGGCTGAGATCCAGCAGTGGCTGCGCGGGGCAAAACTCGCGGTGCGGCGTCCCGTGTGGCTGCGCTCGGTACCAGGAGCGGCCCAAGTCGTGGGCGTTAAGCCCTGATAGCCCCCATAAATTCTTTTTGGTTGCAAGCGTTCCGTGCCCTGTTTCACAATTTTTAGATTAGCCTCAGGAGAGGTCTGTGTGCGATTTTCCTCCTACCAAACGGGCGAATTTTACGACGAGATGTTCGAGTCCGCAGGGCCGTCCGCGCCCCCATGCCCAGTTGCTGATCGACACAATCGAGGGACTTTCCGACGGCCAGTTGCTGCGCTACCAGCGCTCAGTCGACCGGCTCCTGCTGCAGATGGGCATCACCTTCAACGTGTATGGCGATGATGCCGGCACAGAGAAGATTTTCCCTTTCGACCTGGTGCCGCGCATCCTTCCGGCCGACGAGTGGGAGCGGCTGGAGCGGGGACTGCGCCAGCGCATCCACGCGCTGAATGAGTTTATCGATGATATCTACCACGATCAGAAGATCCTGAAAGACTGCGTGATTCCCCGCGAGGTGATCCTCTCGGCCACGTCTTTCCGACCGCAGTGCCAGGGCCTGGATCCGCCCCGCCGCGTGTGGTGCCACATTACCGGGACGGACCTGGTTCGCGATCGTGATGGCCAGTATTACGTGCTGGAAGACAACCTGCGCGTCCCCTCGGGCGTTTCCTACGTGCTCGAGAACCGCGAAGTGCTGAAGCGCATCTTCCCCAAAGTCTTCGAAGGCCTGGCAGTGCGGCCGGTGAATGAGTATCCGAGCCAACTGCTGGAGATGCTGGAATCCATCGCGCCGCGCAACGTGGATGCGCCGCGGGTGGTGGTGCTGACCCCGGGAATTTTTAATTCCGCCTACTTCGAGCACAGTTTCCTGGCGCAGCAGATGGGCGTGCAATTGGTGGAAGGCCGCGATCTCGCCGTCACCAACGACGGCGTCTTCATGCGCACCACCAAGGGCCTGGAACGCGTGGACGTGATCTACCGCCGCATCGATGACGATTTCCTCGATCCCGAGGCCTTCCGCGCGGATTCGCTACTGGGCGTGCCGGGGCTGATGGCAGCATACAAAGCCGGCCGCGTTGCCCTGGCCAATGCGCCCGGTAACGGCGTGGCCGATGACAAGGTGATCTATGCCTATGTACCCGACATGATCCGCTACTACGAAGGCGAGGAGCCGATCCTTCCCAACGTTCCTACTTATCTGTGCTGGCGCGATCAGGACCGACAGCACGTTTTGGCCAACCTGGCGAGCCTGGTGGTGAAGTCCGCCAATGAAGCCGGCGGTTACGGAATGCTCATCGGGCCGCACTCGACCGAAGAGCAACGCCAAGAGTTCGCCGGCAAGATCGAAGCCAACCCGCGTAACTACATCGCCCAGCCGACCCTCGGCCTTTCGCGTGTGCCTACCATTGTGGAAGACCATTTCGAGGGCCGCCATGTCGATCTACGACCGTACGTGCTCTACGGCAAGGACATCTACGTGCTGCCCGGCGGCCTCACGCGCGTGGCGCTGCGCAAGGGCTCACTGGTGGTGAACTCCTCGCAGGGCGGCGGGAGCAAGGATACCTGGGTGCTGGCATGAACTCTACCAAACCGCTTCTCAGCCGCGTAGCGGAATCCCTCTACTGGATGGCGCGCTATATCGAGCGCACCGAAAACGTAGCCCGTTTCGTGGGTGTCAATATGCATCTGATGCTCGACCTGCCCACCGAGGAAAAACAGTGGCAACCGATTGTGGACACGACGGGCGACGCACACATCTTCAAGGAACGGTATGGCGAAGCGACCCAGGAAAAAGTAATCCAATTTCTGGCCAACGACCCGCGCAACCTGAACTCGGTTTTTTCCTGTATCCGGGCGGCGCGCGAGAACGCGCGGTCGGTACGCGAGATCATCTCTTCGGAAATGTGGGAGCAGGTGAATGCTCTGTACCTGCTGGTGCGGGAAGCCGACACGCGCAGCCCCGACGCTCTGCCGAACTATTTCCACGAAGTGCGCATGGCCTGCGACCAGTTTCAGGGAGTGACCGATTCCACCATGACGCACAACGAAGCGTGGCACTTCATCGGCTTGGGCCGCACGCTCGAGCGCGCCGATAAAACCACGCGCTTGCTCGACGTGAAATACTTTATCCTGCTCCCCTCGCTGAGCGATGTCGGTACACCCTTCGATGAGATCCAATGGTCGGCGGTGCTGCGCTCGGTCAGCGGTTTTGAGATGTACCGTAAGAAGCATGGCCGCATTTCTCCCAGGCGCATGGTGGAGTTTCTGGTGTTCGATAACGAATTTCCGCGCGCGGTGCGTTATTCCATCGGGCGCGCCGATCGTTCTCTGCACGCCATTACGGGAACATCCCCGGGCGCATTTTCCTGCCCCTCCGAACAGCGGCTGGGTATGCTCAAATCCGAGCTCGACTACGGCCGTTTCGATTCGACGGTAGCCCGGGGCCTGCACGAATTTCTGGACGGCCTGCAGGTGAAAATGAATAGAATTGATGAATGCATTACCGGCGATTTCTTTGCGCTATGGACGGCCGCCGCTCAGAGTCAGACACAAGCATTATGAGAATACAGGGAACGCAATGACTTTCTGTTTGGGAATTACGGTTGACCAGGGCTTGGTCGGAATTGCGGATACGCGCTTGCTATCCGGCAACGAATGTCTGGTGGGGCGCAAGACCGCGACATATCAAGGTCCCGGATTCTCTTTTTTCGTGATGAACTCCGGCCTGCGCTCGCTGCGCGACAAAGTCCTTCTAAATTTCGAGGAGGCCTTCGTGCGCGCCACCGAATGCCGCGACCGGCTGTCGAAGGTGGCCGACCTGTTCGCGCGCCAGGTGCGGAATATGTCCGAGCAGGAGCGGCCGGCGCTGGAGGCCGCTTACCTGAAGTTCAATATTCATGCGCTGATCGGCGGGCAGATGGCCGAGGACACCATCCACCGTTTATTTCTGGTGTATCCAGAGGGCAATTGGGTGGAGGTAGGGCCGGACACGCCCTACCAGATCATTGGCGCCTCGGGCTTCGGCAAGCCCATTCTGGAGCGTTCCGTCACTCGCGCGGACACCATGCCCTACGCTTTCAAGGTGGGCATTCTGGCGTTTGACGCCACGCGCCTATGCGCCGCCGATGTCGATTTCCCGATCGACGTCTTGCTCTACCAGGCCGGCTCGTTCGAGATGATCGAACATCGCTATGAACGCAAGGATCTGAGCCAGATTTCCAACTGGTGGCAGGAGCGCATGCGGCGTGCTGTGCAGGAGTTGCCATCGGAATGGGTCGATAGCGCATTTTCGAAACTCACGGCCCAGGCAACCGCGACGTGAGTTGTCGTGGCGCAGGCACTCTTGCCTGCCGGGTCGAGACTCTTCTCGACCTCGTTTCAGCGGCTCTACTAACCGCCGGCATGAGTGCCGGCGCGGCAGACTGAGAGTCTGCGCCACAGGCCCACTAATCCTGTTCCCCAAGAGTCTGGGCGTACGTCTTGCCGTAAGGGTAGAAGAGTTCCTTGCGGCCTTGCTGCCACGCCGCTCTTAGTTCGGGTGTTGTGATGTCCCAGTCCGGCCGGCATTTCTTGGTGACGGCACGCAGGTCCTGGCGGAGATCTTCCAGAGTGGGGCGGCCGAAGAACCAGTAGCCGTTATAGATCTTATAAACGATAAGGCCGGGTTCGAGAACAATCACGTGGGGGATCATGGGATTGTGGAGAGGATCCGTGTATTCGGCGATGTCGAGATCCTTCTGGAGGATACGGCCCGCGTCGGAGAGGAACGGCCAGTGGGCACCCACCCCAGTGCGGTATTCATTCGTCTCCGTGATGTTATCGGTGCTAATCGTCACCAGCCGGCAATAGCCCACCTCGAGCTCCCGATAGAGTTGCACGAGCCCTTCCGCCTGCCGGCGATCCTTGGGGCAAAAACCACCGCGGCTGAGGACCAGAACCATGGGATGTTGCGCTTGCAACTCAGAGAGCTTCCGGCGCTTCGCGGTGTGATCGGAAAGCTCATAGTCGGGGAAAACCGCCCCCGGAACAATGTCAGATCGCATTTGAGTTCACATCGTCAGAACGACCCGGAACTGGGCGTTACCGCTCATCATGCGCGCGTAGCCCTCGGCCGCTTTTTCGAGCGGATATGTTTCAATCATCGGACGTACGCCGGACAATTCGGCGAAGCGCAGTGTGTCCTCGGAATCGGCGGGTGTTCCCGCGGCCCAGCCTTGAATCGTTCGACTTCCCGTGATGAGCTGTGCGGGTGTGACCTCAATCGGATCAAATGTGACACCGACCACCATGAGCTTGCCGTTCGGCCCCAAACCGTCGATCAGCTCGGACATTGCCTTGGAGCTTGGGGCTGTCGCTAGAATTACCTGTGCACCGCCCAGCTTTTGCAATGCCTCGGCTGCGTTGGTTGCTTTGCTGTCGATGTAGACGTTGGCTCCGAGTTTCTTGGCTAGAGCCGCATTCCCGGGCCCGCGCCCAATAGCTGCGACCTTGTAGCCAAACTTGTTGGCGAACTGAATTCCCAGGTGACCCAGACCGCCGATACCCTGCACCGCAACCAGGTCACCGGGCATCGCGCCGCTGTGCCGCAGGGCGTTGTAGGTGGTAATTCCGGCGCAGAGCAGCGGTGCTGCTTCGACGGCGCCCAGACTATCTGGTATCGCAACCAACGCCTCAACTGGAGCCAGCATGTATTGTTGGTATCCGCCGTCATAGCTGATGCCCGGGATTTTCAGGTTCTTGCAATTGCGAAAATCGCCGCGCCTGCATGAGAGACACGTGTTGTCCTGGCCGCCGTGCCAGCCGACACCGACACGCTGTCCCTGCTTCCACCCGGAAACACCCGCTCCGAGTTCGTCGACGATGCCTGCGACTTCGTGGCCTGGAACACGGGGAAACTGAATCCCGGGCCACGCGCCCTCTTTCGTGAGCACGTCGCTGTGGCAAACACCGCAAGCCTCCACCTTAATGCGGACATGACCCACCAGCGGCTTCGGGATGTCGCGCTCGACAATCTCAAAATCTGCTCCCGCCTTACTGATTTGTGCCACTTTCATGGGCCCGACTTCGATTCTTGTAGTTGCCATATAAATCCTCCTATGAATTACCCTAACGAGACAATACGGTGGTGCGGCGCATCCGTCATCACGAAATCGAGGATTTCTCTAATAACACTTCTGACTATGGTCCGTGTACCACCTTCGCGTTAAGCGACGCCGTGCTATTTATTACAAGAGCGCCGGCAGAGTGGTTCGCACTCTGAAGGCCCAAAGGAGAATCGCCATGGCCCAGAAGACACACTCCGAACGATTCCCGGGTGAATCGTCCCGCTATCGCACCGCCCGCAACCGGCTCCTTGCAGCAGAGACGGACTTGCGCCGGCACGTCGAGCGCGTTGCACAGCTGCGACGCAAGCTGCCGCTTGGGGGGCCAGTCCCGGAAGACTACGTGTTCGACGAGGGGCCGGCCGATTCGAGCAAAACGGGCGCGGTGCGCCGGGTGAAACTCTCCGGCCTCTTTCGGGATCAGGTTAGACACGCTGCTGATCTACAGCTATATGTTCGGCCCGCAGGCCAAGCAGCCGTGTCCGATGTGTACTTCTTTTCTGGACAGCCTGGATGGTGCCGTGAGCCATTTGACTCAGCGAGCGAACCTCGCGGTAGTGGCGAAATCGCCGATCGGCCGCGTCCAGCAGTTCGCCCAGACGCGGGGCTGGCGCAGGCTACGGCTGTTGTCCTCGGCCAACAACAGTTACAACCGTGATTATCACGGCGAGACACTGGAGGGCAGCCAGTTGCCGATGCTCAACGTATTTGTGCGGCGCAAGGGCAAAATCTATCACTCCTACGCAACAGAACTCCAGTTCATGCCGCCGGACAAAGGGCAGAACGAGCGGCACATCGATATGATGTGGCCATTGTGGAATCTCCTCGACTTGACGCCGGAAGGCCGGGGCGCCGACTGGTTTCCGTCCTTGACTTATCGCTCTTGAGTTATGTTCGCGCAGCGTCTCGTGATCGCAAGAGATCGAGACAGGCCTGAGAGGATTTCCGAACGGCCGCGCCATCGTGGAATAGCCACATGCGGGTTGCATACCAATCGCTTCGGAATTCTCGTCCATCGGACTGGTACCACTTCGGGTGGCTTACGAAGATGTCCTGAAAAAGCGTGTGCAGAAGTTCGTGCACACAAGTGTTGACTGATAAGAATGGAATTTGATTGCCGTGCGCATAGGGGATCGCAATCATGCTCACGGGATAACCCTCCCAGAGCGTGGTAACGCCCGCCGATGCGCGGCCGTGGTCCCAATTGATGGGAAGCCGGTCTGTCAAGACGAGGTTGATCACGCCGCGGCGCAGGCCGATGAAGATCGGGTTATCGCCGGCGGAGCGTCGAACTTCTCCGGGTCCGTCGCTGGTTTGGAGCTCGATGCCGCCGTAGTGGAAGGTCTTGAAAGCTTCCGGCCAAATGCTCGACCAGAAGTGCCGAAGCTGTACCGGCGTGCAGTGCGCCCGGCCGTCCATGACTCGATGAACAGGTAGTCGCAGAAATGCCGGCACGCGCGGGCGGATTATCGCGGTGGCTGCTGCTGTCCACAGGAAATCCCTCCGTGTCAATTCCCGCCCTCCCGACCACCGTCATTTTATCCCTGCCCCATGTTATAAAATTGCCGCTGCTTCGACTATTGATAATGTGAGCCGCCTTCAGAGGAACGGATCGCCGTCGCCGGAGCGGGACGAACTGTACGCTACTGCCAGCCGTGAATTTGGCCGCGTGCTCGACCGCCTGGCTGCCGGATACGAGGCCGACCCTGAGAGGCGCCACGATCTTCGGCAGGATATCCACTTTCAGCTTTGGCGAAGCTTCGAAGTCTTTGACGGACGGTGCTCCTTGAAGACTTGGACGTTCCGGGTGGCTCACAATACGGCTGTTTCGTACGTGAACCGGGAGCGGCGGAGAAATGCGCCATTTGTGAGTCTTGAGGAGATCGAGCCGACGACTCCGGCCGGGGATCACGAACCAGACATCGATCAGCAGAGAGCGCTCCAGTCACTTTCCGGATTCATCCGGCAGCTTAAACCGTTGGACCGGCAAATCATGATCTCGTATCTGGAGGAGATGGACATAGCCACCATCGCGGAGATTACGGGCCTCTCGCCCGCCAACGTCAGAATGAAGATTCACCGCATTAAGAACATTCTTTCCAGCCGATTCTTGAAGGAGAAACGTTATGTCTGATCAGACCAAAAGTAAGGATCCGGGGTCCATCTGGAGGGATCAGCCCGCGGAAACGCCGCGTGAATCTGGAGCATGTTGTTAACCGGCGCACGGCGGAGTTGTCTTCCAGCACGCGTTGGGAGATCCTGATGAGCATCGGCGCGGCCCTGCTACTGGTTGGGGTAATGGCATGGCGGCTTCAGATTGCCCGCGAAGGTCTTCTGGAGTTTGGATTCGCCGCTGCGATTACCTGGGTCGCCATCTCTGTGTATTGTTTTCGACGCCGAATCTGGCGGCGGGACGCACGACGGGACTTAGTGGCCGCAACCAGCCTGGAATACTACCGTACGGAACTGGAACAACGCCGCGATCACTTGAGGAACGCGTGGTTGTGGCACGGGCCCCTGTCTCTGGCCGCCATAATTTTCATTGCCGTCTTGACTGGAAGGGGGAACGTAGCTTTCCAGTCTCTGCGAAACGTACTGCCTCTTCTAATCCTGCTAGCTGCTTGGACGGGGTTCGGGTTTTGGCGCCGCCGGCTTCAGGCCAAGGATCTTCAGCGAGAGATCGATGAGCTAGCGCCGCTCGGCACAGTCCGGAATTAGAGGAAAGTCGATCCGTATCTTTTGAAGAAAACCATCGGCATGTCAGCGTGCCCTTGATCATTCCCATCGATCACGTCCACCTTTAGGGCCTTCAGGTGGTTGGAGAAATCGTTGGCTTTCGTATAAACCTTCTCGCCATGGCTATAGTCTTTCGGCTGCTTGTCCTTGGGCGGTTTCGGGCCCCAATGCGCCACGCCGTACACGCACCGGATCTTGAGAGCGTAATCATCCACGATCGTATCTTTCAGCGCCTCCATGCTAGGAGATACCGCGTCGATCAGGCCCACGATTTTCCACGCTCGGCGAGACAGACTTCTGTAGACGGGCGCGCCGCCCTTGGAGAAACCGCAGAGGGAGTAGTTACTGATCTTGCCGCCCCTTTGGTCGACCAGCGCTTTAGCCTGCTGGATGCACTTTTCGACGTCCTGATTGTAATCGTCCGGCACGGCAAAGATGATCTTGCTCAGCCACTCTTTCGGAATGGCGTTCTGAATCTGGACCAGCATCCAGTCGGCGGTATCGTATGCGTATGCCTTGCCTGACTCAGGTCCGAGGCCGCGATAGACGATGACCATCGGGGCGGTATCGGCCCCGGGGTCGAGCACCCTGGTCTTGTTTTCCGTGACTTGAACTCCCATTTACACTCCTGGAGGCGATTCAGTATACACCGGGAGGGATGCGGCCTTCACGGAGGGCGATTACTTCATGTAAAAAGGCGATTGGTGTACTTCGCTCGTTGGTCTAGAGGGGGGCGTCTGGCAGCCGGGTTTGAACACGGGTCAGAAAGAGGCCACCGGGCACAAGGGCGGCGGGGGATTCCTGGGCATCCACGATTGTCGTGGCGACGAGCTGCCCATTTTGTACAATTGCCGTCGTGATGACGAAGTCATCCACCAGGTTAGTCGAGACGCCATTCCCCGTAAGAACGCGGATGAATTGGCCGGTGCCGTTGCAATTTACCGTGTAAGTTCCCACATTCTTGGCTGTTACGAGAGTTCTTGCTCCAGTTTGCCGATCCAGGCGTCGGTTGGTTAACGATGGCGGTGCGCGACAGATTGCCACTCCCGTCGTAATAGCCGGTGCCGAGTGCTAGTGCTACGTTAGCGCCATAGGTGCTGACAACTTGATAGGAGCCCTGAAGGCTTGCAAGCGTGAAGCATGATTGGTTTGGGGTAGTGCTCTGAGCATTTGCGGCACATACGCCGAAGAAGCCAGTGAAAACTAACGCTGCTGTAACAAACAGGCTTTTCTTACTGATCATGAGTCTCTCTCCGTGAACTAACACTGTGAGTACTGGTATTCGGCCCCCGACGACGCGGAGGCAACATTTCTCCCGGTGGAACCCCGGGATGGTGACCCAAGAGTGGAGCTAGCATGGACCCGTTCACTAACCGTGTCAAGGAGTTTCTTTTAATTTCTTTTGCCTAGGGATGGCGAACCGGCCAACTTACTAATACGGCCGCAGCCGCGGTGGGCGGAAGTCCGGCTCCAGCAGCCATGCCGAGCGGTCCTTATAATAGGCGCGCAGTTTCTCATTCTCATCTGCTCCGAGATCGCGCGCCCACACCACGCGCGAGCCGTCGATATCGGCGCTGTTGTACACCCACTCCTCCTGAAAAATATGCTGCGGGTAGTAGCGCACGAAGACCAGCACTTTTCCCGGCACGTTAGCCAGTTGCTGATTCACCGCAATCCGCGCCGCCGGATTCCGATGGTTGAGCCCGTCCCAAGTCTCGTACTGCCGGACCGCCATCGAAAACTCCTGCGTGTCGAACAGGTGCAGGCCGTACCAAAAGAGGAATGCAGCGACGCAAAAGAACGCGATCACTTGCGCGGCGTCTTTGCTAAACCGCTCCCATTGCTGTAACCCCGCGAGCGCGACGAGCACAAACAGGCAAGTAACTGCGGCGATGTAGTGCGGTTCGAAGAGCGGGTAGAAGTTCGAGCCCAGCGAAAAGGCGGCGAGCGTCAGCGCGACCCACAGGAATCGGTATTGGCGCATCCACCAGAAGAACGCCGGCAGCGCCAGGTAGAGCGGCGCGAGGAAGAAGAAGCGGTAATAGCGAACCCGGTATTCGAGGCGTTCGAGGAAAGATGTGACGGTCTCCCGGGCGCTTCCGCGAAATGAGAGCTGCATGCGGTAATTGAGCGCTTGCTCCCGGTTGAGTTCGCGGTGCGGAGTTGGCGGCGATTGAAACGTGAACCCTGCCGGCACGCCATACTGATACTGACTGGCGGTGTATGGCAGCGTCAGCCACTGTCCCGTGACCTGCCGATTCTGCGCCAGCAGGATGACGACGGCCGGAAGCAGCGCCAACGCGGCCGCCGGCGCCAGCTTTACGAGAGTGCGCCATTCGCCCTTCTTACGCATGGCCGGAAGGAAGAAGAACAACACGCCGAGCGCGAGGAATATCGATTCATACGGACGAATCAACAGGTGCAACCCGAGCCCCACGCCCAGCAGGACCGCATCGCGCCGGCGCGGACGAGTAAGCAGCCTGGGTAGCGCTCCGAATACCAGGCAGCCGGCCGCCGCTGCCGACGCGCCGCCCCAGTAGCTGTTCATCCACTGGTTCAGCGGCCCGAATTCGATGACCGCCAGCATCCCTCCGGCTAGCGCCCAACCAGGCGTCACCCACGCGCGCAGCATCCAGTAGCACAGCGCGCAAAGGGCCGCGGTTGCCAGTAGCACCCCGGCCCATGGATGCCCGAAGATCATCCATCCCAGCGCCATGATTAATCCTTGCCCCGGGGGATAGATGGAACTGTAGGACGGCTCCTGCAGTACAAACTGGGTCTCGAAGAATTGATGCAGGGGATGCACCGGGTTGGCCAGGCGGAAATGGCGCAGCGTATCGGCCATCAGCAGATGGCTGAACTCGTCATAAACGTCGGGAGAAGGCACGGGGTGGTGGGGTAGCAGCGATAACCGCAGCGCTACCGGCAAGACCGCCAGCAACAGCATGCACCATCCTGTCCTCTGCGCCAGGCGGGCGGCGCGCGGCTGATCCACGGCCGCCAGACGACCGCCGCGGCGGCCAGCATCAACGCAAATACCAGCAGGAGGAAATCGCCGGCGCCGAAGCCGATCGGATTATGGAGCGGCAGGAACGAGCGGAAGAAATCGAACAGAAACATTACGCGCCACCATTCTCGCAAATGGGCCTGACTTGGTGGATTACAATAGAGGGATGCGCGCACAGAGGATCGCGGGACTGTCGATTTTGACCGCCGTCCTGCTTTTCGGTCAGGACTGGACTACCGCTACGGTTCTGCCGAACGTGGACTTTGCCGGTCTCACGCCGGTGCAGAAGACCAAGGTTCTCAAGCTGCTTCGTGAGAACGGTTGCACCTGTGGCTGTGGGATGAAGATGGCTGAATGCCGCATGAAAGACCCGAATTGCGGGTACAGCAAGAATCTGGCGGCGCTCATTGTGACTTCCATCAAACAGGGAAAGACCGACGCCCAAACCATGGCAGCGGTCAAGGATTCCCAGTGGGGGAAGGACCACTCGCTTACGCTGGAAGACCCGGTGACCATTCCCGTGGCCGATGCGCCGGTGCGCGGTCCGGGAAATGCACGCATTACTCTGGTCGAGTTTTCCGATTTCCAATGCCCGTTCTGCGTGGCCGCAACGCCCCAATTGGACGTGCTGCTGAAGGCCTACCCTTCGCAGGTGAAGCTGATCTTCAAGGAATTTCCCCTGGATAGCCATTCCCAGGCTGCCTTGGCTGCCGCGGCAGCGCTGGCCGCCCACAAACAAGGCAAGTTCTGGCAGTTGCACGACGCCATGTTCTCTCTGCAGGGCAATCTTTCCCGGCAGCGCATCATCGCGCTGGCCAAGGGGATTGGTCTCGACATGAACCGATTCCAGGCCGATCTCGATTCCGCCGAAATCAAGCGCGCGGTGGCCAAAGAGATCTCCGAGGGCGAACACATCGGTGTCGATTCCACGCCTACGCTGTTCGTGGACGGCCGGCGCTTCAACGGAGCGCTTACCGTGGCCGCGCTGAAGCCCGTCATCGACGAAGAATTGAAGCATCCGGCCAAGGCCGTAGCTGCCGCGGCTGCCCGGTAACTTCGGGCTCGTTGCATCTTTTCTTACAGTTCACCTTCTGTTCATGAAACTCCGCTTGTAAGCCGGCCCTAACTTCGATAGACTCCTTGCCACTTTTTAGGCTAATGAGAGACAATGAGAGGAGAGGCACATGAGAGGATCGAGGATTTCGAAAACGCTGATTTGCGGAGTTCTGCTGGTGTTGTCGGCCGCCCTGGCATGGGGGCAAAGTTCCGGCCTGCAGTACCTGCAAACCATAGCATCCCCGGCTGGAAAGCGACGGGAACGCCGGGTAACGCCAATATCGACCTGATGGGCTTCAACCCGGTTACACGAATGATGTACCTGGCGGACCGCACCAACCTTGGAATTGACGTGATCGATACCCACGCCAATGTTGTGGTGGGCCTGATCAAAATGCCGCCCACATCCGTCTATGGCGCCCGTCCGACGGGCCCCAATGGAGTGCTCGTCGCGGTGAATCTCCAGCAACTGGTGGTAACGGATGGATTGCAGTCGGTGTATGTCTGGGACCTTCGAGCGCCGCAAGCGAGCCCGGATGTATATACTTTTCCCACAACGATGGGGACCGACACTGATGGAATCGCTTACGACCCGATCAACCAAACCCTCTACGTTGTTACCGACACGCCACCCGAATACCTGATTGGCATTAACCTGGCATACAAGGAAGTGGTGACTCAAGCCGCATTGCCAGTGAGCAGCGATTTGATCGCCTTTAGTCCGACCGACGGGAAGATCTATATCGGCGCGGAAGACGCCGATGGCAGCGACGCCAATGCCGCGGCGGGCGTTCTCTCCTTTGATCCAGCCACGAATTCTTTCACCCAGGTGGCTAAGATCGGTCCGACCTGCCCCGGTCATGGGATCGATATCGACCCGATCGCGAATGTGGCAGTGGTGGGGTGTGCCGGAGGACAAGCCCAGGCAAATATGGCGGTCAATCTTCCACGGGCGCGGTGAAGACGTTCGGAGATGTGGGAGGAACCGACATCGTTGTCTTCAACCCGAACACGCGGCGATTTTACATGAGGCACGGACTTTACGGCGGCGAGCAATTGCCCGACCACCGCGGCCAATGCCCTCGAAGCGGGGGACGGTTCTAGGGTGCTCATCGACGCGTTGCATGGCGCTCCCGCCGAACTCGCCGGCATGGTGTGTTCCGGCAGTAGCCACGTCGTGGGAGTCGACCCGATCACGAACTTTGTTTATTTGCCTTTCGCAGTATCTCGCCGTGGATCCAACCGGCACACCAGCGGCGTGAACGGGGTGGCGGTGTTTCGCGATACCACTTCTCCGGCGCAAGCGCCCGTGACCTCAGGCGCAGGCGATGCTCTGGCGGCAATTCCCGGTAGCGGCACCACGGCGCCGGCACTGTGCAATTCACCTCGTTGGCAGGCGCATGCACTTGACGGCATATCCCAGCGGCCTTCCGGTCGAGCGCCGTGGCGGCCTGGATTACCGTGCCCACCACCGATGACCAACGAAATTCTGGTATGCGCTGTCAACCATTCCAACAGACGGCATATTGCAGTGAAGACTTGCTGGGCGATCCGCTGATCGGCGCCATGGCCACTCTCTTCGACCGACAGCGGTTCCGGCGGCGCAGCGGTGGCGCGCGGAGCCATTCACTAACCGGCTGGGCCAGTACTGTCATGAGTTCGCGAGTCTTGCTGGATCTGATCGACGAGGCCTTCGACAAAAAGTCCTGGCATGGTCCCAACCTTCGGGGTTCGATTCGAGGCGTCAGTGCGAGGCAGGCGGCCTGGCGGGTTGCTCCGGGCCGCCACAACATTTGGGAACTGACGCTCCACGCCGCCTACTGGAAATACGTGGTGCGCCGCCGCATTACCGGCGAAAAGCGGGGCAGCTTCGTTCTGCCGGGCAGCAACTTCTTTGCGCGGCCGGTCGAAGCCAGCGAAGCGGCCTGGAAGGCGGACGTCGAAATCCTGCTCCGCGAGCACCGCGATCTTCGCCGTGTGCTTGCGGAGCTTCCGCCGGCCCGCTGGCAGAACCCGAAAACCCTGCACCTGATCCGCGGCATCGCCGCCCACGATCTGTACCATGCCGGACAGATCCGCCTGCTCCGCCGTCTCTGCCCTGATTAGGTACCACAGGCCTCCGGCCTGTGTCAGGTTTTTCCGCGCACAGCGCTAGAATAGGACCGGATACGATTATCCCTTTGGAGGCCATGTATGCCTGTTGTCCTTGACAAACGCGCAGATCTCGCAGGACCCGGAATCGGTGACTACGCCGAGCTCGAAAAAGTTCTCCCGCGCGACTATCATTCCCTGCTGAACCCGAAAGAGACGCAGCAGGCTATTTTCGCCGCGAAGAGCTATATCGAAGAGAACCTAGCCAAGAAGCTCAACCTGATGATGGTCACGGTTCCGCTGATCGTCGATGTAGAAAGCGGTGTGAACGACTACCTGGATCGCGATGGCTCGCGCACCCCCGTGCAGTTCCACATTGCCAACGACCACGACCAGCATCCCATCGATGCCCAAGTGGTCCAGGCCGCAACCAAGTGGAAGCGGGTTGCGTTGAAACGTTTAGGCATGGAGGTGGGCGAAGGTTTGTGCACGGACATGCGCGCCGTCCGTAAGGATTATTTCCTCGACCACGACCATAGCGCCTATGTGGACCAATGGGATTGGGAGAAAGTGATCACTCCCAGCCAGCGCAATTTGGACTATTTGAAAGCGACCGTCCGGGTGATTTGGCACGTCTTGGTGGGCGCGGAGAAACGCGTCCAGGAACTCTTCCCCAAACTGAAGGATTCCCGTTACCCGGATCTGCCCGAGGATCTGACCTTCTTACACGCCGAGGAGATTCTGGATATGTATCCGGAACTTCCCCGCAAGCAGCGCGAGACCGCCATCCTGCAGAAGTACCCCGCGGTGTTTATTGTGGGCATCGGATGGACTTTGAAGGACGGCTACCCGCATGAGATGCGCGCGGCCGATTACGACGATTGGGTGACCGAGACGGGTCCGCACACGCACGGGCTGAACGGCGACATCCTGGTATGGAATCACGTGACCCAGCGGCGCCACGAGCTGACGTCGATGGGCATCCGTGTGAACGCCGAGACGCTGCGCCAGCAACTCGAGCTCACCGGTCAGACCGACTTTTTGAAGTACCCGTATCATCGGGCGATCGTGAACGGCGAACTGCCGCTTAGCATCGGTGGCGGGATCGGACAATCGCGGGCAATCATGATGCTGCTGCGCAAGGCGCATCTGGGCGAGGTCAGCGTGACGGTGTGGCCCAAAATTCTGAAGGATATGTGCGCCGCGCGGAACATTCACGTGCTGGAGTAGGACGAACCCCCACTCTCTAACGGTCGCGGCTTGGTAACTCGACGGCGTTATCGCGAATCGCATGTGCGTCGCGAACTGCGCGTGCGTCGCTAATCGAAACTCTTTACCGAGCCGCGACCGTGAGGGAGTGGGGGTTTGACGCCTCCCTGGCCGTCCTATACGCTAAGCAGGATTTCGGGTAATGCGATCGAGATCCGGCATAAGACCTGACTCCAGTGTAAATAAGAAAGGCTACGGCAGCGAATCGGCCGCGGCACGGAGGCACCGCCCGACATCTCTTTGTCCAGCAGAATCCGGTACAGTGGGGCAGATCGCCAGCGCGCGAAGAGGGTCCATGCCCGACTCGTCCGTTGAGGCCGAGCGCGCCACGCTACTTCGGTTGCGGCACAATCCGTAAATACGGCTTCGGCGACTTCCACCCGCCCGGGTACTTCTGCTTCGCCTCATCCTCCGTCACCGCAGGCAGAATGATCACGTCGTCGCCGTTCTTCCAATTCACGGGCGTCGCCACTTTGTGCTTCGCCGTCAGCTGCATCGAATCCAGAACACGCAGCACTTCGTCGAAGTTGCGGCCCGTGCTCATGGGATAGCTCAGCAACAGCTTGATTTTCTTGTCCGGTCCCACAATAAACACCGTGCGCACCGTGGCATTGGTCGCCGCCGTACGGCCCTCTGAGGTAGCCCCAGCGTCCGCCGGAAGCATGTCATACAGTTTCGCGACCTTCAACTCGGGGTCTCCGATCATCGGGTAGTTGACTTTGTGTCCCTGGGTTTCCTCGATGTCCGCTTTCCATTTTCCGTGGCTGCTCACCGGGTCCACACTCAGGCCGATGATCTTGCAGTTACGCCTGGCAAACTCGGGTTCCAGACCGGCCATGTAGCCCAGCTCGGTGGTGCAAACGGGTGTGAAATCCTTCGGGTGCGAAAACAGGATGGCCCAGCCGTCACCAATCCATTGGTGAAAATCGATGGGTCCTTGCGTGGTCTCCGCCGTAAAGTTCGGCGCTTCTTCGTTTATCCGTAATGACATTCCAGTAGTATACTCTCGTACAAATATATGGAACCAGTCCTGATCGAACAATTCTTCCTCGGATGCCTGGCCCACGCTTCCTACATGGTCGGATCGGAAGGCGTGGCGGCTGTGATTGACCCGCAGCGCGACGTCGACATCTACATCGACGCTGCCCGCGAAAAGGGTCTGAAGATCGAGCACATCATCGAAACGCACCTGCACGCCGATTTCGTCTCCGGCCATCACGAGCTTGCAGAGCGCACCGGAGCGCGCATCTATCTGGGAGACGGCCGCCGGCGCGCCGTTCCCTCACACCGCGGTCAAGGACGGCGACTCGCTTCAGTTCGGGAAGTGCCGGTTCGATTTCCTGGAGACTCCCGGCCACACGGTGGAGAGCGTCTGTATCGCGATGACGGACCTCGCCGCGCCTTCCCGGCCGCGCGCTGTGTTCACCGGCGACACGCTGTTTGTCGGCGACGTCGGCCGTCCCGATCTTTCCGGCGATCACACGCCGCAGGAACTCGCCGCGATGCTCTACCGGAGCCTGCATGAGAAGCTGCTGAACCTTCCCGACGACACCGAGATCTTTCCGGCGCACGGAGCCGGGTCCCTGTGCGGGCGGCAGATGGGCTCTGAGCGCTCGTCCACCATCGGCAAGGAGCGCCGCACGAATTATGCGCTGCAGGCGCGCAGCTGCGAAGAGTTCATCCACCTTCTCACCGACAGCCTTCCGCCGCGGCCCGAGTACTTCGGCCGCGAAGTGGAATTGAACCGGCAAGGTGCCGCGGCGCTAGCCGAGCTTCCGCCGCCGGTGCCGGTGCGTGCACCTGAAGTCTTCCGCCTGCAATCGGAGGGCGCCATCGTGCTCGATACGCGTCCGGCCATGGAGTTCGCCGTGGCCCATGTTCCCGGCTCCCTGCACATCGCGCTCTCGGGGCAATACGCGTCCTGGGCCGCTCGCATTCTGGGCCTGGACAAGCGCATCATCCTGGTGGGAGAGGATGCGGATCATCTGCGGGAGTCCCAGTTGCGCCTGGCGCGCGTCGGCATTGAGAACGTGCACGCCTACCTGGAAGACGGAATCATCGGCTGGATCCAGGGCGGCTATGAGCTGGAGTATATCCCGCAGATCACGGCTCAGGAGTTCGCGGAGTTGCTAGAAGAGGAAAGGGACCGCATCGCGGTGCTCGACGTACGGGAACCCGGCGAAGTCGAGGCCGGCGCCATGGAGAATTCGGTCCGGATTCCGTTAGGCCAGTTGTCCGCGCGGACCAGGGAGTTGGACCGCGGGAAGCTTCTAGTGGTCCATTGCAAGGGCGGTTATCGCAGTTCCATCGCCACCAGCATCCTACGCCGCGCCGGGTTCGAGGACATCGTGAATCTCACCGGTGGATTCGACGCCTGGAAGGCCGCCGGCATTACGGCTTTCCCTCAATCGATGCCAGCAACGCCCCGCTGAGCCGCAGCACATTCCAGCGCGCTCTTTCCACGCCGTACTGCGCGTCGTAAAACGCAATCCACTTGTCATTCTCCAGCACGCGCGCCTCCTCCACCTGGCGAAGCGCGGCGCGGCCTTCCTGCGTTTGCGCCAGCACTACGGAAAGTTCCTCTCGCGCCACTTCCAGGTCCAGGCGCGCCACGTCCGCCGCGGTGGCTGCCTTCTTTTCGTCGCGGAAGGCTTGTTGGATATCGGACGCGATGCGGTTGCGCGTGGTGCTCACTTGCAGGCGCAAACGATCCATATCCGCCTGGGTCTGCGCGATCTGTGCACTCACACCGGGGCCTGACAGCACGGGCAATTGGAACGACATGCCCAGTTGTCCGTTGTTACGCTGGAACTTGTTGAAGAACTCGGAGTAGTTATTGATGTTGGACATGAGCGCGTATTGCGCCACCAGGTCGATGCGGGGCAGGCGGGCGGCGCGCTCTCCGCGCATCTCCAGGCGCTTGGCGGCGATTTGCGATTCCAACTGGCGTAGCTCCTTGTTGTCCTCGAGCGCGGACTGGATCAACTCATCCTCCGATTTGGGTAGAGCCGGCGCGGTGCGCTCCTCCTCCAGTGGTTGGATGCGATCCTGCGCCGCAAATCCCAGCGCCATCGCCAGCGCGGTTTCGGCTGTCTGCTGGTCGGCATCCAGGCTCTCCGCCACCTGACGGACGCGCGCCAGATTATACGCGGCCTGCTTCTGGTTGAGCGGCAGCGCACGCCCCTCGCGGACTTGCGCTTCCACGGTTTCGAGCACACGCTGCATACTCTCGGCGTCTTTACGGGCCAGCGCGCCGATGCGTCCCGCGCGTTCCGCGTCCACATAAAGTGAGGCCGTGCGGTAGGCGATTTCTTCGCGTTTGAGGGCGACACCGAATTCCGCGCCCCTGGCGTTCTCGCGGGCCTGCGCCACCGCGTAGCTCTGCGGCCGGTTGAATAGGAACTGCGAGGCGTTGGCTTGGAATACGCTGGGGGCCGAGCCTTCGATACTCATCGGGAATCCGTTGCTGTAGGCCAGCCCGCTGCCCACCACGAGTTTCGGGCTGAACGGATCGCGCGCCACCCGGATGCTTTGCCGCGCCTTCTCTTGATCGAGCCGCGCCAGCGCCAGGTCGGGGTTCTGCTTGAGGGCCGTATCCACCGCTTGCCGCAACGTCATCGGGAACACCTCGGCGCGCAACAGGGGCACCAGCGCCAAGGCAAATACCAGGGCTTTTGACATATCTCAATTGTAGTGACTCTGCTATAGTCGAAGAGGTGCTTTTGAACCTTCTAGCCGTCCGCTAAATCTTCTTCGCGGCCCACCCCCGACAATCTACGTGTGCCTTCTCGAAGGAGAAGAAATTGCCATCTAATTGGGAAAAGGATTTTTTTCGCGGCGTCGCGCTCGATGCGTGGCGCCTGTGTTTGACTCCAGAGCAGACTCGCGCCGAGGTGGACTTTCTCGCGCGCATTTTTGACGCCGGCCCGGACAGCCATTTTCTCGATGTCCCGTGCGGCAATGGCCGCCATGCCATCGAATTCGCCAGCCGCGGATACCAGATGACGGGCCTCGACCTCAGCGAGGAGTTTCTGGCGGAGGCGCGCAGCTCCACCCTGCCGATCCGCTGGGTCCTCGGCGACATGCGGGAACTTGCGTGGGAACCCGAGTTCGACGGGGCCTACTGCTTCGGCAATAGTTTCGCTTATCTGGACGCGGACGATGCCCGGAAATTTTTCACCGGCGTCGCCAGAAGTCTAAAACGCGGAGCCCGCTTCGTGTTGGAAACCGGTATGGCGGCAGAATCCATCCTGCCGACTCGGGTGACCAAGCGCTGGTACAAGCTGGGCGATTTATACATGCTCAGTGAAAACCGCTACGTGCCAGAAGAGAGCCGCTTGGATATCGACTACACGTTCATCCGCGGCGGCGAAGCCGAAACGCGTCCAACGTCCAGCTATGTCCACACAGTAGCGGAGCTTCGGCGAATGCAATCGGAGGCCGGCCTGAAGCCGCTGGAGCTCTTGGCGTCGATCGAAGGGGAGCGCTATGAGTTCGGCTCCCCGAGACTGATTCTGATAGCGGAGAACGGGTGTAGACGGCAACCGCTCCCTTTGGTCACGGCTCAGTAACGCGTCATGCGATCGCGTCCGAATTTACTGAGCCGTGACCGTAGGGAGCGGTTTTTTACGCTTCCAGCCCCATCTGCGTCAGCCGGTACCGCAGCGCATTCCTCGTCAGCCCCAGCATCCTTGCGGCCTGGCTCTTGTTGCCGTCGGCGCGCTTCAGTGCCTCGCGGATGATCTCCTGCTCGTACTGATCCAGCGTCAGGCCCTCCGGCAGGAAATGCTGATCGTTCTGCGGGCGCGAGCGCGGCGCGGCTTCCAGCTTGATGTCGTCCACCTCCAGCTGTTTTCCATTGCACAGGATCAGCCCGCGCTCGATCACGTTCTCCAGCTCCCGCACATTGCCCGGCCAATGATAGTTCAGCAGCTTCTCCATCGCCGCGTCAGTGATCGATTCCACTTCGCGGCCGGCGTCGGGCGCCAGCTTTTTTAGGAAATGGTTGGCCAGAAACCGAATGTCCTCCCGGCGCTCGCGCAGCGGCGGAATGTTGATCGGCACCACGTTCAAGCGGTAATAGAGATCCTCGCGGAACGTGCCCTGCTCCAGCGCCGCGCGCAAGTCCTGGTTAGTCGCGGCGATCACGCGCACGTCGATGTGGCGCGTCACGTTGCTCCCCAGGCGCTCGAACTCGCGCTCCTGCAGAATCCGCAGCAACTTCACCTGGATGGCCGCCGGCACGTCGCCGATCTCGTCCAGGAACACCGTGCCGGTATCGGCCTGTTCGAATTTGCCGGGCTTGGTCCCCGCCGCGCCGGTGAACGCTCCCTTCTCATAGCCGAACAGCTCGCTCTCCATCAGGTTTTCCGGTATCGCGCTGCAGTTGATCTTCACCAGCGGCCGGTCGCGCCGCGGCGAGTGAAAATGAATCGCGCGCGCGATGAGATCCTTGCCCACGCCGCTCTCGCCCGCCAACAACACCGTCGCGCGCGAAGGCGCCACACGGTCGATGGTGGCGAAGATCTCCTGCATGGCCTCGCTGCGGCCCACAATGTTGTCATATTCGTAGCGCCGGCCCAGTTCCGCCTTGAGCTGACGGTTTTCGTCGCGCAGGGCGGTCACTTCCAGGGCTTTGTTCACTACCTGCATCAGGTGATCCAGCGAAAACGGCTTCAGCAGAAAATCCGTCGCTCCGGCCTTCATCGATTCCACGGCCGTCTCGATGCTGCCATACGCCGTCATCATAATCACCGGAACCAGCGTGTTCTGGCGGCGGATCTGCGCCAGGAACTGCAGCCCGTCCATGCGCGGCAAGCGGAGATCGCTGAGGATCAGGTCCGCGCGGTCGGCTACCTTGATCCCCTCCTCGGCCGTGGCCGCCTTGTCCACCTCGAATCCCGCGGACGTCAATTGCAGCTCGATCACGCGACGGAGCTTCTCTTCGTCCTCGACCACTAAAATGTGTTTTTTCATGCGGAAATTTCTGAAGCGGCGGGAGCCAGGGGAAGCAGCACGCGGAACACGCTACCCTTTCCGGGCTCGCTCTCCACTGTTATCTTACCCCCGTGCTGGTCCACGATCTTGGAAACGATGGCGAGTCCCAGCCCTACGCCTTCCGGCTTCGTGGTGAAGAATGGATTGAAAATGGCCGAGAGATTTTGCGGCTCGATTCCTGCGCCGCGGTCGATCACGCAAATCTCCACGGCATCATCCCTGAGGCGCGTCTTCACTGTCACCGCGCCCCCCGGCTGGGTGGCCTGCGCCGCATTGCGGATCAGGTTGTAGAATACCCGCTCCATCAACTCGGCGTCGAAGAGAAACGGGGGGATCTCCGGCGCGTAGTTTTTGTAAATGGCGATCTGCAACCCGTCACGTTCGGCGGCCGACACCGCGCGGTCCAGCACCTGCGATAGGTCGGCGGTATGGGTGCGCAACTGGAGCGGGCGGGCAAAGTCCAGGAACCGGGTGATCAGCGAATTAGTGCGATCTACCTCCGACGCGATAAAGCCGGCGACTTCGCGCGCCACTTCGTTCTCTTTACTGACATTCCGGTTCAGCATTTCGGCGGACGCCTTAATCGTACTCAGCGGATTGCGCAGCTCATGGGCAAGGCCGGCGGAGAGTTGGCCCAGCGCCGCCAGGCGGTCCGAGCGGCGCACCGCCTCTTCCGCCTCCTGGATCTGCTGGTTGGCCGCGGCCAGTTGCTCCGCGGTGCGGCGGTTCTTCTCGGATTGCGTGCGCAAGGCTTCCGCCAGGTTGTTGGCCAGGGTCCCGGCCATGGCGAGGAACACGATGCGCAGCACCATTTCCTCGATTCCTTCGGGCCCGATCTCGTATTGTTTCCGGTCGAGGAACAAAAGAAAGGAGAGGTACGCGCCTCCGGCGAGCATGGCGAAAGTGATGGTGCCCACTAAGCTTGTGACGGTTGCCGCGGAGATCACCGGTAGCAGCAGCAACACCCAATAGGGGCTGTTGATTGAGCCTGCGATACCGATCAGCAGATAGGCCAGCGCAACCTTCAGGACGATCCAGATCACCAGGCCGCGCGTGGAGTTCAGCCAACCGATGTTCGGCTCGACCATCTGCACCACGGCCAGCAGGCCGAAAAGCGCGTACAGCGAGGCGTCGCCCGCGGAGGTCGTAAGTGCGAGCGCTCCAAAAAACACCAGCCAGAGCAGATCCCGAGGCCGGACAAAACGGGTCCAACTGGAAGCAGGCACGCGAGATATCCTAGTCGGGATTATGCCACAATAAAAAGATCGTCTCATGTCCAACCCAAGAATGCTGGATGATGGCCGTACTATCGGTCCGGAATCTCAGTCCAACTCCAACGAGCCGGCCGAATCTTTCGGCGATATCCTGTCGCAGTACGAACAGTCGCATTCCCATCGTCCCGATGAAGGCAAGCGGGGCCTGGAAGGAACCGTGGTCGCGGTATCGGCCGAGTCCGTTTTCCTCGACATCGGTTACAAGACGGAAGGTATTATTCCGCTCGCCGAGTTCCAGAAGGCCGGCGAAACCGTCAAGCCCGGCGACAAGTTCCCCGTATCCATTAAAGGCCGCGACGCCGAAGGGTATTACGAACTCTCGCGCCTGAAGGTGGAGCGGCCCAAGGATTGGTCGGCATTGGAAAAGGCCTTTGCGGAAAAGGCGCCCATTGCCGGCGTGATCAGCGCCCTGGTGAAGGGCGGAGTGAGCGTCGACGTCGGTGTGCGCGCCTTCATGCCGGCTTCCCGCAGCGGGGCCAAGGACGCGGCTGAGTTGGAAAAATTGATCGGCCAGGAGATCCGCTGCCGCATCATCAAGCTCGACGTCGCCGACGAGGACGTGGTGGTGGACCGCCGCGTGGTGCTCGAGGAAGAGGAGCGCGCCTCCAAGGATCGCCGCTATACGGAAGTCAAAGAGGGCGAGACGGTGCAGGGCACGGTGCGCAGCCTTACCGACTACGGCGCTTTCGTCGACATCGGCGGCGTGGATGCGCTGCTGCATGTGGCCGACATCTCGTGGGGCCGCATCAACAAGCCTTCCGACGTGCTGTCCCTGGGCCAGACCATCGAAGTCAAGGTGCTCAAAGTGGATCCGGCCAAGCGGCGGATCGCTCTTGGCATGAAGCAGCTCCTGCCGCACCCCTGGGACCAGGCAAGTGAAAAATACAAGACGGGCGACCGCGTTCAAGGGACGGTCACGCGCGTCACGGATTTCGGCGCATTCGTCGAATTGGAAAAGGGCATCGAAGGCCTCATCCACCTGTCGGAGATGTCGTGGTCCAAGAAGGCGCGCAGGCCTTCCGACGTGGTGAAGCCCGGGGATACCGTGGAGGTCGCGGTACTGGGTGTGAATCAGGCCGACCGGCGCATCTCGCTTGGGCTGAAACAGGCGCTTGGTGATCCCTGGGCGGACGTCCCGCAAAAATTCCCGGTTGGTTCGGTGGTGGAAGCTCCGGTGACCAGCCTCACCAAGTTCGGTGCGTTTGTGCAATTGGCCGAGGGCGTCGAGGGGATGATTCACGTCGGCGACATCAGCGCCGAAAAGCGCATCAATCTGCCGCAGGACGTGCTCAAGACCGGGCAAGTAATCAAAGCCCAGGTGCTCGAAGTGGATACCGAGAAGCGCCGGCTCCGGCTCGGCATGAAGCAACTGGTGCCCACCGGCCTGGACGAGTACATCGCCGAACACAAAGAGGGCGACGTGGTCACGGGGCGCATGACGGAAGTCTCCGGGGGCCGTGCGCAAGTGGAACTCGGCGAAGGAATCCATGCCACCTGCCGGATTCCTGCCCAGGCTGCCGCGGAGCAGACGGCCGCCGAATCGAAGGCCGACCTTTCCTCGCTCAGTTCGATGTTGCAATCCAAGTGGAAGGGCGGAGCCGCGGCCGGCAGTTCCCGGCCGGAACCCGCGCGCGCCGGACAAATCCGCAGCTTCCGGATCGCCCGGCTGGATCCGGCGGCCAAGAAAATCGAGCTGGACCTGGCGTGACGTTAGAGCGGCTGGTTCTCAATCTGTCCTGGGGTTTCGTTGGAAGCACCGCCCGCGGTTTCCGGATTCGCCACCGGCTCCATGGAAGGCCGCAGCAGATATCGCGGATAGCGCGCCAGCAGGGCGCCGTAGATAATATGACCCAGGACGGTGGGACGTTCGGCGTGCAGCAACGGGATCAACGGGCTGAAGGTCTTCCAAATCACATGGAAGGACAAATAATACCAGCCCAGTGCGACCGCGATGGAAGCCAGCAGCAAGCGCACGGGCGGCAGTTTGCAGCCGAAAATAGAGGCGAACAGGCAACCCAGGCTGCTGTAAATGAGCAGGTACAAAGCCAGCCCCGAAAGCGTCTCAGCCGAAAACGCATCGCGCACGGCCGCGCTACCATAGAAGGTGCTGGCCAGCAGGTTCTCCGCTGTCCAGAAGCTGCGCCGCTGCCATGCGGAGTTGCAGCCCATCCAGGCGAGCATCCACAGCGCGGCCACCATACCCGCTTCCAAGCCCGCCAGCGGAATGGAAAAGGGAAGCGAATCCGGGTTGCGCCTGGAAACCTCCATACGTTTCAGCCTATACTGACGAGAAGATTAAAAGCAAAGTTGGCTTAATGCGGCGCGTAGTCATCACGGGAATCGGTGCAGTCAGTCCGAACGGAATCGGACGCGAATGTTTTTGGGCCGCCACGCGGAGCGGCAAAAGCGGCGTGCGCAGGATCACGCGCTTTGACCCTTCGGATTTCGTGGTGCAAGTCGCCGGCGAAGTCCCCGACGAATTTGACGAGATGCAATACGTCACCGCCAAGGACAGGCAGCACATCTCCCGCTGTGTCCCTCTGGCCGTGGCCAGTGTCGGCGAAGCCCTGGCCGATACCGGGATCGATCCCACCTCCATGAGCCGCGACCAACTGCGCGGCATCGGCGTCATCGTAGGTTCGGGCGGCGGCAGCCAGGATTTCACCGAAGAACAGTATCGCCTTTTCTATACGGGCAAGCTGAAACAATGCAGCGTGTACACGATTCCGACTAGTACCATCGGCACCTTGGCCAGTGAGGTGTCCATGCGGTTCGGATTCCGCGGGATGAGCCACATCGTCTCCACCGGCTGCACTTCGTCCACCGACGCCATCGGGTACGCCTACCGCAACATCCAGGCGGGCGTTTTGAATACCGTGGTCGCCGGCGGTGTGGATTCGCCGATTGCGCCGCTGATCCTGCGCGGTTTTCAGCTCATGCGCATCATGACCACCAGTTGGAACCACGAGCCGGAGCGCGCCTCGCGGCCTTTCTCCCGCGATCGGGATGGGTTTGTGCTGGCGGAGGGCGCCTGGTTCTTTGTCATCGAAGAGCGGGAGCATGCCCTGGCGCGTGGCGCGCACATTTATGGAGAAATTCGTGGCTACGGTTCCACCTGTGAAGCCTTCCATCGGGTGCGCCTTGAGGAATGCGGCGAAGAGCCGGCGCGGGCCATGGGTATGGCGATGGAGGAAGCGGGCATTCCTCCTTCGGCCGTGGACTACATCAATTATCACGGCACCTCCACGGAGTTGAACGACCGCATCGAAACGCGCGCCGTAAAGCTGGCCTTCAATGGCCACGCCTATAAGCTGGCAGGATCTTCGCTGAAGAGTCTGATTGGCCACCCGCAAGGTGCGTGCGGAGCCGCGGGCATAGCCGCTACGCTGCTGGCCATGCGCGACGGCGTGGTGCCGCCCACCATCAATGTGGACGAGCCCGATCCGGAGTGCGATCTCGATTACATCCGCGAGCCCGGCCGCAAGCTACAGATCGAGCACGCCGTATCCAACTGCATCGCCTTCGGAAGCAAGAACTCAGCGCTAGTCTTGCGCCGCGGGTAGGCAGCACAGGCCTCCTGGCCTGCGTCCGGTTTTTCAGCTTCAATCCAACTTATAAATCGTCAGCCCCGAAAGCAGTTTCGGATAAAAGTCAGTCGATTTCTGCGGCATCACCCCGCCGCCGAATGACGTATCCGCTACCTGCTGAATCGACGTCGGCTTCAGCAGAAACGCGATCTGCGCCGCGCTGCTGCGAGCCTCCTCAATCGCCGCATCCATGCCTCGGATGTAGCGCAGGTGCTTCTCATCGCGCACCGCTTCCTCGCCAATGCCCAGCACCTTTCCCAGTACGCTTTCGTGCAGGACGCGCACGTCCAGCTCCCCCTGCGTATTTTTGTCTTCCAGCAGGAACAGCCGCGCGCCGATGGCGGCCCCGATGATGCTACGCTCCGCGCCCGCCGCCCATGCCCGCTGCAACCGGTCCACGGAATCGATCTCCTCAACCCGGAAATACTCGGCGGCCTTGCGCAAAAACCCCTCCGGGAAGTCCTGTTTAGGCAAGCCCTTCACCAGGCGGTGCGTGGCCAGAATCTTCAGCCCCGGCGAGTGCATGTTGACGAAGGTCATCATCACTCGGTCCGCTCCCGCCAGCGTCGGGTTGTCGTTGCGGAAAGCCAGCGCAGTCTCGTAGCGATGGTGCCCGTCCGCAATCAGCAACTTCTTGTCGGCCATCAACTGCTGGATTCGAGAAGCGTCCGTAATTTTCCAGACACGGTGAATGGCGCCGTACTCGTCGGTAACTTCGGCAATCGCCGGCCCCCGCGCCGATTCGTCCAGAAGCGCATCGATGGCGCCAGCCTGGTCGGGATACAGCATGAAGATCTGGCCGAAGTGGGCATGCGTGTGGCGCAGTAGTTCCATACGGTCTTTTTTCGGGCCGGAGAGCGTCTGCTCGTGCCGGTGAACCACGCCGGCCGAATAGTCTTCCACCGCCCCAAGCCCGATGAAGCCCTTGCGCACCAGGCGCTCTCCCGTGTCGGGGACGGTGAATTCCTGGAAGTAGGGAAACACGCCGGGCTGGCTGTCGCGCGCCAGAATCCCGGATGCGATCCAGTCGCTCAGATAGCCGGCCGCGCGCGTGTAGACGTTGTCCTTTTCAGAGTCGCCCGGCTTGCGCTCACCCAGGATGAGGCGCACCAGGTTATACGGGCTGAGGGACAGGTACCGGCTCTGCATGGCCGGTGAGATCTTGTCGTACGGTTGCGTGACGACGTTCTCGGGTGGTCCTGCCTTCGCGGTGTAACGAAAGGGTTGGAACGGATAGATTTTCGCCAACCCTTAGGATAACGTGGCGCGGTGCCATGCCCTGCGACGAAAAGCTGATCGCTGACTGCTGAAAGCTCTTAAGGTTTCGTCACCGCCGGAATCGGATCAGGCGCGCGGCTCACGGTACCCTTTTGCGCTTCGTCGACGCTCACGTCGTAATCGCGGAGGATTTCGCCCAGAACGTTTTGCAGGTTCACCTTGGCGTGGATGTATTGGTTCAGGGCGTTGGCCTCGTTCAGCTCGCGCGTGGTGGTGTCGCGCTGCGTAGTCAGCAGGTCGATGATCGTCGCGGTACCCAGCTCGTACTTGCGCCGAGTGCCCGCGTATGTCTGCTCCTGCAACTGGCGGGCCTCGACACCGGTATCGTATGCCGCGCGCGCCTGCGACAGATCGGTGCGCGCTCTCACCACGTTGACCTTGATGCTGTTCTGAAGCTGCTTGTCCTGAATCTGCGACTGGCGATAGTTCAACTGGTCGGTAACGAAATCGGCTTGCGCGGAGCGGTTGCGGAGAGGGATGCTCAGCTGCACTCCGACGGAATAATTCGGAAAATTGCGGCTGAAGATCTGGCCCAGAATAGTTCCATACCCGCCCAACAGAAATGGGTTTACGTTTTCCGGGCCGCGCACGAAAGTTTCCGGCAGGCCATTAGGGCCCAGCACCGGCGTGCCATTGAGGTTCGTCACCGGCACCGGTTGCGTATTCACCCGGCCGGCCAGGCCGCTGTTGGACGTGCTCCCAAAAGCCTGCAGTTGCGGCAGCATGGCGTCGCGGGTGCCTTTCATGTTGATGCGGGCGTCTTCCAGTCCAATCCGGCTTTGCTCCAGGTCGGGCCGGCTGGCAATTGCCTCCGTGATCAGGTCCTGTATGGGGCGAATCTGTTCCTGTGCCGGGATCTCAAAATGATCCGTGGGAACGATACGCGCGTTGATGATATCCAGGCTATCCAGCCCGGTTCGCGTCAGTACATTCTTGAGAATCGCCTCTTGCTCCAGCACCTGGGTCTCGGCGTTGGTCACGTCCTGCTGGCTCGATTTCATTTCCGCTTCGGCCTGGATGATGTCGATCGGCGCAATCGCCCCCAACTCCGCGCGGCGCTGGTTATCGTGGTACAGCTTGGTGTTCAAATCCAGCGTCTGCTGGCGGATCCTGAGCACGTCATTAAAGGACACCAGGTCCCAATAGAGACCCACCACGTTGGAGACGGTAGCCATTACCTGGTTGCTGAAGGTCAGGTCGGAAATGTGGCGCTGGTTCTTGGCTACGTGAATCGCGCGGCTGTTCACCGACGGCCGGAATCCTTGCAGCAGGTTCTGCGTGAAACTCACTTGCAACGTGGCCTGTGTGAACGGATTGTAGTTGTTGAAAGGCGAGTTTTGAGTCTGGCCCAGCTGGTTGCTCATCCCCAGGGTGAGCGTGGTGCCTGTCAGAAACTGTTCCTGAATTCCGTAATTCGCCGCCTTGTACTGGTTCGTCAGATAATTCGTGCCCGTGATGTTCGTGGCCGTCTCGATGATGGTCTGATGCGTGAACTGAAGCGTGGAAAATAACTGGGGATCCAGATTAGGGATGCTGGTGCCTGCTAACTGGACGTTCAGGCCGCTAAGCACGCCGCCCTGGCCGCTGCCCGAGCTGTTGTTGCCCCCGGAGCCCAGGGCAGTGCTGGAGAGCACCCCACCGGTCGCCGATGAGGGCCCGCTCGAAACGTTGTTTGAGACGTTTCGCAGAAGCGTACCGGCGCTGGCGCGCAGCATATTAGCGTCGGCCAGCAGCAGCGAGTAACGGGAATTCTCGATGTCGAGATTGTTCTCTAGCGCCAGCGCGATGGCATCGCGCAGCGAAAGATAAATACTGCCGGCCCGCATCAGGCTCTCGATCCGGGTGGAATCCACAAAGCTGATTGGCCGGGTCGCGTGCGGGCGGTAGTTCACCGTAAGCCGGGAGAAGAATCCACCGTCGGGGCTGGCTGTAATCTCCGGCGTCTGCCCAAAACCGGGGAGGGCGGTGGCGCCGCAGAGGAGAATCACAAGGATCGGTCTGGCTCGCATCATAGAGTTGAAAGACCTCGCATGAACGCAGTTTAAGAGCCAAAGGAGTTCCCGTTCAACTGCTTCGTAGCAAGGTACGTAGACTGGGACGATGAAGTTCGTCGGAAGTTAGCGTGTTCGCTTTTGGGACGCGCCCTTCGCCCCCGGACAGGCGGCCCGTTGAGGCGGTACAGTAGTCTGTAGAAGTATGCGCAGGCTATTTTTGGCGCTGGTATTACTGGCCGTCACGGCGTGGGCGGCCAACGTGAAGCTCTACTTGAAGGATGGCTCGTATCATCTTGTCCGGGAATACCAGGTTCAACCCGACCGCGTTCGCTTCTACAGCATCGAGCGCAGCCAGTGGGAGGAACTCCCGCTAGAGTTGGTCGACCTCCAGAAGACTCAGGGCGAGGAGACGGAACGAAAAGCGGAGTTGGAAAAGGAAGCCAAGGTCCTCTCCGAGGAGGACCGGGCGGAACGCCAGCTCAAGCAGGAGGTAATGCGAATTCCGCAGAACCCGGGCGTCTACTGGTTGGAGGGGAAGGAAACCAAGGTCCTGCCGCAGGCCGAAACCACGGTACACACCAACAAGGGCCGCTCGGTGCTGCAGAAACTGGCGCCACTTCCGGTCGTCTCGGGCAAGGCGACGTTGGAGTTGACGAACCCGCACTCCAAGAACGTGTTTACCGATCCGGAGCAGGAGTTCTATTTTCAGATCTCGGAGGTGGAGCGTTTCGGGATCTGCAAAGTGAAAACGAAGGGCCTGGTGCGCATCGTCGAGGACCTGACGACCATGCCGGTTACCAAGGAGATAACCGAGGAACCCGAGATGGTAGACACTTTCCAGCAGCAGGTGGCGCCCGACGGCCTCTACAAAATCTGGCCGAAGGAGCCGCTGCCGCCCGGCGAGTATGCGGTGATCGAATTCACAGCCGGCAAGCTCAACATGCAGGTATGGGACTTCGCCGTGAAACCGAAGTGACCGCTCCCGTGGCGCACTCAGGCCGCCGCTTGACGGTTTCAGAATCACCGGGACACATTACTAGGTACCCGCGAACCTCGGTATAACCTAGCGGGCGGGGTTCGGTAGGCTGCGTCAGGCTTCCTCGGGCAGTGCGTCGGGGGCGTCCAGTTCCGGGGTGGTTTTCGACGCGCGCCATCGCAAGAACAGCAGCAACGGGATGGCGGCGCCAAGGGCGGACAGGCCGTCCACTAGAAACAGACCGCGGAGGCCGAAGAGCCGGAATCCCTGCCCGTCCGCCCAAGTCATATAGACTATGGCCCCATTGGTGGCGGCGGCGAATAGGGCGAGTTGGGTTGCCGCCGTCGGGTTTCGGATTCCCACCAATTGCAGACCCAACGCTGTAAACGCCGCGTAGCAGATACCCGCGAGGCAATTGTAGGTAAGGACGCCGACCGCGAATGTGGCTTGCGTGTGGGGCGTCGCCGCCATCACGAGAGCACAAAGGCCCGCGAGTATTCCGCCGCCGAGGTAAAGCACGCCGCGATCCACGCGATCCGCGATATAGCCACCCACGATCGAACCGATCGCGCTGGTGGCCGCGGCTCCTGCACCGGTCGTCCAGACCACCCACTGCGGGCTGGCGTGGAACTCGTTGCCCAGGCTGGCGAACAAATTGATGGCGGCTACGCAGCTCGCGGGCGCCAGAAAGAGCAGGAAGCCGGTCATTACCTGGGGCTGCCGCGATGTCTTGACGATACTCCGGAACGTGCCGCCCAGAATCTGACGGAGGCCGAACTGGGGGTCGGCTGGCTTTGGAAAGACCAGCAGGAATAATGTGGACGCCAGCGCCACACAGGCGATCATCATCCCCAGAGTCCGGAACGGTAACCTGGCCGCCGACCACATGACGAGCATCGCGCCCAAAGCGCCACCTCCTAGATTAGCCGCATTGGTCCAGCCGCCTACCTTACCGCGCAACGAATCCGGGACGAATTCCGAGGTCCACCCGCTGACTGCACTGGCCTGAAGCACAATCGCCAATTCGGCAATCAATACGAGGGTAGTAAACAGCGAGAGCCGGGCGGCCGAGAAAAACCAGAGTGCCGCCCCCAGGCTCGTAGCGGAAGCGGCCGCCAATGCGAATGCGTATACCCGGCGGGTAAAGCCCACATCGATGACGGGCGTCGTCAGAAAAGCCCAAAACGTAGGCGACATGGCGATAGCACTTACGGTTGCGATGCGATCGACACTAACGCCGGCTTTGCTTAGCAGGAACGGCAAGGCGGTGATGACAAAGCCCGCGACCAGACCGAAGGTCAACATGCCCATGCCAATCAGCCAGGCAGGGGGAGGCGGTTGTGGTGGTGCGGCGTCTTGCATCCTTTACGCCAGTATACGGTGCGGGAAGTCGTGCGCACCTGACTTCAGTTAAATCGCGTCCGCCGCCATAACATCACGCCGGCGACAACAAGCAGCCCGATGCTGGCGGCGACAATCACGCTGGTCCAAATTGCGTTGATGGCAATCGGTGGCTTCCGCGCGATGGAAGCCAGCCAGACAAAGATGGCGGCTGCCGTAATGACTACGGCCAGTTCCCACCAGCTTCGCCGCATGCGACGGCCGCTGACGCCGAGGCGAGCCGGATCAAAACCATAGCGTACGCGTTCCCGTTCCGCGGCTTTCGACCAGGCCTCCTGTTCGCCTGCGGGAGCTTCGGCCAGACTGATGGCCCAGGCGCCGGCCGCCATAATCAAAGACCCAGCCGCGATCGGCAGGATACGCGCTCCACTGTTTTCACCGAACACCAGCGCACCCCACGCCAGACCCCAAAGCTGATTGGTGTTCGACAGCGGAATGCCGCGTCCAATCCCGATATACTTGGCAGCGTACTGCTGAAACAGATCCCCGATTACCCAGCAGAAGCCGCCGAGAAAGAGCCAGAACAATCCGGGGCGCAGGTGCGCGATTTCGGTTGCCACGCGTCGCCCGCCGCCCTCGAAGGCGATCGCCAGCAGCAGCACGGTTCCGAGTTCTCCGAAAGTAAAAATGGTGACGAACGACAGAGGGTTCATGCCGCTGATGTAGGCCTTGCGGTAGGGGATGTACATGGTTCCCCAGAGCAGACCCGCTCCGAGCGCGGCGGCAATTCCGGTGGCCGCTGCCCGCGCCGGAACTGCCGAAGCAGTGGCAATCGCAAGCAGAGCGGCACCCAGCGCGATGGCGGCTGCGCCACCGAGTACCCGGGCCGTTTGCTTCCGGCCGGCGCCGCGCAGCTCTCCGAACAGCAGCCATCCCCAAAGCAATCCGATCAGACTGTTGGTGTTCCAAAGCGGAAAAGCTACGGTGAGCCCGACATCCCGGATTGCGAACACAGTTAAGGTATTCGCAACCGCCCACAGCGCGCCGGCAAGAATGGCCCAGACGATGAGGTGAGGCTTTGTGCGAAGGTCCAGCAGAACGAAACCAATGCCCTTCAGGGCCATCGGGAGGGTCCACCGGGCTACAAAGACGCCCGCCACCATGCCCAGTGAAATCAGGAAAGGAGAGAAGCCCGTGGTGACTAGTTTGGTTGGCGCCTCAGCAGCGCCCAGCCACGCGCCCGCGGCAAAACCACAAACTACTCCGAGCCTGTGCAGATGGCGGTCGCTCATGCGCGTGCGATGAAGACCAACAGGCCGGCGCCCAGCGCAAGAACCGCGGCGGGCAGCCAGAAGTGGGGATCGGTAAGGATTGTGCGCGCCAGCGAACGTGCCTGCATCTCAAAGGAGTGTACCAGCCCCACACATCAAGGGAAATAGAAGGTATAGTTTCGACATGCGGCATCGATTTCCTGCCGGTGTGATCGGAGCCCTGATTTGCATCGCCTGGCTGGCGCCGGCACGAGTAGCAGGTCAGGTCTGGACTCCGCCGCGCACACCTGATGGCCAGCCGGACTTCGAGGGAGTCTGGGCCATCGATACGCTCACCCCGCTGGAGCGTCCACCGGAGTTTGCCGGCAAAGAGTTTCTGACCAAGGAGGAAGCCGCGGAATACGAAAAGCGGACACTGGAAGAGGGCAACCGAGACCGGCGCGACGGGGGTGCTGACGCGGACCTGCGGCGCAATTACAACGAAGTCTGGCGGGAGCGGGGAACGCAGGTGGTCCCGAGCATGCGCAGCTCGCTCATTGTGGATCCGCCGGACGGAAGAATCCCGCCGTTCACACCAGAAGCGCAGAAGAAGCGGGCGTCCCGTGGGGGCCTGCCCGCAGGGCCCGAGGACCTGGCGTTACGGATCCGCTGCATCACACGCGGCCTGCCGATGGTACCCACTCCCAACAACAATTTCTTCCAGATTGTCCAGACTCCCGGATACGTGGTCATTCTCCAGGAGATGATGTATGAGGCGCGCATCATTCCGCTGGACGGCCGCCCACATGTCAATCCCCATGTCCGCGCATATATGGGAGATTCGCGGGGGCATTGGGAGGGCGACACGCTGGTGATCGACACCACCAATTTCATCGGCAAGGACGATTTCTATGGGGCTGACGAAAACCTTCATTTGACCGAACGCCTCACTCGCACCGATGGCGGCACGATCCTCTACCGGTTTTCGGTGGACGATCCCACGGCGTTTACCAGGCCCTGGAGCGGGGAAATTCCGATGACGAAGAGCGCGGATGGCATCTTTGATTATGAATGCCACGAGGGGAATTACGCCCTGGTCGATATCCTCGCGGGTGCGCGCGCCCAGGAAAAGAAAGCCGCCGCGGAAAAAGAGACTCGGGACCGCTAGGCGGGCGTTCATATATCATAGCTTCTGAACATGAAACGTCACCTCTTGACACTACTTACCTGCCTGGCATTGGCACCGCTCGCGTCCCTCTCGGCGCAGGACCTGACGATCACCAATGCCCGGATCGTCGCCGCCAACGGCACCGTGATCGAGCGCGGATCGATCGTCGTGCGCGCGGGAAAAATCGTTTCCGTGGCGGCCGGCGCGCCATCCGCCGCGAGTGGCCGGACCATCGACGCCAAAGGCATGACGGCGATGCCCGGGTTCATCGACGCGACACCGGCACATCAATACGGGACCCGAATGAGAAGGCGCAGATGCAGGCGCTTCTCGAAGCCGGTTACACCACCATCCTTTCCGGAGGCGGTCCGGCGGAAGGAAACATCACGCTCCGGGACCACATCGACAAGGGCGTGATCAATGGGCCGCGCATCATCCCATCGGGGTCGCTGAGGCTGAACAACAATACTGCCGGAAACGGCTCGCGCCGAGGTGCGGAAGATGGCCGGCGATGGGGATCAAGTTCACGGGCGAGATCGCCCTGACTCCCGTCCCGGGGCCGAGCGAAAAAGAACTCGAAGTTCTCAGGGCCGTCGTGGACGAGGCGAAGAAGGTCGGCGTGATGGTCCAGGTCCATGCCGTGAGTTCCAAAGCGATGGTGGCCGCCGTCGACGCCGGCGTGCCGCTGCTGGTGCACCTCCCCAATAAAGACTGGGTGAGCAAAGAGGACGCGAAGAAAGTGGCCGCGGCGGGCACGAAGGTGCTGGGGACGGTCGAGCTTCGGCTCGCCTGTGTTCGGAGTGTTCGCGGACGACAACAAGCCGCGGTTCCGCGACGGAAAGCCGTGGCCCGAAGCGATCGTCGACGGCGTCCGCCTCGGCGAGGAAGCCGGATATATGCCGGTGAATGCGCGTACCGTCTGGGATGCCGGCGTCATTCTCGGCTACTGTACCGACACGACCTATGACCCGAAGGCCGGGCTGGACCATGAGCTGAAAATGCTCAATGTGATGTTCTCGATGCAGGACCTCATCAAGATGATGGGCCCGAATACGGCGTCCTACATCCAGATGGGCGACCAGCTGGGAACGCTGGAGCAGGGCAAGATCGCCGACATCATTCTTCTGGACGGCAATCCGCTGGAAGGCTATTGGAACTGGCTGAAAACCAAAGTGGTGGTCAAGGGCGGTGTGGTCGTGGTCGATAAACGCTAGAATCAACCAATGACCAGTCTGCCTGCCACTGCCGCGCTGGCGTTCCTGTTGGCGAGCCAGACCATCGCCGCGAAGGTGATCGATCAGAACACCACCATTGAAGGCATGACCCTGTACTACAAGGTGGTTCTTCCCAAAGACTACGATCCGGATAAAGTCTACCCCGCCGTGCTGGCCTTTCCGCCGGGGGGCCAGGACATGCAAATGGTCATGTTTACCTTAATGCAGAATTGGGCTGGCGAGGCCCAACGGCGCGGATACATTGTGGTGATCCCCGCGGCTCCGGGCGGGCGCCCATTCCCCAGGGAAGGGGCGCGCGTTTTTCCAAAGTTCCTGGACCAGCTTCTGAACGACTTCAAGATTCGGGACGGTAAATTCCACATTGCTGGCATGTCCAATGGAGGCCTCAGTGCCTTTCACATCGCCGCGTCCTATCCGCAATATTTTTGGTCGGTGACTGGATTCCCAGGCTACCTTCCGGATGCCACGCCGCAGCGTTTGACCGCGCTCGCGAAGATGTGCATCAACCTGCATGTGGGTGAGCTGGACTCCGGCTGGCGGCAGGAGATGGAGCAGCAGGCCTCCGATTTTCGCGCGAAAGGGATGACCGTCCACATGACCGTGGAGAAGGGGCAGAGCCATGTCATCAGCACGCTGACGGGGGAAGGCGCGGCCCGGCTTTTCGAAGAGATCGAAGCAGCTCGCCAGGGATGTGGCAAATAGACAGCACCGGCGAGGCTTCTCAGGAGTAGATCCCTGGCGCTTCGTGCCCGATCGCCTGCACGTACTCGACGTACGACCCTGGATAGACGCGGGGCGTGCGGTCCGTGCCGCTCTCGCCTCCTAGTTCCAGGACCCGTGAGCCGAGGCCGCGCAGGAACATGCGGTCGTGCGACACGAAGATCATGGTGCCTTCGAAATCCTTGAGCGCGTCCACCAGCATCTCCTTGGTCGCCAGGTCCAGGTGATTGGTCGGCTCGTCGAGCACCAGGAAGTTCGGCGGGTTGTAGAGCATCCGCGCCATCGCGAGCCGCGATTTCTCGCCGCCGGAGAGCGCCCGGATCTGTTTGTCCACATCGTCTCCCGAGAACTGGAACGCGCCGGCGAGCGTGCGCAGCGAGCCGATGCCCTCTTGCGGGAAATCGTTCTGGAGCTGTTCGATGATGGTCAGATCCGGATCGAGCACGTCCAGCGACTGCTGCGCGAAGTATCCCATGATGAGGCTGGCGCCCAGCCGCACGCTTCCGGCATCGGGCGCAGCCGCGCCCGCGATCATCTTGAGCAGCGTGGTCTTGCCCGCGCCGTTCCTTCCCATCACGGCCCAGCGTTCTCCGCGGCGGATGGTGAGACTGAACCCGTCGTAGATCACGCGCGAGCCGTAACTCTTGTGCAGATCCTCGATCACCGCCACCTGGTCGCCCGAGCGCGGCGGGACGCGAAACTCGAACTTCACCACGTGCCGTCTTCTTCGGCAGCTCGATCTTCTCGATCTTGTCCAGCGCCTTGATCCGGCTCTGCACCTGGGCCGCCTTGGCCGCGTGCGTCTTGAAGCGCTCGATGAAGCGCTGTTCCTTGGCCAGCATGGACTGCTGCCGGGCGAAGGCCGCCTGCTGGTTGGTCTCGCGGATGGCGCGCTCGCGCTCGTAGAAATCGTAGTCGCCCGAGTACGCGATGATCTCACCGGCATCGATCTCCGCGATCCTCGAGACGATGCGGTTCATGAATTCGCGGTCGTGCGAGGTCATGAGAAGCGCGCCGGGGAACGACTTGAGAAAATGCTCCAGCCAGATGATCGACTCGATGTCGAGGTGGTTGGTCGGTTCGTCCATCAGCAGGACGTCCGGCCGCCCGAGCAGGACGCGCGCCAGCGCCACGCGCATTTTCCAGCCGCCCGACAGCGCGCCGACATCGCCGTCGATCTGATCGTCCTCGAAGCCGAGACCGTGCAGCACCTCGCGGGCCTGCGCTTCCAGCGAATAGCCGCCGAGATGCTCGTACTCCTCCTGCACGTCGCCGAAGCGCGCGAGGATCCGGTCCATCTCGCCGGCGCGGTCCGGATCGTCCATGGCCCGATGCAAACCCTCCAGTTCATGGTGCAGATCGCCGAGCCGCCCGCTGCCGGCGATGGCTTCATCCAGGACGGAACGGCCCTGTCATTTCCTCCACGTCCTGACGGAAGTAGCCGATGGTCAGCTTCTTGGGAACCGAGACTTCTCCCTCGTCGGGCGCTTCCTCGCCGACCACCATGCGGAAAAGGGTCGTCTTGCCGGAGCCGTTGGGGCCGACCAGACCGACCTTCTCACCGGGGTTCAACTGGAACGAAGCGTCGACAAAGATCAACTGCTTGCCGTACTGCTTGTGGATACTAGAGAAAGAGATCATCGGAAACACCACGTTAGCAAAGCGAGCCGCATGGCCGTGCGACGATAAGGAGCTGACCTCATGCGGAAACCTCCACAGCGGAATCGGCGGCCGCCGCGCTTTTCACGCGAGCTTTCCGTGCTTTACGAAGACGAAAACGTGGCGGTGTTGGATAAGCCTGCGGGCCTCCTGGCCGTGCCCGTCAAGGGTTCCGATAGTCCGTCCGCTCTGTCTATGCTTGCCGCGCAACTAGCGCGCAAGAGACAACGGGCCCTGGTGGTCCATCGCATCGATCGCTTCTCGTCGGGCATTCTGCTCTTCGCCAAAACAGAGGTAGATCGGGAAATTCTCATTCGACAGTTTCTCGGCCATACGCCGGTGAGGCAGTATCTGGCGATTCTGCGCGGGCGTCTTCAGGCGAAGGAAGGGACGCTGGTCCATTATTTTCGACGCACGGGAATGTTTCAAGAGCTGCGCACCGAGAAAGACTCCGAAGCGGTTCGCGCGGAACTTCGATATACCGTCGAGCGGTTTCTCAAGGGCGCGACGCTGGTTCGGGTGGCATTGGTGACCGGGCTCCAGAATCAGATCCGGGCTCAGTTTTCGGCCGTCGGCCACCCGGTCATCGGCGACCGGAAATATCACCCCGGGGAAGCGTCCGAGCGGTTGATCGCACGGGTCGCGCTCCATGCAGCGCATTTGGAGTTTGTTCACCCGCGCACACGCGAGAAGGTCTCCATCGATTGCGAACCGCCACGGGATTTTCAGCAGTTGATTTTGAGTTTGTCGCCGGCAAGCCGGTAGGAGTTACAAAGACCGCTCCCTTCGGTCACGGCTCAGCAATGCGTCGGCGTCATCGCGAACGCGTTGTCGAATCGCATGCCCTTACTGAGCAGTGACCAAAGGGAGCGGAGGCTGCTAGCGGCCGGGCTGCATGCGCTGAGCCTTGTAGACTGCGGCGGCTTCGGGCGATGAGAGATAGTCCAAGAGGGCCTTGGCGGCAGCGGGGTCTTGCGCGTGGGTGGACACGAAACCTACGAGCGTGGTCGGAGTTGAAATCGCCTTCGGCAACGCACCGACTACATCGATACCCGGCTCGTTCATTTCGCTGAGGAAGGTCAGGCCGATCTCGGCCTCCCCCTTGGCGACCATGGCCATCGCGTTGGCGCCGCCTTGGGCACGCTTCAGCCGCGGCTCTATTTCCTCAGCGATGCCGAGTTTCTTCAGCGTCTCTTCGAAGCTGACACCGGCGGCCGCACCACCAGCAGCGTTGGGGTAGGAGACGGACTTTGCGGCGAGCAGCGTACGTTTCACCGCTTCGGCTGTCGAGATGTCAGGCTTCGGCGCGCCCTTCCGCACCGCAATGCCCACGGCCACGCTGGCCAGGGGCCTGGCGCTTTTGACGACGACGTGACCCGAGGCGAGCACTTCCGGATAGGGCGGCTGCACGATCGGCACGTCGAACGCTTCGCCGCGGGCCACCTGCTGTTTTGTCCCGAGGCCGGAGCCGAAGGTCGCCTTAACCTTGTGGCCGGTTTTCTGTTCGAAACCCGGAATGAGCTGCTCGACCGCCGCACGAATGCCGCCGGGCGCAATCAGAGTCACCTCGCTCTGAGCGCGGGCGCTGTACGGATTGCCCAGTGCAAGGGCGATGATGGCTGACGAAAGCAGAACTTTCATAATGTCCTCCCGAACCGACCGGCACCCATGATACACCCACTGCGCTAATGCGGGCGCGGTAGAATCATTCATTATGTCGCGCCGATTGATGTCCGTGCCTTTTTTCCTGATTCTTATCTCGTTCCACTCGGCCGCCCAGACTTATCCAGTCACTCAGGGCAAGACGTATAAGTTCGAGAAGATAGCAGACGGTGTCTATTACGCCACTGGCGGCTCGGGCAGCAATAACGTAGTGATCGTCAACGATACCGACGTGATGCTGGTGGATGACGGCACCACACCGGCCGCGGCCCGCGCCTTCCTGGAAGATATCAAGCTACTCACTAACAAGCCTGTCCGCTATGTGGTCAACACCCATTTTCACTACGATCACACGGATGGGAATTCGGTGTTTGCGCCGGATGTCGACATCATCGGTCATGAGTATGTGCGCACGGCGATCTTGACCTTCAACGTCTTGAACCGCGAGCCCTACACGACCTCTCAGGGAACGGCGGTGCCGGCGCGAATCGAAGCGCTCCGGAAACAGCTTGCGGAGGAAAAGGACGCCGCCAGGAAAGTAACGCTCGAAACGCAGCTTGCAGCGACCCAGAAAGGATTGCAAGAGCTCAAGGAGATTAGGCCGACGCCTCCGAACGTGACTTACTCCTCGAAAATGATCTTCCACAAGGGCCAGAGGGAGATTCAACTGTTGTTTCTCGGGCGCGGCCACACCGGCGGCGATACCGTCGTGTTCCTGCCGAGAGAAAGAATTGTCTGCACCGGCGATTTGATGGAGAGCCGCCTGGCCTATATGGGCGACGCGTTCTTCGACGAGTGGGTTACCACGCTGGAGGCCCTCAAGAAACTGGATTTTGGACTGGTGTTGCCCGGGCACGGCACTCCATTCCCCGACAAAGGTCTCATCACGGCCTTTCAGAGCTACCTCACGGACCTTACCAGGCAAGCCACCGATTTGCGGAAGCAGGGCGTCCCAGCCGATGATGCCGCAAGGCGAGTCGACCTCACGGCCCACGCCAAGGACTTCCCGCAAATCCAGGGTCCCGGCGCGGACATCAGAGGCGTGCGGCGGATTTACGCGTGGCTGGACGAGCGCGGCGGCCGATAATCCGAGCGCGGCGTACAATCAAAACAGTGGTTCAAAGAGTGTTGCGCATCGCGATCTGTCTCGCTTGCGTCGGAATGATTCCACTAGTGGCGTCGGCGCCTCGGCGACCGTACACAGTGGAGAACTACGACGTGAATATCCAACCGGACCTGGCCAAACAACGGCTGACCGGGGAAGTGAGAATTCGGTTTCATAGCCAGGCGGACTCACCTATTTCCGCCCTGGAACTGGATGCCGGGGGATTGCAGATCGCAAGCGTCGTGGAAGGGCAAGCGCCGCAATACTTCGAACGAAAAGGCGACAGGCTGGCCGTTGTGCTGACGAATGCGGTGCGCCCGGATGAACACCGCACCATCACCGTACGGTATCAAGCCGGACCGGCGCCGGGGCTGAAATTCTTTCCCGATCAGATCTACACATCGGTCACTAGCGATTGGATGCCTTGCAGCGATCGCCCCGGTGAGCGCGCGACGCTTCATCTGAGTATTGCGGCGGCGCCAGATACCAAGGTAGCGGCAAGCGGCCAATTGACCGCCACTCGCTCCAGCGAGGGACAAAGCATCACGGAATGGCAATTGGATTCCGCGACCGAGCCCTCCTGGTTCGGATTCGCGCTCGGTGGATTTGCAGAAAACACATCCGAAGCCGAGGGTGTGAAACTGCGCGTTTTGGGAGCGGGCACGCAAGTCTTCGAACCCACAACCGCTGCGATGCATTATCTGGGCGAACGCACGGGCAAGCACTTTCCGGGCCAAACCTACACGCAGGTCTTCCTCCACGGCGACGTGGTCCGGTCGATGGCGGCTGGCTTGACGTTCCTGCCCGAATCGTACGCGCAAGGACTGGAGAAGCCGGAGAATCTGCGGGTTCTGACCAGCGAGCTGGCACATCAGTGGTATGGAGTTGCGATCGCATCGAAGGACTGGTCGGATCTCTGGCTAAGCGAGGGAATCTCCGCGTTTCTGGCGGACGCGTATCTGGGAGAGCGGTCCGGCAAGGGAACCTACGAACAGGAGATCGAACGCTCCCGGCAGATCTACAATCAAGTTCGCGCTCAAGGCAAGGATCGGTCGCTTTCCTACAGCGAGTGGACGACGCGTGAGGATGCCGATGGCGACATTCCCGCGTACAAGGGAGTGTGTTTCCTCTACCTGCTGCATGAGCTGGTGGGAGACAGCGCTTTTTGGAATGGGCTGCGATTGTACACGAGCGAGCTATGGGGTCAGGCGGCCACCAGCGAGGATTTTCAGAAGGCGTTCGGAACCATCAGCGCGGGCAATCGGAACGACGGAAAGAAAAGCGCCGCGGCCGGACGCAAGAACAGTGCGAAGGCCCTGAGCAACCTGTTCGATTTGTGGGTTTACGGAATCCCAATTGGCAAGGCCAAGTAGTCGCCGGTGTGTTACTATATCCGTAACGGATGTATTCACCGACTCCCCTAACACCGGCCGTTTTCCATATCCTGCTGGCCCTTGCTGACGGCGAGCGGCACGGTTACGGGATCATGCAAGAGGTATCCGCGAGAACGGACGGCAAGGTCATTCTGGGGCCGGGCACGCTTTACGGAACGATCAATCGCCTCTTGGAAGCCGGCTGGATCGAGGAGGCGGGCGAACGGAACGACCCGGAACTGAATGACGAAAGACGCCGATATTACCGGATCACGGGCAAGGGCCGGCGCGCCGCGGTAACTGAGGCCGAACGTCTTCAGGGGCTGGTGAGAGTAGCACGAGCTAAGCACCTGTTGCGGCCCGCCGCCCATTTTGGAGGGTTATGAGCTTTTCTGAGAAGGCGTATCGTTTTCTGCTGAGGGCGTATCCGCGCAAGTATCGAAGCAAGTACGCGGAGCCCATGGAGCAACTATTCCGCGACCGGCTGCGCGAGGCCGACACGCTCGCGGATCTGGCGGCGCTCTGGGTGCGGACGCTGGCGGACTGGGCTGTTTCGGTGCTCAAGCGCTATTGGGAAGTAGCCAGGCCACGCACGCACGCGCACCCGGACTTCGGTTCGCTGGATGCCGCGAGGCGATGCCTGTTCTTTGCGCGGCATGAAGCGAGCTCTTTTTCGCGATACGAGATCACGCTGGAGCATTTGCTTCTTGGCATCCTGCGGCAGGAGCCGTCCCTTGTCCCTGAGGCGGAAGCGGTGGTGCGCGCTATCGAGGCTAATGAACCTGCGGGCCGGCGCACGCCACCCATGGAGGATTTGCGGCTCAGCCGCGAGACCGTCCGCGTGTGGGAGGGTGCGCGGGACATTGCACACACGGCAGGGAGGCAGGAGGTGGCGCCGCGCGATCTGGTGGCGGGGATTTTGAGAGAAACGAACACATTGGCGGCCCGCCTGTTGCGCGAACACGCGGGATAAATCGCTTGTGGCGCAGTCACTCTTGCCTGCCGGGTCGAGACTCTTCTCGACCCCAAGCGTCGGCAGGAGTGCCGACGCGGCAGCCTGAGAGGCTGCGCCACATGCTTACTCCGAATCGTAGGTGTGAATTTCCTGGCCCTGTAAATATTTGTCGAACCATCGGGCGATGTGCTGGAGCCGCTCAACTCGGTGCTCCGGCTTTCCCGAGCGCGATAACTCATGCGTTTCACCCGGGAATCGGATCATGGCCGTGGGCCTTTTTAAGTATCGCAGCGCGCGAAACATCTGTTCGCCGCCGTCCGCCGGAGGCGTACGGAAGTCTGACTCGCCCTCGATCAGCATCAACGGCGTCTTGATCTTCTCCACATAGGTAATGGGCGACCGTTCCTTGAAATCCGCTTCGGACTCCCAGGGAGCGCCGCGGAACCAGGCTGGCACGATGATGTCGGCCGTATACCACCAACCCGTCCAGTCCGCAATCGACCGCTGCGACACCGCGGCCTTGAACCGGTCGGTGTGGCCCACGGTCCAATTAGTCAGCACGCCGCCACCGCTGCCGCCCGTGACTCCTAACTTCTCGGAGTCCACCCAGCCGCGCGCGATCAGCTCATCCACGCCCGCCATCAAATCTTTGAAATCGTCGCCAGGATAGTGGTACTGAATGACGTTGCCGAACTCCTGCCCGTAAGTCGTACTGCCGCGCGGATTCGGATAGAGCACGACATAGCCCTTGGCCGCCAACCATTGGAACTCATGATCGAAGGTGTAACCGTAGGCCGAATGCGGTCCGCCGTGAATGTCGAGAATCATGGGGTACTTTTTGCCCGGCTGGAAATCCGGCGGACGCTGCACCCAGGCCTGAATCCTGCGGCCATCGAAGCTCTTGTACCAGATCATTTCCGGCTCCGTCAGGTTGAGCTTGGCGAACAGTTCACTGTTGATATGAGTAAGCTGCTGCATTTGGCCCGATTTCCCGTCGATCAGGAAAACGTCGCCAATGTTGGTCGGGGTCGAGATCAGGGCCGCAACCTTGGCTCCATCGGATGTGGCGTGATAGGAGAACAAATCGAAGTTACTGTCGGTTAGCGGAATGGTCTTACCGGTTTCGACGTCCACGCGCTTCAGATTCGTTCGTCCCTGCTCGGCCGAGTCCACAAAGATACTGCGGCCATCCGCGCTCCAGTAGGGTTTCGACTGGCCGGCGCCGCGCGGCGGAGCCTGATCTCCTCCGATGCCGCCTTCGATGTCGTAGTCATAAGCCGCGGTCAAATTCTTCGGCTGCGAGCCGGGCTCAACGTTAGTTACGAAGAGGTCCGGCTGACTGTACGAGCGTGGGACTCCTCCATCGCTGTTCAACTCCCCGATAAACGCGATGCGGCGGCCATCCGGACTCAGCGACAGTTTGCCGATCGGACCATCGATGCTGGCAACCTTCGTAACTTCACCGCCGCTGGAGCTCACCACATAAAGGTCGCTATCGGGCGGCTCGAAATCGGGCTCCTTTACACGGTCCGATGTGAAATAGATTCGGGATCCATCGCGCGCCCACGTGATATCCGACTCTTCAAACTCACCCGTAGTGATTTGCCTGGCCTTCTGCGGCGCGCCCAAGGTCTGCGGCACTTCCACCACCCAGATATGGTCCGGCCTATCCGGCTCCCGATACCCGGCGCCGTTCATACGGTATCGCGCGCTGGTGATCACGCGCACATCGCTCTCTTCGGGGTCCGCGTTCTTCGCCTGAAAATCCTTGGCTAGCGTCTTAGCGGAAAAGGCGATGGAGTGTCCGTCCGGTGACCATACCGGCGCTGAAGCTCCCTTAGGCAGATCGGTGAGCGGCCGCGCTTCACCGCCGTCCATAGCTAACAAGTAGATCTGCGCCGGCTGCGGTTTGCCGTCCTTCTCGGCGGCACGCAGAAACGCCACGAGTTTGCCGTCGGGCGACCAGCGCGCGCCGGAATCGTGCGGTCCCGAGGTCAATTCCCTGGCTGCCCCTCCAGCCGTGGGAATCATCCACAATGCCGTCTCGTAATTGTCGTGCTTGGGGGTTGTCTTTACGAGTGTGTAGATGACTCTCGACCCGTCCGGCGAGATTTGTGCGTTCGCAATCCAACGGAAGTCGTAGAGGTCCGTTTCCGTGATGGAGCGCCTGCTATCGGCGGCGAGTAGTGACGAGCCTGTAAACAGGCATGCGGCCGTTACCAAGGAGCAGTAAAGACGCTGGTACATGGCGCCGATTCTACCATGCGTAATAGGGGGCGCTCTGGGACGCCCCCTCCGTTTACTTAAGGGTGAGGTTGTGTGAGAACGGCTTCGGATGCAGTCGGAACCGGCATGAAAATCTGCTGGCAGTTATTGCCCGAATCCGTGATCACCCAGGGGTGAGTCAAATACGTCTGTTGAGTGTATGAGGTGCCGCCCGAAAGTCCGAGGTTGTAGGGCTGGCGCTGGCCAAAATAATCCAGCCAGTACACATTACGCGCCGCCGGGCCGGGATTGGTAAAGGTGATGGCGGTCGGGGTCGAGCCGTCGGTTGATTTGAGGCTGGCTTCCAGCGAACAATCCAGGGGTACGAGCTCGGCGTTGCCCCAGCCCCAGCTTAGGATGTCCGCGAACTCACGCACGGCGCCGGTGCCAGCGGTAAAGCCGACATACGCCGTTCCGCCATCCAGATTCAGCAGGGTGCTCAAATTGACTGCCGCGCTGACAACGAAGTTGCCATCCACAAAGACTTGCAGGCTCCCGCTGCCGTCGTAGGTGACGGTTGCGACGTGAGGCAGGCCGTCCGCGAAATTGTATACGACAGGGCCGCCACGATTTGCACTGAGGTTGTGATTCGCGGTATTTGGCGCGGTCCCATTGCTCTGAATTCCGATGTGAGGGGAGGGAGGGTCACCAATCTCGCTGTTCTGGTACGTGTCGAATTCGATGGCCAGACTGTTGGGAATGCCCGGGAAGTCGGTCGGATCGTTGGTATCGCTCGAATACCCCTGGGAGCCGCCGCCCAGTCCAAGAGCAGAGGTTCCCGCGGCCGCGTTTTGGATCACAAACGCGAATCCATCCGCCAACCCTTCAAAAGGCGTCACTGGCGTGATCTGGAAAGTAAACGAGGTGGAAAATGCACCGGCGACCGGTTGCTTGGTCCCATACCACGCCGAGGAAGCTTGGCCAAAATCGTTGGTGAGCCGCAGCGTGGGGCCGTTCAGGAACGGTGGGCCATTGAGCGTTAGGGTCGTGAGGTCAAAGGCGTTCGACGCGTTCAGGATATTGAACGGGTTGGAAGTCGCAGGCACCGCTATCCCCGCAGTGGCCACCAGCGTATATCCCGTGCCGGCGTTGAAGATGGTGACGTCCGGGAACGTGGCGATGCCCGTAGGGCCGGTAACCACCGTGGTGGTGCCCGCGAGTGTCCCGCCAACGGGGTTCGTGCCGAAGCTGAGAGTCACGCTGGCTCCAGGGATAGCGGCTCCGGTGTAGTCGACCAGTTTCACCTGCGGCGCTGGCGCGATTAGTTGCCCGGTGACCGTGGTGCTGGGCGGTACCAGGAACGAAAGCGACGGCGGCGGGATTACGGTCACGTTGGCTAGAACGCTGAAGAATTGAGACGCGGAGGCGAATACTTTCGTGGCTCCGGGTGTTACACCGTTCAGAAAAACCGGTGTTGTCGGCAAGGTCTGTCCCGCCGGCACAAACACGCTGAACGTGGATACCGTGGCCACCGCCGTGTTTATGGTCGACACGTAGATGGTGGTGCCACCCGAAGGCGCTAACTGGGAAAGAGCGACGGGCACGCTGACGGACTGTCCTTGCGTCACGGTGATTGAGGCCGGCAGTGTCACCGAACCTAACGGCACATTGATGGTGGTCTGGGCGGAATCGTATCCCGCGCTGGTGGCCGTGATGGTGGTTGTGCCGGCGGCCACGGCGGGCGCGAGGAACGCTATCGTCTTCAAGCCGGTCGGAACGGTTACCGACGCCGGCACGGTCAAGACGCCGGATGGAGCGGTGGCGAGATTGACCTGGACACCGGGCGCCGGCGCAGGCTGAGTCAGGAAGACCGCCGCATTCAGAGAAGTGCCGTTAGCCACCTGGGTGCCTGTGGAAACCAGTTCGATCGCGGGAGTCCCGGGAATATTTACCACGATCGGAGGCAGCCCGACATTCGGTAACGCATCGGTGTAGACGCCGTTGGCGGTGGCTGACACCTTGTAGTTCATCTTCCCGCTGATACCACCCAACGTGGCAAGGGGGATGGTGAGGCTGAACCCGTTGGCCGTGCTGGCCACTGGTACGTTGCCCACGAATGTGAAACCGCCCGGAATAATTTTGACGATAGACGCCGTGGCGTTTCCGGCCGTATAGCCAACCAGGTAATCCCAACCGACGACACCAGCATCCATCACTTGGGACGGATCTACACCGAAGCCCGGTTGGCCGGTTCCCGGATTCTGATCGGTGTCGAGTTCGATCTGAACTCCGCGTACTGGGGAGGTAGGTGCCCGGGCCGAATTGTACATTCACCGCCAGATTGCCACCGGAGGCTATGAGGGAAGCCGATACCAGGTCGGGCGATGGTGTTTGGGGACTAGGAAGTGCGTCGCCTGCGGGATCAGTGGCAAAGCCGGCATACCCGGCAATAATGTTGAACGGGTTGGAAGTGACGGAGGTCACTCCGGACGAAGAGGCGGCCAAGGTATATCCATTGCCCGCTTTGTTAATACTCAGATCCGAGAAGGTCGCTACGCCGTTGACGTCGGTGGCGACTGTAAGGGTTCCAGAAAGCGTACCCGGAGCGGGATTCGTCCCGATGGCGAGCGTGACGTTGGCGGCGGGGATGCCATTGCTAAGCGAGTCGACTAGTTTCACCTGAACCGGCGGAGCAATCGTCAGTCCGTTGACTGTATTACTCGGCGACACCTGGAACGCGAGGTGCGGCGATCCCACGGTGAAGGTATTGGACGTAGCGCTGGTAGCGCCTGTTACCGAGGCCACCAGGTGGTACACGCCCGATGGCAGGCTCAGGTTGGTGGATACCGTGCCGCCGGACGCAGTGGTCACATTGACCGTGTTGAAGGTAGTTCCGTTCGACAGCACAATCGCGATCGCAAGCTGAACGCCCGCAATGCCCGTGGTGCCGCTGGTCGCTTTCACCTGTACCGCTTGCGATACCAGGGGCGCGACGTTGACCGGCTGTTGGCTGAATGCCAGGGTGATGGGCGAAACCGTCAGCGTGAGAGCCTTGGTGGCCTGCCGGCCCAGCGCGTCAGTCACGCGGAACGTGATGTTGAATGACCCCACCGCGGTGGGTATGCCGGTAATCGCACCCGTGGAAGCGTTGAGGTTCAAGCCTGGCAAACTTCCGAGAGTGATGTCCCAGGTCTTGCTGCCTGCGCCATTGCTGGCAACTAACGTGGTGCTATAAGACACGCCGGGATAGCCAACCGGCAGCGAGGTGGAAGCAATCGTGGGCGCTGCCGGCGTTACGATCGTAATCGACAAGGTGCGCGTGGCGGCCTTCCCACTCGAATCGGTCGCCGTGATGTTGATCGACGGGAGCGAAGCGCCGGTGCCGGGCGTACCAGAAATCACTCCCGTGCTGGCATTCAGGCTTAAGCCATTAGCGGGAAGGTTAGGCGTGGACCAGGTGACTGCACCCACGGCACCGCTCGAAAGCAACGTAGTGCTGTAGGGCGTCCCCGCCGAAGCACTTGGCAAACTCTGCGTAAGCACGATCAACTGCGACGAGGCTACGGGCGGCTGGGTTGTCCCGCTATTCGCACCGTGGCTGGTGATGGTGGTGATTACGGTATTGCTGTAATCGAAGGTGGTATTCGTAGTCTTGTTGGGATTTACAAACCGAAGGGTGATGTTGGCAGTCTCTCCGGGCCCGAGGGATATCGTCGGAAAGAGCGAACTCGCGATGCTCGGATCAGCAGAGTCGTTCACGCTGGCAAGCTCAAACACCGGGTTGTCAATATTGACCAAGAGCTTGGTATGAACGTCAAAACCTAGGGCACAGTTCAGCGCGACGGGTGTGTTGTAAACCTGGTGAACGATTAGCTGAGTTTTGAAACCCGCCGGAATCGGCACGTTGTTCAGGTTCTTGATGGTGTATGCCATCGGCGTGTCGCCACTGTTTGTCACGGTCCACGTCACGTCCGTAACGACTCCATTAGTCAAGTCGCCGGCGCCAATGTTGGGGTTGGCGATATTGGGATTCGCGATGTTCGGATTGGCGATGTTGGGGTTGGCGATATTGGGATTCGCGATATTCGGATTGGCGATGTTGGGATTGGCAATATTCGGATTCGCGATATTCGGATTGGCGATGTTGGGGTTGGCAATATTCGGATTCGCAATATTCGGATTGGCGATGGCCGGAGAATAGATTTCAATGTTGGGGTTAGGAGAGTTGGGGCCGAGATTGGGATCGGTTGTATCGCTATTTAAAATGATGGTGCTGGTGAGTCCGCCGGCAACCACGGTGCCACCGGGTGCGGTAATTTGCTGAACCAGAACTTTCACCTGCGCCGCCGGATTCGTAGAGGATGAGAACAAACTCCGCGCGATGGTGGACTGCGGAGGAATCGTGACGTCCAAAGTGGTGAGCGGGGTGGGCGAGCTGGTGGACTGTGAGAATACTGCCCTGCCGCCGGTCGGCTGATTCTGGATGGTGAGCCGGAACGAGGTGGCAGTGGTTGCTGTATTCTCCAGAGTCAGCACGAAGGCCTTCAGTTGTTGGCTACTCAAAGTTTTAGAATTGCCGGGAGAACCCGTCGCCAGGCCGCTGGTTATAGTGGCCGTGTAGATATTCTGGTTGCGCATTCCTTCCTGGCCGGAGATGCAGGCACTTGTGGGTTGCGTGGGGTCGAAAATGCTAAGCAAACCAACGGCCGCTGAAGTGGGCGGCGTGTAATGGGTCCAGTCGCCGTCCATCGGCGGGCGCACGTCGCGGTTATCGGTCCAGGCTCCGTGGAAAACGGTGTCGGCGGAAGCGGCAGTGTTGTAGATCCAGTTGCCGTTGGCATCATGCACAAACGCCAGGGCAGCGATGTCCAGATAGTCGCCGATATAGGCCTGGGTGCCTCCCGAGAAGAGCGGAAAGTTTGGCGGATCGATTTGCAATTGCTGAATGACCGGCGGTTGCTGAACAACGGTGGTGTCTGTTCCGAATTCGTAACTGGAGACGCGCACCGAGCTGAAGACGGGCACAGCGGCTGGATTTCCCTGCGCCGTTCGCACATCGATGGTGTGGCGCAGGGCGCGGGGAGGGGTATCGTCCACGAAGGTCGTAAACACGTCGGGCGTACCAGTTGCCCGATCGCCTACCGCCTGCCGCACCTCCGAGTAGGCTCCGCCACCCACGGGCGCAAAGATACCGACGGTGCTGTCATCGCGCAGGTCGTAGTAGATCAACATCAAATGGCCGCCGGCGAAAGTCATGGCCGGCATGAACTGATGGCCGCGGCCCGCCTGGTTGTCCACCGCTGTGGGGGCCGACCAGGTCGTCCCGTTGGTGGAGGTGGAGATGACGATGCGGGCGTCGCCGCTCGGTCCCACTCCTCTTTGCGCCCAGGCGATGTACACCCGGCCGGTTCCGTCCACGACCATGGTTGGATAGCTGTTCGTGCGGAAACTGAAAACCGTGCTGCCTTGATCGAACGGCGAGATGTTGGCAACCAGTTGCGGAGCCGTAAACGTCTGGCCTCCGTCGGTCGACTTAACCATATAGATGGCATCGCCCACCGTGGGAGTGGCGGGCGCCGCGGGGGTCGCAAACTGCCGCCAGGCGATGTACACCGCACCGGTGTTCGGGTCAATCGCAGTCACGGTACTCTGGCGGGTAACAGCGGCGTCGGTAAATGAAATGGGGGCACCCCAGGTGACACCGCAGTCGGTGGAGCGCTGAAACGTGATCGCGCCGTGCAATTCGTCGGTGTTGAAAACCGTGTAGGTCACGTAGACATTGCCGCCGGCGAAGGATTGCGTGGGGATGCCGTTGCTTCCGCCAACGGTGCAGGTTTGCGCCCCCGCCCGCGGGATATCCACGCCGATCCAGGGCTTGTCGGTGAACTGCGGCGAGGGCATCTCCAGGGCCGTGCGGTGGGCCACGATGTGCGTGTCCAGGTATTGGAAAGGATCGCCAGTCGCGGGGTTGGTGTCGATGTAGCGGCCCACGATGATGGCCGAAGCCCCGTAGTTTGCTCCGGCCGCTGGCGTCCGGTTGAACACCAGCCCGGCGTAGTAGGCCATTCCGTTGGTTCCGGGTCGCATCACCGGATCGGTTCCCGCTGAGTAGCCGAACGCCGGAGAACTCATACCGACCGCGGATGTGTCCTGCGGATAGCCTGGCAACAGGGTGCTCCTCCAGGTCTTTCCACCGTCCGTGGATTGGAAAACGCCGAGCCATGCATCACCCGTCACCGTGCCATTCGCGAGCCCGGGTATATCGACGGTCCGGTAGTCGTTGTCGCCAGAGATCAGGTGGAGCGGATTGCGTGTACTGACTGCGAAGGACGGACCGTTCTGCCGCTGTAGGAATGGGTCGCCTCCGGGCCACTGGGTTCCCGACACCATGTTGATACTGGGGCCGACAACCTGCTGGGCACTCGCCACGATGGGAACGAATGCGAGTAAACACAAAGATAGAGAATTAGACTTGAGCATGAGTGGACCCGTCCGAGGGCTAAGGCGGTCAGTATAGCATCGCTCCAGAAAAACTCAATAGACCTCTTCGCTGGGACTTTTGCGGTACGTCCAGGACTTCTATCCGCAGAATTTAGAGCGGAGGTCCATTAGAATTGTTAAGGATTTGTGTTCACTTTGGATCGCGGGGCACTTATAATATGTCGAGGCGACTTATTCTGCAGCTTACTCTTCCCTCTCTTCTTCTATTGTTGGTGTGTCTTCAGCCCCTGCGCGCCGATATCACGGTGGGTACTTGGGACGGGGCCACAGACTTTACCAAGCCTTTCGGAGATGGAACCACCACTCGCTACCAACAGGCTTACGACAGCACCGATTTCCCGGGTCTGACTCAAATTCAAGGCTTGGATTTCTACGTTGACCTAAGTACCTACAATCTAGGTGATCCTGCCGACTTCGCCGCCAACTACCTCAACGACTATCAGGTCTATCTCAGCGTTCTCACTCCACCGGTGGATCTTGGCACCACGATTGTCACACCACCAGACCCGACCGCACTTCAGTTCGACGGCGTGCCGTCCATGGATACCAATGGTATTCTGACGCTGATGTTTTCGGGTCCGGCGTTCAGCTACGATCCTTCGAGCGGAGACAGTCTTTTGGTGGATATCGTCAAGAACCCGCCCGTGTCGACTTTTGATTTCAATTTCAGCATGCAGGCGGATTCGTCGTTGAGCAGCGCCGTCACCGATGATTTCACTTGTGCGGCAGGGTGCGTGTTTGACGGCAACCATCCCGATCCGGACAACCCGGGCAACAATCTCGGATCTGTTGGTTTGGTGACCACGTTCATCGAGGCGCCGTCAGCGGTTCCGGAGCCCCCCTCGCTCGCCTGCCTCGCCACGATTCTAGCTGGGCTGGCGCTGGTGCGGCGTCGTGTAACGCGCGCCAAGAACTAGCTACCGGCAAACCGCTCCCTTTGGTCACGGCTCAGTTCTGTGCTACGCGGCGGCGTGCGTCCACAACCTGCGGATCTGCCTGGCTGTGGGATTTGAACCCCAGAAATGTTTTGTAGTCTTCCGAAGCCGAGGGGACATGCAGCCCATCGCGAGCGCGCCCGCGATAGTAGTAAGCCGCCGGGAGGTAGCGGAGACTGGGCTCGTCATCCAGGAAAACCGCCGTAGCCTCACCGCCGCGCTTCACGCAGTTGTCCAGTTCGCTGTCGGCTTCCGCGAATGCGCCCGCTTCCAGATAGGCACGTCCCTTAGCCAATCTTCCCAGCCAAGTATCCGAAAGCTTCTGCGCCGCTTCGAACGCGTTCACCGCTTCGTGATAATCCTTATGCCGTAACTTGATGAGACCGTCGATCACGCCGGCATAAGCGCGCGGCTGGGCATCGAAGCTTTTATTGAGTTGGGACGCCATGGCCATGGCCTGCCGCTCGTCTCCCGTCTCGATCAGGATCTGGGCCGCGGGGAAGGCGACTGGCTCATCCATGCGATCGTGCAGTGCAGCCGCGGCAGTCGTGACGGCCTTGGCGGTTGCCCCGGAGGCCAGGTAAGCCTGTGCCAGGACTATCCGTTTCAGCGCCGCTTCACTCTCGTTCTTGTCCGCCAGGTCGGCGGCGATGGCCGGCGGTAGCGCGGTGATGACGTCGCTGAAACGGCCTTCGTAAAGCGCGAGATCGGCCAACCCGAGAGCCGCGGCGGAAGCGCCGTCTTTGCCCAGGGCCGCCAACTGCTGCCAGGTCATGCGGGCGTCGTCCGGCTTACCTTCGCCCAATTGCGCCAGCGCGATCGAGAGGTACGCTTTGACAAATTGCGGGTTGATCTTCAGGATTTCGCGCGATTCGCCGATCGCGGCTTCGAACTCGCCGGCATACATCGCAAACAGTCCGGCATTGCTGCGCAGAAGCACATTGCCGGGATAGATATCCACCGCGCGCCGCCCCTCTCGCATGGCCGTAGCCATGTCCTTCTGCAGGAAATAAGCGTACGCCAGGTTGGTGATGCCTGCCGTATCGGAGGGGTACGCACTCACCAGCGCTTTGAACTGTTCCAGGGCCTGTTGGTCCTTGCCCATTAAAAGAAAGTAGCCGCCGCGCGTTCGGTATTTTTCGCGATCCGACATGCGGTCGAGCTTAGTCAGCGCGATTTCATAGTCTTTCTGCGCCTCCTGGCGCTGTCCCAGGTTGGCCAGGGTGGATGCCATTCCAGCGTACGCACGGCCGGAGTTCGGATCGAGCTTTACGGTTTCGTTGAACAGCCGGACGGCGTCGTTCCAATGGCCTGTCTGTTGCGCCTCCTGCGCCTGCGAATACCGCTGGGCGGCTTCCAGGGAACCGGCGGTGTACGTTTCGGCCGCGGCGAGTTTGGCGGAATCGGATGACGCATCGCCCAGCGCCGTGCGTAGGGGAGCGGCCAGTTTGCTTATGGAAAGCAGCACCTGGTCGCGGTTTGTGGCCGTCACCTCGCTGGATTTGATGGGTGTTCCCTTGGCTCCGTCCAGCGCCTCGACCTTGAGGTGATACTTTCCCCCCTCGAACGAAATCGCTCCGGAGAGCACTACGTTAATGCCTTCGCGCAGGGCCACCAATCGAGCCACGGAAGCGTCCAGTTTGCTGGTTCCCGGCCGCAGTTCGGCGCCGAGCCGATGGGCATTGGCGCGGTTGAATGACGTGATGAACGACGCGCCTTCCATGGCGAACGAGAGCAGCGGCTCCAGTGCGCCGTTGAAAGCCGCATCGGGGGTTTTGTTATCCAGATCGGCGATCAGGATCTTGAGCGGCGCATGCGGTTTAGCTTTCTCGGCCGCACGCTCCTCGTAAATTACGACCGCGCCGGAAATCGCTAATGAGGCCGCCAAGCTCACGGTGAGCCACTTCCAGAGAGGCACCGCCGGCTTGGCCACCCCCAGAAACACTTCCAGGGCATGGACCAGGTCGCCGGTGGACTGGTATCGGTTCTCTGGAGCCGTGGCCAGGCACTTCAGAATAATTTCGTTCAGCGCCTTGGGGATCGTGGGATTGATGGCCATCGGCGGAACAGCGGTTTCTTCACAGCGCTTGCGGAGCGTCTCCTTCAGCGTCTTGCCGAGAAACGGCGGGCTGCCGGTGAGCAGTTCGTAAAGGATGATGCCGATGGCGAACAGATCGGACCGGGCATCCACGCTTGCGCCCTTGGTCTGTTCCGGGGACATATAAACAGGAGTACCCAGCAAGGCTCCGTACTGGGTCAAGCCCTGATTGGGCCCGGTCGGCGTTTCGCCGGGCGCGAGAGCCACGCCCGCAGCGCTTTCACCGGCGCGCGCGATACCGAAATCCATGACCACGGCGCGCCCGTCGCTGTCAATCATGATGTTGGGCGGCTTCAGATCGCGATGCACCACGCCCACAGCGTGCGCCGCCGCCAAGCCCCGGCACACCTGCAGCATGATTTCGGCGGCTTCTTTCGGCGCGAGTTTCCCCTTCTCCTCGAAGACCGTAGAGAGTTGCGTCCCCTCAATGAATTCCATGCTGATGAAGCGCAACCCGTGGATGATGCCGAGATCGAAAATGCGAACTACGTTGGGGTGTGTGACCTGGCGGGCGAGCACTAGTTCCTGCCGGAACCGTTGCAGCATATCCTGGTTGTCGGCCAGTTCCGGGCGGATCTCCTTCAGCGCGACGAAGCGATCGACTTCACGGTCGCGAGCCTGATAGACGGCGCCCATTCCGCCCTGGCCCAAACAGCGAATGATCTCGTAGCGATCACCCAGAACTGCGCCCGGGCGCAAGTCGGCCAGGCCGCCCTGCGCAGGGCGGACGCTGGCATCGGACCAGCGGGACTCGCCCAGCAATTGGCCCGAAGTGCCCACCGGCATCGCAATGGTGCCATCATCCGCAGGCCTGGGAGGGGGCATCGCGATGGTAGCGTCGTTGGCAGCGGCGCTGTACGCTATCGTTTCCGAATCTGCCGCAGAAGGCGCGAGCAGAGCTTGGCACTTGGGGCACGCGACCGACCCTGAAGCACATTCGAACCCGCAAGCAGAACAACGTATATGTCCCATTCGTTACAGTGGCGATTAATCTATTCTACTCACAGGTTGCCGAACCTGCTCCCCCTTTGACACCAACCGGACTAAGGAGTAGACTCCTCGACACACCATTCGATGAGATTCCGCGCCATCCCCGTCCCTTTGGCGGTCGTCAGCCTGTGGTTTGTGCTGCCGCCGGTCCCGGCCAACGCATTGAACGTTTGCGCGGATCCGGATTACCTGCCGTATTCCAATCGGGCCGGTGAAGGATTTGAAAATAAGGTTGCCGAGACGGTTGCCAAAGCGCTTGGCGAGCCGCTGAACTACACTTGGGCTAGTTACCGGGGCCACGGGGGATTTCCGCAATTTCTGTCTTCTACACTCGACGCCAAGAAATGCGATGTCGTGATGAGTATTCCCTATGGAAGCCGCGAGGAGCTGACCTCACGGCCGTACTACATCTCGTCGTATGTTTTCGTTTTCCCCAAGAGTAAGAGCTACAACATCACGAGCATGGACTCGCCCCTGCTCAAGCGCTTGAAAGTGGGATTTGAAAGGGACACACCTGCCGAAGAAGCTTTGAAGATGCGCGGCATGATTCCCGGAACCGTCACGCCGTTCGGTGTGTCGGAGGATGCCGGAGAGTCACCCGCCGTAATGCTCAAAGCGCTCGACAGCGGGCAGATCGACCTCCTAATTACATGGGAGCCGGCAATTGGCGCTTTCCTGCGCGGATATCCAGGCTTGGACGTAGTGGCGGTACCGAATGAACGCGCGTTGGGCCCCCCGGAACAGTACTCTTTCCCCATGTCGATGGCGGTCCGCGAGGGCAACGACGAGCTGAAAAAACGACTCGACGACGTGATCGAAAAGCACCAGGCAGAACTCACTTCGGTTTTGGCGGAGGGCGGGGTGATGCTGTATACACCGCGGCAAGAAATCAGATGAGCCGCGCAGCGACCATATCGATTTCGGCGATGGTCCTGGCGGCCATGTTGCCGGGAGTCCCGATGCCGCAATCCGCCGGCCAGACCGCCGCGGCAGAAAATGGTGACAAGCTCATCAAGGCTAGTGACTGCTCCTCGTGTCACGCCGTGGATCGACAGGTAGTCGGCCCCTCTTACAGTGCCGTGGCGAAGCGATACGCGGGACAGGCTGGCGCCGTGGAAAAGCTGGCCACGAAGATTCGCGACGGTGGGTCTGGCATGACGCCTCATCCTGATTTGATGGAGCCCCAACGGCGAGAGATGGCGCAGTGGATTCTGGCACAAGTGGACCGCGCGGCTGCTCCGGCCCAAGCCGCCGGCAAGATGTATACCTACGTGCTTAAAGACGGCACCACCATCCAGCTTGACTTCCCCCTGTTTGTGGCGGCTAACGGCCCCAAAGTCACTAAGGATGTCTTTCATGGTTACCAGCTGTATAACTCATATTGCTATCGCTGCCATGGGACAGATGCTACGGGCGGCCAACTGGGCCCGGACCTGCGGCGCTCACTGGCCGCCGGCATGAAGCTACAGGAATTCCTGTCGGTGGCAATGACAGGTCGGAAAGAAAAAGGTATGCCCGGGTGGGCTGGGTTCCTCAGCGAAGACGATGTGATTCACGTGTACAAGTATGTCAAGGGGCGAAGCCTCGATCTTGTGGCGTCCGGCCGGCCCCCTTCCGAACAGGACTGAAGTCATTCGAAGGAGATTTGCAATGAATCGCATGAAATGGTTAAACGTGGCGACGGTACTCTGGGTAACTGTCGCGGCCGCTCCGGTGGTCGCACTGGCCGATCAAGCACTTGAGAAAGATGCGCAGGATCCCAATCAATGGGTATTGCCTCTTGGAAGCTACACCGGGATCCGCCACAGCAAACTGACGCAGATCACTCCGGCCAATGCCGGAAAACTACGGGTTGCCTGGACCATGTCGACCGGCACGCTCCGGGGACAGGAAGGCCAACCACTCGTCGTCGGCAACATGATGTACTTTGAGAGCTCTTACCCCAACTTCGTATACGCTATTAACCTCGACAACATCGGGCAGATCGTCTGGAAATTTGCTCCCGAGCAGGATAAGTTCTCTCCTTCGGTGGCCTGCTGCGATCTCGTAAATAAGGGCGTGGCTTACGCAGACGGGAAGGTTCTGGTTACCACATTGGACACTCACGTTTATGCCCTCGACGCAAAGACCGGCAAAGTCGTATGGAGTGTCCAGAACGGTGATCCGCAACTAGGTCAGACCATGACCATCGCTCCCCTGGTTGTTCACGACAAAGTAATCGTCGGCATTTCCGGTGGAGAGTATGGCGTGCGAGGGCATCTCACCGCATATGATCTCAAGTCCGGCAAGCTCGTTTGGCGCGCCAACAGTGTCGGCCCGGACAAGGATATCCTGTTTGATCCGGACAAGACTATCGACGGGGCGACCCAAAAACCGGTGGGCAAGGATTCCAGTCTCAAGACATGGAACCAGGATGAGTGGAAGCTTGGCGGAGGCACAACCTGGGGCTGGTATACCTACGATCCGCAACTCAATTTGGTCTACTACGGCAGCGGAAATCCGGGGACGTGGAATCCCACGCAGCGGCCCGGTGACAACAAATGGTCCACTACGCTCTTCGCGCGCAATCCCGACACCGGAGTGGCGGCCTGGGCGTACCAGATGACGCCGCACGATGCCTGGGACTATGACGGCATCAACGAGAGCGTCCTCACGGAGAGCACGGTCGCCGGCACCACGGTCCCCACGCTCACGCATTTCGATCGCAATGGCTTTGCATATCTGCTTGATCGCCGCAGCGGCAAGCTTCTCGGAGCTCACAAATTTGATCCATCAACGAACTGGGCCAATGAGATCGACCTGAAGACCGGCCGGCCGGTTCTGAACCCCGCTAAGATGACTAAGGAGGATGTCAATGTCAAAGACATCTGTCCGGCCGCGCAGGGCGCCAAGAATCACCAACCCGCCTCCTATGACCCCAAGACCAAACTGTTCTATGTGGGCACCAATCACATCTGTATGGACTACCAGGCGTTCAGTGTCAAGTATCGGGGCGGCTTTCCTTATGTCGGCGCGACTTTGAGTATGTTTCCCGCCGATCATGGCAACACTCGCGGCAGGCTCATTGCCTATGACTCAGTTACAGGGGAAACCAAGTGGGCCGTCAACGAAACCTTCCAAGTCTACAGCGGGCCTTTGACGACTGATGCGGGCGTACTGTTCTATGGCACGCTGGACGGCTGGTTCAAGGCAGCCGATCAGGCTACGGGAAAGACTCTGTATCAGTTTCATGCGCCGTCGGGGATCATCGGGAACCCCATATCATACATGCACAAAGGTAAAGAGTACGTGGCGGTTCTCACTGGCGTGGGCGGCTGGGCGGCCATCGGTCTGGCAGAGAATCTGACTAAGGGGACCGAGGGGCTGGGAGCGGTGGGCCTGACCACTTCGCTCGGAGACTATACGAATCTCGGCGGAACACTGGTGGTCTTTTCGCTGGAGTAAGCGAACCTCCGCTCCCTCCGGTCGCGGCTCGGTAAAGGCATCGCGAGCGTATCGTCGCACTGAATACATCCGCCCTACTGAGCCGCGACCGTGAGGGAGCGGAGGCTCGGGTTGGCGTATTCGGCCCACGCTCCGCCGCGAGGTGCGCGGCGCTAGAATGAAGCAGGATATGGAACGGAGACGCTGGCTCGTCCTGTTTGGCGCGGCACTGGGACAGGCTTGTCAGGTCTTCCGTTCCACGGATGCCACCGAGTGCTATGCCTGCCAACGGCCAATTCACGCGCACTCCAGGACCATCGCCTTCGCGGACGGGCATTCCCGGGTTTTCTGCTGTCCCGCGTGTGCCCTTTCCGAGCACGAGCAGACTGGCAAGCCCATCACCATCACGCGATTGACGTCTTATCTAACCGGCGAAGCACTCACGCCTGAGAGCGCCTACGTAGTTCGGGGAAGCGATATCAATATGTGTATCCGCACGCAAGATATTGTCAGTGCCGACAAGCGCCCGGCTGACTTGCGGTATGACCGTTGCGCGCCCAGCCTATACGCTTTTGCGCAACAGGCCGAGGCCACGCGGTTTGCGAAGGAGCACGGCGGCGACGTGATGCTCTTTCCCCAAGCCGCCGCGGCGTTCCCCCGGTAGCACAGGCCTCCCGGCCTGTGTCAGGTCTTTGCTCTGTACGCCGCCAAAATCTTCAGCCCTTTGGCTTCATTCAATCGCAGCCAGAGCTGGTTGTACCGGCTCTCATCCAGCCGCTGTTTTAATTCGAAGTTGAAGCCCTTGAGACTCCCGTAATGGGTCTTAGCTCGTTCGAAAGACGTGATCGTCAACTGGAACGGTCCCGAACTGCTGATGTTGTCGATATCCTCGTAACGCCAGGTGCGCGACGCGTCTTTCTGATCCGAACTGTATACCAGCTCTCCTTCGCCTATCCGGAGCACGCCTTCGTCACCTCCGAAACGCAGCAGATGCTTTACCGGGATCTCCCACAAGACTTCTGCCGTTCGGGTTGGAATCGCCGCAACGAAACGCTGATCGAGGAGGCTCTTCAGCATCGGGTAGGCGTCATCAAAGGTTCGGTCTGCAAGTAAGTCGAACTCATATTCACGATCGGCCCCCAGCTTCCACTTGTTGTCCTGGTAAGTGAGCACCGTCAGGGCCTTTGCCGAAAGCTTCAGTTGCTGGATATCTTGATAGTCCCAGTGCCAGACGTGGGCGTGCTTGTGTTTCTTGCCATCCTTATAAATCTCCGCGAACGATACCCCGGAGTTCGAGATAGTCAAAGCGCCCATGTTACCCGCGCGCTTGACAAGAGGCGGGCGCGCATGCCCGTGCCATGCCTCATACTGAAACTCCTGTTGGGCGAAGCCCGCCGGCGCGCAAAACAAGAGTCCGGTCAGGATCGCGAGAGTTCTTTTTTCAATTCGAAGTTCCATTTCCAAACCTCATAGATTGCCGGATAGACAATCAGCTCAAGAATGAATGACGTGAAGATGCCGCCGATCATCGGCGCGGCGATGCGCTTCATCACATCCGCGCCGGTTCCCATCGACCACATGATCGGCACCAGACCCATAAACATCGTGGCCACGGTCATGAACTTCGGACGAATCCGTTTCACCGCCCCGTGCATGATGGCTTCCCGGAGTTCTCGTAGACTGCCCAATTTGCCGGCCGCCTTAGCCTGGTCGTGAGCCAGGTCGAGATACAGCATCATAAACACTCCGGTCTCGGCGTCCACGCCCATCAACGCGATCAAACCCACCCACACACCGATGCTCATGTTGTAACCAAGGAAGCTCAGGAACCAGATAGCCCCGACCGCGGAAAACGGCACGGCCAGAATGATGATGGAAGTCTTGGTCATCGATTTCGTGTTGACGTAGAGCAGCATGACGATGAGGACAATGGTCAGCGGAAGCACCACCGTCAGCTTCTCGCGAACACGTTGCATGGCCTCGTACTGGCCGCTCCATTGCAGCGAATAGCCCGCGGGGAGTTTCACTTTATCGCGGATCACCTGCTTGGCTTCGTTCACATAACTGCCGATATCGCGTCCGGCCACGTCCACGTACACATAGCCGTTCAGCATGCCGTTCTCGTCGCGCAGCATGGCCGGGCCGCTCACGGTGCGAATTTCGGCGAGTTGCGCCAAGGGGATTTGCGTCTGCCCATCCATGGTCGGCACCAGCACCCGACCCAATTCAGCGGTATTGCTGCGGTAGTCGCGCATGTAACGGACGTTGACCGGATAGCGTTCGCGGCCTTCAATCGTCGTGGTGACGTTCTCACCGCCGATCGCGCTCATCACCACGTCCTGCGCGTTGTCGATGCTAAGGCCATAGCGTGCCAGTTCGTCGCGGTTCCATTTGAAATCGAGAAAGTAGCCGCCGCTGGTGCGCTCGGCGAAAACGCTGCGCGTCCCCTGGACCTTCGGCAGGGCCGCCTCGATCTCGGTGCCCAGCTCTTCGATCTTGCGGATGTCGGCCCCATAGATTTTGATGCCGACTGGCGTGCGAATGCCCGTCGTGAGCATATCGACGCGGGCCTTGATGGGCATCGTCCAGGCGTTCGACGTACCGGGCAGTTTCAACGCCTGGTTCATCTCCTCCACCAACTGGTCGGTCGAGATGTGGTCCGGCGTGAACCGGCGGAAGATCCCCTTGGCCCATTCCGGCGCCCACGCGGAATACCAAGTATCCACCTTGCGCCACTGGCTCTCCGGCTTCAGCGCGATCACCGTTTCCATCATCGAGAACGGCGCCGGATCAGTCGACGTTTCGGCGCGCCCTGCCTTGCCGAGCACGGTGTCGACCTCGGGAAACCGCTTGATGATCCTGTCTTGCACCTGCATCAACTGCTGCGCCTGCGTCTCCGAGATACCGGGCAGCGTGGACGGCATGTACATCAGCGTGCCCTCATCGAGCGGCGGCATGAATTCGGAACCCAGCCGTTGCAAGACCGGGACAGTCACAACAATCAGAGCCACGGCGGCGGCGATGACGAACCATTTCCACCGCAACGCCCAGGCGCATACCGGCTCGTAAAGCTTGATGAGCACCCTGCTGATCGGGTGAGTTTCCTCGGAATGGATTGTGCCCACGAGGATGGCATTGGTGAACCGCGCCAGCCACCGCGGCCGGAATGCAAACTTCTTCATGTGCGTGAACAGCACCAGGATCGCGGGAACCAGCGTAATCGCCAGCACCGCCGCAATGATCATGGAGAAGTTTTTGGTATATGCCAGCGGCTTGAACAGACGGCCTTCCTGGGCTTCCAGAGTCAACACCGGAAGGAACGAAACGGCGATGACCAGAAGCGCGAAGAAGCTCGGACCGCCCACCTGTTTTGCGGCGTCGATCACCACGCGGTGGTAGTCTTCCCGGCGGCCCGTTGCGTTCCCATTCTTCGAGCTTCTTGTGAGTCTGCTCCACCACCACAATGGCGGCATCCACCATCGCGCCCACGGCTATCGCGATTCCTCCGAGCGACATGATGTTGGAAGTCAGCCCCATCTGCCGCATGGGAATGAAAGAAATGATGACCGCCACGGGGATGGTGATGATGGGGACCAGGGCGCTCGGAACGTGCCACAGGAAGATCAGGATGACGATCGCCACGATGATCAGTTCTTCGGTCAGCGTGTGTTTCAGGTTCTCGATCGACCTCAGGATCAGCTCCGAGCGGTCATAGGCCGTGACCACTTTCACCCCCGCGGGCAGACCGCCTTCGATGTCGTGCAGTTTCTGTTTGACCCGCTCGATCACCTGGAGAGCATTCTCGCCCTGCCGCATGATGACGATGCCCGCCACCGTGTCACCCGTCCCGTTCCAGTCCGCCACACCGCGCCGTATATCGGGCCCCAGAGTCACATCGCCCACATCGGAAATCTGAATTGGAACACCGCCTGCGTTCTTGGCCAGCACGATCTTGCCGATATCGCTGGTCGACTGCGCGTAGCCCCGGCCCCGGACCATATACTCCGCACCAGTGAACTCCACTAACCGCCCGCCGACATCGTTGTTGCCGCTGCGAACCGCTTCCACCACCTTACTGATGGGGATGTTGAACGACTGCAGCTTGTGGGGATCGACATTCACCTGGTATTGCCGGACGAAGCCCCCAAGAGGCGCGACCTCCGCCACGCCCGGCACGGACTTCAAGTAGTAACGCAGATACCAGTCCTGATAGCTGCGCAGGTCCGCCAGGCTCTGCTTGCCGGTGGTGTCGATCAAGGCGTACTCGAAGACCCAGCCGACGCCGGTTGCATCAGGCCCCAATTCCGTCTTGACTCCCTGCGGCAGGCGCTGCAGCACGGTCGAAAGATACTCCAGCGTCCGCGAGCGCGCCCAATAGATATCCGTTCCCTCCTCGAAAATGATGTAGACGTAGGAGTATCCGAAATCCGAAAAGCCTCTCACGTCCTTCACTTTGGGCGCGCCCAGCATGGCCGTCACGATGGGGTAGGTGACCTGGTCCTCCATGATGTCCGGGCTGCGGTCCCAACGCGAATAGACGATCACCTGGGTGTCGCTGAGATCGGGCAGCGCGTCCAGTGGAACGGTCCGCATCGACCACCACCCGGCAATCACAGCGGCCGCAACCACGATGAAAACGATGAACCGGTTTTTGGCGGAGAACTCGATGATGGCGTTGATCACGGCTTGGGAGCCCCCATCCCCTCGGCCGCGGCCTTCATCTGGCTTTCCGAATCAATCAGGAAATTGCCTGACGTGACCACTCTCTCCCCACCCTTGAGCCCCAACAATATCTGGATCCGGTCGCCATCCCTCTCCCCGGTCTCCACCTGCCGTGGCTCGAAGTAGCCGTTCCCGCGATCGATGAAGACCGTCTTCCGCTCCCCGGCATCCATCACCGCTTCGGCCGGCACCGTGAGCTTCGACGGCAGATTCAAGATAAACTCGACGTCCGCGTACATGTCCGGCTTGAACATCACCCCTGGATTTTCCAAATGGAGGTGCACTTTAAGGGTTCGGGTAACAGGATCGACCTGGGGCTCCAGGTAGTCCACTCGCGTGGTGAACACTCGCCCTGGCAGCGCTTGCAACGAAACGCGAGCAGTCTCTCCGATGCGGATATTCGGCGCTTCGTATTCGAAGATATCCGCCATGATCCACACGTGGCTAAGATCGACGAGGGTGTATAGATCTGTGTCTGGAGTCACCTTCAATTGCGGGAACGCCTTACGGTCGGTCACGTATCCGGTCGCCGGCGAATACAACGTGATGTTCTTGATGGTCTGCCCTGTCTCGAGGATCTGGTCGATCTGTGCGTCGCTCAGGTCCCACAGCTCCAGACGATGGCGCGCCGCTTCGAGCAGTGACTGGCTCTGGTCGTAGGCCATTGGAAAGCTGCTCTTTTGCATGATCTTTTTAGCCTTCGCGGCGAGCAGCAATTCCTGTTCGGATGCGAGCATGTCCGGGCTGTAGATGGTGAGTAGCGGATCACCTTTCTTGACCAGCTTGCCGGTGAAATCGACGAACACCTGATCGATCCAGCCTTCCACCTTGGTGTGCACATGTTGGATACGCGTCTCATCCACGGCGACTTTGCCCGTCGCGCGAATCGTGTGTGTGCCGCCGGTCACTTCGGCCTGGCCGTACTTGACGCCGATCAACTGCTGTTTTTCTGCGGTAATCTTGACTGTTCCCGGCGGCATGCTGGATAAGTCATTCGCATGGTCCAGACGTTCCGCCGCGGGTTGCTCCGCTGCTCCAGTTCCCCCAGCGGCGTATATCGGCTCGAGTTTCATCCCGCAATCCGGCGCAATTCCCGGTTTGTCGGACTTGTACCAGGGGTGCATCGGGTCTTGCCAATAGAGAACCTTCCGTTCTGCCTTCGCGCTCGCAACGTGAGGACCACCCTTGACAGCCTTGTAGACATAGCCGCCCGCAAACGCTACCGCTACCAATACCAGGAATCCGAGTATTCGAAAAACTTTCATGGCGTAAACCTCAATCCGTTAATGACCGGCCCGTCATTTCCTCTAGCCGGCTCAGTGCCTGCATATAGTTCAGCGCTTCGTCGTAGTAGTTCATCTCGTACTCGAGCACCATGGAGAAGTTAGTCAGGACAGACAAGAAATCCACTGAACCGGTTTCATAAGTCGAGAGTGACGATTCCAGCGCCAGGCTCCCTTGCGGAACCACGGTCTCGCTGTAGAGCTTCATGAGCTTGGCCGAAGCCTGAGCCATTAGGTAGTCATCCGTGATGCGGAAATGCACTGACTGGCTGGTCGCCTCGTAGTTGCGTCTCACCTGGGACAAATTGCTGACCTGTTCGTTAACGCCCGCCCGCTGCTTGCGCCAGAAGTAGACCGGCAGTTTGAAATCCGCGCGGAATTCGTACATGGGCGGCATCGAGCCCTGGTTGTAATAGCCGGCGTTCAGCGTGAAGTCGGGATAATACTCCTTACGCGCCAGGTTGACCGCCAGCTCCGTGCGCTCGATCATTTTCTGATCCCGACGTAGCATGGGTGAGTTCTCCCGCGCCGCCGCGAATAGATCATCCAATGTCGTGGCGAACTCGGGGGGCTTCATATCCTCGGGCCGCCCCAAGGGAGTGCCCGGAGCGCGGTTCAAAATGCTGTTGATCTCGGCTTCGCGGCTGCGCTTTTCTTGATCTAGTTTCACCAGGCGCGTCTCCAGAATGCTGGTCTGTGCCTGCGCTTTAAAGAGGTCCTGCTGGACAGCCTTGCCAACCGAGTAGCGGGCCTCGGTAACTTTGAGAAGCGTCTCCAACAGGGAACGATTTCGCGTGAGCACCTCGGAAGCGGCATAACTGTATTGCAGTCGAAAATACGCCTGCTTGAGTCGCGAGACCACGCCCAGTTGGATCGCTTGGTATTGCTGGAATTCGCCCTCGGAATCCTTGACCGCCATGTCGCCCTGGAGCTTCAGTTTTCCGGGGAACGGGATCTCTTGCGACACCATCAGTCCAGCGTTGGCCAGCGGCTCCCGCCCGATTCCGGCCACAGGCCGCGGATTGCCCACGCTGGCGTAGCCCAGTGAAAGCATCGGATCGGGAAGGCTGCTCTGCTGGGTGGGCCGCTGCCGCGCCGCCTCGTAGTTCTTTTGCGCCGCGATCACTTCGGGATTACCTCGGAGCGCCTCGCTGGTCAACTCCCGCAAACTCAGCCGCGCTTCCTGGCCCGCCGCCGGCAAAGCAAATGCCGCCAAAATCAAAATCCCGAGATGTCGCATATTGTTCCGTCCCTCAGTCAGTCACGCAGTAGCACAGGCATCCCTGCCTGTGTCAGGTTTTCAGCAACCCGCTAGACGCGAATCTGGTGATGACTGAGAAACGAATCGTGAAGGAGAGGACCCCGGTTTGCGTTCAGCACGCGCTGGGGCCGCAAGTCCGGAGCTGTGGCAACCGTTTCGGAGCTGATGCCGATCGGCAGCTCAGTGCGGTTGTCAGTGGCTGGCCGCAGAAGCACCGGTGCGGTCGAGATGCACCGCATTTTCAAACAGTTGTCCTGGCTCGTATGCCCCGTAGGAGGACAGCACGGATGGGCGGCCGGAAGTGACGCAGGAGTCATGGCCGCGCAAGCCACCGATGCGAAGACTAATACGAACACCAACGACAGCGTTGGAATGACTCTGGCCATCTGCTCACAAGCCTAGCACGCGAGTGCCCGAACCTTGATTGTTTAGAAGTGCAACAGAATCAGGCAGACTGTGGATAAATAGGTCTCTATTGGGTGAAATCACGCGGAAGATCCGCCAATTTCCACAGAAATCCGCGTAATCGCCGCCGTCAGTTGTTTGATATAGAATGTTCCACCGAGGTTCCCCCCGTGAGACATTGGATCTCGGGTTCCATCCTGAACATTGCCGTGTGGCTCGGGGGCGCTGTTCCGGCGCCCGCCCAGCAACTACCGTCGGCCCCCTCCGCTGTGAATTCTCCCGCCAATTCGGTGCCACGATTGGCGGATGGCCATCCCGACCTGGGGAACGGAAAAGGCGCGTGGTCGCCACGAATCGTGGACGATATCTCCGGAAACGGACGGGGCGAGAAAGACGCACAAACGCGCGCCGCCCAAATGAAGATGGTGGACGAGCGCATCGACGTTCCGTTTCAGCCTTGGGCAAGAGACGTCTATGAGCAGCGCGAGGCGACCCTATCTAAGGATGATCCGGAAAGCTTCTGTCTGCCTCCCGGCATCCCGCGCATGATGAACACTCCGTTTCCCATGCAGATCTACCAACTGCCCGACCGCATCATGCAGGTCTATGAAGGCGGGGCGCACATGTGGCGCATCATTTATATGGACGGCCGCCCGCATCCGAAACCGGAACAGTTGAACCCAACGTACCTGGGGCACAGCGTAGGTCACTGGGAAGGAGACACCCTGGTGGTGGACGTAGTCGGTTTGAACGATCGGACCTGGCTCGATGCCGCGGGCCATCCCCACACCGAGCAGTTACACGTGATCGAGCGCTATACGCGGACGGATGAGAATACGCTCCACTACCAGGCCACCATCGACGATCCCGGCGCGTACACCAAGCCTTGGAGCGTGGGTTGGAAGGTTCCGTGGCAGCCCGGTTGGGATCCGCTGGAATATGTCTGCCAGGAAAACAACCGGGACGTGGGAGTCAACGGCCATATGGTGGGCTTAAGGCCGGGAGAAAAGCACCCGTGAACTGAGGTTGGCTGGGACGCAGGGATTCGAACCCCGATACGCAGATCCAGAGTCTGCAGTCTTACCGTTAGACGACGTCCCAACAAGGGAAATTTCATTTTAACAAACGTGGCCGCAGGGGCGCAGGGAAACCCGGCGGCCGCCCCGTAGTACACTGAAACTGCGAAATGAAGAAGTGTTTGCGCCTGAGCGTTTTGCTGGCGCTGGGCGCGGCGGCCGCGGGAGCGGTTGACTGGACGGCGCTCAAGCCGCAGGGCTACGTCAGCGACTTTGCGGGCGTGATCGATGCCGCCAGCCGTCAACAGTTGGAAAACTACTGCACGGTGGTCGAACGCTCCACCGGCGCGCAAATGGCCCTGGTGACCATTCCGACGCTCCAGGGCGAGCCCGTCGAAGATGTCGCCAACACCATTTATCGCGCCTGGGGCGTGGGCCAAAAAGGTAAGAACGAGGGCATTCTGCTGCTGCTGGTTACTCAGGATCGGCGCAGCCGCCTGGAGGTTGGCTACGGCCTCGAACCCATTCTGCCGGACGGGTTGAGCGGCAGCATCCTGCGCGAGATGCGCCCGGCTTTGCGCCAGCAACAGTATGGAGAAGCCATGCTGGCCGCGGCTTCCACCATCGGCAGCACCATCGCCGAAGCCAAGCATGTCACCCTGAACGCTACACTCCAGCGGCGCATCCGGCGGAGTCCGGTGGATTCGATTCCCTGGTTTCCGCTGATCGGCGGGCTGTTTCTGGTCATCTGGTTGATGCGCGCCGGTGGGCCGCGCGGGTACGGCGGCGGAGGCGGTGGCGGGTTCCTGCCCGGGCTGATTCTGGGCAGCATGATGGGCCGCGGCAGTTGGGGCGGCCGCGGCAGCGGTGGCTTCGGCGGCTACGATTCGGGCGATGGCTTCGGCGGTTTCGGCGGCGGCGATTCCGGAGGCGGGGGCGCTTCCAGCGACTGGTGAGGAACCATGGACGACAAGGTGCTCAACCAACTGGTGGAGAAGTTGCAAAAGGCTTTCGGCGAACGGCTCGTCTCGGTGGTCCTCTATGGCTCCGCTGCCGACGGCGATCACCACGCGAAATACTCGGACTTCAATGTTCTATGCGTGCTGACTAAAATCACGCCGCGCGAGCTGGGCGAAAGTACCGAGATCTTCGGCTGGTGGCGCGAACAGGGCAGCCCCTCGCCGCTGCTGCTCAGCGAGCATGAGGTGGCCACCTCGACCGATTGCTTCGCCATCGAGTTCCTGGATATTCAGCATCAGCACCGGCTGCTGCATGGTAAAGATGTCGTCTCGTCCCTGGTAGTAGATCGCTCGTTCTACCGCGCGCAAGTGGAGCACGATCTCCGCGCCAAGCTGCTGCGACTGCGCCAGAAGGCGTCCGGCATGCTGTCCGATGCCGACCTGCTGCGTCGATTGTTAGTAGATTCGATCTCCACGTTTTGCGTGCTGTTCCGCCACGCCCTGGCGCTTTCCGGGGTAGATGCCCCGGCTCGCAAGCGGGAGATCATCGAGCGGGCCCGCGATCAGTTCGGATTCGATGGCTTGGCGTTTGAAAAATTGATCCAGATCCGCGAGGAGCGCATCAAACCACGTGACGTAGATCCAGTGGCACTATTGGCTGGGTATCTGGACGGGATCGGCAAAGTCATCGACGCCGTTGACCGGTTAGAGAAATAGGAGAGTACTCGTGAAAATTGCTTTGATCGTCCTGGGAGTCTTGATAATCGTCGCGATCATCGTGGTCGGCCAGTTCGTAAGTGTTCGTAATGACCTGGTTACCCAACGCGAAACCGTGAACGCGGCGTGGTCGCAGGTGGACGTCGCCCTTCAAAGGCGGGCGGACCTAATTCCGAACCTGGTCGAAACCGTGAAGGGCTTCGCCTCGCACGAGACCGAGGTCTTCAAAAATATCGCCGACGCGCGCGCGGCCCTGATTGGCGGGCGCACACCGCAGGAGAAGATACAGGCGAACGATCAGCTCAGCGGTGCGCTTTCGCGGCTCCTGGTGATCTCCGAGAACTATCCGCAGCTGAAATCGAACGAGAACTTTCTGCGGTTGCAGGACGAACTGGCAGGTACCGAGAACCGCATCGCCGTGGAGCGGCGGAAATACAACGAGACCGTGCAACACTACAACACGTCGATCCAGATATTCCCGAACAATATAGTGGCATCGCTCGGGGGTTTCCAGCGGAACGACGCGTATTTCACCACTGAGCCAGGGGCGCGGACGGCACCGAAGGTGAAGTTCTGAAGCGCCAACTGGCAAGCTAAAGCATGCCCCACATGGCAGACCTCGAAAAGCTACAACAAATCGCCGCCGGACTGAGCATCCCCACGGTCCACCGCCATATCTTTTTATGTGCGGAACAAACCAAGCCAAAGTGCTGCTCGCAGGAGGCGGGCACGGAATCCTGGGCTTATCTGAAGCGGCGCATGAGTGATTTGCAGTTGCTGGACCGCGTATATCGCACCAAGGCCAACTGCCTGCGGGTCTGCGAGCAGGGGCCCATCGCGGTGGTCTATCCCGAAGGCGTGTGGTATCACTCCGCCACGCCGGAGGTACTGGAGCGCATCATCCAAGAGCACCTGATCGGGGGGCGCGTGGTGGAGGAGTTTGTGTTCGCGCGCAGCCCGCTTTTTCCCTAATCACCCGGGCTCAATAGGTTCCTCGGGGGGCTCGAAGGAGTCCAGCAGCTCCGGATTGCGGGCGAAACGTTTCAGCACGCGGACAATGTCCCCGGTACGAAAGCCCGCGCGGAGCAGCCGGCGATAGGCGGCGGCGAGGTCCTTGTCTTCGTGAAAGAGATTCTCGCGGGAGGCCAGCCGGAACTTGCGCCGCACCCACTCTTCGATCAGCGCCTCTTCGTTAACGTCCTGGTAGAGCTCGCGCACGGTGCGCTCGGCGAGTGCCGGTGCTACGCGGCGCTGGCGAAGGTCCTGCACCACGCGCGTGCGGCCCAGCCGGTCATTGGCCAGGCGCGCCGCGGCGAAGCCCTCAGCAAAGCGCTGGTCGTTCAGATATCCATGATCCTTGAGGCGCGCGAGCACGTCATCCACCGCGCCCGCCCGCTCAGCCCGGCGGCGCAGCTTCTCGCGTAACTCACCCGTCGAATGGGCCCGGCCCCCCAGTAGCTTCAGTGCGTAACCCCACAGTGCTTCGCCATCGAGCGGCCGGCTCTTGCGCATACTCATGATGCTGGTTCTTATGGGGAGTATACTGAAAACGGATCGCTAGTGACGCGGGATTACGAGGAGGATAAGACGATGGATAAGAATGGCCTTTCGGCGTTTCTATTGGGGTTGGGTGTGGGTGTGGGACTTGGAATGCTTTTCGCGCCGAAATCCGGGCAGGAAACGCGCGAGTTCATCAAGAACAAAGCAGGCGAGGGTTCGGACTTTCTGAAGACTAAAGCAGGTGAAGGTTCCGAGTACTTGAAGCAGCGCACTGGAGAGGCCAAGCAGACGGCCGCGGAGTGGGTGGATCGCGGCAAGGATGCTCTCGGACGCCAGAAAGAAAACTTGCAGGAGGCCATGGAAGCCGGACGCCAGGCATACCGCGAAGCCATGAACCAGCCGCCGCAGCCGCCGCCCGAAGGTCTGCCGCACTAGTCGCCGCTGAGCGCCGCCGCTGGGCAATAAGGACTCCGTCGATGTCGGAAGACACTTTTCGGATAGTGATCACAGCCGCAGTCGCGCTGGCTACACTGGCTTTCCTGGTGCAAGCCGGCGTGGCTATCGGACTGTATCGGGTCGCGCGGAAAATCCAGGAGAAAGTCACGCCGCTGGCCGAAAAAGGCACGATTATGGCGCAAAAGGCGGGGCCAGTAATCGATAGAATTGGACCGGTAATCGATCGGATTGGGCCAGTAATCGATAGGGTTGGGCCGATCATGGATAAGGTTGGCCCGGTGGTAGAGCAGGTCGGGCCGTTGCTTAAGAAGGCCGGCGCAGAGGTGGACCGAGCCACCGGGATTCTGACCACTACTCAGAAGATCCTCGACGATGTTCGACCCCAGGTGGCCGAGATCTCGAAGGATGTCGCGGCCATTACGAAGACCGGCCGCCAGCAGGTGGAACGGATCGGCGGCCTGGTGGGCGATGCGAGCGAGCGGGCCCGCGACCGTCTGGAGCAGATCGATCAGTCGGTGAGTAATACTGTCGAACAGGTAGAGCACGCGGGCGAGGCGGTGAAGCACGCGGTGATGCGGCCGGTGCGGGAAGCTACCGGTTTGGCAGCCGGCTTTTCCGCGGCGGTCGCAACTCTCGTCCATGGATCACGCCGGTCTTCGGTGGACCACGCGACACAGGACGAGGAGATGTTCATCTAGCTTGGCTTGCTAAACCAGACACAGGCAAGGATGCCTGTGCTACCGCGCCGGACCGGGCCGCACCCCCGCGATTTTCGTTCGAATCCGAAACAGGTGCGTGCAGGCCGTGATGTAGAGCGTCATACCGTCAGGGCCGCCAAACGCCATGTTGGTGGTGACGATGCGCGGCCTCGGCTCCTTGGTGATTTGCGGAATCTGGAGGGTGCCCAGATGCTTGCCCTCGGGCGATGTGATCCAGATCTCATTGCCCTGCACCGTGGAGTAATGCCCCCGGTCCACCTTTATCCCGTCGTTGCCGGCGTCCAGGAACTGCGGGGGTTGCGACGTATCCTCAGGCAGTACGTCGTAGCGCAACGTCTTGCGAAAACCCGCGGTCACGTAGAGGTGTTTCTCGTCGGGTGAAAGCGCGATGCCGTTGGGAAACTCGCCGGGATGATCGCGGTCGCCGCCCAACAGAGTCACCTTGCCATCCTTGACCAGATAGAAACCAGGCGATGCCAATGTACTGCCGGCAAGACCTGGAGAACCTTAAGCCGCCTGGATGGACCTGAATTGATGGATCGTTGTTCGCACCAAAACAGAAGATCTTCGTTGCCATTCAACAGTGTCGCTTGGGCTATTACGAGACGTGCTTAGGTTGGATCTTTTCCCTGGCGGTCTTCATGGCCGCATCTATTTTTATGGCCGCTTCTTCCTGCATTCCGGGCAGTAGGTGCACATACTGATCCATGGTGAAACTGACCTTTGAGTGGCCGAGCCGTTCCGAGATTACTTTGGGGCTCACGCCGGACCGTAGAAGGTGGGACGCGTGAGAATGCCGCAAGCCGTGAAAGGTGGGGCCGTCGAGCTTGCGCCGCTTGAGCAATTGCCTGTACGAAGAGTCGAAAGCCGGTGGACTCCAAATGGCACCGTCCTCCCGGCAAACCACTAGGTCGTGCTGTTGGTAGGCGGGGCCGAGCGAGCGTTTATAGTCCGCTTGCTTCATAGCGTGCTCTTTGAGCGCTGCCACCACAAATGCAGGTAACGAAATCTTACGGCGCCCTCTCCGAGACTTTGGCTCCTTAAACACGCAGCCGTTAGCCTTGGTGAATTCAAGGGCGCGCCGGACCAGCAGGTACCCCATCTCAAGATCGACATCACCCCACTGGAGGGCCAGGATTTCACCACGGCGCATTCCAGTGAAGATCGCTAGCACGATGGCAAGGTAAACCCGAGTACCCTGAGACATTTCGATCAACCATGCGGCCCGGACCTCGTCTATCGGTACGATCTCTTTCGGGTTTGCGCGAGGTGGTTCAACTCGATCGGCGGGATTCACGGCAAGGAGATTCCAACGAACCGCCTGTGCAAGCGCCTTTCGCAAGACGCGGTGATGGTGGAGCACTGTTTGTGGCGATAATCCGCCGTTCCGCCGCTGTTCCTAAGTGCATTTGGCGAATACCATCCGCCAATACGCCACCACCCCTTAGGGTGGCGGACGGCGGTCGATCTAATCTCACGATGTAGCAGAGGTTCTGAGTTGGACCCAATCGCTTGGGTGTCATGAGTAAAGCATGCGGCAAAGATCGGCTCTCCGATATCGGGTTTGACAGCAATCGAGAGACTCAATAAGGAACTGGTTCACCGAAAGTTGGTGATATATCGTGCGTGCGGTGAACCAGCTATTGCCCCAGTGCTTCCGTCCACAAATCTTTTCTGGGCGAAAGCGAAGGTTAAACAGTTACGGTCGGAACATTCTGGCTCCGAACGGCCATGGGTCAACGTTCCAGATAATAGCAAGCTGGCAACACGCGAGACTTTGCCAAGGTGGCCAAGCTCTACGACCGGCGGTCGACCGACCGCCTCATACCGCCGGGAACGTTGATCAAGAAATCCTCGATACGTCGGGAATTCCAATGCTCAAACCACCCGGCGCTGAGAGTAAATCCTGAAATATAGGCCCCAAAAAGCCCCAAAAAGCCCCACGGTTTCGGGCGCTCCAAGCGAGGGCGGGGACCCAACTTTTCCCGGACACCATGGGAGGATTGCGGGGCTTCGCTTCCACGTGCAATGGCGAAAACCGCCCCAGGCAAACACCGAGGCCATGCCCGGCGAAGAACTGATGTTGGTCGCTCTGCGCACACCTAGATCTTTTCTGTGGCCGAGGCCTCGACGGCTACCGTGAATGCTTTGTTCCAGGATTTGGTGAAGTCACGGTACCGGCCTATGAAGATCTCTGCGATCATTATGGATGCGGTGTCGGCCAAATAGTCTGAGGACGTCAGACTAAAATAGCCGAAGAGTGGAACAACCGAACAACCCACGATGGCCCGAGTGATGGAAAGCTATGAGGATTAGGTCCCCTGCTGCGTGGCGCTGGGAATCCGAACGACGCCGGACCTTATGTATGCGAAGGAAAATGCACGTGGCCGTGAAACAGAAGACTTTTGAAAAGATCCGCTTGCCGATGAAGGTTCAGGGTCAGAATGTTTGGAGGACGTTGGAGGAATATTTTCTGGTCGGGATCTCGGATGGCCAGGGCATTCCTCAAATCGGCACTCTCGACAGCGACACGAGCCGGTCGGACGCGTACATGTGGTTCGTGATTCAGGCCAAGTCGGGAAAACTGGTGGTGTACCAGCAATAATTAGGCGAGGAGAACGCCGCAAGTCGCGTTCAGATTTACGATTCATTCGAAGCGATGGAAGCGAACGTTCCGCCAAACGTGTTTGATGAGGCGACCGAAGCTGCTGGATTGCGCCTGCCGAAAGTACTGCCTGAGATTCCGCTTGATCTGTAGTGATCTGTCTCTCGGGGAAGGTGCGAAGAAGACGGATGAAACTCACCCAGCGCTCGACACCATTGGCATTATTGGACGGTTGATGCTGTCGGGGCGAGGCGAAGTTCCGCCAGGTGAGTCGCCAATCCCACGCTTTCACGCACCCGCACAACGCGCCACATGGGCGTTGCATGCAAGTCCATAACCCGTAAATGCTGTGCTCCTACGCGGATTCTGATTCGCGGCGATGTCCGAAGCGTAGGCCCAGGTAATCACATGGCGCGTCGCGGAGGTTCTGAGATAAACCCAAGTACCGCTCGGTCGTCGTCAGCGAAGCATGCCCCAGAGAAAGCTGAATTTGGTCGAGTTTTGCTCCGCCCTTGTGGGCCAGTTTTGCGTAGGTTCGCCGCAGATCATGAGGCGAGACCGTAACATTGGTGCTGCCAGCATACTTGGTGACGCACCGCAGGATTCCTTGAGCGGTGAGAGATTCGCCTGTTAAACAATCCCCTTTATTAACGCCGCGAAAAATGCGACCCGTGGAGAATTTGGCGGCGTTCAGCCATTGATCCATCGCGAACTTTGCCCACGCCGGCATCGGAATCGTTCGGATGCGGCCGTGTTTTCCAGCGAGATCTACGATGCACCACCGCCCATCACGTTGTTGGACATGATCGAACGTCAGTCGGGCAGCTTCTTCACGACGCAAACCACATCCGATTAGGAGCGCTAGCAGCGCCCGGTCACGACGACCTTTTAGCGTTGTCTCATCCGGAGCCCTTAGCAGGCGTTCGGCTTGCTCCTTGGAGAGCCAGTTTCCGGTACGCCGGCCCTGCTGCCGAACGCCCCCGACATCCCGAATTGATGAGGCAGTAGCGCTATCGAGGAAACCATTTTGGCTGGCCTCGGCCGCTAGTTTTCTGATCGCCGAGAGTTTCTGGTTGATGCTGGACGAGGCCAGTCCCTTTGCTTCCAGTTCCATGCGGTACGACTGAATCGTTGCCCGGGCAAATGGGGGGCGTCCCTGTGTGATCCACCATGCAAAGAAATCATCAAGCGCACGGCTATACATCACGCGAGTCAGAGGGCTCGAAACGGCATTGAGAACCAACTTCTTGATGGGGGTTGGGTCGAAGCCCCGCACCAAAGATTTACTTGCCATAATATACAATATAATACGACAAGTCAAAACACGGACGATTGCTTTGTGCGATGCCGTTAAGCGTGAGGTCTCGTCGGCGTACAGAATACCTTACGCGGACTTAAACGTTGGCCGCCTCAAGTGCCACTCGGTCGCCTGCTCATATGCGTGTGCTAGAGCCAGCATTGTCGACTCGTTAAACGGAGATCCGCTGATCTGGAGGCCGATTGGCAGACCGGAATTCGTAAAACCGCAGGGGACCGTGATGGCAGGGATGCCATAGACGTCAAACGCTCCTGGACTGTTGATGTTTCTCGCTCCCGCGTTGCGAGTACCCGCTTCGTTCGCCGGAGGATTAGGTGTGGGCGGGTTCACGCTGGCGGCGATAGTCGCCGGCGGACCTTTCATCGTAGGAGTTATGAGAAGGTCCACTTTGGTGAAGACTTTGTTAATCTCTCTACGGACCAGATCCACCTGGCGGCGCGCATCGGCGTAAACCTCCGGTTTCACTTCATTGGATCGGATCATCTGCACGCGAGTCGCAGCCTGATATTTCTCTGGAGTTTCCGCGAGCCATTTGGCGTGATAAGCATATGTTTCCGGCCCCCAAATGACAGGAGCAGGGACCGCGAGAGGAAGTTGCACATCCATGACGCTAGCCGTAAGCTTGCGAAGGACATCGATGGCGGCGTCGATGGCTTTGGCATACTCGGAATCGAGGTTGTCGAAAAAGGAAGCTTGCGGGATACCCAGTCGTAGCTTAGACACCGATGTTCGGAAGGCCCGTCCGTAGTCGGGAACCGGCACCTTCACGGTCGTGGGGTCCATCTCGTCGTATCCAGCGATGACGCCCAACATCAGGGCGGCATCCTCGACTGTCTTACATAACGGACCCACATGATCGAGCGTCCAAGCCATGGGAATCACTCCCCGATTGCTCACCCTTCCATACGTGGGCATCAACCCAACCACGCCGCAGTGAGAACCAGGAATCCGGATCGATCCGCCAGTGTCCGTACCGAGCGTGCCAAAGCAGAGGTCGGCCGCGATAGCAGCGGCCGAACCGCCAGACGAGCCGCCTGAAATCCGATCGAGCGCCCAGGGATTGTGCACCGGGCCGAAGTACGTGACGGCGGAAGTTGCACCATATGCGAACTCGTGCATATTGAGCTTGCCCAGAATAATCGCGCCGGCATTCTTCAACCTGCGAACCACTTCGGCATCTTCGGTTGGAATGCGGTCCTTAAATAATTCGCTCGCGCCAGTGGTCCGCACACCAGCCGTATCGATGTTGTCCTTGAGGGCGATGGGAATGCCGTGAAGCGGCCCTCGCCACTTCCCTCGCTGTGCCTCAGCCTCCATGGCCCGCGCGGTTGCGAGAGCGGATTCGCCAGTGATGGTGATGAATGCGTTTACGCCTTGGTTGTACTGATCGATTCGCTTCAAGCAGGCCTGGGTGAGTTCAACGGGGGATGTTCGCTTTCTTCGCAGAAGCTCGGAAGCCTTCGCCAATGTCAATGCGGTGAGGTCCTGCTGGTACTCCGCTTCCGCAAGGGCAGGCGTTAGAGCCCATGCGGCTGACCCTACTCCGGAGGCCAGAAAGCTTCTACGTGAATCGGAATGGTTCATGTTGCCCTACGTTAGACGATTCCGGGTTTACGCCGACCTATCTTTGTGGCCTGCTCAAACGCGTAGGCGACTTGCAGGACGCTCCATTCATCGCGGTGCCGGCCCACAATCTGAAGACCAACCGGCAAGCCGTCTTCCGTGAAGCCGCAAGGCACGGAAATCGCGGGGTTCTCCAGCGCTGAAATCAAGACACACGATTTCTGCCACTCGATGTAGGTCGACATTTTGACGCCCTCAATCTCGGTGGGATACGGTTGCTTGACATCGAACGGAAGCACTTGCGTGGTCGGTGTGATGAAGTACTCGTACTTCTCTTGAAATACTCTCATGCGGTCCCACGCCCGGCTGCGCAACGCCAGAGCGCGCGCAATGTCGGCACTGGTGAGCTTGGATCCGCGCTCGACTTCCCAAACGATGGTGTCTTTCACCAGGTCACGATGCAGCCGGACGTTTTCAGCCTGGCTAGTCGCATAGCCCCAGGCCCGCAGCGTGTCATAGCCTTCGTGGGCGCCGGTCCAATCAGGCTCGGCTTCTTCCACGATGCAACCCAGTCCCTCGAATACTCTTCTCTGGGCGTTTACCACCCGCAGAATGCGCGGATCGAAAGGAATGCCGCCCATATCCTTGAACCACGCGACGCGCGCACCTCTAAAGCTGCGCTCCAAATTCCCGGCGAAGCGTGACCCTGGCTCGCTGATCGAGATAGGGCAACGGGGGTCTGGTCCGGCAATAGCACTTAGCAGAAAGGCGACATCCGACACCGTGCGCGCCATCGGACCCTGGACGGAAATCGTAGACCACGCATTCCCCTGTGCGGCTGTGGCCACTCGGCCCGGCGCCACTCGGATTCCGACCACGTTGCAAAACGCGGCCGGATTTCGCAGCGAGCCGCCGCTGTCACTGCCATCGGCAATCGGTACCATGCCACAAGCCAAGCTCACCGCGGCGCCGCCGCTCGAGCCGCCGCAGGTCTTCGTCAGATCGTAGGGGTTCTTGGTAGCGCCAAAAACTTCGTTGAATGTTTGTGAGCCGGCGCCAAATTCGGGCGTGTTACTCTTGCCAACGGAGATGGCCCCGGCTTTGGAGATCCGCTCCACAATGATTGCGTCCTGTTTCGGGACGTTGTCCTTCAATATCCGCGAACCATAGGTTGTGCGGACGCCTGCGGTGTCGAAGAGATCTTTATGTACAACCGGCAGACCATGCAGCGGACCGAGTGATTCGCCACGTGCCTGCGTCTCGTCCGCTTTGCGCGCGTTCTCGGTGGCCTGCTCGGCGATTAACGTTACGATCGCGTTCACTTTCGGATTGACGCGTTCGATTTGCTTCAGGTGAGCCGCCATCGCTTCGCGCGCGCTCAGCTTCTTGCGCCGAATGAGGTTCGCCATTTCGACCGCGGTAAGAAAACAGATATCAGGCGATTGGGCGGCGAGCGTCTGAGCGGCAGTTGCCGCTCCCAGCAGTTGCACGGCTTCGCGACGGTTGATCAATGGTCTAGACATAGTGTTTGACTCTGCCAGTTCTTGCCGCGATCCGGTCTGTTTCGTTGACCAGCGCAGAGACGACGTTTTCGTAGGAGCGGTTCTTCATTCCTTCGCAGGCGCGGGCGACAAAGCCAGTCATATTGGCGACCGCAAAGCTGATACCCTGCAGATTCCGTTCTTGTGGGACACCCGGAATCGAACGCGGATACCCGGATGCGCGCGGTTCGAATCCTTCCGGCGTCTGGGAGCAAGAATAAGAATCTCGCGGACAATCCCAGTCCAGGCTTACGCCAAGAACGCCCGGAAGACTTCCAGGAAACGCGGGCATTCCGTTCACCTCGCGAGCTGAGACCAGGATCGTGCCGTGCTGGGCTCCGCGCGCCACCAGCGGTTGAAATCGTCCCGCGTGGGCGGCGTTGCATGTTCCGAAGCTCAGATTGAGTACGTCGATGCGGTTGTCCAGGCACCACTCGATCGCACGAACAATCACATCGATTCCGGCACGCAGCTCCGACTGGAATACCTTGACAGCGAAGTACTCCGCCTGAGGCGCTTTCTCTTTGATCGCGGCCATCACAGCAGTGCCGTGCCCCAGAGTATCGACGTATGAGCTCTCTTCTCCGTGCTCGCCGATCGTGACGCCCCCTCTGACGCCGCCGATATGAGGATGCGATGCATGCACGCCGCTGTCGATCACAGCCACTCGTAGACGTTGTCCGGTCACGCTCGCGCCATTTCCGCCCATACCTTGCCTTCTCGGAGATTCACCACCTGGTCCACGAACGTAGCAAGCGCGGGCCGGTGTGTGATGATGATGACCGTGCGTCCGCTCAGAGATTCGCGCAGATTCTGCGCCACGATCATCTCCGTCTCGGGATCGAGCGCCGACGTTGGCTCATCCAGTAGTAACACGCTCGGCTTGCGCAGTAAGGCGCGCGCCAGAGCCACTCTTTGCCGCTCTCCGGCCGAGAGCGCCAGCCCCCGTTCACCGGTTTTGGTGTCGTAGCCTTCCGGTAGCCGCCGGATCAACTCATCCAGGCCCGCTTCTCTTCCGGCAGTTTCAATTTCTGACCTTGTGGCTGCGGGTTGCGCATAGGAGATGTTCTCGGCAATCGACGTATTGAAGAGATGCGCAGTTTGGTCTACCAGGACGATCTCCCGGCGCAGGTCTGCCAGACGCAACTCACGCAGGTCCAGACCGTCGACAGTGATGCGCCCGGCGTCCGGGTCGAGGAATCGAACCAATAAATCCGCAACCGTCGATTTCCCAGCCCCGCTCGGCCCGAGAATTGCGCAAAACGTGCCCGCTTCGACCTCGAAAGAGACACCGTTCAGTACTCCCTCGCGGTCATGCCTCAGCATGATGTCTTCGAGCGCGATTTTGTGGCGCACGGGGCCCAGGGCAACTGCATTCGGCCGTTCCACAACCTCGGCCGGCGTGTCCAGGATTTCGAAGATTCTCGCCAGCGAGACACGCGCCGCGGCAAGACCGGCGGAAAGGCTCATCATGCTCTGAACGGGCGACAAGAGACGGAGATGGTAAGCCATGAAAGCGACCAGCGTGCCGATAGTCATCTTGCCATCGATGACCAACCTTCCGCCGTAGAGAAAAACCAGGGCCGTGGAAGCCGTCAGGATCGTTCCCGGCAAACCGCCAGTCAGGAACGACGTCATTTGCAAGCGCAGAAGAGTGCTGACGAATGCGCCGTTGCGCTCGCGAAACCGCTCTTCTTCATACCGGCCGGCATTCGAGGATACAACCGTCCGCATGCCGATCAACGTCTCCACGAACAAGCTTCCTACATCAGCCGCTCGCTCTCGAAGAAGGCGCGTGAACGTAACCAGCTTGCGTTGGTAGTGGCTGAAGGCATACAGGCAGAATGGAAGCAGCACGGTGCTGAGCAGGAAGAGTCGCCAGTTCAGCCAGAGCATCAAGGCGATGCTCCCGGCCAGGAACACAACATTGTCCACCACGGAAAGGAGGGAATCCGCCGACACACGCTGCACCTCACCGACATCGCCATTGAGGCGTGAAACCAAGTCCCCAATCCTCCACCGGGCATAAAAGCGGGGCGAAAGTGTCTGTAGGTGCCGGTAGAGCGCGACCCTCATGTCGAAGAGCATGGCCGCCGACACCTTAACGTATTGGTAGCGTGCGAAAATGTTCAGCGCGAATCCGAGAACGCCAGCGGCGACCATGGCGCCGGCCACCCAGCACAGCGCCCTCCAGTCACGGCGCAGCAGGGCCGCATCGATCAGAAACTTCGAAATGTAGGGCTGAGCGAGACCCAGCGCCGTGGCAACCAAGCCCGTCAGAAGAATCAACAGCAGGCGCCGCACGTAGGGACGCAAAAAGACTTTGAGCCGCCCAAAATCTTGCAGTGCCATGCCACCGTGGCTCCTCACAAAACACTCTTGATTGGCGCCGTCACCTTGCGGCGATCCTACCACAAACAATTGCGTCGGGCTCGCTCGATGCTTCAGTGGTTGGCGGAAATGTGGTGATATACCGGTTGCTAACCGGTTTCCGAGCGCCCTACTTGCCTGAACGGCAAAGAGTTAGTCTTAAGAGCGCTGATCTTGACAAAGGTATGGAACCGCCACATACTCTAACTCTGACCACGCAGTCGATGACAGGCGTTCCCCTTCAAGTATTGAATCGAGAAATCGACGTGACAACTCGTGATCTAACCGGGCGATTGCCCGCTGTCTTAGGCATCGTTGTACTGAGTCTGATGCAGGCACTTCCAGTGCGCGCACAGGGCGGCGGCGAACCCAAGACTCCTGCAGCGGAGGAGAAGACGGTAGCCGGTATTCCGGTCACCGACCCCCTGGTGATTGCAAGGTGCAGTGGCTGCCACAAGCAGGATGATAAGGGAAATCTTACACGCATTTCCTGGGAGCGCACTACTCCGGAAGGCTGGGAAGAGGTCATTAAGCGCATGGTCCGGCTGAACGGCCTGACGTTGAAGCCGGAAGAGGCACGCGCCATTATTAAGTCTCTCAGCGCCAGTCACGGCCTCGCACCAGAAGAAGCCAGGGCCGTGACCTACATGTCCGAGCATCGAATCGTCGAAGAACCGATCCCCAACGACAACATCAAGACTACGTGCGCTTCGTGCCATCCCTTCGGGCGCATAGCTTCGTTCCGACGCGCGCCGGAGGAATGGAAGTTGCTTGCCGACCTGCACGTAGCGTTGTATCCGATTGTGGAGCTAACTGCATTCCGACGCTTCCGCGGCCCGGGCGGCCCTTCAGCGGAAGCGCCGGCAGGCCCGCCGCCACCTCAGCCGGTTGATCAAGCGATCGAATTTCTAGCCAAAACCTATCCGTTGCAGACGCCGGAATGGGCATCTTGGCGGTCGCGGGCGCGCGCTCCGAAATTAGCCGGCAGGTGGCTGGTCTCGGCGCACATCGCGGGGAAAGGCGATTTCTCGGGGGAGATGACCGTCGATGCCGGCGCTTCCGCAGACGAATTTACCACGCGAGTGAAGTTGTTGCCGGTCGCAGGCGGACCGGCGATCGAACGCTCGGGTAAGGTGCTGGTGTTCGACGGTTTTGCCTGGCGGGGACGATCCACGGGAGTCGCCTCCGGCTCTGCTCCCGGCGACGTTCCGGCGGAAATGCGGGAGTCGATGATTGTAGCTCCGGACCAGTCGCAGGCCGATGGCCGCTGGTTTTGGGGGTCGTACGACGAGTTCGGTGCGGACGTCAAAATGCGAAGGGTATCGGGCGCCCCCACTATATTGACTGTTGATCGCCCATCACTGAAAACCGGCTCGCAGTCGCAGCGTGTCCGCATTCTAGGGGATGGTCTGCCCGCTCAGGTAACTCCCGCCGATCTCGATTTCGGTTCCGGCGTAACAGTTCGCCGCGTTGTCTCGCATACGGCCCAGGAAGTCGTGGCCGAAGTGGATGTGGCGATGAATGCGATATCCGGCAAGCGCGACCTCGCGCTCGGTAACGCCGTTCTCCCCAATGCGATTGCGGTCTACGACCGGATCGACTACATCAAAGTGTTACCGGCAACCCCGATTGCGCGGCTGGGCGGAGCAGCGCAGCGGCCCAAAGGCTATCAGCAGTTTGAAGTCATGGCCTACAACCGTGGAGCAGACAACAAGCCGAACACCGCCGACGATGTCGAACTCGGACCGATTGACGTCTCCTGGTCGGTCGAGGAATTCTACGAGACCTTTGGCGACGACGACAAGGAGTACGTCGGCACGCTTAGCACGACGGGCCTCTTCACGCCCAGCGCTTGATGGGCCGAATCCGCAGCGCAAGCAGATGCGCAATAATTACGGAACGGTTTGGGTGGTAGCCACCGCCAAAAACGAGCAAGACAAGAGTGGCAAGCCGCTCACCGCGAAGGGGTACCTGGTGGTGAGTCCGCCGCTGTACATTATTTGGGACAAGGAGATCACGCCGTGACCGCGACAGCCGAGCGCGCCTACCGCCTGGGCGAGTTCCACGCCTTTCAAGCCGCGGGCAGGCGCTTTCTCTATCTTGTGCCGAGCGGCGGGATTTTCGAGGTGGACGATGCCGCGGGCGCAGTCATCGACCGGGTCGCGCAAGCCGGCCTCTCGCACGACGAGCTCCTCCGGGATGTGGTCGCCGCCGGATTCAACGCTGAGGAAGCGGACGGTGTGATCGACGAAATGTACCAGTGCGCGCGCGCTGGTCAGTGGAGAGCCAGCGCATGAGGCTACTCAGACGCCGCCCTGCTGATTTTCCGCTGCAGACGCTGGTCCTGAACCTTACGAATCAGTGCAACCTGTCCTGCCAGTATTGCTATGAATATGGCGAGGACAAAGTCGCCACTCCAGAAGGCAAGCCCAAATTCATGGACTTCGAGACGGCGAAATCATCCGTGGATTTCTTGCTGGAACAATCCGCCGGCCGCCGCCACGTGCATATCACGTTTTTCGGCGGCGAGACGTTGATGAATTTCCCGCTGTTGAAGCAGGTGGTGGGTTACGCAACGGAACAGGCCAACGCGCAATCGCGTTTCATTGACTTCAGCCTCACCACCAATGCCACGCTGCTGACTCCCGCCATCATTGAATTCCTTTCCGAAAACCGCATCGGCGTTACCGTCAGCATGGATGGCCCGAAGGAGATGCACGACAAGCTGCGCGTCTTCGCGAACGGCCGGGGCAGCTACGACATCGTCGAGGCGAAGGTTCGCGCGCTTGATCCAAAATCACCGGACGCGTCCCATAACGGCGCGAGTCACGCTCACCTCGGGCGTTACCGACGTCGTGCGTATCTTCCGGCATCTTGAAGAACGATCTCGGTTTCCACGAAGTCGGCTTCGCCCCGGTCACCACTTCACCCGACCGCCTGTACGCGATCAATGACCGCGGCATGGACGGCGTACTCGATCAGTTCCACGTCCTGGCGGACGAGTACCTCGAATTTGCCCTGCGCGGCCAGATGCACGGCTTCTCCAACGTTAGCGATACGCTCGCTGAGCTGCATCAGGGCATCAGCAAGTCGCACCCTTGCGGGGCCGGTCTGGGCCTGGTCGGCGTCGGTCCCTCCGGCGACATTGCGCCTTGCCACCGTTTCGTCGATTCGGATCAGCATGCACTCGGCCATGTCTCCTCGGGCATGGACCGCGAGAAGCAGGGGGACTTTCTCCGCCGCGGCAACATCAACACGAAATACGATTGCCATACCTGTTGGGCTCGCCCGGTTTGCGCGGGCGGCTGCCACCATGAGGCGTTTGTGCGTTACGGCGATACCGGACATCCTAACCTCCATTACTGCGATTGGATTCGAAACTGGACCGATACCTGTCTGCGCATTTATGGCGCGATCGCCGCGCAAAGGCCGGAGTTTCTCGATTCCTTTGCCGAAAGGAAAGCTCAATGAGACATTTGCGAGCTGTGAATCAAAAGGCGCGCCGCATGGACGACTTCATAACATCCACGCGGGAGCACGTGGTGGGGCTGCAAGGGCCGCCACCGCCTCCCAAAATGCGTGTGCCTCTCGGCTGTACGCTGATCTTTACGCCCGGCTGGGAAGTGGATTCCGCCGGTGGGGCGGCCGGTCTGTGTCAGCCGCTGGAACGCGACATTTACGACTGCTACGTGGACTGCTACTGGCCTGCCCAGGTTCCCGACCATTTGAATAACGCTACGGATTGGGCGAGCAAGTGCGCCTCCGCCACGAAAGATTGGCGCAACCTGGATCTGATATTCCTAACCATGAACAAGTTTTCTTTGCTCATTCTGGCTGCGCTTTGCGTGGCGGCGCAGGGAGGCACTATTTTCCTGCCCGGTTATCCGGACCGCATTCTGGCTGTCGACGAAAACACGCGGCAGATCCTCGATAAGATACCGAGCGAGATCGGAATCCCTACTTCGATCAGCCAGTCTTACGATCGCAAGAAGATCTACGTTACCTCCAACGACAAAAACGGGATCGAAGTCATCGATATCGCAGCGCGCCGAGTCCTCGATCATTTCGTGTTGAACGACGGGAATCATCAGTACCGCATTTATGGTGTCGCTCCGGATCCACAGGACAAGTTGCTGTACACCGTAGTCAGAGAAGTGATCAAGCAGGCGGACCGCTACGAAATCGGCAAGTTTAAGTATGCCGTCATCGATCTCGCCCAGCAGAAGATCGTGCGCACCGCTGACATACCTCCTGAGGATCAAGACGGAAACAATCCCTATCCCGGGATGAACCCGTTTCACGTCTCGCCCGACGGCAAGTATCTGTACCAGTTCCGCGACAAGGTCACCATCCTGGATACCAGCAACTTCCACGTAATTGACAAGATCGATTTGGCAAAACCAGATTTCCCGAACATGGAGGCTGTCGGCATGGGAGCCCCTTTCGGGACACTCGTTGAGCAGGGCGCCTTCGTCTCGCTATTCAATGCCGAAGATCCAATTGTGCACCGGCGCTTTTTTGGCATCGCCCGCTTCGACCTCAATTCCCGCGAATTCCAATTTGCCGAAATAGGCCCGGCTCCCGCGGGCATGATGGGGATGCAGGTGGCACCTGACCGCAAGACCGGGTATAGCGTGGTCAGCAACGGCGAGCATGGCAATCGCCGCTGCGAGTTCTGGGCCTTCGATCTGTCGAAAAACCAGCGAACGATGACATCAGAGTTCCCGTGCCGTCCGCGTTTTAGCTTCGGCATATCGAGCGATGGCAAACATCTCTATCTCTATGGAGCAGGATTTGAGATCGAAGTCTGGAATGCCGCGACGCTGAAACACGAGCAAACCATAGATCTGCACAACGATGTCACCATGGGCGGGATTATCGTCGTACCTTAGCCGTTACCGAGCCGCGCGCGTAAGCAAGCGGGGGTTGGGCTCCTATTACAGCGGTGTCAAGTCGCGATGTAGTACGTAAGCTATATCCGTCGGTATCCCGTCCGTAAATTTCACGCGCACGACAATTTGGTAGTAACGGGGAATCTCGCCCGAGGTTTTTCTGAGTCGATTGATCAAGGTGCGGGCCAGAGCCGGGTCCGTGAACGCCTGGATGGCGCCCTCTCTCCCCCAAGTGCGATTGCTGGTGAAACTCTGGATATTGGTGTTGCCCAGCGGGCCAGGTGCATGCGATATCAGCGCATAAACCTCACCGTCATTGGGCGCTGAACTGGGTGGCTTGTCCACGAAAAACGCAGGCTCGCCGCGTCGTGGGTGTAAATTGTGAATTCCTTCCGGCACCTGCGCCAGTTCCGGCTGCAGTTGCATGCCGGGAAGTTTTTGCTCGAAACACCACTTCGGGCCCAATCAAAATCACGTTGTTCTCAGTCAGCTCCTGCAAGGGGACTTGGCTGCTGCGTGCCAGGGAGATATCTTGCCGCCGAGTCCCAAGAAGCTTCCCCAGTAAGAACGAGGAGATCATCTCTCCGGTCGGCGAGAAGTTGAAAGTAGGTTGGATGCTCGGATTACCCAGCAATTTCCGCAGTGCCGACACCTCGGGGGAACTGGCTGCATCCTCCGGTCGGCGCAGAGAAATTTTGCGGAAGTAAATGTCCGTACCCTGCAACCCGATGAATAGCGGATCTGCGATGGCGACGATCAGAGGCCGCTTGGATGCTAAGAACGGACGCCAGAGTTGTTCCAGTTCCGGAGTCCATGCAGGCGATCCGGCCTGGTTCTGGCGACTGCGCCAAAGCAGAGTGGCTGAATAGGCGCTCCAGGCTGCCAGGATCAAAAAAGCCAAACCAAACGCAATCGTGGCTTGGCGCCAGTGTCGAGTGTTTTGGACGCCGTCTTGCTTGACCTCGATTACCTCATGCGAATGGGCTGCGGGGACCGTCGGGCGAACCTCCCATTTCAACTTAAAGCGCCCTTTCGGAAGATCGAGTACGACCGGATCATCCTTGCCTTCCGTCCGATAGTACTCGCCCAACTTCTGACGGAGCCGGCCAACCTGAAGCCGCACAATCGCATCCTGACGCGGATCGTAGGTCGGGGGCTTGCCAAAGGCGTCGACTCCAATCGTGTATTCCTTGAGCTGGTCCGCCTCGCCCGAGAACGCTTTGTCTGCGAGGTATCGGAGTAAGCGTCGCAACACACCCGAAGTGCGAAGAGTATCGCTGTGCAGAATGCGCTCTACCTGAGCCGAGGGCTGGGTTTCGCTCGAAAACATGCAAGGATTATAGCATCGCCTTCCAAGGGCGTCCATGGCAGGAGCCGCCCGCCGCCAGCCCCCTGAAACGCGGTCATATACCGGTTGATAACCTCTCCCGCATTCCCCGTACATGATTGATTATTTAGGATATTACAAGATATTCAGCCGGCCTTGACAAAGCGGTGACAGAATCCCATACTGCAAGCCTTAGGAAGCCGTGCCGCTTCGAGGGCCGCTCCAAAGTTACATCCAGCCTTGTATTTTTTTGATGCTGTCGGGAGGTCGGGCTCGCAAACTTCGGTCTGCTCGAAAGGGGTCTAGAATGAAAAACTGTCGCTCATGCTTGCTCGTTGCTTCCTGGTGTGTGCTCGGATGCGCATCGGCCTTTTCCCAGTCCACATTCGGCACGCTTCTCGGTACGGTTCAGGATCAGTCGGGCAGTGTGATTGCCGATGCTACCGTCACCGCCACGAATCTGGCCACCGCCAACAGTCGCACCGCGATGTCGAATAACGCGGGGCTCTACCAGTTCGCAAACCTGCAGCCGGGCACATATTCGATCACGGCGGAGAAATCTGGTTTCGTGGTAGCGAAAGCGGATTCAGTTGCACTGGAAGCGCGGCAGGAAAGGCGCGTGGACCTGACGCTCGCATTGGCCGCGGTCCAGCAGACGGTCGAGGTGCAGGCCCTGGGCGCCGTAATCAACACCGAAAATGCCACCATCTCCTCAACCATGAACAATCAGCAGATCACGCAACTGCCGGCCAATTATCGCGGGGGATCCACGAGTCCCTTGGGAGCCATCGTTGCCTTGCCGAATGTGCAGCAGGACCAGAACGGAGCCATTGCGTTGACTGGCTCGCTGCCGTTCATGACCGACTACAGCGTGGACGGCACCTCGACTGTCAACGTGGGGCCAACGCCGCCGCGCGGAATATGTACCCGTCGTCCGAGATGTTGAGCGAGTTCAAGGTTTCGGCCATCAACAACAATGCCGAACTGGCCTCTTCCGGCGACGTCACCGTAACCACCAAGAGCGGAGGCAACGCCATCCACGGAAGCGCTTTCGAATATCTTCAGAATCGCGCGCTAGATGCCACCACCTACGGTTCCGACGTGAAGCAAGCCAAGGTTTGGAATACTTTTGGCGCGAGTCTGAGCGGTCCCGTTGTCATTCCGAAGCTCTACAACGGCCATAACAAGACCTTCTTCTTCGTCGATTACGAAGGCAATCGGCAAGTCCTGGGTCCACGCTGGTCATCAATAACGTCCCCACTGCGCGCCATGGTCGCGGGGAATCTAAATGGCGTCCCGGGAAAGCCCGCGGTAAATCCTTTCACCGGCGCTGCCATTTCCCAACAATCAAATTCCCGGAACCTGCATCAGTCCGGTTGCCCAGAAGCTTCTGAACCAGTACTACCCGCAGCCCAACTTCAATTCTGGTTCGACCACCGGGAACTACCGGTCGCTGCTACCCTTGAACGAATCAGACCGATGGGTTCGACATCCGGATCGATCAATCTGTCAGCAGCAAACACCTGATCTATGGGCGTTGGACCTGGAAGGACCTTCCCTTTCTATCCGAAGCGAATGCCAGTCTTTCGCAATTGCTCCCGCCGATCACCAACACAGAGAAGAACAGGAATCTCCTGGTCGCCGACAGCTATACATTCACCCCTGACCTGATCAACGAATTCCGGTTTGGCTATAGCGATTTAACCACTCGACCAATCGCTTCCATTTTCTGGTGCTTCCGTGGTGGCGAACCTGGGCTTAACCGGGCTCGATCTTTCCCATGCCGGAAACGATGGCGGCTTCCCGGGCTTCAATTTCAGTGCGGGAACAGGTTTCAGCCGGATCGGACATGGCGATGTCGGCCCGTCGCACTCCCGAACGCTCCAATACACGGACAACCTTACCTGGATCAAAGGCAAGCACACCGCAAAGTTCGGCATCGACTGGCGTACTGTGAGCTATTCGCGAGTCAATAACTTCGGCGCGGACGACGAGTTCGGATCCCTCAACTTCAACGGGAGCTTCAGCGGCAATGCATTTGCGGATCTTCTGCTTGGTTTGCCCGCCGACCAACCTGGTCTTCACGATCGGGCCCCCCATCGATCAGAAGTCGCAGCATTTCGCCGCATATGCGCAAGACGAGTGGCGGATCTCAAAGAATCTGACTTTGAATTTCGGGATTGAGGTGGGAGATGCAGCCCCCCTTCTCGGAGAAGAACGGCAACATCGCCAATTTCAATCCAGCCAATGGGGGCATGGTTTACCCTGACATCGCCGCGAAACTTCTGCCGCCGGCGGCGCAGGTGTTGTATCAACTCAATGCCTGCCCCGGTGTGATTGCCACCTGCCCTGTTCGCCGGTGCAAACCGCCAGCCAGGCAGGGCTGCCGCAGGGCTTGCGCTATACCTACTGGAAGGATTTCGATCCTCGCATCAGTATTGCGTGGCGGCCTTTCGGCAACGGCAAGACGGTGTTGCGAACTGGTTTTGGTGTCTTTACGGTGCCGCAGCTCGGAGGTGTTGCCTATCAGATGACCGGCTTGGCCAGCACACCTTCTCTGATCTACGTAAACGGTCTGGTGAATGGGGCGCCCCTCTTCCAGACTTCCGTCAGTTGCATTTGGCAACGGCGGTCTGACGCCGGACATTGTCGGCACCTATGAGTACTACGTTGCCCAACAAATCCATTATCGAGACCCTCAGTCGACTCAATGGAACGTCACCGCTCGAACGGCAGTTTGGGGAAAACTGGAACGCGCGCATCAGCTACATCGGAGAGAATTCATATCCGGATCGGGATGCACACGGACCAGAATTCCATCCGGGCCAGCGCCCAGCCGTATGATCCGATGAGTGTTCCCTACCCACAGCTGGGACCGATTATCCAATTAGGGAATTGGGGATTTGCCAATTACCAGGATCTGGAACTGCAGCTTTCGCATCGCTTGGCCGCCGGCTTCTATCTTCAAGCCACGTATGACTGGGCGAAGGACCTGACCAACGCCGGCGGCGACGCTCCCACAGCATTCGGTATCGAGCAAGGCAACGTATCCGGCCCCAATGGTCTTACCGGCGATCAACGATCGATTCAACCTCCGATTGGATCGGGGCAACGACCCAGGCGTGCGCCGGGGCCGTTTCCTGCTCACTGCGCAGTATCAACTGCCCTTCGGGCACGGCATGAAATTCCTAAACCGGTCCAACCGCGCCGTCGACGCGGTGCTCGGCGGATGGCAACTCAGCACGATTACTCTGGCGCAAACCGGACCCTACCTGACGCCTTATGACAGCAACACGGACGACAGCCAAGCCAACCTCAACGAGGCGGGGCGGGCGGCGGTGGTGCGGCCCGACCGGATCGGCAACTGCAATATCTCGAACCCCGGGCCCAATGGCTGGTTCAACCTCGCCGCATTCGTGCCCACTCCCGCCGGCGCTGGCCGCCCCGGGAACGCGGGCGTGGGAATCTGTGAAGGCCCAGAAACGGTAACCGTAGCCGGCGGACTTTCAAAGAGCTTTTCACTTACCGAAAGACTGAGAATGCGTTTTGAGGCCACCTTCACGAATATCCTGAACCACCCGAATTTCGCGGCGCCCCCTACGGATGTCTCTTCTCCCAGTACTTTTGGCGTGACGCAAACCGTGCAATCCGCGGAGAACGGCGGCAACCGTGTGGGGCAGCTGTCGCTACGTCTCGACTTTTAGAGATAGCGAGGGACCTATGACATTCTCTAGACGTGAATTCCTGGGTACAGTCGGCATTGCATCCGCCGGCAGCATGCACAGTTTGCATGCGCAAGGCGATCCGGCCGATTTGATCCTTTTCAACGGCAAGATCGTCACCGTGGACGACGCATTTTCCATCCACCAAGCCATCGTGATCAAAGACGGCCGGATTGCGGCAGTGGGTGGCAACGAGCTGCGCAACCAATACACGGCGGCGCGCACCATCGACCTTCGCGGCCGCATGGTGATGCCGGGCTTTCACGATACGCATATCCATCTGGGCGGACACTCCCGGCGCTATATCGACTTCAACGATACCACTTCGCTCGCGCAGCTCAAGCAGCAGGTGCGGGACAAGGCCAAGGAACTGGGGCCCGATGAATGGATCACGGGTGGCGGCTGGGACGAGTATCACTTCACTGAGCAAAGAAAGCCCCTGCGCGGCGACCTGGATGCAGCGGCGCCAAACAACCCGGTCGTTTTGACCAGAGCCGGCGGCCACAGTTCAGTCGGCAACAGCAAGGCTCTCGAGCTAGCCGACATCAACAAAGCCACGCCCGACCCTGAGCGCGGGCTGATCGAAAAGGACGCGAGCGGTGAGCCGAATGGCGTCATTCGCGAACGGAACGATCTCTACATGCGGCTGGTCCCCAGGGACAAGCCGGCGGATGTGCGTGATAGCTTGCTGCAGAACGTGCGCGATCAGCTCAAGCTGGGCATTACCAGCGTGATCGAAGCCGGCTCGTCGGTGGATCCGGATGTCGTCGGCTCTTATGCCGAGTGGGAACTTCTGTACCAGAAGCATGGTACGGAATTGCCACGCGCATCGATTCAGGTCGGGTACCCATCGGCAGCTGGACATGCAAAAGAAGGTGCGGCCAAACTGAAGGAGTTGGGCAAGAAAACGGGCGACGGCAACGACCGGTTGCGCGTCGGCTCCATCGGAGAGATGGCCGCCGACGGAGGATTCACCGGCCCCACGGCATGGTCGCTCGTGGATTACAAGGGCCAGCCGGGATTCCGCGGACGGGCCTTCTTCAACCCCGAGCAGATCCACGCCAACATCGAAGAGGGCCACAAGCTCGGCTGGCAATTCGGAATCCACGCCATCGGTGATGCGGCCATCGCCATGACCGTGGATGCGCTCGACAAGGTCTTGCAGGATTATCCGCGGAATGACCATCGGCACTACCTCTGCCACTTCACCGTGCTGCCTCCCGAGCGGACCATGCAAATCATGGCGAAGGAAAAGATCCATATCGCCCAGCAGCCGAACTTCACTTACAATCTGGAAGGCCGTTATGTAGAGACGTTAGAAGGCCAACGTCTGGCCACCAACAACGCGCTGGCGACTCCCCTGAAGCACGGCATCTTCATGGCATTCGGCAGTGACAATCTGCCTATCGGACCAATGGTGGGGTTGTACGCCGCGGTCACTCGCAAGGGTGAGAGCGGCAAGGTGTTCGGTCCCGGAGAAGCCGTTAGCATAAAGGACGCCATCACCATGTATACGCGGCGCGGGGCGTTTCTCACGCGCGAAGAGAAGATCAAGGGAACGCTCGAAGCCCGGCAAGCTGGCCGACATGATCGTGCTGCCCGAGGACCTCTTGACTATCTCGCCGGAAAAGATCTTGAACCTGAAAGTAGACATGACCATCGTGGGCGGCAAAGTGCTGTACGAACGTGGATAAATGCGCTCAAAACGTCAGCGGCGTATTGATCCAAATCAGCACTGCGTCCTCATCCGATGGGTTAAACCAGCGGTGGCCGACATTGCTTTCGAACCAGAAGCTGTCACCCTCGTGCAACAGATGGCACTCCAGTTCGCCGAGCCAGATTTCCAGCGTGCCCTTCAGCATGTAGATGAACTCCTCGCCCACGTGCGAGTACGACCCGTCGCTGCCGGCCGACGGGGGAACGCGGAAAAGCATTGGTTCGAGCATCTTCGTACCGATCGAGAGCAGTTCAATATCCACGCCCGAGTCGGTCCGTAGGATCCGGCGAAGACCTGGCTGCAGCAAGCGCCGGCCGTGGCTGGGGAGATCAAAGAAATCGAGAACGGTGGAATTATAGGTGGCCGCCAGACGATGGAGCGTGGCAACAGAGGCATTGGCCTTGGACAATTCGATGGCGCTGAGAAACCCAGGCGAAATACCGGCACCGTTGGCCGCTTCTACAATGCCGAGGCCCAGGCTCTTACGCATCCTCCGCAGCCTCGGCCCAATGGCCGGCTCGCTCGGAGGGTCGGGAGCGCTGGCCGCGGACGTGCCGCCGTTCAGCACTTTCTTGATACCTGGCACGCTGAGCCTCTTGACATCGCGCAGATATTTGATTCGCTTGAGCACGCTGAGAAGTTCGTTGTTGTAGAGGCGATAACGTCCGGAACTGCGTGCGGGGCTGATCAGGCCCACGTTTTCCCACAGCCGGAGCGTCGAGGGACTGATTCCCAGAATGCGAGCCGTCTGCCCGACCGTCAGATAGCGAGGAGGGAAGTCAGGGCTAGAGATTTTTCGAGGTTGCTTAGGCATGCCGATTCCGTGCGGGGAACAGCCGGGTTTCAATTATATCGACTCACCGGACTTCGGCAAACTCTTTATGCAGCAATCTACCGCTGACAGTAGCTCAGGCCCATACGGACTCCACCGGAGCCTCGGCCTTTTCGATTCCACCATGATCGTGGCGGGCTCCATGATCGGGTCCGGCATTTTTATCGTGGCGGCTGAAATGTCGCGTCAACTTGGCAGTGCCGGGTGGCTGTTGGTCTCCTGGGTGATCACTGGTTTGTTAACGATTGCAGCGGCGCTGTCATACGGCGAACTGGCGGCGATGATGCCCCGCGCGGGAGGCCAATATGTTTACCTGCGGGAAGCCTGGTCACCACTGTGGGGATTCTTGTACGGCTGGACGCTCTTTCTGGTCATTCAGACTGGCACCGTGGCGGCCGTTGCCGTCGGTTTTGCACGGTACTTGGGAATTCTGTGGCCGCGTATTTCCGAGAGCAACTATCTGATTCCGCCAGTTCATATTTCGGGCACCTACGCCTTATCGCTGTCGACGGCGCAGTTGGTTGGAGTCCTGCTGATCGGATTGCTGACCTGGAGCAACGCCCGCGGCATTCAATACGGCAAGATCGTCCAAAACACTTTTACAACTGCCAAAATCGGCGCGTTATTGGCCGTAATCGGGCTTGGTGTCTTCCTAGGCTGGAACGCCCACGCGGTAAAGGCGAACTTCAGTCAGATGTGGACTCCCCGAGGCTACACGCCTGTAGTTCCAGGCCTCTCCCCGGAAACGATTTTCGGGCTCTTCGTCGCACTCTCGGTGGCCCAGGTCGGCTCGCTCTTTGCGGCCGACGCTTGGAACAACATCACGTTCACGGCCGGGGAAGTGAAAGCCCCACAGCGCAACCTGCCCCTTTCGCTGGCCTTGGGCACCATGATCGTAATCGGCCTTTACACTTGCGCTAATTTCGCTTACGTAGTGGTGCTGCCGTTGGAACAGGTGCAGCATGCATCCTCCGATCGCGTAGCGGGGGCGATGCTGCAGGCGATCTTCCCTGTGGTGGGCGGCGGCTTGATGGCCCTCGCAATCATGATCTCAGGGTTCGGCTGCATCAACGGCATGGTGTTGTCCGGCGCGCGTGCCTACTTTGCCATGGCGCGGGACGGTCTGTTCTTTCGGCGCGCAGCCGTCTTGAATCGGGCACACGTTCCCGGTGCGTCGCTGGCGATGCAGGGAGCTTGGGCCGCATTTTTGGTCCTGCTGCGAACTTACGATCCATCCAAGGACACTTACGGCAACCTTTACAGCAATCTGCTGGACTACGTGGTGTCAGCCGCTCTGTTGTTCTACCTACTGACGATCGCAGCAGTTTTCCGCCTTCGCGCTATCCGCCCTAACGTTGAACGGCCGTACCGCGCCTTTGGATACCCCGTGGTCCCGGCACTCTATTGGTTGAGTGCGGCCGCGATCTTGCTGGTGCTCTTTGTCTATCGCCCTGCAACGACCTTTCCCGGTTTGGTGATCGTTCTGGTCGGCGTCCCCGTCTACTTTGCTTTCCGTTGGTCCTCCACAAGGACTCCGGGTGCTTTGAAAGAAGTCATTCTCCCCCATGAATCTCAGCACTGAAACATCCATTCATCTCGTCACTGCGATCCCCGGTCCGCGTTCTGCGGAACTCCAGAAACGCCGCGAAGCGAGCGTGCCGCGAGGAGTGGCCTCCGTGTTGCCGGTCTTCGTTCGCCGTGCCTCAGGGGCAACCATCGAGGATGTCGATGGCAACCAACTACTCGACTTTACCGGAGGCATTGGTTGCCAGAATGCCGGGCACATTCCGCCGGAGGCCCTCGCTGCGATTCGTGAGCAGGCCGAGCAGTTCCTGCACACCTGCTTCATGGTGACGCCTTATGAAGGGTATGTGCGGCTGGCGGAAGAACTGAATGCGCGGGCGCCGGGACGCTCGCCGAAGAAAACGTTCTTTGTCAGCAGCGGCGCTGAGGCGGTGGAGAATGCGGTCAAGCTCGCTCGCCACTTTACGCGCCGGCAGGCGGTCATTGCTTTCGAAGATGGCTTCCACGGGCGCACACAGCTCGCCTTGAGCCTGACCGGAAAATCCAAGCCGTACAAAGCCGGATTCGGTCCGTTTGCTCCCGAGGTCTATCGAATGCCTTACGGATACTGTTACCGGTGCCCACTTAGTCTCACGTATCCGACTTGCGACATCGAGTGTGCGCATCGGCTGGAATCCATGTTTCAGCGCCAGATCGAGGCCGAAGCCGTCGCCGCTGTCATCTTCGAGCCCGTTCTCGGCGAAGGCGGATTCGTGACCCCGCCCACCGAGTGGTTTCAGGTCATTACCAGCATCTGTCGCAAACACAAGATTCTGATCATTGCCGATGAAATCCAAACCGGCTTCTGCCGGACGGGCCCCCTGTTTGCTTGCGAGCAATTTGGCATCGAGCCCGATATTATCGTGACGGCCAAGTCGATCGCAGCGGGTTTGCCGCTTGCAGCCGTGACGGGGCGGGCTGAAATCATGGATTCGCCCGGACCGGGAGGGCTCGGAGGGACCTTTGGTGGAAATCCCGTGGCGTGCGCTGCGGCTCTGGAGATCTTCAAAGCTATCGACACTCTCCACCTTTCGGACCGCTCCCGACGCATCGGGGACCTGTTTCAATCGATGACGCGCGACTGGCCGCGCCGTTTCCCTTTAGTCGGTGAGATGAGAGGCGTGGGCGCGATGCGTGCCATCGAGCTTGTCAGGGACCGTTCCACCAAGGAACCCGCGGGCGAGGAAACGCGGGCGGTGTTGGCAGCCTGCCATCGCCGGGGTTTGGTCATGATTTCGGCGGGTACTTTTGGAAACGTAATTCGGCTGTTGGTGCCACTGGTCGCAACCGATAGCCAGATCGAGGAAGGGTTGCGCGTGCTGGAGCAAGCTCTCGCCGAAGTGCAGATGGGGCACGCAGGGACGCGTGCTTCTTCGCGGTAACTGTGGGTCTGCCATACTCTGGTCATCAGGAGATCGGCGTGGAAACGGTATTGATTCGCGGCGAAGGCGTCGCTGCCCGTTGCTGCACACGCCTCCTCCAGCAGGGCAGGATTCCGTTGGTAGTGGAACGAGTGGACCGGCCCAGGTTGCCGGCGATCATGGTGAGCCAAACCGCGCAAAGACTGCTCTCGGACGTTTTTCAGAAGGGCGATCTGTTCGACGGTTTGCATCAGATTCGGAGGCGAATCGTCTTGTGGGGTGAGAATCCGAGACCGGTGATCGTCTCTCACTCTGCGCGGGTCGTCCCCGAACAAGTGCTGCTCGATCGCCTTCAGTTGGCGACTGCGCCCGGCGATTGCCAGCAATCGGGTGGATGCGCGTGGACGATTATCACCTCGCACCCACTACCGCCATCATCGGTGGAGCGCTCCTTCGGGTCCCGCATGGCGACGGCCTGCGCCATCAAGCTCAAACCGGGATCGGATACCGGCGCCTGCTGGATCGAATCGCTCTCCGACGGATGGCTGTTCCTGCTGCCGGTCGACAGCGCCAACGCGTGGCTGCTCGCGGTGGGAGGTTCCGCAGAATCGCTCCTCGCCAGGAGCCGGCTGGTGGTGGAAGAGATCGCGCAGGCGACTACTACGGGAGCTAACGTCCCTTGTCATCCCCGCATCGCCGATCCGCTGGGCGGGTTGGGATGGCTAGTCTGCGGTACAGCCGCGTTAGGCTTCGATCCAATATGTGGAGACGGCGTCGGACATGCAGCCCGGGAAGCAATTCTAGGATGCGCGGTGGTGCGCGCCGCCGCCGGAGGGGCGGACGTCGCCTCCGTCATTGAGCATTATCAGTCCCGCCTGCTAGCCGGGTTCCGAAAACATCTTGGAGTGTGCCGTGAGTTCTACCACGCGGGCCGAACCGGACCCTGGTGGGATCAACAGATCGAAGAGATCCGCCGCGGGTTGGAATGGAGCGCTTGCCAGTTGCAGGAGAGCCGACCGTTTCGTTACCGGCTGAACGGCTTTGCCTTGGAGACCGTTGGCTCATAGGGAAAATCTAACGGAGCGTCGGCCGCGGTTGGCAAGTTGTACGGCGCCCGTGACCGTTGCCCTGCTTTTCCCGGCCATGGACCGCCCTGCCCGAAAGAATGCACACAGGCCGCACACACGTGCGTGAGATAGCGAGATTGATCAGAGAGTTCAGAGAGTTCAGAGAGCGCCACTGATTGAAGTCTCAGTGATCCAAATTCCAGGGACGAATGACACGAACAAACTGTCGGGCTTCGAACTGAACTCGATCTCGGAGGCGCCGACCATCGGACGGATTTTGGTCGCAACGCCCGGTCTTTTGCAAGGCGTTCGTTTTAGTCTGGATCGGGATATGGGTACTTAGGTTAAGGACTGTGGATTTGGAGCCAAGAATTCCACGACCCAATCGACCGAGACTGCTACCCGTTTGTTACCGGCCGTCCAGGCACACCCCGGTTTAACCCAACACCAAAAGGTACCCTGGCTCGTAGAGATTAAATCGCCCGTACCACATAGGTACTCGACGTGACTCGTAGGGATTACCCACGGAGCCTTGCTAAACCGTCGTAGGGGGAAACTTCTACCGGGGTTCGAATCCCCCCCTCTCCGCCAGCCTACAATCAACCGCTTGCAGTCAAAACAGGGATGCAGCGGGCAATACCGGGTAACACGCTACAATGACTCGTGATATCGGTGGCGGTTTCAACCACGCCGGATTGAACCGACAGGCTTCGTCAAATCCGGCCGCGTCTGCAAAACCACGATCCGGGTCAGCGTGCGGACGCACGCTCTTCACGGCGAACGCGACGCGCCCGAGCGCACAAGTTGAACCGTTATCCGCGCCGGGGTCGCGTGGTCCATGATAACGCCGGGCGGCAACTCCAAGTTTCCCATTGCCAGTGCGAGTTGGTGGCGTCCGGGACTTAGATTCCCTAAATTGAACCGGGCGATCTGGTTTACCAGATTCACGGAGTCCATCACCCACGGGCTGCCACGTACCTGGACCTCCACGGTGTCCGTGGATTGATCGGCGATCTGCATTCCCGCGGGCACGTTGCTGAACTCGATAGGAACGGTGACGCTTCGAATGGTAGTTCCCGCCGCCAGGAAAGACATGCTCCAGATGAAGCTGGCTAGCCCTAGCGCGCCGAGCTTGAGCGGCAGGTTAGTGAATATAGCGCGGCGGGCACGAATTCCCATGCTTTCCCGATCGCCTCGGCTTAGGCCCTCGACCGCTTCGATCAACTGAGCCGGTCGCTCGAGATGATAAATCGCCTTGCCCTGCATCAGGCTCACTTGCCCGCGCTCCTCGGAAACCACTATCACCTTGGCATCGCAGCGCTCGGCAAGGCCCATGGCGGCCCGATGCCTGGTTCCGTAGAATGCCGGTACATCTGGCCGATGCGTCAACGGGAGCACCACATTCGCCTTCGAAATGCGATCTTTCTCGATAATGACCGCGCCGTCATGCAGCGGCGAGTCCTTCTGAAATATCGCTTTCAGCAGCTTGGAAGAGACAGCGGCTTCCAGGGAAACCCCTCCCTCCAAAAGCTCACCGATCGAATCTTGGCATACGATGACGATTAAGGCACCCACGTGAAGGGGTGCAAAATCAAAGCAGGCGTGCGCAATTTCCCGAGCGTTTTCCAAAGAGGCGGAGCGGGCCCGCGGAAAGCGATGCAAGGCACTATCGAGGCCCATGAAGACGCGCCGCAGCTCGGGCTGAAACACCAACAGCAAGAGCACGACCGTGAGAATGGCCAGCAAGTCCAGCAGCCAGCTGGTGATGATCAAATCCAACTGCCGCGCGAGAAGCGCCAGTGCGTGGAGCCCGACGATTCCCAGAGCGATGCGCAACGCCCTGGCCGACCGGGCCCAACTCAACATTACGTAAAACGCCACGGCCAGCAAAAGAAAATCGACGACGGTTTGCCAACGGGCAAAGCTCAATACTTCAATAATCTCATGATCGGAAGTGTTGGCAATTGGGACCCTGGTGGTTGCGCGGCGACGACTTGCTCCCATCTACAGGGTGCCGCAAAGAGCTAGGGCGCTCGGTTTCGGCACCGTTAGGTATCAATATCGGAAGCCAAAACGGCCTTCCCCGTAAACGCGATGGTTTGGATTCCTAGCTGATTTACTGCGGGCGCCGGAACAGGCCACCGTAAACCGCTTTCGCCAGGATGTGACCCTGAATCGCCTTCATCACGTTTGCGCGCGTCTCAAACGCATCAGCAGATGGTTTCACATCCAGCTTGGTGTCTAGGGCGTAGAGCTCAAAGACGTAGTGGTGGAATGGGCCGTTCGCGCCAGCTCCTGGACCACGGTACATATTTCCTGTGGCGCTGATCTGATAACTCCCATCGGGCAACGGCGATCCCTTGGGTACACCTTCTGGCAAGCCCGTCGTAGTCGCCGGAATGTTCCAAAGAACCCAGTGCGCCTGATCGTCTGTTGTCTTGTTGCGGGCGAGATCCATATCGTGCATGTGGAGAAAGAAACTCTGTGTGGCGGCGGGTGCGTTGGCCCAGCTCATTGCCGGCGATGTGCCTTCGCCAGGGGCAACGCCGGGAGCGGCCTGACTGAACTTAACGGGAAGCTGTCCACCGTCGGGAAATCCCGGAATTGTCAAAGTCATGGCTGCAGGCGTAGCGCCGCGGCCTGTATCTTGCGCAGACGCCAAGAAGGCTATGGCAGCAATGATCGTCGAAATGAAAAGCAATCGCATGGGCCTATCTTAACGTGGACTGCGGCGCTCCCGTTTTATGGGGCTACTCGTGGCCGTAGCGGCGCAATTACGGGGGACTCGTCACGTCACTGCTGCGTCAACCAGCGCCTCGCAACCGCGGCCGCATCATCAACCTGCGGATCGACGGTTGCCCGACCCACTTCCACGCCGTTTAAGGAGAATATGGCGGTGATCCCTTCCGCCGTTGGTGCCAATTCCATGCGCTTCTCCTTGGCCTCCAGACGCAGAGTCTCCCCGAGCCAAGTAAACTGTACCAGGACCCGCTGCCCACGACCGATCGCCCGGCACTGCGTTAACAGCTCCGAGGTGAAGCGCGAATTCTTCAGCGCCTCCACATGCGGTGCCCGCAATAACGCAGCTGCCCTGTCTGCCTCCCGCCGTTCGTGCGCGCGCTTGACCTTCTCCGGGTCCTTCTCCTCCCGGTTCTCAAGCGCTTTAAGATCGTTCTCTAGATTATCGAGGAAACCCATTTTCTTCTAGTATGCGGTAGCCAAGGCGCGCAAGTAACGTTATCAAGCAATATCGTTAGCGATCTGGAAGAGCGCTGTCCCCTGAGCAAATCCGCGGTCAGCGCCGTTTGACGGCCAAGCGGCACACGAGCCAGTTTCCGGTAACATCCGCAAATTGTTCTAGAGAGGCTACGCTCTCGAACCGGAATTTCGCGTGTATTCATGAGGGTGCGCTACCAGCTTTCATCTCACCTAAACATCAGGTGCTGATTGTGCCCCTTAGAGCACCGCGGCCCGCAGCCCCGATTCTCGAGAGGCGCGATGTCCGAGAGCCGCGTAGAACCAACAGGAGACGAAGCGGCGGGGCGGGGCACGGAAGCGGAAGGAACCCGCGCCGGGCTGTTGTTGCCACTGGCCTGTTTGGTAAAGTGTGCATCCATGGCCGGACCTTGCCGGGTCTGGTAACCCCGTTCGGAAGCGGCAAAGCTACCCCGAATGCTCCCGGTACCTTTAAAAGTGAGTTCCAGGTTTGCGGCGCAGGTGAGGGGCGCGGCAATCAGAATTGTCAGCGCGAGGCGGAACAAATGGATTCGCATGATTGATACTCCGTATCATGTTACTTTACTCCCGTGAATGCAGCCCGGCGAGCTCGCTTGGACAAGTCAGATGTTCTGGTTGGCACACACTCGTTCGAGTCCACCCGTGCCTTATTCAGGTCCTGCACCGGGCCTGATATGTCCAAATATCGGTAGCGCATTCCATGAAGGCTTGCGCCTTGACTGTCTGCCCGCGCAGAGCCATGCATGAACCATGGAGGTCCGGACCAAGTTCCTCCGGCTCACCAAGCCCGCCGCGCTGGGCGACCGGACGGATGGCGAGTGCTCGCGTTCGTTCCGGCCGCTGAAGCCTACGATTTTGTCCGACAGGTCTGGACGGACCTCGAACTTCCGGAAGCCGTGACCCTGCCGAGAAATATGCGTACGCCTTTTGGCTCCGCCTACGCTCGGGCATTGCCTGCTGATTAAAAAGATATGATTACGTACGAGGACCGTGTTCAGGTCAGCAACAGATCGACAAGTTGCGCAATGGCTCCCATACCCACGAGAAGTACGCCAGCGATTGCGACGCGCTTGAGCCTTTGAGAATAGGTTAATTCCTGCACAAAACGTTGTTCTACTCTTCTGCGAATATCTGCCACCAAGTCGAGGGCCTTCTGCGTTTGCTCCGGTGAAGCCAGTTTTTGTCGGGCCTCCAGAAATTTTGCGAGGGCGTCGTGGCGCAGGCTTACCTCAGAATGCCCATCTCAGGGTCGGCACCTTCGACCGGGCTCTTTCCTTGAGCAGTCTCCTCCTTCACTTGCGCTTCGATCTCCAGGAACGAAAGGTAACCCCCGAGAAAATCCGCCATAATGGACAGACCGCCGTTCATCCGGAAAGTGAGTTCTTGAGACGCAATATCAAGTTCATCCTGAAGATGTTTAAATTCTTTGATCGATTCTTCTGCGTTCTTAGATTTCAGGAGGTCGAACGAGAGGGCTGCGGTTCCGGCGATCCCAATAGCCGACCCCACCACGGCTATCCAATGCTGTTGCGACATAAATCTCCTCTGGCATTATCACACTCTCCGCACCACGCCAAAGTAACTCGGTTGTTCACAAAGGCCGTTTGAAACCAGCAACCGGTCTAGCACCCCTCATCGCCTTGACTGTCAGCACCTTCAGAGCAATTGATGGGTCGCACTATGCAAGTTGCGACCAAGTTCGCGCGGCTCGCCAAGCCAGCTGCGCTTGGCGACCGCATCGATGGCTGGTGTGTAGCCTGGGTTGGCGGATGGGACCGATGCCGAGTGTTGTTTGTGGTGATGGGTCGAAAAGCGAGAGCCGCGCGTTCCAAATCGGCGCTTTCGTTCCCGGCTGCAGTTTCGCTGAGTTCGGAACTCGCTGGAAGATCACCGGCCTTTCGCCGGGGATTTGAGAAGAACGTAGGTGATGTGCTTTCCGGCCGGTACGAGGAAGCCGTGCGGAATGCCCGCCGGAATGTGAACGATCTCGCCTGCCGCTAAGGGATGCATTTCGCTGCCGGTGAGAACGGTTCCGAGATATTCGCCTGTCGCAGCGCTGCCATTCTTTCCGCTTATCGTCCCGCCCAGCATGAGGGTGCCTTCGCCGCTGTGCACCACCACGACGTCAACGATCTTGTCGTGCTCCTCGGGGAGACCATTGGCGTCGCGATACAGCAGCCGAAAGCGGTGGTCACCATAATCGGCGAGCGTTTCGCGTGAGGAATGGTCCGGAGCGACGTTCTTCATCAGCGCAGCTTCGTGCTGTCTTATTGCGGCCGGAGTCCATAGAGTGAAGCTCGATTCGTCGGCCGCGAACGAGGGAACGAACAAAAGAAGCAACAGGCAAAGGCGTATCATGCGCGCCACACGCGGCGAATCAGCCGCCGGAGTTCTGAACGTCGAGAGCCGCGCGTTCCAACCCCGGCCTTATCCGGAAGCTCGCCCTATTGGTGAGGGCTGATCGGCGACGCTGGAGCGCCTGGTCGAATGACGAGCGTCCGCACAACCTCCTTGCCGGGACCAACAAACTCAATCACGAATTCCTCTGGCTCGTCCGTCGGTTTCACGCGTGCTTCGAGCCGCTTCAGCCGCTGGCTAAGGTTGGCTCTCATTTTGATGATGCCGGCCTTCGTGTCTACCAAAATTGGGTTGTTGAACCCGAACTCGGCGATGCTGGCTGCGATCTGCGCAACTTGCGCGCCGGAGTGAGTCCGCGGGTTCCTGGTGTATGGAATGAGTCTCTGGAGTGCCCAGTGCTCGATACGCTGCGCCATCCCTTGCAAAAGCATGCCTCACCTTTTGATAGATCAAAGTGGAGGTGCCTTTCGGAGGGTGCGCTTTGCGCTGGCCTGTCGAACCGAGCCTCTGATTCAGATTCTACAGCGGCTGGTCCTGTAGTACATTATTTCCGAGCGGTAATGATTTTCGAGAAGGTCCCGGATTAGGAGACGGTAACGCTCAGACTACTTGAATGGCCGTGGCGCGTCTTTGCTTCAACTCCATCCACACGCCTCCTTTGGGACGCAGGGTAATGCTCGGCTGGGGCTCGACTGGGTGCCCTGCAACTGCGCGCGGCTGAAATCTCTGGGCCATGATCGCGAGCAGAAGTACGCCTTCCATCATGGCGAACGATGCTCCGATGCATTGTCGGGGACCTGCTCCGAACGGAAAATAGGCGAACCTTGGCAGCTTCCGCGAGGCTTCCGCGCTCCACCGGCCAGGATCGAACTTTTCCGGATCCTGAAAGAACCTGGCATCGCGGTGTTGAACCCACTGGCTCATCACCACGTTCGCGCCCGCCGGAATGCGATAGCCTCCCAGTTCGAACTCCTCTGCCACCGTGCGGCCAACACCCCACGCCGGCGGGTACAGCCGCATCGATTCTTTGATGACTCCTTCGGCGTACGGTAACAAAGGCAAGTCGGAGATCCCCGGTGCGCGGCCACCGAGGACGCGATCCAGTTCGTCACGCAGCCGTTGGTCAGCCTCGGGGTTTTCCGCCAGAAGGTGCCAGGCCCAGGAGAGCGCCAGCGCTGTGGTTTCGTGGCTGGCCAGGAGAAAGGTCAACACCTCATCGCGGACCTGCCGATCGTCCATCCCGCTGCCGTCTTCATCTCGCGCATCAAGCAGCATGGAGAGCAGATCGCCCGAGTCCTGTACGTTCCGACGACGACGATCGATGATCTGATACACCGTCGCATCCAGTTGCCTGACGGCGCGGCGAAATTCCAACATGCCAGGGAGCGGAACAAAGCGCGCGACGGACGGCATCAGCATGCGCGCCCCTGTCATATTCCGGACCAGGATGTCGGCGGCCTGCGAAATCTCGTGGATTCCTTCCGGTTCCACGTTGAATAGCGTACGCACGGCGATCTTCAGCGTCAGACGCATCATCTCTCGGTGCAGATCGACCACCGCTCCGTCCTGCCATTCCGCGATCGCCTTTTCCGTATACTGCATCATGATGCAGGCGTATGAGGCGATGCGCTCCCGGTGAAACGCCGGCTGCGTGAGCCGGCGCTGTTTCTTCCACGTCTCCCCTTCGCTGGTCAGCAGGCCATCCCCGAACAGCCAGCGGCTGTTCCGGATGACTCGGTCCTTCAACAGATTCTGATAGTGCCGCACCAACACCGCTTCGATGAGGTCCGGATGGTTCAAAAAATACACGCGAATCCATCCCGCGCGGTAATAGAAAATGTCCCCGTATTCGGCGGCCCAACGCTGGAAAACAGCAAGAGGGTTGCGGTCGGCCAACGGTATATTTCCGATGAGAAAGTGCGGCTTGGGGCCAGGGGGACGCAATGAATTCAGTCTACACCTTTGCGGTCACGACACTGCCTTGGGTGTGTGTTACGATCTCTCCCGGGCAACCATATGGCCGAGGACGACTTCGCCAAAGGCCTGAACAAGCGGCACCAGATCTCCATAACCGTGACTGGCCGCAATACGGGCCGCGCAATCACCATACCTGTCTGGTTTGTCTCGGGCGAGGATGGGCTCTGGCTACTACCCGTGAACGGCTCAGACACGCAGTGGTATCGAAACCTTATGAAGAACCGCGCCATCACCATCCAGGCCGGATCCAAGACCAAAGACTCCCGCGCAAGACTTCTCAAAAACGCGAGTGCCGTAAGCGCGGTCGTCGAACAGTTTCGGGAAAAGTACACACCGGGGGAGATCAAGCGCTGGTACAAGGGTCTGGACGTTGCGGTCCAGGTTCCTTTCGCCGTGTAACATCACGAAACACGGTGCTGACCCACACTGGGGCAGCGGCTCCGACACCCCGCCGGATCGCGTGATAGCGTAGTTCGGTACCACCATGCACGCTATTCAACCTGGTTCCTGGAAGCGTCAGGTTATCGCCCTGCTAATCTTCGGGACGGCCTTTGGTTATCTGGAAGCCGCAGTGGTGAGCTACCTTCGCCTATTGCACGAGCCGGTGCGCCAGCGATTTTATCCAAGCCGCTCGGTCGGCGAGCTCTTCCCGCTGCTGACGCAGGAGCAGATAGCCGCTGATGGCCCCGAGCAACATAAGGTGCTTGTGACGGAGGTTGGGCGCGAAGTGGCCACCATAGTCATGCTGGCCGGCATTGCGCTGGCCGTCGCTGAAAACACGACACAATGGGCGGCGGCGTTCGTGATCACCTTTGGGACCTGGGACATAACCTTTTACTTGTTTCTGAAAGTCCTGCTGGGCTGGCCTGCTTCGTTGCTCACATGGGACGTCCTGTTCATCATCCCGGTCGTGTGGGCCGGACCGGTGCTTGCGCCGGTTCTGGTGTCGGTAGCAATGACTACGGCTGGCGTCTGTCACTTGCGGCGCGACGCGAACGGCCATGTGGTACGGCTGCGTGCTCGAAACTGGCTCGGAATCGTCGCGGGCGCCGCAATCATTGTCGTCTCCTTTACGCTCGACTATCGGAACATCATGGCAGGCGGAATGCCACATGCGTTCAACTGGCCCGTGTTCGGGCTGGGAATGATTGTCGCGAGCTTCGGCTACTTGAGTGGTGCAGTGGAGAGCCGCGGGGTTCAGACTAGGACGGCAGCAGCGTAGGTCGGTAATACACTCACAACCCTAGGCCCTGCTTTACTTACATTGCCTAGGCATGCCCGCTGGGCGAGCCTGCTGATCAGACGCATCAAACTGCGGGGAAACTGGGGGTAGTCGCGGGGTGATGATATAGGAAATTTGAGCAAGGATGGGTAATTCGCGACGCAACGGGACATGTCTGGCCGGCGATGGGTCGCGCCGTGTTTTCTAAGGTATGGGTTGGAAATAAAGGACTTGGATTGGCTTCTCAGGTAGGACTCGAACCTACAACCCTTCGGTTAACAGCCGAACGGCTTATTCAAAGATAGGCGGCGACCGTCCAGTAAGACCTGTCTGCTGCGTCAGAAACCGTTTCGAGCGGTGAGCGATCAGACGGGGCACACATAACGCACACAAAATTGTGCTGTTCCCGGCATGATCGTGTGCGACCTGTGTGCGCGTTTCAAAGCCCAGCAATGTCTTGCCTCAAGTCGGATGTACTGACGCGTCCTGCGTCCTTCTCGTTTGGCTTAGTGCAGGATCGCTAAATTCGGCCCGGGCTGAGAAGACGTATCAAGTTTCTTCCTGCTCGCCTCCTACCTAAGGAACGATAAGACCTCGTTACTTCTCGGCTGCAAACGGCAAACGACCCGTCTCAAACGTTATGGGACGTCCACCGAAGGGTGGCGTAAATACCAAGAAACTATAGGGCTTTAGCCTAAAGACCGTCACAGCCTTGTCTTAATTACGGGGCGGCCAGAGAATAACTGAGAAATCAGCAAGTCAGGGCGAATCGCTTGGTGGACCGAAATGTTGACAACCAAGCGGGTTTAAAAGGTACTTTGGTTAGCGAGGGGTTTCACTTGCTTTTGCCGCGCAGTTCCTAAATGATGCGGCATACGGGATGCACACATTCAAAGTCCTTTCATCGATCTAACCGGGAAAATACATGCGCTACGAAATTGCCGTTATCGGCCTGATGAGCTTGCTGAACGCGTCGGCACAAGACCGGCGGGACAGCCGACCAGCGCCCGTCGAGGGGCCATGGATGAACAAGGCGCTCCTGCCCGACCATCGTGCTGCTCTACTCGTGGAGCAGATGACGCTCGATGAGAAGATCAGCCTCGTGCACGGTTACGGCAGGGCCGGTGCGCCGGCCAGCTCGGGGTCGAATGGGGGCGCCGGCTATGTGCCGGGGATTCCGCGCTTAGGGATTCCTGCGATTCAAATGGCGGACGCCGCGGTAGGTGTGACGCGCGGTGCGGCGCGCGGCCGCTACTCCACACCACTGCCCTCCGACGTCGCGGCGGCTTCCGCTTGGGACACTAGGCTGGCGTGCGAGTACGGCGCGCTGATCGGCCGGGAGCTTCGCGACCAGGGTTACACCATGTCGCTTGGCGGCGGTGTCAACCTGGCGCGCGAGCCGCGCAACGGCCGCACCTTCGAATACAAGGGCGAGGACCCGATCCTGGCCGGCAAACTCGTCGCGCAGGAAATGAAGTGTCTGCAGGCCCAAGGCATTATCGGCGACATCAAGCATTTTGCTGTAAACGATCAAGAGACGGGCCGGAATATCGGCAACGTCATTCTCAGCAAACGGGTACTGCGCGAGACCGACCTGCTGCCGTTCGAGATCGCTCTCAAGGAAACCGAAATCGGCGGTGTCATGTGCTCCTATAACAAGGTCAATGGCGATTGGGCATGCGAGAACCAGTACCTGTTGAATGACTTCCTGAAGAAGTCCGTAGGATACAAGGGATTTGTGCTCTCGGACTGGGGCGGCACGCATAGCACTGCGAAGGCTGCGCTGGCTGGTCTCGATATGGAACAGCCCAACAGCGAATATTTCGGCGCTGAGTTGAAGCAAGCCGTGGAAAAAGGTGATGTGCCGATTGCGCGGCTGAACGACATGGTGCAGCGGATTCTTCGCTCCCAGTTTGCTGCCGGGCAGTACGATCATCCGATTGAGACTCAAGTTCCGGACGTCTCGGCTGGACTCGCGTTTGCGCAGCATGTAGCCGAACTTGGCATCGTACTCCTGAAAAACGACCGCGATCAGTTGCCGCTGAATGCGAGTGCGGTGCAATCGATCGCCGTGATCGGCTCGCACGCCGACGTGGCCGTGCTTTCGGGCGGCGGCTCGGCGCAGGTGAACCCGCCGGGCGGCAATGCCGTGCCCTACGCAGGTGGTGCGCCATTAGCTCCCGGGGCTCGCGAAGTGGTGTGGTTTCGGTCGTCGCCGCTCCAAGCTATTCGCGGCAAAGTGCCCCGTGCGAAGGTGCGGTATCAGGATGGGACCGATCCGGTGGCTGCGGCCGCGTTGGCCCGCGCATCCCAGGTCGCCATCGTCTTCGTGAATCAGCCCACCAGTGAAGGCCGCGATCTGCCTAGCCTTGCGCTGCCCGACGATCAGGATAGACTAGTCGCCGCTGTGGCCGCGGCTAATCCGCGCACCATTGTGGTGCTCGAAACCGGCGGTGTGGTCACCATGCCGTGGATCGATAACGTCAGCGCGGCCCTCGAGGCTTGGTATCCCGGGATTCGGGGGGCTGAGGCCATTGCGAATGTCCTGTTTGGCGATGTGAACCCCTCCGCCAAGCTGGTGTTGAGCTTTCCTAAGACCGAAGGCGACCTGCCGCACGCCAAGCCCTTCGGCCCTCCCGGCGCAGCTTCAGCACCGCTAGCCGGCGGCGGCTCGTCCTTTAACCGGCAGGTTCCTCCCTTCGATATCTCTTATTCGGAAGAATTGAAGGTCGGGTACAAGTGGTATGACGCGGAGGGTACGGTCCCGCAGTTCGCGTTCGGCTACGGCCTTTCCTACACGACCTACTCTTATTCCGGGCTGAAAAGCACGGGAGGCAAGCATCCCACCGTGACCTTCACCGTGAAGAACACCGGCAAACGCGCGGGCATCGAAATCGCTCAGGTGTATGCGACGCTGCCTCGCAATACCGGCGAACCACCAAAACGGTTGGTGGCCTGGGAACCGGTCGAGTTGCATGCCGGCGAATCTCGGACGGTCAGCTTGCCGGTGGATCCGTTTCACCTGTCGGTCTTCAACGAAGGCAAGGACGCCTGGGAGTTGACTACCGGAGAATACAAATTCTGGGCCGGAGGCTCCTCGCGCGACCTTCCACTCTCACAGACAGTCAAAGTCGGCGAGTAAAACGGACGCGGCTCTATGATTGGCGCCTTCCCAGTAGTCAACCAAGCGGCACCTCCGCCGCAGAAAACCGGACTGGCGTTGGCCGTAGTCGCCCCCCGTTTTTTTCATGTGGGGGTTCGTCACGGTTCTGAACGATATTCTGGTGCCGCACTTGAAGGCGGTGTTCGAACTGAATTACACGCAAATCATGCTAATTCAGTTCACGTTTTACTCTCTGCTCAATGACGCGGTGTACAAGGCGAAGACCGAATACTGCCTGTAGAACGACATGGTGGTCCGGCGCTTCCACGCGAAGGTTTACGCTGCGCCGCCTCGGCCGCCGTTATTGCCCATCAGCGTATTGAGCTGATCGTCGCGCAGCGGTCTACATTCGCTTACGGTGTCGAAGACCATCGTATTCGGCTCCGCGGTGGTCCATGGTTTGAAGCCTGTTCCGGGATTCCCGGTCTTCGCGAAGCTAACCCACGCTCCGGCAACCTTATCCTGCAGCGCCAGAGCCACCGGACCGCCGCCCGTCGCCAGTTTGATGTGGGGCTCTTCCACATTGTGGAAAGCGAACGCGATCTCGGAACAGTGGAACGAGGTTATCCCACCATTGACCGGATACTCCCAAGCGAACAGGTAGTTCCAAACTGGCGTCTTGCTCTTCTCGAGTTTCCAAGCCAGCATCTGCTTCACCCCTGGCCGCGAACCATTGGCAAAGTACAGAACGTCCTGCAGTTTCTTGCGCGGAAACATCTTCCGGAATTCCGCAGCAACCTGCGCCTTCTTGTCGCCGTAAGACCTCGTTAGACTCTCTTCGATCTCTGCCTGGCTCCATTCGTTCTTGCGCCCATCGCCCCGTACCAACGTACCCTGCATCTCGCTGAACACGGTTCCCGCCATGAGCGGAATCGTGTCGGCCCAATCGCACAGTTCGCGCATGACGTACTTGTCGTCGGCGATCACGTCCCAGCCGCCGCGTCCGCCGCCTTCCTGCGCCGCCAATTCGCGTGTCGCAGCCGTGCCCGCGATGATCAGGTCTTTATAGGGCACCTTCTTCAACTTGTCGATTTGTGAACCATCGAGGCCCAGTTTCGCCAGCGTGGCCGCCGCAATAGCCTGTTGCCGCTGAATCGCAGTCGCCGGCTCAACGGTCCGATAATTCAGACCGCCGCCGCTCTGCGCGATCCCTTTATGGAAGAGCCCTTTTGCCACGGGCATATGCATCAGCCGCGTCACTTTGCTGCCGCCGCCGGATTGCCCGAAGATGGTCACATTGTCCGGGTCGCCGCCGAACTGCGAGATGTTTTCCTGCACCCACTGCAATGCTGCGACGAGGTCAGCCATACCCGTGTTTCGCGAGTTCTCATACTGCGCGCCGTATGCCGAGAGATCCAAGGTGCCGATAATGTTCAGCCGGTGATTCACGCTCACCACCACAACATCGCCGAACTCGCTCAGGTTCTTGCCGTCATAGGCGTACGACTCCATCGACGAGCCGTTGGTGAATCCGCCGCCGTGCATCCAGAACATCACCGGCTTTTTAACGCTCGCACTAGCATTCTGGGTCCAGATGTTCAACACCTGGCAGGCTTCATTTTCCAGCCAATAGCGGTGCGGAAAAACGAACTCGTCGGCGCCGGTCTTGTCCTGAACTGGAATGGGCGAGACCGGGCCCCACGCCTGCGCGTTCCGGATGCCGTCCCACGGCTTTACCGGCTTCGGCATTTCAAACCGCCCCGCTTCGGCGTAGGGAATCCCCAGATAGGTGGTTGTTTTGCCGTCGCGGAAACCCCGTAGCTTACCGCTCTTCACCTGGACGATAGCAGGATTCAGGTTCGGCGAATCCGCGGCTTTCGGTGTATCGCTGGTCTTCGCGCCTGACAACGGGGCAGGCTCGATGGTCATGCCCGCCAGCGCTCCGCCCATAATGGCAGCTCCGCTCAGCAAAGTACGGCGATTTATCGATATCGATTCAGATGCCTGGTGTGACTTGCGATTCCTCATACACTCTCCTTACGAGCCGTTAGGCAAAGATCGGGTCGCCCGGCTCAAGGCGAATTCCGTCGCGCTCCGCAAATGAGTCGAAGTGGCTCTCAAGGTCGAGGCAGCGGGGATTGCAGTCGCGAGTAATACCCCTCCCAAAACTTCAACTTGGGATCACTTCCAGCAATCGGTATGGCGGCAGTACTGTCTCCGAGCTCCATCGTAAAGCCCGGCTTCTCACTGACCGCGGACCACCGTGCCAATCCGTCTCCATTGGGATCACCCTTGGCGATGAAGTTCGCCCAGAAGGAGCTCAACATGTCGGCGATGTGACGATCGTCGGCCGTGAACGGGCGGTCCGACATGGCTAATGCTCCGAGCACATAGGGAACTTCGGAAGTGTGAAACGCTCCGTACCGATCGGCGTCGGGGCCGGGAAGCGCGTGGTCCCAGTAGTAGGTCCATACTCTTGTTCCCGCTGTTTTGTTACGCTGGACAGTCCAAAGGTACGTCGATACGCGCGATGCGTCGCGGGCGGCGTTGTTTTGGGCAATGGCCGCTTCCTCGTCTGTTTTTGCCGGATAGAGCTTCAGGAACTCTTCGGCCGATTCCTCATAGCGTGTGGTCGCCAGCTTTCGGTACTGCTCCAGGGTCACGTCCGGATGTGGCGATGCGCCGCCCTTGTCTTTATTGGAGCCCGTCAGGGTCGGCACGTCGTTCTGCTTCTTTTGTGCGAAGACTTCTCGATCGGTTCGGTTCGCCGGCAGAATCGTTTTTGCAACACATCCTTTGGGCGTTCTGCTTAAACGTTTACGGCATCTGGGACGCCGTGTACGCCACGATGTTCATCATGTCGTCGGTCGTCAAGTTGGCGACCACGGGTTTCATCAACTCAGTCCATGTTCCTTTGCGGAAGCCTTGCTGCATGTCGAACATCTGGCGCATTAAGTAGCTGGGCGAGCGGCCGGCGAGACCGGGCACGGGGCCGAGACCTTTCAGATCGGCGCCGTGGCAATTGCCGCAGGCGATGGTTTTGCCGCCACCCTTAGTGACCAGCGCCTCGCCCTTCTTCACCGCGCCGACGGGCACGTAGGCCGTGAAGCCAGAGTGCGGATCGCGCAGAACTTCAGTGGCTTCGGCATTGACCGGCGTTTCCACGATGCGGTTTCCAAGCGGCTCCATCTCGTTGCCTTCGATGAGGAACAGACCGTTCGAGGGCTTGGTCTTGGGCACCATTTTCGCTTCGACGACCTTGATCCACGGCGTCCACTTCATCGAGCCGAAGTATTCGGCGGCGGCTTTGATTTCGTCGTCGGTCATGTTTTTCGCGAACTGGACCATGAGGTTGGTGTTGGCCTTGCGCGGATCGGCGCTCTTGCGATTGCCGTCTTTGAAATCGTTCATCGTGTGGATAAAGTATTCGACGGACAGGCCGTTGACGCCTGCATTTTCCGCGCGGCCCTTGCCGTTGGGATAGTGGCATAGGCCGCACGCCCATACGTTCGGTTGCTTGCCGTGAGCGACGACGTCGGGCATCTGTGGATGCTCGCCAGGGAACCAGTCGGCCGGGCCGAAGCGGTTGGCGATCTGCGCGCGGGCATATTGCGCAGTGGCGCCGGGGATGCTGCGTGGAGTCTGATCCGTGTTGGCCGGACCGATGGCGGTGGGCGTTGCTCCCGCTTGCGGCGGGCCTTCGAAGCCATAGGCCCACGGCGGCGGATCGGCGGCAAACATTGTGGCGACGCTGACCACGAACGCGAGCGCGAACATGGCGATGCTGGAAATTTTCATGGCGCCTCCTTTGGGCTGCGGTACGGCGAAAATGGCGCGGCGGACTGAGGGGCCGCGATCGATTTAGGGTACAACGGATGGCGAAGGTATGGGGGGAGTATGTGGTAGAATTCTTGCCGGCGACGGCCATGGCCGCAGCGCCGCGCTTGTTTGCTCAGCAGTCTGGGCAAGGAGGAACTGCCATGCCCTTTTACGAAAAAGGCCCCGTTCGCATCCACTATGAAGAGGCCGGTTCCGGCTTCCCCTTGTTGCTCATCGCCGGCGGGGGATTGAATTCGACGATCTCGAGCTTGACCGGCGGCAGTCCCTTTAACCCGATTGAAGAGTTCCAGGGAGAGTACCGCACGGTCGCGTCGGACCTGCGCAACGCCAATGGCGGCCAGTCCTCCGGTCCAATCGAGATCGACCGGCCGTGGGATTCCTATTCCGATGACCATCTCGGTCTGATGGATCACTTGGGCATCGAGAAGTTCATGGTGCTGGGCTTCTGCATTGGTGGCCCCCTCATCTGGAACCTGTTGCGCCGGGCGCCTGATCGTATCGTCGGCGCGGTGTTGGCGCAGCCCAGCGGATCGCGTCCGGAGATGCGCGACCTTTTCTACGAAAACAATATAAAGGGCTGGGGTCCGGAATTGGTTAAGCGCCGGCCAGACATCACGATGGACATGGTAGACAAATTTCTGACCAGAATGTACCGGACCAATCCCGACTTCGTTTTCACCGTGACACGCGATTTCGTGCGCCATTGCCAGACGCCCGTACTGATCCTGCCGGATGATATCCCGGCGCATCCGTACGCCGTTGCCATGGAGGCCGCGATGCTCGCGCCGAAGGCCGAAGTGAGCATATTTCCGTGGAAAGAGCCCAAGGAGCGGATTCCCCTGGCGGTGCGCCAGATACGTTCGTTCCTGCGGGCACATCACCCCGCGTCGGCTTAGTTCGCGCACGTGCAACAGCGGCACAGAACCGTTCTTATTGCACGGAAATCACCACATTCGACTGTGTCTGGACGCCATTCACGGTTGCGACGAGCGTGACGTCTCCGGTGCCAAGACCTGGGGGCAGGATTAAGCTGATCTGGTAGAGTCCAGCGCCAGACAATCCAGCGAAGGATGGAACGACACTCACGTTGTTGATGAGGACGTTCACGGTTTTAGTGGTTGACGCAGCTCCGGAAAATGCCCGGCCAGCCGGCACCACCGGATTAGTTGGCCCGAATCCGAGCCCGTACAGCACAAGGGAATCGCCTGTCTTCGCGGCGACCGTCGGATAACCGCGGGACGTGCCGGTGGGGCCGATGATGTCGTAGGCGCCCCCGCCGAAAGCGCCGGTGCCGTTGGACCGGAGGATGATACCGGTCACGTGTTTGGTATCGAACAGGAGGAACGAAGGAGCGAACGGCGCCAAGGTTACCGAGGAGGCTGCGATCCCGTTCGGGGTCGTAACTACGACGGAAACAGTTCCGGCCGCGGTGTCGTCCGGGGCTTGCAGAATGATCTCGCCGGCGCTGACGAACAAGAGGTACGCCGGCTTGCCATTGATTGTGACGCTGGTGCCGCCGAGGGACGTGGGGAAGTTGCCGGTGGTGGACTCGGCGGCGGGGGCGAGGTTGGTGCCGAAAATCGAGACCACTTCCCCGGGCTGGATCGTGCCGGAGGAACTGTCAACGGGGACGACGGACGTGATCGTGGGCGACTGCGGTGTCACCGTGAATAAGCTGATCTTAGCGATCAAGCCGTCACCGAAAGCGCCCGAGCCTCCGTGGTACGAAGGCTGAATCACGCCGGGTGTCGTCGGGAGTGTAGCGTCAGTGATGCTGCCCGCCACATAAATGTTCCCTAGCGCGTCCACCGCCAGGCCCGAGAGAGAGGAATTGCCGTTAGTGCCGCTGCCAGCTCCTACAACCGAAGAAAACAACAAGGTGCTTCCTGTCGGGTCGAGTTTCGAGACGAATCCCCCGGAGAGCGGAGCAGGTTGCACCGGATTGACTGCCTGGAAAAATTCGTTGCTGTGACCGGTCACAAATACATTTCCTTGAGCATCGAGCTGAATCGCTCCGAAGTAGTCAGCGACTTCAACAAACGTGGACCAGACCAAACCGGTTCCCGTGGGATTCAGCTTGGTTACGAATGCACAACTGTTCCCAGTGCAGGTGCTCTGATAGGCGCCCGGCGTTAACGGGAATGTTGTTGAGTTTGTGTAGCCGCCGATGTAAGTATTGCCTTGGCTGTCGGCAACCACGCCGCCCGGTAAGTCGCCGAAGCTGACTCCCGTAGCTTCCAAATAGGTAAGGTAGGTGAGAGTGGCTCCGCTTGCGCTTACCGGTCCGAACTTGGCGGCAAAGCCTACCAATGGTATGGCATTGCTCGTCCCCAGTTTCGGCTGGAAGGTGCCCGGAGTTGTAGGCAGGCTTGGCGAGCCTGTAACCCCAACCACATAGAAATTCCCGCTCGGGTCGACGGTCACACCAAAGGCCTCTGACGTGTTCGTCTCCGCGCCATTCGGATCGCCGAGGAGCGTGGAATACAGTAGCGTCGATAGGTTGGGGTCGAAAACGGATACAAAGCCGTTGCCATTCTGCGAAACGGTGCCCGCCGGAATGACGGCTCCCGGTGTTGTGGGGAAGCATTCGTAAGGGGCCGAGCCGGGTGGGATGCAATTATACTCGGTGAAGCCGACAACGTAGGCTCGGCCTTGGGGGTCCGTAGCGATGCCGAATCCAGTGGTTGGGTAATTCCCACCCAAGAAGGTCGAGTTCGTGAGTTGACCGGAGGCGCTGAACTTGGCCACGAACGCGTTGAATTGGCCAGCACTGACTTCGTTAACGCCTACCTCGTTCGGCGACAAGATCGTCTGGAAAGCGCCTGCCGTGATCGGAAAATCGGGGGAATTCGTGGTGCCCACGACGTATAGCGCATTGTCGTGGCTATCCCATACGACCGAGTTCCCCCCGGTGTAAACGGTGCCTCCCAGATAAGTGGAGTACAGAAGCGCGGTGCCGGAGGGGTTCAGCGCACTGACAAAGGCAGTCCATGTGTTCGACTTGCTGGCGCCCTGATATGGATGGGTCACGGGAAAATCCGCCGATTGGGTAAATCCGGTGACATAGACATCACCGGCAGAGTCAATCGCCAGAGCCTGTGCCGGGCTATGGGTCTGGTTCACGACCTGGTTGCTCCCGATTTGGTCCGGTCCGGAACCGCCCAAATACGTCAGATATGTAAATACCGGATCGATCACCAGCGTCTGGCTGTGGTCGTACTTGCCCAGTTGGAAGCGGACTCTGTTGCCGGCGATGGTATAGCTGGCATCGACAATTTTCTTGTCGCCGGCGATATTCTGATAGACCACCGGCTTCTTCAAAGCCAGATCGCCGTCAGCCAGTTTCAGTAAGACATTGCCCTCGGCTGTCGAGACTCGGCTTCGCGCCAGTCAAGCCCAAGCGAAATTTGCCTGGGGTCCGCGCCGGGCGCGACCACGAAATCGTACTCCAGTTGCCGCTGGTTGCCGTAGAAGACGGCGTCAACGCCTGGATAGATGCCCCGGTACTTCACTTTGCCGTAAGCGCTGATACCGCTGCGCCACTTCTTCGGATCGCTACCGATGAAATAGTTGGCCACGCCCGGAAGTTTATCCGCGCCGGAAACCTGCGCGTTGCGTTCGGCGCCAACGCAGCTCCATGCGGAAAACCGACGGCGGAGCTTTGACACCAGCCGGCGTCCGCAGCGTGAAGACAGCTTCGTTCGATGTCAGAAACAACGAATAGCCATCGCCATGGGATAGAAACTTTACTTGACTGTCAGTTTGGCCCTGATTGGCCTCGAAGCTCAGGGGCACGGCCAGGAGGGCCGCCTTGGCCGCTTTCGCGTTGGTTGGGTTTTTTAGTGAATCCCCGAATATGTGCCCGGCCGTTAAGCTCCAAAGCACCATGGACATCAGGATGATTCCGGCCGTGCGGGGGGCGGAGCCGGCGTGGGCCGACAAAGATCGTTCGCTCGCCATTTGCTTTTCCTCCGTCCGTCCTGCGAGGAATGCACTAGCGAGCCATTCCAGGGGTAAGACCAGCTCTCAGTCTCACACACGTTGGAATTCTTCGCCACCACGCAGCGTCAAGGCCGATCTTCACGTCGTTGGCGATGGGGAACCCAACCTTGACACCTGCCGGGGATTTGTTTCAATCTATTGGTATTCCCGCAAAGAACCGTTCCTCGTTAGACTGACCATACTTGGCTTTTATGAGTCCAAAACGTACCGGTGCACAAAGAAGGCCTCCGGGGGGAGGGCTCTTCGCCCTGCTCAAACCGTACCGGCAGCTGGTCGCCATACTCGTCGTAATGACGATTGCCGGCAACGCGCTTACCCTGGTAGTGCCCAAACTCATCTCCCACGCCCTCGACGCCTACTTGCAACGGGCCTTCGTCCTCTCGACGTTTGTCCTGCAATTCTTCGTCATCGGGTTGCTGGTGTTCGCTTTGAACTATCTGCAGAACATCGTGCAGACCTATGCTTCCGAGCGCGTGGCGCGAGACCTGCGCACGCGATTGGCCGCCAAGATCGCGACCCAGTCCTACAGCAGCATCGAGGGGCTCACGCCCGCCAAGCTCCTGACGAATCTCACTTCTGATGTCGACGGCGTCAAGCTGTTCGTTTCCATGGCGGTCGCCACCATCATTGCCTCGCTCTTCCTGATTGTCGGCGCGAGCGTGATGCTGCTCACCATCAACTGGCGGTTGGGGCTGAGCGTCCTGGGCGTGGTGCCTGTGGTGGGCGGCACCTTTTTCTTCGCGCTCCGGAAGGTCCGGGTTCTGTTCAAGCGTGGCCAGGAAGCCATCGACTGGCTGAACCGCGTCATCAATGAGAGCATCCTCGGCGCCACGCTCATCCGCATCCTCAACTCTCAGCGCTTCGAGGCTGAGAAATTCGCTGCCGCCAACACCGAGTCCAAAAATATCGGGCTCGCTATCCTCCGCATCATGTCCGCCATGATCCCGGCCATCACCCTGGCCGTCAATCTGGCCACCATCATCATTCTTCTGCTCGGAGGCCGCTTCGTGATTCAGGGCGGCATGACGCTCGGAGACTTCACGGCGTTCAACAGTTATCTGGCGCTGCTCATCTTTCCCATCATCCTGCTGGGATTCATGAGTAACATCATGGCGCAGGCGGGCGCTTCCTACATGCGCCTGGGCACAGTTCTGATGGCGCCGGAGGCCAAGAAATCCGGCGTGCTCCGGCCGGCTCTTCGCGGCGACCTCGCCATCGATAATGTTTCGCTTTCCTTCGGCGACAAGGAAGCCCTCAAGAAGGTTTCTTTCTCGGTCAAGGGCGGCACGAAAATTGCCGTCATCGGCCCCACGGCTGCCGGAAAAACGCAGTTGCTGTACGTGCTCATCGGGCTGCTGCAGCCGACTTCCGGAACCGTCACCTATGATGGCGAACCGCTCGATGCCTATGACAAAGAAGCCCTTCACCGCCAGGTCGGCTTCGTGTTTCAAGACAGCATTCTGTTCAACATGACGCTCCGGGAGAACATCGCCTTCAGCACGGACATTCCGGACAAGGATCTGGAGAAGGCGATTGCGGCCGCGGAGTTGCGCGAATTCATCGGGACCTTGCCGCAGGGACTCGATACCGTGGTCTCCGAGCGCGGCACCAGCCTTTCCGGCGGCCAGAAGCAGCGCGTGATGCTGGCGCGCGCACTGGCGCTGAATCCCAAGGTGCTGCTGCTCGACGACTTCACCGCCCGCGTCGATACCAACACCGAGCGCTCTATTCTGCGGAACATCAACGAACAATATCCCGGCATCACTCTGATCTCGGTAACGCAAAAGATCGCGTCCGTCGAAAACTACGACCAGATCATCCTTTTGATGGAAGGCGAGATGCTCGCTACGGGAACCCACGCGAAGCTGATGGAAACTTCGCCCGAATACGTGCAGATCTATGACTCTCAGCGGAGCACCAATGTCTATGAAGTACAAGCTTGAAACCACCAAGACATTTGGCAGCAAGCGCACCCTGCGCGCCGGAATCAAGCGCTTCCTGCCGCTGATCGTTCCGGAGCGCGGCTACCTCGCTGATTGCGGTGGCCGCCATGCTGGTCAGTTCCGGCGCGACCCTGGTCGGCCCGGTCATCATCGGCCGTGCCGTCGATACCTTCGTCCGCCTGAAAGACAGCCGCGGCCTGCTTCTCTCCTCGTTCGTATTGCTGGCCATTTACCTGGTCGGCATAGTCGCCAGCTATACCCAAATCCGCACCATGGGCGGCGTGGGGCGGCGCGTGCTGTACAGTCTGCGCAATGAGGTCTTCGCCAAACTGCAGGATCTGCCCCTGGCATTCTTCACCGAAAACAAGGCCGGCGACCTGATCTCGCGCGTCAACAACGACACCGATAAACTGAACCAGTTCGTCGCCCAAGCGCTGATGCAGTTTGTCAGCAGCCTGTTTCTCATGACGGGCGTGGCTGTGTTTGTCCTATCGCTCAACCTCCGCCTGGGAATCGCGGCTCTGTTGCCCGCCATCGGCGTATTCGCGGTCACCAAGGCCACCGGCGGGTGGGTAAAACGCCGGAACATGCGGAGCATGCAGACCCTCGGCGGGTTAAGCGCCGAGGTTCAGGAAAGCCTCCACAACTTCAAAGTGATTGTGGCGTTCAACCGGCTGGATTACTTCCAGCGCAAATTCAAGACCGCCAACGATACCAATTACAACGCCTCCGTATCGGCCGGTTTCGCCAACAACATATTCATGCCGATGTACGGCTTTGCGCACAACCTGGCGATGCTGCTGGTGGTGGCGTACGGCATCATTCTGATCGGAGCTTCGGAAACGACGGCCGGCCTCCTGATCGGATTCTTGCTCTACGTCAACAATTTCTATGGGCCGATGCGGCAACTGGCAACCGTGTGGTCGTCCTACCAGCTCGCGCTGGCGGCGCTCGACCGCATCTCCGAAGTGCTTGCGCTAGAGTCGGACATGCCAGTATTGGCCGCCGGTCCGCCTGAATCCACTTCCGTTCTCCAATTCCGCAAAGTTCACTTCCAATATCCCGGGGGCAAGGAAGTTCTGCACGACATCACGCTTGAGCTGGAGAAGGGAAAGGTGTATGCGCTGGTCGGTCCGACCGGAGGCGGAAAGACGACCACGGCTTCGCTGATGGCCCGTCTGTACGATCCCACTGCGGGATCGATTTTCCTCGACGGACGCGATATCCGGTCGGTGCCTCCGGTCGAGCGCGCGCGCAAGATCGGCGTGATTCCGCAGGAGCCGTTCCTCTTCACCGGGACGGTTCGCGACAACATCGTGTACGGCAACGAAGATTACGCGAATTACTCGACCGATCAGCTCACCGCCGTCTTAGAGAGATCCAATCTCTCGAGCCTGCTCGCGCGCTTCTCGGAAGGTTTGGAGACGAAAGTGGCCAGCAGCGGCAACAGCATCAGCCTGGGCCAGAAGCAGCTGATTGCATTCATGCGCGCCACGCTGCGGAGTCCCGAGTTGCTGATACTCGATGAAGCCACAGCCAATATCGACACCGTCACCGAGCAGCTTCTCGAAGAGATTCTGGCCAAGCTTCCCCCGCAAACCACCAAGGTCATCATCGCGCACCGCCTGAACACCATCGACAAGGTAGACCAGATCTTCTTCGTGAACTCCGGAGCCATAGCGCTCGCCGGCTCGATGGAACATGCCCTCGAGATGCTGCTGCACGAGAAGAGAGCAAGTTAGGCGCCGATTTTGACCGCGCCGCCAGTGCCGGCCTAAAGAAGCCCCGGATCGTGAACGATTTTGCCATTCACGATCGTTAGGAGGGAGCGGATCTTCTTGATCTCGGCATCGGGCACCGTGAAATAATCCCGGTCCAATACCGCGAGGTCGGCCAGCTTGCGTGGCTCGATCGAGCCGATCTTTTCTTCCATCCGCAGGAACCAGCTGTTGTTGACTGTGAACAGGCGGAGCGCCTCGGCGCGCGTGAGATGCTGGCCAGGATTGACCTGGTCGCCGAAGGAGTTGACGCCAGTGGTCGCAAAATAGATATGCTGCCAAGGATTCAGCGGCGCGATGTGGACGCCATCGCCGTGGATGCCCACCTGGATGCCATGGTCGACAATAGTTCGGAACTGCGGCCCCGCGACGACCTTCGGGTCCGATGACGTGACCCAGCGGAAGGCGCCCATTTCTACTCCGCAGCCCAGCGCCTCAAGCCTGGTGAGCAGCTCGGCGTTGACCTCCGGAACGTGGTGGACCACCCATCGCAGCTTCGTGATGTCGAAATCCCGATTGACGGCCTCGTATCCCTCGACAACCTGGCGCAGGCCGGCGAGGTTTTGCACGGCGTTTTCGTTCCGCCAGCCGGCCTGTCCCACCAAGCGCTGCGCCTCGCGCCAGACTGGCCCGCTCGCCAGTGGCGCAGCCCACTCACCAATCGCACCGGTCCTCAGCATGTCGTCGCCGAAGAACGGAAACTGGTTGCGGAGGCGTTCCTTCAACTCGGGCAGTTGCGGGTCGCTCTGATTCTGCAAGAAGTTCATCTGTAAGCGGACGATGGTCCGGGCCTCCCGATGAAGTTCGAGCCATGGGTCGTACATGCGGTATTGGTCAAGGTTGGAAAGAATCTGGTTCGGGTGAAGCGGTCCCGGCGTGGGGAACAGCACCTGGTCCAGATGTGTGGTCAGCCCAACGCTGACGGAGTAGCGCATGGCATCGAGCGTGCTCCGCTTCCGGTCAGCGAAGGTCTGCATACGGCGCATGAGGAATAGGGCCGACGCCGACGGACCGCCTCCCGTAAATCCCGCCGCGGCTATCGCACCATTGGCGGCAACGTTCACCTTCTGGATATCCGGATGCACGGGCGGCGCCGCGTCGGCAGCATCGAAGTATGCCTTGCCTAAACTGTTAGTGACGGCCGGGCCGGTGAAGCGTTCGTAAAGCAATACGGGACGATCGGGAACGGCTGCGTCGAGTTCCGCGAGCGTCGGGTGACGATGTTCGGCCCACTGATTGGGGTGCCACCCGCCCATCGAAGTGATCCATGCACCTTCGGGGACGTCCTTCCGCCGCGCCGCGAGCGCCTCCTGAATCTCGCGAACCGAAGTGGTGTTTTCGAGGATCGTGTGATAACCGGGACGATTTGCGAGGCTCACACTGTGGATATGGGGCTCGACCAGCCCAGGCACCACGGTACGACCCCGCAGGTCGATGACTCTCACTCCGGATCCCGCTTTGGGCCGAGGTCCGCCGACCGTCACAAAACGTCCGTTTCGAATGGTCACATTATTGGCAACGGTGTTGCCCGCGTCCATGGTATGGATTCTTCCGTTGACAAGCGCTAGCGTGATCTCGTCCCCGATGTCCGCGGCGGGGCTCTGTCCGGACAGAACAACGGCAACGGGTCCGCCTTCGATCGCGGCTCCAATCATGGCCGCAGCCCCGGCGCTCGTTGCCAGGAACCCGCGGCGCGATTGTCCTCCTCTATTCCGCTTCTCCTGGCCCTTGCCTGGTTTATCGGTCATCGGCGATCCTCCCTGACGATCGGAAAGTCGGATTATAGCGGTCGTGGGAAAAGCGTGCAACGGACGGCCGGGAATGCGATTTCGCGCGTGCAACGCACTGGGCTTCCACACTGGATACCATGAAGCTATGTCCGAATCGCAACAGGCACCTTCCGGTTTCGACCGATCTCTAGTCACGACTGCCTTTACCCTGGACGGCTATCGCGTAGTGAAAAACTACGGAATTGTCCGTGGAATTATTGTCCGTTCCCGCTCGGTATTCGGCACGATCGGGGCGAGCCTGCAAACTCTGGTCGGTGGGGATATTACGCTGTTCTCGAACCTCTGCGAAGAAACGCGTCAACACTCCTTTGACCGCATGATCGAGCACGCCGCGAAAATGGGCGCCAATGCCGTCATTGGCGTACGCTACGACGCCACGGAAGTGATGCAGAGCGTCACGGAAGTGCTGTGCTATGGCACGGCAGTCAGAGTGGAGCGCGTGTAGGACGACACTAGACCGCCTGGTTCATTCGCGCGTTACCATTCGAGATGGACGATGAGACTCGCGACGTGGAACATCAACTCAGTCCGTCGCCGTCTGCCCCTGGTATTAGACTGGCTGGCGGCAAACAAACCCGATGTGCTCTGCCTGCAGGAAACCAAGGTGCAGGATAGTGAGTTTCCTGCCGGGGCTTTCCTCGATGCAGGATATCACGCGGTCTTCCGCGGAATGAAGGGCTACAATGGCGTGGCGACTCTCAGCCGAAGCGAGCCCGAATCCGTGAACTATGGCCTACGCGCAGGACCCGACAGCGAAGATGTCAGAATCCTCGAAGCCACAATCAATGGCATCCCAATCGTCAACACCTACGTTCCGCAAGGCTACAAAATCGGCACCGATAAGTATGTGTCCAAGCTGGAGTGGTTTCACCGCGTACGGCGGTATTTCACCGAGCGGCTCGATCCGAAGATGCCGGCCATTTGGCTCGGCGATCTGAACGTCGCGCCCGAGCCGATCGATGTGTACCACCCGGATCGCCGTGTCAACGATCCGGACTTCCACATCGACGCACGCGAGGCCTATCGTCATGCGGTCGGCTGGGGATTCAATGACGTCTTTCGCAAACTCTACCCCGATCGAGTGCAATATACCTATTGGGACTACTTCCGCAACGCCTTTGCGCACAATTGGGGATGGCGTATCGACCACATTTTGGCGACTGCACCCTTGGCCAACGTCTGCCGGAGCAGCGACGTGGACTTAGAGACACGTCGCACCCCTGGAGCCTCCGACCACGCCGTAGTCTGGGCGGAGTTCGACCATGACAGTCAATAGTGCTATGGCGGCCATGTCGCTTCCAACGATCGGTCCGGCACGGGAGGCTGGTGAACGGTTCGAGTCTGTCCCGCTCTTCAGAGTAGTACTGTTGGATGACAACGATCACACGTACGACTACGTAATCGAGATGCTGCAGAAAATCTTCGTGTTCACCCTCGACCAGGCGTACCGGCACGCCGAGGAAGTAGATCGATGTGGCCGCACGGTGTTAATCACATGCGAATTGGCTCAGGCCGAATTCGGCCGCGATCAGATTCAGAGCTATGGTCCAGACCCTCGGCTGCCCCGGTCGAAAGGGTCGATGTCAGCGGTCATCGAACAGGCCGGTTGAACGCCTCGCCCCCAGCCGGTCGTCTTCCGCCATTGATAGACTGGCACATGACGATTGGAAAGGATTGAACGCTCATGAAAGGGACGAAACCAACCACTTCACTGACCCGCCGAAAGGCGTTAACCGCAACGGGCACCGGCATCGCGGCCGCGCTCGCTCTCCCCAGCGCAGTGAATGCCGCCGCCTGGACCAGTACCGAGAAAGCCAACGCTCAGATCGTCACTGATTTCTGCGCAGCGTGGCCTAGCCATAACCTCGACAAGGTGATGTCGTTCTTCGCGGGCAACTCAGCCTACCGTGTCAGCGAAACCCAGGAGCCTGTCAAGGGCAAGGAAGCTGTGGGCGAACGCATCAAGAGCTTTCTGGATCGGGTGAAAGAGTTCGAAGTTCTTGATACGCTCGCCAAGGGCCCCATGGTTTTCAATGAGCGAATCGATCATTTCACGGGCGGCCCACTGAAGTCCTGGCATGGCGTGGGCGTATTTTTCTTGAAAGACGGAAAGATAGTCGAGTGGTACGACTACACGATCGCCCTGGATCGCGCATAGGCAAACCTGAAGGGCCGTTTGTGCGGCAGTTGCGTCCGTTATTCCACGCCCACCAGGATCGCCTGACAAACGTACTCTTGCAGTTCCCAGTTCGGGGCGAGTGTAAACGTCCTGTTAAATGTGTACGGCTTCGTTAGCGCTTTCTGATCCTCGATCGTCAGCTCGACATTCAGATGACCTAGATCGGGCCGCCGGTAACGCTCCGTTACGTGCATCTCTTGGCTATGCGGCTTACCGGTCGCGTCCAGCCAGGTTTTGTCGTTGAATCCGACTGTGTCTACGACCAGAGTGTCGCCCTCCCATTTGCCGATGGATTGCCCGGTCCAACTCTCGGGTTCGATGTCGAGATTATGAGCACGGCCGTCCAGGAAAAAACGCCGATAGCTGTGCGTGTTCCCTTCCCAAAGCTGAACAATCATGTTCGGGCGCTGCACGATTTTGTACGGGAGAGGATTGGCGCGTACCGCTCCATCGGGGAGACAGAAACGCTCCGGATCGTCTTTGCCCTTATTGGCCTTGCGCTCCTCGTAGATTTTCTTGGCCCACGGCTGGTAGGAAGGATCGCTCGGTAACAGCGTGCTGGTGGGAACCCAGACGCCGGAAAGATCGACCTTGCCATCTTCCGCCCGCGGGGTTGTTCCGGACGGAGCCGGGGGAGCTTTGCGCGCTTTCGGGGGCGGGACCCCATCCTTGAGCACGACTTCGCTGGCGCTGCCGGAGCCATCAAGTTTATAGGCGGCGGCGAGGTGCCCGGGATCCTGGTTATTCTCGTTGCAAACGTATTCGGTCATCTCGAACTCGGGTTCGAGCGTAGTGGTGCGATGAAAGCTCCACGGCTTGGTGAAAACCCCAGGGTCCTCAATCGTGACATCCATTTCCATGTTGCCGTAGTCGATACGATGGAACGTTTCGATAACGTGCATGTCCTTCGTATGCGGCGTGCCGGGGAAGTCGAACCAGGTCTTCTCAAAGAGGCCGACCGTATCGACTACCAAGGTGTCGCCTTCCCAATGGGCGCGCGAGTCGCCGTAAAACGCAGGCTTCAGATCTTTCGGATGACCACTCCCATCCACGAAGAACTGCCGGTACATGTGAGTGTTTCCTTCAAAGAGCATCAACACCAGCTTGGGAGTGGCAAAAAACGCAGTGTGATACGGAGCGGCTCGCGGCGGTCCTCCGGGAAGACACCGCGCTTCGTAATCCTCCGCGCCGTCTTTCGCCTTGCGCTCTTCGACGATCTTCGTGGCCCAGGGCAGCATACTGGGTGCCGTTTGGCCACTCCCCCCAAAGCCGTTCCAGATTCCCGTGATGTCCGGATGGCCGTCTGATAAGCGGGGCAGCGGTCCCGGCGGGCCCTTGCGAGGGGCGCCACGTCCGCGTCCTCTGCCCGCTTCCGGAGGCGCGGAGGCATCCTGCGCGAAGGCGCTTCCCAAAGCGATCGCCGCAACAACTAACCACGTTGTAGTGCGCACCCGAGTTCTCCTTTTACCTATTGATTCGGTGGAGCGTCAGTACCTGCAGATCCTGCAAACACTCGCCGCCCATCAGGTAGAACCACTTTCCGAGCGTTTGCGTTATTGGCGCCATCCTTGGCCATAAAGCCCTCGACCGTGACCTGATCGCCGACTTTCAACGACTCCTTTCTCCACCCCTGCTTCAGCAAAACTGGAATCGCGCCCAGTTCAAAGTTCCAGTTCGTCACCTTGCCTTCCGCATCCTTCACGTCCACATAAAAGCGGGCGTGGGGATTCATCCATTCCACCTTGGTGACGGCGCCCGTTATCTTAACGGGTTTGTTCGCATCGTACTCGGCTGCGAAGGAATGGTGCGCCAGCAGAGGAAATCCCCCGGCGATAAGAGTAAGAACGGTTCCAAAAACCAATGCGTTGATCTTCATCTATAGTTCTCCATCAAGGTACGACATTGCTGCCGCCCCTAACTACTACTCCCAGGGGCGTAGGACACACTTCGGAATACCCCTCAAACTGGCTCGGATGCTATCAAACGCAGCGAGAGTGGTCAAGCCTAGGACAGCCAAAGGATAGCTCGGCGGACTTCTTAGACACTACGGAAATTGCATGCGACGCCATCCCATGCGATAACGATCCTATGCTGTCTCGTCGCCGCTTCGCCCTCACCGCCTCGGCCGCAACCGCACTGGCAGGGTTCCGGCGCATCGCCGCAGCAGCGGAGTCCGCACTCCCGTCGGCCATCGCTGCCCTCCCCAACCGCAGCGCCGAAGCGCATCCCATCCCGCTCGCCGAACGCGAATCCCGCTTCGACCGCGCTCGCGCTCTCATGCGCGCCAGCCGGATCGACGCCATCGCCCTCGCCGGAGGAACTTCGCTTGACTACTTCACCGGCGTCCGCTGGGGCAACAGCGAACGCCTTTTCACTTTCGTCCTCCCCGCAAAGGGCAATCCGTTATATGTCTGCCCAGCTTTTGAAGAGGAGCGCGTGCGCGAACGTATGACCCAGGCGCCAGCCGGCCGTGAATCGAGAATTCTCACCTGGCAGGAAGACAACGACCCCTACGCCCTCGTGGCACAGGCCCTCCGCGAAGCGGGCGTCACGACCGGCAACCTGGGAATCGAGGAGCGAGTTCCCTTCGTCTTCTCGGACGGCATTCGCAAAGCGGCCCGTGGCATCGAACTTACCAGCGCGACTCCGGTCACCGCAGGCTGTCGCGCCATCAAAAGCCCCGTCGAACTCAAGCTGATGCAGCTGGCAAACGACGTCACCCTACAGGTCTACGAAGCTGCCTGGAAATCCCTCAAGCCCGGCATGACCAACCGCCAGTTCAGCGACCTCATTGCCGCGGGCTACCGCCAAACCGGTTTCCCCGGAGACGCTACTTGCCAAGTGGACGCCTGGTCCGCCCTGCCCCACGGTTCGCTGATGCCCCAAGTCATCCGCGAAGGCAGCATCGTTCTCATCGACGACGGCTGCACCGTGGAGGGCTACCAGTCGGACATCAGCCGCACGTTCGTCATCGGTAAACCGACTGACAAGATGAAGCGAGTCTTCGATACGGTTCACAAAGCTCAGACGGCCGCGCTCCAAGCAGCCAGGCCGGGGGTCCCCTGCCAGGTGGTGGATAGTGCCGCGCGCAAGGTCGTTGAGGACGCCGGATTCGGCTCCGGCTACACCCACTTCACGCACCGCGTAGGTCACGGTATCGGCATGGACGGCCACGAATGGCCCTACCTGGTGAAGGGCAACACGCAGCCCCTGCAGGCCAATATGACAACATCCGACGAGCCTGGCATCTACCTCAAGGGAGAATTCGGCGTGCGTCTGGAAGATGACATGTACATCACGCAGGACGGCGCGAAGTGGTTCACGTCACAAAGTAACTCTTTGGAAGATCCGTTCGCAAGATAGCACCCTAGGGGAAACAGAAATGAAGTCAGAGAACCGGTACGAGCGCCCTCTTGTGTTCGTCATTCTGATCGCCATGCAAGTGACGGCGCAGCCAAGAAATCCGGAACCCTTATCCATCGCTCGACAAGGCTACGTCTTCGCCGGGGGAAAATACTCGCCTTCGGACAACGGGCAAGCGATGGGCGGGCAATTGTACGCAGAGTTTCAGATTCCCGCAAAGAAGACGCATCCATGGCCGATCGTGATGATCCACGGCGGAAGCCAGACGGGTACTAACTTCACGGGAACACCGGATGGGCGCGAAGGTTGGGCGCAGTTTTTTCTACGACAAGGTTACGCTGTCTATGTCGTCGATCAGCCAGGGCGCGGCCGCGCGGCTTACGAGCCTGGGCGCTACGGACCGGCGAGCCGCGTGGACCTCGAAACAACCCGTCGACGTTTCGTCGCGCCGGAGCGATTTAACTTATGGCCGCAGGCGCATCTGCATACGCAATGGCCGGGGACGGGCGAACCCGGTGATCCGGTGTTCGATCAGTTTTATGCCTCGCAAGTGCCCTCGATCGAGAACTTCACTTTGCAGCAAACTCTGAACTCTGATGCGATCTTGGCGCTGCTCGAAAAGATCGGTCCGGCAATTTTGCTGACTCATTCTCAGTCGGGTGCGTTTGGCTGGCCGGTTGCAGACGCACGGGTCGATTTGGTGAAGGCGATTCTCGCGGTCGAACCCAATGGACCGCCGTTCTTCAACACCGACAACGTTCCCGCGCCAGAGTGGTATCGTGACCTTCCGATGCAGGCCCGTCCCTGGGGAATCACCGCGGTGCATCTCACGTACGATCCGGCGATTTCCGCTGCCTCCGAGCTTGCGATCGTGCGCCAGGAGAAGTCCGACGGCGAGGACTTAGCGCGGTGTTGGGAACAAAAGCCGCCGGCGCGCCAACTCCCGAGGCTTCAAAGAATTCCGATTTTGATCCTTACCGCGGAAGCGTCCTATCATGCGCCTTACGATCACTGCACCGTGAAGTACCTGGAACAGGCGGGTGTGCATCCCACCTGGATCAAGCTGGCGGAAATCGGCATTCACGGCAATGGTCACATGATGATGCTGGAAAAGAACAACCGGGACATCGCCCAAGTAATGGAGAAGTGGCTGTTGAAAGCTCTACCGGCGCCGGAAAAGCCGGCGCGGTAGTTTGTGCCACTCACCGCGTCCACGAAATTTCTAGAAATCGAATCGCGCGTAAAAGGTGATCATCCGGTTTCCGGCCGCCGAAGTGATCCGGCCAAACGAAGTCGAATCGATGTTCGTTGTGATACCGATGAGACCGGACGTCGTGCTATAGCCCCATTGCGGTGTGTTCAGAAGGTTGATGGCATCGGCGCGCACGGTAATTGTCTTGGATTCGGCGATCCGGAAGATCTTACTTGCAGATGCGCTGAAGCCCATCAGTGAAGGTCCACGCAAGCCGGGCAGGTTAAGTGCGGTATTGCCCGTTGTTCCGGGATCGGGGTTGGTCAGGACAGCCTGTCCCGACGAGTTGACGACCTGGAAATTGGTGAACCGCCCCGGCAGGGTCGTATTGCCGCCAAAATTGGGAAGGGGCGCATTCTGAACCGTCAGCCCCGGGAAATATTGGACGAAGCCGTTGCCTTTGGTTACTTGCGAGAGATTGGACGGCAACTGGCTGACTAAATTCGCCGTGTTGGTGGTCATATAGCTCAACGAACTGATCGTCGTGCCATTGGTAATGCCCCCAGCGGTGAACGAGAGCGGGACACCGGACTGCCATTGGAACGCAGACGCGAGTTGCCACCCGCCCGCAATGGTGTTGACCCAGCGAGGCGCGCGGCCTAGCAACGCCCGATTGCTGCCGATCGGCAGGTCCCATAAGACGTTCCATTGGAAAAGCTGCGGCCGATCGATACTCAGCAGACTCTTGCTCAAACTCAAGTCTCTCTGATTCCGGATATTCAAAGGGCTGTCGCCCAGAGTCTTGGAGAAGGTGTAGGCGAATTGGCCAGTAACGCCGTGCGTCACCCGTTTCGATATATGGGCCTGGAACGAGTTATAAGTCGAATTACCGTTGTTGTCGATCATAAACACGCTTCCAAACTGCGGGTTCACCACGATGAAATTCTGGGGCAGTCCCGCGTGGGAGAGCAGTCCGCCGTTAACGCCAGTCCCCGTAGGTGTGGTGTTGAAGAAGTTGGCGAGAGATCCTACCGATCCGTTGGCGATGAACGTGTTGGTCACCGAATATTGGCGCAGCGCCTGGGAGCCTGTTAACGATGTTCCATCGACCTTGCCGACACCAGGAAGTGTGATTCCGTTCAGCAACTGATCAAACAGGGGAGCGTTGCCTCCCGCCCGGGTGATATTGAACGCATTCAAAATCCCGTTCTCGAAAATGTTCGTGTCGTTCAATTGTTGATTCGTATAGAGCTCACTACCCTTGTTTCCGATGTAACTGAAGTCGACAGCCAGGGTGGAAGTCAGTTCGTGTTGGATCGTAAAGTTGAAGCTCTGGACATAGGGGGTTCGCAAATTGTCGGCGTAGCCATAAAGGGTAGCGGTACGGTTCGTCAGCGGCACGGGGGTAAACGGCTGCGCGCCGTTGGTCGATACGGGCACAACGCCGGAAGTGGCGAGTCCGGCTACATTGAGAAAGGTGGAAGGGGTGTAGGTTGTGTTCAGCGTCTGGCCTGGGAAATTGCCAACGCCGGTGTTCACCGTGAGAAAGTCGACGTTGCCGATATAGTTGATGCCATAGCCGGCGCGGATTACGGTGCTACGCTTCAGCCAAGGGATCTGCCAAGCAATGCCGACGGACGGACCGATGGCTTTCCAGTAATTGTTGTAGACGCTGAGGCCTGGGTTGGGCGAGTTGGGGCCGACAAATTGGGCCGTGGTTAACGCGCCGCCAGTAGCGGCCGGGTTCCACATTGCGTTGACAAAGCTCGTGCCGGAGATACCGAACAATCCCGATTGGCCGCCGGCGGGCCGCCCCGCCAGTCCCTGGTCCTGATACGGCGCGCCAAAGAAGTCATACCGCAAACCGAGGTTCACCGTGAAATTTGGCGTGACTTTCCAGGTATCTTTGACGTACCCGGACCAGGCATTGGCATGGTTGGTGCGGTAAAAAAGGAAATCGCTGAGATAGGAGTTCCAATTGGTCGCAGTCGGGCTATTGACCCAATACTGTTCCTGTATGCTCGCGACCGAGCCCGCGAGGTTGGCCATCAGATTCTGCGCTGTGACCAGGTTGTTGGCACCGATCCCGGCAAAAGTCGCCGTTGTGATCGGGGGTGCTACGCTGCCTATGCCCAGAGTGACAAACGGCCGTGTGGTTTGGGCTCCGCCGCTGTTGGACGATTGCGAACTGGTACGATCGATTTCGAAGCCGAACTGAACCGAATGGGCTCCGTGAATCCAACTGAGCGCGTCTCCGAATTGCCAGAAGGGGCTAATGGTAAGCCGCGGGGACGCCACGTTCATCCCCGCATAGAATCCCAGGCAGCCTGTACTGGGGTTGGGGGGGCATGGCCCCGACTGGCTGATGGGCCCCGGCTGCAAGTAAAGGAAGGAGCCATTCACTTGCGGATAGGAGGCCCGGGCTGTTTGCGCGCCGGTTGCCAGTCCTGAGTTCTCAGACGCGCCGTTGAAGCAGCATCCCAAATCCAGCGGCGAGGTTCCTTGCCATGTGTCGACTTTGTGCCCGAAGCGGAATTCATTTAATAGCGTGGGCTTGATCGTCCAGGTCCATGTCGCGCTGTAGAAGGACGGGTTGCGTTGCACATCGCCATAGTATCCGTTGGGATAGTCGGGGATCCCGGTCTGGCTATTGACGCCCCAGTCATGTTCCTTCGACATGACAAAGTTCACTTTTTGGCTGGCATTGATTTGATAGTCGAATCGCAGCGTGTAGTTGTTGCGGTTGGTGTTAGGGCTCTGGCCAGTTGAGCCGTCGACTCCACTCTGGTGCTGCTGCCACTGGAAACCCGCTGTGTTCAGGCCATCCCCGACGGTATAGTTGTTGGGTAGCGGCATATATTTATTGATGTATTGCGGCCCAAACCAGACGGGATCGATGCTGCTGAAGTTGGGGCCTCCAGCCGCTAACAGGTCCACGGAATTGAGAACGAGGGGGGTGCCGCCCGCCGAGGTGAGAATATTGCCGTTGAGGTCGACCGAGGGCGTCGTCGAAAAGGCGTTCCCGTTGGTGCGGGCGCCGCCGCCCGCGGAACCAGTGGTCAGATAGCGGAAAACCCCTTGCCGTGCCGGCGCTGTGAGAACCGTCGAGACGTAATTCACCCTCGTGATGTAGCGTTGGTCATCAGTGACGAAGAAGAAGAAGGCCTTGTTCTTTTTGATGGGGCCGCCGACGCGGCCGCCGAACTGGCTGCGATTGGCGTAATCGATTTTCTGGTGCTGCAGATTTTGAAAATACGTGGCCGCGTTAAAAGCCGAGTTGTTGTTCGTCCAGAAGCCCGCTCCATGGAACTCGTTGCTGCCCGCGCGGGTCCGCATTTGAACCTGCGCCGAGCCGCGTCCCAGCGCGGGATCGATCTGGTTGGTGCTAACCCGGACCTCTTCGACCAGGTCGGGGCTGGTAAATACTCCCGAATAGGCTCCATTTGCGTAGCGGCCGTCGTTGGTGATCAGGCCGTCGCGCGTGGTGTTGACCTGATTCTGTTGCACTCCGGCGAAATTCAGCGTGGTAGCAACAAAAACGCCAGAAACCGTGATCACGCCAGGTGTCAGCGCGAGCAGGTCCAGCACGTTGCGGCTGGCCGTCGCCTGCATCAGCGCCTTTTCATCCAGCACTCCACCCACGGAAGCCGAGGTGGTAGCGAGAGCGGTATCGGCTTCGACGGTGACCTGCACGGATTGGGCGCCGGCGGCGAGCTGCATCGCGAAGTTGAGCCGGACTTGCTGGCCCTGGCCAAGCTGCACGTTATTGTACGTGAAGGTCTGAAATCCAGCGGATGCCGCCGAAATCGAATAAGTGCCCGGCTGAAGACTCGGAAATTCATAATTCCCGGTTTCGTTGGTGGCTCCCGTGGTGGCGATGCCGGTGTTGACATTGGTTGCCGTGACCGTCGCCTTCGGAATGTTCGCGCCAGAGGGGTCCGATACCGTTCCACCCACCACCGCGTTCACCTGTCCGAATGCCGAAACAACACTTCCAATGAAAAGCGCAAAGCCCACTCTTGCGCAAGCCAGCCCCATTCGCTTCATTTTGTCCTCCGTGAAAAACGCCCCTAAACGAAGATGCAGTAGATTGCGTCTACCGGAAATGCATGCATTTCCGTTTACTGGTGATGGATTATATGTTTGCCGCCGCCAGCCTGTCAATAAGAATCTCTATCGCTGTGCTGAGAATTTACGCAACAGCAACGGCTGGGATTTTGCATGCAGGTGGGCGATCGAAAGGTCCGATTCACCGATTCGGGCCTTTCAGTTGGAACCCGTGCACGCATTTCTATGAGTCGCTATAGTTTAGAATCGGGTCGTAAAGCCTAGGTCAATGTACTGGTGGCAAGAGATCTTGTTCCAATTGCTGGCTCCTTCCCTCGTCTGTTTGCATGCAGAGCTAAAACGGGAATAATTTGCTGTAGAGTAGTAAAGGCTTCGAGCTTGCCGAGAAATCCCAAAACGAAGATTGAGCAGATGCCCCGGCGGAAAGAGTCCCCATCTTCTTCGCAGACGGCGCGGGCTACTTTGGCGCTGCGGGAAATGTTGGTGCAGGGCCTCCTTCGCCCCGGCGAGCGGATCCGCGAAGTCCCGCTGGCCGCACAGTTAAAGGTGTCGCGCATCCCACTGCACCTTGCGCTGGAGCGCCTGGCCCATGAAGGCTTTCTCGAGATCCGGCCCACACGGGGCTTCGTCGTCCAGGGCTTCTCCACCGAAGACATCTACGATGCCATTGAGCTTCGGGGTTTGCTTGAGGGAGCCGCGGCCCGTCTCGCAACAGAACGGCTACAAGATCCTGCTGAGTTGGAACTAATGCAAGATACCAGCCGGGAAATTGTATTGCTCGTGCGGCGCCGTAAGCTGACCATTGAGACGTTCAGCCGCTACATCGAGCTCAACGCGAAGTTCCATAATGCACTGCTCGATCTCTCTCGCAGCCGGATGCTACGGCGCGCGATCGAGCAGGCATGCTCGCTCCCGTTCGCTTCCCCGAGCGCCTTCCTGAACCGCCAGTTTATTTCGTCCGAATTGCACGAGTTGTTCGTGATCTCAGCGGATCAGCACTGCGGCATTGTGGACGCGATTGGCCGGGGAGAAGGAATGCGAGCTGAGGTTTTGACCCGCGAGCATGCGCGGGTTGCCCGGCGAAATTTGGAAGACGCGCTCAAAAACCGCGAACAGCTTAAGGGTCTGGCGGGCGCCAAGCTTATTCACTTATAATAAGGTCACCGCTTACCAGCCAATATGCATGCATTCTGCGCGTCCGAAGGCCGCCACGGCTCTCCTGCAATACGGCCGCTGTTTTACTGTCAGTCTTTTCTACACATTGAGATTTACGCGGGTACAGCGGTCGTTGACATGCTTCGCCGCGGAATAATATAATTCCCTGCGGCGGCTAAAACTGCATGCATTTTGCTGTAGAGCGCCGAGTTCGCGAGAGGATCAAATGAATTATCCACTGACCGGGTATCACCACATCACCGCGTGCGCGGGCGGTGCTCAGGAAGACGTCAATTTTTTCACGCAAATCGTGGGCCTGCGGATGGCCAAACAGACCGTCCTCATGGACGGTAAGATTCCGATTTACCACCTCTATTACTCGAACGCGAACGTTGAGCCGGGTTCGGTGATGACTACGTTTCCGTACAGCCGGCTGCAGGGCCGCCGCGGTTCAGGCCAAGTGCATGCAACGGCGTTCACCATCCCCAAGGGTACCCTGTCGTTCTGGAGGGACCATTTGAAGCGGCACAAGATCGAACAGCAACCCGCCGCCGAGCGGTTCGGCCAAGCCTTCATTCGTTTCTCTCATCCGGCTGGGCTGGACTTTGAGGTCATCGAGGATAAAGACGACCAGAGGGAAGGCTGGACCACACCGGAGATCCACGCGGGCGAAACTGTGCGAGGATTTCACGGCGCGGTGCTTTCCGTCCGTGAGGTTCCGGAGACGGAACGGTTCTTCACGGAGGCGCTGGGCTTCCGCAAAACCGGTTTGGATGGCAACTACCATCGCTTTGAGACCGGGACAGGTGGGGCGAATAAGACCGTCACGCTTCTCCATGAGCCCAACCGGCCGGCCGGAAGCTGGACTTTCGGGGCCGGCACCGTGCATCACATCGCGCTATGGGGCGCGGATGACGATGCGCTCACCCGGCAAAAGGCCATCTACGAAGAACTGGGCTATACGGATGCCTCCGAGATCAAGGACCGGTTCTATTTCCACTCTATGTATTGCCGCTGCCCCGGCGGCATCCTCGTAGAGAGCTGCTGCAATATAGGCGAGGGTTTTGAAAAGGACGAAGCGCGGAATCAGCTCGGCACGAAGTTGCACTTGCCTCCCTGGTGGGCCGACAGGACAACCGAGATGATGTCTGTTCTGGAACCGATTCAGGTGCCCGAAACCGCCACCGCACGCAACTGATTTTGGGGAACACATCATATGCGAAGTAGCTTGTTGATTTTGATTGCCGCCGGCGGGCTGGTTCTAGCAACGCCGGCGGTTTGGGCTCACCACTCGTTTGCTGCCGAGTATGACGCGTCGAAACCAGTGACTTTGAAAGGTAAGGTCACCAAGGTGGACTGGGTCAACCCGCACTCGTGGGTTCACATCGATGTCACTGACGCCGATGGCAAAGTGACCAACTGGTCCTGCGAGACTGCGCCTCCCAACATTCTGTACCGGCAGGGTTGGCGGCGCGACAGCCTCAAAGAGGGCGAAGAAGTGACCATCGACGGATTCTCGTCGAAGGATGGCAGTGCGACCATGACTGCCCGCTCGGTTACTTTGGCCAACGGACGGAAGATGTTTGCCGGATCTTCTACGGATGGGGCTCCTGCCGAGTCGAAGAAATGACGTCGGCTCGGTCGCTAATCGCGTTTTGCCTTATTAGTCTGCCGGTCTTCGCTCAGCAACAGCCCTATCGTGGCCCCCGCACGCCCGACGGAAAGCCCGACTTGCAAGGCATTTGGGAAGCCTCCAGCACAGCGAGCGGCAATCTGGAGGCTCATAGCGCGTCACTCGGCATCCGCGCGGGTGAGTCTGTGATTGTGGATCCCGGCGACGGCAAAATTCCATACCAGGTGGCGGCGCGAACTAAACAACAGGAAAATTTCGCCAGGCGCGCGACGGCCGACCCGGTCAATCGCTGTTTTCTGCCAGGCGTGCCGCGCATCACTTACATGCCGTTCCCGTTTGAGATTTTCCAGACGCCGGAATTCGTAGCGATCACTTATGAATATGCTCACGCCTCCCGCACCGTCCATATGAACCGGTCGCAACATCCGGATGACATCGAGTTTTGGATGGGGGATTCGCGAGGGCATTGGGAAGGCGAAACGCTGGTAGTCGACGTGGCGGATAACAATGGCGACACGTGGCTGGACTCTTCCGGCAATCTGCACAGCGCGGCGATGCACGTCGTGGAGCGCTACACGCGCACGGGTCCGGATACATTGCAATATCAAGCTACCATCGACGACCCGAAGGTATTGACCAAGCCCTTCACCATCAGCATTCCACTGCTCCGCCACACCGGCAAGAACGCGCAGCTTTACGAATACGAGTGTCACGTGTACCTGGAGGAAGCGGGCGGCGGGAAGAAGTAAGGTGCGGAACGCCCGCAGGAGGATTCCGATGCAAACTGCTCTCCACCGGTTCGCGGCGCTGGCATTGGCTGCCGCTACTCTCGCTTTTGCTCCCGCCGCGGCCGGGCAAGGCCGGGGACGAACCACGGTAAAGGCCGGGCCCTTCACAAGGCTGCCCGATGGCAAGCCCAACATGCAGGGCTATTGGGAGACGCGCGTTTTCTTTACCGCGTTCGACCTGGAGGCTCACGAAAAAGCCGAGTTCGGTATTCCTGCCGGTCCGGGCGTGGTGGTCGATCCGCCCAACGGCAAGATCCCCTATCAGCCGTGGGCGCTCGAAAAAAAGAAGGATATCGTGGCACACCACATGTTCGATGATCCGCAGGCGCATTGTTGGCTCTCCGGGGTGCCGCGCCAAATGTACACTCCGTTCGGATTTCAGATCCTGCAGCCGCCCGGCAACGTGCTGCTGTTGTACGAAGCCTTCCACTCCTATCGCATCATTCCGCTGAACGGACGTCCCCACCCTCCCGACGCCATACGCATGTTTGAAGGCGATTCGCGCGGCCATTGGGAAGGTGACACCCTTGTGGTAGATGTCACCAATCAGAACGAGAAGACCTGGTTTGATATGACCGGCAACTTCCACAGCGATGTGCTGCACGTGATCGAGCGGTACACCATGGCGGATGCCAACACCATCAAGTATGAAGCCACGCTGGAAGACCCGAAGGTGTTCACCCAACCGTGGAAAATAGCCTTCGAACTCGGCCGCAACCTGGAGCCGAATTACGAGCAGCTGGAATATGCCTGCGTTGAGGGCGAACAAGACCTGCAGCATTACACGGAAAGCGAGGGCGCCAAGAAGGGCAAGTAAATCGATTGGCGCCTGACTGAATATGAAAACCAGCACGGAACGGATTCTGACCACGCACGTCGGCAGTCTGCCGCGTTCAAAGGATGTTGCCGACCTGCTATTTGCGCAAGATCGCGGCGAAAAATATGAGGCGCAGACTTTCGAGGCCGCCATGCGGCGGGGTGTCGAGCAGGTAATCGGGCTACAGCGGGAGGCCGGTATCGACATCGTAAGCGACGGCGAAACCAGCAAGATCAGCTACGCCACGTACATCCGTCACCGCCTCACGGGATTTGAGGGTGATTCGCCGCGGCCAACGCCGCAGGATATCGATGAGCTGCCCGAGTATCGGGACAAGCTGGTTTCGGAAGGCGCTTCCGCCAAATACCTGCGGCCAGTGTGTAAAGGTCCGATCGAAGTCAAGAACCGCGAACCGCTGCTCCAGGATATTGCGCGGATGAAGGCAGCGCTGGCGAAGAGCAATGCGACGGAAGGTTTCATGAACGCGGTCTCGCCAGGAACGATCGCCGTGTTCCAGCCGAATGAGTATTACCCATCGCACCGCGCCTATATGGAAGCGCTGGCCGACGCCATGCGCGAGGAGTACGAGACGATCGTGCAATCGGGTCTCCTGTTGCAGGTGGATTGTCCCGATCTCGCGATGGGACGGCATAGCCGGTTCCGCAACCTCACCGACGATGAATTCCTGCGAACCGCCGCCATTCAGGTGGAAGCTCTGAACCACGCGTTGGCGAACGTCCCCGCAGATAGGACGCGGCTGCACATCTGCTGGGGCAATTACGAGGGACCCCACACTCACGACATTCCGCTCACCAAAGTATTGCCGCTCCTGTTCCAAGCCAAGCCCATGGCGTTGCTGATTGAGGGCGCTAATCCCCGGCACGAGCACGAGTGGGAGGTCTGGACCACCCACAAACTTCCCGCCGACAAGATCCTCGTCCCAGGGGTACTTGATTCGAGTTGCAACTTCGTCGAGCATCCCGAACTGGTGGCGCAAAGGATAGTCCGTTACGCGGAGAATGTGGGGCGTGAGCAAGTGATCGCCGGCACCGATTGCGGATTCGGGACCTTTGCCGGATTTGGCCCGGTGCATCCGTCAGTGTGCTGGCTGAAGCTAAAATCTCTGGCCGAGGGGGCCGCACTCGCCTCCAAGAAACTCTGGGGCGAGCGATCCTCGGCCAACTGAACTCGCGGAAATCAAATAGCCTCGTCGGCGACAAACTGATCCAGCGGCAGCATGATCTTGCCATCCGCGATGGGAACACATTCCGGTGGATAGTCTTGCGCGAGGTCGACGCCATCGTCCTGGAGAGCGTGAATGAAACGATCCAGGTGCGCCATGGCGCCGGTCGGCAGATCGTGAAGCACCACCAGGCTCCACGGTCGCGTCCGGCAATCCGCGATGGCGCGCTCGACCCATCTCTCCGGATCGCGCCAGTCCCCTGGCACGCAGTTCCACAGCACACACCAATAACCTCCGGTGAGCAGCTTTTCCATAACAGCCGGATGCAGCAGATGGCGTCCCAGGGTCCCCGCGCGCGCATACGGTCGAAACAGACGCCTGGGCTGACGGAGCCAGCTTAAGGTCTTCTCGGATTGCTCGAATTCGCGCAATGCGGCAGCTCGACTCAGTTCTCCCAGCGGTGTCGTGTGCGTGAATGTGTGATTGCCGATGGAGTGGCCTTCTTTGCTGGCCCGCTGAACCACCGGACTGCCATCGGCCGATGCTGCCTTGCTACCGATTACAAAAAACGTGGCCTTGACCTCGTTCCTCGCAAGACAGTCCAGTACATTCGAAGTTACTTCCGGCGTTGGCCCGTTATCGAACGTGAGAGTCACCTTGCGCGGCATCGAAATTCCATCATCTCCTTCGGTCCCGGCCAGTATCAACTTCATTGATAGACGCTACTGTTCGTATCCTAAAGCACCGGTGTATACTCGCAAGCTGACAGACCCATGAAAAGAAGCGAACACCGCATTCTCACCACTCACGTCGGCAGCCTGATCCGGCCCCAGGATTTGCGCGATCTCTCGGCCGCCGCTGAGAAGGACCCCGAGAGCGCCGAGCGCTACCAAACGCGGTTGCGCGAGTCCGTGGCTGAAGTGGTACAGCACCAGGCACAGGTCGGCATCGATATTGTCAGCGATGGGGAATATGGAAAGCAGAGTTGGTCCACCTACATCCTGAAGCGCATCAGCGGGTTCGAAATACGGCCGAACCAGATGCGCACCCTGGCATGGCTGGGCCGCGATCGCGACCGGTTTCGCGAGGCCATCTTTCAGGATTTGCCGCGCCTGGCTTCCGGGGTGCCCACCGAGGCTTGCGTCGGACCAATCGCCTACCGTGACCGCGAACCGATTTGCCGGAACATCGAAAATTTCCAAGCCGGCTTGAAAACGGCATCCGTCGAAGAAGGATTCCTGACCGCCGTCGCGCCCGCGAGCACCGCGTATGATGGCGTCAACGAGTATTACCCCAGCGAGAAGGATTACATTTACGCGATCGCCGAGGCGCTTCGTGAAGAATACCAGGCGATTTACAACGCCGGGCTTCTTCTTCAGGTGGATGACGCAGTGCTGGCCAATATGTATGACGAGCTGGTGCAGACCAGCCCGGAGCGCTACCGCGAATGGGCCAATCTGCGAGTTGAGGCGCTGAACCATGCCCTGAGAGGCATACCGGAAGATCGCATTCGTTATCATGTCTGCTTCGGAAGCTGGCATGTGCCCCACGTGTCGGACGCCCCGCTCGCAGAGATTGTCGACCTGATTCTTAAGGTACGCGCCGGTGCCTATTCGATCGAGGCTGCGAATGTGCGTCACGAACACGAGTGGCGGGTCTGGGAAAATGCCAAACTGCCGCCTGGAAAAATCCTGATTCCCGGCGTGATTACGCATCATACAGTAACGGTCGAACACCCCCAGTCGGTGGCCGACCGCATTGTCCGGTTTGCCCGCATCGTGGGACGCGAAAACGTGATCGCCGGAACGGATTGCGGCTTCGCCCAAGCGGATATGATTCAGCGTGTTCACCCAACGGTGATGTGGGCTAAGTTCGAAGCGTTAGTCGAAGGCGCGCGGATCGCCACCAAAGAGTTATGGGGACGCTGAAGCCTTCCAAATGTGGCGCGGACACTCGTCCGCAGTGCCAAGACTCCTCTTGGCACTTGTTTGGCTTACAGTCGCGGCGCAGTAAAGAAATTCACGCTCACCGTCGCTAGTTCGGATGGCGGAAACTTCGCTTGGAACCGTGCATCCGCCACTATGCCCGCCTCACGCGCACACTCCAGAAAGACCGGAAGTTCCACTAGATACTGGTCGGAGAAACCGTGGGTCGCGTCATAGGCCACGGCGGGAGTGCGCGTAAGGTTTGCCGCGGCTAGCTCCGGCGGCAGCGTGTGAAGCTCGAGCAGTAGCAGCCCAAATCGTCCGACAAAGGGAGCCCAGCGGCGCAGGTGCCGGACGAGATTCTCTTCCAGTTCATCGGCGGGTATCTCTTCCCCTAAATGCGCAAAGGCGCCTGTCGATCGCGCCTTCCGGCTTCCGCTGACGTAATCCGCCGGAGGCAGGTACGGACGGTTGTGATCGAGGAAAGAACGGACATGCAGAAAATCGTGGATGTCGTGACCCAATTCCTCCAGAGCGCCCGCAAGCTGGGCCGGCCGGTTGATATCACCGTGAATTACATGGAAGGTCTTAATCCCCGCGTTGCGCAATGTCTGAGTGGTGACGCGCCGGGCCACTTTGTTGAAGTCAGCGCCCACCAGAATGATCGGATGCTTTTCCAGCATCGCGCCGCGGGCGGTTCGCTCCTTAATCACGGTGTAAAGGTGCTCCAGTAGGGCGCCGTCGCCGCACCCCATGTCGCAGATGCCGCGGGGTTGCTGTTCCAGCGGCCGATTGAAGATCTCCACCACGATCTCTTCTACTTTCTGAAAGTAGGTCTTATGCGCTCCTCCACTTCCCCACACGTTCATGGCGCGGTCAACCTGCAGCTCAACACCGCTTTCATCTATACGCGGAACGCGAGCATTACCGAATAATAGAGTGCCAACGCGGGCGAAGGTCGGCAGGTAAGATACCGTCACTCCGTACGAAGGAGCGATCTGGGAAGCATAAGATCCGGCAGCAGTCAGGCGCACCCGGTCGCCTTCTCGTTCGAGCCAGCCGGGTATCGCCAGGAGATCGAATATTAGCGATAAGCACCGAGTGTCGCCAGGCAGGTCCTGCAATCGGACTGGCTCCTCACCCATCCGCGCTAGTACTTCACCGCGCGCCAGTGCGACCATCGCCGGACCAATCAGAAGACCATCCAGATGGGTGAGAATTCGTTCCTGCACCATGCGGGCGGGCGGATCGTAATCCAACTCGATGGCCCATCGGTCCTTGGCTTTGGCGACGAGAGCCTCGAATGGCTCCGCGACGGAACCTTCCGACTGACCAAACAGGAAATCCTGCCAGAACATCGCGAACTGAATAAACGGAACCACCTGAGCGTACAACCCCGGAGCCATCCCCAGGGCGATCCTGCCTTCAGGCGATAACGAATAGGCTGACAAGCGCCCTTGTTCGTCCGTTAGCCGGCGCAACCAGCCGTACGACGCAAGGAGGCGGAGCGCAACTTGCACGTAACCTCGGTTCCCGCAGGTGCGCTCGATAATTTCATCTGTCTCAATCCAGTCGGGGCCCGTCAAAACCTCAAACACGCCGCGATCCGCCAGGGCCTTCACGGTTGGCGCAAGCACCAGCCCCGCCAGGTGACCAAAAACGACGGATCGAACCGTTGCCTTGTCTTGCGCTGTCATCCTTCGCTCGGCATTTACAGTCGACCCTCAAATAGATCGCGGCCCTCGACCAAAGCCCGCATTTTGCGATCGACCACACTCCGTTGCAACATCCAGAAAGCCACAATCCGGATGTACATATCGCAGTCGATCGGGACCCAATGTTTTCACGATGTGCTCGATATGCGACGCGATCTCTTCCGGCGTTTCCACCTCGTTATCTTTGATGTCGATTACGCCTATGCCCAGACCAATCTTCGGGTCCATATCAGAAAGTACAGATAGCTCCTGGTAGCCCCTTCGCGCAAACTCCAGCACGAGATGATCAGCGTGCAAGGTATTTAGAAACGGTATGAGATTCCGCCAAAAGCCCCGCAGCATCGGCTGCCCACCATAGTTTCCGAAACAGATATGGACAGCCTTCTCGTTCTGAACACCATCCAGAACGTGATTGATCGCCTCGGCCGCCCAGGGCGCATCCTCCGGAAACCCAACGATTGCGGCTTCGTCGAGCTGGATCACCTCGGCCTCGATCAACTCCAACTGGTGCCGCAAAACCTTTGCGATGTCCATCGCCAAACTCGCCATATCCTTGTAGAACTGATTGGTGAGCATGCGGGCGAGCATATGGGGACCGGTGCAGGTAAATTTCAGTGGCGATCTGGTGAGACTGCGCGCCATCTCGTAGTCGCTGGGAAGGTTTAGCGTGCCATTGCCAATGGAACCCGTAACGATCCCGGGAGTCAGAAGGTGGTAACCGGATGCGCGATCCGCCCGAAACCGAGCGGCGTCGGCAACCGAAAAATGCTTGCGGATACCATCGAGCCGGGAAATAAAGTAGTCCACCATCCCGTTGGCCTCGGGGTTGTCGGGATCGAAACGGAGCAACTCGCCATCGGTCACCAGGTCGAGACCGGCCAGTTCCTGTACCTTCAGCACGACCATGAGCGCGTCACGCAGTACTAGCCGGGACGGGTGGCCGGCCAGCCAGGAAAGGACGGGGTAACTCCCCACGGTAGTAGTCTTGATCGTAATTCCCATGGAGCCTATTGTCGGTGGATTCAACCTGCGACACACGACAGCGGCGGTCAGCAGCAGTGCACTGGATGCAGGCTAACGCCTCAACTATAGGTAGTCAATGGCGCTGGCTTGATAGTGCGTATGAAGCGGATTGATGCTTCTTAAGGCGCTATATGCTGATTGCTGAGGAGCTTGGTCTTCTCCGCGGGACTGTTGCGTTCGGCGTGGCGGATAGGCGCTACAACAACGAACTTTCGACGGCTTAAGGCATTCTGTTCGGAAAACAGTTCCGCCATCAGGTTTCTCAGCCAGCGGACGGCCGGGTCGTGCGTGTATCGCTCGTGCCAATGCTGCATGATTACGTAAGACGGCAGCTGAAATGGCAACCGCAGAGCCTTAATATTTCCGGGACTGGCCAGGTGCTCCGCCAACTGCGCCGGAAGAGTCGCCAGGTAGTCCGTCGCAGCTAAGATCGAGGCAATTCCCAGGAAACTGGGCACAGTCAGCCCAACCTCCCGTTTTATGCCTTTGGACTCCAACGTCCTCTCCACAATTCCGTGACCGGTACCGGATGTGGTGATCGCCAGGTGCATTTCGCCCTGAAACTGTTCCAGGCTCACCGTGTTTCCGATTCTCGGATGGTTATAACGCACGGCGCACACAAACTTTTCTTTAAAGAGGCTCTGATGACAAAATCCCGCACCCATCGGAAGGATGAATCCTACCGCCAGGTCCACGGCTCCCGACTCCAACAACCTTGGTGTACTCTCCGTTATCCGCCCCAGATCCACCCGCACCGAAGGCGCCGCTTCTTTCAAGCGATGCATGAGTTTCGGAATGAGCGTTACCTGCGCGATATCTGTGGAATGCAGCCGGAATATGCGATTCGACTGGGCTGGGTCAAATACCACATGATGCCCCAGCGCCATTTCCAGCAAATCCTCCGCCCTCTTCAGCAACTGAATCAACTCGGCCGCATGGGGAGTGGGTTCCATCCCCATCGACGTCCTCACGAAGAGCGGATCATTAAAGTGCTTGCGCAGTTTGGCCAGGCTCATGCTAACCGCGGACTGGCTGATCGCCAGGTTTTCCGCCGTTTGAGAGACACTCCTGGTATGGTGAAGCTCGCTGATGATGGCGAGAAGTTTGAGATCGATGTTCTTCACGTCCGGGACCCCTGGGCGCAATTTCCCCGGCAGCAAGGATATCACAAATTGCATGCATTATGCGGTGACCTACTAGCGAAGCCTAAACGCTGGGCGGAGCCCTGAGGAACCCTCCGAAATTGTGATCTATGAGTGTGAGGAACTCTGTCCCTGGGGCTTTGAGTTTACCTTCGAAGCGCTCGCGGACCCAGTGTTTGCATGCATTGCAGGTCGGGAAGCAGCTCGCCGCCTTTATGGACCGGGGGTTGCTCCCACCAGACTGTACATCCCTTTACCGGAGCGTTCGATCAGCGGTGAAAAACTAAGGATGCGCCACAAATTGTCCTTCTTCACCCCGCTCCCGAGGCACAGGTTTTCCAGTTCGGCCAATGGAAGTACCCCGCCATGATCCCGCAGGAAAATGCACACAAGGGCCTCACCTCCCGCAAGGACGTCCTCAATTCGAAGGACTGCGCGCGATTCTACACATTGACCATTTACGCGGCACCAGGAAAGCTGCGCGCAGATCGAGCCTAACATTGCCTCCGGAAGTTTCAGCGGCAGGCGAGCCCGCGAAATCGCGAGGTGTAGCGTCGAAACCCGGATGCGCGGGCTTACGGCCAGTACCTTCCGGACACGCGCCAGCAAGCGATTGCGAGGAACCAAAGTCAACCAGAACCACTCGCCGCCATCATCCAGCCAACGGATGTCCGAACGAGTCTCCAGAATCCGGCGAACCAGTCGCTCGTCGACCGCCCTCCGACGGCTCCGCGATACTTCCAGACGGAGTTCGGACATTCGGGCGGCGCCGTGATGAGCGACCATCTTGGTCGCGGTGTCCAGAATGGCTCGCGCCACCTGCCCCACTGGGCCGACGAACAGGTCCCCACCGATCCGGTACAACTGAAAACCGGGGCCGCGGCGAAAGACCTGCGCCGCGCGCAGGACGCCGGGTAACGAAATGCTTCCGTCGGTGAGTCCCTGCTGCGCCAGTCGCTGCTCCACATCGGAGGCCAGTTCCGCCCTCTGCCCCCTGACAAAGGCGAGCACGGCATCCAATGCCGGCACTTCGACGCACTGGCGAAGCAAGGGGAGCGCCGCCGCATAGACCTGGCGCGCTCGCTCCCGGGTCAACTGAAATTGAACTCCGGCCTGCGTCAGTGAGCAGGGGGGCCGGCCGTCCCAACCCAAATGCCTCGCAACCAACCGCCGATTACGCTCGCTCCCGACTTGTCTCAACGCGTCGAAAAGTTCAGACTCTAATGTCCGCTTGTCTTGATTCGGTTTCCCATTTCGGGGCAGCGGGGCGGTGCTCATGGCGAAAGCTACCGCCCACTATATGCTCAACCACTTCCTGGATCGATAGAAATATTTTGATATACGGCATCAGTCCTGCTGATACGATGTCCCGCGCACGGCTGGGAGCAGCTTGCTCTCGTTAAGAGACTCGATCAAGTCTTATAATCGAGTCAATCATGCAACGTTTCAAACACCTGGGCGGCCTGGGAACGGCGTGCCTAGTACTATATATGACCGCCTCCGGTGCCGTGACTAGTCCGATTGCCGATGCAGTCATGAAAGGCGACAAAGCGGCCCTCCGCACCCTTCTGCAGCAGAAACTGGACGTCAACGCTACGCAGGCGGATGGGGCCACAGCCATCCAATGGGCTGCCTACAGAAACGATATCGAGATCGCAGCCATGCTGATTGCCGCAGGCGCTGATGTGACGCTCGCAAACCGCGACGGAGCGACACCTTTAGGGCTTGCCGCCGAGAACGGTAATGCGGCCATGATCGAAAAACTGATCGCGGGCGGCGCCGATCCGAATGAACGGCATCCCAATGGAGAGACCCCTCTCATGATGGCGGCTCGGAATGGCGCAGTGGACGCTCTGAAAACTCTCCTCGATCACCACGCGAACGTTAATTTGAAGGAGAATCTGCGCGGGACTACAGCTTTGATGTGGGCGGTGGACCAGTCTCACCCGGAAGCTGTACAGCTTCTGATCGAGCATGGAGCGGATGTGAATGCCGCGACGGCGCCCGATACCAGGAATTCCCGGCTGAACATCGCGCCCACGGTGGAGCAGCGAGCCGCTCAAGATGTGACGTTTGGAGCCCGCAGGCCGCGCCGAGCCGCCACAACTGGAGAAGCGGGTAATACAGCTGAGGCAGCCTCTGCCGCCGACGATTTCGCTGCTTTCTTTCGCGAGCCTACGACCAAGGATGGCGGCGGCCTGACGCCGTTGGTGTACGCGGCGCGAGAGGGTTCGCTGGAGTGTGCCCGCATTCTGCTCGATACCGGAGCCAACGTCAATCAGACCACTAACTATGGGTGGACCGCTCTTTTGACCGCCACGCAAAACCGGCATTACCGCCTGGCGGCCTACCTGCTCGACCACGGCGCCGATCCAAATCTTTCCAACAAGGGCGGTTGGACCCCGCTCTATCTTGCGACCGACAATCGCAATATTGAGAGCGGAGATTATCCGGTGCGGAAGCCTGACATGGATCATCTCGAGTTCATCCAGTTGCTGCTCGACAAAGGCGCCAACGTGAACACCCGAATTTGTGGCGCCGCATCTTCGGACAAGGAATGCAAAGGCGACACCACCGAAACCCGGACCAATTTTACGATGCAGTGGCTTTACGAAGATGGCGCCACCCCGTTTCTGCGCGCCGCCCAGTCCGGCGACGTCACGCTCATGAAGCTTCTGCTCGCTCATGGCGCCAATCCCAAGATTGCCACGGCCCACAATGACACCCCCTTAGCTGTGGCATCCGGAATCGGCTGGGTAGAAGGGATAACGTTTGAGTGGTCGCCGCAAGAGAGTTTGGAAGCGGTAAAGATGTGTCTGGATCTCGGGATTGACCCGAATGTGGCGGACGATCAGGGCCGCACAGCCTTGCACGGTGCGGCGCACAAGGGCAGAACTGAGGTCATTCAACTTCTGGTGGACCACGGCGCCAATTTGGAGGCCCATGATCATGGCAGCCGGGACACCTTCGCTGGTGCGATGAAGGGGATGACCTGGATTCCTCTCGACTGGTCGCGGGGGCTGGTCCGTGTGGGTGTCCAGTCCGCGCTCCCCCACCCCGAAGCGGAGAAACTGCTGGTGAAGCTGATGACCGAGCGCGGGCTCAAGATCCCGCCGCCTCCGGCATCGTCCATCTGCCTGACCAAAGGCGTCAACGGTTGCCAGTAGGCGCGATTGGTTTCCTAGCAAGCCGTCTACCTACCGGCCGATAGTCTGCGTATAATCTGTACAAGAGGGTGAATATGAAGCTGCTGCCCCTGTTGGTCTGCGCTATTCCCTTGGTTGCGTCCGCCGCGACCACTTCCGTGACGTTCAGCAAGGACGTCGCCCCCATTTTGCAGAAGAACTGCCAAGGCTGCCACCGGCCGGGCGAGGCTGCGCCAATGTCGCTGCTCACCTACCAGCAGGCGCGTCCGTGGGCCAAGGCCATGAAGCAGGCCGTGCTCACCAGGAAGATGCCGCCGTGGTTCGCCGACCCGCAGTACGGGCATTTCCGCAATGACCGGTCGCTCTCACAAAAGGATATCGACACGCTGGTCAGTTGGGTGGATGCGGGCGCCCCCGAGGGCGATCCCAAGGAATTGCCGCGTCCCGCCGAGTTCGTGGATGGGTGGAACATCGGCAAGCCCGACATGGTTTATGAAATGCCCGAAGCGTTTCAGGTTCCCGCCGCGGGCACCGTTGAATATCAGTACGTGGTGCTGCCTTACCATTTCACCGAAGACCGCTGGGTTCAGATGGCCGAGGTGCGGCCCGGCAACCGCGCCCTGGTGCATCACGTGATCGCCTACATCCGCGACAGCAATTCCAAATGGATGCGTGACAAAAAGCCGGGCGAGATTTTTGTTCCGGAACCTGACGATAAGGGCAATCGCCCGTCGCTGAGTGGCGACATGCTCTCCGGCTTCGCGCCCGGTCTGCCCCCGAGCGTTCTGGAACCCGGGCAGGGGCGCCTGATCAAGGCGGGTTCGGACATCGTTCTGCAGCTCCATTACACAGCCAATGGCAAGGCCGGCCAGGACCGCACGAAGGTGGGGGTGGTCTTCTGCAAGCAGCCGCCGCAACAGCGCGTGATGACGCTGGCGGCGTCGAATAACAAATTCACCATTCCGCCGGGCGACTCCAATTACCGCGTGGATGCCGAGTTCGAACTGGCGCACGATGCGCGGTTGAGCGCGCTGCTGCCTCACATGCACCTGCGCGGCAAGGATTTCGAATACCGTGTGATCTATCCCACCGGCGAGACCGAAACCCTGCTGCGCGTTCCGCATTACGACTTCGGCTGGCAGCTCTGGTATGAGCCGGTTTCCGACATCCTGCTGCCGAAAGGCTCCAAGATTGCCGCCACCGCGCACTTCGATAATTCGCCCAACAACCGGAACAACCCGGACCCCACCAAGGCCGTGAAATGGGGCGATCAAAGCTGGGAAGAGATGATGATCGGATTCTTCGACGTCACATTCCCGGCCGAGCTGGACCCCAAGTACCTCTTCCCTGAGAAGAAGAAAGCGCCCGCTGCCAGCGGCTCTGCTGAATAAGGCCGCCGCGCTGTCGCTGCCCGCTCGACGCCCGATCACAGTGCTTTTTTGAACCTTGGAAGACAGGCTGATATACTGTCGGCACAGACGTATAAACCTGGAGGTTCACACGTGAAAGCCAAGCTTGCAATTCTCGCCGGTTGCGCGGGCCTGTTAGCGTTCGCACTACCCGTTTCGGCGCATCATTCCTTCGCGGCCGAGTATGACAACTCGAAGCCGGTAAGCGTCAAAGGAAAGGCGGTCAAAATGGAGTGGGTGAACCCGCATTCCCACCTCATTTTTCAGGTGACGACGCCCGAAGGCAAGACCGAGGAATGGGCCGCGGAAACTCCTCCACCCAACGGTTTGTACCGCGCCGGCTGGAGGAAAGACATGATCAAGGGCGGCGAAGAAATCACCGTGAACGGGTTTCTGTCCAAGGACGGCACCAACTACATGTGGGCGCAGAGCGTGGATTTCGCCGACGGGCGCCGGATCACCTTGAACTCTTCTCCCGAGCCTCAGCAGGGCGGCGGACGCGGCGGAAGAGGCGGCGGCCCTCCCAATCCGTAGTCTGGTCTGAACCGAGCGCCAAGAGAAAGAGAAGGAGCAACGTCCACGATGACAGATCGATTCCCCGGGTTCCTGGTTGCCGCCGTAGCTGGCATTGCCCTGCTATCCGTCACGCCGGCGCCCGCATTCGGCCAAAAGAACGCTTTCACGGCGTCCAAAACCTGGTATAACCAACCGGACTTGCAAGGAATCTGGCAGCCGGCCGCGAAGGCCGTGGACAACCTGGAGAAGGGCGGCTTCATCAAGGACCCGCCAAACCACAAGATTCCCTATGCGGCGGGCGGAGCTGCGAAACGCGACCAGAACGCGAAAAACGCCAAGTCGGCGGACCTGGTGAACAAGTGCTACATGCCGGGTGTGCCGCGCCTGATGTACATGGGTTATCCGTTCCAGATTTTCCAAACGGATAAGTATGTCGCGATTGTTTCCGAATACGCGCACGTCTTCCGGATGATTTACCTGGACGGCTCCGCGCACCTGGATTTTCCCGGCCTCTGGAACGGCGATTCGCGCGGGCATTGGGATGGCGACAGCCTGGTGACGGACGTGACCAACTTCAATGACTCGACCTGGCTGGATAAAGCGGGCAATTACCACAGCGACCAACTGCACGTTACCGAGCGGTTCACTCGCACGGGGCCGAATTCGCTGCTCTACGAAGCCACCATCAGCGATCCGATGACGTTCACGAAGGATTGGAAGATTGCCGTGCCCATGACTCAGAAGACGGGTCCCACGGCCCGCCTGATGGAGTATGAGTGCCAGGACCTGGCTTTCGGCCAGTGAGAACCAGGAGATCTTCGATGGAGTACACCAGGATGAAGAACGTGGTGTTAGGATTTGTGCTCGTGGTGGGAATGACCGTCGCCTTCGTCGCCCCGCTCCCAGGTCAGGGCCCCGGTCGCGGTGGCGGAAGGGGCGCGCCGGCGGAACCGGCAGGTCCCATGCCCAAACTGCCGGATGGTCATCCGAACATGCAGGGATTCTGGACCCCGCCCGCCATCACCGACATTGAACCGGCGCAGGGACGCGGCGGGCGCGGCGGCGGACCCCCTGGACGCGGCGGACCGGGCGGACCTCCTCCGGAAGGGCCCCCACCTGCTCCCGTCAATCCCAACTTAGCGGCCTCCGGCTTCGGCGTCGGTGGCGGCATCCGCATCGTCGACCCTGCGGACGGGAAGATCCCATATAAGCCCGAAGCCCGCGCCAAGCAGCAGGATATCCTCAACAACCACATGGCGGACGAGCCGGAATTGCATTGCTACCAATCCGGCGTTCCGCATAGCGAGTCCAATCAGTTCGGGGTGCAGATCATCCAGACCCCCGGCTACTTCGTGCAACTCTCCGAGTTCATGCACACGGTGCGCATCATTCCCACCGACAATCGCCCGCATATCGACGCCAAAATCAGGCTGTTCCAGGGCGATCCCGTGGGCCACTGGGAAGGCGACACCCTGGTGGTGGATACCACCAATCAGAACACCAAGACGTGGTTCGACACTTCCGGCAACTTCAAGACCGAAGCGCTGCACGTGACCGAGAAGTTCATTCCCCAGGACGCGAACACCATCGTTTACGAAGCCACCATCACCGATCCCGACATCTACACGCAGCCCTGGACGGCCCGCTGGAACATTGACACGCAATCGGCAAACCACCATGTCCGACGGCCACCCCTACGAACAAATGGAATTCGGCTGCATCGAAGGCAACGTGGACCTGCAACACTACACCGAGGACAAAGGCGGCAAAGCTCCTAAGAAACGTTGACGGAAAAATCCATTCGTGAAAAATACGCACGGCTTAGCGCCGCTCATTGGGATCATGCTCGCGGGAGCGCTGACGTGTCAGGCACAGTGGTTGCACTATCGGGACCCGAAAATCCCGCGCACGCACGACGGCAAGCCGAATCTCTCGGCGCCGACTCCGCGCGCCTCTAATAGCAAGCCGGACCTCTCCGGAATGTGGCACACCGAATCCACGCCGCGGCCCGAAATGGAGCGCTTGTTCGGCGCGTTGGGCGCACTCTCCGTACCCGGTGACGACCCGTTTGAATTCAGTAAGTACATGCTCAACCTGATGGTGGACTTCAAACCCGAAGACGATCCCCTCCGGCCCGAGTTTGTGCCGGTGCTCAAGAAGCACGGTGAAGACGCCAGCCAAAATCCCACCGCGCGCTGCCTGCCAATGGGAATACCGTGGATATACGGAATCCCCCATCCATACAAGATCGTCCAAGCACCCGGCGTGACGCTCGTGATCTATGAGGGAGAGCCGGTGCGCCAAATCTTCACGGACGGACGCAAACACACTCCCGATCCCGAGCCGGCCTGGTACGGATACTCAGTGGGCAATTGGGAAGGCGATACCCTGGTGGCCGACTCCGTGGGGTTTAACGACCGCACGTGGCTGGATGCGTTCGGCCATCCTCATAGCGAAGCCCTGCATGTCGTGGAGCGCTTCCACCGGCGTGATTTCGGCCACATGGATTTGGAGGTGACCGTGGAGGACCCCAAGACGTACACCAGGCCGATCAAGGTGAAATACGCTGAGACGCTGGTCCCGGACACCGATTTATTGGATAACGTTTGTACCGAAAACGAAAGGGACATCGCCCACCTGCCTCGCTGATCCGCTTAGGGCGTCCTCTTTCTCGCCCACCACGGGGCATCGCAATAACACCTCGTGCAGCCGGTCCAGGTTCATCGGCTTTCCGATAAAACCATCCATACCTGCTTCCGTGCACGCGTCCTGGTCACTCTTGAATACATTCGCCGTCACCGCGATGAGACGCGGCCGTCTTTCCGGATCAAACTCCTGGATGATCCGCCGCGACGCCTCCAGTCCGTCCATTTCCGGCATTTGCACGTCCATGAGAACCAGGTCGTAGGTCTGCCGATGCACAGCCTCCAGCACCTCTAAACCATTTGCCGCCACGTCCGGGTGGTATCCCATACGTTCCAACAATCGGACGGCGACCTTCTGGTTGACCGCGTTATCCTCAGCCAGCAGAATCCGCAAAGGCCGTTGTGTGGCCAGCGTGGTGTCGATAACAGGTACGATCCGCCGCGCGGGTACCGCAGTCGTGTTGCGCAACAGACTCCCAATCACTTCCCTCAAATGATCCGACCTGGTCGGTTTGGTCAAAAAGGCATGGAAAGGAAGGTTGTCCGGATCGGCGTGCAATTCCGTTCGAGTGACCCCGGATGAGCTGGATAGAATGATTTTCATGTCGGAGGCCAGACCAAGGTCCGCCACCCACCGGGCAAGCTCCAGCCCGTTCATTTGCGGCATTTCGAAGTCGAACAACGCCAGGTCAAATTTCCGCCGCTGCAAGCACTCCACGGCCTCATGCGGGTTTGCGATACAGGTGGTCTCCAACCCCCAGTGCCCCAACTGCGCCGCGTAAATCCGGCGATTGGTTGCGTTGTCATCCACGATCAGAACTCTCTTGCTCGACCAGCTGGCATCGTTGATGGGCGCGGCCTCTTGCGCGGGGGCCGTCTGTTGGGGAATGACGAACTGGAAGACGGAGCCCTTTCCCGGTTCACTCTCAACCCAAATGCGTCCGCCCATGATTTCCGTGAGCCTCTTGCTGATCGCGAGGCCCAAGCCCGTGCCGCCGTATTTCCGCGTGGTGGATGCGTCCACCTGGCTGAAGGATTGGAACAGGCGGTCCAGGCGATCCGCCGGAATGCCGCAACCGGTATCGTGAACGGCGAAATGAATGAATGGATTTTCCGGACTGCCGTAATACGGCTTGACGGTGAGCGTCACTTCGCCGGCCGCGGTAAATTTCACGGCATTGCCCGCCAGGTTTACCAGGACTTGCCGCAGCCGCGTGACATCGCCATGCAGCCAGCGCGGCACCGTGGGGTCAATTTCAACCGCCAGCTCAAGTCCCTTCTCGGCGGCTCGCACGGCCATGAGATCTATGGACTCTTCGACGCACTTCACCAGGTCGAAGGGCTGGTCTTCCAATTCGAGTTTGCCCGATTCGATCTTCGAAAAATCGAGAATGTCGTTGATGAGCGAGAGCAGAGAGTCGGAGGAGTTGCGAATGGTCTCGACAAATTCCGAAGTCTCGGCGTCCAGATCCTTCTGCAGCAGGAGGCTGGTCATTCCCACGATGGCATTCATGGGAGTACGGATCTCATGGCTCATGCTGGCGAGGAAGTCGTTCTTCGCACGGCTGGCCGCTTCCGCTGCCACTACCATGGCCTTTTCGTTGGTGATGTCGATCGAAGCGCCGATCAATCGGGACGGCTTTCCGTCGGCGCCGAACTGAACCTGGGCCGTGCTGCGGCGCCACTGGATGACTCCAGGCTCGGGGATGATGCGGAATTCCACCGAGTACGGCTCCCCCGTGGCGAACGCGCGATCGGAACCGCTGGAAAGCAGCCAACGGTCGTCCGGGTGCACGATCTCCCGCACCTCATCCACATGTCTGCCGGCGTTGGCATCGGCCACGCGTTCCAGCGCCGCCCAAGCCTCCGATCCCTTCACTATGCCGGTGGCCAGATCCATCTCCCAAATTCCGAACGAGGCGGCCATTTCAGCGAGCCGCATCCGCTCCGCGCTCCGATTTAACTTCTCGATGACCTTCCTTTCCTCGGTAATATCCAAAATTGCCCCGACTACCCGCCGCGGCACATTATCAACCAACTCAACCTGTCCCCGGTTGCGATACCAGTGAACCGACCCGTCCGGAAACACTCTGCGAAACTCGTTCTCATAGGGACGGCCTTCTGCAAAGGCGAGTTCCCGAGCCGATGTGGCAGCGGCACGATCGTCGGGATGAACCGTGGCGTACAGTTCCTGGCTGCTGACCTGAATAGCCCGCTCACCCAACCCGCTCACCGCCGCGGCGCCGTCGGAAAGAGTAAAAAGGTCGGTTGCCGGGTCCCATTCCCAAATGCCGAAACCTGCAGCCTGTTCGGCCAGCCGGGTGCGTTCTGCGATTACACGATTATGCTGCTCGCGGCTCTGTTCGTTGTGCCGGGCCGCCGCTATGAGACGGCGCCTGCGCATCCATTGCAGCGCGCAAAACGCAGCCAATCCGAGAAGAATCCCGCCCCCAAGAAGAATGGGCATTAGTTACCTTATCGACGGTTTAAGGTATTTTTCTGCCGCGGCTTGGTGCAATTAACTTCAGTGAGTGTTCTGTATTAACTACTCGGATCGTTGGGGAGCTATCGGGATGGCCGGCTTGCTCCCGCGAAGGTAGAATTCCATGCCGGATTTGCTAACCACGAACGTTTGGCTGGAGGTTCTCTCGACGAATCCGCGATCCACCAGTTCCTCGACAACGCTCAAGTCGACAGCCCAACAACTGGGCTCTCTACTGTAAATCTGGGTGCCTCGTGGGAGCAAGGGCCAAGGCTTCCCGTATGTTTGGGCCGCGAGGTACATTTGTAATTCGACCATGTCCTTTAGCGTGTCCGTAATATTGCTGGCACGCGGGTGTTCCAATTCGGCGATCATCATCGGATCTCCACCACGGTTTGGAAGAGTTGGGCCGGCAGAGTGATACCACATGTCTTAAGCCGGTCGTAAAACTTAGGACGGATGCCAGTGGCGCGGAAGCGTCCCAAGACCTTGCCGGATTCGGTTATACCGGTTTTCTCGAAGAGAAAGATATCCTGAAGCGTGACCGTCTCTTGTTCCATGCCCACCACCTCTGTAATGTGCGTGATGCGGCGCGTTCCATCGCTGAAGCGCGAGGTTTGTATGAATAGATCGACCGCTGAGGCAATCTGCGATCGAATTGCGCGCACGCCCATGTTTGCGTTGGCCATTCCTACCATCACCTCCAGGCGGCCCAAACCATCGCGCGGAGTGTTAGCGTGCAGCGTGGTGAGCGATCCATCGTGGCCGGTGTTCATGGCCTGCAACATATCGAGCGCTTCTTCGCCGCGAACCTCGCCAACGATGATGCGGTCGGGGCGCATACGGAGAGCGTTGATGACGAGTTGCCGGATGTGTATGGCGCCGACGCCCTCTACGTTGGGGGGCCGGGTTTCCATGCGAGCCACGTGCGCCTGCTGGAGGCGCAATTCAGCCGCGTCTTCAATTGTCACGATGCGTTCGTCTTCCGGAATGTAGGAAGAAACAGCATTGAGCAGGGTGGTCTTACCGGAACCGGTGCCGCCGCAAATCAAGATGTTCAGGCGCGCCCGGACGCACCCTTTGATCAGTTCCAGCATTCCCTCGGTCAGGGCAAGCTTCGCCACGAGGTCTTCGCCTTTCATTGCGTGCCGGCCGAAGCGCCGGATGGAAAGCAAGGGACCGTCCACGGCCACCGGGGCAATCGCGGCGTTCACGCGCGAGCCGTCGGGAAGCCGCGCGTCCACCAGCGGTGACGATTCGTCCACCCGGCGGCCGATTCGCGACACGATCTTCTCGATGATGCGGAGCAAGTGGGAGTCGTCTTTGAATTCCACCGAGGTACGGTACAGTTTGCCGGCGCGCTCTACGTATACCAGGTGCGGCGTGGTTACCAGGATGTCCGATACCGTGGGGTCCTGCAGTAAAGGTTCGAGCGGGCCGAGGCCGAATACCTCATCCAGGATCTCTTCAATGATCCGATCCTTTTCGACCAGGCTGAGGGGCGTATCCTGTTCGTCGACAAGCTTGGCAACCGCCGCACGAACTTCGGCGCGGACGCGTTCGCCCGCCATCGAGGAAAGCGCTTCCAGGTTGATCCGGTCCAAAAGCTTCCGGTGCAGCGTGAATTTCAGTTCCTGGTATTCCGGAGTGGATTCCGCCGGGCTCATTAGCCGATTCACCCATCCGGTCTCTCGGCTTTCACGCGTCTTCGACGCGGGAGTCAACACGCCTGCCATGGTCGCTTCCTTTTCCCAAGCCGCACCGGGCGTCTTGTTTTGTAAATGGCTTGTCTTAGGGTAGGTTGCGGTTGGGCATGCAGCCCTCCGCCCAAGTCTCGTTTACTTTCGATCGCGGCCCTTACTGAGCCGTGACCGAAGGGAGCGGTTTTTGTAAACTCACGAGAAGGCAGAGCCCAATAACGAGCAAGAGGAAAGAGCCAACACTGCCTTGGGCATATCCAACGGTAAGCCTGCTTATGCGTTTCGCACAAGTACACTTCGGTGGACCATTTGCCGTGCCGGCGAGCCGTCGTCGATGACATCCAGCGCGCCGTCCTGACCGACTGCCACTCTGTCGGGGGCGGAATCACAGGGCGGTGGAAAACAGCGCCTATCAGTGCCCGATGATATCGACGACAGCTGTTCTCTGAGCCCGCTTCATGATACGATCCCATCCACTACCCACTCCCTTGTGTGGAATGGAACGGAGGGATTCCCAATGTCAGCCAGACGGTTCACTGCGTTAGTCGGAGGCTTGCTCACCGGGCTGTTCCTGATAGGAATACCCGCGGCAGCGCAGCAAGCTTCGCCGGTTCACCAAGCTACGTACCCCGTGCTGCTTACGGCCCCGGCCACTAGCTTGCCAGCGCCGGCTCATCCATCAGGACCTCCGACGGTGAAACCCTTTCACCGCCCGCCCGGCCAGCCAAGTTCGGGAATCGTTACCGATCCCGTGGTCCAGGCTTCCACTCCGACTCCTGCCGCGGCACAGGCTCTTGGGCAGTGGGAAGGTCTGGGCGAAGGCTATCCGGGGTTTTCCATAACCGCGGTGCCACCCGACCCAAACATGGCAGTGGGACCCAACCACATCGTCCAGTGGGTGAATAACGCGTTTGTGATCTTCAATAAGCAGGGGACGCAAGTCCAGGCGCCTGTTGCCGACAGCACCTTCTGGGGCGCTCTCTCCACCTGTTATCAAGGCGGCGGATTCAGCGACCCGGTCGTCAAATATGACAGGGCTGCTGATCGGTGGGTGGTGGCCGAGGTGGCTTTACCGCTGTCTGCCGGGATCTTAGGCCAATATGCGCAGTGTTTCGCCGTCTCCAAGACTTCCGACCCAACCTACGTCTCCGACGCAAACGGCAACAACACCTCGTATAACATATGGACCTATGGTTTCGGCACAAATGTAAACGACTACGACAAGGTTGCGGTGTGGTCAGACGGTTATTACGTCACCTGGAACATTTTTCAGGGCGGCACTACCTTCATTGGAGCCGAGGCGTGCGCGTGGAACCGCAGCGACATGCTGAACGGCGTCGCCGCACCAGGTTTTGTCTGCTATCAGCTTTCCAGTGCCTACGCCAGCCTTCTCGCTGCCGACTTAGATGGTGCGACCGCGCCTCCCACCGGGTCGCCGGGCTACTTCATGGATATCGACCCGAGCTCGGGCGCGTTGAACCTCTGGAAGCTCCATGCGAATTTTACAACACCGAGTAATTCGACCTTCACCGGACCGACTTCGATTTCGGGAGTGGCCCCATTCACGGCTCCCTGCCCTGCCACCCAGGACTGCATTCCCCAACCCGCCACCACCCAGAAGCTGGACGCCATCGGCGACCGCCTGATGTACCGCGTAGCCTACCGCAATTTCGGCGATCATGAGTCGATCGTCGCGAACCAGACGGTGCTCGCCGCCGGCGGAAACACGGGAGTTCGCTGGTACGAGATGCGCAGTCCCAACGGCACGCCCACCTTGTATCAGCAGGGGACACTTGTGCCGGACTCTGACAATCGCTGGATGCCAAGCATTGCCATGGACAAGTCGGGCAACATCGGAGTCGGCTATAGCGTCGCCAGTGGCGTCACCTATCCGTCCATTCGATACACCGGCTGGGAAGTTGGCAATCCACTTGGCACTTTGCAGGCCGAGACATGGATGGTGGCGGGCGGCGGCTCGCAAACCGGGTCTAACCGCTGGGGCGATTACTCCGCGATGATGACCGACCCCAGCGACGACTGCACCTTCTGGTACACGCAGCAATACCAGGCGATCACGCAGTCCACCAACTGGAACACGCGCATCGGCTCGTTCAAGTTCTCTTCCTGCGGACAGACTTTGGTCCCCAGCACGACCACGCTCGGTTCGTCCCATAATCCTTCCACGTATGGGCAATCGGTGGTGTTTACGGCCACAGTGGCACCGTTGTCGGGGCCGGGCACCCCCACCGGCAGCGTAACGTTTAAGGATGGCAGTACGGTCCTCGGTTCATCGCCGCTCTCGGGTGGCGTAGCTACCTTTTCCACCTCTACCCTCGCTGTAGGCCCGCATTCGATCACCGGGGTCTACGGCGGCGACACCACGTTCAGCAGCAGTACGTCATCCGCGCTGGCGCAGACCGTCAACCAGGCCGGCACCACCACAGCTCTCGTGTCGAGCCTTAATCCGTCCACGTATGGGGCGAGCGTGAAGTTCACGGCAACAGTTACCCCGTCCTCCGGTACGGCTACGCCCACTGGCAGCATAACCTTCAAAGACGGATCCACTTCGCTGGGAACCATGGCCTTGAGTGGCGGCACGGCATCGCTTTCCACCTCCAGCCTTACGGGCGGGGCGCATTCCATTACGGCTAGTTATAGCGGTGACAGCAACTACCTGAGCAGCGCTTCCACCGTGCTGTCCCAACAAGTGAACCCGGCCGCGACCACAACTACGTTGTCTTCCAACGCCAATCCCTCTACGTCGGGGCAAAACGTAACGTTCACCGCAACCATATCGCAATCGGCAGCCACTGGCACGGTGCAATTCTTCGACGGCGTGACTTCGCTGGGAACCATGCCGGTGAGCGGGGGTACGGCGGCGCTATCGACTTCGACGCTCGCGGTGGGACCGCATTCCATCACGGCCACTTACAGCGGCGACAGTAATTACACAGGCAGTACTTCGTCCGTACTGACGCAGACTGTCAATAGCGGGTCGACGGGCAACAGTGCGGTGTTTGTCACTACGAATACCACCACGCAAGGGAGTTGGAAAGGGGTCTACGGAGCCAATGGCTACAACGTGATCGGCGACGCAGTTTCCTATCCAACTTACGTTACCGTGACACCCGCCAATCAGTTGACCTATGTCTGGGCCAACCCCACCAGCGATGTCCGTGGACTGCAAGTAGCCGAGTCAGGAACAAACCGGATCGCGGCCACGTGGTATAGTGCCACTTCTTACACGATTGATCTGGCGTTCCACGACGGGTTGCAACATCAGTTGGCGGTGTATTGTGTGGATTGGGACGCAGGGGGTACGCGGGTACAGGCGCTCAGCCTTCTGGATGGTTCCACCAACGCGGTGCTGGATAGCCGGAATGTAACAACCTTTCAGAACGGGCAGTACAAAGTGTGGCAAGTGAGCGGGCACGTGATCCTCAAGGCCGTTAACATGGGACCACGCAACGCAGTCATCTTTGGATTGTTCTTCGATCCAGCCACCACCGGTACCCAGGGCACGACGACAGCCCTTGTGTCGAGCCTGAATCCGTCCACGTATGGGACGAATGTGAAGTTCACGGCAACGGTCACGCCGTCTTCCGGTACGGGCACGCCCACCGGCAGCGTAACGTTTAAGGATGGCAGTACGGTCCTCGGTTCATCGCCGCTCTCGGGTGGCGTAGCTACCTTTTCCACCTCTACCCTCGCTGTAGGCCCGCATTCGATCACCGGGGTCTACGGCGGCGACACCACGTTCAGCAGCAGCACGTCATCCGCGCTGGCGCAGACCGTCAACCAGGCCGGCACCACCACAGCCGTCGTGTCGAGCCTCAATCCGTCCACGTATGGGGCGAGCGTGAAGTTCACGGCAACGGTTACCCCGTCCTCCGGTGCGGCTACGCCCACTGGCAGCATAACCTTCAAAGACGGATCCACTTCGCTGGGAGCCGTGGCCTTGAGTGGCGGCACGGCATCGCTTTCCACCTCCAGCCTTACGGGCGGGGCGCATTCCATTACGGCTAGTTATAGCGGTGACAGCAACTACCTGAGCAGCGCTTCCACCGTGCTGTCCCAACAAGTGAACCCGGCCGGGACCACAACTACGTTGTCTTCCAATGCCAATCCCTCTACGTCGGGGCAAAACGTAACGTTCACCGCAACCATATCGCAATCGGCAGCCACTGGCACGGTGCAATTCTTCGACGGCGTGACTTCGCTGGGAACCATGCCGGTGAGCGGGGGTACGGCGGCGCTATCGACTTCGACGCTCGCGGTGGGACCGCATTCCATCACGGCCACTTACAGCGGCGACAGTAATTACACAGGCAGTACTTCGTCCGTACTGACGCAGACTGTCAATAGCGGGTCGACGGGGCAACAGTGCGGTGTTTGTCACTACGAATACCACCACGCAAGGGAGTTGGAAAGGGGTCTACGGAGCCAATGGCTACAACGTGATCGGCGACGCAGTTTCCTATCCAACTTACGTTACCGTGACACCCGCCAATCAGTTGACCTATGTCTGGGCCAACCCCACCAGCGATGTCCGTGGGCTGCAAGTAGCCGAGTCAGGAACAAACCGAATCGCGGCCACGTGGTATAGCGCCACTTCTTACACGATTGATCTGGCGTTCCACGACGGGTTGCAACATCAGTTGGCGGTGTATTGTGTGGATTGGGACGCAGGAGGTACGCGGGTGCAGACTCTCAGCCTTCTGGATGGTTCCACCAACGCGGTGCTGGATAGCCGGAGTGTGACAACCTTTCAAAACGGGCAGTACAAAGTGTGGCAAGTGAGCGGGCACGTGATCCTTAAGGTGGTTAACATGGGACCACGCAACGCAGTCATCTCTGGATTGTTCTTCAATTAATGGACGGCCGTGCTGAACCTCAGGTTTGCGACGAGGGGAAATCGACCTGACAGCAAAGGGGTTAGACAACGTACGCAAACCTGAGGTTTAGAAGCACCGGGGCGCAACGATGGAAAGCGTTTATTTACCCACGTAACTCACGCGCCAGATGGCCCTTGAGCCGTCGTCGGTGACATAGAGCGCGCCGTCATTACCCACGGCCACGCCCACCGGCCGGCCCCAGGCCTGTCCGTCGGGTCCCAGAAACGTGAGGAAATCTTCGTACGCTCCGCTGGCATGGCCCTTGTCCAGCGGCACCCGCACCACTTCGTGTCCCGATTGGTTGGCCCGGTTCCAGGAGCCGTGCTCGGCGGCAAACAGGTCGCCGCGGTATTCCTCGGGAAATTGCTTGCCGTCGTAAAAGGTGAGACCCAGCGAAGCATTGTGTGGCTGCATCAGAACGTCGGGGATCAGCACCTTGTCCTTCAACTCCGGATGCTTGCCTGCGAGGCGCGGATCCTGATGGCTCCCGATATAGAACCACGGCCATCCATAGAAGCCGCCCGGTTGCACGTGCGTGATATAGTCGGGCACCAGATTGTCGCCCAGCGCATCGCGTTCGTTCACGGAGCACCACACCTCGCCGGTCTGGGGGTTTACGCCCAGTCCCACGGGATTGCGAATGCCGGACGCGTAGATGCCGACGAACTTTCCTTCCGGCGTGTATTCCAGAATGTTGGCGCGGCGAATTTCGGAAGGATGCGTATCCGGATCGTCCACGTTGCTTCCCGAACCGATCGCCACCAGCATCTGCTTGCCATCTTTCGAAAACACAACGTCGCGCGTGGAATGGCCCCCCGTCGGCAGTTCCGGAATCAAAACTTCGGGCGGACCGGATGCCTTCAGGTCGCCATTCTTGTACGGAAATCGAACCACGGAAGCAGTGTTGCCGATGTACACCCACTGCGGGTTTGGACCAGGAGGATAAAAGTTGATCCCGAAGGCGCCTTTCTGGCCGGTTGCGAAGGTTGCCACTTGCTGCGGCTTTCCCTCCGGCGTGCGGCCGCGAACCACCAGGATTTCGCCCCGTTGGGTCTCGGTAACGAAAAAGTCGCCGTTGGGCGCAACGCGGATCTGCCGCGGGTTCTTCAGGTCATCCAGGTACAACTCGACTTTGAATCCCGCCGGCGCCATTGGCAGAGCGCCGGCCGGCCGGGGCGCGCTCTTGGTATTCCTGCCCGATTCGGTTTCGAACGGCTTGGGCAAGTCGTTCGCGGTGATCTTCCGGAAGGTGCCGGGCTTCAGATCCTTGGCATCGACGAACGCGCTCTTGCCTGTGATCAGGTTGGCGATCTCGCCCCCATCCGCATGGAGCAACACCCCGCATGCAAGCAGCAATGCCCCACTGGCAACCATCGAACGAAACTTGTTCATAGCGCCTCCCGCTCTGGTAAGTCTACTCCGGCTCAGACCCGCCCCGCCAATTTCCGCTCCATCTCCTCGAGCGCCACGCCCTTGGTTTCGGGATAGAGTGCCGCCACCACGATGAGTTGCACCAACATCATGGCCGCAAAGAATCCGAACGGCGCAGCCTTCGATGAGGCCGCCACAATGGGAAATCCCCAGGAGATGAGCGCATTCATGATCCAGTGAGTGGCCGAACCCAGGCTCTGCCCCTTGGCGCGCACGGCGGTGGGGAAGACTTCGCTGATATAGACCCAGATCACGGATCCCTGCGAAAACGCGAATGAGGCGATGAACCCGATCAAGAGCCAGAGCAGGAGATTTTCGTGACTGCCGGTCCGGAAAATCCAGGCCACCGAAGCCAGGCAGATGCCTGTGCCCACGGAACCAATGATCAAAAGGATGCGCCTTCCCACGCGGTCGATGATGGACATTGCCAGCACGGTGAATACCAGGTTGGTAGCGCCAATGGCCACAGCTTGCAAATCGCTCGATACCTTATTGAAACCGGCGCGCGCAAAAATATCGTTGAGGTAATACAGAATGGCGTTGATTCCCGAAAGCTGGTTGAACATGGCGATGGAGACCGCCAGGAAAACGGGCCAGCGGTTTTTCGCCGCGAAGAGCCGCTGCTGTCCGTACTGCCTCTCCAACCGGGCCGCGGAAAGAATCTCTTCCAGGCGGGCATTGGGATCCGGCTCGCCGATTATTTTCAGGACCGCGCGGGCCTCCGCTGTCCGCCCCTTTTGCGCCAGCCATCGCGGGCTGCGCGGGATCACCAACAGCATCACCAGAAATAGCATAGCGGGCGCAGCGGCAATGCCGAACTTCCAGCGCCACTCGGCGGCCCCGGGGAGTGCGCGGGCTACCAGGTAGTTGGAAAGGTAGGCCAGCAGAATCCCGGCCACGACGTTGAACTGGAAGAGCCCCACCAGACGGCCGCGCCATCGGGCCGGTGCGATTTCCGCGATGTACATGGGGGCCAGCACCGAGGACCCGCCGATCGCCAGACCGCTCACGAATCGAAAGAACACCAACGCATTCCAATCCCAAGCCAGGGAACTGCCCAAGGCCGAGGCCAGATAGAGGACAGCGATGAGGCGAAGGCTGTCGCGGCGTCCGAGCCGGTCGCCGGGCAAACCAGCGAGCAAGGCCCCGGTGACGGTGCCCCACAGGGCGATCGAAACCGTGAGCCCGAGGCCGGCCGGCGAGAGCCCGAAGTATCGAGTGAGGGGGCCGGTGGTTCCGGAGATCACTGCGGTATCGAACCCGAACAGCAATCCGCCGATGGCCGCCGCCACCGTGGCCTTGATCAGCGTTCGGTTGAGGGTCACGCCTTCTCCCGGGCCGCGTGTTCTGCCAGAATCAGCGCGCCCAAAACGCCGGCACGATCGCCGAGCTCCGGCAGCACCACGTAGTCCTCCATTTGTTCCAGGGCGCGGTGTTGGATATACCCGTTCAGAAGGCGCGCCAGTTCGGTCCGTATCAATGGGAAGAGTTGGCGCTGCCGCATGACGCCGCCACCCATGACGATGCGCCGCGGCGAAAGCGTGCAAACCAACGCGGCCAGGCCCGCGGCTAGATACTGCGCTTCCAGAAGCCAGGCCGGATGATGGCTGGGCAACTCCTCTGGCGGCACTCGCCAACGTGCCGCGATGGCGGGACCCGAGGCGAGCCCTTCAAGGCAATCGCCATGGAACGGGCACACACCCGGAAACGGATCGCGCGCGCCATCATGCGGTACGCGAAAATGGCCCATTTCCGGATGAACGAGGCCGTGGACCACCGCTCCGTTCACCATGGCGCCGCCGCCGATCCCCGTGCCCACCGTGAGGTAGAGGAAGTCGGCCAGGCCGCGTGCCGCGCCCCAGCGGGCCTCGCCCAGCGCCGCGGCATTCACATCGGTATCGAATCCCACCGGAACGTGCAACGCCCGCCCCACTGCCCCGGCGAGATCATAGTTTCTCCATCCGGGCTTGGGCGTGGAAGTGATGAACCCATGCGTGGCCGATGCCGGGTCGAGGTCCACCGGGCCGAAGGAGCCGATCCCCACCGCGCGCAAGCGGCCGCCGCCGGCCTCGGCCAGAAATTGAACCGCGCAATCGACGGTGGCGGATGGCGTGGTGGTAGGCAAGGATACGGTCGCCAGATCGTCAGGCCCGCTGCCCACGCCGCACACAAACTTGGTTCCGCCCGCTTCAATGGCGCCGAAAACGTTCACACAGTCAGCTTACTCCGGCAGCGTGAGGCTTTCCTTCACCCGGAAGGCGTGTGCTACAGAGGGCGTGCCGGTGCCAGGCTGGCCGCCGCCGATCGACAAGGTGAACTCACCCTTCGGCACCACAATTTCCCCTTTCTCGGTCACCATGCTCAAATCGCGCGGCTTCAGCTCGAAGTTCACTTTCTGTGACGCGCCAGGTTGCAGGTGGACGCGTTGGAACCCGCGCAACGCCTTGAGCGGCGCCCCTGGCACTTTGGGGAAGTTGAGATACAGCTGGATTACTTCATCGCCGCCAACTTTACCGGTGTTCTTGACAGTAACTTCGGCTGTAAGTGGACTGCCGGCAGTTACCGGGCTTTCCGGAACCTTTAGCCCGCTGTAAGTGAAGCGTGTGTAACTCAACCCATATCCAAAAGGATAGAGCGGCGCCCCGTCGAAATACCGGTAGGTGCGGCCTTTCATGGAGTAATCCTCGAACGGAGGGAGCTGACTTACACCGTTGTAGAACGTCACCGGCAGCCTTCCCGAAGGATTGTTGCGGCCGGAGAGGGTTTCAGCCACAGCGGCGCCACCCTCCTCGCCGGAGTACCACGCTTCGAGGATTGCGTTGGCGTGCTCCTTGGCCCAGTTCACGCTGAGGGCGCTGCCATTCATCAGCACCACGACCAGCGGCTTGCCTGTTGACGCCACGGATTCGAGCAGGTCTTGTTCGGGCTTGGGCAGATCGAGGCTGGTACGGTCGCCGCCCTTGAAGCCCTCTTGGCTCACCGGCATCTCTTCGCCCTCCAACTCACTGGTGATGCCCACCACGGCCACCACCACATCCGCCTCCATCGCTGCTGTAACGGCTTCGGGCGTGGGCCGCAGGTCCACCTTGGACCACACCAGGCGCGCCACCGCGGGGCCGCCCTGACCCTGGCCGTATTCGGCCTTCAACGCGTAGGCCTTGCCTTTTTCGAGGTGCACGCGGCCTAGCTTCGCCTCCGTGCCATTGGTCTGGTATGACCTGACGATTTCCTTGCCATCGACCGAGACCACCAGGAACCCGTCCCCTTCGAGACCGAGATTGTAATCGCCCGTTTCTTGCGGTGTGAGAGTCGCTTCCCAGCGAACGCTGAGCGGCGCCTTCCCGGCGGCCTCGGGCGGAAGCGGGTTTGTTGAGAGGTCGATGCCCGGCTCGCTCCGGCTGGCGAGCGTAGCCGCGGCCGCCGAATCCCCAAGAACCCTCCGGTCTACCATCGCGTAGCTGGCGCGGACACCTGGCTTGCCGTCGGTGCTGAGCACTGCGGCAGGCACCGGCGAGGCGTCCGTGCGCAGGAACTGTGTGCCGGGCACGAAGCGGATCTGCGCGCCGGGGAACTCCGCCCGCAGGCCATCTAACACGGAAACCGAGTGGGTCGGGATTCCGTTGTAGTTGCCCAGCAGCACCTTGGTCTGGTCGGCAAGCGGGCCGACCACGGCAATCTTCACGCCTGAGGTCTTCAGCGGCAGAACGCCATCATTCTTCAGCAGCACCATGGACTCATTGGCCAGTTTGCGAGCCATGGCGCGATGCTGCGCGCTGTCCAGCAGCTTCTCATCGATCTTGGTGTACGGCACCAACTCCGGCGGATCGAACATGCCGAGTTTCATCCGGGCGGTGAACAGCCGGGTCAGTGCCACGTCGATGTCGCTCTCCTTCAGGAAGCCCTGCTTCACGGCTTCGAGATAGGGCGCGTAGTCGTGATCGTCGGTCACCTTGGCGAAGAAGTCGATGCACTCATTGTCCATGCCGCGTTTCAAACTAATGGCCGACGCTTCGGCCTGGGTGGGCGTGTAGTGGTGGCCGCCAAAGATGTTTCGCACAGCCTCGCAATCCGATACCACGTAACCCTTAAAACCCCACTTGCCCCGCAGTTGGTCCTGGAGCAGAAACTCGTTGGCGCAGGCCGGTTGGCCGTTGATGCTGTTGTAGGCGCACATGACCGACCCCGCCTTGGCCTCGGTCACCGTGGCGCGAAACGCCGGCAGGTACGTGTCCAGCTCATCGTGCTTGCTGATGGGTACATCCGCCGTGTGGCGCGTGGGCTCCGGTCCGCTGTGCACGGCATAGTGCTTGGGGGTGGAAATCGTCCGGTAATAGCGCGGGTCGTCGCCCTGCATGCCGGTCACAAACGCCACGCCCATACGCGCCGTCAGGAACGGGTCTTCCCCATACGTCTCCTGGCCGCGGCCCCAGCGCGGATCGCGGAAGATGTTGATGTTCGGCGCCCAAAAGTCGAGGCCCTCAAAAATGTTGCTGTGGCCCATGCGGACCGCCTGCGCGTGCTTGATACGCCCCTCAGTGCTGATGGCCACGGCCATCTCGTGGATGGCGGGTGCGTCGAAAGTGGCGGCCAGGCCGATCGGCTCAGGAAACTCGGTGGTCCCATTCACCGCCACACCGTGCAGCGACTCGCTCCACCAATCGTAGGCCGGCACGTTCAGCCGCGGAATGGCGCGCGCCTGATTCACCAGTTGAGTGGCTTTCTCCTCGAGCGTCATCCGGTGCACCAGGTCGGCTGCCCGTTGTTCCGCCGGCAGGTTCGGGTCCAGGTAAGCCGGCCCCTGCGCTGGCTGCGCACCTGCGGTCCAAACCGCCCCGCACACGATTGCCAGGCGGACAAACCTCCGCAATAAAACGCGTCTCATCGTCGCCTCCCGATGCTCCCCCGGCGGCGTGTCAAGCCCTGCGGGTTTTCAGCAAATCGCTCTACGGTGATTGGCCAGGGTGCAATTCCAGTTTAGTTCTTTGTGGACCGGCAGGCGCGCGCGTCACTTGTGGTTTCGTGCCTGTTCCGATACAGTGGCACGGACGCCGCAAATGCCCCCACACTCTCACGACCGCAGGAGCTTTCTCCGATCGGCCACTGCCGCCGCCGCCGGCCTGGCTTGGAAGCCGGCCTTTGGACAATCGCAAGACCTGGCCGCCTTGACGCTGAAACAAGCTTCGGAGCGCGCTTCGCCGCAAGACCGCATCGCCCGTCGACCTTACGCAGGCTTGCCTGAAGCGGATCGAGCGCTACAATCCCGCGCTGAACGCCTACATCACCGTCACGTTCGATCAAGCTCTGAAAACCGCCCGTGAGATGGAGGCCGAGCAGCACCGGGGGAAGTGGCGGGGACCGCTGCACGGCATCCCCATCGCTTTAAAAGACAACATCGACACGGCGGGAATTCTCACTACCGCGGCCAGCGGCGTGTTCAAAGACCGGGTACCGGTCGAAGACGCAGAAGTGGTCCGCCGATTGAAAGATGCCGGCGCCGTGATCCTCGGCAAATTGAATTTGCATGAATTCGCCTACGGCGGAACATCGGATGTCAGCTATTTCGGTGCGGTCCACAATCCCTGGGCGCCCGACCACATCGCGGGCGGATCTTCGGGTGGTTCCGCGGCCGCTACTGCCGCCGATCTCTGCTTTGGCTCGTTAGGCACCGACACGGCCGGATCCATCAGGATGCCGTCTTCGTATTGTGGCGTGGTCGGATTTAAGCCCACTTACGGCCGCGCGAGTCTCCGCGGAGTCATCCCGCTCTCCTGGACGCTCGATCATATTGGCCCGATCTGCAAGACGGTCGAGGATGCCGCCTTGGTGCTCCAGGCGATTGCCGGCTATGACTCTCTAGACCCCGCGACTGTCGACATGCCGGTTCCCGACTATGCCCGTGCCCTGAAAACCGAAACGTCCAGACTTCGTTTGGGTGTTCCGCGCGCCGTCTTCTTTGAAGACCTCGATCCGGAAGTAGAAAAGGCCGTGGAGGCGGCAATTGGCATACTGCGCAAGATCACTGCGAGCGTGGCCGAGACAAAACTCCCGCCCGTCCCGGCGGTGGCGCTGATCACGGGAGCCGAAGCCTACGCCTACCATGCGAAGTGGATCGCCGAATCCCCTGGGCTCTACCAGCCTTTCACGCGTGACCGGATCATTGGCCTCGCCGCCGACGTGAAGGCTCCTGCTTATGCTGAGGCGCTGCATCAGACCTACCTGGTCCGCCGGGAAATCCGGAGCGTGTTTTCGAGTGTCGACCTGCTCATCACACCCACCATGCGCCGTACGGCGGAAACTCTGGCGCGGAGTAAGGACTTCGATCCGCTGGGCATCCGCAACACTTCTCCGTTCGATGCCTTCGGGCTGCCCACCATCACCGTCCCTTGTGGTTTCTCAAGCGCCGGGCTGCCGATTGGTCTCCAGATCAGTGGTGCTCCGTTCGCGGAGTCGACGGTTCTGGCGCTAGCCCACGCTTATGAGCGGGAAACCGAGTGGCACAAAAGGCATCCGAAGCTGACGTAGGACACGGCAGGAACCGCTCCCTTTGGTCACGGCTCGGTAAAACGCGCCGGGAACGTGGCGACGTGTTTTGCGGGCGCGGGCGTCCATTGGTAACTGGTTACTGAGCCGTGACCGGAGGGAGCGGTCTTATTCGTGGTAGCATGTGCGCCATGCGCTATTTGACTGCTCTTCTCACCATCCTCGCGACTGCCGCTGGAGTCGCTTTGCTGGTGGCCCAAACGGCTCCCCCGAATGCCGTGGGAATCTCCATGGGACACGTGCACTTGGTGGTGCCCGATCCTCCGGCGATGCAGAAGGTTTGGTTGGAGGTGATGGGAGGCACACCCCTGACGGCGGGTCCTTTAACCATGGTCAAATTGCGCAACGCGTTCATCATTATCACGGGCGGCGCAAATGCGGCCGGCCGCGAAGGCACCAACGGCTCCGTGGTGAACCATGTGGGATTTTCGGTGAAGAGCTACGCGGCGACGAGAGCCAAGGCTGAGGCCGCCGGGCTGGCGGTGCGCGAGTTGACGCCCGGCCAGCAGGCGTTTGTGACATTCCCCGGCAATGTCACGGTGGAGATTCAGGAAGACACGGCCATCGAAGGCGACACCGAGTTCAGCCACTTCCACCTTCAGGTTCCCGATACCAATGCCGCGCGCGAATGGTACATCAAGACCTTCGGTGGCGAAGAAGGGCAGCGCCGCAAGGGGCTCAAGGGCGCCAAAATCCCCGGCGGGTTCGTCGACTTTCTGGGCGCCGGCGGACCGGGCGGGCGTGGCCAGGCGAAGGGAGCCGACAGCGCAGCAGCCGCCCCGCCACCACCTCCGGCGCCGTCGAAGGGCCGCGTGCTCGATCACATCGGCTTCGAAGTGAAGGACCTCAAGGCGTTCACCGACCATTTGGCTGCGGACGGGATCAAGCTGGACGTGCCGTACACCGATGTAGTCGCCAGGATGGGCTTGAAGATCGCGTTCCTCACCGATCCGAACGGAACCTATATTGAGCTGACCGAGGGTCTCGCCGCGAAGTAGTCACCCATGACCTGCCCGGTCAATTGCCAACCGGCTTGAACTTCTGAACTCGCTTGCCCCGGTTCTCGGCTATATAGACGTTGCCCTCGGAGTCAACCGCGATGCCGTGAGGCTGGTCGAATTCACCGGGGAAATGTCCGATGCGGCCGAAGCTCGATAAAATCTTGCCGGTCTGCCGATCGACAATTTCCACCACCCCATTGTTCTGGTTGATGACATAGATGAGCGTCTGGTTCGCATCTTTTGAGAAATCGATGGCGACCACCGCCCCGCCGCTTTCCTTCGGTTTGCCATCGGCCGGCGGCGTGTCCGGCGTCCAAGGCAATTCCAAGCTCTTGGTGAACTTGCCCATCTTGTCATACACCTGGATTTTGGAGCCCTCGCGGTTGCAGACGTAGACGAACCCATCGTGGGTTCCAGCCATGCAATGTACCGTCTGCATGCCTTCCGGCTGCCATTGGCGCAGGAATTTCCCGTCGCGATCCATGACCGCGATGCGGCGATTGCCGCCCCTGCTTTCGCCATCGGAGACGTAGACCTCGCCACTTTGCGGGTCGGCAAAAATGCTGGAAGGCATGTAGAACTGCGCGGCGTTGGAATTGAGCGGCTGACCCTTGGCCGTGCCGTCGGACGAATCGAAGACGCCCTTCTTGCCGATCTGCAATAAGAGCTTGCTGCCGTCGTGCGAGTATTTCTGGATCATGCCGGAGGGCGCGCTAGCGATCCACACGTTGTTGTCCTTGTCGAAGTGGCAGCTATGCAGGCGCGGATCGAGAAGATTCGCATCGCCCCAGGAGCGAACCAGTTCGCCCGCGGAATCGAACTCGATCACCGGGGGAGCCAGGTGCCCCGCGTTCAGCTCTCCGTCCAGCAAGTCTTGCCGATTCAATATGAGCACGTGATTCTGCGCATCGACGCATACGCCCCCCAAGCCGCCGAGGATCCACCGGTCCGGCAGAGGTTTCGGCCATGAACGGTCCACCTCATAACGCAAGGTGCGAGGCTGCGCCCGCAAGGGAAACGGGCAAAACCCGATCAAGATAGTCAGCACCGCGAATATCCAGCCGCTCATTTGATAACGTGTCTTCATATTCGTCTAGTAAGTGTACATGGGCTTGTGACCGGCGGCCAATACCGGCGGCCGAGACCGCCGGCGTTACATTGGAGCATCCATGCGACTAACGATTTCCGAAGCCCATAACCTGGCCGCGCGCGCCATGGCCACCCTAGGCCACACTGCCTCCGAGGCCGCATTAATCGCAGACCACCTGATCGATTGCGAGCTGCGCGGGTTCCCTTACGGCGGACTGGCGCGGGCCATCAGCATTGCCGAGCGAATCGAACGCCATGGCGACTCCCGCCGTCCGATGAAGATCCTACATGAGACACCCGTCTCTGCCCGTCTGGATGGCGGCGACCACATCGGCTACCTGGTGGCGCACCGCGCTACCACCCTGGCCATCGAGAAAGCCGAGGCGGCCGGGATCGCGGTGGTAGGAGCCAGCAACACCTGGTACACCGGCATGCTCTCCTACTATGCGGAGATGGCGGCCGCGCGGGGTTTGGTGAGCATGATCGCTTCGAACGCGTCACCCTGGGTGGCGCCCGATGGAGCGACGGAGGGCCGGCTCGGCACGAACCCCATCTGCTTCGGCTTCCCGAGTGCGGAGGAAGCCGTCATTTTCGATATCGGCACATCCGCGATCGTCCATGCCGAGGTGACACTGGCCGGTCGCCTTGGCAAAAAACTGCCAGAGAATGTCGCATTCGATGGTGACGGCCGGCCCACGCGCGACCCCGCGGCCGCGCTCGCCGGCGCGCTCGCGACATGGGGCGGCCACAAGGGGTCCGGCCTCGGCATCGTGGTGCAGCTTCTGGGCATCCTAGCGGGCTCGCCACCGATGCCGCCGGAACTTGCTGGTTTCGGCTACCTTATTGTGGCGATGCGGCCGGACCTGATGGGCCCGGCGGAAACTTTCCGCGACAATGTCTCGGCTTGCGCGCAGGCGGTACGTTCGGCGCGGCCAGTCGCCGGGGGCCCGCCTGTCCGCATGCCATTCGACCGTTCACGCCAGGAGCGGCAGAGGCGTCGCACCGAGAATGCGATCGAAATCCCCGACGTTCTCGTCGACCGGTTGACGCGGATAATGCACACGGGCTGAAGTAGCCTCCGCTCCCTCACGGTCGCGGCTCGGTAACGGCTACGGTCGCGCGCCAGAAATACAACGCGCCCGCGGCGTTGATGCCGATCACAACCCCGCTCACCTTGGCCGTGAACGAGCCGTATTCTGCACATCAATGATTCGGAAAATCGACAATACGATGTACAGCAGTGTCATCGCGAATCCGGAAGCGGACGCCGACTCCCAAGTTGCCCAGGATCGTCAAAACGAAGGTTGTGAGGCCAACGAATACGATGGAGCCCACCGGGGTTCGGAAGCGCGGATGTAAGCGGCTGAGCCACGCGGGCAGCAGGTGGTCCCATCCTGCTACCATCGGCAGGCGGATCGCGGCGTTGTAGTAGATGCTGGCGTAGGCGATGGTTTGGCAGATCCCCAAACCCGCTGCGAATGGCGCCATGTAAGCCCCGATTCCCAGTCCTTCCGCGCCACTGCTGAGTGCCTGCGTCTGAGGGGAAATGACATAGATCAGTGTGATCAGAGGCACGGACAACCAAACCGAGCGGCGAATGGTTCGGGCCACGTCCGGATCGCGGCATTCTCCCGAAAAGATGGCGGTCCCATCGAATCCGCAGAAGGCTCCAAAGCCCATCTTGCCCAGAAGGTTCAGGTTTAGCAGCGACACGGCGGGGAACGAGAGAGCCAGCGGCGCGACGGCCGCTCCACCTCGAAACCAGCGCGGCAGGGCGAACAGCGCGATCCCCCCGAGGATGACGAGTATGACCAGGCCGCCCGCGTTATGGATCCACTTTCCGAGCGCCAGGCCTCGCACGGCCACCAGCATCAAACCGCCCGTCAGTAGTGCGCCCACCACCAGGGTGACTGATTTGTTTTCGGCTATCCAGGCGCCGGACGGTCCCGCGGCGTAGGCCAGATTGTCGGCGATCTGAGAGGCTGCTGCCGCCAGGATCAGAATTACGCTAGCCCATAAATTCAGGGCCACCAGGAATCCGGCCATTTCGCCGAAACGCAGCTTGGCCCATTGATACAGGCCGCCTTCGAGCGGCATCTCACGGTTCAGATTGACCACCACGATGCCCGAGGGAATGTAGAACAGCAAGACGGCGGGAATCCAGTACATGATGTGGGAGGATCCCACTTTGCCGGCTGTGCCGAGCCACATCAGCCCGATGATGTAGAGAACCTGCGAGAGGACGAGATCGCCGAGGCGGAGCTCCTTCTTGAGCTCCGCGCTATGCAGCTCAACTAGATGTTCGGCTTCCAGGAACTGCTGCTCGCGATCGCTATCCGGCATAGGTGGGTATGCGTTTGAGGATAGCAAACCGCGGATTTTCGACCTACTTTACCATCGCGGATTGAGAGCGCAACGCCATCCACTTGCCGTCCCGATTTACGAATACATCCATCCACACCCATTTGCCGCTGGTGTCTTTGCCCTTGTTGGAGCTCTTTTCGGTGTCGCTGCCTTGGACGACAGCGATCGATCCGATCACTTTGACATCCATGGGTCCAATCTCGAACGAATCAAGCTTGTTCACTCCAGATTTGACGTCATCCAGAAACTGCTTTTTCGTTGTCCTGGCGCCGTCAGAGGCGAGGCCTGACCAATCGTCGGCGATGATCTGGCTGAGCTTGTCGATGTCATGGGCCTTCTGCGCATCCGACCAATCGTGCTCCAGTTGTTTGACGGCGTCAGCAGTGGCTGAGGCTGTGGATTTCGGTGCCTGTCCGTAGACTGGGGCGAAACAGGAACCCACGAGTAGAAATACTCCAAAGAGTTTTATCATCCGGATCTCCTTTTTTACCTAAGCGCTAGTCTATCACGCAACCGCTTAGAGGAAACAAGCTACTGTGATAGGCTGACTGGTGTTTAGCAGAGCCCCCGCTCCCTAACGGTCGCGGCTCGGTAAGCCTTACAAAGTCGATACCCCGTTTCCGAACCGCGACCGTGAGGGACCGGAGGGACGAGCGGGAGGAAGCCTTCATGGAAAGATTTGCGATCGCGGCGGCCTTATGCCTGCTGCCGGTTCCACTGTGTGCTCAATGGCTCAACTTGCCCACGCCGGGGATTCCGCGGACCGCCGATGGGAAGCCGAACCTGACGGCTCCAGCGCCTCGGACGCCTGAGGGCAAACCGGATTTGTCCGGCATGTGGCAATCCGAAACCAACCCTTACCGCTTCGACGTGATCCAGGATCTGAAGGATGAGGGCATCTTCCGTCCAAAGGCGGAAGCGGTCTTCCAGAAACGTGTCGCGGATTTCAGGCGGGACGACCCCGTGACGAACTGCCTGCCGGGCGGCCCTTCCGAGATGCTGAATACCATGTACCGGATCATTCAGTCCCCCACGATTGTGGCGGTGCTTTTCGAGGGCGGCATGGGGCGTTATCGGCAGATCTACATGGACGGGCGCAAACTCCCGAAAGATCCGAACCCGACCTGGTTGGGGTACTCCGTGGGCCATTGGGAGGACGACACGCTTGTAGTTGAGTCCGCGGGGTTCAATGACCGGAGTTGGCTCGATCGAGCAGGCCACCCTCATTCCGAGAACCTGCGCGTAACCGAGAGATTCCGGCGCGTCGATTTCGGTCACATGCAGTTGCGGATCACCTACGACGATCCCGAGACGTTGACCAAACCCCTGAGTTTCTCGCTGCCAGTGAACTACGCGGCGGATACGGACATGCTTGAGAATGTGTGCAACGAGTCTGAGCGGAATAAGGCTCACATGGTGTCCACTGCGAATACGGGTGTGCCTCTGGGCTCGGCCGTTCTGGCGAAGTATGTGGGACGGTATGAGTTTCGCGAAGGGTCGCCGAATGTCAGGGGCTTCATGGGTAAGATGCAAAACGTAACACTGAATGATGGCCAGCTGTACCTGAACGCTCTTCCTCTGATTCCACAGTCGGAGACGAGGTTCGAGTCGACCGGCGCAGTCGCGGAATTCGTCTTGGACGCACAAGGCAAGGTGACGCGTTTGGTGTTGGCTCAGACCGAAGGCGATGCGATATACGATCGCAAGCCGTCTGGTATAACCCGACAACATCAGAAACATTCTATGCGGTGGAGGCAGAGAACGGCGTCGTTCGCCTAGCGAGTTTGACCTATTCCGCGCATGGCGATCCGCAGTGGAGCCTGTCGCGTTGTGTCCAGACAGTGCCCGGAACCTATGTCGGCACGGCGGAGCAGTACACAGGCGGGCAGGCTCTGAACGAAGCTCCGACGCCACCAACGGGGATTGTGGACGGGCCCGCGGTAAAGTTGGTTTTCAATACCGCTACCACGGCAACGCTACAGATCGGGACCCAAAACATACCAATCCAGCGCTACCAATTCAGTGACCAGTGGGCTTCGCCCATGTTGAACGCTCCGCGCCCCGGGTGGTGGGACCAGCCCAGTCAATCCGGTCGAGGATACTTCCTCGAAGTACAGGGAAACACCCTGTTCACTGGCGGCCTTATCTACAGCCCCTCAGGCCAGCCAAGCTGGTTTACCAGCACCGGGCCGATCGATTCGTCTGGAACCTTTTCGGGCAACCTGACAGTCTGCTCGGCTAGCGGTAACTTGCAAACGCCTGTGTGCAAAACGACCGCCGATACCATTCGATTCGTATTCAGTTCGCCATGGCGCGCAATTCTGAGACTGAGCCAGGAGCCCCCCGTCGAGATTCGGCGATATCGCCAGGCGGAGATCGGGTGGGCGAGACCCGCGCCCTCATTTTCACTTTCAAACCCTGCGTTTCTTGGTCAGTCAGCCACTGTGAATGCAGCTAGTTTTTCGAATGTCTCGCGCCGAGTTCAATCGCGATGATCTCCGGTACCGGCCTGACTCGAGGAGTGAGCGGTGGAGTGGAGGCTTCTACCAGCCCCCTGCCGTTCTCCATCCACGGGACATCTGTTCTCGTCAATGGGGTCCCAGCACCGCTGTATGCCGTGGCGAACGTCAATGGTCAGGATCAAGTCTACTTTCAGGCGCCCTGGGAGGTCCAAGGCGAGCCAATTCCACGAATACCTCTGAGCCCGATAGTATTTTGTAATGCGATATGGGACAATCGCTCAATGCCGCCTGATCCCACACTCGCGAGCCGCTTCGCGCTGGAAGTTGTCCGCTCCGGCAGCGGCGCCGTTGTGCGATGTCGCGGCAAGTTAGTGGCGGGCGTGAACGATCAGCTCTACACCGAAGTCAGCCAACTGATTCCGGGCACGAAAAAAATCGTGCTGGACTTGACGGAACTGACCCATATGGACAGCATGGGCCTCGCCACGGTGGTTCGTCTGTATGTTTCCGCTAAGTCGGCCGGCTGCGAGTTAGAACTGATCAACCTGGGCAAAGGGATTCAGCAGCTTCTTCGCATTACCAATCTTTTATCGCTATTGACGAGCATCGGCAAGACCGGCGTCCCTTATTTTTGATCCGGGGGCGGTATCGAGTTTGCAAGCACGTACTGAGCCGTGACCGTAAGGGAGCGGGGGCTGATCCGAGGTGTGCGGGAGTGTTATGACTGACAAAGTAGCTCTGATTACCGGAGCGAGCAGTGGGATCGGCCAGGCGACCGGTGAGGCCTTCGCGGCGCGGGGCGCCAAGGTCGTGCTGGCGGCCCGGCGCGAGGACGAGCTGGCTGCGATCACGCGCGATATCGAGGCGCGGGGAGGAAAGGCAAGCTTCGTCGTCACCGATGTTGCCGTCGCCAAGGACGTCGAACGGATGGTGGCCCACACCATCGAAACATTTGGACGGCTGGACTACGCGGTGAACAACGCCGGCTACGAGGGGCCAGCCGCAAGCATTGCGGATCTCCCCGAGGAGGTTTGGGATCGAGTTATGGGCACCAACCTCAAGGGCCCCTTCCTGTGTATGCAGCATGAGACACAAGCCATGCTTGCGGGTGGACGGCCCGGAGCGATTGTCAATGTCGGGTCCATTAACTCTTTTCTGGGGGCCGCCTATTTTTCGGCTTATGTCGCGTCGAAGCATGGGTTGATCGGCCTGACGACCAGTGCGTCCGCGGAACTGGCCCAAAAGGGATCCGCGTGAATCTCATTTGCCCGGGAATCATTGACACGCCGATGCATCAACGGGGCCGCGCGCTTTTCGGCAACGAGATCTACGACAACACACTGGCCCAACGTGTTCACACCAGACGCGCAGGCCGCCCGGAGGAGATCGCGCGGGCGATTGTTTTCCTGTGCTCCGACGATGCGAGCTACATCACGGGCACGACACTGACACCCGATGGAGGGTTCACGCTGACGATCTGACTCCACCTGGCGCTGATCACTACCGGATCCGCGGTCACTCAGGACTTGGGCCTATTCGGCTGCGGCTCCGACTGCAAAACTGCCCGCCGCAAGTTTGCTACAAAAGGAAGACTTTCAAAGCTACAGGATCGAGAGAGGATGGTCAGGGGGCTGCGTCTTGCGCGGGTGCTTCGTGATCGCGAGCCAGGGTAAGAGCGTTGCGCAAATCGCCCACACTACCACGTGCATCATCATGAGAGCGAAAGCCGCGGGCCAGCCTCCGCCCATGGTATGTGAAATCGCCAGTAATAGGCAAGGCGCAAACGACAGGACCACGACCACGGCCGATGCTCGACGCCATGTGCGGACCGGGTTCGGATAAGACACCATTCCGACAAAGATGTAAATGGCCATCATCGTGCACCCAATGGTGGCAACGATGGGAGAACCAAGACTGAGTGGCGTGAACGCCGGATCCGGGTGAAGGATCCGAACGGCAACCTCGCGAACGGCTAGCACGGCGACCACGGCCGCGGCAATTGTCAATGCTGCCGCCCCCCACAGAACTCGCGGGGACTCAAGATAATACGCCGGTTCTTCCACAACAGTTCCCAGTTAGACGCCATCGGCTGTCCAGATGTTCCCATCTGATATGTAGCGGTCGAAGTGGGCTCATCGGAAAAAGGGCCCAGGTGCCACTTGGCCGTATCGCCCGACCCGCCCATGTGATGCGGCGCGCGCGGTGAAATCCCCACTCCAGGGACGCCGCCTGAGACTCGCCGTTTACGCATTTGGAAAGATTGGCATCGCCGCACCGCACCTTCCGTTAGCGCGCAATTTGGGTGCATTCCACGACGGCTTCTCACGGGCTCTCTGACATGCTGATGAAGGCTGTCTGACCAATTTGGTCGGGAGTGTTTCGTAACTCCTTTTCTACCAAGGCCACTTTGTCGATTCCCAGCCATTTTGGTCGAAGCCACCGGAGTGCTGGAATGAAAGAGATCAAACTGGAACCCATCGAGCACTTGGCCGCAAAACGCTACTTGTAGAAGTGAAGCGCTGTCGCAGTCAAGACATGAGGCCCGCGCACCCCCGGCGGCCTCTAAGCCTTTCGAGCAATGGGTCTCAAGTTGCCGCTCGGTTCGTCCTCCCGGACATGCTATGCTTCCAAAGTGCCCGACGCTGCCTCGCTCCGAAATCCGGAGGCTCCCCGGCATGCTGCGCTCGTCCGTGTGACGCACTGGATCACGGCGATTTCCTTCTTCGCTCTGCTCATCAGCGGAGTGGAGATCCTGATCTCTCATCCGCGTTTCTACTGGGGTGAAGTTGGTAATGCGCTGACCGAACCGCTGTTCCAAATACCCATACCCGCATCGAGGACCACGGTCCCGACTGGCTACGGCTATGTGCTTCCCGACCAGAATGGCTGGAGCCGGTATCTCCATTTTCAGGCGGCATGGGCCCTGGTGTTGACCGGCCTTATATACGCCATCGCAGGTTTGTGGACCAGCCACTTCCGGAACAATCTGTTTCCGGCCCCGGCTGACCGGACGTGGCGGGCATTCCGGGGAGTGATCGCGAAGCACCTTCACCTGGCGCCGCCGGACGAAGCCGAAGCCCTTTCGTACAACGTACTGCAGCGGGCCGCATACCTGATAGTAATCTTCGTTCTGTTCCCCCTCGTGATCTGGACGGGTCTGGCGATGTCACCTGCCTTCAATTCCGCATTTCCGGCGGCGGTCAACGTGCTAGGTGGGCGGCAATCCGCGCGCACCCTTCATTTCTTGGTCTCCGGATTTCTCCTGCTCTTCCTTATAGTCCACATCGCGATGATTGTTCTGGCCGGATTCAGAAGTCGCATGCGGGCCATGATCACCGGTCTCGCTACCCTGCCGCAGGAGCGCATATGAACAAAGTCTCACGCCGCAAACTCGTCACCACTGGTCTCGCCGCCACCGCCGGTGTGGCGGGTCTGGCCGCGGCCGCCGGCCTGGCGAAGCGCTTTGGACTGGTCCCGCCCGATGGCGGCGGAATCTACGGTCCCGGCGAAACGCTTACGTACGCCGCGCAGCGGCTTCTGACGACGCACTCGTTAGCCCGCGAGTTTCCTCGCAGCATGATTTCGAAGGCTCCTTTCGCCAATGAAGTCTCGCCCATGAACGGTGCCTACCAACGCCTCCAGGCGGGCGGGTTTCGAGACTGGCGGCTTTCCGTCGACGGGATGGTCGCCCGGCCTGCATCGCTTTCGCTATCGGATCTCAGGCGTTTTCCCGTTCGCAGCCAGATCACAGAGGTAGTGTGCGAGGAGGGCTGGTCCTATATCGCCGAGTGGATTGGAACGCCTCTGGTTGAGGTCCTGAACGCCTACGGACTCCTGCCGCAGGCGCGGTATCTGGTTTACTTCTCTATCGACCGCGACTGGTGGGAGAGCATCGACATGGCCGATGCTTTGCATCCGCAGACTCTCTTGACTTGGGCGATGAACGATGGAGATCTTCCGGTGTCCTTCGGCGGTCCGCTCCGCCTGCGCGTGCCTCGCCAACTCGGCTACAAAAGCGTCAAATACATAACCCGCCTGACGGCCACCGACTCACTCAAAGGTTTCGGCAAGGGTCTCGGCTCGGCATCGCCGGAAGGTGGTTATTCCTGGTACGCGGGCATCTGAGTCGCACCCTTGTCATCTGCCGGTCTCGAACTCGATAAAGACTCAAACGGTGTACTATCTTAGTGTTCGCGCTAACGGAGGCGGCTGCGATGTCCGGAGTATTCATCAGCTATCGCCGTGAAGACAGCAGCGGGTATGCAGGGCGGCTATTCGATATCCTCAGCGCCCACTTCGGTAAAGAGAACACGTACATGGACCTCGACACGATCAAGGGCGGTGACGATTTCACCGCGGTGATTGAGGAGAAGATCAGCGTGTGCGATGTTCTGCTTGCGCTAATCGGCGATAGGTGGCTGACAAGCACCGGAGAAGATGGAAACCGGCGGCTCGATATGGCGGGCGATTTCGTGCGCCTGGAGATTGCTAAGGCGCTCGAACGACGAGTTCGCGTGATTCCCGTTCTTGTTGGCGGAGCAACCATGCCGCACCGGGAGGATTTGCCCGACGATTTGGGTCCATTGTCTGTCCACCAGGCGATGGATCTCAGAGACGCGCATTTCCACGCGGACGCAGAACTGCTGGTCGACGTGCTAAACCAGATTGTTCCCAGCGTCGCCAATCGGCCCGCGAAGGTGAGATCAAATCGATTCGTCCTGACGGTTTCATCCCTTCTTGCGGTCGCCGTAGCGACGAGTGGCATTCTATTTTTTCGGCCAGGAAAACCGGTCGCACAGACGAATTCCGATTCCGCCGCCCAGAAGCGGATCGGATCGGCTAATGGAACCGTCCCGTCAACTCAAGCCAACGCACTCGAGGTTGAGAAGTCTCCAAAAGGGCCGGCCAAGGGACCCAGGGATGTTGCCGGTAAGTGGCAAGCAACTGTCAAATACGATTGGGGAGCCGTTTACGCGGAGACCTTCAACTTTGAAGTCGACGGCCACGACTTGTCAGGCACTGCTTCATTTCTTGAACTTGATCGAGGCATATTTGACGGCAGAATTGAGGCAAACCAGCTCACTTTCATGACCAAATCCCAGACGGCGCTGGGTGATCAGACATACGAAGAGAAGCACTATTACAAGGGTACAGTTGAAGGCGATACAATCCGACTTTCGATGCTGACCGATAGCTCCAGTGATTCCCACGTCCCCGTCCATTTCACGGCAAAGAAGTTAGGGCGTAAGTAACTGGGACTCGAATTGCGATCGATGTTGAACAGGACCTGATCGGGAAGAACGGATCGTTAAAGTCCGGTAAATTGGTTCAAATTGGATCGAAGCCAACCTAGCAAATGACTGCAGTCCGAGTAACAGAAGGTCTCGCGAACCCAAGGATACTTCCGAAAATGTTCGAACATGCCGTACTCGACGGACGAGGAGGCGATGATCGGTTGAAGAGTCACTGAAGGCAGATTCGGGATGATGGTTGTCAACTCCTGCGGCACACTTCTTGCCTCCGAGAGATCTGCGATGACGCCTCGCGCGAGGTGAGCCAGAATAGAAACGGTTTCGGTGATGTCGCGGTTGCGGGGTCCCTCGAAATCGAAGAGAATCGGCACCAACCCAGCTAGGCGGAGCTCATTTCGCAGGGCCTCCAAAATCGGTTTTCGCTGCTCGTCAAACCGGCCGAGGATCAAAACAGCTTTCTTGCCGACTGTCTCAATCACATCCCGGATAGTCCGGTTGTTTAGGAGCAAGTAAAGAAACTGCGCGACCTGGAGGCTGTCCGTCATGACTACGTTCTCCTGTGCCGGTGTAATGATGAGGTCCTGCTGTCGTGCGCCGTCGAGAATTACGTTCCACGCCGATATTCCATAAACCTGGCACCCCGTCAGGTCAGCGCGACGAAAGTTCGCTTCCACCGCGATAGCCAAGCGCAGATCAGCGCTCGTGAGCGTCGCATCTTCGAGATCGGCGCCTGTCAGGTTAGCGCCTTCCAGGTAGGCCCCGGAGAAATTTGCCCCAACTAGCCGCGCACCACAGAAATCGGCGCGTCTGAGATCCGCTTCGAGTAGCTTTGTGTTCGCAAGTATTGCCTTTTCGAAATTGCCGCGCCGAAGGGATTCAGAAAGATCGGCGCCTGTCAGATCAGCTCCTGAGAGATCTGCCCGGCCAAAGTAGGGGAGCCGAAGGTCGGCACCGCTCAGGTTGGCAGCACTGAAGCGTCCCTCTCGGAGATGAGCGCGGCTGAGATCGGGAACAATATGCGGGTTGACCGCACGCCATTGGTTCCAGACTGAGCTTCCGAGCTTTAGGATCTCAAGATGCTCCAGATTAGCTATACCGGATGATACATGGAGAATCCACGATGCTGGGAGGCGGTTCCGAACGTATCTGCGAAGTGTGCTCGGCGCTTCGGAGTTAAGGCTGCGGTCTGCCAGTCGCCGTTAATGGCTTTGGGCGCCGGCCGGCCCACAATTTTCAGGAACTCGTCATTGGTTCCGACGCGTCCGTGAATGGGCACGTGCTGCGCTACGTCCAGCTTCTGCTTCCGCATATTCTGATAGAGCGTCCGCATCCCGGCCGTTGGAGCGGGCATCGGCGCGCCCGGCGCCGGCGGCGAGTAGAGGTCTGCATTGATCAGGATCTTTTCTTTCGGAAGGTAAGCCATCAGCATATCGGCGCTGTGGTTGCCTTGCGCGTACGACTGATCTTCCAACTCGTAGGCCATATCCTGCACGTGAAAGATCTCCAGCATGCGCTCGCCATCGGTGATGACGTATTTGGCAGCGCCGCCGCCTGGGCCGCCGCAGCAAAGCTGGCAACCGTCTCAATCGGAGCGGGGCGCCGGCTGATCATGTACATCGGGCTGAAAAGCGCCATGCGGTCCGGCTGCAATTCGCGGGGCGCCGGGTAGAACATGATGTCGAGGTAATACTGCTTGTTGGATTCATGCGTAATCACGGTCGTGCCCTGGGAAAGATACGTCCGCAGGCCGCCGGCATGATCGAAATGATGATGGGTGTTGACGACGTATTTGATCGGCTTATTGGGGACCAGCCGATTGACTTCCTCGATGACGGCCAGCGACCGGGCTTCGTTCTGGGGCGCCTCCACGACGGCGACGAAGTCCTTGAATTCAACCAGCACGCTGTTGTGCGTGCCGCCGCCGAGCAGCCAGACGCCATCGGCGAGTTTCTGGCTTTCGACTTTGACCGGCGGCACGGTCGCCGTGCGCACCACATCCGGAACGGGCATCGTGGTCACCGGCACGTTGGCCTTCACGTCGGTCACGTTGTACTCGTAATAGTTGTGCGCGGGGTTCAGCCTCGGATCGCCCTGGTGCACGTGCAGCAACGTGGGGAACTGCACGCCGTCAAAATTCTTGTACTTCGTGTAGCGCATCTCGTAATCCATGTCGCCGTAAACGGGGTTGGGAAACCAGGTGTCCGTCAGCTCAACCAGATTCTGGTCGTTGATGGTTCCGTTGACCCGGTACTTCCCCATGGTGAAGGAGACGATCGTCACCTTGCGCCCATTCTGCGAGAGGCCGGCGTCCGACGAACCCACGATCGGCAGCGTAATGGCCGTTGCGTCTTTAGCCGCCAGCGCCGCTTTGAGGAATCCGTGGGGCGTAATCGCGAGTTCCAGCTGCCGCAGGTCGGCGTATGGCACGCCATCGAGATACAGGCTCGTGAGGGGCACCGGTTTGTCGCCCTGCATGTCCCAGGCGTAGTTGCCGCTCAGAATGGAGGTGACGTGCTCCTCCGCCATCGGCGGCCTGCCGAGAAGTGGATACTTCCCCTGCCTGCGCGTGTAGTCCTCGCGCGACCACTTCGCGTCGTAGTCGATCACGCGCGTGTAGTCGGCAACTTCGTAGTGCGGCCAATCTTCGGCGAGCCCGTAGGTCTGGCCGATTCGCGAGGACCAGCCGCTGGCGGAATATCGGATGCGTCTTAAGATTGGCGCCCCCCATCGCCTTGAGAGAGGCTTCCAAAACAGAGCGGACATCCTTTACCGTCTGTGCCGATGCGGTTCCTGCGATCAGGCCCAGAAGAGCTGGGAAAACAGCGACCTTGCGCTTCATGTGGGTTTTACTGCGGAGGATTTCCGAACATCACCATCACGGTGCCGTCCGCCAGGGTGCACCGCAGGAAGGTGCCGCCTTTCGATCCGTCTTTCAACGGATTGATGACGATGGCGACTTTGTCGCCGGGCTTTAACGTGTTCCTTGTCCAGCCGCGCCTGCCCAGATAGTTCGGACTCATGCCTTCAATTGCCCAAGTTTCGACGACGCCTGACTGGTTAGGGACTTCAATCCACGTGAACGTATGCGGGTTGGTCCACTGGAACTCTTTAATGGTGCCGGTCAGGGTGACCGTCTTGGCGCTGTCGAACATAGTGAACGAATGATGCGCCAAGGCGGGGGTGACGGCGAGCAGGATGACTACCGCAACCGCGGACAGCGCAGAGATCGTCTTTATTAGTCGGAGCATTTGGTTTCTCATCGGGTTTATTTCCATGTTGCCATTCCCTCCTGCCTAGCGGTTCAGGTTGATTCCCGCTTTGCCTTTTTCATCGACGGAGTTGCGGTTATTCTGCTGGCAGATGTATTCCGCCATGGTCCAGTCACTGTGGCGGGCGAAGGTTGCGGTTCGTGTGAAGGGAGCGGCCAGGGCCTCTGGGTCGTCGACGGTAGTGATGATCTCGAGTGTATTAGCGTCCTTCAGGTGCATGCGTTCCACGATGTGCATCTTGGCGCTATGCTGCATTCCAGGCGCGAGCGGCGTGTCGGTTGAGAAACCTACGCTATCCACCACCAGCGTATCCCCTTCCCAATGTCCGATGGAGTTGCCGTTGTAGGTGAGATCGGGATCCTCGGGGTGTTTCCGCCCATCGGTGTAGATGTGCCGGATCTGCATGTATGCCTCGATGAGGATCGTCACTTTACCGGGCGTAAAGAGAAATTCGATGGGGTAGGGCTGGCCCATAACCCCCGGCATGCCGGGTGGAACGCAGTTGGCTGCCGGGGTGTCCTGTGGCGGATTGGCCTGATAGGCCTTTAGCATGGCGTCGTACTTCGGCGTGAGCGAGATCGGCGCGGGCCGTCCGCCGCCGCGATTGAAGGCAACTTCCCATACTCCGACAAAATTCGGCAGATTCGCGAGCGCGGACCAGGCGTTACCCGGAGCTTTTTTGGTGTCCCCTGCAGTGCTTTGTGCGGCGGCGGCCATCGAAAAAACGAGACCTGATAAAACCGCTGCTACCGCTGGAACTCGCCGGTGCATGAGTGTGGCCTCCTCGGCTTTTGCTCAGACAAGGTTATCACGTGCGCTGGAGCGCGTCCATTTCGCGCAAGCGGCGTTCCAGGAAATCCAGTTCGACCCGATTGGTGGTCAGGCTGGCTGCTCTTTGGTAAGCAGATGCCGCTTCCCCGTGATGATTCAACCGTCGCAGAAGGTCCGCCCGCGCGGCGTGAAACAAGTAATACTGATCGAGCGCACCGCTACGCCCGAGGTCGTCCACTCTTTTTAGCCCGTTCTCAATCCCTGCACTCATCGCGATGGCCACAGCGTGGTTGAGCGCGATCACCGGCGATGGATTCAGTTGCAGCAGCTTTTCGTAGATCGCCGCGATCTGCTGCCAATCGGTTTCCGCTGCAGTCGCCGGCCTCCGCGTGAAGAGCTGCGATGGCCGCCTGCAATTGATACGGCCCGGCCGGTCCGTGCGCTCAGGGCCTTCTCCACCAGGACCAATCCTTCCGAGATGGCGTCCCGATCCCAAAGCGAGCGGTCCTGTTCTTCCAATGTGATCAGCTCGCCCTTGATCACGCGAGCATTGCGGCGCGAATCCTGAAGCAGCATCAATGCCAGCAGGCCATCGTTCTCAGCTTGTTGCGGAAGTAGTTCGCTAAGCACCCGGCCCAGGCGTATCGCTTCGGAGCAGAGGTGGTTGCGCACCAGCTCCGTTCCCGAAGTCGCCGCATAACCTTCGTTGAAGATCAGGTAAAGGACTGCCTGTACCGCAACCAGCCGTTCCGGAAGACGATCTGGCGGCGGCACTTCGTACGGAATGCGGGCCTCCTGAATTTTCCGCTTGGCACGCACCAGCCGTTGCGCGAGTGTCGGCTCAGGCAGCAGAAAGGCCTTGGCGATCTCCGGGGTGCTTAAGCCCCCCAACGTCCGAAGCGTCAAGGCAACCTGGGCTTCCACGTTGATGGCAGGGTGGCAGCAGGTAAAGATCAGCCGCAACCGGTCATCGGGGAAGTGCATGGCGGCCTCGTCAAGATTTTCCTCCTCGGATGTGCTGGCGATCGCCGTCTCGTATTTGAGCGGATCCTGTTTTTCGAGCCTGGTCTGATCCCGGCGGACGGCGTCGATCAGCTTTCGATGCGCCGCCGTCATAACCCATGCCGCCGGATTCTCTGGAATCCCTTTGCTGGGCCAGGAGGCGAGCGCTGCTGCGAACGCCTCCTGCACCGCCTCTTCAGCGCGATCGAAAGAGCCCGATACGCGGATCAAGCTCGCGATGATGCGCCCTGACTCTTGACGGAAAACGGATTCGGCAGCGGACCGGACGTCAACCATTCAACGGGGCGGCGCGGCCGGCGAGTGCTTCCGTTTCCGGGCGCGCCGGCAAGCCCGGCAGCGGGCGAATCTCGACGCAGCCTTCGCCGCCTTTGCACGCGGTAGGAATCTTCGCCGCCCACTCTATGGCCTCGTCCAGATTCTCGCATTCGAGGATGTAATACCCGGCCAGTTGCTCCTTGGTTTCAGCGAACGGTCCGTCCGTGATCAGCGCCTTGCCACCTTGTAATCGGACGGTGGTCGCTGTTGAGGTGCGGCCTAGTGGCTCGGCCCCAAGCAGGATACCCTTCTGTTTCGTCTCCTGCATGACCGCCCAGTGAGCGGCCTTGAGCTCGTCGGCTTGCTCACGGGTAAGGCCGTTTTCCTTCTCGGTGGTGTAGATCAGCATCATGTAGCGCATCATTCGTCTCCTTGCGGGTGCCCGTCACTTCTCTGGAAACCGGGCGTCCGCCATCACTTCCAACATTTGCTTGGTATGACGCTCAGTGTGCGCCGCCACGGCGAGAATCCATTGATAGCCATCCATCGACTCGTATGCGCCCTTCGAGATCGCCTTCAGGGGCGGCGCCGCCAACGCGTGCTTGCGGAGATCCGGCGTCGATTCCAGGTAATTCGTCAGTCGCGCGTAGTTTTGTTGCAGGCGCTCCAGCGCCTCGGACGCAACATATTTTCCAGTCGGGTGTGTGGCTTCCGGCGCCTGGAACTTGGTCAACCGATTGGGAAATTGGTTTACCACGATGGCATCCACCAACTTGTAATCGCGGCCGGCCGGGAGCGCCGCCGCCGTCGCGAGTTGCGCCCGGAATGGTCCGAGCACCAGCTCTTGCACAAAGATGACGTGCTCCACGATCTCCGCAATGGACCACCTGTCCGGTGCGGTCTTAAAGGTCCATTGTGCCTCAGATAGGCCTTTCATGGCGCCGACAACCCCGCTTCGGGTTTGCTCGAGGTACAGATTTGCCTGCTCTAGTTCGGATGATGTCAGTGTCTGGTCTGCGGCGAGTGCAGCCGCGCTCGATGTGTTTGACTGCATGGTGTTTCTCCTCCCTTGCTCATAGAGACGACGTTCGGATAGATGCAAATCGACAGCCGGCCGCTAAGAAAATTTCATGATCGGCCGTACCTCGACCGATCCGTATCGCGCGCCGGGGATCTTGGCGGCAATGCCGATTGCCTCTTCCGCATTGCTCGCCTCCACCAAATAGTATCCGCCGAGTTGCTCCTTCGTCTCGGCGAACGGTCCATCGGTAGCCAGGGGCTTGCCGCCGCGCACACGGACGGTCTTAGCCGTGGCCGTTGGCTGAAGTGCGTTACCGCCCTGAATCGCCCCGGCGAATTCCTTGCCAAAGGCCTGGTATTCGGCCAGTTCCGAACCGAACTCGGGTTTGCCGAGGTTGGTGAAACGCTTCTCGTCTTCGTAGATCAACAACAGAAATTGCATGGTGGTTTGTCCTCATTGGTACGACGGATGACCAGTTCAGAATCGACAGACCCAACTGGAGATTTCTGGGCCACCGGGGTCATTGGGGCGGCAGTATCCGGCGCGATCTAATTCTATCCATTCCGCCCAGCCCTTCGAGACAGGCAGATAGAATCGACTTGCCTGTGTCGTATTGTTCCTTGCCGGCTGCGCGAATCAATCGACTCTCGATCTGACGCCTGATTTTCCTTCCGAGGCGAACCACCCTCCAGCCACGGCGTGAGAGCCGAACCCTCTTTGCGCGCCGGTCGACGCCTGGAATGAGGTCGAGGATTCCGAGTTCCGCAAGTTCCGCGACGGCTTTGGATGCTGCCTGCTGGGTCACCTCCATCCGTTGCGCGAGTTCGGTAATGGACCGATCCTCGTCAATCAAATGTTGGATCAGATACCCGTGACTTTCGCGAACGTTTTGGAATCCGGCCGCATGCAACCGTTCTTTGACCAATTGATTGACTCGTAAACCAAGGAAAAGTGCGAGGTATCCCAAATCCAACGGCGGCAGCCGTCCGGGCGTTGATTTCACAACCATAATTGTGTATTATACTGCGTGGCGAACAGGGGGGCAGGGATGCTGATTGAAGAACTATTTTCCAAGGGTCTCATGACCATGGGGGCTTCCAAGGCCGATCCGGAACGGCAGGTCGGGATATTTCGCCCCGAAGCCATTTCCCAGCTTCCGGCAATCAAGGCGGCCGAGATGGAGAAATTCCGCTGGATCGTGGGCGAATGGAATTACGAAAACCGAGTCCCCGCGACGCGCCTGAGTCCGGCCTACGCGGACGTCGGATCCTCTCGGTTTTCCTTTTGTGAGAAAGACGCCTGGATCTGCCTGGCCGCGCCGGATGGCAAGGAGAGCCGCAATATTACCTTCGATCCGTTCAGCCGTCAATGGATTTATGCTCTGACGCAAGGTTCTTACGGCATCCTTCGTTCTCCCGATGGCTGGGTAAACGATCGCATTGCGTTCTCAGGACGGATGACGATGATCGGTATCGATTGCGAATGGCGAATGACCTGGACGAAGATCAGCGACAGAGCATTTGGTTTCGTCAACGAACAATTCACGACCGAGGGCACTTGGGAGTACATCGATGAATGGCACTTCGTCCGAAGGTAAGCGTATTACAGTGGCGCAGGCACTCCTGTCCGCCGGGTCGAGACTCGTCTCGACCCAAACTTGATGACACAGCAGTGCTAGTCGCCCGATGCCAGCGCGTGGATTAACCGTAGGTTGGATCGAATTTTGACGCGGTCTGTCAGGTCGAACTTTAGCCACCTCTTAGAAATCGCGCCGGTTTCTTTTCCGCTCCACCTCGCGCACATAATGCCGCCCGGCCTGTGACCTGGTCCTAACAGAAGATGACCGACCTCATGCGCGATCGTGTAACCCAACAAGGCGTCTTGGTTGGCATGGCTGCTTTCCGACAACGTTTTGATCGCCGGGTAGTAGACGTCGGCGAGAAAGCCTTCGCCGGCAGTTGACACAAACGCGCGACCCATCGCGTGGAGCGATAACTCATTCCCGTAACGCGGCACTAAATCGTTTCGAAGACGGACGATGAACCAGGGTACGCCATCCACTCTATTCCGAGTCGGGAGAGACTGGCAATCCGACCAGAGCACTTCGATATCGATCGATCGGAACACGAACGAGGTTTCCGCCTCCGCTTCTGCCACCAGGTATTGCGGCAGGTTTGCGTAGTTGCAGATCGTAATTCCCATCCGCTCGCCTGCGTCGACGCGCGCCACGGAGAACAAAACGAAGACCAACGAAGTCAGACGCACCCACCCTCCTCAACAGATGTGTCTACTTTGGCTTAGTGGGCGTTCTGGGAGCGTTCTGTGGAAGCGGATAGGGCCGTTCTGTCTATGGAACGCCAGTGCGTTTACAAGTGGTACAGCATCAGGTACACCACCACGCCTGTTACGCTCACGTACAGCCAGATCGGCAGTGTCCAGCGGGCTATCTGTCGATGCTTCTCATACCGTCCCGAGCGGCCGCGGCGCAGCGTGATAATCGCCAGCACCGGGACCGTCGCCGCCAGCACCGTGTGTGTAGCCAGCAGGCCAAGGTAAAACGTGCGAATGGCGCCAGTGTGCGGATAGTGCACCGACCCTACCTGGTAGTGATACACCAGGTAGCACACCAGGAACACGCATGAAACCAAGAACGCGGTCTGCATCACCTTGCGGTGGGTCTCCACGCGTTTGCGCCGGATGAGCGTATAGCCCCAGACCAGCAGCACGGCTGCCGTGCCATTGAGGAAGGCATTGATGGTGGGCAGGATGGGGGTCACGATGGTTCCCGCTCCAGTTGGCCGAGGTCGCGCAGCAAGGCCTTCGGAAAACCGTCATCGGTGAAGGAGTAGTATCCGCGGATACGGGCGTGGTGGTCTATCAGCGCGAATCGTGTGCTATGTTCCAGGCTGCCGTCGACGGCGTTCAGATGGAAACCGTCGAGCCCCAGGTGATTGAGGGCGGATTGCGGTCCGGTCAGGAAATGCCAGCGCGCCGGCTGCGCCAGAAAATGTTTGGCATAGGCCGCCAGCACCGCGGGAGTGTCGTGTGCCGGATCCACGGTGAAGGAAACCAGGTGCACATCCGGCGTAGCCGCCGTCGCCGTCTGCACCTCGCGCATGCGGGAACTCATCATGGGACAGGGCCCCGGGCAGGTGGTGAAGATGAAATCGGCCACCCACACGTGGCCCAGCAGCGATTGGCGATTCGACCGTCTCCCCGGTTTGCGAAGTGAGCTGGAAATCGGGCACCTCTCCCAAAACCGGCAGCCGAGAGGAAGAGCAGGCAGAAAGAAATAGGACGAAAAGAATACCGCTCCCTACGGTCACGGCTCGGTAACCCTTACTGAGCCGTGACCAAAGGGAGCGGTCTTTGCTAGGCCACGGTATCATGCCGCGCTGCGAGTGCTCTTCTGCGCCGCCAGCAGACCGCAGAAGAACAGCAGGCCCACTCCAAATGCCAGCGTGACCAGCAGGCTCTCCAACGCGCCAGGCGTCACGTCGGGCAAGGCCAGCGTGTGGTTCAAAAGGGAAATCGAGTAGGTCATCGGGTTCACCCACATGAGGGCCTTCACCCATCCGTGAGCGCCCGATATCGGGAACAGCGCGCCGGAGACCATCCACATGGGCAACAGCAGCAGATTCATGATGGCGTGGAACCCCGCGGTGGAATCCATCTTCCAGGCGATCACGAATCCCAGGCCGGTCAGCGTGAACGAGATCAGGAAAATCGCCCCGGCCACCGCGAACACTTCGCCCAGTTGAATGCTCACACCCGCCAGGGGCGCAAACGCCAGAAAGATCAATCCTTGAATCCACGCCAGCGTAGCCGCTCCCAGGATTTTGCCCAGCACCAGGCTGCTGCGCGGCGCGGGCGAGACCAGCATGGAAAGCAGAAAGCCTTCGCGACGGTCTTCGATGATCGAGATGGTGGAAAAAATCGCCGAGAACATCACCGTCAGCACCAGAGCTCCTGAGAAGAATCGCCCCAGGGAATTGGAACCGTACCCAATCAACAGCCAGATTACCAGCGGCGAAGCGATGACGCCGAGCAGACGGCTCTTCTGGCGCCAGAAACGGATCAGCTCGCGTTGCCAAAGGGTGGCCGCGGGCAGGAAAAAGCTACTCAATGGAGGCTCCTGTCTCGCGGACGAAAACGTCTTCGAGGGTCGGCTTATGCAGTCCCACCGACTCCACCGAGCCGGGGAATGCTTCCACCACTTCGGCGATGAACCGGTGGCCGTTTTGGATTTCGATCCGCACTTGCCCGTCCGCCACCGTGGCCTCGAGTCCGAAGCGCTGCTTGATCCCTGCCGCCAGCGCCGCCGTGTCATCTGCTTCCAGCACCACCACGTCGCCGCCGATGCGCGACCGCAGCTCGCTGGGGGTGCCGTGCGCCACAATCTTGCCCTGATGTAACAGCACCAGCCGGTCGCAGCGGTCCGCTTCTTCCAGAATATGCGTAGTCAACAGAATGGTGACACCCTCGCGTTCGCGCAGTTCCGCCACATGCCGTGAGAGGTCGCGGCGCGCCGCCGGGTCGAGACCGGTGGAAGCTTCGTCCATCAGCAACACTTTCGGACGATGCAGCAGGGCCTTGGCGATCTCCACACGGCGCTTCAGACCGCCGGATAGCGTTTCCACCAGGTCCTTGCGGCGCTCCGTTAGCCCCAGCCATTCCATGGCTTCCTCCATCCGCTTGCGGAGGGACGCGCCGCTTAGCCCATGGAGATGGCCTTGACTGCGTAGATTCTCCTCCACGGTGAGGGCCTTGTCCAAACTCTGTGTCTGGAACACCACGCCGACGCGCCGCCGAACCTCTGCCGGGTCGCGCGCGACGTCATAACCGGCCACCATGGCGCGGCCTTCGGTGGGAACCATCATGGTGGACAAAATGCGGAACAGGGTGGACTTGCCGCCGCCGTTAGGCCCCAGCAAACCAAAGATTTCGCCCTCGTGCACATCGAAGCTTACGCCGGAGAGCGCCGCGCGGTCACCGTAGCGGTGGGTGAGGTTTTGGACCTCGATCACAGCCCCGGCCTGTCCAGGAGCATCAGGCCGTAGATGAGCGGAAGGTACAGCACCGAGGTCAACAAAACGCCGCGTGCGCGCATGATGGACCGCTCCAGAGCGACGCGCACACCCGAATACAAGAACCAAAGCCCCAACAGCAGAGCGCCGACTGCGTAAACCTTGCCCGACATTCCCAGAAATACGGGCGTCAGGCTCACGGGAATCAGCGCCATTCCGTACATCACGATTTGACGCGAGGTAAACCGGGCGTCCGCCACCACCGGCAGCATGCGTATGCCGGCGCGCGCGTAATCGTCCTTGTACATCCAGGCGATGGCGTAAAAGTGCGGGAATTGCCAGAGGAACAGGATGGCGCCCAGAACCCAGGCCTCGCGCGTCAGCGTCCCAGCGGCGGCCGCATAGCCAATCACTGGTGGCAACGCCCCAGGAATTGCGCCGACCGTGGTGGACCACCAGGTGCGCTGCTTCAACGGCGTATAGCAAAACAGGTAGCTCGCCAGCGTGAACGCGCCGATCAGTCCGGCCAGCCGGTTCACTCCCAACCATAGTTCCAGAAAGCCCATCAGCGAAAGAGCTGCGCCGAAAACCAGCGCCCGGTTCGCCGGCATCCGTCCCGAGGGCAGGGGTCGGTGCGAAGTCCGCTTCATCTGGCGGTCCGCGTCACGCTCCAGCCACTGGTTCAGAGCCGCCGTCCCGGAGGCCATCAGGCCGGTGCCAACGATGGTGTGGAGCAGAGAAATAAAGTGAATATCGAGAAGAAACGCCCGCCAGTTGCCCGCATCCGGCAATCCGAAGAAGTAGCCGACAGCCGTACTCATGAGGATCAGCCAGGTGATCCGTGGTTTGGTCAGTTCTAGATAATCGTGCATCCCGCCGGTGGCTCGCCCGGCCCGCGCCACTGTTCCGGCCCAGGTCCCCACACGGAGACCGACCGGATGAGAGCAGTGTGTGCTGAAGTCGGTCTTTCTATTGTATACGCACCACAGGCATTCCTGCCTGTGTCAGGTTCCAACAACCGCTCATCGGCCGATTACCACGCCCACTCCGCGGGGCTCGACGTCCAGCCTTTCGATGCGATGCCCCAACTCGAAGGGCCGCCCCACTACGGCGTCGGGGTAGAGCGGCCGCAGGATGTTGTCGATAAGGAAATCCAGCGTCTTCCCGTCGATTACGACGCCCGAGATCTCCACGCGCTGGACGTCCACTGTGGCATAGCCCCCGGAAGAGCGAATCCGCGCGGTGACGCTTACGGGCCGTTCGCCCTCGAGAAGTTTGGACATCAGCCAACCCGGCGCCTGCCCTTGCGAACGCTGCACCTTCGCGAAATCGATGAGGGCGGTTGCCGTCGCCACTTCCGGGCTGACCAGTTGCAGCCTGGTATTGCGCACGCCGTCGGTCACCGTGGGTACTTCGTGCTCCACATACGCGGTCAGTTCGTTGGCCGTCAGTTCCACGCGTGAACCGGGCTGCAACCGGTCGCTTTCAATCCGGCTGAACTTCTCTTGTGCCGCCTGGTAGTAGTTATCAACGGCACCCAAAGAGGCCGCAAGAAGTACCGGTATGGCCAAGCAAGTGGCTCTTGTCACAATCTGATAGACGCTCCGCTGGCTCCAACAGTTGCCCACGTCCGGGGGAAGCCACCCAATCTTTGGGTATATATGCTCAGCCAGTCCCCGCGGGTGCTTATACCCTGATTCCATCTGAACATTTTAGATCCAGTAACTTACCTGGCACATGGGCGAGAGCGTACACAATGGTTACACGTGTGCTTTTTGTGAGTTTGGGATGTGAATATGCCAAATATAGCTATCTTGGTCGTCGCACTGGCAGTGGTACTGGCAGGCATCGCCCTGTTTCGCATGGGAAGTGCGTGGCTGAAGTTTCGTGGCAAACGAGCGATCACCTGTCCGGAGAACTATTTGGCCGCGGGCGTCACGATCGACGCGCGCCATGCCGCGGCTACAGCGCTCGGCGGAAAGCCGGAACTGCGCTTGAATCAATGCTCGCGCTGGCCTGAAAAAGGCGACTGCGGGCAGGATTGTCTGTTCGCGATCGAGCGATCCCCGGAGGATTGCCTGGTTCGAAACATCCTGATCCAGTTTTACGAAGGCAAGAACTGCGCCTGGTGTGGCCGCCCCATCGGAGAAATTCATCTGGGCGACCGTAAACCTGCGGTGCTAACTGCCGATAGATGCTCTGTGGAGTGGAATCAAATACCGGCGGAGGAACTGAAGCAGACCTTGGCGACTGCGCTACCGCTTTGTTTCACGTGTCATGTCGCCAACACTATGGTTCGGCAACACCCCGAGCTGGTGATCGATCGTTCGCGGACGTTCTGACTGGCAGTAAATATGTTTCGCTCCAGGGAGTGTCGGAGAATTGAAAAGTCTGATGATTTGCCTCGCACTCGGCGTTCTGCCGGCGTTCGGGGGTGGACGGGTTGCGCACGTTGCGCCGGTCACTTTGTACACACAGTTTCAACAGGATCCACCGGCTCCGGTAGTGCAGGCCATCCAGAGCGAGTTGGAAGCGATCATGGCGCCAACGGGGTTGCAGTTTTCGTGGCACCCTCTGGCCGAAGCCGGCGGCCAAGTCTCGTCCCAACTGGCGATCATCCACTTTAAAGGCGAGTGCGACGCCGAGGGCTTGAAACCGGAAGCCGGATTCCCAGGTCCGCTCGGCTGGACCCATATCAGCGACGGTGAAATCCTCCCGTTCATCGATGTAAATTGCGACGGCCTCCGCATCTTTGTGCAGCGCGAGCTCATTGGAGTGCCTGCGGCGGACCGGAACATCGTGATTGGCCGAGCCATGGCCCGCATTCTGGCGCACGAGCTGTATCATCTCCTCGCAAACACCCGCGCGCATACCGGCGGGGGCATAGCCAAGGCCGCTTATAACGTCCAGGAATTGTTGGCGCCCATCCTGCATTTCGGCAAGAAAGAGTGCGACTCCCTGCGCGGTTTTCGGGAACATCTGGCCTCTCAATCCGCTGAAGGCGAATAGATCGTATAATCCCCAGTGATGGGGGCACCCGAACTCGAGGAAGACCGCAGCCAGTTTCAGAGCATCGCCGAGCAGGCCAAAACGCTAACCTCCGGACTCACGGAAGCGCAGTTCAATTGGCGGCCGGGCCCACAGGCCTGGTCGATCGAAGAGTGCCTCGGGCACCTCACCATGGTTGGCCAGACACAGGTCAAGCTCATAGACAGCGCCATTCACAACGCTAAGGCCAAAGGAATCACTGGCAAGGGGCCGTTCCGGTACGGCTTTCTCGACCGCACCATCTTGCGGCAAACGGAACCGCCCGTGCGGCGGAAGTTTTCGGCGCCTCGGCGCTTTCAAGCTGTGCACGGGCAACCTGTGACCGCCATTCTGCCCACCTTTCTGCATCTGCAGAGTCAATTCATCCGCCTGGTGGAACAGAGCGAAGGCCTGGACCTGGCGCGCGTCAAAGTCGCCACGCCCATCTCGCGGCTACTGAAAATGAGTTTGGGAATCATGTTGGCGCAACAGGCAGCGCACGAGCGGCGTCATCTGGAACAGGCGCGCGCGGTCCGCGAGCATCCCCAGTTCCCCCAACGGTGAGGAGAGTTTTCTGACCGGACGAATCATCACCTGGATCAACCTGACGGTCGCTTTTCTGCTGGTGGTGGCGCTGGCGCTGGTCTATTGGTTCGCCTGGCGTCCCCTGCCGCAGCGCTCGGGAATCATCCTAGCGGGCGTCTCCGGTCCGGTCACCGTCCGGTTCGATGCGCTCGGCGAGCCGCACATCCACGCGGAAAGCCTGGAGGATGCCCTCTTCGTGCAGGGTTACGTGACGGCTCAGGACCGGCTCTTCCAAATGGACGGTTTGCGGCGCGTGGCAGCCGGTGAGCTAGCGGAGATTATCGGTCCGCAGGCGTTGACCAGCGACCGCGACGCGCGGCGGATGAGAATACGGCGCGACGCCGAGGCGGCTTATGTGAACCTGCCGCCGCCGGATCGCGCAGTAATCGCGGCCTATGCCCGCGGCGTGAATGCGTTCCTGTCTTCGCATTGGAACAACCTGCCCGCGGAGTTCGCCTTACTGGGCTACCAGCCTCGTCCCTGGAGCGGGGTCGACTCGATCCTGGTGGCGCTGTACATGTTTCGTGACCTGACCAGCACCTGGCAAAACGAGATCCTCAAACGGGATCTCATGCGGCAGGGTGATGCGACCAAAGTGGCCGTTCTCTTTCCGGTCCGGGCAGGCACGGAAGTGCAGCCTGGCTCTAACGCCTGGGTGCTGGCCGGAAGCCGCACTGCGTCCGGCAAGCCGCTGCTCTCGAATGACATGCACCTGGAATACTCGCTGCCGGGTATTTGGTACATGGCCCATCTCCAAGCACCCGATTTAGACGTAGCCGGTGTGACCTTGCCGGGAACGCCGGGTGTCATCGTCGGCCATAACCAGCGCATCGCGTGGGGCATGACGAACTCGCAATTCGATGTGCAGGATCTCTACGTGGAAAAGCTGGACCAGCGCAGCGGACGCTATCTCTACCAAGGCCGGTTGGAGCAGGCCAAACAGGAGACCGAACTCATCCGCATCAAGGGCCTGCCGCCCAGCCAGGTGACCGGATGGCTGACGCGCCACGGGCCGCTCTTTGCCAGCGAAGGCGGCGAAACCATGGCGCTCCGCTGGACCGCCGGAGACCCTTCTATTTTTCAGTACCCCATACTGGATTTCGACCGGGCTCAGAACTGGCAGCAATTCACCACGGCGCTGGCGCGCTTCCCGGGCCCGGCACAAAATGTTGTATACGCGGATGTCGAAGGGAATATCGGCTATCATCTGGCGGGTAAGTTGCCCAGGCGCCGCGGCTACACTGGGGACCTGCCGGTGGATGGTTCTTCCGGCCAGTTCGATTGGGATGGTTACATTCCCTTCGAAGAGCTCCCCTCGGCGTTCAATCCGCCGCGAGGAATGATCGTCACCGCCAATCAGAATCCGTTTCCGGCGGACTACCCCTATCCGGTAAACGGCACTTTCGCGGCGCCGTACCGCTCGCAAGAGATTATCAATCTGCTTTCGGCGCACAAAGGTTGGCGCCCCGAACAGTTGCTGGCGGTGCAGAGAGACGTCTACTCCACGTCGTTTCATTTTCTGGCGTCGCAGGTGATAGTCGCATATGACAAACGCGGCGCTCACAGCGCCTCCCTGGATGCGGCGGTGGCTTTGCTGCGTGGATGGAATGGCCAAATGGACAAGGATCTCGCCGCGCCCTTCGTGATCTCGCTGGTATACCAGCACGTGCGTACCGCGGTGGGAGAGAACGCGTCTCCCGAAAACGGCGCCGCCTACCAGTTCCCGCTCGCGCCCGCTGTGGTGGAAAGTTTACTGCGCCAACGGCCGGCCGGCTGGTTTACCGACTGGAACGAAATGCTGCTGCGCGCGCTGGCAGATGCCGTCGACGAAGGCATGCGCATACAGGGCCGCGATCTCAAGCGATGGCAATACGGCCGGTTCCTGAGCGTGTCCATTAATAACCCCGTGATGCATCAAATTCCATGGATCGGCAAATACTTCGACATCGGCCCGGTACCGATGAGCGGATCCGCCACGACGATTAAACAGACCAGCACCGTGTTGGCGCCTTCCATGCGGATGGATGCCGATACCAGCGACTGGGATCATTCGCTTTTGAACGAGCTCACGGGCCAGTCGGGACAGGTGCTTTCCACGCACTATCGCGACCAGTGGACCGATTACTATTGGGGCCGGAGTTACCCCATGCAGTTCAGAAACGTGCAAGCCAAGAGCACGCTGGAATTCCGGCCGGCGAACCCATAAACGTGCAGGACCTCCACCAAGCCCTGAAAAAGTATTGGGGCTACGACTCCTTCCGCCCCCTGCAGGAGCGCATCATCCATAGCTTGATGGAGGGCAACGACGTGGCGGTAGTCATGCCCACCGGCGGCGGCAAATCGCTGTGTTACCAATTGCCTGCGCTGGTGCTCGGGCAGACGGTGGTGGTGGTGTCGCCGCTCATTGCGTTGATGCAGGACCAGGTGGCACAGCTAGCGGACATGGGCATTCCGGCGGCACTGCTGAACAGCACGCTGCCACCCGAGGAGCAGCGCTCGGTGATGCGCGCCGCAGCGCAGGGCGCCTTCCGCCTGTTGTACCTTTCGCCGGAACGCCTGGCGCGCCAGGATACCATCGCGTGGCTGGAGAGGGTGCCGGTGGCGTGTTTCGCCATCGACGAAGCGCACTGCATCTCCGAATGGGGCCACGAGTTCCGGCCGGAATACCGCCAGTTGGCCGCGCTGCGCCGCCACTTCCCCGACAAGCCCATCGCCGCTTTCACCGCCAGCGCCACGCGCCGCGTGCGGCACGACATTCTGCAGCAGCTTCAGCTTCGCGATCCGCACAAATATATCGCCAGCTTCCACCGCGCCAACTTGCGCTACGTCGTCCACCAATGCGACAAGCAGAACCATACCAAGCTGCTGCTGGCGGCCCTGCGAGCTTATGCCGGCGAGAGCGTGATCGTGTACGCGCCCACCATCGCCACCGTGGAAGAGACGGTCGATTTCCTGGCCGGCAGGCGCATCGCCGCCATCCCTTATCACGGGCAAATGGAAACGGGCGAGCGGCGGCGCAACCAGGAACGCTGGATGAACGACGAGGTTCGCGTGCTGGTGGGCACTATCGCCTTTGGGCTGGGGATCAATAAGGCTGCGGTGCGCGCTGTGGTCCACACTTCGCTGCCGAAATCCGTGGAGCAGTATTACCAAGAGGCGGGCCGCGCCGGCCGCGATGGCCTTCCATCCGATTGCGTGGTGCTGTGGCAGCCCAAGGACGCGGGCCTGCTGGCCTACTTCATCGACAAGCTGCAGGATCGCGACGAGAAGGAGAGGGCCTGGCAGCGATACCACGCCATCCGCAATTTCGCCGAGAGCGCCCGCTGCCGCCACTTGCAAATCTGCAATCATTTCGGGCAGACGCCGAAATGGGAGCGCTGCGACATGTGCGACGTTTGCGGCAACGTTCCCGAATGGCTCAAGGTTCCGCCGGCTGAGGAACTGGCCGTCCGGAAGAAGAAGAAACGCCTGCGCGTGGAGCCGGTTGCCGAGGTGCTTCCAGAGCAGCCAGAGACCGTTTCCGAGAGGCCCGCCGGCCGCGAGCTGCTCGACTTCTTCAAGGAGTGGCGGCGCGCTACCGCACAGCGCACCGCAGTGCCGGCGTACGTGGTGCTGAGCGATGCGGCGCTCGAAGACCTCTGCCGCAAACACCCCACTAACCTGCGCGAGCTGCTGGGAGTTTTTGGAATCGGCGAACGCAAGGCGGAGTTGTATGGCGCGGAGATTTTCGCGGTCTTCGAGGCATTCGAAAAAGGCGCGCGGGCCGCCGCTCGCGAGGTCACGCAGATTTCTCCCGCCGACGAGACCATGCGGCTGTTGGCCGAAGGCAAGACCTTCGAGGAGATCGCGCAGATCCGCGGACGCCAGCTAACTACCGTGGTCAACATGGTGGCCGACCTGGTGGAGAAGAGGCGCGTGGAATACCGCATGGAGTGGGTGGGAGAAGCGACCCACCTGCGCGTCGCGGAAACCATTCATCGACTGGGCTCGCAGTGGCTGAAGCCGCTGCGCGAAGCCCTTCCGCCCGAGATCACCTACGATCAGATTCGCCTGGTGGTGGCGTTTGAACGCGCGCGGGGCGACGCGCCCGCCGGCGGCTGAAGGACCGCTCCCTTTGGTCACGGCTCAGTAAGTCCGGCGGAACATTGGGACGACAACGCGGGCACACAGGGCGATGCCGGCGCGGGACAACACGGCGCGTTACCGAGCCGTGACCAAAGGGAGCGGTCTTTGCTGGACCGGTGGCGTATCCTGAAGGAAGTTGTGAAAAGAGCTTTCCTTCTCTCCATCCTTCTCTTCTGCGCCGCCTGGGCCCAGCCTACCGCTTCCACCTACGCCACGCTTTCGGAAGGCCAGGTCATCAACGGTTTTCGCACCGTGGCGGTCTACCTGGATGACGCCGGACAGCCCATGGGCGCGCGTTTCCGCCAGGTGCGCAGCGGCTTCACTCTCGATCTGCTGGGCATCCAGTCTGTGCCGCAGGCATTCATTTGGGTGACTACCTACCCCACCTCCAACATGGGCGAACCGCACACCCAGGAGCACCTGCTTCTGGGCAAAGGCAACCGCGGCCGCGCCCTGGGCAGCGCTGAGCCTATGTCGCTGGTGACCTCCAGCGCATACACCATGCAGTGGATGACGTGCTTCCACTTCTATACGTCCGCCGGGCCGGAGGTCTTCTTCGAAGAGTTCGAGCGCACTTACGAAGCGCTGATCCACCCGGATTACACTGACGAAGAGGTTCGCCGCGAGGTGCGTAACTTCGGCGTCAGCACGACCACCGGCGGCGCGCTGCGCCTGGAAGAAAAAGGCACCGTCTACAACGAGATGACCACTTCGATGGATCAGCCGGCCTGGCGGCTGTACCGCGCCGCGGCCGTGGCCGCGTATGGCCCCGAGCATCCACTCTCGTTTTCCTCGGGCGGCCTGCCCGCCTCACTACGGCTGATTCAGCCCGCGGACATTCGCCGCTTCCACGCGCAACATTACTTTGGCGGCAACATGGGCATGATCGCGTCGCTACCGAAGGAAGTCGCGCTGGATACCGCGCTGGCCAAGATCGATGCCGCGCTCGACCGCGTGGAGCCGCGCCATCCCGTCCTGCCCATCACCACGGAAGACAAACTGCCGGCGCCGCAGCCCGCCCCCGCCGGCCGCATCGAGTATGTCCGCTACCCGTCGCGTAACGATCAGCAGCCCGGCTCGGTCCTGTTGCTTTGGCCCGCGGAACGGAACCTGAACCACCGGGACTTCGAGCTGTTGAGCCTGTTCCTCGACAATGTGGGCGGCGATTCCGATACCAACCTCTACCGGCTTCTGGTCAACAGCGGCACGCGCGCGGCCGATTTCGGCATCCAGGGCGTGAACGCTTTCGCCGATACCGACCGGGGCAATCCGGTGTACGTAATGTTGCGCGATGTACCGGTGGCGCGTATGAACGATGCGGATCTTTCGGCGTTGCGCGGCCATGTGCTGGCGGAGTTTGCGCGCATCGCCGCGTATCCCGACGGCTCCTCTGAGCTGGCGCAGTTCAATGCGCGCTTGAAGAGCCGTATTCTGGAACGCCGGCGCGAACTGGCCAAGTTCGTGGATTCCCCTCCGGGCTTCGGCTTTCGCGGTGTCGGGTCCGACTGGGTGACGCATCTCTACCGGCTGAACCGCGAGCCAGGCTTCCGCAAATCGCTTACCGAGAAAGCGGAGCTGGATGAAATCGAAAAGATGGTGGCGGGCGATCGTAACCTGTGGCGGGATTACCTGGCGCAGTGGAAGCTCACCGGCGTCACGCCCTGGATCGAAGCGGCCAAGCCCGACCCGGCTCTCGTTACGCAGGAAGAGCAGGAACGCGTGGCGCGCGTGGCGGCTGAAGTCGCGCGGTTGGAAGAAAAATACGGCGTCAAGACCGAACAGGAAGCGCTGCGCCGTTACCAGGCCGAGTATGACGCAGCCACAAAGATAATCGACACCGCCGCGCTGGAAGTGAAGACGCCCGCATTTTTGGACAAGCCTCCGTTGACGCTTGACGATCAGCTTGAGTTTTCCACGCGCACGCTCGCGGGCGGCGTACCGCTGGTGGCCTCGACGTTCGACACCATGACGGGCGCGACCGCCGGAATCGCACTGCGCCTCGATGGCGTGCCCGAGGAGCAGCTCGTCTACCTTTCCATGCTGCCGCAACTGTTGACCCGCGCCGGGCGTCATCGAAGACGGAAAGCCCGTTTCTTACCAGGATATGGCCGGGCGGCTGCGCAACGAGATTCTCCGGCTGGATGCCCGCTTCAGCATCAACCCATTGACGGATCGGTATGAGCTGGTGGTCCAGGGGGCGGGAAACGACCTCGCGGAATCGAAGCGCGCTTTGGAATGGATGAAGCTGGTTCTCTTCCATCCCGATTGGCGTCCCGACAATTTGTCTCGTCTGCGCGACCTGGTGGAACAGACGCTGGGCGCGATCCGCAACACGACGCAAAGATCCGAGGAGGCATGGGTGGACGATCCGGCGCGCGCCTGGCGGCGTCAGGATAACCCGCTGCTACTGACGACATCGTCGTTCATGACGCGCGACCACAATGTGTTCCGGCTGCGTTGGATGTTGATGGGGGGCGGGTCGGAGGAAGTCTACCGTTTCCTGGAAGGCCTGGCCAAGGCGACGGGGTCGCGTGCCGAGCGCAAGGTGCTGCTGTCCTCCATACAGGATGGCAAGTATGCCGGGATGGAACGGCTCTCGGCCGCTTCCAAGAAGTTGGTGACGGTGGCCGCGCGAGACCTGGAGGCGGTGCTCCCGGAGATTCCGGATTCCAGCCTGGCAGCCGATTGGAGCGATCTCTGCGGGCAGATGCGGCGCGATCTGGAAACGGGGCCGGAGAAAACTTTGGCCACGCTCGATCACCTGCGCCAGTCGCTGCTGGTCACCGGCGGCGCGCGCCTGTTCCTGATTTCATCGCCGGGCGGTCAGGAAGAACTGACCACTGGCATTCAGGAGTTGCCGCGTCTGCTCGACGACGCGAAAATCGCCAAGGCTCGGTACCGCCCCGGTCGGCGCATAGAAGAGAGGCTACGCGGCCGCGACCCGCGGGCCACCCATCCGGTTTTTGAGGGCCTCGTAAATGCCAATTCGCAAGGCGGCGTCTTTTTGAACTCGGCGCCCGCTGCGAGCTTGAAGGACACCGGCCCGGATGCGCTGCTCGATTTGCTGGCCTCGAACCTCTACGCGGGCCACGGCGCGCACGGCATGTTTATGAAGACCTGGGCGGCGGGCCTGGCGTATAGCAACGGCATCCGCGTCCACCCCTTGGATGGCCGGCTGAACTACTATGCCGAACGCACTCCGCTGCTGCCGCAGACGCTCGAATTTGTCATTGGCGAGCTGAAGAAAGTGAAGCCTGATCCCTCTCTGGCTGACTATGCGATTGCCGGTGCGTTCGATGGCACGCGCTCGGCACTGCCTTACGAGGAACGCGGCGAAGCCATGGCCGACGACTTGGCCGACGGCCTTACGCCGGAAGTGGTCACGCGTTTTCACCGTGCCATTTTGGATCTGCGCCAGCGCCGCGATCTCACCGCTGAGCTATTCCGCCGCATGCCCAAGGTCTACGAGCGGATTCTGCCCGGAATGGGAATTCCGGCTAAGGACGTTGCGGGCGGCGTGTATTTCGTGATCGGTCCAGAGAAGCAACTGGATGCGTATGAGCAGTATTTGAAGAAGGCCGAGGGCCCGCAGGCACAGCTTTTCCGGCTGTACCCGCGGGACTTCTGGTTGAATTAGCCCCCGCCCGGTAGCGCGACCGGTCAGTTAGAACGTGTAAAGCAGCGTCCCCGGCGCCGGTTCAACCGGCCCACCGGCTGGTACGGCTTCGCCCTCGGCGTTCAACTGGCGATAGAAGATGCCTGTGTCGCCGAGGTAAACCTCTAACTCCGCGGGGCGGGGAAGCGTGCCCTGGATCAGCGATTCCGAGAGCGGATCCTCGATGTATTTCTGCAAGGCTCTCCGCAGCGGGCGCGCGCCATAACTGCGATCGGCGCAGGTCTTCTCCAGGATGTACTTCGACGCGTCCGGCGCCAGCCGGATCTTCACCTGTTTGGGGATCAGGTTGCCGTTCACCTGCGTCACCATCAGGTCGATGATCTGGATCAGGTCTTCATCGGTGAGCGAGCTGAACAGGATCATCTCGTCCAGGCGGTTCAGGAATTCGGGATTGAACGCCTTCTTCACTTCGCCGCGCACCATGTCTTCGATCTTCGACGGGATCCCTTCGCCGGCCGGAGCCGAGAAGCCCAGGTGGCCGCGCTTTTCCAGGAACCGCGCGCCCAAATTCGAAGTCATGATGATGATGGTGTTCTTGAAGTCGACCTGGTTGCCCAGACCGTCGGTCAACTGGCCGTCTTCGAATACCTGCAGCAGGATGTTGTAAATATCCGGGTGGGCCTTTTCGATTTCATCCAGCAGGATGATGGAATACGGGTTGCGTTTCACGCGCTCGGTGAGCTGTCCGCCCTCTTCATACCCCACGTATCCGGGAGGCGAACCGATGAGCTTCGAAACCGAGTGCTTCTCCATGTACTCGGACATGTCGAAGCGGACCAGGCTCTTCTCGCTGCCGAACAGAAACGCGGCGAGCGCGCGCGCGACTTCCGTCTTGCCAACACCCGTGGGTCCCAGGAACAGGAACGATCCGGCAGGGCGGCCGCTGGACTTCAGGCCGGCTCGCGAGCGCCGGATGGCGCGAGCCAAAGCGGAAATCGCTTTCTCCTGGCTGATGATGCGCTTGTGCAGCTCTTCCTCGATGCGCAGGAGTTTGGTGATCTCCTCCTCCTTGATGGAGGTCATGGGGACGCCGGTCCAGCGCGCCACCACTTCTTCGATATCGTCCTTGGTGACACACCCGGTGGAGGAGTCGTCCAGGTTGTACTTCTCGCGAAGCTGCCGCATGTTTTCGCGCTCTTTGCGCTCCTCATCGGAGTAGAAGCGCGCCTTCTCGAACTCGTGGTTCGCGATGGCGTTCTCCATGCGGTGGACGATGAACTTGATGCGCTTCTGGATCTCGGCCAGGTCGGCGGGCAACGTGGTCTGCCGCAGCTTGACCCGTGCACCGGCCTCGTCGATCAGGTCGATGGCCTTGTCGGGCAGGTAGCGGTCGGGAATGTAACGGCTCGAAGTGTAGACAGCCGTTTCGATGGCATCGTCGGTGTAGGCCACTGCGTGGAATTTTTCGTAGCGGTCCTTGATGCCGAACAGAATCTTGACGGCGTCGAGTTCACTGGGCGGCGGCACCTTCACGGCCTGGAAGCGGCGCTCCAGCGAGCGGTCCTTCTCGATGGACTTGCGGAACTCGGATGGCGTGGTGGCGCCAATGCACTGGATCTCGCCCCGGGAAAGCGCGGGCTTCAGAATATTGGCGGCATCCAGCGAGCCTTCGGCGGAGCCTGCCCCGACTAAAGTGTGCAGCTCGTCGATGAAGATGATGGCGTTCTGGTTTTCCATCAGCTCCTTCATGATGGTCTTGAGACGCTCTTCGAACTGGCCGCGGTATTTCGTGCCGGCCACGATGAGAGACAGGTCCAGCGCCAGAATCCGCTTCTCGGCCAGGAACGAAGGCACATCGCCCTCGGCGATGCGTTGGGCCAGGCCTTCCACAATGGCGGTCTTGCCCACGCCGGGTTCGCCGATCAGCACCGGGTTGTTCTTGGTGCGCCGGCAGAGAATCTGCACCACGCGCTCCAGTTCGTAGTCGCGCCCGATGAGCGGATCGAGCGTGTTATCCATGGCGGCCTGGGTGAGATCGCGGCTGAATTCCGCCAGGAGCGAACTTTCCTTGGGACGCGCCGACGCAACTTTTTCACTCTGCGACCGCGCCAGTTCCTCGCGGATAGTCGAGAGCCGCAAGCCGCGCTCGTGCAGGATCTCGGCGGCGAAACACTTCTCTTCCCGCAGCAGACCCAAAAGCAGGTGCTCGGTGCCGATATGTTTGTGGTTGAGGCGCTCGGCCTCCTCCGCACCATACGCCAGAACGCGCTTGCATTCGTGGCTTAGCGGGAGATCCACGGAGGTGGACACCTTTTCCCGAATGGTGGTGTGGCCTTCAATCTGTTTGCGGATGGATTCCACCGCGGCGTGCGACCGGAGAAACCGATTGGCCAGCGCCTTATCTTCGCGCAACAGGCCGAGGAGCAGGTGTTCGGTTTCGATGTACGGGCTACCGAACTGGCTGGCCTCGTAGCGGGCAAAAAAGATTACCCTGCGCGCCTTCTCCGTGTATCGCTCAAACATAAAAAGTGACGCTCCCTATATCCTTAAAGATACTCCGGTTCTGCTCCGGAATGCGTATCATTTGGTTGGCCCGGTACCAAGCCGCCTCCCTCCATACTAAGAACGCGGCTGCAGCGCCGGGCGAACGATAAATTATGGGTGACAAGTACTGAAGTCAGTTGGTGATTCCGGTGCAAGGCGGACAGCAGATCGAAGATCATTTCGCCTGTCCGGAAATCCAGGTTTCCTGTGGGTTCATCGGCCAGCAAGACTCTTGGGCGGCCCACCAAAGCCCGGGCCAGGACGACGCGCTGCTGCTCGCCTCCGGATAATTCCCCAGCTCGGTGCGATGCTCGCCCCTTGAGACCGACCTCATCCAACCTCGCTAACGACTCCGAGGCCGCCTTCCCACGAGGCCAACCCCGAATCAGCAACGGCATCATCACGTTCTCCAGCGCTGTAAATTCGGGCAGGAGGTAGTGGACTTGCCAGACGAATCCTATTTCTTGATTACGAAATTCTGCTTGTTTCGAGTCCGCGAGTGCCGAAATCTCTGTACTTCCGTAGTATATCGTACCCCTCGAAGGCCTGTCCAGACCGCCCAGGAGATGCAGCAGCGTGGACTTTCCGGCGCCGGATTCACCCACCAGGGCCAGCATTTCGCCGCGGCAAACTTCCAGGTTCAGACCCGAGAAAATCACCAGGTCCGACGTTCCGGAACGGTAGATCTTCGCGAGATCGAGGGCTCGGATGTAAGGCTCGGACATCTCATCCGCTACGATAGCGCAGTCGTCAAGTTTTCAGCGATAGAGTGCGGTCCGATACTGCGGTCGCGGACAGGCTGCCCTCATGATGGGGTCATGGCAACCATGAATCCAGCTCAACCTTTCCTTTCTGACATCCAGGAGATCCGGCGGCGCGCACGCCAGCACATGGAAAAGGGCGCGGTCACGGAAGGCTACAAAGCCGACCTCCAAACTGTGTTGCGCCTCCTCAATGAGGCACTGGCCACGGAAATCGTATGCGTCCTGCGGTACAAACGTCATCACTTCATGGCGAAGGGATTAAACGCCCAATCGGTCGCGGCTGAATTTGCGGAGCATGCAGCCGAGGAGCAGAGCCATGCGGACCTGATCGCCGGGCGTATCACCCAGTTGGGTGGGGAACCGAATTTCAGTCCCGAGGGCCTGCTCACGCGCAGCCACTCCGAATATAAGGAGGGCGGCTCCCTGGTGGACATGATTAAGGAAGACCTGGTGGCGGAACGCATCGCCGTCGAGTCCTATTCCGAGATGATCCGTTTTCTTGGCGAAAATGACCCCACCAGCCGGCGGTTGATGGAAGAGATCCTCGCCAAGGAGGAAGAACACGCCGACGATATGCGAAATCTCATAGAGAAAATGGGCAAGGACGGGAAGTAGTAGGCTGTGCCGGCGACAAAGATCGCCAGCGCTACGAAGCACCGCCGGTTTGGTGTCCTTCCGGTACTCTGGAGGGATGCGATATCGATTGCTTGGAAATAGCGGGCTCAGGGTATCCGAGTTCTGTCTCGGTACCATGACGTTCGGCGAGAATTGGGGCTGGGGCTCTCCGAAAGAGGAGAGCCGCAAGATCTACGATGCCTTCCGCGAGGCCGGAGGCAACTTCATCGACACGGCGAATATCTATACCGCCGGTACCAGTGAGACTTTTCTGGGCGATTTCATGGAAGGCCACCGCCAGGAAATCGTGCTGGCGACAAAGTACACCAACGCCGCACCGGGGCGCGATCCCAATGCGGCGGGCAATCACCGGAAGAGCATGATGCAGGCCGTGGAGGCCAGTCTCCGGCGCTTGCGCACGGACTACATCGATCTTTACCTGCTGCACATCTGGGACCGGATGACGCCGATCGAAGAAGTGATGCGCGCCTTCGACGACCTGGTGCGTCAGGGCAAAATCGTATACGCGGGCATCTCCGATATGCCGGCCTGGCTGGTGGCGCGCGGCAATACGCTGGCGGATTTGCGCGGCTGGTCGCCGGCCATCAACCTGCAGATTGAGTACAGCCTGATGCAGCGGACTGTGGAGCGCGAGTTGCTGCCAATGGCGCGCGCGCTGGGTTTGGGCGTGACGGCGTGGTCGCCGCTGGCGGGCGGCCTGCTGACCGGAAAATATACCGGCGGCCTGGCGGCAGCGGGTCAAGCGCGGTTTACCACGCCGGGCATGGAGCCGCGCGCCGCCATGGATGACCGCAAGAAGGCGGTTGCGTCCGCGGTGGATCTTGTGGCCAAGGAGATCGGGCGCTCGCCCGCGCAGGTCGCCATTGCCTGGCTGTTCGAGCAGCGGGTGTTTCCAATTATCGGCGCGCGCCGCATGGCGCAGTTGCAGGATAACCTGGCGGCGGCTGAGGTAAGTCTTACCCCGCAACAACTGCAGGTGCTGGATGAGGCCAGCAAGGTCGAAATGGGATTCCCGCACGATTTCGTGAACAGCGAGCTTGGCAAGAACCTGACGACGGCGGGATTGCACGCGTCGATTGCGGTGGCGGGCTAGCGCTACTTTACTGTGTTCGCCGGCAAGAGTGCCGGCGCAGCAGACTGGGAGAGTCTGCGCCACGATAGTCAAAAAGAACCGGCCGAAGGCGCTGCCCGCGCCCCGGCCGGTCGGGAGGAGAGAGCCCGTCAGAAGAGCAAGCTGATCCCCACCGAGGGGACAAAACTGTTCAGGACACGTGCCGTAGGTGGTGCCGGGAGCGGGAGCGATGATACTTGTAGGAAATCCCGTGATGTAATCGCGGATCTCCGTGCGCAGGTAGAGATTGTCGCCGATGGCGTAGCGCATTCCGGCGCCCACGGTGATCATCGGTTTGAGCTCGTGCGCCTTGGTGAAGTAGCCGAATTGGCTCAGGGGTTGATAGGCCTGTTCGGCGCCCGTACCCACGAACACCTTCACGCCGCCGCCGGCCGCTACGAAGAATTCGCGCTTGCCCCGGCGGTGGGTGTGATATACGAAGTCGTAATGAAACAGATGCGCCTGTCCCGAAAAGATTGCTTCGGAACCGCCGCTGCTCAGTTTCAGATTATTCTGCATGAAGTCGTAGTGGAGTTCTCCGCTGAGGTGTGAGTTCAGGTTTTGCCCCACGAACGCGCTTAAAGTAGGGCCGGTGCGGAATCCCGCGGTGGCCGATCCCAGGGCGCTGCTGACCCCGACGTTGCTCAGGAAACCGGCGCCCGCCGCCCCCCCAAATTCCCACTGTTGCGCCCAGCCGAAGCCGGCTGCGGCTACTAACAAAAATGACAAGGTAACCGTTCTCATTTAGTCTCCTGTATGTCTTACTGCACGACCCGCACGTTGAGGCCGGTAAACGAGCCGCCCTGGCTGATGACGAGCGGGATCTCCAGGCCTTCGGGTACTTTGTGCGGCACGGAAGCATTGATCTGGTAGACGCCTACTTCGCCCGGCGCCAGGCCCGCGTAGTTAATGGTTAAGTTGAGTCCGCCCAGGGTAACGGTGGGCACGATGGTGGCCAGCGGCAGCGGGTTGGCCGGCGCCGGCAGGCCTGTGTCTACGGGGGGTGTGGTGCCACCCAGTCCGGTCGCGTAGATGGTGATGTCATCGCCGCCATGAATGGGATTCGTGGGTGTTACCAGTTGGTTGTTAGCGGCGCGAAGAATGGTTGCGAGGCCAGTCATCGGGCCGGCCGTGCCGGAACGGAAGATGCTGGGGGCGGCCGGTGAGATCGAGAGATAGAAGTTGTCGCTGACGCCGCCGGGCGTATGCAGCGTCATGGTGGCGCTGCCGTCCACGTTAAATGGAAGCTGCCCGTTGATCTGGCTGCTGGATACGAACAGCAGGGGCGCAGGCACGCCGTTCACCGCCAGGCACGATTCGCCCAAAGCGGTGGGCAGCGGCATTTGCTGGGTGGCCATATTGACCGGGCTGAGCTGCGAGCCGAACACGCTGATCAGGCCGCCGGGTGCGACTGGCTGCGTGAAATCGGCTGCGTTGACTACTTTACTGATCATCGGCGGCGCTACCGCGGCATCATAGTTCCACGGCAGGACGGTGACGCCGGAGATACCCAGTGTGAGCACCCCACTGCGATCGCCCAGGGCCGCCACTGTACGGATGAAGGGTTGCGCGGCGGTGGACGCCAGAGGCGCTTCGGCCGTCCGGGTGGGCTTGATCCCCAGACTTACCGACGGGGTCACGCGCGTCAATACGCCCGGGCTGGAGGCTGCGGCCACGGTGGTGCGCAAGCCCGTCTGGTCGACAAAGGTGAAGCCCGAAGGACTGCCCGATGATGTTTCCAGGGTGCCCATCGGCACCAGCGAAGCATTCAACACATTGGCGCCGACCACGTAGGTGTTGTAGCTCGACGCGGCATAGGCGCCGGCCAAGGTGGTAAAGTCCTGGCGCGAAGCTGTGAACGTGTCGGCGTTGGCGTCGTACAGTATGACGTTGCCATCCGGCATGGCGGCCAGGATGGAACCGCCGTTGGGCGCCGGAGCGAGCGAGCCAGCCGGATTGACGTCGTTTTTGAACACGCCCAAGCTGGGCAACTGATCGGCTTGCTGTGCCGCAAAGTCAATCTTGTCGATCAAGCCCGCGGGGGTCCCCGCGTTCCGCACCAGGGCCAGCATGGCTTGGCCCGACTCCGCGATGGAGCGCGGGTAGTGTCCCGGTGGGAAGTGAATCGGGGGCTGCGCCTGAAGCGTATCCAGATCGAAGACATACGCCAATTGACTGTTGTCGTGGCCCACCACCAGGTATTGACGGTCGAAAGTTATGGCCATCTGAGTAGGCGTGGTGCCGGTACGCAGGGTCGCGATTTGCGTGTACGAAGTGGAATCGAAAACCAGCACCTGGTTCATGTCTTGCCGGACCACGTAGAAGCGGTTCCGCTTCGGGTCGGCGAGCAGGTCCGTTAAGGTTCCCGGGATATTGATCAGGGTGCCGCGCTGGTCGGGATTGCGGTTGTTAATCAGCAGGCGAACCGATGGCGGCACATTCACTGCGTTGTTGGAAGTGATCGTCAGAGGCACGCTGACGGTGCCGTTCTGGCTCTGGAACGCGGCGGTGTTGACGCGAATCTGAATGGTGGCCGGGGTCACGCCCGAAGATGGTGAAAGCGTCACGCCCGCCCCCGCGGAAATCGCAAAGTCGGTGTTGCCGCCGCCCGGATCGGTGATTGTGAACGTCTGGGTAATTACTTTTTGATCGCAGAAAGTACCCAGGGCCATGATGTCGCTTTGATTGGTGGTCAGACGCGGATACTGCGACGATTGGCCGATCGGGAATACCGTGACACCGCTATCCGAAACCGCGTACAGCACGTCGCTGGCGGAGCTCAACAGCATCCTGCCGATGATGTTCTCCTTAAGGTTCAGTTGGTCTCTGACGGTCAGGTTGTCCATGTCGAGCACGTACAAAACCGGCGGTGTCGCGGAGGACGCGGACCCCGCCGGCGCGGGTGCAGGATTGGCTGAAGAGCTAGCGGGTTGAGTGAGGATCTGAGCGTAAATCAGCGCGTTCTTGGAATCCACGGCGGCGCCGCCGATATTGGTCGACTGGATAGAGTTCGGAAACTGGTTCAGATCGAAGCCGTACAGATTCAGAGTCCACTTGTACTGTCCGACCATGGCCCACGTTCCGTCGGCTGCGGCGCTGATGCGCGGCAGCGGCTTGGGCACCGACGTGATATTCAAGGCCGAGACTTGTCCGGTAGCGGAGTCGAAACGGAAGAATCCTTGCGAGCCCGACTGACCGGCGGCCACGCCGAAGGCGAATTTGCCGTCGGAAGTCGACGTCATCGACGCTCCAATCACCGCCGAAGGAAACGTGGCCAGTCCGGTCGGCAGAGCCGTGGCCGCTACGTTTGAAAACGATGTGGCCACCTGCATCGACCCGGTATTCGGGTCGAACATAAGCAGCGCGGTGGACGTCGCAATCAGCCCCTTGTAGCCCTGGCTTCCCTGCACGCCCTGGACGAAAGCTACGGCCAGCGCCGGATCGCCGGTCGCGAAAGTCTGCCTCGTGTTGGTGGCCAGATTGATTAGCGTGACGACATTATTCGTGGAGCTGGCCGGCACCGTGAAGTTTCCAAAGTGCGCGACCAGCAGGAACTGCGAATCGGGCGAGATGGCCAGCGCTCCCGGCTGGGGCGCCACGTTCATGGACGTGTGGATGGAATAATCCGCCGTGGACATCACATCGATCCGATTGGCAGTGTAGTTGGCGATATAAAGGAGGCCTCGTGATTCATCGAGAGCGATGTCCGAGGCTTGTCCTCCGATCGGAACCACGGTACCGAAGGGTTTCGCGGAGCAGGGTAGAACCACCCCTACCAAAACCGCCAAGCTAGCGATAGTAATCGAGCAGCCGTTGAAGCGCATAGATGAAGTCTTTCGACGTTTTCGATTAGATTCCCAGCGGTCCACTTAATCAATAATCGATATGGCTAATAAACTCTGCATTACCAAAGTTAGCCGTGTATTTACACGGATTTGCGCCTATACTGCCGCTGGGGAACAGGCTCTCGGACATGACGAAATTGGCAGCGAAATCCGGACTTTTCTTGGCTGTTATTTGCTTGTTAACAGTGCTGGCGCCGGTCAATTCGGCGCAATCGGTCACGCGCGTTTACACCGTTCCCGACGGTGTGTACTTCACGGTGGATGGACAGTCCTTTAATCACGCCACCAGTTTCATCTGGCCGACGGGCAGCAAGCACACGCTCATGATGACGCCCGTTCAAACCGACATACTCGGAACCACCCAGTGGTCACTCCAGAATTGGGCCACCGGCAATACGGCATTTCTGCAAAATCCTCTCGTCGTCACGGCCGATCCGTCCATCCCGGAATTCCACGCAATCGTAAACGTTGGGTTTGCTCTGTCACTGCATTACTTCTCGTGCTCGGATGCTTCCAGTTGCGCGGCTTCTCCCGGCACTATTTTTGTAAACGGGACTCCCTATATTTCGGACGCCAACATCTTTCTTACTCCGGGCAGCAGTGCCATAGCACAGGCATCGCCAAAGCCAGGCCACGTCTTTCTTGGATGGGGTGCCGGGCTGAACCAGGTGACACAAGGATTCCTCGATACCGTGACGATGAATGCTCCGGTGAGCGTTTACCCACGATTTCAGCAGACCCGCCCCATCGATCTGAGTACGGTTCCTCCCGGTCTCCAGGTGCTGGCTGACGGTGTGCCCGTATTCACGCCAAGCACTGTGGATTGGGGATGGGACACCTCGCATGCAGTGGCCCCGGTTTCTCCGCAGCAAGACACTCACGGGCAGCAATGGGTCTTCTCATCCTGGAGCGACGGCGGGGCTTCCGCCCATGCTTACACGGTGGCGGATTTTTTGACCAAAACTTCGTTGATTGCTACCTACGTGCAGGGTGAGACGGTTTCCATTTTGACGTCTCCGCCGGGTCTAAAAATATTAGTGGATGGGCGCGACAATTGGCCCTATACCAATTTCATCTGGGGCGTTGGCGAAGTCCACCAACTGAACGCGCCCGGGCAACTCACGGACGCGCAGGGGCACACTTATAGTTTCGTTAGCTGGTCCAATAGCGGGGCGCCTGTCCAGGCCTTTACGGTACCCCTCACTGCCGTGACGAGCGGCGTCTCGTTAACCGCGACGTACGCGCCCATGGGACAACTGACCGTCAACAGCGCGCCTTCCGGGCTCACGCTGCAGGTGGACGGGTCCGCTTGCCAGACGCCCTGCAATATCCTTCGTCCTTTAGGTACGCAAGTGAAAGTCAGCGCTCCCGCCAGTGTGCCGTTAGGCCCCGGTTCGCGGGCCGATCTTCTGAGCTGGTCGGACGGCGCCAAAGGCGATCACACGGTGACATTGAACGCACAGCCCGTGGTGCTGGAAGCGGACTACCATGTCCTGAACCAGTTGACACTGTCATCGATTCCTGCCGGTGGCGTGACGTGGCAGCTGCAGCCTGTGTCCGCTGATGGATTTTACGATTCGCAGTCCGTGGTGCAAGTGGCGGTTACGGCATTGCCAGGCTACCGGTTTCGACAGTGGGCTGGCGATTTGAGCGGTACGGCGCCTTCGGGAACGGTTCCGATGAACGCACCGCGGTCGGTGAGCGCGCTGCTCGACAGCGTCCCCTTCATTTCCTTGTCCGGAGTTGTCAACGCCGCGGGCACCACGCCGCAGACGGGAATCGCGCTCGGCTCGATTGCCTCTATCTATGGCGGCGGTCTGGGAACCAGCACGGCGCTCGGTCCCTATAGTCCACTGGCGCAAACACTGGCGGGCGTGACGGTCACGGCAGGGGACAGCGTATTTCCACTATTCTTTGTATCGCCGACGCAAATCAATTTCTTAATGCCCCCGGCATTTCCGGTCGGTGCCGCGACCTTGACCGTGAGTGTGCCCGGCCAGGCGGACTTGCATTCCACTTTCACGGTTGTGCGAAACGCACCCGGGCTCTTTCAACAGACGATCAATGGCCAGTCCTTCGCCATCGCGCTGCATGAGGATGGGTCGATGGTCTCGACGGACTCGCCCGCGCAATCCGGGGAATTGCTGACCATGTTCGGGACCGGATTCGGCCCCACCAATCCGCCCAGTCCGGAAGGCCTCGCGCTTCCAGCCCAGCCGGCTTACCTGGTAACCGATCCAGCCACCATTACCATCGGTGACGCCACCGTAATTCAACCCGATTCGGTAGTCGGCGCGCCGGGCCGCGTGGGTGTCAATGAAGTCCAGTTCCGCTTGGGCAGCGGCGCCCCCACGGGCATGAACGCGCCCATGCACATCACCGTAAACGGACAGGACAGCAACACGGTTCTGTTGCCCGTCCAGTAAATGTAGCGCTGGCGGTCTTGCCGCCGGCGAGCCCCACACGCACCGGCGGCAAGGACCGCCGGCGTTACTAAACAAAAAAAGGACAGCCCGAAGGCTGTCCTTTAGAGGTTCGTTTATGGGGAGGCGCCCGTTAGAACTGCCTGGGCGCAGCGGGACGAAGGGGCTGGGGGAAGCGGGACGCTGCGTCTGCCCGCTCGGATGGTCTTTCGAGGACGAGGGAGCGCAAGCCGGGCATTGGATTGGCGCCCGAGCGGTGGCCTTTTTCCGCCACGGGAAGCTGGCCCGTGGTCAGGTTCTTCAGGCCGAACAGGGCTAGTTCAAAACGGTCTTTTACGCCTACTTTTTGGAAAAGCCGCGAAAGATAAACTTTCACCGTGCCTTCAGAAATCATCAAGGTGGTCGCGATTTCTTTATTCTTGAGACCTTGCGACAGAAGGCTTACGAGTTGCCCTTCGCGCTGCGTGAGGGCTACGCGCCGGGCGCATAAGAAGCTGTCGGTCAGCGCCTTCTCGAACCACAGTTCGCCCGCCTGCACCTTTTGCAGGCACTTAACCTGGAGATCGGTCGGAAGGGTCTTGCGCAAGATGCCGCGCACGCCAAGCCCCATGGCCTGGAACGCCAGCTCCGTGGAAATAGAATTGACCCACAGCACGATCTTGCAACTGGCCATGGCGTGCTTGAGTTCGCTGAGTACCCCGAAGGTAATCTCCGGCGTCAGATCCATGAGGACCAGATCGGGTGAGCCATTTGCGATCTGCTCCAGCAGACCCGCCACTGTGCCGCACGTGGGTAGCAGTTCAAAGTTTTCGACTTGTCGCAGGACGGACTCGAGTCCTTTGGCCAGGATCGGCTCGTCACTGTAAAGAAGAATCCGCGTCATATTTGTTTCTCCACCTCGAAACTCCCGGTAATTGCTTACCTAACTGTCCGGCTAATATCCGGCTATTAACGGCGAGTCATTTTGCATTTTGCCCTTATTTACTTCGGTTGTCAACAAAAAATTATCATAATTTTTGGCGAAATTATCTGAATTAATCGACATATTAAAAATAACACGACCGGGCGGAGAATGCCTGATATCGGGGGCTTGGCTGCGTCGGGAGGCCCGCTGGCTGGGCTTTTCCGCTACTTTCCGAGGTTAATCATTATTCGCAATTTTAGGCAGGTGGAGGAGCGGGTAACATTTTCAAAAATCGCGAGTTGCCTCTGATAACCTTGGCAAGCAGCGCGGTATGACCCATTTACGATATTGATCGAGGGTACACGCGGGGGCTAAATTCGCGGTGTCGGCCTCGCCGTAAAAATGAAAAATATCAACAGGCGTGAAAGCCCGCGCATGGATATTAAGCTCCGGTGTCACGTCACGTCTCCGGCGCTCTGGGCGCATTGCGCGATGCACACGGAAAATATCAGCCGGAGCGGCATTCTAATCGCCTGGCGGGGCGCGGAAGCAGCATTGCCGCTGCCCGGGGTGGGCCACATCGTGACGATTGAAGTCGAATTACCTGCCAATCACGGCTTCGGACAGAAATGCATTCATTGCCAGGGCACCGTAATCCGCGTATGGCAGCCGGAACAGGATTGCCCGCGCGTCGCCTTGCAAGTGAATTATATGGATTTCCGGTCTTTTCACGACCGGCTTCGCTCATTAGAGGCCATGCAGCCAGTTGCCAATAGTTGGATGGCTTGACTGAAATGAACTCCCGCCGGTCACAAATTGCCTTTCGGTTCCTGCCATCCCTGGCGGACTTCGCCTTTCTCACGCCCATTTTCTTTCTGTTTGGGCGCATGGAAGGCGCGCAGTCGCTGCTGGCGGATTGCGACACCGGTTGGCATATCCGCACCGGCGAATGGATTCTGGCGCATCACCAGGTTCCGGCGCGCGATTTCTTTTCTTTCACTAAGGCGGGTGACACTTGGTTCGCCTGGGAGTGGCTGTCGGATGTCGGGTTCGCCTGGCTGAATCACTATGGCGGGCTGGCCACGGTGGTGCTCGCCAGCCTTCTTCTGTTGGCCGTCACCTTCACGCTGCTGTACCGGCTGGCGCTTCGGAAAGCCAACCCCATCGTGGCTTTCTTGGTGACTCTGGCCGCCGCGGTTACGTCGTCAATCCACTGGCTCGCCCGGCCCCACCTGCTTTCCTTGCTATTCCTCGTGCTCTTCTACGGCGCGTTGGAACGCCTGCGCGCAGGACAGAGCCGGTTTTGGGGCGTGCCCTACATGGTGCTGCTCCCCGCGGCCACGATTCTCTGGACTAATTTGCACGGCGGCTTCTTTATCGGAATTATTATGATTGGCGCTTACGGCGCGGCCGAAGCGCTGCAGGTGGTGCTGGCCGGCGACCGCAGCCGGTTGGGGCCTCATCGGACTGCGGCGCGGCGCTATTTCCTGATGGCCGCGGCGTGCCTGGCAGGCAGCTTCGTCAATCCGTATTTCTATCACCTGCACCAGCACGTGCTCGAATATTTGGGCGACCCTTACCAGGCGCAGCATATCGCCGAATTCCTGTCACTCAGCTTCCATCATCCGGTCGCGATCTTTTTTGAGTTTCTGCTGCTGGCTGGCGGTGGGGCCGCGATCTGGAACCTGTCGAAGGGTTCGTATACCGAGCCGCTGCTCTTCCTGCTGTGGGCCCACGCGGCGCTGCTGGCTTCGAGGAATCTTCCGCTCTACGCGATTGTGGCCACCCCGATGGTGGCGGCCGCCCTGGACGCGTGGATCAAGAAGCTGCCGGCTTTGGAGGTAGCGGGCTGGGTTAAGGGTGTTACACAGAAATTTCTGGCGATTGCCGCCGAAACCGCGGAGACCGAGAGGCTGCCCCGCTGGCACTTGATCAGCGCCGCGGCCATCCTGCTGGTGGCGGCCTTATTGTATGCGCCGGCCCCGCCGCGTCATTTCCGTCCGGAGTACGATCCGGCTTCTTATCCGGCCGGGGCGATCGCGCTGCTGCGTGAGGACCCCTCCGCCCGCATCTTTACGCACGACGAGTGGGGCGACTATCTCATTTACCGGCTCTATCCGAAGACGCGCGTCTTCGTGGATGGCCGCAGCGATTTTTATGGCGACCAGTTCGAACAGAAATACCTGGACGTAATGAATGTGAAATACGACTGGGAAAATACGCTGGGCCGCTTTGGAATTGACACAATTTTATTGCCCCCGACCGCGCCGCTGGCCGGCGCGCTGAAGGAATCGAGCCGCTGGCGAGTCGTTTATGACGACGGAATCGCGCTCGTGTTCCGGCCTTCGGCCAAGAATCCGGGGGACGCGATTTCTTCCACCTTATCGGGTGGCGGAAAGGGCCGTGATCGCGAGGTCACGAAAACTGAGGCGCGTGATCCGCTGATCGCGGAGAGCAAATCCAAAACTTAGGAGCGAAATCAAATGACGTTGTTGCGTAACTTGTGGAGGGACGAGCAGGGGCAGGACCTGATTGAATACACCCTGCTCATGGCTTTCGTTGCACTGGCTTCCGCGGCCCTGTTCTTGGGCGCGGGCGGCAGCATCAAGGGCATCTGGACAACCACCAACAGCCAGTTGACTCAGGCGAACACGCAGGCCAGCTAATGCTTATGGAGGGGCATATCGTACGTCGCCGTTGTCGAACGGTATGCCCCGCCTGGCAATTCGAAAGCGGCGTTTCGGGCGCCGCGTGGGAACGGGTTGTACAGCGGCAGATGAATAGAGGAGTTCCCGGCGACCGGAGAGTCGGGCGGAACGGGGAACAGGTATGAATAAACGATTTTTGGCGGTTCTGGCTTTTGCCTTCATCGTAGCCTTGGGAGCAAGTTTGATGCTCTATCGGCTGACGTCCAAGAACGGGCAGACCACTAAGGCGGCTCCAGCAGCCATCAAGCTTGTGCTGGCGTCTCGCGACCTGGAACTGGGAACGCTCTTGCGGGCCGAGGATGTCACACTCACCGACTGGCCGGGAGCAGTGCCGCCCGGCTCCGCTACCAAGGCGGATGACGTGGTGGGCCGCGGCGTAATCTCCAAGATGTTCGCTAAGGAGCCGATCCTGGATTCGCGGCTCGCGCCCAAGGGAGCCGGCGGCGGATTTGCCGCTACCATCCCGAAAGGCATGCGCGCCGTGGCCGTGCCGGTCAACGAAGTGGTCGGAGTCGCCGGATTCGTGGGGTCGGGTATGCATGTCGACGTGCTGATCTCCGGCACCGCGCCCTCTGGCAACGCCAATCTGGGCACGCTCACTAAGACGCTGCTGCAGAACCTCGAAGTGCTCTCCGCCGGACAGGACTTCAAGAAAGACCCGGAGGGAAAGCCGGTGGCGGTGCAAGTGGTCAATCTTCTGGTGACCCCGGAACAGGCCGAGCAGTTGAGCCTGGCGAGCCACCAGACCACCATTCAGTTGGTGCTGCGCAATCCGCTTGACCACGACATAACGCAAACTTCCGGAACGGCCATGGCGGCACTATTTGCGGGCGGGAAGGTCAAGATGCCCGGGATGAAGCCGGATGCTCTAGTTGCGGACGATTCACAGCCGCGGAAAAAAGTTGTTAAGCCCGTGGTGCGCGATGTTCCTGTGGCGAGAAAAGAAGCGCCCTTCGTGATGGAGATTATCTCCGGAACCAAGCGCAACGAGGCCAAGTTTGGCGCTACTAGTGCGGAGGATAAATAGGTGTCTCAAAAGAGGTATTTCGCAATAATCGCGGTCACGGCGGCCTTTCTCGGACTGGCTGGGCTGCGGTGGGCCGCGGCGGACCCCGCCGAAAGCTCGGCCGCTGAGAGCCAAGCCCCGCCGCAGAATAATGGGGCTCAGAACGGACCGGGCAAACTTACGGTGACCGTAGGCAAATCGCTTGTCATCGACAGCCCGATCAACATTCGGCGCGTTTCCGTGGCCAACGGCGATCTGGTTGAGGCGGTGGCTGTCAACCCCAAAGAAGTTCTAATCAACGGCAAAGGCGTCGGCGATACGTCCCTGGTGATCTGGCAGGAAAATGGCACCCGCCTGCTCTACGATCTCTCGGTCCGCATGAATACGGCCAAACTGGACGCGGTGCGCGACCAAATCGCTCGAGAGTTTCCGAATGACAGCATTAATGTCACTTTCGAAAATGACACAGCGTTCGTGCGCGGGACGGTAAAAGATGTGACTGCCGCCGATCGGGTTTTGGCCATTGCCAGCACCCTGAGCAAGGAAAAGATCGTCAACCTGCTGAGGATCGATGTGCCGCCGGTGGAGACCCAGATCCTTCTCAAAGTACGGTTCGCCGATGTGGATCGCAGCGCGGAAACCGATCTTGCGTTCAACCTGTTGAGTGGCGCCGGCAATCAGTTGTCGGGCACATCCACGGGACAATTTTCCCAGCCAACTTTCGGCGGCTCCACGCAAGGCCAGATCACGTACACGGATCCGCTGAACATTTTCCTGTTCCGCAAAGACATAAACCTTTTCGCGACCATCAAAGACCTGGAAGCCAAGAATCTGCTTGAGATGCTGGCCGAGCCAAACGTGATGGCGATCAATGGGAAAGAGGCGAGCTTCCTGGCCGGCGGTGAATTTCCATTTCCCATGGTGCAGGGCGGCGCGGTCGGCTCGGTAACCATTATGTTCCGCGAGTTCGGCGTACGGCTCAATTTTCTGCCGACAGTCACGCCGCGCGGAACCATACGGTTACAGGTACAGCCGGAAGTCAGCTCGCTCGACTTCAGCAACGCCGTGACTTTCCAAGGCTTCACGATTCCAGCCCTTGCCACGCGCCGCGTGAAGACGGAGGTGGAACTGGAATCGGGGCAAAGTTTCGTGATCGGAGGACTGCTCGACAACCGCACCACCGAAAATCTGAACAAGATGCCGGGTCTGGCCAGCATCCCGCTGTTTGGGAAGCTCTTCCAGTCGAAAGTTTTGAAACGGACCAACACGGAACTACTGGTGTTGGTCACTCCCGAAATTGTACGACCGCTGCCGGCAGGACAGCCCGTGCCCGGCTTGAACTATGGCAAGCCATTCCTGGATCCGAACTCCAAGATCGAAATGTACCAGCCCGGCATAACCAAAACTGGGCCTGTGCCTGTGCAGCCGCCATCGGACAGCGTACCGTTCGAGGAACTGGTCGAGAAGCCGAAGATGGGTCAGGCATCGCCCAATCCGGCAATCGAGCTTGTGCTCCCCCAACCCCCGCCGACTCCGTCGCCTAACCCAGGGCTGAGCTCATCGGGTAGCGCGTCGGGTTCCGGAGGATCCGCAAAATGAGTTTAGAACCGAGAGGTCCGCTATGTATCCGCTGACGATTGGCCTGGCCATCGAGAATCGCGAACTCTGGGATCAAGCCCAAGGCTGCCTGGCCAGCCTGCCGTTCCGTATCATTGTCGAGCACCAGGATATTGGCGATTTGACCAATTTCCTGGACCGGCTCGAGCGCATGCGCCCCGATGTCGTGCTGGTCGATATCAGCGGTTGGAAAGAGCCGCTGGAAGGCCTGGTGGCATCCATCCACAACGCCGTCGGCGATCCGATGATCATCGCCCTCAACAGCCATGCGGAAGCCGACACTATTCTGGCTTCGATGCGCGCGGGCGTCAACGAGTATCTCTATCCGCCGCTAAACGAGACGCTTCGCAAAGCGCTCGAGAAGCGCTCGGCCGAACGCAGCCGCAAGCGTGACGGCAGCGCCAAAGGAGCGGGCAAAAGCTATGCGTTCATTTCCTCCAAGGGTGGATGCGGTTCTACGACGCTGATCTGTCACGTTGCGGCCGAGCTGGGCCGACAGAATCAAAAAGTTCTGCTGATGGATCTGGACCTGGACGCCGGTCTGGTCGGCTTCATTACCAAAACCAAGTCGGTTTACTCCATCCTGGATGCCGTAAACAACCTGCACCGGTTGGACATTTCGTATTGGAAGGCGCTGGTCTCCAACGGTATTCCGGGCGTGGAGATCGTGGCTTCGCCGCTGGCGCTGGCTTCCAAGCAGCAGCCGAAAGACGACCAGGTGCGGCACGTGTTGGGCTTTGCGCGGCCGCATTACGACTGGACCCTGGTCGACCTGGGAAGGAGTCTGAGCCGCCTGGCCCTGGCCGCTCTGGAGGAAATCGACGAAGTCTGCCTGGTGACCACGCTGGAGGTGCCGGCGCTGCACCAGGCCAAAAATATCATTCAGACGCTGCTCGATGGCGGCTACGGCAAGGGACGCATCAAGCTGATCCTGAACCGCGCGCCCAAGCGGCTGGACATTACGCCCGGAGAGTTGGAAAAAATGCTGGGCGTCCCCATCTTCTGCATGGTTCCGAACGATTATCCGGAACTGTACGAAACCTATGCCGAAGGGCGCATGCTTTCGCGCAACTCGGAACTTGGCCGGAACATGGCCAGACTGGCTGCCAAACTGGGCGGCCTGGAAGAAGAAGGCAATAAGAAGCGCTTCGCGCTTTTTGGGAGCTGAAACGTAAATGCCAGGTGCCTTGGACACGGTAAACAAGAACGCCCAAAACCGGGAAACCGGCTGGGTCAATCGCCTTTTCAATAGAGAAGGCTACACACCGGAATATCAGGAGCTGAAGTTCACGCTCCACCGCAAACTGCTCGACCGCATCAACCTGGAAGCCCTCTCGTCGATGGCTGGAGAGCGCGTGCGTGCGGAGATCCGCGCCGCTGTGGCGAAGCTGGTTGAAGAAGAGAAGACGCCGCTCAGCCTGGTGGAGAAGGACCGGGTCATTGAAGAGATCCTCGACGAGGTTTTCGGCCTGGGTCCCCTGGAGCCGCTGCTGCAGGATCCCACGGTCTCCGACATTCTGGTGACCACGCCGAAACTAGTCTACGTCGAGCGCGGCGGTAAGTTGTACCGCACGCCGGTGGAGTTCAAAGACGATGCGCACCTGCTGCGCATTATTGAAAAGGTAGTGTCGCGAGTGGGCCGCCGCGTGGATGAATCATCGCCGCTGGTGGACGCCCGCCTGCCCGATGGATCGCGTGTCAATGCGGCTATCCCGCCGGTAGCCGTGGATGGGCCGCTGCTCTCTATCCGCCGTTTCGGCCGTCACGCCCTCAAGGGCGAAGACCTGGTGGCCAAGCTGGCCCTGACCGATGGCATGCTGGAGCTGCTGAAAGGCTGCGTACGGGCGCGCTTGAACATCATCGTCTGCGGCGGAACCGGTTCTGGTAAGACCACCCTGCTCAACGCGCTGTCGTCCTATATTCCGGAAGACGAGCGCATCGTGACCATTGAAGATGCGGCCGAGTTGCGGTTGCAGCAGACCCACGTAGCGCGCATGGAAACCCGGCCGCCCAACGTGGAAGGCGTGGGCGCCATTCATATCCGCCAGCTGGTCATCAACGCTCTGCGTATGCGGCCCGACCGCATCATCGTCGGCGAAGTTCGCGCCGATGAAGCGCTGGATATGTTGCAGGCCATGAACACGGGCCACGACGGCTCCCTCACCACCATTCACGCCAACACGCCTCGCGATGGACTGGGCCGCCTCGAAGTGATGGTGGGCATGGCCAATTCGAACATGGGGATCCGCTCCATTCGCCAGCAGGTGGCCTCGGCGGTTGACCTGTTCGTGCAGACCTCGCGCTTCAGCGACGGTACGCGCCGCATCACGCATATTACCGAAGTGGTCGGAATGGAGCAGGAAATGATCACTCTGCAAGACATCTTCCTGTTTGAGAAGACCGGAATCTCGGAATCCGGAAAAGTCATCGGTCGTTTCCGGGCCACCGGAATCCGGCCCAAGTTCTACGAACGTTTGAAGGCGTGCGGGATTACGCTTCCGCCCCAGATGTTCCAAACGGTAGTGGAGATTAACTAATGCCTTTCGGCGCTGGCGTCGCGTTCGTCGTCGTCTTCGTGCTCATCCTGCTCGCGGTGAGCGTCGCCACGAAGTTTTTCGACGCGCGGCGGAAAAAGCAGATGAGCGACATGCTGGAGACGGCCTCCGGCGATCAGGTCAGTGTCAGCAAGCTGCTGAAGGAGCTGGAGCCGGACAGGCCGTCCGGGCTTTCGGGCCTGCTCAAGTCATTCGAATTCTCCAAGCATGCGCAGGTGCAGTTGCAGCAGGCCGGTCTCAGTTGGTCTTCCAGCCGCCTGCTGGCCGCTATGGGATTGGCGGCCATACCCGGTTTGGGCCTCGGCTCCCTGCTGCCCTTCATATTGAATGGACCCACCACCGCGATCGTGATGGGCGCGATCTGCGGCCTGACACCTTATCTGATCGTGCGCCACAAGCGCAAGAAGCGGCTGGAAAAGTTTGAAGAGCAGTTTCCCGAAGGGCTGGATTTCCTGTCGCGGTCGATGCGCGCCGGCCACGCGTTCACTATCAGTCTCGAAATGTTGGGCGATGAGTTGGCCGATCCGCTGGGGCAGGAATTCCGAACGCTATTTAACGAGCAGAACCTGGGAGCGCCGCTGGACCTGGCGCTGCAAAACTTCAACGAGCGCGTTCCAACGCTGGATGCCCGGTTCTTCACCTCTTCGGTTCTGTTGCAGAAGCAGACCGGCGGTAATTTGAGCGAGATCCTGACCCGTCTGGCATGGGTCATCCGCGAACGTTTCCGCTTGAAGGGGCAAGTAAAGGCTGCCAGCGCTCACGGCCGCTTGACGGCCACGATTCTGACCCTGCTGCCGGTGGCCACCATGCTGGGATTGCTGGTGGTGGCGCCCGGGTATTTGCAGACGATGGCGCAGGACTCCGATGGCAAGTGGATGATCGCCGGAGCGGTAGTGGCGCAGATCCTGGGCAATTTCTTCATCAAGAAGATCATCAACATTCAGGTGTGATTATGGACAACGCCTTATTGATTGCGGTCTTTAGCTTCCTCATGGTGATGTTGGGCGCCTCGTGGGCCGGCTATCACTGGCTTTACAAACCGGGCCGAGCCTTGCGCCAACTCGGTACTCCCGTCATCACCGGCCAGGTGCAAGGCTTGATCGCCGACACAGAGCCGGAAGCCAGCACCATCGTTACGGTGCTGCACCAGATCGGCTCGAAAGTTCCGACGGGGTCAGCCGACCTCGACACCTTACGCGCCGACTTGGTGCGTGCGGGGTTCCGTTCCGAAAACGCGGTTCCGGTATTTTACGGAATCCGCCTCACCTGTACGGCGCTGATGTTCATTCTCACGCTGGTGATGCAAAACAGAGTGCCCGACAACGCAGCCATGCGAATCGCGCTGCTGGGGTTCGGCTGCATGGCTGGCTGGATCATGCCGAAATTCTTCCTGGAGAAGCGCGTGGCCAAGCGGCAGCAAGTCCTGCGCCTTTCGCTTCCCGATGCGCTCGATCTGCTGGTGGTATCCGTCGAAGCCGGCTTGGGACTCGATCAGGCGATACAGCACGTCGCCCGCGAACTGCTGGTTAGCCACCCGCAATTGGCCGAAGACATGTCCATGGTCACTCTCGAGATGCGCGCGGGCAAACGCCGCTCCGACGCCCTGCGCAATTTCGCGGAACGCACGGGAGAACCCGAAATTCAAAAGCTGGTCGCCATTCTGATTCAGAACGACCGTTTCGGCACCAGCATGGGCGAATCGCTGCGCACGCATTCCGATTTCTTGCGCACGCGACGCCGGCAAGAGGCTGAAGAGCGCGCCGGGAAAGTCGGCGTGAAGCTGGTGTTTCCAATATTCTTTTTCATTCTGCCATCGATGTTGATCGTCGCGGCAGGGCCTGGCATTCTGCAAATCTTTAAGTATCTGTTCCCCATGATGAAGCAGTTGCACTAACGCAAAGGAGCAAAATTTTATGAACGTAACGTTGATGCAAACGATGATTTGGGTTTCGGCAGCGGGAATTCTTCTCCTGTTTATGCGGCGCCGGCGCGGCCGAAAAACGACGCGGTAAACAGGCCCGGCGGTGTGGACTTAAAGGATCGCTCCACTACCGCCAAACAGAACCAAGGAGAAGACTATGGTCCTCGCACTGCAGGGGGCGATCTGGCTCGGCGCCGGTGTGACGCTTGTCGTGATGCTGTCGCGCCGCCGGAAGCGGGACGAGCGCTAGGCGCATGAAACCCGCGAACCGACGGGACGAGCCTCCGAAGTGTGCGCTTGTGGCAGGTGGTGTTCTCTATGTCCGTTGAGCGCCTGCTACAGAGCCAGAACCGTGATGGCGGCTGGCCGTACCTGAGGGGTGCGTCTTGGACGGAGCCCACGGTCTACGCCATACTGGCGCTCGCGACCGCGGGAGAAACCGATGCGGCCCGGCGGGGGCTGCGCTGGCTCGGTGGCATTCAGAGACCGGACGGCGGCTGGCCGCCACAGACCGGTATCGACGAGAGCACCTGGGTGACGGCCTTGGTCGCGTGGATTCCCCCGGATCTGGTCGGCGAGTATGCCCATCGCCGGGCGATTCACTGGCTCACGGGCGTCACCGGCGAGGAATCCAGTTTCATATTCCGCGCGCGCGAGTGGCTTCTCGGTAATCCGCGCCAGCCCGAATTGGAGTTTGCCGGCTGGCCGTGGGTGCCGGGAACGGCGGCTTGGGTCGCGCCCACAGCTCTGGCCATTCTGGCGCTCGAACGGGAGTGCGGCCGGCATCCCGATTCGCTTGCGCAGCAGCGCATCGAGGAGGGCCGGCGATTTCTGCTCCTTCACATGTGCCGCGAAGGTGGATGGAACCACGGTTCGGTACGAGCGCTGGGATATGAATCGCGCCCCTACCCGGAGACTACTGGGATGGCGCTGGCCGCCCTGCGTGGGGTGCGCTCTCCAAGGCTGGACTCCGCGCTCGGCATGGCCCGCCATTTTTTGGATGAGTGCCGGTCGGCCGACGCTTGCAACTGGCTGCGGCTCGGCCTCCTGGCGCACGGACAGTTGCCCGACGGATATTGCCCGCCCGCTGGACTGGCGTCCAGAACCCTGGTGGAAACCTCGCTGGATCTGCTGGCCACCGCCGCCATCGAGAAGCGCGCGGCCTTCTTCGGGTAGACCATGGAACGAACTCTCACCAGACGCGCGCTGCTGACCGCCTCGGTGCCTGCCGTATTCTTGAGCGCCTGCAACCAGACCGCGCCGGTGACGCCGGCATCCGTCTCCATTGTGCGCGCTCCGGCCTACGACCAGCGCCTCTATGAAACCGTCCGCCGGATTCTGGCGGAACAGCGCCTGGACGTACGCGGCCGTCATGTCGTCCTCAAACCCAACCTGGTGGAATTCGAACCCTCCAGCTCAATCAACACCAATCCGCTGCTGGTTCACGCAGTGTATGAGGGGTTCCTGTCGATCGGCGCGGCGCGGGTGAGCATCGCCGAAGGCCCCGGCCACCGGCGCAATACGCTGGATCTGGCGGATGCCGCCGGTTATTTTCACATCGTCCCGAAGTTTGAAGATGTCTTCACCGACCTCAACCTGGACGAAGTCACGCGCGTGCGTCCGGCACGGCAGTTCTCCAGGCTCGCGAAGCTATACCTGCCGAACACAGTGCTGGGGGCGGACCTGCTGGTATCCATTCCCAAAATGAAAACGCACCACTGGGTGGGCGCCACGCTTTCCATGAAAAACCTGTTCGGAACGGTGCCGGGCGGGATTTATGGCTGGCCGAAGAATGTGCTGCATTGGTCGGGAATCGAGGAATGCATAGCCGATCTGCATGCCGCGTATCCGCGGAAGTTCGCCATTGTCGACGGCATCATCGGGATGGAAGGCAACGGGCCGATTCAAGGTGTTCCGAAATTCGCCGGCGTGCTGGTGGCGGGCCGCGACCCGCGGGCCGTGGATGCCACCTGCTGCCGCATCATGCGGATCAATCCGCTGGGGATCGGTTATTTGCGGCTATCGGCGGGCGCCGAAGCGCCGTTGATCGAGGCCAATATCCGCCAGACAGGCGAGAGTATCGCCTCCGTGGCTACTTCATTTAAGTTGAATCCTGAGTTCCAACACGCCCATCTGGAGACGGTTTAATGACGCTCCAACCGGCAGCGGCGGCGATGTCCCGGCTCTCCAGCAGCCACCGGATCCGGTACGTCTTGATTTCGCTGGGGCTGCTGCTCCCCTGCTTTTGGCAGCCACGGATCCAGGCCGGAGATCTCTCCAGCCACATCTATAATGCGTGGCTCGCCCAGTTCATCGAGAACGGTCAAGCCGGTGGTCTGATGATGGTCCGGCAGAGCACCAATATTTTGTTCGACCTGTTTCTGAGCGGCCTGTTCCATTTGGCCGGCCCGGAATGGGCGCAGCGCATGGCGATTTCGTGCACAGTGCTGATTTTTGTCTGGGGCGCTTTCGCTTTCATATCCGCGGCTGCGGGACGCCGGGCCTGGCACCTCATGCCCGCCATCGCCATGCTGGCATATGGGTGGGTGTACCACATGGGCTTCTTCAACTTCTATCTTTCGCTGGGCCTGTGTTTTTGGGCCATGGCGCTGGCCTGGAGTTTCCGGCCCCTGCGCGCGGCCTTGGCCGCGGCCTTCCTGCTTGTGGCTTACACCGCTCACGCCTTGCCCGTGGCATGGGCCGTCGGCCTGATCGCTTATGTGTGGATTGCCCGCCGGGTATCGCTGCAGGCCCGGTTGCGGCTCATGGCGGCCAGCCTGTTTCTTATGGTGTTGGCGCATGTGGCGGTTAGCCGCCGGCTGCTGGCCGAATGGTCGCTGCAGCAGTTCTCACTGACGACGGGCGCCGACCAGGTGTGGGTCTTCGATGCCAAATACTACTTCATCCTGGCGGGCTTGCTGCTTATTTGGGGATCGCTGTTTCTGGAATTGCTCCGCGGCCGCGGCAGGCGCGAAGTAGTTTCCAGCATTCCATTTCAGTTGTGCGTGTTGAGTGCGGCCGCAGTCTTCATCTTGCCGACAACCGTGGCGCTGCCGGGATTCAACCAGACGTTGGTTTTTCTGGGAGAGCGCATGTCACTCGGTGTTGGCATCTGCATGTGCGCCATGCTGGGCATGGCACAGGCACGCGCTGCGCAACGGTACGGGCTGCTCCTGTTGGCCGCTGTCTTTTTCGTGTTTCTATTCCGCGACGAGCGGGTATTGAATGGCTTTCAAGACCGCATGGACGGGATCGTGGCGCAACTGACTTCTGTTGCGGATGGGGGTGAGCGTTGAAGAGTTGGCGAAATTCGCTGCCGGCTAGCCGCATTCTGATCGAAGGCGGGCTACTGCTGGCGTTGGCGGCCTGTTCTTCCTGGATGATTCGCTGGTAAGAAGCTTTCAGCAGTCAGCCGTCAGCAGTCAGCTACCCCGTTAGAGCCCAGTCTGTCAACGTAACGCTGGCGTTCTTGCCGCCGGTGCGGGTTCGCCGGCGGCAAGGACCGCCAGCGCTACCTAGTGCCCACCGTGCTGATGGCTGAGAGCTTCATCCCGCAGGAACGGTCAGAACGACCATCAGGTTCCACACCACCAGGCACCCGTACCAATAGCTGATCCAGCGAATTAAATACTGTTTTTTCATCTGGATGCACAGGGCCCCCAAGCCCAGTGCGAAGATTTTGGAGACAACTACGCCGAAGGCGGGCCCAAAATGCATTAGGGCTTTTATAAAAGGGCTCGCCTCGGCAGCGCCCAGTCGGAAACCGATGAGCGTAGTCAAGAGATCCAGCAGCTGCAGATAGATAAATATATGAGTGACGCTCATCTGCCTGATCTGAAAATCCCCGCTTAATTTCTTCATCATTGTAGCCGGAACCCAGTCAAAAAAAAGAGGCTAAATCGTACTGCCTGTACCAGAGGATTTGTTCGGCCGGGCGAAATTTCGTACAATGTGGTTTAAAGCGGGGGGTGGGTCTTCTCGAGTAGCAGACGAGCCGCAAGCTTCGGTCCCTCAGTCGTACCTGCAAGTTGCCACGCCTTTTTTTCCCTCTTCTTCCCGTCCGATTGCCGGATCTGCGGCACACGCCTCGACGAATTGACGCGCATCCCGCTCTGTCGTGAGTGTCTGCGGTGTCCAGAGCCCTTCGAACCGGAATTCTACTGCGTCAGCTGCCGGTCTCCTTTTCAGAACGCCTTTCCGCTGGATGCAGCGGGCCGTTGTCCCCTGTGCCGTAACGGCCTTCGCGGATTTGATGCGGCTTACTGCTTCGGCTCCTATGAGGGTCTATTGCGGGAGTGGATCCACCTGTACAAATACGGTCGGGTAAAAACCCTGGTACGGCCGCTTGCCGAATTGCTGGCCGCGGCACTACCCCGCGAGGAGCAATGGGACGCCGTGGTCCCGGTTCCCCTGCACTGGCGCCGCCGCTGGCGCAGAGGATTCAACCAGTCGGAGTTGCTGGCGCGTGCCGTGGCCGGGCGCCGTGGAATTCCGCTAATCAACGCTTTGAAGCGCGTGCGGTACACGCCGACCCAGACGGGGCTCAGTAACACCGGCCGCCGCAAGAACGTCGCCGCCGCATTCACCGCGGTACGCCGCCGCTCCGTGTCCGGAAGGCGAATTCTTTTGGTGGACGACGTGATGACCACCGGGTCCACCGCCGCGGCTTGCGCCGTCGTTCTCCGCCGGGCCGGCGCCGCCAGGATCACGCTTTTGACAGTAGCCCGAGCCGACCGGCGTCTGAACGCGGCGTCTCTCGGGACCGCCGATATTCAACCAGGGAGTCTTCGGGATGGCTAACGAGCGACTGCAAAAACCCGTGCTGGTTTTGAATGCCAGCTATGAGCCGATCAACATTTGCGCCGCGCGGCGAGCGCTGGTGCTGGTTCTCAAAGGCGTGGCGGCGGCGGAGGAAGAATCGCTTCACGCCATCCACTCGGCGCGCGCCCTGGTGCGGCTACCTTCGGTGATCCGGCTGCTGGAATATCGCCGCATTCCCCATCAGACGCGGGCTCTCTCGCGCAAGAACATCCTGATGCGCGACCGCTACACCTGCCAATACTGTCATCGAACGATGCCTTCGGGAGAGCTCACGCTGGATCATGTGGTCCCTCGTTCGCGCGCCGGAGAATCCGCCTGGGAGAATCTGGTAGCGTGCTGCCATCACTGCAATAACCGCAAGGGAAATCGCACCCCCGAAGAGGCAGGGATGAGGCTGGCGCGGCAACCGCGGCCTTTCAGCCTGCACACCAGCCGTCACCTCATGCGCATGTTGGGTAGAGGCGATGCGCAGTGGCGGAAGTACCTGTTCTATTAGTTGTCAGTATTCAGTTTTCAGTTCTCAGTCGTCGGATCGCCGGCGACGCGCGGGGGGCGCCTCAAAGCTGAGGGCTGAAGACTGGTAACTGAAAACTGTGAACTGATCACTCGTAGCTATAATCGGAAATAAGGCTACTTAAATGAAACGCCCGGCGTACATACTCGCCACCGTTCTGCTGTGCTTGTCCGTGCTGCTGGCGCTGTGGCAGGGATCTTTCAACCTTAGACAATTCGGTCAGGGCGGTCCCCTCCAAACCCTTATATTCTGGGCCATTTCCAGCCTCAACTTCGTCCTGATGGTGACGCTTGGCTTCATGCTTTTTCGCACTGGGGCGAAGTTGTACTTTGAGCGGCAGAGCAATCAGGAAGGCTCCCGAATCAAGTCCAAACTGGTGCTTGGCGCACTGGCCCTGAGTTCTCTGCCGGTGGTGTTCATGGTGCTCTGGGGCGTCGAGGTGTTGAACTTCAACCTCAAGGCCTGGTTTAGCGAGCCGGTCGCCAATCAACTCGCCGTGTTCAGTAAGGTTTCGGGTCTGCTCAAAACCGAATTGCAGGACGAGGTGCAGGCCAAGGCAGCTCTGCTCGCATCGCTGCCGGAGACTCGGCAAAGCCTCGAAGTCGGCCGGCCGGGCCCCGGTTTTCTCGAACGCTTCGCCAGCGAGCAAAAGCTGCAGTCAGTAGCCATCTATCCCGCGTCCGGGAATGCGCCTGTGGATCGATGGGGAACCGCGTTGCCGGCGGCCCGTGACGGTCAAACCGTAACCGCCCGAGCGCCCGTAACTAACGGCACAGCCCAATTGGGAGAAGTGGTGCTGGCATTGCGAGTGCCCGTCGACGTGGCCGCACAGCAAGCCGAGATCCGGAAGTACACCGCCGAGTTCGATCAGAACCAACGGAACCGCAAGGACTACCGGCTGTTTTACACCATGCTCCTGCTGTTGATCGCACTCTTCGTTCTCTACGTGGCGACGTGGATGGCGCTCTTTATGGCCAAGCAGATCAGCGTTCCCATCAGCAAGCTGCTGGACGCCGCGCGCGAAGTCCGCAAGGGCAATCTCAAGCATCGGGTGCAGGTGCGCGCGATTGACGAGCTGGCATTGCTGGTGAAGGGCTTCAACCAGATGACCGAGGAATTGGAGGCTAACAGCCGGGAGTTGGACCGGCGGCAGCGCTTCACCGAGGCCATCCTCGAAAGCATCCCGACGGGTGTTCTCTCCATCGGGTCCGACGGCAGCATCCAACTCGCCAACCGTGCACTGGCCAAGATCTTTCCCGGTGAGCACGTGGCCCGCGCTAACCGCCTGGAAGATCTCTTCTCTCGTGAAGACACCGCCGAAATCAAGTACATGATGAAGCGTGCACGGCGCACGGGCATTTCTTCGCGCCAGCTCGAACTGCGTATTGGCAACCGGAATGTGCAGATCGCCGTGACGGTGTCTGCCCTGGAGGAGAATCTCACGTCGGGATTTGTCATGGTGCTGGAAGACACCAGCGAGCTGCTGCGCGCGCAGAAGGCGGCGGCCTGGCACGAGGTAGCGCGGCGCGTGGCGCACGAGATCAAGAATCCGTTGACGCCCATTGCCCTCTCGGCCGAGCGGATCAGCCGGCAAATCGATCGCGTGGACCTGCCGCCGGCAGCGGCGCGCATTGTGCACGAGTGCGCCGCCACGATCGCGAAGTCGGTGGAATCCGTGAAAACCCTGGTGGACGAATTCTCGCGATTTGCCCGCTTCCCCGCCGCGCAGCCGGTGCGGGGCGACCTGAACGAGCAGGTATCCGAAGCCCTGGCCGTATTCAACGGGCGGCTGGACGGAATTCGGATCCGCACCCATCTCGCTTCCGGGCTGCCGCCGGTGAATCTGGATCGGGAACAATTCCAGCGCGTGGTGGTCAACCTGGTCGACAACGCCGCCGAGGCGATGCAGGATTCGTTGGTCAAAGACCTGTACATCGCCACACAGCCGGGATCTTCGGAAACCGTGGAGCTGATCGTCGCCGATTCGGGACCGGGCATCACTCAGGAGGACAAAGAGAAACTCTTCCTCCCGTACTTCTCCACCAAGAACCGCGGTACCGGCCTGGGGCTGGCGATTGTGAACCATATCCTCTCCGAACATCATGCCCACATCCGCGTGGAGGATAACCAGCCGGCCGGCGCCCGGTTTACCGTTGAGATTCCCGCCCTGGTGGATTCCGAGCCCGCCGATAGCGGCGCGAAACCCGCCGCTGCGAAGGTATGAAGGCTCACCGCATTCTGGTGGTGGATGACGAGCCGGGAATTCGCAAGTCGCTCACCGGCGTCCTCGAGGATGAGGGCTACTCCGCCGAAGCGGTAGAGAGCGGAGAGGCCTGCCTGGCAGCACTTTCCGGAGCCGCGTTCGAGCTGGTCATGCTGGATATCTGGCTGCCTGGCATCGACGGAATGGAAGTGCTGGCGCGCATTCAGAAAACACCATCCGCCGAGCGGCCCGTGGTGGTGGTGATTTCCGGGCATGGCAGCATCGAGGCGGCGGTCAAGGCCACCAAGCTGGGCGCTTTCGACTTCCTGGAGAAGCCCCTCACCTTCGAAAAGGTCGCCGTGGTGGCCAAGAACGCGCTGGAGCACCGCCGGCTTGATGCTGGAGAATAGCCGGCTGAAAGGCGACAGCGAGTCGCGCTACCGGATCATCGGGGACAGTGTCCCCATGAAAGCGTTGCGCCAGCAACTCGTGCTGATGGCCGGCACCGACGGCCGCGTGCTCGTTTTCGGCGAAAGCGGGACCGGAAAAGAACTGGTGGCGCATGCCATCCACCAGATGAGCCCGCGCGTCAGCGAGCCGTTCGTGGAGGTCAACTGCGCCGCCATCCCCGAGGAGCTGATCGAAAGCGAGATGTTCGGGCATAGCAAAGGCAGCTTCACCAGCGCGCACCAGGATAAGATTGGCAAGTTCCAAAAGGCCGACGGGGGCACGCTGTTTCTGGACGAAGTGGGCGACATGAGTCTGCGCACCCAGGCGAAGGTGCTGCGCGCACTGGAAGAGCAGCGGTTCGAGCCGGTGGGCGCTGCAGCATCGGTGCAGGTGGACGTGCGGGTGGTGGCGGCCACGAATAAGAACCTGGACGACGAAATCCAGCGCGGCAATTTTCGCGAGGACTTGTTCTACCGGCTCAACGTGATTCCGTTCTTCGTGCCGCCCCTACGCGAGCGCCGTGAAGACATTCCGTTGCTGGCGGAACATTTTCTGCGGGAATTCACCACGGCCTACGGGCGCAAGCCCAAAGAACTGACGGCCGAAGCGTACCGCCTGCTGGCCGAGTACCACTGGCCCGGCAACGTCAGAGAGCTGAAGAACCTGATCGAGCGCATTGTCATCCTGAATCCGCAAGTGCGTGTGGATGCGCGGCACATCCCGCTGAATACGCTGCGGCGGCAGAGCGACCGCCCGGTGGAACGCTTCGGCAGCCTGCAGGAAGTGCGCGAGGCGGCGGAACGCGAGTACATCCTCAAGAAACTTGAAGAGACCAGCGGCAATGTTACTCGCACCGCCGAGCTGCTGGGCCTGGAGCGCAGCAATCTTTACCGCAAGATGAAAACGTTGGGCATCGGGCCCAAGGAATAGCGCTCTTTACTGCGAGATGCGGAGCATTTGGGATGCCACCTGCATGAAGCATTCATTGAGCTCGCTCGCATTCGCGGCGTTGCAGAATTTGCCTTGGATACCCGCGGCTACCGGATTGGGCGCGAGCGACGGATCATTGGCGATCCGTTTCATCAGGGTTTCATCGATACCCCCGACCGCATTGCTGAGGCCGATGGCATAAATCACCACATTGCTCAGCGATTTGTTGCCCTGTGCCGGATCGGCAACGCCGCTGCGAATTCGAAACGCGGCATCGTCTGCCGCATTGGTGGAAAAGTCCTGGATGTTCGTAGCGCTCGTCGGATCAAGGCCAGCCCCCTTGGTTGTCGTTGATTTGTATGCCGTGGCCGTCAGTGAATTGCCCGATGCATCGATGATGGGGGCGTATGCGAGGTCCTTACCAATCTTGGTCTGGTCGGCCTTGAAGTAACAACTGTTGATATTCCCGGTGGTGATCAGGTACTGGTCAGTGCCAACCGGGTTTGCGGCCAGCGGATTGTACAAACCGTATAAAGTGGACCCACCGAATGTCAGGACGCCCGTCTTATTGGATTTGTCGGTGCAGGTGCTGGTGGCGATGATGGGGAAACTCTCAGTGACCGCCGTGGGATAGCCATCGGTGAAGAACAGGATCGCGTTCAACGCGCCAGCCTGGTTCAGCGCTACCAGTTGATCGTATCCCTGCCATAGCGCTTGGGCCGAACTGGTGGCACCGACGCAACTCACACTGTTCAAAATGTTCGCTACACTTGGCTGGAAATTGGTAGAAGGGGCAGCATCGATGTTGGAACTGGTGGCGAAGGTGATCAACCCGACATTGTCCCGGCCTTGGGCGAACTTATTCACGAAATTGACCGCGGCGGCTTTAAGAGGGGCACACGAACCGCTGTTTTGCAGCGACCCGGACCGGTCCATGACGAACATGACATTGATGTCGCGCCGCTGAGCCGTGGAAGTCGTCGTGAGGTGTTCGGCTGGCAGATGCAGCATGCCGAGGAAAATCATCGGCAGGTCGACGCTGGCCGTTGTGGTCACCGTGCGCATCGCGGTAACGACTGGTTGTGGCCACGCTGTTCACCTGGAGATTGGTGCTCCAGAGGTACCCGCTCGGAAAATTCGCATTGAAATAAGCGTTTGCCGTGGTCTGGGCGTTCGCCAGTTGTGCGGCATTGTTGGAGCCTCGAGCCAGGTCTCGCGCTCCGGCCACAGCGGCCGCGTCGGCAGCAGCTGACATCACCGATTCCACCGTGTACATCAGCCCCACGTCGATGGCCAATCCCATCGCGGGAATCAGAACCAGCGCGATCATGAGGGTCCCAAAGACCAGGACGTACCCGTTCCGCCGGCGTGCCGGCCTGCGGTCAGAACACGAAGCGGACATAATATCCTCCCGTCTGGTTGGCGATGGGATCGAGCAGGTCCAGTTGCGGCATGGAGTAATACCCCTCCGTGAGATAAGCAACCTGTCCGTCCGCCAACGTCATCACCGCGCCAAATCCTGTGGCGATCAGTTGCGACTGCTGTAAGTAGTCGGTCGATTTGATATTCCCGCTGGAGTCCATATAGGTCGCGGGCGGTGTGCCGTAACTGCTGGCGCGAAGATTGGGGTTGCCGAGCACGATCCGGTTTGCGAATACCGGTTGGTTGAGATTGGGGCAGGTCTTCAGACTCGCCGCAGTGCAATCGGCCTGATAAACCTGCACGATCTCCGACATGATCAGCTGAGCAGTGCCCGTACTGGTTAGAGAGAAACTAGTGCTCAAAGCCTGCGCGATGCTCGCTGCACCGGCCTGCGAAAAATCGGTGCCGAGCGCATACATATGGCCGACATCGCGCGTCAACTGAGCCCCATTGAGGGTCAGGCCCAAGCGTACGCCAACTCCGGTCACGCCCAGAAGCAGGGTGAGCCCTACGGACAAAATGAGCGCCAGTTCGATCATGATACTGCCCCGTACGGCGCACGACGGCTGCCGCGGGAGTATAGGCTTAACGGTTAGGTGCACCGGCAAGGGGAGTCGCCTCCATAATATCGGCGGAAGCCGCCGAGAACTGCAGCGCTGCATTGCTTCGCCACAGTGGGAACATCCAGGCCCAGGACAAGCCCGAAGCCGACACCACCACAATGTTCCCGCCGATGTTGCTGCCCACGCCCGCCACGGGTAGCAAGGTCACGGGATTGTAGTACGTGATGGTGATCTGGTTTGCCCCATTATTGTTGGGGCTCATCGAGTTCAGCAGTCCGGCGGTGCAGTTGATGACGGTGGTCTTGATCGATAGGTCCTGCCCCATCCCCGGCATGGTCTGGCTGGTGATGGCATACCGCACGCCCTGGCGTACCGCAAACTGCAGCGTGTTCTTGACAAAAATGGCGAACGACACATCGAAGACTCCGAAGAGGAACGCCATCAGCGGCAGCGTCGCCAGCGTGGCTTCCACCAGTGCGCTTCCGCGGCGTCTGCGTTTTGGTTGGGACGATGGCATGTTGATCTCGCCTGTTTCTAGTTTCGGACCATGCGGTGGAAAATACGAGCGATTTGAAACCTGCAGAAACCTGAAAAATGCCTGAGGTAGCCGCCTAAGGTGTTCCTCTAGGTCCCTTTTGCTAAGGTGAAACTCTTAGTATCGGACCGTCAGAACTCCCGATGATACGATAAGCCCTGCGCCCCGGCGAACCGAACCCGCCGTGCGCGTCGCGGAATCGAGGTGGAGCATGAAGAGGTTTGCCGTGTGTGCCGTCTTTCTAGCGTGCCTGGCCAGCGCGCAAACGCCGGCCGAAAGGCCTTTCAAAATTGTGCGATGGGACCCGGCCCTCGATCAGATCATCGCGCCTGACGCCAAGCTCGAAACTTTAGGCGAACACTTCGGCTTGACCGAAGGGCCGGTCTGGATCGCGGAAGGAGGAAGCGGCTACCTCTTATTTAGCGATTGCGCCGCCAATGTCATCTACAAGTGGACACCGGCCGGCGCGCTTTCCGTGTTTCTCGAAAAGAGCGGTTACACCGGCAAGGACGTGTTAAACGTGCAATGCCCAGCCCCAACGAACCTGCATTTCGGCCCACCACGCCGCGAACGCATCCCGGTTTGCTCGACTCGTCGCAGCTTGCAACGCCTCCACTGCGTCCTCGAACTTAAGGCCCTGTGTCAAAGCCTCCGCGGCGCGAATCTTATCGTCAAGATATCTACGCAGAACTGTTTTCGCCGCCTGGTCGCGTTCTTTGCGCTGTTCCTCGATTCGGTCTAGCACTGCTGCTTCCGCGCCCGCTGACTCTTCGAACAATGCCGCGGACCGGCTGAAGTGCTGGGCTTGGAACTCCGCCAGAGCCTGCTGTCGAACGCTCGCCGTATCGCGGTTGGCACGGACTTGGTCGCCCCACGCCTTCACCTCGCGCTCAACGTCTTCCAGCGCGAAGCCGTAGTCAGCAGCCCACTCCCGCAGAAATCGTTGCAGCCGCGGCTCTCGCTCGGCGGAACTCCCGGAATCCTTCTGCTCCGGACTTGGCGGCGGCTTCGATGCCTGCGCGAGAATCGCCTCAATCGCCGCAGGCTCGAGAAAAAGTTTAGACCCAGCTGGTAAGAGTTGCAGTTCCGTTAGCTTCACGCCGGGCGCAGGAACAGTTAACATACCGTTGCGGGGCAGGTAGACACGAAGGTTACCTGCCTCAACTTCAATCTGTATCTCGGAACCGGAGACCATCGCCGGAGGCAGTGCGAACTGAAAGAGACCGTCGGCCTTCGTGACCGTTTCCTGCCGCGTATATAATACTCTCACCTTCGCCCTGCTGACCGGAGCGGGCGGGCGGCTGACGTCGACTAGACGTCCGACCAGCAAGTGTGATTGTGATGCCGCACCGCCACAAAAGCAAAAAGTGAGCAGGACAAAGGCAAAGCCACGAGTCATCGCGTTACCGGTCCTTCTCCAGCACCACACCGAGATCCGGCACGTCGGACTGCGTATCGATGGTCCTGCTCCGATAGCCGGGTTTCCACGCTGTCACCCGCAACGCGCGTCTCGACGGCGGTCCGGGCAAAACTACGGCAAAGTCGCCGCTGGTGTCCGTGGCGACACGGACACCGTCGGCCGCTATCGTGGCGCCAGACACGGCATTACCCTGTTCGTCTATGACGTGCCCACGAAAAGGTATGTTCTGCCGCGTGAAGATTCGGGGCGACCACCACAACACTGGTGCGAGAATAACACCTCCCGTCAATAGAATCGCCGCCACGCGGCGGCGATACAGTGTACGCTTCTCAGCGATCTCCTTCACCACCGGGGCTGGATCGGCCCCCCGAATGCCCTGTATCTTTGCGAGCAGCGGGGGTAGAGGAGTGTCGTCCAGCAGCCAAGGCGAGATGGGCCTGTTTGAGATCAGGCTGTGTTTGATCTCCGCTCCCACCCAGTCGGACGCAGCGGCCCGGGCCGACCAGCAAAGAACCATCATCCGTGAGTCCTGCAGAGCAACACCCAGTTGCGGAGGCCAGTCGTGACCGGCACGGAGCGAGTTGAGGTCAAGAAAAACGCGCACGCCGCGCATCAACTCGCCGTTTCAGGTCCTGAACGGGTACCAAGTCACTTCGTGAGTAACTGATGAAGAAGTCGTACATCGCCGCTTACATTGAGTATACGACCCACTAAGTGAGGAACAGCACAGATTGACTAGACCGTATCACGGTGCGCGACGGCCCTATGCGGTAGAGCGGCGGACGGTAGCGGTAGTGTGATCCCGAGCCTCCGCAGGCAGTCGGACATCACTTCGGTGTCTTCGCTCCAGAGCGTGCCATCGAGAACGATTTCGCCGTCAGCCAGGGCTGCGACGACCAGCGCGGGATTCGCAAGGCTTTTAGAGCCCGGAATCGTGACCTCAGCGGTCACGGGCGCAGGCGGCGGCATGATCTCGATCGCGCGAGGGGCAACCATTGGCTCGAAGAGTAACACGGCGTGAAGGATGGGCGTAGGACGGAACAGCCCGTCCCTCGACCGGCCGGATAGGTCTCGTGAAACGCGGTCCACGTCAGGAGCGAAAGCAGATGCTGGCCGACATCGGTCATCGAAGCCTCGACGCCGCGTTTCAGGATAACCCGATGCAAATGCTTGAGCGGTTGAAACGTCAGGTTAAACAACACCTCGGGCCCACGCAGAATCGGAGAATCTTCCGGACAGGAGAATTCAAAGGAGAGGAGAATTCAAAAAGTGATGGACTCTCGGGCAGGATGCAAGCTAACAAGCCACGCTTCGTTGAAACCAGACATCGCACCGGAAGGTCCTCCGCGGCCCGAGAGAGGTGAACCACGTGATTTGTCGCGCCCCGATGCGGGCAACTCCGGGCTCCGCGTGGAGAGTGACCGCCGCCGTCTTCCACTTCGGCGCGCGAGCTAGCGTCGGGTGCCTCGCCCCAAGCCCACCCTCGCACTGGATGGTTACCAGAGATCCCGCGGATGAAACTAGTCCATCGGCATACCCGTAAGGGCACCGACCAATCTGGACCCGGGATTACCATGCCAGGGGGCGGCGCACCCTCGCCGACTCCGCCGGTAGCATTCGGGTAGCAAAATGGGGTTCGTCGACCAGATCGGCAAATGTGGTCATATCAGGTCCATCTGCAAGTGCTTGATGCGGTGGAGTATGGCGGAGAGGGGGGGATTCGAACCCCCGGTAGAAGTTTCCCCCTACGACGGTTTAGCAAACCGCTGCTTTCGACCACTCAGCCACCTCTCCGCGAGAATGGAATGGTCTTGTACAGCATCGTATCACACCGGCCTCCGGGTGTTTGTTCTACAATTGAAAGGACTCGACATGCGCCCGTAGCTCAGCTGGATAGAGCGTTTGCCTCCGGAGCAAAAGGTCGGTGGTTCGAATCCACTCGGGCGTACCAAATCCCTCAAGCAGATAGAGCTCCTTGGTTTTTTTCTTCGCCTACCCAAAACCTACCTAGAATTCTCGATGTGCGAATTCAGTGGCGCATCTACGCACGGATACCGAGGAACACAGTGTGGTCGGCATTCGATTTGAAATGAATCCGACTCTTGGCTCGGCAGGCGTGTGATGAAGCTCATTTCGAATGTGAGCGGCAGGTTGGCTTCGCCACCCGACACGATGTAATAGCTTTCGGTCTGATTGTCATGCATAATGGCGCCCGGAATTGCATCCGCCGGCGGATTTGCCATTTGTTCTCCACGCGGGATGGTTTGAGCCGCTGCTTTGCCCGCCCCGGCGGCAGGCGTGGGCGGCGGGTTCCGAGTGGAGGCACGATGAATGATGCCTAACTCCATGCTCCAGCCGTCGCCGATATCAACAATCTTGGCATTCTCGTCACGGACCCGCTGAGCTTGTTCCGTGGCGCTGACCTTGTCGATCTCAGCCTTAGTGATGACGGTAGCGGTCGTCGGGTTTCCCGGCCTGGGCTGGGCGTAGACGTTCCTCCTGAACCTTTGTAGTTGATCGCTGACCGTCGGTCCAGATTCCGCAGCAACTTTTTCTGCGCGGTGACACGCGGTTCCCATGTTCGCCGTTAGCAAGACCTGGCCAGGCGTTTCGCCATTACTGCGCGGGCAGCGTCGGTGCCAGCGGCGGTTGGGGACCCACCACGGCTTCGAGCGCTTCGAACGCCATCTCTTCGTCCTTGCTGCCGCCACCGATGCCGATCGTGCCGATCATCTGGCCGCCGGCGACGATCGGAAGGCCGCCGGAGGTCGTGAAGACGCCGATCGCGTGCCACTTGAGTTGCTGTGGCATGTTGTTGGCGATCATGTTGGCGCGCAGGTGAGTGGAGTCGCGGGTCACCAAGACGCTCTGCGCTTTGAGGAGTGCGGTTTCAATGTTGATCGGCACCTGTCCATCCATGCGGTGCGACGCCACGATCTGGCCGGTGGGGCTCAGAATGAAAATCGTGATCGGCATGTTCGCCTTCATGGCGATGTCGATGCACTTATCGATGATCTTGCGCGCCGTTTCGGCATTTATCTCGTTCTTTATCAACGTCCTCTTCGCCGCTGCATCGGAGATGACGAACTTGCTGATGTCCTGCGCGGAGGCCACGCCTGCCGCGATCGTCAGTGCGGCGGTGGCCACCAGCAACTTGCGGAATGTTGTTTTCATGTTTACTCTTCTCCGTCTGAATATGCTGTCGGAACCAGGATGTGGTCCATTTGGCACTTCAGTTTATCCCAGCTCGACTGTCCCGAGGAAAGACTCCGTGTTATCCGCCGCTTAAGTTAGGGCACCCTCCCGCCCGGGCCGGATTCGACAACGCGCGATCGAGCTGTCGGCCGGCAGCCGGCACATTCCGGGCTGAGGCGCCGGGTGCCTGTTCCAGCACGCCATCACTCCGTTCACTACATACACCAGGAATTCTCAGATATTCCCGTCAGGCGATTGCGTTGAGACGGTAGCACCGGGCCGCGGAACCGGAGAACAAATCGGCTTTTTCGGTGCTGCCGGCGCCCTTGGCCATCAGCTTGCATGCATTCCAGAAGACGGGATAGCTATAGGAGATTTTGTCGACCGGAAAGTTACTCTCGAACATCGAGCGCGAGGCTCCGAAGGCTTCAATGCAAGTTTCCACGTAGGGACGAAACCGAGTGGCCACCATTTCCGACGATGGCGGTTCGGCTTCCTCGTTAAAGCCCAAGCCTGTGTAGCCCTGACCCAACCCGCCGAGCTTCACGTACACGTTGGGCCTTGCCGCGAGCGCCTTGATTGATGCCTGCCATCGTGAAAGCACTTCATCGCGCTTACCGCGATAGGCGCCAATGCCGAGGACACCGCCGACGTGGTTGACGACGATTCGCAAATCGGGGAACGCGCCGGCGAGGTCGGCGAGTTCGCGGATCTGAGGATGATAGAGCGACACGTCGTAGGAAAGGCCCAGGCGGTTGAGCACAGCGACCCCTTCGCGAAACGTTTTGTCACCCAGCAGCCCGGCATGCACCGGCGAAGCGGGACTCACGACGGCGGAGTCCGCATCCCAGGACACACCATGACGGATGCCTCGAAAGCGGGCGCCGCCGGCGCGAATCAGCGCGGCGACGACCGGCTCGACGCCGCTGCCTAATGTCAGATCCGCGTGTCCCACGATACCGGCGCAGGCTTTCGTCTTGCCATAAACTCCGCTGCTGCACATCGCTGCAATGCCGTTGGCGAACTCGGTCTCCCCGACCGGCCGCAATTCCTCGGGGCCTTGCTCGCGGTACATGGAACGCGCTTCCGTGTACACAGTGGCGACGATGTTGTGGCCGCTGCCGGTATCGAGCAGCAGGTCCTCCAGCATGTACCGCCATCCGGGACGCTGCCACAAGTGGTGATGCGGATCGATGATCGGCAGGTCCGGTTCGAGGACCGGCTCGGTGCGCCGTTCGAGCCAGTCGCGGCGAATCGGGTTGGTGGGCGCGGCCGGTTGTTGCGCGGACGCGCGGCGCGTCAGCGAAGCGGCCGCGGCGCCGCAGAAGAGAGAGAATTCGCGCCGGTTCATGGATCACCTCCCAGGACGACCGGGAACCGAGAACTCCTTCAATCTACCTTAGTCGGAGTAGGCCAGGGTGATGGCGAATCAGGGCCGACGATCCGTGCGCCCGAGCCGCGGGAAAGTCAGATTCCCGGTCGCGTTCGGCCTCTGATCCTTCCATGAAATACTTGGTCGCGTCAGCGCAGACCGTTGACGTGAGATCGCCTCCCGATCAGTTCAAGGCCTTGACCTCCGTGGTGACGGACATGGCGTTACGGTCGAGATGCCGGTCGGGTCGAGGACTGGCGCGGTGTTCCGAAGGTTTGGCCTAGCTTGTTGCTCCCCGTTTCCGTTGGGAGTGCCTCAATAGCCGAACCGTGAATCCGTTTCCAGCCCCCGCCACATCGCACCCAGCGTGCAGATTTCCCGCACTGGGCGCACCTGTTTGCTTGGTGCCAAGAGTTATGGGGCCTATCGTGCCGGGGCGACTTTCGCACCTGGCCATCGACGGAGCTGGTATTCGTTAAACAAACCCAGTCGGTCGTACAGCCATTCGCTACTCCACCGCTTCCAGCCGAAGCCTTTGCGTCCCCGGGCACGCATCAGATGCTGCCTGACCTTCTTCTCTACCCAGCGTTTGACCATGAAAAAACAAGAACTCGAATGTCCGATCCGAAAGTAGTTCACCCAACCACGCAGAATCGGATTGATTTTCGCAATCACATTCTCGACGGGCCAGCTGACGTGTTGTCGGAAGATCTCCCTGAGCTTTTCAAACAGCGCCGTCCGCTTCTTCAGCTTGGGCGCGTAGTATGGTCGCCACTTCCGCCGAAGGCTCAGTATACGCCGGTACTCAAAACCCAGGAAAGCAAAGCTCTCTCCCTTTTTCAGATCTACCATCCGACTCTTGTCCTCGTTGATCGCAACGCCGAGCTTCGCGAACTCCTCGCGCAGCCGCCTGTTTACCGCCGTCACCAGCCAGTCACTCCGCCGTTCGGCGTCGATCAAGATCACCATATCATCCGCAAAACGTGCGTATTGGATGTTGGTGTACTTGCCCCTTCGCGTTGTGTCCACCGCTTTCTCCAGCATCTGGTCTATCTCATTCAGATAGAGGTTACTGAGCAACGGCGAAATCACCCCGCCTTGGGGAACGCCTTTCTTCCCGGTCGCTTGCAGAATCATCTTGAGCAAATGCAGGACCGCATCATCTCGGACCCGTCGCGCCACTTTTTCTAACAGCAGCGAATGCTGCACGTTATCGAAATAGGCGCTGAGATCCAAATCAATGATGCGCGTCTTCTCCTCGACGATCGCTTGGGCTACTCGGGCCACGGCTTCATGCGCTGTCCGTTTCGGTCGATATCCGTACGACCCTGGTTGGAAATCCGCTTCGAAGATCGGCTCCAGGATGAGCTTTAACGCCCCCTGGACCACGCGATCACGGATGGCAGGGACGTCCAGCGCGAACTGCACTTGAGCCCAGTTCCCCTTTGGGATGGGCTGAAATTCGTCACCCTTTCCACCCGTTGCGCGGCCAGCGCTTCGAAGTACTCAAGAAAAGACGCATAGCCGGTGTCGACACGCTGATCCTGCGCGAAATGGAGCGCGGCAGCTTCAGTGTTGCGCGTGAATGGACGGACTGGGCCGATGTGCCGCTGTCCGATTCGCCCGGGATTCCAACAAGCCGACTCGACGCGCGGTCGCTTTTGGAGTTAGCCACACTACTGGAACTCCTGACCAATTCCAAACAAAAGGGTTGAAAAATGTATTTCACGGCTGTAATATCAGACCAGTTGTATACGTGGTCTGATGAAAATCCAGAACCAGTCCACTGCCGCATTGCGAAAACGCCGGAACGCTCTCCTGCGCCAGTTGCCCCCGCTGCAATCGATCCTCCGCGGTTCCCTCATCGAGCGCTACAAACGATGCGGCAAGCCGGGATGCAAATGCGCCGACGGCCCCGGCCATGGCCCCAAGTACTATCTGTCGGTCAGCTATCCGGGCTTGCGGCCGCAGATGGATTATGTGCCCCAAGAGCTTTACGCTCAAACGGCAGAGCTCCTGGCCAACTACCACCGAGCCCGCGAGATTCTCGAGGCAATCTGCGAGATCAACCGCGATCTACTTCGCCGCCGCGAGGCGCTCTAGAGGCTTACCGTGCGCAAAGCGGTTTCTGCCCTCCATACACCGATCGATGTGGGATTGGGCGGCCTACTCCTCGCCAATATGCTCGCAGCCTGGCTCGACGGCAATCCACAGGTGTTATCCACTGGGGAGACAAGTGATGAACCCCAAGATCAAGGAACATCACCGGAGCAAACCGGCCTACATTTACTTACGCCAGTCGACGCCGGGCCAAGTGCGCCATCATCAGGAGAGCACCGAGCGCCAGTATGCACTCCGAGAGAAAGCGCTGCAACTGGGCTGGAGCGAATCGCTGATTCGCACGCTGGATCGGGACCTGGGAAAGACAGGTACGGAGATGGCGGGGCGGGAGGACTTCAAGACCGTGGTGGCGGATGTCTCCATGGGGCAGGTCGGCGCAGTGTTTGCTCTGGAGGTCTCACGACTGGCGCGCTCGAATCTCGACTGGCATCGGCTACTGGAGTTGTGCGCGTTCACCGAAACGCTGGTGATCGACGAAGATGGTTGCTACGATCCAGCGGACTTCAACGACGGATTATTGCTCGGGTTGAAGGGAGCAATGGCCCAGGCCGAGTTACATTTTTTGCACGCGCGCCTCCAGGGCGGTAAGCTCAACAAGGCGAAAAAAGGTGAGTTGCGTTTCCCCGTTCCGGTCGGCTCTTGCTACGACGATCAAGGCCGTACCATCCTGGACCCGGACGATGAAGTGCGGGGTGCCGTGGGCTTGGTATTCCGCCTCTTTGGCGAAACCGGCAGCGCCTTTGGGGTCATGCAACGATTCGCGGAAAGCGCTTTACGCTTTCCCAAGCGGTCCTATGGTGGAGCTTGGGATGGCAAGATTTTATGGGGTCATCTGACGCACAGCCGTGTCTTGAGCATGCTCAAGAATCCATGCTATGCCGGGATGTACGTCTTTGGCCGTTATCGGTATCGCCGTGAGATCAACGCGGAGGGCGTGATTCAGAAGCGGATCCACGCGGTGGCCATGGCGGATTGGCGCGTCAGTCTGAAAGAGCACCACGAAGGGTACATCACTTTGGAAGAGTTTTTCAAAAACCAGGAGCGCTTGGAGAAAAACCGCACCAACGGCGAGCAAACCTTGTTGGCCGGCCCGGCGCGCGAAGGCTTGGCCTTATTACAAGGACTGCTATTGTGTGGCACCTGTGGCCGCGCCCTTACGGTGCGCTATACCGGCAACGGCGGCATTTATCCCTGCTACCTCTGCAACCGGCTACGTCGCGACGGTTTGGCGAGCAAGGACTGCATGGGCTTCCGTTGTGATCTGCTCGATGACGCCATCGCCGAGGAAGTGCTGAAGGCCTTGCAGCCAGCTGAGATTGAACTCGCTCTGGCAGCACTAGAGGAGTTGGAATCACGCGATCGGACCATTTCGCGCCAATGGCAGATGCGGCTCGAACGCGCCGAGTACGAAGCCGCGCTCGCCGAGCGGCGCTATCAAGAGGTCGATCCTTCCCAACGTCTAGTGGCTGGCACACTGGAGCGGCGCTGGAATGACGCGCTGCTGCAGTTAGAGGACCTCAAGAAACAAGCCGCGGAGTCTCACCGGCAAGAAACCCGAGTCACCACTGACGAACAAAGGGCCAAAGTCCTCGCTCTCGCGACGGATTTGCCGAGCTTATGGCATGCTCCCACCACACAGGCCAAAGATCGCAAACGGATGCTGCGGTTACTCATTAAGGATATTACGGTCGAGAAGGCAACCAATCCGAAGCGGCTTCTGGTTCATATCCGGTGGCAGGGCGGCGCCTGCAATGACGTTTGCGTGCAACTCCCGCGAAATATAGCTGACCGCGTGCGGTATTCAGCCGCGGTTGTGGACCACGTCCGGCATCTCGCCCAAAGCCTTTCCGACGGGGAGATCGCGGACCGCCTCAATCAAGAAAAGCATGTCAGCGCTTTGGGCAAGGCGTTCACCGGCTCCATGGTCCAATGGATCCGTTACCGCTACGAGATTGCCAAGGCCAGGATTGCACGGCCGGAGGAACTGACCGTCCAACAAGTGGCCGAACGTTTCCGGGTTAGCCCCAATGTGGTCTACTACTGGATCGATCGCGGTGTTATCAAGGCGCGCCGACTTAACGCCGGATCCCCGTATTGGATTACACTCAACGAACCAGACGAACAGAAGCTCCAAGACTGGGTACGCAACTCATGTAGAATTCAGTCGGTATCCTCAACGCGACCGGAGGAATGTGCATTATGAAATCACCGTCG
>CAWGTA010000004.1:0-704644 GCA_963825305.1 Terriglobia bacterium | reverse complement strand
ACATGCGGTAAGCCGCCGTTTTCCGAAGCCGTGGTGCCGCTCACCCCGAAAATCTGACGGCTGTAACTCCGCCGCCATATCAAGACCGTTGATAGAGCACATCAGTAAGATCAATAGCTGATTGATGTAGAATGACTTACAGCACTTATGGCGGTTCTGCGAAGCTGTCTGGCACTTCGTCGTCTGGTCTTTTTGGTGCCGATTTGCGTGCTGTCTCTGTACGCGCAGCAACCCCCTAAAGCTCTCCTCGATAAATACTGCATCACCTGCCATAGCAATCAGTTGCGCACGGGTGGGCTTTCGTTACAGGGTATCGATGTTGCCAATATTCCGGCGAACGCCGAAACCTGGGAAAAAGCCATTCGCAAACTCCGCGTCGGCGCGATGCCCCCGCAAGGGATGCCTCGACCGGATAAGGCGGCCCTCGACGGACTGGCTTCTTATCTGGAAACGTCTCTCGACCGGGCCTATGCGGCCAACCCGAACCCCGGGCCGGCCACCATGCACCGCCTCAATCGCGCGGAGTATGCCAACGCCATCCGCGACCTGCTGGCTCTGGATGTGGACGCCACCGCGCTGTTACCTCCCGACGACGAGAGCAGCGGATTCGACAATATCGCCGACGTTTTGAGGGTATCGCCTTCGCTGATGGAGCGTTATTTGTCGGCGTCCTGGAACATCAGCCGCGAGGCCATCGGCGATAACCGGATTGCGCCGACTACGGCGACCTATCGGGTGCGGCCCGATCTGTCTCAGGATCAGCACATCGACGGCCTGCCGCTCGGTACACGCGGCGGCATCGTGGTGCGGCACACCTTCCCGTTGGATGGCGAATACGTGATCAAGCTCCGGATGTGGCGCAATACCTTCGATTTGATGCGAGGCATGGAAGACCCGCACGAAATCGAGATCAATCTGGATGGCGTCCGGATCGCCTCGGTGACGATCGGCGGCAGGCCCGATTTCATGAAGATGGGTGAGAATCCTGGCGTGTTTGGCGCCGCTCTCGACCAGAAACTCACGGTCCGCATGCCGGTGACAGCGGGACCGCACACCCTGACGGCGGATACTGTTCTCCGCAGCCACGCGATCAAAGACGACCTGGTGAAACCCTTCCTCCGGACCACTGTGGATGGCTTGGACATCACCGGCGACCCGTCGGTGGACCGGCTCACGATTGAGGGCCCGTTTCATTCGACCGGCGTAAGCGAGACGCCGTCGCGGAAGCGCATTTTTGTGTGCCGTCCGGAAAGTGGGCAGGAGGAACTACCGTGCGCGAAAAAGATACTCGCCGATCTCACGCGCACCGCGTACCGCAGGCCCGTGGCCGATACGGATCTGGAGACGCTGCTCAGCTTTTATCAACGCCGGCGCAATGACAATGGGAGCTTCGACGCGGGCATTGAGTCCGCCCTGCAGTTCGTCCTCGCCAGCCCCGAATTCCTGTTCCGCTTTGAGGAGGATCCCGGCAGTCTTCCCGCCGGTGCTCGATATCCGGTAAGCGACCTGGCGCTGGCCTCGCGGCTCTCGTTCTTCCTGTGGAGCAGTATCCCCGATGAGCAACTGTTGACTCTGGCCGCGCAGAAAAAGCTGCACGAACCCGCGGTGCTGGAGCAGCAGGTAAGGCGCATGCTGGCCGATGCCAAGTCAGACGCGCTGATCTCCAACTTTGCCGAGCAGTGGCTGTTCCTGCGCAATTTGAAGAGCGCCGCGCCGAATCTGGATGCCTATCCGGATTTCGACGATAACCTCCGTCAGGCTATGAAACAGGAGACCGAGCTGTTCTTTGGCAGTATCCTGCGCGAGGATCGGAGCCTGGTCGACCTGTTGACCGCGGACTACACGTTCGTAAATGAACGGCTGGCGCGTCACTACGGGCTCCCCGGTATCTACGGCAGCCAGTTCCGGCGCGTCCATGTGGATGACGAAGCGCGGCGCGGTCTGTTGGGTCAGGCCAGTATTTTGACGGTCACTTCTTACCCCGCTCGCACGTCGCCCGTACAACGCGGCAAATGGATTCTCACCAATCTTCTGGGCGTGCCGCCGACGCCACCGCCCCCCAACGTTCCGGAGTTGAAGGATAACGGCGAAGAACCGCACTCCTTGCGCGAGCGCATGGAAATCCACCGCAGCAACGCGGTTTGCGCGGGCTGTCACAAGGTGATGGACCCGATCGGTTTCTCGCTCGAAAACTTCGACGCTATTGGCCGCTGGCGCACCAATGATGACGGCGCACGGATCGATCCCTCGGGCACGCTGTTCGAAGGCACGCGCGTGGATGGGCCGGTAGCCCTGCGGAAGATGCTGGTAGCGCGGCCCGAAACGTTTGTCGGCGTAATGACGGAAAAGCTCCTGACGTACGCCCTGGGGCGAGGGCTGGACTATCAGGATATGCCCGCGGTGAGAAAGATCGTCCACGATGCCGCGGCAAACGGATTCCGGTTTTCTTCCATCGTCACGGGAGTGGTGAACAGCCCTCCATTTCAGATGAGAACCAAGCGGACTCCTGTGGCGGAAGGCACTGCTGTCGCCGAGCGGCGACCCAATTGAGAAGGTGGTATCGATGCGGCTAATCACGAAGAAGCATATCCCGCGGCGCGCGTTTCTCCGCGGCATGGGCGTTACTCTATCGCTTCCCCTTCTGGATTCCATGATCCCGGCGCAAACGCCGCTGGTGAAGACGGCGGCCAAACCCCAATTCCGGATGGGCCTGTGTTTCATGCCGCACGGCGCGGTGATGAGCAACTGGACGCCGGCGGCGGAAGGGGCCGGCTTTGAACTTTCGCGGACCCTCAAGCCGCTTGAACCGTTCCGGAATAACGTCGTCGTAGTAAGCAATCTGGCGCATCACAACGCGGCACCAGCCGGCCCTGGAGACAATGGAGGCGACCATACGCGCTCGCCTGCCGTCTTTTTGAACGGCGTACATCCCAAGCGTACCGACGGCGCCGATATTCGCGCGGGCGTCACCATCGACCAGATTGCGGCGGAGCATATCGGCCAGGAGACACGCCTGCCCTCGCTCGAGCTGGCCATTGAGGACTACAGCGGCCTGGTAGGCTCCTGCGACGTGGGATTCAGTTGCGCTTACATGAACACGATTTCCTGGCGCACGCCTACGACGCCGATGCCCATGGAGATTAACCCCCGCGTGGTGTTCGACCGTCTGTTCGGCGATGGCTCCAGCGCCGAGGAGCGCCTGGAGCGCATCGAGCAGGAACGGAGCATCCTGGATGGAGTTACCGGCCAGATCCGGCGGCTTCAAGGAGGCCTGGGAGCGCCCGATCGCAATCGCGTGGCCGAATACCTGGACACCGTTCGCGAAATTGAGCGGCGCATTGTGCTGGCAGAAAAACAAACCGCCAATTCGGCGATTGCGGTACCCTCGACTCCGAGCGGCATTCCGGACGATCACGAAACGCACACGAAGTTGATGTTCGATCTGATGGCCATCGCATTTCAAGCCGACATCACGCGCATCTCAACCTTTATGATGGCTCGCGAGGTCAGCTACCGGACCTTCCCCATGCTCGGCATTTCCGAAGCGTTCCATCCGGCCTCGCATCATCAAAACAATCCGGCGCGTTTGGAGAATCTCACCAAGATCAACACCTACCACGTGAGTCTGCTGGCGTACATGCTGGAGAGATTGCGATCGACTCCGGATGGCGACGGCACGCTGCTGGACCACACCCTGATGCTGTACGGGAGCGGGATGAGCAACAGCAATATTCACAATCATTCGCCGCTGCCGATCCTGCTGGCGGGCGGCGCGACGGGCAGGCTGCAGGGTGGACGTCACCTCAAGTATGCGGAGGAAACCCCCATGGCGAACCTGCTGCTCAGTATTTTGCATAAGGCCGGGGTGGAAGAGCAAAACATTGGCGATAGCACCGGCCCGCTATCGGAGGTGTAGGCGTGAAAAGCATTCTTGTCCTGACGGCCCTCGAGTTTGGCTTCCTCGCGCATTCGGCGCTCCCAGCGAGGCCGCCGATGCGGCCGAGCGCCGCGACTGGCAGGCTGTGCGCGCGCTTGCCACACGGCACGTGGATTTGAACGCGGCGCAAGCGGATGGCACCACCGCTCTGCAATGGGCCGCGCATTGGAACGACCTGGATGGCGTCAAACTGCTATTGGCGTCGGGAGCCGATCCCAAGCGCGCCAATCGCTATGGCGTGACCCCCTTGTCAGAAGCGGCCGGGGCGGGCAACGCCACCATCATCGAAGCGCTGTTGCAAGCCGGCGCCGACCCCAAAACTCTGACCACAGCGGATGGCGAGACCGTACTCATGACCGCGGCCCGCAGCGGTAATATCGACGCGGTGAAAATTCTGCTGGCCCGCGGCGCGGATGTGAACGCCAAGGAAAACTATCGCGGCCAGACAGCGCTTATGTGGGCGGCCGCCGAGCGCCACCCGGATGTAGTGAAGCTCCTGCTGGAACACGGCGCGGATTGGAAAGTGCTGTCCGTCTCCCGTGAAACCACCATGCCGAAATTAAGCGCGGCTTCTTCAATCAGTCCCATGCCGCGCGGCGGGCTCACCGCGTTCCATTTCGCGGCGCGGGAAGGAGAGCTCGAAACCGCCCGCGTGATGCTCGATGGAGGGGTCGATATCAACCTGGCCGATGCGGATGGGACCACCGGATTGGTTACCGCCATCCTCAATAAGCATTACGCCTACGCCAAATTCCTGCTGGATCGCGGCGCGGATCCGAACGTCGCCGATGCCCGGGGACGTGCGGCCTTATACGCAGCGATCGACATGCGCAATCAAGATTACTCTGCGATGCCGGCACATAAGGAAGACGATCCATTTCCGAGCATCGATTTGATCAAGGCTCTTCTGGACCGAAGCGCCAACCCCAATGCTACGTTGCTGAAGCCTCTTCCCGGCAGAAGCGGGATGGATGCGGGCGACACCACGCTAGGCGCGGGCACAACGCCGTTGATGCGAGCGGCGCGGGCCGGCGATGCGGCGGCAATGCGCGCGCTGCTCGAAAAAAAGGCCGATCCAAACCTGACTACCAAAGATGGCAACACGGCGCTCATGTTCGCAGCGGGCGTGGGGTATCGGGACAAGAACACCAAGGGCTCGGAGAGCGAGGCGCTGGAAGCTTTGAAATTCACCGTGTCCCTCGGAATGAACGTGAATCAGGAAAACGGCCGCGGCGAGACGGCCCTGCATGGAGCGGCATCCCGAGGCGCCGACACGCTGGTTCAATACCTTGTGGAACATGGCGCCACGTTAAACGCGAAGAACAAGCTCGGGTTGACGCCACTCGATTACGCCATGGGCAAGAACGAAGTGTTTCAACTGCCCGTGCCGCATGACAGTACGGTTGTTTTGATTCGCAAGCTCGGCGGCACGGAAGGCAAAGAGACGAAGCCGCCGCAGATTCCGTGATGTCTAAGCTTCTTACGCAACGTTTGACCCGGCGGCGCGCTCTCGAAGTGTTGGGAATCGGCGCGGCAGCCGCTGCAGTCCCGCAGGATGTATTCGCGCGAGGACCCGACATTTCCGAAGGGCGCGATCATCCGAACGGTTCTCAAAGACTACGCGCCCGAGGATTTGGCGGGCGGCGCTACGCTGTTCCACGAGCACATGCAACTGGCTCCGGATTTCAACGCGAAATTTGGGGCCGCCGCGGCCGCTGCTCGAGCCGCGAATGGTTTGCCACCCCTCCCCGGGCGTGGCGGCGGCCCACCCCCGGGCCCGGACATCATGCACAACGTTGACCTGATGTCTGAGGAAGTCGCCAAAGTCAAAAGCGCAGGCGTCGCCTGCATCGTTGATGGCGGACATCCGGACATGGGACGCGACATCCACTTTATTCGCCAGGTCTCCATGAAGTCGGGCGTCCCGATCGTAGCGGGCGGCGGCTTTTATTCGCAGCCGTTTTATCCGAAAGAGATCGCGACGATGAGCGAAGATCAGATTCTTAAGGCGCTCATCAAGCAGGCTGACGACGACGTCCTCGGCGTGTTCGGGGAGATCGGTTCGTGGGACGAGATCACCGCGGATGAACGCAAGGTCTTCCGCGCGGTTGGCAGGGCGCACGTCGCCACCAACCTTCCGATCTTTACCCATACCGGAATCCCCGGAAAATCGGCGCTCGAACAGCTCGACATCCTGGAGGACGCCGGCGTGAAACCGGAGCGAGTGGTCATCGGACACCTGGGGAATCTGGTAGACCCGAACGTGTATGTGCACAAAGCGATCTGCCGGCGCGGCGCTTTTGTCGGCTTCGACCGGCAGGGCGGAAATAACGATGCGCAGCAGGTTCCGCTGGTGATGGCGCTCGTCGAAGCGGGTTTCGCCGACCACCTGATGTTCTCCGCCGACGCATCCAGCGGCTATGCGAAGACGATGACCGTGTTCCTGCCGAAGTTGAAAGCCGCCGGTGTGAGTGACGATGTGCTGCACCGGATCATGGTGGACAACCCCCGCAGGTTTCTCGCGTTCGTTCCGAAACGGGCCCGCAAGGGATAGATCGCGGAACAACCACTTCAGACCATGGGTCGAGATGAGTCTCGACCCGGCAGGCAGAGTGCCTGCGCCACCCAATAGGTCAGTATAACCCCTGATATTAGGGCTTAACGCTTACTGGGACTATTCCTGTTTCCGGTACATGCGGGAGCCAATGCCGGTCAAAGTTTGTTTCAGGCGGCCGATAAGTGGATATCAGGCATTCCGTGCGGAGCTACGGGTGCTCTGATCAGGAGAGCGGATTGACTACCAATCGAAATCGCTGGTGCTGCCTTATGCTTCGATGGTCCATGTCGATGCTTGCCGTGTCAGCCGGCGCGAGCACCAACCAATTCCCCAATAATCTGGTTTCGGGCACCATTACGTTCCAAGGGACGCCGCTGGCCGGTGTCAGCGTGACTGCCTACAACACCAATACGAGTTCCATTACCCAGGTCACGACAACCGATGAGTTTGGCAACTATTATCTGCTAGTGCCGGCCTGGATTAATACTGATGGAACGGCGAGCGCGGATTACCATTTGTGGGCGCTCAAGCCGGGATATGGATTCTATCCTTCGGTCGCTTCGGGGGCCACAGTTACCAGAGCCGATCACACGGGCGACTTCATGGGCAATGGATTCACGGATATTGCGATCTATCTTACCGTCATCCACTATGTGTCACTGCCGAATTCCCGCGATCGCGAGGTCCCAGGGCCGCCGTTGACGGGCGCGAACTTTACCGCGTACGACGGCAGCAACCCTTTGGTCAGTCTTCCGGCCACCAGCAATGATAGCCTGCGAGTCAGACCGGCCGTTTCGAGAGACCGCTTCACCGACAATCAGGATGGCACGGTCACCGACAGTGTTACCGGTCTGGTCTGGCTGAAGAATGCCGGCTGCTTCAGTTCCGCGAACTGGGCGGGTGCTCTGGCGCAAGTGAACATGCTCGCCAGCGGCGCCTGCGGCCTGGCGGACGGGTCCGCCGCGGGAGAGTGGCGGCTACCCAATATCAATGAGCTGGAGAGCCTGGTGGATGTTTCCAGGAGCAATCCGGCGCTCGCGCCGGGCCACCCATTCACCAACGTATCGACCGCGATTTACTGGTCGTCCACCAGCTACTTCGGCGGAGAATCCGGGTCTTGGAACGCGTGGGCGATCCGTTTGAGCGATGGACGTTATATAAATGATTCTGCCTCCAACAATAAAGCAACGGCGTCCAACCAAGTCTGGGCGGTCAAGGGCAATGGAGGGGGCGCCACCCGGCTGCAATCGACGGGGCAGTATGTCATTTTTGCCGCCGGCGATGACGGCAGTATCCAAAGCGGCGTACCGCCGACATTTCCTCGTTGGGTGGACAAAGGGGATGGAACCATTGCCGACACCGTCACCGGCCTGGTGTGGCTCAAGCAAGCCGATTGCATCCAACAGACCTGGGCTGACGCTATCGGCGCCGTCCGTGCGTTATCCAGCGGGCAATGCGGACTGACCGACGGATCCCAGGCCGGCAGTTGGCGGATGCCCAGCCGGAACGAGATGCAGAGCCTGTCGGACCGAATGGAAAACAATCACGCGGACTTCTTCAACCAAACCTACCTCAATAAAGACAACAGTCTGTTCCAAGCCGCGATTTTCACCAACTTCCAGAGGTTTCAATACTATTGGACCTCCACCGGCGATGCCGCAGACCCCACCAAGGCCTGGACCGTATTCAGTTGCGATTACGGAGTGTACGACACGCCCAAGGGAAATATCGGATACACGCTTGCGGTTCGCTCGGCGCAGAAATCTCAACAACCCAGCGGAGGATCCGTCCTGAGACGGGAACCGGGCCGGCGTTAGTTGGGCTACTTCGACAGCTTGATTTCCGCTGTATCGCCCTTGATTTCCACCTTCGTACCAAAGGGCTTTGAGGCGTCGGCCAGGCGCTGCAGTATGTATCCCGCTCGCGCACCCGTTACCGGCGCGGGCAAACCGCGCGTGTCGAGGAACTGGTTGTTGGTGTACTCGTTGTGAATGTCGGGCTGGCCCTCGCCTATATTATTCAGGGCGATCGGCCGGAAGGAAATCGACTGCAGGTTCTTCCCCCGGAATTGGAGGTACGCGACCGCGCTCTCCCAGTTCATCGGTTCATCGATGTACGTTAGCGTCGGCGGCACGTTGTAAATGAAGTTGCCGAGATCGTAAAAGATAGGCTTGCCGCGATAAATCTCCACCCCGTGCAGCAGAGGCGCGCCGTGCATCACGATGATGTCCGCGCCGGCATCCACCTCCGCATGCGTCCACTTCTTGAGCCACTCGTTCGGGGCTAGCCGCTCCGGCATCCCTTCCGTGAAGATCGTGGCGAACGAGTGATTCCCGAAGACGTGGTTATGTTGGTACACGATCACGAGGTCGGCGCGCTGGCGGGCGTCCCGAATGCTTTGCAGGATGCGCTGCGAATCCACCGGATTCGGGGTGTTTTCGGGCGCGCCGGGCAGATCGGCCGTGGCCTCATTTTCCTTGTCGCCGGCTTCGACGCGAAGTTCATTCACGCCCGACCCGTCCGCCGTGGCGCTGGCACCCGGCCCGATCAAGCCAGACGCGCTGGCGATCAAGGCAATCGTGCCCTTCGGAGTGTGCAGATAAGCCGGCGCTGCGGCTTCGGACAGGTTATTCCCAGTTCCGGCATGCACGATCTTGCGGCTGTCCGCTTCCCGGATTGTGTTCTGAATGCCAGTCACCTTCAGATCGAACGCGTGGTTGCCGGACAAGGCCAACAAGTTAAAACCGAAAGTTCTCACCGCGTCGAGCGCTTCGGGCGGAGTGAGAAATCCCCGGCCCTCGTGGATTGTCTCGCCCTTTTCGGCAACCGCGGCTTCAAAGTTGGTGAACACCACATCGCCGTTCAGCAGCCCCTGAATCACAGGCACCGCCGCCGGCGCGGTCGCGCGGATGTCCGACCGGATCATCGATTGCCCTGCCAAGGTGATGGTTAGCGGAGCTGTCTCGGAACTCTGGCCCGCGGCCATCGTGCACACGATGACGAGCCCTGCCAAGAACCGGCCAGTTTTCCAGATAGTTGCCATTTGCTTTGACCCTCGCTCTTCATCAATATACTCGGATTTTGGGAACCAGGCGCCCGGCGGCGCTTGGGCGTATACTAATCCCGTCAGAGGTGACGAAATGAAGAAGCTAAGCGTGCTGATTTTGTTGGTGGCCGCCTGCGCCGTTGCGCAGACGTCGACTAAATGTTCGGACCTCACCAAGCTCCGGCTTCCGGGCGTAAACCTGGTCATCACCAAGGCTGAAATCATTTCCGCTTCGGCCTCCGAGCCGGCACACTGCCAAGCCGACGGCATGGTCGATCAGCGCACGGGGGCCGGCGGGAAGACCTACGGTATCGGCTTCGCCATCGCGCTGCCGGATAACTGGAATAACCGCTTCCTGTTTCAGGGCGGCGGTGGTTACAACGGAAGTGTGCGGCCGCCCTTAGGCGGAGCAGCCGCCGGGGACAACCCCGGATTGGCGCGCGGCTTTGCGGTAGTCTCCACCGACACCGGTCACAAGGGCGCCACCTTTGACACCAGCTATAACCAGGACCAGCAGGCGAGTCTCGATTTCGCACAGGTCGCCGTGCCCCGCGTCACGGAAATCGCCAAACAGATCGTCGCCCTATACTACGGGCAACCGGCCAAATATTCTTACTTCGCCGGGTGCTCAACGGGCGGGCGGGAAGGGATGCTCATGACACAACGCTATCCCTCCTATTTCGACGGTGTGGTCTCCGGCGATCCCGCCATGCGCACCGGCTTTTCCCAGATCGGCAACAACTGGGCCGCGGTCGCGTACAACCAGATTGCCCCCAAGGACGACGCGGGAAGACCGCAGCCCAGCAAGGTTTTTTCCGAGGCAGACAAGAAACTGATTCTCGGCGGGATCCTCAATGCGTGCGATGCCAAGGACGGGTTAAAGGACGGCATGGTTTTCAATACGCTGGCATGCAAGTTCGATCCGGCAGTGTTGACCTGCGCGGGAGCCAAGACGGACGCCTGCCTGACGTCGGAGCAGGTGGGCGCGCTTAAGAAGGCTTTCGCCGGACCGAGGAATTCCAAGGGCGACCTAGTCTACCCCATGAATGCTTACGACGCGGGCATCGCCAACCTGTTGCCGAGCGCCACGCCGCCCGCGACCGGTGCGCCCGCGCCGCCGCTCGATATCGACGTCGACCGGCGTCTGTTTAACCTCTTGGCAAATCCTTTGGAAGCGCTGACCGATAGTACCTGGACCAACCTGAGCAGCTTTTCCGCCCACGGTGGAAAGCTCCTGTTCTATCACGGCATGAGCGATCCGGCGTTCTCGGCGATGGATACCCTGGATTACTACCAGAAGATGAGCAAGGCGAACGGTGGAATGGATCAAGTGCAGAGCTGGAGCCGCCTGTATCTGGTTCCGGGCATGGCCCACTGCCGGGGCGGCGAGTTCGCGCTCGACCAGTTCGACCTGCTGGGCGCCGCGGTCGATTGGGTGGAGAAGGGCACCGCTCCGGATTCCGTCATTGCGACAGGGAAAGCGTACCCGGGGCGAAGCCGTCCGTTATGCGCTTTTCCCAAACATGCGCAGTACAGCGGTCAGGGCGATCCGGAGAACTCGGCGAATTTTACCTGCCGCGAATGATTGCGGTTGCTACTCTGCCGATTTATAGGTTTATGGACTAATGCGAGACATTAGGTGTTTCGCTATGCAGTTTTTCGATTTCTCAGAACGAGTCCGGCGAGCGTGGGATGAAGCAGAGGACGAGGCTACGCGACTGAGTGCAAAAACGACCGTGCACCGCGCTGAATTCCCGATGGCAGTGAAGATGGCCGGGTTCGAGCTTCTGTGCTGTGGGGATTCCTTCGCCCTGGGTGAACACGACCTCGTAATTGGGGTGGCGCCTTGGAGCGACCCTGATCTGGCAATTCTCGATCGCCTGGTAGCGGTGGTGCAAGATCGCAACGTCAGGGTGACGGCCTTCGATATCGACGCGCTAACCTACGCTGATATGGTCCGGCTGTTACCTGGCATGAGAATGTTTATTCACACTCCGGTGGTTCTCCACTATCTATAGAAACGGCGAACTCACATATTTCGGTGAAGGTCGGGATGCTGACTTGTGGCTTCAACAATTCTAAGAAGAGGGCGCGGATTGCTGTTGTAGACCTGGGTCCAGCTATTTCAGAAACAGCAGGTTAGAACAGCGCGAGTGGGTTTACCGGTGAACCGGTCCCATTCGGTATCGGCAACGGCGCCACGGATAACATGAATTCCCAGCGATTGCGCGCGGCCGCGGCTTCGCTCAATGCTTCCAGATCGGCGCGGTCGAGGATGTGGACACCCAGCATCGCGAGAACGAAATTGTGAAGCGAGCCTCGGGGAATATCGCCGGGCGGCTGCGGCACATAGCCGGCCGTTTCCCACACCAGCAAACCGATGTCGCGCTTCTTCAACCAGGGGATACAAGTGTTATCCAGGCCAGCGGCCAAATCGCCGGCCTGGGGCCCGACATCTGCGCGGCGGGCCCATTTTCCCCAGCGAAAGATCAGCGCGTCGCCAGGTCCGGCTTTCACGCCGGTTTTCTTTTCCCAAGCCTCCAGATCCTCGGGGAACACGCGGGTACCCGGCTCGAGATACTTCACGCCCTTTAACTTCGGGATGTCATAGAGAACGCCGCGGGTGACAATCCCACTCTTCATGGTCAGGATCGAATTCTTGGCCGTACCGCCTTCCTTGGTGACCAGGCTTGCGGAATCGCCGTTCCACATTTTCCCGTTGAAGAAAACGTGCGCGAAGGAATCAAGATGGGTGGTGCCGGGGCCGTGGATGCAAGGGTACCCGACCCGGTCCATCACCATGGCCGGGGTGAACATGGTCATGGACCATTCAATGGGGCACGGGTTGTCGACTTCCATCACCCGGCTGGCGTCCCTGGCGAGCGATACGGAGACGCCGTCTTTGACCAGCGCCGCGGCCTGCTTGCGCTTGGCAGCGGTGATCAGGTTGAGGGTTCCCATTTCATCGTCTTTGCCCCAGCGTCCCCAGTTGGATAGTTCGACCTGCCAACGGTCGTACTCAGCTTCGGTTACCAGGGCGTGCGATGACACGGCTGGGCAGCCGCTCCTTGCCAAAATACCAGCACGATGCCAAGCGCTCCGGACGCCATCAGAATCCAAGTCTTCATTGAGTCCTCCCATCTGACCTGGCAATTATATATACTCGATTGGCAGAACGCCCGAGGAGGTACCACATGCGTATGATCCGAAACATATCCTTGGCCGGCGTAGTAGCGCTCGGCATCGCCGGATATTTGTTAACCACGCGGACCCAACTCAATGCGCAGCAGCCTGCGACGGTGAAAGTGGGGGCTGCCGATATCGGTGGCACGGTTTCCAGCAGTAAAGGGCCCGAAGCCGGAGTGTGGGTGATCGCGGAAACCACGGACCTACCAACGCGCTACATCAAGGAAGTGGTGACGGACGACCGAGGCCGCTATCTGATTCCCGATTTGCCCAAAGCCAAATACACGGTCTGGGCGCGCGGCTATGGGTTACTGGACTCTCCCAAGGCCGATGCCGAGCCGGGCAAGGCGATCGATCTGAAGCCGACCGTAGCGCCGGACGCGAAGAGCGCTGCGCAATACTATCCCGGCAACTATTGGTACGCCATGCTCAAGGTGCCCGAAAAAACCGAATTTCCGGGGACGGGGCCATCCGGGAACGGCATTTCGCCGAACATCAAAACTCAGGGCCAGTGGGTCCACTTGATCAAGACCGACAGTTGTGAATCGTGCCACCAGCTGGGCAACAAATATACACGGACGATTCCTTCGATGTTCGCCAGCCTCGATTCCCCGGCCCAGGCCTGGATGCGCCGTGTCCAATCCGGGCAAGCCGGCAATGCCATGCTTGGCGGTCTGAATCAACTAGGCCCAGAGCGCGCCACCAAAGAGTTTGGGGATTGGACCAGCCGGATCGCGCAGGGCGAATTGCCGGCGCAGGCGCCGCCTCGGCCGCAGGGCATTGAGCGCAACGTAGTGATCACGCAATGGGACTGGGCGGATCCGAAGGCCTACCTGCACGACGAAATCTCCACCGATAAACGCAATCCCAGTTTGAACGCAAACGGCCTGATCTACGGATCGCCCGAAGAAAGCCGCGATGCGCTGCCCGTGCTCGATCCGGTGCATAACACCACGAGCTGGGTGAAGACTCCCTATCGCGATGCCAACACTCCCGGGCAGCCGAAGCCGTTGCAGGCGTCACCCATCTGGGGCGACGAATCCATTTGGGACAGCCATACCACCGTCCACAATCCAATGTTCGACCAGCAGGGGCGGCTATGGTACACGGCGCGAATCCGGGCAGTGGATGACCCGGCATTTTGTAAGCAGGGATCGAGCCTGGTATCGGCGAAGCTCACTCCGGTGGAACGCTCCGGACGCCAGTTGGCTGTGTACGATCCCAAGACGAAGGAAACTTCGATGGTCGACACCTGCTTCGGCACGCACCACCTGCTGTTCGCAGAGGACGCCAACAACACCCTGTGGACCAGCAGCGGCGGCGGCGGCGGCGTAGTGGGCTGGCTCAACACCAAGGTGTGGGACCAGACGCACGACGCGGCGAAATCGCAAGGCTGGACGGCGCTGGTGCTGGACACCAATGGTAACGGCAAGCGGGACGACTACGTGGAGGCCGAGCAGAAAGTGTTAACAGCACCCAGCGGCGAAAGTCTGGGCACTTCCTCAGCCATTAGCGGTGTACCCGACGCGACCAAGGATACGCGCCTCAACGCCGCATTTTATGGCCTGGCGATTGGCACCGACGGCAGCGTTTGGGGAAGTGTGTTGGGCTTCCCGGGCGGGATCGTGCGGCTAAATCCAGGATCGAATCCACCGGAAACGTCTCTGGCGGAGTATTACGAAGTGCCGTGGAACAATCCGAAGGCCAAGGTGTGGGGCTATTCGCCGCGCGGCATGGACCTGGACCGCAACAATGTCGCATGGGTGGCATTGGGGAGCGGGCACCTGGCCAGCTTCGACCGGCGCAAGTGCAAAGGTCCTCTCAACGGGCCTACCGCGCTTGGCCAGCATTGTCCCGAAGGCTGGACGCTGTATCCCACTCCCGGACCGAATTTCAAGAACCTGAAGGAATCCGGAAGCGCGGACTCGCATTATTACGACTGGGTGGATCAGTATGACACGTTGGGATTGGGCAAGAATACGCCCATCATCACCGGCAACTCATCCGATTCGCTCGTGGCTCTGGTGAATGGGAAGTTCGCGGTGCTGCGCGTGCCCTATCCACTGGGCTTCTTTGCGAAAGGGATGGACGGCCGCATCGACGATGCGAAGGCCGGCTGGAAAGGCAAAGGGGTCTGGACGACCTGGGGCACTCGCACCCCATTCCACAGCGAGACTGGGAAAGGGACGAACGCCAAGGTAGTCCACTTCCAGATGCGGCCCGATCCGCTGGCGGATTAACGCAGCCGCGGCGAGCTCGGTAAACTGGCACCCGCTAAGCACTGGCCGGCGCGCCGCGTTCCGCTATCCTATGATGGTGCGCCCTCTTCTCTGCCTGGTGGCTGCGGCATCATCAGTCCTGGGGCAGAGCAGAGCTCCAGCAAAGCGGCCGTTCAGCGTGGTCGAAGCCAGCATCCCCCAGATGCAGGCGGCGATGAAACAAGGACGCGTCACCTCGCGGCAATTGGTGACGCAATATCTCACGCGGATTGCGATTTACGAAGACAAGCTGCACGCCGCCATAACCGTGAATCCTGCCGCGCTTCAGGAAGCGGATGCGCGCGACCGCGAACGGGCAAGGGGTAAGGTGCGCGGGCCGTTGCACGGAATCCCCATCGCCGTCAAAGACAACATTCACACCACCGATATGCCCACTACCGGCGGTGCGCTAGCTTTCGATGGCTTTGTGCCGCCATATGAAGCCACACTGGTGAAGCACCTGCGAGACGCCGGCGCCATCATCATCGCCAAGACCGGCATGACCGAGCTAGCCAACTGGGTCGCCGGCGCGCCGACGCCCATGCCGGGGAACTATAACGCGGTGGCGGGATATGGCCTGAACCCCTACGATCCGCGGCGGGACCCGAGACCGGGGACGGGCGACGGGCGCCCAGCCCTCACCACGGGTGGTTCCAGCTCGGGCATCGGCACCGCGGCCAACTTCTGGGCGGCCAACGTGGGCACGGAAACATCAGGATCGATTTTGAGCCCGGCCAATCAAAACATGCTGGTGGGCATTAAGCCGACGGTGGGCCGCGTGAGCCGTCACGGCGTGATTCCCATCACCGCGGATCAGGACACTCCCGGCCCGCTCGCCAAGACCGTCACGGACGCCGCGATTCTGCTGGGTGCACTGGAAGGTGCCGATCCGAACGATCCGGCCACGCGAGCCTGCGAGCCGCCGCGCGGCGGTGACTACCGGCGTTTCTTGAAGGTGAATGGACTGCGAGGCGCTCGCATTGGCATCCCGCGCGCGTTTTATTATGACCGCGCGGTGGCACCCGGCGAGACGCAAATGCGCGGCGGGCTGAACGCCGAGCAAGCCAAGGTGATGGCCGAAGCCATCGATATTCTTAAACAGCAGGGCGCGGTGATCGTGGATCCCGCGGACATCCCCAGCGTGGTCAGCTCAGACCCCGGAGCGAATCTGTTGCTGTGGAATACCTGCGCTGGTGCGAACGAGGGCAAAGGGAAGGACGATGGCTGTTCGGTGGTGCTCAAGTACGGCATGAAGCGCGACTTCAACCATTGGCTGGCATCGTTGGGGCCTTCCGCGCCAGTAAAGTCGCTAACTGCGCTGCGCATGTGGAACCTGGAGCATCGCGATGCCGGCGCGATCAAGTATGGTCAATCTCTTCTCGACATCTCCGACGAAATGGATGTGGAGGCGGATCGCGACCGTTACCAAGCGGACCGGGCCAAGGACATCGCGTTGGCGGGAACTCACGGCATAGACGAAGTGATGGAGGCGAACCGCTTGGATGCGCTGCTGTTTCCCGGCGCGACCGGTGCGGCGATCGCGGCCAGGCCGGGCTATCCCACGGTGATCGTACCGTTTGGAGAGGTGCCTAACGCGCCCATTACGCCGTTTCCGGATGGCTTCAACGCTAAACCAGCTCCTTTCGGCGTCAGCTTCACGGGAAGGGCATGCAGCGAGCCCCGGCTGATCGAACTCGCCTATGGATTTGAGCAGGCCACCAAGCGGCGGCGGCCGCCGCAGTAGAGCTTTCAGCGATCGGCGATCAGCTTCGGACAGTTGACATGATGGTTGAGTTGCCATATAGTGGATCGCAATATATGGCATCCAATGAATCCACCACGGATCGAGCCCGTAAGAATGGGAGCGCCGAATTCCTGATCCTCGCGCAGCTTGAGGATCAACCGAAGCACGGCTACGAGATCGCTTGTGAAATAGAGCGCCGGTCTCGCGGCGCGATCAGCTTCCTCCCGGCGTCGCTGTATCCGGTCTTATACCGCCTCGAAGAGAGAGGTTTTATCAAAGGCCGGTGGGTGGAGGCAGCCGGCGAACGGCGAAGGCGATTCTACACACTGACAGCAGCCGGTCGCCATGAGCTGGCCAAACAGCGTTCCAGCTGGACCGAGTTTCTGCAGGGCATCCGTCTGACAGCGGGGTTGCAGGATGCGTGATTTGCGGGCGCACGTAGAGAATCAACTTCGTCACCTGGCGCCTGACGCCAGCATGGTATCGGAACTGGCGCAGGATCTCGAACAGCGTTATGAAGCGCTCATCCGGGGCGGATCCACGGCCGACGACGCCTGGCGCGAAGCCAATGAGCAGATGGAATGGCCACGGCTTTCCCTGGAATTATCGAGGACCCTTCCGCGTGTGCGTGAGTCGTCTGGCCGAGCAGGAGTGCTGTCCCATCTTTCGCCCAACAGGGCGGGGCTTAGCCTGCGGCCGCTCAACCACGTCGTGCGGCGCCTGAGACGGGCTCCGATGTTCACCGCCATCGCTCTGGTTACACTAGCGCTCAGCATCGGCGCCACCACGGCTATCTTCAGCGTGGTGGAGGGAGTACTGATCAAACCTCTGCCGTATCCCCAGGCCGAATCGCTGGTCGGGGTCTGGCAGACCGCGCCGGGGATCAAGGGCTTCGGGGATGCGATCGAGTTGTCGGGGTCGATGTACTTCACCTACCGCGAGGAAAACCGGACCTTTCAGGATTTCGGGGTGTACCGGAGCCGCGGCGCTACGGTAACCGGACTCGCGGAACCGGACGTGGTCCCCACGCTGGTCGTCAGCTACGGCACGCTCCAAGCCCTGGGCGTGCAGCCTAAGGTCGGGCGCTGGTTTTCCCAGGCAGACGACACGCCCGGCTCTCCGGAAACGGTCATTCTGAATTACGGCTATTGGCAGCGGCGCTATGGCGGGGACCCGTCCGTGGTGGGGCGCACTCTAACCATAGATCAGCACCCGCACACCGTGATCGGCGTGATGCCGGCCGGCTTCGATTTCAGAAGCAGCCCCGACCTGATTCTGCCGCAGCGGCTCGAACGTGAGAAGCTGTCTCCTGGGCGAATTCGCCTACCAGGGAATCGCGCGGCTCAAGCCTGGCGTCACGCTTGAGCAAGCCAACGCCGATCAGAAGCGTATGCTCGCGATCTGGTTGAAGGCGTGGCCCGCTCCGCCCGGATATCCCCGCGCCCTTTTTGAGGGCGCACGCTTTGGCCCGAAGATCCAGCCCTTTAAGCAGGAAGTCGTGGGGGATGTCGGCACCGTGTTGTGGGTTCTGATGGCAACCATTGGGCTGGTGTTGTTGATCGCCTGCGCGAATGTAGCGAATCTGCTCCTGGTGCGGGCGGAGAGCCGGCAGCATGAGATGGCCGTTCGAGCCGCACTGGGCGCCGGCTGGAAAGTGATCGCGCGCGAAATGTTACTCGAAAGCGCGGTATTGGGGATTCTGGGTGGCGCGCTCGGGTTAGGGCTCGCCTATGGGGCGCTTCGAATTCTGATCACGAAGGGACCGCAAACGCTGCCGCGGTTGAATGAAATCGGAATCGATCCTGTGGTGCTGGGTTTTGCATTCATCGTTTCTCTGCTGGCGGGACTGCTGTTCGGCCTGATCCCAGTGCTGAAGTACGCGGCGCCCCAGGTGGCGGCATCGCTTCGGGGAGTTGGCCGAAGCTTCAGCCACGGCCGCGAACACCATCGGGCCCGCAATACGCTGGTGGTGGTGCAGGTGGGACTGGCGCTGCTGCTCCTGGTCGGCGCCGGCCTGATGATTCGCACCTTCCAGGCTCTGCGGAGCGTTGAACCGGGATTCACGCGGCCGGAGGAAGTCCAGTTGATGCGCATTTTGATCTATCCGGGGCAGGTGCAGGAACCCGAACAAGTGATGCGCATGCAGAATGCAATGCTGGACAAGCTGGCGGCGATTCCGGGCGTTACGTCGGTTGCGTTCGCGGAAGACGCACCGATAGAAGGGCTCCACTTCAGTAACCCGATCTACGCGGAAGACAAGACCTACCGCGACGGGCAGCTTCCGCCCATCCGGCAATTCAGGTCCATCACACCGGGGTTTTTCAAGACCACCGGGACGCCTCTGATCGCCGGACGCGACTTCACCTGGACCGACCTCTATGACAAACGCCGCGTTGCCATCGTTTCCCAAAACCTGGCGCGGGAGATGTGGGGCAGCCCGAGCGCCGCACTCGGTAAGCGAATCCGGTCGGGGTATAACAACGATCCATGGAGAGAGATTGTGGGCGTGGCCGCCGACGTCTATGATCTTGGACCGCAGGTGAAGCCGCCTGCGTTCGCCTACTGGCCCGCCATGAAGGACCACTTCGGGGATGACGCTGTGAGCGTCACCCGCTTCGGTGCGTTTGTCGTGCGCACCAAACGCGCGGCCACGGAGAGCTTCCTGACCGAAGCTCGCCGGGCGATCTGGTCGGTGGACGCCAGCCTGCCGGTCTTCCGGGTGCGCACACTCAAGAACCTATACGATGAGTCCATGGCCCGTACTTCCTTCACGCTGGTGATGCTGGCGATCGCTGGCGGTATGGCGCTGCTTCTGGGCATCGTGGGGATTTACGGCGTGATCGCATACGCCGTCTCGCAGCGGACGCGCGAGATCGGCATCCGCGTGGCTCTGGGTGCGCAAGGCTCCGGGCTCCGGCGAATGTTCGTGCGCGAAGGACTGCTGCTGGCGGGAATTGGCGCGTCGCTAGGGATGATCGCAGCCGCGGGACTGACGCGCCTGATGTCGTCACTGCTCTTCGGAATCACCGCTCTCGATCCGCTGACTTATGCCGTCGTTCCGGTGTTCCTGCTCGCCGCGGCGGCGCTGGCGAGCTACGTCCCCGCGAGACGAGCTACTACCGTGAATCCAGTGGAGGCGTTGCGCGCGGAGTAAATTGGGTGACCGTTCGCCGCCGCAGCCGCAGTAGAGCTTTCAGCGGTCAGCATTCAGCAATCAGCTTAGGACAAAACCCGAAGCAGCTGAGTGCTGAACTCTGGAAGCTCTGCGCCTTGTGCATTGACAGTGCTTGCCTTCATCCCTCAGGATGTTGACATACACTAGGTGTCCTAGGTGTGGCGGAAGCATGCGTTCGCGTATTGCAGTGGTACAATCCACCGCATGCGGGCGGTCCTCTTAATTTGTCTTCTCACCTCTGCGAGCAACGGCCAGTGGCTGAACCATCCCACTCCTGGTATTCCTAGAACCGCGGACGGAAAGCCGAACCTGACGCTCCCACGCCACGAGCGCCGGACGGCAAACCCGACCTTTCCGGGACCTGGTCCACCCCATCGGACCGCTACTACAACAACATCACTGTGGACCTGAAACCGGAAGACGTGATGCCGTGGGCCGACGTTCTCTACCGCCAGCGGTTGCGGGATTTTGGCAAGGATGCCATGGAGTCCGCGTGTCTGCCTCTCGGGCCCGCAGCCATGACTGGACCGTATCGCGATTTCAAGATCGTGCAGACGCCGGCCTTGATCGCGATCCTTTTTAGCGATCTGACTAACCGCCAGCTCTTTCTGGACGGCCGGGAACTGGAAAAGGATCCGAACCCGACCTGGATGGGATACTCGGTGGGGCATTGGGACGGAGATACTTTGGTGGTGGAAAGCAACGGCTACACGCCGCGGGTCTGGCTGGATTCGGATGGACATCCGCACTCCGAGGACCTGCGTATCACGGAGCGCTTCCGCCGCGCCGACTTTGGGCACATGGAAATTCGCATGACGCTCGACGATCCCAAGACCTACGCCAGGCCATGGACCGTCACCATACGGCAAGAGCTGATGGTCGACACGGAGATGCTGGAATTTGTTTGCAATGAAAACGAGAAGGACCGGCGGCACATGGACGCCAAGGGCCCCGAGATCAGCGAGGCTCCCATATCCGACGCCACCTTGGCCAAGTACGTGGGGTTCTACGATTTTTTGGACAACGGCAAGCCGCACTCTATCGAAATCACCGCCTCGCACGGGGCCCTCTACTGGGATCAGGACGGCGCCGGTAAGCAACGCTTGTTTCCATTCTCCGACTCGGCCTTTTCTCTGAGCGGCACCGCGGTGGAATTCGTGGCCAGTGGCGGTCCGGTGACGCATCTCCTGATGAAGATGGCGGAGGGAGACATCCAGGCCGCGCGGCGCAAATAGTTTCAGCCGGACCGTTAACGCCGAGCTTCTGATCAAGTAACATCGAAGCTTAGGCTCGGGAGGACCAAGGCTATGAAACGGGGAGCGCTATTACTGTGGACGGTGGCGGCTGTTTCCGGCAGTGTGTGGGCACAGGAATCGGGTTATCCGATCACGGTGGTCCCACCGGGAAAAGAGTCAATCCAGTTTCCTCAAGGCTACCAAACGCCCTGGGACAAGATAGAGATGCTGGTTACGGAGAAGCTCGCGCCAAATCTCTACTCCCTGCACGGTTCGGCGGGTCTTGACCCGACACATCCCGATGCTGCCGGTGGCAGGGTCGCCGTGCTCTTCGGCTCCGACGGCGTGCTGATGGTGGATACCGAGGACCCGCAACTGGCGGCGAAGACACTCGACACAATCCGGACATTCACCAGTGGTCCCATTAAGATCGTAGTCAATTCTCACATCCACCCCGACCATACCGGTGGCAATGCGTTCTTCGCGAAACAGGGGGCGGTGATCTACTCGCAGGAGAATCTGCGTGATGAAATGCTAAGCCCGCCGGGCAATGCCGGTCGCGCGCCCGATCCCGCCGGCGTTCCAACCTCCACATATAGGTACGGCTCTCCAGGCACCCCTGCCGTCACGATTCATATGAACGGCGAAACGGTGGACTTTATACCGATGATGCCGTCCCACACCGCGGGTGACACGATCGTGCGGTTCAACAAGGCGAACGTGATCTATATCGAGGATTTCTATCGCAACTTTGGCTATCCGTTTGCCGACCAGGCCAACGGCGGGTCGATCAAGGGCATGATCGAGGCGGTTGACCTCATTGAAAAACTTGCGGGCCCCGATACGACTCTTGTCCCAGGCCACGGAACGCTGGTCAGGAAGAAGGATCTGCTAGGCTACCGTGCCATGCTCGTCGACATCTTGGGAAAGGTGCAGAAGCTCCGCGACGAGGGCAAATCGCTGGATGAGGTTCTGGCCGCGAACCTGACCGCACCCTATGACGCGACCACGCTGGGCGACACGAAACAGAGCAAGGACCGGTTCATTACCGAGGTGTACGACGAACTGAAGGACTTCCCGCCTGTTGAGAACGGCGAACGGAAAATGCCGAGGCGCACTGGGCCCGGGAGGTAAGGGCTACTTCCGGTCGGGAAGCGCGAAAACGTATAGGGCATTGCCCGTCGCCGGATAATGCAGTTCCGCGGCAACCACGGCCGGGACGCCGCGAGGACTGCCTCCACCATTGCTCGTCGTCACGGCCAGGAATTGCTTACCGCCCACAGTAAACGTTAGCGGGAAGCCTTGCACCGCGGCGGGAAGGCGCGTCTCCCACAGAATACGGCCAGTGCCGGCGTCGAAGGCGCGGAACATGCGGTCCAGGTCGCCTGCGAATGCCACGCCTCCGGCCGTCGAGACCACGCCGGTAAGAAACGGCGCACGCTGTTCGTATTTCCAGATTTCGCGCATGGTCCGCACATCGTACGCCGCCAGTTTTCCTACATTCCCGTTCGTCCCCGGCATCTCAAAGAAGCGCCGTAGAGCACCGTTTCCGCTGCCGCCGCCGGCGATTTTTTCGATCGCCTGCCCATTCATATCCAGGCAGCTTTGGCTCAAGGGAATGATCAGCCGGTTCCCCGGCGCATAGTAGGTCATGGACGGCCAATTCTTGCCGCCCTCCGTCGACGGACATGCCGACACCCACTCGCCGACCCGCTGCTCGACGATATCGTTGCGATAGTGCGGTTCGCCCGTGCGCGAGTCGATGGAATCGTACACGTTCTGGAACACCATTTCCTTGTGGCCCAGATATTTTCCAGTCTTGCGGTCCAGCTTCCACAGAATGCCCGCCTTGCCCGCGCTGAAGACGTAGTTCTGGCCCTGATCGTCCACCAGCACGCGTTCAAACACTTCGTCCAAGTCGAGCGTCTCGCCCGGCGCGTGGCTGTGATACCAGGCGAGCTTGCCTGTATCGGCGTTGATGGCCAGCGTGGAGTTGGCATACAGGGTCGCGCCGTTGCCGGAGCCGCGGCTCACGCGCATCCACGGCTTGGCTTGGGCCGTGCCCCAGTACGTCAGGTTCAAGTCCGGATCGTAGCTTCCGGTGATCCACGTCTCGACGCCCGCTCTAAATGTGTTCGCGAGCCCTCCCCAGGTGTCGCCTCCCGGTTCGCCTTCGAGTGCCACGGTTCGAAAGCGCCAGGCTTCCTTGCCGGTCTTGGCATCATAAGCGCTAATGAAACATTTCTCCTCGCGGTAGGTAGCGCAGGAGTCGCGGCCGAGTCCCTGAATCAGGCGGCCGTTCACCACGATGGGGCCGCTGGTATTGGCGTACTCGCCGTTGGAGCGGTCGCCGATGGTGGTGTCCCAAACCATCTTGCCATTGCGGGCGTCGAAGGCCATCAGGTGCGCCTCGCCTGTGGCCACAAAAATCTTGTCATCGTAAATCGCGATACCGCGCATGGCGGGGGCGGTGGGATTGGAGCCGTAGCGATTCTCCCAGATCAGGTCGCCGGTTTTCGCATCCAGGGCCTGCAGCACCGTGCCGGCGTTGTTCACGTACAGCACACCGTTGTGCACGATGGGTGCGGGCTGGTTCCCATTACTTGCGCCGTCCTGCATGGCCCAGCTCCACACTAAGCGCAGGCTGTTGACGTTCTGCGCGGTGATCTGGTTCAACGGGCTATAGTAGGTGGCCTTGTAGTCGCGGCGAATCATGAGCCAGTCGCCGGGATCGGGATTGCGCAGCATGGCGTCGGTGACCGGAACGTAGTTTTTCACTTCGCCCGCCACGGTGATTCCACGGGGCGCCTGCCGAGCCTGGTTGCCTGTTTGAGCGGTGGGAGGTTGAGCCGCGGGAGGCGCCGGCGCACCCGGCTGCAAGTACGCTGCACGCTGACCGGACGCGACGCTGCGAATCGAAATGGCCGATTCCGTTGTGAGCGGTCGATCGCCCGGCCGCGCGCTGTTGGAGTCGAGGAGGAACGCTGCGAGATTAATGTAGGTCTGGTCCGGAAGCGACCCACCCGCGCCGGGAGGCATGGTGGCGCGCATAAAACCGATCAATTCGCCCACGGTTTTGTCGCCCCACTGACCCATGAAGTTGGCGCCAGCCAGTTGCGGCCCTTCGCGTCCGGAGAGATCCGGCGCATGACAGGAGGCGCAGTTGGCTTGATACTGGGCGCGTCCAGCCGAGGCCTGCTCGGTGGTGTACGGCGCCGCGGGGCGCTGCTGGGCCTTGCCTGGTTGAGAAACAACCATCAAGCTGCACGCGACGATCATCGCCGGCCCCGGGGTTATTCGAGTCTTCACGCAAATGCCTCCGTGGCGTAGATTACAACATAATGCCCCGGAACGATACAATCTCCAGAGACACGCGCTGGCCTTGAAGAGCAGGTCCAGGGGGACCTGCGCGGACCAGGGGGTCCGCCCTACCTGGGCGCGGCCGATTTGTAAGGAGGAAATATGCGCCTAACGAAGATTCTGCTTTTGCTAGCCCTCGGATTCTCGCAGGCGCCGGCCCAGCAGGGCACCGCGGTGCTGTTCGAAGGCGCGCGCCTCATCGTGGGCGATGGCAGCGCTCCCGTGGAGAATTCGGCATTCCTGGTGGAGAACAACAAGTTCACACGGCTCGGCAAAAGGGGCGAGATTCGGCTGCCGAAGGGCGCGGTCCGCGTCGATCTCAGCGGGCAAACCGTAATGCCCGCGCTGGTCGATACGCACACGCATCTAGGTTGGACGATCGTCAAGACCGGCCGCATCGGCACCGACACGTACAGCCGCGAGAACCTGATCGACCACCTGCAGCGCTATGCCTACTACGGAATCGCGGCGGCCCAGAGCATGGGCATCGATCCAGGGGACACCCCATACCAGGTCCGCGCCGATCCAGGCCCGAATGCAGCGCTGTTTCGCATCGCCGGCCGCGGGATGGCGATGCCCAACGCTGGGCCGGGAGCCGATTATTGGAGACCAGTAGCGTACGGCGTGAGCACCGAGGCGGAAGCGCGTAAGGCCGTCGATGAGCTGGCGGCCAAGAAAGTGGACCTGGTCAAGATTTGGGTGGACGACCGAAACGGGACGGTCCAGAAGCTCACCCCGCCTCTCTATCGCGCCATCATCGATGAGGCCCACAAACACAATCTCCGCGTGGCCGCCCACATCTTCTATCTGGCGGATGCCAAGGAACTGCTGCGATCGGGTATTGACATTTTCGCGCACGGGATCCGGGACAGAGACGCCGATGACGAAGTGATTGCTCTGTTCAAGCAGCATCCCAACGTCTACGTCATCCCGAACCTGCCGGAGCGGGAAACCACGGAAGAGGATCTGCGGTTTGCGAGCGAGACGGTGCCCGCCGCTGAGATCAAAAAGATGCGCGATGCGATCGCCAACCAAAAGCCCGAGGCCGCCCAGAAAGCGCGCGAATTCTTTGGCATCCAGGCGCGCAACCTGGCGAAGCTCAACCAGGCGGGCGTGCGGATCGGTTTCGGAACCGACTCCAGCGCGGGGATCGGATGGGCCGCGCATCAAGAGTTGACGGACATGGTGGCAGCGGGAATGACTCCTGCTCAGGTCCTGGTGGCTGCCACTAAAACGGCAGCCGAACTCATGAAGCTGGATCAACTCGGGACCGTGGCGGCCGGCAAGAGCGCCGATTTTCTGGTGCTCGACGCCAATCCCCTGGACAACATCAACAACACGCGGCGCATTGCCAAGGTTTTTCTCCGCGGCAAGCAACTGGACCGCGCGGCCCTGCGAGCCTCCTGGGTGTCGCAATGAAGCCCTTGCTCGGCGCCCTCGCTATTCTACTTACCGCGTCCCTGACGCTTGCTCCGCAATCCGGCGCGCCATCGCGGCAAGTGGAATGGCCCTACTATGGCGGCGATCCAGGCGGCAGCCGGTATTCGACCCTCACCGATATCAATGCGCAGAACGTGGAACACTTGCAACCGGTTTGGCAGTGGAAGCATTGGGAGACGCCGCTTGAGCCATACGGCACCACGCCCGGTTATTTCGAGAACACGCCCCTCATGATCGATGGCGTGCTCTACGTGACGACGCCCTACAACAACATTGCCGCCCTGGATGCCGAAACCGGCAAAGAGCTGTGGCGTTTCGACGGCGAAGCATACAAGCTGGGGCAAATCTTGTCCGGCAGCGGGTGGAAGCTGCGCGGGACGGCGTTCTGGCGCGATGGCGGGAAGCTGCGCATCTTGCTCAACAGCCGGCATCGGATGTTCCTGCTGGATGCCCAGACGGGAAAACCGGTTCCTTCGTTTGGGGATAACGGTGTGGCGTCGCTGACGGAGGGTCTGCCGCGCATCTCCGACATCCGGCACGCGACGCAGAGTTCGCCCCCGGTCGTCTATAAGGACCTGGTGATCGTCGGCAGCCAGGTCCCCGACCGCGTCCAACTGCCCGATCCAATGGGGTACGTGCAGGCCATCAACGCGCGCACAGGCAAGCGTGTGTGGACCTTCTCGGTGATTCCGCAGTCGGCGAAGGATCCGGGGGCCGGCACCTGGGAGAACGAATCGTGGCGGAACAGCGGACACGGCAACGTTTGGGCGCCGATGACGCTCGACGAGGCTCGTGGGCTGCTCTATCTACCGACCACGACACCGTCCAGCGACTATTACGGCGGCGGACGCCCGGGCGCGAACCTGTTCGCCGAGTCGCTAGTGTGCCTGGAAGCCGCCACGGGGAAGATGAAGTGGTATTTCCAAACCGTCCACCACGGCCTGTGGGACTGGGATAATCCGGCGCCGCCCAATCTGGTGACCATCACCGTGAACGGGCAGCGGATCGACGCAGTGGCGCAGGTCACCAAGCAAGGCTTCACCTACGTGTTTGACCGCGTGACGGGCAAGCCGGTCTGGCCCATCGTCGAACGCCCCGTGCCCACCGACAGTGACGTGCCGGGAGAGAAGCCGTACCCCACGCAGCCGTTTCCCACCAAGCCGCCGGCGTTTGTCGAACAAGGCGTATCACTGGAAGATGCCAACAACCTGACGCCCGAAATCCATCGCCTGGCGGAGGAGCAGATGCGAAAATTCCGCATTGGCCCGATGTTCACGCCGCCCTCACTCGAAGGCACGCTGCAGCGCCCCTCGCAGGGCGGAGGCGCCAATTGGGGTGGCGCGGCCTTCGATCCGGAGACCGGCTATCTCTTCGTACGCGCGGCCAATGCGGTCGGCCTCAACCGGCTTGGCGAAGAATGATGGGTCCGATCCGCTGGTCGCGGTGGAGTACTCCAATGTATTCGCGCGCGGCGGCGAATCCGTCAGCCTGCCCGGCGGCCTTCCGCTGGTTTCGCCTCCCTATGCTGTGCTGACCGCCATCGATTTGAACAAGGGAGAGATCGCCTGGAAGGTTCCGTTGGGCGAAGGGGGCCAGGCCCTGCGAAACCATCCGCTGCTCAAAGGGGTTGCGCTGCCGGATCGCCTCGGGTCGCCGAACAGCCGTGGCGGCGCCATGGTGACGAAGGGCGGCCTGGTCTTCATCGGCGGCGGTGACGGCTATCTGTACGCATTCGAGAAGAAGACGGGAAAGGAATTGTGGCGCGGGAAGGTTCCGTATGAGAACGCCGCAGTCCCCATGACTTACCGCACACGGACCGGCCGGCAGTTCATTGTAATCGCCACGGGGACAGGCGCAGAGAATGCGCTGGTGGCGTTCGCGCTGGGTGGAAGCTAAATTCGGCCGGCGACAAGATCGCCAGCGCTACGTAACGCCGGCGGTCTTCGCCGCCGGTGGGGCGACTACTTGAATCGGGAAGCGCTAAAACAGAAGCTTCAAGGCGAATTGAATCTGCCGCGACGACGTGGTGGTCGCCGTGATCTTGCCGAAGGTCGGATTCGGGTTACCGCCGCCGTTCGGGGTCTGCACGAACGCGCCTGCAATCGGCAGGGCGAAGTTGGGGTGGTTCAGAATATTGAAGAACTCGGCGCGGAACTGGAGGCGGAACTGTTCCTTGATGGTCGTGTCCTTCAACACCGCGTAGTCCACGTCGGTCGTGCCGGGGCCGGCCAAAAAGTCCCGTTGCAGATTGCCGAGCGTGCCCGGCGCAGGTAGCCCGAACCCAGCCGGGTTGACCCACTGGGTCACTTTGTCCTGCATGATCTGGTTCGCAGGCATGATGAGGTTGGGCCGTTCGCTGCCGGCCACCACACCGCCGCTTTGGTCAAAGCCGACGGTCACATTCCATGGCGAGCCGCTCTGTGCGGTCACCCCGCCGCTCATCTGCCATCCCGTCACCAGGATGTTCTTCTTGAAGGGCAGCGCGTACACTCCGCTCAAGTGAAACACCTGCGGGCGGTCGAACAGGCAACGGCCGCGGTCGTAGGAACCGTTCAGCGGATCGGACCACGGGATGCCGCCTTCCAAACCGTAGGTGCCGGAGGCATCGTCCATGCACTTCGACCAGGTATAAGAAAGCTGCGTTTGTACGCCGTGCGAGAAGCGCCGGTTCAAGCCCACCTGTAAGGAGTTATAGCTTGAGTCGCCAACCGGGGCCTCGCTGCTCAACGCGGCAGAGGCCGGATTGAGCCGTGGATTACTTTTCATGCCCGCCCGGCTCGGCCCGATGGGAACTCCAAAAATTTGCACGCCGCCGACCTCCGTCGGCAGCACGGGATTTATGTCGCGCGCGGCATAGAGATGCACGCCCCGCGAGCCGACATAGCCGACGGTCAAACTCGTCGATGCGAAAAGCTGGTGCTGAATATTGAAATTCCACTGATACATATGCGGCGTGTTCACCGTGTTATAGTCCACGCCGACGAGCTGCGCCGGAGGCGGTAGCGCTCCCGGGAAGGGATTGGGGAACGCGGGTGCCCCGCCAATGAAGGCGAGCGCGTAAGGAGGATTGAAGTAATAACCCGACGCGTAACTGCGCGCGTGAATCGGATCGTAAAAGATTCCGGCTCCGGCGCGAATCGCGGTCTTATGATCGCCGAACGGATCATAGGCGAGTCCGATCCTGGGATCGATATTGTGCACGGAGGGGTTGGAGGCGAAGACGTTGGGCACCTTCTGGAACGTTCCAAAGGGCGGATGGATGAGGGTTTCCAGCGGATGCAAGTTGGTGGTGGGATTGGTCACAAATTCGTAGCGGACGCCGACGTTCACCGTCAGCTTGGGAAGCGCCTTCCACTCGTCGTGGATGTACAAGTCTACTTCCCTTTCGCGAAAATCCCGATAGGAATCCGTCAGCCCCGGCTCCGGCCCCTGGAAGAGAGTCGGCTGGCCTTGCAAGAAGGCGGTCAGGCCCGGAAAGGTGTAGAAGCCGCCCCACCATCCTTGTTGCTGGAAGTTGCTCTGAATGCGGTCCAGGGTTGCGCCAAAGCGCAGGCTATGCGAGCCACGCGTCCAGAAGACGTCATCCGACAGGGGAAATTTGTTTTGCACTTCCAGCAGCGGAGCGAAGATGCTGGTGCCGATCGACGACAGGCCGGTAATGTTCACGCCGCCGTTCTGATGCCGCTCGGGAAAGAAGTCCAGCGCGGGGGTCTGATCGGGTTTCGCTTGCACATCGGTTTCCTTGGTCCGGGTGAAGCTGAAGCGCAACAGGTTCACCATCGATGCGGATATCACCCGGCGGTACTCGATGGTCGCGAATTGGTTGCGCGTCGAGCCGATCTCAGGCCATCGGGGCGGCAAGGGCGAGCCCAGAAAGGGCATCGTGATGTCGCCGGCGTCCCGCACATAGCGGACGAACAGCGAATCCTTGGCCGACATCGTATAGTCGAGACGCGCCAGCAGGTAATTCTCGTTGCCGGTGGTGGTGTCTACTTCGGGTACCGAGACGATGCCGGTGGGGGACGTTAAGGTGGTCGCAGGGTAAAGGTCCAAGATGGGCTTGATCGCGGGATTAATGGGTATGGTCTGCCCGTTCACGATTCCCAGGTGCGCGTTGGCATCGGGAATCAGCCCAACGAAAGTCTGGCCCAAGGACTTCCGCAACTCCTCGTCGTTGACGAAGAAAAACAGCTTGTCCTTCTTGATCGGCCCGCCCAGGGCGCCGCCAAACTGATTCTGCCGGAACGGCGCTTTCTTGGAGCCCGTGGCGTTGTCGAAAAAGTTGGCGGCGTCCACAGCGCTGTTGCGCAGAAACTCATATGCGGACCCATGGAAGCCGTTGGTGCCGGAGCGGCTGACCGCATTCACCACAGCCCCATTGCCACCGAACTGAGCGCTATAGGTGTTGGTGAGAACCGAGAACTCGGCAATCGCCTCAATGCCCAGCGTTGTGCCCATGACGCCCGATCCGGAACCGTGGTTCCAGAAGCCCTGAATATTGGTACTGTCCAAAAGATAGGCTTGGCCTTCCGAGCGTGCGCCGGAAACGGCGAAGTTGTTCTCGACGCCGTAAAGGAGGTTGGCCCCACCGTTTCCGATCTGGGATCCCGACGACACTCCGGGCACCAAAGCCACCAGATCGGTGAAGTTGCGGCCGTTCAGCGGCAGGTCGTTAATCTGCCTCTGCTCCACATAGGAAGCCACCGCAGTCGAAAGCGTATCGACCTGGGAAACCTCTGCCTCCACTGTTACCGTCTGCTGGGACTGCCCCACCGAAAGGGAAAAATCCACAACGGCTTGCTCGCCAACTGTCAGGGTGATACCGCGGCGCACCGTGGTCTGGAAGCCTGGGGCAGTAGCTTGCGCTTCATAATTCCCGATGGGAAGATCCGCAATGGTATAGCGCCCCTGAGCATCTGTCGCCACGTGCTGCACCTGACCTGTCGCGACGTTCTTCACCTGCACGGGAGCATTGGGAACGACGGCGCCGGCGGAATCCGTCACCGTCCCTAAGACGGTCGCGCTCGTAGCTCCCTGAGCGCTCAACCGGCTGCACATACCTAATCCAAGAGCCAGCAGCGTGCAGGCAACTAGAGCGAAGCGACCACGACAACAAAAGGCGTAACGTATGGAGACTAACATGCTGCGAGGCTATGTCGTCGGCTTGTCCAAGTCAATAGCGAGCTGGTGATAGGTAACATCAATCGAGATGATAACCGTCGTGCGGAGAACTTCTCGGGGCAGGGCACTGCCCCAACGGATCAAATCTCCAACTCGGCGGTGCTATCCCCAAACCGCCCTGCCGGAGCACCTAACTTGTCCAGCATCGCCAGCAGGAGATTGGACATGGTGGTGTGCTGGGCATAGCGCAAGTGACGGCCCCCTTTGAGTTGTCCGGTGGCGCCTCCGGCCAGCACAATCGGTAGCGGATCGTGATTGTGCTTGTTGCCGTCACTCATCGCGCTTCCGTACAAGATCATCGAATGATCGAGCAGCGTGCCATCTCCATCCGGCGTCGCCGCGAGCTTTTTCAGGAAGTACGCCAGCATCTCCACATGGTACCGGTTGATCTGCGCGAACTTGTCCATGTTCTCGCGCACGTCGGAATGGTGCGACGTGCTGTGGAATCCCGAACGCACGCCGCTTTCCGGGTACACCACCGTGCTGGTGTCACGCGCGTACATCAGCGTGGAGATGCGCGTGATTTCCGCTTTGTAAGCCAATACCTGAAGATCGAACATCAGCTTCAAATGATCGGAGAAAGAATCCGGAATGCCGACAGGCGCATCCGGCACAGACAGGTCCTTCGGAATGGCCGTGGCTGCCGTTTGAATGCGGCGCTCGATCTCGCGCACATCATCCAAATACTCGGCGAGCCGGGTACGATCCGCTTCGGGAAGCTTCTTGCGTAAGGACGCCACTTCCTCTTGCACGGAGTCAAGGATGCTGCCGGCCTGCTCGCGCCGCGAAGACCGTTCGGCGTTGTTACGTCCGGAGCCGAACAGCCGCTCGAAGACTACCTGTGGATTGTTTTCCATCGGCAGCGGCGTAGTCGGTGTCCTCCAGGAAATCGTGTTCATGTATGCGCAGCCGTAGCCGGAGCCGCAACTCAGCGAAACATCCTCGATCGAGAGTTCCAGCGAAGGCAATGGCGTATCCTGCCCGATTTTGTCGGCGGCCAGTTGGTCCATAGTCTTCCCGACGTGGACCTCGGAACCTTTCTCCGGGTGCGCTCCGCTCAGAAAGACCGCGGCCGAGCGCTGATGGTCGGCGCCCGCATCGCTATCCACGCCGCCTGCGAGCGGGTGAGCCAGATCGCTGATCACGTTGACATAGTTGCGGAATGGCTCGAGCGGTTTCAGAATCTCCGTGAACTCGAAGCCCGCACCCTCGATGGCCGGGGTCCACTTGCCCATGATGGCGCCGTGCGGGACGTAGATACACGCCAGGCGGCTTTTCGGGATAGCCGCAGTTTTGGCCAACGGTGTTTGCGCCGGCAACATGGAGTCCAGCAGCGGCAGTGAGATCGAGACGCCCATGCCGCGAAGCAACGTGCGGCGAGACAGGTGCTTTTTAGTTAGGAACATTCTTCACCCTCATTTGAAACGGTGCGCTTTTCACAATACCCAGGACAAGGGACGAGAAACGATAATCGTTCGCGGCCGCAGTATGCACGATGGCCCGCACTTCCGGCATATCGCTATACCGTACGCCGCGGCCTAAACCAAAAGTCATCAACTTCTCGGTCATCGTGGTAACGAACAATTCGGAGCGGCTCAAAAGGGCTTGCCGCAAGCTGGCCGGCCCGTCGAGCGAGGTGCCATCCACGAGTTGACTCGAAGCGTCGATCGGAATGCCTTGATCGGTGTCGCGCCACTTGCCGGTCAAATCGAAATTCTCCATCGCCAACCCGATCGGGTCCATGATCTTGTGACAGGATGCGCATACCGCATTCTTCCGATGCAGTTCCATTTGCTGGCGCACGGAGCGCTGCTCGACCTTACTGGCGCTCTCCTCCAGGGCCGGCACGTTGGGCGGCGGAACGGGAACCGCCGTCCCCAGCAGGTTTTCCAGAATCCACTTGCCGCGCGCTACCGGCGACGTTCGGTCGGCTACAGAAGTCACCAGAAGAATGCTGGCCTGGCCCAGAAGCCCGCGCCGCGCATCGTCTTTCACCGGCACGCGCCGGAAATGATCGCCATAGATATTCGGGATTCCGTAGTGGCGTGCCAGGCGTTCATTGACGAATGTGTAGTCGGCGTTAAGCAGGTCCAGGACGCTGTGCTCACCGCGGAGAATGCTGTCGACCAGCAGTTCGGTTTCGCGTTGAAACGCCCGGCGGAGCTCTCCATTCACCGGGGCCGGAGCGTTCTTCACCTCGCGTAGATATAACCACTGCGCGGCGAAATTGTTCACCAACGCCTGGGATCGCGGATCTTTGAGCATCCGCTCGGTCTGCTCGGCCAGCATGGCCGGATCATGCAGTTTGCCCTGCGCGGCGACGTCCAGAAGCTCCACATCGGGGATACTGCTCCAAAGGAAGAAAGAGAGGCGTGAAGCCAGCTCAAGATCGCTGATCCGATAAATGGCACCTGCCGGCACCTCGGCGGGCTCCTCTTCGAAGCGAAAGATGAACCGCGGCGAAACCAGGAGGCGTTGAATCGCGAACTCGATCCCAGTCTCAAAACTTCCCTGATTGCGCCCGCGCTGGTAGAAGCTCAGCAGCGTCTCCAGATCCGCGTCAGTGACCGGAGCTCTGTAAGCCCGGCGTGCCAGTTTACCGAGGATTCGTCGTGCGCAGGTGACTTCTTCTGACGAAGACCCCGGCTGGCAAACCAGGATCGCTCGGCGGCTGGGTGTATCGCCCGGGCCGCTTACGCTGAGTGGTCCGGCGATCGCCACGCTAGTGACTCCCACGGTGCCTGGAGCCACTTTCCAGATATGGTTGATGGGCTGCGGGTCCTTCTCCAACAGAGTGAAACCGACCGATTGCGAACCGGCCTTCATGGCGAGTTGGAAGTCGGCTGTAACGTAGTAGCCAACCTCAACGATTTTGACCACTTCTCCGTTGACCGTGACTTCCACCTTGGAAACGCGGTTGTCGTACGGAACGCCGCCGCCACCTTTGACCTTGAAAGAGTAGACGCCATCGACGGGGAAGTTGTGACGCGCGACCAGCCCGCTGCTGGTACCGAGAGGCAGTTCGCTGGTACCGTCACCGGAGGCCACCCGATACGTTTTGGTGGCAGCGCCGACCGAGGGATCGCCCAAGGCAAGCCTGCCGATGGCCGCCGCGGCGGAAACGTAGCGGTCCATGAGCGACGGAGAGACCTTCAGGACATCCGCCACATTATCGAAACCTTCGGAGGAATCGTCGGCGGGGAGCAGGGTCGAAACATCTACGTCTACTGCAAGCAGATCGCGGACGGCATTGGCGTACTCGGTGCGGTTCAGGCGGTGCAGCGCGGTCGCTCCAGGGTTCGGACGGCCGGCGGCTGCCCGGTCGAGCACGGTCTCCAGGCGGGAAGCGAAAGCGTCAATGACGCTGCGTTCCGGGCGCGGCGCACCACTTGGAGGCATCATTCCCGCCCGCAGCTTGCGCACCACTTTTTCCCAAATGTCGGCATGCTCCCCGGCGCGTTCAAAGTCCAGCTCATCGAGTATCAGCCCGCCGGTCTTCATGCGCTGGTTGTGGCACGTCACGCAATATTGATTGAGGAACGCCTGCTCGGACGAGGCGGGGCCGGCGGCTTGGGCCTGGCCCGTCAGGGCGGTCAGAATCGATATGGCGGCGGCTACGGTCCAGTTCCTCATTGTGGGGTGGAGGCATCGCCAGCCAATTTCTTAATCAGCGCGACGGTAGTTGTTTTCGCCTCGGGCGGATTGCCCGCCAGATATGCGCCTCCCGCAAGAGCCAGCGGCGTCCGCCCCTCGTTATCTTTCTTGTCCAAGCGGGCGCCCTTCTGCGCCAGGAACTGGATCACCTCGTCCGATCCCCTGTAAGCCGCGCCATGCAAGGCAGTGAACCCCTTGACATCAGCGGCGTTCACGTCGGCACCGTGCTCGACGCACAGCTTGACGGCTTCCAGCCGGGACTCCTTCGATTCGGTGTAAGTTTGCCGCGGCACCCAGCCCACTCCTGCCGCCGCCATCAGCGGCGTAGTTCCCGCCGAGCGTTGGAATGTTCGCGTCCGCGCCGTGTTCCAGCAGCAGCCGCATCACGGCCACATCATCCGCCAGAGCCGCGCGCGCAAAAGGCGTTTGACCAGCCGGACTCACCCACTGGCGCGCACCGAACGGCATCATCCATCTACGGCTCGGCGGTTCCACACGGGTTTGCCGGTTGGGATCCGCGCCGTGTTCCAGCAGTCCGCGAACCAATTCCAGAACGGGCTCACGCTTGATCCCGTTGGTTCCGCTGCCATCCGCAAAATCCAGGTTGCGAAGATCTACGGCGCTCCACAGAGGCGCGCGGCCGAAGCCATCTGCTGCGTTGGGATTCGCTCCGCTCGCCAACAGGAATTTCGCGAGATCCACATTTCCGTTGATGGCGGACACGAGCAGTGCACTCGTTCCATTAGCGTCACTTTGGTCGACGGCGGCTCCACCTGCCACGAGCATCCGGGCGATTTCCAGATTCCCATCCCTCGCGGCGTAGAGCAGCGCGGTCATCCCGCCCTCGGGCACAGGCTTCTCGCGGTTCTGGGCGCGGCCGATGCCTTGCAGATTTCCGACGGTGGGCGGCGGCGATTCTAAGAAGGGCGTCCGCGCATTCACGTCCGCCCCATGCGCGATCAAAAGCCGGACGGCGTCGGGATGGTTCTCCGTCACCGCCGCCATAAGCGCAGTCTGTTGCGCGACGGCCTCTTTGGCATTCACGTTAGCGCCGTGATTGAGGAGTACGGTTAGAGTCTCCGGGTTGCCAGTGCGCGCCGCGATCATCAAGGGGGTCTGGCCATCGGAACCGGCCGCATTGGGATCCGCCCCAGCCGCCAGCAATTTCTCGATCATGGCAGCGCTGCCATTCTGGCACGCCAGATCAAGCGGCGCGACACCCCGGCGATTTCTGGCATGGACGTCCGCTCCGGCACGGATCAGCAATTCGGCGCTCTCCAGATCGTCGGACCGCACCGCCCAGTGGAGCGCTGTGGTTCCATCCGCCGATGTGGTGTTGACCGCAGCGTGCTGCGCAAGCAGGGACACAATAGCCGCACGATCCCCGTTCTGGGCGGCCTCGACCAGCCGCAGATCGGTGGCCCGCAGGCCGCTGGAAGCCATTAAAAGCAGAGATGCAGTAAGGCAGAATTGGCTGCGCATCCTCGGACCCTCACAGACGCCAAGTTGTTGAAATATTGTCATTATTGGTTGCCGATGTCAAGGCTGGTAGGGCATGCTTTAGCCTGCCCATGAAGGACTTGAGGCAAGCTAAAGCATGCTCTACCGTGATAGAATCCCGCCATGCGCATTCTTCTAATTGCCGCGTTTGCGTGCTCGGTTTTCGGCCAACAGGCCGCGCTGAAACCGGCGACGGCGGAATCAACGCCATCGAAGGAGCCTTCTAGCGCAGCCGCGGAAGTGCTGGCCTTCGAGAGAGCGATGGAAGCGGCGGTCGTGCGCGGTGATGTAGCCTATGTGGATCGCGTGAGCGCCCCTGACCTTTCATTCACTCACGGCGATGGCTGGACGAACGGTGGCAAGCCGTTATTGGTTGATGATCGGAAGGCTTTTCTGAAGCGGGTCGAAGACAGGCAATACAACGTTCGCGATCTCGACTCAGTCAAGGTGGAAATGCACGGCGACGTCGCTATCACCTACGGGCGCTACGTGGCCCAGAACCGAATCGGCAAAATCGATCCGTCCTGGTTCTCGGTATGGTTCGAGCGGGTCTATGAGAAGCGCGACGGCCACTGGCTATTCGTGTCGCATCGAACGGTGCATGGTCCAACCTACGGGCCAGACCGGCAGTCCGTTAGCGACAAGTAGCGGCGGCGTTATCCTTTTTCGGCAATCCGGTAGGCGTCGAATGTCAGGGTCACCGCACGAGCGCAGTCGCGAACGCTCGAAGGCGGCGGGTCGCCCCGGCCGATTCGATCCAGACAATCTTTCACCACACCGGGCCAACTTCCCACGAAACCCGGCGGCGCCTGATGCGTCTCATCACGGCCCGGACCAATAATCTGGACACCATCGCCCATGGTTGTCGCCCGAACCAGCGCCTTTGCCCCCGCGATCTTGCGCTCACTGTCGGAGCCCGTGGTGGGAAAGGTGTAGCTGGCTTCATTGAGGAACACCATTCCGCTGGGCGTGCGCAAGGTCACAAAAGCGTAGTCCTCGATGTCCCGCTTCCAGATCGAGTGGCTGGTGACGGCGGAGACAACTTTCGGCTCTTCGCCGGTGATGTAGCGGCACAAATCGAAACCGTGGATTCCGAGGTTGAGCAAAGCCCCGCCACCCGCCGTCGCTTTGCTGAGCATCCACGAACTGCCTTCGTCGATGTAGCGCTGAATGCCCGGCTGGTTGAACCGAACCAGCATGTGTGAGATGGTCCCCAGTTCGCCGCTCTGCACCATTTTTCTCGCGACCTGGGCCCACCAGCTATAGCGAAACGACATGGGGGCGGTGGCCCAGGCCTTTTTCTTTTCGGCATAGTCGGCCAGCTCATTGACCGTCTTGTCGTCGATGCCCCAGGGCTTTTCGGCCAGGAAAGGGATTCCGGTATCGACCAGAAAACGGAAGGGCTCCGGCATATCGACGTGGCGGTTTAAGGAAAGCACGAACTCCGGCCTGGTCTTATCGATCATCGCCCGATAGTCAGTGAAAGCCGTGCTGCCGCAGCGCTTCGCGCGATCCTCGGCAACGGCGCGGTCGGGATCGTGGATGCCCACAATGTCGAGCTTCTCGTTCTGCAAAATCCGCAGATAGTTGGGGGGCAGCGTCGCGTGGTAGTGGCCCGCGCCAATTACCGCGACTCGCTGGGGACGGCGCGCAGGAGCCCGGGGCGCCGGCTGTGCCCGCGCCTCGCTGGAATTCAAGCCCCCTACGATCGCCCCGGCAATGAGGCCCTTTCCCGCGTGTTCCAGGAAGTCACGACGGCTGTCTCCGGATTGATCCTGGGGCCGTTCCGACGCCTTCTTTTGTTCCATTGCCGTCTCTCCTATTCTCTGGTTGGATCGCGTACCATGATAGGTCACTACCATGAGCGACGTTATCACGGAATACCAGAAGTGGAAACAGCAGGGCGACGATCTGCGAGTGCAGGCGAAGCAAGCGATGGAGACCCGCTACCGCGAGTTGCTCTCGCAAGCTATGCAGATTGCGGAGGAATACCGGGCCGATTTCGGCGCACCACTGAAGCCGTCTTCTCCGATCACGGCATTTCGCTACAGAGCCCCGGCCAGGTCGAAGGCGAAGAAGCACAGCACCAAACGTTCCAATGACAAAAACCTTCGGGCAGTCGCCCAAGCGGCGCCATTGGCCGCCAAGCCTAATGGCAAGATTGGCGGACTTCAGAAGCGACTGGCCACGGCGAAAAAGAAGCTGGATGACGCCAAATCTGCCGGGAAGCCCACCAGAGCCTTTGAAGACCGAATCTACGAAATCGAGGATGAGCTTCGCTTAGCCGGCCAGGCAAAATAGCGCCTTCCCCCAGGCACTCCCCTTACGGAAGCGGCCTGGCGAGCGGGTTCAGCTCAGGTTTTTGCGAGGCGTCCGCCAACGGATACCGATCGACGTTCATGAACATGGAAACGATCTGGTAGTAACCGGCGGCGCCAATAATATCGACAATGCCGCGTTCCCCGAGTTTTTCCTTGATAGTTTCGAACGTGGCGTCGCTCACCTGCTTGGTCAGATACAGCTCGGTGCAGAAATTGTAGACGGCCTGTTCGTCAGGCGGCAGCGAGGACGGCCGCCTTCCTTCTGCGATCGCGCGGACGGTCGCTTCACTTAGCCCCGCCTGAACACCGGCCCGGCGATGGGCTAACCATTCGAACTGCGCCATCCAGTAGCGCCCGGTGATCAGGATGGCCATTTCTTTCAGCTTGTCCGCAACCGACAAATGAAAGCGGATGCGATCGCCAAACGCCCACATCGCGTCCGCGATTTCGGGGCTGCGGATCGCCACATTGAACGCTCCGATTGCGCCTCTTCCGGCGACTGCGCGCTCGGTGGCGGCCTTCTGCGCGGGGGTCATCTCTTCATACGTGATTCCCGGAAAACGGTCGCCTCGCAATTCAATCTTAGACTTGCCGACAGTCGAGGTTTTGACAACACGACGGAAGCTGGATTTAGCACGGGCGCGGTCGCGAAGCCGGCGGCGCCGACCGGGGGAAGGGGGTTGTCGAGGGCCTGCAGATCGGGCTTGGCACCGTTCGCCAAGGGATAGCGGTCCACATCGAGCGTCATCGAAACCACGCCGTACCAACCGCTCAGCGCCATCATGTCTACCACGCCCTTCTCGCCGAATTTGGCCTTTGCGGCTTGAAACGTGGCGTCACTCACCTGATGGGTCGTGAGCAGCTCGTCAATGAAGTTGTAAGCGGCTTCCAGATCGGGTGTCATTCCCTCGGGACGCTTTCCCGTCCTGATCGCCTCGGCGATGGCGGGATTCAGCCCGGCCTGTAAGGCTGCGGCCTTGTGAGAAGTCCACTCGTACTGTGCCGTCCAATAGCGTCCGGTCATGATGATCACGGTTTCCGACACTTGTTTGGGCAGTGCGGAATGGAAGCGCGCCTGAGCGCCGAACTGCTGCGCAGTGTCCCCCATTTCCGGGCTGCGCAGCAACACGTTGAACGGTCCGCGCATGCCGCCGCGATCTCCCGAAAGCAAATGCTCCACCATGGTCTTTTGCTCGGGAGTCATCTCTTCGTACTTGAGCGGCCGGAAGCGGTCTCCCACCAAGCCCAGGTCGCGAGTGGCAGGGGTCTGTCCGTAGCTAACGCTAAGGCCCATGACGCCGATCCAGCCGGCGCAGAAAAGTCGCAGTTGCATTTGCGGTCTCCTTCCCGAGGGTACGATTATGTCAAAGCTGCTGCCGGAACGGGAGAGGCGTCATCGGTCGCCGAGCACCTTCCGCGCGGATTCAGCTCCAAAGACCGGTAGCGCTGGATCTGTCAGTAACCCAATCTGCTTTAGTACCGACGCCTGGTCCCAGTAGATGTGTTCATGCGCAAGCTTGCCATCGCGGAAACGTACGATCGCCACCAACGCCACTTCCACATGGCGATTGGTAGGACGAATCCCCGGCAACATCCACGGCATTTCCTGCGTGTGCGTGAACGAAAAGATCATTTCATCGACCAACTGCTCGTCTCCCACCGTGCGAGAGATGGGCCTGAGCTTTGTGTCGGGAGGCATGCTCGGAATGAAGTCGCGCGAATAGAAAACGCGCAAGGCGCTTTTTCCCACGCCACCCGTCAGCACCGGGACGTGATTTACGTAGGCGTCTTCCACCATGGTAGCCAGCGTCGCTTCGGTGTCGCGGGTCGCGAATTCATGATTGGTATGTTCTTCCCATAATCGGGCGAGATCGGCTTGGGGCATGCTGCAATTTTAGCCGGACAGGTGACGTGTGACCCACGGCTGTAACCGGCAGACGGTCCGAGCCGTTCCTTGTAATGTGCGTGTACTCCTGATAATAGCGGTCTGCTGTACGACCCCGGCATTCTCCCAGGACGCGCGGGAAATCGTGCGTAAATCCGTGGAACTGGATCAAGTCAACTGGCTCCGCATGGCGGACTATACCTGGGTCGCCCAGTCCCGCGAGCGTCATTTCGATTCGCGGAATCACGTCACGTCGGAGCACCAGGAGTCCTGGGAAACCATGATTCTGGACGGCCTGCCCTATCGGCGAATGCTGAACCGCGATCACAAACCACTGACCGCAGAAGAGCAACGGAAGCAGCAGGAAAAGCTGGACGCGGCCGTCGCCCGACTGGGGAAAGCAGACACCCGCGGAGAAACAGCGCCGCAGCGCCGAGTACGAAAAGTCGCGGCGCCGCGAGCGCGAGTTCCTGCTGGAAATACCGGAAGCCTTTGATTTCCGTATGGAAGGCGACCGAACAAGTGGACGGCCAGGAGGTTTGGGTGATTTCCGGTACGCCCAATTCGCGATATCACGCCAAAAGCCGCGAGGGCAGGGCTCTGATGAAGATCCGAGGAAAGATCTGGATCGAAAAGGCTGGGTATGAGTGGGTACGTATTGAAGCCGAGACCACCGAAACGATTTCGTTCGGTCTATTCCTCGCCCGGCTGAATCCCGGCGCGAAACTGGTCTACGAACAGAGCCGCGTCAACCAGGAAGTCTGGCTGCCAAAGCGCGAATTTCTGAGCGGCAGCGGCCGCATCGGTTTACTGAAGAGAGTGGCCGAGGACCAGGAAATCACGTGGAGCAATTACAAGAAGTTCCGGGTCGAGTCGAAGATCGTGGGCGACCAAGTGCCGAAATGAGTGTGGCGCACGCTCTCAGCGTGCCTGTGCCGGCGGCAAGGACCGCCAGCGCTACGTAACGCCGGCGGTCTTCGCCGCCGGTGGGTTGCTGCTGGAATCGGGATGTCCAAACTCAAGGCGTCGGCACTCATGCCGACGCTCACCATGAAAAAATATCAGAGTGGCTTGCTCGTGGCGTCGGACAAAATCTCGAACAGGCATGCGAAATCATCCTGACTTTTGCCCGCCTGGATCGCTCGCTCCATGAGGTTAACGTACGCATCAGGAATAGTGTGGTCCGAACCTCGGTCCTGGCACCAGCTGACAAGCTGCTTGGTGACCACAGAATACGCTTCGAGCGAAGCTTGATCGCCGCGGTAATTCTTTGACGAAACTCTCTGCGACATGTCGGTGAAGATTGATTCCATGGCTGGCATCAACCCCTTGATCGTCTCCAGAAATCCCCGAAGGTTAGGACAGCAACATCGAATGCCGAGGCATGACCGATTTCATGCCGTACGAATATCGTCCTATCGCCAAAGGCCATCAGAACCGGCTTCGCGCGGTTGAAGACTTCCTCCGGCCCGGAATAGAAGATGGTGCAGGCTGGTGTTCCGATCCCGACCGGACTGCCCAGAATGGCTCCGTCAAGATACGATATTCCGCATCGGCGGGCCCAGGAGTCCGACGCTCTGGGCTACGCTAAGACCGAGCCTTGCCAAGCTCTCCGTTTTCGCGCCAGTCCGGTTCCACACCGTCGTGGCAAATCCGTTATGGAACAGCACTGTCGCAAAAGCGGATCCCATGTGTCCGCCGCCGATAACCGTCACCTTGTAGTCCATGCCGCGCGCTAACTCTCAGTCTCCGGTCTCCATAACTGGGTGCAGCACCTTGCGGGTCCCGCGCAAGCCGCGCCACCACTCCAATACGGCGGACATATAGGTATAAACCACGGGAGTCAGATACAGAGTCATCAACTGCGAAAACGCCAGGCCGCCCACCACCGCCATGCCCAACGGCCGGCGCGCCTCGCCGCCTGCGCCCCAACCCAACGCCACCGGGATGCCCCCCAAAAGCGCAGCCATGGTGGTCATCATGATCGGGCGGAAGCGGATCATACAACCCTCGTAGATCGCCTCCGCGGGCGATTTGCCTTCTTTCCGTTCCGCCTCCAAGGCGAAATCGATCTGCATAATGGCGTTCTTCTTCACGATCCCGATGAGCATGATCAGCCCCACAAAGCTGTAGATGCTCAAATCGATCTTGAACAGTAATAGCGTCAACAGCGCGCCGAAACCCGCGGACGGCAGCCCGGAGAGAATCGTCAACGGATGGATGTAACTTTCGTAGAGCACGCCCAGGACGATGTAGACCACCAGGATCGCGATCAGCAGCAGCAGTCCCATGTTGCGCATGGAGTCCTGGAAAAGTTTGGCGGAGCCCTGAAAGGCGCCGGTGACCGCCGCAGGCAGAATGTCCTTGGCGGCTGCCTCGATTTCATCGGTGGCCGTGCCGAGCGCTACGCCCGGCTTGAGCCCGAAAGAAATGGTCACTGAAGGCAACTGGCCGGTGTGGTTGATGCTGGTCGGACCCGCGTCCAGCTTCAACTTCGCGATAGCCGATAGGGGCACCATTTGCCCGGTGTTGGATTTGAGATACAGCAGCCGGAGCGAATCCTCATGCTCCTGATATTGAGGCAACAACTCCAGCAGCACACGGTACTGGTTATCTGCCCCGTAGATGGTGGAGACTAGTTGCGGGCCAAAGGCGTCGTACAACATGTTGGCGACATTGTTCCAGTCCACGCTAAGTGCCGCCGCACGATCCCGGTCGACTTCAATTTCAATCTGCGGGTTCTTGATCTGCAGGTCGCTGATCACATCCACCAGCCCCGGCAGCCGCGTCATGGCCTCTTCCATCTTGGGGGCGGCGCGATACAGTTCGTCCGTTTCCGGACCGTACAGAGTGTAGTCGTAAGCGGACGATGAGTTGCGCCCGCCGATACGGATCGACTGCGGAATCTGCATGCCGACGCGCAGTCCGGGAATATTGGAGATGCGCGGGCGAACCCGGTTCACGACATCCACCACCGTGGACTTTCGCTGCCGCCGGGGTTTCAGATTGACGCTGAGGTTGCCGACATTCCCGCTGGCGCCTCCGCCACCCGTGCGCATGAAAAACGTCAGCACGTCCGGATCCTTCACTACCATCTCGGCTATCATCTGCGAATACTTCAGCGTCTGATAGTAGGATGTGCCTTGCGCCATCTGCATGTTGATGTTGAACTGATCCTGGTCAGTGTCGGGAATGAATCCCTTGGGCACGGCAACATAGAGATATCCCGTCACTCCGACCACCGCCACCAGGACCGACAGCATCACGGGCCGGTGCTGAAGTACCCAGCTCAGCGTGCTGCCGTACAGGTTACGTGTAGCTTCGAAGGTGCTCTCCACCATGCGATAGAGCACGCCATGCCGCTGCGGTTTGGGCTTGCGCAGAAAGCGGCTGCACAGCATCGGCGTGAGCGTCACTGAGACGATGCCCGAGATCAGGATGGCGGTGCAGATGGTAACCGCGAATTCCCGGAACAAGCGCCCCAGGATTCCCGCCATGAACAGAATCGGAATAAAAACCGCCGCCAGCGAGAGCGTCATGGAGACAATCGTGAAGCCGACCTCCCGCGACCCGTTGAGCGCCGCCACAATCGGCTCTTCCCCTTTTTCCAGGTGACGGACGATGTTCTCCAGCATGACGATGGCGTCATCTACCACGAAGCCCACCGAGAGAATGAGCGCCATCATCGAAATGCTGTTCAGCGTGAAGCCAAGAAGATACATCACCGAAAACGTGCCCACAATGGAAAACGGAAGCGCCATCGCAGGAATCATGGTCGCCGAAAGATTGCGAAGGAACACGAAGATCACCAGAATCACGAGCGACAGTGTGGCGATCATGGTGAACTGGATGTCCTGAAACGCTTCGCGGATGTTCTTACCCTTGTCGCCGCGAATTGTCAGCGTCACGCTCGGCGGGACCATTTGCTGAAAGTACGGCCCCAGCCGGCGGATGTCGTCGATTACCCGGATGGTGTTCGTCCCGGGCTGCCGATTCACCGCGATGATCAGGGCGTTGGTGCCCTTCATGCCGAACAGGTCGCCGTACATGTAGGCCATCTGTTTGTCATCTTCGAGGCCGTCGACGACATGGGCGACTTCGTCCAGGCGCACCGGGGCGCCGTTGCGATAGGTCACGATTAAGGGCCGGTAATCGACCGCGCGCATGAGTTGCCCGTTGGCCAGGACGTTGTAGGCTTTGTGCGCCCCGAACAGAGTGCCGGTGGGCAAATTCACGTTCCAGTTCTGGATGGCGTTCTGGACTTCATTCAAGCCGATGCTGTGGGAGGCCAGCTTGTTGGGATCCAGCTGCACCCGCACGGCCCGCTTCGAGCCGCCGAAAATCTGCACCTGGGCCACGCCGGGAACCATGGAGATGCGCGAGCCGATCCTTCGTTCGGCATACTCGTCCAGATCCGCCACCGCCATGGTGGGCGAGGTGGCCGCAAAATAGATGACTGCTTGATCGCCGGGGTTCTGTTTCTTGAAAGAGGGAGGAGTCGGCATCCCGGGAGGCAGCAACGGCATGGCCGCGGCGATGGCGGTTTCGACATCCACCGCGGCGCCGTCGATATCGCGGCTCAAATTGAACTGCAGTGTGATATTCGTGCTCCCCTGGTTGCTTTGCGAAATCATCGAGTCCAGGCCCGCGATGGTGGTGAACTGGCGCTCCAGGACGGTCGCCACCGAGGAAGCCATGGTGTCCGGACTCGCGCCCGGCAGGCCCGCCGAAACCTGTATGGTCGGATAGTCCACCTGCGGCATGTCGCTGACCGGCAGGACGTGATAGGCGATGATGCCGAACATCGCAATCGCCAGCATTAGAAGGCTCGTGGCGATGGGCCTTCGAATGAAAGTCTCGGAAACGTTCACGCTGACCGATTTTAGCTTAAACCAAGACGCAAGTTTTCGAAGCCAAGAACCGCTCCCTATGGTCACGGCTCAGTAAAATGACGTTATCGTCATCGCGACGTTGCTTCGAAAAACGCAGCCGTCGTTACTGAGCCGTGACCATAGGGAGCGGTTCCGGGGTGCTGGATAACTCTTGTTCCGCATAGTATGATCTGTGAACCCGAGGATTTCAGGAGGGGATTCATGCGAAAAGTTGGGCTTATGCTATTCATGCTGGCGCTGGGCGTCGGCATCGGGCTGACGATCTCTGGAAGATTGACGACCGTCGAAGCGAAACCGAAGCCGGGCACTGGATTTGCAGCGGTTCCCGGTGGACTGGGATCCGAGGACCTGACGGGCCCCTACGACGTGGTCAAGAACTGGCCGCAGGACATCAGCACTTTGCCGGGGAACGAAAAGTGGACCTACGGCGCGGGTGAAAGCGTTTTTGCGGAAAGCCCCAATCGTATCTACATGCTCTTCCGCGGCGAACTGCCGAAGATGGCCCAGCCGAAAGCAGCCTTGCTGCCGCAACTGGGACCCAGCATCAGCTTTCCGGTAGCTGGTTTTTGGCGCGATGCGACCACAGCCTCTCTGCCGGGAACGGGCGGTACCGACAACGATATGAGCGAGTGGCTGACGGCGTGGGAGGGAAAGGCGCCGGACATCGGGATTAAAGGCCCGCCCTATCGCCAGCTCGGAGTGGACGCGAAATGGGAAAACTGTGTGGTGGTGGTGGATGCCAATGGCAAGATCATCGAGACCTGGAAGCAGTGGGACAACTTGTTCCGGCGGCCGCATTCCATCTACATCAGCCCGTACGATCCGGAAAAGAACGTCTGGATCGTCGACGATAACATGCAGGTAATCTACAAATTCACCCACGATGGCAGCAAACTGCTGCAGACCATCGGGACGCCGGGAGTGGCCGGCGCGGACGCCACGCACTTCAACAGGCCGACTTACATCGATTGGCTGCCCGACGGAACTTTCTTCGTCTCCGATGGCTACACCGGAACGCGCGTAGCGAAATTCAATAAAGACGGGAAGTTTCTCATGGATTGGGGCAAATTGGGCGGCCCTCCGCGCGGTCCCATCGACACTCGTCCAGGCTACTTCAGTAATGTGCATGGGGTTGCGGTTGATCCCGCAACGCACCACGTATTTGTGAACGATCGTAACAACCATCGCGTTCAGGTGTTCGACGAAAACGGCAAGTATTTGTACGAATGGAAAATCGACGCCGACCCATCGAGCCTCCACCTGCTGTACATCGGATCGGGTAAATCCGTTTGGACCTATGACCGCACCACCAACAAAATGGTGGAGTGGGACCTACAAGGACACCTGCTGTATTCCTGGGGCAGCATGGGTGATTTTCCCGGCGGCCTATGGGGCGTCCACGGGATGAGCGTGGATCAGGAAGGGAATCTGTACGTCGCGGAAGTCGATGCCGGGCGCGTTCAGAAGTTTCGTCCGAAGGCGGGAGCGAACCCCGAATTTGTCGTTGCCAAGCCGATCTATTCAGCCTGGAAGTGAGTCCGCCGCCGATGTGTTCTACCGAGCCGCGACCGTCAGGGCGCGGAGGCTCATCGGCGGACCGCTCTTACTTCTGCCCAGGCTTCTCATCGTCCTTCGAGGAACCGAGGAATAGCTTCTTCCCGTCCTTGAAGGTGATGGAGCTGCCGTTCGCTTTATAGTCGCCACTCTTGGCCTGATAGCCCTCTACGTAGACTTCCGTTCCCGGTTCGAGCGAGCGCTTAGTGAAGCCGCGGCGCAACAAACCGTTCGGCGTGTTCCCTTCGATCATCCACTCGATGGTCGTGCCGTCCGGGTTCTGCACAGCGACGTGAATCCAGGCGTGGGGATTCACCCACTCCATCTTTGTCACCGTTCCGTGCAATTTGACTACTTTGTTTTGGTCGAACTCCGCGGTGAACGAATGATGGGCCCACGCCGGCAGAGCGATCGACAAGAGAGCCACGCATGTAGTCATGTCAATATATTCTTTCGCATCGCAATCATCTCCTATTTGCCTGCTCCGCCAGCCGCCCGCTTCTTTTCTTCTTCGCGGAAACCTTTCAGGATGTCCGACAAGCCGTAGTTGGCCTCATGACAAGCATACTCGTAGAGCGTGTAGTCGGGATCGAGCTTGAAGGGAACATGCATGGTCCACGGCTTGGTCCAGGTGCCCGGATCCTCAACCGTGGCGTCGTAGCTCAGTTCGTCCGGGCCCGTCCGCGTGAAACGTTCCACAACGCGCAATTGATCCGTCAGGAGCGCCTCCGCAATGCCGTTCATGCCAATGTCTTTTACAAAATTGGTGGTCTCGACAACCAGGGTGTTGCCTTCCCAATGGCCCCGCCCGTCGCCCATGTAGCTACGCAGATTCGGCCCCAAGTGAGGGCGTCCGTCCAGAGGAATCACACGCGTCTCGTGCACCATCTCATTGCGCATGATGAAGTAGCCCGGCGCCTGCAGGATCTGGTTTCCCTTGTTGTAAAGATTGCCGGGGATCATGGAACCGATCAGCCCTTTCGTGATGCAGCGTCCCCACAAATCGAAATCCGTCCACGAATCGGCGCGTTTGTCGACGCCGCCCAAGCTCGGTGGGCCCAGCCCGTCGCGCATCTCCTTGTTGCGCTTGGCCGCCTCGGGCGTCATGGGAGGAAGCCTCCCATTCTTCGGATCGACAATCAACGATGCTTGACGGACGGCAGCGTAGTACTCGATCCAATGGCCATTCTCGACTCTCTGCGCTTCTGCCTTGTCTCGCGCCGCAAGCTCCTCGTCGGTTAGAACATTTCTCTCGCCAAAGCTGGCCGGTCGCTGCAACGGGATGTTCAAGCTGCCCGGCCACAATCCCTGAAGATCGGGATCGCCCCACGGAGTTTTCGGAGGTGTGTACGGCTTTGCGTTTTTTGCCGCCGGCGCTTTCGAGGAGGACGGTTCGGTCTGGCCCACGGCGACAACCGCCGCCAGTGACGCCACGGCGATAAGAGATGAGATTCGATATCGATAGCTCATGGTGCGCTTGCCCTCTTCGCTACGGTTGCTTGTTCGCTGCCCAGGCCGCCAGTTGACGCTTCCACAACTCCTCGTCCGAGGAGAGCCAGCCGAGCACCGCGCCGGCATCACGACTGCCGACGTTCAGCGTCCGCCCATCTCGCATCACCATCACGCTGGCGCTGACCTTGTTGTCTCCGCTCTTGGCCAGGTAACCCTGGACTGCGAGAGCCGTGCCGGGTTCCAGAGATTTCTTGGTCAAGCCTGCCCGCAGAAGACTATTGGGAGTGTTCCCTTCGATGGCCCAGTTCGCCACTGTGCCGTCCGGGTTCATCACTGCGAGATGGATCACCGCGTGGGGATTCACCCATTCCATTTCCGTGACCGTTCCCAGTAGCCTGACCACCTTGTTCACATCGAACTCAGCCGCAAATGAGTGATGCGCCCACGCAGGCGCCGCGGCTGGAATCACGCCGATCGCGGCAATAGCCAGCGCTAATCCGGTTCGCATTTCTTGATCTCCCCCCTGAGTGTCCTCGAATGTATCGAATCCATCATATTACTTGAATTGATACACAGCTACTGACTCGCCCGCGCTCCGGCCGGTTGCCAGCCGTGATAGAGTCCTGTAATCAGAGGAGGGTCTATGCAGCATCGAAATGGTTTTTTCTTCAGCTTTCCGATCGTTGCGGCGCTGGGTGTGCTCGGCGGTGCGGCGTTCGCGCAGGCTCCGGCATCTGCGCCGTTCATGGTCCATCAGTTGAAGCCCAACGTCTATTGGGTCGAGGGAGGCGGCGGAAACAGTGGCGTCATCATCGGGGACAAGGGCGTGATTGTCGTCGACGCCAAAACCACTCCGGCGGGCGGGAAGGAACTGCTGGACAACATCGCCAAGATCACGCCCAAGCCCGTAACCACCGTCATTCTGACGCATAGCGACGGAGATCACGTGAACGGGTTGGCCTCATTCCCGGCTGGCATCGCCATCATCGCGCACGAGAACAATAAGAAGGAGCAGGAAGCAGCCCTCGCCGCTGGAGGCCGAGGCGCTCCTCCGGCCGATCATCTGCCAACGCAGGCCATCTCGAAGAACAAGGAGAATCTTAAGATCGACGGCGTGAAAGTGGAAGTGCTCCACTGGGCCCCGGCGCATACCAGTGGCGACCTGGTGGTTTACCTGCCCGAACAGAAGATCGTGTTCACCGGAGACATTATCGCCACGCAACTTCCCGATCCGCTGATCCATCTGGAGAAGAACGGCTCGTCGGAAGGCTGGATCACTACCGTCAAGGGAATTGTCGCTCTCAACGCCGATCAGTTTGTGCCCGGACATGGAGACGTGCAGGACAAGGCCGCGATTCAGAAGCGCCTTACCGATACGGAGGCGAAGCGGGCGAAGATCAAAGACCTGGTGGCACAGGGCAAGTCTCTGGATGAGATCAAGGCCGCCGTGGACCCGCCGCCGGCTCAAGGCCGTGGGCCGGGTGGTCGCGGAGGCCCCGCCTTTGCCAGCTTTACCGAAGTTGTCTACCGGGAGCTAACGAAGAAAGGGGCGTGACGCCAGGCTCGATTCAATGAGCGGCTAGCTCGTCCAGCAGATTTGCGGCTCTGGTAAGGTTGTCTACCCCGAACACCACCAGCACCTGCGCCGACCCGGGCTCCAATCCGCAGTACGAGTAGTCAATGTTGATCTGCTTTTCGCCTAACCGCGAGGCTGCGCGGCCCAATCCACCGGGAGTGTGCGGCAGTTTGACCACGGCCACTTCCGTCTCCTCGAAGTTCATGTTCAAGCCGCCCAGCACCGCCCTCGCGCTGGCTCGATCGTCCACCAGGAATCGGGCCAGACTCTCGCCTTCTTCTACATACGATTGAAAGGCAAGGATGTTCACTCCACTCTCCGCCAAAGCGAGGAAGCACTTCCCCAGCGCGCCCGGCTTGTCTTCAATCGTTACTGTGAACTCATTAGCCCTCGGCATGCGATCATGTTCCCACATCCGATCCGCGGAGTGTGCCATGGCCACAGCGTTTTGGTGCTTGACCGCTCCCTTTGGTCACGGCTCAGTAAGGCCTCCGGCGGCGGATAGAACACTCTGTGACTGTAGTGCCACTTACTGAGCCGCGACCATAGGGAGCGGTCTTTGTCGGGCCAGCGCCTGCGGTCACAGGGTGGCAACGCACGCGGGGACATTATACCGAGCGGTTTAGGTTTAGGCGCTCAGTTGCGAGGGGACGAGCCTCTGGAGTTCCAGCCTCGCGCCATCGAAACAATTGAGCAGAGATGTAATACTCACGCTGCCCAGCCCCAGCCAATAGAGCGACAAGCGAAAATAGACCACCGCGAACCCAAGAGCAAATCTGGCTTGGGTCTTCAGGAGCGTGGCTGCGAGATCCGGGCGATCGCACTCGGACTCAACCATCAGAAGTTTAATGGCTAAACAGATACGCTGAAAATCGGTTTGCAGCAGGCTCAAGTAAATGCGGAAAATTCGGCAGCGACTGCGCCGCAGTTCCCTCAGGCGCTTTTTGGTGAAGCCGGGTTGACCACGAAACAGGTCGTACTCCTTCGTGTCGAGAATCCTCATCATGGGAAAATAGCGCTCTACCGACAATTCGTCTATCCATGTATCGGACAGAACCAGGTAGACTCGCGGCAAAGCGATTCGGAGCACAAGGGCCAGGCATGCGAGAAGTAATACGACGGAGCCTGCCAGAATTGCGATCATCTCAATCTCCGCACCCATTCTCGCCTATCCACGGCGGAATTAGCATTGCAAACCAGTACTAACCAGGACCATTAACTTTAGTTATTACTTGCTCACTACCAGAACCGAAAAAGAATCCGGCACCATTGGACCGCGTCCACGGCCTCCAGGCGCGGGTGGCGTGGCCGGCGCACCGTACTCGGCGGCAATCAGCAAGATCCGGTTGGTCTTAGTGTCCAACGTCAGAGTCTTCGCGCTAGGCATGGTTTGCACGGTCTGCTCCACCACAAAGTTAGTCGGGCCGTTTTCTTTGACGATGGTCAGTGTGCCGTCGCCCTGCGAGCTGAACGCCTCCATCGTGTTCGGGTTGAATACGGCGCCATCGGTGCCCTGCCCGATCGGGAGCGTGGTGATGATGCTGCCATCTTCGGCATTCAGAATCACCATAGTTTGCGGGTTCCGGCAGGTCGCGAACAGGATCTTGTTCTTGACATCCATCGCAAGGCCGGCGCACGTGCCGCCTTTGCCGGCCAGGTCATAGCGGGCGGTAACCATAAGTGTCTTCGCATCGACGACGGCGATGCTGCCTTTGTCTTCGAGATCGATGTACAGGTGCCCCTTGCCATCGCTAGCCGCCTGCTCCGGTTGCCCGCCCAGATCGATCGTCCCCACTACCGAGCCGTCAGCCGCGTTGATCACCGTGACGTTGGGCGCGATGTGACTGAGAACGTAAACGCGATCGTTGAATGCATCGTACATAATGCCATCCGGGCCGCCCTGCACCTCGATGGTCTTGATCGGCGCCATGGTCTTGGCGTCCCACATGGAAATGGGTCTGCTGGTCCCAAATCCGTGGTTCGATTTGGAGGAAACGGCAGTGCCCCGGGCATTGGCGTTGGCGATTTCTCCCACCGGTTCCAGCGTATCCAGATCGAACACACTGATTCGCGCTGGATTTCCGGTGCGCGGAATATACAGACGGCGGCCGTCCACGTCCGCATAGACATAGTCAAAGCCGCCCACGCCGCCGACTTTGGCCGTCTTCTGAACCTTATACGGTCCGGAAGTGGAAGCCTGCTGGGCCAGGCCGGTGAACGCGCACATCGCGAGAACCATTGCGAGAACAAGGCAATATCTCCGCATCGTCTATATCTCCTTAAACTAGTGTGCCACGCCCGTGCTGAACCAAGCGCCGGCATGAAGTGCCGGCGCGGCAGACTGAGAGAGTCTGCGCCACTGCCGCTCAGCGTTTTTCGGTGGCCACCTGGCGCTTCCAGTATTCCCAGGCCCGGTTATTCGCGGCGGCTCCGGCGGGCGTCGTGTCGGCTTGTGGCCGCGCGCCTGGCTCCCGCTCCAGGTACGACACCGTGCCTCCCAGGCGGATGGCCTGTTCCTCGACACGTGCGTTCATGTTCAGGAAATAAGCGTTGCTTACGGCAGTTGCCAGGGTGTGGCCTGTAATAGCTACTCCATGGCCGAACATGAGAATCGCCGTCTTGCTGCCGAGCGCCTGGGCGAGTGACTTGCCGAGAGCGGGATTGCGGATCAACATGTCGTCGGCGCTGCCGCCGAACTTGCGCACATCGAAGATGGGAATGCCGTCGTTGATGAAGGAGCCGACATGAATCATGTTGCGCAGCGGCACGGAGCTGGCGGCAAAGGCGATGAGCTCCGGCGAGTGGGCGTGAATCACGGACATCACGTCGGGCCGCGCCTTGTAGATCTCGCCGTGGATAAAGCGCTCCAGATAGCCATCGGAGCGGTCACCCCCGGTGGGCTTGCTGTCCAGGTCGTACTCGATGATATCGCCGGCAGTCACCATACCGGCCGAAATGGCACGCGACAGGTAATAGTGGCTCGGATCGCGCGGATCGCGGACGGAGACGTGCCCGTATGCATCGAGAACAGAGATTTCGTGGGCGAGTATGCGGTTGGCCGAGACCAAATCGTCGACCAGCATTTTGTTCGGGGCACTAGGTGCGGCTCCGGCTTTGCGGAAAGCAAATGCCGCGGCGAAGGCGAGCACGGCAAAGATGGCGATGAGGAAGCTGCGGCTCTTCATGGGATGTCGTTCCTGATTACCTTTCCACCCTTCATCACAAACTTGACTCGCTGCAGTTCCGTGATGTCGGCCAGCGGGTCGCCGGAAACCGCGATCAAGTCTGCGAATTTACCTTTGTCGACGGATCCGATCCGATCCTGCCATCCCAGCACTTCGGCGTTCACCATGGTCCCGGCCTGGATGGCCCGCACCGGATTCATGCCGGCACGCTTCACCAGCGCCTCGAATTCGAGAGCCTGCGTTCCATGCGCAAACGTCGATCCATCGGCTCCGCTGCCTACCATGATCTTCATTCCCTTGGTGGCCGCGGCGATGGTGACGGCTTTCTCGAAAATCGGAATCATGCGGTACTTGCCGCCCGTGTTCTTTTCATCGTTGTCATCCATGTACGGTTCCAGGTATCGAACAAAGGTCGGATCGTAATAGAGTCCCTTTTGTACGATCAAGTTGGCCTGCTCCTGATTCAAATCGAATGCATGCTCGATCGTGTCGCAGCCGGCTAGTATGGCGTTCTTCTGCCCTTCACCTCCCAAAACGTGACAACCCGCCTTCTTGCCGAGGCGATGCGTCTCATCAATCAACGCCTGCAATACGGGCATAGGATAGGTCAATTGATATTTGGCTTCGCCGGTAGCCGTGAAAGAGTACGCGCCGGTTGGAAACAGTTTGATCCAGTCCGCGCCTCGTCCAATCTGTTCCTGAACGGCCGCGCGCGCCTCCTCCACTGACCGAACCACCGCGCTCGCCAAAGGGTTGTCCGGAGCCGCCGGGTTCGGAGGTGCGGCTCCCCACACGATGCCCCGAGTCGACACCTGATACCGGGGACCGTCGATCTGCCCCCGGTTGATCGCGTCGCGGATCGCCAGGTCGCCGTATCCATTACCGTGGGAACTCATGTCCCGTGCGGCCGTAAAGCCGGCCCGCAGGTCGGCCTGCACATTCTGTACCGCGATCAGCATGGAGCTTTCCGTCGTTCCTTTTGGTCCGCGGTTATTGAACATGTGCGTGTGTGCGTCGATCAAGCCCGGCAGGACCGTAGCCTGGCTGAGGTCGATCACTAACGCTCCCGCCGGCACCTTCACCTGGGATGGCGGTCCGACCTCCGTGATTCGCTCGCCGGTAAGAAGCACCACCTGGCCTGTCAACATCTGGCCGGTCTTGCTATCGAACAGGCGTCCGGCGCGAATCGCGATCACTCGGGCAGCGGGCGGGCATTGAAAGACGCCGCCATCCCAACCGACGCACGGTGTTGCACCTGCGCCGCGCCATGGAGCCGGAGGCGGTTGAACCTGGGCACAAACCGCAAGCGCGCCTAGCGATAACGCTAACGCTGCGGTCAAAACGGATTGGCATCTCATGCTGTGACCTCCCGAGTCGGCAACCAACCGATTGTAACGGCTTCGTCCCTCTCCAACAACCCTGGGCGGCTTGACATCCGGTGACGGCGGGGCGTAGGCTACATCGCAATGGCATCGCTCGAATTCGCGATGGTTATGATTGAGGAGGTCTCCCAATGAGAGTTTTCGTTTTCCTGTTCTTGGCTGCCCTGGCTTTCGGCCAGGAAAAGACGCCCAAGCCACCCACCGGACCGGCGCCGCGCACGGCAAGCGGTAAACCAGACTTTAGCGGCGTCTGGCAGAGCCCGCGGATGGCCGACGTGACCCAGGATATGCCCTGCTGCAAAGGAGTGAAGGACCTTCCCTTTACCGCCTGGGGAAAACAACAGTGGGAGAATTACGACGCTGAAAAAGGCGATTACACCGGAAGCTGTCTGCCGTTCGGCTTACTCCGCTCCGTGGGCGGACCGCATCCCATCCAGATCGTCCAGAACGATAAGTACATCGCCATGCTGTACGAGCAGAATAGCTGGTTCCACGTGACCCCCATCGACGGACGCCCTCACCCCAAGGAGCCGGACCCCACCTGGTATGGGAACTCGGTGGGCCGCTGGGAAGGAGACACTCTGGTGATCGATACCATTGCGTTTAACGGAAAGACCAAAGTTGACACCATCGGTCATCCGATCAGCGACAAACTGCACACCATTGAGCGTTTCCGCCGTCGCGATATGGGTCACATCGACTACGTACTTACCATCGACGATCCGCAGACCTACACCAAGCCTTGGGACAGCGTGCGGACATGGACCCTCAGACCGGATTGGGAGATTATGGAATACTCCTGCGAAGAGAATAACAAGGATGTCACCGAGGGTCACATCAAGGTCGGTATTCAGCCCGCGGCGAAGTAGCCGAAGTTATTCTACAATCGCCTGCATCACGGCGTTTTCGAAATCGCGGTCTAGCTGCCGATTGGGATTGTCCGTCTGGACCAGCATGATGCCGACGACCTTTTCTTTGGGGTCGACCCAGAAATGCGTCCCGAACGCGCCGTCCCAACCGAAGCTCCCACTCGATACCCGATAGCCCGCGGCGATGGCGTCGCTGATCACTTGCACGCTGAGGCCAAACGAGCGGCCGCGAGGCCTGCCGGGGAGCGTGTCGGGCACAAAAATCGAGGCCATCAGTTCCACCGTTTTCGGACTTAGCAGGCGCTTGCCATTGAGTTCGCCGCCATTGAGCAGCATCTGGCCGAACTGCAGATAATCTTCCGCGTCGCTCATCAATCCTCCCGCGCCGGAAAAATAGGTGGTGTTCGATAACCGGACCTGTGTGTCCACCGGATCGAGCGAGTTACCCGCGCGATGGTAAGTGGTGGCAATGCGCGGCATGCGATCTGCCGGCGGATGAAAGAAAATGTCCTTCATCCCGAGAGGTTCAAAAATCCGCTGCCGCAAGAACTGATCGAATGTCTGGCCGGAGACGATCTCGACGATGCGCCCGAGTGTCTCAAATCCAGCGCCGGGGCTGTAGCTCCAACGCGAGCCCGGCTGGAAATCCAACGGCGTCGCACCCAGGCGCGGAATGTAATTGGCCAGGGTCTCGCCAGGTTTGCGGGCGATCTTCGCTAGTTCCACACGGCTGGCCGCGCCTCCGCTGACCAGGCCGGAGACGTGCGACAAAAGATCCTGTATGGTGATTTCGCGGCCTGCCGGAACCGTGTAGTACGCCGGCGCCGAGTCCGCGGCGGTGCCGTTCGCGGCAGCTCCGGCCGGACGTTCCTCGATGACTGCCACCTTCATTCCGCGGAATTCGGGGATGAACTTCGACACCGGATCATTCAGCCGCAGCTTACCTTCTTCCATCAACATGAGGATGGCTACGCCGGTGATCGGTTTGGACATGGAGGCGAGCCAAAATAGCCCATCTTTGGGCATCGGCTTGTTGGACGCCAGATCCATCACCCCATGCGCTTCGAAATGCGCGACGCGCCCCTTACGCGCGACCAGGGTAACGGCGCCGGAGATGTCGTGCGAGTCAATGTGACTCTGCACGGTCTCATGGATTCGTTTCAGACGGTCCGGAGAAAGCCCGACCTCTTCCGGTTTCGTGCCCTGGATCGACGCCGCCGTCAGCGGCAGCGCCAGAACCGCCAAAACAGCGTATCGGCAACGGATGTGCATGCAGCCTCCTGCGGGCATAATGGCCCGACTGTGCTGAGAATTCTATCGCAAAACTCAGCGGAGTACTTGAGTGAATCGAACGGTGTATCCTTCTTTGAGGGATGCTCATGACTAAGGCCGCCATGCTACTGGCCGCGTGCGGACTGTATGTGCCGCTTGCCGCACAGTGGTTCAACTACCCCACTCCGGGCATTCCGCGCACGGCCGATGGCAAGCCGAACCTCTCCGCGCCCGCGCCCAGAAGCGCTGACGGCAAGCCGGATTTGTCCGGCCTGTGGGGTTGGGAACTCAACCGGGGGTGCCCTCCCGAGGGGTGTGCCGACCTGGACGTGGGCCAGGAATTCGTCGACATCGGTTGGTCCATGAAGGGAGGCCTGCCCTATCAGCCGTGGGCGGCCGCGATCGTCAAAACGACGCGGGCCGCCAACCGCCCCAACGATCCACTGACTCATTGTCTTCCCACCGGTCCGATCCGGCTGCACACGTTTGCCGGCTATCGGAAGATCGTCCAGGTTCCGGGGTTACTCGTGATCCTGAACGAACTGAATGCCAGTTACCGGCAGATCTTCACCGACGGACGGCCCCTGCCCGCCGATCCGAACCCGTCCTGGAATGGTTACTCGTCGGGAAGGTGGGAAGGAGATACGCTTGTGGTGGAGACAGCCGGTCTACGCGACGGGTTGTGGCTCGACACAGGCGGCAGCCCTCTAACCGACGCCGCCAAAATCACGGAGCGTTTCCGCCGCGTGAACTTCGGAAAACTGGAAGTCGAGATCACCGTGGACGATCCCAAGGCATACACGAAACCGTGGACCATCAAGCTGATTCAACCGCTGGTGCCGGACACGGAGCTAATCGATTACATCTGTCTGGAGAACGAAAAGGATGTTGCTCATCTGCCGGCAAAGTGAGCAAATGCGGCGTAACGATTAGGGGGGCCGGCCGCTGGGCTAGAGGTCGCAGCCTGGATTGTTCTGGCACCCGTGAAGTGCGTAGAGAAAGAGCGCGGCGTATCCGAGAGCAGCAACCAAGGCGATAGCAACGACAGCAGTGCCGATCCAACACAGGATAATTGCGCGTCGCGTCATATCCGTCAACTCAAAACGGGCAACCAAAAGTCGGGAACGATAATCTGGGGTTACCGGAAACTGCTTCTGGCCCAACCATCCGTGACCGCCAGACTCTGGCGGTTTTCGTCTGTAACTCACTGATACTGTGTCCAAGAACCGCCACAGTCTGGCGGTTCCCTATTCTATTGCCTTAGCGCGAACACAAACAACGCGTGACCCGCGGCGACGGCCACGTACTGCTTGCCGTCCACACGGTACGTGATGGGGCCTGAGGCGACCTGTCCCCCAAGCGCCGCTTTCCAGAGCATGCCGCCGTTGCGGGCATCGAGAGCGTAGAAGTAGCCTTCGCGGCCGCCGCTAAACACCACGTCAGACGCGGTGCTGAGAATTCCGCTGCCGGTGACGTCGGTCATCTTGAACTCCCACTTCTTCTCCCCGCTGTTGGGATCTACGGCCAGCACCATCCCGGAAGCGTTGTCCGACGTCCAGGTGTTGATCGGTCCACGCTGCAGCGTCGGCACCGGAGACCGCGGCGCGCCCCCGGTGTATCGCTGCCCCGCGGTGTACTCGGCGGGCATCTTCGCCAGGTTCATGTAATAGTCATTCCAGGTGGAGATGTAGAAGAGCCCGGTGCGCGGGCTATACGAGGGGGAATACCAGTTAGTGCCGCCCTGCACGCCCGGGTAGATGAGAGTCCCCTCCGCCGTGGGGCTCTGATTGGCGGCTCGAATCGGCCTGCCGTTCTCGTCCAGACCCTTGGCCCAGGTCTGTTTGGTGAACGGCATGCCGAAAAGGAATTTGCCGTTGGTCCGGTCCAGCACGTAGAAAAATCCGTTGCGGTTGGCCCACATCATCATCTTTCGCGGGCTCCCTTTCCAGTTGGCATCCACCAGGACCGGTATCTGCACGGCGTCGTAGTCGTACTCGTCGTGCGGCGTGAATTGAAAATACCACTTCAACTTACCGGTGTCGGCATCCAGCGCGATGGCGCAATCGCTGTAGAGATTGTCGCCTCCGCGATTGTCTCCATTCCAGTCGGCTCCCGGATTGCCGACGCCCCAGTAAACCATGTTCAGAGCCGGATCGTAGGAACCCGTGATCCAGGCGGAACCGCCGCCGTGCTGCCACGTGTCTCCGGTCCAGGTTTCGTGACCGGGCTCGCCGGGACCAGGGATGGTATTGAACCGCCAAGCCTCTTTCCCGGTAGCCGCGTCGTAGGCCGCGATGAATCCGCGAATGCCGTATTCGGCGCCGGCGACGCCGACGATCACTTTGTTCTTGACCACCAGCGGGGCGTGCGTCAGCGAGTAGCCGAGCTTGGGATCGCCGACCTGGACATTCCAGATGGGACGGCCACTCTTAGCGTCGATGGCGATCAAGCGCGCATCGATGGTGCCCATGAAAAGCGTGTCGCCCAGAATCGCCACTCCGCGGTTCACCGCTCCACAGCATGGCCGCGCGTCGGCTGACGGACGATATTCGTACACCCAGAAGATCGCCCCCGTCTTGGCATCCAGCGCCAAAACATTGTTGGGCGGCTCGGTGATGTACATGATGCCATCGACCACTATCGGCGTCGTCTCGAATTTCTCCAGCGATCGGGCCTGAAAAACCCACTGCTGTTCCAGATTCTTGGCGTTGTCGCGGGTGATTTGATCGAGCGCGCTATACCGCTGGGCGTTGTAATTCCCGGAGTAAGTGAGCCAGTTCTGAGGCTCTCGCTCGGGGTGGAGCAGTCGATCCAAAGATACCTGGGCAGGCAGACTGCCGGCCATCAGTGAGATCAAAACCAAAATGCGTCGAGTCATTGCGGGTCGCCTTTCAGAGACAGTAAATAGGTGACGAGGTCGGCGAGTTCCTGGGAACTGAACTTACCCTCATAGGACGGCATGGACGACGTTGTCAGAAGGGTAATCTCGCGGAGGTCCGACTTGGAGAAAGAATGCAGGCGTTCATCCGTATCAATCAACTGGATTGTGTGAGTGTCTTCATTGAGCCGGCGGCCGGTGATCACTACTCCTTGACGAGTGACCGCCCGAACGAACCGATGCTCGGGCAAGACGGATTCATTGGGGTCGAGGATGGAACGCTCCAGGTAGGCCGCGCCTCGAATTGCGCCCACTTCGCTTAGATCCGGGCCGACTCGGGAGCCCTTCCCGTTGACCCGGTGACAGGCGAGACAACCGCCCTTGTTCTCGAGCAGGGCCCGTCCGCGGTTGGCATCGCCCGATCCAACACTGCTGGCCGCGGAGTCGTGCAGGGAGCGGATATAGGCGACCAGCGCCAAACGCTGCGAGTCGGTAACATTCGTGGGCGGCATGGCCGTTCCGGGAACGCCGCTGGCGATGACGCGCAACAGGTCTTCGTCCGACGAGGCGCGCTTGAACTGGCCGCGCCGGAAATCAACGCCGGGAATGGAAGCGCCTTCCGGGCCATGGCAGACGAAGCAGTTGTTGCGATACAGCCGCGAGCCATTCTCCACGTCCAACGAAAGATAACGCTGCTGACCAGCCAGTGGAACGGAAAGCGCCGACGCAGCTATCAGCGTTTGTACAATGATCGAGCACCTGGACAGTCTCACGATGTGGGCTCCTCGGTTCGCCCATCATACGCCGGTCGGGCGCGGAATGTCACGGCCCGGTGGGGCATGCTTTAGCTTGCCCCTTGAGTTTGGACATCCCGATTCAAGTAGTCGCCCCACTGGCGGCGAAGACCGCCGGCGTTACGTAGCGCTGGCGATCTTGTTCGCCGGCACGGGCATGCTTTAGCTTGCCCAATGGCGTAGAATCTCAGAGCATGATGGACAGAGTTTTTCGGTGCGCCGTCCTGGCAGCGGCTATGTTAGGGCTCGCCGCAGCGGCCGGAGCGCCGGTGTTCGAAGTGGACCCATCGTGGCCCAAGATACCGGCGAAATGGAAGTTGGGCGACGCATCGAGCGTTGCGGTGGACGCGCAGGATCACATATGGGTTCTGCACCGGCCCAGGACACTGCCTGCCGGCCAGAGCGCGATGGCCGCGCCGCCGGTAATCGTGTTCGATCAGTCAGGCAATTTCGTCAAAGCCTGGGGCGGCGCCGCGAGCGGCTATGAATGGCCCGAGCGCGAGCACGGTATCCACGTCGATTACAAGGGGTACGTCTGGATCGGCGGGAACAACTGTCCGGCGCGGGCCCTGCCTGGCCTCAAGCCCGTTGGAGACGACCAGTTACTGAAGTTCACCCAGGACGGCAAGTTTGTGCGGCAGTTCGGCCGCAGTTCGCAGAGCAAGGGCAACGCCGATACCAGTAATTTCCACCAGCCCGCGGACGCGGTGGTGTATCCCAAGACCAACGAATTATTCGTCGCCGACGGTTACGGCAATCACCGCGTCATCGTGTTGGATGCCGACACGGGGCGGTTCAAGCGCATGTGGGGCGCATTCGGCAACAAGCCCGTAGACAACGACGAATGCCCGCCGCCCAGCCTGAACAGCGTCCCGGCCGGCGATGGCCTCGATCAGTTCAGCATCGTCCACGCCATCCGCGTGTCGAATGACGGTGTCGTTTACGTCGCGGACCGCGAAAACCGGCGCGTGCAAACGTTCACGTTGGAGGGAAAATTCCTCAAACAACTGGTGAGGGGCTCGGCTCCGTTCGCGCGCGATCTGGCGCTCTCACGCGATCCGGGCCAGCAGTTTCTATACGTAGGCGGCGGCACCGATATCGTGGTGGTCAACCGCAAGTCGATGGAGATCGTAACAACGATTCAAGGCGGCGGCGTTCTCGGCGGCGGCCATCAGATGGAAACCGATTCGAAAGGCAACCTCTATATCGCCCAAACCAACCGCGGCCTGCAGAAGCTGACCTTCAAAGGAATCTCCGAGGCGTCCCGGTAAGGTCCGTCGATACCGCGCGCAACTACGGCACCGGGGCCGCTTGCGTTATCATAAAAGAAAGATCCTTGCTTTCCATTCAAAACATCTCCATGCGCTTCGGCGCCAGAATTCTGTTTGAAGACGTCACCTGTACGTTTCTTGCGGGGAGGCGCTATGCCATTACGGGTCCCAACGGCGCCGGAAAATCGACGCTGATGAAGATTCTCGCCGGCGCGCTGGAACCTGAAAAAGGTACAGTCACGCGCCCGAAGAGATTCGGTGTGCTGCGTCAGGACCAGTTTGCATTCGACCGGTTTCGTGTGATCGACACCGTCATCATGGGCAATACGCCGCTCTGGCAGGCGCTCCAGGAACGCGAAACACTGTACGCGAAGCCTCATGACCAGCTCACCGACGAAGACGGCATGCGGTTGGGCGAACTGGAAGGCATCGTGGGAGAACAAGGCGGCTATACGGCGGATGCCGATGCCGCGGTGCTGCTGGACGGCCTGGGTGTGGAACCCGCGCTGCAGGAGCGGCTTATGGGCGAGTTGCAGGGCGGCCAGAAGGTGCGAGTGCTCCTGGCCCAGGCTCTCTATCGGCAGCCCGCCTGCGTTGCTGCTGGACGAGCCCACCAACCACCTCGACCTGGAATCCGTCCACTGGCTGCAGGATTATCTCTGCGACTACGAAGGCGTACTGATTGTAATTTCGCACGACCGGCATTTTCTGAACAGCGTTTGCACGCACGTGGCCGATATCGATTACGAAACCGTCATCACCTACACTGGCGGCTACGACGATATGGTGCTGGCCAAGACGCAGATCCGCGCGAGCATCGAGGCAGGGAATGCGCAGCGCGAAAAGAAAATCGCCCAGTTGAACGAATTCATCGCGCGGTTTTCGGCCGGCACGCGGTCGAGCCAGGTGATGTCGCGTAAGAAAGAAGTAGAGCGATTACAGACCTCGGAACTGGCGAAGTCGAATATCCAGCGGCCTTACATCCGTTTTGACATGAAGCATCCATCGGGCCGGCATCCGTTGGAGGTCAAGGGCCTGGCGAAAACCTACGGCGAGTTAAACGTGATCAACGGCTTCACCGCCAGTGTCTCTCGGGGCGAGAAGATCGGGCTGATGGGCCGCAACGGGGCGGGGAAGACCACGCTGTTGAAATCGCTGGTGCGCAGCGCTACGGGCTTCATTGAGGAGGCGGACCGCCACTTCGAGGCGGACAGCGGGATTGTCGTATGGGGTCACGAAGTGAGCGTTGGCTACTTCGCCCAAGACCATTCGGATTCGATCACGCCCGGGACCACGGCCATAGAGTGGCTGCACAACTTTGAACCGCAAGCGTCCCAGGCGGAGTTGCGCGGCCTGCTGGGCCAGATGTTATTCAGTGGCGAAGACGCCCTCAAGCCAACCAATGCTCTTTCCGGCGGTGAGGCGGCCCGGCTGATCTTCTGCCGGCTCATGCTCCAGAAGCCTAATTTCCTGGTGCTTGACGAACCCACGAATCACCTGGACCTGGAGTCGATCAACGCTCTCAACATCGCCCTGCAAAAGTACGCGGGAACGGTGGTGCTAGTGACGCACGATCATGACCTCATCGAGGAAGTGGCGACGCGGATCTGGCATTTCGATGGCGGACGTATCGAAGACTTCAAGGGCCCGTACGAGGAGTACGCGGCCTATGCCCAGCAGAAAGCGTCGTAAGCGCCGCTAACCGGCCTACTTCTTGACGAACTTTCGGACATCCCCGAGGAAATCCGCCCCGTACACATTGCCTTCGAAATCCGCCGTCACGCCTTCTGCCATGCTCGAACCGGCCGGGTACGGATACGGGCACGGATCGGGAATGAAGTATTTGACGGAACCGTCTTTGGCGCTGCCGATTCTAATGCCTCGCTGGGCGCCGAGGTTATAGCCATAGCCAGTTTGCGGAAGGGCAAATTGTCCGGTGTTGGTGCGGCCGTCCCGCGATTCTGAGTCAGCCACATAGATCACGTCATTCTTGTCAATGTACATGCCGCTCGGCCGGCCAAACTGAAACCATTGGGCGATAAACTTGCCATCCTGGTCGAAGATCTGGATTCGATTGTTCTGACGATCGCCGACAAACAACCTGCCGCGGGAATCGAAGGCCAGGGTGTGGATCACATCGAATTCACCTGGGCCCATGCCTTTCTTTCCCCACGTCTTGAGGAACTTCCCGGTCTTGTCGAACTTCATGATCCGCGCATTGCCTGTGGCCGTTCCGCCCCCGCTGTGTCCGTCGCCGACAAAAATGTCTCCGTTGCCAGCGATGGCGACATCCGTCGGCGCATCGAACTCATCCAGGCCCGGCCCGGCGACTCCCTTTTTGCCGAGAGTCAATAAGATCTTCCCGTCCTGGATTGAGCTTAAAAACCTGGTGACCGCCGTTGTCGGCCAGCCATACGTTGCCTTCTTTATCCACTGACAATTTGTGCGGGCTGACAAACATTCCTGCGCCAAATGTCTTGCGCAGCTTGCCTGATGTTTCAAACTGGAAGATCGGGTTGACGCCGGCACTCGCTCCGCCGCAGGTGGTGCCCCCGGCTCCGGAATTGCCACATCGGTCGACTACCCAAATGGTGCCGTCCGGACCAACCGTAACACTTGCCGACGATCCCCATTTCCTGCCTTCCGGCAATTGCCCCCAACTCACACCGGCGCGATAGGGATTGGGCAAGTCATTGCGCGCGCCCAGCAGCGACACAGGTGGCAGTTGGACAGGATACTGACTGGGCGGAAACTGGGGCACCCCGCGCCCAGCACTGGCCGGTGTGGCCGGCACACCACAGGACTGAGCGAGAGGTCCGGCGGATCCATTAGTCGGTCTGCGCGTTGAGTCCGACGACCGTGAGCGCCGCGACGCAGGATAGTCGACACTCAAATCTCATTTCGTCGCTCAGTTTGGGCGGCCGCCCGCTGCCGCGGCCGGATAGACCGGCAGCGTGACGTGGTCGCCGAATGCCGCCTTCAGGCCTTCGATGGCGCAATTCTCATCGCCGCCGCCCGCGCCTCCGCCAACGCCGATGGCGCCGATCATCTGCCCGTCAACCACGATCGGGATGCCGCCCGAGTTCGTGAAGAAATTGAAAAAAGTGATCTGAGCGCGGGATGCCGTCCGGATCGTTCTTGAGCTGTGCCGCGCGGATGGAGGTAGGCTGGCGCGTCTTCAGCGCCGTCTGCGCCTTCAACAGCGCGGTGCGGATGTTGTTGAAGATCTGGCCGTCCATGCGCTCCATGTGCACGAACTCGCCGGCATTATCGATGATGTAGAGCGACATCGTGCCGCCCTTCGACGCCGCCCAGTCGCGACAGGTGCGGGCGATCTTCTTGGCAGCCGCGAGCGAAATCTGATTGCCGTCGAAGACGCTGCCGGCACCCTTGCCGCCGACTACGAATTCCGCCGGCAGGCTCGATTTGGGTGGCGTGGCGGCGGCAAACCGTGGGAACCGGCGCAGTGCCCGGATTGGGATTCCGGCGCGGCGGAAGATCCTGCAGCCAGCGGCGGGACCGACGGCCCGATCACTTCGACCAGCGCCTTGTGCGCGCAAATCTCATCGCTCCACACGGGTACGCGCGGCGCGGAACCGCCGACGCCGACGGCGCCGATCAACTGTTTGTTGACGACGATGGGAAGCCCGCCGGAATTGGAAAACAAGCCGAGCTGAATGAGCTGAAGTTCCCGCGTGGGATCCTCGATCACGCTGATTCATACGCAGTCTTGCTGGGCTGACGATCCATCAGCGCGGTGCGCGCCTTCATGTCGGCCGTCACGATATTGAGATAGCCCTGACCGTCCATGCGATCCATGTAGACATGGTTGCCGTCGTTATCGAGCACCATGATGCTGATCTGCACGCCTTCGGCGGCCGCGGCCTTTTCGCACGCGTCGGCAATGCGCTCCGCGGTGGCCAGATTGATGGTGGTGAAATCCTGAATCTTTTCGGCGGCTTTGCCGCTGACGACGAATTGCTCCGGTACGTTTTGAGCAAACGCCACGCCGCCCAGCGCGATTGCGCCAACTACCGCCAGTCCCAATCCCACGATACGAAGTTTCATTTCGCCCTCCCTGACTTCTTCCGCACAAGTATACTCCGCGGCGTGGGCGTAAGTAGCCCCGGTTTCAATCTCCCAGGTGATACCAGGATCTCCCCTTCGGTAGTTCCGAGCGAACCTCGCCTCCCGTAAGTATCGCTTGCGGATTATCGACGAACAGGAGCCCGGCATGTGCGGCATTCTTTCGACGGGACACGGCTTGAAATGCGGTGTCCAGGCGCGGCGTACGGTCGGAATCGTCGTGCGCGTCACTCGCAACAAAATGAACTAGCCCGCGATGGACCATCTCCCACGCGGACTCCTCCGATTTCTTGCCAAACCGGCCCAGTAACGATTGAGCCGTGATTTGTACCAGGCAGCCCATCCCGATCCATTCTTCGAACTCAGGCGGCAGACGGCGCAAATGCGCGTGGCGTTCCGGATGAGTCATGATGGGAATCAATTTACGGTTGAGCAGCGCTCCCAGCACTTGTCCCATCCCGTTTAAGGTGCTATCCGGGAACTCGACCAGGATGTAAGGGCCTCCGTTAATTGCGAACCTGGCAGGGTTCTGCAAGGCCTCTTGCACATTGTCGAAACTCAAGTGAAAATCACAGCCCCGGTGGATGCGCGGGCCACCCTCGGTTGCGGCCGATAGTTCACTGATCCGCTGGCCCACCAGGCTATCCCGGAACTGGTATCGCATGTTGGCATGGGGCGTGGCGACGATATCGGTTGTGCCACTCTCCCGCGCCATCTTCAACATCGCTACAGACTGTTCCAGCGTCTCAGCGCCATCGTCCAGTCCCCAAAGAATGTGACTGTGTATGTCAACCATGACGCGGCTCAGTAAGCGCCGCGCGCGAGAATGACGGCCGGGACGGTGCGCGCCAGGATATACAGGTCCAGCCACGGGGACCAGTTGCGGATGTAGTAAAGGTCACACTGCACTCGCTCTTCATAAGTCAGGTTGTTTCGACCGGATACCTGCCACATTCCGGTGATCCCGGGCAAGACTTGCTTATAGAGCTCGAAGGCCTCACCGTAGTACCGGATCTCAGCGGCTACAATCGGCCGTGGTCCAACCAGACTCATCTGACCGCGAAGTACATTCCACACCTGAGGCAACTCGTCAAAACTCGTTCTTCGCAGCAGGCGGCCGACGGCCGTTATCCGTGGATCTCGCCTCAACTTATGGTCCCGGTTCCACTCTGCGCGTAACGCCAGACTTCGTTGTAGGTGCCACTCTAACACCGTGCTCGCATCGGCCACCATGGTTCTGAATTTCCAGGCGACGAACGGCTTTCCGCCGCGCCCATAGCGGATATGGCCGTAGAATATGGGGCCGGGGGACGTGAGTTTAATTGCGACCGCGATTATGACGACGACTGGCAGTGATAACGCGGCCACCAGCAAAGTGGCACACAGATCCACAACGCGCTTGATCAGCCGCACCCCAGGCATAAGAAGGCGTTGGCGGATTTCCAAACCGATCATGCCGCCCAAGTCGCGGGGCTCGGCCCACAGACTAGAGAGTCCGGCGAGGTCGGGAACGACAGTGATTCGCGGAAAAATCCAGCTTAGCTTTCCGTACAACTCGGCAAGATCAATGTGAGGGCCGCCGACCAGAATTGCATGACGGACAGGGCAAGCCCTGCTCAATTGCAGAGCCCGGTGCGGTTCATCGACAACGATGACTGGCTTCAGCCCGAGTTCGGCGCGCTTCGCCAAAGAGCGTGCGACCATGAATGGGCCTTCTCCTGTTCCGATGACTGCTACCTCGTCGCCCCACCAGCGCCTGTCGGCCAAAAGGTACGTGACCAGACCGCGTGTTAGCGGGACCGTGGCCAGCGATTGAATCCAAGCCAGCAGAAATACAGCGCGAGAATATGAGGGGCCGTCCTTAAGTAGGAAGATGGTGACGGCCAGCGCGGGATATACCAAGCTAGTGGCGGCCGACAGCCTGCGCAGCACATCAACAGGGCTGCGACCAAATCCTGGGTAGAGTCCCGAGGCGCCGTACGCGACGGGAAACAGCAGCAAGACGGCCCATAGGTGGACGTACATCCCAGCCATCAGGCGCGTGTCCATCTGACGCCACACTAAGACACTCACTGCCGCGGCAAGAGAGAGCGCCGTGAGATCGGCGACTAGAAGCACGGCCGAAGCGAGCCAAGGCCGGGTGGCCCGCTGGTGGTGTGAGTCAGCGGCAACCTGCCAGCGGGCGCCGGCAACTAGTGCGGTAATGGGACTAGGCTGAAGAACCGACACTGCGGGTTAAGGGCGCGACTTCCAGTTCCTGTGGCGCGCTTGATCGCCCCGAGAGAATCTGTTGGTAGAGCGCGACGGTCTTGTCAACCATACCGTCAATTGAAAAATTTCGAGAGATTTCCCGCGAGGCACGTCCCATGCGTTCGCGTAAAGCGGCATCGTCGACTAGCTTGGCGAGAGCATCCGCGATTTCTGTAACGCCACGCACCGGAGCAATGAAACCGTTCACACCAGGGCGGACCGAATCTGTTATCCCGCCCACCGCGGTCGCGACAACTGGCAGGCCGCGCGACATCGCCTCCAGAACCACAATCGGATGCCCTTCGGAGTCGCTGGTGAGGGCAAATATGTCAAAGGCATGCATGAGCGTCTTTGGCGTCCTGCTCTCCCAGCCAGACGACGTGTGATTCGATGCCGAGCGCGGCGGCGAGACGGCGGCACGGCTGCGCCAGTGGCCCGTCCCCAACCATCACTAGCTTGGCGGGCGTCCGGCTACGACCGAGGAGCGCGGCGAAGGATCGCAGCATGGTTTCCGGAGATTTTTGGGGCATCAGTCGGCCGACGAAGCCGACGCAAGACTTGACTTGCTACTGATTCCCCACTCTCGCCGAAGGGCGTCACGATCGCGCACGCAACGGCCCGGAATCGATCCTTCACTCCGTTCTGAATCAGGCAAAGCTTCGCAGGAGAGATCCCCAGTTCCAGCGCATGCTCGTACTCTTCGCGCGACACCACAACGATACCGTTGCAAAGCTTGGAGAGAGCCGCTTCCAGCCAGCCGCCAATGGATCTCACTAACTTGCCTTTGGTAGGCCCCATCGTGAAGAACATATGCGGCGAGTACAGACGCTTGACCGGATGCCCGACGAGGCCCAAACGCCCGATCAAACCCGCCTTGGTGCTGTGGAAGTGAACCAGATCAAATGGCCCGCGGCTTTCCAGATATTCCCGCAAACCTCGAATGGCAAGCACGTCCCGTACATGCGGCTTCCGGCGCATCAGGATTCGATGCGCGCGAAGCCCAGGATGTAAGGCAGGCTTTGATAAATCCTGGCGGAACACACTGTCGGACCGCGTGTCGGAGTAGACCAGGTGGACCTCGTGCCCTCGGCTTAGCAGGCCTTCTGCCAGGTCGATCACATGCCGGCCGACTCCGGCGGCTGCGGACTCTACGAGTTGAAGAACCTTCATATGCGGCCTCTTCAGGAAAAATATGCACGCTTGAGTCGGTAAACGGCGGCGTGAGGGGTTATCATGGCGAGGAGAGTCCGGGCGATTCCGACGAAGCTATATGGCGATAGCGGGTCGAAGTATTTGATCTGCAGCTTTAGCCGCTCGCGTTGCTGTTGCCTTCTCCCCGCGATTGAGAGCCCGCTGAAAGAATACTCGCAGCGCGTCAGTGCCTGTGGCAGGTTGGCGAGCGTATAACGGCGGCCAAACCGCAGGAATAGTTCGTAGTCCTCCGCCACAGGTAAGTCCTCCCGGTACAGACCAGTCTCCCTGAACGCACTAGCACGAATCATCGCCGGGGAATGGACCACGCAGTTGTTCAAATGCATCGCGCGGCGAATTTTGGAGTGATCACAGGGTGGACGATAGCGGAATAGCAGTTGTTGCCTCGCGTCTACAAAATCCACAAACGAAGAGACGACGGCGCAGTTTGGGTCTGAATCCAGAAACCGCACCTGCTCGTCCAACGCTCAGGAGCGACTGTATCTCCGGCATCCAGCCGTGCCATGTAAGAATATCCGCGCGCCAGAATGCACTGAAGGCCGCAGTTCAATGCAGTCGCGATTCCGCGATTTTTCTTAAGCCGCAAAACGGAAACTGAACCATGGCGCCCAACTGCGGGCGGCAACGACGCGATCGGGGCTGCCGTCATCCACGACAACCACGTCGAAACGACCGTATGTCTGACTCTGAGGCTGGCGAGCGTCCGTTCCAGTCCGCTCTGATTGCGATAGACCGGGATCAGCACTGCAACCTTGCTCATTGACGGATCACCGGTGTACCGAACCCAGCGAGAACCGCACTCCATTCCGACTTCAGCCGGACCCGGGTAGGAGAAGACTTGCGGTGAACGCAGCTAATGCCATAGAGTGTTCCCAACGTCATGATAAACATCGGAGCGTACAGGAAGGCTTCCGTGGCAAAGTGTAGGAATAGGCCAACTAGGCCAGCGAGTAAATGCCATCGCCGATCCTTCAGAAGAGTCACGGTTAAGCACGACGAGAAGTGATACGACCAGTGCGATCCACAGAGGCCCAAGTCGGACACTAGGTTAATGTAACTGTTGTGTGCGGTAATCCATACACCAGTCGTCGGATCGATGTAGTCTACGCCATGGAAGCCAACCCCGAACAGAGTCTGAGGCCAGTCAAATTTAGTGATCTCAGTGATCACCCTTTGGCCAAGCGCAGTCCGGTCACCGTAGTCCTTTGCCATGTTGTCGAGCACGGCTTCACCATAGAAATAAAAGACGCCAGCGCTTAGGATCAGCGCTACGGCCTGAGCAATTATTGTCGTGAGGAGATCTCGCATTCTCGCTACGCGCCACCGCAGGCTTACGATGTTTACCACGGCGAAGCTGATCAGAACCGAGAAAAACGCGCTCTTTGACTGGCTCAGAATGACTGCCGCGAAAAGTCCCATAAGCATTAGGGAGCGTCGGACGGGAAGAGCCGCAGCAGGTGCAAAAAAGCAAACGAGCGCCCCGAACGCCATGAGTCCACCAAGACTGTTAGTGCTATCGATTGTGCCAACGGCACGATAGACACTCGACCCGAAGCGGGGAGCGTACCATAGGACAACGTACTCATACATCGGACCTGTGAACGACGAAATCACGGCTAGCAGAGACTCAATTCCTAGGCAGACAAGCAACATTTTGACGATGCGGTCATGTTGGGCAGCCCCAAGGTCCCACGTCATCAGCAGCGGCGCCATTAAGAACATCAGCCATTGAGCCTCGATCAATGCCCCAATGAAGTTCCCGTAAACGCGGCATATATGGCATGGAAAGAAATGTACAAGACAATTAGAAGTGGAAGTACCCTATTGGGAGTTGAGAAGCTGAAGAAGCTGCGGCGTGAAAAAAAGGGCCGCCAGAGCAAATAAGCTGTACCTACTAAGCCTCCAATGAGCAGCTTACTGTGGGACGTCGGAGTAAAGCGAAGCGGGATTGGCGGAAGAAACAGTGCCCCGGCATAAAGCGCGATCCACCATCGGAGTGGACTGAACACTTTGTGTCGCGGCGATGCCTTTATCCCGTCACGCCGCCGCCTTCTCCGCCACTAATGGCGAGGCGTTCCAAGGATTGAGCTCTCTTGCGCCAAAGAACAAAGAACGTAGCAGCCGTGACGAACATCTCGACGATTACGAGACTCGTAGCTACACCGATGTGGTGATAAAGGCGGCCAAGCCCCAGTGACAATGTCACGTCTAAAGCAGTGGCGGCAAATATGATCCGATTGAGTTCCCGGCCCAATCCGAGTGACAGCATCCACTGCACGCCAAACACGCTACTCATGGCAACTAAGGGCGGAAGCAGTGCCATCACACGTAACACGGGAATACTGCCTTCGAAGCCAACGCCGAGCAGCACCTTTACCAGCAAGGGCGCGCCACAAAGACAGCAGTAGCGCGGCTCCCAGGCCAACAGTCATCATCAACTGAGAAGACAACCGCGCCGCCTGCGCTGCGCCGGGGCGATCGGTTACCAGAAGATGATTGATACGGGGGAAGAAGAGCTGTGTGATAGGTCCGGTTCCGGCGACCGCCGACCTGGCAATCTTTTCCGCCCCGGCGAACCATGCGACCTCTATCGGAGCGGCGAAAAGGCCCAACAGCACAACATTCAACGACGAGTAAAAATTCACACCCGCGCGAAACAGGAAGACGGATCCGCCGGCGCGCAGTGATTGCCAGCCGCGTGCGAGCGAAGGCCACAGAAACGGTATGTCCTGGTAGGCTATCAGCAATCCCACAACCACCGATAGGAACGGCGCGGTCCCTTGAATGAACAAGGCCAGCCCGCCATCACCGGGTGCGTGTACAAATAGGAAAAGGCCGGCCGCCCCCGCGACCCTACCCGCGATCCAGAGGTATCCCATGGTCCGCAGGCGCTCCATGCCCTGGAAATACCACATGGGATTGGCGCCCTGGCTCATAGCTAAGAAGAGTGCTCCCGGCAGTAACCGGCGATGGGCGGCAAACACTGGTATGGTCTGTGCGAGTACGGCACTGAGTAACAAAGCGAGCGCACCAAGCAGCAGTTGCGCGCCGAGCACGCCAGAAAGTTCACGGCTGCGCGCGCGTGGGTCGTGGCGAAGACGGGCGATCTCTCTAGTCGCCGACAGTCCGAAGCCGTACTCTACCGCGAGCGCCACCACGCGGCCGTACGCATCGGCGAAGGCAAATGCACCCCACTCTGCCGCCCCCATGACATGCGCCAGGTAAGGCAGGGTAAAGAGCGGAACCAGGTAGTTCGAAGCGTGAATCCCGTAGAGGGAGGCGAGGCTTCCCCACAGCTTGCGGTCCATCATTCGTGCGCCGGCTGCCGGTAATACTTGCTGTAGTGGCCGTTGTAGTAGTAGTAATAGCCGGCGCTCACGTCGCGATGGACCTCATTCAACACCAGGCCCACGACATTCGCGCGCAGCCTCGCCAGCGTGTTCAATACCGTGCTCACGGCCGATCGGTTTGTCTGTCCCGCCCTCGCCACTACAATTACTCCATCCACCGCTGCTGCCATCTGTAGCGGTTCCGGGAATCCCAATAGCGGCGGCGCATCCAGGATCACGAGATCAAAATCCTGCGATACCTCGTCGAGTAACTGGGGCAGCCCCCGGCCCACCAGGTCTGCGGCCCGTCGCGGAGCCGAGCCGGCCGGCAGTACATACAACTCCAGGTTTTCTCGAGGCCGGATCAGGGCGTCCCGCCAGGGAAAATCGAATAGCAAGATCTTGGAAAGCCCGATACTATTCGGCACTTCGAAAAATTTGTGAACGCTAGGACGCCTGAGGTCGCCATCGATCAAGAGTGTCCGGTAGCCCTGTTCCGCATGCGCGAGCGCCAGGTGGGCTGCCACCGTAGACTTCCCTTCGGCAGGAGAAGCACTAGTCATCAGCAGGCTTCGTAACCTTCGGTCGAAGTCAGTGAGCAGGATGGAGTTGCGCAGCGTGCGGATAGCTTCGTCAAAAGTCGAGAAGCTTTGATCCGCATGCTTGACCAAGGGCACGATTTGCGTGCCATTGTGGCTCCGTAGGGCCGGCACGAGCTGCCCGCGTAAGTTCTTGATCATGGGTAGTGAGCCCACCACCACCGTCTTCAAAATGCGCATTACCTGTTCGGGGTCGCGGATCGTATTATCCAAAGCGTCTGTGACCACTGCCACGCCGATTGCCAGAAAGCTGGAGAGGAAGAATGCCACTCCCAAGTTCAGCGGGATGTTCGGAAATACCGGCTTGTATGCCGGACGAGCAAGGTCGGCGATCCGGATGGAGCTGTTCTGAAAGCTGGCGTTGATACCCGCTTCCTTGATCTTTCGGATCAACTCGTCGTAGAGCTTCTTGTCCCCCTCCGCTTCCTGTTTCAATCGCTGATAATCGAACGACCTCGCATTGAGCCGATCAAACTCCCCCTTGGTCTCCATTACCGCCTTCTCCAGCATGGATTCCCGGGCTAGCGACTCCTTGTACTCGATCTCCACGCGCTGACCGATACTGTTCTTGGTCTCTTCCAGCTGGTGTTCCGCCTCGGTCACTTGAGTCTCGGCCTTGCGGTACTCCGGGTGATTGGCCCCATAGCGCGTCTTGGCATCCGCAAACTTCTCTTGTGCTTCGTTGAGCCTCTCGGTTAGCTTTTTCAGAGCTTCGCCCTGACTCGAAACCGCAGCGGCTTCCAAAGTGCCGCTCTGGATTGAGGCAAACGCTGCTTCTTTCTTCACCCGGTCCGCCTGCGCGTTGGTGTACTCGGTATTCAATTGGAGGAGCCTGGCGGAGATGATGTTGGTCTTCTCCTCCGGGTTGATGACGCTGAGATCCCGCTCGAACTGGGCGAGGGCGGCGCTGGACCGCTCCATTTTTGCCTTCAGCTCTTCGAGTTGTCTCTCCATAAACTGAGACAGACCGGCGGCCGCCTTGTATCGGATGTTATAGCTATGCTCCAGATACGACTGTGCGATGGCATTGGCTACATCCGCCGACAGTTGACGGTCCTTAGACCGGTAATTGATGAGAAGGATATAGGTGTTCGGGGGGCGGGTGACCGTCAGCTTCTTTAGGACTACAGGCGCCTGTTGTTGGGTATTCGTGAGAGACCGCTGATCGGGAAGCCCTTTTTCCAACTCGCGTAATCGGTATTTCGTCGCGATTGGGCGAAGCACCGAATCGGACTGGATCAGCTTCACCTGCGTGGCCATAAACTGGTCCGCATCGTTGTTTACAGACTGAGTGGCTTCCTCGCCCAGAATCCCAGTGGGAACGCGACGGTCAATATCGATGGTGGCAGTAGATTCGTAACTGGGTGTGATGCGAAAAGATACGATGGCGGTCGCTAACACGCAGAATGCAACGCCAGTGAGGATCTTCCATCGATGCCTTTTAAGCATCCAGAGATACTGCGACAGGGGAATCGCAGGTTCTTCTGGCTCGGGCTCCCACAGCGGCGCCGGCATTGGCGCAGCGGCACGGTAGTGTTCCGCTACCACGGGCAAGGAAGCCAAATTGCCGTGCCCGTTTCCATTTCCATTTCCGTTCCCGTTCCCGTTGGTTTCACTCATTGAGATAGTTACTCGCGCTTACCGCGTGCCCGCGTAAATGACGGCCGCGGCGGCGGCGCCTCCGAATCCTGCAACCTTTTCAAGCGTCGTAAGTGCAAGCCTCTGGCCGGTATTGTCCGGAATATACAGAATGTCGTCGGCGCTTAAGGAAACATCCGGCGCCTTCCGTGCCATAATCTTCTTGAGTTCCAACGGAATTTCTTCCCGAGGCTGGCCGTCTGAGGCGGCACGATAGATGTAAGCGCGCTTGGCCGAGTAAGGAGTAACTCCCTCAACCATAGCCAGCAGCTTCAGCACCGTGTTTTCAGAACCGTCCCGAACGGGAAACGCACCAGGCCTTTTCACGTTACCGACGACATAGATCTTGCGCGCTTCCGGCACGCGGATGTCTTCGCCGCCTTCCAGCACGATATTGAGTTTAGAGTCGACTCCATCGATCAAGTCCTTCAACACAATTCGCTCGGAGAAGTCGGCGCCGGGGCGAGTTACCAGTAGCTCAGGGCCGGCATCGCCATTTAAACCTTCCGCTTTCGCTAAGGCGTCCAACAACCTGACGGTGCCGACCACTGGAAAAGTTAGCGGTCTTCGAACCGCTCCTATGACACTTACCGTGCGGGTGGTACTGTACTCCAGAATAGTTACAGTGACCATCGGATTAACCAGGATTTCGCCTTCCTTCAAAGCCTGGGCGATGGCGTCCTCCAACTTAGCCGGCATAAGCCCGCCTGCTGCGATACGGTTCTCAAGCATGGGGAGCCCAATCGCCCCGTCCTCTCCCACCCGTACGGTTCGGGTCAATTCCGGCTCGCCATAAACCGAAACAGCGATCAGGTCGTTTGGTTGAATCTTCTGGGCCGGCAGATTGGCTACACCGGCCACCGTTGTGTCGACCACACCCGGCCGTATCTGTCCCCAAATTGGACTGGTCAAGCACATGAACCCGATTAACGCTCTCACCACTTCTTCTCCTCTCGAGAAGGCAAATCGTCCGGCGATATTTGCTCCATTTTTTCGGCCACTCGCCCTACGACGTCTTTCAGGCTAGCCAGCGTGCGAGACATTTCTGTCAGCGACTCTGACCCGATGATGCTCAAGGTGCCCATTGAGGCTAGCAACGTCGATCGTACAAAGTCCGAGACGTTTCTGGCGCCGCTATTCGCGCTGACGGTCCGCAGAGCGTCATACTCCTCTTGCGTTACCCGGAACACCACCGCTCGACTTCGACGTTTTGCTACGGCCATATCGGGCTGGCGAGCCCCGGGTCAACCTGTGGATCCATGTAAGGCACTGCCGGCGATTTGACTGGTAGGAGATCGTGGCGGTCAATTTCGACGGCAACCGATCGCTGGAGCAGCGCTACGTTGACTACTACACGAAAGACACTCTTATCGCGCACTACGGTGCCCACTAATCCTTCAAGACATCCGGCGGCCACCTGCACTCTCCGGCCAACTGCAAGATAGGGCCAAGGTACGGCGTGACGCCCCGAGGCAACGATATTCTGTACTGCGGCGATCTCCTCGTTCGATACAGGCACGGGCTGCCTGCCTGCGGATACGATTGAGGTAATACCCGGTGTCGTCAACACAGCCATCCGTCGCTCAAAGCCAAACCGGCAAAATATGTAGCCGGGGAACAGAGACACTTCGATTTCTTTGATGCGATCAGACCAACGTCGCTGCGCGCGGCACATCGGGCTGAACACTTCCAACCCTTTATTTGTCAGTAAGTGCGAGCTGGCTTTTTCATGCCTGGGCTTCACACTTAGGGCGTACCAATCCTGAGTCATTGGAAACGGACACGACATACGGCTATTTTGACAAAGCTATCGCTATCTTAGTCCCACTTGTAACTGAACTCAGCCAGAAATACGAGGCGGAGTAAATCAGTATACATTCCGTTTACAAAATGTCTAGAGCTATTTTTTGGAAGTTTGTACTGCTGCCATCATGGCGAGTATGGTTAGGCACAGAGCGCAGAGAGGCTGTTTTTCAAAGGGGTAGTCCAAGAACGCGTGAAGAAAGACTGCTATTACTCCTATGCCCCATAAGGACCTTCGGGCTGTCCAGATACTAAACAGGAAGACGCAGCCTAGCATCGCCGCAAAGGGCAAGCCACCTTCGACCGTCCATTGTGCCCAGTCGTTGTGGGCCTGGTTGACGAGCAAGCCATCGTCGAAGTACGCATATGCTGGATAGGCGGTGGGCCACGTGCCGAGACCGAAGCCGAGCCAAGGGCGCTCTCGGAACATGTCGGCCGAGGAATGGAGGAGCTCACGGCGTACCTGGTAGGGATCGTTTTCTTGGAACCGCCCCCAGAGCGTATCCCATCCGACCGCAGCACTCATGATGCCGGCAAACACGATCATGCCGGCCAACGCGAAACCAAGCCGGCGCAGCGGTAGTTGTTTCTTCCAAGCCGCCACAGAGAAGATCAGAATCACTTCGGCTGATACGAGAATTGCTCCGGTGCGGGAACTCGCCGCAATTACTGAAGCGTACATCACCGCGGCGATCGAGGTCATTAGGAAAACCGACTCGCGAGCGTCCAAAGCCGCTACCACCGCGATGGGCAAGAGCAGTTCTATGAAGGCGGCGTACTGGTTCTTGTAGACAAATGGCCCTAGCACAAACCCCGTGTACTCGGTCGGAAAAACCCAAAAGATTCGGCCCGGCGCGGAGAACAGTTGCAGCATTGCGACGACGGCTAGCAAACACCCGAAGATCACGAGCATCCTGCGAAACCAGGACCGAACTTCAGGCTGCTCGAAGATTTGCAGGGATACGGCGAAGACCACCAGCATGACGCACCAGCGCAAAATGGCAGCTTGCGTTTCCCAGATGTATACGCTCCGGTGCAATGCCAATTGGAGTACGGGCCACGCCGCGGCCACGCCTAGCGGGATTAACGGAATGCTCGTGCGAAGAGGCTGCGAACTCGAGACCCGTGCCACGAGACAAATCGCTGCCAACAAGAAAACCCCTACTTGGAACAGGGATAGGGCCCACAGGGGCCTGACCCACATTGTCAGAATGCCGAAGACGAGAATCCCGAGGAGCGCTCGAGGCAAGAACCTGCTCACTGGGTTAACTCAAGACGCACATTCCGTATCGAGAAACGACCCTCGGGGCGAGTATTTCCCGGCATGCGCACCGCCTTTAGAGCCAGGCGGCAGAGCGACCCGTCTATGGGACCGAACGGATAGTTGCCATTGTTCCATTCGTCATTGCCGCTGGTGAGTTCCTGGAAGGATGTCGCCGGCTGCAATGCGGGCGTGACCGTCCAGCCGATGCCGCGCATGGACCGCGCTTCCACCCGATACTGAAACCGCAAGGTGTAGCGCCTGCGCAGTAATACCGGTAAGTACTGAATAGCCAGGTCGGAGTCGGTAGGCTGGGCCCCAGATAACGTAAACGCCAATCCGCCCGGAATGCTGCTCAACTCAATCTCGGGAGCCCTGGTAACTGTCCAGTCAAAGCCTCGCGAAGAGAACGGCACCGCGAAATCACCGTTGGTCAAGGAGCGGCCATCTTGCGGGCGTAATGGCTGATACGGTAATAACTTCCGCGTGCACAGGACATTCCATACGGCAAGTGCCGAAGCCGGCGCGCCCTTAGCGATGGATCTGTCACAGAATGTGAGAAGCTCCGATCGTTCCGCTTCCGTCGCCTGGCCTGCCAGATCTTCCGCAACCTGATCCGCAACTGGCAGCCTGTCCGTCGCCATGAGGTACGAAAGATACGGCGCCAGCAACGCGCGGCTATTAGGGATTGCTCTGCGGATCACGCTGGCGTCATCCGTCATCCTCCAGCAAAGATCGAAAACGGGTGTGAGATCGCCATAGCTCATGCCCAGTGCTCTCGTGGTCCAAAACCAGAAACGCTCCTGGCGGCCTCGCCGGAAATAGAAATTCATGAGCGCCCATCGCGGCGAGAAGTGCTGGTCGATGGCTGCGGCCTTGAGCAGATATCGCTCCGCGGTAGCCTCGTCTTCCTGCGCCTCGGCGCGTGCTGCCAGCCGGATCCAGGAACTCGAATCCCACGGGTTGAGTTTCACGGAAGTCAGCAGCGCGTCCGCCGGGTCCTGACCCGCAAACTCCTGAAGGGATGCAAGCCAGGCGTGGTAATACGCATTGTCAGGCGCCCACTCGATCGCTTGTTGAACCGATGCGATGTTGTTTTGGCGAAAGAGCCAATCGGCGAACGCAATTCGCAGCGCGAGATAGGATAACCACGCGAGGAAACAAACGGTTAGAACAGTACCCCACAGACCGCGACTGAGGAGAATCGCACGATTGCCCATTGCGATTAGAAATGCCAGGTCCCATAATATACGGATGCCATCATGCTGCGTTACCGGGATGAGGAGAGATCCGTCGTGAAAGCGAGTACCGTTCAGTCACTGATCGCTCTGATCCTTGTGTGTGCCATGAGTTCTTCCCTGATGGCCGCGGGATCTGTAATCGGCATGGCCGTATCGAGCGGCAGCTTCACGGTGGACCGGGCAAACGTAGCGGGCAGCGCGACCCTGTTTGAGGGCTCGACGGTGCAGACCGGACAATCGGCGTCTCGCCTCGATCTGAAGGGAACCTGGCTGCAGTTAGGAGCCGATTCACAAGCGACGGTATCGGACAAGAAGATCATTCTGCAACGCGGAACGGGTGTCTTGGGAGGGCAACCAGGGTACGACCTCGCAGCTCGAAGCCTGCGGATCGGGACCGCCAATTCCGGCGCCGTTGCGCGTGTCTGGTTGGATGGCGACAATTCCGTCCAGGTGGCCGCAGCCAATGGGCCGGTCCACGTTTACAACAATTCAGGATTGCTGGTTATGGACGTTCTTCCCGGCCGGGCTTTCTCGTTCGCTCCACAGGCGGGCGCCGTAGATTCGGCGGATATCAACGGGTGTTTGCTGTTCAAGTCGGGTAAATTCATCGTCGTCGATCAAAATGGCCAGGTGTCCGAAGTAACCGGTGTGGACGTAACTAAGAATTCCGGTAATCCCGTGCACATCACCGGGAAAATCAGTACTACGGCAACAAGCGTGCCGGGAGCAGCACGTGTCATTCAGATCCAGACTGTGGAGCAGACCGGCGAAGGAGGGTGTCTGGCGGCCGCCCAACAGGCGGATGCGAGTCTTAAGCCGCCGGGTGCACCGGCGTCCGCTAGTGGACAGACTGGACAAGCTGCCAGCCACTCGCATGCGGCTATCTACGCTGGTGTGGCCGCAGTTGCCGCGGGAGCGGGAATCGTCGGCGTTCTCGCCGGAAAAGGAAAGGGTTCGACACCGGCTTCTCCGCCAACCACGAGTCCCCAGTGAGGCCTCAGCGGAAATGCGGCCCTTCGAATCGAAATCGCCCAGCCTGCGATTCATCCGTTTTGTTATAAACTGGTCCTGAACCACAAACATCCAGAGCAAGAGTGATTTTATGTTCGCTCCTCGCAGGAGTCCGGCAGGCCTTTCCGAAGGCCAAAATCCGCGGTTCAAAGACGCCGTATTCTGTGAGAGCTCGCCTTTGCCTCTGGCCGTCCCGAGCGCATTGATCGCCGCAATCTGGGAACAGGTTGACGACGGCCAGCGCGCCGTGCCCCGCGGAGGAGCGGAAGTCGGTGGCCTGATTCTGGGACGCCGCGGTCCGGCAATCATTCTGGCCGAGGCAGTGGTTCCCATCCCGATTGAGTACCACTTTGGACCTTCCTTCCGGCTATCCCCTTCCGATTTGAAGGGCATTGCGGCATTGATGGCCTCCTTGCAGAAGGATCCGTCCAATGTGATTGTAGGCTTCTATCGCAGTAGAACTCGCAATGACAGCCTCTCCGAGGAAAGCGAAAGCGCGGTGCTCACCGCCTTGGAGCAGGCGCACACTTCGTTCGACGCCGATTTCCACTACTACGTTGTGGTGACTCCGACCTCGCGAACGACCATGACGGCCTCCGCTTCTTTCCGCAAGGACGAGGGCTGGGATGATTGGCAGCACGTGACGCTGGTGGTGAATTTCCGGTCGTCCTTACAGCCGCTCGAGTTTCCGCCGCCCAAGGCCGCGCAGGCCCCGGCTCCGCAATTTGCGCAGCCGGCGGTCAGGGCAGCACCGCCGCCGCCCGCCGAATCGCACCCCGTTCCGGTGGCGGATCCCCGTCCCGAGCCCCAGCCAGTCCCCCCGCGACCGCCAATCGAGGAGCCGCGTAACCAGCCAGCCGCGGAAGCGCTGGCCTTGCAACCACAACCAACGGTAGAACCGTATTCCCGTCCCTCCGTGGATTGGACGCCGGCGGAGCAGCCCGCGGTTGGTCCACCGGAAGGTAAGGGTGGCCGGCGGATCTTGTGGTATGCGGCTGGCGCGGTTCTGCTGGCAGCCGTCGGCCTGGGCACGTATCTGCGGATTGGTCGGTCACCGCTTAGTCAGCCACCACCTCGTTCGGCGGTTAGTTCGACCCAACAGCCCGTGACCGTGCCGGAGATCGGTTCGACCCCAGCGCCCGCGCCGGCGGATGTGCGGACGGGATTCCTGGCCTCTCGAGAGGGGTCCGGCTGGAAACTTACCTGGGATAGCGCGGCGGTGGCCGCGCTCCATCCTGTGGCCGCTGTATTATCGATTCGCGATGGTGCCCAAAAGCAGGAAATGAATTTGACGCCATCCGATCTTGCAAGCGCCAACATTTTTTATACGCCGCACTCCAACGATCTCCTCTTCAGCCTGAACATTGTTGTGCCCGGCGGCCAGTCGGTGGAAGAACACGTTCGCGTTCTGCGGGCGCTCGGCAACGTGGAAGCGCCGGCGGAGTCCACTCCCAAGATCGTGGTGTCCGAACCAGCGCGGACCTTGCGACCTTTCACGCCCACGCCGAACCGGCCTAAGGACTCCGCAGCCCCTACCACGGCCGCCGCGGAGGTGCCTCCGCCGCCTGCCCTAGCCACTGCCGCCCCCAGCCAGCCGCTCGGTTCCGTGCTGCCGACCGCTCCGGCCGCGCCAGCGCCATTGCCTAGTCCCAGCGTTTCCAAACCACCCAGCGCGCCGCCGGCGGATCCGGCAATTGCCTGGTCGGAATTTGCTAAACAGTTGTCCGGTTCGTGGGCCGCCACATTTTCCGAGTCCCCTTTTACTACTGACATAGCCACAATATCGGTGGGAGTGCACGCCGGGGCGGTAGAAGGCCTCTTTCTTGGAAAATACAAAGTCCCTAAGAACGGACCATCCCTCAAGCAGCCGGTCAGTATTCAATTTCAGGGAAATTTGGATAAGGACAGATTGCCGGACGGCGCTTGGGTGTTCCCATTCAAGAGCGCCGACGGTTGGCAGGGAACGATCAAAATTAGACCTCAGGGTACCGCCCTGGATGTCACTTGGAAAGCCTCTCTACCAGACGGCAAGACCTACACATTTGAACACGTCATGGGACGCTAGACCGGCAAGTAATTAGACTCCCGCCAGAAACTGATCAGGCCGGATCACGCCCAACGACACTCCAGTCATGATCAGCCCTACGCAGACGATGATGGCTGCTGACGCAACCGGGATCAGGCGGAAGGCCGCGTGACGAGAGGCCTTCTGGCTGTCGGGCAGCAGGTGCTTGGCATAGAGCACGATCAGTCCGATGGCCATCAGCACGCCGGCCAGACCAAGGCTGAACGCTACCAGCAGGCCCAATCCCAGGCCGATTCGGCCCAAAGCGATCGCACTCAATAGAAGGACGAGCGCGGAAGGGCAGGGAACCAGCCCACCGCTGGCGCCTAGCGCAATCAGGCTGCCCATAGTGATTTCGCCTTCCGGGACGTGGCTGTGGACATGACCGTCACCGTGATCGTGCACCAGCGCGGCATGATCGTGATGTTCGTGATGGTGGTGCTCTTGGTCATGGCCGTGCCCGTCGTCGTGATGATGCTCGTGGTCATGGCCGTGAGCGTGACTGTGCGTGTGAGCGTGGTCATGCGAGTGAGCATGGTCGTGACGGTGGTGATGCGCCATGTGGCGCGCGGCCTGAATCCGCTTGTAGAGAAGGATCGCGCCAATCCACACGATCGACACGCCCGAGATGACGCCCAGCACCGGAACGATCTTCTCCGGCAGGATGTAGCGCGATAGGAAGAGAGTACCCAGTCCCAGCAGAAAAACCGTGATGGTGTGAGTGAACGTCACCATACCGCCCAGAAAGATGGCGTGGCTGGCGGTACCTCGCGAGCCGACGAGATAGGCCGCCACAATGGTCTTACCGTGTCCGGGGGACATGGCGTGTACGGCGCCGAGCGCGAAGGCCACGGCCAGGCCGGCCAGCATCATGCCCCAACTGATTTCGCCCTGGTGCAGCAGTCGCGCCAGGTAGTCGTTGCCGGCCGCGGTCTGACCGGAGGACTGGGCCGCGGCGGATGCCACCAGGAAAACCGACAGCGTCAGATACCGTTTCATTACAATGGTCAATTGTACTGCGGATCGGAACTATGCGGAATGTGATCACCACTGGAGACCTCCCCGCGAGCGGCGAGTTCAAAGTACCGCGCGGCAGCATCGTCACGCCGTCGGCCCGGGACATGGCCGCGGCGCGCGGCGTGCGGATCATCGAGGTGTCCGACGACCAGCTTCCGCGCAGCGTCTCCGGATAAGACCATCGCCCTCGGTTCCGATCACGGCGGCTTCCGGCTGAAGGAAATACTGAAGCCGGTGTTGCACGGCCTGGGGTTGGAAGTGCGCGACGTCGGCGTGTTCGATGAGCGGCCGTCCGACTACCCTGATATCGCCCTCGCGGTGGCCGAGCTGGTCGCCTCTGGTACGGTGTCGCGAGGGATCGTTATCGACGGCGCGGGCATCGGCTCGTCCATCGCGGCCAACAAGGTGCCGGGCATCCGCGCGGCCCTGTGCTATGATAAGGCATCCGCTCGAAATAGCCGGGAACACAATGATTCTAATGTGCTTACGCTAGGTGCGCGGTTACTCACGGAGAGCCAGGCGGAAGAGGTTTTGCGCACCTGGGTGGGCACTCCATTCGCGGGAGGGCGGCACCAGGCGCGGGTCCAAAAAATCACGGCGATCGAACAGCGGTATCTCAAGAAGGCCCCATGACCACAGCGGAGCTCGACATCCTGGTGGCGCAGATCGGCGAAGAAATCTTGGCGCGCCTGAATAGCGCCGCTCCGGTTCGCGACAAGGGCGAAGGGCTGAATCTGCCGGCTCAGATATGTCCCGATTGCACCCAGCGTTGTCCCCAGACTTGCGCGCGCAATACCAAGGAGATCCTGGCGGCGGGCGCCGACCGCGTTTCCGCCAGCGAGCGGCTCACCAAGATCGACCCGTCCATCGCGGCGCTCATTGACCATACCATCTTGAAGCCGGATGCCACCCGCGCCGATATTGTGAAGGTTTGCCGCGAGGCGCGCCAGTACGGATTTGCGAGCGTGTGCGTGAACCCTTATTGGGTGCCCACGGTGGCGGCGGAGTTGGCGGGTTCGCCGGTGAAAGTCTGTTCGGTGGTGGGGTTCCCGCTGGGGGCTACCAGCACCGAAGCCAAAGTCGCCGAGACCGCCGCGGCGCTGCGGGCGGGCGCGCAGGAGATCGACATGGTGATCAATGTCGGCGCGTTGCGCTCCGGCGATCACGAAGCGGTGAAGCTGGATATTCAGCAGGTGGTGCAGGTGGCGCACGAGGCCAGGGCGATCGTAAAAGTAATTCTGGAAACGGCGCTGCTCGATGACAATCAAAAGGTGGTGGCCTGCGCGTTGGCAAAGCTGGCGGGAGCGGACTTCGTGAAGACCTCCACCGGGTTCGGGCCGGCGGGCGCAACGGCGCACGATGTGGCGCTGATGCGCAGCGCGGTGGGTCCCGAAATCGGCGTCAAAGCTTCCGGCGGGATTCGCACACTTTCCGATTTGCAGACCATGACGGCGGCCGGCGCCACGCGGATCGGAGCCAGCGCCAGCGTGAAGATCGTCGAGGCCACCGCTGTCTGAGCCGCCCTCCCCGCGGGCTCTGGAGAAACCTATGCAAGCTGCGCGCAAAGCCACTGTTCGTTTCCGCGAGCGATCCGAATTGCTCGACTTTCTGCTGGAGGTTGCGGCCGGCACGTCGCAGACGCTCGATCTGGACCAGCTTCTCGCCAACGTCGCCGAGATCATCCGGAAGGTGCTGCCGTATGATCTATTTGCGATTCTGCTGTACAGCGAGAAGCGCCGCGATCTGCGCATCCGCTATGCGGTAGGGCACCGCGCCGAAATCGTGGCCAATCTGTCGGTCGCATTAGGGGAGGGCATCACTGGCGCCGCCGCACTCCGTAGGGAACCGGTGTTAGTAGGCGACGTGCGCCGCGATCCGCGTTATCTCAGCAGTGCGGATGTAGTGCGCACTGAGCTCGCGGTGCCGCTAACCACACGCGGCCAGTTGGTGGGCGTGATCGATCTGCAATCCGCGCGGGTGGATGCCTACACCGAATACGATCGGACTTTGCTGCGCCTGATCGCGGCGCGCATCTCAAGCGCCATCGACAATGCACGGCTCTTCCGCCGCGCCGACCGCCAGAACCGCACGCTCAAGACACTCGCCACCATCTCGCGCGAGTTCTCATCGATCCTCAACCTGAACGAACTCCTCAGCAAGATCGCGAGCACCGTGCGGGCGCTCATGAACTATGATGCGTTCAGCATACTGCTGGTGGATGCCGAGGCCAAGGCGTTGCGGCACCGCTTCAGCATCCGTTACGACCAGCGGGTGAACATCGACAACATTCCGCTGGGCAAAGGTATTACCGGCGCGGCCGCGGAATCGCGCGACGTGGTGCGGGTGCACGACACCACCAAGGACCCGCGCTACATCGCATCCCACCCGGACATACGGTCGGAGGTCGCGGTGCCGCTGGTGGCGCCCGATCGCGTGGTGGGCGTGATGGACCTGGAAAGCGAACGCGTGGGCTACTTCACCGACGATCACGTCCGGACGCTGGCATTGCTGGCGCCGCAGATTGCCAGCAGCGTGGAAAACGCCCGGCTGTATGAAGAATTGGCGGCCCGCGAACGGCACATGGAAGAGGACCTGCAGGCCGCGCGCGAATTGCAACGGGTGCTGCTGCCGGACACCCTGCCCGAGATCGAAGGCATCGAAGCCGCCGTCCGTTTGCGCCCGGCGCGCCAAATCAGCGGCGATATCTACGACGTGTTCGAACACAAAGACGGGCAGACCGTAATTGCCATGGGCGATTCCAGTGGAAAGGGCGCCGCGGCCGCCTTGTATGGCAGCCTGGTGAGCGGTTTGCTGCGCACGCTGGCGCCGCGGCGCCGCCGTCCCGCCGATCTGCTGGTCGCGTTGAACGAGGCGCTTGTCGAGCGACGCGTAGAGGCCCGCTACGTCACCCTGTGCGTCATGCTGTGGGACCCGGCCACGCGCCACATCGTGATGGCCAATGCAGGCGCACTGCCACCCATGATTTGCCGCGGCCACGAGATTCTGCGCGTCCGTGTGGAAGGCGTTCCACTGGGCCTGCTCGATTCCCGTGAGTATGAAGAAGTCCCCTTCCAAGCGGAGGCCGGGGATGTGCTGGTTCTCTATTCCGATGGGATCACCGATCACTTGAACCCGGCCGGCACGGAATACGGACGGGGACGGCTGGCGGGCGTTGTGCGGGCGCATTGCGGATTGCCCGCGGCGGGCCTCATCTCGGAGATTTTCGCGGACATGGACCGGTTCGCTACTTCCGCATTCGACGACCAGACGCTGTTTGTGATGAAGGTCAAGTGAACGCGGTGCCGGATCTATTTCAGTAGGTCGGCCACTTTCGCTACGCCGGCTTTCGCGCAGGCGTCGTCCATTTCCTGATTGGACCCGGAGCTGGCAACCCCGCCAATCACCTCCTCGCCGACCCGGATCGGCACCCCGCCGCCGAGCGCCAGGATGTCGGCGACGTCGCGCTGCGGAAGTAGCGTCGGGTCGCTCGCCGTGCGCTTCTGAAATTCCAGAGTTGTGGTGCGGAACATGCGTGCGGTGTAAGCCTTGCGCCGCGCCATCTCGGCGGTTTGCGCGGTGGCCTGTTCGTCGCGCAGGATTACGAGCACCTGACCTGCGCGGTCGACTACGGCCGCGGCGGTGTTGAAGCCCTTTGCTTTGCATGCCGCGAGGGTGGCTTCCGCGATGGTCTTCGCCAGGGGCAGTGACAGGTTGCGCTGCGTGACCAGTCCCTGCGCGGTCGCGGGAATCGAGATGATTAGGGCAACGGCGATTGGGAATAGAGCTTTCAGCGTGGATGGCATGAATATCCTCCTTCGAAGCGACAAAACCAGACACAGGCCGGGAGGCCTGTGTTGCTTACAACCCGGCGCCGTACGTTTTACTGAAGCCGTTGCGTGCATTGGTCACCGTGAAAGTGCCATCTTGGCGCGCGGATAACTTGATCCAATAGGCGGTGCCGTTGTGGACTGGAGCGGGCGGCGCGCCTGGACCGGGCTGCGGTGCGGGAGTGGGAGTGATCGGCATGTTCGCCGGCGCGTCGTCGATCGTATTGGCAATGAACATTCCCGGCACGGTGTACTCCTGGCCGCTCAGCAGCGAAAAGTGGAGCTGCCACAGATCTTCCAGACCGGGGGACGAATGCACGGTCTTCATGACCTCAGGGTCGCCGCCCTTGCGCGTGCCGTCATTCATGATAGCTACCCGGGGATGAAGCGCATGCACCAGCACTTCCGAATTCGAGCTGGCTTGCCCGTGATGCAAACCTAGGAGAACGTCCACCGTGCCGATGCGGTTATTGGGACACATCAGCTCGAATTCCTTGTTCTTTGTCAGGTCTCCCAAATGAATGGTGCGGAACTTTCCGTAGGTAATGTAAACGCCCACCGATTGAGGGTCCTCGGCGTTGTTGTCTCCCGCCTTGAAATTGGCGCAGTACGGGTTCGGCTTGCCGGCGCCGGGCAGCGGAGATTTAATCGTCTCGCCGGCGGAGGCCACCACGCGCACATCCAGGCCCGCAATGGGAATCTTGTCGCCCGGTTTCGCGACCGTGTGCTTCGCCTTGGCAATTAGTTGCGGGTAGGTCTTCGCGAGGAACGTGTCTGCAAGCTCGCCAGGCTGCACGTTGGGACCGTGGTCTATAAATTCCTTAATCGGAATCTGGGAGGCCAGCTCGGCCAGGCCGCCGAAATGATCGCCGTGCCAATGCGTAATGATCAAGTGATCGATCTGCGTAAGTCCGGCGTCTTTCGCGGCGAGCATGATGCGGCCTGCATCACGGGCGGCCGCTGCGCCGGCATTGCCGGTATCGATCAACAGTGACTCGCCAGAGGGCGCAACGAACAGCGTAGCGTTGCCGCCTTCAACGTCGATCACGTAGACATCCAGCGTTTTGGAAGTCCGCGTCTGTGCGAGGGCGGCAGATGAGAGTACGGCGAAAATGAGAATTGAGCGAATCATAGTTCCTCGTTCGTACCACAGGCATTCTTGCCTGTCAGGTTTGTCTTAAGGCCGTGGCCCATAGTGCGGCTCGGGGCGGCCGATCTCATATGCTCCCAGATCCGGCTCGCGGCCGGTGAAATCATCGTTGACATTCGGCAGGCGAACACCCGCATCCACTGCCGCCGAACCCGGTCGCAACTGGAAATTGAAATCGGCCGGTTTATACAGCTTACGCGGATCGGTCGGGTCGGGCGGTGTCACTTTCTGAAACACGTCGTAATCCACCACCACGCTGTGCCGATCCTGCCCCGTAGCCTCGCTGAACTCTTTCAGTGTTTTGAAGTTTCTGGTTTCCCTGGACCCGGCCTCCGCCTTGGCGCGCTCCTGCGGAGACATTCCAGGCTGGGCACGATAGTCCGCGCGAACCGAAAACGGAGGCGAGGCCCACCCGAAGGAAAACTCCGCGCCTTCGTTCGGATGAAATCCGTTGTAATCGGAGCTGGAATAATTCGTGTAGGTCTCGACTCCAAACGTCTCCGCTGTTTCGCTCCGCCCCAGAATCAGGTTATTCCGGAAATGCACGTTGGACACCGCACCGAGCATCGGCTTTACCGGCGCAATCAAAGTATTGTGATACATCACGATGCCCGATGAGGTCGCCGTGAGCTTCACCGCGCCTCCTTCCGGTGCGTGGTACACGATATTACGAATGAAATAGACCGGTCCACCAAACACCGGCTGCACGCTCAGCGCACGATGGCCGTGGTTGAAGCAGCGATTGCGCATCACGCGGATGTTATAAGCGCCGCCGTCGGATTCGATGCAGTTATCTTCCACATTAGTAACATCGTTGTTGTAGAAGTCAATGGAAACCGGCAAACGGTCGCGGATCGGGTTAGGCGTACCGTCGGGATTACCATAAGTGGCCACGTCGATCCCGTCGTGGAAGTTAGCCACGTAGTTATAGGCCACCACGTTCCCCGATCCATAAACTTTCACGGCGTACTCAGACACCAGCTTGGGCGGCCCATTCTCCTGATACTTCTGCCATGTGCGCCCGGTGAAACCCATTAGCGAGTTAGGGTCGAACCGGCCGATGAAAGTGTTGTCGGCGATGTAGAATTCGCGCGAACCGGACCAATCCGAATAGAAGCCACGACCCACGTTTTCGATCCGGCATCGCTTGATGGTGATCCCGCGCGCGCCCGCAATATTCTTCAAGCCCGCCAGGAATGCTAAGTCCGTGTTGCGTACGGTTAGGCCCTCGAAGTAGTTGTAGTTGGCCGCCATCACATTAAAGAGGTTGAAATTGCCGCCGCCATCGAAGATGACTTCGCCATCGCCAGCGGCCTTAATCACGATTGGCTTCTCGGCGGTGCCGCTCTGCGTGAGATAGAACGTGCCATCGGAAGGGGCGGTTCCGTTCGCGCCCCCGCCGCCGTAGCGGAAGCGGTCATCCTGATACAGGCCCGCATGCACCAGGATCATGTCGCCGGGCTGCACGCGCGGCGGGAAGGTGTTGAAGTTATCCGAATGACTCGCGCCCGTGAAGTATGCGGCTAGCAGGCCGGTGAACGCCGGTTCCTGTTTCTGACCTTTATATTCGGCGGGATAAACGTGGTAGACCTTGCCGCCTTCAGCCGGCTTCGGCTCAGATCGTGTGCGCACCGTGACGATGTTTTCCTTCTTGCCCTCGATACCGTCGGGGTCCGAGAGCACGAAACGGCATTCGTATTCGGTGGCGGGTTCCAAGTCGAAGATGCTGCCCGCGAACATGTTCGGCGTGGTATACAAGAGCGCGTTCTCTGTGATGTGCTCGTGATCCAGGCGAAACAGAGGCAGCCCGGTTTTCCACGCCGCGTCGCCCTTCTTGCGATAGTACACAGCGACGGCCGCGTTGCGGTTGTCGTCCCCGTCGATCTGCCATTCGAATCCCAGCGAGATCAGGGTGGGCGGCTCCGTGAAGAATTCTTTGGAAACGGTTTTGTCTGCGCCCTGCGCCGCCAGCACCAGCAACAGCCAGCACGGAACCAGGAATTTGTGGGACGCGGCCATCTAGGTCAGTTCTCCTGTGGTTACAGCTCCCCCCAACTAGCAGCAGAGAGGAGCGGTAACCCGTTTCTTAAAGACGACTACAACGGCTGCCTAATCCCCGGACGAACGCGAAAACTCTAACGATCGAATTTTGGGAATCATATACCCGGGGTTGGAGGAAGTCAAATGGAAGCGGCACGCGGGGTGAGGCACTCAGTTATGACCGTCTTCGGCCAGGGCCGTGAGTTTGGGTTCGTTTTTCCGGTTCGTTTTCCGGGTAAGATCCGGTTTGGTTTCATTGCGTTGGCGTCGAAAATGGGTTCGTTTCGCGTTTTTGCCTGCGAACGGTTACATCAGGGGATGGCAAGGCTGTTCCTCTTTCCCCACCTATAGCATAAAGAGGCGAAGCGGGTTTGTAACAGGGCGGCCATCTCACGAGAATTAGGGAGGTTGTTCGCAAGGGCAGGGAGTCACTGAAGAGCGTTTTGGTGTGGCTGTGCCGGTCCACGACTGGCAAAAACAGGAACCGTCGCGCCGAAAAGCGAACCTTTTGAGTAACCCAGCTTCTTGAGTAACCCAGCTTCGGGACTCTCCTGGGAAGAGGTAAGCAACAGGTTCATCTCTTGGAGCGATTTCCTCAAATGAAAACCAGCCGACTAACTAACGGCCTATCGACAAAGCGCAATCTCGTCTCGTCGGGCCGAATATTATCATCCGAATTCAGTGCCTACCGCGAATGCTCAGAAAGGCGGGGATATCGCGTGATCCCTGTGTCACGGCCACAATCTCAATTGGGAGTCGCTCGGAGCGGTAGATGATGAGGTAAGCTCCGACCGGCCAGAATAGGACCGGATAGGGAGTAAGATCCTCACGCAGTGGACGTACCCACTCACGCGCGGGGCTTTCGGCGCTGCTCAGACTTTTGCCGTAATCGGGCGCGGGCTGCAGCGGGATCAACGGCTTCCCCGCGATCGAGGGCGGCGATGCGGCGGCCCAGTTCCTCGTTGAATCCCGCCAGTTGGGCGGCGCGTGCCGAGTCATGCTCTTCCAAAAGCCGCAGCGCTTCGCGGACAACCTCGCTCGCTGAGTTATAGCGGCCCGATTCCACTTTGGCGCTGACAAACTTCTCCAATTCCGGCGTGAGAGAGACGTTCATGGAAAGTGCTCCTTGTTCGCTGTCGGCTTCAGAGTGGCGAGGATAGCGAAGATTGTCAATCCCTGTTATAGCACGCTCCCCCTCTTCGTTTGACTTCCGCCCCCTGCCACGATATAGTTCTGCAACAGAATAAGCTGCGGGGATTCGGAGCTGGAGGTGCGTGCTGATACTTCGATCGGTTAGAGTTGCGGCGGTTTTCGGTCTGTTCCTATGCAGCATGCCGGCATGGGCCCATCACTCGTTTGCGGCCGAGTATGACTCGAGTAAGACGGTCACGGTGAAGGGAGTGGTCACCAAGGTCGCCTGGGTGAATCCCCATGCGTATGTCTGGGTTGAGGCCAAGGATGAGAACGGCAAAGCCGTGACGTGGGCGTTTGAGTCGCTCAGTCCGAACGCTTTGGCGCGACAAGGTTGGACCAGGAACTCACTCAAGGCGGGCGACGAGGTTACGGTGGATGGCTTTCCGGCGAAGGACGGCAAGCCGCTGGCGGATGGGTCGATCCACGCTAATTCCAAGCTGATTACGCTGGCCAACGGCAAGAAGGTGTTTGCCGGCTCGTCGGCGGATGAAGCTCCTCCATCCAAATAGCGCGCGGTTCCACTCAAGAGGAGACGCAAACGTGGGAAAGCAGTACTTTACTTGGTTCGTCAGTGCGGCGACCGTGGCCGCGGTTCTGGCTCTGCTGCCCGTCAACAGCCCGGCTCAATCGGAACAGGGGAAACCGGGGAAATCCGAAAAAGGCGCCGAGAAGAACTGGCTGGAGCGAGACCAGATTCCCACCGGACCCACGCCTCACACACCCGATGGAAAGGTGGATCTCTCGGGAGTCTGGAACCCCGGCCCCAACTTCTTCACCATGGGCCAGCCTCCTTTGCAGCCGTGGGCCGACGCGTTATATAAGGAACGACGCGGGAACCTGAGCAAGGACGATCCGGAAGGCCACTGCCTGCCCGCCGGCGTGCCCAGGCTTTCTCCGTTCCCTTACAAGATCGTGCAAACCCCCACGCTGATTGTGTATCTCGACGAGGGGAACATTCATAGCTATCGCCAGTTCTTCCTGGACGGCCGCGGTCACCCGAAAGACCTGGAGCCGCTGTGGATGGGTGACTCCATCGGGAAGTGGGATGGAGATACCTTGGTGGTCGACACGGTCGGCTTCAACGACAAGACCTGGCTTAACGGTCAGGGCCTGCCGCATTCCGAAGAGTTGCACGTGATTGAGCGCTTCCGGCGGCCCGACTTGGGACATCTCGAAATCGAAGTCACTATGGAAGATCCCAAGGCTTTCCTCAAGCCGTATACTTTCAAGCGGACTCACACGCTGCTTACGAATTGGGAAATTCATGAGTACGTGTGCAATGAGTTCAACGTCGATGCGGAACATCTGGTAGGTAAATAGCTATGCGAATCAGCCTTCTATTAATTGCGGCCTTGGCGGCGACTGTGATGCCGATGGCTTCGCAAGAGCCGGCCCCGGACCTGATCCTTTCAAATGGGAAGATCATCACCGTCGATGACCGCTTCACCATCGCGCAGGCTGTCGCGATCAGAGGCGACCGCATCGTGGCCGTCGGCACCAACCAGGAGATGGCTCAGTTGGCGGGACCGAATGCTCGAAGAATCGACCTGCGGGGCCGAGCGGTCATTCCCGGGTTGATCGACAACCATCTGCACCTGCTGCGTGCGGCCACCACCTGGCAAAAGGAACTGCGCTTCGACGGTGTGGAGTCGCGCAAGCAAGCTGTAGAAATGCTGCGCGCGCGGGCCAAGTCTGTGGGGGCAGGCCAATGGGTGTATACCATTGGCGGCTGGGCTCATCAACAGTTCGCCGACGATCCCAAGGTTTTCACGCGCGAAGAATTGGACCGGATTGCGCCGGACAATCCGGTGGCGCTGCAGGAATCGTATTACCAGATCTTTCTGAACAGCCGCGCGCTCGATGCGTTGGGGATTCAGGCCAATGCGCCCGACCCGCCGGATTTCCTCAAAGGGTCGATCGAGCGCGATACCGCCGGAAAGCCCACGGGCATCGTCCGCGGCGACATCGCGGGCACGCGTGCCGTTGTAAACAAGCTTCCCAAAGTAGCGCCGGAGCAGTTGGAGGCCAGCACCGTGAGCCTGGTCGCGGATATGAATCGCGCGGGCCTCACCGCGGCAGGCGTGCCGGGGTGCCCAGCCGATGTGTTGGATATTTTCCAAAAGTGGAAGGCGCAGGGGCATCTCAACATCCGGGCATTTTGTATCGACGGCGCAGCCGCCGGCACGCCGCAGCAAGTGGATCGGTCTCTGCAGCAGATTCCGCAGATGAAGCTGTTTCAGGGGGACAGCTACATCGACAGCATTTTCTTCGGCGAAAGCGTATATGGGCCGCTGCATGACCCGATGTTTGCGACTCACGTCCGCTCCCCAGCCGGACCAGTTGGCGCAGTGGCGCCGCATGGCTATGGCGATAGCTCAGGCCGGTCTCCCCCTGCATGTCCATGCGGAGTTGAGCACTACCATCGACGCGTTTCTCGATCAGATTGAGGCGATCAACAAAGAACATCCGGTTAAGAACCTGCGCTGGGCCCTGGCGCACGTGAATCAGATCAACGCTTCACAGCTCGAGCGCATGAAGAAACTGGGGATGTCCGCGGTGGTGAATCCGTGGGCTGTGATCAATGGCGGGATCATGCACGAAGGCTTTGGAGACGGCGCGTACGATATGCCGCCGCTGCGCACGATTCAAAACAGCGCCATCGAATGGGGGCTGGGCACCGATGGAACCGCGGCCAATCAGACGCTGCCATTTACGACGCTGTATTTCGCCGTGACTGGCAAGATGGCTGGCGGCGCGAAAGTGCTGCGGCAGACCATCAGCCGTGAGGATGCGCTGATCGCGCACACGCGCAAGAATGCCTACCTGGTGTTCCAGGAAGGCGAACCTGGGTTCGATTCAGTCGGGCAAGCTGGCGGACCTGGTGGTGCTTGACCGCGACTACCTCACCATCCCGGCCGACCAGATCAAGGAGATCAAGCCGGTGATGACGATGGTGGGCGGGCGGCTCGTGTACGACGCGACGGCTCAGACGGCGGCGGCAGCTGCGCGATAAATCAAAAAACCGGACACAGGCCTGGAGGCCTGTGCTACTTAGCGTCTAGCGCAAGGTTTAGCTTCAATACGTTCACACGGGGCTCGCCGAGGATGCCGAGGTCCGGCTTTTGCGTGAGACTTGCGATTAATTGATTGATCCGCTCCACCGGCACGCCGCGCGCCTTGGCAACTCGTGCGGCTTGAGCCATCGCCGAATCGGGGCTAATATCCGGATCGAGACCGCTGGCGGAGGAAGTCAACAAATCAGCCGGTATGGGTCCGTGGAAATCCGGGTTGTCCTTATGGAATTTATCCACTGATGCCTTCACCCGGTCGATCAGTTTCTGATTGGTCGGTCCATAGAAGGATGCATTCGACGAGGTCGCGTCATATCCGTCATTGCCGGCCGCTGAGGGCCGCGGCTGAAAATATTCCGGCTTGCTGAAGTTCTGGCCGATCAGTTCCGAACCGATCACCTTATCGCCTGAGGTGATCAGGCTTCCGTTGGCCTGGTGTGGAAACACCACCTGGCAAATCCCCGTGATGGCCAGCGGATATACCACGCCGAGCACCAGCGTCAAGAAGATGTTGATTCGAAGTCCTGGCAAAATCTCTTTCCACATATGGATACCTTTCTTACGCTAGATGCAACAGCGTCAGCAGTTGATCGATAGCCCAAATTCCGGGGAACGGAACCAGGATCCCGCCGATGCCGTAGATCAGCAGGTTCCGCCGCAGGAGACTGGCTGCATCGAGCGGCCGGTATTTCACGCCGCGCAGAGCAAGTGGGACTAGCGCAATGATGATCAGCGCGTTGAAAATGACGGCGGAGAGCACTGCGCTCTGGGGCGTATGCAGCCCCATGATGTTGAGTTTGGAGAGCACGGGGTAAGTCGCCATGAACATCGCCGGGATGATCGCGAAATACTTGGCTACATCGTTGGCGATCGAAAAAGTGGTAAGCGCGCCGCGCGTAATCAGCAACTGTTTGCCGATAGCCACGACTTCGATGAGCTTGGTGGGGTTGCTATCCAGGTCCACCATATTGCCGGCTTCCTTGGCAGCCACGGTGCCCGTATTCATGGCGAGCCCCACATCGGCCTGCGCCAGCGCGGGGGCGTCGTTGGTGCCGTCACCAGTCATGGCGACGAGGCGGCCGGCGCTCTGCTCTTTCTTGATGTACTCGAGCTTGTCCTTCGGTGTCGCCTGCGCCAGAAAATCGTCCACGCCGGCTTCTCCCGCAATGGCGGCGGCTGTTAGAGGGTTATCGCCCGTGATCATGATGCTGCGAATGCCCATGCGCCGCAGTTGCGCGATGCGCTCCTTCATACCACCCTTGACGATGTCTTTCAGGTGGATGATGCCCATGAGCCGCGGCCCGTCGGCCACAGCCAGCGGCGTGCCGCCATTGCGAGCAATGCGGTCGCTCATCTCCTGGAAATTTCCGGGCACTTCACCGCCGCGTTCGATCACAAACTTTATGATCGCGTCGCTCGCGCCCTTGCGGAGCTTGCGGCCCTCGAAGTCCACGCCGCTCATCCGCGTGTAGGCGGAAAACGGGATAAAAGTCGCTTCGTTTTCCGGAATGTGACGCCCGCGCAGGCCGTATTTTTCCTTCGCAAGGACCACAATGGAGCGACCCTCGGGTGTCTCGTCCGCCAGGCTGGATAACTGCGCAGCGTCGGCCAGTTCCTGCTCGGTCACGCCGCTGATGGTAAGGAACTCCACCGCCTGCCGATTGCCAAGCGTGATGGTGCCGGTCTTGTCCAGCAGCAGAGAGTTCACGTCGCCGGCCGCTTCCACTGCCTTGCCGCTCATGGCCAGCACATTATGCTGCATCACGCGGTCCATGCCCGCGATGCCGATGGCTGATAGCAGCCCGCCAATGGTGGTGGGGATGAGACAGACCAGCAACGAGACCAAGACCGCCACCGTTGGGACTGATCCAGCATGCGCTTGGGACACACTGAATGCGGCATACGGCTGCAAGGTGACGACCGCCAGCAGGAAGATCAGGGTGAGGCCCGCGATCAAGATATTGAGCGCGATCTCATTGGGAGTCTTTTGCCGCTGGGCCCCCTCGACCAGAGCGATCATGCGATCCAGGAACGTCTCTCCCGGGTTGGACGTGATCTTGATCTTGATCTGATCCGACAGCACTTTGGTGCCGCCGGTGACAGCGCTGCGGTCGCCGCCTGACTCGCGAATGACCGGCGCACTCTCGCCGGTGATCACGGACTCGTCCACCGTGGCGATCCCGTCGACTACCTCCCCATCACCGGGAATCAGGTCACCGGCATCACAAAGTACGTTATCGCCCGCTCGCAGCGCGGAACCGGGGACCTGTTCGATCTTCCCAGACGAGGTCAGGCGCTTTGCGATCACATCGGTCTTGGCCTTGCGCAGACTGTCCGCCTGGGCTTTGCCACGCGCTTCCGCCATAGCTTCGGCGAAGTTGGCGAACAGAACGGTGAACCAGAGCCACAGCGCGATTTGCACTGAGAATCCGACGCCGGCTGCGCCCGTGAAGATGTCGCGGACCATGAACACCGTGGTGAGTGCGGCGCCTACTTCCACCACGAACATCACCGGGTTTTTCGCCAATGTGATGGGGTTGAGCTTCCCGAACGAAGCCCGGGTCGCGCGCCCCACGATTTCCGGATCGAACAGCGGGCGGGCCCGCGTCAGCTTCTTCGGAAGAAGCGAGGTCAGATCTTCCTGGGGCGTGTTCTGTGTAGGTTCTGGTGGCATGATCACAGTAGACATTAGGTTAACTCCACAGCGGCAGGATCGTGGCGAACAGTTTGCCGCTCTGCATCAGGTAATGCTCCACGATCGGGCCCAGCGAAACTGCCGGGAAATAGGTAAGCACCGCAATGATGATCACAGTGCCAATCAGTAGCCCGACGAACAGAGGACCATGCGTCGGGAAAGTGCCGCTGGTCACAGGGACTTTCTTCTTGGCGGCGAGACTGCCGGCGGCGGCCAGTATCGGAATCAGGAACAGGAACCGGCCGATCAGCATGGCCGTACCCATCGTCAGGTTGTACCAAGGCGTATTGGCATTGATTCCGCCGAAAGCGCTTCCGTTGTTTCCGGTAGCGCTGGTGTAGGCGTAGATCACTTCACTGAGTCCATGCGGGCCGTTGTTGTTCGTATTGGCGACGGCCGGCCCCGGCGGGTTCCAGTAACCCTTTGCCTGGAAGTTGGCCTGCGTGCTGATGGCGCTAAACACCAGTATGCTGGCGGAGGTGACGATGATCGCCAGCATGGCCATCTTGACCTCTTTCTGCTCCAGTTTCTTGCCTAGATACTCCGGCGTGCGGCCCACCATCAATCCCGCGATGAACACTGCGATGATGCAGTAGATCAAGATGCCGTACAGTCCCGCGCCCACGCCGCCGAAGATGACGATATCTGTCATCATGTTGAGCAGTGGCACCAGGCCGGCGATCGGCAGGAAGCTGTCATGCTGCGCGTTCACCGCGCCGCAACTGGTGTCGGTTGTTAACGTGGCCCACAAGGTGGAGTTCGCTATTCCATTGCGAACCTCTTTGCCTTCCATGTTTCCGCCTGCCTGGCCGGAAGTGGAGACCGTCTGAATCCCCATTTTGGCGAGGATGGGATTGCCCGATTGCTCGAATCCGTAACAGACAAAAACTCCCGCCAGGGCCATGATGAGGAACGCCGCGAAAATGGCCCATCCTTGGCGAGTGTCCCCGACCATTCGTCCGAATGTGTAAGTCAAAGCCGAGGGAATCACCAGAATCAGGAACATCTCGAACAGGTTGGTCACCGGCGTGGGATTCTCGTAGGGATGCGCGGAGTTGGTGTTGAAGAAGCCGCCGCCGTTGGTGCCCAATTCCTTGATGACTTCCTGCGACGCTACAGGGCCTTGCGCGATGGCTTGTTTCCCGCCCTCAACGGTGGTCACGCTGGTGTTCGGCTTCAGGTTCTGAATTACGCCTTGCGAGCACAAAAACAACGCGCCGATGATGGCGATCGGAAGCAGCACGTACACGGTGGAGCGGGTCATATCGACCCAGAAATTACCGATGGTCTTCGTCTCGTGCCGCGCGAAACCGCGGACCACCGCGATGGCGATGGCCAGACCGGCCGCTGCTGACACGAAGTTCTGAACCGTGAAGGCCGCCATCTGCACAAAGAAACTGAACGTAGACTCGCCACCGTAAGACTGCCAGTTAGTGTTGGTGAGAAAACTGGCGGCCGTGTTGAATGCCAGATCCGGACTCACATTACTGGCATTGAAATGCTGCGGGTTGAAGGGGAGGAAGCCCTGGAGCCGCTGCAGCAGGTATACCAGCAGAAATCCGAAGATACTGAAACTGATCACCGCGGCGGTGTACTGGGTCCAGCGTTGCTCCGCATCCTCACGCACACCGCTCACTTTGTAAGTGAGTGTCTCCAGCCAACCGAAAACCGGATGCAGGAAAGTGCGCTGGCCCTGGAAGACGCGCGCCATGTAGGCGCCGAGCGGCTTGGTGCAGACGAACACCAAGGCGAACAACAGAAGGATTTGCAGAATTCCTAAGCTAGTCATGGTTTCCTCTTAGAACCGCTCCGGACGAAGCAGAGCGTAAACCAGGTAAACGAACAGACCGACTGAGGCGATGCCGGCAATGATGTAATCCATTGGATTTTTCTCCTACAGCTTGTCGCAGGCTTTGGTGAAGCCCCAGCATACAAGTAGAAACACGCAACCTATGGCAACGTAAAATACGTCGAGCATGGAAACTTACTCCGTTTCTGTGAAGATCACTTCGTGGCCGGCGCTGCGCAGCTTCCGGGCCAGGCTTTTCTCCGCCGTGGGCCACCACCGTTTGCGTCCGCCGAGGACCACGACGGACCCCGGCTTCAGCGCCGCCGCAAGCGCATCTTCTCGATCGCGGCAAAGACAGATGTGGATTTCGGTATCTACCGGAACCTGGCCGGCAATCTTGCGGAGCCGCCTCTCGGTGAATTCGGCCAACACCGGCGAACTGGTAACCGGCCGCGGAAATGGAACGATCTGCGGGTACACCAAGGTCAGCCTCGCGTGCAGGCTACCCGCCAGCACCGCGGCCTTTTGCATTGCGGAAAGCGTGGCTTGGTCGGAAGTGTACACCACCGTCACCTTCAGTGTATCGGCTTCTGCCTCTACAGAGCCGAGCGACAACTGGTTTGTTTGGTACTGCATTTCAGGATCTCCCATCTTTCAGGCACTTTGAGGGTAGACCCCGGAGCCTAAAGAAGTCATAGAAAAAGCATGAAGAAACTATAAAGATGGGCCGCGCTACTGCAGTTCTTCGAAGACCACTTCATGACCGGCATTGCGCAGAGCTCTCGCCAGGCGCTTTTCTGAGGTCGGCCACCAGCGTTTCGGGCCCCCGAGCACTACCACCGAATGTGGGTCTAACGCCCCTCGCAGCATGTCCCGCCGGTCACGGCAAAGGTACAAACGGACAGTGGTTTCGACCGAAGCCTCTTCGGCAATTACGCGAAACCGGCGCTCGTTGAAATCCAACAGAACCGGCGGACTGGTAAGCGGCAGGGGATAGGGAACGATTTGTGGGACCAGCAGGGTAATCCGCGCGCGCATCCGCTTCGCCAAGGCGCCCGCCTTTCGCAACGCTGCCAGCGTAGCTTCAACCGATGTGAATACTACCGAAATGTTGAACCTGGGGGCAGCGGCGCCTGCTGGCGGTCGTTCTGGATTCGCCGGCGCCGGAGCCAGGACTTTTTCCAGGATGAGCGACATGGCGTTCCCCTCAAGTTCAGGCTAGGTGCCGCGCCCTGAAAAAGTCATAGAGAAGACATAAAGAAGTCATGAAGATTCGTCGGGCGAAGACGGGTCCGGGGGACCCGTGCGGACCAGGGGGTCCGCCCTACCATTTCAGTCGCGGGTATAATCACCACATCGCTGATTCGTCGAATAGGAGAGTTCCATGAGACGCCAAAGTCACGTCATTCAAAACGCCGCTGCTGGTCTTGCCGTCATCCTGCTGCTTGCCATGGCTGCGGGCGCTGCCACGCTGGAAGGGCAGAAGGTGAAAAAGTTCCTGACCAAACCGCTGGTGATCGAAGACGAGGGCAGCTTCTTCGTCGGTGGCGTGCCCAAGGTCACGACCTACGCCACGGTGCCCGCTCCCAACCAGGCTCCGGCGCCCAACCAGATCACGATCGGCCAGATGTATGTGGAGTTCCAGATACCGGCGACCAAGAAACGCGGCACGCCGCCCGTCATCATGGTGCACGGGTCCACACACACGGGAGCTTGTCTTGAGTCGACACCGGACGGGCGCGAAGGCTGGCTGCCGTACTTCGTCCGCAAAGGTATCTCTACTTATGTAGTCGATCAGTCAGGACGCGGGCGCTCTGGGTTCGACGAGTCAGTCATTCACGAAGCCGCAGCCATGATCAAGAGTGGCGATGCTGCCAAGGCCGCGGCGATGCTGCCCTCGTTCGGCAGGATTACCGACAACGGCGCCTGGACCGCCTGGTTCGGCCACCTTATTCCGGCCGGTTCTACCATCCTCAACGGCAAATTGATACGACATGGAGATCCGGGCGATCCGCCGACTGACGATGCTCTCCACACCGATGACTATTTCCCGGCGTACCCAATCAGCGCCGTGGACGCGAACGTGGTCTCACGCACGGGAGCGATCGGCCAGGCACCGGCCGGTCCCGAAAATTACTATGCGCTCGAATACTACAAGCAGTTAGTCCCCAATTCCGAGGTAACGTTGCCGGGGTCTACATGCGCCGCCTGCGATCCGCACGAAATTTCCCCCGCCAATACCTGGACCCCGGAAAATCTCGCGACGCTGGTCGAAAAGCTCGGTGGGGCAGTCGTGGCCACCCATTCGCAGTCGGGAATCATGGGGCATCACATGGTGCGTATTCTGAAGGAACGAGGTCATCTGGATCTGTTGAAGGGCCTGATCACCATCGAGGGGTCCTGCTCTCTGCCGAACAGCGGGCTCACCGCCGCGGACTTCGACAACATCCCCTACATGGCTTTGAAGGGCGACTACACCGCGACAAGTGAGGTGTGCCAGGCTACCGTTGACGCGATCAACGCGCGGCGCGCCGCGGGAAATGGGATCGCTAAAGCGGAGTACATTAAGTTGGACGAGCTGGGCAACCCCGTCTTCAAGGGCACCACCCATATGATGATGATTGGCACGAACAATCTGGATGTAGCGGACGTCATCCTGAACTGGGCCGATCAGAATATTCCGCCGAAGAAGAGCAACGGCAAGAACAAGAAATGATGCTTCACTAATCTCGTAGTGCGATCAGCGCCGCCGCCGTGGCGGTCTTCTGGTCCGCGCCCCACGGTGGGCCGATGAGGCCGCGAAGCCCATCCACTTCCTCTCGGACTCCGTTGCCGAGTTTCGACCACAGGTCTTTCTCGCGCACGCGGATCACGCTCAGACCGCGGGCCTCGCAGGCCGCTGCAACCGCCTCCTGGAACAGCACGCCTTCGGCAGCATGAATGAGTGTGTGCGACGCCAGAATCGCGCGCAGTTCAGAGGGAACGGCCGTGGACCCGGTCGCCAGGGCCACCGCGTCAATCGAGACGCCACCGGATCGCAGCTCTTCCAGAATCCCGGTGAGTGCTCGATCGGCAGCCGCCTGCGCTGCGCGCGCCGTCCGCTTTACCAGCTTCGCCGATTCGGCCAGCGCCAATTCGGCCGCTTCATGGTAAACGAACCGGGGCACGCTCTGGTCGGGCGGCAACAATTCGATTCGCCGGCGCAGCAACACGTTGATATGGCCGCGCGAACGAACAGCCACTACCACCGCAGCCCAGCCCGTGTGGAGCTTGCATCCCAGGGCGGCGCGCGTGGCGATCATTCACTACAGTCTACGAGAGAAACCCGGGCGGTGCCGGACCGCCCGGGTGCGAGCGCTACGTCGTCATCGTACCGTCACATCGATGGTGTCGCTCACGGTTTGTCCTCCAGGTCCGTAAGCCGTCAAGGTATAGGTGGAATCAGTGATGGGGTTCACCACGATGCTGCCATTCACCGGCAACGTCTGGGGTGGAATCGCGCTTCCGATCAACACTACCGTAGTAGCGTTGGAAGTGGTCCACGACAGCGTTACGGGCAGGCCGACGGCCGGCGAGAACACCGGACTGGCGTTGAACGAGAGGATGCGCACCTGGCCCACGTTGACCGTGGCGTTGGCCTGGATCTGGCCCGTCGCGTTGGTCGCAGTCAGGGTGTAGGTGGTCGTCTGGCTCGGGCTGACGGTGGCGCAATCATTGGCATTCAGATTGGTCCCCACGCCCGGCGTGATAGCGATCGACGTGGCGTTGGTCACCTGCCAGCACAGCTTGGTGGTTTGACCGGCGTCGATGTTTTGCGGTGAAGCCACGAACGTGACCACCTGCGGGATTGCGCCGGTGGTGACCGTGACCGTCACGGGCGCCGTCACCGACGTGCCGTCGGCTGCGGTGGCCGTCAGAGTGTAGACCGTGGTCGTTTGCGGCGAAACCGTCGTACTTCCGTTGGGCGTGACGGCGCCGATGCCGCTGATGGAGACCTTGCTGGTCCCGGTGGTAGCCCAACTTAAGGTCGACTGCCCGCCCGGCTGAATGTTCTGCGGGCTGGCCTCGAAGCGAATAATCTGAGCAGGCCCGCTGGTGCCCACAGTTGTGGGCGAACTGGTGGTTACCGTGGTGCTGGCGGTGCTCTGCAGCCCGCCGGTGTCTTTGACCGTCAGCCGGAAGGCGTAGGTCGTGCCGGCCGCGGCAGTGAAGGTAGCCTTAACCGTGTTGGCTCCCGTGAGCGAAACCGCGGGGCCGCTGATCTGCTGCCAGCTATACGTGAGCGCATCGCCGTCCGGATCGTAGGAGCCCGAGCCATCGAGCGTGATCGTCCCGGCCGCTACGCCGATCTGGTTGGGGCCGGCGTCGGCCACGGGCGGGCTGTTCCCCACGCGCCGCGTCAGGAACTGGTACCGGATGCGCGGAACATCCATGGGAACCGGGTTAGTGGTTGTGCCGTATTCCTTGGGCCGGATGTAGTTGCCGAATTCCAACCCGAACACGATGCGGCCAGAGTTGGCGGTCTGAATGTATGTCTCGTTCAGCCCCGCTTCAGCGGTGAACGATATTTTGTCGTTGAGCGGCTGCACCAGCTTCAACGCACCGCCTGGCTTGTCGTTGCCAGGGCCGTTCATGCGCAGGTAGCCTATGTTGCCTTCCAGGTGAGCGTTGCCCCAAACGCCAATCAAGCCGTTAACGCCATACTGATCGACGATGCGGGCGTAGGTCTGCAGAAACGAGCTGGGTCCCAGTTGAGTGCTGTTCAACACCGCGATGTTCTTGAATCCTTTGGTGGCGAATCCGCCGATGCGGCCGCGGCTAAAGATGTAGTCGAACAGAAACGCTCCTTGTCCCAGGAAGCCGGCGCTCTGGAATTGCTTGAAGTCCAGCGCCTTGAAGCTGCCGAAACCGCCCACCTGCATATGGCCGAAGCGGTTCACCAAACCGATATCGAACTGCCCTTCCTGGGCGCCGGGGAAGTACATGTACTCGCCCTGCGCCTGTACCGCGTGTGTGCCGTCGCCGCCGAACGGTGAGAAGAAGCGGGCGCTGCCGCTCACGGTGACATCGCCCGTCGAGCGGTCCGGGCCATAGGTAGGCCCGATGTTCAAGCCCAGCAGTGAGAACTTTTTGTTGCGCCGCTGCGCTTCATCGAGCGCGCCTGTAGCCGCGTTGTTGGCGATGGTCTGTGTCTGCTGTTCGGTGAGCGGCTTGGGAATTCCAGCAAGCTGGTCCTTTAGCGCATTGTGATCCTTTTGCAAGTCCGCCAACTCGCCGCGCAGCTTGTCGTTGTCGCCTTGCAAGGCCTTCACCGCTGCCAGGATTTCATCCAGCTTGTCCAGCCGGCGCAAAATATTGTTGCAGCAATCGTTGGAAAGGCCGCCGGGCGCGGGCTGCGCTGGTGCGGCTTGGGGGGGAATTGCGTTGATCACTTCCCGGATGGTGCCCTCTTTGACCACCTGTCCGGCTGCGTCGGTCACGCGCAACACCACGCGGCGGTTCATGAACCGGCCTTCCTTAGTGTTGTTGTTGACTTCCGGATTACGCTTCCCCTGGCCGTTGGTGCTGATCTGACTGCCGGGCGCGCCGTATTTCACCAGGAAATCCTTCACCGTATCGGCGCGGGCCTTCGCCAGCCGGTCGTTGTAATTGACCGAGCCAACGTAATCGGTATGACCCGTAATGATCACCTGGTAGTCTTTGTGCTGGCCCAGCAGTTCCGCTAGCCGCAGCAGACTCGGATAACCATCCGACAGGATCGACGAATTGAATTCGAAGTTGATCTCTTCCCAATCATCCTTGGCTTGCCCGCTCGGGGGCGTGAGTCCCTGGCCGTAAAGCCAGGACGCCGCCAGACCGAGGGCACAGATCGCTGCCAGTTTCTTCATTGTTTTCTCTTCTCCTCAACATGTTGAACGTGTGCGTGAAAACGCCAAAGAACGGACCGCACCCCTGGTCAGGCTTGGAGCGGCCGCAATTCTCCCACCGCGTGCTGGGAGCAATTGAGAGATCCCGCGCGCAGGCATATCTATTAATACACTCCACGCGTTCTTTATCTGCAAGACCGGATTATACTTATCGTCATTTCTCTGGTACGGCACAGTACAAATTGGGGAACAAGATGCGACAATCGGGAGGTGAGCTGCCGGACGGGCAGTCGCTCCCGGGGTGCCGTTTGGCCGCGGGGGAGGAAAGTCCGGTCTCCACAGGGCAGCGTGCCGGCTAACGGCCGGGGTCCGGAAACGGATACGGAAAGTGCCACAGAAAATATACCGCCCTTAGTGGTGGGGGCCGGCTTTGGCTGGCCGTGCCATTAGGGGTAAGGGTGAAATGGTGCGGTAAGAGCGCACCGCGATCCGAGTAATCGGATTGGCAGGGTAAACCCCACGCGGAGCAAGACCAAATAGGGGAGGAGGGGCGGCCCGCCCCGTTTCACTTCCGGGTAGGTCGCTAGAGCCGTTCAGTAATGAGCGGCCCAGATGAATGACTGCTGCCCGCAAGGGTACAGAAACCGGCTTATAAGTCCGGCAGCTTTCTTACGATGCAGACAGCGCTGGTGACGGGAGCGAGTCGCGGTGTGGGCCGGGGCATTGCCATCAGCCTGGCCGATGCGGGATACCGCGTCTTCGCCACGGGGCGCACGGTTGCCACCGCGGAACTTCCGGATGCCGTGATCCGCATTCCCTGCGATCATCTGCGCGATGCGGAAACCGATGCCGTGTTCGAACGAATCGCCGATGAAGCGGGCGCGCTTGACGTCCTGGTCAACTCGGCCTGGGGCGGCTATGAACGCATGGTCGAAAACGGCGCCTTTACCTGGGCGCGGCCATTTTGGGAGCAGCCCGTACACCGCTGGACCGGCATGATCGATGCGGGCGTGCGCGCCGCCTTCATAACCGCATCCCATGCGGCGCGGATGATGGTTCCCAAACGCCGCGGGTTGATCGTGAACATCAGCCACTGGGCCGCCCAGAAGCACATAGGCAATGCGATTTACGGCGTAGCCAAGGCCGCCACCGACAAGATGACGGCGGATATGGCGCACGAGTTGTTGCCGCATGGCGTTGCTGTGGTATCGCTATATCCAGGGCTGGTCCGCACGGAAGCGGTGATGAAAGCTGCCGCGGAAGGGTGGTTCGACTTATCCAACAGCGAGAGCCCGGAGTTTAGCGGCCGGGTGGTCGCAGCGCTTGCGAGCGACCCGGCACTGATGACACGTACCGGTCAGGTGCTCATCGGAGCTGCCGTGGCGCGTGAGTTCGGAGTAAAGGATATCGATGGACGCGAGCCGCGAGCGCTGACCCTGGAGACCTTGTGAATTAGCCTCTCATTCATCTTCTGGCGGACAAGGACCATCGTTACAGAAGCAATGGTCGCGGCGACACCAGGTCTTGCACTTGTCCGGATGATCGCCTACGCCATAATTCGAGGGACGCGCGATGACGTCGCACGGCGCCGGCATGTGCCCCATGCACTCGTGCATCTCTTCATGGCTCTTGGACTCGCGGACGCATTGATCTCCGTGTTGTTTCTGAGCGTCCGCCACCATGTGCGTGCAGTGGCATTCATGTGCGCCGTCTTTCGCCGATACATCGCATTTGGCGACGGAATGGGGATCTTCCGGCTCCTGGCCGGTGAGGAGAACGGATAAGCCAAGCATTACCACAACAGCAACCGTGCGGAATAACATCACGCCTCCAGAAAAGCAGAGTAGGTGATCAGGGCGGGGATCCCGGACTTAGTCAGACTTAGAATGAGGCGGCCAACACGGCCTTACTGTAATTTCAGACTACCTTGCCAGGGACCCGGAATCCAATCGAAAATTCCGATGATCCCGATTGCTCCCTTTCGGCAGTACTGCTTTGGTGCCCCTAGGTCCAACGGCACATTTGCCGGCTAGGCGCGATGGTTAACCGATCGCTTTCATTGTGCGGTAACTTGTGTAAAGCGTAATCACACCAGGAAGACTTATGGTTGAGTGCCCGGCCTGCCATACCGAAAATCCGCCGGGATCCACGACGTGCCAGCGGTGCCGGACTCCGTTTGCGATTGAAGGCGCCACCGTAGCCATGGACCCCAGGGACATGGCGGCCACGGTGGTTGAGCCCGGCGGGACCGGTTGGTCGATGCCCACGCGACCGGGAAGCGCGCCCGACGCCACGGGACCTCTGGAGCCGGGTATGGTGCTGGGCGAGCGCTACGAAATCCTGAAGCGTTTGGGTGAGGGCGGCATGGGCGCGGTCTACAAGGCGCGCGACCGCGAGCTCGACCGGCTGGTGGCCCTCAAGGTAATCCGGCCTGAACTTGCCGGCCATCCCGACGTACTGCACCGCTTCAAACAGGAGCTGATCCTCGCCCGGCAGGTCACCCACAAGAACGTTATTCGCATTTTCGACCTGGTCACGACCGATAGGCGCAAGTTCATCACCATGGATTTCGTCGACGGCCGCGACCTGAAGACAGTCATCGCGGAGCGCGGCAAGCTGCCGCCGGCCGAAGCCGTGCCCATGATGAAACAGATCTGCCGTGGTCTGGAGGCGGCCCACACCGAAGGCGTCATCCACCGCGATCTTAAGCCCCAGAACATCATGGTCGATGGCGCGGGGCGGGTCTGGCTCATGGACTTCGGGCTGGCGCGCTCCATGGAACTGGTGGGCATCACACGCACGGGCGCGCTGATGGGCACGCCTGACTATATGTCGCCCGAGCAGGCGCGCGGAGAAAAGGTGGATGCCCGCTCCGACCTGTTCAGTTTAGGCGTGATTTTTTACGAAATGCTCTGCGGCCGGCTGCCGTTCCAGGCCGACACCATGATGGCCGCGATGCTGAAGCGCGTGCAGGAGAGGGCCGCTCCCTTGACGGCCGTGGACGCTGCCATTCCGCCGCGCCTCAGCGAGCTGGTGAGCAAGTGCCTGGAGCCGGACGTCGCACAGCGCTATCAGACCGTGGGCGAGATACTGGACGATCTCGCCGCCGAAGGCCCGTCGCGTGCCGGCGCGAGTATGGGTGTCAGCGCCATGGCCGTCCCTGCGATCTCACTGGCGGCCCTCGGACCCGGCTCCCAGTTCGGGCCCCGCTACCGCATCGAATCCCTGATCGGCGAAGGCGGGATGGGCAAGGTGTACAAGGCCTACGATCAAGACCTGGACCGCACCGTGGCGCTGAAGCTGGTACGCAACGAACTGGCCAGCGATCCCAGTTCCATGCAGCGCTTCAAACAGGAACTGCTGCTGGCCAGCCGCATTTCGCATCGCAACATCCTGCGCATTCACGACCTGGGCGATGTGGGCGGCGTGAAGTTCATCTCCATGGCTTACGTGGAGGGTCGCGACCTGCACGACGTGCTTCGGCAGAGCGGGCGGCTTCCCCTGGAGCGGGCCCTGAACATTGCCAGACAACTGGCCGGTGCGCTGGAGGCGGCGCACGCCGAGGGCGTCGCGCATCGCGATCTCAAGCCGCGCAACGTGCTCATCGATCTGGACGATCACGTGTACGTTTCGGATTTCGGTCTGGCCAAATCGCTGGAGGGCGAGGCGTCCACCATGACCCGCGCGGGCGAAGTGCTGGGCACGCCGCGTTACATGTCGCCCGAACAGGCCGAGTCGAAGCCCGCCGACCATCGCAGCGATATCTACTCGCTGGGCGTGATCTTGTACGAGATGGTGACGGGAGACGCTCCGTTTGCCGGCGAGTCCTCCATGCAGGTGATGTACCAGCACGTCAAACAGAAGCCGAAAGATCCCCGCCTGGCGAACCCGGACCTTCCCGAGTACTTCGGCAAAATAATTCTGAAATGCCTGGAGAAGGACCCGGCCCTGCGCTACCAGAGCGCGCGCGAGGTGTTGCACGATCTGGAGGCCGGGACGCCGCCCACGCGCATCGTCCGCTTGCGGATCGCGGAGACGGGCAGTCCCAAATGGCTCATTGCCGCGATGGCGGTGGTGGTCCTACTGGGCGCCACCGTACTCATCCGGCCCGTTCGCGAAGTGCTGTTGGGGCGCTCTTCGATCACGGTCACTAGCAAGCAGGGGCCCGCGTCGGTGGCCAACGACACGTTCCTGGCGCTTCTACCGCTGCGGGTAATCGGTGCTCAGGCGGAGCTGAAGTATGAAGCCGAAGGTGTCGTGGATGCGCTTTCGGCGAAGCTGTTCTCGATGAAAAACGTCCACCTGGCTCCGCCCGCCGAAGTGGAAAAGGTGAGCGCGGCCGATCCCTTGGATAAGATCGCGCGCCAGTTGGGCGTGAAGCAGGTGTTGCAAGGCACGGTGCAGGGTGCGGGAGACAAAATCGACGTGGTGCTTACCCTGAGTGACTCCACCGGCCGCCGCCTGTGGACTAAGGAGTTTCCAGGCCTGCGCCAGGACCTGTTGACGGTGGAAGATCAGATCTACAACGACCTGTTGGGCGCGCTGAAGTTGAATCCCTCGAATGAAGAACTGGCGCGCACATCTTCGCGTCCAACCGAAAATGTCGCCGCCTATGAGCTGTATCTCAAGGGCCGCAACCTCCTGCGGGGCAATCGCGATGCAAAACAATCGCAAGCGGCCCTCGATCTCTTTGACCAGGCGACCAAGAAGGATTCGGGGTTCGCACTGGCCTTCGCTGGCGTGGCGGATGCCAGCCTGGTGATGTACAACCTGACAAAAGACACGGTTTGGTCGCAAAGGGCGCTGGGCGCCGCACAGCATGCGCAAACCCTGAACGACGATCTTCCCGAGGTTCATTTCGCGCTCGGCAATATTTATAGAGCAACCGGCAAAACCGCTGAGGCCGTGGTGGAGTTGAAACACGCCTTGTCGCTGGCGCCGAATTCGGATGAAGGCTTTCGCCGCTTGGCCAATGCCTACCTGGCGGCCGGCCAGAAGGACGAAGCTCTCAAGACATATCAGCAGGCCATCGACGTCAATCCTTACTACTGGCTCAACTTCAACCGGCTAGGCACTGCCTATTTCCAACTGGGCCAGAACCAGAAGGCCTTGGATGCGTTCCGCAAGGTGGTCGAGCTGGTGCCGGATTCGTCGACCGGACACGAGAATATCGGGGTGGCCTACTTCCAGATGGGCAAGTTCGCCGAGAGTATTCCTGCCTTTGAACAAGCGCTGAAAACCGCGCCATCGCAGAGCCTTTACTCGAACCTGGGAACCGCGAACTTTTATCTGGGCAAGCTGCCCGAGGCCGTGAAGATGTTCGAGAAAGCAGTGGAGCTGAACCCCAACAGCCAGGCAGGTCTGGGAAACCTGGCGGATGGTTATCGCTGGTCCGGACAATTGGATAAAGCCAAAGCCACTTATAACCGCGCTATTGCGCAAGCCTACAAAGATCTTGGAGTGAACTCGCGAGACGCCAGCACCCTGGGTTACCTGGCGGCTTACTACGCCAAAACCGGCGACTCCAAACGCGCGCTGGAACTCATTCGCCACGCGCGGGACATCAATCCAAACGATACCGAGCTGATTTACAAGGAAGGGATGATCGATGCCATTGCGGGCCAGCATGCCGACGCCCTGAAGAATTTGAGAGAAGCCTTCCAGAAAGGCTATCCGTCCGAACAAGCCAAGGCCGATCCCGAGTTGCGGAGCCTCGCCACGGATCCAGACTACGTCAAGCTGCTGGCGGAGTCCGGCCGGAAAACCAACTAGGTGTGGCGCAGGTTTCAGCGTGCAGCGTCGGCACTCTTACCGACGTCTAATGATCGAAGATGATCTGCCCTTTGTTCCTGGCGCGGATAAAACGTGGCGTGTACCCGACGTGTGTCGAGTCCACACGATCGGGGTTGTGGAAACCTTTGGACAGGTCGCCGGGCACGCGGAGTTCGAGCCAGGGATTGAAAAAGCGAGTGTTCGGCAGGGGCGTGTCGTAGCGAGACGAGGGGGTCACATAGATCACCACGCCCGTGCGAGTTTGACGGCTGGAATATGTGGGGGTGCTGAGGCGCTCCGGGAGAGCAGAGACCGGCAGCCAGAGCATCGATCCGACCTGTGCGAACTGCCCCCGCGTCGCATATGCAACCGCACGATTGCCAAGCTGAAAGAAACTCAGCACGAGGCAAAGTACGGCCAGCCATGCGGTGCGCCCTCTCGCTACAGCCCAACTGGAAGCGCTAATCCACAGCACGCCGAATAAAATCATCAGCGCTGTGCCCAGCCGCAACTCGCGGGGAATGCCCCAAGCGAAAAAGAGGACATATACCGCGGCGGGTACAGTGATGACTACCCCGGACGCGAGGGCCAACCAGGGCAGCCGGGTCAACCCGCTTACGGCCGCGGTGAACACCACTGCGAACAGAATCCAGAAATACATCAGGGCAAACCGGACAGCGGGAGCCTCGACAAACCAAAAGAGCAGGGAAAGAATGCAGGCCGTAGCCAGGGTTACCCACGCCCAGTTGGAGACAGAGTCCCGCGGATTGCGGCGAGAGCGGACCATGAGCAAGGGCAGGCACAGCAACGCCAGCATTAGCGGCAGTACCATGTTGAATCGGTCGGTGCGGATGGTGGACTGCGCCCACAACGGTACCCATGCCCATCCGTCCACTTCGTTAGGATCATAAGTGGGCCTGAGTTGCCCCCAGGAAGTAATGTAGGCCCGCTCCACGTTGGCCTGCGCCACGGGAACACGCCACTCCACCTTCAAGCCAAAGGCCGTGGAAGGGTATAAGGGATAGCCGCTTAGGATCACGCCGCGCAAGAGTACGGATACGGTAATGAGCGCGGCCATCAGGGTTGCGGAAACGGTGGCGCGGTGCCGCCAACCAACAGTCGTGACAAGCCGAATCACAACAGCCGCAGCCAGCACACTGCTGAAAATGACAGCGGTGATCTTCACACTGAACAGGACGGCCGCCAGGACCAAAATGGTGACGCCCAGCGGGAGTTGCCGCTTTTGCGGTGTGGAAACATCTGCGAATTCGATGAACAGGACTGCCAGCACCGCGGTTGCAGCGCACAAGAAAACATCGGCCTTCAGAGTGGAAATCATGGGGCCGAAAAACCCAAACAGAACCAATCCAACGCAGGGAGCGATCAATAATGCGCCGAGCAAAGCCGAAGGACGGCATCGGCCTGAAGCTATGTCGCCCACCCCGGACGCTAACAGCGCGAACGCGAGCACCACGAAGAGCCCGTTGAATACATGATTGACGGCGCCGGACCAGGGTCCGGAGCTCAACATGGCAGCGAACAGATGATGCGAGTCATTGAACCCGATGCGGCCATGCAGGTTAGCCAGGCCGGGGACGATAGCGTAATCGTGAAACCAGCGAATGGCCTGGAACTCGTAATTGTAATCGTCCACACCGCCCTCGGCGAGCGCGTGATTGGCCGTCCAAAAAGCGAACGCTCCGATCGCCAGTACTAACCGCGTGTTCACACCTTCCCGCCAGGTAGCGGCGAACCAACGGCGTTCCAGACATGCCGCGGCCGCCGCCGATAGCAGGAACAGTCCGAGAGCCAGATGGTTCACCGGCAGGAAAAAGTGCCACGTCAGGAGACCAGCCATGAGCAGCGCGAAGCCGGCCCAAATGGCAAGATACGCGTTTCGCCAACCCGGCTCAAGATCCGTCAGCCGGCGCAAGCCAAAGACGCCAAGGGCACAGCATCCTGCCGCCAGGATCACCCACGTTAGGCAAACCGCAAGTGTCAGAAGCAGCGACATTCACTTTGTGGAGGGAAGCGAAGGACACCCAACACGAAACTCCTGTCGGCGGTGGCTCAGATTCCCTGGGCGGCCGATAGGAGCGGTTGAAACCAAAACATCAGGCGCGCTTCGACTGGCGTGCCTTGCGAACCCATATCAACATTCCCGCGGCCACTAGAAACACCAAACTATAGCTGGGTTCCGGGGCTGCGACGGGAATAGTTCCGTTGGCGAAGAGTATATTTAACGTTGTATCGTCCTGTTCGGTTTGAAAGCCGCAGAAACTGAAGATGTCGCTGCTGCACTGGAAGAATCCATTCGTGAAGAAATTGGTGCTGTTGTCGTATTGCGCGGTGATTAACAGACTGGTGATCGGGTCGGGGCCGGCGTTGAGGAAGTCAAAAAAGCCACCTCCGTTCTCGTCGGAGTTGAAAGAGGCAGGCAGCGGAGTACTCTCGCCGCCACCGTTGATTTGGATGGTCGGGTCTCCTTCAGGCGCGCTGCACTCCTCGCCATAACTTACCACTTGGCCGTAGTAGTTTGTGCAGATGGGGTTCTCGAACCCCCCAGTCCCTATATCGGGATTCACTGTTACATCAAATTCATGTTCGGAAAGCCATCCGCCGATGCCCTGAGACGTGTCCGTAGGATTATCGTTCAGGTTAATAGTAAAGTGCCCTGGCACCACATCCGCGCGCGAGATGCCCGCTGCAAAAAGGGCCAGCGCCGCGACAACCAACACGCCATTCAACTTCATAGCCAAGCTCCTGTGATTTCTCGAAGTCACTCAACAAAAGCAGAGGACGAACAGGCCAAGGCCGTCTCCGCCATTTTCAAATGTTACGTCTGGGCGACGGATTTCACAACGAAAGAATGGGTTTGCGGGAAGGTTTCTAGTACTGAGTTGGACAATAAAGTTCTAGTACTTCGCCGCTGCCGATCCGCACGATCGGCACTCCGCGCAACGGAGCTGTCCGGATTCCCTGAAGCGCACCCCCTGGAAAGGAGGAGGGCTGCGGCCGGGCTCTTCCCGCCTGTCTCCGGGAAGGGTAGAATGACCAGAACAGGATCATATGTCTCCCTTGTTGCGCGGAGTTATCGGATTTCTGCTATGGGGAGCGCTCGCCGCATTTCCCTCCGCGGCGCAATTGCAGGATTCCCCGGCCAATGGCGCCGAGATCAGCACACACGATGCGCCGGCCACTTTTCGCAGCGGCGTGAACCTGGTGCTCGTCCCTGTGGTGGTGCGCGACAAACAGGGTCACGCGATCGGCGCGCTCCGCCAGGAGGATTTCCAGCTCTTGGACAAAGGCAAGGTCCAGGTGATTACGCGGTTCTCGGTCGAAAAACCCGGTACCCCGGCTACGGTGACCACGGCGTTCGCCGATCAAAATCCGCCCGCACCGGTGACTGAAGATCAGGCGGCGCCGGCCGGTCCATCGCCTCCCGTGCCCGAGCGCTTCATCGCGTATTTGTTTGACGATATTCATTTGGGTATCGGCGACCTGCAGCAGGTGCGCCAGGCCGCAGAGCGCCAACTGGGAGAAGCGCTGACGCCAACCACGCGCGTGGCAATCTACACTACTTCCGGGCGGACCACTCAGGATTTCACGAATGACCGCGATAAGCTTCAGACGACGCTGAACCACATCCTCCCCTGGACGAGCGCAGTTGGGTTAGGCGCTCAAGAATGTCCGGATATTGACTTCTATCAAGCCGACCTGATCTTCAACCAGAACGACAGCCAGGCGCTGGCGGCGGCGGTCGCCGAATACCTGGGCTGCAATCCACCCTCCAGCAATGATCCGGCCACAGTGGCGGCGGCAGTGGCCCAAGGCCAGGCGTATATCGCGCGCCACCGCCGGCCGGGTAGTGAGCGTCGGCGAACATGAAACCCAACTGTCACTGGACACTTTGCGTGACGTGGTGCGCCGGATGTCCGCCTCGCCCGGAAGCCGCAGTATCGTACTGGTCTCCTCCGGGTTTTTACTTGACCGTAGACCTACGCACGAAAGAATCGGACCTGATGGATCGGGCCATTAAAGCCAATGTCACGATCAATTCTCTTGACGCCCGCGGTCTGTACACTATCATCCCTGGAGGGGATGCCAGCCAGCGAAGGCCCAATCCCGGGACGATGCTAGGCCTCAAGGCCCAATATCAAACGACGTCCGCCAACGCCAATGAGGACATCATGGCCGAACTGGCAGCGGCCACGGGCGGCACGTTTTTTCATAACAGCAACGGGCTGGCCGAGGGTTTCCAAAAGCTGACGACTCAGCCGGAGTTCATCTACGTGCTGGGGTTCTCACCACAAAACCTGAAACTGGATGGCGCCTTTCACGCGCTGAAAGTTTCGGTGAAGAACCCCAGCGGCCTGGCGCTGCAGGCGCGCCGCGGTTATTATGCCCCGCTGCACGCCGCCGACCCGACCGAGTCCGCTAAAGAAGAAGTCCGGGAAGCCATGTTTTCACGCGACGAACAGCGCGACATTCCTGTCGATCTGAACATGCAGTTCTTCAAGGCGAGCGATGCGAGCGCCAAGCTCACTGTAGTTGCCCGCGTGGACTTGCGATCGCTCCACTTTCGTAAGGCGGAAGGGCGAAATCTCGATACGCTGACCGTGGTGGCCGGACTTTTCGACAGCAACGGGAACTATGTCAACGGAGTAGAAAAAACCGTCGACATGAAATTGTTCGATCGGACGTATGCGGCACTGCCCGCTACCGGCATCACCGTGAAGAGTAATTTCGACCTGACGCCGGGGGACTATTCGGTCCGCCTGGTGGTGCGAGACTCGGAAGGGCAGATGATGACGGCGCGCAACGGAGCCGTCCGGATTCCATGAAGGAGGTGTGGTGGTGAAGATTCGCTGCGCAATGCTATTAGCGATGGTGCTGTGGCTGGCGGCCCGTACGCCGGCTCAGGAACCGGTGCCACAATCGGGAGTCGTCATCAAAACGGAGACCCGCCTGGTGCTGGTCGACACTGTGGTCACCGACAAAAAAGGGGCCTACATCAAGGATCTGGCGGCTAAGAACTTCAAGGTTTACGAAGACAACAAGGAGCAGGTCATCAAGAGTTTCTCCTTCGAAGCCGATCCGGCCAACCCCAACAATGCGCAGAAGCACTACATGGTTCTGTTCTTTGACACCACCACCATTGACGCCGGCAACCAGGCCCGCGCGCGAACAGCCGCGGCGCGCTTCATCGAAACCAATGCCGGCCCCAACCGCATGATCGCGGTGGTCAACTTTACTGGCACTTTGCGGATCGCGCAAAACTTCACCGACGACGTGGAACGGTTGAAAAAGGCCGTCACCGGGCTGCAGACCTCACACACCGGCGACCTGATTACCGACGCCACCCCCGGTGGTTCCCTCGGAGGCGTTGGCATGCCGCAGTTGAATGCAGCGAGTGATTTCGCGGTGCGCGGATCGATTTTGGCGATCCGGAGCCTTGCCAAAAACCTGGGCGCCATCCAGGGACGCAAGATCCTGGTCCTGCTCACTGGCGGCATGCCTATCGGCCCCGACCAAATAGCCGAGGTGACCGCCACGCTGGATGTCTGCAATCGGGCCAACGTGGCCATCTACCCGATCGACATCCGCGGCCTCGTCGCCACCATGCCGGTGGCTTCTTTGCATGCGCCGCGTTTCAATCCGTTTCGGGCGCTCACCAACGTCGCCACGCTTCTGCAACCTGCGGATTATTCTTCGGTGGTTTCTTCATTTCAGCGCGGCGGTGGCGGCGGTGGCGCAGGTGGCGGCGGCGCGGTAGGTGGCGGTGGCGGCGGTGGGCGCGGTGGTGGCGGCGGAGCACCTGGCGGCGGAGCACCCGGCGGAGGTGCTGCCGGCGGAGCTCCCGCCGGAGGAGGGGGTCGGGGCGGAGCGCCTGGCGGAGTCTCCGGATCCCCGGGAGGTAGAGGTGGAGCACCGGGCTTTGGCGGCGCCCCAGGGGCCGGCCGGGGAGGTCTCGGTCAGCAAGGCTTGCCAGGCCGAATGGGCCAGAACCCCTACGGCCTTCCCCCTGGCTATAACCAGTCGCGGGACCTCATTCCCAAACTCCCCGACAGCGTCACCGATAATCAACAGATCATGCACATGCTGGCGGATGGCACGGGCGGATTCGTGATTGAGAATGGCAACGACCTGCTGGCGGGGCTGCAGAAGATCGGCCAAGAGCAGAACGAGTTCTATCTGCTGGGTTACACACCAGCGGTGATCGAAGAGGGTAGCTGCCATGTGCTGCACGTAAAAGTGGACCGCGGCGGCGCCAATGTGCGGTCGCGAACCGGGTATTGCAACCCTAAGCCGCGCGATCTGCTGAAGGGCAATCCGATCGAGAAGGAATTGGAAACACGCGTCGCCGCGTCCAAATCAGGCGACGTGGCCGCAACTTTGCAGGTGCCATTCTTCTACACTTCTCCCGACGTGGCGCGCGTGAATATCGCCATGGAGATTGCTACCGAGAATCTGAAATTCGAAAAAGAGAAGGGAAAGATGCATGCGGCCATCAATGTGCTTGGCATCGCGTATCTACCCGACGGAGGTGTAGCGGCGCGCTTCAGCGACACCGTTAATCTCGATTTTCCCGGCAAGAAGGAAGTGGAGGAATTCCAAAGTAAGCCTCTCCACTATGAAAACCAGTTTGAGGTGGCCTCCGGCAAATACAACATGAAGGTGGTATTCAGCTCCGGTGGTGAGAACTTCGGGAAACTGGAAGTGCCTTTGGCTGTGGAGCCGTATCAACCCAACCAGTTCGCTTTGAGCAGTCTCGCGCTGAGCAAACATGCAATGGGAACTGCCACTGACGGGCTGGGCCTCGATGCCTCGCTGCTTGAGGACAAAACACCGTTGGTTGCCGGTAACGTCCGCGTGATCCCTACGGGGTCGAACCAATTTGCCAAGGCGGAGCCTCCCCTGTTCTACTGCGAAGTCTACGAACCGCTGCTGGAGTCTCCCGACCCGAAGAACCCTTTGGTGGTGGCGATTCAGATTCGAGTTCTGGACCGCAAGACAGGCGAGCAGAAAGAAGACACCGGGATTTTACGGCTGGATCTTCCCAAGGACTCGGGGAACCCCGTGATTCGCCTGGCGGAGCGGGTTCCCGCCGACAAACTCACCCCCGGCGTCTACTCGCTGGAATTAACCGCCATGGACAATTCCGGAAAAACGGCTAAACGCGTTGCCGATTTCGAGATGAAGTAAGGCGGAGTCTGGACGTTTCTTTACCGGCGGCGAAGACCGCCGGCGTTACGTAGCGCTGGCGATCTTGGTCGCCGGTGCCGTTCGCTCAACTTGGGAAAACTTGTCGCCGGCACGGCAGGAATGTCTGTGCCACTTGGAAAACCTACCCGCCGGCAATGGCGCCTATGACCAAAAACGGCTCCGCCCCCGATGCCACGGCCTCGGGCAACGGCGCGTCCGGCAACTCATGGGACAAATCTTCCTCGCAGGCGAAGAACCGGACGTACGGCCGGCGCTGTCCGGTCACGTAATCCCGCAGGGTTCCCCGCAGCATGGGATAACTAGCCTCGATCGCGTCGATGACCGAGCGCTGTGTCGCCGGGCCCTCGACCTCGAGATGTACCTCACCGCCGACGTGCGCCAGGTTCCGCAGATGTGCCGGCAGAACCACTCGGATCACGGCAGAGTCTGGACCTCCACCGAAAGCACGGCCGGAAGATCCCGGGCTATGGGCGCCCAACTGTCCCCCGCGTCCGCGGAGGCGTATACCTGCCCGCCTGTGGTACCAAAATACACGCCACACTTGTCGAGTGAGTCCACCGCCATCGCCTCGCGAAACACATTGACGTAGCAGTCGCTTTGCGGCAAACCCTTGGTGAGCGCCTCCCACTCGTTTCCGCCGGTCTTGCTGCGGTACACGCGCAGTTTCCCATCGGGCGGATAGTGCTCGGAGTCACTCTTGATCGGGACCACGTAAATGGTGTCCGGCTCGTTCGCGTTGACGTCGATCACGAACCCGAAATCGGTCGGCAGGTTCCCGCTGACCTCATGCCACGACTCGCCGGCGTCATCGGTGCGCATCACGTCCCAATGTTTCTGCATGAACAGAACCGAGGGACGCGAACGGTGCATCGCGATGCGGTGAACGCAGTGGCCCACCTCGGCAGTCGGCTCGGGGATTTGTTCGGACTTCAGTCCACGGTTGATCGGCTTCCACGTCTTTCCGGCGTCGTCGGTCCGGAAGGCGCCCGCGGCCGAGATCGCGATGTAGATCCGGCCGGGGTCGCTCGGATCCAGGACGATGGTGTGCAGGCACATGCCACCGGCGCCGGGTTGCCAGCGCGAGCCCGAGCCGTGGCCGCGCAGTCCCGGCAGTTCCTGCCAACTCTTTCCCCCGTCGCTCGAGCGGAAGATGGCGGCGTCCTCCACTCCTGCGTAGACCGTATCCGGATCGGTCAGCGACGGTTCCAGGTGCCAGACTCGCTTGAACTCCCAGGGGTGCGGCGTGCCGTCGTACCACTGGTGCGTGCCGGGGACGCCGTCATACACAAATTTGTTGTCGACCGGCTCCCACGTCTGGCCGCCGTCGTTGGATCGCTGAATCAACTGTCCGAACCAGCCGGTCGATTGCGACGCGTACAGCCGGTTCGGGTCAACGGGCGATCCCTTCAGGTGATAGATCTCCCAGCCACCGAAGTGCGGGCCACTGATGTCCCACTTCTCGCGCTTGCCATCCGACGAAAGAATGAAAGCGCCCTTGCGCGTGCCAGCCAAAACCCGTACTTTGCTCAATCTCTCTCTCTCCTCCCTCAATCTTGCGGCAGGGCACGGCCCCACCCCACTTGGTCATCTTGTCACAAATGGCCAGCGTGGCGTCATGTGGAATTTCTGGCGGCGGAACACCACGTAGTATACGCCGCCACTGACCAGGAGCGCGAACGCCGTCCATGAAATACTTCTCTTCCACGGGAGAGCCCGCCCTTCGCGGCGGGATATCAGGAGGTACGCCGCTAATACGCCGATAAAGTACAGCAAGACCATCGGCGTGGCGAATAGCATCAAGTTGAAAAAATCCGTCGTCGGAGTCACCAGCGCGGCAACGATCACGATCAGCATAACCGCGTGACGGCTATGGCGCACCAAAAACGCTGGCGTCACCACATGTAGCAGAGTAAGAAGGAAGATCAGCACCGGTAACTCGAAGACCAGACCGATCCCTACCATCACCTCGACAAACAGGTCAAAGTAGTCGCTTACTGAAATAAGTGGCTCCATCCCGATGCCCTTGCCGATGCCCAACAGGAATTCCAACCCGTAGCGAAAAGCCAGGAAGTAACCGAACACTCCACCGAGGATGAACAAACCAGAGGAAGTGATTACGAACGGCGCGGCCCAACGGCGCTCGTTTTTGTACAAGCCGGGTGCGACGAACGCCCAGAACTGGTAGAGAATCCAAGGAGACGCGAGGAATACTGACACCAGCAGCGGCATCTTCATCCAGACAGTCAAGAACGCCTCAGTGGGCGTCGTGAAGATCACTCGCGGCGCGTAGCCCAGAGAACGCAAGGCGCCCATGACCGGTTGGGCCACAATATGCCATATCGCGTCACCGAAATAGATGCTAAGCGCAAAGGCGACTCCGATTCCGGCCAGGGCTTTGACGATTCGGCCGCGCAGTTCCTCCAGGTGCTCCTGGAGGGACATACGAAGCATACCCTCCTCCCGGTCCGGTCGTGGTTGGTTCGGTAGGCGTGTAAGGGCACTCTCGTTGGGCATGCGCGGTCCTCATTAAGTGAGTCAGCGTCCGAGAGTGCGGAACGCGTACGGATGAATTTGAGGAGCAGTACCCGCCTGCCCCAACAGTCAAAGACTGATTTATTGTATCCGAATCGAACCGCAGACGCTTCGGGAACCAATCGCGCGTAGCCGGTGTCTGACTATCGGGAGGGACCCATGCTCGAAGCGCGTTCGCTCACCAAATACTACGACCACGTTCCGGTGGTCAGCCAGGTCAGCTTCACTATTCGCCCCGGCGAAATCCTGGGTTATTTGGGTCCCAACGGCGCCGGCAAGAGCACCACGGTCAAGATGCTGACCGGCCTCATCGAGCCCTCCGACGGTAAGATCTTTTACGATGGCCGCAGCGTCTACGATGACCTCACCGCCTTCCAGCGGCGCCTCGGCTACGTCCCCGAAGAGCCGCACCTGTACCCGCATCTTTCCGGGCGCGAATATTTGCAGCTGGTCGGCCGCCTGCGCGGAATGGCGCGCGCCATCCTCGAACCCAAGATGGACGAATTCCTGCGTCTCTTCGGGCTGTGGGACGACCGCCACTCGCCGCTCTCGGCCTACTCCAAAGGAATGCGGCAAAAGATCCTGCTCTCGGCAGCGCTGCTGCACGATCCCGATGTGCTGATCCTCGATGAACCCTTCTCCGGCCTGGACGTGACTTCGGCCATGGTCGTCCGCAGTCTGCTGCGCGTACTGGCCGGCCAGGGCAAAACCATCTTTTACAGTTCGCATGTGCTGGAGGTTGTCGAAAAGGTCTGCTCCACGGTGCTGATTCTTCGCAAGGGCCAGGTGGTCGCGTACGACTCCATCAACCGGCTCCAGGAGTTGATGCAGCAGCCATCGCTCGAAGGAGTCTTCGCGCAGGTTGCCCAGGTGGAGGATGGCGATGTCGTCGCCGGGCGGATTCTGCAGGCCATGAAGTCATGAGGCGGTGGCTTAGCGAGACCCACAGCGCCGGCTTCGAACTGTTCCGGCATTTCCTGGTGCGCTTCTTCGACAGCGACCTGGTAACGACTCCGGGCCAATGGACCAAAGTCCTGATCGGCGCCTTCTCCCTACTGATCCCCGTGTTTATGATGGTGGTCCCCTCGTTGGCCCACAAGTATGCGTACTTCTCGTCGCTGCCCAGTCCGGAGCCGTACCGGCACGCTTTGCGCGCGGATGAACTCTGGTTGATCACGCTGGGTATGTCGGCCGTGGGGTTGCTGGCCGCGGCCGAATGGCAGTCGCTGTTTCCCGGGTTGCGCGATTATCTGGCGCTGGGCGGTCTGCCCGTTCGCCCACGCCAGATCTTCATGGCAAAGTTGCTGGCGCTGTTCGCGCTGATCACCGCTGCCATCATCGCGATCAATGCGTTTCCAACGATCGCCTTCGCCGGTCTCTCACTGGGCCGCTGGCAGTCGAATCCGTCGGTGCTGGCGCATTTCGTGGCGCACGGCGCCTCCTGCTTCCTGGCGTCTTATTTCCTCTGCTTCGCCCTGATCGCGTGCCAGGGATTCTTGCTGAACGTCTTGCCTCCACGGTGGTTCGCGCGAGTCAACAGCTACGTGCAGGGGCTGCTGATCACCTGGATGCTGGTCCTGATCGTACTCAGCCTGTCGATCGATTCCAAAGTCGAAACAGCCGTGCTCCGGCCCGAACTGGCAAGGTGGCTGCCGCCGGTTTGGTTCTTGGGCCTCTATCAAGCGATACTCGGCGATCCCGACCCGCAATTCCGCGCGCTCGCCGCCAGGGCGCTGGCCGGGTTGGGAGTTGCGGTCGGAGCGGCTCTCGTTTTCTACCTGGTCAGCTATCAACGCCATCGCCGCCTGTTCGTGGAAGGCGCGGCCGGCCGCCAAAGGGACCACAAGCTGGGCCGCATCCTCCTCGACTGGCTGATTCCCAACCCGCGCCAGCAAGCCGTATTCGTCTTTATGGCGCGAACGCTCGCGCGCAGCGCCCAGCATCGTATGGTGCTGATGGGTTACCTCGGATTCTCGCTTGCCATGGTGCTGAGCGGCATCATCGGCCTGCGCGTGACCCCGGGCGTGACACCAAGCCAGATCGTAATGGCGTCGTTTGTCAATGCGCACCTGGTGCTCCTGATCGGCCTGTTGATCGGCTTCCGGCATCTCTTTTCCATTCCCTCGGAATTGCGCGCCAACTGGATTTTCCGCATCACGGAGCGCGAGGGCCGCACGCATTGGCTCCGCGCCATCGATCGCTTCGCACTGTTTTCGGTCGCCCCGTTCATCCTCCTGGTCCCGCTTCCCCTCGAGGTGGCCATGCTCGGCGCGCGTGCGGTGGGTGAATCGATTGTGTTCGCGGTCGGCGGCCTGCTGGTTTACGAGCGCCTGTTCTTCGAAGCCGAAAAGCTGCCGTTCACCTGCTCGTATCTCCCCGGCAAGAGGCCTGCGTGGACCATCGTTCTGGCGTTCATCGGCGTCGTCTCGCTACTCCCGGCGGCCAATATGATATTGGTCAGTCTTCTGGAACATCGTGTGAGTGCGCTTGTCTTTCTGGCGTTGCTGGTCGTGACCTGGACCCAGACACACCGTGCGCGCGAGCTGTCGTGGGCGGAGTTGCCGCTGATGTACGAGGAAGCGCCCGAGCCGGCCGTCCGCACCCTCAATCTCGGCGCGCGTTGAGTAAAGGCCGGAGATTAATCGTCCTACGTTGTGGAGTATAATTGTCTTGTGAAAGTCAAGACATCGATCACACTTCCCGATGATCTCCTGGAGGAGATCGACCGCGCCGGCTCTAACCGATCGAGCTTTCTGGAGCGGGCCGCGCGCCAGTACCTTGCCCAAATGGAGAAGAGCCGCCGTGAGGCACAGGACTCGGCGATACTGGAAGCACATTCGGAACGGCTCAATAAAGAAGCTCTCGACGTCCTCGAATATCAAGACTTGCCCTAGGCCGGAGAGTGATTGTGAGGCGTGGCGAGCTTTATCTGGTGCGTAAGCCGGGATCCCAAGATCCCAGGAAGCAGCGCGTCTTCGCCATCGTGAGCCGCCAGTTCTTGGTCGATTCGAAGTTCTCCACCCTGATCTGCGCACCGGTCTACTCCCGCCACGACGGCCTTAGCACGCAGGTGAGCCTCGGCACTGCCGAAGGCTTAAAGCATGAATCCAGCATCCATTGCGACGAACTCGTGAGCTTGCCGAAGACGGTGCTTTCGCGTTACGTCGGACGGCTCGACGACCTCCAGATGCGCCGCCTGGACCGGGCGCTATCCGCGGCGCTCGATCTGGACGACAATTGACGGCCCCCGCACTCTTTCTATAGTCTGGTAAGTCGATTCCGAGGGAGGAAGGATCCATGCGTTTCCCGTGTGTCTTGCTTCTGGCTGCGGCTGCGATACTGCCGGCGGCGTACGCGCAGTCGAAGGACGCCGATTGGCCCACGTACACGCGCGACCTCGCCGGCACGCGCTATTCGCCGCTCACCCAGATCGGCACCGGCAATGTTTCCAAGCTCGCGCCCGCCTGGACGTATCGCCTTCGCCCCGCTGCTCCACCGACGAGTGAACCACCGGCCGAGCCGGCAGGCGCGGCGGAGGCGGACGCGGCGGACCAGGTGGCACCCCCGCCGCCAACCCGGAAGCTACGCCCATCGTCATCAACGGCGTGATGTATCTGCCGGCCGCCACGCGCATCCTGGCGCTGGACGCGGAAACCGGCAAGGAGATCTGGACCGCTCCCCTCAAGACCAACACCTCCGCTCGCGGCGTTGCATACTGGCCTGGTGATGCCGACAATCCGCCGCGCATTGTCTTTACAGCAGGCAGCACTCTGGTCGCGCTCAACGCCGCCACCGGCAAGCTCGATCCCGGCTTCGGCAAAGAGGGCACGGTGGATATCGCGGTGGGCTGGAACGGCGTGCCCGCCATCTTCAAGAACCTGGTGTTGCTGGGCGCCACGGTAGGCGAGATTCTGCACGGCGAGCCGGGCGATTCGCGCGCTTTCGACGCCCGCACCGGCGCCAAGCTGTGGGAGTTTCATTCCGTCCCGCGGCCCGGCGAGCCCGGCTTCGGTTCCTGGGAGGGCGATAGCTGGAAGGGTTTCTCCGGGACCAATGTTTGGGGATGGTATCTCACCGTCGACGAGCAGCGCGGCATCGTCTACATGCCGTTCGGCAGCCCTGCCGGCAATTACTATGGCGGCGATCGCCCCGGCAACAATCTCTTCGGCAATTCGATCGTGGCCGTGGACGCCAAAACGGGAAAGTATCTCTGGCATTTCCAAACCGTCCATCACGACTTGTGGGACGCTGACCTGCCGCCCGCGCCGGGCTTAGTCGATATCGTACAAAACGGACGGACCATCCCCGCCCTCGCGCAAATCGGCAAGACCGGCTGGATGTTCATCCTCAATCGCGTCACCGGCGAGCCGATCTTCGGCGTTGAGGAACGGCCCGTTCCGAAGGGCGATGTCCCCGGTGAGTGGTATTCGCCCACCCAGCCGTTTCCGTTGAAGCCGCCCCCGCTCGCCCGCATCAGCTTCCGCAAAGAAGACATGGTCACCGCTGAGGACACCACGCCCGAGCACGCCAAAGCCTGCCAGGAGTTCTGGGACCGCAGCGGCGGCTTTTACAACGAGGGCCCCTTCACGCCGTTCCTCTATCACGAAGCGGGTACGCCCCCCAAGAGCACCATGATTTTCCCCGGTAACGGCGGCGCCAATTGGGGCGGCACGGCCACCGATCCCAAGACCGGCTACGTCTACGTGCAGACCCACGACACGGCCCTGGTGGGCTGGGTGGAGAAGAAGGTGGAAGGCGGCAACTACGGAAGCGGCAACGGCTCGCCCCAATTGTACGATCGCGGCAGCGTCGACGGCCCTGGCCCGTATCACGGTTTCAGCGCGCCGGTGAAGGACGCGAACGGCCGCACTATCGGCACCTGGCCCTGCCAGAAACCGCCATGGGGACGGCTCTTCGCCGTCAATGCCAATACCGGCGACATCGCCTGGCAGGTACCGCTAGGCATTACCGAAGCTTTCCCCGCGGGGAAACAGAACACCGGAGGCAGCGGCAGTGCGGGACCGATCGTGACTGCTGGCGGCCTGGTGTTCATCGGCGCCACCAACGACAATCGCTTCCGCGCTTTCGACGCCAAAACCGGTAAAGAACTTTGGGTGACTAAGCTGGAGCGCGCCGCCAACGCCAATCCGATGACGTACCAGGGCAAGAGTGGCAAGCAGTACGTGGCCGTGATTGCCACCGATACAGTGAACGTCTTCGCGTTGCCGTAATTCACCGCTCCCTTTGGTCACGGCTCAGGAGTGGGGTCAGCCCTTCCGGGCTGCAGCCGGCCTTCCGGCCGGCACCACGCGTAGCAAAAAGCAACCACGCCGAGCAGAAGCTCGGCGGCAGCCCCGAAGGGCTGACCCCACAGAATGCCGTGACCGAAGGGAGCGGTTTGTTACGCAGTCACGCCATCTCCGACAGAAACGCCAGCACCTCCCGATGCGCCGCTTCCGGCTGATCGGTCGTGAAGATGTGGCTGGCGTGCGGCAGCATCGCCAGGCGCGAACCGCGGATGTGCTTCGCCAGAATCCGGGCATTCTCCGGTGGCACCAGTTCGTCCGTTTCGCCGTGGATCACCAGCGTCGGCGCCTGAATGCCGCTCAAGCGGTCCAGCGAAGCCCACGCCATGATCGCCTGAACCTGTCCAAGATATCCGGCGGCGGCCGGATAGGTGCGCCGGCGAATCGCCAGATCCTCCTCGATGCGTTCCCGCGGCGTACCCGCATCATAGATGAACGGCACAATCGCCAGAGCGCCCTCTTCGGGTGTCATGGTGGCTCGGGCCAGGACAATTTTTAGAACGTTCTCCGCCGCCGGGACGGCATTCTTGCCTCCACAGGCGGTGCACGCGAGGATCAAAGAACGCACCCGGTTGGGATGAGCGATCGCGAACTCCTGGGCAATCATGCCGCCCATCGAGATACCGAAAACATGCGCGCGATCGACTCCGGCGGCATCCAGCACCGCGGCCGCATCGTCAGCCATCTGCGCGATCGAATACGGTCCCGTGGGAACATCGCTTTTCCCGACGCCGCGATTGTCGAAGGCGATGGTCCGGTAATGCTGGGAGAGAAGCGGGCGCGTGCGATGCCACATTTCGCTGCTATAACCCAGCCCCATGATCAGGAGCACGGGGTCGCCCTCGTTCGATTCGTCCCAATAGATGCGGGTTCCGTTACTAGTGGTGTAAGGCATGATGTTTTCGGGGTTAACCCAACTACGTTTTTTGCGCCACGATTACCGAAGCCGGCCCACCTGGATCGATCTTCCGCGGGTTGGTGAACCCGGCCTCAGCCAGCCACTGGCTGATCTCCGCGAACGAGAAGGTGTCGCCATCGTCGGTATTGACCAGCATGTTGATGGCGAAGAAGAGGCCCATGGGCGGGCCGGTGCGCTCTTCGTTCACCAGGAACTCAGCGATGGCGATGGTACCGCCGGGCGCAAGAGCCTTGGCAACCTTTTTCAGCAACGCGCGGCTGTTCTTTTCGCCTTCGCTGTGCAGGATATGGCCCAGAATCGCGAGGTCGTAGCCGGTTCCAAAATCCACCGCCTGCATGTCACCAGCGATATAGGAAAACTGGTCTGCCATGCCATGTTCCGCCGCGAAGCGCCGGGTCACATCGAGCACGTTCGCCCGATCCACGGCGGTGACAGTGGATCCCGGCGCCTGCTCTCCGATTCCGATGCCCCATACGCCTGAGCCCGCGCCGAGGTCCAGGATCTTGAGCGGCTTTTTGGCGGCTGCGATGTTCAGTGCTTTTCCAACGGCTTGGGCATTCGCATAGTTCATGGCGAATAAGCCCACCACCAGGCGTTCGAAGAATTCTGCGCCCTCTTCCTGATTGAGCCCCCGCGCCGGCTTGCCGGTCTTAACCGTGTCGGGCAGGTCCAGCCAATGCGGAACCAGATCGCGGCCTACGTGCTGCATCATCGTGCCCAGGTAGCCCGGCTTGCTGCTGACCAGAAAGGTTGCGCTCTCGGGCGTCAGGCTGTACTGACCACCATTCTTCGCCAGAAAGTTCAGGCCGACCAATGCGTTCAGTATCGGCCGCACGCCCCGCTCCGAAGTACCGGTGTGCGCTGCTACCTCCGAAGCCGTTCGAGGGGTTTTCTCCAACGCATCGAACAGACCCAGGCGGGCCGCGGTCGCCAGGATGATCGGCGGCGCGTAGCCCCACATCATCTGCAGAATACGGTCTGGTGTAACTGCGGGTGTGCCGGATGTGCTCATGCGTGCTCTCCTGACTCTTCCAGATTATGCCACGGGCTCGCGAATCGTTTGCACTTCGATCTCTCTCTTGTCGTCGCTGGTAGTTCGTATCCGAATCTCGGTTCGCTCGGCCGGGAGAAATTGCGGAAAGCGTTCGCCCCACTCGATCAGCACGATGGCTTGCCGGTCGAACAGATCTTCGAGCCCTAGCGTGGCCACCTCCCGCGGATGGTCCAGGCGATACAGATCGATATGGTAGACGCGCCCCTGGGTGCCGTACTCGTGGATCAGTGTGAAGGTTGGGCTGGAGACTTCGTCCGGCTCGGCCGCGCCCAGGCCTTTGACGATTCCCTTGGCCAGCGTGGTTTTGCCCGCGCCCAATTGTCCTATTAGCAGCACCACTTGTTTCGGCGGAAATTCGTGCGCCAAACGTTCGCCCAGCGCGATGGTCTCTTCTTCAGAGGCCGTGCGGTAGAGCGGCACACTCCTCCATGGCCCGCGGAAGAAAGCGCAGCAGATCGGTTGCGACGAGGGATTTGTCACCCAGTTCGCGCGCGCCTATCTGGCCGGCGAGTCCGCCCAGGTACACGGCCGCGGCCACGGCATTCCGCCAGTCGTGCGGAAACTGTGCGAGGAAGCCGGCGATGAGGCCCGTGAGGATATCGCCCGTGCCACCGGTTCCCAGGGCCGGAGTGCCGGTGGGGTTGATCCACACCGCGCCATCGGGAAACGCAATGACGGCTTCGCTGACCTTTGAGCACCAGCGCTACGGCGTGCTCCATAGCGAAGGCGCGCGCCACGCCCACTCGGTCCTTTTGAACCTCAGCGATGGTCTTTCCCGTCAAGCGGCCCATTTCGCCGGGATGCGGCGTCATCACGCGCACCTTGCCACGGCCGTGTATCTGGGCCGTGAGCGCATCGGCATCGATGACCATCGGCTGCTCCAACTCCGCGGCGGCGCGGATGGTGAGCGCTTCGGTATCCGGGTGGCGTCCCATGCCTGGACCCATCGCGATCACGGTCATGCCTTCGGCCAGGCGGCCGATCGGCGCGTTCCGCGAAATGCCGCCGGACTCGTTCTCTTCGAGCGGCTCCGTCATCAGCTCCGCCGCATGCCCCGCGATGATGGGAATGGCGCTCGACGCCGAGGCAACCGTCACCAATCCCGCGCCGGCCCGCAGGCTCGACATACCGCTCATGGCCGCGGCGCCGGTCTTCCCGCGCGAACCGGCAATCACCAGCACGTGGCCGAATGTACCCTTGTGACCCGATGGCGGCCGCGGCGCCAGCAGGTGGCGAAACATCGCGGGCTCGACCAACGAGAGGAAGATTGCATCGTCCTTTTCGTACAGCTCCGCTGGGCTGCCGATCGGGCAAACCGCCAACTCGCCGACGTGATCGCAATTGGGCGCCAGCACCTGCCCGACTTTCGGCGCGGTGAAGGTCACGGTGTAATCGGCGCGAGCAATCTCGCCTATCGGCTCACCCGAATCGCTGGGCATGCCGGACGGATATCCACCGCGACCACCTTCGCCAAAGGAAACCCGCTATTGATTTCACGAATGCCCTCCAGCATGCGCCCCGTAGCCGGACCGTTGACACCGGTTCCCAGCAGCGCGTCGACGACCAGTGTGGAATTCCGCGCGGCGGCTAGGATCTCGGTCACCACGGGGCAGCCGCAAGCCTGGAGCATTTTGTAATTCGCTGCGGCGTCGCCCTTCAACTCGCCGGGGTCCGCCAGCAGGACTACGTGCAGCGCGGCCGGGCGCACGCGCGTGTAGAGTTGGCGGGCAATCACCAGTGCCGTCGCCGCCGTTGTTCCCCTTGCCGCACAGGACCACCACACGCTGCCCGGTCAGCGGCGCCGCACGCCGCTCCAGGAATTCCACTACCCGGTGGCCGGCATTCTCCATCAGGACGATTCCGGGAATGCCCAGTTCAGTCGTGCGCCGGTCTACCTCGCGCATCTGTGCGGCGCTGAGCACCTTCATAAGCGTTGGGCCACCAGCATGGTCATGTCATCCTGCAATTCCCCGGCGCCGGTCCAATGGATCACGGCCTCCATGGTGCGGGAAATGATTTCGGACGAATCGGCCTGGGCGTAGCGCAGCAGCACCTCTTTCAATCGCTCTTCTCCGAACATTTCTCCGTAGACGTTTTCCGGCTCCGCGATGCCGTCGGTGTAGGTCACCAGTATATCTCCCGCTTCGAACGGTACCGTCTCCTCGCCATAGTTCGCCGCGGCGAATGCGCCCACCACCGTGCCCGTCGGCTGCAGTTCCTGGAACCCCCCGCGACGCATCAGTAGCGGAGACAAATGCCCGGCGTTGGTGTAGGTGAGGGCGTGGGTGGTGTCGTCGTAGAGTGCGAAGAAGAAGGTGGCGTATTTTTCCGGGCTGGTGGTGGCGTAGAGCTGCCGGTTCAAGGTGGCCACCACAGACGCGGTCGAGATCTGCCCCTGCGCCGTACCGGTCAATTGCGTTCGCATGGTGGATTGGATGGCGGCCATAAGCAGGGCAGCGGAGATTCCCTTGCCCGCAACATCGCCAATCGCAAACGCCACCGCGCGGTCGGCGACTGCCAGGTAATCGTAGTAATCGCCAGAGACGGTGCGCGCCGGTTTGCAGACGCCCGCGAGCTTCAAGCCTTTCAGCGAAGGCGCGGCTTTGGGGAATAATTGCGCCTGGACCTCGCGTGCAATCTCCAGCTCCGATTGCATGCGCTCGTTTTCTTTGGCCACCACGATCAAGCGCCCCAGGTTGTCGGTCATGCTGTTGAACGAAGCGCTCAAGTCGGCCAGTTGATCGTCGCCGCGCACCGGAATGCGGTACGAGAAATCGGCTTCCTTGACGTGCACCGTGCCCTGATAGAGTTCGTGCACTGCGCCCGTAATGCTTTGGCTGAGCCGTATGCCGGCGATCAGGGCAGCGAGTTCCATCAGCAAAAACAGGATGGTGACTACCACGAACAGGGTGAACCACACACTGGCCCAATCCGCGTTTTCGCCGAAGACGGTCGCGAGAACTGCGAAGACCCTGGTATCGACAACAAGGGTGCCGCGCTCGCTGTCCTTAGGAGAATTCCAGGAGGCAATCTCCATTGGGTAAGCGAACGCCACCTCGAAATCGAGCGCATTCTGCTTGGGAGGTAGACGGCTCTCCGAGGCGCGTTTCGTATAAGGCAGCAGGTCGACGTCGCCGAGCGTGGAAATCAGTTCGCTGAGCAGTTCGTGGCTGATGGGCGCCACCAGCGTAAGTTGGTTGCGGTCGGACACTGCGTGGACCCACGCGTACAGCCGCTTGTTTCGCAGAATTAGGCCATTGCCGTTGTGCCACGCGGGCGGAGGCGGCTCCAGATTCGATTGCGGCGGATAGCGCACCTCGTCCTTTCCGCTGAGCAGCATCTCAAAGGTGGGAAAACGGGATTTGATCATAGGAGCGAAACTCCCCGCTCCGAGTCCCGGGTTGTCGATCGATAGCCGAAGGAGGCTCTCGGCCGGACCGGTCAAATAACTCATGCGGCGCGAAAGCTCTTTGTTGACCAGATAGACGGCCATTTGGCCGATGATGACGTACGCCGCAATACTCGCGAGCATAAGGATCAGGGCCACCGGAACAACCGCGATGAGCAGGTATGCCGCCACCAGCCGGTTCCGCAACCGCCAGAGCGCCGCACGCAAGGTGCGCCGGGCCAGCCGGACAAATGCAATCAGAGCCAGGACCAAGGCCGCCAGCGCGACGACTGCGGCGAAGCCCGGCGCGATTCCCGAGAAATACAACAGCGCATAGAGGAGCAGGACGGCGAGAAACGCTTTCTCGATGCCGCCCACCCGGCGCCAGTATTTCGCAGGCCCGCTTTCCATAGCTCCAGACTAGCGTACCGTGACGTAACGCCGGCGGTCTTTGCCACCGGTGTTGGCGCCTGCCGGCGATAAAGATCGCCAGCGCTACGTAACGCCGGCGGTCCTTGCCGCCGGTGCTTGCACCGCCGCTGCATGCCATGATAGCGTCAAGCCCTATGAGCCGGCTCTTCTTCTTCGCAATTCTCCTCGCAGCCGCAATCTCGGCACAGCAGCGCCCGCCCCAGCCGCGGACCCCCATCGGCTACCCGGTCGCTCCTCTCGGCGATGGACCGTTCGTCATCGACACAGCCGAGCAGCATAAGATCCGGGTTGTGGTGGTCACCAAAGGGTTGTCGCACCCCTGGAGCCTGGCATTTCTCCCGGACGGCAGCATGCTGGTCACCGAGCGCCCCGGCCGGCTGCGCATCATCCGCAATGGCGTGCTCGACCCGGCGCCGGTTGGCGGCGTGCCCCAGGTACATGGGGTGCGTCTGTACGGCCTGATGGATATCGCGCTCCACCCCAAGTTCGCCGAGAACAAGCTGATCTACCTGACATACACCAAGGCCCCGGTGGACGGCAAGGTGTCGACGGCCCTGGCGCGTGGCCGCTTCGACGGTTCGTCTGTGACCGACGTCCGCGACCTGATCGAGACCGATCGCTGGGATGGCGCGGGGTCCGCCGCGCGCGTCACGTTCGGGCGGGACGGCATGTTGTATCTGGCCACCGGCGCCGCCAACGGAAACTACGCGCAGGAACCCGGCAGTTTGAACGGCAAGGTGCTGCGGTTGCGCGACGATGGCACAGTCCCCAGCGACAATCCGTTCGTCGGCCGCGCCGGCTACCGGCCGGAGATTTACACTCTGGGGCATCGCAATCAACTGGGGCTGGCGGTCCATCCGCAGACCGGCGCCTTGTGGTCCAACGAAAACGGTCCCAACGGCGGGGATGAGATCAATATCATCCAGCCCGGCCGGAACTATGGTTGGCCGGTGATCAGCAACGGCCGCACCTATGAGGGCCCGCGCGTGGCGGAGGTGCCCTGGCGCGACGGCATGGAAGCGCCGCTGGTTTTTTGGGTGCCATCCATCGCCATCTCCGGCATGGCGTTCTACACCGGCGACCGTTTCCCCGCCTGGAAGGGCAACGTGTTCGTGGGCTCCATGCGCACCGGCGAGATTCCCGGCACCGGGCATCTGGAGCGCATCGTCTTCAACGACAAGCAGGAAGAGCTGCGCCGCGAAACCATGCTCACCGAGTTGCGGCAGCGCATCCGCGATGTGCGGCAGGGTCCGGATGGGCTGCTGTACCTGCTGACGGACGAAGACCCAGGCGCGCTTCTGCGGATCGAGCCGGCGCCGTAGTGGCTAGACTGCTTTCGGATATTGTGAGCTATTTTGCACACCGTGTGTTGACACCCGTAATTTTCTCGTTATAATAGGATTCGTTAGTCCTAAATCCCCGTCGATTTACTTAGTGCCAAGCGGGCACAAGTCCTAACCAAGTGAGGGTAACTTTCCTTTTTCTCGCGTTTGTAAAGAGGTGTGTCTATGCTTAAGGACAGCGTGCAGGTATGGAATGGATTGCGGAGAACCGATCCTTCCTACGTTCCGGATCTGAGCTCGGCCGATCTGGAAGGGCGCGACCTAAGCGGGGCCGATCTGCGAAAAGTCGACCTGCGCGGCGCGTATCTCAACGGCACGAAACTGGCGGGAGCCGATCTGCGGCGAGCGGATCTCAGGCGGGCGCATCTCACCTACGCTGACTTGACGGGGGCCAACCTGGCCGGGGCCGATCTACGCGGCGCGGATCTTCACGGCGCCGAACTCCACGGCGCCAAACTCGAGGGCGCGCAGATTGCAGGCACGATTCTCGATCCGCAGTGTTGGACCAAGCCGCTGCTGCTGCTGTGGAAGGAAGCGAGCCCGGGAAGAAGGGAACGGCTGGTCCAGGCCTTGGAAATGAAGACGGCTCTGCATGGTAAGTGGCTGGACGGACCGGCCGCCTCCCCCGAGGCGATCCTATCGGAACGCGGAGCGGCCAGCGACGATTTCACCTTCGCCTGGGATACCTATGGCATCAGCGAAGAGCTGGTGCTGGGAGTTCTCAAAACCGCTAGTTAAGCGTGCGTGGAGGCAATCATGCCTGACGTTCGAGAGACATCGGAATTCAAACGAACTGCAGCCGTCTGGCTGTTGTCGGCTCTGCTATGGACGCTTCGGCTCGGATCCAGGCCTTGGGTCTGGTTCAGCGTGTTGTTCACAGTGTACGGCCTCCTCGGATTCCTGCTGTGCGGCCGCATAATACCGGCGGGCATCGCCGCCATTGGCTGCGCTGCAACGGCCTGGCTGCACATGAGATTGTACCGGCAATTGACCTCAGTTTAGGAAATCGCAAAAATGACGATCACACACCCGATCTGCTCCCTGACACCCGCTGGAGACAATGCCCTTGACGCAGCCGCCGAGGCAAAGCTGTGCGAAACCTGTTACGAAATGATTCTCGACTTCGGCGTGCAGAACGTTCTGGCCTGCCTCGGCCGGGCGGCACGCGTGCGGGCTTCGGATTACCGGGATGCCAATCGGCGGCAGTATCTCCGTCACAATCGCGCTGCGTCCAGAATCATGTTGGTCTATCAACAAGTCAGTGAAGACCCGGAGCAGATCGACCGGATCGTGGCGGAGGAACAACGGCCGGTCCTCTTGCGGTGACTGCTCACTTCGGCGGCGTCGGACGCGTCAGCAAGCCGACATATTCCTTATAGAATCTGGCTTTATCGAGATCCTGTTGCACCTCGACTAGCCGCTCGCCTTTACCGGGTTGTTGGCCGGGCTGCCAGGCCAGGGTGTCGCCGTAGGAAGCGCCATGGTCGATGGAAACATCGATATACAGCTTCTGCCAGGCGGTGATGATGTTTGGGTCCAGCCAGGCTGCCGCGGCCAGTTCGTCCCAGAGATAGTCCGGCTTGGCATATCCGGCGACGTACCGCGCCGCCGGTGTCGGGCCCTTGGCCACCGCGTCGATCAACTTCTGGTCCATGCGCGTCTTGATCGAGATGTCGACCGTAGTGAGCACGACCCGCCGCCAGCGCGCGTGGAGCACCGCATGCGAAGCCTCCGGGTCCATCCAGAAATTGAATTCACGATGCGGCGTGGCAGTGAATTCCGGGTCGTCGCCGACGGGATGGATTGCTCCGCCCATCACGATCAGTTCCTTGGCCAGTTCGGCGAAGTGCGGATCGAGAGTCAGCGCCTGCGCCAGATCGGTCAGCGGTCCGGCGGCGTAGATCGTGACTTCGCGCGGATACCGGTGCACCATGCGAACCAGGAAGTGCGCAGCATCTTCGGTTGAGGCCTTGGCCGCAGGAGCGCCTTCGGGCATAGGCGGAACCTCGTAAGGCCCATGCACCGGAGTGCCGGTGTTCCAAGCTCCCTGATACACCACCTTCCCGAATCGCATTTCCCACTGGGCGATGAATTCTTTGCGGTTGACCAGCGGGAAGACCGCGCCGGGCACCACCGGGAATATCGGTTCGGCCGATGATTTCCAGAAGCCGGAGCGCGTGCTGGACCTCTTCATCGCGCCATGCATCGCCGGTGGGGATGGTGATGCCGAGCACGTCGGTGTCAGGGGAGTTGACCAGCGTCAGGACGGCCTGCATGTTCGTCCCGCCGGGTCCCGAGCAATCCTCGTCGATGATCACTTTACGCCTGCCGCGCGCATGAACGGAAGCGGCCAGCGCCAAGCCGATTAGCAACAGCGCGACACGGCGGTGATGAGTCACGGCGGGCACTCGCTTAGTGTACCGCCTGAAGTAAACTGGGCTGAACCATCCAATGCCCTTGTCCGCAGGCGACAAACTCGGGCCGTACGAAATCCTGGCGCCTATTGGCGCAGGCGGCATGGGAGAAGTGTACAAAGCCCGCGACCCCCGGCTCGAGCGAATCGTCGCTATCAAGGTACTGAAGGACCAGCGTACGGCGCGATTTGAGCAGGAAGCTCGCGCGATCGCGGCGCTCAACCATCCGCATATTTGCCAGATCTACGACATTGGGCCGGATTACCTGGTGATGGAGTATGTCGAGGGCGAGCCAGTGCATGGTCCGCTGCCCGTGGAAGCAGCCGTGAAACTGGCGCTCCAAATCGCCGCTGCGGTGGAAGAAGCGCACGGAAGAGGCATTCTTCACCGCGATCTCAAACCCGGAAACATTCTGGTTACGGGGAAGGGCGCGGTCAAGCTGCTGGATTTTGGGCTGGCCAAGCTGATGACGGATTCCGACACGGATGCCACCCGGACGAGTGAAGGCACAGTGATGGGGACCCCTGCCTACATGGCGCCGGAACAGGCCGAGGGCAAGCCGCTCGACGAGCGTTCGGACATTTTCAGTTTTGGCGTCGTGCTCTACGAGATGCTCTCGGGGAAGCGCGCCTTTACCGGGACTTCCGCGGCCCAGGTGATCAGCGCGGTGCTGCGGGATGAACCCGCGCCGCTCCAGGCGCCTGCTGGATTGCAGCGCGTCGTCAGCAGGTGCCTGGCAAAGCAGCCGTCCGGACGTTATCAGAGCATGGGACTGATACGGCAGGCGTTGGAGGAACTGACAAAGCCGGCGGCAGTCGTCGCCCGCCCCTCCCCGGTTTGGAGATTGCCCGCATTCGCCGCCCTCGTGATCCTTATGGGATTGGCCGTATATCTGGTCGCGCGTTCCGGAGGCTTGCGCTCGGCTGCCATCGATCCGCATGCCATCCGATCGATTGCCGTTCTTCCGCTCGACAATTACTCGGGCGACTCCAGCCAGGACTATTTCGCCGAAGGCATGACCGACGAGTTGACCGCAGACCTGGCCAACATCAGCCAGCTTCGCGTGATCTCGCGCGGCTCCGCCATGCAGTTCAAAGGCGAGCATCGGCCGCCGACTCCTGAGATCGCCAGGAAGCTCAACGTGGATGCGGTGGTGGAAGGTTCTGTGCTGCGGGCCGGCGACAAAGTTCGCATCACGGCCGAATTGATTGACGCGCGGGCGGACAAGCACCTGTGGGCCAAGAGCTTCGAGCGCAACTCGCGCGACGTGCTCGCGCTTCAGGATGAATTGGCGTCGGCAATCGCGAATGAGATCCATGTTCAATTGACTCCGTCCGAGCAGTCGCGGCTGACCAGTGCGCCGAGTGTGAATCCCGAGGCCTACGACGCCTATCTGCAAGGCCGCTATTTTTTCAATCGCCCAAGTGACGAGAACCTGAGCAAGGCGATCGTGAAGTTTGAGGAGGCGGTCAAGTTGGATCCGAACTACGCGCCGGCGTTCTCGGGACTGTCCGATGCCTACCTTTGGGCCGGTTACAACGAAGGAGTGTTTACCGCTGCGGAGGCGAGGCCCAAGGCTAAAGCCGCCGCGGAGAAGGCCATCCAACTGGACAATAACTCCGCCGAAGCGCATACCTCTCTGGCTGTGTTCAAACTCTTCTACGAGTACGATTGGGCGGGCTGCGAGATCGAGTTTCGCCGGGCATTTGCGCTCAATCCCAATTACGCGTTTGCGCATGACCAGTTCGGTCTGGGGCTGGCCTTCCAGGGGCGGTTCGCCGAGTCGATCGCGGAGGGCAAGCGCGCGGCTGAACTGGACCCGCTGTCGCCGCAAATCCCGGTTGATGCTCTTTTCGCGTTTGCCTGGCAAGGTAAGTACCAGGAGGCGAAAGACCTGGTCAAGCGCTCTGCGGACCTCGATCCGACCTTCTCCTATCCTCCGTGGGGATACGGGTGGATCGATATTCAAGCCGGGAACATCCGGGCCGCCATACCGGAGATACGGAAGGCTGAAGCGATGGAGTCGCCCGCGTTTGTGGCCGCATGGCTCGGGTATGCGTATGGGGCTTCCGGGGATCGAGCTAGCGCGATGGCGGAGATGGAGGAGCTGAAGAAACGGTCGCTGCATGGTGCGGTAACGCCTTTCAATCTGGCGATTGTGTATCTGGGTCTTGGCGATCGAGTGCGCGCATTGGATTACCTGGAGCGGGCCTACGCCTCCGATTCGCAATGGCTGGCGTGGCTCAAGAACGACCGGATTTTCGATCCGATTCGATCAGAGCCGCGCTTCGTTGGGCTGATGAAGAAGCTGAGATTTCAATAACAGGCCACCGGCGGCAAGGACCGCCGGCGTTACTGCAGGGTGATCTGGTGCGAGTCGATCGTGCGGGCGGTGGCGCGGTCGAGATTGGCTACGGATTCGGCCAGGTCGGCGCGGGCGCGGATTTCGCGGCTGCGGGCGGTGATCAGGTCGGTCTGCCGCTGTAAAACGAGGAAGACTGTGGAGGTGCCTGCCTGGAACTGGCGCTGCTCGCTGGTGTACTGTTCGTCGGCGGAGCGGCTGGCCAGCATGGCGGCATCGTACCGGGCGTGCGCGGAATCTACCGTCTGCAGCGCATTGCGAACATCGGCTTCGATCGCCATGCCGAGCTGATTGCGCACCACCTCCAGCCTGCGTTTCTCCGCCATTGAGACTGCAAGGTTAGCTTCCGCCGTCCGGTTATGAAGGGGCAGGGAAACCTGCACACCGATCTTGGCTGTGGTGAAATTCCCTGAGGTGATGTTGCTGAGCGACTGGCCGTAACTGCCGATCAGGATGGGCGGCAGCGTCGCGGTTCCGAAGTTGAACCCCGGAAAGCCGGCGAACGGTGCGGCGGTTCCAGCCAGGCCGGCGGTGGTCAAAGTGGCGATGGCGTTGATCTGCGGCTTGATGGCTTCATCCGTCTGCTTGAGCGCGAGGCGATTGACTTCCAGGTTTATCAGATTTTCGGAAAGCTCCGGCCGCGAGGCCAGCGCCTGCTGGATGGCTTCACCGAGCGTGGGCGGCACAATGTTCGGATCCGGCTGGGTTTCCGGAACCAGCGCCGTTCCCCACAGGGGATCGGTACGGCCCGGCAGCATCAGGGTCTTCAGATTGTTTTCGGCTGTAGTCAGCGCCTGTTGCGCGAGGAAGAGATTCTGCTGGAAAGTCGCCACCTGGGTTTGGGCGGCCACCACATCCACCGGCGCCAGGATGCCTTGCTCGGCCTGCCGGCGATTGCTCTCGTATTGCTGCTGGGCCAGCCGGACGGCCTCGGCCTGCACATCCAGGTTGTGCGCGGCGTAATCCAGCTCCCAGTAAAACTGAATGGCCGTGGTCACTACGGCGATTACCTGCTGGCGCAGTTGCTCGCGGCTGAGGCTGACGTTCTTGCGCGCCACCTGCAATTGGTAGCGGCCGTTATCAAAGTGCAGCCCGCGCCACAGCGGTTGCGTCAGGTTCAGCGACACCGAAGCCGGGTACTGCGGGTTCAACGTAGTGAAGGTGCTGTCGGTGATCTGCTGCGCGTTGTTGAAGGTCATGGTGTAGGAGCCGCCCAGCCACGGGGAAGAGCCCGTGACGGATGGATTGACGTCCCATTCTTTTTGCGTCAATCTGCCGTTGGCGGAACCGCCGATGATGGAGGCGATGGGCGTCACCGCGCGTGAATGCTGCGCCAGCACGCCAAACACCGGGTCGTAGAATCCCTTCGCGCCGGTGACGCCGTAGTCCGCCTCCTGGAGCATGATGCGAGAGATCTCCAGGTCGGGATCGTTGGCCAGCACGCGTTGGATCACATCCGCGAGCGTCACATTCATCTGTCCGGCGATGCCGATGCGGGGCGGGATCACGATCTCGCCCATCGGCTGGAGTTGTACGCCCACGCGTACATCGATAGGGCCGGCGGTCTGTGACGATTGTTCCGCGGAACAGAAGGTACCGGCTACCAGTAGAGCGATGGGGAGGATCTTCTTCACTGCGATTCCCTTTGGCCGAGGATGTTCTCGAAGACCGTTGCTCCCACCGGCGCCGGGCTCACCTGCGCCGATTGTGACTTCTTGCGGCCGAACCAGCGTGACAGCCTTCCGCCGGCAAAGGACTGGCCGAGGTCTTCGAACAATGAGTAAAACACGGGTACTGCCAGCAGCGTGAGCAGCAGGCAAAGCGTCTGCCCGCCGGCCACCAGCACGCCGATGGAGCGATTCGTAGCCGCACCGGCACCATTGGAAACCACCAGTGGGATCATGCCGGCAACCAGCGCGAGCGTGGTCATCAGGATGGGCCGCAAACGATCGCGATTGCCCTGGATGATGGCGTCGTAACGATTCATCCCCTCACGGCGCAGGCCATTGGTATGGTCGATCTGCAGAATCGCATTCTTCTTGACGATTCCAAACAGCAGCAGAAGGCCGAGGCCCGAGAAAATATTGACGGTCTGATGGGCGATGAGCAGCGCCACGATGCCGAACGGAATCGCCAGGGGCAGCGTAAGCAGAATGGTGATGGGATGAATGAAAGATTCGAACTGGGCAGCCAGAACAATATACATAAAGATGAAAGTGAGCGCGAAGGCCATTACGAAGTAATACCCGGCCTTGGAGAGTTGTTTCGACTGGCCGGTGAGGCCGGCGTTGTAGCCCGGCTCCATCCGTAGACCTTTCGTGATCTCGTCCAACCGGTCTTGAATATCGGCTTGCGAAGCGCCGGGGGCAACGTTACCCGTAAGCGTCACCTGGCGTTGGCGATCGATGCGGTTGATGGAGGCGGGGCCCGTGCCGGCTCGCACGTGAACCACTTCGTCGAGACCCACGGAGCCAACTTTGTTAGAGAATACCGTGAGCTTGGAAAGACCTTCGACGCTGCCGCGGAATTGCTCCTGCGCGCGGACCACCACATCGTATTGATCTTCGCCCGCATTGAACTCGGAGGCAGTCTGTCCGGCCACCAGTGTGTTCAGAGCCTGTTCGATGTCCGCCACGGAGACGCCCAGGTCGGCGGCGTGAGGCCGGTCGATTTCGAGGCGCACTTCGGGTTTGCCCGCACGCAGCGTGGAGTCGGCATCCACCAGCCCGGGGATCGTCGCCATCTTGGCCAGTATGGCTTCGGAATACGTGCCGAGCTTGGCCAGGTCCGGTCCCTGCACGAAGTACTGGATTGCGGCATTGCTCTGGTTGCCGCCTACGGCATTGACCTCCTCAACGCCGGTGTGGATTTCCTTGGGATATGTCGCCAGCAAGGCGCGCGTGCGCGTCATGAGTTGCGATTGCGTCAACTGGCGATGATCCACGTCGAGCGAGTTTGACGAACACGGAGGAGTTGTTCACGGATCGATCGGCGCCGCCGCCGACTGTGGTCAACGTGTGATCTACCCCCGGTAATTGGCGAATCTGCTGCGCCACCTGTTCGGACAAATTGGTGGCGGCTGCCAGCGAACTGCCTTCCGGCATTCTCAGCAGCACATTGTATTGCGACTGATCGTCCACCGGTAGAAAGTTCTTGCCCACGAACTTGAACAGGGGAACGATGCACAACACCACGGCGACGCTGATAGCGATGATGACTTTGCGGTGCGCCATGGACCAAACGAGCATCCGGGTGTAATGTCCGTCGAGAAAACGGAAGAATGCGGAGTCCTTGGAGGTATGTCCGGTAGTTTTCGACAGCGGTTTTACAAAGCGCGAGCACAACATGGGCGTCAGGGTGAAGGAGACCAGCAGCGAAACCGCCACTGCAAAAGCGCAAGTGAATCCGAAGGAGCTCATGAACCGGCCCACGATTCCGCCCATGAAACCGACCGGCAGAAACACTGCCAGCAGTGACATGGTGGTGGCCAGCACGGCCAAGCCGATTTCCTTGGTCCCGTTCATGGCCGCCTGGTAGGGAGATTCGCCCTTCTCTTCCATGTAGCGGTAAATGTTTTCGAGCACGATAATGGCGTCGTCAATCACCACTCCGACCATCAGGGTCAGCGCCAGCATGGTGATCATGTTGAGCGTGAACCCCATGGCCGCCATGAGCGCGAAAGTCGAAATGATCGAAGTCGGAATGGCGATGGCGGAGATCAACGTGGTGCGCACATTCGCCAGGAAGAAGAAGATGACGACGGCGGCCAGGACGCTGCCTTCGAGCAGGTGCTCCTTGATGTTGTGGAGCGAGGCTTTGATGAACGTGGATTGGTCGGCAATAATCTGCCAATGGACGTCTTTAGGGAGCGTTGGGGCTAGCTCGTTCAGCCGTTCCCTGATCGCATCGGCGGTCTCGACCGTGTTCACTCCGGACTGCTTGGCGATGGTCAGGGTTACCGATGGCAGGCCGTCCAGCCGGGCGGCTGTGCGCGGCTCCTCGGAACTGTCTTCGGCGTACCCGATGTCTTTAACCTTGATCACATGACCACCGCGTGTGGCCACGGTGATCTCGTTGAATTGGGGAGCATCGACCACTTTACCCGTGGTGCGGACGGTGAGTTCGCGCGCGCCCGCGTTCAGGTTGCCTCCCGGCATTTCCAGGTTCTGCTGGCGCAGGGCAGTGAAGACGTCAGTCACCGTGAGGTTGTAGGAACGCAGGCGGTCGGGGTCGACCTGCACGTGAATTTCGCGCTGGGCGCCGCCGTTGATGGTGACCTCGCCTACACCTTTGGCATTCTCGACGCGCTGTTTGATGAGCTTGTCGGCGATGAGCGTCACGTCGCGAACGGACCGGGGCGCCGAGACGGCGATCTGCATCACGGGGACTGCGCCCGGATCGAACTTCTGCACCACCGGTTGCTTGGCGGATTGCGGCAGCGTGGGAATCGCGAGGTTGACCTTGTTCTGGACTTCCTGTGCGGCGATGTCGCCGTTCTTGGACAGCTCGAAAGTAATGATCACCTGCGACTGGCCTTCGGAAGAAGTGGAGCGCAGTTCATCGATCTGGGCGATCGTGTTGACCGAGTCCTCGATCTTTTTGGTGATCTCGGTTTCGATCTCTTCCGGGGAAGCGCCTGGATTGGAGACGGTGACGGCGACGGTGGGGATGTCGATGTTGGGGAACTGATCGACGCCTAGTGTGAAGTAGGCGAAGATTCCGACCACGACGAGCGAGAGCACCAGCATCGTCGCGAAAACGGGTCGTCTGACGCAAAGTTGTGCGAGTCCGTGCATGATTTACCTTTTCGGTATGAAGATGGGTCGAGATGAGTCTCGACCCGGCAGGCAGGAGTGCCTGCGCCACGGGACAACTGACATTTTCATGAGTGCGATGTCGACGGGGGCGCCGTCGAACAGATCGCCCAGGTTGCTGGTGGCCACGGTTTCCTTTCCGGTCAGCCCGGAATCGATGCGGATGGAATCGCCTTCCACCTCGCCGGTGACCACGACGCGGAGGTGCGCCGTGCCGCTGCTGACGGTATAAATCTGGTATGAATCGGTGGTCTTGTCGCGGATCACCGCGCTGCGCGGGATGAAGACCGCGTCGGCCCCGCCCGGCAACAGGACGCGAGCAGTGGCGAACATTCCGGGGCGCAGTTGGGCGGTGGGATTATCGAACCGCGCCTCCACGATGAAGATGCGCGAGTTCGGGTCCACGGAAGAATTGATGGAAGTGACCTTTCCGGTGAAGTCGCGGCCAGGATAGGCGGCGACGCGAGCCACTACGCCTAAGCCCACGCGTGCGCTGGCGGCACGCTGCTCGGGCGTCTGTAACTGCAGTTTCAAAATGCCGATGCGGACCACCGTGGCGACTTTGTTGTTGGTCGCAACATACTCACCGGCGGCCACCGGACGGGCCGTCACCGAACCGGCAAACGGAGCGCGGATGGTGGTATCGTCGAGAGCTTTCTGGGCCTGCGCCAATTGCGAGCGGAACGACTCCAGCGACGCCTGCGACATTTCCACACCGCGGTAGTTCTGGCGCGCGGCGTTGAGCTGGGCCTCGTACTGCTGGCGTGCGGCGTTGGCCTGGGCGTCGGCGGTCTCCTGTTGGGTACGCGCTTTTTCATAAGCGCTGCGCGAGACGTCGCCGCTATTCACCAGGTTCTCGTACCGCTTGGCGTCGGCCGCCGCCAGCCTGGCCGAGGCCTGGGCGGATTCGTAGTTGGCACGCGCGGCCACCACTTCGGGAACCAGGGTCGCATCGAAGGCCGCCTCGCCATTCAAACCCAAACGCGACTGCGCCTGCCGCAGGGCTGACTGGGCCTGCTCAAGCTGGGCGCGGGCCTGGTCCAGGTGAAGCTGCGCATCGCGATGGTCGAGCTCGCAAACCACCTGGCCTTCCTGGACGAAATCGCCCACGTTGACCGGGGTAGCCACCACGCGGCCGGCAACGGGCGGCGCAATATCGGACGATTCATCCGCCACGAAGGAGCCGGTTTCTTCGAAGGACGCGGGAACCGTTCGCACCACCGCCTGCACCGTCGAAATGGAAATTTTCTTGGCTGCGGCCGGATTACCGGCGGTGACGTTCTGCGACGAACAAGCCGCGAGGAACAGCGCCGGGATGAGGACAATCGAATAACTGAAAAGTCGAATCATGGTGATGGTTTATTGTTTCTGCGCTTCCGGCGGCCGGATGCCGTTCAGGAGGATATGGACGAACGCGCTGACTACTTCCTCGTCCGGCGGTTGGTCCGGGATAAAGCCGAACATCTGGCTGACCTGAGCATAGTGATGGGCCATGCCGAAAATGGCCGAGAAGATGAACAAGGGCCGCAGCCCGAGCAGCGCTCCTTCGGTCTGCCGGCGCAGAATGTATTCGTCTAACAACTGAATCAGCGGGAAGGACTGCTGGTGCATGTAGGAGAGCGCCAGCTTATGCCCTTCGAGGGCGGCGAACAGGACCATGCGCTCGAAACGCGGGTCGGTGCGATAAGACCGCAGCACCCGGCTGGCGAGGGTGCGGAACAGGCCCTCGTCATCGTTCCGTTCCGTGCACGCCCGGATGTCGGTCAGCCAGTTCAGCGCCTCGGCGGACTGCGTCTTGTAATCCAGGACTGCCGTGTAGAGAGCCTGCTTGGACGGGAAGTGCCGGAAGATCACGGCTTCCGCCACGCCCGCCGCCGACGCCAACTCCTTGGTGGTGGTTCCTTCAAACCCTTTACGGGAAAAGAGATCCAGCGCCGTCTCGAGCAATTGCTGTTTGCGGTCGGTGGCCGACATACGCGTCGCCGGAATGGGCGCGTGGTTCATGGGAACCAGTATAAGTAAGTACTCACTAACAGGTCAATGGGTGAAAAGGGCTAGTCGTCGAGCGGCTTGATTCTGAGGGCGAAGAACGGGTCCGGGGGACGCGAGCGGACCGGGGGTCCGCCCTACGGATCGCGCGGGTGTGCCTGGTCAGAAAGGGGCGGCGGCGGTACCGCGGAAGGGTGGAGGAACGAAGCCAATTCGGTGCGCTCGGGTGCTGGCGGTTGGTCGGGAGGGAGGGCGGCGGCGAGGGAACGGCGGGCGCGCTGGAGGCGCTCTAATTCCGCGAATGCATCCTTATAAGAGCGTTCGGCCAGGGTGATGCGGCGCTGCAGGCGGCGGAAGACTTCGTTGCCGGCGACGAGTGCTTCGCCGAGGGGCACGCCCTCAGAGCGGTCGGCGCGCAAGGCGTGGTATTCCCAGAGCTGCGCTTCGGCACGGAAGAGGCGGCGCAGAACCCACTCATTGCGAAGGAGCGTATCGATCTGGAAACGCTCTTCGGGTGTGAGGGGCTGGAAGCGGGCGATGTACTCGTTCTGGAGCGCGGCGAACTCGCTGCGATCCTCGCCGGTGACGAATTGAGATTCGGCATCGAGCCCGGATTTGAGCGCGTTTTGGGAGGAGACGGCCTTGCCTTGGGGAGTGCGCGGGCCGGTAGATTTTTGAGCATTGAGGCGGTTGGCCTCAGTCTGACGCAGGGTAGCCATGGGGTTTCTCTTGTGTCTACGGTAGCAGCGGGAAAGACGGGGACTGGGCGGCGGGATGCGGGTGTTGTTGCAGCAGCGGGGGTTGTTGGGTGGGGGAATGCGGGGAACGGAGATGGGGTTTTGCGGCGGCAGCGCCGAAGCGGCGGCGCGGGCAGATGCTGCTGGCGTCAGGCGGCGGTTCGCGGTCGAATTTCGGCTTTTACCTTCGCTTCCCACGCATCGCGAGCAAGTTCGAGATCAAAGCGAGCCTGAAGGTTCATCCAGTATCCGGGCGTAGTGCCGAAATAGCGCGCCAGGCGCAAGGCGGTCTCTCCGGTGATGGGGCGTTTGCCGGCCACAATCGCGCTGATGCGGCTGGCGGGGACGTGAATCTGCTGGGCGAGTTGGTTCATGCTCAGGTCCAGGCCACGGTCGCGATATTGGCGAACTCTTTGACGCGCTACCGACGGAATACGACCCATACTGCAACACCTAAATTAGAAACTGCTGGCGCGATGCGAGCAGCAACTCGGCATTGGTCGTCTGAGCGGTCAACAGATCAAACGGATTGATGGGCGACACAAGCCGGTGGCGCGCTTCCGGTCGCCGGGTCTGTGCATTCTTTGGGAGTATATATTAGTCTCGCGAGATTAGCGCCCAGAGTATTGTCGGGCGGATTGAGCCGATGGCATACAGTTATGCCCGGGCGGGAGCGGTCCGGCGGCGCCAACGCCCTCTGGAGGCGGAGTTACAATGACTTTCCAGGAGTGGGGGCTGGGAAGCGCAGCCGATCCGGAGGCTCCCGGCTGACCCGCTCGTTCGGCGTGTTCCGTGCAGGAGGACAGGACGATGAAGAACATTCGTTGGGGCTGGATTCTGCTTGGTGGCTTTCTGGCGGAGTTGGCAGTCTTTGTCATCGTGATACCGCTGAGTTTGGTGGCCGGACAAGCCAGTCTTGTCTACAGCGCGCCTCCGGTGTCGTTCGCAGCGACATTCGTGTTCGGGCTTTGGGTCGCTCGGAAATCGCAGCGGCGCGTGCTGCATGGCGCGCTCGTTGGGGTCGTAGCCATGCTGATTTATGTCGGCATGAGTCTCGGCCGTCCGGAGCCGATTGCCTACATCATCGCCCACGTGCTGAAAGTGCTGGGCGGCACGGCCGGCGGCTTCATCGCAATGAAGCGCGGAGCCGCGAACGGTCTATCCGAGCCGCGGACGGCGTGATGCCGTCTGCGAATCCGCGGCAGGCCACAAAAACCGAACGGCCTGCCCCACGCACGTTGCGGAGGCGATTGTGCGCGGCGGCGCGCGAGTATATACTTTTCGAGACGGCTGGAGGATCAGATGGGAGCCACAAATCGATTGCGGTGGGCGGCGGTCGCGGCGCTAGCCTGCGCGTTGCCCGTCATCGCGCATCATTCTTTTTCCGCGGAGTTCGACTCGGGCAAAACCGTGACCTTGCGGGGAACTATCTCCAAAGTCGACTGGGTCAATCCGCACATCTTCGTCTACTTAGACGTGAAGGACGACGCCGGAAAGACGACCACCTGGGCGCTGCAATCACTGCCTCCGCTGTTCTTCAGAGGCAGCGGGCTGACCAAGGATGTGCTGATGAGCAACAAGCAGGAGGTGACCGTCACGGCGAACCCTGCCAAGGACGGTCGCGGCCTACGGGTTCATGACTAAGTTGAGCTATCCGGACGGCCATGTATTCAGCATGTCTCCCGCAGGATGCCGACCCCAGTCTGCGGAAGACGCAAAAATAGCGGCTGTGCGCCCCGATCGTCGTTGGGTTACACCAGTTATAGGGAGGAAATCATGCTATCCGAGCTCGCGAATCACCGAACGCTCACGCGGGCCGCGCTCGCCGCAGTCATTCTGGCCTCGGCCATAGGCGCCCGGGCGCAAACCAACTATGCCGCGGAAGCCGCCAAGAATCCCGGCGCAGCCTCCCGGCCGACGCCACGCATGGCGGACGGACACCCCGACCTGAACGGCGTGTGGCACCACTTCTTCGGCATCGGCACGATTCAGAAGGTCGGCGACAGTTTCGTGGTCGGCGGCGCGTTCAGTCCGAAATCGGCCGCGCTGTACGCCACTCCGCTGGGCGACGCCAAGCCGGAGTACAAACCCGAGTTCGCGGCCAAGGTGAAATCACTCAACGACAATCAGGTCAAGGAAGATCCGACGCTGCATTGCATGCCGCCGGGCGTCCCGCGCGTGGGACCTCCGCACCAGATCGTGCAGACGGCCAAGCAGGCGATCTTTCTCTACGCCGACAACACCGGCAACCAATGGCGTGTGATTCCGCTCGACGGACGCCCCCATAGCACCGATCCCGAAACAGCGGCGACCTATAACGGCGACTCGGTGGGCCATTGGGAAGGCGACACGCTGGTTGTGGATGTGACCCGGCTCACCGACGAAACCTGGCTGGGAGACAACGGCTTGTTCCACAGCCGGAAGCTGCACGTCACGGAACGGCTGCGGCGCGTGGGAGACACGATTCAGTACCAGGTGACCGCGGAAGACCCCGAGGTTCTCCAGAAACCGTGGACTCTGTCGCGCACGCTAACGCTTCAGCCCGACGCACTGGAAGAGGCCGCACCCTGCATCGATAAGGACGCCGGGCATTACGTCACGCTGGAGCATCACGACAACACCCGGTAATTGGGTGGACGGCGGGCGAATGCCGGCAGTAACAAATGCTGTCTCGATCGTCACCCTGGCAGGAACAAGAGTGGCTAAGGTTTCGTCCGCGGTGCACGGCGCTGACTACGAGCCGTCCTAGAAGCGTAGCTGGCAGTCGAGGGTAGCGGGGTCTTTCCAACTGCGGGCGCCTATTGCAACAACAGCGCGTACGCCGAAAGAGTCTCCGCGGGGCGTACACTGACGAGTTTTTGCTCTCGGTTCAGGCGCAAGAACCGCTCCCTTTGGTCACGGCTCGGTAACCGGGGGCGTTTACGTTTCGGGATGCGCCTTGACCAAAGGGAGCGGTCTTAAGAACCGGAGGTTCTACGCGTTACCCGTTTCCCATTTGCCGGCGAGCCGCGCCGGGGGATCCGCGATCGATTGGAACCGCAGCAGGATGGCCGCATCCTGATCCCGGACGGACGCCAGCGGCATCAGACCTTGCGTCAGCAGGAAGTCCGTGTCGCTTTCTGTGAGCAGCACTTCGGCGCACGGTTTGATCTGCGATTCTCCATCCTCTTCGTAAACGTGCAGGGGCAGCTGGTCGAGCTGGCGGTGCTGCCGCGGCTGCATGTCCCAGCCATCTTCGCGAAACGCTTCGCCCAGAAGACAGGCGCAGGCGAAGGCCGGGTTGGCCCATAGATAAGCGGAATGGACGCTCTCGGGCATTTCCTCAAAATCGAAAGACTCCACCGGAGAGGTGTCCTTGCCGTAAGGCAGGCGCAGCAGGAACCGGGGCACCGCCAGGCCGATCCATTGAGCTTCGGGCGAATGCCTCAGCTCGTGCCAATGCGGTTCTGCGTCTTCTTCCGAAGGTGGCTGCCCCTCGCCCAGAAACGGCGCGCTCATGGCTGCGGCGAACCGGCCCAGGCGCTGGAGGTGCACGGCATCTTCCGCGGTCTGGCCAAAAGCAAAGTTGCCGGCGATCACTGCCCAAGGTGCGCTGGGGTTCACCAGGTGCTTCTCCATCCAACCCGGCTCGGCGGTCAGCTCTTCGAGGGTGGCGTCGAACAGGAAAATTTTCAGTTCACTGTCCGGCTGCAGACGCTGGATAAGCATCCAAACGGCGCGCCAGGCGGCTTCGAGCGCCTGGAAATGGGGGTTGTGCAAGACCGAGCGCATCAGATCGGCCGCGGTGGCGTCTACCCGCGCGGCCCATTCCTGCCGGCGCGGATCCTCGGGCGTAACCAGGTGGCCGGCCGTTACCTTCTTAATGAACGCCGGCAGATCGTTGTCGAGGTCTTCTGGTTTCTCTTCCTGCTCCAGCATGCTTTCCAGCAGACTGTGTCCCAACTCCTGGTGGCTTTTGCGCTCGGGCGCTAGCGCGGGAGCGGGCGCGGGCCGGCTGCGGGCATCGGCCAGCTTGTGAAAGACCTCGGCGTTGCGATAGATGCTGTCCGGGTGGAAGTCGTCCAATGCGCGAAACCGCAGCGATATTTGCGGTAGATCGAGCGAGACCTCCATTTCTTCGAGAGCCCGATCCAGGTTATCGGCATCCACCTGCCGCAGACGACGCCGCCCCGGCGATGAAGGCGTGCTCCGATTCGCGCGTCCGCTGAAGTCCCCCAGGATGAGGATCTGAAACGGCGTATCCGGCTCCATCTCCGCAGGGACGGGACTCTTCCCGGCCGCGACATCCAGAAAAACCGATGATCTTGTGGGACGTTCCGGCATGTCGATTACCCTCGGGCCCCGCCGGCCTTGCTCTCGAGTTCGGCGCGAACCAGGCGTGCGCCGCCCACCATGGCTTTCATTTTGCCGACCGCCACATTGTGGGGCAGATACTTCAGACCACAGTCGGGCGCCACCACAAGGCGTTCCGCGCTGACGTGGGGTAGCGCACGGCGGATGCGCGCTGCCACCGTTTCCGCCGTCTCCACTTCGTGAGTTCCCAGATCGAGCACCCCGAGGATGATGGTTTTTCCGGGTAGCTTTTCGAGCACCGAGCAATCGAGCGAGGGCTGCGCGGTTTCGATCGAGATCTGCTTTGCAGGGGTGTCCGCCAGTTCGGCGAGGAACGAGTAGCCGGCCGGTTTGCCCTTCACCATGTGGCCGTACCCGAAGCAGATGTGCACAGCGGTGGTGCCGCGAACGCCCTCCAGGGCGCGGTTCAGGGCCTTCAACCCATACTCGCGCGCCTTCTCCGGCTGGGCCTGCATGTAGGGTTCGTCGACCTGCACCACATCGGCGCCGGCTGCGAACAGATCACGGATCTCTTCGTTCACCGCCGCGGCATAATCGAGCGCCATAGCCTCTTCGGTCGGGTAATAGTCGTTCTTGGCTTGCTGTGCCATGGTGAACGGGCCGGGGACCGTTATCTTGATGGGGTGGTCGGTGTTGGCGCGCAGAAACTGCACGTCGCGGACTTCGACGGCGTGCATGCGCCGGATCTTGCCGACTACGCGCGGCACCATCACCTCTTTTCCGCTGCGGCTGATGACGATGCCGGGATTATCGAGGTCCACGCCTTCGAGCGCGGTGGCGAAGCGGTTGGAGTAGCTTTCGCGGCGCATCTCACCATCGGTGAGGATGTCCAGGCCGGCGCGTTCCTGGTCGCGTATGGCCAGAAGGGTGGCATCGTCCTGCGCCTGTTCGAGCCACTCGGGGGCCACGCGCCACAGGTCCCGCATGCGTGTACGGGGCGGCGTATTGCTGGAGAGTAAGGCGCGGTCGGCAAGCCAGTCGGGTTGTGGCAGAGATCCGACCAACGAGGTCGGAAGCAGCGTATTGGTCATGGATAGGTCTAGTATAAGGCACGCCGGTATATACTATTCGCCAATGGTGCGAATGTCGCGAATTCTGGTTTTGGCCGCGGTGGCGTCGATCGCCGGCGCGCAAACACCGCCCAACGACATGATGGCTACCATGCAAACGATCTCCAAAGCTCTGGGAGTGAGCTGCAACTACTGCCACACGGCGGAGCGGGGCAGCGGCCAACCCGAGCCGAAGAAAGAGATTGCGCGCGCCATGATGGCCATGACCCGCGACATCAACGCCAAGATTGCCGCCGCCACCGGCCAGACGGAGCCGGGCGCCACACGTGTGGAGTGCGTGACGTGTCATCGCGGCGTGGCGATTCCCCAGCAACTGGCCGACATCATCAACCGGACGCTCAAGGAGAAAGGCGTGGCCGCGGCGGCGGCCGAGTATCGCGACCTGCACAAGCGCTATTACGGGCGCGCCACCTACGACTTCAGCGACGATACGCTGCTGAGCATCGCGCAACGCATCACCACGGGCCGGCCGGATGACGCGATCGCGCTGCTGCAAGTGAACCTGGAATTCAACCCGCAGTCGGCCCGGACCTATGCGGCGATCGGGTATGCGTACACGCGCAAGCTGGATGATGCAGCGGCTATGGCCAACTTGGAAAAGGCGCTTGAGATCGAACCGGAAAACGGGGTGGTGCGGGGGCAGTTGGAGCAGTTGAAGAGTTACCACAGGAAGAAGTAGGGACTCTACTAGACATTTCGAGTCCAGCAGCCACCTCACCGGCGGCAAAGACCGCCGGCGTTACTCCGGTGTTTTCAGACTGACTGGCTTTCGGTCACCCTCGGCGAACTTCATCGCTTCGCCATACTTCTCGAACGGTTTCAGCGCGTCCGGATCGCGGCGGTCCATCTCCATTCCGGCCGGAAACGCGTAAACGTGATACTCGCCGGGAGTGATCCCTGTGACTTTGCAAGTTCCGTCCGGCCGTGTGTGGCAGTCGCCGAATAGGGCGGACTGCCGCTGTCTAGGAGGGTCCGGTACGACCAGGATGCTGGCATCGGGAACAGGATCGCCTTTGTCGTCGGTCACGGTGCACTCGACGGCGGCGCCGTTCGGCTTCAGAACGATGTCGAGTGATGGCAACTGCCCTTCGCCGACATGCACTCCTTCGGCTAACGCGTCCGTGTCGCCCACGCGAATCGCCTGGATGTAGGCATCGTCCTCCACGGCGGTCGCGGAGGCGATGAGCACATCGTACTCGCCGGGTGCGACGTGCGGTATCGTGAACGCACCATCGGCGCCTACTTGCGCGATCCCGCCGCCCTGCGTGTCTCCTGCCTCGCGCGACCCTAATACCACCATCAATCCCGGCGGCAGCTTGCGGCCCTCCGGGGCGATGATTCGCCCGCTCAGGCTCTGCGGCTGCCCCAGAGTCAACTCAATGCCGTCGATATCGGAGTCACCTACCTCCAGCGTCCGCCGGGCCGACATTCCGTTCGGCTGGTTGAAGGCGCCGGCCTGGACCTGGAGCCGATACGTGCCGGGCAGCACGTCTGCGAACTCGAATTCCCCTTTGGGATCTCGAATCAGGAAGTCGTGGGATTGGCCCGGCGGATCACGTTGAACCGAAGCCAATATGACCATCTGGAGCAGCGGAGCCGGATTGCTGCCGGCGATGACGTGGCCTCGCACGCGAACGCTGTGGGCCCGGACCAACTGCAGGTCGATGCCCTGTAAATCCGCTCCGGGCTCAACCTTCACTACGGCCGGATAGAACACGGTTGGATACGCCTCGCCTCCGGATGGGGCGCCGGTTGTGGGAAGCCGCTGCATGCGGACTCCTTCAACCTGGCCCTTCGGCCGGTAGGTTGCCGACACCCGGTAGTCGCCCGGTGTGATCTGAAAGACGCGGTACTCGCCGCGGTCGTTGGTCGTGGCATAGCCGGTGAGGGCGCGATTGTTTTTTCTGGCGGGAGTGGCGGAGAGCGAAACGCCCACTCCGGAAACCGGATCGCCGTCGGCATCCAGAATCCGTCCCGAGAGCGCGCCGGTGCGGAGTAGCTTCAACTTCACGTCCGCGGTGGCCTGGCCGGCTTGTACAGTAACCGTTTGGGATGGTCCACGCGCGGCGACGTATCCATCACGTTCGACTGCGAGTACGTAGGTGCCTGGATCGACATCGCGCAGCGTGAACTTGCCGTCCAAGCCGGTGGTGGTACCGATGCCGCCCGGCTGGTTCTGGTTCTGGTTCTGGTTGAGGATTACGACGGCCTTGGCGACGCCATCGCCCGATTTTTCATCGATGACGATTCCGGCGACGGAGCCGGTTTGAGCTGCGATGGGAAGGGCGATGGCAAGCAGGGCTGACGCGGTAATGAGCCGAATGCGCATCAATTGCTATTATCCGCCGTGAAGACGGGGTCGAGATGAGTCTCGACCCGGCAGGCAGGAGTGCCTGCGCTACCGCTACAGATCTTCCAGGCGCAGTTTCACATCCGACTTGGCCCAGGTCGCGTCGAATTCGCGCTTCACCTCGCCGGCGGCTTCCGTCTTATTTTGCGATTTGAGGGCCTCCATCAGACCGAATAGCATCCGGCCGTTGCGCGGGGAGCGTTTCACTCCGTCCCGAAAAACCTTTTCGGCTTCGGCCGGCTGGCCGGCTCGCAACAGCGCGGCGCCTAAAGACTCACGCAAGGGGTAATACCAGGCCGGTGGCTCATCATAGGTCAGTGCATCTTGCAAGGACACTGCGCGCTGCCAATGGCCCACGGCTTCCGGTGGTGCGGTCGCTAATCGCGCGGCCAGGATTTCGGAGGCCATGGCAAACACATCGGCGGTCTTGTTCTGGCCCCAGGAAGAATCGGCCGGCACGGTGGTCCTTGCGGTTTCGAAGGCATCGCGCTCCCGTGCCGCTCCCGCCTGGTCGCCGCGCGCTGCCAGAGCCAGGGTGCGCGCCAAACGCCATACTGCCGTGCTCACTTTCAGCTTCTCGCCCGGTTGCGGCGATTTCAAAATGTAGTCCCAGTCGGCGAAACGCACATGGGTGAACAGCACGGCCGGGGCAATCTGTTCCGACATCTCGGGCATGACCTGCACCATGGGAGCAGCTCCGGCAGACATGGTTTCGGCGGCGCGAAACGCATCTAGCTTGCGGCCCTGCATCAAGCGCGCGTAGCGGATGAAGTCCAGGTTGTGCAGGTAGTAGGGGAAGTACGTGCCGGTCACATTGGTGGCCGCGAAATACTCGCGATCGGCAGCCACCGCCCGTGTATTCACGTCCACGGCCGTCTCCCAGTCGCCCAGCACCAGCCAGATGTGCCCGGGCATATGGACCAGGTGGCCCATGCCGGATACCTGGCCCATCAGCTTGAGCGAGGCTTGGATGGCCCGCTCGGGAGCCGGTGAGGATTCCACGGCGTGTATGTAATAGTGGTTTGCTCCCACGTGATCGGGCCAGCGCCGCAGCACCGTTTCGAGGGCTCGCTCGGCTTCCGCCACGCCTTCGGCCGGTGTTCCATCAGCGCTGTACCAGTGCCAGCGCGTAGGAATCATGAGGCTTTCGGCATAAATCGTGAGGGCATCCAGGTCGTCGGGGTAACGCGCTACCAGCGCGCGCATTGCGGCGGAATAGGCCGCGGGCGGGGAATTGCCGCACCAAGTCGCCACTGCTTCGAGATACGCCTTCTCGTGCTCGGGGGCAGCCGTCAGTTTCCTACCCGAGTCGACCGCGGCGCAGGCGCCCTTCAAATCGTAGCTGGGGTCGCCATCCATATTGATGTACGGCCCTTGCGCCATGGCCATTCCCCAGAACGTCATGGCCGCCTGCGGATCCAACTCCGAAGCCTTGCGAAACGACCGCAGCGACTCGTAGCGATTGAATCCGTAGAGCAGCGCCAAGCCCTGATCGAAGTACTTCTGCGCCTCCGGATTGCGTGTGGCGATGGGGTGGTACCAGGCCCCCAATCCTTTATATAGCGTCACGGGCTTTTCGGCGGATGGCGCGGCGTGGTGCTGGGCCATAGCCATGCCGAGTGAAATCAGGAAGACAAGGGGTGTCCGCATAGTACTGATTTACGATTGTCCCACTGGTTTTGGATTTCTGGCACACACTAAAGTTCTCTATATAAAGAGATAATTGTCCGATTTTGGCATATAATCGTTGTGGAGGGGTTGATGAGACCCACCACTGGGAGGTGCTGGATTTCATGAACTGGTCTGAATTGTACCGCCAGAAGCTGACGAGCGCGGAGCGAGCGGTGGAGGTGATCCGTTCGGGAGATCGCGTTTACGTCCACCCCGGGTGCGCGACGCCGGCAGTACTGACCGAAGCACTGTTGGACCGAGCCCCGTCCTTATCGGACGTTGAAATTATTCATCTGCTCACGTTCGGCAAGGCTGACTACACGCTGCCTCAATACGACGGGCACTTTCGGCACAACGGGCTTTTCCTGGGGGCGAATGTGCGCGATGCGGTGGCGGCGGGGCGCGCCGACTACACGCCCATCATGTTGGGGGAAATCGAAAAGCTATTCTTGACGGGCGAACTGCCGCTGGACGTGGTCTTGCTGCAATTGTCGCCGCCCGATGAGTACGGTTTCATGAGCATGGGCGTGGGTGTGGATTGCACGCTCAATGCCGCGCGTTCGGCGACGCACGTAATTGCCGAAGTGAACCAGCAGATGCCGCGGACCATGGGCGATACCTTCATGCACGTGAGCCGCGTGACGGCGATTGTGGAGACGGACCGGCCTCTTCTGCAGCTGCGGCCCGAGCCGTTCACCGAGCTGCAGTGGCGCATCGGCGAGAATATCGAGCGCTTAATTCCCGATGGCGCCACCCTGCAACTGGGAATCGGCGGCATTCCCGATGCTGTGCTGGCGTGCCTGGGCGACAAGAAGGATTTGGGCATCCATAGCGAGATGTGTTCGGACGGAGTGATCCCGCTGGTGGAAGCCGGAGTCATCAACGGCGAGCGGAAGTCGCTGCACCGCGGCAAGATCGTGGCCGGGTTTGTGCTGGGCACCGAGAAATTGTTCCGGTTCGTGGATGGAAACCCGATGTTCGAATTCCATCCGATACAGTACGTCAACGATCCGTTCGTCATTGCGCAGAACGACGACATGATTGCGTTGAATTCGGCCATTCAGGTCGATCTAACGGGCCAGGTCTGTTCGGATTCGATCGGCACGCTGCCATACAGCGGGTTCGGCGGGCAACTGGATTTCATGCGTGGCGCGGCGCGCAGCAAGGGCGGCAAACCCATCATTGCGCTGCCTTCGACCGCGAGGGGCAATACCATTTCGCGCATTGTGCCCATGCTGGATGCAGGCGCCGGGGTGGTGACGACGCGCGCCGATGTGCATTACGTAGTGACGGAATTTGGGGTGGCTTATCTGCATGGCAAGACGCTACGGCAGCGCGCCGAAGCGCTGATCGCCATTGCGCATCCCAAGTTCCACGACGAGTTGTACGATTTCGCGGCCAAGGTTCATTACCTGGACCGCAAGCCTGGTTTGGTTTTGGCGTAGAGATGCAAGCAATGTCTCTTGGTTTTGTGGGGCCGCTTCCGCGCGGCGCGCCGGCTGAAAGCCGGCAGCAGGCCGGAAGGCCTGCCCCACAGTGGAGGCTCATATGCCCGTTTTGAGTGGTCGAGAAGTGGCCGTGCGGTGGCTGCGGGATGAGGACCGGCCGCTGCTCGAAGCGATGTATGACACGATCGCACCCCTCGGCGAGGCGCTGGGTTTGCCGCCGCGGGATCTCGCGTTGCGGCACGAGTGGCTGGCCGGCATACGGGAAGCCATCAACCTGGTTGGCTTCGTGGATGGAAAGCTGGCGGGGCACCTGGCGCTCTTTGCGGAGGACGATGACGCTGCCGAATTGATGTGCTTCGTTCACCAGGATTTCCGCCGGCAGGGGCTGGGTACCGCTCTGACGCGGGCCGCCGTGGAAGCAGCGCAGGCTGCCGGCTATCACCGTATTGCGGTCTTCATCGATACCCACAACAAGGCCGCACGGCAGGGTTTACTCAAGTTCGGTTTCCGGCCGGTTTGGGAAGATCTGGAAGAGGCCGAGTATTCGTTGACGTTGTAAGCAAGTGAACAAGGGGGGCGCGCGATGAAAGCGAGCGATCGTGGACGCTTGGATCTGAGCACGGAGGAGTGCAAGGGCTGCGGCCTGTGCGTGGAGGCTTGCCCGCCGAAGGTTTTGCAATTGGCTCCGAGCTTGAATCGGTACGGATATCATCCGGCTACCTATTTGGGCGAGGGCTGCACCGGCTGCGGGATCTGCTTCTTTGCGTGTCCCGAGCCGGGCGCCATCGTGGTGTGGCGGGTTGCTAAGGCTGCTTGAGGGAGCCGTCATGCGCAAACAACTGATTAAGGGCAATGAGGCAGTGGTGAAGGCCGCCATTCTGGGCGGCTGCCGCGCGTTTTACGGGTATCCGATCACGCCGGCCAGCGAGGTGGCCGAAGCAGCCGCGCTTTACATGCCGCAGGCCGGAGGCGTGTTTCTGCAGGCCGAAAGCGAAGTCGCCGCCATCAACATGATCTATGGCGCAGCGGCTGCCGGGGTGCGGGCAATGACCGGCTCGAGTGGTCCGGGCATCAGCCTGATGCAGGAAGGCTTCAGCTATCTGGCGGGCGCGGAACTTCCCTGTGTGGTGGCCGATATCGTGCGCGGTGGTCCGGGACTCGGCAACATCGCTCCCGAACAGGGCGACTACCACCAGGTGGTGAAGGGCGGCGGGCATGGCAATTACCGGACGCTGGTGCTGGCTCCTGATTCGGTGCAGGAGATGTGCGACCTCACGTTGCTCGCCTTTGAGCTGGCCGACCGGTACCGCAATCCGGTGGTGGTGCTGGCGGACGGGTACATCGGACAGATGATGGAGCCGGTGGCGTTTCCGGACGAGGCGGTGGCGCCGCGAGTGCCCGATTACGCGGTTACGGGAACCGCCGCGAGCCGTCCCAACCTGGTGAGCTCGATCTATCTCGAACCCGACGTGCTGGAGCAGCACGTGATGAAACTGGAAGCCAAGTACAAGCGTGCCGAGCAGGAGGAAGTCCGCTTCGAGTGCCAGCAGACCGAGGATGCCGAAATCATCCTGGTGGGCTATGGGATTGTGGCGCGGGTTCTGAAAGAAGCGGTGGAGGCCGGGCGTGCCGAGGGCATGCGGCTGGGCCTGCTGCGGCCGATTACGCTGTACCCGTTCCCCATGGCCGAGATCCGCCGGTTGGCCGAGAGCGCGTCCTCCTTCGCGGTGGTCGAGATGAGTACGGGGCAGTTGGTGGACGATGTGCGGCTGGCGCTCGAAGGTCGCCGGCCGGTGGAGTTTTACAGCCGCGTGGGCGGCAATGTGCCCTCCACCGAGGAAGTCCTGAAATTCGCACGCAAGCTGGTTTTGGAGCAGGAGGTGGTGCATGCCTGAGTTTGCGATCTTGCACGAGAAGGCGCGCAGCTTTTACGGCCGGTACGAACGCAAATCGGAGGCGCAGCAGCAGACGCACTACTGCCCGGGATGCGGACACGGGATCGTGCACAAGCTGCTGGCCCACGCCATCGATGAACTGGGCATACAAGACCGCACGATTCTGATCAGCCCGGTGGGCTGTTCGGTGTTTGCGTATTACTACTTCGATGTAGGCAACGTGCAGGCGGCGCACGGGCGCGCGCCGGCGGTGGCTACCGGAGTGCGGCGCGCGCATCCCGACAGCATGGTGGTGAGCTACCAGGGCGATGGAGATTTGGCCGCCATCGGAACGGCGGAGATTGTGCACGCCGCCAACCGCGGCGAAAACATCACCTTCATCTTCGTCAACAACGCAATCTATGGCATGACCGGCGGGCAACTGGCGCCCACCACCCTGGTTGGTATGAAGACCAGCACCACGCCGTTCGGGCGCAACCCCTGGAACGAAGGCTACCCCATCAAGGTGTGCGAGCTGCTGGCGACGCTGGAGGCGCCGGTATACCTGGAGCGCGTGGCGCTGGGCAACAACAAGCAGATCATGAGCGCCGGAAGGGCGGTGCGCAAGGCTCTGGAGACGCAGAAGCGCGGCCTGGGCTTTTCCATGATCGAGATTCTTTCGCCGTGCCCCACCATTTGGAAGATGGATCCGGTGGTGGCGCAACACTGGGTGGATCAGGAACTCGTCAAACATTTCCCCCTCGGGGTATACCGCGACCGCACCAAGGAGGCGGGGTCTCGCCCCGCCCCCGCGGCGGTCCCCGAACTGGAACGGCTGCCCGAGATCCTGGGCCTCGCACGCGACGGCGATGGGGAGCCGGTGAGCGCGGCTGCGCGTCCGCCTCTCGATCTGGCGATCAAAGTTGCCGGCTTCGGCGGCCAGGGCGTATTGCTGCTGGGCGAAGTTCTGGCGGAAGCGGGTTTGGCCGGCGATTGGCAGGTATCCTGGCTGCCGTCCTACGGGCCCGAGATGCGCTCGGGCACTTCCAATTGCCACGTGCGCATCGCCAGCCGGCCGATCGCGTCGCCGCTGGTTTCGCGGCCGAATGTGCTGCTGGCTTTCAACGAGCCGTCGCTGCGCAAGTTCCTGCCCACAGTGGAAGCGGGCGGCCTGGTGCTCTACAACGGCGCGGCGTGTCCGGAAGACTGCCGGCGCGCGGATGTGGACCTGGTGGCGGCGCCCTTCACGCAGTTCGCCGACGAGCTCGGCGGAGCAAAGGCCACCAACATGGTGATGCTGGGCGCGCTGCTGGAGCGCGCGCGTGTGCCGTTCGAACATGAAGTAATCGAAGTGTTGCGGCGGCTGGTGCACAGCCAGCGATGGTTGGAAATCGATTTGGCCGCGCTGGCGCGGGGACGCCAGGCAATCCGGGAAAACGCGGAGGTAGGCAATGAGAGTATTTGCACTCGATAACACGTTCGGGCACAACCCGGGGCGAGCCAGCCTTTCTTTTAGCCTGGCCGACCGGCTGGCGATTGTGCAGGAACTCGACCGTTTAGGAATCGATTACGCCGAAATGGGCTGTCCTGGCGCGAGCGCGAGCGTCCGGAAGTTCTTCGGCTACGCCCGGACGGAGTTCCATCCGGCTCACCTCCGGCTGGCGGGTTCGGTGCGCCTGGCAGCCATTCGGGACGCGGTGGAGCGCGACGAGGAGATCCAGGCGGTAGTGGACTCGGGCGCTCAGACGGCGATCGTATCGGCGTCCTGCTGGCAAGTGGGTGCGGGCTGCTACGAGGAATACTGCCGGCGCATCGGCGATACGGTTCGCTTTTTGAAGACTCACGGGCTGGACGTCATCTTCCGGGATGAAGATTTCTTCCAGTGCTATTGCCGGGAACCCATGTTCGCGTGGCACACGCTGGAAGCCGCCAAGGCAGCGGGGGCGGACGTGCTCTGCCTGCGCGATTCCACCGGCAGCGGGCTGCCCGAACTGGTGCGCGAGATTTCGGCCGAGGTGCGAAAGCGATTCACAGGCATTCTGGGGATTTGCGCGCACGACGATTCCGACCTGGCCCTGGCGAACACGCTGGAGGCCGTGGAGCAAGGCTTCACACACGTCGAAGGGTCCATCAACGCGTATGGCGAGCGTCGCGGGCTGGCCAATCTTTGTTCCATCATTTCGAATCTTGAACGCAAACTGGGCCATAGCGTGATTGGTGCCGAGCGCCTGGCAGAGATGACGCGAGTGGCGCGCCTGGTGGCCGATGCCGGCCGGGATGCGATCGGACGCCGCGGCCATGTGGGTTTGCCACCGGCGCCTGTGGCCGAAGGGTCACTGCTCGACATGGTGGATTCGCAGCTTGTGGCGGGTTTGACCGAGGCGGGGCGGCGAGACCTTCTGGGGCGATTCGAGTTTCTGGAAGCAGATGGGTATGAACTGCGGGCGGCGGATGGCACGCTGGAACGATTGGTGCGCGAGGCGCTCCAGCCCGACCTTCGGCCGTTCGTTGCGGAACGGTACGAGTTGACGAGTCATTCCGCTCTCTATGCGGCGCCGGTGAGCACGGCGACGGCAACGGTGCGGGTGGGAGACGTGGTCCGCTCTGAGACCGAGGATGGCGATGGCGCGGTGAACGCACTTGAGCGATCTCTGCGGCAGTGCCTGTTTGCGCTGTATCCCGAGATCGTGAACTTGAAGGTGACGGATTACCGGGTGCAGATCCTGGACTATTCCCAGGGCACGGCCGTGCGGGTACGGGTCGCAATGGAATGGGCCGAGGCTGGCGCGCATTGGACTACCCAGGGGGTCTCGGGTGATTTGGTTGAAGCTACCTGGCTGGCGTTGGTGGATGGCTTCCGGTTGTCGCTAATGCGGCGGGCGGGGGACGGATGCAGTTTGCCGGCTGGCGCGGATTCTTCCTGGGCGGTTTAGAACCAGACACAGAAAAACCTGATACAGGCCGGGAGGCCTGGGCTACTTTTTGTACTCGGCGGCGAAGCGGATGCGCTCGGAAAGGGCGGGGTGGTCGTAGAGCCAGAATTTGATGAATGGGCTCGGATCCGGGTCCGACAAATCCAGTTCGCCTAGAATCTGAAATGCCTGCGCGGCGGCCTGCGGCGCATCCGGCACGATTCCGTGGATCACTTCCAAACCGTAGACGTCGGCGTTGTGCTCCAGCACGCGGCTGAATGAATTCAACGCCGGCTCCATCAGAAAAGACACAACCGTAATCACCAGCAGGAGCAGCGGCAATGACGCCCAGTCGTCTACGCTCGGAATGTTCCAGCGTTTGCCCGCGCGAACGACCATCCAATCCATCGCGTGAAATCCGGCGTACAAAAAGACCAGCAGCAACAGACATTGGCCGACGATTAGCAGGAGGACGTGCCCGAGCACATAGTGCCCCATCTCGTGGCCGAAGACGAAAAGGATCTGAGGCATGGTCATTTTTTGCAAGGTCGTGTCCCACACCACCACGCGCTTAGAGGCGCCGACGCCCGCCACGTAGGCATTCACCGAACTCAGCTTCTCGCTGGCCTTCATCTCGAACATATGGTCGCGCGGGATCGCCAGTCCGCCGCGGGCAGTCACCTTTTCGATTTCCGCTACCAGCGCGGGCTGCGTTGCCGCCAGCGGTTCGAACTTGTAGAACAAGGGAGTAAACACTACTGGCGCGAGGAACTGCAGAAACACCACGATCGGAATGGTAGCCAGCCAGAAGTAAAACCACCAGCGGCGCGCGCTGCGGCGGATGATGCCGTAGAGTATCCAGGCCAGCATGCCGGCGAGGACGAACTCAACGAGCTCCCCCTTGGTCCAGTCCCAAAACCACGAGCCCCAGCCCTGGATGGACTGGCCGTACTCGAGCGACAGATGCTGCTCGTATAGCGAAATGGGCAGGTTGCCAATATCGAGGGTCAACAACAGGAGCGGCGCGAAGATGTAGGCTTGCACGATGCGGCGTTTGGAGGCCGCCCGTGCCCAGTCGCGGAAGCGGGGCGCCACTTTCCATGCCAGCGCAGCCACCAGCACAACGGCCCCGTAAGCGAAAGCGACGAAGTGCAGCCAGTTCTTGGCTTGCGAGTAGGCGATCGCCCGGGCCAGCTTTTCGGGCGGCAGCGTGTAGGTCTTGACCTGCTTCTGCTGCTGCGTGGACCGGGGCCGGGGATTGCGCGCACGCCGCCGCAACCGCCAGCGTGCGAAAATCAGCAGGAAACGCCGCAGCACGGTTACACGCGCGCGGCGTGGCCCATTACGGCTTGGATGATCTCCTGAAATTCCGCCGGCGTGACCAGCCCGCGTTTTTCGATGCCCTTATCTTTCACACGCTTCAGAATTTCGGAAACGGTGTCATCGTCGGCTGTGATTCCCAGCAGCTCCAGGTGGTACGTAATGGAAGCCTTGCCGCTCTTCTTTCCCAGCACCACATCGCCTACGCGCCCAGTGAGCGCGGGATGGGTTCCAAACATGGCGAGCGGTTCCTTGACCACCAGGTCCACGCCGATTCCCGATTCCCGCGTGAAGTTTCTTTCGCCCAGGATGGGTTTGTTGACCGCGATGCTGAACTGGCTGATGCGGCTGACCAGCTCGCCCAACTCGGGAAGCTTGCCCAGGTTATAGTTCGTGTCGTAGCCGTAGAGCACGTGCAGCGCGACGATCAATTCTTCTAACGCGGCATTGCCGGTGCGCTCGCCTAAGCCATTGGCGCAACTGTGCACCACCTCCGCGCCTGCCTCGACGCCCGCCAGTTCGGTTGCTACGCCCAAACCGAAATCGTTGTGGGTGTGGACTTCCACCGGCAACTTCGTCAATTGTTTTACGAGCCGGACCATATACTTGATGGCCTCCGGCAGTACGCACCCCATGGTGTCGACGACGCCCACCGAATCCGGCGGCGCATCCTGCATGATCCGCGTGAGCAGGTTCTCCAAGTCTTCCTGGCGCGCGCGTGTGGTGTCGTATGGGAAAAAGACCACGTGCAGGCCGCGCGACTTGGCATGATTGATGACCGGGACGCTCTTGCGCAGAACGTCTTCCCACGTCCATTTAAATTGATACTTCAGCTTGGGGTAGCCGATGGGGACTTCGATGATCACACCGTGGCAGCCGCACTCCAGGGCTTTATCGATATCGGCGATCATGGCGCGGGCGAAGGTATAGATCTTCGACTTCAATCCCAAACGAGAGATCTGCTTAATAGCTTCGAAATCCTGGTCGGACACCGCAGGCATGCCGGCTTCGATGCGCTCGACGCCGATCTCGTCGAGTTTCTCGGCGATCGCGATCTTGTCGGCGACCGTCATCACCACGCCGGGGGTCTGTTCGCCGTCGCGCAGCGTGGCATCGTGTATGCTGACTCGTTCCGGAAGATCGAATTTCGCGCGGACCTCAGGCACGAAGTTATAGGGGCTCACCCACCACTGATTCTCTCGATAGTATTTGTCGGTCATCTTCGTCATTTTACCGTGTCCTTTACGAGCCGCCTGGGGCAAGCTGAAGCATGCCCGACATGGCCTAATCCGCGGGCGGCCCTCCGTACCTCTTGGTTCCATCCGGAAAAGTAACTTCGCGCGAATTCATCACGTTGGATCCGTCTTTGGCGCGATAGCCCGAAATGCTGATGGCGTCCCCAGGCTTGAGCATGTCCCGGTTCCATCCCTGCCGGATCAGCATATTGGGCGGAAAACCTTCGCACTGCCAGGTGACTACTTTGCCTTTCTCATCCTTCACGTCGAGAAAGATATAGCTATGCGGGTTTCTCCAATCCACTTTGTTGACCACGCCCTTCAGTGTGATTGGTTGGTTGGCATCGAACTCGGCTTGAAAGGAATGATGAGCCAGGGCGGGGAACGCGGCCAGCAACAGACAAAGTAGGGTAAGCTTCATGGCTCCTCTCTCACTTGCCGACGAGCCGGGGCGGGTCCTGATTGTTCTCCAGACATTCGTACTCCATGAGCCGCTCGCCGGGGCGAAGCTTGAGTGTCCAGTTGACCGTCCAGGGCTTGGTAAATACTTTTGGATCTTCCAGAGTTGCCTGGTAAATCAGTGTTTCCTGATCGGGACGGCGGTAGCGTTCCGTGACGTGCAGCGCGTCACTGTGAATGCCGCCGCTGTTATCGAGCCACGTGACGTCGTTGAAGTTGGTTACATCGACAACCAGAGTGTCATCCTCCCAATGCCCCACCGAGTCGCCCAGATACAGGCCGTCGGAGGCCATCTGTTTCTTGTCGATGTGGCCGCGCCCATCCGTAGGGATCACGCGAAATGAGTGGAATGCCTCGTACAGGATGGCTACCTCTTGCGGTGTCTGGATGATCTGCATCGGCATCGGCATGTTCACGATGCGCGGAAGGCCGGGCATCAGGCAGCGCGCCTCCGGATCGTCCTTGAGCTTGTTCTCGCGGCGCTCTTTCACCTTTTCCGCGGCCCAGGGCTGGTACGGTGGATCGTTGGGGGCACGGGCCGGCCGGGGCGCGGCTTTCGGGGGAGCGGGCTGATCTTGAGGGACGATGCCGCCCTTCAGAAACGCCGGCAGGTTGATCTGCCAGACACCGGACAGATCGGCGTTCTGGGCCGCGACTGGAAGAGCGGAGCAACCGAGGACAGCCAACGCCACCGCAATTCGCAAAGCTACCTCCCACGAGTCGGCCTTGAGTATATCCGACCGCTCGAAGCCAAATCAACGCTGAGTCCGGCCTAGCCCGGCAGACCCATAGGGCGAAGGTATATCATGATCAAATGTCCTATCGAAGCGGTCGTCACTTCCTCCAGATCCCCGGTCCCACGAACGTGCCGGAGCGCGTTTTGCGAGCGATGGCTCGTCCCACCATCGATCATCGCGGGCCGGACTTTGCAGCCATTGGCCTGGAACTTCTCGAAGCCTTAAAGCCGATTTTCAAGACCAAGGGCAAGGTGGTTATCTTTCCCACTTCCGGAAGCGGCGCGTGGGAAGCGGCGCTGGTCAACACGCTTTCCCCCGGCGACAAACTGTTGATGTTCGAGACCGGCCAGTTCGCCACGCTGTGGAAGAACATGGCCAAAGACCTGGGATTCGACGTGCACTTCGTGGAAGGCGACTGGCGCCACGGAGCCGATGCCGCCGCCGCCGAAGCGATCCTGTCGGAAGATCGCGGCCACAAGATCAAGGCCGTGGGCGTGGTCCACAACGAAACCTCGACGGGTGTCGCCAGCAGCGTGGCGGCCATCCGCAAGGCCATGGACCGCGCAGGGCATCCGGCCCTGTTGATGGTGGATTCGATCTCTTCGCTGGCCTCCATCGATTACCGCCACGATGAGTGGGGCATCGACGTCACGGTCGCAGGTTCGCAGAAGGGGCTTATGCTGCCGCCGGGTTTGAGTTTCAACGCCATCAGCGATAAGGCGCTGGCGGCCGCGAAATCGGCGCGCATGCCGAAATCGTATTGGGATTGGCAGGCCATGCTGACCAATAATCAGAACGGCTTCTTCCCCTACACGCCCGCCACGAATCTGCTGTACGGCCTGCGCGAGTCGCTCGCCATGCTGCACGAAGAAGGCTTGGAAAACGTGATTGCCCGTCACGCGCGCCACGGAGAAGCGACGCGCCGCGCGGTGCGCGCATGGGGGCTGGAAGTGCTCTGTCTGAATCCCGCCGAGTATAGCGGGTCGTCCACATCTGTAATGGTTCCGGCGGGCACAAACGCCGACGAGTTGCGCAAGGTGATTTTGGAGAACTTTAATATGTCGCTCGGCAACGGTCTGGGAAGACTCGCCGGCAAGGTTTTCCGCATTGGGCACCTTGGCGATTTCAACGACCTCATGCTGGCCGGCACACTGAGCGGCGTGGAGATGGGCCTGGCCGTGGCCGGCGTTCCGCACTCCACGGGAGGCGTTTTGGCAGCTCTCGCGTACCTGACTCAAGTTGCACAAGAGTCTCGCGCCGATGTAGTCCAAGCCCGGGGTTAACACTTCCGCGGGCGATTCCGCGCCCGGCCGGCGCGCTGTGTCCCCTGGTGTCCCCCGGTTCCGCTTCGCCGGCCGATCGAGTAGAATAGCTCAGCCGTGACCGCGTCGCATTCACGCCCCACCCACGTACGGTACGTCGTGCTTGCCCTGACGGTAGCCGCGTACATGATCACTTACATGGATCGGCAGGTGCTGGCAACTTCCCGGCCCGCGATCATGAAGGAACTGGGAATCTCGCTGACCGCCATGGGTTGGATCACCTTCGGCTTCCGTATGGCCTATGCCCTGTTCCAGATTCCCGGGGGTTGGCTAGGCGATACGATCGGCGCGCGGCGCGCTCTGACCATGGTAGTGAGCTGGTGGAGTGCGTTTACTGCTCTCACGGCGCTGGCCTGGAATGCGGCTTCCATGCTCACGATCCAGGTGTTCTTCGGCTTGGGCGAAGCGGGGGCGTTCCCGATTGCTACACGATCCCTTTCGCGCTGGATGCGGCCCACGGAGCGCGGCTTCGCGCAGGGCGTGACGCACGCCGGGTCCCGCCTGGGTGGCGCCATCACGCCTCCGATCGTGGCTCTGGGGATCATCCCGCTCTTTGGATGGCGCGCCGCTTTTTATGCATTCGGCCTGCTGGGTGTGGTGTGGGCCATCGCATGGTTCGCCTATTATCGTGACACGCCCGAAGACCACCATCGCGTCAACCAAGCCGAGCGCGATCTGATTGCCGGCGGCGTAAAGCGCAAGAGCTCCGGCAAAGTTCCCTGGCGCCAGATTCTTTCACACGGAAATCTATGGGTCCTGGCAGTGATGTATTTTTTCTATAACTACAACCTGAATGTTTATCAGGACTGGTTCCCTACTTATCTGCAACAGTCGCGCCACATGACCCTGGCCCAAATGGGAATCTACGCCAGTTTTCCGCTGCTGGCCGGCGTAGTGGGCGATCTCGCGGGCGGATGGTTTTCCGATATTGTTCTGCTGCGGACAGGAAACGCGAACCTGGCGCGGCGCTGGGTAGCCATCGCAGGGTTTCTACTGTCAGCGGCCGCGACGATTCCCGCTGTGCTGATCCCGGATCCTCGCGTATCCGTGGCCTGGTATTGCGTCGCCTTCTTCGGACTGGAGTGGACCGTAGGAATTTCCTGGGCGGTCCCGCTGGACATCGGCGGCGATTTTGCCGGCTCCGTATCCGCCGTCATGAACATGCTGGGAAATATCGGCGGCGCCGTGGCGGCGACGGTGGTTACCTACACCGCAACTCATTACGGTTGGAATGTGCCGTTTCTGATGACCGCCAGTCTATGTTTGATAGCGGCCGTGCTGTGGCTGAAGATCGACGCCACGCGGCGTGTGAGCGCGTAGCTGGAGCGGCGATCGATGGCAGGATCGACGCCAGCTAGCGAATCGGGTGCGCGTGAATTAGCGCTTCCAGACAACCGCTCCCTTTGGTCGCGGCTCCGAAACCCTTGCTGAGCCGTCACCAAAGGGAGCGGTCTTTGTAGGCTGTCATGCTAGCCGCACGATCAATGCGTCATCGCGTACACGATGTGATTCAACACGACCCGAATTCCTAAGGCCGAATAGCGCTCGGGATATTCCGGGGCATCGGCCCACTCCCACGAATCGCCGGTGTCGTTGTTCACCCAGACGGCCACGTTGAGGCGCTTGTGCTCGTCGTAGATCCCGCGCCAGTGCGGGATCACTCCGCCATTTAGGTACGGAATGCCCGAGCGCAACGACCACTGGCCGGAGATCTGATATCGGTGATCCAAGTCATAAACGATGTGGAAGGCCGCGTCGTTATTTTCCAGGTCGACGACGGGGCGATTCGGCAGCACGCGCTCCATGGTCTCCATGAAGCTCTCCCACTCACTGTCGCCCCAAATGTCATCGCAGATCAGAAAGCCGCCGCGGGCCAGGTACTCGCGTAGTTTGATGACCTGGGCGTCCGTGAGACGCCACGCACTGGCCCGGCCGGCGTAGAGAAACGGCCAGTCGAACGCATCGTCGCCATCGTCCAGATTTACCGGCTGCTCCACCGAGCGGACATGGATCCGCGTCAATCGCTTGATGGCGACCGCCAGGTGCCGGTCGGCGCGCGGATAGTCATTGGTCCAATTCGTGTAGCCCTGGCGCCAATCCATCGACCGGCGGAAACCGAAGAAACGGCCGAAGCCATCCGGGAACATCAGGCGCGCGAAAACGAACTCCGTTTTTTCCTGGTAATCCGGCGGCAGCGGGAAGTTACTGTACTCCTGGCCGGGGTATTCGCGAAAGGGCAGGTTGAAGGCAAAGGCCGCGCTGAAGCATCCCGCCAGACTCGCCGCCGCCCAAAGAAGTTTGCGGTAACTCATGCCCTGTGGTGAGCATACCACCGGTGAAAAAAGGCTAGCCGTCTTCCGGCAATTCTGCTCTAATAGCAGAGTCCAACGGGAGGAAAAACGAGATGCCGCAAGATAACGTAGAGCGAGTCAGATCCGTGTATGAAGCCTTCGCACGGGGAGATGTTCCAGCTGTGCTGGCTGGAATGGATCCGCAAATTGAGTGGAATGAGGCGGAGAATTTTATCTACGCCGACCGGAATCCGTACATCGGGCCGCAGGCGATATTGGAAGGCGTCTTCATGCGGCTCGGCGGCGAGTGGGCTGCGTTCGCGGTGGTCCCAGAAGAAATTCTAGGCTCCGGCGACACCGTGGTCGCCTTCGGACGCTATCGTGGAACATACAAGTCTACGGGCAGCCGGGTGGATGCCCAGTGCGTCCACGTATTCAGGTTCCGTGACGGCAAGATCGTCAAGTTCCAACAGTACACGGACACGGCTCAGTTCCGCGATGCGGTGAGCCGGAGTGCTGCGGCAAAAGCTAATTGATTCGTCGCAGGGCAAGGGCCTGCGCCACAGAAGCTATCGCGACGAACACGTTGTCGGATGCCACTTCGCGCCGTCCGGTTCTTTCTTGAAGTTTGTGCTGGTGACGAACGGCTCCGAGAGGTAAGTCGGGTCCTCCACAATTGTGGTGACTACGAACCACGTCTCGCCATTCCGCTCGTTAGACAGGTCGAAGTATTCCTTCAGAACCGCGCTGCCGCTATAGGGCGGGCCGTTTTTACGGAAGTATCCCGGCTTCATTTGCGTGGTGACCACTTCGAGCGACCGCCCTTGCAGTCCCTCCCGCGTCGCTCCCAGTCCGGCTTGGGGCGCGCCGGATCCCCGCACTGCTCGTTCCCAGTTCGCCACCGAGTATCCTTGCCAACTGGCTTGCGGCGGTTGCGGAGGCTTTCCGTTGAAATGCAATAGACGGGTTTGGGTGCCGGCGTCGGTTTCGACTTTCAGAGTGTTGTCATCAGCCCAGGTGATGTGCAGACGGCCGGGTACGCGCATGATGGCGGCGGCGCCGTACGCTTTGCACTGGTTGCCTTCGCGTTCGTCTTTCGCCGGGTCCCAGGCATCGCCCACCTTCACGCCCTCGGCATTGAGCGGAATGCTGGCGAAATCGCCTTTGATCGGAGTGACCATGCGCCATCGCCAGTCTTCCGTCACTACCGACACCCAGTAACCAGTGAGATCCACGGGGGCGGCTGCTTTGGGTGAACGGGGAGGCTGCGGAGGTCCGCCGCGGCCGGGCGGTTGGGCGTGGGCCACGGCCACCATCGAAAGCGCCGCTGCTAACACGAAAGCTGACTTAGTTGTTCGAGTCATCTCACTTCTTCTCACTGAGGCTCTTGTACACTGTCTCGACAAATTGGTCTACCGACTCGAAGTCTGAGGAGTACTCGGTCTCGTAATCCCGGGCCGGGCGAGCCGATTTCACTTGTTCCAGACTCATGCCTTTCTTGATCAGATTCTGCACGCGGTCGCGGACGATGGTGAGCATGTCACGGTATTCCACTACGTCGGACTCATCGCACAAGCGGCCATGACCCGGAATCACCAGAGTTCCGCCGTCCTGATACTTCGCCGGCACAGTCAGCCGCAGGATATAGTTCAGGGCATCCAGCGTTCCTTGCACGCTGCCGCCTCGTGCCAGATCGATGCCAGGCCATCGACCAGGTGTGAAGATATCGCCGGTGCTGACCACGTCGGAGCGGCGGAAGAAGACAATGCTGTCACCGTCGGTGTGGGCCTTCGGCATATGGTAGATCACCACGGCTTCGCCGTTAAAGAAGATGTCCTTTTGCGGTGTGGCGTATTCGTCATTTGGCCACATCGCCTCCGGTAAGCGCGGTTGATTGGACGTCATACGGTTGAGAACGTTCTCGTGCGCAATGATGCGCGGCGCCTGTCCCGGCCCCGGCCCGCCAAGTTTGGAGAGCGCCTCATTACCACCGGTATGATCCGCGTGGACGTGAGTATTCACCATCCAAATGATGGGCTTGTCCGACAGCTTGCGGATCTCCGCCATGATTTTCGGCGCCAGTTGCGCGTACTGCGTGTCCACCACGAGGACGCCGTCCCTGCCCACTTGCACGGTCGTGTTGCCGCCCGCGCCAACGAACATGTAGACCCTCTCCTGCACCGGCAGCACGCGGATCTGCACGTTGTCAAAGTTCTGCTGGGCTGAGGCGGCCAGCACGCAACCCAACAACAGGATCGCCGGCGATCGCAAGAAAGTTCTACTCATGAATGGGCTCCGGCTCATCGGTCCACGTTGCAGTTGAATAACGATGTGCAATGACAGTAGCGCGTGCACTTAGCGGGCGGGTGGTAGCCCTCGATCTTGGATTGGTATTCCGGATAGAGTGTTTCCGCGCCGCCGCGCGTCGCTTCAAACGGCAGCCCGTACCAGTTGGCGAATTCGTGCAGATTCGGATTCTCGCCGGGTAAGTGGTGCGGCACACTACCCTCCGGCTTGGGAACTTCAGCGGCATACTCGCAGCCGAAGATTCCGATGTGCTGGCCCGGGTCCAGATACCAGTTGTCGCTGCGCACCAGCGGCTCCGTCAGGAACACGGGGTCTTCAATCACAGTGGTGATGGTGAGGTAGTCAGCATGGCGCGTCCAATGCTCGGTGAACGTCGCCTTGTCGCTGCGGGGCAGGCCATTGCGCCGGAGGTAGTTCTCTTTCAAATGCGTGGTCCAGACCGTCAGCATGTTGCCTTCCCACTTGGCGGTGGAAAATCCCTGAAAGGTGTGGAGCGCTTCCTCGGGTGGATGCGGGCGATCGTCCAGGTAGATTGTCCGCTCGCTGTCCCAAGCCAGAAAGTGGATGTGGAAGGCAGTGACCCGTTGCGTAGCCGGATCGATGTCGCGCCAGATGCGGATCTGTCCCAGCCCGCGCAGAGCATAGTCGGCGCCATGAGGCCGGCACTGATACTCTTGCACCACGGAAATGCGATCGGCGTCGTAACTGTCGGCACGCATGCGGGCGGCGTCGTTGATCGGGAACTCGGTGTAATCGGCCAGTTCCGGGCCAGGACCGCGCTCGGGACCGTCCTCGTGATAGAGCGGCGCCCACTCGCCGGTGAAGTCGACTTGCGCGAAAGCAGGGGCGCTCCCCAGAATCGCTATTACAAGCAAGGCAGTAACCCGACCAGCGCTAGGCAAGCTAAAGCATGCCCCACCGTTCCCCATGACTCCTCCTCAAGCGGTTGAGAGTTGAAGATATCACAAACTGGAGGAGACTTACCGGCGCAGCGAATCCCTGTATAATCACAGGACCAAAGGTCGCAAGCGACCAAATAAATCACACTATAAGGAGTCAACATGTTTCGGAGAAGATTGCTCTATCCAGCGGCTACTCTGCTGGTGGCAATGACAGTTACCGTAGGGGGAGCCTGGGCAGACAGCAAGCATGATGCCGGCGATGAACAGGGCAACGACAACGGCCCGGGAGGGTCCGGATGCCCGCTTCTTCCCAATAATGACGCGCTGAAAGCAGCTTTAGTCTCGGCGGTAGTAACTGAAACCAGCGGGTTAAACCTTAATATGTGGGCGACTCTTGTGGACCGGGACGGGATCGTTTGCGCTGTGGCATTTTCAGGAGTAAACCGCGGCGCGCAGTGGCCTGGAAGCCGGGTAATTTCCGCGCAAAAGGCGAATACCGGCAACGCCTTCAGTCTGGATTCGTCGTCTAGCAGTAATAGCTCTGGCAAAAGCAACGGGCTGGCATTATCCACTGCGAATCTGTATTCCGCAGTGCAACCGGGGGGCAGCCTGTTCGGTTTGCAGGCTAGCAATCCGGTGAATCCCGAAGTGGCGTACGACTTTCCGTCTACTAACTACGGCACGAATCACGATCCCATGATCGGGCAGAAGATCGGTGGAATAAATGTATTCGGCGGTGGGCTGGCCCTTTATGGTGCGGGCAGTAAGATCATGGGTGGACTTGGCGTGAGCGGCGACACCTCCTGCGCGGATCATATGATCGCCTGGCGGGTGCGGCACACGCTCGGCCTGGATCACTTACTAGGAGTGGGTGGAGTCAGCGGAGATGCAAACCATCCGGACAACATTGTTTATGACATCTCGGGCGGCGTGAGTGCCGGTGGTTTCGGTCATCCGAAGTGTATTAACACCGGGGACCAGACTCAGTTGCCCGCGGTTCAGTAGTAAGTACAACAACGTCCGCTCCCTGACGGTCGCGGCTCGGTAAGGCGAGAGCGTTAGGGAGCGGAGGTTCCAGCCGGGTCTTCATTCCACAGTGTGATCACGCGCGTGTCCCGCTCGTAGCCCAGAATACTCAGTGAGCCGGTGCCCAGGGCGAAGAGCCGCCCACCGGCCGGCTCAAGACCCAGCCAGCAAGCGGTCAGGATCCGCAAGATGTGGCCGTGGGCGAAGAGCGCCACATCGCCGCCCGCCGATGCCGCCCGCTCAATTACCGCGCGAGCTCTCCCGGCAACCTGGTCCACGGTTTCTCCGTTGGGCACGCCATCTTTCCACAACACCCATCCCGGCGCCTGTTTGCGGATCTCCGTGGTGGTGCGCCCTTCATAATCGCCGTAGTTCCACTCCTGCAAATTCGGGTCAATCTGAGCGACATCTCCATAGCCCGCCAGCCGGCAGGTCTCGCGGGCGCGCGTTAGTGGACTGGTCAATACGAGAGCGAAATGGCGTCCATTCAGATAGCGGCCAAGCGCCTCGGCACGGATGCGGCCGGCGTCGGTGAGCGGCAGGTCGGTGGTTCCCGTGTGTGCGCCGGACAGGCTCCACGCTGTCTCGCCGTGCCGGAACAACCAGAGATCGCCGGGCGTCATTTCAAGAGATGATAGCACTGGCGCGCAATTTCCCAGTCCTCCTGCGCGTGGATCACCAGCACGGGCACCGTGGATTGCGGCGCGGCGATGTCCTGGTCGTTGGCAACGTGGGCGTTCTTCCCGGCGTCGAGTTGCAGCCCCACGAAACCAAGCTGTTGGCAGACGCGTTCGCGCAGGGGCGGGCAGTTCTCACCCACTCCGCCCGTGAACACCAGCGCATCGACGCCTCCCAGAACCGCGAGCATCGCACCAACTTCGCGCGTGACCCGGTGGGCGAAAATGTCGAACGCCAGTTGCGCTTGTGCATTGCCTTGAGCCATGGCCGCCAGGATCTCACGCATGTCGCCGCTCAAACCCGACACGCCCTTAAGCCCCGATTCGCGATTGAGAATCTCGTCGAGCTGGTCGGCCTGGTAGCCGCGATGCCGCAGCAGGTAGACCAGGATGCCCGGATCGATGGAACCGGATCGCGTGCCCATCATGAGTCCTTCGAGCGGTGTGAAACCCATGGTGGTATCCACGCTCTTGCCATTGCGCACGGCGGCCAGAGAGCAGCCATTTCCGAGGTGGCAGAGGATCAAGCGCAGTTGCTCCGCAGGCCTGGCGAGCAACTGGGCTGTGCGGCGGGTGGCGTACTGATAGCTGATGCCGTGAAAACCGTAGCGGCGCACGCCGTCTGCGAGCCACCCGTAGGGAACCGGATACACGTAGGCCGCTGGCTCGAGCGTGGCGTGGAACGCGGTATCGAAAACCGCGATCTGCGGCACGCGCGACCCCAGCACGCGATCCACGGCCTCGATGGCTTCCAGTTCGAAGCGGTTGTGAGCCGGTGCGAACTCCGCTTGCTGTGCGATTGCCGCGCGTACTTCGGGTGTCACTCGTGTGGTTTCACGGTACCGTTTGCCGCCGTGAACGATGCGATGCCCCACCAGATCCACCTGCTTCGCGGTACGGTTCCGCAAGTCTTCCAGCACGCGGGCTAGCACATCTGCTAATGGCTGGTCCCCGTGCCAGTCGACGCTCGTTTGCCACTCGGGCGCCGGCGCTTCTACCGGCAGCGGTTCGCGCACGTCGTGGAACCAGCATTTAAAACTGCTGGAGCCGCCATTCAGGACCAGAATGTTCATCTATGCCGGCCATTGCCAGTCGCGGATTTCCGGCATGTCGTCACCGTACTTATCCACGTAGAGCCGGTGTTCGATGAGCTTGTCGCGCAGCATCTGCCGCTGGTACGCGGCCAGGGTTTGCAAGCGCGGCACACGATCGATCACATCGCCGGCCAGGTGGAAACGGTCCAGGTCGTTGAGCACCGTCATGTCGAAAGGCGTGGTGGTGGTGCCCTCTTCCTTGTAGCCGCGCACATGTAAGTTGCGGTGGTTCGTGCGGCGGTAAGTCAGCCGGTGGATGAGCCAGGGATAGCCGTGAAACGCGAACACCACGGGCTTGTCGCAGGTGAAGATCGAATCGAATTCGCGGTCGCTCAAGCCGTGGGGGTGCTCGGAAGACGGCTGCAGCGTCATCAGGTCGACCACATTCACCACGCGGACTTTGAGATCGGGCACGTGGTGCCGCAGCAGATCCACGGCGGCCAGCGTCTCCAAGGTGGGAACGTCGCCGCAGCAAGCCATGACCACATCCGGCTCACCGCCTTTATCGTTACTGGCCCAGCCCCAGATCCCAATTCCAGCGGTGCAGTGCTTGACTGCCGAATCCATATCGAGCCACTGCAGAGCCGGCTGCTTGCCGGCCACAATCACGTTGACATAGTGGCGGCTGCGCAGGCAGTGGTCCGCCACCGAAAGCAGGCAGTTGGCATCGGGCGGCAGATACACCCGCACCACGTCGGCCTTTTTGTTCACCACATGATCGATGAATCCGGGATCCTGGTGGCTGAATCCGTTGTGGTCCTGCCTCCACACGTGCGAGGTGAGCAGGTAATTCAAAGAAGCGATGGGCCGACGCCAGGGGATTTGCCGAGTGACCTTTAGCCATTTGGCGTGCTGGTTGAACATCGAGTCCACGATGTGGATGAAGGCTTCGTAGCACGAGAAGAAACCGTGCCGGCCGGTGAGCAGATACCCTTCGAGCCAGCCCTGGCACATGTGCTCGCTGAGCACTTCCATCACGCGGCCGTCGGGCGAGACGTGGTCGTCGGTGGGCAGGATTTCCGCTGTGGAAGTGCGGCTGGTGACTTCGAAGAGTGCATTCAATCGATTAGATGCTGTCTCGTCTGGCCCGAACACGCGGAAGTTCCGGTCATTCCCCTTCATTACATCGCGAAGCATCTGGCCCAGGATGCGCGTCGCTTCCGCGACCACCTTGCCGGGCTGCGGGACTTCCACCGCATAGTCGCGGAAATCGGGAACACGCAGAGGCTTCAGCAGGAGTCCACCGTTGGCGTGCGGATTCGCGCCCATGCGCCGCGTGCCCGTGGGCGGCAACTCGCGCAGCTCGGCCATGGGCACGCCGTTCGCGTCGAAAAGCTCCTGCGGCCGGTAGCTTTTCATCCACTGCTCCAGCAGCCGGATGTGCTCGGGATGCCCGGCGAAATGATCGATGGGGACCTGGTGCGCGCGGAAGGTCCCCTCGATGGGAAGTCCATCCACTACCTTTGGGCCGGTCCAACCCTTGGGGCTCCGCAGCACAATCATCGGCCAGCGCGGGCGTTCCGAAAATCCCTGCTCGCGGGCGGTCCTTTGAATCGCGCGAATCTTCCCGATGACCTGGTCCATGGTGGCCGCCATGAGGTGGTGCATCAGTTCCGGCTTGTGGCCTTCGACGAAGTACGGTTGGTAGCCGTAGCCGGTGAGCAGTTCCTCCAGTTCCTCTTTGGGAATGCGCGCCAGCACCGTCGGCCCAGCGATCTTGTAGCCGTTCAGATGCAGAATTGGGAGGACCGCCCCGTCGCGAACCGGATTCAGAAACTTGTTGGAATGCCAGCTGGTGGCCAGCGGTCCCGTTTCGGCTTCGCCATCGCCGATCACGCAGCACGCCAGCAGGTCCGGGTTGTCAAAGACCGCGCCGTAAGCGTGCACCAGCGCGTATCCCAGCTCGCCACCTTCATGGATCGATCCCGGCGTCTCCGGTGCGTCGTGGCTGGGAATGCCGCCGGGGAAGGAAAACTGCTTGAACAGCCGCTTCATCCCTTCGCCGTCCAAACTGATGTTGGGGTAGACCTCGCTGTATGTCCCTTCGAGCCAGGTATTGGCTACCATCCCCGGCCCGCCGTGTCCCGGACCGCAGATGTAGATCATGTCCAGATCGTATTTCTTGATGACGCGATTGCAGTGGACATAGATGAAGTTCAACCCCGGGGTGGTCCCCCAGTGGCCCAGCAGACGAGGCTTGATGTGTTCCAGACGCAGGGGCTCCGTTAGCAACGGATTGTCGTAAAGGTAGATTTGCCCGACCGAGAGGTAATTCGCGGCGCGCCAATAAGCGTCCATGCGGCGAAGTTCCTCGGGAGGGAGAGACTCAGTTTGTTGGCTCGGGAGCGAGGGGGTGGATACCGGCATGAGGCCTCCGTTGACCACCAGTTTGCCATGTCGCGATGTGGAGCACCTTATCTACCGGGAAGATTTCGAAAGGCACGGCCGGGAAGATGTACGGGAAGCAGCATTTATTGACAACCATTCATCAATTTGGAATAATTCGGGTCGCCGTAACAGGCCGCTGCGCTCCCTCACGCTCGTGGTTCGGCAAGAGCGGCGATCGTGGGGGAGTCGGTGTCTTCTACTACTACTTGGCTTGCAACTGCTCGACGTATTTGAGCAGCGAGTAGACTCGAACCTGCACCAGGTCCTGGTTTGGGCTCATCTGGGAAAAAATGGTTCCCCAGATCGGCATATCCCGGCTGCCATGGGACGCGAGCGTATCTTGTCCCTTGATATAGTTCATCACATGCAGCTCCGGGAACGTTCCGCCGTTTTTTCGGCTAAGCTGGGTCAAATCCGCCGGGCGCTTTTTGAGGGCGTCCGCCGCTGGTCCGGAACCCTTTGCGTCTGTGCCGTGGCACACTGCGCAGTACTCCTTGAAAAGGTCAACGCCATTCATGGAGGCTGTGGGTTGCGCGTTTACTTTCTTGATCGTCTTACCTGAGCCCTCGTCCGCGGCGAAAGCTGCGAAGCAGCTCAGCGCCAGAACGAGCGTCCAAATCAGACATTGAGATATGGAAATTCTCTTCATGGCTCGATATTATTCCAAATACACTCCGATTGGAAGAGAAATTCGCTCTTTTAGATCATTTTAGATCCGAAAGCCTGATTTCGGCGAGGAATCACCCCGCCAGCAAGCCCCGGCAATTTCGGATGTCTTTTGTTGGCAATCAGTTAGCGGTGTCTTGCGGTTCGCGCTACAGTATTACTTCTAGCAAATGATGAAAAAGTCTTACCGAGACGCAACCGTAAGGGAGCGGAGGCTGTCTTGAATCTAGTCCAATTGGAGGCGGGAACGCTCGAGAGCGAGCTCCGCCGCCAAATCGAAGGGGAAGTCCGGTTCGACACCATCTCCCGCGCTCTCTATTCCACCGACGCCAGCGTGTATCAGATTCAACCGCTGGGGGTCGTCATCCCCAAACACCGCCAGGACATCCTCCGCGTCATCGAGCTCTGCAACCGGTTCCACTGCCCCATCACCATGCGCGGCGGCGGCACGTCGCAAGCCGGGCAGGCCATCGGCGAAGGCATTCAAGTGGACATCTCGAAGTATTACCACCGTCTGCTGGAAGTGAACGCCGAGGAGCGCTGGGCGCGCGTAGAGCCGGGAATCGTCCTGGACGAGTTGAACGCCCAACTCGCGCCGCTCGGTCTGCGCTTCGCGCCTGATATCTCCACGGCCAGCCGCGCAACCTTGGGCGGCATGATGGCCAACAATTCCTGCGGCGCGCGCAGCGTTCTATACGGCAAAACCATCGACCATGTGCTGGAACAAACCGTCGCCCTCTCCGACGGCAGCATTGCGAACTTCCGAGAAATTCCACGCAGCGAGGTTCCTACGGGAGACACCCTGGAAGCGGCGTGCTATCGAACGGTGCTCGGCCTTGCGGCGGAACATGCCGCGGAAATCGACCGCCGCTATCCAAAAGTGGTACGCCGCGTGGCCGGATACAACCTGGACGAGTTCGTCGACCCCGCGAAGCCGGTCAATCTGGCCAAGATGATGGTCGGATCCGAAGGAACTTTGGGAATCGTTCTCGAAGCGAAGGTGCGGTTGGTGCCGCTGCCGAAAGCCAAAGCCGCCATGGTCATCGCCTTCGCCGATCTGCTCGAAGCACTCGCCGCCACACCGGTGATTCTCGGCCACAAACCATCCGCGATCGAGGTCATGGACAAGGCGATCCTCGACAACACCCGGCAGAACGCTGCGCTCGACCGCATCCGCAACACGTTCATCGAAGGCGACCCCGCCGCGACCCTGTGCGTCGAGTTCTACGCCGATCGAAAGGAAGATTTGCCGCCGCGGCTGGAGGCACTCGAACAGGACCTGCGCGCGCGCCGTCTCGGTTACCATTACCACTCCGAGACGGACCCGGCGCAGCAACAGCGCATCTGGAGCCTGCGTGAAGCCGCACTGGGACTTTCGATGGCGATGAAGGAGGATGCCAAGTCCATCTCGTTCGTGGAGGACACAGCGGTGGCGCCGGAACGGCTCAGTGAGTTTATCGGGCGCTTTCTGGAGATTGTCCGCAACCACGAAACTACAGCCGGCATTTATGCCCATGCTTCGGTCGGCTGCCTGCACGTACGCCCGGTGGTCAACATGAAGACCGCCGAGGGCGTCCGGAAATTTGAGAGCATTGCTTCGCAGGTGGCGGACCTGGTGCTCGAATTTGGCGGTGCGCTCTCCGGCGAGCACGGGGATGGCCTGGTGCGCAGCCCGTTCATGCGCCAGATGTTCGGGCCGGTGCTCTACGAAGCCTTCCGTGAGATCAAGCGCACCTTCGATCCCCACGGCATTCTGAATCCTGGCAAGATTGTGGATGCCCCGCCCATGACGTCGAATTTGCGTTTCGGCGCCAATTACCAGACCCCGCGCCCTAAGTCTTGGTTCGACTACTCCGAATATGGCGGCCTGGGCGGCGCGGTCGAAATGTGCAGCGGCGTGGGCGCCTGCCGCAAGAAGCTGGCGGGAACCATGTGCCCGTCGTACATGGCGACGCGCGACGAATCGGCTTCCACACGCGGCCGCGCCAACGTGCTGCGCCTGGCGATGACCGGACGCCTGGACGAAGGCGGACTGGGAGACGACGGCGTCTACCAGGTACTCGACCTGTGCCTGGAGTGCCGCGCGTGTAAAGCCGAGTGTCCAGTGGGCGTGGACGTGGCGCGCTTGAAAAGCGAGTTTCTGGCCGACTACTGGACGCGCCATGGAACGCCGATGCGCGCCCGCGCGCTCGGCAATATCCACAAGCTGTCGCGCTGGGGCAGCCGGTTCGCACCTTTCGTCAACTGGATTTCTGCTAGCGGCCCGGCGCGCTTCGGAAATGAGAAACTGCTCGGGGTGGATCGCCGCCGGGTCCTACCAGCTTGGAAGCGGCAAACGTTCGACAAATGGCTGCGCCGCAATCCGCGGCCGAACGCCGGCAAGCCGGTCGTTCTGTTCAACGACACCTTCCTCAACCACTATCATCCGGAGATCGGAATCGCCGCGGTGGAAGTTCTGGAGCGAGGCGGCTGCCGTGTGGAAACTGTGCGGCCGGGTTGCTGTGGGCGCCCGCTCATCTCCCAGGGTCTGCTGGGCGAAGCGCGGGCGCACGCCGCCGTGCTGGTGGAAGGACTGTTCCCCATCGCCACCCGCGGCGAGAAGATTCTCTTCTGCGAGCCCAGTTGTCTTTCGGCAGTGAAAGAAGATGCGCCGTCGTTATTGCGCGGAGAGCAGCAGGAGAAAGCGCGCACGGTAGCTGAGGCTTGCCTGTCATTTGAGGAATTCGCGGGCGGGTTAGATCTGCCGCTGCGCGCCGGGCCGGGCAAGATTCTGCTTCACGGCCACTGCCATCAGAAATCCATGGGCCTGCTGCCTGCGGCCGTGTCGTTGCTCTCCCGCATTCCTTCAGCGACCGTGGTGGATCTGGACGCGGGTTGCTGCGGCATGGCCGGCTCCTTCGGGTACGCCAAAGAGCACTACGAGGTATCGCGCACGATCGCTGAACGCCGCTTGTTGCCGGCTGCCCGAGCGATGAAACCCGGTGAAGTTCTGGTTGCACCGGGCACGTCGTGCCGCCACCAGGTTCACGAACTGGCTGGCATCCACGCAACGCATCCGGCTGTACTGTTGCGCAGCCTGCTGTCGTAGCCGACCGGCGGCCGAGACCGCCGGCGTTACGTAGCGCCGGCATCATAATCTGTGAGCACACGCACAAATCCGGCGCAGATCAAATAAGGAACTTTTTCGCGCGAACCCCGAAATGTTAATGTGAGTCGAGAGTCACGGGCTGAAGCCTGCTTAGAGGAAGGCTTCGCACATCTCCCCTGCCCAGTCGCTACCACGTGACGGAATTCTTGGCGGATAACAGAAACCGTAGCACCAACGTGGGGTTCTAAATCATATGCCGGCGCATATAAAGGTACTCACGCCGCGGATGCGGTATGTGGTCGTCCACTATCACATATTTAAGAACGGCGGTACCACCATCGAAACGATTCTCGAACGGGAGTTCGGAGATGGCTTCGCGACACTGCATGGCCCGGACGCAGATGCGACGCTGACAGGTTCGGACTTAGCGGAATTTCTGCAGGCTTATCCGAACATCTCGGCGATATCGAGCCACCATCTGCGCTATCCGCAGCCGAATATTCCGCACGTGGTGCTCTTCGATTGCTGCTTCGTGCGGCACCCTTTGGCCCGGTTGCACTCCTACTACACGTACCTGATCCGCACGGAGGCCCTCCGCGAGAGCGCTCGCGAGTTTATGGAGCGTCTAATGGATGCCGCTCCGCACCAGGTGAGCGATGTGCAGGTCCATCAACTCGCCAATGGCGGGGCATTCACACGACCTGCCAGCGAGGCTGATCTCGACAAAGCCACCCAAATCGTGCGCCACATGGCCATACCCGGCCTGGTCTCGATGTTCGACGAGAGCCTCGTGGCGGCCGAGTATTTTCTACGTCCGGCATTTCCCACGATGCGGCTGGAATACGTTCCGCAGAACGTGACGAACCTCACACGCGCGCAACCTGGCGAGCGGCTGGACTACCTGATCCATCTGTGGGGCGCACATCTGTATGAGAAGCTCGTTCGCCTGAACCAGATGGACATGGAACTGTTTCGCAGGGTCAGGGCCGAAGTCACCGAAAGGCTGGACTTGGTTCCCCGGTCTCACCAAAGACTGGAGGAGTTTCGATCGCGATGTGCGCAGCTTACCGAGGAGCAGGTTACTTTTTGTCCCGCGAACGGCGCTTCTTCGCCCAGTCCGGCTTCAGAGCCTGACGAGCGCGTCCCAGAGCCAATGCATCGGGAGGCACAGGCTCCGTAATCACCGAGCCGGCCGCCAGGTAAGCGCCGTCGCCAATTTCGATGGGGGCCACCAGCGTGGAATTGCTGCCCACGAAAACATTGCTCCCGATGGCAGTCTTGTGTTTCCGCGAACCATCATAGTTGCACGTGATGGTGCCTGCGCCAACATTGGTGCCCGCGCCGATTTCCGAATCTCCGAGGTACGCCAGATGATTGGCCTTGGCGCCGGCGCCCAGTTGGGTGTTCTTCAGCTCCACGAAATTTCCGACGTGCGCTTGTTCGCCCACGTGGTTGGCCGGGCGCAGCCGCGCGAATGGCCCCACGCGGGCCGCGCGCTCCACTTTCGACGAGCCCACCATCGTAAACGCGCCGATCTCCACTTCGTCGGCGAGCTCCGAATTGTCCACGATGGCGGAGGTCCCGATGCGGCAGTTCTCTCCAATGCGCGTCTTTCCCAGGATTTGGGCGAACGGTTCAATCACTGTATCGATCCCGATGGAGACGTCGGCATCGATGGTCACGGTCTCGGGCTTTTGGATCGTCACGCCTGCGAGCATGACTTCCCGCAGCTTGCGCTCTCGCAATATCCAGTCCGCCTCCGCCAGTTCCGTGCGGTCATTGATCCCCAGCGCCTCCTGGGGGTCGCCGACCTCCACTGCTTCGATCGAGTGGCCGGCGCGGCGCAGGATCTCCACCATGTCGGTGAGGTAATACTCTTTCGCGGGATTGTCCGGCCGGATCTCGCCCGCGTGTTTCCAAAACAAGTCGGCGCCAAAGCAGTAAATCCCCATATTGGCTTCGCGCACCGCGAGCTGCTCGGGCGTCGCTGCCTTCTGTTCCACGATCGCCGCTACCTGGCCTTGGGCGTCGCGAACCACGCGGCCGTAGCCCGTGGGATCATCCATCAGCGCGCTCAGAAGCACGCCCGCCGCCCCGCTGGAATCGGCCCTGGCGATCAATTGCCGGAGCGTTCCGGCTTGGAGCAGCGGGCCATCGCCGTAGACGATTACCAGATAGCCACTGAGCGCCGACAATGCATCGCGGCCCACCAGGACGGCGTGGCCCGTCCCCTTTTGTTCGCGCTGTTCGATGAACCCGATCCCCGGCGTTGTGACCGCTTGCCGCACTTGCTCCGCCTGGTGCCCCACCACCACGAAGATGCGCTCCGCCGGTGTCAGTTCCAGGGCGGTGGCCACCACGTGCTCCACCAGCGTCTTTCCGCCGGCACGATGCAGCACTTTGGCTTTCCGCGACTTCATGCGCGTGCCCAGTCCGGCGGCTAAGATCACAACGGTAACGGTCATTTTCAATGGCTCCCTACTTCAGCGATCAGCGGCTGTTTCTGCGGCGCCTGCCTTCCTGTGCCAATTTGACCACGACGGCCGCGGTTGCGGTGGGGTCGTGCCGTACCCTCTGCGAGTTCTGCGCCAGGTTGCCCGCCATCACTTTGATTCCCATCTTAAAAATAGCGTCGATGTCGTTTTCCACGGGCAGCGCCGATTCGCGCGCGTACCGCTTCTTCATGGCGGACGTGATGGGCCGGATGTTGATCACGGCGTAATCCAGCAGCTTACCTCCGGCATGCTTATGAATGGCGCGGATGTGGTCGCTGGCCCGGAACTCGGTGGTCTCGCCCGGCTGCCACATCAGGTTGATGAAACACGTTTTGACGGCCGGCGAGCGGCGAATGGCCGCGGGGATCCCTTCCACCAGCAGGTTGGGAATGACGCTGGTGAATAGCGAACCGGGACCCAGAGTAATCACATCGGCCTCGGCAATGGCGGTCAACGCGGCGGGCAGAGGGCGGGCCTGGCGCGGCCGCAGGCGGATGGACTGGATCCTCTGCCGGCTGCGGCTGATGCGCGTTTCTCCCACCACCTTGACCCCGTTGACAAGCGTCGCTTCCAGGGCCACGTTCGCGGCGGTGGATGGATAGATGCGTCCAGCGATCTTGAGCACCTCCGCCGAAGCTTTCACCGCATCCGGGAAATCGCCCATGATTTGCGTCAGCGCCATCAGAAACAGGTTCCCGAAACTATGGCCCTTGAGTCCGCGGCCGGCTTGAAACCGGTACTGAAACAGCCGCGAGAGGAGCGCTGAATCCTCGCTCAACGCCACCATGCAATTGCGGATATCGCCGGGGGGCAGCACGTCGAACTCGCGCCGCAGTCGGCCGGAGCTGCCGCCATCGTCGGTCACTGTGACGATGGCCGTCAAATCCAGCGACGGCGTGTTGGGATCGGCCGGACGCGCATACGGCTTCAATCCGCTCAGCAAGGCGGAGAGGCCGGTGCCGCCGCCGATGGCAACCACTCGAAGTGGCGAGGTGTCTTCTGTTAGCATTCAGCAATCAGCAGTCAGCAGTCAGCTATCGGCTTTCAGCTACGGACAAAGCCCGGGTTAGCTGATGGCTGAATGCTGACTGCTTAAAGCTTTCCTACCAGCTCTTCTTTTCAGGATAAAGCAGCGCCTGGAACATCGGCTGGCCGGTGAGCGGCCCGAAATCGGCATCCTGCCGCGCCATGAGCCGGTTCTTGGGCTCCAGTTCGATGGCGCGTTTCAGGTGTTCGAGCGCGCCGTTCAGTTCCCCGGCCATGGCGTGGGCCAATGCCAGCGCGTAATGAATGTAGTCGGATTCCGGCGCCAGTTCGAGCGCCCGATTCAGGTGGGAGCGCGCGTCCTCTGTTTTGCGCGTGTTGAGGAGAGCGACGCCGTAATTGTAATGCTCCTCCGCGGTCCGCAGATTCACGGCCGGCTGCTGCAGCCGCTGTTCACACATGGTGGCGTGCAGCCGCGCCCGGTGCGCCACATCCCGCTCCGTTCCTTCGGTCGCCAGCAACAGGGTTTCCCGCGCCTCCTTGAATTTCCGCGCGTGGAACAGCTTCATGCCGGCTTCGAAGTGGTGCAGCTGTTTTTCCGAAGTCACCTTCTGAGGAGCTATGGCCGCCCGTGGTGCGATAGCCATCCGCGGGCCTTCGGGGTTCTTCGAATTCTTAGGGGGAATCGGAGTATCCATTCGCCTGTCGTCTATTTTAGCGGGAACTTTTTTCTTCTCGGACATGGTGATGCATCCAGTCCTCGTATGGAAACAATTGCGTTTTATACCAGACGAGGTACCCCGCGCGCAACCACCACCACTTACGGCAGCCCCGCTTCGCGCAGAAATCGCGCCGATTCTTCGGGCGGCGTGGGATTAATGTAGAACCCGCTGCCCCATTCGAATCCCGCCACCTTAGTCAGTTTGGGAATGATTTCCATGTGCCAGTGGTAGTACGCCAGCTGCGGCTCCTGCACCGGCGAGCTGTGCATGATGAAATTGTAAGCCGGCCGCTCCAGCACCTTGTCCAGTTTGCGAATGGTGGTCCGCACCATCCAGGCCAGGTTGGCAAGCGTCCCCGCGTCGGACTCCTCGAAGTGCGATTGGTGGCTCTTGGGCAGGATCCATGTCTCGAACGGGAAACGGGGCGCGTACGGCTCAATCACCGTAAACCGGTCCGTCTCCGTCACCAGCCGGGTTCCCTGATTGCTCTCTTCTCGAATGATGTCGCAGAAGATGCAGCGCTCCTTGAAATCGTAGAATTGTTTGGCGCCGTCCACCTCTTCTTTCACTTGTTTGGGAATCACCGGCAGGGCGATGAGCTGGGAGTGGGGGTGTTCGAGAGAGGCGCCCGCGGCCTCGCCGTGATTCCGAAACAGCAGGATGTAGCGAAAGCGGTGGTCCTTCTTCAAGTCGTTCACGCGCGCTTTGTAAGCCCAGAACACCTCTTCGATTTGTTTCTCGGACAAGTCTCCGAACGTCACGGAATGGTCGGGCGTTTCCACGATTACTTCGTGCGCGCCGATGCCGTTCATTTTGTCGTACATGCCCTCGCCCGTGCGGTTGAGGTCGCCCTCAATGCCGAGGACCGGAAATTTATTGGGCACCACGCGCACCCGCCAGCCCGGCTCATTCGAGCTTCCGCTATTGCGAAAGGCCAGCAGCTCCGGTGGCGTCTTCAGTTCGTTCCCATAGTCGAACGGGCACACTTTGACGGCGGGCGGAGGTACCGAGCTCCGGATGAAATCACTGGGCCGCTTGGCGCGATCCGTGGCAATGATCACCCAACGCCCCGTGATGGGGTCCTTACGCAGTTCGGGCAATCCACGATTATAGCGTGGGGCATCTGTGGGGCCTGCCCCTTGAGTTTAGACATCACGATTCCAGTAGCAGGCCGGACCGGCGGCGAAGACCGCCGGCGTTACGTAGCGCTGGCGATCTTGTCGCCGGCACAGGCATGCCCAGCCTGCTACTCTGCAGATGCATGCCTGCACCCGCGCGCACCGTGGCATTTGAAATTCTCCGCAAGGTGGAAGCCGGCGGCTTCGCTTCCGACCTGCTGCGTGCCGCGACTCTCGACTCCCGCGATGCAGGCCTGGCGTCGCAAATCGTTTTCGGTGTGCTCCGCCACCGCGCACAACTCGATTTCCTGATCGAGCACTACTCGGGCCGGAAGACCCGGCTCGATATTGAGGTCCGCAGCGTGCTGCGCATGGGCATCTTCCAACTGCGCTACCTGGAACGGATCCCCCCTCACGCCGCCGTCGCCGAGAGTGTCGAGCTGGTCAAACGCGCTCGCAAGACCTCCGCCGGCGGCTTGGTGAACGCGGTGCTGCGCAAGGTGGACCGAGTGCCTGTGGCATGGCCGAGCCGCGAAGTGGAACTATCTTGCCCGGAGTGGCTGCTGGCCCGGTGGGAACTTCGTTTCGGCGCGGACAGCGCTGCCGCCATTGCCCGCTCTGCGCTCGAAGAGCCGGAGGCTTACGTCCGCACCGGTCCAGCCGGCACGCGCATTCAGGACATCGGCTCGCAATCCATCGTGCCCTTGCTGCGGCTCGAACCGGGACAAAGTTTTCTCGACCTCTGTGCCGCGCCCGGGAACAAGACCGCACAGGCCCTGGAAGCCGGCGTTCGCGCCGTCGCCTGCGATCTCCACTTCCACCGCCTCCGTCAAATGAAGGAACAGGGCGCCGGCCTGGTGGTACTGGATGGCACGCGACCACTACCATTTGCCACCCCGTTCGATCGAATTCTGGTGGATGCTCCATGCTCCGGCACCGGCACGCTGGGGCGCAATCCCGAGATCAAGTGGCGGCTTGGCCCCGACGATCTGGCCGACCTGCAACTCCGCCAGCGTGCGCTGCTGGCCAGCGCGCGAGCCGTCCTGGCCCCAGGGGGGCTGCTGGTCTACTCAACCTGTTCGCTCGAGCCGGAAGAGAACGAAGACGTCCTCACGGGGCTGCCGCCGGAGGTTGTCCTACACACGTTCGAGCGCATTCCCGGACGCGATCCGGGGGACGGTTTCTATGCCGCTGTGATAAAATCGAGTAAACCCGCAAATGGTTGAAATTGTTCCTTCAATCCTCTCCGCGGACTTTGCCCATTTGGCCGAGGAGATCGCGCGCGTGGAACGGGGCGGAGCGTCCATGCTCCACCTGGACGTGATGGACGGCCATTTTGTGCCCAACCTGACCATTGGGCCTCCGGTTGTAGAGTCGCTTCGAAAAACTTCCCGGCTGCATTTCGATGTGCACCTCATGATCGAAAATCCGGAGCACTACATCCCGGCATTTGCGCGCGCCGGAGCCAACTCCATTTCGGTCCATCAGGAGGCCTGCCGCCACCTGGACGCCGTGTTGGGCGTTATTCGATCCGAAGGAGCCATGGCTGGAGTGGTGCTGAATCCAGCCACTCCCGTCGAGGTGCTGGAAGACGTCCTGGAAGTGGCGGATTACGTGCTGTTGATGAGCGTCAATCCAGGTTTTGGCGGGCAGAAGTTGATTCCGTACGTGCTCGAAAAGGTCCGCCGGCTGGACCGGATGCGGCGTGAGAAGAAGTTGGCGCTGCCCATCGAAATAGATGGCGGCGTCGATCTACAGAATCTGGCGGAAGTAGTGCGCGCCGGCTGTGACTGGATTGTCACAGGGTCGGCTGTGTTTCACAGTCCCGATCCCGAGGCCACAGTACGGGGTATGCGCGAAATCGCGGCGAATGCGACCGCGGTTCGGGTTTAAAGGTTTGGGTGATATTTCATGAACGTTCGCAATAAAATTCGTTACGCGGTGGGAGTGGGGGCGGTGATCGTCCTGCTAAGTTCGTGCGGCTTGAAGAGGCACCCCTACGAAAATCCCATCACCAAGGAAACGCAGCAACCGGACAAGGTGCTCTTCGATAAGGCAGTGAAAGATCTGGAACACAGCCGCTTTGAGATTGCGCGGCTCACGCTGCAGACTCTGATCAACACCTACGATGCCAGCGAATATCTCGCCAAGGCCAAGCTGGCGATCGCCGACAGTTGGTACCGCGAGGGTGGCGCGCACGGATTAGCCCAGGCCGAAGCCGAGTACAAAGACTTCATCCTGTTCTATCCCACCATGGAGGAGTCCGCCGAGGCGCAGGAGAAGGTCTGCGACATCCACTTCCAGCAGATGGAGAAAGCGGATCGGGACCCGACGCACGCCCTGCGCGCGGAGGATGAATGCCGCCAGCTCCTGGTTCAGTTCCCGAATAGCAAATTCGCTCCCCAAGCTCAGCAGAAGCTGCGCGAGATTCAGGAAACGCTGGCGGACTCCGAGTTCCGGGTGGGTAACTTCTATCACAACAAAGGCAGCTTCCCGGCCGCCGTCAACCGTTTGCAGGCCATTTCCGAACAGTTTCCACTGTACAGCCACGCGGACGAGGCCTTGTGGCTGGCTGCCGACTCCTATGGACGGATGGGCGACCGGTTTGAGAATCAACAGGCGGCCGATTACTCCAAGATCGTGAAAGATTATCCGCTGAGCGACCACGCGGACGATGCCAAGGCCAAATTGCAAGCCATGAACCGTCCCGTGCCGGCGGCCGATCCGGCCGCCCTCGCCCACATGCAGTACGAACTGGACAATCAGGAAAAAGCGGGAGCGCCAAGCCGTGTGATCGGCATTTTCAAGCAGCGCCCGGATACGCGGATGGCGGCCAAATCGGGCACTCCTTCGTTGGACCCGCGGCGGCCTAGCACTCCCGTTAGCGTGCCACAATCCGCTGCGGGCGGCGGCGCGACCGCCGACGTGAATGTGAACGTGGTTTCGGATACCACGGCCATCGACAAGAATCCGGATGCGCGCGCCCCTGGCGCCCAAACCGGCGCGGCGGCCGCAACCGCAACAGCCTCCACGGACACCTCAGCAGCCCCTTCGCAACCGCTGCCGCCGCCGACCAACCACCCGGTCATTAAGAAGAAGAAAACCAAGAAGGGCCAGCCGGATGTGGCACCGCCAGCGGCCACCACGACTCCGGCCGACGCCACCACGCCGGCCGCGCCTGCGAACCCGCAACAATGAGTCGTATTCTGCTGGTGGACGATAGCCCGCACGCGCAACGGATGGGGGAACGCATCCTTGCCGATGAGGGCTATGAAGTTGTCACCGTCAGTAACGCCGATTCCGCTCTAATCCGCCTGGACGACGTGGATCCCGATATCGTGCTGGCCGATACGGTGATGCCGGGCCGCACCGGTTTCGATATCTGCCACTACCTGAAAATGAGCCCGCGCCACCGGCATGTGCGCGTGATTCTGACGGCTGGCGTGCTGGAGAGCCTGGACGAAGAACAGGCCCAGCGTGTGGGGGCCGATTCCACGCTGAAGAAGCCATTCGAGGCCAGCGCGCTGCTGGCTGCGGTCAAGCCCTTAGCGGAAGCGGCGGCGGCGGCCAGGAAGGCTGGTCCAGCGGGGCCTGGCGCGGCAGCCGGAGGGGGCCCGGCCCGCGCTACAGCGAAAATGCCGGCGCCCTTTGTGGCCGTGGTGGACAGCGAGCAGGTACGCGCCGCCGTGGCCATCGCGCTGGACGCTGGTATGGATAATATCGTGGAGGAGATCACGCGGCGCGTCGTGGCGGCGCTGACCGCCAAGCAGCCCGAACCGGCAGGCTTGGAATCGTCCGTGCCCCCGCCCGTAACTATCGCCGCGCAAACCGAAGATCCCGTGCCCGCGCCGCCGCCCCCTGCCGCACTCCGGGTTGAGACCATCCGGCGCATCACTCCCGTTCGAGTCCGACCCGGTTCTATACTAGGGTTAAGTCTGACGGATCCCCGGCCCGCGGTTCCCGAACCTCTGGCTACGCCCGAAGGGCATCCCTCCGACCCGAAATAGCCGACCTCTATGCCCGATAACAGCTTTGACGTAGTCTCCAAGGTGGAGATGCCTGAAGTGCTCAATGCCGTGCAGCAGGCGCTCAAAGAGATTCACCAGCGGTTTGATCTGAAGGACTCGCACTCCAACATCGAGCTGAATGAAAAGGACGCGAAGATCACGCTGGCCAGCCAGGACGAATACAAACTGAAAGCCGTCGTGGAAGTTCTCCAATCCAAGTTGGTGAAGCGCAAGGTGCCTCTCAAGGCCCTGACCTTCGGACCGCTGATTCCCTCGGCGGGTTCCTCGATGAAGCAGGAGATCTCGCTGCAGCAGGGCATCGCAATTGAAAAGGCGCGTGAGATTGTCAAGGCGATCAAGGACAGCAAGCTGAAAGTTCAGGCCTCGATTCAAGGCGATTTCGTACGAGTGGCCGGGCGCGACCGCGATGTGCTGCAAAGCGCAATCAAGCTGCTGCGCGATAACGATTTCGGCATCGACATGCAGTTCGTCAATTACCGCACCAACTGAACGTGCCCCGCCGCATCGAAAGCCATTTTCTGGCTGGACCCGCGGGCCGGTTGGAAGCCTTGCTGGAGGAACCGGAAGATCGCGATCCGCGCATGGCCGCGCTGGTATGCCATCCGCATCCGCTCTACGGCGGCACCATGCACAATAAGGTGGTTTATCGCATGGCCCGTGGCTTGCGCCGTGCCGGCCTGGTGGTGCTGCGTTTCAATTTCCGCGGAGTGGGGAGCAGCCAGGGAGAACACGGCCACGTGACCGGCGAAATTGAAGACGCGCGTGTAGCTTTAGAGTGGCTGCGCGGGCGGTATCCGGAACTGCCGTTCGCCCTGGCGGGATTCTCGTTCGGCTCGCGCGTCATCACTCGCCTCGGCTGTTCCCTGGAGCAGGCGGCGTTTCTGATGGCGGTGGGGTTCCCCACGCGGATGGGTGACGTCGAATACCTGGAAAATTGCGCGGCGGCCAAAATCTTCGTGCAGAGTACCCACGATCAGTTCGGTCCGCGCCCCGAGCTGGAGGCCGCTTTCGGGCGGTTCAGCGAGCCAAAGCAATTGATCTGGATAGAAGCCCCCGATCATTTTTTCGCTGGCGCGTTGGAGGAGTTGGAAGCAGCCGTCGCGGGCGCGATCTAAGCACCGGCGGCAAAAGACCGCCGGCGTTACGTAGCGCTGGCGCTCTCGGTCGCCGGTGCCGTTCGCTCAACGTAAGCCCCTGGTCGGAGGTGTCCGCCACCGGCGCTACACCGTGGGGCAGGCCTTCCGGCCTGCCACCGGGCTTCCGCCCGGCGCGCCGTCTGGAAAGGCGGCGGCGGCCCGAAAGGGCCGCCCCACATCACCCTTTCGACGGCAGCAGGTGTTTCTGAATTTTGCCCATGGCGTTTCGCGGCAGGCGGTCGACGGGGATAAACTCGCGCGGCACTTTGAAAGACGCCAACTTCTCGCGGCAACGCTGCTCCAAAGCCGCCGCATCGATGGTGCTCTTCAAGACAACGTAAGCCACCGGCGCCTCGCCGCGGACGCGGTCCGGCACCCCCACCACAGCCGCTTCCGCCACTTCATCCTGCTCCTGGAGGAACTCCTCGATTTCGCGCGGATAGATGTTGAACCCGCCCGAAATGATCAGGTCGCTGCGGCGGCCGCACAGTGTGTAGTAACCATCCGGGTCGCGCACCGCTAGATCTCCGGTCTTGAAATAGCCGTCGAGAAAAGCCGCCGCCGTGGCATCCGGCCGGCGCCAGTATCCGGCAAAAATGTTGGGTCCCTTCAGATACAATTCGCCGGTCTCGCCATCGGCCGCCGGTTGCCCCTGCTCATTCAACAAGCGAACGGAAACGCCCGGCAGCGGCAGCCCTACGCTCCCTGGGCGGCGCTCGCCGGTATACGGGTTGCTGGTGTTCATGAAGGTTTCACTCATTCCGTACCGCTCCAGAATGGTATGGCCGAAGCGCGCGCGGAACTCTTCGAGCACCTGTGCCGGCAGAGGCGCCGAGCCCGACACGAACAGACGCATGAACTGGCCGATGGCGCGCGCCTGCTCTTCCGGAAAATCGAGCAGGCGGACGTAAATTGTCGGCACGCCGAAGAACAGTGTGGGCTGGAATTCCAGGAACGTCTCGGCGGCGCTCTGGCGTTCGAACCGCTCCAGAAGACGCATGCGGCAACCGCTCAGCAGCCAGCAATGCAGACCGTTCCCTAAGCCATGCACGTGGAACAGCGGCAGCGCCAGGAGGAATCGATCGGCGCTGGTGATGTGCCAGCAAGCCACCAGGTTTACGGCGTTGGCCGCGAAATTGTTGTGCGTCAGCACCGCCCCCTTGGACGTTCCGGTGGTGCCCGAGGTGTAAATGATTCCCATGGGTGCATCGCCATCGATCGCGACGCGCGGCCGCTCATCCGGCATTCCGCCGGCTTCCGTAGTCAGCTCGAACGGGGTCCAGATCGGCGCCGGTGACGGGAAACTCGAGTCCGAGACCACCGCCCTAGGTTCGGCGTCATTGAGGATGTGCGCCATTTCGCGGTCGCGGTACAGGATGTTGATCGGCACATAGAGCGCGCCCAGTTTGGCGCAGGCCAGGTAGAGGTCGATCATCTCCACGCAGTTCGCCAGGTAGATACACAGCCGGTCGCCGGACTTCACGCCGCGGCGCGCCAGCAGCTGGGCCAGCCGGTTGCTGCGCGTGTCGAGTTCACCGAACGTGTACGTGCGGTGCTGAAACTCGAGCGCGACGTTATCGCGGCGGCCTACCAGAGAAAGATCGAACAGGTTCGTCAGATTCAAGCCGGCAACTCCTTGCCCCGGGTTTCCTCGGCAGCCGGCAGCAGCGCCAGCCCCACCAGAAACGCGAGGGACGTGAGTGCCACGGGTGTGCCGATGGTGTGCATGCTGGACACTGCCGCGCCCACCAGGAATGTGACGCCAGCGGTAATGAATCGCCCGCTCGAGGTGGCGAAAGCGAAGGCGCTGCCGCGGCACTCGCTGCGATACTGCTCCGGCAGCCACAGCGTGAACACGCAGAAACTCGCGCCGCCTACTCCCAGGAAGAACATGAGGATCAGAAATCCGCGTAGCGCGCCGGCGCCCAGGTAGAACACATAACCGAAGCCCAGCGCGACGCAAAAAAACGTCAGGATGAAATACGAAGCCAGCGCGCCCCGGCGTCCGAAGTGCTCCGCCAGCCAAGGCAGCAGCAAGCACCCGAATATGGTGCCCACTGAGAGCAGCATGCTGGCGTACGAGGCCAGGCGCGCGGCATCGGCGGCGGCCATTCCTTCGTGCGTTGCCAGGTACGTCACCGCAGCCGGAACGTATGCCGAGCCCGCCCAGAACCCGATCATGGAGACCAGCAGCAGAGTGGCATTCAGCAGCGTGCGCCGCCGGTATTCGGCGGAGAAGAGCGCGAAGAACGCATCGCGCGCCGTCCAGACGCGCTGCAGTTTGTCCAGCCGTTGCTGCCAGCGCTTGGGCTCGCTCACGCCATAGCGTATGAACGCCACCAGCAACGCCGGCGCGCCGCCGATCGCGAACATCGCCCGCCAGCCGAAGCGCGCTCCGATGGTGTAGTTGATGACGGCCGCCAGGAGCGTTCCGAAATAGTAGCCGGTGTGCATGTACGCCGCGCCCTGCCGCCGCCGCGATTCGGGCCACTCTTCCGCCACGAACACGCCGCCGATGGTCCATTCCCCGCCGATGCCAATTCCCGAGAGCAAACGAAACAGCCCCAATTGCCACACGCTGCCCGCGACACATCCGAGGAACGTGAACACCGAGTAGCAGAGGATGGTGAGCACCAGGATGCGCACGCGCCCGAAGCGGTCGGCGATGGGCCCCCAAAGAAACGCCAGCCCCCAGCCCACCAGGAATACGGCGAAGAGCGTGCCGCCATAGAATCCGATGTTGGCGTCGGAGGCGGCAATGCCGGAGCGCGGCAGCAGATCGCGCAACGCCGGTACTAGCACAAGCGCGTAGATGAAGGAGTCCATGCCATCCAGCGCCCATCCCGCCCAAGCCGCCCAGAATCCGCGGATTTGATTGGTGGTGAGCCTGGTGGTGGCGAGCGTGGGAGACAAGGTACCAGTTTACATGGCGTATCGTGGGGCAGGCCTTCCGGCCTGCCGCCGCCTTTCAGGCGGCGCGCCGCGCGGAAGCGCGGCGGCAGCCCGGAAGGGCGGCCCCACAGGGCCGCTACCTACGGCGCCCACGAGGGCATGACATACACGTAGAACATCACTACCAACCCGACCATCGACGCCAAGAAAATACTGTGCTTGAATGTGAAGCGGAACAGCAGCGATTCGTCCTCGCGCTTCATCTGGGTTGCGGCGGCGGCCACCGCGATGCTGGTGAGGCTGATCATTTTTCCCATCACGCCGCCGGCGGAATTGGCCCCCGCCATGAGCGCCGGGTTCATATGGAGGCGCCCCGCCGTTACCACTTGTAGTGTCCCGAACAGAGCGTTGGCCGAAGTGTCGCTTCCCGTGAGAAACACGCCCAGCCAGCCGAGCAGTGCGCTGAAGAATGGGAACACCACGCCGGTGGCGGCGAAGGCCAGTCCGAGAGTGGCCGTGGCGCCCGAATAATTCATGACGTACGCCAACGCCAGAACCGCGGCCAGGGTGAGCTCTGCCAGGGCCAATTGTTTCGCCGTATGGCCGATAGTCCGAAGGTATTGCCCGGGAGACATTCCGACCGCCAGGGCCGCGAGTATCGTAGCCAGCAGGCACGCCGTACCCGACGCATTGAGCCAGTTAAAGTTGAACACCGCCGCGTAAGGGGTGATTTTGGGGACTACTGGCGGTATCTGCGCGATGGTGTTGTGCAAGCCGGGCCACTTGATTGCCAAGCTTTGAGCCTTCATCCAGGTGGAGACCGGGTTGTAGCTCCACACCGATACGCAAATTACCAACAGGATATACGGGGCCCAGGCGTTTAGAAGTTGGCCGCCGGTGTGAGGAAGATCCGCGCGAACGGCACGCTTAGAGCCAGCCGGTTTCCATACACGAGTCAGGAGAACGACGCCTCCCATAGCGGCGATGGATGCCAATATATCGGTGAGCTGCGGGCCGACAAAGTTGGAGACCGCAAATTGCGTGGCGGCAAAGAATACGCCGCAGACCGCCACGGCCGGGAAGACGGCGCGCAATCCCTTCCACCCCGACATCACCAGGATGAGGTATGCCGGAATGAACAGCGAGACCGGCGCGCAGATACGTCCCACCGAAGCGCTGAGCCGTTCGACCGGCAGACCCGTAAGTCCAGCGAGAGTGGTGATGGGGACGGCCAAGGATCCGAAGGCCACCGGCGCGGTATTGGCCAGCAGGCAAATGCCGGCGGCGTAGAACGGAGTGAAGCCCAACTGCGTCAGCATGGTGGCGGCGACTGCCACGGGCGTGCCGAACCCCGCCGCGCCTTCCACAAACGCGCCGAACGCAAAAGCGATCAGCAGCACCTGCAGCCGTTTGTCGTCGGACAAGTGAGCGATGGAATCCTTGAGCAGTGCGAACTTGCCGGTCTCGAGCGTGATGCGGTAGAGCAGCACCGCCGTGAACACCACCCAACCGATGGGCCAAAGACCGAAGGCCGCGCCCATGGTGATGGCCGGGACCAGGCGGGCCACTGGCATGCCATATCCAAGCAAGGCCACCAGAACGGCCGCGGCCAGTCCAACCAGCGAAGCCTTCCAGGCCGGCTGGCGCTTGACGCCGAGAAGAAACAGCAGTACGAAAATCGGGATCGCGGCCACTAACGTGGACCAAATCAAACTATCGGCGACGGGGGTATAGTTCTGTTGCCACATGCGCGGTCCAATGATTGTACAACACACGGAGCCGCACCGCTCCCCGCCGGACCGGCGACATGATCGCCGGCGTTACCCCTTCACCCCGGTCTCGATCCGCATTCCGTAAAAGCTGCGATAGACGAAGAACAGCGCTATCAGGAAGAAGACAAGGGAAAGTCCCATTCCTAGCCCGGGACCCTGCTGCTTAGTCAGGGAAACCGCTAGCGAGACAGCCAGCAATCCGAACAGTGTGGTGAACTTGATAATCGGGTTGAGCGCCACGGAACTGGTGTCCTTGAAAGGATCGCCCACCGTGTCGCCCACGATCGTGGCGTCGTGCAGTGGAGTTCCCTTGGCGCGCAATTCCGTCTCGACCACCTTCTTAGCGTTGTCCCAGGCGCCGCCCGCATTGGCCATAAAGATGGCCTGATACAGGCCGAATAGGGCGATCGAGATCAGGTAGCCCACGAAGAAAAACGGCTCGATAAATGCGAACGCCAGGGTGATGAAGAACACCGTAAGGAAGATGTTCAGCATGCCTTTCTGCGCGTATTGCGTACAGATCTCCACCACCTTCTTGGAATCGGCCACGGACGCCTTCTCCACGCTTTCCAGATGGATGTTTTTCTTGATGAATTCCACCGCGCGGTAAGCGCCGGTTGTCACGGCTTGCGCGCTCGCGCCTGTGAACCAATAGATGACCGCGCCGCCCGCGATAGAACCGAGCAGGAACGGTGCGTGCATGAGCGACAGCTTGTCCAGGTTGGTCGTGAGCTTATCGGTGAGGTTGATGATGATGGAGAAAATCATGGTCGTCGCGCCGACCACCGCGGTTCCAATCAGCACCGGTTTGGAGGTGGCTTTGAAGGTGTTGCCGGCGCCATCATTCTCTTCCAGGTTCTCCTTGGCGCGTTCAAATTCGGGCCGGAAGCCGAAATTCTTTTGCAGGTCCGCTTCAATACCGGGAATCGTTTCGATGACCGAAAGCTCGTAAATCGATTGCGCGTTGTCGGTCACCGGGCCGTAGCTATCCACCGCGATGGTGACCGGTCCCATGCCGAGGAAGCCGAATGCCACCAGTCCAAACGCGAACACCGCCGGCGCCAGCATGATGTTGGCAAAACCGTAGTTGCTCACCTGATAACCGACGGTCATCAGCAGGAGCATGGTGAAGCCCAGCCAGAAGGCGCTAAAGTTGCCCGCCACAAAACCGGAGAGAATGTTGAGCGAAGCGCCGCCTTCCTTCGAGCTGGTAACGATCTCGCGCACGTGCCGCGACTGGGTTGAGGTGAAGACCTTGACGAACTCGGGAATGAGGGCGCCGGCGAGCGTGCCGCAACTGATGACCGTGGCCAGTTTCCACCACAAGGATTCGTCGTTTGCCAGTGTCGGGATCATGAAATAGCTCACGATGTACGTGAGCACGATGGAGAGGATCGAAGTGAGCCAGACCAGGGTGGTGAGCGGCGCTTCGAAGTTCATCTTGGGGGCGTTGCCGTAGCGCGCCTTGGCGATGATGCCGTTGATGAAGTAGCCCAACGCGGAGGAGATCACCATCATGACGCGCATGGAGAAGATCCAGACCAGGAGTTGCACCTGAACCATCGGGTCCTTCACGGCCAGGATGATGAACGTGATGAGGGCCACGCCGGTGACGCCATAGGTTTCAAAACCGTCCGCGGAGGGTCCCACCGAATCGCCCGCGTTGTCGCCCGTGCAATCGGCGATGACACCGGGGTTGCGCACATCGTCTTCCTTAATCTTGAAAACGATCTTCATCAGATCCGAACCGATGTCCGCGATTTTGGTGAAGATGCCGCCGGCCACGCGCAGGGCAGCAGCGCCCAGCGATTCGCCGATCGCGAAGCCGATGAAGCAGGAGCCCGCCAGAGTGCCTGGAACGAACAGCAGGATGAACAGCATGATCAGCAGCTCGACGCACACCAGCAGCATCCCGATGCTCATTCCGGCCTGTAGCGGAATGTCGTAGCATGGGTACGCCTTGCCGGTAAGCGAGCCGAAGGCCGTGCGCGAGTTAGCGAAGGTGTTGACGCGCATACCGAATGCGGCCACGGCAAAACTGCCCGAGATGCCGATCACGCTGAACACCAGGATGATCAACACCTTGTAGGCTTCAAAACCCAGGAGAAATCCGAAATAGAAGACGATGATCACCGCGATGAAGATTTCCAGGATCATCAAAAACTTGCCCTGCGTCGCCAGGTACGTCTTGCAGGTTTCGTAGATAAGCTCCGAGACCTCGCGCATCGAAGAGTGCACCGGCATATTGCGCAGGCGGGTGTAGATCACCAGGCCGAAAATAAAGCCCAAGGCGCTGACCACCAGGCCGCCCATCAGGAGGGAGCGCCCGCCGATGCCGCCCAGAAATGTGGCAGAGTTCAGGTCCGGTACGGTGAGATTAGCTTCACCGCCTGCCTGCTCCTGTGCCAATAGCGGGGCACCTAGCGCTGCCAGCATCAACAGAGAAATCATGATTCGTAGAATCGCCCTGCCATAGGGGGCGCAGCGATTCACACGCGTAGTGGAAAGCATCGACTAAGATCCTCCAGATTTAGGAACCGTCCGGTTCCTGCAAGTCCGGTCACGTGAGGCGCACCAGACCTAGATAAGAGTGTTCACCCGAATGCACAGTATAAAGGATGTGCAGGTGCGATGACAACGCGCCGCCGGCCGCCTCCCCGAGGCGCGAATAGTTACGTTGCGCCCGGTCACTCCCGGCAGATGCCGCGCTTACTCCGTCGAATGAAGCCGACCAGGTGGAGCGTTTCCGGCGTGGCTATCTCGGTTTCGATTTTAGCCAGCGCATCCGCCAGCTTGAGGCCCGATCGGTAAAGAGTCCGGTACGCCTTCTTTAAGGTGCTGATGTCGGACGCCTGGTAGCCGGCACGCCTGAGGCCCACCATATTCAAGCCCTTCGCCTGCACGCTGAACCCGGCGTACGTAAAAAACGGCGGGGTATCCAGGTTCACGCGCGTGTTGCCGCTGATCATTGCCAGGCGGCCGATCTTCGAAAACTGGTGCACCAGCACACCGCCCGAGAGGAAGGCCTGGTCCTCCACTTCCACGTAGCCCCCCAGCAGCGCACAACTGGCGATCACCGTCTCGCTCCCGATCCGGCAATTGTGCGCGATGTGGCCGGACGTCATGATGAAATTGCTGTCGCCGATTTCGGTGGCGGATTCGGGCGCCGTGCCGCGCGAGATGGTGTAGTGCTCGCGAATCTTGTTGCCGCTGCCGATGCGCAGATAACTGCGCGCGCCGCTGAACGCCTTATCGAGCGGATCGGTGCCCAACACAGTGCCGGCCGAAATTTCGTTGTTGGCTCCCATGCTGGTCCAGCGTTTCACGTAGACATAGGGTTCCAGCAGACAATCGGCTCCCACGGTCACATCACTTTCAATCACGCAAAATTCTCCGATCCGCACGCGCGGACCGATGACGGCGTCGGTATGCACTCGCGCCGTAGGTGACACAATCGCCGAGGGATCGATGGGCATGAACTCGTATGATACGGCAGTTGCCGGCCCTGGCGTAGGGTACCGGTTAGTCCTGCCACTCGTTTCTATGCTGGGGTGCGAACCGGGTATGATTGGTTGGAATTGTTTTAAAAGAAATGCCCACCAATACCATCTCACCCCCACCATTTCCTGGCCATATTCTCACCATGGGTTTATGGGACTCGGCCAATGTGCGTGCCATTCAAAAGCGCCTGACGGAGTTGGGGTGCGGGCCCGTGGAAGAGGATGGCGTCTTCGGCGCGGACACGATGGAGGCTGTCGAGTTGTTCCAGGTCCGCACCATGGACGCTCATGGGCAGCCGCTGACGGTCGACGGCCGCGTGGGCCCTATGAGTTGGGCGGCGCTGTTCGGCGAGGCCGCCGTCCCGCTGGTGGCCGATCCTCCCACGCCCCTCGTCGCCGCGGTTCTCGGCGTGGCCCGCAAGGAGGTGGGGGTGATGGAAGATCCAATCGGTTCCAACTCAGGGCCTCGTGTGAATCAATATCTGGCGTCGGTCGGAGACGCTTCGGGTCTGGCTTGGTGCGCGGCTTTTGTGTACTGGTGCTTCCAGCAGGCCTCTTCCTCGATCAAGATTCCCAATCCTGCCACACGCACCGCGGGGGCGATGGATGTATGGAACGAAGCTGGCACGCGCGGCATTCGCAGAATCGCCACTGCCGAGGCAGCCAACTGCCCTGGCCTGGTGCAACCCGGGATGATCTTCGTGATCGCAACCGGCGGCGGGCACGGACACGTGGGACTGGTCGAGAAGGTCGCGGGCGTCGTGCTCACCACGATTGAAGGCAACACCAACGATGGCGGGTCGCGGGAAGGCATTGGAGTGTTTAGGAGGACCGCCCGGCGAATCGGCCAGATCAACCGCGGATTCGTCGAGTACGCGTAGTGCACGGAGGGCGGCGCCATGCGCGGCCATCTTTCGCAGGACGCCTTGAGTTTGGACATCCCGATTCCAGTAGGAGCCCTACCGGCGGCGAAGACCGCCGGCGTTACGTAGCGCTGGCGATCTTGTCGCCGGCACAGGCATGCTTTTGAGCATGCCCCTCGCAGGGCATGGCCCCGCGCCACGTGAGGCGCCGTGCGCTGCCCCGGACTTGCCTATCATGAATCATGCGCGTTCGCGAATTGGCGGAATGGCTAGGCGCCACCTACGAGGGTGACGGCGAAAAAGAGATCACCGGTGTAGCGCCGCTGGATACGGCAGGTGCCACCGAACTGGCTTTCATCGGAAGCCGCAAGGCGGAAGTCCAGGCGGCGAGTTCGTCGGCCGGCTGCCTGTTGGTGCCCGCCGAGTGGTCCGGGCCGGGCTATCGAACGGTGATTCGCGTAGCGGTGCCGCGCACCGCATTCGCCCGCGTGATCAGCCGCTATCACCCCACCGCGGAACTCAAGCCCGGCATTCATCCCACGGCGGTCGTAGGCCATGACGTGGTGATGGGCGCTTTAGTTTACGTGGGGCCGAACGCGGTAGTGGGGGATGGCTCGCGCATCGGTGTGGCCACCAGCATCGGGGCGGGCTGTTTCGTAGGCAAGCGCGTCGTTCTCGGCGAGGGATGCGTGCTGCACCCCAACGTCACCATCTACGACAACGTGGACATCGGCCGCGGCACGATCCTGCACTCTGGGTGCGTCATCGGCGCCGATGGGTTCGGCTACATCCTGGAAGAAGACCGATGGCACAAGTTCCCGCAGGTGGGCCGCGTCGAGATCGGCGACTACGTGGAAATTGGCGCCAATTCCTGCGTCGATCGGGCAGCCCTGGGAGTCACCTCCATCGGCGAGGGCACGAAACTCGATAACATGGTCCATGTGGGGCATAACTGCCGTATCGGCAAACACGTGATCGTAGCCGCCCAGAGCGGGTTTGCGGGCGGGGTGGTGGTGGGAGATCACGCCGTGATTGGCGGGCAGGTGGGGATCGGTGACAAGGCCCGCATCGAGGCGCGCGCCACGCTGGGGTCCGGCTGCGGGATACTCAGTTCTAAGATCGTGCGCTCGGGCGAAACCGTTTGGGGCACGCCGGCCCGGCCGCTGAAACAGCACCTGGAGACTTTGGCCAATTTGAACCGCCTTCCCGACCTGCGGCGTCAGGTGTCCGAACTCGAGAGGCGCGTGGCCGAACTGGAGGGGCGCGGATAATGCTGTTGGTGGTCGGTGGTCACTCGCGCAACATCGGAAAAACATCGGTGGTGGCCGGGCTCATTCGCAGGCTGCGCAGCCGCAAGTGGACCGCCGTGAAAATCACGCAGTACGGGCACGGCGTCTGCTCTCACGTCGGCGAAGCTTGCGGGTGCGAAACCGAGTTGGATCACCCCTTCGCCATCAGCGAGGAGTACGAGCCAAGCACCACCGATTCCGGCAGGTTTCTGGCGTCGGGCGCCGCGCGGTCCTTCTGGCTGCGCACGCCCATGGGCGGGCTAGCGGAGGCGAAGGCCACGCTCGGCAAAATCCTCAATCAGAATGAGAACGTCATCATCGAATCCAATAGCGTTCTCGAACTGGTCAAGCCCGACCTGTTCCTGATGGTGCTGGACTTTTCCTGTGAAGATTTCAAGCCGTCCAGTTTGCGGTTCTTGGATCGTGCCGACGCATTCCTGATCGTCGACCGTGGCATTAACGGTCCTTTATGGGATGACGTGGCGCGCGGTCTGTGGGATCAAAAGCCGCAGTTTCTGGTGAAACCGCCCACCTACGTGACCACGGCGGTCTGCGATTTCGTGAGGTCCAGGCTTTCTCCGGCGGCGGCGCACTGAGCCCGCGGCCGCATCTGCGCCGAAGCTTCGGCCAACATGCGCGACGCCACATCCACCTGGCGCTCAATGAGGCGCAATTGATCCTCCAGCGCTCTATCCCTGTTGCCCAACAGCAGCTTCATATAGCTGGTGCTGTTTTCGATGGTATTCAGGGGCTGGCGAAGATCGTGAATGAGGGATGCGAACAATTCTTCGAATTCGGTCAACTGAAATGGCAGCATTTCTGGGCGGCTGGATCAGTATATCGCACCGGGAACCGGAAGCAATAGATTTTTTGTTGAAATCGTGGCGCGGACTCCCAGTCTGCTGCGCCGGCGCCACGGCAGTATTAAGGTGTGACCAGTGCGGCCGAAGAGCTTTCGATGCGGTTGCGGCCGTGTTCCTTGGCCAGATACAGCGCTTCGTCGGCTTCGCGGATGAGAGTGTCCGCATCGACCGGGGCGGTTCCTGAGCCGAGGGTGCAGCCGATGCTGCACGTTACCACCAGCGCCTGGCCGCCGATGGAGAAGGGCTCCTGCGCCAGCGACAGGCGCAGGCGTTCGCCTTGGGCGGCGCCGCCGGCCGCGTCGCAGCCCGGCAACACTACCAGAAATTCTTCGCCTCCGTAGCGCCCGATGGAATCATACCGTCGAATCGCCGATTTCATACGCGCCGAAGCTTCCCGCAGCACGGCATCGCCAACCAGGTGGCCGTTCTCATCGTTGATCAGCTTGAAGTGGTCCAGATCCACCAGCAACACCGAGAGAGGGAGCCTTTCGCGATGGGAGCGGGCCAGTTCCTTGTGCAGGATTTCCATTACCGCCGATCGATTCAGCAACCCTGTGAGACCATCGTGCGTGGCTTGCAGGCGCAACGCCTCGCGCGCCATCAGCAACTGCTCTTGTAGTTCCACAATGCGGCGGCCGGCGCGCAACCGGGCCCGAAGCTCCATGGTGTTCAGGGGCTTCGTCAGGTAGTCGTCGGCCCCTGCCTCGATTCCTTCCACCAGGTCGAGGGACTCGGTGCGGGCGGTCAGCAACAATATATAGATGTATGGCTCTTTGCCCGTGGCGCGTAAACGGCGGCAAACTTCCACACCGTCCAGGCCCGGCATCATCCAATCCAGAATCGCCAGCCGGGGCGCGTCTTCGGACTGCAGGATCTGCCAGGCCTCCGTGCCGTCGCCCGCAATGACCACGTCATAACCCCACTTCGTCAGCATGTTGCGCAACATGGACTGAAAGATCGGGTTGTCTTCCGCCGCCAGAATCTTCATTGCCCTTTGATCCCCAGACCCGGCGGTCTGGCGCTCCTGCTCTCCACTTCACTAATCGGCCCATACCGCCATTCCAAGAGGGGCACCTTGGTACTAAATGGGCATGCTACGATGACGGATTCATGGCTTCCAGCATCGACACGCTCGTATCCCCCATCGAACCGCCGCAGGCACAGTACGACCGGGCTCTTGAAGACATCGGGTACATGACCTGCATGACCCTGGTGCTGCTGGGTAATTACTCCCAGACCGGGCACTTCGGCGGGCCTCTAGCCTATACGCCCTACAACGTCGCCGTGCATCTGGCCGGCCCGGAGTTAGGCGCCTTGCGGTATGACTACCGGCGCCCCAAGCATCCCTACAACGACAAATTCATGCTCGCCGGCGGCCACTGCATTCCCACTTGTTACGCGCTCTGGATGATCCTCGGCCAGGCGCTGGAGCGCAAGTTTCTGGCGACGGGCGACCGCAAGTATTACATGGATCCCAAGGTAGCCATGCTGCCGGTCGATGCCCTCGGTTTCCGCCGCGGCGCCGGTGCGCTGAAGACGCTCTTGCAGGACCAGGGCTTGGCCGACCACCCGCTTTTTGCGCAGGCCAAGGGCCGCGGCATCCGCGCGCTCTCGGGTCATGCGGAAAGCGTCGACCTGACTAACGACGTCAATGGCGGTCCTTCCGGGATTGGCATCGCCACCGCCGCCGGCAAAGCGGCTTTCTGGGATTTCGCGGGCGCCGGGAGTTCGCCGAAAGTGATCGCCTTCGAGGGCGAGTTTGCCCTCACCGAAGGACACGCCCAGGAGCTCAAGACCCAGGCCCTGGCCCTGCAAGTGGGCAAACGCCTGCGCGTCATGATGTCCGAGAACAATAGCGGCATCGACGATTCCCTGTTAGGCGGCGTGGTGCCCACGAAGTTTGACCGCTACCGGCTCATCGATCAGTGGACTTCCTACGGCTGGAACGTTTTCGCCCTGGAGGACGGCAACGACTACGGCCAGATCGTGGCTGCCCTGAAGACCATGGACGACTGGGACCCCAAGGATCGCCGTCCCATGATCGTGATCGGCAAAACGGTCAAAGGTTACTGGCCGGGCGCGGTGAATGGCGAGATTCCCGGATACGGCAAACAAGTGGTGGGATACCCCAGCCATCCGTATGCGTTGAAGATGAATTCGGAATATTTCGTTTCGCTCGCCGAGACCTTCGAGAAACGCTACGGCGTGGAATTCGCGGGTATCCGGCAGGGCGCCGTGACCGATCCGCGAGAGCGGCTCGTCCAGTACAAGACGAATATCGACGTGGTCATGTCGCTGCTCGACCGCAACGGTCTGGGCGACTGGCTGGCGGACCGCCTGGTGGAAATCGGAGACACCGTCAAGGACGACTTCCCCCTGCGCATCGACGTAAAACACGATCCGTTCCTGGACGAGCGCCTGCGTGTTCGCAATCTGCCGGTCGAACCGCAAAAGGTCAAAGTCAAGAATGAGCTGTCGGGCGCGGAGAAGGAAGTGAGCATTACGCTCTTCCGCAAACCGGGCGAAACCGCCGGGGCGAGGCGCGCCATCTCCGAGTTCATCAAGTGGATGAACTACGTCACCGGCAACCGCTTCTTCACCATTGCGGCCGATCTGTCCGAGTCCATCAACGTGGAGCACGGCAGCCTGTGGGGCCACTACGATCCGGAGGCGAATCCGCTGGGCACGCGTCTGAAAGCCGCGATCCAGGAGGCCGGCAACGTTTCCACGGCCATCGGACTGGTGGGGCAGAGCGCTTCGGTCGATCCCGAAAAATTTGCCGGCGTGTGGGCGTTGAGCGGCACATACGGTTCCTTCACGCCGCTGATGTACACACCTGCCCGCGTGTGGAGCCAGCAAAACCAGGACAGCCCGTTCCGCATGGGCGTGTTGCATATCCTGGCGGCTCACTCCGGGCCGGAGACCGCCGCCGACGCGCGCACGCACTTCGGCATCTTCGCCCCGCAGGTGTGGAAACTGTTCCCCCGCGGGCAGACGATTCACTTAAGTTTCTGGGACTACAACGACGTGGCCGCGGGCTACTTCGCCGCCGCCGAAATTGCCGCCCGCGATTCCCACGTCGGCATCATCACCATTGAAGTGGCGCGCCCGGATTTCCCGGTGGTGGACCGCAGCCAGTTCGCCGATACCGATCTCAAGGCGGCCGCCAAGGGTCTATACGTGATTCGCGATTTCACGCCGGGAAAGCCTCGCCACGGTTACGTGGTGGTGCAGGGCTCCAGCTCGACCATGAACCTGGTGAAGCAACTGCCGCACCTGGAACAGGCGGGCATCAACGTGAAGATAATTTCCGCCATCAGCGAAGAACTGTTCGACCGGCAGCCCGAGGCCTATCGTGCGGCCGTGCTTCCCGAGGAAGCGCTCTACGACCTCATGATCGTGAGCACTGGGACGCGGCGCGTGTGGCCCATACGCAACGTCGGGCCGCTCACCGATGAGTACTCGCTGACCTCGGACTGGGACGACCGATGGCGCACCGGCGGCCTCGAGCCCGAAGTGATTGCGGAGGCGCATCTGGATCCAGGCTTCGATCTTCGCGGCCATTCAAAGGTTCGCCGGTGAACGCGAGCAGCGGCTGGCGCGGCAGCGGACTTACATGGGTTAAGAGAGCCGCGGGGGTCGGGGCTTTCGCCCCGCCGCCGGCTTCTGCCCGGCGCGCCGCGCGGAAGCGCGGCGGCAGCCCGGGAAGGGCTGGCCCCACACTACGCCGTCGCTGGTGCCGTCAGGACACGCTCCGCCATGGCGAACTTCAGCTCGTCGATGCCCAGGCCGGTAGCGCTGGATATTTCGAAGAAAGCCAAATTCCGGCTGGCCGCCAATTGCCGGACCGCTTCCACCCGGCTGGGGTCCTGCGCCACATCCATCTTGGAGGCCACCACAATCATGGGCTTGTGCACCAGCTCGTCACTGAAGCTGGCCAGTTCTCCCATGACGATTTCGAAATCCTGCACCGGATCGCGTCCCGTCGTTTCCGAAACGTCCACTAGGTGAACCAGCAGGCGCGTCCGCTCGATGTGCCGCAGGAACTGAACGCCCAGGCCGTGGCCCAGGTGCGCTCCTTCAATCAATCCGGGAATATCGGCCACCACGAACGTACGAAAATCGGGGAGCTGCACCACACCCAGGTTCGGCTCCAAAGTCGTAAACGGGTAGTCGGCGATTTTGGGCCGCGCCGCGGAAATGCGCGAAATCAGAGTCGACTTTCCGGCATTCGGGAAACCTACCAGGCCGACGTCGGCCAGCAGCTTCAGTTCCAGCCGCAGCCGTTTCTCCTGGCCCTCACGTCCGGGCTCGTGTTCGGTAGGCGCCTGGTGGGTGGAGGTTGCGAAGTGTTGGTTGCCGCGCCCGCCGCGTCCGCCGCGCGCAACGATGAAACGCTCGCCGTCATGGGTGAAGTCGAACAACCGCTCGCCGGTGGCCTCGTCGTACACGATCGTGCCCACTGGCACCTCGACTTCCAGCGAAGCGCCATCCGCGCCCGTACGGTTGCTTCCTTCGCCGTGACGGCCGCGCTCCGCCTTGTGCTCGGGATTGAAGCGGAATTTGAGAAGCGTGTTCTGGTGCTCGGAGGCCACCAGGGTCACGTCGCCGCCGCGCCCCCCATCGCCGCCGCTGGGACCACCCTTGGGCACGAACTTCTCCCGGCGGAAGGCCATACAGCCGTTACCGCCGTTGCCGGCCTTCACCAGGATTCTAGCTTCGTCGATAAACATGGAAAAGCCGCCGGCTCCCACGGAACACGGCGGCTAGAGAGCGACTACGCGACGTCTTTCACGCTGACGAACTTGCCCATGCGTCCGCGGTCGCGGAATTCCACTACGCCCGTGACCTTGGCGAACAGGGTGTCGTCTTTACCCCAGCCGACGTTGAGGCCGGGTTTAATTTTCGTGCCGCGCTGCCGCACGATGATCGACCCGCCCGGCACCAACTGCCCGCCGAACACCTTCACGCCGAGCCGCTGCGCATTCGAATCGCGCCCGTTCTTAGAGCTGCCTAGTCCTTTTTTGTGAGCCATACGTTACCTATATGCCAGGATCGCCCCGACCTTCACTTCGGTGAAAGACTGGCGGTGCCCGATGGTCTTCTTATACTGTTTCTTGCGCTTGAACTTGAACACGATGATCTTGTCACCGCGGCCATTGCCGACGATGGTGGCCTTGACGGTAGCGCTGTTTACCAGCTCGCCACTCTCGCCAAACGCCGCCTTCGCGGCCAGTTCGATTTCCGAACCGACCTCTCCGGGGATCTTTTCCACCCGGATGACGTCGCCCGGAGCTACCCGGTATTGTTTTCCACCGGTTTCAATAATCGCGTGCATGCAAACCTCAATTTGGGGAGCCGGAACACACGGGGTGTGACGGAACCTCTGGAGTAAACTCTTAGTTTACAACACTGGGCGACCAGCTATCAAACGGAGAAAATGAACCGATCGATGACGACCATGAAAGCAGTGAGAATGCACGAGTATGGCGGTCCGGAGGTGCTCCGATACGAAGACGCGCCGCGGCCTGAGCCGGCGGCTGGGGAGGTATTGGTGAGGGTCCATGCGGCTGCCGTGAACCCCGTGGACTGGAAGATTCGCGCCGGTTACATGAAGAACTTTCTGCATTATTCCCTGCCGTTCATTGTGGGGTGGGATCTCTCGGGTGTAGTGGAGGCCACCGGCACGGGAGTGGCCGATTGGAAAGCCGGTGACGAAGTCTACTCGCGTCCGGATCTTTCGCGTAACGGCGCTTATGCCGAATACATCGCGGTGCGAGCGTCGGAACTGGGCCGCAAGCCCAAGTCCCTGGACCACGTTAACTCTGCCGCCATTCCCTTGGCAGGGCTGACGGCGTGGCAGGCGATGTTCGACGCGGGCGGGTTGACTGCCGGTCAAAGAATTCTGATTCACGCCGCGGCGGGCGGGGTGGGCACCTTCGCCGTGCAACTCGCCAAGTGGAAGGGGGCGTATGTGATCGGAACGGCATCCGGGTCCAACCATACCTTCCTCCGCGAACTTGGCGCCGATGAGACCATCGACTACACCCAAACGCCGTTCGAAACCGCCGTTGGCGACGTGGACGTGGTGCTTGACACCATGGGCGGAGAGACCCGCCAGCGTTCCTGGCAAATCCTCAAGAAAGGCGGCATTCTGGTTTCGATTGTCGGGCCGCCATCGGCCGAGGACGCTGCCGCGCACGGAGTACGCCAGGCTGGCGTGTTCGTGCAGCCCAACCGCGCGCAGTTGGAGGAGCTGGCCGGGCTGGTAGATTCGGGCAAGCTGCGGCCCATCGTGGAAGAAGTTCTACCACTGGAAGAAGCCGCACGAGCGCACGAGAAAAACCAGACCCTGCATACGCGCGGGAAACTAGTGCTGCGCGTGGGGTAGGCGCCAAACCTGACACAGGCCGGGAGGCCTGTGCTACCTTCTCAAAACTCCGTGAAGCCGTCGTCCGGTCCGGCCGGAACGCCTGCCGGCTCGCCTGCGGCGGGAGCCACATGATGCGCCAGGCTCCGCAGATCTTTAGAGTGCGCCCTTGATGTTACCGCTGACTTGGGACGAGGTGCCGGCCGGGGTTCGACGCGCCGCGCGGCGCCCGCTGCGCTCTTGCTCCAGACGGAATCTTCCCACCAATCCTTGCAACTGGTCGGCGCTTGAAGACAGCCCCTGCGCGGTTGAGGAAAGCTGTTCGGTCTGCGCCGCGTTCTGCTGGGTCACCTGGTCCATCTGCGACATGGCCTTGGCCACCTGCTCCACGCCCGTGGATTGCTCGCGCGATGCCGCGGCGATCTCGCCCACGATATCGGTGACGCGTTTGACCGAAGCCACGATTTCGAGCAGCACGTCTCCCGACTGGTTGACCATATGGGAGCCCGCTTCCACCTTGCGCACGGAATCCTGAATCAGTGCCTTGATCTCTTTGGCTGCCGTCGCGCTGCGCTGCGCCAGGCTCCGCACTTCGGCAGCGACTACCGCGAATCCGCGGCCCTGCTCACCGGCGCGCGCCGCTTCCACCGCTGCATTGAGCGCCAGCAAGTTGGTTTGGAACGCGATTTCATCGATCGCCGTAATGATGTCGGCGATCTTCTTCGAAGAAGTGTTGATATCCCCCATTGCAGACACGGCCGACGAGACTACCTGCCCGCCCTTTTCCGCCGTATCGCGCGCTGCCGAAGCGAGCTGATTAGCCTGCCTGGCGCTGTCGGCGTTCTGCTTCACCGAGGATGTAATCTCCTCGAGGCTCGCGCTGGTCTCTTCCAGACCGGACGCCTGCTCCTGCGCACCGCTCGACAGTTCCTCGGAGCCCGCCGCCAGTTGTTGTGCCGCGCCGGTAAGGTGGTCGGCGGATGCCCGCACTTCGGTCAATGCCTCGCGCATGCCCCCCACGGCCGCGTTCAACGCTTTGGCCATTTGGCCCACCTCGTCTGTTGTGTGAAGCTCCAGTGACTGCGTCAGGTCGCCCGCGGCCACCGCTTCCAGCACTTCCACGGTGCGGCGCAACGGAGCGGCGATCAGCCTGCCGATGAAGAAGCCGAGCGCCAACGCGAGTCCAATGGAGCCGAGAATGATCGCCACCATCGAGGTCCGCGCCTGCTGATAGGTTTTCGAGCTCTCCTCGAAGGCAACGCGGCCGTTGTTCTGCTTGAGTTCTGTCGCCTCCTTAATCACGTGGTTGATTCGGTCGCCCACTGAGATTGCCTTGGACAGCACCTCCAGCGCAGTTTTCTTGTCATTGGTCATGGCCACGCGGACCGTTTCCGTACAGATGGACCGGTATTCCGGAACCGCCTGCTTCAGATCTGCCACCAGCGCTTTCCCTTTCTCCGAGACGAAGGATTGCTCTGCCGTGGCCATGGCTGCGTCCAAGCCCAGGAACAAGGAATCTACCTTGTCTTTTTCCTTTTGCATCAACGCCATGTCGCTGTAGATCAGTACTCCGCGCGTTTGCCGACCGATCATGGCAATGGATGTGGCCACATCTTGGATGGCACTTAATCCCCGCATATCGCGCTGGTAAAGGATAGCTAACCTGTCATTGATCGCGCTCATCCCGCTCACACCCTGATAACCCACCACCCCCATCAGCAGCGCCAGGAATCCGAAGCCGAGCATCAGCTTAGGCATTGTCTTCAGGTCCTTAAACCACGTCATTGAGGTTCTCCACTACTGTGTCCTATCGGCACGAGGAATCAGTTTCTTTAGGAGCCCGCAACCCCGTGATAAGGTGGCTCCATGCACAAAGTCTCGATCGCGGAAAAGTTCGCCGCTTTTGACGACCACTGGAATCCCAGAATTGCCGGCGAACTGAACGGCCAGCAGGTCAAGCTCGTCAAGTTCCAGGGGGATTTCGTGTGGCACCACCACGATGCCGAAGACGAAATGTTCCTGGTGGTCCACGGCTCGTTCCGCATGAACTACCGTGACCAGTCAGGCGCCGAGCAAAGCCTCGATCTGCGGGAAGGCGAATTTGTAATCGTGCCCCGCGGTATGGAGCACCGGCCTTCGGCTGCGTCCGAGGTTCACGTGATGCTCTTCGAGCCGGCCAGCACGCTGAATACTGGAAATGTGCGCGACGCCCGGACGGTCCAGGTACTCGAAAAGATCTGACCCTTCTCTCTTGACACGTCTGAGCTATTATTATCACAATGTGATAGTAATAAACTCCAGAGGAGGGTATCGTGAGATCACTGTTCCGACTTGCTGTCTTGACCAGCACGCTGGTGGTTGTGGTGGCGGCTGAAGATCGAAAGGCCGCACCCGACTTCACGTCCGCCGATTCCAAGGGCCACGCCGTAACGTTGTCGGGCTACCGGGGCAGGGTGGTGCTGCTGGATTTCTGGGCCACCTGGTGTACCGGATGCAAAACGGAAATTCCCTGGTACATTGCGTTCGCGAAGAAGTACAAGAAGAGCGGGCTCGCCGTGATCGGCGTGTCCATGGATGACGAGGGCTGGAAATTGGTTAAGCCATTCCTCAAACAACATGGAATGCGCTACCCGGTGGTGATTGGGAATGAGGATCTGGCCAGGAAATACGAAGTAACTTCGATGCCGGTGACGCTACTGATTGACAGGGAGGGGAAGATTGCCGGCTGGCACGTCGGCGTGGTTGAGAAGGATTCATTTGAGAGGGAGCTTCGGCTGCTGCTGGAAGCCCCCTCTTCGCGACGTCCGGGACGGGGAGCGGTAGCCGGCTTAGCGGCGTCCGCCTCCGCCGTGAGACCCGCCGCCTCCACCACCGTGGAAGCCACCGCCGCCTCCACCACCGTGGAAGCCGCCACCCGACGGAGCGGACCGGAAGCCCCCGCCTCCGGAAGGAGCGGAGCGGAATCCGCCTCCGAACGACGTCCGCCTCCGCCGACGAACGGGCTGGCACGATAACTGGGAGCGGCGCGGCCTCCGCTAAAGCTGCTGCCCGCTGAGGTGTTGGGGCGGTATGCGTTACCGCCGCCGTACGCCGGGGTAGAGCGAACGCTAGGTTGTGCGCTGGTGCTTCCAAAGCGGCTAAACCCGCCTCCGCCGGCGAAGCGATTCGCGGTCCCGGCCGAGGATTCGCCACGGGGCGCTGCTACCGCGCCGCTCGATCCAGGCTCTCCGAACCTATGCCACCCGCCGGACTGCGCGCCACCAGCCTGCTGCGGCCGGCTCGCCCCGTTAAAGGTGCCGCCGCGTGGCTGCGAAGAGAACGACTGCGATGCCCGTGGGCTCAGATTTCCACGGTTTCCGAAATTCGCTCCGGCAGAGCCCGCGAAACGGGCGGACACCGCGCGATTGGGATAAGCAATGCCCTGCCGATGCTCGGGATTGTGCTGCCAGTAGCCGCCGCGAAAACCGCCGTGGTAGCCGCCATAACCGTAGTGGTTAAAGAATCCGGCGTTCAGAAAAATTCCGCCGCCGTACCAATTCGGTCCCCAACCCCAGCCGCCCCATCCCAGGCCGCCGAAGAAGCTGCCGATGTAGATACCCGACCCGAATCCGAATCCAAAGCCATACGGCGGGTAATAGAGGGGTGGATAGTAACCCCATGCCGGAGGTCCCCAGATATACGCGGGATCGTAGGTAGGCACATAGACCACCTGCGGGTTCGCCGGTGCAATCTCAATCTCCGGTTGTCCACCTTGCGTCTCGGTGGTGACCGTCTGCTGTTGGGTCGAATTCAGTTTGCCGGCCGATCGGGCTTCCGCGCGGAGCCGCTGCACGGCGTTCATGACGTCAGCCTGCTGCGTCAGAAAAGCGTTTCCTAAATCGGTAGTCCAGCGAATGTCCGAGTTCAGCCGATTGAGGACATCCGGGAAGGCCACCATGGCCTGGATGCTGGGATCCCAATTCTGCTGGCGGGCCGCATCCGTCAGTTGCGCTCCCTGCAGATTGCGGTTCTGTTGCAGCCATTGCGACGCTTCCACGATCTCCAGGGGATAGGTGGAGGCCACCAGGACCTGGCCCAATAAGTTGTCCGGGTAGAGCGCGATGGGCGCCACCAGGTTGCTGAGTTGGTCCGGTGACAATAATTGTGCGGGCGGTGGAGCAGGTGCCGATGCTACCGGCTCTTGCCCCATCAAAAGTGCGCCGGTCCCGACCATGAGCAGGACACATACGACGCTGAGTGCTTGCCGAAACATTTGCGGAATTCTTGTGGTTCTCATTTTCCGCCTCCGATCCACCTCCTAATAGGGCACGCGCCTAGCCAAACGCCAACTTATTGATGAGTCGGGAATTACGCCGATGAGGAAGGGATTCGGGTGGCTGAAAACCACCGTCTCTGCTCGATCGCAGCCGGTGTGTCGGAAGTCCACCGCTCCCTTCGGTCACGGCTCGGTAAGCGCCCGCGATTTGCGTGAGCGCATTCGAACGCGCTGGCGCGTTTCGCGAACGCATTCGATAGGTGCTGGCGCGTGCGCGAACGCATCGATAGCGTGCTGGCGCGTTCCAAACCCATTCGATAACGTCGATCGTTTCTAAGCCGTGACCAAAGGGAGCGGTCAGGCGACTGTTAATCCGGGAACGTCAGAGACGGACCGGTGTGTCCAGAACGAACGTCAGGCGGGTCTCGGAAGGAATCTTCACGCGCTGACCCTTGGTCACGACTTCGGCTCCGGCACCGGCCGCGCCGCCGGCTGCCGCACCGATGGCTGCTCCTTTGCCGCCGCCCGCGATGGCGCCGATAATGGCTCCCACGGCCGCGGTCCCGCCCGCGACCTTGGCGGTGCGTTCGCCGCGCGATGAGCTCTCACGCGAAACGGTCTGGGTATTGATATCAACGGGACGACCGTCGATTTTGACCGACACCAGGTCCAACGTGAGCTCCGAGCGGCCGGTAAACTTGCCGGAGTCCTTGGAGTCCACCAACTTCACCACCACGTCGGACCCGCGCGGAATCACCGTCTCGCCGTTGATCATGACCGGTTCATCGATGCTTGCCGCAAAGGTCTGGCCCACCCGGTTCACGTCCGAATCCACGCCGTCAATCAGCCGCACCACCAGGTTGGTACCGGCCGGAAGTTCGCCGGACCAGCGGGCAGCTGGAGGGGCAGCGACCGGTTCCGGGTCCGGACGGAACACGTTGCTCTCCGAGCGCCGCACCAGCACCGGTTCGGAGGGAGGGGCCGGAGGAGGCGGAGGAGGCGGAGCGGGTGCCGACGCCGCCGCTGTGTTGAATTCGATTCGCAATACATCGCTAACGTCGAGTGTTTCGATGCGGTCGCCGACGTCTACGCGAACTTGCCGCGCCGATCCGCCCAGGTAGGTTCCCTGGATCACGCGGCCACTTCTGAGAGTTAAAGTGTCTGCGAAGCCGGTGGCTGCGCACGCTAAAGCGAGTCCAATGCAAAGTAGGCGCATATCTCTCCTAGGGGGTTTTCTTTAATTGTATGACGCGCCGCTGCCCGAAATGTTCAGCGTCCGCTGGTTCCGGTAATGGATTCGGCGGCCTCTTTGCCGCGTTCGAGAGCCTGCCGGTAAACTTCGTCGCTTTGCTGCCGGGTGTACGAAACATTACCGTGGTGGAAGCGCTCCAGGCCTTTTCCGACGGCGAACGTGCCGGCAAATGCAATGGCGCCTTTGGGGATCAAGCCGCCGCCCAGCGGAATCTTGCCGGCTAACTCGCGTGCGATCGTGCGCCAGCCGAACGCCGCGCCCACGATGGAGAGAACCGCGCCCTTCTGCTGCGACAACCCAACCTCAGCCCCGCAGGCCGCGGCGATCAGAAAAGCCATACGCACCTGGTTGACGGTGAGGAACACGGTGTCGGAAGCAAATTCGCCAAAAGCCCACGGCACCTCGAACAGATTCGGAACCACGTTGGGCAGTGCCGTAGCCACGGCGAACAGCGTATTCTCCTGGGCCACCGCCATGATGGTCCGCTCCACCACCGCTTTGCGAAATGCCGGATAGCGGCGCGCCAGGGCCAGCGACAGGTCGTCGTTCGCCTTGAGAATTTCGCGCACGGTCAACTCCGGGTCCTCCGGGTGGTAGCGGAATGCGCCTTCCGGGCAGCGCAAACCCGCTTCGTAAATCACCATGTCAACTTGTGGCGGAACCCGAGGATCGCCTGCGCGGTGGATCGTCTCTCGTAACCGATCGCGCACTTCATTGGGCAGCGAAACCGGAATCAGGAAATCTTCCAGCTCCTGATAGCCACGGTCGGTGGTGGCCACCAGGCCGATAGAAACCGGGCGGGCTGCCATCTTGCGCACCTGGTCGGGATTTAACAGCGAGAAGGCCGCACGTACCTGCTTAACGACGTCGATCATAGGAATCTGGGGTGATAGCCCCCTGTGGCCATTCTACCCTGCGGTTCATCCCTGATTACGGCCGCAATACCCCCACGGATGGGGGTAACGTGCCGGGACCCACAAAAGACTTCTTGCCGAAACCGGCAATTTCGGATACGGTTAGTCTAAATGAAGAAGTCGTTTACAGGTTCCTCTGCCGCCGTGCTGGCGATCAGCGCGGCCCATGAAGATCATTGCTTCCTGGAAGGAATCTTTGACGATTCTACTGAAGTGTTGCACGCCGACTCCCTCCAAGCGGCTCTTGATGTGTTGAAGGATCAAAACGTTCCGATCGTCATTTGCGAGCGCGATCTGGGGCAGCACACGTGGAAAAATGTTCTCGAAACCATCGCGTGTCTGCCCCAACCGCCACTCCTCATTGTGGCGTCCCGCCTGGCAGATGAGTACCTGTGGTCGGAGGCCCTGAACCTGGGGGCGTATGACGTTCTCGCCAAACCCTTCGATGTGGATGAAGTGGTTCGGACTGTGGACGCGGCCCGGCGACGCTGGACGAACTAAGCCGATTGCGGCCGTTCGGCACCTGCCAGCCGAAACATCACTTGCAAATCTTTCCGCCATTCCATGCCTAAGCCGACGCGCTCCACTTCAATCGAAGGTGAGAAATAGCTCAAGACGCCCTCGGTGGTGGGATGAAATTCGAGCGAAGGCGACACCAGCAACAAGCGCGGCGGCACCGTCTGGAGAGCCAGTCCGGGAAAGTAACCCTGGCCGGTAAATTCTCCGCGAACCAGATGCCACTTCACGCGCACCCAGTAATCCAACGCCTGCAGCGGCAGGTGCAGATCCGCAGTAGCCTTTAGCTCGAGCACGGCCAGCCGTCCGGCGCGGTCCACGGCCAGCAGGTCCAGAATGCCGCGCTCGCCACCGGCAAATGCCGGAACCTGATCGTAGACCGGATCGGGCCGCAGCGTCGCTTCCACCGTCTCGATGTGAGCGCGGACCTGCGACTCCAGCCATGCTTCGGGATAGCGGCGGTAGAGCGGGTGGTCCCGGTCGCCGGCCCGGGGAGAGCGGGCGCGGTCGAGCTCCTCCACCAGGCGCTCGATTTCGCCGGCGTGGTGGGCGCGCGCGGGCTGGCGCTCGTCCATGCCAAACACCAGATCGCCATCGCTCGAAAGCTGTGCGAATTCCAAGCCCCGTACGCGCAGGCTGGCGCGGCCATCATGTTTGGGCACACGCTCCACGCCGGGCAGGGAAGTGACACGAGTCCACTGCTCGGGCTGGTTGGGCTGCGGACGGCGGCAAGGTTCGAGGCGCGTGTCCAGATTGCCGTGGTCGCGCGGGTCGATGGCCACCAGGAAATCTTCCGGCGAGTAGGTGAAAAGCGCGAATGTCGCTGTCGTAGGATCGAGGCACAGCAGGCGCAGCGCCGTCGTCTGCTCGTGGCCTTGAGGCACGTAGATGACGAGCCCTTCGATGGCGACCCGCCGCTCGCGCGCGCGCAGATAGCTGAGCCAGATCAGGCCGAACGTGAGGACCGCGCCGGAGTCGGCATCGGAAGGACAGGCGATGGCCGCCCATCCGTGCTGGCCGTGGCGCAAAAACGCGCGCGGGTAAGCGGGCGAGAGGCTGAATTCGAGATGCGCCTCGGCGCTCAACTCCGCCAGCTTCCATTCGGGAAACTGCCGCCGCAGAAACAAGCGGAAGCGTTCGCGAAACACCAGCCGGCCGCTGCGGCGTCCCACTTCGGCGCCGACCCGCCGCGAGAGATCGAGCAGAAACATCTGCCCCTCGCGCCGCCCGAAGTGCTCCACCACAAGCTCCAACCGTGCGGCGGAGGTGTCTTTGATGGCCGTAATGCGCCGCGCGAGGTTGCGCGTGCGATCCCAGGCTTCAATGGTGAGGCGGGAACCGCGAAACTCCAGCGAGAAATTGTCGCCGGTGAGTGGCATCACTTCTTCCCCGGGTTCGAGCAGAGCAGGCTGACGGCAGTTTTTGAGGAAACTCTCAATTGCCGCGCGGATCTCCGGGGCGCTGCGGCCCTCGATCCGCAGGGCGGATGGCATGGGAAAGCGGATTATAGCGCGAGGCGCGAACTGGCGCGGTCCCAATGTAGAATGCGATTCGTAACCGATCGCAGGGAGAATGATATGTCTGAAAGTCGTAAGAAGCGAAACCTCCTGGAGAAGCAGCGCCATCGGCTAATTTGGCTCGTATCTGTTCTGTTGTTCGCGTCGCTGTTTGTCAGGAATTTTTTCCAGGATAAAGCCAAAGAGGAAGCAGATGCTGTGGCAAACGCACGAAATCTGTTTGCTGTGAGGATGGACGCTCTGCGTGCCGCGGACCAGATCATTGAGAACATCGAACCCGACAGTGCAGCCCCGAAGCCTCTGACACCCGACGAACTCGAAGGCGAGGTCAAAAAACAACTGAAAGTGGACTTCAGTACGAGTATTGCCTCCTTGCACATGGTGGACGCTCTCGGGCGCCTCGCGAGAGTCCTGGATCTGTCTGAGGAGGAGAAAGCCACTCTGCAACACATTCAGGAGCGAAATGAGCAGCGGGGGGATACCTTCAAGAGGGTCAGCGATTCACTGCAAAGACATTCCCTGACGGGACCGGACTTAATAACCGCAAAACGAATTGCGAACGACGCCTCGGCCCTTGATTGGGATGTTCTCGACCTCGGCACCAGTCTATCGGACAAGGCCGATCGAGAGGTTGCCCGCAAGGAATCGATTTATAAGTGGGCTACCAACCTCTTAATTGTGCTGGGCTTCTGCCTTTGGTATCTGACGGTCCTCAGCAAGCGTTACGGCCTGGATCTTCCGGAAGGAGAAGCCTGAAGAGGATTGCGTGGCGAGATCCGGGTGACCTCGCCACTTTAGGTGTCGGCCGATAGAGCTTAGTTGTCGTCGTACCCGGAGCCGCTGCTGAAGGTGGGAACCGCGCCGAAGGCGATCCAGCGAACCCCCGCCCGAATCAGAAAGAGGGGTTTGGTGCAGGTAGGAAGGCTGGCGAACGCGCCCGAAAACTGAGCATTGCCTTCCGGACTGAGGGTGACTGCGGCTGTGTCAAGAATCTGCTGAGCCGGTGAGCCCGTGCTGCCGGCATTGCAAACTAACGTACCGATGACCTTGGCGACCGCGCCGGGTGTGCCGACCGAATTTCCGCCCGCCAGTACAAGTCCCTGCACAGCGAAGGAGACACTGCCGGTCCTGAGATTTACGTGGGCAGCGCCTCCTCTGGCAACCCATGGCCCTGCGCCGCTTGAGATTCCTGCCACCGGATTGTCAACGCCGGGGGCCGTAATAACGCCTTCGATCGTCTGCCAGCGCACCACTGACGCGTCCTGTGCGAACAACGCGGACGCCGAAAGCGCGAGCAACAACATCGAGTAAACTTTCATCTGAACTTATCCTCCGTTTTTTGAGTTGAAGTTGGTCGCCTCAACGACGCCAGCTCAGCCTGTAGAAGGCGACGCATAGCGTAAATCATCCAATGAACAATTCGTTTTACAAAAACCGTACAAGTTGTCTACAGGTGGGTTCGAACATTTACGAAACCGGCACATGTGGGCGTGAGTACCGTTGCATCCTATTCACTATGAATGCGGAACGGAGAATTGAGTTTGAGCGAATTGCCCTGATTCACACCGGGCAATTGTTGCGGTTTGCGATGAAGTTTTGCGCCGATCGCTCCCGGGCTGAGGATTTAGCGCAGGAGACGCTGCTCTCCGCATGGACTAATTTTCATCAGTTTCAGATTGGGACAAACTGCCGGGCGTGGCTTTTCAAGATTCTTGTGAACCTGCGGAACAAAGAATTTCGCAGAGGGTTCTCGCCGATGGAGTCTTTCAGCATTGACGAGCAACAGATCGATCTGGGCATCCCGGAAAACATCTCCCATGGCACAGAAGTTCGGGTGGCGTTCGCGAGCCTGTCGGAGGAGCACCGCGACATTTTGCACCTTGGGGTGGTTGAAGGATTTTCGGTGAGAGAACTGGCCAACCTGCTGGCTATTCCGCCTGGAACCGTCATGTCCCGCTTAAGCCGGGCGCGCGCGCAGTTGCGAACAGCCCTGGGGCATAGCGAAGCGGCTCCAGACCTTCAGTGAACCGCGACCCGCCTACTTCCCCCGAAGCCGGAAAGTCACGCCGGCCACGGCGGTCAGTGGGTATCCGGGAGTCCCGTGAATGCGCGCCACCACCGGCGCAAGCGGCGTCACTCTGGATTCGAAGTAGTTTTGCGTTTCGTAATAATCGCGATTCGTCAGATTGTCAACGCTCAAATTCAATTCCACACCCCGCCGGATCTGCCGGGCAAGCCCTAAATCGAATACGGTATTGCCCGAGGCGACGATCGATGGATCGATGCCATCCAGCCGGTAGTGGTTGACCGCGCGCATGCGCAGGGAACCGTTCCAACCATGCCATCCGGCCATCGTCAGCGCGGCGTTGGCCACAAAATGCGGCGCGCTATCGACGTAGATTCTCTGGTTCCCGCCTTTGAAAAACGCGTTCGCTATCTTGGTCATGCCGCCGTTCAAAGAGAGATGCCGCGTAAGGCTGAGGGACGCCTTGGCCTCGTATCCGTAGGCGCGGCTCGGACCCTTGAACTCGAAACTGCCGTCATCCGGAATGTATACCTGCTCGTTGGAGTGATCGATCAGGAAGACGTCCGTGGCGATCGAGAGGCGGCCGAAGTTCGAGGAGGTGCCGGCCTGGTAGAAATCGGTGGTGGCCAGGCGCGGCTGATTGGGCATCTGGACGACGCCGCGCGCATCCGCGCTGTTGATGCCGCGGCCGTAGTTCAAGTGCAACGTGAGCGGCAGGCGATGTGACGGTGTGAAGGCCGCGTTGCCTTTTCCCTGCCAGCGGCCCGCCGCCTGCACGCCGCTCTGCAGCGGGTGCACAAGGTCTGTAACGTCGAAGCGGAACTCGTCATAGCGCAGCCCGCCGCCCAGCAGCAGGCGCCCGCCGAGCAAGCTGAGGCTTTCCTCCGCGTACCCCGCGCCGTTGGTTACGTGAGCGTCGGCACGCGTCGTAACGCCCGTGGGTGTGCGTCCTTCCCGCGGGTAAAGACCGACGTTGATCTCATTGTCATGGAAATTGGTTCCCGCGGTCAGGACTGCCGCAACCGTTCCCAGTTTATGGATGTGGGAGTACTGCGTGTTCCAGCCCTCCTGGAGGCGTGAATCGTGCTGCTGGAATGCGTCCCCGTTCACCGGGTCATTCAGAAAAAACGTGAAGTTGGAGTAGAGATCGAACAGCGAGCGCGAAACGAAGCCGTCCGTCTTGAAGGTGTCGCCATTCGTCAGGATCTTGCTGAAGTAGGCGGACGCCGTGCCCAGGCCAACGCGGCCACCATCGGTCGGGTCGATGTAACCGAACCGATCGAGCTGCCCGTTGTCGACCAGGTCCAGTGGAATCTGCCCTGAGGAGTAGAAGTTGTTGCGGCCGAATAGAACACGAAACCCGAGCTTCTCGTTGTCCTTCAAATTCAGCGTGTAGTTGCCATTCAGGTTATCGCGGCGATACCTGCCCGGGCTCTGAAACGGCCCGTCCGTGTACGAGCCTTCGTAGGCGAGGTAGGCATCAGCGTGTGGCAGCTCCGGGCTGTAGCCGAGGAATCCGCGGCCGGTATCGAAGTTTCCTCCCTGCAGCCGAACGGTAAACTCGTCCGGCAGAGATTCGCGCTGATGGATGTGGACCACACCGAGGCCGCTGAAATCCCCGTATTCCGCGCTGAACGGACCATTGATGATGGTGACGTCCTCGATCAGTTCGGGGCTGATGGCTTTCAGCGAGCCCAGGTAACCCTGCCCGTGGCCTTGGGTTGCCTGATTCTGCTGCACGTCGTCGAGCAGGACTTTCAGACCGCCGTTGACGCCGCCGTGGTCCAGGTTGAAACCGAATCGCCGGATCTCCAGCGACTTGCCGCCGCCCTCGTGCTGTCCCGCGTTGATGCCTGCGTTTAGTTGTTGCAATACCTGGTCGTCACGCGTGAACAGCGTGCGGTTGAAGACTTCGGCATTGCGCAGATCGATACCGGGCTCCACCGCGCCGCCGGAAATCACGATGCTCTGATGCTGCGCTGCAAGTTGCGACAGCGTGATGTCCTGTTCGATGGCGCTTCCATCTAAGACCAGCTTGAGCCGGACGCTGGAAAGGCTCGGAGCTTCGCACGTCATTTGATAAACGGCGTCGGGAACGCCTGTGAATTGGTAGCGGCCAGTGTCGTCGGAGGTGGCGGTCAGCGAATATCCCGACGCCGATTCCAACCGTACCGCCGCAGCCGGTACGACCTTGCCTTGGGGGTCGAATACGCGGCCGGAGACGCCGCTCTCCGCGAACGCGATAACGCTTGTTAACAGGATTCCAGCCAGCAGCCTTTGCAGCACCACTGGTTGATACGACGGGGAATCGTTTTTGGATTTCGACCCGTCTACACGTCCATGATCGCTAGCGCCTGATCCAGGCTCTTCAGCGGGTCGCGGGTCGGCCTGTACTCGTGGCTGATACAGCCGGTGAATCCCAGGTCCGCGATGGTCTGGGCCACGAAATGGTAATTGATTTCCTGGGTCTCATCCAGCTCATGCCGGCCCGGCACGCCGCCCGTGTGGAAATGCGCGATGTACGGAAAATACTGGCGGATGTTGTGGCAGATATCGCCGTCCATGATCTGTACGTGGTAGATGTCGAACAGCAATCTTCACGCGCGGCGAGTTGACGCGCTGGCAAACGCCGGCGCCCCAGGCGACGTGGTCGCAGATCTGGTCTTTGCGGCCGATCAGCGGGTCGTCGAACTTGCTATTCATGACCTCCATGCAAATGGTCACGCCCTTTTCCTCGGCGTACCCCTTGACGCGATTGAAGAAGGCCACGCAGTTGTCCGCGCCTTCTTCGTAGGACATGCCGTGGCGCTGGCCGCCTACCGTGATCATGTTCGGGCAGCCGCCGGCAGCGCATTGGTCGAGAGTCGCGCGCACCGATTTTTCGAGGCCCTCGTGAAGTTCCTTGTGGATCAGCCCGTTCTCGAAAGAGACGCCGCCGGTCGGGCCCATGGTCGGCGTGAGGCCGTATTTACGAAGTGTTGGCCAGTCCTGCGGCTGCGCCAGGTCGAACCCGTAGACCCCGCGCTGGGCGGCTTCCCGGCAGAGATCTTCGAGCGGCATTTTTGGGTCGAAGTTGGCGCGCATCACGCCTTGTTTGAGGCGGCCCTTGCGCGGAGCGGGTGAAGGCGTCTGCGCGAGGGCTGCGCCGGCCACGCCCAGAGCCGGCAGAAAATCTCTGCGTCGCATGCCGGGAATTATATCCCAATGGGGCGGCCGCGCGAGAACTAAGGAGGCAGCAGAAAATAGCATAGACCCCGCTGGGGCATGTCTTTAGCTTGCCGGCAATTCGTTGCCTGGCAAGTTAAAGCATGCCCCACTGTACGGTTACTCTGATCTGCCGCGCCGGAACGATGGAGTGCCAGACTGGTTGTTGCTGGTGTTGTTAAAGGAGGTGCCGAAAAGATCGGACATCACGTTCACGTTACTGTCGCAGGCATGGTTCAGGCAGGGCAGCCCCAGACCGCCTTCGATCGACTTCAGCAGCGAAAAGTGATTGTACGGGGCGGCGCTCTGCATTCCGTGACTCCCGTAGTTCGTGTCTACGATCAGCAGAACCTTGTTCACGGTCGGCGAGACGCTGTAGTCGTCTTCATCCCACACTATGGCAATTGCATTATTGCCCTGCTTCCAGACCGGAGATGCCTTGATCGCAGTGACGATTTGCTTCAAGGCGATGTCACCGCGCTGCATCAGAGCCGGGTTGAGGCCGGCCAGAGTGCCGTTGTCGTTCGGATCAAAATTGCAGAAGGGACCCGCATTGCCGCGCCCGTGCTGATCGTTGCACTGATTGGGCGCGATAAACGAAAACGTGGGAACGGTGCCGGCGCGTAGATCGGCGTAAAGACCGTTCGGGCCGGTGAAATCGACCACGTTCGTCAGGTCGCTGCCGGGCTCGTATCCTTCCTGGACGCTGCGGAAGTAAACGAACGGGTTGTGCTTGGCCGCATAGAGGAACACGATGCCGGACGAAGTCAATGGCGGGGTCTGGACCGGCAAAATCAAACTGAAATTTGTGTTGTTGGTATAGAAGCCGTCACTGTAGTTGATTGTGTCGGCGCCCTGGGGTCCCAGGCTTTCCTGATAACTTTTCCACGTGCGTCCAGCTTCTACCAGCTGATCGGCGATCGTTTTGCCGGATGTGTTCGTGACAGCCGCGATGGATTGGACTCCGTCAATATTATTCACGCCCGGAGGCCCGGTCGTCTCATTGGTCGTGTCAACCGCAGGCGTCGCGGCATCCGTTCCCGTGCCGTATATCGGGCAAATAACGGGGGATGCGGGACTGTCGGTCGAAACGGTCCCCGAAGCCAGGTTGGTAGTGCAGTATTGGTTGTGCCAGTCCGGATAGTTGTCGCTGTGTACACCGAAGTTCGAACCGCCAACAATCTCGAGGTAGTTCGTAAGGCTCGGATGGGCGATTGCGAAGTAGTTAGTCGCGGTATTCGCGTTAGCGACTAGTTCGTTGACGTACGGCAGGCTCGGATTGCCTACTACCTGGCTGTATCCATGATTCTCCATCATGATTACAAACACGTGATCCAGATGTTCCATGCCCGCGGGGATCAGGCCTTCGGCTGCGTACCCGGAAACCGCTGCGGCGAGGCCCAACAGACTCAAAGCTGCGTTTCTTGTCTTCACTGTGTTGGTTGCTCTCTTTCGAAAAAACTGTGTGAACGTTCGTCGCGACACAAAATGAATGTGCGTGACTCACGCGAATATATCAGCGGAGTACTTCAGTTTCGTTACGAGAGAGTCACTACTGAATGAATTACGGGGAGGAGCAGAAAATATCCAGATGTTACTCCGGGGTTACAAATGACGCAGTCCGGCCCATGCGACTTATGTAAATTTCGGAGTGGCTGCGCCGGTCAAATTCTCCAGGGCTGCCAAACGGATGCGCAGTGGGTGCATTTCCTGGTCGCCCAGTTTTTCGCTGCACCCGTCGACAATCCGTTTTCCCAAGGTGTAGAGTGTCGCGCGGAGCGACGCGATCGGAGTGGTACTCGCGATATCCGCCAGCGCCCGCAGCAGGCGGAGGCTCACCGCAACATCCGCCTTCGCATACAGCCGGATCTGCTCAAAGGCCGTAGTCAACAACTGCTCGAAATCGTTCCACGGGACTCGGACGCGAAAGACTCCAGGCGGATCGTACAGCAGACTTTCCGGCGGCTCTTTGGAAGCGAGGCGGATCATGATACGGCTTAATTGATCAACACAACCGATGGCCGTGGTGGGATCGTTGACTGCTGGTGAAATGGCTTTCAGCGCGATGTCCACAATCTGCAGGATGCCGAACTCTACATCCTGCTGTAATGTTCGCGAGGGTCCAAGGTCAATGGCCCGGCGAAGATCCTGCAGGATATCGGCAGTGAGCCGCTCGCCCTTGTGCGCAACGAGCAGCGGCGTTCCCTCTGGAACGAACAGTCCCACACGCCGGACCACCTGAAGTTTGACACGATAAGTCTTCGCCAGGGAGACCAACCGGCCCGTGTCGACGAAGCGGATATAGCCGGAAGTGTCGCTCAGAACCGGTGTGTTCCAGACGTACTGCGCCAGCCCTGGATCAATTCGGCCGTTCTCCCGGCGGGGCCACGGCATCATCTCATCGATCATGGCTTCTGTTTCCGAGGCGATGCGGTCCACGATGTGGCTGACGCTGATGGCATGTGAAATGTGGTGAATGAAGAACAACAGCCAGCCCACACAAACCAGGGCCAGCACCATTGCGCCCAGTACGGTGACGACGGGAGCGAAGGGCTTGCGGCAGAGAGCGGGCCGATGGAAGCGCGGCCGTGCAATAGCAGAACGTCCCCAGGAAAATACCGAGCGTCCATTGGGTGACGCGATCCCTGGCAAAGCTCACGATGATCCGCGGCGAAAACTGCATGGATGCCAGGGTGAGCGTCATGAGGAGGATCGCGAAGACTATCGAAACCACTGTCATGATGGAGGCTGCTATGCCTCCGAGAATCACCTGGGCGACTTGGGGATCGGAGTGCGATGGGAACAGGACAGCGGGCATCCAACTGCTGAAGCCCGGGACGGTCTCCTCCAGCCAGGAGAGCACGGCGCCGGCGCAGCCCAGCGTCAGTGCAATGGCCAGGGGGCGAGTCAGGAAGCCGCCGCGGAGGTTATACATCACCCGGCGGAGCAACAGTGGCAGACGTGTATTCACGATGCTATCCGATCAAGTGTAATATTACTGGGTCCCCCTGATGACGAGATTGTGGAAGACCGGCGGCGTCCGGCTCGCGGTTTTCGTGTGGCTGGTCTACAGCATTTGTCCACCGTTCACTTCCTACGACTCCTACTGGACCGTCCCGACGGCCTTGAACATCCTCGCTCACGGCACTACCCGCATTGACCAATTTGTGCCCGCGGCTCCGCTCACCGCGCGCGGGAGTCTGGAGTGCGTGCCCTCCGGCGGACCTCCGCTTCACTATGGGGAAGCCAATGGTTGTCCGGATGGGCATTGGTACAACCTTTACCCGCTGGCCGTCTCGATTTTTGCCCTGCCCATCGTATTCATCCTGAAGCTGGTGGTGGCCGTGATCGGCGGCCTGGTGCCGCGCTCAGGCCCGCTGTTTTCCCAACCTGCGGTGGCGGCGTTCTTCTCCGGCGATTTTGTGGCGGGTCATGCCCTCGCTGAACTGTGGTGCGCCAGCACGTTTGGGGCCGTGGCCGTCTGGCTGCAATACCAGACCGCAGCGCTGTTTCTTTCAGCCCGGACGGCCGCCGCCTACGCGCTACTCTTCGCCTTCGGAACGCCGGAATGGTCGATCGGCAGCCGCAACCTGTTTCAGCATGGGTTGGTCGTGCTGCTGCTCAGCGCCGCGATATACCTGTTGCTGGGCGCGCGCGAAGATCCGTCCCGGGCGCGGTATGCCGCGCTTCCGCTCGCATTATCCTTCGCGGTCAGGCCGTGGAACGCGATCTCGGTGGCGGTCCTGACGGTCTTCGTGGCGGTCCACTACCGGCGGCAGTTCATCCCGTTTGTGTTGTGGGCCACGCCGGTCGCCTTGCTGTATTTTGCCTATGACCTGGTCGTCCGGCACTCCTGGTTTCCGTTGTATATCACGCGCACCAGGCCGGAGGGGCTTCCGTGGCTGCAGGGGCTGGCGATGCACCTGTTCAGCCCGTCGCGCGGCATCTTCATCTTTACGCCCATTGCGCTGGTTGCCGTGGTTGGGATGGTCCTGGCCTGCCGTACCCGTTGGGCCTTTCCGCTGTCGCCCTACCTGATTGCGATCGCGGTGCTGCACGTTGCGCTGCTCTCTCGATATTGGCCGGGATCCGGTTACGGCCCGCGGTTCTTCGCGGATATCTCGCACCTGGTTACGCTGTTCCTGATTCCCGCGTTTCTGTACTGGCAGAGGTTGCGTGGGGCGCCGCGCACCATCTCCGCCGCCATCTTCCTGGTGCTGGCTGCCTGGGGCGTTTTCACGAATGGGCGCGGCGCTACTTCCGTAGCGGCCCAGGAGTGGAACCTGACGCCAGTCCAGCCCGGTCATATGCTGGAGCGTGTGTGGGACTGGAGCGACCCCCAGTTCCTCCACGGGCTGTTGTAACTGAGCATTCAGCATTCAGCGTTCAGCGTTCAGCTTCGCTGTCAGCTACCCCTGGTGCCTCGCTGCTTGAGCTGATCGCTGAACGCTGATGGCTGAAAGCTTGGAATTTAATATGCCGGAGTTCTGGAGAACCCCGGCATTCGAGGAGAACACGATATGAGGTGGTGCGGCATCCCCCGTCAAAAACTGGTTGGAGCACCTGGCGGAAGGCCGCACCCGGATTATCTATAGAGTGCATCCGTTCGCTGCCAAATGACAGTACGGCGGGTACCGGCGCGGTAATGGACAGAAACGAAAATGCGCCGGGACCCAAACGGGTTTTCCCCGGCGCATGCAGCCCTTCCCGAAGAGCTCGGGATATACCGCGTGGTGGGAAAGAAGAACGAGCCGCGAAGCTATTGTCCAGCCAAATTGCGGCAACTTCCAGTCCCAGACCAGCGCTTGCAGTTCCAGTCCTGCTAAAAATGGTACTGGACCAATTTGCTCCGATTGGGCTACCTCCAGGGCGCATAGAGCTATAATGGCAGCGAATATGAAGTTAGCGACTATTGTTGTCACTCTGACGTTTTCTCTCGGATCGGCCTTTGCCGCCGGCGATGCCACCGCGGGAAAAGCGGTCTATGACAGGGCCTGCAAGGCCTGCCATGGCGCTACCGGAACGGCCAATCCGGGCATGGCAAAAGCCATGAACGTGGAGATAAAGGATTTGGGATCGAGCGACGTACAGACCATGAGCGACGCCGATCTGAAGAAGATCGTCTCCGATGGCAAGGGCAAGATGAAGCCGGTCGCCAGCGTTACCGGCAAGTCGGTGGACGATGTGGTGGCCTTCGTCCGGACGTTGAAAAAGTAGCGGTTTAGCGATTCAGTATCGGAATACTCTTCGCCGGCGGCGGCGCTGGGATGGTCCTCAGAAACGCGTAGATGTCCGCGAGTTCCTGGTCCGAAACCACTTTCGCGGTGTAGGGCGGCATCTCACCGGTAGGCCGCCGGACGTAACGGGAGAACCTTTCGAACGCAATCGGGTTAGGCGCCAGGCGAGCTCCCGCCCCGCCATGGGCATCATGGCCGTGACACTGGTAGCATCCATAGCTCTCGAAGATCCGCTGGCCATTCTGGGCGTTTCCGGCGGGTGTCTGGCCTGCTGCACAGAACGCCACCGCCATCACTAGGAAGATGCGCATCGTCAATTCCCTCAGTATCATCGTGGTTGCGTCACTACGTCTACCAGCGCCGGCTCACCCTTCAACACCACATCCACAGCGCGCCGCAGGGCCGGTCCAAGGTCCTTGGGATCGGTGATGGGCCCTTCGCCGTGCACCCCCATCGCGCGCACCAAGGCCGCGTAGTCGATGTTCGGATCGGTGATAGTGGTGCCGATTCCCGCGTTGGCGATGCCCCGCTGGTGGCGATTGGCCATGCGTTGAATATGCATCACCTCCTGGTGATACGCCCGGTTATTGTGCATCACGCTGAGGAGTGGAATGCGGTGATGCGCCGCCGTCCAGAACGAACCCGGCGCATACATCAGGTCGCCATCATTCTGGATACTGACGGACAGGCGCCCATACTTCTTGTTGGCAAGCGCGCCTCCCACCGAGGCTGGTGCGCCGTAGCCCACGCCGGCCGCGCCGCCACCGCCGGCCACCCGATAGACTTTGTCGATGTCCCAAAGGCGCGACGCCGGCCCGTTTACCAGCGACCAATCCTTATCCCTGACCACTTCCCACACCTCGGCGGACAGGCGCGCCGTGCTGATGGGGCTCGAATCCCAACCGTAAGCGGCTTCGGTGCGGGCCCGCTCCATCCCTTGCAAGTGCGCGTCGGCAAGTTTCTTGCCACGCTCCTCGAAAGCGCGTTTACGGTCCGCGGTGATCAGGCGCTTGCAGGCCTCGATCAAATACGGCAGGGTCGCCTCAGCGTCCGCCGCGATGGCGATATCGACCTCGGGGTAGCGCTGGAAATCCTGGTAGTTGCTCTTGATAAAGAGGTCCTCCGCCGAGACGCTGATCACCTTTGCATCCGGCTTCGTCAACGAACTCGTGGACCTGTGCAACTGGTCGCGGACGGCGTTCATGGTGCCCCACAAATCGGGGACCTCCAGGGCCAGGATTACGTCCGCATTGCCGATGAGCCCGCGCCCGCCGGCCTGGCTAAGGGGATGGCGCGTTGGGAACTTGCCGCCGACCACCGGCGCCTGTAGCGTTTCCGCCAGTTCCACCAGCAGCCTCATACCCTCGGCGGTGCGCACTGCGCGGTCGGCCAGCACCACTGGGTTTTGCGCCGCCACCAGCAGTTTCGCAGCGGCAGCCACCGCCGCCGAATCGCCCGCCGGAGGAGAAGCCAGCGTGAGTTTGGGGATGCGCAACCGCAGGTCCGCGGCAACCGGGGTCTCCTGCAAGTCGCTGTCCGCCACCAATACCACCGGGCCCATGGGCGGCGTCATGGAGATTTTGTACGCGCGGACCCCGGACTCGGCGAAGTGCGGCAGCGAGATCGGCAGGTCGTCCCACTTCGAATAGTCGCGCACCATGGCCGCGGCATCCTGCGCGCTGTGATACCACTCGACTCCAGGCCGCCTTGCGTTGGCGTCGATGGTGTTGCCCAGAATCAGGAAGACGGGCCCGCGGCCGGCATAGGCGTTGTAGATCGCCATGGCGGCATGCTGCAAGCCGACGGTGCTGTGCGCCATGACGGCCAGTGGCTTGCCCTCGATCTTGGCGTAGCCGTCGGCCATGGCCACGGACTGCTCTTCGTGGCAGCAGGTGATCAGCTCGGGGCTCTTGTTCCCGCCGTAATTAATGATGGATTCATGCAGCGCTCGGAAACTCGATCCCGGGTTGGCGCAGATGTACTCGAAGCCGAGATACTTGAGGACATCCACCATGAAGTCGGAACCCGGGCGGTCGGTGGTCAGCACTTCGGCCGCCGCCGTGACCGGACCGGTTTCCGCCGCTAACACGCCCGCCGAGGGCAGCGGCGCGCTCGGCCGCGTCTCGACCTCCTGCGCCTTCGCGGTGCTCTTCGTCACCAGCGCCGCAGTGCCCGCAGCCGCACCCTTCAGAAAACCGCGGCGATCGACCGGACCTTTCGTGGTTTTTGCCATGGATATTTGCCCTCTTCGAGTGGGAAACCGCTCCCTTCGGTCACGGCTCAGTAACGAGCCGCCACTTACTGAGCCGTGACCAAAGGGAGCGGTCCGCCCTTGAATGCCGCCGACCATCGTATGGCGAGCATCTATTGGTGTCAAGCCAAGGCATTCCCGGTAGGATACGTTGCAATCCTTACGGACGTCAGCACTGAGGGCCTGTTCCTAGACCGCTAGAATTTGATCAGCCTAGGTGACTTCCCAATCCTTCAGCACGGGCCAGCGTTTCCTCCTTATATTGTTGTTCGCTGGACTCGCAGCTCTGCATTTCGCCAGTGCGTACGCGCCCGGGCCGGCGCCCAACTGGGCCGGAAAGACCTCGGAATATTATCCGCTTCTCACCGACGCTTTTCTGGCCGGCAGGACGAGCCTTCTGGTTCCGCCTGACCCCAGACTGCTGGCTCTCCCCAATCCCCGCGACCCCGTCGCCAATGCGCCCTACCGTCTCCATGACGCATCGCTCTATCAAGGGAAGTATTATCTGTACTTCGGCCCGACGCCCGTGCTTGTCCTTTTTCTGCCCTACCAGGTTCTGACGGGTTCGCAGCTGCCCACGCGCGCCGCCGTGGCCCTGTTCTGTATCGGCGGGTATGCGTGCTCCTGCGCGCTGTTCTTCCTGCTTGCTCGCCGCGAAAAATGGGTCTGTCCCTTCTGGCTCGCGGCCACCGCCGTGCTCTCCTTGGGCACTTCCTCGCTGGTGCTGTTTCTGCTTATGCGGCCCTCGTTCTATGAAGTCGCGATCGCGTCCGCGTACTGCTTTCTCATGGGCGGCTTCGCCCTGCTCGCAGATTCACTTGGCCGGCAGGTGCCAAGGTTGCCCGGGCTCATCCTGTCCGGTCTCTGCTTCGGCCTGGCGGCAGGCTGCCGGCCGACTGCGGCTCTGCTGGCTGTGTTGATCGCAGCTCTGCTCTTCTTTCGGATTCGTTCCCGCGTGCTGGCGTTCGCCTGCCCGATCATGGTCTGCGGCTTACTTCTGGCCTGGTACAACTACGCGAGGTTTCACAATCCTCTGGAATTCGGAACGAGTTATTCCTTACTGGGAAGCACGGCGGACCTGGGGAATCACTTCACGCACAGTCTTAGCAACCTGCTGCCCAGCATGTACGCGCTAGTCTTTTCACAGGCCTGGCAAGTGGGTTCGGACCCGGCGATTGGCCTGCTGTGGGGCGCTCCCATTGCACTGGTCGGACTCTGCCTGCCGTTCGTTCTTCGCAACCAGGCAGTGAGAGACTCGGTCAAGCTGGCCTCGACCCGGTTCACGATCTATTCCGTGTACGCTTCCGCCCTTGCCATCCTGGCCCTGCTCGCCTTTTGGGGTTTTACCCTGGGACGCTATGACGCGGATTTCGTTCCTGAACTGGCCGTGCTCTCTTGGTGTGTGCTGGCGGCCTCGTGGCAGGCGCTTCAGCGATCGGGTGGACGAAGGGCCCTCCTGTTCCGAGCCGCCGTGTGCGGGCTCACGCTGTACTCGGTAATCCTGGATGTGGGCTCCTGCTGGCAGCGCTTGCGCTAACTCGCCCGTAAGCCAATAGATTCGAGGGAAACCCCAAAAGAGATACGGATCGCACTTCGGGCGCGGCGTTTTGCGGAAACACATCGCGCAGGGAATGCGCGCTCAGCATGTTCAGGTTCTGCTCATCGGCCCAATAGCGCATCCGCGTGTTCCGCAGAATGTTGCGGTAGATCGGCGAGGGGAGGTAGTGAAGCAGAGGCACGCCGGTATGGTGTTCCACCGGGAACCAACGGTTGGGCGTGGTCACAAAGAACGCTTGGCCCACGCGGCAAATCTCGGCTAGAAACTTGCGCTGCGATGGACGATCTCCGGTATGCTCCAGCACGGCATTGCTGAATACCAGATCGAAACTCTGGTCCGCGAACGGGAGAGGCTCGCCGGCTTCGATCTTCTTAAAGGTCAGGCCGTCAAAATCCTGCTCGAGGTGAGATGCGTCTTCCATGCCGACACACGTGATGTTGTGCGGGTACGGATACCACTGCTCGAAAAAGTTGGAGCCCTCGAAGGAATCGTCGCAGGTTACGCCGACATCCAGCACCCGTGTCTCCGCCGTCGGCCGATACCACGCGAGAAATTCGTCGAATATGCGCCTCCGCACGCGGATCGACAAGCGTGCGGCTAGGGGTACCTTGACGGCGTCCTGGTAGTAAGCCGAGCTGCTTTCAGGCATCGATCAGTTTGGTGTCCAGGGCCACGGGAAGTTCTTGGGAGGCTTTCGGGGCGAGGCTCGCGCGCCAGCCTTCGATGACGTCCAGATCCACCGAGCGAAACTTGAAGATCGCGCGGACCCAGGTCCAGGGGTCGCGCACTACCGATACTTTCTTCCCCTCACTGAACGTTCGCGAACGGTAGTTCACCGGGATCTCGATGGGGTTGTAACCCTTGCGCACGATCTTGATCAGCAGCTCATAATCGAAATCGAACCGGTTGCATTCGAAAGTAATCCCGGCGATGCAGTCGCGGCGGAACACTTTGTACATGGTAAACGGATCATCCAGCTTGAGCCGGAAAACCACATTGACCATCGTTTTGAAGATCCAGTGCCCGACGTTCAGGAGCGCGCCCGTAAAAGGCTTGCCTTTGAACTGCCGAACCTTCCATGTCCGGCCACCATGGCGCGAACCGAGTATGAAGGCCCGCCTGCCCGCTGCCAGCGGTTCCAACAGCACATCGTAATCCTCAATGTCGTATTCCTGATCACCGTCCTGTATGAGGATGAAGTCGCCGGTCGCGTGGGCCAGCCCGGTCCGCACGGCGTGGCCTTTGCCCCGCGGCCGATCTTCCAGGATGACTTTCACGCCGGGTTGGTTCCGGTACTTCAACACGATGTCGCGCGTCCCGTCGGTGGAGTTGCTTTCGACGATGACGATCTCTTTGTCGAAGCCCTCCAGGTCTTTCTGCATCAGGCTTACTAACACCGGCTCCAACGTGGCTGCTTCATCGAATGCCGGCACGATGATCGAAAGCTTGTGCCGCTGGGCCTTGGGGACTTTGACGGAGACACTGATGATCCCGCTCGCAACCACCCGGAAAAGCGCCTGGCGGATGGCGGCCGGCAAGAGACGCGAAAGGTGCCTGAGGGCGAACGAGAATAGTGGAACCGGGTACCTGCTGAAATGCGCCGCGATGTATTCCAGGCTGAGAACTTTCTCGCCGGGCAAGGCCGTAATCGGCTCCAGGCCGGATTGGAACAGCAAGCTGTGGAGGGTCTCCTGGCTGAAGTAGTGCAAGTGCTCGGTCTTGAATTCCATCCACCGATGCCGCATCAGTCGCGCTGACCAGGATTGCAGGCTGGGCGTAGCGATGACCACGACGCCCCCCACTCTGACGAGGTTGTAGACGCGTTCCAGGAAGGCACGGGGATCTTTGACGTGCTCCACCACATCGGCGATCACGCAGACGTCGTAGTAATTTCGTTCGGCTAAATCGCCGACATCGCCGCAGACCACCCGGCAGCGGTTTCCCAGCCGCTCGCGTGCACGGTCGCATGACGATTCGGAGGGCTCCACACCGGTAGCGTCATAGCCAAGATCGGCGGCTGCGGCCAGGAGGTCCCCCGCGCCCGAGCCGATTTCCAGCAGCCGGCCGCCATGCCGGCCCAGGCATCGCCCCACCAGTTCGAGGTAAGAACGCGCCGTCGCCTGTTTCAGCTCCGCAAAATGACGCCGCTCCGCATCGCTGCCATCCAGGAGCCAATAGTGCTCGTTGTAGATGCGGCTCAACTCCTCCTCGCTGGGCGGAGGATGCAGCATCATGTGCCCGCAGTCGCGACACTCCACCAATCGGGACTGCTGCACCGAGAAGGCATAGTACATCTTCTTGCTCGTGCAGATAGGACAGATTGGGGCAGCAGTAGGCACGGGTACACGACCGCTCGGGGCGCGTTGTCGTCGCGCCTGGAGTTACCGTAGTCCGCCAGGCGGGGCGACCACAACGTTATCGTTGGTCAATGTTTCACGTGAAAATCTCCCGAATCCAGAGAGACTTCCAAGGAATCCAATCAGACTGCCGAAAGGATCATATCGATGGATACTACGTTGCTGATAACCGGCGCATCGGGCCAACTTGGCCGCCGCGTCCTGGAACTGTTGCTGGACGCAGGGGCGGGGAAGCTGATTGCCACCACGCGTAACCCGGAGAAGCTGGCGGAGCTGGCTCGCCGCGGTGTGGTTGTTCGTAAAGCCGATTTCGACGATGCGGCGTCGCTCCCCGCCGCTTTCGCCGGAGCCGGTCGCCTGCTGCTCATCAGCACGGACGCCGTGGGTACGCCCGGCCGGCGCATCGCCCAACATCGTGCCGCGGTGGACGCCGCGGTACGGGCTGGGGTGAAGCATGTCGTCTATACATCGCTAACGCGCCCGGAACCCGGCTCGCCTGTCACTTTCGCATCGGATCACTATGGGACCGAACAGGCGCTGGCCGCGAGCCCGTTGGGGTGGACGATCCTGCGCAACAACGTCTACACCGATTTCCTGCTGCGGTCCCTGCCACAAGCGGTCGCGACCGGCAAGTTGGTGGCGGCAGCCGGCGATGGTGGAGCCGGCTACGTCACGCGCGAAGACTGCGCACGGGTGGCAGCGGCGGCTCTCTTAGCGGAGGGTTGGATCGTAAGATTCTGGACATCACCGGCCCAGCCGTAGTGACGCATGCCGAGTTGGCGAAGATCGCCAGCGGATTGACCGGCCGTCCGGTGACCTACGTTAACGTGGACCCGGAGGAACTGCGTAAGGGACTCCTGGCGGCCGGCATACCGGAAGCCTTCGCCGATATCGTGGTCTCGTTCGATGTAGCGCGCGCGAAGGGGACTCTAGCTGTCGTGTCGAATGCCGTTGAGGAACTTACGGGAAGCGCCCCCACGAGTGTCGCCGCGTATCTGGAAACGCAGCGCGCCTCGCTCCTGCCGGCGGCCACGGCTTCTTCTTAGCCTGAGCGGGGATCTGCTCGCCATGAGGAGGTTCATCATCACCGGCGCGCCGGGTGCAGGGAAGACAGCGATCATCCGTCAGTTAGAAATCGAGGGGTTCAGCGTAGTCGAAGAGGCGGCTACTGACGTGATCGCCGCCGCGCATGCGCAAGGAACGGTTGAACCCTGGAGACATCCGTCGTTCATCGATGCCATTGCTCATCTGCAGAGGGACCGTCAGATTCGAGGGTCTTATCAACCCGATGAGGTTCAGTTTCACGACCGTTGCGTTGTCTGTACCGCGGCGCTAGCAGTCCACCTTGGGTACCCTTTTTCTCCCTTTCTTACCAGTGAACTGGAGCGCATCCAAAAAGAAGCGATCTATCAAAACCGAGTCTTCTTCATTCGCAGCCTTGGCTTCATCACGCCGACCGAAGCGCGGCGAATCAGCTTTGAGGATGCGCTACGTTTTGAAAAGATCCACGAAGAGACTTACCGGGAGTTCGGCTTTGAACTGGTCTCAGTCGAGCAAGGAAGTCTGGCGGAGCGGGTCAGCATAATCAAAGCGGCAATTCGTTAGTCGCTAGGAATGGGCGACCAGCCGTTCGGATACTCGATCCCAACGCCATGCGGCTTTGTCGCCCTTCAGGTGGGCACCGCCCAGCCATCGATCGATACCGTTCAGTTCGATGTGGTCTGCGCGGCCTTCCATGACGTCTCGTCCTGCTTCTGTGATCGTGACCTCTCCAAGACTGCGCTGATTGCGATCCGATAACTGAATGAGCGGGTGCCGTGCGGAGGAAAGACCGATCAGCAACCGATAAAACGAAAGGTCCCCCATGAAGACCTGTTCCTCCAGTCGTTGTACTGCGGCGAAGAGCCGTCTTCCAGAGAGCGAACCGGGCTCTTGGAGGACCGAAAGAGCTTGACGCTCGGTGCGGGACAAGCCGCTCTCGACCGAGGGGAACTGTTCCAAGTGACGCCGCAGCGCCGTGGCGACGAACGGTAACGCCGACGTGTCGGTCTCGATAAAACGCTCGATAGCGGTGGGATCAGGCGAGGTGAACGCATTCCAGGCAGCCTGAGCGGTGTGAAACTGCGCGTCGTCGACCGGAAGGCGCGTGTCGGCCAACGACGCCAATTGGTTCGCGTTCAGTTCTCCAAGCCCGACAAAATGATCCGTGCCGGGATAGCGCCCAACACAAATAAGGCTCAGTCTGATATCGCTTAAATTCTGACGACTGAACCAGTCAAGCAATCTGATAAGGATTAGCTTATCGGACAAACGGTGGTCGAGCCAGATCACTATTTCCTCGTGCCGTAAGGAAGCAGCGAGTGTATCGTCACATGCTTGCAGGTACTGCCGAGCCTCTTCCAGAGTGGCATAGCCGGCCTCTGTAATGAAGCGTGCGCGGGTGTCGCGCCAGGCTTCGGCGTCAAGACCGCCTGGCGCCGGCCCCTCGTACATCAAATCACCATAAGTCGAGACGTCGCCAGGTATCCCCGATTCCCTCAGCGTGCCGGCTACGGAGTCACCGTCCGTGATATGAAGCATGGCGGCTAGGGCTTCTTCTTCGTCTGACCGGTGATCTGCAGTACGACGAATTCCGCGGGCCGCACGGGAGCGAAACCAACGATCATTACGAAGCGGCCGGAGTCGATGTCATTCTGCGTCATGGTGGTGCTGTCGCACCGGACGAAGAAGGCGTCCTGCCGCTTCTTGCCTTGCAACCCACCGGACTGCCAGACGGTTGTCAGGTAGCCCTCAATTGACGAAGTCAACGTCGCCCATAGCGCCGGCCCATTGTTCTCAAACACTGCGGATCGCAGCCGGTGATGGATCGCCTGCACGATGGAGGAAGCCAGACGGCGTACATTGACGTTCTGCCATGCCGGATCCTGGCTGGTCGTGCGCGCGGTCCAGATCCGGCTCCCTTGCATGGGAAAGAAGTGGAGGAGGGGAATCCCGCCAGAGAGGGGAAGAGACCCGCCGACTGCCACGCCCTTGGATCCAGCTGCGCCGGTCAACACACCGTCGATGGGATGAACCAGGCTCTGCACTTCTTCGATGTAAACACCAGGCGCCAGAAATTCAGGCATGGGGAATTCGCAAACCGAAGAAGCCCCGCGCGGCCGCAGGGCTAGTCCCGGTTAGGGCTTCAATGGCTCGTAACAGCGCTCTGCGTGGCCGGTTTGTATCCGCACGTGGCGGCCTTCTTCATCGCCGCAATACTCTCCGCGGTGCTCAGCAATGGTGTGGTCTTGACGGACCGGCAGGCGCCTCCTGCCGCAACCGCCATCGAGAACGCGGCGGCGCTGACAGTGTCCGGCATCTGAACGATGCCCACGATATCGTACTCGCCGAACGCCATCCAGAAGCGTTCCATGACGCCTCCCAGCGTCTCTACGGCCCCTTTCACGGCTTCGGACCGGTCTTGCGGATTCTTGACCATGGCGGCCCATGCCTCGGGTGTGTACCCCACCTGTAGCAGGTAATACGACATTCACTCCCCTTCCTTTCCGCCGCTCACAACGAGCCAGCGGTTACCCAGTCTACAACCGATTCGCTGCCATCGGTGCCGGATAAGCCCGCAATCTGGCCAAGCCATCGACGAGCTGCTCGAGTTCGGTTTCGCGCTGGGAGTAGGTGGAATACATCGCGCGTAGGGCATCGGCCTGCCGGTCGAGCCGCTCCACTACCGTATCCACTCTGGAAGAGAAGCCGCAAAGTGTGGATTTGACCGCCGCCATGTCTTCCTGATGCACGCCCAGTTCCTTGCACACTGCGTCGATCCGCTCCGAGACTGCCGCTGAGAACTCTTTCGTCTCGTGGCGCAGGGCACCCAGCTCGGCGGCTTGGCGGGCATCGGATTCCTGCAGGGACGCAGTGGCCGAGGCCAGTTTTTCCTGGACCGAAACAGTCATCGCGCGCTGCTCGGCAACGGTCCCCGTCAGGCCATCGAAACCGGATTGGAGAGTTTCCAGGCGCCGGCCGGCGTCTTCTTTTTGAACGGCCACCTCTTTGGAAAGGCCGCCAATGCGAACGGTAACCGAATCGGAAAGCTCCCGGGTTTCATTGCGCAGCGCGCTCAACTCAGATGCCTGGCGTGCGTCGGATTCCTGGAGGGAAGAGGTGGCTGCGGCCAGTTGCTCGCACTTCTCCTGAACCGAAAGGCTCATGGCGCGCTGCTCGGACACCACATCCGACAGATCCTGAAAGCTGGCCTGGAGCGTATCGAGGCGGCGGCCGACACTCTCTCCTACGTTGCGGGTCTCGCTGGCGATGTGGTTCTCCAGTTCCTTCATGGCGATCACCAGGCCCCTGGCCAAACCGAAGGCGATCTTATCCACCAGCGGCGCCAGCTTCAGATCGGGAGTGGCTTCCCGGATTCCGTGCGAGCGCTCGGGCTCCGTCTCGGGCGCGGTGGGCGCGCGGTCCACCCTCTGGACCCGGAAGGCCTCTTCTTCGAGCCAGGGGGCAGCTACTGTGTCGGTTCCGTTTGTTCCCATTTCGTTCCTTTCCGTTCCTTCAGACCAAGAAATGTTCCGCCAGCTCGACATCGCTGCGCAGCGCGGCCTGCCAACTGGCATGTGCCTCTTCGTGCCGTCCCAGCGTCATGAGCGCGTGCCCCAGGTTGAGCGCAGCTTGGGGAAAGCCGGGTCGAAGGGCGAGAGCTTTTTGATAGTAAGTGGCAGCCTCGGCAGCGCGGCCCAGCCTTTGCGCCACCCAACCGGTGTTGTAGAGCAACTCGGGGGTGGCGTCGCGCAGTTCCAGAAGCTGTTTGTGGAGACTCATGGCCTGCTTGAAGTCCTGGCGCTCCAACGCCACCGCGGCCAGTGAGCGCACGGCTTCCGGGGACTTCGGAGCCAGGTTCAGAACCTGCTGGAAGGCGGCTTGGGCAAGCTCCCAATTTCCCATTTTGCAATGCGCCATACCAATGTTCAGCCACGCGTCAGAGGACTTTTTGGGGAACTCCAAATACGATTCGAAAGCCTGTATGGCGGCGGGAAAATCCCCCAACTGAAACCGAATGTAGCCCAGCCGGAACCAAGCGTCCTGGGATTCCGGGTATCGCTCCGCCAACCGGGCATAGAGCTGTTCGGCCGCTCGCAACTCTCCGCGATTCTCCGAGAGCAGCCCGAGGTTCCACAAAGCGGTCTTGAGCGTTGGATCGAGAGCTAGGGCCTTCTCATAGGCTTCCCGCGCCGGTTCCCACTGGTCCAACTCCTGGAGAACGGCTCCCAGGCTGAGCCAGGCTTCGGGCGATTCCGGTTCCAGGAATACCCCGCGCGAATAGGCGTCGGCAGCCTCCTGGTAGCGGCCCAGCTTCTGCAGAGCCACGCCGCAGTTGAACCAGCCGGCGAAGCTGTTCGGGTGATCGGCCAGGAGCGCCTTCAAGAATCCCACGGCGCCGTCGTAATCCCGGTTGGCCGCGGCCGCCAGCGCCAGGCATTCCAGAGCCACCGGTGATTCCGGTTGGACTTCCAGCAGACGCTGCGCGCTCTGTGCCAGCAACTCATAGTCGCCCTGCGCCAGGGCCACGGCAGTCAGGTTGGCGGGGAGTTCCTGCGATTGCGGATCGCGCGAGAGAAGCTTCTGATAAAGCTCGGCAGCCTCTTCGTTTCGGTTCAGCAGTTGCAGTGCCGCCGCCTTGCCGCGCAGAGCGGCATCGCGAAACGGCTGGCGCTCCAGGCACCGCTCGAAAGCCTCCAGAGCCTCTTGCGGCTGCCCCAAGTGGAGCAGAGCGATCCCCAGACCCAGGTAGGCGCCCGCCCGGCGCGGATCGAGCTCCACCGTTTTTTGAAATGCCGCGGCCGCTTGCTCCCAATTGCCCAGCTTTTCCCAACAGACCGCCAGGTTGTAGTGGCTGGTGGCATCCTCGCTTTCGGCGCGCGCCACATCCGTATAGGTCGCTGCCGCGGAGTCAAACTGGCCGAGCTCAAATTGCAAGTGGCCGATGGCATGCAGCAGCTTGGGCGGCGGATGGTCCGCGCCCTTTGCCACGAGCAGTTCGGAGAGCGCCTCCTCAGTCTTTCCGGTAATCTGCAGCGAGGCTGCGAGGGCCAGTGAATCGGCGAGGGCGGAGCTCATACCTGATCCTCTTTTTCTTCTGTAGGGCGGACCCCCTGGTCGGCTTGCCCCGCTTGGCCAGCACTTTCCTCTTCGACAGTAGAGCGGGTCCGGGGGAGCCGCGCGGACCAGGGGGTCCGCCCTACCCGGGGATCCCACCCCAGGGGCGCGAGGCCGCTCCCCGGTAGCTGCTGGCCGATGCGCGGCAGCACGGGATGAACCGTGGTCTCGCGCGATGGCGGATGGCTCACGGGCGTCATGGGTTCGCGCACGAATTCCGGCGACGGAACGCCGTGCCGCCGCTCGATGCGCAGACCGCTTGCCGCGGGCACTCCCAGCTGCAGCTCGGGTTGCAGCCACATATCAGGGTGAATGGGCCACATGGGCGCGTTCTGCGCCTGCGATTCCACCCTGACGAACGCTGCCGGCTCCGGAGCCTGTTTAGCCGTGCGCTCGACGCGCTTGGCGGGTGCGGGCCGCCTGCCGTTGCGTACAGTGGTTCCATTGCGTTCGATGGCCCCGTTGACGATGCCGTGAAAGTTGCTGGCGCTCATATCCGAAGGGTCCTCTTCACGGCGATCGCCAGAGACGTAATGTCGTAATGGGCGGAACTCTGCGGCGCGTATTCCCCGATCCATTTACCCGCTGCGAAGGCCTCCACGAACGCCGTCCGTTGGTGGATGCTGGGCCCCACCGTTTCGCCGAAGCCGCGCAATTGTTCGTCGATCTGGCGGCCGGCATCGGTACGGCGGTCGATCTTGGAGGGGACGATCAGGCATCGCGGAACGCCGCTGCGCCGGAGGATGCGCGCCTGCCGGATCAGCTCCACGGCCGCTTGCGTCGCCAGCAGGTCCACGCCGCTCGCGGTAACCGGAATCAACACCAGGTCGGCGATCTTTCCGGCAGCCTGCGTGGCCGCGCCCACGTGGGCGGGCGCATCCAGCACGATGTAGCGCTCGTTGCGCGCCGCCACCGCGCGGACCAGCCGCTCGCCATCCTGCTCGTTCTCCAGGGGCATGAACTCGCCGCGGATAGGAAGCCGGCCGTGGCTCGACCAGTGCATCGAGGTGCCTTGCGAATCGTTGTCCAGCAGCAGCACCGAATCGTTATTACTCGCTAATTCACAAGCCAGGTTGACGGCAATCGTGGATTTGCCGCAGCCTCCTTTGAGATTGACGACCGCGATCACCACCGCTGCCTGGCGCGGCACGTACTTAATGGCCTGAAACAGGAACCGGGTAAGCTGGCCGCCGATCTGCCCAACGGGATGACTCGCCACTATCGGTTGCCTCCCGCGAACACGATCTGAATTTCCACCGGTGTTTCGGTGGGTTCGCCGTTGAGCTTGCCTGGCTCGTAGCGCGACTGCAGCACAGCGTCCTTGGCGACGGTGGCAAGAATCGGATTTCCGGACGTCACTTTCACGTTTGTCACATTACCCTGTTTGTCCACGATGGCCTGGATTTTCACGGTGCCGTAGATGCCGCGTGCTTTGGCGACGGCGGGCCACACCGGTGTCGGACGTCGGATCAGTTTTGGTTCGGTCACGTGACCGCCGGCCGGTCGCGGCGCAGGGCCAGCGTCGGGCACCGGTGCTCTAGCCGGTGGCACTGGGGCAGTAACGGGCGAAAGAAAATTCGCGGGCAAACCGGGCACATCACGGTTGGCAGCTACAACGGGGCCCGGCGGCGGCTGGATCACGGGGGCTTGTGCCCGAACCGCTTGGGCCTGCGGCAGGTTAAAGGGCTTAGGCGGAGACGGTGCGTTGGCGGGCTTGGCCTCCGGGGCGTCCTTCTCCACTACCTGGGCTGGGTGTTTGGAGGGCGCGGGCTCGGCTTTCGCCGCAGGCGGCTCCGGTTCCGGAACCGAAGGCGCGGCGGCGGGTACGAGGACATCCGTTTTGGCGGGCGGCTTTTGGGGCGCCGGCTTGGAAACGGTGGCCTTGGCGGCCGGAACCGAACTCCGCGCGAGTCTCACGATGATGACGCCGGTCAAGATGGCCAACAACAACACCGCCAGCGCGATCACCGCGAAACGCCCGCGGGCAGCTAGCGGCAGCGAGAACGCCGGCGCGGGCAGTGGAACCACCGCTGCGGGTTTTCGCAGTGGCTCTGGGGGTGGGACGGGCTTCACGATAACCGGCACCGGCACCGGCGCGCTACTTCCGGGCCGCGCAAGCTCTGCACCGACTGCAGGTCTCTCTCCAGGATGGGATCGCCAGGGAAAAGCGAGAGCATGTTGCGCAGCAGATCGCCGGCCTGCTCCAACTGTTGTTGTTGAATGAGCTTAAGAGCTTTCTCACGGCCGCGATTGTAAAAGTCCTCTTCCTCGCTGGCAGAGCGCGCCTGGCGGACTGCCTCCAGCAGCGCTTGCGCCTCCGGCCGTTTCTGTGCGGCCAGCCGCGTCAGGATCTGTTCCGCCTCTTTTAGCTGCCGGCGTCCGAAGAGGATCTGAGCCGTTCGCCATTCGTCCCGGTACCGCTTGTCGGCCTCCAGTTCTTGCAGAAGCTCTTGCAAGATCGGCTCTTCGCCCAGAAGCTCGATGGCCGTTGTGAGGAGCGCGCCGGCCTGTTCCGTTTCACCGTCTGCGAGGCAGCGGCGCACTTCCGCCGCGGCGGCTTCGCATTCAGATCGCTTGAGGCCGCTCCTGGTTTCCGCCAGCAGAGCCTGCAACTCGGGTTCGTCCGGAAACTCCAGGAGCGCCGATTCGATCAGTGGGAGCGCCTGCGGCCAGGCCCCTGTCGACATTTTCTGGGCGATGGCTTCGAGGCGTCGCGCCAGTTTCCTTTGCCGTTCCTGGTCGCGCAACAACTCGCGCATCCGCTCCGCCGCTTCCTGCAATTCGGCGGAATCGGGACACGTCTCCAAGGCTTCTTCCAATACCGTCAATGCCACGGGCCACTGCTGGGCTTGCTCCAGGCCCGCCGACCGGCCCAGGGCATCCTGAATAAAGCGGCGCTCTTCCCAGGCGGGCAAAATCTTTTCAACTGCGGCGAGGCGCGTGAGCAGCTCCGGTTCATCGGGAAGCTCGGCTGATTTTTCGCGCAGGAGCTGGGCCGCCAGGTCGGGACGGTCCTGTCCGATCAGCCACTGCGCTTCATCCGCTACATGCCGGACGGCGGCCTCCTCTTTCTGCCCTTGCACGTGAGCCACCCACTGCCCGACGACCGGAGAATCTGGGAACTCGACCCGCAAGTCTTCCAGGACGGCCAGGGCTTCGTCGAACGACTGCAACAGCAGCAGTGATTTGGCTTTGGTCAGTTGTTGCTCGATCTTGGCTTCGGCTTCCTCTCGCAGGATGGCTTCGCCGACAGCCTCCATCAGTTCAGCCGCCTCCGCATTGTAGGGGTCTTGCTCCAACGCCGCGGCCGCGCGATCGTGGGCCTCGGCCAGGTTTCGCTGCTCCAGTAAACGCCGGCCCTCGGCAACCAATTGCGCGCATCTCTGGATTTTCGCCAGGCGCGCGAGCACCTGTTCCAGGCGTCCCTTGGCGTCTGCATTGGTGCTGTCCAGGCGCACCGCGGCCTTGAGAATATCCGCGGCTCGCGCGTATCGCAGACCGGCGACTTCTTCCTCGGCCTCGCGCAACAACGCCTGCACCCGCGGTTGCACGCGGCGGCGCTGCAACAGGTCCTGCGCCGTAGTGCGCAGGCGGTGCGCCGCCTGGTTGTCGGGATCGAGCTCCAGGGCTTCGCGCAGGACCCCTTGGGCCTCGTCCAGGTTCTGTGCGTCCATCAGACGGCGGGCTTCTCTCGAGAGCACGGCGGCCCGGCTGCGTTTCAAATCGCGCAGGATCGGCTCGGCTTCGAACTGGACGTCATCCAGACTCTGGTAGCGCAATTCGCGCTGCCTTTCCAGAGCACGGTGGACCAGCCGCTCCAAAGCCTCAGGACAATCGGGCGCCAGTTCGCGCAAGGGAGCCGGGTCCTGGTGCAGCAGATCGAGGCTGATGTCTCCGGAATTCCCGATCAGGAACGGATGGTTACCGGTGAGCAGTTCGTAATAGACGGCGCCCCATGCGAAGATATCGCATAGTTCGTCCGGCGGACCCGCGTCGGCGATTTCTTCCGGCGCCTGATAGTAGGCTGCGTCATCGGCCGCCAGGCCGTCGAGGCGCACAATGCCGAAATCCTGAATGGTCACACTGCCATCACCCGCCAGCGCGATGCCGGAAGGCCGGATCCCAACATAGGAGAGACCGCCGCGGTAGGCTGCCTGGACGCCTTCGGCCACCTGCCACATAATTAGCATTTTCTGCAGCAAGGTCAGGGAGCGGTGCGATTGGATGGACCGGCGCAAGAGATCTCCGTCCAGGTGTTGCATGGCGGCAAACGGCAGGCCAACGTGCTCACCCAATTCGTAGATCGCGATGAAACTCCGGTTGCGCAATCCGGCGGCGGCGGCCACCTCCCGGCGAAAGCGCTCTACCAGCGCGCGGTCGGCCACATCGGTCAGCACCTTCAGAGTAACGGGCCGGCCGGTGTCGCGGTCGAGCGCGCGGAATACTTTCACGGTTGCGCTGTGACCGATCTCGGCCTCGACTTCGTATTTACCGATGCGCGCCGACAGCCGCGGCAGCCCACTTACGGGTGGAACTCCGGGCCGTTCACCCGAACCTGCTAATGAAGATGTAGTCGCCGCCATGTTTATACCCGACCCTTCGGCGCGGATTGAGACCTTTTGTACCAGTTCGCCGCCGCTGATGTCCAAAGGAAAACAGATCGACCCCGGGGATTTCCACAAATTTGTTACACCCTGAAATGAGCGCATTCAAGAATCCCAAATGTTCAAAGGTTGTGGATAAAACGAGGCAGCGGATGCCTGTTATGCGGTGTACACTGCGGGAAGCGGTTGAGGCGACATTATGGCAAGACTGCAGCGGCAGACCGTAGACGTGACGAAATACCCGGAGCTGGTAATCATCTACCTGGGCATGAAGGTCAACAATCTGCGCGGCGTGGGAACCGTGATGAAATTTGGACCGCAGATCAGCCGTTCGGTGGAGCAGAAACCGGATGGCCTGTTACTGCATGAAAACTTCGTGTTCTCGCTGTGGCCGCTGCACGTGGGGATGCGCCAGTATTGGCGGGATTTTTCATCACTCGAAGCATGGACGCGCGCTCTGCCGCACCAGGCATGGTGGAAAGAATATCTGAAGGATCCCGCGGGCACCGGATTCTGGCACGAAGCCTACAGCGCCACCGGCCACATCGAAGCGATCTACGACAACATGGACACGAGGCCGGGGCTCTCCGCGTTTGCCGATCTTAAGCCTGCGCGCGGCCCTATGTTTGGAGCGCGGAGCAGGCTCGGATTGGCGGGGCAGGCACCGCAGAGCCCGCTGCCGGAGACGGAGTTCTACCAGCAGGAAAAGTAGTCTTGACAAAATATCACATTAGATATAGTCTAAATTCTTCATGGACGCCGAGGCGATTAAGCGGTCCTTGGAAGGCAGCGGGTTGCGGTGCACGCCACAGCGCTACGCCGTGATGGCATTCTTGACGGAACACAACCGTCATCCCACGGCGGCGGAAATCTTCGAAGCCGTGAATCGTGTGGATCCGCGCTCTTCCAGGGCCACGACTTATAACAATTTGCGGGACTTGGTGCAGGCGGGTCTGGTGCGTGAAGTGGCCATCGAGGGCCGCGCCGCGCGATTCGATGCCAAAGGCATGCGGCATCACCACTTCATCTGCGACCGCTGCGGCAATGTTGAGGATATTGAGTGGTACGACGTGCCCAGGCCTGCCGCGGGTTCCCTCGGTAAGCGGTTTCTGCGCGAATGCGAACTCATTTTCCGCGGGCTCTGCACGAAGTGCGCTCCGCGGCACGCGTCCCGTTAAGGGTCGTCGACTTTTTGACTAATTCAAGAAAGAGGAATATATGGAGAAACAATTCGAACACGCAGTGGGGGAGCCTGTCCCCGATAATCAGAAACAGAACTCGTCAACCGAATCCAAGTGCCCGGTATCGAACGGTGCTCGCAGACATACGTTGGCGGGAGCCTCGACGAATGCGGCCTGGTGGCCGGATCAGCTCAACCTGAAGATGCTGAACCAGCACTCACCCCTGCCCAATCCCATGGACAAGGAGTTTAATTATGCTGAAGAATTCAAGAGCCTCAACCTGGATGCCGTGATCAAAGACCTCCATGCCTTGATGACGGCATCGCAGTCCTGGTGGCCCGCGGACTACGGCCACTACGGGCCGTTCTTCATCCGTATGGCGTGGCATAGCGCAGGCACGTACCGTATCGCTGATGGCCGAGGCGGCGCGGGTTCCGGAACACAGCGGTTTGCGCCCCTCAACAGCTGGCCGGATAACGTGAGCCTCGATAAGGCACGCCGCTTGCTCTGGCCGATCAAGCAGAAGTATGGCCGGAAAATCTCGTGGGCCGACCTGATGATTCTCGCCGGTAACGTCGCATTGGATTCGATGGGGCTGAAAACCTACGGTTTCGGAGGCGGGCGCGAGGATGTCTGGGAACCTGAAGAGGATATTTACTGGGGGCCTGAGGGCAAGTGGCTGGCGGATGAGCGCTACAGCGGCGATCGTCAGCTCGAAAACCCTCTGGGCGCTGTTCAGATGGGCCTGATTTACGTGAATCCGGAAGGGCCCAACGGAAAGCCGGATCCAATTGCTGCGGCACGGGATATCCGGGAGACGTTCGCCCGTATGGCGATGAATGATGAGGAGACGGTGGCCCTCATCGCCGGCGGACACACGTTCGGCAAAGCCCATGGCGCGGCCGAACCGATAAAGTATGTCGGTCCTGAACCCGAGGCTGCCGGTATCGAAGAACAAGGCCTTGGTTGGAAAAATACCTTTGGCAACGGCGCCGGCGTACATACGATCAGCAGCGGATTGGAAGGCGCATGGACCACCAACCCGGTGAAGTGGGACAACGGCTATTTCGAAAACCTGTTCCGGTATGATTGGGAACTCACGAAGAGTCCCGCCGGTGCGCAACAATGGACGCCCAAGAATGGATCTGCAGCGGTCACCGTGCCGGATGCCCACGACGCGTCGAAGAAGCACGCCCCGATCATGTTCACGACGGACCTGGCACTGAAGCTGGACCCGGCCTACGCGAAGATTTCGAAGCGATTCTACGAGAACCCGCAGGAACTCACAGACGCGTTCTCCAAGGCTTGGTACAAGCTGACCCACCGCGATATGGGGCCTCTCTCGCGGTACCTTGGCCCGCTCGTTCCCGCGGAGCCGTTGCTATGGCAGGACCCCGTTCCCGCCGTGGATCATAAATTGATCGGGGAGCAGGATATCGCTGCCCTGAAGGCCAAGATCCTCGCATCCGGACTCTCCATCTCGCAACTGGTCACGACGGCCTGGGCGTCGGCCGCCACATTCCGCGGCAGCGACAAGCGCGGCGGGGCTAACGGGGGGCGCATTCGCCTGGCGCCGCAAAAGGATTGGGAAGCGAACCAACCGGCCGAGTTGGCTAAGGTTCTTCTGCCGCTGGAGGCGATCCAGAAGGAGTTCAACGGCGCGCAGTCCGGTGGGAAGAAGGTCTCGCTTGCTGACCTGATCGTCCTGGGCGGCTGCGCAGCCGTCGAGGCAGCTGCCAAGAAGGCCGGCCACAACGTGAAGGTTCCCTTCTCGCCGGGGCGCACGGACGCATCTCAGGAGCAGACCGATGTGCATTCGTTTGCCGTACTGGAGCCGACTTCAGACGGATTCCGCAACTATATCCGGAAGGGACAAGAGGGATCGGCGGCTGAACTGCTGGTGGATCGGGCGAACCTGCTGACCCTGACCGCTCCCGAGATGACGGTACTGATTGGTGGCTTACGCGCTCTGAATGCAAACTTCGGGCAGTCCAAACACGGTGTTTTCACCAAGCGGCCCGAGACGTTGACGAACGATTTCTTCGTCAACCTGCTCGACATGAATACGAAGTGGCAGAAGTCCACGACATCGGAAGGCGTGTTGGAGGGGCGTGATCGGGCGACGGGCGAACTCAAGTGGACGGGCACCGTTGTGGATCTCGTCTTCGGCTCCAACTCGCAGCTCCGGGCACTGGCGGAAGTCTATGCAAGTGACGACGCGAAGGAGACGTTCGTGAAGGACTTCGTGGCGGTGTGGAACAAGGTGATGAACCTGGATCGCTACGACCTTGCCTGAACTCGGCGGAGGGGGCGCTTTTCCTGGCTCGCGCGGGCCGGATCGCGCCCCCTCTGTTTCGGATAGGGTGTTCGCCTCGGCAGTGTACTATTCGCTCAGCTTGGGGAACAACGCGCGGTCGAGGATGCGGCGCGACAGTTCCTCCATCCCGATGTATTCTTCGCCATCGCGATAGAAGAGCTTGTCTCCTGGAAGAATGCCCACGAGGATCTCGAGCGGTTCCCCGGCGCCGCGGTCGATCCGGAAACCGGGCAGCGTGGGAGCAATGGCGATTTCCACTTCGGACCGGATTTGCCACTTACCGGCGTCCTCATCGCGAACTGTAATCCGCAGCCGTGGCCCCTCCAGTTCGATCTCGGCCGATTCCCGCCCGAAGACGGCAGTGTAGCTGCCGATGCACTCAGACAGGTCGTGGTACGTCTCTTCGAGCGCGGCCGGTAACCGATCCAGGATCTGCGCTTCCCGCTGGCGCCGCTCCCGCTCCTCTTGAACCCGCATATCGAGCCACTGAAAACCCATGGATGAGGTCTATGGTAGCTCACCAGTCGCCTTATGCCTCAAAAAAAAGGCAGCTCAATTAACCAACCGGATCCGGTAAAAACCTTCTGCCGTGGCGGCGTACAGGAACGTGTCGTCAGACGCAAGGTATCTGAGACCCGACAGAGCCCGATCGCCAAGCGACACCCACGTCTCGCCGCGGGCATCCCCCAGGAAAACCCCTTGGTCGTGCGTCCCAGCGATTACGCGACCATTTGCCGTGGTGATGGCCGTAACCTCCTCGGGGAATCCGGCTAGCTGTGCTCCCTGGTTGTCGGTCGGGTTCTTCCTCTGAAACGGAAGTGATGTTTCCTTCCAGGTCGCTCCATCATTCGCGGAAACCATGATGCTGCCGACTCTGGTTCCGGCAAACACGACGCCGCCCAATCGCTCAAGGGCGGTGGGAAGCCCGCCTGAAAATTTCGAATGGAGCGCTGAGCATGTCCAATTTTCGGTTTTGTAGCAGTAGTCCCGGCCGAGAATATCAAGGCCAGTGCCGGCTTTATCCTTCCCGAAAACTTCAATCCGCTTGTCGGTCACGGCGACGGAAACCAGGTCGAATCTTTTTCGCAGTAGCTCCCAGGTATCACCCCCGTCATTGCTCAGAACCAGAGTCGGATATACAACATCACCGACTACATCACCCCGCATGTTCACGGCGCGGAACGCCCCGTTGACTCGGTCGGTCTTCGGCCACATACCTGCAACAACGGTGGTGCCGGCGCAGGTCACCGCGCTCACCCGATTGCCTTCGAGAGCGGCCGGCAGCCATGTAGCGCCATTGTCCTTGCTTACAAATAGAGCGGTACCCGTCGGCCTGCCTTCGTTCCGTGCGCCGGCGATTAGAAGTGAGCCGCACGACGCCAGCGTCACGATGGTCGCTTTGGGGTCCGGTACCGTCGCGGACTTCCAATGGGCGCCGTTGTCCGTGGACAAATGAACTTGTGCACTCCCATCCGCGGCAACCATTGCCTTCCCGCTCCTCGCCAACGCGATCACCTTCGGCGGGGATTGCCCCAGTTCCTCCCAGCTAGCCTCCGCGCGAGTGGCAACTGCACCGGCCTGGCCGGCAGCGGGAACCGATAGTTCGGCCGAGAGAGTCGGAGCGGGACCGGACGCACCCTTGCGGGTGAATACAAAATCTCCGTCATCATGATCCGAATTGCGGATCAAGGAATATCGCGGTATCTGGTCCGATCTGCCCGCGACTCGTTGTTGAACGAAGTTATGAAATAGATCCCCAGCCGTGAAGGCGTCGCCGGTGGCCTGATCGAGGGCACTGAGAACCGCGTTCGCAAAGACGGAGTGGCCCCCAGTTCCGCCATCCGCCACGGGTTCGTCTCCACCGCTGGACATCAGCGTTCGCGATCTGCTAGCGAGCATTTTGGCAAGAAATATCTTCTGGTCATCAGGCCGTACGCTGAGATTCGCATCGCGGGTCAGGCCGCCGGAATAGCAACTGTCTGAAATGATCAGAACGTGCCGCGCAGGCAGGACTCGGATATCGGTGGTAAGTTCGTCGGCGATGATCCAGCTTGTGTTCGAATCCCCTTCGGCATCCGCTGGTAACCAATAAGCCTTGTCGGCCTCCTTATCCGATTGTCCGTGGCCGGCGTAATAGATCAGCAGGTTGTCGTTTGCGCGTAAACTGCGGCGATACTGATTGAGAGCATTCAGGATGTTGGTTCGGGTGGCTTCTGCGTTCAAAAGCAATTTAGTCTGAAAGCCGTAACGCTCCGCCAAGATCCGGGAAATGGCTTGGGCATCGTTAACTGCGGTTTTCAGATTTGGCAGAGGCTGCCGGTATTGGTTGATGCCGATTATCAATGCATGGTATGAGCCAGCCTGGGTGTCCGCGGAAGCGGACGCGGCCGGGCGGACTACTCCACGCTGTGCCGGCGCTTGTGCCCATGCCAGAGGCCCAGCGGCGACGAGAAGAGCAAAGACAATGACGGCGGCCAACATATCTAGCTTGCCTTACCACGCAACCAACGCATCCTCAAACAAGCGGCTCAACTGCTCCGGTGCGGCGGGCCGCGGCGAGAGCTTCGTTACGCGATGCTGCGGCAGCGTACCTTCCACCAGTGCCGGGATGTCCGAACTACTGTAACCGATGGCGCGCAATCCATTGGGAAGCTTCAAGCGCTCGATGAACCACGTGATGCGCTCGGCCAGGATGCGGCCGGCATCCTCCCGCCGGCAGCGCGAGACATCCACTCCCAACGCCTGGGCCGCCTCCAGGTGCCGCTCCGGAGAAGCCGAAGCGGTGAAGCGAAATACCGCGGGTGCGTTCAGTATCACCGAAAAGCCATGCGGCACCAGCGGATAATCTACCGCGTATCCTTCGGCGCGGTAGCCTTTCACCATTCCCGATACCGGGTACGACATGCCGTGCGGCAGGTGCACTCCGGCGTTCCCGAATCCGACACCGGCGTAAGAAGACGCCAGCAGCATGTTGGCGCGCGCCTCGCCGTCGCCGGGGTCCTCCACCGCCCGCACCAGATATTGCGCCACCATGCGGAGCGCCTGCAGCGACCAGACATCGCTGATCGGATTGGACCCCTGGTATGCCGGGCGCAACGCGGGGCGCTCCGGCCGGGGACGCTGGGCGAAGGGCAGCGCCGTGTAGGATTCGATGGCGTGGCTCAACACGTCCAGGCCCGTGGAAGCGGCCACCTGCCAGCGGCATGGTTCGGGTGTTCTCCGGGTCCAGAAGTCCGAGCGTTGGTTTGAGCAGACGGCTCGCGATTCCCGTCTTAGCATGCATTTTGGTCAGGTCGAAAATCGACACGCCGGTTGTTTCGCTGCCGGTTCCGGCGGTGGTGGGAATCGCGATCAGCGGTTTCAGTGCACCGGGCACGGGCAATCCCTTACCGATCGGCGGGTTGACGTAATCCAGGAAATCCGCGGGATAGGTCGTGTACAGATTGACTGCTTTCGCCGTGTCGATGGTGGAGCCGCCGCCGACGGCCACGATGGCGTCCGGCTGGGCATCCCGTGCAAAGGCGATCGCGTCCAGGAACGATTCGTCGGTCGGCTCGATGCGCACGCGGTCGTAGAGTACATATCCGATACGGTTATGATCCAGTGACTCCAGCACGGTGACGACGGGGTGCATGCGACTCAACCCCTGATCGGTGACCACCAGAACGCGCCGCGCGCCCAGGCCGGCCAGGTCCATGCCAACTTCACGAGTGACTCCCGCGCCGAACCGTACGCTGGAGGTGGCCATCTCAAATGCGGTTTCGTTTTCCATGCGAAAGTACTAATGACTTGAGGCTATCGTGTTGAAATTATACGGTAAGCTGAGAGCCCCTGGGGAACCCTTTGGTTAGGTCCTGGTACGGCCGCAGTACATTGGGGTCTTCCAAGTCTAGGTGATTCAGTACATCATGCTTATGCGGCTCTGAGTAGTCCCACTCGGTGACACCTCAGTGGACTCACTTGGGGGTCGTCCTTCTGGAATTGCCAGACTGAACCTGAACCTGACTCCTCACCGCCGGGGTATCTGCCATTTACTCCGGCGGCTCTTTTTTGCCCTCCTGAATTTTGAGAGAGTACCGTACACCCGCAGTACTTCAATGACTCGATTCACGCTGCGGCTCATGACAATCTGATGAGAGGAGACTTTCATGAGTGCCCGGCCGGCTCGCGCTGTAGCGAAGACCCTTCTTTACTGCAGGATCTGCATTAAGGAAACAACGCATGAGATACACCAGGCCGCCGGTGCGGAGAAAGCCAACTGCGTGCCCTGCATGGAGCGCACCATCAGCTACGAGTTAGATCGGGAGTGAAGCGCGGCGGGGAGAAATACATCCTGAGCCGCTGATAAACGCAGATCAACGGCTGATAAATCCAAGTTCATATTCTTAAATCTGCGTTGATCTGCGTTTATCGGCGGCCGATGGCCTGCTCTTGGCCTGGTCTGGTGGGGACGGTGTGGTCTGCGCGGGTTACGCGCGGCGGCCCACCGCGGGGATGCGGTGCAGCTCTTGATGCAGGAACATCCGCTTGCGCAACACGCTCCTCTGCTCCAGCGCGTTATCCAAAAGGGCCGAGGCTAGCTGTGCCGCAGTGGCCTCCGAGCCGCTCAGGCGCTCCTTCGTGTCGATCAGCTCGTTATTGGCTGCGATGTAATCCAACAGCAGTTCGGAGCAGCGCGTGCATTCGGTTTGAGGAATCATGTTCACGGCTCCATTATGCGTTGGCGGACAACTCGGCTAAAGTTCTACGAGTACAGCCCCGGTACCAGAAACGGCCGTGAGAAACTGGGAAGAATTGGGAGCCCGGTGACGTCTAACGCAATTACGGATCGCGCCATGGTGCTGGACGGAACCGAGCGAGAACTCATTGAATCCTGCCAACGCGGGGAGCGCGAGTCATTCCGGGCGCTGTTTGAAGCGCACAAGGACCGCGTCTATTCCATTGCGCTGCGCTATTCCGGCGATGAGGCCGCGGCCATGGATATCGCCCAGGACACCTTCCTGAAACTGTTCTCGGCCATTCGGGATTTCCGTGGGGAGGCGCATCTGGAGACCTGGCTGTACCGCCTGGTGGTGAACAGTTGCCTCGATCAGAAGCGCCGCACCCGGCGGTTGATCCCCCTGGTGGGCGAAATGCTGGATGTGCTGCGCGCCTCCGGTGAGAGCGTTCTGCAAAAAATACTTCGCGCGGAACTGAGCGGGCGGGTGCAGTCGGCTGTGGGGAGCCTGCCGCCAGAGCAGCGAATCGTGATCGTCTTGCGTTACACGCAGGGGCTGTCTTACGAAGAAATTGCGGAAGTTCTGGGATGCTCACCGGGGACCGTGGCGTCGCGCCTGAATCGCGCGCACAAGGTTCTGGAACGCCGCCTGGCACACCTGGCGCAGGCACAAGGAGGTCGTCGTGATCAATAGATTGGACGAGGAACTGGCGCGGCATCTCCGGCCGGTGGTAGCTCCCGAAGACTTGTGGTTCCGGCTTCAGGAGCCGCACCGTGGCGCAGGCACTCCTGCCTGCCGGGTCGAGACTCATCTCGACCCCGTCTTCAACAGGTCCACCGACCGCCGGCATGAGTGCCGGCGTAGCAGCCTGAGAGGCTGCGCTACGACAGTAGGACTAACCCGGTGGCCGGTGTGGGCCTTCGCGGCCGCCGTGGCGGCGACGATTGCACTGTTCTGTTTCAGCCTAAGGTCGGATACGGGCTCCTACCTGGCGAAATTCGCCGCCGGGGAACTGGCGCGCGGCGGGGAAGACGTGCAATACCGGTCGGCGGATCCAACGCAGATCCGCGCCTGGGTGCAGGCCAATGCGGGCATCGACATCCCGCTGCCGGCAAGGGCAGGGGACAATGTGAAGCTCGTCGGCGTGAGTGTTTTCCGGAATGGATCGCCGATGGTTTGCATAACCTACCGTGTGGGCAATCAACCGTCCCGGCTGCTGGTGACACGAGCCACCGCTGGCGCGCCGCATCACAGATCGATGGAACAGAGCCACTATCAAGGGAACTCATTTGCCACCTGGGTGATGCACGGGCAAACCTACACGCTGGCTTCGTCCGCGCCGGAGAATGCGCGAGGCGCGTGCGTTTTGTGCCACGTCGACGGCGGAACGGGCAAGGCGCTGAGCACGGCGGCCGGCCCGCGCGTTTAGCAGGGTCACTGAGAATCTCCGTTCGCAGGGCATAGCCCGCGCCACGAAGTCACTTTGGCTTCCTCTGCTTTGGTTTCCGGTAAATCTCCAGGCAGCGGCGAACGACCAGCGGCCAGGTGAATTTTTCCAGGACGTGTCGACGCGCCGCCTTCCCCATCTCTTCCACGCAGGCCGGATCGGCGGCGAGCCAGGAAATTTTCTCACCAAGTGCGGCTGGATCGTTGGGGGGGATAATAAACCCGGTTACTCCATCGATAACCGTCTCCGGCAGTCCACCGGCATCCGTAACGATTGCGGGTGTGCCGCAGGCCATGCCTTCCAGTTGGCTGGTTCCCAGGAGCTCCGGCACCGCAGTGTAATCTCCATACATCGAGCGATAGACGCTCGGCATCACCACGCAAACCGCGCGGCGATACATTTCCACCAACTCCTCGTCGTTGCAGTCCGACCGGAACACCACGTTCTTTCCGTAAGCCATGTCACGCAGGTCTTGTGCATAACGTTCATCATAGGGCTGCCCAACGATCTCCAACCGGAGGTGCTCCGGCATCGCGCTAATCAGATCGTTCAAGCCCTTGTGGGGAAGAATGCGGCCCACAAAGATAACCACTGGCTCGCGTCGTACCCCCTCGGCAGGGCAAAACTTCGTCGTATCTACGCCTTCATAGATGACTTCGGCGAGTGGATTGCCGGTGTGGCCGAAAACGCGAAGGCTGAATTCGCTGATGTGCAGGTGCCGATGATACCAGCGATCCGTTGACACGTAACTCGAAAAGTCTGTGCCTCCACCGCCAAGGTCACTCACAAAAATCCGCCTGCCGGTTGTTCGGCAGAACAACGCAGCGAGACTGCTGGACAGAATATGCTGTTGATGACAGTGCACTATGTCCGCTTGGGCCAGGTAGCGGAACAGCGACCAAGACATCGGATTAGCTTGTTGGCCACGCACCCGCCACGGGTTGCCCATCACCCGGATCTGCAATTCACCGATGGTTTCCAAGCTGATCCTGGTCGCCGAAGGTGAGCAACGTGGTGGGCGTGTATTGCGCCATGGACTGTGCCAGCCCGAGCGCGTAGCGTTCCGCTCCTCCAAAAACGCCGCTAGCACCGAACGCGGCAGGGACGAGATGGACAACCCGACAATCCGCGCTTTCGCGGGATGACTCTGCGGATTCAACTTCCGCCGGAAACCTGTGCCACCGGGGCCCGTTCCAGCGCCATGGCCAGTTGGTCCGCGATATAAGCGACATCCTCTTCTTCCAGAGAACAGTGGGTTGGCAAGCTGATCCCGCAGGCGCTAATTCGTTCGGCCACCGGATAACTTCCTTCCGGCTCGCGGTAGGGAGGCATCAAATGCGCGGGATAGAACGTCGGACGTGTTTCAATACCGGCCTGCTCCAATCGGCGCATGACCTCGTCGCGCTCCCTGGAGCCATCTTTCAGAAAAACATTACACATCCAAAACGCTTTCTTCGCCCAAGGCATTTCCTGCGGCAGTCCGATGGACGTCTTGCAGGCCGGAGAGATGCTTCTCATACCACGACGCCAAGAGCCGCCTGCGCTCCAGGTTCCAGTCGATATTCTCAAGCTGCGCCACTCCAACAGCAGCCTGCATATTGGTCATGCGGTAGTTGTAGCCGACCGCAGGGAACCAGTAACGCCGGTCCGGTTGCATGCCCTGGTTCCGCAACAAGTGTACGGCGGCGTTTACGGAGTCGTCGTTCGTAGTGACCATTCCGCCTTCACCAGTCGTAATAATCTTATTGCCATAGAAGCTGAAAGCGCAGGCATCCCCCAAGGCTCCCACTTTTCGGCCACGGTATTCGCTTCCGTGTGCCTCAGCCCCATCCTCGAGAACGAAAAGCCCTCGAGACCTGGCAATCTCGACGATCGGATCCATGCGGGCCACCTGTCCGTACAAGTGCACTGCGATGATCCCCTTGGTTCGAGAAGTGATTCGCCTCTCAATCTGGCAGGGGTCCAGATTCCCCGTCGATTCTTCGGAATCGACGAGGACGGGCACGGCATTGCAATAGGAGATCGCGTTCACCGTCGCAATGTATGTGAAGGTGGGGACGATTACCTCATCGCCAGGACGCACACCCAGTGCCAGCAAAGCCAAGTGAAGTGCGGAGGTCCCATTGCTAGTGGCTATGGCATGGCGCACGCCGCAGTAGCGCGCGAAATCTGCTTCGAAGCGCCCCACAAAGTTCCCTAGGGAAGAGATCCATCCGGAATCGAGGCACTCGTTTACGTACTTCTTTTCATTACCGCGAAAACACGGGGACGAAAGTGATATAGTTTTCTTAGTCAAGATCCGTGATTTTCCGTCCCTCGCTTGAGCTGCTCGATGGCCATCGACGTGGCATCGAGCAATCCGCGGACCCTTGCGTCCGTTCGGGCAACACGCAAAGTTGCGACATTAATAATATCGAAAATTCTTTAGAAATGCCAGCCTTCGGTTAGTTTAAATACAGGACGAAGCCGGGTCGTACGTGGTTGGCAATACAATATGACGAGGCCATGGACATCGAAGCGCTCCACCACGTCAGCATTCCCGTCAGTAACCTGGATCGGTCCAGGGAGTTCTATCGCGAGATTCTCGGCCTGCGGGAAATCCCCAGGCCCAATTTTCCGTTCCAGGGCGCCTGGTTCCAGGTGGCCGGCCATCGGGAACTCCACCTGATTCTGGCGCACACCGACGTCACCTATCGCGAAAACAAGAGCATCGATCCGGGCGACCTCCATTTCGCGGTGCGCGTCAAAAGCTATCGCGCCACGATGGAATTCCTGCGCTCGAAGGGTTACCGCGAAGATGCGGACGGCGCCGATCTCATGCTGGTGCGCGCGCTGCCGCAACCCATCACTGGATACCCACAGATCTACATCCTGGACCCCGACCGCCACCTGATCGAGATCAACGCTGAGAAGCTGGATTGAGTCGGCGACCCGCCCCTAGCCGCAGCCGCTGGCGCGATGTATAGTGTTTGGGTCCCGAAAACCCACGGACGAGGAGAGTGTTTATGAAGTACTCGCGCAGAGACTTAGGCCTTCTGCTTCCCGCTCTGGCGGCCGCCAATGCTTCCGCGCAGTCCGCAGAGGCGCCTGGCGTAGAGAAGTTGCCGCTCCTGACCACCAAGAGCTATCTCTATAATGAACTGCCCGTGACCACCAACGGGAAGAACAAACAGCGCCGCATGTTCACCGGCAAGACGCACACCGGTTTCAAGATGGAGAGCCACCAGAGCGACATCGCGCCCGGCGAAGTGAATCATCCGCCCCACATGCATCTGCGTGAGGAAATGATGCTGGTGCGCTTGGGCACCATGGAGTTGACGATTTCCGGTAAGCCGTATCGGCTGGGTCCCGGCGACGTGGGGTTTATCGGCTCCAACGAGTTGCACAACGCCAAGAACGTAGGCACCACGCGCGCGGAGTATTTCATCGTCAACATTGGAAGGGACGACGTATGAAACGCCATCTCTACGCTATCGGCGCAACGGTACTGGTGTTGGCGGGCGCGCTGGGAGTTCGCTCGGCCCTGCTAAGCCAACGGGCGGTGGTTCACGCCGCGGAGGTGATGGCGCCGCGCTTCGAAGTGGACCCGTTCTGGCCCAAGCCGCTGCCCAACCATTGGATACTGGGCCAGTCCATCGGCGTATCGGCGGATTCGCAGGACAATATCTGGATCATTCATCGTCCCGGTTCGCTGGAGGCGGGTGAGCAACATGCCACCACCACCCCGCCCATCGCGCAGTGCTGCAAGGCGGCGCCGCCCATTCTGGAATTCGATTCGTCCGGCAAACTGTTGCAGTCCTGGGGCGGCCCGGGCAGCGGCTACGACTGGCCCGAATCGAACCACGGGATCACGGTCGATAGCAAAGGCAACGTTTGGATCGGCGGCAACGGCCGTGGACCGCAGAGCGGGCGCGGCGCCGTCAATGGACAGGATGAAGAGCAAGGCGGCGTGGACAGTTACCACGACAACGAGATTCTGAAGTTTACGAACCAGGGCAAGTTCCTCATGCAGATCGGCAAGCCCAGCCATAGCAAGGGCAGCAACGATACCGAGAACCTGCGGCTGCCGGCGAAAATCTTCGTCGACGAAAAGCGCCAGGAAATCTATGTCTCCGATGGCTACGGCAACCATCGTGTGATCGTATTCGACTCCGAGACCGGCAAATACAAGCGGCACTGGGGCGCGTACGGCAACAAGCCGAGCGACGCCAACCTGGGTCCGTACAAGCCCGATGCGCCGCCGGCCCAGCAGTTCCGCAATCCGGTGCATTGCGCCATGCTGGCCCACGATGATTTGCTGTACGTCTGCGACCGCCAGAACGACCGCATCCAGGTGTTCAAGCCGGATGGGACGTTCGTGAAGGAAGCGTTTATCGAGAAGCAGACGCTCGGTTCCGGATCGGTATGGGATATGGCCTTCTCCGCCGATCCGCAACAGAAGTACATCTATGTATCCGACGGCGAGAACGGCCGGATCCACATTGTGGACCGCAACTCGCTGGAGGTGCTGACCTCATTCGGCGAAGGTGGACGGCAGCCCGGCGAATTCTACGGTGTGCACAGCATCGCGACGGATTCCAAAGGCAACATCTACGAGACAGAGACCTACCGCGGGCAACGCGTGCAAAAGTTCACCTTTAAAGGTATCGCGCCGGTGACGTCGAAGGACCAGGGCGTGGTGTGGCCGAAGAAGTAAGTGGGGCAGGCCTTCGGCCTGCAAGCCCGCCTTCCGGCGGGCTTCGCCGCCCGAAAGGGCGGCTGCGGCCACGAAGGGCCGGCCCCACAACCTTGAAAACCGTCGACGCCCGCAACTGCGACCAATGGCGGGCATGGCTCGCCAAGCACCACGCCACCGAATCTGAAGTGTGGCTCGTCTTCTACAAGCCTCACACCAAGCGCGCATCCGTCGCCTATATGGATGCCCTCGATGAGGCGCTGTGTTTCGGCTGGATCGACAGCTTAATCAAACGGCTCGATGACGATCGGTATGCCCGCAAGTTCACGCCGCGCAAGCCGGACAGCAAATGGTCGGCCGTAAATCGCAAACGCTTCGCGGAACTGAAGGGAAGTGGCCGCATGACGCCAGCGGGATTGGAGCGCCCGCCAACCGATCGCGGCTATGATGCGCCGCCGCGAGTGCCGGCGAAGGTCCCACCGTACATCCAGAAGGCTCTTAAAATTCACCCGGCAGCAGAGAAATATTTCGAGAGCCTGGCGCCGTCACACCGGCGCATGTACGTCATGTGGATCGATTCCGCAAAGCGGGAGGAGACGAAAGCGAAGCGGCTCGAAGAAGCCATCCGCCTGCTGGCGGCCGGCAAAAAACTCGGATTGAAGTGAGGCCCCGGGAAAAACCGCCAGACTGTGGCGGCCTCTTTCCTGAAGGATCAATAAGTTAAAGGCGAAAACCGCCACAGTCTGGCGGTTTTCCTGCTGACGAGCGCGTTTAAACCGACAGGGTTAAATTCCCGCCTGGTCTCATGGCGGAGTTCCGTGGGACCTCCGCCCGTGGTTGGCCGGCCACTGGTGAACCCTCTGGAAAATCGCCGGCCCAAACTGTTTGATCCTTGGATGGTTTCATCTTGAGTCCGCGGCGTGCCGCCACCAGGGAGTAAACAGGCGACTCCTTCATGTCGCGATGCTTTGCCTCAATGTCGAACTTCGCAGTTGAAATCCAGGCCGATCCTACGAGCTGGAACTAACCCCGACGCAATCTCGATCCAGGCTATCGTCGGGATGTTCTTCCCAAATATCCGTCACCACCGCCCCATTATCCATCCGCTCGTCAGTATTGTTTGGCTTGACTGATGCGACTTCGAATTTAGGTTGGGCGGTTGGGACCTGCGGGCCGGAAACCCAAGGGACGTGAGCAACACGAATTGCGCCAGCCGCAAACGTGCGGAATCTCTCGTTATTCTCCTCGCTAACTGAAGTTTCCATAGAAGTTTGATCGCAGTCGCCCCTACGATATCAGTACGTGTAGTACCGATTATTCATAACTATCAGGAGCATGCCCCATGCCGAGCAAGCCCATCGCCTTCCTAACTATCGCAACGCTGAGCGCCATTCTCGCCTTTGCCCAGAATCCCGCGACATCCGTCAGCGTGGACGCCAGCGCCAATCGCCATCCCATCAATCCCAACATTTACGGCATCGCCTACGGGGATGCGCACGACATGCAGGCGCTGAATGCTCCGCTCAATCGCTGGGGCGGGAACTCGACCACGCGGTACAACTGGCAGATCGACGCGCATTCCGCGGCAGCCGACTGGTATTTCGAGACCTACTCCGATGGCAGCGGTTCGCCCAGCGGGTCGGCCGACCAGTATGTCACCACCACGCGCTCGGCCGGCAATGGCGCGCAACCCCTGTTCACCATCCCGATGATCGACTATCTCGCCAACCTCGGAACGAATCGGAGCACCCTGGCGGGCTTCTCGGTGAAAAAGTACGGCGCGCAGACCGCTACCGATCCGTGGAATTCCGATGCCGGGAACGGCGTGAGCTCCGCCACCGGTAAGAACATCACCGGCAACAATCCGCTGGACACTGGTGTCGCCAACAGCGCGGCTATCCAGCAAGCCTGGGTGCAGCACTTCGTCAACACCTTCGGTCCCGCCTCGACCGCCGGCGGCGTGCACTATTACATCCTCGACAACGAGCCATCGCTTTGGTATTCCACGCATCGCGATGTCCACCCGAATCCGTCGACTTACCAGGAGATGTACAACAAGATCGTGGCCTACGCCACAGCCATACGCGCCGCCGACCCGAACGCCAAGATCATCGGCTTTGAGGAGTGGAGTTGGTGGGCGATGTATTTCAGCGGGCTCGACCAGGCCAACGGATCGAGCGCCGCGAATTCCGATTACAACACGCACAGCCAAACCTATTACTACCCCTGGCTGCTGCAGCAGCTCTACGCATACAAGCAGCAGACCGGCACGCCGCTCATCGACATCCTGACCGTTCACTGCTACAACGCTCTGCCCGGCGGCAGCGACGATTCGCTCGCGGGCCAGCAGGCGCGCAATCGCGAGACGCGCATTCTGTGGGATCCCACGTTTCAGGATCCCTCCTGGTACGGCGATATCGGCATCAACGGACGCGTGCTGAACTGGATTCCAACGCTGAAGGCGATGGTCGCGCAGTATCATCCCGGACTGCAGATCGGCTGCACCGAGTACAACTGGGGCGATGAACCCAACCTCAACGGCGCGACCACGCAAGCGGACGTGCTGGGCATCTACGGCCGCGAAGGCTTCGACCTGGCTACGCGCTGGACCGTGGCCAAGAACACAGGGACCACTCCCACGACTTACTACGTCACTTATCTCGCCAGCCAGATCTACCGCAATTACGACGGCAACAACGGGACCTTCGGCGACGTCAGCGTCTCCACAACCACTGCCAACCCCGACAATCTCTCGGCCTTCGCCTCCACGCGCAGCTCTGATGGCGCGCTCACCGTGATGGTGATCAACAAGCAGCAGGGCAGCACGCCGGTGACGTTGAGCCTGGCGAACTTCGCCACCACCGGAACGGCGCAGGCCTGGCAGATCAACTCGGCATCGCAGACTTCGATTGCGCGCCTCGCCGACGTCACGGTAGCCAACAACACCCTCACCGCCACGGTTCCTTCGCAAAGCATCACGCTATTCGTAGTTCCCGCCGGCAGCATTACGACTCCCCCGACTGCGCCTACCGGGTTGGCAGCCACGGTCGGCAGCGGCACCGTGACGCTCACCTGGAATGCCGGCGGCGGCGCAACCAGCTACACCGTGAAGCGCGGCACCGTGAGCGGTGGGCCGTATGCCACTCTGGGCACGGCCACGGCGACGACTTATAGCAACTCCGGCTTGACCAACGGCACGACCTACTACTACGTCGTCTCCGCCACCAACGCGGGCGGCACCAGCGGAAACTCAAGTGAGGTTGCAGCCACGCCCATTCTGCCGCCGGCGTTCACTTCCTCAGCCACAGCCTCCCCGAATCCGGTGGCGCAAGGAAAGCCCACCACCATCACCGCGACCATTACCGATACCGCCAACACGCTCGGTAACGGCATTGTCCAAATCCTGGTAGCCGACGCGGGCGGCAACACGGTGGCCTCGCAGAATTTCACCGGGCAGAATTTCGCTCTGAACCAGGCCCAAAAATATACGCTGGCGTTCACACCCGCGGCGTCGGGAACTTTCCGAGTAAGCCTGGGCGTGTTCAGCGCAACCTGGCAGACGTGGCATTGGAACGATGCTGCCGCCAGCATCACGGTCAATTCGTCGCTCACGTTTTCGTCGTCGGCAACGGCCACGCCGGCGAGCGTAGTGCACGGAACCGGCACATCCATACAGGCCACGGTGACCGACACCGGGACCGCGGCTTTGACGAACGCGAACATCGAAGTGCAGGTGTTCAACAGCGCCGGCAGCCGCCGTATCCACCAACGTATGGAGCGGCCAGAATTTCACCGGCGGCCAATCGCAGCAGTATACCTACACTTGGAACGTGCCTGCTTCCCAGGCGACCGGGACCTACACGGTGATGATCGGGGTTTTCGATTCCGCCTGGGCCACGAACTATTACTGGAACAGCAACGGTGCGACCATAACCGTGACCGCTGCGCAGTCCTCCGGCGCGACTAATGTGACGAATCTGGTGAAGATCACGTCCACCAGTTTCGTGTTTAATCGGACAAGCAAGAAGTATCAAAGCACGGTGACGGTGCAGAATCAGAGCCAGCAATCGATTGCTGGGCCGATACAACTCGTGCTGACGAACCTTCCCGCCGGCGTCACGCTTGCTAACGCTAGCGGAACCACAGGCAGTAACCCGTACCTGACGATTTCTACGAAAGCACTAGCAGCGGGCCATTCGGCATCCGTGAAGATCGTAATTCAGGCGGCATCGGCGAGTCAGATCAGCTACACACCCGCGGTTTACTCGGGCACGTTCTAAGCTGCCAATTTGACTTCGGTCCCGGCAACTAACGTAGGCAGTGCGGCCCTGCCGTGCCGGCGGCAAGGACCGCCAGCGGTACGTAACGCCGGCGGTCTTTGCCGCCGGTACGGGAACGTCCAAACTGGCATTTTCCCCTTGCTTACCGAGAGGAGCGGTGATATTCTAGCCTCGGTAACCGATAGGAGGCCGCCATGAGCAGACCCTCTGACCTGGTCCAGGGCACGCTGGACCTGCTTCTGCTGAAGATTTTGACTCTGGAACCGCTGAATGGCTGGGCAATCAGCGAACGGCTCAAACAGGTTTCGGGCGACGTCTTGCAAGTGAGTGATGGGTCGCTCTACCCCGCCTTACACAAGCTGGAACAGGAGGGGTGGATCACCGCCGAGTGGAAGGCGAGTGAGAACAACCGTCGCGCGAAATTTTACTCGTTGACCCGATTGGGCCGCCGGCAGCTTCAAAAAGAAACGGCCAATTGGACACGGCTTTCGGATGCCATCACGCAAGTGGTGCGGCTTGAGGAGGCATGAGCCATGCGCATCGAACAGTGGTTCTACGCTCTGCCGCTGCGGTTACGATCTCTTTTCCGTCGGAAGCGGGTGGAGCAGGATCTGGATGACGAGCTGCAGTATCACCTGGATCGAAAGATCGAGGAATACACCGCGCAGGGCCTGACACCCGAGCAATCGCGCCAAGCCGCCCTCCGCGCGATGGATGGGCTCACGCAGCGCAAAGAGGAATGCCGGGACACGCGCCGGGTAAATGCCATCGAAGATCTAATTCAGGATATCCGTTACGGACTGCGGGTTCTGGCGAAGTCTCCAGGTTTTACGGCAGTCGCGGTACTGACGCTGGCATTGGCAATTGGCGCCAACGCAGTGGTTTTTGGCGTATTGAATGCGGTGATCCTGCGCCCGCTGAATGTGCCCCAGGCGGAGAGCCTGTACGGAATCCAGCGCGGGCGCGATCCCGTACTGGCGCAATCGTACCCCGACTATCTCGATCTGCGCGACCGCAACCGCAGCTTCGATGGTCTGGCCGCATACAGCATCACGATGGTAGGGCTGGACACCGGCGACAATCCATCCCGCGCCTGGGCCTATGAAGTGAGCGGGAACTACTTCGACGCATTACGCATTCAGCCGTATCTCGGCCGTTTCTTCCACGCCTCCGATGAGCATGGCCCGAACAGCGCCCCGTATATCGTGCTGACCTACGGGTACTGGCACACCCATTTTCAGGATGACCGCGGCGTGGTGGGCCGTACCGTTCAGATCAACAGGCATCCCTTTACGATCGTCGGTATCGCCCCGCCTGAGTTCCACGGGACTCTCATCGTGGCGTCTCCCGATTTCTTTCTGCCCATGGTTGACCAGGAACAGATCGAGGGCGCAAGCACCATGGGGACCAACGTGCTGAACACGCGCGGAAGCCGCTGGATCTTTATGGTGATGGGACATCTGAAGGCGGGAGTCACTCCGGCCCAAGCGGTTGCCGATCTGAATTCGATTGGTTCCTATCTGGAAAAGAACTATCCCGTAGTGGATGGCGAAATGACCTTTTCCCTGGCGCGTCCTGGTCTTTATGGCGACTACCTTGGCCGCCCAGTACGGGCATTCGTTACGGCATTGATGCTGCTGGCGGGGTTAATTCTGCTGGCCGCATGTGCCAACCTGGGCAGCCTGTTTGCCGCACGCGCCGCTGACCGTTCCCGCGAAGTTGCCCTGCGGCTCGCGCTGGGGTCGAGTCGCAACCGCATTTTGCGGCAGTTATTGACCGAAGCTGTACTGATTTCCCTGATGGGCGGCGCTGTCGGACTATGGGGCAGCGTCATGCTGTTGCGCCGGCTGAGCGTATGGCAGCCCATACCGAGATTTCCCCTGAATATGCCGGTGACTCCGGACGCGAGTGTTTATGTTATCGCTCTGATCCTGGCGGTGGTCAGCGGGATTCTGTTCGGCCTGGTTCCGCTCCGCCTGGTGCACCGGACCGATCCATACCAGATCATCAAGTCGGGATCGACCAGCTCGGTTGGGCAGCGGATTACGTTCCGCGACCTGTTGCTCGGCGCGCAAATTGCGATCTGCGCGGTGCTGGTGACGTCTTCGATGGTCGCGGTGCGTGGATTGGAACGCTCGCTCCACAGTAATTTTGGTTTCGAGCCGCGGAACGCATTGCTGATGAATACCAATCTGGAAATGGTGGGTTACCGCGGCGACGCTGCGCCCGCAATGCAGAGGCGCATGATCGAGGCCATGCAAACGATTCCGGGCGTGACGTCGGTGGGATTGACGGATCGGACGCCCCTGTCAGGGGACTGGATACAGACCGATGTCTTCACCGACGAAACGATGGATCCGAGACCATCGAATGTTGCGGCTGTACCGGTGATGTACAGCGTCTCCCCGGAATACTTCCATGTGGCGGGCACAGCCTTGTTGGTGGGCAGGAATGTCTCGTGGCATGACGACAAAAGTGTGCCGCGCGTAGCCGTAGTGAACCGGGAGTTTGCCAGGAAGGTCTTTGGCTCCGTAACCAATGCAATGGGCAGATACTTCAGGAGGCGGGATAAAACGCGCATTCAGGTGGTGGGCGTTATCGAAGACGGAAAGTATAGGAGCCTCACCGAAGATCCTCAGCCGGCGATGTTTTTCCCAATCCTGCAAGCGCCATCTAGCGACACATGGCTGGTGGTTCGCTCGAACCGCGATTCGCAGCAGCTGGCGGCAGCCATGAGGAACACGCTGCGGGGCCTGGACACAGGGCTGCCTTTCTACATCCAAACCTGGAACAAGGAACTGGACCTCGCTCTGTTCGGTTCGCTGATGGCGACCTTGTCGCTGGGTGTGCTGGGCGTGATGGGTGCGATGCTGTCGATAACCGGCATCTTTGGAATGGCTGCGCACTCGGTCAGCAAGCGGCTGAGGGAGTTGGGAATTCGCATCGCCCTCGGCGCGCAGCCTAAGGAAGTGTTACGGGCCGCCTTGGGACGCGCATTCAAATTGCTGGCATTCGGTTCGGCGGCAGGCTTGCTCCTCGGAATTTTGGCGAGCCGGGTGCTGGCTTTCATCGTGTATCAGGCAACTCCGCGCGATCCGCTGGTATTGGGGGGCGTGGTTCTGGCGATGTTGCTGCTGGGGCTGTTGGCTACCGTGATTCCGGCGCAACGCGCGCTGTCGGTTGATCCTTTGAGACTGCTGCGCGAGGAGTAAAAGATCACTCCTGGCGTAAGGCCACGATCGGGTCGATGCGCATTGATTGGCGCGCCGGCAGGTAACACGCCAGCCAGGACCGCACCTAACACGCGGATTCCAACCAGAGCGCCGGCCATGCCGATGACCGCGCCTGCCAGAATCAGCGCCCCACGCTCTTTCATCACCAACCCCATCACATCGGCGGCGGGCGCCGAGTGCCACGCGGATCCCGATCTCCTTGCGGCGCTGCGTCACCGAGTACGCCGTCACACCAGCCAGGCCAGCCGGCGAAATGTTCCCGATTGGTAGACGTGGTGGTGTGGCGCAGGCACTCTTGCCTGCCGGGTCGAGACTCCTCTCGACCAAACGCCGGCAGGAGTGCCGGCGCAGCAGCCTGAGAGGCTGCGCCACAAGGCACTACTGATCGTGCGGCTTCACCAAGTGCGGGCGGTTGTCCGGCTCGTCCGGTTTGCGGCGGGCTTCGATCGTAAACACGCGCTGCCGCATATCGTGATACTCAGAAGTATTCACCACGTATTCGGTGCGCGCGGGCAGGATCTTCTGGATCTCTTTCTCGGCGTTCTGAATGCGGTCGCCATCCATGGGGTGAGTGGAGAATAAGCGCGACACCGTTCCCGGCTTGCGGCGGTTGAGCGCGCCCAGTCGCTCCAGAATGGTGATCTCGCCGGTGGGGTCGTAACCGGCCGCATACATATACTGCAGCCCGAGGTAGTCGGCTTCGGCTTCATCCTTGCGGCTGAAGCTCAGAAACGTCATGGGGACGAGCAGGCTTGCCCCCTGGCGAGCCGCCACTCCTGCCCATCCGCCCAGCAACACACTCAAGGGCACGGTCGCGATATTGGCAATCTGGGACTTGGTTTCGCGCCTCGTCAAATGGCGCGCCGCTACGTGCGCGATCTCGTGCGCCAAGGCGCCGGCGAACTCGTCTTCCTCCTCGGCCATCTGTATGAGGCCGGTGTTCACGAAGACATAGCCGCCGGGCAGGGCAAACGCGTTCAGGTCGTCGGCTTCGATAACGCGGAAGGTGAAGGGCACCTTGGCGTCCGAGTTGCGCACCAGGTTCTGGCCGACGCGATTGACGTATTCGGAGACCAACGAATCGTCCAGAGTCTTGGCCTGCCGCGCGACTTCCGCCGCCAACTGTTTTCCCAGGGCTATCTCTTTTTCGAGCGAGTAAAAGTTGATGCCCTTGCCGACGTCACGGTTGCCGATCTGGTTCGGGTCGTCCTTCTTGTTGTCGGCTGCGTGGACCGCCGCCAACAGCACCGCCGCCAAGATGACCGGGCCCAGAGGTCGCATCCGCATCTCCTTAGATCATTATTAGCGTATCGTGGAATGAATGGAAATGGAATTAGCATCCGGAAGAACACCTGTGAATTCCGTACCACTATGGGAGCAGTATGCGGACCAGTTTCCGGTGCGCGCGCGCCTGGTGTACTTGAATCACGCCGCGGTTGCCCCGCTTTGCCGCCCCGCCGCCGACGCCATGAAGAAACTGGCAGACGACTGTCTCCAATTCGGCTGTCTGCACTACGACCAGTGGATGGCGGCCTACGAAGGCGTGCGCGTGGCGGCTGCCCGATTGATCGGCGCGGACCGCTCGGAAATCGCTATCGTCAAGAACACCTCCGAGGGAATTGCCACCGTGGCCATGGGTCTGGATTGGAAGCCCGGCGACCGCGTGGTCGGATTCCAGGAAGAGTTCCCAGCCAACTACTTTCCATGGAAGCGGCTGGAAGAGCGGGGAGTCGCGGTCACGTGGCTTTCGGTGACGGATCCGCTGGATCGGATTGACGAAGCCTGCCGCGGTGCCCGGCTGCTCTCTATCAGCTTCGTTCAATATTTAACTGGATACCGCGCGCCCCTTTCAGCGATTGGTGAGATTTGCCGCCGTAACCAATGCATTTATATGGTAGATGCCATTCAAGGGCTAGGTGCTTTTCCGGTGGATGTACGGGCTTGCGGAATCCATGCGCTGGCGGCCGACGGGCACAAGTGGCTGCTGGGGCCGGAGGGCTGCGGCATCCTTTATATCGATCAAGCGCTGCAGGAACGCGTGTCGCCGATCGAATTCGGCTGGTACAACGTGGCCCGCTATGCCGATTACACGGCACACGACATGACCCTGCGGCCGAATGCCGGAAAGTATGAATGTGGAACGCTCAACACGATTGGTTGCTTTGGTTTACGTGCGGCAATCGAGTTTTTGCTTGAAGTGGGGATCGAACGAATTACTCCGGTCGTGGCAGATGTTGCGGACCGCATTGCCGAGGGTGTCGAAGCCAAAGGCTACGAGCTTTCCGCCGTGCGGACGCCGGAGACGAGCGCCGGAATTGTGAGCTTTCGAAAAACTGGAAGTGACGCGCGAGAAATTGTGCGCAAGCTCCAGGCGGGAGGAGTGTTGGCCGCGCCGCGGGGAGGATGGGTCCGGACTTCGCCGCACTTTTATGTCAGCCCGGACGAGATCGACCGGATGCTGGAGTTGCTGCCGTGAGGATTTGGCGGGGAGCCTTCCTTTTTCTGCTGGCGTGGTGCGCCCTGGCGGCGGTGCCTACACCGCAGAGTCACTTCGGCCACGAGATTGGCGCGGACCGCACGGTTCTCGACTGGGATCAGGTGGTCACCTACTTCCAGGCGCTGGCGCGCACCAGCGACAAGATACGCGTGGAGGAATTGGGAAAGAGCACGGAGGGCCGGCCCTTCATCGCGGCCATCATCTCGGACCCGGCAACCTTGCAACATCTCGATCGATATCGGGAGATCCAGCAGAAACTGGCCGACCCGCGCAAGATCGCACCCGCCGAAGCCGAGAAGCTGTTTGCGCAGGGGAAGACGGTGGTGATGATCACGTGCTCCATCCATTCCAACGAGATTGCATCCACGCACACCGCGGTCGAGTTCGCCTACCGCGTGCTCACCGAAGACAAGCCCCATTACCGGGCAATCTTGCGGGACACGATTCTCATCCTGGTCCCCTCGCTGAACCCGGATGGCGTGGATATCGTGACGCGCTGGTACCGCAAGACGCTGGGCACGCCTTTTGAAGGCACCGAGCCGCCCGAGCTCTATCACAAGTACACCGGCCACGATAACAACCGCGACTGGTACATGTTTACGCAGGCCGAAACGCAGCTTACGGTTTCCAAGCTGCACAACGTCTGGCATCCGGAAATCGTGTACGACGTGCACCAGCGCGGTCCATACGCCACCCGCATGTTCGTGCCGCCGTGGCTCGATCCCACCGAGCCCAACATCGATCCGATCATCATGCAAGAAACCAACATGATCGGGACGGCCATGGCTGCCGATCTCACGGCCGCCGGTAAGACCGGGATCGCGATCCACGCCGCGTATGACTTCTGGGCACCCTCGCGGCATTACCAGAGCTTTCACGCCGGCATCCGGATCCTGACCGAATCGGCCAGCGCAAAGTTGGCTTCGCCCATGGAGGTTGCGCCCAGCCAGATCCTGGAAACCGAGTTGGGCTACAACCCGCGCGAGCGCTCCTGGAATTATCTGGAGCCGTGGCTGGGGGGCACGTGGCGCTTGCGCGACATCGTCGATTACCAGCTCATCGCGTGGGAGTCGTGTCTCTACAACGCGGCGCTGCATCGCGAGGAGCTGTTGCGCAATTTCTACCGCATCGGCCAGCGGCAGGTGGCGCGCACGGACCCGTGGGGATTTGTCATCTCCGCCCATCAGCGCGATCCGGCCGCGGCGCGCAAGCTGATCGAGACGCTGCGCTTCGGCCAGGTGGAAGTGGGCAAAGCGGCGGATGGCAGCGCGGTGATTCCCATGCAGCAGCCGTATGGCGGCTGGGCCAAGGCGCTGCTGGAACGGCAGCAGTATCCCGAAGAGCACCTGTATCCCGGGGGACCGCCGAAGCGGCCGTACGATGTGACGGCCTACACGCTCCCGCTCTTGATGGGCGTGGACGTCGAAGCGGTGCGCCATCCGGTCGCGTTTACCGGTGAATGGCAGGCGCCAGGCGGGCACCAAGGCGCTAGCGGCTGCGGACAGTGATTCCTGGGTTACGGTGAACCGCGCGTGGAGTGCCGGCCGGTCCGTATGGCGCGATCCGGATTCCGGCGATTTCGGGGTCGCGGAGCGGGATGGATGGAAAGAGCTGCGCCGCCCGCGCATCGCACTCTATCGTTCCTGGGTTCCCAACATTGACGAAGGCTGGACGCGGTGGCTTCTGGAGCAATTTGGATTCGCGTACACGACCGTGCACAACAGCGACCTCCAGGCCGGCAACTTGCGCCGGACTTTCGACGTAATTGTGTTTCCTGACCAGAACGCCGGCACGATGGAAAGCGGTTACCGCCCCGGCGCCATGCCCGATGAATATTCGGGCGGGTTGGGGCAGAAGGGTGCGGACGCGCTCCGGGAATTTGCCAACTCCGGGGGCACGCTGGTCTTCCTGAACCGCGCGTCGCAATACGCCATCGAGCGCCTGAACCTTCCGGTGAAAACGGTCATGGGCGAGAAGGGTTTCTACTCACCGGGTTCGCTGCTCAACGTTCGTCTGGATCCGCGGCATCCTCTCACGCGGGGCGTCCCACCAGATCTTGCGGTCTGGAGCGAGGAGAGTCCCGCTTGGGAAACCGAATTGCCCGTAGTCGCGCGCTATCCCAACTCCGGTGTGCTGGCGTCCGGCTGGCTGGAAGGCGAAAAGGTGATCGCAGGGAAAGCCGCGTTGGTGGATGCGCCGCTAGGTTCCGGCCACGTGGTGCTGTTCGGGATGCAACCTCAGTACCGCGGCCAGAGCTACCTAACGTTTAAGTTGTTCTTCAATTCGTTGGTTGAGTAGCACCGGCGACAAAGATCGCCGGCGTTACGCCAGCCGCTTCACACCCTCGCGAATCGTCCGTTCGCCAATCCCTGTAAACCCCAACACGAATTCGCCGCCCGGAGGGTCACTTATGTAATACTCATCCGCGCTCAGCAATTGCACCCGGTTACGCGCCGCGCGCTGGCCGATTCCCGCATCATCGAATCTCACCATCACATGCATTCCCGCGGCATCCCCGAATACTTTCGCAGACGCGCCGAAGTGCCGTTCCAGCGATTCCACCAGCACTTCCCGGCGCAGTCCGTACAGCCGGCGCATGCGGCGGATGTGGCGCTCCAGGTGGCCCTCGCTCACGAAGTCGGCGAGCGCCGCCTGTTCGAGCACCGCGGAGTGGCGGTCCGCCAGCCATTTGGCGCGGGTGATCGCGGGCACCAGTTGCGGGGGCGCGATGATGTATCCCAGACGCAGGCCCGGGAACATGATCTTGGAAAACGTCCCGATATAAATGACCGTAGCTTCGCTCGCAAGGCCTTGCAGCGAGGGCAGGGGAGGGCCGCTATAGCGATACTCGCTGCAGTAATCGTCTTCGATGATGACCGCGCCGCGCTGGCGGGCCCAGGCGATCACTTCCAGCCTGCGCGCCAGCGACATCGCCACGCCCGTGGGAAGCTGGTGGGACGGAGTGACATACACCAGTCTGGCGGGTCGCGTGAAGTGGCGAACCACGATGCCCTCGCCGTCGATGGAAAGAGGATGCTGCCGCGCTCCGCACGCGCTGAAAACGCGATGCGCGCCGCGGTAGCCCGGATTCTCCATGGCCACGTCGTCGCCGGCTTCGAGCAGCAGCCGGGCGCACAGATCCAGCGCCTGTTGCGAGCCGTTCACCACGATCACCTGCTCCGCACGGCAGCGAACCGCCCGCAAGCGGGACACATACGCCGCGATTTCCGAACGCAGTCGGGGATAGCCCGCCGACTGCTCGGCATAGTCGAATACCGCGCTGTCCGGCTTGCGCAGGTGGCGCATGAGGATCCGCCGCCAGAGGGCGAATGGAAAATGAGGCAGGTCGGGTGTCCCCGGCGCAAAGTCGATCACTCCGGGAAGCGCGGGCGATCGGCGATAGTCCGCGGTGAGCCTGGCGCCGTAACGGGAGAGCCGTACGGGAGCGCCCTCTTGTGGACCCGCCTTGGCTACGTGGCGCGCGTTCAGCAACTCATCGGGAAGATTGCGGCACACAAAACTTCGGGAGCCGTGTGACGTCTCCAGGTATCCTTCGGCGATGAGCTGCTCGTAGGCTTCGGTTACGGTGCTGCGCGAAACTTCCAGCGTGGCCGCGAGCTCGCGTGTGGAAGGGACGGAATCTCCCGGACGAAACCGGCCGGTGAGAATGCCCCTGCGCCATTGTTCGTAGATCTGGCGATGCAGTGGTGTGGAAGAAGCGCGGTCCAGGACGGCAGCCAGTCGCATAAGTGGACTGCCCAAGAATATCAGAAGTGGCTATTTCTTCCAACCAGTCGATAGCGTATAAATGGGGTGGGAACCGGCGGCGAAGACCGCCGGCGTTACGTAACGCTGGCGATCTTGTCGCCGGCAACCGTCCGGTTCCTTCGGGAACAAGGAGACCAGATGAGCCCATTCACTCCCACGGATCGCACACGGGTCAAGCGCAGGCCCCAGCGGGCCGTTTACGACCGCGCGCAGGTCTACTCGATCCTGGATGAAGGATTCGTCTGCCATGTTGGGTTCGCGGTGGAAGGACGGCCGGTTGTCATTCCGACTAACTACGGCCGTTCGGGAGACCAGATATACATACACGGCTCGGCCGCCAGCCGGATGTTGCGCTCGCTGGCCGAAGGCATTGACGTCTGCGTCACGGTCACTCTGGTCGATGGGTTAGTGCTGGGGCGCTCCGCGTTCCATACCAGCTTGAACTATCGCTCCGTGGTCATGTTCGGCAAAGCGCGCCTGGTTACGGACCGGGAAGAAAAACTGGAGGCGCTGCGCAGTTTCACCAATCATGTGATTCCGGGACGTTGGGAAGAGGTGAGGCAGCCAACCGATCAGGAACTGGCCGCCACCAGCGCGCTGGCGTTGCCGCTGGAAGAAGTCTCCGCAAAGGTGCGAACGGGCGGTCCCATCGATGACGAAGAGGACTACCCGTTTCCGGTGTGGGCCGGCGTGGTCGCCGTGCGGTCGGTGACCGGCGAGGTCACACCGGACGGCCACGTGCTGCCGGGCGTGGCGGTTTTCGATACGGCGAGGTTGAAGCGGTTCGCGTAGCTGAAAAACCCGACACAGGCAGGGATGCCTGTGCTACTTACTTCTTGCCCTTTGCCTGCTTGTACGCTTCCCGAATTCCCTGGGCTTGGCGCGCATGCGATTCGGCATGCGATGCCCCGCCCTCTACGATCGATACCAGCGTCACCGGGCCGCGCTCGCTGTGATTGCCGCTGCGCGCGAATACCGCCTCGGGCAGCTCTTTCAGCAGCTCGTAATTCTCCGCGCGCAGGCGGCGGAAGGTTTCGAGCGATTGCTTCGGCTTCCGCCGCGCGTAATCCAGGTTGCGCGCCCAGGCATCCTGGTCGAAGGCAACTAAGGTCGGGTTCTCTTCCGCTACGACCTGCCGCAGGCGGTGCCCATACACCAGCTCGCAGTCCGCCAGGTGCGCGATGATCTGGCGGATGCTCCACTTGCCTGGGGCGGTGACGAAATCTTCTTCCTCGCCAAAAACGCCGGTCATCACAACTGCCAGCAGTTCCGGACCGCGGCGAAATCGTTCCAACAGTACTGGTATCTCGGGCATGGTTCAGTAATAGTCCGCGCAGCTCAGATAGTAGCCGCACTGTTCACACAAGAGCTTGCATTTCCTTTCGGTCAGGCGCGTGGAGCACACCGGACAGTAAAGCATTGGCTCATCTTCATTTTTCCGGGTGGCCGGCTGGCCGGTTTCCGATTGGCTCACGAATGCACCGATTATATCGCGCGCGGTCGGCGTACAATAAAAGGCAATATGGGACGCGGAGCGGTAGTGCTGGCGGTCACGCTAGCGGCGGCAGGCTGGGGACAGCAGAAAAATCTCGATCGTCCGATGCACCTGGATTTTCGGGGCACGCGCGGCGCGGTGGCTGGAGGTACGGAGTTCGCCACCGATGCCGGGATGCGCATGTACTATACCGGCGGCAACGCCGTAGACGCCGGCGTCGCTGCGATGCTGGCCGGATCGGTGACAGAGTTCTCGCACTTCGGCTTCGGCGGCGAAGCCCCGATCCTGGTGCGCACGAAGGAGGGCAAGGTCTGGGCGATCGCCGGCGTGGGCACGATGCCGAAGCTCGCCACCGCCGATTTCTTTCGCAACCACAAGCTCGCGCCCGATGAAACCACCGGACCGCCCGAGGAGAACGGCCTGAAGGACTGGGTCCCGGTGGCTGGGATTCTTCCCGCGCTGGTGCCCGGAATGGTGGAGGCAGGGCTGGTCACGCTGCGCGAGTTCGGAACGAAGTCCTTCGCCGAAGCCGTGGAGCCGGCCATCGAGCTGGCGGACGGATTCCCCATCGATGAGCTGCGCGTTTCCAGCTTGCAGCGCAGCCTGAAGTACATCATGAAGTGGCCGGCGTCGCGCCAGGTGTTTCTTCCCAACGGGCGGCCGCCCCGCGTAGGCGAGATCTTTCGCCAGGCGGAGTTGGGGCACACGCTGCGCTCCATGGTAGAAGCCGAGAAGAAGGCCTTGGCCGCGGGCGCCAGCCGGGAAAAGGCCATCGACGCGGTTCGCGACTATTTCTATCGCGGCGAAATCGCCCGCAAAATCGACGAATTCTCCAAACAGAACGGCGGGTTCCTGCGATATGAGGACATGGCGGCTTTCCGCCTTTCGCCGGAGGCGCCGGTCTCCACCACGTTCCATGGCTACACGGTCTACAAGCCCGGCTTCTGGAGCCAGGGGCCGACCATGATCGAGGCGCTGAACATTCTCAACAGTTTCGATCTGGGCGCCCTGCGGCTCAATTCCGCGGAGTATATTCACACGCTGGTGGAGGCGCTCAAGCTGGCCTATGCGGACCGCGACACTTACTATGGCGATCCGAAATTCACGCAGATCCCGGCCGACCGGCTGCTCTCGCAAGAGTATGCCGATGAGCGGCGGAGGTTAATCGGCGTGGAAGCTTCGCAGGAGTTCCGTCCGGGGCAGATCGGGCCGCACCCGCCGCTGCATCCTTCGCGTTCGGAGATCGCGCGCTACAAGATTGATGACGCGCTGGCTGCGAAGGACACCACCTGCATCGACGCGGTTGACAAGAATGGAGTGGCGTTTTCGGCCACGCCGTCGGGCGCCTGGATGCCCTCTTACATCGCTGGAGACACGGGCATTCCGCTGACGCAGCGGGCGCAAAGTTTCCTGCTGGTGCCGGGACATCCCAATGAATTGGCCGGAGGCAAGCGGCCGCGCGTGACCCTCAGTCCTACGCTGGCGACGCGCGGCGACAATACCGTGATCGCGCTTTCCACGCCGGGAGGCGACAACCAGGAACAGGCGCTCATCCAGGTTTTGTTCAACGCCATCGAGTTCGGATTGAACGCCGAGTATGCCGTGGAGACGCCGCGCTTCCAGACGCGCCATTTGGTGGCGAGTTTTGACAATCACGCCATGAGCCCCGGCGATCTGCTGCTGGACGAGCGGACCCCGCCCGCGGTGGTCGCCGAGCTCCAGAAGCGCAAGCACCACGTGGAGACGCGCCCGCCTTTCGACAGCGGCGCCGCGCCCTCCATCATCCGGCTGAATCCCAGCGGCATGATCGAGGCAGGATCCGACCCGTTCTACTTCCGCGCCGCGCGCGCATGGTAGGACCGCTATTCGACGAGCCGTCCGCATTTGACCGAGACGGGCTGGCCGCGCGCCTGCAATCGCTCGCCGCCGAAGGCGTCTACATCGGCGGCAGTTCCTGGAAATACGAAGGCTGGCTGGGCCAGATCTACACCCGCGACCGTTATCTTTCGCGCGGCCGTTTCTCGCACCAGCGCTTTGCCGCCGATTGCCTCCGCGAGTACGCCGAAACTTTTCCCACCGTGTGCGGCGATTTCGCCTTCTATCAGTTTCCCAGTGAGGATTTCTGGCGCAAGCTGTTTCACCAGACGCCCGCAAGCTTCCGCTTCGCCTTCAAAGTGCCGGAACAGATCACATGCAAGGTGTTTCCATCCCACGCACGCTACGGCGCGCAGGCCGGGAAAGAGAACGAGACCTTCCTCGACGTCGGAGCGTTTCGCGAAATGTTTCTGCGGCCGCTGATGGCGTATCAGAAGCAGACCGCCCTGCTGATTTTCGAGTTCGGCTCGTTCGGCCGCGGCACGTTCGCCGAACTGGGCGAGTTTCTGGACCGGCTCGATCCGTTCCTGGCGGGCCTGCCGCCGGAGTTCCGGTACGCGGTCGAGATCCGCAACCCCGAGTTTCTGGAGAAGGACTACTTCGCCTGCCTGCGCACCCATCGGGTGGCACACGTGTACAACGCATGGTCGCGGATGCCCGAGTTGCGGCACCAGATGTCGATTCCCGATTCGGTCACCGCGGAGTTCCTGGTGTCCCGTGCCCTGCTGCGCCGGGGCCGCACTTATGAGCAGGCCGTCGGGCTTTTTGAGCCCTACCGCGAGATTCAGGATGCCAACCCCGAAGCGCGCGACTCGATGCGGATCCTGATCGGCCGGGCCCGCGAGGACAAGCGGATGCTGTTCCTGTTTGTGAACAATCGTCTGGAAGGCAACGCCCCGCTCACCATCCTGTCGGTAGTGGAGCCGTGATCGTCAGGCTGGAGCGCATGATATAATTTGGCTTCACGCGCAGTTTTTGGAGTCTCCGGACCCCAGTTTTAAGGGCTTGTAGCTCAGTTGGTTAGAGCGCCTGCTTGACACGCAGGAGGTCACAGATTCGAGTTCTGTCAAGCCCACCATTCCACTCAATAACTTAGAAGTGCGGTGCCGCCCTGTTAGAGGCGGATGTCTACGTGGAACGGTTTTGGGTGCTCCAGCGAACGGCTCCACCGTGATTGGTTACTGATCGGAAGGCTCTCAAGTCTTGCACTCATCCGTCTGGCTAAAGTTTTTTTGCGTCCGATGCCGATTTATTGCATCAGGGCTCGAAGTAAGCGAATCGGCTCGGCTGGGCGACGCATAGACCTGTTTCTGCGAGCGGGTTCGGGGGGTATCTGCTTCCCCTCCTTTCTGTTGCGTCGCTGGGTGCGAGCCGCGAGTGCCGGGCAGGGTCTCTCCACGGATTTGCCCAAAGGTCCGTATGCTGTCCTGCCCGGTATTTCCCGCGAATTGTGCCCACTTTTCACGAAGCTGGGGCACAAAATTAGGCACACTCGGGTCGCATAACCAGAGCGGAGCGGCCAGCCATCACTTTGTACAGGACTAACCGAGAGTACGGGAATAGTTTGACATCTGATGTCAAGTTTGGGTGTTCTGTCTAGCTTCGGCCCTATAGTTCTCGTTCAACTCGGAACCAATCTTCTTCCGGTGATCCGTCTGGGTGACCTCTGGCTTACCAGTATTGATATGCGAGCGTGGCGGTGTTCTGAAAACGTCTCCCTTCTGAAATTTCGGTTGGTGCCCCTCGGCGACACCGTGACGGGTGTTTGAGTGGGGATTACCCTTGCCGATGCAGCCATTGTGGGAACCTCCAGCGGGTGATTCGCTGGAAAATCGGGTCCGACGTTGGGGTCCGTGTTCAAAGGGCGACAATCTTACCCTCTGAACAGCCTATCTTCGAAGGAGCTGTTTAAGACGGGTCCAGAGATCCGTGAGGAAACAGTTTGGGGAAGTAAGCGGATTCTGAAAAAGCCCGCCCGCTAGGCCGGACCGACCTACCAGGCAGGCAATTCTTGGTCAGCAACTAGTGCCGCTCATTTCACATGAGCCTTCTGATGCTGATGACCATGATGGTGATGGTGATGGCTTTTCTTGAACATGTTGGCCGAAGCCTGCGGCGTTAACATCGAGAGCACGCCACCTACCAGCGCCATCACGCAAAAAAGTTTCAGCTTCCGCATTGTTACACCTCTGGTATTGGTGATGCAGTGTCAAGGCCAGAGTCGCATTCCTTTGAGCAGCACGGGTCACGCGACAGCCCGTATTTACCCCGATACGCATTCCGCATACTCGTGACCGGCACCTCCGGCTTAGTCGCGGTCTTCTGCCAGTTAATACAAAGGGTCTACAGGCCCAGTTTTCCCGCGCTGTTCTCCCGAAACAGACTGCCGTCCCGGATATACCGCCTCACCATCTAAACTGACCGGTGCCCGGTCTGGTTCATGATGGACCGCTCCGAGGCTCCAGCAATCGCAGCACTGGTGGCATGGCCTGCCCTGAGTGAATGGCCCGCGTACTTCGTCGCATCCAGCCCGGACCGCTTTGCCAGTTTCCTTAGCACGCGGGCAACGTCGATGCCTGCCAATCCCCTCGCCTGCACCTTCCGATGCCGATTGATCGAGCGGAACAAGGTGCCGGCGCCAATGCCCGCCGCCTCAATCCAGCATGATCGTGAGGCCATCCTCCCCAAAGGCGCGATCCTCCAGGTCCAGCGCCCACCAGTTCCGACCGACGAAAGGCACCCGCGAATCCGAGCAGGATTAGTGCACGGTCCCGAGTGCCAATGAGGTCGGGATCGGTAGCGGCAGCCATGGCCCGGACAAAGCCAACCACCGTGGAAATCCCTACCGCTCATGGGGACCGTAGGGCTGCGGCTTAACGGCAACGTTCATCCCCGCACACCCACCGGGCTGAAACCGTTTGCCAACTCCATATATACCTTGACACGCATATGCCCTGTGGAGTATATCAAGAGAGTGGAATCTGTGTTCGAAATCATTGCGGAGCCGAACCGCCGCGCGATATTGAGCCTCCTGGTCTCGTCACAACAGTCGGTTGGAGAGATCGAGCGTCAACTTCGTATGCCGCAGCCGACCGTGTCAAAGCACCTGCGAGTGCTGCGCGAGGCCGGTTTCGTGGAATCCACGGTGGACGCACAGCGCCGTCTCTACCGGCTGAAACCGGAACCGCTTCAGGAGATCGATGCCTGGCTGGCTCCGTTCCGCCGGTTCTGGTCCGCTCACGTGGATGCTCTCGAACGCCACCTCGACCGCATGGATCAATCCACACCAACGAAAAGGAAGACAAGGAGCAGACGACGCGGACCAAACCGCGAACGTGACAAAGGAGAAACGAAATGAAAATCAAATTGACCAGCGTATACGTGGACGACCAGGACAAGGCCCTGCGCTTCTATACGGAGGTACTGGGCTTTGCCAAGAAGGCCGATTTCAGTCAGGGCCCATTTCGCTGGCTGACCGTGGCCTCGCCCGAGGAACCGGACGGCACTCAGCTGCAGCTGGCGCTGAACAACAACCCCGCGGCCAAAGCGTATCAGCAGGCGATCTTTCAACAGGGCCAGCCCGCGGCCATGTTCTACACCGACGACGTCAAGGGCGACTACGAGCGGATCAAGGCCCGCGGCGCCCAGTTCACGATGCCGCCCACCGACGTGACCGCCTCGACCATTGCGATGCTGAACGACACCTGCGGCAACCTCATTCAGCTCACCCAACTGGCACGCTATTAAATGCGGCCGTTCCGCACGATGGCGCAGCTCCGCCGGTTCTGGTCAGCTTACGTCGACGCTCTCGTACGCCACCTCAACCGCGTGGAGCGAATCTACGCCAAGCGAAAAACAAGGCTAAGGAGAAGATAGATGACCGATCGCGAACAGTACACACCGGGTCCGGCCAGCGGGGCGCAGGTACGAAAGGACGGAGAGAAGTGGACGCTCATTCTCGTCAGAGAACTGCGCCACTCGCCGGAAAAAGTCTGGCAGGCGCTAACCGACCCGGCGCACCTGCGCGAGTGGGCGCCCTTCGTAGCCGATGGGAGCCTGGGTACGGTCGGAGCCACGGTGAATCTCACCTGGATGGGAGCGCCCAGGCCGATCGAAACAACAGTGACGCGAGCCGAGGCTCCCAGGTTGCTTGAGTACAGCGATATCCGGTGGGAACTCGAAGCCCTTGGCGGCGGCACGCGCCTGACGCTGTGGCACAGCATCGATCGCCGCTTCATCTCGTGGGGCGCCGCGGGCTGGCACATCTGCTTCGACGTCCTGGATCGGCTCCTCGCGGGTGAGCCGATTGGACGCATCGCCGGCGCCGACGCCATGAAGTTCGACGGCTGGCAGCGATTGAACGCCGAGTACGCAAAGCAGTTCGGTATTGAGACCCCCGGTTGGCCGCCCAACGCCGCGAAGCGTTGAAGCATAGGAGGAAGAACCCCATGGAATCGACCCTGCAGAAGCCGGCGCCTCGTCGCCGTCAAGACCACCCCCAAAGCCAAGACCATCGTCTATTGGACCGTCACCGCGCTCTTCTGCCTGCAGATGAGCTTCACCGCCTAGGCGGAGCTGCGCCTGCCGCAGGTGGCGGAGGCGTTCACCCACCTCGGCTTCCCCGCTTACTTCCGGGTGGAGCTCTCGTGGGCCAAGCTCTTCGGCGTGGTGCTGATGCTTGCGCCAGTCCCGGCGCGGCTCAAGGAGTGGGCCTACGCCGGCTTCGCCATCAACCTCGCCTCGGCGCTCATCGCCCACCTCTCGGTGGGCGATGGCCCGGAAGCGTGGGGCTGGGCGGCGGCCACCGGCGTGCTCTGGGGGCTCTCGTACTTCTTCTGGCGCCGCCTGCAGGCCACGCCAGCGGTTCAGGAGCATGACCGCGTTGAGCGCAGCTAAAATAGATGCGAGAGTTGGAACTGTACATGAAAAGGCCCATCCCCGTGGAATCTGCCTCTGCATTAATCGACGAGAAGATCAAGGAACTTGGGGACTGGCGCGGGAAGACGCTCGCGAAAGTGCGCGAAATCATACACCAGGCAGACCCTGAGATCGTCGAAGAGTGGAAGTGGATGGGGACTCCCGTCTGGTCCCACGGCGGCATCGTCTGCACGGGAGAGACGTACAAGAACGTCGTCAAGATGACATTTGCCAAGGGAGCTGCGTTGAAGGACCCTTCAGGTCTATTCAACTCCAGTCTCGACGGGAATGTCAGGCGCGCCATCGACATCCACGAAGGCGACAAGGTCGATGAGGCGGCCTTGAAGGATCTCATCCGCGCTGCAGTGGCGCTCAATCTCGCGGGCAAGAGCAAGCCGAAGCCCCGGCGAGCGAGCAGCAAGCGGGCCCACTAGCTCCAGGCCCCGGACCTACGCGGCCGGCCATGGATCCGAGTTCTGTCAAGCCCACCGTTCCTTCCCCGGCCCGCGATGCGGCGTTCGCAAATCAGGTCCGGTGCGTCAGGCTGCGACCCTGCGCCGCCGGACCTGTCTTTCGATCGTTTTCAACGACTTCTTACGGGTCAAGAGCAACTCGTAGTCCTTCTGAATATTCATCCAAAAATCTGCGCTGGTCCCGAAGTGGCGTGCCAGACGCAATGCAGTATCGGCGGTAATCCCGCGACGCTCGTTGACGATTTGGCTGATGCGGGTGACCGGTACATGCAGTTCCAGAGCGAGGCCGTTGATCGAAATTCCTAACGGCTTCATGAACTCCTCGCGGAGCATTTCGCCCGGGTGAACTAGGGGACCGTCGGAAACAGATGCGCCATTGATCGCTGATGCGAATACTGTGCAATCCGGCTCGATCGCCCTTAAGAGCCTCCAGTCCCTTCCCCGGAGGTACATTTAGTTCCTCGAGTGTGGTGACCGATCGATCTGGACCAGTTTGCGCACCGCTACGCGAGCGCTTACGCCGCCGGCCGGATGTTCTGATTCACGTTGAAGAAGTTCCCGGGATCGTACCGGGCTTTGATCGCCGCCAGCCGGTCGTAATTCCCGCGATAGGTCGCCCGAATCCGGTCCTCGCCTTCTTCCATCATGAAATTCAGATATGCCCCGCCGGAGCCGAAGGGATGTAGCGCGTTGTAGTAATTCCTGGCCCAATCGGTGATCTTGCCGCGGTTCGCGGGGTCGGGGTCCACTCCCACAATCACCTCGCTCCAGACGGCATCGCGATGGCTGAAGGGTGTTTCGGCAGCTCCCACTCGATTCACCTTTCCATTCACCGGATAGAGGTGCATGGTCGATTGCCACGTCGGCAGCAGCGACCCGTGTTCGATATGTTTCTCGATTGCCTGATCGCTGAGTTCCTTGAAGAAATCGGCTTTCCAATACCATTGCAGGCCAGTCGGGTAGATTCCGTCGAACAGGCCCTGCAGCATGGGAAACGGCATCGGGGCGAAGAATTCGAACGCCGGTTTACGATAACTGCGAATCGGCTCCAGAATTGTATTGGCCTGCTCCATGGAGCCCTGGTAGCACCACACGATTCCACACATCTTGCGCATGTGCAGTTCCTCGGGGAAGGGCGGCCCGGGTGGTACGGTCATCATCGCGAAGAAGCCGTTCATCTCTTCGGGCGCTTGCGTGATGAATTCGCGATACCACTTCATCACGTCCGCCGCATCTTCCAGGTTCCAGAGCATCGGGCCGGCGCACACCATACCGACCGGGTGCGCCTCAAAGAGGAACGAGGTAACAATCCCGAAGTTCCCGCCTCCGCCGCGCACTGCCCAGAACAGGTCTGTGTTCTCCTCAGCATTCGCCACTACGAAGCTGCCGTCCGCCAGCACCATGTCCACCGAGAGCAGGTTGTCGATAGTCAGCCCGTACTTTCGCGACAGGTGTCCCATGCCGCCGCCCAGCGTCAACCCGCCAACCCCGGTGCTGGCGATGATGCCCGACGGCACCGCCAGGCCGAACGCGTGCGTGGCGTGGTCCACATCGCTCCACTTGCAGCCGGCACCCACCAGCACGGTGCGCGATGAAGGGTCGACCCGCACGTAGTTGATGGGCGCCAGGTCGATCACCATGCCGTCGTCGCACACGCCCAGACCGGCTGCATTGTGCCCGCCGCCACGGACCGAAACTCGCAACCCACTGGCCTTCGCCATCTTCACCGCGGTCATCACGTCCGCGGCGTCGGTGCATTTCGCGATCAGCCTCGGCTTGCGATCGATCATGCCGTTGTAGACTTTCCGGGCCTCATCGTACGCCGCATCTTCCGGCTCGATCACGGCGCCGCGGAATTGGCTGCGGAATTCGGCAATATCCCGGTGTAATTCGTCAATAGCTTGCTGCAAAGACATTTGGTTCTCCTCCGATATGTCTACTTTGCCCGGAGAGGCGTTCTAAGAGCGTTCTGTAGAGGCGGATGCAGCCGTTCCGTCCGCGAGAAGTAACAATCTATGTTCGAATGCCAGGGAACCCGACTGCCGGGCCGCCTCAACGCCCCGCCGGTAGCTGGCGCGCGCCTCCTTAGGCTTCCCTTTGGCGGCTAACAGGGCACCCTGCACGCGATGGAGTTCCGCGACCGCCCATTCCTCGCCGTTCTTGCTGGCGAATGCGAAGCCGGTTGAGAGACTCGCCAGCCCCTCGCCAACCTGGCCGGCGCGGCCGAATGTTTCGGCCAGTAGCGCAAAATAGTACGGCAAGCGGACTTCGGCGCCCAGCGCCCGCATCGCATCGAGTCCCTGGCGGAGCTGCGCCAGTCCGCTGTCCAGATCACCTTCCGCGCCGCGGGCCCAGCCCGTCAAAATGTTGGCCATGGCGAGGTAATAGGCAAAACCGTGGCGGCCGCACACCTCCACCGCCTCTTTCCCGCGTTCCAGCGCCCGGCGGCTGTCGCCCTGGAAGACATGCAGCATCGCAGCGTAGCAGAGCGCGATTGCATGGCTGAACGGGTGGCGCATCTCGGTCGCCATGGTGATTACCTCCGCGGTGGAAACTTCGTGGAGAGCCGGGACTTCCCGATGCCACTTCAAGTGCGCCAGGTAGGAGCGGCAAAAGACGCCAACATCCGGCCCGGCGAATAGCTCCAGCACGTTATCCGAAGGGCTGCTGCGCACCCCCACAGCCACGGTCATGTGGTCGAGCGACGCTTCCAGTTGTCCCAGGTGGAACAAACAGCTTCCGAGAATAAAATTTCCGGCTTGCAACAGCTCCGGCGTCATCTCCTGTTCCGCCGCTTTCAGAAACTCAAGGCTGAATTCCTTCGCCTGTTTCAGATCGCCCCGCACCACATGAAACACCCAGGCGCCGCTCAGAATCACAAAGATGTTGTGATCGCTCAGCCGCCTGGAGAGGACCAGGGCCCGCTCGTACGTCTGGCCCACTTCCGCCGCCGAGTAACCCTCCGTGGTCACCAGCGACGGACCCAGTGCGACCAGCAAATCCAGCTCCTGTTTCAGACGTCGGTCCGACTCGGGAAATGCCCGGCACAGCGCCAGGGCACGCCGCAGCAGGTCGGCCGCCTCGGTGTCCGCATAGCGTTGCCGGGCATACGCAGCCGCGCGCCGGTAATGTTCCATCGCCTCTTCGGCCATTCCGGCCTCTTCGAAATGCGCGGCGATCTGGCCATTCCAGTTGTCGATCTCGGCCTCATACACCTCAGCCAGCGCACGCGCCACCCGCCGGTGTAAATAGCGGCGGCGCACCAGGCTCAGTTCCGCGCAGGTCACTTCGCGAAGGCGGTCGTGCGTGAAGTCGTACTCCGAAACACCGCGGCTTTCGATGATGCGCCGCTGGAAGAGCTCGTCGAGCGCCTGAGAAACGCTGCCTTCGTCCCAATCGGTAGCCTTCTCGAGCAATTCGAAGGAGAATGGCCTTCCCACCACGCTCGCCAGGCCAGCCAGTTCGTACGAGGATGGCGAAAGCTGTGACAGGCGCGCCGCGATCACGGCATGCACCCGCGGGCTCTGTAGTCCCGCCCGCACACTCTCCAGTACAAACAGCGGATTGCCCCGCGTGGCCCGGAAGATCTCTCCCAGGTTGCCGCTCTCGAGTGGTTTCGCCGACTCGAGCCGCGCCAGTTCGGCCGTCTCCCCGGCGTCCAGAGGCGCGAGCGGAATCTCCATGACCATCCCCGATTGCCGCAGCCCCGCCAGGAACTTTGTGAACGGATGTTCCCGGCCTGTCTCTTCCGCCCGCACCGTTGCCACCATCAGAACGCCGGCCGCGGCCGCCGAGGTCAGCAGAGAGTTGAGCCACTCAAACGAGTCGGGATCGCACCATTGCATGTCGTCTAGAAAGAGCAGAATCGGCTTCCGGCTCCTTCCGAAAGCGGCGTTGAGCGATTCGTAGAAATGCAGCCGCTGCCAGCTTTCGGCGAGCGGGCCAGGGTGATCGGGGTTGCGCTGTCCGGGTTCTGTAGACTGCTCCCGAATTTCCGGCACCAGCCGCGCCAATTCTGCCAACTGCTGCGGGCCGAGGTTGGCCCAGCTTGCGCGAACCGCATCGGAACGCAGCCATTCCGCTACCGGTGCGTAGGAGACTTGCCCTTGCCCTGCGTAACACCGGCTGCGCGCGGCCGCGTGCCCCTGCCGGACGCACGACTGGTACAACTCATCGGCGAGCCTGGACTTGCCAATCCCCGGTTCACCCGAGATGACGGCCACGCGCGGACCATCCTCCACCGCCATTTGCCATGCCGATGCCAACCGCTGCCACTCCATGGCGCGGCCGATCAGGGCCCCCATCTTTCGCAGTTGCGAACTTGGTTTCGCGGCTGGTGATTCGGGCACTGAGGATGCCCGACCACGGGAAGCTTCGGGCTCCGCTTTCAAGATTCGTTCAAACAGCTCGCGGGTTGCCATGCCCGGCTCCACGCCCATCTCGCGCCGCAGCACGCGCATGCACTGGTGATAGGCGCGCAGGGCGCTGGCGCGGTCGTGATTGGCCGCGTGCAGCCGGATGAGCAATTGGTGGTGTGTCTCACTCAGCGAATCCAGAGCGACCAGGCGGTCGGCCCAGGGAATCGCCGCGGCATATTCCTGCTGCTCTTCTAAGACTGTGGCCAGGCGCAGAAATACATCCGCGATGCGCTTTCGATAGTCTTCGCGCAGCGGCATCAGCCAGTCGTCGTAGAGCGCGGGCAGAAGGTCATCTTCATAAAGTTGCGCCGCAGCCGTTAGGGATTGTATCTCCCGCGCGCGGTCTTTCTCTGTTCGCGCAGCGGCGGCTTCCGCGATCGCGGTTTGGAAATCGACGACGTCAATGGTACAGGAATCATCCTGCCGCCACTCGACCGCGAAGTGATCGGTCTGCAGCAAGTTGCACTCGGCCGGCAATGCCCGTTTCAAATGGTGCAAAAGCTGCCGTAGATTCGTACGCGCCTGCGGTTCGTTGGATGCGGGCCACAGCAGGAAGGCCAGTCGCTCGCGGGGCTGCGGCGTATCGCGGTGCAGGATCAGATAGGCGATCAGGGAATGCAGGCGGTTGGTGTTAACGGTGGTGACCGGCCGGCCCGCGAAGCTAATCCGCAGATTGCCGAACAAGCTGATTCGCATGGCTGCTGTTGCCCATTACTTGCCCGTCAGGTGCGGCACGTCCTTCTCATTTTCCTGGCACACAAACTCGATCAGCTCCGTGTTGAGCATGATGCGGTGATTCACTTTCACGGTCCAGGGTTTGGTATAAGCTTTGGGATCGTCGACTGTGATTTCGATTTCCATGTTCCCGAAATTCACCCGCCGGAACCGCTCGGTCATTTTTGCGGATTCCGTGAGCGGGCTGCCTTCCACATCCAGCCATACATCGTCGCGGAAGCCGTTGGTCTCTACCACCAGCGTGTCCCCGTCCCACTTGCCGGTGGAGTAGCCGTACCACCACGGTTCCGCGTCGTTGCCGGGCAATGGCCGCCCGTCGGTGAAAATCTGCCGGACACCGCCATTGGCTTCGTACAGAATCAAAATCAATCCGGGACTCTGGATGATCTTCCTCGGTTCGGGATGGGTGTGTAGTTGCATCAAACCGATGGGCAGGCAGTGGGCGTCGGGATTATCTTTGTTGTTCTCGGCGACGCGTTTCTTCCGGAGTTCCGCCGCCCACGGCTGAAATGGCAGACCATCCTTGAGCGTCGAGCCGATATCAAAAAACTGAATAATTCCGGGAGCGCGCTGGCCGATACCGATGGTTCCCGCCCCTGGGGGAGGCAGTATCCCGGGCCGTGCATCGGGGCTGTCGACGAACCTCCAGATCCCGGAAAAATCCGGCTTGCCGTCCGCGGTCTTTGGCGCCGGACCTTTCAGATTCGGCTGCCCGTCGGGCGTTCGAGGAACTCCAGCGGATGGGAAAGCAGGCCACTGCGCTGAGAGCGTTCCCAGAGTGGTCCCCAGAAAAACCACCGCCGCGACGGTTCTGACCCAGCTCTTTGGCCCTTCGGGTATCATCAGCGTTTCCACATTTTGTCACAAAAAACGGCCGGTGACGCTTCGGAGGTTGCGCACGCGGCGATTCATAACCGCTCCTTTTGGTCGCGGCTCGGAAACCCTTTCTTACCGTAACCAATCTTTGTAACCTGTAATGGAAGCCAGCACCTAGTGTGTGGCTGGAGCGAGGATTTCGAGTTTCGGGAAATAACTGTGATAGCGCGCGGCGTCGCGAGTGAGTAAGGCAAGGCCGCCAATCGCTGCGTGCGCGCCGATGTAGAAATCCGGAAGAGGCGAACTCCGGTCGCCGCCGCGCCGGCGGTACCGCAAGAAGCACTTACCGGCCAGGAAACCGGCGGCCCAAGGAAGAGGTTCACGCTGATACAGAGTGGAAGGTAGGGCCGCATCCACTGCCTCGATGCTCGTGTAGCGGATCGAGACCTCGGCATAGATGATCGGGTTGATGATCAGCGTCAGGTGTTCGGCGCAGCCCGCCAGAGCCCTCCCAGACCAATCGCTCCAGTTCGGGTCGTTCGTGGCGATATCAATCAGGACGTTGCTGTCCACCAGCACACCGCGGCAGGCACTCAGGCGCGCTCGCAATCCGGTTAAGGTGTATTTCACTTGCGTCGCCGGCTTCGCCGGGGCTCACCACGAGTCAGCGCCATGATCTCGTCCGTGCTCATGCGGACGTCTCCGGTCCCACGAAGAGCCTCCAGAATTAAGCGGCCCCTGGTGCTTTCCCCGGCCGGGCGCCGGGCTTTGCGAATCCGAGCGTGATCCCCAGCCAGTTCGAACTCCACTTCCGTATGTGGCAAAAGACCGAGCCGGTTGCGGATATCCTGGGGAATCGTGACTTGCCCTTTACTCGTAATTTGCATAGTAGTACTTCTACTAGTAAGAGTAATACAGCTTCCCGGGCCTGGCAACTTTTGGGGGCGTTTACGGTGCTCCAGCGTTCTTTGATACAATCCAGTTGCGCTGACAAATGCAGCGACGACCGAACCATACTGCCCGCATGGGCGGCATGTAAGGCCAGGACTTGATCAATCTTTTGACAGGTACCGAGGCGATGCTGAACAACTTCTCTCTCCAATCCAATTTTCTCCAGGCCAAGCGCGAGGGCCGCAAGCTCTCCATGGTGACGTGCTATGACTACACGTTCGCGCGTCTGCTGGCGGACGCCCCGGTGGACGCGCTGCTGGTGGGCGACAGCGTCGCCATGGTCATGCATGGCTACCCGTCAACTGTGTCCGCGGATCTCGACATGATGCGGCGGCACACCGAGGCGGTGATGCGTGGGGCCGGTAGCAAATTCGTGGTGGCCGACATGCCGTTTCTCTCCTTTCGGAAAGGCGTGACGGCGGCTCTGGACGCGGCGCAAACGCTTCTTACGGCCGGCGCCCATGCCGTCAAACTGGAGGGCGTGGATGGCCATGAGGATGTGATCGAACGGCTGGTCCAGAGCGGCATACCGGTCATGGGCCACCTCGGGCTCCAGCCGCAATCAGTCCACGCGTACGGCGGCTTCAAAGTCCAGGGCCGCACGTGCGAAGCGGCTCGCGAGATTGCCCGCCAGGCGTGCGCTCTCCAACAGTTGGGCGCTTTCGCGATGGTCCTGGAGTGCATTCCAGCCAACCTGGCGCGCGAGATTACCGAGGCCATGCGCATTCCCACCATCGGCATCGGCGCGGGCGCGGCTTGCGACGGACAGATTCTGGTGCTGCAAGACCTGCTGGGAATGAATGCGGATTTCCACCCCAAATTTGCGCGCCGGTTCGCCGAGGGAGCGCGCTGCGTCGAAACAGCCGTGGCGAATTTCGATGCGGCGGTCAAGAGCGGCACGTTCCCGCTGCCGGAGGAGAGTTACTGTTGATGCACGTTTGGGAAACCGTAGCAGATTGGAAGAACCGGCGGCGTACTCTCGACGGCAGTGTCGGCTTTGTCCCGACAATGGGGGCGCTGCACCGTGGACATGCTTCGTTGGTAGAGCGGTGCCGCGCCGAAAACGAAATCGTGGTGGTCAGCATTTTCGTCAACCCCACCCAGTTCAACGATCCACGAGATTTGGAGCGATACCCGCGAACCCTGGAACACGATCTCGCGCTCCTGGAGAGCCTCGGTGCGGACGAGATTCTCGTGCCATCGGCCGCGGAACTGTATCCGCACGATAGCCGCTTCCGGGTGGAAGAAGATTGCATCACTAAGCCCATGGAAGGGGAGCACCGGCCCGGTTTCTTTCGAGGGGTGATGACCATCGTCCTGAAGCTGCTGAACCTGGTTCGCGCCGATCGCGCCTACTTCGGTGAGAAGGACTATCAACAACTGCAAGTGATCACGGATATGGCGCGAGATTTTTTCATCGATACCGAAATCGTGGCATGCCCCACGGTACGCGCGGCTTCCGGGCTGGCTGAGAGTTCGCGCAACCTACTGCTTTCCGATGCGGGCCGGCAAAAGGCGGCGTGCCTGTTTCGCGCGCTCACCACGGCCTCCGATCCGCTACAGGCGCGGGAGATGATCGCGGCCGCGGGTCTCGCGGTGGACTATGTGGAGGAGCACTGGGGCAGGCGCTTCGCGGCGGCACGCCTGGAGGGTGTGCGGCTGATCGACAACGTGCCGCTCTGAGGAAACCCGCATGCTTCTTTGTCTCGATGTCGGCAACAGTCAGATCCTCGGCGGCGTGTACGATGGCGAGGCATTGAAGGCCACCTTCCGCCGCACCTCGAGCATCCGCGCCTCCTCCGATGAGTTCGGCACCTTCTTTCGCGCAGTGCTCCGCGAGAACGGAGTAGAGCCGGAGGCCATCGACATGGCGGCCGTCTGCTCCGTGGTGCCCGACATCGTCCACTCGCTGCGAAACTGCTTCCGCAAATATTTTCGCTTCGAGCCCTTTGTGCTGCAGCCCGGCGTGAAGACTGGCCTGAAGGTACGCTATCGCAATCCCCTCGAAGTCGGCGCCGACAAGATTGCCAATGCCATTGGCGGATTCACGCGCTTTCCCGGACGGAATCTGATCATCGTCGATTTTGGCACCGCGACCACGCTATGTGCGGTCACCGCCGACAAGGAGTATCTCGGCGGCATCATCACACCGGGAATCCAAACTTCGATGGAGATGCTGGAATCCAAAACGGCCCGGCTGCCGGCGGTGGAGATTGTTCGCCCCGCCCAAATCCTGGGACGCTCGATGGTCGAGAGCATCCAATCGGGCCTCTATCATGGCACTCTGGCGACGGTGCGGGCGCTGGCCGGCTTCGTTACCGCGGAGCATTTCGCCAACGACAAACCTGCGATCCTCGGCACCGGCGGATTCGGGCGGCTCTTCGAAGACGAAGGTTTCTTCGATGCTTTTCTTCCGGAGCTTCCGTTGATTGGATTGCGGCGCGCGGTGGAACTCGCTATAGCGGGCTGATGGGGCGGCTTTCGGTGCCGATGGCGATGGTATGGGTGTCGAACGGGTCCGGCGGCTCGGCCACCAGGTTCGCTTTGATCAAAACCAGAATCTGGTCTTCGTCGCGAGTTTTGGTGTTTTGGCGCATCAGCGGGCCGATGCCCGGAAGGCTGGACAGGCCTGCGATGCCGGATATAGCGCGTGCCTCCTGCGTGTTCAGCAGCCCAGCGATGATGCCCCACTGGCCGCTCTTGAGCTGCACCTGTGAAACCAGTTTGCGCTGCGAGATCACGGGAACTCCGTCCAGAGCCTGCCCGGTGAGCAACTGGACCTCGGCGTCGAGATCGAGCAGGATTCCGTCCATTCCGTGTACGTGCGGCGTCACTTTGACGCTCACGCCCAAGTCTTGGTAACTGAAGGCCGGCGGCGGAGTATAGACCTGGCCGCCGCTGGATGGATAGTAAGTTCCGCCGGAATCGTGAAACGTTCCGGTGCCGGCGCCCAGCAGAAGCGCGAAATCATTCGAAGTTGAATTCGCAACCGCCAGGTCCTGCAGGTTATCCCGATTGAAGTCGCCCTCCACCACGAAGGACGGTCCGGTGCCGACGGTGAAACTGAGGGCGGTCTGAAAATTGCCGGTGCCCAGGCCGAGCAGCAGGGAGAGCGTACCATCGGCATTATTGGCCACCGCCAGGTCGGGAAGACCGTCGCTGTTAAAATCTCCTGTGGTTACCGAGACGGGGCCGGACCCGGTGGGGAATTGCACTCCTTCGGCGAACCGGCCGGTGCCTGTTCCCACAAAAACGGAGACCGTGTTGGATGCTGAGTTGGCAACGATCAGGTCGAGGCTACCGCCGCTAATCAGATTGGCGGCGATCACGGCGCGAGGCGAGCTTCCAGTGGCATAGGTGGCGGACTTCGTAAACGTGCCATCGCCGTTTCCGAGCAGAATCCACAGATCGTTCGAACTGAAATTCGCGACGGCAAGGTCCAGCACTCCATCTCCGTTGAGATCCCGGGTAACCAAAGAGCGGGGACTGGAGCCGGCCGCCACGGTCAGTGGCGCCTCAAACGTCCCATCACCGCGCCCCGGAAGGACGAAAATGTTATTCGACCCCGAGTTCGCCACGGCGATATCGCGCTTTCCATCCCCATTGAAATCCCCGATCGCCAGCGCAGCCGGAGTAGAGCCCACGGGCACCTGCGTGGAAGTCTGAAAAGTTCCGTCTCCGTTCCCCAGCAAGATCGAGACGGTATTCGAACCCGCATCCGCGGTTACCAGATCCAGAAAGCCGTCCTGGTTGAGATCCGCTGTCGCGATGGCGGAAGGGTTCGTGCCCGCGGCATACGTAACGGCGGTCTGAAACGTGCCATCCCCATTGCCCAGCATTATCGCTATCTGATTGCTGCCCGCGGCCGCTGCGGCCAGATCCGGAATGCCGTCGCGGTTGAAGTCGCCGGTCACCAGGGCGGAGGGATTCGAGGCGCTGCCGAAAGTGACGGGGGACGACGGGCTGGTGGTGGTGCCGGTGCTGCTGGTGCCGTTGTTGCTCGATTGGAAGCCGGTTGCCGTGTTACTGGTCTGGCCGAAGTATCCGGTGGTCAGGACGGGATACCGGTCGCCGGCATGCAGGGTGGCGGGTTGGCCATCGAGGGACAGAATCTGCGCCTTATACAGTGAGCGGCCGATGGACTCGCTCATCTGAGCCAGTAGCTCGGCACTCCCAATGGTCAGACCGAATGCCATCCCGCCAAATCCGCCATGCGCCAGGCTCGATAACTGGGTCGCCAAACCGGCGGCAGTGTTGAAGTTCTGCAGCACGAAGCTGGCGGGGAGGCTTAGCCCATAGGTGAGCATATCGTGGCGGCTGACCTCCAGGAATTCCAATTCCACGGAAACCTCGGCGTGGTGGTGGATCAGATCTTCGAAGAGCGCCTGCGCGGGAATGATTTTCGAAATGGGCCCGCGCAGAATAATCTTGCCTCTCGACGTATCTAAAGCTACACGGTCCAGGGCCATGGATTGTTGCACCGCGCGGGATACTTCCGTCACCTCACCCGGGGAAGTGGCTTGCGGGATGTCCACGGCAACGGTGGCATACGGCTCGACGTCGGTGCGCTTCTGCCGCGTGTCATCGGCAACCAGGAACAGCTTGGGCGTGAGCGGCACGACGAAGGATCCGGTGGCGAGTTGCAGGGCCTGGAGAGCCTCGCGATAATTCATGTCCTGCACACGAAAGCGTATGGATGGTCCGCCGGCCTTATAGTCGCCGTCGAAGACACAATCGAGGCCAAAAGCGTGGGCGACGTTCTCGAACAAGGTGCGAGCGTTGGCTTGCAGGTCGAAGTCGCGGCGCCCGGGGTTGGCCTTCAGTTCGGTAGGAGGCAGCGGCTGGCCGGCCTTGGCCAGATCTGCGGCCGTGGCGTCTGCGGGTTGGCTTCCATCGCTATTCAGCAGCTTTGCCGCAAGGTCCGGAGGCGGCACCGGTTTGGCCTGCAGCGCGGCTCGGGAACGCACCGCCTGGCTTCGCAGCCAGTAATTCGTATTGTTCGGCTCCAGTGCGGCGGCTTCAGAGTAGAAGACGTAGGCCTGATCGAAACGGCCCGCCTTTTCCGCAGCTCTGCCTTGGGCATAGAGATGCGCTGCATCTGCGCCATAGGCTGCGCCGATTGCGACGACCAAGGCGAGTAGAGATAACCTCACTAGAATGTTGACGCTGAAACCAACCTGGGCGTGCAAATGTTTGTGGGTTACGTTTCGCATCGCTGCAATTCTCGTCAGGTGATCAGGCTGGGTGTAAACTCAGGTGAATGTGGGACTTCCGGCGGGAAGGGAGCTTTGACTTATGTCGCATCGCAGACTTCTCAGCCTCGTAACCACAGTCGCGTTAGCAGGATTAGCATGGGCGCAGAGGGCCTCGGTGGAGTCGCTGGCACGACCGGCCATACCGGCCGATCCACTGGAACCGGTGATGGGTGAGGCGCAAGCGGTGCAAACTCCAGAGCAGCGCCAGGCAGCCACCTCACTGCTCGAAAACGCCCGCGCTCTTTCCAACGTGCGCGCACACCCCTACGACCTCAAGACCACGTTCACGTCATTCGGCTCCTCTTCCTCGGACGGCGCCTGGAGCCTCGAAGACATTTCACCGTCGCGCAATGTTTACCGCTGGACGGCGCAGGGCCCAGGATATTCCGCGGTCAATCTGTACAATTCCCGGCTCCTCTACAGCAACCTGCCCTCAGGAGCTATCCCGCTGCGCCTCACACAAGTTCGCGAGGCCATTTTCTTTATCTATCCCAACATGGGTCCGTACATGTCTCTGCGCACGGCCACCGGCAGTTTGAATGGCGCCTCGCTGCAATGCGTTCTGGCTGCCCAGGCGTTCGGTGGAAAGTCATTCTCCGGAGGCCGCAATTGGGAAGAGTCCGAATACTGCGTCGATCCGCAGCATGGTTTGTTGGTCAGTTATTCACCTACGCCGGGGTTATATATCCACTACGACTACACCAACGCCATTCGCTTTCACGACAAAGTGATTCCGAGCGGGTTCACAATTGCGGAAGAGGGCCGACCCGTTATTCAGGCGAAGACCGAGAGTGTCACCGATCCCACTGGCCTGAATCCCGGCCTCTTCGCTCCCGCGGGCCTAAGCTCTATAGGAGTTGGTTCCGTGATGACTCCACCGTCGCGCGTTCGCAGCGTTCTAGGCGGAGTCCCCGTTAGTGGCAACGCCAGCTTGGATGTAGTCGTGCTGCTGGGCGTCTCTTCGCCGGACGGGCATCTAACCGAAGCCGAAATCCTTGCCAGCAGCAATGCCAGCCTCAATCAAAAAGCCCTCGACCGCGCTAAGAACTGGCAAGCCGGCAATCAGATCCAGACCCAATCCGGCACAACTCCTCAATCGCACGAAGTGATTTTCACTTTTGAGTTCGTCACACCCTCGACCTAGATTGCTTTCAAGGATCCGCCTGAACCGGCGGCAAAGACCGCCGGCGTTACGTAGCGCTGGCGATCTTGTCGCCGGTGCGTTTGGGCCATGGCCTGCCCAGATAATAATAGAAGCAGTTTGGCTGTCATTGAATTAACCGACCACGGCCTGTACTGTCCCGCGGGCGATTTCTACATTGATCCGTGGGGTCCCGTCGACCGTTCCATTGTGACTCACGCGCACGCGAGCCACGCACACCATGGTGCGCGCTCCTATCTTACGGCGCACTCCGGAGAATACCTGCTACGCGAGCGGCTCGGCCCGGATGCCGCCATCCAGGCTGTCCAGTACGGCGAGTCAATAACCATCGGCGATGCGCGCGTCTCCCTTCACCCCGCGGGTCATATCCTGGGATCGGCTCAGGTGCGCATCGAACATGGCGGCGAAGTCTGGGTCGTGTCGGGAGACTATAAGCTTGCGCCCGATCCCACCTGTGCTCCGTTCGAGCCGCTTCGTTGTCATACCTTTTTGACCGAATCGACTTTCGGCCTGCCCGTTTTCCGGTGGCCCGCGCAAGCTCAGGTCATCGACGAAATCCACGCCTGGTGGCGCACGAATCAGGAGGCGGGTCGAGCCAGTCTCCTATTCGCGCATCCGCAGGGCAAGGCGCAACGGCTGCTGGCGCTACTCGATCCCTCCATCGGTCCTATCTTTACTCACGCGGCCGTGGAGCAGATTACCCAGATCTATCGGGGGCAGGGAATTGCCTTAGCTCCGACGACGCTGGCGTCCGACGACGGGTCCTGGTCGCGGGCACTCATCGTAGCCCCACCCTCCGCTCACGGTACGTCCTGGGAACGGCGCTTCACTTCCGCCTCGACGGCCTTCGCCTCGGGATGGATGCGCATTCGCGGCACGCGCCGCCGCCGGTCGCTCGACCGCGGTTTCGTCCTCTCGGACCACGCCGATTGGTCCGGGCTGCTGCGCGCCATCGAAGAAAGCCGCGCTGAAGCTGTCTGGGTCACGCACGGCTATCGCGGGCCCATGGTTCGCTGGCTGGAAGAACATGGCCGCAAGGCGCTGGCCGTTGAGACGCGCTTCGTGGAGGACGAGCCGTGAAAGCCTTCGCCGAGCTCTACGCCGCGCTCGACGAGACCACCAAGACCAACGAGAAGGTGGCGGCGCTGAAACGCTATCTGGAAGCTGCGCAGCCGGCGGACGCGGCCTGGGCCGTCAACTTCCTGATCGGCCGCCGTCCCAAGCGGCTGCTGGAATCGCGCAAGCTGGCGCAGTGGGCCATGGAAGAGGCGGGCATTCCGGACTGGCTCTTCGGCGAGTGCTACCAGGCGGTGGGCGATTTCGCCGAACTGATTGCGTTGCTGCTGCCGCCCGCCGCCCGATCGACGGATCTGCCGCTGCACTATTGGGTGGAGGAGCGCCTGCTGCCCTTGCGCGATGCCGATGACGAGACGCGCCGCGCTTCGCTGGTGGCGGCCTGGCGCGAGATGGACGAACGCCAGCGGTTCGCCTGGAACAAGCTGATCACCGGCGAATTCCGCGTGGGCGTTTCGCAGAACCTGGTGGTGCGCGCGGTGGCCGAGGTCGCGGGCGTCACAACCGACGCAGTGGCGCACCGGCTGATGGGCGATTGGCAGCCCTCCGCGGAATTCTGGCGCGGGTTGCTGGCGCCCGATACCGGCGAGGCCGACATCAGCCGGCCCTACCCGTTCTGCCTGGCCCATCCGCTGGAGGGCAACGTCGAGGATCTGGGCGACATCGGCCAGTGGCAGGTGGAGTGGAAATGGGACGGCATCCGCGCGCAGCTTGTCCGCCGCCAGTGCCGCACCTTCGTGTGGTCGCGCGGCGAAGAGCTCATGACCGATCGTTTCCCGGAGCTCGCAGCGCTAGGTGCGCTGCTGCCCGAGGGCACCGTGATCGATGGCGAAGTGATGCCGTGGAAGGACGGCGCGCCCCTGCCGTTTGCGCAGATGCAGCGGCGCATCGGACGCAAGGTTCTGGGGCCCAAGATCCTGGCCGAGGTGCCGGTGGTGCTGGTGGGCTTCGATCTTCTGGAACACGGCGGCGAGGATGTGCGCGAGCAGCCGCTCGAGTGGCGCCGGGCGCAACTGGAAGCGCATCGCGCCGCCAGAGCAGCGCGCTGGTGCTCTCGCCATTGGTGCCAGCCGATTCCTGGGAGGCACTCCGCCAGCTGCGCCAGCAATCCCGCGCAGCGCAAGGTGGAAGGCTTCATGCTGAAGCGGCTGGGGTCGCCCTACCGCGTAGGCCGGCGGCGCGGCGATTGGTGGAAGTGGAAGATCGATCCATACTCCGTGGACGCCGTGCTGATCTACGCGCAACCCGGAAGCGGCCGCCGCGCCAGCCTGTTCACCGATTACACCTTCGGCATCTGGGACAACGGCAAGCTGGTGCCGTTCGCCAAGGCCTACTCCGGCTTGAGCGATGAGGAGATCCGCGAGGTGGACGCATTCGTCCGCCGCAACACGGTGGAGAAGTCACGGCCCGGTGCACGCGGTGAAGCCGGAGCTGGTGTTCGAGCTGGCGTTTGAGGGCATTCAGGAGTCTTCGCGGCATCGGTCGGGCATCGCGGTGCGCTTCCCGCGCATGGCCCGCTGGCGGCACGATAAGAAGCCGGAAGAGGCCGACACACTCGAAACAATTCGCGCCCTGCTGGCATGAGTGGGGCCAGCCCTTCCGGGCTGCCGCCGCGCTTCCGCGCGGCAGGCTGAAAAGCCCGCCCCACTTGGCGTGACATACTGACCTTTGATGCCGAAGGTTGCAATCGCCGGGGGAGGGCTCGCCGGCCTGGCCGCCGCCGCAGCGCTGGGTAGCGCAGGTTTCGAAGTCGAGCTCTTTGAAGCGCGCCCATTCCTGGGTGGACGCGCCACGTCCTATCCCGTTCCCGCCTCGCCCGACGAAGAAGCCGAGACCATCGACAATTGCCAGCACGTGCTGTTGCGATGCTGCATCAATCTGCTGAATTTCTACGAGCGGCTCGGAGTGCGCGACCAGATCCGCTTCTATCGCGAGTTTTACTTCATCGAACCCGGCGGCCGGATCTCAATTCTGAAGCGCGGACGCCTGCCCGCGCCGCTCCACTTCACCGGCGCATTTCTGCGCCTGCACTGCCTCGACCGTGCACGACAAAATCGGGATCGCACGGGCTATGATGGCGCTCCGGCGCGAGCGCACCCGCCGCAAGGATCTGGATCAGATCAGCATGCTCGACTGGCTTCTGCAGAAGCGCCAGACGCCGCGCGCCATCGACCGCTTCTGGCGCCAGGTGCTGGTCAGCGCGGTGAATGAAGACCTGGAACGCATGGCCGCGATCCACGGCTTTCAGGTCTTCTGGCTGGGCTTCCTGGCGCGCGCCGATTCGTACGAGATGGGCGTTCCCGCAGTGCCGCTGGCCCACCTCTATGGCGCCGAGGCCTGGCAGAAGCTGGGGAGCGTTCGGATCCATTTCCGCTGCCCGGTGGACCGCATCGCGGCGGAAGGTTTCACCGTGGCTGGGCAGCCGGTTTCCGCGGATTACTACATCTGCGCCCTGCCGTTCGAACGCCTGGAGCCGCTGGGGCTTGAGGCGCCGCGCCTGGAGCATTCCCCCATCACCGGCGTGCATCTCTGGTTCGATCGCGAAATTACCACGCTGCCGCACGCTACCCTGCTCGACCGCACCATGCAATGGATGTTCAATAAGAACGGCGGGCGCTATCTGCAATTGGTGGTCAGCGCGTCGCGCGACCTGACGAATCTCTCGCGCAACGAGATCATCGACATGGCGGTGGGCGACCTGCGGCTGTACTTCCCGCGCGTGAAGGAGGCAACGCTGCTGAAGGCCCACGTGGTCAAGGAGCAGCGCGCCACATTCTCGGCCGCTCCGGAGACCGAGTCCCTGCGGCCCGGCACCGTGTCGCGCTTCCCGAATCTGTTTCTGGCGGGCGATTGGACCCGGACCGGCTGGCCGGCCACTATGGAAGGCGCGGTGCGCAGCGGCTACCTGGCGGCGGAAGCAGTGGCAGCGGCCGCGGGCTCGCCCAAGCGCTTCCTACTGCCCGACTGATTTCTTCACCAGGCGGATTTCGAACAGCTTGGGCCAGCGCTTCCCGGTGACGAACAACCGGTCGGTTTTCGCATCGTAGGCGATGCCGTTCAGCACGTCGCCCTGCTCCAGCCGCACACGGTCGGCGGGACTCAGGATACCGGTCAGGTCGATCCAGCCCGTCACTTTGCCCGAGGCCGGATTGATGCGCGCAATGCGATCGGTCTCATAGACGTTGGCATAGACCTCGCCCTTCACCCACTCCAGCTCGTTCAATTCCCGGACGGGTCCGGCGTCGTCGCTCACGGTGATGCGGCCGGTCTCGCGCAGCGTCTCGGGATCCCAGAAGCGCAGGTCGGCGGTGCCGTCGCTCATGATGATGCGCTTGCCATCCGTGGTCAAACCCCATCCCTCTCCCGGATATGGAAATCGCGCAGCAACGAAAAAGTGGCGAGGTCGTAGATGAAGCCCTTCTCGGATTTCCAGGTAAGCTCCACCAACCGGTCCTTCCAGTTGATGATGCCTTCGCCGAAATACTGTTCCGGAACGTCCCGCTTTTTAAGGACCTCGCCGGTTTCGAAACGCACCTTGCGGATGGAGGACTGGCCATAGAGGCCGGTGCTCTCGTACAGTAATTCCGTTGAGGTAGAAGAGGCCTTGCGTGTAGGCCTGGGGATCGTGCGGATACGTGTGGACTACCTCGTAACTATACTCGGGAATGCCGCCGGCCTGGGATTCCGTCCCGCAGGCGGCGCACGCCACGACCGCGGCAACGGCGATCAGGATTCGCATACTTAGTGTTCAGAGTACAACGAAATCACCGGCGGCAAGGACCGCCGGCGTTTACGTAACGCCGGCGGTCCTTGCCGCCGGTGCAGTTCGCCCTAGAATGGGAAATCTTTCGACGACGATGGCGGCTGGTAGAATTCGGCCTTCGCCAAATATCGGTACGGATTTACCGGTGCGCCGCCCAGCCGCACTTCATAATGCAGATGTGGCGCGGTCACGCGGCCCGTGTCGCCGACAGCTCCCACCTGCTCGCCCCGCCGGATTTCCTGGCCGGGATGCACGAAGAAACGGGACAGGTGCGCGTAATAAGTCTGAATGCCGCCGCCATGGTCCACGATCACCAGTTTGCCGTAGCCGCCGCTCCGTTCCGAAAGCGTCACCACGCCATCGGCCGTGGCGCGCACGGGCGTTCCTTGCGGCGCGCTGATGTCCACGCCGGTATGGAATTCGCCTTCCCCGGAGAACGGATCGTTACGCTGTCCGAAAGGACCCATCAGGCGGCCATCCACCGGCCACAAACTCGGCTTTGAAACCGTATTTATGGCGCCGGCGCGGCTGCGCAATGCCAGCGAGTGGACGCCGCGCAGGAAGTTGTAGTCCTCTACGCTTTCGGCGAAGCTGGGGAACAGTTTGCCCTTCCGTCGAAATGTCCGCCGGGCCCTTCGAACTTCTGCTTGAAGCCGTACGCCAGCGAAACTTCGCGAGCGTAAGATCTGCAGGCTGGCGAGCTGCTCCTGGGTCTGGCTCACCTCTTTTTGCAGATTCCGGTAGCGCGCGCGGAGCGTTTCGGCCTCACCCTTCAGCGCATTGTAATTGGCGACTTTCCACGCCATCCGCCCATAACTGGTGACGATTCCAAACAGCGAGCAACAGCCGACCAGGGACATGGCCATGATCAAGTACATCGCCTGATTGGGAACGTGGATGCGCCGGAGCCTACCGCCTAGAGACTGGCCGAGTACAACGACGAAGTGATCGTGTTTCATAGTTTTTCCTGGCCGGATTCCTTTCTGACTTCGAGACCGCTTCCGGTCTCGGGATCCGGTGGGGCTACGATGAACAGCGACTTGGCGAAACAGAGACTGTAACAGTTCCCAGGACCCCTGTCAACCTTCTGACACTCGCTTTCAAGTTATTGATAAAACTGGTATTATCCAAAGTTAACCGTGCCCATTCGAGTCCCCGGAACCTTCTTTCTGCGTAATTTGGTGGAAAAGCGCAGCCTGCTGTCCCAACTGGTGCGGCGCGATTTCCAGCAGCGCTTCGTGGGTTCGGCCATTGGATGGGTCTGGGGCCTGATCCATCCGCTCGTGCAGCTGCTGAGCTGGACTTTCCTGTTCCGCGGCCTCATGAAAGTCTCGCTGCCCTGCCAACGAGGTGACCCAGAACTATCCGCTATACATTTTCGCGGGCATGTTGCCGTGGTTCGCTGTTCAGCGAAACCGTGCAGCGCTCGGCCTCCAGCATTCTCGACCAGGCGAACCTGATCACCAAGACCGTATTCCCGGCGGAGATCGTGCCTGTCGCGGTCTTTCTCTCCTGCCTGGTCAGCCACGGGTTGGCGCTGGCCCTGATGATCTCGGCCACCGGCGTGTTTCTGAACCAGATCAGCGTGTTTCTGCTCATCCTGCCGGTCTACACGTTGATCATCGGCCTGTTCGCGGTGGGGGTGGGCTGGATCGTGGCCAGCCTGCACGTCTTTTTGCGCGACACGGCTCAGGTGCTCAGCGTCATCCTGACCTTCTGGTTCTTTGCCACCCCGATTATGGTCCCGGAGGCGCAGTATAGCGGCTGGGCGCACTGGTTGGTAGTCGCGAATCCTCTGGCTTATCTGGTGCGGGCTTATCGGTTGATGCTGCTGAGCACCCGTGTCCCCAGTCCGAAGGATCTGCTGGTGGCAGCCGCCAGCGGCGCGGTTGTGTTTCTGATCGGCGGCTTGTTCTTCCGCCATATGAAGCGCGGCTTCGCCGACGTGCTGTAACACCGGCGATCTTTGTCGCCGGTACCCCTACGAGCGCTTCAATTCGAGGGCAGATAGACTCCCGCACCGGCGACAAAGATCGCCGGCGTTACGCCTCTACAACAACGGCATCACCGCACTCATCGGCCGTGGGGCAATCGCCTCCAAGGCCATGGAAAGCGCGATGACGGAGTCGTTGGCGCGGCGCAGCGCGTCGGCCGTTTCGCCCCACGCCGCTGGATCGAGCCCCACACGGCCGGCCAGTTGGTTCACCGTCAATACCCACTCCATCCGGTTATCCGCCGGCAAACGGTTTTGGATCAGGAATTCCAACATCGACTGCAGCACGAATTCGCGTGTAGGCCCATTGGGAGCGATGATCAGCAGCTCATTGTAGAGCCCGATCTTCTCGCGAAAGTGCTCCACCGCAGTCAGTCCGGTGCTCTGGGTCCAGGCGGCCATGGCGGTTAGAAAATCCCGTGCTTTGGCCTGCCACTCGTTCTTCTCGCGCTCCGCGGGCTGGTGGGCCTGGCCGTTCTCACTGAAGACCAGGCTCCGATATTGGTCGCGCATGGCGCGGCATTCCGAATCGTCGCACCACGCCAGCCCCTTGGCTTCGCCGGCACTCTTATCGGGAGCCGCGGTGCTCAGGTCGATTTGCTGTAGTGGCGGGATCGCGAGCTTCTCGTTGAAATAGCGCGCCACCTCTGCCGCCGATCCAGCCCACACATTCTTGGCGTCGTCCGCGCACCGCGGCCCGGCCAGGTGATTCACCAGAAACTGCCGGTAACCCTCCAACACGATCATCGGAGAGATCTGCAAGCGCCGGCACAGGTCTGCCAGCGTTTGAATGTTGGCGCCGGCCGCGCTCGCGCCATACAGAAAAGATCGATCGTCGCTCGAAATTCTGGCGAGTGCGCCGGCAAAGGCGGTGATCAATGACTGCAGGTCAGAATCCTTAACCGGTAAGACTTTGATCAGCCGTGCCACCGGAGCAACCTGGGAGGCTGATGTGATGGTGGTGATGTAGCCGGCCAGAAACTTCGTAGGCTCCTCGTCGCGAACCTCTTTGGCGGAGAAGGTCTCCCCGGCGACCCGGCCCAGCACCTCGTAAAAACGATCGACATCATAAACCAGGAAGTCATCGCAGTTGAGCTGGGGGAGGCGCAGCGGCGCGATCTCCAGGAAGTGTTCGCGAGCCTTTCGCGGCGCCAGGGGCAGCAAACCCTCAACCGCGCGAAGCTGCAAAGAAAGCGTGTCCAGGTCCTGCTCGTAGGCGCGATTCAGAAAACCGGAAGGTCCGATGGAACGGGCCAGGCCGGTGCGCCGCTTGTAAGGTTGGGGCGCAAAGGGCGCCAGTCCGAAAGCCTGCTCCAGGAGTTCCACGCGGCGCGGCTTGGAAAGCTGATCGAGAGCGGCGACCCGGATCAGTGCATCGGCTGCGACTTCGGGGGGTGCGCTACGCGCCAGGTCGACTACCGATTGGATTTCGAGGGAGGGTCCAGCGGCGGCGGCAAGCGCGGGCCATAGAAGGAGAGCCGGGATTCTCATGGGACCGGAGACTTCTTCTATTCTACGCCGGCCGCTGAGCTACCCCGGAAGGAGTTTAGCTGGCCGCGTATTGGTTGCCGGCGACGATCTGCGACGTGCTCGTATTGACGATGCCGACGATGGACGAATGTCCCATGCTGAAAAACGCAATACATCCCATCGCGAGAAACGCGATCAACAGAGAATACTCGATGAGGTCTTGGCCATCTTCGTCACGCCAGATATTCCGCAGCCGTTGAGCCATTTCATCCTCCACGGCCATTACAGCCGATATGGGCGGTCAAGGCAATCAGGAAAATGGGCGATCTAGTACCTAAAATTCGATGGGGATAGCGTTGATGATAACCGCCGAGAGGCTTTGGTTTAAGCCGCCTGCTAACCGAAGTAAGTAGCGCGCTACTGTCTTACGTGAGTGGAGGAGAGAGGAGCGTACCACTCGGCCGTGCCGACCCCCGTTATTGACCCACGTTTGTAAACGGGGTGGGCGTCCTCCGAGCGCCTTTAGGCTTCTCCCTTGCCCGTTATCGGACCGGGAGCTTGCTCACCAGCGCGTTGTGATCGAAGTGGACTCCCTATTTTGATAGTGTTGGATCAAAATAGGTGGACCAGCACCTGCATCGCAGACACGCTCCGAAAGAATTTTAGCAGATTTTGGGGCGAAACAGGGCTTATTTGCGGCCGAATTGGAAGTCCAGGATCATTTCGCTGGGCACGGCATGCCCATCGCTCTTGGCGGGTTCGAAGACCCAAAACTTGGCTGCGCGCGTGGCTGCATCCACCAAGCGGAAATTGACCGCATTGAGGGACATCGGCGTCACCTTGGTCACCGCGCCCTGGGCGTCGATTTCCACGCGGACCTGCACTCCCGTACCGGAGCCGGGCGGTATCTGCCCCGTGAAAGTGGGGCTGACGCGCCGCAAGACCTTCGGGCCGCACGGCCACCGACGGAACCAGCGGTGCGGCGCTCACCGGAACTCCTCGATTTTCACGCGCGGCGGGCACAGCCGCGATCGGCGCTGGTCCTGTGGGCGCGGATGAAAACGGAATCGAAGAACTGAGCGGCGAGTTCGTCGGCGCGGTAAACGAAGGGGGCGCTGGCAGCTCTACCGCGGCGCTTTTGCGTGGGGTAGCATTGGTGGACCCATTGGCTGAAGGAGTGAAAGGGCGCAGCGTCCGCACCTTGTCCTGAACCACGATCTTCACCGGATCCTCCCGGTCTTGAGCGGAAGGCGCTTCCGTGCCGTGGGGTGCTTCCAGGACGCGAACATGTTCTTCCGCCAATTGGCTCCCGGGCAGGACAATATTCAGGCTGAAGAGCAGATCGCCGGTCTGCGGCGTATAGAGAATGGTTCCACTCGAAAGGTCGGATGGCGTCAGACCGACCTGCTGTTCTTTGCCGCCATCGTGGATGTCCAGAACGGCACCCGTCGGATTGAGGGCAGCGACGGCCGCACGATCCCAGGTTAGCCTCCAAAGCGGACCTTCGCGCGCGGCCGAAAAACCGGTTCGTACCGCCCCCGACGGTGTGGGAACACGCACAGGGTTGTCCGTGAAAGTGACACGCGGTTGCAGTTGGCCGGAGAAACGGAGATAACCGCCCAACCCGATGGCCGCCAGCAAAATCGCGCCGGCGACGTACCAGGCGCCCGGCACGCGGCGGAGGCGGCTCATCAGTTCCGGAGGCGGCGGTGCGGCCTGCATCCAGCCCGGCTGCGACCCCGGATATGACAAGGAGTGCGGCTCCGGATTTGCCAACGCGCGAGGCGGCGGCTGCGGCGGAACATATGGCTCCGGGTAACTCAAGGAACGCGGCTCGGAGTGCGCCGCAGGGGGCGGTGTCGGGGGCTGTCGGGTCGTCGCAGGTTCCGGCGCCGGAGAAGCTGGCGCAGCTTTCGGGGTCTCGATCTCAATGGGTTCCGAGGCCGACATCGGGTTCGACCGCAGCGTCATATGCTGCCAGTCGTCCCAACCCTCGTCCTTTCGCAGCGAAACCGAGGCCGTCATGCTCATCTTCGAGAGCGGCGTGAACGCGATGTAATAGTGGAAATTGGAGGAGAAGGACGTGTGCGCGCGCTCCAAAATCGCCAGCAACTCGGCGTCACTTTCCTGGGAGCGGCTGTCGTTGCGGGTCCGGCTGCGATAGAAGGCCACCACGGCTTTGGAGGGATCCTTCTGGATCGACGCCATCAGAGTCTGGATGCCAGTCACGTCGACGTCGGAAAGCCGGAAGGAGGGTCCGAAGCGGTATTCCGTCTGGATGGGAACCACCTCTTCGGCGAGAATGATTCCGCTCTGGCTCGGGCGGCCCAGCACGAGGCCACCCACTTCCGCCCCCCCGCGGGGTACGGCGCGTAAGCCTTCATTCACCTGGTCCCAGATGGTAGTCAGCAGGGCGCTCGGAACGGCCAGAGGGAACACGGAATGCTCGCAGAACACAACGTCCTTGGGCTTGGGGCTTTGGCCTTCGACACGGCCTGCCGGACTGCTTTGAGGTGCGAACATTGGGTCCTCCGCGGTTCCCGCGGCTAAGGGTCCAGTGTATAACAAATGTTGCCCGAAAATTTTCGAATTAAGCCACTAATTTCGGCTGCGAAAAGAGGAAATGATCGAAATAGTAGTGCATTAGCAAGACGCTCAGCACCACCACAAAGTAGCTCTGGTCCGCAGCCAGCGGAGTGACCGCCCGCACCACCACCGTCAGGAGCACCAGGACGCCGGTAGCCAGCAGAAAACACGCATAGTAAGCGACCATGCTATTGCGGCGCACCAGGTGGCGGACCACGGGGTTGTCGATTTCGCCGCGCTCGTCACGCAGGCGATTTAACAGCCACAGCAGGAAAAGATATTGAAACGAATGCCAGGTGTTGTATCCCTGAAATAAAACATCCAGGTTTGAGCCCAGGGGCAGGCAAAATGACACAACAGTAGTAATGCCGATCAGAAGCGTCTTCGGCACGCTGGCTCGCTGTTCGCGGAATTCCACCACCGTTTTCCCAATCCATGCCAGAAGGAAAACCGTGAAAACCGCTCCCGCCAGGATCGGCAGGTGGAGCGGCCGCACCCAGTCGGGGTAGGGAAGCACCACGCCGCCTACCTGGAACTGGCGCAGCGAGAGCTTGTAGAGACCGATCGGATACATCCCGCTCAGGATCAATCCGTAATCCACCAAGCGGGACCAGGGCGGCTCCGGCCGGTTGTTGCGGGTCCGGTAGCAATCCGTCAGGTAGATGATCTGGTGCAGCACGTGGAGCGAGGCCCAGGTGAAGAAGAACGTGATGAGCAGAGTGTACTGTTTCACACCAAAATACACGACCAGGATGGGCAGCAGGAACGCGAGTTTGGCGTACCAGGGGTGACGGGCGCGGAAGCGGCCATCCAGAAACGTGTAGGTGATGGTGGAGAACAGGTGGGGCCCGCCGATGAGAGCGGCCACGGTGATGTTGACCAGGTTGATGGCCTGTTGCGGTTTCATCCAGCCGGAGGCTTCCGCTACCCAAGCCACCAGGAAGGGCAAGGGAACCAGAACGGCGCTGAAAATGATGAGCGGTAAGTCCCAAGAAGGCTTGTAGATCCAACCCTGCCGGCGCTGGGACACCAATATGGGCGACGTGGCAATGGCAGCCATAGCGAGAATGATACGTCAGAAGGGCCGAGATTTCACCCCCCAAAGCTGCGAGTTTGCAACGGTTGCCGTGGCGCTTCCCATGCAGTCCTGCGCCGGTTGCCGCGCCAGGCGCACGGCGGCCGCCCGCGATTTGGCTGTAACCTCCGCTCCCTGACGGTCGCGGCTCGGTACGGGGACCTGTCGCGGCTCGGTAACGGGCCCCGGTCGCGGCTCGGCAACCGGGCCCGTGCCACTGCTGAAATTTTCATCATTCCCCGTTGAATTTGCACCGGAACAGGCTTAGCATGTAGTTGAAGGGATATTCAGATGAAAATATCACTTATTACGGTGGCGCTCCTGGCCGCTGGCTTCGCCGCTTATGCGCAAGACGGCATGCCGCGAATGTATTCGGCGGAACCGGCCAGCGCGCAGCGAGGGGACGTCATCACCATTACGGGGGATTTTCTCGACACGGGCTGCGTCGCCAAAGTGTTCCTCACAGACGGGAAAAACGATACTCCGGTGGAAGTGACGGAACAGGCCAAGACGACGCTTAAGTTCAAGATTCCCAGCAAGATGGCTGCCGGGCGGTGGGCCGTGATGATCCTCACGCCGGGCAAGGACGCCAAGTATATCGAGCAGCCGGTTAAGGTTTTGATCCCGGAATAGCGAGGTCCGCGGGCTTCCGGAACCATAGCCAGAAATACTGCGTGCCGGCCCCGGTCTGGAATTCCAGGTCAAATCCGGATTCCCTGGCAAGCTCCGCGGCCGCCTCCGGGGAGATGGGGTATCCAAGCCAGGTATCCAGCTTGTGGTTTCCGAGATTCGTGCCGCCCTGCACCTGAAACTTAAATGGGCTGCCCGGCCTTAATACGCGGAACACTTCACGGCAATAGGATGAGATGACGTCGTACGACGGAATGTGCTGGAAGACGATGTACGAAAAGGCGTAATCGAAACTGGCGTCGGCCAGACCGCTGAGCGAACAGCCATCCCCCACCATCAGATCCACATTGTTCAGGTCCGCAGTATTTCGCTTCGCCTGTTCGATCATCTCTTCGCTGATGTCGACGCCCGTAACGTGGCCGAAGACTCTCGCCAGCATACGCGTCATTCGGCCGACTCCGCATCCGATCTCCAACATACGCAGATCCAGAGGCGAACGTGCCCCGCCGCAGATTGAGGGCATGTCCCCCAGGACGTCGTTGGCCACGTTGATTTCGCCGGAGCGAAAGAACTCTCTCGGGTCCCAATCCTTGGTGCTGTTCTGGACGTAATACTGCGCGTTTTCCTTGGCGCGGTCGTTCCAGTCCGACCGCATCTGCGTGAGGACTTTGGTATCCATATGTTCCGTGAGGCAGGCTGCTAGCGGCGGCGCGTCAGCGTGACCGTGGCCTCCACGGGCTTGCCGTTGCGCAACACTTTCACTTTAACGACATCGCCTGGATTTTTGGCGCGCAAGGCATATGTGAAATCGTAGAGGTTCTGAATCGGCTTGCCGTCGAACTCCACCATCACGTCCTCAGCTTTGAAACCGGCTTTAGCGGCGGGAGATCCAGGAGTCACATCCGAGAACTTCACGCCTTTGGTTCCTTCGCCGAAATCCGGTATGGAGCCGAAGTAAGGTCCGTAGCCGGATCCGCTGGAACCGGCGGGTTCGCCGGCGATCCCTCCGGCGGCCGAGCCTTCCGCGCCCGACGGCGGCGCCAGGCGCACGAACTGAGGCCGGTCGGCAGACTCGCGCAGGTCATCGATGACGCCGGCCACCAACTGGAGCACCTTCGCGGCATCCGGCGCATCGATCTTGTCCCAAGTGTCCCCGGGCTTGTGGTAATCGCTGTGCAGCCCGGAAAAGAAGAACAGCACCGGCACCTGCTTGGGAATGAACTCCATGTGGTCGCTCGATCCGTAACCGGTGGTGTCGGAATAATCCAGGTTCAAGCCGTAGTTCGGCCGCAGCTTGTCGAGCAGGGCGCGCAGGGTGGTGCCGGTGCCGGCGCCCCCGATATACAGCTTGGAGTTGCGTACGCGCCCGATCATGTCCATGTTGATCATGGCTACGGCTTTATCGAGCGGAAAATCGGGATGGGACGCATAGAAACTGGAGCCGAGCAGGCCCAGTTCCTCGCCCGCGAACGTCAAAAACAAAATCCCGCGCTTTTGTTTTGGCTGCGTGGAGAACCAGCGTGCCAGCTCGATCACCCCGGCGGTGCCGGACGCGTTGTCGTCGGCTCCCGGATGGACGGTACCGGCCAGGTCGGGCGCCAGCGAAAACTGTTCGCCCAATCCGAGGTGGTCGTAGTGGGCTCCCAGAATCACGTACTCGTCGGTTTCACCGGGAAGGTAGCCGGCTACGTTGTGGACGGTCTTCACCGCGCGCTCCACGTCCAGGTTGCCGTCCACGCGAACGGAGTCGGGGAAAGCGAAGGGCTGCGGTCTCAGTGTCCGGTCGATCTCCGCTTCGATGGTATCGAGACTCTTGCCGGCCGCCGCGAACCAACTCTCGAGCTTGTCCGCCTTCACCTGGACGAAGGGGATTCCGGCGTCGGCAGGCCCCGCAGTGCGCCCGAAGGTTTCCAGTTGATCGGGATCGCTGTGGTGATTGGCGCGATCGCTGATGAGGATGACGGCGGCCGCCCCGTGGATTTTGGCGTTGGTGGCTTTGCTCGAGAACTGCGCATGTTGCGTGTACGCCTTTCCGGCAAAGACGCTCTTCTCATCGAATTCTTGAGGTTCGTGGCGTAACATCAGGACAATCCGGCCGGTTACATCGACGCCGGCGTAGTCGTCGTAGTTGTATTCCGGCGCGGTAATGCCGTAGCCGACGAAGACCACGGGACCGCTCAGTTTGCCCGGGGCGGAGAAGTTGAGGGGCACGAAGTCCTCAGGGAAATGGAGGACCGTGGTGCGTCCCGATTCCGTGAAGTGGAAGCGGTTGGCCTTGCCCAGCCGGGCATCGGTGGTGACGGGAAATGCCTGGTAGAAGCCCTTTCCATCGGCGGGCTTGAGCCCGAATTCCTTGAACTTGGAGGCGATGAAAGCGCCGGCCTTCTCGAGTTCGGGGCTACCGGTGGCGCGACCCTTCAACTCCGGCGAAGCCAAGTACTTGATGTCATCCAGGTAAACGTTTGGATCAACGTTGGCTGTGGCGCCAAAGGCGATCCAGGAAAGACCAGCGACCAGGGGCAACAGCCCGTACTTCCAGATTTTCATTCCGATATCCTGACTTCCCGAGCGCGCCCGAAAAACCTGACACAGGCAAGGATGCCTGTGGTACGTGTGTCTCTCAAGCGGTTACTTTTTCTTGGCGGACCCAATCGGCGCAACTGGCGGAGTGGCCTTCGGAGCACCCGGAAGATCCAGTTTGATCGAGCAGCCACAATCCTCGCCCGCATTCTTGGCGGTCCTCTGATAGTCGATTTCGTAATCGATGATGGTCTGCAACATGGGCCATTCCGCGGCGGACGCGATGCGGCGGCCGTTGATGAACAGCGTCGGCGTCGAATCGACCTTCAAGGCCCGGCCGTCGGCGATATCCTTGTCGACTTCCGCTTCCGTGGCGCGGCTATCCATGCAACTGGTAAGCTGCAGCGCGTCGAGGGTCTTTTCTTCCTGCGCCCACCCGAGCACCTTCTGCTTCAGGTTGTCCGGCGTTGATCTCCCCCTGATTCTGAAAAACCCAGTCGTGGTATTTCCAGAATTCGTCGGCGTTCTGGCGCAAAACGCAGCGCGAAGCGATGGCCGCGGCCTTCGACCAGGGATGTATGGAGGTGAGCGGAAACTGCTTGTAATACATGTGCACCTGGGTGGGGTAGGTGGTGAGCAGATTGTCGCGCAGCGTTTTGGCCTCTTTCTGGCAGAAGGGGCATTCGAAATCGCTGAACTCGACAATCACCACGGGTGCGCCCTGCGTTCCGAAATTGGGCGCGCCGTCGGTCTTCAATTTATCCAGGTCCTTCTTAAACGGATTTTCGGTCGCATCGAAAACGGTGCCCTGGATAATCTTGGAGCCGTCTTGGGAAACCAGCAGATCGAAATCCTGGCGGGCGGCGTCCATGGATGCGGTGACGGTTACTTTCCGGAAGCCCGGCAGGTCGGAGGGTGAGGGATCACCCACCTCAACCTTGACGCGTTTGTCCATCACATAAAGGTGACGCAGATATGTTTCGAGCGCTGACTTGTCGAGCGGTACAGTCTTGTCCGGCGGCGGCGTATTATCGGGCGCGGGTTTCTTCGCGGCCCAGCCGGAGACGGCCAGCGACCATATCACCACTGCGGAACACAAAAGCGATCGCAACATATCCCCCTATTGTAAATGAAACGGGGCAAATGGCAGATTCGTTACATAATGGTTTTGGATGCCCCGGAAAATCCCGCGCATGTTGTGGCTGGCTCTGCCGTTGGCATACTTTCTGTACCTTTACCATCTGGATGCCGCCGGCCTTTTGGGACCGGATGAGCCCCGCTATGCGGCCGTAGCGCGCGACATGGCGCATACCGGCGACTGGGTGACGCCGCGCCTGTGGGGCCAGCCGTGGTTTGAAAAACCGGCGCTGCTCTACTGGATGGCGGCGGCTGGTTTTCGCCTGGGGTTGGGCCCGGAACTGGCTCCGCGGCTGCCGGTGGCATTGCTGGCGCTGGGCTTTCTCGGGTTTTATTGGTGGATTCTACGGCGCGAATTCGGCGCCGCGGCGGCCTGGTTCAGTGTTTTGATCCTGAGTACAAGCGTGGGTTGGGTGGCGTACAGCCAGGTCGGTGTGACTGACCTGCCCTTGGCCGCCACGTTCTCCGCGGCCATGCTCCTATCCTTACCGTGGATCGCCAAGGGAGATTCCCGTTTGTTGCCGGCCGCTTCCGCCTTGATGGGCCTGGCGGTTCTGGCGAAGGGGCTGGTCCCGCTGGTATTAGCCATTCCGCTGCTGATGCGCGGCCGGATTCGCGACCTGTTCCACTGGCGCGTAATCTTGCCCTTTTGCGTGATCGCGCTGCCCTGGTACGTGCTGTGTTACCTGCGCAACGGGCGCACCTTCCTGGATGTTTTCTTTGGACAGCAAACCTTCGCGCGCTTTTATTCGCCGGAACTGCAACACGGGCAGCCCTGGTGGTTTTATCTTCCGGTGCTGCTGATCGGCCTGCTGCCGTGGACACCGCTGGTAGGATTGCTAGTGGCGCGGCGCCATGCGCTGCGCGACCCACGCGTGGCATTTCTGCTGACCTGGTTCCTATTCGGCCTGCTCTTCTTCTCCCTGGCGGCGAACAAGCTGCCGGGATACCTTCTGCCGCTGCTTCCGGCCCTGACCGCTCTCATGGGGATCAGGCTGGATGAAGTGGAGAATCCAGCTCCGTGGCTGGCCGCGAGCGCCGTGTTACTGGTGACGTTTCCGATGGTCGCTCCTGTGTTACCCGTCGCTGTAGCCACTGGGTTGTCGCGCGCTGCGTGGCCGTCGCCTTCGTGGACATGGCTGCTGCCCGTTGCCTCCGCGACTGCGGTGTGGATGCTGGCGCAGCGGGGATGGCGGTTGGCTGCGGTGGCGGCGATGGCCGCCTGCACCGCAGTGGGCTTCGTGTATCTCAAGAGCTCGGCTATGCCCGAGGTGAATCGAGCGGCCTCAGCGCGCGGCCTGTGGAGTGAGATTGGAACCCGAGCCGGCGAAGTCTGCGTGGATGCTATCCGGCGGAACTGGCGTTACGGGCTGAATTACTACTCGGTCACACCGCTGCCCGATTGCGAGCAGCAGTCCAAACCGCTGGCGGTCCGGCAGACCGGCGGCCAACCGCCACACGTTATCAGGAACTAGCCCACTATGATCCTTCCCCACAGCCAATTCACCGCGATCCTGGTCCTGATTCTGGGAATGCTCTGCTGGGGTTCGTGGGCCAACACCTACAAGCTCGGCGGCAAGTGGCGCTACGAGCTGTATTACTTCGACTGGATCTTCGGCGCGATGGCCGCAACCGTAATTTTGGCGCTCACCCTGGGCAGCCTGGGTTATGACGGGTTCTCTTTCCGGGACGACCTGATGATCGCGGGCAAACGCCAGTGGTTGTGGGCATTTCTGGCGGGCGTGCTCTTTAACCTCGGAAACATGTTGTTGGTGGCCTGCCTCTCGATAGCGGGCATGACCGTGGCGTTCCCCATGGCTGCGGGCGTTGCCATGATTGTGGGCGCGGTGGCGGGCTTCGCACTGGCGCCGTTCGGGCAACCGGTGTTCCTGCTGCTGGGCTGCGCGTTGCTGGCGGGCTCGGTGGTGGCGGCGGCGCTGGTGCACGGCCACATGCTGGTTTTGCGCCACGAGCGAACCGCGCGGGCCGGGAAGGCCAAAAGCACACGGCGGCCGGGCAGCGCCAAAGCGATCGTGCTGGCTGTGGTGAGCGGTCTGCTCCTGGGCTCTTTCCTGTCGCTGCTGGATTTTGCCCGGCAAGGAGAGATCGGTCTGGGGCCTTATTCCACGGCCGTGCTTTTCGTTTTCGGCGCGCTGGTTTCGACCTTCATCCTGAACTTGTTCCTGATGAATCTGCCGGTGGAAGGCGAACCTTTGGAGATCTTTGAATACGTTCGCGGGCCCTGGACGAACCATCTGTGGGGCTTGGCGGGCGGCGCCATCTGGGCGGCGGGATTGATTTGCTTGCTCGCGGTGGCGAGTCTTCCCGAGCCGACGCGGCCGGGGCCGGCCATCGTCTACTGGTTAAGCCAAGGTTGGGTGATCGTGGCGGCGGCGTGGGGGATCGCGGCCTGGAAAGAGCTGCAGGCTGGCGGCGGGCGGGTGAAGGTTTTGGAAGGACTCAATCTGCTGCTGCTGGCGGGTGGGATTACGCTGCTGGCGGTGGCGCCGCTGTTTGGGAAGCGGTGAATGGCCGGCGACAAGATCGCCAGCGCTACGTAACGCCGGCGGTCTTCGCCGCCGGTGCCTTCTATGTTTTCTAAGACGACACAGTATTACGATCTGATCTATTCCTTCAAGGATTACGGCGAGGAAGTGGGGAAGATCCGCGCGGTGATCCGGAAGGAGCATCCCGCTGCCCATTCGATTCTCGACGTGGCGTGTGGGACAGGGGAACACGCCAGGCTGCTCTCGACGGAGTTTGCCGTGGACGGCATCGACGTAGAGCCTGGGTTCATAGAAATCGCGCGGCGCAAAGTGCCGGCGGCCACCTTCTCCGTGGCGGACATGCGCGGCTTTGAGCTGGGCAGGAAATATGATGTCGTCGAGTGTCTCTTTAGTTCGATCGGGTATTTGACGCGGGGGGACGACGTCGTGCGAGCGCTGGAATGCTTCGCACGGCATTTGGTAAATGACGGGATCATCCTGGTGGAGCCGTGGTTTGCTCCAGGGGTCTGGCAGGTTGGCGTTCCGCATATGGCGCCACCCGTGGATCTGCCGGACATCAAGATCTGCCGGATGAACGTGAGCGCACAAGACGGGAATCTTTCCAGTTTCCGCCTTCACTATCTCATTGCCACCAGTGCGGGTGTGGAATATATCCAGGAGGATCACGAGCTGGCTCTCTACACGGTGGATGAGATGCTGCATTTCTTCCAGCGCGCGGGGCTCAGGGTATCGCACGACGCAACCGGCATTTCCGGACGCGGCCTGTACGTCGCCAGGATTTGAGCCGAATGTGGCGCGGCAGCCTGAGAGGCTGCGCCACGATGGATCGGACGAGTGTGCTGTACACTCTTCGTTTGGGCCTATGAAAAAACACTTCTCCCTGTTCTTCATGTTGATACTTTCCCTGTGGGCGGCCGACTTTTGGCAGACCAAGCCGTACACCGAATGGAATGACAAAGAAACGCAGAGAATGCTGAACAGCTCGCCGTGGGCGCGGGAGGCGGAGATGCCGATGGGCGGCGGTGCGCCCGGCGGGGGTGCTCCCGAAGGTGGCCGAGGCCGCGGAGGCCCTGCAGGCGATGCTCCGATCCCTGGCCCATCGGCCGTGAACGTGGTGGTGCGCTGGCAAACTGCCCTCCCCGTGAAACAGGCTCTGGCGCGTGTGAAATTCGGGAAGGAAGTAGCCAATTCCGCGGACGCCAAAACCTTCCTCGATCAACAGGAGACCAGTTATACGATCGGGGTCATCGGCCTACCGGCGATGATGATGGCCGGACCTCCAGAACAATTGAAGAACATGTTGAAGAACCGGACAACGCTTAGCGTCAAAGGCAAGGGCATGCTTGCGCCGTCGGAGGTTCAAATCATGCCTAATAACACGATGGTCGACGTGTACTTCAGTTTTCCCAGAGCCGCCGCGTTGGTGCTCGACGACAAAGAAGTTGAGTTCTCCAGCAGGATTGGCTTTTCCGCCGTAACGACTAAGTTCCGCTTGAAGGACATGGTGCTCAACGGCAAGCTCGAGCTATAGTGCGGCCGTTGATTCGCGTGCTAGGCGTTGGCGGTTTTGGAATCGACCTCGTGGTAGGGGAACCGGTTGATGCCCTTCACGCATTCCGAGAGGGCTACCAGCAGCGTCCTTCCCCAACCACACGGCGTGTACGGAACCACTTTTTGGTTTGTCTGCTTATCCGCCTCGGCGAAGAAAAGCATGGCGCCGTCCTGCGGAGTGATGAACTCCTTCACCTTAATGGTGAACTCGATCTCCTGGCCATCCTGGTGCTTGATCATCGAGAAGAAATGCAAGCGCGCCAATTGCTCGGACGGATCGGTTTGTGCGTAGCCCCAGTCGTTCATCACTTTCCATCATACGTCACTGGGGCTTAGCAATGACGCTTAGGCCGGGACCGGAACCCCCATCTTGGCGTACCACGGCACGGCGCTGCGGATGCTATCGTTCACCGCGTTGATGTTCTTGACGCCCTCTTTTTGGAGCCAGGCCTCGAGTGCTTTGGCGCCTTCTTTGGCGTAGACCGGAATGCCTTCCTTCCAGGTGGCGCGGCCGCATAGAACGCCGGAGAAATCGGTACCGGCTTCGGATGCCATCTTCAAGGATTCCGTGAACTGGGCGTTGCTCACACCCGCGCTCAGGTAGATGAACGGCTTGGTGGCGATGGCGGCGGCTTCCTTGAAGTGCTTCAGGGCTTCGTCGCGGCTGTAAGCCTTTTGCCCCTTGTAAACGCTGCTGCCTTCGACGAACTCGGCATTGATCGGCACCTCGACCTTCAACACATCCACTTTGTACTGCGGCTTGGAAAACTCCGACATAGCGCCTTTGACAACTTGGGGCTTACTCTTGGCGTACTCCACGCCTTTTTCGTCGCCGCCCTTGGAATCGTAGCCCACGAACTCCAGGAAGAACGGAATTTCGTAGGTCTCGCATTCGGCGCCGATGCGCTCGATGAAAGCGTGCTTCTCGTCGTTGATCGATTTGTCATCGAACGGCGTGTAGTAGAGAAGCACCTTCACCGCGTCGGCGCCCCAATCCACAATGCGTTTCACGGAAACATTCGGTAACAGGTCGGGCCGGCGTCCCGGCTTGGTGTTGTCGTAACCGCTGAGCTCATAGGCCAGCAGAAGGCCGGCGTTGCGGGAACGGGCAGCGGCGGCTTCGAGGCCAAATTCCGGGTCGAGCAGGATCGCACTGGCGTGGGGCGTCAGGACTTTGGTGACTACGGTTTTGAACTCGCTCATCATCTGCGGCGTGATCTGCTTGGAATCCACGCCGCGAGCGCTGGCGAGCGACTTTTGCAGGCTTCCTCTTTGGTCCATTGCAGCAGCGGCAATGACACCACGCTCGTTAGAAAGCGCCTTCATGCGGCGCAGCTTTCCCTCGGATAGTTTCATATAAGCGCATTATAATCGCCATCACAAACGCATGGGTTTCAGGTAGCCGGTCATTTCGAGGTAGCCCACGCCGCTGGCCGATCCCGTGTATGTTACCGCTCCTTCCCAGTAGGTGGGCCCGATGGCGTCTTCGGAGATCAATTCCTGGTTGGGGATGGCCGCGGCGCACTCCAGCGTGATGTGTAACGACGGCACCGAAATCCGCCAGCGAATGGGATAGCGCGCGCCGTCCTGCGGGCTGGTCCAGAACGCCAGCGGCTCCAGGTGAAACTCGGCGTGGCTCAGGTGCGTGGCACGGCCAGTGCGGTCCATATAGGTTCCCGCGGAATGCGGGTCGATGGCGCCGTCCAGGTGCCGTAGGTCGAAGAGCATCAACTCCGTGCCGTTATCGAGCTGCACGCTGAACCAGTCCCAACCGGTCTGGTTGGACGCGAGTTGGCTGGTGAACCATTCGTGATCCATCCAGGCGGCGCCGGTGACGGGCGCACCGTTCAGCATGCCATCCACGGCCAGGCGTGAAAACGAGACATAGTATGATGCCTGACCAGTGCCTTCGGCTTTCTGGCTGATGCCGTTTTCACCGTGGATCACGGGCGGCTTTTGGGGCGTCAAGCGAAGGCTGAAAGCGAATGTCTTCGGCCACGGCGGAAAGCGTTTGAACACCGGACGCGACGTCCCACCGGGATTCCCAATTGCCGTTCCAGATGCGGGCCTGCTCGAAACTCACGCCCGCGATCCCTGGTCCGGCGCGATTCAGGCGCTTGTAATAGTGATAGCTCTTCGCGTCGATATCGGTGAGCGCCAGGTGCGCGAGGTAGAGATCGTCGGCCCGCCAGGACGACGGATTGTCGCTGGGCCCGCGATGCTGCCCCTGCCGGAAGAAGACCAGCTCGAAGCCGTAGCGGTGGCCGCCGGCGCCGCGCAGGTTGCCGGTGTAATACCACCACTCGGTACGGAAGCCGGGATGGTCGAAATGATCGCGCGGGAATTGATAGCGGTAGCCGGGGACGGCCTGGCGATACGCGGGTTCGGAGGCGAAGAGAGACGCGAGCAGGAAAAATGAGATGGCGGGACGCATCGGCCCATTGTAGGCGCACGCCCGCTCCCTGTGGTCACCGCCAGTGAGGTCGACGTGTTAAAACCGTGATCTGAGTGCCTCGTGAGGCGCCCGGAGGCGCTGTGTTACATGGCTTCTTCCAGGCGCAGGGTCAGACACTTCGAGGCGCCGCCTGCCCGTAAGAATTCCGAGAGCGGGGATTGTTCCGTCTGAAACCCGGCTCGCGACAACGCTGCCACCAAAGGCTCACTGGCGTCGTTGAGAATGACCTGGTCGCCGATGTTCACCGCATTGCAGGCGAACTTTTCCGCATCCTCTTCACCCACCAGAATCGATTGTTCCCAGGGAATGATGCCGCGGAGCAGCCTCTGGGACGAGGGAGAGAACGCGTCCGGATAATACATGACATGTCCGCGGGGCAGGGGACAGAAGCATGTATCCAGGTGATAAAACCGCGGATCCGTCAATTCCAGCAGAATCACTTCGAGGCCGAGCAGCTTCTCAATGTGCGCGCCGGCTTCGCGAGCGCTTCGATGTCCGTATCCCATCCATACGCAACCGCGCGCCCGGTCGAGCAGGGCATCCCCAGCGCCTTCGAAGGGAAGTTCACGCGATAGCCGGTGAACCGCGAAACCGTGGTCGCCGAACCAGCGCTCGAAGTGTCTCTCCTCGGTCTGGCGTTCCGCGTGGCGGAAATTACTTACGATGGCCGTGTCTCCCACCACCAATCCCGCGTTGGCTGTGAACGGCATGTCCGGCAGACCGGGCTCGGGATCGATCAGCTCCACATCGGCGGCATCCTGAACCAGCTGATGCAGGGTCGACCATTGCGCGTGTGCCTGGGGGTGCGCGACTCGATTGACGTTGGACGCCATCCAGGGATTGATCACGTAACTCACATCGAAGTACTGCGGCTGGCACATCAGGAAGCGGGAGGTCATTAGAATGCCCTTGACGCGATTCGAGTCAGTAAAGAACTCTCCAGCGGGGCCGCGCTCCGGTGGGTTCGGAAAGGCAGGAGCAGCCAGCCTTCCACGCCCGCGAGCCGTTCACAATCCGCGCACTGGGGCGGACAATTGGGGCTCTGGTGGCTGAGCAGATACCTCAGTTGATCTAGCATCACGTCCATCAGGGGAGCCGGGTCCACGTAACAATCGCTACGGACACCGGCGACCGGGCTGGTGGCGTAGGCCTGATCCTTCGCAGGGGATGTTGAGCGGTTCGAATCCATATTGCCCTCCTCCCGGACACCAGTGTGCTATCCGGTTGGTTTCAATATGGCTGTCCCTTGCCGGGGGTACAAGTAACCGGAGTACTAAGGGGGTAACAGAGGGGCTATCGAGCGGGGCTGTAAGGGAAGAGTCGAGGCCGCCGGCTAAGAACGGCCTCGAACGAAAGGGGAAGGAGAGGGACGTTACGCTTGCTGCTGGCGCTGTTTGCGTCGCACAGCCACGCCCAGACAGACCAACAAACCCGCCACGAAGGCGTACGAGCTGGGCTCCGGCGTTACATCGAGTCGAGTGTGGTCGGTGTTGAGAAGGACGCTGACGTCGTCGAGAATGACGTCCTGCTGGAAGTCATAGCCGGCGAACGTGATCGTACTGGTGGAACCGAGGGCGTAGAACCCGAAGCTCCCGTGCTCGTAGAAGTAATCGCCCTGGCTGGCGCCGCCTCCCGGGTTGGTGCCACTTACGGGCTGGTTGTTGGTGAAAAAATTGGTATCGCTGAAAGTGCTCCCGCTACCATCCGAAGATCCAGTCAGCCCGTTGGTCATGTAGAAGGGACTGTTGGGGTCGGTGTTGCCGGGATCGCCGAGGTAGCCCGAGGGGTCGTTGGAGTTGTACTCGCCATACCAGAAATTGACGTCGTAAAACGCGCCGCCGATGGTGTTAAACGTTTGCGAAAGCGTTGTCGGGCCGTTGAAGCCCTCATCGCCTATATGCGCGGCATACGTACCTGAGTTGGGCGCATTGGTGTTGACTCGTGCGTCATAGGGTTGGCTGAGATCACCGCCCAGGACCCAGCCGGTAAAATCGCCGGTCTCAAAGCCGCCATTGGTCAGGATGTCGGCCGAGCAAACCGTCGAGAGGGCTAACACAACCGCCCCCGAAAACAGCAGCTTAAAGTAATGCATCGTTGTTTTTCCTCTTTCACGATCAAGTTGCCCGCCGGTAAATCCCCGGCGGGCTGGTCTGCGGACTTCTTCCTCCGAAATTACTTCCGAGGTCATTCTGGCATGCGGCGGGCGCTGTTTTGAGTCATGGGTCGCCTAAGTACAGTACCGTTACCGCTGTTTCGAGCCGCGCCGAAACGCGGCTGCCACTTAGGAGGATGCGGGAGCGAGTTCAATCGCGTTTTGAAGACAGTGCCACGTGGACGAGGGGCTGGCTGACTGTCCCGGCCGGAAACACAGGGGCGCTTTGAGCGAAAGGACTGGGCTGTTTGCAGGTGTTGTGATCGGGACATCTGAGGGCGATCCTCTGGGCGAGGCGCATGGATGGTTTCTCGATCAGTATGGTCGCGACATGCGCCACCGCGATGGATACGACAATCGCCGTAAACTCCAGAAGCAGGACCAGCAGAGGAGAATGCACGAAACGCAAGCCGAGACCGAGGATGCGTCCGACGACAAGGTAGTGCAGCAGGTAGAGGGAATAGCTGATTGATCCGAGATACGCGAGCAGTGGGGAGCGGAGGGTGGTAAACGCAATCATTGCCGACGTACCCAGCGCGAAAATACCGATGAGTGGACCACACACGCTGGAAGCACCGAAAGCAGCGATCCCGGTTAGGAGCCAATAGCGCCGAATCCCGATAATTCCGGACCGGTAGCGGAAAGCCAAAAAGCCGAGAAGAAAAACGAAGGCGTAGTGTCCAACCAAAGGGCCTTGTTCACCCTGGATGTGGACACCAGGAAAAGGAAATCGAAATCCCACGGCCGCGGAGCAGGCTAACAGCAGCGCCCCCTCCGCCAGTAGACCCGTGAACAGAAGCGCAGGATAGATCAAGCCGACGAGCAGGTAATATTGGAATTCGATTCCGAGAGTCCAGTAGACATTGATGATCCAGCTCATCCCGAAAAAAGAATTCAAATAGCCAAGGTGCAGAAGTAGTTGTTTTGCCGTATAGTTTGGCGCGGGCCCCCGAAATGCGGAGAAGTGGAACGAAAGGTAGTGGAGTCCGATCGCGGCGGCGATGGAAAATAAATATAGCGGATCAAGTCGGAGCATGCGACGGGCAACAAAACGGGGGTACGACCGGAGAGAATAGTCAGCTCTCCAGAGGCTGTAAGGGATCACAAATCCCGAGATCACGAAGAAGACGTACACGCCAAGCCACCCATAGTGAGCCAGCGGAAATCCCAGCCCCTGGGTTATGGCGTGCGTGCAGACGACGGCCAGAGCGGCGACGCCCCGGAGACAATCAACAGTTGAAATCCGACCTCTCAACGTGGCATTTCCTTACTGGCCGGCTGCGGACTTTTCAATCTGAAATTACTCTCGAGGCCATTCTGGCATGCGGGCGCCGCTGCTCTTAAGTTATGGGCAGCCCAGGCCAGTACCGTTACCGCTGTTTCGAGCTGCGGCAAAATGCGCCTGCCACGCGCGCTGGGTGGCTCGCACCGGCTGCGGCTACGAGCAGCCTCAGACGCAAGGGGAAAAGAGGGGCGTTACGCTTGCTGCTGGCGCTTCTTGCGTCGCACAGCTATGCCGACAGAAGCTAACAAGGCGGCCACTGCGGCAAAGCTGCTGGGCTCGGGTACCGGAGCGATGTCGGCGCCGAGGGGGCGGATATCGGTATCGGGACGGACGCTGACATCGTCGAGAATGACGTCCTGCTGCTGGTCAAAGGCCGCGAACTCCAGGGTGCTGGAGGAACTGAGCGCTTGTACCAGGAAAGTCTCCTGCAGGTAAAAGTAGTCGCCTGGGCTGGTGCCGCCGTCTGGGTCGGTGCCGCTTGCGGGCTGGTTGCTGGTGAAGAAGTTGGCAGCGCTGAACGACGGGGTCGCGCCGTTGTCCCAGAATACGTCCAGCTCGTTGGCCTGGAAGTAGGGACTGCTGGGGTCGGTGCTGATGTTATCCGGATTCAGGTAGCCCCATTGTCCCAGGGCGCCATTTTGGTTGTACTCGCCGTAGAAGAAGGTGACTTCGTAATAAGCGCCTGGGGCGGTGGCAAAGGTTTGCGAAAGCGTGGCATCGCCCAGGTTGCCATAGGCGCCGAAGTGGGCGGCATACGTTCCGGAATCAGGTCCTTGATTGGTGACTTCCAGGTTCCAGAACACGGAAAGATCACCGCCCGGTGTCCAGCCGGTGAGATCGCCGGTCTCGAAGCCGCCATTGGCGACGTCAGCCGAACAAATCGTAGAGAAAGCCAAAACCACGGCCCCCGAGAATAGTAGCTTGCCGTAGCGCATCCTAGTTCCCTTCCGCGGTGATTTGCCCGCCCCTGAAGCCGCCCGGCGGGCCGGTCCACGGTCTTGTCTCCCTGAAGAATCTCCGAGGCCATTCTGGCATGCGGCTTGCGCCGGCACGAGTCATGAAGGTTCTAAGCGGGTACCGTGACCGCCGTTCGCGGCCCGGCTACGCGCCCGAGTGGCTCGCAGGGGGTGTGGTCAACGCTTTTGTTATGATGGAAAAACTCCCGTAATGATCGTCGAATCCAACGTTGTCAGGTTCGATTGCATGCCTCTGGACAACGGCGCCACGCTCGCGCCGGTGGAGGTGGCGTACGAAATTTATGGGGAGCTGAACGCCAAAAAGAGCAACGCGATCCTGATCGAGCATGCGTTTTCGGGTGACGCGCATGCGGCCGGGATCAGCCATGAAACCGGCAAACCCGGCTGGTGGGATAACATGATCGGCCCGGGCAAGGCGTTCGACACGAACCGCTATTTTGTCATCTGCGCCAACGTATTAGGTGGATGCCGCGGGAGCACGGGCCCTGCGTCGGTGAATCCCGCTACGGGCTGCCCGTATGCCATGGCGTTTCCGGTGATCACCATAGGCGACATGGTCCGGCTGCAGAAGATGCTGCTCGATTCGTTGGGGATCGAGCGGCTGCTTTCCGTCTCGGGCGGTTCCATGGGCGGGATGCAGGCGCTGGAATGGGCGGTCTCGTATCCCGATCGCGTAGTGAGCGCGATCCCCATCGCCTGCACCACCCGGCACAGCGCGCAGCAGATCGCGTTCAACGAAGTGGGCCGGCAAGCCATCATGGCCGACCTCGACTGGAATGGCGGCAACTACTACGGGCGGACGCCGCCGGCGCGCGGGCTGGCCGTGGCGCGCATGGTCGGCCACATTACGTACATGAGCGACGATTCGATGCGCGAGAAATTCGGGCGCAGGCTGCGCGGGAAAGAGAACTTCGGGTACGACTTCGATGTCGATTTCGAAGTGGAGAGTTACCTGCGCTACCGCGGCAGCGAGTTTGTCAATCGCTTCGACGCCAACTCGTATTTGTACATCACCAAGGCCATGGACTACTTCGACTTGGTGAACGGCCACGGCAGCCTGGCAGCGGCCTTCGAAGCGGCGCGGGCGCGTTTCCTGGTGATCAGTTTCAGTTCGGACTGGCTCTATCCCAGCTATCAATCGCAGGAGATCGTGCGGGCGTTGCGCGCGCGGAATTGCGATGTAGCTTACGTCGAACTGCAATCGAACTATGGGCACGACGCGTTCCTGGTGGACGTAGCCGAACAGACCGATCTCATCCGCGGCTTCCTCGCCAGCACCTACGAGAAGGCGCAATGACGGCCCAGGTTCCCAAGCCGCAAGCATTCGTCCGCGAACTGTTGGGCCGCAGCGACTATGCCATCATCGGCGATATTGTGGAGCCCGGGACCAAGGTTCTGGACCTCGGTTGCGGCGATGGCGATTTGCTGCAGTGGCTGGCCGAGAACAAGGGCGTGGATGCGCGCGGCGTGGAGAAATCCAGCAGCAAAGTGCAGCGCGCCATCGCCCGCGGCGTGTCGGTGTACCAGGGCGACATCGACGAGGGGTTGGCCGACTATCCCGACGGCGCGTTCGATTACATCATCCTTAGCCAGACTCTGCAGGAGACGCATCATCCGCGGACAGTGCTGCGCGAAATGCTGCGCGTGGGAAGGCGCGCGATTGTGGCGTTTCCGAATTTCGGTCATTGGCGGATGCGGGTGGCTCTGCTACTGGGCGGCCGCGCGCCCATTACTACGCTGTTTCCGCACACCTGGTTCGATTCGCCTAACATCCATATTCTGACCGTGCAGGATTTCGAGGAACTGGTGCAGTTGGAAGGCATACGGGTGGAGCGGCGATATTTTCTGGCGGGCGGCCGAAAGGTGAGCCTGCGGCCGAACCTGATGGCGGAGACGGCGGTGTATTTGGTGAGCGGCGCAACCGGCTAGAGAGGTTGACACCACCGCTCCCTATGTCGCGGCTCAGTAACACAATAACTGGCCGTCAAGACGCCATACTGAGCCGTGACCAAAGGGAGCGGTGTTTAGGGTTTTTTCAGCTCCCGCGCAAGGTCGGCAAGTACGTCTTGCGACCGGTCCCCTTCCAGATCCTTCTCCAGACGCCTGAGGGCTACCCCTACTACGTCGCGGTGATGCAAACGGCAGCCAAACCCGTCTTGCAAGCGCAGCCAGATGTCGTGTGTACGGTCCAGATCCTCGGGCCATAAGCGCGGCGGGTGCGGGCCCAGGTTGACGTATACCGAGGGGCGATCGGGGCTGATGATTTCAAGCGAGAAGGGATGACGCGGCTCGGGCAGCCTTTCCCACGCAAGGCCGATGCGGCGCGCCAGCTCCTCCGAGTCCATGTGCGACGAAACGCCCGTCACCAGCCGCGAGGCCTGGAGTTTGGCGGCCGTTTGCACCATGGCGTCGAAGGGATCGACGCCCGGCACCACCAGCAGGTCGACGGTCTTGCCTTCCTTCTCGGCCATCGTCACGACCGCCGTGAGCAACTCGCGCTCGTAGTCGGAGAACAACTGCTGGTCCGATAGCGCGTACTCGCCGGCGCCGGTAGAGACGGGGCGGACCGTCATCACCACAATGTCGTGCCGGCGGAGATTGGTCTTTTCCAGTACCGTGAGCAGATGCTGCATGCGGCTGTAATCGCGCACTGCCACCAGAACGCAGCCTGGGCGGGCGTGTACGGCCCCGGCTGTAACATCGGACCGCATGTCCAGATTGAATTCTTCGAAGCTGGCCGTTTTGGCGTCGACCTTCTTCTTGTTAATGATCTCGGAGGTGGTGAAAACGATGAACAATCCGACCGTGAAACTGACGCCGTATATGGTCGCGATCTGCTTGGTGAACAGGTTCGCAATGGCCACCAGGCCGAGAATCGCGGTGGTCACAATGAGGCCGATGGGAAGCTCCAGTTTGCCGATCCGGATGTTGACGGGCGTCTTATATTCCTGGTCATGCCGCTTGAACCGCAGGACCAGCACGCCGAGCGACTTTAGGAAGAAGCTCCAGACCACGCCGAACGCGTAGGCTTCGCCCAGCAGGTTCACGTCGCCGCCGCTCAAGCCGATGGTCCCCAGTTGCAGCAGCGTGATGAGGTTGATCATCCGGCTCGTGGTGCCGTAGCGTTTATGGGGCCTCCGGAACCAGTCGAGCAGGACGCGGTCTTCAGCCAGGCGGTTCATGACACCGTTAGCGCCGATGATGGATGTGTTCACCGCGCCGGAGAGTATCAGCACGCCCACGATGACCACGAAGATATGGAAGAGCAGGCGCAGCACGGCGGGGCCCGCGAGATGCGCGGTCAGGCCGCCCAGCAGGTTGTCCACATACTGGCCGCGGACGGCATCGGGAATGATGATCCCGGCGAACAGCGTGACCAGGCCCGTGCAGAATACGGCGTAGATGCACACCGTGTTAGCTGTATATTTCAGGTTCTTCAGCTTGGGGTAAGCGATTTCACGGTAGACCTGTGCCAGGGTTTCAAAACCGCTCATAGACAGCAGCGAATGGCCGAAAGCCACGATGATGGCGATCGCGCCGATTTGCGGCCAGAGGGTTCCACGGAGCCAACCGAGCGCGTCGGGGTGGAACTGGAGATTGCGGGGGAGGGGCGCGGGCGGGATCTGGGCGGGGCCGTGGAGCAGAATGGTGATGGGACACCAAATCAGAAATCCTAGCACCATGACGGTGGTGACCTGCATAATCCGGAGCGCCTTGCCGCTGGATTCGTGAATCCCTTTGATATTGTTCCACCAGAAGTAAAGGGTAACCGCCACGCCGAAGACCGCTGAGAAAAGATTGGTGCTGATGGCGTGGCCCACGTGAGCCATGCCCGAGATCTCGTTCATCAGGTGGCCCAGATACTGGCCGGCGCTGACCACGCTGATAGGCCCGGTAAGGATGTAATCGAAAATCAGCGCGGATACCGACAGGCGCGCCATGAAGCGATTCATGGCATCGCGCACCACCACGTACACGCCGCCGCGCACGAACATACTGCACGATTCCAGGTACACGGAGCGCACGGCGAAGCTAAACAGCATCACGCCCAGAATGAACCAGGGGGCGCTCTTACCGATGGCGTGTTCCGCGATGCCGCCGGCATAGAAGGCTGAGGATGCGAGATCGCTTAAGACGATGGCCGCTGCGCGCCAGAAAGAGATGAAGGTGAGAGCTACAGTGGTGGCGACGACAACTTTGGGAATTGCCGATGACGGAGCCTGGATTGCGACCGCTGGCTTGGACAATCGAGAATCAAGTCTATCGTCAGGTTACTGACGTGTCCAATCAAAACTTTTCAGTTGTGCGGTAAGGTTTTCCTATTTCGCTAACCGCAAGATAGGTGGTTCGATCAAAAGATAGGTATTTCTAGATCTAAAGATAGGTCACTTACAATTGGTCGCGGTATTGTTCGAGAGCTACTTTCACCGCTTGGGCGCGGGTTCGAACGTTCAACTTACCGAATACCTGGCGTAGCGAGGCTTTGACGGCGCTTTCCGAAAGCTCCATACGTCCGGCTATTTCCCGGTTCGTCAGGCCCTGTAAGGTAAAGCGGAGTACGGCCTTGTCGCGATCGGTAAGGCGTATGGGGCGCCCCGGGCGCGAGCGGTCCACGGACCGAAAAAGCGGGCCCAGATAAGCTTTCTCCAGGCAAACTTCGCCGCTGGCCACCTGTCGGATGGTGTTACCCAGGACCTCCGTGGAATTCTGCTTATGCAGGATTCCGGCCACACCCGCTTCCACCAATTGCACTGCCTCCTGGTCGCTGATGCCAGCGGTCACAATGAGAAAACGGCCCTGGAAGCCGGCGCGCTTGGCTGCGACGATGAAATCCAGCCCGCGTTCCGCTCCCAGATCGACGTCCAAAAGCACTATGTCCACTTCCGCGTCGTGCAACAGAGTCAAGGCCTCGGTGGATGAGGCGAACTGCCCAATCACTCTAAGATCCTGCTCGCGCTCGAGCATCCGCACTAATCCCTCACGGAACATAGTGTGGTCGTCGACAATTAGTAAGCGGATTAACTGCGTGGCCGACGTACTCATAGTTACGTTTATCAAACTACCGGAATCTCGACGCGGAAGCAAGCACCGCCGCTATGTGGTTCGTAGCGCAGTTCGCCACCGTAGCTTCTAATGACAGCGCGAGAGACATACAGCCCCAGCCCTGTCCCGTTAGCGCCTGGCTGGAACGGCGCAAAGAGCCGGGCAGCGTCAGCGACGCCCGGGCCGGTGTCCTGGAAACGGACATTGGCCATACGGCCTTCTACCGACACAGCGATCGCCAGTTTGCGCACGGGACCGTCTTCAACCGCACGGTGGCTATTCTGCGCGAGATTCAGAAAGGCTTGCAGCAGTCCGTGGCGCTCGGCCAGGACGACCGGCATTTTGGGCGGCACATCCCAGGTGATGGTGCCGTTCACATCGCGCCAGTCCGGCTCAATCACAATGCGAAGATCATCCATTACTTCCTGCAGCGGGATCTCTTCTAAGTTGTCGTGCACGTTACTCTGCAATTGCCACGAGGCAATGCGCTCGAGGCCTTGAACCAAGAGTGCCCAGCCCCTGAAGATCATCGTCAGGTGTGTTAGCGTGTTTGGCCCTGATATTGGAACAGAGTACGGAGATCGCGCCACAAAGGTTGCGAACTTCGTGCGAAACGGCCGCAGCTGCGATGCGGTTGCCGATCATCAACTGCCGCAGCCCTTCCTCCTCGCGATCGCGCATTTCCTCGGAGGAGTCCACCACAATGGCCGCCAGGCGAGCGCCTTCCGGTGTGGGATAGGACGAGAACCAGACTTGTGCCAGGAAGATCTCGCCATTGTCCTTACGGCCCTGGCACTGGGCGGCGGTCCGGAAATGTTCCGGCCTGTCGGTCATCATCAATGCATCGCCAAGCAAGGGCACGTAGTCGGATATCTTTCTGCCTTTGAGTGTCTCCTTCTTCGTCATCAGAAACAGGGAATCGGCGGCACGGTTAGCGGCCAGTACCTTTCCAAAGCCGTCGGTAGTCAGGATCGCAGCGGGGCTGCTTTCCACCAGTGTCTTCAGTTGTTCTTCGAGATCTCTGTTTCGGATTAGTGCGGTGACGAACAATCCCGAGCCGGCATAGGTCAATGAGGCAAAGATGAAACGAAGAAGCATCTCGATATGCGGGCTGGGAATATCGAACCAGGAGCGCAGGGATGAGCAGATCAAAGCGAGGATGGTGGTCTGCCATGGCGCGAGTACGATGGCGCCGAGCATCATCGGCAGAATGTAGAGGACGCCGAGAGAAGCCCGGCTGCCTACGGACCAGTCGGCGACGGCGATGACCGCAATCAGCGCTACTGTAACGGATACTACCTTGACCCTGCCCCGGAAGAAGACGGCAATCACACCAACCAAGATACGCCATGACGACCGGTTCATGGCGGGGCTATCTTTCGCTCACGCCGGCCTATCCTTCGGACTAAAAAATCCGAAAGACTTCTGGCGCACATCGAAAATATTAATTGGACATATATCGGCGCGGCCCGTAGACTGAGTTCTCAACTATTAGACGCTGTCTAACAAGCAGCGCGTATAGTTACCATCCAAGTTGATAGGTCTCCCTCAACGGGAACCGGGCGACGCAGCCTGGGCTGGCTACACTAAGTGGCCTGGCGATCCTAAATCTAACTAGCGTGCGCACTAACTCTGCTGTGGAAGGTCGTGGTGTGCGCGAATGTGTAAGAAGCAAACCAGCGCTGCTGCGCGATGGACTAGCGATGAAAAAAATCGAAGCGATCATTCAGCCGTTCAAGATTGACGAAGTAAAGCAGGCGCTTGATGGGAATTGGCATCGACGGAATGACCATCAGCGAAGTGCGCGGGCACGGCCGGCAGAAAGGTCACAAAGAGGTCTACCGCGGTCAGGAGTATAACGTAGACCTGCTACCTAAGGTCAAGGTGGAGATGGTGGTGACCGCAGAACGATCCGAAGAAGTGGTGAAGGTGCTTAGCGAAGCCGCGCGTACGGGAAAGATTGGCGACGGCAAGATCTTCATCTATGAGGTGGCGGAGGCTGTACGCATTCGCAACGGAGATCGCGGCGACGCGGCTCTTTGAGTCGGGCTGGCACGCCCACGAACGTGTCAGATACTCCGCGTCCTGGCGCGGAATGTGAACCATATTTCAAGTGTGGAGGTGGAGAATGGGAGCTAATCCAACGCAGGCGTATGGAGTCGCCTTGTTATTCGTCGCACTGACGCTGATCGCCGCAGGTCTGGCGCAGGATGTCAGCGTGATTCTGGTGCTGCTAGGCATCGTATCCTTGGCCGGATCGATTGGGCTGTTCCTAAAGTGCAAGCCGTGGGAGCAGAACGAAAGTTAAAGGAGAGACAGAGGGGAATATGGCTATCGTCGGTGTTCTCGTAACATTTGCTGGGCTTTCTGATCAGCGTAATGAGCTTGGGCATGACTTCCAGCGTCGGCGGCCGGATGGTGATGGTGCTGATTGGTCTAGTCGTCTGTCTCATCGGGATCATTGGAATCATCAATCGCGCGTTCCTGAAGAATGCGATCTGGAGGAGATAACGTCTGTGAAGAACACTATGTCTGCTGATCACGCTTTGCACTAAGTGCGTCACTAGCTCTGGCGCAAGCTCCGGCAGCGCCCGCAGCCGCACCGCCGGCAGCGCCCGTGCCGATCACCGATACGGACATTAAGGGTGTCGCTGCTCCGAACGCGGACGACCGACTGAAGGGCGATCCCGACGGAGGCCTCACCGGCACCGTGGTCTGATATCGCGGTCGGCTGACGCGAAGAAAGGAATGACGATTGGCGATGTCGTGAACCAGGTCGGCCAGAACAAGATCGCCATCAACTTCGTCTGGACGCTCGTCACCGGCTTCCTCGTCATGTTCATGCAGGCCGGCTTCGCGATCGTCGAGACCGGTCTTTGCCGCGCGAAGAACGCCAACCACACCATGATGATGAATTTCATGGTGTACGGCGTTGGCATGCTCGCCTACTGGCTGATCGGCTTCGCGATTCAGGTAGGCGGCGTCGGCGCCGTGGCCAACCTGGGCGGCATCGCCGCCGCTGAACGCGGAATACGTATCACCTGTTCGGCAAGCCGTGCGGCCTGTTCGGCAGCACGGGCTTTTCCTGACGCAGGGCGGCACCTATGACGTCGGCGTGATGGTGATGTTCCTGTTCCAGATGGTCTTCATGGACACGGCGCTGACCATTGTCACCGGCACGGCCGCCGAGCGCTGGAAGTACTCGGCGTTCATGATGTCGTCGTTCTTCATGGGCGCGTTCACGTATCCGCTGTTTGCGAACTGGGCCTGGGGCGGCGGCTGGCTCGCGAACCTGGGCGCCAACTTCGGCCTCGGAAAGGGCTACTGCGATTTCGCCGGCTCGGGCGTCGTGCACGCGGTCGGCGGCATCACGGCGCTGGCGATGGCGATCATCATCGGCCCGCGCATCGGCAAGTTCACGCGCGACGGCAAACCCAATGCGCATTCTCGGCCACGACATCGTGATCGTGCTCACGGGCTGCTTCATCCTGGCCTTCGGCTGGTTCGGGTTCAATCCCGGTCGACGCTCGGCGCTCGGCCAACGGCAACCTGCGCATCGGCTCGATTGCGGTGAATACGATGCTCGCGGGCATGGCCGGCGGTTTCGGCGCGATGTTCTACATGTGGATGCGCTACGGCAAACCGGATGCGTCGATGACGGGCAACGGGCTTCTCGCCGGTCTGGTCGCCATCACGGCGCCGAGCGGCTTCGTCAATACCGTGGCGCCGTCATCATCGGCCTGATTGCCGGCGTGCTGGTCTGCCTTTCGGTCGAGTTCGTCGATCGCGTGATGAAGGTGGACGACCCGGTCGGCGCCATCTCGGTTCACGGCACCAACGGCCTCTGGGGCGTCATCTCGGTCGGCCTGTTCGCCGACGGCAAGAGCAACTACGGCGGCGCCTGGAACGGCGTGAACGGCTCTGTCACCGGGCTGTTCTACGGCGATGCCGGCCAATTGGTCGCGCAGTTGATCGGCGTGGCCACGCTGATCGGCTTCGTGTTCACGTTCAGCTTCGTGGTGAACATGGTCATCGATGCGGTGGTGGCCAGCGGGTGTCCGCCAAGGTCGAACTCGAAGGTCTGGACATTCCGGAAATGGGCGAGCTCGGCTATCCGGAGTTCGAACTGAAGGCCAGAACGAGTGGCGAGTACAGTAGCATGACCGCGCGAACTGGCAACGCACAAGCCAACCGCGCTGCGGTTGCCGCCGGTTCCCTGGCGCGACCCGCACACGGTCTCGCCAGCCAAGCTTGCGGCGTACATCGGCACGCTCGAAGCAGCCTGCGTGGCAGAACCCGCAGTCGGCCGATCTGCGGACCTGCCTCGGCATGGCCTATGCGATGAACTACGACGTCTACAAGTCGATGGACGCGCTGGAACTCGCGGTCCAGCTGGAGCCGGACACTTCTTCGCGCAGATTGAAATACGCGGAACTGCACTACCGGCTGCGGGCGCTGATTCGCGCCGAGAGGAAACGCTGAAGGCGGTCGACCTGGCCGACAATGCCTGGGAATTGTCGCTCGCGCGCAAGCAGCTGCAGGAGATTCGCAGGCTGATGCGCGAAGGCACGCAGAAGCCGGAGTGGACCAAGTCGCTTACCGCGCCGGCCCTCTGTGCTGGCTCGCCATGACCATATTCTCTCTCTGGTGGTGTACTGGAAATGAACTGAAGAAGTGGAGTTACTTCGCCGGAGCGGCTGATCCTGGCTGCCTACTTCCTGCTGATCACGCCGGCGCGCCGCCTGCTGGCCGTGCTGCCGGGCTCGGCGGCGCGGCATTGTTCATGCGACGCGCGTCCGCGCACCGCATAACCTGGCTCCCATGGCTCACCCAGCCATTCCCGCCTTCTTGCATGTTGCTTCGGTGCCAGCGGGCCGGCGAAAATTCCGCTCTCGATGCTGGTGGTCTTCGTTTCGGCCAAGCTGATGGCGGAGCTGTCGAAGCGTCTTGGTCAGCCCGGTATCGTTGGCGAGATCCTGGCCGGCGTTCTGATCGGCCCGAGCGTGCTCGGGTGGCTGGCGCCGAACGAGTTCCTAAGCGCGCTATCCGATCTTGGGCGCGATGTTCCTGCTGTTCCGCGTCGGCTCGAAGTGAAATCGTCGGAGCTGATGAAAGTGGGCGGCACCGCGACTCTGGTGGCCTGTTCCGGGGTGGTGGTGCCGTTCATAATGGGGATGGCGCATACTGCTGTCTGTGGGGCGCAGCCTACCAACGAAGCCATCTTCGTCGGTGCTTCCATGGTGGCCACCAGCGTGGGTATCACCGCCCAAGTGCTATCGGCTAAGGGACTGCTGCACGCCGTCTCCAGTAAAATCATCCTGGCGGCGGCGGTGATCGATGATGTCCTCGGCCTGTTTGTTCTGGCCGTAGTTAGTAGCTTGACTCACGGCAAACTGGATTTCGTGCAACTTACGTCTGACAGCGCTCGCCGCCACAGCATTCACGGTGATCGTCGCCAAATGGGGCACGCACGCCATGGGCCGGATTGTGCCCCATGTGGAACGCACCTTGAAAATCGCCGAGGCACGATTCGTTTTGGCGATGAGGCTCCTTTTTGCGCTTGCCTTATTGGCTGTCTACACCGGTGTGGCCGCTATTGTTGGCGCATTCCTCGCAGGCCTAGCCCTAGGTGAGAGCACGGGCCCTCGGGAACGAGACTTGGCCCAGGGAGTGTCGGAGCTGCTCGTGCCGTTCTTTCTTGCAGGCATTGGGTTGCATGTCGATCTGTCCGCGTTCTCTCACCCCAAGACCGCCATGCTGGCGGCAGCAATTCTGGCCGCCGCGGTGGTTTCCAAGTTCATCGGTTGTGGTTTGGGGGCGCTCGGAATGGGAAAGGCGGACGCGTTGCGCATAGGCGTGGGCATGATACCGCGAGGCGAAGTCGGGATGGTGGTTGCACAGATTGGCCTCGGCTTCGGTATTCTTTCACAGAGTTCCTATGGAGTGGTTGTGTTCATGTCCGTAGCAACTACCATAGTGGCCCCGCCACTCATCAAGATTGCCTATCGGACGGTGTTGGAAGAAGGCCAGGCTGAGTTGGGGGAAGAAGTGATCCGCGTGGAGTGAACCTCGATGAAACAATCGCCCACCGATCCAAATCCTCCTTACGGAGAAAAGGGAGCCTTCCGCAAATTATCGGTAACTGTACCACCGGATGTGTATGAGAAGCTCGTTCGGGAATCAGCCCGGCGGAAGATCGCCGGCGAGCCGAACCAGTTGTTATCCGCCTTGCTCCGAGAGGCGGTGTATGAGTACTTAGCACGGCTCGAATAACCTCCCGAAAGATCTTCTGTACAAGCCTCTCAGTTAGCACCAAATAGTCGAAAAGTCATGGAAGAAGCTCGGGAATATTCCAGGGAATTGTAGATAGTCATGATAACTTCCTGATATCACGTGGCCCTTCCGCATCTTTCGATAACCGAACCCCATCTTTCAGTCAAATTTATCCGAAAAACTTTCAGCAGAAATTCAAAATATTGATTGGACTTGTCTGATCGCTGTCAGTACACTGAACTTCGACCGTACCTGCTGCTTGCCCCGTCCTGCCGGCGCAAATTGGTCCTCACCGGTCCACGGTCCTAACCTGAGACAACACACCTATCAGACCCTCCCGGTCGATCTGTTGCCGAAGTGTGTGGCCTCTTAGGCACTACGGAAGCGAACAAACAAGGAGCGACTTATTTATGAAAGATAAATTGAGTCTAACGCAAAAAGCTTCTCGTTTGCGTGGCCGGCTACAGGATCCGGAGTGGCGCCGCTACGGGATGATTCTACTGAGTGGAAAGCTGGCGCCATCGGCCTGCTGTTACTGGTGGGTATTCTGCTGAACCCCGACTTGATCGGGTTCCGGACGTTCGCGGCCGATCCAAACCTAAAGGGCAATGATATCGTCAACCCGATCAACACGGTGTGGACGCTGATCGCGGCGTTCCTGGTGTTCGGGATGCAAGTGGGCTTCACCATGCTCGAAGCGGGCTTCTGCCGCTCACGCGAGACCGTGAACGTGCTCATGGAATGTATTGTGGACACGTGCCTTTGCGGCCTCCTGTTTTACGCCTGGGGCTTTGCCTTCATGTTCAGCCATGGCAACGGTCTGATTGGCTACCACTGGTTCTTCCTGCAAGGCGCTCCGGCGACTTACGAGACCACCGGTGTGGCATTTCTGGCGGTGTGGCTGTTCCAGTTCGCGTTTGCCGATACCTGCTCCACCATCACGTCAGGCGCCATGATCGGGCGTACCGGATTCGCCGGAGACTTGGTGTATAGCGTGGGCGTCTCCGGTTTCATCTACCCGATCATCGGCCACTGGGCCTGGGGTCCGGACGGCTTTCTGGCCACGATGGGCAGCGCAGGTAACTTCCTTCCCTGGCTGGGTCAGAGCTTCCACGATTTCGCCGGCTCGACCGTAGTGCACACTATCGGCGGCTTCATCGCCTTGGCTGGCGCTATCGTCTTAGGGCCACGGTTAGGCCGCAGGTTTAAACGCGATGGCGGCGGGCCTATGCTGCCGCACGATCTGACGATTGCCGCTTCCGGCGGTCTCATCCTCTGGTTCGGATGGTATGGCTTCAATCCTGGCAGCACGCTGTCGGCTTTGGATTTCGAAGGCATCGGTCGCGTGGCTACTAATACTACGCTGGCGGCCTGCTCCGCCGGGCTGTTTGCGATGATCGTGGCCTACATGATGAGCAAGAAATGGGATCTTAGCTTTACGGTGAACGGCTTCCTGGCCGGCTTGGTGGCGATCACCTGCCCCTGTTACTGGGTGACGCCCACGGGCGCGATTCTTCTGGGAGCGGTAGCTGGTGTAATCGTCGTTGGCGGGGTCGAGTTACTCGAGTGGTTGCGCATTGACGACCCGATCGGCGCGGTCCCGGTACATGGGTTCTGCGGAATCTGGGGGACTTTGTCACTGGGGTTCTTCGCCGCGGGTTACGGCGTCACCGGTCCTTTTGGCGCCGATACGTCGGCTCCGTTGAAAGGGCTGTTTTACGGCGGCGGCACGACTATTCTGGCGGCGCAGGCCATTGGCAGCGCGATCATCACCCTGTCCACGTTTGTGGTCTCACTGGTGCTGATGTATGCGGTCAACGCGATGGGAATACTGCGTGTCTCCCAGGAAGGCGAGGCTCTTGGACTGGATCTGCACGAGCACGGGATCTCGGCCTATCCCGAGTACGTGATCTCCTCGGTGGTCAACCCGGCCGCCTCGGTGCTGGAGCCAACGGCAAACTTGCGCCGCAGTCCGTCATGCATATGGGTACGATTGAACCTCACCGCGGAGTAGCAGGGGCCGACTGAGTTGATCGAATGCGGAGGCTGCGCAACCGATGCAGCCTCCAGCCTTTCGGAGGGGCAGACCGATGGAACTAGACAGCGCAAAGAAAGAGGCGGATCCCAATCCGCCCTACGGAGAGAAAGGCGATTTTCGAAAGGTTACCATTACGCTTCCGCTGGACGCGTATGAAAGGCTGATGGAGGAATCGGTGCGGCGGAAGATCGCCGGTGAACCGAATCGACTCCTGTCGGCCCTGGTTCGAGAGGCAGCTAGTTGCTTTTTCGACGGAGGCGGCCTGAAACGAACGGACGCCGGCACAGAATGGACGAGAGATGAAGAAAATCGAAGCGATTATTCAGCCATTCAAAATTGACGAGGTAAAAGCGGCCCTGGTCGGCATCGGAATCGATGGCATGACTATCAGCGAGGTGCGCGGCCACGGCCGGCAAAAGGGTCACAAGGAGGTCTATCGGGGGCAGGAGTATAACGTCGACCTGCTTCCCAAGTTGAAGATTGAAATGGTCGTGCCCGCCGGCCGGGCTGACGAAGTGGTTACCGCGCTGAGCGGTGCCGCGCGCACCGGAAAAATCGGTGACGGCAAGATCTTCATTTACGACGTGGCGGAAGCCGTCCGCATTCGAAATGGTGATCGGGGCGATACGGCTCTTTGACCCGGCGCCGAAGACGGGTCTCTCGCCATGAAGCGCGCCGCACCACTGGAGCCGGGTCCGCCATGTGAAGAGAAAGGCGGATTTCGCAGGGTTACGATCACGATGCCGCCGGAGATTTACGCGCGCCTGGTCCGGGAATCGGCGCGTCGCAAGATCGCCGGCGAGCCCAATCAACTCTTGTCCACCCTGTTACGCGAAGCTGTCACGAAATACCTGGAGCGGTTAGGCGAATCGGCGGGTCCGCGTGCCCACACACCACCCCATCTATCGTAAGGCTGGTCTGCCCGGCGGGCCTCGTCTTATAGGAATTTCGGCGCTGCCGCCAGGCGCGGCTGAACTCTTTTGTAAGCAATAAGATGCATTTGCAGCCCTGAATCAGAATCGTGATGATGAAGATAAAAATTTTTATCTTGTGTCGATACGCGCTTCATAGGATGCTAGGTGAAATCAAAGCACGTGCACTGTGCCGTGTACGTAACCGGTGCTTGCTTCTCCGGGCCACAATGACAGACGGTAGTGTCCACATGACCTTGTCGGTCTAATCGCGGCACTCATCGGCGCGGCGGGCGTAACCGGCAAGGGGGTCGGGGCCTGCTAATCGGGCGGTTTCTGGTTCGCAGGCGGCTTCCCGTTTCTGCATACCCGAGGCCAGCGCAAGCCTGAGCCCACACACACATCTTGGCAATTTGTAAGAAACAGGAGAGTTTATGAAATTCTACGTGAAGAATCTTGCAGCGGCAGCTCTTTGCCTTGGGTTAGCCTCGCTTTGCGGTGCACAAAATGCGCCCGCCACGCCGGACCAGAAACCGGCCGACGGTGCAGCAGCGGCCGCGGCTCCTGCCGCGCCTGCCGCCCCGGCGCCACTCTCGACTCCTTCCATTACGGGCCCGCTGTCGAATCTCCCTCCGGCCGTTTTCGACGCAGGACCGTTCGGCAAAATCTCGGCCAACGGATTTCTCAGCGGCATGGGTGTGGCGCAGAACAATCATGTCCCGGGCGATAAATCCACGCAAGAAGCCCTGAGTAACGGACAGATATTCCTACAAAAGGCCGATGGCGTATTTCAGTTCTACCTGCAGGCGGGCATCTACGATATCCCCTCGCTGGGCACTCCGTTCCTTGCCGCCGATAAGACGGTGACCAACCTCTACGGCCCTGTGCCGGTGGCTTTTGTGAAACTGCAGGCGGGGAAGAACACCTCCTTCGAGATCGGTTCACTACCTACGCTGATTGGCGCGGAGTACACGTTTACCTTTGAGAACATGAACGTCAATCGCGGCCTGTTGTGGAACCAGGAAACTGCAGTCAGTCGCGGCATCCAAGTGAATCAGACGATGGGCAAAGTCACTGCCTCGCTGAGCTGGAACGACGGTTTCTATTCCAACCGCTATTCCTGGCTGAGCGGTTCGTTGGCCTATGCGAATGGGCCCACACGCCCTGGCATTTGTGGCGGGCGGAAACCTGGGGCAGACGGGCTACACGACTTTCGCCACACCGGTGCAAAACAACGGTGCCATCTACAACGTGATCTACACGTACACGAAGGGATCCTGGATCATCCAGCCCTACTTCCAATACACCGACGTTCCGACCAACGTCAAGATCGGCATCGCGAAGGGCGCGTCCACCACGGGCGGCGCCATCCTGCTGAGCCGCGCTTTCAAACACGGCTTCGCGCTCCCGGTGCGCTTTGAGTATATTTCGAGCTCGGGGAACGCCACGGATGGATCGATTAATTTGATGTACGGTCCCGGCAGCTCGGGCACGTCGATTACGGTGACGCCGACTTTTCAGTACGGGGGCTTTTTCTTCCGGGGGGACATTGCTTATGTTCACGCGGGCAATTACGCGCCGGGCTCTGTTTTCGGTCCTTCGGGCCTGAACAACAACCAGACGCGCGCCACGGCTGAAATCGGATTTGTGTTCGGTAACAACATCGTTGAGAAAAAGCCGTAAGTTCAAAAGATAAAAATATACCGCTCCCTTTGGTCACGGCTCGGCAAGGGCCGATCGAAGGGAGCGGTTGAACGTTTTAGCGGGCGTAATACCCGTTGCGAGCGGAAACGCTGGTGTGCGGGACGTCAGCTTTCACACGGATCCGGTGCCATTTCCCAGATGCATCGTTTTCCGGGGCTTTGTATCCGAGCACGTACACGTACCGGATCGCCTCGCCTGCCTTCCTGACAGCGTCCGCCGCCTCGCGGGCGTTTCCTGCACGGAAGTGAAGTCCACCGGTCTTGTCTGAAAGCTCTTCCAGAAAATTCGGCGCCTGGTTCTGTCGTGCCTGGTCGATCGGCTTTGCGGCCATGCTTGGACGAAATGGGACCCCTGCCGAAGTGGCGCCGCTATCGCCGGTCTTAATGACAATCGAGTAGATCTGAACGTCCGCTTCGATGGCCACACGCATCAGTTCGCTTTTCGAATAGCGGCTGTAGTTGTCCATTCCATCGGAGATAATCAGCAGCGCTCGCCGGGTCGACCGGGCCTTTCGCATTTGGTTCAGGCTGAGATAAACGGTATCGACCAGCGCCGTCATCCCTTGCGCGGTGGTGAAATCAACGCTTCTCTCCAGGGCCGCGATATCGGAGGTGAATCCCGAAAGCGACTCGGGCTTTGTGGAGACCGTCAGCAACAGGAATTCATCTTCCGGATTAGCAGTCTTGAAGAATGAGTCCGCAACCTGCTTGGCATCGCCGAGAACGCCGCGCATGCTGCCGCTGGTATCCAGCACCAGGCCTACGCTGCAAGGAGAATCATCACCGGCAAATGACACGATCGGTTCGGCAACGTGTTCGTCGAAGATTGTGAAGTTTTCCCGCTGAAGCCCGTTAACGGTCTTGCCGTTATGATCGGTCACCGTGACCGGCACCAGCACCATCCCGGTGTTGGTTCGAAACAGAGAGGAGGCTGGTTGCTCCGCGACGGCTAGCGAGCCAAGGCACGACACCGCCAATAGCAACAGCAGAAACGGTTTCGCAGAAAGAGCCATGTGACCTTATCCAGCGGACAAGTTCACTTTGGCGGAAAAACCGTGAATAAGTCATGAACGCAAGATTCAAGTTTTTTATCGGCCCGTTACTGGGAGCGGTCGCCCTGGTGATGGTCGCGAAAGTCCTGATCGATGGCTTTCCGGCCGGCGAAGCCCTCGTCGGTGCCGTGCCAGAACGCTATAGACGCCTCACCCAGCTTCCAGCAAAGGTAGACTTCGCGGCCGCGAAACAGTGTGGGAAAATCGATCAGGCCGATGTCGAGATCTTTGACGACGCAGCCGAACTCTTCAACCTCTTCGATAGCTTCACGCAGGTTGGTGGATGCCGTGTCCCGGCGATCCCGCGTCTCGATCGCCTGCTCCCGATTCACCACCAGCCCGCCCATCATCTGTATGCGCTGGCTGAAGGATTCGATCTCCTGCTCCGCATCGGCATAGCGCGCTTTCAGATCGATGGCTTTCCGCAGCACCGGGTCGACGCTGGGGATCAGGCTCTGGGCTTCGGCGAGGGTGAAACGCTTCGGCATGGGCTGGCCTACGAAGCGTAGTGCGAGGTAACGTACTCGTTCAGAATCTGAATGAACTCGGCGACGATGTGGTTGCCTTTTAACGTGGTCATCAGCCGGCCATCCACATACACCGGGGCCTTGGGTTCTTCGAAAGTGCCGGGCAGCGAGATGCCGATATTGGAATGTTTCGATTCTCCCGGCCCGTTGACCACGCATCCCATCACTGCCACCCGCATGGTCTCCACGCCCGGATGATCCGCTTTCCAGTTCGGCATCTGATCGCGCAGATAGGTCTGGATCTCGTCCGCCATCTCCTGGAAAAACGTGCTCGTGGTGCGGCCGCAGCCGGGGCACGCAGTAACCTGCGGCGTAAAGCTGCGGATGCCCAGCGACTGGAGAATCTGCTGCGAGACGATCACTTCTTCGGTGCGGCTGCCGTTGGGCGCGGGCGTGAGCGAAGTGCGTATTGTGTCGCCGATGCCTTCCTGCAGCAGTGGGGAGAGCGCCGCGGTGCTGGCCACCACGCCCTTGCTGCCCATGCCCGCTTCGGTCAAACCGAGGTGCAGCGGGTAATCGCAGGCCGCCGCCAGAGCGCGGTAGACGTCGATCAGATCCTGCACGCCGCTGACCTTGGCGCTCAGGATGATCTGGTCGTGGCCCAGGCCGTGATTCTCGGCCGCTTTGGCTGACTCGATGGCGCTCGCGACCATGGCATCCAGCGTCACTTCGCGCGCGTCCTTGGGCTCGGGCGACCGGGCGTTCTCGTCCATCATGCGCGTGAGCAGCGCCGCGTCGAGCGACCCCCAGTTGACGCCGATGCGCACCGGCTTGTGATTCTCGATGGCCACCTCGATCATGGTCCGGAAATTCTCGTCGGTCTTCCGGCCGATGTTGGCGTTGCCGGGATTGATGCGGTACTTGGCGAGCGCGCGCGCGCACTCCGGGTACTTCTTTAGAAGGATGTGGCCGTTATAGTGGAAATCGCCGATGATGGGCACGCGCATGCCGAACTTGTCCAGCGTGTCCACGATCTTCGGCACAGCGGCGGCGGCCTTCTCGGTGTTCACCGTGACGCGCACCAGTTCCGAGCCGGCGCGCGCCAGTTCCATCACCTGGTTCACCGTACCCGCCACGTCGACGGTATCGGTGTTGGTCATGGACTGGACGACGATCGGATGATTGCCGCCAACCTTCACACCTCCCACGTCCGTCACAACCGCCTGCCGGCGGGGTTTTACAGCCATCGATGTCCTCCGGGGGGAAATTCAGATTTTACCGCACCCGGCCTCATGGCCGTTTCCGCAGGCGCATTTCGTTGGTGGGCGAGAAGCCGAGCGATTGGTAGAGCGGCCTGCCCTCGTCGGAAGCGGCCAACGTCACCAGATCGAAGGCGTGATGCGCGCACCAGTCCAGCATGGTTTGCATCAACTGGCGTGCCAGGCCGCGCCGCCGATGATCCGGTTCGGTGTACACGTTGACGATGTGCGCCCACCGGCTCATGCGATAGCATCCTGGCCCAGGTCCCATCTCACGGAGGAGCATGCCGCCGCCCGCCACGACGGCGTGCTGGTACTCCACCAACCAACCGGCATAGCCGCCGCTAGCGACGAGGCTGCCGATCCACTCTGCGCTGGCTTGCCGCAGCAGTTCGTAATCTTGTTGCGGTATCGAGCCCATGTCCCGAAACATGGTGGCCCGATGATGTGCGATCACGGGAACATCGCGTGGCTCGGCGAGGCGAATTCGGTACTCTGGTTTAATGATTGGAGGAGTCAAGCCTTCTTCTTTTTTGTGGTGGGCTTTGGCTTGAGCGAACTTACATATGTGTAACTGCAGTCGAAGTACTCTCTTCAATTCCCGTGTTGAAGCGAGCAAGAGTCGGGAACTTCGACATATTCGGGCTGAACCTTTCCATAGGCCTCGGACAACTTGGCCTTGTACTTCTTGATAAAGGCCTCGCGCTCATCAGACGGTAACCGGAGCTCGAGCTTGCCCTCCTTACTCAGGTAGCTGAACATGTGACCATTCAACGACGTGTAAGGCACAGTCGCGCCCCGGCGTTCGACGTTCGGATTGGTGGCCACCAGCTTTTCGTACAACTCCAGTTTGTCTAACGGTACGGTTCCCGCTGCCGCCTTTGCCACGCGACCATCCTCCGCTAAATAGACAGTGTAGTCGATGATCGCTCCCTTTGGTCACGGCTCGGTAACCCCCTTACTGAGCCGTGACCAAAGGGAGCGGTCCTTTTAGCTGTTAGGCCCGTTGGGGACGCCGCTATTTCTTCCGCCGCGCGACCACCCGCACCCGCCGCGTCTGCGAGATCGCTCCCGGCGTCAACGCGTCGGTCACAATCTCCGACTGTTCCTGCTGGTGGCGCTTGCCGGAGCCCGTCGCGGGGCTGGCGCTTTCGGGACGGCCCACGTAACGCAGATCGCGCCGCGTGTCTTCCAGCACCGGCTCCATTTGCTCCTGCATGAACCGCCAGGGACCCATGTTGCGCGGTTCTTCCTGCGCCCAGATCACCTCGGCCGTCGCCGGATAGCGGGCCAGAATGTCACGCGCCTGGTCGGCTGCGAACGGATACAACTGTTCCACGCGGACGATGGCTACGTGCTCGGCCTTTTGCTGCTCGCGCCCGGCCAAAAGGTCGTAATAGATTTTCCCGGAGCAGAAGACCACGCGCGAAACACGGCCGGCATCGGGCACGTAGGCATCGCCCAGAATTTCGATGAAGCCGCCGGTGGTGAAATCGTGCAGCGTGGAGACGGCGCGCGGATGGCGCAGCAGGCTCTTGGGCGTGAAGATTACCAGGGGCTTGCGCGTGCCGCGGCGGTCGTGCCCTCCGTACATCTGGCGGCGCAGCAGGTGGAAGTACTGCCCCGGCGTGGTGCAGTTGGCGACGATCAAATTGTTTTCGGCGCACAACGCAAGGTACCGCTCGATGCGCGCGCTGGAATGCTCGGGCCCCTGCCCTTCGTAGCCGTGCGGCAGCAGCATCACCAGGCCGCTGGGCTGGCCCCACTTGGATTCGCTGCTGGCGATGAACTGGTCGATCATCACCTGCGCGCCGTTGGCGAAATCGCCGAACTGCGCTTCCCAGAGCACCAGCGTCAGCGGGTCGGCCAGGCTGTAGCCGAATTCGAATCCCAGTACCGCGAATTCGCTAAGCGAGCTGTCGTAGACATCGAAGTGCGCCTGGTCGGGAGAGATATGCTGCAGCGGGATATAATGCTGGCCCATTTCGGAATCATAAAAAACCAGGTGGCGCTGGCTGAACGTGCCGCGACTGGAATCCTGGCCGCTGAGGCGGATCGGCGTGCCCTCCAGCGCCAGCGTGCCGAAGGCCAGGGCTTCGCCGAACGCCCAGTCGATAGGACCGTCCTTCTCGATCGCCTCGCGGCGCTGGTCGACGAAGCCGCGCAGTTTGGGGTGCAGATGAAACGTGCTGGGGAAACTGGTGGTGGCGCGGACCACGCGCTCGATCACCGAGTGGTTCACGGAAGTCCGCGGGCAGACGTTGCCGATGTCTTCGCTCGGAACGGCGCTCAGTTCCTGCACGTCGTAACGCTCGGCGGCGGCCTGGGCGGCGTCGTAGGCGTCGGAAAGGCGGCGTCCTTCAGCCTTCCGCATGGCCTGGACATCGTCGGCCGTAAGAATTCCCTCGCGGACCAGGCGCTCCGAGTACAACGTGCCTACTGACGGATGCTCCTTGATTTTGCGGTAGAGGGTGGGCTGCGTGTAGCTGGGGTCGTCGCCTTCATTGTGTCCGTGGCGGCGATAGCAGATCATATCGATCACCACGTCCTTCTTGAACTGCTGGCGGTAATCGAAAGCGATCTGCACCACGCGTATGGCGGCATCCGGATCGTCACCGTTCAAGTGGAAAATAGGCGCTTGCACACCGCGCGCTATGTCCGTGGAGTAAGGCGTGGAGCGGGCCTCGTCCGGGAGCGTGGTGAAGCCAATCTGGTTGTTGATCACCAGGTGGATCGTGCCGCCGGTGGCATATCCATCCAGTTGCGACAGGTTCAGCGTCTCGGCCACCACACCTTGTCCGGCAAAGGCGGCGTCGCCGTGCAATAGCAGCGGCAGTACGCGCTCGCGCCGCACGTCGCCCAGACGATCCTGCTTGGGACGCACGATTCCTTCCACCACCGGATCGACAGCTTCCAGGTGGCTGGGATTGGGAGAGACCGTGGCGACGATTTCCTTGCCGCTGGCGGTCTTGACCAGGCCGCTTGCGCCCAGATGGTATTTCACATCTCCCGAGCCTTGCGTGCTGGCCGGGTCGATATCGCCTTCAAACTCCGAGAAGATCTTCTTGAGGTCTTTGCCCACCACGTTGGCCAGCATGTTCAGGCGGCCGCGATGGGACATGCCCATGACGACCTCGTGGACGTTGTCCTCCGACGCCCGCTCCAGAATCTCCGCCACGATGCCCAGCGCGGTTTCCCCGCCTTCCAGCGCAAACCGCTTTTGCCCCACAAAGCGCGCGTGCAGGAAGTGCTCGAATTCCTCGGCCGCGATCAGATTGCGCAGCGTGCGCACGCGGGTCTGGCTGTCGAGCGCCCAGTTGTTGGCCTCCGGCTCCATGCGATGCTGCAACCAGAGCTTCTGCTCGGGCACCTGGATATTCATGTACTCGCAGCCGATTTTGCCGCAGTAGGTCTGGCGCAGGGTTTCCAGAATCTCGCGCAGGGTGGCGACGTGCTTGGGGCCTTCATCGCCAATGGCGTCGCCCAGCGAGCCGGTCAGGAACTCGCGGTCCAGATCCCAAATGGTGAGGCCGTAAGTTTCCGGATCGAGCTCGGCATGATAGCTGGGCTCAGTGCCGAGCGGGTCGAGATCGGCCAGCAGGTGACCGCGTACGCGGTAGGCGTTGATCATTTGCATGATCCCGGCCTGCTTGGCGATTTCCGCAGTGCGCGCCGCCGCCCCGGGGACCAGCGGACGGCGGTCCTTTTCCCAGCGCACCGGCTGGTGCGGCATCCGCAGATGTTCAAAGACCTCGTCGTAGAAACTGTCGTTGCCATCGAGCAGCGCCTGTATCTTCCCCAGGAACATGCCCGATTCGGCTCCTTGAATGATGCGGTGATCGTAGGTGCAGCTCAGGCTCATCACCTTGCTGAGCCCCAGCAGCGCGCGGGTCTCTTCGGCAGCGCCTTGGAACTCGGCGGGGAAATCAATCGCGCCGGCTGCGATGATGGCCCCCTGTCCCACCATCAGCCGCGGATTGGAGGACACGGTGCCCACGGTGCCGGGGTTGGTGAGTGATATGGTGGTGCCCTGAAAATCCTCGGGTGCCAACTTGCCTTTGCGCGCGCGCGCCACCAGGTCGTCAAACGCAGCCACGTATTCGTGGAAATTCAGCGCCCCGGCGTTCTTGATATTGGGCACCAGCAGGCTGTGCGTGCCCTCTCTCCCTTCCACGTCGACGGCAATCCCGAGGTTCACCTGGGACCGCGCCACGCGGAACGGCTGGCCGTCCTTTTCGGCGTAGGCGTGGTTCAGGTTTGGAATTGTCTCCAGGGCCTTCACGATCGCCCAGCCGATCAAGTGGGTGTAGGAGACTTTACTCTTGCCGAGCAGCGTACGGTGCTGGTTAATGATGCGCCGATTCTCATCCATCACCTTCACGGCGATGGTGCGCTGCGAAGTGGCCAGCGGAATGGCCAGGCTGGCTGCCATGTTCTCGGCAATCTTGCCGGCGACTCCGCGCAGTGGCTGGAGCACTTCACCGGGCCCTGCTTCGACCGCTGGTGCAGTCACATGGGCCGCTACGGGTGCGCTGCCACTATTCCCGGGCTTGGCGCCGGGCTCGTCAAAAACGTTCTTCCAGCTCTCGTCGACCGTCGTGCGATCGTGCAAATATTGTTGATACAGCTCGTCTTCGAGCCAGCTGTTGATTCCCATTTCCGGGTCGGTTCTGGTGGGCATGAAGCGGAGTTGGTTCCTGTCTATATGATACCGAGGCCACAGGAATTATACTGGCCGGTATCGGCAACCGAAAGATTAACCCCGATTAACCATGGATAATCCGGCTCTCCAGACAGATCGGCTGATATTGCGCCGCTGGCGTGATGCGGATCGCGGCGCGTTTGCAGCTATGAATGCTGATCCGCGAGTGATGGAGTTTTTTCCCGCATGCCTGACCCGGGACCAGAGCGACGACCTGATCGACCGCATCGAGAGCCAGATCGATGCTCACGGTTTTGGTTTTTTCGCCGCTGAGCTGCGGGCGACCGGTGAACTGGCTGGTTTCATCGGGCTGGCGGTTCCCGAATTGGAAGCGTTTTTCACACCATGCGTGGAAATCGGATGGCGGCTGGGTGCCGCTTATTGGAACCAAGGGCTGGCTACGGAGGGGGCGCGCGGGGTCCTCGAATTTGCGTTTCGAACAGTGGGCCTGACGGAAGTGGTGTCGTTCACTACGCGCGGAAACCTGCGATCGCGCCGCGTCATGGAAAAGCTTGGTATGCGCTACGCCGGCGATTTTGAACACCCGCGGATACCAGAGGGGCACGTGTTGCGGCCGCACGTGCTGTATCGGGTGGGGCTTCTGCCCGGCGTCGCAATCTGAAAGAGCGCCACTGCGTCCGGCGCCGCCCGGAAGGGCGGCGGCAGGGCCGAAGCCCTGCCCCACTATCTCAGCGACGCCGTCTTCGGCACGTCCAAAGGATTGGGCAGGTGACGCTCGGCATAGTAGCCGGGGCGCACGCGCTCCACGATCTGCGCCACCGGCCGCTCCAGCACGCGGAAATAGGCCTGTGGACTTAGCCCGATCCAGAAGGCCCACACCACCAGCGGTGCGAATACCGCAATTTCGCGCCACGAAAGGTCGATCAGCTTCTGGTTCTTTTCCTTGATCTCACCGAGCATGGTCCGCTGGAAGAGCCATAACAGGTACGCGCCGCCGAGCGCGATCCCCACCACAGCCCAGACGGCCCAGTTCAACGACATCTGGTAGGCCCCGCCCAAAATGGTGATCTCGCCAATGAACCCGTTGAGCGGTGGCATCCCCATCGAGCTGAGAGCGGCGATCAGAAAGATGATAGTGAACAGCGGCATGACCCGCAGCAGCCCGCCGTATTCCGAAATCTCGCGCGTGTGGCGGCGCTCGTAGACCACGCCCACGATCAGGAAGAGCATGCCGGTCGATATGCCGTGATTGATCTGCTGGATGATTGAACCGGCTATCCCCGCCGGATTCAGCGCAAAGATGCCGAGCGTGCAGAAGCCCAGATGGCTCACCGAGGAGTAGGCCACCAGTTTCTTCCAGTCCTTTTGCATGAGGCACGCCAGGGCGCCGTATACTATGGCGATGATGGAAAGGACCGCCATGATATTAATGATGGCCGGGTTCTTGGCCGAATCCGGCAGCAGCGGCAGCGAGAACCGCAGAAAGCCGTACGTCCCCATCTTCAACAGGACGCTGGCCAGGATCACCGACCCGGCCGTGGGTGCTTCCACGTGAGCATCCGGCAGCCATGTGTGGAACGGCCACATCGGCACCTTTACCGCGAAGCCCAGGAAGAAGGCCCAGAAGATCCACCATTGCATGCCCAAGGGCACCCGCGTCTGCATCAGGTCGGCGATACCGAAACTGTAAGTGTGGAACTGCAGGTAGTGCTGGTAATAGAGCATCAGGATGCCGAGCAGCATCAGCACCGACCCGATCAGCGTATAAATGATGAACTTCATGGCCGCGTACACCCGCCGTGGGCCGCCCCAGATGGCGATGATGAAGTACATCGGCACCAATACGGTTTCCCAGAAGATGAAGAAGAGCAGAAAATCCAGCGACACGAAGACGCCGAGCATGGCGGTCTGCAGCAGCAGAAACAGCGCGTAGTATTCCTTCAACCGCACCTGGATGGCGTTCCAGCTGGAAAGGATGGAAAGGAACCCGAGCACCGTGGTGAGCATGACCAGCAGAAGGCCCAGTCCGTCGATGCCGATGTGGTAGCTGGCGCCCAGGCTGGGGATCCAGGCAGCCTTTTCGACGAATTGATAATCCTTGGAGGAGTCGAAGTAGAAGACCAGCGGCAGTGAGACCAGGAACCCCGCGAAGCTGGCGATATTGGCCCATAGCCGGATGGCGCGCGGGTTCGACGATGGAAGGAATAGAAGGACCAACAGGCCCGCCATCGGGGTAAACAGGACAATTGAGAGTATATGGTCCATATAGCTCTTATCGAAGCAACATGGTAACACCTGTACCGGGGATTGGTGAAGGGTGGTTGTTTATCGGGGGTGGCGGGTTTCTCTATGGCTTCTTTGTTACGGGACATCCCTGGCTAGCTCCGATAGTCCCCGAAAAACCAGACACAGGCCGGGAGGCCCGTGCTACGTTGCCGTCGCTATTGGTCGCATGAGCGTGGCCGATCGGGATGGGGCGGCAGCGGGGGATTCCGCGGAAGAATGGAGGAACGAAATCGGCATGACCGTTTGGCCATCCCCGGAAATGAAAATGGGGGAGCCTCGGCGTATGATCGGCATTGGGTGGGGCAGATGGCCGAATTAGGTAGTGGCGCGTAGTGGGTCCCGAGAACGAAATTGGCCGGGTTGACGTGGAGCACCCCCGAATGGCGCAGTTGAGCCGAGGAAGAACATAATCCGTATACGTCGACTGTGCTCCGCCTAGAAGGGAGCAGGTATGATTTGTGCGGCAATTGAGCGATGCGCTGGCATCGACGTGGGTAAAACGTTTTTGGCGGTCTGCGTGATGGTAGGCCCTCTGGAGGAGGAACCGCGAGTAGAGTTGCGGCGTTTCGGCACGGTTGTAGAGGAATTGGAAAAGCTGCGCGAGTGGCTCCGCCAGGAAGGCATCACGCATGTGGTGATGGAAAGCACGGGTTCGTACTGGAAGCCGGTGTTCAACGTGCTGGAGACGATGGTTCAGGTGTACCTGGCCAATCCGCAAGAAGTCAAAAACCGGAAGGGACACAAAACGGACGACAAAGATGGTTGGTGGCTGGCGCATCTGCTGCGTCATGCCATGATCCACCCGAGCTTTATTCCGCCGCGGGCAATTCGGCAGTTGCGCGATCTGACGAGGAGGCGGAAGCGGCTGATCGGCGATGCTACTGCCGAGAAGAACCGGATTCAAAAGGTTCTGGAAGATGCCAACGTCAAGTTGGGCAACGTACTGTCGGACGTGTTCGGGGTCTCCGGGCAATTGATGTTGGAGGCGCTGCTGATCGGCAAAGCCCAGCCGGAACAGATCGCTGAGTTTGCAAAACGTAGCGCACGCAAGAAGATTCCCCAGATCATTGAATCTCTGAAGGGACATCAGATGAGTGCGCATCATCGTCGCATGATCCGGTACAGCTTGGAGCACATGTGCTTCCTGGAAGAACAGATCGCCAAGTTGGATGACGATATCGTGGCGCAGATTGCCGAGGCTGGTCTCACCGGGAAGTGGCAGCTGGTGCAGACGGTTCCTGGCATGCAGCCTACCAGCGCGGCCACCGTGCTGGCGGAAGTCGGCGGCGATATGAACCAGTTTCCCTCCTCCAAACACCTGAGTTCTTGGGCCGGTGTATGCCCGGGAAATAATCGGAGCGCCGATAAGAACAAGAGCAGCCGCACCACCGGCGGCAATCCGTGGTTGCGGGGAACGCTGACGGAGTGCGCCTGGGCGGCGGCTCACAAGAAAGGGTGTTTCCTGAAGGACCGGTTCTGGCGCATGACGTCGAAATCCGGTGGCAAGAAAGCCATCGCTCTGATTGCAGTGGCCCACGCCCTCACGACCCTGACACACCAAGTTCTGGCGACCGGACAATCATACCGGGAGAAGAACGAACCCGTTTTGGACGAGCCGCGGAGGCAACGTCTGATACGCCACCACCTCCGGCGACTGGGAAAACTGGGAGTACCCGTCCGTGCTTCCCGCTACTGACACCACACCCGCCGGTATTTTCGGAAGAACCCAATTCGGTGCCATCGTCCGGGGGCAGTTGGTCCGGAGTGGTGGGATCCGGCTGGCTAGTGGTCTGGGCGGGGGCGAGGGAACGGCGGGCGCGCTGGAAGCGTTCTAATTCCGCGAATGCATCCTTATAAGAGCGCTCGGCCAGAGTGATGCGGCGCTGCAGGCGGCGGAAGACTTCGTTGCCGGCTACGAGTGCTTCGCCGAGGGGCACTCCCTCAGAGCGGTCGGCGCGCAAGGCGTGGTACTCCCAGAGCTGGGCTTCGGCGCGGAAGAGGCGGCGCAGAATCCACTCATTGCGAAGTAGCGTATCGATCTGGAAACGCTCTTCGGGGGTGAGGGGCTGGAAACGGGCGATGTACTCGTGCTGGAGCTGGGCGAACTCGGCGCGGTCTTCGCCGGCGACGAATTGAGACTCGGCATCGAGCCCGGATTTGAGCGCGTTTTGGGAAGAGACGGCCTTGCCTTGAGGAGTGCGCGGGCCGGTAGATTTTTGAGCGTTGAGGCGATTGGCCTCAGTCTGACGGAGGGTAGCCATGGGATTTCTCTCGTGTCCACGGTAGCAGTGAGAGGGAGGCGGGACGGGCCGTGGGATGCGGGTATTGTTGCAAGAGCTTGGGTTGTTTGCGGGGAAATGCGGGGAACGGGTTTTCCGCCAAGTTGGCAGCCCAACACGGTTGCCGGATGCTGGCCGACTTTTGGTTACCTATCGGATCTCGGTGAGTGCCTTGGCGATCATGCACGGTCACCGAGATCCGCCGATTCAGATTGCCGAGAAGCCGCCGTCGACAGCCAAATCCACCCCATTCACGTAGCTCGACTCGTCTGAAGCAAGAAACAGCGCGGCCGCCGCAATTTCCTCAGGACGACCCATCTTTCCCCGGGGGATCAGGGATTCGAACATCTCCCTCGTCGCCTTGTCGAGTCGCTGGGAATCCGGTGTGTCGACCTGCCCCGGGCTCAGCACGTTCACCCGGATATTCCTGCCTTTCAGTTCGTTGAGCCACGTGCGTGCGAATGAGCGCAATGCCGCCTTGCTCGCCGCATACACGCCGAAACCAGGAAAACCTTTCACCGAAGCAACTGACCCGGTCATGATGATCGATCCGCCATCGTTGAGCAGCGGCAACGCCTTCTGAACCGTAAACAGCGTTCCGCGCACAATCAGGTCGAAGCCCGCATCGAAGTGCTGCTCGGTAATCTCGCCCAGTTTGGCGGCTTCGCCCTTGCCTGCGCTCGCAAACAGGACGTCGATCTTGCCCTTTTCCCGCTTGACTGTGTCGAACAGACGGTCGAGGTCGTCGAGATTGGACGCGTCGCCGCGCACGCCGGTCACGTTCCGGCCAATCAGCTTGACGGCCTCATCGAGCGCCTCCTGCCTCCGGCCCGTGATGAAAACGTAGGCGCCTTCTTCAACGAACCGCTTGGCGCTCTCCAGCGCCAAGCCGCTCGATCCACCCGTGATGACTGCAACTTTTCCTTCAAGCTTTCCCATAATTACTCCCTTCGGTAGATGTGTAGCTTCAGTCGGTACGTAGAATAGATTCTTTGGCAGTGGACGCCTGCCGACAAAAAGTCTCCCACCGATTTTGCGCACTTCGCCATGCTTTCGCGCGGCACGCAGTTTATGGTTCAGAAGGCGTTGCCGCTGTTTAACGTATTCGGTGACTTTACGAATCGTTTCGTGTGGTATCGGTCTCGATGGGTCAGGGCCTGGGGCTCACGGCCATCTCGGAGGCCCGCGCCAGTGCTTGCGTGTCGATATACTCCCGGATGTTCGCCAGTTTGCCATTTCGAACGGTAATGGCGAAGACCCAATGGTCCTTGAACGTCCTATTCGTGGCTTTGATTCTCCCCGTAGCGAAGCCGACGACCAGAACCCGGTCTCCCTGCGCTATGAACTCGGGGGGCTCTGGGTAGGAAGTTTCCACCGTCTTCGTTAGCCTTCTGAAGTAAATCCTCCAATCCCGCGTGCCCGCGGTGCGTGCCGGCCAGCGGCCAGTCCTCGCCCGGAATGATCCACTCAATATCTTCGGCAGACAACGCCAGCAAACCTTGCTTATCGCGGCGGCCGAGTGCCGCAAGAAAATTCTTCACAATCTGGACATTCTTTTCGATGCTCATCGAAATCTCTCCATTTCCCTTACATCGGATCGTGTCCGATCCAATCGGACGCTTTGAAATCCTTCTACTCGGGCCAAATCACACGGTCGTAGATCGATTACTGCTCCTTCTTGAACAAATCCTGGAAGATGAGCTGACCCCAAGTGCGGCCGCGTGCGTGCACCAGCGCGCCACCCTCGTTGAGCTTTCCCAGCTTGACGGGTGCGAACCCGAGTTGTTTGGCCAAATCCGCCACGGGAGCGATCGAGTCCTCGTCGTCGCTCGACAGAAAGACGACCCGGTGGCCGCCCTCGACGATTGGATCGGTAGCCAGTGTGGCCGCAACCAGGTGATTGAAACCTTTCACGAGCTTAGCGCCGGTGAACGACTTCGCGACGAAGGCGGAGGACAGGAGGCCGTCCAGCTCCTCAGGGAGAACTCCAAACGCGTTCATCGCGTCGATGACCGTCTTGCCTTTCCAGCTCGGCAGGGCTTTCGCAACCTCGCGATGCTCCCCGAACGGAACCGCCAAGATGATTGTGTCGGCCTCAAGCGCATCCCGCAGCGACTTGGCGGCGACCGTGGGTCCAATCGCCTGAGCCTGCGGCGCCAACACTTCGGGCGGCCGCCGGCTCGCGACGGTCACCTCAATGTTTTTACGGGCGAAGGCGTGGGCGAGGGCCTGGCCTATCTTTCCGAATCCTACAATTGCATAGCTCATATATTCTCCTTTGGGTTTACAACGCCCCACGGGCTCCGAATATCGAAATGGAGTGACCGGCCGGGCGTAGTGCGTCAGAGTTGCGCCAGGCCCCCGTCGACGGCGACCTCGCTGGCGGTCATGAAACTGCTGTCCTCCGACGCGAGAAAGGCAGCCACGGCCCCGATCTCCGCCGGATCGGCCATGCGCTGGAGCGGAGTCATCGAGGCGTAGACCTTCTGGCCCTCCTCGCCGAGCGCCGCCTTCGCGAGTTCGGTCGCAGTCGCCCCGGGCGACAGGACGTTTACCCGGATGCCGGTGCCCTTCAGGTCCTCCGCCCAGGTCCGCGCGAGGTTGCGCACTGCCGCCTTGCTCGCGCTGTAGGCGCTCATTCCCGGGGCGCCCGTGGTGCCGGCGCTCGATCCGGTCAGGATGATCGAACCGCCCTGGCCCATCAGCGGCAGCGCCTTCTGGACCGTGAAGATCGTACCCTTCACATTGGTGTCGAAGGTTTCGTCAATGTGCTCGGCGGTGATCTTGCCGAGCGGAAGCGGGCTTCCCGCCCCGGCATTGGCGAAGACGATGTCGAGGGTTCCGCGCTCGGCCTTCACCGCCGCGTAGAGTCGGTCGAGATCGGCCAGATCGGAGACCGAGCCCTTCACCGCGCGGGCATTCGGCCCGAGGTCGGCCACAGCGGCGTCGAGCTCTTTCTGCCGGCGGCCGAAGATGAAGACGAGGGCGCCCTCCTCGATGAAGCGCTTTGCTGCGGCGCGGCCGATGCCGGTAGCGCCACCCGTGATGACTGCAACTTTTCCTTCAAGCTTGCCCATAATTACTCCCTTCGGTAGATCTAAAGCACTCAGTACACTAGAGTAGAGTTCTTTGGCGGTGGACGAGAACTGCTCGGGAGTCCAAAACTTTTGTCTATTCGTCCAAAAAGAGGAGTGCTAAATTGGACCCGATAACAGACATCTTCAGAACGATGCACGTAACCGCTTTCGGTCTGCACAGGCTCGAAGCCACAGCCCCGTGGGGCGTAGAACAGGAAGAGCAGAGCGAAGAAAAAGTCACGCCTTCCGGCAAAAAGATTTCACCCACAGATTTGGCGCACTTCGCCATGCTTTCGCGCGGCAACTGCTGGCTGAGTGTGGAAGGGATTCCGGAGCCGATTCCCCTCACCGGTGGTGATTGCTTTGTGCTGGCCCGGGGGACTTCGATTGTTTTGCGCGACTGCCCGCGAACACGTCCGAGGTGGAGTTTCCGCGAGATCGGGGCCAAAGCCAACGGCAATGTCGCTCATTATGGAGGGGGTGGCGCACCGACGACAATCGTCTGTGGGTCCTTGAGTTTCGATCGCGCCAGCCTGAAGCCGATCACTCAGTTGTTGCCAAGCTTCATTCTGATTAAGGCCGAGCAGGCACGCACTCTTGCTCTTCACATCACAATGCAGGCGCTGGCGTCGGAAATGGCAGAACAGGCGCCGGGATCTGAAGTAGTCGCGACTCGGCTAGCTGAGGTCCTATTCATCCAGGTACTCCGGGCGCATATTGCGTCGGGACCGGAACGCAACAAAGGATGGCTGCGTGCCATTTTCGATCCTCAAGTGGGCACTGCCCTGAGTGCCATTCACGACAGCGTGCATACACCCTGGACGGTCGAATCCCTGGCCGAAGCGGCGGGCATGTCTCGCTCCGCATTCGCAGCACGTTTTAAAGAGCTACTCGGACAAACACCACTGGAATATGTAACCGAGTGGCGGATGCAGAAGGCGATGCAGTTACTACAACAGCGTGACAAAAAGCTCATAGACGTCGCTCGGTCGGTCGGTTACGAGTCCGACGCTGCGTTCAGTAAGGCGTTCAAGCGAGTTGTCGGGGCCAACCCTGGTGAATACCTCAAACGTGGTTTTGAAGGCCACGGTAATGCCGGAATGGCGCACGCTTCTTGAAGTGGAGGATTCTGACTTTGGCGGCGGTGCCCGGGTACCAGCAAGTGTGTTCGTCCACTGAAATGGGTGTGCCAGGTGCCTCACATTTGGGCATGAATCCGGGGACACCAGCCAACCTGATTTCTTTTGAAACCAGTTGCAGTTTCAGCAGCGAGGCTTGCCCCGCCACTACGTTGGGCGGTGTCGTCCATTTCACGCTGAACCAGCACAAGTACCTACCGTTGGGTATCCGCTCGCGTGGGCGGTCGTTTATCTGTTCGCGATTACCGCGCCCCATTCCTCCGGGCTTACATCCCGCGCGTGCCGCGAGAAGAGCCAGTGATGGCCCTCCAGGTCCAGGGCCCCGTACTGCCGTTCGCCGTAACCTGTCTCGTTGAGTTCCTCGACGATGGTGGCGCCTGCCGCCTTGGCTCGTTCGTAATGAGGCGTCCACATCTTCGACAAAAACGGTCAGGCTCTGCGTATCGTGCTTGAGCCGTGCGGGACTGGCGCGGCCGGGGCGAGGGCTATTGAGCATAATCCAGGCTTCGCCGAGATGCATCTGCGCACCTTGGACTCGCCCATGTGGCTCGCCATAACGGTAGTGCTCAATGAAACCGAATGTCCTCGTTAGCCAAACCACCGCATCGGCAACGTTTTCGTAGGTGAGATGCGGGAGAATTACATCGGCCGGCACCGATCGGTTCTTCAGCATGAACCACGTTATAGCAGAACTACGGGGCGGAGACGGCGTTACCGCTTTTGCGCGGATTCGCTTTTCGGCCATACCGGGCTGGCCAGCTCGATTCGCCAAACGGGGCCGCCCTCATAGAGTGGGCCTTCGGACTTGAGAAAGCCCGGAACTTTGCCGCCGACCATCCAGACGTACGTATCAGGCGGTTGCTTCCCGACGATCGGTGCGATCGCACCGGTGATGCCGCCGATATCGATTTTAATCACATAGCGCTGAGCCTTGCCAGCGGAGCCACCAACGGAGAACGAATCCTCGCCTTGTGGGGAGATCTGGAGTTTCACAAGCCGCGGCTTCGGCGTGGCCACCAACATCGATAGGGTGGTTTTCGGCGCCTTGGTATCCATGTCGCCCAGCAGAGTCATGACGATCCCATTGGCGAGATCGGCGGGCAGTTTGAGGTTATCCGTGATCGTCTTCACCTTTCCCTTGTCGTCCTTGGACTGAACGCTCACTTGCCCGGTCGAGGTGTTCAGGGACAGGTCGGTTTCGTCCTTAAACGCCGGGCCCTTCTGTACCAAATGGTAGGTGAGAAGCTGGAAGTTGTGTCGCTGCGAAAACACGGCGGTTTCTTCGTGAGTGGATCCGTCTTTGAAATGGAAGCTGAGTTCGTTGGTAACGCGATTCCCATCCGCCAGTTGGGTCGATACGCCCGATGCGAGAATTTTGTCGTCCAGGTCTCGCAGGACGAGAAAACCGTGAATGCGGCCCTCGAGATGGCGTACCGGGACTGGGTCTGCTGAGAGTAGAGAAGCCAGCAGCAACGTGGCTGCGATGCGTGCGTTCATACTTTCAGCATAGGGTCGACTAGGGGCAGAGCGCTGTCGTGCATCGTACATTGCCGGCGACAAAGATCGCCAGCGCTACGTAACGCCGGCGGTCTCCGCCGCCGGTGGGGCGACTACGTGAATCGGGAGTCCAAACTCACATTACTTTTTCGGCGGGCGCAACCGTTGCAGCAATTCCTGGAAGTCGGGATCGTGGAGATCTCGCGAACCAACCAGCACAGTGCCCATTAGGCGCCGCGCGAGTTGACGTTCGCTGGAATTTTGTGGGGCACTCGCGTTGCGCGAGACAGCGGTAAGCCGGAAATCCAACTGCTCGAGGCTGGACCGGCGGGCCGCAGTGTCGCCGCTCAGGCCAGCCACCAGTTGCTCTATCTCGCTCAGTTGGAAGCGCTCGCGTTGCTCGTCGTCGCGGGCTTTTTTCACCGCTTCTTTGAAGCGCTTCGACGTCTGCAATTGGACGGCTTGTGCGGTGAACCCGCCCACATCGCGCAAACCTTGAAAATCCGCCGCCAGCGAATTTAGAGCTTGGTATTCGCTGAGCGCATCAGGCTGCATGGTCAGGTGCGCCTTGCGCGTCTCAAAGACGCGGTCGATCAGCATTTCGTCGGACTTGCGCAGACCGGCACGCATCGCCTGGATCTCGAGCCACTCGACCGCCTCGGCTGCGAGGGCGGCAGGCGGCCAATCATGGCCTCCGTCGAATATCGCCAGGTGATGCGGGCTGGTCAACTGACGTTCGACATCGCGCATCTCCAGATTGTTGAAGTCCTCCGTGCCGGCGGTTTCGAATATGGCGAACGGGACGGACTTGCGGGGCTTGGCATCCGGGAATCCCGCGCTGGCCGCAATGACGCCCGCGATTTTCCCTGTCTGTAGCGCCATCCCCAGCGCCACACGCGATCCTCCAGAAAATCCCGTCGCGTATACGCGCCTTTCGTCGATGGAGAAACGACTGAATATATCGTTCCACATGGCTTGGGCCGCCGCGAGGCTCGGATTCCACGGGCCATTCCGCGAGTTATTGGAACCCGCCACAATGTACCCATATGTTTCGGCGGCGACCTGGAAGCGTTCGAGGGGCAGACGTCCGCGAGCGCCGGGGTCAAACGCAAAAATCACGTTCCAAGTGCGGTCCGGAGTGTAATTCGACGGAAGATAAAGCGCGTAGCTCTGGCTCGGATCGCTGACGCATTGGACCTCGGCGATGATCTGACCGCGCGGCAGATCCTGGCCCCAGGCGAGGGTCGAGGCGGCCAGAAGCCAGTGGGCTCGCATGCCACTATTAGATCATGTGAGGGAATCTGTACCTTGATGCGGAAAAGCCAAACCGGCGATCCTATTTCGAGAGATTTCGCTATTCTTAAGATGGCTGGCGTTCCTATGTCGAAAAATTTGCGGAGCTTCATTGGCGAGATGAGGGCCAGGCAGAGAAACATCCTTTGGCCCGACACGCTCGTTAACAGTAAATCCGTTGACAGATTTTTGTTTAGGGGTTCTAGAAATCCAACGCGAGTTCAGAAAATCGCAGCTTGGCTCTTCGGGCTGACCCTTTTCGGTTTAGGTATCGGTTGGTTTGAGGCCGGACGAGAAAGGGCCTCGCGAGGTGCGGCAGCAGTTGGCCTCGTGGCGATGTTCTTGGGCGGAGTAGTCTTTCGAAATGGATTTCCGAGACGCGGGAGGTCCCGAGAGAACGTTTCCCTCGCGACGAGCTACGACCAGATCAAGAAATGATTCCAGTCTTCGGCTATTCCACCAAGCTAGTTTACGCAAACTTAAGCAGCTTCGAAGTCCGAATCCGGCTGTCCCGCGTCAGTAACGGCACGTGATAGGTCAAACTGGTCGCTGCGATCAGCTCGTCGGCAGGATCACTTCGAAAATCCAGAGCCGCAAGGTTTAAGCAAACCTCCCGGCTGACCGGCCAGATCTCGATCCGTGCCAGCTGGTGAACCAGCGTTGGGCTATCGAGGCTTAAGGTTATCCGGCCCTTCTGCCTGAGTTTTGCAATCTCCCAAAGCACGATTGACGAAATTCCGCACTCATTGTGCGCCAAAACGGCCTTTTCGTGGCGTGTGAGGGTGCCCAAAAGAGAATAGAGGAGAATGTGGGTATCAAGATTCAGCATCCCACTTCTCACCAGTCGAGAAAATATCGCCGTGAATCTCGAACATTCCGGCCATGCTGCCGATGAGATCGGCATTGTTCTTACGCACCGGGGTAACACGAGCGATCGGTTTACCGCGCCGCGTAATCAGAACTCCCTCGGGCGGAAGTTTATCCAACAGCCCCAGGCACTGCTCCCGGAATTCCGACACGTTCAGCGTCTTCATGTTCTAATTGTACAACTAATCTGTACAACTCCGGCCAACACCAAAAAAAGGCGGACCAGCCATCTGGTCCGCCTGTAAGTGGGGTTGATCGAAAGTTTAGAAGCTATACTTCAAGGCGAATTGGAGGTTGCGTGCGCCTTGCGAGCCGTTTACTACCCCCGATGGGTGCGCTCTTCTGATAGTTGATGTCTGAGGTATACCGCGCCGGTGTAAAGTCGCCGGGAAGGTCGTCTGTGGCATAGCCTGCGACGGTGAAGATGGGCGTGTTGAAGGCGTTGATGGCGTCGAACCGGATCTCGAACGCCTGCCGTTCCGTAATGTGGAACTTCTTCGAGAGGCTCATGTCAATCTGCTTCAAGCCCGGTCCGCGCTCTGTTGAGATGCCGCAGGTGCCCAGGCCTGAAGTCGGAATCGACATGGTGGTCGGATCGAACCAGATGTATCCACCGCCGACGAAGTTCTTGTACGGCGTAGCCTTCGAAGGCGCGTTGCAGTCCGGCCGCGGCTGGAAGTATGCACCGGTTGGATCGTAGCCGAATTGAATCATCGAAATCGGGAAGCCGCCGTGGGCGGCGATAATGGCGTCATAGCGCCAGTCGCCGATGATCGCATTGACCACCTTGTTGGTACTCTTCGCGAAAGCGCGGTCATGTCCGAACGGCAGATTGTAGTTCAAATAGCCGCTGAATACGTGGGTCGCGTCCGCGTCGCAAAGGCCGTAGTCCAGTCCTCTCACGTTGTAAACGTACGACTGGAACGACACATCCGCCGTGGTCTGGGAGGCGGCTGAGTTGCCGTACCGGCCATAGTAGCCCTGGTTGTCGGTCAGGCACTTCGACCAGGAGTAGTTGAAACCGAATGCCAACCCTTTGGTTAGGCGCTCCTGTATCAATAGTTGCAGTGCTTCATAATTCTGCACGCCGGTGGAGGTATTCAGCCGCTGCTGGCCGGTGCCGTCGTCTTTAAGGCTGGGTTGCCGGCCAGGTAGGGACCGGGAACGGCCGTGCCGTTGGGCAGCAGGAAGTTCTGGCCCATGTTGTAAATCGCGGCCAGATGGTCGGTGTGCTGGCCGACGTACGCCGCTTGCGCCGTGAGTCGCGCTGCCGAATTGCCGCTGAACGCTGAGGTTCCATTGATTGGAAACCGCCGGACGGTAGTTCGGATCGGTGGCATGCAGCCGCACGCCGGCAAAGCAGGATGCCGGCGCCGAAGTTACGTTGGCGGGAGTGCAAGCCGGCTCCGGCGGCGCCGAGTGCCGCGAAGCCTTGGTCGAGCGTGAGCTGGTTGGCGGGTATGCCGCCGTTGGTTCCAACTCCGCCCCATTGGCCTACCAGGTCGTTGTTCCACGGAGCATTGGTGGCCAGCCGGTTGAACTCGCCGGTCCCTTCGTTAAAGCTGGAGCGCGAGAAAGCTGCACGCACCACGGTCTTGTCGTCGAGGCTATATGCCAAGCCCAGGCGCGGCAGGAAGTTGGCAATCCCGTTGTATTGGTTGTAAAGCGCCCGGCTGTTGCCGTTCACTCCGGCCAATTGGATTTGCCCGCTGTACATGCCGATGTTAGTCTCGCGGTTGTTCACTTCGTAAATCGGCGTGAAAAGCTGCCAGCGCACGCCGATGTTCACAGTCAGGTGCTTGTTGACGCGCCAGTCATCCTGTACGAATGCGCCGATAGCGTTGTTGCGCTGCCCTACTGTTCCAGCGTACCCGAGGCCGTAGCCCATGTAAGCCGGCAGGCCCAGGAAGAAATCGGCTTCGGAGTTGCCCGTGTAGGTCCCGGTGAAACCGATTTGCCCAGCGGCTCCGTCGCTGCTGGTCGCGGGAATGTAGTTGTTGCGGTACCGGATGTCTTGAAAGCCGAATTTCAAAGTGTGGTTGTTCTTGGACCAGATCGCCGTATCGGAGACCTGGATGGCCGTCTGATGGAAAAACTCTTCGCCATCCACGGTGCCGAATGCGAACGGACCGTTTTGCCTGCCGCCTATCGCCGAACCGGCAAAGTACAGGCCGGGGAGGTACGGCGTCGGCTGCCCGGGGATCAGGTTAGACCCGGCATTGGTGCTCAGCGACTGAATATTCGCTTCTGCCGGATCGTAGGTCATTCCCAAACGAAGATCGTTAACCAGGGACGGATTGATGGTCTTGGTGTAGCCCAACACGGCCTGTTGCAACGGGAACAGATTGCCACCGCTGCCGCTATACTGGAACGCTTCTGAGTTCACCAGCGGCTGTTCGATGTGTTGTTGCGAGTACCGCGCGAAGAACCGGTCGTTCTGAGTGGGCGCCCAGTCGGCCTTGATGTCACCTTGAATGCCGTGCGTATACGTGTTCGTCTGGTTGTTCAGGTTGAACAGAGTCCCGTTGCTTCCGGGCGTGCCGGCGAGGTTGGGCGTGGGTAGCGCGCCGGCGACCTTCAGGGCCGTCGCGCTGAGGCCGGTGATACAGGGATTGACGCCCATCTTCTGGCCGGCTCCGCAAATGGTCGCCTGGCTCAGATTGGCGGGCATCGCCACGTTCGTCCCCGGGTAGTGCAGCGAAAGGCCGAGGTCGCTCAGATTGCCCTTGGCATCCGCGGCAGTGAACGTAGTCACCGGCTGGGGAGTGGCTGGCAGGTCGAAGCGCGAGCCTTGAAAGTCCGCGAAGAAGAACAGCTTATCCTTCTTAATAGGCCCGCCGACGGTGCCGCCGTATTGATTCCAGCGCTGCCGTGGGGTCGGCAGTCCGTTGAAATTGTTGGACCATTCGTTGGCGTTGAAAAAGTCGTTGCGCAAAAACTCGAAGAGGTTCCCGTGGTACTGGTTGGTGCCCGACTTCAGGCTGGCGTTGATCACACCGCCCAGAAAATGCCCGAACTCCGCGCCCGGATTATTGGTGATGATGTTCATCTCCTCCAGCGCATCGACGCTCGGCACATAGGCTACGCCGTTATCGACGAATTCGTTGTTGTCCACGCCATCCAAGATGTAGTAGTTGGCCTGTTCCCGGTTCCCGTTGATGTTGGGCCGCGCGGCGTTGAAGGTCGCCTGGCCGGTGTTGAACGAGGCGGGGCTGATGGTCACCGCGCCCGGTACCAGCAGGGTCAATTGATTATAGTTGCGCGTTTCCAGCGGCAGCCCCGCAATCGCATTGGCCTGCATCACCGTCCCCACTTGGGTGCTGTCGGTTTGCAGCAGCGGCGGCGCGGTGGTCACCTCGAGGGTTTGCGAAACCTGGCCCAGCGTCATCGAGAAATCCAGCCGCGCTGTCTGGTTCAGCTCCAGGGTCAACGACGGGCGCACCACTGTCTGAAATCCGGTGGATTCGACGCGGAGCTCGTAGTTGCCCACGGGCAGCCGCGGCAAGGTATAAGCGCCATCGATGTTCGTCTCCGTCTTCACGACGGTGCCCCGATCCACATCGCGGGCCGTGACTGTGGCTCCGGCGATTGCGGCGCCAGTAGGATCCGTGACTCGGCCGGTGACGGCGGCGGTAACCTCTTGCGCCCACCCAACCGGGGCCATTGCCGCGATCAACGCCAGCGCAACGAACAGGATCAGCAGCCGGTATTCGCTCGTTCTCATATACACCTCGATTTTCTCTCTAACCTCGTTGAAGTTTAGTCCGCTCTGGACACCCAAAGCATTTGCTCCAGCGTGATATTGGGCCGCGCCGCCGTCGATGTCCAGTTCAGAACGGTTGCAGGGCTGTTACAGAGAGGTTCGTTACCGCATCGAACGCTCCCATTTGCAAGGCTTTGCAGCCTCAATTGGGCGAGGAGCAGGCGCACCGGGCGGGCCGCCGCCAGCCGCACTTCAGCTACCGGCTGCTCCAGCCGATCCAGCTCCTGGGCCCCCTCGGCTACCCAATTCGCCGGCGCAGTCTCTCTCTTTTCAATGTAGTCGAGCGCGCGCAGACCGATGGCGCCAATTATGGCAAGATGCTGTGCCAGTGGCACCAGTTCGTGGAGCAGCGCCGTACGCTGCCCCGTGCCAGGGCATGGCCTTGCCTCACACACGCGAGCATCAATTCCCGTCCACGCGGTAAAAGTCGCTCGCAATTCCGCGGCGCCGGCAGGGTCGCTACCCAAGCTCGCCACATCGCGTTCCAGCCTTCGCACTAGCTCACTTTCCGGGGGCACCGCATCCACGAACCGGTTCAACGGGACCAGGCTGGTGTAGTGGCGCGCATCCCGCCGTCCTTCAATGCCCTGCGCTTCGGAAGCATCGGCCAGGACACGCAGCGGTTCCGAGGACCCGCCACCCGCCAGGCGGTCGAGCATCATTCCATAGTTCGACCGGTGCTCCAATCCGGTCCACTCCAGCGACCTGCTGACCGCGTCCATCCGGGCGTACATCGATTCGACATCGGTAACTTCGCGAGGCGACCAGAATCGCTCGGCGATGGCCGCCAGCCTGGGCCAGATGCGCGAGTCCACCGTCTCCGGGCTGACGTATTCCGACCACATGCACGCCTCGCCGCCCAGGACGCGTGCCGCCTGATCGGGAATCAGATCCCACTGCTTGCCGTCCATCGGATCGTTGGCGTAGTGAACGCGTGCCGGATTGAGATGATCCAGGTAATAGCCGAACGAAAGCACCGACCGGTATCCCTTAGCCACGGCTTCCGCCAGCGAGGCCTGCCCGCGCCAGGATTGAATTACTGTGTCGGATGCCAGATGCGGGCCCAACACTTCGTCCCAACCGATCATGATCTTGCCGTGTTTCTTCACCAGCTTTTGCACGCGGCGGTTGAAATAGGCCTGCAGATCGTGGTTGTCCGCCAATTGGTGTTCGCGCGCAAAGGCCTGGATGGAAGGCGAATGCTTCCACTGGGTCTCTTCCACTTCATCGCCGCCGATGTGGAAGTAAGGGTCGGGAAACAGCGCGGCCATCTCCCCGATGAGCCCGTCCAGAAACGTGTAGGTTTCCTCGCGCGTGGGATCCATGGTTGGTTCGAAGACGCCCCATTTCCGCTCCACGGTGTACGGGCCCGGCGCGCTGGCCAGTTCGGGATAGCCGGCGAACCAAGCGGTAGTGTGGCCGGGCATATCGAATTCCGGAATCACGCGGATGGCGCGATCGCGCGCATACGCGATCACCTGCCGCACTTCGGCCTGGGTGTAGAAATTCCCGTCGCTGCCGTTTAGTTGCAGCTTGGGATAGCGCTTGCTCTCGATGCGGAATCCCTGATCGTCGGAGAGGTGCCAGTGGAACACGTTGAGCTTCACCGCCGCCATGGCGTCGAGGTTCCGTTCCACCACGGCCGTGGGCATCCAGTGGCGTGACACGTCCAGCATCAGCCCCCGCCAGGGAAATCGCGGTTGATCTTCGATATGGACGGAGGGGACTTCAAAACCCTCCGGCCCCGGACCGATCAATTGCGCAAAGGTCTCCAGGCCGCGGAGTACGCCAGTCACGTTGTGAGCTTGCAGGCGCGCGCCGGCGGCCGCGACGTCGAGTTGATAGGATTCATCCTCACCGAGCGTGGGAAACTCGTTGCCGCGCTCCCGGCATTCCACCAGAAGGGTAACTGGTTTCACTCCCATTGTCAGCATGGGAATGCCCGTCTGCCGCGCTACCCGGGTGGCCATGCGCTTGATGGCGGCATCCAGGCGGAAATCGGAATAGCCGGTGGTGGCCACTCGGAAGCTGGCGTCGATCGGCAGCGCGCCGGAGGAGACCACGGCTATTCGCGGCAGCGGCATCAGGGGCAGCGGCGCCGCGTACGAACCAGCGAGTAGCGTCATAGGTAGAAGCCAGCGAACCATGTCTATGCTCCACGTGGGGCAGGCCTTCCGGCCTGCCGCCGGCTTTCAGCCGGCGCGCCGCGCGGAAGCGCGGCGGTAGCCTGAAAGGCTGACCCCACATTCATTCCACTACCGAACTCCATCCGCGCCGCGAGAGGTCCCACCAGATCACCGCGCCGCCGGCCAGTCCCATGCCCAGCAGCGAAAAACCGAGGGCCCACTCGCCCAGCAGCAATTTGCCGGTGCCGAACAGAACGCCATAAATCAGCACGCATCCGCTGACCCAGTCGAGCGCGCTGTACCAGCCGTTATTGGAACTCTTCACTTCCGGCGCCAGCCGCGCGATGGGGCCCCAGCCGGTGACCCCCGGCCGCGCGCGAACGTAAAACTTCACCAGCGTCTGGTCGGATTCGGGTTTCGTCAGCAACGTGACCGTGAGCCAAACCACCGTGGTCACTGTCACCGTGATGATCATGATCCACGCGAAATCCACCGGCTTGTCGCTATCGAAGCCGCCCACCACCTGCAAAGCCAGCGACGTAACGAACGCCGTGGCCATTGCCGACACTTCGCTCCATGCGTTAATCCGCCACCAGTACCAGCGCAGCAGCAGTACCAGCCCGGTGCCGGCGCCCGTTACGATCAGCATCTTCCACGCGCCGGCGATCGAGGTTAAGTAGAACGTCACCACCGCCGAAACCACCGTCAACAACACCGTGGCCCATTTCGAGACCAGCACGTAGTGGTGTTCGGGCGCCGATTTACGCAGGAACCGCCGGTAGAAGTCGTTCACGATATAACTGGCGCCCCAGTTCAGCTGCGTGGCGATGGTCGACATGTATGCCGCCGCGAAAGCCGCCAACATCAAGCCGCGCAGCGAAGCCGGCAGGTAGGCGATCATCACCCGCACGTAACCAGTCTCGGGATCCTGCAGGCCCGGAAACAGCACCAGCGAAGCCAACGCCACCAGCACCCACGGCCACGGCCGGATGGCGAAGTGCGCGATGTTGAACCAGAGCGTGGCCAGCAGGGAATTCTTTTCGTCCTTGGCCGAGAACATACGCTGCGCGATGTATCCGCCGCCGCCCGGCTCCGCCCCGGGATACCAGGTGGCCCACCAGTTCAGCGAAATGTAAACCAGGAAGGTGATCATCGGCATCCAGGGCGAGTTCAAATCGGGGATGAAGCTCAACACCGATCCGTGCCCGCCCGGCTGCACGCCGCGCGATTGGTCGAGCAGCGCCAGCTTCATCTTGAGAGCGCCCATTCCGCCCACCGCGTGAACGGCCGCGAAGGCCAGCACCGTCACCATCGTCATCTTGATGAAGAATTGGAACAGGTCGGTGACCAGCACGCCCCAGAGTCCGGACATGGTGGAGATCAGGGAAGTGACCGCGATCATTCCCAGAACGATGAGCAGCGCTTCGAACCGCGTGACGCCCAGCACCAGCGTGAGGATCTTGACCATGGCCAGGTTCACCCAGCCGAGCACGATGCAGTTGATGGGAATGCCCAGATACAGCGCGCGGAAGCCGCGCAGGAAAGCGGCGGGCTTGCCGGCATAGCGGACTTCGGTGAACTCGATATCGGTCATGACCCCGCAGCGGCGCCACAGCCGCGCGTAGAAAAACACGGTGAGCATGCCGCTGGCGACGAAGCTCCACCACAGCCAGTTGCCGGCGATTCCTCCCCGGGCCACCATTCCGGTGACGGCGAGTGGGGTATCCGCCGCGAACGTGGTGGCGACCATGGAGGTGCCTGCCAGCCACCACGGCACGTTGCGCCCGGAGAGGAAAAACTCGCTGACGCTCTTACCGGCCCGCGCCCGGTAATACAGACTGATCGCAAAATTCCCCAGGAAATAGAGGGCGATGAAGCACCAGTCGAGGGTGGTCAATCGCATGCATCCCTATACTCCGCGTCGTGGGCACCCCTGTCCAGTTCAGAACGGTTGCGAGAGGTTACGGGAGCGTTCGTTACGGGATCGAACGGATTTATTTACAATGACCTAGAGATGGTAGGGCGGACCCCCTGGTCCGCGCGGGTCCCCCTGGACCCGCGTTTAGATGGCGATCAAGAGGCCGACGAGGGCGTCGGCCGCGGACCGGGGGTCCGCCCTACCGGCGCGTGAACCGGTAGTCGCCAGACACGTGCTTCACAAACAGTTGCGCCGTGCCACCCGCGTCGGCTTTTAGGAAATCGACCCCCAGCCCGTACAAGCCGGAAAAGCCGGTCTCGGACTGCGCGACCAGCGGCACCTTTCCCCGTCCATCCATGTCGGCGTATAGTGTATCGCCCGCCAGCGTGATCTCGACCACTCTTGGGATGAGCCGCCACAGCTTGGGCTGCTCTTCATACGTGCCAACGTACTTCGCCAGAATCTCGCGGGGGACCTTCACCTCGGATTTCTTCTCGTCGGAGGCCTTACCCACATAGTGCTCGAGGGCGCTGGCTTTCTCGTTGCAGACCCATTCGATCATTTCGGTATCGGGAGCCAGTTCCGCGCGGACGGAGACGGTCCAGGGTTTGGCGTACACCTTAGGGTCGGAAAGCGTCACGTCGACGTCCATGTTTCCGAAGTTGCGGCGCCGGTATCGTTCGGTCGTGCGCAGCGCCTCGGTGTGGGGATGGCCGTCGTGATCCAGCCAGGTACGGTCATTGAATCCGAAACTCTCCACCACCAGGGTGTCCCCGTCCCAGTGGCCCACCGAGTACCCCATCCAACTTGGATTGGGAGTGGTCTCCAGGGCGCGGCCGTCCAGGTAAATCTGGCGATAGGTGAGATCGGGGTTAAGAATAATGATGAGCGCCGGAGTCTGGACGATCTTGACCATCTCCGCCCCGGTGCTGTCGGCATCGGTGGTGTATCCGGGACCCAACGGCAGGCACAGTATGTTCATGTAATCCTTGCCGAGGTTTTCCTTGCGCTGCTGAACCAGAGCTTCCGCCCAAGGCTGAACTTCTCCCGGCTTCAGGTCGGCTGCGATGTTGCGGGAATACTTTGGCGAGATCTTGTTCCACACGCCTGAGAGATCGGGCTTGCCGTCGGGGGTGCGGGGCGCGGGCGCGGCGAGGTTGGGCTTGCCGCCGGCCGTGCGCGGGATGCCCGGCGTAGGGTGATTCAGCCACTGCGCCCCCAGCGGAACGCTCCACACAACTGTCAGGATCGCAATCGCCGATTTCGTCATGTCAGCACCTGCTCGATGAATTCTATCGAATTTGTGGACGGAGGCAAGGTCCCCTCCCAACCCCACCGGCGGCCGAGACCGCCGGCGTTACGTAGCGAGGGCGATCCTTGTCGCCGGTCCGTCAGAGACCCTGATATTCTGGAACGCGGAACTTGGAGGGTTTTATGCGATCGACAGGAATACTCACGGTTGTGCTGGGTGTGCTCGGCGCGGCGACGGCCTTTTGCCAGATACCGCCTCCAGCAGGGGCGCGGACGGGGCCTGGAGTGCAGGCTACCGCGGACGCCAGGGAACCGGATGTGCTCAAGGCGTGCAAGACTCCGCCTCCGGCCAGAGGCGGCCGTGGTGGCGGACCAGGGCGCGGGGCTCCAGCGCCGGCAGGCCCCAAGGAATACACCGTGGCGGAAATCTCCGGCGTGGTCGCGGCGGGGCAGCAATGGAAAGAGGTCTGGCAGGTGGACGGGAACAATGCCGACGGGATCATCGCTACCAGCGACGGCGGTCTGCTGATCGCGCAGAACGATAAGAGCGAGGTAGTGAAGCTCGATAAGGACGGCAAAGCATCCGTCGCGTTTACGGGCACCAATACCGGAGGTTCGGTGGCGATGAATGCGAAGGGCGCTTTGTTTGTCGCCAATCGAGGCCTGAATCCATCCATCGAGCAGCTCGCACCGCAGCGGAAAACCCTGGCTAACCGGTACAACGACGATCCCATGGATTGCATCGGCGTGGTTCTCAATGACATCTCGGCCGACCGCAAGGGCGGTGTGTATTTCACCATGGGCACGGTTTTTTACGCAGACCCAAAAGGCAAGGTCACTCGTTATGGCGAGAATTTGAACACCAACGGCATCGTCCTCAGCGCCGATGAGAAACATTTGTACGTCACCAACGGTCCGGCGGTAGCGGCATTTGACGTCGGCAAAGATGGCGCACTCACCAACCAGCACGAGTTCGCCAAACTGGAGGGCGGCGGGTTCGGCGATGGCAGCACGTTCGACACCGCCGGACGCCTTTACGTCACCACTAATGCCGGGGTGCAGGTGATCGGACCGGACGGCAAGTATCTGGGGCTGATCCCGACGCCCCGCGGCATCATCAGCGTGGCCTTCAGCGGCCCGGATCGGAAAATGCTGTATGCCGTGTCCCGGGACAACGCTCAGAATAAGGACTGGATCATCGGTATACAAATGATCGCGCAAGGTCCGAAAGGCCGCGGCAAGTAGCAACTCATTTTGCCGCGGTTATTGAATCCGAGTGGATCGTTTTCGTTTTGGCGTCCAGCGTGCCTGTGACCGTCACTTTTTTTCCAGCGAACTTTTCCGGCGTTTGCTGATCGCTGAGCGTGTAGGCTTCCTTGCCGTCCCATAAAACGTACAAGGCGCCGTGCGCACTGACGCAAGCGATGGTGCACTCCGCATCGGTCGGTCCCATACGCATGCCGGAATGATCGGCCGTGGCGCACATGCTGTCCGTGATGGTGCCGGTGAAGGTGCGCTTGGTCTGGGCAGCGGCAAGCGCGGCAAAGAGGAGAGTAAGGACCAGAGGCTTCATAAAAACCGCTCCCTTCGGTCACGGCTCAGTAACGCAAAATCAGTACGCGATAAACGACGACGCCTTAACTGAGCCGTGACCGAAGGGAGCGGTCGTGAACTATTCCGTCTTTTTACTCGCCGGGTGTCATCAGATGCGCGGTCGTCGTACCCGCATTCATGATCCACACGCCGCCCTGCTTGTTGCTGTCGGGCAATCCAAGCGACTGTGCGGTGGCGCCCGGAACGGCGATCGTCATGTGCTTGCGAGTGTGGTCCGCGTCGGCGCCCATCACGTGATACCACACTGATCCGAACTCGGGTTTCACCCGGGTCCCGTCCTTCTCGGCGGCATCGAATGCGGCTTTGCTCGCAGCCTTGTCGGGGATCGCTTCGAACTTCATGTTCTGAGCAGCCCGATCCAGGTTGCCAATGCTGGTGCACTCCACCATAAACGGTTGTGCGGCAGGTTGCCCCGACTTGTCGTAGCAGACCAGCCGGTTGGTGCCCTTTTTCAAGGTGTCGTACGTGAAGTCGGCCTTCCACTTGATGACCGTAGCGCCATCTTTCATCTGGGGCGGGGCGGCGAGCAGGGCCTTGTCAATGGCGGCTTGGTCTTGCGCGAATGCGCCTGCCGAAACGGCCAATATACTGAGAACCATCGGTATCATGCGTTTCATTCGTAATCTCCAATTCAACTATTTATGTCTTGCGGGGTGGATTTAGTAGTATATCGCGACAGGGCAGGGTAGCGCCGACGATCGTTTTTTGTCGTCGGTGTTGTTCCGTTAAAAGAGTGTTACATCGTTCGGGTGATCTTGCTCAATGTTCGCGGCCGGTCCGGGTCGAAACCCTTGACCTCCGCCAAGTGCGCCGCAAATAACTGCGCGGGAATGATGTAAGGGATCGGTGTGTAGAGGTCCGGAATCCGGTTGCGCCCTCCCGGTTGCGCCGGAAGCTCAATTACCTGCGCCCGGCCGCGGGCCTGGCTGTTACTGCGATCGGTAATGATGAGGGTGTCGGCCTTCAACTTCTCCAGCAGATCCAGGACTCCCGAGATTGACGGCCACGTGGCTCCGGGCGGCGCGAACACAAACACGGGAAAGGCATGCTCCACCATGGCGATGGGCCCGTGCATCAGGTCGGCCGCGGAAAAGCGCTCCGCCAACACATAGCAGGTCTCCATCAGCTTGAGCCCGAATTCCAAGGCGGTGGCGTAGTTCAGGCCGCGACCCACCGTCACGGTCCCGCTCATGAAGCGGTAGCGGTCCACGGCCTCGGCCACCCGCTGTTCGCGCCGCAGCACCGCCGCCACCCAGTCTGGAATGCGCCGCAGATCGTCGGCGCGCACATGGCCGCCCAGCGCCGTGGCCAGCAGGTACAGGGCCAGCAATTGCCCGGTGTAGGTCTTGGTGGCGGCGACGCTCTTCTCTTTTCCGGCCCGCACCAGCAGGATGTGGTCGGCGATTTTGGCCATGGTGCTGCGCGGGTCGTTGGTGATTCCGACCGCGATGGCGCCGCGCTTGCGCCCGTCCTCCAGGACCGCGTTGATGTCCGTCGATTCACCCGATTGGGAAATCCCCACCACCAGCGTCTCGCGCAGATCCAAGCCGCGGTGATAGAGGGTTACGATCGAGGGAGCGGCCAGCGAAACCGGAATCCCGGTCGTCATCTCGATCAGGTAGCGCCCGAATTGCGCGGCGTTGTCCGAAGTGCCCCGCGCCGCGATCACGATCAGCCGCGGCCGCGCGGCCTGAAATCGCTTCTGCAAAGTGCGCGTGGCGCGGAGCCCCTGCTCCAAAGTTCGGCTCAGCGTTTCCGGCTGCTGGCGCGTCTCGTCGAGCATTTTCGACATGGTTAGCTTGCCCGCACTCGCCGCTCCACGTCGCACCGAAAACGGTCGATAAAGCCCGTCACGTAGCCGAGCACGTCCAGGTCCGGGTTCTCGATCAGCGGCGTCAGGTCCATGGCGAAATTGACCGCCGCCTCTTCGTCGGTGCCGTGCGAAGCAAAGTAGGTGGCGTGGGCCAGACGCCGGCCTGCCGTCGCCAGGTCGTAGCGCTTTCCGCCGCTCACCTGCGAATCGAAAACGCCCACCAACGCCGCGGCGATGTTCGATCGCTGCGGAAGCCCCCAACACCTGCTTATCCTCATCCACCAGCCAGTCCAGATCGCGCCACACCTCGCAGCCGTACACCTTTTTCGGATGTACCTCGCCCGCCACCGCGCGCAACGCCGCAATCGACCGCAACGCCACCGCGACGTGGGTATCGTGTTTGTCGGCCAGGTTGTGCAGGTAGACGAACTCCGGCCGGGCCACGCGCAGGATCTCTTCCAGGTCTTCCATCACCGCGGTTTCATTCGCGTTCTTCACTTGTGCGCTGCTGAACCCGAGCTGCACCTGGCAGGCATATTCGCCGACATAGGCGGCCTTGCGCTGCTCCCGCAGACGCACCGTTTGCATCTCCGCATCGGTGAAGCCACCGTAGATTCCGCTGCGCGGGCTGCCGGCGCCATTGGTCGCCACCACTCCGGTGAACCACCGGTCGCTCCGGCCGAAGCATTCGGCGATGCCGTGGTAGGCCATGATTTCGATATCGTCCTGGTGCGCGGCAATGGCCAGGTGCGTGGTGCGGGCGAGCGCCGCGGGAAGGTCCACGCCATCGGGAATAAACATGTCTGCGCTGGAATTATGAAATCGCATGAGTCGGCTCCCTTACCGAAACGGACGGCAGGCTGGCGGCCGCTATGGCCTGTCCGTGGCGTTTCTCCTGCTCGTCCGGAATATGAAAGCGGATGCGCTCGGCCAGTTCGGGGAACTCTGCTTGAAGAACCTTGCGGGCTACATCAATAATGATGTCGCCGCCCTGGCCCGTCATCACGCGCCCCAGCACCAGCAGGTTGCGGAATTGATAAAAGTCGTCGTAGGTGGCGATATTGTAGCCGAAGTACGCGCCGATGGTTTCGTAGATCCGGCGGGCGCGAGGGTCGCCGCCCGCCAGCAAGGCTTGCACCCGCTCGAGCTTAGTGGGAAGCGGCATGTCCTGGGGCAGGTCGATTCCGGCCGGGACTAACAGCCGCCCTACGGCCTGCTGCGAAAAGTATTGGGCTCCCACGCCGCGCGTCGCCCGACCACTCGTCCACGGGCGCGGAGTCGCGATAGTCCGCGGGAACGAAGGCCAGTTCATTCAGCCACGTGGTCAGGGTTCCCGCGGGCGTTACGAAGCCGGCCGCCAGGCTGCTGCCCATGGCGATCCCAAGGACGGCGCTGTCATTCAAAGCCATGGAACCTGCCAGCGCGGTCACCTCGCCATCGTTCACCACCTCGAAGGGGACGCCGCCCCAGGCCGCCTGCAGGTCAAAGAAGAGCCGCCGGATGCGCTGGTCGAACAGGTGCGGCGGCACCGAGCGGTAGAGCGAGCCTACGCGCACCTCGTTGGCCACGTAGACACCGGCAGCGCTGCCGCCGATGGCATCGACGCGCGGCAGCTTGGCCGCGGCCCGCCGCAGGGAGTCGTGGATGCCGTCGAAGTGGTATTGGGGATCGGCTTGCGCCGAAGGATTCCAGGAAACTTCTTCGCTGAAAACCACGCGGCCCTCTGCCACCGCCGCGCACTTGCGATCGCTCGCGCCCAGATCGAACCCGATGCGAAATCCATCCAGGTGGCGGCCCAGTGGCGCTGCCGCCTCCTTTTCCAGCGGGGCTGCGTCGAAGGTGGTGCTCTCGATCACCATGGGCCGGCCGTAAATCCGTTCACCCAGGAAGTGATGGTCGAAGGCCCGTGCGCCATCGGGCGCGTAAACGCTGCGGAGGTAGGCGGCCAGCGATGGATCGCCGCCAATGGTGATGCGGTATCCGCCCTTCTGCCACAGCAGAAACTTCAGCAGCCGCTCGACATACCGATTGTTGAGGGAGACATTCGCGCCGTCGTGGCGTAGCACTTCTGTACGGTAAACGGACACCGAACCGTCACTTCGCTCCAGCGCGACGGCCAACTTCGCCCCCCCGCCAGAGGAGTGGATGGCCGCGCGGTAGGCTCTGGTCCACAGCGACGCCGGGACGAACTCGGGATCTAACGCAGGCCGCAATTTGGGTGACACATTTATTTGCACAAGCGGACTAAGACCGCTCCCTTCGGTCACGGCTCAGTAACACGACGTTCGGCTTCGCGTTTCCGATCGCCGTTACCGAGCCGTGACCGAAGGGAGCGGTGGGCACTCCTTCCCCACTATCATCCTCCATCCCCCGCGCGTCTCCCGTCCAGTTCACAACCGTTGCCGGAGCGTTACGCGGGGTTCGTTACCGGATCGAACGCACTATGTTTTCAATTGGTTCCCGCGATAGAATGAGGGCACATGGTGGAGGGTGGCCGTCCGCAGCTATCGTCGGAAGTGGTTCGCGACGCGCTGACTCGCGTGCTCGCTAGCGCCGAATTCCGCACCAGCAAACGCAGCCAGGAATTCCTGCGCTATGTGGTGGAACATACCCTGACCGGCCGGGCCGACCTGCTCAAGGAACGCACCATTGGGATCGAGGTGTTCGGCCGCTCGACGGATTATGAACCCGGCGAAGACGCTACCGTAAGGGTAAAAGCCGGTGAAGTCCGCAAGCGCCTGGGGCTCTACTACGCCGAGCAAGGGGTTCGCGACACGGTGCGCATCGAGTTGCCCCTGGGGACCTATATACCGGAGTTTCGGGCGGTGGAAGTGAGTCAACCGGTTGCCGAACCCTTGCCCGTGCCGCCGGTCATTCAGCCGGTCCCTGCGAGCCCTAGCGTCAGGACCCGGGGACCGCGCCTGCTGGCACTCGCCGCCCTCCTTTGCTTCATCGCGGGAGGAGTGATCTGGCTGGGGAGCCGGCCGGCAAACACGCCTCTCGCTCAGTTCTGGGCGCCGGTCCTGACTGGCAATGCGCCCGTGCTGGTGTGCGCCGCCTATGTCCCGGTGTACGGCTTGGACCGCGACGCTAACCCTACGCCTCGCCCCGAGGATTTCGTTCCGATGAATGACCAGTTTGTGGGCGGCGGCGACTTGATCGCCGTCTCGCGCCTGACCTCGATGCTGAGCCGCACGGCCCGCCCGTTCCGACTCAAAGTCGGCAGCGACGTTTCGTTCCAGGATCTGCGCACCGGCCCGGCCATCCTGGTGGGTTACTCGTACACGCGCTGGCGCGAAATCAGCCGCGAGATGCGGTACTTCATCGATGGCACACGCCGCCCCATCGGCATCACCGACAACGGTAAACCCACCGGGTGGACGCTCCCCAATCTGCCGGCCGATCGCCGTACGGACGAGGATTATGCCATCGTTTCGCGCGTCTTTCACCCCGATACCCACGCCATGCTGGTGGAGATTGCGGGCATCACGCAATACGGCACGGATGCCGGCGCCGACCTGGTGACCAATGCCGACCTGATGGCCGAAGCCCTGCGCACCGCGCCCGCCGGCTGGCAAAAGAAGAACCTGCAACTGGTGCTGCACGTGAAGGTGATTGGCGGCTCCCCGACATCACCTAAGGTGGTGGCCGCGCATTTCTGGTAGGTAGCGGCATGCTTTAGCTTGCCCGAGGGTTTATTTGGGCAAGCTAAAGCATGCCCCACAAGCCTCGGAGGGACGGCATGAATCATCGCGTCAAAATTCCCAGTCTGCTGCTGGTTGGTTTCGCGCTATTGGGGCAGGCGCAGACCCCGGCGTTTCAGAAGGACCTGCTGGTTGGCTCGTGGAAGGTCAACTGGGAGAAGTCAAAGCTGGCGAACACGGCACCGCCGTCACAGCTACCGAGCCTCTATCGACAGTATGAGGATTGTGGGGATGGGGTCATGTTGCATACCGTAATTACCGTGGACGCCGTTCAAAAACACGCACAGCTCAGTGTGGTTGCGGCTGTGAAGTATGACGGCAAAGAATATCCTACGTATGCGGGGAAGCGGTTAGCAAGTGCTCTTTCCACCGGCAAACAGCCTGCCGAAACCGTGGCCTTCAAGGTGGTGGATGCCTACACGATGGAATGGACCGACCGCAACAACGGAAAGCTGACTGGCAGGGGAACCGTCGCGCTATCACAAGATGGCAAAACGATGACGGATGCCAACCGGGCCTTCAATCCCGAGGGCCAGCAAATCTCGATAAACGTTTTGGTCTACGAAAAGCAGTAGCGCGGCTATCCGCCGCACGTTCGGGCGCGCTCCAGCAGCATGTCGCGCTCGCGGGCATTGCGTGTGAGCGATGCCGCACGCTCGAATTCCGGGCGGGCCTCATCGAAGCGGCCGAGCTTGGTCAGCAGGTCGCCGCGCACCGCCGGCAACAGGTGATAGCCCTTGAGTGACGGCTCCCGTGCCAGCTGATCCACGATCTCGAGGGCGGCTTGTGGACCGAAGGCCATCGCCACGGCCACCGCGCGGTTCAGCTCCACAATGGGCGACGGCGTGAGTTGCGCGAGCTCGGAGTAGAGCGCCGCGATGCGGGCCCAGTCCGTTTCCGCAGCAGTGCGCGCCCGCGCGTGACAGGCGGCGATGGCGGCCTGGAGTGTGTACGGGCCGCGTGTGCCGCCGAATGATTCGGCGCGCGCCAGCGCAGCCAGACCTCGGTGGATGAGGAGTTGATCCCACGCCGCACGGTTTTGATCTAACAGCAGAATGGGTTCTCCTGAGGGGCCCACACGCGCCCGTGAGCGTGACGCCTGGATCTCCATCAGCGCAACAAGGCCGTGGACTTCAGGTTCTCGTGGCGCGAGCTCGGCCAGCATGCGGCCAAGACGCAGCGCATCCTCGTAAAGGGCCGGCCGCATCCAGTCGTCGCCAGCGGTCGCTGTGTAGCCTTCATTGAAGACCAAATAGATGACCTCGAGCACGGACTCGAGACGGGCGGCCAGCTCATTTCCGCGAGGCACTTCGAACGGGACGCGCTTTTCGGCAAGGGTCCGCTTGGCGCGCACGATGCGCTGGGCGACCGTCGGCTCCGGGACAAGGAACGCGCGCGCGATCTCTTCGGTGGTCAGGCCTCCGAGCACCCGCAATGTGAGGGCCACGCGCGCTTCGGAAGGGAGAATGGGATGACAGGCCGTGAACACCAGGCGCAGGAGGTCGTCACCGATGTCATCGTCGATTGCGCTGTCGAAGTCCGGCATCGTCTGCTGAGCCTCAAGCTCGTAAGCGAGCTGCTCGTGCTTAGCCTCTAAAAGCTTGTTGCGGCGCAATCGATCGATGGCGCGGTGCTTGGCGGTAGCCATGAGCCATGCGCCCGGGTTCTGGGGCACGCCCGATTCCGGCCACTGCTCGAGCGCGGCCACGAGAGCGTCCTGAGCCAGTTCCTCCGCCACGCCGACGTCGCGCACGATGCGCGCGAGGCCGGCTATGAGCCTGGCTGACTCGATCCTCCAGACCGCGTCGATAGTGCGATGGACATCAGTGACAGGCACTGCTGCCAATCACACCATCTTTCGATCCGCCACTGCAAATTGTAGGGCGGCCCCCCTGGTCCGCGCGGGTCCCGCGGACCCGCTTCCAGCGACAAGCCGGCCGGGGGGCCGCCTGCGGACCAGGGGTCCGCCCTACCGTTACTTCCGAACGCCCGCGGCCTCTTGAACCTCCGGCGGGAACTCCGACATCTCGAAGACCTGCCGGACCTCGATCACTTCGTTGTCCGATGCGGGGCACCGCGAGGCCCACTCAATCGCTTCTTCCCTAGACTTCACCTGAATCATCCAATAGCCGCCGACTACCTCCTTGGCCTCGCTGAACGGCCCGTCGGTTACCGTCGGCTTCCCTCCCGAGAACGAGACGCGCGCCCCGGTCACAGGCGGATGCAGGCCATCGAGCGCCAGGAGCACGCCGGCCTTTTGAAGGGATTCGTTGTACTTCATCATGGCGGCCACGTGCGTAGGGTCCGGCATGACCTCCGGCCCGGCCTTTTCATACCCTTTCGGAATCATCAGCATCATGAATCGCATGGTTGTGTCTCCTCTGAGTGGGCTGGTGCGGTTACCCCTTGCCCGCGCTGGCGTCTTCCGCCCACACCTGGCGAATCTCGGTCTCGCCATCACCGGCGACGTCGAGGAATTCCTTCGTATACTGGATCGCTTCCTGCTTGGAGGCCGCCTGGATTATGGCAAAGCCGCCAATGATCTCCTTCGCCTCGGTGAAAGGGCCGTCGGTCACGGTGAACTTGCCTCCGGAGCGCCGCACGCGTGCGCCCAACGCGCTGGGCAGACACCCCTCGGTTGCCAGCAGTCTGCCGGACTTGAACCACTCCTCGACCAGCTTCCCCATCCTCTCCATCTCCTCCTCGGTTGGGCGCGTGCCCTCTGTTTTACTCGGTTTGTAAATGCACAAGAATTTCATGTTCGTTTTCCTCTCCTCACTTTATTTAAAGCCGGAGTGAATCCCGGCTCTACTTACTCGTCGAACGCGGCCCGCCGGGATCGACACCTCCGGAAGTTTTTTTTCGCCGTCGCCCCGGCCGGTGCATGGCCAGACTCTGATGTACCACAGGCCTCCTGGCCCTGTGTCGGGTTTCTCGCAGGAAGAGTAAACTCTCTAACAGGCCTAAAAAACCTGACACAGGCCGGGAGGCCTGTGGTACCAGTCAAATCATATGCCTACATGCCGCAAAGTTTTCGTTGGACCACTGTGCGCGGCCGTCACCGTTGCTGCGCTATCCGGCGCAGACGAGCGGCCTTTCAGCACGTGGCGCGAACATCTGGGGGGTGCGGATTCCTCGCAATACTCGTCGCTCAAACAGATCAACAAGTCAAACGTCAAACAACTAGAGGTCGTCTGGTCCTATGCCACCGGTGAGGGCCAATATCTGTTTAATCCCATCGTGGTCGATGGCGTCATGTACGTTCAGGCCAAGAGTAATGCCCTGGTCGCGCTGGATGCCATCAGCGGGAAGGAGCTTTGGGTCCACCCTTTCCAGGGCCAGGTGGTGCAGCGCGGGATCAACTATTGGGAGAGCAAAGATCGCTCCGACCGGCGGCTCTTCACCATCAACGACGGCTACTTGACGGCGGTCGATGCGCGCAACGGCCAGACGATCACGTCGTTCGGCGATAACGGCCGCACCGATCTGCGAGCGGGGCTCGATTTCGATTGGAGCGGCATTCCGCCGATTCAGACCAACAACCCCGGCCGCATTTTCGAGGACATCATGATTGTGCCCTTGATGCGCTCCGGCAGCGATTATGCGTACGTGCCGGGCGACATCCACGCTTACAATGTGCGGACCGGAAAACTGCTGTGGCAGTTCCATACCGTGCCGCGCCCCGGCGAATTTGGCTATGACACCTGGCCTAAGGATTTCTGGCAGCGCTCCGGCGGCGGCATCAACTGGAACGAACTGAGCATCGACGAAAAGCGCGGCATTGCGTTTGTTCCGACGGGAACCGGTAAGTGGGATTATTATGGCGCCGACCGCAAGGGGCAAAACCTTTTCGCGAATTCGACCATCGCGTTGGATGCGCGGACCGGGAAGCGGCTCTGGCACTTTCAAACCGTTCATCACGATTTGTGGGACTACGATCTGCCCGCCGGTCCGAAGCTCCTGACCGTGAAGCACGACGGCCGCGACGTGGACGTGGTGATCCAGCCTACGAAACAGGGATTTCTTTTCGTGCTGGATCGGCTCACGGGCCAGCCCATCTGGCCGGTGGAAGAACGGCCGGTGCCGAAGTCCGATGTGCCGGGCGAGGAGTCGTGGCCCACGCAGCCATTCCCGACGAAGCCGCCTCCCTTTGCGCGGCAGTCGCTGAGTGTCAATGACGTCAATCCGTACATCCCGGCCGAGGAACAAGCATTGTGGCGGGAGCGGACGGCGAATGCGCGCAACGAAGGGCTGTTCACGCCCCCGAGCTTTCGCGGGACCGTGCAGATTCCTGGCAGCGGCGGTGGAGCAAGCTGGGGGACCGCGGCGGTGGATCCGACCAAGGGCACTCTTTACATCGTTTCCAGAGATGCGCCCACGCTGCTGATTCTGGTGCCTCCGGACGATCCGCGCGCGGTTGGAGCGCCGGGTACGCGGAGTGCCGAAGGAGGGCGGGGCCGGGGGAACGCGCCCGTCACGGCGCCCGCCAGGAGCCGCGCTCCCGAGGACGGGGCCTTCACTCACTATGCGGGTCCTAACATCAATTACACATCGCAGAGCACGCGCCTTCCCGCTCTGTCGCCGCCTTGGTTCCAGATGACGGCTTACGATCTGAACGCCGGAACCATCAAATGGCAGGTGCCGTACGGAAGTGTTGCCGCACTGGCGGAGCAGGGGCACGCGGATACGGGCGTCATTTCGCAGAGGGGCGGGCCGGTGGTCACGGCGGGCGGTCTGATTTTCACCGCGACCAACGACAAGAAGTTTCGGGCGTGGGATGTAGACACCGGCAAGGTGCTTTGGGAGACGACTCTGCCGGCCGCGGCCGAGGGCGTTCCGGCGGTCTATGAGATCGATGGGCGGGAGTACATCGCGGTTTGCGCGGCCCAGGGAAACGGGCCGGCGGTTACGCTGCCGGGAACGGCGAAACCCGCGGATCGAGGCTTTCAGAACTCGTATGTGGTGTTTGCGCTGCCACGGCGATAAAGGTCCACCGGCGGCAAGGACCGCCGGCGTTACGTAACGTGGCGATCCTTGTCGCCGGCTTTGGGGGTTTAGTACACTAGTCCGTTCACATACTTTTAGGGAGGAAACACGAATATGAAGGTTTGGTCGAGGCAACTTGTCCTGGCGATCGTAGCCGGGGCGGTTGTCTGGATGATGGGGGTCACGTTCACCAGGCAGGCTGCGGCACAAGCACCACCGCCGGCGAAAGAGAAGATGGCGGGAGAAGTCTTCAAGAACGTCACCACCAGTACGCTCAAAGGGATTACCGTCGCCGATTTCATGGGGGCTATGGGGGTCATGGCGGCTGCGCTGGCCTTCGATTGCTCCGATTGTCATACCGGCGCCGGCACGGACAAAGTGGTTTGGGAGTCCGACACGGAAAGGAAAGTTATGGCGCGCAAGATGACGGAGATGGTGGCCGTCATCAATCGCGACAACTTTAAGGGAGTGCAAATGGTGACCTGCTGGACCTGTCATCACGGCCGCTCGAATCCCGCGACCACGATCGCTCTGGATGCTTTGTACGGCCCTCCCAACGAAGAGAAGGATGACGTGATCGCGGCAGGGCAGGGAGTACCATCCGCCACACAGACTTTGGATAAATACATCCAAGCGGTAGGCGGAGCGGATAAGTTGGCCTCGCTCAAGAGTTTTGTCGCCACGGGGACGCAGGGTGGGTATCAGCGCGTGCGGGGCGGCGGGCAGTTCCAGATTTTCGCGAAAGCGCCCGACCAACGCGCCGTGGTCATCTCCTTCAAGGATGCCAAGGACCGCGGAACTCAGTCGCGCGTGTTCGACGGCAAAATCGGCTGGGTGAATGTACCGCGCTCGGTGTTGGGTGAATACCAGGTGACGGGCAGTGAGCTGAATGGGCTCCGGCTAGACGCCATGCTCTCTTTTCCGGGGCAGATCAAGACCACTCTCAACAATTGGCGCGCCGGATTTGCGGACAACATCGACGGCAAGGAAGTCAATGTGGTGCAGGGGACCGGAGCCAACGGTCTTATGGCCACGTTGTACTTCGATAAGCAGTCGGGATTGCTGACGCGGGTGGTGCGGTATGCCAGGTCGCCGATCGGCCGCGTTTCGACTCAAGTCGACTATGCGGATTATCGCGACGTCGGCGGCATCAAGTTCCCGTTCTCGTATACGTTCTCGTGGCTGGACGGGAAGGACGCGTTTCAGTTGAGCGAAGTGAAGACCAACGTGCCGATTGAAGCGTCTGTGTTCGGCAAGCCGTCCGGTGGAACTACACATTAGAAACCGCTCCTTTTGGCCGCGGCTCGGTAAGGGTTTCCGAGCCGCGGCGCCCGTCGCGGTCCTCACGATGGCGGCATGGCAACCGGCCGCCGCTCAATGGTTGAACTATCCGAATGCCGGCATCCCGCGAATGGCCGACGGCAGGCCGAATCTCAACGCACCAACACCACGAACATCCGACGGTAAACCGGACCTCTCCGGCATGTGGGGATGGGAAGACAACCGGCCCTGCCCGCCCGACGGCTGCCCCGATCAGAAAGTCGGGCAGGAGTTCATCAACATCGGGTGGAGTCTCAAGGGTGGCCTGCCGTATCAACCGTGGGCCGCGGAGCTGGTGAAGAAGCGGCAGTCGGAAAACAGTAAGGACGATCCCCAATCCCAGTGTTTGCCCAGGGGCGCGCTGCGAATCCTCACCGATGGTTTATTCAAGAAGATCATCCAGGCGCCGGGACTGTTGATCATTCTCACGGAGCGCAATGCGACGTTCCGGCAGATCTTCACCGATGGCCGGCCGTTGCCCGCGGACCCGAATCCTTCGTGGAACGGCTACTCATCGGGGAAGTGGCAGGGCGATACGCTGGTTGTGGAGACCACCGGTTTCCGCGACGACATGTGGCTCGACGCGTCGGGGAGCCCGCTCACCAGCGCTGCCAAAGTGACGGAGCGATTCCGCCGCCCGAATTTCGGGAAGTTGGAAGTCGAAATTACCGTCGACGATCCTAAGGCCTACACAAAGCCCTGGACCATCAAGCTCAACCAGCCGTTTAAGGCTGACACCGAACTGCTGGATTACATTTGTCTGGAAAATGAGAGGGACTTCTCTCACTTTGTGGCCAAATAAATGCACGTCGCCGGTTTGCATTGGCGGCTCTCACCGCGGCCGCGCCTCTTGGGGCACAGTGGCTGAACTACCGGATCTGCCCAAGGACATCCCCTTTCGGCAACCACCTCACTTGGCCTTTCCGAATCATGTGCAGAACCTCGTAACCTTGAATCTTACGCCACGCACCATCGAACGATCGAAACCCCTGGCTGGCATTCACCCGCCGCTTGATTCCTCGATGGTCCTGCTCCACAATATTGTTTAAATACGGGCAGGTTCGACAGTGGCATCGCCGCCCCAGTTTCCGCTCCTGCTTCAGTTCCGCGATCACCTTCGGATAAGACGGGTTGCCGTCGAAAAACTGCTTGGCCGGCGCCTTCGCATGTATGTTTGGTCAACCCTCCAGAAGCCGTCGGTCGGTATCAGTTCGCGCCGGCATCGTTATTCCTCAACGTCCCGAAACGAAAGCGAGAACCGCAGGTACCAACGGACGGCGCAAACAATCACCTCGGGTTCGAAGTGCCGCCATTTGAACAGCGCCGGCCGCGGTTTGATCCTGGGATACGCTGTAGCCTATCAGACGGGCTGTGAAATCCAAAGCTAGGCTGAGAAGCCGCAATGAGCTACAAGGAGCCGAAACACTCCGGCCGCAAAGCGCGTGGGCCAGCAGATGAATGTCAGTTAATTGCGAAACAGTAGAAAAGGCCCGCGCCGCCGCTGCTTTCCAGCGCTGCCTGGCTGCATCCTTTTGTGGCGTTCGAGGAATTCCAGGATGAGCCATTGCCGATTCGATCAGAATGGCCGACCTGCGCGGAACCTGTTGAGCTGCTGGTCCAGTTGTTGCAAGTATGGTCGGCGTTATCCGTGTAAGCGCGGCCGTCCCACTTCGATCCCGTGAGAATTTCGTGCTGAATCGGTGGCGTATCGCCGATGCCGTGAATGACCTGTCCATGCTCGTTGCGAGTGGACTGTTTGAATAGGTTGCTGCCGCGCTGCGCCTGGACGAGCGTGTCTCCGTGAAGTTCGGCAAGGTCTGCCGAAATGATGGCGTTTTGCGGCGCCCCCAGTTGCGCGAACGACCAGTTGAACCAAGGCCCAGTGCCGATACGGTCACGCGCGTTGCCGGCGGGCTGTCCGGGACGAGCCTGAGTGCTGAGATAGGCGTGCCAGGTGTGACCGCCCGCGCCGACAGCCGCCGCAAGCGCCTGGCAGTGCGCGTCGGCGCCCGCAAGTCCGCCAAGGTCTCCGCCTTTACCGAGACCGACGCTGGTGACGAAAAAGGTCATTCGAGCTGGAGTCGGCGTCGGGCTACCGGGGGGCGGCGTGACGCCCTGGGTATTCGGCGCGTTCTGTTGAGCCAGCATCAGGCAAGAGGCCAGCATCAAAGTACACAACACGACAACGTGAGCATGTGGCCTGGTCAAATGCTTTTCCGCCATTCTAGTTAATCGCGAAACAGTAATACAGGCCGATGCCGTGGGTTTTCGGTAAATCCGTCTGGGCACAGCCGCGGGTTCCGTGAGCGGAGTTCCAGGAACCGCTGCCGCCGCCATTGCGGTCGGGAAAACCGATCTGGGCGTTGGGCCTGCCATCGGCAGCATTCAGGTTTCCGTTCGACGTTCCTGGGGCCGGGCTCTTGTTGCTGTTCCAGTTATCGCAGGTGTGATCGACACCATCAGTGAACGCGGTGCCATCGGTCTGAGTACCGGTGAGCATTTCGTGGCGAGTCGAAAACCGGGTGGTTTTGGCGTAATTCCAGTCGTTGTCGCGTGGATCGGAATAGTCATACAAACCCGGCACGATCTGGCCTTTTTCCGTCAACCCGGTGAGCTTATTCAGATTATTTCCCTGATGCGCCAGTTCCATCGTATCGCCGTGCAGGTGCGCGAGATCCTGGGCGATCATTTCGCCTATGAAGTTGTACCAGGGACCTTTGCCGATGCGGTCGCGCGCGTTCACTGCCGGCTGGCCGGGCCGCGCCTGCGTGCTCAAGTAAGCGTGCCAGGTGCGATTTCCGGCGCCTACGGCCGTTGCGAGCACTTGGCAATGTGTGTCAGCGCCGGCCAGTCCGCCGAGATTGCCTCCGTCGCCGATAGGTTCGCTCGTCACGAAAAAATTCATCATCGGAGAAGGCTTCTCGCCCCGCGGATACTCCCCGGGCCTTTGAACCTGCGCCAGCAACAGGCAGGACGCCAGCGAAACAGCGCAAGACAACAGCAGAGCTGAAGGTTTAATTTTGGTCATGGATCGCTCCACAGGGCTCGGAGCCACGAACTGAGTTCTCTTCTCCCACTAGAATCGGAACCGCGCAACCACTGTCCCTTGGCGGGAGCTTACGGTCTGGGTATTGGTCACGATGCCGGTATTTGCGGTCGCGATGAATCCAAAGCCAGCGGTCGGCACGCCACCTTTCGACACCTGCGTCGCGGCAGCATTGGTGGACGTGGGATTAGGCATTTGCGCCCGGTTGAACACATTGTTGAACTCGATCCGCAGATTCAACTCGTAGCGTTCTTTGACACGGAAGAGGCGGCCCAGTCCCAGGTTCTCATTGGGACGGCGCTCGAATCGATAGTCGCTGTAATAGGCTGCTCCCGTGCCCCACTGTCCTGCGAGCGGCTGGCTCCACGCGTCCGGGTTCAGCACGAAAACCTTGTTAGGATCGAAGCAGTGGCAGTTCATGTCGTGCAAAAACAGTGGCTTTCCCGGAACGCGGTTGGCATAACCGATCTGCGGCGTAAACGCGTTGGCGGTGCCGGCGGCGCTGAGCCCGTTGCGGAGCAGCACGTTGTTCAGGTTGTTTTGCGCTACCGGCGCCAGGATCGGCAGGCCGCTTCCGTAACCGAGCAACGTATTGATCTGCCAGTCGCGCGCCACCCATGACAATAGCTTGTTGGTGTGCAGCGTGGGTACCGTGTAGCTTGCGGCAATCGTAAAAAGGAACGGCTGGTCGAAAGGCGAAAAGAATTTATTGAGCGACCGGTTGAATACATCGCTGACTGCCTGAGTGCCCGTACCCGGAATGGTTACATTACTTGGCGCCGCGGTGGAGAGTGTCTTCGACCACGTGAACACGCTGCTGAATTGGAGGCCACGTGAGAATCTCTTTGTTGCTTTAGCTTGTAGGGAATCGTACCAGGTATTGCCATCCGGCGCCCACAGAGCGGTGATGCTGCTAAACTGCGGGAACGGCCGGAGCGATTGCGCCACAGAGGCCGCCAAAGGGAATCCTGCGAACGGCGGCTTGTTGAATCCGCGCGAAATCGCCAGCGCGGAGTTCAGCGGGGAAGCAAGCAACTGGACGTCGGCGGGATTGTTGAGGCTCAGCCCCGCAGCGTTGATTGCTTGCGGCGACAGGGCGTTCACGTCCACCAGGCCGGGCGCGTTCCACCATACGCCGCGGTTGCCAACATAGTTGGCTTCGACGGCCAGATCGCGGGCTAGCTCCCGTTGCAGGCCAATGCTCCACTGCATCTGCCGAGCCGGGCGTCCGGCGTTCTGGTCGTACCAGGTGTTAGGGGCTTGCGTAGTGGCATAGCCTGGTTGCGGAAACTGTCCCACGTCATAGTTAGGAAAGGGTAGGGGAGCGAAGGGTACGCCGCCCGCCAAGGTCATGGCCGGCTGCCCGAAAGCAGGCGCGAGAACAGCATTGGGAATGGAGAGGCCGCCGGCGGTTGAGCCGTTGGAGTCGCCGGTTCCTGCGTAGACGATGCCCCAGCCGCCGCGAAGAACAGTCTTGGGGTTGATCTGATATGCGACTCCCAGGCGAGGGCCGATGGCATACGGATAGTTGTGGGCAAAGCTGCAGTTGCATCGGCCGGGACCGTAGCCTTCAAACTCCACCGCCCCTAGCTGGCCACCGGCGGAGGGATTGGGAATCGTCGGCGCGAACTGCGCAAAACGCCCTTGCCCTTCCTTCAAATACGTCTGGTAGTCATAGCGGATCCCGTAGTCGAGCGTCAGTTTGCGGGTCACTTTCCAGGTATCCTGCACGAACATCCCGACGGCGTGTTTGCCCATTTTCATGTTGTCAATCGGGGCGATCTTGACGGCGTCTACCAGGCCCAGGAAGAAGCTGGCATACGCGAAACCGACGGTTCCGCCCGCGAGAGTCGAGGATCGCAGATAAGGAAGCCCGGTCTCGTTGGGGCTGAAGGTGAACTGACCGTCGGTGGACGCAAACAATGTGGACGAGTTGCTTTCAATGCGCAGTTCGCCGCCTGCCTTATAGGTATGGTTGCCGCGGACCCACGTCACGCTGATGTTAGCGGTGGGCTTCTCGTATTGCAAAGGATGGCGATTGGTGGTCGGCCCCATCGTCTTCATACCGCCTTGGCCGCCGCAGGTACTGGTGACAGTCCCGTTGCTGGTGCCCGGGGGGCACAAACCTGTCAAAAATGGGAACAGGCGATTGACCGGAATTCCGTTCAGCCCTAGCGTCTGGGCGGGATTGAAATTGGTCACCACCGCATCGTCGGTGAAGTGATTAGTCTGATAACCGACACCGAAATGGAACAGCAATGTCGGCGTCACGGTATAGTCGAAGTTGCCGCGCTGCACGCGTCCCGTGATGAATGTGCCGATCTCACCCGAGATGGGTTCGGGCAGGCCGTCGGCGCCGCCTAAGGTCGGCGAGTATTGGCTGGCGGTCTTGGTCTCGGACCAATAATAGGAAAACTTCATTCTCGAGCCTACGGAGTGGTCGATCTTGAATGCAGGTATCGATGTGATGCGCGTGCTCGGAAACGGGAAAATCGCATTATTGATTACGCCTGTGCCCCGGTTTGGGTTGGGAATCAGGGCTTGGATCCTCTGCGCCACCGGGTCGATTTCGCCCAGAGGGATTTGGTTATTGGGGAACATGTCCCGAATCATCTGGCCGTTGTATAGACGGGTAGTGGTGGGATCGTACACGCCACCCTCGGGAATCGGCCGCCCCATGGGGTCATTTCCTAATATTTTGCCGGTCAGCGCTTGAGAGAAATCACCGATCCGGTAACGCGCGGTCGGAACTGTATCCAGAATGTTGTTGATGATTTCGGTTTCGCGGAACTGCTCCCAGTTGAAGAAGAAGAATGTTTTGTCCCGCCCGTTATACACCTTAGGGATGAGCACCGGTCCGCCCACTGTAAATCCATAATCGTTTCGGCGCGCCGTCGGCTTGGCATTGACCCACGGCGTGTTGGAATTTAACACTTCGTTGACGAAGTAATCGTACGCACTGCCATGGAGTTGGTTCGTACCGGATTTCATGGTGTAGTTAAAAAAACCGCCGCCGACCAACCCATACTCAGCCGCGAAGTTGCTGGTTTGAATCGTGACCTCCTGGATGGCGTCCACGCTCGGCTGTACCTGGGCCTGCGTGGCCGGCACCTGCCCGTTGCTGGCATCCTGCCCTTCCAGGCGATAGGAAGCGGTATTGCCCGGAGAGCCGTTCACGCGCATCTGCGCATTAGGCGCTACGTAGGCGCCCGGCAGCAGGTAGGCGACGGCTTGCGGATTTCGGATGGCGGAGCTGCCCGCCATCGAAGAACCGATCCCGAGGATGGGGAGGTTATCCACTGTCTCCGTAGTGACGTTGTGGCTCAACTCGCCGCTCTCGGTTTTGAGCAGCGGGGCATCGGCCTGAACGGTGACGGATTCGGAAGCAGATCCTACCTCGAGTTCGATATCGATGCGTAAGGTTGCCGCCACTTGTACCGTGAGTCCCGAGCGAACGAATTTCTTGAATCCCGGAACCGATACCGAAACCTCATAGGTGCCGGCGGGCAGTTGGGCAATCGTGTAATTCCCAGTAGCGGTGGTAGCCGCCGGGTAAATGGCCCCCGTTTCTATGTGCTTGGCTTCCAGCGCGGCGTTCGCGACTACGGCGCCTGCGGGATCGGACAGAGTGCCGGTGATAGTGCCGCGGTCGCCCTGGGCAAATGCGGTGCCGGCCAAAAGCAATAAAACCGCTGTCAAACGCATAGCTTTCTCCCTTTCTGCATGTTCGTCCGTTACGAGTTACTTCGATTCTCTGTTGCGCGGATCCTTGCCGAGAATATGCTCCACATCGCGATTATTCTCTTGGCAGATGTACTCCATCAGGTCCGCATTGGCTTGAAGCGTGGCGTGGCCGTACAGCGTGAATGGCTTGGTGTACGCCCCGGGGTCTTCGACCGTAGTCTCCCATTGCAAGTGCCCTAAATCGGGGCGCCGATAGCGCTCGACGGTATGCAGTCGGGCGGTGTGGGGGTGGCCAGCGAAGTCGAACCAGAATCGCTCATTGAAGCCAATGGTGTCGATGACCAGGGTGTCCCCTTCCCATTTGCCAATCGACTCTCCATACCAGGTAGGATTCGGATCTGTCGAATGACTGCGCCCGTCCATGAATACCTGCCGGTAGCTATGGATGTTGCCCTCGAAAAGGAAAAAGGTAATTCCGGAATTCTGGACGATTCTCCAAGGGTATGGCGCTAAGCGCGGCACACCGGTGGGCAGGCAATTGGCCTCGGGATCGTCCTTCGACATACGCTCCCTGGTGAGCTTCAGCGCCCAAGGCTGCAGAGGAAGACTCTCACCGGGCTTGAGAGCATCGGCGAGGTCATATATAAAATTGCGATCGGTACTCCAGAGCCCGGAGAAATCCGGTTTTCCATCTGCCAAATGGGGCGCGGGTCCTTTAGGAACGGCAGCCGCCGGCGCTCCTTCCTCCTGACCTAAAGCAGTAACCGGAAATAGCGATAAGCACGCCACGACCACCGCACCATTGGCGCATAGACGAATAGCCCACTTTGCCATGCATAGTCTCCCACTAGTTTGAGGCGAGTGCGGCAAACGTATCAAAATCATTGATAAGTGTCAAGCAGGTTGCCCGCAGTGTGTCGCTAGGTTGCCGGGAAGTGTCGCAGCCAAAATGAAAATGTCCTCTTTGTCTCAAATAGAAATGCCCTCTTCACAAAGGGACCGGTGGGGAGGTGAACGAACAAGTGGTTCTCATCATGTCCCCGAGGGATCGAGACCGGCTGGTAGTACTCAGGAAACTAAAGGCCAAACAGATCAGACAGGAACAGGCGGCAAGCGAATTAGGGGGTAAGTGTGCGGCATGTTCGGCGGCTGCTCGAGCGATACAAAGAAGGCGGCGACAAGGCCATGGTGCATGGGCTCCGGGGGCGAACATCGAATCGGAAGCGGGACGCCAAGGAGTGCGAGCGGGCGGTCCGGATTCTGTCGCAGGAGGTGTATCGTGGATTGGGACCGACGCTGGCGGCCGAGTATCTGGCCAAGCACCACAAGCTGAGCATAGGACGCGAGGCCCTGCGCAGTTGATGATTGCGGCGGGCTTGTGGCGAGCCCGGCGCCAGAAAGTGGCTGCGGTGCACGACTGGCGGCCGAGGCGGAGCAGCTTCGGCGAGTTGGTGCAATGGGACACCTTCAATCACGACTGGCTGGAAGGACGTGGGGAGCGGCTGTATCTGATTCACATGATCGACGACGCCACCAGCGAACTGGTAGCGCGCTTTGTGGGTAGCGACTCGACGGCGGAGAACATGCAGGTGTTGGGGCAGTACTTGGAGCGCAACGGACGGCCTCAGACGGCAGTCAAACGGCGACGCGATACGCCCGGGGAAGAAATCGGCCCGGTGGAAATGGAGCCGACGCAGATCGGCCGAGCGTTGCGCGAGTTGGGAAGCGCCTGGATAGCGGCCCATTCTCCGCAGGCCAAAGGCCGAGTGAAACGCAGCTTCGCACGGCGCAGGATCGGTTGGTGAAAGACATGCTGGAATTCGTTTGCCTGGAAAACGAAAGAGATGTCCGCCACCTGGTGGGGAAGTAATGCGGGCCTCTTGACGTGGGGCGATTATTTGCCCGCGTTGCCCGGTAGGTGCGCGGCGTCCTTTTCGTTTTCGTAACAGATGTGCTCGAACACATCGGTGTCCGGAAGAAGCTGCTCGACGAAGTTGATCGAGATCGGCCGGGTGAAGGTTTTCGGATCGGTAATCGTCACGGCGACTTCCAGATGGCCGAAATCGCGCCGGTGGAAGCGCTCCTCGACGCGCATGTCCTCGCTGTGCCCGTGTCCGCGCGCGTCCAGCCAGCTGAGATCGTTGAATCCCATGGTGTCGACCACCAGCGTGTCTCCCTCCCATTTGCCGACCGAATATCCCAACCAGGTGGGCGACGGGTCCGCGGGATGCTTGCGCCCGTCGGTGAAAATCTGGCGGAAGATGGTTTCCACTTCGTACAGCATCAGCATTTCGCCGGGTGTCTGAATGATCTTAAATGGTTCGGGCAGCAGATCGGCGTGGGGTACCCCGTCCGGCAAACACTTCAGGTTGGGACCGACGATGCCCGCCTGGCTGTGCTGGCGGAGAAGTTCCGCGGCGGCCGGCGTAAGCGGTTCCTCGCCGGGCTTGAAATCGGAAAGGATGTCCCTGAAATATTTCGAATTTGGGGATTCGCCCAATCCAAACAGTCCCGGCCCCCGGGGCTCCGCCTCGACTTGCCAGATTCCCGAAAAGTCGGGCTTGCCGTTCACACGCGGAACCGGCCCGGTCATATTGACTTTGCCATCGGGCGTGCGCGGAGCCCCGGGGGTCGGTTGGTTCGTCCACTGGGCGTGAGCGCACAAGCAAGCTCCCACGAGCCCGATTCCAATCCAGATATGACCTCGCATGCTTTACATTAGACTACACTACCGCTGCCCGAAGGCCAGTGGCGCGGGCGTTCGCCGGCATGAGTGCCGGCGCGGCAGACTGAGAGTCCGCGCCACAAGGCTCAGGCCTTGGAGGCTTCCACAACCGAGAAGAAACTTCCTTCGATCGGATGCACCTGTTCCAAGCCGAGGCTCGCGTGGCGCAACAAGTTCTCGAACTCTTTAGCGGTGCGCTCCTTTCCGCCAAAATTCACCATCATCTCCAGATCGATGAAGCGATGCGGATGGCCAATTGGTTTGCCGGGCTCGAGCACGATCTCGGTCACCAGCACGCGCCCGTGCGCAGGCATCGCATTCCGGATATTGCGCAGGATTTGCGCGGACTTTTCGTCGTCCCAGTCGTGCAGCGTACTCTTGATGAAGTACGCATCGTAGCCGGGTGTCACTGCCTCCAGGAAGTCTCCAGCGAAAACTTCGCACCGATCTGCCAGCCCGTGCTGTGCCAGAAAACTTTGCGCTACCTGGGCCGTCCGCGGCAGTTCAAACACCGCGCCCTTGATACCGGGATGGGCCCGCAGAATGTCTGCCAGGATGTGACCCTGCCCGCCGCCGACATCCATGATTCGCTCGAAACGGCCGAACGGAAAACCCGTGGCGATCCGTGGACCCTCAGGCCCATAGATTCCCTTCATGAATCGAGCCATGGTCTCGCTGCGTTTTGGATCGGACGCAACATACTCGAAGAATGTCTGTCCGTTGACCGCTGCGAACTTGGGGTTGCCGGTTGCGAGTACCTCCTCCAACTGGTGCCATCCGCCAAGGACGGCGTCGTCGTTCAGGATGAGGCTCATTTCCCGCAACGATGGGTTGCTGTCAGCGCGGAGGTAGGCGGAAACGTCCGTGTTCGTGAATCGGCCGTCGACGTTCTCCCGGAACACGCCGACATAGGAGAGCGCGCGCAACAACCGCCCCAGGGATTCTTCGGGAATTCCCGCTTGCGGCGCCAGGTCGGCAGCCGATTTCGCGCCATCTCCGAGCAGGTCGGCGATCCCCCGCTGCGCGGCCACGTGTAACGCGAGGGCGATACGCGATCCCATCAGTAACTCAGCCAGGCGCATGTATGGCTGGGGACGACCGGAAGGCGCCGGCGCGGCTGCTCCTGTACCCATATGGTCAGATCTCCTTAGAGTGCAATACGGTTCAGTATATCTAACAGGTGCGCATCACCTGTGTCACTTTATCTGTAGTCTGGATCGCATTCTGACGCGGTCTCTCCGGTCGAACGTTAGCCACCGCTTGGCGATCGCGTCGGCCTCTTTTGCGTTCCACCGCGCGCACATGACGCCGCCCGGCCTGTGGCCCGGTCCTAATAGAAGGTGACCAAGTTCATGGGCGATCGTGTAACCCAGCAACGAGCCTGGGCTGGCCTGACTGCTTTCGGACAGCGTTTTGACCGCCGGGTAGTAGACGTCGGCGAGGAAGCCCTCGCCGGCAGTGGAAACAAACGCGCGGCCCATTGCGTGGAGCGACAGTTCGCCCCCGTAATTCGGCACCGAATCGCTTCGCAGGCGGATGGCGAACCAAGGCATGCCATCCGCTCGATTCCGAGTCGCGAGAGCCTCGCAATCCGACCAGAGCACATCGATATCGATCGATCGGAATACGAAGGAGGCTTCTGCCTCGGCTTGTGCGACCAGATATTGGGGTAGGTCAGCGCGGTTGCAGATGGCAACTCCCATTCGCTCCCCTGCGCTGACCCTTGCCACGGAAAACACCACGACCAACAACAGAATTAGACGCATCCACCCTCCTTTGCCCTGATCGCGATAAAATGAGGCCAACGACACAAGCCGGGGGAAAAAGTTGTGGGTTCGAACGTACCTGGGCCGATCACCCAACTTCTGCTGCGCTGGAATGCGGGCGAGCAGGATTGCCTGAACGAGCTGATACCGTTGGTGGAAAGCGAACTGCGGCGGATCGCGCGCCGTCAAATGCGCAAGGAAGCCCCGGGTCACACCCTGCAAACCACAGCGTTGGTCAATGAAGCATATCTGAAGCTGGTGGATCAATCCCGCGCGACGTGGAAAAATCGAGCTCAGTTCTTCGGGGTCACCGTGGGGATGATGCGGCGCATTCTGGTGGACCACGCCCGCGCCTTGCAGCGAGGGAAGCGAGGCTCCGGGGCTGACCATCTGCCGCTCAATGAGCTGATCTTCACGCCGGCCAAGTCTGCGGCGCTGATCTCTTTGGATGACGCGCTCGAAGACCTGGCGCGGGTCGACCCGCGGAAAGCCCGCGTCGTGGAGCTGCGTTACTTCGGGGGCTTAAGTGTGGAAGAAACGGCTGAAGTGCTGGCCGTCCATCCCAACACCGTCGTTCGCGACTGGGGCCTGGCCAAGGCATGGCTCGCTCGAGAGTTGAGACGCGGGGCGAACGTCACCACGGGAGTCGCGGTACCTGGAAGCGCCGATGCCACCTAACGCTTGGAACCGGGTGGAGGAGTTGTTTCAGGCAGCCCAGGCGCAGCCGCCAGAGAAAAGGACGGAGTTTCTAGCCCGCTCTTGTTCCGATGAGCCTGGTCTTCGCTCCGAGGTTGAGTCCCTGCTCAGAGCTGCGGACGATTCGTTTCTGAACGGCTCGCCCTTTTCTTCCATACAGCCAGCGCGGCCTGGGCTGGAGTCCGGCAGGCAATTAGGTCATTTCGAGATCATCGAGGTCTTGGGACGTGGCGGCATGGGGGACGTATACCGTGCCCGTGATCTTCGGCTGGGACGCGAAGTAGCACTCAAGACCCTCCCACCGGTTTTCGCGGCCGATCGCGACCGGGTGATGCGCTTTGAACACGAAGCACGCGCTGCGAGCGCCCTGAACCATCCGAACATCGTCAGCGTGTTTGATGCTGGTTCGACCGATGGCATTTTCTGGATCGCCTCGGAGTTAGTAGACGGCGAAACCCTGGCCGAACTGATCGCGCGCGGGCCCGTTGCCCCGCGCAGACTCCTCGAGATTGCAAGCCAGATCGCTGCCGGGCTGGCCGCAGCCCACGCTGTAGGAATCGTACATCGCGACCTCAAGCCCGCCAACCTGATGCTCGGCCGTGACGGCCGACTGAAGATCCTTGATTTTGGGCTTGCCAAACAAAAGGAAAGGGTACCTACAGCGGATCGCGGATCCCTCCTGCCAACTCAAAGCCTGACAACGCCGGGCATGGCAATCGGGACGCCAGGCTATATGTCCCCGGAGCAGGTTCGAGGCGAGGCAGCCGACGCGCGCTCCGATATTTTCAGCTTCGGTACGATCCTCTACGAGATGGCCGCCGGCCGGCGAGCATTCACCGGCGATTCTGCGATTGCGGTGATGCACGCGATTCTGATGGACGAGCCTGAGGACCTGCCGACGACTGTGCCGGCTATGTTGGACCGCATTGTGCGCCGCTGTCTGGAAAAGGAACCGGCGCGGCGTTTCCAAACGGCTTCCGACCTCCAATTCGCGTTGGAGACGAGCAGTGCGGCGCGGGTGGTGACGGTGTCGCCCCCCGGAAAAAGGCGCTGGCGAGCATCTATCGTTGCGTGCATCATAGTGGCGGCGGCTGGTGCCTATTGGCTCAGGGGATATGTTCAGGCAAAGCCGCCGGTCGAACTCAGCGAGCTGCGCCAGGTCACGTTTGACCACGGGCTGACCGCCGACCCGGCGATCTCCCCGGACGGAAAACTTCTGGCTTTTGCCAGCGATCGTGCGGGCGCGGGCAACCTGGACATCTGGGTCAAGCAGATCGACGGCGGAGAACCGGTCGCACTGACACACGATCCGGCCAACGAGTACGATCCCACCTTCTCACCCGACGGTACGCGCATCGCTTTCAGTTCCGAGGGAGACCGCGGAGGCATCTATATCATGCCGGCGCTGGGTGGAGAGGCTTCGTTGCTAGTCCCACAAGCTTCGCGGCCTCGCTTTTCGCCGGATGGGCACTACTTGCTGTACGTAACCGGTGTTCCTCCGCAGAGAATCGGTGTGGAGTCTGCCGGCATTCATGTGTTCGCAATGCCGTTGGATGGGGGGGCTCCAGTGGAGCTGTCTAAAGGGTGCTCCATTGTCACGAGCGGTCCGATATGGACACCCGATGGCCGGCACGCGATGTTCCCAGCCTTGTGTGGCGGTCGCGGGGAGATATGGGCGGCCGATGTCACCGGAAAGGGATTGCAGGGAACGCGCTGGCAGGAGTACGGATCGCACTTCAACCTGCAGAAGACCTGGTATTCCGGCGGCGATCTTAACGGCTGGCTCGATCATCCTCTGCGACTACTCATACACTCGCACGCTGGTACGGCCGATTTTCTGCTGGCTGCGCCGGCGTCTCCGGACGGAATGGAGGGTATTGGTCCACCCGCGAGGATCACTTTCGGGACAGGCGCCGAGATGCAGGCATCTGTCGCGGCGAACGGCCGTATGGCCATTGGTAGCCTCGCATATGAAGCGCACATTTGGGGTCTCCCGGTCGATGACTCCGGCCGGGCGACCGGCTCAGCTCGTCAGCTCACCGCGGAGTTCCCCGAGGAGGTCCAGCCCGTTCTGTCGGAGAACGGTGAGCACCTGGTGTTTCTCTCGTCGAAATCGATTCCAGCCCAGCTCTATGGTAAGGACCTCGCCACTGGCCGCGTGCGCAGATTGTCGCAAGATAGCGGATGGGTTAAGATGGCCGCCGCGATCGGTAATGGCGGTTCCGAGGTGCTTTATCTGGATGTTTCGGGTGGGAGCTCGTCGTTATACTCCGTCCCGTTTGCCGGGGGCATTCCGCGAAAGACTGCGATTGCCGTGACGGATGCAGCTCCCTCGGACTGGGCCAGGAACGGCAAAGCGATTCTTCTGATGCGCAGTCCGGTACGTAGTCCCGGCCACTTCACGATTGAAGTGGCCGACACCAGCACCGGACAAGTGTTCCCACTGATTGCGGATCCCGGCCGTGACGTATTCGAGGCCCATTTCTCCCCGGATGCGCGCTGGGTAACGTTTACTCTTCTGGGTAACGGGAAGAGCCGGGTCTTTATCGCTCCGTTCCGATGGGCGCCGATTCCGCCTGCGGAATGGCGTCCGATCACAGGCGAGACGGCCTGGAGTGACAAACCGCGATTTTCCAACGACGGCACGAGCGTGCTCTTCACGTCCGATCGCGATGGATTCCGCTGTATCTGGGCGCAACGCCTCTCACCGGACATGCGGCCGATCGGCGACGAATTGGCAGTCTTTCACTCGCATGGGTCGCAGCTTTCAATCCGTAACTGCCCACTGTCGGACTGCGGAATGTCGGTCGGCAAGGGATGGCTGGTGTTCGACCAAACCGAATTCAAAGGCAACATCTGGATGCTCGAAGCGGCGGCCAGGTGAATTCGCCTCACCTCTGCCACGAGATTCGGGCTTCTTCCAAGGGAACCGCTACGCCGGCACGCTGCGGTATCACGCGCGGCGTATATTCGGAAGGAGGGCGCGTCGCGGGTACGGATGCGTTAAAGGCGTAGGCGCCGGTCACACCCACCAGTTGGCGGCCGCGCTGCATCGGATGCCGCTCAGGGCCGTTGCCGTTGACTCCGTCGGCGTAAAGCTCGACTTGCACCGCATTCGGGTCGACGTCATCGAGATAAACCTGAACCTCAAACGCGTGCTGCCCGCCGCTGGTCTCGACCTTCACTTCGCCCAGGCGAACCATGGCCCACTCCCGTTCCAGCGCCTGCCGCCAATCCACGATTTGCTTACCCAATGCGCCTTTGCCGGCGGCGCGCTCATGGTAGGCCGCCGCAGCCGGGAGGTAATATTGCTCGGTGTACTCGCGCACCGTCCGGTCGGCCGAATACTGGGGCGTCAAGCGCGCCATGCTTTCCCGCATCCGCGCCACCCACGCCGTGGGAATACCTTGCGCGTCACGGGTGTAGAACTCAGGGATCACCTCGCGTTCGAGTAAATCGTAGAGCGCTTCGGCTTCGACATCGTCCCAGGCCGGATCGTCGTGATGTTCCTGGCCGTCACCCAAGGCCCAGCCGATCTCGGGCTTGTAAGCTTCCGCCCACCAGCCATCTAACTCCGATAGATTGATGCCACCATTGACCAGCACCTTCATGCCGCTGGTGCCGCTAGCCTCCCACGGCCGCCGCGGCGTGTTGATCCAGACATCTACTCCCATCGCCAGGTGCTCCGTCAGAAGCATGTCATAGTCGCTGAGGAAGATGGCATGGGGGCGCGTCTCTGGTTGTCGAATAAAATGCGTCCACTGCTGTATGAGAGCCTGCCCCGCCAGGTCTGCGGGATGTGCTTTGCCGGCGATGATGAGTTGCACCGGGCGCTGCGGATTGGTCAACAGGCGAAGCAGACGCGGCGGGTCGTGCAACAGCAGGTTCGGCCGCTTGTAAGTCGCGAAGCGGCGGGCAAAGCCCAGCGTCAACACATAAGGGTCAAACAAATGCCTGGCGCGGTCTACTTCCTCGGGCGACGCGCCTGCGGCCGCCAGTTCCCGGGATAATCGTTCGCGCGCGTAGTCCACGAGAGACTTGCTGGCAGCAGCGCGAAATTGCCACAGCCGCGCGTCGGAGATGCGACAAATGTCCTGTCCCAGAGTCGGCGTCGTTCCCAGCCAGCGGTCCTTGCCACAAAACTCGGTCCACAGAGCGTCAGCCTCGGCCGAGTCCCAACTCGGCATGTGGACTCCGTTGGTAACGTACCCGACCGGGACCTCGTCTTCCGGCCAGCGCGGAAACAGGGGCGCAAACAGCCTTCTGCTCACCTGTCCGTGCAAGCGGCTCACGCCATTCGAAGCTCCGCTGCCGTGGATGGCCAGATACGCCATGTTGAAAGGCTCGTTCGGGTCGTCCGGGTTTTGGCGGCCGAGGGCCAGCAAATCGTGAAGTGGAATGCCAAGCTTCTTTTCCGCGTAGCCGCCGAGGTATTGCCCGATGAGGGCGGGATCGAAGCGGTCGAAGCCGGCCGCGACCGCTGTGTGAGTCGTGAAGTGATTACCCGCTCGGGTTACCGCCAATGCGACGTCGAAAGGCTGCCCGGTTTCATCCATGAAACTGCGCGCGCGTTCCAGGACGGCGAAGGCCGCGTGCCCTTCATTCAGGTGGCAGATCTCCGGTTGTAGTCCGATTGCGCGGAGCAACCGCCACCCGCCGATCCCCAGAAGCAGTTCCTGCTGAAGCCGGAGTTCCGGCCCCCCTCCATAGAGTTCGCTGGTTATTCCGCGGCGAGCAGGGAAGTTGGCTGCGTCATTGCTGTCCAGCAAATATAGCTTTACTCGGCCGACCTGAACCTGCCAGGCGCGCAGCCAGACCGAATATCCAGGCAGCGCAATCTCCAGCCGCAACCACTCTCCGTTCGGTTGCCGCAGCGGCGTGATGGGCAACTGCCCGGGGTCGTTATAGGGAAAGAGGGCCTGCTGCGCCCCGTTCTTGTCGATCATCTGCCGGAAATAGCCTTGCTGGTAGAGGAGCCCTACGCCGGCCACCGGCACGCCCAGATCGCTGGCGGCTTTGAGTTGATCGCCGGCCACGTTGCCCAGCCCGCCCGAGTAGATGGGCAGAGCTTCACTCAACATGAATTCCATGCTGAAGTAAGCCACCGAGGTCAGGGGAGCCTGCGTGTGATTGCGCTGAAACCACGCCGGCGACTCCGCAACCTGCCGGCTGGCGGCGACGAATCCATCCACCTTTTTGCGGAACACCGGGTCGCTCAGGACCTGCTCGATCCGGTCACGCGAGACCGTCTGCAGGACTACCCAAGGATTGTGCGTGGTGGCCCACAGTTCGGGATCGAGGTGCCGCCACACTTCGTCGGTCGAGCGATTCCAAGACCAGTGCATGTCCAGGGCGAGTTCCGCCAGCGAATCGAATCCCTCAATTTCTGCAGGCAGGAGATTGTAGATGGGATGGCTGACACGAGTTCCGCTGCTCATGTTATTTCCTCGGATTCTGGGCCATAGCTAAAGTATCGCTGAACATCGGCTTAACTCTTCAAAGCGCGCGTGCGTGTGCGCACAGATTGCGGGCCTCGGGCACGGGGGTTAGCTTACTTCCGGGAACTTCATATCGCTCATGCCGCGTGTTAGTCTATCGGCCATGCGCTGGCTAATGCTTCTTGCGGCGTCCGCCGTTAGTCTGTTCGCTCAGCTTGCGCCCCCGAACGAGGCCGGCGTGTCGATGGGACATGTCCAACTGAGGGTGCGCGATGGCAAGGCACAAATCAAGGTATGGACCAGTGTATTCGGCGCGCAAAAGGGCAAAGCCGGGCCGCTCCAATTGCTCAAACTCCCCGGTATTTTCATTATTGTGAGCCAGGGCGAGACCGATGGCGGTTCGGATGGATCCGCGGTGAACCACATCGGCATCGCAGTGAAGGATTATGCGGACATCAAAGCCAAGCTGGAAGCAGCGTCGGTGCCACTGAAGGAAACGATACCTAAGCAGCAGATGATTGCCACTTTCCCCGAAAGCGTCCGGGTCGAGATCACGGAAGATAAGAATCTGGCGACCCCGGTGGCCTTCCACCACTTTCATTTGTCGGTGGTCGATCCGGAGGCCGAGCGCGCCTGGTACATGAAGCATCTTGGCGCCGCGTCCACTTCGCGCCGGAATATCCCGGCCGCGGCGATTCCAGGCGGCGAAATCGATTTCGAGAAAGCCGATATGCCGCAGCTGCCGACCAAGAACCGGTCTCTCGACCACATCGGGTTCGAAGTGAAAAACCTCGAGGAGTTTTGCAAGAAGTTGGAGGCCGAAGGGATCAAGTTCGACTTCGAATACCACAATCTGGAGCGGTTCGGCCTCAAGGTGGCTTTGCTCACCGATCCTGCCGGAGCCTATATCGAGCTGACGGAAGGCCTCGCCGCAAAGTAGTTTCTCAGTCAACGGAGAGTTCCTCCACTGGACGCGTTCACACTGCGTGTGAATCCCGGCGTCCACGCCTTGACACGGCGGTCGAGACTCAATATAATCGCGACAATTGCCAGGGGTTGCGGACCTCCTGAGGGTTCGAATCTTCTGGTGGTAGTGCACGGGGAACTGAACAAAGAGGTTAGAAAAAAGAGGTGATTTTCCATGCGTACCACGTTAGTCGTAGTGTGTCTTTTTCTGTCAGCTCTGACAGCGTTCGCGCAAAATGATCGCGGAACCATCACGGGAACGATTTCCGATCCGGCTGGTGCGGTAGTCGCCGGCGCAGCTGTCGAGGCCAAGAATGTGGGCACTGGGGCGGTATACCCGGGAGCCAGTTCGGCCACGGGCAATTACACGTTGACGCAGTTGCCGGCAGGCACCTACGAAATAACCGTAAGCGTAATGGGGTTCAAGAAGTACGTACGGTCAAACATCGATCTGCCGGTGGCGCAAATCGTGCGCATTGACGCCGCGCTCGAGGTGGGATCCAGCACGGAGTCGGTGACAGTGGAGGCGGCTGCACCATTGCTGAAAACGGAAAGCGGCGAACTCAGCACCAACGTCACCATGGATTCGCTGGATAAGCTTCCCATATTTGGAATTGGGAATGCCGCCAGCGGCGCGTCCGGAACCGGCCTTCGGAACCCTTACGCGGTTCTCAACGTGCTTCCGGGCGCCGACTGGAGGCCCGATGCCAGCGTTCGCATCAACGGTACGCCCAGCAACACAATGGGACTGCGCGTGGAGGGCCAGGAGGCCAGCACGGAGCTATGGTACACGCAGTCGTGGACCCAGCCCAGCGTGGATGCCATTCAGGAATTTGCGGTGCAGACCAGCAACTACGCGGCGGAGTACGGCCAGGCCGGCGGTGGCGTATTCAATCTGACCATGCGCAGCGGCACCAACCACTTTCATGGCAGCGCGTACGATTATTTCGGCAATGAAGCGCTGAACGCCGGCGTGCCGTTTACTAACGACGGCAACGGTCATCTGCTGCGGCCGCGTGTTCGCCGAAACGATTATGGGTTCTCGCTGGGTGGACCGGTGGATATTCCCAAAGTCTATAACGGTCATGACCGGACGTTTTTCTTTTTCAACTTCGAACAGTTCCGCGAAACGCAGATCATTAACAATTCGTTCAAGACCGTTCCCACGGCCCTGATGCACACCGGCGACATGAGTGAGGACTTGACCGGCCGCCAACTTGGCGTCGACCCGCTGGGTCGTCCGATCATGGAGAACCAGATCTACGACCCCAGCACCGACCGCGTCGTGGCTGGCCTCAAGGAGCGGGACCCATTCGCCAACAACATCATCCCGCAGACGCAATGGGATCCGGTGGGCAAGCAGATCCTGGCGTACATGCCGCTGCCGAATCTACCGGGGACAATCAATAACTATCTGCCAACCTATGCCAACCCGAGAGTCTCGAGCGTACCTTCTGTGAAGATGGATCAGTCGCTCACCTCCACCATGAAGCTCTCGGTGTATTGGTCGCGCACTTCCCTCAACACGCCGGCGGCCGATGGCATGCCGTACCCGATCACATCCGCCCGCGGCTACGACTCGATCACTCATACCGCGCGGGTTAACTTTGACTACACCATCCGGCCGACCATGCTGCTGCACGTGGGCGTGGGCTTCCTGAACCAGGACTACACGGAAGTGGCCGGCGCGCAGGGTTTTCATCCCTCCAGCATCGGACTGCACGGGCAGAACGACGACAACGTGATGCCGACGTTAGCTGGGTTGTCGAACGCCAAGGGTGGTTATAGTTCGGGAATCGGCCCGTTCACGCTGATTCACATTATCAATCCGAAGCCCACGGCGAACCTCAGTCTTACCTGGGTAAAGGGCAACCACACGTACAAGTTTGGCGGCGACCTGGTGGTGGATGGATTCATCAACCAGAACCGGACCTACGCGGAGCCTTGGATCACGTTCTCCGCGACAGAAACCACCAATCCGGCCATCAACGGGCAGTCCCTTCCGGGCACTGCCGGATTCGGGTTGGGGAGTCTGCTTCTGGGCCGCGTGGGCAGCGGATACACTGCCGTGTTCACGGATACGCGCCTGGGAAAGAAAGGGTTGGCCGGGTTTGCCCAGGACAGCTGGAAGATCAGCCGCAGGCTGACGCTGGACTACGGGTTGCGCTACGATTTCCAGACGTACCTGAAGGAAGAATACGGCCGGCAGAACAATGTTGGACCCACGGTCCCCAATCCTGGTGCGGGCGGCCTTCCGGGCGCCACTATCTTTGAAGCGACTTGTCACTGCTCCTTCTCGCACAACTATCCTTACGCTTTCGGACCGCGCCTGGGAATGGCTTATCAGATCACACCCAAGACGGTCGTACGCGCCGGCGCCGGTGTGACTTACTCGAGAACCGCGGAAAACAACTTCCAGTCCTACGCGGTGGGGGCCAATCTGCCTTACTCCGCTCCTTCCTTCGGAGACCCCGCCTATCTGTTGCAGAACGGCCTGCCTTATAAAGTGACGTTTCCGAATTTCGATCCAGGTCAGCAGCCGTATAACGGTATCCCGGCCGGCACCCTGAACTATTTCGACCGGAACGGCGGCCGCCCTGCCCGATTGCTTCAATGGAGCATCGGATTGCAGCGCGAGCTCACCCACAACCTCCTGGTGGAAGCAGCCTACGTTGGCAATCGCGGTGTATGGTGGCAGTGTAACGGCTGCATCAGCGACAACGGTGTAACTGGCGCTTATCTCTTGCAGCGCGGGATCGACATCACTAAGCCGACGGACGTGGCGTTGCTGTCGGCACCGATTACGTCAGCGCAGGCCGTCGCTCGTGGATTCACCAAACCGTATGCCGCATTCCCGAACAGCGCAACTGTGCTGCAGGCCATCCGGCCGTTCCCGGAGTACACCAGCATGCTGCGTCTCTGGGCGCCGCTGGGCAACAACTGGTATGACTCGATGCAGGCGAAAATGACGAAGCGGTTCTCTCACAACCTGGATATGCAGTCGTCCTTCACGTGGGCGAAACAGATGGATATCGGCGCGGAAGAGAATGTGGGCTTCTTCCAGACCGTGGCTCCGGCCTTCAACGATGTGTTTAATCGCCAGCAGAACAAGTATCTGTCGGGATTCGACCAGCCGTTTCTGTTAGTCATTTCCGCTTCGTATGTAACGCCTAAGCTAAATGGGAACAAAGCTCTATCGTGGGCTGCTCGCGACTGGACGTTGAGCACCGGCCTTCGTTACGGCAGCGGTCTACCGATTGAGTCACCCGCAGCTGCCAACAACCTGACGGCCGCCCTCGGTCGCACGACCTTCGCCAACCGTGTGGCCGGTCAGCCGCTGTTGACGACCGATCTCAACTGCCATTGCTACGATCCGAATAAAACCTTCGTGCTGAACCAGGCCGCCTGGTCCACTCCGCTTCCGGGTCAATTCGGCGGCGCGGCGGCTTACTATAGCGACTACCGATACCAGCGCCGTCCCTCGGAGACCTTGGCCCTCGGCCGTACGTTCCGGTTTAAGGAAAGAGCGAGCCTGAATGTTCGGGCGGAGTTTACGAACCTCTTCAATCGCGCGGGCATCCCTAACCCGACCAACGGACAGGGACCTGGACAAACCTCCGCATCGACGCAACTGAGAGACAAAACCGGCAAAGCCACCGGCGGCTTCGGTTGGGTCAACACGAATCCGGCCACACCCGTTCTGTTCCCGCGGCAGGGCCAGTTGGTGGCCCGATTCCAATTCTGATATGGGGGCAGGTCTTCAGCCTGCCTTCGCTGAGGCCTTTTTTTTCTGATTTGTGGCGCAGCCTTCAGGCTGCCGTGTCGGCACTACTAACCGGCGCTTGGGTCGAGACCCGCCCGGCAGGAGGTGCCCGCGCCCCACCTTACTTGCCGATGGCCTTCATCAACTCGGCTTTTTCTACTCTGCGGCCCGGATAGTGTATGGGAATGATGCGGTCATAATCCAGATTCAGGCGCTCCAGGTTCTCTACCAGGTTCACGTTATAAGGATTGATCGGCGCATTCGGATTGTTGACGACGTTAAACTCGTCCGCTTCTACGATGACCTTCTCCTTCGGCAAGTAGGCGAAGATCATCCCATCATTGTGGGTGCTGTTCTTGACGTGATACAGCTCCACCACGTGGTTGCCGTCGGTCAGCACCTTCTTCTCGGTCATGGTTTCGAACTTGGGTTTGACCTTGGCCTCCGACAATTTGTCGGGGTTGAGCGTATGCGGATTGCTCCAGACCTTTTCGTAGTATGACTTGTTGATCTGGTGGGTGACGACGATTGCGCCCTCCGCCACGAACGCGCGCAAGCCGCTGGCATGATCGAAGTGGTTGTGAGTATTCACCACCCACTTGATGGGCTTATTGGGAATGAGCCGCTTCGCCTCGGAGATGATCTCCAGCGCGCGCTGCTCGCTCTGCGGGCCTTCGATCACCAGGATGCCATCCTTCATATCCACCGCTACCGCGGCATAGCCGCCCGGAATTAGCCAAACTCCGTCGCTGAGCTTTTCAGGTTCCGCCGGCGCGGCGCCCGGACCACCGGGACCGCCCGGGCCGCCGCGTCCACCGCGTCCACCTCTGCCGGCCGGCGGCTGAATATCGGCAGTGACATTCGGTTTCACATCCGTAACCGTCAGCTCGAACGTCGGCCAGCCCCCCTGCTTCTGGATCATGTGAGTCGGAAACTTCACGCCGTTGAAGTCCTTGTAGTCGCTGTAATCGGCTTCGTACAGCATATCCCCGAGCACAGCGTTGTCGATCCAGGTCTCCACCCGGGCAATCATGTTCTGATCGTCGACGTAGCCATTCACCTTGGCCTTGTTCTGGCCCATAAACGAGATCACGGTGAACTTCTTGCCGTTCATCTTTTTGGTTTCGACTGTGGCGTCGCTCGCGTTTGCCGCAGCCCGCAGGAAGCCCCACGGCAGCATGACCAAGTCGAGCCGCTGGCCCCATGGAGTTTGCGGGTTGAAGATGACCACCTGGTCCTGCTTCTGCTCACCGATGAGAGGCTGCCCGCCGCCGCCTCGCGGAGGGTTCTCGCCCTGCGTGCGTGTCCTCACCAGGTGCGAAGCTTCTTTATCGAAATCGATGGTGCGGTCGTAGGCAGGATTGGCAAACCGGGGCCAGGGCGAGCTCGGATTCATCGCCTGTCCCAACGAAAAATCGGCACCCGATCCCGAGTACTCGATGGTCTTCAGATTGTCCGCGCCCATCGCCTTCGAAACGTTGCCAATGACAGATTTTGCATCTTGTGCGCCGGCCACCCAGGCGAGCAACCCGAGCAGCGCTGCGGCGACTATAGATTTTTTGAGCATACGTAGCCTCCACTGGTTTTGCGGGAATCACAGTATACATCAGCGCTGTGCAGCAGCGCCATGCGCGGCCCGCGCCGGATGCGCAGCTCACAAGTCTGTGTCCGCCGTGCCGGCCGTCCCGGCGACAAGATCGCCAGCGCTACGTGCAGTGCCGCCGTGCCGGCGACAAGATCGCCAGCGCTACGTAACGCCGGCGGTCCCCTCTGCGCGCCAACCTCATGGAGAACCCTGCGCCGGTTGGGCGGGTGCTGGGCTCGAAATGTCCAAACTCTAGGAGCAGCGCCATCCGCTGTTTTCTCTGGTCACTAGTTGCGCCGTACAGACCTTTCCGTTTATCTTGATTATTCCCCTTATGCCCACTAAGACCCCGATCACGGTCGCCCAAGGCGACGGCATCGGTCCTGAAATCATGGCGGCGACGCTGCAGATTCTTCAGGAAGCCGGCGCGGCTCTTGAAATCGAAACCATCGAGATTGGCGAAAAAGTCTACTTGCGTGGAAATACTTCCGGCATCGAACCGAGTTCCTGGCAGTCCCTCCTGCGGACCAAGGTCTTCTTGAAGGCTCCCATCACTACGCCGCAGGGCGGGGGCTACAAAAGCCTGAACGTCACCACCCGAAAGACTTTGGGGCAGTATGCCAACGTGCGGCCCTGCGTTTCCTACCACCCCTTTGTCGACACCAAGCATCCCAACATGGACCTGGTGGTGGTGCGCGAAAACGAAGAGGACCTGTACGCCGGCGTCGAATACCAGTTGAGTCCGGAAATGACGTCGGCGATCAAGCTCATCTCGCGGCCCGGCACCGAGAAGATCGTGCGCTACGCGTTCGAGTACGCGCGCCGTCACAATCGCAAGAAAGTCACCTGCTTCACGAAAGACAACATCATGAAGATGACCGACGGTCTCTTCCACAAGATCTACGACGAGATCTCGGCCCAGTATCCTGACATTCAGAAGGAACACTGGATCGTCGACATCGGCGCCGCTAAAATGGCCGACACGCCCGAGGCTTTCGACGTGATCGTGATGCCCAACCTCTATGGCGACGTGCTGTCGGATGTGGCCGCGCAGATCGCCGGCTCGGTGGGGCTGGCCGGTGCCGCCAACATCGGTGATAACTGCTCCATGTTCGAGGCGATCCACGGTTCCGCGCCGCGCCGCGCCGGCCAGAACCTGGCCAACCCCTCCGGTCTGCTGATGGGCGCAGTGCTCATGTTGGTGCACATCGGTCAATCGGAAGTCGCCGAGCGGGTTCACAACGCCTGGCTGCGCACCATAGAAGATGGCATCCACACGTACGACATCTTCGAAGAGGGTGTGAGCAAGGAAGAAGTGGGCACTAAGGAGTTCGCCCGCGCGGTGGTGGCGCGCGTGGGGCAGAGGCCCAACATTCTCAAACCGGTCAGCTACGCCAAAGCCCCGTCGCAAGCGCCGGCCAAGCACACCGCGGCGGCTTCAACCGCTGAGATGGAGATCAAAGGCATCGACGTGATTGTTTGCTGGCCTTCGCGAAACCCCAAGGAACTCGCGGACGCCGTGGCCAAGTGCGCAGAGGATGGGGTCAAACTCGAAATGGTGGACAACCGCGGCGTGATGGTTTGGCCGGCCGGACTGGCCGCCGCCGAGACGTTTTGCACCGACAGCTTTCGCTGCCGCTTCATGTCCCACGGAAATGCTGACCAGGGTAAACTCCTTGGCCTCGCCAGGCGCATCAGCGACTCCGGAATCGATGTGGTGATGACCGCCTCGCTGCGCAATTACGATGGGCAGGCGGGCTACTCGCTGGCCCAGGGACAATAGCCGATGGCGACGATTCCGCTGGTTGCCGTCATCATGGGCAGCAAATCGGACTGGGAGACCATGCGCCAGGCCGATGAGGTGCTCACGAAATTTGAGGTGCCGCACGAGTGCCGTGTGCTGTCCGCGCACCGCACGCCCGCCGAAACCGCCCAGTACGTGAGCGGGGCCGAATCGCGCGGCATGGAGGTGATCATCGCAGCCGCGGGCGGCGCCGCGCACCTGGCGGGAGTTTGCGCCGCGCACACGGTGTTGCCGGTATTAGGCGTGCCCATGGAGAGCGCAGCGCTCAAGGGCATGGATTCACTCTTATCCACCGTGCAAATGCCCGCCGGAATCCCCGTGGGAACCTTAGCTATCGGCCCCGCCGGTGCCCGCAACGCGGCGCTGCTGGCAATAGCGATACTGGCCAACAGTCGCCCCGAATTACGGGACCGCCTGCGCCGCTTCCGCGCCGAGCAAAGCGAAAAGGTGCTGCGCGAAACACTGCCATGAAAGGCGGCTACACACTACCCGTGCAGAACCGGTCGACGATTGCCTTAGGCGCCTTGCTGAGCCAGGCCGCCTTCATAGCTTCGCGGACTGTGTCGGCATCCGCCGCTCTCAGTTGAACCAGCGTGCTGCCGCGAATTCCCCATGCGCCGCGGGCGAGTGCAAACACTTCGGGGTTGGCCTGAACGAAGACCCGTTGCTGTTCCGGTGTAAGCTTGACCATTCCCCAGCCTTGATCCGGGTAGCCGAGCGTGGCGAAGATCTTCCCGCGCACGCGAAAGTCGGGGTGGTTCATGTGGCCAACCTCCTCGACCTCCGGCAGGCTTAGAGCCATGCGTCGGAACTGATGAACGGTCATAACTATCGTCAGGCCGGCTGGCTTTCCGCGGCAGAGACATTCGGAGCGCAGTACCGGTCAAACGCTTCCTTGAGAAGTTCCGCGATTTCGAAAGGATCGCGCCGCTCGATCTCGCTTCGGTGCAGCATGTACACGGGCTTTCCGCTATGGAACAGCGCCATGGACGGCGAGGAAGGCGGATAGTTCGCGAGAAGGCCGCGCAAGTGCGCGACGGCGGCTTCGTCTCCGCCGGCAAAGACCGTGGCAACTTTTGAGGGCCGCACCGCATGTCGAAGAGCGAGGCCAATCGCGGGACGGGCCCGGCCTGCGGCGCATCCGCAAACGGAATTCACCACCATCAGTACGGTGCCGCTTCCGGACCCGAGAAGCCGGTCTACGTCAGCAGGTGTTCTTGCCTCCTCCACGCCATATTGAGTGAGGTCCGCGCGCATGGGAGCGATGAGTTGTTCAGGGTAAGGCACAGTTTGATTCTACCTTGAGGGAGCCGGAAAATTGGGCCTTGAGGGGTTCCCCTTACCGCCGCTGCTGATCGTACAGCGCCTGGTAAATGGCGAGCTGCGCTTGATTGGGCGCGGGGCCCACGTCGATCTTATCGCCCAGCACCAGTGGACGGTCGCTTTTCTTGGAATCGAAGGCGGGCCATCGCGGCAGTCCTTTCCCGTTAGGGTCTCCGGTTGCCGCGAAGCTCACCCAGTAGGACGAAATCGTATCGGCCACCTGGTGGTCCAGCTCGGTCCACGGACGGCCGGGCGCAAGGTTCTCGAATACATAGGCAGCCTCGGCGCCATGTGTTGCCCCCAGGTTTCTGCCGCCCGGCGCGGTCGGCGGTTCATGCGCGAAGTAATAGAGATATGCCTTCGACTTCCCGCTCTTGGTTTGCATCTCCGCCCAGTTGCGCATGACCCAGCCGAGTTCGTCGCGGAAGTTGGCCAGTTGCGAAGCGAACGCCTCATCATCAGAGCCCGCCGGATACAACCTGAGGAAGGTGTCGGCCAGACTGCCGAAGCGGCGCCGCGAAGTCTCCAGGAAGCGGTCGGCCGGCCCCTTCTGCACGAAGAAGGTTCCCTCGTCTTTGTTCGACCCGACGAGCAATGGCACGTCGTTTTGCTTGCCCGCCGCGAAAATGGCCCCCGGATCTTCCGGAATCAGCCAGCCGTCGATGATGGGGAAGCCGCCGCCGCGGACCGCTTTCATGAGCTCGTCGGCCGGTTTGGCGCGCAAGTCGGCGAGCGACTTCGCTCCCAGCGACTCCGCCGTCTGGGCCCCGGACTGTTCGGCGTCCGCCAGTTTGCGCATGGGATTGATGGACAGGCCGATCGGCCCGCCGCTCTCGGCGATGGCGCGCGCGAATAATCCCTTGGCCTGCGGCGCGATCATCAGGTCGCCGACAGCCATTGCTCCGGCGGAATCGCCGTCAATGGTGACGCGCTTGGGGTCGCCGCCGAATGCCGCAATGTTCTTCTGCACCCACTGGAGCGCAGCCACCGCGTCCATTAGGCCGTAGTTGCCGGAGGCGTGCCGGTCGGATTCTTTCGTCAGTTCCGGATGCGCGAAGAACCCGAACATGCCCAACCGGTAGTTGATGGTCACCACCACCACGCCCTTCTGGGCGAGAGCTTCGCCATCGAACCCCGGCTGTGAACCGGAGCCGGTGTTGAAACCGCCGGGATGCAGCCAGAAGATGACCGGACGCCGTTCTCCGGCCGCTTTCGCAGCGGTCCATACATTGAGGTACAGGCAGTCCTCACTCACGCGCGGAGCCGCGGCAGCAGGAGCACCGCCGCGTCCGCCGGCAGCCTGCATGCACATCGTGCCAAATTGATCGGCATTGCGCACACCCTCCCAATGAGCGGCGGGTTGGGGTGAATGCCACCGTAAATTTCCGACCGGCGGCGCGGCAAACGGGATGCCCTTATAAACGCGCACTTCGGGGTTGGTGCCGGATACGCCGGAGATGAGGCCGCTGTCCAGGCGTACTGGATCGTTGGCGGCCGCGGTGCTCAGAAAGGCCGTGCCAAGTGACAAAACGATGACTGCGAGGGGCCGTGGTCGTTGCATAGAGTCCTAGGCGACCATCATATCCAAATGGTTACTGCTGGTCCGGTCGCGGCCTAGCGATCGAAAACGTCTGCGAGAGGAACTACCAACTCCGGCTTTTCGGTCCGCAGCATTCCGTCCTGAACTTCTCGCATGGCCCCGGCGGTATAGATCCAGGCCTGGCGAGTCTGTGGGTCAACCACCCAGACGTACGAGACACCGAATTTCAGGTAGTCGGCGATCTTCTGCTGCATGCGGCTCATGCGGTCTTCTGGAGACAGCACCTCGATGCAGAGAAATGGAGGTTGGGTGAGGATCTGTTCGTCGGGCTCTGGGCCAAGTACCACGCAGATATCCGGCACGCGGTACCGTGTTGGCGAGACTTGGACGCGTAATTCCTGGATCGGTAAGATATTCCATAGCTTGCGGCGTTCTCGGAGATAGAAGAGTATCTCCTGTTGCAGCATGGCATGATCTTTTTCGCCCACATTCCTCTCCACGAGTAGCCCGTCCACGTAGTCGCAGTCCGGTTCGTATACCGTGTGCAGGTATTCCTCGACCGAAACCAAGGTCCGAGCCGTGCCCATGGCACGATTATGTCACACAGGCCGCTGCTTCGCGCTCCGCCGATGTAGTCTAATGAAAAGGCTCGCCTATGGAACGCCGTGCCCTGCTGATCATGCCGTTTGCCTTTGCCGGGCTGCTGGCGGCATTGTACCGGAAGGACCGGCCGTTGCCCGATGCGCGGCAAGGCGGGTCGGGGCCGGATGTCCGAGTGGCGATCTTTGCCGATAATGGGGAACGGAGGGAGACCGTGCAAGAGAACAAGATCCAGAAAAGCGACGCCGAGTGGCAGAAGGAGCTTTCTCCGGAAGAGTTCGCCGTGGCGCGCAAGAAGGGAACTGAGCGAGCTTTCACCGGACGGTATTGGAACAATCACGAGGCCGGTATGTATCGGTGCGTGTGCTGCGGCACCGCCTTGTTTCGCTCCGATGAGAAGTTCGATTCCGGCACTGGCTGGCCGAGTTTCTGGTCGCCCGCGGCGGAGGAGAACGTGCATACCGAAACCGATCGCAGCCTCTTCATGGAGCGCGTGGAAGTGCTGTGCAGCAAGTGCGACGCGCACCTCGGCCACCTGTTCGACGACGGGCCCGCACCCACCAATTTGCGCTACTGCATCAACTCGGCGGCGCTGCGGTTCGTTCCGAAGGAATAAACTCGAGTGATGCTCCGGCCCGCCGCGATCCTGAGCCTCCTCGCGCTGCCCTTCTGCGCGTCGGCGCACGACATTCCAAACGATGTCACGGTGCAGGCGTTTCTCAAGCCGGCCGGCCCACGCCTGCAACTGTTAGTACGCGTTCCGCTCAAGGCGATGCGCGATATCGAATTTCCTAAGCGCGGGCCGGGATACCTGGATATCGATCGCTCCGAGGCGTATCTGCACGACGCCGCCATTCTGTGGATCGCCAACGCCGTGGAACTTTACGAGGACGATAGCCGTCTGCCGGAGCCCCAGGTTGTCGGTGCCCGCGTGTCGCTGCCCTCCGATCGTTCCTTCGCGTCTTACGATGCCGCGGCGGCTCATGTAACCGGCCCGCGACTTCCCAGCGACACCGCGATCGTCTGGGACCAGGCTATGCTCGACGTGCTGTTCGCCTATCCCATCCATTCGGAACAGTCGCGCTTTTCGATCCATCCCGGGTTGGCGCGCCTGGGCCTGCGTACCGTCACGTCTCTTCGCTTCCTGCCGCCCGGCGGTGCCGTCCGCGCCTTCGAATTCGTGGGCGACCCGGGCCTGGTCCGTCTCGATCCCCGCTGGTACCAGGCGGCGTTGCGCTTTGTAGGGCTGGGGTTCGAGCACATTTTGGATGGGACCGACCACCTGCTGTTCCTGCTTTGCCTCGTCATTCCCCTGCGCAGCTTGCGCGCGCTCATCCCCGTGGTGACCGCGTTCACCGTGGCGCATTCCATCACGCTGATCGCCTCGGCCTACGATCTGGCGCCGGGGTTCTTATGGTTTCCGCCGCTCATTGAAACGCTGATCGCCGTTTCGATCGTGTATATGGCCCTGGAGAACATCGTTGGGGCAGCAACTAAACGCCGCTGGATGATCGCGTTCGGCTTCGGCTTAATTCACGGTTTCGGATTCTCGTTCGCGTTGCGGGAGACGCTCCAATTCGCCGGGTCCCACTTGCTGACGTCGCTGCTGTCGTTCAACGTGGGGGTGGAACTGGGTCAGCTCCTGGTGCTGTTGCTGTTGATTCCCGCGCTCCAACTGCTCTTCCGATACGTTGTCGCGGAGCGAATGGGGACCATCATCTTGTCGGCGTTGGTGGCCCACACCGGCTGGCATTGGATGACCGAGCGGGCCGACCGTCTGCGGCAATTCTCATTCACCTGGCCGGTGCTTACCGCGACTTTCCTGGCCGGCGCAATCCGTTGGCTGATGATGTTGGTGGTGGCGGCAGGAGTGGCGTGGTTGGTGATCACTCTGGTTCGCCAGCGCGCGGGTCGGACGGCGTTGAGCAAGGCCGCGGGCTATGCCGACGAGTCGTAGTATGCTGAATTGCTGAACCACCGATCCCTTCGGTCACGGCTCGGTAACACGGTGTCACGCTGGTTACTGAGCCGTGACCAAAGGGAGCGGTCTTGACTAGAGGGAGGTCCTTGCGTGAAAAAGGGATTCGCTATCTCTTTGTTAGCTGCTTGCGCCGGCTCGATGTGGGCGCAAGCACCGACGTTGCCGGCCCCCGGTGGAAGCATTCCCGATGCTCCGGCGCGAGGCGGCCGCGGGCGTGGACCCGCTTTCCCCACAGGTCCTACGCCGCGCCTGGCTGATGGTAAGCCGGATTTCTCCGGAGTCTGGCGGCCCGACAACGGTTTCGTCGGCAACATCTCGCGCATTCTGAAACCGGGCGACACCATCTCCCTGAAACCCGAAATGGAGAAGCTCATGAAGTCGCGCAAAGCGGGTCAGGACCCGGAAGCCAATTGCCTGCCCACCGGCGTGCCGCGCCAGGCTCCATACCCTTGGAGTATCGCGCAAGCTCCCGGGCGCCTCTTCTTCCTCTTCGAAGGCAACATCCATAGCTACCGCCAGATCTTCATGGATGGCCGCCAGCATCCCACGGACCTGGACCCCACCTGGTACGGACACTCCATCGGCCATTGGGAAGGCGACACGCTGGTCATCGATACCGTCGGATTCAATGAGCTGTTCTGGTTCGACTTCGCCGGCCACCCGCACTCCTCGCAGCTCCACGTGATCGAACGCTACACCCGGACTGATCTCGGCACGCTTCTCGAAGAAGTGACCATCGACGATCCCGGTGCTTACAACAAGCCGTTCACGCTGATTGGCAAGAATCGGCTCGACCTTAAGGGCGAGATCATGGAGTACATCTGCCAGGAGAACAATCAGGACCCGAGCCATATCGTAGGACCGGCTTCACCGCTATAGAACGCTGAGTTGATCAGCGCGTGCGCCACGGTGTGAATCGTCAAGTCCACCTTGTCGCTGACGCGCAGCAGAAACGTGCTGGGGTTCTTCATCCCCCATTTCACGAAAGGGATCTGGAAGTGCGCGGTAGCGGTGTAGCGGCCATCGACGATTTCTACATCCACCGGAACGGTCATTTCATGATCCGCCCCATGGATCGTGAACGTGCCGTGCAGTTGGACCTGTGACCGGCCTTGCGGCGCAACTTTCCCGTCCACCCTGTCGGGGCGAAAAATGATTTCCGGATACCGTGCGCTTTCCAGGACGCTCTTGTGCATGTTTCGATCGCGGGAATCGTTACCGCTCTGGCCGCTGGTGGCATCTACCACCAGTTCTCCTGCGGCCTTGCCACTTTCGGGATCGAACGCGACGTGACCGCGCTTGAGCGCGAATGTTCCTTCGACGGTGTGCAGCGTGGCACCCAGTTTGTATTCTACTTTGGTTTGTGCCGGATCCAATTCCAGAGAGAATTGTTGCGCGGCCCAGGCAGCGCCGGGGGCCAGCATCAAGGCGGTTAACACCAGTGACGGTAGCGCGGACATATTACTTACTAGTAGATGCTTCAGTAGGACCGGGCGTTTGTAAATTCATCGCGTCATCAAACCGACCCGTTCCACACCAGCGCCCTTGGTAATGTCGATCACCTCGGCGACTTGTCCAAAATCGAGATCTTTCTCGCCCCGTATGAAGACCACGCTATTGGCGCGCGCTCCGAAGATCCGCAGCAGCCGTTCGTGCAGTAGCGCCAGATCGAGCGGTTCATCGTTGAGACGCACGGTTCCACCGCGTTCCACGGTTATGACGATATCGTGTGATGCCGCCGACTGCGCATCTGCCGCTGGCGGCTGGGGTAGCGAGGTATCCAGTCCCGTGGGTACAGCCGGTTGGATGACCAGGAAAATGATGATTAGCACAAATTGGACACTGGCATGAGCCGGAAAGTTCCGATGACGACCGTTAGGGAGCGGAGGCTGCGCTACTCCACCGTAAACGTCTCTTTCGCCTCGTAAGTCTGATTGCCCACAGCGTCCTTCACCTGAACACTGATGGCATAGGTTCCCGGTTGCGTGTTCTTTTGAATGTTAAACGACAGGGATGCCGTAATGTATCGCTTGGGATAAAACGATTCGCTCTGCTCCGTGGTGGCGTCCGGCCGCGTAAACAGCACCTTTCCGGAGCCGTCTAGAATCGAATCGACGAAGCTGACATCGATCTTATTCTTCGGCCCATACCGGAAACCGGTGATGTCGAATCGCGCCCAGACGGTGTCGCCAGGCCGGTAAGCGGGTTTATCGAGAAGCTGCGTATCGTCCTCGGAGCGCAGGAACCCGAAGTTGCGGAACGTCAGGGTATCACTGGGATCGACGCGGCGTGCGCGTACCTGAAATGGAACCGTGAGTTCCGCATTCTCCTTCCCCACCAGGTCCTCGGTCTTCACCACGATCTTGTAGGTTCCCGACGCAATGAGCGGAGGAATGGCAATTTCCGTCTGGATCTTCGGCATCCACTCTTTATCCTGCGGACCCACCTCGTCGGTAATATCGTTCTTGAAAAGCTCCACAAGAGCGACGCCCGCTGGATCGAAGACCTCCACGGAGTAGGTCAGGTGAATCTTCTCATCCACCGTCTTCTTGTAGCCGGAGATTCGGCAGGAGAAAAAAAGAGTCTCCCCTGGAATGTAGTCGGCGCTCTTGGGAAGCGCTGCGCCGCCTTCCGAATCCGAGATGATTGGGCGGACAACGGCCAGCGGAGCGGGGGCCGCTAAAACGGAAATAGCGAGAACCAGGATCAGGAACAGCCGCATAGCCACTCGACTCTATTCTACTTTTTCCGGTGCTTCTCCCGCGTGCTACCCTGATCCTTGCAGCCCATGTCCCTCACGCGCGAAAAAGCCCAAATCATGAGCGCCTCGGAGATCGACAGGACGCTGATCCGCCTGGCGCACGAGATTCTGGAGAAGACTCAGGACCTCGATAAGCTCGCATTCATCGGGATCCGGCGGCGCGGCGTGCCGATCGCACAGCGCCTGGCCAAGAAGATCGAGCAGCTCGAGAACCGCAAAGTTCCCGTCGGAATTCTGGACATCAATCTCTATCGCGACGATCTCACCACCGTCGATATCCAGCCGGTGGTCAGCGCCACTGAGATTGCGTTTTCCGTGCAGGGCAAGGACATCATCCTTATCGACGACGTGCTGTACACCGGGCGTACGGTGCGCGCCGCGCTGGATGCGCTCTTCGACCACGGCCGTCCCGCACGCGTGCAACTGCTGGTGCTCATCGACCGCGGCCATCGTGAGCTGCCGGTGGAGGCGCGCTTCGTGGGGCGCGTGGTCCAGACCACCGACATCGAAATCATCGAAGTGAAGTTTCAGGAGATCGACGGAATGGAAAAGGTTCTCCTGGTGGAAAAGGTGGCAGCCAGCGAAGTGGCCTAGTCATGCCTGCCGGATTGCTCGGAATCGAAGAGCTCGATCGGACGGAGATCGAAGCTATTCTCTCTCGGGCTAAGGCATTTCAGCCCCTGCAAAGCCAGTCGTTGAAGAAGCTCGATACGCTGCGCGGGAAGATGATCGTGAACTTGTTTTACGAGGCTTCCACGCGCACCCGCACCAGTTTTGAAATCGCCGCCAAGCGTATGGGCGCGGACGCGGTCTCCATCACGGCCTCTTCCTCCAGTGTCTCCAAGGGCGAATCGCTGGTGGATACCTTGAACACGCTGGCGGCCATGCGGCCCGATGCGATTGTGATGCGCCACGCCGCTTCGGGTGCGCCCCATTTTCTCTCGCGCTACCTGCCCACCCCCATCATCAATGCGGGCGATGGCACGCACGAACATCCCACCCAGGCGCTGCTCGATGCCCGCACCATTCTCGACCGGCGCGGCACCCTCGAAGGCATACGGGTCGCCATCATCGGCGATATCGCGCACAGCCGCGTGGCGCGGTCCAACGTCCACCTGCTCTCGCGCTTCGGCGCGGATATTGTGCTGTGCGGACCGGCTTCGCTGCTGCCCGTGGAACTGGCGCAACTGGCGCCCGGTGTCCGGCTGACCACCGATATACGCGACGCCATCAGCGATGCCGACGTTATCATGATGCTGCGCGTGCAGCTCGAGCGGCAGCACGAAGCCTCGTTTCCGGCCAGCGAGTATTTTCAGTTTTACGGCCTTCGCCTGGAGCACCTGGATTTGGCCAAGCCCGAGTGCATTGTAATGCATCCCGGCCCCATCAACCGCGGCCGCGAGCTCTCCTCGGAGGTCGCCGACTTCCAGCGCTCGGTCATACTGAACCAGGTGGAGAACGGCATCGCTGTGCGCATGGCGGTGCTGGAAAGGGTGATCGGATAACGCATGCCGATCGTCATCAAAAACGGGCGCGTGATCGACCCGGCCTCGCGGGCCGACTTCGTGGCGGATGTGCTGATAGCCGAAGGAAAAATCGCGGGCGTGGCGCCTGACTTGTGGGTGGCCGGCGCCGAAGTCTTCGACGCCACCGGGATGGTGGTAGCGCCCGGCTTCATCGATTTGCACGTACACTTGCGCGAGCCGGGCTTCGAACACGCCGAAACCATCGAGAGCGGTTCGCGGGCCGCGGCGGCGGGCGGCTTCACTTCCATCTGCTGCATGCCCAACACCAAGCCGGTGAATGACAGCGCCACCGTGACCAGCTACATCGTGGAGCGCGCGCGCCGCTTCGCCGTGGTCAACGTCTTTCCCATCGGCGCCATCACTAAAGGCAGCTTGGGAGAAGAGCTGGCGGCCATCGGCGGTATGAAGGCCAATGGCGCGGTGGCCGTCTCCGACGACGGCCGTCCGGTGATGAACTCGCGCGTCATGCGCCGCGCCATGGAGTTCGCGCGATCGTACGGGCTGCCCGTAATCGACCACTGCGAAGATCTCAACCTCAGCGCCGGCGGGGACATGCACGAAGGCCTGCACTCGGTGCGGTGGGGCCTGCGCGGGATTCCTTCGGCTTCCGAGGACGTGATGGTGGCCCGCGACCTGGTGCTGGCGCAGCTCACCGGGGCGCGTTATCACGTGGCCCACATCTCCACTCAGAATGCCGTCGCCATGGTGGAGTTCGCGCGGCGGCGCGGGCTCGCCGTCACCTGCGAAGCCACGCCGCATCATTTCGCCCTTACCGACGACGAGATGCCGCCTTACGACAGCAACTATAAAATGAAGCCGCCCTTGCGGTCTCATTGCGATGCGGGCGCAGTGGTCGAGGGCATCGTGGCCGGTACCATCAGCGCTATCGCCACCGACCACGCGCCGCATCCGGGCAGCGAGAAAATGCAGGAATTCGAGAGCTGCCCCTTCGGCATCATCGGACTGGAAACGGCCGTCTCGCTAGCGCTGGAGCTGCTGGTGGATTCCGGCAAGATCAGCCTGAGCCGCCTGGTGGAGCTGTTCACCACGGGACCCGATGCGGTGATCCGCCAGGGCCGCGGAACGCTTTCGCCGGGTGCGCCCGCCGATGTGACGATCTTCAGCACCAATGCGCCCTGGACCTACGACGTCAATCAATCCTTCTCGCGTAGCCGCAACTCACCCTTCCACGGGCGGACCTTCCAGGGAGGTCCCGTGGCAACACTTGTGAACGGCGCGTTCGTCTGGCGCCGTTCTTAACTTTTTACAGGTTGTATAGGATTTCACGGGCTATAATCGCTGTTCGCAGGAGGCAATCATGCGTCGAGCCAGCCTAGTTTCGTGTCTGTTGTTACTGACCGGTACGTTAGTTTTCGCGGCGGGTGCCAATGTTTACGTGCAGCATAACCTGGTGGCAGACACCCCAGGAACTGCTGATGTCACGGATCTTAACCTCGTTAATCCTTGGGGCATTTCCGAAAGCGCGGGGAGCCCTTTCTGGCTCTCCGATAACGGCACGGGAAAATCTACGCTTTATAACGGTTCGGGGACTGCGATCGCGCTTGTGGTGACGATACCGTCTAGTGCGGGCGCATCCGGTACCGGCAATCCCACCGGGCAGGTCCAAAACAACACCACCGGTTTCTTGCTCGCCAACGCGAAGCCGGCCAGTTTTATCTTTGCCACCGAAGACGGCACCATCGCCGCCTGGAACGGCGGTACGACGGCTTCCGTGATGGTGACTACGGCTGGAGCCGTGTACAAGGGGTTGGCGATCGGCTCCAATTCCGTTGGGCCGCACTTGTACGCCGCCAATTTCATGGCCGGCAAGATCGACGTGTTTGACGGCACATTCGCCCCAGCTACCGTTTCGGGAGGGTTCGTCGATAGCAGCGTGCCGGCGAATTTCGCGCCGTTCAATATCTGGGCGCTCGGAGGCAAGCTGTACGTGGCGTACGCGAAGCCGGATAACGCACTGCGCCACGACGTGCCGGGGCCCGGGAATGGCTATGTCGCGGTATTCGATTTCGACGGCAACCTGATCAAGCACCTGGTCTCGAACGGCCCTCTGAATTCGCCCTGGGGTCTGGCGATCGCGCCCGCCACATTCGGAGCCTTCGGCGGCGACCTGCTGGTGGGGAATTTCGGGGATGGCAAGATCAACGCGTTCGATCCCGCTACCGGTGCGCTGCTCGGAACGCTTCAGGATGCCAATGGGAATCCTATTGCATCGACGGCCTGTGGGCGTTGATATTTGGGAACGGCGCGAATGGTGGGGATAAGAACACGCTCTATTTCACAGCCGGCCCCGGCGGACGAGCAGCATGGGCTCTTCGGCAGCCTTGCTCCTCCGTCCACAATTCTGGGCGTTCAGAATGGCGCCAGCCAGCTTCCCGGATCAATTGCGCCCGGCGAGGTGGTGGTCCTTACCGGCCTCACTATCGGGCCATCGCCGACGGCCTCGGCTACGATTCCGACGACCGGAAAAGTGAGCGCGTCCCTGGGCGGCGCGTCGGTCACGTTCAACGGCTGGCCGGCTCCGATCCTCTACACCTCGGCATCGCAGACCAGCGTTATCGTGCCTTATGAACTGGGAGGCTTCTTTTCGGCCGACGTGGTGGTGAAATACCGCGGCCAGACGGCGACCCTTACCGTGCCCGTGAACTATTCGGCGCCAGGCATCTTCACGCTGGATTTCACCGGCTCGGGGCAGGCAGTAGCGCTCAATGCTGACGACACGATCAACGGGGCTACGAACCCGGCGACCGCGGGAACCGCCATCACCTTCTTCGCGACTGGCGAAGGCCCCACCTATCCCCCGGGAGAAGACGGCGTGGTCAATGACCGAATCATTCGCACGCCGCAGCTACCGGTGAGCCTGACGATCGGCGGCCAGCCCGCGAGGGTGTTCTATGCCGGTACGGCGTTCGGATCGGTGCAAGGCGTCATGCAGGTGGAGGCGCTCATCCCCAGCGGCGTGACAGGTGCGGTTCCCGTGGTGCTCACGGTGGGGCGGGAGCAGCCAGACGACGGCGACGATCAGCGTGAAGTCGACGCCCACGCCGGTGACGCGTCTCCGAAGCCCCGACAGGCCGACGGGGGTCGGCGCGGACCAGGGGAACTATAATGAAGTCTATGTTTTTTCGCCGGGAGCATCCCAAGAATCCGACGTTTCAAGAACGCCTGAGCCAGTTGCAGAGCCACGGTTTTACAGTCACGCCGCAGAGTGGCGGCGTGGTGCGCGTCGAGCCGCGGCATTTGCGCTGTCGATCTCACCGAACGCGACAACGCCGTCCACGTTCCGGAGCGTGCGGGCATCGCCATGGGCAATGAGATTGGGATGCTGGTTGACGGCGGCTTCCAGAAGTTCTTTCGCACGCCCTCTGGAAAAACCAAGCCGGCGCTCGCCGAAGAGTTGAAGGCCCTCCACGATTTCGAGGAAGACCTGAAGGAGGGGCTGGGGCAGCAGAGCTACTACAACGAGTCCCTGGGCACGGTCTCTACCTTCTATCTTTACGATCGCGTGAAAGACCGGGACCGCGGTGTGCCCAAGCGCGTGTGGGAAACGTAGGACGCGCCGATTCGATATACTGACCGGATGATTCGGGCATTTCGCATCCTGCCGTTAATTGCGCTGCTCGCGCTCGCGTTGGTCCGGCCTGCGCCGGCACAACAAGACCAGGCCGCCAAACTCTACGTTGTCACGTATGTGGACGTGTTCCCGCAGGGCGCGGCCGATACCAATAAATGGCTGCACGAATTCGCGGCCGACAGCCGCAAAGATCCTGGAAGCGTGCGATTCGAAGTGATGCGCGACGTGGAACGCACCAACCACTTCACCATTGTCGAAGTCTGGCAGACACGCCAGGCTTACGAAGCGCACACGGCCATGGAGCACACAAAACGTTTCCGGGAGAATCTCCAAAAGTATCTCGGCAGCCCGTTCGACGAGCGTCTGTACCACATTCTGGAATAACCAGGCGGAGGGAAAACGTATGACTCGCCGCAGTGTAATCGCCGGCGCATTGGCAACGTCCACAGCGCTGGCCCAGAGTAAACCGTCCGGAGCCCCTGCCATCTGGAGCAGCGAGTACACCGCCAAGAAAGGCTCTGTGTCCCTGGCGATGTTCCGCAAGCGTATGGGCGCGCCGCGCGCGGGCGAGCAACCGTTGCCCGTGCTGTTCCTGGTGCATGGTTCGTCGATTTCTTCACGGCCGAGTTTCGATCTCACGGTGCCCGGCCGTGGCGAGTACTCCGTGATGAACACCTTCGCGCAATACGGGTTCGACGTGTGGACCATGGACCATGAGAACTATGGACGATCCAGCCGCACCGAAGCCAACTCCGATATCGCCAGCGGCGTGGAGGATCTGAAGGCCGCGATGGAACTGGTGGCGCATGAGACGGGCCGCCAGAAGGCTCATGTCTTCGGCGAATCTTCCGGCGCGCTGCGGGCCGGCGCCTACGCCATGGCGCAACCGGAGCGAGTCGACCGCCTGGTGTTCGGGGCCTTCACTTACAAAGGCGAAAATTCTCCCACCTTGACCGAGCGCGCCAAACAGCTCGACTACTATCGGACGCACAACCTTCGGCTGCGCGACCGGGCCATGATCCGCAGCATCTTCACGCGCGACAAAGCCGGCACTTCCGATCCGGCGCTGGGCGAGTTTCTGGCGGATCTGGAGCTCAAGTTCGGCGACCAGGTTCCCACCGGCACGTACCTGGATATGACCGCGAATCTTCCGCTGGTCCATCCGGAGAAGGTCCTGGCGCCGGTGATGCTGGTGCGCGGCGAATACGACGGCATCGCGACGGTGGACGACCTGTCTGATTTCTACAAGCGGCTGCCCAATGGCGACCGCCAGTTCGTGATCCTGCCCGGCACCGCGCACTCAGTGGTGCTCGGGTTAAACCGGCGGCTCTTCTGGCACGCCATGCGTGCGTTTCTCACCATGCCCGAAACGGAGAAGGTGTCATGAAATATTTCGTCTGCCTGCTAGCTTTTTCGGCGGCTGCCTTTGCGCAAAAGGTGACCGGTCCGATTCCCGTAACCGCCGATTCGCATCCCTTCCTGGCGGCCAACCACAACGTGCAGCCGATGGACCTTTCGAAGGTCGGCTACGTGGAAGAGGAATTCCTGTTGACCGGTACAGCCAACGTCTACGACTGGGCTGCGGATGGCGCGCTCACCGTGAAGACGCCCAACGTTCCGTATGGCACGCGGATTCTGCTGCGCCGTCCCGCCGATCCGGCGAGGTTCAACGGCAGCGTGGTGGTGGAACTGCCCAACACGGCGCGGCGCTTCGACTGGTCGATGATGTGGGGTTACGTGCACAACTACGTCACGGACCAGGGCGCGGCCTGGGTTGGAATTAGCATGCCGGGCGCCGTTCAGTTGGAGAAGAAGTTCGATCCGACTCGATACGCCGCGCTTTCGTTTGCCGAATCCGACGCCGGCCGAGGCTTGCCCGGCCGGCGGGAACAACGCCACCTCCGATACCGAGGACGGTCTGCGTTGGGATGCCATCAGCCAGGTGGCCGCCGCCCTGAAGAACGGCAGCATGGCGGGATTCAAAGCCCAGCGCGTGTATCTCACCACGCAGGGCGGCGACGTGATGACGTACATCAACGCCATCCATCCGCAGGCCAAGGTTTATGACGGCTACGTGGTCAAAAGCCCGGGCGGCCTGGCGCGGATCAACCGGTGCGCTCCCGCGCCGGGCAAGGGCGATCCACGGCAGATGATCAAAAATGTCGGCGTCCCGGTGATCGCAGTAGTGCCCCAGGGTGAAGTTGCCGAAGCTGCGGCGATCCGGCGTGCCGATAGCGACGAGCCCAATGACCGTTTCCGCTGGTACGAGATTGCCGGCGTGGCGCACATCGACTCGGCTCCGTATATCGCGCTGCCCTCGTTTGACGATCAGGCCAAGACGGGCGCCACGCCGCAAGGCACGCCCTCGTGGCCGTTTAACGTGCGCTGCGAACCGGAAATTTCGCTGGAGGAGCATCCGCTGTTGAGCTACGTGTTCAATGCGGCGTTCGCCAATCTCGATCTCTGGCTGCAAAAGGGGGTTGCGCCGCCACGCGCCGATCGCATCGAATTGACAGACGGCAAGGTGGCGCTCGACAAGTTCGGCAACGGCATCGGTGGCATGCGGAGTTTCGACGTGGACGTGCCGGTTGCAACCTACTACACCACCACCAATGGACCGGGCACCTGCCGCGAGCTGGGGCACGAGGAGCGGTACGACTGGGCGGCTTTGGAGGCCTTGTACGGAAGCTATAAGAATTATGCGAGTAAGGTCGCGCAGTCTGTGGATCGCATGGTGAAGGAGCGGTGGCTTACTGCTGGGGACGCGCGGCGCATCCGCGAAGCCGAAGAGGAAAAGGCGAAGATCAAAGAGCAGAAGTCCAAAGCCAAAAGCGATTAAATGAACCAAGTGCCAAGATGAGTCTTGGCACGGCGGGCAAGAGTGCCCGCGCCACAGGTTTTCTTATATACTGACACGTTATGCGTAAGAGCTCGATGATCCGTTTGTCGGCCGCGGTATTCCTCTGCGGCGCATTGTGGGTGGCCTACACGCAGGCGCCTCAGCAGCCCGCCAAACTGACTACGGTCAAACTAAAAGACGACCTCTATGTGATCCACAACGATTTCGTCCCCGGGAATACGACGGCGCTGATCACCAGCGAGGGGGTCGTGCTGGTGGACGATAAGTTCGAGGTCGATCACAACAACATCATGGCCGAGCTGAAGAAGATCACCGACAAGCCGGTGAAGTACGTGATCAACACGCATCACCATGCCGACCACAGCGGCGGCAACGCCAAGATGCAGGAGATGAACGCTCAGGTGATTGCGTCCGAGCAGGCGCGCGAGAATATGGTGGACGGCAAGCAGCCCGGTCTCCCGGTTTTCACGTTCGAGCATGACGCCCGCCTACACGTGGGCGGCAAAGATGTGCGGCTTTACTACTTCGGGCGCGCGCACACCAATGGCGATATCGTGGTTTACTTTCCCGCGGACCGCGCGCTGGCGGCGGGGGACATGTTCACCTTCGGCGATGCTACGCCTGAGCTGATCGACTACTCCGGCGGCGGCAGCGCCAAGGAATGGCCGAAGACGCTCGATGGGGCGCTGCAACTGGATTTCGACACCGTGGTCCCCGGACACGGCGTGGTCACCACTAAAGCGGAGATGCGCAAGTACCGTGACAGCACGCAGCGTCTGCGTAATCGGGTTCACGAGATGCTGGTGCAGAAGAAGTCGAAGGACGAAATCGCCAAGATGCTGCAGAGCGAGTTCCACTGGGCGCAGTTACATCTGGACCGCGGCCTGGATGGGGCAATGGCGGAGCTGCAGTAAGCGCTGCGTCGCTGGGAGTTCTACTGCTTGGCCGGGGCTGCGTTCGGGTCGGTCACAGGAATACTTTCGACGTCGAGCCCGCCAGAAAGCGAATGCAGGGCAACTTTCGACACCTTGGCTTGAACATCGTTAAATACGAGGATATATTTAACACTCTGGCCGTACGGGACGTCGAGATCCACACGTTTTTCTCCATCAATGTTCAGGAAAAACCCGATAGCACGCGGGTGGCGATCGCCGCGGTCATCGATGATGAATGCGTCACTCCACTGTACGGCGCTTTGGAGCTGAGTATCGTTCTTGTTCTGGTTGCTGATGTCCGTAACGCAAGAGACCTGCGTTCCCTCCCTGGTGCAGCCATACACCGTCAGAATCGTATTGTTGAATTCACCGAAACCCAGTGCGCCGGCCGGCAGGCCGGAATTGACCGGTTTGATTTGCGTTGTGCCTGCTGCATGGATAGGCGCAGCCGCGGGCGTGGCAGGCGACGGGCCGGGTGCGGTCGCCGGCTGATACAACTGTGGTGTCTCAGGTGCACCGGGCTTGACCAGTGTGTTCTTCGCGCCGGCGACACTAGGATTGGAGTTCGGGGAAGTGGAACTAGTGTTCTCTTTTTTCAAAGCGCTGGAAATATCCGAAATGCCAGAAGCAATTTCACCCAGCGGCGAAGTCGCCGCAGGGGATGTGTTGGCTCCTGCGGGCTTGGCGCCAACAGCAGTCTTCGTGCCTCTTGACGGCGCAGGGCTGGCTGCGGTTGGAGGCGCTGCGTCAGCGGCTAATGGAGCCGCGGTAGCGACGGGTGCCTTACCCGGCCCGGCCGGCTGAAGGGCAACCACCGGTGCTGGAGTCTGTACGGCGGCTTTACGTGCGGCGGCCGCTTGAGCGGCGTTAGCTTGAGCTTGCGCCGCGGCAGCTTGACGCGCGGCCGCGGCTTGCGCGGCGGTAGCCTGACGTGCGGCAGCGGCTTCGGCGGCGGCAGCCTGGCGCGCGACGGCGGCTTGTGCGGCGGCAGCCCGGGCGGCAGCCACACGCGTGGCAGCGGCCTGGCGCGCGGCAGCAGCCTGCGCGGCGGCGGCTTGCGCGGCGGCTTGCCGCGCAGCGATCTGCGCGGCAGCGGCCTCCTTGGCGGCCTGCGTGGCCTCTGCTTCCGCGGCGGTTCGCGCGGGACCGACCGGCGTCGTGGCGGCTCGTGCGGCGGCTTGGCGCGCGGCTACCTGCGCGGCAGCGGCTTGTTCAGCAGCCTGACGTGCCGCAGCCTGCGCAGCAGCGGCCTGTGCCGCAGCGTCTTGGTCCGGAGTTTGACTCGTGCCAGTTGCGGCGGTAGACTCCTGGGCCGCAATAGGCGATATCAATGCCGACAAACTTAGCAGAGAAGCAACGAGAACGAATCGGATAACGCGAGGAACCATATCCCTGACCTCCGGCTTTTCCGAGTGTTTTAAAATTGTACCTTACTTCACTTCAACCGCGTTCATTGGAAATCAAACTCTTCTTAAACTCCGGGCAGCTCGGGCCGGGCGTTCAGAGGCAGGTGGAATGGCGGCGTATGATATCGAGGATTCTGTCAAAAGGCCGATGAATAAGCTAAACGATCTCACGATTGGCGGCCCAGCGGTGGAGGGGTAACCAGGCGTGCCGTCTTCAGCTTTGCTTCTTCTTTTTGAAGTGGCGGTAAAACCCGTATCCCGCCAGAAAGAGTCCTGCTCCTACGGCGGCGCCCGCTGCAATCGCGACGCCGGCTGACAGTGCCGTCACGCTACCTTGCGCGGCGAGCTCCAAAACGCCGACGGTTCCACCCGCCGCACTGCCAACGCCGGCGCCTACGCCAGCCACGGCAGCTTCTTTAGCCTTTTCTTTTCCTGATTCGCTCACGAGACCTGGAAGCCTATAACCATATTCTAGTTCACGGCCGCTTGAGTGAGGAGTTGACTAAGGAGGATACGGTGTTGGTTGTATTTCTGATAACACTCGGCACGTAGCAGTTTGGAGAAAAAGGGAATCATCCATTCAGATTTAGACAATAGTACATAAGCGGGCCCCTTATCTCAGAATTTTTCCGATCTCCAGGCGGGCGTTCCTCAGAATCAACTTCGCCAACAGGTTTTCGCCGTGGTTTCGTGGGGCTGGGCGGCAACGGCGTGGCTGGCCAAGGCCCGGAATAGCCATCCCGATATTTTTTTGCGTTCATGCCGCCAATTATTCCTGGCGGGTCTTCGGTACTATGAGCATCTGGACGGCTCGGAATACATCCACGTGATCGCTAACCAGGGATGGAATTACGCCGCAGTCGGCGATGTGCACGGTGTCGGCCGGGATCACATTCCGGAGCTCAGGCGCCGGCTGGACGACCGCTTCAATGCTGCGGTAATCGTGCGCGAGCCGATCGCCCGGCTCCATTCGCAGCTTGCCTTGTTCGCACAAAACGAGAAGGATCGAAGTTGGGATGTGGGATACGTGGACGATCTGATTTCGAGGACCGGCATTGTTCTTCCAGCCAACGACTATCGCTGCCGATTATTTGTGCATGCGGCGAATATGCTCAACGCGATCCTGGAAGAGCGGGGAGTGGGGCAGATTTACCGCTCCGAGGATTTGACCGCGCGCGCGGAGGCGCTCGGGGATTTCGTGGAAGAAATCACCCGCGGCAAGGTGTCTCCCAGTCCCGGCTGGCTATGGTCGGCGATCGAAACCCCACGCTCGAACCAACATGCGGGCCCGAACTCGTGATCGTCAGTTTGCCGACTGGCAGGTGGACGTGATCCGGAGCGTGGTCGACCCGCGATCCTGGGACATCTACGAGGCGCTGGGGTACCCGTATTGGGAACAGGCGCTAGAGGGCGCCGGATCGTCGACTGACGGGCGCTAGCGCGCGGCGGGTGCGGCAACCGGGGTATCCTGTCCCCAGGGAGTGCCGAATGTTCCGTGTGCTGTGCTGTCTTACCGGCGCGCTAGCCGCGCATGCCGCAACGCCATTATTCGAAGCCTCGTTCGAAAAAGCCAGCCAGGGCTGGACCATCCTCCAGGGCACAGCCACGCCGGATTCGACGGTGTTGCACGGCGCCAACAAATCGTTGCGCCTGGAACCGGCCAAGTCCGGCGGCGGACCGGTAGTTCGTTTCGCGCCTATCCCGTTGACCATCGGCAAACGATATGAGCTCAGCGGCTGGGTGCGTACCGAAGGCCTGGCGGTCAAAGATCTCGACCGTTCGCCGATCGCCATTGGCGCCGCACTCACCATGGCTTCCATGCCGTGGGACGTCCACTCGGCCTCCGTGGGCGGCACTCAGCCGTGGACCCGTCTCTCATTGAAATTCGTTGCCAGCCGGGTGCAGGACGCGATCATGCTCACTGCCGGCAGTGACGGCTCCATGCGCGGCAAAGCCTGGTTTGAGGGCGTGAGCCTCGATGAAGTATCCTCCGCGGACGAGTGGCCGGTGCGTGAGGCCGTCCAGACGTTCGGCCCCGCCTATCGCTATCCGTCCGGCGGTTGGATCTACCTCCACATCGAAGGGGCTCCGTACGAACGCGGCTACCAGCACGGCCACCTGATGGCGCGCGAGATTCCCGAATACCTCGATCGCTCGGCTGCCGAACTCGGTTCCAAGGAACAGTGGGGCCAGTATCGCACCACCGCCAACGCCCTCTTTCTGCGCGGCTTCGACCGCGAAATCATGGAGGAGATGCGCGGCATCGCCGAGGGCGCCTCCGATGCTGGAGCCAAATGGCTCAACCGCCGCATCGACCTCATCGACATCCTGGTGGCTAACGTCACCGTGGAAATGGGCGAGCTCTCGTCCGCGGTTTCCACCACGGCAACCGGCCTTGAAGGGCTTAACCTCGACAAGCCTGCGTACGCCGGCGGCAAAAGTGATTCGCCACTCGATCATTGCAGCGCTTTCGCGGCCACCGGACCTGCTACGCGCGATGGCAAGATGGTGATCGGCCATGTGACGTGGTGGCCCCTGACTCTCGCCGAGCAGACCAACGTGATGCTCGATATCAAGCCCGACCACGGCCACCGTATGCTGATCCAGAGCTATCCGGGAGGCATCGAGAGCGGCACGGACTGGTATCAGAACGACGCCGGCGTGGTCCTCACCGAAACCACCATTCGCCAGACGCCGTTCAATGTGGAGGGCACGCCGGTGGCTTTCCGCGCCCGCATGGCCATCCAATACGGCGGCAACATCGACGAAGTGGTGACGCAGCTGGGCACCCGTAACAACGGCCTCTACACCAACGAATGGCTGATCGGCGACGCCAAGAACAATGAGATCGCCATGTACGAGCTGGGCACCAACAAAACCAAACTGTGGCGCAGTTCGAAGAACGAATGGTTCGGCGGCACGCCCGGCTTCTACTGGGGTGACAACAACGCCAAGGACCTGGACATTCGTCTGGAGAACTACCCCGATCCAAAAGGCGGGCCCGACTACGTTCCCTATGTTCCGGCCATTCGCGATCTGGCTTGGCAGAATCTCTACCAGCAGCATAAGGGCCAGATCGACGAGCAGTTCGCATTTCTCGCCTTTCGGACGGCGCCGCTGGTCAGCGCGAGCACTATGGACGCCAAAGTCGCCAGCGCGGACATGGCCAACCGCATGATGGTGTGGGCGGAATTCGGAAAGCCCAACCAGCGCGAATGGGTGGCTCCGCGCTCGGGCTATGCCAGGAATGACGGCCTGTACCCTGCGGGATACGTGCTGCTCCGCGCCGAAGAGCCGGAAGGCTTGCGCACGGCTATTCAGGAGAACGAAAAGGCCCGCCTCGCGGCCAAGGCGAAATCCGATACAACCCCCACCCCCAAGCCCGCGTCCCTCAAGGACCGTCTGTGGAAAGGCTGGGTTCTGCCGGCTTCCGATGCCGACGCCTGGCTCGTTGGGGGCGCAGCTTTGTATTACCGCATTCTGGGATCGGACGACGTTGAGAAGTCGTTGAACGCCCTGCGCGCCTGGTACCGCGGCCTGAAACTCGGTCCTCAGGACGCCATGACCCGCGTGCAACTGGAGCAGGCCAAAGGTGCGCTGTTCCTTGATTCGGTACGGCGCAAGATGGGGGACGACGCTTTTCTGAAGTTGATGACCGAGTACTACGCGGCCAACACCACCAAGACCGTGACCGCGCAGTCGTTCCTTGAGAAGGCTGGCGCGCGCTTCGAGTTCACCGAGCCTGCGGACGGCCCCGCCTATCTTACGAATGACATTACCCCCCGCCTGGCCTCCGCCGTTATTGTGTACGGCACCGTGCGCGAAGCTGGCACGAACCGCTACGCCGCCGAGCAGATGCAGACTCGCTACCTCGACCGGTACGAAACCCAGGTGCCGATCTACAAGGATTTTGAAGTGTCGGACGATCTGCTGCGCCATCGCGATGTGGTCTTTGTCGGCCGTCCCGAGGCGAACTCGGCCCTCGCGGCCTGGGCCCAGCGACTCGGGCTGTTCTACACGGGCGCCAGTTTCCGGATCGATGGCGACGTCCACGCGTCCGAACGGGAGGCGCTGGTGTACGCCGCGAAGAACCCGCTGGACGCAGCTCATATGGTGCTTATGGTCGCCGGCAACGACGCACTCCGTACCGTGAAAGCATCACAGCTCGAAGCGCCGGCCGAGTATGTCCTGCTGGACGATGGCAACCCGCCGCGCAATGGTTTCATCGGGCAGGGAACCGGCACCGCCGGCGGGCGCCAGTAATGCCCCATGGCTGCCGAATTTGCCGCGGTATTCGCGGTGCTGAAACCGGTACTCGCAAAATACGCGAATCGTTTGGCCGTGAAGGCGGATACATCCACCGAATACACTCTGGTCACGAAATCCGCATCACCTTTCCCGCAGCATAAAGGGCAGCCCTTGCACTTCGGCTCTGTGCGTTTGGGCAAAGCGTACGTGAGCTTTCATCTGATGCCCGTTTACATGTGCCCGGGGGTAATAAAGAGCATCTCGCCCGCCTTGAAGAAACGAATGCAGGGCAAGACGTGCTTCAACTTCAAGGCTGAGCCGGAACCAGAACTGATTGCCGACTTGACGCGGCTGACCGAGGCGGGATTCCAACAATGGAGTAAGAATAAGTGGCTGTGAATCGCGCGAAGCCGCTTACGCGGATCTTTGATCGGTCATTTGCAGCGATTGATCCCGGCCAAACAACGCAAACCACACTGCTCCCGCCACACCAAACCCGAATGCGGTTAGAAAATTCGTTTCTGGTCCCAGCCGCCATAGCCACGCGCCTGCAAATGCCGAAACCGCCACAATCGTGTCGCGGCACAGGTAGTACGCACCGAACGCGGCGGTCTTCCGCCCCTCAGGCGCCAACTGCATAATCAGGGCCTTGCGTGTCGGCTCGCCGAACTCTTTCAGGCCGCGGACTACAAACGCCAGCACCAGCATCCCGAACGACCGCGAGAAATAAAGAACCAGCGGGAAAAGCGCGAAGTTAATGAACGTAATAAACACGAACGGCTTCTTCCCGCTCCGGTCCGCCATCTTCGCCACCGGGATGTAACAGATCACGGCAGTCGCCATTTCGATACCGGTGAGGATACCGAACCTGGTGGCGCTCACCTGCGCGGTACGCACCCCCGCCAGTGATTCTATACACCACAGCACCACATACGCATAGGGAATCTGCTCGCAGAAGCGAATCAGAATGTCGGATACCAATAGATTCCGCAACACAGGCGAAAACGAGCCCATCACCACCAGCGGGTTAACCTCGGCCTCCGCGCGGGTTCCCGTGCGGCGATCATCCTCGATCAGAAACTGCTGCGCGATCAGAGCGATCAAAGCCATCGCTATCCCGGCCGCAAACGCCAGACGCACGCCCTGAACCGGCCCCCACCGATCAATGAAGATCCCTCCAACGATTGGGCCGAGAGCCTGCGGAAAACGCCGCACCAGCGAGTGCATAGTCACGCCCATTACATGCTTGGCTTTCGGCAGCGCGGAAGAGACGAGCCCCATCGTCGCGGGCAACGATATGGCAGACCAGGACATAAAAAACAAAGAACCAATGATGACCATCTGCCAGCGAGGAATCGCGATGACTAGCGCGAATCCGCCGATTGACATCAGATTGAAAACCAGCAAGGAGCGCTTGACCCCGATCCGCTCCGCCAGCCACCCGCCGGGAAACGCATACAGCGCCCCCACGAGGTTATCGAGGGCGTTCAAATACCCCGGCCACATCATCCCGCTGCCAAGGGCGATCAGGTAAACCGGCAGAAATCGCTCCGACATGCGCTCGCCCATCCCCACCAGAATCGCCATGCAGAGCATTCCGACAATACTCTGGCGCAAAGCCAGCGTTTCCCGCAGACTCTCGGATTTGGTTGGTTTGCCAGAGCTCAAATGTTACCTATTCCACCACAACGTGCAAATTGTCTCCCGCATCGGCAGCCACTGGCGAGCCAGGCGACAGGTTGAGAGTGCTGACGGTGTGGCGATTGGTATAGACCGTGATGAAATCGCCGAGGCCGTCCGCATCGATTGCCACGGAAACGTAGTTTCCTTCATCGGTCAGACTGCTGACTACACCCTGGAGCAGATTTGGCCTCTCGTCAACTGTGTGCGGCAACAACGTCACTTCGTCGGGATGCACTACGATGTGAAAACGGGATCCATCGGCTCCACTGTGGCGTGCCGTCAAAGGCCCGGACCGCACGCAGCCGGACGCCGCAAAGCGTTGCGCCTCAAATACGTTGGGGCATCCGAAGAAATTCGCCGCGAAAACCGTGGAGGGGCGCCGCAACATATCCTCAGCGCTTCCCAGCCCCTTCAATTTGCCTTCATTAATCAATGCGATGGGCCCGCCGAATGCTCTCGCCTCGGCCAAATCGTGCGTGACATGAAGAATCGTAAGATTCTGCTCGCGATGCAGGTTACGAATCTCTTTGCGCAGCCGACGCGCGTTCCGCCGGTCGAGCGCGCTGAGCGGTTCGTCCAGCAAAAGCACTCGCGGTTCGGTAACCAGCGCCCGGCCAATCGCGACCCGTTGCTTCTCGCCTCCGCTCAGCGTGGAGGGATAGCGGTGGAGAAGGTGCTCGATGGCGAGCAGACGTGCTGTGCGGTGTACGCGGCTGTCATTTTCGGCTCGCGAGGTCCGTCGGTAGCGAAGTCCGAAAGCCATATTCCGGCTGACGTCCAGGTGCGGAAAGAGCAGATAATCCTGATAAACCATCCCAATACCCCGTTTTTCCGGGAGCGTATCGGTGACGTCGACGCCGTCCAGAAAGATGCGGCCCTTGTCCGGACGATGAATCCCCAGAATCAGCTCAAGAAGCAGTGTCTTTCCCGCGCCCGTCGGTCCGACAATAACTAGGTATTCGCCGTCCCGCACCTCCAGAGTGACATCCCGAATACCGAACTCCGGCCATTCACGGCTGACGCCTTCAAGTCTGATCATCCCTAAACTTGAGTGTGAACGGTCCGCCTGGTGCGCGCAACTGTGCGTAGAATGATGAAGATCACGAGCGCGACGATAAGAAGCAAGGCGGCGAGGGGTTTTGTGTAAGTGTAGCCGAAGAAGTTATACCACTCGAATAATAACGTATTGATTGTTTTGGGATAATACGCGATCACCGCGATTGAGCCGAACTCGCTGATCGCCCGAGCCCAGGCCATGATCGCGCCTGAAAGCAAAGGCCGCCAGGTGAGCGGAATCGTCACGCGAAGAAAAGCGCTGATCGGGCTGGCCCCGAGACTGCGTGCCACATTTTCCATTCTCGGATCGACGGTCATAAAACCGTCCCGAGAAAGGTTCACCACAAAGGGTATACAGACAAACAGCATAGCCACCACGATTCCCCAGTAGGAATCGCTCAGCACGATTCCGAGGCGCGTATGAATAGGAGCACCCAATACTCCGCTGCGGCCAAAAATAAATAAGAGCGCGATGCCGGCGATGGTGTGAGGCACCACCACTGGCATGTCGATGATCCCTTCGACCACGGACTTGCCGGGAAACTGTTCTCGCGCCAGCACATAACCGAGCGGCACCCCGGCCGCCAGAGCAAGGACAGTCGCGATCATCGCGGTACTCAGCGTAATTGCGAGCGCGGCATCCACCGATTTGTCCTGCGCCATCGCCACAATCTTGGACGCGTCAGTCGTTAGCAGCAGGTTCAAAATCGGGAGGATGAGAAACAGCACCAAAAGACAGCCGGCTGCCGCAAATGCAACAAAGGCAGCATCCGGGGAGCGCCGATGCGTCGGCCGAACGATCAACAGGAGCGCTAGTCCCGCTATGGGAAACAGGCTGGCAAGCAGGAACATGCGCAGCAGCAGGCACACACAAAAGAATGGAAGCAGTACGAGAAGAGTCGTGAAGGTCGAGTTGAGGTCCAACCGATTCTTGATGGAGACTTCGGCGATTCCGTTCACTGAGCCTGCTTCATCAGGGGCCTCAGCTTTTCCGGCACCTTTGACAGATCGTTCGTTTCAGCCGGGACGACCGGAGTAATGTGTACTCCCTTTAAAGCGTCCTGTCCCGTGCTGCTAAGGAAGATCTCTAAGAAATTAATCGCCGCCTCTCTGTTTGGGGCGTTCAATGGAATCGTCAGGCCGTTGGCTTTCGCTCCGAGTTTAACGCTGATCCGGCGATCGGGCCGGTCGTTGAACATGTTAATGGTCACGCGATTGTAGGTGCTGGCGACAAGGGATAAATCGGAAAGATCGATTTGGGGGGGCAGATCGACGGTCTTGATTCCAGTCGGTCCTTCGCCGATTACCGAGCCCATGTACCCAAACGCATAATCGATCTCTCCGGCCAGGATCATGGGATACAGCGTCTCCGGATCGGGCCGGATTATAACCTTCGGCGACTTCGGATTCAGATTTTCCGGGCAGTCGATCACGTATCGTCCGTTGCTTTCCGTTGCCTTAATCGCCGTATTAGCGCCCACTAGCCTGTTGAACAGCCCAGGATCCTTGTAGTAAATGTTGGACAACATAATCTGGCCCAGAGAAAAATAGCCATCCGGGCCCGCGTTCGGATCCGCGATTCCCCACTTTACATCCGGACGGTCCAGAATCTTGTACCAGTTATCCGGAGTAATCTCCTGGGCGTATTTCGAATTGGGCGCATACGCGATAGTCATCTCGTCATGCGCATAGCGGATCCAGAAATCCGCATACTTCGGGAACATGACCGGGGGAATGATGGAATAATCGTCCGTGTAGACGATATCGGCCAGCTTTCCCAGATCGGTGACCTTCCGCATATTGGCCAGCGCGTCGTCCTTCTCGCGCATCACTTTCACGTCCGGATAGCGAGCTTCGAAAACCTTTTGAGCGGCTTCAATTGCCGGAGTCGGAGACCCATGGTGGTAAATGACCAAGGTCTTCTGCTCAGCAGCCGGTTTGCCGCCGCAGGCACTCATGCACGCTAATGCCGCCAGTACGGCGGAAATGCTGCAGGGATAGAATCTCACAATCGCCTCAGAAGACGATTCTAGCGCTCGCCTGCACCAGGCGTGGTGCCGTGGCCGAGACAACCTGGCCAAACGCGGAACTGGTTATTTCTCCCTCAACCGACCCAGGTCCGAAAAACTGCGCATGATTGAAGGTATTGAAGGATTCCAGCCGGAATTGCAAACGGCGCGATTCGCTCAAAGGGATTGCTTTGGCCAGCGCGATATCGAAGTTGCAGATACCGGGTCCGTAGAACATCCGCCGTGCCGCGTTGCCCGCCTGCCCCAGATCCGGAAGACTGAACAGCGAGGTGTTGAAGTAAGGCTGGGCGTTCCGCGGGTTGCCGTTGAGACTCAGCGGTCCAGGCTTCACATTTGGCAGATCGACACCATAGGAGTTCACACCGTCTGGCGCAGTGCCGAGCAGCGAGTTGTCGCTCGCATTGGTGAGCGTCACCGGGAACCCGGTTGCGAAGCGGGTCACTCCGGACAGCGTCCAGCCGGACGTCAAGCGGTTGCGCTGAAACAGGCGGTCGAACGGCAAATCGTAACGATATGTCAACACAAAATTATGCTTTAGATCGAAAGCCGAAGGCGCGTAGGTAGCCGCATAGTTGTAAGGATTGAGCTGCTCCGCGATACTCGATGAATTGTCCATCGATTTGCTCCAGGTATATCCCGCTTGGACTTCGAGCGTCTTCGAAACGTGGCGTACGCTCAATTCGAGCGCGTTGTAATTGGAATTCGCCACTGTTGGCAACCAGTCCACGCTGCCGAAGTTCGATCCCAGAACAGGCCGCGTACCGTTAATGACTCGACCGGCTGCCGTCGTAAAGACGTTCGACTCACTGAACGGACCACAGGTAGGGCTGCCTGGCGCGACCTGACTCAACTCACTAACGCTGAGGCACAGCGCCGGGTCGCCGGGGTTAGCCTCCACCAAAGTTAGCAGATGATGCGATTCGCTGCCCACGTAGGTCGCCGTTGCCACCGTGCTCTTCCCAAACTGACGCTGGATCGAAACCGTTACCCGCTCGGTGTATGGTGTGACGCCGTCCGGTTTGTATCCCGGCAGACCCGAAACCGGCAAAAAAGGCGCCCAGTTCACAGTCGAATTCGGATTGCTGGCCGACGCGTTAAGCGGCGGGAAATGGATCGGAAAGCGCTGCAGGTTGTCGAAACCGGTGGAAGCAGTAATGAATGGATTTGAGAACAACGGCGGGGCGGGGCTGGAATAGGTGCTGCCGTACGGCGGGTCACCCGCCATCACACCTGCCGAGAAGCCTTCGATTGCGGTGAAGAACCGTCCAGCACCAACGCGAATCGTGGTCCTGTCCGCCTCGCCCAGAAGCTTGCGGGCAAAACCACTGTTCGCGCGCGGCGACCACGCGAGTCCGAAACGCGGCGAAAGGTCATTCCAGCGCGTGGGCGCAAGGGATCGGGCCACGCCCGGGTCGCCCGGAAAAACCAGCCCTTTCGGCGCGCCGGGGTATACCACTGATTGCTCGCCCGGCACCAATGTCTGGATCTGGTTGTACTTCTCGTACCATGGCATAATCACATCCCAGCGGATGCCATAGTTGATGATCAATGTGGGCCGCGCCCGCCAGCTATCCTGTACGAAGATGCCGCCGTAGTGGTTGCGCATGTAGAACGCCTGCGCGTCGCCTTGTTTGTAAAAACTGGGGATCCCAATCAGAAAATCCGCAAAATCGACGCCGGTCTCCGAACCGAAGAACGAAAACGTCCCATTCGACTGAACATCGGCAACCGCGTTTACCTGATTGAACATCAGTGTGCCGCCCACTTTCAGAGCGTGCTTCCCAATGATATGCGAAAGATTGTCGCGGAACTCAAAGGTGTTGTCGTACTGGTTTAGCCCGGTGATTGTTGAGCCGATGATGAAGTCGTTGAAGATGACGTTTTCTACGCCGACGATGGATGGCCTCTGCGGGAGAATGCTGGGACCGCCCGAAGCCGAGGCGAATCCCTGCGAAGTCAGGCTCGTGCCAACCGTCCCCGATGGCGTGCCCACCACGTTAACCGCGCGCATGTAAGATATATGCGCTTCATTCACCGTTGTCGCGCCGAATGAGCGGACGTCGCTAACCGTTGCGAGTTGCGCGCGGCCCAGATTCAGCGCGTTAAAGCCGGGAACATTCGCACCACCCTGTAGCGTCGGATAGGGATTGTTAAGCGAATAGTCGTCGGCGAAATAATAGCCTGAGATCTGGCCGAGGCGCGTCGCTGCGTCAATCCGCATCGCGCCTTTATCGTCACGCAGCGTCTCGTCCACCGCCGACGTGGAGAAATTGTCCCCGGGCAGGTTCGGCGTGGGAATATACTTCAGCAGATTCTGCGCGGGCGCGGACAAAACGCGCTGCGGGATCACGGCATTTGGAAAGACACAAAATGCGGTTGAAGTGCAGCCAGGGACATAGTAAGGCTCGCCCGCCGATACTCCATAGCCTAGTTTGGAAGTCAATTGACTCGCCCAATAATCGCCCGAGACGGTCCCGGTCAGAGAACTTGCGATATCCGAAAAATTTCCCGCGCGCTCATCGAGCGAGGGGACCGGAATTAACCCCGTATCGACTCCCTGTTTCAATCGCGTGGCCTGGTAGTCCGCAAAGAAAAAGACTTTGTTCCGCCGGATGGGTCCGCCAAAAACGCCGCCCGGCTGATTCTGCTGATAAACCGCGCGCGCCGGCGAGAAGAAGTTTCGCGCATCGAGTACCGTGCTCCGAAAGTATTCGAAAGCCTCGCCGTGGAACCGGTTCGCTCCAGAGCGTGTCACCACGTTGATGCGCCCGCCGCTGTAGTTTCCCCATTCGGCATCGAAATTCGCGGTCAGGATCCGGAATTCGGAGATGGAACTCAGGTTGGGTATCACGGCCGCGCCCATGGTGAACCGCTCCTCCACGTCGGCATCGTTCAGGCTGAATCCGTTCGCATACTCGCGCTGTCCGTTTATCGAAATGGTGCCGGGATTGAGGTCTCCCGATGGCGCGAGAATAGCGGCGCCTGCCGCCTGAATCGAATTGCCCGTGATGGTTGTGGCCGGAGCCACTCCAGGCTGCAGAGCCAGCAGGTCGGTATAGCTTCGTCCGTTCAGTGGCACCGCGTTCACAGTACTCCCCGAGATGACTTCACCCAGTTGCGTATCCACCGCGTCCACGTGGACTGTCGCAGACTCCACAGTGATCGATTCCAGTGCGGATCCCAACTCCAAGACAATATCCACTCGCAGAGCGCTGGTGGAATCCAGGGTAATTCCGTCCTGGTTATATGGACGGAAGCCCGGCGCTGAGGCAGTTACCCGGTAGCTGCCGACCGGCAGAACAGTAAATGCGTAGGCGCCTTCCGCATTCGTGGTCTCGTTGTACTCGATCCCCTTAGTGGGATCGACTGCCGTAACTCGAGCCGCGCGCACCGCCTTGTGCTGGGCATCGAGGACGAGACCCGAAAGGGATGCGCCAGAACCCGCCACCGAGGGAGCCGAAGCGCAAACCAGAAGAAGCAAAAGGACATTCCCCCGAAAACGAGCCATGGTACAAAATGTACCAGCAAGGGCGGGGAAGAGTCAATTACTCCGATTTGAGAGGAGTGAGGACGGAATGAATCGTACGGACTGCGGCCGCCCCGCGGAGTCGACTGGAACACGTGCAACGAATCCACTCGCGGCCTCGGCGCCAAGCAGGCAGACCAAGTCTCTCTCGCCTGGGACGTTCAGCAGTTCGTGCACCACCGATTCCATCGCCTCCATGCGCGCTTGAACGGTAGTACTTGGCAACAGCGATCGGTTCGCGAGCAATGCTTCAATGGCGTCCTTCAACCGTCCGCGATCTGCGGTCAAAACGGGAGCCATTTCAGTCCGGTCTCCGGTGTTGACCACAATCTTGACCTCGCGATTCACATCATCCTTGGGGAGCCGGGCGAGCCACTCTCCGATCGCGCGTCCAGCGTCGGTTCGATCCTTCCCGGACATGCCGGCGAGATCGACATAAATCTCGGTGAGACGTCGCTGGCTGGCACTCTGCTGCGGCCCCGGAGGCAACACCGCACCTTGTTCCATCGGAGCCGGAACAGCTGTGATCGACGTTTGTACGGGAGTAAGAATCACGATCGGCAGCGGATTGATCACGGCGCGCGCGGGAGCAGCGGCCGCGGCCTTGATTGTCACCACCTGAACGGACAAGGCTGCCGATCCAATTGCCACTCCCGTACAAAGCAAGGCGGCCACAACGTTACGTAGAAGCGAACCATAGCCCTTCTCGGAATGTGCTCCGCTAGCATGAGAAAGTATTCTAGGGATTCGCCGGGCAAGCCCGCGTTGCCCAATTCCCATTCCGAATTCGTGCGGGGGCGCGCCATGTTTCCGCAAGGCGGTCGCACAATCCAACAAAAAACCGGAATAAGTCACAGCCGAATGTCCCTGGCGGAGGACGGCGTGGTCACACGCATCCTCGGCCAGTTCACTAAGGTGCCGCTCCATCAACCACGCCACCGGATGAACCCAGAAAATACTACGATTCAGCAATGCGCACCATTGAGCCAGCGGATCGCGCCATCGCGCGTGCTCCCGCTCATGTGCTAGAACCGCGCGGAGTTGGTCCGCGGGCCAGCCTCGAGACTCCGGCGGCAGCACGATCCTGGGCTGCCACCAGCCGACCGTAACCGGAGACGCGCAGGCCGGGCTCACCAGCACGCCGCGTTCAACGAACGACTTTCCCACCAACCGCCGTGCCTGCCACATGCCCCAAAGCAGCCGCACCATCAGGAATAGAGCGCCCAGTCCATAGGCGGGAATTGCGAAGCTCTGCAACCGTGCACCGGCTAGGGTTATCGAGGCAACCAGCGCCGTGCCGGAGTCTTTCACACGCGCGGCCAAAGGCTCTGTCGGCCCCCAGGTATTTAACCCCTCCTTCAACGTCTGAGGAGCATCGCTGAGCACCGGAACGTGGATGCGCAGTCTGGACCCATCCATCGTATGCAGGAGCGGCAGCGTCAACATGGTCAAAGTCGCTGCAGTCCATGCCAGATGTTTGATGCGTGGGCTGCGGATGCCCAGCAGCAACAGGATCCCATGAACCCCGGCTGCAAGCAGCGTCGCGCGTACTAAGCAATCGGCCATGAAGCCGAACATGCTTCCTAACCTCCGCTGCCGATGCTCTTTGTCAGCGCCCGAAGGCGCTCGATTTCATCTTGACTTAGAACGCTGGCCTCCACCATGCCGCTCACTAATTCCTCCATAGAACCCCGACAAAAGCGATCGATGATATTCCTCACCGCTCGTGCTGCGAGATTTCGCGCAGGCTCCGTCGATCTATATATGTATGCCTGTGCCTGTAAGGTATGTGTAACGAGGTTCTTTTTTTCCAGCCGGCGGAGAATAGTGCGAACGGTGGCTTCCTTCAAGCCCCTGCGTCGTCCCACGGAATTGTAAACGTCCCCGACCGAACACGGCCCCGAGTCCCATACCACTTGCATGACCTCCCGCTCGAGATCTGTTAGAGGGCCGCGTGGCGCACGAACCGTTGGGTTCATGCTGTCATTTATAGCATTCCCCGCGGCGCAAGGTCAAAACGGAGGGGAGACGCTTGGCAATCACCAGTAGCTTGTAATCTATGCAACCCCGAATGGGACAGGTGCAAGAGCTAACTGCTCTTCAGTGGGCTCTGCTCAACAGTACCAGGGCTCGGTTAGATAAGGAATCGTAGCGCGGTCGGGCCGAGGCGTCTCCGCCGGAAATGTCCCGCTGCCGGCAAGGTCCCAGATTAGTCGGAAGATCTCCGCGCGCGGCGTGCGGCGGCGCTCCTGCTGCTTGATCTGATCCTGGATCGATGCGCAAAGCCGGTCCAGCGCCGGGTCGGAGTTCCGCCATGGATACGCCAGGGCCCGCGCATCGTACGGTTCCACCAAGCCGCGAATTTCGGGCAACTCCAGCAGCAGCGAACCTTCGGGAATGAGCAGCCGGATGGCTAGCTGGATAGGCGACACTTCCGCGGCCAAATCGAGATTCGCCAATTCGCCGAGGAAGCTCCGATACGAATCGCGCGTGGTCCACGGCGTAAAGGGAATGAACGTGGGTGATAGCGGCAGCCCCACGGCGCGGGTGAGTGCAAGCGCCTCGATGAAATCCGCGCGCGTGTGGCCCTTGGCTAGTTTCTCCAGCACCTGATCGTCCAGCGATTCCACGGCGCTGGTTACGAACAGGCAGCCTGTTTCCTTAAGCCGCGGCAGCAGGTCGCGGTGCTGGAGCAAGTGCTCGATTTTGATGGTGGCATCGTAGGTGAGCCGCGGCCACTCGCGGTGCAGCGCCTCCACAATCCGCGCGGCGTGACCAGGGCCATTGAAAAAGTCCGGATCGCCGAACGTAATGTGTTCCGCTCCGGCCGCCACCTGCTGGCGAATATCGGCCAGCACCACCTCCGGCTGCACCACCCGGAAGATGCCGCCGTACACCGGAACTACCGGGCAGTGCCGGCACAGATGTTTGCACCCGCGGCTGGCCTCGGTGTAGCCGACTCGCCGCGTGCCGCCATTCACCACCAGGTTGGCATAGGATGCCAGCGGCGGCAGGCCGGTTCGATCGGGTACGCGGAACTGCTGCCGCTCGAGCGAGACCAACGGCTGGGGAGTGGCGCCATCCATGCCCGCGGCAAGTCGGCGCGCCAGATCCACCAGCGGCTGCTCGAATTCGCCGCCAATCACACTGCCGCATCCCGCGCGGCGCAATAGAGCATCGTTCAACGGCGCGTAGAGCCCATAGCCACACAAGTGCGCCCGCGGGTTCGCCGCTTTGACCCGTTCCACCACTCGCAGAAACAGCCGCGTGGCCGTGTGCATGGGGAGAAAAAACGCGATCAGGTCCGCTTGTTCTACAGCCTGAACCGGCAGCGGGCTGCAAGAAAGGTCCGCCGGCGTAACGTCGTGCCCTTCCGCCTGCAGCCACGCGGCCGGCGAGGCGAGCCCGAACGGCTGCCGTCCCAGCTCATAAGTGGAGATCAAAAGGACGCGCACACCCCTCATTATGACCGTTTTGTTACACTAACATTAGAACCATTCTCTCTCCCCCGATGCTAGCTGTTACCAGTGTTACCGACGAAATTCTCGATTTGAAGAAGCAGCGAAAGGCCATTCTTCTCGCGCACCATTACCAGTCTGCCGAGATACAGGAGCTGGCCGACGTGATCGGCGATAGCTTGGAGTTGGCCCGTAAAGCGCGGGAATTCGCAGGCGACGTGATCGCTTTCTGCGGCGTCTGGTTCATGGCTGAGACGGCCAAGGTGCTCAACCCCAACCGTGTGGTGGTCGTGCCCGATCGCGAGGCTGGGTGCAGTCTGGTGGACGGCTGCCCCGTGGAGCCCGTGCGTGCGTTTCGCCATAAGAACCCCGATCACGTGATCGTCAGCTACATCAACACTTCCATCGAAGTGAAGGCGGAGAGCGACATCCTCTGCACCTCGCGCAACGCGGTGAAAGTGGTTAATTCGATTCCGCCCGAGAAGCCGATCCTGTTCCTGCCCGACCGGAATCTGGGCAATTATGTGAAGCGGCAAACGGGCCGCGAGAACATGGAGATCTGGCAGGGTGCCTGCATTGTGCACGCCACCTTCCCGGCGCGCCGTGTGATGGACGCGAAACTCGAGCATCCAACAGCCAAGGTTGTGGCCCACCCGGAATGCCCCGAGGCCGTACTGGCCATGGCCGATTTTGTGGGCTCCACTTCGGCACTCATCGAATGGTGCGCGGCCAGCGAGGCCGCCGAATTCATCGTGATGACTGAGAGCGGCATCCAGTATTCCCTCGAGCGGCTGTCGCCCCGGAAGCGCTTTTACTACGTGGCTAACGAGAACTGCAATTGCAGCGAATGCCCGTACATGAAATTGAATACACTAGAGAAGCTGAAGGATTGTCTGCTTCACCTGGAGCCGCGTGTCGAGCTGTCCGAAGAAATCATGGCGCGCGCGCTGGTTCCACTGGAACGGATGCTGGCTTTGAGATAGATGCCTGACCCACTCATAGACTCGTTCGGCCGCATCCACACCAACCTGCGGGTCAGTGTCACCGACCGTTGCAACGTCCGCTGCTTCTACTGCATGCCGGAAACGGGCGTGCACTTCGTCGACCGCAAGCAGATTCTGGATTTCGAGGAGATCGAGCGTTTCGTGCGCATCGCCGTGACGCTGGGTATAAGAAAGCTGCGTGTCACCGGGGGCGAGCCGCTGTTGCGCCGCGATCTGCCCGTGCTCATCCGCCGGCTGGCCGCCATTCCGGGCATTGAAGATTTGGCTCTCACGACGAACGGTGTGCTGCTGCCGCAACTGGCCGAGCCTCTGTACGAGGCGGGCCTGCGGCGCCTCAATGTCCACCTGGATACCCTCGACCGGCAGCGATTCCTCCAGATCACACGCCGCGATGAGATCGACAAGGTGCTCGCGGGGCTGGCGCTCTGCAAGAAGCTGGGCTATTCGAAGATCAAGATCAACGCCGTAGCGGTGAAGAATCTGGTGGAGCCGGATATCGTGCCGCTGGCGCGGTTCGGGCGTGAGAACGGGTTCGAGATACGGTACATCGAATTTATGCCGCTCGATGCGCAAAACCTGTGGGATCGCAGCAAGGTTCTGCTGGCAGACGATATTGTCGCGGCGCTCAGCCGCGAGATCGCCCCTCTGGTTCCGGTGGCCGATCCTGACCCGCGCGCGCCGGCCTCGGAGTACCAGTTTGCCGATGGCGTGGGGAGGATCGGGTTGATCGCCTCGGTGAGCCGCCCGTTCTGCCTCAATTGCAACCGTCTTCGCCTTACCGCTGATGGCAACCTGCGCTACTGCCTCTTCGCCGTCGAGGAAGACAACGTGAAGACCCTGCTCCGCTCAGGCGCGTCCGATGACGAAATCGCCGCTTTAGTCCGCAAGAATATAGCCGGCAAGTGGATCGGCCACGAGATCAACTCCAATCGCTTCATCGCGCCGTCGCGCCCCATGTACCAGATCGGCGGCTAAGACCTCTTGCCCCGGTAGGGCGGCTCCCCTGAGCCGCACCCGACCGCCTGGTCGGGGCTCCTCCGATATAATCTACGCGGGAGCTGGTCTCATGGAATCCTTCCTGAGCGACCTCAAATACTCGCTTCGAGTGTTCCGGCAGAGCCCCGGCTTCACCCTCACCGCGATCGCCGCCCTGGCCCTCGGCATCGGGACGAACACCGCTGTCTTCTCGGTCGTCAACGCGGTGCTGCTGCGACCCATATCCGCTCCTGATCCGGATCGCGTGGTGGCGTTCCTGGCGACAAATAAAAGTGGTGTGAGCCCGTTTGCCTCAGACATCAAGTTCAATCTTTGGCGACAGCAGACCAGCGTCTTTCGCGATGTGTCCGGCTACAGGACCGCTTGGTTCAACGTGACCGGTATCGACCAACCGGAGCGGGCCGATGCCGCGTTTGTGACGGGTGACTACTTCCGCCTCTTCGGCCTTTCGCTGTCGCAGGGCCGTGGGTTTAGCCCGGATGAAGAACGGCCCAACAGTACTAATGTCGTGGTTCTCAGCGACGGATTCTGGAAGCGGGTATATGGTGGCGACCCCCATCTGGTGGGCAAAACGATTTCGCTGAGTGGCGACTCCTTTCAGGTGGTCGGGATCCTGGCAGCCGGCGCGCAGCCGGAGACTCCCACGCCACCGGACGTTTGGGTGCCATTTGCCATTGAGCCGAACAGCATCAACCAGGTCCACTACTTTAGTGCCATGGGACGCTTGAGACCCGGGGTCACGCTGGCTCAAGCGAATGCGCAGCTCCAATTGACCACCCAGGAGTTTCGCCGCAAGTATCCCAATGCGCTCTCCACCAGCCGGCGGGACGTTTTCAGCGTCCAGCCGATGCGCGACGTGCTGGTAAACGATGTGCGAAAGACTCTGTTGACTCTTGCGGGTGCGGTGAGTTTCGTCCTGCTGATTGCTTGCGCCAACGTGGCGAGTCTTCTTCTGGCCAGGGCAACCGCTAGAAGAAACGAAATTGCGATTCGAGTGGCCGTGGGCGCCGCGCGGCCCAGGATAATTCGCCAGTTACTTACCGAGAGCGGCTTGCTCGCGCTGGCCGGGGCTGTAGCCGGAATCGGGTTAGGGTTCGCCGGCATTCGCGAGATTTTAGCCCTTGGCCCCGCAAATCTTCCCCGTATCGGTGTGGATGGATCGAAGGTCACTCTTGACTGGCACGTCTTGCTGTTCACCGCGCTCGTGACTCTGGTGACGGGTCTCCTTTTTGGTCTGGTTCCGGCTCTCCAGATTTCGCGCCTCGATCTTCACACCAACCTGAAAGAGAGCAGCGGCCGGAGTGGCACCGGACTGCGCCAGAGTCGGGCACGTTCGCTAATCGTCATCAGCCAGATCAGCCTCGCTCTGCTATCCGTGATGGGCTCTGCATTGTTAATCCGCACTCTAATTGCTCTACGCTCTGTGAATCCCGGCTTCGATCCGGGCGGCGTCGTTTCGACGATGGTCACTCTGGATCCCCGATTTGCCGGCGCGCCTGGGGTAGACCAGATCAGTCAAGACATCTTTCGACGACTCAATGCCCTGCCGGGCGTAGAGCATGCGGCACTTACGGGACTGTTGCCTTTGGAAGGTAATTTCAACAGTCTACCCATCACAATCGTGGGCCGGCAGCTCGACAGCGATCCAACGCATGGCAACAGCCGCTGGATGACTATCTCGCCCGCGTATTTCGATGCCTTGAAAATCCCCTTGATTCGGGGACGGGTATTTACGGACGCCGATCGACGCGATGCACCGCCCGTGGCTCTGGTCAATCAAGCCATGGCACATCAATTCTGGCCCGGTCGCGATCCGTTGAATGACCGTCTCGTAATCGGTAAAGGACTTGGGCAGGATTTCGGAGAGCCGGTTCGACAGGTTGTCGGCATTGTGGGCGACGTTCGCGAAGACGCGCTCAACCTGAGTCCGCTGCCCGCCGTGTTCGTCCCGTCAACCCAGCGTCCCGCGGATACGGGTAAGGTGAATTCGGTTTGGAAGATGTGGGTGATCGCGCGTATGCGAGCGCCATCCCAGGCGCTCCACCAGGCGATCGAGAGTGAGCTGCGGCAGGCCACCGGTCTTTCTGTTCCGCACCTTCGCTCGATGGAAGCGATCCTGGCGCGCTCCACCGCTTCGCAGAATTTCAACATGATCCTGATGACGATCTTCGGAGCTTGCTCCCTGCTGCTCGCCGCGATTGGCATTTATGGGCTGCTGGCTCACTCGGTTCAGCAGCGCACCCGAGAGATGGGAATCCGCATGGCTCTAGGGGCAGAACCGAGCGATGTGAGGAATATGGTGGTCTCTCAAGGATTGAGCCTGGTTTGGATTGGCGCCGGTATCGGGATCGCCGCCGCCTTCGGCCTGACGCGCTTCATCGAAAGTTTCCTGTTCGGTGTGAAAGCGTTGGACCCGGTGGTGTTCGTGACCGTGCCGATTCTATTGACTGGTGTGGCTCTGGTGGCAGTATGGTTACCGGCACGGCGGGCCAGCCGGGTTGATCCGGCGGAGGCGCTTCGATGCGATTAAGAAAGGCGGGCTTGCTGCTCTTGAGTCAACTCGTCCTGGCACAGCAGAGAGATTTCCCCCAGCCACAAGCCGCACGGGAGGTGACCATTCAAGGAATTCCGGGGGTTGTCGCGGCGGGCGTGAAATGGGCGCTGGCCTGGCAGGGCGCCGACAACGCCGATGGCATCGTCGGGACTGACGACGGAGGCCTGCTGTTCGCGCAGGAACAACCCAGCCGCATCAGCAAGCTCGACGAGCATGACAAGGTCTCCGTTTACCTCGAGGACACTCATGGCGCAGGGGCCGTGGCAATTGACTCAAAAGGTCGCATTCTGGTAGCGGAAAGAACCTGTACCGATCCAGGCAGGCGTCCAGCCCAATGCGCGGAGCCGACGGCCGTGGCCGTTCTCTCGCCGGAACGCAAGATCCTCGCCGATAACTTCGCCGGGAAAGGGTTGGGGCGACTCAACGATCTGATCGTTGACAAGATGGGCGGCGTCTATTTCAACGGGGCTGGAACTTTCTATGTCAATGCCAGCGGCCAAGTGAGCAGCATCGGCGAGAATATTCGCACCAACGGGATTATGCTCGGCCGTGATGAGAAAACTCTCTATGTGACCAACGGCACCGTGGTCGTGGTTTTCGACGTTCAGCCGGATGGCACAGTCAAGAACCAGCGGGACTTCGGAAAACTGGAAGCCGGTGGTGCAGGAGACGGAATGGCAATCGATTCTGCCGGACGCCTGTACATCTCGACTGATGCCGGCGTGCAGGTCCTCAGCCCCGAAGGGAAATACCTCGGCGTCATTCCGACGCCGCGCGGCGCGATCAGTGTCGCTTTTTCCGGACCAGACAAAAAGACATTGTATGTAGTCGGCAGCGGTGCCCTGGGTCCGGACGGAAACGAATTAAGAACGCCCGGAGGAGTCAGGAACAACGCTAAGAGCATTTACAAGGTTGCGACGCTGGCCGAGGGTTTCCGCGGCCGGGCAAAGTAACGCTGGCGATCTTGTCGCCGGTGAATTGGCGGTTGACCGCCGGTTACGTTAAACTGCGATCCATCATGAGATTCCTTCGAATCGTCCTGGTTGCTGGGATGGCGATTCCGCTGCTCTATGGGCAAGGAGATTGGCCCGCGTACGGCCACGATCCGAGTAGCCAGCGCTATTCGCCGCTCACCCAGATCAACACCAAAAATGTATCGAAACTAAAACTGGCCTGGCAGTATGGCATCGACGCCGGCGGCGTTGACAACAGTCCGGCAAATCGAGTGTTGACTGGCACTGAAGCCGTACCGATTATGGCCGGCGGCATTCTGTTCGCGCCGACGGTCCATCACAATATCGTCGCGCTCGACCCCGCAACCGGCAAGGAAATCTGGAAATATGATCTCGGCAAAGCATCCGCTCCGCTTCGCGGCGTGACTTACTGGCAGGGGGACAAAGAGAACTCCCCGCGCATAATGGCCGGGACCAGCGACGGACGGCTGATCGCGCTCAACGCCAAGACTGGGCTACTGGTTCCGGGATTCGGTAAGGAAGGCGTCGTCGACCTGCGTGTAGGAGTCGCCGACAAATTTCCGGATGCGGCCTATCACATGGCTTCGCCCGGAGCCCTCTATCGCAACCTCATCATCACGGGGGCGCAGGGCAAGGAAGACGACCCGGCTGGGCCGGCCATGGACGTGCGCGCTTGGGATCTGCACACGGGAAAACTGGTTTGGACGTTCCACACTATTCCGCACCCCGGTGAGCCCGGCTACGAAACGTGGCCCAAAGACAACTGGGTAACCGCGGGGTCGCCTGCCAATTGGGGCGCGGCGACTGTGGATGCGCAGCGCGGCCTGATTTTCCTGCCCATCGGCCAGCCCGCGGCTCAATACTATGGCGGTGCACGGCACGGACAAAACCTCTATTCTTCTTCGATCGTGGCCTTGGACGCGAACACGGGAGCGCTTCGCTGGCACTTTCAGCTAACCCACCACGATGTGTGGGACTACGACGCAGAAGCCGCGCCCACGCTGATGGACCTGGTTCACGACGGTAAGAAGATCGCTGTGGTGGTGGCGGTTTCTAAGCCCGGTCTGATGTTCTTCCTCGATCGGGATACCGGCAAATCTGTCTATGGTGCCGAGGAGCGCGCCGTGCCGCAAAGCGACGTGCCCGGCGAGGAAACCTCCGCGACCCAGCCGTTCCCCTCCAAGCCCCCGGCGCTCGCGCGCAATAGCATACGGGCTGATGAGATCTTCACTGGTGAGCCGCAGCACGAAAAATTCTGCCGCGATCTGGTCGACAAAATCGGCGGCATCCACAACGAAGGCCCATACACTCCGTATAGCAGCAAGGAAATCCGGATCATCTTTCCGGGCCAGCAGGGCGGGCCCAATTACGGCGGCGTCTCGGTCGATCCCAAGCTCGGATATGTTTTCGTGAATGCGCGCAACGTGGCCGGGATGGGGCGCCTGGACAAAACACCGGAGGGCGACGGAGTGGCCTATCGGCGCGGCAGTCCTCTAGGAGCGGGCTCGTTCAACGCACGCTTCTGGGACCCCGCCACCCAGCAGCCTTGCCAGGCGCCGCCATGGGCCGAATTGATGGCCGTCAACGCCAACAGCGGTGACATCGCGTGGCGTGTGCCGCTAGGCACGAGCGATGAAATGGAAGCCAAGGGCATTCACAATACGGGAGCGTTTGGACAGGGCGGTCCGATCGCCACCGCGGGTGGGTTGGTGTTCATCGCTGGAACCATCGACAAGCGATTCCGCGCTTTCGATTCGCGGACCGGCAAAGTGCTATGGGAAACCAAACTCGATGTGGAAGGTCACACCAATCCGATGACCTACATGGCACCGAATGGCAAGCAATATGTAGTGATCGTCAGTTCGGGTCTCAATGCGTTTGCCGTGGAATGAATTGCTTACGGAGTCAGGCCTCGAATGATGACCTGAAGGCCTCTGTCGAACCGCTCGTCAAAATTGTACATCTCCTCGCCCGCGACCAGCGCGAGGGGAAACCGCTTTGGGTCGATCCGCTGCGCGCGCTTGGTCAGATCGTATCTCGGATCGCGTTTGCCCGGCTTCGGACACACGGCTTGTTCTTCAATGGTGAATCCGACCGTGTAGCAGTAGATCGTTTTGAAGGCGCACATTGCGTCCTCTACAGAAAATCCCGCGTCAACGAACCTACGCAAGGCAATCTCCATCGGCTCGAAAGCTGTGTTGTCTGTGAGGTACGTACCGCTAAACATTTTAGCTCCGTCCCGATGACGCAGTAGCATGCGGCGCATTTCTTTACCGAAGTACATAGCCCAGTCGGCCCAATCCCCGTGCTTCCCTGGCAGCATGTTTCCGATAGCGTCGACCAACACGCGCGTGGCCATTTCATCCAGCAGTTCCTGTTTATTCCTGAAATGCCAATAGAGCGCCGGGGCTTGGACGCGTAGGTCACCGGCAAGTCTGCGTAACGTCAGCCCCTCGAGTCCCACCTTATCGAGGAGACGCAGCGCGGCGCGCACCACCTTTTCACGATCAAGAGCCATCCAAAGAATTTCCCCTTGACAGTTTAACACCGTTAAGGTAACCTTCCAGCTAGCTTAACAACGTTAAGGAACGCCCGTTGATTGGCCCGTAGCATTGGAGAGTGAAGCCATGAGCTTAAAAGATCTGACTATTGCATGTATCGGTCTTGGTCGTATAGGTGCGGGCATCGCCCGCAATGTGCAGGCCTCCGGTTGTCGATTCGTGGTCTACAATCGCACAGCAGAAAAGATGGAACCGTTCGCGGCCGCTGGTGCAGAGGCCGCACGGACGGCCCGAGAAGCCGCGATGAAAGCGGACGTTGTCATTACGTCGCTGATGGATGACAATTCCGTGTTCGACACGCTCTTAGGTGACGTTGGCATTCTCGCAGCAATCCGTCGGGGCGCTATTCATATCGGTACCAGTACCATATCGCCCCGCGCCAGCGTCCGAATCGCACAACTACACAATGAACTTGGCAGCCACTACCTGGCGGCTCCCGTTGCCGGCCGGCCCAACGCGGCTGCGGCGGGGCGGCTCTACACATTCGTGGCTGGCGCACCGGAAATCGTCGAGCGCGCCCGGCCGGTGTTGGAGAGATATACGCAGCAGATCGTACTGCTAGGTGAGGATCCTGCCGCAGCGGCAAGCATGAAGCTGGTCGGAAACTTTTTCGCTGCAAGCTTACTGGAAATCATGGGGCAGGCGTTCGCATTTGCGGCGAAGCGCGGCGTTCTTGCTCCGACGGCTGCCATGGTGAAAGGTTTTCTTCCACCGATGGAAGAATATGTTGACCGGATCGCGGATCGAAAGTACGAACAGCCGGGCTTTACGCTTGATGCTGGACTAAAGGACGTCAGACTCATCTTGGAAGCGGCCGGCGAAGTTCACGTACCTCTTCCATTTGGCAGCGTCATTCGCGACAAGTGCCTTGCCGCCCAAGCCCACGGATTCAGCCAGCAGGATTGGTGTGCGTTTACCGAGATTGCGCGGCTTGAGGCCGGCATCAAAGCGTTGGAGCCGTAGCAGCGCCCGCAGTAGCGCTAGTAATGGACCGAACGACTAAGCAATAAATAATGCGTTTGCCGTGGAGTGACGAGGCAGGGAATAGCCCTGCCCCATCCTATTTGCGATCTCGTTGTTCGTGGTCTTGCCGGTCGGCATTTTCGTGGTTATGCCGCCAAGTCCAATATCGATCCCGATCATTGCGGTTCAGCCTGTTGAAGTCGCGGTATTGTCGTTGGTTCTCCTGCAGATACTGCCGATAGGCTTGGTCCTCGTCGCGATTCCATTCATGGTAGTCCTTGCGTTCGCGATCGTAGTATCGCTTGATGGTGATGTTTGTCTCCTCCGCTCTGATGATTACAGGCGTCAGGAGTGCGGCGCTCAACAACAGCGAACTCAGGAAGCGCTTAGTCATATAGATTGCTCCTCGCTATAGTCTGTGCACGTCCCGTGCCGAGGTAAGGTAATCTACGATTCAGAGCTCTGGCACAGCCGGCCGCGGTAACTTTTCGAGCCAGGCGGCATCCACCTTGGCCTTCACCGTCCGGCGGTCCAAGCCGAGCCGGCGCGCGGTCTCTTCATAGTTGCCGGTCCGGCTGTAGATGAGCGTGACATACCGCGACAGCAACTTGTCCGCGGAGAGCCGTCCCTCGCGGGCTTCCAGGGCGAATTCTTCCACCGGGTTGCCGCCGCGCGTTTGCGATGGCCGGTAATTCCGCCGGATCAAAACGTTCTTGACGCACTGCTCCAGTTCACGGTAATTGCCGGGCCATTCATATTCCGATCCCAGGTTGCCATCGATCCACGCACCCACTTCCCGGGCCAGCTCTTCCGCCTCGGGCCCGGCTACGCGCCGCGACATGTAGAACACCAACTCGCGCAAGACTCCCGGCGAATCCGCCAGTTGCTCCGCCAGCGAAGGAGTCACCACTTGGTCCGAGCATAGCCGGTAATACAGGTCCTCGCGGAACTGCCCCTTGTTCATGAGGCTTGCGAAATCGCGATTAGTCGCGGTGATCAGCTTGCCGCGGAACTGGCGTGCCGCCGTCTCACCCACGGGATGAAATGTTCGGGTTTCGATCACCCTCAGCAATTTGACCTGGATGGCCGGGTCCAGATCGCCCAGCTCGTCCAGAAACACCGAGCCCAGTTCGGGACAGGTCTCCAGAAATCCCTTGCGATCGGCCACCGCGCCTGTAAACGCGCCGCGCCGGTGGCCGAACAGTTCCGATTCCACCAGAGTGGGTGAGAGCGCCGAGATGTTGATGGGGAAGAACGACCCCGCGCCTTCGTCAGCGAACGTCCGCCGCTGGTCGTCAAAAGGCACGTAGCGTGACAGCGCGATCGCCTGGGCGACCAGTTCCTTGCCCGTTCCGGAAGGTCCCGTAATCAGGGTGGCGAATTCGCCCATGCGGGCATACAGCGTTCGACGGTAGCGGCGCATATCATGGGTGAAGATGGATTGCCAGATGGACGCGCGCAGCCGCGCTGCCGGCAGCGAACTGCCGATGATGTCGCGAAACACATACTCGAAGGCGCGCTGGATCTGCCGGAAACAGGCGAAGGTGTGGCGCGGATCGTGCCCTGTCGGAAGGTGCACGCCGTCGATCAGGAAGAAATGACGCCAGTCAGCGAGAAACCGGGTATAGAAATGCCAGCGCGCGGCATCGCTCTTTTCAGCGCCAGGTCCAAAAGTCGCTTGAAAGAAATCGAGATGATAGCGCTGAAAGAACAGATACAGAACCGCGTCTTCGTAAAGCACCAGTTCCGCGTCGCGCGCTGCGGCGCCTTCACTCAGGCGCATCTGCAGTCGCTCCACCAGCGGCTCCAGGCGTTCGGCGATGCGCAGCAAGTTGGCGCGCGGTTGGTCCGGTTTCTGTACCTGCTGGCTCCAGACCGGCTCACCCTCTATGAAGTCCTCGCCCAGCACGGCACGCTCGAGTTCCACCTGCTCCGGCAGAAACGGGTTGCAGTAAGCCAGTCGCGAAACCGCTTGGAGCATCGGCCGTTGGCTGGATGATAGGAATGCCATATCAACCATTTATTGTATGCCGGCCATACAAAAAACGTATACTCTGGTGAGAAGACTTGCGGGTGACCGGCACCCAAACTGTTGAACCTTTGGAGGTTCCGCAAGACAGGCCATCGGCATCTTTCATGCCTTTGGAATGGTATGGCTCACAGCGGATTCAAAGACCTACTAAAGAACGGCGGCTTCCAGGCGTTCCTGTGGACGCAATTCCTGGGCGCGTTCAACGATAACGCGTATCGCATCATCGTCTCGTTGCGCGCCGTCCATATCATCGGCAGCGCAGACCAAAGCGGAAAATACCTGGCGCTTGCCGGCGCGATCTTCGTGCTCCCCTCGCTGCTGTTTGCCGGTTACTCCGGCCACCTCGCCGATGCCATCAGCAAGCGGACAGTGCTGATTAGCGTGAAGGCCTTCGAAATTCTGGTGATGACCATCGGCATATTCACCTTCTTCACGAACAGCGTACCGTGGATGTTCCTGGTCTTGTTCCTGATGGCGGTGCACTCCACGGTTTTCAGCCCCGCCAAGTACAGCATCGTTCCGGAAATCGTACCCAACCGGGACCTCTCGCGTGCCAACGCCCTGCTCGAAATGAGCACCCTGGTGGCGATCGTACTCGGCACCTCGGTCGGACCCGTTCCTGTTTTCGGCATGGAAGGGCGAAGCGTGGAAGGTCGGCCTCGTGTTGGTGGCCGTGGCAGCTGTGGGTTTCCTGGCGAGCCTGAAGATCACGCGCGTGCCCGCGGCGGGGGCGAGAGAACCGCTGCGCCTGGATCCATTTGCTGAAATTGTTTCCGGCACCAGGCACTTGCTGAAGAGCCGTCCCATGTGGCTGACGGTTCTGGGAATCTCCTACTTCTGGTTCCTGGCGCTCTTGCTGCAGATGGACCTGGTGCTGTTTGGCAGCCAGACGCTCCACGCCGGCGACACGCGCGTGGCCCTGTTGATGACCTGCCTCTCCATTGGGGTCGGCGCCGGCAGCATGCTGGCCGGCCGACTCTCCGGCGACAAAGTAGAGATTGGGTTAGTGCCGCTAGGCTCCGTGTTCATGGGTGTTTTCAGCATCGCTCTATACGCGGTACGCAGCTCATACGGAGCGTCGGTGGCGATGCTCGCCCTGGTCGGAATTTCGGCGGGTGTGTTCTTTGTACCGCTCAACGCATACCTCCAGCAGCGCAGCGAGAGCCGCGAGAAGGGCCGCATCATCGCCACCAACAACATCTACAACACCCTGGGGATGTTGCTGGCTTCGGGTGTTTTCTATGCATGCGATGCGCTGCGCGTCAGCCCCGCGCACCTGATCCTCGCGCTGGGTTTTGTGAGCCTGCTGGCGACGGCCTATATCCTGACCGTGGTGGACGATTTCCTGATCCGCTTTGCGCTCTGGCTGCTCACGCACACCATCTTTCGCATACGCATTGTGGGGCAGGAAAATGTGCCGTTCCGCGGCCCGGCTCTTCTGGTATCGAATCACGTGTCATATGCTGACGGGCTGATCATCGGCGGATGTGTGCAGCGCTTCATCCGGTTCATGGTGTGGAAGCCGATTTACGAAATGAAGGCGCTCCACTGGTTCTTTCGCAAGATGAAGGCCATCCCGGTGGGCGGCCGGCAACCCGCGCGATGCCGTGCAATCGATCCGCGCGCGCACGACAGGAACTGGAGGCTGGTCACGTGGTGTGCATTTTCGCCGAGGGCGCCATCAGCCGGACCGGAAACCTGCTCCCGTTCCGCCGCGGCATGGAAAAGATCATGGACGGCCTGGACGTCCCCATCATTCCGGTGCACCTGGACCGCCTGTGGGGCAGCATCTTCAGTTTCGAGCGCGGGCGGTTCTTCTGGAAGCGGCCCGAAGAGCATTCCTTACCCCGTGACTGTTTCCTTCGGCCGCCCGATGCCCTCGAACTCACCCGCGCACGAGGTGCGCCAGGCCATCCAGGAGCTGTCTGCCACAGCGGTTTCGCATCGCAAAAACGCATCCGGCCTGCTTCACTTGCGCGTCATCCGCAACGCGCGCCGCCACTGGAATCGCTTTGCCATGGCCGATTCCAGCGGTATGGAATTGACGTACGGGCGCATGCTCACCGGCAGCGTTCTGGTTTCCAGTTGGACGCGAACGCGTCGCGATGAAGAGATGATCGGCGTGTTGTTGCCGCCCACCGTCGCCGGCGCCTTGGTCAACGTGGGGATTACGCTGGCGGGCCATGTTCCGGTGAACCTGAACTTCACGGCCGGGCGCGAAGCCATGGCATCGGCACTCGAACGGTGCGCGATTCGCACCATCGTGACGTCGAAAACATTTCTCGCCAAGGCCAAGCAGGAACCGGTGCAGGGGATGGTTTACGTGGAGGACATACTGGCTCGGGCAGGAAGTTCGCCGCGTCCGTGCGCTGCTCGCCGCGCGCTTCTTGCCGGCGGGCCTCCTTGTGGGGCAGCCCTTTCGGGCTGCCGCCGCGCTTTGCGCGGCACGCTGCGGAAGCCCGGCGGCAGGCCGTAAGGCCTGCCCCACACGCGCCGATTCCCTAGCAACCGTCATCTTTTCGAGCGGCAGCACCGGTGTCCCCAAAGGTGTGATGCTCTCGCACCATAATGTGCTTTCGAACATCGAAGCCATCGATCAGATCTTCCGCGTCGGCGCGCACGATTGTATCGCCGGGGTTCTGCCATTCTTTCACTCCTTCGGATACACGATCACCATCTGGTTTCCTCTGGTCACCGGTTGCGGTGTGGTGTACCATCCCAATCCCACGGACGCCAAGGCAATCGGCGATCTGGTAGCCAAGTATCGCGCTACGCTGCTGCTCTCCACGCCGACCTTCTGCTCGACCTACACGCGCAAATGCTCCGCGGAAGATTTCGCGAGCTTGCGGTTCGCACTTGTCGGTGCTGAGAAACTGCGCGAACCGGTAGCCGCGGCCTTTAGCGAGAAGTTTGGCGTGGAGCTGCTGGAAGGATATGGCACGCACGGAGATGGCCCCGGTGGTGGCCGTGAACGCCCCCGACTTTCACGCGGATCGCGCTACGCAAGTGGGCAACAAACGCGGCACAGTCGGACATCCGCTTCCCGGTGTCGCCGCCAGGATCGTGGATCCGCAGAGCTTCCGCCACTCCCACCGCACGAGGAAGGGCTGCTGCTGGTGAAAGGGCCGAACTGTATGATCGGCTATCTGGGCGAGCCGGAGCGGACCGCCGCGGTGTTCCACGATGGATGGTACATCACCGGTGACATCGCGCGGATCGACGACGAGGGATTCATTCAAATCACCGACCGCCTCTCCCGTTTCAGCAAAATTGCCGGGGAGATGGTGCCGCACCTGCGCATCGAAGAAGCCGTCGGTGGCATTCTGGGCGACGTCCCCTGCGCGGTAACGGCAATCGCCGACGATCAGCGCGGCGAGCGGCTGGTGGCCCTGTACATACACTCGATGAACGGTTCGGACCTGTGGCAGCGACTGTCGGAGACCGACCTGCCGCGGCTGTGGATTCCGAAGCGCGAGAATCTTTACCAGGTGCAGTCACTTCCTCTGTTAGGCACCGGTAAGCTGGACCTGCGCGCGTTGAAGAGCCTCGCACAGGAATTGGCAGCGGTCACTGCGTAACTTCCGAACGGAAGAAGGAGCACGTCCATGGAAAGCTTCCTGATTTTTTGTTTGATCGTAGTGTTACTAGTCCGCTGGGTGTATTTGCGGAGCCGCTTCGGCGCCATCGAGTCGCGCCTCGGGACGCTGTCAGCGCTGCTGGCGGGACAGGACCTCGCACTGACTAGGCTCGATCGCATGTTTCCACGTGAGGAAGTGAAGCCACCACCTGCCCCGCGGCCGGCGGCGCCCGTCGCGGATGCACCTAAAGCAGAACCGCGCTCGGCGCCGCCAGTGGAGCCGTCACAGGGGCCGCCGCCTTTTGTCGAGCGGCCTCCCGCGCCGCCTATCCCTTCTTTGACACCAATTCCTTCTTTCGCTTCAGCCGCGGCTCCGGCGCCGTCCCGTTCCTCAGACGAGTGGGAAGCCATGCTGGGCGGAAACTGGCTCAACAAACTGGGCGTTTTTGTGCTGGTAGTCGGGATCGCGCTGGCGCTGGGATACTCCTTCACGCGTGTGGGGCCGCGTGGCCGCGTGGTTACCAGCATCACGTTCAGCCTGGCCCTGCTGGTGGCGGGCGCAGTTTTGGAGAGGCGCGAAAAGTACCGGGTTTTCGCCCGCGGCCTGATGGGCGGGGGATGGGCCGCGCTCTACATCACCGTCTTCGCCATGCACGCGGTGGACGCCGCGCGGGTGATTCCAAACCCGGTGACCGGTTTCCTTCTGTTGCTAGGCGTAGCTGCGGGCATGATTGTTCATTCGCTACGCTACCGCTCTCAAACCGTCACCGGCCTGGCGTATTTCGTGGCGTTCGGAACGCTGGCGATTACCGAGGTAACGCGAATTCCACTGTTCGCCCTGATCCCCCTGGCGGTTTCGTTGATATATGTGGCGCATCGTTTTGCCTGGCCGCGGCTGGTGCTGGTCGGCCTGATCTTCACGTATGCGATTTCCGCGTTGCGCGGCGGCGCCGGTGCGCCTTTGTGGGAGGCGCAGGCGATCTTCATCGTCTATTGGCTGATGTTTGAAATCTTCGACATTCTGCATCCCGGAGCCTGGCTACTGCCTCTCAATGCCGCCGGCTTTCTCGGTTTGTCGCTGGTCAAGTGGAACGCCGATGCGCCGGACAAGCTCTGGATCCTGCTGGCGGCGTCAGCGGCGGCCTATCTCGCGAGTGGCGTGGCTCGGGCCCACGGGCGCCAGTGGCAGGGCGCTGTGACCCTGACGGCGGGGCTTGCCGCGGCCGCCGTGTTTCAAAAGCTCGACCGCCAGTGGGTCGCCTCGGCGCTGGTGGTGGAAGCGGAATTGTTCTATCTGGCCGGACTCCGGCTGGGTGCTCGTTACCTCCGATGGTTGGGCACTGCGCTCTTTGGACTTGAGGTGGGCCGTCTGCTGGTCAGCGACATGACTTTACTGCCCGCGGCTGCGTGGGCTCCCGTCGCCAGCCTGGATGCCGCGGTCTTCTATGCCAACCGCGCGCTCTTCGCTGCGGATTCCTTCTATGGCTTCCTCGCGGCCGGAATGTTGGCTCTGGTGGTGGGCTATGAGGCGCCCGAGCCATACCGCACTGCGACATGGCTGCTACTGGCCTGCGGCGCGTTCGCGGTCGGCTGGTGGCGCCGCCTGTTCGATTTCCGTGTGCAGGGATACCTTCTGGGAATCCTCGGGGTCGCCGCCGCATTCTTCCAAGTGTACGAAGTTTCCGCTGGGCGTAGCCGCTGCGGTGAGCTATGCGGGCAGTGCTGTGCACCCTGTGGTCAGCGCCGGACCGTTTCCTCGAAGAAGAGGGTAAGCCTGTAGGACTCGCCGGCTCCCTAGCTGCCAGCCTCGCGCTGGTCTTTCTGGTGTGGCGCATGGCTCCGGGCGAGTATCTCGGGCTCGCATGGATGGCATCGGCCCTCTTGCTTCTCGAACTCGGTCTGCGCGGCCTTCCCGAGTACTTCCGCCGCCAGGCCTATGCAATCGCCGCCCTGGGTGTGGTGCGTCTGTGGCTTTTCAATCTTCCCGCGATCGACAACAGCGGTCCTTGGATTCCGCGTCTGGTCCCCGCCGGCGCGGCGCTGCTGGCTTATGCCATAGCGGTTCGCGCGCGCAAGGATGAGGGCGGCATGGTGTTCCTCATCGCTTCATCGCTCGGGACGTTCTTCTTTCTGGATGCGTCGTGGGCGCTGCTGCCTCTGAGCGCGGTTGCTCCAGTTTGGGCGGCATCCACGCTGGCACTTCTCGTCGCCGGCCGCTACTGGGATCGCGCCCCGCTCCGCTGGCAGAGTTATGCGGCAGCCTTGCTGACCTTCGCATGGTGTTGGACCCAAGCACCGGGCGCCGTTTGGACAGGTTCCGTGGTGATCGCCTGCCTCTACGCAGCGATGTTCCTGGCAAACCGCGCCGGCCGGGAGAGACTGTACTATTCACTACTGGGAACTATTCTCACCACGTTGCTGCTGTACTACAACATTTCCGGAAGCATGCTGACCGTCGCCTGCGGAATTCAGGGCGCAGTGCTGCTGGCATCGGGCTTTCCGCTGCGCGATCGAATGCTGCGGCTCTCAGGGCTTACGTTACTGTTGTCCTGCATCTTGAAGCTCTTCGTATGGGATCTGCGCCACTTGGATACTCTGCCGCGGATCTTCTCATTCATCGTGCTCGGCCTGCTGCTATTAGGTGTTTCGTGGGTTTATACACGGTATCGGGAGCGGGTCTCCAGGTATCTGTGAGCTAGGATGAAATTGGCAGGAATTGTCCAATGAAATGGCTCCAGAAGATCGATCATGTAACCTACGTTGTCCACCGGGACACCATCCGGAAGTGGGCTTGGCTATACATCGAGAAGCTCGGCGGGAAGTTGACGCTCCGGGTGGATGACACCAACCCGCGGGAAAAATCCAGCATGATGCTGTGGTGCATCGATTTCGGCGAGTTCGGCATTGCGCTGGTGGCGGGCATCGACCGGCAGGAAAAATCGCACGTCACCGCGTACGCCGAACGCCACGGCGATCACAGCGTTCAGCACGTCGCGTTCCAGGTGCCGGATCTTGTGGCGTTTCAGAAAGAGATGGTGGAGCAGGCTGGTCTGCGTCTGCTCGGACCGATCCTCCAAAGGAACGACGGGTTCGGATGGGTGCGGCAGGTCTTTGCCAAAGGCTATGACGACAGCGCGAATCCGGCGGAGGTTGGCTTCCCGGAGTTCGTGGAACGGCCGCTCAAGAAAGGCGAAGCGTTCCCCGAGGTTTCCTTCTCAGCCGACGCCGGAACGGGCCTCTACCAACAGGCGCAAGACGCCATGGACGCCGATCGCCGCGAGGCCATGGTCGATTTCTCCGCCATGCCGCCGGGCTGGGAACCGACGTAGCGCTGGCGATCTTTGTCGCCGGCCGGCGCGCCCCGCTCTACTTCCCCACCAGGTGCTTCAAATCCGCGTTATTCTCCTGGCAGATGTACTCGAACGGCTCCATGCCGGGATGAAACAGAATATTCCAACCCGTGCTCCAAGGCCTCGAATATGCGCCCGGATCGTCGATCGTGGCCTCGTAATGAAGAATCAATTCGTTCACCCGAGTGAACCGCTCGATGACGTGCAGCTGTTCAGTGTGCGGATGCCCCGCCGCGTCCAGCCAGCTTCGATCGTTCAATCCCGTGACGTCGACAACCAGCGTGTCACCGTCCCAATGGCCGATGGCCTCACCCAGGTACGTGGGATTCAACTTGTCCGGCGGCGTATGCTTCCGCCCATCCATATACACCACGCGCCACATATGCGCGCCGCCTTCGAACACGAAGAGAATGCGATTGGGCATCTGGTAGATCTGAAACGGAAAGGAAGTCGCATACATCCGCGGAATTCCGGGTGGCAGGCAGAATCCCTCCGGATCGTCTTTCGTCACGTTGGCATTGCGTTCGTCGTAAGCAGCTTTAGCCGAGGGCAGGAAAGGCACGTCGACTTTCTTGTCGGGCTGCGCGGTTCCGGCAAAACCGCCGCCGCTACCCGCCATATCTCCAACGCCTGGAGGCTCCCAGGAACCGCCCGCGTTGCCTAAATCGGGATGGCCATCCGGTAAACGCGGCGCCGGTGGAATGTTCTTGCGAGTGAGTGCCGCCGCGACCCGTTTGCCATCGAAATCGTCAGCCCGGCTTTGCGCGAAGGGCCAACACAGGATGGCGACAGCCGCCGCCGTCCATACAATCGCACTTCGAAACCGATGTCTCACTGGCGACTCCCCCCCAAGATCATAGTTCGTGAAGCGACCGCAAACAAGCACCATGGCTTGAAGTCGATCCGTCCCGTCGGTTACGCTGTCTATGATCCACTCAAGGAGAAAATTCATGCGGTACACCAGACGGTTTGTGACCATCGCGACGCTATTCGCGTCGATCGCTCTCGTAGGAGCTCAGGATAGAGGCGGCAAGAAAGGCGGCGGTGGTTTTCAGTTGCCCCCCATGATCCACCTCACGATCGCGGATTTCGCCGATGGCGGCCGGATTCCCAACAAGTACACCTGCGCGGCCGGGCAGAATAGCCCGTCGCCCGCCATTAGCTGGACCGGCGCTCCCGCCAACACGCAGAGCTACGTGCTCATCTTGCACGATCCCGACCCGGTGCTCGGTGGATCGGCCGTCAACGACGTGTTGCATTGGGCCATCTTCGACATCCCGGGCGATGCCAAAGGGCTGCCGGAGGGAGTGAAGAATGGCGAGCAGGCCGATGGCTCGAAGAACATCAAGAACCTGGGTGGCGGTGACGGTTACATGGGCCCCTGCGCGCCTCCCGGACACGGCGACCATCACTATACCTTCGAAATCTATGCCCTGAACGCCAAGCTCGGTCTTCCGGCTTCCACGTCGCGCGCCGATCTGCTGGCTGCCATGAATGGCAAAGTGATCGCGAAGGGCGTTTACATCGGGGTCTTCGGTCAGAAGTAAGCGCGGCGTGCGGGGCGGGCCAAAAGGCCAGCCCCAACACCAACTGGAGGATCGATGCGCTTTGCAATTCTGTTGCTGGCCGTGTTGCCGGTGGCCGCACAGCAGCAGCAACGGATAGCGATTCACGCCGGGCGGCTTCTGGATGTCCGCACGGGCACTTACCGGAACAACGTCTACATACTGATTGACGGCGACAAGGTCGTTTCCGTGGATGGCAGCGCGCCCGCCGGCGCCACGGTCATCGACCTTTCGAAACAGACGGTGCTCCCGGGCTTGTGCGATTGCCATGCGCACGTGCTGGGCGATCAGAAGGATTGGTCGCCGACAGCCGGGCTCCTGATGTCGTCCGCGCAAAGCGCTCTTTGGGGCGCGCGTAACCTGCGCGAATGGATGACTCGCGGCTTCACCATGCTGCGCGACCCGGGGGAAAGTGATCCCGGCTACGCTCAGGTGGCGCTCCGCGACAGCGTGAACAAGGGCCTCATTCCCGGCCCGCGCATGAAGGTAGCCGGCACCTTCGTATCCGTCACAGGAGGCCACGGCGATGCCGACGTGCTGTCCCCCGACCAGGCATTGCCGCGCCGCATCAACCTGGCTGACACCGTAGCGGACGTCTCGCGCACCGTGCGGAACGATATCAAATACGGCGCCGACTGGATCAAACTGATGGCCACCGGCGGCGTGATGGACCCCATGAGCGATTTCAACGTGCAGGAGCTGAGCGACGAGCAGATGGCCGAGGCCGTAAACGTAGCGCACCGCGCCGGGAAAAAAGTGATGGCACACGCGGAAGGCAAAGCCGGCATCCGCGCCGCTGTCAATGCGGGCGTGGATTCGATTGAGCACGGCATTGTTCTCGACGACGATTTGGCCGCGACCATGGTAAAGAAAGGGACGTGGCTTGTCCCGACACTGTACACCTTCGAAGAAGGCGTGGAGTTGGGAGCCAGCCGCGGTATGACGCCGGTGATGCTGGAAAAAGGACGGGCCGCGCTCAAGCTACGCCGCGTTGGTTTCGATGCCGCCGTTAGACAGGGCGTGCGCATGGTGTACGGCGTGGATGCGGAGGCGGAAGTGGCGCCCAAGGAATTCGACGCACTGGTGCGCTACGGCCTTAAACCGCTACAGGCAATCCAGGCGGCCACCGTCAACGCAGCTGAGATGCTGGGGATGTCCGCCCAGACCGGAACCATCGAGCCGGGAAAATTCGCCGACATCATCGCCGTGGATGGGGATCCGCTGCAGGACATCCGCACCATGGAACACGTACGTTTCGTAATGAAAGGCGGCGAAGTGTTCCGGGCGCTCAACTAACCATGCCAGCCACCGCGCAAAAGCCGAACAGGATTCTAGTCATCGATGTGGGAGGAACGCACGTCAAGGTGCGGGTCTCGGGTGGACGCGAGGAGCGCAAGATCGACTCCGGCCCAACCATGACCGCTAGCAAAATGGTGCGAGATGTAAAGGGCATCGTGAGCGATTGGGAGTATGACGCCATCTCGATCGGTTATCCGGGTCCCGTGATCCACGGACGCCCGGTGCTGGAGCCTCACAACCTCGGCAGGGGATGGGTCGGATTTGATTTTCACAAGGCATTTGGTCGCCCCGTGCAGATGATCAATGATGCTGCCATGCAAGCGCTGGGAAGCTACAAGGGCGGACGGATGCTCTTTCTAGGCCTAGGCACCGGGCTGGGGTCGGCCATGATCGTCGATGGGATTCTCGAACCGATGGAGTTAGCGCACCTCCCCTATAAGAACGGGAAGACGTATGAGGAATATATCGGCATCCGAGGTTTGATGCGCTTGGGAAAAAAGCGGTGGCGCCAGCACGTGATCGACATCGTGGAGCGCCTCAAAAGCGCTTTAGGCGCCGAGTACGTGGTGTTGGGCGGAGGAAATGCCAAGAAAATGAAAAACCTTCCTCCGGGGACACGGCTGGGCGACAATCGCAACGCGTTTTTGGGCGGCGTTCGCCTGTGGGAAAAACGCTGGTCGCGCGCCTTTGTCTAACGTGGCGCAGCCTCTCAGGCTGCAGCGCCGGCACTCATGCCGGCGGAAGCTCACTCCTTAACCTGGAACAGTTCGATCTTGAACCCGTCCGGGTCTTCAACAAAAATATTGCGAATGGTCGGGCTGAACTGAGCGGGCACGCCGCCTGCCGAAACTACTTTCACTCCCGCGGCTTTGACCTGCTTGAGCAGGCCATCGAGATCGGTGACACGCAGCGCCACGGCGGGACAACCCGGATCGGGAATGCGCAGGTGGAAGGGCGTGCGCGGAATACCCTTAAACTCGCGAAACTCCACGCGTGCGCTAGTGCCGGGTACTTTGGTCGTGATCCGCCGTGCTGTGGCGCCGGCTGGCGCTCCCACCAGGTCGCGAATCCCGGGGTGGGGGCCGAACTCCATCTCGCCTGTGAATTCAAATCCCAACAGGTCGTGGTAGAACTTGCGCGTGGCCTCCATATCGCTGACAGTCCGGCCCATCGCCGCTCCGGCAGCCGCGGACTCCGCCACTTCGATCAAGTAGCCGTCCGGATCGCGCACCATAATCATGCGGGCGCCCCGATCCGGCGGGCCTATTTTTATTGGGGCGCCGGAACGAGTTACGATCGGCGCGCCGGCTTTCTTGAGAGCGGCCAGCACCGCATCCAAGTCGCGCACTTGAACCATTAGGCTCGCGGCTCCCGGATCGGTCGGAAGAGCTTGTCCAGCCTTGTGGTCAACGGCGCCAAAGTAAGTCAGCTCGAAGCCGAACGGCGAGCCTGGAAACTTAAGGACGGCGACGTGAAGCAGCGCTCCGGGAGCACTAATGAGTCCCGGCACGGCAGGGTTGGGCGGCCTGGGAGGATTGGGCTTTTCCAGCCCGAACACGTCCAGATAGAACTGGACGGTCGTATCCAAATTGGCCGTGGCGTGAATGTAGTTCAACATGCCGGCCACCGGCACCGGCTGCTCGGTTTGTGCGAACATGGCACTCGATAGTAATACGACTGGAAGAATTCGCATGAGGGAGCCTCGGTTCTTGAAGATGATATCGCGATTAGCGTGCGCACGCTCCGTGGCGGCCTCGGCTTGCCTGTGCTGGTTTGCCGGCATTGCCTCTTCTCAACCCGTGCTCTACGAGGGCGCGCGGCTCATCGTCGATGCGCGCCGCCCGCCGCTCGAGAATGCCGCATTCCTCGTGGAGAACGGGCATGTCGTTAAGGTGGGGAAGAAGGGAGCCGTGCAGGCTCCGGCCGGGGCCGCGCGCATGGATCTTACCGGTAAGACCGTGATGCCGGCGCTCATCGATACCCACATCCATATCGGCTATCAAAAAGAGCTCAGCTATTCGCCCGAGAACTACACGCACGATAATCTGGCCGACCATCTTCATCGTTACGCGTATGCCGGTGTAAGCGCCGTCATGTCGCTCGGCACCGACCCTGGCGATTTGCCGTTTCAACTTCGCATGGAACAGGAAACCAACGGCGGGACTCTGTTCCGCATGGCAGGCCGTGGTATCGCAGCTCCCAACGCCGGGCCGGCCGATCCCGCCTTGAAGCCGTCCGCATATGGCGTAACCACCGAAGCGGAGGCGCGGCAAGTAGTGCGTGACCAGATCGCCCGCCAAGTCGATTTCATCAAGATCTGGGTGGACGATCGCAACGGCACGGTTGCGAAACTCAGTCCGGACCTGTACCGTGCCATCATCGACGAGGCCCACAAGGGCGGCACACGTGTGATCGCGCACGTTTACTATTTGGATGACGCCAAGGATTTGGCGCGCGCGGGAATCGATGGTTTTGCTCACCTGGTCCGCGACCGCGAATTCGATCAGGAAACCGTCAATCTGATCCGCCAGCGGAAAATCCTGATGATGCCTAACCTGGGGTTAGCCCAAAGCCGCACCTATTCCCGGCCGCCGACGTGGCTGGATGATGCATTGCTCCGCGAGACTGTGCCTTCCGCGATCATCGCCCGCATGCGCGCGGCGTATGACACTCGCCCGGCCGGAGTTGTGGATGCGGCACGGAAAACGTACGGAATCATGCAGCGCAATCTCGCTCTGCTCAACGCGGCAGGCGCCCATATCGGCTTCGGCACGGACTCCGGCGCCGCGCCCGACTATTTCCACGCGTACAACGCGCATCGCGAGTTGCAACTCATGGTAGAGGCCGGGATGACGCCGGCCCAGGCGCTCACCGCAGCCACAGTCACTTCCGCCGGTTTCCTGCTGCTGAAAGATCGCGGGACCCTGGAGCCCGGCAAGAGCGCCGATTTCCTCGTCCTCGAGGCTAACCCGCTCGACGATATTGCCAACACCAAGAGGATCGTCAAAGTCTATCTCCAAGGCAAAGAAGTTGACCGTTCCTTACGAAGGTGAATTCCGCGTTCCGTTTCCGACAAACCGGCGTATAATCGATCCGATGGGCTGCCAGCGGTGCGATGAGCTTTTCAGACTGGCTGAGGAAGCCATTGAGGTGCACGCACAAGTGCATGCACAATTGGCGATCGCCGAACTAGCCGGAAGCCGGGTTAAGGTGAAGCGTCTCAAAAATCTGGCCAAGAGCACCGGGCATAATCAGGAATGGGCGGCTGCCGCATACAGGACGCACGCCGGCTCGCACACGCCCGGAAAAGTGAAGCGGGCAGGATCGGGCTTAAACCCCGCTACCGCCCGTAATAAACGGATTCCTTCCGCCGTACATCCTCCAGCCCGATCACCCGGTTGAACTCCCCGAAATCCATCATGCCTTCAAACCCTCCGGTGCTTCCCTTAGATCGCAAATGTTCCAGGGCCTGTTCCACCGCGCGCGCCATCGTGTAGGTGAGCATCGTCGGATAGGCCACCACGGCAAAGCCGAGCTCTTGCAGTTCTCTGGCTGTGAGAATCGGGGTTTTCCCGCCGGGCACCATGTTGGCCATGTTTGGCGCCGCAATCTCACGGGTGATCCGCTGCATCTGCTCCAGGGACTCCGGTGATTCCACAAACGACATGTCCGCGCCCGCTTCCAGGTAACGGTGCATACGCTCGATCGCGTCCTCGATGCCATTCACGGCTAGCGCATCGGTGCGGGCCATGATGAGAAGATCGCGGTCCATGCGGGCATCTACGGCGGCCCGAATTTTCGCGGTCATTTCCTCCCATGGGATGATCTGCTTGCCTGACATGTGACCGCAGCGTTTCGGCGTAACCTGGTCTTCGAAGAAGATGGCGGCCACGCCGGCCTTCTCGAACCGCTTCATGGTGCGGATCACATTTGTGGCATTGCCGTGGCCGTTGTCTCCATCGGCAAATACGGGGATCTCCACGGCGTCGGCTATTCGGGCGGCGCATTCCGCCATCTCCGTCATGGTCAACAGCCCGACATCCGGGGCGCCCAGCAGAGCGGCACTGGCGGCATAGCCGCTGAGGAACACCGCCTGGAAACCGGCTCTCTCCACCAGCTTCGCGCACAGTGGATCGCCGACCCCCGGGATCATCACGATCTCGGGGCTGTACACATATTCCTTGAAGCGCGTGGTCTTCTTCATCGAGCCCCATTGTAGCGGCAGCGGCCCGGCGTTACTGAGCCGTGACCAAAGGGAGCGGTGTAATATCAATGGATCATCCATATTTGAGGAGAGACAGGTGAAATCCAAGAAGCTTGAGAACCCGACTGGCGACATGAGCCGCCGGAATTTTATTGCCGCGGGCGGCGTCGCACTGCCGGCATTGGGCGCGCTGAGCGCGAGCAGTTCTGCTGAGGCGGCAACGGCGGGATCGGTTACCGCAGCCGCGAAAGCGCCTCTGGATATCGCCGAGTGGAGTTTCTTTTGGGTCGGCGTGGAACGCGTCGATCTGGGCAAAGGTCCCGTGGTCAGCGGCAAACAGATGTACGTCGAATACCAGATCCCCGCCAAGGTTCGGCATCCGTATCCCATCGTGTTGGTACACGGCGGCGGTGGTCAAGGCCTCGACTGGATGGGCACGCCCGATGGGCGCCGCGGCTGGGCTACCTACCTGCTGCAAGAGGGTTACAAGGTTTACGTGGTTGATCGGCCCGGCCACGGCCGCTCGCCTTACCATCCCGATCTGGACGGCTCCATTCCGCGTGCGCAGACTTTGGAATCGATCTCCGGATTGTTCACTCCGCAGCGGGCCAATGCGCCCAACGCTGCACCGAATGCCAGGCTGCACAACCAATGGCCGGGGACGGGCGCGGTCGGTTCGCCGGAACTCGCGCAGATGGTCGCTTCGCAGGGCGGCTCGTATGGAAACGGCCCAGGCACTGGCAAAGACCCGCAGGCCTTGGTGTGGCAGCAGAGAGGCGCCGAGTTGTTGGATAAGATCGGGCCGGCCATCATCATGACTCACTCGGCGGGCGGCCCGTTCGGCTTCCTGGTTCTGGAGGTGCGGCCGAAACTGGTGAAGGGCGTGATCGTCGTCGAAGGCGCAGGCGGCAGCGCTTTTGGTTTTGGCGGCAAGTGGGGCCTCATTTCTCTTCCTGTGGAGTACGACCCACCCGTGCAGGACGTCGCGGAGATCAAGACCAAGACCGTTCCGCCCAGCGACGCAGACGCCAAGCTCGGCATACGTCCCTACACCCTTCAGGAGGAGCCCGCCCGCAAGCTCAAGAACTGGCAGAACACGCCCATTGCGATTGTGACTTCGGAAGCGTCCTTCATTCTCCCCAATCCTGGCGCCGTTGCTTACCTCAAGCAGGCTGGTTGCACGGCGGAAGAGATTCGCCTCGCCGATCACGGCATCCACGGCAATGGGCACGCCATGATGTGTGAGAAGAACAATCGCGAAGTGCTGCAGCCGATCCTCGATTGGATGAACAAGAACATCACCGCCAAGAGCCCGGCGGCCGCCGCACCTCACACGGCCAAGGCTGATTTGACCGCCATGAAGCTGGCCGACCAGGGTTACTTCTGGGTTGGTCTGGAACAGAAGAAGGTGGATTACGGGACGATCCTGGTGGGCCCGATGTACGCCCAGTATCTTATACCGGAGCGTGTGCGGCATCCGTATTCGGTGGTGCTGGTGCATGGCGGCGGCGGCCAGGGCACCCACTACATGGGCCTGGGCGATGGGCAATCGGGTTGGGCGCACTACTTCGTGCAGGCGGGCTTCAAGACTTATGTTGTCGACCGCCCCGGCCACGGCCGTCCACCCTGGTTTCAGGATTCGCTGGGACCGATCACACCGGCTCTTACCTACGACACCGTGACCGGCGATTTCAAACGCGGGGCGCAGGACCCCAACCGGCGTTGGCCCGGCACGGGCGACGTGGGCGATCCCGCGATCGATCAATTCCAGGCAGGCCAGAACTCAGCCCCGCAGGACAACCTGATGGCGCACAAGCTCTGGGCCAGCCGGGGCGCCGAGTTGCTGGATAAGATCGGGCCCTCGATCGTCTTGGTGCATTCCGCGGGCGGTCCCTTCAGTTGGCTGGTGGCCAATGAGCGTCCCCAGTTGGTGAAGGCCATCGTCAATGTGGAAGGCGCCGGCGCGCCATTCACCCCAGGCACGCCGTGGGGTATCACCGACATTCCGCTCGCTTACGATCCGCCGGTGTCCGATCCCAAAGATCTCGCCACACGCGAAGTGCAGGCGGCCGATGGAAAGGCCGCATACAAGTTACAGGCGGAGCCCGCGAGAAAGCTGAAAAACCTGCAGGGCATACCGATCGCGTACGTGACGGCGGAAAGATCCGGTCGCCGTGGCGAGCCGGTGACCGCGTTCTTGAAGCAGGCCGGATGCAACGCCGAGGACTTGGCGCTGAAGGACAAAGGCATTCTGGGTAACGGTCACTTCATGATGCTAGAGACGAATCGCAAGCAGATCTTCGACGTGATCCACACCTGGATCGCGCAGAAGGTGAAGGCGTGAAGGGACGCTCACGCGGCGTGACCATCGTTCTCTGGGTGCTTCAGGTGCTGACGGCCGCTGCTTTTCTCGGGGCCGGCATCCCCAAGCTGGCAGGAGCTGCACCGATGGTCCAGATGTACGACCTGATTGGTGTCGGGCAGTGGTTTCGCTATGCGACCGGCATCCTCGAAGTAGGGAGCGCGCTGCTCCTGCTGATACCCGCCGGTGCCGTCATCGGCGCGAGTCTGTTGGTATGCACGATGGTCGGAGCCATCCTGACTCACCTCCTGGTTCTCCACTCCAGCCCGGCCGCTCCCGTGATGTTGCTGGTGCTGGTCGGAGCGATCGCGTGGCTGCGGCGCAGCGAGATCGGCTCATTGCTCGGCGGAACTCCGAAAGCCACCGGTCAGGGGGCCGGGTAGCTCACGAGCCCTCGCTCAACGGCTTGCCGATCTCCCAATGGTGGCCGAAGGGATCGACTATCCGCCCCAGACGCCAACCGTATTGGTCGCTGACGGACCAAACGACTGTGGCCCCCGCGGCGACGGCCCGTTCGAAAGCGGCATCCGGATCTGGCACGATCATCACCATCCGCACGGAGCCGCCGCCCAAAGACTCAGGGCTGAAATTCTTGTTCTCCGGAGACTCATCAGCGACCCAGAATTCGGCTCCCTCCACGGACAGCCGGGCGACCACCTCTCCACTCTCGTTGTCGATCCGGAACAATTCGGAGGCCCCGAAAGAGTCCTTATAGAACTCGATCGCCCTGGCTCCCTTTCGAACCGAGAGCATCGGCGCTATCGAAGTCTTCTGGTCCTTCGCGCTTGGCGACACTTCAGTAATTCTTCGGGAACTGAGCGAGCTGCGGTTTAGCGTTCGCCGGCAGCGACGTGCGGGCCGTGTTCATCACCATCGAGAGGAACGTGTAGTAGCCCTCCAGCGCCGCAGCTTCCACAACCCCCGGCTCGCCGAATTTAGCCAGCGCGCGGGCGTACGTGGGATCGCTCACGCTCTGGTTGTGCAGCAGTTCGTCGCAGAAATCGTAAAGGATCGCCTCGTCGTCTGCCATCTTTTCCGGGCGCCGGCCCTCGGCAATCGCCGCAATGATCTCCGGGCTGAGCTTCTCCTGCTTGGCTAGCGTGCTGTGGGCATTCCACTCGAAGTTGTTGGTCGAGTATCGTGCGGCAATCAAAATCGCCAGCTCGGTATTCTTGCGGCTCAGCGCGCTGTTGTTCAGATTGTGCAGGCGCATTTGCAATGCCGGTACGACATAATCGGGCACGCGCAACAGGACGCCAAACGGCCCCGCGCCCAAATCGGTCTTGCGAATCTCCTTGTACTCGACAACCGCTTTCTTTTGCGCGTCGGTCATCTTGTCGGCCGGGATCGCCGGCAGGCGGTCCTGTGCTCGCAGGCTTACAGCGGCGATGAAACCCACTGCCAGTAATGCCAGTTTCTGATGGTTCATGTCCATGCTCCTTTTCTATTCGGGTGGCCGGTTGGGGGGCGCTTCGACCGTCACCGTCGGCGGCGGAACCGGCGGCCCGTTCAGCGGATTAAGCCGGCCTCCCAGCTTGAAACTCCACACCAGATCGCCCCGTGCTTCTTTGAACCCGTCGCGGCTGCCACCCGCTGCAATCGCCACGTATTGTTCGCCGGCGATTTCGTAAGTCGCTGCGGGCGCATCGGCGCCGAAGCCGGTCTGGAAGCGCCAAACTTCCTCGCCGGTTTTGGAATCGAACGCGCGGAAATATCCGTCCGAGCCGCCGTGGAACAGCAGGCCGCCCGCGGTAGCCAGCACGCCGCTGCCGAAGCCGGCCAGGTACGGCACTTCCTTCTGCCACACCTGCTTGTTGGTTCGCGAATCGAGCGCCGTGATCAACCCGTACTCGCGCGTCCCCTTCACCGAAATCCGGCCCGTGGGGCTGAACTTGCGCGTCGACACGCCGGTGGTGAAGAACAGATAGCCCGTCTGCGGATCGTAAGCGCCGGGCGCCCAGTCGCCCGAGGCCGATGGCTGCGCAATCTTAGAGTCAGTCCAGACCGGCGTGAACATACAGCCGCGCTCATAACCTGGCACGGGTTCCGCACACTGCGGCGCCGTCGGATCGCCCGCCGGAACCGGTTGCGTCGCCGCGGTCTTTTGCCGCGCATCCTGAGGCACCGGCTTCTCTTCAACAGGAACGAGCGGCTTGCCGGTTACGCGATCCAGAATGTAAACCCACCCCTGCTTGGAGTGAGCGGCCAGCGCTTTCCGCTGCTGCCCGTTGTAGGTCTGATCGAACAGGATCACCGGCGTCGGCATGTCGAAATCCCACAGGTCGTGATGCACGGACTGGTAATGCCAGCGGTACTTGCCGGTGATGGCATCGAGCGCCACGATCGAACAAGTGAACAGATTGTCGCCGCCGCGCGTCGAGCCGTTGTAATCGGGCCAGGGATTTCCGGTGTTCACGTAGATCAGGCCGAGTTCGGTATCGAGCGCCGGCTGCACCCACATGGCGCCGCCGCCCGATCTTCCACGATTCGCCCTCCCAGGTGTCGCTGCCGGGCTCGCCAGGGTAGGGAACTGCCCACCAGCGCCACACCTCTTTGCCGGTCTTGGCATCGTGCGCGGTCAAGCGCCCGCGCAAGCCGCCATCGCCGCCGGAAATGCTGATGTACACCAGGCCCTTGTAATAGAGCGGCGGCGCCGCCACGTACTGGCGCAGGTTCTTCGGCACGTCTTCGCCCAGCTCGTGGTTCCAGAGTTTCTTGCCGGTCTTCTGATCGAGGGCGAACATGCGCGTGACCGGCTCCGGCGCGGCCTTCCGCGGGCGCCGGCTTGCGGATATCCGCTTCGACGCCAAACACCATGCCCTCGCCCAGCGCGACACCGCGCTTGGCTTTGTTGTCGGGCGTCTTGGGATCGGAGGGCGTGCGATATTCCCAGATCAGATTGCCCGTCTTGGCATCGAGCGCGAAGATATCCTGCTGCGCCGGTGGTGATGTACATCACGCCGTCTTTCACCACCGGCGTGCCCTGCTGCGAGTACCCGGCACCGAACCCCGAATTCAGCCGGGCCATCCACGCGCCCTTGATGGTCTTGACGTTCGAGGGGTTGATCTGCGCCAGCGTCGAGTATCGTGTGTTGGCCCAGTCTCCGCCCACCAGCGGCCACTCCGCGCCGGCAGGCTTACGAAAATCGGGCGCAGTCTGAGCCGATCGCGACCGCGGACGCCAGCAAACCGAGTGTCAGAAGTGAATGACGCATAGCGGCCTACCTCCCTGCCGGCGTCATCTTGATGTGCTTTTCCAGCATCTGCCGGCGCACCACAGCCCCGTAAACATTGCCCGCCGCGTCCACTCCCACGCCTTCCGCGCCGCTATGTTCCTCGGTCGTCGATTCCATATCTTCGATGAAAAAATCCACCTTGCCGGTTTTGGCGCTGCCGATCCGGATGCCCTTCTTCCAGCCCGGTTCGTCCTTTCCCCACGATTCGGAGTCCGCCACATACATGGTGTCGTCCTTCGCGATGAAGATCCCGCTGGGCCGGCCGAATTGCCGCCACGTGTCGATGTAGCGCCCATCCTGGTCGAAGATCTGGATCCGATTATTGTTGCGGTCGCCCACGAACAACCGGCCTTGCGAATCGATGGCGATGGTGTGCGGCGCGTTGAACTCGCCGGGGCCCGATCCCGTCTTGCCCCAGGATTTGATGAACTTGCCATCCTTGGAAAACTTCGAAACCCGGTCGTTGCCCTTGGTCCCACCGACGTGACCCTCGGTAATGAAGATATCGCCATTCGCAGCCACCGCCACATCGGTAGGCTCGTCGAACAGACCCGGTTCATCGCTCGCCACACCCGCCTTTCCGAGCGTCAGCAGAACTTTGCCGTGCGGGCTGAATTTGAAAACCTGGTAACCTTTCCCGTCCTTGATCTGCTCGTCGGTCACCCACAGGTTTCCTTCCGAGTCGACAGTTGCCCCGTGCGGAAAAACGAACATCCCTGAGCCCCAGCTTTCCAGCAGCTTGCCGGACGCATCAAACTTGAGGATAGGCGGCTCCGTGCGGCCTGCGCAGGAGTTGGCGTTGCATCGATGAATTACGTAGATTGCTCCATCGGGTGCGACTTCGACGGCAGTGACCGCCGCCCACTTTGCGCCATCGGGAGGTTGCGCCCAGTCCCGGACCGTGCGGTACGGATTCGGCCGGTCATTGATTGGCTGGACCTCCGTATCGGAGTACGCCCGCCATCCCAACATTCCAGTCGCCGTCAGCGATGGTCACGGCCAGCGTGAGACTCAGTCGATGTGGATTTGGCATCCCAGTCCCTCCCTCGATAGCACCGGATTATACTACTTCGCGACACGCGCTTGGCACTTGTAACGCCGGCGGTCTTCGCCGCCGGTGGTTGGTTTTGATATCATGCCCGCCATGAAATTGATCATCCCGTTCGCCGCGGCTGCTGGCTCTGTCGCCGCTGGTCGCACAACAGAAGATACCGGAAATCCGGTTCGAATCGATTCCAGATTACTTTCAATATCCCGCTGAGATGAATCTCGGTGAACTCTCGGGCGTTGCGGTGAATTCCAAGGGCCACGTGTTCATGATCTCCCGCAGCAACACGTCAGGCCCGATTTTCAACGGAATCGCCACGCAGTTGCTGGAGTTCGATGAGAAAGGCAAGTTCGTGCGCGAGATCGGCAAGGGTGTCTATGGGTTCGGCTACGCGCACGGTGTCCGCATCGATCGTGACGATAACATCTGGGTGGTGGACAAGGGCACCGACGTCATCATGCGCTTTAATCCCTTGGGCCACGTCACGATGGTACTGGGACGCAAGGAGGAACCCACCGACGATCACAAGTTCCCCGACCGCAGTTGGGCGCCCACTCATCGCGACGGCTACTTCAACCAGCCCACCGACATCGCCTGGGATGCGCAGGGCAATATGTACATCAGCGATGGCTACGTGAATTCCCGCGTGGCTAAGATCGACGCGCACGGCAACTGGATCAAGTCGTGGGGCGTCCGCGGAAGCGCCCCTGGTCAGTTCAATACGCCGCACAACATTGGCATCGACCGGCAGGGCAACGTGTATGTGGCCGACCGTGGCAACGCGCGCATTCAAGTGTTCACGACGGATGGCGAGTTTCTGCGCCAGATCAAGTTTACGCCGCCGGTCCCGCCGGGAACCAAAATGACGCTGGGAGATACGCCGGCCGTTCCACCTGCAGGCGGAACCATGGCTCCGGGCGCGCCGTGGACCATCTGCATTACCCAGGGCCCCACGCAATATTTGTACACCTCAGACGCTTATCCTGGCCGCGTGTATAAGCTGACGCTCGACGGAAAGGTAGTGGGGATGCTCGGCATTGGCGGACGGGAACTCGGGCAATTTAGTTGGCTGCACGCCATGGCTTGTCCTTCGGAAAACGAACTGTATGTCGCGGACCTCAACAACTGGCGCGTGCAGAAGTTGATCTTGCATACCGAGCCGTGACCAAAGGGAGCGGTTTGCCGTCTCGCGCTTTCTCACTTCAATTCCGGCTTGACGTTATCCGGTAGCGGATACCTATCCACATCCAGCAGCATCGACGCGAACTGGAAGTACGCCATTCCCGCGACCAAATCCACTACCCCTTGTTCCCCAAGCCGCGCCTTAAGCGCATTGAAGCTGGCATCGCTCACCTGCTTCTGTGTGAGTAATTCGTTACAGAAGTTGTAGACCGCTTCTTCATCGGGCTGCATCGCGGCCGGCCGCTTCCCCGCCGCGATCGCATCCGCCACCGCCGGATTTAATCCAGCGCCAATGGCCGCGCGCTTGTGCGCGTACCAGATGAATTCCGCCTTCCAGAATTGCGCCGCCATGATGATGCCCAGCTCGTTCAGCTTGGTGGGGACCGACGAGCGAAAGCGAGTGTACGCTCCCCACTGGTGTGCCAGATCGCCCATCTCCGGGCTCCGTAGAAACGCGTTGTACGGCCCGGCCACCGTGGGAAGCGGCGGCTGGAGAGCGTCTTCGATGAGCTTCTTCTGCGCCGTGTTCAATTGGTCGTAACTCAGTGGCGCGAAGCGATCGCCGCGCAGCTTAATGTCTTGCGGCCGCGGCGGCGCGGCGGGAGCCTGGCCATAAACTGTCCCGAGCGCGAGTATCAGTACGGAAACGAACAGACGGATTGACATTCCTAGATTATGCAACTGCGGAGCCGGTAAGTCATCGGCATAATGGACCATCATCAGAAAGGTAGGTTTCCCATGTCTCTGGGTAAGAGGGCCGGCGCCGAGTTCATCGGAACGTTCTGGCTCGTTTTCGGGGGCTGCGGCAGCGCCGTTCTGGCGGCGGCATTCCCCAATCTCGGCATCGGTTTCCTGGGCGTCGCATTGGCGTTCGGGTTGACCGTGCTCACCATGGCCTTCGCCATCGGTCACATTTCCGGGTGTCACTTGAACCCGGCCGTGTCCGTCGGCCTGGTAGTCGGCAAACGGTTTCCCGCCTCGGAACTATTGCCGTATATCGTCGCGCAGGTGGTGGGAGCCATTGCCGCATCGAGCGTACTGTATATCATTGCCAGCGGCAAAGCGGGATTCGATCTGAGCGCTGGTTTCGCAGCCAACGGCTATGGCGCGCATTCGCCGGGCGGCTACTCCCTGGCCGCGTGCGTCACCGCGGAGGTGGTGCTCACCTTCATGTTCCTGATGATCATCATGGGCGCTACCGATCGGCGGGCTCCGCAAGGCTTCGCACCGATCGCCATCGGTTTGGGTTTGACGCTGATTCATCTGATCGGAATACCGGTAACCAATCTATCGGTGAATCCGGCCCGCAGCACCGGTCCCGCGATCTTCGTAGGCGGCTGGGCTCTCGAACAGGTCTGGCTGTTCTGGCTGGCGCCCATCGCGGGAGCGGCGCTCGGCGGATTAGTCTATTCCGTCTTCTTCGGCGAATCGGAGCCGGCCGCGAGAAGGGTGGCGGCTTGAGGGGCCGGTTGGCCGGCCGGCTTGTGCAGCAGATCCACGATCACCTCGAACAGTTTGGACTTCACGGCGTTACGCTCGGGTGCGTGGGTGATATAGCGGACCACCACCTCCAGTCCGTTTATCGATGGCCGCAAGTCCACGGCTGGCTTTGCGGAAAATGCGCGCGCTCCATATTGCTTGGTCACGCGCTCCCAATCCTGCGCGGCTTCGGTGGCGTTGGCTTCCGTTTCGCGTTCCACCAGTTGGCGGATTTCCTGGGCGATCTGGTACGGGTCGCTGGCCGCGGGCAGTGTTACCTGCAACTCGTCCCACAGCCACTGGCCCGTTGTGGAAAAGTTGAAGTAGTGGCCCTCCATGGCGAAGCTGTTTGAAAAGGCGACCTGGCGTCCGGTGGGGTGCCCGGTGTTGGTCCAGTTTCCCAACTCCAGCAGCACCGTCTTCAACAGGCCGATCTCGATGACTTCGCCGCCCACGCCTTCGATCTCCACCCAGTCGCCCACGCGAATTCCGTTCTTGCCCATCAGCGTAAACCAGCCAAAGAAGGCGACGATGAAATCCTTCAACGCCAGGGTGAGGCCGGCCGTCGTCAGTCCGATGACTGTAGAAAGCTGGTTCGGGCGTCCAAAGACGATCAGAAGAATCAGTGCGAGCGCGACAACCTGCACGCCAAGGGTGGCCATGATCCGCATCTGATCGAGCCGCTTCTTATCGGTGAGGCGAAACGCGCGGCCCAGTGCGCGACTCACCAGCAGCGCTACCAGTAGGATTGCGAGGATCTGTGCCAGGGAGCCCAGCAGCAAATGCAGGACCGCTTGCCGCCGCGTGTCGACCAGGCCCGCCCAAAGCCGGTAGACGCCGGCGAGCTGCCGGCAATCCTGGATCCGCTTGTCCAGCTCGGTAAGTGTTTTCCGCTGATCCGACTGGCGGCGCAGGCTGGCGATTTTGCCGGCCGTATCCTGGCTCTGCGCATTGCCGGCCGCGGGCTGCCCGGAAGTCATTTGGTGCTCCAAGCCCCGATGCCGGTCTGACAAATCGTTCGCCTGGTTCTGCGCCTGCTGTTCCGCCGCGATGAGTTCGTCGAAGCGGCGTCCCAACGAAAGCCATGCGCCGATTTGTTGAATCATCGTACCGGTGGGGCTCACTGAGGGAGCTTTGAACGCCCGCGCCGCCTGATGTTGTGACGCCTCGTGTTGCTCGAGAGCGCGCTGGATTGCAGCGTGGGGGTCGCCGCCCTGGCGCGCCAGGTCTTGCTGTGAGTCGTCAAGCTCGTCCTGATCCAGCGCCAGTTGCGCCTGTGCGAGTTCCAACTGATCGGTGGCGCCTTGCTTAGTCAATTGCGCAACCCGGCTTTGGTCCGTTGCTACCTGGTCTTTGAGCTGGTCGATGCGGGTGGAGAGGTCCCGCAGCGGCCCATTGGGAGGTGGGCGATAGTTCGCCGCCTCCCGCAAAGCCGTGGCGAAAGCCTGGTCGAGTTCGTGATCCGCCAGGTGCAGCGCGGCGCGTGCCTGGTCCTGTTCGTCGCTGGTTTCGGCCAACGTAGCCGCGTTCTGTGCCGTAGCCAACAGCCGCCCGTCAGCCGGCGCTGGGGATACCAGGGCCGTGGCTTTCTTAGCGGGCCGCGCATTGCCAGAGTCGCGGGTTGTGTAATACGCCGCCAGGCAACCGAGTAGCAGCAGCGCCAGGACAATCGCCGGCACGGTGTTGAGCCGTCTCATGAATCAGTCTCACTCAAGAGCATACGATAGATGTTCGGTTGTACACTCGAAACAAGATCCGGCAATATAGGAGGCCTTTGTGAAACGCATCGCCAAGTGGGTGGGAATCTTCCTCGCGGTAGTGATCCTAGGCGTGGTGAGCCTGCCGTTTCTGATTAATGTAAATCAGTTTCGGCCGACGCTTGTATCAGACCTGAGCGCCGCATTGGGACGGGAGGTGAAGCTAGGCGACCTTCAACTAAAGATTCTGGCCGGAGAGGTGACGGCCAGCGATCTTTCTGTCGCCGAGGATCCGGCTTTTGGCAAACCCGCATTTCTCGACGCAAAGTCGTTGCACGTCGGTGTGGAACTCTGGCCGTTCCTCATTTCGCGTAAGCTGGTCGTTGACAATCTCACCATCGACCAGCCCGAGATTGCGCTGGTCCAAGCGCCATCCGGCAACTGGAATTTTTCCACTCTCGGCGGCAAGTCCACTCCGGCATCTTCTGCGGCGCCCTCATCCGCAAGAATGCCATTGGACCTTTCCGTGAAGCTGGTCCGCATCACCAATGGCCGGCTCACGCTGCGCCGGACCGTCGGTCACTGGAAGCCCCTGGTGCTGGAGCAGGTGAATATCGAGCTGCGGGATTTTTCCAGTGCCTCGGCCTTTCCGTTTTCGCTCGCGGCGGCGGTCCACGGAGGCGGCACGATTAAGCTGGATGGCAAGGCTGGCCCGATCAACCCGACGGATTCCGCCATGACGCCGGTTAGCGCCAGCCTCAGTCTGACCCAGCTCGATGTGGCCCGTTCGGGGATGAATGACATAGCGCCCGACGTTGCAGGAATCATTTCGTTCGATGGCAGCGGCGAGTCTGACGGCAGAATGATGCGGGTCAAAGGAAGACTCAAAGCCGAGAAACTCAAGCTTGCCAAGAGCGGCACTCCCGCTACCCGTCCGCTGGAATTGGATTTTTCGGTGCAGCATGATCTTCGAAAGCACACGGGGACGATTCAACAGGGCGACATCCACCTTGGGAAAGCGCTGGCACGCCTCACCGGCACCTACGCCGAGCAGGGCGATCTGATGGTGCTGGCCATGAAGCTTTCGGGTCCCGCAATGCCGGTGCAAGAGTTGGAGGCCATGCTGCCCGCCATGGGCGTAGTGCTGCCCGCCGGCGCGTCGCTCCAAGGCGGCACAGCCAGCGCCATTCTCTCGATGGAGGGGCCGGCGAATCGCCTGGTTACCAGCGGGTCTCTGGCGCTCAACAACACGCGATTGACGGGGTTCGATCTTCCCCAGAAGATGGCGTCGATCGAAAGAATGGCCGGCATCAAGGGCGGTCCCGACACGGAGATTCAAACGCTCAGCGCCAGCGTGCGAGTAGCCCCGGAAGGCAGCGCGGCGCAGGATATCAAACTGGTTGTTCCATCGATCGGCGATCTGAGCGGCGGCGGCACGGTCAGTGCAGACTATGCATTGGATTTCAAAATGAGCGCGCTCGTGCACACATCGGGTGTTATGGCCATCGTTCGCGACAAGCCGATTCCCTTCACGGTGGGAGGCACCTGTGCGCAGCCGGTCTTCCATCCTGACGTCAAGGCCGTGGTGAAAGAAGAAGTCAAGGGCGTAGCCGGCGGGCTCATCCGTGGCCTGTTAGGAGGGAAGAAGGAACAGTAAGTTATTAGCGGGATCAGGCATAATGTGAGATGACTCCGCTTATGAAAGCTGCATATCTCGCATTACTGCTATGCGCCACGATGCTGGCGCAGACTAAATCGGGTGACACCACTAAGGCCGCCGAGGCAAAGCCGAATCTGCTCGACCCCTCCACCCTGACGGCTCAAGCCCCGGAGACATTCCGGGTGAAATTTTCCACCACCAAAGGCGACTTCACCGTCGCCGTGACGCGGGCATGGGCGCCCCTCGGCGCCGATCGGTTCTACAACCTGGTGCGTGCAGGGTTCTACACTGACGCCGCTTTCTTTCGGGTGATCCCCGGATTCATGGCGCAGTTCGGCCTCAGCGCGCGTCCCGAGGTGTCGCAGGTATGGCAGTCCGCCCGGTTTCCCGACGATCCAGTGACGCAATCGAATACCCGCGGCCGCGTTACTTTTGCCATGGCGGGATCGAACACGCGCACCACTCAGCTCTTTATCAACTACGGTGACAACTCACGGCTAGACCGGGCATTTGCGCCCTTCGGCGAGGTGACCGAAGGCATGGACGTGGTTGATAAGATCTATTCCGAATACCGCGAACAGCCCAGCCAGGCCTCCATCCAGTCGCAAGGCAAAGCTTATCTGGACGCCAATTTCCCCATGCTGGACCGCATCACCTCGGCAACGATTCTGAGAACGCCCGGAGCCGAAAAGAAGTAGTACCACAGGCCTCCCGGCCTGTGACCGGTTTTCTTGGCTGGTGCCGTCGTGCTACGCTCGCTGCAGCGCCGCCAAAACTCGTTTCGGCGTCAACGGGTATTCGTGCATGCGCACGCCTGTAGCGTCGAAAAATGCGTTGGCAATTGCACCCGCTGCCGCCGCCATCACTTCTTCCCCTGCGCCCGTGGATCGCTGCTCCAGCCGCTGCACCACCACCGGTGTAACCTCAGGGTATTCTTCAAACCGCAAGATGGGGTAGCTGTTCCAGTCAAGACTCGTGACATTCGTCGTGCTCAAGGTCACTTCTTCTTTGAACATCCGGCTGGCCGTCTGCACCAACTGTCCGCTGATCTGGTTTTCCACAAATTCGGGGTTCACGGTCTGACCGGCGTCAATCGCCCCATACAGATGCTTGGCCACGACCCGGCCGGTTTCCTTGTTCACTTCGATCGCGGCGACGGCTGCGCCATAGGACGCCAGATGAGTGCCGATGCCAATTCCAATCCCGGTCGCGATCTTGGCGTTCGATAGTTTCGATGCGGCGCGCCCGGGCTTCCACTGCGCGGCTTGAGCCACAGCGTCCAGAACGCCCAGCCAGCGTTCATCGGTGATGTTGCGACGCCGGAACTCGTACGGGTCCAGGCCGAGCAGATACGCAAGCTGGTCAAGCGTCTGCTCCGACGCGAACGAGAACGAAAGATCCAGCGGCGAACGCAGCCAGCCGCCCTTCAGGTATTCCTTTGCCGGTAACTGGTGGTTGATCAGCCGGACGTTGGGAATAGCGTACATTCCGCCGCAATTTAGCGTGCTCACCCCCATGACTCCACCTGCGGGGTATTCGGTTATCGGTGTTCCGATGAGCTGCGCTGTGGTTTCCACGCCGCTCCAGCCGTGCTGCCAGCCTTGATACTCGTAGGCCACGATCTTGCCCGCTGCGTCGGCGGCGGCGCGCACCTCTCCCACGTGCGCGGGACCGTAGTTGTCCCATCCGTGTTCATCCCAGCGCATGAATTGCAGGCGAACCGGCTTCCCGGCCAGTTGCGACATAACGGTAGCGGCCTGCGCGACGTCGTCGTAACAGCTATGGCCGTAGGTGCCCGATCCTTCGTAATACTGCACGCGAATTTTTTCCGCGGGCATCCCCAGTAGCCGTGCGAGGCCGCCGCGCGTTCCGTAGACGTCCTGCGTGGAGCACATGACCAGCGCGGAATCGGCCTTCACATCGGCGAGCGCGCAGTTGGGGCCGAACGGCGCGTGGGACTGGTAGGGGCCGTGGAAAGTCCCCGTGACGACCTGCGCGGCTTGAGCCACGGCAGCGGCCACGTTGCCTTTCTCCGTCACCACTCTGTCCGTGGTTTTGGACGAGCGCATCTGATCGTAGAGAGCACCACTGCCGGGCAGCGAGGGCGTGGTGTCCCAGGTGACCTTGAGTTCGCGCGCGGCGCGCACGGCGTCCCATTCATTCTCTGCGACCACGCCGATGAAATCGCCGCGCCGCACCACGCGTGCTCCGGGGATACCGCGGATGGATCCCTCATCGATATTGAGGACCTTGGCGCCTGCGCCATAAGCGCTTTGCCCCCGCGGTCGAACCACGCGGCCGTGCAGCATGCCGGGCACGCGCACGTGCTGCATGTAGACATACTTGCCGCTGACTTTATCGGGGGTGTCGTTGCGCGGGATTCGCTTTCCCACCACTTTGTATTCCGACACCGGCTTAACCGGAGCGGAACCGGTGAACGGCAGTTGGAACAGCTTGCCGCCCACCAGCGCGCCATAGGTGACAGACTGCGCCGGGCTGCCTGACACCGATACGACACCCTTCGATACCGTGAGGCGTTCTGCCGGCGCGTTCAACTTCTCAGACGCGAGCTTGAGCAATGCGAAGCGCGCCTCGGCGGCGGCGGTGCGAAGCTGCGGCCCGCCCCGCTGGATGGATGCACTGGAATATGTGCCGCCCTGATTGGGCGTGACGTTGGTATCGAGCCGCACCGTCTTTATCTGGCTCATGTCTAAGTCGAGTTCTTCGGCCGCGACCTGCAGCAGGGCGGTCGAGTTCCCCTGCCCAAGCTCGGCAAAGCCGATGTAGACCGTCGCAGTGTTATCGGCATGGATGGCGAGCCATGTGTCGACCTGCTTGGCATCGGGCGGCCCGGGTTTTTCGCCGCGGGCCGCGGGCTCTTGCGCGTGCAGCACGCTGCGCAGGTTGAAGCCGACGACGAGCGCGCCGCCCGCCTTCAGAAAGTTTCGCCGTGGAAGATAGCTGCTCATTTCGCCACCTCCGCCATGGCCCGGGAAGCCCGTTGGATGGCTTTCACCACCCGCGGATATGTGCCGCAACGGCATAAATGACCGTTCATCGCCGAGCGTATCTGCGCTTCGTCGGGCTGCGGATTTTTCGACAAAAGCTCGGAAGCCTTGATGATCATGCCGTTGAAACAGTAGCCGCATTGCACGGCCTGTTCGTCGATCATGGCTTGCTGCACGGGATGCAGGGCGGGCGCCGAAGCGAGTTTCTTTTGCGCGGCGTACCAGGCCGGCAGCCCCTCGAGCGTAGTCACCGACTTGCCTTGGACTGCCGAAACCGGGGTCACGCACGAGCGCGTCTCGACGCCATTCACCAGCACCGAGCAGGAGCCGCACTGGGCCAGGCCGCACCCAAATCGTGGACCCTGCAGCAGCAGCTCATTGGACAGAACGTAGAGCAACGGTGTATCGGGAGAAGCGGCGATGGTCCACTGCTTTTCATTCACCCGAATCTTGAGTTGGGTGGCCATTTCTTTGCCTCCGGCCCTAAGAACAGCTAGGTCTAACAAGTTTATCGAATGTCCATATATTCTTCATGCCTTCTTTATGACTTCTTCATGCCTTAAACCCTAGCATCAGGATGAGGTAATTTCATGACCCCGGTCCGCCTGGGCGACGAACTCGATAACTACAGAATTGAACGCGTAGCGGCACGCAGCGGCATGGCATCGATCTTCCGCGGCACCGACCTTCGCACGGGTTCCGCTGTCGCCATTAAGGTGCCCCATCCCGAAATGGAATGCGACCCTGCTTTCTTCGAGCGCTTCCATCGGGAAGAAGCGATCGGCCAGGAAATGGACCATCCCGGCGTGATGAAAGTCATGCGAAACCCCCAGCGCAGCCGGGTCTACATCGTGATGGAGTGGCTGGACGGCCAGTTGCTGCGTCAGATTCTTGCCCCCCAGGTGAAGTTGTCCCACGAGCGGGCCATCCGGCTCGCGATACGAATCTGCGAAGCATTGGATTACATCCACAGCCGCGGAGTGGTGCACCGCGATCTCAAACCCGAGAACATCATGGTCGATGCCGAAGACCGCATCAAACTGATCGATTTCGGCATCGCCGGTTCGAACGGGGCGCGCAGGATCACGTTTGGGAAGCTCACCCAACTCATGGGAACGCCCGACTACATTTCTCCCGAGCAGGTGAAAGGAAAGCGCGGCGACGCGCGCAGCGACATCTACTCCCTGGGCGTCATCCTGTATGAGATGCTCACTGGAAAGACGCCCTTTCAGGGACCGAATCACCTTGCCGTGATGAACGACCGGCTGCAAAACAATCCGGTGCCGCCGCGGGAGATCGATCCGGAGATCACTCCACAACTGCAGGAAATCATCTATCGGGCAATGGAACGCGACCCCAAGAACCGGTACGGCAGCGCGCGCGAGTTCGCCTGGGATCTGGAACATCAGGACCAGGTGGGCGTAGCAGAGCGCACGGAATTGACGGACTGGAAGTGGCGCCGCGAACCAGTTTCCAAGCGAGTGATGTTCTACGCCGTCCTCGCCTTGATTCCAATCGTGGTCTTCGGACTGTTGATCTACGTCGCGAAGCACGCGTAGCACGGCTGCCTTCCGACCATCGTTAGAATAACAACGAAGAGGTGATTTAAAACATTGTTGCAGCGTGCCGTACGGGTGGTCTTATCCTTAGCCGGCGTGGCGATCATTACGCTCGTAGCATATCGGCCGCAGGTCCCCACCTATGCGACCACCGTTGGCTTTGCGTACCTGCTGCTGGTGCTCATCATCGCGACCACCTGGGGGTTCGTCGAAGCCGTCCTGGCCTCAGTTACCGCGACCCTAACCTTCAACTTCTTCTTCCTGCCTCCGCTGCGCACCTTCACCATCGGCGACCCGCAGAACCTGGTAGCCTTTTTTAGCTTTCTGCTTACGTCGCTGATCGCCAGCCGTCTGTCGGCGCGGGCCAGACGACGCGCTCAAGACGCCATCGAGCGGCAACAGGACCTGGAGCGGCTGTACACGTTCAGCCGGGCGATCCTGCTCATCGACGGCGGCGAGCCTTTCCCCAAACAGCTCATCCAAAAGCTGGCGGAGACATTCAACCTGAACGCGGTCGTGCTGTACGAGCGGCATGCCGGCGAATTCTATCGAGCCGGCCCGGAAGAGTTCGCAGGCATGGACGACCAGTTGCGAGACGCCGCGCTGCATAGCACCTCTTTCTCAGACCCCGAGCGTCAGCGGGTAATTACGGCGATCCGGTTGGGCACCGAGCCTATCGCCAGCCTGGCGATCCAGGGAGCCCGCATGCCGGACTCGGTGCTGCAGGGTATCGCCAATTTGATCGCCATCGGATTGGAACGAGCGCGGGCGCAAAATCTCGCGCACCAGGTGGAAGCGGCGCGCGAGAGCGAAGAGCTTCGAACCACCCTCATCGACGCCATGGCGCACGAGTTTAAGACGCCGTTGACGTCCATCAAGGCCGCGACCACGTCACTGCTTTCTAATCCGGAGCAACCCGCCGAAAGCCGCACGGAGCTGCTTAAGATCGCCGACGAGGAAGCGGAGCACCTGCGCGAGTTGATCGACGACGCCGTGGAGATGGCGCGCCTCGATTCGGCGCAGATCCAGCTTCGCCTCGAGAAGGCCGATGCCGGCGAACTGATTCGCGACGTAGTGGCCTCGCTGCGTGCCGGAATCGACGGACGTCCCGTGGAAATTAACAGTGAAGACGGTTTGCCCGCCATGACAGTGGATCGCCGCCTGGTGATGCTGGCGGTGAAGCAGGTGCTGGATAATGCGCTCAAATACTCGACGCCATCCACGCCGGTTTCGATCCGGCTGCGACGGGCAGGCGATTCGGTGGTAATCGAGATCATCGATCGCGGCAAGAGCATTCCTCTCCAGGAGCAGAAGCGGATTTTCGAGCGCTTCTACCGGAGCCCCTCGGTCAAGCAGCAGATACCGGGTTCGGGGCTGGGATTGAGTATCGCGAATAGCATTGTTCAGGCGCACCATGGTGAACTCGCTTTGACCAGCGCTTCCGGCGAGACTACTTTCCGGCTGAGTTTCCCCCTAGGATAACGCTCGCGTTTTTCGCGTGAAATAACGCCCAGTTTTTCCTGGATAGCCCCAAACCTTAACAATTTCGAAGGCTCAAAAACCTTGACAAGCTTCTTGTTACGGCATAGAATCCTACCGGTCGATAGGTTTGGGCGTTGGGTGCCTTTTCAGTCAGACATTTGAATTCAAAGGGGTGAATCAAATGAGAATACTGGGGACGCAGTCTATTCCAGTGACGAGCCGAGTCAGGATCGTTGCAAGTTCCTTCTTGGGTTTTCTGCTGCTGTGTTGGTTGCCGAATTTGGCTTCGGCGCAGAGCACAATTTCGGGTGTGGTGACAGACTCCTCCGGTGCCGCTATGGCGGACGCCGCTGTCGAGGCTTCTAGCGACGTCCTTATTGAAAGGGCGCGTAGCGTCATCACCAACGGCGAAGGACGATACGCGATTGTGGATCTCCGGCCGGGCACCTACGTCGTAACGGTCACCAAAGCGGGATTCGTCACGATGAAGCAAACCATCGTGGTGCCCGCAAACGTGTCGGTGCCAGTCGATGCAGAGTTGAAGGTGGGCTCGGTTGGGGAAACCATCAATGTCGAGGCTCGCGTGGCAACCGTCGATATCGAAAACGTGGCGCACCCCGAGACTCTAACGCGCTCCGAGATGGATGTTCTGCCGACCGGGCGCTATATGCAGTCCATCGCCTCATACGCACCGGGCGCGCATCTGAACCTCCCCGACATAGGCGGTTCGCAACAGATCGAGCAGAACTACGTTTCCGTTCACGGGAACCTGTCGGTACAGGACATATACATGCTCGATGGCATGGTGGTCAATACAACCTATCTCGACGGCCAAATTCAGCAATACATCGACAATGCTGCCATCCAAGAAACCACGCTGCAGACCAGCAACGTCAGCGCGGACGCATCGGGAGGCGGCATGTTCACGAACCTGATACCTAAAGATGGCGGCAACCAGCTTCACGGGAACCTTTTCGCCGGCGGCACCGGCGGCAGCAATTTCTGGCAGGGAAGCAATCTGGACAAAACGTTGGCTCTTCGCGGCCTGAGCGCGCAAGACAATGTCGCCAAAATCGAGGACATCGACGGTTCTTTCGGAGGACCGATCAAGAGGGACAAGCTGTGGTTCATGTTGACTGGACGCGATCAGATCACCTGGACCAGAGCCGGAGCCTCCACATATCCCGACGGCAAGCCGGGAATTCAGGACGGATACATCTATGCCGGTTCACTACGGCTCACGTATCAGGCGAATGCGAAGAATAAGTTCAGCGCGTTCTGGTTGCGCAATTGGAAATACAAGGCACATGAAATCGTAGATGGCGGTCAGGAAGGATATATTCCCGCTGACCCGTCGGTCGCTTCTACGCAGCGCAACAAGTGGCCGATGTACTATATCCTGCAGACGAAATGGACGAGCACGATTTCGCCCAAGTTGCTCACCGACGTTGGCATGTCCATCAGTCATCTGGACTACAATGACCTCTATCAAAACGGCATTGCCCAGACGCCGGATACGCAAGCTTGGTATGCTTTGACGACTGCCAGAGACGCTGGCACTTTGAGGCGCTACTTTGCCGGCCGGAGTAACCAGTATTTTCAGACCAGCCGATCGTTCTTCACCGGGTCGGCCACGTACGTCACCGGTTCGCACCAGCTCCGGGGCGGCGTTCAGTACAGCTTCGGGCCCTTCCACAATAGCGTCACCGAGAACGGCGACGGCTTCTCGGTATTTACCAACGGCCTGCCCATAAACTTTGTTGCCATCAACACGCCGTACTATCAGCTGCCGCGTCTGGATGCGGATGTCGGGCTTTTCGCCATGGATACCTGGCACTTCAAACGGTTTGCCCTTACTGCCGGCATCCGCTGGGAGTATTTGGCGGGAGAGATCGAAACTGAAAACGCGCCTGCCGGCAGGTTCGCGCCTGCGCGAACGGTGCCGCGGACGACTTGCTCGACGATCAAAGGGATGGGGTGCTGGAAAGACTGGACGCCGCGCCTCGGGATTGTCTATGACGTGTTCGGCAACCATAAGACTGCTTTGAAGGCCGGTTTCGGAAAGTACAATGATGCGTACAGCACAGGGTTCACTAACAACTTCAACCCGATGACGGGCGTCACGCAAAACGTAGCCTGGAACTTCCCCGATCCGAAAGCCGCCGGCTCGCCGTGCGCGCCGGTTACTTTCGCCGGAGTGGTAGCTCCGAATCCCAACTGCTATGCAACGGGCGGCTTTGGGGGCTCCGGCGCCCTAGCCGGCGTGGGTGCCGGCACACTTGGCCCCAGCGTCAATCCGGCGTTCGGTAGTGTTGCCGCAGGTACCGGTGTGAATCTCGATCCTAACTGGCACCGCGACTACAATTACCAATACAACGTGGGCATCCAGCAGCAGGTGGCGAACGGCGTCACCCTGAATCTCAATTGGTACAGGCGCTCCCTGTATCAGCAAACCATGATCACGAACTATGCGGTTGGTCCCACTGCGTGGACACCGATGACAATCACTAACCCGCTGGACGGTACACCGATTACGTTCTACAACCTGACCAAACCCGCCACGAGCCCGGCACTGGTGCAAACCAACGCGCCACAAAGCTTGGCTAAGAACGTCTACACCGGTTTCGAGACCTTCGTTACGGCCCGTCTGCCCAGGGGAGTGTTTGGGGTATTTGCCTGGACCATCGATCGCGATCTCGATCGCTCCTGCGACCAGAGCGCCGGCACTTCCACCGCTATCGCCGGCAGCAAACTGAATGACCCAAACACGCTTCGCTTCTGCGACATGTTCGGCGACTTGTATCAAGGACTGGGCAGAATTCCCAGCCAGCCATGGCAGAACGAGTTCAAGGTGCAGGGAGCGATTCCCATCCGTTGGGGCTTCGTCGCCAGTGTCTCCTTTTATAGCAACCGGTATCAGTATGCCTGGACGCCTTCCCCCAATTCCGCCGGAATTTCCACCGGGGGTGTTATCAATGACGGATACCTGGCGCGCCTATGGACACTCACCTCCGGCACCGTCTATCCGGCCAATTGCGTCGGCTGCACACCGGGCGCGAGAGTCTTCCCGACCGGTTTTGTCCTAGGCCAAGCCTCCGAAAGCATTAACCTGGCCGCGCCGGGTCAAGTCCTAACACCACGTCTCAATCAGCTCGATTTGGGTATGAAGAAGACGTTCACTTTACGAGAGAGATATGTGTTTGAACCTGAAGTTCAGGTCTTCAATCTTTTGAACAGCAATGCGGCAGTCACGGAATCAGTTACTCTCGGCGCCAATGCCGCGCCGTTTTTGCCGAAATCGGCTTGCGGCGGTTCCTCGGCCGCAAGCTGTGGACTCGGTGGCGCTGTGACGACGATCACCAATCCACGTTTGCTGCGGCTGGCATTGCTATTTCGCTTCTAGCAAGGCCCACGCTATGCGTCGAGGCCGATGGCTCGGTGAGTAATACGGCCTCGCTGGCATTTCGATATGTTCGGGGCAGGGTATGGCCCCGCCCCACTTACTCAATTAGTGCGCGAACTTCATCGTGCAGGCGCTTCGTCAGTTCCTCGCGATCGGATGACTTGAGGTGCGCGGTGGGAATCGGCGCGCCCACCCGGAGTTTTACATTGCCGCTGCGAATGTGGATCGAACCCATGGGAAGCACCTCGCGCATGCCGACGATCCCAATGGGCACGACCGGCACTCCGGCTTTGATGGCGATATAGGCGGCTCCTTCACGAAATTCGCGCAGCCCTTCCGGCGCGCGGCCGCCTTCTGGAAACAGTAGCATGCACACGTGGCGCTCCGCGATGATCCGGCCTGCCTCGTTCATGCTTTTCAGAGAGTTGCGGGCGTTGGAGCGGTCCACTGGCAAGTGACCGGTCCGTCGCAGGTGCCAGCCGAGGAACGGAATGCCGTACAGGCCTTTCTTGGCGAAGAACCGGAACTGCTGCGGCAATTGCGAAAGCACGGCTGGAATATCCATGTAGCTGGCATGGTTGGCCACAAAAATATACGTCCCCCTCGGGTCGAGCTTCTCCACACCGCTGGCTGATACGTGGATGAAACTCACGGCCAGTAGCGTTTTTCCCCAGAGCCGCGCGACTTGATGCGCCCAATCGCCGGTACGGTCGGCAAACGAGGCAATGATGGAAATGATGCCCAGCACAATGCTGGAAAGGGCTACCAGCGGCGTGGAGAAGAGCACCGACCGGAGGAAGCTCACGGCTTTCCCACCAGGCGCGCGCGGGCCTCTCCCACCAGGTACAGCGAGCCGGTGATGAAAATGGCGTCCTCGGGCCCGGCATCGCTGACCAGGTTGAGCGCTTCGCCGAGAGAAGGAGCGGTGCGCAGATCGGGATGGCTCGCGATTTCGAGAATGGCCTGTGGGTGCAGCGAACGCGGTTGATCGGGGGCCGTGGCGATCACCTGCGCGGCGCGCGGAAACAGAATTCCGCAGACCTCTTCGACGGCCTTGTCGCGCATGGCGCCGTAGATCAAACGGATACGCCGGCCGCTGTAGAAGCGGTCGATGTAGGCAGCCAGCGCGCGCGCCCCAGCCGGATTGTGCGCACCGTCGATCACGATCTCCGGACGCTCGGAGATTCTCTCCAGGCGGCCTGGCCATTGGGCGCGGGCTATGCCCTCTTCGATGGCGCGGTCCGGAACGCCCAGTTGCCGCAGCGCCACGGCCGCCGTGATGGCGTTTTCCACCTGGTGCTCGCCGGCCAGCGGGCAGCGGATGCGAAGCGTTCTCTCGCCGGTGAGTGTGAAGCGGCTGCCGCGCGGATCGAGCTCCAGGTCAGCGACGGTCCACTCGCGGGTGCGTCTCACGGGAATGCCCAGTTCCGCTGCGCGCTTCTCCAGCACCGGCTCCACCTCGGGCCGCTGCCGCGCGAATACCGCCGGAACATTCGGTTTCAGGATCCCCGCCTTCTCTCCGGCGATGGCTTCCAGGCTTCTCCCCAGGAACAACTCGTGATCGAAGTCCACGGGAGTGATGACACACAGGTCGGGCCGAACCACATTGGTGGAATCGAGCCGCCCGCCCAAACCGACTTCCAGCACCACCATGTCGGTCGGGGATTCGGCGAAAATCAGGAACGCCATGGCGGTGACGGTTTCAAAATACGTGGTGTGCAGATCGATGGCGCCTGCGTCCAACAGTTTCTCGACCTGGGCGTGTACCCGGTTGAACGCCTCCGTGAAGAGCGCCACGTTAACGGGCCGGCCGGCGATGGAGATCCGCTCGGTGGGCTCGACCAAATGCGGCGAGATAAACAGCCCGGTGCGGCGGCCCGCGGCGCGCAGAGCGGACTCTATCATGGCGCAGGTGGAGCCCTTGCCATTGGTGCCGGCGACGTGCGCGAAACGGCAGCGGTCCTGCGGATTGCCCAGTGCTTCGAGCACAGTACGAATCCGCTCCAGGCCGAACTTGGCGGTCTTCAGCTCGTTGCCGAGCGCGTATAAGAAATGAACGGAATCGGGGTAGTCCACTTAGGAGACGAAAAACCTCAGCGCTTTGGAAATGTACGGTTTCAGTTCGAGCCGCGGTACCACGGCATCGAGCATGCCGTGTTTCAGCAGGAACTCACTGCGTTGAAAGCCCTCGGGCAGCTTCTGGCGGATGGTCTGCTCGATTACCCGCGGGCCGGCGAACCCGATCTGCGCCCCGGGTTCGGCAATATTCAAGTCGCCCAGCATCGCAAAGCTGGCCGTCACGCCGCCCGTCGTGGGGTCGGTCAGTATGCTGATGTAGGGCAAGCGTACTTCATCCAGGCGCATCAGCGCGGCCGAGATCTTGGCCATCTGCATGAGGCTGATGGCGCCCTCCTGCATGCGCGCGCCGCCAGAAGCCGAGACAATGATCAACGGCGTGTGACGCGCAATGGCGCGTTCGATGGCCCGCGTAATTTTCTCGCCGACTACGCAACCCATGCTGCCGCCGATGAAACGCATCTCCATGGCGCAGATCTGGACCGGGCGGCCGTCGAGCTTTCCCGACGCGGAAATCAGCGCGTCATTTAGATTGGTGGCCTCGTGCCCCGCTGACAGGCGCTCCGTGTAAGGCTTGCTGTCCACGAAATCCAGCGGGTCGCTGGAGGCGAGGGCTGTGTCGAACGCTTCGAACGCGCCATCGTCCAACAGCAACTTCAAGCGCGATGCCGCGTCCAGGCGGGAATGTGCACCGCACTTGGGACATACGTTCCAGTTGGCGTCGAACTCCTTCTTCCAGATGATCTGCCGGCAGCCATCACACTTCTGCCACAGACCTTCGGTGCGTACACGCCGATCGCCCTCTTCGACTTTGGGGAGTTTTTGGGCCGCCGTTTTGTCACGCCTGAACCAAGACATGCAAAGAACAACGTTAACGCGGGTAGGGATGACCCCGCAAGGAAGCAAACGCACGATAGATCTGCTCGGCGAGCATGGCGCGAGCCAATTCGTGCGGAAACGTCATGGGCGACAGCGACAGCAGCAGATCGGCACGGGCGGCCCACCCGGCCGGAAGCCCGTCGTGACCGCCGATCAGGAACACGAGGTCGCGGCCTTCCATTTCGGCTTTCGCCACCAGGGCCGCGAACGCCGCCGAGTCGCTGGGCTTGCCCGCGGGATCGCAAAAAATCTTGCGCGCGGAAGGATGCCGGGCCCACAGGTCCACGCGCTCCGGACGGATCTCGCGCATCTCGGTGCTGGCGTACCGCGCAGCCCGGCCGAGAAAGTCCTCAGCCACAGCGTTAGTATGCGGATCTTTCGGTTTGCCGATGAAGTACAAGTAGATCTTCACGCGGCCGGAATGTCGACCGTTTTGGCGCTACGCCAGAGCCGTTCCAGGTCGTAGTATCCGCGCGACTTCGGCGAGAAAATGTGAATCAGCAGGTCGCCGTAGTCCGCCAGGATCCACTCCGCCTGGCTGTACCCTTCCAGACTGATCGGCAATTCGCCAGCCTGCTGTTTCAATTGCACGCCGACTTCATCGCTGATGGCCTGGATCTGCCGCTGGTTGGCGCCGGTACAGATCACGAAGAAATCGGCGAAGGAAGTGATCCCGGTGAGATCCAGCACTTTGATGTCGGTGGCTTTCTTGGATTCGGCGGCTCGTACTGCCACAAGCCAGGATTGAATAGAGGCCCGAATTTCCTGAGGTCCCGTGAGGTTCGCCTTGCTCAGAACACGCTCCTGTCCGTATCGTACTACAATCGAACTTTCCGAGCGTCCGGTCGTGGATAATATATAGTCCATGATTGATCCCAAGCTGCGAGTCCTGCTCTCCTCCGCGCAGATTCAACAGCGTATTCGCGAAATGGGGGAAGAGATCTCGCGCGATTACCCTTCCGGCAATCTGCACATGATCTGCATCCTCAAAGGCGCGTGTTTCTTTTTGACCGATCTGGCGCGCGCCATGAAGCGTGACGTGTTTGTGGACTTCATGGGTATCTCCACTTATGGAAAGGGCAAGACCACGTCGGGTGAAGTGAAGGTGACCAAGGACCTGGATATCTCGCTTCAGGGCGCCGACGTCTTGATTGTCGAAGACATCGTGGATAGCGGCGTCACGCTCAATTATCTGATGAACCTGCTGGAACAGAGGAAACCGAATTCCCTGCGGATTGCGACATTGTTGGACAAGCCCGAGCGGCGGATGAGACCGGTGGTGGTGAGTTACGTGGGGTTCCGGATACCGGATGAGTTTGTGGTGGGCTACGGACTCGATTACGCGGAGAAGTACCGGAATCTCGACGACATTTGCGTGCTGGAAGCGTAGTCGCAGGCAGGCCGGCGACAAAGATCGCCAGCGCTACGTAACGCCGGCGGTCTTCGCCGCCGGTTCGGATGGAACTTACGCCAGGTCTTCGTTGCGGATGGGCAAGCGGCGCAGACGCTTCCCGGTGAGCGCGAAAATCGCGTTGGCCACGGCGGGGGCGGTCGTCGGCGTGCTGGCCTCGCCGATTCCGCCGGGGGCATTCGTGCTCGGCACGATGTGCACTTCCACCACGGGCATCTCGTCGATGCGCAGAACTTCGTACTGGTGGAAATTCTGTTGCTGGACGCGGCCTTTGTCGATGGTAATGCCGCCCTTTAGAGCCGCGCTCAGACCATAGACGATGCCGCTCTGGATCTGCTGCTCCACGATCGCCGGGTTTACCACCTGTCCGCAATCCACGGCGCAGACCACGCGATGGACGCGCAATTTGCCCTTGTCGATGGAAACTTCGGCCACCTGGGCATTGAAGCTGCCGATGTTGTTGACGACCGCGATACCGCGCGCTCGTCCCGCCGGCAGAGGCTTGCCCCAACCGGCCTTCTCGGCGGCCAGATCGACCACGGCGAGCATGCGGGCATTTTTCGCGAGCAAACGGCGGCGGACCTCCAGCGGATCTTTCCCGCCGGCGATCGCCAGTTCATCCAGGAAACTCTCCGTGAAGAACGTATTCTGCGAATAGCCAACCGAACGCCAGTAGGTAGTGGGAATGCCGGGATCGGCCTTCTGATACTCCACCTGGATGTTGGGGATCGCGTAAGCCAAGTCGGCGATGCCTTCCACGGCCGCCCGATCCACGCCATTCTGCATGCCTGCAAACGAAGGGCACCCCACGCGCGTGTGCCAGGCCGCGGGCCACCCTTCGGCGTCGAGAGCTCCGGTGAACCTGGTATAGGACGCCGGCCGGTACAGGTCGTGCGTCATGTCATCTTCGCGCGACCAGGTGAGCTTCACCGGAACGCCGGCGGCCTTGGAGGTTTCGACTGCCTCGCGAACGAAATCGTCGCCACCGCGGCGGCCGAAACCACCGCCGAGGAATAACGTGTGGACCTTCACCTTATCCGCGGGAAGACCCGTGATCTGCATTGCGGTCCCATGCGCGGCTGTCTGGATTTGTGTGGCGGCCCACACATCGCAAGCGTCCGCACGCACATGCGCGGTAGCGTTCATTGGCTCCATCGGCGCGTGCGACATATAGGGTGCTTCGTAAACTGCTTCCAGTTTCTTGGCGGCACCGCTCAGGGCGTTCGGGGCATCGCCGGTTTTGCGCGCCACTGCGCCGGGCTTGTCCGTGGCATCGGACATCATCTTGCGGATCCCGGCGCTGTTCAGGTTGGCCAATGCGCCCTCGTCCCACTTGATGTCCAGTGCCCGGCGACCTTCCATGGCGTTCCAGGTATTGTCGGCAACCACAGCCACGCCGCTGGAAATCTGGACCACCTGCTTCACGCCAGGGACGGCTTTCGCCTTGGTGGCGTCGAAGCTGGCGACCTTGCCCCCGAAGACCGGGCAGCGCGCCACAACCGCGTATTGCATCCCGGGGACCTTGGCATCAATTCCAAATACCGCCTGCCCGTTCACCTTGGTGGGCGTGTCCAGGCGCTTCACGGATTTGCCAATGATCTTGTACTGGCCGACAGTCTTCAGCGTGGGCTGCGAGGGAGGAGTCAGCTTGGCGGCAGGTTCGGCCAGGCTGCCGAATGTGAGCCGCTGGTTATCGGCGGTGTTGATGACTGCGCCGCTCTCGGTCCGGCAGCGCGATTTTTCGACGCCCCATTTCTGCGCGGCGGCCTCCACCAGCATTTCGCGCGCGGTGGCGCCGGCTTTACGGATGGGGTCCCAACTGGTGCGCACGGTCATGCTGCCGAAGGTGCCCTGCAGAGGGCCGTAAAGCTTGGGATCGACCGGCGCGAATTCAGTGCGGATGCGCTTCCAATCGCAATCCATCTCGTCGGCCAGGATCTGGGAGAGCGCGGTCATGGGCCCCTGCCCCATCTCCGATTTAGCAAGCACAAAGGTCACGACATCGTCGGCCCCTACGTGAACGTAGCCGTTCAGCGGGAAGACGCGGCTCCCGGCCGATTGCGCGAACAAGCGGGAAGTCTCCGGCAGCGCGAAGCCGATGGTGAGACCCGCTGCGCTGCCGACTCCGACTTTCAGAAAGTTGCGCCGATTGACTTTGCGAATGGCGTTCATGCCACACCTCCCTTAGTTGCGGGGTTTCCGTTGGAAGCGGCCAGGATCTCCGAAGCGCGGTGGATGGCGCTGCGAATGGTCTGGTAGGTTCCGCAGCGGCAAATGTTCCCGCGCATGACCTCGTCGATGTCGGCGTCGGTCGGATGGGTTTTCTTAGAGAGCAGCGCAGCCGCCGCCATGATCTGCCCGGACTGGCAGTAGCCGCACTGGGGGACATCCTGTTCCACCCAGGCCTGCTGCACTGCGTGGTTGCTATCCGGCGAGAGCCCTTCGATGGTGAGCACGTTCTTGCCGGCAACGCTCGATACCGGTGTGCTGCACGAGCGAATCGCCTGACCGTTGAGGTGCACGGTGCACGCGCCGCACAGCGCCATGCCGCACCCAAACTTGGTCCCCGTCATTCCCAGTGTGTCGCGCAGAACCCACAGCAGCGGCATTTTTTCAGGGACGTCGACGGTCTGGGCCTTTCCGTTCAGCGAAAACTTGATGGTGGCCATCCCGAACCCTCCTTCGTGGGGCGGGGCCATGCCCTGCCCAGCAAATTCTAGATATGAAACAGTATACAACCGGGGAGCGGATCCGCGGGAGCGAAAGGTGCTGCTATGCCGCCGCAAAACCGATTGACTCGTGGGCCGCTGTCCGGTTCGTTATGGGGTTAACAACCGCTTTGGAATCATTGCATTGCTGGCCAAAATGGGTTCGTTTGGTATTTTTAGTATGAGTGAGAGAAATGCAGCGCGCCGAGCAATGGCAAAGGCTCCCTCCGCCTCCAGCTATAGCACGAAGGGGTGTCCGGGCAGGGCACAGCCCTGCCCCACTTAGTCTCGGTACGCGTGAAAAACCGCGCGCTTGATGGCCTTGGGGCTAAAGAGGCTCATGCCACGCCACAGGGCCAAACGTCCGGCCGATGGCCACACTCGCCTCACGCGGGTGAAGCCGACTGCGCGGAGCATGGCTTCCAAAGCCGCGGGCGTCGGGCCGAACCAGTTGGTTTCATCGCGGCCCAATTCCGATCCCGGATAAAACGCCAGGGCTTTGCCAGGCAGGTACAGCAGATCGATTACGGTTTCGACGATTAGAAGCCGCCTGGTGACGGAGGCCGCCCGTTCCAGCGCGAGCATGGGATGCTTCATGTGGTACAGCAGGCCTAGGAACAGCACGATGTCGAATACCCCAACTCGTTCGGGCGACAAATCCAGAACGTCGATTTCGGCCTCCTCCACCTTCGACTCGAGCGCGCGGTGCGCAAGCAGGAAGCCTTTCTTTTGGCCGGCTTGCCAGATGAACGAATCGGTGGCCAGCACGCGTGCGGCACCGCGTTGCTCGGCCGCGAAGGAATAGAAGCCGTCCCAGCATGCCACGTCCAGAACAGTTTGACCGGAAAGATCCTCGGGGAGCTGCAGGCGCGAAAGCACCTCGGGCGTATTCCATTCGCCGGGTGTGACCACACCCTGCCCCAGATCGATGCGGTGCACCCAACGAATGGTGTTTACCGCCTTCCGCAGTTCGGACGGATCCATTCCGTCGATTATCGCGCGGCAGGGCATGGCCCTGCCGCACTTAGCTTATACCTACGAGTGTCGATAGCCGCTGCACAATGGCGTCCAGGCTGGCCGATTGGGCGGACAGTTCCTGACCGGCTGAGGCGCTTTCCTCGGCCCCCGCGGCCGAGGCCTGGGTTACCTGCTGCATCTGGAGGACGGCATTGGCGATCTGCTGGACCCCTTGGGCTTCCTGTTGGCTACTGCAACTCACTTCTTCGACCAGGGTCTTCACGGAGGAGGAACTGGCGGTCAGGGAGCGAATTACCTTGGCCACGCGATCTACGTTCGACCTACCTTCATGCGTTTTGGCGATCGAATCTTCAATGAGGGAGGCGGTATCGCCGGCCGCTTGGGCGCAGCGCTGCGCCAGGTTGCGGACCTCGTCCGCTACCACCGCGAAACCAGAGCCCGCCTCACCGGCACGAGCGGCTTCCACGGCGGCGTTGAGCGCCAGGATGTTGGTCTGGAACGCGATCTCGTCGATGACCTTGATGATTTTGGAAATCTTCTCGCTGGAAGTATTAATTTCCTGCATCGATTGCATCATCTCTTCCAGAGTGCTGTTCGCCTCACCGATTTGTTGAAACGTCTCGGCCATTGATTGGGCGGCGTGCTTGGATTTGTCGGCGCTGCTGGAGGTCATGGTGCTGATCTCTTCGCTGGAGGCCGAGACTTCTTCCAGAGAGGCAGCCTGTTCACTAGCTCCCTGAGCCACTGACTGACTGGAGGCAGCGATCTGGTTGGCGGCGGATTGTACCTGTTGCGATGCGCTCGACAGATCGGCAACTGTGCCGCGCAATGTACGGTTCACTCTCAGGACGATTATGGTTGCGGCCGCACCCCCGGCGATCAGCGAGAAGAGCAGCAAAGCCCAGGTCCACCATTGCGACGCTTCAATGGCAGCGTCTGTCCGTTGTGCGTTGCGGTCCCCGTTGGTTTTGTTAAACTCCACCTCGGCCTCGATGGCTTTGATCAATTTCAATACGACTGGCCTTGCTTCGCCGATATATAGCGCCTGAGCTTGCTCGTTCTGGGAGGCGTCGCTGAGCGAGAGAACCTGTTGGATTGCCCCGCGGTACTGTTCAAAGTCCGGTGCGATGGGGGCGAACAGCGCGCGGTCCTCCGTTGTAGTGATAGTCTTTTCGTACCGATCCATGGTGTCTTGGAACTCGCGCTCTCGCCGATTGAGTTCCTCACGGAAAGCCGCTTTCTGTTCGGCGGTTCCGACCGTGTACATAATTGTTAAAGCACGCAGGTGCCCTACCACTGTAGCGAGCCTGCCGATTTCATAGATGCCAGGCAAGGAATCTCTGGTGATGCTCTTAATTGCATCCTGGGTTCTGCCCGCCGTGTACAGGCCGACACCTGCCACCAGGACGACGCATACCAACAGCAGCACGAATGCAGAAGTGATTAGTTTTCCGATAGCCACGATAGCTTAATCGGCAGACTGCGCGGGTACTTTCAGGGCGAGCTCCGCTCCCTTCGGTCACGGCTCAGTAACGAAGGGCGCGTAACGAAGAAGCGGGCGTGTAACGAAGAGGCGAACGAAGAGCCTGATCGAAGAAGCGGGCCGGTTTGCCTTCAGGCGTGCATCGCTTTGGGGCTCGGCTGGGCGTGCCCGGGGACCTCTCCGGCCAAATGTTCAGGAGTGCCGCTGGAACATTTCGCTGAGTTCGGTGGCGATTTTTTCGAGAGTGTGAGCCTGCTCGCTAAATTGATTTGCGCGGCTGGCTCCTTCCTCCGCGTTGGCGGCGGTGGACTGGATGCCCTGATTCATCTGGGCCGCCGAAGCGTTGATCTGAGCAATTCCCTGGCTTTGCTGTTCGGATGCCATGGCCACCGATTGCGCCAGTTCATCCAACTTCCGCGTGCTGGTGGTGATGACCGCCAGTTTCTCGGCCACTTCGCTAGTGACAGAAACGCCCTGTTGTCCTGCGTTCATTGACTTCTGAATTTTCTCGGATGTTTCCTGCGCTGCGTTGGTACAACGGAGGGCTAGACTGCGCACCTCGTCGGCCACTACTGCGAAACCGAGGCCGGCTTGCCCGGCGCGAGCTGCCTCAACGGCAGCATTCAGAGCCAGGATATTAGTCTGGAACGCGATTTCGTCGATGATCTTGTTGATCTTGACCACGTCGGCGCCGGCTGCTTGGATCTGGCCCATGGTTTCGGTCATAGCCTGAATCTGCAGCGCTCCGCCTTCCGCGGCGCTGCGAGACTGGGCGGCGAGTTGCTTCAGAGTTCGGGAGTGGTCCAGATTCCCTTGGGCCATATTGCCCATCTCGGCCAGAGAAGAAGTTACCTGCTGGTTGGAAGCCGCCTGTTCCTGGGCTTCCTGTGCCAATTGCCGGCTGGTGGTGGAAACCTGCGCGGCGGCGGACGACACCTGGTTTGAAGCGTGGTTCAAGTCCCGGATAATACGGTCGGTTCGGCTCGTCAGACTGTTGGCTACGAAATACCAGGTGGCGCAACAGCCCAGAAGAATGAAACAACCCAGCGCCACCAGGAGGATCGCACTCCTGTTGGAAACCCGGTCAAGTTCAGCGACCGTTGCATATAGTTCCGCTTCAGGTACGCCGACTCCAATCACCCAGTCCCAAGTCTTGAAATATTTGATGCGGGCGACCTTGGTGTGTGTTACTGGATTCGTGGGATCCTGCCAGGGGTATCGACGAGTGTACATCTGGTTCGGGTTGAGGGTTACAGCCCTTCGGCAGATCTCTTGGATGAAGAGATCGCCCTTCTCGTCCTTTGAATTCCAGATGTCTTCGCCGTCGCGCTTTCCATCCTTGGAGATCACGTAGTGTCCCCGCAAGGGCCCACTCGCATTCAGGACGTAGACGTAGCCGCTCTTGCCAACCTTGGTATTCATGATGGTGCGGCGAAGCGGTTCCGTCGCGATCGCCTCGGGTAGGCCGACGTAGAGCATCCCGATCACCATCCGGTTACTGTCCAGCAAGGGCTCATAGGCGGCCATGTACCAGGCGTTGACGACGAAGGCTCGGCCGACGAAAGTGTCTCCGCGGAGAACGGTGGAAACAACAGGATTCGGTTGCCCATCCACCCCAGTTGCGGGGATGAATGTCCCGATGGCGCGTTTCCCATCGTCGCCGATCACGTTTGTCGCCACGCGCAACATATCTCCCGCTCCGTTCATGCGTTGGAAGATGGTGCTGGTGGCTTTGGTGACTCTACGAACGGTGTCGACAACCGGGACTTGCTTCTCGGGGTCATGGATCTGGTCCAGCCATGTCCCGCCAACCAATACTTTTGGCAGAGAAATACGGGAGACCTCCTTGGTGAACTGGTTTCGCGCCTCCCAGTTTACGGTGGTTCCGGCGGCCACCTGCAGGCTTCCCGTCTGGTCCATCAGAACTGTCGCAGAGTGGAGGTTCTCGCGGACGCTACGTTCCAACGCACCGCGGCTGTCGTCGGCCAGGTTATAGATACTCTCGGCAATGTGATCGAGGTCCGCTTCAGCCGCGCGCACACCTCCGGCATAGGCGATTTCCCGAAGTTGGTGATTGTTCCACCACATGACCCCACCGAATAGCAAAAGAGGACCAGCTGTCAATGCGATACCAAGGACGAGGAGTTTGTCCCGAAAACTCAAATTCCGCACGCGCATACTAGTCTCCGGAAAGAAGATCGGCGGATTCGAGTACCGGCTGTATAGGGCGCCGGCTTCAGGCGTGCATCGCTTTGGGGGTCGGCTGGGCGTGGCCCAGGATGGGGTGAGGCTTGTACGGCTTTTCTACTTCCGCGATTTCTTCGGGCCCGAGTTTGAGATCCACGGCCGCGATCAGCTCCTTAAGGTGACGCGGCTTGGTGGCGCCGATAATCGGTGAAGTCACGCCGGGGGCTTGGAGTACCCAGGCGCAGGCCACCTGCGCGGGCGTCACAGCCCGCCGTTGGGCGACACCCGCCACGGCGTCGGCCACCGCGAAATCGTCCTCGCGGTAATACATGTCCTTGGCGAAGCTGTCCACCTGCGAACGCTGCGTGGAGCCGCTTTCGCGGTTGCGCGTACCGGTCAAGAACCCGCGCGCCAGCGGGCTCCAGGGAATCAGCGCCAGCCCCTGATCCATGCATAGCGGGATCATCTCCCGCTCCTCTTCGCGGTACACCAGGTTGTAATGATTCTGCATCGCCACAAACCGGTGCCAGCCGTTTTCTTTAGCGAGGTACAGTGCCTTCGAAAGCTGCCACGCGGCCATGCTGCTGGCGCCGAGATACCGTACCTTGCCGGCCCGAACCAGCGAATCCAAGGCCTCCAAAGTTTCCTCTATCGGGGTGACCGGATCCCACCGATGGATCTGGTAGAGATCGACATAGTCCATCTGCAGGCGGCGCAAGGAATTCTCGCAGGCCTCCAGGATGTGCTTGCGGCTCAAACCGCGCTTATTGGGACTGTGGCCCATCGGTCCGTGGACTTTGGTAGCCACCACGACATCATCGCGCGAGGCCATCTCTTTGAGGTAGTGGCCGGTAATCTCTTCGCTCTGGCCGGCCGAATAGACGTCGGCGGTATCGAAGAAGTTGATCCCGGCTTCCAGCGCGACGGCGAAATGCTCGCGGGCATCTTCTTTGTTGACGTGCCAGCCGCGCGTTCCCAGGGCCCAGTCGGGCAGGGGCCCGCCTCCGTAGCTCATGCAGCCTAAACAGAGGCGGGATACCGTGATGCCGGTCTTACCGAGTGTCTTGAATTGCACGTCAGCTTATCTGGCCAGCGGATCGGGCCGGACCTGGAACTTCACGATCTTGCCCTTGGTGCCCTTGCCGCCCTCTATATGCCACACGAAATGCGTGCCGTAGTTGGAGTATAGTGCACGGCCCTTCCATCCGGCGTTGGCGTCGTCGATGCGGCCGTCCATGCCGCGCGCGTAGAAGCCGAGCGGATACGGGAACGCGGAAGTAGGTCCACTGTTTCGTCGACGGGTTGAGCGCAATCAGCGAATCGGAATTGGATCCGGTAGCAAAGGGCGTGTCAGCGCCCAATCCTATTATGTTGTGTTGGTCCACCCAGTTGTAATAGTGGAAGTCGGCGGGAATGTCCGTTCCCTTTAGCCGGGGGCCGGTGGTCTGATACAGCGTCCAGCCTTCTTTGCACTGGCTGCCATCGACTTTTGCCGGACCGTTGAGGTCTTTGCACTTGCGAACGTCGAAGCTGGCCAGATGGCTGGTGGCGGCCAGCGCCGTCCACACCACGCCGTGGCTGTCGATGTCCACGCCGCGGGGATCGAAGCCCGGTTCCGGAACCTTGAAGATCTGGGTCTTGCAGGACTGGGGCGGATTGTTGCCCCGCTGCATTCGGATCAGGTAACCCGGATAGAGTTCGGAGACGCCCCAGACGGAGTCGTCCACTGGGCTCGGAATGACCGAATACATGCTGAAACTGACCAGCGTATCCAGCTTGGGATCGAATGCGACATTGGCCGCCTCACCACCCCGTCCTCGCCCAGCTCCGGCCGGGCCAGAGGCGGTGTCGCTGGTGTACAGGATCGATACCTCGCCGCCGCGACCTGTCCGCATGACATTCCACGGCTTGGTGATCTTTCCATCGCCGTTGGTATCGAGCACCTGGCCGCACCAGCCCACGGCTTTCTGTTCGTCCTTAGTCTCGTCGTATACCTTGGTGTCGACCCAACCGAAGATGGGGCCGGTCAGCTCATTGAAATACAAGGTCTCGTCAGGATCGTTGTCGAATTGCAGGTGGTGCGTGGAAAAACATGTGTCGATCAACGTGAACTCGCGCGTCGTCGGATCAAAATATGAGGCTTGCCGGCCGCTGTTGCGGAGCGGGAACCATTCGGCGAACTTGTTGCTCGGATCGCTGCACCATGCCGGGTCCTGGTTGCCGCGGATTTTCGACGTCATCCACACGCGGCCCTTGCTGTCGAGCATGGGATTGTGCGGATCGGCCGGATCGTACGGAGGGTTCGCCCACAGATGCTCCATGCCCCAGAAGTTGGAGGGCCGATTGGGAGCAGGGAAGCGCGAGGGGACTTTCTCCCTGGGTTCCCGCGTGGGAATGTCCAGGGCGAAGGTGCTGTTCTCGGCCGTATCCAAAACCACCAGTTGACCGTGGCCGGCGTTCACAGCGTAGTTGCGCCCGCCCCCGTTGACGGTGGGATGGTTCTTGTCGGTGGAGATCTGATCGTGCATGAAGGAGTGGTCGTCGCCCACGTCCCAGAGGGTCGCGACGACATTGCGCTCAATCCCTGTTGGGCGCGGCGGCGCAGGGGGCACTTCACCGGCGGCAACGCGCTCGGTCCAGCTGGAGAACGATTTCAGCGACGCGTCCTTACCTTGGGTGGTCAGCACCGAATACATGTTGGTGCCGCGAACGCCCAAGCCGAGCCGCCATTCCCAGGCTGCGGTGTGCGTGGTCAAATCCGGCCGCGCTTTGAACACATCGTCCACGGTGCGAGTCAGCTGATTGCCCAGCTGATGGCAGAAATTGCAATCGGATTTGAGCGAGTTGACCCAATGGTTCTGGCTCAGCATTCTCGTGCCAACGCCGTTACCTTGCGGCTCCGGTCCGGTGCCGGGGAACAGGCTCTTGTCCGGCGGCTGCAGTAGCGAGAGCCAGTAGTTACCGGGATAAACCTTGGCAGCCTCTTGCGGGGTCTTGGCGGAGGTGACCTTCAGGGCCACGTTGGTGGCGCCGGGCTTTTCGTCCATGGGCGCGGAATCGACGATGCCGTAGCCGCGCACCCAGACTTTATAAGTCGCCACCGGCAGCTCCGGCAGAACGAACCGGCCGCGGTCGTCGGTAACCACGATCTTGATAAAGTTGGTGGGCAGATCTTTGGTCTCGGCGATGACCCAAACGCCGCCTTCGGGGCCCTTCTCGCCGGTGACCGTGCCACTGATGTATCCCGGAGGGCTGACGTATCCGGCTTTGCGGGCTTGCTTGGTTTGCTGGGCGCTGGTCGGGAACGCGCCGAATCGGGCGATCAAAGCAATGACCGCGGCGCACAACAACACAACCCGTACCCGAGAGTGGAGAATCTTCATAACGACTCCTGTTCTTGAAAATCTATGCAGAAATGCAACTGTCCAGTATATTAGGGCGGATCTGAGGGATGCAACACGGGCCCGCTACGATGAAGTCAGTGGGTCGCGGTGAAACAGTGCGTTATTCGCATCGGAGCGCCACCGCGGGGTCGACCCGCATGGCTCGCCTTGCTGGTGGGTAAGACGCAATGCGATAGCCAGGAACAGGAGGGAGACTCCGGCGAAGGAGATGCCATCGACGGTGTTGAGTCCGTAGAGCATCCCGCGCAGCAGGTAAGAGACACCCGTCGCCAGGAGCATGCCGGCCAGCAATCCAGCCAGCACGGGCCGCGTGCTTTCGCGCATGATGAGTCCGAGGATGTCACGCTCTTGGGCGCCGACGGCCATGCGGATGCCGACTTCGCGGGTGCGGAGCACGACGATGAAGCTGACCGTGCCATAGATGCCCATGGAGGCAAGCAGAAGCCCGAGCAGGCCAACAGTAGACGCAACGGCGGCCGCAACGCTGGAGACCAGAAACGACGGCGACCGCCGGAGCATTTCATCCAGAGTGGACGACGTAGCCACCAATTCGGGATCGACCGACGACATCACCGATTCGACCGCGCGCTTGACCGGCGTAGGGTCGGTCCGCGTGCGGATGAGAAGGGAATAGTTCTGAAGCCGATCTTCGGCCAATGGCACATAGAGCAATCGGGAGTCGCTGCCATTCAGCTCAAGGCCGCGCGTGTCGCGGGCGATGCCGGCCACTTGGTAGGCAGGCCCGTCCGCGCGAAGTTCATTCGGGTTGTGGGGTAGATCGTCGGTAGCGCCTAACCGGATGGTGCGGCCCACAGGGTTCTCTCCCGGCCACAATTGTTTGGCGGCTGATTCGCTGAGGACGAGGGAGCGCTCCGGTTGACCGGCTGGCGATGGGAAGCTGCGGCCCAGGAGCACGGGAATGCCAAGGGTCTGGAAGTAGTTGGCCTGGACGTGGGTGTAGTGCATCGACTGCAGATTGCGCACTGAGGCGTTCGCTCCATCGAGCGGAGCGGCGGCCACCAAGAATCCGTAATCTCCCGGCGGCCGGGCGCTGGTGATGGCAGCTACTCCGGGGAGGGCCGCCAGGCGCGTTCGAAGCTCATGGATGACAGCAAGTTTGCGGGCTGCGGTGTATTTCGGGCCCTCGGAAAATTGCAGATCGAGTTCGACGACGTGCTTGCTGTCGTAGCCCGTTTCCATTTTGAGCGAATTGATGGCGCTGCGAACGAGCATGCTGCCGGCGATCAGGAGCACCAGGGAAAGGGCAACCTGGGCGGCGACGAGGAAGTCCTGCAGGCGGCGGCTCCGAACGGACGTAGTGCGACCCCTGGCGGCAGACGAGAGCGCGGAGCGGGAGCTCTCCATCGCCGGGGCGAGACCGAAAAGGATGCCGGCGAACATAGAAATCGCAAAGACGAAGACAAAGATTTCGAGATTGGGAGTTACGTCGAAAATGAGCGTGCCGTAGTTGCCGGGGAACGCTTCGGCGGCAAAAATCACACCAAATTTCAGCAACACCCAGGTGAACAGGAGCGCCAGGGCGCCTGCCAACAGGCCAAGCAGGGCGCTTTCCGTCAGCAACTGCCGGATCAGGCGCAGCCGGCTCGCCCCCAGCGATAAGCGCGTTTGCAATTCATTCTGGCGCGATCTGGCACGCGCCAGTTGCAGGCTGCCGACGTCGGCACAAGCCACAAGAAGAACCATTCCGGCGGCGGCCATGATGAACAGAACGGCCAATGTCAGTATGCGATACGCATTCACGGGAAGAGGGAACGGCGAGCCCGGCCAGACGATTGCGGTAGCAGGCCGAGCCGACTCCGAGTGGGGATCGTGCAGCGCGCGGAGGCGGCCGGCCAGGAGGGTCATCTCCGCCTGGGCCTGGGCGATGCCGGCCCCGGGAGCGAGGCGGCCAAACAGGCGGCAGAACTGGTTCTCACGGTCGCGCAGCCAATTCTGGTCGGCATGAACCAGCGGCTCCAGGCTGAGGGGAAACCAGAAATCGGGGACGGCGATATGGGTCCCGAGGAAATCGTGCGGCGTAATTCCGATGACGGTAACTGCGGCGCCGTTTAGACGGATCGTTTTCCCCAGCACCGACGGGTCACTCGCAAACCGCTTCTGCCAGTAGTTTTCACTGATCAGGACGGAGGGCGAGGCCAAAAGCCCGGGAGCGCTTAGAGAATCGAAGGTGCGGCCGTCGAGCGCCGCGACTCCCAGAACCTGAAAGTAGTTTTCCGAGACAACCAAAACGGAGGCGAACTCCGCCGTGCGCCGAGTAACAATCCCGTCGGCGGTAGAGAGCCTCATCTGCTCAACCTTGGTAGCGATCAAGCCGCTGACGGAGTGCATCGAATCCCGATACGTTTCGTAGTCGGGATAGCTGAAGTTGAAAGTGGCAACGCCCGAGTCGCGCATCAGGGCGAGGTTCACCATGCTGCCGGGATCGCGAGCTTGGAGCGGCCGCGCGACCATGGCCTGATAGGCGGTGAAGACCGCCGTGTTCACCCCGATGCCAAGCGTCAGGGCAAGCACTGCAACGGTCGTAAACCCGGCATTGCGGGACAACATGCGGACACCGTAACGCAAGTCCTGGAGTACGGTTTCGGGCAGACTCATCGCAGCAACCTCATCGCAGCAACCTCTCGGTTGAGACGGTCCAGGATGCGGATTATTTCAGTCGTCCTCAGTTCGATTTACTCTGTTACAGTAGGCACGATCAGGAGGCTGATTTGGATATCCAACGTGTGGCGAGCCGGGGACTTTTGGTGCTGGTTTCGATGGTATTCGCCACGACTCTACCAACCGGTGTGAAGGCTTTCCAAGGAGCTGGCGCGAAGCAGGGAGACGCTAAGGCCAATGAGAAGGACGGGCTGCGCTACCTGTGGATCCCGCCCGGAACATTCACCGCGGGGTGCTCGGCCGAAGACGCGGAATGTTACGGCGACGAAAAGCCGGCGCGCCGCGTGACCTTGACCAAGGGGTTCTGGCTGGGGGAAACCGAGGTGACACAAGCCGCCTATCAACGCGTGGCCGGGAGAAATCCCAGTAACTTCAAAGGCCCGAGCCTGCCGGTGGAACAGGTCAGTTGGACCGAGGCGATTGCGTACTGCCGCGCCATCGGAGGGAGGCTGCCGACGGAAGCCGAATGGGAGTACGCGGCCCGAGGGGGCCTCGCCCAGAGCCGATACGGCGACGTCGCGCAAATCGCCTGGTACCGCGGCAATGCCAAAGGCACTACCCACCCGGTGGGACAGAAGCAAGCCAACGGCTACGGGCTGCACGACATGCTGGGCAACGTGGTGGAGTGGACCAACGACTGGCATACGGCGGCGCCCAGTGAGAGCACGGACCCGACAGGCCCCACCGGCGGCGAGTTCAAGGTGCTGCGCGGCGGAGGCTGGTTCGACGACGCTCGCCTCATGCGCGCGTCGTACCGCAGCCGGATTGAAATCGGTGACCGCGATTACAACATCGGCTTTCGATGCGTGGGGGAAATGAATCCAGGCATGCACCAAGCGTGCAACCTGTGATGTTCTTTACTTTAAGCCCGAAAGATAATCGAAGCTTTCACACGTTATCAGATACGAGCGAGGCATACTTCCAAGCGGACCCAATATTCTTTTCGGAGGATAATGATGCGCTTGCGTTTGTGTATATTCTCACTCTGGGTTGCCGTCGCGGTGTCTCCTTCGTTTGGAGACGTTTTTTCTTTCAGTACCGGTAATCCGGATGGCAAGATGGCAACCGCCTCGCGGCCCGATACAGGTGTATTCGAAATCGAGTCCGCCGACGATTTTCTTTTGAATTCGCCCACTAAAATCAACAGTGCGACCTTTCAAGGAATCCTGACAAATGGAGCGACACTCGGGGATATCGGCGAGGTAGCGGTCGAGATCTACCGCGTCTTTCCCCTTGATTCAAACAATCCGCCCTCGGGTAATGTGCCGACACGAATGAATTCGCCATCGGATAACGCGTTCGATACGAAGGACTCCGTCTCGGCCACGCTCAGCTTTGTGGCCACGGAGGAATCCCCATCGTTCACGGTGAACAACTCAGTGCAGCCCGGCGGCATTCACCCGAAGCCCAATCAGACGACCGCGGGCGATGGAGGGGTCAGTGGCGAGGAGGTCTTGTTCACCATCACCTTCGCCACGCCTTTCAGTTTACCGGCGGATCATTATTTCTTTGTTCCGCAGGTGGAAGTGGCAGGCGGTGATTTCCTTTGGCTTTCCGCACCCAAGCCGATTGTGGTCGCACGCCCTTCAATCCCGACTTGCAGAGCTGGACGCGCGATGCCGCTCTCGACCCCGACTGGCTGAAGGTGGGAGGGGACATCGTGGGAGGAACACCGGCGCCGGCCTTTAACGCAGTCTTTTCCCTGACCGGGACGGTGGTGCCCGAACCGACATCCTGGATATTCGTCGGCGTGGCACTCCTGGGCATGGCCATGTTCCGTTTACGCCGGAGCCACTAGCAAACCCAGGGGAATCTCAGACACTCGGCCGACAGATAGCCGCCGAAAACGCTGTACTCTTGCATCTCTGCCGATGGAGTCGCGAACAGCGATATAGTATCTCCCATGCTGCTTTCTCGACGAACCGCGCTTCTCGCTCCCTTGGCCCAGGTGGTTACTCCCATCCATGCGGCGTCCCCGAAAATGGTGCTGTCGCTGCACCAGAACACCTCGGTGGCCGCGGGATACCGCAAGTCGCTGGAAGGCTGGGCGAAGGCCGGGATCAAGAATGTGGAGCTGACCGACCGGCTGCTCGACGACTTTCTCAAGACCGACGACCTGGCCGCCGCACGGCGCGTGGTCACCGACCTGGGATTGACGCCGGTCTCCTGCGCGTCCGTTCTACCCGACTTCTGGATTCCGAATCCGGGCCGGGCGGCGGCGCTCGAGACCTGGAAGAAACGCTGCGACCAATTCTCGTCGTTCGGCCTGACCAAGATCTACTGTCCGGCCGTCACCAGCCGCAAAGTCACTGCGGACGATTACAAGGGCGCGGTCGATTGCATTCGCGAGGGCGGAGACGTGGCCAAGGATCACAAGATGACCGCCATGATCGAATTCGCGCGCAACTCGTCGTTCATTTCCACGCTGACGACGTCGCTGAAGTTGATCCGCGAGGCCGCGCATCCTAATGTGAGTCCCATGCTGGATTGCTATCACTTCTGGTCGGGCCTGAGCAAGTTTGAAGATCTCGACTTGCTGAAACCTGGCGAGCTGGCCCACGTGCATTACCAGGATGTGCCGGACATGCCCCGCGAGTTACTGGACAACACCACGCGCCTGATTCCGGGCGACGGCATTTCCCCGCTGGTCCGGATTCTTCGGAAACTGGCCGAGAAGGGATACTCCGGAGCGCTTTCGGTAGAACTGTTCCTGCCGGAATTCACGCAGGGCGATCCGCAGGAAGTGGCGACGCGGATTCGCGAGAAAGCCGAAGGTGTGATGCGCCAGGCGAAGGTCGCTTAAACTAAAGCGTGGGGCGGGTCCATGTCCTGCCCAAAGCGCCAATGCGATTAGCTTGTGCCCTCGCGCTGCTCCTGGTCGGATGCTGCGCGTGGGGGCAGATGAATACGGCGGAGTTTGGCGGCAGCGTTCAGGACGCCACCGGTGGCGCGCTCGTGGGCGCGACCGTCACCATACAGCACGCCGATACCAAACAGCAGTTCACCGCGACCTCCAATAGCGCCGGCGAATTCCTGTTCCCTCAAGTTCCCGTCGGCGCGTATTCCCTGGTGGTGGCAGCCACGGATTTCAAGCAGTCTGCGTTAGCGCGCCTGGAAATCCATGCGGGAGACCGTCTGCGCCGGAACTTCGTTCTGGAGGTCGGCGATTCCAACCAGGTTCTGACGATTCAAGCCGACCTCGGAACCGTGCCGTTGGAATCCGCGGGCATACGGGACACCGTCGGGCACCAGCAAGTGATCGACCTGCCTCTGAAGGGACGCCAGTTCTTGGATCTCGCCATGCTCAGCGGGGGCGTCGTCCGCCCTCCGGGTGGCACCCGCGGGGATGCCATGCAGCAGGCCGGAAACCTGGTCAACGTCCTGGGACAGCGGAGCGGCCATAACCTATATCTCATGGATGGTGTTACGGTTACCGATGAACACTTCAACAATATGGTGATATCGCCCTCGATCGATGCCATCGAGGAATTCAATATTCAGAAAACGTCCTATGCGCCGGAGTTCGGGACCAAATCCGGGGCGGTGATTAATGTCGTCAGCCGGTCGGGTTCGAACCTCCTTCACGGCAGCCTCTTCGAGTTTGTCCGCAATGACGCATTCGATGCCAAGAATTTCTTCGACTCCGGGGCTGCGCCCATTCCGCCATTCCGTCAGAACCAGTTCGGCGCCAGCCTGGGCGGTCCGGTGCTCAAGAACAAAACGTTCTTCTTCCTGAGTTACGAAGGGCAGCGCGTGCGCAAGTCGCTGACGCAGACGTTCTCTGTGCCGACTGCGGCCATGCGCCAGGGAAATTTTTCGGGTCTACCCGCGATTTACGATCCCAGCGGACAGCGGACGGCGTTTCCAAATAACCAGGTTCCGGTCACTCTGCTGGACCCCGTGGCCATCGCGCTTCTCGCCCAGACGCCATCTCCCAATTTGCCGGGGATTGCGCAAAACCTGCTTTCCACCGAGCCGCAGCGCACCAACCAGAACCAATACAGTGCGCGCCTCGATCACCAGTTTTCAGAAAAAGACACGGCATATTTGCGCGCTTCCCTTTTCGATGCGGGGGAGGCCGATCCATTCGGATCGAGCGTCTTGCAGGAGAGCCTCCTGCCCGGTTTCGGCCGCGGCCTGAGCACCCACGCGATCAACGGTGTGGCGGCGTGGACCCACGCCTACAATGCGAACATACTGAACGAAGCGCGTTTCGGGTTCCTGACGGTTACGGGCGGACAGACCAGCCCCAACGCCGGCAATCCCTTCGCGGCCGGCACGGGGCTCGAAGGCGTGACCGCAGATCCGCGCGACGGCGGCTACCCGCAAGTCTCGTTTGGCGGACAGTTCTCAACAATTGGCGATCCCGCATTATTCACATTTCGCAACAACCGCGATTTTGAGCTCTACGACAACGTGGTTTGGCACCGCGGCAGGCACACCTTCAAGTTCGGCGTCTATGGCATGCACTTCGATTTGCGGACGGTGAATCCGATTGGGGCGCGCGGCATTTTTTCCTTCACGCCGCGCTGGACTTCCTCGGCGCCGGGCTTGGCCGACGGCAGCGCGTTCGCCGATTTTCTCCTGGGCTATCCCACCACCGCGCAGGTTGGTCTCGGCCGCGCGGCCATGGACGGGAGTACGAACTGGGCGCACTTTTATGCGCAGGACAATTGGCAGCTCACTTCCAAACTGAAGCTGGAGATCGGCGTCCGCTACGAATACAACCGCAACATGACGGATTCCGGCAACCAGATCGCGGCCATCGATACGTCGGTAGCCGGCGGCCGGTTTGTGGTGGCGAGCGACGGCTCCGGCAACATCTCGCCCGCCGCGAGCGCTCTGGTTCCGTTTCTCCCGCTTCCGTACGTGGCTTCTTCGGCGGCGGGTTGGAACAACAGCCTGCTGGTTTCGAGGCCGCTTCGTTTTGCTCCGCGCGTCGGTATCGCCTGGAGTCTTCCGGGCCGCCCCAAAACGGCGGTGCGCGCCGGTTTTGGAATTTACCCCAACCAGGCCGCCTATAGCATCGTGACGAACCTGGCGCAGAACCTGCCCTTTTTCCTGACCAAGACTGTCAGTACAACCGCGACGCTCCTGCCCAGCTTCACCACGGAGAACGCGCTGGCGGCCAATCCTACGGGAACGGCCGGCGGAAGTAATCTCGACCACAACTATCACATCGAATACAACGAAGTCTGGAACTTCACCCTGGAACGCGAGCTGACTTCCGGCACGGTGCTATCGGCGGCCTACATCGGTTCGCGTACCGTGCATGCGGACAGCGGGACGGTCTTGAATGTTCCGGTGCCCGGTCCAGGGGCCATCGCCGCTCGCCGGCCCATACCGGAGTTGAGCCAGATCAGCGACATTCGTTGGAACGGGTGGGCGAGTTACAACGCGCTCACTTTGAGCGGGAAGCGGCGCTTTTCGAATGGGCTGATGTTCGACGCGAACTGGACGTGGTCGCATTCCATCGACGATGCTTCCGATCCCGGGGCCACGTTGAATGAGACCAACCTCGCGCAGAACGTTTATGACCTGGCCGCGGAGAAGGCGAGTTCCAGTTTCGATCACCGGCAGCGCCTGGTGGTGAGCTTCATCTACGAGTTGTATCTGCCGAAGGGAGCGAGCCGCTGGGCGCGCGCGCTGCTGGGACAATGGCAGGCCGGTGGGAATTTCACGGCGCAGTCGGGTGCGCCGTTCACCGTGAATATCGCCAGCGATCAGGCCAATATCGGCGCCGGACCCGCGCAACGGCCCAACGTTTCGGGCAATCCCAATGACGGACCCAAGACGCCGCAGGAATGGTTCAACACCGCCGTTTTTTCGCTGCCAGCAGTTGTACACGTTCGGCAGCGCATCCAGGAATAGTGTGATTGCGCCAGGATTGCAGGAAATCGATTTCTCGCTGCAGAAGAACATTCCCCTGAGGGAGAGCGCCAAGCTGCAGCTTCGCGCCGAGGCCTACAACGTGGTCAATCTTCCCAACTTCAACCTGCCGAATCGGACGGCGTTCACAGCTAACTTCGGCACCATTTCGAGCGCGCAAGACTCGCGGCAGTTGCAGTTGGCGCTGAAGCTGGCGTTCTGAGCATATAATGAAAAACCTGACACAGGCCGGGAGGCCTGTGGTACGTGGCGCACGCAGGTAGCACAGGCCTCCCGGCCTGTGTCAGGTTTTGGCTTTTTGAGGAGGACACATGAAAAGAGCGTTCGTCGCATTCACAACTTTGCTGGCCGCCACTTCCGCCATCGCGCAGCGTCCTTCGAACCCGGCGCTCCTGGTACCGCAGAACGCGCCCGACCTGGAATACGTGGCTGTTGCCGACCCGGTCACCCTTCCCGCCGGCACTACCATGGGAGCGCCCGCCAGCACCGCGTTCGACTCCAAAGGCCATCTGTGGATTCTGAATCGCGGGCCTCAGCCGCTTATGGAATTCGAAGCTGATGGAAAATTCATTCGCGCGCTGGGTGAAGGCTTCACGCGAACGCACGGCTTGCGCATCGATCGCGACGATAACCTCTGGGTAACCGACGTGGGCGCGCACATCGTCGTAAAGCTGAGCCCGCAAGGAGAGACGCTTCTCACGCTGGGAACCAAAGGCCAGCCCGGCGATTGGAATGAAGCCACCGAGTCGCGTCATTTCAACGAGCCCAACGACGTCGCCATCGGCCGCGGCGGAGACATATTCGTCGTCCAGGGACACACTGCCGGTAAGGGAGATCCGCGCGTTTTTAAGTTCGACAAGAACGGAAAATTCATCAAGTCGTGGGGCGGGCCGGGGACCGAGCCGGGCAAATTCCAAGTGGCGCACGGGATCGCAGTGGATGCCAAGGGCCTGCTGTGGATCGCCGATCGCGAAAATCAACGAATCCAGGTCTTCGATCAGGACGGGAAGTTCATTCGCGAATTGAAGTACGCCGGGCTGCCGTGCGGGGTGGCCATCGGTGACCAGTACATCTACATGGTCAACGGTTTTGCCGGCCAGCTTCTGCGGCTGGATCTGACCGGGAATGTTCTCGCCGCCCTCGGAAAACCCGGCAAGGGTCTGGGCGAATTCGGCGAAGCCCACTTTGTTACGGTGAGCCCCAAGGGGGAGATCTACGTCGCCGACACGGTGAATAGCAAGCTGCACAAATTCGTTAAGAAATAGAATGCGAAACGCGGTTTTCGCTGCCCTCCTGGCGCTGTCTCTGGCCGCCTGCCGGAAGCCCGCGCCGATCATCGTCCCGGAAGTTTTCCGTGTGACGTTCGAGACCTCGCAAGGGAACGTTGTGGTGGAAGCGACGCGCGCCTGGGCGCCGCACGGAGTGGACCGCTTCCACGAGCTGGTCCGCAAGCGCTACTTCGACCAGGGGCGATTCTTCCGCGTGGTGCCGGGCTTCGTGGCGCAGTTCGGAGTGCATCGCGACTTCAACATCCACGAGACCTGGCGGCAGCTTTTCATCGTCGACGATCCGCCCATGAAGAAGAACCTGCGCGGCACTCTGGCGTTTGCCAAATCCGGCCCCAACACCCGCGCCACGGAGATCTTCATTAACCTTGCAGATAACCCCAAGCTGGACGAAGACAGGTTTGTTCCCTTCGCCAAAGTGGTGGAGGGCATGGATGTGGTGGACCGCTTCTATTCGGGTTACGGCGAAATGCGGCCGGAGGGCAAGGAGATCGACCCTGGCCGTGTGGAGGAAGAGGCCAACGAATACCTGGTCCCGCGCTTCCCTAAGTTGGACTACATCAAGCGGGCGCGGTTTGCGCCGTAAAGACGACCGCTCCCTTTGGTCACGGCTCTGTAACGCGCCGCCATTACGGAACCGTGACCAGAGGGAGCGGTCACCGGGAAGATAGTACTTCCTACATTACCTTTAGCAAGTGACTAACGGGCCCGATTCCAGCATAATCATTATTAGGAAGGTCGCGCTCAGGGGAACTTAGTGAAGCTAAGTGAACTCATCGGTTTCCGATCCCGGCAGAACGGGGCAGCCCCCCGTGGTAGCGAGCGCGCCGTCAATCAAACCATTTCCCTGTGTTATAGCCTGTTGACCGAGCGCGGCGAAGTCTCCGGCGGACGCCTGGCCACCGACGCGCTGCGTGCTTATGAATCCTTGGACGCAGCCGGCCGCGGCTCGTTTTTTGACATACTGATCCAGGAGTTTTCGCCTGACCCGGAAGTGGTGGGACGGTCCGGCGAGGCCTACCGCACCGACCCGTCTCCCGAGAACCTGGCCCGCATTTTGCGCGTGGTAGAACCGCCGCGGCGGGAGCTGTTCCGCAGGCTGAACGGCGCTCCGGGTGGCACACGGGTGCTGGTGGAAATGCGGCGGCAGTTGTTGGCTGCACGTAAGCCGAAATGGGCGCCGATCGAAGCCGACCTGGCGCACTTACTCACCTCCTGGTTCAATCGCGGCTTTCTGAACCTGCGACGGATCGACTGGCGCACGCCCGCCAGCATTCTGGAAAAGCTGATCCAGTTTGAGGCGGTGCACGAGATTCACGGCTGGCACGATCTGCGGCGACGCCTGGAGGCGGATCGCCGCTGCTACGCTTTCTTTCATCCCGCTCTGGGCGAGGAGCCGATCATCTTCGTGGAAGTGGCGCTGACACGCGGAATGAGCGCAAAAGTACAACCGTTGCTCGATCCCGATTCTCCCGTGCTCGATGCGAAGTTGGCGAACTGCGCCATGTTCTACTCAGTGACGAATTGTCAGGAAGGCCTGCGCGGCGTCCCGTTCGGCAATTTCCTGATCAAGAAAGTCGCCCAGGACCTGGGAGACGAGCTGCCGCAGATTCGTACGTTTGCGACCGTTTCCCCCATCCCTGGATTCCGCGAATGGCTGGTGGCCACGATCGCCAAGGACGAAACCAATCCCAAGTTTCGAAAGCTGGCGGAATTGATGCACAAGCTCAGCCAACCGGAATGGTTCCAGGACAGCGCGGTGTCCGAGGAGGCCCTGGAAGAGCTCGGCCCCTTGTGCGCCCACTATCTTCTGTTTGCCAAACACGGGAAGGAGCCGCTCGATTCCGTGGCGCGTTTCCACTTGAGAAACGGCGCCCGCCTGGAGCGCATCAACTGGCTGGGCGATACCTCAGCCACCGGCATGCAACGTTCCGCCGGCCTGATGGTGAACTACGTGTATCGCCTCGCGGAAGTGGAACGAAACCACGAAGCGTACATGAAGGAATACAAAGTCATCGCCTCCCGCCAGATCGAGATGCTGGCGAAGCAGTCCGCGCCGGCCCGCGCCAACTCGCGCGAGGCAGCCTCCCTCACCTGATCTTCCGCGGTTACTATCGATCCAGGCGCACTTCCTTATGACGACTGCGCGGTATCTGCCATCGCGGGATTTCGCTGCGCAGACCATCGAATTTCGATTGATGCGGGGGAGCGCGCAATTGGCGGCGGCACGGCTCTAAGTTTGCCTACAACGTGGAACACTTGAAGTACCCGCATGCAGGCCACGGAGCGGGCCGTTCGGAAATCGTTCCCGCCTGGCAGGGAGCGGTGAGGAACCACACGTCCGGCCGCGATGTAGAAGCAGGCGGCACGCCGAAAGGCAACGCGGAGTCATCGCTCGACGCCATTCCGAAGGTGATCGATTTCCTGCAGCAAGGCTTGGCCGCGCGTTGAAACGAACCTCAACGCCGGCATGCCTCGGAACTCCGCTTGATTGCGGCTTCCCTCAAGCCCACTTCTATTTGACGATGTACGCAGGCTCGCGGGCGGCCGACCGGCGGGGAAACTCGCGCGCGACCTTCTTGAGCCAGTGCAACTCGGTCCGCAGCTGATCGATGTTGAGGCTGAGCATCCAAACCGCTTCGTGGAACCGATGACCTACCTCTTTACGAACTGCTCGTAGAACGTCCTGTCTGTGGGCGAGTTCGAGTTCCAGGAACTTCTGTCGCTGCTGGAGCTGCTTCGAGAAGACGCCGGGGCGGCACTGCCAGGAGAGAGCGAGCCATGTGAGAAACGGGGGACGCTCGGTTTGCTGGGTCCAGTCCTCGCGCTCCAAGGAGTCGGCGAGCGCGACGCGGCCGCGCGGCGTGGTTTCGAAGACGCGGCGCTCGGGGCCACCTGCGTCGTCTTCGGCCTCGGCCGACCGGATGAGTCCCAGGCGCGCCAGCTTGTCGAGCGAATAGTAAACCTGTGGACGCGAAACTCCCGCCCAGTCGCGAACCTTGCGGAATTCCAGCAGGGCGTTGGCTTGATAGCCATGTATCGCGCGTTCCGCGAGAAGGCTGAGCAGAACCAGATCGGGAGTGGTCAATTTTTCGCTTGACACGGTCCTCATACAATACTAGTCTAAATCAGACTAGTTGGGTTTCGCAAGGAGAAATCGACGATGCGCACGATGCTTTTGATCATCACTTCGGCCGCTCTGATGGCCGCACAGGAGAAGACCATGACAGTGAAGAGAATGACACCGAATCTGTATACGGACGACGTAGAGTCCTGCGTGAAGTTCTGGGTAGAGCGAATGCATTTCGAAAAAACGGCCGAAGTACCGGACGGAGGAAGGCTGGCGTTCGCCGCGCTGCAGAAGGGCACCATCGAGCTGATGTACGGAACTTACGCGAGCCTGGAGAAAGAACCGAGCGTGGCAAATTCTTTTCAACGGGGCACCGGATTTCTATTCCTCGAAGTCGACGATCTGGAAGCGGTGGTCGCGGCGATGAAGGGCGTCCCGATGGTGACGCCGGTGCACAAAACGTTCTACGGATCGACGGAGTTCACGGTAAAGGACCCAGCCGGCCACCTGATCACGTTTGCCCATTTCGTTCAGCCGTGAGGAAATCGGGTGGCTGTAGCCCGACTTCGATATACTTCACGGAGAAGGGAGCTTCGATGCCCAACCGGATCGCGCTGGTTCTCGCGGTAACTGGTATGACGGTGCTGTTCGCGCAGTCATCCTCCGTTCCGCTGGTTCAGCCTATTCACGCTTTGTCATACCATGTGACCCACACCTACACGCTGGGCGGAGACGGGAGTTGGGACTACATCGTTCCCGACCCACCCAATCACCGCCTGTTTATCGCACGGCAAAATCGCGTGATGGTAGTCGATGAAGACAGCGGAGCGCTGCTCGGCGAAGTCACGGGCATCCAGGGGGCACACGGAACAGCTGTGGCGGAAGCCACGGGGCATGGATTCGCCACCTCGGGCAACGACCAGTCCGTGGTCATGTTCGACTTGAAGACCTTTAAGGTGCTCGGCCGGATTCCGGCAGCCGAAGATGCCGACGCCATCGTCTATGACGGCGCGTCGAACCGCGTCTTCACGTTGAATGGCGACGCGCACTCCTCGACGGTGATCGACCCGCGGGCGGGGACGCTCATCACGAACATCCCACTCGGCGGCAAACCGGAATATGGCGCGTCGGCCGGCGACGGAAAGGTCTATGCGAATCTCACCGACACCAGTGAGGTGGTGGAGATCGACGCGAAGACCGCGACTGTATCCCGGCGCTGGTCCACGGCCCCCTGCAAGCAGCCCGTGTCCATGGCCGTCGACACCGTCCACCATCGGGTGTTCAGTGGATGCCGCAGCGGAGTGATGGCGGTCTCCGATTATCAGGCCGGCAAGGTGGTCGCAACGGTCCCTATCGGCATGGGCGTCGACGGGGCCGGGTACGATGCAGCCTCAGGCAACGCGTTTGCCTCGAATGCCGACGGCACGCTCACCGTGATTCACCAGGACACTCCCGACCAATATCACGTCGCCGAAAACGTGCAGACTCCGGAGCGGGCGCGCAATATGGGGCTCGATCCCACCAATCATCGCGTGTTCATAGTGTCCGCGAAGTTTGGAGAGGTACCCGCGGGGGCGACTGGCCGGGGAAGGCCGCCGGTGCTGCCTGGCTCATTCACATTGATGGTGATCGAGCGCGATTCAGCAGTGCATTAAGGCACCGTATCGCTTGACCCCGGCCCCTTTTCCTCGATAAGATCAAGGCCGCACTCGGCATATTGGGAATTGTGTGTGCAGCCGCCGCGGCCCATCCAGGCCCGGTCACCAAGGAGGATTCATACCATGGCAAAAGCCAAAAATTCTGTCGGCCGTCGCGGGTTTCTAAAAGGCGCCGCTGCCGGCGCAGCCGCGCTGGTGGTTAAGCCGCCCGCCGCGCATGCACAGCAACCCCAGGCTCAGGCGGCCCAGGCGGCTCGCCCCGCAGCGCCGCTGCCCTCAGCGACACAAGTTGCGTTCGAAACGGGAACGCCGGCGGCGCGCGCCGATGTCTACACCACCGACCGGCCCGGCGCCGACTACATGGTCGACGTCCTCAAGAGTCTGAAATTCGATTACATCTTCGCCAATCCCGGATCGAGCTTCCGCGGCCTCCAGGAATCGTTCATCAACTACGGCGGCAACAAGGATCCGGAATGGATCACCTGCTGCCACGAAGAGTCGTCGATCGCCATGGCCCACGGCTACTTCAAAATTGAGGGCAAGCCGATCCTGACCATGGCGCACGGCACCGTCGGTTTGCAGCACGCCTCCATGGCCATCTACAACGCCTACGCCGATCGCGTGCCGGTTTACCTGATCCTGGGCAATGAACAGGAAATCAATTTCCGCCGCAGCGACGTGGAGTGGACGCATAGCGTGCAGGATGCGGCCGCCATGGTCCGCGATTACACCAAGTGGGACGACTCGCCGGTTTCCCTGGAACACTTCGGCGAGTCCGCCGTGCGCGCCTACAAGGTCATGATGACGCCGCCGTACGAACCGGTGGTGCTATGCGCTAATGGCCAGTTGCAGGAAGAGCCCATGCCGGACGAAGACCGGCGCACGCTGCGCATCCCGAAGCTGGTGGTGCCGACTCCGCCAGCGGGCGACGCCAACGCCGTCGCCGAGTTGGCGAAATTGCTGGTCAACGCTGAGAACCCGGTGATCGTAGCCGGCCGCGCGGCGCGAGACGCCGAGGGCATGAAGCTGCTCCAGGAACTGGCGGAGACCGTACAGGCCCCGATTTCGGACAGGCGCATGCGCATGACCATCCCGTATCGCCACCCGCTTTATAACAGCGGCAACATCCGAAATGCGGACCTGGTCCTGGGCCTGGAGGTGCCGGATTTCTGGTACACCACGCACACCCAGACACCCATTAACCGCATGGGCATGCAGACCGAATCCATCGTGAAGCCGGGCACCAAGCTTGCCACCATCACCTCCAGCGATCTGTTCGGCCGCAGCAATTATCAGGATTTCGGGCGGTACGCCGATGTGGATATGGCCATCGCAGCGGATGCCCAGGCAACCCTGCCCGCGCTGATTGAAGCCTGCAAGAAATTGATCACGTCCGACCGCAAGACCGCCATGGAAGCGCGCGGCAAGCGGCTCGCCCAGGTTTGGAAACAGAATCGCGACCGCGATTTCGATCAGGCCGCGGCCGGTTGGGACGCCAGCCCCGTCACCACCGCCCGCATGGCCGCCGAGATCTGGAACGTCATCAAGGACGAAGACTGGTCGATGGTTTCCGACCTGACCTTCGTGAGCTGGTGGCCGCAACGCCTGTGGGATATGGAGAAGTATTACCACTTCATCGGCGGTCACGGCGCTTATGGAATCGGCTACGGCGCACCCGCGGCCGTGGGCGCGGCGCTGGCCAACAAGAAGCACGGGCGTATCAGCGTCAACATCCAGTGCGATGGCGACCTGAACTACGCCCCCGGCGTGCTGTGGACGGCGGCGCATCACCGCATCCCGCTGCTCTCCATCATGCATAACAACCGCGGCTATCACCAGGAGCGCATGTTCCTGCAGGACATGGCGTCGCGCGCGATGCGCGGACCCGAGAACACGCACATCGGCGTGGCCCTCGACAACCCGAACATTAACTACGCCATGATGGCCAAAGCGTATGGCATGGCGAGTTGGGGGCCGATCGAGAACCCCAACGATCTCGGCCCGGCGCTGAGAGCCGCTGTCGACGTGGTGAAGAAGGGCGAGCCGGCGATGATCGATTTGGTTACGCAGCCGCGCTAAGGACCCACGCCAATGAAGAAGCTATTCGGATTCACATTGCTGCTGGCGGGAATCGCCTCGGCAGCCGGAAATGCGGACGAGGGCAAGACGCTGTTCGGCCGCAACGGGTGCTGGGAATGCCACGGCTACGCGGGGCAGGGAAGTCGCGACGGGGCGCGCATCGCCGCCACCGTGCTGACGGAGCAGGCGTTCATCCGTTACGTCCGCCGGCCTACCGGGGCTATGCCGGCCTTTGTCGAGAAGATCCTGCCGGACCCGCAACTCGCGGACATTTACGCTTACGTGAAGACGCTGCCCGCGCCCAAACCGGTCAAAGATGTTCCGCTTCTGAACCAGATGAAGAACGCGAACGCGAAGTAACCCGGAGCGGATGCCTGAGCTCCCGGATGTCACGATTTACGTCGAGGCGTTACGGGAGCGACTTCTGGGCCACACGCTCCAGCGGGTTTTGATTCGCGGGCCCTTCCTGTTGCGGACCGTCAGCCCGCCCGTGGAGTCCTTGCAAGGCAAGCAGGTCCTGGAAGTGCGGCGCTTGGGCAAGCGGATCTGCATCGGCCTGGAGCAGGACCTATGGCTGGCCCTACACCTGATGATCGCCGGCCGCCTGCATTGGCGCAACGCCGCCCCAAAAGCTACGGCCAAAAATTTCCTGGCTGCATTCGAGTTTGATAATGGCACGCTGACGCTCACCGAAGCCGGGTCGCAGCGCCGGGCCGCGCTCCACGTTGTGGCCGGGGAAGATGGTCTGCGCACGCTGGATGCCGGCGGTCTGGAAGTCCTCGAAGCCGGGATCGACGAATTTGGGAGGGTGCTTCAGTCGTCGAATCACACGTTGAAGCGCGCACTCACCGACCCGCGGCTCTTCAGCGGAATCGGCAACGCTTACTCGGATGAGATTCTCCATCGTGCGCGCCTGTCGCCGGTGGCGATGACCCAGAAGCTGGCGCCCGAGCAAATCGGGAAGCTCTACGATGCGATCCGCGAGACGTTGACCGACTGGGTCGACCGGTTGCGGAGTGAAACCGGTGAGGCCTTTCCGGAAAAGGTGACCGCGTTCCGGCCGAGCATGGCGGTACATGGGCGTTATCGGGCAGCCCTGTCCGCGTTGCGGCGCCAAGGTCCAGCGCATCCGCTACGCTTCCAACGAAACCAATTACTGCGCGCCTTGCCAGACGGGCGGACGGCTGCTGGCCGACCGCGGCTTGTCGCGGCTACTCAAGCAGGATTGGCCGCGGAGTTTGGAAGAACTGGACGAGCTGAAGAGGCGCTGACGGGCGCCGTGAACGGTTTCATGGAGTAACGCGCGTTTGATATAAGAGTCGAGCCGCTCCATTACAGGTGGGGCAGAAGCCAGTGCCGTCACAGTTTCTGCATTTCGGCTCCAGTTGGCTTAGGTTCAAATTTACTCCGGAGCCGTAGCACTTAGAGCATTTTCCGGTCGGCGTGAGCCAAAACAAATATCCTTCGCGATAACAATCCGGGCACGGATATGAATACCCGCGCCTACCTCCTCCTGGCATAATTACGAAGCATGCTCCAGCACGAGATTCACCTGTTCGCGTGATACGCCGGGAAACCATTCCAGGAACTCGTCAACCGTGGCGCTCCCTTCGAGGTTCGCGAAGAGAGCTGAAACCGGCACTCGGGTGCCCTGGAACACCCACGCACCACTGACTTTGGAGGGGTGGCGTTCGAGCGCTGGGCAAGTGGTCCAATCAAGCATAAGACTTCTATTTCATTATCACTGGTTCGGACGAGAGTCGCTACTCAAGAAGCGTTAAAACCAGACACAGGCCGGGAGGCCTGTGGTACTGATTTAACGCACCACGCCTTTTACCAGCCCGATATCGGTAAGGCCGTTGAGCATGAACTGAATGGCGATGGCTGTGAGCAGCAGGCCCATCAGCCGCGTCAGAATCCCAATTCCGGTTTCGCCCAGATAACCGCGGACGCGGTCGGCGGCAGCCAGTGTCCAATAGGATGACAGAGCCGTAATCGCGATGGCCGCCAGGATCGGAATGGCGTACCACCAGGCGGAAGCGCCACTCATCAGAACCATGACCGTGGAGATCGACCCAGGGCCGGCGAGCATCGGCACGCCCAGCGGGATAATTCCGGCGTCTTCCTTGTCCGCGCCCTCTTGAGTTTCAGAAGGGGTCTCCTTGGTTTTGGAGCGGCGCGCCTGCAGCATATCCACCCCGATCAAAAGCAGAATCACGCCGCCCGCAATCTTGAAGGCGGGAAGCGTGATCCCGAACAATTTGAAAATCAGGGTCCCGGCGATCGCAAAGCTGCACAGAACGGCGAAGCAGGTCCAGGCCGCGCGCCGGGCCATGCGTTGCCTGTGCTGCTTGTCCGCATTCGCGGTGATGATCAGGAATGTGGGCACGGCGGCGATCGGATCCACCAGGAAGAAGATGGAAGTCAGGGCGACAAAGGAGAATTGCAGAAGGTTCGCGAAGAGTCCGGACATTCACGTCTCCATTTATTGAGTATGTGCCATTGCGATTAGCGCCCGCGTCTGCTATAACGACTACATTGTCCACAAACTTGATAGAGTTTGTGGCTATTGAGGGATGCCTGCGGGAGGGCTGACGATTCGTGGAGTCTCGAAAGTCAACAAAACGCGTTCCCTTACTTCTGTTTGCGACAGCGGCGGGGATAGGCGTCCTGGCTCTCGGATGGTTTCCTGCCCGCGCGCAGATCGCCGTCAAAAATCAGGGATTCGTACCGTTCAGCGACGAGCCCATCAACTATCGCACCGCCAAGATCAGCGATCCGGTCGCCAAGCTGCAGCAGCGCATGGACCGCGGCGAGGTGAAGCTGGAGTATGAACCGCAGCACGGCTACCTGAGATCGGTACTCGAAAAGCTGGACATCCCCATCGATACCCAAACGCTGGTCTTTTCCAAAACGAGCTTTCAGTACAAGAAGATCTCGCCGCAATCGCCGCGCGCGCTCTACTTCAACGACGACGTGTATGTGGGCCAGGTGCACGACGGCAAGGTGCTCGAGTTCGTTTCCTTCGACCCGATGCAGGGCGCAATTTTTTACCTGATGGATGAGAAGAAGGCCGACAAACCGGTCTTCGAGCGCGCGGAATTGGATTGCACGCAGTGCCATGTAGCGGCCTCCACGCGTGGCGTGCCGGGTGTCATGCTGCGTTCGATTTTCACGATGCCCTCCGGGACGCAGGCGGCGCTCGGCGCATCGTTCATCACCGGACAGCAGAGCCCTCTGAAGGACCGGTGGGGCGGCTGGTACGTGACCGGAACGCACGGCAGCCAGACGCACATGGGCAACGCGCTAGTCCAGGATGAAGACAACCCCGAGCAGTTGGACCGGGCCGCCGGCGCCAATGTAGTGAACCTCTCCAAGCACTTCGACACCTCAGCATATTTGATCGGCGACAGCGACATTGTGGCGCATCTGGTGCTGGCGCACCAAACGCAGATGCACAACCTGATTACCCTGACCAACTATCAGACGCGTCTGGCGCTTTATGCGGAGGCGCAGCGGAACAAGGCGGCGGGGCGGCCCGAGAACACGGCGCTCTCGGACGCAGCTCGCCAGCAGATCGAGAAGCCGGCCGAGGAACTGGTGCGCTACCTGCTGTTCCTCAACGAGGCTCCGCTGGAGGGTGCGGTTAAAGGAACTTCCGGGTTTACGGAAGAGTTCGCGGCGCGTGGTCCGCGCGATCGGCAAGGGCGCTCGCTGCGCGATTTCGATTTGCGCGCGCGCATTTTCAAGTACCCCTGCAGCTATCTGATCTACAACGAGGCGTTCGACGCCTTGCCCAGCCCGGCCAAGGAATATGTCTACCGCCGGCTATTGGAAATTTTGACCGGTCGCGAACGCAGCCCTGAGTTCGCCAGGTTGACCGGTGAGGATCGCCGCGCGATTCTCGAGATTTTGCTGGCCACGAAGCCAGGCCTGCCCGAAGAGTGGAAGCAATACAACAAGCAGGCGTCCAGGGCGAATCAGTCTGCAACGACTCGGTAAGTGCGGGCAGGCCTTCAGCCTGCCGCGACGCACGCACGGAAGCGCGGCGACCAAAGTGAGCAGCTGCGATGTGTACGAACAGAAAGGGAAAAGTATGAAAACTCTCGAGAAGTCTCGCGGGCCTTGGCAATTGTCATGGGCCTGGGATCCCTGGCCATGGCAGAGTCACTGGAAGGGCGTTGGGATGCCAGCGTCACCATCCGCGGCACCGTGATCCCGTTCCGCCTGGATCTTGCGGGAGAGGGAGCCAGTTTCACGGGCACACTTTTTAACGGCGACATCCCTGCGACGCCGACTGCCGCTAAGTTTGACAACGGCACCGTCACGCTCAATTTCGAGCACTATCTCACGAAGATTGTGGCGAAGGTGAAGGATGGGCAGCTCGATGGTACGGTGGCCGGTCGCTTCGGCGACCAGGACCGCTACATCAGCAGCAATCCGTTCCACGCGAAGCGCTATGTGGCGCCCGCACAGACTGCCGCGAACGTGCCAAGCATCGATGGCTACTGGGAGATTCCGTACAACAGCCCCAAGGGTGAAAAGGCCTGGCGGTTCATCGTGCGGCAGAAGGGTGCGGAGGTTTCGGCCGCGATTCTGCGCGTGGATGGCGACACCGGCGCTCTCACGGGGACCTGGCAGGACTCCAAGTTCGTGCTGAGTCACTTCGACGGGTCGCGACCTGCCCTGATGGAAGTCACTCCCACCGCGGACGGGACGCTCGAGATTCTGCAGAACGGCAGAACTACGAATAAGCTGGTGGCCTATCGGCCGGAGATTGCGCGGGCAAAGGGACTTCCCGAGCCGGCGAACTTCATGACCCACACCACGGCCCGCGATCCCAATGAAACCTTCTCTTTCAGCTTCCCGGACGTCAACGGAAAAATTCTGTCGAACGACGATCCGAAGTTTAAGGGCAAAGTGGTGGTGGCCATCATTACCGGGACGTGGTGCCCCAACTGCCATGACGAAGCGCAGTATCTGGTGCCGCTGTACAAGAAGTACCGCGACCAGGGGCTGGAGATTGTGGCGCTCGATTTCGAAGAGCCCGAACAGCAGGACCAGTTGAAGCGGGTCCAGGCGTTCGTGAACAAATACGGAGTCGAGTACACCTACCTGATCGCCGGCGCGCCGGTGGAGATGTGGGAGAAGGTTCCGCAGTTGATCAACCTGAACACCTGGCCGGCGACGGTATTCGTTGGCCGTGACGGCCGCGTGCGCGCGATCCATGCCGGTTTCGCAGCGCCAGCCAGTGGGGAGTTCAATCTGGAACTGAAGCAAGAGTTCACGTCCACTATCGAGAAGTTGCTAGCGGAGAAGGCATCGCCGGCGCAGGAAGTTGCGCAGCGGTAGAGCTTGCCATAAGAAAAGGAAAAGCCATGAATAAACTGCTGGTCACATCACTGCTGCTGGTTGCTCCAGCGGCATGGTCTCAGTCGCTCGCCGGACTCTGGGACGCGACGATCAACCTCAATGGGACGGACATCCCCTTCCAGATGGAAATCTCCGGCGATGGCGCCAATGTGAAGGGGTGGTTCTTCAATGGCAGCGACCACGAGAACTCCACGGGCGGCAGCCTCGAAAACGGCACGCTGACCCTCAACTTCGATACCTATGCGTCGGTGCTGAAGGCCACCTTGAAAGATGGCGCGTTGGATGGCGAATACCTTACGCGGGGCAAGCCGCTTCGCGATTCACGCCGTCCGCGCCGTGCCGCACAAAGCTTCGACCGTGAATGCCCCCGATATCGCGGGATTGTGGTACCTGGAAGGCGTGAACAGCTCCAAGAAGGGCGAAAAGGCCTGGCAGTTGATCCTGCGCCAGCAAGGCGGGGATGTTTCCGGCGCGATCCTGCGTGTGGATGGCGACACGGGAACGCTTAGCGGCAGCTACAAGGACGGCAAGTTCGTGCTGTCCCACTTCTCGGGAGCGCGGCCGGCTCTGTTGATCATCACGCCGCAAAGCGATGGGACCCTGGCGCTCGATCTGGGCGGCCAGCATCATGAAGGCCTGATCACCGCGGTGCGGCCCGAGCAGGCGAAGGCCAAGGGCCTGGCGGAACCGACCGACGCCAACCTGCATACCGGCGTCAAGGATCCGTCGAAGCCATTCAACTTCAGTTTTCCCGACCTGAATGGCAAGCTGGTTTCCGACACCGACGCGCGGTTCAAGAACAAGGTCGTGGTGATCGTGATCACTGGTAGCTGGTGTCCGAATTGCCACGACGAAGCTCCGTTCCTCGAGGAGGTTTACAAGAAGTACCACTCGCAGGGTCTGGAGGTTGTGGCGTTGTCCTTTGAAGAGGCCGAGCAGCTTGCGAATCCGACGCGGCTCAAGGCGTTCATCAAAGGGTACGGCATCACGTACACCGTACTGTTGGGCGGCGAGACCAGCTCGGCGAAGGATAAGCTGACCCAGGCGCTCGATTGGGATGCCTGGCCGACCAGCTTCTTTGTGGGCCGCGACGGCCTGGTCAAAGGCGTTCATGCCGGTTTCCCGAGCCCTGGAAGCGGCGTGCTGTACACCAAGGAGAAAGAGGAGTTCATCGCCAAGGTGGAGCACCTGCTTGCGCAGAACCAGTCGGTGAGGAACTAGGGCAGGCGCGCGGCCGGCGCAGGTTTGCGCCTGGTATTCGTCGCTAAGTCCTTTCGATCGGTCCTACATTGGCGCAGATCTGCGCCGGTTGGGACGCTCTTGTGGCGCAGGCACCCTGCCTGCCGGGTCGAGACTTATCTCGACCAGTCTCCGAACGCCGGCAGGAGTGCCGGCGCGGCAGACTGAAGTCTGCGCCACGAATCAGTACAAGCTGGGCCGCGTGGAGCCGCCCAAGAGCGAGGTGTTCATGATGGCGCTGGTGTGGTTGCCTTCGTGGCCGCCAAAGGAAAACAGCAGTAGGACCATCGGGAATCCTCCCGCGCGTAACGTCAGTCCCACTGAATAGCTGTGCCGGAGATGAGTGAAATCGAGATCGCTCCGCAGCAGGGCGACTTTTCCTTCATCCACCATCGCGGTGAACCCGAGCGGTCCGTAAACCGAATGTTCAAAAGTGGCGCGCACCAGAATATTGTTCGGGGCACGGAAACGATAGTCCTGGTAACTGGGAAGAGCCGCGTTGCCGTTGATATCCGAACCGCCCAGCGTCGGCTGAAAGTAGAAGGGCACCACGTGGCCGGCCGATGTCAGCGATTGGTTCATCAGGAATCGTATCGCGATGCTGCCCTCCAGATTACGGGTCACGGCGGGGCAGGACTGCGTGCCGGTGCTCACCGAGCAGTCGTCGGGTCCATTGAAGCTGTTCGGCGCGAGTGAACGGGTCTTCCGGTAAAGCGGGAATACGTGGTTCAGGTCAGTGGTGAATCGCTGGAACGAAAACGACGAATCGCCGGCTGCCAGGTATTCCCGAAATGTGACGGCATAATTCAGGCGGACGTGCCCGCCGGCGAACGACGGATGGATGAGCACGCCTTCCCCGAACTGCGCAAACGACGGTTGGCGATCTAAGCCGGGGGCAGTGGCGGGCGTAAACACTTGTTCGATAGACGGACTTGGCTGGCCGAGGCTCGGCCGGAGGGCCACAAAGCGTCCATTGCCTTCGCCGTAAAGTGAGATGTTCCACTTCTGTAGAATCGGCCAGGTGGCGTTCAGGCCGACGATGGTCTGGCGCATTCCAAAAAAGGTGCGCGCGCTTTCGCTGCTATTTGGACCAAGCCCGAAATAGTCGAGCTTGTTGAGCGAAATGTTCTGGGCCACCACATGAAAGACCGGATCTTCCTGAACGGTGAGGTTGGACGGGCCCGCGCTGACGCTTCCCCCCGGCCCCGGCACAATGCGGCGGTGGCGAACCCAAACCGCGGTCATGTACGCGCCGGCGCGCCACGATGCGTTGGTTGAGCCGACCGCGTCCACATCCCAGCTCAGTCGCCAGGATTCATTCGGTGTCCAATGCGTGACGAACGCGAGCCCCAATCCGAAGCCGTTCTGAGGAGCGATACTGCCCGCCGCGAAGTGCATGGGGTGGTCCGTGAACAGCGTGTAAGCGCAGCTCCCAATGGATTGGAAGGTGAAGGTCCCACAAGCCTTTTGGATGGCTTCGCCCTCACGGCGGAAATCGGAGCCAACTTGGGTCTCCTGCGCGTTGACGCTGGCGGCGAGGGTGAGACACGCGATGAGAACTGCTTGTTTGGCTCGGTTTTCGCGCATCTCTTATACCTTGCCGGAAGACCGATGCAGTTTCTCGGTCATTCGCCGGATGTAGTCGGCCGCCTGGCCTTCGGTCTGGATCGATTCGATGGGGATGCCGGTCTGATGCTCGGGTGGTAAATCCTTTTCCAGCTCGCGGAAGTGCTTCACGTGGTTCTGGAGCAGCACATTCTTCGAGACCGGTCGGTTTGGCTGGTAGGAACTGCGCGGCGGTTTGGGAACGCGGATTATGGGGGGACCTTGCGCCATCGGAAATCTCCTAATCGAAGTTGAAGATTGGACAATCGGTATCCGGCCGCATTGTATCCGTAAGCAGATCCAGAAAAGTCTGCGCGCCCTTTTCTCGCACGGTACGGGCGTCGTAGTTGCCGATGAAGTGTTGCGTTATGGTCGCCGGAATGGAGGCGTGCTCGAACACGCGCCCATTTGCCGGATCTTCCGGACCGGGCACTACGGTGCCTTTGGCAATCCAAGGCGAAATCAGAATCGACGGTACCCGCACGCCCAGGCGGTCAAAGGCGAACGGGATGTTGTTGGTGTCGCTGAGAGGCGCGTGGAATCCATCGGGGGTGCAAGCCGGTGGCGGCACATGATCGAAGATCCCTCCGTGTTCATCGTAGGTGATCAGCAGCGCGGTGCTTTTCCAAAGATCCGGGTTCTGCCGGATGGCGTTGTAGATGGACGCGATGAAAACCTCGCCCGATTGCACGTCGTGGTCGGGATGCTGGTCGGAGGCCAGCAGCTCTCCGCCGTCGTCTCCCGGGTGGTCGCTGTAGTTTGGCTCGACAAAGCTGTAATCGGGGAGCATTCCGCGCTTGCAGTCTTCGAGAAACTGCGGATAGGTGGCGAAGATCTGCGGTTGGTTCTTGAGCAGATTGACCACCTCCTGCGTGGAACTGGACGGATCGAAATAATAGAGCTTGGTGGTGCGGCCAGCGGCGAGCATCCGCTCGTAGATGCTCTTGATGGGCTCTTTTATGTAGAAAATGTCCAGGCTTGCCTGGCCGAATGACGTTCCATAATGCGCGAAGGCGCGGTTGCAGACGGTCGGGCCGGGGATGGAAGCGAACCATCCATTGAACACCGCATAGTTGCGCGCCAGCGTGTGCAGCACGGGCAACTTGTCGGCCGCGAAATAGTACATGATTTTGCGGGAGTGCGCGACGTTGTGCTGCTGGTCCCAGTAACTTTGCACGAAGCCCTGCATGGATGGAACCGCCGGCGGCCCTGACGTGCCGAAATACAGTTGTTTGTGGACAGCCGGAAAGTGGTGATCGGGGTCGGGATCGAGCTGGCTCTGAAATTCGGATTGCGGCAGAACCGGTGCTGGTTCGTTGGTCGTATCCGGATTCGTCTCCTTGCCCGACAGGCCGTTAATTCGCGGATTTTCCGCCTGGAGCACGCCCAGCATATGATCGAAGGAGCGGTTCTCCATCATGAGCACGACGACGTGCTTCAGATTATCTAGTCCGGCTGACAAACACCCTCCCCAAGAAGATCAAAGGTGTGAGTATCTTATCAACTTCTCTTACTGTTCCGTACTGGTAATAATAGAGTTGCATGTTTAAGTGTGAGGAACCGCTCAGACTCGGCGGAGATACCCTAACGTACCGGCGAACCAGTTCCGCCTTCGTCTTCCCAGCGTTCCAGCGCCAGCAGGTCGGGCTGTCGCACACCTAAATCGTCATAGTATTTGCACCAGGCGATAGTGCGGCAGGCCCCGCAGTCCCTCAGCGAATGGGAGTAAGTGGCGAATAGCAGACACCGGCCTTCCCTCGCAAATGCATCGTTTGGGTGTACTTCCGGAAGGGCCATGGCCGGCGGGAAACCGTGCCATACGGTAGCATCGGGGTTTCGCCGTCCGACCTTGGGTTTCGAGTAACCGGCTAATGCGGAAGGATTTACTCATTTCGCCGGGCTGTGATTCGTTAACCGAGCAGCCCGGGCGCGTCTTCTTTCAGCGCGACACCCGACAACTTGCGCGCCCGCGCCTCGCGCATGAGGAAATGGATTTTGTGGGCCGCAACTGCGTAAGCCAACCCCTCGGTTCGCACGTTGGAGATGCAGTTCCGCTCGGCATCGGTGCGGCCGGGGCGCGGGTCCCAGGTAAGATACACGCCCAGGCTGTCGGGAGACGTCAGCCCTGGACGTTCGCCGATCAGCATCACTACCAGGCGGGCGCCGAGCAGCCGGCCGATTTCGTCCCCCACTGCCACGCGCCCCTGCAACACTACGGTGAGCGGCGCCAGGCGCCAGCCCTCCGCTTCCAGGTGCGGCGTCAATGCGGCGAGCAGCGGGACGGCGTGGTGGTGGACCGCGGTAGCAGACAACCCGTCAGCGATCACAATGGCCGCGTCGTAGTCGCCCGGCCGGAGTAACGATCGTGACACCTCGCTGAGACTGCGTCCCAGGTCGGGCCGGCGCAGATAGGTGGCGCGGTCCCGAGCGCGGCTTTCCAAGAGCAAGTGCGGCACGCCGAGCGAGCGGGCGTCGAGCTCCTGATAGACGGCATCACGCGCGCGGGCATGGTCCAGTTGAAAGCGGAGCAGCTCCGCCGTGGGCACGCTATGACCGGTGCGGCCGAGCGCCACGCGAGCGGGAGTAAACGTTCTCAGGTCAAGAGCCATTGCGCAGGAACCAGGGGAGCATGATGGTCGAGCCAGTCTTCGAACTCGGGCGCCGGCTTCAGTCCCAGCACGGAGCGCAGGTAGAGGGCATCGTGAAAGCTGGTGCTCTGGTAGTGCAGCATCACGTCATCGGCTCCGGGAACGCCCATGATGTAGCTGCACCCCGCTACGCCGAGCATGGTGAGCAGCGCGTCCATATCGTCCTGATCGGCTTCGGCGTGGTTGGTATAGCAGATGTCGCAGCCCATGGGCACGCCCAGAAGTTTGCCGCAGAAGTGATCCTCCAGCCCGGCGCGCAGAATCTGCTTGCCATCATACAGGTACTCGGGCCCGATGAAGCCGACCACGGAATTGACCAGCAGGGGCTGGTAGCGGCGCGCCACGGCATAAGCCCGCGCTTCGCAGGTCTGCTGGTCGACGCCGCCGTGGGCATTGGCGGAAAGCGCGCTGCCCTGGCCGGTTTCGAAGTACATGACGTTTTCTCCGCGGCGTAGCTCGCGCGCCGCCTGGCAGGCTTCGTCGAGCAGCGCCAGGTTTACGCCGAAGGAAGTGTTGGCGGCCTCGGTTCCGGCAATCGACTGGAACACCAGGTCGATGGGTGCGCCTTTCGCCAGCGCCTGCATTTGGGTGGTCACGTGGGCCAGCACGCAAATCTGCGTGGGAATCTGATAGTGCGCCCGAATGCGGTCGAGCATGTCGAGCAGGGCCGCGACGGCGGCCAGGCTGTCGGTGGCGGGGTTGACCCCGATCACGGCATCGCCGCTTCCGTAGCACAGGCCGTCGAAGATGCTGGCGGCGATGCCCTTGAGGTCGTCGGTGGGATGGTTCGGCTGGAGCCGCGTGGACAGCCGGCCGGGCAAGCCGATGGTGGAGCGAAACCGCGTGACCACGCGGCACTTGGCGCCCACAGAGACCAGGTCCTGAAGGCGCATGATTTTGGAGACCGCCGCCACCATTTCGGGAATCAGGCCGGGGGCCAGAGCGCACAAGCGTTCGCTTGTGGCCTGCTCGGAAAGCAGCCAGTCGCGGAATTCGCCGACGGTTAAATGCGCGACGGGAGCGAACGCCGTGGCATCGTGCGAATCGCAAATCAGCCGGGTGACTTCGTCCTTTTCGTAGGGGATGACCGGCTCCAGCAGGAAGGCCTTCAGCGGCACATCCGCCAGCTTCATTTGGGCCCGGACGCGCTCCTCGGCGCTGGCCGCTGCCAGGCCGGCTAACTCGTCGCCGGACCGCGCCGGAGACGCCTTCGCCAGCAGTGTGCGCAGGTCCATGCTACCTGTCGTTCCCGGCGGTGCGCACCGACGGTTCGCGCCGCGGCTGTTCCCGGCGATGAGCCAGGGCCGACTCCTCCTCGGGGGCAAGCACCAGGCGGTGTCGGGCATATCCGGCGTAATACGCGATGCCGAGCAAAAACCACACAGCCGCGCCGATGACACCTTTGTTGTAGTCCGGATTGCGGAAGAGCGTGGCCAACGTCAAGACCGCGATGATGGCGGCGATCGCTGCGCCGGGTACGCCGAGCGGGCTGCGATAAGGCCGCTCGAGCCGCGGCAAACGGACGCGCAGCAGGATGAAGGAGGCCATTTGCAGGATGTACGCCAGGACCGCGCCGAACACAGCCATGTTGAGCAGGATCGCGCCGACGGGGCTGCCTTGAGGCGTCCAGTGTATCACCAGGGCGACGGCGTATCCCAAAAGTGAGCCTGCGATGAGCGCGCGGTGGGGAGTGGCGCGCCGGCCATGCGTCTCCGAAAGCCGCGTGGGAAAGTAGCCCGCGCGCGACAGGGAGTAGATCTGCCGGCCATACGCAAAGATGATTGTATGGAAACTGGCGATCAGCCCGGTGCACGCGACCAGCGCCAGAGCCCGCGTCCGAAGACCCTGTCCGAAAATGGTCCGAAACCCGAGAAACAGAGGTTCATTGGACAGCGCCACCTTGGAGGCTCCGGGAGCGATACCCGAGCTGAGGACCACCGTCAGAAACGAAACCGCAATCAGTGTGAGTAGGCCGTAGAGGATGCCACGCGGCATGTCTTGTTTCGGGTCGTGGCTCTCTTCCGCGGCCAGCGGCAGTTGCTCGATGCCGAGATACAGCCACAAGGCGAAGGGAAGCTCGACCATGGCCGACGCCGCCTTACTGCTGCCCGGAGGGAAATAGGGAGACGCCCAGCGAGCCAGGTTGAAATGCGGCGCCGCGCCCACCCAGAACACCGCCAAAACGGCCAACGCGATGAGCGTGACCAACGCGGAGACGCGGAAAGTGAGTTCCACGCCCCACACGTTGAGCCCCACGAACAGGGCATAGCAGGCCAGCCACCAGGCGGGCTCCCAGGCGCTGGAGGTTCCGAACACCGCTCCCAAGTATCCTCCGACGCCCACCACAATCACAGCCGGCGTGAGAATGTACTCCATGTTCTCCGCGAGGCCGGTGATGTAGCCGCCCCACGGCCCCATGGCAGTGCGCGCAAACGAGTACGCGCCACCGGCGTGCGGCAAGGCCGGGGACATCTCGGCGATGGAAAAACACAGGCCGATGTACATGGCGGTCATCACCGTGACAGCGGCCAGCATTCCGCCGAAGCCGCCGGCGGTCAATCCATAATTCCATCCGAAGAAATCCCCCGAGATGACCGCGCCCACACCCATGGCCCACAGGTGCCAGACACGCGCGTGACGGCGCAACCGGCGCTTGTCGAGGTACGCTCGATCCGCGGGTGTATAGGTGACTTTCATAGTCGATTTGGAGTCTACCGCACTTCGCGAGACGTGGCGGGCGGGTTTCTACAGGAACGGTTATTCTATGCGAAAGAGGCTGAAGAAGGCGTGAACGTTTGCTGGGAAAGGTTGGGGTTACGCGTCAGCTCTTGCCGCCGGCAACGCCGCGCTGCTTGCGGGTCAGGATCTCGCGCACCGCGTAGATCCGGCGATCCTGGCTCTCGAAATAGGTGCGCATCATCATCTCGCCGATCAGTCCCGTACTGAACATCATCAGCCCGCCCAGCAGCAGTAGCGCGCCCGCGATCATGAGTGGACCGTGCTCGAGAACGATCTCGTAGCCCAGGAGTTTCCTCACCGCCAAGTAGGCCATGATGCCGCCGCCCAGCGTGGTCCCCGCCAAGCCGAGCGATCCGAAAAAGTGCATGGGGCGCGTGAAGTAGCGCAGCAGGAACTTGATGGTCAGGATGTCGAACAGCACGCGGAAGGTACGGCTGATCCCATAGTGGGAGGCGCCTGACGCGCGCACCGTATTGCGGATGGGCACCTCGGCGATGCGCGCGCCGTAAAAGCTGGCCAGCGCCGGAATGAACCGGTGGAGCTCGCCGTAGAGATTGACGTCTTTCAGCACCTCGGCGCGGTAGGCCTTGAAGGTGGTGCCGAAGTCCCGCAGTTCCACGCCCGAGGCTTTGGCCATCATCCAATTCGCAATGCGCGAGGGCAGCTTGCGGCTGAACGCGTTATCCACGCGGTTCTGCCGCCATCCACTGGCGATGTCGTAGCCCTGGTCGATCTTTTCGAGCAGCGCCGGGATGTCCTCCGGTGCGTGTTGCAAGTCGCCGTCCATGGCGATGATCACGTCACCCTTGGCTTCGTGAAAGCCCGCCGAGAGAGCCGCGGTCTGGCCGAAATTCCGGCGCAGCCGCACCACTTTCAGGTGGCCATCGGTTTCCACCAGGTTCGCCAGCAGCTCGAAACTCCGGTCGGTTGAAGCATCATCCACAAACAGGATCTCGTAGGGCCGCTGCAACGCCTCCAACACAGCCGTCAGGCGGTCGTACAGCGGGAGGATGGAATGCTCCTCGTTGTGTATCGGGATGACGATCGACAACATAAAAGTCGAACCCCTAGTGTATCAAACGAACGCCACACCGCTTTTTCGTTTTATTCTGGATTTCACCGCTTCGTCATGGACCGGATCCCATTTTTCGCGACCCGTACTGGAGCCATCTATGAAGGAATGGGACCGCTGCCCGTCTCCGTAGTGTTAGACAACGTCCGCAGCCTGTACAACGTTGGTGCGTTTTTTCGCACAGCCGATGCGGTGCGCCTCGAAAAATTGCACCTGTGCGGCATCACCGGGCACCCTCCCAAGCGTGCCATCACCAAGACAGCTTTGGGGGCTGAGGAAACCGTGGTGTGGGAGCACGACTGGGAACCGGTTGCCCTGGTGGAAGAGATGCGCCGGCGCGGCTACGAAATCGCCGCGGTGGAGACCGCCGTGCACGCCGTCGATCTCTACGACTGGACACCGCACTTCCCGGTCTGCCTGGTCTTCGGTCACGAAGTCGAGGGAATTCGGCCCGAACTCTCCGCCCTGGCGGATACCCACGTGCGCATCCCCATGCTCGGCGCGAAGCATTCGCTTAACGTGGCTACGGCCGGCGGCGTGGTCATCTATGAACTGCTCCGCAAGTATCGCGTCCAGGGAGCTGCGATACGATAAGAGCTTGTCGGAACCCATCGCCCGCCTCCGTTTGAATCTGGACTTCATGCCCTCTCCCTCTCCGGAGAACCCGGGCCTGTTCATCCGCGACCCGTACCGCTATTCCGACGCCATGCTGATCATTCCACCGGTCCTGGTAGAGTGCCTGCAATGCTTCGACGGGCGGCATACCGATCTGGATCTGCGGCAGGCGCTGGTGCGCATCACCGGCGACCTGAACGTCAGCGACATTCAACAACACCTGGTGGCGACGCTGAGCGCTTCCGGCTTTCTGGAAGACGAGAATTTCGACCGGTTGAAGGAGGAGCGCCAGCGCGAGTTTGCCGAGAGTCCGGTCCGTGAGCCGGCGCATGCAGGCGCGGCATATCCGGCGGACCCGGGAGAGTTGCGCGCAACCATGGAGCGGTATCTGGGCCCGCAGGACGGGGCGGCGCCCGCTCCCACACCGAAGAACCTGTTTGCGGTAGCAGCGCCGCACGTCAGCCCCGAGGGCGGCTGGCAGTCTTACCGATCGGCTTACCACCTGCTCGGGGAGGAGCACCGCGAGCGCACTTTTGTGATTCTGGCCACCTCGCATTACGGCGAGCCGGAAAAGTTCGGGCTGACGCGCAAACGCTTCGTGACGCCGCTGGGCGAGGTGGCGACCGATGAGCGCCTGGTCGACTGGCTGGCGGAGCGCGGCGGCGACGCCATCGAGATGGAGGACTACTGCCACTCCTTCGAGCACACCGTGGAATTGCAGTTGATCTTTCTGCAACACCGCTTGGGGCCGGATGTGCGGATTCTGCCGATTCTCTGCGGCCCCTTCGCGCATAGCCTGTATGCCGGCGGCGATCCGGAAAAAGACGATGGGGTCCGGCGCTTCTTCGACGCCCTGGGCGAACTGGGCAATCGTGAAGGCGATCGCCTGTTCTGGATTTTGGGCGTGGACATGGCGCACATGGGCATGCGCTACCAGGATCAGTTTTCCGCTGTCGCCGATCAGGGACGAATGGCCGAAGTTGCGGCCCGCGACCGCCAACGGATCGACTGCATCAATTCCGGCGACGCTGCCGGCTTTTGGAACCTGGTGCAGGAGAATCGCGACGATCTGAAGTGGTGCGGTTCGTCGCCCTTCTACACGTTTCTAAAGTCGGTGCCCTCTGTCCGCGGCGAGCTGATGCGCTACGAGCAGTGGAACATCGACGAAAAGAGCGTGGTGAGCTTCGCGGGAATGGCGTTCTCGCGGGACTGAGGCGCGGCACGGCGAGGGTGGTATGTTTCGTTTTCTGGCGTTGGCGGCGGTAGCTGTAGTAGCAGCGGGCCCGGTTCGCGCGGAAACGCCCAGAACCCAGACCCTAACCTTTGTCTCCAGCGTGGACAATTCCGAACAGGCGTACGCCCTGTACCTTCCGAAGTCCTTCGAAGCCGGCAAACGGTACCCGGTAGTGATCAGCCTGCACTCGGAAGATTCCAATCATCGCCTCAACCTTGTCCAGGTGTTGGGGCAGGGCAACCGTGCGGCCGAAGGCGGACGGTTATCGCTGCTCAACGCGCGCTCGCTGCCGGATATCGATTTCATCGTCGCGTGCCCGCTGGCGCGCGGCGCCATGGGGTACCGGGGGATCGCCGAAACCGACGTCTACGACCTGCTTGCCGATTTGCACCGCCGTTTCCCGGTGGACGAGGACCGCGTATACCTCACGGGAGTTTCCATGGGCGGCGGTGGCGCTCTTCGATTGGCCCTGACCCGGCCCGACGTCTGGGCGGCGGTGGCTCCCGTTTGTCCTGCGCCCGTTCCCGAGATCGGCGAACTGGCCCTGAATGCCCTCAACCTTCCCGTGCGCCTCTTTCATGGCGAGCAAGACCCGGTGACTCCCGTGGCGTCTTCCCGGCAGTGGCAGCGGAGGCTGCTGGATGTGGGGGTTGCCGCGGACTACCTGGAGTACCCTGCGGTGCGCCACAACGCCTGGGATTTCGCCTACAGAGACGGCGGCGTGTTCCAATGGTTCGGCCAGTTTCGCCGCGATCGTTATCCGCAGCGCGTGCGGTTGGTGACCGAATCGTACCGCTATCGCTCGGCCTATTGGGTGCGGGTGGACTCGCTCACCCCCGGCGTGGAGGCTTCGATCGATGCCCGGCAATGGGGCGCCGGGGAAGTGCAGGTGGAGACGCACAACCTGGATGGCTTCACCATATATCCGGATCGCCCGGTGACCACGGTGATGATTGACGGCGCCCTGATCCGCGTCAAGCCCGGCTCCCTCTCGTTTCGCAAACAGGCGGGCCGCTGGGTGGTAGGCAGCGCCGTCCCTTCAGGGAAGCATCCCGGGCTGGAAGGCCCTATCGCCGCGGCCGTTTCCGAGCGGCACATTTATGTCTACGGCACCGCCGGAGACCCTTCCCCTACCGAGTTGGATTTCCGCCGGCAGACCGCCGAAACAGCCGCGCGTTGGACCAGCCCCCGCGAATCTCTGCGGCTTTCGTTTCCGGTGAAGGCCGACAACGCCGTGACCGCCGAGGATCTGGATTCCGATTCGCTAGTCCTGTTCGGCACGCGTGAAACCAATTTACTGATCGCGCGCTTCGCCGACCGGCTGCCGCTGGCGCTCTCCGCGGGCGCCGCGGACTACGGCCTGCTGTTCATCGCGGCCCTGGGTAGTCATTACGCGCTGGTGAGCTCCGGGCTGCCCTGGTGGACCGACTTCGAGGACGCCGGCCGCCCGGTGGATCCCTACGCCCCGGCCCGCTACGCCGAGCTTGCGACCTTCGGCGACTATGTGGTCTTCAAAGGATCGCTGGCCCACGTGGTGGCGGAGGGCCGCTTCGACGGGGAGTGGAAGCTTCCCGCGGACGCGGCCGCAAAGATTGCGGCGACGGGTACGGTGAGCGCCTTACCGAACCGCGACCATTAGGGAGCAGAGGCTTTTTGACCATGGTCTTTGACCAATGGTACGATCGGGGCCTGGAGCGCCCTGTGGAACAAATCGCCGTTTCGAAATTCAAGGCTACGTGCTTGTCCGTTCTCCAACGCGTAAACAAGACGAGGAAGCCGGTGCTGATTACCCGTTTCGGAGTCCCCATCGCTGAAGTAGTGCCACCGCCGGCGCCGAAACGGCGGAAAAGCTGGCTGGGGGCCATGGCGGGAAGCGGAAAGATTCTCGGCGACATTGTCGGCCCGACTACCACTGACGATGAGTGGGACGCTCTCCGGTGAGGCTTCTCTTGGATACCCATGTCTGGGTATGGAGTCAATTGGAAGCCCGGCGGCTGTCGCGCCGAGTAGCTCGCGTACTGCGGGACCCCCGCAATGAATTCTGTGTCTCACCCGTCAGCACGTGGGAGATAATTCTTCTGTGCGACAAAGGTCGGCTGCAACTCGATGGCGGTGCGGAAGCATGGGTCCAGAAGGTCATGGCGCTGATGTCCCTTCGCGAAGCGCCCCTGACCCACGAAATTGCGCTCGCCACTCGAGGCATCAAGCTGCCGCACAGCGATCCCGCCGATCGCTTGCTGGCGGCTACCGCGCTGATCCATAGCCTGACGCTGGTCACGGCCGATCGCAACCTGGCCGGTTCCAAGCAGATTCCCGTTTTGTGGAACCGCTAGACCCGTGCCGCGAACGTCTTCCTTAGCCTAAACCCAAGCCACAAATCTGCCGATAGCAATCTAGCTGACGAATGGATCGCCTGCCCATTACCGGTGAAGCGGAGCTCGGAAAGTTCCTGCAGGCGTCATCCGTCCAGGAAGTCATTTCCTCTATTCTCAGTGATGCCTCTATCGGAGCAGCGATCACCGACGAAAGCGGCCGGTGGCTTACCGCCAATGCGGCCTACTGCAATTTGCTGGGGTACACCCTCGACGAATTGAAGCAGTTGGATTTCCCTTCGATCACGCATCCTGATGATATTGGTCAAAACGTCCAGTTGAAGAAAGACGTGCTGAACCACCGCGCCGGAACCTCCACCTTTGAGAAAAGATACATCCGCAAGGATGGCCGGGTGGTTTGGGTGCGGCTCAACCTGATCGTGCTCCGGGCCGATCCCTTTTCGACAGCCGTTCGGTTTCTATCCCTCTCCGAGGACATATCCTCCACCAAAGCAGCCGAGGAGGCGTTGCAACAACGCGAGCTGCGGTTTCGGTCCCTAATCGAAAACGGGCTCGATATGATTGCCGTCATCTCTACCGACGGCACTTTTATCTATTTGAGCCCATCGATCCAAAAAGTTCTAGGATACGCGCCGGCCGACGTCGAGGGCCATCCGGTCAGCCGATATGTCCACCCCGACGACGCATCCACTATCGAGTTCTCATTGAGCGAGTTGGCTTCCGGCGCTCCGGAGACGGTGATCGGGCGCTTCCGTCATCGCGACGGATCGTGGCGCGTCCTCGAAGGAGTCGCCAACCTTTTGCAGAACGGCACGGAAATCGTGATGAATTCCCGTGACATTACGGAGCGGCTCGAGGCTCACAACCGCTTGCACGATTCCAACCTAAGACTGGCCCAGGCACTAGCCTATGCGCGCGAAGCGACGGAACTGAAAAGCCGCTTTCTGGCCAACATGAGCCACGAGATTCGCACGCCCATGAACGGCATCCTGGGCATGTCGGAGCTTCTCCTGACCACCGACCTGAACGCCGAGCAGCAGGAATATGCAGCCGCCATCCACCGAAGCACCAACTCGTTGCTGACGATCATCAATGACATCCTGGACATATCCAAGATCGAAGCCGGCAAGCTCGGCTTGGAAAGCGTCCCGTTCCTGCTGAGAGAAGCCGTGCAGGATGTAGCAGTCCTGCTGACGAGCGCAGCGTCGGAGAAGGGCATCCAATTCACTTGGAACGTTGAGCCGAGCACACCGCCGGCGGTTACCGGAGACCCGGTGCGCTTCCGGCAGGTGCTACTGAATCTGGTGGGGAATGCGATCAAGTTCACGGCAGCCGGCAGTGTCCGCCTGAACCTGGCTGGTAAAACAGACCTGCCGGATCGCGTGCGCGTAGCAGCCGCCGTGGTGGATACCGGCATTGGCATCGCACTCGATCAGCAGAGACATTTGTTCGAAAGTTTCCGGCAGGCCGACGACTCCACTACACGCCGTTATGGAGGAACCGGTCTTGGTCTTGACGATCTCACGCGAGCTCGCCCGAATGATGGGAGGGGACGTCACTTGTGAGAGCGCGCCCGGCATCGGTACGACTTTCGCGTTCACCGCGGTCTTTGGAGCAGCCCATGGCGAGGCTTGCCCGCACGGCGACGTGGAATCCAACGCGGCCGATACGCAGCCGCTTATGGGTAGGATTCTGCTCGCCGAAGACAACGCCATCAATGCCCGCCTGGCTATGCGCATTCTGACCAAAGCGGGCCACGCTGTGCGCGCAGTCGGCAACGGCCAAGAGGCTGTTGACGCATTCCGCCAGGAATCCTGGGATCTCGTATTGATGGACATGCAGATGCCGGTGATGGACGGCTTCGAAGCGGCCCGGCGGATCCGCGCTCTACCCGAATCTGAGTATGTACCGATCGTCGCGTTGACGGCCAACGCCATGGCGGGTGACCGTGAAGCCTGCCTCAGCGTTGGGATGAACGACTACCTGAGCAAGCCACTTTCCGGCAGCCAGGTTCTCTCCAAAATCGCGCACTGGCTCCGCTGGCGCGCCGTGGAGCAGCGGTAGGAATCCCCACCCCCTCAAGTGTGACCTGCCGTCGGGTTGCCGCCTCTGGCGGGGGGCTCCTGTGTGCCGCTACTTTTGGTAGGGCCACTCCTGTTCGTTGCGGGTCAGGCTAAACCCGCTTTTGCGTGAGAGCAAGACCCCTGGCCTGAAGTACTGTTACACGACGGCCTAAGGCTGCCGTTCTTATTTCATGTGTGGAAGATCATCAAGTAGCCCCCGGCTCACTTGTTGACTTGTGTCTTCCGAAATACTGCGTTGATGCGTCCCACGATCGGCGAGCCAACGGCGCAGTGACTCTGCAGACTCACCAGAACTGCGCCCAGCCAGAAGGCTGGCGACGCTGACATCCTCGTCCAGATCCGGCCAATGGATTCCAGACCCGCCTCCGATGAGGCGCCACTGCTCTCTTTCCGGAGCCGTTGCGTGTGACAAGCGGGGGAACCACGCGAGTGGCACGCTGATCGTCCGGCCGTCTGCAAGATCCACTGTAAGCGAATCGTCGCTCAGCGTGACATTCCGCGCCGTTGCTTCTTTTAGGTCAGTTCCCGAAGTGCTCATCCCATTTCTCCACCAGCATCGCCACGTTCTCGGTCACCAAGACTTCGATTCGGCGGATTTCGGGCCGACCGAATCCGTGGTTCCGATCCAAACGTATCGGTTCGAGCCAGAATTTCGCTTCGGAATCGTCGCGTTCGACGTGAACATGTCGAGGTTCGTCCGAATCCGATGAATAGAAAAAGAACCGGTATGGCCCGGCCCGCAAAACCGTTGGCAACGCCTTCAGTTTACACGGTTTGAAACTCGGCCGGTCTTCAACCAACAGAGTTCTGAAGTTATCCCTTTTTTTCTAAACGCTTCAGGAATGCGGCAGTGGAAATTGTTTTCGGATGATTCTCACCGAGGACCTTACGCCGAGCGGACAGACATGTGCGAAGGAGTCCGATAGCCTCTGCGCGATTGCGAGGAGCGAGCGTGGCGGCGAGATTGTTCATCGAGTTCAGAGTGCTGGGATGATCCTCGCCAAGGACGCGTTTGGCTACCACCAACACTTTCTCCTGGAGCTGGCGCGCCCTCGCGTTGTCGCCTTGCGCACTTAGTGTCGCCGCCAGATTGTCCATCGACGAAAGCGTATGTGGATGCTCCGGCCCTAGCATCCGCGTCCTCGCCTCCAGCACTTGCTCCTGGAGGCGGCGCGCCCTTGTGTAATGGCCTTGCGCCATAAGTGTCAACGCAAGATTGCCCATGGAACTCAGCGTGCCAGGGTGCTCTTCGCCCAACGCGCTAGTCAACCCCTTAAGCACTCGCTCATGGAGGTGGCGCGCCCCCTTAAAATCGCCTTGCTCGTCAAGTGTCGCTGCTAGATTGTTCATCGCCCCCAGCGTGTCCATATGGTCTTCGCCCAGCACGCGCGCCATACCTTCCACCACCTGTTGCTGGAGGTCGCGCGCTCCCGCGTGATTGCCTTGAGCCCCGAGCGCCGTAGCCAGATTGCCCATCGACGTTAACGTGTGCGGGTCTTCCTCGCCCAGTACGCGTCTACTCACCTCCAGCACCTTCTCGTGGAGCTGACCTGCCACTGCCCAATCGCCTTGCAACTGAAGTGTCCCGGCCAGATTGTTCATCGACGTCAGCGTGTGCGGGTGTTCCCCGCCTAATACGCGCCTCCTCACCTCCAGCACCTTCTCCTGGAGGTGGCGCGCCCCCGCGTAATCACCTTGCGCTCCGAGTGTCCCGGCTAGATTGTTCATCGCCTCCAGCGTGTCTGGGTGCTCGTCGCCAAGTACGCGCCTCCTCACCTCCAGCACCCTCTCCTGGATCCGGCGCGCTCCCGCGTGATCACCTTGCGCCAAAGCCAGAGACGCCGCCATGAGGCCCATTGTGCTCGGTGGGACAACCGCAGACGCAACGTCTGTGGCGGAGCAACGGGCGAATAACGTCTCCGCGTGCGGTCGGCAGAGTTTCATCACAGGCCAATGGCGTGTGTCTCGACAATGCTCCGGAGTCATAACTCGCCGGAGAACGGCACATGCCGCCTCAAGCAGTTTCGGAGCCAATGCTGGGGCCGCCCTACGTAGGAAACCGACCATCAGCCGATGCATGATTCCAAAGGAGAGATGGTCGCCAGCGGTGACGAAATGACGGGAGCGCAACGCCGCGCGAACTCCCGGAGTCTTTAGTTCTTCCGGAAGCGCTTCCATGAAGGCCTCGGGGATGGGCGCTGGGGCAAGCTGCGCGAGAAGCTGCGCCACTTGACGCGACGCGGGGTCTAGCTTTACGAACGAAATAGAAAAGACGTCGGTAACGCCGCGTATAGCGTTGGGAGGCACCTGTCCCCGCAGACCCTCGCGAAGACGATCCAGTTCGCCAGCCGCACCTGGTTCCGGATCGGTCAAGTGTACCCGCTCCAGCGCGGCTTGTGGAGAGATGGAGCCGAGCGCCAAAGATGCATTCAGTAGGTCGAGGGCGAAGGGCAGGTCGCCCACCCACTCCGCGATCTGCCCCCAATCGGCCCAGGATAGCGTTGCTGCTCCTGGCAGGTTGTCTGTCAACAGCAGGATGGCCGAGTCGCGATTCAGAACGTCGACCGGGATTGTTCTGACATTTTCTTCCCGCGTGTCCTGCCGGGAGGTTGCGAGGATTGCTACCGCGCCCAGAGCCGGGCAGAAATCGCCAATTGGTTGCGGGTCCGTCACAAGGCGAGGTTCCGGGATGTTGTCGATCACGTAGAGTGCGGGTTTCTCAATTTTGCGGAGTGCCCTCTCCAGTTCGCGCCGGACGTCGCGTCCTTGGCCGCGCATCACGGCGAGATCTGGCACTCTAGGGTTGATTGCGCTCAAAATACGCCAGAATTCCGCTTCGATTGCGCTAGACTCTGCGTTTACCCAGAAGATTCCGCCGGGGTAGTAGCTCGCGAAGCGGTAGAGATACTCAATTGCGAGGCGCGTTTTGCCGAAACCGCCACCGGCCGTGATGCGGCCGGTAAGCCGTGCCGCCTTGCCGCTCCCCTCCGACAGAGTCCGATGGATATTGCGCAGAAGATCCGCGCGGCCGACGAAGCGGGCTCCGATGCTTTGCCCAGCCACGCCCGGAGGCAGCGAGCAGAGGATGCCGTGGAGCAATTGGGGCTGAGGTACTCTCGATTCTTCTAGGAAAGCACTGGACAGTCTGAGTGCTTCGTCTGCGGCAAGTCTGTGGCGAATCGCAGGCAAGCTGTTTCTCAGCGCTTGGTGGACCAGCGCCTCCAGGCGCTCTGCCTCCTCGGCTTTGGGCCAGTTTCGGTCGGTAACCGCCGCAGGCATTTTACATCACGCATGGCGTCCCATCCGTCCCCACGGGCCAGGACCAAGTGTGATGCTGTCGCATCGCCACCTGCTAGAGCCAAGCGCATCTCCAAACGACAGAAGCGGCTCTCGGAGTACTCCTTGGTGACAAAGATGACTACGACAGAGGAGTCGAGAATGGCACCAAGCAGGCGCTGCGGGAACTGGTCGCCGTCACCGATTGCACTCGTGTCGAGAAACGCCAGATCGCCCAGTCTTGTGGCGAGGGCTTGGGCGTCTGATGCACTGGCGCCGCGGGAATAGGAGATGAAAACGGGACGAGGCATCCCGGTAAGCCCGACGAAGCCACTACCCCGCGGCGCGCTGCTTGCCTTCCAGCATCTTCTCCAGCCGGTCCAGCACCTGCATCGCCGTGAAGCATTGCTCGACGCTGGCGTTGGGCTCGCGCTTTTCCTTGATCGCGGCGAAGAACTCGCGGTCCTGAAGCTCGATGCCGTTCATCGACACATCGACTTTTGAGACGTCGATCTTATTGTCCTCGCCGTCAATCAGGTCGTCGTAGTGCGCCCGGTAGGTGCCGTTATCGCAGATGTAGCGGAAAAACGTGCCGATCGGTCCCTTGTTGTTGAACGAAAGCGACAGCGTGCAGATCGCGCCGGAGGGCACCTTCATGAGGACGCCCATGTCCATGGCGATCTTCAGCTCGGGGTGCTTGGGCCCCTCGACCGCGTAACATTCCGAAACCAGCTCGCCGGTCTGGTATTGAAACAGGTCGACGGTGTGGCAGGCGTGGTGCCACAGCAGGTGATCGGTCCAGCTCCGCGGCTTGCCGGCGGCGTTCATGTTGGTGCGCCGGAAAAAGTAGGTCTGCACGTTCATCTGCTGAACCTTCAGCTCGCCGGCTTTGATCCGTTTGTGCACCCACTGGTGGCTGGGATTGAAGCGGCGCGTGTGGCCTCCCATGCAGACCACCCCGGTTTCCTTGGCCACCTTCACCAGCATCTCGGAATCGGCCAGTGAATCCGCAATGGGGATTTCGATGTGCACGTGCTTTCCGGCGCGCATCGTCTGTACTCCCTGCGCGGCGTGCACCTGCGTCGGGGACGCCAGGATCATGGCCTCCAGGCCCGGCTGCTTTAAGCTCTCGCCCAGGTCCGAAGTCCAGTGCGGTATCTTGAACTTCTTGGCAACCTCCTCGGTCGAGGCCGGACTGCCGCCCGCCAGCGTAATCACTTCGATGCCCGGAATATTTTGCATGGCTTCCAGGTGCTTCACCCCGAAAGCGCCTTGCCCCGCAACGCCTACCTTCATAGTTACTTGGCCACCTCTTGCTGTTGTTGCTTTTCCTTTTTCAAACGCCGGCCTTCCGCCTGCACCACCACCAGGCACATCAGCAGACCTAGCGGATGCGCGCCCAGCTCCACCAGGGGATGGGACTTGAGCGACCGGAAAACGTCGATGCTCTCGTCCGCCAGAGTATCGATCTTCTCCATTTCCTCCGGCTTGAGCCCGTAATCCTTGGCCACGGCCTTGGGGTCTTCGAGCAGGTTGATGCGTAGACGTTGTTTGTGCCGCAGGTCGTAGATCAGCTTGTTCAGGGGATACGACGCGGGCGCGGGGTGCTTATAGAATTGATACCCGCCCAGGTTCTGGAAGTCCCACTTGGGGTTTGGCGCATCGCCCGTAGGCGCTGTTTTGCGCGTGGGGATGAACTGCATCACGGCATGGCCATGATGCCAGGTCGGCTGGTAGGTAATCAACTCGCCGGGGGTGCGCCCGATGGCGCCAAACATGATCAGCCACGGCAGCATTTCGGTGTTGCCGACCTCGTCCAACTGCTCGATGGTACAGTCCAGCACAGCGTCGTGGTTGCCGCGTTCCATGTGCGCGATGGCCCAGTAATCGAAATCGAACGCCGGCTGCGAGTACTTCCACGTTCCGGGGTAATGCGACATGCCCCCGCTCGCGATGATGGCGACTTTCTCGGGGCGCGCGTCGATGACTTTCTTGATGGCCTTCCCCAGCGCCTCGGCGCGCCGCGGGCTGGGCAGCGGAGGCAGGTAAGTGTTGACGAAAATCGGCACCAACGGAATGTTGCGGCCTCCGATGACCCACTCAAACACCGCGGCGAACGAGTGGCCAAGCACGGCGTCCTGCGAATAGGCCATGTCGAAGCCGTCGGCCACCAGCGAATCGAGCATCTGCTCGGCAAACGGCAAGTGCGTCGGAATGCTGTAATCGCGGCCCGCGAAGGTGGCGCTGGTGCGCTCACCCGCAATCACCGCGAAGGTCGGTACCGATGAAAGAAAAAACGTCTCCAGGTGGTCGCTGCCGATAATGATGGCCAAATCGGGTTTGGTCTCGTCCAGCGTTTTGCCAAGCTGCTGCATGGCGGCGATATCGGCATCCAGTTGCGCCGGATCCTCGCTCGGAGGACGTGTGAATAACTGCGGCGCGTGCACCGTGGCCATTGCCGCTACGATTTTTCCCATGATTCTGCCTCTTTCCTACCGCTCCCTTTGGTCACGGCTCCAGGTGGGGCAGCCTTTCAGGCTGCCGCCGCGCTTCCGCGCGGCGCCCGGCTGAAAGCCGGCGCAGGCCGGAAGCTGCCCCACTACCGAACCGCCACGTTAGGGAGCGGTCACTTCGACGATCCTATACTCTTGCTCTCGGCCTCATCCACGAACTCTACACCGAGCTCCGCCAACTTGGCGCGGAGGCCGTAAAAGTCCAAACCCAATTCACCCTTGCGCAGGTGTTCGCGCGTCTTCTCTTCCTTGGCAATGCGCTGTTCGCTGGCCTTGGCCACCTGGGCTGCGGCTTCGCGCGGCACCACCACTACGCCATCGGCGTCGGCGATCACCACGTCGCCGGGGTTAATCAGAGCGCCGGCGCAGACTACCGGAATATTGACGTCGCCCGGCACGTTCTTGACGGTACCCTGCGAGGAAACCGCCTTCGACCAGACCGGAAAATTCAAAGCCGTTAATTCGGAGGTGTCGCGTACGCCCGCGTCGATGATCAGGCCGGCGATTCCGTGCGCCTGGCACGAGACTCCCAGCAGTTCGCCGAAATAGCCGTCGGTGCACTCCGAGGTGGGCGCCACCACCAGCACATCGCCCGGTTTGCAGACCTCGATGGAAGCATGGATCATGAGGTTATCGCCGGGCGCGATGGAGATGGTAACCGCCGGCCCCGCCAGCTTCGCCGTGGGATATATCGGCCGCATGTAGGGCCGCATTAGGCCTGTACGCCCCTGGGCTTCGTGCACCGTGGCGACTCCGCAATTCCCCAGTATCTTCACCACCTCGGCACTTGGCCGCGCAATCCTGCGAATGATCTTGTGGCTCATGTTAACTGATCCGTCACCTGCGGATAAATCCGCTGGAAGGCCTCCGCGTACTTGATATGCCGCTTGCCCGAGTTGCGCACGGCCTGCACGCCGCGGCGCTCGCCCAAACCAGTGTAGTACCGGACCAGGTGTTCCTGGGCGGCCATCGATTCCATGGCCTTCATCTTGCGCTCCCAAACCGGCGTGATGTCCAGCAGCACCTGCGGCTTGAAATTGCACTGCTCCGGCTGGTGCGGTTCGAAGATGAACACCGGCGGCGCGTCGTCCTGGCTGCCTTTGCCCTTGGCCGGGTACCCCGACGCCTGCGCGTACACACGCGCTTTCAGCGACAGGTCGTTGCACATTGGATGATCCATGTTGTACGGATCTTCGAAGCTGTGCGTCAGTACGATCGCGGGCTTGTGCTCGCGATACTCGTTCACCAGTTCCACCATGTCTTCTTCTTTGGGCACGATGGGGTAGTCGCCCATATCGAAGAAGCGGATTTCGGCGCCTAGAAGCTGCGCCGCCCGCCCCGATTCGGCCAGGCGGTCTTCTTTCACCTTCTCCACCGTCATGCCGGGGATCTTCCACAACCGCTCGGATTCGCCGCGCTCTCCATACGACAAGCAGATGATGCGCACGCGGTAACCGCGATCGGCGTACAGCGCGATCGCACCTCCGGCGCGCCAAACGAAATCGGCGGCATGGGCGCTAAACACCAGGACAGTCTTCTTCTCTTCAGCCATATCGTCCGCAATCTTCTATGGTACGCTACGCGACTAACGCAGCGGAGTTGGTGGCAGCCATGCGATGGACTTCCGCTTTGCTGAAACCGCCATCGAGCAGGGTCTGCGCAAATAGCGCGAATCCTTCCGCTACTGGGGGATTGATGGTCTGGCCGAGGTCGGTGGAGAGCAGGCAGCGCTCCGGCCCCACCGCGCGGATGGCCTCGATCACCCCCGACCAGGTGGCTTTCCCGGTGTGCATGGTGGTGAAGCAGTGTTCGATGGAAGCACCCAGGTCGGCCAGTTGCACCTGTTCGTCGGCGGTGAGGTTCTGGGAAGGGAACTCGGCGTGGGTCACCAGCACCTTGCGCACTTTCATCTCGCGGGCCGCGCGCACCAGCGGGAAAATCTCGTGCCGCCCCAGGTGGCCGGTGGCCAGGATCATGTCGTGTTTGGCGATCAGTTCGATGCAAGACCGCGCGGCCTGCGATATCTTGCCATCGCCGTCGAGCACCGTCATGCGCGGCGGGGCAATTCCCATGGCGGAAATCTCGCGCTGGATCTCGGCCCAGAACGGCAACTTCTTGTTTCCGCCCGTGGGCAGACCGGCGGTCTCGTTCTCAGCATCCACAGTAGGAAACCACACGATCTTGGCTCCCGAGCGTCCCGCGATATCTACTGCCACCGGGTTCAACCCGCCCACCGAATGGTTCAGCGTGATCGCGCCGTATGCCTGGATGCCGGGGACCGCCGCGGTCACCACCTTAGCGCGCTCCGCGGTCGACATGTAGTGCGACTTGAGGACGAAGCCTTTCAAGCCACGCCCCAGGAATTCCTTGGCCAGACCCAGATCGTCAATGCGCCGCGCGATGATGTCCGGCGCGACATGCACTTGCAAATCGTAGGCACCCTGGATGGAATCCCAGGCCGCTTCAGACGCAGCGGGAGCGGTGGCAGTAATGGTCGGTGTCGTCATCTGTAATACCCGAACGAGGGAAGAACCGAGTATGACAGGTAAGCCGTTGTAACGTCAAGAAAGTGGGGCACGCGTTAGCTGGTCTGAAATCAAGGGCTGGCAAGCTAAAGCATGCCCCACTACCGCGCTGCGAAGCGGTAGACTTCCAGGCTGGGACGGCCGTAGGAGTCGGAAATCACCGTAAGCATCTGGCGCCGATATCCGGCGGCTTCGGCGATTCTCTGGAACCGCGCGTCGGCGCCGGCAACGAACTCGAACCTGGGAGTGTGCGCCAGGAAAACATTGCCGGACTGCGCGATTAAATCCGTGAGGTCCCGCCGTGTGTCCGGGGAAGGTTCGGGACCCGCCAGATCCAGGGCGCGCAGCGGCAGTTTGCCGCGGTTCAGCAGGCGAAGGCTATCGAGAATGCCCCAGTCGACGCACACCACTGACGGCGCGGCGATACTCTTCATGTAATCGGACAGCGGGTAGATGGCGTCCGTCCAATTCTGGTCGCCGCCGTTGCGCACCATCTGCGTATAGTATTGGTTGATCACGGCCACATTCGACCCGATCACCACCACCAGGACAACGGCCAGGACCGGGATACCGGCCCTCCCCAAACGCCGCGACGCCGCCGCGAATGAAACCCCGATCACCATTTGGGGCAGCGGCCATAGCAGGATGGTGTGATGCAGACCGCCACCGGCTGTAGCCGTGAATAGCATTTGGCACCAGGCGATGGCCATTGTAATCAGGGCGAAGCAGATTGCGCGAAGGTCCGGCCCACGCGCCAGCGGGGTGAGCAGGAGGGCGGCTCCAAAGGCATAGAGCAACAGGCCTTCGTGTGGATTGCCGGCCAAAGACGCCAGTTTTGCTGAGGCAGACTCGAGCCAACCTTGGGGCACGTGGGGATGCGGGGTGTCGCGGTCCTCGGCCGGCATCCACCCAAACAACCCTGAACCCTTAAACGTCATGCCCATTATGAAGACCTTCTTGTACACCTCCGAGTCGTCGTACTTCGCGGTTCCGTGGAAAGTTCCTAGACGGCTGTCCACGTTGTAGACGATCAGTGGCAACGCCCCCAGCGCGAATGCCAACACGGCTATTCCCACCCGGCGGGTTGTCCATACTTCCTGGATCTGGCGGGGAAGTATGATGAGGGCGGCCACCCCGAAACCGCTGAGGCTCCAGACCGCTAAGGCTTTATCCCAGCATGCGAGTCCGAACAGAAAGAAGCCCGCGGCCAGGGCCGATTCGCGGCGCTCCTGCCAGAATCGAACCAACGATAGCAGCCCTCCTACCAGCAAAAGATGCTGCAAGGCGACCGGCCCCCAGTCGAAACAAGAGGTGAGCAGATAAGTTGCATCCGCGGCGAGCAAGCTGCATCCAATGATAGCGGCTCGCTCGCCGGCTACCCGGCGTAACAACAGATAGAACAGCCAGACGCTGGCCGCGCCAGCCAGCAGTACAGGGATGCGCGTGACTCGCACGCCCGTGCCAAACCACCGGAATAACGGGCGGTAGATCCACGATTTCAGCGTGCCCAGATAGTTCATGAGCATGAGCGGCAGCCGTGTGTGCCGCGCATGCAGCGTGTAGATTTCCCCACGGGGTTGGAACCACGGGGAGGCGAAGAGGGCCTCGTCGTTCTGAATCCCCAAGCGCGGGATGAACGCCAAGCCGGCCAAAAAGAAAATGGCACATGCAATGAGAGGGACCAGGGCGGCGGGCCACACAATCCGCAAGCCCGATGCTTTTGGGTGGAATTCCAAGAGAGATAGTAGCACCGTGGACGATAAGGGAGTGAAGTTGGGAATGCCGTGCGAGAGCGTACCGGATTTGAGTCGCCCAGCTTTGGCACGCCGATTGCTTATGGATGGACTCGTGAAAGCGTCGCTGGGTGAAAACACGACGAGCCGCATGGCCCTAAAGAAGGGGGTCGGGGCGGTGAAACTTTTGAACAGATTTTCCGTCTATATTGTTGCGGAAAGATTGCGCTAAAGAGAACAAATATAAAGAGAAACCGGTTGACGAAGGAGAGAGACCAATGCCACAGATGGAAATGGAAAAATACAAGAAGATGCTGGAGGCCAAGCAGGCCGAACTGTCGATCGGTCTCCTGAATCGGGAGGATATCGCAATCGAGAAGTCGGCAGACGCGCTGGATGAGGTGCAACTGGCCGGCGAGCGTGAGCTTGCCATCCGAAACCTCGACCGCGAGTCGAATCTGCTGCGCAACGTGCGCGGCGCACTAAAGCGAATTGCCGACGGAAGTTATGGGGTCTGTATGCACTGCGAGGAAGATATCAAGCCCAAACGCCTGGATGCCGTCCCGTGGACGAAATACTGCATCCGGTGCCAGGAAGCCGCGGACCGGCACGAGATTGAGGCCGAGCCCGGCGAGTCGATCGACGGGTTTCTAGCCAACGCTGCCTGACCTTTTTGACACACCCGGGGCGCGGAAGCAATTCCGCGCCCTTCGTGTTTTCGCGTGTGTGAAAAATCAACGCGCAAATCCTGCCTGCGCAATTTCACCCTATCGGATCTTTTAGAGCAGTTATCAGTTCACAGTCGTCAGTTTTCAGTAACGGGCGAGCTCGACACTGATAACTGACCTCTGATAACTGACCACTTCCTTCACTGCGACGGCGGCGGTACCGGACTGACCAATGGGAAAGTCACGATGTTGCTGAGGAAGATATCCTGCGCAATGTGGAGCTGCGTCTGTGGATCGGTGTTCATCTGTGAATTGAGCTGCAGGAGGACCTCGAAAACTCCGACCGTGCCCGGTTTGAGACCAGCCCGAAGGATGTTGGCGGTCTTTCCGCCCGCGACCGAGGAGACGAAGTTTCTCGGCACCGTGACCGGCGCCCCTTGTGGGTAAGGATAGCCTGTGTTCACGTATTGCTGCACGCTGGGGTTGGAGAAATCCGGCAGGCCGAGCCCGGTCGCGTAGAGTATGAGGGTCTCTCCGGGCACCGCCGGGTTATCGTTGGTCACCGGGCTCCCCGCGATATTGGCGCAGCACAGCGTGGTATTGGTCGGGGTGAGAATCAGAGTGGAAGTGCCGCCGGGATGGGTGGAGGCGGATGAGAACGCGATAGTGTCGCCGTCCGGTCCTGGGACGCGCGCCGTGATGATGACATTGCGCGCGAACGTGTTGCTGGTGGTGGCCGTTACTTTGGGATCCTGGTTGATCAGAGAGGCCAGGGCCACCCGAACGGTGTCGAGAGTGTCGGTGCTCTGGATGGTGTAGTTGTACGCCCGGTCCTCGATCTTGATCGTGGCTACGTCGTTGGCTGTGATGCTGCCGTCCACCAACACCACGCCATTGGCCTGGCTGGATGAGTGGAACAACATACCGGGCTTCAAATTTTGACCGGAAGGCGCTGAAGGCAGCGTAAAGATGCCGGGATTTTGCGTCACGATACTCACCGCGACCGGGGTTGTGACCATGATGGTTCCGCTGGAGTCTACCGACCGGACGTAAGCGTTAATGCTGGTTGTATCCTGCAACTCCCAGGGGAGCTGCGCGGTGATCTGGCCAGGCGAGACCATGAACAGCGGCGATGCGATGCCGTTGAAGAAAACCTCCGTGCCGCCCAACTTGGAGGGGAGCGGAACCTGGGCCATATCCGCCGTGGCCGCGCTGAATGAGAGATTGGTGCCCTGGATGGACACGATGGTTCCCGGCCCGATCTGTGCCGCGTCGGCGCCGCCGGTCAGATTGGCTCCGCTGGCGGTGCCCAGAATCGTGGCATTGGTCGAAACCGTGGAGGTTATAGTGACGTTGTTGCCGTCGGTGCCTTCTTGCTTGGCTGTCAGTATGATTGCCTCGAGCGGGAGGTCGGCCGTTGCGGTGGCGTTGGGATCGCCGCTGCCGGCGTTGATCTGGGTCACCAGCCCGTTTACAATGCTGTCCAGCGTGTCGCCGCTTTGGACGTTATAGGTGTAGGCCGGACCGCAGTTGGTTGAAGTAGTACCGGTGGCGGTGGCCGTGGGCGCCGTGCAGGTGGCGGCATTGGTAGCAGTATTGCCGATCACCACGGTGATTGAGTTTCCCGCTGTAATCGAGGAGCCGGCGTTCACAGTGATCGCCACCGAGCCTACGGCGAAAATCGCCAGACTGGCCGCGTTGCGGACGCCCGTATACGGAATGGTGTTGGCGCCGATCGAGTACACGTTAATCCGGCGGTTGTATGCGTCACTCAGGTAGAGATTGGTGCCGTCCCACGCCAGCGACAAAGGATTGCGCATGGAATCGGCGGCGTCGCTAGCCTGGTTGATGTCGCCTCCCAACTGGCCGATGATGATGTCGGCCGCCTGGGCATTCTGCGTGGGAATATTCTCGAACACCATCAGGCGGTCGTTGCCACCGTCGGCGACGAAAAGGCGGTGCCCGTCGGAGAGAGCGAACCGCGGGAAATTGAGCGTGGAGTTGCACTGGGTGGGATAGGTCGGGTTGCCGTTGGCGTCCGTGCCGTTGGAAACGGTACAGAGCACCGGGGTCTCAACCGTGACGTTGGAGGAGTTAGTCGAAACAGTAAAAGCGTTGTTCGGCGGTGAGCTGACCATATCGGGCTGGCCGATCACCACATCCGCCGGCGCGCCGTTGGTGCTGGGAATCGTGTTCCAGATCAGCACGCGGTTGTTTCCCAGGTCAGTGACGTACAGGCGCGTTCCATCCGACGTGACGGAAACCGGATTGAGCAGGTTGGTGGCGAGCGCACCGGTCTTTTGCTGCGTCAGGTCCGGCTCGACAAAACTGGTCAAGCTCGGCTGCCCCAGTGCCAGATCGGCGGCTGCGCCGTTGGTGGTGGGAATCTGGTTGAAGATCAGGATGCGATTATTCTGCGTATCCGCTACGTACAGCTTGCCGTTTTGAATCCAGACCCCCTGTGGTCCACGCATCGACTTGGCATTCGGAGTATTTCCGGGCACGCTGCCGGTCGTAAAATTGGGCTGTCCCACCACCACGTCCGCCGGCTGATTATTGGTGGACGGCATACTGTTCCATATGAGAACGCGGTTGTGATCGGTGTCGGCCACCACCAGATGCACGCCGTCGGAAGCCACGGCCGTGGGCGTGCGCAGATTGCTCTGGGAAATGACCGGGGTCTGATCGGTGGTGGTCACAAAATCGGGCTGGCCCAGCACCAGAGAGGCCTGGCCTACGCAGACCGGGCACTTGATGAGGTACGGCAAGTCCGCGGTGGGCGCGGGCAGCATGCTGGAAATATTCTTGAACAGCAGCACGCGATTATCGATGGGAGTGGAAAAGACGCGGTTCGAATCCGCCACGATCAGCGTGTCGGTGGCGGCGTCGTATGCCAGGCCGCTGATGCCGCCTAATACGGTGGCGCTTGGCTGGTCACTCTGGGCGGTAAACGTCTGCTGCCCGATGACTGCTCTGGCAGCTTGTCCGTTGGTAAAGTCGTCGGCCAACAGAGCCGACATGCTCAAAAATAGAATTGGGATACACTTCATGCGCAATCTGTCTAAGGACGCGAGAACGTTTGGTGATTCTCAATTATAGCAAGGGCTTATCAAGGTGTTCCCAGACAGGTGTGATGCTACCCCGCCACACCCGTGAGTCCAGAGCACGCCAGCGGCCCCTGCGCTGACGGCTGCAAACCCATGTACCTGAACCGTGATTTCGAACAACTGCCGGGAAGCACGGGTAGCGTTTTGCACGCCGGCTGCCAACCAAGCTTTCAGCATTCAGCAGTCAGCATTCAGCTAACCCTGGCGCCGGTCTTGGCTGAAGGCTGATGGCTGCAAGTGGGGCAGGCCTTCCGGCCTGCCGCCGGCTTTCAGCCGGCGCGCCGCGCGGAAGCGCGGCGGTAGCCTCAAAGGCTGGCCCCACGAGCGTCGTGGTAGTGTTGGCTGGAGGAGCAACCCGATGCAGTATCGTCGCTTGGGAAAAAGTTCGTTGATCGTTTCGGCCGAGGGTCTCGGCTGCATGGGAATGTCCGAGTTTTACGGCGAGACGGATGAGCAGGAGTCCATCGCCACCATACATCACGCCATCGATCGGGGCATCACTTTCCTTGATACAGCCGACGTGTATGGCTTGGGCAAGAACGAAGAACTGGTGGGCCGCGCCATCGCAGACCGGCGGCACGAGGTAATCCTGGCCACCAAATTCGCCAATGTCCGGGCGGCCGACGGGTCGTTTATCGGGGTGAACGGGCAGCCGGAATATGTGCAGCAGGCGTGCGAGCGAAGTCTACGGCGGCTGGGGATCTCCACCATCGATCTCTACTATCAACATCGCGTCGATCCCAAGGTTCCCATCGAAGAGACCGTAGGGGCGATGGCGCGGCTGGTGGAGCAGGGGAAAGTGCGGTACCTGGGGCTTTCGGAAGCTGGTGAGCAGACCATCCGCCGGGCGCAAGCCACGCATCCGATTGCGGCATTGCAGAGCGAATACTCGCTTTGGACACGCGAACCGGAAGAAGCCATTCTGCCGGCATGCCGCGAATTGGGAATCGGTTTCGTGCCTTACAGTCCGCTGGGGCGCGGCTTTCTGACGGGGCGGTTTCAAACAGCGCAGGATATCGGCCCCAACGACTTCCGCAAATTCTCTCCGCGGTTTCAGGATGAGAACATGCAAAAGAACATGCGGATCGTCGAGGGCATCCGCCAAATTGCCGCGCAGAAAAATTGCACGCCTGCCCAATTGGCGCTCGCTTGGGTGTTGGCAAAGGGTGAAGACCTCGTGCCGATTCCGGGGACGAAGCGGCGCAAGTACCTGGATGAAAATATCCGCGCGCTGGACGTCGCGCTCTCGTCCGCGGACCTGCAGCGCCTGGAGGAAATAGCGCCTCTGGGAATCGCCGCGGGCACACGCTATCCGGAACAGCACATGCGCGCCGTCGGCATCTGATGGACAAAACTACAGTCCTCTGGGTTAGAATTTCGCTATGCCTAGCGAACCCATCATGGACATGGCCCATCTCGGCCACCTGGAACTTCTCACTCCCAAGCCGGACGAGAGCCTCCGGTTCTTTGTCGACATCCTGGGGATGACCGAGTCGGGGCGCGAAGGCGACTCCGTCTACCTGCACGCGTATGACGACTACGAGCGTCATTCGCTAAAGCTGACTGCTTCGAAATTGCCGGGCCTGGGACACGTGGCCTATCGCGCGCGGAGCCCGCAGGCGCTCGATCGGCGCGTGGCGGCTCTCAAGGGTTCGGGCTATGAAGTGGGCTGGACGAAAGGCGACCTGGCGCACGGCCCGGCCTTCGTCTGCTGCGATCCGGACGGCCACAAGATCGAGCTGTACTACGAGACGCAGTGGTACGAAGCGCCGCCCGAGTTGCGTCCGGCACTGAAGAACCAGGCGCAGAAATTTCCAGCGCGCGGCGTCAACGTGCGGCGGCTCGATCACTGGAACGGCCTAGCGGTGGACATCGAGGCTAACCGCGAGTTTTTTGAGAAATACCTGGGCTTCCGGCTCACCGAGCAGATCGTGTTGGATAGCGGCGTGGAAGCCGCCATGTGGATGACCTGCACGAATAAGAGCTACGACTTCGCGTACAGCAAGGACCACACCGGCACGAAGGGCCGTCTGCATCACCTGACATACGCGGTGAACAGCCGAGAAGAGGTGCTGCTGGCGGCGGATGTTTTCCTGGAAAACGGTGTGTACATCGAAACTGGCCCGCACAAGCACGCCATTCAGCAGACGTTCTTCCTATATGTGTACGAGCCGGGCGGCAATCGCGTGGAAGTGGCGAACGCCGGCGCGCGCTTGATCCTGGCGCCCGATTGGAAGCCCATCCGCTGGACGGAAACGGAGCGCAAGAAGGGACAAGCCTGGGGGTTGAAGACCATCGAGTCGTTCCATACATATGGGACACCGCCGGTGGAGGTGAAGAAGTAGGCAGTCGCGCCCTCAGTAGGGCGGGCATTCGCAAACTCCGGAACCAAGCGGTCAATCGGCTCGTCGAGCTCTAGTTTTGCGCTCTTCGATCAGCCACAGGCCGCCCGACGACCGGCTTCGTGATCGACGGAGAGCAACTTTGGCACCAGTGTGCCCGAGTCGGCGCCACGGGGCGCGATCGAACGCTGGGCCGCATCGCCGAAGGAATTGCCAAAACAATCGCTGCTGCTTAGACGGTCAATCTGTGCCTAGGGGCACACTCGGTTGGCATGTAGCTTGCGGCTGATTTGGGATATCAAGGAGATTGTGACATGCCTAAGAAACCACTAAAGGTAATAGTCATTGGAGCAGGCACCGGCGGGCTGTGTTTGGCACAAGGACTACGGTCAGACAACATTGCGGTTGAGGTCTTCGAGCGCGATCATTCGCCGACGGATCGTCTTCAAGGATATCGATTGAGTATCAACGCAGCGGGTAGCAAAGCGCTCAAATCCTGTCTACCGGCGGCGCTCTTCGAAAAACTTGTTGAACGCTCGGCCAATCCAAGCCATGCTGTCACGTTTCTCGATCATCGATTGAACCGCCTCCTCGCCATCACGCTTGCGCGAAACACAGGCAACGGCGTCGACCACGAACTGCCAATTGGCCGGATCGCGTTGCGCAGTATCCTGCCGGAGGGGTTGGATCCCATCAACCATTTCGGCAAGAAGTTCATCACTTTGAGAATGCGCCCGACGGCTCCATCACAGCCTGTTTCGAGGACGGTTCGACGGCGACAGGAGATGTGCTAATCGGTGCGGACGGTGCCAGCTCTCGCGTCCGCGCGCAACTCCTGCCGCACGCACAGCGAGTCGAGACCGGCATCGTGGCCGTCACCGGAAAGATCGGCTTGGACGAGGCTGTGCGCGAGGCAACGCCTCAAGCGATCTTCCGCGGCCCTACCTTGATTCTTGGTCCAATAGGGTGTTTCATGTTCGCAAGCGCAGTCGAGTCCCGCGAGAAAAAGCATACTTCCGGCGCGGGTACGAAGGACTCGGTCCCCGATCCTCTCCACTATGATTCCGATGAGTACGTGATGTGGGGCTTTCCGGCGCACCGCGAGACATTTGCATTGGCGAACATCGAGGAATCAGATGGCGAGGATTTGAAAACCGCCGTGGCGGCGCTGATTGACGATTGGCATCCTGCTCTTCAGCGGCTGGTGTGTAGTGCTGAGGTCTCTACGGTCACCGCCTTTCCGGTGAAAACCTCTGTTCCGATTCCTCCGTGGCGGACTGGCAACGTAACACTTCTGGGCGACGCTCTTCACAATATGACGCCGTTTCGCGGATTAGGCGCCAACACCGCGTTGCGAGATGCAGCCGCACTGCGGAAAGCCCCTGGTTCAGTCGATCGCGGAGAGCAAGATCTAATCCAGGCTCTCGCCACTTACGAACGGGAGATGGTCGAAATACGGGTTCCGCAGTTCGCGCATCCCTCAAGCAGATGGAACGCCTCCATTCCACGAGTGTTCTTGGAAAAGCATTCACCAAGACGATCTTCCGGGTAATCGACGTGGTCCCACCGCTCCAGGCGGCGTTTCATGGCAATCCGTGACACCTATTACTCGCTCGCTGCCTTACTGCCGCTCGATCTTCACACCTTGTTTCAAAAGCTGTTCGTAGCGATCCGGATCGAGGTTGTTCTCCGCGCAAACGGACTCGTGCAGGCGCGTGCCTTCGCGCAGCATCATGGTCGAGTGATAAGGCCAGGGCTTGGTCAGCACGTTGGGGTCTTCCATAACGACGTCGTAGTTGATCTGATCCTTGTCGACACGCGTGAATCGCTCCGTGATGTGCAGCGCATCGGTGTGGAAAGTGCCCGCTCCCAACAACCACGTCTTGTCATTGAAGTTAGTAATGTCCACCACCAGGGTGTCGCCTTCCCAGTGACCCACGGAGTCGCCGAGGTAGGTGGGCTCCGCATCTTCCGGATGTTTCGCATTCAAGGGAATCACACGAAAGACGTTCATGTACTCGTACAGGATGATCACCTGGCGCGGCGTCTGCACAATCTGGACCGGGAACAGGCCGAACGAATGAAGGCGCGGAATTCCCGCGGGGAGGCACCGGGCGGTGGGATCGTCGATGCCGCGCTTGTTAAAGGACTCCAGCACCTTCTTGGCGGCCCAGGGTTGATAAGGCGCGCCCTCACCGTGGCGGTCGGCAGAGGAGGGCGCCACCGGAGCTTTGGGGTCCGTCCCCGTTCCTCCGAGTCCCGTCCCGGTATTGGCTTCTTCCCAGGATCCGCGGATGGTGCTCGCGGGCTGCCAGACTCCGCTAAGATCCGGCTTTCCGTCAGCAGCGCGGGGGACGGCGGATTTCGAAGTCTTGGCGTTTTGGGCCGGGAGCTGTTGGGTCAGCAGAACCGCGGCCAGGATGCCAAACAACATAGTCAGGATGCGTGGTTTCATGACTCCCTCACTGCGGATCGACAGCCGGCTTGTTGCCGCCCTCGCCCGTGCCGGCGGGAGGTCCGTAGAACAGTTTCTTGCCGTCCGCAAAAGTGACCTGCCGGCCATGAGCCCAATTGGTACCGTCGCGGGCGAGCCATCCGAACACCGTAACCCGGTCGCCCGGCTTCAACGTGGCGTCTCTTTTCCAACCGGTACGCGAGAGCACGCCGGGCGGATACCCTTCGAACTTCCAGTTGGCGACAGTGCCTTTGCTATCCGTCACGTCCATGTAGAAGTGACTGTGGGGATTGGTCCATTCGACTTTGGTGACGACACCGCTGATGGTGACGGGTTTGTTGGCATCGTATTCGGCGCCGAAGGAGTGATGGGCCAGGACGGGAGCCGCCGCCAGGAGAATTGCAGCACAGAGCATGGCGGCGCGAACAGATGGTTTCCGCATACGTTGATTGACAGTATACAGCGGCGACGGCTCCCTCTGGTCACGGCTCCGTAACGAGCGGTCGTGTCACAAAATGTTAACCGCCCGCCCGGCCAGGATCACGACCGTGCCCAGCGAGATGGAAGACTGTACCATCATCATCACCTTCGCCCAGCGCGACAGTACCGGCACGTCAGTGGGCGAAAACGCGGTGCTGGTGTTGAAGGCCAGGAACAGGTAGTCGACAAAGCCGGGCTTCCAGCCGCGCATGCGCATTTGCATCTGCGGGAACAGGAAGGCGCCGGTCTCATGGTGCTCCAGGTGGTCCCGGACATTCGGGCCGCCGGCGTCGAGGCGCCAATACCAGGAAGCAAATACCAGGACATTGCTGCTCCAAAGTCCCGCAGCGGACAGGAGCAATTGGCGGGGCGATTCCTGATGCGTCGACAGTCTGGCAATCAGCAGACTCAGAGAAGCGATCATGTCGGCCGTGACGAGGGTCAGCAGAATGTAGCCGAGAATCTGGTTGGCACGGTGTTGGTGCCGGTAGTGCATTAAGGTAGTGGGCACGAGCAACGCGACCGCCAGAGGGGCCATGGCCCAATCGGGCCCGACGCTCAGCGCCTCGGGCAGGAAAAAGCGCATGCCGACGACGGCGAGAATGCCAACTGCTGCCGGCCAGCGCGGCTCGAAGGAGTCGTCGCGAATAGGAGCCTTGTGAATTGAGATGAATCCAACATATCAGGACTGGGGGCCGGTGCGCGCGGGCGGGTGTCGCGCGGGCGGATTGACATCGAGTGGGTCCGAATAATAGCATCGAAAACAATGAGGCATCGATTCCATACCGCGGTGCGTGCTGTGCCGATCCTGTTGCTGGCGGCCGCATTCGCTACGGGCCAGACCGCAAAACCCGCTGGAAAGACCTGGGCTCCGCCGCGTACGCCGGACGGGCAACCCGACATCGAAGGGATCTGGACCAGCGCCACACTGACGCCCCTGGAGCGGCCCGCCGACCTTGCGGGAAAACCGACGTTGACCGAGAAGGAAGCCGCCGAGTACGAAAAGAACTTGCTGGTGCAGAGCAACCGCGACCGGCGCGACGGATCGGCCGATGCCGACCTGGGCCGCGCCTACAACGAGTTCTGGTACGATCGCGGAAACAAAGTGGTAGGAACCAGGCGAACGTCACTCATCATCGATCCACCGGATGGGCTGGTTCCACCGTTGACTCCGGAGGCGCAGAAGAGACAGGAGGCGGCCCGGGAACACGCCCGGCTGCACGCCTTCGATGGCCCGGAGGATCGCCCCTTGGCGGAGCGCTGCCTTTCGTGGGCTACGGCCGGACCGCCCATGCTTCCCAGCGCGTACAACAACAACTACCACATCGTCCAAACGCCCGGCTATGTAACGATACTCAGCGAGATGATCCACGACGTTCGCGTCATTCCTTTGGACGGACGCCCGCATCTGGGAGGCAACATCCGCCAGTGGATGGGAGACGCGCGCGGACACTGGGAGGGCAATACGCTGGTGGTGGACACTGCCGACTTCAACGGCAAGGCTGCCTTCCGCGGGTCGGGCCAGAAGTTGCACCTGGTGGAGCGGTTCACGCCCGTGGGCAGGGATGCGATGCTGTACGAATTCACGGTTGACGATCCAACGACATTCACGAAGCCCTGGACCGCGCAGGTCCCCATGACCAAGACGGAAGGCCCGATCTACGAGTACGCGTGCCAGGAGGGCAACTATGCGCTCCGCGGCGTGCTGGCCGGCGCGCGAGCCGAAGAAAAGGGCGTTACCGAGCCGCGACCGTAAGGGGAGCGGAGGCTTCCGCCGCTATTTCGGATCTTCGATCGTGAGATCGATCGGCTGCGGATCACCCGCATACATTTTCGCGGAGTCATAGAATCCGGCCGTAGTCAGGTGGATCATCACTTCCTTCTTTTCTTTATTCACCAGGAACCAGCCATGAATTCCGGTAGTGGGCGCGGTGAAGGAACCGTAAGAGTGATCCCGGCCGACCTTGTCGTCCAGTTCGTAGCTCTCAAAATAGTCCTTGTTCGGTTTCTGATCGGGCTCGCCGTGGAATTCGAATTGCACCTTGCCCGTCGCCTTCCACGCATAGACCATGCCAGAGCCTTTTTGCATGTGATACTTAATCTCGACTCCTTCGTCCGGGCGCAAACTCAGATCCTCGGAGTCCACTTTATAAGTGCCGGGCTGTGAAGTATAGATGCCGACCTGCGCCGGCACTGCCCGCCCAGCGGTTTTGGTGTCGGAGGCTTTTGAAAGCCCGGTTAACCCCAGCGCGGCGCCCGTCTTCAGAGGGTCTATACCATATTCGGCCGGTAGCACGGTGGTAAACAGAATCAGTAGCGCAACCGCCAATGCAATCACGGTTGCCCTCACGATCGCCCCCTTCGTGGGCGCTTTGACTGTTTCCAATGTTGTTTCTCTACTCATGATTTACCTCCGACCCAATATCCGGTGAGCTGGTATCCGACGAGAACGAAGCCAACCACCATCAATGCCGTATTGGTTGCGAAGGCATAACGTAAGAAACCGCTCCGCGTTCGCCAGACGGTCAAGACGATGAGCACGGCAGTCAGCGCCAGCACTTGCCCGATTTCCACGCCAACATTGAAACTGACAATGTTCGTGACCAATCCGTTACGGGCAAGGTCCAGCTCCTGAAGTTTCGTTGCGAGGCCAAAGCCGTGGAACAAACCGAAGATCAGAACGGCGATTTTGGTATTGGGTTGAAACCCGAAAAGGCTTTGGAAGCCATCCATGTTGTCAAACGCCTTATAGACCACCGACAGGCCGATGATGGCGTCGATGATATACGGGTTAGCATGGATGCCGCCGAGCACGCCGCCGAGCAGGGTAATGCTGTGCCCGAGAGTGAACAGGCTGACGTACTGAACGATGTCTTTCAACTTGTAGAGGAAGAAAATGACGCCCACGAGGAACGCCAGGTGATCGTAACCGGTCACCATGTGCTTGGCGCCCAGGTAAACGAAGGGGGCGATCGCGGCGCCTTTGTTCGACTGAACGAAGGAGGCGTCTCGCTTGGATACGTTGTGCGCGCCGGCGGTGACGGGGCACAACATTACGGCGATGACCAACGCGATGGTGATGCCCAGAACGGCGCGGCTCATGTTAGTGGATACATCGAACGAGAAGTCTAACATGTGGACCGGTCAAGAGGCGGTCCACGCGGTCAACTTACGGTCAGTGACATGATCGGGGCAGGGCATGGCCCCGCCCCACTAGTTCCGATGAGGACTTACCGGACACGGCGCGAAAACGATTTCCGAAGGGTAGCTTGCGCAAAAATGGCCCCGCCGGTTCCTTCTCTCGCCCAGACCTGGAGTTCTCCAGGGCGGTCCGACACTCCAACCAACGGATCTTGCGGAAAGTCCGGGAGGATTAAGCGGAAGGGACCGTTAGCCGAAAGATAGGCCACACCCCCGACCGGGATGTTTGTGACGATAGCCTCGTCAAGCCCCAGGAACGCCTGCGCCCAACGAGCAACGTACCTGGCTTGCAAGGTAACTTCCCGGCCGTAAAGACGGTCGGAACGGATTAGTGTGCCCGCCAGCGAGATACTTCTCAGAGGATGGCAGACGAATTCCGGTGGCGGGCTGACAGTCAAGCACAGTGCTGATGACATATGAGGACACGCCAATGAGCGGCTGAACCCAGGCACCGAAATCTTCTCCGGCCAGCACGTAGCGGACGAAGAAGCTTTCGGAAGCCACCGCGGGCGGGAGTTTGATCTCGACATAGTGCGGGCGACTCTGACCGGAACAGATCCCGGCCAACAAGATCAGGGTGGCGAAGAACCTCCGCTCCCTCACGGTCGCGGCTCGGCAATCGGTTCCGGATCGGTAAGGGCCCAGCATCCGGTCAGGCCCTTTGCAGTAGCGGGCGGAAGTCGCGGACGCTTTTCACGTTTTCGAGATCCAGCACGCGCTCGATCAGTTGCGAGCAGCGGGCGGCGCCGAGGACGGGCGTCATCAGGTCGCGACACTTGGCTACTACCTCGTCGCGGGTCATGGGGTTCTCGGCGGTGCCGCGTACGGCGCTTACTCGCTCCGTGAGCTTCATTCCACCAACGAGGGTCACTTCTACGATGGTCTCCCGGCGCGGGTACAGCTTCTCCAGTTCCTCATCGGGCACTAGCTCTACTTTGGCGCGCTCGCGCAGCACAGCCGCATCTTGCATACGCGGTTTGTCATGGGCCGCGCGGAACGAAACCGTCTTATCCAGCAGCATCACAGCCACCAGGTGCTGTAGCGAAATGTCGGGCATCTCGCGGTTGTTAACGGTCTTGGCCTCGCTGGTAGCAACGCGCACGACCACCTTCTGAACTTCGGCCGCTTCGAAGGGCCGCTTCTTGCGCATGGCCTCCAGGGCGTCGAGCGGCGCTTGAACGGGCGAACCCACTGTCCACTTCTTGATGTTGGTGCGCGTGATTTCGTAGCGCTCGCCGAGCCGGTCGATCAGCCCGGCCGGGTCGGATTTGGGAGAGAAGGTCAGCAGGAAATTGTCGGCGCCGGAGAAGATATCCTCCACGCCGGTGCCGCCTATTTGGATCAGCAACGCGGCGCTGACTCCATCGCGTGCCGGCATCCCGGCGAAGACCAGGGATTTCTCGATGTGATCGGTGTCGCGCTGCCAGGCGGCGACTCCGGCGGCTTGCTGCGCGGCATAATCGAGCAGCCAGCGCATTTGTTGGGCGGTCAGGCCCGCTGCGCATCCGGCCGCGGCGGCTGCGCCGAAAGTGCCGCAGATGCTGTGCGTGCTGTGGTGAGTCGCCATCTGGTAAGGCAGGCCGCCCAGCGTCATGCCGACCCGCGGGCCGATGTCGTAGCCCAGCGCTACGGCGCGCAGGAAGCGTGTGCCGTCGATACCGAACTGCTCACCGGCGGCGAAAGCGGCGGGCACCACGGCGCATCCGGGATGCGACTGCGAAGGCGCGTGCGAGTCGTCGGTCTCATCGGAATGGGCCAGCATGCCATTGACCATGGCGGCCTCGATCGCTCCGCATAGCGTGCCGGACACAAACACCGTGGCCACCTTCTCGCCGGCGTGGGCACGCGCGAATTTCAGGGCCACTTGCGCCGGTGGGAGGTCGCAGCCGGAAACCATAGCGGCGAAAGTGTCGAGGATGTGCTGTTTGGTTTTTTCAGCCGCCTCCTGCGGCAGGGCTCGCGCGCCGGCCCCGCCCATGTAGTCGCTGAGCTTCGTCATCACGCCGCCGTCGGGTTCGGACGCCGCGGCCCGCCCCGCGGAAAACGCAGCGGCTCCCAAAGCCCCGCCGGCCGTTGCCAATAAGCCGCGCCGAGTCAATCGATGTGCCACAGGAGACCTCCTCTACTTGAGCTCGTTTCGAAACACCACGCCGCCCTTCATGACGAACTTCACGCGCTCCATCTCGGTGATGTCGGCGAGCGGGTCGCCGGCCACCGCCACCAGGTCGGCGAATCTGCCTTTTTCCACGATGCCGACGTACTTGCCCAGATCGTAATTCAACGTTTCGGCGGCGTCGCTGGTGGCCATGCGCAGGGCCTGGGCCGGCTTCATTCCCCACTTCACGTAGTAGGCAAATTGGAAGGCTTGCATGCCATGCCCACCAAGGTACGCGCCGCTGCCGAACACCTCAGTGACTCCCGCCGCTACCAGCCTCTTGAAACTCATTTCGGTGAGGCGGAAGCGTGTCATGCGGCCGCCGCTGGCCTTCAGGTCGCGCGTTTCCAGCTCGCCGATCAAATCCCACAGCGTCTGATTGACGGCGCGCACCTTGCCATCCGCCATGGGCTGTTTGAGAAGGCGTATGGTCTCGTCGTCGAGCCCTTCGGCTCCTGTGACGCCGACGGTGAGATGCATGGGGAGGTCGACGCCCGATGCCAGACAGTTGCGCAGCCCTTCGCCGCCGTATGCATGGCACGCTACCTTCAGACCGCGGCGGTGCGCTTCGTCGACGATCGCCTGGTTTTCTTCGAGCGTCAAAGAAGGAACCAGGATCATTTTGCCATCGGGCCGGAAGGCGCCTGCGCCCGCAGGCTGCGGATATCCGCCGCCTTCGTAATCTTCGGTTTCGTAGATTTTGATCCAGTCGGTGCCATAGTGCGAATGTTCACGCACGGCGGCACGGGCCAGCCAGGGCGAATTGAGGTCGTTCATGAGCTGCCAAATGGGAGCGCCGGGGCCTTGGCCGAACGGAGTGGGGACCGATGGAGCCGGATAGTAAGTGGCGCCGCGCGGGTTGATCTGCGGCCCGGAAACCTGCAGGCGCGGCCCGGGGACGAGGCCCTTGTTGATGGAGTCGCGCAATTCCACGGGGGCGTAGGTGAAGGCGGAGCCCATGTCTTGCAGCGTGGTGAAGCCCGCCAACATATCTTTCAGGGCGTAGTTCAAGCCGATGAGCGCCGCGCGTGAGTCGTTGGGCTGCTGCTCCTGGAACAAGTGCACGTGGCGATCGATCAATCCCGGCAGCACGGTTGCCCCGCTGAGATCGATGACGCGCACGCCGTCGGGAATTTTCACGCTGGCAGCCGGTCCGACTTCGGCGATCTTGTCGCCCTGAATCAGGATCACGTAGTTGCTCAGATTCGCGCCCGACCGGGGGTCGAACAGGCGGCCGGCACGCACCGCCGTACCCTGCGGAGGCGGCGGCTGCATGGTGATCCGCGAAGCATCGAACGGCCCGGCTTCCGGCCGAACGGACTGTGCCCAAAGCGCCGTCGAGCCGAGTATCGTCAGGACTATTTTCCGCGCAGGTCTGGGTCGCACGGATGCCAGTATATCCTGTGGCGCAGGGCCATGCGCTGCGAACGGACCGGCGGCAAGGACCGCCGGCGTTACCGGTTCAGGAGATTATGCAAGCCTACCGAAAGTGCCTGGCCCGCCCTGCGTCCATTGGAGCGGGGAGCCAATACGCGCGTCTGCAGAAGGTCGGGCGGCCGAAGCGTGAAATTGGCGACCACACTCAAGCCGATTTTCCACAGTTCCACGACGCGGTTTGTGGCACGCGAGTAGACCCAAATGGGGCGCGCCCAGGATGGGTGGTCGCTGGTGGATTCCAGGCCCGCCACGAAGAATTGCGAATCTGGCGTCCAGCCACTGTGCACCACGCCATGACCGTGGGCGCCATCTGAAGAAGTGTCATCGCGGATGAGCAGGATCGCGCCGGTGCGCGTGTCCTCGATGCGCACGCTCGATTCGCCGTTGGCGTCAGTATGAACGCGTGCGCGCAGGGCCCGGTCTGGCGAGATGTGGGACACATCTTTTCCCGACTCGGATCCCAAGCTAGGGATGGCCGCGAGGGTTAGAAAGGCGAACGCGAAAATGAACCGGGGCTTCATTGGGCACCGTATTTCTTATCGTCCGCTTGCAGCGGAGTTATAGCCCCTGCTTCCAACCCCCCAGCCGGTATAGACTTGCTGGATACAGTAAAGACCAATCCGGAATCAGCCGCCGCAACGTTTTCGGCGCTTCGCTGGCCTCTCTAGGAGTGGCCGCTGCCGACCTGGAGAAGCAGACGCACTGGGTAGGGCCGGGTGGTTCGGCGAAGGAAGCCACGGCTCCCGAGTTCCCCATCTCGCAGAGCATCGCGGGGGTTTCCATGCGTCTGGAACCGGGCGCCATATCTGAGCTGCATTGGCACACGCTCGCTGCCGAATGGGCGTACATGCTGAAGGGCCGCTGCCGCGCCACCGTGATCTCACCGAATGGCCAGGCTGACGTTTCGGATTTCAGCGTGGGCGATACGTGGTACTTCCCGCGCGGGCATGGCCACGTCCTGCAATGCCTAGGGCCCGGCCCGTGTCATTTTCTGCTGGTCTTCGACAATGGACATTTTTCGGAGTTCGGCACGTTCGATGCTCCGACTGGATCGCCAATACCGCCAGCCCGAGATTTCCCCGGCGGCACAGAGCACATGGTCACCGCCAAGGAGTTTCCGATTCAGACCACGCTCACGGCTGTGCGCATGGATCTGGAGCCCGGAGCTTTGCGCGAGATGCACTGGCACCGCATGACGACGAGTGGCAATATCACGTGAAGGGACGTGCGCGCGTGGCGATCTTCGGTTCCCATGGACGCCTGCGGACCGAGGAATTTGGGCCCAGTCACGTGGGCTTCGTCCCACAAGGCTACGGACATTACGTGGAGCAGTTGGGCGACGAGCCAACGGAAATTCTGATCCTTTTTAACAACGGCGAGTACCAGGAGATTGCGCTTTCGCAGAGGCTGGGCGCCAACCCGGTTTCCATCCTCGAAACCAATTTCGGTATCTCCAAGGGCCAGATCGACAAGATGCCCAGGAAAAAGACTGGCATCCTGCGCCGCGCCTGACCTGCCCGCCCATTTGAAGTGGTGTTGTCAGCGCACGGAGCTGTCCCACGGTTCGCTATAATCAGACGCAAATGCGAGCGTCTGAACTATGCATGGTATTGTTTTGCGCCAGCGGCCTCTCTGCCGCCGATGCAACCCTGTCCGTGCCCGGTAATCTGAAAGCGGACGGCCTACCCGCCATTTCGAGCACAGTCTTCAGCGAGATGGCGCGGCACAACGAATCGCGTTCCGCGCCGCTGGTGGACTGGCATCCCACGCGCCGCGAAATTCTGATCTCCACGCGCTTCGGCGATGTCGTCCAACTGCACCGTGTGGCTATGCCCGGCGGCGACCGCCAGCAGCTTACGTTCTTTCCCGATCGCATAGCCGGCGGGAGTTTCAATCCCGCCGATGGCGACGAATTGGTGTTTACCAAAGACACCGGCGGCGGCGAGTTCTTCCAGTTGTACCTGCTCGATCTACACAGTGGCCGCATCACGCTGTTGACGGATGGCCGCTCCCGCAATCAAAGTGTTCACTGGTCCCACGACGGTAAGCAGATCGCCTACACCTCTACGCGGCGCGATGGCCGCGACTCCGATATCTGGATCGAGAATCCGCACGAGCCGCAGAGCGCGCGCATGCTGCTCCAGGTGGGCGAATCGGGCTGGTCGATTGACGACTGGTCCCGCGATGGCACGCAGATGCTGGTGGAGCGCGAGGTCTCGGCGGTGGTGAGCGAACTGTACCTGCTCGAGGCGGCCACTGGGCAGAAGACCAAGCTCGGGCCAGCGTCGGCCGACAGTGGATGGTTCGACGCCAGGTTTGCGGCCGACGGGAAGGGTGCCTATCTGATCTCTAACGCGGAGCGCGACTTCAACCAGCTCGCCTATGTGGATTTCGCTACCCGTAAGGCCACTCCTCTGCGGCCGGAGATTCAGTGGGACATCAGCGCCGTGGAGGTCTCGCCTGACGGCCGTTTCGTGGCTTACATCGCCAATGAGGATGGCTATGGAAAATTGCACGTGCTCGACAGCCAGTCGCGCGGGGAGGTGGCTCTTCCCGCTATTGCCGCGGGCGTGATCACGGTACTGCGCTGGCGCCCCGTGGGGCATGAGATCGGTTTCTCGCTGGCTTCGGCGCGAACTCCCGGCGACACTTACTCTATTAATCTCGACACCAGGCAGGTCGATCGCTGGACCTACAGCGAGACGGGCGGCTTGGACGCTGCGCATTTTTCTGAGCCGCAACTGATCCACTGGAAGTCCTTCGACGAACGTTCGATCTCGGGGTTTCTGTATCCGGTGGCACCGCGTTTCACAGGACCGCGGCCGGTCATCATCGAGATTCACGGCGGACCCGAAAGCCAGTTCCGGCCGACTTACGTGGGCGTTCGCAATTACTATCTGAACGAGCTGGGTGTTGTCCTGATCTTTCCAAATGTGCGCGGCTCGTCCGGTTACGGCAAAACCTTTCTCAATCTGGATAACGGACTCAAACGCGAAGACTCCGTTAAGGACATCGGCGCGCTACTTGACTGGATCAAGACGCAACCGGGCCTCGACGCCAGCCGCGTCATGGTCACCGGCGGCAGTTACGGTGGGTACATGACGCTCGCCTCCATGACCCACTACAGCGACCGGATCCGCTGCGCGGTGGAAGAGGTCGGCATTAGCAATTTCCGCACGTTCCTGGAACATACCGAAGCCTATCGGCGCGACCTGCGCCGCGTGGAATACGGCGATGAGCGCGATCCCAAGATGCACGATTTCTTCGAAACCATCTCCCCGTTGAACCATGCCTCGAAGATCACCAAGCCGATGTTCATCGTGGCCGGCCTGAACGATCCGCGCGTCAACTACACCGAAGGCCAACAGATGACGGCAGCGTTGCGGAAGAACAACGTGCCGGTCTGGTACCTGCTGGCCGACGATGAGGGCCATGGATTCGCCAAGAAGAAGAACCGCGATTTCTTAAACGCCGCCACCGTCGAGTTCGTCCAAAAATATTTGCTGGGAGAAAAATGACACCTCCGCAGGAGCACAAGCCCCCACCGGCCATACGTGCCGGAAAACGTCAAGATGCGGGAGTTCACGCTGCGCGCCGTGCTCCTGGGCCTTGTAATGACGGTAGTGCTGGGCGCCGCCAACGCGTATCTGGGTCTGCGCGCCGGACAGACCATCGCCGCTACTTACCCCGCTGCGGTGATTGGTATGGCCGTTCTGCGGCTTGGGAAGGGCTCCATTCTGGAAGAGAACATCGCGCGGACAGCGGGCTCGATCGGCGAATCCGTGGCGGCGGGTGCGGTGTTTACGTTGCCGGCGTTCTTTCTGGCCCATGCGTGGAATGCGCCGGTGATCCCCAAAGGAATTGGATTCTGGGCGAGCATGTGGGTGCTGGCGAAAGATCCGTCATATGTCAAGGCGACTTCGCTGATGCTGGTGGGATCGGTGCTGGGAGTCTTGTTCGTCTCCCTGATCCGGCGGGTGATGGTGGAGGATCGCGAACTGCCGTTTCCCGAATCGGTGGCCGCGTCGGAAATTCACAAGGCGGGACAGCACGGCGCCAAGGCAGCCAAGTACCTGTTCTACAACATGGGCTTCGGCGCCTTCACGTTCCTGATGGGCGCTTTCAACCTCTTCGCGCCCGACCGCGATTTTTTCTTTAAGGTAGGGCAACTGGGCAAGAGCACGCTGCGCCTCGGGCCTCTCGGATCGACACAGGTGCTGGGTGCAGGCGGCGTATCCACTTGCGCCGCGCCTACCATTAGCCCGGCGTACGTCGGGGTCGGATACATCATCGGGCCGGAATTGGCGGCGTTGAATTTTTCGGGAAGCGTGATCGCCTGGGGCTTGCTCATTCCGCTGCTGATCTTTTTCCTCGGCCCGCAATTGCAGAACTACCTTCCAGCCGGCTCTACGACGGACGAAAGCTGGCTGGGCCTGGCCAACAACGTTTGGCGGTTCATCGTGAGGCCGATAGCGGTGGGCGGCATGATGACGGGCACTTGTTACACTCTGTTCCGCATGCGCAAGAATCTGATGGCGGGCCTGGCCAAGGCATTTGCGGAACTGCGCCCCAGCGCCGTGCGTGCAGGAATCGGCCATCCGCACCGAGCGCTACATGAGTTTCAAGACCGTGTTCGCGCTGATCGGCGTGACCTTCGTGCTGCATGTGCGTGCTGTACGTGTATTTGTCCGGACTGATTTCGGGCGGCATTGCGGCGGCGCTGGTGATGTTGATCGTCGGATTCTTCTTCGCCACAGTCTCGGGCTACCTTGTGGGGGTCATCGGTTCGTCTAATAATCCGATTTCCGGGCTGACGCTTTCGACGCTTGTGATTGCGGCGCTCCTCATGGTTTCGATGGGCGTTTCCGGGCCGGGTGGAGTCGCCGTGGTACTGGGCGTGGCGGCGGTGGTGTGCGTCTCATCGGCTGTGGCAGGCGAATTATTGCAGGATTTCAAGGTTGGCTATATTCTGGGCGGCACGCCCCGCTCGATCCAGATTGTCGAGTTGATCGCCGTGATATGCGCTTGCCTGGTGACGTATTTCCCACTCATCATCCTCAACCAGGCAAACATCAACAAAGGCGGAATCGGCTTCGGCGACCGTGCGCTGTCGGCGCCGCAGGCGGGTCTGATGGCCTCCCTGGCCCAAGGCATCGTGGGCGGCGACATGGCCTGGCCGCTGGTGATCGCCGGCATCCTGATGGGCATCGCCATGATCATGTTCAAAGTAAAGAGTCCGATGCTGGTGGCCATCGGGATGTATCTTCCCTTTGGCACGACTTCGGCGATTTTCGTGGGCGGCTTAATTCGCTGGGTGACGGACTCTATGCGCAAGCGCGCGCGGTGCAACGAAGCGCAGAGCGCGCGGGTGGAGAACGTGGGCATTTTGATCGCTTCGGGCCTGATCGCCGGCGAGGCTCTGGCCGGGCTGGTGACCGCGACCTTCAACTTCCAGGATTGGCCGTTGCCGGTGATTTTCAAAGATCCATCTTACTGGGTGGGACTGGTGTTCCTGGCCTTGATCGCATACTTCCTGGTGCGCATCCCGCTGCAGAACGCGGGCGATCCCAACGAGCCTGCGCCGCCTGTCGCTATGATGTAGCAATGAGGCCAGCGGACACATCCCCGGAAGCGTGGCGGGTGCTGATGGAACTGATCCGGCAGTTGCCAGCGGAGGAGCGGCTGCGGCGGGCAATGGAACTTTCCGAAATGGTTCGGCTGGCGGGTGAAGATGCGTTGCGCCGGGCCCACCCAGGTGCGAGCGAGCGCGAAATCTTCCTGCTAGCCGCGCGTCAAAAACTCGGTGACGAGGTGTGCCGCAGGGTCTATGGACCCGCTTAGCGAAACGCTCGCCCAAATTACCGCGGCGCTCCGTCGTGTTGGAATCCGTTATGCAGTGGGCGGTTCGGTGGCCTCTTCAGCGCGAGGCGTCTGGCGCTCCACGCTTGATATCGATCTCATCGCAGCTATCCGGCCGGAGCAGGCTCAGAGCCTGGCTACCGCTCTCGGGTCGGACTGGTATGCCGATCCCGAAATGATCCGTGATGCGATTCAGGCGGGTAGATCGTTCAACGTCATTCAGAAACGCCTGGCGTACAAAGTGGATATTTTTCCAGCCACTGAAGAATTTCACCTCGCGCAACTGGAGCGCGCCACCATCGTGTCACTGACAAGTGAGCAGATCCCTTGCGCTGTGGCGACTACCGAGGACATTCTACTTGCCAAACTTCGCTGGTACCGCGAGGGCGGTGAAGTCTCCCAGCGTCAGTGGAACGATATCGTGGGTCTGATTGCGGCCAACGTATCGCTCGACGTGGCTTACCTAAAACCGTGGGCTGCGCGTTTGGGTGTGATCGAGCTGCTTGAAAAGGCCCAGGCTGAGGCGCAAAGCGAGTAGCCTCCGAACTAGTTCTTGCGGAGGCCCTTTAACTTTGTGGGCGAGCGCTGCTCAGCCGCCGGTGCGTTCGCTTCTTCAATCACCTCAAATTTGGCGCCATTCCAGTGGTACGTGGTATCACTATAGGCCCCGCCCTGCCAATCCTGGTGCACCCTGATCGTTTTGCTGTCCGGATCGGCTACCGGGTTGATGTTGGGAATCCCCGGTTCATAACGGAAGCGTCCTTGCTTTTGATCCCATACATAGATGCAATACATCAATGTCGCGTTGTGGTCGTCATAGTCCTGCAGCAACTCCAGGTCCTCGAACCCGTCGAAGTTCAGGTCGGCGTGATTGAGCAGTTCCCGTTCATCGTCATACTCAGTCAACTCCATACTAAGATTCTTGTCACACGAAGAAAGAGTCTGAAATGGGGTAGGCTCACCCTCGCGGAAGACCGAGACGCCGGTTACTCTGACGGCATTATCTAGTTGAACCTGAAAGCGAAAGGGTTCTCCACCAGCGCGGACGGAAAACGAATAACTGGTGTGGGCCTTCTTTGGATCGAGAGGTTTGCGTTTCTCTTGGCCTACGACAGCTGTCGAGAGGAGGCCGGCGAATAGCATGAGCCCCAGACCCATTGACTTCGGCATTGATGGCGCCTAACGGTCCGCCGCCCTACCCGCTCATGGACGCCAGGAACTCGGCGTTGGTCCGCGTCTTGCCCACTTTGTCGAGCAGCAGTTCCATGGTCTCCACCGGCGACAGCGGATTCAGTACCCGGCGCAGAATGAATACCCGGTTGAGCTCTTCCTTGGGCAGCAGCAGCTCTTCTTTGCGCGTGCCGCTCTTATTGATGTCAATGGCCGGAAACACGCGCTTGTCCACCAGTTTGCGCTCCAGGTGGATTTCCATGTTGCCGGTACCTTTGAATTCTTCGAAGATCACGTCGTCCATGCGGCTGCCGGTGTCGATCAGCGCGGTTGCGATGATGGTCAGCGAGCCACCTTCCTCGATGTTGCGCGCCGCGCCGAAGAACCGCTTGGGGCGCTGCAGTGCATTGGAGTCGACGCCGCCCGAGAGCACTTTGCCCGAGGGCGGAACAATGGTGTTGTAGGCGCGCGCCAGGCGGGTGATCGAATCGAGCAGGATCACCACGTCGCGCTTGTGCTCGACCAAGCGCTTGGCCTTTTCGATCACCATCTCGGCCACCTGCACGTGGCGCGTGGCGGGCTCGTCGAAGGTCGAACTGATGACCTCGCCGCGGACGCTGCGCTGCATATCGGTGACTTCCTCGGGCCGCTCGTCGATCAGCAGCACGATCAGCGTGACTTCGGCATGATTGGCCGTAATCGAGTTGGCGATGCTTTGCAGCAGCATGGTTTTGCCGGTGCGCGGCGGAGAAACGATCAGCCCGCGTTGCCCCTTGCCGATCGGGGTCAGCAGGTCCATCACGCGGCCCGAGTAATTCTCGCGCGTAGTTTCCAGCTTTAGCCGTTCGTTGGGATAGAGCGGCGTCAGGTTATCGAAGAAAATCTTGTTGCGGGCTTCTTCCGGCGGCTCGAAGTTGATCGCGTCCACCTTGATGAGTGCGAAGTAGCGCTCACCTTCCTTCGGCGGGCGGATCTGTCCGGAGATCGTGTCGCCGGTGCGCAGATCGAAGCGGCGGATCTGCGAAGGCGAAACGTACACGTCGTCGGGGCCGGGCAAGTAGTTGTACTCGGGCGCACGCAGAAAGCCGAAGCCATCGGGCAGGCACTCGAGCACACCCTCGGAGAAAATCAAGCCGCTCTTCTCCGCCTGCGTCTGCAGAATTTTGAAGATCAGCTCTTGTTTTCGCAGGCCGGCCGCTCCGGCGATGCCCATGTCCTTGGCCACCTGGTTGAGCTTCTGGATGCTCATATCTTTCAGTTCCACCAGGTCGAGCGTGGGTGTACCGTTTTTCACGCCCTGCGCCTGTGACTTGCGCCGCTGGCCGGGTCCTCCAGGGCCTTGCGCTGGTTGTGACTGGGGCGCTTCGGCCGCAGCGACTGGATCGGCACTGGCCGGATCGGCGGGTTTTGCGTCGCTTCCTTTCGGCTCCCCGGCGGGTGCGGCGGTTTTGGCCTTCTCCGGTTTTTCGGTCTTTTCCGCTTCGGCGGAGGCGGGGACGGACTGCTTTTCAGCCGTCTTTTCTTCTGGCGGGGTGTTTACCGCGGTTGGAGTGTTTTCGCTATTGCTTGCCAAATTTCCCTCACTCCCCGGCCCGTTAAGGCCGAGAACGGCAGCGGCGTTACGCCTTCCTGGCGGATGGCGTCTAAGCCGTGCTCTAACTCAGAACGATTCAGTTTGTCGGTCTTGGTTGCGATAACCAGGTATTGCCTGCCATGATACTCGAGCCACCGTTTCAGGTCCAGATCTTTTTCCAGCCATCCCCGGCGGGTATCCAGAATCAAGCAGGAAGACTTCAGCTGCTCCCTCTCTTCTAAATAGTGCTCCACCAGCTTCTTCCATTCCCGGGATATTTGATGCGGCACCCGGGCGTAACCATACCCAGGAAGATCGACGAAATAGAACGTGCCATCGATACGATAAAAATTGACCGTCTGTGTGCGACCCGGTGTGTTGCTGGTGAACGCCAGCCCTTTCTGTCCGACGAGGGTGTTAATCAGGCTGGATTTTCCTACGTTACTTCTCCCCAAAAAAGCGATTTCCGGCAACCGGTCGGCGGGGAACCTTTCCGGCTGGGCCGAGCTAACTACAAATTCGGCTTTCAAATTTTCAGAACCCGCTTCCCACGGTCGTGGACACAGGCAAGAATGCCTGTGCTACCTAATGAGGCCGGTTCTCTTCCACGGGCTGCAACTCCACGGCCGGCGTTGTGCCCGGCAGCGGCAGCGCTACGATCTCGCTTTCCAAAGCGACCTTCAAGACCTGATCCATCGACTCCACAAAGTTCAGCCGCATGGTCTGCTTGATGGCATCCGGAATATCCGGAAGATCTTTCTCATTCTCTTTGGGAACGATCGCTTCCAGAATGCCATGGCGGTGCGCTGCCATCAACTTCTCTTTCAGCCCGCCGATGGGCAGCACCTTGCCGCGCAGCGTGATCTCGCCGGTCATGGCGACATCGGCGCGCACCGGAATTTTCGTCAGCGCGCTGGCGATGGTTGTAGCAATCGTGATTCCCGCCGACGGTCCATCTTTCGGAATGGCCCCTTCGGGAATGTGCAGGTGTACATCCAGATTGCGGTAGAAATCCCGAGGCAGACCCAGGGTATGGGCTCGCGAACGGAGGTAACTCATGGCGGCCTGAGCCGATTCCTGCATCACTTCGCCCAGCTTGCCGGTGATGGTCAGCTTGCCTTTGCCTTCCATCAGCGTGCACTCCACGGTGAGAATCTGTCCGCCGACTTCGGTCCAGGCCAAGCCCACCGCAGCGCCGACTTCGTTCTTCTTGTCGGCATCCAGATCGCGGAACTTCCAGGGCCCCAGCATGTCGGGCAGCTTGTCGCCGGTGATCACATTCTTGCCGAGCGTCTTCTTATCCTTGCTGCTCTGGTTGTTGACCACCTGCCGCGCCACTTTGCGGCACACATTGCCGATTTCGCGCTCCAGGTTGCGCACGCCGGCTTCGCGGGAATAATACTGGATCAACCCGCCGATGCCGCTTTCGGTGATTTCGATCTGCTCCGGTGTGAGACCGGTCGCCTCCATCTGTTTGCGAACCAGGAAGCGCTTGGCGATCTCCATCTTCTCCAGCTCCGTGTAGCCTGAGAGCCGGATCACTTCCATGCGGTCTTGCAGCGCGGGCGGAATGGTGTGGAGCACGTTGGCCGTGGCGATGAAGAACACCTGGCTCAGGTCATACTCCACGTCCAGGTAGTGGTCCACGAACATGTAGTTTTGCTCGGGGTCCAGGACTTCCAGCAGGGCGGCGGAAGGGTCGCCGCGGAAATCCATGGACATCTTGTCCACTTCATCCAGCATGAAGACCGGGTTTCTGGTGCCTGCCTTCTTCATCATCTGGATGACTTGCCCCGGTAGCGCGCCGATGTAGGTGCGCCGGTGGCCGCGAATCTCGGCCTCATCGCGCACGCCGCCGAGCGACATGCGAACGAACTTGCGGCCGGTGGCTTTGGCGATCGACATCCCGAGCGACGTTTTGCCCACTCCCGGCGGTCCGACAAAACACAGAATCGATCCCTTGGGATCCTTTACCAGCCTACGCACCGCCAGGAATTCCAGGATGCGCTCTTTGATCTTTTCGAGGCCGTAGTGGTCGGATTCGAGCACTCCTTCGGCAAATCGCAGGTCGCGAATTTCCTTGGAGCGCTTCTTCCATGGCACCGCCAGGAGCCAGTCCAGGTAGTTGCGCGAGACGGTGGATTCGGCCGACATGGGCGGCATATTCTCCAGCCGCTTCAGCTCCGCCATCGCCTTGTCTAGAGCGTCTTTGGTCATGCCGGCGGTCTCGATGCGCTTCTTCAGCTCATCGATCTCGCTCTTCTCGCCGCGGCCCAGTTCCTTCTGAATGGCCTTGATCTTTTCGTTGAGGTAGTACTCTTTCTGCGCCTTCTCCATCTGGCGCTTCACGCGGCCCTGGATGGTGCGATCGACATTGAGCTTTTCGATCTCGATGTCGAGCATCTCGGCTACGCGCGTGAGGCGGTCGATGGGATCGAAGATTTCGAGCAACTCCTGCTTCTCTTCGATGGTGAGCTGCAGATTCGCGCCCACGGTGTCGGAGAGCTTGCCCGCATCGTCCACCCGTATGGCCGCGATCATCGTCTCGTAATTCAGGTTCTGGCTCAGCTTGACGTACTGCTCGAACAGCCCCGTGACGCGGCTGATCAGCACATCCAGTTGCGGCCCCGGCTCCACCTTGTAGGAGGCGGTCCTGACTACGGCGCGGAAGAATCCTTCTTCGTCCGAAACCGATACCACCTTGGCGCGCTCAACGCCCTCCACCAGCACCTTGATGTTGCCATCGGGCAACTTCAGGCTCTGTACGATGTTGACAATTGTTCCGACGCTGTAAATTTCATCCGGTTTGGGTTCGTCGATGGAAGCATCGTGCTGGGTGGCCAGGAAGATTTTCTTGTCGCCGGACATGGCTTCTTCCAGCGCCCGGACGCTCGATTCCCGCCCCACTACAAACGGAGTCATCATGTACGGAAAGATGACCACGTCGCGGATGGGCATCATCGGCAAACGTCGTGTATCGGATTTTTCCTTTGAAGTCAGCATTGTTCTCCGCCGGGAGGAATGTAATACCGGCCCCTATTCCCGGGTGCGGCCGGAAGTCGAGGATCGACCGGCCCTGGCCGGTGCTAGCCAGCCTTTTCCAATATTGTAAGACTGATCTTCTGGGTCAAGACCATCTCTTTGGTTACCTGGAACTCCCGGACCTTCTTGTACGAAGGTAAATAGTACATCAAATCGAGCATCAGGTCTTCCAGGATCATCCGCAAGCCGCGGGCGCCAACCCGCCGCTCCATCGCCAGATCAGCGATCGCCTCCAGGGCGTCGTCACTAAATTTCAGCCGGACGTTCTCGAACTCAAACAGCTTCTGGTACTGTTTGATGATCGCATTTTTCGGCTTGGTCAGGATCTGCATTAGCGCCGAGCGGTCCAAGTCTTCCAGCACCGCGTTTACCGGCAGCCGGCCGATGAATTCCGGAATGAAACCGAACTTGATCAGGTCAATGGGCTGCGCCTGCGATAGCAGGTCGATATCGCGTCGTCCGCTGATCCCGGAAACCTTGACGGTCTTCTCCTCCTCCTGGAGGAACCCCATCGACTTCTTCCCGGTGCGCCGCGCGATCACTTTCTCCAGCCCCACGAAAGCGCCACCGCAGATGAACAGGATGTTGGTGGTGTCCACCGGTGTAAATTCCTGATGCGGGTGCTTGCGTCCGCCCTGCGGCGGGACGTTAGCGACGGTGCCTTCCAGGATCTTCAAGAGCGCCTGCTGCACACCTTCGCCGGAGACGTCGCGTGTGATGGAAGGATTCTCGTCTTTGCGGCAGATCTTGTCGATCTCGTCGATGTAGATGATCCCCTGCTGGCACTTCTGCACGTCGCCATCGGCCGCCTGCAAAAGCTTGAGGATGATGTTCTCCACGTCTTCGCCGACGTAGCCGGCTTCGGTCAGGGTGGTGGCGTCCACAATAGCGAACGGCACATCCAGAATCCGGGCCAGCGTCTGGGCCATTAGGGTCTTCCCTGTGCCCGTGGGGCCAATCAGAAGAATATTGGACTTCTGCAACTCGACATCGGTGTTCCGCAGGCGATTCATATGAATACGCTTGCAATGGTTGTACACCGCTACGGCCAGCTTCTTCTTAGTGGCCTCCTGCCCGATTACATATTGATCCAGGAATTCCTTGACCTCGAGCGGTTTGGGAATCTTGTTGGGGGCTCCGGCGGGTGGCTCCGCCTTGTCATCCTCGAGGATCGAGTTGCACACCGCGATACATTCATCGCAGATGTACGCCCGCGGGTAGTCGCTCGGAGAAGAGATGAGCTTGCCGACTACGTCCTGACTCTTATGACAAAACGAACATCGCAAAGCATCATCAGATCCGGGTCGCTTCACGCATTCCTCTCCTGTACCACCATTGGCTTACCGAGCCAGACACGCGCCGGGGTGGGGAACCACATTGAGTTCGTCTCCATTATCACCTGAAGCGCGTGCCAAGGCAATCTCTCCACCCGGCTAGGTGGCTGGCCTGCCCGTACTGCTAGGGTCCTAACCTGTTGCATTACGCGGTCTTGCGAGCGTGCTCAAACAGATAGTTCAATGTTTTTTCGGTCTGGATATGGGAAGCGATGCGCCCCATGGTCCCATCCTTCTCAAACCGCATCTGGACCGCCGCCAGGGGTTCGCGCTGCTGCCTGGCAATCTTCTCCACTTCCTTATCGACTTCGTCCCGCAGCGGCACGATCGATTCGCGCTCCGCGATCCGCGAGAGCAGCATCGAAGCCTTCACTTCCCGTACCGCCTTGTCGCGCTGCGATTCCTTCATTTTTTCCCAATCCAGCTTGAGGGTGCGGGGGTCCACGCCATCCAGCGCCATGGCGCGCAGGGTCTGCTCCACACGGTTCTTGATCTGCCGGTCGATGAACGCTTCCGGCACCGGGAACTCGTGTTCATCCACCAGCTTCTCGATGATCTTGTTCTTGGCTTCCTGCTGGGCGTCGTGCTGCCGCTGGGAAAACAGGGCCTTGCGCACCGCCTCACGCAGTTCATCCACTGTGCGATAGTCGCCCAGGTCCTGCGCGAACTCATCGTTCAGCTCGGGCAGTTCCTTGCGGCGAATCCCTTTCACGGTGGCATGGAAGTGGATGGCTTTGCCGGCCAGGCGGGCCGACCCGTAGTCGTCCGGGTAGGTGACCTCGAATTCCTTCTGGTCTCCCGGGGAAAGCCCGCGCAGGTTTTCGGTGAAGGCTTCGAAGGTGTCGCCGCCGCCGATTTCGAGCACCATCTCATCCTGCTTTACCGGTTCGCCTTCCACGCCGCCCACGCTTTCCAGCGCCACCACGGCGTGATCGCCATCGGCCAGCGGCCGCGGATCGATGTTGACGTATTGCGCCTTCTGCTCCCGGATTTCGGCCAGGCGCTTGGCGATATCGTCGTCGGTCACCTCGGGATCCTGGTACGGCACTTCGATGCCCTGGTAATCTTTCAGCTCGATCTGCGGAACCACCTCAAACTCCGCCTTGAAGCGCAGCGGCTCGCCTTTATGGAAATGCACGTCCGTGATGTCGGGTGTGCCTACCACGTTCAGGTTTTCCGCTTCGAATTGCTTGTGCAGATGTTTGGGGATCAGGTTTTCGAGCACCTGCTGCCGAATCTCACCGGAGAACTGTTGGCGGATGAGCGAGGCCGGCGCTTTTCCCGGACGAAAACCGGGCAACTTGGCCCGCTTCTGCACATTCGCGACCGCCAGGCCGGTCTCCGCTTCCACCTCGTCAACAGGGATCGAGAGCTCCAGCGAATGCTTACAACCTTCTACCAACGCCAAATGGAATTTACCTCGGGAAAAAGTGTGGTGTAAGTCCCATAGTACCATGCCCCTTCGTGGCGCAGACGCCTGCCGCGCCGGCACTCACGCCGGTGTGCTAATATTTTGCGCCGCGCGTCCGATGAAGGTTGTGTGGACGCTTTTGTTGCGCGGCAGCCGATCTTGGATCTGGATCTCGGTGTCTACGGTTACGAGCTACTGCACCGGTCCGGCGCCGCTAACCTATATAACGGAACGGACCACACTCTCGCCAGTCTGGAAGTGATCAACAATAGCCTCTTTTCCCTTGATATCGCTCAAGTGGTCCGCGGCACACGGGCTTTCATCAATTTCAATCGGGACTTGTTACTGAGCGAGGCAGCCTACATCCTTACTCCGAATGACGTGGTTGTCGAGGTTCTGGAGACTACCATTATCGATGCGGAGGTGCTGGCGGCCTGCCGGAAACTCAAGGAGTGCGGATATCTCTTGGCGGCCGATGACATTGTGAGCGCCGATCAGATGGCACCCCTGCTCGACCTGGTGGATTTCATCAAGGTCGATTTCCTGGCGGCGTCCCCTTCGGAACAGGCGAAAATCATACAGAAGTATGGAAAACGGCATACCTGCCTCGCCGAGAAGTTGGAAACCCGGGCCGAGTTCGAGGCCGCCCGCAAAATGGGTTACAAGTTGTTCCAGGGGTATTTCTTTGCACGGCCGGTAGTACTGAAAACGAAACAGATTTCAGGCTATAAGTTGAATTACCTCCGCATCCTGAATGCCGTACATCGCCCCCACCTGGAGTTTGCCGAACTGGAACGCCTGATCCGGCAGGAAGTATCGGTGGCCTATAAGCTGTTGTTTTACGCCAATTCGGCCCTTTTCGGACAGCGCACGCATATCGATTCCATCAAACGCGCTTTGGTAATACTGGGTGAGCAGGAGCTGCGGAAATGGACATCCATTGTTCTGTTGATCCATCTGGCGCAGGATAAGCCGGACGCCCTGGTGATGTGCGCCCTGGTCCGGGCCGCGTTCTGTGAATCCGTGGCGGGCCTCTCGGGTGTGGGTGGACGAAAATCAGAGCTCTTTCTGATGGGAATGTTTTCCCTGCTGGATGCCATGACCGGTATTCCGTTGCAGGACGCCCTACGTGAGATCCACCTGGCCTCGGACCTGCAGTTGACACTGTTGGGTAAAGAGCCCGCCTGTTTCCCCGTGGGCGACATTTATCAATTGATGAAGGCCTACGAGCAGGGCGATTGGAATCAGGTGGTCGACAAGGCTCACCGCCTGCGCGTAGAACCGGATGAAATTCGCGATGCCTACCTGAAAGCGGTGACTTGGAGCGACGAAGTGTTCAGCCTGCTCCCGCAGTTAGGCGCAGTCGATAAGCCCAAGCTTGTGCCAGTATACGCGCATTGACCCTCGTAGCGCGGAATCTCAGTCTGCCGCGCCGGCACTCATGCCGGCGTTTGTTTCACTTGAAACACGGTCGAGTAGAGTCGCGACCCGGCAGGCAGAGTGCCTGCGCCACGGTTGCTTGCGCTAGCATCGTTTTGTGGATGAGCAGGAAATCTATTCCCTAATCGGCGAGTCCGGTTTTGAACGCTTAGTCGCTGCTTTCTACCGCCGCATTCCTCAAGACGATATTCTCGGCCCCATGTATGGTGACGAAGACCTGTCCGGCGCCGAACAGCGTCTCCGTGATTTTTTGATCTTCCGTTTCGGCGGACCTCCGCGGTATATTCAGGAGCGCGGGCATCCCCGCTTGCGCATGCGGCACGTCCGTTTCGCGATCGGCAACGCCGCACGCGACCGTTGGCTGGAACTGATGAACCACGCCGTCGACGAAGCCATGCTCCCCCAGGACGCAGCGGCGGTTCTGCGCAGTTTCTTCGATTCTACAGCCACGTTTCTGATCAACACAGGTGAATGAAATGGCACAAACCTCGATACCGCTCGGACGAATCGGCATCTGGACCCGGCAGTTCGAAGATCAGCCGGCCGCCAAAGCGCAGGAGGCCGCGGCGGAATTAGAAGCGCTCGGCTACGGCGCCATCTGGTTTGGCGAAGCTATAGGGCGGGAGGCGCTAACCCACGCGGGGTTGCTGCTGGCCGGCACGCGGCGAATAGCCATCGCCACCGGGATTGCCAACATCTATGCCCGCGACCCCGTGACCATGGCCGCCGGACTCAACACCCTGAGCGAAGCCTACCCCGGCCGGTTCGTTCTGGGGCTGGGAGTGAGCCACATACCGCTGGTCGAGCAGGTGCGCGGCCATCGATATGAGAAACCCATCGCCACTATGCGCGCCTATCTGGATGGCATGGACCACGCTCAGTATCGATCGGTCCCTCCGTCACAGAAGCCCGTGCGTATGCTGGCAGCGCTCGGGCCGAAGATGCTGCAACTGGCGGCCGAACGAACCGATGGTGCGCATCCGTACAACACCAACCCGGAACACACCGCGCAAGCCCGCGCCATCCTGGGCCCGAAACCTTGTCTGTGCCCCGAACAAGCTGTGATCCTCGAGGCCAATCCCGTTAAGGCGCGGCAGGCGGCCCGGGCGTTCCTGGGAATCTATCTGGGCCTCCCTAACTACACCAATAACTTTCTTCGCCTGGGATTCACCGAAGCCGATTTCCAGAACGGCGGCAGCGACCGTTTAATCGACGCCATCGTGGCCTGGGGCGACGTGAACGAAATCCGTAAGCGGGTCTTCGCGCATCACGCAGCCGGTGCCGACCACGTTTGCATTCAAGTGCTCACCTCCGATCCGAGCGCGCTACCCCTGCCGGAATGGCGCGAACTAGCCCCGGCACTGCTGAGCGCTTCGTAGCACAGGCCTCCCGGCCGGAGTCCGGTTTTTTCCGTTTACCGAAACAGATCCATCCCCGCCGACCTTAGCAACCCACGCGCCGAACCCTCGCCGGCGCGCCACTCGAATCCGCGGATGAACACCACAGGACTCCCGCCCGCCTTACGCATCGGAAGGCCCGCCGCCGCGGCAAGTTGATCCGCCACCGCGACGATCGTGACCGACAGCGACCGCCCGCGCCGGTCCACCGATCCTCGAAGATCCTCCACCGGCTCCAGCCCCGCCACCCCGATAGCCACATCCACCAACCCCTCGCGCCACGGCCGCCCGAAAGTGTCGGTCACCAGAACGGCGCCGCACCCCAGGTCCGCCCGCAGTCGCCGCGCCGAAGCGTCGGGATCCTCCGGCAGCACGGTAGCGATCTCGTCGCTCTCCGTGTTGGATTGATCTACTCCCGCGTTGGCGCACACCAGTCCGTGGCGTGTCTCGGTGATGATCACTCCGCGGTCCATCTTGACGACGCGGCGCGATTGCGAAAGGATCAGTTCGATGAGGCGCGGGTCCTTGCCCCATTCGGCCGCCCACGAGCGCGCCAGCGCGGATGGTTGCATCTCCCGCAGATCCACCACGGCTCCTTCAGCCTTCGAGACGACTTTCTGCGCGACCGCCAGAATCACCGACGGATCGAGCGATTGCTGTTCCCCTGCCGCCGCCCTACGAATCAACGCAGCGAGGTCATCGCCGGGGCGGACCTCGGGGAGGGTAGACAGCGCAGTTATTTCGATGCGCATGCGGATCGCAGGAATGTGGCCACCGGGCTCTGGGGCGCGCGCTGCAGCAGTTCGGCCACGTCTTCGGGCGTGTCGATATCGAACATGAGCCCTGGCAGGCGCAAGACATTGGCCTCCACGCCTTTCGCGCGGGCCTGCTCCAGATGCGCGCGGAAACTGCCCGGCCCAAAGCGGCTCTGGATGACATCGGGCGGCGTGCGCGCCAGCGCGTTCGTACCGGTGCCATCCGCCGATGGCACAATCACCAGGCCAGGCCGCGCAGTGGCGGCGAGCCGCTCGAAATCCGCGGTCGTAACCAGGGGCACATCGATGGGGACCAGGAGCGCTGTAGTGGCCCCGAGTTCAATGGCGCGCAGGCAGGCCGCATCCGCGGATGCGCTGTGGCTCGACTGTTCGGTCTCCTCAAACACGAGCGCGCCCAGGCTGCGGGCGTGTGCCGCAATCTCGATGTCGCTGGTCACCACCACCACGCGGTCAATCCCGCCCGCTTGGCACAGCGCCGCGATCGTCTGCTGGTACATCAACCGTGCCAGCGTCTCCCGATGCTCGGCCGCCAGAAATCCGTTCAACCGCTGCTTGGCATTATGGGGGCTCTTCACGGGCAAAAGCGCGAAGGTCACGATTGGATTCCTAACTCCCGGACCACCACGCGTGCCAGAGCTTTCCGCTCGCGCTGGCCGTGCATGATGGTGCCGGTCACCAAAGGATGCATTCCCAGCTCTTCCACGGCAGCACTCTGCTTGCTGTCAACTTCGTCCAGCACGAACAGGCTTACGAAATCGGCGTAGAGCTTCGCCACCTCCACTGCGGCCGGGCGAATCTTCATGCTCTTCATCATGGCGGCTGCCGGACCTTTCAGCGCACGCCCGCCGACGATGGGTGAAATCGCTGCGACCCTCTCTCGCCGCATTTTCAAAGCTTCGCGTATTCCTGGAACCGCCAGGATCGGCCCGACGCTGATGAACGGGTTCGACGGGCAGACGATGATTGCCTCGGCCTCCGCGATTGCCTCCAGAATGCCGGCGGCCGGCGTAGCTTCCTCTGCGCCATCAAAACGAACCCCAGCCACCCGATCGCGCGCTCGTCGCTTCACAAAATACGTTTGGAATTCGAGCTCGCCGGTGGCCGTGCAAATCCGCGTACGGACGCACGCATCGGACATCGGAACGAGCGTGGATCGCATGCCCAGGGCCGCGGTAATCTCGGCTGTTACCTGCGTCAGCGTGGCCCCTTGCCGCAGGCGTTCGGTGCGAAAGAGATGCGTCGCCAGGTCGCGGTCGCCCAGTTGGAACCAGGTCTCCCCGCCGAGCCGGCCGAGGGCCTCCAGGCAATGGAAGCGGTCGCCGCGGATGCCCCAGCCGCGCTGCGGATCTGCCAGGCCCGCCAGCGTGTAGGTTACCGTGTCGAGGTCGGGAGAGATGTGCAGGCCGTGGATCTCGGCGTCATCGGCGGTGTTGCCGATAATGAAAAGCCGCTCCGGCGGCAGAACGCGGGCCAGGCCATCCAGAAAGCGCGCCGCCCCCACGCCGCCCGCCAGCGCCACCACTGGCCGGCGCTTCATCGGTGGCCACCCTCCGCTTCCAGGCCAGTGATCCGCATCCCCGAATGTTTCACTTTGTAACGCAAGTTCAGAGAGATGAGCAGCGCGGCGGCACTTTCCAGCAGGCGGGCATTGTCCAACGCCCCGGCGTCGATGGCCTTCACGCCCGGAATCATGGCTGCGAGCTCGCGCACCACCGCCTTGGCCTCCGCGCTATCGCCGCAGATCAGCGTATCGCATTCCACCGGCTCGTCGAGCCTGCCCAAAGCCTCGGCGCTCAAGGAATGAAACCCAGCCACCACCTGGATGCCCTGGGGCGCGAGCCGGGCTGCCTGTTGCGCGGCCGATCCGTCCCATAGAGTCAAGGTTCGCGAGAGGCGCCCACCGATAGCGATCTCCAGCGGTACGGTAGCATCCACCAAGATGGCGCCGGGCCGGAAGCTGCCACGAATCGACTTCAGGATTTCAACTTGGGCCGCCAGCGGTACTGTGAGAACCACAACTTCGGCCGTACTCGCCGCGTCGGGATTTGTGTGGCCCGACACATCCGGCGAACCAGTCGCCTCGCCGATCCTCCGCGCGGTTTCTAGGGCCTTTTCCACGCTGCGCGAACCGATCCGCACTGGTGCGCCCGCTTTCGCAAAACGAAGCGCCAGGCCGCTGCCCTCCGCCCCGGTACCGCCTACTACCGCAATGGTTGTTTGTACCCGCACTCATCCTAAAATAACCCGTACCGAACGCGCGGCGTATGGTGTACCCTCGAATTTAATCCAACAGGAGAAACCATGGCAGCCATTCCCGAGAAGTACCTCGACTTAGTTGACAAGAAAGCGTTCGCCCAACTGGCCACCCTGATGCCCGATGGCAGCCCGCACGTGGCGCCGGTCTGGTTTGAGTACGATGGCAGTCATATCGTAATCAACTCCGCCAAGGGGCGCATCAAAGACAAGAATATGCGTCGCGATCCTCGCGTGAGTTTGGACATCCTTGATCCGGACAACCCGTATCGCCACCTTTCGATTCGCGGCAAGGTGGTGGATATCACCGAGAACGGCGCGGTCGATCACATCAACAAGCTGTCGAAGAAATACATCGGTCAGGACTACCCGTACCGCCAGCCGGGTGAAGTGCGGGTAATCTACAAAATCGAGCCGGACCGCAGTCACGCGATGGGCTGAGCGATGCACTCCAGCCGCACCGCAGCGGGCATTTCACGGGCCGAGGCGTGCCGGCTGATCCACGCCACCGGCGGCGAGTTGCTGGATCTGCTCACCGAGGCGAGCCGGATTCGCGATGCGCGCACCGGCCCGGTGATTACCTACTCGCGCAAGGTTTTTATCCCGCTGACGAATCTATGCCGCGACCGCTGCGGCTACTGTACCTTCGCGCGCGTGCCCGGTGATGGCCAGGCGCACACCATGACGCCGGAAGAAGTGCTGGCGGTGGCACGCGCCGGGCGGAAGGCTGGGTGCAAGGAAGCGCTGTTCAGCCTGGGAGACAAACCCGAGCTGCGCTACCCGGAGTATCGCGACTGGCTGGAGCAGCGCGGGCTCGCTTCCACCATCGGGTACTTGCAGGCCATGTGCCGCCTGGTATTTGAGGAGACCGGCCTGCTGCCGCATGCCAATCCCGGCGTTCTGTCGCGCGACGAGATGCAGGAGTTGCAGCCGGTGAACGTCAGCCTGGGGATGATGCTGGAAACTACCAGCCGCCGCCTGCTGGCGCCGGGCCAGGCGCACTATCGCTGTCCCGACAAGGTCCCTGAAATGCGGCTGGCGTCGCTCGACACCGCGGGCGAACTTCGCATTCCGTTTACCACTGGAATCCTGATCGGCATTGGCGAGACTCCTGAGGAGCGCGTGGACGCCCTGCTGGCGATTCGCGAACGCCACGAGAAGTACGGACATATCCAAGAAGTGATCGTGCAGAACTTCCGCGCCAAGTCCGACACGCTATTTGCCGGCCGGCCGGAGCCCGCCGCGATGGATGTCGCGCGCACCGCAGCCGTGGCCCGCCTCATCCTGGGCAGCCAGGTTAATCTGCAAGTCCCGCCTAACCTCACCAGCGACGCGTATGGGTCCTACCTGCGTTCCGGCATCAACGACTGGGGCGGCATCTCGCCGGTCACGCGCGATTTCATCAACCCGGAAATGGCCTGGCCGGAGATTGCGGCGCTGCGGACCGTGACGGGTGCTGCCGGCTTCACGCTGCGGGAGAGGCTGGCGGCTTATCCGGAATACATCCGCGATTCCGGTTGGACTCCGGAGCACCTTCGCCAGCGGGCGTTGGCCTGGACAGATGAAACCGGGTTGGTGCGGCCTGAGCAGGAGGGCCAATGACGGGCGACATCGCTGCGATTCTCGACCGGGCCGCCGCGGGCGCGAGCTTTCGGTGGAAGACGGAGCGGCACTCTTCGCCGCGGAAGGCGACGACTTCGACCGCCTGTTGTCTGCCGCCGACCAACTGCGCCGCCGCCGCGTGGGCGACCGCGTTGCCTACGTGATCAACCGCAACGTCAATTTCACTAACGTATGCGTCAAGCGGTGCGGCTTCTGCGCCTTCAGCCGCGGCCACCGCGCCGAAGAGGGCTACTTCCTGCCGCTGGAGGAAATCCTTAGGCGCGTTCGCGAAGCCAAGGAATTAGGCGCTACCGAAGTCTGCATCCAGGCGGGCCTTCCTCCCAGGATTCCGGGCTCGTTCTATATCGATCTCTGCGCCGCCATCAAGCGGGAGGTGCCCGATATTCACGTGCACGCCTTCTCGCCTGAGGAGATTCTGTACGGCGCCACGCTCTCCGGCTGCACGGTGGAAGCGTACCTGGCGAGGCTGAAAGACGTAGGGCTCGGTTCTCTACCCGGCACTTCGGCCGAGATTCTCGACGACCGGCTGCGCGATGTGATTTCGCCCGGCCGCATTTCTACGCGCGATTGGATGCACGTGATTCGCAGCGCTCACGGCTTGGGCATCCCCACCACCGTGACCATCATGTACGGCCACATGGAGACGGCGCTGGACCTGGCTCGGCATATCGATCTGATCCGCGGTATTCAAAAAGAGACCCGGGGCTTTACGGAATTCGTGCCGCTGAGCTTCATCGCCTCCGAAGCGCCCATGGTCCGGAAGTCGCTGGTATCCGGGGTGCGCGCCAGCGTCACGCGGGAGGAAGTGCTGCGCATGTATGCCGTCTCGCGACTCATGCTGGATCCCTGGATCACCAACATTCAAGCCACCTGGGTGAAGCAGGGGCCGGCACTCGCGCAGGAGTGCCTGCAGGCTGGAGCCAACGATTTTGGCGGCACGCTCATGAACGAAAGCATTTCCACTTCGGCTGGCGCGCCTCATGGCCAGTTCCTTCGCCCGGCGGAAATCCGTTCCTGGATCCGCGAAGCAGGCCGGATACCGGTCCAGCGCTCCACAACGTATCAGACCCTGCGCGTTTTCGAAGAAGAACCGCCCGAACCCGAAGCCATATGGAGCGAAGAACGCTTCGGCTCTTATAACACCCTGATCGCGTCCGGCGCCTTCCGCTTCCGCGCCCGGTAGCACAGGCCTCCCGGCCTGTGTCCGGTTTTATCGCCGCTCCCGCGCGTGTCGACGCATCCACGGCGTCCCCGCCCAGACACGCCCACACCTTCCGTTTTCTCCAAAACGCCCCGTTAATTGAATGGAATCCGACATGCCCCAGCGCTTCCCAGAAGGAGACCCAGAATGCTCACCGTGAAGTACCTGTTCGAAGCTGTCGGATTCGCTCTCATCGCGGCAGCCGCGGCCATGGTGCTGTACGACCTCTACCGCATCGTCCGATCGCCAGCCCCGGCACCTACGCTGCGGTGGCAACCCGCCGCCCGCCTCGCCGGCGTGGCGCTCATCCCGTTGCTGGCCGGCATCAGCATCGCAGTGGTTCCGGCTGGCAATGCCGGCGTGCGCGTCAGCCAGATTTCCGGAACGCTGCCGGGGACGCTGTATCCCGGTTTTCACCTGGTGGTACCGCTCGTTCAGAGCGTGACCCTATACGACATCCGCGATCAGATCTTTCAAACCGCTCTCGTAGGCGGCGAAGCCGGCCGAGACACTCAAGGTCCAGACCAAGGAGGGCTTGTCGGTAGGGCTGGCCGTGACGGTCCGCTACCGCGTCGATCCGCAACGCCTGGCTTTCATCAACGCCAATCTGCCGCAGCCGGTGGAGAGCGAGCTGGTGCCGCCCGTGGTGGCCAGTTCGTTCCGCGAAATTGCTCCCGGTTACCTGGTCCGCGACATGTTCGCCTCGCGCCGCGAAGAGATTCGCCGCGACGCCGCGGCCGCGATTACGCGCAAACTCGCGCCCGACGCGATTGTGGTGAAAGAGGTGATGGTCCGTGATATTGAGCTTCCCGCCGAATACGCCAAGGGCCTGGAAGGTGTGCTGCTGAAAGAGCAGGAGAACGAGCGCCTGTCGGTCGAAGTCGAAGTCAAACAGAAACTGGTGCGAACCGCCCAGCTCGAAGCCGAAGCTGAGAAAGCGCGCGAGGTGAAGCAAGCCGAGGGGCAGGCGGAGGTGACCGTGCTTCAGGCAAAGGCGCAATCGGACGCGATGCAGTATACGCTTCCGCTCAAACAGAAACAGATCGAGCAGACGCGCCTGGAGGCCGAGGCCAAGGCGCAGGCCAAGGTGATCGACAGCAAGGCCGAACTGGAGCGCCGCAAGCTGCTAAACCTGGCGGATGGCGATCGTGTGGAAGTCCTGGCTAAAGCCGACGCCGGTAAGATGCGCCTGGAAGCCAGCGTCCTGAAGGAGAACCCGCTGCTGTTACAGAAGATCATCGCCGACAAGCTATCCGACAAGGTACAAGTCATGATGGTGCCGAGCGACGGAAAGTATTTCTTCACCAATGACCTGATGCGCAGCGCCGCGCCGCCGAGCCAATAGAGGAAGACCGCTCCCTTCGGTCACGGCTCAGTAACGTAAGTCCGCCTTACTGAGCCGTGACCAAAGGGAGCGGCTTTTGTGCGTATAATCGGTTCGATATGAAATACGCCGCCATCGTTCAATACACTCCGGATGCATCCACGATCGCCAAAGCTCGTCCCGCTCACCGTCAGTACCTAACTGGACTCCAGGAGCAGGGGAAGCTCGTGATCTCGGGGCCGTTTGCCGACGATGGCGGCGGCCTGTTGGTCTACGAAGCAGAGACTCCGCAACAGGTGGAGAAGATGATCACCGAAGATCCGTTCGCCATACAGGGTGTATTCGTTTCTTGGGAGATCCGTCCGTGGAACGTTGTGTTCGTAACTCCCAGCCTGTTGTCGAAGTGAGATCTACGATGCCGCCGGTGCGGATTGCTTCTCGGCCTTGGCAGCGGATTTCCGTCGTGCGGATTTCGCCGCGGGCTTTTGCGCGCGGGCCGCGGCCCAACGCCGCTTGGTAGCCTCGATAATCCGTTGCCTTCCGGCTGCACTGAGTTTCCGTTTGCGCTTGGGCGCGGGTGCCTGCGCACGTGACTCAGGTTGCTTCTTGGCTTCCGCCCAACGCTTGCGTTGTGCTGCCGCGATCCTCTTCCGGGCAGCGGCGCTCATCTTCCGCCGTTTCCGGGGCGGTGCTTCCGCAGTCGGGGCGGTTTCTGCGTGGCCGTCCATCAGCGCGCGAAGTTCCGCGATTCGAGAATCGATTTGGACCTTCTGCGCTTGAAATCCCTGGATGGCAGCAGTGATTACTTCGTTAGTGAGTTTTGTAGGCATGAATTATGGCACTCTCGGCCACATACATTCTACATGACTCATGTCATAAGTGGAACGGATTGTTGCGGCGGCGCTCAACACCGCCGCGAACACCGTGTCAGGAGTCAGTCGAATCGGAAAAACTGTTCGGAGTGGAACACCTTATCGGCCTGCACTTGAGGTTCGACGATTAAACCGTAATAACACAGACTCATTTCGTTGTCGCTCTGCACGCCGAACCTGACGTTCTGCGACGGATCCGGATTCAGCGGATTGTTCGGCGAATTGTCGAAGTGCGACACCGCCTGTAGCTTGGTTCCCTTAGGCAACAGTTTCGGCTGTGCCAGGAAGTACCAATTCTGCCAGTTGAAGTCGAACTTCGTCTTGAGCAATACTTCGGTCTCACCTGAGGGGTAAATCGCGGTGACCATGTAGTCCTTGCCGCGCAGGTGCATGTGAGGCTGAAAAGATGCCAACTTAGCATCGAAGTCCAGCACACTCTCCGCGTGTACTTCAAAATTGCTGTCACCGGCGGGAATTACCCAGTTCGCATTGCCGGTACCGGAGGCGGTGACATAGCGGCGTTCCGGTACCGACTTGGCCAGCACCAAGCCGACGCGCGACCGGTCCTTGGCGGGTGTTCCAGTCGTGGTGTAGTGCGTCTCAAACACGATGTCGGAACCTTTCGGAATCAGCTTCGCCGAGTGATCCTCATCGAAGACCTGCGGTTCCACTCCGGGATTGTACTTCGCCAGGATCTCCTGCACAGCGCCATTCGGGGCCGGTCCACCAACCGTCGGACTGCCCGGGTTGGGCGTGCCACGGAAACCCAAAGGTACGGGCACTCCGTACTCAGCGCCCCTCAGCCAGTTGGTTCCCGGCGGCCGGATCCACACACGCATGTGATGCACCACGCTGCGGTTGCTGGGACGAACTTCCGCCGCAGTCAGCCATGTGTCTTCCGTGAAATTACCTTTGACGATGACATAGTAGTTGTCGATGATGCCGGTTGCGGGGATGTCCTGGTCCTTGGGCATCTCGACGATCACGTCGGGCTTGATCTGCCAGCCGCTACTGAACTGCACAGGAGCCGGACGGTCCTTGGCATCGCCTTCCACGGCGCCGTTGTCGGCCCAAGCCACCAGTGTGTTGATCTCCTGATCGGTAAGTTTCCGCTCATTGGAGAAATGGCCGTACTTAGGGTCGGCGGACCATGGCGGCATCTTCTTTTGCAGCACCGCCGTCTTCATCGCCTTGGCATAGGGCCGCGCATCCTGGTAAGTAAGCAGAGACATGGGCGCAACTTCGCCCGGCCGGTGGCAAGTCTGGCAGTTCTTTTGCAGCACCGGCAGCACGTCCTTATTGAACGTAACCGCGGTCAAAGTCGGCGGAGCGGCTACCGCAGCCGTAGCCGTCAGAAAACCGATCACGCAAACTGACTTTATGTTCACAGCAACCCCTCCTCGAGAGTGTCTCCGGTCAATTTCAAATCTCTAACTTGCCCGTGCTATCGCCGTGCCGCTCTTCCTGAATGCCGAGTTTGTCCAGCATCGACAAGAGCAGATTCGACATAGGAGTGTGGGGCGCATACTGCATGTGACGCCCGCCCTTTAATTGGCCGGAAGCGCCGCCCGCCAAAACGATGGGCAATGGATCGTGGTCGTGCTGATTCCCGTTGCTCATGCTGCTTCCGTACAAGATCAGGGAATGGTCCAGCAGGTTGCCGTCGCCATCCGGTGTTGCTTTCAACTTGTTCAGGAAGTAAGCCAGCATCTCGACGTGATACTTATTGATAAGCGCAAACTTATCCATGTTCGCCCGATTATTGGCGTGATGCGAGGCAACGTGGAAACCATCGCGGACGCCGCTCTGCGGGTAGACCGCGCCGCTGGTGTCGCGGGCGTACATCATGGTGGCGACGCGCGTAATCTCGGCGCGGAAGGCCAGCACCTGCAGGTCGAACATGATCTTGAAATGCTCGTCGAATGACTCCGGCACGCCCACCGGAGCCTCGGGTAGCTTCAGGTCGGCGGGTACTTGCTGCTCGGCTTTCTGGATGCGCCGCTCGATTTCGCGCACGTCGTCTAGGTATTCCGTAAGCTTCGCCCGATCGCCCGCGGGCAGATCGCGCTGCAAAGTAGCCACCTGATCCATCACGGAATCGAGCAGGCTGCGACTCTGTTGCTTGCGCGCGCGCCGGTCCGCATTGTTGCTGCCGTCCCCAAACAGCTTTTCGAAAACCACCTGTGGATTGTTTTCCATGGGGAGCGGCGTTGTGGGCGTCTTCCAGGAAATCGTGTTGGAGTATGCGCAGGCATAGCCCGAACCGCAGCTTAGTGCCACCTCTTCGATGGAGAGTTCCAAAGAGGGCAGGGGAGTGTCCTGACCGATGCGCTCGGCCGCGATCTGGTCTATGGTGGGGCCGACGCGGATGACGTCTTTCTCCGGATGGACACCGCTCAGAAACACGGCGGCAGACCGCGCGTGATCCGCTCCGGCATCGGAACCTGCTCCGCCGGCCGCGGGATGCGCAAGGTTAGAAACCACACACAGGCGATCGCGAAACTTGTCGAGCGGCGCCAGTGTCTCGGTGAATTCAAAACCGGCGCCTTCGGCGGCAGGCGTCCACTTATACATGGTGGCGCCGTGAGGAACGTAGATGCAGCTCAACCGGCTCTTAGCCGCTGCCGCGGTCTTGCGAAGAGGCGTCTGCGCCGGCAGCATGGAATCCAGCAGTGGCAGTGACACGGCCACGCCCATGCCGCGCAGAAACGTGCGACGGGGAAGATGTTTCTTGGTGAGGAACGTCATACTTTACCTCCAGCCTGCTTAACTCTCATTTGAAACGGCTCGCTGTTTACAATTCCCAGGATCAGCGACGAAAACCGGTTGTTGTTACGGCCGGCGTCCCGGGCGATTCCGCGAACCACTGGCATGTCGTAGTACTTCAGCGCCCGGCCCGTCGCGTAAGTCAGAAGCTTTTCCGTCATGGTTTGCACAAATACATCGGAGCGCGAGAGCAGCGCCTGTCTCAGGCTGGCGGGCCCGTCCAATTTCGTCCCGTCTACCAGTTGCCCCGAAGCATCAATCGGGCTCTCCCCCTCGGTTGCACGCCACTTCCCGATCAAATCGAAGTTCTCCAGCGAGAAGCCGATAGGGTCCATGATCTTGTGGCAGGCCGCGCACACCGGGTTATTGCGGTGCTCTTCCATCTTCTGGCGCAGCGACGTGGGTTGTACGCCGCTATCGTTTTCTTTCAACGGAGGAACGTTGGGCGGCGGCAAAGGGGGCGCGGTTCCGAGCAGATTTTCCAGAATCCACTTCCCGCGCGCCACCGGCGACGTGCGGTTGGCCACCGAGGTCACCAGAAGAAAGCTCCCCTGGCCGAGCAACCCGCGGCGCGCGTCGTCGGGGACGGCGACGCGCCGGAAGCGACTTCCGTGAACGTTCGGAATGCCATAGTGCCGGGCTAGCGTCTCATCCACGAACGTGTAATGCGCATTCAGCAGATCGGTTACGCTGTGGTCTTCGCGCAGGATGCTATCGAGAAACAACTCAGTCTCGCGGCGGAAAGACTGCCGGAGATTGTCGTTGAACTCGCGCGCCTCTGGCCGCGCGCTCTTCAGCTCTCTCAAGTACAGCCACTGTCCGCCGAAGTTGGTCACCAGCGCTTGGGACCGGGGATCGGCCAGCATACGCCGCGTCTGTTGCTCCAGTACGACCCGATCGTGCAGCTTGCCCTTTATGGCGAGGTCCAGAAGCTCGTCGTCGGGGATGCTGCTCCACAGGAAGAACGAGAGCCGCGAAGCCAGCTCCAGATCGCTGACACGATACGCGCCGCCATCCGGCTACGCTTGCCGGATTCCGTTCGAAGCGGAACACAAATCGCGGGTCCACCAGCACCCTGGCCAGCGCCTGCTCGATGCCGTTCTCAAAATTGCCATCCTTGCGGCCGGACTGGTAGAAGCTCAGCAAGGTATCCACATCCGCGCCCTCGGGCGGTTGCCGGTATGCGCGGCGCGCCAGGGCAGTGAGAATTTTTTTGGCGCAGGGTGCTGCCTCGCTTTCCGCGGCGGGGCTACACACGAAGATGTGGCGCCGGCTCGGCGTGTCGCCCGGGCCCGACACATTCAAGGGACCGGTAATCGCCACGCTAGTGACGCCGGAGTTGTTGGCAAACGTTTGCCAGATTTCGTCGGCGCCGGGGGGAGGCTTTCTTACGAAGGCCACGCCGATCGTGGTCGGTCCCGCCTTCACCGTGAGCTTCAAGTCCAGGGAAGCGGCCGCGGGCACGAGCTTGATGCGCTCGCCGTTTAAGGTCACTTCGAGTTCCTCGCCCTGAAGCGAGGTTGCGCCTAAGCCGATGTTCGCGGCCTTGGCGCGGATCTTGAAGCTGTATTCGGCATCCAGCGGAAAGTTGTGGTGAACCAGAATCCCGCCGCGCGTGCCCAACGGCAGACCCTCCAGGTGATCGCCCTGCGAGAGATCGGCGGGTACCCGATAGGTGGCGGTGGAGGGAGTGATCAACGGATCGCCTACGGCCAGCCGGCTGATCTTCACGGCCGCGGCCGCGTATCGCTCCACCAGGGCGGGGGAGACAGCCAGCGCGTCCGCAATGTTGTCGAAACCTTCGCTCGAGTCATCGGCGGGCAGCAAGGTGGCGGCATCGATATCGAGGGCGAGCAGATCGCGGATGGCGTTGGCGTATTCGATTCGATTGAGCCGGTGCAGCCCTGGGTTTCCCGGATTCGGATGGAGTGCCGCAGCGTGATCGAGCTCCATCTCCAGCTTGGCTGCGAACGCGTCTAATTGCGCGCGTTCCGGACGAGGCGCGCCGCTCGGTGGCATCATTCCCGCTCGCACCTTGCGCACTACTTTTTCCCAGATTTCCGGGTTCTCGCCCGGGTGAGTCACGTCTAATCTGTCGAGTTGTAGACCGGCGGTCTTGGCTTTTTCGTTGTGACAGCCGACGCAGTAGCGGTCGAGTAAGGCGCGTTGCGGCGATGGCGTTTGCTGAGCAGTCAGAGAGCCGGATGTTAGCAATACGGTCGAGCAGGCCACCAGCAAAAACGGGCGGCTTGCCCGTTTTTTGCACGGAAACAAAAGACTTAAGTGCTGTTTTATGGGCGTTTTGCCCTTAATCGCGCCTTCGCCACAGGCCGCAGGTGTCATCATTGCGCCTGGCCGCCCATCAGTTTCTGAAGCAGCGCCATGGTGCTGGGCTTCTCTTCAGGCGGTATGGTGGCGAGAAACACACCCTTCGCCCAAACCATAGGCGTGCGGCCCTCGTTGTCCTTCACATCCAGCTTCGCGCCCTTCTTAACCAGGTATTCGAGGATGTCGTTTGACCCTCGATTGACAGCGCCGATCAGCGCCGTGATACCCATCGAATTGCTGGCGTTCACGTCGGCGCCCTTTTCGACGCAGAGTTTCACCGCGTCGATCAGCGATTCCTTCGACTCGGTGAAGGTCTGCCCCACCGACCAGTTGACTCCCGCCGCCGCCATCAGCGCGGTGGTGCCACCGAAGGTCGCGATATTCGGATCGGCGCCTTTATCGAGCAGCAGGTGCATCACCGTCAAATCGCCCGCCAGAGACGCACGCAGGAACGGCGTCTGCCCGGTGAAATCCACCCACGAAATATCCGAGATCGGCATGATCCATCGGCGAATAGGCGGATATTCTTTGGTCCGCGCGTTGGTATTGGCGTCGCGAGCCAGCAGCATCTGGATGAATTCCAGCCAGGAAGCGCGGTCAATTCCCTGGTCGTTATTCCCTCCGTACTTATAGTCCCGGTTGCGAATGTCCACTGCTGCCCATAGCGGCGTGCGGCCCCACCAGTCGGCCGCATTCACGTCGGCGCCCCGCTCTACCAGGAGTTTGGCTACGTCCACGTGGTCGTTGGTAATGGCCATCAAGAGCGGAGAAATTCCGTTGGCTTCCGCCTGGTTCACATCGGCCTTGGCCCCGGCCAGCATCCGCGCAATGTCGGCGTGGCCATCGCGAGCAGCGTAAAGAAGGGCCGTCATCGCGCCGGGTGTGGCTTCCAGAATTCCACGGTCGGGCCAGCCGCCACGAGTGATGCCGGCGCCGTGCGAACCGCCGCCCGCGTTAGGAGGGCGCCACGCCGGAGTCTTACCCTTCCGGTTTGCGGCATTCACTTCTGCGCCGTACTCGATCAGAAGTGGAACTGCTTCCGGTTCGTTCATCCTGACGGCCAGCATGAGGGCGGTCTGTTGGGACGCTGTGTCCTTAGCGTTGACGGCCGCGCCGTTCTGAAGCAGCGCCTTCACCGCGTCCAGATTGCCGGAGCGCACGGCGGCCATTAGTATCGTCTCACCGCCCGAGCCTGGAGCATTGGGGTCCGCGCCGGCCTCGAGCAGTTTCCGGATGATGGCCGCGTTGCCGTTGGCGCTTGCGAAATAGAGCGGCGGGATCCCGTAGCGATCCTGGGCCTTGACGTTGGCGCCCGCCTGAATCAGCAGTGCCACCGTCTCGAGATCATCGGTTTCGACGGCCCAATGCAACGCCGTGGTGCCATCGGGGAGCACCGCGTTCACGTCCGCCTTTTGCTCGATCAGAGACCGCACGGCGGCCTTGTCTTCCCGCATGGCCGCCTCAGCCACCGTGAGGCTCGCACTGAAACTGGCGGCCGGAAGCAGGGCCACGGCCGCGGACACACACAGGAATCGCATCATATTCAAACCCCCGCCTTCAGTTCCATCACCAGGCCGTTCGGATCTTTGAAACGCAAGAGAGCTTCGTCATTGGACGGCGCGGTCTCAGCTCCCAGCTTCTTCAGCTTTTCGGCTACGGCTTTGCGGTCGAAGCCCGCCACCTTGATACAGACGTGGTCCACTCCCGGCATTTTTCCCGGGGCCACGGTTTCCAATCCCAATCTGGTCTTGGCGGCTTGGAACCACGCGCGCTCCGGCTTCTTGCTGCGCGATACCTCCATGCCGAAGAACTTGCGATAGTACGCGGCCGATTTCTCCACGTCCGACACTGCCAGCACGATGTGATCGAACCCGATCGCTTGGACCGCTGGCTCATCCTGCGAAATCCGCGAGGACGGTATGATCGTGCGAGCCAGTCCGCCGGGAACACCCAACAATTGCAGCCGTATGCCGTCGGGATCGGCGGCCATTCCGCCCGGGCCTCGACCCGTCATCGGCACGCCGGCGTCCTCCAGGCTCTTGCGCATCTCCTGCGGCTTGTAGTTTTCCACCAGCGCGCAGAAGTGATCGATGCGCGGCGGCATATCGGCGCCACCGCCAAACGCGATGTAGGAAATGCCGGTCCTGACGTAAAAGCGCGGCGGCGGGTCGCGCTCCTGAAAAAGCTGCGGATCGAAAATATGCCCGTAGAATTTCGCCGTAGCTTCCTGGTCGGGTACCGTCATGCCGATGTGTTCGAGTCCGCTGGTTTCGAGCGGCAGATCGGCGGCGTGAGCGATGCGGCCGGCAGTCCAGGCCACGCCGCCAACACCCAGCAACTGAAGCATCTCGCGACGGCTTGCGGCCGGGGGCCAAGCCCCTCGAAGTAAGTTACCCAGCATCTCTAGTGGACAATTATCGTACTAAAACCGGCCCTTTGCAGCCCCATGTCGTCAACCTGTCAACCGCCCGGTTACGGTTGCCACTGCGGCCCGGCGTTCCATATGATAGGCGACGGAGGTTTTCTAACATGGCAAAGGCAACTGGATGGGCTCTCGGCGCGTTCGCGGGCGCATGCCTGATGGTAACCTCGGCCTTTGCCCAGGCGAACGTTCAAGCTGCCCTTCCGAAGGCGCCGGCGGATGTCAAACCGGGCAGCATCACCTACGACGAGATCCCGTATCCCTACCCAGTGTCATTTCTCCCTCTGACGCTATACGGCCAGGACGTGCGCATGGCATACATGGACGTGCCGCCCGCGGGACAGCCGAACGGCCGCACGGTGCTCCTGTTACATGGCATGAATTTTGGAGGCTTCTATTTCGGCGGTCCCATCGAAGCGCTCCGCAAGGAAGGCTTCCGCGTGGTGGTGCCGGACCAGATCGGTTTCGGGCGGTCATCCAAGCCGATCATCCCCTACAACTTTCACGACATGGCGTTGAACACACGGAAGCTTCTGCAGTCGCTCGGCATCGCCAGAGTGGCGGTGGTGGGGCACTCCATGGGCGGGATGCTGACCGCGCGGTTCGCCGCCTCGTATCCGGATATGACGGAGCGCGCCGTGATCTACAACCCGATCGGGCTGACCGACCCGCGGTATCAAACGCCGTGGCGCAGCGCGGACGACGCGTACAAAGCGACCATGGCGCAGAGCCACGACCAGCTCTACCAGGGCTTTTCCGCCACCATCCATCGCTACTTTCAGACGCCCGGCGGGTGGAAGCCTGAATATGAGCAATACGTGCGGATTCTCTACGCGCCCACGCTCAGCTCGGATTGGCCGCGCCTTGCGATGGTGAGTACGCTGTACCGGCAGATGCCTTATCTCGACCCCGTGGTCTATGACTGGCCGAAAATCAAGTCGAAGACACTCGTTCTGGGCGGGGATAAGGATGGCGAAAATTTTCCAGCTCTGGCGCGGCATGTCGCCGATACCATCCCGGGCGCGGAGTTGGTGCTGATCCCCAACGCGGGTCACGTGCCGCACCTGGAGATGCCGGAAGTATTCAACCGCGAGCTGTTGAAGTTCTTGAAATCGGATCCGCACTGAGCGCCGGGCCGTGGCGCAGTCTGCCGCGCCGGCACTCGCTGCCGGCGCCCGGGGAGTTGCTGAAAACGGGTCGAGATGAGTCTCGACCCGGCAGGCAAGAGTGCCTGCGCCACAGTTCAGTCTCTCCCGAAACTGTATCCGATGCTCAAGGAAAACCGGGGCACCCAATTGCTCCCGAACGGGATGAAGTCGTGCACATAATTGACATCGACTGCCGGCCGCAGAAAGACGTGGTCAGTGACATAGAGACGCGCGGCTCCTGCCATATGCACCAGAAAATAGCGTGAACCGGGACACCCGGGAACCTGATCGCAGGAAGGCTGGTCATTGAAGTCGAACTGCACGTTTGACCATCCGAGGCCCGCACGTATTTCCGGCCGGAAGCGCTTGGTATGGAGGTGGGCAGGCTGGTAGATGCCATCGAAAGTCTGGAAGGAGGCGTTGTACTGGAGGCCCGCGTAGTCCGCGGAGGAAAACTTCCAGGCCCCTGTCCAGCCTATGCCCAGCTGTCGGTTGAAGAATAAGTTGGCTCCGAAATTGGTAAAGACGCCGCCCATGCCCGACGTGGGTTGCAGGGTGCCGTCGCCAAAAGTATCAATCTGCCGGCCATTGGAACTGACATGAGCGGTGCCGAGCCCAATGAACGCATCCACTTCCTGGGCACGGATCGGATGCTGGGACACGGAGAACGCAACACCCAGCAGAACGGCGGCATGGAGTATCGACTTCAAAAGGCCTCCTCAGTTGTTGCTCGCGGTTAGGGGCGGCGGATCCTGTTTGACGGTGATCGAGCCGCGGCCTATGCGCAGATAAACCCGGCGAGGCGCGCCCTCACTAGTGCTCGCGAACTTCGTACCCAGCAGGAATTGCTTGTTACCGTGGCCGGTAAAATCTGAGGTGACGCTTCCCATTCGGGTCCTGGCATCGATCGAATATTGGCCCGGATTTGGCAGCAACACGATCATGTCGCCGGTGTGGCTGCTTGCTTCGATCTCGCCCGTCACGTCGCTCACCCAGACGTATCCCGTATCGTGATGGATCGCGAGTCGCGAGTTGTGCGGCACATGAATCCGATACTCCACAGTTATGCCGTCCTTCTTGGTGCGCTTCATGGGCGGCACCCGGAAGCCATGGCGGGAGGGGAGCGTGGTAGTAATCGACAATTCGGTATCGGAGACGCGTTCGGCAGCAACGTGAACCAGTTCGAATCGCCGCTTCGCTTCCTGCTGCTGGCTGGGATCGTAGAACCGGTCGGTGGACTTGATGACGGTGATCTCGACTTGCGGCTCGTCCCAGCCATCGATGCTCAAATAGCCGTAGGAATTGTTGAGTCGAATTGTGCCACCGGGAGCAAAATTCAAGCGCTCGGTTGAAATGACTTCAAAGGAACGCGGGAATCCTTCTTCGGCGAACAACGGCATCGCTGCTATCAGGCCCAGGCCCACGAAAACGGTTACCGGTCTGCGTGTCATACCTTGGCCTCCTGTTGGATGCTGCGCGCCTCTTTGACCATGTTCAGGTACCGCCTCGCCAGTTCTGTGATCCAGCCGCGCTCCCGCCGTTTGATGGCATCCTGGTGAATCAAATCGCGCCCAATGCCCAGTGCCACGGCACCGGCGCGAATGAAATCGATGGCATTGGTTTGATTCACACCGCCCGAAGCAATCAAGGGGACTTCCGAGAACGGCGCCTTGAGTGCCCGGATGTAACTGGGGCCGCCGTTAGCCGCGCAGGGAAATACCTTAACGAAATCGGAACCGGCCTTCCAGGCGGCCATGACTTCTGTGGGAGTCAAGGCGCCGGGGAAGACCACCACGCCACGCCCCAGCGCAAAGTTGACGATCTCGAGATCGAGTCCCGGTGTGGTCAGAAAGGAGGCTCCCGCATCCAGGCAGCGGCGCGCCGTTTCTACACGAAACACGGTGCCGGCGCCAACGAGAACGTCGGTATGCTGTCGCGTCAGTTCACGAATGACATCGACGGCGCCCGGGACCGTCATGGTCACTTCGACAATGGGGATGCCACTGCTACTGATCGCTTCCGCGGCAAACAGGGCGTCCTCTTGAGAGTACAGGCGCACGGCCGGAATGATACCGACCTCCACAATGCGCGCGCGAATCTCTTCTCTGGTCAAAGTAGACTCCTGGTTCCCACCGCTTGGCGAAGCTGCTCGAGCGCGGTCAGGTAAGCCGCCACCGCCTGGCGGTAAGAAAGTTCAATGGCGTCATAGTTGCGCTGGGCGATCAGGAAATCGAGCAGGGCCAGGGCGCCACGCCTGTAAGAGTATTCGCTAATGTCGCGACTCTGCTTGGCGTCGCTGCGGGCGCCTGAGACGTAGATTTGCGCTACGCGGGCGTTCGAATTCAGTGCCACATACGCGTCTCTGACATCCGTCAGCACTTGGCCGGAGGCCGCTTTCTGCTGCTCCTGTGCTTGCGTAATGGCAAGGCGTGTCTGTGCGATGTTGCCTTGGTTCCGGTCGAAAATCGCCAGCGGAATACTAAATGACCAGGTGACGGCGCTGAGGCCGTTGACGTGCGAATAATTGGCCGAGATGGTGGGATCCTGCTTTCCATTCGCCTTGGCGAGGGAATATTGGCTATTGGCGGCGGTAACGCCCAACACGGCCGCGCGCAGGTCCGGACGATTCTGAAGAGCCTTCTGCTGCAATTCTTCGAGAGTTACCACCAGCGGCCGGTATTCGAATTCGCCCACCACGTCGTACTCGGCAGGCACCGATTCGTAACCCATTTGCTGACGGAGGTCCGAAAGCGCCTGCTCCCGCGCGAGCACCGCCTGTTCCGCGTTGGTCTGAAATTGCACTAATTGAAGCTTGAGCTGTAGGAAGTCGTTCTGGCTAATGGCGCCATCTTTAAACTGGATTTCACCAATGTCGACCGTTTTCTGAAAACTTTGCAGATCCTGCCGCGCCAGCTCGAGCGTCGATTCCGCAAGCTGGACGTTGTAGAAGAGCTGGCCGACTTGGAACGCAACACCGCGCTCGTTATCGAACACGGTCGCACGCGTAACGGCGGTCGTGTCCCTGGCTGCCTGCAGGCGGCGCTCTCGCTTCTTGCCGCGTTCAATCAGGTAACTCAATCCAACGTCGCCCTCGGTCGAGGCCTGGAGGTATTGCGGTACCGTCTCGCCTTGGGGGCGGGTGAATATCGGCAAATATTCCCAGTCGGTAAAGAAGTTCGGATTGGGTCGCAGGTTGGCGGTGATTTCCGCGGCCTGGTTCTGTTGGATTTGAGTCCGCGCGGCTATCAGAGTGTGGTTGTGGCGAAGCGCGAGGTCGATGGCCTGCTCCAGCGTAACCCTGGCAGGTCCCTGCGCCAATGCCGAATCTGCCAACACCATGGCAACTGAATGCCGCAGCGGCCACCAAAGCAATCCGGACGTTTTTCATAGGCGAAATTGCACCCTTGGTTCTCATTAGCTTTCGAAAGACCCCTCTGCTACCGGAAGCGTGTCTCCATCCCTGGCAATCCAAACATAAAATGTAGGCAGGATAACAATGCTTAACAGCAGAGCCGAAATCAGACCGCCCACAATGACAATTGCGAAAGGCCTCTGCGAGTCGGAGCCGATGTCATGCGATAGTGCCGCCGGCAGAAGTCCAAGGGTAGCCACCAGCATGGTCATCAGGATGGGGCGAAGCCTCAGCACCGCGCCCTCCACCGCGGAGTCGACGATCGAGTGGCCTCTGGCCCGGAGCTGGTTAATGTATTCGACCATGATGACGCCGGTTTGCACCGAGACGCCGAAGAGCGCCAACATGCCGATGCCCGAGGATACGCTCAGGTACGTGCCGGTCACCATGAGAGCCAACAAGCCGCCAAAGGGAGCTAAAGCGACGTTCACCAGAATGAGAAGCGCCCATTTGAACGAGCGGAACATGGTGTAGAGAATGATCAGGATGACGAGGATCGTCAGTGGGACGATGACACGCAGCCGCGCTTCAGCCCGCTTTTCGCTCTCGTATTCTCCCGAAAAACTGATGCGATAACCCGGCGGCAGCTTGACTTTTTCACCAATCCGTTTGATCGCCTCTTCGACCGTAGTCCCCAGATCCCGGCCTCTCACGCTGAAAGTCACCGCCGCGTAACGCTGGTTGCCTTCGCGGTAGATGTCGTATGCGCCATCCTTGACCTCGACTTTACACAACTGCGCCAGAGAAACGCGCTCTCCCGTGGGGGAAAGCAGGCGAATCTTTTCGATGGCCTGTGCGGTATTGCGATATTGCTGCTGGTAGCGCACCACCACGTCGTACCGCTGCTCGCCGATCAGTACTTGACTCACGGCGTTGCCGCCGACAGCCGTCTGGATGGCGTCTTGTATGTCAGTCACGTTGATTCCAAAACGAGCCGCCTGGCGGCGGTCGATGGTTAAGTTGAGATTGGGCTGGCCAAAATCGCGCAGGAGTTTGATGTCATGCATGCCCGGGATGGGCTCCATGACTGCAGTGACTTCCTCGCCCAGCCGCTCAAGGGTCTTCAAATCGTCCCCGAAAATTTTGAGTGCCAGCGCACCCTTGGTGCCAGTGAGGGTCTCTCCGACGTTGTCCTCAATCGGCTGCGAAAAGTTCCAGATCGCCCCAGGATATTTCTGCGCCGCCAGGTTCATGGCGGCGATCAGTTCCTCTTTGTTTTTGTGAAATACCGGGCGCCATTGGTCGTGCGGCTTCAAGTCGACGAAATACTCCGTATTGCCGAATCCACCGGTGTCAGTTCCGTCGTCGGGCCGGCCGACTTGCGATACGACTTTGGTCACTTCCGGGAAGGACGCGAAAACATAGCGCTCGTTGCGGTTGAATTTCTCGGCCTCTGTCAGACTAGTGCTATTCGCCAGAGTGCCGCGGGCCCAAATAGCGCCTTCGTCCAAATGAGGCAGGAACTCCGCGCCGATGACGCCGCTGAAGCCCAAATAGAGCGTTCCGGCCATGGCAGCCGCGAACACACATGCGACAAGCCAACGATGTTGGACGGCCCAGCGCAGCCGCCGGCGATATTGCTCCGTCAGGAAGTCCATTACCAGGTTGCGCCGCTCCCGAACTCCCTTACGGAAAAATGTGGCAGCCAGCACCGGCGCGATGAGAATCGAAAACGTCATGGCGCCGAGAAGAGCGAATGCAACTGTAAAGGCCATGGGCCGGAATAGGCGGCCTTCCACGCGCTGTAGCGTGAATATGGGCATGTAGGCGGTAATGATAATGGCAATGGCGTAAAACACCGGCCGCTGGACTTCATGACATGCCTCGCGGATCATCTCACCAGTGGTTTTTGTAGTTCCAGACTGGGTTTGACGGCGGGCATGGCTCAGATGCCGGATGATGTTCTCCACCATGACCACCGCTCCATCCACCACCATTCCGAAATCGAGGGCGCCCAGGGATAACAGATTTGCGGGAATGCCGCTCGTGTTGAGCCATATGGAGGCGAAGAGCAAGGAAAATGGAATGGTGAGCGCGACAATGATCGCGGCCCGGACATTGAGGAGAAACAGGAAAAGGATGACGCTAACCAGAATCATGCCTTCGGTCAGATTGTGCATCACTGTATGCGTCGTGAAGTGAAGAAGGTCGGCTGCGGTCCAGCATGGGGATGAGCTTCACACCGGGAGGCAGGATTCCGTTGTTGAGTTGGTCCACTTTCTTGTGAACGGCCTCAAGCGTGGACTCCTCTTCCGCACCCTTGCGCAGCAGCACCATGCCATAGATGACGTCGGGCTCATCGATGATGCGCCCATCCTCCATGCGGTTGGCTCGCGCCATATGACCTAGACGGATCTTCGGCCCCTGAGTCACTTCCGCGATGTCTTTCACTCGAAGTGCCGTTCCCGTTTGGGTCTTTAAGACGGTTTGCTCGATGTCGTGGATGTTGGTGAACATCCCGAGCGTTCGAACGTTCATCTGCTGCAGACCAACTTCCACAAAGCTGCCGCCGGCATTGATGTTGTTACTAGTGAGTTGCTGCTCCACCTGACCTATGCTCAATCCGTAGGAGACGAGTTTATTCGGGTCGACGCGCACCTGATACTCACGCACTGTACCCCCGAAGTCGGAAGTATCGACGATATCGGGAATGGATTTGAACTGCTTTTGTAGAACCCAATCCTGGATCGCTCTTAGTTCCGTCAGGTCATAGCGGGGGTTGGTGCTTCTTATCGTGTACCAGTAAATTTGTCCGGTGGTGCTCCAGTCGGTGCCGAGCTGAGGCTGGAGGCCTTGGGGTAGATTGACCTGGGTGAGCCTTTCGAGGACCTTCTGCCGGTTCCAGTCGTTCACTGAGCTGTCGTCGAAGATCAAGATGATGAACGACAGGCCGAAAATGGACTCGGAACGCAGAAAGGTCATGTGCGGCATTCCGCCCATTTGAATTTCGATTGGAATGGTCACCTGCTGTTCCACCTCTTCCGCGGAACGGCCCGGCCATTGGGTGATGATGGTCGCGTAATTATCCGCGATATCGGGGTAGGCTTCTACCGGCAAATTGTGAAACGAGATTGCCCCCCAGCCCGAGCAACAAGAGGGCAACAGCCAAAACCACAAACTTGTTGTTAAGCGCAAAATCTACAAGAGCACGGATCATTTTCCTGTTTCCTGTTTTGTGGTTGATGTGCTTCGGCTACTGAGCGAGCACGTGATCCAAGACCAGAGCGTTCGAAACCACTTGTTGCCCCGGCTGAAGCCCCGAGTTAATTTCCTGCAGGCTCAGGTTTCCTTGTACGAGATCGCCACCGACGACTTCCACGCGGCGAAACTTGTTACCGGGCGCGGGAACATAGACAAAATCGCGATCGTGCATATGCAGCACGGCCGATGCCGGGACAATGGTGTGCATCTCCCTGGTTTGACCGCGGAAGGTGGCCCTTACGAACATGCCGAGGCGCATAATTCCCGGATTCGGAATTTCGATTCGAACCTTGGCAGTACGGATGTTGGGATCGAGAACCGGACCAATGTTACTGACCCTTCCCTTGAACATGCGATCGGGATAGGCATTCAGGCTGATGTCCGCGGAGTCGCCAATCTTGACAGAGGCCAGGTCATTTTCGTAGACATCACAGACAATCCAGATGGACGTCAGGTCGGAAATCGTGAACGGGTACGGTGTACTGTACGCCTGCACCAGAGATCCCGTAGTCACTTGCTGGTCGGTAATCGTTCCCGAGACTGGCGAGAAGACATCCACCGTGTTGTTCATTTTGTCGGGATCGTTACCCAACAGCTTCAAGTGTTCCGCGCCCACCTCTACGATGATTTTGGCCTTGTCTTCGGTGTCCTGGGCCACTTGCATATCATTCAGAGCAATGGCGCCGTGCTCGTAGAGATCCTTGGCGCGCTCCAATTGGGCTCGCGCCAGGATCTCATCCGCTACTGCCTGACGGTAGGTCGAATAGCCGCCCGAGACATCGTCGCTTCGAACGGTCATCAGCAATTGGCCCTTTTGCACGGTATCGCCGAGGCGGGTGTGAATCGCCATAATGCGCCCAGAAGCGAGGGAGACGACAGGGACGTTGCGGGAAACGTCAGGCGTGACTGTCCCGGTAACGACCAACTCCGAAGTCGTGGGTTTTGAAGTAGCCGCCGCCAGTGGGAATTGATCCGGGTGGTCGACTGTGAACAATGTGGAGTCGCCAACGGTGACCACGGCGGTGGGAGGCGGCGCGCCGGCTGCGGCCACCGCATCGGCGTCTCCTTGCGCGTGCACCTTGCCACAGCCCGCCAGGGTCAACAGCGATGCCGCTGAGATCAGAAGAAGCTCACTACCAAGGATTTTATCTTTCATCAGAAGCTCCAATCCGTACGACCAGTTCACTCAGAATAGGGTTCGGGACATAAGGACGGCATAAGGCCGGAAACCAAAAAACCTATTCACCTCATCAGACTTGTTTATGGAGCGGCCGGGGGCTGAACAACCGCTCCCTTTTGGTCACGGCTCGGAAGCGCGACGCGACCGAAACGCGATGCCTGCGCTAACATGGCTGCTCAGACGGCTCTCGAAAGCGGTATCCAAAGTGAAGTTCGGTAAGCAGATACTCGGGTGATGAGGGATCGTCCTCCAGCTTTCGCCGCAGTTGGTGGACGAACGTGCGCAGGTATTCCAGTTCTTGACCGTACTCTTCGCCCCATACGGCCCGCAGCAATTTTCCATGGGCGACGGGGACCCCAGGGTGGCTCATCAAATAGTGCAACAGATCGAATTCCTTGGGAGTCAAGCGCAAGACAGCACCGGCCTTGCGCACGACGCGCCGTTCGGAATCGAGCTCGATTTCGCCGATTACAATCAGTGCGTCTGTGGTGGGCAAAGATGTAGCGGATCGCCGGACAGCAGATCGCAGGCGAGCCGCAAGCTCCGGAATGGAGAAGGGCTTAGTTATATAGTCATCCGCGCCCGCGTCCAAAGCCTCAATCTTGTCGGCTTCCCGATCGCGAACCGTAAGCATCAGGATTTGGAGGCGAGGGTCTTTCCTGCGAATTTGCCGGCAGGCTTCGATTCCGCCTATGCCCGGCATGTTGACGTCCAGAAGAACCGCCTGGTACTGGCGGGCCTCGACCTCGCGAAGAGCGTGTTCCCCATTGGGAGACTCTCCCACCGCGAAGCCTAGGGCGTCCAGAGTCCGCCTCAGCACCCGCCGCAGATCCGGGTCGTCGTCAGTAACCAGAATGTTGCCGTTTGGAGACATATTTAACTCGCGCGCGCTACTGGGAGAGACATAGAGAACGAAGTACCGTAGTCAGTCTCACCTTCGGCCCATACGTGACCGTGGTGAGCATCGACGATTTTTTTGACAATGGAGAGACCTAAACCGGTTCCTGCAGGCAAATGGTGGGTTTCCGGCGCCCGGTAGAATCGCTCAAAAATGCGTTCGCGATCATGCGGTGTGACCACCAGGCCTTTGCTTCGCACTGTCAGGACCACCTCTGTCTCGCCAACCACGAAGATGATGTCGATTGGCGAATCCGGTTCGGAGTATTTTATGGCATTGTCCAAAAGTTGAACCAGTGAGGTGAGGATTAACTCCCGGTCTGCGGAGACGGGGAGTTCGCGGATCGGCACCGAAATGTGAATTCGTTTGCGATCGGCCGGCTGATCGAGCTTGTCGATGGCAGTGTCGATGAGTCGGGAGAACAGAAGGGGTTGGCGCCGGGGCTTAAACTCCTCACTGTCCAGCATGGCGGCTCGCAGAAGGCGCGACGCCAGGTGATCGAGCTTGTTAGCTTGTTGGTCGATATCGGTGACCAGTTCGGTTTGCAGTTCCGACAGACCGCCGAGAGCGAGGAGGCCGGAGCTTGCCGTCCGTGCGATGGTCAGAGGTGTCTTGAACTGGTGGGCCAGCGCGTCGAGCACGGCCGTGCGAAGCTGCTCCGTCTGCCGGGCCGCCTCCGCGTGAGACTCTCTTTGGAGCGCGCGCACGCGTTCCAAAGCGATACCGGTCAGCGATGCGAGAGCGGTGGCGGCGAGACTAGTCATTCCGGTATCGTGCAACGCCAAGCCACCTACAGGCCGCGCACCAAAGCGCAGCACGCAAAACCAGGTTCGTGTGACGTGATCGTAGGTGTCCTCGCCCGATGAGTACACGGCGTGGGTATGCTGCTCAAGTCCCAGCGGGCCTGTGCCGCTGTCATAAGTGGCGCCGGAGAGTGCGTCGTACAATTGAACGGCTTTCAACTCGAAAATTTCCCGGATCAGGGACGTGATCAAGCTTCCCGCTTCACTGGAGCTGTCCAGGAGCAGGATTCTTCGCGACGTTTCGTAGAGGCGCTCCATATCGCGCCGGCCAGCGATCGCTTCCGTGGCACGCAACTGCGCGCGGAGCGACAGGCGGCTGATGACCAAGGCCGTAAACTCGAACGCGCCTAGCGCGACCCAATTGGCCGGGCTGTTCACAAAGCTGTATATGGGTGGAACAAAAAAATAATTCAAGCACGCCGCAGCGGCAACGGAAACTACGGTGGCCTGCCAAAAGCCGCCATACAGGGCAGCCAAGACTACCAGGACGAGATACAGAAATCCGGTGAAAGCGAAACCTTGGCCAAAGTGGAATGATCCCCAGGTGCACGCGGCGACGCCCAAGAGAGAAAGACTGAGCGACAGATTGCGGGCATGACTCGACCACGCCGCTTTACGCACCAGGTTCGTCGCGCCCATCCCTGATCGTGGAAAAGGGCCGCATTCGAGCGGCCCCTCGCACGTACGCATTGGATTTGACAGGATCAGAATTTCACCATGACACCGACGCTGAGCTTAACTTCGCTTCTGCGAAGATCGGGGAACCAAACGGTGCCCGGTCCGCCGCAATTCGTTAACGCTGTCCCGAGGTCGGTAGCACCCGACGGTGCGCCGCTCATACAGGCGTACTGTGCCGGAACCCCGTTGTTGCCGCCCGGCGGCGTGACACCGCCCCGGCCCGCGAAATAGGGAATGTCCGAATGGCGATACCCGACTTCGCCCCACCATGTGATGTACTGTCTGGGCATATACTGCAGAGTCAAACTTGAATCCCACTGGTGGGCATTTGACCCGGGGCTCTCTGGGAAGTAGGGGGAACCACTGAAGGCATTGGCGCCGTTGATGGGCGGAAGCAGCGTCAGATAGCGGCCTGGATTCTCCATCATGCCGCCGCCAAGAGTAACAGCGACCAAGTCCTTATGGAACCAAATGCGGTTGTATTCCATCCAGCCCAGAAAAGCTTGCTTTGGCTGACCGCCTTTTCCCGTGCAACTGGTGCCGCCACCCGCACCGTACTCGCATCCCAGGTCGCCCGTAAACGACAAGGCCATCTTCGAGACACCGTTGCTCTCCGGCTTGTTGTAGTACCGGATCTCGATGCTGTCGTCGGTGTGAATGCGGACACGGTTCGGAGCGCCTACCGCATCCGTTCCGTTGCCGTAATTGTTGAAGACCATCGACAACCATTCCTTTGGACGCCACAGGATCTGTCCTCCAAAACCATGATGGCCGTTGGCTCTGGCATAGGATTGCCAACCATTGATGATCCAAGGCTCGATCTTCAGCTTGTTGGTGGGGAACCACTGGATTCGCAGTCCATTAAAGAACCACGGTGTGTTGGACGAAACGTACGACGGCTGGTAAGTCCAGTTATCGAAATTGTAGTAACTGAACAGGCCGATGTACGACACGAAAATTCCCGCGTCGACGTTGAGCCCATGATTTACGTTGAAGTGGTAGCCGCCATAGGCTTCCGACATGTACTTGTAAGCGTTCCGGAGGTCCCATTGACCGACGTCTGGAGTGGCGTCGTTGCGCGGCGTGGTAGTGGCGAACAATCCTTGCATGAACAGGATCCGGCCGCGAACGTTTTGCCAATGGAAGTCACCACCGACGCTGGCCTGCTCTACCTGGAATTCGCCGCTGCGGAACGACTCCGTCGCACCAACGATGGTGTGGTCTACCGGCTGGTTGAAATCGGTCATGAAATGGGTATCGAACCGAACTTCGGGAGTGAAGAACGGCGTATCGATCACGACGTCTTTGTTGCGAGAGTTGCCGTTCAGCCACGTGTAGTCGGCATATGCAAACGGGGTCTGCAGATCCACTGCGGGGGGAGCCGAAGCGGTGGCGGGTTGGCCAGCGGCCGGTGTGGGCGTTGGCGGATCTACGGGAGCGCTCGCACTGGCGAGGAGGACATTTGCGTTGGTGGTCTTGTTCTCCGCAATTTCCACCGCTGTGGCTGATGGACTGGTCAGTTTTTCTTTGGACGCCGTAATCTGATACTTCCCCGGCTGAAGATCGTCCAACTTAAAGACGCCATCCGTATCGCTGACCAACTTGCGGTCGGTAGCGTCGCCTGCCAGGCTGTGAATGACCACATTGGCTTCGCCGAGAGAGAAACCCCCGGAAGCCAGGGTGACGCCACGAAGCGACCCGAACGCCTGCGAGAGCTGAACACTGGTATTCATGGTCTTGGCTCGCGCGACCTCAACCGTGGTCGCAGGAGGCGTGGTGAAGCCGTCCTTCGAAGCCATGATCTGGTAAGTGCCAGGTTGGAGATCCTTAACTGCGAAAACGCCGTCAGAGTCACTGACGAGCTGGCGGTCAGTGGAGCCGGTCAGGCTGTGGATGACGATGTTCACCGCTGCCAGAGAGAACCCACCTGGCGCTAGAGTGACGCCGCGAAGGCCGCCCATGGCCGTCTCTCGATCCGCGCTTCCAGCAGCGGCGTCGGCGGTGCGGCTGGGCAGGGCTTTGTCTACCGCATTCGCCTCTGCAGCTACCAGCGATTGCGCTATAAGGCTTACTGAAGCAGACAGAATCAGTAAGCCTCGTGTGTTGCATTTTCCAAGACGAAATGTCATTCGTGTTTTCCTCATAAGAAGCGGCTCGTGCCTTGGATACACTTCGACCCCATGACGAAACGACCGTCTCAATTCAGGTAGTTTTATCCCTTGCTATTGCGAGTCGACAGCTAACCCGGCTGCGGTCCTCATCGTTGGCGCAGAGTGCTGTTAGTTCTCCTAAGACCGAATCATCAGCAGTATGCGGTTCGCATCATAAAAAAGGCATGAAAGTACAAACGGAAATAGCTATGGGCGCGATAACCGGAACCCTATAGCAGAGTGCGGTTACGCACAACGACCCCTGCAGAAACGTAAGAATCCAAAGGTGATTTGCGGTGTGCTGGAGACCACGGGAGGAGGCCCCGGCGATGGTTTCGGTGGGTTAGACTGGATTCATCTGATCCGGAGGCTGCAAGATGGCCGACGAAGAAAAACGCGCCTGCTTCCCCCCAGCGCCTGCGTCTGATCGCATCGCGCACCACCTCCGAGTGTCCGCTGGCCTGCTACTGCTGTTAGGTGCCGCTGTGCGTCTACAAGGCCAGGACGACTCCCGAGACCTGCTACGCCGCGTCAGCCAGAATGTGGTGGATACCATCGAGCGGCTGCCCAAATATGTTTGCACCCAGACCATCAATCGGTTCCGCTATGAGCCGGAGATCCGCCGGTCTGAACCGAGCGGTCGATCTCGCGCACGCTCGTGCGATGATATCGCGGCGGACGTGAACAGCGCGGCCTGGAAGCGCCGCCTTTCCTCGGTGGACCGTCTACGCCTGGATGTTGCAGTGACACACAGCGGAACCGGGGTCGAGAGCGAGATGTACTCCTGGGCGGGCGAAGGCCACTTTAGCGATCGGAGTTTGTTTGAAGTGGTGCGCGACGGCGCCATTTCTTCGGGGAGCTTCGCATCGCTGCTGGCCTCGATCTTTGGCGGCAACAATGCAAGGTTTTCCTACAACGGCGACAGCAGCGCGGGCGGGAGACTACTCTCGGAGTTCGGATTCCGTATTCCGGAGGAGAAGAGCGACTACCTGTATCTCTTCGGCAACGGACGAAAACAACAGACCACCATCGCGTATCATGGCACCTTCCTGGTGGACCCCGAGACTGCGGAACTGGTGCGGCTGTCCCTCCGTACCAGCCAACTCCCAACTGAAAGCGGCGCCTGCGAGCTCAAAGAAAGCCTGGACTATGGGCGCGTAAGCCTCAATGACGCGGATTTTCTCCTCCCCACCGAAGCGCGGGTCTCAATGATCCACACCGATGAGACTGAGGCTGAGAACCGCATTACGTATTCGGCCTGCCACGAATTTCGCGGAGAAGCCACGGTGCGGTATGAGCCGCCGCCGGCAACGGAGGTTCTAGCGCGCGGCGACTCAGTCCGCCCGTTCACTTTACCGCCCCGGCTGCCTTTCCGGCTGGCCTTCACGGAACGCATCGATACCGGCACCGCGGCGGCCGGCGATCCGATCCGGGCCAAGCTGACAATCGCCATACGCGACCAATCCTCCAGAGTGCTGGTTCCGGAGGGTAGCACGGTGACCGGCCGCATCGTCAGCATCCGCCGTTACTTTCCTGCTTCGAGACCGCCCGCGCGCGACGCCCGCCGGCAATATCCGGCCTTGATGCTTTCCATCAGGCTGGAAACGGTGGAAGCCGGCGGCGTATCGCACCCCATCAAGGGCACACGCGACTCACGGGTTCAGAGGTTTACGAATTTCACCGGAACGCTTTCGCGACAGGTGGAACTCGGATCGCTCGATCGACTACCAGATCCAGACGTCGGTGTGTTCGAGTTTTGGGACGAAAACCCGAACTATGTGGTGCAGAGCGGTATGGAATCGGATTGGGTGACCGTCCGATAACTCCAGGGCAGCCACCCGCATCAGAATTTCACCAGGACGCCAACACTAAGGGCAGCCTGGCCGCGCCGAAGATCCGGGAACCAGACGGTGCCGGCTCCACCGCAGTTCACGTATGCTGTCGCGAGGTCAGTTGCGCCGGAAGCCGCCCCGCTCTTGCAGACGTACTGGGTAGGAACGCCGTTGTTGCCGCCCGGAGGAGTGATTCCATCTCTCCCCGAAAAATAGGGGACGTCCGAGTGGCGGTAGCCAAATTCCGCCCACCAGGTGATGTACTGTTTGGGCATGTATTGGACATTCAAAGTGGTGTCCCACATGTGGGCCTTGTCTCCTGGGTTGGCCGTAAAATACGGCGTGCCGGAGATGGCATCCGCTCCATTGATCGGCGGAAGCAGGGTCAGATAACGGCCCGGGTTGTTCATCATGCCGCCGCCAAGCGTGACGGCTACGAGGTCCTTATGGAACCAATAGCGGTCGTAGCCCATCCAGCCGAGAAAGGCCTGCTTGGGGCCGCCATTACCGCCGTGGCAGGTGACGCCGCCGCCATATTCGCATCCCATATCACCCGTCAGGGAAAATGCCATCTTAGACAGACCGGTGCTTTGCGGCTTGTTATAGTAGCGGATCAAAAGGCTGTCGTCGGTTTGAATGCGCACGCGGTTGGGATTGCCGAGGGTATCGGTGCCATTCCCGTAATTGTTGAGCACGACTTTAATCCACTCCCTGGGCTGCCATAGAATCTGTCCCCCGAAACCGTGATGGCCGTTGGCCTTGGCATAGGATTGCCAGCCGTTGATGATCCACGGCTCGATCTTAAGCTTGTTGGTTGGGAACCACTGGAACCTCAAACCGTTAAAAAACCAGGGCGTGTTCGAGGACACATAGGAGGGCTGATAGGTCCAGTTATCGTAGTTATAGTAACTGAACAAACCAATGTACGAGACGAATATTCCCGCATCGATATTGAGGCCGTGGTTGACGTTGAAATGGTAACCGCCCCAAGCCTCCGAAACGTATTTGTATGCGCTGCGTAAGTCCCATTGGCCGGTGCCTGGACTGGGGTCATTGCGGGGGGTTGTGCTGGCAAACATCCCGAACATGGTCAGGATCCTGCCGCGCACGTTTTCCCAGTGGAAGTCCCCGCCGACACTAGCCTGCTCCACCTGGAATTCGCCACTCCGGAACTCTTCAGTCGACCCAGCCTCGCTGTGGTCTACGGGTTGATTGAAACTTTGCGAGAAGTAGGTATCGAATCTGACTTCCGGGGTGAAGAAAGGGGTATCAATCACGACGTCTTTGTTGCGTGGGTTGCCGTTCAGCCAAGTGAAGTCTCCGAAAGCAAAGGGAGTCTGTGTGTCCACCGCGGGCGGGGCGGCCGATGCGGTGGCCGGTTGGGAAACTGAGGGCGCGGCCGATGCGTCTGCCGGTTGGGAAGCCGTCTGCGGCGGAACGACGGGAGGAGTGTTTGCGCTTGCCAGCAAAATGCCGGCGTTGACAATCTTGTTTTCCGCAATTTCGACCGTTGTAGCGGATGGGCTGATGAACTTCTCTTTGAAGGCTGTGATCTGATACGTTCCAGGCTGTAGGTCATCTAACTTGAAGATTCCATCGCCATCACTCACCAGCCTGCGGTCCGGAGAGCCGCCTGTCAGGCTATGAATCACAACGTTGGCTTGCGCCAGGGAGAAGTCCCCCGCAGCCATCGTCACGCCCCGCAGCGAACCAAGCGCCTGGGCGAGTTGGACCCTCGTGTTCAAAATCTTGCTGCGCGCGATTTCCACGGTGGTCGCCGGCGGACTGGTGAACCCCGGCTTGGAAGCCGCAATCTGGTAGGTTCCGGGCGGCAGATCATCCAGGCGAAAGACTCCCTCGGAGTCGCTGACGAGTTGTCGGTCGCCCGAACCGGTCAGACTGCGGATAACCACGCTTACTGCCGCCATGGAAAACCCACCCGGCGCTAAAGTGACACCGCGAAGCGTTCCGAACCCGGTCTCTCGATCTGCCGTTCCCGTGGCGGCGGGGGTCTCGCGGGCGGCGTCCGCACCGGCTAACGACTGCACCATCAGACCGAGCGCGGCAGGCAGCAGCAAGATAGCGCGCGTGTTACGGCTTTCCGTAAGGAGTTTCATTTTCTGTCGTCTCGGCAAACGCAAATACACCCACCGCGCGTACACAATCTGGTGAAAGCTGCTGCTGATTTGGAAAACGACGGGCTTCTAAGTGTTACAGAAGCAGGTCAAAGTTCCAGCTTGCCCTGGAATTCCATCTCGGCAAGATTGAAAACTTGTGCTACAACGATCCGCCCGATGTGCGCCTCGAATTCGAGTTGCCCGTCCTTCGTCGAGATTTCCGCAGACAGGGGGAATACGTAGACAACCGCCACGCCATCGGACCGCTGGAAGACTTCGACGCTCGACGGGTGCACATCCTTTTTCCCTTCGCGCCGCAGGAGCGCGTATTCCTTCAGCGGGTCGCCCAACTTCTTCGGATCGCCCTTAAAGTTCGCGTTGGGAATGCCATAGACCGCGATGCGATAGCCGTCACCTTCCAGCGTCGGCGGATCGACTTCACGGGACTTCAGCTCCGCGAGGCGGACAGGCAGCGCGCTCTCCCAGCGAAGCCTCAAGCTTATGGCCTGGACGAGTGAACGTGGACTACGGGCGTCGCTTCCGGTGAAGATGGCGGCCGTTGGACTGGATGGGAATTTTGGCCCGCTGCCCTTGGGGTCCACGTTGTCATAGCCGACGCCTGTGGGTTGTCCCATCTTGCCGCCGTCCCTAAGTTCGTCTTCGCTCTCGCGGCGAGCGACCCCGGCTGTAACCTGCCGCGACCACGGAGATTTCGTGAGCACTTGCCTGGCGTCTTCTTCGGTCCACTGGGACGTCGGCTTGGTCTTCCAAGACGCATCCGCAGCCATCAGCAAGGCCACGGACACACAAGCCAGCAAAAATGGCACTTGGCGCCTAAGCATGGATCACCTCGGGGTGTTTACAGTTCCAGCTTACCCTGAAACTGCATTTCTTCGGTGTAGAAAAATTGCGCCACGAACATTCTGCCGATCTGCGCAACTAACTCAATACGCTTGTCGTCTTTGGTGATTTCCTCGGAGCGCGGAAACAGGTAAACCACGGTTGCCCCTTTCTCGTCGAACAGCAGTTCGACACGTGCGGGCTTCACATCCTTTTTTCCGTCGCGCCTCAGGAACGCCGCCTTCTTCAGTTCCACCGGGAGGGTCTTCTGATCCTCCAGACCGGGGACGTCGTATAGGGCGACGGCGTAGTAATCGCCATCCCAGGCAGGGGCGCGCTCGTCGCTAACCTTCAGTTCCGCGCTGCGGATCGCCGGGGCGCTTTCCCAACGGACGAGCAGGGTCTGGCGCTTCTTGGAGGTTTGGCTACAAGGTGCTTGCCTCCACCAAAGCCCGTCAAGATGGAAGGATTGAGCACTCCCAGACCCGCACCTTGGCTCGTTCCCATTCTTCCAGACTCCCGCATTTGCTCTTCACTGCGTTGCGGCAGCATTGCTACCACCGCTGTCTTGACCCATGGGGAGTTAGAGAGTACTTGTTTCGCATCATCCGCATTCCATTGCGGAATAGGTTTGACTTTCCAGGATGCATCCGCAGCCATCAGGAGGACCACGGAAAACAGTAGCAGGCAGGATTTCGTCATTCGATTCATAAGATTCTTACCTCATCCAGCATGAAACAAGGCAGGCCACCAAAAGGATGGCCTGCCCCACATATCAGAGTTTTACCAGCAAAGAGAACAAAAGACGGTTCTCATGTTTACGGAGGTCTGGAGTAAAGCCCGGGATGATTTGCGTGGGATCACCCGTATTGTAGTAGAGTCCTGGAGTCACCTGGGGAGTTATGCCTCCCGGTCCGGTGAAGTAAGGGACGTTCGAGCCGCGCTGCGTGAATTCCACTCGCCAGGTGACCCATTGGCTGGGCATATAGTCGAAGGTAAGCTGGAAGTCATAACCTTTGAACTTGTCGCCCGGAGCTTCTGAGAAGTAAGGTGTACCAGTAGTGGCGTTTGCGCCATTGATCGGCGGCAAAAGAACCAGGTAACGACCCGGGTTGTTGACCACACCGCCGCCGAGCGTGGCGCCGAACTTATCATGAGCGAACCAGAAGCGCTGATACGCCATGACGCCGAGGAAGTTCTGCGCGGGTGTCGCCGCGTTGCCGCCCTTGCAAACCACGCCGCCGCCGGTTTCGCAGCCAAAATCCCAAGTCAGCGAAGCTGCCATGCGGTGCATCATTTTGTTGGGATTTTCATAGTACTTCCATTCAGCGCTGTCGTCTTCGTGGTAGCGGGAACGTTGCGGAGCACCCGCGGCATCCCGGCCCAGGGTGTACGTGTTAAATACAAAGTCCAGGTTGGGAGTCGGCCGCCATAGGATTTGGCCGCCAATTCCGTGTCGGCCGTTGTACTTGGCATAAGTCTGCCATCCATTAATGAACCATGGCTCGATCTTCAGCTTGTTGGTCGGAAAATACTGAATCCGCGCACCGCTAAAGAACCATGGCGTATTGGACGAAACGTAGGACGGCTGGTAAGACCAGTTGTCAAAGCTGTAGTAACTGAACAGCCCGATATAGGACAGGAAGATGCCCGCTTGAAAGTTGAGGCCGTGGCTGACGTTCATGTGGTATCCGGCGTAGGCATCAGTGAGGTACCGGTAAGCGTTCGCAAGGTCCCACTGGCCCCGGCTGTAACTGGCATCATTGCGCGGCACGGCTGTGGCAACGGCGCCGAACTGCATCAAGAGGCGGCCCTGCATGTTGCCCGCGTGAAAGTCGCCGCCGGCGTTAATTGCCTGGATCACCAGTTCGCCGGTTCGCTCGCCTTCCGTGGTGCCAATAAGAGTGTGGTCGATGGGGCGCTGCCAGTCATAGATGTAGTTGGTGTCGACTCTGAATTCGCCCGAGAAGTACTTCCCGTCCAGAACCTCGTCGTGATTGCGTGGCACTGCGTTCATCCAGGTGTAGTCCGCGTAGGCGAACGGAGTCTGTAAGTCGACCGCGGGAGGAGCCTCGGGAGCCGGTGCGGCGGGCGCGGCCGGTGCTTGCGGTGACAGAGCCGTTCCGTCCGCGAGAGGGCGCAAATCCGCGAGCGGAGAGTCAGCCGAACCAGCCTTTTCCGGAGGCGTCACGGTGCGCTCAGCGCTCGAGGCGTCCACCGGTTTGGCAGTTTCATTGGCCGCGGGCTGCTCTTGCGGGGGCTTTGACTTCAGTTCCCCTTCTAATTGCTCGACGCGCTGCTTCAGCGCATCCAGCTCTTTGACTACGTCTGCAGGCGGCCGCTGTTCCGGCGCCTGCGCTGGTGAGGCCGTCTGCGCACTCAGATATTGCACTGCCAGACCGGCCAATACGACGGCGATTGCGACACTTCGAGTAGTCGCATAGATAGTCCTGTGGCTCTGCATGCTTCCTTCCTTTAAACCTAGAGATGGTTAGAGCTTGGGTACGCTTGGATTTAGCTTTTGCTTATTTGCCCGGTGCGGAGGCAACAACAGAGTTCTACCGCAGGCCCAACCTGACTTGGGTGTGGCTTTACCCCACTGCGATCAGTGGCTATGTGTTAATAGAGTATGCCGTGAAAGATATGAAAAAGTCATGAAAGCCATGAAAGGTAGCTATAAAATATTTCGATTGCGTGTATAGTTTCGCTGCAGGTAGCGGGGAGGTTTACGTTGGCACCTGAAGGCGATATCCGCCCTTTGGTTCCGTGACCAGATACTTCGGATGTGCCGGGTCCGCCTCCAGCTTCTGGCGCAGCTTTCGGATGAACAAGCGGAGGGAATGAACTCCTTTTTGCGGATCCGGCCCCCACAATAATCTTACGAGCTCGCCACCCGGAACGGTCTGGTTTATGCGTGATGCCAAGTGTTCGAGGATGGCACACTCGGTCGGCGTGAGACGAATATTGTGACCGGGGGTTCGAAACGCGCGGGCTTCCAGATCGATGGTGCCCGCGCCAAATGAAAGAACTCGCAAGCGGCTGTCCTGCGAGCGAACCCGGCGCAGGGCCGCGCGAATGCGGGCGCGCAGTTCGGCGACCATCACGGGCTTGGTCAGATACGCATGCACCCCCGTCTCCAGCACGGCGATTCGATTAGCTTGCGCGGTTCGGCTGCCGACTACGATCAGGGTGGTGTCCGACACGAGATCGCGCCAGGCGCGGATGACATCCAGCAAACGAGTCATGTGGCGTTGCACGTCGAACAACACGAGAAAGTAGCCGTCAACGGGAACGGAAGTATGCGCGTCGAGAGGGGCCTCGTCCAACTCGCAACCCTCCCCCAGGATCAGCGTTCGGAACAGCTCACAGTTGTCGCCCTCCTCATACAGCAGAAGGGCACGCGGAGGTCTCATGAGGTTTTTTCTAGCTTGCTAACAGCGACGTGGCTGGCTTTAAGTGGTTTTTGAACTTACCGTCCGTCGGACGCCGCAGCCGCGTGCACCAAGGGTTGAGACAACACAGCCGGGTTCAGGACGGATATGTCGAGGCCTAACTCGTACACAGGGGCCGGCGCTTCCAAAGACACGGCCGCTGCCGGAATCTCTTGCAGGTAACCCAGCACGATCGCTCGCTGGACCCATTGTGAGATCAACTGGCGCGCGCGTTCCATGGTCACGCCGTAGCGCTCGCCCAATTGAGGGCACGACCAGTTTCGAACGAAGTAGAGCTCGACCAGACGCCATTGGATATCGGACCGGGATTGACACTCAAATACCGGAACCTGCGCCGGAAACGACACTTCATGATTCTGAATGGCGGCTCGTAATCGCCGGAGACTGATTTGTGCGATGTTCACCAAGTCCTCAAGGCGGTAGGGCGCCTTGAAGCTATTGTCCAGGAGATCATGTGAAAAAGGCATGAAAGTAGTCCCCTTGCGTCAGTCCATTGCCGCCATGTCGGCACTACGAAATGAGAGGGCGTTCTCCGTCTGGCTGCAGAAGCGATACCCCATCCATGGCACGGTCAGCAGGTATTCGGGGTGCATCGCGTCGTTTTCGATCTTTTTTCGGAGGCGTTTGATGTAAGTTCGTAGGTATTCCAACTCGCAGCCGTACTCAGGTCCCCAAATGGTTCGCAGGAGTTTTCCGTGCTCGATCGGAATGTCGGCATGTTGCATCAAGTACGAGAGCAGGGAAAATTCGATAGGAGACAGATGAACTTCTGCGCCTGCCCTGCGCAAGCTGCGACGCTCCAGGTCCAGTTCCAGGTCGCCGACCGCGAGCAGCGCGCCCCGGGAGGGCCGGCTGGCCAGCCTTCGGGCAACCGCGCGCAATCGGGCCAAGAGCTCCCGAAGGCTAAAGGGCTTGGTGATGTAATCGTCGGCCCCGGCTTCGAGCGCCTGGATCTTGTCTTCCTCACTGTCACGAACGGTCACCATGACGATGCCCGCTTGCGGATGGATGGAACGCAGGCGACGGCAGGCTTCCATCCCGCCGATTCCCGGCATCTCGACGTCGAGGAGCACCAGGTCGGCCGGTCGTCGGCACATCTCTTGAACGGCCTCCTCGCCCGACCGGGCTTCTTCGACCGCATACCCCTGGGTGACCAGAGAATTCCTCAGAGCCCGCCGCATGGCGGGATCGTTATCGACAACCAAAACCCTAACTGGCTTTGAGCTCATGTTTATGCTCCTTTTTCGCAACCGGCAATCTCAAGTAAAAGGTGGTGCCCTGCCCGTACACGTGCTCGGTGTCGAGTTTGAGAGTTCCCCCATGCGCCAATACGATCTTCTTCGCCACATACAGACCCAGTCCCGTTCCGGACGCGTGATGCCCCGCGGCGCCACGATAGAAGCGGTCAAAGATGCGATTCTGTTCTTCCGGCAGGACCGCACTGCCTTCATTGGTCACGCGCACGATAGCGAAACCTTCCACAGAATCGACCGTGACCGTAATCGTGCTGTCGGGCGGAGAGTACCGGAGCGCGTTGTCCAACAACTGAACGATCGCGAGGCCCAGCATGTCCGGGTCCGACAAGACTTCCACTGCCTTTGCTCCGATGTTCAAAACAAAACTGTGACCGTCGGCAAGGCTTCGGTACGGCTGAACCAGGAGACCGATGACCGAGGCGAGGTTGGTGGTCTGTAATCTGGGTTGGATTTCATCGCGATCCAGCCGTGCCATGCGCAGCAGTCGTGTGGTGAGACGCCCCAATCCAGCCGCCTGGGACTCAATGGTTTCCACCATGTCGTGCTGGCCGGGGACCAGGGGTCCGGTTTCGCGCAGACTTCCCGCCGCGGTAAGTATGGCCGCGAGAGGAGTCTTGAACTGATGCGCAAACGCGTCGAGAATCGCCGAACGGAGCACTTCTATTTGGGCTGCCGCGGCAGCTTCACTGGCGGCAGTAAATGAGTGCGCGCGTTGAATCATGGCGGCAGCCAGGATGGCGAGCGGTCCGGCGGTTGATTCCGCGCGCGCCAAGCCCTCGAACCCGGCGGCGCCGATTGGTTTTCCATTTACTCTCAGGCATCGCACAGCGACCTTGGCGTCGTCGTCGTGGTAGTCGTGGTCGGACGCGTAAGCTTCTTTGGTCAGGCTGCTGAGCGCGTGTTCGGAATTGCCATCGCAGGTGACGGCCCCGGCCATGCCGTCGAACAGGCACGCGGCGCGCAAATCGAAGATCTCCCGGAAAATGCCCAGGTACCCTCGCGCCACGGCACCCTGCGGGCTGACGGAGACCAGGCGGGACGCGACTTCGTACAGTCGCGACAGGTCCTTTCGGCGGGCCTCCGCGTTACGGGCCTCGGCGCGGGCCCTGGATGCCAGCCGTGTGATGACGAGTGTGGTAACCAGGAACGTGACCAGGCCCAATGCATCGATCGGACTGCTGACTCTCAGCGTGAGCAGCGGGGGAATGAAGAAGTAGTCCAGGCACCCGATCGCGATCACCGCGACTATGGCCGAAGCGGTAAAGCTCGCGACAGTCGACTGCGCCACCACCAGAAGAAGGTAGAGACAACCGGTAATAGCGAAATCGGCTTTGAGCGGATAGCAAATAGCCGTAAGCGCGGTGACACCGGCACCGCCGATAGCTACCTGCTTCACCGTTCGCCGAAAGTGCGAAGTCTGTAAGAAATCCATTAACAGGGCCTTCGACCCACCCATTAATGCGAGGCTCCTTGCGGCCTGGCTCGATCAGTGGAATGGATAAGCCCGATTCAGGACGGGGAACCGGTGTTCAGATGATTGTGCCCGTTAACTTGTGAAAAAGGCATGAATGTGTTGGTGATGAAAAAGTCATGAAAACTGTGGAAACCCCGCCAAAAGCGCATTTCAGGAATTTTGGACACCGCGATGTTTAGAACTTTTTCATTATTGCGGGCGAAAAATTCATGTCGGGACACCTCCGCCCGACCCGCGCCGCTACCCCTACAGGTCCGGCGCTAAGATGTAAACGTGGCACCGGCACTGGCATGGCGACTCGCCCTCAAACGTCTGAGGCACGCCTCCCTGTGCGCGATCCCGGGCGGACTGGCCATAGCGTTAGTCACGGGCGTTTGCTATCGGCTCCATTCCGGTTTTACGATTACCAGCTTCCTGTATCTGCTGATCGTCCTTTTTCAATCGTTGGCCGGGGATTTCTTGTGCTCGATCGCGGTCTCGCTAGCAGCAGTGGGATGTCTGGATTACTTTTTTGTAGAGCCACTGTACTCGTTTAATATAGGCGAGGGCATCGATGCCGTCGCTTTGTTGTCTTTTCTTACCACGGCGCTGGTGGTGACCAAACTAGTGTTGCGGGCCAACGCCGCGGCGGAATCCGCTTCGATGCAGCGAGAGCAAGTGGACCAACTCTACCGGCTCTCTCAGCGGTTCATGGCGCGAAGGCATCCGACGGCCGGCGCACCGGAATTCCTGGACCTCTTCCATGGCATCTTCGGGTGTACCGCGGTTTGCCTGTTCGACGCCGACACCGCCGAACTGAATTCAGCCGGCCGCTCACAGGGAGGACTTGCCGATAAGACCCGTGGCGCCTTCGTCGCCGGTTCCGACGCGGACGACCCCGTGCTCCGCATTTCCGTGCGCCGCCTGCAAATCGCCGGGCGGGTGATCGGCGCAATCGGTTTCGAGGGCCTGGACAATCCGGAGCTAACCAGCGGTCCTCTCGCTGCGCTGGCCGCCACCTTTCTGGAAAGGACCCGCGTGTTGCAAGACGCCAGCAAGGCCGCTGCCGCCGCACAAACGGAAGTTTACCGTTCGGCAGTCCTGGATGCTCTTGCCCACGAGTTCAAGACGCCGCTCGCCACCATCCTGGCTGCCGCCGGGGGCATCCGCGAGGCGGGACCGCTGCTGCCGGAGCAGTCGCAAATGGCGGATATGGTGGAAACCGAAGCGGCGCGCATGGGCGGTCTGGCCTCGCGCCTGGTTCGCATGGCCCGGTTAGACCGCGAAGAAGTCAAGCCGCGGATGGAGCTTATCGACGTCACGTCGATTCTGTCGAACCTGGCCGCGCAATTCGCACGGCGCTCGCCGGACCGGCTGATCTGTTTCGATGCCTCCGCCCCGATCGAGGCGCAGGCCGATTCGGAGTTGCTTCGCTTGGCTGTGAGCCAGCTCCTCGAAAACGCCTGCAAGTATTCCCAACCGGGTTCGGCTGTTACGGTCCACGTGGAGAAATACACCGAAGACATCGCGATTCGCGTCTCCAACAACGGGAGCTCCATTTCCGTCCCGGATCAGTGGCGTATCTTCGATCGGTTTTATCGCGGCGTGGATGCGAGCCATCTGGCGCCGGGCTCGGGTCTGGGTCTGTATGTGGCTCGGAAGATCGCGACGGCGCACGGTGGCCGGCTCGATCTGGAATCCCAACCTGGGGCGGACGGCGAAGTCACCTTCCGCTTGACGCTACCCGTTCCTAAAGCTGAAGCTGACTATGTCGTCACAACCAACTAGTGTTCTAGTCGTCGATGATGAGTTCGCCTTGCGCAAGGCGCTTCGCACGTCTCTCACGGCGAGCGGATTCACTGTGGAAGAAGCCCGCAACGGGGAAGAGGCCCTGGGAGCGGTCCGGCAGCGGCTGTTCGATCTTGTCCTGCTCGACATCAACATGCCTGGTATCGGCGGTATCGAGGCCTGCCGGGAGATTCGAGGTTTAGCGCCCCAGACTGGAATCGTGATGATCACGGTCCGCGACTCAGAGAACGACAAGGTGAACGCCCTGGAGGCCGGAGCGGACGATTATGTCACGAAACCTTTCCGGCTGCGCGAGCTGGTTGCGCGGCTCCGCGCGGTTGTTCGCCGCACTCATCCGGAGGAGACGCCCGAGCAGTCGGTACTGAAAGCGGGTGGTCTCGAGATCGATCTGACACGGCACATCTTGCGGCGGGACGGGGAACCGATCCACTTATCGCCACGGGAGTTCGAACTGCTGGCGTTCATGATGCGAAATCAAGGAGTGCCGCTGACCCACGCGAAGTTGTTGCGGACCATCTGGGGCGTCGAATATGGCAGCGAGCTGGAGTACCTACGTTCTTACGTCAAGATGCTGCGCAAGAAGATTGAAGTCGACCCCTCCAAGCCCGAATACATCCTTACGGAACCGTGGGTAGGCTATCGTTTTCGCAATCCTTCGGACCCGGATGCCCCCTCAATTCCGGTGGATGAGGAATAGGAGGGCCGCCAAGAGCGTGGGTCTTACACGTGTGCGAGGATGGATCCGGCGATCCCTGGCAGCGGCACGATGAAATCGACGGCGCCGCGTTTAATCGCCTCGTTGGGCATGCCGAAAACCACCGAGGTGGCTTCGTCCTGAGCGATTGTCACGGCCCCGGCCTGCTTCATTTCAAGCATCCCGCTGGCGCCGTCGTCGCCCATCCCGGTCATGATCACGGCCACCGCGTTGGGGCCCGCATAACGCGCGGCCGAGCGAAACAGCACGTCCACGGAAGGACGATGGCGGGAGACGAGAGGCCCGTCCTTAATGTCCACGTAGTACCGCGCGCCGCTTCGTTTGAGGAGGGTATGATGGTTGCCTGGCGCAATCAGCGCGCGGCCGCGCAGCACCGTATCGTTCGGTTCCGCCTCTTTCACGGAAATACGGCAGAGGCTGTCCAGACGTTCGGCGAAGGCGCGGGTGAACACCTCCGGCATATGCTGCACGATTACGATGCCGGGCGCATCCAGGGGCAGGACTTCCAGCAGTGCCCGCAGTGCCTCGGTTCCCCCCGTGGATGCTCCGATGACGACGACTCTTTCGGTGGTTTCGAGCATCGCGCTGGTAGCTCGGGAGAGAATCGCATCGGCCGTGAGCTTGGGCTCAACTGTACGGCTTGGGCCTGGCGGCCGCAATCGTGCGCCTGCCGCGGCCCGGACGGCCTGGCAAAGCATAACGCGTGATTCCTCCAGGAACTGTTTGCTTCCCAGTTTTGGCTTGGCAATGATATCCACCGCTCCGTATTCGAGGGCCTGGAGCGTGCTCTTGGCGCCCTCTTCGGCGAGGCTCGAACAGATCACCACGGGTATGGGATGCTGCGCCATAATCTTTCGCAAGAACGTAAGCCCGTCCATGCGGGGCATCTCGATATCGAGCGTGATTACATCCGGCACCTGTTCGTTGATCCGCTCGGCGGCGACGAAGGGATCGCTGGCCGTTCCGATGACCTCGATCATCGGGTCGCTCGAGAGGACCTGGCTTAGCGTCTGGCGAACCAGCGCGGAATCGTCCACAATCAGGACGCGGATTTTCTCGTTGCTCATAAGCGGGCCTTCTGGTTCCTTTTGGCCCGCGTAAGATCGCTGTCACGGCGTCCCGCATTGTTCAACTTGGCGAGTCGATGCACGAACACTTCGCCGGTGTCCGTATGAAAATGAATGGTGCGACCCCGCAGTCCCGCCCAGATCGGACGCCGCCACGCGGAACCCTTCGGCTTCGAGGACCTCCAAGGCGGTGGTGCAATTCAAAGCGCCAATCGTTGGTTTGGCATGTCTCGACGCGGAGACCGGGAGCACATCCGCGCCGCCGAAGACCTTGATTTCCACCTCCTGGCGGCAGACCCCCAGGGCATCAAACTGCTCTGCCAGGTAACGAATACTGAAATCGACGTAGCGGTGGCCGTCGGCGCCGCGGATGCCCGGAGGACACCTGGGCAGAACGCCATGGCACAAGGCGCCGGCGCCCAGCCGCGGGCTCCAGAAGGTGACACCCACGCACGATCCGAGAATCGTTTGCAGGACCATGGGGTCTCGAGCCAGATAGACTTGCCCGGGCTGGATACTGATTCCGGGCAGATCCGCCATCATGCCCGCTTCCTATAGACTGCAGTCCCCGCGGTAACAAACGGCAAGTCCATGTTTTGAAGCGACTCGGAGTGACCCGCAAAGAAGTACCCGCCAGGCGCGAGTTGCCGGGCGAGCTTTCCCAGAATCCGAACCTGCGTCGCGCGGTCGAAATAAATGATGACGTTCCGGCAGAAGATGATTTCCGGCGAATACCCGGACAGGCCAAGATCGGCATCCATGAAGTTGACGCGCTGAAACTCGATCTTCGTGCGCAGCTCGGGAACGACACGAACCAAATCGGCACTCGGATCCTTGCTGCGCATGAGGTACTTTTTGCGCAGATTCTGAGGCACCGGCCTCACCACATCAGCCTTGAAGATGCCCGCGCGGGCTTTATCCAACACCTCGGTACTGATGTCGGTTGCCAGGATGTTGAACTGAAAACCAGGGCGGCCTTGCGCATACTCGCTGAGTACCATCGCCAGGGTGTAAGGTTCTTCGCCTGATGGAGCATCCCGCGCTCCAGACGAGCGAGGTCCTGTTCGGGCCGTTTTGCACGTCGAGTTCGGGGAGCGCCTTAGAAATAAGGTATTCAAAATGGTCCGGCTCACGAAAAAAGTCGGTCTTATTGGTCGTAACGGCATCGATCAGATGGACCAGTTCTTTGCTTTTGGTATCGGTCGCAAACAAATAGTTGCAGTACTCGGCGTACGAGGAGATATCCAGGCTGCGGAGCCGGCGCTTGATACGGATCTCCAGCATCGTTTTTTTGTCGAGGTTCAAATTGATGCCCGATTCCTTATAGATCAGGGAGCGGAGCTTCTCGAAATTCGCCGCCGACAAAGTTTCGTTGTGCGTCTCCATATATTTTGGGCGAAGCGGGGCGGCGTCGAACGCGCCCCGGTCGCGGTCAGGCGTTAATTTCAGCCGAAGGTCTGTTCAAGTCGGCGCCGCGGAACGTTGACAGTTCCTCCGCGGAGAAGACGCGGTCGATGTCCAGGATCATGATCAATTGGGCGTCGCGCTTGCCCATGCCTTTAATAAAATCGGTCCGGATCTTGGTGCCGATTCTGGGGGGCGGCTGTATGTTCTCCGGCTCCAGATCGATGACCTCTTCGACCGAGTCGGCCAAAGCGCCGATCACGTTCGATTCGCCATCCACCAACATCTCGACAACCACGATGCAGGTGTTGACCGTTTTCTCGGTCTTCGACATTTCGAAGCACAGACGCAGATCCACGACCGGCACAACGTTGCCGCGGAGATTGATCACGCCGCTCATGAATTCCGGCGTGCGGGGGATCTTGGTGATGTTGGTGAAGTCGAGCACTTCCCGGACTTTGGCGACGTCGGTGGCGAACACCTCGTCTCCCAGCTTGAATGTGAGGTACTGGCGCGTGTCGGTAATTTCGGTGACGCTCATATTTGGTATCCTTTCGAGTTCTGAAGCGGGCGCGGGCCGCCCGGTGGGAAGCCCGCGCGGGCCTTTAGTAGCGCTCGAACTCCTTGTCCGAGTGGTCGCCGTTTTCTTTCATCTTCAAAGCGACGCCTGATTTGCCAGGCGTCTTCGACGCGCTGCGGGCAGGCGCATGGCTCACCGCCTCCCGGAGCTTTCCAAGCGAGGCGGCGGGTTTGCCGGCAGAGGTATGTGCAGCCGGTGCCTGCCCGGTATCGCCCGTGCGGAAGAACCCCAGAGCGGTCATCAACTGATCCGCCTGGCCGGTGAGCTCCTCTGTTGTCGAGGCCATCTCTTCGGAGGCAGAAGCGTTCTGCTGAATGACTTTCTCGAGTTGTTGCAGCGCCTTGTTGATTTGCTCGGAGCCGGTGTCCTGTTCCTTGCTGGCGGCGGTGATCTCCTGCACCAGCTCGGCCGTCTTCTGGATGTCCGGAACCAGCTTATCGAGCATCTCTCCGGCCTTCTCCGATACTTTCACCGTCGTGCCCGAGAGATGGTTTATCTCGGCGGCCGCCTTCTGACTGCGCTCCGCCAGCTTGCGGACCTCTGCAGCCACCACGGCAAAACCCTTTCCGTGCTCGCCGGCGCGGGCCGCTTCGATGGCCGCGTTCAGGGCCAGCAGGTTGGTCTGCCGGGCAATCTCCTCGATGATGGAGATCTTGCTGGCAATCTCTTTCATCGCTGCGACCGCCTCCAATACGGACTTGCCGCTCTCCTGTGCGTCCTTTGCGGATTTGGTGGCGATCTTGTCGGTTTGCTGCGCGTTGTCGGCGTTTTGCTTGATGTTGGAAACCATTTCTTCCATGGACGAGGAAGCCTCCTCGGCCGATGCCGCCTGCGCGCTGGCGCCGTTCGATACCTGCGACCGATGCCGTGCTGATCGCCTGGCTCGCGGAACCTACTTCGCCGGCAATGCCGCGGATTTCGGACACAGTGCGGGTTAGGCCGGCCACCATGCTGCTCAAAGCCTGCATGAGCTTGTCCTGGGCGGAGCGCTCTCTGAGGGTAACCGTCAGATTGCCCTGAGCAATCTCTTCGGCGGCCTGCGTGACATCGTTCATGGCCACGATGAGGGTGTTCAGATTGTTCTTGATGTTGTTGAACTCGCCGTGATACGTATCGGTGATCTGCGGCGGTATATCGCCCTTGCTGATGCGATCCACATAATTGGCAGACACATTGAGCGGCATGATCACGGCATCGAGGATGGCGTTTACGCCGCGCACGATGTTGGCGTAGGCGCCCTGGAATTGATCCTGGTTGCCGCGTTCGGTCAGTTTTCCTGCCTTCGACGCCTCGGTCAGCCGGGCCAGTTCCTGCTGCAGGGACTGGAGGACCACGCCCACATTATTCACGGCCTGCTTCATCTTCTCGTGGTCGCCCTTATAGGTTTGGCTGACCAGCTCGTCGATCTTGCCGTTGGAAATCTGGGCCAGGATGCGGTTGCCCTCGCCGATGGGTAGCAGAATCGCATCCAGCATGTTATTCACGCCGCGTACGATGTCCGCATAGGAGCCTTGAAACTGGTCTGTCTTGCCACGCTCGGAGAGCTGTCCGTCCCTGGAAGCTTCCGTCAGCCGGTTCAGCTCTTTTTGCAGGCTCTGTACCACTGTGCCTACGTTATTGATAGCCTGCTTCATCTTTTCGTGGTCGCCCTTGTAGGTGTGGGCAATCAGTTCGTCGATCTTGCCAGTGGAAATCTGGGCCAGGATGCGGTTGCCTTCGCCGATGGGCAAAAGTATGGCATCCAGCATCGTATTCACGCCGCGTACGATGTCCGCGTAGGCGCCTTGAAACTGGTCCGCCTTACCGCGATCGGAAAGCTGTCCTTCCCGGGAAGCGTCGGTCAGCCGGTTCAGTTCTTTTTGCAGGCCCTGTAGCACGGTGCCCACGTTATTGATGGCCTGCTTCATTTTTTCGTGGTCGCCCTTGTAAGTGTGGGCAATCAGTTCGTCGATCTTGCCAGTGGAAATCTGGGCCAGGATGCGGTTGCCCTCGCCGATGGGCAGCAGGATGGCATCCAGCATGGCGTTCACGCCCTCTACGATTTCGGCATACGCGCCTTCGAAGGAATCGGGCTTGCCGCGCTCGCTGAGACGGCCCTCTTTGGATGCCTCCGTCAGACGCGCCATTTCTTTCTGCAAGCCTTGCATCACTTTGGCCACGTTATTGACGGCCAGCTTCATCTTCTCGTGGTCGCCTTTGTAGGTCTGCGTGATCAGCTCATCGATCTTGCCATACGAGACCTGGGCCAGAATGCGGTTGCCCTCGCCGATGGGAACCAAAATGGCATCCAGCATTTCGTTGATGCCTTGCACAATTTCCCGGTGAACCCCGTGAAACTGATCCGGCTTGCCACGTTCCTCCAGACGCCCCTGGCGTGATGCCTCTACCAGGCGCAGGATCTCTTCAGATACACGCTGCATTTCCAGGTCGCCGGTTTTTTGAGTATTGTCCCCGCGGCCGCGCTCACCGGGCGTGCCGTTTTCCAGGACGGCTGCACCGCCGTCGCCCGGTCCGGAACTCTGCGATTTCTTGTTCTTTCCGTTTGCGTTACGTAACATTGATTCTTTTTTCCTTTTGAGTGACTGAGTTGGTGTGGGTTGACGGCTGGCTCGGCTTGCCGAGATGTCGCCGGGACTTCCCGCCGCCGGCGCGCCGGTTCTGTGAAGCCATGTGGATGGCGTTCTGCACCAGGCGGTGCGAATCGATGATCAGGGCCACGCTTCCGTTTCCGAGGATGGTGGCTCCCGACACCATCGAAACGTTCGCGATAGAACCGGCCCAGGTTCTTAATGACAGTTTGGTGATTTCCGAGCACCTCGTCCACCACCAGCCCGTAGTGGCCTTCTTCGGTTTCGACCACCATGATCTGTTCGCGTTCCGGCGGCGGCGTTTGCATTTCGAAATACTCGCTTAGCCGGATATAGGGAATGGTTTCGCCGCGCACGTTGGCCAGATGATTGCCGTGCGCGTTCTGAATGTCCTGCCGTGTCAGCTCGACGCATTCCCGGCTGTTAGCTAGCGGCAGTATGAAATGGGTCTCACCGACGCGGACCAGCAGCCCGTCGATGATGGCCAGGGTCAAGGGGAGGCGGAGGGTTACGGTGAGGCCTGCTCCTGGCTTGCTCTGCATCTCGATGGAGCCGCGCAAGGCTTCCACGTTGCGCCGCACTACGTCCATGCCGACTCCCCGTCCGGACACGTCGGTGACCTCACGGGCGGTAGAGAAGCCCGGCGCCAGGATCAGGGAGAAGAGCTCGGATTCTGAAAGCTGAGCCGATCCGTCGATCAACCCCTGCTCGATGGCGCGCTTACGAACCGCTTCGACGTCCAGGCCGCGCCCGTCATCGCTCACTCGTATTAATACCTGGGCGCCGGAGTGCAAAGCGGAGAGGCGAATGGTAGCGGTGGGTGGTTTGCCGGCGGCGCGGCGTTCGTCGGGGGTCTCGATGCCGTGATCCATGCTATTGCGGATCAAATGAACCAGCGGATCGTTGAGCTGATCGATGACCGTCTTGTCCAGTTCGGTGTCGGCCCCCTCGATGGCCAGATCGACCTGCTTATGCAAATCGATACTCAAATCGTGAACCAGCCGGCGGAATCGTTCGAAGGTATTGCGGAGCGGCATCATCCGGATGCTCATCGAGTTCTCACGCAGCTCCGCCGTGAGCCGGTCGATTTCCTCGGATACGGCCGCGATATCGGGATCCTCCCGGCGCGCCGAAACCGCGCTCAAGCGGGCTTGCACGGTTACCAGTTCGCCCACCAGGTTGACGAGCTGATCCAACTTTTCGGCCGAAACCCGTATGCTCGACGCGGCCGGCGGCCCCGTGGCTCCGGCGATATTCGCTGCGGTCCGCTTGGCTGCGGCTGCCTCCGGCGCAGGGGTCGCTCCGGCGTCGTCAGGAGCCGGCTCCACCTTGAGATCGGAGTTATCTTCGATGAAGATGAAGATGTCCCGGATGGCTTCCCGCCCCGCGGTGGTGTTCAAAGCCATATCCCAAGCGACGTAGCACCGCTCCGGATCGATGTCCGCCAGCGGGGGAATCGCGCTGGTGTCGAGTTGGATCCGGAGTTTCCCCAGTTCCCGCATCTCGCTTAAGAGGAGCAACGGGTTGGTCCCATTCAGGATTACGTCCGAACCCGGCTGGAAGCGGATGCGCCATTCGGTGGATTTACCAGGTTCGGCAGGGGGCGCCTCGATCCGCGGTACGGGCGCGGTTTCCGGGTGGGGTTTGGGGGAGCCGGTTAAGTGGCGCAGTTCGGCAAGAATGCTAGCGGAGCGGTCCGGATCGGCAGAACCCTGGCCTGCAGCCGCATCCAGCATCGTTTTGATCTGATCGCCGGCAGCCAGAGTCAAACTGATCAGGTCCGCGGTGGCCGCCAGCTCTCCCTTGCGCAACTTGTCGAAAACCGCCTCCAGATTGTGGGCGAATCCGGCGACTTCATCAAAGCCGAACATCGCGCCCGATCCCTTGATCGTATGCAGGGCCCGGAATGCCCGCCCCACGATTTCAGGATCGTCACGCTTATCGTCCAGCTCCAACAGCGCCGATTCCAGTTCGGTCAGTAATTCACGAGCCTCTTCTAGAAAACCTTGCTTGAATCGATCGATCACCCGATCATCCTCTTCACCACGGCCAGCATCTGCTGCTTGGTGAATGGCTTTACGATCCAGCCGGTGGCGCCGGCCGCCTTGCCTTCCTGCTTGCGTGATTCCTGGGATTCGGTGGTGAGCATGACGATCGGCAGGCCCTTGCACGCGGGATTGGCCCGCACCTTGCGAATGAGCCCGATTCCGTCCAGATTCGGCATATTCAGGTCCGTGATCACCATGTTTACGGGATTCGTCAGCTTGGCCAGGGCATCCTCGCCGTCCACCGCCTCAATCACGGTATAGCCGGCGTCGGACAGGGTGAAGTTCACCATCTGCCGGACACTGGCGGAATCATCGACCGTAAGGATTACCTTGCCCATGCGTCACTCTGCGACCGGGAACCCGGGCAGTTGCGCGAAACCCGAGTCGCGCGCAGCTGCGGTAGCCGCGCTCGATGCATGGGCCACAATTTTTCTGCCCGCACCTGCGCCTTCGCGAGCAGCGGCCCAGAGCAATTGCATGATGGTGACATCGACCTCTTCCGCTCGTTCCAGATCTAAATCGAGATCTGTCCCGGCTGAGACCCATTCGAGCAGCAACTCTTTCAGTTGCAACGCAGAGGTGACGGTGATCTGGCCTTCTAGCTTGATCAGCCAACTAGGTTCCTGTCGCAGTAAAATGACCGGCATCGGTTTCAATACTTATATCGGCCGATGCTTAGCTTGGTAGTAGGGGTATCGGAGAGGAAATCTCGGGATTCTCACGCCGGGGCGGCTTCTAGCACTCTTGAAAACTGCCGGCCGTCAGCTGGATCGCGGAGTGCTCCCTATCCACACGCACAACCCTGCCGATCCCCCAGCGTGAAAACGCCAGGTCCGAATCGTCAGGCAGTTCGACTTCCACCGTTACATCTTCGCCTAGACGGAAGGAGGCCGGCTGATCCATATGCACCAACATGCCCGACGTGCTGATATCGTCAGCGACTCCCGGGATTGGTTCACCGCACTCCCTGCGGATAATCACTCTCGTGTGGATCGGGTAGCGTGGCGCCTTCCTTCGTTCTTCGTTCGTTTGCTCCATCGATTTCCTCCGTGGGGGAATGCTCCCATTCTTCTCATCGGACATTCCCGATAGAGCGGGACTGGTTGCGCGGTTCTTGCCGATATGAATGCATGGCGAGGTTGTGCCGGCTGAGCGATTATTGGAACCAAAAACGGTGAATCAATCTAACGACCTAGTTTCGAATCGAGCGGCCTTCCCCGTGCTAGGGAAGCTGCTTCGGCGTGTTCTCAAGGCTGTTCCCCGTAGAACCGCGGCCGGTCCTGACTGCGAGACACTGCTGGAACGCGTGATTACGGATCTCGATAACCTGAATCACCGTACGGAGCAGGATTTCCTGACGATCGGCGGAAAACTGATGGGGTTCGTGACCGGGGCGCGCCAGCTCTCCGCGGATATGGCCGCCGTCGAACAGATCTTCGGTAAGCAGGACAGTCAGGGTTCCGAGGTACTGAACAGCGTGCTGGAGCATTCCAAGCAGATCGAAGCACGGGCCGAAGCCGGCGACCGGGCCCTGGCAGGCGTATGCGATTCCGCCCGCCACATTGGGAGCACGTTCCGCGGTTTCCAGGAAACGGTTTCGGTCTTCCGGGTTTTAGCGTCGTTAACGCGCATCGAGACAGCCAGGCTCGGCACCACAGGCCAGGAATTCGGCAGCCTGGCAGAAGAGGTGACCACCCTTACCGAGAACATCGAATCCAGCGGGCAGCGCATTCTGGAAGCTTCCGACGCTCTCCATCAAAATATGCAGTCCGCCCTCGCCAAGGTCACCGGTCTGCGCGCCAGTGAGCTTGCGGTGCTGCCTGCATTAATCGCCGAGGTCATGACCGGCTTAGAATCGCTGGAGAAGCGGCATCGCAGCGCGATTGAAGTATTTCTCCGGCAGGGAGCTGAATATGCCGAAGTGTCCGCGGCCTTTGAGGACCTGATCACCGCGATTCAATTCCACGACATTACGCGGCAGCAAATCGAGCACGTAGCGGATGCGCTGAGGCGCCTTCGCGTCGAATTCCAAGAGAGTGGCCGCTCCGCCGCTCCGCTGGACGCCCACGCGGTGCTGACGCTCCAGTGCTCCCAACTGTCTAATGCGCAACAGGTTTTTGCATCTTCTGCCGGTCGTATTGAGGAAGACTTGGACGGCATTGCCGGGCGCGTGCGCGACATGGCTGAGACCAGCTACGGGCTGATGGGTAATTCGGCGGATGACCAGGACTCTTTCCTTGCTCAGATGGAGGGTCGTTTCACGGCCATTCTGAAGGTGGTCGGTACTTGTACCACGGCTGAGGCCGAATCCCAGGGGGTGCTGGCCGGGCTCGAAAAAACCGTGGGGGGTATGCGGGACTCCGTTGCGGAGATCCGCCAGATCGAGATTCGCATCCATCGTATCGCCATCAATGCCACCATTCGAGCCATCCAAATCGGCGATGGCGGTAGTGCGCTGAATGTGGTTGCGGACGTTATGCAGCGCCTGGCGCTCGATTCGGGCGGCATCACCGACCGGGTAGAGGGAGATCTCGATGCCATCGGCGATGCCGCCAACCAATTGTCGGGCGGTTCGGGTTGGACGCGGGCTGGCGGGGAGTCCGAAACGGACAGCGTTTTCCCCGAGATGCGTACCGCATTGTCAGAACTGCATTCGTCGAGCGAGGCCAGCTTCAGCCGGCTGAGCCAGATTACCACTCTCAGTGTGCAACTCGGCAACGATATCCGGTCGGTCCGAACCGGTTTTTCGGCGGGTACGCTCTTCGCCGATGCCATCCAACGTGCGCGCTCGACACTGGAAGAGATCGCCGGGGAAGCCGGGCTCGTGACCGGAGAGACTGGGGCAGCCGCGGAACGGCGTCTGGAACATCTCGCGACCCACTACACTATGCAGGCGGAGCGCGACGTGCATGAGTCCATAACCGCAGCCGCAGGATCGAGCCGCGTCGCAACCGTGGAGGCGTCCGCGGTTGCCGTCGAAGACGATCTAGGGGACAACGTCGAGTTGTTCTGATCGCCTACAGTTCGATAAAGCCCGGCCTCGCTGGTATATGATGTGATTCGGCCTCCCGCATGAATCGCTCCCAGAATCGCTTTCTTCCTTTATTGCTGCTCTTGTTCGCGGCGAGCGGCTGTTCCGCGCTGATCTACGAGATCGTGTGGTACCAGTTGCTGCAGCTCGCCATCGGCTCCACCGCCGTGTCGCTCGGTGTGCTGCTGGCCACGTTCATGGGCGGGTTGTGCCTGGGTAGCATCGGCCTGCCGCGCCTGCGCCTCGGGGGCCGGCATCCGCTGCGGGTCTACGCCGTGCTGGAGGCGGGCATCGCGGTATGCGGCGTGTTGGTGCTGCTCCTGCTCCCCTCAATCGACCGCGTGTACGTGGCCGGAGCCGAGCACGGCCTGCCGGGAATGCTACTGCGCGGTTTCATCTGCGCCATCTGCCTGCTGCCGCCCACCGTGCTGATGGGCGCTTCTCTGCCGGCCCTGGTGCGCTGGGTCGAAGCTACACCGCGCGGCGTAGCGTGGTGGGGCCTGCTGTATGGCGGGAACACTTTGGGGGCTGTCTTCGGTTGTCTGCTGGCGGGGTTCTATCTGCTACGCATCCACAACATGGCGACCGGCACCTACGTGGCCGCTGCCATCAACGTGGGGGTGGCTGTAGTCTCTTTCCTTTTGGCCGCCCGTGTGCCTGCCGCGGAGCCCTCGGAGGGCGCGGTGCTCCAACCGGTCGAAGCCGCGAGCCGATGGCCGGTATACGTCACCATTGCGTTGTCCGGGGCCTGCGCGTTGGGCGCGGAAGTAGTTTGGACGCGCCTCATGGGAATGATGCTGGGCGCTACCGTATACGTGTTCTCCATCATTCTCGCGGTGTTCCTGATCGGCCTGGCACTGGGCAGTGCTTTGGGATCGTGGCTCTTGGGCGTGGTGCGGCCGGCGCTGGCACTCGGCTGGTGCCAGATCCTGCTCACGCTGGGCATCTTCTGGGGCGCTTGGATGATCGCCGATTCGCTGCCGTATTGGCCCATCAACCCGCTGTTGACGAAGAGCCCCTGGTTCATCTTTCAACTCGACCTGGTGCGCTGTTTGTGGGCGATTCTGCCCTCGACCATTCTGTGGGGCGCGAGTTTCCCGCTGGCCTGCGCGGCGGTGGCGGCGCCGGGCGAGGATTCGGGCCGCGTAGTAGGCGCGGTGTATGCCGCTAATACTCTCGGCGCCATCGTAGGTGCGCTGGCTGTCAGCCTGGTGCTCATTCCTTGGATCGGCACGCGGCAGTCCACACGCGTGTTGCTGCTCGCGTCCGCCGCCAGCGCGCTGGTGGTGCTGGCGCCGCACGCGTTCCGGCATCGTTCGCGCGCCACTGGCGCCTGGCTCGCCGTCTCGCTGGCCGTGGCCGGGCTACTGGCGTGGAAGGTCGATAACATTCCCGGCCAACTCATCGCTTATGGCCGGCGCATGGCCATCTCCACGGGGCGCGTGCTGTATACGGCGGAGGGACGCAATTCATCGGTGGCCATCACCGAAGTGAGCGACGGCGCCACCGAGATCGATGTCAACGGCCATGTGGAGGCTACCACCGAGCCGTACGATATGAAGCTGCAGCGCATGGTGGGGCACCTGCCCGGAATGCTCCATCCCAATCCCAAGTCGGTTCTGGGAATCGGGTTCGGGGCGGGCGTCTCCGCGGGCACGTTTACGCGCTATCCCACCATTCAGAGAATCACCGTGTGCGAGATCGAGCCCGTCATCCCGCCCATCTCCACGCGCTTTTTCCCGGCGCAGAATTATGAAGTGCTGCGCAATCCCCGCACCCGCATGGTGTATGACGATGCGCGCCACTACCTGCTCACCACCACGGACATGTTCGACATCATCGCCTCCGATCCGCTGGACGTCTTCGTGAAGGGCACAGCGGGTCTGTATTCCAAGGAGTATTTCGAGGCGGTGAAGCGGCACCTGAATCCCGGCGGCATGTTCACTCTCTACGTGCCGCTGTACGAAAGCGACGAGCGCACAGTCAAGAGCGAGTTGGCGACTTTCCTGGATGTGTTTCCCTATGGGACCGTGTGGTCCAACACCGTGAGCGGCAACGGATACGACATGGTTTTCATGGGGCAGGCGGAGCCTTTGCGCATTGACCTGGACGAATTACAGCAGAGGCTGGACCGTCCGGACTATGCGCCGGTTGTGGAGTCACTTCGCGATATCGGCGTTAACTCGCCCGCCGAGTTACTCGCGACTTATACCGGCCAGAAGGCCGATCTGTCCCCCTGGCTCAAGGGTGCCGAACTCAACCGCGATATCGACCTTCGGCTGCAATACCTGGCGGGATGGGGCATCAACTCGCAACAGGAGAATTCGATTTACTACGAGATGCTGCGCTACCGCCGGCGTCCCGGCGGTCTGTTCACTGGGTCGGCACAGCGTGTGCAGTCGCTGCTGGCGATGCTGTCTTACGGAGCGGGAACGGGGCAGTGAGCGACTGGGAGGGACTCACTTCCGGCCAGGTCGTCAACCCGCGGCGAACTCCGCCATTCGCTCCTCGGAACAGTTCCCAGAATCGCCGGGTACCGACGGACTTCACACCTGCGGCGGTCACTCGCGAAAATGGCCCCCGGTGGATTTCACTTTCCGCCTCGTCAAATAGGAAATCGAGCTTTCTCTTGTACGAATCGGAATCGAACTGGTCATCCCATCGCTTCTGTTCGCGCGCACGAAACAATTGGACGATGCGTCGGGGTTCTTCCGGGGATGGACCCTCGATAGCGGCCTCAATCTCCTCAACGCGATTCATGCTTGGGGTCTATCACCATCGCGGCTGGGTTTCCGCAAAATGGGAGAGTTCACCGGCCACCAACTGCGATGGCCGAGGCTACTTCAGATTATCCCGGCAAAATTTGCATCGGATCAACACCACGCGTGCAGCCCCTGCTCACAATGCGGTCGTCCGAGTCAGAAAATGGGCAGTAAAGCGCTGGCAATCTGATTGCTTCTTCTGCGGGCTAAAGAATACACTCTGGTACACTTGGGAACTTGAATTTCTGAATAGGAGGTCAGAGGAATGGCGAGCCGTCTCGCACAGATCGTTGAGCAGAAAGAAGGGTCGCTGCTTTCCGAGTGGATGACGCTGCAACTGCAATCTTTGGGATCGCAGAGAGATCGAATTTCCGAGGCGGAGCTACGCACCAACTCGCACGATTTCGTCCTGGCCCTCAGGCAGGGATTGGCTACCGGGAGCAGCCAGAATATCGATGCCGCTGCATGGACAAGTTTGCGCGAAGTACTGGCGAATCTGTCACGTCAACGTGCTGCTCAAGGATTTACGCCGGCCGAAACGGCAATGTTCGTATTTTCATTCAAGCCCGTCCTCTTTAATCAGCTTCGCAATGAGTACAAGAGCGATCCGGCAACCCTCGCCGAAGAGATTCTGACGTCCTCCGACTTGCTGGACAAGCTCGGCCTTTTCACGACCGAAGTGTATCAAAAGACGCGGGAAGGCGTGATCGTCAGGCAGCAGCAGGAAATGTTGGAACTCTCCACGCCCGTGGTCGAGTTATGGACCGGAATTCTAGCCCTGCCCCTGATCGGCACGCTGGACAGTGCTCGCACGCAGATCGTCATGCAGAATTTGCTGGAAGCGGTAGTCGCAAAGGAGGCCGACCTGGCAATTATTGACATCACCGGCGTTCCCACTGTGGATACCCTGGTCGCCCAGCATCTTCTCAAAACCGTGGCCGCCGCCCGGCTAATGGGAGCGGAATGCATCATCAGCGGCATTCGCCCGCAAATTGCGCAAACCATTATTCACCTGGGAGTGGATCTGGGCACCGTGATCACGAAGGCCAATCTGGCGGATGCATTCCGTCTGGCGCTTCGGAAGAAGAGTCTGGCCGTCGCCGCCATTTAGGCATTCCATGGACCGAATCCCAATCTTAAAACTGGGCCCTTTCCTGTTGGTGACGATCCAGGTGGACATGCATGATCGGCTAGCGCTCGTTCTTCAAGACGAGCTGACAGCCAGAATCGTCAGCGATGGCGCGCGTGGGGTTCTGATCGATATTTCCTCTCTCGACATCGTCGATTCCTTCATCGGACGGATGCTGAGCAACATTGCAGGCATGGCTCGCGTGCTGGATGCCGAAACCGTCGTGGTAGGGATGCAGCCGTCGGTTGCCATCACGTTAGTCGAGTTAGGTCTTTCCCTTCCGGGTATAAGAACAGCGCTGAACGTTGACCGGGGAATGGATCTCTTGAAGGCATCGTTAGAACTGGGAGATGGGTCAGCGCGTGGACAAAACAGTTGAACTCCCGCTTCGGGCCCAAGAGGATGTCGTTTTGGTTCGGCAAGCTGTGCGCTCCCAGGCTGTGGCGATCGGTTTGAGCTTAGTTGACCAAACCAAGCTGGTAACGGCTGCCAGCGAACTTGCTCGCAACACCGTCATCCACGGTGGTGGGGGTACAGCCACGTTGGAAGTGATCCAGCAATCCGCCAAACGCGGAATCCGCTTGACGTTCAGCGATCGGGGACCGGGTATACGCGACATCCAGCAAGCTTTACGGGATGGTTTTACCACCGGAAACGGGTTGGGTCTCGGTCTGGGCGGAGCCCGCAGACTAACCAATGAATTTACGATCGAGTCTGAACCTGGAGTTGGAACCCGGGTGGTAATCACGCAGTGGACCAAGTCATGACCCGCGCATCGGTTTTTTTGCTGATTGACGATGCCAGCAGGGTGGCGGAAAGCCGTCGGATCGCGACGCTGGTGGCCGAGCGGGAGGGCGTTTCCCCGGACCGTGCGGCAGATGCGGCCATCGTCGCTTCCGAGTTAGCCTCTAACCTCTGGAAGCACGCACAACACGGCGAATTGCACATTGCGCCGCTCTCGGGGAGGGGCGACGCCGGTATCGAGATTCTGTCGCTGGACCGGGGACCCGGTGTTCCGAATGTGACCGAGTCCCTCAAGGATGGCCACTCGACGACCGGAACTTCAGGCACCGGGCTGGGCGCGGTGCGCCGGTTGTCCGATGAGTTCGAGATCGTCTCACAGCCTGGTAAGGGGACGATACTGGTGTCCCAAATCCGCGCAAAGACAACGGCTGCCGGCGCCGCTCGATTTCAGGTTGGCCTGGCGTCACGTCCGGTCTCGGGAGAGGATGTGTCCGGTGACGCGTGGGCGGTTCGGTTGGGGGACAACGCTGTGCTGATCATGGTCGCGGATGGCCTGGGACACGGAGTGTTGGCGGCAGATGCGTCCAGTGCCGCTGTTGACGCTTTCAATCGCTCTGCCGAAAAGTGTCCCGCCGGGCTGGTGCAGGTAATACACGGCGCCCTGCGCGGGACGCGCGGAGCAGCCGTTGCAGTTGCCAGCGTCGAGTTCAGCCAGGCACGTGTGCGATTTGCCGGCTTAGGCAACATCGCCGGCGTAATTGTCACATCCTCGAAGTCCTATTCCATGGTGTCGCATAATGGAACTGCTGGCCATGAGGCCCGCCAGATCAAGGAGTTTGTTTATCCTTGGACCAATGAGAGCCTCATCGTTATGCACTCAGACGGTCTGTCGAGCAGCTGGAACCCTGCATCCTTCCCCGGCTTGCAACGCCGCCATCCCTCGGTGATCGGCGCGCTTTTGTATCGCGAGGCCGCCCGGGAGCGGGACGACGCTTGCGTTATCGTAGGCAAGGAACATCGATGAAAGGACCCGTTCGAATCCCGCCGGCCCAAGGGAAGCCGCTGCTTTCTTTAAGAATCCGGACCGAGCCGGATATTGTGGTTGCTCGCCAGCGTGCACGCCACCTGGCAACATTACTGGGAATGGCAGGGCCCGACCAGGTCGCTTTGGCCACGGCCGTATCCGAAATCGTGCGAAACGCTGTGCTGTATGCCGGGGAAGCCAGAGTCGACTTTGAGTTGGATCTATCTGCGCGCCCTCAATTTCTTTGGGTTCGCGTCACCGACAAAGGTCCAGGCATCACAGACCTTCAGAGCGTGCTGGATGGGCATGTTCCCTCGAAGACGGGCCTGGCGGGCCTCTTTGGCGCGCGCAGGCTGACGGACAAGTTTGAGATCGCTTCGGCCCCCAACGAAGGTACTATGGTTCGTTTTGGAAAAACGCTGCCTAGACATACGCACACCTTGGAAATAAGCGATCTGGCAAAGCTCACCCTGGAACTGACACAGCAGCCCACACCCGAGCTCCGGGACACCTGGCGAGAACAGAATCGTGATTTGATCCAAACGCTGGAGACTTTGCGCGCACGGGATAGTGAGTTGGAAGGCCGCAAGTTGGAACTGCAGCGCCTAAATCTCGAACTGGAAGAAACCAATCGTGGCGTGGTCGCTTTATATGCAGAGCTGGAGGAGAAGGCCCTCGCGTTGCGCCGCGCCGATGAGTTGAAATCCCAGTTCCTCTCGTATGTCAGCCACGAATTCCGGACTCCCGTAAACTCCGTGATGGCCCTCACGCATCTTTTGTTGCGGCGCGCGGATGGGGAACTAACGGCCGAGCAGGAAAAACAAGTCGTCTTCATTCGGAAGGCCGTGGAAGGTCTCGCCGAAATGGTCAATGACCTGTTGGATCTGGCTAAGGTGGAATCGGGAAAAACAGAAGTCCGGAAAAGTACGGTTGAGGTAAGCCAGGTACTGGGCGCGGTTCGCGCGTTGATGCGTCCGCTGGCCACCAACGACGCCGTCACGCTCATATTCGAAGAATCCCCGCCAGGTCTCGCGATCGAAACCGACGAAGCCAAGCTGGGTCAAATCCTCCGCAATCTGGTTTCGAATGCCCTGAAATTCACCGAAAGGGGAGAGGTCCGCGTGCGCACCAGTTGGGCCCCGGGGAGCAACCAAGTCTCCTTTTTTGTCGAGGACACCGGAATCGGCATCGCGCAGGAGCATCTCGACGTCATCTTCGAGGAATTCTCGCAGATCCATCACTCGATTCAGAAACGGGTGAAGGGGACTGGACTGGGGCTTTCGCTCTCGCGCAAACTCGCCGAGTTACTAGGCGGAACCCTTGAGGTGTCGAGCCAACTGGGAGTTGGTTCCAAGTTCGTTCTGGCACTTCCGATAGGAGTTCCCGTCCGGCCGGTTTTCGACGTCGCTCATCCTCGCCCCTCAGATAACGGCGAAGCCGCGATTCTCATCGTGGACGATGAAGAGGCATCCAGGTACGTTTGCCGCCAGATGTTTCGTGGAACGCCGTACCGGATCATCGAATCGGATGCGCTGGAAGCCGCGGAACGGGCGCGTTTTGAGCGCCCTGCTCTGATTATCCTGGATCTGATGATGCCGAATCGCACAGGTTTTGAGATCTTGGATGAGTTGAAGACTGATCCGGCCACTCAGGAGATCCCGGTGGTGATTCATACCTCAAAGAAGCTTACGCCGGCCGATAATGCCCGCCTCGCTGGACGTTACATCGGTCTGCTTTCTAAATCCGGCAAGAATCGGCGGGAGGCGCTGGAGGCCATTCGCGGGGTGCTGGGAGACACCGCCCTCTTCGCCGATGAGCCGGAGTTTGTGAGGACCGGCACGGCAGGCGGGGAAATGACTTCCATGGCGGTACTTCTCAATGTCGATGACCATGAGGGCGCGCGCTACGCACGAAGCCGGATTCTGTCCGGCGCCGGATTCCGCGTTTACGATGCGGCCACCGGGGCGGAGACGCTGGCGCTCGCTGAAAAGCACACGCCCGATCTCATTCTGTTGGATGTGCATCTGCCCGACCTCAACGGGATCGAGGTTTGCCGTCGATTGAAGCGATCGCGGCAAGATCCTTCGGTGATGGTCCTTCAAATCTCTGCCTCGGCTCTTTCCGCTGCGCACGCCAAAGAATCACTCGATGCGGGCGCTGATGCGTATCTGATGGAGCCGGTAGATCCGGATGTTCTGGTGGCTACGGTGCAAGCTCTGCTTCGGCTTCACCAGGCGGAACGATCGCTGGTCCATGCGAACCGGCAATTGGAGATTGTGAACAAGGAACTGCAGCGGTCCAATCAAGACCTGCAGCAGTTCGCATTCGCCGCCAGTCACGATTTGCAGGAACCGCTGCGAACCATCTCCACATTTACCGAACTGATCGAGCAGGAGATGGTCGGTGGCCTCACGGAACGGCAGAAGGGCTATTTCGAGCGCGTTTTGGACGGAACCAGGCGCATGCGTGCCCTTATCGGGGATCTCCTGGCGTATTCGCAGGTAGGGCGCGAGGACCGGCCACAAACTATTGTCGAGGTGGATAAAGCGGTGTCAGCGGCAATCTCAAACCTGAGGGAGCAGTTGGATGCCGCGGCGTGTAAAATTGAAATCACCCAGGCGTTGCCTGCAGTGTGGGGAGACTTCACGAATTTGGTGTCGGTCTTTCATAACTTGCTGTCGAATTCCATCAAGTATCGAAAACCGGAGACTGCTCCGATTATTCAAATCCAGGCCGAGCAGTCGTCACCCGTGGAATGGACGATCCGCGTCCAAGACAACGGTATTGGCATAGCGCCGGTCTATCACCAGCGGATCTTCCAACCATTCAAGCGGCTCCACGGCGCCGAAATTCCAGGGACCGGCATAGGCCTCGCCTTGTGCCGGAGGATTGTGGAATCATACGGCGGGCGCATTTGGGTGGAATCGAACTTTGGCGAAGGCGCGACGTTTTACTTAACGCTCCGCGCCGCCTAGTTCTTGAGTGGCGCAGCCTCTGAGGCTGCCGCGCCGGCACTCCTGCCGGCGGTTGTTCACCTGAAAACCGGGTCGAGATGATTCTCGACCCGGCAGGCAGGGTGCCAGCGCCACGGCTCCAAGTGCCAGGTGGAGTCGCACGCGAGTGATGTCTCGTGAGGCGCTATTTTTCGGTGAGGTCGCGACGCAGCGGCCCCCCTGTTCGCGGGCTGGCGATCGGCGCCAGCCTGCCTGCGGGCCATCCTACTCGTGGTTGGGGGTTGCCGCCAACGGAGAAAGTCCACCGGCCACCAACTGCGATGGCCGGCGCTACTTGTAAATTATCGGCCGCCCGCCGCCGCAGCAGAGCCTTTGCGGCTCAAGAAGCACTCGCGGCAAAAGACCGGCCGGCCCTGGGTAGGCTTGAAAGGGACCGTGGTCTCCCGGCCGCATTGAGAACAACTCGTCATGGTTTCCGTCTTGGCGTAACCACCCGAGGAACCCTGGCGCTTGGTCTTGCAATTCTTACAGCGTTTGGGTTCGTTCTTGAAATTTTTGTCGTGGAAGAAGTGTTGTTCTCCCGCTGTGAATACAAACTCTGCTCCGCAGTCTACACAAATGAGGACGCGGTCTTGAAACTCCGCCATAGCAACGTTGCCCCGTGATCAACCTGAACTGGTGTCGGATAGGGCGGCGGAGCGGGCCGGTTACCGCATAAGGCCCTACGCCTCGCCACCGCGTTTACTCAATCTCCCGGCGTGATTTCTTCCGGTTTCGCTTACGGGCCAGCGCCTGCTTAGCCCGACGCTTCTCTCCCGGCTTCAAGTAGAAAGAGTGACGTTTTACCTCTTTAATGATGTCCTCTTGCTGGACTTTACGCTTGAAGCGGCGAAGGGCGTTCTCGAGAGTCTCGCCCTCCTGAAGCTTTACTTCAGCCAACCTAAAAACACCTCCCCACTGGACCAAACTTTCCGTGCTATTCACGCCGACCATCTGAGGGCTGCATCACTTAGTAGTGAGGATGGACCCCTAAAAATCCTGCGCTAGGCACAGAAGGTACTGATATCATAGGTGGTTGCCGAATAAAGTCAAGCCCAAAATTTCAATTGCAATACGACCGGACCGCCGCCGGCGGGACATTCGCTTTATTTTCAGGAATTTAGACTGAAGTGGAAAATGTATTGGCCATTCTGTTGGCAGGAGGCGCCGGCGAGCGTCTTCATCCTCTTACCAAGGACACCGCCAAGCCCGCCGTCCCTTTCGGAGGCGCGTATCGGATTATCGATTTCACCCTTTCGAATTGCATTAATTCGGGAATTCGTAGAATTTTCGTTCTCACGCAGTACAAGTCTTTGGAGTTGACCCGGCACGTCCGCGACGGCTGGAATATTCTGTCGGCGGAACTGGGCGAATTCATCGAAGTGATTCCACCCATGAAACGCGTCTCCGAAGACTGGTACCAGGGAACCGCGGACGCCGTGTTTCAGAATTTCCAGAGCATCGAGGTGGAAGCCCCGGAGTACACCATGATTCTCTCCGGCGATCATATCTACAAGATGGATTACATGGACATGCTGGATTGGCACCGGCATCACAACGCGGACGTGACCATCGCGACCATCCAGGTGCAGTTGCATGAAGCTCCGCGCTTCGGCGTGGCGGAAATCGATGAGGACTACCGGATTGTCGGTTTCGAAGAAAAGCCGCAGCACGATCACCCCGTGCGGTCGCGCTTCGATCCCGATATGTTGAGCGCGTCCATGGGTATCTATATTTTCAAGACGGATGTGCTATTGGAGGCGCTGCACGAGGATGCGCAGAACCCCAATTCGGCTCACGATTTCGGCAAGGACGTGATCCCGTGCAGCCTGGGCCGAAAACGCGTGGTGGCTTACGATTTTCGGGACATGAACGCGAAGCAGGTGCGCTATTGGCGCGATGTGGGGACGCTCGACGCATACTACGAAGCCAATATGGACCTGGTGGACGTGGTGCCGGTTTTCAACCTGTACGACCATCGCTGGCCCATCCGGACGAAAGTGACACAGCAGCCACCCGCCAAGTTCGTGTTCGCGCAGGAGGGCCGGCGCATGGGCGTGGCGGTGGATTCGGTGGTGAGCTCGGGGTGCATCGTCTCAGGCGGGCGCGTGATGCACAGCGTGCTCTCGCCAGGCGTGCGCGTCAACAGCTACTGCGAAGTCGAATATTCCATTCTGATGCCTAACGCGGAGATCGGGCGGTACAGCCGGATTCGCCGGGCCATCATTAATACCGGGGTCAAGATCCCGGAGTCGACCATCATCGGGTTCGATCCGGACGCGGATCGGGCGCAAGGTTATACCATCACCGACACCGGAATCGTGGTGGTGGCGTAATACCGTCTGACCGGCGGCAAAGACCGCCGGCGTTACGTAGCGCCGGCGATCTGTCGCCGGTGTTTTTTGGGGCTAACGGAAGGAGTCATATAAATTGATGGCGATTACGAAGATCGTGGGGCGAGAGATCCTGGACTCCCGCGGGAATCCAACCGTGGAAGCGGATGTCTACCTTGCGGACGGAAGCATGGGACGCGCGGCTGTGCCGTCCGGAGCTTCCACCGGCGAGCATGAGGCCGTGGAGCTGAGAGACGGAGACAAGGCGCGCTACCTGGGCAAAGGAACCCTGAAAGCGGTTGGTCATATCAACGGCGAAATCGCCGCCGCGCTGCATGGCAAAGACGCCGCGCAGCAGTCAACCATCGACGGCATTCTGATCGCGCTGGATGGCACGCCCAACAAGGGCCGTCTCGGTGCCAATGCCATTCTGGCGGTTTCCATGGCGGCGGCGCGCGCGGCGGCACACGCGCAGAGAACACCGCTCTACCGCTACCTGGGCGGCGTGGGCGCCTGTGTCCTACCGGTGCCCATGATGAACATCATCAATGGCGGTGCGCACGCCGACAATTCCGTAGACGTGCAGGAGTTCATGATCGCGCCCTTTGGGGCCACGAAGTTTTCCGAAGCGCTGCGCATGGGCGTGGAAGTGTTTCATACGCTCAAGAAGGTTCTGGCGAAGAAGGGCTATTCCACCGCGGTAGGAGATGAGGGCGGCTTCGCACCCAATCTCAAGTCCAATGAGGAGGCCATCGAGAGCGTGCTCGAAGCCATCACGCAAGCTGGGTACAAGCCCGGAGAGCAGATCGGCGTTTGCCTCGATCCGGCTGCCAGCGAGTTCTTTCAGGATGGGAAGTATGTCTTCAAGAAGTCCGACAAGAGCCAGCGGACTTCCGAGCAGATGGTGGAGTTCTGGTCAAACTGGGTGCGGCAGTATCCTGCGCTTCTCTCCATCGAAGACGGCATGTCCGAAGAAGACTGGAAGGGTTGGAAGCTGCTGACGGACACCCTGGGCGGTAAGATCCAGTTGGTGGGCGACGATATTTTTGTGACTAATCCCGAGATCTTTCAGCGCGGCATCGATCAGGGGATCGCCAATTCAATCCTCATCAAAGTGAACCAGATCGGTACGTTGACGGAGACGCTGGAGGCGATGGACATGGCGCGGCGAGCCGGTTATACGTCGGTCGTGTCCCACCGTTCGGGCGAAACCGAAGACGCATTCATCGCGGACCTGGTAGTGGCCACTGGCGCGGGACAAATCAAGACCGGCTCCGCCAGCCGCACCGACCGCATCTGCAAGTACAATGAGCTGCTGCGTGTGGAGGAGTTACTGGGGGCGTCGGCGCAATTTCTTGGACGCGCGGCGTTCCGGCGATGACGGAATAGTTTTCAGTTTCTCAGTTTTCAGCTACGACGGAGCGGCTGGCGGGACCCGGCACAGACCGCAACTGATAACTGATAACTACTTTACTTATGAAACCGACTACTAAGCTGGTGCTCGTTCGTCACGGCGAGAGCGTCTGGAACAAAGAGAACCGCTTCACCGGCTGGACCGATGTCGATCTTTCCGGGAAGGGCAGGGAAGAGGCGCGAGAGGGCGGAGTCGTGCTGAAGGCCGAGGGCTACACCTTCGACGTGGCTTACACATCGGTCCTAAAGCGGGCCATTCGCACGTTGTGGATGGTGCTCGATGAGATGGATCTTATGTGGATTCCGGTGCACCGTTCCTGGCGCCTCAACGAGCGTCACTATGGGGCGCTGCAGGGTTTGAATAAAGCCGAGACGGCCGCAAAGTTCGGCGAGGCCCAGGTGAAAATCTGGCGGCGCAGCTACGATATACGGCCGCCCGAATTGACTCCCGATGACGAGCGGTATCCCGGCCGCGATCCCCGATATGGCGCCCTGAGCAAAGAAGAGTTGCCTCTCACCGAATGCCTGAAGGATACGGTGGCGCGGTTCTTGCCTTTGTGGCATGAGACCATCGCACCGGCGATCGGGCAGGGACAGCGGGTTTTGATCGCGGCCCACGGCAACAGCCTGCGCGCGCTGGTGAAGTATCTCGACAACGTATCGGAAGCGGACATCACCGAGCTCAACATCCCCACGGGCATGCCGCTAGTCTACGAGTTGGATAACCAACTCAAGCCCTTGAACCGATACTATCTCGGCGATCCCGAAAAGGTGAAGGCCGCGATGGAAGCGGTGGCGGCGCAGGGTAAGAAGAAGTAACTCCTCAACTGAGTGCCACCACCGCGGCGCTCACCGGCTTTTGACCCACCGGAATCAACGTGAACAGCGGTGCCGACTTGTAGCGGCGCGCGGCCAGAGCGGCGATTCGAATCACCGCGAGATCGCCGGACTTCTGGTTGAGCACAAGGGCGTACTGGTTATCCGGGGTGATCAGAATCTCGCGGGGCTCCTGCCCCACCTGCACCACCGCGGCCAACTTGCGGTAGGTGACGTCGAGGACCGTGACGCTGTTGGTCTCGGGGTTAGCCACCAGAAGATAGGGTCCGGCGACTGCCATCCCGGCGGGGGCGCGGCCGGCCAGGATGGTTTCGCCGATCTCAGTCTGATAAGGGTACACAATCACGACTGCATCCTTGCCTTCGCCGGTCACAAACAGCTGGCCTTCATCAAAGAAGCAGAAATGCTCCGGCTGAATGGCAACCGGCAAGCGCACGATCACCCGTCCGCTGGCTACATCGACCATGATGAGGCTGCGGTCGGAGCGGCTGCCCGCGACAATTTGCGCCCCTTTCTGCTGGAAGCGAACGATGGTTGGTTGTGCCCCCAGATCGACGGTGCGCTCTATGACGGCGCGATCCAGGGAGACAATGAATACGGCTCCGCCGGCGCTGGAGGCGACCGCCGCTTGGTGATCGGGGCTGAGGTCGAAGTCGTCTGGCGCGGCCGGCAGGCGGATGCGGCGGCGAGTGTCGAGAGTATCCAGCGAGAGCTCCACCAGTGCGGCGGGATCGCGATACAAAACCCAGAGCCCCTGGCCATCGGGAGCGAACCGCATGGATACCGCGTGGTTGCCGGCGCGCGCGCGCCCGACCACGGCGAGCGATGCCACATCAATTCGATAGACCAGACCCGCCTCCGCCGCCAGCGCGAAGACTTCGGGGCGTCGCGGATGGGGTAGCAGCCCGGAGGGCGCGGCATCGAGCGGGATGGGCCGCCAAAGCCGAAAGGTGGTCAGATCCACGACCGCGACAGAATGGTCGTCCTGGTTGGCGACAAAACAGTAGCCCGAGTAGCCGGTAGCCTTAGGTTTGCGGCAGCCTAGAAAAGCAACGGACGAGACGCAGGAGCGAACGGCGCGAGAGCACTCTGTCTCAAGTGTAACGCCGGGCCGATTACAAGCTGGCGGTCATGCGTTGATCGGTGCCGCGCCCGACAGCGGATTCTTCCGCTTCGATCAGCGTGACAACCTGCGTTTCAAACCTTTGCAGGTTGGTCACCATGACCGTCTGCAGCACGCGGGCGAACCCCGCCAAGGCGGTAGGATCGACTTCGACTTGAAAGCTTCGGTACAGGTTCACGTATTGAGAATCCGGCAGCGGAATGCGGATCTGGCAATGCTCGGCGGTCTGTTGCGGCGCGTGTTCAAAAATGCGTCCCTGAGCGTACAGGCGAACACCCGAGAACCCAAAATCGGAGTAACCCGACTGGATACCCTGCCAGCACTGTTCCAGGGATCTGGACTCCACCAGCGTCTGCTCAAACTGCTGCAGCCGAAACTGGACATCGATGATCTGGCGAAATGTCCCTTTGAAAAGCAACCGGGTTGCCAGGCCGAATTCTGTGTAGCCGAGATGTTGCACGCCGATCCAGGCAGCCGCACAGAACAGGATCACGATCAAGCCTCCGAACCGGTTATGCACGCCTGCCTGCAGCAAGGAAAAGATAGCCGCGATCCCGCAGATACCGTACAGCAGCAGGGCCGCCTTGCGGGGCGTGAGGCCTCGATCGAGCAGCAGATGGTGAATGTGCCGGCGGTCGGCGCCGAAAATCGGCTGATTGCGCAGGAATCGGCGGCCGATGGAGACGCAAACATCGAGAAGCGGAATGGCCATGCACATCAGTGGTGCCGCCATGCCCAGAAGGGTGGCCGGTTTCTGTCCCCACAAGACACCGCAGCATCCCAGGAAGAAGCCGATCGACAAACTGCCGCAGTCGCCCAGGAAGATGGAAGCCGGGTTGAAATTGTAGCGCAGGAAGCCCAGCAGGCAGCCAGCCAGGGGGATGGTCATGATGCACAGGCCCACATCCTGGTAGCTCAAAGCCGCAATGATCGTCGTGACGGTGGCGAACAGGCCTACGCCCGCGGCCAATCCATCCAGACCATCGATCAGGTTAAAAGCGTTGGTACAACCAATCAGCCAAATGACGGTCAGAGGAAGGCTGAACCAGATCTCTAGCGGATGTCCCCGAAGCACATGAATCTGAACTCCCGAGGCATATGCCGCCAGAGCAGCCAAGACTTGCCCGAGCAGCTTCTGCCAGGGCCTCAAATTGATCAGGTCGTCCAGAAGCCCAGTGGCGAAAACGACTACAACCGCCCCGAGAAGCCCCAATGCCATAGTCCCGTGCGGCAGGACGGAATGAACATCGAGAAAACCAAAAGCGGTGGCGGCAAAGGCTAACAGATACGAAACCAGGATGGCGATCCCCCCAACTCGGGGAATGGGTTCGCGATGCAATTTACGCCGGTTGTCCGGGTGGTCCACGATTCCGAACCGCACCGCCAAGTCACGAACCAAAGGGGTTACGTTCAGCGCGGCGAGGAAACCGAAAAGTCCCAGGGATAATAAGACGTAAGGCACTATCGCTCCAAATCGTGTCTACAGGCTTGAGCATATCTCACTAACTATGGAAAACAAGGCTTGGGCCGCCTAGTGATAGTGGGGAATAATACTAGTACTTTGGTTAATTGTGTGGAAAAACCCCCACCAAAGGTTGGGGCTCCCTGGTCAAGTGAAAGAAAAGAAGAGCGCAGCCTGCCGGCTGGGGATAGCGGCCGAAGGGGAGACTGTGTAGTACTCTGAATGGGTGAGACGCTTGCAGCCTATTGCCCTGGTCCTAGTGGTTTGGGCAGGTTTCGCACAGCAAGGTCAGCGTCCGGAAGAGCGGAACCTGAGCAGCTGCCTGGCGGGCTTGCCGCGATGTGATTTGTCGCGTTTGACACCCGCCGATCTGACCCAGGTAGGTCAGGCCTTCATGCGGCGCAACCTTGCGGACTGCAATGGCGGACGGGTGACGTGCGATCCCACGGCTCTCACCGAATCGGAGCAGATTTCGGTGATCGCGGCATACATGCAGCGCAACCTCGATAAGTGCTTACACGGTAATGCGAGCTGTGATCCGACTCTGCTGGATGCCAAGCAGGCCGCGGGCGTGGCGGCTGCCGCAAAGGAGCGCAATGTGGCAAAGTGCCTGAGCGGCTCCCCTTCTTGTGATTCCACCTTGTTGAGTGCCAAGGACGTCGCTGCCATGATCGCCGCCAACCACCGGCGGAACCTGGACAATTGTATGGGCGGTCTGCTGAATTGCGATCCGACTATTCTCGATTCTAAGGAAGCCGCCTTAGTTTCCGCGGCCGCCCGGCGCCGCAATCTGGACCGGTGCATGGGCGGATCCAACGCTTGTGATCCCACCGCGCTGGATTCCAGGGAGGCTGCGACGGTTTCCGCGGCTTCCCGGCGCCGCAACCTCAATCGCTGCTTGAACGGCACCTATGGCTGCGATCTGCTGCAACTCACGCCGTTGGAAAGAAGCAGTGTGGCCGCTTCCTCGCGGCAGCGCAACCTCAGCAATTGTATCGGGGGGCTGCCTGGTTGCAACCCCACGCTGCTGACGGCTCCTGAGATGGCGGAAGTGGTGGATGGGTATCGCAACAGGATACCCGCCCACGCCCCGCAAATAACGCCAAAAACCCCTAGATAAGTACTAGATGTTTCAGTCTCCAGTAGGACTAGATATCGTTGACATTTGTCTCAGCTTTCGTCATATTTGAGTTTGTTTCCGGGCGCTGTGAGGGCGGAAATACTGTGACTAAAAGGGCGGTAGCTTGCTCAAGCGCCTATTGCCAACTATCGATAACTGATTAAAAATAAATGATTTACGAAACCACAGACCGACCCTGCCCAGTCCCCGCTTCCATGGTTCGCGGTGCGCGTCAAATCGAACTGCGAACGGATGGTCGCAACCCAGCTTGAGCAACGAGGGTACCAACGATTCCTGCCTACCTATAGCATGCGAACCCGCTGGTCGGACCGCGTCAAGAGTGCCGACCGAATCCTGTTTCCCGGTTATGTGTTCTGTAGTTTCAATCCCAATAGCCGCCTGCCGATCTTGTCGACTCCGGGTGTGTTGCACGTGGTTGGGGTCGGAAAGCAACCGGCTCCGGTTCCCGGGGCGGAGATGAGTGCGTTGTGGACGACGCTGCAGTCCGGAGTGGCCGTGGGACCGTGGCCCTATCTACAGTCCGGGGATTGGGTGGTAGTGGAGCGCGGCGCCTTGGCAGGTGTGGAAGGGATCGTGACGCATTTCAAAGGAGACTACCGGCTGGTAGTTTCGATTGCGCTGCTGCAACGATCGATCGCCGCAGAAATTGAGAGAGACTGGGTGCGGCCTTTACGGCGGACGGCACCTCGTCAGGCGCGCGCCCAGACAGCCGCCACAGCCTAGAGCCGTGTCGCGTAGCGCCTTTAGTTCCGTAACATATTCAAAGCATAGGGTGGTAGAATCATGTCCGTGTTGAAGCCTCGAAACCGGCTGGTATATTTCCGCGTTTCGGAAGACGAGTTTCAGCAATTCAATCAGATGTGCGAATCGGTGGGGGCGCGCAGTATCTCCGACCTGGCGCGGTCTGCGATTCAGCGCATGATTCAGCAGGATGGCAATCATCAAGCGCAAGCTGCCGACCCGGTGGCCGCGAAATTGACGATTCTGGAAACAATTGTTTGTGACCTTGACCGAAAGGTGCAACAACTTACCGCGTTAATAGGTTGGCAGGATCCTGCCGAGACGCGGCTGGAACTACGGCCGGATCGTATCGATTCGATCAACAGGAAGGCTTGAAGTACATGAAACAAACACTTGGCGCAATCATATTCTGGATTTCGATCGCGCTCCCCGTAGGGGCGCAACAAACGCCTGCGCCGGCTCCTGATCCTGTCGTCGGCCAACCGCTAAATGCCCCGCCGGCAGCGGCACCGGCAGCGGGTGCAGCGGCGCCGACTGGAGCCGAGAGTTTCCGCCCGGCGTATGCACTTGGACCCGGCGATGTGATCAGCATCAGCGCGTTTGAGGTCGAAGAAATCAGCGACAAGCCGTTTCGGATTGATTCCGAGGGCAATGTAAACCTGCCCCTTCTCGGAAAGATACATGTCGGAGACCTGACCATCGAGCAGTTTGAAGCGGAACTGATGAACCGCTTGAAGACGATCGTCAGGCAGCCGCAGGTAGTGGTGAGGATTACTCAATTCCGAAGCGAGCCGGTGTTTTTTGAGGGCATGTTCAAGGTAACGGGAATCGTTAGTTTGCAAGGCCGCAGAAGCCTGGTCGATATGCTCCAGGCAATTGGCGGGACGCTACCGAACGCCAGCCACCGAATCAAGGTGACCAGGCGGCTGGAATACGGCAAAATCCCCCTCCCCAACGCGGTGGTAGATGAGGAAAGGAAGGTGAGCACGGTGGAAATCAGCATGGGCAGCCTTCGCGAGAACACTAGCCCGGCGGAAGATATCGTTTTGCAACCCTATGACATCATCTCCGTGGAGCGGGCGGAAATGATCTATGTAAACGGAGAAGTTAATCATGTGGGCGGCGTGGAACTGGGAGAACGGGAATCGATCGGTGTGGCTCAACTGGTCACCATGGTCGGAGGACTGGGCAAAGATGCCGACGCCAACAAGGCGCGTGTGCTCCGCCCCATTCTGAATACCGCCAAACGTTCCGAGATTCCACTCAATCTGAAGAAAATCATGCTTGGGCAGGAGAACGACTTTCCACTGCTGCCCAACGACATCCTCTACGTGCCTCGCAGTACTTCCAAGGGCAAAGTAGCGGAAAGAGTTGCGGTCATCGCGGGACCGACTGTCTTGAGCCTGCTCATTACTTTGCTCGTTTATCACTAACCTAATTCGAAGGTCTGACTAAATCTTATGCAGGAATCCAATTATCACCCGTATCGAGGTAACCCCAATAACCGGTTACCCGCGTTGCCCGCGCCCTATTTACCCGTTCCGGCGGGAGACATCGTGGTGGACCCCGCACCCCCTCCTGCACCGCGCCCGGATTATGGCCGGCTGGTGCGCAAATATATCGTGCTCTGCATTCTTTTGGTATTGGTAGGCGGCGCGGCAGGATTTGTTTCGGTCGCATTCCAGGCTCCCATGTATCGGGCCCGAGCCGTCATTGAGGTTCAAAGCGGCAGCGACAGCTTCCTGAGGACGCGGCAGGGTGGGGGAGAAGAAGATACTCAAATCAACATTCAGACGCAGATTCAATTGTTAAGGAGCGTCAGCTTTCTGCGGAAAGTGGTGAGCCGATTGCAATTGGAGACGGTTCCACCGGCGCCGGTTCAGACCGATATCTTTGGCAAGCTGCGCAACCGTCTGAAGACCGTTTCGCAGGAGCCGATGACGGTCATGAAGGACGGTCTGGAGATGGCGGCTGGCGACACTCCAGGCGCGCCCGATCACGGGCACCAGGATCATCGAAGTCACCTGCGAATCCACCAATCCGGAAATCGCTTCGGATTTTGCGAATGCGGTGGCCAATGAATATGCGGAGCAGAGCCTGCAGAGCCGCATGCAAACGGCGCAGTAGGCCAGCCAGTGGCTCTCCGGCGAATTGGAAGAAACCAAGACCAGGCTGCAGGACGCCCAGCAGCGGCTGCAGGATTTTGTGCGCACCTCGGGTAACCTGTTCGTGCTCCAGGACAACACCCTGGCCGATACCAAGCTGCGCGATTTGCAGGCCCAGGTTGCGGCAGTCCAGAACGAACGGATCGCCAGACAGTCCAAGTTTGAACTAGTGGAAAAGACCCCGGCGGCCTCTCTACCTAACGTATTGGACGATCCTGCGATGCTCAGTTATCAGACCAGGATCGCGGATCTCCGGCAGCAGATTGCTGCGCTTTCCACGACCCTGATGCCGGGCAACCCCAAGCTGCAAAAATTACAGGCGCAGATGGGCGAGCTGGAGGCCACGCTGAACAAAGAAATCGCGGGGGCCCGCGAACGGGTCACCACCGAATACCAGTCGGCGCAGCGCAAGGAGAAGCTGTTGAAAGCCGCGTATGACGCCCAGGCCGGCCAGGTTTCGTCGGAAGCGTCGAAAGCCACGCAGTATGGCGGCTTGCGAAGGGAAGTGGAGAGCTTGCAACAGACCTACAATGCCATGTTGCTGCAAGCCAATGAATCCAACATCGCCAGTCAACTGCCGATCAACTCGATCAAAGTGGTCGACCCCAGCGCGCCCGCCACGGCGCCTTTCAGCCCGAGGCCTGCATTGAATGTCATGATGGGCCTGATTGGCGGGCTGATGGTCTCGGGAGCCATCGCGTTCCTGTGGGAGAAGAGGGACAACAGCTTCCGCACGCCCGGCCATGCGCGCAGCTTCTTGAATGTGCCGGAGCTGGGGGTTATCCCGACGGTGAAGGTAGAGGGCGGCAAGAAGTGGCGATTCGGCAATCGGAATAAGAACGGTTCCGAGGAAACCAATAAGGAATTCGTGCAAGTATTCCAGACGACGCAGGCCGCACAGGCGGCGTCGTTTCGTCCGGCGGAATCGTTCCGTGTCACACTGGCTTCGCTGTTGCGCGAGAGTGTGACGGGTGGACGTCCGCAAGCCATCCTGGTGACCAGCCCCAGTCCCGCGGAAGGGAAGACGACGGTGGCCAGCAATCTGGGGATGGCTCTGGCCGAAACGGGACGAAACGTCCTGCTGGTGGATGGAGATTTCCGGCGGCCGCGGCTGCATCACGTATTCGAGTTACCGAACAACTGGGGGCTCACCAGCCTGCTGGCCGAAGGGGCCAACATGCAAGACGTTGTGGGGATGTCCACCACGTTTCCGGGGCTCTCGGTATTGCCCAGCGGTCCACCGCCCGAGAGTATCTCGAAGACCTTGTACTCACCGGCCCTGCGTCAATTCTTCAATCTGGTGCGGACGCGCTTCGACATTATCCTGATCGACGCGCCGCCGATCCTGGAAGTGGCCGACGCCCGCGTGCTGGGTGAGTTCGCCGACGGTGCGGTGCTGGTTTTGCGTGCCGGGAGCACGGACCGGGCAGATGCCCTGGAAGCCGCTCAGCATCTGCAGGAAGACGGCACTCTGCTGTTGGGCACGGTTTTGAATGATTGGAAACCATCTCGCAAGAGTAAGAATTACTATGAATATTACGCCGGACGGCGTGAAGAGTAAACACGGTCGCGGCAACCAAGGCTGATTGCTAACCGGAAGCGGTAGAAAAGCATGGCAGACAAGACGGCAGTTCTGGTGAAAGTTTCACCGAAAGACGTGCTTCGTTCGCACGGCCTTTGGATCCTGGGCGGGTGGCTCGCAATCCTTTTGGTTGCGGCTTTTTACCCCGCGCTGAGAGGCGTCGCGGGGAGTTGGTTCGATGATGCCATCAACATGGAGCACGGCATCTTCGTGCCGTTTGCGGCAGCTTACATGGTGTGGATGAAGCAGGATGAGCTGAAGCAGATGGAGTTGTCACCTAGCCTCTGGGGAGTTTTGACGGTTCTGTTGGCGGCGATGCTGTCTTTGTTGAGTACTGCCGCGCAATGGGTCTGGGTCAGCCGGATTCTGTTTCTTGCCGGCCTGGTGGGCTGCATTTGGGCAGTCTGCGGCATGCAGTATGTCCGCCGGCTGGTCTACCCCCTGTGCACCCTGCTGCTCATGATCGCGCCCCCCAGTTTTATCATCGACAGGACCACCTTGCAGCTGCAGTTGGTGGCCAGCCGCCTGGGCGAACTCTCGCTGGAGGCCCTGGGCTTCTCGGTGCTGCGGGAAGGCAATATTCTGGAAATGGTCGGAGAGAAGCTGGCGGTGGCGGAGGCTTGCAGCGGTATTCGCTCGCTCATGGCGCTCATATTTCTGGCCGTTGTGTACAACTTCTTCTTTGTGCCTCAAAAACGAGTTCGCGCCATCCTGATGGTGAGTGTGGTGCCGATTGCCATTCTCTGCAACGCAGGCAGGATCGTGGCCACGGGCGTGGTGGGCCAGTACAATCGCGAATTAGCGCACGGGATGCTTCACGCCACGTTCGGATATTTTGGCCTGGCACTGGGAGCATTATTGCTTTTCGGGTTACATCGTCTGCTGCTCATGCTGCCATCGATGGGAAACAAACGTCATGCTTAACAAGGTAATCAAAAAACGTCCGACCGTGACCGCGGTGGTGTCTGATCCTGTCCGTCATCTTGACCGCGCAAATTGCAGGCTCCTACGTGCTGACCATCAACGAGAAAGTGCTTGGCGTGCCGGAACTGCAGCAGGTGCCGGATCGCATCGGGACCTGGGCGCTCACAGAGGAGACCCCGCTCGACCCGGAGGTAGCTGCCTATTTACGACCGGACGACTATATCCAGCGGGGATATCACAGCGCGCAACCCGATAGTTCGATCAGCTTGTTCGTAGCTTATTTCAAATCTCTTCAAAGCAGTTATGGCCCGCATTCGCCGCGCGCCTGTTTGCCGGGTTCGGGCTGGCTGGTGCACCTTTGGCAGGTTATCGGCTTGCCGGTTTCGGACAACCGGGAGACGGTCCCGATCAACGAATACGTGCTGGAAAAAAACGGCCAGAAGATTCTGGTGTTGTATTGGTATCAGAATGGACGGCGCGTTTGGGCTGAGGAGTTCCAAGTCAAGCTGCATCTGCTGCCTGACCTTCTGCGCTACCACCGCTCCGACGTCAGTCTGGTGCGAATCGTCGAAACGATAGGCCCGGACACCTCGTTTGATCAAGCCTTGCGGCAGGCCATGAGCTTTGCCCACACCCTGTATCCGGTATTGGTGCAGCGTTTCGCCCAAGCGGGATAACGCATGCGCGTTCTTTATCTGAATCCCTGCGGCCAAATGGGCGGCGCAGAGACCAGTTTGCTGGAATTGCTGCGCAGTGTTCGGATGGCCGAGCCGGATTGGGAACTCTGGCTGCTGCTGGGCGAAGATGGTCCCTTGGCCGGGAAAGCCCGGGAAGTGGGCGTTCACGTAAGCGTGGCGCCGTTTCCCCGGGCGTTAGCGCGGACGGGAGACATCTCTCCGGGAAGCTTGACTGCCGTTGGCTCCCTGCTATTGGCTGCCGGAGGCGCGGCGCTGTATGCGTCCCGGCTGGCCACCGCCATTCGCCGCATCGCCCCGGATGTGATCCACACTAACGGCTTCAAAATGCATCTACTGGGAGCATGGAGCCGCCCGAAGGGCACACCCGTGGTGTGGCATATGCATGACTACGTTAGTTCCCGCAGGTTGATGAGCCGCCTGTTGCGGCGCTTCTCGGGACGGTGCGCGGCGGCTATTGTGAACTCCGAGAGCGTGGCTGCCGATCTGAACACCGTGGCGCCCGGCGTCAAGACGACGGTCATCTACAATGCCATCGACCTGGAGAGATTCAGCCCGACCGGAGAGCGGATGGACCTGGACAAAGCGTGCGGGTTAGAAGCTGCTTCCGACGGTACGGTTCGGGTGGGACTGGTGGCCACCTTTGCCCGCTGGAAGGGCCACAAGGTTTTTTTGCAGGCTCTCTCCCGATTGCCCGCCGGGTTGCCGGTTCGAGGGTACATTGTCGGAGGTCCGATTTATCAGACCGACGGCAGCCAATGGACACGCCAGGAGTTGGAACAGGAAGTAGAGCAGTTGGGCCTGGCCGGCAAGGTCGGATTTACGGGGATGCTGGACGATCCTGCGGTGGCCATGCGCACGCTCGATATTGTGGTACATGCCAGCACGCAACCGGAACCATTCGGGATGGTCATAGTGGAAGCCATGGGCTGCGGGAAGCCGGTAATCGTCAGCAATGCCGGTGGCGCCCGGGAGCTGATTGAAGAAGAGCTTACGGCGTTAACCCACGCTCCGGGCGATGTCTCTGCCCTGGCGCAACAAATCGAGCGGTTGGCAGTGGGAGAAACGTTGCGAGCCCGTTTGGGAGCCGCCGGGCGGTCTGAGGCTGCCAGGCGCTTTGATGGGCGTCGTCTGGCGCGAGAGTTGACCGGCCTGTATCGGGCGTGCCGGAATGAGAGGGGCCAGGCGGCCGCGCTCCAGCCTTCATTGAACTGAAATCTTTCAGCCGTAAACTGAAAACTAAAAACTGATCGCTACGTGCTGAAGGCCTTTATAAAGTGAAAATTCTCCACATCAATGCTGGGAACCTGTACGGCGGCGTCGAGTCCTTTCTCGTCACTCTGGCACGTTCGGCGGCTCTTCGGCCCGACATGGAATCGGCGTTTACCTTTTGTTTTCCGGGGCGCTACAGTCAAGAACTGGCTGCCGCCGGCGCGCCGGTATTTGATCTGGGCGCAGTACACGCCAGCCGCTACTGGACGGTGCGGCAATCACGCCGGCGTTTGCGCCAGATTCTGGAGCGGGAGTCCATTGACGCGGTAGCGTGCCACATGCCGTGGAACTTTGCGATCTACGGGCCGGAAGTACGGCGGGCTCGAAAGCCCCTGGTATTTTGGGCTCACGGGATCCTCGACGGGCGGGGCTGGGTGAATGGCTGGGCGCGCCGGACGCGTCCTGATTTCGCGATCTGCAATAGCCAGTTCAGCGCCAGTTTTTTGCCGCGTCTTTTTCCGGATACTCCGAGCCGGGTTCTTTACTGTCCCGTAGCCGTGCCGGAACTGCCCGAAGCCGACGCGCTGGCGCTCCGCCGCGAGCTCGGGGTGGATAGTGCCGCGGTCGTCATTGTACAGGTCAGCCGAATGGAGGCCTGGAAGGGCCACTCGCTCCATCTACGGGCGCTGGGCGAATTGAAGGATGTGCCGGGATGGGTCTGTTGGATGGTTGGCGGCGCACAGCGAAACGAGGAGCAGCGCTATCTCGACGGTTTGAAGAAGCAGGCCGCAGAGCTGGGTGTGGCGGATCGTATCCGGTTCCTGGGGCAGCGCAAAGACGTGCCACGGATGCTCAGGGCGGCTGATATTTTCTGCCAGCCAAACGAAGATCCCGAACCCTTCGGCATTGTCTTCATTGAGGCCCTGGCCGCAGGCCTCCCAGTGGTGACCACGAGATTTGGCGGCGCCACAGAGATAGTAACCGATCAGGAAGGATATCTGACCCCGCCGGGCGACCATCGCGCGCTTGCCGATTGTCTGGGCCGCCTCATTAACTCACCCGAAGAACGGCGCCGTCTCAGCCGCAGTGGACCTTCCCGGGCGCGCAGTCTTTGCGATCCGGCCAGCCAGATGCGCCGGCTGCATGAAATTCTGGCGGGCTTGGTTCGTGATACCACCCGTCCCGTTACGAGCCATCCGGCAGCGCATTAGAAACAGTAGATGGTACCTTCCGGTAATTCCAATTCCGTTTACACCGCGGAAACTCGCGCCCGGCAGAGTCTGGGTATCAGCGGCCAGGTGATTCTGGACATGGTCGAACGGGCCATGGACCGAAGACAGATCTCCGGAGCATTAGTAGTGGACGTAGGCTGCGGGGCAGGTGACCTGTACACCGTAGTACGTTCCCGCTTTGCGCAGTATATCGGCGTTGACGTGGTCCGGTACGAAGACTTTCCGGAGGAGGCCCGGTTCTGCCGGTTCGACCTGGACAGCGGACAGATCCCTCTTTCGGAAGGATGCGCGGATCTAGTGGTGGCGGTGGAGGTCATCGAGCACCTGGAAAACCCGCGTGAATTCGCCAGACAGCTGGTGCGGCTGGTCAAGCCTGGAGGGTGGGTCATCATCACCACGCCCAATCAGTTGAGCTTTCTCAGCCTGGTTACCCTGGTTGTGAAACACCGGTTTCAAGCATTTCAGGACGTTCACTATCCCACGCACCTGACCGCTCTGCTGGAGGTGGATTTGCGGCGCATCGCCGCCGAGTGCGGCTTGGACCAGGTACAAATCGAATATAGCTTGCACGCCCGGCTTCCTTTGATGGAGCTTTTGTACCCTAAGTGGTTGTCGCGGCTCTTTCCGCGGGCGTTGTCGGAAAACGTGCTGGTCATCGGCAGGAAGGCCAATCTCGGATGACCGCGCTGGCTCTGTGTGTTCTGGCGTTTGCGCTCACCTTTTGGGCGGGCAAACGCTCGCTGGGAAAGGGCGTGGTCGTACTGCTGGTTTTCGGGTGCCTCTACGGTATTCTGAGGGCCAACCTTCAGACAACCTTCTCGCATTTCATTTTCGATTCGAGCCTCATCGGACTCTACCTGGCGCAATTCGCTTTCTCCCCGTCTCAGAAAACTGCGGAGGGCTACACCGCACTGAATTACTGGGTGATCCTGCTGATCTTATGGCCGATGATCGTTATCTTCATGCCGTTTCAGCCATTATTGGTTTCTTTGGTCGGGTTTCGAGGGATTGCCCTCTTCATTCCGATGCTCATTCTGGGAACCCGGCTGCGGGAGCGGGACCTGGTCGAAATCTGCTATGGAATCATAGCAATGGTCTTGGTCGCCGCGGTGTTCGCGGGCGCCGAGTACGTTCTTGGCCTGCCTCGGTTCTATCCGCGAAGTCCAGTGACCATGATCATTTATGCGAGCGGCGATGTCGAGGGCGGGTTTTTCCGGATTCCGGCAACGTTCGTCAATGCCCATGCCTACGGCGGCACGATGGTTTTCTGCCTGCCGTTTTTGCTGGGATTCTGGAACCGGGCGAAAGGGCGCTATATCCGTTGGCTTACGGTGTTGAGTATCGCGGCTGCTCTGCTTGGTGTCCTGCTGTCGGCCGCACGTCTGAGTTTCTTGTTGGCCGCGGGCACGGTTGCTGCAGCCCTCTTCACCGGCAAAATCAGTGCCGGCCGGCGCATCGCATTCATTGTCCTGCTGGCAGCATTGGCAGGGGTCGTGCTGGGTCAACAACGGCTGCAGCGCTTTAAAGATCTGGGCGATTCGGGTTTCGTCGCGGACCGGGTAGTGGGCAGCGTCAACCGCAGTTTCTTCGAGATTCTTGTGGAGCATCCCATGGGCAACGGCTTGGGCGGCGGTGGATCCAGCATGCCGTATTTTCTGGAGGGAGAAGTCCGAAACCCAATCGGAATGGAAAACGAATATGCGATGATCCTGGCCGAACAGGGCATTATCGGTCTCCTGTTCTGGCTTGGTTTTATCATTTGGTTTTTGACGCGCGCGGGCTTTGCGTTTTCCAAAGGCTCATGGGAGACCGCCCGGCGAACGGGATGGGTTCTGGTCACCTTGGAGTTCGGTACCACCTGGATCGGAATTGGTTTGTTGAGTTCCATCCCGGGAACGGCGCTGTTGCTGCTGATCATGGGCTGGGCGTCCATGCCGCGCTCCGCTGAGACTGCGCCGGCGGGAGTCCGGACGGCCGCTCCGCACTTGCGCTACCGGCAGGTGCCCGTGGCATCCCGTTTGTAGTAAACCGGTCCCTGGCGTGGCGAACACTTTTTCCGCGCTCGCATAGCCAGCTCCGGATCTCAAAGCGAATCTTGTGACTCAAACTGTTGACGGTCCCGTGATCCGTTCCCGCGTTTCGACGAGCATGAAAATGCGGGTACTCCATGTGGTGCCAGCTATCTTTGGCGATAAGGGCGTGGTGGGCGGCGCCGAACGTTATGCACTCGAACTGGCCAGGTGCATGGCGGATGAATTACCTACCCGCCTGGTCACTTTCGGAGAGCAGCCGGAAAGCTACCGGATGGGACAACTGGAGGTGCGCGTCCTCGGTCCGGCACATTACGTCCGTGGACAGAAGTTCAATCCGATTACCGCCTCGCTCATCTCCGAGATCCGCTGGGCCAACGTGGTGCACTGCCATCAGCAGCACATCCTGGCCAGCAGCCTGGCGTCGGCGACCTGCCGGCTGACAGGCCGCCGTGTTTATGTCAGCGATCTGGGCGGCGGCGGATGGGACATTTCCAATCGTATTTCCACCGACCGCTGGTATCATGGGCACCTTCATATCAGCGAATACAGCCGGAATGTATTCGGCCATAGCGGAAAGCCATGGGCTCACGTCATCTATGGTGGCGTAGATACTGCCAAGTTCAGCCCTGATGCCTCGGTAGAGAAAGATGGATCGGTCCTGTTCGTGGGACGGCTGACGCCTCACAAAGGAGTCGACGATCTCATCAAGGCCATTCCGCCGGGCGTGCCGCTCGAGATCATGGGCCGGCCCTACCATGATGCCTACTGCCGGGACCTGCTCAAACTGGCCGAAGGGAAGCGGGTGACATTTCACCACCAGTCAGATGATGAGGCGCTGGTGAAGGCATACCGCCGGGCTTCGTGTGTGGTCCTGCCAAGCGTATATCGAACTATGTATGGCGCGGAAACCAGCGTCCCGGAACTGCTCGGACAGACGCTTTTGGAAGGAATGGCATGCGGCACGCCGGCCATCTGCACTAAGGTCGCCAGCATGCCCGAAGTCGTCCAGGACCATATCACTGGTTTTGTTACTCCACCGAATGATCCCGATTCGCTCCGGGAGAAGATTCTTTGGCTGCGGGATCACCGGGGAGATGCCCAGGTGATGGGTGAACGCGCCAGACATCACGTTATCGATGCGTTTTCGTGGCCGGCTGTCGTACGGCGATGCCGGGAGATTTATTCGTCTTAGCCATGAACGTGAAAAACGCTCGCTCACGGTCGCGGCTCCAATCGCGCACAGAACCGCGCGCGTCAGCAAGCGGATCGGGCGGAGTGAAATGACCTCCGTGCGTGAGTGGCATCTGATCACCGGCGAGTACCCTCCGCAGACTGGAGGGGTGAGCGATTATTCGCGCAGCCTGGCGAAGGGGTTTGCCGGCGAGGGCGACCAGGTCCATGTGTGGTGTCCGCCGGCTGCGTCCGGAGCCATTAAGGACGCGGGAATTACGGTGCACCGGACCCTGGGACGGGTGAGTTCTCAGGATTTGCGCAACCTGAGCCACGAATTGGACCGGTACCCGGGCCCCCGCCAGATACTGGTGCAGTGGGTGCCCCATGCCTACGGATTTCGCTCCATGAATCTCGGCCTCTGCCTTTGGCTCTGGGAGCGATCGCGTCGTAATGACTCCGTGGACCTGATGGTTCATGAGCCATTCCTCGCATTCGGTGAGGGTTCCTGGCGGCAAAACCTTCCCGCACTGGTTCACCGGCTGATGGTCACCATTCTGCTACGCGCGGCCACCCGTGTATGGGTTTCGGTTCCGTGGTGGGAAAGACGTTTGCGCCGCTATGCCTTCGGACGGGATGTGCCGTTTGAGTGGCTGCCGATTCCGAGCAATGTTCCCGTCGTCGAAGACTGTGCGGGCATCCGAACTCTGCGCCGGCAGTATGCGTCCGACGGCTGCCCGATCCTGGGCCATTTCGGAACGTATGGGCCTGCGGTGGCTCCGCCATTGGAATCCATCCTATCGGCTCTTAACGCCACTGGTTTCCCGGGCCGGATACTGCTGATGGGAACCGGGAGCGACGAGTTTCGGACGCTGCTCCAGCAGAAGCAGCCTGGCCTGGCTTCACGGGTTGACGCTACCGGCGCCTTGGCTCTGGAGGATCTCTCGCGTCATCTGTCGGCTTGCGATGTGCTGGTGCAGCCTTTCGTCGATGGAGTGAGCAGCCGGCGAACCAGTTTCATGGCGGGTCTGAGTCACGGCAAGCCGATCGTCTCGAATACCGGACCGGCAACCGAGCCGCTCTGGGCGGGCAGCGGGGCCGTGGCGCTGGTTCCCAACGGCGATACGGGCGCGTTTGTGGCCGCCATCGAGCAGCTTTACGCGCACGAGGATCAGCGCACTCGCATGGCGGAGGAAGCCAAGAAGCTCTATCAAAAGCGATTCGACGTCTCGCATGTGGTCGCTCGACTGCGGCAGGTTGGGGATCGGGAGACCGCGTGCGCGTTTTGATTCCGACATTTCACCGCAACGTAATCGGCGGCACGGAGAAGTACCTGCAGGCGTTGATTCCCGGCTTGATCGAGCGGGGCCACCAGGTGGCATTGGTCCACGAAATACCATTTGACCCGGCGCGTGAGAGCATCACGCCCCCGGGACAATTGGTGCCGGCTTCTTGCCTGGCCGACGAAGGCTTGGATTCGGTGGTGCGTTGGGTGTCGGAGTGGAAGCCGGACGTAGTGTATAACCAGGGGCTGCAAGCCAGCGATCTGGAAGATACTTTGGTCGATCGTTATCCCACGGTTCTGTTCGCCCACGGTTATTACGGGACTTGCGGCACGGGGAACAAGTGCCACGCATTACCCCGGGTTGAGCCTTGTTCGCGGCGGTTCGGCCCTGCATGCCTGGTGTTGTTTTACCCTCGCCGCTGCGGAGGCCTAAATCCGCTGGCAGCCTGGGAAATCTATCGCCGGGAGGCGCAGCGCAATGTCCGGCTCAAAGATTATGCGTTCATCCTGGTGGCGAGTAACCATATGCGCAACGAATATCTGCGCCACGGAGTGAGCCCCGATCGGATTCGCATCGCAACCCTGCCGCTCGCCGGCGGCGATGTGGACATCCCCCCTTCCCAACCAGGACCTCCCCGCGGACGAATCCTGTTGATGGGCAGACTGAACAAGTCCAAAGGCGGCCACTATTTGATTCCGGCAATTGCTAACGCATCTCGAAAGCTGGGGCAATCCCTGGTCTTGACTGTCGCCGGCGACGGACAGGAGCGACGAGCGCTGGAACACGACGCCAGAAAACATGAGGTCGCAGCGGAATTCGTGGGCTGGATCGACGCGCGCCGCAAAGCGGAATTACTTGCCGAAACCGACCTGCTGGCCGTGTCCAGTCTCTGGCCCGAGCCCTTCGGGTTGGTGGGCATCGAAGCCGGCGCCATGGGCGTGCCGTCCGTCGGTTATGCGGTCGGAGGCATTCCGGATTGGCTGATCCCAGGGGAGACCGGCGAGCTCGCGCCCGGCGATCCACCGACGGTTGACGGTCTGGCCGATGCCATCGTGCGCGCGCTCGCCAGCCCTGAGCATCACGCGGTGTTGCGGAAGGGAGCGCGTCAACGGGCGCTCCGCTTTACGCTGGAGGCCCACCTGGCCACACTGGAAATGGCTCTGGCGCCCCACCGGACAAGCCCGTTGATTAATGCTGGCACATGACTTCGGCCGCCCTCCCATCTCTGCGCATCCTCCTGGTTTCCTATGTCGCCAATAACCGGTGGAGTGGGATGGGTAAGTGGACTCACACCATGGCCGATTGTCTGACGCAACTCGGCCACCAACCGACGGCCTGGTTCGAGGAGGATTTTCCGCGGCTTGCCAACTGCCGGCGCTGGGCCGCCTTGCTCTTTCCGGTCGCGCTGGCTTGGCGTATTTGGAAGATGCGCGGCGATTTCGATGTAGTCGTCATACACGAACCCAGCGGTTTCTGGTGCGGCCTCATGCGCGCCATGGGATGCAAGATACCGCCGATGATTGCCATGTGCCACAACGTGGAGAGCAAGCACTACAAAGAAATGGTGCAGTATGCTTCTCGCGGGGCGGCAGTGTTGCCATGGGCGTCACGGCTGAAGATTCCACTGTTGCGAAATTGGCAGTCGGACGGAGCCATCCGGCTGGCGGATCATGTGATCTGTCTTTCCAGCATCGACCGGGAGTATCTGCTCGGCCGGCTCAGAGTTCCACCGCAGCGTCTCACGCTCATGATCAATGGAGTGTTCTCCGAGCAATTTTGGGCTAAGGGGGGCCATGGCGGCGGGCGGGTTTTGTTTGTGGGTGGCTGGCTCGATGTGAAGGGCCGGAGGGTGCTACCTTGCCTGTGGTCGAAGGTCCGCGCCAGAACTCCCTCAGCCACGCTCACGATCGTGGGTGCAGGCCAGCCGTCTGAAATCGTATTACGCGACTTTGCCAGCCAGGACCGCGCGTCGGTGACGGTTATTTCCAGACTGACCAGTGAAGCCGATTTATTGACTCAGTATGCCGATCACGACGTGTTCCTGATGCCTTCGCTGTCGGAGGGATCTTCACTCGCGCTGCTGGAAGCCATGGCAGCCGGGTTGCCCGTAGTAGCTGCCGCGGCCGGAGGCAATCCGGATATCGTCACGGACGGTGTGAACGGGCTCCTGTTCGCGCCCGGCGATCCCGGCCAGGGAGGGGCGCAGATTTGCCGTTTGCTGGAAGACGGCGCCACAGCGGAGCGGCTGGGACAGGCGGCCATACGAAGAGCCCGGATGTTAGGCTGGGACCAATCCTGCCAGGCCCTTGTCTCCGCGGTAACAGCCGCGGTCGCCGGTGGGCATCGATCTCCGCCGCAGGAAGAACATCTTATGGCGAATTATGGCGAACTTGTTGCGGTGAGGGCCCGCGCCTGCTCTGCCGAATTCAAAACTCATGATAACTGACGTCGCGGAATTGCACGTGTTAGTATGCTGCCAAAGACCTCCTACGACGAATGGCATGATCGTCTTGCAGTCGATCACCAGGCGGATGCACCGTGGCATCGGCCACTCAAAGACCATTTGTCGGCGGCCGACGATCTGGCCGGCAAGTTCTCGAAATCGGTTGTGGCCCGGGTGGGTGCGCGTGGCCGCACGTACATTGAGGAAGGCCAACCTATCAACAACTTCTTGCTGCTACCGCGCACCCGTCGGATGATTGTCAAAGCAGGCCTCAAGGTCAAAGCGGTGGATGAGCAGACGTTAACCATCGGAGAGAAGCCTGCCGGATGATGGCGACTGCACCGAATTCATCGGCAATCTTTCCGGCTGTGACAGAGCGGGCGGCCGGGCGGCCACGGGTCGGGCTGGTCTGCGATTTGGTCGAAGAGAACTGGCCCAGTATGCAACTCGTGGCGGACATGCTGCTCGAGCAGCTGGAACTCAGACACTCGACCCAATTCGAGGCCGCCAGGCTGTGTCCCAGGATGCGTCGCCACTTTGCGCTCCCTCTGCCTGGCTCGCGCCAGTTTTGGAACAATGCCGACCGGTTGGCTAATCGGTTCATCGACTATCCTCTCTGGTTGCGCCGGCAGCGGTCTGAGTTCGATCTCTATCACATCGTCGACCACAGCTATTCCCAGCTCGTGCATCAACTCCCGGCCGGGCGCACGGTGGTGACCTGCCACGACCTGGACACATTCCGGTGCCTGCTGGAACCCGCGCTCGAGCCGCGGCCCGCCTGGTTTCGTGCGATGAGCCGCAGAATCCTGAGCGGACTTGAGAAGGCGGCGCACGTGATTACCGTCAGCGCCTCCACTCGCGATGCGATTCTCCGGTACGGTCTTCTGCCTCCCGAGCGAGTCACGGTGATTCACAACGGTGTGCATAAGGCATGCTCCCCGGCTCCGGATTCGGCCGCCGATGCCGAAGTTTCGCGTCTACTCCCCGCTAAGGCCGCCGGAGAGATCTGGTTGCTGCACGTCGGCAGCACCATACCGCGCAAGCGGGTGGACGTTTTGCTGCGAGTGTTCGCCGCCGTCCGTGCCGAGTCTCCGCAAGTTCATCTGGTGCGCGTGGGGGGCGAGTTCTCTCCCGCGCAACTGCAATTAGCGCGGGAGCTGAACGTGGCAGATTCGATCCACCTGCTCACCGGCCTGGCGCCCGGTGTTTTGGCGGCGGTCTATCGCCGTGCCGATCTGCTCTTGCAGACTTCGGAAACGGAAGGCTTCGGCTTGCCGGTAATTGAGGCTCTGGCGTGCGGCTGCCCGGTGGTTGCCAGCGACATTCCGGTGCTCCGCGAGGTAGGCGGATCGGCGGCTGTTTACTGTCCGGTGGGAGATGTCGCAAACTGGAAGGGCGTGGTCGATCGGCTGTTGCAGGAATGGGCTGCGGACCGGCATGCCAGGGCCCGCCGATCGCAGGAAGGGATGGCGCATGCCGCAGGCTTTTCCTGGGCGGAAACCGCCAGCCAGACGGCACGCGTCTATGAAGCGATTCTCCACCAGAATGGGTCACGATGTTAGAGGACCAGCACTGACGTTAGTAAGCATTGCAAATTCCACATCACGTTGAAAGCATCAATACATATGAAGAAGAAAGCATTGATCACAGGAATCACGGGGCAGGATGGAAGTTATCTCGCCGAACACCTGCTGGGATTGGGCTATGAGGTCCACGGGCTGGTTCGTCGTGTGGCTTTGGAGCAGCCGCAACAAAGGCTCAGCCGGCTGAAGAATGTACTGGACCGCGTCCAGATTCACCCGGGCAGTCTCGACAGCTACGCTAGCGTCTTCCACATCTTTAGCCGGGTCCAGTTCGATGAGTGTTATCACCTGGCGGCGCAGAGCTTCGTGGCGGAAAGCTTCACCGATGGTTTTTCCACCATGAACATCAATATCAACGGAACGCACTATGTGCTGGCGGCTCTTCGCGAGTTGCAGCCCAAGTGCCGTTTCTATTTTGCCGGTTCCAGCGAGATGTTCGGCAAGGTGAGAGAGACTCCCCAGCGGGAAGCGACACCTTTTCATCCACGCAGCCCGTACGGCATCAGCAAAGTCGCCGGATTCCACCTGGCCATGAACTACCGCGAAGCCTACGGAATGTACTGCTGCAATGGCATCCTGTTCAACCATGAAAGCCCGCGGCGCGGATTCGAATTCGTGACCCGTAAGATTACCAACGGCGTCGCCATGATCAAGCACGGCCTGGCTTCGGACCTGCGGCTGGGCAATCTGGAGGCCAAACGCGACTGGGGTCATGCGCGCGATTACGTGGTGGCCATGCACATGATGTTGCAGCAGCCCGAACCCGACGACTACGTGGTGGCCACCGGGGAAACCCACAGCGTGCGCGAATTCTGCGAGAGTGCTTTTGGCGAAGTGGGCCTGGATTACCGGGACTATGTCCGTATAGACGAAGCCGTGTATCGCCCGGCGGAAGTGGATCTGTTGATTGGCGACACCTCGAAAGCCCAGATGGCCCTCGGTTGGAAGCCCGCCGTGAACTTCGCCGGCTTGGTGAAGGAGATGGTGCACGCGGACATGGAGTTGATCCGCTCCAGTTTCCATAAGGAATCAGAGCTGGCCGACGTTGTCTAAGACGCAGTAGGGCGGGCACTTGGCCTGCCCAAAGAAAAGGATAAGAGGATGAAAACACTTATCACCGGAGGAGCCGGATTTATTGGCGCGAACGCGGCCAGCCGCTATCTGAAACGCGGCCATCAAGTAGTCGTCATCGATAGCCTGTGCCGCGACGGCGTGGCGAAGAACCTGGAATGGCTTCGCCCGCAAGGCGCCCTGGAGTTTGTCCAGCTGGATATTCGCAACGAGGCCGAACTGGCCCGCGCCTTCAAGCGCCATGCCGACGCGAATCAGGTGCTGCACCTGGCGGCCCAGGTGGCGGTAACCACTTCGGTGAAGCTGCCTCGCGAGGATTTTGAGGTGAATGCGCTCGGCACCTTCAACGTGCTCGAAGCCATGCGCCAGGCCGAGATCACCGCGCCCCTCATCTATTCATCGACGAACAAAGTCTACGGGGAAATGACGAGCGTGGGAGTTGGCGAAAGAAACGGCCGCTACGCTTACCAGTCCTTGCCCTTCGGCGTTTCCGAGGAAAACAATCTGGACTTCCATTCGCCCTATGGTTGTTCGAAAGGCTCGGCCGATCAATACGTCATCGACTACCACCGGATTTATGGCCTGCGCACGCTGGTCTTCCGGCAGTCTTGCATTTATGGCTACCGCCAGTTTGGCGCCGAAGACCAGGGCTGGGTGGCGTGGTTTATGATTGCCAGCCAGTTGGATCGGCCCATCACGGTTTATGGCGATGGCAAACAGGTCAGAGACATTCTCTTTATCGATGACTTGTTGGACGCATATGACGCCGGTTTCGCTGCCGCTAGCAAGGTGGCCGGCCGCGCTTACAACATCGGCGGTGGCCCAGACAACGTGCTTTCGCTTCTGGAGCTGTTGGCCTACATAGATAAGCGCCGCAACCAGAAACTCCCGTACGGCATGTCCGACTGGAGACCCGGGGATCAGAAAGTATTTGTCAGTGATATTCGCCGCGCCCAGAAGGAACTCGGCTGGAGCCCCAGGATCACATGCGCGCGAGGATTGGATCTTCTCTACGACTGGGTCGGCCAAAACCGCCAGATGTTTCTCGAATTGGCAGTCGCATGAGCGCGGGACTTCAACAATCGACGGCGCCCGCGGATGGCACGGCTGTTCGCTCCTCCAGGAACGGGATGAAAGTCCTGCACGTGGGCAAATACTATCCGCCTTATATGGGCGGCATCGAAACTCACTTGCAGGCCCTATCGCGAGAGCTGACCAAGGCCGTCGATTTGCGCGTGATTGTTTCCAGCGGTCGCCCGGGCACCTCCCGCGAAGTTCTGGACGGAGTCAATCTCGAACGCGTGTCGACTCCGCTCACGATGTTTTCCACGCCGCTCTGTCCGGCCATGGTGAGCGCTATTCGCAACTCGCCGGCCGACCTGATTCACATACATCTGCCCAACCCCATGGCCGTCATGGCGTATCTCGCCAGCGGGCACCGGGGCAAGGCGATCTTCACGTATCATAGCGACACCGTCAAGCAGAAGGTTCTCGGTCTTCTGTTCCAACCGCTGCTCGACGCGGCCTTGCGCCGGAGTTCGGCGGTCATCGCCACTTCGCCCAACTACCTGGCTACATCGCCGGTTCTGGCGACGGTTCGCGATCGCTGCCACGTGATTCCCTATGGCATCGATCTCTCGCAGTTCGAGCGCTCGGATCCGGCAGTGGTCTCTCAGATACGGCAGCAGCATGGGGAGCGGCTGGTCATCAGCGTTGGCCGGCTGGTGTATTACAAGGGTTTCGAATACCTGATTCGGGCCATGACCCGCGTCAACGGCAAGCTGCTCATTGTCGGCAGCGGACCCCTGCGGGCCGACCTTCAGGCACTCGCCTCCGAATTGGGCATCGCGGAGAAGATCGTGTTCCTGGGAGAAATCCAGAATGAGCGCGTGATTCCCTATTATCATGCGGCGCAGATTTTCGCCCTGGCTTCGGTGGCCCGCAGCGAGGCATTCGGCATCGTTCAGATTGAAGCGATGGCTTCGGGACTTGCGGTGGTTAATACCGCGCTCGATTCCGGAGTGCCCTTCGTTTCTCTGGATGGCCAGACCGGTTTGACGGTGGCTCCCGCGGATTCGGACGCCATGGCCGCGGCGTTGAATCGTTTGCTCGACGATGCCGAATTGCGCAAAAAACTTGGCTCGGCCGGCATTGTCCGCGCCCAGCAGGAGTTCAGCCTCCCCACGATGGTTGGTCGGACTCTCGAACTGTACCAGTCCGTGATGAGACCCGAATCGCTTGGGAGTCTACGGTAACTTGGCCACCATAGCTACCGGCGTTACCCCGTCTCTATCCTTCTCGGAGCGCCACCTCGCACCCTACCGGCGAATCACTTCCTCCGGCCAGTTTATCCCCGAGATCGATGGCTTCCGTTTCATCGCCATCTTCTCCGTCTTCATCTTCCACCTGGCGGGCGATGTGATGCGCAACTCACCGCTCGGCTACGGGGCTTCCTTACGTTCGAACCCGTTGTTCGCAGCGACTCAGGTGCTGGACATCGGCGTTCCAATCTTTTTTGTCATCAGCGGCTTTATCCTCGGCATGCCGTTTGCCGCAGCCCACCTGCAGCAACGCCGCCCCGTTTCGGTGAAGAAATATTTCTTGCGGCGGATCACGCGGCTTGAGCCGCCTTACATCCTGTGCCTCCTGTTATTCTTCGTTCTGAAGATCATTTGGGCGAAGGGTTCCGCGGCGAGCCTGTTTCCCAATCTGCTGGCGAGCCTGTTCTACACCCACAACATCATTTATGGTGTTCCCAGTGCCATCGATTTTGTGGCGTGGTCCCTCGAAATCGAAATTCAATTCTATATACTCGCGCCGCTGATCGCTTTGCTGTTCGCCATTCGACGGCCGTACCTACGGCGGCTGATATTGGTGTCGCTGATCCTGGGGGCCACAGTCATCGGCAGCCTCGGCGTCGGCAATGTCCGGTTCCAGCTGAGCATCCTGGCTTACGGCCAGTTCTTTCTGGTGGGATTTCTGCTGGTCGAACTCTATCTTTCGGGTGGGGAGCGGCGGCGCCAAGATCCGCGTTGGGACCTGGTGTCGCTGGCAGGCTGGCCGCTTCTGCTGGTCTCGCTGGTACGCGGCTGGCCGTTGACCAATTGGGCTTCGGCCTGGCTGATTGCGGTGCTTTTCATTGCCGGCTATCACGGCGTCGTAATGAATAGGTTCGTTAGCAACCTGTGGATCGCAACCATTGGCGGGATGTGCTATACGATTTACCTGTTGCACAACTACATCGTTGCCGGCGTAGGTGCCCACACAGAACGATTTTTTCTTGGCTATCCCTTCGACATTCGGCTCCTGATTCAGGCCCTGCTGATCGGACCAGTGATTTTATTGATCAGCGCCTTGTACTTCCGTTTTGTCGAGAGGCCGTGCATGAACCCAGCCTGGCCTCAGAGGCTCGCCAGGGCCATCGTCGGGTCCCCTTCCGGCGAAGGGATAGTGGTCCCGTGAAAATCGCGTTCATCGTGCACGACTACCACCGCTGGGGAGGCCACAGCCGCTATGTGGCGGAGCTGGCGACGCGGTTCAGCGAAGACCACGAAGTTCATGTCTTCGCGAACCAGATGGAGCTTGCCGGCGATGACCGCGTCATTTTTCACAAGGTCCCGGCGCTGCGCACGAATGTAGTCACCACATTATTGAGCTTTGCCGTCACCTCCCCGTTTGCGGTGCACGGGAATTTCGATGTGGTGCATAGCCAGGGTTTCTGCGGTCCGCGCAGCAACGTGATCACCACACATATTTGCAACGAGGCCTGGAGGCAGGCGCTGAGCCGGTTCGCCGGGCAATCGATTCGGGAGCGCATCTTCCATCTGCTGGCCAGCAAGCTCGAAAAGCATTTGTATGGCGGCGGCGATCACTTTCAGGTCATCGCCATCTCCAAACGCATAGAGCGGGATATTGTGCAGTTCTACGGCTGCCGCGCGCCGACTCATTTGATTTATCACGGTGTGGATCTGGAGACCTTCTCGCCGCTGGTGCGCCGCTTTCGTTCGGAGCGCCGCCAGCAGTTAGGTCTGACCGACGCCGCCCAGGTCTTCCTGTATGTGGGTGACTTGAGGAAGGGAGCGCGCCAGTCGATCGAAGCTCTCACGCGGGTCCCCAATGCCCACTTGATTCTCGTCTCACGGTCAGACCGTGCGCCTTACCAGGCGTTGTCTCAGGAACGCGGGGTCGCCGAACGGGTGCATTTGCTCGCGCCCACCAGTCACGTGGAAGAGCTTTACGGTGCCGCCGACGCGCTGCTGTTGCCGACTCCTTACGACGCTTTTGCCATGGTGGTGACCGAGGCGATGGCCTGCGGTTTGCCGGTCGTTGTCAGCCGCGAAGCGGGCGCCTCCGAACTGATCGAGCACGGTGTCAATGGATTGCTTCTGGATGACGCCGCCGATGTCACGCAACTCGCTCACCACATGAATAGTCTGCAGGACGATCCAGATTGGGCCGCGAAACTTGGCCGGGCAGCCCGGCGCACCGCCGAAGGTCTCTCCTGGGATGCGATTGCCCAACAGACCATGCGTGTGTACGAAGAAGTAGTCGCCAGCCGCAATTCAGTCGCAGAATCCTGCCATACGATTTCCAAATGACTCTCGCTCACCGTGTGATCAGCAGCTTGCCCCGCTCCTGGGTGGAGAATTGTGCGGGCTTCCTCCGGCGATCCCCTCTGTTCAGGGACTCGTATCAGAGAATGGCGTCGTCGTTGAAGGACCGCGATGGTGTGGTCGTCGCCGGACCCTCGCAGGGCCTGCGCTTCAACCCCGGCCAGTCCGATTCCCGATTCCTGCTGGGAACTTTTGAACCTGCCATGCAGAAGACCTTGGCATCTTGTTTGCAGCCTGGCATGGTGTTCTTCGATGTCGGCGCCAACGTCGGTTTTCTATCTATTCTGGCGGCGCGTTTAGTCGGCGGCGCGGGACAGGTGCATTGCTTTGAGCCTCTGCCCGCGAATGCCGAACAGATCCGTCACAATGCCGACCTCAATCAATTCCCCAACGTCGTAGTCCACCAGGTCGCTCTCGCGCAAACCGATTCCACAGCTACCTTCCGGGTTTCGGAACGTCCGACGTTTGGAGCTCTCAGCGACTCCCCCATGACCGTGGATAAACAGATCGGTACCATCGACGTCGCCGTGCGCAGTCTCGATAGTATGTTCGAACAGGGACAGTTGAGCGGTCCGAACCTCATCAAGGTAGACGTGGAAGGGAGTGAAATCGATTTTCTGGCCGGTGCAGAAGCTGTAATCCGCCGCTTCCGGCCGGTGATGGCAATCGAGCTTCACGGAACCAACCAGGGCGTGGCCTCGTGGTTGCAGCGGCTTGGCTATTACATTGACATCGTAGGCGGAGGGCCTATCGAACAAGCGCCATGGGCAGCCTTGGCAATTGCCACGCCGCAGGACCAAATCGAGACGCGCGCGCTGGTCAACGGTATTTGTAAGCAGTTCGAAGGACGATGAAGCCCATTCGCGTATTGGCGATTGGCCATTCTTACGTGCTGGCGGTGAATCGTGCGACGGTGCGCGAGGTCGCGTGTGATCCCGCCTTTCAAGTGACGGTGGGGGCGCCGGCTTTCTTCCACGGGGATCTTCGACCTGTGGAATGCGAGCCTGAGCCGCCCGGTAGTCCACTCAAGCTGGTACCGATCCGGGCCCGTTTCACCAGTCGGATTCACGTGTTTCAGTACTCGGGCAAAGAGCTTCGCGATCTGATTCTCAAGAACCCGTTTGATGCGATTCACGCGTGGGAAGAACCATACGTCTTCGCCGGCTATCAGATCGCGCGGCTGGCCAAGCGTAGTGGCGCCCGCTTCTGTTTTCGCTCGGCCCAAAGTCTCAATAAGCGTTATCCTCCGCCCTTCAGCTTCTTCGAAAAAACTTCGCTTACGGCGGCCGACCGATGGATCGCCGGCGGCAGCAGCGTTTTCAATAACCTGGTCGAACGAGGCTATCCCGCGGACCGCGGCCGTGTGATTACGCTGGCGGTCGACACCAGTATGTTTCAGCCCGCCGACGAATCTACGCGAGACAGCGTCCGGCTCGCATTGGGCCTGCGCGCACCGGTCATTGGATACGTAGGCCGCTTAGTTCCCGCCAAAGGTCTCCCAATCCTGATGCAGGCTCTGGAGAATTTGGACCGCAGCCTTTCCTGGAGCCTTCTCCTTCTTGGCAGCGGCGAGATGAAAACCGAGATCGAGCAGTGGGCTGCGGCGCGAGGCTGGCAGGATCGCGTCAAGATCTATCTGGCCAAGCATGACGAAGTTCCCAAATACCTTTCGACAATGGATCTGATGGTGGCCCCGAGCCAGACTATGCCGAACTGGAAGGAACAGTTTGGCCGGATGCTGATCGAGGCATTTGCGTGTGCGGTTCCTGTCATCGCCAGTGATTCCGGCGAAATCCCTCACGTGGTCGGCGATGCCGGACTTATCATGCCCGAGAAAGATGTTGCGGCCTGGACCAAATCCATCGAACTGCTGCTGCGTGATACGGAGCTCCGTCATCGCCTGGCAGTGGCTGGATTGGAACGTGTGCCACGTTTTTCCGTCCGCAACTCGGCCGAGCAGTTCCGGGAGTTCTATCGCCTGCTGGCCTGTAAAGGATAAATAGAGTTATTTATCACAATTCAGGAGATTCTTAGGCATCTGCGTGCACCTCTAGGTTGGAAGACCTGTAGTAAACAGGTTCGGCAGAGGTGAGCATACGTCGTCAGCGGTACTTGGATCTCCCACTCTCGATCTTGACCGAGCGGCCGCCTGGCCGGCGCCCGACGCGGCCGCTGCTGTCCGCAGCCCCATTCTCGCGTTTGCTACGCAGGGGGCCGGTGGAGACGATGAGACGCGGCTGCGGGATCTGTTAAGCAATCTGCCCGTCGAGGTTCTTCCTTTCCGGCGGGGCCAGAAAAAGGCCAGCGCCCTTCAGGTTCTGCGGAAGGCGCAGAGCCATCGCTACTCCCTGACAGTCATGGAAGGCACCGGCAGTGCCGGAGGCTTGGCCGTTATGCTGGGGAAGTGGCTGTACGGCGCGCGGTATATCATTAGCAGCGGCGATGCCGTTGCGCCTTTCCTGACCTCCCGCTGGCCGCTCGGCAAGTGGATCTTCACATTGTACGAACGGTTGCTATGCGGCAATGCGGCGGGTTTCATCGGTTGGACACCCTATCTGGTTGGCCGTGCGAAGGAGATGGGAGCTCCCCTTGGGATGACGGCCGCCGGATGGGCACCCCACCCCTATAGCCCCGCACGCCGCGCGGAGAGCCGCTTGCGAATGCGTCGCAGCCTGGGTATACCAGACGATGCGATCGTATTCGGAATCACCGGCTCGCTCATCTGGTCTGAGCGCTGGAAGTATTGCTATGGGCATGAGTTGGTGCAAGCCATTGCTCACACGAAAAATCCCAAGGTGTGCGTGCTGGTGGTCGGGGATGGCAGCGGCCTGAGCGAGTTGCGGAAAATCGCGGGCTCGCAACTCAACAAACGCGTCTTTCTGCCCGGCCGTGTGCCGCGCGAGCGGGTCCCCGCATATCTTGCGGCGATGGATGTCGGCAGCTTGCCGCAGAGCGTAGACAACCTGGGCAGTTTTCGTTACACCACTAAGCTCCCCGAGTACTTCTCGGCGCGTCTGCCGATCGTTACGAACCAGATTCCCGCCGCCTATGATCTGGACGATGGGCAGATGTGGCGGCTCCCGGGTAAGGCGCCTTGGGACCCTCGTTTTGTACAGTCTTTGATAGACCTGATGGATCAGATCAGCCCCGCCATCATCGAGCAGAAGCGCTCTGCCATTCCGTCCTACCTGCCTGAATTCGATCGCGATCGTCAGATCGCCAGGACCACGACATTTGTCGAGGACATTCTGGAAGACCTGAAGACACGCTGACGGCGTTCGGTTGTATACTCAGCCGAGGCCGCAAATCAACATGCACTATGTTCTTCAGTACGAGCTCGTCGACGACTACGTCGCCAGGCGCGGCGCCTTTCGCCAGCAACATCTGTCTCTCGTCAGCCAGGCGCACGAGCGCGGGGAACTGGTGATTGCAGGAGCCCTGGCGGAGCCTGCCGACGGCGCGTTGCTGGTATTTCGCGGACCCTCTCCCGAGCATGCCGAAGCCTTCGCCAAGGCCGACCCCTATGTCGTCAATGGCCTGGTGAAGTCCTGGCGCGTGCGCAAGTGGATGACCGTCATCGGCGACGGCGCGACGATCCCGGTCTGACGTCAGCAGCAAGGCCCGACCGCTCCCTCCGGTCACGGCTCAGAATACCGTGCGAATTTCGATACGCCCATGCACGAAGCGTTGCTGAGCCGTGACCAAAGGGAGCGGTCTACCCGCTAGTTCCCGCCGGGCGGAGGGACTTCCGATACGTTGATGTCCGATACGGCCTTCCAGCTGCCATCGGCCTGCTTCTTATAGGTGGTTACGTAGCTCCCCTTGTCAGTCACGGGCTTTTTGGTCTTGGCGTCCGTCGTGACCATCGTGTAGGTTCCCTGCGAAAAAGCCACGTCGCCCGACTTGGCTATTTCCACCCGCTGCGCGCTGAAATCCAGTTTCAGATTGGGATCAGCGACGATGGCCTTCAGCACCGGCCGCATAGCGTCCTTACCCTTCATCGCCGGCATCCCCGGTGTCATTAGAGTGGCGTCGTCGACATAGAAGTTCAGGATCTTGTCGACGTCCTTCGCCGCCCAGCTTTTCATGTCGGTGGTTTCCGCATCGCGGACTTTAGATTCCTCCGCGGCCAGGTCCACCGCGGGAGCTGGAGGAGTCGTATTGCACCCCGCAAGGACCACCAGCAAGAAGCCGCCCGTTACAGCCATCCATGTTTTGCGCATGAGAGAGTTCATATCGCACTTGGGGCGAAGAAATCAACCGATTGCGGCCTCACCGGTTGACTGGAGTACTGTAGAAAGAGATGCGGACCATCTCCAAGCGCACCCAGTACGGCCTGAAGGTGGTGTTGAATCTGGCCCGGCGCTATGGCGAGGGCCCTGTCCTGATCGCCACCTTATCGCGGGAAGAATCTGTCCCCATCAAGTTTCTGGAACTCATTCTGTTGAGCCTCAAGAGCCGCGGATTGCTCCGCAGCAAGACCGGGAAGGGGGGTGGCTATCAGTTGAGCCGGCCGCCGTCTACCATCACGGTCGGCTCCTTGATCCGGCTGATGGAAGGGCCGCTGGCGCCGCTGCCCTGTGCCAGCGAAACCGCCTATAAGCCCTGCGCCGAATGCCCCGACGTGGAACGCTGCGGCACCCGCATCATCATGCGGCAGGTGCGCGACGCCATGGCCGACGTCTTGGACCGCACCAGCTTGGCCGATCTGCTGCGCCAGGTGGACGAAGTGAAGCCCGAGAAGAAGAACCCGGACTCGCTCATGTATTACATCTGAAATTTCAGACTTGGGCAGGCTCAAGCGGCTCAAGCATGCCCGCTCGACATAGTGGTCCCTAATTTGCTAAGATAACTTTAGACCTTATTGTGGTACTTCCGCCCGATAGCTGCACTTCCCGATCGAAGTATCCCACCACCCGCAATGCTTTGAGGAGTAAACGCTAAAAACTCTATGGCTTCGAACACTTTTTCCCAAGGCGCCCAAGTGGAGCACCTGAAATTCGGGCTGGGGACCGTCATGTCCAGCAGCGAAGAGCGCATCGTGATCAAGTTCGACGATCACGGTGAAAAGAAGTTCGTCACCGGTATGGTGATGGGCAGTCTGAAAAAGAGCGACCGGCAGCCTCCCGCTGAAAAGAAAGGTACCCGTCGCAAAAAGGTTGCTCCGGTTACGGCCTAGCAGCCGCAGAATTCGAGGATTTTCGTTTGAACGCACGCCAGAAACGGTTGTTTGAAGACGCCCGGAAGCGAAATCCGGACCTCAAGATTCCCGCCGAAACGCAACCCACCGATTGGTCCGAAGCGGATCTTGCCTTGATCAAGCAGGGGGTCGGCGATAAGACCAGCAGGCCTCCTGGATCTGCCGAAGGCGGCGAATCTGGTGGTGAAGTGCCCACCGGCGAGCAGGCTGGTTCCGTGGTCACCTACTTCGAGGCCAAAGGCTTCGGTTTCCTGCGCCCGGACGACGGTGGACGAGACATCTTCTTCCACGTCTCGCGCCTCGCCGAAGGCTTGGCTACCGATCTGCGCCCGGGAACACGCCTGCTCTACGAGCTGGGCATGGACCGGACCGGCAAGATGGCGGCCAGCAGCATCCGCATCGCACCGGCCGCCGAATAACCCGTTATAATATAGAAACCGCGACGCTGACACCCGAGGCACAGTAGTGCCGGTGCCCTAAACATGTTCGACAACCTATCGGAAAAACTGCAGCGGGTCTTCAAGAACCTGCGCGGCGAAGGAAAACTCACGGCCGAGAACATGGAGAGTGCCTTGCGCGAAATCCGCATGGCGCTGCTCGAAGCCGACGTGAACTTCCGGGTAGTCAAGCAGCTCATCGAGAACATCAAGGTGAAGGCCATGGGCGAGGATGTGCTCATGTCCTTGTCACCCTCGCAGCAGGTCATCAAGATCGTGCACGAGGAGCTGATCAAGATCCTTGGTAGCCACGAGTCCAAACTACGCTTCGCGAATGAGCCGCCCAGCGTGTTTATGATCGTGGGGCTGCAGGGTTCAGGCAAGACCACCTCCACCGGCAAACTGGCTCGCTGGCTTTCGAAGAACGGCCACCGGCCGCTGCTGGTTTCCGTGGACGTCTACCGGCCTGCCGCCCGCGAGCAGCTTAAGGTGATCGCGCGCGATATCAAGCAGACCATCTACGAGGGAGTGGACGGGGAGAGCAAGCCGCTCGATCTGGCCGCGGGGGCCCGGCGCGAAGCAGTGCAATCGGGCCGCGACGTGGTGCTGGTGGATACCGCCGGCCGCCTGCACATCGATGACGATCTGATGGTCGAACTGCAGCAGCTCAAAGAGCAGCTCAATCCCGTGGAAATCCTGTTCGTGGCCGATGCCATGACCGGCCAGGACGCCGTGAAATCGGCCGACGAATTTCACAAGCGGCTGGGCATTACGGGCGTGATTCTCACTAAGATGGATGGCGACGCCCGCGGAGGCGCGGCGCTCTCCATCCGCAGCGTGACCGGGCAGCCGCTTAAGTTTGTCGGCGTGGGCGAGAAGTTTGATGCCCTCGAGCCCTTCCATCCCGACCGCGCGGCCAACCGTATTCTGGGCATGGGCGATATCCTGTCGCTGATCGAAAAGGCCAGCGAGGAGATCGATCAGAAACAAGCCGTGGAGATGCAGCGCAAGCTCATCGAAAACGACTTCACCCTGGAGGACTTTCGCGACCAGTTGCGGCAGGTGCGCAAACTCGGCCCCATCGGCAACATATTGGACATGATGCCCAAGGTGGGGATGCTCAAGGAACTGCAGAACGTTAAAATTGACGAAAACGAGATCAATCATGTGGTGGCCATCATCGATTCAATGACGCCCCACGAGCGGTCCAACCACATGATCATCAACGGGAGCCGGCGCCGGCGCATCGCCAAGGGCAGCGGCACCTCGGTGCAGGAAGTCAACCAACTGCTTAAACAGTATGCGCAGGCGCGCAAGATGATGAAGAGTTTTTCGGGCGGCATGACGGGACGGAAGTTCGGGAAAATGAAGTTGCCGCCGGGCTTCCCGTTTGGAGAGATGCGAGGCTAGTGAAGAATCGCTCCCTTCGGTCACGGCTCAGTAACGGCGGTGTTTACGTCGGTTTGCTGAGCCGTGACCAAAGGGAGCGGTGGTGTTAATTTGATTTTGGAGTTCAAATGCTGATGATTCGTCTGGCGCGGTTTGGCGCCAAAAAGAAGCCGTTCTATCGCGTGGTGCTGATTGAGAAGGAGCGCGCCCGCAATGGCCGCAACCTGGAAGTGTTGGGGCATTACAATCCGCTGAGCCACCCGGCGCAGGTGCTCCTGAAGCACGAGCGCCTGGACTATTGGACCCAGCACGGCGCCCAGATGTCCGATACCGTCAAACGCCTGGTGAAAGACCATCCGGCGCAGGCCCCGCAAACGGCTTGACCGGCGAACGGCCAACCACAACCCGAATTGCCCCGATAACTGTAAGAAACAGAACGACTACGGAGAGGGGTACGCCGCCCTTTCCGCTGCCTCTTAGCGGGTTCGGGTTACCATGGGCTGTGGGAGGCGTGGTGGATGAAACAGTTGATTGAAGACATCGCGAAAGCTCTGGTTGACATCCCCGAAGACGTCGCCGTTAAAGTAGTCGAGGGCGAGCAGGTTACGGTGTTGGAGTTGAAAGTGGCGCCTAGCGATCTGGGAAAAGTAATCGGCAAACAGGGTCGCACGGCGCGGTCCATCCGCACCATCCTGGGAGCTGCGGGCATGAAATTGAACCGCCGCTTCACGCTGGAAATCCTCGAGTGAGCGTGTCGGAGGCCGCAGACCACCCTTCGGAATGGATCACGGTTGCCGTTTTGGGCAAGACGCGCGGCAACCGCGGCGAGATCCTGGCACGGCCCCTCAGTAAACCGGAACGATACCAGTCACTCCGCGAAGTGTACCTGTTCGGGGGCGGCGAGCGCTATGAAGTGGAATCCGCCTGGTTTCACGACGCTACCTTAATCCTCAAATTCCGGGGCATCGACAGCATTTCCGATGCCGAAAAATTGCGCGGCGCGGAGGTCCGGATACCCTGGAGCGAACGCGTACCTCTTGAGGCCGGCGAGTTTTTTCAATCCGACCTGGTCGGGTGCCACGTGATGGACCGGCGCACAGGAGAATCTCTCGGCCGCGTGGCGGATTGGAACGACTCCGGCGGATCCGGGCTGCTGGTCCTCGAGAGCGGACTCATGATTCCCTTCGCCCGCGCCATTTGTGTGGAGATCGATCCCGCCAATAAACGCATCTCCGTCGATCTGCCCGAGGGCTTGCTGGACGTGAATCCCCAGTGATCTTCCATCTGCTGACCATTTTTCCCGAGTTTTTTGCAGGGCCGTTTGCGCACGGGGTGGTGAGCCGCGCGCGCGAAGCTGGCCGGCTCGAGATCCGCATCCACAACCTGCGGGATTGGACCGATGACCGCCACAAGACCGTGGACGATCGTCCGTTCGGCGGCGGCGAAGGTATGGTGTTGAAAGCGGATCCGATTTTTCAGGCAGTGGAATCGATCTGGCCCGAGCGTCATGCCGGCCGGCGCGTGGTCCTGCTCTCCGCGCAGGGCCGCTTATTCGATCAAGCCATGGCCAACCGTTTTGCCCAAGAGAAGGACCTTCTGTTGATTTGCGGCCGCTATGAGGGCGTCGACGAACGTGTGGCGGAGCACCTGGCCGACGACGAGGTCTCCATCGGCAACTACGTGTTGAGCGGCGGCGAGCTGGCTGCGGCCGTGATCGTGGATGCCGTAGCGCGGCTCATACCCGGCGTGCTCGGGAACGAAAGCTCCGCTGCCTTTGAATCGTTTCAGGATACCGGCCACGGGGAGGGCCTCCTGGACTGCCCGCACTGGACCCGCCCGGCGGATTTCCGCGGCTGGCCGGCGCCCGAAGTGCTTCTGAACGGAAACCACGAGCAGATACGGCAATTCCGCAGAAAGGCCGCACGGGAAAAGACGGAACGGCTCCGCCCGGACTTGATCGGCGGCCTGCGCGTTACTGAGCCCTGACCGCAGGGTGCGTTCCGACATTGTTTCCGAGCGGTCCTACGGTAAGATAGAAGATTAAGGAAATTGTCATGCAGAACGCGTTGATGATGAAGTATATCCAGAAGAATAAGCGCACCGACATCCCTACCTTTCGCCCCGGCGACACGATTCGTGTGCACGTCAAGATCAAGGAAGGCGATAAGGAACGGCTGCAAGCGTTTGAAGGGACGGTCATTGCCCGTAACAATACGGGGATGGGCGAAAGCATCACCGTCCGCAAAGTCAGCTTCGGGCAGGGTGTCGAACGCATCTTCCCCGTGCACGCCAAAGTAATCGATCATATCGATGTCGTCCGCACCGGACGCGTGCGGCGTGCCAAGCTGTATTACCTGCGAGGCCTGAAGGGCAAGGCCGCCCGTCTTCGCGAGCGCGAATAATCGCCACTTCTCATGCGACCCGAAGCCGCGGGTGGCAAATTCCGGTGTGAATCGTCCATGGAGCGCGAGCTGCAGGCTCGCGGTTTTCGTGCCGTCGCCGGTGTCGATGAAGTCGGACGCGGCGCGCTGTTTGGACCGGTGTTCGCCGGCGCGGTGATCTTATCGCCGGACCGGCCTGTGCGCGGCTTAAACGACAGCAAGCTGCTCGAACCGGAGCGCCGCGAAGTGCTGGCCGAGCGCATACGCGAGCGCGCGGTGGCTTGGGCAGTCGCCGCCGTTGACGCCGCCACCATCGACTACATCAATATCTACCAGGCTTCGCGCATGGCCATGCGGCTGGCTGTCAGCCGCCTCCAACCGGCCCCCGACTTCCTGCTGATCGACGCCGTGCCGATCGAGCTTTCTATTCCCCAGCGGTCCCTGATCAAGGGCGATGCCCGCTGTCACGCCATCGCAGCCGCTTCCATCGTGGCCAAGGTGTACCGCGACGCTTGCATGCGCGTGTGGGATGAGGTGTTCCCGCAGTATGGCTTGGCGGCTCATAAGGGATACGCCACCCCTGAGCATCAAGAGGCTATCCGGCAGCATGGCCCCACGCCGCTGCACCGCTTGAGCTTCGAGCCGGTTCGCGCGCGTTCGCTGTTCCCCGTGGCGTCGGATGCGCAGATGGAGTTATTCGACACGGTAGGCGCGGCATGATGCCGTTGGAGCCGGAGTCGCCCTCCGGTCCCCCGGCCGCGCAGGAGACTGCTCCCCGTCCGGTAACCGTCGAGGGTCCCGAATACCGCTGGTACCACAAGCTGTCGGCGATCCTGCTGGTGACCTTCTGCCTGGAGATCGGCCTGTTCCTGCTCATCTTTCCCTGGAGCGAGTATTGGAGCACCAACTACTTCTCGTCAGTTCTTCCCCAGTGGCGGGACATCTGGAGCAATACCTATTTCCGGGGCGCTGTGAGCGGCCTGGGCGTCGCGAACCTGTATATCGCGCTTGCGGAGATCTTCCGCCTGCGACGTTTTGTCCGCCGGCGGTAACCGCTTTCGACCGTTAGCACGCAGGTTTTTCTCGCCGACGTCAGGGGCTACTGAGCCGTGACCGTAGGGAGCGGAGGTTGGCTAGACGAAAACTGCTGACCTGTGGAAGATCGAGGGGAAGGGGAGGGAAAAGCACTGGAGTGCCGCGTAGGATTTCGTTTGCGCTACGCGGCTTCCCAGCAAATTTTGACTCGGAAGCGCGCTTACCGCTGTCCGCCGTCTTTCTTGGGCGTGGCCGGTGCGCTGCTCTTCTTCTTCTTCTTTTTCTTGGCGGTGTCTTCCTTCTTGGGCGTATCCTGAGCGAAGGTAACGGCTACGCTGCCGATGGCGAGCACCAGACCGAGCATCAATGGGATCAGTTTCTTCATTACGTCTCTCCTTGTGAATAGCGACGAATTAATCGTCTGCGGTCATCATAGCGGAGCGCACATGAAGGGCTGCTTAAGCCGAAATTAAAATCAGTTCATTTGATAGTCACGTCATCTCTGCCGTTCCAGGCGGGCGCGAACCGGCACTCTTTCAGTGACTTACCAACCGCGCCGGCGCCCCGGTAGACGGTCCGGCGGCGGCCGGTTGTTACATTGAAATCGGCATGAAGAAGCCCGAAATTGCGAAGCGACTGGTCCGGCAGTCGGGCGAGAGCCGGGGTGAGGCGGCAGACCGGGTGGACCGCGTGGTGCACCAGATTGTGTCGAAGCTGCGCCGTGGCGAAGAAGCGCCTTTGCCGGGTCTCGGAAAATTCACGGTGGGCAAAGATGGCCGTGTGGCCTTCGAGCGCGAGAAGGAGATCGACCGTGGATGAAGTCACGTCCGCCACCCAACTGGCTCAGATCGTCATCCGGCGGCTGGCCCGAGGCAAGGCCGTGGAGGTCGACGGCTTGGGCGTCTTCTATCCCGATGCCGAAAAAGGCGTGCGTTTCGAGCCGCGTTCCACACAGATCTTCATCGCTTACGTGAAGGAGGACCAGCCAGTGGCCGAGCGCCTCTACGATGCGCTGGAAGCCGAGGGTTTCAGCCCCTGGATAGATGTGCGCAAACTGCTGCCGGGACAGAATTGGCCGCGCGCCATCGAGACTGCCATCGAAACCTCCGACTTCTTTGTGGCCTGCTTTTCCAATCATTCCGTGAGCAAGAAGGGCGGGTTCCCGGTCGAGATCCGCTATGCCCTGGATTGCGCGCGCCACATGCCGCTGGACGAGATCTTTCTGATCCCGGTGCGCCTGGATGCCTGCCCGGTGCCGCGCTCGATTCAGAAAGAGCTTCAATACATCGATCTGTTTCCAATTTGGGAAAGCGGCATGCGCCGCCTGATATCGATGATCCGCAAGCGATCCGCGGCGTAAATTCCGTTACATTCGATTTACCATTTCGAGCCGTGACTCCCCACCGGGAACAGTGATTAACTGGGAAGGTGCACTCTCCCGCCGATGTGCTGTCGCTGATCGGCAACACTCCGGTCGTCGAGCTGAAAGAATTCGACTCCGGGCCTTGCCGTCTCTTCGTCAAACTCGAGAGCCAGAATCCCGGGGGATCGATCAAAGACCGCATGGCGGTATCGATGATCGAGGCGGCCGAGACTTCCGGAGCGCTCAAGCCCGGCGGCCTCATTGTGGAGGCGACCGCCGGCAACACCGGACTGGGCTTGGCCCTGGTGGCAGCCGTCAAAGGCTACCGCGTCACCATCGTAATCCCCGACAAGATGTCGGCTGAGAAGATCTCGCATCTGCGAGCCTTCGGGGCCGACCTCATCCTGACGCGCTCGGACGTGCCGGGCAGTCATCCGGAGAGCTATCAGAGCGTGGCCGCCCGCATTGCCGCCGAAACCAAGGGGGCCTGGTTCGTCAACCAATTCGCCAACCCCGCCAACCCGCTGGCGCACGAACGCACCACCGGTCCGGAAGTCTGGGAGCAGTTGGAGCATCGCGTGGATGCCGTGGTGTGCGGCGCAGGCTCCGGGGGAACACTTACTGGTCTCAGCAGCTATTTTGCGCGCACCAGCCCCGATACCGAGTTGATCCTGGCCGATCCGGCCGGCTCCTCACTGGCGCAGTTGATCAACTCAGGGACGCTGGGTCCCTCGGGGCCGTTCGCCGTGGAAGGCATCGGCGGCGGTTCAGTTCCGCCGGTGGCGGATTTTTCGCGTGTTAAGCAAGCCATTACGGTCAGCGATGCCGAGAGCTTTCATATGGCGCGCGAGTTGCTGCGCAAGTGCGGGATCTTCGCCGGCTCCTCTTCCGGAACGCTGGTGGCGGCCGCCCTGGAGTATTGCCGTCGCACAGTCCTCAGCCAAGCGCGTGATCACGTTCATCTGCGACAGCGGCAACAAGTATCTCTCCAAGATGTTCAACGACTACTGGATGCTGGATCAGGGCTACATCCGGCGGCCGCAGACCGGCGACCTCCGCGACCTGATCACGCGGCGTTATGAGGAAGGCGCCGTGATTACCGTCTCGCCGGCCGACACCCTGCTCACGGCCTTTCAGCGCATGCGCATGGCCGACGTGTCGCAGGTTCCGGTGATCGAGAACGGGAAGGCAGTGGGAATTCTGGATGAGTCCGATGTGCTGGTGGCGGTCCACGCCAACCCCGACAAATTTCGCGAATCGGTGGTCACCGCGATGACTTCGCGCCTGCACACCCTGCCTCCGGATGCGTCGCTCGAGACCGTGCTCAAAGTGCTGGACTCCGGCATGATTCCCCTCATCGCCAGCGACGACGCATTCTACGGCCTGATCACGCGCACGGACGTGTTGAACTATCTTCGGCGGCGGCTCCCCTAAAACTATGCGACCTCGTTTTGGCACACGCGCCATTCATGCCGGTCAGGCTCCCGAGCCGGCCACGGGCGCCATCATGACCCCCATCTTCGCCACCTCGACCTACGTGCAGCAGAGTCCCGGCGTGCACAAAGGCTACGAGTATTCGCGAAGCCAGAACCCCACCCGCTTCGCCTACGAGAATTGCGTGGCGGCGCTCGAAGGCGGCACGCGCGGATTCGCATTTGCCTCCGGGCTGGCGGCCACGGCAACCATCCTGGACCTGCTGGATTCCGGCGATCACGTGGTTACGGGCGACGATCAGTACGGCGGCACCTTTCGTTTGTTTGAACGCGTGCGCCGCCGTTCCGCGGGCTTGTCGTTCAGCTTTGTGGACATGAGCGATGCCGAGAACGTCCGGCGCGCGGCGACCTCGCGTACCCGCCTGATCTGGGTGGAAACGCCGTCCAATCCGATGCTCAAGCTGGCTCACCTGGAGCGCATTGCGGAGATCGGCCGCTCGCTCGGCGCCATCACCGCCGCCGACAATACGTTTGCCAGTCCGTATATCCAGCGGCCCCTGGAACTGGGGTTCGACCTGGTGATGCACTCCGCCACCAAATACCTTAATGGGCACTCGGACGTGATCGGGGGAGTGGTGGTGGCGGGAAATGACGCGGCCCTGGCAGAGCGGCTGGGATTTCTGCAAAACGCCGTGGGCGCCGTGCCCAGCCCGTTCGATTCCTTCCTGGTGACCCGCGGGCTGAAAACCCTGCACTTGAGAATGCAGCGGCACTGCGAGAATGCCCTGGAAATCGCGCACTGGCTGGAGCGGCACCCCGCCGTCGAAAAGGTGCTCTATCCCGGCCTGGAATCGCACCCACAGCACACTCTGGCGAAGCAACAGATGCATGGCTTCGGCGGCATGATCACGGTAGTTCTCAAAGGCGATCTGGCAAGCACGCGCCGCTTTCTGGAGCGCTGCGAAATCTTCGCTCTGGCGGAAAGCCTGGGCGGCGTGGAAAGCCTGATCGAGCATCCGGCCATCATGACCCACGCCTCGGTGCCCGCCGAGCAGCGCGCGGCGCTGGGCATCTCCGACACCCTGGTGAGATTGTCGGTGGGAGTGGAGGAAGTCGAAGACCTCATCGGCGATCTGGAGAACGCATTGCGCGGTTAAGGCGAACCGGCGGCGAAGACCTCCGGCGTTACGTAACGCTGGCGATCTTTGTCGCCGGTGCGGCACGCCACCGGCAGCCGTCCCGCTTCCGCTTGATCCACACGGAGAGTAGAATGCTGCCCAGGAGGGAGTGTCATGTCTGGTATTTCACCTGCGACGGCAACGCTGATCCTCTGGGGTGTGGTCACAGTCTTGTTAGTAGCGCTGCTGATCTACCGTTCGCTGATCTCGATGAAGGAAGACGATCAGCTCTTTCTGGATCCCGCCGTTTCTAACCTGGAGAAGGAACAACAAGAAGTTCGCAAGCGGTTGGAGCGCCTGGCGCCATACGCCAAGATTCTAGGTGCAACTTCCGGCCTGCTGCTGATCGCAAGCGCCAGTCTGTGGGTCTACAACCAGTTCACCAAACCGGCGTTCCTGCCGTAGCGGGGTCGGATAACCGAACCTCCGCTCCCTGACGGTCACGGCTCGGTAACGGCGGCGCGTTTCAGAGCCGTGACCGCAGGGAGCGGTCTATCTATTACAAGCGTGCCTTGAAACACGGCGCGCTATTTTTCTCAGAGAAATCTGATTGTGGTATTGTGCACAAAAAGGTACACTGAATCTCCCTCCCCCGAGCACACCAAAGGAGACTTTCCAGGAAATGACTGAACTGAGTCTGCCCGATACCGTGATTGCTCTACAAAGGTTGGATTTACTGCCTGAGACGCGGGAGGTGGTAGAAGAAGCCGCGCGACTGCTGCAGGACGGCCGCGAGATGGAGGCGCGCGCGCTGGTTGAGAAAGCTGAAGCTCTGGCTGCCCAGGCTTTCGGCAAGGCGAATGGCAATGGCAATGGTCATGGAAAAGGCAAGAGCCATGACAGCGGCGAGAGCCGTTGGGCCGGAGCGATGATCGGGCCTATCGCCGAGAAGTTGGCAAGCGGATTCACAGCCGTCTTGACCAGCGTGCTGGAGGACATCTATCAGCACACAGGCGATCAGGTGCAAGTAGTCGCTTGCGTGTTGGAAGAGCGTATCCACGGCATCGAGGAGGCCGTGCAGAAGACCAACACGTTCGAGGAACGGTTGGAGCAGGTTGCCGCCGAACAGCAGGCGTTGCGCCAAGCCCACGAGGAGACTTCCGGCGCCGTCGACCTATGGCATCAGGCCGGTCTGGAATCGCGCCTGGCAGCAGTGGAGGAGCGGGTCACGGGGATCGACCAAATCGTCCGCGACCTGCAGCCGCAAGTGTCCACCGTGATGACACGGCTGGATCGGCAGACCGATGTGCTGCGCTCGCTCGAGCAGCGCCACGCGCAGCGCGTCTCGGCTCTGAACCATGTGTTGGATAACCTCTCCCGTCTGCGGGAGGAAGAGCCGGCTCCGGAGAATTCGCTTCCGCTGATGTAGGCGGTTCGCTCGCGTGCAATGCCAGGCAGCGACACGATCAGTGGCGGCTTGTTCGCGCCCATCACGATTCGCGGCTTGACTTTGCGCAACCGCATCGGCGTATCGCCGATGTGCCAGTATTCCTGTGAAGACGGGTTTGCGACCGACTGGCACCTGGTCCACCTGGGCAGCCGGGCCATCGGCGGCTCGGCACTGGTGTTCACTGAAGCCACGGCGGTCGCCGCCCGCGCGCGGATCTCGCCCTTCGATCTGGGCATTTGGAAGGATGAGCACATCGCGCCACTGGCGCGCATCGCGGCTTTCCTGAAGGCGAACGGCTCGGCTGCCGGTATTCAACTGGCGCATGCCGGCCGCAAAGCCAGTACGCGGCGTCCGTGGGAAGGCGGCACTCAGGTTCCGGCCGGGGAAGGCGGATGGCAGCCCGACGCGCCCAGCCCGGTGCCGTTCCGCTCTGAAGATCCACCGCCCCGCGAGCTTTCCCGGGACGCCATTCGCGGCGTGGCCGATTCCTTTCGGACGGCAGCCGAACGCGCGCTCCGCGCCGGTTTTCAGGTGGTGGAAATTCACGGCGCGCACGGTTACCTGCTGCACGAATTCCTGTCGCCGCTCAGCAATTTCCGGAGAGACGAGTATGGCGGCCCGTTCGACAACCGTATCCGGGTCGTCCTGGACGTGGTGGATTCGGTACGCACGGTCTGGCCCGAGGACTTGCCGTTGTTCTTGCGGATATCTTGCTCCGACTGGGTGGAGGGCGGCTGGACGATCGAGGACTCCGTGGAACTGGCGCGCCGCGTAAAGCCGCTGGGGGTGGACCTGATCGACTGTTCCTCCGGCGGAACTGTGCCCACCGCTCAGATTCCCCTGGCGCCGGGATACCAGGTGCCGTTTGCGGAGCGCATCCGCCGCGAGGCCGGTATTCTAACGGCGGCCGTGGGTTTGATCACCACGCCGCAGCAGGCCGACGCCATCGTGCGTTCGGGACAGAGCGACCTGGTACTACTGGCCCGCGAGTTTCTACGCGATCCCTACTTCGGCCTGCATGCGGCGCAGGCGTTGGGCGCACCGACGGACGTGCCGATACAGTACGGTCGCGCTTTCCCGAAATAATCCTCGGGGTCAGCCCTTCGGGGCTGCCGCCGAGCTTCTGCTCGGCGTGGTTGCTTTTTGCTACGCGTGGTGCCGGCCGGAAGGCCGGCTGCAGCCCGGAAGGGCTGACCCCACTCGTTGCGGCCCGCTCACCGCATCTGAGACACTGACCTTTCATGCTCCGGTTGCTGGTCCTGCTCCTGGTGTGTATCCCGAGCGCCTTACCTCAGAGCGCCAGCTTACCTGCCAAAGAGACCCTTACCTATAACGTGGAATGGCGCCTCATTACCGCTGGCAAGGCCACGGTGCAGTGGCTGTCCGTGCCGCAGCGCGAGCGCCCCGGGTGGCAGGTCAACCTGCACCTGCAATCGGTGGGGCTGGTATCGAAGCTTTTTGCCGTCGAAGACGATTACTCGGCCAACCTGAATCAATCGCTATGCGCGCAGTCTTCCGTGATGACTTCCCGCGAAGGTAGCCGCCACCATGAAACCAAAGTCACCTTCGATGCCGAGTCTCGCAAGGCCAGTTACCTGGAACGTGACTTGGCGAAGAACACGGTGCTGGGGTCCCAGGAAATCGACATCCCCGAGTGTGTGCACGATGTGATCGGCGGCGTCTACTTCCTGCGGACGTTGAACCTGGAACCGGGGCAGAGCGCGGAAGTCCCTGTGAGCGACGGTAAGAAGAGCGTGATGGCCCGGGTGGAGGCGCAGCAGCGCGAGGACATCAAAGTCCCCGACGCGGCTTACAAGACCATCCGCTACGAGATTTTCCTGTTTGACAATGTCCTATTCCGGCGGAGTGCGCACCTGCACGTGTGGCTGACGGATGACCGCCGCAAACTGCCGGTGCAGATCCGGGTGCGGCTCCAGTTTACGATCGGCACGATCACGCTGCAGTTGGAGAAGCACGAATAGTTTCACCGCCGAGACGCAGAGACGCAGAGTTTTAGGAAATGGGGGCGGTGGAGTTTGAGAAGGGCGTCCGCTCCATGAGGTTGGCGCTCCGAGGTGGCCGAGGGAATTGCGGGCTGGCGCTCCGGGGCTCTTCCGCAATGCTGTCGGCCGACTTTTTACGGCTGGCTACTCATCTGTTTTGAATACGGATCGCTTGCATTCTATACCGGCCAGCCGGAATTTGAACCTCCCGTCCCGATCCCTTTTGGCCTCGAAGATCATGTCATTCCCGATTGCTCTGAGCGCCACATCTGGAACGCCACGCGGCTCACACCAAAGAAAGCCGCGCCCGTACGCAATTCCCTCTGCCACCTCGGCGCGCCAACCTCATGGAGCAACCGTTGCCTGCAAACTTCCGCAGCGCTCATTTTCTTAAAACTCTGCGTCTCTGCGTCTCGGCGGTAATATTTGAACCTAATCCGGCAGCGCGAACGCGACAATGTCGTGGCCGGCGGCGATGGCGACGTATTGTTTGTTGTCGAATACATAGGTCATGGGCGACGCCTTCCACACCTGGTTGGTGGGGAATTGCCATAGCGATTTGCCGTTGGCGGCATCCACGGCCATGAAGGCGCCGCTGTTCTCACCGAAGAAGACCAGGCCCGCGGCCGTGCCGAGCACTCCTGCCGAGGCGGTCACAGACCCGCTGACTTGCGGGACGTCCCAGGCAATTTCGCCGGTCTGTATATTGATTGCCCGCAGGGATTTTTCGAACGATTCGCCAGGTGCGGGACGTGCCGCGCCGCCCATGTAGCTCTTGCCCGGCTCCCACTCCATGTTGCGCTTCGAAAACACATTGCAGCGTTCCAGCGCCTGGAAGTAATAAAGGCCAGTCGTGGGGTTGTAGGAAGTGGAGAACCAGTTCGTGCCGCCTTGGAATCCGGGGCACACGTAGGTGCTGCCGTCCGGTTGCTCGGGCAGCTTGTTGAGAATCGGGCGGCCATCCGCGCCGATTCCTTGCGCCCAATTGAGTTTCTTCAGGAACGGCTTGGCCAGCAATAACTTGCCGTTCACGCGGTCGAGCACGTAAAAGAATCCGTTGCGATTGGCCTGGATCACCAGTTTGCGCGGCCGCCCCTGCCAGTTCGCATCCACCAGTACGGGCGGCTCCTGGGCATCCCAGTCGTGCACGTCGTGAGGGGTGAACTGGTAATACCACTTGAGCTTGCCGGTCTTGGCATCGAGCGCCAGGATGGAATCGGTGTACAGATTGTCACCTTCGCGATCGTCGCCGAAGAAATCGGGGCCGGGGTTGCCGGCGGGCCAGTAGAGAGTGTCGAGCGACGGGTCGTAAGTACCCGTCATCCAGGTCGCGCCGGAGGGGTGTTGGAGCGCCTTCTCTTTCCATGTCTCCGACCCCGGCTCGCCGGGCTTAGGCACAGTCCAGAAGCGCCATACTTCTTTACCCGTGGACTGCTCGTAAGCCGCCACGAAGCCGCGCGCGCCTTCATCGCCGCCGGCCGTTCCCGAGATCACCAGGTTCCCCACCGCCAGCGGAGCCGAAGTGCCGTTGTAATTCAGATGCCAGTCGGCCATCTCGGTTTCCCACAACAGCTCACCGTTGAAGCGATTCAAGGCGATCATGTGCGCGTTGTCGGTGAGCATGAAGATGCGGTCATCGGCTGCGGCCACGCCGCGGTTGAATCCGATGGCGGCGTTGCCGGCCACGCCCTTGGTGCGCGCGCGCTGGTAATGCCAGATGGCGCGGCCGCTGCCGGCGTCCAGCGCATATACCTCATTGGCGCTTGACACGTACATGATGCCATCCACCACCACCGGCGTGTTCTCGATGGTCGAAACGTTGGGGATGGGAAAAACCCAGCGGGGCGTGAGGCGCGCCACATTGCCGCGGTCGATTTGGGTCAGCGGGGAATAGCGGTTGCCGCTGGGGTCGCCGTGGTAGCTGGGCCAATTCGCCTGTGAGGTGACGATGCGGTAGCGGTCGCCCTCTTTTCGCAGGAGCCGGATGCGCTTGTCATCGGTGCGCAGCTGCAGGTCGAGCATGCCTTCGCTGAGCACCTGTCCTTCGAGCGTCAGTCCGTCGGTGGTCTGCACTTTCTTGCGCACGACAGCCGGCGGCGCGTTGCGCGGCACGGGATCGCCCAACGTGCGCAGATAGCGAACCAGGTTGGTCATCTGCGGGCCCGCGAGGTCGAAGGCCGGCATACCGCTGGCGGGTTTGCCTTGACGAAGGAAGGCCGACAGATCGGCATCGCTGCGGGCCGAGATCTGCGCCGTAATGTTGGGGCCGGATTCGCCCCCGGTGGCATTGCCGCCGTGGCAGCGCGCACACCTGGTCTCGTACTCGCGGCGGCCGGCATCCGGATCCTGGGCCAGGGCGAGGCCGAGAGCGCAGAGAATGCCAAGCGTCAGATGGAGCGTTCGCATCCTTGCAAGATATCAACTTTCGGTGGGGCATACGCCGGCGGTCTTTGCCGCCGGTGAGTCTCAAGTCAACGACACCGGCGGCAAGGACCGCCGGCGCTACCCCAATGCCTCACGCCGAGAGCGGGGTCAACTGTTCGCGCAGCTTCATCATGCCCATGCGGAGGCGGGTCTTGACGGTGCCCAGCGGTTGCTGGAGGCGGGCCGCCAACTCGCTGTGCGTGAGACCGGCGAAGAACGCCAGCCGCACCACTTCGCGCTGCTCCGGCGGCAGTGTCTGGAGCGCGGCGGTCACGTGCCGGCGCCGCTGCGTTTGCTCGCTTTGGTGTTCGGGGTTGGGGCCGCCGGAGGGCAGGTCGAACGTTTCGGGGAATACCGTTTCGTTTTGCAGGCGGCTGCTGCGGGAGCGCACACGATCGATGGCGCGGCTGCGGGCCAGCGTAATCAGCCACGCTGTCACGGTGCCGCGCGAGCCATCATAGGCGGCCGCGCTCCGCCACACCTGGGTGTAGACGTCCATGGTTACTTCTTCGGCGTCCGCCACATCTCCCAACAAACGCAAAACGACGGAGTACACCAACTGGCTCGATTCGTCGTAGAGGGCTGCCAGGGCACTCTGATCCCCGGCGGCGCTGCGGCCGAGATACTCGCGCCACAGGACTTCCCGCGCGGCCCTGGGGGAGGCATCACTACTGAAGCTACCGGCTGCCAGATCAGTCACCCTATGGGAAAAACACGTCGTCGGCCAGATTGTGGATGATCAACGCCAGGCACCCGGTCTTGGTAGTGATCGACGAATGATTCGTCGAACCCGGGCTGACTTCGTAATCCCCAGTTTCCAAAGTGTGGTCATCGAAGATCAGGTCGCCGTCGATGACGTAAACGTGCTCCATACCGCCGTGCCGGTGCGCCGGGTAGACCGCGCCCACGGCTGCGCGCAGCAGGGAAGTGACGGTGCCGGTGACTTTGTCCACAAACAAATTGCGGACCTCGACGCCGGGAAAGGGAGTCTTTTCCCAAACTCCTTCGTCGGCCCGCGCCAACACGCGAGGGGTCGCCAGCTTCCGCAATAGCTCGGTTCTCACGCGAGGAGCTGGTTCGGTCAACGGTGCGGCATACGCCAGCTCGCCGGTGACCTCACGAAACGCTTTAGCTTCCGACCGGCAAACCGCGCACTCCGAAAGATGTTCTTCAAACTCGACGGTTTCCGGCGCTTCCAGCAGACCGAGGGCGTACGCGGAGGCGACCTCTCGAATCTCGTCGGTGACGCACGGATGGCCAACACCCATTTCTCCTCATCATACACGGGCGGCATATCATGTAGGGGTGGCGGCCCGTTGGCGCATCGTTTGCGGATTCGCTTTCTGCGGTGTGATCTTCGGGCAGTCCTACTCCCCTCCGGCCGGCATCCGCCCGGCGCGCCAGGGATCCGAGTCATCCATCCTGCCGGGCGGGCGCATTGTGGCTCCCGCGGGCCAACAGTTTTTGACCGGCGCGGGCGCGTTGGGTTTGGCGCTCAGCGCTTCCGGCCGGGTGCTGGTAACCGCCAACATGGGACCGCCGGCCGCTTCTCTTACCGTGCTGGAGCATGGCAAGGTATGGGAGGTGCGCAGCTTCCCCGCGGCGATTGCGGGTGGAGAGCACGCCGGCGGAGTTGCCCTCGCGGGGGAACATGCGGCGTTCGTTTCCGAAGGCAGCTCGGGCCGGGTAGCTCTGGTCGATCTCGCGATCGGCGACCGGCGCACGTTCGTCGACTTGAACCAGAGCGGCTATCACGACAGCTTCAGCGGCGACCTGGCACTGGACGCGGCGCGCAGCGTCCTCTACGTGGCGGACCGGGCCAACTCCCGGGTGGCCGCTATCGACGGGCATGTTTCGGTGATCCTCACACGGCCGCGGCGGGTTCTCGCTTCGGTAGCACTGGGCGGGATGCCGGTGGCGCTGGCGCTTTCGCCGGATCGAAACAAGCTCTATGTTACGGAGCCCGAGTCCGCATCGGTCTCCGTCATCGATGTGTCGGACCCCTCGGCGCTCAAGGTGGAAGCGGTTCTCCGCACCGGGAGCGGCCCGTCGAACATCATTGCAACTGCCGGCCGCGTGTATGTGTCCCATGCCGCGGACGATTCCATCACGGTGATCGACGCCGGCGCTAACCGCGTCGAGGCGGAGATTCCGGTTCGAATTCGGGGCCTGCCAGAGTTGCGGGGCATCGCGCCGGCCGGGCTGGCGTATGACGAAAAGACCGGATGGCTGTTGGTGGCGGAAGCGGGCATCAACGCGGTGGGGGTGATCGATACGCGCGCGTTGAAGGTGGTGGGGCATATCCCGGCCGGGTGGTCTCCTACCCGGGTGGCCATCGATCGGGGCACGGTGTATGTGGCGAATCAGCGGGGGCAAAGCAGTCATCCGAGCGCTAGGGTCGGCCTAGATTTTGTCAGGGTTATCGGCGAGGAAGCCGGCCAAGGTTCGGTTTCGATTTACACGCTCCCCTCGCTCGCGGCCCTGGCGGGCTACACGGAATTTGTGTTGCGAGCCGCCGGGTTGGTAGCGAGTCTTCGAAGCGCGCCGTCCCTGCCGCCGGGGATCCGGCACGTAGTGTTGATCGTGAAGGCGGGCCGCGCGTTCGACGAAGTGTTGGGAGACGTCCGGCGGGCCGCCAATGGCCCCGTGGCAGGAGCGCCCGCGCTGGCGCGATTTGGCAAGTATGGATCTGTGAATGGGCGACGCGAGCGGTTGAGCCTCCACGACGTGAACCTTACGCCGAACCACCACGCCATCGCCGAGCGTTGGGCGTTCAGCGACAATTTCTACGCCGATTCGGAATTAGGCGGGATATGGGATCACCTGAGCCGCAACGGAATATCCGTCTATAACTTCAGCGCGGCGAGGCGGTTGTTGGAGTCATCCGATACGGAGCGTGCCGGCCGTTTCATTCGCGAAATTAATGACCGCTACGTCGCAACCGGCGTGGAGTTGCCGCAGGTTCTTTATGTCTATCTGCCGAACGATCGCCTCGGGACGCCGCGACCGGACGACGGCTATCCATATGAAGAATCCTTCCTGGTCGATAACGATTACGCCCTGGGGCGGATTCTCGAATTCCTCTCGGGCACGCCGTGGTGGGGCAGCATGGCCGTTTTCGTGACCGAAGATTCGGCCCGCGGAGGAGCGGACCACATCGATGCCCATCGGACGCTGCTGCTATGTGCCGGCCCGTGGATGAAGAGGAACTACGTTTCTCACACCAATAGCAGCTTCCCGGGGTTGCTGAAGACGATATTCGAAATCCTGCATGTTCCGCCAATGAACCTCTCCGATGCCTCGGCCGCCGACCTCAGCGATTGCTTTATGTCATCGGGCGACGCGAGTCCATATCGGGTGGCGCCGGTGGATAAGCGGGTTTACGACCCGGGGCTGAAATAGGCTGCCAGTGCCGGCGAACGTAACGCCGGCGGTCTTTGCCGCCGGTGGGGTGGCTACTTGAGTCGAAATGATTAATCTCCCGGACGATTCGCCCGCCCCGAATTCCCGATCCAGTTTCGGAACATCTCCGTAAAGCCGCGCGCCTGCGGGTCCGACCGCAACTGTTCCACGGTAAATCGCATCTTCCTTCGCCAATTCGGATACTCGGCGGTGGTCCCCGGGAGGTTTTGCTGTTCCAGTTCCTTGGTCAGGTCTTCCTGGTTGATGGCCAGTAACTGCGAGGGCGTCATCGCCAAAAAACCGATTACTGCATTGTGTAACTCACCGGTCATTTCGGGATAGTCACCGGCGGAATAGGACATGTATGGCGGCAGCAGGCCGGCCTCGTGTAGGAGATTCAGCATCTTCTGTTTTTCAGCAGCGCGGGCGGCGAGCTGCTTCAAGCGCCCCTCTTCATCCAATAACCCGGCCTGGCGGCGCGCCTCAATGTCGGTGCCCAGCCAGAATCCGGCGAGGGTCGGCAGATCGTGCGTGGTAGAGGACACCAGCGCCTGCTGCGGGTATTCCTCAGAGTGACGGAACTTGCCTCCATTCTGCTCGAAGTAGAACAGACGGTAGCTGAGAACGCCGAAGCGCGCCAGTTCCTCACGAATCTCAGGGACCACCGTGCCGAGATCTTCGCCGATCAGCAGGACCCGGTTGCGCACGCTTTCGAGCGCCAGCACGCGCAGGTAGTCGTGGGACAGCTCGCGCACGTAGGCGCCCGCCGCGGCGGTGGAGGCTTCCGGGATCCAGTAGAGGCGGAACAACCGCATCACGTGATCGATGCGCAGGGCGCCGCCGTGCCGGCAGTTCTTGCGAATCGATTCGGCAAACAGCCGGTAGCCGTTCTCGCGGTGATGCTCGGAATTGGGCGGCGGGAAGCCCCAGTCCTGCCCGCCGGGGGCGAAATCATCCGGGGGAGAGCCGACGCGGACATCGGGAATGTAGAAGGGCCGGTGCGCCCAAAGATCCGCGCCGTAGCGGTCGGTGGCCAGCGCGAGATCGTGGTAGAGACCGAGGGCCAGCCGTCGCGACCGCGCCCACTGCTGCGCGCGCCCCAGTTGCAGATCGATCTGCCACTGAAGGTATTGATAGAACATTACGGAGCGCCAGTGTTTGGCCCGGAACGAACGGACAGCAGGCGACTCCGGATCGCGATATTCCTCCGGCCATTGCGTCCAGATCCAGACATCGGGGTCCTGCCGGTGGAGATACTCATCGAGGGCGCAGTACGTGGCGAACTTTTCGAGTAACTCGCCCTCCCGCGCGACGTACGTCCGAAACGCTTGCCCGCGCAGGGAGCCGCCTCGCCACTCCCGCAGGAACTGCACGAAGAGCAATTTCAGGAATCGCAGTTTGAGCGCCGCCACGCGTTCATATTCCACCAGGGGCGCGGCCCGCAAACTGTCGATTTCGGCGCAGGTTTCCTTGCGCCACCGCAATCGCTGGGCGCGGCGGCTGAGCGGGTAATCCTGAATGCCCTCGACATCGAGGTAGATGAAGTTCTGATAGAAAATGCAATTCGGCAGGTAGGGGCTGGTATTGAAAGGCCTGCGGTTGTGAATCGCGTGCAGCGGATTGAGCCCCACAAAACCGGCCTGGAGCTCTTCGGCCACCCAATCCACCACGGTCTGAAGATCGCGGAAGTCTCCGCAACCCCAATTGCGCGCTGACCGGACGCCGTAAAGGCTGAGGGAAATACCCGCGGCGCGGCCCGTGCGGCCCAGGTTTGGATGGGTCCATGCGCGATCCGGCGTCACGATGTAGCGCGTATCGGCTGACCGTGGGCCCACGCGAAGCGAGATGTCGTGATACCCCAGCGGCAAGTCATCGGTGAGGGTAACCTGTTTCCGCACAAATGCGCGGCCGTTCAATTCCGTGTTGGCAACTTCCGGCAGTTGCTGAAGGTCGAGGTGGAGGGTCGTTGTAGTGCCGTCTTCGCGCCTGATGGTAAGCACGGCGCGCGCCCCCGACAATTCCGCGGGCAGGCTGACCGGGAGCATGCGAGGCCCGGACTCGGAGACCACCAGCGAAGGCGGCAGCAGCCGCTCCCATTCCCGGCGGGTGCGTTGGGCCAGGGCGGCTTCCAGTTGCTCCGGCGTGACCGAAGCCACCCCCATAGCCGCCAACAGGGCCTGCCGGGTAGCAGTATTGGTCGACCGGTAGTTGCCCCAGATATCCCAGAATCCGGGCTCGACGCCGAACGCGGAGGCGGCCTGCTCGAGTAGCTGATCCAAAGTTTCCAGCATGCGGAAACTTCGATTCTAGCGGACGGCTCGGGGCCATGCGAGAATAAACGTTATGGATAAGCCCTTTGCCAGTAGTCTTCCGGAAATTTTCACGCGTGTGGATGACTACGCCACTGCCAACGCCGCGGCGGCTCAATCGGAAGGGATCGTCCTTACTACCCTGAACATGGCCGTCAACTGGGCGCGCAAGAACTCCATCTGGCCGATGTCGTTCGGGTTGGCCTGCTGCGCAATCGAAATGATGTCGATGAGCGCGTCACGGTTCGACATTGCACGTTTCGGGGCGGAAGTGTTCCGCGGATCGCCGCGGCAATCCGACCTGATGATTATCGCGGGGCGGGTATCGAACAAGATGGCCCCGGTGATCCGCCACCTGTATCAGCAGATGCCGGAGCCCAAGTGGGCGATTTCCATGGGCGCGTGCGCCACCTCCACGGGAGTGTTCAATAACTACGCGCTCATTCCGGTGAACCAGGTGATTCCCATCGACGTGTTCGTGCCGGGATGCCCGCCGCGGCCCGAGCAACTGATTTATGCGCTGATGATGTTACAGAAGAAGATCGGGGACAGCAGCGGAACGATCAAGCAGGTATTGAACCTGGCATAGAGCGACGGTCCGGCGGACACCGTGTCCTCGCCACACTTTGCCGGCGACAAGGATCGCGAGCGTTGCGTAACTCCGCCTGTCTTTGCCGCCGGTAAACCTGCCATAAGCCCAGCCACGGCCGGCTCGTGTTCGGGGAACCACTTCTGAATCTCCGGCAGGGCCGCCTTGCGGCCTCTTCGCCTGCCTTCAGCAGTTGCGGCCGCAATCGAAGCGTCCCACTCCATGCCGCGGACATCCGGCGTGATCACCAGGTCGCTGGCGGCGCGCCAGGTGTCTTCCGTCCGACTTTGCAGGATCTGGAAGCATCGATTCACCACCTGGAACATATTCGTGGGCGGCCGCGGCGCTCTGCATCGGGCAGGTGCACCGAGATTACGTGGGTGGCGCCCAGCTCCGCGCCAGCCGCGCCGGAATTTCCATGCTCATGGCGCCATCCACCAGCAGCCTGGCCGTTGTACCGCACCGGCTGGAATAGGCCGGGGTACGAGCAACTGGCGCGGATGGGCAGAATCACATCGCCCGAGCCCGAAAGCGCACGGTCTCGCCGGTGACCACGTCGGTGGCCACCACCCCCAGCGGGATCCGCATTTCTTCGAACCGGTAGCACTTGAGCAGCGTTCCAGGAACCGCTCCATGCGCTCGCTGGCGACGAATCCCATGCGCCCGAGGCTCCAGCGCGCCACGTCGCTGAAGCGCATGGCGCAGCCCGCCTGCGCGATTTCGCGGGCGTGGCGCCGCTGGCATAGGCGGCGGCCACGATCGCTCCGGCGCTGACGCCCGTAATGCAATGGATGGGAATCTGGTTCTGCTCGAACACCTTCAGCACTCCCGCGTGCGCGATCCCACGGGCGAAACCGCCGCCCAGTGCCAGCCCGATCTTGGGGGAACCAGGTCGCTTGCGGTGCGACTGCCTCGTAGACTTCCGTGGACGGCCGCCGAGGGCCGAGAAAAACCCCGAATGGCTTGCGCCGCGCCCCTACCGCTCCTCATACCTACCCCCAGTCTGCCCTCTTCTGCGGCATTTTCCGTCGTAGAATGGCTTCTGATGGAAAAGATGCGCACTTTGCGTTCCAGGTTACTATTTCTTGCCATCCTTTTGGTACCGTCGGTACCACTCTCCGCAGCGCCCGTTTTCTCAGGCACTCCCGAAATCGAACAGTCGCTGCGTAAGCTGAATGTACTCGGTTCGGTGCTGATGATCGCGCCCATCCCGACGACGAGAGCACGCCGGTGCTGGCCTATTTTGCGCGCGGCCGCCATATGCGGACGGGCTACCTTTCCGCTCACCCGTGGCGAAGGCGGCCAAAACCTGATCGGTTCCGAGCAGGGCGACCAGCTGGGAATTATTCGCACCCAGGAATTGCTGGCCGCGCGCCGATCGATGGCGCGCAGCAGTTTTTTACGCGCGCCATCGATTTCGGCTTTACGCGGACGCCCGAGGAAACCCTGCAGAAATGGGGTCGCGAGCGCCTGCTTCGGACATGGTTTGGGTGATCCGGAGCTACCGTCCTGACGTGATCATTCTGTGTTTTACGGGAACCCCGCGGGATGGCCACGGACAGCACCAGGCCTCGGCCATCGTGGGTAAAGAAGGTTCGAAGTGGCAGGAGACCCTAGCCGCTTTCCCGAGCAACTGAAGTATGTCCAGCCTTGGAAGGCCAGCGGCTGGCGCTGAGCGTATTCAATTTTCCTCCGCAGGACAGGGTCCCGGAGCAGCCGCGTACACGCATGCTACCGCGCCGCCTCAGGATGGCGCGCCGCTGCCGATGGGTCCGCGCGTGAACGACATACGGGAGGTTCAATCCGGTGCTGGGCTATTCGTACGAAGAGATCGCCGGGATGAGCCGCAGCCAGCATCGCAGCCAGGGCATGGGCAATGTGCCGCGCGTCGGCTCGGTGGAAAGCGGGTACGTTATTTTGAGCGGCGCGCCGACCACCAAAGACCTGTTCGACGGAATCGACACCTCCTGGAATCGCCTGCCCGGCGGAGCGGCGGTTGGCGCGATTCTATCTGGGGCGATGAGCGCGTTTGAGCCGGCGCACCCGGAAAAGGTGGCGTCGCAACTGGTGAAGGCGCGCCCGCTGGTGGCCGCCATGACCGACCCGCTAGCTAAGATCAAACTTGCGGAGCTGGATGAAGCCATCGCCAACTGCGCCGGTCTGTTCGTGGAAGCGCAGGCGCAGGCGCCGGAAGTAACTCCGGGCGCGAAGCTGACGGTGACTACCACCGTGCTGGACCGGTCTTCCGTGCCCATTCGCCTGGAGGGCGCGGGGTTTGAGGGAATGTTCACGGGCG
>CAWGTA010000003.1:0-418246 GCA_963825305.1 Terriglobia bacterium | reverse complement strand
ACGCTGGATTCGGTCATCGACGAGGCCGAGCCCAGTGCGATTTATCATCTCGCGGCGCAGTCGAGCGTCACGGTGTCGGTGACGGATCCCTCACGCGACTGCGCGCGCGCTCGTCGACGAATTCGATAAATCAGAATGGTCGTCACACAGTCCATGGTTGAGTGAGGGCGAGTTGGTCTCGGAAGAAGTCGACCATAAACGCCGTTTATTACGAGATGGACGTCCTCGACCACACCATAGTCGCGCGACGGGACGATGATCGACACATCGACTAGCGCCGCCGCCTGCCCACCGTCAAATCCGAGCAGCCCCACGACCTCAGCGCTGCGCGTGCGCGCAAAGCGAATGGCGTTCAGAATGTTAGGCGAGTTCCCGCTAGCGGGAGACCGCGACAAGTACGTCACCTGCGCGTATGAGACTAGTGAGTTGCTCTGAAAACACGTTCTCGTAACCCAGATCGTTGGCCATCGCCGTTACGATCGCGGCGTTGTCGTTGAGGCTCATGATGCGAAAGCGCCGCATGTTGGGGCCGATCGTGTTCTTGGCGAGGTCAGCCGCCATGTGGCTGGCGGTCGAGGAGCTTCCGCCGTTACCCATCACGAAGACCTGCTTGTCGTTTCGATAGGCCCGCATCAGTGTTTCGCCCAGTTCCTCAAGTCGCTCGCGGGAGAGGCCGACGAGGGCCTGTTGCAAGCGGTCTAGGTACGCGTCGATGTGAGCCTGCATCACGGGTGGCCGGCGGGCTCAAAAAGCGTGATCTGAGTTCCACGGCTGGCGAACAAAGAACGGCACCTCGCGCAAATCGGCAAGGGCAGGTCCGGACCGCCGACTGTCGCTCGATGGGAGTGAAGAGAAGCAGGAAGCCCCCAGCTCCGGCCCCGAGCAGCTTCCCGCCTGTGGCGCCGGCGTCAAGCGCGGATTGGTACCAAGCGTCCACCGTCCGATCGGTGATCCCCTCTGCGAGCGAGCGCTTGAGCTCCCAATTGCGGTGGAGGATATTGCTCGAATCCTGCCAGCTCGCCGGTGGCCAACAGGTCTCGCATCTCGTACGCTATGTCTCTCATACTCAGCAGCGACTCGGTCGCGCGACCATCGACTATGGCGGCCTTCTGGCCGCTGAGCACGTCGGAGGCGGCTCGTTGGCGGCCCGGTAAGAAGAATTGCGCACTTAACTGCAGTCAGCGTCTCGCGTGTCCCAGGAGGGGTCACTAGCGGCTCGGTGCGTACGCCACCGCCCCGCTGGAACTCGATGAGGTTGAAGCCTCCCACAGCCGCCGCGTAGTGATCTTGCCTTCCGATCGGCTTGCCTAGACCGTTGATCTCCGCCTGTGCGGCCTCCTCCGCGAGTTGCGTCGGAGGCCTGAAAACACCTTGGTAGGCGTACAGAGCAGACAGCAGGCCTACCATCACTGCGCTGGATGAGCCCAGCCCCGTTCCTCGTGCTGGTACGTCGGCGAGTGTCACGATCTCCAGTCCACGCGGAAGCCCGGTAAGCCTCAATGCCTCGCGGACGAGCTCATGTTTAACTTCGTGCGCCGTGTCGACGATCTCAGCTTGAGAGTAGCTGACCCTCAAGTCACCCTCAAAGCGCGGACGAGACCGCTACATGCACCCACTTGTCGATCGTCGTGGATATAACAGCACCACCGTGCTGGTCGGCGAACTCAGGCAGGTCACTCCCACCGCCGACGAGGCTGACGCGGAGTGGCGTTCCTCAGACCATCACGGACAGCCACGCTGCGACTGGCTAGATATGCAAATCACCATCGTGTCACCCGTGACTTTCGATCTTCGAGCAACGCGGCAACTCCGCCGAGCCGCGACCCCTGCCTTCCTACTGCGCAGCCTGCACACCGGATCCTCAGAATACACGATAGCGGTCGAAGGGTCGCAGTCGACTAAGTCGAATCAGTTGCGGCCACCTCTAGTAAGGACTAAGCCCAGCCGCAGGCCTCTCTTCACCACGAATAAGATCCCAATGTTCCAAGTGGCCGTGCGCTCTTCGCTCGTGTCGATCCCATGCTGTTGCCTGCGAAGAGGTCAACGCGATCGAGGCGAACCGCCCGCTCTCTGTCAATGTCCGGCGAGATGCTCAGCATCGAGGAATTACTGACCTTGAGGGCGAAACCGCAGAGCGCTGGACATGGAGACAAGCACGAATGCCCGAGGGGTCATCGAAAGCGCGTAGCCTGCTCAGCGGCGCTGCAGGAGCGAGGTCACCCCCGCCGCCTCCAACGACGGGACGACACAGTCGGCTTCCGCCGGCCTCGACGTCCCCGGAAGCGAGCAACACCGTGCTCGCCCCGGCAGCTCGGCCGGCCTCGATGTCTGACAACGAGTCTCCAATGATCGCCGCCCGCCCGAGGTCCAGGTCCTCCACCTCATGCTGTGCCCTAAAAAGCAGACCGGGGAGCGGCTTGCGGCAACCACACATCCCCTCCTGGTGAGGACACACGTAGATCGCGTCCACATGCGCCCCCGCCTCCTCGAGCAGCGAACGTAACCGCTCGTGCACTGATTCAAGATCAGCCAGCGTCATGCGCCCCGAAGTGCGATCCCGCGCTGGTTGGTCACGACGCCCACCCAGACTCCGGCCTCATTCAAACGCCTGATCGCGCCGGCCGCACCTTCGATGAGACGTAGCTCGCTGGTGGTGGTCGACATAGTCGCCGATCCGCGGCATCGCATTGATAGTGCCATCGCGATCGAGAAAGACCCAGCGAACGCTTCGGTGAGATGCGGCCGTCACGAGATCAGCGTAGCGACCACCAGCTTCGTGAAGCGCGTCGGCAGCTGCGCTGAACTATCGGCGATCTACTTGGTGAAAGCGATTCAGCTTCCCGCCCACACGGGACCGGCACCCGGGAGTTCGAGCCGACAACCGCTCGTCGCGGAGCCTGTCAAGCTCACCCGACTGCATGCACGCGTCAGCCTCAGCGAGGCCCCTGGCCTTGTACTCGGCCGTGAGCGACCCCCGCTTGGCCTGCTCCACCAACTCCGGATCCGGGAGCCGCTCAGGGCCCGGGACCCCTGCCGGCGCGGCGCGCCCGCCAACGATGAGCAGCGGGCGGCAATTCCATTCGTGCTCCCTCCATGTCCAGCGCTCTCCTGTTTTCGCCCTCAAGGTCAGTAATTCTTCGATGGTGAGCATCTCGCCGGACATTGACAGAGAGGGGTCAGCCCATCGCCGTGCTCCTCGTAGACGGAGGCAGCTGGGAGACACTATGATCGATAATGTGTCCCGGCGGAGCCGTCCAGCCTCAACTGTGCCTACGGGGCGGCGCGAGCCGGCCGGGCACGACGTCTCCGGTCCGGTGCTGTTTGTGACGCCACGCTGGTCGCGCGACGGCGGCGTCGGCGCGCACGTCGCGGCGAGCGCGGCGACGCTGGCGCAGGCGGGTGCGAAGGTGACGGTGCTGTGTGCCCGCGACGACGGCGGAACGCCGGTCCCCGGGGTCGAGGTCCTCGAGAGCCCGGCGCTCTTCGACGAGTCGGCCGCCCCCGAGGAGAGAGCCGCCGAAGCGATGGAACAGGCTCCCTCGGTGGTCCACTTCCATCAAGTCGATGAGCCGGCCCTGCTGGAGTGGATGCGTGTGCGCGCACCCGTTGTGGTGAGCGCACACGGGTATACGGCCTGCACCTCGGGTGTCCACTACTTCCGCCCGGGCCAGGAGTGCATGCGGGCCCACGGTCCGGGGTGTATCCCGCGGCTGCCCGGCTGTGCCCACACCACCAACCCGGGTCGGCTGCCCGCCAGCTACCGCAAGGCGAGCGCGGGCCTAAGGGCCCTGCGGGAGTGCGATCTCGCGATCACCTGCTCGACGGCGATGGACCGCCACCTGGCGATCAACGGGGTCCAGCGGCGGCGATTGTCCCCACCTTCAGCACGCTGCGGACAGCGAACGGCTCGGGCCACGAGCACCGGCGCCGCGTTGTCTTCTCGGGCCGCGTCGTCGCGCCGAAGGGGGTCGACGTCCTGGTTCGGGCGGCCCGCCACGTCGACGCCGAATTCGTCGTCTGCGGGGACGGCTGGCGGCTCGATGAGATGCGCGAGTTGGCCGCGCGGATCGGCGTCGCGGACCGCGTGCGATTCACCGGCTGGCTGGACGCCGCGCAGCTCGCCCTAGAGATCGCCGAAGCCTCGGTGGCTGCGGTTCCCTCGGTCTGGCCTGAGCCGTTCGGCCTCGGCGGGATCGAGGCCTTCGAAGCCGGCCGACCGGCGGTTGCGAGCCTCACCGGCGGGATCCGCGACTGGCTCGAGCACGGTGTCAACGGGCTCGCCGTCAAGCCGGGCGACGAGCACCAACTGGCGGACGCTCTCAGCGAGCTTCTCGCCGACCCCGAGCGCCAGCGCGCGATGGGGGAGGCAGGCCGCAGGATGACCTCGGACAGGTTCACGCCGCGGTCCCATCTCGAGGCGTTGCGAGCCGCCTACACACGCGCTCGGGCAAGCTGGCGGGCCTGATGGGCGAGCCCTCGCGGGCTGTCCGGCGACCCGCCCTGCTGTGCATCTCGCCATCGTTTGCACCAGAGACGACGCCGACTGCGATCCGTGCCGACAAGCTGCTCTCACGCCTCGCCGCGAGTGGGACATCGATCTGCTCACGGCGAGCGCCGGGCCCGCCTCCCAGGGCGAGCTCCGCATCGAGACGGTGCGGGATCGGCGTCCGCGACGCCTGCTCGCGGCACTCAGAATGTTGCGTCTGAACAAGCTGATCGAGCTGCTCGTCTGGCCGGACAGCTCGATCTTCTGGGTGTTGCCCGCAATCCGCGCCGGTCGCCGCGCGATCGCGGCGCGCCGCCCCGACGCGATCGTCGTGTTCATGATGCCTTACGGTGGAGGCCTCGCGGGGCTCGCGCTGAGCCACCTGTCCGGAGTGCCCCTGATCGTGAACCTCGACGACTCGCCGACCTGCACCGACATGCACCCGCACTTCCCAACGCGGCTGCATCACCGCCTTGCCATGCGCCTGGAGGACAGCTACATCCGCCTCGCCGACGCGGTCGTATACGTGTCCGCGCGCAATCTCGAGCGGGTTCGCGCCCGCCAGCCGCCGGCTGAGCGGGCCAAGCTCCGTCTCGTCCGCTACGGCGGTGACCCCGGGTCCGGCGCCAGGCGCGCCGGATAATGGCGCCGCTTCGAGATCGTCTATGCAGGCGCGATGAACGGGTGGTGGTCGCTGCTCGACGGAGACGGCCCGCAGGCCTTCGCAGAGCGCCTGTACGGAGCCTGGATGCGGCTCGGTCGCCATCAGCTCGTCGAGCTCGACTATCGGACCTCCTCGCCGGCCGTGATCGGCCGGGCGATCCTCGCCGTCATCCAGCGCCGCCCCGATTGGGAGGGGCAGGCTGCACCTGACGATCCACGGCAACCCCTTCCCAGAGGCGCTCGTCCAGCGGGCGCTCGAGGCTGCCGGCGTGCAGGATGTCGTCGCGGTCCTCGGCCCGTCACCCACCGCGAGGTGACCGCCGCGTCCGCAGCCGCCGACCTGCTTTTCCTGACGCTCCCCACCCGCGTCGACGGCTCGCCCGGTGGACGCATCTCCGCGAAGACCTACGAGTACCTCACGACCGACCGCCCGATCCTTGCGGCGACGCCGGCCGGAGAGAACCGCGATTACCTCGAGCGGCGTGCCGGCGTGTGGCTCGTCGATCCGACAGACGAGCAAGGCATGGCCCGGGTGATCGAGGATCTTGCAGCGGCGAAGTTCTCCGGCGCGCTCCGCGCTCCTTCGACCGCTCGGCGCTGCGCAATGAGCTCTCCTATGACACCCGCGCACGCGAATTCGATGCGGTGGTTCGCGACGCGATCGCGGCGAGTCGGTCAAACGAAGGGGCCATAGCCCCAGAGCTCCACGAGTCTCGGCCGAGATATTCGCTGAGGGCCACGACCTCGTCGGCGAAGCGACGTCGCAGCGCATCCATCACGGCCTCGTCGGGGGGCGGTGGCGGGCGCATCACGACGTTGCGCTGCGCGGCCCCGATCGCGCGCCGCCTGGCCCGGGACGGAAGCACCGCTTTGAGCCCGGCCTTGACGACCCGGGACACGGGATCGCGTCCGACCGAGACCCTGTTGAGCAGATCGTCTGCGCGCTGGGAGCGGATCGCCATGGAGCTCGGGTTCGCTTGCAGCGGGGCGACCGACACCGACTCCTCGACACCGAGGAAGCGCAACACCGTCCTCACGACCCCCTCGTTGTCGGCGCGGAAGTCGTCGTAGATGAGGACCAGCACCTGCTCGCGCCCGAACACCGCGTGGTAGCGGGTCAGCTGCTCGACGTAGCTGCAGTGCTCGGAGTACATGAGCAGCTGCGGGCGAACCGAGCGACGCGGTATCTGGCGCCCCTGTCGCCGGCTCTCCTCGAGCGCGAGGGCGGCGCCGAGGGACTTCTCGGACTCGACGTGCACCCTGAGAAGCTGCTGATGCAGCGAATGCAGGAAGCTCGCCGGCTCACGCAGGACAGCGATGATCTTCGCTCCGCCGGAACCTCCTCGGCGATGTGGCCGGCGGCACCCTGGAGAGCAGGTAAGTCGAGGTCGCCTCGCCGGCCCGCTGATCGGGCTCGCGGCCTCGAACAGGCAAGGTACTCCCCCAGATCGCGAGGAACCGGGGGCTCGCGGACGGGTGGCCGCCGCGGACGCATGTCGTGGGCGAAGAACCATGGCTCCTTGAGCTCGGGCATGAAGATCTCCGGGTGCGCGCGCAACATCGCGTACAGCGCCGTCGTCCCGCTCTTGGGGTGCCCGACGATGAAGAAGTCAGGCTCGCGGGCTGCAGGCGCCCGCGGGCGGATGGCTCAGCGCTCGAGACAGTCATATCCCCACAGCGTCACGAGGTCCCGGCCCAGATAGTCGCTCAGCGCCGCCACCTCCCCGCCGAAGCGCTCCCTCAACTCGCGTTCCAGCGCCTTGTCCAGACCCGGGGGTTGCCGTACACGCACGCGCCGCTGTACGACGCCCAGACCTCGCCGCCGCGCCCGCGCCGGCAGCAGCATGAACGGCGCCTTCAACATACGCCCGAGCGGGCCGCGTCCGAGATAGAGCGAGCGCATCTCTCGTTGGCGCGGGGCGAGCGCACGCGGACGCTCGGATTGACCTCTTTCACCTCGATCGGCCAGTCGGGGTCGACGCCGAGGAACGACATCACGCGCCGCAGGGTCGCCTCGTTGTCGGCGCGGAAGTCGTCGTAGATCAGGACCAGCACCTGCTCGCGGGGAAACACCGCGTGGTAGCGGCGCAGCTGCTCGAGATACTCGACGTAGTCGGTGTAGACGAGCCCGGAGCTCCCCCGCGCGCCTCGGCAGCCCGCCGCTCGGAAGCGAGCGCAAGCGCCTTGGCGAGGCTGGTCTCGGTCTCCGCGTGGTCGCGCATCAGCTCCATGTGCAGCGAATGAAGGAAGCTCACCGGCTCGCGCAAGATCGCGATGATCCTGGCGTCTGCTCGCAGCTCGGCGATCCGCTGCGCAGCGAGGCGAGAGCGCAGGTAGGAAGGTGAGGCCTCACCTGCCCGCTGCTCGCTGCCGGTCGCGGCGAACAGCGCCACGTAGTCCTCGAACGTGCGTGGGGTGGGATCTCCGTTCAATGGGTTGCCAGCGCCAGCCGGATCATCCGGAAGGTCAACAAGTATAAAGAAACTTCAGAAACAGGAGACTAGCGTGACGGTCTTCGGCCTTTCTCTTGCGCGTGGCGGCCATCAAACGATGAAACGTTCGATCTCGATCTATCATTGACACTCCAAGCGAACCGGTCTAACAGCTGGTTAACGAAGCACGGAGGCACCAACGACTTGTGTCGAAGAGCTCTCCGCGGGAGAGTCGTCAGAGACCCGTACAAAGGTATGAGCGAGTTGGCTAAATGGGTCCCCGGAAGTCTTAGTGCTGTATCGGGAACGCTCTGGCGCCGGGAGTGTCGGGAACGGATAGGTGTGAGCGCCAGAGCGTTTTCGATACAGCGACTTGAAGGAAGCCGTTGTGGAACGGTCCAGTTATGGGGTTTGAATGGCGGTAAGTGGGGATAATGCTGGGCAGCAAGAGAATGTTTTTGGCTGAGGCCGAGCAACCTGTGTTTGCGGGGCGATGGTCCGCAGCTTCTTATCTGAGGTGGCTTGCGCGCAGGCACACGTGTGGCATTGGTGCTGAGGAGCGTAGTGGAGTCGTGATGAGAAAGATCGTTTCATAGTTGTTGCGCGGCGGGGGTTGGGGGAGATCGCAGTCGAAGCTCGAAGGCGCTGAAGCGTTCCATCAGGACCATCGGGCCGCCGCACAGCGGACAGGTCCAAAGCGGCCGAGGAGATGAAGCAGCCTTTTCTTCAGCTGCGGTTGGGGCCGCAGTCCGGCCTGCCGCAGCGAGCAGTTGAGCGCAGAGTGGAAGCACTGCGCGGCGGCGGCGGTGAGCCAGAAATCCGAAGTGCCGGATGCGGACGAATCCGGGCGGCAGCACGTGCAGGAGAAAGCGGCACAAGAACTCATCCACGGGCAACGTCATCAGACGTTTCTTGTTCTTATGAGCGGAATCGCGCCAGCGGAATGTGACGGTGCCGTCCGCGAGCGCAACGAGGCGGTGGTTCGAGATCGCCACTCGATGCGTGTATTGGCCGAGATAGCGAAGCGCATGTTGTGCGCCGCCAAAAGGCCGCTTGGAGTAAACCACCCACTTGGATCGAAACAAGAGACGAAGCCAGGCCGCGAACGTCTTGGTGTTCTGTAGCGGCGTGAGCGCTCCGTGAAAGCCGAGCCTCCGCTCCGCGTGGAGCTTTCTGAGGCCGTCAGTGAACTTGCCGCGGAAGACCTCGCTGAGAACCTCGACCGGCAGAAAGAAGCGCTGCTGCGAATCAATCCATCGGGCGTGATCTGTAGACAGGCCGCCAGCCGGAACGATGCAATGAACGTGCGGGTGATGCTGGACCTTTTGATTCCAGGTGTGCAGGACGCTGAAGAATCCGATCTCCGCGCCGAGGTGTCTCGGGTCGCGGGCGACCTGAAGCAGTGTGTCGGCGCTGGCTCGGAATAACAGACTGTAAATCTCGCGCTTGTTCTGTAGCGCCACTGGCGAAAGTTGGTGCGGCAAAGTAAACACCACATGGACGTAACGCGTGGGCAGTAGTTCTTTTCCTCGCGCTTCCAACCAGCGGTCGCGCGCATTGGCCTGACACTTTGGGCAGTGCCTGTTTCGGCATGAGTTGAAAGAGATGGCCTGATGTCCGCAGCCGGAACACGCATCCACATGTCCGCCGAGCGCGGCGGTTCGGCAGCGCAGGATTGCGTTCAATACCTTCCGGTGTAGCCCGGCGAGCCACTTTCGTGGACGCTCGTAGAAGCCGTCTCCGGCGGCGCGGATCACATCGGCCACCTCGACGGGTGGCCGCGGCATCTACTCCGTACCGACGCCGTTGTTGCGGTTGCCACTCAGGGACAGAGCGTCGAGTGGACTGGGCGTAGCGTTCAGGTGCTGCTGAGAGAGGTGGAGGTAGATGGTGGTCTCTTCCAGATCGCGATGGCCCAGCAGAATCTGGATGGTTCGTAAATCGGCGCCGGCTTCGAGCAGGTGAGTGGCGAAACAATGCCGCAAAGTGTGCGGATGAACTTCCTTGCGGATGCCAGCGCGCGTTGCTGCTTGCCGGCAGGCCAGCCAGACGATCTTGGTGGTGATCGGATGGTCGGCTGTGTGCCAGCGATTGCCCGGGAACAGCCACACTTTCGGTTTTCGTCTCAAACCGCGCCAATGCTCCCGCAGGACTTCCAGCAACTTGGGGCTCAGCATGATGTCACGGTCCTTGCGGCCTTTTCCACCCTGTACGTGGATGACCATTCGCTGGCTGTCGATGTCGCTGACCTTCAACTGCGCCAGTTCGGCTCGGCGCATTCCGGTGGCGTAGAGCGTCATCAGGATCGTGCGATAGAACGGAGTCGTGGCGGAATCGATCAAACGCGCGACTTCCTCCGGACTGAGTATCTTGGGTAGGCGGATGACTCTCTTCGGGTATGGAGTCTCGTCGACATTCCAGGTCTTCTTAAGTGTCTTGATGAAGAAGAACCGCAGAGCCCCGACTCGTTGATTTACGGTATTGGCGGCCAGCTTTCGTTCACGGAACAGGTAGGCCTGGTACTCGCGCACGTGCTCCGGGCCCAATGTGTCTGGCGGCTTATGGAAGTAACGGGCGAAATCCTCGATCGTCATGAGGTACGTCCGCACGGTATTCTGAGAGTAATTACGACGCTCGAGTTCCTCGAGCATCATTTTGCGTAGATGGGTCACAGGGATAGCCTCCTTGTGACCCGACAATACACGCTACCGACGATTACCGCTGGGGAGCACCCCACGCGAAGCGTCTGCCGCTTAGGCTTCGTTCAAGTCGGCTTGTGTTAGCCGATTCCTTCGGCCTAGCCAAATGACTGCAACCGGACTTCCCGGGATTAATCTTCCAGATAACCTATCTGGCCGCGATACATAACCTCCGAGACACCCACAAAAGGCATAGCGCCCCATGATCGTGGTGCCGGCCCCTTGGTCACACCCGGTTGGAAAATAGCAGTGGAAAAACCTGACCGTAACATTCGCCGTTCGCCCGCACGCGCGAACCGCAGCCGCAGTGGGGCGTTAAACACCTGAGTCCGGGCCTCAAGCCCAAGGGAATACTGTCGATGAGAACCGTGTGATGGCACGCGGCGCAGCGTCGAGGTACGCACAAGGAGATAGGCCTTTTGTTCGTCTGGTTAGCTTCCAGGCACTGCTCAGTGTCCTGACTGTTCTGAGTGCGCTGGTATCAATCGCACGTGGGGATAGCCCCACCGTTCTAACAACAGCTCACGCCGTCCACGACATGATGAACGCGGAAGGGGCGCGTGCGTTTCCGGTGCATCTGCACGGCGCTCAGGCCCTTTATTACAATCCCCAAATCGGGAATCTGTTCATCAGTGATCGAACTGGCGGTGTCTATGTGGATATGCAGAGTCAGCCTCTGTTGCCCATCCGAGCCGGAGACCTGCTCGATATCAAAGGTGTCACCGGTAAGGGAGGCTTCGCGCCGATCATCGTCCGCCCCTTGATCCAGATCGTCGGAAAAAGGCCGCTTCCCGTAGCTGCGCGGGTCACCCTCGATCCGCTGCTTACGGGCAAGTTCGATACCGCGTGGATCGAGGTAGAGGGGATCGTCAGATCCGTGGTGGAATCGCAGCATCTCACCGCATACGCCGACCAGGCGGCCTCTGCCAAAGGCAACATTCTGATCACGCTGGCCACAGGCGCCGGCCGGCTGGACGTCATCACTCTGGAGTCGGCTGGCATCAGCTACCAGAACCTGGTGGACAGCGACGTAATCGTCCGTGGGGTCTGCGCACCGCGCTTCAATCAGAACGGACAACTCATCGGAATCCACCTTTTCACACCCAGCCTCGCGCAATTTCGTTTGGTCTCTCGCGGTCCAGCCGATCCCTTCGGACTGCCCGTGCGAACCCTCAAAAGCGTGATGCAATTCGATCCGTACGGTTCGCCCGGACACCGCATCCATGTGAGGGGAGTCGTTACCGCGACCTGGGGCGGACGCTGGATGTCGATCATGGACCACGGCAACGGCATGATCCTGGAGCTCCGCGACGCCAACCGTTTCCAGGTGGGCGATTGGATCGATGTGGTAGGTTTTCCGGGCATGGGAGGCTATTCCGCGACACTTGAGGATGTCGTCTGCCGGAAGATCGGCAAGCAATCGACTCCGCCGGCGCGGGTCATCACGGCCGAGCAGGCTTTTACAGGAGATCCCGACGCTGTGTTGGTGCGGATCCGTGGACGGTTGCTTGGACAATCGGTAGGCTCAGCCGAACGCACCTTACTGCTATCGGCCAGCGGACGGGTTTTCACGGCCGAGCTACCGGTTTCCTCCGCCGACGAGTGGATCCGATCCCTCCCTGACGGCAGCCTGCTCGAACTGACCGGTATCTGTACAGTGGACGTCTATCCCGACAAGACGCCAAAGAGCGTGCGGATCCTGTTAACCTCACCATCCCAAATAGCCGTTATGGAACAGCCCCCATGGTGGAACCCGGGTCGCGTTCTGATTGCTTTGCTGGTCTGTGTAGGAGTGATCGTTCTGAGTGCGTCCTGGGTCGTGGCTCTGCATTACCGCGTCGCGGCGCAAACCGATGCTTTGCGGGCCACTCTGGACTCAACCGCAGACGGTCTTGTGGTGGTCGACTCCGCTGGAAAAACGGTCGCCTGGAACAGCAGGTTCGCGCAGATGTGGGACATTCCGGTTTCGGTTCTGAGGGCGAAACAGCGAAACCGGATGGAATACCACCTGGGTAAAGTTCGCGATCCCCAGAGCTTTCTGGATCGGGCGAAGCAAATTTATGCGGACCCCGGACTGCATACCGACGACGTGGTGGATCTCAACGACGGCCGCATTTTCGAACGCCATTCCGAACCGGTGCACGTGCATGGCCGGCATATCGGCAGGGTTTGGGGATTCCGCGACGTAACCACCGGCCGTAAACTGCAAATGGAACTGATCGCAGAGCGACACCTTCTCCGCCAGTTAATGGACCATTTGCCTGACAAAATCTACTTCAAAGATCGGGACAGTCATTTCACGCGTGTGAATCAGGCGCTTATCGACGTTTTTCGCGTCAAAAATACAGAAGAGTCGATAGGCAAGACCGATTTCGATTTCTTTACGCCGGAGCACGCTCAGTCGGCGTGGGATGACGAACAGGACCTGATTCACGGCCGGAGGACCATTATTTCCAAAGAGGAAAAGGAGACCTGGACAGATGGCCGCGAAACCTGGGTCCTGACGACCAAGCTGCCATTCCGCGACGCCGCCGAACAGATTGTCGGAACATTCGGCATTTCCAGAGATATCACCGGTCTGAAGCGCATTGAGCGCGAACTCTCGGTCGCCAAACAGGCTGCGGAAGCTGCCAGCCGCGCCAAGAGCGACTTTCTCGCCAATATGAGCCACGAAATCCGCACGCCGATGAATGGCGTCCTCGGCATGACCGAGCTTGTCCTCGACACGGAAATCACGACGGAACAGCGGGAATACCTCGAAACGGTTCACTCCTCGGCGGAAGGGCTGCTCGCGGTTATCAATGACATCCTTGATTTTTCGAAGATCGAAGCCGGCCACCTGGACATTGATCGGGTTGATTTCGAACTGCGGGAGTGCCTCGCGGAAACGTGCAACACTTTAGCGGTGCGCGCCAGTGAGAAGAACCTCGAGTTGATTTGCGAGGTCCTTCCGGAAGTGCCCGAAATTGTCATCGGCGACCCCACACGACTCCGGCAAATTATCGTCAACCTGCTGGGAAACGCCATCAAGTTTACGAACTCGGGTGAGGTCGCTCTTACCGTAGAATGCCAGGCGCACGACGAATCCAAGGTGATGCTGCTGTTTACGGTACGGGATACCGGAATCGGCATACCGAGAGAGAAACAAAAACTCATATTCGAGGCATTCTCCCAAGCAGATGCATCGACGAGCCGCATGTTCGGCGGCACAGGTCTCGGCCTGTCAATCGCGTCACGGTTAGTAAGCATGATGGACGGTCAGATATGGGTCGACAGTGCGCCTGGGCAAGGAAGCTGTTTCTTCTTCACCGCCGAATTTCGCATTGGCACTCGCGACGGTCCGCCGGTTGCCGAATTTGACCCGAGCGCGCTGCGAGATTTGAAGGTTTTGATTGTCGACGACAATGCGACGAGTCGGCGGCTGTTGGAAACAATGCTACGGAACTGGGGCATGCGGCCGACTTCCGCCGAGACGGCGATCCGAGCACTGTCGATGCTGAGTTGTTGTGCGTCCGATTCGCCCTTTTCGCTCGTGATCACCGACGTAATGATGCCCGGCGCCGACGGCTTCGAGCTGGTGACACGTATTCGCGAGAATGAAGCTCTCTCCCAGACTCCGGTGATTATGCTCGAATCGGGCGGCCGTCACGGCAATGCGGCCCACCGCCGGACGCTACGCGTGTGTGGCCACTTAATGAAACCGGTTCGTGAGTCTGAGTTGCTCAAAACGGTATTTGCCGTGTCAAGTGCGGGGGGCGTCGACTCGTCGCGGCCGGAACCGGTTGACCGGCCCGTTCTCCGTCCCAACCGCCATCAACTCCGGGTGCTCGTCGCGGAGGACAATTCCGTCAACCAACGCTTAGCCCTTCGGGTTCTAGAAAAACTCGGACATATTGCCACCCCGGTGAGCAACGGACGCGAGGCCGTCGAAGCGGTACAGAACGAGAGTTTCGACCTGGTGCTCATGGATGTGCAGATGCCGGAAATGGATGGCTTCCAGGCAACCATGGCGATACGCGAACTGGAGCGGTCAACTGGAACGCATCAAATCATCATCGCCATGACCGCGCACGCCATGAAAGGCGACGAGGAACGCTGCCTCGCTGCCGGAATGGACAACTATATTCCGAAACCTATCGACAGGAACCGCCTGCGCGAGTGCCTCGAGAACCTCGACGCGCCCTGCCCGCAAACAATCGAAACCACTTTGAGTCCAGTTGGGGACTAAACCTCTGAACCCATCCGGTCAGAAGCCCACCAGAACCCATAAGGCTTCAGATCCCCTCCCGTCACCGCGTGCCGCAGCGGATCAGCCCCAGAGCTTAGCCAGCTCTGCTCAGGGCCAGTAGAGAGATAGGAAAAGCCCCCGCCCTGTTGAGTTTTCGTGTATTAGTGATCGTCGCCGGATCTTGTGGCGCGCCCTCACGCTCGCGCTCGTGACTCCGGGCACCTAACGCGCCCCGCCGGAAGTTCGCTGTTGCCCTTCAATTGTCTGCCGTGGTTCGGCTGATTGTCCCGTTGTAGAAGATTAGTCTCGGTAAACGATAGATCTTATCGGAAGTGCGCCGGCGAGCATACCTGTGGCGCAGCCGAGCGTTTCGGCCGGCGCGCTTTCGATAAGACCGTTTCAAGTAAGCCGCTGGCGTTTGCGGCGGACGCGGCAGCTATGGGTATTTATTGCTGTTCTGGTACTCAGGTAGGGGTTGGAGGGTGCCTTTCTGCGGATTCCATCGACGCGTGCGGGAGCCGATGGCTGGTTCCGGGTTCGGATCGCGAGCGCTGTCACGGGTATTTTCTCGGAGCGAGGCGAGTGCAGACACACGTCGGGCGTGAGTGACAAACCGATGTAAGATTTGGACCTCGGCAATTGAGCCTACGAGCTGTTGATGGAGTTGCATTCCGCGGATCGCAAGTGGATCTGCCGAGCACTGAGTTTCTCCTTGATGATCATGGCGCCGCCACAGCACGGGCACGGCCAAGTGGTGGCAGTCGGCGTCGCCGTTGGCGTGGGAGAGCGCGGTCGAGGTGCGGCCTGCGCCAGCAGCCGCCGGCAAAGCGCGATGGACTTTCGCCGCCGCGGAGCGGAAAGGAAGCCGAAGTGGCGGATGCGCACAAAGCCGCGCGGTAACACGTGCAGCAAGAAGCGGCGGAGGAATTCGTCGGTCGTTATCGTCATTTTGCGCTTCTTGTTGCCGTGAGCATAATCCTTCCACCGGAAGGTGACCTTGCCATCGGCCAAGGAAATGAGCCGGTGGTTGGAAATGGCCACGCGATGGGTATAGCGGGCCAGATACTGAAGCACGTATTCCGGTCCACCGAATGGTGGCTTGGCGTAGACCACCCAGTCCTGCCGGAACAACTGCCTCAGGAAGCAGTGAAAAAGCTTGGCTTCTCCCAGATGTTGGAGATTGCCATGGAAGCGGAGTTTCTTCTGGCGGAACAGGCGCTTCAGCCCGGAGACGAACTTGCCGCGAAAGACACGGCTGAGTACTCTCACCGGCAGGAAGAAGTGGTGTTCGGGATGAATCCAGCGCGAGTGATCTGGCGACAGACCGCCGGCGGGGATGACGCAGTGTACGTGCGGATGCGCTTGCAAGTTCTGTCCCCAGGTGTGTAGCACGCTGAGGAAGCCGATCTCCGCGCCGAGATGCTTGGGATCGGCGGCGATCTCACTCAGGGTTGCCGCGCTGGCCTGGAATAGCAGGTCATAGATGGCCCGCTTGTTCTGCAGGGCGAGCGAGGACAGTTCCTGAGGCAGAGTGAAGACCACATGAAAATAGCTGACACCGAGCAACTCATCAGAGCGAGCGGCGAGCCACTGGTTGCGGGCGTTGGTCTGGCACTTTGGGCAGTGCCGATTGCGACATGAGAAGAAGGAGATGGCACGATGGCCGCATCGGGAGCACTGATCGAGATGACCACCGAGCGCTGCCGTGCGGCAATGCTTGATGGCCCGCAACACCTTGAGCTGTTGCCAGCCCAGATGCCACTGGGTTCGCCCGATGAAGCTGTCGCCCGCGGAACGGATGATGTCGGCCACCTCCAGGGTGGGCGGCTTCATCTCTTTTTCTTCAGCCGGGAACGCTTGGTTTGCTGAGCGGTGCTGCTCACCGTCAGGTTATCTAGGGGGTTGGCCACGCCCAGCAGGTGTCGGCGGGACAGGTGCAGGTACTGGACCGTGTCTTCGAGCTTGGCGTGTCCCATCAACTTCTGCAGGACCAGCAGGTCTCCCCCGGCTTCCAGCCAGTGGGTGGCATAGCAATGCCGAATCAGATGCGGATAGATACGTTTTTGGATGCCCGACCGATCGGCGGCTTGACGGCAGGCTGCCCAGACCACTTTGCCCGTGATCGGCACATCCGCGCGCCAGCCCTTGATCGTCCCGGGGAACAAATAGGTCTTGGGCTTCATCCAGCGCCAGTACTCGCGCAACGTCTCCAGCAGGCTTTCACTCAAATCGACATCGCGGTCGCGTTGCCCCTTCCCCTGTCGGATGTGAACGACCATGCGCTGCTTGTCGATGTCACTCACTTTCAGCTGGCACAACTCCTCCCGGCGCATCCCAGTGGAGTAAAGTGTCATCAACATGGCGCGATGCATCAGGTTGCTAGCCGATTCGATCAGCGTGGTGACTTCCCCTTGGCTCAGCACGGTTGGCAGCTTGCGCGGCTCCTTCGGCAGAGGAATGTTCTCCAGCATGTAGTGCCGCTTCAGAGTTTTCACGAAGAAGAAGCGGAGGCCGGCACTGTACTGCACCACAGTACGGGCATTCAGCTTCCGGTCTCGAAACAGATGGGCCTGGAACAACCGCATGTGCTCCGGACCGAGCTTGTCGGGCGGCTGCCGGAAATAGGCGGCCAATTCGCGCACCACACGGATGTAAGCACGCGCAGTATTCTGAGAGTAATTTCGACGCTGGAGCTCTTCCAGCATCATCGTTCGTAAACGGGTCACAGGGACCTCCTCGTGACCCACACATTTACACTTCTCAGATCAGCGCCGCACTACCCGGCAACGCGTAGCGTTCGCCGCGCCAGCGGCTTACTTGAAACGCGGTCCACGTCACTAATGGGTGTGACCGCATTCGACGTTACGGCGCGTGGGTCCCCGGCGCGGCCGACGGGCGACCCGGAGTTGGAGCGTTGCGGTGAAGTTTTTGCCCCCCTTTTTTCGGCCTCGCGAGACGTGGAGCGCGCGGGCCCACGGGGAGCGCGTCCAAAGTTGTCAGGACTCAAACTGGGGCACTCCATGAAGATAAGATGTTTAGGTCCGAAAGCAGCGGTAGCGGGATGATCCAAAAGGTGTACCTTGTGGATCAGCAAAAAGGGCCCTATGCTCCGACATGGAATCAACAGCTTAGAAACGCGCTCGCGGGAACCCTTTTGGATCAGCAAAAACGAAGCGGACCGCCCACGGTGGAAAGGCCCGCTTTCGGACTCAAGGAACCTTACAGAGTGATCCCATCATCTCACCGCGCGGCGCGGTGCCCTCCCAGGTCGCGCTCGTGGTCACCGTTCTCGAGGTCGCCTTCATCGGGCGGGCCTTCGGCGGGCTCGTGACACCGGAAGGCCGGACGCGCACGCGTAGAAGCCGACGCCGTCTGCCGCTGCGGAGCCCGAATCGGCGGTGCGTCAGACCACGGCGTTGCGTGTGTTCAAGTTTTCCTGGCTTTAAGAACCCGCCGGCGGGTCACCGTCCCGAAGTAACCTGCAGGGAGCTGCGGCGGCGCCACATGCCACCCGCCGCAATGACGATCCACACCTACCGCGGCGTTTAAGCGCTCCGCGTCTCCCGCGGCGAAAAAGGGGCCGGAAACTTCGCCGCGACGCTCCAACTCGCGGGCCTCGTCCACCGCGCCGGCGGATCGCTGGATGCGACACCGGGCGCACCGCTCGATACGGCGCCGGAATTCCGTGAGCGCGTGGGACGGAGCCGATGCCCGCCGCCTCGGGTGCGAATCGGCGGCGCGATCGTCGTACGTAGACCCGCGGCACCTGGAAATTGGCAGCAAGCTGGGTACTGAGTAGCCGAGCGCCAGACTACCAGAGTGCCGCTCCGCTAAACCTCCAGACTAAACACGCCAAATACCAATGCATGAAGCCGCTCGCCCTGTTGATCCTCCTCGCGATCACAGCCACCGCCGGCGCCCGCTCCCCGCGCTCCGAACCGCGAGACCAGGCCCGCGCCCAGCGCCACCATGTCGGCACAGCCCCGTCCTGCACGATCTGCAAGCGCGGCAGCAACGGCCGAATTCGCCGCAACTCCGCAGCCCGACGCGCGTTCCAGCAGCTCAACCCATGTCCCGCGACCAGATCCACTGCCGGCAGTTGTCCGGGCTATGTCGTAGATCATGTCATCCCGCTGAAGCGCGGAGGCCAGGACGACCCGAGCAACATGCAGTGGCAGAGCATGAAGACGCCAAAGCCAAAGACCGCATCGAATAACGCCCTTATACAACCGACGCTGCTTTTTGGCCGGTTCCACAATCGCCAACGTGCGGGTTTCGCCGCCGCTTTTACGCCGCCCTTGCCGGCGCCTTCTTGCCGGCGGTCTTCTTTGATGTGGTTGCCTGGTGCTTCGCCCAACGCTTCTTGGTAGCGGCGATGATTGCTTTCCTACCGGCTGCACTGAGACGCCGTTTCCGTTTCGGAGAATTGGTAGTGGCTGGTGCCGATGGCTCAGTTCTGACTTTCGCCCAACGGCGCTGTTGGGCCTCTTTCATGCGTCGTCGAGCGGCAGCGCTAAACTTCCTGCGCTTTCGAACTGCCAATCCGGGCTTAGCAACTGCCTCGGCGCGACGGCCGTTCAGCATTTGGCGAAGGTCCGCGATCTGACTGTCGATCTGCTTCTTTTGCGATTCGAAGCCGGCGATGGCGGCACCGAGAACTGAATCGGGTATTTTCGTTTGCATGGTCTCTCCAAAGTTTAGCGATCATGTGTCAGTGTTCGCGGTCGCAACGATCTTCACCTCGCGTCTGCCAGCGGAGGCGAGCAGGGCGGGGGACTTACACCGTGGCGGTCGCTTCGTGCTTCTAATCCGCGCGCCGGCCCGCCGCTCGCTGCGACGCCGGAATGCGCGATGCGGGTCCGCGGAGCCATCGGCGTCATCCCGCTTCGTAAACGCGAATCGTTTGCGCGACAGCGGCCGACGTCGCCCGACGTCGGAATGCGGCTTGGCGCAATGGCCGGATGCTGGCGGGCGTCAATACTGCCGCGCTAACTCTTCGGCTCTCCTCGCGCTCCGCTTCGAGTAACCAGCCAGTCATATCGCGGCGATGTTTCTCTGTCATACTCGGCCCCCGGAAGTACCATCAGATTCTTCGGCTTCATGTCCGATCGATTCGATAACGCTTCTCGCCCATTCGCGGTCGAGGCTTTCGCAATTTGGATTCTCCAGCATTTCCTGAGCTTCTTCCCGTAGTTGTTTCAGCCTCGTCTTGTGAATCTCTTTGGCCCTGCGTTTCTCGTCGCGGTATAGGCGAAAGGATTGCCCCTCGAAGTACTTGGGAACTTGCTTGATTAGTAGACCTACTGGATTGTCCAGATTTTGGATGCGTCGAATTCGGTGAGCAGCCACCTTAGCAAATTCTGTAATCTCCTCATCCGTCGCGTCTGGTACGAATGCCCGGCATCCGCGAATTATTCGCCGCAGGGCGTCGTCGTCGACCAGTCCGAACTCGGTGTTGACGACTGTTGCGAGCATCTGTGTGACAACGAGGGGCGACGGCGTTGTTGTTTTTGAATTATTGGAATTTCTTATTAAAGAGGCGGACAGGTTGTCTGTTGGCCGTCCCCCGATCTTGTCCGGTGGTAGTTTGGCTAAGTTGTCCGTTCGACCACCGGACAAGTTGTCCCCTAACCCTTCGGTCAAGCTGTCCGGTGGCCATTCACTATAAAGCCGCGCGAGGGTGACTAAATTTCGGTTCCGGTAGACGTAGCTGTAGCCAGCCTGTCGGCGACGCTCCATCGCTGGTCGGAATCCCCAGACTCGGTAACGCCTGGCAATGGATCGGGTTTTATCCTCATAGGCGGTCACCTCAATGGCAAACTTTTGCTCGAGGCTACGCAAGACCCGCCGTAGATTTCGGATTGAGATCGATACCTTTCTGGCTATCGCTTTCATCGGCACGATGCCTTCCCGACTAGGTCTCTGACCGCCTGAAGAATTGACAAAAACCATTTTTATATCGAATTGTTTTGGCCCATACTGTTGCTATGGGCCGTTCACCCCTGAACATCGAGGTTTCCCAGAAAGATCAAAAACAACTTGCCAAGATCCTCCGCAGTGGGGTTCAGCAGGTTCGAGTCGTTCTGCGCGCCTTGGCGCTTCTGCAGTTGGCCAAAGGCGTTGCCGCGCCGCGCATTGCCGGTGTAGTTCCGCTGACGGCACAAGCCATCCGCAACGTCGGACGCCGTTATCAGCAGGGCGGTTTGGACCGGGCGCTGTATGAGAAGCAGCGCCCCGGAGCCGCCGAGGTGCTCGACGATAGCCAGAAACAACGTTTGATTGCAATGGTATGCAGTAGCCCGCCGGAAGGCCGCGCCCGTTGGACGGTACGCCTTGTGGCGCAGGAAGCCGTCAAACGCAAGTTGGTTCCACGTGTAGGACGTGAAACCATTCGGATTCTCCTGCTGAGCCACGATCTGAAACCGTGGCGGGAAAAAAATGTGGGTGGTAGCCGATCTCAATGATGACTATATCGCCAAGATGGAAGACGTGTTGGAGGTGTACGAACGACCTTACGACCCGCTGCAACCGGTGATCTGTGTGGACGAAAAGCCGGTCACCCTGCATGCCGACGTGCGGCCGGCCTCGCCGGCCGTGCCGGGCCGGGAGGCACGGCGGGATAACGAATATGAGCGTTGCGGGACGGCCAATGTCTTCTGCGCTGTAGAACCCAAAGCAGGCCGCCATTTCACATTCGCCACGCCGGATCGTTCGGGGTTTGAGTTCGCTCAGGTTGCCGTTACCTTGGCGATGGCATACCCGAAAGCGAAAACGATCCACTTGGTAATGGACAACCTCAACATCCACCGCCGTAAGGCACTGTCGGATGTCTTCGGCCCGGAAATGGCCGCAGAAGTCTGGGATCGCTTCACCGTTCATTACACGCCCACTCACGGAAGTTGGCTAAATCAGGCGGAGATCGAAATTGGGATCTTCTCGCGGCAGTGTCTGGGCAGTCGACGAATCCCCAATCTCAAGACTCTGCGCCAGGAAGCGAAAGCCTGGAATCGGCGCATGAACCGCGACCGTATCAAGATCAACTGGAAGTTCGACCGTAGATCCGCCCGTCGTAAGTTCCGCTACAAAAGAAAATCTTTTATGCGGTCAAAGACCTAGGGCCGTCTTCTGCTTGCGACCCGAGCATCTTCCACATCGTCACGTAAACCAGGTGTTCGGAGGGCGTGTGGGCACCCTGGACATTTTCGAAGACGCGGATGAGTTTCGCATCGACAAACAACCCGTCCAATATCTCGAAAATCGGACCGGTCGAACCCGTGCGGACGAGCAACCGCCGCTGTTTGTCCAAAGCGTACGTCATTTCCCGATGGAGAAATGGCTGGGCCAGCCTGTGGCTCAGGACTGAAACAGGGCCCGTACCGGTCCGTCGCCTGTAGGACCTTTATGTCATCCGTCTCGTCTCGCGGCCACCAAATCTTTCCTGAGTACACGTCACTCCGATCACAAAGAAGGAGTCCCCCGGGAGTTGCTCGAAGTTCCGAGTAGACATGCGGGCCTATCCCATCTGTCTACCAGAATGTCCGAGCGATTTCTCAGTCCGACAGCGGCACAGTGGATCGATTACGGGAGAGATTCTGGCCAAGTCGGCATTTTTGGGGGACGACTTGGGGGGTCACCATGTGAATAGTGAAAGGATTCTTCCGAAAACTCGTGATGGGCACCGCTGCACTCCGATTGCACTCCGTTTAGAAGGCCTCGTGGTATATCACCGTTTTTCCAGGCGTCTCGGTATTCTCCAAACCAACACCTGCGGCCTCTAAATGATTGAGATCAAAGTGTTTGCCTAGCTTCCCAAGCTGGACGTCGCCGGTTCGAATCCGGTCTCCCGCTCCAAACTTTCCAGCGACTGTTAACCGGTTGTCTGCACCAGGTCTGTTAGAATGTTGCCCATCAAAGGAGGCAACACACATGAAGTTCTTCTCGGGAATTGCGCTCGGACTACTGCTCAGTCTAGGTGTATGGACGCTCGAAGCTCAGAATGAGCGCGCTATGCACCCGCGAATCGTCAAAGCGATTGAGGCGCTGCAGGACGCGCGTGCATATATGCAAGAAGCTCCGCACGATTTTGGAGGGCACAAGGCCGAGGCCATCCGGGCCACCAATGATGCCATCCGACAACTGAACTTCGCCTTGGCGTATCGCGGGCGCGAAGACCGCCGGTAGGAGTTTTTTACCGAGCGCACGACCGGTTGAACTATGCGCTATCGTGCCCTGGGACGGACCGGTTGGAACATTTCGGAAATCGGCTTCGGTGCTTGGGCCATTGGCGGGACTTGGGGAAAAGTCAACGACGGTGACTCTCTGGCGGCTCTCCACCGGGCTGTCGATTACGGCGTCAATTTCATCGATACCGCCGATGTCTACGGGATGGGCCGAAGCGGACGGTTGGTCAGATCAAACGTGAGCGCCGGGACGAGATCATCGTAGCTACGAAAGCCGGTCGCCGGCTCTCACCGCATACTGCTGACGGGTACAACGCGAAGAACCTCGCAGCGTTCATCGACGCTAGCCTGGAGAATCTCTTGACGGACTGCCTGGACCGCCAACAGAGGTCTAATACCAGCCGTGGTCTTCGGGGCTCTCGACGATCTCGTGACGGCCGGTAAGATCCGCTACTACGGCGTCAGCGTGGAGAAGGTTGAGGAGGCACAGTGCGCCCGCGCAGCGTGGCCCTCTGTTGCCACCCGGCACGACGGTGGTGCAATTCGCGCTTCGCCGGATCCTGATGTTCGAGGCGGTCTCGTGTGCGATTCCCGGCGGTAAACGCCCGGCGCAAGTTGTCGAAACCTGCGCGGCATCCGACCTGTCCCCTTTATCGCCGCATGCCATGCCAGCGATCAAAGAACTTAACGATCGGCGCATTCGTCCTCTTGTCCATGCGCGGTGATAGAACGCGGTACACTCTTCCAGACACCCTGTTTGTGGAGGCAACTGAAATGAGACGATTGGCTTCAACTTGGAAGGCATTGCTGTGGGTCGCGTCGCTGGGCACGGCAATCGCCCAGCCGTGCACGAGCAACCCACCGCTCGGCGATCTCGCCGCCAAGCCTGCGTGGAATGGCTGGGGCGTGGACACCCAGAACACGCGCTTTCAGCCTGCCAAGGACGCCGGATTCTCGCCCGCTCAGGTGTCTCGCCTGAAGCTCAAGTGGGCCTTCGGCATTCCCGATGCGAAGTCGGTCATCGGCCAGCCTATGATCGCCGGCGGGCGTGTGTTTATCAGCGGCGATACCCACGTCGTGTATTCGCTGGACGCGGCTACGGGCTGCCAGTATTGGTCCTTCAAAGCTGAGGACGACGTGCGCAACGCCCCCACCATCGGGCCCGCGCCGCCGGGGCGTCCCGGCCGTAACTCTCTTTACTTTGGGGACATGAAGGGTAAGGTCTACGCGGTCGATGCCGCTAACGGCGAGCTGCTTTGGAAGGTTGCCGCCGACCCCCATCCGAAGACGCGCATTACCGCCTCTCCGAAACTCTACGAGGGCCGTCTCTACATTGGCGTTTCGTCCCTGGAAGAAGTGGGCAGTTCCGATCCTGCGTATCCATGCTGTACCTTCCGCGGCAGCGTGCTGGCCCTCGACGCCGCCAACGGCAAACAGATTTGGAGAACCTACTCCATCGCCGATGCCGCCAAGCCGACGCACAAGAATTCCAAAGGCACGCAGCTTTGGGGCCCGGCTGGTGGCGGTGTTTGGAACTCGCCCACCATCGATGTCAAGCGGAATGCCCTCTATGTCGGCACGGGCGATTCCTACACTGATCCGGCCCCCAAAACCACCGATTCCATCATGGCCCTCGACCTGACCACCGGCAAGATTCTCTGGTCCGTGCAAGATCTGGGCGGCGACGCCTGGATCGTCGGCTGCGATGTCACCCCGAAGCCGGAAAATTGCCCCAAGAATATGGGACCGGACCACGATTTCGGCGCTTCGCCCATTCTCAAGAACCTGCCGAACGGTAAAAGCGTTCTGATCGCCGGGCAGAAAAGCGGCATGGTTTGGGCGCACGACCCCGACAATAAGGGCGCCGTGGTCTGGAAAACGCAGACCTCCGACAAGCCCGCGGGTTTCGCCGGACAAATCGTCTGGGGCGGAGCGGCGGACGATCAGAACGCCTACTTCGGCCTTTCGAGCGGCGGTGTGGTCGCGATCGGACTCAGCGACGGTGCGCGCAAATGGTTTGCTCCTCTGGAACCTGCCGCAGGGCGGGCGCGTGGCCGCGAGTCGGCCCTCTCGGTGATTCCCGGCGTGGTATTTTCCACGGGCTGGGATGGCGTAGCGCGCGCGCTTTCCGCCGCTGATGGCCACGTCCTTTGGGAATTCGATACTGCGAAGCCATTCCAGACAGTAAATAAGGTAGCGGCGAAAGGTGGATCCATGGGCGGACCCGGCCCCACCGTGGCCGGGGGCATGTTATTCGTCGGCTCAGGTTTCCCCGGCATCCAAAACGGCATGCCCGGCAACGTCTTGTTGGCGTTTACGGCGCAGTGATTCGGGCGTATTCCTTGCGTGCCTGGATCAGGATCGGCACGTCTCGGTCGGCATCCTTCCACAGCGCGAAGAAGCTCTCATAAGCTCTTCGCGCTCGCGCCGTATCTCCGATGAGCGCGGCGCCGCGTGCCAAACCGACGTACGAAAGCGGATACAGCGGTCCCCAGTTGGCGCCGCGGTGGTCGAGGACCTTCTGAAACTCAGCGGTGGCTTCCGCGCCGCGGCGCAAGCGGAGATACGCGAGGCCACGGATGTAGTTCGTCCTGGGTAGCCCCCGCTCGTACGGTGTGGCGGACTCGAGCAGTTCAATCGCCTTGCCCGGATCGCCGAGCCCGTACGCGATCGCCGCGCGAGTCACCGGCACTTTGGCCGGACTTCTGTACACTCCCGTGACCCACTGCTTGTTACGCTCTTCCGCCTTTTCTGCCAAACCCGGCGTTCCACATAGAGCCAACACGGCGTCGCCAATCCGGTTGACGGGAATGAGGGCGGCAAGATTCACGCGATCAAGACCGGGGTCCGCTGCCTCGCCCGTTTCTCGTGCGGTCGCACAGTTGCCGAGGAGGGCATCGCCGGCCGCATCTGGTCTTAGGTACGTTGCCACCGTATCCGGCAAGTTTCGCAGCCGCGCCAAGTCCGCGGCACGTAGAAGCAGTTCGCGCGACTTGCGCAATTGCCCCCGCACTCTCGCCTCCTCGGCCTCTTGGACAAGACTGAGATGCTCGTCCGGCTTACCCGCGAGCCACTCAATCTGTTTGTCCGCATTTTCCTGGTCCCCCTGAGCGTACGCAATCCACAAAAGTTGCTGCCGAAGCATACGGGAATCATGTGTTTTGGCCGTCATTTCTGAAACCACGCTCTTCGCTTCATCGAACCGGTCGAGTTGACCGTAGCTCATGACGAGACCGATTACCTCGATCGCCACAGGAGGGTATGACTGCCGGTAAAGACGGTAGACCTCCTGAAAGTTCGCCAGAGCCTTCTCGAACTCGCCAGTAGTCTGGTGGATTCGCCCAAGTGTAGTCTGCGGCCCAGGGTTGCGTGGATAGGTTCGAGCGAATTCTTCGGCGGCCTGCATCGTTTTCTCCATATTCGCGTTCGCCCCAGGACCAATCTGCATCCGCTCGTAAGCCGAAACGCGATCCCGCAGTGCCCAAGCCCTATCCAGGTACTCCTGATACTTCTCGCTACTGCCCCCGGAATTGTAATAGGCGCCCGCGAGAAAGGTCCAAGCAAATGCGAGATTGGGATCGAGTTCGGTGGCGCGTAGCAAAACCGGCACAGCCTCCGACGCATGGCCGCTAACGTAAAGCCGCGCGCCCTCGTGAAAAGCTTGGAAGGCTTCCAGAGAACTCGTGGTCACATCCCAGTCCCGAAGCGGCGGCGCAAGTTTCTCGATCGAGCTGAGCGATTCTCCCAGCTTAGCGCGCATGCCTTGCGCGGCTTTGGCCAAGGCCGACAGCACGTGCTCCTTATCAGCGGCTTCGGCGTGCTCCCGCGCCAGGATCGCGCCACTCTGGCAGTTCGTGGCTTTCAGGTCAAGCGCGTAACTCTTTCCGAGGCCGGCGATGGTCCCGCCGAGGATGGCTTTCTTGGCTTCCCGTACACAGATTTCCCTTGCGAGGTCATTCGTGATGTGTTCCTGAGGCGAGCGGCGCATAAGCTGAAGGTCCTGGCGCATGACCCCGTCATCCAGGACCTTCAGAAAAGGCGATTGCTCGAGCTGGAAAGCCAGGGCATCTCGCAGGGTGCCGTCGAACACCGAATCGCCCGTGGAATTGGTGAAGTCAGCCAATACCAAAATGTCCCGATCAGTGAGAGGCTTCACCCGTGAGTACTGCCACCAGAAGAATATTGCCCCACCTGCAAAAGCCACCGCTGCCGCAATAGCCAGCACAAATCTGCGGTTTCGGGGCCCCGCAGGAACTGGGGCAACGGCGCTTTCCGCTTTGTGCCCATTTCCGTTCGGGATCACCACCGGCACCACAAATCGATAGCCCCGCTTGGGGATGGTCTGGATGTATTGCTGCCCCTTGGCGTTTTCGCCCAGCGTCTTCCGCAGAATCGAGATGTTCTGCGCCAGGCTGCCTTCTTCCACGAAGCTGTCCGGCCAGACTGCTTTGAGAAGTTCGTCCTTCTCAAGGACACGACCTTCGCTCTCCACCAACGCCAGAAGCGTATCGAAGGCTTTCGGAGCAACGGGAATCAGTTCACCATGGCGCAGGAGAACCCGCTGTCCGGGGTCGAGACGGAAAGGACCGAAATCGTAAAAGGTCTTTTCGCCGAGCGGCATAGCGGCCATCAGAACTTTATCAGGGTTTCATCAAGGTTTTCAAAAGACATCGCAGCCGGGAATCTGCCACATTGCCTCCGATCGGTGAGGGCCATTTTATCACCGCTCCAGAAGAGATTTCTAATACGGGAGGAACACAACATGACGAAGCTTCTAGGATCATTACGCAAGCCAAACCTGCTCGCTCTCGCGCTGCTCGCCGTGGCTTTCTTGCCACAGAATTCGAGCGCCCAGACGCATTGCTTCTTTGGCAATGCGACGGCGAACGGCCTCTACGTGACGCACGCAACCGGCACTCTTGTGGGGGTCGGTCCCATTTCCGCGTTGAACCTGGTGCAATTCAACGGGGATGGGACTGCGATATCGCTGAGTGAAACGGTTAGCATTAACGGCACGATATTCAAGTCCACCTGGGTACCCGGCACTTACAAGGTGAACCCTGACTGCACCGGGTCCGCAAGCTTCGGCACCGGTGCCACCGCCAGCACTTTCGACTTCGTTATCAGCCCGGACGGAAGCACGAGTCACTGGATTGCGACGGATGCCGGCGAGGTCTGCACAGGAATTCTCGTTCGTCTATACCGTTGACGCATGGGTCGGGGCAGGGCATGGGCCCGCCCCGCTAGTCCAGCGGCTCCAGTTTCACGATCGAAGCGCCGTGGTTGTTGCCCACCCAGAACGAGGGCCGCGCGCTCGAGTTGTCGACAAACACGCGCCGGATGTTCGTCGAGCGCGGCAGTAGATATTCCGTGATCCGGCCGGTCTTGGGATCCAGACGTAAGACCCGATCGTTGGTCATCGACCCGGTCCACGCGTCTCCGTCCTTGTCCAAGGCAACGTCGTAGGGCGCCGACCACGGGCTGGGTGCTTCCCACTCGCGGAACTTCTCCGTCTTGGTATCGAACAGGCCGATATGGTTCCCGCGATACTCGCCGAACCACAGGCGGTCCTGGGCGTCCATCTGCCCGCGCCGGGGCGCCGAGTGCGGAGTGGGGGTCGGATAGAGCGTGATCTTTCCGGTCCTGGCATCGATCCGGCCAATGTGCTCCCGGGCGAAATCCGTGAAGTACGCATTGTTGTGCGAATCGGGAATAACGTCGTAGATGTTGTGGGTCTCGCCTTCCTTAGAGCCCTTGAATGGCTCAAAGGTCTCGAACTTGCCGGATGCCAGATCCACGCGATGCACTACCGCGAAGCCGTTGTTCTGCGTCCATACTTTGCCGTCCACCGTGCTGCGCTGCGGGCTCGCCATGTTGACCTGGGTCATGTCTTTGTTGAAATCCGGCGGTACACTCCAAGTCTGAAACTTCTCGGTCTCGCGGTCGAATTTGGCGATCCCACCCTGGAACATCATTCCAAGCCACAGGTTTTCGTCGGCGTCGAAACGCAAGCTGAGCGCTCCCACGGGCGCGCCCGGTTTCAATTCCGGCACCGCGTACTCCTTCACTTCGCCGGTTCGCGGGTCGAGTTTTCCGAGAGTCTGTTCGCCAAAATTCGAATACCACACCATGCCCTGCGAATCGACAATGGCATCGTGCGGCTCAATGGTAGGGCGGGGAAGATCGTACTCCGTAATGATGACCCGGGTGCCCCGGCCTGTGGGGCGCGGCAGCGTGCGAAGAGGATAGGACCAAGTAGAACCGGAACTCAGGTTGATGGTGCTCAGGAATTCGGCCTGCTGGCGGCGGGCACGCTCGCGCGCTTCGCCATGCAATTCCAGCAAGCGCTCGGCCGCGCGCTTTTGCGGATGCAGCGGGAACGCCTGATTGGCGTAGGTGCCCATGCGCTCGACCACCTTCAGAAACTGTCCCGCATCGTGATGGGACCGCACAATAAACTGCAGCGTGTGGCACTGGATGCAGTTGAGCAGCGAAGCCTTCTGGTCGTCAGTGCCCGGCATGCTCATCAGCCACTCCGCATTGGTCAATTGGGAGGCCAGGTTTTTTGCCCTGCGGAGGTTCAGGTCTTCTGTGATGGCTTGATGTTTCGAGACATTGAGCGGACCGGGATCTTCCAGTTCGTATCCGACCGCGCGAATGCGCAACAGATATTGGCCGGGGGCCAGGCGGTCTTGCGGGAAGCGGTACCGGCCGGAGGCGTCGCTCATCACGGTGGTGGTGATGGTTGAGCCTGTCATTTGGGCGCTGACCGCCACGCCTTCCATCGGACCTTCTTCGGACGAGTGAACGAGTCCGCTCAATGCGACACCGGCCTCAGTCTGCCCATGCAAACCCGCGTAGGAGAGCAGCACTGCGAAGGTGGCGGCGATCGGAAACAGGGATCTTATCCGCATCGGACCAATCTATACTGAACGGGCCCCGTTTGCCAGCGGGCTCTGGTTTACTCCGCTGAGAAAGCCAGCAGCACGTTGCCGGGCATGCCGGTCCCCGTGCCGATGTAGCCGGAGCCAACCGGTCCGGCCTTGGCGCCGTCTGTCCACAACAACGCACTTTGCGATCGCCGAAAAACTCCGCCAGGATGCGCTTCTCGCCGTTGGTCAATTTGCTGCCTTGCTGCACCATCGCACCGGTAGTAACGGCGGCGTAAATCGCTTGCGGCGTCATCCTGTGTCGGGAGCATGGTTCTCGCGGAGTGCGTTTTGATCGGCACTGGACATCAAATTCTTATGGTAGCTCGCACAATTGTTGTTGAACAAGAGGCGGCCTCGGGCGTGCTGCCTGCGGAGGCGGCGCAACGGCTGCGGCTGAGGATAGGAAAACGACGAAGGTGTGTTTGGTCATGGCTTCGGGGACCGAGAATCATCTCGACCCCCAAGCGCCGACAGGAGTGCCGGCGCAGAATCTCATGCGCAACGCAAATCTTAAAAGCTGAAGCGGAGTGCCAGTTGCACCTGGCGGGGCGCTTTGGCGGAGAAGATCTTTCCAAACGTGTTGGGCTGATCGGCGAAATTATCCGGCAAGTCGAGGTTCTCACGATTAAACAGATTGAAAGCCTGTGCCTGGGCCTGCAGCGACGCACGCTCCGTAATCGCAAATTTGCGGGAGAGCGAAACATCGAACGTTGCCAGGCCGGGGCCGCGCAGGATGTTTCGGCCCGCATTGCCGAAGGTATATTGAGGGGGAATGGCGAATGCGGCAGTATTAAACCACATGTTGGCGGTCGGATTGCCCAGGACCGGATTGCCGACGACGTTGGGACGATCGTTACCGAAGTTGCCACCCGTGTTGCCGGTGTTGCTGTTATCGAACTCAAGAATGGGCGTGAATGGCTGGCCGGATTGCGCCGTGAGGATGAACGCAGTCTGCAGATTGCGGAGAGCGGCACTCTTGAACGGCAGCGAATAGACAGCGGCCACCACGGCTCGGTTTGGCATATCGAAGCTGGAGAGGGCGTGCTCGGCGTGGTAGTTGTGGCTGTTCTGGGGGAAGTTGCGGTCTCCGGTGGTCGGGAGGAATGCGGAGGTATCGTCCATGGACTTTGAAAAAGTATAAACGGCCAGGACACTCAAACCGCGTGCCAGCCGCCGATCGAAGGAGATTTGCAGCGACTGATATTCGGAATCGCCGCCGCTCTCCGTGTAGAAGATGTTGCTGAGCGCCGGGTAGGGGCTGCGGGAGTTAACGGGCCCAGGTCCGGGGTAAGGCTGGTTGAGGTCGAGCGACCGAATCAGTTTAGTCCCCTTGGATCCGGCGTACGCCACGCTGACTGTACCGATTGCGCTGAGTTCGTGCTGCAGATTCAGGTTCCAGGACTGAATGTAGGAGGTGGTCAAATCCGGGCTCATCATGCTCAACGAAGGCGGCGGAACAAAACCGCTGCTCAGGGGGAACGGATTGGCGAGCGTAAGCAACGATGTAGCGCTGGGGAAGAAGACGTAGATATTGAAATATGGCGGATTAAAGTACATGGAGGAATTCACGGTCAACATGCCCGCATCATAGAAGATGCCATACCCGCCGCGCACCACGGTCTTCGGAGAGAGCGCATAGGCGAATCCGAAGCGCGGTCCGAAGTTGTTCCAGTCGGACTGGATCCCCGAGCGGGAGACCCCCTTGGTACCAACCTGGGTAATCTGGCCGGTAGCCAGATTCAGCGCCGACATGCGGTTGGTAGGATCGGTTGGAGGAGTGTTGTATTCGTAGCGCAGGCCGAGGTTGAGCGTCAATTTGCGGCTTACTTTCCAATCGTCCTGCATGAAGAGGTTGTAGGAAGTCGTCCGCTGCGTCTGCGGATTGTTGGATTGGGATTGCAAAGCGAACGTTGGAAAACCCAGGAAAAGATCTGTGATACCAAATCCCGACAGGGCTCCGGAAAACGAAATGGATCCGCGCGATAGGAGGTCGAGAATGCCGTTCTGCTGGATCTTGCGGACATCCACACCGAACTTCAATCCGTGGGCGCCGCGAACCATGGAGACCGTATCAGTGATCTGATAGGTGGTTTCCGCCCGGTCGATGGGAATCTCGGTGACGTCGCCAACCGGAGAAAAGCCCGCGATGCTGAAGGATGGATATCCAAAATCGCGCGGGTTGGTGGGCAGGTAATTCACGCCCCAGAGTTTGTTGACGTCGGTTTGGTAATTCTGTTGGTAGATTTGCCGGGGCGCGCGATTCATGCCCAGCGTAAACGAGTTAATGGTAGTCGCTCCGAAGTTGCGCACGTAATTGATCATGGCGTTATGTCCTTTGTCGTGGACATAATCGCCGAACCCGGGCAGCTCGGTGGAGTTCTGCGTGAACGGTTCGAACAAGTCTTTCTGGCCGTACCCGTATCGCAGCGAGAGTTCCCCGTTCGAATGGAAATGATGATCGAGGCGAGCAATGAACTGGGTGTTGGAATCCTGTTCTACGGGCTGACCGAAGAAATTTCCGGAGACGCCGGGCTCGTTGGGCAGGGGAAACAAGGCCAAGACTTTTGCGGCGAGCGGCGAAATGCGTTTGTCGGGGATTTGATTGTTGGCGAAGGGTTGGCCGGTAAACGGGTCAATGACGGGGCCGCCGAGCCCGGAGAAGTCGCCCTGGCGCTCGGCCAAGGTGGGGACCGTGCCCAGCTGGGTGAACCCCTGTCTGCCGCGAAGGGCATCGACAGTTACGAAAAAGAAGGTTCGGTCTTTGACGACCGGACCGCCGAGACCGGCCCCGAATTGATTGCGGATCAGCTTCGCCTTCTCACCCTGATCGAACGCATTGGTGGCATCGAACACGCGGTTCCGGAGGTATTCGTAGGCGAATCCGTGCAGCTGGTTGCTGCCGCTACGCGTAATTACATTCACTTGGGCGCCGGCATTTCTGCCGTACTCGGCGCTGTAACTGTTGGTGGCGATTTTGAATTCCTGAATGGAATCGACGGAGGGCTGGAGGACGTAGCGATTGGTGTCCTGATCATTGTTGTCCACTCCGTCCAGCAGAAAATTGTTGAACTCTTCGCGCGCACCGTTGGCATGCATCGCGAAAGCGCCCCGGCTGGACAATTCGGACCCTTCGACGGGCGGTGCAACGCCGGGCGTGAGCAGCGCAAGCTGGAGAAAGTCGCGTTCATTCAGGGGCAGGCTGCTAATGCGGTCCTGGTCAATGACCATTCCGAGATCGGAGGTTTCCGTTGGCACAATGGATTCCGTCGCTATGACGGTGACCGATTCCCCCTGGCCGGCGATGGCTAGATGGAAATCGACGCGGGTTTGGGTGTTGACCTCGAGCTGAAGATCGCGTGCGGTGCTCAACCGGAAGCCGGGCGCGGTACCCGTTGGTCGATATAGGGCGGGCGGAAGGTCCTCGATGCGGTAGAATCCGGCCATGTCGGTGACCGCACTATGCACAACGGACCGGCCGACATCGGTGATCACGACTTTAGCATTCGGAATTGGCCGTTCCGCCGGATCCAGCACATAGCCAGAGATAGACCCGGTAGTAACCTGGCCCCAGAGCGGTATCAAGCAACAGAAGAGAATCCCTAAGCGAAGCACGTGTTACCCCTCTCGTCATCATAAAGCGAATCATGTAACCGGCGCAGGGACCCAGCCAAACAAAACCCTCCAGAGTACTAGAACCAGGTCCATTTATAGACGGAGTGCCTTGACCTGTGCAGAAGGCCATGGCGGACACTATCTTACGTTGCCCGGAAAACACAGCCGATTTGGAGGACAGGTTCCTGCAGGCACAATCAGGTATTTCCGTATCGCCAGACAGTCCAGTCTTTTATTGCCCGTGGCGGCTTTCGCCTAACTGATAGTGCCCGATTGGTTCCTCGGGTGCCCGCGCGATCATTCCTTCGGACTGTCGAATCGCCCGTTTGCACCTCTTGGAAACGCCCCGCCGCTTCTTCTTCGCGGCCGGCCCCCATCAGCGCCAGAGCATAGTTCAGCTTCTCGCGAGCGAGCCTGGAGCTAGCTGCGGCGCCTGTCGAAACTCGCGCACGGCTTGCTGCTTAGTAATGGGGTTCTCCTAGAATGCTTTGCCTAAGTTTCGATGCTGCGTTAGTACATCTTCGTCGACCTGCCGCGAACAGGCCGCCTCGAAGAGTAGTGAAACGGCTAGCCAGCACGGCAACCCCCCCGTAGAGTAAGTGCATGCTTGGCCGCCCCGCGAGCGGGCTCAACGGCGCAACGCCGGATCGTTCAGTTCCTGCTCGATTTGCGCCAGCAGTTCAGGCCTGCCCTCGTTCCGCACCCTGCTCCGAGCCTGCTCCAGATACTGGCGCGATTTGCCGAATTCGCCCGTGGTGCGATAGGCTTCGCCCAGCAGGACCATACGCATGGACGTATACGGGTCTTCGAGCGGGAGGGCCGCTTGCAGCTCTGGGATGGCTTCCCGACCGCGGCCGCTGGTGATCAAAATCCACCACACCTTCATTTGGAGTGCATGATCGGAAGGTTCCGCGGCCAACGCAAGTTGATAGTTCTCCATGGCCTCGGGGAGCTGATTTTGCCGTTCCAGAATCTCGCCCAGCCATTTGTGAGGCTCGGCATCGCCGGGTCTCAGTTCGATCGCTTTTCGCAACGCAGTCGATGCTATGTCGAACTTGCCCCGGCGTACCATCGCGACGCCGTAGTAGGTGTATAGGAGTGGGATTTGGGGGTTGATTTGCTTGGCTCTATCATAGAGCGCTCTTACCTGATCGTCGGACCGGTTTAGGAACCGCGCCAGGTATAGAAGGTTTAGCGCAGAGGAGAGGTTCTGCGGATCGCGTGCCAGTGTTTCTTCATTCAGCCGCGCCGCCTCTTCCATGTTTCCCTGCTTGGCTAACTGGTCGGACTCCTGTAGGCGACGAAAGACGCCCGTGGACAGCGCCGCCATCTGGCTTAGCACCGGGTCCGCGGCGGGAGGACGGCTGTCGGTGTAGCGCTTGGCCAGGTCGAAGTTCTTGGCTGATTCGGCTTCTTGCCCCAGTTTCCGTTCCGCCACGGCTAATCCATAGTAGGCGGCTCCGAACGTGGGATAGGCATCACAAGCGCGGCGGTAGAGATCCAAGGCGCCGGACACGTCCTCCTGCGCGTACTTCGCCCGCGCCAGGCCGTAGAGGGCTTCCGCTGAAGAGGGATTCTGCGCCAGGAGTGACTCATAGGCGGCGGCGCTCTCCGCGATACGCCCCGACTGGAAGAGCAAATCCCCTCGTTTCGAAATCGCGGGAGCGTAATCCGAACGGATGCGCAGCGCGCCCGACAAGGCGTCCAGCGCCTTGTTCGGTTGTGACGTTTGCTGAAGCACCACCGCCAGGTAGTATCGCCACGCGAACTCCTTCGGCTCCAGGTGGATCGCCCGCTCATAGGAGAGTATGGCAGGCTGATAGAGCAAGTGCGCGTTCAGCACCATGCCCAGACGCCCCGAGGCTTGGCCGCTGGTGGGTTGCGCCAAAGCTTGCTGACGAGCCGTCAGGATGACGTCGCGTACTTCGGGGTCGACACCTTCCACCGACACAGTAGGAACGGGTGGTATGGGACGAGCGCAGGACCATGCCAGCAGCGCGGCCACTATTGAGACCGTAAACGCCGCACCCCGTTTCATCAATGTTGACAGCATATCATGAGCTGTGCCATGCTGATCTGGTGAAATTGGGGCGCAGTGCTTCTGCTGGTTGCGCTCTTCGTCTCTTGCAAATCCGCTCGTCATCCTGTTCCCCTTTTTGAAGACGTCGCCAAGCAGACCGGGCTCGATTTCTGGCAGTTTTCCGGTGCGACCGGAGATTTCCGTTTGCCCGAGATTACCGGATCCGGCGCCGCACTGATCGACTATGACAATGACGGGGACCTGGATGTCTATCTCGTCCAGGGCGCCCCGATGACTCCTCAAGGCAAGCCACTGGTCCCCCTGCCGGAAGGCTGGAAGCCCGGCAATCGGCTGTTCCGGAACAACCTGGTCCCCAGTGGCAAACTCACCTTTACGGATGTCACCGAAGAAGCCGGCGTCGGCCACGCCGATTTTGGCATGGGCGTGGCTGCCGGCGACTACGACAACGACGGATACATCGATCTGTACGTGACTAATTATGGCCGCAACGTTCTCTATCACAACAACGGCAACGGCACTTTTACCGACGTGTCCAAGACCGCCGGGGTGGAGTCATCCGGATGGTCCACCAGCGCGGCGTTCCTTGACTACGATCGCGACGGCTTGCTGGATCTTGCGGTCGTTCACTATGTGGAGTTTTATCCCAGGAACTGCTACACGCCGGAGGGCCGCCGAGACTATTGCGGACCGCAGAACTTTCCCCGCACCGTCACCCAGCTTTTTCGCAACCTGGGCAACGGCCGGTTTGAAGACGTCACTTCCGCCGTTGGACTGAACGCTGCGCGTGGACCCGGACTGGGCATTCTGACGGGTGATTTTGGTTCGAATGGCTGGCCGAGTTTCGTGGTCGCCAACGATGGCGCCGCCAACCATCTTTGGCTGAACGAGGCGAGTCAAAAGGGTCGGGTATTCCGGGAAGCGGGCCTGATGCAGGGACTGGCCTACGCTTCGGACGGTCGTGCCAGGGCGGGAATGGGCGTAGCGGCCGGCGACCTGTACGGCGATGGCGGGGAGGCTGTGGTGGTCACCAATCTTCCCAATGAAGGATTCACCCTGTTCCAGCGGCAGCCGCGCGGCGATTACGCTGACTCCAGCGTGCAGACCGGGCTAACTCACGTTTCGCTACCCTATACCGGCTTCGGCGTCGGTTTGCTGGATATGGAGAATCGCGGACTGTTGGACTTGTTCAGCGCCAATGGAGCGGTTCTCGCCATGCCGGGACAGCAAGGCGACCGGTTTCCTTATCTGCAGAAGAATTTACTGCTGCGCAATTTGGGTAAGGGGAAAGGCTTCGAGGATGTCACGTCGCAAGCCGGCCCTGCCTTTGAGCGACCAGAGGTCAGCCGGGCGGCGGTGTTCGGCGATGTGAACAACGATGGCGGAATCGATGTTATGGTCACCAACAACAATGGTCCGGCGCAGTTGCTGCTGAACACGGTGCCGGAACGCGGACACTGGATTCTGATCCGGCTGGAGGGAGTCCGATCCAACCGTTCCGGGTATGGAAGCGTGGTTGAGCTGATTCGGAAGGACGGCACCTCAGTCCAGCGTTGGGTAAGAGGCGACGGAAGCTTCTTGGCGGCCAACGATCCCAGAGTCCACTTTGGGCTGGGTAAATCAACAGTCGTCATAGACTGGTATCAACGTTCGTTGGCCCGCCGGCGGCTGCGATGCCTGGACCAAGATCGCCGCAGACCACGTCGTAACTTTGCGCGAGGGAAGCGGACAGCCGTGCCTGGCTGCAGCGAAACCAATGCAACAAAAGTCACAAAGCCATTGACGTCGGAAGGTATCTTCGGATATACTCGCTCCGATTAAGAGCCTGTCTCAGGGGAAATCTTTAGCTGAGGATGACAGGTTTCGAAGAAGGGGAGCCTCGATGCGTTTAATTTCCACACGTGTGCTGTTGCTCGTCAGTAGTCTTTTCCTTTCCAGTGTTGCTGCGTTTGGCCAAGCCGCTGGCGGCACGATTACGGGAACGGTTTCCGATCCAGCGGGGGCCGTTGTGCCTACAGCGAAGATCGAAGTTAAGAACGTTGACACCGGGGCAGTGTACCAGGGAGGTGCCTCAGCCACGGGCAACTATGTGATCCCCGTGCCGGTAGGCAAATACTCGCTGACGGTCAGTTCGGCGGGCTTCAAGAAGTTCGTCCGCGAGAACCTGGTAGTCACCGTGGCGACTGACGTGCGCCAGGACGTCGCCCTGGAAGTGGGAGCAAACTCCGAGACTGTCACCGTCACCGCCGATGCACCGCTTCTCAAGACCGAGAGCGGCGAGTTGAGCCACAACGTGACGGTCGACGAGGCAGACAATCTTCCCGTGCTGTCACTGGTTGCGGGAAATTCTTTCGGCTCCAACGGTTTCGGTAACATTCGCGATCCGCTGGCGGTTTCCCAACTTCTCCCCGGTGTGGTCTACGCTGTGGATGGCGGCATCACGGTCAACGGGTTGCCCGCCTCCAGCGAAGCCATTCGCATTGAGGGTCAAGACGCGACCAATGGCACGTGGAATCAGAAAACTCAGATCAATCAGAGCGGCATGGATGCCATCCAGGAAGTCTCCATCCAAACCAGTAATTTCGCGGCGGAGTACGGGCAGGCTGGCGGCGGTTATTTCAACTACACCATGAAGTCGGGGACCAACCAACTCCATGGCAGCGCCTACCTGTACTGGGTGAACGAGGCCCTAAACGCCGGTTTGCCCTTCACCGACGCAGGCCTGACAGATAGCACCAAGGCTGGACAACAAATTCGGAACGCCGACCGCAAGTTCGATTTTGGCGGTACCATCGGCGGCCCTATCAAAATCCCGAAAGTCTACGACGGCCGGGATAAGAGTTTCTTCTTCTTTAATTTCGAGCGATACCAGGAGGTCCAAAGTTTCACCCCGCAGGAAACCGTTCCCACTGCCGCCTATCGCAACGGAGACTTTTCCGCGGCCCAAATGCCTTTCGGATTCCCCTTGGCTCTGAGTTCTTCGGGGTTTTTTGGTCCCCCGAGTCTCGATGCGCTTGGCCGTCCCATGTTCTATGACCAGGTTTATGATCCCTTGACCACCCGGACGCTGGCGAATGGCCAGATTGTGCGCGATCCGTTTCCAAACGCTCAGGTTAACCCAACCCGCTTCAATAGCGTTGCGAAGGCCGTTCAGGCCCTCATTCCTCTGCCGAACGCCCCCGGCGTGCTGAACAACTACAATCTAGGGTCATACAAGGACTACCAACACACCACCAACTGGTCCTTTAAGCTGGATCACTCGTTCAGCTCGACCATCAAGATATCCGGCTACTTGTCGCATATCCTGACGTTCAATCCCAATAGCAACGGCATACCGGGGCCCGTGGAACAGCCGTCAGAAACGAACAACCGCTCCACGACCGTCCGCATCAACTATGATCAGACCATCAGACCGACCCTGCTGCTGCACTTGGGCGTGGGCTATCTCTATACCTATATTCCGTCCGGTGCTCCCAACTACGACCAAACCCAGCTGGGCTTGTCGGGATACTATGCTCCGAATTATTTCCCCAATTTCACCGGTTTGTCGGATTTCTTTACGGGTGGCGTGAGCTTGGCCGCCGGTCCTTTCGGCGGTGGCAATCTCGGCCCGGCTGGCTTCCTTCAGAATCTCTGGGACGAAAAGCCCACTGCGAATGCCTACTTGACTTGGGTCAAGGGTAACCATACTTTCAAGTTCGGCGGCGAGCTTATGATCGAAGGTTTTCCCGATAAGGGCGTGAACCGCGCCAATGGGAATTTCGGTATTTCCGCCACGGAAACCGGAAATCCCAATGAGCAGGCGGTAGGCTTGAATGGCGCTACTGGGACTACGGGTTTTGGCTATGCCAGCTTCCTGTTGGGCCAAGTGGACAACCTGAATATTAATCCTCCCACCCAATCCAAGCTCGGCTATCACTCCTTAGGGTTTTATGCCCAGGACAGTTGGAAGGTTACTAGAAAGCTGACCTTAGATTACGGCCTGCGTTACGACTTCCAAACCTACCTCAAGGAACAGTACGGCCGCATGCCGAACACCGTTTTCAACGTTACCAATCCAGTAACCGGCAACCCGGGAGCCACGCTCTTTGAAGGCAACGGTGGCGGGCGCTGCAACTGCGCGTTCTCGCACAATTATCCGTATGCCTTCGGTCCACGCCTGGGGCTCGCGTATCAAGTGGCGCCGAAGACGGTTATCAGGGGCGGTATCGGGCTCCTGTACAACCAAGCGCCGAACAATGCGTTCCTGTCCTATAACGATACCGTGTTCTACGCCGTAAGCGGACCGTCCTATGGCCTCCCGTTCATGACCCTGGGCGCCAATCCGTACGCTCCGGGCAATCCTTTCGGGAACGCCCCGCTCAAATATCCGAACTTCAACGCAGGGGTATTCCCAGTCGCGACTGGGAATTTATTGCCGCCGGATTCGCCCTTCATCAACATAGACCGAAGTTCGCGACCGGGCCGAATTCTAAATTGGAGCGTCGGCATCCAGCGTGAAATTACACCGAATCTCGTCGCAGAAGCCACCTATGTTGGCAATCGCGGAGTCTGGTTTACGGCGCCGGAGCTCGATGCCACCGACTACAATGCGCTACAGCCTTCGGACCTGGCGCGGTTTGGCCTCAACATCAACAAGGCTGCGGACCGGGACCTCCTCTTGCAGCCCATCAGCTCGCCTGATGTGATTGCGCGCTTCCCGTTTTTGGCCAATCCCAATAACGTGTATAAAGGGTTCCCTTCGAGTCAACCCTTGAACCAGGTACTCCGGCTGGCGCCGGAGTTTCTCGGTGTACCTCCCTTCCTGGGTCCGCCGTTGGGCGACACCTGGTACGACGCGCTGCAGGTAAAGATAACCAAGAGGTTTTCGCACGGCTTGAGCATGCAGGGTTCCTATACTTACAGCAAGAACGAAGTCCTGGGCACCAGCGCCGCTACGCAGTACTTCACACCCGGCACGCCGCTAATCAACGATGTCTACAACCGCGGACTCAACAAGCAGTTGGCCCAAAATACCACGCCGAGTTTGCTGGTGATTTCCGGCATGTACGTGACGCCGAGGTCTAAAGGAAACAAGCTCGTGAGGAACGCATTGGGCGACTGGCAGATTGCCACCCTGCTGCGATACCAGAACGGCGCGCTTATCCAAACTCCGCCTTCCACCAACAACCTGCTGACGCAGTTGGATCGCGGACCGGCTAACAACCCCGCCCTCTGGGGCGGAGGATATACCTTCTGGAACCCGGTACAGGGTCAGTCTTGTCTGTCGGTGAATCCGAATCAGAAGGGCTTCGATCCCACCAAGACGCTTGCGCTGAATCCCAACGCTTGGACGGACGCCGCCCCCGGACAGTTCGGAACCGGCGCGCCATTCTACAACAATTGTCGCTGGCAGCGGCAGCCGGCGGAGAATCTCAGCTTCGGTCGAAACTTCCGTATCAAGGAGAGGGCCAACCTGCAATTCCGAGTCGAATTCCAGAACGTCTTCAACCGCCTGTTCTACTCCGCGCCCTCCGTAGGCGGCTTTACCGCGGCCAACCCCACCACGCCCGCCGGTGCACAACAACCCCAACGGCGGGTTGTCGGGGGGCTACGGCTCCGTGAACTACATCAACGGAGGATGCGAAGCGCCGGCAGGGGGCTGCCCAGGGCCGCGCTCGGGTCAAGCGGTCCTCCGGCTGACGTTCTAGGCTGTTCCGGCCTCGTCGCAACGAATGCGGCGAGGCCGTTCTTATTTTCTTCGACAGCATAACCACATCACACCGGCGTTTCATGATGCAAGGATGCGGTTGGTGTCGACGTGTCTCGCCCAGTAACCTCCCCCGTCGGTCGCGCGTCTTGCTTGATTGTGGTATACCTTCACCGAGGAGGGTTATGCTCCCTGCGCGACTATTCTGGGGTCTCAGTTTGGCGACGGCCCTTTTAACCTTCACCGAGCCCGTTTTCGGTGATACCTATAAGGTGATTATCAGTGGCAAGGTAACGATGGAAGACGGGACGCCGCCTCCATTTACAGTCGGAATTGAGCGGGCCTGCACTGACATCCAGGGCTCAGCTCCCGGTCCCATTACGAACAAGAAGGGTGAGTACACCTGGAACATGGAACTGGATGCCTTTAACAGCCGGGCTTGCTGGATTCAGGCCACGCATCCGGGCTATCTATCGACGCATCAGGACATCTCGGCGATCAACGCCACATCCCACGACCCGACTTACACGGTTCCAACGCTGGTCATTTCCAAGAACGTTCCCGGCCCCTATTCGATCGCCGTTCCCTCCAATAACATTCCGGACAAGGCTAAATCGTCATTCGACGCGGCGATGAAGGCCCTGGACGCGCCCAACTTCGAACAAGCGGCGAGCCAGCTCAGTGCGGCGGTCAAGGCGTCACCGAAATTCGCTGAGGCTTGGCACGCGCTCGGAGTGGTCGATGAGCGGCTTCAAAAACCGGCTGATGCGCGCGAAGCCTACGAGCAGGCGCTTAAGGCGAACCCGAAGTTTCTGCAGCCCTATGTGACACTGGCGGCCCTCTGCATCAAGACCAAGGATTGGGATTGTACGGCCACGACCGCGGCCGCAGGCCTCAAAGCGGATGCCAAACACGTGTATCCTGAGCTGTACATTCATCAGGCCGTGGCGCAGTACGAGCACAAGGACCTGAGCGGTGCCGAGAGCAGCATTCAACAGGCTATCCAGCTCGATACGTATCACCACCATCCGCGGGAAGAGTATGTGCTGGGCCGGATTCTGGAAGCCAAAGGCGATACCGGCGGCGCCAAGGAGCACATGGAGAAATACCTCCAACTAGAGCCCCACGGGCAGGACGGCGCTGCGGTTCGGGAGCATCTGGGGAATCTCGGGAAACCGGAAGCCGCGGCGGCGGACCCGGCGTTGGAGCCGTAGGGCTTTCGAGTCCGAACTTAACCGCTCCCTTTGGTCACGGCTCGGTAACGTGAACGAATTCGACACGCCCATGCGATTCGATTCGGGAACGCGGTGACCACAGGCGGTGGCCCGACAAAGACCGCTCCCTATGGTGGCGGCTCTGTAAGTGGCGCTACAGTCATCGAGTGCTCTTCCGCCGCCCGCGGAGGCCTTGCTGGGCCGTGACCGTAGGGAGCGGTCAAGGAGTCCCGCGAGAAGTCTCAACCCGGAGAGCCTGTTCCAGGCCCTTTGACGAGAAGCCGTAGGGACCTGGCAGTGTCTTAAACACAACGCGCCCATTTCGGCCAATCAGGTATAACCGGTCCGGCCAGCCCGTGTACGCCCTCTCCGTCCGATTGTCGATGCCATCCACCAGTGCCGGTATACGAATGCCGAGATTGCGGACGCAGGCCGAAGCGGTCGCATCCCTCTCTCCTTCCGTGCGGGAGGACGCGAAGAGCACTCCATCGCGCAGATTGGCTTGCATCTCCCAGAGATCCGTGGGATGTGCCTCCTGGATATACACCACGTAGAATGCAACGCGATCCCGATACTGGTCAAACAACTTGTTGAGCGCGGGAACCTCCCGGCGAAACGGCGGTCAAGTGTAGCTGCCAAACACGAGGACTACGGGCCGGTCGCGCAGTTCCGCGGAAAGGCGCACGACGCGGCTTCGATCCAATGCGGGCAGCGCGAAATCGGGAGCCGTATCTCCCACGCCGAGAACGCCACGGCGCGCCGACATCCAGAGTGGCTCGAACGGCAGGACAATCATGGCCACCGTCGGAACTTTCGACATGATGGCGCCGAATTTTTCCGGTGGCTGGAGCATTGCCAGGTACAGCGCTCCTGTGGTGATTCCGTAAACTACGGCCAACCCGGCCAAAACCCAACCAACCAGTGCTAGTCGCTTCATGTCACTCCTACCTGTGTACTCGCTGAATTACTTTCGAACATAGCCATGCAATGCCGAGCGCTTGCCCCCTTCCCGGTGAGCTTCGGGGGATAGCGCGTGAACACCAGTAGCGTCGATCCATCGATTATAGAAATTAAACAATGCGCAGACTGTGATCGCAAAATAGATGGCCTCATCATCCCACCCCACGGCATACAACGGCTCCATGTCGGATTCCGTAATGCGGGGGGAATCGCCGTTCACTTTATTGATAAAGCGGAACAGGGCTTTCTCTTTCTCTTCGAGCGCCGAGTTCTCCAGGTCGCGAATCGCGCTCCAGACCAACTCTTCACTGCCCAGCAATTCTGCCGCGACCGCGGCATGCGACTCCAGTCAAAACGGGCAATCGTTCCGGTACGATGTGTAGGCTGCGATCAATTCGCGGATGCCGGGAGAGAGCGGCGCCGGTTCGCGCATGATCTCTTGAGTGAATTTCGCGAGGTGCTCCGTGGCCCGTGGCAGAAACGCGAAGAGATGCCAGATTTGCGGGTATTCCTTGCCGGCTGACCGCATGCCCTGCAGAGCGTCCTTGTAAGGCCCCGGCTGTGGATTGTTTTCCACTCCCGGAAGAAACATGGGTTTCACGATCGAGTCCTCCATTGTCGTAGAACTAACCGCTTCCTTTGGTCGCGGCTCAGTAATCTGACAGCGTCTTACTGAGCCGCGACCATAGGGAGCGGTTCTGGCTACCTTGCTATCGGAAGCACGCCCTTTTCCTCAACGCATTCGTACTCGCCGGCTTTCAGGTTCTTATAATCTTCCATGCGGCCGCTTGGCCATTCCACCAACACGCGGTCCACTGCGTCGCGCTTGCCCAGCCCGAAGGTCAATGTCATTTCCGATTGCGAAAGGTACCCGCCTCCCGTCTTCACCATGCGGGATTGGGTCACTCCGGAAGTTGTCACCCGGACTACCGCGCCGATGCCGTCACGGTTCGATTTGGTCCCCGTCAACCGGATACGCAGAGCGCGGTTTCCATTTGTTACGTCATTACGATAAAGCAGTGCCGGCCCTTGATTCGTCGCGATCAGAAGATCCAAATCGCCATCGCGATCAAAATCTCCGTAAGCGACGCCGCGGGCCACTTTCGGAGTTGCGAAATCGGCGCCCACCTCCCGGGCTCGATCCCGGAACCGGCCAGGGCCTTGGTTGAGAAAAAGCTGGGGCGGCTGCGCATATCCCACGTTGCGCGGCAGATTGCGGACCGTCTCATCGATATGGCCATTCACCGCCAAAAGGTCCAGCCGGCCATCCAGGTCAGCATCCAGGAAAAGACAGCCGAAACCCAAACTGTTGCGGGAGGCTTGTCCGACACCGGTCTTCAGGGCCACATCAGAATAGGTCCCCGCACCGGTTGGCTGATAGAGGGCGATCATTTCGTTGTCAAAATTGGTAATCACGATTCCAAACGATCCCGAATTTTCGAAATCGCCGACGTCGATTCCCATACCGGCGCGGGCCTTACCATCTTCGCTGAAGGCGATGCCCGCCATGACCCCTACGTCTTCAAAGGTGCCGTTCCGCAAATTTCGGTAGAGCTTATTGGGCTGCGTGTCATTGGCCACCAGGATATCCGGCCATCCGTCGCGGTCGTAATCGAGCAGTGCCACTCCCAGCGATTTCGAAGTGGTGTCGAAGATGCTGCTTTTGGCGGTAACATCCTCGAAGGTGCCGTCGCCGCGATTCCGGAAGAGCCAGCAGGTGGATCCTCGATATGCTTCGGGTGTGCAATATGACTTGCGCTTACCATCCACACTGCAGAAGACATCGTGCTCGGGCGACCACTTGACGTAATTGCACACAAACAAATCCAGGTGTCCGTCGCGATCGAAATCGAACCAAAGAGCCGACGTGCTGAATGAGTTGCGGCCGCCCAAACCGGCCTTTTCCGTTACATCGACGAAGGACCCTTTTCCGGTATTGCGGAACAGACGGTTTTGCCCCACCGCTGTGACCAGGATGTCCGGGTAGCCGTCGTTATCGTAGTCGGCGACGGCAACCCCCATGCCGTAAAGTTCCACCGCAAGTCCGGCTCGCTCGGTGACATCCGTAAAAGTTCCATTCCGATTGTTCCGGTATAGGTGCATCGTGCTGCGCCGTTTTTTGTGGCCCGGCCAATCCATTCCGTTGATCAACAAAATATCGAGCCAACCGTCGCGGTCGTAGTCAAGAAACGCGCAACCGGGCCCCATCGTCTCAGGCAAATATTTTGCGCCGAAAGCTCCTGCATTGTGCTGAAAGCCGAGTCCAGCGGCTAACGTGACATTGGAGAAGCGGAATCCGGGGCCGGTATCCGCAGCCGCGGCAGCCATCCCGGTAACGCCTGTCAAAAGGGTTCGGCGCGTCACGAGATACTCGCCAGGCCGTTCCGGATTGCGTAGACCACCAGTTCGGCTGTGTTATGAATGCCGAGGGTTTGCATCAAGTTCGCGCGGTGGACCGCTACTGTGTTCACGCTGAGGCCCAGAAGCGCGGCAATCTCCCGGTTGGACTTGCCGTAGACAATGAGCTGTAGAACCTCCAGTTCCCGTGCGGTTAACGTCGTCCGCCCCTCGGCGGGCGAGTCCGAAACTGTTCCGAGGCGTGGATCCATCACCTTGACTCCGGCCGCCACGTCCTTGACTGCTTGCACCAATTCCAGATCCATGGCGTTCTTGAGTAAATAGCCGCGAGCGCCGGCCTCCAGACAAGTGCGCACGTAATTCGGCTCGGAGTGCATGCTGAGAACCAGTACGGCAGTTTCCGGCAGCGACTTCACGATCTGTGCCGTAGCCATGGCGCCGTTCATGCTTGCCAGAGCGAAATCCATGACCACTACATCCGGGCGCAGCGCCAGGGCGCGTTCGATCGCCTCGTGGCCGTCCATAGCCTCGCCCACCACTTCGATCTCCGCATCGTCCTCCAGCATCCGGCGAAAACCTTGCCGTACCAGGCTGTGATCGTCCACCAAAAGAACCGAAATCCTATTTTTCGCCATCGGCATCCTCCGCGCCAAGAGGCACTGCGAGACGGACCAGAGCCCCTCCTGTGCGCGCCCGCACCAGTTCGAGTTTGCCGTTAATCAACCCCGCACGCTCTCGCATCGACGTGAACCCCATGCCGCTCACCCGGCCGGAAGCATCGAATCCCTCTCCATCATCCTCTACTTCGAGGACGGTGGAATCCGCCAGATAGCGAAGCCGTACCTCGGCGTGAGTTGACTTCGAATGGCGGGCGACATTGTTTAGGGCTTCCTGCAATACCCGGTATAGATGAATGGCCACCCGGCTGTCCACAACCCGGCTGGCGCCGTCAATCTGATACTGAATTTCGATGTTGGTCTGCTTTTGGAACGCAGACACATGCGCTTTCAGGGCGGCCTCCAAACCGACTTCATCCAGGATTACGGGATGGAGCGCTTGAGAAAGCGCGCGAACTTTCTCGAGCGTGGATTGGACAATCTCGCGCACCTCTTCGAGGTCGCCTCGCAACGGCGCCTCGACTGCGGCCGCTCGCCGGTAGACACGCTGCAACATGGCGCCGATGGCTGTCAGGATCTGCCCAAATTCATCATGCAATTCCCGTGAGATGTGGCGAAATGTGTTTTCCTGTATGGAGATCAACTGCTTGGCGAGTTCGCTTCGCTGGCCTGCCAGTGTGGTCACTTGCTGGAACATCGTCCGATTGAAATAGATCAGGTACAGCCCGGTCGAGACGAGGACCACCATCATGGCGCCGAGAAAGATGTAGACGTTCTGTTCGACGCGGGCGTAAATTCCGGCCGTCTCTCCGGATACCTGCATCTCGCGTTCATTATTCTGGACCAACAGCCGCGCCACGGCGTTCCCCAAGGTTGCCTGGCGTGCCTGGAGTGACAACTGGATCTGCGCTCGGGCCTCCTTTTCCTGGCTGGTCTCAGCAAGCTGGAAAACGCGGTTAACGCCATCCCAGAACTGGGAAAACGAGCTAGCCAGATAGGCTTGCTGATCGGCAGTACGGTTGGCTGGAGAGAAATGCGTCTCCCGACTCAAGGCGTCTTCCAGATCGCCTCGGATTCGCTGGAACTGACCGCGCCAGGCACTGAGCGGATAGGGTTCGGTGGAGTCCAGCATATCGCGCATCGTCAGCGCTAAGGAATTCAGGTCGTTCTGGATTCGCAAGAGTAGAAGGGAATCCGCGCGGTTGCGGTCGATTGTTTCTATTTGCAGGCGGCGCAGGCTGTTCAGTTGACTGATTGTGTAGCCGGAATACAAGGCCACGGAAAGCAGAGTTACGGCGAGCCCTATTAGCAGCAGTCCCGTAGGTGATCGATCGGAATGCACGTGTCAGTGAAGCAGGGCCGTGCCCTGCCAGGTTGAGTCAAGGCTCTTTTACAACCAGGTGCTGTCCTGAAGCAACGTTGATTAGCTTCTGGTGCTGACCGCTGGGCCACTCAATGTCAATGGCCGCCGCCGATGCGTCCTTCCCCAACCCGAAGGTCAGCGCCAGGTCGCTGGCCGAACAATAGCTGGAGCCGCTATGCACTGTCTGCCACTGCGTTCCACCTGCGCTCGACACCCGTGCTACAGCCCCGATTGCGCTGCGGTTGCTCTTCGTTCCCACAAGTTTCAACTGCAACCAGTGATTGCGATTGCCGCCGTCATTGCGGTACAGATAAGCGGGACCGCCATTGGAAGTGAACAGGACGTCGAGGTCGCCGTCATGATCGAAGTCGCCATACGCCAGGCCACGGCCTACCATGGCGTGGGTGAATGCCGGTTGGGGTTCGAACTTACCGCCACCGAGATTGCGCAATAACAGCGGCAATTCCTGATACTGGATTTTCGGTTGCACGCGCCCGATCTCCTCCTCGATATGCCCGTTCGCCGCCAGAATATCGGGGCGTCCGTCCAGGTCATAGTCAAGGAAAACCACGCCAAAGGTCAGAGTCAACAGGCTGGCGCGTCCCACAGATGAGCGCGGCGCCTCATCCACAAACAGGCCGTTACCCTCGTTATGATACAAGCCCAGCATCTGGTTGGAGAAATTGCCGACAATCAAGTGCGCCTTGCCGCTGCGATCGTAATCCGCTGCATCGCCCCCCATGGCGCCGCGCGCCATGCCGTCCTCGCCGAAGGCTATACCGGCGGCCACACCCTCCTCGCGAAACCGCCCGTTCTGCAAATTGCGGTACAACTTATTCGGTTGCGTGTCATTGGCAACGAACAGGTCGGGCCAGCCATCATTGTTATAGTCAAACACGACTACGCCGAGCGACTTACTGGTCGCGTCCAGTAGCCCGGCCTTTTCCGTTGCGTCTTCGAACTTACCGCCTCCCAGGTTGTGATACAGCTTCGACGAGGTGCCTTTATAGGATTCCGGCGTGCAATAGGATTTGGTCGCGCCGTCGAGCGAGCACCAAAGATCGTTTTGCGCCGTCCATAGAACGTAGTTCGCAACAAACAGATCCAGCTTTCCGTCGTGATCGTAATCCAGCCAGGCGGCACTCGAGCTAAAGTTCGCGTTTTGGATGCCGGCTTCGCGAGTCACATCGCGAAAGTGGCCGCCCCCTTCGTTGTGAAACAAGTGATCGCCGCCGAGGGCGGTGACGTACACATCGTCGCGGCCGTCGTTGTCGTAATCGCCGATCGCTACGCCCATGCCATGGATTTCGATATCCAGCCCGCTTCCTCGCGTAATATCGGTGAAGGTCCCGTCGTGATTGTTGCGGTACAGCGCCGCTACGGTGTGCCGGCCCCGCGGAGTCCAGTCCGTCCCGTTGATCAGCAGGATGTCGAGCCAGCCGTCTCCATCGGCATCGAAGAAGGCGCCGCCGGAACCCAGCGTCTCAGGCAGCCATTTCTTACCCGTCTTGCCGGCGTTATGCAGAAAGTGAATGCCGGCGGCGGCGGTAACGTCAGTGAAGCGCACGGCTTCATCGGCCGGCCGCTGAGACATCACTGACGCCGCGAACGACAGGGTCAGAAACGTGATCGTGAATTGGCTGCCTCTCATTGTTATCCTCGGGACTGAGTAACCGCGGCTTGGCGGTCAAGGATTGCGATGACTCGTCCGCCTTGAATCGCAAGAACAGCTTCTGCTCGCGCTCTGCGTTGGCAGTCTGGCCCAAGCCTTTGTAGCAAAGCATCAGGTTGTAATGCGCCTGCACGTCTTCCGGATCCACGTCGAGCACTTTTGCGAACGCGTCCGCCGCCTGCGCATAGTGACGCTGCAAGAACAGGATTCTTCCAATTTGATTTTGCGCTACGCGGTCCCGCGGATACTGCTTCACCGTGGCGTTCAGGTTGGTGAGAGCGCCGTCGTAGTCGCCGGCAGCCTTTTGAACCATGGCCAGAAAGAATTCTCCGCGTGCGAGGCCCGGTTTTAGCGCCAGCGCCTTTTCGGCGAATGGCCGGGCCGCTTCCGTCTCGCCCTCCTGAATTAAGGCGCGCGCTATATTCAGCCAGCCGTCGGCGTACCCGGGTTCCGCTTCCGTCACTCGCCGGAAAGCGTACTCCGCCGCTTTGAGATCGCCCTGCAGCAGCAAGCCGATGCCCCAATCGTTCCAGCGCTCGCGATCCTGCTTGCGGATTGCCGGCGTCCAGTTCGGCTGCCCGAGTTCGACCTTGGCCGTGGCACTGGCCAGCGTAACAATTGGCAGCACGGGGACGGGGGCGGAATCGAACGTGTACTCACGGCTGTCGGCATCCACGCTCGCCTGCCCGGGCTTGGCCACTCCGGCAAACGCAAATTTCGTGTAGTAGTTGGCGAACTTGCGATAGTTCAACTTCGCTTCCAGCGTGACGGGGCCGACGGCATCGCGCGGCACCGCCATGCGGAAATGCACGGTATCCGCCGCCCCCGGCGGAATGAGCCGGACATACAGTACGCTGCGCGTCTGCCATGCATTGCGCTTATTAATGGGATTACCGTCGCCATCGAGTTGGAACGATCGGTAGAAGTGCGCGCCCTTATCCACGGGACCGCGGCCGTTGTCTTCCACGCTGCCGCTCCAGGCGAGAACACGTCCGCGTGCATCCACGGCCTTGAATTCGAGCCACACGTCGTAGCCATCCACCGTCCCGGCGGGAAAGAAGTGGCCGATTTTGCGGGTGCGGACTACTGCATCCACGCGCACAGCGGCGCCGGGTTGAAAGCGAACGCCGGGGGCATCGAGGGGCGCGGCCAGCTTTTCCACTTCGCGAATCAGCACCGGTCCGCTCTGCTCCGCCTCTTCACCCACAGCAAACGTGGAGTTCAGCGCGGGCGCATCGCCGGCCGTGCGGCGCATTTCCACCTGCCCTTTCGACTCTTCCACGGGAGAGGCTGCAAACAGGTCCACGGTGATGAACCCCGACTTGAGAAACTTTTCCGTGACATTCAATTGTTCCTCGTCATGCCCCACGAACGGTATGGCGGTGTTGGCCGCGGGAAAGCGATGAGAGTGAATCATGCCATCGCGGTTTCCCGGATCGTGTGAGGGCACCTGGGGCATGTGACAGTCGGCGCAGGTAGAGGATTTGTCCGGGTAGTAAAACGAGCGCGCTCCCTGTCCGGAGACGCCGCTGGCCTGCCAGTTGTCATATTCGTTGAAACCTCGAAACCAGCGGTAATGGTTCACCGGCTGATCCAGATGAACCTTGTGGCAGGCGGCGCAGAACTCCGCCGAATCCTGGCGCATGAACGCCTTCATAAAGGTCAGGCGGTGCGGCTCCGGATTCAAATACGTAAGAAAGCTGTCGAGCTTGTGAATCCAGGGGTTGTTGCTGGAAGCGATGCGGTGCAAGGGCGGGTACTGAATGGTGAAATCGCCGTTGCCCATGGAACTGCCCACGTGAACAATCGAGTGGCAGGAAACGCAGCCAAGGCCATTCTGCGCTTCGGGAGTTTCCACCTGCTCCTTGATCGGCTTATCGAAGCGGCCGTTGAAGAACACGGCGTGATCGTGGCAACCGGCGCACCACTTGCTGCCCTGCGTGCCACTCAATTCCTGCATGTGCTCAATGGTGCGGCGATAAAACTTGTTATTAAAGGATGCGAAGTGGTGCATCGAACTCTTCCACTGGGCATAGATGTCCTTGTGGCATTCGCCGCAGCGCTGTGAATCCATGAAGAAGTCCGAAGGGATCAGACCGCCGGTATTGGTACGGGACGACGAGGGCCAAAACGGCGATTGAGGGCCGCTTCCTTCCTCAGACATGGAAAGTGGAACCACTTTCGGGTTATGAATGCGATCCGCGGGTACTGTGAAGCGCAACGTGGCCGCGGCCACCGTTAACACTGCCAGAGCAGGCCGCCACCGCGGCAGCAGTATCACCAGCCCGATCACTGCCAGTGCGATATGGGACCACAGCGCCCACCGGTGGTCTCGTGTAGCGCCCGCGAAGACCAGGTACAGACCTAAAAGCCCGCCGATGATTAGTGGCGCCACTGCTGGCCTGCGCCGCCATTCGACGCCTAGCCAGACGACGACCGCTGCGCCCAGCGCCAGGTGCAAAACTTCGTTAGCAATGTAGAAGACCGTTGGCGACGGCAGAGCGGCAAGGTAGGCCGCATTCAACGCCGCCAGCAGTAAGAGCCAGATCATCGGCACCCCAGCCTACGGAAGATTATGCCACAAGGGGGTGCCGAAGCCCGCTAATAGATTCATATTAGGCTGCTTCCTCTTACTGGATGAGTTATCGGGCGACTTACTCTGGTACCCTTGCATCATGGTCGCCTCGCTCATAGTGCTTCTGATGCAAGCAGCGAGCATCGACGCCGTCCGCCTGTATCAAGAGGGCAAGTACGCGGAGGCGGCTGCGGCTTATCGAGACTTTGTCAGGAGAGAACCCGCGTCTGCCGATGCCTGGGCCGGGCTGGGTAAGAGCCTGCTCCAGTTGCACAACCCCGATGCCATCCCCGCTCTTGGTAGGGCACTGCAGTTAAAACCGGGCGACCCCGACCTCGCGCTGACGCTCGCATCCTCGTATATAGCGGCCGGAAACATGCCGGCGGCAGTCGCCTTGCTGGAGCCCATGACGGAGAAGAGTCCCAAGGACGCGGAGGCTCTGTATCTGCTGGGCGAGGTGATGTATCGCGGAGGGTATTATCAAAGGTCGCTGCAGTTGCTCGGCCAGTCCCTGGCGCTCCGACCCGGCCAGTCCACGGCGGAGAACATGTACGCCGTATCTCTAGCGAAAGTGGGCCGTACGGCCGAAGCCGAGGTGGCGTGCCGGCGAATCCTGGAGAAACCACCGGCGGATTGGGATCTGGATGTGGCGCTGACGTACGTGGAAGTGCTGGATGTGGCGGGCCGCCTCGACGAGGCCATGCCCTATTTGGACAAGGTTCTGCACGAGCGTCCCCAGGATCCCATGGCGCACTTTTGGAAAGCCCGCCTTCTGCTTCAATCGGGGCGTCTCGCAGATGCCGCCAAAGAAGCCGAGCAAAGCGTCGCGTCAGCCCCCGGCTTGCCGTTCGGGAGAAATCTTCTGGTGCAGATCTACCGCAGGCAAAACCGCATGGAGGACGCGCAGCGTCAGGCCGATTGGCTCCGTGAGTATAACGACCGGCTGACCGAGAGAGTGCGTTGATGCGGGCTGTCGTTGCGCTTCTGCTCAGCTCGTTTGCCTTGACCGCCCAAATCCGTTTCGAGGATGTCGCCCAAAAATCCGGCCTGCAGTTCAAACTGAACAATGGCGCCACTGGAGGATTTCATCAGATTGAGCTGATGCCTGGCGGGGTGGGAGCCATCGACTTCAATCGTGACGGGTGCATGGACATTTTCTTCACCAACGGGGCCGCATCTCCGTCGCTCGACAAAAGCAAACCGGAGTTCCACAACCGGTTGTTTCAGAATGATTGTAAAGGCCACTTCGTCGATGTCACCGAGCGTGCCGGGGTAGCCGGGAGCGGCTACTCGATGGCGGTCGCCATCGCGGATTACGACAACGACGGTTTCCCTGACATTTTCGTGGCGGGAGTGGATCGCAACATCCTCTACCACAATCTCGGCAACGGGACTTTTAAAAATGTTACCCGCGAGGCGGGCCTGGAAGGCGTCGATCCTACCTATGGCAAAATGTGGTCCGTCTCGGCGGGCTGGTTCGACGCCGACAACGACGGATGGCTCGACCTCTTCGTGTCCAATTACGTGGGGTGGGATCCGAAACGCGAGCCCTCCTGCGGCTTGGCGACGGCCCGTTTCTATTGTCATCCGGACGCCTATCCCGGCCGGCCGAACCAGCTCTTTCGCAATAATCACGACGGCACGTTTAGCGATATTTCTCAAAGCTCCGGCATCGCCCGCTCCATCGGGAAGGGAATGGGCGTGGTTTTCGGTGATTATAATCGCGATGGCCGAATGGATGTCTTTGTGGCCAACGATTCGGTCCGCAATTTTCTGTTTGAGAACCAGGGCGATGGCAAGTTCCGGGAAGTTGGATTGGAGGCTGGCGTTTCGCTCGGCGAAAGCGGCCGCTCCGTTGCCGGAATGGGCGCCGATTTCCGGGACATCAACAACGACGGCTTGCCGGATATCGTGCTGACGGGAATGATAAACGACTCCTACCTGGTGTTCCGGAATCTGGGTAAGCCATACTTCTTTGAGGATTACACCCGGCAGGCAGGTTTGGCGGCAGCCACCCGACAACTGACCGGTTGGGGCATGGGGGCCTTCGATTTCGATAATGACGGATGGAAGGACTTGTTCTTCGCCAACGCGCATTTTCCAGCTCTCGATAAGCTTCTGGGAGTGCCCACGCCGCTGGCCTGCAGCATTTTTCGGAACACTGGCGGTCGTTTTGAGGATGTCTCCGCGGCAGCCGGGGAAGCATTTCACCGTCCTGCCTTCTACCGTGGCGCAGCCTTTGCCGATTTCGATGGCGACGGCAGGGTGGATGTCGTAGTCAGCGCGTTGAATGAGCCGGCGCGCCTCTATCGCAACGTAACGCCGCAGACGGGCCATTGGCTCGCGATCCGATTGGTGGGCACGAAAAGTAATCGCGACGGCATTGGCGCAGAGCTCCGGGCCACTCTGGCGGATGGCACGGTGCTGTACAACCAGGTCACCACGAGTGTCGGATACGCGTCCTCAAGCGAACCGTTAGCCCGTTTCGGGATGGGGAAGCAGGCGCGCGTGAAAGAATTGCGTATTACCTGGCCGGGAGGCCACGAGGAAATCATTCAAAATATCGCGGCTGATCGGGTTCTGGAGCTGCGCGAAGCCCCCGCCCACTAGCCGTAGGATACCCGCGTAAAGGTGTTGCGCGATCTAAAAGGTACTGCTCCGCCGTCGTCGGCCGTTTACCCCCGTATCAGTACAGGGAGTACTTCACAAAAGACTTTCATAAGTGCTTCAAAGTGAGTCGTGATCCGGTCACCGGGGTAATCCAACGTACATTCGTCACGGTGACGACGAATCGATGGGCAGTACTATTTTTTCTATTTTGGTACTTTTTGGCAAAACAAATGACAGGGTACGCTCTTGACGCCGGAAGAGTCCTGGGTCAAACTGTCTTAGTCGCAAGAGGCTAAGAGGGCAGCCGGAGCACCGGTCCGTAGTTTGGGTTCAGATTGTGCTGACCTACGACTGGCTCCGGGCAGCTACCCAAGGCCGCAGGAGGGATCATGACACGTTCAACGGTTGCTTTTGGTTTGCTGCTCACTCTAGGCTCGCTTTCACCGATGCTGGCGGACACGACCAGCCTTCAGTCGATTCTGACTAACGTTGACGGCACCACCCAGACGGATTACACCGGCTACAATACCGGCGGTTTCAACGAGACGACCGGCATTGGCACGCTGACCTATACCTTTAACCCCGGGCCGGGTAGCTCCTTCTTTGATGTGTTCTTCGATCACCAACTGAACCTGCCATATTTCAACGAATTTGGCACCGTTAACGGAAGCCCCGCAGCGGGGCAGTCGTACGAGATTGGCGACTCGGATGTTACTAACTCGAATCCCAATGACACGTACGTCCACACGCAAAATAATGCGCTTGATAACAGTAACCATTTGCCAGGCCAGACGAGTAATTTTGGGGGCGCTTGCGCCGGCGCAACCTGCAACGGCGATTTCGCCGCGGCGATGGGATTCTCGTTCACTCTCGTAGCAGGGCAACAGGAAGTCATCACGCTGAACGTGTCGCACACCAATCCGGGCGGCTTCAGCCTCGAAGACACCCATCCTGTGGACGGCACTAACCCCACCGCACTGAATCTGTTTATCAGCGGTAGTGCTGTGTCGGAACCGATCGGCGTCTCGGGGGTACCCGAGCCGACCACTACTGTGTTTTTGGGCATTGGTCTTGCGGTTCTCCTGGTCGCGTTCCGGCGACGGTTGTCAATCCATTCGTAGAGCTTTTAACACAGTCAATCCGAGGGAAGGATCCTGATATGAAAAGATGGGTATTGGGCCTTACGGTACTCGCGGTAGTGGGGACCTTTTTCCCGCAGCGGGCGCTAGCTGTCGTTCCTGTTGTGAAGACCGTACCATGGGACGCGACGAACTTCTTGAACCCGCACTTTACTTATGCGGGCAAACTCATCACGCTTAAAGGCACGTCAGACCAACAAGCGGCAAACTTCACCTACGATTGGGACCCAGGTGACGGTGGCGCGCACTGTACGGGTACAGTGACGAATCAGTATGTAGTGCAATGCACGCATACCTACGCGGGTGCAGTCGGCACGACATTCACGGCGGTCCTCAAAATTACCGACACCAACACCGGCGACCACGCCAGCTCCAATTACCCAATCATCATGGCGGCTGACGCGTTGGAATCCAACGTGAATGTTGCCATTGACGAAGGCCTCTGGTATCTGCACAGCACGATGCACCGGTACGTTTCGGGCCCCAACAACCTGGGCGATTGGTTTAGCGGTTGCAGTGGATTCGCCTGTTTAGGCGTTTGGGGGACCACGGCCACCAACCTTCAGGCGTTCGAGGTGAACACTCACCTGGAGAGCGGTCCAGCGGCGGATCCGTACACGGATGATGTTGCTCGGGGCTTGAAGGCGCTGTTCGCCAATATGACCACTTTCAACCCCGGTACGACATACACCGTTCCCGGCGGCTGCGCTGCACCGCCGTGCCCCATTAACCCGGATATCAACGGCAATCACCTTGCCATAGAAATCAGTAGCGGTAATCCGAATTACGAGGACGGCATGGTGATGGACGCGATCGTCGCTTCCTCAACGCCGAATGCAACAACCGTCAATGGACCGGCCGGCATAACGGGTCGCACATACAAGGACATTGTCCAGGATATGGTGGATGCGTACACCTATTGTGTTGTTCGCGGCAACACGGGTGGTGGCTGGCGCTACGGGTGTCCTGACGGCGTGGGCGATGGCTCAGTTTCTCAGTGGGCTGCCATCGGTACCATCGCCGCGGTACGCGGGTTTGGCGCGTCCGTTGACCCGAACCTGCTTCTATGGAACAACGTTTGGCTGATGGCGGGCAACTCCGAGGACCCGGCGACTGGCGAATTCGGGTATACCAGTCCCTCGCCTGTATGGGGGCCCTACGCGACTACGCCCTCCGGTATGGTGCAAATGGCCATGGACGGACACGGGCGCGGCGATACCAGGTGGGACAAGGCCGAGTCGTTCATTCGCGATAATTTCGGCAATGCTCCGACCAATAGCAATGTCGCCATCAAAGCCTACTTCTATGGACTGTTCTCGTTTACTAAGTCCATGCTGTTGCATGATCCGGGTGGGGTTCTGACGCCGATCAAGTTCCTACAATCCTCGACTCCTGGTGTGACTCCGTTGGATTGGTACGGCGCTCAAGTGAGTGCCGGCGATCCAACCGACGGCGTCGCGCGCTGGCTCGTTAGCCAGCAAAACCCGGCCGGCTACTGGTACAACACGCAGGAGATCAACACGGGTTCGCAGTGGCCTTTCAGCACTGGGTTTGCGATCATCATGTTGAGGCGCACGGTTTTCACGTCTTGCGTTACCGACCTCACGGGGAAGGGCACGCCTTCGGGTAGGGCTCCTGCCCGCATCGATCTCACCTGGACCCCGCTGACTGGGGCGGATCACTACACGGTTTTGCGCGGAACGGTTTCGGGCGGGCCGTACTCGCCGCTAGGCACGTCCACCGTCCCCGGCTTTTCCGACACGTCAGGTTTAACCAATGGGCACACTTACTTCTACGTGCTCCAGCCCGACAATAGCGGGGGTGGGGAGATCTGTCAATCCAACGAAAAACAGATCACCATTCCGACCCAGGGGCGGTAAGCGTTCGAGTGTCTGTTGTTTGCTGAAGTAAGAATGTAAAAAGCCGGGCGCTACGGGGCCCGGCTTTTTTTGGTTTTGCTTGCCAGTCTCGACTTACGATTTACGCAGTTATACAACTCCAGGGAGGCTAGGACCGTTGTGAGAATCCCACGCAGCATATCTCTACCGGCAGTGTTGTCTTTGGGCGTGCTGGGCCTATGTGCACAGGAGCAGCAGCCATTTTTCGTATATTTGTTCGGCCGCTATAGTGATTTCGTAAATATCGAGCTGACCGAGGGGCGCATCCGCGACACGATTTCCCTGGTTGAGAAGTACCGGAAAGAGTATCCGCAGGCGCGAGCCTCGGTGACTATGCTGTTTTCGGGCGCTTTGAGCCAGGCGCTCGCGGAAAGAAACGCGAAAACGGGCATCAAAGATCTGGTTTTGGATGCCTCCCGGCGGGGCGTGGTGGAAGTTGGCTACGACGGCAGCGACGAGCCCACCTATTCGTCCCGTCCCCTTCCGGAGTTCGCCAATGCCAAAACTCCTGAAGAGCGCTGGATGGCGCGAGCCAACGCCGCGGACCGTGTTTTGAACGAAGCCCGCGACCCCGCGACCGGAGCGGCCCAAAAGGGAAAGGCCGGTGGTCTGAAGGCCATGCAGGAAGTCTTCGGCAAAGCGCTATGCATTCGCGGTTTGACCGATGAGCTGGGGGACGATGCGGAGTATCTTCACTATCTGCGGCCCATGAACACGCATGCCATTATGTGGGGCTTGCCGGAGACGCCGGTTACAACAGTTCACGGTTATAAACCCTCAGTGAAGGGGATCGGTAGATTCATGAGTCCGGTTCCTAACTCAGCGCCCGAGATGCACTGGATGAATGGATTCCTCCATTTGTCCGAGTTTAGTGATGACGTGTTGCTTCTGCCGGCCCAGAAAGGTCCTGAGGAGCTGCGGAAGATGGCCGAGAAAGCGGATCGGAAGCACGTACACATCCTCCAAGTCGAAGTGAGCGATCAGCGGATCTACTTGAGCGACTTCTACAACAAAGGCACGCTGTACCCGCCCCTTAAAGTGGCCTACGATCATCCAGACCATGCCAAGCTACCGCCTGAAGCGTTTGCGGATGATGGCGCAAAGATGGACGCCTTGGCGCTGCAGGACGACCTCATGAAATACTTTGCCAAAGGGTTCGTGCCGGCCAACCTCGGGAGCCGGTTTGTGTCGAGCTCGGATCTGATGAACATGTCGCCTTCGGATTTGGGCAGGAGCCTTTCGGTTGCGGAGTTACAGAAGGCCGTTGCGGAAACGTTGAAAAAATGGGGCACCGATACTTATCTGCCGGATTACTTGACCGTGAGCGACAACCAATACCTGTCCCTGGCCGAGACGTTCCAGGTGCTTTGCGACGTTTTAGCGGAGCAGCACCGGACGGGGAAACTGCCGAAAGAGGTTTCCATACGGCAGGCGTATGGACTCCTGACGATGCCGGGGGTGCATGGGCCGGCGCTAGGCACCGTCACAGGATCCGCAGTGGCCGATATGGCTGCCCAACTGGCCGGCCGCTTCCACGACGCCACGTGGAAACCGATACCGGGTAACATGCCCCCGACATGGATTGACATCCAAGGTTTACATCTGACCGCGGGTCAATTTCTACGCCTCATGGCGGAAGCCTTCGTGGCGCCCTCACCCGCAACTCCGCTCAACGTGAAGATGACCTTTGTGACTTCGTCCGCGAGTTTGGAATATCCGAAGATGCGGTTGCCCATCGATCAGGGCGGAAACTGGACGTTCAAACCTGCTCCGCTTAAGATCGCTCCGGCGCCGGCGCCCCAAAAATAGCGCCTGGTGATTCGCCAATGAGACGGATCTGCAACGCCGGTGGGGTAATCGTTCTAGCGGCGCTGGGGTCTGCCTTGTTGATTTCGCGCGCCGACGCCCCCTACCAGTATCCGGGCACCAAAAGAATGGCGGAGCGGCTCGCTCAAATCTGGCACGCCCAGGAGTGGAAGAGCGACCCTTTCAAGAATCGCGAGCGCATTGACTATGCGCGGAACTGGCTGCAACAAAACCAAAACAGCCCTCGGGAACTCTACGCCCGAATGGAGCTCGCAGGGCAACTGCTGGAACTGGGCGAAAGCGAGCAGGCGCTCCAGGAGGTTGAGAAGGCGCGGGCGCTGGCCGTAAAACAGGATGCCCTTTCACCTTCGCTCGATCAGCGGCTGCACGACTTTATGGGGCTCACCTATCTTCGGATCGGCGAGCAGGAGAATTGTATCCACAACCATAATGCCGATTCTTGTTTGTTCCCGATCCAGGGCGGCGGAATCCACACCACACCACGGGGGGCCGAGGGGGCTATCCGGGAATTCACGGCGCTTTTACGTGACCACCCGGCCGATCTCAATGCCCGCTGGCTCCTGAATATTGCTTATATGGCCTTGGGAAAACACCCGCAGGCCGTGCCGCCGGAGTGGCTGATTCCGGCCGAGACCTTCGCGTCGGATTACGATATCAAACGATTTCGGGATATTGCTCCCGGCGTAGGCCTGGACATCAAGGCGCACTCCGGGGGAAGCATTGCCGAGGATTTCGATGGAGACGGCCTGATCGATCTGATGGTCTCTTCCTCCGGCCCCATGGACCAGTTGCGCTTCTTTCATAACAACGGAGATGGAACGTTCAGCGAGCGCACGCGCGAAGCCGGTCTGCTCGGCGAAACGGGCGGATTAAACATCATCCACGCGGACTATAACAACGACGGACATCCCGATGTTCTGGTGCTGCGCGGCGGATGGTTCCGGCAAAATGGCCAGTATCCGATGTCTTTGCTGCGCAACAACGGAGATGGGACGTTTGCCGATGTGACCGAGGAGGCAGGTTTGCTCGCCCTGCACCCTACTCAGACGGCCGCATGGGCGGACTACGATAACGACGGATTGCTGGATCTTTTCGTGGGACACGAAGAGTACCCGGGCGACTCTCACCCGTCCTCGCTCTATCACAATAATGGCGACGGCACCTTCACGGATATCGCCCCGCAAATGGGTATGGATCACCTGGGTCTGGTCAAAGGGGTTGCCTGGGGCGATTACAATAACGATGGCTGGCCGGATCTTTACATCTCGCGCAATGGCCAGACCAACCTGTTGTTCCGGAATGACGGCAAACCCAGAACGCCCGGCGGCAAGGTTCCCGTGTGGTCCTTTACCGATACGACCAAGGAAGCCGGCGTGGCCGAACCGATTTTTAGCTTCGCGACCTGGTTTTGGGACTACGACAACGACGGGTGGCTCGACCTTTTCGTAGCTCCCTTCAAAGCGCCCCAGCCAGGTGAGATCGCGGCTTTCTATCTGCACAAGCCCAACCAGGTGGAGTACCCGCGCCTCTATCACAACAACCATGACGGGACGTTTACCGACGTCACCAAGAAAATGAAGTTGGACCGCGCCATGCTCGTGATGGGCTCAAACTATGGCGATCTGGACAACGACGGTTGGCTCGATTGTTATCTGGGAACCGGTGCGCCTGATTATCGCGCCCTGGCGCCGCATCGCATGTTTCGCAACGCGGAAGGCGTTGTTTTTCAGGACGTGTCCACTTCGGGCGGCTTCGGCCATTTACAGAAGGGTCACGCTGTTTCCTTTGCTGACTTCGATAATGACGGCGACCTGGATGTCTTTGAAGAGATCGGGGGTTACTACGAAGGCGACTCTTACGAGAGTGTGCTCTTCGAGAACCCCGGCCATGGCAACCATTGGGTCAGCTTGGAACTGGAAGGCGTGAAGAGCAACCGGGCAGCGCTGGGGGCCCGCATTCGCGTGCGGGCGCGGACGGCATCAGGGTCGCGCGATATCTTTCGCGAGGTGACTTCCGGAGGGAGCTTCGGGGATTCCCCGTTTCGGGTCCACGTGGGTCTTGGGCAAGCCAGCGCCGTGACGCAGGTGGAGGTCCGCTGGCCCACTTCAGGCACTGTGCAAGTGTTCAACGGGTTAGCGATGGATCGCAGTTACCGGATCCGCGAAGGGGCTGCGAAACCCACGCCTGTGGTCCGCAAGACGTTCTCATTCCACGCCGCAGCACATCCGGCGCACGTCCACTAAGTAGGATAGCCGGCGCTGCCCTTACTAGCCTCCGCCGCGGTCCACCGCAGACGCATCGCTCACGGCAGGGGTCTCTCCCGCCTTGCAGGCGGACGGAAGGCCAAACTCACAGGCCTGCTCAAGTCTCTGCTCAGCCAAAGATTCGTCCTTAACCCCCCCCACGCCGCGGTGGTAAATAAGGGCGACGTTGAAGCAGCTGGGCGCGTGACGCCCCCGGCACGCTTTCTCAAAGTTCTCCAGTGCCTTATCGGTATCGACGGACGTCCCTTCGCCCCAGATGTAGCTTTCGCCCAGCCGGCCACAACCGCGCCACCAACCGTCGGCGCACGACTTGCGAAAGAAGGCGATGGCGCGAGTGTCGTCCTTTGGAATGCCGCTACCGTTGTGATACAAGGAGCCCAGGATGAAACAACTCGGGCCGTCAGCGTGATCGCAGGAGTGCCGCAGTACTTCACCCCCGTCTCTCAGCACGAACTGAACCAAGGTTTGGCAACCCTGAGACTGGCCGAGATCGCATGCTCGTCCCAAGCTCTTCCCCGCCTCTGCGGGATCTTTCGCCACGAAACGCCCTTCGTCCAGAAGCAGCCCCAGCGCCAGGCAGTCGCCTGCCGAGTTCAGACCACAAGTGATCTTGAGATTGTGCACCAGAGTCCCGCAGGCGTTCCATTTTCCTTCCTGGCAGGCCTTACTCCAGAATGCATTGCTCTGGCCGGGGTGGCTGTGACCTACGAATCCAGTGGCCGCCATGAAGCCGAACAGGGCAATCCAAATCCCCATGTGGGCGAAATTAAGCTTCCGCGGGCTCCATGCAGGAGCGAAGTTCAGAAAATCGAGGCGTTTCGACAGGACACGGCCAGCCCGGTCGAATGCCTGAACGCCCAGATTGAGTATCGGTACGCAGAGCAGTTTGTCGTAGAACCGGGGCGCATCGATCCAGCCCAGGAACCCGTAGAGCGCGAATACTCCGGCCCCATAAAGCCCGCCGAAAATGACCTTGCCCCAAGTCGTTCGCGGCGATGTGGCCGGGTCGGTCACCAGCAGATGCAGTCCTAGAAACACCGAGATCGGAATATTGGAATCGATAAAGTGGTAAGTGCCGATCGAGCTGGTGAAGGCCAGATTCAACACATACAGAGCGCCTGCCGCGGCGAGCGTTACCAGCGTAACCGAGAACAGACTCTGAACTACCAGGCCGATCAGGAAAATCTCGAGATAGATCTGCGGCGGGCGGTGCAGAGTGGTCGCAATCTCCTGTCCCCACGTAATCGGCGTGCTCTGGGTGATCAGAAGGCCGATCGAAAAAATGAACAGGGCAATGGCCGATGGGTTGAAAATATGGACCTCTCGATCCTCGCCCTCGCGCCGCCATTTGATGAACTCCTTGCAAAGCACTCCGGTCGCAATCATCAAGAACTGCAGGAAGAACCAATCGTCCCTGAACCATAAGAACAGATTGGTGCTTAAGACGATCGGAAACGGCCCGAAGCCCAGAATCCATTGGTCGCGCCGCGACCAGCAGACCAGCATATCCAGGACGTACACAAACACAATCTGCGCCACGATCAGCGGAATGTGGTGGTATACCTCTCGCCAATACCAGCCCCAATAAGCGTAGATGCACGAGTGCATCGCCATCTGCACGTAATGCACTTTTACCGGGAGAAACCGATAAGTCAGCGTCCGGCCTTGGCGGGCGACGGCGCGTCGCAGGAGGTACAGGAAGACCAGCAGGACAGCGCCCGCTTCCCAAAAGGCGTGGGCCAGGGAGGGGTTTTCGCTCACTGGCGGAAGAAAGGAAAAACCAATGAAGACCAACGTCAGGAGAAAGGCCAGCGGGAGCGCCCCAATTCGATTTCGGCCCGGTTGTGACTTCCGGCTAACCATGACGTGAGAGAACTCCATGGCTCGCAATCTTGCAAGCGGCAACCGAGGCGAAGCGTTCCACCAGAGCCCAATTCCTTTGTGCGAAGCGTGGTCGCTTGATTGCGGCCAATCGCAATTCTCCCATAGTTCGAGCGGCCACCGCTACTCCTGCGAAAGGATCAAAACGGCGTCCACATCCGACATAGAATTAGGAGTATTGGGGTTGTATGCAAGGAAAGGCAGGTTTGTATATACTGACTGAGCCAAGCGCTGCATCGATCAGTTTACACTCTTAGTCATGGTTACACCTGGAACGAGGCATCTCGCAAATCGAATCCGGCTGTTGCCGCTAGCGCCAGGCAGGGCGCTATGCCATGTAGGTCTCCTGGCGTCGGTTGCGTTGCTTTGTCCCGCCCAAACCAGCAACATCCCGAGGGTTTGGGACGATCGCGACACTGCTGGCTTCCGTCTTCCGTTGGCTGGCTTAGGTGCGCCGCCGAGACTGATTTCCGAACGTGAGTATTACTCCCTCCCCGAGGTCAACGTCAAAACTTATCCGGTTTACACTCCTGACAAAGAGCCCAAGGGTTACCTGGAGTGGCTCAACCAGCAGGAGCCGCAGCCCCTGGTTGACGTAGGTAAGCTGAAGACCGAAGCCGACTGGATCGCCGCCGGGCGGGAGGTCTTCTACGGCCGTGAGCTGCCCCGCTTTACCGGCAGCGAGGACAACCTTCAGTTGATTCGGGACCCGCGTGTGTTGGCAGCCTACCGCCTGCAGACAACCCGCGACGGCGTGCTGCTCGGCCTCCGCTACGTGGTCCGCGCAAAGGGCAAGGTGGAACTAGGCACCGACACCTGTGCCATGTGCCACGTTCGCGTCCAGCCCGATGGGAACGTCATCGAAGGGCCGGCCAATACGTACACGCCATTTGGTCCGCTGATGGGAGATTTGACTCGACGCTATGCGGGCATGAGTCCTGAACTGCTGGAGGACCGCCGCCGCAAACACATGCGCGAGGACTATCGCGTCCCCTATCTCAAGGACGATCCCAACCTTGGGGTTGCTGACTTACCCGCTGAGGAGATTGCCCGGCTGTACGAACAGAATCCTCTGGGCGTCCACGCGCGCACCAACACCAGCCTCCTGTATCCGGTCAAGATCGCCAACCTGATCGGCATCCGGGACATGCGCTACTTCGACCGAACCGGCACCTCGCGCCATCGGAACATACAAGATCTGATGCGCTACTCCGAAATGATCGCGGACGTCAGCGACGCCTTGACTCACTTTGGCGACGGTCCCAATGCGACCCTGAAGCTGGAAAACATGGGCTTGGCAGGTGGGGTCAAGCGCACTCCGGATGCGCTTCTTTATGCCCTTGCCACCTATCTATATTCACTTATGCCTCCGCCGAATCCGAACCCGGTCGACGCACGCTCCGGGAGAGGGGCTGAAGTTTTTCGTACGTCCAATTGTCAGCAGTGTCACACGCCTCCCCTATACACGAACAATCGCCTCACTCTTGCCGATGGCTTCGAACCGCCACCCCAGTTACTCAAAGCGGCGGATATCGTGCCACTCTCAGTGAAGACGGATCCCAATCTGGCCTTAAAAACACGCAAAGGGACTGGCCTGTACCGCGTGCCTTCGCTGCGCATGATCTGGCTGGAGGCCTGCTTTCTGCATGATGGCTCCATCGGAACATTGGAGGAGTTGTTTAATCCCGGGCGCCTGAAGTCCGACTTCCGCTCGTCCAACTGGAGTTCCAAGACTCCAGCCCATGCTGTCAACGGCCATCCCTTCGGGCTCGGGTTGAAGATCGAAGACCGCGCGGCATTGATTGCCTTTTTGAAGACCCTCTAGATTCCCATGAAACCAGACGCAACCCGTATTACCGACATGGCCAGCCTGTTCCAGGAATCGGCGCTGCTATTCGCCGCGTCCGACCTGGGCGTCTTCCAGGCGCTGGCCAAGCTGGGCGATGCGACGGCCGAAGAGGTGGCGAGTCACTTGAGCCTTGACTCTCGCGCGGCTGCCTTGATTCTGAATGGCTGCGTAGCGGTCGGCTTACTGGAGAAGGGAGGAGACCGGTTCCGCAATACGCCTGACAGCGGTTTGTTCCTGGTGCCCGGTGGAAAGGCCGATTTGTCCACCGCGCTGATCTACATGCGGGACGTTTATCCGGCTTGGGGCCGTTTGACCAATTTCGGCAAAACCGGCGCGCCCGTGGAGTCTCCTAAGTTGCACCTGGGCGATGATGAGGCGCGAACCCGAAACTTTGTTCTATCCATGCACGGCAAAGCGATGGCGACAGCCTATCCGGTTCTGGCGGAGCTCACACTAGCAGGTTGCAAGCAGCTGCTCGACGTCGGCGGTGGTCCGGGTACATTTTCGGTTCTGTTGTCCCGCGCCTATGCGGGCCTCGAAGCCACCGTTCTCGACCTGCCGCCAGTAATCAAGATTGCCCAGCAATTGATCGAACAACAAGAGGCGTCGGATCGGGTCAAGACTCTCGCGGGCGATTATCACACCACGCCGTTTCCCAGCGGAAATGATGCCGTCCTGTTGTTTGGCATGCTACACCAGGAATCGGCCGAAAACATTCAGAAGCTGCTTCACAAAGCTTATGCCTCGATGAATCCGGGAGGGCTCGTCTACGTCATGGACATGATGACCGACGCGACTCATACAGCGCCCAAGTTCTCGGCGCTTTTCGCGGTCAACATGGCCTTGACCGCTACATCCGGTTGGGTATTTTCATCGGCGGAACTTACCACATGGATGGAGGCAGCCGGCTTCGCCGAGGTTGCCGTGAAGCCCTTGCCCCCACCTATTCCCCACTGGCTGGCGAGCGCCCGAAAACCCGGCGCTGGAAGCTAATGCCCGATTCCGACCCATCCGGCTGGGCCCGCTTCCTACCGTCGCCCGTCCACCAGGATGCGGACTCGCAGTTCGCGTCCGCACATGCCGGCAAGTCGATTCTCATAACTGGCGCCGGCGGGTGTATCGGGTCTGCCCTGGTTCGTGCGGTGGCTTCCGCCGACCCCCGCCGTGTCGTGCTTTTGGAATCTTCCGAGCATAGCCTTGTCGAAATTCACCGCCAGTTGGAAACCGATTTCGCCGAGTTGAGTCACGAAACGGTTCTGGGCGGTAGCGACGATGCACTCTTGCTGGACGAAATCCTCGGAAGCTCTCGACCGGACATCATCTATCACGCTGCTGCCTTCAAGCACGTTCCGCTGCTGGAGACAAACCCATTTGCAGCCGTGGGCAATAATGCGATCGGCACATATACCCTGGCGCGGGCCGCCCTCCGCCACAGCGTGCGGAAGCTGGTCTTGATTTCTACTGACAAGGCAGTGAACCCGCACAGCATCCTGGGGGTTTCCAAACGCATTGCGGAATTGGTCTTTGTGTCCCTGAGCAATTCGTCGTGCCGGATGAACGTTGTGCGGCTGGGTAACGTAATCGGATCGAGCGGCAGTGTGGTGCCGATTTTTCTACAACAGATTGGTCATTATGGGCCGGTAACCGTTACGCATCCGCAGGTGACCCGCCGATTTCTCTCGTTGCGGGAAACCATCGACGCCCTCCTAGCCTGTGGTGCCGCCAACTGCGGGGGCAGAATCCTGTTGCCGGATCTGGGCGAACCAGTATTGATTGCGGACCTGGCCCGGTTTCTCATCAGCGCGGCCGGTAAGGACTCCGACGAAATCCCAATTCTGTTTACCGGGCTTCGGCCGGGCGACAAATTCTCTGAAGAACTGCGCTTCGATTCCGAGGTGTCGGAGGCAGTTATCGACGGCCCTCTGGAAGTAGTCAAGACGCACAGTCTTGCGGTCCCGGAACTGAGCGAACTCATGGCACAACTCACCCTCGCCGTTGAGACTCGCGATCTTCCGGGGCTCATCGGTATCTTATCTTCAGCCGTGCCGGAATATGTGCCCAGCAGTCTTCTGACGGGCTCCACCGCGGCCGGATCCAGGGTTAAAGAGTGACCCGCACCATCGCAGTTGTCACCACGTCGCGCGCCGACTACAACCACCTGTATTGGCCGCTGCATGACCTGGCTGAGCACCCGTTAGTCAACCTGAAGATTATTGCGATCGGGCCGCATCTATCCCCGGAATTTGGTTGCACGGCGCAGGAAATCGAGAAAGACGGATTTCGCATTGACTCAAGGATTGAGTGCCTGTTGAGCTCCGATAGCGATGTGGGGATGGCGAAGACCATCGGCGTGGCGACCCTTGGGTTGGCCGATTGTCTCGGGCAAATGCGTCCGGATTTGCTCTTATTGACTGCGGACCGCTACGAAATGCTCGCGCCCGCCTCCGTCGCACTGGCCTTGCGAATTCCGCTGGCCCACATCGAAGGAGGCGAAATCAGCGAAGGCGCAATCGACGATGCCGTCCGCAATGCGCTCACCAAGCTGAGCCACGTTCACTTCACCAGCACGGAAACGGCGCGTGCGCGGGTGATAGCGATGGGTGAAGAGGAGTGGCGCGTTCATCGCGCGGGTGCTCCTTCGCTGGATCATCTGCGGCGAAGTGCTCTGTTGACTCGTGAGGTTTTGGAAGTACAACTTGGGATCGATCTGCACCAACCCACGACGTTAATCGCCTATCACCCTACGACCATCGCTCGCGATACCACGCGGGAAGTCGACGCTCTGTTTATGGCGCTCCCGTCCGTGCCCGGACAGCTTCTGTTCTGCTATCCGAATGCCGATTCGGGCAGCCGGTTGTTAATCGAACGGACCGAATCGTTTCTGCGCTGCCGCGAGGGCGGCCGGGTGTTCGTCAACCTCGATCGCATCACGTACTGGAGTCTGTTGCGGTGTGTGGATGTGTTATTGGGGAATTCCAGCAGCGGCATCATGGAGGCGGCATCTCTCGCGCTGCCGGCTGTCAACGTGGGCATTCGCCAGCGCGGCCGAGAGCGGGCACGGAACGTGCTGGATGCCGACGCAACCGCTGAATCCATCCTGGAGCGGGTCAAAGCTGCCACCAGCCCTGAATTCCGCTGCTCCTTGGAGGGCCTGGAGAATCCCTATGGGGATGGCCGTGCGGCGGAGCGGATCGTAGCGGTGCTGGCTTCTGTGGCCTTAGGCGAAGGACTCCTCATTAAACGGGCACCTGCTCTGAGGGAGCGCGCTTGACTCGGCCGGAGATCCGAATTCCTCTTTCGTCTCCCGACATTAATGCTGCGGATATCGAAGCGGTGGTGAATGTGTTGCGCACGCCGCGGCTAAGCCTCGGTCCAGTCACCGAGGAGTTTGAGGCAGCGGTGGCGGATTATGTCGGCGTGCCCCACGGAGTCGCAGTCAGTTCCGGCACTGCGGGATTGCATCTTGCTCTGCGCGCCCTGGGTATCGGCGACGACGATGAGGTCATCATACCTTCCTTCACCTTTATTGGCGTCGCTAACGCGGTGCTGTCCGAACGGGCCAGGCCGCTCTTTGTGGATATTGATCCCGTCACGCTGAACATGGATCCCGGCAAACTGGAGCAGGCAATTACGTCCAAGACCCGTGCCGTCATTGTGGTCCATACGTTCGGTTACCCCGCTGATATGGAGCCCGTATTGGACATTGCCCGGCGGCATGGTTTGCGGGTGATTGAAGATGCCTGCGAGGCTCTGGGAGCGGAGGTTCGCGGCCGAAAAGTTGGCGGTATCGCCGATCTGGGAGTCTTTGCATTCTATCCCAACAAACCGATTACTACGGGTGAGGGCGGATTGGTTGTAACTCGTGACGCCGCTCTGGCGGAAACCATTCGGGCTCTCCGCAATCAAGGGCGAAGGCCCAGGGACGGGTGGCTGGAACATCGCCTGCTAGGATGCAACTATCGCATTTCCGAAATCAACTGCGCGCTCGGCCTCGCGCAACTCAAGAGAATCAACAGCATTCTCAATTGTCGGGAAGCTCTTGCCGCTCGATATTCCGAATTACTTCGTACGATTCCGGAAGTGACTGCTCCGCTGATGGCGATCAAGGACGGACGCGTGTGTTGGTTTGTGTTGGTCGTTCGCCTGTCCACTCGTTTTGAGCAAGCGGATCGCGACCGGATTTGGCATCACATGGCCGGCCAGGGAATACAGTGCGGGCGTTACTTTCCGCCCTTGCATCTGCAGCCGCTTTGCGCGCCATATGTTGACTCGCAGCAGGATCTGGCGGTCACGGAGCAGGTAGCGGCACGCACTCTGGCGCTACCGTTTTTCAATCATCTCACCGATCAGGCGATGGCCGAAGTCTGCTGGAACTTGGCTCAGGCTCTCCGCATGACATAAAGCAGGTGGCCTTGAAAACCCCACCGCCTCTGGTCCCCGCTGGCGTAATCAATGACATATCGTTTCTCGATCCTCAGACCGGCGTCCTCAGCCATCAGGCGAAACTCCTTGTCGGTGAAAACGTGCCCTGCGGTCGCGCAGCGCTTACCTGCAATGTCCCAGGAAACGGCTACGTCGCCGTTCCGCTCACTTGGGAAGACCCAGTCGTAAATGATGCGCCACAGTGTGGGCAGCACGCCATAATGAGCCGCGTTGTACCGGTGACTCACATCCACGAAGACCTTGCCTCGCGGAGAGACCAGCCTGGCGAACTGGCGCAGCGCCTCGGTCCGCTTTGACGCCGGAAAGATGTGTCCAAGCACGTTCCAGAGACAGGTAATCGAATCGAACTCTCCTCCAGCTGCGCCCAGCTCTTCGGCCCGCATCGTCCAGCTCTTGGCGTCTGCCGGCAAGTGACGCCGCATTTCAGCGCTGGGTTCGAGTAGAGTAAGTTCGCTCAGACCGGCAGCGTCCGCGATTCGGTGCGCACGAACGCCATCGCCCGCCCCGACATCGAGGAGTGAACGCCTGCCCGGTGGGATCTCGGAGATAACCAGGGCGTCGACCCGATCGAGATACGCCCGTCGCTGTCCTGCCAGTTGCGCGTATATCGGCGCGATGCGGTCATAGGCCGCGACAGGATCCAGCGGAGCGTGGGTATCGGACGAGTGATCCAATAGACTTTCCAGTACTTGTATGATATTCAAGCTAGGCAGGAATCAGAAATGCGCCACTTCATCGGCAAAGGAAGCTGGTTGTTGGTTTGGTTTGCGTTGGCTGCGCCGGCTTACAGTCAGCCGCGCCTGGACGGTGTGATCGATATCCACGCACATAGCGCTCCGGACAGCACGGCGCGGTCTATCGATGCCATCGATCTCGCCAAGCTTGCCAAAGCGCGAGGAATGCGCGGCCTGGTACTCAAGAATCATTACGAATCGACTGCGGCCCTGGCGTACATCGTGCGCAAGGAAGTGCCGGGCATCGAAATCTTCGGCGGGATTGACCTCAATCGTTCCGTCGGAGGCATCAATACAGCAGCGGTCGAACGAATGATCCTCATGCTCGGCGGTTATGGCAAGGTTGTCTGGATGCCGACCTTCGACGCGGAGAATCAAGTGAAGTTTTCCAAGGAGAACCGCCCGTTTGTCCCGGTTGCCAAGAACGGCCAGCTTCTTCCGGAAGTGCGCGACGTGATTGCGCTGGTCGCGAAGAATCAGTTGCTGCTCGAAACCGGTCACTCGTCTCCGGAGGAGGGGCTGATGCTGGTGAAAGAAGCGCGAAGGCAGGGCGTGCAGCACGTCGTCGTGACTCATGCCATGTCGCCGCCGGTGCGCATGACGATCACTCAAATGCAGGAAGCGGCGCGAGACGGAGCGTACATCGAATTTGTATATGGCGGTCTGATCGGCGCGAATCCCACCTTCCAGATCGGCGATTTCGTCCAAGCGATTCGTGCCGTCGGCCCCGCGTCGTGCATTCTTTCGAGCGACCTGGGACAGGTGGGGAATCCACTTCATCCGGATGGCCTCGCGTCGTTTTTCGAGGCCTTGCGCAAAGCGGGAATTCCGCAGGCGGATATCGATCTGATGTCCCAGACCAACCCGGCGCGTGCTTTGGGCCTTCCCTGAATGTATAATGATCCAGTTACCTGTCGACCGGTAGAAAAAGCATGCTGCGGCGTTGGCTTCTCGCAATCGTGCTCGCTGCCTCGGCTGTTCGGGCCGAAAGCTCGGCGCTCGAGATGCGGCTTGACCGCCTGGAAGCCGAGGTAATCCGTGGCGAAGATGTCCGCGCCATCCAGAAACTCCAGCGCTCCTATGGTTACTACGTCGACCAGGGCATGTGGGAGGACGTTGCCGACCTCTTCGCCGGCGACGCGATAGCGAACTACCCCAACGGTGTGTTCATCGGTAAAGCCAGCATTCGCGAGCATCTCTACAAGAACATCGGCAATGGGAAAATCGGGCTGGGCGATGGACGGCTATACATTCACATGATATTGCAGCCGGTGATCCACCTGGATGCCGGCGGCAAGACCGCCAAAGGCAGATGGCGTACGCTTGCGCTGTTTGGAAACTTCGGCGGAGGAGCCAGTTGGGCCGAGGGCGTCTACGAGTTCACGTACCTCAAGGATGCCGGCGTTTGGAAGATTCAGACGCTCGACTACTATTCGGGGTTCGGCGCGCCGTATACAACCGGTTGGATCGCCAGTCCGAGTCCTAGTCTCGTGGCGAGCCGTGTCCGGGAGCTTACGTATCCGCCGGACCAGCCGCCGAAGGCGTCTTGCGGAGGGTTTCCAAAGGGCTGCATCGCTCCTTTTCACTACCAGAATCCCGGTACGGTGTGGATGGCCGGAACGACATTCACGGGCCGGGGTGACCTTCGCCAACGAGCTGCGGACCTGGCTCACCGCGTGACTCTCCTCCGCGATGAGCAGGAGATCGAAAACCTTCAGCGCATTTACGGCTACTATGTGGATCGCGGCATGTGGGACGAGGTAGCGGATCTATTCGCCGCAAACGGCACCATCGAGATGGGGCTCCGCGGTGTTTATGTGGGGAAGAGCCGGATCCGAAAGTTCCTGGGTGTGGCAGGCCCTCGCGTCGGGGACGGCGTACTCAACGATCACCTGCAATTGCAGATTGTTGCCGACGTTGCGCCCGATGGGCGGACCGCACAGGCGCGGAGCCGCGAGCTCGCGATGACGGGCGCCTATCAGGGTCAGGGCGCCTGGGGCGAGGGAGTCTATGAAAACCGCTTCGTGAAAGAAGGCGGCGTATGGAAGTTCCAATCGCTTCACTTCTATCCCACGTTCTTGACCGACTATGACAAGGGTTGGACCAAAGACGCTCAACCGGCTCCGGGCTTGGTTGCGGACCTTCCACCGGATCGCCCGCCCACCGAGGTGTACGAGATCTATCCGAAGCCGCATGTTCCGCCGTTTCATTACCGCAATCCGGTAACCGGCAGGATAGTTCCGGCGGGCGCGCCGGCGAATGTTCCGAATCTTGGGGGCGACTTGGAGCCTGCGGTTAAGAACGCAGAGCGCCAAATGGAGCGAATCAAGGATTATCACGATCTGGAGAACCTGGAGAGCGCCTACGGCTACTACCTGGACAAGAATCTCTGGAACAATTTGGCGGACCTGTTTGCCACTGACGGCTCCATGGAGCTTGCGCAACGAGGAGTCTATGTGGGCCGCGAGAGGGTTCGCGGGTTTCTCCAGGCCGTCTTCGGGCGGGGAGGACAGGAAGGTCCGGTGGAAGGACGGCTGAGCAATCATCTTCACCTTCAGCCGGTGATCCATGTTTCGCCCGACGGGCAGACCGCCAGGATTCGCGTGCGCTTGCTGCAACAGATGAGTGCCAACGGGCGGGCGTCCCTGGGCGCGGGTATCTACGAAAATGAGGCGGTCAAGGAAGACGGTGTCTGGAAGTTCAAAACGGTTCACACCTATAACACCTTCACGGCGAACTACAACGGCGGGTGGGCGAAGAGCCCTGGCCAGACAGTCCCCGGCCCCAGTAAAGACTACCCTCCCGATCGGCCGCCGACGCTGGTTTTCGCAATGTTCCCCCACGTCTATTCGATTCGGTTTCACTACGCTCACCCGGTGACCGGTAAACAGGCACCCTAAAGGAGATGAGATGACTAACCGACGTTCATTTCTAACCGCGCTGGGCGCGGGCTGCACTTTGCCGCGCACGCCCTGGGCCCAGTCGCGCGCAACGGGAGGCGCTCAGCTTTTCTGGACCGCCGACACAACTTCCGGGAAAGTTCAGGGCATCGCCAACAGTGGAGTCAAGGAATTCAAAGGAATTCCCTATGGCGCTCCTACTGGCGGCAAGAACCGGTACATGCCGCCCAAGAAGCCCGCCGCGTGGACCGGGGTGCGCGAGTGTTTCGGCCACGGTCCGATCAGTCCGCAAACGCTCGCCAGTTTGAGCAGTGACTACGCCATGCTGATCCAATGGGACGAGCACGTCGGCGGCATGAGTGAAGATTGTCTGTCCCTCAATGTCTGGACCCCCGGAGTCAACGACGGCCAGAAACGCGCAGTGATGGTGTCCTTCCATGGCGGCGGCTTTGCCACCGGATCTGGCAATGCGCCGGGATACGACGGCGCGCAGTTGGCGAGATTTGGCGATGTCGTGGTGGTCACGGTGAACCACCGGCTGGCAAGCTTGGGGTATCTGCACCTCGCCGACCTGGGCGCGCCGCCGGAATTCGCGCACGCCGGAGTGGTGGGGATGATGGATCTGGTGGCATCGCTCGAGTGGGTCCGCGACAACATTGAGAATTTTGGGGGCGATCCCGGGAAGGTAATGATTTTCGGCCAGTCGGGCGGTGGCGCCAAGACGTCGACCCTGCTCGCCATGCCCTCGGCAAAAGGGCTGTTTCATAGCGCCGGCGTGCAAAGTGGGTCCACCATCCGCTCGGCAACTCGCGAGCAGGGGACCAAGTCCGCCGAGGCTCTGCTGGCGAAGCTTGGGATCGGGAAAGGAAGCATCGCGGACATTCAGAAGGTCTCCTGGCAACAGATTCTGGAAGCGCAAACTGTGCTGGGGCCTGTGGCGAGCTTCAGCCCGGTAGTCGATGGGACGGTTTTGCCGCATCATCCGTTTGACCCGGCCGCACCGCCTGAATCCGCCGATATTCCCGTGATCATCTCGACCACGCTCGAAGACGCCGCGTTGGGCTTGACCAATTTCGATCTGAGCGAGGCTGGGCTGAAGGCTATGATGACCGAGCGGTATGGAGCGAAAGCCGAGCCCATGCTGGCTCTATATCGCAACCGGTATCCCAACAAGTCGCCGTTCCTGATCCAGGCGCAGATCGCCACCGATGCGGGGTTTCGCCAGAACGCAATTCTCCAGGCGGAGCGCAAGTCCGCTCTCGGGAAGGCTCCCGCTTATATGTACCTGTGGACTTTCGAAAGCTCTGGTTTCGACAGGAAGTTTGGCGCGGTTCACGGCACGGATGTATCGGCATCGTTCGATAACTATCGCGACGGTATCGGCGGAACCGGGTCGCATGTGGAGCGGGCTCTGTGGGATCGCTTCGCATCGGCATGGGTTTCGCTTGCCAAGACGGGGAATCCGAATAACCCGAGCGTACCGGCCTGGCCGCCATACGATGTGGCTCGCCGGGCGACCATGATTTTCGATACCGAGGTTCGTGTGGAAAGCGATCCGCGCGGCGATATCCGAGCGTTTTGGCGCGAGATGCCGGCGGGCCGGCAAGGTTGAAGGCCACTCCGGTTAGCAAGAACCAATGCCGCTAGTCTTTTTCCAGACCCGCCAATCGCCGGAACTGGTAGGGCGGACCCCCTGGTCCGCGCGGGTCCCCCCGGACCCGCGTCTCGCTTGGAGAAGCAAGCCTCTGGAAGCCTGAACAGATCGGCCGGGGGTCCGCCCGCGGACCGAGGGTCCGCCCTACCAATTTTGTGTGTTCGCGATGGCTATTGGTGGGCGATGTAGGGCATATCGCTGATTGCGCTGCTAACGATCGCCTGGAAGGGCCGGAATTGGGCGACCACATGGGATCCCTTCCGCAGCCCGACGAGCCGCTTGCTCATTCGCTATTTCGCGGCGGGGAAGAACGCGGCGACACGGTCGTTGAGCGTAAATTCCATCCCCAGTCCGGGATACTGTTGAACCACCTTCGCCCGCATCTCCACCGCGCTATGCGACGCCGCAACATTGGCATCCCAGTCGGCGATGTACTTTTTCATGAAGGCGATTGCCGATAGGTCGTGTTTCGCGCCCGGCCCCTCATGGCCCGGAATGAGAATGGCTGGCTTGAGTGCGGAAATCTGGTCCAGGGTCTTCATCCAGTCTTCGCGCGCTTTATCCTTGGGAACTCCGAAGTAGACACGGTCGAAGACCGTATCACCCGCCACCACGGCTTTGAGCGAAGGAATGTAAACGAAGCTGTTCCCGGGACCGTCACCCTGCACGCCGCCGGTAATCGGGAATTGCTCGCCTTCGAGTGTGAGCACGGGCTCCGAAAGTTCCTCGGGAAGGACCGGGTCAGGGCCGGGAATATTGTTTCCATAGGTGCTCACCCAGAACTTCTGCCGGTTGGGCCACGCATTCTTGGCGGCGTTGACAGTAGCCGGGAGTGCGACGATCCTGGCGGACGGAAACGCCTGCTTCAGCACCGCGAGCCCGAACAGATGATCAGGGTGCGGGTGGGTGACATAGATGAGGGCCAGGTTTTTCTTTGACTCGAGAATCTCCGCAACCAGACGGTGGGCTTCACTGAGAGTGAACTGCGGGTCGATGACCAGCATGTCCCGTTCGCCGGAGATCATGGTGGAATTCACGTCGTATCCGTTCGCGCCACTGCCGGTGTGCACCTTCAACTGGAGCTTGGATTGGGCGCTGGCGGCCGTGGCGAGCACCATCGTGGTGATTAGGAATCGGTTTATCATACCTACCTCTTCTTGCGGGATACAGTCGCGGTCGGTTTCAACAGCTCTTCGATCTTGCTACGAACATTGTTCTCCTGCTGATCTTCAAGGAAGAACGAATCGTCGCCGCCGTATTGGGCGCGGATCATGCCATGCGCGTCGATAAACACCAGTTGCGGCATGATCAGGCGCGCTGCAACGGGGTGCTCTAGAAACTCAACCACCGGAGCGCGGTCGTTGTAACCCACGGGAAACGGCAGGTGGAAGCGCTTCAGGAAATCGGGCACTGCCGCCGCAGCGTGGTCCTCAATAGCCGATGCGACCACCTGAAAACCGCGGGCTCCGTATTCATCTTGCGCCTTGGTGAGAGTGCTCAGGGCCTTCTGGCAATGTGGGCAATAGGTAAGGATGAAAATCAGCGCGACCGCCTTGCCCTGGAACTGGCTGAGCGCCACTTGCTGGCCGTTGGTCAGGTGAACGGCGATCGGGGGAGCCTGGCGCGGCACCGTCGCGGCGAATGAAGGGACTGAAGCGGCGAGCAAGGCAAGAGCCGCGCGGAACGTTCGCATCGCCTCAGTTTACCGCAGGTGGTAAGCCTTCCATGCTGGTGACCACCGCGCCTTTGCGGCGCAGCTCAAAGCGCCCGTCGTCGCCATTGCCGGCGATCGAATCGGAAGTCTCGGCGTCGATCTCCATCTTCTTCCACTTCTTGCCCATGGCCTCCCGATAGGCATCGAAGTAATCGCGCGCCGCATCTTCGCTGTCCCACTCCGCGGCGTAGAGCAAAACGGCGCGCTCGTGCTTCTTGTTCTCGCGCAGCTCAAAGGTTGAGCCCCTCCAGTGGGGCGCGATCTTCCCGGCGCGCTCTTTTCCCACGAACTGCTCCAGTAGAACTTCATGATCAAGCTCGCCCAGCGTGCCGCCTACCAGGCTCTTGTAGATCGAAGGGAGGTGCGGATCCGGCAAGTCCGGAAGGGTCGGCTGCACGTTGTCGAAATATTTCTGCGAGTGCATAATCTGCTGGGTGGAGACCGGCGGGTGCCGGAAAACCTCGGCAAACCCTTCGTCGCCGTCGCGCGCAATTACGTCGTTTTGGAACACCATGCCATCGGTATACGGGAATACCAGGGTGAGTCGCAGATATAGCGGCGCCTGATCGAAGACCGGATATTGCCCACCCGCCTGACTCAGGCGACTCATGGCCTTCACCAATTCCGGGGAAGTCTTCAGCGACTGGCCGAGCCGGCGGGCGAGGTACTCGGACATGAGCCATGTGGCTTGGCCTTCCATCACCGCCAACCGCGCGGCAGCGCCGTCATCGCTCTTGCGTCCCTGCCGGATAAAATGCCCGAGGTTGAAATTCTGATCGGCAATGGCATGGGACAGCTCGTGGGCGAGAACGGGTTCCTGCGTCTCGAGCGAGGTGGTCTCGGTGACGAACAGGCGTTTTTTGTCGTAGTCGTAGAATGCGGCGGCCTGTTCAGTGAGCAGATCGACGGTGGTGTCGGCAAGCTTGAAATCGGGCGGTACCAGGCCAAATTTTTTCAGCGTGAGTTCTTCGGCGCGGATTTCCTCGGGAGTGGTCGTGTCTTTGACGCGCTTCTTGAGGAACTCGTTGACCTTCTCCTTGGTAATGAAGTCGCATGGGACCGGGTGGTGGAGCTTGAGACCAGAGATGGTGGCCAGCTCGGAAGCGATTCGGCCCGCCTGACCGCAGAGCTCACTGGCCCGCAGCGATGCGGCCGGAGCCGGCGCGATCGCGAAAAGCAGAGACGAGGACGGCGATGTTCTTACCGCGCAAAGCGATCCCTCCGGAGTGTCCAACTGAAGGCAGCGCTGGCGGCCAAAGCTAGAACTCCGCCCAGCGCCACCGTGATGCGCGGCCCGAGACGGTCGGCAAGCGCGCCGGCGGCCAGACTTCCAAAAGGTGCGAGACCTACCACCGTCATACTGTACAACGCCATGGTGCGCCCGCGGTATTCGTCGGGAATGAGCGTCTGAATGGTCGTGTTGGCGGCGGCGAGTTGCCGCATCAGCCCATAGCCGATCAAGGGCGTGATGGCCAGTGAAAGGTAGAAACTCGGCGATACCGCAAATCCCAGGTTGGCGACTCCTAACAGAAAAGCGCAATAGGCGATGACACCCGGCAATCCGTGTACGTGGGTGCGGCGCGCCAAGCCAACCGTGCCCACCACCGCTCCCACGCCCATGGCGGCCATGAGGAATCCCAGCCCTTTCGAGCCGCGGTGAAATATCTGGTCCGCGAAAAATGGCGCTAGAACCAGGAAGGGCGCGGTAGCGAGGCTGGCAATGCCCAGCACCGCCAGCAGACGGCGAACCGCTTTGTGGTGCCACGCATAGCGGAAACCTTCCTTCAGGTGGTTCCAGGGCGAATCCAGTGCCCGGCGCTCGAAAGGCGGCAGTTTCATCGCCAGCAAGCCGCCGATCACGGCCAGAAAACTGATTCCGTTCAAAAGAAAGCAGACCCCTTCCCCTAGAGTTGCCACTAAAACGCCGGCCATCGCCGGACCCACGCCGCGCGCCGAGTTAAACACTGCGGAATTCAGCGAGATGGCGCTGAGCAGGTCTTCCTTGCTAGTCATCTGGATTAACAGCGATTGGCGGCCGGGAATATCGAAAGCGTTGATGGCGCCCAAAACCACCGAAAGCGTCAACACTTGCCAAACCTGGACGCGGCCGGAGAGCGTCAACGCCGCCAGCGCAAACGCCTGCAACATCATCAGCGTCTGGGTGGCGACCACCAGCTTGTGCCGGGAAAAACGGTCGGCCGCCAGCCCGCCCAGGGGTCCCAGAGCGAATACGCAGATTTGGGAACAGAACCAGGCGGTACCCAGCAGCAGCTCGGAATGCGTGAGCCGGTACACCAGCCAGCTCTGGGCCACGGTCTGCATCCAGGTACCGCTGAGGGAAACGATCTGGCCGCCGATGAAGAGTTGGTAGTTGCGATGGCGCAGCGCCCGGAAACTCTGGCTTAGACCGCCGGCAGGTGTGCCTTGGACCAGCTCGGGCGTAGGCAAAGGAGTAGTCTCGGGATCGGTTTGGGGTGCTGGAGCGGACATCCGATGTTTCTAGAATACGGCGCGGTACAATGAGAGATCAAATCCCAAAGGCTAAACAGGAGAGATTGTTTTGGCGGAAGACAAGATGTATCAGGCCGAATACCTAGGCAGTGGCACGTTCATCATCAGCAAACCGAAGCGGAAGAAGATCAAAATGCGGCAATCGCAATTGAAAAATCCGCAGCGGGGTTCGCGCAAGTAGAGACCCGACACCGCCAGGGATGCCGGTGCCACGTAACGCCGGCGGTCTTTGCCGCCGCTGGACGGCTTCTCGTGAAGAGAGGGAATCCGGGCAGGGCAGGGAACGCGGAGGTTGTGGGAAAACTGCTAGGGGTTCTTGGATGGAATAGTTCGGGGGACCGAACTCCCTCTGTCTCTTTGCGACTCCCACAATAGCTGGCGGACCTCGCCCAGTTCGTTTCCTCCCGGCGTAAGTGCCTCAGGCTCAAGACCGAAAAATTAATGGGAACGTGTGAACGCGGCGGCCGTGGCAACACAAACCTCCACCACAGAGGCAATCTGCCCGCCGGTAAGCTCTGGGTACATCGGCAAAGACAGAACTTCGCGCGCCGCCTTTTCGGAGACAGGAAAACGGCCCGGTCCGTATCCCAGGTCGGCATAGGCCGGCTGCAAGTGCACCGGAATGGGATAGTGAATCGCGGTTTGGACGCCCGCGGCCTGAAGCTCACCCTGCAACCGATCGCGGTGCTCGCTCGCAATCGTATACGTGTTGTAGACGTGCCGGGCATAGGGCATTTCGCAAGGCAATTGCACACCACTGCCTGGTAGCAAGCGCGCATACTCCGCCGCGTGCGCCCGTCGCGCTGCGATCCACTTTTCCAAGTAGCGGAGCTTCACGCGGAGAATTGCTCCCTGCAGCCCCTCCATGCGATAGTTGTATCCCTTTAAGAGGTGCTCGTACTTCTTCTCGGTGCCCCAATCGCGCAGCTTCCGAATCTTGTCCGCGTGCGCCGGGTTGTTGGTCACGACCGCGCCGGCTTCTCCAAACGCGCCCAGGTTTTTGGTGGGATAGAAGCTGAAGCATCCGATATCGCCGATACCGCCCGCGCGACGACCCCTATATTCGGCCCCATGCGCCTGCGCCGCGTCCTCAATGACCGCCAGTCCATGCTGCCGCGCGATTTCCAGAAGCGGATCCATGTCCGCGGACTGCCCATACAGATGCACAGGGAGAATCGCTTTGGTGCGGGGGGTGACGGCGCGGGCGGCTTGCGTCACGTCCATCGTATAGGACTCCGCGTCGATATCCACGAAGACCGGCCGCGCGCCCGTGTAGCCGATCGCCGCGACGGACGCGACAAAGGTGAATGGAACCGTGATGACTTCATCGCCGGGCCCCACGCCGGCCGCCAGCAACGCCAGGTGCAGGGCGCTCGTGCCGGAGTTCACGCCGATCGCGTGCGCCGCGCCGCAGTAGGCCGCGAATTCGGTTTCCAAAGCCGCCACCTCTTTGCCGAGAATGTACTGGCTGCTCTCCAGAACGCCGGCAATGGCGCGGTCGATTTCCTCCTTGATGCTGTAATATTCCGCTTTCAGGTCGACGATAGGAATCACTCGGTAACCGGCTCCCTTTGCTATGATCCAGTAAGCTGTCATGATAACGCGTGCTCTCGCCACTGCGTTGTTGTTCTTCTCTTCACTCCATGCCGCTTCTCCCGCTGAGTACCGGCAGCGCGTGGGTGTGTATGTCTGGGGAAAACTGGGAGGCACCCTGGAGGATGCCGCGGCTGACGTGCAACGCCTGGGCGCCGATCGCGTGGTGCGAATCTACATCGGGCCCTCCGCCTCTTGGGACCCCTCCGGCCAGGACGACAACTCGCCGCTCGATGTGAAGGTTCGCCGCGCGGATTACCATGCGTTTCTTGCCGCTTTTCCGGTGGTCATGCTGACTGCTTACGATATTGCCTCGTTTGAGCGGTATAAATGGGGTCACTTGGATGCGCAGCATTTGGCGGCGACCAGGGACGAATTCCGGCGCTTCACTCTGGAGTTGGCCAAAACGCCCGGCCGGAAAATTGTATCCAACTGGGAATTCGAGAACGATTGCCATGCCGACCAGTGGGACGCTTGCGCCGAATACTACCAGGCGCGGCTGGACGGGATCCGGCAGGGGCAGAAAGAGGCCAAGGCCGAGGGTTATCCCGGCGAGATTCTCACCGCGTTCGAATTTACTGTCGTGCCCGGTTTCCAGGGAAAAGAGTCCGGCATAGCGGATGTGGGAGCGAAACTCAAAGGCGTGGACTTTTGGTCGTACAGCTCATGGTGGTCAATCGCCTATGACCGCGACGCTCCGGCCGTGTACAAAGACTTCGAATACCTGGCGCACTTCCTGCGCGACTTCGCGTCGTCAAAGAAACTGACCACCCGGTTTATCATCGGCGAATTCGGCGAGTATTGGGACCAGCATCCTACGGCGGAACGCATGAAGGCCCTGGTGGATGCCAGCCTGGCGAACGGCATTGAATACCTCTTCGACTGGGTCTTGTATGATCAACCGGGGAATAAGGACGACCACGGACGGGACGCCTCGCATTTCGGCAAATACGGATTGGATCGCATGCTCACGCCGCAGGGGCAGGAATTCCGAAAGTGGTTCGCACCCGTGACGAAAGCGGCTTCCAAGGCGGCTGCCAACTAGATGAGCCAGTCGCCGCCAGTTGCGCGCGCGGAATCGCCGGCCGGTTCGACATCCGGTTTAGCCCCTGCCCGCAGAGTTCCGCACGCACGCATTGCCGAATTGGACGGCCTGCGGGGCATCGCGATTCTCCTGGTGCTGGTTTTTCACTATAGGGATGTGACGGGCCCCTTGCGATACCTCGGGGATGTTTTCGGAATCGGCTGGACCGGTGTCGACCTGTTCTTCGTGCTCAGCGGGTACCTGATCTCGGGGATCCTGCTCGATAGCGTTGGGCGGCCTCACTACTATCGCAACTTCATCGTGCGGCGGAGCCTGCGCATTTTTCCGTTGTACTACGCGTGCCTGATTTTGTATTGCATTCTGAGCTTTGTGCCGAGCCCGATCCACTGGAAGGACTTTCTGACCATTGGCGGCGGGTGGTGGTACGTAGGCTACCTGGGCAATATACAAGTGTTTCTGCAGAACGCGTGGCCCGGCGCCGCGATTCTCACGCCGCTGTGGTCGCTACAAGTCGAGGAGCAGTTCTATCTCAGCTTTCCGTTCCTGGTGTGGGCGACGAAGCGCCGAACGCTGGCGTGGATTCTGGCGTGCTCGGTGATGGGCGCTCTGCTGCTGCGCGTCGCACTGGTCGTGGCCATGCCCAAGAACTTGACGGGGACTTACGCGCTGATGCCGTGCCGCATGGACGCCTTGGCTATGGGCGGCCTGGTGGCCATCGCCGTGCGCGAATCGCCGGGCTGGCTCAAGGGCCGTTGGATCGGTTGGATGACCGCGGTCGCAGCCGCTACCTTCCTGCTGATCTGCGTTTTCGTCAACTCGTCACCGTGGTCGAACCTGATGCGTACCTTGGGCTATACCGCTCTCGACCTGGCGTTTACCGGCGTGCTGGTGATGCTGATCGGTTGGCGTCAGCCGCTGCTTCTGCGGGTATGCCGGGTGCGGTTTCTGATGTGGGTGGGGACCATTTCGTACGGCCTGTATCTGCTGCACATCCCGGCCATGAACATCTCACATCGCTGGCTGGCGCCGCTGCTGGGAATCCCGCAATCCGAGTTCCGCCGAGTTCTTCCTCATGATGGCGCTGGCGATGGGAATGGCGTGGATTTCCTGGACCGTCTTCGAATCACCCATTTTGCGTATGAAAGAGTTGTTCACGGTTCGGTAGCGCGCTTCTGGGATACTGAGAACGTGGATCGTCTCACCGCTTTTGGTCTGTTTGCCGTCAGCGCAATGCTGGTGTGCTACGCCCTTGAGAATCGCAGCAATTGGTTCATCCTGGGTTTCGCCGGCGCTTGTGCGCTCGGTTCGGTTTATGGGTTCTTGCAGGGCGCCTGGCCCTTCGGCGCGGTCGAAGCCGTGTGGTGCGTGGTCGCGCTGAGACGCTGGTGGATGACTCGGGACCAAATGGTGGCATAGCCAATGTGGCGCAGGCACTCTTGCCTGCCGGGTCGAGACTCATCTCGACCCGTCTTGAGTAGGCCCTTAATCGTCGCGGCAGCCTGAAGGCTGCGCCACGTGTTAGCAGCTTACGGGTGCTCCACTGGCTCGCGCTCGGCCACAATCACAATCTGCATATCCTTGGCGATGTTCACGATCTTCTGCACCAGATCGCGCGTGAACAACGGCAGCGGCCAGGGGCGCTCGTGCGGGCGGGCGAGAAAAATTTGCGTGATCTGGTTGCGGCGCGCGAACTCCACCAGGGTAGGAGCCACATCATTGCCTTCCAGGATGCGTGTCTCGATGTGGAGATTGCGCGCGAAATTGAGATGCTGCTCGGTGGCCTCGCGCTCCTGTTCCGGCAGGGTGCTCAGGTCGCCGGTACTCTCGACCGCAACCGCGAAACACTCTGCGTCCAAAAAATCGCCGACTCGCTTGGCACGCCGGATCACCATGGCGGTCTGTGGCTCCGCCGTCACCAAAACCAGCAGTCTGTGGCGGTGTGATGGCAAGCTCGGAAGACCCGGCTGCTCCATCTGCGCAATGGCTCCGTCCGTCACGGTGCGGCGTTCCACCTCGTGGGCCGCTTCGCGGAGCGCCAGTTCGCGCAGCGCAACGAGCGTAGATTCGCGAAAAAAATTCTGCATGGCCTGTTCGGCTTTTTCCCGGCCGTACACCACTCCGCGTTGCAGCCGATGCAATAGAGCGCGCGGGGTGAGATCGACCATGATGACTTCGTCGGCTTGCGACACCACCCAGTCCGGAATTGTTTCGCGCACGCGGATACCGGCGATATGCCAGACGTGATCGTTCAGGCTTTCCAGGTGCTGGATGTTCATGGTGGTCAGGACATCGATTCCGGCCGCTAGCAGAACATCCACGTCTTCCCAGCGTTTGGCACGTTCCGAGCCGGGAACGTTGGTGTGCGGAAATTCATCTACGGCGCAGACCTTTGGTTTGCGCGCCAGGATGGCGTCTGTGTCCATCTCCTCGAAGATGGTGCCGCGGTATTCAATTTTCTTTCGCGGCATCACTTCCAAGCCATCGAGTTTGGCGATAGTATCCGGCCGGGCGTGCGGCTCGAAGTAGCCGACCACGACGTCCACTCCCCGTTCTTTCAGGTGCTGGCATTCTTCGAGCATCTTATACGTCTTGCCCACGCCGGCAGCGTAGCCCATGAAGATTCTCAGTTTGCCGCGTGCGTGTTCGGCCATCGGCTATTGTGGAAAGACCCGCACATCCATACCGCGCGAAAGCCGAACCAGCCTGTCCACCGGGTTGCCCCAGATGCTGGGCCGTACTCCTGAGCGCTGGCTGTGTCCGATAAAGAGTTGCGTGATGCCCGCCGATTTGGCGAAGTCGAGGATGGCGCCCACCGGGTCTTCGCCGTGCAGAATCTCGATGCGGGCCCCAGCCTCCCGCGCCAGGTCCAACTTCTGTTCGAGTGAGGCTTGATCCTGGGCCGAGATCTCCGGCTGGCTGACGTACGCCACCACCAGTTCGCCGTGAAACCGTTGCGCGAAACTGTGGGCGGTTTGGATCATCTCCGTGGCATTGGCGCGTGGTGTGATACATACCATGATCCGCTCATTGGCGCCAAAATGCTGCTTCACCCCGTGGCTTTCCAGGTAGTCATTAAGCTGGTGATCCACCACGTCGGCGGCCAGCACGAGCGTTAGCTCCCGGAGTTTGGAGAGGCGCTGCGCGCGCTTGGCTGCGTCCACCTGTTCTTCGAGTGTCCGCTCCAGAGGCTCCTCGGCCGGCGCATCCACAATTTCGATTTCGTCGGCGCTGCGGATGAAGGCTACGGGAACCGTCTGGTCCACGTGTTTTCCGGTGATCGCTTCCACTTGCGGCTGCAGCTCCGCAATGTACTGGATGTTGATGGACCCGATTACTTTGATGCCGGACTGGATGAGATCCAGCACATCCTGCCAGCGGGTGGCATTCCGCAGGCCCGGCGGATTGTCGTAGGCCAGGCCGTCGATGAAGCATACCGCCGGATGGCGGCGAATCAGTGTTTCCAGGTCGATCGCCGTCTTTCCGCCGATGTTCTTCAGCGGGATCACCTCCAGTTTCTGCATGAGGCGTTCTACTTCGGGAGGCACGTTGGGCTGAATCGCCCCCACCACCACATCCTGGCCGCGTTCCTTGCGGCGGCGCGCCTCATCCAGCATGCGAAACGATTTTCCGACGCCGGACGCATAACCGAGGAATATTTTCAGGTGCCCCTTGGTTGCCGCGGCCTCTTCGGCCTGACACTCCCGCAAGAGCTGTTCGGGCGTTTTGCGCGAGAGTTCGTGCTCCATACGTTTATCTTAATGATGATACGTTCAGAGCGCCTCGGGAACGCCGTTGAATCGGTATCCCACCCATGGTTCGGTCAGGATGTACTCAGGGTGCTCAGGATTGGTCTCTATCTTCTTCCGCAGATTCTTGATGAACACCCGCAGGTAGTCCACTTGATCGCCATAGTCCGGCCCCCAAACGGCCTGCAAAAGCGCCCGGTGGGAAACGGCTTGATTGGCGTGCTGGATCAGGAAACGGAGAAGGTCGAGCTCTTTCGGCGTGAGATGAGTAGTTGTGGAACCAGTCGACACTGTGCGCGTCGAAAAATCAATCACAAGGTCGTCGATGTGCACGCGCCCTGGCGATGCCTGCGCCTGGGCTGGAGCTCTTCGCAAGGTGGCGCGGATGCGTGCGAGCAACTCGGGAGTGCTGAACGGCTTGGTGACGTAGTCGTCCGCGCCGGCGTCCAGGGCCGCAACCTTATCCTCTTCCGAGTTACGAACGGTGAGCATGATGATCGCCATGTTGGTGTCCGCCCGGATCGCCTTGCACGTCGCCAGGCCGCCCATCCCGGGCATATTGATGTCGAGCACAACCAGGTCCGGCCGGAACGCGCGCACCTTTTCGAGGGCCTCTTCTCCGGTTTTGGCATCGTCCACTTCGTAGCCGGCGCCGGTTAATGTGGTACGCATGATGCGCCGGATCTGCGGTTCGTCATCGACGACCAGAATGCGGCCCGTGTTCAACTCGGTTCTCCTTGGTAAGTCATTGGTGGCGGGAGTGCGACGGGGCCTCTTGAAGCTATTCTAGGCGATTTGCGGTGTGTTGCGGCTCACTTTGGTTTCCCACGTGCCCTTCCAACAAAATCATGTGGACTAAAATGCTGTTACTGGTGGCGGCGCTTGCAGGTTCGGCTGCGCAGGCCGCTGAGGTGTGTGATCCGGTGAAGCTGGTTGGGCCGTATGCGTTTCAGCTCACTGGCACGACAGACATCTCCGGGACGTCGAGGCCGACCGCCAGCCTGGGCCGCATCGTCTTTGATGGAAGCGGCAACCTGAGCGGCACGGCATCAGCCACTTTCCGCGGGCTACTTCTGGGGAACCCGGTGACGGGAAGCTACGAGGCGAAGTGGGATTGTTCGATTGTCTGGATGCTGCAGGACGATTCCGGCGCCTTCCAGCATTTCGCTGGAACGCTCTCCGCTGACGAGACTCGCGTGCAATTCAAACAGATGGATCCCGGCGGCGCCCAACAGGGAATCATGAAGAAAACATCGGATGTATGCTCGCCCGCGGATTTTCAGAAGAAATACGATTACACCGTCTCCGGCACCGTCCGGGCGATGCAGCCCGGCGAAGTGGGATACAACGTGTCTGGCAATGGGACGCTCGATATCGCCCAGAACGGCAGTTTTCAGGTACAGACGGATTGCTCTGTAACCTTCCAATTGACGCTCCCCCGTACGGATGGGAGCGCTCCACCACCCATGAACATGCGTGGATTCCTAGTGAACGGCGGCAAGGAAATCCTCGCCTTCGAGACTGATCCCGGTGCCATGGTGGTCGCGCGCTTTAACGCCAATACGAATTAGTTACTCGATCGTTCGGGCTTCGAAGTCGGAAACCGCATCATCCTCCACGGTGTAGCGGACTTCGATCGGGTGGCAGCACACCTCGCAGTCCTCCACGTAAGTCTGGCTCTTCACGGAGGTGTCCAACACCATCGAAATCTGCTGCCAGCAATAGGGACATGCGAAGAAATACTCCACTCTGCCCAGAATAGTCGATCCCGCTGGGCGCGTGCGCCGCGTCAGAAAACTGCCGGTGACGAGATTCTGACGCGGCTTGGTGCCTTTTGAGCCCGTGTTTTCAATGGATTCCAGCGGGTGTCGGAATGCAAACGTCTGGAGGTTGTGCTTGGAATCCGCTATTTGCTTCTGCTGTGCCTTGCCGCGTGTGCGACCTTTGCCGCGCCGCCTGAGCGAGTAATCGAAAGCGTTCTCCCGGCGTTGGTGTACAACCGCACCTGCACGTCTACAGTTGCATTACGGAACCTGGCCGATAAGCCGGTAGCTCTGGAAATTGAGGCTCATCAAGGAACCGGCGCCTTGGTGCCAATTTCCGGACAATCGGGGATGCTGGTACATTTAGCTCCCGGCCAACTGGGTAACTACAAACTGCAGATGGAGGAGGAGACCACCACGGGATGGGTCAAAGTACGCGAGCGGATTTCGTCACCGCGTGTATCCACGGCGGTGGCGGTCAGCGGGACAACGGAGTGCCGGGACGGAAATGAACTGCGCATCGCCGGCCGTGACGTTGCCTATCCCAGCGAAAATCCCTGGTTTTCGGGAGAGATTGCGGAGATGAAAGGCGAGGTCATTTTGCTGGTGAATACCTCCGGGCATGTTGCGCGGGCGCATGCGTGTTATTCGGCGGGCAACCTGTATTCTGTCCCCACGCCCGGCCTGCCTGGCGCTGAGCTACGCCGCATCTGTTCGAATACGGTGGACGTTCAAATACCGCCCTTCGGCAGCCGGGAATTCCCGGTGGAGCGCGAGGGCAATCTTCATTTCTCGCTGCGAACGGAGGGGGAGTCGGTAGTCTTGCAGGGGCTGCGTGCGTTGGATGCGGCGGTCAAGATCTACACTGTGGACTCCACAATTACGTTCGGTGAAGAGGTTTCCGGTGGCAAACACTAGCCGGCTTGGAAGTATCGAAGCGCCTCGCGAGTGCATCGCTCATAGGCATCGATCAGCTTGTCCCACCGGGCGTTGGCCTCCTCGTCGATCAGTTTCCGCGAGGGGTCGGCGTCGAACCAGGCCAGCGTTCGGCGGATTCCCTCCCGGAACGGCGTGGTGGCACAGTAACCGGGAACCAGCCGCTTAATTTTGCTGTTGTCGAAGACTACGCTGACGGACTTGTCTCCGATCAGTCCACCCACCGATTCCGGCATACAGGCGCCGATGAAATCCGACGACATATGGATCAGTTCCGGTTCCACGCCGGCCGCGGTACCGACCGCGCGATAGAACTGATCCCAGCTCATGACCTCATCAGTCGTAATGTGGACGGCGTGCCCGATGGCCTGCTCGTTGCCCAGCAATCCGACCAGCCCCTTGGCGAAATCGCTGTTGTGCGTGATCACCCATAGCGACGAACCATCGCCGGGAACAATGACTTTCTTGCCGCGGCGCATCCGGTCCACCACCGTGAACGACCTGGTCCAACTGTTGATCGCAAGGGCAATCTGTGTGTCTCCGTAGGTGTGCGACGGACGGACGATGGTGATGGGAAAGCCCTCCTCACGATACGCCCGCAGAAGCCGCTCCTCACACGCGATCTTGTCGCGGGAATATTCCCAGTGCGGATTGGCCAGGGGTGTAGATTCCGTGATGAGATATTGCGTAGCGGGTTTCTGATAGGCACTGGCGGAACTGATAAAGATGTACTGCCGTGTGCGTCCGCCGAACAGCTTCAGATCGCGCTCGATTTCCGCCGGGCGGAACGCGATCCACTCGACCACGGCATCGAATGAGGATTTGCCAAGGGCTTGGGCCGCGGCGCCGGCGTCCTCAATGTCCAGGGTCAGCGACTTGACGCCAGAGGGCAGATCCACGGCGCGGCGCCCACGAGTCAAGACTGTCAGATCCATGCCGCGTTCTGCTGCGAGCTGCGTGCACGCCGTGCTGATGTTTCCCGTCCCGCCGATGAAAAGAACCTTCATGCAGCCGTTGTAGCAGACTGCGCGTGCCGGTGTGAGGCTCCGCGACGCGTTACTGAGCCGTGACCAAAGGGAGCGGTCGGCTCCCCGCTACCCCAGGAAGCCCAGCGTCTGCGTCGGGAAGTTCACCACGTTCGGCAGCACCGTAGCCATGCTTGCCGAGGGCACTCCGAACCACGCGGCCAGCGTCGCGGCATACTGATCCACGGACGTCGTTGGAATTAACGAGCCGCGACCCGTCACGTCCAACGGATTTCCGAGCGCGAGCTCCGGGTAGGAGCCGTATAGATCTCCGCCTGCGACCGAGCTGCCAATGATGTAGTGGTGACCGCCCCACGCATGGTCCGTGCCGCCGCTGGAGTTCGACATCACGGTGCGGCTGAATTCGGAGGTCGTGAATGTAGTCACCTGCGAATCGACACCCAGTTCGACTGTAGCGCTGTAGAATGCCGAGACCGCCTGGCTGACTTGCTGCAGCAGGGGTCCTTGAATGGACGCCTCGGAGCCATGGGTATCGAAGCCGCCCAGGCTGCAGAAGAAGATCTGGCGGCTCAGCCCGAGCTGGGAACGGACACCGATGACGCGCGCCACCATTTTGAGTTGGTCGCCCAGCGGATTGGCAGCGGGGAATGGCGTTGCCAGTGGCGTCGCCGAGGCCAGCAGGTTACTCAGCAAGGCGCCCTGCGAGATACCGCGATTGGAGATGCTGTTGGCTGCCTGCACCAGTTTGAGCCCGTTATCAAAACTCAACACCTGTTGCGAGCCGTTCAGGCGTGCCGCGTCACTGCCGGTACCGGCGAGGCCGATGGGGCCGCTTGCGGGCACCACTCCGGGGAGCGTCTGTGCGCCAGTGCAGAAAGGCCCGCAGCCGCCATTGTTGACCACGGAAGGATACTGGCCGCCGCTGTTAGCTGCCTGTACGAAGTCGGCGAGGCGGCCGCCCCAACCGGTGCTCGACAGACCCGTGGGCGATCCCATCTGCCACTGGCTGGTCTGGTCCGAATGCGAAAACAGGTTCGTCGGAACCATCGGCGAGCCGACCGGCAGGGCGTTGTACGCGGCGTTGTTGGCGAGCGGCACTACCAGCATTCCCACGTTCGCCATGATCGCGGCCTTGCCATTCTGATAGAGCGCTTGCACTTCCGGCATGTTGGGATGCAAGCCATATGTGTCGCCGCTTTTGGTGACGATCGGCAGCAGTGAACCTTGCGCCAGCGCCAGCCCCTGCCGGGCGGCGGAATAGACGGAGTAGTTTTGCTGCACAGTGGTGATCGGGACCACCGTGTTGTTGGAATCGTTGCCGCCGGCTAGGAATATGCAGACCAGCGCCTGATAGCCGGGGTTGCCGGCCGCCAGCGCGTTGATCTCTCCCAGCTTGGAAAGCGCCCCCGCGGCTCCGAAGGCGGAGGCAGCGCCCATGCCGATGCGCAGAAAATCTCTTCTGGTTTTCATTTGGTCCATTTCCTCCGGATCAATTCCAAACGTTGTAGTAGCCCGACATCAGCAACAGGTAGATCGCGGTCTGCACCTGTCGCAGGCTGCCACCGGTTTCGGCCGCGATCGCGTTCACCAGGATCTGCTTCAACCCAGGCGGAGCGGTTCCATTGGTCAAGGTGAAATCGAGCGCGTCCACCAGCGTGCTCGGCGTGCCGGCTAGCGCGACGAATGGCGTCAGGTCAACGGTGGTGCCGGAACCGTAGCTCTGCACGTTGTTACCCCAGGAGCTGAATAATCCCGAGACTACGTTGTCCCGATACACGGCGCTGTTGGGTGTGTAGATCTGAAACTCGGGACCGAGGACACCGAAACCGGGAACCACGTACCCCGGCGAGAAATAGTTGAACACGCTCGGGGGATTGTAAAGGTCCTGGCCCATGTTGGTCAGGTCGTAGGGGTAGTAATTGGTGTCGTCGACATAGGCGCCGAAAGCGCGCAGGAAGCCGGCGAGAAACAGGATCGGTTCCTGCATGTGGCCGTCGTTCGCCTGCGTCGCTGCCGGCACATCGTTTTGCCGCGCCTCGGGATCGAGCAGAATCGCCGAGATCACCGCCTGCATGTTGCCGCGCACGCCCGTGCCATCGTTGTTGAACGCGGCCGCCACGCGCGCCACGTACTGCGGACTGGGATTGCTCTTGACCAGGTGCTGAATGAGCTGCTTCGAGATGAACGGCCCGACGTTGGGATGGTAGAACATGTTGTCGAGGCCCTGTTGCAGATCGGTGACGGCGCTTTGATTCGCCGCTAGTGTCGTGAACACGCCGGGCGGCGCCGTGTAGTTGAGCAGCGTCTTGGCAGTCTGGTCGTGGAAAGCATCCACGGAAACCATGGGCGCGGCGGGGTTGATGTAGCTGCCAAAGTTGGGCTGTGCGCCGGGCGTTGTCGGGGCGTACGTCCAGCCGGTGAAGACCTTGGCGAATTGCCCGATCGTGGCCTGAGCGTAGGTGGGAATCCGGTTGCCGCTGGAATCGAGCTGCGGGGTGCCGTCCGGGTTTAGCAATACAGTTCCGATGCTGAATAACTGAAGTACCTCGCGCGCATAATTCTCGTTGGGCAGCACCGTGCCATTCGCGTTGCCCTTGGCATTGTTGGCCATGTTCAGGTACTCGCCCATGGCGGGGCTAAGCGTGACGTCCTGGAGGATTTGGCGGTAGTTACCGAAAGCGTCGCTCATCAGCATTTCCTGATAGGGAATGACGGTGTCATTCCAGATGAGCGTATTGATCGACGTGACCAGGATCTGGCTGAGAGCGAAGGCCACGCGCTGCCGCAATTGATCGGGCTGATTGACTGCGTTGCTCAGGAAGCGCTGGGGAAGCCCGCCTTGACTGCTCACGATTCCGGTATAACCGGCAGTCTTCGGCATGGCGTACTGCTGAGCCAGCCACCCCTGGAAGCCGAGCTTTTGGACGTTGGCCGCGTCGTTGGCGCTGGGTCCGAAGGCCGCCTGTTGTAGAAAGTGTCTTGCCGCGTTGATGCTGACCTGCGGATTCGGTATCCCGATTGGCACTACGAAAGGCTGCGAGGCAACCGGGCCATTGTTGACGGTAATGCTGGCGGAGCCACCCGCGCCCGCGAAACCTGTTGCCGTTAGTGTGGTGGCGTTTGCGAGGGTAGTGTGCAGAGGCGATCCGTTGAGAGTCACAACGGACGTGTTACCGAACCCGGTTCCCACAACGGAAATCGAGAAGACGCCCAGGGGCAGTGGAGACGGGTTCACCGTTTGGATGACAGGGGCCGTGTTACTGATGAGGGTAACCGTCGCCGTTGCCGATCCGCCCGCGCCAGTGGCCGTGATGGTCACAGAACTCGAAGTGGGCATACTCGTGGGCGCCGTATAGAGGCCCGCCGCGGTGATGGTTCCCGCGGTTGCCGACCAGCTCGTAACGTTGGTCCCGGTGAACGGTTGCGTTCCCCCGAGTGCGACCGTGGCGGAGGAAGGGGAGACGGTCGGCGGGGGACTGACGTTCCCACCGCCTCCCGAACCTCCGCCTACCCGAACCTCCGCTACCACCGCCGCCGCCCGAGTTCCCCACCACTGGGACGGAAATGGAATTGCCAACTACCGATCCCGGATTCTTGACCGCAAACGACGCGGAGGCCGCCGGTCCCTGATATCCCGTGGCCGTCAGACTGGTGGCTGTCAACGACAGCGTCACCAACTGGATCCCGGAGTAAGAGCCAAACGAGTCATACGCTTCGGCGCCCGGCACGAAACCCGATCCGGTAATGGTCACGGTGAAGGTTCCTACGGGGAGAGGATTCGGTGAAACCGAAGTGATGGTCGGACCGGCGGACAAAATGTTGACGTAAGCGATGCCGGCGGTCTTGCCATCAGCGGTGCTCGTGGCCTTGATCTGAACTGGGTTTTGCCCCGGCAATTTAGCGGGGGCGGTGTAGAGACCGGTGGAGTTGATGGAGCCCGCCGTGGAGTTGCCTCCGACTTTACCGCCGGCCGACCACGTTACGCCGGTGCCCGAAAGGCCTGTGACGCTTGCCGTAAATTGGCTGGTCCCACCCGTTACCGCATAGGCGGTCTTTGGCGCGACTGTGATGCTCTGCGCCCACATGAGAGGGCTGGCCAGCAGAATCGTGGCAGCTAACCTCCGAGAGCGTCTTTTTATGGACAACGGGTAAACTCCTTCCGGGTTACACCCTTGGGGTGTACTAGAACCCTTGCTGGGAGTTTAGGTGTCGGAGCTGTCGATTTTCTAGCTGAGAAATTTCCCGGTTGCGGTACTGAAGGTACTGTAAAGGACCGTTCAACGGCGAGTTAACGAAAAGGTTGCCCGTATGATGCACCCGCCCCCCTCGGACTCGATCTCCAGTGAGCCACCGAGCTGTCGAACGCGCTCCTGCATTCCGGAGAGGCCTACGCCGAGGAGGCCGGCCCCGGTTTTCAGCAGTTGCAGCGATTGGGGGCGCAGGCCGATACCGTCATCGCGAACTTCCAAGGTCACGGTATCCAGGGTCTTGTGCAAAGAAACCCAGCATTGTTTCGCACCCGAGTGACGGTGTACGTTAGTCAAGCCTTCCTGAATGATACGGAAGATGGTGGTCTCCAGGTCCGGTGCAAGCCGTCCCAGGTCCTGCTGGAGTTCCGGATGCACACGGATTCCCGAACGCTCGCTGAAGCCCTGAATGTAGGCTTGCAATGCGCAGGCCAGCCCCAGTTCATCCAGCAGGGGCGGATGGAGCAAGTAGGCAAGTGTCCGGACCTCGCTCAATATCTTTTCAGCCAGCGCAAGGCTGTCGGGAACGATGTCGCCAAGTTCCGGCGGGAGTTGCCGGCGGGACAAGCGTGAGAGATTAAGCTTCAACGCGGCCAGGTTCTGGCCAGTGGTATCGTGCAATTCCCGCGCGAGGTTGCGGCGCGATTCATCCTGCAAGCTGCATCAGTCTCGCCGACAGCTCGTGCAGCGCCTGCTCGGTGCGCTTGTGCTCGGTAATATCGACGGCCATGCCCAGGTTATAGAGCGCCTCTCCTGCGCTATCCCGGACGACGGTATTGAACACATCGACCCAAACGATTCGCCCGTCTGACGCGAAATAGCGTTTCTCCACCCGGTAGTTTGGGATCAGGCCGGCGAAATTTTTGCTCCGCGAGTTCCCGGCACTTGGGGATGTCGTCGGGGTGAGTGAAGTCCAGAAACGTATGTTGCGTCAACTCCCCTTCTTCACGGCCCAGCATCCGGCAAAACGCCTGGTTCATCTTCAGTATGTGAAGACCCGGCCCGGAGAAATGCCATCGGAATCGGCCCTTCCTCAAAGACCTTGCGAAATCGTTCTTCGCTCTCTCGAAGTATGATTTCGGCTTGCTTCTGCTCCGTAATGTCTTCGGACACGCCTGCGATCCGGCAAATCTCCCCGGCGGCATCCAACACCGGGAAATTGCGGTCGCGAATCCAACGCACCTCGCCGTCCGGTTTAATGATGCGAAACTCGGTAGACAGAAAGAGGTGCTTTTGCAATTGCTCTTCGAGAATCCTGGAGCGCTCCGCCCGATCATCCGGGTGTATGGCCTTCAGAAAAGCGCGAGGATCGTCATAGAGGCTTTGGCAGGACTGACCCCAGATCTCTTCATACGCGGGGCTTACATAGACCAGACGTTCGGATCGGGCATCCCCGATCCAGAAGACGTGCCGTATGTTTTCCACCAATTGGCGAAACTGCTCCTGGCCCTCGCGCGCGGCCTCTTCGGCGGCTTTGCGCTCCGTTATGTCGACGGTGACGCCGCGAAGCAGACACGCCTTGTTCTGCAAGTTTTTCCCAAGGCGCACAACATCCTTGAGCCATAGGAGTCGTCCATCCGCCGCTACCGCACGGTATTCGATCTGGTGGTCCTGGCTGCCGGCGGAGGCTCGCAAGCAGGTTTGCAGCACCCTTTCCCGGTCCGCTGGGTGAATGCGAGTTTCCCAAAAGCCCGGCTCGTTCAGCCAGCGCTCTAGTGGATAGCCCAGCAATTCTATGGCATAACGGCTGACCCAACGGAACGCTAAAGTCTGGGCATCCGCTTCCCAGATAATGGCCCGTAGATCTGCAACCAGATCGCAAATGTCCGTCGCCAATGGCAACGATGCGTTCGCGGTCTGAGTTTGACCGGACATGGCGAATCTATACGGTGCCGCTCAACTTGGCGTGTTGGCGGACATCGACGCCCTCTACCAGAAAGACGACGTCTTCTGCAATATTGGTGGCGTGATCCCCGATGCGCTCCAGGTTGCGCGCCACAAAGATGAGGTCGATCGCGGCAGGCACCAGCGTCGGTTCTCGCCGCATGGTCTCCAGCAATTCTCCGTACACCGCGTCGCGCAACATGTTCACTTCGTCGTCCGACAAGAGAACCGTGCGGGCCAGATCCGAATCTCCACGGACAAAGGCATCCAGGCACTTGTGAAGCATGGACCCCACCAGCGACTCCATTTTGGGAATGTCCGTCACCTCCCGGACGATGGGGAGATGCATCACGTGCAACGATCGCTTGGCGATGTGCGCGCCCAGATCGCCGATGCGCTCCAGGTCGGTGTTGATTTTAAGTGCAGCCGTAAGAAGGCGAAGGTCGCGGGCTACTGGCTGGCGTAGCGCGAGCAGGCGCGTGGCCATGCCATCGATCTCCATCTCCATCCGGTTGATAGTTGGTTCATCGTGTAGGACCTCTTCAGCAAGAGCCTGGTTCTGTTCCACAAGCGAGCGGACAGCGCGATGAATGGATGACTCAACCAGTGCCCCCATCTGCAGCAACTTCTGATTGAGCTCTTCGAGTTCCTGGGTAAAATGCCGCAGCATTCCCTCCTCCGGTGAGGCGCTTTGATTGCGATTATAAACCCTTCCGGGGTAGGCCAGGAGTTATTTCTGTTTTAATTCTTCGCGCGGATCTTGTTATCGAGCGGAAAAGTCAGGCGGTTCGCACGAGGGGCTCGTTGATCAGTTTCAGAACGGATCCCAAAAATTGCGCGCGGCGGAACGGTTTTCGCAAAACCCCTCGGACCCTAGACGCGGACAGCCAGCTTCCGCCGGCGCCGGCTTCATCCAGATCCGAAACTAACAGGACCCGGACTGATGAATCGCACCTGCATAACCCGTCCAGGAGGCCGGGCATGCGCGCTTGTGCCGCCTCATCGATGATGATGAGGCGTACGGAATGTTGTCCGTCACGGCAGGATTCGAGAATGGTGTCTTGATTCGAAGAAATAGAAACGCTCAGGCCAACCTTCTCCAGCATGGACGCCATCAGTTTAGCGTCTTTGTCGCCGCGTTCCATCACAAGTATAGCGGCATCTTGCTGAGCTACTGTGGGCATATTCTAATTATACCTCGCGTGAAATTGAGTTGCCACGCCTCTATACGTTTTCAGCCTGCTCGGCCCGGTGCCGAACGTCGACGCCCTTCACCAGGAAGACCACGTCTTCCGCAATGTTGGTGGCGTGATCGCCGATCCGTTCCAAATTTCGAGCGATGAACATCAGATCAATAGCCGCAGTCAAGACGGATGGATCGCGCTGCATGAGATCGAGCAGTTCGGCATAGACGGCATCGCGCAGTCTGTCCACCTCATCGTCCGACATCAGCACGGAGCGGGCCAGTTCGGAATCGCCCTGGACAAACGCATCCAGGCACTTGAGCAGCATGGATTGCACCAGCGATGCCATCTTCGGGATATCCGTCATCGGCTTTACCAGCGGATGGTGCATCAGGGACAGCGAACGCTCTGCCACATGCACGGCGAGATCGCCGATACGCTCCAGGTCAGTATTAATTTTGAGGGCGGCAGTCAACAAGCGCAAATCACGCGCAACCGGTTGGCGCAACGCCAGAAGGCGCGTCGCGAGGCCATCGATTTCCATCTCGATCCGATTGATCGCGGGCTCATCGCGAATCACTCCCTCGGCGAGGTCCCGGTCCTGTTCGATCAGAGAACTAACACTACGATGGATGGCGGATTCGACCAGGCCGCCCATCTGCAGGAGCTTCTCGTTCAGTTCTTCGAGTTCAATACTAAAATGCCGCACAGATCTTTTTCCTCTGGACCGCTCCCTATGGTTGCGGCTCAACAACGCGCCGAAACGGTTGGTAACTCGCGCGGCGTTTCGTAACGCGCCGGAGCTATACCGAGCCCGTGACCAAAGGGAGCGGTCACAAACTCGGAAATGCCTCTAGCCGAACCGCCCCGTGATGTAATCTTCAGTTTCTTTTCGCGCGGGGTTCTTGAAGATCACATCCGTCTTGTCGAACTCGATCAGCTTGCCGAGCAGGAAGAAGCCGGTATTGTCCGCAACGCGGGCTGCCTGCTGCATGTTGTGAGTCACGATCACCATCGTGCAGGTGTCTTTCAGGCTGAACATCAATTCTTCGATCTTGGCGGTGGCGATCGGGTCCAGCGCGGAACATGGTTCATCGAGCAAAAGGATTTCAGGGTCTACCGCGAGGGCGCGGGCAATGCAGAGCCGCTGCTGCTGGCCTCCGGAAAGCGCATAGGCGGATTCATGCAGCTTGTCCTTGACCTCTTCCCATAGCGCTGCGCGCCGCAGACTCTGCTCCACCTTGTCGCGCATCTCGCTGCGCTTGGCCATGCCGTTGATCTTCAGGCCATAGGCGATGTTGTCCGAAATCGACTTCGGAAACGGATTGGGCCGTTGGAACACCATCCCGATCCGGCGGCGCAGACTCGTGACATCGACGCCCAGCACATCTTCGTTATCGAGGAGTATTTTTCCTTCCACACGCGAGTGGCGAATGGTTTCATTGATGCGGTTCAGGGTTCGCAGAAACGTCGACTTGCCGCAGCCCGACGGGCCAATCAGAGCTGTAATCTGGTTGGCGTGCATGTCCAGAGAGATGTCATGCAACGCTTGAAATGATCCGTAAAAGAAATTGATATTGCTGGCCTTCAGCTTGGGCATGGCACTGGGGGCCGGCTCCGGCGGGCCGGGCTGCGCCTGAGGGGCTTGTGCCGGGGATACAGGTTTAGGAATTGCGTTCATACGTTACCAACTATCCGCGCGGAACGGAGATGCCCCGCGCCAAAACAAAGCGGGCCGAAATGTTTGCAATCAAAACCAAGCCTATGAGGACGAGCCCCGCGGCCCACGCCTGACGATGCCAGTCGTCATACGGTGAGACGGCGCGGAGATAGATCATCACTGGCAGTGTGGCCGTCGGTTGCGCCATGCTCCCTCCCCAGAACTGATTGTTCAATGCGGTAAAGAGGAGCGGCGCTGTTTCGCCCGCGATGCGCGCCACCCCGAGAATCATTCCAGTCAGAATTCCTTTACTTCCAGCCGGCACGACGACGGTGGCGATCATCTTCCACTTGCTGGCGCCCAGCGCCAAGGCTCCTTCGCGCAGCGACATGGGAACTTCCCGCAGGAACTGCTCGGTCTGCCTGGTCACAATGGGGATCAGCATAACACTTAAGGCAATCGAACCGGCGAATGCGGAAAATCGTTTCATGGGGACCACCACCAGCGTCCAGGCGAGAATGCCTATGATGATGGAGGGAACACCGTTCAGCAGGTCCGCCGTATACCGAACGAGTGGAGCGAAGCCCTTGTCTTCAAACTCGGAGAGATAAACGCCCGCGAGAAATCCCATGGGAATGCCGATCAAAGCCGCGACCGCGACGATTTGCAGGCTGCCGACAATCGCGTTGGCCATACCGCCGCCAACTTCGCCAGAGGGCAAAGGCAGCTTGGTGAAAAAGTTCCAGTCTAGAGAACTGGCGCCGTAGTAGAGCAGATACCCCAGTATCAGGAAGAGAGCGGAAACGGTGAGGAACGTACACACTCCGGTCAACCCAAGCATCACGTTGTTGACCAGCTTTCGCCACGTTAGAAACATAGTTACGGCCTCTTCGAACCCTTTCGCGTCGTGGCGATAATCATGAGCCGCGCCAGCCCATTAATCACAATGGTGAGGCAGAAAAGTACCAGGCCCAATTCCACGAGCGCCGACGGATAGACACTGCCGGTCGCTTCGGTAAACTCATTCGCAATCACCGCCGCGATCGAATACCCCGGAGCTAACAGCGATGCATGTATGCTGGGATCATTGCCAATGACCATTGTAACCGCCATGGTTTCGCCCAGTGCACGCGCCAATCCGAGGAAGATGGAACCGACGATGCCGAGCTTGGCGTAGGGTACTACCACTTGCCAGGTGGTCTCCCATTTGGTGGCTCCCAAAGCCAGTGCTGCTTCCCTCTGATCTCGTGGGACGGCCAGCAGAGATTCGCGCGAGACCGAAATGATAAACGGAAACGTCATTACCGCGAGAATCATTCCCGCCGTGAGGAAGCCTACGCCGAAAGCGGGGCCTTGGAAGAACGGTAGGAATCCGAGGGTTGCTTTCAAAAAGGGTTCGCCGTAAGAGCGCATCAGAGGAACCAGTGTGAAAATCGCCAGGAGTCCGTAGATCACGCTCGGGATGGCAGCCAGCAACTCTACCAGAAAAGTGAGCCCGTTGGAAACCCCGGCCGGCGCCATTTCCGAAAGAAAGATCGCCGCTCCGACCCCCAGGGGCACCGAGATGAGCAGGGCGATGAACGAGGTGACGACGGTACCGTAGATGAACGGCAATGCGCCGAACTTTTCCGAAACTGGATTCCACTCACTGGAAAAAATAAAGCTCCATCCCAGCGAGTGCCGGGACGGAGCTGAGCCAACCCAGAGTTCGTAAACCAGCAGCACGGAAATGAGCAAGACCGTCGCAGCGAACACGAGGGTGACCACGCGGGCGATCGTATCGCCCGTCTTGCTTGACATTCTTGCTGCGCGCTGCTCTACAACGGCGGTCGCCATGTGGTTACTCGATCCGTGCCATCGTCAACTTACTTGATCTGCGCGATCTGCTTGGTCTCCTGCGCGACGACTTGCTTGGGAAGAGGCGCGTAGTCCAGCATGGGAGCCGTCTTCTGCCCGTCGGCCAGCATCCATGTGAGGAAGGCTTTGATGGCCGCGGATTTCTTGGCATCCGGGATCGCGCTCGGAATCAACATCCAGGTGAAGCTGGAAATCGGGTACGCCTTCTTTCCGGGAGCATTGGTGATGGACACGCGAAAATCGGCGCGGCATATTCTTGGCAGCGCCGGCCGCGGCTTCGCTAACGGACTCAAGATCGGCCTTGACGAATTCGCCGGCCGCATTCTTCACCGGACCGTAAGCCATCTTGTTCTGGACCGCATAGATCAACTCCACATAGCCAATCGAACCCGGAGTCTGCTTCACCGTGCCTGAAACGCCTTCATTGCCTTTTCCGCCCAAACCCACCGGCCAACTCACCGAGGTGTTGGCGCCCACCTTGCTCTTCCACTCGGGACTCACCTTCGAAAGATAATCCATCCAGACAAAAGTCGTGCCACTGCCGTCGGACCGGTGGACGACCACGATGTCATCGTTGGGCAGTTTCACGCCGGGATTGTCCTTGGCCAAAGCCGGGTCGTTCCATTTCTTAATCGTCCCCAGGAAGATGCCGGCCAGCGTTTCACCGCTGAATTTCAGGTCCTCGCGAACGCCGGGAACATTGTAGGTCGGTACCACTGCGCCCATCACAGTTGGAAAATGCAGCGGATGCACTTTTAGCTTGGAGATCTGCTCGTCGGTCATCGGCATGTCGGACGCGCCGAAATCGACGGTTCCAGCCGTAAGCTGCTGGATACCTGCACCAGAGCCAATCGATTGATAATTGACTTGCACATCCGGATGAGCATTGTGGTAATCGCCGAACCACTTCTGATAGACGGGCGCTGGAAAGGTCGCTCCAGCGGCGGTAATCTGCTGGGCCGTGGCGACAGAAGCGCTCACAGCCAGGAAGCCCGCAAGGGCAACCGGGAATCTTTTCATGGTGAGAATTCTCCTCAATTGTGTCATTGGTTTGTTACATTCCCGTTACGAACGGCCGAGTTCTCGTGTTTTTGGCGGCTGAGTTCGACCCGAAGTCGTGGCCGCCCGAACGGGCCCGTTCGACAGAGCTCTGGCCGAAGCCTTCGCAACACATGCAATCTTACAGAGCTAATGTTTGAGCGTAATGAACATTTGTTACTTTACGATGACTGTCTCGTGAAGAACGTACTTACGCCCGGTGATAGCGCGGCAGCGTAACTGTAAAGCAAGACCCATTCCCCAACTCGCTCTCCACCTTGACCGCTCCCTGCATCTGCTCGATGGCGTGCCGCACAATGGAAAGTCCCAGACCCGTGCCGCCGACCTGCCTCGAACGGGCCTTGTCCACGCGATAGAAGCGCTCGAAAATTCTGGACAAGTCCTCGGCCGCCAGGCCCATCCCAGTATCGGTAATGCGGATTTGGACCTGATCGTTGGAGGAGACGGCAGTTTTGATGTCGACTCGTCCACCCGGCTTGTTGAATTTCACGGCGTTGTCCAGCAGGTTCAACAGGGCCTGCTCGAACCGGATGCGATGGCCCATGACTTCTAGATCAGAATCGGGCTCGGCCTCGATCTGCACCTGGTTCACCCTGGCGACTGGCTCGATAGCGCTGACGGCGCTGTGGATGGCGTCCGCCACCGAAATCGGCGCGGGCTCCGCATGGAGTTGCCCGGATTCGAGTTCCGACAAGGTAATCAGATCGGTGGCGATGTTGTTCAGCCGGGCGCTGTTGGCCTGAATGACCTCGACGAACCGCCGGCGATTTTCCTGATCTTCCAAACCGCCGTTCAGCAAGGTCTCGGCATACCCCGCGATGGTTGCCAGAGGCGTCCGGAACTCGTGCGAAACATTGGCTACGAAATCGCGCTTGGTGCGCTCCAGGCGTTCGATCGGAGTGACGTCGTGGAGAATGGCCAGGGCGCCCCGCGAAGCGTTACCGTCCAGCGGAGCTGCATAGACCGCAAATGCGCGATCCTGTGAGGAAAGTTTCAAGCGTTGTTGGACCGTCGCCCCGCTCTGAATGACGTTCTTTAGCAGTTGCAGTAAGCCCGGATCGCGCAGTACTTTGATCAGCGGAATGCCTTCAGAGATTCCGTGATCGCCCGCAGCCCGAATGAAGGAATTATTGCAAAACGAAACGTTAAGCTTCGCATCTACGGCGAGCACCGCCTCGGTCATGCTGCCCAGAATGGTCTCCCGCCGGGCAAGCTCTGCGGCGAGGTCCTTGAGTCTTTCTTCGATCCGCGGCGCCATGCGCGAGAGCGAACGCTCCAGTTCCCCTAAATCGTCATCGCCGATATTCAAACGGAGAGGGGTATCACCGGGTTCCGGAAAGCGGTCGGCGAAAACTTTCAAGTCGTGAATGCGCCGCGATAGGGACCGCCCAAAAAGCCACGTACCACAGATCGCCAGGATGCCCCAGGCTAACGCGAACAGGCGGAAATAACCGCCCGGCCCATACAGCACCACCACCGCGACTAAAGGTACGGCGCTGAGCCCCATCAGAGCTACCGCCTTCCGCGGAATCGACGTCATGGCTTAAGATGGGCCAATGTTAGCACGAAGAAGCCGCCGCCACTGAGGAATGCCTGTGCAATGCCGGCGACAAGTTTCCCACCAGGGCTCACGTTGAGCGAACGACACCGGCGACCAAGATCGCCGGCGCCACGTAACGCCGGCGGTCTTTGCCGCCGGCCGGCCCGTTAACCTTAGCGCCGCGTTTTCCGTTTGCGAGTTGGCGCACCCCTGGGTTCGAGCAGGAATTCCTGGGCGTTGACGGGCGCGCGATTTCCCATCTTCTTCTTCACATACGTCCCGTTTGGAAGCATCTGCCGCGCTTTCACGTTGTCCGCAAGGTAGAGCGCCAGCAGGTCATCGCGCAGCCTCCGGATCATATCGCGGTCGCGAATGGGCACCAGCAACTCCACGCGATGATCGATATTTCGCGGCATCAAATCGGCGCTTCCGATATAGATTTCTTCTTCACCGCCGTTATGGAAATAGTAGACGCGGCTATGCTCGAGAAATCTTCCTACTACGCTGGTGACCTCGATGTTGTCGCTAATCCCCGCTAGGCCTGGGCGCAAACAACAGATCCCTCTAACCAATAGCTGAATCTTCACTCCGGCGCGGGACGCCTTGTACAAAGCGCGAATCATCTTGTGGTCCACAAGGGCGTTCATCTTAAAGACCATGTGGGCTTTGTGACCCGCGGCGCCATGCCTCACTTCGCGTTCAATTAATGCGTCCAGTCGTGCCCGAAGGTGGACCGGCGCCACCAGCAGACGCCGATAGTCGGATTTCTGCGCATAACCCGTCAGGTAGTTGAACAGATTGCTAACGTCATCGGCGACGTCGGAATCGGCCGTGAACAGCCCCATATCCGTGTAGAGGTGCGCAGTCACCGCGTTGTAATTGCCGGTCGAGAGATGTAAGTACCGTGCGATGCGATCCTGTTCCCGGCGGACCACCAGGGCCACCTTGCAGTGGATCTTCAGCCCGATCAGGCCATAGACCACGTGCGCCCCGGCTCGTTCCAGCGCCCGCGCCCATTCGATGTTGCTCTCTTCGTCGAACCGGGCTTTGAGCTCTACCAGAACAGCCACCTGCTTATCTTCCTCTACCGCCTCCAGCAGAGCCTCGACAATGGGAGAGTTCCGCCCCACGCGATACAGGCACATTTTGATGGCAAGAACGGACGGATCGCGCGCCGCCTTACGAAGAAACTCAACCACCGGCTGGAACGAATCGAATGGATGATGCAAGAAGATGTCGCCTCGGCGGATCAGAGCGAACATGTCCTCGTCTTCATTGGTCTCCGCCAGCGCTTGGGGAACCACCGGCACAAACGGGGCATCCTTCAGTTCGGGACGTTCGAGCTGATACAGGCTGAAAAGCCGCTTCAAGGCCAATGGCCTCCGCGACCGGTAAACTTCACTTGTACCGACTTCCAAATTATTCATGAGGATGGTCAGGATAGCCGCTGGCATCTCTTCAGTCACAATCAGGCGAACCACGCTGCCGAATTTTCGCTGCCGAACACCCTCCTCAATGGTCTCGAGCAGGTCCTCCGCTTCCAGTTCCTTGATCGCGATATCGGCGTCGCGCGTCACGTGGAACGGATGCGCTTGCAGGATCTCCGTGCCTGGGAACAATGCCGCCAGATGCGCCGCGATCACATCCTCAAGCCACACCAGGTCCGTTCGCTTGGGACGAGGCCGCTTGCGGGCGGTTGGCGCCGTGCCACTCAACGGGATTAACTGGGGCAAGGAGTCCGGCACCTTCACGCGTGCAAACCGCTCGTGTCCCGACTCGTCTTTGATGAGTACGGCCAGGTTCAAGCTGAGATTGGAAATGTGCGGGAACGGCCGCCCCGGATCGAAAGCCAGCGGTGTCAAGACGGGAAAGACAGTCTCGCTGAAGTAAGTGGCTGCGCGGCGGCGCTGGCTTTCGCTCAACTCAGAGTAGGCGCGGGTGTGAATCCCCTGATCGTCCAGAGCCTCCATGATCTGGTCCAGGCACTTATGGGCTTCGGAAAACAGCTTCTTTACTTCACGGCGAATCGCGATCAACTGCGCGCGGGGGCTCATGCCGTCCGGGCCGACCTCAACCGTACCGGCGTCCAATTGAGCGGCCAGCCCGGCCACCCGCACCATGAAGAACTCATCCAGATTCGAACCCAGAATAGAGAGAAACTTAATGCGCTCCAGCAGGGGATTGCTGATGTCTTCAGCCTCTTCGAGTACCCGCCGCTGGAAGGCGAGAAGACCGAGCTCGCGGTTGAGATATAACTGCGGGTCCTTCCAATCGACCTGCGTTCCCAGATCCGCTCCGGCAGATTCCGAGACAACCGCTACTGGTCTGCGTGATTCCTTTTTCGCCATAGCTCCGTCGCAGGGGAAGGGAAGGTGCCAGTATCGCACCTTCACAATGCCAGATCCAACTTCTCTCCAAAACCGGATGCGAAAACGCTATTTTGAAATGAAACTGTACTGGCGCATTCCGCTGCGCGCGCGAGAGAATAGGAAAACGTGACACCACTGGAAGATCCGATCATCGAAGCCAAACAGGTGGAAAAGTTCTATGGCGAACCGGGTGAGGCCCGCATTCAGGTGGTGGCGCCCACCGATCTGGCGGTGTATCCCGGCGAGATTCTCGCGCTCCTCGGTCCGTCCGGGTCCGGCAAATCTACCTTGCTGCGCATGTTGTCAGGGCTTTCGAAGCCTTCGTCGGGACAGGTTCTCCGCCATGGCCGGCTTATCGATGGCCCGTGCGCCGATGTCGCCATCGTCTTTCAGAGCTTCGCGCTGTTTCCCTGGTTGACCGTTCTCGACAATGTGCAGGCCCCACTCAAGGCGCGGGGCGTCCCCTTGACGGAGCGAATGAAACGTAGCTTGCGCATTCTGGATGCCGTGGGCCTGGATGGCTTCGAGGCGGCGTTCCCGAAAGAATTATCGGGCGGCATGAAACAGCGCGTCGGGTTTGCGCGCGCACTGGTGGTGGAACCGGAAGTCCTGTTCATGGATGAACCCTTCTCTGCCTTGGACGTGCTGACGGCCGAGAACCTCCGCGGCGAGCTTCTGGAGCTGTGGGACGGTAAGAAAATGCCCACGCGGGCCGTGTTCCTGGTCACTCACAACATCGAAGAGGCGGTGACGCTGGCGGACCGCGTGATTGTCCTGGGCAAGAACCCGGGACGGATTCGCGCGGACTTCCGCATTTCCATGCCGCGCCCCCGCGATCGCGACGATCTCAACTTCCACAGTACCGTCGACTACATCTATCGCGTCTTGACTCAGCCCCAGGCTCCGCAGGTTCCGCATCCGGAACTGACGCCTGCCGGAACGCCCGAAAAGCACCAATACCAGATGCTGCCGCATGCCCGTCCGGGGGGCATCGCCGGCCTGGTGGAGCTGCTGCTCGATCGTGAGGGCCGCGAAGAGATCCACCATCTGGCCGACGATCTCGCCCTCGAAATCGACGACCTGCTGCCCATCGTGGAAGCCGCCGCGATGCTGGGGTTCATCGTGGTGCAGGAGGGCTATGCTGAATTGACCGACCAAGGGCCGTGCCTTCGCCGAAGCCGACATCCTGCAGCGCAAGGAATTGTTTCGAGTCGCGGCCAGCCGGCGTGTCTCGCTCATCCGGCAGATAAGGCGCGCGCTCGAAGCCAAGACCAACCGCTCTCTTCCGGACGAGTTCTTCCGCGACACATTGGAAGAGCATTTCAGCGAAGACGAAACGCAACGCCAGTTGGAGACCGCCATCCACTGGGGCCGCTACGCGGAGCTGTTCGACCATGACTCCGCCACCGAGCGCTTCTACATTCCCGGCGATATGCAGCACACCGCGTCCCCGGAAGGGGTCGCCACGCGCTGATGGCTATCAACCTGTTTTCGCGATTGGTCATCCGTGAGCGGAGTTGGTCCTGGCTGGTGGATGGTCTGGTCTTCCTCATTGTGGCCGCGGGCATTTATGGCGTCCTCAACATCGCGCACTACTGGTTCGGCGCGGCCACACAGGCGGTAGAGATCTCAAGATCGCCCACCGCGCTGCCGGCGTATGCGTTCTATTCACTGGTACGGGTGGGGATCGCCTACGTTCTCAGCCTGATCTTCGCGATTGGCTACGGATACATCGCGGCGCACCAGCCGCGCCTGGAAAGCGTGATGATTGCAGCCCTGGACATTTTGCAATCGATTCCCGTGCTGAGTTTCCTGCCCGGAGTCATGCTGGCGATGGTGGCCCTGTTTCCCTCCCGCCAGTTGGGCGTGGAACTTGGTTCCATCATTTTGATTTTCACTGGCCAGGTGTGGAACATCGCGTTCAGCTTCTACTCGTCGTTGCGGTCCATCCCCCGCGAGCTGCACGAGGCGGCGGCCATCTACGGTTTCAGCAGCTGGCAGAGGTTTATCGAGCTCGAACTTCCGTTTGGCGTGATCGGACTGATTTGGAACTCGATCGTTTCCGTGGCGAGCGGATGGTTTTTCCTGATGGCGTGCGAGATGTTTGTTTTGGGCAAGCACGACTTCCGCCTGCCCGGCCTCGGCTCCTATCTGCAAACGGCTGCAAGTGCTGGCGACACAGCGTCCATTCTTTGGGGCCTCGGGACGATGATCGCGGTAATCGTACTGCTAGACCAGCTGCTGTGGCGTCCTGCCATCGCGTGGTCCGACCGATTCAAGTTTGAGCAGGTGGAGCGCTCCAGCACGCCTTACTCCCCCATTCTTCACTTGTTTCGCCACTCGAGCGCATTTCGCTGGCTACGCGTACGCGCGTTCACTCCCACATGGGAACGGCTAAGTTCGAGTCTGGCCGCCGCAAAGCCGGCCGCACCTCGGACATCATCGCGTATGACTCCATGGATCGCGCGGGGGGCTGCTGCGGTGGCGATTTTGCTTGCATTCTACGCCCTCTTCGAAGCGGCCAAGGTGCTAAGCGGGATCACGGCCGCGGAACTGACCGGCACCTGCAAAGCCGCGGGAGCCACTTTCGTGCGCGTGATGTTCGCTCTGGTGATTGCTTCGCTCTGGACCATTCCCGCCGGAGTGGCCATCGGCTTCCATCCCAAGCTGGCTCGTATCGCGCAGCCGGTGGCGCAAGTAGTGGCATCCATTCCTGCGACGGCGTTGTTTCCGATTGTGCTGCTAGGGCTGGTGCGGCTTGGAGGGAGTCTAAGCGTTGCGGCCGTGGCGCTAATGCTCCTGGGCACCATGTGGTACATCCTTTTCAACGTCATTGCCGGCGCCATTGCCATTCCCACCGAATTACGCGAAGCGGCCGCCGTCTTTCGCTTCCGCGATGTACAGCAGTGGCGAACGCTCATCCTGCCCGGAATCTTCCCTTACCTGGTGACTGGTCTGATCACCGCGTCCGGCGGCGCGTGGAACGCCAGCATCGTCTCCGAATATTTCCACTTTCGAGGACAGACTCTCACGACCTTGGGGCTTGGCGCCCAGATCAGTTCCGCCACTGACTCAGGAAATTTCCATTTGCTGCTGGTCTCGACGATGGTGATGGCGCTTCTGGTCGTTTGTATAAACAGGCTGTTATGGCGCCCACTGTACCGCCTGGCAGAAACACGTTTTCGTCTGGAAGCCTGAAATACACCGCTCGGAGCGGTATGGTAGCACAGGCCTCCCGGCCTGTGTCCGGTTTTGTTGACGCTTCACCAGGCGCCGCGAAACCTACTTTTTGCGTTGGTTCGAAGCTTCGGCTGCTAACTTCAGCTCCCGGTTGACTTCATCGAGCAAGCCCTTGGCCTTTTGAGCATGCCCCTGCAGGTCCCATTCGTTAGCCTCTTGCGCCATGACGATTCTTTCATAAGCTCGCTGGCTCAAATTCTGAGCGGCTGCAAGATTCGGATGGCGCCCTGCGGAAATGTTCTTCTTGGGCAATCCTTGTCCCACGGCGATGCCGCCAAGCACGAGCAGGGAACCGAGAACAGCAGTGAGCAGTCGGGTTTTAATCATGGGGGATATTGTATGGCTACATCTCACCGCGCGCAATGAAAAAAACGGAAAAGCGTTTAGCGGTCGCCACGAAACTTATACCGCCGGCACGTGTTAGAGAGGGGTGCTGCCGGAGTATACTGTCTTAACTACATGCGCCAAAACTGAACCGGGAGCTTCGGTTTTGGGCAAATCGGTCTGGGAGGTATCGTGACCAAGCGTTTTCGATACTTGATAATTATTCTGATTGCCTTCGCCGCGTTCGCGGTGATCGTCGCCAAGCGCGTTCTCTATCCCCGGGTTTCCATTCACGCCTCCACCACCACACTCGCAGTGGCTGAGTCGTACCTGATCATTCTGGGCGTTGGTGACACGAAAGAGACCGACTGGTCCGGCTCGATCGACGCCGGCGGGGCGAACATACAGGTGATCCGCCCCTGGCGATTCACTGGAACCGACTCGATCATGGGCACCACCGGCTGGACTGCACATACTCACACGACGGTCCAGTTCGGAGCCTCCGGGCCGGTTCAGGAGAACGGGGTGATCGTCAAGATCGGCGCCCCGGCCACACCCGTCACGCTCACAGTCACCATTACCGGGCAAAGCTCTCCCTTAACTTTCAACTTTCGATCGGATCTTCCCTTCGGAAGCAGGCAGTCATTCCTGAGCGGCCGCGTGCTGGTTGCCCGAACGGGCACTCAGTTCCAGTTGAGCAACTCGACCGAGGAAGAAGATTTCCCGGCGATGGCCCAGTCGGGTGACGATGTCTATCTTGCCTATACGGAATTCACGCACGGCGACCGCTCGCTCGCGGTAAAGCAGAGCACCACGACGCCCATAACCGATTTCTCGTTTCTGGGGCGCCCCGCCGGCATGGATCAGGTTCTGTTCATGCACTATTCCGTCTCGCAGCGCACCTGGACCGGGCCGTTTGCCGTAACTGACCCGGGCGAGGACGTGATGCGCAATGCTGTGGCTATCGACGGCCAGGGTCGAGCATGGATCTTCTATTCCGCGCAGCGCCCATTTCCTTCGGGCAATTTTGACATATACGCCAGGAATGTCCAAGCCGATGGCTCGCGATCCGCCGAAATCCGTTTGACCAGCGACCCTGGAACCGACCTGTTTCCGGTTGCAGCCACCGATGCGACCGGCCGTGTTTGGGTGGCCTGGCAAGGATTTCGGAACAACAATCTGGAAGTGCTGGCCGCCGTCCAAAATGGCGATACCTTCACGGCTGAAACGATGGTATCGACGTCCCTAGCCAGCAACTGGGAACCCGCTATCGCAGCCGCGCCCAAAAGCGGCGACGTGGCCATTTCCTGGGACACCTATGACAAGGGCGACTACGACGTCTACCTGCGCCGCCTCCGCTTCGCCGGCCAGATCGGTATGGACGCTCCCATTCCGATCGCTGCCACAGTGAACTTCGAAGCCCGCAGTTCGCTGGCCTACGACCCCCAGGAACGGATCTGGATCGCGTATGAGCTGGCCGGTTCCAGATGGGGCAAGGATTTCGGGGCGTACGACACCACCGGCACTCCCTTGTATTCGAACCATACGATCGAGGTTCGTTGCCTGGTGGCGAACGATTTGTACGCGACCACGCAAGATGTTGCGACGGTTATGCCGGGCGCTCCCGCCAGTCACTTCTTTCAGACCGGCCTGCAGGGCACTTTCTCGCTGGTACCCGATCCCACGCTGGCCCAGAACCGGCAGCCAGGTAATGGCGTCGGCCCAGGCGCCGGGCCCCGGAATACGTTTCCACGCCTCGCCACGGATTCCGATGGTACCGTATACCTTGCATTCCGCCAGCCTGTAGGCGTCGGACTATCGTCCAGCCACGCGACGGGTGGAGCTAGCGTCGGTTCCATTTGGGTGGGCTCGATGGTCTATTTTGATGGAAGCCAGTGGCATGGCCCGGGAGTACTGGGATTCACAGACGCGGTTGGCGACAATCGTCCCGTCTATCTTGTCCCTCGGGCCGGGACACTTGCTGATCGCGCATTCGTCAGACCACCGGCTCAGTCCCTTGCCGGCAGTGTTCCCACCGAATGACGAGGTTAGTTCCGACATTTTCCAGTCTGAGTTGACGGTCGCCCGCACGCAAGTGCCGCCTCAGCTGCAGAAGATCGGACAAATCACGCCCGACCCTCCGGATGCGCAAGACGCGCCAGAAGCCGCTGCCGCAACGCTCAGTCGAAGCTATCGGCCCACCGTGAACGGGCAACACCTCCAGTTGGTGCGCGGCGATTTTCATCGCCACTCGGAGATATCCTTCGACGGCCGCAACGATGGACCTCTAATCGATTCCTACCGCTACTACATTGACGCGGCCTCACTCGGCTGGGCGGGTTGCTGCGATCACGACAATGGCGAGGCCCGAGAGTATACCTGGTGGCTGACTCAGAAGTTCAGCGATGCCTACCTGCTTGGCGTCGAAGTTCATCCCCATGTTCTACTATGAGCGCAGCGTAAATTATCCCGAGGGACACCGCAACGTCATGTTCGCCCAGCGCGGCGTTCGAACTCTGCCGCGTCTGCCGTTATCCGCGGTAAGTTCGACGGCTCCCGCCCCCGATACCAACATGCTGTACGCATATCTGCACTTCTTCAACGGGATCACCGCGGCCCACACCAGTGCCACCGATCAAGGAACGGATTGGCGCAACAACGATCCGCAAGTGGAACCATTTGTCGAAATCTATCAAGGCGACCGCCAGGATTACGAGATGGCGGGTGCACCGCGCGCCCCCACCGCCGATGACTCGGTCGGCACCACCTTCGAAGCCGCGGGCTTCGTGTCCCATGCTCTGCAGGACAAGAACTACCTGCTGGGATTCGAATCCTCCAGCGACCATATCTCCACACATATTTCCTTTACCAATATCTGGGTCAAGTCTCCGACCCGCGCCGGCATTATGGAAGCTATGCACAACCGGCGGGTGTATGGCTCCACTGATGACATCGTGGCCGACTTCCGCAGCGGCACTCACTTCATGGGTGAGGCCTTCACCGCCAGTATCAGCAATGCCCCCGTACTCAACGTGCGGCTGTTTGGCACTGCGCCCTTCCAGAATGTGGTGGTGGTCAAGAATAACAATATCGTCTATTCCACCAGCGGCGATCGCGTAATGGCCTTCAGTTGGCAGGACCAGGCCCCGACCACGGGGACCAGTTACTATTACGTGCGCGGACTGCAGACCGATGGGAATATCGTCTGGGTCAGTCCGATGTGGGTGACGCTGCAGTGAGGGGCATGTGGACGCTGATTGTGGCGGCTGTTCTCGCGGGGTCCATGCACGCGCAGTCTGCCCTTCTCCCGTTGCATGTTTCATCGGCAGGGGTCATTGTCGACAGTCAGAACAATCCGGTCGTGCTCCGCGGCGTCAATCGCAGCGGCACGGGCAGCGGGAATGCGGACGCCACCGCTACCTCCCAGGACTACGCCGCGCAAAGCAGTCTGCTGTCCGCGAACCTGGTGCGGATCTTCGTCAACGCAGCCTGGTGGAATAACAACGTCCAGGTTCCCATCGCCAACATGGGTTACCAAACCTACATCGACCAGCTCATCCACTGGGCCGAGAAGTCCGGAGATTACGTTCTGATCCTCAAGGATGAGCAGTTCTCCACTGCGCCCTGCGGGGCAGACGGCTTGAACTGTACGACGCCGAAATCGGGCGACCTCAGCTGCCCGAATCCGCCAGGTTGCGCGGCGGATACCACCGGCAACTTTACCGACATCGCATTCACCTTCTGGGCGGCCTTCGCGAAAAAGTACGCGGCCGATCGGGCGGTACTCTACGACACCTGGGAGGACATGCACAACATCGACAACAACACGTGGAGCGACAACCAGAACGCACTGATCGCGGCCATTCGCGATGAGAACCCCCAGGCGTTGATTTTCGTGGAGGACATCGACGCCAACCAGACATTTGAATCCATTGTGGCGGGCACGCTGCAGGATTTGGCCTGGCCGAACATCGTTTGGAATTTTCACCTTTATAACGGATCAAGCGGGAGTTGCAGCGAACCCCAGTCGAGGCGCGCTGTCAACTGGCCCTTCAACATCGACCCGCTGGTGACCTATGCGCAGCAGCACGGCCACGCCGTTGGCATCATGGAGTGGGGCGGCTGCAACGACAACGAGCCGTTTAACACCAACATTACGACGTACGCCCAGATTCGTTCGCTCGCGCTCGCCTATTTCGATAACACTAACCTGATCACGCAGTCCGGCGGTGCGGATCAGTTGACCGCGACCGGTTCGAAAGTAGCACAGGCTTATGCGGCGCTCGCGTCGGGCACGCCCATATCAGGGAACCAGCTGACGCCACTGGCGCACGCTGCCGATGGGAACAACTTCAAGACTACTTTTATCCTGACTAATGCAGGTACCTCTGCCCGCGCCATACACGCTGCAGTTCAACGATGCTGCTGGCGGCACACGCCCCGACGGTTCCGCTGGAGTTGGGTTCGCTCGAGGGCACGATTCCCGCCGGCGGATCGGCTACTATCCGGACAGCCGGAACCGGTTCTTTTGTCGGTTGGGCAGAGTTGAACGCTCCTGTTTCCGTGGGTGGCAGCGTGATCTACGGCCAGCAAAACCCCCAGTTGCCCACCTTTCAGGAGGGCACCACAACCCTCGCATCCAACGGAAGCCAGCACTTTTTGCTGCCCTTCGACAACACGCAGAATGCGGTCACCTCCATGGCATTAACTAACGCCGGAACCGCTGCAGCGAACGTGACGGTGACCCTGCACTATAGCGACGGGAGCATCTGAGACGCCGGCCTATGGACCGCTCGCCGGCCGCAATCATGATTCCTTCGCGCTGCCCACCAAATTCCCGAATACGACCAGTCGCAGTGGCGTGGCCGAATTTGTTTCCAGCTCCGTTCTCTATACCGTCGTCTTCCGCTTCAACCCAACGGGCGCTTTCACTGCGCTCGATGTGGTTGCAGCCCGGCGCCGCCTCCCCGTTAATCACGCGCACTCTCTCGCACGCAGCAGATGGCAATAGTTTCAAAACCACCGTGCTTCTGACGAACACGGGCACGCAGCCCGGCACCCTACGCGCTGCAGTTTGAAGATGCTGGCGGCAGCGCAACCCCGCCGATCGGTTCCACTCGAATTGGGTTCGCTAACAGGAATGATACCTGCCGGTGGATCGACGACCATCCGCACGGCGGGAACAGGTTCTTTTGTCGGTTGGGCGGAGTTATTGAATACTCCGGCTTCAGTGGGCGGCAGCGTGATCTACAGCCAGACCCCACTTAACCACCGTTCAGGAGGGCACGGCAACCATTCTGTCCACCGGGACCCAGCATTTCTTCCTTCCCTTCGATAATACCAGCGGCGCCGTCACTGGTATGGCTCTCACCAATTCCGGAGCCTCCGCGGCGAATTTTACCGTGACGGTGCGCTATAGCGATGGAACTGTGGAGACGCCATCCTTTCCATCGCTCGCCAGCCGCAATCACGAGTCCTTCACGATTCCCAGCCAATTCCCCAATGCGAGTAATCGAAGTGGCGTGGTGGAGTTCGTATCCAACTCTCCCCTGTACGCGGTCGCCTTTCGCTTCAACCCCACGGGAGCCTTCACCGCCTTTGGAATTGTGGCCTCACAGTGACCAGCCATGAGTGATCGCAATGCCAGCCTGCTTTCGGAATACGGTTTTGCGGCGTTCGTAGGCCTGCTGCTGCTTTTGAATCTTACCGGCATTTTCAAAACCATCTTCGGGCTCGATACGGCCATCATCATCACTCTGCTGGCCGGGTACAAAACCTTCTATAACTCCATCTCCGCGCTGCTCGAAAAGACCATCTCGGCGGATGTGGCTCTCTGCGTCGCTGTGATCGCGGCGCTTTCCGTGGGCGAGTACCTGGCCGCCGCCGAAGCCATGTTCATCGTCATGGTGGGCGAGGGTCTGGAGTCCTTCGCCGCCGGGCGCACCGAAGCGGCCATCCAACGCTTTGTGGCGCAGTTGCCGCGCATCGCGCGGTTGTTGAGGGACGGGCGCGAGGAAGAAGTGGACGCCGCGTCGCTCGTTGCCAGGCGACCGGATCGTGGTGCGCGCAGGCGAGCGCATCGCCGCCGACGGCGTCATCGAACAGGGCGTCTCCAGCATCGACGAAAGCTCCATCACCGGCGAGCCTCTGCCCCGCCGACAAACAGCCTGGCGACGAAGTCTTCTCCGGCACGCTGAACGGCAACGGCCTGCTGCGCATTCGCGTCACGCGCGCGGGCGACGAAACCACGCTCGCTCGCGTCGTTCAGCTGGTGGAAGAGGCCAAGGAGCAACGCGCCCCCGTAGAACGGCTGGCCGATCGCTACGCCAAGTATTTTCTGCCGGCGCTGCTGCTGGCCGCCGCGCTCACTTACTATTTCACCGGCAACTGGCTGCGCACGGTCGCGGTGCTGATCGTGGCCTGCCCGTGCGCCCTGATTCTGGCGACCCCCACGGCCATGGTGGCGGCCATCGGCGGGCTGGCGCGCCGCGGCATCCTGGTGCGCGGCGGCGCCGTTCTGCAGAATGCCGCCAAGGTGGACACGGTGGTGTTCGACAAGACCGGCACCGTGACCGAGGGCCGCTTCGAAATCGTCAAGGTGATCGCCTTTGAGCGCTCGGAAGACGAGTTGCTGGCGTTGGCGGCGGCGGCCGAGCGAGGCTCCGACCACGCGCTGGCGCGCGTGATCGTGGACGAAGCGCGCCGGCGCAAACTGCGTGGTGCCGGAGCCTCAAGATGCGCGCGTGCTGCCGGGCCGCGGCGTGGAATGCGACGGTGGGCGGACGCACCATCCGCGCCGGCAACGCGGCGTTCCTTGCCGAGCACGGCATCGTCCAGACCGAATCTCTGCAAGAAGAGGCCGACCGCCTCGGAGCCACCGCCGTGCTGGTTGCCGATGGCGACTCAACTGGCCGGCGCCATCCTGCTGCGCGACCGCATCCGCGAAGGCATCCGCGAAGCCGTAGGCGAGCTTCAGCAGATGGGGATCACCCACCAGGTGATGCTCACCGGCGACCGCCGGCGCGCCGCCGATGTCGATGGCCCGCGAGATCGGCATTCACAATGTCGAGGCGGAACTGCTGCCCGAGCAGAAGCTGGACCGCGTTCGGCAACTCGCTTCGCAGGGCCGCACGGTGGCCATGGTGGGCGATGGCATCAACGACGCGCCGGCGCTGGCCGCGGCCAGCGTGGGAATCGCGGTCGCCGGCGCCAGCGATATCACCGCGGAAGCCGCCGATGTGGTCTACATGCCGCATTCGCTCGACAAGCTGCCGCGCCTGTTCGAGTCAGCCAGCGGCCATGCAGACCGCGTGGCAGAATATCGTGCTGTTCGCCGGCGCGCTCAACCTGCTGGCCGTGCTGGCGTGCGCCACCGGCAAACTCGGGCCTATCGGCGCGGCCATCACGCACCAGCTCTCGTCGTTCTGCGTGATGATGAACTCGCTGCGCCTGCTCCGCGTGGAACCGGCGCCAGGTGCCGGCGCGCGCGCGCGCGTGGCCCGTATGTTCGCGGGCTCGCCCCTGCCCGCGCTGTGGGACTCCCTACGTGGGATTCGAAATTTCGGAAAGTTTCCGATGGGTGATCGCCCGGCGAAGCCAGCTTGTGAAGCCCGCTTTGGTCGCCGCCGCCAGCCTGATCGTGCTCAACGGCTTCTATGCCCTGCGGCCGGACGAGGTCGGCGTCATCGAGCGCTTCGGCAAAAAGGTTACCCCGTTCAGCACGCCGGGCCTGCACTACAAGCTGCCCTGGCCGGTGGAACGGCTCACGCGCATCCAGGCGCACAGGGTGCGCGTGGTCGAGATCGGCTTCCGGTCCAACGCCAGCACGTCGGACGCGGAGCCCGCGGCCTACGAGTGGAACGTGCAGCACCGCGCCGGGCGCTTCCAGAGCCGGCCGGAAGAATCGCTGATGCTCACCGGCGATCAGAACATGATCGAGCTCAACGCCACCGTGCATTACGAAGTGGAACATCCGGACGCGTTCCTGTTCCGCCAGATCGATGGCGACACCACCATCCGCGAGGCAGCCGAATCGGTGATCCACGGAATCACCTCGACTACGCCATTGGACGATGTGCTGACTACCGGCCGCCAGGCCATCGAAGCGAGAGCCCTCGTGGAACTGCAGCGGCGCATGGATCGCTACGAAGCCGGTATCCGCGTGCTGCAGGTGAAGCTGGAAGACGTGCATCCGTCGCTCGAAGTGGTGGACGCCTTTCGCGACGTCTCGGCGGCATTCGAAGAGAAGAACCGCCTGATCAATGAGGCGGAGGGCTACCGCAACGAGCAGGTGGCGCTGGCCCGCGGCAACGCCAAGGCGCAGTTGCAGAATGCCAACGCGTACACAGCTGGGCCGCACCAACCGCGCCGAGGGCGACGCCAGCCGTTTCACCCAGGAAGAGCAGGCGTTTCGCACCGCGCCCGGGCCCACCGAGACACGGCTCTACCTGGAAACCATGGAGCAGGTTCTGCCGGGCAAGAAGAAACTGATTGTGGATTCGGGCAAGGGGCGCCGCCACCTGTTGCTGCTGGAAGACGGCGTGGAGATCGCGCCGCCGGGAGCGGCCATTGTAGGAGCGCAGCCAGCGAGGTAAGTCATGCCAGAGAGTTATCGAAAATATTATCCAGCGGCAGGAATCGCCGCACTTCTCGTGCTCGCGTATCTGACATTCTTCTCCGTGCGCGAAACGGAATTTGTGCTGGTCACGCAATTCGGCCGGCCCGTCCGCACGGTCACCGACGCCGGCCTGAATGTGAAGTGGTTTTTCCAGACGGCGATCTACTTCGACCGCCGGCTGCGAATCTACAATCCGCGGCCCTCGGAGTTCCTGACGCGCGACAAGAAGAACGTGGTCATCGAAAACTACGTGGTCTGGAAGATCCAGGACCCGGACCGGTTCGTGCAGACCGTGGGCGATGCCACTGCGGCGGAGATGCGGCTGCACGACATCATCTGGTCGGGCCTTTCGGCCGCGCTCGGCACGCACGATCTGGATTCGCTCGTCGGCACGGAGCCCGACAAGGTGCAGACCGCGGCCATGCTCGACAACCTGACCGCCTTGACCGATCGCGCCGCGCTGGAGCAATACGGCATCAACGTGGTGGACGTGCGCATCAAGCGCCTGAACCTGCCGGAGCAGAACAAGCAGAGCGTCTATGCGCGCATGCGCGCCGAGCGCGAGCGCATCGCGCGGCAATATCGCGCCGAGGGCGAAGAGCAGGCCCTGAGCATCCGCGCCGACGCCGACCGCCAGAAAGAAGAGATCCTTCGGTCGCCTACAAGCAGGCCGAGAACATCAAAGGGCAAGGGCGACGCCGAATCCACACGCATCTACGGCCAGGCCTATTCGAAGAATCCGCAGTTCTACAAGCTGCTGCGCACGCTCGAATCGTACAAGAAGATGCTCGACGATAAGACCACCGCCATCCTGAGCTCCGATTCGGAACTGCTGAAAGTGCTGATGAAAGGCGAAGCGGGCTCGAAATGAGCACGGTCGCCCTACAGATCGAGGCCGGCCAGGAGCACTCGCCGCCTCCTGCTCCACGGTGGACAAAGAAACGCGCCGCCCTGGCGATGATCGCGGTCTGGGTGCTGTCGGGCATCTATCTGGTCGCTCCCGATCAGCAGGCCGTCGAGACTCTATTCGGTCGAGTGGTCGCGCCGCGCGTGATGCCCGGCCTGCACTACGCCCTTCCCTGGCCCATCGAACGCGTCACCAAACTGAAGGTGCGGCAACTGCAGCGCCTGGTGGTGGGCGGCGACCTCGCCGACAGCGTACTGGGACGCACGCAGCCGCTTGTTTCGCAATTCGTCACCGGCGATCAGAACATCATCAATGCCGCGTGGTGGTGCAGTATTCGGTGGGGGTGCCGGCGGACTATCTGTTCCAGGCACAGAATCCAGCCCAGGTAGTGGGAGCGGCAGTCGAGTCCGAAATGGCGCGGCGCGTTCGCCCATCGCGGCGTAGACGCCGTGCTGACCACGGAAAAAGCCGCCATTCAGGATGAGGTTCGCGCGGCGGCGCAGAAGCTTCTCAACGATTACCGCGCGGGCGTTCTGCTCTCCACCATCAACATCGAGAGCGTGACGCCGCCGCCCGAAGCCGCCGACGCTTTCCGCGACGTGGCCAGCGCGCGCGCCGACACGGCCCGCATCGTGAATGACGCCGAAGGCTATGCCAACGACCTGATTCCCAAAGCCCGCGGCCAGGCGCAGCAGATGCTTGAGGAATCCGAAGCGTACCGGCAAAAGAAGATCAACGAGGCCGCCGGCGACGCCTCGCGCTTCGACCAGATCGCGGCCGAGTACGCCAAGGCCGCGCAGGTCACCGGCCAGCGGCTGTACCTGGAGACCATGGAGCAGGTTCTGCCGCGGATCAAGAAGCTGATCGTCGACAAGAACGGCAACCTGGATCTGACCATCATTCGTAAGGGTGACGTGGCGCCAAAATGAACAAAAGTTACCGAGCCCAAATAGTGACTGTGCTGGTGCTGGTAGCGCTCGTAACGGTAGGCGTCGCGCGCAAGAGCCGCTGGCGAGCGTCCGAGGTGCAGCCGGGCCGAGATCCGCAGGACACCATCTACGCCATGCTCGGTGCAGCGCGGGCCGGCGATACAAAGGCGTATCTCGCGAGTTTCTCAGGACGCATGGAAGCAGCCCTGCGGCAAACTATCGCAGAGAGCACCGAGCCCGGTTTCGCAAAGTACCTCAGGGACTCCCACGCGGCCATCAAGGGTGTTGCTGTATCCGATCCGGAAGATACCACTGAGCGCGAGGTGAAAGTTCGTGTGGAATACATTTACCAGGACCACAATCAAGCCCAGACTATTTACCTCGAGAGAAGTTCACAAGGCTGGAAAATCGCCCGTACCGACGGCGACGAGCGAGTTAAGACCCTGATCCCCTACGGCACGCCAGTCAGGTGAACGTGGTGCCCTGTGCCGGCGACAAAGATCGCCAGCGCTACTTTGTTGCGTCCGCGGCCATTAATTGACGAAGCAGCGCGGCTGTACTTTGCCGCACGATGGGGGGACCGCCGGCGCGGCCGCGCAGGCCCACGCCGAGCGCCATATCAACCGGAGTCCGCCCCTGTTTGTCTTTGACGTCCAACCGTGCGCCATGCTCGGCCAGAAATTGGACGATTCCGTCGGACGCCTGCGCCGCGAAGTGCATCGCGGTTTGGCCGCTGTCGTTGACTGCGTTGACATCCACTCCGCGGGCCACCAGAACCTTTACGGATTCGAGCAATGCGCCTTCTGTGGCGTAGTCCTTGGCGAAGACGCCCAGCCCGCGGCCCAACCCGGCCGCCAGCATCAGGGCCGTCGTGCGATTCTTCTGGATGATCGCAGGATCGGCCCCGTGGTCGAGTAGCAGTCGCATGGCGGGCGCGTCGCCATTCTTAGCCGCGCGCATCAACGGCGTCGTGCCTTCGCCGAGCGTGCCCTCGCCGGGAGTGTGGGCTCGGAACAAAGTCGTCGCTTTCAGTTGCGCGTTTGGCTTCGCTCCGTGCGCCAGTAGAACCTTCATCAGATCGAGAGCGCTCATCTTGCTTGTAGACGGACGTCCCGGCCGGCCGTAGATCTCGCCCAGGGTGTTCATGTCGACGGCCGCATACAACGCCGCCATGCCGGTGGTGTCGGCGATATTTGGATCCGCGCCCTGTTCCGTCAGCAGGTCCGCCGTGTCGTAGTGGCCGTTGATGATGGCCAGCACTAACGCTGTTGTTCCATCGGGGTCGGTCGCGTTGACATCGGCGTGTGCCTCCGTGAGCGTGCGCGCCGCATCCAGCGACCCCTGCCGGGCGGCGAACATCAGGGGCGTCCAGCTTCCGTGCGGCAAAATCGTGAGCACGCCTTCGAGTCCAAAACGGTCCTGTGAAGACGGCAGCGGATTGGAGCGCGCATTAATATCCGCGCCGTGCTCGATGAGAGCTTTGGCCGCCCCCGGATGATTCTCCGCCACCGCCACCATCAGCGCCGTTTCGCCATACGCGGTTTCCCTTGCATTGACGTCCGCGCCATGCGCCAACAGGAGCTTGACCGCATCGGGATTGCCAGTGCGCGCCGCAGCCATGAGGATGGTTTGGCCTCCCGGCAAAGCCGCATTCGGGTCGGCCCCAGCCTTCAACAGGGCATCGACCATGACGGCGTTCCGATTGGTCGCGGCCAATGAGAGAGGTGTGACGCCATACCGGTTCGCGGCCTTCGCATTGGCACCGGCGTGGATCAATAACTGGACGGTCTCGATATCATCCGAGCCAGCCGCCCATTGGAGGGGTGTCGTGCCATCGGGATCGGCCGCGTTAACGTCGGCACGGTTTTTCAGCAGCACGCGAACGGCTTGACGGTCTCCCGCCTTGACTGCTTCGGATAGCGAAGCTCCGCTCGCTAGCGCGGCTAAGCTAATGACGCACGCCAGTTCACGCGAAAACATCGACTTTGTCCGTACCATCGCCAAATCGCTCCATCGGCTTGCCGAACTTCTCGGCGATGTTCATCCACAAGCTTCCCACCGGCGTTCGGGTTGGGACCTGAACGTGCCGATGTCCCTTACCTACGCCACCGCCCACCATAACCAGCGGCAGCGGATCCGTGGCGTGCGCGTTCGAATCCGCCATTCCGGCGCCGTAGACGATCAGGGAATGATCCAGCAGCGAGCCATCGCCGTCTTCAGTAGCGCGAAGCTTCGCCAGGAACTTGGCGTACATTTGCACGTAGTACGTATTGATCTTGACCACCTGCGCCATTTTCTCGGGGTTATTCAGATGATGCGATACGGAGTGATGCTGTTCGGTAACGCCGATCTGCGGATAGGTCCGCTGGCTGAGCTCGCGCGACATCATGAAAGTGAACACACGAGTCACATCGGTCTGGTACGCGGCTGCCAGCAATTCGAATAACAACCCCACATGCTCTTCAAACGAATCCGGCACACCGATGGGCGCATCGGGCGTGGCAGTCTGAACCCCGCCGCGCGCCTCCGCTTGTTGAATGCGACGCTCGATTTCGCGAATGTTATCCAGATAGTCACCGAGCCGCGCACGGTCGCGCGAACCCAGCCCGCGTTCCAATTGGCTGGTTTCCTCGAAAACGGAGTCGAGGATGCTCCGCTCCTTGGCGACGCGCGCGCGCCGCTCGGACGCATTGCCCGGTTCGCCGAACATCCGCTCGAAGACCGCGCGCGGATTGGTCTCCATGGGCAGCGGCGTGGTGGGCGTGCTCCACGAAATCGTGTTCAGGTAAGCGCAGCTAAAGCCCGGGGAGCATCCGCCCACGTACCCTGTGAAATCCTCAGTAGCGACTTCCAGCGAAGGCAGCGGCGTATCTTGCCCGATCTGCTGGGCGACGATCTGGTCGATAGTGGTATTCGCCAAAACGTCTTCCGCCTCAGTCCGTTTAGGCCACACACCCGTCAGAAACCCTGCGGCGCTCACCGCATGATCGCCCACCTGGCTGCCCGGGTGCGACCTGGTGAGATTGGTGACCACCACGAGCGATTCCTGGAAAGGTTCGAGGGGTTTCAGGATGGGGGTAAACTCGAAACCGGCGCCCGCCGTTTTGGGTGTGAACTGCTGCATGATGGCGCCGTTAGGGAAATAGATGGCGCCGAAACGTAGCCGCGGCCGGGCGGCGGCTTTGGCCAGCGGCGTGAACGCCGGAATCATGGCATCCAGGAACGGGAGCGCCAGCGTGGCGCCAATGCCACGTAACATCGTCCGGCGCCGCAGCGATTTCTTAGTGACGAACATGCAACCTCAGATTCCCATTATCGACTCTGCGCCGTTTGAACTGGCGAACCCTCAACTTCGGGCGGCGCCGCCATTCTCATTTGAAACGGCGTGCTATGGACCACGCCTAGAACCAGCGCGGAGAACCGGTAGTTCTTGGCTGCCGCATCCCGGAGAATCGCGCGAACCGCCGGCATATCGTGATAATCGAGTCCACGGCCCAGCGCATAAGTGAGTAACTTTTCGGTCATAGTGCCGACAAAAACCTCCGGACGGCTCAACAACGCTTTTCGCAGAGTCACCACGCCGTCCACTTTGGTGCCGTCAGCGAGTTCACCCGTGGCGTCAATCGGCACCCCCGCATCTTGGGAGCGCCAGGCGCCGATAGCGTCGAAATTCTCCAGCGCCAGGCCGATCGGGTCCATAATCTTGTGGCAGCTCGCACACACGGCGTTGATGCGGTGTTCGGCCATCTGCTCGCGCATGGTGCGCAGCCTTTGGCCTTCCTGGTTTTCTTTCAATGGCGGCACGTCAGGCGGAGGAGGAGGTACGGGCATTCCCAGGATGTTCTCCAGAATCCACTTGCCGCGCACCACTGGCGAGGTCCGCTCCGCGTGTGAGGTCAACGCGAGAATACTGCCTTGGCCAAGCAGTCCTTTGCGCGCTTCGTCGGTGATTGGCACGCGGCGGAAGCGGCTGCCATAAATGTCGGGAATGCCGTAGTGTCGCGCCAGCCGTTCATTGACAAAGGTATAGTCCGCAGTCATCAGGTCGAGAACACTGCGGTCTTCACTCACGATGCTTTTGAACAGTAACTCGGTCTCCCGGCGAAAGGACTGCCGTAGGTTATCGTCAAAATCGGGAAAGTCGTCGGTGTTCGGTTGCACGTTGCGCAGATTACGCAATTGCAGCCACTGGCCGGCGAAGTTACTAACCAACGATTCTGCCCGCGGATCGGCCAGCATACGTGTGACTTCACGGTCGAACACGACCGGATTCTTCAGCTTTCCTTGACTCGCCGCCTTGAGTAGCTCGTCGTCCGGAATGCTGCTCCATAAGAAGAAAGACAGACGCGACGCCAATTCGAGATCGTTGACTCGATAGATCGCGCCCGGCGCCACCCCCGCGGGATCGCGCTCGATGCGGAACACAAATCGCGGGCTGGCGAGAATCCGCTCCAGGGCAAGCTCGATACCAGCTTCGAAGCTGCCATTACGCCGGCCGGATTCATAGAAGCTCAGGATGGGGCGCAGGTCCGCGTCGGTCACCGGCTGGCGGTACGCACGGCGCGCCAGGGTCGAGATGATCTGCCTGGCGCAGGGTGCTTCGGCAGCTGCAGTATCCGGACGGCACGTCAAGATTCGCCGGCGGCTGGGCGTATCTCCGGGGCCGGCAGCCTGGAACGGTCCCGCGACGGTGAGTATCTGCAAATGTGGGTGCCCCGACCAATCGAAGTTATCCACCGAACTGCGTAGGAAGGGTTGCAGCCGATCGGGCTCCGCAACTGCCCGTTCTTCGACGAAGGCAACCGCCACGGCATGGGGGCCCGCCTTCACCGGCACGCGAACCCGCAAGCGGGCATCCACCGCGTCTCCGGTCTCTGTGGGCTTCTGAAACAATCCCGCCAGATCATCTTTTCCGCCGATGGTGGCGATGTGCACGCGCTGGCCGTCGATGCTGAATTCCACCTGGTGAGCGACTTCCAGGCCCCGCATGATGTTCAAATTGGTGCGGTATAGCTTGGCCTGGAACGTGTATTCGCCATCGAGAGGAAAGTTGTAATGAACCAGCGTTCCTCCGATGGTTCCGAGCGGCATCCCTTCGATATGTTGATCCTGGGAAAGGTCTTGTCGAATGCGCCACGTTTCGCTACCCGGAGTAACATTCGGGTTGCCAACCGCGAGGGCGCCGATTTTCAATGCGGCTGAAAGGTAGTGTTCTTCGAGCGACGGAGATACGCCCAGAGCATCGGATATGTTATCGAAACCGAAGGCGGCGTCATCCGGGGGCAATAACGCGGCGGCATCGATATCCAGGCCGAGTAAGTCGCGGATGGCGTTGGCATATTCGGAACGATTGAGACGGTGGACCACCGGCCGCCCCGGGTAGGGATTAACTTCGGCGGCATGATCGAGCTGAGTTTCCAGCCAGGCAGTCAGGTCGCGATAGGTTGCCAGGTCAGGCCGTTTGACGCCTTGTGGCGGCATGGTGCCCGAGCGGAGTTTTCGCACGACTTTCTCCCAGACCTCGGGCTTGTCGGATACCTTGGCCAAATCCATCGTGTCGAGGGACAGACCAGCAGTCTTGAGGCGCTGGTTATGGCAGGTAACGCAATATGTATCGAGGACTTCGCGGTGGCTAGGCGCAGCATTCGCTTGCCCAAGCCAAAGTGAAACTGCCACCGTCAGCAACCCTCTGTGCACAGCCCCTCCGCAACTAAGTTTAGCTCAGGAAAAAACCAGACACAGGTCGGGAGGCCTGTGGTACGTAGCACAGGCATCCCGGCCTGTGTCTGGTTTAAGCAAGCCGCCGGTAGTTGGGCCTAGGCTGATCAGCCCAAGAGATCACCGCTTGCACAGCCAACTCATCACCCATCAGGTGCCGCGTACCAGCTATCCCAGCCGCGATCTTCTGCCGCGCGGCGACTCGGTACGCCTCCGGGTGATCCCGCCCCGGCACGACACGCATCGGGCGATCCTGAAACCCGGGCGCAGGGCCCGTCAACTCGCCGATCTCGTCCAGAACCAGCTGCGGTGCCGCGCCAGCATTGCGACGCTCGCGGGCCAACTCGCCAATCCGCCTCGGTTCTTCGGCGGCGAACACGACCTGCTCCCACAGGTGGTATCGATTCGGGCCAATAAATCCGCCATCCGCAAAAAACACGCCATCCAGCGAAAGGCTGACTTGCTCTGGATCGGGCAGCGAGCCATGCTCTTCAATTTCGCTGAACTCCGGCAGCTTCCAATGCTTCAGTGCCGGAACAACGTCGCTGTTGTCGCCGAATGCATAGCCGCTGACGAGGTACCGTTTCGATCCGGGCATAATCCCGTGTCGCAAAAATTCGCCCGGCCAGTTTTGCGGAAACACCTGCAACGGGCCGGGGAGAACGGTGCCCGACCGGATGGACACCTGTTCCGGACCCGCCTCAAATCGCCACACGAAGCGCATCCATGCTATTCCCTGGCCGCTTCTGTTCAGGAGGATCGCCGCCGTTTTGCGATCTCGCTCCGGCACGGGATTGCGAAATGGATTGGGCATCGGCGGGAAGCCAGGCTTTGCCGCTTCTACCCGGCGCCGGATGTCTAACAACAGCCCCTCATACTCCGCCGACGTTGGCGGAACCAGCGCCAATCCGCGTTCCGCCAGATCCTCGCAGTGAAATACCACGTACCGTTTATCGTGACATAATCGGAACTCATGCGCTCCCCGTGTGTAGCGGGTTTGGCCGGTTGTCTACTGATGCTGATCCAAACGGGAACGGCGCAACCCAAAGCCAAGCCCAACGCCGGCGACTGGCCCGCGTACAACCACGACCTGGCCGGCACGCGCGACTCCCCGCTAACCCAGATCACGACCAAGAACGTGGAGCATCTGATGCGTGCGTGGACTTACTCCATGCGGGGCGAACCGCGTCCGGGAGAGACCGGCGGAGGATGCGAGTATGCGAGCCGTTCTTGTGGAACGAACGAAACTTCATGACTTGGGCTAGTCACCCCCGCAATCAAAAAATTGGATTCCAATTCATCCGCTGCGGAACGAAGCCAATTTGATGCTGAAAACAAAGGCTCTCCCCATTCGACTAACCCAATTTTCGAAACCCAACCCCATTTTCGGACAGTGGGGCAACCAAAGGAAAAATCAGTCTGGTTTTCTCTTTAGCCCGGAAGCATGATTCGAAAACGAAGAAAAACGAAGCCAATTCACGCTCGAATCGTGCTAGACAGCTTCACGCCATCAGTGTAGCGCGGTGCTGCAAGGGTTTGAGCCAGGCAGGGGATAGCGCATGTGTTCTGCCAACGCCGGTAAAGAGCTTTGGGCCTTTCCTAGGGCCGGCACCGGCAACGCCAGTCCTACAGCCTATCAGGCCAAGAATCGCCAGCGGGCACACTGCGATTGCGGCGGGCGATACCTTGGACGTGTGGCCGCGGGTTGTGGCTGGGCAGGGTACGGCCCCATAAGCGTTGATTTAAGCCGGGAAGCGCCCAATCACAGGCCCGGGCCTTACGCTCCTTTCGTCCACTTCAACGGTTCAGGCGTGATAATTGTTCATTTTTGTTTGTGAGAAGCAACTTTCAATTTACATTTGCGAAAACTCTTATGAGCTTGGTTAACTTCAAGCAATTTTAATAGAGGAGTTTTTTATGAACATCAGTAACGATATGTATCTGTTGAATCCATCATTGCCTTCCGACCAAGAGGCGTATCCCAACCTCAGTGGGCTTTCCAGCGCTTCTGATCCGGTGGTCCCTTTATACCAACCCACCGACCTTAGCGGGCCTCTCCAGTCTATTGACCATATTCAATCGTATGGATTAGACGCATTGCAGAGGATTATCCATCCAGACGGCCCAGGAGGATTCCTTCATGGAGTCATTGAGGGTGCTGGCGCCATTCTGCCGGACATATTTGGGGATACTGGTGCGGGACTTCAATTGGGTGCCCAATGGATGAACAACGAAGTGAACGGTATTCCCGTTTTAAGCAATGTGCTTCAGCCGATCGGCGATCTCGTCAACGGCCTCGGTGGGTCACTGGTTGACATCTGCGGCGGCATTGAGCAATCAGCAGATGACCTCGGGTCGGCTGTCGATAACCTCTTGCATGGCAACTTGGAGGGTGCAGCCGGGAGCGTCTACGATGCGGGCAAAGATGCCGTTGTTGGTGCCGCGAAAGCGGTAGGGGATGGTATAAGCTCGGCAATAAGCGCCATCGGGGATCTCTTTTAGTAGGAAAAACAATAGAGCGGCTTAAACGACCGGCGGACGAGTTCCGCCGGTTCCGTCTTTAGTCACCATCGCGTCCACCGCGCGATGGAGCTTTCTTCGTGCGCTCAGCTGCCGGCGTGAACGGCGCAACTTTACAAGAAAATGCCCCGGAGGCGAGTTGTAGGTTGGTCTTTCGCTGTGACGTCTCGCCTATTTTTTCAGTCCCGCGGCCCAGTTGAGGACGACGGTAACGGGCGCGGACTCTCCCTCGCTGGCCTCGGAATTTGTGGTCATCAGGAAGCGCTTCCCGTCCGCCGTACATCGTAGGAAAAGAGGGCGAGTCTCGGGATTCATGGCGTAGACGCCTACCCTCCTTCTGCTTGCGTACTTTGAGGGCGCGGAAGCGTGCTAGTTAATTCCTTGGAGTCGCTCGGCTTCCTCTCGGTGTTCAAAGCCTACCATCAGATCGTCAGCGTACCGGAAGACAATGACGATCGAGAAGTTCGCATTTCCTTCAGCAAGTGACGTCCAGTGCAGGGACAGGCGACGGTTGGATCCTTCAATGCGCATTGTTCCGGGAACCGATTGCGCAGCATTGCGGTACGAAACAAAAAGCCCCCGGCCTGTGCCGGGGGCTCTTGCTCGTGCAGCAGGGTTGCTGCTTACCGGCTGGCCTGGAGGCTGGCTCCGCCACCAGGGCCGCTGTCAGGGCCGCTGCCAAGGACGTCACCGGTGGAGACAAGCTTGACCCAAAGCGAACCGTTGCCTTTGTAGTACGAGGTGGCACTGGCCTTGCGAAGTGCATCCAGGCTGCTCTGCTCCGTACCCGACGCTGCAGTGGTGAATCCCGGCAGCTCGAAGATCACCCACGAGCCGCTATCCAGTTCCTTCACGTTGAGGGACAGGGACGGCCTTTCGGTGGTCACCTTGATCTCGGTACCCGCTCGTACGTTGGTTTCTCCGGTGACGGGAAAATCCTTGCCATTGCGGCTGAGAACGACTGGCGGCCCCGCAGGTGCAGCGGCGCCCAGGACCCCGTTTCTGGGGCCAACGAGACCACCGAGGCCACCCCTGCCAGCGCCAGGACCGCCAGCTACCGCAGCGCCGCCTCTACCGCCGGGACCGGCGCCTGCGGGAGCGCCGCCTCTGCCACCGCCGGCGCCACGACCGCCACGACCGCCACCACCGCCGGCGGGGGCGCCAACAGTCATACGCCCGACGTCGCCCTTGCACACGGCTGCGTTCCAGGTGGGCTTGATCTCGCAGGCGTCGTCGATTGCGATTCCGTCGTTTGCGTCGTTGATGAGAATGTAGGAATTGGGGACACCGCTGACCGAGCCGTCCTTGTCGTTGAATACCGAAGTCTGGTAGCTCCCATTGCCGTAATCATCGTTGCTCCACTTAAACTCCATAGGCGGGAAATACACCGGCTTGGCGTTGATGAATTTCGCGCGCTGTATGGTGTTGTTGGAGCTCATTCCGAAGCTGGTATACAGCAGGTAAGAGATCGCTCCCGTCTTGCGGGTGGCGTTGTCCTGGAAATTCACGAAGGTGACATTGTCCAGTTCATGACGGTAATCGTAGAACTCGTAGCCGCGGATTGGGAAATCCGCGATTTCGGGCTCCGGCAGGCTGCGGCCGTAAGCCATTTCCGCCGGCGTCCTGGGGTTGCCGATGTTCTCGGTTTCGCCCACGAACAGCGAGTCAACCACCCGTGACGTAAAGGCGGACTGACCGAAGTTGCCGGACGCATGCGTGTAGCCAATTGCGTTGTCGGCCATCTTCAGGTTCTTGAATGTGTGCATCTCACCGCGGGTCCAGATGCCGCTATTGCGGTTCTTGTAGCTGGTGAAATCCTCGATGACCGACTCCACTTGAGGGCTCTTCGCGTCAGCGGGATTGGCAAGGGAAATATGACCACCGACGGCGAAATGGCCATCGGGCCTGGGGCCGCGGTCGAACATGAAACTGTCAAAGTTCGAATGGGCGGTGTTGCCCTTGAACTCCCGCACCCGGGTTCGACGCGGCCAGGTCTTCGCACTGATCTCCGTGCCTTCGAACTTACCCGTCGGATGCTCCGGCAGGGCGAACCAGAAACCTGTAGCGTCGGAACCCGCGGCCACGTTGTCGCGGTAAATATTGTCCGGATTGGTGATCCAGAAAGTCGACGCCGTGTTGTCGGAGGGAATCAGAATATCCTTGGCGTTCTGGCCGGCCGTATCGAAGTTCTTCCCGCCCTCCGCTCCGAACGGGCCGAGGTTTGTCCCGACGCACGGCGCGTCCGGATGGCACTTGGTCAGGATCCCCAGGTTGTGCACGAACTGGTTGTCGTGCTCCACGGCGTCTTCGAGGAAGAAGCAGTGACCAATGTTGTTGTAGGTCACGTTGTTTTCAACGTCCAGGTAATTTGTGCCATGCACGGTCACGCAGCGGCTGTAGGTGTCGTGAATCGCCGAGTTCTTGATGTACTGCCCCTGCGCATCGCCGATCAGATGCCAGTGGATCGGATACCGCGCCAGATGCATGTTCTGACCCATGCGATTGAGCTCGACGCCCTCGACAAACATCTTGCTCCCGTTCATCGCCATGATGTGGCCGCCAAAGAGCGTCTGGTCTGCGTCAGGCGAAGCCTGGATGACGATATTGCGCGACAGCATGCCGACTTCGCCGCGTTCATCCACGTCGAAGGTGATCTTGCCGAAGTGCATGTAGTCCAGTTTCTTGTCGAGCGTGATCGTATTGCCACGGATGGCAGCAATGGTTCGCCGCTCTGCCTGATGGGGATCGAAATCCGTGGACGCGAGGACAATCACGTCGCCGACCCGCCAGCCAGCGGCGTTCAGGACTTCAATCGAGTTGCTGCCTGCTTCGGCGGTCTTGGACAGCTTCGTCCAGGAGTTCGTCCGGTTCCCGTGCAGGTTCAGGGTTCCACCCATCATCATGATCCCGCGGTCACTGCGGTCGTTCGTTCCACCCATTCCACTCATATCTTCGTCTTTGACGTTGTCGGTGAGGGTAATTGTGGCCTTGCGCGTATGGGGCCTGGCTTCGGTGCCGATTTCCAGTTCCCCGTGCACCATGACCCATTCGGTGGACAGTTCCAGATCTTTATTGTCCGCAAAGCTCAGTTTGCCGTTGATCGTCAAACTGCGCAGCGCCGGCGGAGAGACGTCGAGGACGACGTTCATATCCTTTTCAATGGTGACCACAGCATCTTTGGTCGGCACCTTTTTGTCAGGCCAGGTGGCTGGATCAGACCAGCGCTTCGCGCTGGCCGTCGAAGTCTTTTGCTGCGCTTTGAGGACGGCATATCCGCCGAGGCCTAAAAAGGCTGGAACCAGCAACGAAAGGAACAAGAGAGAACGTTTTCGCATCGTTAAATCTCCGTGATCGATCATGTTACGCTACTCTCTCCCGCGAGGATCGAAGGACGTGTAGCAAAGGACAATTTTACACCTATCGTCGGCCCGGACAATATCCTCTGGTTTCAACGTATTCGCCAGCGGATGGGTTTTGCGGAGCGCAGGGCTGAAGGGATCTGGGCACGGCGGTTCGGACGCCAGAGCATCCAACGCGCCGGGTGCTTATTCCTTCCAGTCATGATCTGGCGTGTCTTGTAGAGCCACTGGCCATTCACCTAACAGAACCTTCCGGAGACATGGATTACACTTTTTCGACCGCTGAATGGCCTCCCAAACTGGCGGCGTGATCGGCCATCCATAGAAACGATGGGCCGGATCTTACATTAACGCTTAGTGGGCATGGCCCTGCCCCACCGGGCTAGCTCCCATGGGCCATGCCCCGCCTCTACGGCCTGGGATATGATGAACTTAAGTCGAAAACGGAGGTAGTTTTTTGCGGAAACGCTCGCGAGGGAAGACCCTGTTCGTCGTCATCGCAGCCTCTCTGGCGCTCATGCCAGCGGCCCGCTCGCAGCAGTCTTCCTCCCCGCAACGCGCTCTCCTCGATCAATACTGCGTAGTCTGTCATAACCAGCGTGCCAAAACCGCCGGTCTGATGCTCGACAAGATGGACCTCAACCGCATCGGCGAGGGCGCGGAGGTTTGGGAAAAGGTCGTGCGCAAACTGCGCGGCGGCATGATGCCCCCGGTGGGTTTGCCCCGGCCGGACAAGGCGGCGATGGATGGCTTCATTTCCTGGCTGGAAACGTCTCTCGACCGTGCGGCGGCCGCCAACCCCAATCCGGGCCGCGATCCGCTGCATCGCCTCAACCGCGCCGAGTATGCCAACGCCATACACGAACTGCTGGCGCTCGATATCGACGTCACTTCGCTGCTTCCCGCCGACGACGAAGCCAACGGCTTTGACAATATCGCCGATGTCTTGAAAGTGTCGCCCTCGCTGCTGGAGCAATATCTCACGGCCTCGCGCCAAATCGCCAGCCTCGCGGTCGGCGATCCGGCCATTACGCCGGTGAGCCAGGTCTATCGCGTTCCGCCGGATCTCGCGCAAGAGGATCACATTGAAGGTCTGCCACTCGGCACGCGCGGCGGGATCGTCATCCACGAAAATTTCCCGCTCGATGCCGAGTACGATTTCAGCGTCAAACTGCTGCGCAACATCGTGGGCTACATCACGGGTCTTGAGTGGCCGCACCAGCTCGAAATCAGCGTGGATGGTCAACGGGTCTTCCTGGCCCCCGTGGGCGGCGAAGCAGACAACAAGATGATGGACGCCAACCTGGGTGTTGCGGGAGATGCGCTGGACGCCCGCCTCAAGGCCCGCGTCCCCGTACAGGCCGGTCCGCACACGGTGGTAGTGACGTTCCTGCGCAAGAACTCGGCCGAGTCCGTGGAGCCGTTGCAGCCGTTCACGCGGGACCTCGACCTGCAGAACATGAACGGCATCCCGCTGATCGATTACGTGGACATTACGGGGCCGATCAAGCCGACCGGTCCAGGCGACACCCCCAGCCGCCGGCGCATTTTTTCGTGCCGCCCGAAAAGCACCAGTGACGAGCTGCCGTGCGCGAAGAAGATTCTATCGAGCCTGGCCCGCCGGGCCTATCGCCGCCCAGTCAACGACCAGGATCTGGAATTGCTGTTGAGCTTCTACCAGGCAGGCCGCAATAAGGGCAACTTCGACGCGGGCATCGAATCCGCGCTGCGTCTCATTCTGGCCGACCCGAAGTTTCTGTTCCGCTATTCGCCGGATCCCGCTAAGGTGACACCGGGCACAACCTATCACGTGAGCGATCTGGAACTGGCGTCGCGGCTGTCGTTTTTCCTGTGGAGCACGGTGCCCGACGACCAGCTTCTGGATGTCGCCGCGCAAGGAAAGCTCAAAGATCCTGCGGTGCTCGAGCAGCAGGTGAGGCGCATGCTGGCCGACCCGCGCGCCAAGCAGCTGGTGATCAACTTTGCCGGCCAATGGCTGTACCTGCGCAATCTGCCGAGCGCGATTCCCGACCGCGATACTTTCCCCAACTGGGACGACAATCTTCGCCAGGCCCTGCGGCGCGAGACGGAGCTGTTCTTCGAAAGCATCGTGCGCGAAGATCGCAGCGCGCTCGACCTGTTGAACGCCGACTACACCTTCGTCAACGAACGGCTGGCTCGGCACTACGGCATTCCGAATGTCTACGGCAGCCAGTTCCGCCGGGTCGCGATCACCGATGAAAACCGGAAAGGGTTGTTGGGGCAGGGAAGCATCCTTACCGTGACTTCCTATCCCAATCGGACCTCCCCGGTTCTGCGTGGCAAGTGGATTCTGGAAAACATTCTGGGAACGCCGCCGCCGGCGCCACCGCCGAACGTGCCCGCGTTGAAGGAGACCGGCGAAGGTGGGAAGGTGCTTCCGGTGCGCGTGCTATTGGAACAGCATCGCCAGAATCCGGCCTGTGCGGGCTGCCACCGGATCATGGACCCGCTGGGATTCTCGCTGGAGAATTTTGACGGCATTGGCCAGTGGCGCACGAAGGAACCGGGGGGCGCCGTGGATGCCTCCGGCCAACTCGCGGACGGTTCGCAAGTGGATGGCCCGGCCGCGCTGCGCAAAGCCATTCTGAGCCATCCCGACCAGTTCGTCGACACCATGACGGAAAAGCTTCTGACTTACGCGTTGGGGCGCGGCCTGGAATACTACGATATGCCGGTGGTGCGCGGCATTGTGCACGACGCCGCCCGCAGCAATTACCGCTTCTCGTCGCTGGTGCTGGGGATCGTGAAGAGCGTGCCGTTTGAAATGAAGAAGCCGCAAACGGGCGATGACGCGCGCGTGACCACCGCCGCAGTCCAGGAGCCGGGGAGGAATTAGAGGGAGCCATGCTGATCACCAAGAAGCACATTTCGCGCCGCACGCTGCTCCGCGGCATGGGTGTTTCGCTCGCCCTGCCGCTGCTGGATTCCATGGTTCCGGCATTGGTTGCGCAATCCAAGACCGCTGCAAAGCCTACGTCCCGGCTGGGGTTTATCTATATTCCGCACGGCGCCATCATGGATCAGTGGACTCCCGCCGCGGAAGGCACCGGCTTCGAGTTCACGCGCATTCTGAAACCGCTGGAGCCGTTCCGCGACCGGCTGAACATCGTGAGCGGCCTGGGGCACAGGGCCGCCGACACCACGGCCGTTCATTCCCTGAGCCCCACCACCTGGCTGAGCGGGGTTCGCCCCAAGCCGACGCAAGGGCAGGACGCATTCGCAGGCATCACGGCGGACCAGATCGCCGCGCAACACATCGGGCAGGACACGGTGCTGCCGTCGCTGGAACTGGCCACCGAAGACCATTCGGGCCTGATCGGTTCGTGTGACCGCGATTACGGCTGCATCTACATGAACACTCTCTCGTGGCGGACGCACACCACGCCGCTCCCCATGGAGATCAATCCGCGCAAGGTCTTCGAGCGGATGTTCGGACAAGGCGGCAGCGCCGAAGCACGGCTGGCCCGCAACCAGGAGGACAGCAGCATTCTCGACGCTGTCGCGAAAGAGGCAGGCGATCTGCAGCGCACTCTTGGTCCGAGAGACCGCGCCACCGTCACGGATTATCTGGAGAGCGTGCGTGAAATCGAGCGCCGCATCCAACGGGCCGGGACGGAACAGGCCGGCGCCGATCTATCGTTACCCGAGACGCCCGCGGGAATTCCATTCGCCTACGAAGAGCACGTGAAGTTGATGTACGACCTGCTGGTGCTGGCGTACCAGGCTAATGTCACGCGTGTCGCGAGTTTCATGGTGGCGCGCGAAATCAGCAATCGAACCTATCCGCAGATCGGTGTTCCCGACGGGCACCACGCCACGTCGCATCACCAGAACAAGGCGGAGAAGATCGAGAAGCTGGTCAAGATCCAGCAATATCATATTGGGCTGTTCACCGGTTTTCTGAAGAAGCTGCAGTCAACGCCCGATGGCGATGGCTCGCTGCTGGACCACTCCGTGATTCTGTACGGCAGCAACATGAGCAACAGCAATCTGCATAACCATTTCCCGCTGCCGAACATTGTGGTGGGCGGCGGCGCCGGGCGCATTCAGGGCGGACGTCACCTGCGCTATGCCGACCACACACCGATGACGAATCTTCTATTGACGCTGCTGGACAAAACCGGTGTGCCGATGGATAACCTGGGCGACAGCACCGGTAAGATGGCGGAGTTGTAGATGCGACTTTGCGCAAGCGTTCACGACCGCTCCCTATGGTCGCGGCTCAGTAATGCGTCGGGAGTCCTTACCGAGCCGCGACCGAAGGGAGTGGTTGTTCTGGCGCTATTCCTCTCGGCAGCCGGATTCGGCGCGACCCTGGGCGACGCTCGCGTAGTCAACGCTGTCAAGTCGGGTGACCGAGCAGCAGTTCTATCCCTGATCGATCAACACGCCGACGTCAACGTTCCCGAGCCCGATGGCACCACCGCGCTCGCATGGGCTGTTCGCCAGAACGACGTGGACCTGACCGACCGCCTGCTCCGTGCCGGCGCCGACGTGAAGGCCGCCAATCGCTATGGTGTTACGCCGTTGTATCTGGCCTGTGTCAACGGCGATCCCGCGATGATCGAGAAGCTGCTGAAGGCGGGGGCCGACGCCAATGCTGCCGGAACCGAGGGCGAGACGGCTCTCATGACCGTGGCTCGCACGGGCAATGTGGACGCTGCCAAGGTTCTGCTGGAGCACGGCGCGAAGGTGGATGCCAAAGAGAACTGGCACGGCGAAACGGCGCTGATGTGGGCTACTGCCCAGGGCCACGCGCCCATGATGCGGGAACTGATCGCGCACGGCGCGGATGTAAACGCGCGTTCCAATCCTGAGAATTGGGAGAGACAGACCACTTCCGAGCCGCGTGAAAAATGGTTGCCCCTTGGCGCATTGACGCCGCTGCTGTTCGCGGCCCGCCAAGGCTGCCTGGAGTGCGCGCGCATTCTACTGGACGCGAAGGCCGACATCAACGCCGCCGATCCGGACGGAGTCACTCCCACGGTGTATGCCATAATCAACGGCCACTACGACGTGGCTGGATACCTGGTCGATAAAGGCGCCGATCCGAATTTGGCCGACAAGACGGGCCGCGCAGCGCTCTACGCCGCGGTGGACTTCAATACCATGCCGGCGTCTGCCCGCCCCGCGCCCAAGGTGATCGACAACCAACTGAGCAGTCTTGAATTGATCCAAAAGCTCCTTGACCACGGCGCCAACGTGAACGCGCAGTTACTCAAGCAGCAGCCCTACCGTGCCAAGCTCGATCGCGGCGACGATACCATGCTGACCACCGGTACCACGCCATTCCTGCGGGCGGCCAAAGCCGGTGACGTGGATGCCATGCGCCTGCTGCTGGCGAAGGGCGCCGACGTCAAACTCGCCACCAAGCCCGGGGTTAACCCGCTGATGGCCGCGGCAGGCCTGGGCACTAAAGAGGAAGACACTTCCGGTCGTCTCAAGACCGAAGCCCAGGCGATTGAAGCGATCGAACTTTGTTTGAAGTCGGGCATCGATGTCAATGCGACTGACAGCCGCGGCCAAACCGCAGTCTTCGGTGCGGCCGTGCAGGGCTATGACAAGGTCGTTCAGTTCCTGGCCGGTCATGGCGCCAAGCTGGACGTAAAAGACAAGCGCGGGAAGACACCGCTGGATGCCGCCATGGGCCTGGCAGGCGGTTTTGGTTTCGATGGCAGCACCGGTGAAGTGCACGAGAGCACGGCGGCTCTGCTTCGAAAACTTCTGTCTGGTTCGGAAGCGAAGAACTCCACGCAAGCACAGTAGCGGTTCGATCGGCTCAGCATCTGGCACGCCCAGACCTTCATTACTGCTAGTACAATTTGCAGCCATGAAGTGTAAAAACTATTTGCCAACCCGCCCAGGCAGACGTATAATCGCCCTATTTGAATGAAAAATTGAAATTCGACCTAGTACAAAACTAGGGCTACAGACGGAGAATCATCGTGGCAAAGCCGTTCCCAAGAGTCCTTATACTGTCGTTGGTCATTAGCTGCTTTGCGACGCTAGCCAACGCGGATACCATCCCGGTAGGTGACCTGACGTTTGATCAAAACGCGTCGACGGCCACGTTCGACATAACGAATTTAACCGGTTTGAATGCTTTCCCCCCGGACTTTCCCATTACGACCCAGCTGACGATCACGATCACGAGCTTGGTCGCGGAGGTTCAGGGCGGCGGAACGCTCAGTATAGACGGCAGCAATTTCACCGCGGACCCGTCAGGTGACCTCTTTTGCACCGTTGCTGGCGATGCCGGTAGTGGCGGCTGCAATTTCTCGGCTCATGACCTTGTGAGTGCGACCTTAACCGGGACACTGAGCCCCACGACAGGTCTTGCGGGACTGCCGGCGGGTGACACCAGTATTGAGAGCGCCTTCACGACGACGATCACACCGAGCTGCGGTCCGACGCTGACTACTAACTGCGATGCCGCATTGATTAACGCTACTACTCCGGCTCCCGAACCGGCGACGTGGACCCCGCTTGGCATTCTACTGATTGGATTACTGGTAAGTTACAGATTCAAACGAAAAGGTGAAGTAAGTTAGGCATGAAGCCGCTTCGGTAGTGCCTAACCAGTGAGCCGACTTCTATTGCCGCCGGGCCCGTGGGACCATGGCATTGCGCCGCTCATGAAACCTAAATATCCGAACTATCGTTACCCTGAGGAGGATTCAAATGAAGCAGTCTGACGTTGGTTTGGTTACAATCCTTCGAGCGACGCTCGCGTTGTCATCGATCCTTTTGCTGCAATCCGCCGCTTGGGCGCAGAAGCTCACGGTTTCTGCCAATCCGCCCTCGGGGGGAGCCGGCTTGAACGATTCGTACCTCACGGGCACTGGTTTTCCGGCCGGCGCCATTACGGGTGCGGCCGTTCATTTCGGGACAAGCTGCGCGGCCCCGGCCGTCGCCAGCGGACCAGTGATACAGGTAACGACCCAGGGAATCCTGCGCCGTTTTGAATTCCTGATTCCGGCTTCCCTCACCCCCGGCAATTACCAGGTGTGGCTGTCCGGGACGGCGGGTGGAACAGCGTTCAACACACTCAATACGCCCAGTTGCTCGGCCATCACCGTCACGGCCAGCGTCGCCGGAACAGCTTCACTGGGCGCGGCAATCGTCGGCGCTAGTGTGACGCTAGTGGACGCCAACGGTAACACCGTCATTGGGACCACGGCTTCGGATGGGACCTTTACACTCAGCTCCGCGGGATTGACGCCGCCTTATCTGGTTAGGGTCGTCACCGCAAGCGATTCGGGCGCCTTTCCGAAGGGCACCACTCTGTACAGCGTGAGCGCTGATGGCAACGTCAGCACCCATATTAACGTTCACGTCCTCTCGGATCTAATACTCCGGTCGTTCTACAGCGCCCAGGGAATCGACCCGGATAATGCGTTCGCAAATCCCGCCGGCGGCAATGCTGCGCCGACCCCTGTGGCTGTCCAGTCGCTCGCGTCCCTGGTCATTCCAGCGGTACAGTTGTGGTTGACTAACGCCGGGGTGAATGCAACTCCCGGCGCGCCGGCAAACGGCTCGATTAACCTGATTTCCAGTCCCTTCGCCGCATATCCTGCCGGCGTTACGCCCACGACAGGCTTGGACGCCGTGCTGCATCTCATCACGTCCGAAACCATAGACCCCGGTAACGTGACGAATGTCACGATCGGGAATACTACCGTAACGGAAACGATCACTCCCTCCTACGCTGGCGGCGACGTGACCCTCAGTATCAGAACGACCAACACGACTACCGGCGCGAGCACCAGCGAAACCTTCTCGGGCCTCGTGATCACTGGCGCCAACCAGTCCGTCGTCGCTGGCATTGACGCCACGCTCGCGGCCTTCGCATCGATCGTCAACACCGAAGGCAGCGCACTGACGGGCGCCGAACTCCTTCCCATTTTTGCCCCCGATTATGTGAACGATACCCAGAATGCTACCCAGGCCGCGAACGACCTTGCCGCGAACGTGGCGGGCATCACGGTGAACAGCGTGCTAGTCCAAAGCCTTCAGCAGCTGGACACCACCAACAATGTGGCGGACGTGATTGTCGCCTTCAACATCACTCAGGGTGGGCAAAACCAAAGTGGCACAACGGAGTGGTTCTTCAAAAATGAAGGCGGCACCTGGCTGATGTATGGCGACCAGCGAATCGCCTCACTCGAACTTAACGTGGGGGCACGCCGATATGAGGGAAGTGGCTCTCCTTTCACCGGCAATATTGTCGAGGTCGGAGTTAGAGCGCCAGTCGGCACCCTGAGCGGTGCGACGGTAACGAGCAACCTGAGCATCTGGCCCAATGGGCAGGGAGGAAGCACTAAAACGAAAGTTCTGGGGAAGGGACCGGTTCAGGTGAGCTCTCCCGTGAACCTCGATCAGTTCGGTGCCGATTCGATCCCCATTCTGCCTTTCCCCCAACACGTGATTACTGCGGGTACGCCGTTCACGTTTACCGTCACACCGGCTTCCGGTCCCGCGGCCCAGTACACGGTTAAGACCGGTCCCGACACTACAGAAAACATTTCGATCACTTCGCCCACAACTCCGGGCTTGGCCAACGCTCACCTCGGGAGTCCACTGCTCGTTGAGTGGACGCTGCCGCTGACATTTGCCATTGGTGACATCGAAATCGACGGCCAAACGTTCAATGGACCGCAGAATAGTCCCTCAACCCTGCAATGCACCACCACCGTACATCCCGCTCTCAACGCGACCTCGGCATCTATAACCTTGCCGGCCACCTGCGGAGGTTCGCCAGTGGTCAGTGGGTGGGTGAATGTGAACGTAGCGGGGGTGAACGGCGAAATCTCTGGAGCTTGGTTCTTTTTCTGAGGACCGCCCTTCGGCGTGCGTATCAATCTGGATGCGTGTTGCTCGGCCAGTGGTGCTGGATAGACAGGGACAGGGAGCGCTCGAGCAATTAGCTCAGGGACGTCCTCTGCCGGCTCGTGTGGTGGAGCGGCGCGGGATTGTGATGCGGGCCGCCGCTGCAGGATCGACAACTCTCGTAGGAATTGAGGATCACAGCCCAGAAGGCCGCGCCTGGCGCAACCGGCATTTGGATGGTGGAATCGACGCACTCGGAAAAGGTGTACAGTAGCGGCCCAGTCAACTCAACAATAGGACATTCGGATCGAGCGACACGATCGCTCTATCCAAAGTGACCAACTGCATTTCAGCCGAGCGCGCGAAGGCTGCCAAATACGCGTCTGTCCAAATCTTGGGTGTGGGCCGGCCGGAAATTGTAAGTTTTCGCCAATCTCCTTCCAATGTGAAGGGCTCCGGCGCGAAACCGATGCGGTCGTCGACAAGGAGCTTGGCATATGCTCGCCAGGCGTCTCGCGACGACAGAACATCGCGGCCCATCACGGACTCGTTGGTCGGCAGGCGCAGGAGCCCCATTTGGGAGACGCGACAAAACATGACTTCGGCTTGGTGGAGATTGTTCAGCCAGATGGCACACGCGGCGGCGTGAACGTGGCGGCGCGATACCAGTGCCAGCCACACGTTCACGTCAGGCAGAAAGATCTTCGATCTCGAAATTAGTGAGATTCAAGGTGCCCGGTTCGTGTGAATCCAGCAATGGGAATTTCACCCGGCGGCCGACCGTACGGTTGGTTTTGCGGACTACCTCTTCCAGCGCCGCACGGATCAGGCTCTTTACCGAAGCTCCGCGTCGCGCAGCAACGGTCTTGAGTTCGCGGACCAACGTATCGGGTAAGTCTACGATAATACGCACGAAAGCATATTCGCACAAACCACCATCGAGGCGCGATGCGCCGAGCGGAAAGCGCCTGGCTGTCCGCTACAATTGCATCAAGCCCCTCGGGGTCCGAAGGAGTAACCGATGAAGCCGTGCTTTAGCGCCGCGACGATCGCCACCGCTCTTCTGGCCGCTTGCATGTTCACGTCGACCGCAGGCGCGCAATCCACCACGCCCTCGATCCCTCGCACGTCTGACGGAAAGCCCGATTTCTCCGGCTACTGGACCATCCAATATGCTCCCGATATGGCCCAGGGCAAAGAGGACCAGGTCCCCTACACCGCGGCGGGCCGGGCGGCATTCCAGCACCACGACGCCAAGGACGATCCGACGGCTCGCTGTCTCTATCCGGGGGTGCCGCGCATTATGTCATCGCCCTATCCCGTTCAGATCATTCAGACACCCGAATATGTGGTGATGGCTTTCGAGTACATGCGCCTCTGGCGCGTGATTCCTACCGACCACCGTCCGCACCCGAAGAAGACCGAGCCCACGTTTATGGGCGATAACGTCGGCTGGTGGGAAGGCGACACCTTTGTCATCGATACGGTGGGTTTGCTGGGTGGCGATAAAACTTGGCTTGACACCGCCGGGCACCAGCACAGCGATGCGTTACATGTAGTCGAGCGTGTGCGGCGCACAGCCGCCGACACACTCGTTTTGGACTTCACCCTCGACGACCCTGAGATGTACGCCAAACCGTGGACGAGCCAGCGAGTTTGGAAACCCCTGCCGCCGCCTCCGGGACTGCCCATGTTACTCGAGTATTTGTGCACCGAGAACAACCGGGACTTGCAACACCTGGTGCCGACGAGGCCGGCGGAACATTAATTGGTGGGGAAATAACCTCCGCTCCCTGACAGCAAGCGGAGGTTCTGCTTACGGCTTCTGCTCGAGTACCGCGAGGCCGGCGGCGCAAACCTGGCCATCCTGTGGGCTGGTGCCGCCGCTGACGCCGATGGCCCCCAGGAATTCACCGCCCACCACGATGGGCACGCCACCCTCCACGGGAACCGCGCCGGGAAGTTTCATCACCACGATCCGGCCCCCTGCCACGGCGTCTTCCATCGCCTTGGTGGGCCGTTTGAAGCGGATGGCGGCGGCAGCCTTCTCCTGCGCAATCACCACGCTGCCGAATTGCGTACCGTCCATGCGCTCCAGATAGATGGTGTGGCCGCCGTCATCCACCACGCAGATCACCATATTCCAATTGTTCTTCTTCGCCTCGATCTGAGCTGCCGCCGCAATCTGCTTGGCCGCTTCGAGCGTGAGTATTGTCTTGGTCGCGAAATGTGCCATCGACTGTCTATTGTATGAAAGGCCGACCGCACCGCGGCCATTCAGTTTTTCTGCCCTCGTGCCGATATGGTTCTCATGAGGGTTTTGACCAGCGTAATTCTGCTCGCCTGTACCGTGGAGGTGGCCGTCGCCCAGCAGGTAGGAGCCCCCACCGATGATCTCGACAAACTCAGCGTGGAAGAGCTCTTTACGCTTCAGGTCACGTCCGTAGGACGAAAGGCCCAGCAATTGTCCAAGGCGCCGGCCGCGGTGTTTGTTCTGACCGCGGAGGATATCCGGCGGTCCGGCGCAACGTGCATTCCCGAAGCGCTCCGGTGGGTGCCGGGATTGACGGTGCTGCGGGTCGACGGCCGGTCATGGGTTGTGGCGGCCCGCGGCTCCGCGCGCCTGTACGCCAATAAGATGCTGGTGATGATCGACGGCCGGTCGCTATATACCCCGATGTTTTCCGGCGTAGTATGGGATGCAATCAACGTTCCCCTTCAGGAGATCGAACGCATCGAAGTGGTGCGCGGCCCAGGCGCGGTGATGTGGGGACCAAATGCCGTGGATGGCGTCATCAACATCATCACCAAAAGAGCCCGTACGTCGATCGGCGGACAGGCCACGGTAGCCACAGGCAACGAACTCCTGGGCGGTGCGGAAGCCGGTTGGGGAGCGTCTCTCAGTGACAAGTTGGCATATCACGTCTGGGGCAGAACGGAGTATCGGAACCCCGCCGATTCTTCACCGGGATCCTATCTTCTAGACGATGTTTTCCCTTGGCATGGGCCTTCCGTCACCAACCTCGGCGCAGCCAGCGGCGGCCTCGGGTTTCGCGTAGACGGGCAGCCCGACGACCGAGATCAGTGGACAGTCCAAGGCGACATTTACAGAGCTGCCCGGCACGATCCGCTGGCATTCGGGATCGCAATGCCGGATTATGTGGGTCAGCAATCGGCTCGTACCAACTATTCCGGAGGCTCTCTCGGCGGTCAGTGGACGCGGACTTCTTCCGCCGGCACGGAGAGCACACTCCGGTTTTCCTTCAAACACGACAACCTGGACTATCCATTTCTCGAAGGTGACACCGCCAATGTCAACGTGGATTTCCAGCAGCGTACCCACACCGGCGAAGGGAACGAATTGTATTGGGGCCTGGGATTTCAGCAATATTCGGATTCCACTGACCCGAGCCAATATCTCGCTATGGTTCCAGCGGCGTTCCGGTACCGGGCGGGCGACATTGTGTTGCGCGATGAATGGCAATTCGTGCCCGGCCGGTTCCTTGGCTCGGCAGGAATACGCATCGATTACAACTCCTACCACCACGTCGAATACCAGCCCAGTCTCCGTCTTCTCTATACCCCGAGTGCCCAGCAATCCGCCTGGCTGGCTGTTTCGCGCGCCGTGCGTCAACCCAATCGATTCGATCGCGACATGCTCCTCGATGGAGGCGCTGTGATGGCCGAAGGGCTGCCGGTCGAAATTGTCTCCTATCCGGTGCACAAACTCCTTTCCGAGGTGGAACGCAGCGCAGAAGCCGGATACCGGATCCAGTCCGGCCAACGCTGGTCTTTGGACGCGTCAATATTCTGGAGCTATTACAAAACCCTCGTGGCGTTCCACTCGCCCTCGACTCCGGTGAACCTGGGGACGGACGAAGCTCCGATTCTGGAGCTCCCTCAGTGGCCGGATAACGCCGGGGCTGGACGTTCCTATGGTGTAGAGGTCTCGGGCGTTTGGCAGGCAGCTCCCGGGTGGCGCGTGATTCCGAGCTATTCCTATATAGATGAGAGCTGGTGGCTGCCGGCTTCCGGCGATCTCACCTACGCCTGGGATCGTACCCGTTCGAATTTGCATCATCAAGCTACCCTGCGTTCCCAGATCGATCTGTCGCGGCACTGGCGGCTGGACTTGATGGCGCGAGCCAGATCACGAGACACAGCATTCGCGCTACCGGGCGCTTTCTTGATGGATGTCCGCTTGGCCTGGTTGCCGACCAAGTCGGGCGAATTCAGTCTGGCGATACAGGATTTGACCGGACGGCAGGTACTCGAGACCTACTCCGAAGGTCCGTTCGTCGCCATTCCAACAGAGCGGACTTTCGTCGTCCGCTGGAGCCAAAGGTTCTAGCGGTGAGCCGATGAAACGTCGAATAATCTCGACATTGTGCATCGCCTCGGTTCTGCTCGGCGTTCCGTTTGGGAGCCCCAGGCTTCTTGCCGCGGACCCCGACGACGAGCTGAAAGCGGCTATCGTTTTGAGCTTCCTTCGCTTTTCCACGTGGCGCCAACTACCTCCCGAGGGAGAACCGCTCACGGTGGGGGTAGTGGGGCGCTCCTCCATGACCCAAGCCCTGCGGCGCGTGTTCGAAGGCAAGTCGGTCAACACCCACACGCTCCGCGTGGAAGAGATCAAAGGGCCAGTCGATGCCCGCCACTGCGAGATCATCTACTACGCCACCGCGGTGACCACCGAAATCAGACAGGGCCTGCTGGATCTGCAGAGCCCACATGCACTGACTATTGGCGAGTCGGACAAGTTTTTGGCAAACGGAGGCGCGGTCAATCTTTTGCCCATCGAGGGCCACATGAGTTTTGAAGTCAGCCTCGAAGCTTTGCAACGGTCCGCTATCGACATCAGCTCCAAACTATTGCGCTTCGGGCAAGTCCGAAAAGTGCGCTCCTCCTGAGCTCTCGGCGCCCTTACCGAAGCACGCGTATCCGGTGCGCCTCGCTATCGGAAACGTAAAGCACGCCATTCGCGAAGAGTACCCCGTGCGGGCGATTCAACTTGCAGCGGAGCGGGTCCGGCTCCGGACCATCGCCCAGTTCGCCTGTCCCCAGAACCGTCGAAATGATTCCGCTCTTCAGATCGATGCGCCGGATGGCGTTGCTCTCGGTATCGGCTACATAGAGGATATTGCCCGTGGCGAAGGCGAGTCCCTTCGGTCCGGCGAGTCGCGCGGCCGGCCCGGTTACCGTTCCGCCGAAGCGGGCGTTTAACGCCGGGCCGCCATCTCCGCTGAAGCCTTGCTCACCGGTTCCCGCTACATGATGATAGGTTTGCGTTTTCGCATCGATGCGGTAGATCGCGTTGCCTTCGCGCAGCGCCAGATACAAATCCCCGTTGGGAGCCATGGCGAGCGTGCGCGGACCGCTCAACGGCGTGCCGTGAACGGGCGCGCCCTCCGGAGTAGGCTGCGGCTCTCCCGTGCCGGCATAGGTGTCGATCAGCCCCGTCTTCGGATCCAGGCGCCGAATCCGATGGTTCCCGAGATCGCAAATCAAGAAAGAGCCGTCCCGCAGGTGGAGAATGCAATGCGGCTGGCGCAGTTGGGCGTTGGCCGCGGGACCGCCGTCGCCACTGAACCCCGGCATACCGGTTCCGGCGACAGTAGAGATCACACCCGTCTTCAGATTCACCTTGCGAATGACATGGTTGTCGCGCTCGGCGAAGAACAGGTCGCCATTGGCATCGAAGGTCAATTCATGGGGCGCAGAGAGCGACGCCTCGACAGCCGGCCCGCCGTCGCCGCGATACCCGCGCTGCCCGTTGCCGGCGATCGTGGTCAAATGTTTCGTGGCCAGATCCAGCCGCCGCACCCGCTGGTTGCCCAGATCGCAAAAGTAAAGCGCACCATCGGGACCGATCGCCGCTCCGTAGGGATTGTTCACCTGGGTATCGGAGTACGACCCAGTGCCGTCGCCGGCAAGCGTGGTGACGGTGGCAGCCGGGAGCGACGCAGCCAGAGTCAGAAGAACAACCGCCGCTTTCGTCATGCCAAGCATCATATAATGAGCGGGCCACATGGATCTTCACCAATGAATCCGCAATCCTACTATCGCCTCGCCGCCGAGGAAGCTTATGCCCCGCCGGAACTGCTGCAGCGTTATCAAAAACTGCTGGCCGATTCATCAAATACCGATCCCGGTTTCCTCAGCTTGTGGGGACACTACCTGGGTAAGAGCGCCGCTGCCACTGCCCTAGCCACCAGGATTCAAGATATCGGTGCGGGGCGCATTGCGGATATGGACGCCAGTGGCATCGCCAGGCAGATTCTGTCCTTGACTGCTCCGGGTGTGCAGGTCTTCGACGCCGATACCGCCACCGGACTGGCGACGTCATACAACGATCAGCTAGCCGATGCCATCCGCAAGTATCCGGAGCGTTTTGCGGGCTTAGCGGCAATCGCGCCTCAGGATGCGGCCGGTGCCGCCAAGGAACTGGAACGCGCAGTCAAGAAACTGGGGTTGAAGGGCGCCATCGTCAACTCCCATACACAAGGCGAGTACCTCGACGACCCCAAGTTCTGGCCGATTTTCGAAGCCGCCGAAGCGCTCCGCGTACCCGTCTACCTGCATCCCACGACTCCCTCGGCCGCCATGATCGCCCCGTTTAAAGAAGCCGGCCTGGATGGCGCCGTTTTCGGATTCGGTGTGGAAACCGGCCTGCACATGCTGCGCATCATTACCAGCGGCGTCTTCGACAGGTTCCCCGGGCTGCGTATGGTGGTGGGGCACCTGGGCGAAGCGCTGCCCTACTGGATGTTTCGCATCGATTTCATGCACGGCAGAATGGTGGCGGCCGGCCGGCATCCGCGCGTGGGGAAGTTAGCCGAGAAGCCCAGCGATTACCTGAAAGAAAACTTTTATTACACAACCAGCGGCATGGCTTGGGAGCCGGTGATCCTGTTCGCGCAATCGCTGTTCGGCATGGACCGCGTGCTGTACGCGATGGACTACCCTTACCAATATGTGCCCGAGGAAGTGAAGGTCACCGACGATCTGCCGATCAGCGAAACGGACAAAGAGAAGCTATACCGCTATAATGCGGAAAAAGTTTTTTCGTTGTAGGGTTTAGCCTCTGACGCGTTTCTGAGCCGCGCGCGTTACACTCGCGGCCCGGAAACGGCGTTACCGAGCCGCGACCGTGAGGAAGCGGGGGTTAGTCGGCAGCGGTTACGATCCCAGCGGATACCCGCGCACCAGGTGGAAAGTCCGCCCCCAGCGTGTCTTGGTGAAGAAATGGATGGCCACGTCCACCACGTGATCGATCCCGATATTCGGATTGATCAAGTCTTCGGTGGGCGCATCGAATGACCAGTAAATCACCACCGGCGTGCCCTCAATGTTTTCGCGCGGGACCAGGCCCCAGAAACGGCTGTCATTGGAGTTCTCGCGGTTATCGCCCATGGCGAAGACGAACCCGGGGGGCACGATCAGTTCGCCGTTGACCACGTCCGCCAAAAGCATCTGCATCGCGCGCGGGTGCAGGCCAGGCGGTGAGGCAGAGGGGAAGTCGTCGCGGTACGGGTCGAAGTTGTCATCGATATGGCGCGCGTACGGTTCGTCGGTTGGTTTGCCGTTCAGGATGAGTTGTTTGTGGAATAGCCGGATGTGGTCGCCAGGTACGCCAATGGCCCGTTTCACCAGAGTTATGTTCTCGACCGGCGAGCGGAAGACAATAACGTCGCCGCGCCGCACGTCGCGGTACGGCAGCAGGTGCTTACTAATCGCATCTGCTGGCGCGTACGTCAGCCGGTCGACAAAAAGGTGGTCTCCCACCAGCAGCGTGCCTTCCATGGATCCCGATGGAATCACATAAGCCTGCAACAGGGAGGTCCAGCAGAAAAGCAGGAAGATAATGTTGACCGCCCATTCGGCTACAAAGCCCCGGCTCACGGGCCCTCGTGGGAGGCGGCTCCACCAGGATCGGAGTCTACCAATCATGAAGCCATTCTACATCGCGGTGTGACTCAAAATTGCCATCGCAATGGGCCGGGTTGAGCGCCTGCGGAAAAGAACGCCCGGCGCTCCCACGGTCTATGGGCGGCACCTACTTGGCTTGCAGGCCCTCCACGTACTTCATCAGGGCATTCACGCGCAGGGTTTCGCCTTCCTTGTTGCTCAGGGAACGGAAAATATTTCCCCAAATGGGCATGGCACGGTTGCCGTGTGCGGCCACGTCGTCTTCGCCGGTGATCATCCGCTGCACTTTGATCTCGGGAAACGCCCCGCCGTTTTTGCGGGCGACCTGGGTCAGGTCCGCGGGCCCCTTTTTCAAGGCGTCGGCGGCCGGCCCGTTCCCCTTCCCATCATCCCCGTGGCATACGGCGCAGTACTCGTGGAACATGGCCTTGCCATCCAGGGTCTGCGTATCGCGCACCGGAACGGTCTTAATCGTCTTCGTCGGCGTATCTGCCGCGACGGCGGCGACAGGGCCGAACATTAGGGCAAGCCCTAACAGGAGATATTGAGGTGTGAAACTCTTCATGCACACATATTAAGGCCATTACCACTGAAGGGGAAGGGGGAAATACTACAAAGTGTGGACATTTCCAACAAAAACGGCTGTTCGTGCCCTTCTCTTTAGAGCTATGCCGCTATCTGGGCCAACTTGCGCCTGATCCGCCGGCGTGTTTTTGAGTCCTGCGCAAAAGCGGCGGCAGCTTCGTATAGGGCCTTGGCCTCGGAGGTTTGGTTCAAGGACACCTGCAAGTCCCCCATCTTCTCCAAAATGGAAGGATCATTCGGCGAAGCCTTATCGACCAGTTGTAACTGCGCCAGAGCGTCCGCCTTCCGCCCTGAGGACACCAGCGCTTCCGCGAAGTCGGCGCGCGCGCCGGTGAAATCCGGCCGCGTTTCCAGGAGCAAGCGATATTGTTCCACAGCTTCCTCAAAGCGCCTTTCCCGTAAAAGGTACTCAGCCAATGCCAGCCGCGCGGGCAGATGGGCCGGATCGGCCGTCAGCACGGTACGCCACAGCATCTCGGCTTCGGGCGACGCGTGTTTGGCGGACAGGGCCAGGGCCAGATTGTGCCTGGCGTCGAGCAGGTCCGGATCGTCTTCGAAAGGCTCCCGGAGATTACGGCAACTCACCGCCGCGTTGGCGAGGGCCTTTCCGGTAACCGAGTCCGTGATGCGGCCGGAAATGATGCCTTGGGTGCTCTGCGCGTGGCACAGGAGAGCGGTATAGCCGATGGTGAGAAGGACTCGGGCGCTTGGGGGCACGAACTAGGCCATCAGGATAGCAGAACCTCCGCTCCCTGACGGTCGCGGCTCGGTAAAGCACATGCGATGTGGACGGTTACGAAGTGAAGGCGGGCGCGTTACGGTGTGTTCCCAAACCGCGCCCGTCAGAAAGCGGAGGTTCGACCCTAGGCGGTCTTACCCAACGACTGGGCGTCACCATCGTGGACCAGGAACCGATGGGAACTGATGCGGACGGCCGCGCGGCCGTTTTCGCTGCGGATCACGAAACCTGTGATCTGGAGTTCTACGGGATGGACCGACTCGTACCGGGCTGGCCAGTCGATGCGGATCTCAATATGCGAACCTACCGACAGGGCACGGCGCGGCTTAATGCCGAGCCCTTCCCGGCTCAAGTCCCGCGTGGTTCCCGCACTCCACCGGTGCTCGATGCCCTTCTCGGAAACGCGGTAACGCAAATTCAGTCGAAGGTTGAACCGCTGAGCCTGTCTCCGATTGCCAAACGTGCTATCCATAGGCTTTTTCCCTGTCTGAAGGCTTGCTTGAAGCAATTCACGCTCCACCACCGACCACTGTTGAGAAAGCGCCGATTTCAATGCGAAATCAGGCCTCAGCACGTACTTTTTACCGGGTCAAAGGGTTACGGGTCTTACCATTCTGCCTAGCCCCACTTGAGCCTGCTGGAACGCGTTGCTGTGGCCCGGTTTGGTACCATGAAAACTCCCTGCCCTTTTATGACGTTGCACTTCTACAATACGTTGTCACAGCAGGTCGAGGAATTCTCCCCGGCCCACGACAACACGGTCCGCATGTACACCTGCGGGCCAACCGTCTACGACTTTGCGCACATCGGTAACTTCCGGACTTTCACTTTTGTCGATATCCTCCGCAAGTGGTTGCGTGCCAGTGGTTTCCGGCTCGATCACGTGATGAATATCACGGACGTGGACGACAAGATTATCCGCAACGCCGCGGCGCAACATCAGTCCCTGGAGGACTACACCGCAATTTACACCCAGGCGTTTCTGGACGACTGCCGGAAGTTGCGTCTGGAGCCACCCGAGCACCTGGCGAAGGCCACCGAGCACATCGGCGAAATGGTGGACGCCATCGGCCAATTGGGCCGGACTAATCATACCTATGTGAGCGACGGCTCCGTGTACTTTCGGATATCCACTTTCCCCGGCTATGGCAAGCTGTCGCACAACGATTTCAGCGGTAACATCGCCGGAGCGCGTGTGGACGTGGATGAGTACGAAAAAGCCGATGCGCGCGATTTCGCCCTGTGGAAGGCGCCCAAGGAAGGCGAGCGGTTCTGGGAGACGCCCATAGGTCCAGGACGCCCAGGCTGGCACATCGAGTGCTCCGTCATGGCGATTAAGTATCTGGGGGAAACCCTCGACATTCACGCGGGCGGTGTGGACCTGGTCTTTCCGCACCACGAAAACGAGATTGCGCAGTCGGAATCGCTCACCGGAAAGCCGTTCGCGCGCTTCTGGCTCCACTCGGAGTTTCTGCTGGTGGAAGGCCAGAAGATGTCCAAGTCGCTGGGGAATTTTTTCACGCTGCGCGATCTGCTGGACCAGCGCGGCTATCAGCCGGAAGCCATACGCTACCTGCTGGCTTCGGTGCCATACCGCAAGCAACTCAACTTCACCTTCGACGGCTTGAAGTCGGCCGCTACGGCCATCGATCGTCTGCGCAATTTCAAGCTGCGGCTCGAGACCGACCGTTTTGCCGAAGGTATGGACGAGAAGTTGGTAGCCCGTACCGCGCTGGCCTGCAGAGCCTTCACCGACGGAATGAATGACGACTTGAATACCGCCGAGGCCCTGGGCGCGGTGTTCGAGTACGTCCGCGATGCCAATAGCGCCATGGACGCTGGCGGTTTCCGCGCCGGCAATGCCAAAGCCGCGCTCGATCTGCTGGAACTGTTCGACCGCGTTTTCGACGTCCTTCAGCCCACCAAGACAGCCGGCTACATGGCCGATGCCGAAGTGGAGGCGCTCATCGCTGAGCGGACGGCCGCCAAAAAGGCCAAGAACTTCGCCCGCTCCGACGAGATCCGGGAGCAGCTTCAGGGACAAGGCGTGATTCTGGAGGACACCAAGGCAGGAGTGCGCTGGAAGAGGAAATAGCTGTGAAGATCCACACCAAAGCGGTCCATGCCGGCGACCGCAAGAAAGCCGGCGCGCATATCCCGGTAACGACACCGATCCACACTGCCACCACGTACTTCTACGAGTCGATGGAGCAGTTGGACCGGATCTTCGCTCAGGAGGAGCAGGGTTACTGTTACGGCCGGTACGAGAACCCCTCCAACGCCGCGCTGGAAGAGCTGGTGACGGCTCTGGAGAATGGCCACGGCGCGCTGGCCTGTGCCTCCGGAATGGCTGCGGTGCAGATGGCCGTGGTGACCGCATTGGCCGACCGCCGCAAATCCGTGGTGGCGGCGAACGCGGTTTACGGCGCCACCGTCAGCCTGCTGATGAACGTGCTGGAACCGACCGGTGTGGCGGTTCGCTTCGTGGATGTGTGCGACCTGGACGCGCTGCGCGTGGCGGTGGCCGAAGCCAAGCCCGGCTGTATCCTCATCGAAACAATTTCCAATCCGCTGCTGCGTGTGGGCCAGATTGACCGCATCGCCGAGATCGCCCGCGAGGCCGGCGCCGCACTGGTGGTGGATAACACCTTCGCCACACCCGCTGATGGTGCGGCCCCTGGAACTGGGAGCCAACTTCTGCGTCCATAGCGTGACGAAATACCTGGCGGGTCACGGCGACGTGATGGGCGGCGTGGTGGTCAGCGATCAGCAGCATTACGAAAGCCTGCGGACGCTCTCGCGCGCCATCGGTCCAATTCTGGGTCCGTTCGAAAGCTACCTGACGATGCGCGGCATCAAAACATTCCCGCTGCGCATGGAGCGGCAATGCGCCAATGGCTGCCGCGTGGCTTCGTGGCTGGCGACGCATCCGCAAGTGGAGCGCGTCTATTTCCCGGGAAGCCCGGAGCATCCCGACGCCGCGACCATCCGCCGCCTGTTCCCGCCGAATCTCTACGGCGCCATCGTCAGTTTCGAGTTGAAAGGCGCCGGCCGCCGGGAAATCTTCCGGTTCATGGACGCGCTCCGGCTGGTGGTTCGCGCCACTTCGTTAGGCGATGTGCACAGCATGATGCTCTACCCGGTAATGAGCTCGCACCGCGAGGTATCGCCCAAGCACCGCGAACGCATGGGCATCCGCGACAACCTGGTGCGGCTCTCCGTGGGGATCGAAGCCCCCGAAGATATCATTGAGGATCTCGACCAGGCTCTCCAAAGTTAACGCCGCCGGCGGGAACGGCTGAGCCAATTCATCTTCCGCTTAAACTAAACATTTATGTCTACGTCGACGAACTTTTCTATACTACGCGCCCCGCAGCGGCTGCTCTTTGGACCTGGACCCAGTATGGTCGCTCCCCGCGTTTACGCGGCCATGTCGCAGCCCGTGGTGGGTCACCTGGACCCCTTCTTCTTCGAAATCACGGAACAGATTCGCTCGCTGCTGGGTTATGTCTATTCCACACACAACGAATTCAACATGGCCATGTCGGGCACCGGCAGCTCGGGAATGGAAGCCGCGGTGGCCAACTTCGCCGAGCCGGGCCAGAAGTTCGCTCTGCTGACCAATGGTTTCTTCGGCGAGCGCCTCGGGGAAATGGCACGGCGCCAGGGCGCCCAGGTGGTGCGGCTGGAGAAGGAATGGGGCAAGGCATTCGATCCGCAGGAAGCCCGCGATTTCATCCGGCGGGAGCGCCCGCGCGTGGTCGCCTTCGTACAGGCCGAAACTTCCACCGGCGTCCACAATCAGGCCAAACCGATTTGCGAAGCCGCGCACGAAGTAGACGCGCTGGTGATTGCCGATTGCGTGACCTCGCTGGGTACCATGCCCGTGATGGTGGATGAGAACGGCATCGACATCGCCTACAGTTGCACGCAAAAGGGCCTGAGCTGCCCGCCGGGCCTTTCGCCGATCACGGTTTCGCCGCGAGCGCTCGACCGGCGCAGGGCGCGCACGGCCCCGGTGCCGTCCTGGTATCTCGACCTGCTGTTGCTGGACACGTATTTTGAAGGCCACCGCTACCACCACACCGCCTCGGCGACCATGTTCTACGCGCTCCGGGAGGGTTTGGCGTTGATTGCCGAAGAAGGCCTGGAAGCGCGCTGGGAGCGCCACCGCCGCAATCACCTGGCGTTCGTTGCCGGCATCGAAGCCATGGGTTTGCGGATGCACGTGGCCGAGGGCCAGCGTCTTTGGGCGTTGAATACGCCGCGCGTTCCCGAGGGCATTGACGAGGTCAAGGTGCGGAAATACTTGCTGGAAGAGCGCGGCATCGAAATCGCCGGCGGGTTCGGCCCATTGGCCGGCCAGATCTTCCGCATCGGCACCATGGGCCAGGGCTCGACCGCGGAAAATGTACTGCTGATCCTGCGGGAGTTTGAAGCCGCGCTCAAGCAACAGGGCTACCGGTCCGCGGGAGATGGCGTAGCCGCCGCGGAGCATGCGCTGAGCGGGGAACGGCCGGCGATGGCGAAGTAAACGCCGACTATACGCCCAAGCGGATCCTCGTCTACCAGACGTGCGGAACGTGAGGCGCTCACGTCTCAGCCGAAGCCAATCAGAGGTTCATCGTTTATCCGATCGACTAGGGCGCAGTGCGTCAGCGCCAATCCGAGAAAGCCGTCGCTCCGCCGTCTGGAATCGGGCTGGCAGCCGTTATCCTCTCCAGTCGCCCAATGGAAATTGCCTCCGTCCGATGCGGGTTATGACAGCGACCGGGTCCAGACAGACGGCCTGAAATTCAGCCCCGTTATCAGAGAGCGCGAAAAAGTAGTGAGCCGCTATACCAGGGGCAATCGGGAGCGTGAACGTGCCGGTGCAATCAGGGTTCACTGTGTATGTGCCCGTGCTGGACGTCTGCATGACGTTGCCGTTGGCACTTGCCATTCCGGCGGTGGTGGTTCCGCCCTTGCCGTCGAAGGTTTGCGTACCGACCTCAGCGTACGGCCCTACCGCGGGCGCGGCGACACCGACTCCGGTGTTTGTGTAGGCGAAGGTCCCCTTCAGGCTGAGGCTAGAGCATCCTTTGTCGTCAGCCTTCGCAGCGGACACAATGCCCAGAGCGAGTGCGGTGACTGCGGCGATGGTGAAAGTCTTAGCGATGGTGTTGCGTGTCATTACGAATCTCCTTTGTACTTGATCGATCAGGAAGCCAGTCCGAATCCGGCTCATCCTGGTACGAATAAGGAATGGCGGGCTGAAGGTTACAGGCAGGGCGGGGCTATGTTAGCTGCTACTCTGGTCCAGATGTCAAACTGCGCCCAGTGCGGAGCGGAATTGGGTTCCGGCGACCCCGCGGGACTGTGCCCGAACTGTCTGTTCCAGGGCGCATTCGATAGTTCGGTTGGCGCTGGCGAATCCGGCGCTCAAACCACGGGTACAGCAACAGCGTTCGCCGCTGATGACGACTTTGGCCGATATCACATCCTTCGACCGCTCGGCGAAGGCGGTATGGGCACCGTTTACCTGGCTAAGCAGAGTGATTCCATTAGTCGCTTGGTAGCGCTCAAGGTTGTCAAACTGGGGATGGACACCAGCCAGGTGCTCGCTCGTTTCGCCAACGAGCGTCAGGCGCTGGCCCTTATGGACCACCAGAATATCGCCCGGATCTTCGACGCCGGGGCGAGCACCAAAGGGCGCCCGTACTTCGTAATGGAGTACATCGAGGGCTCACCCATAACCGAATATTGCGATCGTAAGCGGATGACCACTAAGGAGCGGCTCGCTTTATTCCTGGCGGTATGCCGGGCGATCCAACATGCGCACCAGAAGGGCGTGATCCACCGTGATCTGAAGCCGTCGAACTTGTTGGTGACCGAGCAGGACGGCGCGCCGATTCCCAAGGTGATCGATTTTGGCATCGCCAAAGCTATCGATCAGTGGGCCGTGGAAAAAAGTCTGCTCACACAGTTCGGCCAGATGGTGGGCACCCCGGAGTACGCCAGTCCTGAACAGGCCGAGGTCACGACCGGAGATGTCAGTGAAGGCTCCGATGTGTATTCGCTCGGCGTGGTCCTGTACGAGTTGCTCATCGGAGCCGTGCCGTTTGACCCCGCCACACTGCGCAGCGCCGGTTTGGCGGAAATGCTGCGCATCATCCGCGAAGAAGAAGCGCCGTCACTATCGCGAAAGCTTACCTCGATGGGCGCGTCGGCAACTGACATAGCCGCGCGCCGCCAGACAGATCCGGTTTCGCTGCGCCGCCTGGTCGATGGCGACCTGAACTGGATCACGTTGAAGGCCCTGGAAAAGGCGCGCGAGCGCCGCTATGCCTCGGTGTCGGATCTTGCTGCCGATATTCAGCGGTATATGGAGAACCGGCCCGTGTTGGCCTCGCCGCCGGGCGCGTCGTATCGTACCCGAAAGTTTCTCCGCAGACACAGGCTGGCCGCACTCGGCACAGCCTCCGGAACCGTATTCCTGGTGTTGACCGGAGTGACCGCCTGGTCGCTTTCGCGTTCCGCGACGAGACCCAAGCTAACCGACAAGGACACCATTGTCCTGGCGGACTTCGATAACAAGACCGGCGATCCGGTATTCGATGACACTTTGCGCCAGGGACTGGCTGTAGAGCTTCAACAGTCGCCATTCCTCACCATGATTCCGGACAGTCAGGTCCAGAAGATGTTGGCTCTCATGGGTAAGCCGAAGAATACGCGGCTCACTCCTGAAATCGCGCAGCAAGTCTGCGAGCGAACCGCCAGCGCTGCGATTCTGGAAGGCTCCATTGCAGGCCTGGGAAGCCAATATGTTTTGGGCTTGCGCGCAAGGAACTGTAACACCGGAAATCTTCTGGATCAGGAGCAGGCCGTGGCGGCGAGGAGAGAAGACGTCCTGAATTCTCTTAGTCAGATCACGCACAAATTCAGAACGCGGGTGGGCGAATCGCTGGCTACCGTGGAAAAGCACTCTACGCCGCTGGCCGAGGCTACGACACCTTCACTGGAGGCACTGAAAGCTTACAGCACGGCCAGCCAGGTGAACTTATCCTCCGCGAGTGTCGCGGCGATACCGTTCTTTCGGCGTGCGGTCGAAATTGATCCTAAATTCGCCTTGGCTTACGCCATGTTGGGCCTCTCATACAGCAATATTGGAGAGTCCGTATTGTCGGCCGAGAGCACCACAAAAGCGTGGCAACTGCGGGATCATGTCAGCGATCCTGAGAAGTTCCTTATCGACTTTACCTACGATCGGCAGGTGACGGGAAATCTGGAAAAGGCGTACCAAACCCTCGAGTTGTGGCTTCAGACTTATCCTCGCGCGGCGGAAAGTGGTGGAAATGCAAATCCTCGGGGTTTGTTAGGGGGCCTTTCCACCGCTGGGACGGGCCGATTTGAACGAAATATCGAGACAGCCCACAAAGAACTCGCAGCTGATCCCGGCATTATCTTTAGCTACGACAGTCTTGCGGGCAGTAATTTTTACCTCGACCGCTTCCCCGAAGCCAGGAGCGCTCTTCAGAGAGCTTCCGAACGCAAGCTAGAGGACCCTCGTCTTCTGGCGGTCCGTTACAATGTCGCGGTGTTACAGGATGACAAGGACGAGATGGATCGGGTAGTGGCTATGGCCAAGGGCAAGCATGGAACGGAACATCTGATAGCTAACGCGGAGGCTCTCGCCCTGGCTCGGTCCGGCCGCTTGGAGGCTGCCCGCCGGTCAGCGAACCGGGCCTTCGATCTGGCCCTGCAACAAGGGGCACGCGAGGAGGCGGCGAATTACCAGGCCGCGCGAGCAGTGTGGGAAGCCGTTTGCGGGAATATTGCCGAAGGGAAAAGGAGCGCCATGGGTGCGCTCAAACTTTCGAAGGGCCGGGATGTCGAATACGCTGCCGGCCTTGCCCTGGCTCTTGCGGGAGACTCCTCTCGATCGCAACCGCTTGCCGATGATCTGGAAAAGCGCTTCCCGGAAGATACCTTCGCCAAATTTACCTATGTACCGGTTCTTCGCGCGTTATCGGCGCTGCAACACGGGAAGCCTGCAAACAGCGTGGAAGGTCTGCAAATGGCTCTTCCCTACGAGCTTGCCGCGAACGGCCTCGACTTCAGGTTTTTCCTTGGAGGTTTGCACTCGGCCTATGTGCGCGGCGAGGCTCTGGTGGCGGCGCACCGCTATGCGGAAGCGGCGGCCGAGTTTCAGAAGATCCTCGATCATCGCGGTATCGTCGGCGCGGATCCGATCGGCGCGCTTGCGCACTGGCAACTCGGTAGAACGTTCACTTTGTCGGGAGATAAAACCAAGGCGAAGATGGCCTACCGGGATTTCCTCGTCCTCTGGAAGGACGCCGACGCCGATATCCCGATCCTGAAACAGGCCAAAGCAGAGTACCAACGGCTGTAGTGTTGCGCGGTAACCTTTGACTTCCGTTTCCTTAGTCCTGTTTAGGAGAGCTCTCGCAGAGCTAAGACTATGACGAACGGCCAGACCATGCACACTCTGCCCGGACCAGCTGACTTCCCGACGACCCGGTGGACGCTGGTGGTCGCCGCCGCTGATCCCCAACATAGGGAGGCTCGTTCTGCTTTGGTTTCGCTGTGCGAGGGCTATTGGTATCCGCTATACGCCTATGTTCGCCGTCGCGGTTATCCGGCGGACCAGGCGCAGGATCTCACGCAAGAGTTCTTCATGCGCGTGCTGGAGGGGCGATATCTCGATCGCGCCCACCCGGAAAAGGGCCGGTTCCGGGCCTTTATTCTGACTTCCCTGAAATTCTTCCTGGCTGACGAGGGAGATCGCAGCCGCGCGCAGAAACGCGGCGGGGGGAATGTTTTGTCCATTGAAATCTCGTCGGGCGAAGAAAGTTATCAACGCGAGCCCGCGCACAACGAAACGCCAGAGCGGATCTTCGAGCGGCGCTGGGCACTTTCCCTGCTCGACAGAGTTGTAGACAAACTGCGGGACGAATTCGTGCAGCACGGCCGCCTGGAGCATTTCAACCGGTTGAAGGTATTCCTGGTCGGTCAGGCCGAGGCGTCATACGCAACACTGGCTAGCGAAATGGGCACCTCGGAGGGAGCGCTCAAGGTGGCCATTCACCGGCTTCGCAAGCGGTATCGGGAGCTCTTCCGCCAGGAAATCGCAGATACTGTGGCGGATCCCGCGGAAGTGGAGTCCGAGCTCCGGTATCTGGCGGCCGCGCTGCGGAGCAAATAGCTGCCGCAATAGGCGTGTGCGGCCTCGCGCTTCACCAAGCCACTGACAAACCGGCGACAAAGATCGCCAGCGTTACGTAACGCCGGCGGTCTCGGCCGCCGGTGGTGTGGCGACAACTGCCCCTGGCGCGTGCGCCCCAGCGTCGGATACGCTCAGGATCTCCACCGTCGGCGCCTCACTTCGAAACGGCGACCGTGACTCCTCCCGGCGCGTTGGCACTACCTACCTGCAGCGTAACTGCAGCGGCACCGGGCTGGATACTTCGTGGGAACTTGCACCGTGATCTGCATCATGCCTGCCACCACGTTCGTCACTCCGCTGGCGCTAACTACGGTCGCCGGCTGCCCACCGATGGTCACCGTTACCGGAAGCCCTGCCTGCGGAGGCGACTGACTGCCGGGCAGGCCGTCGGTTCCGGATGGTGAAGTCTGGCCCAAACCGGTTGCCAACAGCATTAACTGGCTCCCCATTGCGGCCGGGTTCCCGGCGTTGTTGGCCTGCATATTCTGGTTGAATGCCACGATTTGGCCATGGCCCGATTCGTCCGTGGTGAACAGGCCAGGAACGGCCGGCGCCACGGAAACGCCCAGTGCCGGCGAACTGAAGTTTTGATATTGAACAAACACCTGGACGTTCTGTCCCGTGAGTTCGAAGGGGACTATGGCGGCCACCTGTGTCGATGATGTGTAAATAATCGGGGCCGGAATGCCGTCGAAGAACACGCTGGTTCCGGCCAGACTGGTAGGCACCACGCCGTTGGCGTTCAGTTGGTAGACCTGCAAAGTTGCCGGTCCCATGCCCGAACCCCAGAGCACTACAATCTCACCGGGCGCCACCGCTCCTGGTAGATTCGTGGCCCCATTGGTCACGGCTTCCAGGTTGATCCCCGAGCCGGTCGGACGCAGCAGCCGGATCGCGTCGTTTCCCGTATCCCCTACATAAATGTTCCCGGAAGAATCCACGGACAGCGCCGAGGATCCGTTGAACTGGGCCACGGTTGCGACGCCGCCATCCCCGGAATAGCCTGGCGTACCGTTGCCGGCAATGGTGGTGATGTAGCCGCCCGAATAAATCTCGCGGATCCGGTTGCCGCCATCCACGAAGAAAACATTGCCGAAAGGATCGGTTGCAATAGCTAGCGCGCTTACAATCTCCGCGTTGATGGCCGGGCCGCCGTCTCCGGTGTATGCTGCGACGCCATTGCCCGCGATGGTGTTGATGACGCCGTTGGTGACCTCGCGGATGCGGCGGTTGTTGGTGTCCGCAATGTACAAATCGCCGCTCGGATCAACGGCCACGCCTAGCGGAGAATTGAGGCTGGCTTGGGTTGCCGGCCCGCGGTCCCCGGAATACCCCGCGACACCATTGCCCGCGAAAGTGCTGATCAAGCCGCTAACAGCCACCTTGCGAATCACTTGATTGCGGGAATCTGCGATGTATACGTTGCCCGCTGCATCCACCGCGAGCCCTACGGGCGCGTTCAGTTGGGCACTGGCCGCCGGCCCGCCGTCTCCCGAATAACCTGCATTGCCGTTGCCTGCGAAGGTGGTAAAGTTGCCGCCTGTGTCGATCTTGTGAACAGTATTAGCCGGGGTGTCGGCCACGTAGACGTTGCCCGCCCGGTCCACCGCGATGCCTTCGGGATGCACCAGCGTGGCGCCTCCGACAGTCGTGATGGCGCCACCCGCCGGCACCTGCCGGAGAACGGCATTCGCCGAATCCGCAATGTAAAGGCTGCCTGCCTGAGTCACGCCGACCCCCTGCGGGCCGTTCAGTTGCGCGGACGTGGCCGGTCCACCGTCTCCCGAGTAGCTCACCAGGCCATTCCCGGCAATCGTGTTGATGGTTCCCGTGACGATCTTGCGAATGCGGAAATTCCAGGAATCGGCGATGTACACATTGCCGGAGCTGTCCACCGCTACGCCGGTAGGCAGGTTCAATTGGGCGGTGATGGCTTTGGAACCGTCCCCGGAAAACCCGATTGTGCCGGTACCCGCTATGGTGTTGATGATTCCCTTGTTGTTGACCATGCGGATGCGGTCGTTGCCGAATTCGGCGATGTACAGGTTACCGCCGCTGTCCCCCACCACGGCCCAGGGCTGAGACATAGACGCCAAGGTAGCGGGTCCAGTATCGCCCGCGAATCCGAGTTTATTGCTGCCGGCCACCGTGTTGATGACGGGGACGGTAATGCCGTTGATGGTGCCGGGGGCTACTGCGCGTATGGCGCCGTTTCCGGTGTCCGCAATGTAGACGGTCCCGTTACTGCTTACGGCAACGTCTTGGGGAACATTCAGCAGGGCGCTGGTGGCCGGTCCGGCGTCGCCGCCGAAGCCGCGGTAGCCTTGTCCGGCGAACGTAGCGATGACTCCGTCGGTGGTTACTTCACGGATTACCGAGTTGCCGGTATCGGCGATGTATACATTGCCGGCGCTATCCACGGCGACGCCCGAAGGCGACAGCATTTGGGCGCCGGAGGCCGGAAAGCTGTCACCCGCATAACCCGGATTGCCGCTTCCCGCAAAAGTGTTAATGGTGCCATCCTTGGTCATCTCGCGGATGCGGTTGTTGCCGCTGTCGGCGATGAAAATATCGCCCGCCGAATCCAGTGCCAGGCCCGCCGGTAAATTGAGTTGCGCCTGTGTAGCCGGCCCTCCATCTCCCGAAAAGCCTGCCCGCGAATTGCCGGCGACGCGCGTGAGAACTCCGCTTGTATCCAGCCGGAAAACGCAGTTCAAACTGGTGAAATAGAGGTTGCCCGACCCGTCTACAACGACCCTCTGCGGCAGGCCGATGGAGATGTTCTTGGCGGCCACCGGAGTGGATGGCGGAGCTCCTCCGGCCACCGTGGAGACCGTGTACTGCTGGGCCACCGCCAAGCCGGCACTACCCCACAGAAGAAGACCGAGCCGTGACCGCAGGGAGCGGCCTTTAGTCCAATTAAAATTTGGCATTGAAGATGGAAACGCAACTATGGTAACAAGACAGCGACGTGTTCCGGGTGGAACCGGTTACGTTTGGGAGGTAGCGCCGGCGATCTTTGTCGCCGGTGTGGTCCGAGTCATCGTGCCCGCATCCAGTCCAGTGTCTCCTGAATGCCTTCGTCGTAAGAGGTTTTATGAATCTGGGGAAACCTCGCTAACAGTTTCGCATCGTCCAGAATCACCGGAGTCTCTTGCAGATAAATCATTTCCCGCAGCTCGCGCATCAGCGGGCTGAACCAGCCCATGACCTTCAGAAGACCGCGGCCCACCATTCGATATTTGGGAGCCCTTCCCACGGCCCGGTAGACGCGCGTAATAAAGTCCATCGTGTTGATGGATCCGGGGCCGCCGAAGTTCCACGCTTCTCCGTAACATTCCTCGCACTCCGCCAGATCGACAATCACGGGACCGGCGTCGGCCACGAATACGAACTCGTGCGTGGTAGTCACTGGTCCGATCCAGTTGGCGGTCTTTCCGGCGAGCGCCGCGCTGAAGACCTGGTGCGCCAGGCTGTTATCCGCACCGGGTCCGTAAAAATCGGGAAGCCGTACAATCAAACCGTTGAGTTGCCCGCTGGCATGCGCTTCGAGCACGATATCTTCCTGCTCTTTGCGATACTGCCCCTTGCGGGTTTCCGGCATGCGCGAATGCGTCTCGGCCACACGCGGCGCGCGCGGCACGCCATATCCGTACACGCTGGATACCAGCACCAGGCGCCGGACGTTCATGGCAACAGCGGCATCCACCGTGGTGCGCATCAGGGCGGGATGCAGGTGGTGGGAAGGGTAGGGAAGACCCACCGCGTAGATGATGGTATCGACGCCCCGCGCCGCGGCGCTGGCCGAGCGCAGATCGCCCACATCCGCATCGAAGATTTCGGCGTGTTCCAGCTTGCCGAAAACCGATTCGAGCTTGGGGCGCGAGCGTCCCACCACGCGGAAAGGAATGCCGCGCCGCTCCAGTTCCACCGCCACGACCGGACCGATGGTGCCCGCCGCGCCGAAAATCGCCGCCTTCTCCATCCCGATTGTTAGAATAGGGGAAACCATGATCCAAACGCTATTCGGCTCGGTGGAGCAAGAGCCATCCCTGCTGGAGAAACTGAAGAGCGGCGTACAAAAAACGCGCGCGGGCCTGGTCTCCGCGCTGGAAGACGCCATCCAGGGGAAACGCGAAATCGACGCGGATTTGCTGGATGAGCTGGAGTCGACACTGATCTCCGCCGACGTCGGCGCACGCACCACCGGGGAAATTCTGGAGACCATCCGGCAGCGTGTGGAAAGACACCAATTGAACGACGCCGCGGAAGTGAAGGGGCTCATTCGCGAGCATCTGCTCGAAATTCTGCAGGCCAGCGAGCACGCCCGCGCGCGTGTTACCGAGCCTCCTGCCGTGATCCTGGTGGTCGGTGTGAACGGCGCCGGTAAGACCACCACCATCGGGAAGCTGGCGCACCGTTTCAAGAGCGAGCAGCGGAGCGTGCTTTTGTGCGCGGCCGATACGTTCCGCGCCGCCGCCATCGAGCAATTAGAAATCTGGGGCCAGCGCGCCGGGGCGCCGGTGCACCGCCAGAACGCCGGGAGCGATCCCAGCGCCGTGCTGTTTGACGCTCTGCAAACGGCCAAGGCGCGGAAATTGGACTACGTCATTATCGACACCGCGGGCCGCCTGCAAACTAAGGAAAACCTGATGGCGGAGTTGCAGAAGATGAGCCGCACCGCCAAGAAGGTGATCCCCGACGCCCCGCACGAAGTGCTGCTGGTGCTGGACGCGACCACCGGGCAGAACGGGCTGGAACAGGCCCGCAAGTTCACCGAGACCTCGGGAGTCACGGGGATCGTGCTGGCCAAGCTGGATGGCACCGCTAAGGGCGGAATCGTGGTGGCCATCGCGCGCGAACTCAACCTGCCGATTCGCTACGTGGGCGTTGGCGAAAAGGCCGGCGACCTGTTGCCCTTTGACCCGGAAGTTTTCATCGAATCCCTTTTCGAAAAATGAATCCTGCGTTCATGCGCGAAGCCCTGGAGTTGGCTCGCCAGGGGCGCGGGCTGGCCAGCCCCAATCCCATGGTGGGGGCCGTCCTGGTGCTCGATGAGCGCGTGGTGGGCCGCGGGTTCCATACCTATGCCGGCGTCCACCATGCCGAAATCATCGCGCTGGCACAAGCTGGCGAGTAGGCGCGCGGCGCCACCTTGTATCTCACGCTCGAACCGTGCTCCCATCAGGGCCGCACCGCTCCCTGTGCCAACGCCATTGTGGCCGCGGGCGTGGCGCGGGTGATCGCGCCGCTGCCAGACCCCAACCCGCTAGTGTCCGGCCAGGGATTTGAGACGCTGCGCGCCGCCGGCATCGAAGTCGAGTTGGCCTCCGAGTTCGCCCCCGAAGCCGAGAAGCTCAACCAGCCTTTTCTACACTTCATGCGCACGGGCCGGCCGCTGGTGACGCTGAAGGCGGCGATCACGCTGGACGGCAAGATTTCCGCGCCGGATGACAACCGCGGCTGGATCACCAGCGAGCGCGCTCGCGAACACGTCCAACAAGTGCGCCACGACCACGACGCCATCCTGACCGGCATCGGCACCGTGCTGGCTGACGATTGCCTGCTCACCGACCGCACAGGCCTGGCGCGCTGCCGTCCCCTGCTGCGCATCGTGCTGGATTCCCAGCTCCGCCTGCCCCTCGATTCGAAGATGGCGCGCAGCGCGTCGGCGGACGTGGTGGTGGTGACCACCTCCGCCTCTTCTCCGGAACGCCGCAAAATCCTGGAGGGCCGCGGCATTCAGGTGCTCGTCATGGATGGCCTGGGCGGCCGCGCGGACCTGCGCGGCGCCATCAACTGGCTGGGCAAACAGCGCTATCTTTCGCTGTTGATCGAGGCGGGCAGCAAAGTGAATTGGACGGCGCTCGAGACCGGCTGCGTCGACCGCGTCTTCCTCTATTACGGTCCCAAGATTCTGGGTGGGCTGGAGGCCTTGCCGCTGGCCGGCGGCATTGGACGGCGGCGCCGGGCGGATGCCATCCGCGTCCACGGCATCACGATCCACCCGATTCCGCCGGACGAGTTCGCCGTGGAAGGATACCTGGATGTTTACGGGGATCATTGAAGAGCTGGGCACCGTGGGCGCGATTGAAGGCCGCGCGGCCGGTTCGCGTCTCACGGTTAACTGCTCCATCGTTATGGAGGATCTGCGCGAGGGCGCGAGCATCGCGGTGAACGGCGTGTGCCTGACGGCGGTGGATCTGAAGGCCGGATCCTTCGCCGCCGATCTGGCGCCCGAGACCCTGCGGCGCAGTAATCTGGGCGACTTGCGCGCCGGGTCGCGCGTGAATCTGGAGCGGCCTCTGTCACCCAACGGCAGGCTGAGCGGTCATATTGTCCAAGGGCACGTGGATGGCGCGGGGGAGTTGGTGTCGCTCGAAGCCTTGGGCGATGAGAACTGGTGGCTGCGGGTGAGGATTCCGGCGGAGCTGGACGCGTTTCTGGTGTATAAGGGCTCGGTTGCGATCGACGGAATCAGCTTGACGATTGCGGAGCTTGAAGCCGGGGTGCTGGCGGTGACCATCATTCCGCACACCTATCGGAATACGACACTGGGCGGCTATCGCCCCGGCGCACGGCTCAACGTGGAATGCGATATCCTCGCCAAGCACGTGGAGAAGCTGCTGCGCAAACTGGAGCTGCACCCGGCGTTGACAGTGGAGAAGCTGCGCGAGAACGGATATTGAATTAAAACGGCACCGGCGACAAAGATCGCCGGCGTTACGTAGCACAGGCCTCCCGGCCTGTGTCAGGTCTATTCTTTCAACTCTTCGACAATCTCGGCCGCTACCGACCGGGCCTTTTCAATCTCGCCAGGCTCGAAGCTGATGGCGCCTACCCGCGCGTGGCCGCCGCCGCCGTAGCGTTCGCAAATGCTGGCCAGGTTGTGTTTCAACTCACCCGGCGTCCACGGGTTCGATCCCACCGATACCTTCGCACGAAAACTCGAGGGGCTCACCGAAACCGTATACGTGGAGCTTGGAAACAGGTAGTACGGGATGAACTTGTTGTAGCCTTCCATCTCATAACCGGTGAGATCGAAGAAAACCACCCCATCGGCCTGCCGGGCGCGGTCCTTGATGATGTCGATGCTCTGCAGATGGCGCTGGTAGAGCGGCTTGTAAAGTGTCTGCATTTCCGGCTCGGCGATGATCTCGGTCAAAGGCCGGTGCTGCATCCAGCCGATGATTCGCTGCACCACGTCGGAGCCTTTGGCGGCTTCGATAACCAGGGTTAGCTGCATGGCCGGCGCGCCCAATTCCACGGCGGCCTGGGCGTTAGGATACTGGGCGCCATCGATAATGAGCGACCAATGCACCAGGTCCTCCAGATCGGGCGCGCGGAATCCGAAACGGTCCCGGGCGACGTCGCAGATGAACGAAGTGCACGATTTGTAACTGGGGTCGTAAAGCTTGCGGCCGCTGGTATCCTTCCGGAAGTGTTCGGCGTCGGCGGCGTTCAGAAAGGCGCTCTGGTGATGATCGAACCACCAGGTCAGCCGCGGGTTGCTGGAATACTTGAAGTCGACGATGGCGTTCTCATCCCCGTCAAACAGGGCCGGATCGAACATTTGAGAAGCCTTATGGGCCATGCCCGTGTAGCGGAACTCCGCGCCGGGATGCAGCGCTCCCTGAATGAAGCGGCTGAAGAAAGCAGCCGAGGCTGCCCCGTCAAAACAGTGGTCGTGGTACAGGACGCGTTCCAGCATGAGCAATGTTGCGGAAAACTTATCAGCTTGCCTGAACGGAAGGAAAAAAGCAACTGCGATTATTCGTAGCGCTGGCGGTCCTTGCCGCCGGTGCCGTTTGCCGCGCTCGACCACGGCCAGTCTTCCTGTCTTGTGACCAGCCCCGCGCCTACCGGATTCCGCTCGACGTACCGAATTATTCTCCATAACTCCGGCTCCGAGCGAATCCAGTGATCGTAGTATTCCCGCTGCCAAAATCGGTGTCCCGCGTGCCCGAGCAACTGGTTTGCGCGTTTGCCCGTGGCCGATTTCAGCCAACGGAGGATCTCTGATAACGGCTCCATGGGGCGGAACACGATATGTACATGGTTCGGCATCAGAACCCAGGCGAACAGCTCGTAGATCTGGCGGTCCGCAGCGCCGTAACGCAGTGCCTCCAAGAACATTTCGGCGACCTGGGGGTCCTTGAGCCACTGTGGCCCAGATCGAATCCGACCCAATTCGCGATCTTGACGGGCGAAGGCGCGGCCGGGATCAGACTCTTTCATGAGAATTGCCGGTGGTATCTGCGGCATGGTTCCGGCAAGCCTCCAGGTAACGAAAACGGTGGAACTGTCGGGGGTCCAGTGGGGGAGCCGTCTGTGCCAGAACATAAAAACACCGGCGGCAAGGACCGCCAGCGTTACAGTGCGCCCGCCGACGACGGATTCTCACGTAACGCCGGCGGTCTTTGCCGCCGGTGCAGTTCCCCGCCGGTGCAGTTCTGCTACGATGGAACCCCATGCGCGCGATTCCCTCCTGGGACCAGTATTATCTCGATATCTGCAAAGCGGTCGCCTGTCGCAGCAAGGACCCCAACACGCAGCTCGGTTGCGTGATTGTTGGACCCAACCACGAAATCCGCTCCACCGGCTATAACTCGTTTCCGCGGGGCATCCGCGACGATGTGCCCGAGCGGCTGGTGCGGCCGACCAAGTACCTGTGGATCGAGCACGCCGAGCGCAACGCCATTTGCAACGCGGCACGCGCCGGCACCGCCACCGAGGGTTGCACCATCTATGTCGAAATCATGCCTTGCATGGATTGCGCGCGCGCCATCGTGCAGGCCGGCATCATCCAAGTGGTGATTTCGGCGGAACGCATGCGCGAGTATTCCAGCGATTATTACAACGAGCACTTCGGTATGGTGGAGGTCCTGTTCGGCGAAGCGCGCGTCGGAATCAGGCGGGTGTAAGCTTTTCCAGGTCCGCCGGGTCGCCGAATTTCTGCCCGGCGATGGGCGGCTCCACTCCGCGGAGCAAGCCTGTCAGCACGCTGCCCGCCCCCACTTCGATCGCGCGCGTGACCCCTTGGCCGGCCAGGTAGCGCATGGACTCTACCCAGCGCACCGGGTTGGGTATCTGCTGGTACAGGCCCTCCCGGGCCTCAGCGGCGGTGCGTACTTCGCGCGCCTGCCAATTGTTGACGAGCGGGATCGCCAGGTCCTGAAATTCGGTGGTGTCCAAATCGGCGCGCAGGCGTTCCTGGGCGGGGCGCATCAGCGGGCAATGAAACGGCGCGCTCACTGGAAGTAACATTGCGCGGCGGGCGCCCGCGGCTTTAGCCAGCTCCACCGCCCGGCCCACGGCGCCGGCGTGGCCCGCGATCACCACCTGGTCCGGCGAATTGAAGTTGGCCGCGGTAACCACCTCTCCTTGGGCAGCCTGCTCCAGGACCGCTTCCAACTTCCCTTCCGGTAACCGCAGCAGGGCTGCCATGGCCCCTTCGCCCTCGGGCACGGCATTCTGCATGTACTGGCCGCGCTTGCGCAACAGGCGGATGGCGTTGGCGAAGCGCAGGCTGCCGGCCGCCACCAGAGCGGCGTATTCGCCCATGCTGTGGCCGGCCACATAATCCGGCTGCCAGCCCCGGTCGCGCAGCACTGCGAACGCGGCGGCGGAAACCGTCAGCAACGCGGGTTGCTGGTTTTCGGTGAGCTTGAGCTGGTCCTCGGGGCCTTCGAAGCAGAGGCGCGACAACGGAAAGCCGAGTACGTCGTCGGCCTCTTCGAATATGTGTTGCGCGGCGGGAAAGGCCTCGGCCAAAGCTTTGCCCATTCCGGCGAATTGGGATCCCTGGCCGGGGAATAGAAACGCGGTTTTGGCGGTCAATCCGCGATTATAACGGATGCGTAGCGCTGGCGATCTTGTCGCCGGCCCGCCACCACTACGCCGCCGGCGGCTCGAAATAGTTCTGCGCCAGTTCCGGCTTTTCGCGGATCGCGCGCCGCCAGCAGGAGCGCGCTTCTTCCTCCTGGCCGATCGCCATCAGCGCGTGGCCCAAGTTCAGCAACGCCTCGGCGAAAGTCGGGTGCTCCTGCAAAGCCTGCTGGTAGAAGTTGACGGCTTGCTCGGTGTGGCCGCGCTTCTGGCAGATCAGCCCCGCGTTGTAATACAGCTCCGGGCTGCGCTCGCCGGTCTCGATTAAGCGCCGATGGAAATCGAAGGCGGCATCGAAATCCAACTCCTCCAGCGCCAGTGCCGCTAAGCCGCGCACCGCGTCGGAAGAGTCCGGGCGCAACATCAGCGCCTCCTGAAAACAGCGCTTGGCGTCGTCGGACCGGTTGGAACGGGCATGCGCGATGCCTGCGTTCAAGTGCGCTTCCGGCCAGTCCGGCCGCTTTTGGATGCACGCTTCAAAGTTCTGCGCGCTGGCGGCGAAATCACCGCGCAACAGCCGCAGGTAACCCAACCGGAAAGCCGCATCGCACCACTCCGGAGCGTCGTCCGGGATATTGCCGTAATACTTTTCGGCGCGGTTGCGCTCGCCTTGCTGTTCCAGCACGAGCGCTAAGTTCCACAGCACGCCGGGCTGTTTGGCATCGATCTGCAGGGCCTTTTCGTAAGATGCCCGCGCCGCAGCCATTTCGTTCAGTTCCTGCTGCGCCACGCCCAGGTTGAGATAGGATTGCGCCGAGTCCGGCTTCAACGCCGCCGCTTGCGTATAAGCCTGCGCGGCCTTTTGGAAGTTGCCGCTCTTGTGAAAGGCGACGCCCAGGTTGAACCAGTTTTCGAATCGTTCCGGCGCCGATTCCGATAAGGCGTTGCAGTAGCCGGTGGCCGCCTGATAGTCTCCGTCCGCGAAGGCGATGGTGGCCAGCGCCTCCAGGGCCACGGGTGAATTGGGCTGCAATTCGGCCAGCATCTCGGCGTAGCGGCGTGCGGCTTCGTGGTCTTTCTTCTCCACGAACATGGCTACCAGGTTCGACAACGCCTCTTCACACTTCGGATTGCGCACCAGGACCTTGCGGTAGTATTCGGCGGCTTCGGCGTGTTGCCCGGTCTGCTGAAAGCTGACCGCCTTGCCAAACGCGGCCTGCTCGTTCTCCGGGAACAGGCTCAGATACTTGTCCAGCATGACGCCGGCCTCTTGGGGATGGCCCGTGTGCAGCAGGCAGATTCCCAGTCCCAGCAGCGCCTCCGCGCGTGCCGCGTCGATCTTGTATGCCTGGTGGAACGACTCCGCGGCGGCGGGCCACTCCTTCAAGTTGCCGCGGCATACGCCCAGGTTGAAGTGGGCCGTGCGGTGCTGCGGTTCCATCTGCGCCAATTGCGCATAGCTCGAGGCGGCAGCTTCGTAATCGCGCATCTCGTACTGGATGTGCCCCAGTGCCGCGAACAGCCCGGCATCCTGCTCACCCGATTCGATTGCCTTGCTCAACACCTTGGCCGCGTTCTCCAGCTTTCCCTCAAGGTGCAGCGAGACGGCCTTGGAAAGAGTGCGGCTCATCTTCTGCTGCGCCTTCGTGTCATTGATCGGCGTCACGCCGCGCGGCAGAGTTTGCAGAACATCCGAATCCGTACCCTTCATGAATTCCATAGTTGAATCCTTCCTTGAGATGCGGCCCGCGAAGCCGAGCGTTGCGGGCGTCCTGATGAAAATTCGCCGGTCTCGCCGGCCAACAAAATTGCTTCCGATGGCGCCGGGTCGGGATGCGAAGGCGCGCGGCCGGGGATCTGGGGACGTTCCATCCAAGCGGTCTGCTGATCCTCCACTGAGCTTCCGGAAAGATAGGCGCAGACTCGGCCCAGCCAGTCGTCGTTCTTCGATACCTTCATCCAATAGAGCCGGGCTTTCTCACCGGCTTCACTAAAGAACCCAACGCCACCTGAAGCCAGCAAGTCGTCTGTCCACGAATCGACTTCCTGACCTTCGATCGACGCGCTGACGTGGTGGCCTCGCACCTGAACCGCCACGTGGTAAGCGGTGTCGTTGTGGATCATCACCGACAGCGGAGTTTCCATGATGCGGCCCGCCTTACCCCCCACTACCGCGTAATGCACCATGGCGATAATCGGCCGCAGTCCCGGTTCCACAACCTTGACCTTCATGGCGTAGTAATTCTTGGGGTCTTGCGCACGCACCGCCCAGCTCATGCCCTTCTTTTCGATCTGGCCGAAAAACTCCAGACGATAGTCGGTATACGTCAGGGTAGGCTTCAGTAAGGCCAGTTGTCCCGGGCGAACATAACCATCGGGGTTCCGCGACCAGCCCGGCGCCCAACCCTTCGCGGTGGCGCCCCAGGCCTGCATGCCTTGCTGAAAACTGTCGGTTACCTGTGCCGCCGCCCTCTTGGCAATGGCTATCTTGGCCCAAGCGACGGGCGTGAGCGAGCGGCCAGATCCCTGATGTCCCGCGCCGCCTGCCGTCCTGGCCGAGCTTTCCAGCGCGGCGAGTTCGGAGGACGCGTCGTGGCTCACCACCCGGCGGCCAAGGTTCGCTGCGTGCGCGCCGAACCACAGGCCGACTCCCACCAGAAGGGAAGCCGCAATGGCTTTGCTCGCGTGCTGGATGACGGGCTGGTGCTTGCGGAGCTGTGGGTATTCGGAGATGTCGAATACCCCGGATCTCTTCCGCTCCACCTTCAACAGGTCAACGGTCTCGTAGCGTTCCAAGACCGGGCGCAAGCCAAACTTCGGCCGGGCCACATCGAGCTTCCGGTGGATCCACTTTGGATTGCTGCTGGGCAGCCCGCTAACCTGCACTAACCGATACGCCATCGGCAGCGCTTTGCAGTCCGGAATGACCGGTGCATATGCTGCCGGCCGGAATGCCGGAGTAACTGGCTCGGTCGAACGAACCGGCTCCAGCGCGCCGTCCCGATTGATGACGTGTTTCGGCGGGGCGACAGCGGCCTGAGTTTGACGTTCGAATCCGGCGCTGCCACACGCCGGCTGCTGAAGATCGGCTGCCAGCCTGAACTGGGGAAGGGCCATGGAGGCATGCATGGCGATCGCGGCCGGCGAAAGGGCCGGGGCGGTTGGTGCCGCTTCCACCGGAATCGGCGCCGGGGAGGCAACCAGTGATGCGGGCTCCGCGGGCGATCCACCCACAGCCTCGATCGTGAAGGCCGCGAAGCATATTGGCACGGATGAAATAGCAATCGGTGAGTAGGCTCGTGTCCGGAGAATAGCCTCCACCGGAACCGGGGCCAGCCCTGCCACGCTCCCGGCCAGAGGCGCCGCTTGCTCGGTTGTTTGCCCGGTCTCGGCCAATTCGATGCGGCAACGCCTGGAACTGGATCGGTCTTCCAGCGAACGCGTGAGCCATGGCCGCCTCGGCAGGCCGGACCGTTCGGGCTACGGGCTGGCTCTCGGGGCTGGGCATCCACTCGCTGCCGGCGGCGGGTTCGAAAACGCCTGATCCGGTGAGCGCCGCAATCTGCGGAACCAGCGGTGCGGAGGCAGCCGCAGCTAATGCCGGCGACGCGAAGGGACGCACCTCGACTTCCACGGGTGCGGCAGCCGGTGAGGGTAAGATCGCCTCGATGGGGGCCGGATAGTGCACTGAATCCAGACGCGGTCCGCGCGGGACGTATAGCGCGGAGTGCGCCGCCAATTCGCCCAGCCTGGCCGGCTGAACATAGGATGCTGCGGGGGCCGCCGCCGGGACGGCGACAAAAAGTTCGCAAGCGGCGGGCGGAACAATCGGCTGAGCCGCTGCCACAATCTGATCGGAAGGAACCACGCTCAGCAGTAATTCGGGTATGGCAGAAACGCCTTCGCCCGCTGTTAAACTCGCTTCCGCATAGCTCGCCGAACGGGAACTGCGGTACGCGATCGAGTAGCTGATGCCGATCGGGTTGGCCAATGGATGCGCGCGGAGCGTGGACACGCCCCCGACCGGTGGCAGTTTCGTGGGGGCCTGCAGCGGCTCACGCGAAGCTAACCAGGTGTTTGCCGGAGAGGTCTCCAACGCGTCGGTGCGGGAATCCGGCGCAATCGCCGCCGGAGACTCGGACATGGTCGGAATCGCGCGCCCCAGTAACGCCAGCGGCATGGCCGGAGGGGCGTCGGGCGTCTTCTTTCCGAAATGATAAGTGGAGTCGGTTGTCAGGCGGTGCGGTACGACCGTAGACGTATCGTCTGTGCCGCTGAGAGTTAGTGAGGAGAAGCCGCTGCCGCCGCCAAGGGGCGTGACCGTTACGGGCCATGACTGTGGAATGCGAACAGCAGCGCGGATCGTGAGCGAAGGAACGAAGCTCCGCGGATTACCGTCTTGCGGCCGGCACTCATTGAGGAAGGGTGCCAGAGCCGTCGAAGCAGTTTCTCGTTCTCCCACCTGGGTCAGAACTCTTCGCAGGCGCTGTTTATATTCCGTTCTATGCTGCGCGCTGCAAAATTCCGAATCCCGGATGAGCCGAAGGGGACCGATCTCTTTACCACAGTATAAGCAGGCCACCGCCGTACCCGTTCGTGTATGGAGCGATTATAGACACGGATAGTTGTTAAAGATTCCCCTGTCTCTTGGCTAGGAAATACCATAACCGGGGTAAGTATCGAGGTGATTTCGAAGGTTAATCGTTGGGCGAAATGTCGATCTCGGCGAGGCGTCTCCGAAGGAGGGAACGGATAGCTTCCAGAATGGACGCTTCCGGGGCGTCGAGCTCCCGGCAGAGCTGGAACAACTCCGACGCCTTCACGCGCCCTTCCATGCGATCCAGAACCTGCCGTTCCGTGGGTTCCAACTCGTGTTCTATGGATAGTGCCTGGCCCAGCCTTGTGGCCCGGGCTTTCGGGGGGATGGCATCCCCAAGGACGGTCGCATCGAAACGCGCTATCGGGCCGGCGCGGCGCAGGGAGCGGCCCTCGAGATACTGGCTGAGTTCCGGGTTTCGCGCCAGCCGTTCCGCCAGAAAGGTGGCTTCGATTTCGGCGCCTGCGGCACGCTTCGGGGGCCGCGACTGGTCGATGCGCTCCCAGGGCGGACCGCTGGCCGGAGAACTCCACTGGATGGAGACCAGTACGGAGACGACTCGCCCATATCCTTGTGCCCGAAGATTGCCCGCCCACGCGCGGGTCGAATCCAGGAAAGCCCGGTAGTCACCGCCGCCGGCATGGCCGATAGCGTACTGCGCCGCAGTGTGGCTGGCCACCTGCAACACATAGATGTCCATGGGAGCTCCGGCAAGCCATTCGCGCAGCCTGAGAGTGACCGGCTCCCCATCGCGCTCGCCCAGCTCAGTGACGATCTGCGCCATGCCTCCCGGCGCGAGGTGGGAAGGCAGGCCCGCGAAGATCCGCTTCTGAATGTCCTCGCCCGAGAAGCCGCCATCACGAAATCGCACTGCATTCACAGGCGACGGTACAAACGGAGGATTGGCCGTAATCAGATCGAAACGTTCTTCGCCAACGGGGTCGAACAAATCGCCTTCGACGGCTTCCAGGTTGGCGGCGCCCAAAGCCCGTGCGTTGAAGCGCGTGCAATTAACCGCCCGGGGATTGATATCCACGGCGAGCACTCGTTCAGCGTGAGCAGCGCCAGCAGGGCGTGGATACCTGAGCCCGTGCACAGGTCGAGGGCAGAGCCGACGGCCCTTCGGACGGTGGCGCGCGCCAAATGGCGGCTGTCCAGGCCGATTGCCATAACTTGGTCGCTGGGAATGGTGGTGTAGCCCGAATGGAGCAGCTCGGGCCAGGCGTGATCGGAAAAGATCAACCGGTCGCCGACGGGAAACAGCGACGCGCGCGCCCGTGCCCGTCCCGTTTCATCGATTTCGAGCAGCGCCGTTCGGAGAAGAACATCGCGGCTGGAAACCGAGAGCAAGCGGTCCATCTCGCTAGTCGCGAGTGTCCCCTGCAGCAGGAACAGATCGACAGCCAAAGCCAGCGGATCGCGATCGGCCAGGCGCTCGTCGAGGTACATGGTAACGCTGCGCCAATTCAGGTCGGTAAGATCGTCCAGCCCCAGACGCTTCCGCACCGCGGATTCGTTATACCCGGCGCGGCCAATGCCGGAGATCGCCTGGCGCAAGGCGGGCACATCGGAATCGTCGACCTGGAAGAGCACTGGCTCAGACATGGGTTACGGAAGAAATCATAATATCGTGGCGCAGCCTCTCAGGCTGCCGCGCCGGCACTCATGCCGGCGGTGGGGTCACTTGAAAACGGGTCGAGAAGAGTCTCGACCCGGCAGGCAGGAGTGCCTGCGCCACCTTCACTTCAGCCGCAAGCTATTCGTCACCACCGTCACGCTCGATACCGCCATGGCCGCCGATGCCAACATTGGCGAGAGCAGTCCCAATGCCGCCACCGGAATGCCGATCGTGTTGTAGGCGAAGGCCCAGAACAGGTTCTGCCGGATGATCCGCATGGTGCGGCGCGACAATTCGATGGCCTCGGCTACACTCCGTAGATCGCCGCGCATGAGCGTTACGTCTCCGGCCTCCATCGCCACATCGGTGCCCGACCCCATGGCGATTCCGAGATCGGCTTGCGCCAGGGCGGGCGCGTCGTTGATTCCATCGCCCACCATAGCCACTCGTTTACCGGCGGCTTGCATCTTCCGAATCTGAGCCACCTTCTGCTCCGGCAAGACTTCGGCCAGGACGTGCTCGATCCCGGCCTCCCGCGCGGCAGCTTCGGCGGCGGCGCGGCGATCGCCGGTAATCAGCCAAACATCCAGACCCATTTGCCTCAATTGGCGCACGGCCTCCGCGGCTTCGGGCTTGTTGACGTCGGCAATTTCGATGGTTCCAGCCGGCGAACCATCCACCGTAATGCTGACGCCGGGCCGTCCCACTACCACTTCGCGGCCTCCGATCACGGCGCGCACGCCGTGGCCGGTCTCTGCTGTGAATGAGGCAGGCTCCTCCAGGGCAAGGCCACGCTCCTGAGCTACCTCGACGATCGCCTTCGCTAGCGGATGCTCGGAGTAGCGCTCAGCCGACGCCGCCAGTCGCAACAGTTCACTTTCCGACCAGCCGCCGGCGGGTGCTATGGCCGTCACCCGCAACTGGCCGGCGGTGAGCGTGCCCGTCTTGTCGAGCACCACCGTGTCAATCCGATGCGCCATCTCCAACGCCTCGCCGCCCTTGATCAAAATGCCGTGCTCGGCCCCGCGGCCAGTCCCGACCATGATGGCCGTGGGAGTGGCCAACCCTAAGGCGCACGGGCAGGCAATGATCAGCACCGCCACCGCGTTGACCATGGCGGTTGCGAAGGGAGCGAAGAAAAGCCAGGCCACCAGCGTAACTGCCGCGGCGATGAGAACGGCTACAGTGAACCAGCCGCTCACCACATCCGCCAGCCGCGCCACCGGAGCCCGCGATCCCTGCGCCTGCTTCACCATCTCGATCATCTGCCGCAGCACCGTGCCGCGCCCCACCTTCTTCGCCTCGAAGCGAAAAGCCCCGGAGCGATTCATGGTTCCCGCGTACACCGTCGCGCCGCGGTGCTTCTCCACGGGGATGCTCTCCCCGGTGAGCATGGATTCGTCCACGGCCGATTCGCCTTCAAGGACCGCGCCATCCACGGGAATACGCTCGCCGGGGCGAACCACCACGATGACGCCGGGGTGAACGTCGGCCAGCGGAACTTCCGCTTCCACATCACCGCGCATCACCCGCGCCATGACCGGCTGCAGGTCCATTAGTCGGCGAATGGCTGCCGAGGCTTTAACACGCGCGCGCGCCTCCAGTGTCCGGCCCAGCAGGATCAGCGCGATGATCACGGCTGCGGCTTCGAAGTAGACCTGGTGGCCGCCGCGCAACGTTTCGTAAACCGAGTACAGGAATGCCGCGCCCGTGCCCAGCGCGATCAGCGTATTCATATTGGCCGACCGATGCCGTAGTGCCGTCCAGGCGCCCGCGTAGAAGGGTGCACCCGAATACAGAACCACTGGCAGCGTCAGCAGTAGCTGCACCCAATTGGCGTGGTGGGTCATGCCCAATGCTAAAACCGGAGTCGCAAAGACCACGGCCACGATCAAACGGAGCCGGTACCGTGCTGCTTCGGAGTCCGCCGCCGGCTCGGTTTCCGGCACGCCATACCCCAGCTCTTCGATCGCCCCGATCAAGTCGCCGATGCGGGCGCGTTCGCCATCGTACTCCACCGTGGCTGTGGCAGTCGCAAAATTGACGTGCGCGCGCTCCACGCCGGGAGTATCCGTTAAGGTGCGTTCGATGGCGCGTGCGCAAGCGGCACACGTCATCCCCGATACTGGAAGATCGACCCGATCTGGCGCGGCGACGCTCATGCCGGGACTTCGTAGCCGAGCTTTCGGACCGTATTCGCCAGCGTTTCCGGTTGGACCAGTTTTCCGTCGTATTCCACCGTGGCCTGGGAAGCCTGTAAGTTGACCGTGGCATGGATGACGCCCGCGGTAAACCCGAGCTTGCGTTCGATGGTGCGCGCGCAGTTGTCGCAGGTCATCCCGTGCACAGTAAGATGGAGGGTCTCTGTCGCCATACCTTATATGATGCCTCCAGGGTCGATTCCGCGTCACGTGGGGCCGAACCGGCGGCGTAGCGCTGGCGATCTTGTCGCCGGCACGTTCTAGCATGATGTACGCCGGCCTCCCACTCGCCCGCCGCATCGAGGCTGCCGAAGCCGCCAATGCGCGCGCCTGCCAGGAGGGGCAGCCGGACGCCGCCTTTCTCGAAATCGCCGGCGGGATAGCCGTATTCGCCGGGGCGGAATCGCCGCTGACTCAGGTGGTTGGCATTGGTTTGAATGGTCCGGTGCATCCGACGGAGATAGAAAGCATTGAGGCGTTCTTCCGCTGCCGGGGGGCGCACGTCACCATCGATTTCTGTCCTCTTGCGGACCCCGGGCTTTTACAGGTGCTGGGCGAGTGGGGATACCGGGCGACGGAATTCAATAACGTGCTGGTCAAGCCGCTGGAAGGTGCGGCCGTCACTCCAGCCCCCCGCGTGAGGCGGGCATTGCCGGACGAAAGCGACCTCTGGTCCCGGACGGTCGGCGAAGGTTTCTTTGAGCAAGCCGAGCTCACCGGCGAGGAAATGGACGTTGGCCGCGCAGTATTCTCCATGGCGGGCTCGCTCTGCTATCTTGCCGCCGCGGACGCCGGTGAAACGGCCGGAGGAGCTGCCATGGCCCTGCGTGGAGGTTTGGCGATCCTGTTTGCCGACGGTATAATTACCCGCTTCCGCCGCCAGGGGTACCATCGCGAATTGATCGCCGCTCGTCTGAATGACGCCGCCGCGCAAGGCTGCGATGTGGCCACGGCGTCGACTCTGCCGGGAAGCCCGTCCCAGCGTAACTATACGCGAGCCGGCTTCCAGGTAGCCTACACCAAAGTAACTCTAGTAGGCAGAAGGTAGCACAGGCCTCCCGGCCTGTGTCCGGTTTTATCTATTGATACTTTAATCCCCTATTATCTACTACCCCTCTCTAGTGCTTCAAATCTGGCTCGACCATTGGGTGGCGGTCTGTCTGGTCCCCCTCGCCGTTTGGATCTTGCTGAGCGGTTTGGATGACCTGTTTATCGACCTCGTCTATTTCCTGGGCCGCCAAAAACGGTTTCCGTGGCCATCGGACAAGAAACTGGCCGAGGCCGCGCAACGCCGCATCGCCGTCCTGGTGCCGCTCTGGCACGAACACGAAGTCATCGGACAGATGCTCCGCCACAACCTCTCGGCTATCCGCTATGGCAATTACGATTTCTTCGTGGGCATCTACGCCAATGACCCTTTGACCCGCGACACGGTGGAGCAAGTAGCGCGCGAGGATGGGCGGGTTCACCTGGTCGTCTGTCCCCATGACGGCCCTACCTCCAAAGGCGACTGCCTGAATTGGACATATAAAGGGATGGTCGAGTACGAAGCCCGATGCGGCATCGATTTCGAGATTTTGGTGACGCATGACGCCGAAGACCTCATTCATCCGCAGTCTCTGCACTTGATCAATTGGTTCATGCGGGACCATCAGATGGTGCAGATCCCAGTAATTCCGCTCGGTACCGGGCTCCACGAGTGGACCCACGGCCTGTATTGCGATGAATTCGCCGAATACCAGTTCAAAGACATCCCGGTGCGTCAGCAGCTTGGCGGCTTCCTCCCAGCCAACGGTGTCGGCACAGGCTTTGACCGTTCCGCCTTGGAGGACCTCAGGCGCCGGCATCACGGAAAGATTTTCGACCCGGACTGCCTCACCGAAGACTACGAAAATGGGTTCAGGATGCATGCCGCGGGCTACCGGCAGATCTTCGTTCCGATCCATTTTGCGGCCGCCGGACCACTGGCTACTCGCGAGTATTTTCCCGGAAAGTGGCGCGCCGCGATCCGGCAGCGAAGCCGATGGGTGGCTGGCATTGCCCTGCAAGGATGGCAGCGCCAAGGCTGGCATGGGCCTGCCGGCCGGAAATATTGGTTCTGGCGGGACCGCAAGGGGCTGGTTGGCAACCTGCTTTCCCCTCCGGCAAATCTCCTGTTCTTGTATTGGGCCGCGAGCGCGCTCGCCTCTGCACACACTTCGGGTGTGCTGTGGCAGCTCAGCAGCCACATTCCCGCATGGTTGCCGCGGCTCTGTTGTATCTCGGCGGCCATATCACTGGTCCAGATGGGTCTGCGGGTCCATTTCAGCACTCGCCTCTACGGGATTCGATTTGCCGCGGCCGTCCCGGTCCGGATTTTCTGGGGAAACTGGATCAATTGCGCCGCCACCCTCCAGGCGCTCCATCAGTTCTTCGCGGCCCAGCGAAGCCGGCGCTCATTGGCTTGGCAAAAGACCACGCATGCTTATCCCAGAGATTTTGCGCCGATTTCGAAACGCCCGCGGATCGGCGAGGTCTTGATCCATCTGCGGTTCATCTCCAACACAGATCTGGAGGAAGCCCTCCGCCACAAACCTAACGGGCAACGGATGGGAGAGTATCTGGTTCAGATCCAAAAAATTACCTCGGAAAATCTAAGCCAAGCGCTGAGCTCTCAATCCGGGTCTTCTGCGGGCCGATGAGCGGGTTTCCGCAGTCTTCGGAGTACCGGGATCTTGCGAGCCAGCCGCCCAAAGAAAGACGTGCCTGGTCGTGGTGCGGGCTGGACCGGTGCGGGCGGGACGTTGGATGCGGGTGTGAGATCCGGCGCGGCCTGGCTTGCGAGATCCTGTACCGTGAGTCGCGCCTTGGGAGACCTAAAGGGCGAAGGCTTTCTTTCCATTGAGTTGTCGCTTTGAACCGCCGTCTTCACGGGCACGTCGGAGAGCGGAATCGCGCCGGCGGTCACCTCGCCCGCGGCCGCACCTTCCAGCCGAAAAGTCACCCTGTCTGTCTCTGGCCAGTACACGAGTCTTCCCGCGCTCAGTTCCGTGTAATTTAATGCTAATTGTGTGTGATGGGTACCATCAATGATGTGAAGTGTTACATGATTAGATCCTTGAATGGCTGGGGAGTGGCCATCCCAGAAGAGATGTAGCGCCCGGCCTTCTCGCTGGACCCCCAGTGCGAGCCTGGGTGCCACCGGTTTCGATACTGGTACCGCCAGCACAAGCGCGAGTGTGGCCGCCGCCACGGTGGACCCTGCCGTGTTCATTCCTAAGGCACAACGCAAATCAACAGCCATCGTGCCGCGAAATACAGCAAAGCCCACCATGCCATCCATAGAATTTTTGAATTGGACTGCGCTAAACCCCGCTCTTACACTGAGATTGACTTGTCGGAGGAGGAAAAAGTGGCGCCATCGGAGGCAAAAAGCCAAGTTGAATTACTGCATCAGATCAGTAACATTGTCAGCTCCAATCTGACCCTGGAAAAAATGCTGCAGGAGCTCATCGACTTAGCCGTGGACGTGACAAATTGTGACGCTTGTTTGGTCTACCTGGTCGATCATACGACCAACGAAATCGTATTGCGTGCCTCCCAACTCCCGCACACCGCGGAAATCGGGAAGATCCGGCTGAAAATGGGTGAGGGCATCACCGGCTGGGTAGCTCAGCACAAATCCGTGGCGGCCCTGGGAAGCAACGCCTCCGCCGATGCGCGATTCAAGACTTTCCGTACTCTGCCGGAAGACAGCTACGAAGCTTTCCTATCCGTACCCTTGATCAGCGATGGCGACCTCATCGGCGTGATCAATATCCACCATAAGCCCAGGCACGCGCATAGCCCGGATGAAATCGCTCTGGTCAGTTTTATCGGCGAGCAGATGGGCGGAGCGATCGCCAAGTCCAAGCTGGTGGAGCGTTCCGAGAGCGCGACACGCCGGATGGAGGCGTTGGCGGGGCTGGCGCGCACCATCTCGGAAGAGAGCTATCTGGATCGGATCCTCCAGGCAATCTCGGAAATGGTGGCGGAGACGCTCGAGTCGCCGGTCTGCTCCCTCATGCTGGTGGACGAAGACCGCCGCGAACTGGTGATTTCGGCGGCGCGTTGTTCGTCGCCCGATTACCTGCATAAGATGCCGCTGAAGATTGAGGACTCGCTGATCGGTCGCGTCGTGCGCGAAGGCCGCCCTGTGATGGTTCCGAATGTAGTGGAAGAGAAGCAATACCGGTACCCCGAACTGGCGCGAAAAACCGGGCTCGCTTCGCTTCTGTCGGTGCCGCTGCTCACGCGCGAGAAGGTGATTGGCACGATCAATATTTACACGCGCGAGGTGCGCCAGTTTACGGAGGACGAAATCGGCTTCGTGAAGGTGGTAGCGGGACAAGCTGCCATCGCCATTGAAAACGCGCGCCTGATGTCCGAGACGCTGGAGATGAAGCGCACGCTCGAGGCGCGCAAGCTCATCGAACGGGCTAAGGGCATCCTGCAACAGAAGTACGGGCTAACCGAAGAAGAGGCCTATTTGCGGCTCCGAAACGAGAGCCGCCGCCTGCGCCGGCCCATGCGCGACTTAGCCGAGGCCGTGATCCTGGCCGACGACCTCGAGAAGAAAAAGGGCGTCGAGTAGTGGCACAGGCCTCCAGGCCTGTGTCCGGTTTTTTGGCTTTCGAAGTTCTCTGCAACCATATTGGTGATGCGCAGACGATTCACCGTGTCCCTGCTGGTCTTGCTCTTAGCCGGTTGCTCCGCTAAGGAGCAAGCCCAGCCGAAACGCTACAGTATGCAAGGCGAAGTGAAGGCCCTGGACCCCGCGGCGAAAACCGCGACCATCAACGCCGGCAAGATTGGCGACTGGATGGAAGCCATGACAATGGAGTATCCCGTCAAACCGGATACCGAATTCGCCAAGCTTCATGTCGGGGATACCGTTCAGGCCACGGTAGTTGTGAGCGATCTGAAATACTACCTCACCGAAGTGAAGGTCGTGCCAAAGCAGTAGCCGTTTACTGCTTGTGCGAGGCAGCCGACGTGCCCGTGGCGCCTTTGAGCAACTGATCCAATTCGGTGCGCACGTTGACGTCGGGCTGCGTCATGAAGTCACTCTCGCCCGCGAAATCGCCCCGCACCACGCCGCGGCGGTCCAGAAACACCATGTGCGGAACGTAGAAAGGCTTCAGTACCGAATACTGCACGTACACCATCACGGCGTCGCGATCGCAGTAGCCCACCGGGAAGGTCGGTTGAAACTTCTTCAGGAAGTCGGGCAGGAGATCCTTCACGTTGTCATTGAACGCGCAGGCTAGCACTTGTGCGCCTTTGGGCTCATACTCTTTGGCGATCACATTCAGCAGTTTGGTCAGGTTCTGGCAGTGCGGGCAGTTGGTGTCGATGAACGCCATCGCGACCACTCTGCCTTTATATTGACTAAGCTGCAGCGCCGGTCCGCTAAGCCGTTGAATGGTCAATGCCGGTGTCGGCTTGCCTACCTCGACTGCGAAAGCTGTCAAGGCTATGAGTGCGCCAAGAGTGGTGACGAGTATCGTACGCATACCAGACATTATCTTATACTACAGGCTCGTGCTTCGCATGGTTCCATTCGACCCGTTATTTCGGAATTCTCACCTGCAGACCATCGCCGGCCACCTGTGGACCAGGGACGGTGCCGAAAACCGCTATCCGCTTCAATCGAAACTCTATCAAACTGAGCCAGAAGTTTCTGTATTGGTTCAGTCGCAGTATCCCGCGGGGTCTTCGCGAGGCCATGTGGTGATGGTTCACGGGCTTGAGGGTTCCGGCAAAGCGGGATATGTGCGCAGCCTCAGCGGCGCGGCATTGCACGCCGGTTTTGCGGCCCACCGGTTTCACATGCGGACTTGCGGGGGCACCGAGCGCTTGTGCAACACGCTGTACCACGCAGGCTTGACCAGCGACCTCCTGAACGTTCTGCACGATTTTCAGCGGAATGGATGCGCACCTGTTTTTTTAGTCGGTTTCTCGTTGGGTGGAAATGTAGTGATGAAACTGGCTGGGGAAATGGAGGACGGGGCTCGCCCTTTGATCGGAGGTGTTTGCGCAGTCTCAGCGCCGCTCGATCTTGCGAAGTGCGCATGGAGGGTTTCCCACCCGGAGAATCGCCTGTATCAGCACCGATTCGTGAGGCGTATGTCCGAGCGCCTGATGGCCACTGGACGGTACCACAAGAAAGATTTCTCCGGGCTACGGTCGGTGAGGGAGATCGATGATCGCATTACCGCGCCGTCGTTCGGCTTTGGCGACGCGGCCAATTATTATCGGACGCAATCGGCGCTGCCATATCTGGAGGGGATTCGCGTGCCGGCGCTTCTGATCCACGCTAAAGACGATACGATGGCGCCCTTCGAGAGCTGTTATTCCGATGCCGCGCGCTCCAATCCCCGAATCACACTGCTTGCCAGCGAACATGGCGGCCACCTCGGTTTCATTGCCCGCCGGCCGCACCGCTTCTGGCTGGATGAGACCATCATGAACTGGATTGCAACTCAGGTGTGATCTACCCGCCCATGTACAAGGCTCGGCGGCTCCCTGTGGCGATGACCGGGTTGTAGCCAATCAAGCAGAACTGATCCAAAGCGAAGAGCACCACTGACTCAACCCCAGCTCCAAGACTCAGGTTCCATTCCTGCTCCCAAGGAGTGGTGTACTCGCCGATACCGACCAGATGACTCGCTTGCGACCTCGCAAATCCCAAGGAAACCGGTAACTGAATGGATGCCAGCGCCTTGTTCAAGTCCCGGTTTCCCGTGTAGGTGAAATTCTCAGTCTTCAGACAGTTCAGCTTCGCCGGAGTCCAGGAGCTATGCGGGAAATTGATGATCTGATTCAACGGGGTGTCATTCACGTCCGGGGGATACAGGACTTCGAATCGGGCACTCGCGTGGGATTGGCGAACGAATGCCATAATCGAGTCCGTGAACTGTCCGATGAGTCCCGGCAGGAAAATGCATTCATCCGAGAAACTGCCCGGCGTCGAGTTCTGACTGGGAATGACCTGCATGGTTCGGCCGTACGCATTTTGGAAGCTGCTTTTCGTGTAATCGTCGTAAAACGGCATTCCCGATGCCGCCGCGAAGTACCACCACTGAACTTCACCAAACTGCAGGTAGGGAACGAGACCTGCGGTGGCCATGACATTCGCCATGTCGAGGTAGACCTGTTGCCAAAAGGCGGTGCTGGCAGTTCCGAAATTGGTCTGTAGGGCCGGAGTATTAACCCACGTTGGATCGCCGTTTGGGTACCGCTGCGCGATTGCAGTGGCCAGGCTGTCATCGCCATGCTGCAACTCCATGCTGAAGGACGCCGCTACGTCGATGCCATACGACTTCAGGGCGACGAGGAAGCTCAGATTCCAATCGCGGGCCGCCCGGTTCAGCCGGGGTGAGGAGTTCAGATCCGTGCGCCAAGGTGTGCCGTCCGGTCCCTCAGGAACTCCGTCTGTTCCGCCAGCCAGAGCCGTACTACTTGATTGCGCCGTGAACTGCGTGCTGTTGGTATTGACCGATAGGGTTATCGAATTCCCGGCGCTGCCCATGGCACGCGCGCTGATAGTAAGCGTCGCCCCGTTTGCCTGTGCCCTCACGCCTGTAGACCCGGCGTTGATCAGCAACTCGAAACACGTTGCGATGCTCCCTGCCGTGTCGCCGATCAGGTTCTGGTGTGAAATGGCCGTTACGCCCAATGTGATCTGTGTGAACTTACTCCACTCCGGCGTGCCCGTGAATTGTACGGTTGCGGAAGCGTATACCATCCCGGGCTGGCACAATTCGTAGAACCATAAGGCTCCTGCGTAGTGATTGGCCCGGCCCTGGAAGCCGAGGGAGTGAATTAGCCAGGCGGTCCGCTCGGGCGCAAGAGCCAAAGAATGGTCGGTGTCCCAGTCAGTGGCCAGCGTGGTCTTGGGGTCTGTCGTGAAGGATGGCAGGGTAAGGGCAGGAATTGCGATTTCGAAAAAATCGAAGTAGAAATAGGCTCCAACTGGGCCGGAATGTGTCAGCGTGATACTGTGAGCGCCCGGCGCCTGGAACTGTCCCAACAGGATTCGCACCAGGACATCTTCGCCGGTAAGCTGCAAATTGATCGATTGCGGAGTCGAGCCATCAATGCTGGCAGTGATTTGAGAGCCTGAGTCAGCGCATCTGGTGCCCAGGTAAAGCGAGTGCGCGGTCTGTGCCAGATACGTGCACGATACCTGCGATCCGGACGTCGCCGTCCAGTGAATCGATCCACCAGAATAGTTACCGCGCGCTTCTGTCCAGTTGCCTTGGAACGTAAGATCCGGAGCATCGTCTTCTATTCTCCGGCTCCCAGGGCCAGCAACTGTATATTGGAGGTTCGTCCCGGTCACCGACCAGTTGCTGACGACCACTGCGAACTCACTTCTCACGAAGCTACCCGATTGGATATCAGCCGCCCAGGTCCAGCGCATTTTCCGCACGTTGGAAGTCGGCACCGCTTGCCCGTTGATATCCTTCAAATTGCTGAAATCGAGGTCTATTTTCCATTGCGTTGGGGAAACGCCGCCGCCGAACAGGGCCGACGATGGTGACCAGGACTCCGTTCCCGCACCATGCGTGGTTCCGAACACACCGATGCGATTACCATTGGCGCCGTTTGCGGCCGTATAAGTCAGCGTGATTTGAGTGCCGCTTGCCGTGGCCGTGGCCCCCGCGCCCTGTTCCCCATTAATGGCACTCGCCAACTCCACGAGAACACTTTCGATGGTGTCACTGGTTGATAGCTGATGATTGAAGTGCTGGTCGAGCCAGGCGAGCTCAACGTAGTCGTTCGCTGTTGGCGTGCCTTGCAATTGAAAACTGGCTGTTGCAGCCGTGTAGTTACCTGCAGCCGGAGTCGCATGGTTAGTGAGGGGTACCTGGTATACGGCTTCGGTTCCGCTCGAGTCAGCCCAAATTCTCAAATACGGCCAATCCACTGTGGGATACCACGTCGAATCCAACGGTATGCAGTTGGTCCGGGCCTCCTCATAGCTAAGGTGCAGGCCGCTCAGATCACCGTCCGGGAGATTGCGAAGCGCCGGGTGCTCGAAGACGTTGTCACGGCTCCACTCAACAACCGCCCAATCGAATTGCTGGCGCCAACAGCCTGAAACCGTGAACCCGCTTGCGGTGGTTTCGCTAAGTGCCGCAATGGCCGAGGGACGAAAAAAATAGCATTGCAAGTCCCGGTCAGGGCGCAATTTAGAAATTTGTTCTCCCATCACAGTCGGATGAGAACCGTGAGATCGGAGCCAGGATAGGTTTGTCCAACACCGAGGATAGACAAGGTTAGCTGTGCTCCCGCTGTCAAAGGCGGCAAAGCCTTTCCGTCCGCCGTGCTGGAGACAATTGCACCTGTCGAGAACGTGAGCTGGCAATATACGGAGCCGTTGACGTTTAACTGCAGCTGAACCGGCGCGTCAGCCGCGCTTCCTAGAACGGCAAACACATCTCGCACGGAATGCACACGCTCGACAACCAGGGCTGGAGCCGCATTTTGAGTGACGGCTAGAAAGCCTTCTACCTGGATCGAGTACTGCCCGCCCGAGAGAGTGCGAAGTCCATCGTCCGTCGTTCCGGTCAAGCAAATGCTTGTAGTGGGGCTATTCCCCCTTCCGTTCGTCACAAAAAGGTCCGCGCTGACGATGCGCGCATCGGCCAAAGGTAGCGAATAGCTCCAACTCCCGCTGTAAGGACTGCCGAAGAAGTCCGGCGGGAAAGGTGTAATCACGGTCCTACTGGTAAGTAGATACACTGGTGTGCCGGTGGCATGCGCCACAGCTTGGCTTCCCGCGATTGCCCTTGTGACTTGATACTGTAGTCCGTTGTTTTGGATAGCTCCGATGCGAATTACTTCTGCTTCGATCTGAAGAATGTTGTTCGTTTGTGCGGGCTCGGCGGAACTCAGGTTCAGAAGCTGGTCGGTAGCGGCGACGTTGCTCGCGAGTGTCAGCGCTGTATTTCCCTGTAGTTCATCCCAGTAATTCAAGGTCAGCGTGGCGGATGAAATCGATCGGGTATTCGTTAGGTCAGTAAATGAAATGCCAGTCACGTTCACGCAGCCACCGCTCTGGTTGCCAGCCAGGCCAAAGAAGGGCCCGGGAGGCACAGCGCTGTCACTCGTGCCGGCCCCGCCGATCTGCCAGCGGGTCACGATCGACAACTCCGGTCCGCACTCGACATTGTTTACATTCGCCGAACGCCCGGTTATCTGGACCACTTCTCCGGACCGATTCGGTATCGCGAACTGTACCGGACTGCTCTTCGTCTGTGCGCTAAAACACCAGCCAGCCTGCGCCACTACGAAGAAGGTGCTTGCATCAGGCTCCACGTCCCAGGCCGGCGAAATGGTAAGGCTCGTCCCGTCATTCGTTGTGACGATGCGTTCTTGGCCTTGCCCCGTCCCACGAGTGATTCGGAGTGTCATACCCTGGTAGCGGTTCACGGCCATCCCCAACGTCCGCATTGCCCACCGTGGCCGGAGAGTGAACGGTTGCCGCAGTCTCGGGTTGCAACTCCATGCGCCAGTAGAAATTCGCGTGGTCATAGTCGGGATCAGGTGGGGAGATCAACTCGTTGGCGAGTCCGCCATCCGTAAACTGACTCGCCAGCGGCTGATTCGAAGCGATTCGGAAAAATTGTGCCGGCGTCGCACCGCGGTAAATGTTAAAAGTGGTCGTACCCGGGGCGAAACTTAGACCGGAGAGTGTTACGCTACTTCGGTCATTTACAATGACCGCTCTCACGGTGAACGAAAGCATGCTCTCTTGGGCCAAATTATCGCTTCCCGACACCGCATAGTAAAGGATCTCGCCACCCATCAGCGTTCCGGCTCCGCCCACGGCGGCCACGAGGTTAATCAGAGGCATCCCTGGTCCCGCGGCCGTAGCAGTTGCGGGCGCATCGAAGCTAACCGACACATTCGTCTCCGATGTGCCGTCGCTGTTGACGACTGCAGACTCCACCACTCCAAACTGGATTGCGCCGTTAGTATCCAGCACACTCCCAAGTAGTGGCTTGGGAACACGGATTCCCGAATTCCCCTGATGGGTGTTGCCGGCTGCTGAACTTGTCTGCCCATTAGTGTCCAGATACCAGGAGTCAACGTGAATTTGTGCCGTGATGGTCGACGTCCGGTAATTGGTAGCAGGCGAGATCTTCAGCACACGAAATGGTTGGCGCTGGAAGCCTTCCTTCAAATAGGTCACCGTGATCAGGTCGCCGGGCTGAATTCCCAAAGCCTTCACGCTGGTGTCAAACTGGATGTAGCTGTTTCCGTGGATGGATTTATCGAGGTTAAACTTCAGAATCCGAGCAGCCTGATCATAGTTCGCCAGTCCGAGCGCCTGCAGAGTAGAGGAGACCTCCTGACCAGCGAGCGCGACGTCATCTGGATCCACAAGCTCGTAACTGTCCTGCTGGTACCCATTCAGTGAATCCTGGAACTCCACGGAGATCCGGTTGGGCGTGTCGGCGGTACTCCTCGATGACACGATGACGCTCGGTTCGCGATTCTGGCGTCGGAGGATCCCGGAAAATCCCGTCGAGCCATCGCCAAATTCGTAACTCGGCCAGCCTCCATTTAGTGGTTCGGTGCTGTTCGACCATGCCGGTTTAGCCGGTTGTTGCAGCGCAGCCGAATTTTCCGTCCGCAACTGCAGTAAGCCTCCCGGCCCGTATGTCAAGTAAAGCCGGGCGGCATTTCGGATTCCCCGTACGACGTCTCCACCGCTACGCCGGGATTGCAGAACTAGGTTGCATTGGAAACGTGGAAGCGTGATCGCGTTACCGTTTAAGTCGATGGCATTAATCTGCTCATCGCAAAACCCTGCGGTTGTTACGAAGCTCGGAAGGTCTATTTCGTCTGCCGACCATCCGCTGCGGCGAAGGATATCCAACAAAATCCACGCCGGATTGCTCGAAAACTGATCGCTTGCGTAGGTGCCATCGGCGGCATAGGTTGGCAAACTCAAGCCTTGTGCCAAAACTTTCACCGTTGGCAACGACGCACCGCTGCTCAGCCTCGTCGGGACGACAACCACCAGGTACGCCATGCTGCCGTAAGGATCGCCCGTCGGTTGTCCGCTTGCGTCCTTGAAATTGAGATCAAAGCCACCGTCACGGCTGCCTAAGGTGGGGACGTTGTACCAGCCGGTTCCGGTCATGTTCCGCCCGGTGACTCCCAACGGGATTTCGACGTCGTTGACCAGCACAGTGAGCACGCCCTGCATCTCGCCGATCCCCAACAACACTTCCATCCTGGTCAGGTTTCCGTCATTACGCGCAAAAACGACCAGCGGCGTCATCCAGGCCGTACCGTACACCATCGGCACGAAACCGTTATAGCGAGCCTGGTTTACCGAATCGGCTGAAGCCTGCCAGGCTTTTCCATAGGCGCGAACGGCTATCGTGGGCGGAACAAATTCAATTCCTCCAAAGCGTGTAAGCATTCCGCGGGCCTGACAGTCTTGCCGCGTATAGCCACAAGCGCTGAAAGGCTGCCCACTGTTTAGGCTGCCGCTTCCGCCAGAAATGTCTGGTGAGTATCCGCATCGGTAGTATAACGAGTACTTACCATTGGTTCCGCCGGCTACTGCTTCCGTTCGCTGGGCCAGTGTCGTCGGGAATTGCCATGGGCATCGTCGCTGAATGCGAATCGGCGGCAAGAACAGTCTTTGTAGATTCATCCGGTTCGCCGCTGTTAGCCGAAAGGTCGATTCTCTGATCTCATCCGGAGGATTGCAGATCCCTTGGAAGATGACGACAGTATCGGTTAGAGGTGTTTGATTGCACAAATCGTAAAACAGGAATCCGACGGCGAGCTTGGCGCCCTTCCATCCACAGGATTGTTGGATCTCCGAGAAATGAGAGTCGGCATTGGCGAGCAAGACGGATATACGCGGACTCCCATCGACACCTTGATCGGAGGCAGTTTGAATATCGAACGCACTGTGCTGAAGAACCCGGGCAGAATACGCAGTTGAGCCCACGGTCACGCCATGCGTGCACCAGTGTTCAGTCTCACCGTTGGATAGGAGGCAGTCAAAGACCAGGATCGGAGTGTCGGTGACTGACTGTTCCTTCAACTCAAAGGCTGTTTGCATGGGTGATGTTCACGATTGCCGAGTGTTGATTGACGTCGGTGGTAGTGAATGAAAAGACATCGTCGCGAAAACTTGCATTCTCGTAGACGCCGCCGGTTTCACTCGGTTTGTACAGTGACGCGCTAGCCTGTGGTTCGACTTGCAAGCCGAAGATGTCTGCGGAGGCCCCTGCCGATAGTTCGATTCCAAATTCCACCGATTGGGCAGTTGAGTCGCCGTGCCCAGTCAATGTCAGCCGGCCCCACGAAGTTCCAACCACGCAATCAAGCCGCCCGGTTCCGCACAGAAGGGTTATCGGCGTGATCTGAGTGGATCGCCCGTAGACACTGAAACAATACAAGTACGCACCCGGAGCCGACAATGTCTGTACCACAGTCTGCGGCCCCGCTCCGGAGTTGCTGACGTGCCATCCACCGGTGCCTCCGGTTGGGTCTATAACTCCGGCTGTGATGGAAAGAAATGGGTCCTTGACCCAAACTGCATTAGTTAGTTGTTCACTCCAGGACAACAGGTTTGCGGTGGGATCAAGAAAGGTGAAGGCTTTGAGGCTTCCTTCTGTCGCTGCGAAGAACTGTTGCAGCGCGAGGGCCTCGCTATCAGAGAGAGCGGCATATTTCAGTTTCCACTCCGTGATTTCACCTGGAGGATCGGCTAGCTTGATGGATGTCGAATCCGCCAGTGCATTCACGATGGTCCGCTGGCGGCGGTGCTTGATTATGGGAAACTGGACCAAGGCTCCGCTAGTTAATTGTGGATACACCAACATGCCTCAACTCCGGTTTTCCACGATTTTCAAGGAGACGGTGCCCCGCAATTCCGCCGTGGAAGTCAGGTCGAGATCGTCACTGCCGATGCTGCAGTTTGGATATGCCTGGCCGTCCCACGGATCAGTGAATGCAAAGCTGCCGAAGCACCCCTGATTATCGACAAAGAACTGCTCGATCTCTGCCATCTCCCGCTCATCCATCTGGTTTAACCGGATCTCCCACCCATGCAAGACCCCGGCGGAATCACGGTAGCGCTGATCCGTGCCATCTAAGAAGTGCAACACTTGATTTTGGAATCTAAGGCTTTTTGAGGCTGGATATTGGGCAACGGCATCTGTCTTGAGTATGGGAAACGTAGCCATGTCACAGCTCGTTGACAACATCGTTAATGGAGCTCAGGTTTAGCATTGCCTGGCGAACTGCTTGTGCAATGTCGTTGCTATGATCCATGAACGACTGTGCATCCATTGCCTGCACGGTTACGTTGATTTGAGGAGCTGGCGCGCTGGCAGGTCCGCTACCGCCCGTGGCAGCCGTGCCCGCACCGCCATTGGTGTTGTCTATCGCAGCGCCGGAGGCCCGGGGCACGCCCATCTGGTCGTAGTTCGCCTCACCGATACCGCTCCCGGTGTCCGCCCCCGTGAAGTTCAGTCTTTGTGGCATTACATATTTGGTCAGCGGAGGAGGTGCTGACGACCCGCCGCCAAATAAGCCCATTAACCCAGTCACTAGCGGAACCAGGCCAAGGCCGCTCTCGAACGCCTTCGAAGCGAACGAAAGAGCCGAACTCCCGCTGCTGGATGACGACCCACTCGATGCAGTGGGAGGCGGCAGGCTCCCGATGACCGGGAGCGTGCTGTCTGAGCCCAAAATACCGGCGCGGTTATCACTGCTCGGCGCGAGTAAACCGCTGGATTTTACCAGTGGAACGGCGGCAATTGAGTTGAAGTGTTCAAATAACGTTTCTTGAGTCTTGCCTGGCATTTTTCATTTCCATCGTCGCTGCTTCTTCCAGAATCAGAAATGCATCCACATCCCGAGCCGTCATATCTTCCAGGTTCAGTCTTCCGAAGCGCCATCTCATGAAGAAGTCTTCCAGTAGCGCCATACTCTCGCCCGTGATGTACGACTTCGGGCAGGTGGTAATCGATATGTGCTTTCTTGCCCAGACTGGATCGGCGGCGTCATGCTCGCCCAATTGCAGCCAACCACAGCGCCTTTTCTGTTCCAGGCCGGATTTTCGACAAATGTCGCACCTCCACCCGGCCTGGTTGGACAGGTGAAAATGAAAGGCGACGATTAGTTTTTTCGTTCGGCCTCAGTCAGGCCTGCCTGGGTGCGAACCGCGGCCAGCGCCTCCCGGAAAAGATCTTCCGGTCCCCTCTCGGCCAGCAGGTCGGGCGTTGCATCGGCGCCGTCGAGTGTCAACCCCGAAACCGATTGGAGCCCCCAAGTCAGGTATAACCGATTGATTTCGGCTTCGAGGAGCGCCGCATCCATCTTGCCGCCTGGCTCCGAACCGGCCTCAAGGAACTCCAGCTTACGCGACAGTTCGCGTATCTTACGCATCAGTTCCACGCGCCGGCCATATGACATCTTTGAAACGGTAAAGGTAACGCCCTGCGCCAACTGAGACTCAACCACTTCCAAGCTTTCGTAATTCATTGTTATCCGAATGCCACCGCGAGTTCATCGTCCACTGTGCCTTGAGCCCGCGATGACCGAAACCGCCATTGCAGGCGGTTTTGACTGTCGTCAAACTCCGGAACCACGGGTATGACACTCTTCAAGTTCACAGCCATGACTTGTCCTTGCACCTCGCCTAACTGAAACATCACCGTGATCGGAGATTGCTGCCTGGCGGCCTGGTAGAGTCCCTTGGTGGCATCATCATCTAGCCCGTGCAGATTGAATGCGGCACTTACAGATCTCTCTCCGGGTGAGATCGCCCGCGGAAAATTAGAACCGAATTCTTTGTGGCGCGTGTCCAACGCGTTCTTAAGCTGGATAGAGGCGCTGGTGATCGTGAAAAATTGCGCCGGTGATGTTCCGAGCCACGCCTGTCCCAGGTTCCCCGGCACAATCGAATAATCAAACGCACTCAACAATGGTTCGGCAGGAAAACTTTGAAGCTGTGCAGCGCCCGGGAAAAAACTGCTGTTGTCCACCACGTCTTGCGCCACGCCGCTGAAGTGAAACTCGTGGTAATCGCCGTTCACCAGGATCTCCATTTGGTCAATTGCGGCTCCGCACATCATCCGCTGGACGGCTGTGGACGGGTCCCAGTAGTCATAGATGCTCACGCTCGGCAGCTCGGTCGATGGCATGTAAGTAATGGTGCCCGTTATCGACGCACCTGCTGCGGGAGTTACCGAAAACGGAGCGCTGAGTTGCACAGTGTTAGGGTCCGCGATGGCGGCTGCGAAACGGATCTCTCCACCCGATGACACGGCCTGACCCGCGTTCAGGCCATGTGGTGCACTGAAAGTAAGCTGTCCATTAGTATTGCTTGAGGCGAGGGCTCCACCCCCGAAGGCGAGGGGTGTTCTGCCGAGGGCCGCCTGGAAAAGAGGACCGTAACTCGGACCACCTGCCGTAGTTTGCCAACTGGTTAAGTAAGTATGCAGCTCGAAATCCGTCCGGCGGCGGCCACCTACAGGTAGTCCGGGAAAGGTTCGGCTTCCCGTCTTATCCTTTCGCTGCGTGATTTCCAGTTGGTTTCGAACCGTCAGCTTCAGTGCCGGAATCCGGTGTTGGGATTGGATCGGTGCTGCGCTGCCGTAGGAACTCTCTAGCGCGGTATAAAACCGATTTGCATTCGAGGACGTATACGATGCCATATTAGCTTCTGCTTACTCCGATCGGGAAGGTAATCTTCGCAGCCTGTATGAAGTTCTGGCCTCCGTGCTTTACGGCGCCGAGGGTCACCGCATACTCACCCGTAAAAAACATGCCATTTCCCCAGTCGCCGCGCCCCGCACTCAGTACCTGCGTGATCGAGTCGACGTACAGTTCAAGAGCATCCTGAAGTCCGTCCAAGCGATCTTGCGAATGCCGCACCTCAATTGCCATCTGCACTGTTCCAGAAAAACTCCGAAACTTTTCCGTCAGCTCGTTCGCAATCTTCTCGCAATATACATTGACCGACGGATACTTTAGAGGACGGCTCTTCTCGACTAAGTCGGATGTCACGTTTTGTGCGAGAATATTAGCAATCTCTACGGGCTTAGCTAGCAAACTATCTGGCGCGGTCAGTGCCGCCAGACCGAGGTTCATGCCGCTCGGCGCCGTGATCCGCTGGATGACTGTCGATGTGGCTGCGCTGCCCAGTTTTCCCGTCATCAGCCCCTCTGCAAGACTCGCGGAATCGCCTTCAAATAGTTTGGTTCCTGCCCCGAACCCGGTCGTTGCCCTGTTTGTGCCAGAGCACCCGTCTGTAGCCAGATCTCAGTGGTTGGAATCGGCGAGTCGTTTTGCAAAACCATCCCCTCAGGTGCGTGGCCGCTGTAGACGTTCCAGCTCACCGCAGTTAGTGGAGGAGCGGCTGGTTGAACCTGTATCGTGCTCGCCTCCAGCGCGATTACTGCGGGTACGGCGCTAGCCCCCTCCTCTCCGGTGCTGTTTACCCAAGCCATCGTTACGTAGTAGATTCCATCTGAGAGACTGCCCGGTATTGCTGTAAGCTGAGGCGTTGCGGCCTGAGGCACCGGGTTAGAAGTCACGCCAATTCCGATTTGGCTGAGTTTCTCACGAGCCCGCTGCGCTGCCGCGTGGAATTGATCCCGTTTGGCGCCGTAGCGGTCGTTCAATTGGCTGCTGTACGCGTCGCTGTAAACCATCTCCAGTGACCGATAAACATGCCATAGTTTCAGGCTCGTCGTGACCACAACACTCTTGAGGCTCGTGTGAGGCCCCACCCAGAATGGCTGGTCCATGAAACGTAGACTGTTCAGCAGAGTGATAAGGTCCAAACCGATTTCTTCTTGCGCCGACGCTATTTTCCCCGTTACGTCGATTCCTTCGACGGTAGCCACATTGAGCAGTTGCGAATCCTGTGCGATCAGGTCTACCAGGCTGGAGATGGGGCCATCAAAAAACAGAGCCATGTACTTGCCTATCCCTGCAACGTGCGCACGGCTGACTTCAACTGGTTCAATTCGCTTGTCGGCACGACGGAAAGGTGGACCCGCCCTGCCGCCGATTCCTGCTCGGCCGCAAGCGAAGCCTCCGCTTGATGTGCTCGAAACTGAGTCGCTTCCTCCGATAACGCAAGCCGCGCGTTCCCATCCACCAACATTTTCGCCGCGATCCCGGGCGATACTTCTGTGTATGTGCCTGCTTTGCCGCCGTCTGCGGTCTCCAGGCTCACCACGATGGCAAACGCTTCCGCGATCTTCGATTCGATGTCGCGAATCTTCTGGTAGTAGGCCCTCAAATCCATCCTGTCTCTCCTTTTGTCTGATTGGGGCGAGGCATCCGGGCCGTGCCAACCCGATGCCTCGCGTGGAAGCGTTAGGTGTTTACCTGCACGCCCGCAGCGTTGCGCAGGACGCCGCACCCGTACAGAATGTCTACTGTAAACTGCTGTGCCAACGTATTCGGCTGGTAGCTCATTACCACTCGCATACCGAAGTTGCCCAACTCAGCGTACTCTGCAATGGCCCCGGTGCCGGGCAGAGGTTGAGGCAGTCGCCGCAGTACCAGGCCGATTGCGCTTTTGGTAAATGCGAGGTTGTGAGTCGTTACCGTAGTAGTGCCGGTCTTCTGGACTAACTGCGACCGGAATACGAAGAAGTCTTTGATTTTTCCCACTGTGCCGCCCACCAAAGCTTGCAGCCCGGCGTCCCCCGCGGTCTGAAATTCGCTAAACCTTGGAATCTGCCGCCAAGCCGAATAGGTGGCGCCATCCACCACGAAATACTTCTGGTCAGTGGCGGGACTCTTCCCCAAAAATAGCGCAGTCTCTGCCGCGTCGATGACCGCTTCCGTGATCGGCGTCCCCGCCGTCCCCACCGGAAGGTTTGCCGTGAAGCCCGCATACAGGTTCAGCAGATCGCTTTCCACACGCTCTGCGATCGCGACGACTGCCGGCTCCATATAGACCTTCAGCAAATCGGGCACCGCCAGCACCCTCGTCACATCCGGAATCAGGAAGGTGGATTCGGCGTGTGTGTTCAAGACGATCTGTGCATTCCCCAAACTGGGGTTTTGCGTTTGCACCGTTCCGCCCTCGGCGATATTGTTCGCCACCAGGGTGGGCGGAATGGGCACGTTGACGGTGTCGCCGGCTTGCGCTAGCACCGGTTCGTAATCGCGATTCACCAGGTTCCCCATTACCAAGTTGCTCACCAGCACCGGCAATGCGTCCGCCGCCACTAGCTTCACGATCGCGCTTGCGACGTTAGATGAAGTGATTGCTGCCATTCATTCTCCTTTTCTGTTGCCGGCCGCTGGGCCGGGTCTGTTTCGACTACATTCCCCGAAGGGTTTGCGATGCCACACGTACGATTTCCTCTCGTACGCGCTGCATTTCCTCGGGGCTCATACCCGGGCGAATCCGCTCCAGGTCAACTGCATCTCTGCCGGCGGCTGGAGATTTAGAATTCGCCGTCATCCCAGTGCCTCCCGCGATCCGAGCCGGGAGAAACTCGGGGTTTTCTTTCACGAACGAAGTGAGATATTCCTTCACCGGCACGTCACCACTTTCCCCCCGCGCCACCAACCGGCCGTCTTCCGTGCGCACAATTCCGTCCTGCACCGCTTTGAACGCCAGGTCTATCTTCGTTACCCCTAACCTTTGCAATTCGGCTCGAACCGCCGAGTTCCGTTCCGCTTCCTCTGCGGCTTTCCGGCTGCGCTTGTTCTCCTCTACTACTTCGTTTAATCGTCGTTCCAGTTGTTCTCTGCGCTTGCGTTCCTCCTGAAGCTCCGCCTTATAAGCGGGCTCGCTCTTTGCCTGCTCCTGGTTTGTGAATTCCTGAAGCGTGTTTCGCACGATCGCTTGTATGTCGATTCCTTCCATAGATCTCCTATCCGGGGTATGCTGCCGCGTCGATTTCCTCTGCTACCTGGTTCTTGACTTCCTGCCGTGCATCGCCAAGATACTTGAGGGAGAGCTTCTTAAAGACCTGTTTCTTCAGCGTCTGTGATCCGATCCCCAGGTCCAGCAGCTTTTTCGCGTCGTCGAGTTCGTTGCTGAAATCGTCTATATCGAACTGGTCCATCCCGGAGACTTCGATTACCACCTCATCCTCTCGAGCTGCCGCAATCGCGCGAAGGACCTGCTTCATGGTGTCTTTGACCGTGTCGCCATATCCACGCAGCATGTCCTGCGTGATGCTGAAGTCCAGTTGTTTGCTGAGCCCCGATTGGCTCTGGTAACCCGCACTGGCGTCGCCCGCCTGGCTCATCACGTAACAGACACGGTAGATTTCGTCTTTCAATCGGACCAGGTTATCGGCGGCGATCTGATAGACCTTTCCTTCCGGCTCCGTCCATCCAAAACGGTCTTGCGGTCCGAGCTGGATGTAATACGACTCCCCCACGATCTGGTTCCACTCCCGGTCCGAATACACCACCGGCGTCGCAAACAGACTCATGGTCAGCGCCCAGGACAGCGCGTTGGATTTGTTAAAGTGCTCCAGCTGCAGCAGCGCCGCCTTGTTCATGAGCCATAACCCTTCGCTCACCTGCATCTGAAAGATCGGAACGCGCTGCACCGAAGCTAACCCGTGCCGGCCTTCGTCGATCAATTCGACAGGGGTCGATTCGCCGGTCTTGCGGTAGATCTGAAAGTTTTCGCGGTCGTAGTAAATCCACCGCGTTTCCTTTTCCCATTTCGGGTCACTGACCTTGGATTGCTGCAGGCACGAGGTGCGAATTACAGCCCAATCCAGTCCGCCGCTCTCGTTGTAGTTCCAATTGATGACCTCATCGGATCCGTAGTCCACCAGGTAAGCGCGCGATCGGCCTGAGGCGTCTTCATCAGCGCGCGTCAATGCCGGACCGTCGGCCCTCGGAAAGTCGACCACGATATAGCTTGAACCGCATACCAGAGCTTCCACGAACCGCTGCCGGAAGAATTCGCTGAGGTCGGTTCCCTTCAGATCGCAGTCTTCTGAAAACTGGTTGTAGAATTCTTTCCCGATGTTGTCGTTGCCTTCAAACTGAAGCATCGGCTCGCGGCGCAGCAAAGTTGCTGCGTACCAGTCCACGATGGAGCCGATATAGTTTTCGTAAAACACCCGGCTCAGCCTCTCCCCGTATACCTCGTTCGGTTCTTTATGACGGCGCACCAGGTATTCTGCTGCGCTTGCTCGCAGCCGCTCGCCCCCTGCGTATAGATCTTTGTATTGCTTCCACATCGCCTTTCGCGCGATGTACTCGGGATGCTCCCGGTTAATATTCGGCGTGTTCAAAACAATCGCTCCCGACGTTCACCGATGCTGGCCAAAGGGCGGCATTCCTGCCAGAGGAGGTAGCCCAGTGCGTCCGAAAGATGTGTCCGCAACCGGTCTCGGTCTTTATCGATCTGGTTGCTGTCCTCTTTGAAACAAACTTGTTCAAAGTCTTTGATCAGTTCCTTGCACTTCGGATCCACCAGGACGCCAATTTCTCCCGATGCGGAGCGCAGTTTCGAGTTCGTCAAGTTGATTCGTTCCCGCACACTCGGGTTCGACCGTGGCACACGGTACTGCACCGGTAACGCTGAATGAATCGAGAAATGTTCCCGCACGATCTCGTAGTCCGACGCTCCCGTCGTTTGCCCTTGGAATCCCGAGGCGTCCCCATACACTGAGATTCCCGCCTGGTGCGTCTGATACCTTTTCAGGAACTCCTCGCAGGCCTGCTGGGTTGTGCCCCGGCGTATGACAATCTCACTTAGCACTCGTACCTTTCCGCCTGCGATTTGGGCAATCACCGAGCTCATTGGGTCCACGTTAAAATCCAGCGTCCACAGCAGTGGTAAATGGGGTTCGGGTTTCAGTTCCACAACATTCTGATTCCGCGAAAACGACGCGTACACCAGTCCGCCTGTCATATTCAGGTATGACCCGAGTACCTCCTGTTTATAGAAGTTCTCGTCGTAGCTGTCCTGCAGCCGTTTGTAGAAATCTGGAATCTGGTCCAGCAGGAACCGATTTTCGAAGGCTTTTGCAATCACTACGTCGTAACCATCCACTCGATCCGCCATGAACTTTCGATAGACCCAGTCGTAGCCTTTGGGGGTCCAAACCGCGAATCCGCCCAAGCGTTGCGCCTTGGGGTCTCGCAGCCGCCCCTCCAAACGGAGCCATGCGGCCTCCTGCGTGTAAGTCAGTTCATCCAACCCAAACCATGCCAGGTTGGTCCCGCGTAGTCGCTCGAACTCGTCCACCGGGCGGAAGAGGATTCGCGATCCCGTGTCTTTCATCAACAGCGTGTTTTCCGCCTTGTTGTGATCGAACGGGACGCTATTTCCTTCGAGAATCTCAAAGAGTGTCGCTTGCGTCGCATCCCGGAGCATCGGGTAAGTCGGTGCGCCCAGCAATCCGAGCCGTCCCGGATTCAGATAGCTTAATTTGATAGCCTCTTGGCAAAGCGCTTGACTTTTGCCGCTGCCGATCGGCCCGGAGAATCCCTTGAATCTTGCGGCCGACGCATGAAACAGTTTTTGGGATGGCAGGGGGTCATAGGCTATTCCTCGGGTTCGGACGTCACGACCGGATCCACCCATGTCACCTTAATCTCCTTCGGCCCGTCCTCGGTCGCGTCCATCTCCTGCTCCATTTGGAGCAGCTTAAGATATTCAGCCACGGTCGGCTTGAAGTCCTGCGCATTCATCCGACCCTCAAACGCTTCGATCGCTTTCACCAGAAGCTCGGAAACCCGTAACTTCTTCCTCATCGTCTGCCACTCCGGACAATCTCGGCAGGTTATTCCGGGCAGCCCTGACTGCGTGAGAGCAGTGACATCAGGTTTCGGCTGCGGCGTCTGTCTCTTCCTGCTCTTCTTCGCCCTTGTCATATAAGGAAACGCCGCTGAAACCGTGACGCCACAACCCTCTTCCCGACTTGAGACTAACATCGACTCCCTTGGCGCGATGCAATCTGAAATCTACAAATACTTGAAAACAGGAGCGCGAAAGTTTTTAGTGATTGGTGAACAGATACTTGCCGCCGCTCTGGGCCAGCAAATGTAGTGTGCTTCGACCTAAGAGCTGATCGAGATGGGGCACCGCTGGGCCTTCCAGCAGCAGGTAATATCTGGCAGCTTGCGGCCAGAGGCGAGTTAAGTCGGCATCTTTGATGAACACGTCCCGGGGTGCGTCTGGCGCGTAAGAACCATACTCCAGGTTGTTCACTCTCCCATTCAGTAAGTATCCTCGCCGATTGCTATAGAAGAACACTGAGGAAAATGTGTAATACTGATCGCCCATGATAAGCCGGCCCGGCGGCTGACGAAGTAGCGCCTCCGCCAAGGGGCGCGACGATAGATAGGGGTCAAACACCACGAGTGCCAGCCGGGCCGCATGGAAAAACAGAATCATCATCACAGCTATGGCCGCCACCGGGACTGCCCGTCTCCAGGCCGCAACCGCGCCCACTGTCAATGCTAGGCCGGCCATGGCTAGAGGTAATCGTAAGTAGGCAAAGGCGCGCAGTGTGAGATCCGCCATGTGGCCGAGTGAGAGTGTGTATAAGTCAGGATTCTGGCTCAACGCTACCGAGATATCACCGGGCGTCGGCAAGCCGCGCACCAGCCAGAGAATCGCCACAATTGCCGCCAAGGCAATCGTCGATACAACGGCCAGGACCTTCGTGCCGATCCGCAGCACGCGATCTTCGCTGTCGATTGCGGATCCCAGCAGCAGCGCGAGCGCCGGATAGCAGGGCATCGAATAGTATTCCTGCGTCGTCGAGAAGGTGAAGAATAGCAGGATCACACCAGCCCAGCAGAGTGCCAGCAAACGCACGCGGCTGGCGCGGTCCGCTCCTCTGTACGATAACTTCCACGCAGCGGGAAAATACACGGTCCACGGAAACAGCCATAGCAAATGAAACAGCCAAAAGTACAGCCGCGGCACCGTGTTGTAATCGCGCGGATACCGTAGATTCAGAAACCGCAGCACCTGCTCATTGATGAAATAGAACCAGAAAAAGCCGTGATACGATGCGCTCTCGCTGTGCATGGTGAAGTCGAAGTAAGGCGGATTGCGCAGCGTTGCCAACACATGCCAGGGGAGTGCGATCGCCAGGAACAACACGATTCCCGAAACCGGCCGCAGACGGTTCCAGGTCTTGCGCAATAACAACTGCCGCGTTAACCCCAGATACAAGAGAGCGCCAGCTATAGGGAATACCGCCGCGATCAATCCCTTCAACAACAGTCCGGTTCCCATCGAACCCCACATCAGCCAGGCCCAGCGCCGCGGATTTGGTTCATCCGTTGCCAACGACCGCAACAGGCCCCACAGCGCTAAGGTGATCGTCAGGGTCAGCATCACGTCCGGAATCAAGATTCTCGTGAAGAGAAACAATCCGACGCAGGTCGCCAGCACCGTTCCCGCATACATTCCTGCTCGCCTTCCAAATGCCCAGGCTCCGAACCGTGCCGTCACCCAGCACAGCAGGACCGCCGCAATCGCCAGCGGGATCCGCGCCGCCCAGTCGTGCACTCCAAAGATCCTGTATGAGATGGCGATCAGCCAATACTTGAGTGGGGACTTTTCCAGGTAAGCTACGCCGTCCAGACGGGCTGTTACCCAGTCACCGGACTGCAGCATGTTCCGCGCGATCTGGGCCTGCACCGCATCGACGTCGTCCATCAATGACGGCGGACTCACCACCGAGGCCCCGAAAATCAGAACCGCGATCAATACGACGATCAACTGGTAGTGAGAACTCGAACCGGCGTCTGCGGAGCGGCCTCCGCGAGCGGAAGGGTTTCGACCTTCCATCGCTTCATCCACAGGAAGAGGGTCAACAGACCCCATAAGTGATATCCGACATTGATGCGCCTCTCCATATGATCGCGTATCAGGCTTCGGATTGCGCGTGCGTCAAAGATCCCGGTTGTCTCCACGGCGCCGGTGGAGAGTGTGTCGAGCAGCAGTTCGCGCAGAGGTCCCCGAAACCAGTCGTGTGTGGGAATGTCGAAACCCATCTTTTTTCGATTCAACACGGCCGGCGGCAGCTTGCCGCGCATCAATTCCTTCAGCAGGAACTTCGGTTGCCATCCGTGAATCTTGAATCCCAAGGGCAGGGAGGCTGCGAATTCCACCAGGCGATGGTCCAGAAACGGCGGCCTGACCTCCAGCGACTGCGCCATGCTCATGCGGTCGGCCTTGTAAAGAATGTCGTCGGGAAGATAATAGCTCTGGTCCACCAGCAAATAACGGCTCAGACCCGTTCCTGCGGTCGGCAGCGCTTTGACCAGGGCCCGCAATCCATTCCCGTTCGACGAGGGGCAAATCCGTTTCCGCTGCGCGTTCGAGAACGTGCCGTTCCAGAAAAAGTGAGCTTCGTCCGGATGGAGAAGACTCCCCTCCAGCCATCGCTTCAACTTGTATTCGATGCCAATTTTTTCATCTGAAACCGGCAGGCACCGGTCCGCCGCCCATCGCATCAGCCGCCGCGCCGCCGCCGGGATGAGATGCAGCGGCCGCGACGTGCGGTCCGCCAAATACGTCTCATACCCGCCGAACAACTCATCGGCACCCTCACCCGAGAGCGCCACGGTCACGTGTTCGCGGCTCAGGCGCGAGAGATACCAGACCGGCAGCGCACCAGCGTCCGCGCTCGGCTCATCGGAAAAGTAGGTCAGGTCTTCGATCGCCCCGGCCAGGTCTAGATCCGGGCTTACGTCGACTTCATGGTGATCGGTTCCGTAGGCGCTGGCAATCTCCCGGAAATAGCGGCTCTCGTCGAAGTTGCGCCCCGCGAAGGAAACCGAAAACGTTTTGAGCCGCGCCGAACTCTCTGACGCCGCATAATGCAAGATGGTGGACGAATCCAGGCCTCCTGACGCCCAGATCCCCAGCGGTACATCCGCCACCAGTTGTTCTCGAACGGCTCGGCGGAGCAGGGAATCCAATTCCTCTTTGGCTTCTTCGAGCGAAATCTGACGCGGAATCTGCGCTGGAATGCTCCACCAGGATTCCATCCGCCAGCGTCCATCGCGCCAGTCGATCAGGTTTCCCGGCGGCACTTTGCGAATGCCTTCGATGAGCGTACTCGGCCCCGGCACATAGTTCACTGCGAGGTACGAACCGAGGGCGTCGAGGTCCAGTTGCCGAGGCACCTCGCTGTGCGCCAGAATGGCCTTTAACTCCGAGCCGAAGTAGAGGTTGTCTCCCTGGCAGTAATAGTAGAGGGGTTTGATTCCCAGGCGGTCCCGGGCAAGAACCAGGCGTCTGCGGGACTCACTCCACAGCGCCACCGCGAACATTCCCCGCATTCGCGAGAAGCAAGCAATGTCCCATTCCAGGAAAGCAGCAAGCAGGGTCTCTGTATCGCAATGGGACCGGAACCGGTGGCCGAGGCTCTCGAGTTCCGCACGGAGTTCCCGATGATTGTAGATTTCGCCGTTGAAGACAAGAATCGTATCGCCGTTGCTGCTGAGTAACGGCTGATCCCCGCCTTCGAGGTCGACGATCTTCAGGCGCACGGCGCACAACGTCGCCGCACTCCCTTCGTATATTCCCTGCTGATCCGGTCCCCGATGCTTCAGGGACTCAATAATTCTTTGGGCAACACTCCGCCCGCGCGCCTTCCCCAGGCGCGTAAAGCCCGCAATCCCGCACATTTACACCCAATCCCCGCCATTCTCATGGCACTTTGCTGAGATCCATCTTGCGATGGTTTGCGAGGACTATAGCACATTGTTTGTGAATTTGCGAACAGTACAGCAGGAGACCGGATCAGTAACGAACCTGCCTAGCTGGCGCCGACTGCGATGGGCGCGTCGGATTTTACCGGCTTGGTAGATACCTTCGGCTCGGGCCGGATAATATCAATGCTGCCCTTAAAATAAGCGCCGTCGTCAATGCCGATGCCGGCCGTCTTGATGTCCCCGATCACGCTGCCCTTGTCACGTATGGCGATCTTCTCGGTAACGTCCACATTCCCCCGGACCGAGCCATACACGATCACCTCACGCGCCTTGATGTTGGCTTTTACTTTTCCGTTTGGCCCCACCGTCAACAGGCTGTGAGATTCCACCAAGCCCTCGACCTCACCATCCACGTACAGTTCTTCGCGAGTTCGAATCTCGCCCTTGATGTACATGGATGCCCCGATCGTGGCTGCTTGTCTTGTCGGTGGCGGCGTCGGCGTTGCCCTCGGCGCGGGTTCTGGATTTGCCGCTGCGGGCGGCGTATGACTTCGGATTGGTTCTACCTGCGGTTCATCAGTGCGTTTATTCCACACCTGGCTTTTTCTCCTTTCGAGCAGTACTGTTTGTGAAAACATGTTCCCATAGCACTCCAGTGGCCAGATGTGCAAAGAAACGCCCCAAAACATTTTTGGGGTAAAATGTACTTGTCGGCGGAATTGTCTTTGCGTAACTTTTACGCGCCGCAGTTTCCCTGGATGCTTTACCATGGAGAAAATAGCGCGCGCCGCAAAACCTCCGGTGGCGTTCCGCCGAACGTCTTATGACGACAATCTGGAACCGTTTAGAAGGTACATGGCTGGCAGGAAAGTACAGCCTTCGCGAATTGCTGGGAGAATCGGAGGGAGCTGCTTTCTTCCGGACCACGGTTGGAACGGAGCGGCAATCCGCCGGGCTGAAGCTCATTCCGGAAACATCTGCGGAGGCCGGCGAAGAACAGCTGAAGCTGTGGCGCATTACCGCCAGGATCTCCCACCCTTGCATGCTCCAGTTGCTCGATTACGGGCGCGCCGAAGAAGAGGGTGAGACCTTCCTGTATGCAGTATTCGAGTTCCCCGATGATTCGCTAGTCAGTGCCGTCGAGCGCGGCCCCCTAAGCACGGAAGAGACGCGCGAAGTCCTCGTAGCTGCGGTGGATGGATTACGCTATATCCATGCGGAGGGGCTTGTACATGCAGCAGTCGATGCGAGCCACGTGGTGGCCGTCGGCAATCAAATCAAGCTGTCCACCGATACGCTCCGGCTGCCTTCGATCGAGGAGACCACCTCCGAAGATGTCCGTTCGCTGGGCGCGCTGACGTATCAACTTCTTAGTGGCCGGCTTATCGAGCCCGGGACCGTTCCCGATCTCTCGTCCATCCCGGAGCCCTTTCGAAATATCATCAAGCACTGCCTGGCGCACGATCCCAACCAACGGTGGTCGCTCGAAAGAATCAGTGCTGTCATCACTCCGCCCGCCCGGCAAACGGCGAGCCCCGTGGAGCCGGAGAAACCGGCGCCAGCGGGCCGCCCCTTTCCCAAATGGATTTTCGTGGCTACGCCGGCGTTCTTGATTGCCCTGATTCTGCTCTTCCGGGGAATTACGCCCAAGCCGGAACCATCTACGCCGCCGCCCCCGGCTCCGGTTGCCCAATCTCCCGTTGCACCCAAACCAGCGCCCCCACGGGGCTGGCGGGTGATCGCCTACAGCTACTCCCGCCGCGCGGAGGCGGAAAAGAGAGCGCAGAGTATCAACCGGAAATGGTCGGGAGCGCAAGCCGTGGTCCTCGAAGCCAGTCCCACCAAGCCGGGAACTTATCTGGTGGCCTTGGGCGGCCCCATGAGCCACGACGAGGCCCTCCGATTTTTGAAGACGGCTCGCGGCAAAGGGATGCCCCGCGCCATTTACGTCCGCAGCACTTCTCCATAACCTCCTAACCTCCGCTTGCTGGCGCGCGCGGCTCGGAAACACGTTGTCGCGTTTTGCACGCGGATGGATTTCGCAGACGGCATCGATATCGCAAACGCCATCGATTTCGCCCACGCCATCGATTTCGCCGGCGCATTACCGAACGCACACGCGTTACCGAGCCGCGACCGTAAGGGAGCGGAGGCTGGGGTTGATATACTTCGGAAACGATGCGCTTGATCTGGAGAACGATTCTGGCGGGAAGCGCGCTGCTCCCCGGGCTGCTGGCACAAACCGGCAAGCCGGCCGCTGCTGACTGGCCCACGTATAACCGCGACCTGGCTGCCACCCGCTACTCGCCACTCGCCGAAATCAACGCCGCTAACGTCCAACGGCTGACCCAGGCTTGGGCGTACCGCTTGCGGCCCGATCCGAACAGTCCTGCTGCGGGCACCCTGAATCAAGTCACACCGATCGTTGTCAATGGTGTAATGTACCTGCCCGCGGGCAATCGCGTGGTGGCGTTGGAGCCCGAGACCGGCAAGGAAATCTGGCGTTACGAGCTGAAGACTGAAGTCGCCTCCCAGCGTGGCGTAGCGTATTGGCCCGGCGATCGAAATAGCCCGCCGCGCATCCTGTTCACCGCCGGCCACAAGATGATCGCCCTGAACGCCGACACCGGCAAGCTCGACCCGGGATTCGGTCAGGAAGGCGAAATGATCATGGATGTTCCGTTCGCCGGAGTGCCCACGGTTTCTAAGAACATGATCGTCGTCGGCATGAACGTGTTCGGCCCCGGGGAGGAACACGCCCACCCGCAAGATGAAGTACCCGCCGGATTGCCAGGCGATTCGCGCGCGTACGACGCCCGCACCGGCAAGAAACTCTGGGATTTCCACGCCATTCCGCACCGCGGCGAGACTGGCTTTGATACCTGGCCCGACGACGCCTGGAAGGGACATGGCGGCAACAATATGTGGTCGTACTCCACCACTATCGATGAGCAGCGCGGCATCGTTTACATGCCAATGGGCGGCCCCGCGGCCAACTACTATGGTGGCGATCGCAAAGGCGACAACCTGTTCGCCAATACCGTGGTCGCGCTGGACGCCGCCACCGGCAAATTGAAATGGCATTTTCAGACCGTGCATCACGAGCTTTGGGATTACGACCTGCCTCCCGATCCGATCCTGCTCGATATCGTCAAAGACGGCAAAAAGATTCCGGCGCTGGTGCAGACCGGCAAGTCCGGCTACATGTTCATCCTGGACCGCACCACAGGAAAGCCCGTGTTCGGTGTGGAGGAGCGGCCAGTTCCGCAAGGCAACGTTCCCGGTGAATGGTACGCGCGTACGCAACCGTTCCCCCTCAAGCCGCCGCCGCTGGCGCGCGTCAGCGTTAGCCGCGATGACATCGTCACCGCGGAAGACACCACCGCCGATCACGCCAAGGCCTGTCAGGCGCTCTGGGACAAAAACGGCTTCGAGACCTCGGGCCCGTTTACGCCCTGGGCCTACCAGGAGACGGGCACTCCGCAGCACATGACGATCAGCTTCCCCGGACCGACCGGCGGGACCAATTGGGGCGGGGCGGCCGCCGACCCTACGCTCGGATATGTCGTCGTGAATTCACAGGACAGCCCAGGGATCGGCTGGTTGCGCAAGGACCCTGACTACGGCAAGGACGGCCACTTGCCTTACGACATGGCGCCGGGTTTCCGGAACTTCGCCGCGCCCGCCAAAGACGCCAACGGCAACTCGATCGGCAACCTGCCGTGCGTCAAACCGCCATGGGAACGGCTCTTCGCCGTTAACGCGAAGACCGGTGAAATCGCGTGGCAGGTGCCGCTGGGGATTACCGAAGGATTGCCGGAGGGCAAACAGAATACCGGACGGTCTGGAGCCTTCGCCGGCCCCATCGTCACTGCGGGAGGCCTGGTGTTCATCGGCGCAACCAGCGACCGCCGCTTCCGCGCCTTTGACTTGAAGACGGGCAAAGAGCTCTGGGCCGCGAAGCTGGACTATGCCGCCACGGCCGTGCCCATCAGTTATCAAGGCAAGAATGGCAAGCAGTATGTGGCCGTAGTGGCTGCCGGCCCGGGCGATCGCGGCAACAATCAATCGCTGCTGGTGTTCGCGCTGCCCTAACCGTGATCAAACCAATTTCCGGTCTCGCTGCCCTGGTCGCACTCGCAGCCGCTCCCCTATGGGCGCACCATTCGGCCACCGCTGAGTACGACGCTTCCAAACTCCTGGTCCTCACCGGGCGAGTTACTAAGGTCGAGTGGACCAATCCCCACGTCCATTTGCACCTGGACGTGAAGAACTCCAGCGGCGTCACCATCGACTGGTACCTGGAAATGGCCAGCCCTAACGGAATGCTGCGCCAGGGCTGGAGGCCCACGACGATGAAACCGGGCGACTCCGTCACCGTGGAAGCCTACGCGGCCAAGGATTACCCTACGTTAGCGAAAACCCACCGTGTGAAGGTTCCGGACGGACGCTGGCTGTACGCCGATTCCACCGGCCCCGAGGGCCCGTCGGAGTGAAATCAACCTCGCCCCAGAGCATTCAGCTCGTCGATATCGTTCTGCAGTCTTCGTAGGTCCAGACCCACTTGGCGGAAGAAGAAAAACACCCAAGCCGCCAGCAAAATCAGAAACGGTGCCATGTTTATAGCCATACCGGGATGGTGCATGACGGCGCCCACAGGCCCTAGAAGGAACGTCCCGATCCCCAGAAAAACTGGACCCAGATACCAGCGCCACGGCTGTCGCAACCGGTCGCGCTGCCGTTGGAGCTCGCTTCTACAGAATTCGAGCCCGGTGCTGGCGCCCACATCCGCTGCCTCCCCAGCGGAAGATATTCCCTGCAGCCATGGAATCTGCGTCAACAGGGCCCACACGATTGTCAGGGCGAATCCCGTGCGCTGCACGGCGCTGAAAGACGCTACCAACCCCCACACGCAAAGGCCAATCCACACGAGTGATTGGGCGGCATTGGCGAGGCGTTGCCTTTTGAACTTGCTTTGTAACTCGCGTACTTTTTGTCGAATCTCCTCAATGTTCATATTCGATGGCTCCGTTGGCTGGCTTTGCCAGATGTTCAGTGGATCTTGGCTCGGAGGCTCATTGCCCATGACTTCCTCCTTGTCGAAAGCGTCGCGCCAGGATGTTCTTAATGCGGTGAATCTTCATCGCTACATTGCCCGGCGAAAGTCCCGTGATTTCTCCGATCGACGCCGCATCCATGCCTTCGAGGTAGGACACGACAATCTGCCGGTCGATCGGCTTGAGCTTCTGAATCAGTAGCGAGAGCCGTCCGAGCGCTTCCTGTTGATTTGCGTCAAACCCGCTCGAGCCGGTGTCGGGTATGGCTTCCAGGTCGTCCAGGCTCACCAAAGCGGCACGGATCCGCCGTTCCCGCAGCACGTGCGAGGCAGCCGTATGGTGGGCAACTCGATAGACCCAGGTTCGCAGCGAACAGCGCCCGTTGAAATAACCCAGGCTGCGCCACAACTGCAGATGGATCTCCTGAATCAGGTCGCGCCGTTTTTCGGTATCCGCCTCGTAGGCTCGCGCCAGCCGGACCAGGGCCGCCCCGTGCGCCTCCGCAGCTTCGGTATAAAGAGCATCCTGGCTGGATCCCTCCACGGCTAAGGTAGTAGCTGCGCTTCAGAGTTTCTAACAGAATTTCGTAGCGCAGGCATCCTTGCCTGTGTCTTGACCACTCATTTCAACGACGCCCGCACCTTCACGCCGTACTCCGCCGCCTTCATGAGAATCTGCTTCTCATCCAGCGTCAGAATCCGGGAGTCGCGCACCACGGGTTTGCCGTTCACCATTACGTCGCGCACGTCCTCGGCCTTGAGGGCGTAGACCATTTGCGAGATCGGGTCGTAGACCGGAACCGCGTTGGCGCGATCCAGACGCACCTCGATCATGTCGGCGCGTTTTCCGGTTTCGAGCGAGCCGATTTCCTTTTCGAGCCCCAGAACACGCGCGCCGCCCATGGTAGCCATTTCCAAAACGGCCGAAGCAGGCAATGCTTGCGGGTCGAGCGTGGTCACCTTCTGCAGCTTGGCCGCCAGGTCCATCTCCTCGAACATGTTGAAGTCGTTATTGCTGCCCGCGGGACCGTCGGGCCCCAGTCCCACTGCGATTCCCATGGCGCGCATCTTCAAAACCGGAGCCACCCCGCTCGCCAGCTTCATATTGCTCGAAGGGCAGTGCGCCACGCCAACGCCGCGCGTTTTCAGAATGGCCAGATCCGCCTGGTCCACCCACACGCAGTGCGCGGCCACGGTCCGTCCATTGAACACGCCGAGACCGTTCAGCGCCTTGGTCGGCGTCATGTGGCGCTTAGCCAGTTCGTCGTCGTTCTCCTTCTTCGTCTCGGAGACGTGAATCAACAGCGGCGCGTGGTACTTGTTCGCCAGGGCGCGTGACGCCTTGAGCGTCTCATCGGAATTGGTGTAAATCGAGTGCGGCGCTACTGCCGGAATCACCAGCGGGTCGTTGCGGTAGCGCTGTAGATAACTCTCTGTAAAACGCAGCGAATCGGCGGGCGTCTTGGCATCGGCCACCGGGAAACCGATGATAGTTTCGCCCAGCACGCCGCGCATGCCTGCCTCCTTGGCCGTCTCCGCCACCACGTCTTCGAAGTAGTACATGTCGGTGAACGTGGTGGTGCCGCCTTCCAGCATTTCGAGGATGCCGAGGCGCGTGCCCCAGCGCACAAAGTCTGCCGAAAGATTCTTGGCTTCGGCCGGAAAGATAAACTTGTTCAGCCAGTCTTGCAGCTTCTGATCGTCGGAGATGCCGCGGAACAGCGACATGGCAGCATGCGTGTGGGTGTTGACCAGGCCCGGCGCGAGGATGGCATCCGGTCGGTCGAGCCGCTGCTTCGCCTGGAAGCGCGCATCGATTTCCGCCTTCGTGCCCACACCCACAATGCGGTCGGCTCTCACGGCCACGGCGCCATTCTCGATGACGCGATGCTGCGCGTCCATGGTGATCACGTAGCGGCCGCTCCAGATCCAGTCGGCCGGCTCCGCGGCCAGCGCCGATGTGAAGAAAACGAAGAGAGCCGCTGCCGTAAGGGAGCGTCCATGGGTGGGGCAGCCCTTCCGGGCTGCCGCCGCGCTTCTGCGCGGCGCGCCGGGCGGAAGCCCGGCGGCAGGCCGGCAGGCCTGCCCCACATTTTGGTTACAGATACGAAACATCGAATGGCTTCGGGAAGAGTTCTTTCAAGCGATAGGTTTCGATTTTACCGCGCGGATTGACCAGCACGATTTCCACGTCCCCGCAGAATTCCCAGAGCACTTGCCGGCACGCGCCGCAGGGCGGAGTCAATGCGTCGGTGTCGGCGGCCACCGCTACCCGCCGGAATTGCCGCGCGCCTTCCGAAATGGCTTTGAACACGGCTACCCGCTCGGCGCAAAGTGTGAGCCCATATGTAGCGTTTTCCACGTTACAGCCCGTGTGAATCCGGCCGCCTTCATCTTCGATTGCGGCTCCGACCTTAAAATTGGAGAACGGCGCGAAAGCAAATTCGCGCGCCGCCAGCGCGGCCGCCAGGAGCGGATCCACTCGTCACGCCTCCAGGCGCGGCAGCAGCGCCTTCAGAAGACGCACCAAGGTTTCCCGCACCATGGCGCCCGTCTCCAGCACTTCGACGTGGTCGATCTTCTGCGGCAGAATGCCCGCAGCCATGTTGGTGACACACGAAAGGCCCAGAACTTTCATCCCCATGTGGTTGGCCACGATGACCTCGGGCACGGTGGACATACCCACCACGTCGGCGCCGATCGTGCGCAGGAACCGGATCTCCGCCGGGGTTTCGTACGATGGGCCAAGCACGGCGGCATAAACGCCCTCCGTCACAGCAATGCCGAGCTCTTCGGCAACTTGTTTGGCAGTGGCGCGGTAGTGCGGGCTGTAGGCCTCGGACATGTCGGGAAATCGCGGGCCCAGCCGGTCGTCGTTCGGACCGGTCAAAGGATTGCATCCTTGCAGGTTGATGTGATCGGAGATCAGCACCAGGGAGCCCCGCCCCAGCGACAGGTTGATGCCGCCCGCCGCGTTGGTGAACACCATGGAGCGCACGCCCATCGCGCCTAACACCCGGACGCCATAGGTTACCTGCGCCGGCGAATAGCCCTCATAAAGGTGGACGCGTCCGGCCATCACCGCCACGTCCAGGTCGCCAACTTTGCCCAGAATCAGCTTGCCTGCGTGCCCGATGGCGGTGGATCCGGGCCAGCCTGGAAGCTCGGAGTAAGGCAGGTCCACGCGGTTTTCGAGTTCCGCCGCGAAGCCGCCCAATCCGCTTCCCAGCACCACGCCGATGGTGGGCCGCACATCCGTGCTGTTCTTGATGTACCGAACGGCTTCTTCGATCACAGCAGCATCCCCGCGATGCAAGCCGACATGAAGTTGGCCATCGACCCCGCCGCAACCGCGCGGATGCCCATGCGCGCCAGGTCTGACTTTCGATTCGGCGCCAGAGCACCGATGCCGCCAATCTGAATCGCGATGGAACTGAAGTTGGCAAACCCGCACAACGCGTAAGTGGCGATCGTGAACGAGCGAGGGTCCAGGTGCGCTTTCATCGGTCCAAGCTGTGTAAAGGCCACGAATTCGTTGAGCACCAGCCGCGTCCCGAGCAAGTTGCCTATGTCCGACGCGTCCTTCCACGATACTCCCATGATCCACGCGACCGGCGCGAAGATCAGGCCGAATATCTTCTGCAGTGTATCCGGCAGCCAGCCCATATGAGGCAGCGTGTGCACACCGCCCAGAATTCCGTTGACCATCGCGATCAATGCAATGAAGGCAATCAGCATGGCGCCGATATTCAGAGCCAGCCGGAGCCCGTCACCGGCTCCCTGGGCCGCCGCGTCGATGATGTTGACCGCCGTCTTCTCCACCTGGATCTCGACCCGGCCCGCGGTGACCGGCTTTTCCGTTTCCGGGATGAAAATCTTGGCGAGCATGATGGTGGCCGGCGCCGTCATGATTACGGCCGTTAGCAGGTGCTGGATCTCCACGTGCGCCACTAGTACGTACGCCGCCATAACCGCACCCGAAACGTGCGCCATTCCGCTCGCCATCACGGTGAACAATTCCGATTCCGTCATCCCAGCGATGAATGGCTTGATGGTCAGCGGCGCTTCCGTCTGTCCCATGAAAATGCTGGCCGCGACGTTGAGCGACTCGGCTCCGCTGATACCCATCACCTTCTGCATCCCCACCGCCATCCAGTGCACCACCCACTGCATGATGCCGAGGTAGTACAGGATGGAAAAAAAAGACGCAATGAAGATGACGATGGGCAGCACCTGAAATGCGAACACTACGCCGAACGGACCGGTTGCACTACCCAGCGGACCGAATACGAAGCTGCTGCCGGCTTCGACATAACCAATCGCCGCCGTAACGCCGCGGCTGATGGCCTGAAAAATTTTACCGAAATCCGTTTTCAGTACAAGCAGCGCGAAGGCGAACTGCAGGCCGAGGCCCCAGGCAATTATCCGCAGCTTGATGGCGCGCTTATGCGCCGACAGGAGCCAGGCGATCGCCATGATGACGATCAGGCCTAGCAGCCCGGTGAACCGGCCCATTTTATCCCACGACTTCCAGGATCAGTTCCCGCTCGTCGGGCTTTTGCGCGGAGATGCGGAAAGCATCCTCCACCATTTCGGCGGCTTCTTCTACTCGGTCTTCGCGGGTGTAATAGAGGCGGCAGAGCACCGATCCGGCGTCTACTTTCTCTCCTACCTTGACTTCCAGAATGATCCCCACCGCCGGATCGATCGCATCTTCCTTGCGTTCCCGTCCGGCGCCGATCATGTTGGATGCGGTGCCGATGTCCTCGGCGTCGATCAGGCTCACGTAGCCCGCGCGCGGCGACGGCACTTCGCGCATGCCGGTGGCATTGGGTAGCAATTCGAATTTGTCGAGGGCTTGCGGGTTCCCGCCCTGCGCCGCCACTGCCTGCTTGAATTTCTTGTAGCCCGAGCCATCGACTAGTTTCTGTTCGGCGGTGCGCCGTGCTTCATCCAGCGACTCGGATTTCTTGCCGAGGTGGATCATGCGCGCGGCCAGCTCGATCGAAAGTTTGGTCAGGTCGGTGGGACCGGCGTTTTGTAGCGTTTGCGACGCCTCCATGACCTCGAGCGCATTGCCAACCGCGTAGCCCAGCGGCTGGTTCATGTCGGTGATGAGCGCTTGCACGCGCTTATCCATGCGGCGCCCGATCCCCACCATCATCTGCGCCAGCCGGCGCGCGTCCACTTGCTTCTTCATGAACGCACCGCTACCCACCTTCACGTCGAGCACCAGGGCATCCAGGCCCTCGGCCAGCTTCTTCGACATGATCGAAGCCGAAATCAACGGAATCGATTCAATGGTGGCGGTAACGTCTCGCAGTGCGTAGAACTTGCCATCGGCGGGCGCCAGCCGCTCCGTCTGTCCCATAAAGCAGAGGCCGATTTCGGCGAGCTGCTTCTGAGCCTCCTCGGGGCTGAGGTCGGTGCGAAAGCCGGGAATCGATTCCAGTTTATCCAGCGTGCCGCCAGTGTGGCCCAAGCCGCGTCCGGACATCATGGGAACGATCACGCCCGCCGCCGCTGCCAGGGGCGCCACGATGAGACTGGTCTTATCGCCCACGCCACCCGTGGAGTGCTTGTCGACTTTCACGCCAGGTATCGCCGACAGGTCCACGGTTTCGCCGGAACGGAGCATGCATTCCGTGAGCCGGCTGACTTCGCGGTCAGACATTCCTGAGAAGAACACAGCCATCAGGAAAGCCGACATTTGATAGTCGGGAATTTCACCGTTGGTGTAGCCTTCTACGAGAAATTCAATCTCTTCGGGCGCGAGTTCTTCCGCGTCACGCTTCCGCTGGATCAAGTCAACTGTACGCATTATGAGCTACTTAGGCTACCATCCGAAGACCCTGAAAGTAAAGGGAAAGGTTTCGGGCAGCGGAAGGTTTTGTGCGTGGCGGAACCGGTGCCGTTCTAAGATTTGATGACCCGGCCGTCACCCAACTTAATCAGCGAGCTGAGCATGGCAGGAGCGCCGCTTTTGGCTGCGCCACCGGTACAACTGATGGTGTCACCCGGTTGCACCGTGTTGCGGGACCAGCCGTATGACTTCAGGTGGTTCAGGCTCATCATTTCCACCGCCCATTCCACAGCCGTACCCTTCTCGTCCTTCACCTCGACATAGATATAAGCGTGCGGGTTGGTCCACTCAAAGCGCTTCACCACGCCCAGTGATGGTGGTGGGGTTGCCCATGTCGTACATGCCCGTGCCGTGGTGGGCGAAGGAGCGGCAGCGCACTAAGCGCTATACCGGAACCCAACATCATGAAAGTCCGCCGCGACGCGATCATAAGTCTTGCAGGCATTGTAGTAAGCAGCCGCCGGGCTTGTCAAACAGACAGCCTTGACGCCGGCCAGGTAACTTCCATAGACTACATTTCGACAGTATGCGCCGTACCTTATGTAACGCCCGTGGTCTTTGCCGCCGGTGGGGTCACTATCTGGTGTGCTTGTCGCTCGCAGCCTGCTCGCTTGCCAGCGCCCAAAGCCCCGACGAAAAGCTGTACACCGCTATCCGCGTGAACGACCTCGCTGGCCTGAAGGCGCTCCTCAGTCAAGGTGTAAGCGCGAACGCTGCCGACCGTCGCGAGATCACGCCACTCATGTACGCCGCCGAGATTGGCTCGCTCGAAGCGATGAAAATCCTGGTCGAGCGCGGGGCCGATGTCAACGCGCAGAACGCATTCGGGTCCACCGCTTTAATGTGGTCGGTAACCGACCCGCGCAAGGTCCGGTTGCTGCTCGACCATGGCGCCGACGTGAACAAGGCCGCAAAAACCGGCCGTACCGCACTCATCATCGCTGCGTTTACGGATCCCTCCGCGCAGGTGGTCCGCATGCTGCTCGCCGAAGGCGCCAAGGTAGACGTCATGGATCGACGCAAGGTGACGCCGCTGAATGCCGCTACCTTCGGCAACGATACCGACACGATTCACATGCTGATCGAGGCGGACGCCGACATGGAGACCGCCGACACCTTTATTGGGATGACGCCGCTCATCAACGCGGCGGGCAGCCGCAACCTGGCCGCGGTGAAACTGCTGCTGGAGCATGGCGCCAAAGTCAACGCGGTTTCAAAGACAGAGAACCTTCCCAAGATCCAGACGGGCACAGTGGAATTCGGCGGTTGGACGCCGCTATTGATGGCTGCGCCTTTTGGCCCGCCCGCAGTGGTGAAGACCCTGCTCGACGCCGGGGCCCAGCTTAACGTGCAGGATTACCGCGGCTTCACTCCGTTGATGCTGGCCGTGGGCACGGACCGATACAGCAGCGAGACCGTGAGAATGCTACTCGAGCACAGCGCGGACACCCATCTAAAAAATGAGATGGGAGAGACCGCTCTGGATTGGGCGAACAAGCTGGGCGACAGGGAAGTAATCCAGGCGCTGGGCGGAAGTGCTCAACCGGCGGCGGCCATCGCGTTGGCGAAGGACCCGCCCGATCCACGGACCGCGGTGGAGCGAAGCCTTCGGTTGCTCGAAAAAACCAACAGCCAGTTCTTCGCCAAGAGCGGCTGTTTTGCCTGCCACGAGCAGCCCCCCACGGAATTCGCCGCTGCCGCCGCGCGCGCCAAAGGGATTCTACCTGACGAGCAGGCCGCCCGCGAGCGGCGGCTGCAACTCACCTTAACCATCAGTGCCTCGGGTCCGGTGCAGCTGGAAGGACCGGCGGCCATCGGTGGCGCGGACAATAATTTGTACCTTGTGGAAGCGCTAGTTCGGGGCGGCTATCCGCCCGATCGCGTCACCGATTTCCTGGCTGCTAACCTGGCTGCGGCCCAGGGCGCCGATGGCGGCTGGCATCTGCCCGGATATTCGCGTTCTCCTTTGCAGGACAGCGATTTCTCACGAACCGTCATGGCCATGCGCGCGCTGCATGCTTACGGGACGCCGGGCCGTGCCGCCGAGACAAAGGCGCGGATGGAGCGGGCCAAATTGTGGTTACAGCACGCCGAGCCGGTAATTCTCGAGGACCTGGATATGCGCCTGGCTGGCGTTGCCGCGGCTGGAGGCAGCGCCGCCGAACTGCGCAAGCTGGCGGAGCCGATTCTCGCCAAGCAGCGACCGGACGGCGGATGGGCGCAGCGCGACGTTTTCGCGAGCGACGCGTATGCGACGGGCATGACGCTTTGGGCACTAGCAGAGGCCGGCGTGGTCCAACCCGGGCAGGAAGCTTTTCGAAAAGGCGTGAAGTTCCTGTTGGGGACGCAGAGTGCGGATGGATCCTGGCACGTCGCTAGCCGTGCTACCAAGTTCCAGCAATATTTCGAAAGCGGATTCCCGTACGGCCACGATCAGTGGATCTCCACCATGGCGACCGGCTGGGCGGCCAGTGCGCTGGCATTAGCGATCGACGGGAACCGCCGCTCCTTCACGGCCGCGGCTCGGTAAGCTAGTCAAGATTCTGTTCATAAAAGCCCGATTTCTGTAAGCGCCTGCCGGCCGTGTCGCATAGAATAGCCCCGAGAAGATAGTCATGCGGAATCAGCGAAACACGTGTCGCAAGGTGTTGTTCGTTCTGCTGGCGGCGCTGGTCAGTCTTCCAGTGTTTGCGCAGAAAGACATCACTGGCGAATGGGACAACAATTTTGACGAGGACTTTCTGGAACGGATTCCCGGTCCGGACATCGGCGACTACCTGGGTATTCCGATCAACGCCGCGGCGCGGCTGCATGCCGATAGCTGGGACGCCTCGCTGCTCACCCTGCCGGAGCACCAATGCAAACCGCACCCCTCCGACTACGGCATCCGCGGACCGGCGCAGTTGCGCGTCTGGAAAGAACTCGATACCGCGACTCAGCAACTGATCGCGTACCACACCCATATCTTCTGGCAAGCGCCGGAGCGCACCATCTGGATGGATGGCCGCGCGCATCCGCCGGATTATGCGCCCCACACCTGGCAGGGCTTCTCCACCGGTAAGTGGGAAGGCGACGTGCTCACCATCACCACCACCCATCTGAAGACCGGGTGGATTCGCCGCAACGGCATCCCGCGCAGTGAAAACGCCGTCATCACCGAGCACTGGATCCGCCACGGCAAGTACCTCACCGTGACCACCATCGTGAATGATCCGCTATATCTCACCGAGCCATTCATTCGCACCACGGACTTCACCAATAATCCCGATCAGCAGATTCCGGCCTATCCATGCGAAGCGGTGGAAGAAGTGGAGCGGCCCGTGGGCGCGGTGCCGCATCATCTGCCGGGCAGCAATCCGTTCCTCAACGAATTCGCGCAACGCTTCCACGTGCCCGAGCAGGCGGCCCGGGGCGGCGCGGAAACCATGTATCCGGAATACCGCAAGACCATGAAAGACGCGGCCGCCAAATGATCACCTCAAATTCTGAAGAACACAGGCCAGGAGGCCTGTGCTACGTGGCACCGGCATTCCTGCCGGTGTTCGGTTTTCTGTTCTTGTCCGCCGCCCTGGCGCAGCCGGCTCCCGCTCCCGCGGAACTCCACACCCTGCACGTGCAAGGCAACGTCTACATGATCGTGGGCGACGGCGGCAACGTCACCGTGCAGATTGGCAAGCGACGGCGTCCTGCTGGTGGATACCGGTCTGGCGCAGAACGCCGACCGGCTTCTGGCGGAAGTACGGAAGCTTTCCACCGCGCCCGATCCGCTACATCATCAATACCCATGTGCATCCCGATCACGTGGGCGGCAACGAGAAGATCGGCGCGGCCGGCAGCGCCATCGCTGGCGGCAATTTCGCCGGCGACATCGCGGACGCCGGAGTGGGCGCCAACATCGTCGCGCATATCAACGTCTTGAACCGCATTAGCATGCCCGCAGGCAATCAGCCCGCCGCCCCGGCGAAAGCGTGGCCCACCGACACCTTCCTATCGAACAAAAAGAAGATCTTCTTCAACGGCGAAGCAATCGAAATCCTCCATATCCCTTCGGCGCATACCGATGGCGACAGCATGGTGTTCTTCCGGCGCTCCGACGTCATCAGCGCGGGCGACCTGTTCGTCACCACCAGTTTTCCCATCGTCGATCTCGATCGCGGCGGCAACATCCAGGGCATCGTCGCGGCGCTGAACCGTCTGATCGATATCACCGTTCCAGCCGACAAGCAGGAGGGCGGCACCTATATCATTCCGGGCCATGGCAGGCTCTGCGACCAGGCCGACGTGGTGGAGATTCGCGATATGACCACCATCATCCGCGATCGCATTCAGGACGGCGTGAAGAAAGGCCTGACGCTCGAGCAGGTTAAGGCTGCGAAACCGACGTTGGACTATCCGCGTTTACAACTCCAGCACGGGATTCTGGACCACGGACCGGTTCATCGAAGCGGTGTACCAAAGCCTGCGGAAGGAGAAGCCATGAGTCCGAGGAATCCCGCGACATCGACAGCAATGTTAGTTGCCGCCGCTGTGATCCTGCTCGCCGTGGCGGGGCCGGCGCTTGCGCAATTCCAGCCGCCGCCGGTGCCTCCGCGCCCGGCTTCAGCCAAGGACGCCGCACCCGAAGACCTCACCGGCTATTGGGTCTCAGTGGTGACGGAAGACTGGCGCTGGCGCATGCTGACGCCGGCCAAAGGCGATTACACCAGTCTCCCGCTTAACCCCGAAGGCCGCAAGGTTGCCGACACGTGGGATGCGGCCAAAGACATCGCCGCCGGCAATCAGTGCAAAGCTTACGGCGCTGCCGGCCTGATGCGGTTGCCCACGCGGCTGCGCATCACCTGGCAGGACAACAACACCATGAAGGTGGAGACCGACGAGGGCACGCAGACGCGACTCTTCCATTTCGAAGCCAAAGCGCCCCAAGGACAGACGCCCAGCTTGCAGGGTTTCTCGCTGGCCGAGTGGGACATCAGCCGTCCAACGAATATGGGCTTTCAAGCACCTCCCGGCCGCGGCGGCAAGCTGCCCGGATCTCTCAAAGTGGAGACCACCAGCCTACGACCCGGTTACTTGCGCAAGAATGGAGTTCCGTACAGCGGCAACGCGGTGCTGACTGAGTATTTCACGCGCACCAATGAAGCCAACGGAGACTCGTGGCTGATCCTCACCAGCATCGTAGAAGATCCACAGTATTTGACCTCGGAACTTCTGACCAGCACTCACTATAAGAAGGAAGCCGACGGCGCCAAATGGAGCCCGTCGCCCTGCGAAGCCAAGTAGTGCGCCAGGACCAACCTAGCGGTATAATCCGATGAGTTCCGCGAACTAAAGGGAGTTATAGATGAAGGTGTCGTCGAAACGATTGATGTCTACAGGTGCGGCCACGTTGCTGGGCACCGCCACCCTGGTCGGAGGTTTGGCGTTGGCGCAAAATCGGACTCCGGTTCCAGCGAAACCGCAGATGTCCGAGGTGGCCTTCAAAAACATCCAGGTACTGAAAGGCATTCCCGTCGACGAGTTCATGGGGACGATGGGCCTTTTCTCGGCCGCCCTGAGTGTATGTTGCGGAGACTGCCATACGGGCGCCGGCACCGATCACCCACAATGGGACGCCGACCCGCCGCGTAAAGTCCGCGCGCGCCAGATGGTCCAGATGGTGAACGCGATTAATAAGGACAGCTTCAAGGGGGCCCAGGTGGTGACGTGCTGGACCTGCCATCGCGGAGCACAAGCTCCCGCGACCACGCCCGCCCTCGACACCATCTATAGTTCCGCGCCCGTTTTCAACCCGCCTGACATCTTGCCCGCGGCCGACCCCGCCACCGCCGGCACTCCTCCCGCCGATAAGATTCTCGACAACTACATCCAGGCTCTCGGTGGAGCCGCCAAGCTGAACAGCATCACCAGCTATACGGCGAAAGGGACCAGCACGTTGTACGGCGAGGTCCGGAACGATGCAACCGAGATCTACGCGAAAGCGCCGGATCAACTCGCCACCCTCGTCCATCAGCGGGAAGGGGACTTGGCAAGGACCTACGATGGCCATGATGCGTGGGTAATGTTGCCGCTCACAGTTGTCCAGGAATACCCGTTGACCGCGGGTGCGCTGCAAGGCGCCAAACTGGATGCGGAACTGGCCTTTCCCTGGCGGATCAAGCAATTCTTTACCAATTGGAAGGTCACTTATCCGACCACTCTGGACGGCCGGGATGTCTACGTCGTACAGGGAACCGCACCCGGCCTGGTCGCCACGTTCTACTTCGACAAGCAGACCAGCCTGTTGACGCGCATGGTTCGCTTTGCCAATTCGGCGGTGGGCCGCGTTCCCACGCAAATCGATTATTCGGACTACCGCCCCGTCTCCGGCGCCATGATGCCGTTCAAATGGACCTACGGCTGGGTGAGCGGCCGGGAAGAATACGCGCTGACGGACTTGCAGGCGAACGTCGCGGTGGACGCGGCCAAATTCGCCATGCCGGTTCCACGAGCGAAATAAGGCGCACGAAAGCATGGCCGGAAACGCAGTCCTCTGGATAACCATGGCCGTCGCGGGGATCTCCCAGGCCCAGGTTCCCACCGATATCGAAGCCAGTCTGCGCAAGATCGGCCAAATCGTCGATCCCGCATGCACCGCCAAACTCTACCGGCCGCTGATGCCGAAGGACGACATCAACAGCAATGTGTCTCCGCTCTACCCGGGCATCACGATTTCGCGCGATGTCTCCTTCGGCCCTCATCCCAAAGATTTGCTCGACATCTTTACGGCCGATAAGGGCGGCGGGAAGCGCACAGTCCTCATGTACATTCCCGGGGGCGGCGGTAACAAAACGGAACAGCAGGCCCGTGAAGCCAACGCGTTTTACGACAACATCGGGCGGTGGGCAACCATGAACGGAATGGTCGCCGTGCTGATGCAGCGTCACCCCGGCCAGAGCTGGGATGATCCGGCTAAAGACGTTTCTGTGATGATCCAGTGGGTCGAAGCCAATATCGGCAAATACAAGGGCAACGCCGACCGCATGTTCATTTGGGCGCATTCCGCCGGCAACGGACCGCTCGGCACCTACATCGGGCGCCCGGAGGTTTGGGGACCGAAGGGCGTCGGCGTGAAGGGCGCCATTCTGATGTCCGGGCAATGGAACATCGCGCCGCTCGAAGTTCCGGCAGCAGGCGCGCGCGGTCCCGGTGGGGCAGGCAATGCCTTCGCCGGAGCCGGCAGCACATGTGGCGCTGACGGGCCCGGCGCAGCACTCGGAATCATTGCCGGTCCCAGCGCGGTGAGCCCGGCGGAAGCACCAGCCGGCCGCGGCGGTCGCGCGGGCGCTTTGCCACCCGTCGACGCGGCCACCCAGTTAACGCGCTCCACGCTGCCCGGATTTAAGGAAACCAAAGTCAAGTTGCTGTTCGCTTCAGCCGAGCTCGATCCGGGAATCAACGGCAGCATGAGTGCGTTTTATCAGACCCTGCACGACGAGCTGTGTAAGGCAGGCGCGGACCATTGCCCCGCCATGCTCTTCGCCAAACAGGAGAGCCACATGTCCGAAGTCTTCTCGATCGGCACCGACGACCAAACCGTTTCCGGCGCAGTCCTCGCCTGGATGAAAAAAGTGAAATAATAGCAGCATTGGAGGGGCCTCTATGATTTGCCCTCGCTTGGCGCTGTCGTTGCTGGCGGCTCTGGCGGTGTCGTATACCGCTTCGGGCCAATCAGTCATCTCTACTCATTCCGGCGTAGTGTACTTCTTCGAAGGCTCCGTCTGGGTGGGGGATCAGCCCCTGGAACAGAAATTCGGCAAATTTCCGGACATCGGCGAAGGCCGCGAACTGCGCACCGAACAAGGCCGGGCCGAAGTGCTTCTGACGCCGGGCGTGTTCCTCCGCATGGGCGAGAACAGCCGCATCCGCATGCTCTCCACCAGCCTTTCCGATACGCGCGTCGAGTTGCTGGGCGGTTCCGCCACTTTCGAAGCAAGCGAGGCGGCTGCGGATACTTCCGCCGTGGTGGTCTACAAAGGATGGAAGGTGCGGGTTCCTCAGCGCGGAATCTACCGCATCGATTCCGAACCGCCGCAACTGCGAGTCTATAGGGGAGAGGCCGAGATTCTTACCGAGGGCAACGCCGAGCCTGTGGCCGTCAAGCAGGGGCAGGTGCTTCCCCTCGCGGCCGTGCTGGTGGCTGAGCGGCCCGCCACAGATACCAATGACGCATTCGACCATTGGGCCATGGAGCGCAGTCACGCCATCGATGAGGATAACGCCACCGCGGCGCAGATCTCAGACGCCCCGACCTCAACCGACGCCTCCGGTCTGGCGCTTGGCGGCCTCAGTTACTTTCCACCCACAGGCATTCCGTCTCTCGGTTTGACCAGCCCGTATGGACTGAGTTTCTGGAGCCCGTTCCAACCGGCGCTGTACTCTCTCTATTGGCAGAGCTACGGTGCCATAAGGCCCTACGCTGGATGGTCGACCGGGCTTCGCTATCGTGTGACGTTTCCCAGGACCCTAACTCCGACATGGATTGGTGGGGGCGTGCGTCCGGGCGGCATCCAGACATCCAGGGTTCCCGGCGCCGCCGTCGCTCCTCGAGCCCCGGCTCACTCCGTTGGCGGAGTGCGCGGCGGCCATCGCTGAAAACCACCGTCGCCGCGATAGTCGCGCTGCCCGTTGCGGGCGAAGTAGCGCTGGCGATCCTTGTCGCCGGCGGGGGCCGTCGCTGAAAGGCTGACCCCCCTACTGGGACGGAGCGTAGTAGCCAAGCCGCCAATGCACTTTGAGACTGGGAAGCCCCTGTGCCGGTGACACTTTGACTTCAACCTTGCGGTACTTCCCGTCTTTTTCCTGGTTCTTCGGAGAGTAGGCCAGGACGTACTGATTCCGCAGTTCAATGCCGATTCTGGCGGCGACGCTCGGGAGATCGTTGGCGTCTGACGCCGCAAACGCCCGCCCACCCGTCTGTTCGGTGATCTCCGACAGCAGACGCGGTCCGGAGACTTCCTCTTTCGTCATTCCGATAAAAAGCAGAGGCTCAAAAACGCCCATGGCGTAGATCTGCACATCCGCCTCGCGCACCAGCGATTGGATCTGGCTGGCGGTGTACCGGCTGTTATTGTCGCCGCCATCCGAGATAATCAGAATAGCCTTGCGGGGATTCTTGGCCTTCTTCATCTCGTCGAGAGCCTTGTGTACGCCGTCCAGCAGCGCCGTGAGTCCGCCGGGTTTCAAGGAGTTCAGTTTGCTTTGGATTTCTTCGATCTGACCGGTAAACCCGGCCACCAGTTCGGCCCGATCGCTGAATTCCACCAGGAACGCTTCGTCCTGCGGGTTCATCGTCTTCAGAAATTGAACGGCGGCCTGGCGCGATCGTTCCAGTTTAATGTCCATGCTGCCACTGGTGTCGAAAACCAGGCCGACCGACAAGGGGGTATCTTCGCCGGAGAAGCTTATTATGGGCTGCTCGGCGCCGTCTTCGAGTAGGTGGAAGTCCTGCTTTTGAAGGCCAAGCACGAACCGGTTCAAGGGGTCAGTCACGTTCGCTGGAATGAGCACTAGAGTAGTGTCGACATTAAACCGCGCGGCCGGCTGGGCGCCCGAAACGACGCAAATTGCGACCATAATTATTGGGAAGGCGATTGTGTGCCGCACAGATGAACTCCTGATTAGCTACGAGTCTACCAGCCTCGATCGCCCTAATGAAGTGGCTCATCGCAAGGGCGCCCGAACAGCCCGGTGCTCCTTATTTACCCACGTTGTAGATCGATGGCATGCCGTTCTGAATGAAGGTACAGGTTCCTTTTCCTTGCTCCCCGCAGACGTCATGCTGCATCTTGATCTGCTCAAGTTGGATAAACTGCTCCGGTGACAGATGCATGGATTCCCGGTAGGCGTTATCCGCATTAGCGCGACTCTGCTCAGCCTGCAGACGCTGATCTTCCGCCAGTTTCTTTTGCTTCTCCGTCTGGATGCGCTGTTCTTGCGTGGCAGTCTCGATGCGCTGATGCTTTACCGAGTCCGGCGGATTGGCGCGGCCGACCGTCATGGTAACCAATCGAATGGGGAGGTTCTTGCTTCTGATGAAATCGGTCATCCCCTTCTGAATTTCGGCATCGATGTCATCCAGCGCGGTGGTGCTGATAGCCGTCTCATTCATACCATGCTTACGGACGGCTTGCCGTACCATCGTCTTAAATGGTTCTTCGAGATTGTTGCTGTACCAGTTCGGTCCGAAGTTCTTGATTAACGCAACGGAGTCCGTTACCTGGAGAACGGTTATGGCGTGAAAGGCGATTGGGACACCGTCGGAAGTCATGGTGTCGGACATTTCAGTCTCAAACTTTTGTGGCTGCATGTTGACATCGACACCTTCGGTAGTTATGGCAGTTATCGTTAAACCGGTCGTGACCGGTTCTGGGTCAATGCCTCCGTGACCAAATATTAGCGGCTTCTCGATTAATACAACTTGATGGCCGGCGTCCGGCCTGTAGGTACTGCAAGCTGACGACGCAGCCAGCAGAGCCAAAACAAACGTCGTTCGCGCTCCCATTGCTTGGATTCTAGCTCCCTTCAGTCCCCCGAGCTCACTTCTCGTCCGGCAGAGCGAACACAAAAACATTGCTGGCGTTGCTGGGGTGCAGCTCCGGCGCCAGAACGTTGAGTCCCGAGCTGACCAGGGAGTTTCCGGTGCTCACGGCCACGTACTGCTTACCATTCACCGCATAACTGATGGGATAGCCCGTGACCGGGGAGCCCAGGTTGACATCCCACAGCACTTTCCCGGTCTCCTGATCAAGCGCCAGGAAGTGGCCGTTCGTATCGCCGCCAAACACCAGGCCGCCGCCGGTAGTCACCAGCGACATCATGCCGGCGCGCCGCTCGTGCTTCCAATTGATTCTTCCGGTCTCTACCGAGATTGCCTGTATCGTGCCGATCTTGTCAGTGCCCGGCGTGATCTGGTTGCGGCTGCGGATGCCATAGAGCGACGTGGTCAGCGGCTTGTCGGGGAGCACGGTCACGTTCCCGCAAGTGTTCTGCAGCGGGAAATACATGGCATGTGTAAGCGGACTATAGGCGCCGGCCGGAAAATCCTTGCCGCCGTTGGACGTGGGACAGACAAAGCGTTCGTCGCCTACTTTGTTAAATACGGTGTCCGGGTTGACGGTAACAGCGCCGGTGGCGCCATCGATCTTAGCCACGACGTTTTGCCGGACGGTGGGAGTGGCCCATAGGAATTCGCCGGTCTGGCGATCGAGTGTGTAGACGATCCCGGTCTTTCCCGGGATGCCGGTCACTACCTTTCGCCGTTCGCCAGGCTTGAGTCTCGGGTTGATCCAGCTCACTTGCTTCGGATCGGGAGTGACTGCCGTGTCGATGAGCAGGCGCTCGAAAGGATGGTCGAAATCCCAATGGTCCACCACGTGTTGGTAGTACCACACGATTTTGCCGGTATCGGCGTTCAACGCGAGTGTCGAGTTGTGATAGAGATACTGCTTGTCGTTGCCCGCCAGCAGGAATTTCGGCGCGGGCGAAGTGACTGAGGTGCCGATGTAAATCATGTTCAGCTCGGGATCGTAGCTGGGAACCATCCAGGTTCCGACGTGCCGCCGGTTCGCATCCGGCATACCGCCCCAGGTCTCATCGCCCGGCTCGCCCGGTCTGGGAATGGTGCGCGTGCGCCAGAGCTCCTTCCCGGTTTTCCCGTCGTGCGCCGTGATAATGCAGCCATTGGGCGTCGCCTTGTACTCGCAGCCGCGTCCGGAAATGATCTTGCCGTTGGCGATGATCGGGCCGGAGGTTTCCTGCGCGGAATCCTCGCGATAGTCCACGATGCGGTTTTCCCAGGCCAGTTTGCCGGTCTGAGCATCCAGGGCGTACACGAAGTCATCGACGCTGGTGTCGATGATCAGATTGCCGTAGATCGCGATGTTGCGGTTGATGCTAGGCACAATCAGAAACTTGCCGACGTCTTCGGGTAACTTGCGGCGGTATTCCCAAATCAAGTCTCCCGTGGCGCCGTTGATGGCCTGCACCAGGTCGCTGGGGTTGGGCAGGTACATGATGCCGCGATAGACCAGCGGTGTGGCTTCCTGGACGCCCGGGCCCATGCCGCGTGTCCACACCATTTTCAGCCGGGCGACGTTGGCGCGAGTGATCTGGTTGAGCGGGCTGTAGCCCCAGCTATCGAGCGTGCGGCGCCACATGAGCCAGTCGGCCGGATCGGGACTCTGCAGCGCTTTGTCGGTAACCGGAATAAAGGCGTTCTGCGCAGAGCCGGAGAGGCCCGCCAGGAGACCGATGGTGAAGAGGGCTATTCGCATTTGGAAGCGCTTCATGTTGTGCAGAAGGTATCACGGAGGCGCAAGCAGCAGCAAGCGTTACGTAACGCCGGCGATCCTTGTCGCCGTTGATTTCACATTTTCCTATCTCGCCCGGCTGCCGCAGGTACAATATGATTGTGTCTCGCCCCGTTGTTCCGGCGCTCTTCGCGCTGGCAGCCGCACTATCCGCGCAATCGAACTTCTTTCCTCTGAAAGATGTCAGGCCGGGCATGCGCGGAATCGGCAAGACGGTCTTTTCCGGTAACCGCATTGAAGACTTTCAGGTCGAGATTCTCGGCGTCCTCGACAATATCGGGCCGAAGGAGTCTCTCATCCTCGCGCGGCTTTCTGGCGGTCCCCTGGATCATACCGGAGTCATGCAGGGGATGAGCGGCAGCCCGGTCTATATCGACGGCAAGCTCCTCGGTGCCGTGGCCCTGGCGTTCCCTTATTCGAAGGACCCGATCGCCGGCATTCGGCCAATCGAGGAAATGGTGAAGGTCGAAACTGCCCCGGGCGCGACGCCGGTTCAGCGCGCCGGGCTTTCGCTCGGCGAACGCGATCTGACTCGTGTCCTGCCGAAACCGCAGGCTGCCATGTCCGGCGAATCGCGCATGATCGACATCGCCACGCCCGTGTCCTTCGGTGGATTCAGCCGCGGCACGCTCGAAGCTTTCGCCCCGCAGTTGCGCGCGCTCGGTCTCGAGCCGCGGCAGGGAATTACGGCCGGGTCCGACATCAGCCCTCGCATGGGCAATCCCGCCGATCTCAAGCCGGGGTCGATGATCAGCGTGCAATTGATGGCGGGCGACCTCAGCGTTGGCGCCGACGGTACCCTTACTTATATCGATGGCTCCCGCGTCTACGCCTTTGGCCATCGCTTCCTGGCGGTCGGTTCCACGGCGCTGCCCTTTGCCCGTGCCGAAGTAATCACACTCCTTCCCGCTCTCACTACTTCGTTTAAGCTTTCTAGCGCAAAAGAATGGATGGGAATGATTTACCAGGATCGTGACACCGCCGTTGCCGGTGAATTGGGCAAGCGGCCCGCCCTGGTGCCGGTTTCCATTAGCGTTAATCGCGGCGGACGCCGAATCGAATCGTACCGCATGCAGATGGTCAACAATCCGCTGCTCTCGCCGCTGCTGGTTCAGATGGCCGTGTTCTCCACGATCGACGCTACCGAGCGCACCGTGGGTGCATCCAGCCTTCGCGTCAGCGGGAGCGTCGAATTTCAAAATGCCCCCGTGCCCGTTCGCCTGGATAATCTTTTTTCTTCCGACAACGGTTCGGCCCAGCAAGTTTCGCTCTCCGCTGCCGTCCCCGTGGCGTTCGTGCTGCAAAGCGGTTTCGCCTCTCTGCAATTGAAGAGTGTGACCATCGATATTGAAGCTTCCGATCAGAAGAAGCAGTTCACCATCGACTCGGTCTCGGCGTCGCGGCGCGAGGTGCGCCCCGGCGAAAAGCTGCAGCTCAACGTGGTATTCGCCGGCGAGAACGGCGCCGAAACGCTGCGCCATGTGGATTACGACGTGCCCATCGGCGCCCCGGCCGGCGCCCTGTACTTCACTGTCTCGGACGCCAACGCCGCCAACATTGCCGACTTCCGGCAGATTCTTTCCGCCAGCCCGCACAGCGCCGCCCAGGTAATCACCATCGTCAACAAGCTTCATCCCAATAACAAGGCGTACGTGCGAGTGTGGCGCTCCGATCCGTCCTTCCAACTCGAGGGTGCGGACCTGCCGGACCCGCCGCCGTCCGTGGCGTTGATTCTGGCGGGCTCGCAAACTAACCAGGCGGGGATCAACCAGGTTCGCAATTCCAAGATCGGAGAAATGGAAATCGACGCGGGCGACATGGTCGTTTCCGGCACCAAGACCATTCTGGTGGATGTAAAAGAATGACCTCTTCAATGCGCCGTTTCATGGGCGCCGCCCTGGCTGCGGCAGCGCTTGCACCCGCTGTGCTGGCTAGCGGCACCACCGTCTGGGAGATGAACTCCTACACCGATTTCGTGCGCGGCCGGTTTCAGGGCGTCTCGCTCAGCCGCGACGGGCGTCTCTCGCTGGCGCCCAAACTGGACACCGTTTTCACCTCGGACCAGCCGGTCATCTGGAGCGTGGCGCAAGGGCCCGATGGCAGCTTGTATGCCGCCACCGGTCACCGCGGCCGCGTCTATCGCATCGACCGCGCCGGAAAGTCCACCCTGCTATGGACCGCCGAACAGCCGGAAGTTTTCGCCATTGCAGTGGACCGCTCGGGAGCGCTCTACGCCGGCACCTCACCCGATGGCGGCGTCTACCGTATCGAAAACGGCAAGGCCACGGAGTACTTTGCGCCCAAGTCGAAATACATCTGGTCACTGGCGACCGGGCCGAACGGTGTGCTGTATGTAGGCACCGGAGACCGGGGCAGGGTATACCGGGTCGAAGGTCCAGGCAAAGGGGAGCTCTATTATGAGACCGGCCAATCGCACGTAACCGGCCTGGCGGTCGATTCGCAGGGGCGCGTTTTGGCCGGCACCGAACCGAATGGCCTGCTCTACCGGATCACGGCTAAAGACAAAGCTTTCGTGCTCTACGATTCCAGCCTGCCCGAGATCCGTTCGATTGTTCCTATGCCGGATGGCACAGTGTATGCAGCCGCGCTCGGTGGTTCCGTCGCTAAGCGCGCCCAGAGTGCGCAACAGGCTCTGCAAAACCTGGGCAACGGCACAGTCACCGCGCCCACTACCACGATTACGGTGGAGGCGCAGGAGAACACGCCTGGCGCGGAAATCAAGCCGCCCGATCCCAAGGCAACGCCGCAACCCGCTGCCGCGAGCCCGCAGGTCACCACCCAATTCACCCCCGTCACGGATACCACCGGGATGGACAAGTCGGCAGTCTACCGCATCAATCCGGATAACACGGTGGATACTCTGTGGAGTTCCAAAGAGGAGAACGTATACGACCTGCTGGCCCTCGATCAGCAGATCCTGTTTTCCACCGACGACTCCGGCCGCATCTACGGCCTCTCTCCCGATCGACGGGTGACCCTGGTGCTGCAGACGAATGAAGCCGAGACCACGCGCCTGCTTTCGTCCGAGCATTCGATTCTGGCAGCCACCGGCAACATGGGCCGCATTTTCCGTTTGGGCGAGACGCCCGGCGCGGCCGGCAGTTACGAAGGGCCGGTGCACGATTCCGGCACCGCGTCACGGTGGGGCAGTCTCACCTGGCGCGGCGACCTTCCCGCGGGCTGCGCGCTCCAGTTTCGTACGCGCTCCGGCAATTCGGCCAAGCCGGACCGTACCTGGAGCGATTGGTCCGATCCGCTCTCGAACCCCAACGGGTCCCAAATCACCAGCCCCAACGCGCGTTTTATTGAGTGGAAGGCGGAATTGAAAGGCGTCAACGGCGCCACGCCCACCGTCACCAGCGTGACGGCTGCCTACCTGCCCCAGAATTCGCCGCCGCTGATCCGAAGCATCAACGTGGTTACCCAGGCGGTGGCGACGCAGGCTGGCCGTGCCGTTTCGTCCTCCAGCACAGGCGCGTACAGCGTAACGGTGAGCGATTCCACCAGCGACTCCACCGCCGCCGCGGGCACTGCCACGCAGACTTTGCAACGCGGTTCGGCTTCGCAGATCACCGTCTCCTGGCAGGCCGAAGATCCCGATGGCGATCGCCTGGTGTACAGCGTCTATTTCCGGGGCGACGACGAAACGCAGTGGAAGCTGCTGAAGAGCGACACGCACGATAGCGCCGTCACACTGGATGCCGACGTGCTGGCCGACGGCAAATATTTCTTTCGCGTGACGGCTTCCGACCGGGAGTCCAATCCTCCCGCTTCCGCGCGCGAAACGCAATTGATCAGTAGCCCGGTGCTCATCGACAACACGCCGCCCAGCATCGCCATCGGCATCGTGCGCTATGCCGGGGGTTCGGCGCACCTGGAGTTTTCGGCGCAGGATGCGGCGTCGGCGTTACGGCGTTGCGAGTACTCTTTGGACGCCGGCAGTTGGGTCCCTGTCGAAGCCGCCGATGGCGTCATCGATTCGCTGCGCGAGTCCTTCACACTGGACCTGAAGAATCTGTCCGCCGGCGAGCACCTGGTGGTGATCCGCGCAGCCGATAGCGCCAACAACACCGGTGTGGCCAAGGTGATCTTGCGATAACGTAGGACGGGTGATCTGCCTTTCACTCTGCGTACCTTGTTTTGGCTCTTGCGGCGAACCCTGATCGCGGCCTTCGACGACGGCTGCTTCAGCATCGCCAAGGGCGCCGCGTATTCGGCACTGCTCTCTTTCTTCCCCGTCCTCACGTCGGCCGCCGCAATTCTGGTGCAGACGCGCGCCGAGTTTGTCTCCGACATCCTGCAGGGCTTTCTTTCGGAGATCGTGCCACCCGACAGCCAGGACCTGGTGGTCCAGCAATTCCGCAACACGGGTGTACGCCCGGCCGCGCTCCTGGTAACGGCCGGCCTGGTCTCCGTGTGGGCCGCCTCGGGCGTCATTAAGAGCCTGATCGACGGCTTTCAAGCTATCTATCACGTTCCCCGGAACCGCAGCTTCCTGCGCCATAGCCTGGTTTCCATCGCGTTGGTGCTGCTGGCGGCCCTTCCTCTCCTGGCGGCATCGATCCTGATTCTCTTCGGCGGCGAAATCCAGCGAGTAGTGCTCGATTGGATGAAGGTGGATCCGTATCTAAACCCAGTCGCCTGGGCCTGGAAATTCCTCAGCCGCCTGGCCAGCTACGCTGTAGCGTTCGGGACCACAGTGCTGGTCACGTCCTTGCTCTACTACTTCGGCCCTTATCGGCAGCAGCGTTGGCGCTACGTGTGGCCCGGCGCCACGCTGGCGACGCTGCTATGGTTGCTGGCGACCTCCGGCTTCGGCTGGTACGTCCGGCACGTAGGAAACTACAACGTAGTCTACGGTTCGATCGGCGCGAGCATTGCGCTGCTGGTGTGGATGTACCTGATAGCCGCCATCGCTCTAATCGGCTGCGAATTCAACGCCGCCTACGAGCGCGCCCAGTAACGCCGGCGGTCTCCGCCGCCGGTAATTGGCTCGTCCCTGCCGCTCATAGTACGATGGTGGACACTGCAGGAGAAATCATGTATTTCTTGATCGGGAAATCGCCCGGTGTCTGGCTGGCGGCCATACTGTTCAGCGCGCCGGCGTTCGCCCAATTTGCCGGCTCCGTAAATCCTTCTCCGGGGCTCGACCTCTCCGGCAACTGGGCACCCATGACTCACGAGGACGTCCCCGAACGCGGGCTCGGACCCGAGTTGGTCGACTACGCGGGCCTCCCCATCACCGACGGTGCGCGCCAGTTTGCGCTCTCCTGGGATGCCGCGCGGCTCTCGCTGCCGGAGCATCAATGCCGCGTGCACGTGGTGTCCTACATCTACCGCGGCCCTCTGAACGTGCATATCTGGGAAGAGAAAGACCCGCAATCGCAGCGCGTCATCGCCATCCGCCAGTACATCAGCACCTACGAGCAATGGCGCACCATCTGGATGGACAACCGCCCGCACCCGCCGGATGTAGCCCCGCACACCTTCATGGGTTTTTCTACCGGCAAATGGGAAGGCAACGTTCTCACGGTCTACACCACCCACATCAAGCAGGGTTGGGTGCGTCGCAACGGCCTGCCTTCCAGCGATGAGGCCACGCTGGTGGAACACTTCATTCGCTACGGCGACATCATGACGCACGTCAGCATCCTCACCGACCCGGTTTATTTGACTGAGCCGCTGATTAAAACGCAGGATTTCCGCCTCCAAGTGCAGGCCGGCGCGAACTGGCTGTATCCCTGCGATCCGGTGGAAGAAATCGCAGGCCGCGCGCCGGATTCGGTGCCCAACTATCTGCTGGGCGAGAATCCGTTCACCCACGAGTATGCCGACAAGCATCATATTCCAGTGGAAGCGGCGCTCGGCGGCGCCGAGACCATGTATCCCGAATACCTTCTGAAAATGAAATCCTTCGCGAAAAAATGAAGCCCCACTATTTAGCTGCCGCTCTCTTGGGAATGGCCGCCGTGGCCGCGGCGCAGCAGAATCCGGCCGAATTGGTAGTGCTCCCGGTGCAGGGAGCCGTGTATCTCATCGCGGGCGCCGGCGGAAATATCACGGTGCAAGTCGGCGCCATGGGAGTGGTGGTGGTCGATACGGGCTCCGGGGCAATGTCGGACAAAGTCGTAGCCGCCATCCGGAAACTTTCCGACAAGCCGCTGCAGTACATCATCAACACCCACTACGACCCGGACTTCACCGGCGGCAACGAGGCCATTCGCAAAGCAGGCGTCACCATCACCGGCGCCAACGTCACCGGCAATCTTACCGATGCTTCGGACGGGGCCCAGATCCTGGCAGAGGATCGAGTGCTGGCCCGCATGAGCGCGCCCACCGGCAAGGTTTCGCCCACGCCTCCGGACGCCTGGCCCACCGCGACCTTCATTTCGGGAAAGCGCGATCTGTTCTTTAACGACGAACCCATCGAGATCATCCACCAGCCCGCGGCCAGCACGGACGGCGACAGCCTGGTCTTCTTCCGGCACTCAGACGTGGTGAGCGCCGGCGGCATATTCAACACCACCAGCTACCCGTACATCGATGTGGAGAAGGGCGGTAGCGTGCAAGGTGAGATCGCCGCGCTCAACAAGATTCTCGAGATCGCTGTTCCCCGGCACGAAGAGGAAGGCGGGACCTACGTCATTCCGGGCAAGGGTCGCGTCTGCGACGAGTTCGACGTCCTGGAGTACCGCGACATGGTGGTGATTGTGCGCGACCGCGTTCGGGCCGCCATCCAAAAGGGTATGACTCTGGCGCAGGTCAAGGAGGCCCGCCTGACCAGGGACTACGATGCCCGCTACGACGCCAAGAGCGGCCTCGGCAGCGCCAATGGTTTCGTCGAAGCGGTTTATAAGAGCCTGTCAGCAACCAAGAAGTAGTCATGTCAACCTTACAACGATCCATTTCATCCGCCGCATTAGTTGCGACGGCAATCTTACTCATTCCCGCCCGCGCCGCCGAGCCTGATCCCAAGGCTATCTCCTACACCTTGCCGGACAAAATCGAATGGAAGAAGGGCGCCAACGCAGACACCGCCACGATTCAAGGCGACCCCTCGAAACCCGGCATTTACATTCAGCTCATCAAGTGGCATCCGCATAACATGAGCCGCCCTCATACGCATAATACGGAACGCTACATCACGGTGCTCTCCGGCACGTGGTGGATCGGCACCGGACCCAAGTATGATCCCGCCAGCACCTTCCCGGTCACCGCTGGAACGTACGTGGTGGACCGCGCCAACGAGATTCACTACGACGGCGCCAAGGACGTCGAATGCGAGCTGGAAATCGTCGGCATGGGTCCCGTCGTGACTACGGGCGCCGAAGCGAAGTAGGGAAGACGGAGCCCGACCTCCTCCCTAATCGCGTGGAGTAGAATTGTTCCAAGCCCCATGGCCCTTTCCGCTGGAACGCGCCTTGGCCCCTACGACATCCTGGCGCTGATCGGCGCGGGCGGGATGGGAGAGGTGTACCGCGCGCGCGATACGAAACTGCAGCGCGAGGTGGCCATCAAGGTCCTACCGGAAGCATTCGCCGCTGACGCCGACCGTGTCGTGCGCTTTACCCGCGAGGCGCTCCTCTTGGCGTCGCTCAACCATCCGGGCATTGCCCACATTTACGGCGTGGAAGAGCGGGCCCTGGTGATGGAATTGGTACCCGGCTCCACGCTGGCAGCGCGCATCGCGGCCGGCCCCATTCCGCTTGAGGAAGCTCTACCGATAGCGGCACAGATTGCGGAAGCCGTAGAGTACGCGCATGACCACAACGTGGTCCACCGCGATCTGAAGCCTGCCAACATCAAAGTGACACCCGATGGCACCGTCAAAGTGCTCGATTTTGGCCTGGCGAAAGCGCTCGCAGACGAACCCGATGCGATCGACCCTGTAAACTCGCCCACTCTGACCATGACCGCCACGCGCGGTGGCGTGTTGCTGGGCACGGCGGCTTACATGTCGCCCGAGCAGGCCAAGGGCAAACCCGTGGACCGCCGCGCCGACATTTGGGCATTCGGCGTGGTGTTGTACGAGATGCTCACCGGCAAGTCGCTGCACCATGGCGAGACGGTGGCGGAGACCCTGGCAGCGGTTTTGCTGAAGGACGCGAAACTGGATGCGCTGCCTCACAACACGCCGCCGGCAATCAGGAATCTGCTGAAACGCTGCCTGGAGAAAGATCCCCGCCAGCGTCTGCAAGCGATCGGTGAAGCCCGCATCCTACTGCGCAATCCGGCCGCACAGCAGGAACAGGCCGCGCCCCTACCCGTTGCACCCCAACGCCGGCCCGTCGTTTGGATGGCGTTCGCCGTGCTGCTCGCCGTCGCGCTGGGCATCGTCGTCGCTCTTTGGGCGCCGTGGCGCGAGCCGCCGGCTGCCGAGGTGGTGCGCTTCCAGGTTCCACCGCCCGAGAACGTAAGCTATTCCGTTGCCACCCCGCCGGTCCTGTCCCCTGATGGGCGGCGGCTCGCGTTTGTTGCCAGCCCGCGTGGGGGGCAGCTTGGCCAGGTGTGGGTTCGCTCCCTGGATACGCTGGAAGCGCACGCTCTGCCCGGCACGGAAAACGCGGGCTTGGTGTTGTTCTGGTCGCCGGATAGTCGTTCTCTCGCCTATGGCGATTTGACGACGCAATCGGACCCGCAGCGAAGTGGGACGCTGGCTCTGAAGCGGGTTGAGGTTTCCGGAGGCCCTCCGCAAACTCTGTGCCAGACCGGCAATAGCGTTCCCACCGGCAGTTGGAGTCGTGAGGGCGTGATTGCTTTTTCACACGGTGGCATCTTTCGGGTTCCGGCTGCCGGCGGCGATTGCGCCGCGCTAACCAAACCCGACAACGCACGTGGGGAAATCGTTCATCGGTTTCCTTCCTTTTTGCCGGATGGCCGCCATTTCGTCTACCTGCGCGTTTCGAGCCGCCCGGAGAACCAGGGCATCTATGTCGGGTCGCTCGATGTCCGGCCGGAACAGCAGAGTTCCAAGCGGTTGATGCCCGCGGAATCCGGTGCCCTCTATGCCCCGTCGCCCGATTCCAAAGCTGGACATTTGCTGTTCATCCGCGACGGGACCTTGATGGCGCAGGCGTTTGACGCTGACCGGTTGGAGTTGCAGGGCGAAGCCGTCCCGGTGGCCGAGCATGTGGGTGCTTTCAACAGCGCAGTGGGCGCGTTTTTCTCGTCCTCGGTGACCGGTGCGCTCGCGTACCGCACCGGGGTTGGCGCCGTCGGAGGAAACCTGCGGCTCACGTGGTTCGACCGGCAGGGCAAGGTGTTGGGTACCGTGGGCGACGAGGGCCAGCACAATACCCCCAGCATGTCGCCGGACGGGACGCAAGTCGCATTCACCCGACGGGAAAGCGGAGGAGCCGGTAACCCGGATGTCTGGCTGCTTGATGTCGTCCGTGGAATTAGCACGCGGTTCACGTTCCATCCTGCCGCGGACGTGGCGCCGGTCTGGTCTCCGGATGGAAGCCACATCGCTTTTGCCTCGGAGCGGGATGGCCCTCTAAACCTCTATCAGAAGGTCTCCAACAACGCCGGTAACGAAGAGGTGTTGTTCCAGTCGGCCGAACCGAAGACCCCCACCGACTGGTCTCACGACGGCCGCTTCCTGCTTTTCACCGACACCGATCCGAAGACAGGTCCGGACATTTGGGTCCTGCCTATGATCGGCGAGCGCAAACCTGTGCCTTACCTCAAAACGGAGTTCAACGAAACTGAAGCCCGATTTTCTCCGGATGACCGATTCGTGGCCTATCAATCGAATTTGTCCGGGACCAACGAGATCTATGTGCAGACATTTCCCGATCCTGCAGGCGGTCGGTGGACAATAGGCACCGGGAACGATCCGCGCTGGAGCCGTAACGGCAAAGAACTGTTCTATCTCACCGGAGGCAGCGGAAGACTGATGGCCGTACCCGTGACCTTGAAACCAGCTTTCCACGCCGGCCTCCCCAAAGAGTTATTCACCTTCCCACCGGGCCCCAATTCTTACGACGTTACCGCCGACGGCCAGAAACTCATCAGGTTCGCCTTCGGCACGGATCCGGCCACTTCCGGCGCGCCGCCCTCGCCCATCACAGTAGTACTGAACTGGACGGCGGGCCTGCGGAAATGACGCGAAAGCCCAAATGACGCATGGAACCAAGCTCGGCCCCTACGAAATCGTCGCGCTGATCGGTGCCGGCGGCATGGGAGAAGTGTATCGCGCCCACGACAGCAAGTTGAAGCGCGATGTAGCGCTGAAAGTGTTGCCCGACGCGGTTGCCAACGATCCGGAGCGTCTGGTTCGCTTTGCGCGCGAAGCGCAGGTGCTGGCCTCGCTCAATCACCCCAACATCGCCCAAGTCTATGGCGTCGAAGATCGTGCCTTGGTGATGGAACTGGTCGAAGGGGAATCGCCGAAAGGCCCGATGCCATTTGACGAGGCCTGGAAGATCGCTTCGCAAATCGCTGACGCCTTGGAATACGCGCACGAAAAGGGCATCGTCCATCGCGATCTCAAGCCCGCCAACGTGAAGGTCACCCCGGAGGGGGTCGTGAAGCTATTGGATTTCGGTCTTGCCAAAGCATTTCGCGGCGAGACCGTTGCTCCAGTGGATTCGGAGAACTCACCCACGCTAACGCTGGGAGGAACGCAACTGGGCGTGATCATGGGAACAGCGGCCTATATGAGCCCCGAACAAGCGAGGGGCAAGAGCGTAGACAAGCGGGCCGATATTTGGGCTTTCGGCGTGGTGTTGTATGAGCTGATCACCGGGAAGCGGCTGTTTCAGGGCGAGGATGTCTCGCACACCATGGCGGCCGTGATCATGCAAGAGCCGCAGTTCGACGGGATTCCGGTTCCTGTGCAGCGCTTGCTAAAGAGCTGCCTGGAGAAGAATCCCAAAAAACGTTTGCGCGACATCGGAGACGTCTCGCGGCTGTTGGAAGCCGCTTCCTCGCCGGACGCGGACGCAACTAAAGTCTTGCCTCAGGCAAAAGCTCGCGTCGTGTGGCTGTGGGCGGCCGCCGGCATCCTGGCGATCTCACTGGCAGGCGTCTCCTGGGCGCTGTGGCGCTCCACGCGGTCCGTGGATCATCCGCTGGTCCGCTTGAGCGTGGATCTGGGGCCCAACGCCGTAGCTAGCGCCCGCATCACCGCAGCCATATCCCCCGACGGAACACGCATCGTGTTTCCCGTTCGCGGCCCGGGCGGCACGCAGCTAGCCACCCGGCTCCTGAACCAGGCCACGTCGACCCTCCTGCCGGGCACGGAGAACGCCTCCGATCCGTTTTTCAAACCCGACGGCCAGTGGATTGGATTTAACGCCGACGGGAAGCTGAAGAAGATCTCGGTTCTGGGGGGAGCGGCCATTACCATCTGCGATGCTCCAAATCTGCGTGGGGCCAGTTGGGGAGAAGACGACCACATCATCTTCACGCCGGGCTTAGCGGGCGGACTCTGGCGCGTCGCTGGCGCCGGAGGCAAACCCGAGCCGCTTACCCAACCTACCAGCAAGGGCGAGCAGGCCCACCGCTGGCCGCAGATACTGCCGGGAGGCAAGGCGGTCCTGTTCACCGGCAACACTTCCAGCATGGGCTTCGAAAATGCGAGCATCGAAGTGCTGTCGCTCCAAACCGGCCAAACCAAAGTGGTCCAACAGGGCGGATATTTTGGCCGCTACGTGGCGGAAACCGGCTCGCGAGGTCATCTGGTCTATCTCCACGAAGGCGTGCTGTTCGGCGTGCCCTTCGACCTCGATAAACTGGAACCGCGCGGTACGCCCGCGCCTCTGCTGCAAGATGTGGCGTCCGAGCCGACCAGTGGAGGCGGCCAGCTCGATTGTTCGCGCACCGGAACCCTGGTTTACCGGAGCGGCAAATCTACCGGCGCGACGTATCCGGTAGTCTGGCTGGATAGCTCAGGCAAGACCCAACCGCTGGTCGTCACACTGGGCGAGTATCTCACGCCGCGCTTCTCACCCGACGGCACGCGGCTGGCGCTGGCCATAAGGTCGGGCAAGGGAATAGACATCTACGTGTACGACCTGGGGCAAGAGTTCCTGTCGCACCTCACCTTGAACGGTCAATTCAATTCCAATCCGGTCTGGACCCCCGACGGCAAACATATTGTCTTCCGGTCTGCTGCCACGAGCGACTCCTCCAACATCTGGTGGATCCGCTCGGACGGCGCCGGGGAAGCGCAATTGCTCTACCAGGGTAAAGGCCAAGCCGTCCCCTATTCCTTTTCCCCGGATGGCCACCGGCTGGCTTTCGTCGATTTCAGCCCGGAAACCATCTTGGACATCTGGACCATGCTGCTCGACTTGACCGATCCGGAACACCCCAAGCCCGGCACGCCGGAGAAGTTCTGGGCCTCGCCGAAGAGCGATGTCGCGCCCATGTTCTCTCCCGATGGACGCTGGATGGCGTATGCATCGGATGAACCGGGACAACTTCAAGTGTTTGTGCGCCCCTTTCCCCGCGGACCCGGCGTGTGGCAGATTTCCACGGAGGGAGGCTCGTACCCCTTCTGGTCCCGCGACGGCAAACTCTTTTATATAGGTGCGAAAGACCGCATTTTCGCGGTGGATTATACCGCCAGGGGCGACACGTTCCGAGCGGAAAAACCTCGGCTGTGGTCGGACGTGCAGATTCGGCCTTCTGCCGGGGGACCCTCGATGACACCTCTGGACCTGGCGCCGGACGGCAAACGGTTCGCGATTTTTCCGGTGCCTCAAACGGAGGAGGAAAAAGGTTCGGTCCACGTCACCTTCCTTTTCAACTTCTTCGACGAACTGCGTCGGCAGATTCCGGTTGGAAAGTGATTCGTCTCGACGTTACCGCCGACGGCCAGAAATTCACCAGGTTCGCCTTCCGCACGGATTCCGCCGCATCCGGCGCGCCGCCTTCGCCCATCACGGTGGTGCCGAATTGGACGGCGGGCCTGAGGAAATGACACCCTCTGCACCGTACGTTCCACCCTCTCCAATCCGCTACGATATGACTTGACCCACGCACGCCCCTCCACCCCTCATTGGCCCCAGGTGTATCTCGCGGTCGCGCTGACGACCGGAGCCACCCTGCTATTGGAACTGTCACTGACCCGCATTTTCTCGGTCGTCTTCTATTACCACCTCGCCTTTCTTTCCATCTCCATCGCGCTGTTCGGCATGGGCGCCGGCGGCGTGTTCTCCTACATCGTGGCCGGTTGGAAGACGCCGCTGTTCACCAAACTGGGGAGGCTCAGCGCCCTCAACAGCCTGCTTGTGGTGGTGGCCCTGATCGTCATCCTCAGCCAGAACGGCGACCCCGGCGGATGGAGCATCGCGCTAATCTATTTCCCCACTGCGCTGCCGTTCTTCCTGGCCGGCACCATCGTCTCGCTGGTGGTTTCCGAAACCATCGAACGCGTCAATCGCATTTACTTTTGCGACCTCCTGGGGGCCGCGGCGGGCTGCCTGCTCCTGCTGCCGCTATTAGCTCTGCTCGAAGGACCCAACACGGTGATCGCCGCCGCCGCTCTGTTCGCCGTGGCCGCCGCCATCTGGCACAGCATGGATGGCTCGGTCAGGGGCCGCGCGGGTTGCGTGGCTCTGGCGCTGCTGCTCGTTGCCTTTCTGACCTACAATCGAACTGCCCACGTCCTGGGTATCGAATACGCCAAGGGACAGAAGCTGCAAAAAGAGAGCTTCGAGCAATGGAATAGCTTCTCGCGGATCGCCATCGCGCCGGAGAAGGGAAGTGGCACGCCTACGATTTTCATCGACGCCGATGCCTCCACCGCCATCGCCCACTTCGATTTCCAAAATCTCTCACCGCGCGATCGCCACGACCTTCTGGAGCAGGGGCCCGCGCTGCCCTATGCGGTGCGGCCCGGAGCGAAGGCTCTGATCATCGGTCCCGGCGGCGGTTGGGACGTGGCCCGCGCGCTGGCTTCCGGCAGTCACGAAATCACCGGCGTCGAGATTAACCCGATCATCGCCGAAACCATCATGCGCGAGCGCTTCCCTAATCTCAGCGGCGGCCTGTATCTGCGCCCCGACGTCCGAATCGTGGTGGAGGATGGGCGCAGTTTCGTGCGCCGCAGTCCCGACAAATTTCAGGTGCTGCAAGCCACCTTGGTGGACACCTGGGCCTCCACCGCGGCCGGTGCGTTCGCGCTCTCCGAGAACAACCTCTATACCACCGACGCTTTTCGCGATTACCTGCAGCACCTGACCGACGACGGCCTGCTCGCCGTCACGCGCTGGGGATTTCAGCCGCCGCGCGAATCGCTGCGCCTGCTGGCTCTAGCCATCGAGGCCCTGGCTCAACTGGGAGAGAACGATGCCTGGCGGCACATCATCGTCGGCCGCTCGGGATCCGTGGCCGGTTGGGGCGCGCAAGATACCGTGCTCATCTCCCGCAAACCTTTCAGCGCCGAGGATCTGGCGCGGGCGCGCAACATGATGGACCGTGCCCAAATGCAAGCCGTCTATTTGCCGGGGTCGGATGTCCGCAATGAATTTCACGACCTGCTGCGCAGCCCCAATCCCGATCAGTACGAGCGCAATTACACCTTCGATATCACGCCGGTCAGCGATAACCGCCCGTTTTTCTTCTACACCGTGCAGCCCGGCGACCTTTGGAATTTCGTCAAGTCGGCTTCCCGCCAAAGCGCCGATTTCAAAATCAATAAAGCCGTGCCGGTGCTCTTCGCGCTCATGGGGATGAGCGTGCTGGCCACCATTCTCATCCTGCTGCTGCCGCCGATGTTGTTGGGCACTCGGCTGCCCCGCGAGCGCGGCGTGCTCGGTTATCTCCTGTACTTCCTCTTCATCGGTTGCGGCTACATTCTGATCGAAGTCGGATTGATCCAGAAATTCGTGCTCTTCCTGGGGCACCCCACTTACGCGCTGACAGTGGTGATCTTCTCCATGCTGATCTCGAGCGGCATGGGCAGTTACTGCAGCCGGTTCCTGGTAGGCCGGCAGGAAGGGCGGCTCATCAAAGTGCTGGGCTGTGTGGCCTTGTGCGCCGCAGTGCTGGCGCTGCTGCTCTCGGGCTTGCTCACCACCCTGGTGGGCTGGCCCCTCCCGCTGAAGATGGCATTAACGGTGGTTCTGATTGCCCCGTTGGGATTCCTGATGGGAATGCCGTTTCCCACCGGGCTCGCGCGCCTTGAAGAGTGGCATGCGCCCTCGGTGCGATGGGCCTGGTCGCTGAATGCCGCCGCCAGTGTTTTGGGTTCGGTGGGCGCGCTGGCCTCTTCCATCTATCTCGGATTGGTCCAGACGCTGATCATTGGAGGACTGCTCTACGTGGCGGCGCTTGCGGTGGTGGAGCGGGTTCGAATCAGTGCCGGGGAGCCCGAGCCTGGTGCCACCCGTGTCGTCCTGGCCAAGTAAACGGCCACTGGCCCAAATCCACCAACGTTGGTGGTTTGGGGCCATCGCGGAGCCTCACAAGTCATTGATTTGTCAATGACATGCGGTTGGCAACCCAGGTGCAAGATACGCCGTCGAGAAGAAGGAAGAAGAAGGAGGCACCTGCTAATGAGAATTCCGCAATACTCACTTCGTTCCGCTACCACGCGCTGCCTGTTCGCCGGCCTGCTTTTCACCACCGCCGTCGGTTTCGCGCAGAATCCTGGATGGCGGCGCGCTGATGAGCCCGGTCCGAACGGATCCGCCGATCCATCCACGCCGGTGGCGCAGTCGGCGCCGGAACCAGTGGCACAGCCCGCGCCCGACAACCAGCAGCAGCCGGCCTATCCTCAACAGCAGCCAGCCTATCCTCCGACCGGTGCCCCTGCCGGTATTTTTCCGCCGCGCTTAACCATTCCAGGCGGCAAGGTCCTTACCGTGCGAATAAACCAGCCGCTTTCGTCGGACCACAATCAAGTGGGCGACGTCTTCACCGCCACCTTGGCGGAGCCCATTGTGGTGGATGGATTGGTAGTGGCGCAACGGGGCCAAACGGTATCCGGGCGCGTCACCCAAGTGGACAAGGGCGGCCGGGTCTCAGGCGTAGCTAAACTGGGCGTGCAGTTGACGCAACTGACAGCCGTCGACGGTCAGCAACTGCCCATACAAACGCAGTTGGTGGGCCGCAATGCGCGCACTACCAACGGACGCGACGTCGCCGCTGTGGCCACCACCACGGGGGTTGGTGCGATTATCGGTTCTGCCGCCGATTGGGGACGCGGCGCGGCCATCGGCGCTGGAGCCGGCGCTGCGGTCGGTCTGGCAGGCGTGCTGCTTACTCGTGGCGCCCCGGCGGTCGTCTATCCCGAAACGCTGCTGAGTTTCCAAATGCAAGGGCCCGTGAGCGTCTCCACCGAGCGTGCGCCGCAGGCGTTCCGTTACGTGGATCCGAACGAGTATCAGGCGCCTCCGACGTACCAAACACGCGTCAACGTTGCGCCGCCACCGCCCTACGGTGCTCCCTATCCCTATGCGGCTCCGTACCCGTATGGTTACGGCTATGGGTATCCGTATTATGCGTATGGCCCGTATTGGGGACCTGGCTTCGGCGTGTACATCGGTCCGCGCTTCGGCTACGGTTACTATGGCGGCTATCGGCGGTTCCATCGATAAACTCCAGGGGAAAGTGGTACGCCGGACCCCCTGGTCGGCCTTTTTTTTTGCGCCCCGCTATCATAAAGAAGTATGAGGATGCTCTGGTGCGCTGTCCTGGCAGCCACCACTCTATCCGCGCAGACCTTCGTGGGGTCGGCCGCGCTCGACCAAGCAGTTAATCTGGCGATCGAACAAGGCAAGCTCCCCGGCGCCGTGCTCCTGGTCGGACACGACGGCCATATCGTGCACCGCAAGGCTTACGGAAAGCGGGCCTTGGTTCCGGCACCCGAGGCCATGACCGTCGATACGGTCTTCGACATCGCCTCGCTGACCAAAGTGGTCGCCACCACGTCCTCCCTGATGAAGCTCTTTGAGCAGGGCAAGTTCCGGCTCAACGACAAGATCACCGACTACATTCCCGAGTTCCAGGGCGGGAAGAGCGACATCACCGTACGCAACCTGTTCACCCACTTTTCGGGCCTGGCGCCGGACGTCCCCCTGGAACAGCCCTGGAGCGGTTACCAGACGGGCATCCGTCTGGCCGCGACGACTAAACCCCAAGGACCGCCCGGCGTGCGCTACGTCTACAGCGACATCAATTTTATTCTGCTGGGCGAACTGGTACACCGGTTGAGCGGGCAGATGGTCTCCGACTACGCGCGGGAGAATATCTTTCTTCCGCTGGGCATGCACGAGACCACCTACCAGCCGCCGGCCTCGTGGCTCCCTCGCATTGCGCCCACCGAGCGGCCGCGTCCTGGCAGCGCGCCGCTGCGTGGTGTAGTGCACGATCCCACCGCGCGCAATATGGGCGGCGTCGCCGGCCACGCGGGCGTCTTCTCCACCGCTGACGACCTGGCCCGCTTCGCCCAAATGATGCTGAATGGCGGCGAGCTGGATGGCGTGCGCGTGCTCAGCCCGCTGACCATCGCTAAATTCACCGAGCCCCAGAGTCCCCCCGATCAACCCATCCTGCGCGGCCTCGGGTGGGACATCGATTCGCCCAATTCCGGCAATCGCGGCGAGTTGTTCCCCATCGGCTCCTACGGCCACACCGGCTTCACCGGCACTTCTATCTGGATCGACCCTTCGACCAAGACTTACGTGATTCTGCTGGCCAACAGCGTCCACCCCAACGCGCGTCCGGCGCTTACGCCGCTGCGCTCCAAGGTCGCCACCATCGCCGCCGCTGCCGTGGGAATCGGCGTTCCGAACGTTCGCCTGACCGGTTATAACGAGGCCTTGGGCGGGGCGGGCGTGCATCGGGAAGTCGCACGGAACGGCGCCACGCGCACCGGTTTGGATGTGCTGGTGGAACAGAAATTCCAGCCGTTTCAAGGAAAGCGCATTGGCCTGATCACCAATCAAACCGGAGTCGATCGCTTGGGCCGCCGCAATGTCGACCTCATGCGGCAGGCGGGTGTTCGCGTGGCGGCGCTCTTCTCTCCGGAACACGGCATCGCTGGAAAAGAAGACCGGCCCGGAATTGCCGACGCTACCGATTCGTCTACCGGCTTGAAGATCTTCAGCCTCTACGGCAACACCGAACGGCCCTCTGCCGAGATGCTGCGCGGCCTCGACGCCCTGGTTTTCGATATCCAGGATGTCGGCGTGCGCTTCTACACCTACGAGACCACGCTCGCTTACGCCATGGAAGAAGCCGCACGCGCGGGCATTCCGTTTTACGTTCTGGACCGGCCCAATCCGATCACCGGGACGCATGTCGAAGGCCCCTTGCTCGATGCCGCCAACAAATCGTTCACCGGATACTTTGCGGGACTGCCCCTGCGGCATGGCATGACCATGGGCGAGTTGGCGCGCCTGTTCAACGCCGAGAATAAGATCGGCGCGAAGCTCACGGTGATCGAGATGCAGGACTGGCACCGCGGCGACTGGTTCGATTCGACCGGTTTGCCGTGGATCGATCCTTCCCCCAATATGCGCAGCCTCAACGCGGCCACACTCTATCCCGGTCTGGCGCTCATCGAATACTCCAAGGGTTATTCCGTGGGCCGCGGAACGGACGCTCCCTTTGAGCAGATCGGCGCCGCCTTCATCGCCGGGCGCGAGCTGGCCGCCCGTCTGAACGAGCGCGAGATACCGGGCGTGCGCGTCTACCCGGCGATGGTGGGCGGCTTGGAAGGCGTGCGTTTCGTTATCACCGACCGCGAGCGGTTGGATTCCACCCGCCTCGGGTTGGAGGTAGCCGCCGCCCTCGAGTCGCTCTACCCCGGTAAGGTCGACCTGTCCTAGAGCCGGAAACTGATCGGCAGCGACGAAGTGATCCGGCGTCTGGCGGCCGGCGAAGATCCCCGCAGCATCCAGCAAGACCTGATGGATCAGGTGGCGGCGTTCCTCCATCGCAGAGACCAATATCTCTTGTACCGTTGAGGTATACGAGTTTCCATCCCATAGCCGATAAGTTATTCAAGACGTGAGTTCCAGCAAACAACCCATGGTTCCGCCACCGGCCGGCCTGCTTCCGGTGGTGAAGGCTTTGCTTACGGGCATGGCCATCCACCCGCTAAAGGGTCATGCCGAAGATTACCGGGTCTACCGCGCAAGGATCCAGAAGGCCCTGGATTCGTTGGGGGATAGCCCCGACGTTGGAAGAGGCCTATGCGCAATCGGAGGAGGCGGTTCACGCCTTGCGCGACCACGGTCTGCGAACCACCAAACGGCTGCACCTGCACGACACCGAACTGCGGGCCATCGTCAAATTGTTAATGGAGACGCTCGAAGAACTCCGCATCGCGACACCGGAACGGACGCGGCAGCTAATGGAGGTGGAGAATCGACTTGGCTCTGCCGCCGAAGTGGAAGAACTTCGCGTGGTTAAGGCCAGCCTGGCGGATTGTCTCGCTGTAATTCGCAAAGAAGCCGAGCGCGAATTGTCGCATACCGGCACCGAACATTCGGCGGACGGAATTACCGATCTGGCGGGCCGGCCGGCTGGCGAAGCCGCCCTGGTCCAAGCATGTTCCGCCGAAACCCCCCTGTGCGCCGTGATCATGCTGGTCGACCGCTTGTCTTTATACAACCGCCGGTATGGACGCGAAGCCGGTGACAAGGTTTTGCGCTATTTTGCGGACTTCGTGCGACGCTCCTTCGACGCCTCGAATTCGATCTACCGGTGGACTGGTCCGGCAATCTTGCTGCTGCGGGAGGGCACTCTCGACAAAGTGCAGGCCGAAGTCCGACGCATACTCGAGCCGCGGCTGCAGTATGATTTCGAAGTCCAGTCACGAACGATTCTTCTGGCCATCGATGCGTGCTGGTCGGTGCTTCCCATGATGGTCGACCCTCGCCTGCTTATCAACAAGATCGATGCCTTCGTGACGTTCTGAAGGCAGCCATTAAACCTCCGCACCATTTGGACCGATAAGGAAGCTATGTGGTATGTAGCGGCCACCATCGCCGGTCTGGTGTTATCCGCCGTATCGGTTACGGGGTGGCTCCGGGCCTTAAAGCGTTTGGCCCAAAATCAGCGCGAACGGGAGGAACTGGAAAAGTCTTCGCGGGTATTGGAAGAAGAACGGCAAATGCTGGAATTAGTGGCGCAAGGTGCGTCTTTGAAGCAGGTTATGGACGCGCTCACGCATCTGATCGAGCGTATGTCGCCAGGCTGTCTTTGCACCATCCTTCTGCTCGATGAAGAGAAGCGCCATCTGCTGGCGGGCTCCTCGGGCAGTATTCCGGGCGAATACGTTCAGGCGATCAACGGGCTCGAAATCGGTCCCGAGGTGGGAGCTTGCGGCTCGGCGGCGTTCCGGAACGAGACCGTCATCGTGGACGATATCGCCACGCACCCGCGCTTCGCCATGGCTAAAGATTTCGTCATGAGCTATGGGCTGCGGGCCTGCTGGAGTGTGCCCATACGCGATTCCAAACACGGCGTTTTGGGGACCTTCGCCATGTACCATCGGTTCCCCACCAAACCACGGGATGTAGAGTTGCTCCTGGTCGAGGCCGGCGCCCACATGGCGGGTACTGCCATCGAGCGGGTACGTACCGAACAAATGCTTCGGGAGAATGCCCAGCGTATGGCCCTGGCCGAGAGATCTGCCTCTTTCGGCGTATGGGACCTGGAGATTGCCAGCAAGAAGTTCATGATCTCCGAGGGCCTGGCCATGCTGTTCGGGTTAGGTGCCGCCCCCCTCTGCTTGAACGCCGATCGCTGGCGCGAGATCGTTCACCCCGATGATTTTTCTGCCCTGGATGCCGCACTCGAGCGTGCGGTAACGTCCGGAGAGTTGATGCAAACGGAGTTCCGCGCCGTGTTGCCGGATGGCGCGGTGCGGTGGTATCGCTGCCAGGGACGCCTGGAACTCACCGAAGGCCAGCCGGAGAGAGTGACCGGGGCTGCTATCGATATCACGGACGAGAAGCAGATGCACTTGCGGCTGGAGCAGGCCAGAGCTGCTGCGGAAGCTGCCGCCCACGCAAAAAGCGAGTTCCTGGCGAATATGAGCCACGAGATTCGCACGCCCATGAACGGCATCATCGGCGCGGTTAGTTTGCTGCTCGACTCTGGCGTCACCGAGGAGCAGCACGATGATCTGGAGATCATTCGTAGCTGCGGAGAAGCTCTCCTCCAATTGGTTAACGGCATCCTGGACCTGGCCAAGGTGGAGGTCGGAAAACTCATCCTGGAGCGCTTGCCATTCTCTCTGGAGGTGCTCGTGCGAGATACCCTCGCCGTTTTAGGCCCGGTTGCCAGGGCGCGAAAACTCGATCTGCGCCAAAACTTGGACCCAAAGCTCCCGCCGGTGTTAATGGGAGATCCCCAACGCCTTCGCCAGGTGCTGCTCAACCTGTTATCGAACGCCGTGAAATTCACTGAGACCGGATCCGTCACCATGACGGTCACTGCGCGTGCCAGGCATGCCGACTCCGTGGAACTCCAGTTTGCGGTAAAGGATAGCGGAATTGGAATCGCGCCGGAAAAACAAGCCGAGATCTTCGAAGCATTTACTCAGGCCGACAGCTCAACCACGAGGCGCTACGGAGGCACCGGTTTAGGCTTGGCGATTAGCCGGAGGTTGGTTGCACTCATGAAGGGCTCCCTGGAACTCGAAAGTCAGGTGGGGCGCGGGAGCACCTTCCGGTTTGCCGTTACCTTCCCGATTCCTTCCGCCGCGGTTCTGGCGCCCTCGCAAGGGGCTGGAAAAATCTCTCCCTCGCTACAACCCTTGCGCATTCTCCTGGCCGAGGACAACGCCATCAACCAGAAGGTCGCGGTTCGTCTGCTCGAGCGCATGGGTCACCAGGTGCATGTGGCTTGGGACGGCAAACAGGCTGTTGCGGCCGTCGAACAATTCAAGTACGACCTGGTTCTCATGGATTGCCAAATGCCCGAGATGGACGGCTACGCGGCCGCGCGCGCGATCCGGCTCCTCGATCGGGGAGCCGACCTTCCGATTGTCGCGATGACCGCCAACGCCATGGCCGAAGATCGCCAACTCTGCCTGGAATCCGGTATGAACGATTATTTGGCCAAACCCATTTCCGCCGTAAGGCTTCATGAATTACTGGAAGGCTACTGCGCACATAGCCAGCCGGGAGGGCCGCAGGCCTCGAATTTGGTCGAAGCCTAACGCCACCACTGCAATGTGCCGATAGGTCAAGTATGGCCGATGGGAACGAGCTTCTATGAACCGTTATCTACGATTGTTTGTCTGGATTTCTGTGGCAATCCTGTGTCACACACCTAGCGGCAACGCTCAAGTGGCGGCGTCGTTTGCGCAACTGAGCGGTGCCGTTCAGGACCCTGCCGGAGCGGCCGTTACCAATGCCGGTCTGACGCTTCTCGAACTCGGCACCAACCACTCGTACACTACCCGCTCCAGTGAAATCGGCCAGTACGTTTTCCTGAACCTGCCGCCGGGGCAATACGAATTAACCGTCGCCATGCCGGGATTCGCCCAGTACCGCCAAACCGGGATTAACCTGCTGGTGGGACAAACGGCAACCCTCGTCTTAACACTGGCGATCGAAACCCACGGAGAACAACTGGTGGTGACCGAGGAAGTCTCTCCCGTCGAACCGAGCCGGACCGAAGTGAGCGGCGTAGTCGAGACCAGACAGATCGAGTCGCTACCTATCAGCGGGCGCGTCTTCACCGACTTTGTCCTGCTGAGTCCTGGTGTCACGACCGGCCGCACCAGCCTGCAGTCCACCATCACGGAATTCGAGGTCACCCGGATTTCCTTTGGCGGCATGCGCGATTTGAGCAACGAGGTCGTCGTGGATGGTGCGGATACCATCAACACTGTTACGGGCTCGCAGCGCGCCACTCCTCCGCAGGAAGCCGTGGGCGAGTTCCGGGTCGTGAACAACAGTTTTGCCGCGGAGTATGGCCGTGCTCTCGGAGGCGTGGTCAATATCATCACCAAATCGGGAACTAACCAGCTTCACGGCTCCTTATACGACTACTTACAGAATGACGGGACCGATGCACGGTCGCTGCTTTCGATTCCCGGCTTCCATACGCTTCGGCAAAATCAGTTCGGGACAGCGCTCTCCGGGCCTGTTCGCGCGGACCAGACTTTCTTCTTTGTGAACTATGAAGGCCAGCGGCGAGGGGAATCGCCTAGCTATCCGGCCACGCTGATGAGCGACCTGACTCTGTTCAACGCCGCAAAATCGGCCATGGGACTCGCGCCCGAACAACTGAACGTCCTCAAGACCAACGATACCGATAAAGGCATCGTCAAAATCGACCAACACCTCCGGGAAGTGCACCGCCTGTCGTTCCGCTATAACGTGGAAGACGCGCGTGACCGCAACCTTCTGGTGGGCAGCACCATGGATGGTGGCGGCATTGCAACTCCCAGCAGCGGGCATAACCTTTTCGCCCGGGATCAGGCCCTCGTCGGCAGTTTCACCTCGGTGCCCAGCGCGACGCTGGTGAATACCGTATTGCTTCAGTATGCCCGGCGCAACTATGACTTCCCGCCGGCAACTGGACAGCCCAGCCTGGAAATCCCCAATACGCTCCTTTTCGGTAACCACTTCGGTGTATTCGATTTCATCGGCGAATCGCGCGAGCAGGTTTCCGATTCCGTGTCCTGGGCCAAGAATTCCCACCTGGTGAAGTTTGGATTCGACTCGAACTTCCTCCAGGACAAGGTAACCTGGCCGGGATTCATGCCCATGCGTATCGTTCTGCCAGGCACGAATTGCCTGGTGGAATTCGCCAATTTCGTGAATCCCGCAGCCCACCTGCAGCAGAATCCGGTGGATGCGCCTTGTCCGCTTCCTCCGTTCTTGAACGGAACCCCCATGGTCATGTGGGGCGCCCCTGTCGGGCCCGGTCCGCTGGCCCAAGGTAGCCTGCCGGCTCGCCTGCCAACTGACTGGCGATACCCGTATGTGCCCTCTTTAGTGGAAGACTTCAACGTGCACCTGAACCACTCGTACCACGGCATATTTGTGCAGGATCAGTGGAGGGTCAGCCCCAAGGTGACACTCAATTACGGCCTGCGATGGGATCTCGAGAAGGGGTTGGACAACGTGATCCATGCCGACTACCGGAATCTTGCGCCACGCATCGGCATCGCCTACGCGCTCGACCGCAAGACCGTAATTCGCGCGGGCTCGGGCCTGTTCTTCGATCGCTATAACCTTTCGTTCGTTTTCGTGGCCTCTCCGGAACGGCCTGTAGTCATCCCGGGAGTGCAGATCCCCGGAGTCCTTAAGGGTTCCGAGAATGCGGGTTGGGTCGTGAACGAACTACTTCCCGGGCCGGCGGGTATGCCTGCGGATGTGGCCAAGAACCTAGTGCTCACCGGCCAGCTTCCTCCTACTTATAACAGCGGCCCGTGCCCTCCGAATTGCACCGCCGGAGCCGCACTGGTAGACCCTCATAGCCGTACGCCGTATTCCGAGCAGTCCAGCCTCGGCATCGATCGGGAAATCGGTAAAGGTCTCACCATGGGAGCCGGCTATTTGTTTGTCGCGGCCCACCATCTCGCGCGCGCTGAAGACTTGAACGTCGTCCCTGCAGTGGGCAAGCTTGCGGATGGCAAAGACCTCCTGGGTGGATCCTTGTATCCGTCCGGGCTGCTCTACTACACCGATGACAGCGGCAACTCCGTATACCACGGACTCACTGTTCAAATCGACCAGCGTTATGGCCAGTTATTCCGCCTGAACGCGAATTACACTTTTTCGAAGACCCTGGACGATGGGACCTTTACTACCTTTGTCAGCACCCCGCAAGATCTCTACTCGAGAAATCTGGAACGCGCGAACTCGAATCAAGATGTCCGCCAGCGGTTTGTCGCCAGTTTCGTCGCCCAGGCCCCGGCTAAGAGCATCCTGCGAAACTGCGAATTCAGTGGCATCGTCACCCTGCAGTCCCCTCGGCCGTTCACCACATTTGTCGGTTTTGACGTCAACAACGACAACAATCCGGTGACCGATCGTGTGGGCCTTTCGGCGCGAAATACCTATTGGGGCGATAGTCTCCGAAGCGTCGACCTCCGCGTCACGCGCCTGTTTCGACTTCGCGAAAGTACCGTGCTCCGGATATCGGCGGATGCTTTCAACCTGGCGAACCGGCCCAACGTGGATGAAGTTACCACCGTCTACGGTGCACCCGATTTCCTGGGTGCCATTCCCCAGCAGTACAAAGACGGACGCGGCAGCCCGGCCAACCCACTCTTCGGCGAGCCGCGCACCATGCTCAACCCACGGCAGCTGCAATTCGCCGTCAAGCTATCTTTCTGACCAGACCCGTACGGCGGACCCCTCTGGTCCGCGCGGGTCCCCCTGGACCCGCTCTTCTCCAGCGCCGACTCGCCGCTGGCTTTACTTCCGGAAGCCCAACTCCTCTTTGAACGCCTCCAGCGAGTTGTACACGATGGGACAATAAGTAGCGCGGTCTACAAACTGCCACATCCGGCTGGCGATGGAACCCGCGCCGCGGACCACGTGCGGAAAACGCTGGCACGCATCCGGGCGCGCCTCGTACACTGTACAGGCCGTGCCGTCCAGGAAAACGCAGCCCGCTTCCTCGGTGCGGCGCAGAATGCGGCCCTCTTCCTCACTCTCCACCGTGTATTCCTTCAGGAATTGCGCCAGCGAAATCCGCATATGACGAGCAAGCCGTAGGGCGTCGCGCTCGGTCACTACGGCCGTGGCCAGCTTGCAGCAATTGGCGCACACCGTACAGTCGATCTGTTCTTCGATGCCCTCAGCGGTGCGGCGCAAGATCCGGTCGGAGTGGTCGTGCGACTTCATGAAACGGCGAAAGCGGAGATTTTCGTCGCGTTTCTTTTCGCCGAGGACGCGGATTTGTACCAGGTCGGTGATCACTGCCCTACACGCGCTTGGCGACGACCACGGTGATGTCGTCGGCCTGTGCGGCCCCCAGGCTGAATTGGCTGACCGAATCCATGACGGCCTTCACGATGGCGTCGGCCGGCTCGGCCCGATGCTGCGCCACCACATCGATCAGCCGCTGTTCGCCGTATTCCTCCTCGGCGACGCTGGCGGCTTCTGTGACACCGTCGCTGTAAATCACAAGGGTGTCGCCCGGGGCAAGCTTTGTGCGCTCTTCGTGATACGGCGCGATCTCGAGAACGCCCAGCACCGGTCCGCCCCCTTCGAGCATTTCCACCTTTCCCGAGGCCCGCACCAGGACCGGCGGATTGTGCCCGGCATTGGCGAAGGCCAGGTCGCCTTTACTGGGATCGACTATGCCGTAGAAGAACGTGATGAACCGATTGGAAGGACAATTGGCGCATGTGACCTTATTGAGGCGCTGCACTAGCGAGGCGGCATTGCCGGCTTCTTCGGCTAGAACGCGGAGCCGCGCTTCGAACGCCATTACCATGAGAGCCGCGGGCATTCCTTTACCCGACACATCGCCCAGTGCCAGCGCCACGCGGCCGCCGGGATAGGGGAAGAAGCCGTAATAGTCGCCGCCCACCGTCCGGCAAGGAGTATTGACGCCGGCCAGATCCAGGCCCGGAATTTCGGGGGCCGTCTCGGGCAGAATCCCTCGTTGGATTTCGGCCGCCTGGGACAGGTCGCGCTTCATGATGCGCTCGGCCTGTTCCACTTCTGCCAGGCGCACGCTCTCCACTCGAATGGCGGCGATGTTCGCCATCACCGTCAGGAGGCTGAGATCGTCTTTGGTAAATTCGCGCAGCACAAACGGGCTGTCCACATAAATCAGCCCGATAATCCGGTCCTTGGTCTGCAGCGGCACCGCCATCATGGTGCGTACCTTCTGCTCCACAATGCTCATGCGGCTCTTGAATGCCTCATCGAGCTGCGCATCGCGCACCAGGATTGAGGTTCGCTGGTGGATCACGCGGTCGCGCACGGCGCTGGATATGCGAAAGCCCTCGCCCTTGTGCGCCTTGGCCACAAGGTTCTCCCCGTCCAGGATCATCACCACACCGCGCTGTGCGTTCACGGCTTCGATGGCCAGCCCCAGGATCTTCGGAAACAATTCCAGAAGCGGACGGTTTTCCGACAGTTCCTGCCCCGCCTTCAATAGCGCCTGCAGGGGCGCAGATGCTTTCGCACCGCCGCGCTCCAGCATCATGGTCTGGTTCGACAGCGCGCCTTCCAGGCTGGTTTGTAAGGTGGACGACGAGCTCGTGTCGGTATCGCTGTCCGAACCTTCAAAGATGACTACGCCTTGCGCCACGCCCTTGCCGTCGGGCGAATAGACAATGGTCACGTGCCCGGCTGTGATCTTATCGCCGGGCTTCAGAATCAGCCGGGCCTTTAGCGGAATGTTATTGACAAACGTTCCGTTCTTGCTGCCCAGATCCTGGACCGTCCAGTCCTCGCCCTGCGCCTCAAAAGCGAAGTGCTGGCGCGAAAGACCGGCGTCTTCGGGGAAACTGATTTCTACCGTGCTGGACCGTCCCACCGCCAGCCGCGTCTGGTTGAGCGGCACGGTGTTGACCTGTCCATCGGGGCCTTGGACCACTAATTCTCGAGGCATGCCAGGGATTTCTTATTATAGGACGAACCCCGCGCCACCTACTCCAGGCCTGTGAAAACCTGCATCATGTCGCGGTGAGCCAGCACCGCATTGGGATCGCGCTGCATGGCTTCGAAATAGCTGCGCGCAAAAGCCGAGCCGTCTTCCGAGGGTGCTATCAGATCGCGGGCCTGCCCGACCAGGCGGTCCGCATCCGCTGGGGTGGCCGGATCTTCGAAATCGAGTGTCTCATCGATCAGCACGATGAACTGGGAAAGTTCCCGCAGCCAGTTAAACCAGGGATCGTTCAATACCAGATCGAGGAACTGCCCGGTGGATGTGATCCGCGCCACATCGCGCTCGTAGGCGGCGCGTTCGGAATCGAGCAGGGCCTTGTGCAGCTTCAGAAGTCCATTGCGCAAATTCGTGAGGCGTTCGCGCGTGAGGTCGGGCATCGCGTACATCGTAACCCGAATGGCGGGCGGGTTGTGGCGCGGCAGTCTCGCAGACCGCCAGCCGATATCTTACGATCGGAAGGATATGCAGAAACCGACTTTCGATCCCGGACTGACCCAGCGCTTCGCCGGCCCCCTGAGCCGCGTCATCAACAAGGACGGCACCTTCAATGTCCGCCGCAGCGGCGCCACCTGGCGCGACTTCCATCCCTATTTGCACCTGATCAACATGCGGTGGCCGATGTTTCTAGGCACTATATTCCTGGCGTATCTGGTGATCAATGCGTTATTCGCGATCGCATACTTCTGGCTCCCTCCCGGCGAAATGCAGGGCGACCAGGCGCGTGATAGCCTGCATCATTTTCTGAACTCATTTTTCTTCAGTTCGCATACGTCTCACCACGGTGGGGTATGGCAACATTGCGCCGGCCGGCGTGCGGGCCAACGTGCTGGCCGCCTTCGAGGCGTTGATCGGCGTGCTCGGTTTCGCCATGGCTACGGGCCTGTTGTTCGGGCGCTTTTCCCGGCCGTCGGCGCGCATCGGCTTCAGCGGCAATATGTTGATCAGCCCTTATCAGGAGGGAACCAGCCTGCAATTCCGCGTGGTGAACCGGCGCGCGAATTCCATTATCGATCTGGAAGCGCGTCTCCTCCTGATGACCGTAAACCGGGATGACGGCAACGAGCCCACCCGTTCTTACCAGATGCTGAAGCTGGAGCGCGAACGAGTGCTCTTCCTCCCGCTTACCTGGACCGTCGTGCATCCCATCGACCAGGAGAGTCCGCTCTGGAGCAAGACCGCAGCGGACCTCGATCGCCTGCAAGCCGAGGTCCTCATCCTGCTCCGGGGACACGACGACACCTTCAACCAGACCGTCATTGCGCGCTATTCATACCGCCACGATGAGGTCGTGTGGGGCGCGCGCTTCGCCCCGGCCTTCTACGCCGACGAGCAAGGAGAACTGGTGCTGGAGTTGCCTAAGGTCGGGGAACTAGCGTCGTGAGCTACCTACCGCTGGCTGGCCGGCGGCACCACGCCGTTCATCCGCGCGTACACCACCATCTGCCCGTAGTGGTCGAAGTTGTGATACATCATGAACACTCCGGCGGCGATGCGCGCCATCTTCGACCCCGGGAACGGCCCCGCCACCTGGTCCATCTGGTTCTTTTCCGTGATGGAATTCAGCGCCTTATGGCCGAACGCAAACGCTCCCTTGAGGTACTCCGTTATCTGTTCTTTCGTTTGCACGGAATCGGGTCCGGCATCGCCCTTGCCGATATCGACCGGCGGCTTCTGTTCGAGCACCGACGACGAAAGCATGTAGATGTACGTGGCCAGGTGCTTGGCCTGCTGGGCGAACGTGCGGACTCCGTCAAACTTGCCATTGGTCGGCGCAAAGTTGATCTTGTCGGCGGGCATGGCCTCGAACAGGCCCACGATCTCGCGGTCGGCGTTGCGGAACTGGCTGTCCAAAGTCTGTCCGACAGTAGGGGCATCCGCCGCAAAAGCAGCGGCACTAAACGCGGTGAGCACAAACGCGGTGTGGACGATACGAATCATCTCTCTTGTATATCACCGCGGGGCTTCAGCCCGCTAACTCCGAGAGCTTCGTTTCTTCCGGCGTATCCGTGGGACTTGCGAATTCTATCCGGTAACCATCCGGGTCCAAGAGGTGGAACGTCCACAGCCCGTTCCCCACAAACGGCTCCGACGCCTCGATCCGCCGCTCGGTCACTCCACGGTAAATCGACAACGCGTCCTGGCACTGAAAATTGAGGGACACGCCTTGCCCCAGTTTCCCGTCGGGCCGCCCGGTATGGTGCCCATCCCTCCAGAACTCCTGCAGCATGAGCGCCGCGCCGCCATTTTCCAGCCAGCACCAACGCAACTTTCCGTCGTCTATCCACTTCCGGGTCATAGCGAAACCCAGACCGTCCACGTAATAGCGAACGGACCGCTCCATATCGACCACGTTTAGGAAGGGCACAACGGCAGTAACTTTTTCCATAACCTGATTAGAATCGCCCAGGCCGCTAGCCCGGGGCAAGCCCCATCCCCCGTAAATCGCGCTAAAATGCGATTAGAGACAAAGGAGAGCGGATTGTCCTCTTTTATCCAGAATCAGTTCGAGCAGAACGTGGTCACCACTTCGGTGGACTACGTTTTCAACTGGGCGCGCAAATCGGCCCTCTGGCCGCTCACGTTCGGCCTGGCCTGCTGCGCCATCGAGATGATCGCCTCGTCCACATCGCGCTTCGATATCGCGCGGTTCGGCGCCGAGGTCTTCCGGCCCAGCCCGCGCCAGTCGGATCTCATGATCGTGGCCGGAACCGTCACGCTCAAAATGGCCCCCGTGATCAAGCGCATCTGGGACCAGATGCCCGAGCCCAAGTGGTGCATCGCCATGGGCGCTTGCGCCAGTGTGGGCGGTCCCTTCAACACCTATTCGGTGCTGCAGGGCGTGGACCGCATAATCCCCGTCGACGTGTATGTCACCGGCTGCCCGCCGCGGCCTGAAAACCTCTTCTACGCGCTGCTGAAACTTCAGGATAAAATCGATCAGATGACCACCCTGGTGAAACGGCCCACTGAGGTCCATCTGGAAGAATCGATGCTCGCCGAATTCAAGCAACAGGTACGGATCGCGCAGATCCAAAACCCCGCATAGATTGTGTTCTATAAAGACTCCCATGAGATCTACCGGGTCCCGGAGCTGGATGCGTTCGCCTGGCTGGAGCACGGTTTTGGAACACGGCGGGCCGACATTCCGGGCCAGGTGGGCAACCTGACCACACTGAAACAGGTGCACTCGGCCACGTGTGTCGTCGCGGCCGGACCGGCGGGGCGCCTGGGCGAGGGCGATGCGCTGCTTGAGAATCGGCCCGGTTCGGCGGTGGCGATCAAGACCGCCGATTGCATTCCGATCCTGCTCGCCGACCCGCGGAATCGCGCGGTGGCGGCGGTCCACGCGGGCTGGCGCGGCACCGTGGCGGAGATCGCCCGCCACGCCGTGGAGGCCATGCGCCAGAATTTCGGCACGCGCCCGGAGGATCTACACGCCGCCATCGGGCCCGGCATCGGGAAGTGCTGCTACCAGGTCGGCCCCGAAGTAGCGTTGCAATTTGGCGAGACCGGCCGGGCGCATATCGATCTCAGCGCAGCCAACCGCCGGCAGCTCCTCGCGGCGGGTCTGGGGGCTGACCGGATTTATTCCGCCGGCCTGTGCACCATGTGCCTGTCCGACGAGTTCCATTCTTTCCGCCGCGACCGCGAAGCGGCGGGCCGCATGTTTTCTTTCGCGGGAATCCGTCTAGCGGTACAGTAAAATTGAGGGGATCGCATGTTCACGTGGATCTGCCCGCAGTGCGGGCGTGAAGTTCTTCCTTCCTACGACCAATGTCCCAGCTGCCACCCGAAAGGCAGCGACCCGGCCGCACCATCACCGGTAGCGGAGGCCCCCCAGCCGCCCGTCCCCTCGCAGCAGCCCGCCAGCGTCGCAGCCGCTCCGCCCCCACCTGCTTCAGGTCTTGTTTACCAGCAGCCGGTTGCCACCCAGCCGATCGTAGTGCCTCGCCTTCCGGCGCCGGAGCCGGCGGGCGGTTTGCCTACCTGGCTGCTCACCGTCCTGTTTGCCTTCGCGTTTCTCGGATTGGGCTCGGGCCTCTATTGGGGCGTGGGCTATCTGCGAAACCCCAGCACGGCCGCGGCTCCGCCTCCCACCGTGGAGAGCCCTGCCGCCAAGCCCGCGGCTAAGACCAGCCCGCTGCAGAAATACGTGGAGATCTCGGGCGTTCGCTGGACCGAGGATGCCAAGAAACATATCGTCGTCAAATTCACAGTGACCAACCACTCCGATGCGGATTTGGCCGGGCTCGCCGGCAACGTCACCATTTGGGGACGCACTCAGAAATCCGAAGAGGACGCGGTTGGGACTTTCTCGTTTGGCGCTAACGTCGGGCCGCAGGCTTCCCAGGAAGTCTCCGCCATTCTGAACACCAAGCTCAAAATCTATGAGCTGCCGGACTGGCAGAACGTCAACGCGGATCTGCAGATCACCGCGCCGCAGTGACGGGCCGCCGAAAGCAGCGACCAGCGAGACCCAAGACGGCCGCCGAGCGAAAGCAGCGGCTCGCCGAAATTCTGCGCGGCCTGGACGAGATGTATCCGGCCGCAAGTTGCGCACTCCACCACCACAGTCCTTGGGAACTACTGGTGGCCACGATCCTGTCGGCGCAGTGCACAGATAAGCGCGTAAACGAAGTCACCCCCGGCCTTTTTGCGAAGTATCCTACCCCGGCGGACTTCGCGGCAGCTCGCCCGGAAGTTGTGGCAAATGATATCCGTAGCACTGGTTTTTTCAACAATAAGGCGAAGTCACTGGTGGGGGCAGGGAAGAGGGTAGTTTCCCAATTCGGCGGCCAGGTGCCGAAGACCATTGAGGAGATGCTCACGATCCCCGGAGCGGCGCGCAAAACCGCCAACGTAGTGCTCGGTACGGCCTATGGGATCGCCTCCGGTGTGGTGGTCGACACCCACGTGCAGCGCATCGCGCGGCGCCTCGATCTCACCAGGAACACCGACCCCACCAAGATCGAACAGGATTTGGTGAAAATCCTCCCAAAAGAGAAATGGATTCTTTTTTCACATCAAATCATTTTGCACGGACGGGCACTCTGCGTGGCGCGCAAGCCCAAATGCGGCGAATGCAAGCTGAACCCGCTCTGCTATGCGCCAGACAAAACGACCGCCGCACCCTCGTAGTACCTAATTTACGAACTCTTTACAAAGCCATCGCACCCATTTGCCTCCGCATACGTTCTAACTAGTAGGAGGGCTCAGAGAAATGAAATCACGAATTCTGGGTAGCGCGGTAATGACGGTGGCTCTGCTGTCGGCGGCGGGAATTGCCGGTGCATCCGCGGGTCAGACCGCCGCAGCGCCTGGTTCTGATGAGGCGGTCGCCAAACAGGTACGGCATGAGATCGTGATGTATCCCCACTATACGATTTGGGACGACATCAATCTGCGCGTGAACCACGGCAACGTGGAATTGACCGGCGAGGTCAATCAACCTTACAAGAAGTTCGATCTCGCGAAGATTGTTCAGCACGTGCCGGGTGTGACCAGCGTGACGAACCAACTGGAAGTGCTGCCGTTGTCTCCCATGGACGACCAACTGCGCCTGAAGGTGGCGCGCGCCATCTATAGTTATCCGGCCCTTTCGCGGTATAGCCAGGGGGCGCTGCCGTCGATTCACATCATTGTGGACAACGGCCATGTAACCCTCACAGGCGTGGTCGCCACCGACTTCGATAAACAAGTGGCCGGTGTGCGTGCCGCCACTGCCGGGCTTAGTTTTGGTCCCGTCAACAACAACCTGCGAGTAGAGAACCCAGCCAAGAAGAGCTAGTCCGCAACACTGTCCAATCCTCCAGGGCGGCCTGGGCCGGATCGCGTCCGGCCTTTGCCGCCTCTTTCCTTTTCAGCCCGCGCTACAATCGGGGTTCCCATTTTGATGAAGCTTTTTCTGGGAGTGGATGGTGGCCAGTCAACGACGACTGCGGTCATCGGTGACGAAGGCGGGTGTGTACTCGGGACCGGCCAGGGTGGACCGTGCAACCATGCAGCCGCCGGCGAGGGGCGAGCCCGGCTGGAGAGTGCCGTCACCGAAAGCGTCGCCGCGGCCTGCGCGCAAGCCGGGCTGGACCCGGGCCTCCAATTCGAGTCGGCCTGCTTCGGAATGAGCGGCGGACCCGACGACAAGCGCGCCATCCTGGCCACGCTGCTGCGCGCCAACCGCTTGCTGGTGACCACCGATGCCGAGATCGCTCTGGCAGGCGCTACCGAAACCGGGCAGGGAATCATCGTCATCGCGGGCACCGGATCGATCGCGCTGGGACGCAATGCGGAAGATGCCCGCGTGCGGGTTGGCGGTTGGGGGCACATCTTCGGAGACGAGGGCAGCGCGTTCGATATGGTGCGCCAGGCGCTACGCGCCGCCTTGCGCATGGAAGAAGGTTGGGGCGCCGCGACCGCTCTCCGTCAGGCTTTGTTGGATGCAACGGCCTGCCGGCGATGTCAACGAAGCTCTGCATCATTTCTATGCGCCCGCCTGGCCGCGCGACCGGATCGCGAGCCTGGCCCCGCTGGTCGACGCTGCCGCCACCGGCGGAGATCGGGTTGCGCTCGAGATCCTCAACGCGAGCGCGCAGCAACTGGCGTCGCTGGCGGCTTCGGTCCGCGCGCAATTGTGGAAAGAACCGGATGCCGTCGATGTCGCTTACAGTGGCGGCGTCTTCCGAAGCGAACGGCTGCTGGAACGCTTCCGGCTACTAGTGGAACTGAACGCCGGGTCTAGATGCGCTCCGCCGCAGCACAGTGCAGCAGAAGGAGCGCTGCTGGCGGCATATCGGGAGGCGGGATTAGAGCCGGTGCTTCGAAAATAGCGAACGATTATTCCGGTGGGCCTTCGAGGTGCGTGAGCCGGCGCTCGTGAATTTCAGCGATGCGCGCGAGGGCGCGGATGTTTTCGCCGTCCGGCTGTAACGCTATACTGATCTGCTTCCAACGCTCCTCCCAATCGCGATGCATGAGTTCGATGGACTCGGTGAGGGCTTCGTGACGTGCGGTCAGCCGGTCGAGGCGTTCGTCGATGGTCATGGCTTCTGCTCTAGCATAGCTGGGTTGCGCCCTTTTGCAACTTCCGATAACAGATATTATGTAAAGTTTTGCAACGAGGCCACCCGGAACCAAAAAATGGCCCGGCCCCACGCTGAAACGGGACCGGGCCGTTGGGAAGAAACTGATGCTCGTCGAAAAATCTCTATCGGTGATGCCCTCCGCCACCGCTGCCGCGATTGCCGCCACCACCCCGGTTGCCGCCGCCGGATTGCCGCGGCCCAGGCGAGCCGCCGCCGGACGGCCGCGCACTGTAACCGCCGCCGCTCGATCGCTCACGAACTACCGGCGGCGTGATGCGCAACGATTCCGGCCGGCTGCCACCACCGGAATTAAATGAATTGCCTCTGGAAGGAGGCGTTGCGTAGTTTCGATACTCCGCGCGCGGCTGCGGCTGTGCTGGCTGAGGCCGGGCCGCACCGGGGTCGCCAAACCGGCTCCAACCGCCGCTTGCGGATGGAGTCGTCGTCTGAACCCGCGGTTGTTCTACTTGCGGCGTTGTTTGCGACACGCGAGGAGTTCCAAAACGCTGCCAGCCACCGGGTTCGCTATGCACGCTGGGCGCCGTGGCCGCCGACGGGGCGATGCTCTGTCTGGCCGTCGAGCCCCCGGTAAACGCGCCGCGCTGCTGCTCGAACGACATGCGCTGCGCCGGGTTCGGCTGGCGATACGAAAAGACGCGCGAAGTGGGAGTGCCGCGCACCGTGTTGGTCACCGGCCGGTCCGAGAAGCGAAGATTCGCGCGATCGGGCGCCACCGGAATCGGGCCGTTTACGGAACTGGCCTGCCGCAGTTGCTCCCCTGACGGGCGCACGAAATTCTGGAATCGTCCGGCCCGGAAATCTTCTCCGCTGACGGCCGTGAAGCCATTCCTCACACCGGCATTCCGGTAGATGCTGATCACATTTACATTGGCGGCCACGCCGCCGAAGTAGCCCGGCCGTCCATAGTATGCTCGGCCCCACCAGGGATGCAGAACTTCATAAGGAGCCAAGGGTACCCAGCCGACATTGCCAAATCCGAAGCCAACGCCTACACCGCCGAAACCAAAAAAGCCCACCAGCGCTGGAGACCAGTAATGGCGAACACCGATCACCCCGGGATACCAAAGCCAGCCATAACCGGGCTGATTAAACCAACGGCCATAGTGATACGGCGCCCAACCCCATGGGTCGTAGCTGACCCACGTCCAGCCATACCAATCGACCCACACCCAGCGTCCCGATTGATACGGCGCCCAATCCGGGCCCACCGTTGGTTGCCATACTTCTCCGTACTGCGGCACATTCACCCAGTTTCCGTTGGCATCCAGATCTTCCGTGCCGTAGACGCCCGGCGGGACGTATTGAGCGCTCTTCGAAGCAGTGAGCGGGCGGTCGCGGCTATCATTCCACCGGTCCCACTCGTCGTTCGGCAAAGCGCGCACAATCTGGAATTCGGGGTCGGATGCGGTGCCGCGGGCTTCCATCATCTGTCCCGCATTGACCCACTGTGAACCGCGCGGCGTAAACACTTCGACATCACCGGCGCGGGCCGTGATATCCGATTCCGTGTCGTTGACTACGATGCGATAAGCCCCTGCTTTGGAGGGACGTACCGAGACATACGGAGTATCCACTTCAATATCGGCGCCGGAAACGCGCAATACGCGGAAGGTTACGGTTCCGCGTTCCACCGCCATCTGGTAGCGGTTGTATTCCAATTGCGAAATGGCAACCACGGCATCGCCGCCGATGCGAAGCGCATTGCCTGAGTCGAACTCCACTTCTGCGCGCGAATTCGGTCCCGTGGAGATTTGGTCGTCCGTTACCAACGGTGCATTCACGGCCGCCGCCACCCAGTCCCCGGAATCGCCGCGCCGCACGGAAACCTCGCCGTTCGCCAAGCTGATGCGAGCCACACCGCGCTTCTGGTCATCGGGATCCTGCGCGTGAGCGGGGGCGATGATTGCGGCGAACACCGCCGCGGTCGCCAAGGCTGAGAAGCAGAACGAAGACGTGCGCCGCATGAACTGGGCTTCCCGAACCTCCGCCGCTCCAATTGCACTGTGTGGGCCAAACATTAAGCTATTGTGAATCCAGTAACTTAGTTGATTTCCGCCACGTCGCCAACTGGCCGAAAACCACCGCTCTGGCCGTCTTCCATCACTATTCCAAGCGATAAAGGTGTAATGGACCAACCACACTCACCTCTTCTAACCCCCAGAGACCGGCATGGTTGTGGACGTCCTCGGCCGGAAAATCCCCGTCGCGCAATACCAGGTGGGTGATGCCGTGGGCCTTCAGGCTACGCATCGCTTGCCTTCGCAGATCGGATGGAACCGCGAATGGCTCGCGTTCCATTGTGCCTGGAAGCGGAACCCATCGGCCGTTCCCGTTTTCCACTTCGAGCTGGATCCGCGCGTCTTGTTTCGGCGCCAGGATACACACGACTTCGTCGACCGTTTCGAGCTTGCCAAAATCGATGGCCACGAACATTCCGGGCGACATGGGCTGCCAGCTCGACCAGCGCGATGCATAGTTGTGGTCGAACGCAAGCTCGGCTTCCCACCGGTTGGGCTGAGCGCTCGGTTTCCAGTTGGGCGAGGGCAGGACTTCCCTACCCTGTGAAAAGATACGCAGTTCTGCGATGGTCCAGTTACTGTTTGCGGAGGCCGTCTCGACCACTCGCAAACGGCGTGTGCTCACCGGCGGGAAAGTGAGGTGCAGGCTGACGGATGGTTGGTTGTCCGCGCTGAGTGGAGTCGAGAGCAGATCGAACCCCAGGTTCCCCAACGCCGATTCGAACCACTGGTTCAAGCTTCGGTTGATATATGCGCTGTCTCCCACGCTCCAAGTAAAGATCTTCGCGTCAGGGGGTGTTTTCGTTTCGACCGCGTACTTCAGCGGGTAGTCGGTGATGTGATCGATGAGAAACTGCGGCTCTGGCGTTAGTCGTAGTGCGGCTGAAACCGGAAGCGATTCCAATCGCCAGTTGTCTCGATTCGAATACAGGGTTAACACGGGCGGCAAACTGGCGATGGCATGCGCCACCGCGAGGATCGGAAGCAGAGCCCGCGGGTTGGCAAGTGCCTGTCCGAGGGCGAGCGACACAAATGGAAGAGCGGGAAGCAGGAATCGCGACTGCGCATTCAGAAGCGCCGGCAGCCCAAAAACGAGGCCCGCCAAAAGGAGGCGGCGTCCCGAGGAGTGGCGCAGGGCCAAAAGCGCGAGCGGCGCCAGCAAAAAGATCGGGCCAATCATGCCGCCTACAGGCACTCCGCCGCTCACGATATGGCGCCAGGGTATTTGCCACCAGTCGACTACTCCCGGGTAGGACCGCACGTCGGCCAGGTAGCTCTGCTCCATACCGGGGTGGTAGTACGGATTGGGAAACCAGCGGTTAAGCAGAGGCGCGAACGGATCGCCCAGCCAGATCCAGTTACGGAGAATCCACGGCAAGACTGCAATCGCTGCGGCGGAACCGAAGATTAGGATGTCACGCCAGAGCCTTCGGTCGCGAGGGGTTCGCCACCACAAATATCCCGCTGCAAATGGCAGCGCCAAACCGGCCGTATACTTGATGCTGTAGGCGAAGCCGGCAAGCAATCCGATCAGAATCAGCAGGCCAGGCTCTCGATTCTCATCCCAAATTTGAAGTAAGTAGAATACAGCGAACACCACGGTCGCAATGGCCAGGTCGTTGTATGCCGAGCTGCCGGCCTTACCTGCTACGGGGCTTGCGTATACCAGAACCGCCGCGAACAGGCCTGCGCGCGGAAAGCCGTAACGCCTTCCATAACAGGCAATCAAAAGCGGCAAGCTAACCAGAAACATGAGGTGGACCAGGGCTGCCGCCGAATAGTGACCGAAAACGAAAGCCACCAGGAACAACATCTCCACGCCTTGAGGAAAGGAGGCGTACATCGAGTGGTAGTCCCACGCAAAGCCATGGTGCCTCCAGAACCGTGCGACATTCGCCAGATGGTAACCGCTGCCATCGGGGCTGATTTCCGGAGCCAAAGCATTAAAGAGATACAAGATGAAAAAGCCCGCAAGAATCACCAGGAACAGGAGATTCCAAGTGGGGCAGGCCTTCCGGCCTGCCGCCGGGCTTCCGCCCGGCGCGCCGCCTGGAAAGGCGGCGGCAGGCCCGAAGGCCTGCCCCACGATAACCACGACGCCCCCCACAAGGAAAACTCCCTTATAGGCGAGCCCTGACACGCAGAGCAGAAACGTCGCCAGGCTCAACACGGCCGCGCCGGAAACGAACGCGAATAATATCGCTTCTTCGCGATCGAGCGAGACACGCAAACGGCGCAGCAGCAGGCTGCCCAACCCGACGGCCACCGCTCCCGTGAAAACGGCGCCGAACAGGATGTAGGCGACTTCTTTCAATTAGGGTGCCGGTTCAATTCGGAGGAGCGCGCCATTCTCTTCCTCCGTCAGCACGTACAGGAGTCCATCGGGGCCCTGGCGCACGTCGCGTATGCGCTGCTTCAGGTCGGTGAGCAGCGATTCCCGCCGCAGTTCTTCCATCTTGTCGTTGAAGACCACGCGCTCCAAACGGCCCGTGCCGGGGATCTCCCCCTGCCGCATGCCGCCCACGAAGACGTTGCCTTTCCACGCCGGGAAGCGATCGCCCGAATAGAACGTCATGCCCGAGAGGGCGATGGACGGCACCCAATAGACCAGCGGCTGTTCGATGCCATCGCGCCACGGCACTTCCGCGATACGCGGCCCGTCATACGCCCGCCCGTAACTGATGAGCGGCCACCCATAGTTCCGGCCGGGAAGAATCAGGTTGATTTCGTCGCCGCCGTTGGGACCGTTCTCGTTGTTGTAGATCGCTCCCGTTTGCGGATGGACGGTTAGCCCCAGTTGGTCGCGGTGTCCCAGAGTGTAGACTTCCGGCTTATATCCGGGGCGGCCCACGAACGGATTGTCGGTGGGAACCGAACCATCGTCGCGCAGCCGCAAAACCTTGCCGTAGTCGCTGTTGGGATCCTGCGCCAGGTTGCCGGTAGCCGCGCCGGTGGTCATATAGATGGTGCCGTCCCGCGCGAACACGATGCGCGAACCACCTAGCACCGTGGTCAATTCACCCGAGAAGAGGTCGTGGACATCGGCGAGGCCGGCACGCTCGAGGCGGCCGCGCGCCAGCGTCGTGGCTTGCTGGTTGTTCTCGCCCGGCTTGCTGTACGTGAAATAGACCAGCTTGTTTTCCGCGAATTTCGGATGAAGCGCGATGTCGAACAGCCCGGCATTGCGGACCGCATATACTTTCGGCACGCCCGCCAGCGGTTGCGGGTCGATCACGCCGTCGCGGACGATGCGCAGCCGCCCGCTGCGTTCCGTAATGAGCAGGTTGCCGTCGGGGAGAAAGGCCAGGCTCCAGGGGTGCGACAAACCTTTGGTGACCACCACCACGCGGATCTTATGCTGCTCGGCAGTGTCGAAGACGAACGGCCCCGCCCCCAGGTCGACGTGCGGCACGCCGATCGGCGGAGGCTGCGGCGCACGCTGTTGGGCGGAGCCGGCGGCGGCCACGAGAATCGCTAAAACATAGCGAACCGGATGCGACATTGCTCGACGCTATCACGAGCCAGGGCCGCGGCGCAAACACGCTATGATGGACCTCATGCGATTTCTGCGCCTGCTCTTGTGGATGCTTCCGGCGCTGGCCGGCGCGCAGAACCTGCAGGACGTGTTGACCCAAGGGGCGGACGTCTTCGCCAAGACTTGCGGCGCGGGTTACTGTCACGGACCGAAAGGCGCAGGTGGTGGAGCGCCGCGGCTATCAGCGCGCGGCTTCGAGCAGGGGTTCATCGCCAACACAGTGACGCGTGGAATTCCGGGAACTGCAATGCCGAGTTTTTCGACGGCGCTGTCTCGTCCGGAACTGACGGCCGTCGTGGCCTACGTCGCCACGCTCAACGGAATATCGAATCCCACGTTGGCCGGACGTTCGGGCGACGCGCCGTCGCCTCCCGCTCTCTCACCCGAGGCTGTCGCGGGGAAGGATCTATTCTTCGATGCGGTGCGAGGCTTTGCGCGCTGCGCCACCTGCCATGAAGTGAACGGTATCGGGATCCCGGTGAGCACACCGATCGCGAAGGTTCCGGCTGATGTCGCGGCTCTTCGCGCACTGGCGACGCCGTCGGTAAGCACGGCCACAATGGGCGGCGAGCGCATGCCTGCTCTTATAGTCGGCAAGACCAGCCGGGGAGTGATCTTTTACGACCTCACCACACCGCCGCCAGTTTTGCACACGGCCGAACCGGCCGCAGTCGAAACGACGCCCGGCAGCGCGTGGAAGCACTCGGACGTGATCGGAGCGTACACCGATAGCGAGTTAGCGTCGATTCTGGCGTATCTGCGGGCGGCCGTGAAACCGTGAGATCAGCGGAACTGCGGCGGGCTTCGATTAACGGTATTGCTACGCGAATGCGGGCCGGTTCTGGACGCGGGGTCCGTCCTTAAACACCAAATCCTTATGAGCCCTTTGTTGCAGGAAATGAGGGAAACGCTACCTTGGCTCTTCCAGGATCTGGGCTTCAGTGTGATTGGAGATTCCTATGAACCTAAGGTCTTTGGCAATTGTATTGTAACGATGGAGTCCGACGTGGTTAACGTTCGTTTCGTGCGAGATCGGGGTCAAATACTGATAGACCTCGCCTCGTTATCTGAGCCTGGCCGTTGGTGGAATATAGTTTTTGTTCTGGAGGCAGTCCATGGCCAATCGCCCGCACCTCAATTTGAGCTGGCTGCCGCAGCTTCTTTGCTAAGAGAGAACTTTCCGACGCTGATTGAAGCGTTAGGCCCGAAACTTCCGGAGACTAAGCAGGAGCTCGAACGGAGAGCGAAAGAGCGCCTGGACGCTTTGAGAGAGAAAGGCTTGAAAGCCAGGTCCGCCAGGAAAAGTTGGCTGCGCCGTCTCCTCGGCAGGTAAGAAGAGTGCGATCTCCGCTTGAACGAGATATGAAGATCTTCTTTACATTTTTTGAAAAAAGAGATCTTGTGTGTGGCAAACAGAACCGCTCCCAACGCGCTTAGCACACTAATACGATCTGGCCGCGAAGTTAGCGTTACCTGTGTACTCAACGCTATCGCCTATGGTAAGGTAGCGTTTCAAACCAGTGTCAGGATTCCTCGAAGATCTTCGCTACGGGCTGCGGGCGTTGGCGAAAAGCCGCGGCTTTGCACTTGTGGCGATGCTCTCGCTGGCGCTGGGAATCGGCGCCAACACCACCATCTTTACCTTCATCAACGCCATCTTCCTGCGGCCCCTGCCCGTTGCCGATCCGTCGCGGCTGGCGGCCTTGTTCACTCTGGACCCGCGCATTCCCGGCTACCTGCTCTGCTCCTATCCCAACTACAAAGACTACCGGGACCAGAACCAGTCCTTCACTTCCCTGCTGCTCTACTCCAGCGTGGTGGGTAGCCTCACGGGTGGAGATACGCCGCAGCGCGTGGTTTTCCAGATTGTCTCGGGCAACTATTTTCAGACGCTGGGTGTAGCGCCAGTCAGAGGACGAGCCTTCCTTCCCGAGGAGGACGCGACACCCGGCGCGTATCCCGTTGCCGTCATCAGCCACTCGCTGTGGATGAGGCAATTCGGCGGCGACCCCCAGATCATCGGGCGCAGCTTGCCTGTGGATGGCCACAACTTCCAGATCGTGGGCGTGGCGCCGGACGGTTTCCAGGGATTAAATCTACTCAGTCCGGCCGAAATCTGGGTGCCCATGATGATGTATACGCAACTTTACCCGGATGCCACCTGGGTGAACCAGCGGCGCGCGTTGCTGTTCACAGTGGTGGGCCGGTTGAAGCCAGACGTGAGCATCCAGCGAGCCGAGGCGCAGATGCGCAGCGTGGCACAGGAAATGGAGCGCGCGTATCCACAGGACAATGAGGGGCGCCGACCTAAACTCTTTCCGCTTTCGGAAAGCGCAATCCATCCGCGTACGCGTTCCGCCATGACGGCTTCGGGGATGGTCTTGATGATCGTCGCCGGCCTGGTGTTGTTGATCGCCTGCGGCAATGTCGCGAACCTGCTACTGGCGCGGGCGGCGGGCCGTAACAAAGAAATTGCCGTGCGCGTGGCGCTGGGCGCCGGCCGCTGGCGTCTCATCCGCCAGCTCCTCACCGAGAGCACCGTGCTGGCGCTGGCCGGAGGCGCCGTCGGCCTCGGCATCGCCACCTGGGCCCGTCAGGTGCTGTGGTCGCTGCGCCCGCCGCAACTGACCGCCGCCGTATTTCAGATTGACCTCGACGGACGTGTGCTGGCATTCACCTTCGCCATTTCGGTGCTCACCGGGATTCTGTTTGGCCTGGTTCCGGCTCTCCGCGCGACACGTCCCGATCTGGCGTCGGATCTGAAAGACCGCGCCGGGCAGCCCTCTTTCGGGTGGAGCGGCCGCAAAGTCCGGTCCGCTCTGGTGGCTGCCGAAGTGGCACTGTGCGTGATCGCGTTAGTGGGCGCGGGCCTGTTTATCCGAAGCTTGCGGAGCGCCGAACAAGTGGATACCGGCTTCGACGCCGAGCACCTCGCCATGGTCTTCTTTAACGTGGGCGATCTCGGGTATGACGAACCGCGCGGCCGTGAATTTCAGCGCCGCGTACTGGAGAAGGCCGCGGCCGTCCCCGGCGTGCCTTCGGCGGCGCTCACCCGAGACCCCGTCTTCCGCGTCTCTCTGGCCCGCACGGTGATGGTGGAAGACGACCCGCAGGCCGGCAAAGGGCGCGTCACCCTGGTGAGCCCCGTTTCCGTGAATTACTTTCGCACCGCCGGCATCCCGCTCGTGCGGGGCCGCGATTTCAGCGCCCTCGATACACAGAACACCCCGCGCGTGGCGGTCATCAACGAGATCGCCGCCGCTCGCTACTGGCCCAACCGCAATCCCATCGGACGGCGCCTGCGCTTCTTCGGCAATAATCTCTCGTTTGAAGTAGTGGGGATCGCCCGCAATGCCAGCTACACTGCGGTAGGCGAGGCTCCGCAAGCCTTGGTCTACACGGCCCTGGAGCAAGACTACGGAACTACCGCGGCCTTGGTATTCCGCACTTCGGGTGATGCGGACGCGGTTCTGGCCGGCGTAACGCGCGAGGTGCAGACGCTGGAGCCGCACCTGCTGCTGCAGCCCCACACGGTGCGCGCGGTAATTCTGACTTCGCTGTGGGCGCCGCGCCTTTCGGCCGGACTGCTGGGAGTCTTCGGCCTCTTGGCACTGCTGCTCGCGGGAGTAGGAATCTACGGAGTGATTTCTTATTCCGTAAATCAGAGAACGCGGGAAATCGGCGTTCGCATGGCGCTGGGCGCGACCACCGGCGACGTACAACTGATGATCCTGGGCGAAGTTCTGCAACTGGTCGCGATCGGTGTAGCAGGCGGCCTGGTAATCGCGCTGGGCGCATCGCAAGCGGTGAAGAGCCTGCTCTTCGTCACGGGCATCGGCGACGCGGCGACGTTCGTGCTGGTCCCCGCGGTTTTGGTGCTGGTGGCACTGGTAGCATGCTGGATCCCGCTTCGCCGGGCGACGCACATCGATCCGGCGAGGGCGCTGCGGGAAGAATAGGAGCCAGCTCAAGCCCCGTTTAGCGATAACCCCGCTATCGGCCACAACATGATTTGCCAAGGCGAATGCAGGCCTTTACAATGCAAAGTGGCTGAGCATGGACAACTCCGAAGCCCTTTCGATTCTCAAGTTCTTTTTGCCACGGCTTCATGGATCGTTTATCGCTTTGCCAAGCGCATTCACCATCGCTGGCTGCGAGTTTCGATCCGAACGTTATCATCTGCGTTCCTTGTATGCGGCGCGGTGCTCGCCATGCTTATCATGGTCGTCCAGGCGGGCTGTTCCAAGCGTGGGGCTGCATTGTACTCTCCAGATGAGCGGCACGTCGCCGTCCTGACATACGTCCTTCAGGGCGCGGGCGGCGGAAACTACCAGACGCTCATCAATGAAGCGCTACGCACCTTCATGCGTCACAAGCAGGAACGTCATTCGAGACGAACTCCGCCGGGCGGGCTAGGTTCGTGAGTCAGAGCCGCATGCGACGCACATCGATCCGGCGAGGGCGCTCCGGGAAGAAGTAGTTCGTGGCGCAGCCTCTCTCAGTCTGCTGCGTCGGCTCTCCTGCCGACGCTTGCTGAAGACAGGTCGAGAGGAGTCTCGACCCGGCAGGCAAGAGTGCCTGCGCCACGTCACTTCGCGTTGAAGTGATCCTGAAGTTCTTTAATCGTCGCCGCGTTGCCTTGCTCGAAGAATTGCCGCATCGCTTTGGATTCCTCGTCCAAGCCGTATCCCATGCTTGCGATGCGAAGGTGCGTCCGGTTCCCCAAATCGGTGAGCGTGATGACCGTCCAAGTATTCTTCCAAGCCTCGTGGAACGGGAATGACTTGGGCGTGCGATTGATCTGAATCGCAATCATGCGCCGCGGCTCGTATGTGAGAATTCGATTCTCGATGGTGTCTTCGTCACCCAGGCTGCCCGTGGCGCTGTAATGGGAACGGATCAGGCCTCCGATTCGAAGATCCACCTCCGCCATGGCCACTCCCAGCGACTTGTAGCCTTCGCCTGTGGTCCAGACATTCCATACCGCCGACACGGGAGCGTTGACGATCCCCTCATTGACGAACGATGGCTCCTCGTCTAACCGTGCCGGCGTTTTTGCTGGCGGCTGGGCAAACAGTGGCGCGCCCATCCGCACCCAAGGCAGCTCCCACGCCTCGCGCCGCTCCACAAGCCCGGTGATGCGGCCCGCCGCATCGCGCTGGATCACTTTGCGGTAGCGCGGTTGGCCGGGAACGAACAGCACATCGACCACTTCCGCACGCAGTACCTCCGGCTTGCGGCCGGTCCGCTGCCCCTCCAATTGGCCGTCTTTGAGCCGGATATCGTAGGCGATCCCGGGCGACAGGGAGTAGTGTCCCACGTAAGCTTCAGCCTGCTGTGCCGTAAGTTCAATGGCGGGAGGATCTGTCCGCAGCGCCAGGATCTGGCTGGCAAGCAGACGCCAGCCCGCGCCCGTCTGCACCCAGGTGTCCGTGGTCCGGTATTGGCAGTGCAGTTGGTGGCCGTGGTAGTTCTCGGATTCGTCTTCCACATGCGTGGTCACCGCTACCGTTCCGTGTACGGTTACCTGGAAGTCCGTCACCTTGATGCTGCCGGAAACGCCTTCGGGAAATGGTTTGACCTGCGCCACCAGTTGGGACTTGTGCAGGACCTCTCCGTCCTCCGTAGTCACGCTGACGGCCGCGTCCAGGTATCGCTCCCAGACGGACGCCGTGCCGGGCACCAGCGCATCGAACAGTTCTTGAGTCTGCCTCTGCAGGATCGCAGCGACGTCATTGGAGGCAACCGGTTGCGCTAAGCCTACCGCACCCGCGAAGACAAAAAGAAGCCATGGTAGTCTACGCATCCTCTATCTCCTGGGCTTAGGATCGCACGAAGAAAAAGCCACCGCGGCCGCGCATTCACACCTTTTTCATAACCCACGGTTTACCATTCCGTTCAGTCACGTCACTCCCCGGACCCCGCCGTCCACCGTCTCATTTTCTCCTGGAGAATTTCCATGAACACGCATATCGTCGCGCTGACGTCGCTGCTGGTCCTCGCCGCTGGCACAGGATTGGCGCAGACTTCCCCTGAAACCCCGGCCTCCGAAGGAACATCGACGGATCTTTTTATCATGTTCGGGTCAGACGTGGTAAGGCCGAGTCACGCGCCCAAGGCAAATTACAACATCGGTATGGGGCACACCTTCGGGTTTCTGAAGAAAGATCCCTTCGGCGACGAGATCACGTTTTCGTATACCTACGAAAATGGCGGCTCGCACGGGTTTCTTCATACCGACTACGGGTCTCACACTGAATCCCTGGGATTGATGAAGAACTTCGGCCTGCCGAAGATCAAGCGCGTGACCCTCTATACCTGGATTCAGGGCGGCATCACCAGCATGACCGGAAATGCCTTTGTCGAAAACCGGCTCTATAACGGTGACGCTCTCGGCGCGATTATCCACTTCGGCGACCACAGCTCCATCTGGATTCAAGAGATGTTCAACAAGGTCGTGACCGTTCCGTGGTACACCACCGCCAGCATCGGCTACACGCGTAGTTGGTAATGCGGGCGGTCTTTGCCGCCGGTGCCACGTGCACTAGAATCGTACTTGGTCCTCGTTCAAAACGTTTCCAAGTTATACCGTTTGTACCGGCGGCCCTCCGACCGGATCTGGGAACTGCTCCCCGGTAGCCGGCCGCGCCATCAGGATTTCTGGGCTCTGCGCGAGATCAGTTTCGCCCTGGAGAACGGAGAGACCCTCGGCATCGTCGGGCCCAACGGTTCCGGAAAGAGCACGCTCCTTGAGATCGTAAGCGGAATTTTGCAGCCCACCGCGGGTCGCGTGGTGACCCGTGGCCGGACGGCTGCCCTGCTCGAACTGGGAGCCGGCTTCAACCCCGAATTCACGGGGCGCGAGAACGTGTACCTCAACGGCGAAATCATGGGGCTGAGCCGCCCGTTCATCTCGAAGGCCATGCCATCCATCGAAGCCTTCGCCGAAATTGGCGAGTTCATCGAGCGGCCGGTGAAGGAATATTCCAGCGGCATGTACGTCCGGCTGGCGTTTGCCACCGCGATTCACGTGGAGCCCGAGCTTCTCATCGTGGATGAAGCCCTGGCGGTGGGCGATGCGGTCTTCGCCAACCGCTGCGTTCGAAAATTTGAAGAGCTGCGCGAGCGCAAGGTCACGGTGCTGTTCGTTTCGCACGATCTGGGGCTGGTCAAGCAACTCTCGAACCGCGCGATCCTGCTGCTCCATGGCCGCATCGAAGCGCAGGGCACGCCCAACGACGTGATCAATCGCTACATCGGCCTGGTTCTGGAAAAGCAGGCATCGCAGGTTCAGAAGGACGGCCGGCTGCGCGCCAGCCACCGGCATGGCGATGGATCGAGCGAAGTGGTGAGCGTGGAAATCCTCAATGCGCGGGGCGAGCCAGTGGAGTCGGTCGCGAGCGGCGAGTGTATCAGTATCCGCGTGCGATCGCGCTTTCACGCCACCGTGTCCGACCCCATGGTGGGGATTCTCATCCGCACGCGAATTGGCATGGAAGTGTACGGCACCAACACGCGCGTCGAGAATAAGCAACTCGGAGAATTCCAGGCAGGCGATCAGCTCGAAGTGGATTTCCAGATGGAATGCTGGCTGACACCGCAGCCCTACACCGTCACGGTGGCGACCCAGAATCCGGACGGGACGAGCCACGATTGGCTGGATGACGCCATTGCGTTTGAGGTGGTGGATCAGCGCGGGGCGGCCGGTGTGGCGAACCTGCGGGCGCAGATCGAATGGCGCGTGTCACGGTAAAAGTGCATCCGCGCGCACGCCGTTCCGCGGTCAGCGGGCGATTGGGCGAGGCTTACAAGCTGGACTTGGCGGCCCCTCCGGTGGATGGTAAGGCCAACGAGGAGTGCACGCGGTTCCTGGCGGAGCTGGCTGGCGTGCCGCGTGCGCGGGTGCGGATCGTCACGGGCATGACGAGCCGTGTGAAGGTGGTGGAGGTCGCAGGAATTTCGCAGGAGGAATTGGAAAGGCGGCTGGCGGGCTAGTCCCAACTCTTCACGTTGGGCCAAAACTCGCGGAGGGGCTGCTTGAGGCCGCGGCAATAGAACACGTCAAAGTGTTCGTACGGCATCGAGTAAGGATGATCGACGTGCGCGACCTTCTCAACCGACGCGAATTGCGTCTCTAGCCGCTGCTGGTTTCCGGCCATCACGATCATGCTTTCGCCGGTGTAGCCGCGCGGTCCCCAGAGGAAGTAACTTTGATGCCCGCTGATGGCGGATGGCAAGCCATAGCGTGGGCCAAACAAATCGATCGCGCCGGCCTGGCCGTAGTTCTGTCCGAAGATGGCGGTCCCGGGCCGGACGTCCGGCGGGAGACTGGTGTACACGCGCGCGACCGTGGCCGCCATTTCCTGCCAGCCAAACTGGTCGGCGAAGATTTGCGGCAGCGGCCCGAGCTTGTGGGTTTCGATCGCGGGCGGCGCAAGGTGGAGCGCCTGGGTGTAACGGATATACGTCTCGGGCGGGAGCACCGGAATCGCGAGCGGCGCGAGTATGGCGCCGGTGGCGGCCATCAGAGTGGGCCAGGCGAATCGCCACCAAACGGGTTTCGGCCGATGGAGCCAACCCTCCCAAGCGACGGCGCCTGCGGCGAACAGTACCGGAAAAGCGGGATAGAGATAGTAAACCCGCGGGCTCATCGTGACGATCACCAGGGCGGTGAACGCCCAGGCCCAGCCCAGAACGCGAAATGGTTTTCCCGTTTTCGAGAAATAGAACCAGAGGCCAGCCAGCCAGATGGGCAAATTGAGGGGATGCATGGTCAACGCCTCCTGACCGAAGAACGCCAGCGGCCCCAGGGGGACATCGCGCCCGCTGCGGCGGATGTTGGCTTGCAGCTCGAGGAACGGAAAGTGGTGCTGGATGTTCCACAGCAGATTGGGCAGGAAGAGCAGGAACGCGATGACTCCGGCGATCCAAAGCCATGGACTGGCGAGCACGCGGCGCTGCGGCGTCAACACGAGACCCACTACGATGCCGGCACCGAAGATGAGCATGGAGTACTTGTTTTCCAGCCCGAACCCCGCCAGGATGCCGAACCAAATCCAGAGCTTCTGGTTTCCGGTTTTCACGATGCGGAGGAGCAGCCAGGCGCAACCCATCCAGAACAGCGGCTCATAGGCGTTCATGGTTTCGAGATTGCCCAGCGCGAGAAAGCCCGGCGCGATTAGGACTGCGAGCGCGGCCACACCTTGGGCAAACCGATTTCCGCCAAGTTCACGGGCGATCAGCGCAGTGAGCGCGACCAGGCCCGCTCCGGCCACAGCCGGTAAGAATCGGATCGCCGCCAGCGAATCGCCCAGCAGCGAGCGGACGATCCAGGTGATGGCTGCGATGAGCGGCGGCTGATCCACGTAGCCCCAGGCCAGATGCCGGCTGCAAGCGAGATAGTACAACTCGTCGACGAAATACCCGTAGTGCCGGCCGGCATACAAGTGGAGCAGAAGTTTGCAGGCTGCGATAGAGAGGACGACGGCGAGCGCCAGACGGGTGCGGGAATCTTGCACTAGCGAGCCAGCAGTTGGGTGTAGAGTGTAGTGGGGTATGCAGAACGCAGCCTATTTCTGTGGGGCGGAGGATCGGTTTCCGTCGTCTGCCAGTGCCGCAAAGGGGCGTAAAAGCGCGCTTCACGCGCGCTCGCAGACCACAAACAACGATGGTCTGTCACACGAAACGCAGGAAGATATGGCCTGTTATTTGTGACGCAGACCCCTAGCGCGGCCTGATCGGTGGGGATTCGATTCTCATGAATTGCTTCCTTCATATCGCCAGAATACACTGATTCGTAGCGTGCAACTCCAAAAGATCCAAAGTGAACTTACGCGCCAGAAGCTCGATGGCTGGCTGTTCTTCGATCATCATCAGCGCGACCCGCTGGCGTATCGCGTCCTGGGGCTTCCTGGCCGCATGGCTACCCGGCGCTGGTATTACTTCATCCCGGCGCATGGCGAACCCGCCGGCCTGGAACACCGCATCGAGCGCGGCATGCTGGCTTCCCTTCCCGGCGAGAAGATTCCGTATTCGAGCTGGACCGAGCAATTGGCCGGATTGCGAAAGCTGTTGAGCGGACAGCGCCGCGTGGCCATGCAATACTCGCCGAACTGCGCTATCCCGTACGTTTCGATGGTGGATGCCGGGACCGTGGAACTGGTGCGCAGCGTCGGTGTGGAGGTGGTCAGCTCGGCCGAACTGATCCAGACCTTTGAAGCGCGCTGGAGTCCGGAAGCTCTCGAGACCCACCTGGAAGCGGGCCGCCGCGTGGATCGCGTCCGCGCTGCCGCGTTCGATCTGATCCGGGAGCGCACACGCGGCAACGCACCGCTTCAGGAAGTCGAGGTGAAGCAGTTCATCCTCGATTCCTTCCACAAGGCTGGAATGGTCACCGATCATGGGCCCATCGTGGGCGCCAACGCCAACGCTTCGAACCCGCACTATGAACCGTCCGAGGACGTGTCTTCGCCGATCCGCCGCGGCGACTTCGTTCTGCTGGACATGTGGGCCAAGCTGGACCGGCCCGATGCGGTCTACTACGACATCACCTGGACCGGCTTCTGCGGCGATGCGCCCAGCGACGAAATGCGCAATGTGTTCGGCGTGGTGACGGGCGCGCGCGATGCCGCCATCAAACGGGTGCAGGACGCCGTGGCGGCGGGCCGTCCGCTCTGCGGTTTTGAAGTGGACGACGTGGCGCGCGGCTTCATTGAGAGCCGCGGCTTCGGCTCCTATTTCACGCACCGCACCGGCCACTCGATCGGCCAGGAGGTCCACGGCAACGGCGCCAACATGGACAACCTGGAAACGCACGACGTGCGCCCGGTGGCGCCGTGGACCTGCTTCTCGATCGAGCCCGGCGTCTACCTGCCGGAGTTCGGCGTACGCTCGGAAATCAACATGTTCGTAGGTGAGAAAGAGGCTCGGGTGACCGGAGAGATGCAGAGAGAGTTGGTACTGCTGTAGCGCGCCGCCTGAAAAGGCGGCGGCAGGCCGGAAGGCCTGACCCCACATCAATGTGTGTTGTTATGAAAAGAAAATATTTCATTGTTCTGGTTTTTAGCAGTCTTGTTTGTACAAGTGCGGCGGCGCAGTCGGCCGCTCCGGCGCAGGAAGATCCACTCCACGCCTGGGCCGGCAAGGCGACGGCCGAATCCATCGACCGTTGGGTAAGCCGCCGCCTCGAGCTCTCACGGCAGGCCGTCGATCGGCTCATCAACGTGCAGGGCGTGCGCACCGTTGACAACACCCTTGCGCCCTACGACGAAGCGGTGGATGAAATCGCCACGGCTCAGTTCCAATCCGGGCTTCTCAATGCCGTGCATCGGGATAAAGCCGTTCGTGATCTCGCGCAAAAGCTGGCGCAGAAGGTCTCCTCCGCGCAAACGGACCTGAACCTGAATCCGAAGGTCTACAAGGCGCTGTCCGCCATCGACATCTCTCATGCGGATGGCGCTACACGCCATTACGTCGAGCGTACACTGCTTGAGTATCGGCTGGCCGGCGTCGACAAGGACGACGCCACACGCGCCCGTGTGCGTGCGCTGCAGGACAAAATCACCGAGCTGGGGCTCGCCTTTAGCCGCAACATCGCCGAGAGCGCGAACAAGGTGAAGGCCGAAACGTCCGAACTGGCGGGCCTACCAGAAGACTATCTGGCTAAGCATCGGGCGTCAGCCGATGGCAACGTCACCATCGGAACCGATAACGCGGAGGTGACGCCGGTATTGCAGTATGCCAAAAGTGAGGACCTGCGCCAGCGCGTATTCCTGGCATATGACGAGCGCGCTTACCCGGCAAACAAAAAGGTGCTCCTCGATCTGCTCACCACGCGCGATCAATTGGCTAAGCTTCTCGGGTATCCTACCTGGGCCGACCTGGCCACTGCCGATCAGATGATGGGGTCATCCGCAAACGTAAAAAAACTCCTGGCGGATGTGGATGCCGCTTCCAAGGACGCGGCCAAGCGCGAGTTTGACATGGTGCTCGCCTTCGCCCAGAAGAGCCAGCCCGGTCTGAAGAACATCTCCATGGCGAGCGGGGGTTTTTGGTCGGAGCAATACCGCCGCGCCAAGTTCGATTTCGATTCCCAATCGGTGCGCCCGTATTTTTCTTACGATCGAGTCCAGCAAGGAATCCTGGATACGGCCGCGAAACTGTTCCACGTCCGTTTTCAACCGGCCGCGAATGCGGCGGTGTGGGATTCCGCGGTGACGGCGTGGGATGTTTACGATGGCAGCCGGCTGGCTGGCCGCTTCTACCTGGACATGCATCCGCGTCCCGGAAAGGACCAGTGGTTCAGCATGTATCCGGTGCTCTCGGGCGTGGCTGGAAAACGTCTGCCTGAGGGAGCACTCATTTGCAATTTTCCGGGAGGAACCACGGGCGACCCCGGGCTTCTGCAGTATGAAGACGTGGTCACCTTCTTCCATGAATTCGGCCACCTGGTGCACCAGATCCTGGGCGGCAACACGCGATGGTCGGGGATCAGCGGAACCAATGTCGAGGGCGACTTCGTGGAAGCTCCCTCGCAAATGCTGGAAGAGTTTTTCCACGACAAGACCATCCTGCAATCGTTCGCCCGTCACTATCAGACGAACCAGCCTCTCCCCGACGCGGTAATCGAAAAAATGAACCGGGCCAGCGCGTTCGGACGGGGGAGATGGATTCAGGGGCAACTGTTCTATTCGAATCTATCGCTCGACGTACATGATCATACACCCGCTCAGCTTGATCTGGACGCCTTACAGCGAGCGGACTTCACGCGATTCTCGCGGTATACCTATCTGGACAATCACTTCTACGCATCGTTCACCCATCTCACAGGCTATTCTTCGAATTACTATACATACCTGCTGGATAAGGTGATCGCGTTGGATTTCTTCAGCCAGTTCGATCGTTCCAATCTGCTGGCAGGCCCCACGGCGATGCGGTACCGCAATGCGATCCTGGCGGCGGGTGGCTCCAAACCGGCCGCCGAGCTGGTGAAGGATTTTCTGGGACGGCCGCAGAATATGGATGCGCTGAAAGCGTGGATGGGCGAGGAGTTCGCGGCTAAGTGAGGGCACCCCACCGGCGACAAGGATCGCCGGCGTTACCTCGCCAGAGCGGCCACGCCGGGTAGCTGGATCCCCGCTAGGAATTCGAGCGAGGCTCCGCCGCCGGTCGAAACGTGCGTGATCTTGTCGGACACGCCCGCGGCTTTCACGGCCTTTTCCGAATCACCGCCGCCGACGATGGATGTAGCGCCGGAAGCAGCCACAGCTTTGGCGACGGCCACGGTGCCTTTGTCGAAAGGCGGCTTTTCGAATATACCCATGGGACCATTCCAGATCACCGTCTTCGCGCCGGCGAGCACCTGCGCATAATTGGCGATAGTCTGGGGACCGATATCGACGCCGATCTTGTCGGCTGGGATCGTCTCCACAACTTCGTTGGCCGCGCCCGGCTGAATCTCCGACACCACAACGTGGTCGACCGGCAGCATCAACTTGCCGCCGAGTTCGGCCAGCAGCTTCCGGGCGAGATCGACCTTGTCCTCCTCGACCAGAGACTTTCCCGTGGGCTTACCTTGCGCTCTGAGGAAGGTGTACGCCATCGCGCCGCCGATCAGGAGCTTGTCCACTACCTTGCCCAGATTTTCGATGACTTCGATTTTGTCGGAGACTTTGGCGCCGCCCAGAATTGCGACGCAGGGCCGCTCCGGATGGCTGGTGGCCATTCCCAGATACTTCAACTCAGCCTCCATCAGCAATCCGGCGGCGGCCTGCGGCACGAACTGGATCATGCCTTCGGTGGAGGCGTGCGCGCGATGAGCGGACCCGAACGCGTCGTTCACATAGATATCGCACAGCGCCGCCAGCTTCTTGGCGAACCCCGGATCGTTCTTCTCCTCCTCCAGGTGAAAGCGCAAATTCTCCAGCAACAGGATTTCTCCGGGCGCAGGCTTCATGGCTTCCACTTCCGGCCCAATACAGTCAGGCGCCATCTTAACGGGGCGGCCCAGCAGATCGGCCAGGCGCTTGGCCACCGGCTGCAGGCTCATATCGGGATTCGGCTTGCCTTTGGGGCGGCCAAGGTGCGAGGCCAGGATCAACCCGGCGCCGTGATCGAGCGCGTACTGGATGGTCGGCAGCGATGCTTTAATGCGCTTATCGCTCGTGATCTCCATGTTGCCCTGGCTATTTTTCTCCAGCGGCACATTGAAGTCGACGCGGATAAATACCCGTTTGCCTTTCAGGTCGAGGTCGCGAATGGATGGATAAGAGGGCATCTCAGGTCGAGAGTAACACGCGGCGCTACAACCTCCGCTGCCTAACGGTCGCGGCTCGGTAACAGAGAGCCGTCATGCTGCCGAGCCGCAGGGGAGATACCGGCCGAGTCAGTCGACATGCGCTTTGGACTGGACCATGCTGACCTGGCGCAGCAGCAGGAATTGCGACACATTCTCGGGCGTCAGAATGCCCAGCAGGTGGTCCTCAGCGTCCATCACCAGGGCGCAAGTGCCGGGGGAGGAGACCAGCGGGAGCGCGTCAGTCAAGGGAGTATCGGGCGTGACCCGCGCGAAGTCACGATCCATGGCGCCGGCCACGTAACCATCAGGGCCTTCGGTGAGCATGGCGCGCACCAGCCGTGAACGGCTCAACAGGCCCACCACACTCTCTCCATGCATCACCGGAAAATCGTGCTGCGAGGTAGCCAGCAGCAGGTTGCCGGCGTCGCGAATCCGTTCGCCGTGCTGCAGCGTGCGGAAATCGGTAATCATGGCGGCGCTCACGGGGTAACCGGTGGTGAGGATTCGTCCACGGACCGCAGCGCCTTCCTGGGACGCTCCCAGGTACACGAACAGCGCGACGAATACCAGCATGAAGTTGCCCCAGAGCAATCCGGCCAGACCGAGAAGGATGGCAAGCCCCTGCCCTGCCCCGGCCGCGATGCGCGTCGCTTCTGCCTCCGATTTCCGCAGAGCCAAGAGAGAGCGCAGGACGCGGCCGCCATCCATGGGGTAGGCGGGCAACAAATTGAAGACACCCAGAACCAGGTTGCCGAGTGCGATGCGTTGGATCAGATTGGCGTCGGTCGGCTGGCGCAGTTGTTCCAGAGCCACGAATCCCTGGTGCACGGCCACCCACGCCAGCAAGGCGCCGGCAATCAGAAAATTCACCGCTGGCCCGGCCAGTGCAATCCACAATTCTTCGCGCGCCTTCATCACTCGCTCAGGCCGCGAAACGCCGCCGATCGGAAACAAGACGATCTCAATGGTGCCGATCCCGTGACGCCGCGCCACCAGGGCATGTCCCAATTCGTGAAGAAGGACGGAGGCGAATAGGGCCAGAATGTAGACGGCGGTAGAGGCGCCGGATTGTTTTTCACCCACGCCGATGAACAGGAGAAATACCAGCAGGAGGACGAACGTGAAATGCAAACGGACGGGAATCCCGAAAATGCGGACGGTTCCTAGGCTACCCGGAATGGGCTTGGGCTTTTCGTCAGGTGGCACTGATCCTATTGTCGCAAGTGGAGCGAAAACCTGACACAGGCCGGGAAGCCTGTGCTATTAATCGGCTTGTTCGACGGCGGATTTCAAGTCGAGGCCCGGGGCGAACCGCGGGACGCGTTTGGCGGCGACTTCGATCGACTCGCCGTTGGCAGGATTGCGGACGCGACGCGGCTTTCGGTGTGACACCCCAAATGTGCCGAAGCCGGATATGGTCACGCGATCTCCGCGGATGAGTCCCGCCTGAATCCCCTCCAGGCAGGCATTGAGTGCGCGGGCCGCTTGCGCACGCGTCAAACTCGCGTCTGACGCCATCTTTCCGATCAGGTCTTTTCTATTCACGAGGCACCAATGCCCGTGATACATATCAAGATCGAATGGCGGTGTCAATGGTGTGGAAAACTTCGTTGAGCGATCCTTGCCGATAGCCTTCCAGATCGAGGGTGATGTATTGAAATCCCAGCGCCTTGAAAATCGCGGTGAAGCGGCGCGCCATTTCCGGATCGAGCGCGCGGGACATTTCGTCGGGAGCGATCTCGATGCGCACGATCTCGCCGTGAAAGCGAACCCGGAACTGCCGGAATCCGAGCGCCTTGATCTGCTCTTCGCCGGTTTCCACGGTCTTCACATTCTGGATGGTCACCGGAGTGCCGTAGGGGATGCGGGAGCTCAGGCACGCCGAAGCAGGACGGTCCCAGGTGGGCAACTCCGCCAGGCGGGAAAGCTCGCGGATCTCGGCTTTGGTGAGACCGGCATCCGCCAAAGGAGCGGCGGCCTGATGTTGTTTGGCGGCGTTTTGACCAGGGCGATAGTCGCTCAGGTCGTCCACATTCACGCCGTAGACGATGTGCTCGAAGCCGCGTTCGCGGCCCACTTGTTCCAGCCGCGTGAACAGCTCGTCCTTGCAGTGGAAGCAGCGGTCGGGGCCGTTCTGGACATAAGCCGGATTGTCGAACTCCAGGGTCTGGACGTACTCATGCGCGATCCCCAAGCGCCGTACAAAATCTTCGGCGTCGCGCTTATGGGATTCGGGCAGTGAAGCCGAGTCGGCCGTGACGGCCAGCGCGCCCGAGCCCAGCACACGATGCGCCGCCCACGCCAGGTATGCCGAATCCGCGCCGCCGGAGAAGGCCACGATCACGCGCTCCATGCGGCGCAGGTCTTCGAACAACTGCTCCTGCTTGTCGGCTGCGTTGTCGGCCATCGATCCCATTCTACTGAACGGGGAGCGTCTCCTGGCCGTTGCCATTAGTATCTTCGGTTTCGGGGATCACGGAAGCCGCCGCCACCTTGTCGTCCGGGTCAAGCGAAACCAACCGCACTCCCTGCGAGGAGCGGCCCACTTGCCGGATGGTGGAAGATTCAATGCGAATGATCTTGCCATTCTGGCTGACGATCACGAGCTCCGAATCTTCTTTTACCGAGAGGACAGCCACCACCTTGCCGGTTTTGGTGGTGGTCTTCATGTTGATGACGCCCTTGCCGCCGCGTGCGGTGAGACGGTAGTCTTCGAGCGGCGTACGCTTGCCGTAGCCGTTCTCCGCGATGGAGAGGACCAGGCCATCCTTCTCCATCACCTCCATGGCGATCAGGTAATCGCCTTCATCCAGCTCCATAGCGCGCACGCCGCGCGCTTGCCGGCCCATGGGGCGCACCTGGCTTTCCGCGAACCGGATAGCCTGCCCTTCGTGCGATCCCAGGAAGATGTAGTTCTCGCCGTGAGTGATGCGGGCGGAGATCAACTCGTCGCCTTCATCCAAACCGACGGCGATGATGCCGCGCGACATGGGGTTGTCAAATTCGGTCAGCTCCGATTTCTTGATCACGCCATGCTTGGTCACCATCACGATGTATTGTTCGGGAACGAAATCCTTCACAGGCAGGAAGGCCTTCACCGTCTCATCCGGCTGCAAATTGATAAGGTTGGAAATGTGCTTTCCCTTCCCGGTGGTGGTGGCATCGGGAATCTCGTAAGCTTTCAGCCAATAGACCCGGCCGCGGCTGGTGAAAATCAGCAGGTAGCTGTGGGTGGACGCCACCAGCAGGTACTCCACAAAATCTTCGGCGCGCGTGCCCATGCCGATGCGACCCTTGCCGCCGCGCGTCTGGCGCCGGTAGGTGTCGATGGAGGTGCGCTTCAAATAGCCGCCGCGCGTCACGGTGATGGCGACGTCTTCGACGCTTACCAGGTCTTCCAGCAGGATTTCGCCGGGGTCGTCGACAATCTGCGTGCGCCGCTCGTCGCCGTAATCCTTGTGGACTTCCTTCAGCTCTTTGACGATCAGGTCGCGCAGCACCTTGTCGGAACCGAGAATCTCCAGATACTCGGCGATACGTCTTTGTATTTCGGCGAGCTCATCGAGAATCTTCTGCTGTTCCATCCCGGTGAGGCGCTGCAATTGCAGCTCGATGATGGCTTGCGCCTGCTTCTCGGTGAACTCGAAGCGTACGATCAGGGACTCCTTGGCTTCCCTGGGGTTCTTGGCTTCGCGGATCAACTTGATCACTTCGTCCAGGTTCTGAAGCGCTTTCTGGAATCCGACTAACAGGTGCTCGCGATCGCGGGCCTTGCGCAGTTCGTAATCGGTGCGGCGGCGAACTACCTCGACGCGGTGCTCGATGAAGAACTTCAGCATGTCCGCCAGGCCGAGCTCGCGCGGCTGCCCGTTCACGATGGACAGCATGATCATGCCGAAACCGGTTTGCAGTTGCGTGTGTTTATAAAGGTTGTTCAGGACTACTTCGGACTGCTCGCCGCGCTTCAATTCGATGACGATGCGCATGCCGTCGCGGTCGCTTTCGTCGCGGATCTCGCCAATGCCTTCGATCTTCTTCTCGTTCACCAGGGAAGCCATATGCTCAATGAGCTTGGACTTGTTCACCTGGTAGGGGATTTCGGTGACGACGATCTGCTCGCGATCCTTAACCATGCGCTCGATGGCGGCCTTGGCGCGGATCTTGAGTTGCCCGCGGCCCCGGGTGTACGCATCCAGGATTCCCTGACGCCCCAGAATGAAACCGCCGGTGGGAAAGTCCGGGCCGGGAACCATTTCCATCAATTTGGCCAGCGGCGCGTTGGGGTTTTGAATCAAGTAAATCGCGGCATCCACCACCTCCCGCAAATTGTGGGGTGGAATGTTGGTCGCCATGCCGACCGCAATGCCGGCCGAACCGTTGATGAGCAGGTTGGGGACGCGCGTGGGCAGGACTTCGGGCTCCTGCTCGGTGTCGTCATAGTTCGCGCGGAAGTCGACAGTTTCCTTGTCGATGTCTTCCAACAGAGCCGTGGCGATGCGGGAGAGACGAGCTTCGGTGTATCGCGGGGCAGCGGGCGGATCGCCATCCACCGAGCCAAAGTTGCCTTGTCCATCCACCAGCGGATAGCGCATGGCGAACGGCTGCGCCATACGGACTAACGCATCGTAGATGGGCGCGTCGCCATGCGGGTGATACTTGCCCATGACGTCGCCGGTGATCTTGGCGCACTTGCGCGTGGGCCGGTTGGGAGCGAGCCCCAGCTCGTGCATGCCAAAGAGGATGCGGCGATGCACGGGCTTCAACCCGTCGCGGACATCCGGCAGCGCGCGTCCCACGATCACGCTCATGGCGTAATCGAGATACGAGCGGCGCATCTCGTCTTCGATATTGATGGGGATCAGGTTCTTATTGCCGTCGCCGCCGGGGCTGCCGGGCAATGGAAGCTGGCCGCTGGGCGGCGTGGGTGGACCTTGCGGTGGTTCTTCGGCCAAGGTGGCTCCTAATTAGGGTTAAGTTCTATTTTACCAAGAATTTAGTTCGGTGCAAAGAAAATGGAAGTTTCGCTCTTTGTTCGCGTAACGGGATGTTCTGCGAGGAGTTTGGCTAATTTTAACGGAACGAAGCCAATTTCGGCCTTCGGAAACTGGGTAACACAAACAAAACATTGCGGTTTGTACGGTCCCTCTGTTGGTTGCGGCAACAAAAACGAAGCCAATCGGGATAACGCGCCGGCCGGTTACTCTTTCTTTAGTGTAGCGCGGGGATTGCAGGCACTAAGCGGAAGCCCGCTTGCAGCGCCTCGCAGCACGATTGGTGAAAATTTAAGCCGGTGCACTATGGGCGCCCAGCGCTGTACCGGGGCGTTCCCAAAAAGACACTGGCTAGTAAGGTGTCCCGGCCATTTCGGCACTAAAATCAAGGTGCCAAGATGAGTCTTGGCACGGCAGACACGAGTGTCCGCGCCACATTACTGCGACTGATTCGGGGTATCGCGTTTGAGCGGTTTTCCGTAGACCTCGATCCAGGCGACGTCGGAGTAACCGCCGGTGCCATGACCGCTTCCGGGGCTCAGATCGGCAAAACCGATCGCGTCGACCTTGCTAAGATCCACCTTGTCCAGCAGCGTCCCCTTGGTCCGCACTGTGGGCGCATCGAGTTTGAGCCAGCGTACTTCGGACACATAGAATTCGCTTTCCAGGTAGTCCGTCGCGTTCGCATCGACGTGGTCTCCAACCAGCAACGTTCCGTCTGCCAGTCTCACAACAGGGCGAACTTCATGAAACCCAGACGTCTTGGTGTACCAGCGGATCTTTGCCTTACCCGTCAAATCCACAAAGCTGTCCTTATGACTGAGCGTGAGCGCGCAGGACGTGGCGCAGAGTCCGGTCCAGATGTGAGGCACATTGCCCTCGCTGGTGACGCCGAAGTCTTCCTTGCCGGTGCCGTATAGAGTCAATTGCAGATCAGGGTTCACGACAAAAGCTTGAGTTACGGGCACATTACCGGGGGCCTCCTTCCACGTTTCCTTGAAGAACAGTGGTGGCGGTTGCGGCGCTTGTCCCCGGGCGCCCCCGCGCCCGCCGGGTTGTTGGGCGAACGCGCCTGTCGCCGTGCACCAGAGAATCAACGCAAAGATCGGTCGCTTCATAGGGCCTCCAATCCGATTTACAAGATATCACGGCCCGGTTCAGCGGCCGGCCGGAATCGCGGGTCCAGACCAAGCTGGCGCCGGGGCAAACCACTGACGGCGCGATTTTGAAGCATTTGGCGGAACGAGCGGTTGAAAACAACCGGACACAGGCCGGGGGCCTGTGGTACTGGCAACTAATGTATGTTTGAGATGGAGTTTTTCAGAGTAGCGTGCTTGGTCTTCATGATGTTACTGACCATGGTGAATTGGCGATTATCGTTCTGCATGCTGTTCTGGAGCTGGAGATACTGCAAGTTGAAACTCATCTGCGTCTCCTGCATTTGCTGTGTTGCCTGCATCAGGCCGCTGCCCGTACCGGTTGGCCCCACGCATAGCAGGCACAAAGCGTAAAGGGCTAATGCCTTGCATTCTTCTAAACTCGAGGTAAGATGTAGTGAAGGATGCCAGATAATCTCCGGTGTTGCTTGACCCCTTCAACCTACTCAATTTCTGCGCGAGCCGCTCAAGATCAGATTGCGCCGAGGGAGAAAGCTTGCTGCGGCACTGTTCAAAGCTGGATTTGAGGGCTGGCGGCAACATAGGCGCCTCAGAGATGAATCCCCAACAATTCTTCGCCTCCACCCTCTTGAAATACTGCACGTGCTTCCCGAGTCATTTGTGCCGCGCGATTTACCAACTCTTGAAACCGGGGGTAAGTACGCAACGAATCAAACGCGTCCTGGTTCACTAAAGCTTCGTGGCAGTTGTACCCGGCGTCGAGAGCGCGCGACAGAGAATCCACGGCTCGCTGCGGCTGGCCCAGTTGCGCCAGATACCGTCCCACTACGTAATGGCCCTCCGGGTCGGAAACCAGGGGCCCGGGGAGCCGCAGCAGCTCGTCCAGCGCCTCCAGGCCCTTTGCGTCGTCGCCCTCAAGGTTGGCGCGGATGGAGAACGCAAACAAGCGGCTTTGCTGTAAGGGCGTGGTCTTCTCGAGTTCGAGACCGAGTGCGACGGCTTCGTTCGTGCGTTTCAGTTCTGCCAGCGCGGCTAATCGGGTGAATGGGTCTGTGGAGGAAGCGAACGCACTTTGCCAGTCACCCCGGCGCATGTACGAGGCCGCGACTGTCGTGGTAGCACTCGCATCCAGCCGCTTGGCCGCATGGTGAGCAGCCACGGAAGCCTCGGTGAGCCCGCAGTAACGGCAAGCCTGAACCAGACCCACAAACAGATTGAGGTCATTACGATGGGTCCGCGCGCGCTTCAGCAGCCGTTCCAGCGCGTCTTTGGCGCGCCCCAAATCGGTCTGTAAGTACGTATAAAAGTTGTGAGCCGGAGCCGATTCCGGATTGAGCGCGAAAGCCCGGCGGAAGGCCTGATCCGCCAGGCGGAAGTGCTCATCCATATCGCCCATGTCATATTTCCCGACGATACGGTACATGCGGCCCAGGCCTGCCCAAGCCGGCGCGAAATTCGGATCTTCCCCGGTCGAACGGGCGTACAGATCCCGCGCGAGCAGGACAGCCTCCGGATTGTTGCCGATGGCTCCGGTAGCGGTAAGCTGATTCGCACGAAGATAGAGTTCGTAACCGAGTGCACTGGCGGGAATGTCTTGCTTGAGGGCGCTTCGCTCGCGGGCGGTCAATGGCACGGTGAGGGATTGCGCCACCTTCTCCACCAGTTCGTCCTGGAGCTGAAAAATATCGCGCAGGGATGCTCGCGCCGTGTTGGACCAGAGCAGCGCGCCGTCGGGGGCGTGCATGAGCTGTGTGTTGACACGGAGATGCTCGCCATCGGAAAGGATGGTGCCGGTGAGGATCGCGTCCACCTGAGCACGCTCGGATATCATCTTCACGTCGAACCCGGCGGAGGCAAGTTTGGATGCCATCATGGTCGAACGCACGACGAGAGATTCGATGCCCGCCAGCGAAGTAGCGATGGCATCGGGCAAGCTGACTGCGAGAAAGTCGGACTCCTGGTTAGGGCGCAGAATGCGGAAGGGGAGGACAATCAGACGGGTTACCCCCGAAGACGAGGGCGCAGCCGATGCTGGTTCCGAAAGCGCGTCCAGCAGCGCTTGTGCTGAGGAATAGCGATCCTCGCGGTTCTTGGAGAGAAGTTTCCGCACGACAGGCCCCCATGGGCCTTCAGCCGGCGGCGGATCATCGTTAAGAATGGCGTGCAGGCGGTCAACAGTGGATTCGCGGAGCCAGGGATGACGCCCGTTCAGCATCTCGTACAGAATGATTCCGACGGCGAAGAGGTCGCAGCGCGCATCGACCTCCTGACCGAGGATCTGCTCCGGCGACATATAGGCGATGGTCCCGATAATCTGTCCGGGAACACTAAGGCCCGCGGCCGTGTCGCCGGAATAGGGGTCGCCGGCGGCCGGAATCCGCTTGGCCAGACCGAAGTCCAAAACCTTCACGCAGCCATCGGCGCGAACCATGATGTTGGCGGGCTTGAGATCGCGGTGGACGATGCCCGCAGTGTGCGCCGCGCGCAGGGCTTCGACCACCTGACGCGCTATTCCGAGACTCTTCTCCACGGAAGGAGGATGCTGCAGCCACTCGCGCAGCGTCTCGCCCTCCACCAACTCCGTCACCATATAGCCCGCGCCGGATGGCAGCGACCCAACGTCGTAGAGCGTGCAGATGTGCGGGTGATTCAGCGCCGCGATGGCGCGAGCCTCATGCCCGAACCGCGCGCTGAACTGTTCCTGTGTAACTTTGATAGCGACTGCGCGTCCCAGTCGGGTGTCGCGGGCCTTGAAGACCTGGCCCATGCCGCCGGCCCCCAGCAGCGCTTCAATCCGGTAGGGGCCAAGCTCCGTACCAATGGCCGCGCGTGTCTCGGTGGCATCGCCAAGCAGGTTCGCCGCCATCTCCATGGCCTGCCGCCCCATCACGTCGCCGCCGTCCTGAGCCAGCAGCGACTCCACTTCGCGGCGGAGTTTCTCATTTCCCGCGCAGGCCGAGGCTAGGAAGGCGCTCCGCTCACGCGGCTGTCGTTCGCGAGCCGCATGGTAGAGTGCCTCGAGCTTCTGGAGGGGCTCGGGTGTCTCCGCCTGAAGGGGACCGTCGTGTTTCAGAAGGCTCTCGCGACCCTCCCATGCCGGGCGATCGAGGAACGCGCCGTGTTCCGGCGGGGCGTCCCTTTTCTCCAGGAAGCCCTCTTGAGCCAGGATTGAGGCGACCGTTGCGCGCAGCTCGGGGTCGGCCCGTTCCAGCAGCGCGGCTCGCTCGGAAGGAGGCAGGGCCCGAGCCGCCTGATACAGCTCCTCCAGCTGCCCCCAACGTTGGGGCGTCATGGAGACAGGTTACCAGTAAAGGTTTAGCGGTGCGGGAGAGGTACGGCGGGCCAGCCCTAACGCACACCGCTCCCTTTGGTCGCGGCTCAGTAGGGCCCTCCCCGGCGCCGGATGGAACAATCTGTGACCGCACCGCCGCCTGTGGTCAGAGGTAGTAACACCTTCGTGACACCTGCAGAACGGCCGTTACTGAGCCGCGACCAAAGGGAGCGGTGTCTTGTTTTTACCGCCGCTGTAGCGGGCGGAAGTGGTTTCGAACCACCTGGCCTGCTACCGACTGGCCGAGTTGCCGCCCCGCTTCCAGCGAGTGGTAGAAATGGAAACCGGCATAGATCCGGGCCCAGAAGACCTCATCCATCAGGTCCCGTGTGTCCGTGAAAGTGTGTTGGTGAAGGCCATCGGTGAAGGCCTTGCTATCGATTGCGATAGTGACGCGCGTAGTGCCGAAGAAGTCGGCAATCAGGGTTGAGACCGAACCTGTGATGCAGCCGTGAGCGGCGGGATATTCGGGGTGCGCCGGGGTGGCGCCGCCAGAAGGCGCCCAGGTCGGGTCAGCGGTCAGATCGGTCGAGGGGACAAGACCGTTCGTGCTGCCGCCGCCGATAGGGATCGCGGTCACAGGGCGCCAAAATCCAAACCTATATTTGGCGTTGAAACACCCGATGGCTGCGTCGGCATAGCCGGTCCAGAGCATGGCCAGCATGCGGGCCGAATCTTCTACGCCGAGATTGTTCGCGGTGGCGAGCGTGTTGAACATGCGGGCGTACTGCTGCCCCGTGTGTTCGGTATAGAAAACACCGATCTCGGTTTCGGCCTTGGAGCGGATGGTGCTGTCGGTGCCGCCATAGAGGCGAGTCAGGTTATAGTCGCGTTTCCAGTCTTCACTGTTCAAAGCAGTGGGGCCGTCCGGCAGGAAGTCCGCCGCGGCTTTCATGGTGAAGGGTCGCATCTGGCCGAGCCACGGCGCCACCGGAGCAGCGTATGCGGGCGGCGTGGGAATCCATGCGCCGGGACCCGATCCCGGTGTATACGTAATGTTGGCTTCGAGACCGTCACCCATGCGGGCATTGATGACCGCCATGGCTGCGGCTTCACCGACGGCGACGCCTGCGGTTTTATCGCCCCCATCGGCGATCCCGGCAAGGGACGTTGTGAATTGGTTGTCCAGCGCCGTTTGTTGCGAAGGGAAATAGTTGACCAGCACGCGATGCGCCGCTGCGGCTGCTGCGGCACCGGTCGACGCGTTAGCCGGAGCGGCGATGCGATAGTAAAACGGCTGATACTGGCCGGTGATCGCATTCACGGCGTCATACATAGCGAGGCTCGAGTAGGCGAAGAAGACCGAGGACGGTGCTGGAGACTTTCCTCCATTCGTGACGATTGTTGTTGAGGCGATGGTATTCCAATCTGTAACCACGTTGCCTGCATGGATTGTTCCGCAGGCGAGGACGAACAGCGACACCAAAGGTCCTTTGCTGATTTTCATTTGTAGCTCTCTCCTTGAAAGTTGTCGGGAAAATATTTCTCCCGGAACTCCATGCGAGAAACGCGGGCGAAAACCGTAACGTGGGCTCGATATTTTTCACGTAAAATGAAACGACCGTGGGAGCAGACCGTCAAATCGCTGATACGACGCAGCTTCTGCTCGCGTGGGCCGGCGGCGATGCGGTCGCGCTAGATGCGCTCGCGCCGCGAATTTACCAGGAACTTCACCGCCTGGCCGTAGATTTCATGAAGCGGGAGCGCGCAGAGCCCATCCTGCAGGCGACCGCCCTGGTGCATGAGGTCTACCTGAAACTGATCGACGTTCAGAGCGTGACGCTGGAAGGCAAGGCGCACTTCTTCGCCATCTGCGCCCAGATGATGCGCCGCATTCTGGTGGACGCGGCCCGCAAAAGAGCCACGTCAAAGCACGGCGGCGGACTGGGCCGGATTCAGCTCGACGATGCGGCCCATCTATACCCGAGCCAGGACAACGACAAGAGGCTGATGTCGCTGAACGACGCACTGGACGAACTGGCACGGGCCGATCCGCGAAAGGCGAAAGTCGTCGAGCTGCGGTACTTCGGCGGGTTGAGTGTTGCCGATACGGCCTCCGTGCTCCGCGTGTCGGAGGAGACCGTTACGCGAGACTGGCGTCTGGCGCGGGGTTGGTTGCTTGTGCAAATCAAGGGCGCGGGTGGTTCCGGCGCGTCGGGCCTGGCGCGGGGCTCTATCAGGTGAACGTGGTATATTGAACACCCGGAAAAGACGCCATGCGCAAATCCTTGTTCCTGCTCCTCGCAGTCACGACTCCGTTGGCGGCGCAATGGATCAACTATCGCGACCCGCAAACGCCACGCAAGAACGGCAAACCCGACCTGACTGCTCCCCCGCCGCGCATGAACGGCAAGCCCGACCTCACGGGCGTCTGGCGGGCCGAGCGATCGCCGCTTAGCGAAATAACCAGCGTGCTCGGAAGCGACTTCACGAACCAACAGGTCGACATCAATGACGTCGGAAAGTACTACCTGAATGTGTTCTGGGGCCTCAAGCCTGATCAGGAGCCGCTTCGGCCGGAAGGCGGCGCGATTATGAAGGCGCGTGCAAATGCCCCAAACCCGACCTTTCGATGTCTCCCGGCGGGCCTGCCCGGCGGCCTGTTTATCTACGCGTTCAAAATGATTCAGACGCCGCGGGAGATCGTGATGCTACCCGAATCCGGCGACCCGCCGCGCCAGATCTATATGGATGGGCGCAGCCTTCCGGCGAATCCCCAGCCTTCCTGGTCGGGCTACTCGGTGGCGAGATGGCAGGGCGACACGCTGGTTGTCGAAACCACCGGTTTCACCGAGGACAGTTGGCTCGACGCTTTTGGGCACCCGCGCAGCGAGACCATGCACATCACTGAAAGCTATCGCCGCCGCGATTTCGGGCACATGGACCTGGAAGTCAACATCGAGGACTCGAAGTACTACACGCGCCCGTTCGGTTTCCAGACTCAGCTGGATCTCATGGCTGACAGTGACGTTTTCGAATACATCTGTGGCGAAAACGAAAAGGACCGGGTTCACATGGCGCGACCGTAGGTGAGAGAAGTTCGCCCCGAATGATGTCGCGGTGCTGACGGGCCGCTCGGCGTATTCGCACTGCCTATTGACAATTAACCAATATGTTATATAATATTTTAGTTATATAATGCAGAACCTTGACGCCGCGTTCTCGGCACTCAGCGACCCAACCCGCCGAGCCATCCTCTCCCGGCTCGCAATGGGTGAGGCGACTGTAATGGACTTGGCGCAGCCGTTCGATATGAGCCAGCCCGCGATCTCCCGGCACCTCAGAGTGCTGGAGGAAGCCGGACTCATTACACGTCGCATCGAGGGAGCGAAGCGCCCTTGCCGACTTGCGCCGGCCGGGATCGCTGAGATTGACCGATGGCTTGAACTCTTGCGAAAAGCCTTGGAGACGAACTATGCCCGCCTCGACAAGGTTCTGGCGGCACAGACCAAAGATCGAAGACGAAAGGACAACCGATGACGATGACCAAGATGATCCTAAAGACGGAGGGCGACAAGCATGTCGTCGTGACTCGCCGGTTCGCCGCCTCGCCGGAAGCGGTCTACCGCGCTCACACGGAACCCTCGATTATCCAGAAATGGCTGCTCGGCCCAGACGGCTGGACCATGCCAGTTTGCGTGAGCGAGGCACGACCCGGCGGCAAGATTCGTTACGAGTGGACCGATGGGAAAGGGCGCGGTTTCTATCTGACGGGTGAATACGTGGCACTGGAGCCCTTCCACCGCATCGTTCACGTGGAGCGGATGCACCTTCCCAATCCCACCCCTGACAACCACGCTGAAACGATTTTTGAGCCGGACGGGAACGGCACCATAATGACGATCAGGATGACGTTGCCAGACGCCAAGACGCGCGAAATGATGCTTGCTTCGGGAATGGAGCACGGCATGGAAGCCAGCTACGTTCGCCTGGAGACGATCCTCTAGGGACGGGTTCGGCCTGGCGCGGTGGGTGCAGTGAGCACTCGCCTTGCAGCCCCACACGGCGTAGGTTGTACTTATGCGTGTTCGGCGTGCGATTCGCGAGGCCGTTACGAAAAGAGGAACAACAGTGGCAATACATTACCGCATGGCCATCATGATGTTGATGAGCCTTGGCCTGGCATCGCCAGGGCTCTTGCTGGCGCAATCTTCACCAGGATCCGGGCAAAAGGTGAGTCAGACAGAAAATGCAGTTCCGGGACTCCATGACTTCGATTTCTTAGTGGGGCACTGGCGAGTTCATCATCGAAAACTGAAGGAGCGGCTTGCCAACAATCACGACTGGATCGAATTCGAAGGAAGTTTGGTCAGCCAGCCGCTGATGGGCGGTTACGCGAATGTCGACGACGACGTATTCGAGGTTCCAGGTGGCACTTATCGCGGCGTGGCTCCGCGTTCGTTCGACGCCAAATCGCAGCAGTGGTCGATCTGGTGGATGGACAGCCGGACGCCACTCGCGCCCCTCGACCCACCCCTGAGAGGCAGTTTCCACAATGGCGTGGGAACATTCTACGCGGACGATACTTTCAACGGGAAACCAATCCGCGTGAGATTCATATGGTCCAAAATCACCCAATCATCATGTCACTGGGAGCAGGCATACTCGCCCGATGGTGGTAAGACGTGGGAGACGAATTGGGTGCAGGACCTCAAACGGGCACAATAGTTGGGGTATCCGAGCGCTGGTACGGCGGCTTCTCACTCATGCCATCTCGCGGCGGCGGCCCCGTTGTTACAATCGGCAACAGATTGTTCATGGGAAAATTTCATCGCTCGACGTGCCGGCTGATTATGGCTGGCACCGGATTGGTTTCGATGTTGCTGGCGCAACCGGCGAGGCCCTTTCAGGCGCAAGCTTCTTCCTCCATCACTGCTCGCACCAGCGCCGATGGGTCGCAAACGGTCGAGATCCGCAACGTGTCCTATGAGATTACGGGCACGGAAATTCCCGGCCGGCCTTCCGGCGAGCGCCTGCTGCTGCGCAAGACGACGCATTCGAAACAGGCTCTGGGCGACATCGGACAGGACGCCAGCGTCACACTCGAAGCCTGGCGCTTCGGTGACGATCCGGCGCAGAAACCGCTGTACGCTTTGACCACCACTGGCGTGGACGTTCACGCGGTGGACAATGCGCTGCTGGTCGCCTCGCGCGGCATCGAAGAGGTGGATTGGTGGTCGGTGTATAAGCTGGGCTCGGGCCAGCATCTTTTCGACACGTATGTGCCGCTGGTGGATTTTTCGATTTCGCGCGAGACCGTCAAGACACGTTATGTCGGGCTGGAAGTGCCGCCTGACGATACACCCGACGCGCGTTTGAAGCAGCCGAATGTGGTCGCGGTACTCACGTATGCGGCGGAGGATCGCGTGATCCGTGAAGCGCTGCTGACTGCGGACGACCCGCAGCAGGCGCGGCTGCTACGGTCGTATGCCGACGTGACGCGCGCGGTTTCGGCGGAAGACAGGCCGGCCTCCCGTGCAGTCCGCATCTCGTTTAGCCAGAATTATCCGTCGCCACCCAGGCCGGTGGAGGTGCTGATCCCGATTCTACGCGACGATCTCGATCTGGCGCATGCGCAGTTGCCGGCCCGGTTGCATGTGAGCGTTTGGCGTCGGTAGTAACCCACCGGCGGCAAAGACCGGCGGCGTTACTTAGTGCCGTATCGTAAGATAGTTACATGAACAGGCTTTGGGGCGCAGGGATACTGTTGGTCGGCCTGCTCTACCATCCCGCCACCGCGCAGGTCATCGAATTTGAATCGCATGGCTTGAAATACCAAACGTTGACCCGGAGCGGCATCACGGTGATGTTCGCGCCGCTCCCAGTGCACGTCCGGGAGTACGCGATCATCCAAATTGCGGTTTCCAATGGTTCGGCGGGACCGTACATCATCAAGCCTGAAGATTTTTATTACCTCAGGAGCGGGGGCGAAACAATCCAGGCATCTCCAGCCAATGCCGTGGTCAGCATGCTCATGCAAAAAGGGAGCGGCAGCGACGTAATCAAGCTCGTCAATACATACGAAAACGCGCTATACGGAATCCCCAACATGAAGTCGACCAACGGTTACGAATCGCGACGCCAGGCGGCCCTGGCCTTTGGAGCATCCAAGCTGCGGGCGGCTGCCACGGCATCGGCTGTAGCGCTGGTTCAGACCAAGCTGGCGCCTGGGCAAACCACCGACGGCGCGATCTTTCTGGTGACGGAAGGCAAGCCCATAGGGCCCGGCCGTTTGCAAGTCCGCACCAATACCGACCTCTTCGACTTCAACCCGACACCTGAAAACGACTCCCGGCCGTAGCCTGCTCCGCCGCTACGGCTGGATGATGAGCGGCGGCCCAGTCACACTGTAGACAGGCGCCGTCGTAAAAGCGCCTGAATTGAACTCCAACGCGAGGATCGAAAAAGTGCTGTTGGCACTGTAGAACTCAATCAGGCCCGTCTGATGGGCAGTCCCGGTGAACTGCGTGGGCAGGTCAAACGACATGTGGCCTTGAGGAGGAAGTGAGAGCGGAGCCACCTGGGTAGTTGCGAAAGGAGTCCGAATCCCAACTGAGATAGATATGTTTGACGATGTGGGATTGGCGATCGCCAGGCTGGTGACGGCACCGTTGCTGTTATTGAAGGGCACCAGGATTCGGCTCACTGCCGGCGCGGCAGGCGCGGTGCCATCCTGATCGGACCGGCCCGCGACGCTCTGCGTAAAGATGGCATAAGCGACCACGGCTTTGGCGCCGTCGAGCTCCGATAACTGCCCCCAACCGATGCTGGGAGCGGGGGCGGTGCCCAGAGTATGGAGGAACAGCGTGGTCCCCGGTTGAAGAACCAGAGACTGCGCGGAAGCCATTTCCACGAAGGCGAGGTTCCAGGGCAAGGTTGCGCCCGGGGTGGATCCCCCGTTCTCCTGGAAGAAAGTCAGACTCACGGCTACTGGGTTAGCACTGGTATTGGTGAGCGCGAGGGTTGTCAGCCAAGGCCCGCCATCCACGATTTGAGGAATGAGTGATGTTTGCGCTTGCGCGGCGGAAAACGCAAATAGGAATATCACCGGTAAAAGACACCGGCTGGTTATGATTCGTTTCATGCCGTGAGCTTACGTTACCGAGTATCGGGGAAACATCCGGAAAGTCCCCGACAACCGCCGGAAATAGGCTCACGGCTAGAAGCGAAGCGAGCTACTGAATCGACACGCCCTTCGTGACACTGACAGCAGGCGAGAAGAACCCGTAATTGACTTTACCGCCACCCACTAGCGAGGGAGTGAGTGCTTGGGAGGTGCTGGAAACGGCACTTGAAGTTCCCCCGCTGTTGGTGCTTGCGGTCACCGACAACAGGGCAATGTCCGTGCTAGAAACTGCTTGCACCGCTGGTAGGAGCGCCAGAGCGTCCTGCGGAACCGAGAAGGAGCCGGAAGCCGCCGCCGGCGTAATGGTGCAGAAGAGCGCCACGGTGTGCGTGTTCGAGTTCGCGGTTGTTGAGCCGATAGCACTGATGACTATGGTGTCGAACCCAGATCCAGTCCAATTGATGGTCAGCCCGCTACCACGATTGATGGAAGTGATCGCGTCCCAATTCGTCACCGAGAAGCTATCGGGGAGGGTCGCTGAAATGTTGAAAGGACCGATTTGACTACCGCCACTACCATTGCTGATCGTATATTTGCCTCCGTACGCGAGCGTGACGCCAGGGGAAGGAGTGAAGCTATAGGACGGACCCCCGGGGCCCTGCATCTTGGTCAATACGGCTCCGGGCGGCAGGTTGGGGCCGCTAACGGCGATTGTACCCGCGTCCAAGAAGCTATCTGCAGTGTAGGGAGGCTTACCGTTGGCAGGGTTCGTAACGTCGAACACACTGCAAGGCCCAAACGTCTGCGCCGAAAACGGTAGGTTCCATTCGGCCGCGGTGAAGCTGCCGAATTGTCCACCGATATTGTCGGTGGCAAGGGCAGTCGGGAATCCGGGAAGCGTGGTGCTGCTTTTGGTCACGGAAAACGCACCCTCGATGATGTTACCGGCGGTACCGCCACCGCCGCTTCCGCTGCTGCTGGATGCGATGAGGGGCGGGCCGTTAACGCTATACACGGGGGCTGTGGTGAAGGCGCCAGACTGGAATCGCAGCGCGAGGATCGAAAAACTACCACTGGGGCTGTAGAACTCAACCAGACCGCTGGCGCCGGCGGTAACCGGGAACTTCGTTGGAAAGTCAAACGACGTGTGGCCATTGGCCGGAAGTGTAATGGCAGACGGTTGGCTGGTGCCCCCGGACGTCCGAACACCCACGTTAATGGTTTCGGTGGACGATGTTGGGTTAACAATGGCCATGCTGGTGACGGCCGAGTTGGCGTTATCGACGGGCACGAGGATTCGGCTGACAGCAGCGGAGGCCGGAGCGGTACCGTTCTGAAGGGACGCGCCACGTGCCGTAAAGATGACATAGGCCGCAAGGGATCCGGAACTGCCCAGCTCTGTCAATTGTCCCCAGCCGACGGTTGCGTTAGGAGCATTGCCAAAAGTGTGTAAAAACACCGTACTCCCCGGCGGAAGGACTAAACCCTGCGCTGAGCCCTCCTGGAGTGCGAGGTTCCAGCTCGAAGTGTTGCCCCCGCTCGTATCCTGGAAAAACGCCAGGCTGGCGATAACCTGGTTCCCGGTGATGTTGGTAACGGCGACGGTGGACAGCCAAGCCCCGCCATCTACAATTTGAGGAATAATCAATGCCTGCGCTTGTACAAGCGGTGCTGCTAACAAGGTTGCACCTAGCAACGAGCACAGCCGTAGCGTCGTCTTCTTCATACTACCCTCCCTCCTGGTGTAGATGAAGACTCGGCCGGCTTATTGCAGCGGGTACCCGTGGATCAAATTAAAAGTTCGTTTCCAGCGGGTCTTGGTGAAGAAGTGGGCCACGACGTCGACGATGTGGTCGATCCCGATATTCGGATTGGTTAAATCCTCGGTGGGCGCTTCAAACGACCAATAAATGATCAAGGGGGTGCCCACGATGTTCTCGCGCGGCACGAAGCCCCAATACCGGCTATCGGAGGAATTGTCGCGGTTGTCGCCCATGGCAAACAGGAACCCCGGCGGCACCACCACTTCTCCGTCGACGACATGGTGTTCGAGCATGTCGATGGCGCTGGGGGGAAGCGGCGAATTCGGAGGGGACGGGAAATTGTCGCGATAACTATCGGTGTAGCCGGTCTTGTGCACCACGTACGGCTCGTTCATCGGCTTGCCGTTCAGGATGAGTTGTTTGTTGACCACTTTAATGTGGTCGCCGGGGACGCCGATGGCGCGCTTCACGTAGTCCTCACGGATGTCGAGCGGATAGCGGAAGACGATAATGTCGCCGCGGCGCACGTCGCGATACGGCAACAAATGCTTGGACACCGGACCATCCGGCGAATAGGTGAGCTTATCCACCAGGACGTGGTCGCCGATCAGCAGGGAATCTTCCATGGAAGCGCTGGGGATGACGAATGCCTGCACCAGCGTGGTCGTCCCAAACAATAGCAGGACGATGGTGACGGTCCACTCGGCGATGAAGCCGCGGTGCACATCGCGCGTGACTTCTGTGTAGCGGCCGTAGAAGCGCTGGGCCTGAGTCGGTGACTGAGTCTCCACAGGACAATTGTATCGGATGCGATGGGTCTTCAGCCGCCGGGTCTGGTACAATCGCGGCAAGGGGGGATCTACTTGTCGAAAGCCACTCTAGAATTACCCCGCACCTTGGGCGCGCTTCGCCAGAGTTCCTATTCCGAAGCCAAACTGGGCAGCCGTTCCGTCAAAGACGAACTCCGCAATAATCTCATCTGCCGAATCCAGCGCGGTGAAACGCTTATTTCCCGGAATTGTGGGGTACGACGATACCGTGGTGCCGCAAATGGTGAACGCCATTCTGTCGCGCCACAATTTCATTCTGCTGGGCCTTCGGGGCCAGGCAAAAACCAGGCTGATCCGCATGCTCACCGCCATGCTGGACGAGATGACGCCGTTCGTGGAAGGCTGCGAGATCCACGACAGCCCGTACAAGCCGATCTGCCGGCGCTGCCACAACCTGATTGCGGTGCAGGGAGACGAGACGCCCATCGCCTGGCTGGCCCGCGAGCAACGATACGTGGAAAAGCTGGCCACGCCGGACGTCACCATCGCCGACATGATTGGCGATATCGATCCGATCAAAGCGGCGCGGCGCGGTCAGGATATTTCCGACGAGCTCACGGTTCACTATGGCCTGCTGCCGCGAGCCAACCGCGGAATTTTCGCCATCAATGAACTGCCCGACCTGGCCGGGAAGATCCAGGTTGGACTTTTCAACATCATGCAGGAAGGCGACGTGCAGATTAAGGGCTATCCGGTCCGCCTGCCGCTCGACCTGATGCTGGTTTTCACCGCCAACCCCGAGGACTATACGGCGCGCGGAAAAATCATCACGCCGCTCAAAGACCGCATCGGCAGCGAGATCCGCACGCATTACCCGGCCACGCTGGATCAGGCCATCGCCATCACGGAGCAGGAGGCGTGGCTCAACCGCGAGTCTCCTGTCGAGACGCGCACGCCGGATTACATGCGGCAGGTGGTGGAGCAGTTGGCCTTCCTGGCGCGCGAGGACAAACGCGTCGACAAGCGCTCGGGTGTCTCCCAGCGCCTGCCCATCTCGGTGCTCGAGAACGTGGTTTCGAATGCCGAGCGGCGGGCCCTGCGGGTGAAAGAGGAAGTGGCCGTGCCGCGCATCGTGGATCTGTACTCCGCTCTGCCGGCCATCACCGGCAAGCTGGAGCTGGAATATGAAGGCGAGCTGAAGGGCGGCGACACGGTGGCGCGCGAGCTGATCCGTTCCGCGGTGGGCAAGATCTACGACCAGTATTTCGAGAACGCCAACATGTCCCAGGTCATTCAATGGTTCGATCTGGGCGGTTCGTTGAAGCTGGATGAGAACGTGGATTCGGCCACGCTGGTGAAACAGCTCGCCGGAATTCAGGGGCTGATGGAGAAGACCAAAGCCCTGGGCGTTACCGCCAACGAGCCGGATCCGGTGCGCGCATCGGCGGCCGAATTCATCCTGGAGGGCTTGCATGCCCACCGCCGCATCAGCCGCAACGAAGAGCGCGGTTTCGCGGCCGAAGAGAAGCGCCGCGAATCCCGGGAAGAAGGCGGCGGCGGACGAGGCGAACGCCCCAATTTCCGGCGGCAATACAACTGAGGCTCGCATGAAGTGGATCCGCTATTCCAAGTACACCGGTGAAGACCTCGGCATTGGGGCCGAGGATCTGTTGCAGGCACTTTCGGATTTCCTCCTGGAAAGCGGTTTCAGCACCCAGTACATGCCTTTCAGCGAGTGGAACGAGCACACGCTGGAAGACCTCAAGAAAGCCATCCAACAGGCCCTCGAGCAGGGCAAGCTTTTTAACGACGAGAACCTGCAGGAAATGATGGAGCAGCTCCAGAACATGTCCCCCGAGCAGATGGACAAGCTTCTGGAGAACCTGATTCAAAAGATGGTGGACGAAGGCCAGATCACCATCGAAGAACCCAGCGACCAGCAGGCATCGGCGCCCGGTGTGGGCAGCGGCAAAGATTCCAAGGTGAAGTTCGAAGTGACCGACAAGTCGCTGGACTTCCTCGGTTTCAAGACTCTGAAAGACCTGCTGGGATCGCTCGGCAAATCCAGCTTCGGCCGGCACGACACGCGCGACCTGGCCACCGGCATCGAAGCGTCGGGTTCCTCGAAGCAGCTATGAATTCGGCGACACGCTCAACCTGGATGTGAGCGAGACGCTCTTCTCCGCGATCCGGCGGGAAGGCGCGAAGGTGCCGCTCAACATGGAATACTCGGACCTGCACGTGCACCAGTGCGAGTATCAGAGCTCCTGCGCCACAGTGCTGATGCTGGATTGCAGCCACAGCATGATCCTTTACGGCGAGGACCGGTTTACTCCCGCCAAGAAGGTGGCGCTGGCGCTGGCGCACCTGATCCGTACGCAGTATCCGGGCGACAGCTTACGCTGCGTGCTGTTCCACGACACCGCCGAGGAACTGGCGCTCAGCCAACTGGCGCGCGTCCAGGTGGGCCCCTATTACACCAACACGCGCGACGGCCTGATCCTGGCGCAACGGCTTCTCAACCAGGAGAAGAAGGACATGCGCCAGATCATCATGATCACCGACGGCAAGCCGAGCTGCCTGACGCTGGAGGACGGGCGCATGTACAAGAACGCCTTCGGCCTCGATCCTCTGGTCATCAGCCGCACGCTGGAAGAAGTGAATCGCTGCAAGAAGCAGGGCATCCTGATTAATACGTTCATGCTGGCCAGCGACTACGGCCTGGTGAACTTCGTGCAGAAGGTGACCGAAATCTGCCGCGGCAAAGCCTACTTCACCACTCCGTTTACACTTGGGCAGTATCTGCTGATGGATTACATGAACCGCAAGACGCGGACCATTCACTGAGCGCGGGCGGTGAAGCTATTTCGCGCGTTTCGCTACTAACTCCTCGGTTGCCACATCCGCCACTTTGCGGGTGAACTTGATTTCATCGCCCGACAGCTTACCTTTATACTCGATCCGCAACTCCATGCCTTGGAAGTTGAGATTCTCGACGAACGAGATGTCGTCGCCTTTCACGGAACCTTCCTGAATTTGGGTCTCGCCATTCTGCGATTTGGCCGTGCCTGTAAGTTTCGCACCGTCGACTTTGAAGGTGTAGGTATAGTTCTGGACGCCCACCTGAGTGTCGAAGGATGCGGTCCAGGTGCCCGTGACATCGGCGGCAAACAATGTGGCCGCAACTGCCAACACAAATACCAAGGAAAGCATGAATCTTCTGTGCGTCATGGTGAAGCTCCCTTAGGCATTCTAACCAACGGCGCACCAGAGCACATTCGTGTCGAAGCAATCGTGGCGCGGCCTCTCAGGCTGCCGCGTCGGCACTCCTGCCGACGTTTGAAAACAGGGTCGAGATGAGTCTCGACCCGGCAGGCAGGAGTGCCTGCGCCACAGAATGCTACCGGCTGCCGTTGTTGTTGTGTTCCAGCAGTTTGGCCACGATTCCGGCGCGCGTAGTTACGCCCATCTTGATCATGATGAGTCGCAAGAAAGCCTTTACCGTGTTGGGGCTGATGTTCATCCGCTCGGCCAGCTCCTTGCTAGTGAGCCCGATCGAAATGCCGCGCAGCGCTTCCTGTTCGCGGCTGGTCAGGTGATAGGCGGCGACCACTTCGTTCATCGCGTCGTTATAAGACGAGTCACGTTCCAGGTGTAGCGCCAGGATCGGCAACGTGAAAGTGCCGATTTGCGATTCGAGCAGATAGGCGCGGCAGGAATATTCGCGCTTACCCAGCCGGAAATGCGTTTTCACCGACGAGAGCTCGTTGGGATTGCGGTTGCGGATGGTTTCCAACACTTCTTGGGGAAGACTGAACGCCGCCGCATCCGGGTTGCGTTCTTGCGGATCGCAAAGTATGGCGGCCGCGCCCGAGTCGAATGCGATGGGCTTCAGGGACAGGTCCAAAAGAACCATTCCTGCTTCTGCCACGACGGCGACTTCCCTTACGACTCCGTTTCCATTTGGCCGCGCTGCGGTGTGTTTGAGCCTTGCGTTTTCCATTGGGTGCATGGATACCCTCACGGTATGTACTGCGCTATGAACGTACCCCAGTTGGCCAATTGCGTCCGGGGTGCGGTCGGAATAAACTCAGTCGTCATCCAGATCGAGCCGTCGGCGCTGACCGCCGCCGACGAGTAGTCGCCCCAACGGGCGATGCCGGTCTGTGGGAAGCCTTGATTGGGGTATCCGCTAAATCCGTCCTCCGGTCCGGTGCCGGCGGCAGCCACTTGGACGGTTGCTCCTGTCGAGTAAGTGTCAATCGGCAGGTAGGCGGCGCTGGGGTAGTAGTCCGGCCCCACAAGCGTCATAGCGATCGCGCCACGACCTTGCGCGGTTACTCCAATCGCCGGACGGAGTAAGTGATTCTTCTGGACCAGCAGATAACCCTGGCGCAGAACCGGCGCGGCCAGAACGTTATTACGGTAAGTGGGAGACAAAATCACATAGGCGCCGCCTACCACATTATTACCAAGCTCGTCGGCCAACTCCGACGAAAAGGTTGTATAGATCCGGCCTCCGGAATAGAAAGCCGATAAAACGCGGCTGTCCCCCCCATCCAGGTTTGCCACCAGGCCCGGGGGAGTTAAGGTCGATCCATATGCCAGAGGACCGGGCTTTTCCGTGGCGACTCCAGGGAAGGTATGCGTGAGAATCGGTGTATTGATGCGGGTCAGCGTCAGGGCCGGGCTGGCGGTCGCCAGGGAGGACGTGTTGGCCATCGCCCAGACCGCCAAACTGCTATCGACCGAGGACGACGAGTTAGTGCTCACGAAATACTCCAAACCGCCGCTGGCCACGAAGTAGGCACCGCCGGGCGGCGTGGTGACGGGCTGGATCGCAAATTCGTAACCGGAAACGTCCGACATAATGTAGCGGGCCATGGTCGGCGTCGCCGCCCCCGAGGCAAAGGACGCCTTAGAAATGGCGAAGATCTGCGCATCGACGAAACTGCTGAAAGTGGTAGTGAACTCGTTCGAGCTGATATAAAACCCGTACTGGTCAGCCCCGATCTGGGGAAAGTCGGCGAAGCAAGGACACCCGGAGTGGGTCGCATTGGTGGTGTCCATGATGTAAATGTTGTAAGTGCCGGTGGGATCGTTGGTCTGGCTGACCGCTATATAAAGGTGGGACGAAGACATGGCGTTGCCGTTGGAGGCATAGTCCTGCGCCCGCTGGATGACGAAGAAACGGTTGATGGTCGAATCGAAGAACACCCGCATGTCGGTCGGAAAGACCCCATTGACGCCGGTGGTACGGTTAATCGCCGGCAGCACGCCGAAAACCTGGTTGGACGAGAGCACGGCCGGAAGCAGGGGAGTTCCGGATGTGGAGTAAACCTGCACGGCGTTGTTTACCCCTTCCAGGACCATGCCGTTGCCGGTAGCAATACTGGGGTTGGGCGGTTCCACACTGAACTGGTTGCCGCCATTCGCATTGCGCTGATCGTAGTGCGTAAGCCCCATCAGCCCGAAAGTATTAGTGGGACTTATCGCCAAACTCTGCATCGGCACCGAGCCTTGGCCCGACGGGGTTTGCGACCCTAAAGGTCCGGAGTGCCACCCGATCGGCGGGCGCAGTGGTGCGGGCGGTGTCTGGGGGCCAGTTTCGGAGGCGCCCAAACTCCGCTCCGTGATTCCCCCCATAACCTGGGCAGCCTGCGCCAGTTGCATCAGATTCACCGTCCCGGAGAGCACCAGTTGTCCGGTGATGTTCTGGGCGGCCCCGTAGTGGGTTTGCGTCTGTGCCGACAAGCTCGCGGACAGACTGACACCCAATACGGCCAAAAGCGCCTTCTTCATGCGTTCTCCTCGTTTTCCGTACCACCGCGCTTGATCCGGATGTAGGCAGCCACAACCGCTGCCCCGAGCACCGCCAGCGACAGAGTGCCCGGCTCCGGAACGCCGCTGGAGGCCGCGCCTTCAGGCGCACTGAAGTTCGAAACCGTCAGAAGGCCGGGCTCGCCCGTGTTATCCGCGGTCCAGACTTCGAAGCCAAACGAATCGCCCGAATTTACTGAAAGAGTCATCGTTCCGGTTTCCCCACCCGTGTCGGCAAACTGGGTATACACGCCGTTGAGTAGATATCCGGAGGTGTCGAATGTCGGCGAATCCAGAGAGTTATATAGGTAACTGAATTGCACCGCTCCCGAGACAGGGGCATTGATTGTTACCGTTGTCGTCCCGGGAAGGCCGCTGCCGTCGTTTCCACCCACGACCTCGACCGTAAGCCCTCCATCACCGGTAAAGGCGAACCCGTCGGATGTCGAGGTCTGGGTGAAGTTATTAAAATCGTAGTAATTCATGAAACTCGCCTTGGCCTGGGGAGCCAGAGCAAAGCCCGACGCCATCACTGCGCAGAGCAACCCCATGGTGGCTCTTTTGCTATTCCTTTCTTGTGATGGTGGGTTTAAGAGTCGCATATTAATCTCCGCATCATCCAGAAGGCTGCCGCCGGCGCCGGGAGTACCACTGGTACGATTCCAGTGATTCTCCGCCCGAGGCCCTTCGCGTTCGCCATAGCTTGCATGCTCATCAACAGGAGTCCATTGGTCGGCATGCTTGTCGGCCAGAAATTGCAAACTAGTTGGTCTCACATTCCTGGCATTTCGATTAGACTAAGCCATCATTAGTCAGCCGGATTAGTTCCAACATTTGTTTGATGAATAAGTGGCTGACATATCGCAGGTCACTTTCACATTGAAACCTAATCAGCGGCTACTCCGCAATCGTGAAACGGCGAACAAGTTTTGGGCCTGTACCGGTACAAATTCGCGGCTATTCGCTGGCAGCAAACCCTAAGGAGGTGTAGGGTTTGGATATGAATCGCCGAATCGTAAGCTGCGCATTTCAGAATTCGGAAAGGCGCGCCGGCAAGCGCCCCCAGATGAGCTCCGTGAACCGAATTCACCTGACTCGCAAGTCCGGCCTGGGCGGCTTGCCAATTAGTGCAACGTACCGAATCGCCGGGACTGTACCAGCCGGAAAGGGTCGGATTTCTACCTTTTTTGATCTTGTGGGGAGGATTCATGCGCAGTAACTCAGCAAATGGTTTCAGTAGTTTGGGGAAATCAACATACTACTCAAAACGGCTACTTCTAATCCTTTTGGCTATGCCAATCGAAGAATTGACCGTTTAACGAAGCGGGTGCTAGTGTTCGCAATGGAGGATTTGACATCCCTATTTTTGCTCAACTAGGTTTCGGGACATTGCCGGATGTAGCAATGTCACCCGCAAACTTAGAACCGGGAGATGCGGCTGTTACCCGGGTCAGTTGTGATAGTAGTCGATCATAAATAAGTCTTAAACGGAGGGCATTTGATGAAGATCGTTTTGAAGAATTTGTTGGCAGCGGGAGTGTTCACTTCGACGCTCTTTTCCGCCGCTTATGCGGCGGAAGCTAACCCCGCTCCAGCCGGTAACAGCGTAGTAGTCGTGATTGACGGCGTGAAGCTGACGCAGGCCGATCTCGAGCAAAAATATTCCGCCAATCTATTTCAAGCCCGCAATGCATATTATGAGGCGGAACGCAAAGTACTCGACCAGTATGTCGACGAAATCATACTGGAAAACGCAGCGAAGAAGGAGAATGTCACGGTCGAGGAGTTACTCAAGCGTCACTCAACCGTAGACGCCCCTGAGTTCTCGGACGATGCCCTGCGCGTGTATTACGAAGGTCTCGATACGCAGGAACCGTTCGACACCGCCAAGGACAAGATCAAGGAGTTTATCCGCCAGAAGCGTATGGCCAAAGCCAAGGCCGCTTTCCTGCAGAGCATCAAGGCCGCAGCCAAGGTTGAGGTTCAGTTGACGGCCCCGCGCGGCCAGGTGTCCCTGAAGGGTGTTCCCGTCCGTGGGCCGAAAGACGCCCCGGTGACCGTCATTGAGTTTGCCGATTTCGAATGCCCTTACTGCCAGCAGATCGAGCCCAAGCTGGCGAAGTTACAGCAGGAATTCCAAGGCAAGCTGGCGTTCGCGTATAAGGATCTTCCCCTACCGATGCACTCCCACGCCCAGAAGGCCGCCGAAGCGGCTCATTGCGCCATGGAGCAAGGCAAGTTTTGGGAGTATCACGACCTGTTGTTCTCGACCCGCAAACTAGATGTTAGCCAGTTGAAGGAGAGCGCCCGCACGCTCAAGCTCGATGGCGAAGCGTTTGATAAGTGCTTGGATTCGGGTGCTACTGCCGCCGCGGTTAAGGCTAATTTCGATGAGTCTCAAACCCTGGCGATCCCCGGCACCCCGGGCTTTTTCATCAATGGGCGCTATCTCGAAGGAAATGTCGCCTATGACACTCTGAAGAACATTGTGACGGAAGAGCTCGGCCGCGTAGCGGCGAAGACGGCGGAGACCGCCAAACGCTAGCAGTAGGAGTTTGACTAATTTGAGTAAGGACTCCAGGGGCTGATCCTATCCGCACGATCGCGATTGGGTTAGTCCCTGGTGCCAGTCAAAACGAGTGTAAGAGATGCCATTATGCGGAAAATACTTTTATTGGCGTTGTGGGCCGGCTTAATAGCGGTAAATCTGACTGCTGGAACGGTCAGTTATGACTTCAGCATCCTGCCGTATGCGCCTCCCCAAGATGCGCCGCCGGGGTCCTCAATGCTGCAGGTTACTTATCTGTTGTCCAATTTTACATTCCTGGCGAATCAGGAACTCGACATTGAGTTCGACCCCACCCTGTATGGCACGCTGTCGAATGCACAGGCGCCTTCCGGCTTCATGCTCACCCTGTTCCAGCCTGACAATCCACCGGGCGCGACCGGAGATTTCAGCGCTTATGCGACCACCAACGGCCCGTCTGTGTCGGGTGCCTTTACTGCAGACGTCGTTTACTTTGGAACGGTGCCGGCGGGTGCGCAATCTTATTCGGTAAATCAATTCGATGACCAAGGCAATTTCGTAGGCACAGTCACTTCAGGTTTTACAGCACCAGCCGACAATACCGCAGTTCCGGAACCGGGTAGCTTCGGGCTTGGTGGAGTGGGTCTTATCATTGGCGCCGGCTGGTGGGTCAAGCGATCCCGGTCGCGGCGCGCGGTCTAGCAACTTCAGGTTTCGGGCGAGTTTAACGGTCTAGTGAGGGTCCTTATGCGGCGTGCGTATTCGGCGGCTCGGGTCGCCTTTTGGGTTCTACTAGCTGCGGTGATGGCGACGTCGAGCTTCGCCCAGCAGCTGTCGATCACTAACTACGTAATCAGAAATTCTGCGCGGGTTTCGGTGACGCAGTGGCAGTATGTCTATCAGGCTGACATACTCAACACGGGCGGCCCGGCGTTGACGTCCGCCACCGCCACCCTGTCCGTTACGGTGCCGAACATCGTACTGGTCCCCGGCAAGAACGTCTTGAATTTCGGCGCCGTTCCCGCCAATGGCCAGGTGACCGCCAAAAATACGTTTACCATTAACGTCGACCGCACGGTGCAATTCAAGCTTACGGATCTGCACTGGACCTTCCAGACCAACGGAGGCTCCGTTGCTCCGATCGCCAACGCCGGGCCGAATCAGACGGCCGCTGTGGGCAGCACCGTCACATTGGACGGCACCAACTCGAGCAACCCGAGCGGCATCGGCACCCTGGGTTATAGCTGGATTTTCACCGCATTGCCCCCCTCCAGCAGCACTACCCTGACTAATCCCAACAGCCCCACGCCCACGTTCTTCATGGACGCTCCGGGCACCTATGTCATCCAGTTGACGGTCAGTAACGGCACGGCCACCGGCAGCGCGAGCACCACCGTGAGCACCACTACCGCTCCGGTTGCCAATGCGGGGCCGAACCAAAGCGTCGCTTTGAATGCCCTGGTAACTTTAGATGGAAGTAAGTCGACGGACGCGGACGGCGACCCACTTACTTACGCGTGGACGTTCACTTCTATTCCCACGGGTAGCTCCGCGGTACTTAGCGGCGCCAACACCGTGGCGCCCACATTCACCGCCGACAAACCTGGTCAATACCAGGTGCAGCTGGTCGTCAACGACGGGAGCGAAAACAGCAGTCCGTCCACCGTAACCATATCTCAGAATTCCCCGCCCGTTGCCGATGCCGGCGCGAACCAAAGTAATATCAGTGTCGGATCAACGGTGCAGTTGGATGGCTCTAAGTCGACCGACGTGGATGGAGAATCCCTTACTTACCTCTGGAGCCTGATTGCGCGCCCGACTGGCAGTACCGCGGTGCTAAGCGGCACTAACATAGTCAACCCGACTTTCAAAGCCGATGTGGCCGGCACTTACACCGCACAACTAATAGTCAACGACGGCACCTTCAATAGCAGCGCCTCGACCGTCACGATTACCACCGGCAGTATCATACAGAAGCCGACGGCCAATGCGGGCCTTCCCCAGAAACTGATTCCCGGGTCCACCGTCAGCCTCGACGGATCGGCCAGCTCCGACCCACAGAATCTGCCGCTCACCTACGCCTGGACCCTCACCACCAAGCCCACCGGCAGTACCGCAGTATTGTCGAGCAACCTTGTCAAGCCGACCTTTGTAGCCGATCTGCCTGGCACCTATATCGCTCAACTTATTGTAAACAATGGCACTTTAGCGAGCACGCCCGCTACCGTCACGATCGCCATCGATACGCCGCCGGTGGCCAACGCGGGAACCAACCAGAGCGTTCTGCAGGGGGCCAATGTGCTGCTCAACGGCGGCGGCTCCTTCGATGCCGATGTCGATACCCTGAGCTATTCCTGGTCGTTCACCAGCCGGCCCACCGGCAGCACGGCCACTCTCTCTGGAGCGAATACCATTGCGCCGACGTTCGTGGCCGATGTGGCCGGCACCTTTGTAGTGCAGTTAATCGTCAGCGACAGCCTGACTACCAGTAACCCGCCCGCGACAGTTACTATCACGGTAACCGGACTGAAAGTCATCACCCTCACGCCCAGTCCGCTGACTATCGGCACTACCACCGGCAACGGTACCCTGACCGTGAATCTGGCCAGCCCGGCCGGAGCGAGTGGGCAGGTCGTAACTTTGGCGAGCAGCAACAAGAGCGCCGCCACGGTGCCTGCCAGCGTGACCATTCCGGTTAACGGCACTTCCGCAACCGTCGCGGTTACCCCGGTGGCAGCCGGCACCACCACCATTACCGGAACGGCTTCCGGTTTCACGTCCGGCACGGCAACAGTGAATGTGGTTGTCCCGGCTGCTACCGTTACGCTGGACTTTCCGAGCGTGGGCGTCAGCGGCCAAATCACCGCGCACGTAACCTTGAATGTACCGTCGCCCTCCACCACGAGCATCGGGCTAAGTTCCAACCCCACCGGCATCGTGACCGTACCTAGTTCCGTTCCGATCGCCGCCGGCGTCTCCACGGCTCCCTTCTCCATCACCGGTGTGAAAGTGGGCACCACCACGGTCCGCGGTGTCATCCCCGGTTACAGCAGTGTTGGTGCGTCCGTCACTGTGGTCACGGCGCCGTTGATCAATGTACCCACCAGCCTGACCGCACAAGCGGGCCAGCCGCCGGTTACGATGAACATCAGCCTGCAGAACCCCGCGCCCGCGGCCGGCGTGACGGTGAGCCTGACCAGCAGTGTACCGGCCAAGGCTACCGTAACGGCGAGTGTATTCATTGCCGCCGGAGCAACCACCCCCGCCACCCAGCCGACGGTCACGGGGCTTGCCCCCGGTACCACCAGCATTAGTGTGTCCGCCACGGGATATGCGTCCGCCAGCACCAATGTAACGGTAACGGCAGGACCGCCCGCGTCGATCACGCAGGGCGGGACGCCGCAGAGCGTAGCCATCAACACGGCCTTTACGGCGTTGACCGCGACCGTGAAAGACTCTCTTGGAAACGCGGTGAGCGGTGTCAGTGTGACGTTCACCGCGCCGGCCACTGCCGGTGCACCCGGAGTTACCGTGGCCAGCACCTCGGCCACCACCAACGCGGCCGGTTTGGCGACCGTAACCCTGACGGCCAATGCAACCGCGGGCGGACCTTATACGGTGACGGCTTCAGTTAATGGCGTGACCGCCAACTACTCGCTGACCAATCTCTCCGGACCGCCCAAGACGATTACCGCCAGCAGCGGCGGCGGCCAGAGCAGCAAGATCCTGACCGCCTTCTTGAATCCGCTGAAGGCCCTTGTGAAAGATGTAGGCGGTAACCCGATCGCCGGTGTGCTGGTGACGTTCTCGGCTCCGACCACTGCCGGCGCCCCCAGCGGCACCTTTGCCGGCGGCGGGACCTCCGCCACCGCCACTTCCGATGCAACCGGTGTGGCCACTTCGCCGGCATTCACGGCCAATGGAACGGTGTCGCCATCCGGTACTCCCTATACCGTGACGGTCACCGTCAACAGCAATACCACGCTGACGGCCAGCTTCTCCATGACCAACCTGGCCGGCCCGCCGACCCAGATCGCGGCCACGGCCGGTTCCGGACAGAGCATCGCCATCAGCACGGCTTTTGTTACTACGCTGCAGGCCACCGTCAAGGATGCGGGCGGCAACCTGGCGAGCGGAGTTCCCGTGACCTTCACCGCCCCGAGCGGCAGCGTCGCTAGCGGGACCTTTACCGGTGGGGTAGCCACCGCAACGGTGAACACAAATACTTCCGGCGTGGCCACCGCACCTGCGCTCACCGCCAACACGATCGCCGGAGCCTTTACGGTGACGGCGACTTTTGCCGGCGGTCCAACGGCCAGTTTCTCCCTGACCAACAATCCGGGAACGCCGGCCTCCATCACGTCAGCCGGCGCAGCCGCGCAGAGCGTTCAGATCAACACCGCATTCTCGACGTTGCAAGCCACGGTGAAAGACGTGGGCGGCAACCTCGTGAACGGGGCGACGGTGACGTTTACCGCGGTGCCTGCCTCCAACGGCGCCAGCGGAAAATTCGGCAGCTCGGCTAGCGCGACGGCCACCACCGTGAATGGTGTGGCCAGCGCGCCGACATTCACCGCCAACCTGATTACCGGCTCCTTTACCGTGAATGCCACGGTAACCGGGGCGTCTACTCCGGCCAGCTTCGCCCTGACCAATACCCAGGGAGCCCCGAGCACCATCACGGGAACTGCGGGATCGTCCACCGTGCAGGCGGGCCTGGCACCGGCCACGCTGCCTAAAGTAGTGGTGAAAGATATCGGCGGCAACCTGCTAAGCAATCAGACCGTTACGTTTACGGCTCCAAGCTCCGGAGCCAGCGGCACATTCGCCGGCGCGGCGACTTCGGCCACCGCCATCACCGATGCCACCGGCACCGCAATCATGCCGGCGTTCACGGCCAACTTCACTTTGGGAGCCTACTCGGTTACGGCCACCATCAACAGCCTGTCGACCAGTTTCTCCCTGACCAACACTCCCGGAGTGCCGGCTCAGATCGTAGCAACCGGCGGCAATCCGCAGAGTGTCGCGATCAATGCGAACTTTGTGGCGCTGGTGGCCACGGTGAAGGATGGCGGCGGCAATCCGGTGGGCGCCGGAGCTATCGTCACGTTCACGGCTCCTGCGAGCAGCGGACCTAGCGTTACCGTCACCACGACCACCGCGACCACCAACGCGACTGGCGTGGCGACTTCCCCTGTCCTCACCGCGAATGCGAATAAGGGCGGGCCGTACACGGTGGTAGCGAGCACCGGCGGGGCAACCTCCGCGAACTTTACTCTGACCAATCTGGCGGGTCCGCCGTCTTCGATCACGGCCACCGGCGGAACTCCGCAGGCCACGCCGAACACCACGCAGTTCCCGGCTCTCATGACCGCCACGGTGAAAGATGCGGGTGGCGACTTGCTGAGCGGCGTAGTGGTTACGTTTACCGCTCCGGCCGGCACGACAGTGCCCAGCGGGACCTTTGTTGGCGGCTCCAATGTAGCCACGGCGACCACCGACGCCAACGGCCTGGCGACTGCGCCGGCATTCACGGCTAACGGAAAACTGGGCGCCTTTGCAGTGACCGCCAGCGTCAGCGGCCTGGCTTCTACCGCCAGCTTCTCGCTGACCAACCAGTCCGGACCGCCGGCTGGAGCACCGGGCTCCCTGGTGGGAACACCGCAGAGCGCAACCGTGAACGTGCCGTTTGCGGCCGCGATGCAAGCCACGCTTAAAGATGCGGGCGGCAACCTGGCAGCGGGTTATGCGGTGACGTTCACCGCGGTGCCGAATGCGAACGGCGCCAGCGGGACCTTTGCCGGCGGTGGAACCGTCGCGCATACGTCCAGCAGTGCCAGCGGCGTGGTGCAAGCGCCCACATTCACCGCCAATACGACAGCGGGATCCTACACGGTAGTGATGACGGTGGATGTCGCTCCGACTGTAACGGCCAGCTTTGCCCTGACCAATAATGCCGGCACGGCGGCTGCCATCACCGCCACCGCCGGAACACCGCAGAATGTCGCCGTGAATTCCGTGCTGGGGGCGGCGCTCCAGGCCACCGTGAAGGATGCCTTTGGCAACCTGGTTAGCGGCGTGAGCGTAACGTTCACGGCCCCGGCCGGCGGAGCCAGCGGTAAATTCGGCGCCACCGCCTCCACGTCTGCGACGACCAACGCTTCGGGTGTGGCGACGACGGCTACGGCGTTCACCGCCAATAGCACCACGGGAACCTATAATGTGACGGCGACCAGCGGCTCGGCTTCCTCGGCCACTTTCGCCATCACCAATACAGCGGGTGCGGCGGCTACCATTACGCCGGCCGCTGCCAGCACGCCGCAGACGGTTTTCGCCGGATCGGCTTTCTCCCCGCTAGCGGCGGTGGTGAAGGATGGATTTGGCAACCTGGTGGTTGGACAGCCGGTGGTGTTCACGGCTCCAAGCGGCAGCGGTATCCCCAGCGGCTTCTTCACCGGTAACGTGAGCACGATCACGGTGAACACCGACGCGACCGGTACGGCGACGGCTCCGTTCACAGCCAACATTTTCGCGTCTACAACGGCTTACAACGTGACCGCCACCATCAACGGTTTGACGGCCACCTTCGTTCTAACCAACAAGCCGGGAACGGCGGCGAATATGGCGCCGGTTGCCGGAACCACACCGCAGAGCGCGCAGCTCACCGTAGCGTTCACGAATGCCCCTGCAGTGAAAGTGACGGACGCGAATAACAACCCGGTGACCGGAGTCACCGTGACATTCACGGTTGTCCCCGCGGCCAACGGAGCCAGCGGGACCTTTACCGGCGGCGGGACCACTGCGCAGGCGACAACCACCGCAACGGGTGTGGCGACTGCGCCGGCATTCACCCCCAACCTGATCCTGGGGACTTATTCAGTGACGGCGACCACCGTCAACAGCCTGTCAAGCACCTTCGCACTGACCAACACACCGGGACCGGCGAAGACCATGACGGCCGTCAGTGGCGGCGGGCAGAGCGCGCAGATCAACGCGGCGTTCGCTAATGTGCTGGTGGCCAAGGTGACGGATGTGGCCGGCAACCTGATTAACGGAGCCAGCGTAACCTTCACGGCTCCCAGCTCCGGCGCCAGCCTGACGTTCGCCACGGGAGGCAGCACGGCGACCGTCACGAGCAACGCGAGCGGCTTAGCGACTTCCCCGGCCATCACGGCCAATGGGACCGTGAGCCTCACAACCTACACAGTGACTGCGGCGGCCAACGGGGTCAGCGGCGTGAGCACGACGTTCGCGATGACCAACACGCCCGGACCGCCGGCCAGCATCACGGTGAACACGGGGACCACGCCGCAGAGCGCGCAAGCCGGCACGGCGTTTACCAACAAACTGGCCGCGACCGTGAAGGATGCGGGCGGCAACTTGATCAACGGCGCAACGGTTACGTTTACCGCGGTGCCTGCGTCCAATGGCGCCAGCGCGCTATTCGGAGGCCCGACGACGGCGACGGTCACGACCAATTCTTCGGGTGTTGCTACGGTGCCGGTGACCCTGGCCAACCTGACGCTGGGCACGTATACCGTGTCGGCGACAGTGCAGACCACCGTTCCGAACGTTCCGGCGGCCACCTTCACCTTGACCAACACGGTCTGCTCGGGTTGCGCATCCATCGCGGTGACCAATCCGCTGGGAGGCAGTCTCTCGGTGGGTCAAAACCTGCAAACGGGCGCGACCGTGACCCTCTCGGCACCGTCGAACCTGAGCACTCTCAACGTGACCATTAGCAGCAGCGACCCCACCAAATTCCTGGTGTCGGGACGCATCGGCGACCCCGGCGTACCCTCGCTCACAGTGCCACTCGCTTCCGGCGCGCAGACGGCCGGCATCTACATCCAGGGTGTGGCCAGCAGCGGTACGGCGAGCCTCATCGCCAGCGCGCCAGGTTATACCTTCGGCTTGGCTACGGTGACGCTGACGCCTTCCGGTTTTGTGCTGGTGGTCAATAACCTGCTCGGTGGAAATCTGGTGACCAATCAGGGCCTGTCTACGCCCATGATGCTCCAGTCCTACCAACTGGATTCCTCGATGAACCCCATTGGCGTTCAGAGTGTGGCCGCAGGCTACAATGCCACCCTGACCATCGAGAATTCGAACCCGAACGTGGGAACGCCTTCACTCTCATCGCCCTTTGGAGTTACCGGTCCGACGGACACGGTTAATGGAGTCCCCCTCACCTTCAACGCCGACCCGAACAACCTCGGCACAACGATGCTGACGGTGGATACACCAGTTGGCTTCAGCACACCGGCTACGGGCACCACCCTGATCGTGACGGTTAACAGTTCGCAGATGCTGATCTCTCAGAGCGACGCCACGATCGGACAGAACCTGCAAACTTCAGCTCAGGTCCTGATCACGGGGGTGGAGCCGAATGACACCTTAGTTACCATCACGAGCAGCGATCCCACCAAGCTGCTCTTTTCCACGACAGCGTCGGGCGCTGGTCAGAGTTCCATCGTGGTAACGATAACGGCGGGATTCAGCAAGAGCCCCTCCTTCTTTATCCAGTCGCGTGCCAGCAGCGGCAGCGTGAGTTATACGGCGCAAGCGTCGGGCTTTACCACTCTCACCAAGACGGCGGCCCTGGCGCCTTCCGGCATCATCATCTACGGTCCGGGAGGGCTCGGAAATCCGAGCTTCACGACCACCACGCTTTCGACGCCTTCGACGATCACGGTCCAATCCGAGGTGCTCGATTCCGGGTTTAATCCGGTCTCGCCGCAGTCGGTAGCCGGCGGACTGACGGTCACGTCGAATATCAGCAGTTCCGACAGCACCGTCGGTACGATCACGGTTTCTCCGGTTGCCCTTGCGGGTGGCACGAATACCACCACAACGCAATTCCAGCCGAATACCAGCAGCACCACCGGAGGTACGGCCACGATCAGCGCGGACGTGCCGGCTGGATTCAGCACACCGGCGGCCGACCAGTCGGTAAACGTAACCGTTCACCAGCCCGGTATGTCGTTGAGCTATTCGGCCACTGTCGGTAAGGATCTGCAGGTCCAGGGCTCCATCGCGCTCGGCGCGCCGGCCCCGGCCAATGGCCTGACGGTGACTCTCACCAGCAACAGCAGTCTGTTGCTGGTGGCCGCCAACCCGACGGCTGCGGGTACGGCCTCTGTCACGGTGACCATACCGGGCGGCTTGACCAACGCTACCTTCTTCCTGCAAGCGCTCGGCAGCTCGGGGACCGTGAGTTTCACAGCCAGCGCTCCGGGGTTCGTGAACCGCAATGGCTCGCTCACGCTGGGGAATTCCGGTGTTGCACTGAGTGGACCGCTCGGCCTGGGCGCTCCGGGCGCTAACGAATCGGTGTCGGGAGGCGCCGATAGCACCTGGGCCGTCTACACGGCTCTGCTGGACGGCAGCAATCACTACGTGATTAGCCAGTCGCTGCGCGCCGGACTGACCGTGACCGCTAGTCTCTCCACCAGCGACTCGACGAAGGGAACGATCACTCCATCGGTAACCATTACTGGCGGCGGTGCGGCCAGTGTCCCTGTAACCTTTACACCGGTTGCGGTGGGGAACGTTAACGCGATCCTGGCAAAACCCGCGAACCTGGGGCTGGCGGTGGACATCGCACCGTCGCAGTTCTACCACACGGTTCCGGTGACGGTGAAGCCGTAAGAGGCCGATAGTCTGGGCGGGGCATGGCCCCGCCCCACAGCTACGAGTTGGGGGCGCTCGTTACCTTGCCGTCGGCATCTTTCACGTCAAGGCGGCACAACGGCAGACTGATTCTCAAGGGAAATCGCTGTGAAAAAGCCCCGGCGCGGTCAAACCAGCTTGTCGCCCTCCCAGTGCCTTGGACATGCCCATCCATGTGTCCGCCGCGGCCTCCTCCGGTTTTCCCCATTTTCAAGACCCGATTGGTAGTCGCAATTCGTAGGCCGCGATCTAAAAAGGAAACGGCAGGCAAGTGGCGCGCGGAAGCACTTCACTTCGGGTTCGAGCTTCAGGCGGTTAGCGAAATTCTGCTTCTTCTATTCCGCCGCTGCCGGCTTATGGAATATCGCCGCCCTCTGCAATCCCCTGCCCCGCCGGACTGGCTCCGATCGCGCCGAGTTGGTAAATCGGCGATGGCCGGCGCGGAATGATCCTCCAAGTCCGAGTCGGCCGTCCCGATCGACTGCCAGAGGCCGGAGAAATTGGGTTTTACCATCGCTCATTCGCGATAGGCGGGCAGCTGGTTCTGAGCCGCGGCCGGGATTCCGGCTCGAAAAACGCCAACGCAATCAGGACGGACAAGTTCCCGGCGTTCCGCATCTTGGCAACCATACCTCGGAAGTGACAAGACCACAGGCAGGGATGCCTGTGCCACTTAGCTACTTACGAGCTCTTTTTAACGACCAGGTCGAAGGGCATGCCCATGGCTTCCCCGGTGAACTTGATCTGGTCTTTCGCCACGACACCCTTGTAGCTCAGGACAATCGACATGCCGCCAAAATCGAGCGTCACGGTGAATGAGATATTACTGCCGTCGACTTTGCCGTCCTTGATCGCAATATCTTTTCCATCGGGACCCGCCATCGCGCCATTCAGTGCAGCGCCATCGGCTTTAAAAGTGAACGCTTGCGGGAAATCGCCATTCGGGGTTGCTATGGTGCCGCTCCATTTGCCATCGACGTCCGCTGCGAACGCGAAAGTAGCCATCATTAACAGAATCACCGCCACGGTAAGGACTTTCATTGGAAATCTCCTCGGAATGTTTTTTGGTGTCTCCACAACTGTGAAGGGTATTACGGGATTATACAGCGGCGGGCGAAGACGTTGCAATCAGAAATATTTTGGTTTCCGAAATAATTTATCCGTAAGTCTTGACACAAGTAACGTACCGGTTCCATTCTTGAAGTGTTCCATGTTGAAAGAAACGGAGACTCCTCCTTCCGCGGCGATTTCACCGCCGCTGGCACGGCAGTTGCGGCAGTTAGTGGGCTGCTTTTACGAGGTCTCGGAGCGGCTGATGGTGCGGCAACCGCCACGCTCCACGCAGCCCGAAGTCGAGTTGTCTCAGGCGGAGTTCCGATTGGTCGCGGTCCTGGGACATAAAGGCAACGCTATTATGAGCGACTTGGCCGGCATGTTGAATGTGCCGATGAGTACCGCCACACACACCGTGGACAAGCTGGTGGCAAAGGGACTGGTGGAGCGGGGGCGAGCCGACAGAGACCGCCGCATTGTTCTGGTAGAACTCAGCGAGAAGGGCCGGCAGCTTCACCAATCCTGCCTGGAGTGCCAACTCGCCATGGGCCGCACAATGCTCGAGGCATTGAGCCCTGGGGAGCGCGAGATTTTTCTGGAGCTGATGGTTAAGATGACCCGGCCGGCGCCAGTGGTGGGTCGGAGTGACGCTACTTGAATGGAAAGACTGTAGTCATCACGGGAGGCACGTCGGGCATCGGCCAGGCTGCGGCGGAGAAGTTGGCGGGCATGGGTGCGCGCATCGTGTTGGTGGGTCGTGACCACACCCGTGGGGACGCGGCGCTGGCGCGGCTGCGGACGATAGCCCCCAAGCAGGCGCACCGCGCGCTGTATGGGGATCTGTCGCTCATCGGAGAGATGAAACAAGTCGCACTCGAGCTCGCCGCTACGGAGCCGCGTGTCGACGTCCTCATCAACAACGCGGGTAGCGTGTTCGAGCGGCGGCAGGTTACAGCAGACGGTCTGGAGCTGACCTTCGCCACCAATCACCTTTCTTACTTCGTGCTGACTCAAATGTTGTGCGAACGGCTGACGGCGTCGGCACCGGCGCGGATCGTGAATACGTCTTCGCATGCCCACAAGGGCGCCAAGCTCGACTTTACGGACCTGCAAATGGAGAAGAAGTACAGCGGCTTTCGCGCTTATGGCCGCTCGAAGCTGTGCAATATTCTGTTCACGCGTGAACTGGCTCGCCGCCTGGCCGGCAGCGGAGTCACCGCCAACTGCCTGCATCCCGGTTTTGTGGCCACGCGCATCGGCGATCAGAACCACGGATTCGGGGCGCATGTGTTCGGGTTCTTCAAGAAATTTGCGCTCTCGCCCGAGCAGGGGGCCGAGACGATCGTCTACCTGGCATCGTCCGATGTGCCCGCTGTAGTGAGCGGGGCATATTTTTACAAGTGCCAGGTTACGCCGCCGACCAAGGAGGCGCAGGACGATGACGCAGCGAAACGCCTGTGGCAGGAGAGCGAGCGGCTGGCGGGGTTGCGGAGTGTAGCCTCCGCTCCCTGACGGGTCTGTGAAAGAATCACGCTTGGCACTGCCGCGAGCGATGGTAACGGCAGGCGAAGGACATCGGCCTATTTGAAAATTGGAATTGGCGCAGGGAGTTGCAGCGGTGCGCCAATCGCTGTGTCCGCGCCGGAACTCCGGCCCGGTTACGCACCGGCCGGCGCTGAAATCGCTGTTTCTGGCCTTAATCGCATCCACTGCGCCACGTTGTAGGTCAGCGCTACCCACAGCGCCTCCATCCCCGCCTTGACCAAGCCCCGTACCGAAAAACGGGTCCATCTTTTTGCCGGTAGAGCTTCCGCACTTCCGGTCGTTTCATGCGCGCCAGGTACTGCTTCATGGCTCTACTCTCCACTACCCGCTCCACTCGCCGCGGCCCCCCGTCTGGCCCGCAACATCGTTTCCGGAAGCTGCACCGCGCGCAGTCCATCGTCCGCGCTTGGAACACATTCCGCGATACCCCGTGGTGCGTCTTTTGCTGAATCACCACCAACGTCTTGCCGGCCGGGCACGTCAACTTCTTTCCGCCGCGTTGCGGGTGAAAGGCCGAGGGCACAAACTCCGCCGCCATGCCATTGCGTTTACAAGCACCCGCCTCCCGCGATGCGTCCGGTTTCCACGGTGCGATCAACTCGATGGCTTGGGCGCTGGTCGCCTCTACGTTGCCGCGCGTCGCATATCCGTTGTCCGCAATGATCTTCTCCGGCACCACGTCGCAGTTTTGCTTCACCTTCTCCAGCGCCGGCAACAACTCCTGGGTATCGTTGGCCGCCGTCGTTACCCCGATCCCTACAATCATTCGTGATTTTGCTTCCGTAGTGACCGGCACGTTATAACTCGGCGCCCAGCCTCCGTCGGGCTGCTTCATCTTGCGCGCTTCCGGTTCACTGTCGCTCACCCGTAGTTGCTCCCGCTCGCTCGCCGCCCCCGCTTCCAGCTTCCGCAACTGGCCAGCGCGCTCTCGGCCCGATGGAGCGCTTCCCGCGCCGCCCGCCCTTCCCCGCTACCGCCTTTATTTTCGTCCCATCGTGCAGCAGCGTGCTCAGATCCACCAGTCCCGCCGTATCTAACAGCGCCAAAAACTGCCCAAACAGCTCCTCCAACGCCTCCTGATTCCCTACCCGGAAATCTCCCAGCGTGTGGTGATTGATCTCTAGCCCCGCTGCCAACCATCGCAATCCCGGCTCGTGGCTCATCATCCGCTCGATCGCCCGCGCCGCCCGGCTTCGCCTTCCTTAGTTTGCTCCTTTTCGAACCGGCTCAGATCGAAGCGTCCGCACAGTTCCCAAATCGTCCGCGCCGGGTGATCGGCTACGATCAGCGACTCCAGATCCATCGCCTCCCAACGCATCTGACCGCGCTCCAGCGCGAGCGTTTCCACCAGCGCCTTGCCTGTCTCGGGGCTCTCCATAAATCGAGAGTAAAGGCAGTCGAGTCGTTCCTCAAAATGCTGCGCCGCAGGCAAGATTTTTTCACAGACCCGTCAGCAAGCGGTCGTTCGGGCTTTTTCATCATCCTGCCAGCAGCATCACGTATAATCAATTTCTAAGGAGAAAGTGACCATGAGGTCTCGCTCGCTTGGTTGGTTAACGTTAACTTTTGGTGCACTCCTGGTGGTGATTCCGGCAGCGGCGCACCACTCTTTCAGCGCCGAATATGACAGTAAGAAGGCAGTTTCACTCAAGGGAATCGTGACGAAGGTGGACTGGATGAACCCTCACGTCTACTTCTTTCTGGACGTCACTGACGAGAGCGGAAACATTACCAATTGGGCGCTCGAGATGGGCCCTCCTGCAGGACTCCAGCGCAGCGGCTGGACGCGCAACACCATGAAGGTGGGCGATGAGGTCATCGTGCAGGGCACGCTGGCCAAAGACGGCAGCAAGCAGGCCAACGCGCGCTCCGTCACCATGGCCACCACGGGCAAGAAACTGGGCGCTGGGTCGAGCGAATCCACCAACCCGTGAGTCCGCGATTTTTCATTGGCATAGCGGCGGCCGCCACTCTCGCGCCATGGCTGGCGACGCCGTCACGGGCGCAGGATCCGGAAGCAAACCCGGGCCTCAACGGTGGACGTCTGGACCGCTCGCGGACGAAGGCTCCGCCCCGGCCGACTCCGCACTGGCCCGACGGCCGCGTCAATCTGGGCCCGCTCCCCGGTGAAAAGGGAGTTTGGGAAGGGAACGCCGGGGCCACGCTGGCGACTAATATCAAAGGCCTCGATAACCCCCGCATGAATCTCCCCACCAACTTGAAAATCAGCGAAGTCCCGTTTCAGCCTTGGGCTCGTGCCGTGTACGACTACCGCCAGGCCACCACTACCAAGGATGATCCGCACATTCGCTGTATGGCTTCCGGCGGACCGCGTTTGTTTCATACGCCCTACGGTTTTGAGTTCGTGGATGTGCCCGACGCAAAGTTGATGTACATCATCGAAGTCGGCGGTCCGCATACCTGGCGGCCGATTTACATGGATGGCAGGGCGCACCCCAAAGACCTCGATCCGAGTTACTTCGGACATTCCGTGGGCCGCTGGGAGGGCGATGCGCTGGTGATCGATACGGTCGGTTTCAACGAGCGCTTCTGGCTGACCCGCGAAGGTATTCCGAGCACCGCAGCGCTGCATCTTACGGAGCGCTTCACACGCACCGACTACGATACGCTCAAGTACGAAGCCACCATAGACGATCCGGGGGCGTACACCAAGCCGTGGACCGGCGGCTGGCTCATCCGCTGGCAACAAGGCGAAGAGATGTACGAGTACGTGTGCCAGGACAACAATCGCGACCCTAAACACATGTACGGCGGCGCGCGGGAATAGTCACACCCGTGCTGCCCGGTCACGCAAGCCGGGCCAGGCTTCCTCAATAAAACCATCAGAATCGCGGTTGGAACCGAGCGTGCCACGCGCCATGCATGAAAACAAATGTTCTCGCATTTGGAGTATTGCTGCTGTTGGGAAATTCGGTTTACGCGCAGACAGTTGTCGGTCGGGGCAATCGGCGGTGTGCCCTTCACGGACGGCACAAGTTTCTCTCATGACGAATCGCGGCCCTATGTCGTAGGCGCTTCGGTTGAAGTGCGCTTGCCGGCTGGCTTCGCCATTGAAGCCGACGGAATCTATAGGCCTGTGGGTACCACAGCTAACTACCTGTTACTAGGCACACCCGGCCAAGCGGCCACTTCCTTAACCACCCGCACACGTGGAAATTCGTGGGAGTTTCCGGTGTTGGGGAAATATTACTTCCGCCCGCGCGAATCGGGATGGCAGCCGTTCGTCGCAACTGGCTGGGCCTTGCGCACGGTCGCATTCCACGACAACGGCACTTCGACCACCACCGACGCAAACGGTGCGGCGAGCACGTTTACGTTCCATGATAATTACGTTTCGGACCTGGGTGTGGGCGCAGTGGTTGCGGCTGGTGTCCGTCTCCGCACCGGGCATTTCGCTTTCCTGCCGGAGCTTCGCTACACGCGATGGGGCAGCGACACGTCGACACTTCGCAAGAACGAAGCCGGGTTCCTGTTGGGCCTTACGTTCTGATTTTCAGCGACTCGCCGGCTTCGCGACGAACAGCGACAGATCGACGGCCTCAGCCATCACCCGATACCCCAGATCGTTGGGGTGCAGGTGATCGCGGATGTTGTACATGGGCCGGATCTGCTTGGGATTATCCGGATCGCGGGTAACCGCATCGAAATCGATCACCGCATCGTAGGCTTTGCTGGTGCGGATCCACTCGTTCACCGCGCGGCGCAGTGTTTCGCCTTCCTCGGAATAATATGCCGCGCCGGCAAAGGGCGTCAGACGTGGCTCCGATCGCTTTGATGCCGTGCAGGTGGGCGCGCTCGATGATTTGCTTATGAGCGCCGATCAAATCTTCGGCTGTCACTGCATCGGCCGATCCGGGTCCGGACCGCGTGCCGATTCCGATGTCGTTGATGCCTTCCATCACGATGACCCATTTCACGCCGGGTTGGCTCAGCACATCACGGTCGAAACGCGCCAGCGCGGAAACCCCAGCGCCATCGCGCAGCAGCCGGTTTCCTGAAATGCCCTGATTGACAATCGCCAGGCCGGCCGTGGCGTCGACTGCCTGCAGGCGCTGCGCCAGTTGACTCGGCCAACTGCGGTCCGTGTCCGGCGTGGAGGTGGCGCCATCGGTAATGGAATCGCCGAATGCCACAACCAGCCCCGCATCGGCCGGCGCCAGGACATCCACCGACGAAAGCCAATACCAGGATTGCGTGTTGGTTGATTCGGCAATGGAGGGCGCACCGGCAGAGTCGCCGCTGGCCTTCGAAATGTAGGTGGTGTGCAAGCCCGTCAGGTGCAGAGTCGGAGCCGCGGCTTCGCCCGAAATGTAGACGCTGATCACCAGGTCGCTCAGCTTGGGCACGTCCAGATCGATCGCGTCGCTGATCACTTCGGCGCCGGGCGGGATCGTGAACGACGGCTTCCCGCTAAACGTAAGCGCGCGATCGGAGCCGGAAACAATCGCCGATGCCTTCTCCCGGAGCGCGATGTGCGCGGCGCCCACGGCCAGGGGCGTCGTTCCGTAGGCATTCGAAAGCTGGATGCGCGCGCGGCGTCCCGCCGATGCTGGTATGGACCACCATGCGCAGCGTTTGATTGTTGATAGTCGGCGGCGGCCCGAAGGCCGGCGGCGGATTACTCGGTGCCGTTGGCGCGGGCGCCGGAGTTGCGGCCTGCGGCGGACGCGGGACGTTGACGCGCGGCGCCTGCGGCGACGCAGCCCACGTGGCTACCCAATGTTCCTGCGCCGCCAGCGCCGGCGCCAAAACGCAAATCAGAAGTATTGTTCGATTCCAGTTCCGCATGCTCTCTCCTTGCCCCTTGAGTTTGGGCATCCCGATTCCAGTAGCAGTCCTACCGGCGGCGAAGACCGCCGGCGTGACGTGGCGCTGGCGATCTTGTCGCCGGCACCACTCAATGATCGCTCAACCGCAAATTCGTCACTCCATGTTCGTCGACGAAGTCGCGATTGTTCTCGCAGACGTACTCCTGCATTTGGTAGTTCGGAGTCCGCCGGTAGCCGAACGTAAAAGTCCAAGGTTTCTCCAGCGCCACCGGGTCTTCCACCGTAACCTGGTCCCAAAGGATATCCGGCCCGGCGAGCCGGATCCGCTCCGTGAGCCGCATCTGGTCGCTGTGGGGCATGCCGCGGTAGCCCAGTACAGACTCCTTCACCCCGATCGTGTCCACCACCAGCGTGTCGCCTTCCCAATGGCCCACCGAGTGGCCGAAATATCCGGGAGGCACATCGCCGATCTTCACCTGCGGCTCGTTCAGGTAGATCCGCCGCACCTGGCTAAACGCTTCTTCCACGATCGTGACTCGTCCGGGTGTTTGCAGAATCTCCAGCGGATAAATCGCAAACATCATCTGCGGCATTCCATCCGGCAGGCACATCGTGCTGGTGTTTCCGAGCGGCTCGCCGCGCTCGTCCGCCGCCTTCTCCGCGGCCCGCCGCGCCGCATATTGCTGCAAGTAGGGAGCCTTCAACAGCAGCGGTCCCGGCGCGGGCGGGATTAACTTCGTGTCCTTCGCGGTCTTGGGGTCCTGGGACCAGGTACCGGCCCATGCGCCCGAAATGTTCGGCGGGTCGGCCGCCGGCAGCAAAGCCGCACATGCCAGCGCCATCAGAATCATATTGGCCTGCGTCATTGGCGATCGAACCTCCCGCTCGGAGGGTTCCCATCCCCCAGCACGCGCCCGTCCGGCAGCGTCGCCCTCTCCAGCATGCCGCCCGCCTTGCCATTCTTTAGCGGATTGATGAGCAGGGTCGCTTTGTCGCCGGTTTTGAGATCGTTGAACTTCCATCCGATTCGCGTGAGCACGTTGGGACTCGCGCATTCAATGCTGTAATGCTTCACGACGCCGTTATTGTCGGGAACGTCGAATTCGATGTACGCGTGGGGGTTGGTCCATTCGAACTTGGTCACCGTGCCGGTCAGGGTGGCCTGGTGATCGCGGTCGTACATGGCGAACGAGTGATGGGCAAGCAGAGGTCCGGCGATGGCGGCAATGCAGCCTGCCAACGACAGAGCCTTGCGGATCGGCATGAAGTTTATCCCCCGGCGATGTATTATATCGGACGCGGAGGAATCAACGATGAAGCACAGCACCGATCGGATTCTGACTACCCACGCGGGCCGGCTCGACGGTCCGCCCGAATATCGCGAAATGATTACGGCCATGATGTCGGGAAAGCCCGCCGACATGGAGGCGTTTCGTCCCAAGGTGCGCAGCGCTATCGTCGATGTGCTGCGCAAGCAGGCCGCGGCCGGAATCGACGTGGTCAGCGATGGCGAGCTTGGCAAGATCGGCTTCGGCGGCATCGGTTATTACGGCCGCCGCCTGAGCGGCCTGTCGACGCGCAAGCTGAAGCCCGGCGAAGCCGCATTTATGGCTCTCCAGACGGGCGAGCGGATCGAGTTTGCCGATTTCTACAAAGAGATGCCGTTCATGGGATCGCCCTCGGAGCGCACCGTCTGTTCCGGCCCCATCCAGTACATTGGCCAGGAAGAGGTCAAGCAGGACCTGGAGCTTTTCCGCGCGGCGTTCGCCGAGGCGGGCGTGAAAGCCGAGGAGACTTTCATGTGCGTGCTGGCCCCCGGATGGCTGGAGCACTTCTTCTACAACGAGCACTACGCCAGCGAAGAGGAATACATTTTCGCGCTGGCCGACGCCATCAAACACGAGTACAAGGCCATCGTGGATGCCGGGTTCATTCTGCAGATTGATGACCCGGCCCTGCCGGACACGTATGACATGATCGTCCCCAACCCCACCATCGAAGATTACCGGAAGTTTGCCGCGGTGCGCGTGGAGGCGTTGAACCAGGCATTGAAGGGCCTGCCCGAGGACCGCGTGCGCTATCACATCTGCTGGGGAAGCTGGCATGGACCACACACGCACGACCTGCCGCTTGAACACGTGGTGGACCTGATGCTCAAGATCAGGGCCGGCGCCTACTCGCTGGAAGCCGCCAACCCGCGCCACGAGCATGAATGGAAGATCTGGGAGAGAGTGAAACTGCCGGAGGGCAAGATTCTGATTCCGGGCGTGGTTACTCATCACACCAACGTGGTCGAACACCCGGAGCTGGTGGCCGATCGCATCATCCGTTACGCCGGCCTGGTTGGCCGCGAGAACGTGATCGGCGGCACCGACTGCGGCATGGGATTCCGCGTTCACCCGCAGATAGCCTGGGCAAAATTGAAGGCGCTAGCGGAGGGAGCAGCCCTGGCGACGAAAGAGCTTTGGGGCGCACGCAAGAGCGCGGGTCAGTAGAGCAGCCTCCGCTCCCTCACGGTCGCGGCTCGGTAAGAGTCGTCGATGTTACCGAGCCGCGCGCGTGAGGGTCTGTGAAAAAATCTTGCCTGCGGCGCAGCATTTTGAGGAACAAGACGACTCGACTGGCTTTACTCTCGATTTAGGGAGAGCCCCGAGACAGGCAAGGCGCTGGTGGAAACGAATCGCGCTGGAGCGCGGTCAGATGCGCTGGGTGGCGATGGATCTGGAGTCGCTGATCGTAGCCCTTCACCCGGCGCGGACGATTTGGGAACTGTGCGGACGCTTCGATCTGAGCCGGTTCGAAAAGGAGCAAACTAAGGAACGCGAAGCCGGGCGGCCGCCAGAACTACAAGGGCCACCAGCCAACGATCGAAGCGCGTCTCAAAGCGCATAACTGGATATTCCCGCCGACACATACCCTACCAGCACGGTGACAATGGCGACGATCCGAAACGCGATGTTGTGGAGCGTCGGCGCCGGCATGGCGAGTAGCATGCACGCCAGCGCCGTAACAATTTTGGTTGTGCGGTCGTAGGAGACTGAAAAATCGTCCATGGGCTGCTCCAATCGATAGCGCCGTCCAAGCAGCTATCCGGCCTTGCGCTTGGCCTTGAGCTCCTCCAGCAGACGGTTGACTTCATCCTGCTTTTCAAGCGCCGCGAAGCGGTCCTCGACATCGTCAGCCGCCAGATCGGCGTTGGCCTGGGCCGTGGCTTCGGAGTGCTGCACCTTGTTCTTCATACGCTCGAAGGCTGCTGAGTTAGACTGGTCGCCCATGGTTTTTCCCGCCTCCTGTGCTTTGCCCATCGCCCGCGAACGCCGGTGCTGCGCAATCAGCATGTCGCTTTTGGCCTGTGCTTCCGCGAGTTTCTGCTGCAGCTTCAGCAAGGCAGTCTTGAGGTTCTCCACCTGGGTCTTCTGGTCTTCCACCTGTTGGCGGAAACTGTCGGCCGTGGTCTTGTAGCTCATGGAGCGCTCGATGGCGGAGCGCGCGAGCGCGTCGTCCTTCTTATCTACCGCCAGTTCGGCGCGGCGCTGCCACTGCCGCGCGCTTTCCTCGCTCTCCTGCAGCTTCTTCTCGAGCACGTGCTGGTCGGCGATCGAGATCGCCACTTGCGTCTTCACCTGGAGCAACTGGTTCTGCATGTCGAGGATCAGTTGCTTGATCATGATTTCCGGGTTCTCGGCCTTATCGACAAGGTCATTGAGATTAGCCCGGATTAGTGTGGATACTCTTTCTAAAAGTGCCATGATGTTCCCCTTTCCTTACTCCGCCGCCGTAGCTTTGGACTTGTCGTCCGGCTTCGGCGGATTGTCCCCAATGAGCCGCACCTTCGCGAATAACTCGCTCAGCGGCATGCCCGAGAGCGTCTCGAAGAGTGCGGGAATTTGCGCGGCCATCTGGGTGATGTCGCCGGTGATCTTGTTCAGGCCGGCAGTGTTCCCGTTGCCCGTGGAGACGATGGTGATCTTGTCGACGTTGGCCAGCGGCGCGGCCAGAGCCCTGACTACCTCCGGCATGTTGGTAATCAGCTTGTCGACGATGGCCGCCTGGTTGAATTGCTGGTACGCCTCGGCCTTCACGTTCATGGCCTTGGCTTCGGCTTCGCCCTTCTTGAAGATGATTTCGGCCTCGGCTTCGCCCTGCGCGCGAATGGATGCCGCGTGGCCGTCAGCTTCGATGATGAGGCGTTGCTTCTCGGCCTCGGCCAGGGTCTCGATGCGCTTGCGCTCGTACTCGGCCTGTTTGTACACGGTGGCCGTCAGTTCGCGATCGCGGCGCAGGATTTCGGCGTCCTGCACTTTAACCTCGTGCTCCTTCTGAACTTGCATCACCGTGACTTCTTCGGCCCGTACCTGCTGCAGCATGATGTTGGTCTGGATGTCGTAGGCCTTGTCGGCCTGCGCCTGCTGCTTCTTCACCATCTCGGCATAGGCGGCTTTCTTGACCTCGAGGTCACGTTGCGCCTCGGCCTGCTTGGCTTGCGAAAGCGTTTCGGCCAGTACCCGCTCCTGGTCGGCCTGGGCTTTGGCGACGGCGGCCTCCCGCGAGGCTATGGCCCGCCGCATGGCCGTATCGCGGTCGGCTTCGGCGGCGGCCACATCGGCGTCGCGCTTGATCCGGGCCACGTCCGGCCGGCCCATGTTGCTGATGTACTCGTTCTTGTCGCGAACCTCTTTGATGGTGAACGAAATCACTTCAAGGCCCATCTTGTTGATGTCCTCGGCGCAGGTGGACCGCATGCGATCGCCTACCATCTCCGGCTGCTTCACGATCTCTTCCACGGTGAGCTGCCCGATAATGCCGCGGAGATGGCCCTCCATCACCAGGCGGATCAGCCCTTCACGCTCCGGCGGCGTCTTGGTCAGGAACTGTTCAGCCGCGGTGAGGATCGATTCCGGATCGGACTTCACTTTGATCTGCGCCACGGCTTCCACGGTGACGGCGACGCCTTGCTTCGTGTAGAGATCCTGCTGCGGCGCGACGTCGAACGACATCAACTGCAGCGAAAGATCCTTGCTGGTCTCCACCAACGGGAAGATGAACGTGCCGCGGCCCTTCACCACGCGCGTTCCGCCCAGGCCGTACACAATGATCGCTTCGTGCGGCCCGGCCTTGCGGAACATGCTGGCGAAGGCCATCATGATCAACAGGAACACCAGGATAATTAACCCGCCGATAACGTACACTTCGTTTGGCATAAATCTCCTTAGCGACTGCTGCGCTCCCAATCGTCGGCCGGATCCTGCCACGGCCTGACGTAGGCGATGCCTTTCTCATAGCGCGTGACGATCACTTCCGTATCCTTGGCAATGGCCACGGCTTCCTCGGCGCGCGCTCCGGCGACATGGCGCGTGCCTTCCTGCGAGTAGACGATTTCACCCGTGCCTCCGGCGCGTATGGGAAGGTTCACGCGGCCGAGCACGCCAACCATGTCGTAGTCCGCCGGGTCCAGAGGCTTTTCACGCGCGATCAGAACCTTAGCCAGAAACCAGAAAACCGCCGAGGCAGCCGCCAGCCCGCTGATCGTGGCAATAATGAGGACTGCCACGAACCATATCCCCGAATAGCGCTGCAGCAGATAACCGATGCCCCCAAACCACGCCAGAAACGCCGACACGGTCCCGAAATTGACATAGGGCAATTGAGGCCCTTGACCCCCGCCGTGAGGCACGTGGATGCCGTGATGAAAATGCAGGTGCGGGATGTGCAGGTGCACGCTGCCGGCTATGACCGCCAGAGCGCTCAAACTGAATCCAACCAGGAAACAGACGAAGTAGAACTCAGACCAGTTCATGAACGCCTCCTCCCCTTGGGAGCACTAGGAGCTCTAAGCACTTCCATCAACCGCTCAGCCAGCCCCGGATTTTCCAAAATGGTGCCCAGCAGCACCAGGCACAGCCGCGAATCGGCGTGGCGCGCCACTTCCAGAAGGGCGTGGTGCAATTCCGGATCTTTGCGGAACCTCTCCGCCCCGCTCACCAGCCACAGGTCGAGCTTGTCCTCTAGCGCGCCCACATCGGAGATCAGCTCGTTTTGAAACCCCTCGGGATCGTCGACCAGGTACCCGGGATGCACTTTGAAGAAGCGCGCCAGCAGCATGCGTGTAGAATTGGTCAGATGCGGCCGCGCGCCACTTTCGATCTGCGAGAGGTAGCTCTGGCTGATGGATTTTCCCAGTTCCTTGCCGATCAGCCGCGCCATCTCCAACTGCGACAACTCACGCCCGAGGCCGCGCAGCGTGCCTTCCACTTCCCGCAGGTACCGGAGCTTCTCGCCTAGCCTCATATAGCAATCTGCGATCAGTATATTGCAAATTGCGATTGTATGTCAAGGCCCAAAATTCGGGGCGCCGGCAGCCCCGCGGTGGGCAGACGGAGCGACGGCCTGCGCCACAACTACCCGATCGATTGACACTCGCCTTCGCCGCGCGATAGAATCCGCCCAAGTGTCCTCTGGAGGTTTATCGATGAAAGCCAGATTTTTCGGTGTTTTAGCGGCCGGTCTAGGTCTGCTGCTGACCGGCTTGCCGGCTTCGGCGCACCACTCGTTTGCGGCCGAATATGACTCGAGCCAGGTTCTCACACTGAAGGGCACCATCACGAAGGTCGAGTGGACCAACCCGCATATCTATATATATGTCGATGTGAAGGACGCCAACGGCAATGTGGCTAATTGGGCTTTGGAGGGTTACCCGCCCAACACGCTCAAGCGCACAGGTTTCACCAAGGACACTTTGAAAATCGGCGATGAGATCACCATCACGGCATACAAAGCCAAGGACGGCACCAACACCGGCGCCGGCCGTGAGATTACGTTTTCGGATGGCACCAAGAAGTTCGCCGGGCCGGTTGGTAATTGAGCGAGGGCTCCGACATGAGAATCGCTTTCGTTAGTTTAATGGCTGTGGGCGTACTGGCGGCGCAAACGGTTCCCCGCGCTGCCGATGGAAAACCGGATCTTTCCGGAACCTGGCAGGGCTTCGGAGTCAGCATCTCGGGTGAGGCGGGCGCGCCTCCGCTGCATCCCCTGCCCCCGACGAAGTATCGTCCGCCGGCCCGCCAGCAGATTCCATATCAGGAGTGGGCGGCTGCTAAGTCAAAGACGTTCACCGTGCTGGATGACCCGACTTCCAAGTGCCTGCTGCCGGGCGTTCCGCGCATCGCGAGTATGCCGATGCCGCTCGAAATCGTGCAGACGCCCAAGGAAGTCGTAATCCTTTATGAGGCTTTCCGCGCCTTTCGCCGCATCCCTCTCAACGACAAACTGCAGCATCCCGACGATCTGACACCCACGTGGATGGGCGATTCGGTAGGCCGCTGGGATGGCGACACGTTGGTGGTGGATGTGACGGGCTTCAACGACAAGACCTGGCTGAGCGGCCTGGGCAGTATCCACACCGAAAAGCTGCACGTGGTGGAAAAGTATCGTCGCAACGAGGACGACACCATCTCCTATGAAGCTTCGGTGGAGGACCCGGGCGCGCTGACCAAACCCTGGGTGACCGGATCGGTTCTGCGGCGGCCGGTGGATGTGCGTGTCGAGGAGTACGAGTGCATCGAGAACAACCCCGACAACGACCACATCAAGAAGGCGATGGAGCTGCAGACCAAGAAGTAGGCGTGGCGGCAAGACGAGTTGGTACCACAGGCATCCCTGCCTGTGTCAGGTTTTTTCGAGCACCCGCTGTCAATTAACATACCCTCGTAACTCAACTTCGGTTATTCTGTTTATATCCGATTCGCCATGTTTGCGTTTCAAGTGGGGTTTGCTCCCCGACTGTGACGAGGTTTGGGGTGAGCGATCTGAAAAGACCTGCGTGTATACGTGTGTAAACCAGAGGAGACAATTCGTGCGTCACAACAATCGGTCGTATCGCAGACTAGCGTTGAGCAGTCTGGCTATTGGGATTCTTCTATTGTCGCTGGGTGGTTCAGCCTGGGGTCAGATCACGGGATCGGGGCTGATTTCAGGAACGATCACAGATCCAAGAAGTGGCTTGGTGCCGGACGCCAGCGTTAGCATCAAGAATTCTGATAGCGGGGCCGTGCGCGTCCTATCCACCAATGAAGCCGGCTTGTACAACGCACCCTTCCTGCAGCCCGGACGGTACGAAATCACAGTCAGCAAGGCGGGGTTCGCAAAGGTGGTCCGCACGGGTTTGACCCTGCAGGTGGGCCAGACCTTGACCGTCGATTTCCAGATGCCCTTGCAGGCTGCACAGGAACTCGTCACGGTGAGCGGAGAGGCTGGCGTGGTGGACACCGAGAAGACCGACGTGTCCCAGGTGGTCTCGCAGATTTCGAAGGACAATCTGCCGATGGCCGGGCGGAATTGGGCCCAGTTCCAGTTGCTGGTTCCCAATGTGACCAATGATGGCGGCAGCGGCCTGGCCTCCTACCGCGGGATCTCGGGGCTCTATAACAGCAGCAACGTGGATGGCACCAACAACAATCAGGCATTCTTCTCCGAGCAGAAGGGCCGCACCACACTGCCCTACGTATACAGCCTCGACTCAATTCAGGAATATCAGGTCGCTACCAGCAATTATTCGGCGGAGCTGGGTCAGGCAGCAGGCGGCGTCATCAACGCCGTTACCAAGTCCGGCGGCAACATCATTCACGGCGATCTGTTCTACTACCTGCGTTACCCCGCGTTGAACGCCCTCGATCCGATAAACAAGTCGAAGGGCATCTACACGCAACCGATCCACCAGCAGCAGCAGTTCGGCGCCAGCGTGGGCGGGCCGATCATCAAAGACAAGCTGTTTTACTTCGTGACCTACGATGGATCGCGCAAGGTAAACCCGATCGCTTACACCAGCAGCGGCACGTACCCCCAGACTTGCCTGGCGGCTATTCCGACGGCCACGTGCGCCGCTGCGAACGCGTATGTTCTGAGCATCCTGGGCGCTTTCCCGCGATTCCAGAGCCAGGACATTGCCTTCGGCAAGCTGGATTACGCGGTTAACCAAAAGAACCAGGTCAACGCGTCCTTCAATTTCGACAACTTCCGCGCCCCGAACTCCTATCAGACTGCCACCACGGTTAACAACAACTCGTCCGATTCCGCAAACGGCAAGGCCGTGAGCCACGAGAGGAACTTCGTGTCCAAATGGAGTTCAACTCTCACGCCGACCACCGTCAATGAGCTGCGATTCCAGTGGTCGCGGGACTTTGAGGTCATTGCAGCCAATGGTACCGCTCCTAGCGTGAACATTACCAACTTCACCTCCTACGGCATGCCGAATGCGCTGCCCCGTGCCGCGTTCCCGGACGAACATCGCTTGCAATTCTCCGACGTGCTGAGCAAAATCCAGGGCACGCATACCTTCAAGTTCGGCGGCGATTTGAACTTCGTCCACGAGCTGCTCATCAACCTGTTCCAGGGGGGCGGAGTCTATACCTACTCCGGTACGAATAACTTCAGCAACTGGGTGGCGGATGTCTCTGGATGCTAATTTGGGCGATGGCAAAACCGGTCAACACTGGAGTACTTTCGTACAGGTAAACGATCCGGTTACGGGAAAGGGCAAGGACGATTTCTATAACAATGACTATGCTCTTTTCGCCGAGGACAGTTGGAAAGCAAGGAGCAACCTGACGATCAACTATGGCGTGCGATGGGATCTTTCCACTGTTCCGCAGCCGCCCCAGCCGAATACGGCTACGCCGCTGACTACGCTCTATACGTCCACCATCAATATTCCGAAACACCAGATCGCACCGCGGATCGGCGCGGCCTGGCAACTCCACAAGGGAACTGTACTGCGCGTCGGTTATGGCCTGTTCTACGCCAAGACATCCAACAGCATGTTCTATGCGACGCGTGTCGAGAACGGCGTGATCCAGCAGACCTTCAACTGCACTCCCACGTCCTGCCCGGCATTGACGTTCCCGAACGTGATCTTTACGCCTCCGGGTGGCGCACCGGTGGCGCCGTTCGCTGGTGCGCTGGTTCCGCAGGTTACTACTTTCAAGCCCCCCGCTCTCACGCAAACATCGCGGGGCCAGGTACCCGATTTCGCTAACCCACGCGCCCACGAAGGTGACGTCACCCTGGAACACCAGTTGCCGGGCAATATGAGCGTGGGAGCCAGCTATGTGGTAAGCCGCGGAATGCGGCTGCCGGCGTTTATTGACCAGAACCTGGCGCCTTCCACCACCACGCGCACCTACGACATCACCAGTCCGACCGGTAGCACCATCCGGTCGCTGACGGTGCCTTTCTACACTTCGCGCATCGACCCCACCGGACCGGTCCTCACCGGTTTCAGCGACGTCAACTCCTGGTACAACAGCGCGGTGTTGACGTTCCGCAAGCAGTACTCCCACGGCCTGGAGTTCAACTTCGACTACACGCGGGCCAAGGCTATGGATGGCGGCGAAATTCAGGGACAGTTTGGCACCTTCAATGGCGGCGGCCAGAACTTCCCCGTGGATCCCAAGAATCGCAAGCTGGAGTATGCGCTCTCCGACCTAAATCAGACCAACCGCGTCACCACCGCAATCGTGTGGATGCCCCAAATGGGGAACAACATTACCAACGCCGCTGCCAAGGCTGTGGCTACCGGATGGACTTTCTCGACGACCTTCTTGCCGGCTCGGGCCAACCGTACAGCGGCCAAATCAACGGCGCTAATCCCCCGGCCGGAGGCGTGCTCGGCGGTTTGACGGGCGGCACCAACAACAACTCGGGAACCGCGCTGAGCGGCGCCCGCGTTTACGACGAACCCCGAAATACGTTTAGGTACCCGCTGACCAAGGACGTCGATTTCCGCATTAGCCGCACCTTCGCTTATAAGGAACGCTTCAAATTCTCCGTCCTGGGAGAGGCGTTCAATATTTTCAACTTCACCAACATCTACAGCGTGAACTTGACGGAGTACAACTACGCTGCGGCGGGTGTGGGCGGTTGCGCGGGCCATACCAACAACTGCGTGATTCAGAACTTTACGCCAACTGGTTTCCGGGCGCCGACGGCGACGAGCAACAACTTGGGCGGCGCGCGGCAGTTGCAGGTCGCGGCCAGGCTTTCGTTCTAGCGGTGGCGCAGGCAGTACGTCTAACAAGCGCCGGCATGAGTGCCGGGGCGGCAGACTGAGAGTCTCCGCCACTAATTCAATCGATCACGCGGCTCGAAATGGCCCCGTAAGCATCGATGCGGCGGTCTCGCAGGAACGGCCAATTGCGCCGCGTCTCTTCAATACGCCGTGGATCGCACTCCACTATTAGCGTCTCCTCACGGTCGCTAGATGCCTCCGCCAGCACTTGTCCGAAAGGATCCGCCACAAACGATGCGCCCCAAAACTCCAGTCCATGCTCCGGTGGACCCTCATATCCCACGCGGTTCACAACCGCCACATACAAGCCGTTAGCAATCGCATGCGCGCGCTGAATGGTCCGCCAGGCGTCGTGCTGCGACGCGCCCACGGCAGCCTTCTCCGCGGGATGCCAGCCGATCGCCGTAGGGTAGAAGAGCACCTGCGCGCCCGCCAGCGCCGCCAGCCGCGCGGCCTCCGGATACCACTGGTCCCAGCAGACCAGCGGCGCAATGCGCGCATAGCGTGTGTCGAAGCATCGGAACCCCAAATCGCCCGGCGTGAAGTAATACTTTTCGAAATAGAGCGGATCTTCGGGAATGTGCATCTTGCGATACATGCCCAGCAACGACCCGTCGGCGTCGATCACCACCGCCGTGTTGTGGTAGACCCCGGCCGCGCGCCTCTCGAACACCGAACCGACGATCACCGTTTCCAGTTCGCCCGCCAACCGGGTAAGGCTCGCAGTCGTGGGACCGGGAATGGGCTCTGCCAGGTCGAAAAATTCGGAGAGCTCCTCGCGGCAAAAATATTGCGAACGGAACAACTCCTGCAAGCAAATGATCTCGGCGCCATTCCCGGCGGCCTCGCGGATACGCCACTCGGCCTTCGCGAGGTTTTCGTTGGGATCGCGCGCGCAAGCCATCTGGATGAGGCCGACACGAAATTTGGATCGCTGCACATCCCCATTGTATGATCGCAATTCGCTTGTGACCTACCGGGCTCTCGTCCTATTCGATATCGACGGCACGTTGGTGCGCCGCGCGGGACCGCACCACCGTGAGGCGCTGGTGGTCGCGGTCCGCCGCGTTACCGGCCTGGAGACCACCACGGAGGGCATCCCGGTGCAGGGCATGCTCGATCCCGACATCCTGGCGGCCATGATGCGGCGCGCCGGCGCAGCCACCAGAGCCATCCGCGCGGCCATGCCCGAGCTTCTCCGCGCGGCCGAGCGCTATTACCTGCGGGTCTGTCCGGCGCTCCATAGCAAGCACTGTCCCGGTGTGGAACCGGTTTTGGACCGGTTGACGCGCCGCGGCTTCCTGCTGGGCCTGGTCACCGGCAACCTCACGCGCATTGGGTGGCGCAAGCTGGAGCGGGCCGGGTTGCGCCGCTATTTCCGATTTGGCGCTTTCGGCGAGATGGCCAAGACGCGCGCAGGGCTGGCCCGTCTCGCGATGCGGGAGGCACGCCGCCGCGGCTGGATCGATCGCGATGCGCCAATCTCTCTGATCGGAGATGCCCCATCCGATGTGATCGCTGCGCGCGCCAACGGCATTCGCTCCATCGCCGTCCGAACCGGCATCACGCCGGTTGCCGAGCTGCGCGCCGAGAAGCCGGAGATCCTGCTGGCGAACCTGCGCCATTTGCGATTGAGAATGGTGGAATAGTTTTCAGTTCTCAGTTCTCAGTTATCGGCGACCCGCGGCCGCAAGACTGAAAACTGACTACTGAAAACTGACAACTGAAAGCTCTCTGTTACCATATTAGGACCTCAGACCCAATGAAGTACCGGCTTCACACCATTCTGATCTCTGCGCTTCTGGCCGCAGGGCCCTCACTGGCGCAACACTACGCCATCGCGACCGTGGCCGGCGGCGCGCTCCCGGCTTCCAGCCTGCCTCCGGCCAAGGCTTCCATTGGCGATCCGCCGCGCGTGGCGGTCGATTCCGCCGGCAACGTGTATTTCGGCAGCCTTCACGCGGTCTTCGAAGTGGATTCAGCCGGCACGCTGATCCGCATTGCCGGAACCGGCCGCGCCGGGTACTCAGGCGACGGCGGCCCCGCTCTGAATGCGCAGTTCCACACGCCCGCCGGGATTGCCGTAGACGCGTCAGGGAACCTCTTCGTGGCCGACCTGGACGCAAACGCCGTGCGCCGCATCTCACCGGACGGCAGCATTTCGACCTACGCAGGGAATGGCACCGCGGGATACTCCGGTGACGGCGGACCAGCCACCGCAGCGCAGTTGCAAACTCCCGACGGGCTGGCACTCGATGCCGCGGGCAACCTCTATATTGCAGACCGCAACAACCATGCGATCCGCGTGGTCTTCCCCAATGGCAGCATCCACACTGCTGCCGGCAACGGCTCGCCGGGTTTCTCCGGTGACGGTGGCGCAGCCGCCGGCGCGCAGTTGAACACACCCGAGGGCATCGCTTTGGACGCCTCGGGAAATCTGTACATCGCCGACACTGCAAACGACCGCATCCGCATGTTGGCTCGCGGCGGAACCATCACCACCGTGGTTGGAACCGGCAATGGCAACGAGTTGGGCGATGGCGGGCCAGCCGCCGCGGCCGGGCTGATTCTTCCCACTGGTGTGGCGGTAGACCGGGCCGGCAACCTCTACATCGCGGATTTCGGCAATAGCCGCATACGCGTGGTTTCCGGGGGCCAAATCACGACTGTGGCCGGCAGCAGTCAGGGCGCGCCATTGGCCGATAACCAGAATGCCACTTCCGTTCTGTTGAACGGCCCCACCGGAGTGGCCGTCGACGCTTCCGGCAACGTCTACTTCACGGAGGGCTCGATCGGCTCCGGCTCGGGGCTGGCACAAGGCGACTGCCGCGTTTGGAAAGTGTCACCGGACAGCGTACTGACGGTTGTGGCGGGCAATGGCGTGGCCAGCTATTCCGGTGATGGCGGCCCCGCAGCCAGCGCGCAATTGCAGACGCCGACGGGAGTGGCAACGGATGCCGCGGGCAACATCTACATAGCGGACACCGGCAACCATCGCGTGCGCCAGATCACACCCTCCGGTGTGATCCGCACTATCGCGGGCACGGGCGAGCCCGGATTCTCCGGTGATTTTGGACCGGCGTCGAGCGCCCTGCTCAATTCGCCGACGGGGGTGGCCGTGAGTCCCTCCGGCCTGCTGGTCATCGCCGACAGCGGCAACTCGCGCGTTCGCCTGGTTTCTCCAGACGGCACAATCCAGACGCTCATCGGCAACGGCAATGCCAGCTATTACGGCGACGGCATGGGCTCTCTACAGGCTTCGCTCAACCATCCGCAAGGGATTACCGTGTCGCCGAAAGGCGAGGTTTATGTCGCCGACACGCTCAACAATGCTATCCGCAAGAGAGCCGCGGACGGCCTCGTGAGCACCATCGCCGGGACTGGGTTGGCAGGTTTCTCGGGCGATGGCGGTCCCGCCACCAGCGCCATGCTCAGTGGCCCCACCGGCGTGTCCGTGGATGCGGCGGGCAATGTGTATGTGGTGGATGTCGGGAATCAGCGCCTGCGGGAGATCACCACGGACGGCGTGATCAGCACCGTTGCGGCCTCACTCGCGAACCCCAATTCGGTTGCCACGGATGCCTCCGGAAATGTATTCGTAACCATCGGCGGCGATCGGCGGGTGCTCATGATTTCCCCCGATGGGCAGCCTTCCCCAATCGCGGGAACAGGGGGCTGCTGCTATACCGGCGACGGAGGTCCGGCGGTCAAGGCGGCACTCGACGGACCATGGGGGTTGGCGGTGGACGCCTCCTCAGGGAATGTCTACGTCGCCGATGCCGCGTCCGGCGCGCTGCGAGCGTTGATCCCGTCAGGCACGGTTCCCAACTTGACGAACGTGGTGAATGGCGCCAGTAGTCTGAGTGCGCCTATCGCGCCCGGCGAGGTGGTGGTGCTGTTTGGCGCCGGCCTCGGTCCCGATCAACTGGTTCTGGGGCAGCCCGATTCCGGCCAATATCCGACTCAGTTGGCGGGGACCACGGTGTTGTTCAATGATACGCCGGGTTTTCTCGTGTATGCCTCCGGATTGCAAGTAGCCGCCATCGTACCCGCCTCGATTTCTTCGGGCGCGAACGTCCAGGTTGCGGTTCAGTACAGGGATTTGGCAACACCTTTCGTGACGCTGCCGGTTGCCTCCGTGTCCCCGGGCGTGTTCACTCTCGATGGATCGGGGAAGGGACAGGCCGCAGCCACTAACTCCGATGGTTCGGTAAACTCCGCCGGCCATCCCGCCGTGGGGAGCATCAATCTCTATGCCACGGGTGTCGGGCCGACCTCTTCCGTGCAAGTGACCATTGGGGGCCACAACGCCACTCCCGTCTCGGTCGATGTGACCTCCGGCATTTCAATCGTGACCGTGCCGCTGCCGGCCGGTGTGCATGGCAGTGCGGTGCCTGTGGTGCTGCAGACCGATGGAGCTTCCAGCCAGGCTGGTGTGACCGTAGCGATTTCCAGCAACTAGGGGCCCGCACAGTTTAGATTCGGCAAACAAAGTACCGGTTTGATATTGTACTGTTTAGAACCAAAAGTTATACTCGCCCAGTGAGGCGCTATTTCTTTCTCCTTTCCACCGTTGCCGCTCTAACCGTGTTATCGGCGCTGCCAGCGGCGGCTCAGCAAAAAACGCGCGTGCCAAGCGAGTTTGTCGTCTGGCCGCCGGTAAGCGATGCTGAGCGTGACCAGAAGGCTCCCACTGTCGAAAAAGGCGCGGGCGCGGAGATCCTGTTGTGGCGTGTTCACGTGGTGGACGAACTTCTGGGGAGTAACCGGGATTTACAACGGGTCTTCTACCACTATGTCCGGCTGAAGGTTTTCGACGACAAGGGCAAGGAGAAGATTTCCAGCATTGACCTGGCATACCGGGAGCCTGGCGGCATTCTGGATGTGGCTGGCCGGACGATCCAGCCGGACGGCACCATCCTGGAGCTGGATAAGAAAACAGTTTATAAACGAGACCTGGTCCGTGCCGGTAATATTCGGGAGAAGGTGGTCTCGTTCGCCATGCCGGGAGTGGAGCGCGGCTCCATCATCGAGTACCGCTGGCGCCAAATTGAGGACGACAATCGTTTCCGATACGTTCGCCTGCACTTTGAACGGGAGTTCCCCGTGCGGAAGGTCGCCTATTTTGTGAAACCGTTGTCGGGTCCGTATGTCGTGGGTGACCAGATGTTCCTGTTGAGTTTCAATTGCCAGCCTTCGCCGATTAAGACGGAGGACGACGGCTACAGTTCCACGACACTCGAAAATGTTCCTGCCTCGCACCGGGAACCGTATGCGCCCAGCGCGCCCAACCTGGAGCCTTGGGCACTCCTCTTCTACCGCGATGCCGCAGCCTCCAAGGATCCGGATAAATTCTGGAACGATGAAGGTAAGAAGGCCTACAAAAAGGTGAAGGATCTGCTCAAGAGCAGCGATGAACTGAAGTCAGCCGCGGCGGAAGCCGTGTCTGGAGTAAACGGTGACAACGCCAAGATCGCCGCGCTCGTCAGCTACCTGCGCAAGCACGTGCGGAATCTTTTCGATCCGGAAGTGACCACTGCCGAACGAGACCAGTTCCTGGAAAAACTAAAGGCCGGGCCGCGGAATTCCGCCGAAATCTTCAAGAGCGGTATCGGCACCGCCGACGAAATGAACCTGGCTTTTGCCGCTCTCGCCGTACCCGCCGGCCTGGACGCCCGGCCCGTGCTGGTCGGAGACCGCCGTGATCTGGTGTTCAATCCCAAATTCGCGGACCGCTACTTCCTGGACAACACGGCTATGGCGGTGAAGATCGACAACGCCTGGAAGGTTTTCGACGTCGGCAACAAGCGGTTGACACCGGGGATGCTGCCCTGGAACGAGGAGGGGATGTACGCCCTGGTGACTGACTCAAAGTCACCCATGTTCGTGCAGATTCCGGTCTCCTCGCCGGAATCATCCACTGACCGGCGGACCGCGCGGCTCCAACTCTCAGCCGATGGCTCGCTAGCCGGCGATGTGGAAGAATCCTATACCGGCCACCTTGCCGAAAATCGTCGCGCGGAGATCAGCCGCAAATCTGCCGCGCAACGCGAGGAGTGGATCAAAGACCGCGTGATGGCCATGTTCCCGGAAGCCGATGTGACCGGTATTCACCTGGAGAACATCGACGACGCTGCCAAGCCCTTGGTGGCGAGCTACCACCTGCAAGCTTCCCGCTTCGCGCAAGTCACAGGAAAGCGGTTATTCTTCCAGCCATTTGTTTTCCGCCGCGGGCAGGGGTCCCCATTCACAACTAGTGAACGGCGGTTTGCGGTGGAGTTTCCGTTCGCGTGGAAGGAGAGCGATGAGGTTTCCATCCGGCTGCCGCAAGGATTTGCGCTGGACAACGCCGACAAACCGGGAGACCTGAACATCGGAAAGTTGGGAGCGTATCGCGTGAACATGACCGTTACCAATGGACCAGATCCGGAATTCCGCGTGCTGCGAGAGTTTGTTTTCGGTGATGGGGGAGCTATAAATTTTCAGCCGCAGGATTATCCTTCGCTGAAAACCGTCTTCGACGCAATCCAGGCTCGGGATGGGCACGCCATTTCCCTGAAAGCGAACTGACATGCGAACCACTCTGCCGCGGCTCCTGCTACTTGCGCTGGCGTGTGCGTGGCTGTATGCAGCGGATGATGCCCCCGAGTGGGCCCGGCAGGCGGCGGCCACCACGGTGCCAGGCTATCCCGCTAAGGTCACGTCGGTAGTTCTGTTCCAAGAAGAAACCGTGGCGGTGGATGCCGACGGCAAGCGCGTCATGCGCGAGCGGGGCGCCATCAAAATCCTCGAAGCCGGCGGCGAGAAGATTGATGCCTTTCGCACCTACAACACCAAGACCGGGCGCATTCGCGACTTTCAGGGTTGGCTGTTTCCCCCTACGGGCAAGCCGATCCCGTATGCCAAGAACCGCGTGGCCGACGTTGCGCTCTCCCAGGAGTACGTTTATGACGAAGCCCGCGCGAAGGTTCTGGAGTGCGGCAGTGCGGCTCCTGGTTCCGTATTTGCCTGGGAGGTGACCGAAGAAGAGCGATCGGTATTTACGCAGGACGCTTACCATTTCCAGAGGCGATCGCCGGTATTGCTGTCGCGCTTCGTGCTCACTTTACCGGCCGGATGGGAAGTCAAAGGAGTGGTATTCAATCACGAACAGTTGGAACCGCAAGTCTCCGGCAATACCTACACCTGGGAGATGCGTAACCTGCCCTGGATGGAAAGCGAGAACTACAGTCCCGCGCTCGACGCTCTGGTTCCCCGGCTGGCCGTAAGCTTCTTCCCGCCAGCCGAAAATCGCGCGGGTCTCGAAGGCTTGAAGGATTGGCCTGCCGTCTCGGCCTGGCTGTCTCTGCTGGTCGATCCGGCTGCCGAAGTGACGGATGCCATCCGGGCCAAGTCTCTCGAATTGACAGCGAACGCTCCTGGCGAGCTCGATAAGATTCGGGCCATAGCCGCATTCACGCAGCAGACTAACTATGTGGAGGTTGCCCTAAACCTGACGCGCGGTGGCGGCTACACCCCGCGTAAAGCGGCCGAGACGCTGGCCCGGAACTACGGAGATTGCAAGGATAAAGCCACGTTGATGCGCGCGCTGCTCAAGGCTGCCGGCATCGATTCGTATCTGACCACCATTACCGCGAATGACCGCACCTATGTGCGGCAGGAGTGGGCTTCTCCCATGCAATTCAACCATGCAATTGTAGCCGTGCGGGTCTCGGATGCGATCTCGCTACCCACGGTGTTGGCGGACCGGGGGCTGGGCCGCCTTCTGATCTTCGATCCAACCGATCGCATGACGCCCGTCGGCGACTTGCCGGAAGAGGAACAGGGAAGCCATGCTCTGGTGATCGCCGGCGCGCGAGGAGCGCTCGTCACCATGCCGCTGCTTCCTTCCAGCGGCAACCGCATCGAGTCATCGGTGGAAGGCGCGGTGGATCCGGCAGGCCGCCTGGAAGCGCGGATCGAGCGGCAATACTTCGGACAATCGGCCGTGACGCTTCGCCGCGTGGAGACCTTGCGCGGCAGCGAGGAACTCAAGAAGCGCGTGGAGCGCGGTTTCGCCAGGAGGATTGCGGCCACCACCGTACGCGGCGTCACCACTGCGGCTCACCCCGCGGAGAACCGTCTGGCACTTAACGTGGAATTGGGCGCCGAACGGTTTGCACAGATCATGCAGGGACGCCTTTTGGTAGTACGCGCCGGCCTGCTGAGCAGCGGTGGAGACTATCTCTTCACGTCGAAAGAGCGCAGTTCACCGGTCAAACTGCAAGCCGATCTTCGCCGCGATTCGATCAAGCTCAAGCTGCCTGCCGGCTTCCAACTGGATGAGTTGCCGCCGCCAGTCAAGATTGAAGGCGCTTACGGAACTCTGGAGGCGGCCTGGTCCGTGAAGGACGGAGAGCTTCTGATGACGCAATCGCTGGAGGTCCGCGCGCAGGTAGTGCAGACTACCGAATATGCCCAGGTTCGGGACTTCTTCGAGCAGGTTGCTGCCGCAGGTTTTGCGCCAGTAGTGCTGGTCAAACGATAACCCTGTCTCAGGCGATACCTACACCAGTTTGTAGCCGGCCGGAATCTGGAACACGGAAGGGTGCGGCTCACCGGGAATGGCGCTCTTACAAGTAGAAGAGAAGTTAGCGAAAGGGCCGGTCGCTTTCGTGAGCATCGGCAGATGCATTTTGGTGCTGGTCCAGACCTCCGTCACGGTGGGCGGATGCGGTGCCGCGGGCATCCCGGGAGGCGCCGGAGCGGACGGCGCTCCAGGAATTGCTGGAGCCGCAGGCATGCCCGGAATTTTTGGGGCAGCCGGCATTCCCGCAAGCGCCGGAGCCGCGGGCATCCCGGGAATTTTCGGCATGGCCGGCATTCCGGGAATTTTTGGCATGGCCGGCACACCCGGAATCGCCGGAGCACCCGGCATACCCAGTGCGGGCGGCGTGGGGTGGGTGAACTGCTGACCGACAACCTCGTGACCGTTCATCACACTCTTTCCTAAATCCTTCACGCTCATGGAAGGCATGGAGGGAAGCGCAGGGAGGTGGAAACCCGGCATTCCGGGCGGGGGCGGCGGCTGTCCCGGCAGTGGCGGGACGGCTGGCGGCGTGGGCATCACGTGCGCTTGCTGCTTCAGGTGGTTCAGGAGAATGGTCTTGCCGGCGGCTGGGTCGGTGATCACCGACGAATTCCCGGTATCTATGCGGGTCTTGCCATCGGCCGACCGGAACATCTTTGAGGCGCTCTGCAGGGGCGCCGCGCCAGCCTGCGTCGGTTGCAGAATGTTCTGATATTCAGCCGTCGCGGGAGGCAAGGATACATGCGGAAGGGGCGGCGTCACGGCGCTCCCAGATTAGCATGGCCGGCCACCACGATCTCACACTACTTACGCACGCCTTCGCTCGACTTCGCAGACCACTGAATCAGAGAGGCTGCGATATGCGGGCTGATCCATTGTGGGTTCCGCCCCAGGGGCACGATAAAGGAGATAGCTTTCCTGCCTGGTTTCCAGTAGCCGACTCCAAGGCACTCGTCATCCCCGCCCGTACGTGACGCCGCGGGTGAGAAATCGTAGGAAGTCCGATAGACGCATCCGCGTCCTGTCCCGGTGGCAACCAGCACTTCGCCCGAATCATTCACCGAGACCGGATCGCTGATGGTGCTATGGTCCACGCATTGCGGCGTACCCGGCCGTGATAAAACGCAGAGAGGGCGAACATCGTTGTAGTACGCAACCTTGGATCCATCTGGGCTGACACCGAAGTAGTAGACATCGACATCTTCAAACGAAGCAATTTTGGCCGAAGGCGGAAGTCCCTCGTAGAGGTCGCTGCGCTGGTCTTTCACGCCGACGACGAACCGCCGGTCGGCGCTGCAGCGGAAACGGATATAGGGTGCGAGAGTCACGTCTTCGCCGGTCACCACATCACGAGTACTCGTTCTCGGGATGTTCTGATTCGGCAAGATCCCGCCACAAGTGCTCACCACCGCATCGATACCTTCGAACTTCTTGCTGGTCCCTGTTTTGAGGTCTATGACGGTGGTCGTGTATACGCGCTCGGCGCCGGCTGCGCTGGCGAATGCAAAACTCGAACGCTCTTCACTGATGGCGAAGCTCTCGATGTTGCGGAAGCGCGTAATCTGGGCCGTTTTGTTTGCGCAAAGGACGGTCACGTCCGCTCGGAGGAGAAACGCCATACAGGGATCCTTCGGCTGAGCGAACGCCACCCCGGCCATGGTGAGTAGCACGAAAATAACGATACGACCGCAGCGTGGGAGCATGCCTAGTGCGTCATCGAATAGATCACGTAATTGATGCCGACGCGCAGCCCCAGTGCCGAGAAACGCTGAGGGTATTGCGGGTTGTCGGCATGTTCCCAGGAATCGCCCAGGTCCTGGTTGAACGTCATGGCCGCCATCACACGGCCCCGGTCATCGTAGATCCCGCGCCAGTGAGGGACGGTCCCGTCCTTTTCATAGACGCGCCCGGAGTAGACGTATTGCAAGCCCGGCACCTGGTAGCGATCGTCCAGATCGTAAACCGAATGGAAGATTCCGTCGGGGCTGGGGATCTCCACAATCGGGCGGTCGGGGAAAACGCGGCTCATGCTGGCGACAAAGACGGCCCACTCGGCGGTGCCGTGGAAGTCGTCGCACATGAAGAAGCCGCCGCGCAGCAGGAATTCGCGCAGGGCCTTGGCCTGGGAGTCGGTCAGGTTCCAATGCCCCACCTCGACGCCGTAGAGCCACGGCCAATCGTACTCGTCGCCATCGTCCAGATCGACCGGCTCCTCCACCGAGCGCACATGCAGCCGGGTGAGGCGCCGCAGGGCCGCGGAAAGGTGGCGATCGGAGCGCGGGTAGTCGATAGTCCAGTTCGAGGCGCCATGTTTCCAGTCCTGGTTATAGCGGAACCCAAAGCCGGGAATCGGCGGATACATGAGCCGGGCGAAGGCCCATTCGGTTTTCTCGTTCCAGTCGGGACCCTTGGGGAAGTCCTCGTACTCCACGCCGGGGTACTCCTTGAAGGGGCGCTGAAACGCATACAACCCACCGAGGAACAACACCGCACTGAAGATCAAAACAGAGATCCGCTTCATTGGACGCGCGCTACCGGGATGCGACCTTGACCAAAGCATACCGCGCCTACTTGGCGTCGCGCCAGTTGTCGCCTACCCCTACATCCACCAGCAGCGGCACAGTAAGCTGATGAACGGTCTCCATTTCGCGCTTCACTATTTTGCGGACGGTCTCCACTTCCTCGGGAGGGACCTCGAAAACCAGTTCGTCGTGGATCTGCAGCAACATGGCGGAGCGATGACCGCCGGCTTCCAGAGCCGCGTCGATGCGCAGCATGGCGATCTTGATCAGGTCCGCGGCAGTCCCTTGCAGTGGCGAGTTCACCGCCGTGCGTTCCGCAAACCCACGGGAATTCGGGTTGCGGCTGTTTATGTCGGGGATGGGCCGCTCGCGCCCGAACAGGGTCTTGGTCACGCCCGTCTGGCGCACTTCGGCGATGGTTTGATCGATGAACTGCCGCACACCCGCATACCGCAGAAAATAGTTCTTGATGTACTTCTCCGCTTCGCCGCGCGAGATTCCCAACTGCGCCGCCAGACCGAAGGGGCTGATGCCGTAAACGATTCCGAAGTTCACGGCTTTGGCGTTGCGGCGCGCCTCGGGGGTGACCATCAGCGGCGGAACGCCCAGGACTTCGGCGGCGGTGAGCGTGTGAATGTCCTCGCCCTCCTGGAAAGCTTTGACCAGCAGCGGATCCCCCGAAAGATGAGCCAACAGGCGCAACTCGATCTGTGAATAGTCCGCCACCATCAGCTTCCAGCCGTCGCGGGGAATGAAGGCCGCGCGGATCTCACGGCCCAATTCCGTGCGCATGGGAATGTTCTGCAGATTGGGATTGGACGAGGAGAGTCGCCCGGTGGCCGCGCCCGTCTGGTTGAAGCTGGTGTGCAGGCGTCCGGTACGCGGGTCGATCAGGGCCGGCAGGGCGTCCACATAGGTACCTTTGAGTTTGGTGAGCTGCCGGTATTCGAGCACCTTGCGCACGATCTCGTGGTCGGCGGCCAGGTCTTCCAGGACATCGGCGGCGGTGGAAATGGTTTTGCCCTTTCCATACTTCACGGGCGCGGGAAGGTGCAGGTCTTCAAACAGCACGCGCCCCAGTTGCTGCGGCGAGCTGATGTTGAACGTCTTCCCCGCCAGGGCGTGTATGTCGGCGGTCAGGGTAGCGATTTCGCGCTCCATCAACTGCGAGAGCCGCCCGAGCTCCTGGCGATCGATACGTACGCCCGTGCGCTCCATTTTGGCCAGCACGGTGGCCAGGGGCAGCTCAATCTCCGCGTACAATTTCCGCAGCCCGCGCGTCTCCACCGCTTCCACGAGTTGCCGCCAGATCTCCAGCGTGATATCGGCCCGCTGTTCCGGCGAGGCGCTGAGTTTCAAATCCAGCCGCCGCCGGGCCTGTTCATCGAGCGGGCAACCCGACGGATCGGCGTCCAGCAGGAAGGCGTACAACATCACGTCATGGTCAAAGCCGCGGCCCTGGATTCCCATGCGATCCAGTTCCAGCAGCGCCGCCTTCACGTCGCAGGTAATCTTGGGTGCGGCGGCGTCTTCCAGCCAGGGCTTCAGAAACGGCAGGTTCTCGGAATTCACCGCGCGCGCCTCGCCCGGCCGCCATGCCAGCCCCACGGTATCCAGGGCAAACTCACCCTCCGCCGATTTCGCAATGGCCACCGCCACCGGCTCCCCGTTGGGCAGCCAGGCTTGCAACTCCTCCGCCCCGCTGATGACCCGATAGTCCCGCGGCCGTGTGTCTTCGGCGGGACCCAGTTCCTTGATCAGGCTGTGGAACTCCAGCTCCTTGTACACGGCCTTGAGCGACTCCGGGTCGGCCGGCTGCGCCTTCACCGCATCCAGGGAGAATTCGATGGGAACGCCGGTGGCAATGGTGGCGAGCCGCTTACTCAAGCGGATCTGCTCCACGTTGTTTTGCAGGCTCTCGCGGTACGCCTTCCGCTCCACTTCCGCGGCGTGTTCCATGGCCGATTCCACCGACCCGAACCGCTCGATCAGATCCTTCGCGCCTTTGTCGCCGATGCCAGGCGCGCCGGGGATGTTGTCGATGGCGTCCCCTTTCAACGCCAGCAGGTCGATCACTTGCTCCGGCCGTACGCCCATAAAGGCTTTCACCTTTTCCGGGTCGTACCACTCGTCGTCCTTGGCCGGATTCAACATGGAGACGCGGTCGGTCACCAGCTGCAGCATGTCCTTGTCACTGGAGACGATCACCACGTCCATGCCGTCCTGCTCGGCACGCCGGGCGATGGTGCCGATCACGTCGTCAGCCTCATAGCCGGAATATTCCAGGATGGGAATACGCATGGCCTCCAACACCCGCCGCACGTAGGGTATCTGCTCGCCCAGGTCGGGCGGCCTTTCCGCGCGGTTGGCTTTGTAATCCGCAAACTCCTGCACGCGGAGGGTGGGCTCCCGACTTTCGAACACAGCTGCGATGTATTCGGGGTTATGCTCCTTGGCCAATTTCCGCAGCATGTTGTTAAAAATGAACACGGCTTCGGTGGAAATACCGGTCGAAGTCCGCATGGGCGGGGCGCCGCTGCGTGCGCGGGCGTGGTAGGCGCGGAAGATGAAACCAAACGCGTCGATCAGGAACAGTCGCTTGTGGGCCACTTGGCCCATCATAGCGGCGAAGCATTTCTGCTACAAGACGTTTGCGAAGTGTTGCATTTCAGCCACACCAATTTTTGCCAGAATGCTTTAAAATCAAGATGTTACCGTAAGGCGGCCAAGTTGCTTAAAAAAGTCAATATGCCGAGGTTCGATTTTGCGGTTTGAGACGACAGTGCAGCGCCCGGTGGAAGCCAGCGGCGTAGGGCTCCACCATGGCGTACCGGTACACATCCGCATTCTGCCAGCGCCCGTTTCCACTGGAATTGTTTTCATTCGCACCGACCTGGACAACTTTCCCATCCCCGCCAGTTGGCGCCACGTGGCGCGGGTGAGTTACGCGACCAGCTTGATGCGGCAGGGCGTTCTCATCTCCACCACGGAGCATCTGCTGAGCGTGTTGTATTCGATGGGGATCGACAACGCGTTCATCGAGATCGACAACCTGGAGGTGCCCATCCTGGATGGCAGCGGCCAGCCTTTTGTGGACCTGCTGCATCGAAGCCGGCATTCGCCAGTACCGGCGGAAGCGGCGCTATCTCAGGATTCGCCGTCCGATCTCGGTGGAGGAGCGCGGCAAGCGGATCAGCATCCTGCCCGCAGAAAGTTTCCAACTCACCTGCGAGATCGATTTTCCGCACCCGCTGGTGGGCCGGCAGACCATCGAGATGGAAGTCACCCCCGAGCGGTACGCTTCCGAGCTGGCGCCCGCGCGCACGTTCGGCTTCGAATATGAGCTTGATCAGATGCGCAGCATGGGCCTGATTCGCGGCGCGTCGCTGGAGAACGCGGTTTGCTTCACCAGGCAGGGCGTGTTGAATCCGGGCGGACTGCGCGCGGCGGATGAATGCTGCCGCCACAAGGCACTGGACCTGATCGGCGATCTGGCCCTATTGGGTCGTCCACTGCTGGGCCACGTGATTGCCGAGCGAGCTGGCCATGCCATGCACACCGCACTAGTGGCGCGCATCATGTCGGACGCCTCGCTTTACGAGATTCTCACGTTCGATCAACTGGCGTCGCGGGTAACGCAGGCGCTGGTGTCGTAAGGTTTAGCCTCCGCTCCCTCACGGTCGCGGCTCGGTAACACAACGTAGCGCTGGCGATCTTTGTCGCCGGCATGCCCCCGCCCCACAAAGGCGCTATTTGGGTGGCGGCGACACCGGCCAGTTGCCGTCAAAGGGCGGCCAGTTCGGCGCCATCGCTTCCTGCTCGGGATAGAACATGGAAGCGTAGATCGAGCGAATTTTGCCCTGCTCAATATAGAACCACTCGCTCAATAAATTGCGGCGCATGGCGACGCCCGGCTTGCGTTCGAAGAGGCCGAGGCCGAGCACCACGCCCGCCTCCTCGTCGACGATCGGGTAGCGCCGCGCCGTCACCGCGAAGATGTTGGCCATGGCGCCGGTGCCTGTGCAATCGGTTAAACCACCGCTCGGAATCGGCCGCTGCGTCGTCAGCGCACCATTCTCGATCCGCACACAACCGGGGTGCGCGATGATGATCGTCCCGTCGTGCGCCGACAGACCGTCGAAGTAACTATTGGCGATGGCGATCAGGTCAGCGCGGGAAACTCGCTCCGCCTTTCGGAACCACGCGCTCGGGCGGCGCATGCGCGATCAGATAATCCGAATCGTTAAATGCCGCGGCAGCCTGCTGGCCGGCGCCCACACCAATGCCCGGATCGCCTTTCCGGGATAACACCCACTCCGCTTCCGTGATTTTGCGCTCCTCCACCTTCAACCGGACGGTCGCAATGGCGGGGCCGGCGGCCTCTTCAATCGTTCCGAAATATCCGGCCTGACCGCTCTCCGGATCGAAATACCTGCGCTGCAGCTTGCCCAGAGCCTGCATGCTCTGCCACAGCCCCGTGCCCGGCCGCCGCACCATGGCGTTTTCCGTTTGACGGAAACCCACCGAAAGAGGTGCGCCAGCGGGATTGTGCTGTATCACTGCGTTGAGATACTGGTCGAGCGTGGCTTTCAAACAGGCCCGGTCGCAGGCAGCGGCATGCGCGCAGCCCAGTGCGAGAACTCCACAGAAAATGAGACGTAGCATGGCGATAGGATAGCGGCCGGATCTAGTTCTTGCTCTCTTCCGGCAATTTAAACGCGATCAACTCCGCCGGAAAGCCCGGGCCCGCGATCGCCAGCACCACATACTGCCGGCCGTTCAGGGCGTAGGTCATCGGGGTGCCGGTCTGCCCCGACGGCATATAAACGCTGCCGACTTCGCGGCCGGTAGCCTTGTCGTAAGCGCGCAACATCGCGCCCACCTGTCCCGAGGGCGTAGTGAACGTACCGCGCTCGCCCGCGATCACCAGCGTCTTGGTCACCAGCACGCCGAACACGCCGGGGCGGCCGGTACGCGGAATAGTCAGCCCCTTGAGGGCCGGGTGATTGCGGATATTGTCCGGCGTCTCGCCATGAGCGATTTGCCAGACGATATCGCCCTTGTTCAGATCGATCGCGGTGATTTGCCCGTACGGCGGCTTCGCCAGAGGAAGGCCCTCCACAGTAAGTCCGCCGCCACCGCCCTCGCCACCGCCTCCGCCTGCCGCCGGCCCGGTCCGCGGCGCCGCACTGCCGGAGATATAGCGCATATCCGATCGGCTGCCGGGCGGCACCAGGCCAAGCGAGCTAAGGGATTTCTGCGACGGGATATACGCAATGTGGGTCTCCGGATCGTAGGACCCGCCGGCCCAATTCGTGCCGCCGGCTGCCGTGGCCAGCGCCAGTGTGGCGTATGGGCCTTCCGGCTTGCTCACTACGGGTGGGGTGAAGATTGGCCCCAGCTTGTACTTGGAGACTAGCTTGAGCCCCTCCGCGTGCAGGTCGGGAGTGAAGTCGATGACGTCCGCTTCGGTGAAACCCTGGCGGTCGTAGGCGGGCGGCTTGGATGGGTATGGCTGCGTGGGGCTGGTCTTCTCTCCCGGCACATCCGACTGTTCTACCTTCCTCTCCTCAAAGGGCCAGATGGGCTGGCCCGTCACCCGATTGAACACGTAAAGGAACGCTTGCTTGGTGGGCTGCGCGAGAGCCCTCACCGTCTGGCCGTTCTGCGTGATGTCGACCAACATCGGCGCGTCCGGAATGTCCATATCCCAGATGCCGTGGTGCACCAGCTGGTAGTGCCATTTCCGCTGCCCGGTCTTCAGATCGACCGCTACCACTGTCTCGCCGAACAGGCCGTTGCCGGGGCGATGGCCGCCGTAGTAGTCTCCCGTGGGCAACTCCACCGGCAGGTACGCCATGCCCAACTGCTCATCCACGCTGATCTGGCCCCAGACACCGGTGTTGCCGGTGTAGGTGGCGGAATCCTCTTCCCAGGTGTTGTAGCCAAACTCCCCGAGTTTCGGAATCGTATGGAAGATCCACAGGCGCTTGCCGGTTTTGACGTCGAACCCGCGCACGTAGCCTTTCACGTTGGTTTTGCTGGTGGGCACGCCGCCGGGCTTGTGCGCCGCACCGACGATGATCGTGTCACCGGCCACGACCGGTGCCGCATGCAGGCCGATCTCGCCGTTCTCCGGGTCGATTTGCTGATCGTCGTCTTCTTTCAGATCGACGATGCCGGCTTTCCCGAAGCTCGCGATCGCGTTGCCGGTCTTGGCATCCAGTTCCACCAGCCGATAACCCGGCGTGACATAAACGATCCGCTCTTCCCGGCCGTCGGTCCAGTAGGCTAGGCCGCGTCCCGAAAGCTGCCGCGGCGCTTTCGTCCCGCGCGTGCCCTCCCGCTCGGCATGCGTCCAGAGCAGTTCACCGGTAGCCGCATCGAGCGCCACCACCGCGCGCCGCGTCCCGGCAGTGGAATACACCACGCCATTGGCCATCAGCGGGGTCCCTTCAAAATTGAACTCCGGCCGCGGTCCCAGGTTCTCGGTCTTGAACCGCCAGGCCACCTGGAGCTTGTAGAAGTTCTCCCCGTTGATCTGGTCGAGCGGTGAGTAGTGCGTGTTACCGAGGTCGGCGCCATAGGCCCGCCACTCCCCATTTTTCGCCCCGGTCTGACCGGCCACCGGCAGGCTGCCCGCTAACAGCAGGCTTACAGCAGTGGCGGTGACGGCCGCCAGCCGGGAAAACGTACGCTCCATGTTGGTCTCCTCTGAATCGTGAAGTTTACACCAGATGACGGCCGGTTGGAATAGCTGTCAGCCTTCAGCGGTCAGCTTTCAGCTTTGAAGCAAGAACCCAGAGCTGGCTGCTGAGAGCCGATTGAAGCTGAATGCTGACGGCTGAATGCTGAAAGCTCTTCGCCCGCCATGATAGAATCACGCGTAGCTTCTACAGGGGGCAGCGATGGTCATTGACGCACATGCGCACGTCACGGCGCCGGACAGTTTATGGGTTTACAAGGCGCAGATCATGGCGCATCGGGGCGGCCATGGGCGCGGCGGCGTCAATGCAACCGACGAAGACATCATCAAAGCGCTGAACTCGCCGGTCTTTGGCGGCTCTTCCCACCTCGCGCAGCTGAAAGAGGCGGGCACCGACATGCAGATCATCTCGCCCCGGCCGTACCAGATGATGACCAGCGAGCATCCCAAACTGGTCGCCTGGTTCATGGAAGAGACCAACAACATCATCGCGCGCCAGGCGAAGCTGTTTCCCAACGTCTTCCGCGGCGTATGCGGGGTGCCGCTGACTCCCAACGTCCCCGTGCAGACGGTGCTGCCGTACCTGGAAAAATGTGTGAAGCAGGATGGGTTCGTGGGACTCCTGCTGAACCCCGATCCGGGCGAGTGCACCGGCGTCGAGACCCCCGGGTTGGGCGACCGCTTTTGGTATCCGCTGTACGAAAAAATGGTCGAGCTGGACATCCCCGGCCACATACATTCGATGGGTTGCAAGTCGGAGCGGCTCACTTACTCGACACATTTCATCAACGAAGAGACGATTTCCGTGGTGTCGCTGCTAACTTCCAGCGTGTTCAAGGATTTCCCCACGCTGAAGATTCTCGTTTCGCATGGAGGCGGCGCGGTGCCGTACCAGTGGGCGCGGTGGGAAGCCAGTTCGCTGCGCGGGAAGGGGCCGCGTTTTTCCGATACCCTGCGCAACCTGTACTACGACACAGTGCTTTATTCGTCGGATTCGCTGGCGCTGCTGATCAAGACTGTCGGCGCGGACCGCTGCCTGTTCGGCACCGAGCGACCGGGCGTGGGAACAGTCAAGGATCCAAAGACCGGTAAATGGCTCGATGAAACCCGGCACCTGATCGAGGCGTTCGACTGGTTGAGCGCGGCGGAAAAGAAAATGATTTTCGAAGACAACGCCAGGAAGGTCTTCAAAATCGAAGTGGGCGCCAAAGAATCCAAGGGGGCGAGCTCGTAGTTCTCATTCCGCGGCAGGCACGGCCCATGGTCAAACTGAAGATCGACCACCTCTCCAAACGTTACTGGCTCGAACACCAGGAGCGCGACGTGCCCGCGTTGGACGATGTCAGTCTCGCCGTGGCCGATGGCGAATTCATGGCGATCGTAGGTCCGAGCGGTTGCGGAAAGACTTCGCTGCTCAACATTGTGGCCGGCCTGCTGCCCTACGAACAGGGTTCCGTGTCGATCGACGGCAAGCGCGTGGAAGGCCCGGGCATCGATCGTTCGGTGGTCTTCCAGAACTCCAGCCTGCTGCCCTGGCGGACCATCGCCGGCAACGTACGCTATGGCATGGAGATGCAGCGGCGTTTTGACAAGGCCACCATGCAGCAACGCACGGAGCACTTCCTCAAGCTGGTGGGGTTGGGCGGTTTCGAGCGGCATTATCCTTCGGAACTCTCGGGCGGCATGCAGCAGCGCGTCAACCTGGCGCGGGCTCTGGCGTCGGACCCCGCCGTGCTGTTGATGGACGAACCTTTCGCCGCGCTCGATGCACAGACCCGTGAGTTTATGCAGGCGGAGCTCTTGAAGATCTGGGCAAAAGCGCGCAAGACCGTTCTGTTCATCACTCACCAGATCAACGAAGCGATCTACCTGGCGGATCGCGTGGCAGTCATGAGCTCGCGTCCCGGGCGAGTCAAGGATGTTTTCGAAATTCCGTTCAGCCGGCCGCGGACCCTGCACCTGAAACGGGACCCGCAGTTTCTGCAAATCGAGGACGCCATCTGGCAGTTGATTGAAGAGGAGTCGGAGCGCATGGGAATGGTGATGGCGCCGAACTAGTGTTATGACTGCGAAGAACGCTACTTTGAAGATCCGAGTGGGGTCAGCCCTTCTGGGCTGCCGCCGCGCTTCCGCGCGGCGCACCGGGCGGAAGCCCGGCGGCAGGCCGGAAGGCCTGACCCCACCATGGGCTGTCCAGCGATGACTCCGATGCGAACAGACATTTCGCCCTCCGAAGTGGCCCCGCCGAAACTCAAAGGCGAGAGCATCGGCCGGCCGCCCAAGAGCTTCTACGAAAAGTACGAGTCGATGATACTCGGCGGAGGCGGCGTGCTTCTGGTGATGGTGGTCTGGCAGATTCTTTGGTCTGCCGGTAAAATTTCACCGCTGTTCTTCAGCGGGCCTTCGGCCATCGCGAAACAGTTCAAGGAAGGCCTGCTGCACGGCACCCTGCTCTCGGACCTCGGCTACAGCGGCAAGAATTTCATTCTGGGATTTTTTCTGGCAGCCGTGGCGGGAGTCATCCTGGGTGTGATCGTCGGCTGGTACCGCACGGTCCGGCTGGTGCTCGATCCATTTTTGAATGCCTTGTATGCCACCCCGCGCATTGCCATGATCCCGCTCATCATCATCTGGTTCGGGATCGGCATGTGGTCCAAAGTCTTCATCGTCTTCATGTCGGCATTTTTCCCCATCCTGGTAAACACCGTCGCGGGAGTCAAGAACATCGACCGCGATCTGCTGCGGGCCGCGCGCGCCTTTTGTGCTTCGGATTGGCAGATTTTCACCACCATCACGATTCCGGGGTCGGTCCCCTTCATCCTCACTGGCCTTCGTCAGGGAGTCGCGTTGGGATTGATCGGAGTGGTAGTGGGCGAGATGTTCGGCGGCAGTCAAGGAATCGGTTTCATGGTGGCCTACGGCGGGCAGATGTTCCAGACGGATACACTGTTCGTCGGCGTGCTGCTGATCGCCTTCGCCGGCATCCTGCTCACCTGGCTGGCGGAGCGACTGGAGAAGCGCTTCTCCCGATGGCGGCCGGAACGTTGAGCGGGATGGAAGAAGTATTGACTCGTCTAAGCCGCGTGGATGCCTGCGCGGTCTCCGACGCACTCGACAGACTGGGACTCAAGGGCGTCGTCACCGGAATTCACCGTTTCTCGACGGACCGCCGCATTTCCGGCCGCGTGTTGACTGTAAAGCTGGATCGTGCGGAAGGGCGTCCACCGACCACTCGTCATCTGTGTACGGCGGCTATCGAGGCGGCCGAGCCAGGCGATGTCATCGTGGTGGAGCAGCGGACTGGCCTGGACGCGGCATCCTGGGGCGGCAATCTCTCGATCGGCGCGAAGATGCGCGGGGTGGCGGGTGTGATCATCGATGGACCGGCGCGCGACATCGACGAGAGCCGCCAATTGGATTTCCCGGTTTTCGCCAAGGACCACACCGCACACACCGCGCGCGGGCGCATCGTGGAAGTGGCGACCAATGAACCCGTGACTATCGGCGATGTTACGGTATCGCATGGCGACTATGTGGTGGCCGATGGAAGCGCCGTGGCGTTTGTCTCGGCAGCCGACATCCTGCGCGTGCTCGCTACGGCAGAGTCGATCGTAGCGCGTGAGATGGCCATGGCGGAGGCGCTGCACCAAGGCAAACCGATCAGCCAGGTGATGGGCGCGAATTACGAGCACATGCTGAAGAAATAGGAAAATGGCCAGCGACGACATAAACATTCAGCGGGCATCCAAGCTCGACACCACCGCGCTCAGTGATGCGCTCGACCGGTTTGGCATCGCGGGGCAATGCCTCGGCATTAAGCCGCTCGATCCACGTTTTCGTTTGACGGGCCGTGCCTTCACTATCCTGTACGGGCCGGCCGGTACGCCTCCGGGCACGGTGGGTGATTATATCGACGATGTGCCGCCCGGAGGTGTCGTGGTGCTCGACAACGGCGGCCGCGAGAACGCTACGGTTTGGGGAGACATCTTAACCATGGTGGCGACCCGGCGCGGCATCGCGGGCACCGTGATCGATGGCGCCTGCCGCGATACGCACCTGGCGCGCGAGCTGGGCTATCCCATTTTCAGCCGCAGTTACTCGATGCGCACGGGGAAGGACCGCGTGCAAGTGGAGGCCATGGGGGGAATCGTGAATATCGGCGACGCGCGCGTGAACGCGGGCGACATGCTGCGAGGCGACGCCGATGGCGTGCTGGTGATTCCGCGCGCGCACGAAGACGAAGTGCTCAAAATCGCCGAGGAGATCGACGCGATTGAAGAGCAGATCCGCCGGGCCGTGCAAGCTGGAAAGACGCTGGCCGAGGCGCGGCGGGAACTCGGGTACCACAAACTGCAGAGCAAGACGCGCTAGTGTTTCCGTGGCGCGGACACTCGTGTCCGCTGTGCCGAGACTCCTCTCGGCACTTCGTTTCCCTCACGGGTACAGCAGCACCTTGAGCGTGCCCCTTTCGGCGGCGCGGGCGAATGCTTGCGGGGCTTCGCGCAGGCGGTAGTGTGCCGAGATCATTTCCTCCGCGCGTATCAAGTGCTGATCGAGCAGAGGCAGCGCCGCCTCGAAGCGGCCGCAGCGTGAACCCACCAGCGTTAGTTCGTTCACGATGATGGGCGCGGTGTCGATGCCTACCAACCCGTGTACCGTCGATTTCAGAATCAGCGTGCCGCGCGGCCGCGTCATGGCGGCAGCCTGCCGCAGGCCTTCGGGATTTCCGGTAGCATCCACCACCCAGTCGTATGCCGCCGTCGGCAGGACGTCGCCCGCCAGTTCCGTATACACGCCCGCGGCGGCGGCTAACCGCAGTTTTTCGGGATGACGCCCGAATTGAACGACCGGGTATCCGTGCGCATTCAAGACCAGCGCAACCAGCAGGCCCAGTTTGCCATCGCCCATCACCGCCACCGTCGTTCCCGGCGGAATCGAAACCTGGTCCAGGATCTCGCATGCCGCGGCCAGCGGTTCGGTGAACACCGCGCGCTCCGTCGGAATATTATCCGGAACCAGATGCAGGTTGTGTTCCGGAACGATGAAGTACTCTTCAAACGCGCCGGGCTGGTTCACGATGCCGAGAACCGTGCGGTGGGGACAATGACGCCCCAGGTCCCGGCGGCACCAATCGCAATCGTGGCAGGCGAAGTTGATATCACCCACAACCCGCTTGCCGATGAGCGAATGCCTATCGGCTTCCGCAACCTCGGCGACGAATTCATGGCCGGGCGTTCCGGTGAATCCGTAGTATCCCCGCTGGAGTTCCAGGTCGGTATTGCAGATGCCGCCGCACAGAAGGCGCAACAGCGCGAATCCTTCCGGGCGATGCGGTACGGGCACATCCACTACTGAGACTGCGCCGTTTTCCAGGCGGACTGCGAGCATGGTATCCAGTGATTGCGAAAGTGCAGGGGGATCAGGGGCGGGCATGGCGCGCATGCCCGCCGGGATGGGATTGAGCTACTTCTTGTTGAGCGCAGCCAGTTCCATCAACACTTCCTCACTGTGCATGTTGACCTTGGGACTGACATTCACGTAGACCTTGCGGATCATTCCCTTGGGGTCGATCAGGAAGGTGTTGCGCGCGGCTACCGTATTTTGCCCGAACTGCATCGTGGAGCCGTACTTTTCGATGACGCCATGATTCGGATCGGCCAGCAGCTTGAAGGTGAGATTCTCCTTGGTGCAGAACTGCACGTGCGAATCCACGTTGTCGGCGCTGACGCCCACTACCGCGGCGTTGGCCTTGTCATACTGCGCCTGGTCGCGCTGGAAGTTGTGCGCTTCGATGGTGCAACCGGGGGTCATGTCCTTCGGGTAGAAATACAGCACCACCCATTTGCCTTTGAAATCGTGCAGACTGACCTGCTTGCCCTCCTGCGACGGCAGGGTGAAATCGGGCGCCATGCTTCCTTCGGCAGGCATCTCGGCTGCGGCCCAGGCTGCGACTCCCGCCAGCAGCGCCAAGCTCAGAAGCAGACCCAGGATCGTTGTGGTACGTGACATCTTCATCGTTCCATTCTCCTCTTTTGTGCGAGTCGCCCGCCTGCGGCGGGGATGCGTGTTCAGAACGAGTTTACACCAAAATAAGAGCCGGTTCCGGCCCTTGCCAGAGGGGTTCAGATTTGTTTACTTTTAAACCTATGTCTCGACACGCCGAACGAACCGAACTGCCGCCGCCCGTCGCCATGCTCCAGATGATTCAGGGATTCTGGGTGTCGCGGGCGATCTACGCAGCTGCCAAGCTGGGCATTCCCGATCTGTTGAAGGACGGGCCGAGGAGTCCCGACGAGTTGGCGCAAGCTACCGGCACGCACGCTCCCTCGCTTTACCGCGTGCTGCGCGCGCTCGACAGTGTCGGTGTATTCGCCGCGGACGATCGGGGACGTTTTGCCCTGACAGCGCTCGGCGACACGCTGCGGACCGGCGTCCCCGGCTCGCTACGCTTCTTTGCCATCGAGGAACTGGGAGAGAATCATTATCCGGCCTGGGAGAAGGTGCTGCACAGCGTCAAGACGGGCGCGATCGCATTCAACCATGTCTATGGCGCGAGCAAATGGCAGTACATGACCAAGCATCCGGACGAGGCAACCATCTTCGACGAAGCCATGGCCAGCTTCAGTTCGGTGGTGGCCGCCGCGATTGTGGCAGCTTATGATTTCTCTTCCAGCGCGACGCTCGTGGACATTGGCGGTGGCGACGGCCTCCTTCTCAGCACGATTCTCCAGGCTAATCCGCAACTGCGGGGCGTCCTGGCCGATCTCCCGCATGTCACCGAAGGCGCGCTGCGGCGGTTTCAGGTCGAGGAACTCACGGAACGCTGCCAAATTGCTCCGGGCGATTTCTTCGATTCGGTGCCGGCAGCCGACACCTACGTTCTCAAGTGGATCATTCACGATTGGGATGACGAGCGGTCGGTGGCGATTCTGAAGAACTGTCGGAGCGCCATGACAAAGAGTGGTAAGGTCCTGTTGGTCGAAGCCGTGATAGGCCCCGGCGCTACGACAGCTTTCAGCAAGTTCGTGGACCTGAATATGCTCGTGATGACCGGCGGCCGCGAACGCACCGAAGCGGAGTACCGTGCTCTGTTCGATGCGGCGGGCCTCCGGCTGACGCGGGTCATTCCGACCCATACCGAGATGAGTATCCTCGAGGGCGCGATGGCATAAGCATGAAGCACCGGACCTAGTACGGCATTGCAAAAACTATCGGGCCGATAGAGAAAACTGTTACAGTCCGGGCACAACTCCGATGTAAGATTGCTTACAGAGGGGGCGTTCATGCATTCAGATCTTGGGATTCGATTCAATGACTGCTTCTTCACCCAGCCAACCCCCATGGCGGAGTGGAGACCGCCGCAATACGCTGGCTTGCTTGTAATTCTGGCTCGAGACCCCAACTGGGCGCCCAAGCCGTTTCCAGCCTTTATATTTCGGCGAGTTTGGGAACAATGCGGCAGCAACCATGTTTGGTGATGCGGCCTGCCAGTTCCATGGTCAGCGCGGCGCGGAACTCTTTGTCGCAACCTTGGCAATGCCCTTTTCCACCACGGCCCAGCGGCTGGCGATCCGCCATGAATTGCTCTGGGCCTACAACCCCGTGTGCCAGCCACACACTCCCAAGACACCGCCCGCGGAGTTGGCCCGCAAAGTGGATGAACTGGAAAGCAGGCACCAGGAGCAGTCCGCGCAATTCGGACTGCTCCTGGCCAGCCTGAACCAGTTCTTTCAGCCGCAACCAGAACCACCGCGGCGCCGGATCGGATTCCTACCGGAGACTGCGTAACGCCGGCGGTCTTTGCCGCCGGTGGGGCGACTACTTGAATGCACGCCCCCGGCGTCACCTGTGCTACTGCAGACGGAATGTGGCGGAAACCCGAGCGTAATATTCGAGTTCGCCCACCACTTGCGGTGCTCCTGCGCCGAAAGCAAAAGGCATGGCTGCGCGAAGCGCCATGTATGCGCCGTTAGTTGCGGTGACTTCTTCCGTAACTGTCACCGGGTCGCCCAACTGCTTTCCTGCAGCAGCTGCCAAAGTCTCGGCTCGCGCCCGGGCATCTTTCCCAGCGGCCTCCAGGGCGATTCTCCGGGCGTTAGCTTCATCGGTGGCGCGGAAAGAGAACGCGCCCACAACGGCCGCCCCGGCTCGCGTCACGGCATCTACGACCTCGCCCACGCGTCCCGGTTCGCGCACGTTAATGCGGAGCGTATTGCGAGCCTGATAGGAGCCGAACTGCAAATCGGCTGGTCCGGCGGGAGCATTTCCATAGGACGACAGCGGCGCCTGGGGAATCTGCGGGACCGCGCCGTACGCCGGAAGCGCCTGCATCAGGGGCGCATATAAGTTGAACACGTTGAGCGAAATCGTTTGCACGTCCGCGGCCTGCACACCCAAAGGGCCGACAGCCTGAGTGACCTGCGTGGTTTTCGCCTGATTGTCGCGGAGGGCCTGCGCCGCCGTTGGCGCGCTCACTGCGATCTCGATCAGAAATTCGGCGCTTTCGGGAGCGACGCGCCGCACGGCTTCTCCTGTGACGGTCACTCCTTCCGTGGGCGTTTGCGGGGTCTGTGTTTGTCCTCGTAATCCGTATGCTGGCATCACCGTAGTCTCCTTCTCGGGGCGTTCCGATGGCAGACCACCGGGACGCCCGTTTTGTTTCTTCGCCATGTTTTCCTAAACCATGGGCAGGCCCTGAGCCCCATCCTGGCCGGCTAAAGCCTGCCCTACCTCGTGATTGCGTTTCCTGTCTAGATCCCCGCCCACGGAACGAATCCGGGGTTTTGGAACTGGCGTGCGATTAATTGCTGAACCAGAGGATGAACCTGCCCGCCGCCTCCTTGTCCGGGTTGGCCTACCCAGCTTTGGGGAGCCAGTAGAGGATTGACCTGGCCGTATGGCGAGCCGGCCTGCGGGTACTGCCCAAGCGGCTGGCCATACTGCTGAGCCCCGATTGGATTCACGAATGGATTCTGCTGGCCGTAGGGGTTCTGTTGGCCGTAGGGATTCTGTTGACCGAATGGATTCTGTTGGCCGTAGGAGGATTCTGCTGCTGGAAGTATGGATTCTGTTGCTGCACGGCGTAAGGATTCTGCAAGCCGGTCTGCGCCAGCAATTGCTGATGATACAGGGCCGCCTGCAACTGCGCGGCCAACGCCTGCAATTGCTGTTGCTGTGGATGCATCTGACCCTGCAGCCCGATGCCCGGATAGCCCTGCTGGCCCCATGGTGTCATTCCTGCCATGGGGGATATCGCCGAGGACATGCCTAAAGCAGCCGCAAGCGGATTGATCCCCGCGGGGTTGATCGCGGAAGTATATGCTCCCAGTGCGGGATTGATTTGGTATAGATCGTGCGTCATGTGGTTTGGCTCCTTCCTTGAGAGGGCGCAAAGGCGGCACGCTCTCTCTCACGGGCCGATCTTGCCACACAGCACGGCGCTGTTGTATGCGTCTGTTGCGGCAGTCTCGGCAATTGCCGCAAATCGCCGCAAGTGGTTCAAACGCTCGCAGCCGCGGAGCTGGTAGCCGGGCAGTTCTTCACCTTCGCGGCCCTCGGACTCTCCAGCCACGACCACAAATCTCCTTCGCGAAATCGCCATTGCCTACCGACTTTGATCGCGGGAAGTTCCTCGCACTCCGCCCAGAGGCAAACTGTTCGAGTCGATACACCCAGCCATTTCGCGACCGCGGCGGTAGTGAGAAGGGGGACATACTTTGATGGCAGTTTTTCCATAGTTCTTGTTCCTGACTTAGGAAAGAACGCGTCCTCAACCGGGAGGAGCAGGGTTACCTGTGCACGAGCGTGGCAGCTCGGGAATGAATGAGTAACTGACAACGAGATGACTCGACCAGTTTCTGAAATTGCGCCCGATTGTGTCAAGGTGCGATTGGATCTTTTGCCCTGTTCGCACCGATGAGCGTTGCTCGTAAAATGAGATCTGCACGCAATGCCACTGTCCAGCCGGATTCTGCTTGTGGATTACGATCTCCAGTGGCCAGAGCTTTTCGCCCGGGAGGCAGAGCGAATCCGACGCCTGCTCGGGCGTCGGGCATTGCGGACGGAACATGTCGGCTCAACTTCAGTCCCGGGCCTGGTTGCCAAACCGATCATCGACATTCTCCTGGTAGTAAGTAACTCGGCGGATGAAGCCGCGTATGCGCCGGCCCTGGAGACATCCGGTTACGTAGTTCGTATCCGCGAGGCCAATTGGTATGAACATCGGATGTTCAAGGGGCCGGACACGGACATTAATCTGCACGTGTTCTCGTCCGGCTGCCCGGAAATCGACCGCATGCTGCTGTTCCGGGACTGGCTGCGGAGCAATGCGGCCGATCGCGATCTGTACGCGCGCACCAAGCTGGCTTTGGCCCGGCAGGAGTGGCAGGACGTCCAGAACTACGCCGATGCCAAGACTGCGGTTGTCGAGGAGATCATCGCGCGAGCGCGCAAACAGCAAATTACTGATGTGTAGCGGGTCGCCCTACCGTTTCAGTCGCCGGGAACCCGTTCGGGCTTAGGCCCAATCGTCCAGCCCCAGTTCGCCAACACTGCTGCTATCCGATGACGCCGGGTTTTGGCGGTCGAGATGGCCAGCATCAGCAGGATCACGCCGCACGCTATGGCTGCGGTTTGCGCCACGGTCAGGTTGTTCTTCAGGAACCAGAGCCATCGTCCGTAGACCAGCTCGATATGCACCCAGTAGACCAGCAGCGAGGTGGTGCCGAACTGCCGCACCCAGCTCCAGCCCTCTTTAGCGCCATAACGCGTCCACAAATAAGCCAGCGCCAGCAGCACCAGCGTCGCGCCCAGCTTAATGAGCACCTGGGCAGGGCTGTTCAGCCAGAATTCCGATTTGGCATAAATCGAAAATGGCAGATTGGCAACATATTGGCCGCCGAAAATGAGCGCGCCGCCGAGTAGCGCGCCCCACTGCATGACTCGCTCGGTGGCCTCCTGCGGAATGATGCGGATCAGGCTGCCCGCGCTGATGCCGAACGCGAGATACGCGCCCCAAGGGAAAAAGCCGAACGAACTGTAGTCCGGCACGAGGTAACTGCGCATCAGAGCCGGGGCCCACGACCAATCGATCTGCGAAACCAGCGGCGATGCAATCGCGATCCCCACGCCGAGGATGGCGCACAGTTTCACTCGCTCCGCGGTTCGGAATAACGCCATCACCGAGAGAACCGCCACAGCCATTCCCATGCAGTTGAGGATGTCTACGCGCAGCAGGTCGGTCCACGGCGAGGGCCAGCCGAAAAGCCAGAGTTGCAGGCGGAAGGCAAACGCCAGCAGGAAGAGATAACCGGCGCGCCGCATAGCCGTCACGGTGCGATCGAGTGGAGAAAGTCCCTTCCGCTCGGTGCTGTCCATCAGGAACGCCAGAGTGATGCCGGTCAGAAACAAGAAAATGGCCGGGGGCATGCCACCCACAAATTGTGAGGCCATGAACGGCCCGCCGTCGCGAAGTTCCGGCTTGAGAAAAGAATGAAACACGTGCCCCTGCAGCATGACCACGGCTCCAAAACCGCGGAGCCAGTCAAGATACTGTAGCCGGTCGGCGCTGGAATGCGTCTTCATCGGTTTACTTTAGTGGGTACTCTTTCTTGACGTTCTTAGGCAGATCCAGTTTTAGATCGGGAAGATTGGGATTGATCTTACTGTTGGTATAGGTCGCCACCTGGTAGTCGTTTCCCGGCAGATAGAACTTCTGTTGCACCGACATGCCGGTTTCGTCCGACAGCCAAAGGTCCACTCGCTTTAGATGCACCAGCATCTCCGGGGATTTAGGAATCAGCTCGAGACGAGTTGTTTTTTCGCCGGCCACGATTTCGGAACCACCCATGCCGATCGAATAGGCGCTTTCCAGTTCCTTGGAGTTACTCCCGAATCCGAGTAACAGGAACTCCTCCAGGAGCGACTTGTACTTACTCATGTCGTACTCCTGATCTACCAGGTTATTCGGAAAAAATATGTGAACTTTTTTGCCGTCGATGAAAACCTGCTTGGGGTCGGGTGGTTTGATATCGAGCAGCATGCGGATATCGTGCGGTTTCGGCCGCTTCATGAGCACGGTTCCGATGTCGATAGTGTCGTCATTGATCACGGCCGTGTGTGTAACGCGCTTAACATCGGCAGACAGGCTGGTGAATTTTGCAGAAGCTCGATCCATCAGCGCGAGCGTTTCACTCAGCGAGGCCGCCGATGCAAAAGGTCCCTGCACGATGAGTGCCCCCAGCAGAAACCAGAGTGAGGCTGCTCGTGTCATTCCGTACGGGTGGGAGCGGTGAGCATCCTTACGGCCGCGCAAACGCCATGTATCCCTGCAGTTCGCCTTCCGAATCGAGAACCGGTTCCACGCGTGTGACCAACAGGTGGCGATTGCTCATCCGCACTTGCAGGGCCTGCGTCAACTTGGCGGCGCGCTGGTCCTCAGCTACGCCCTCCAGCAGTTCGGAGTTGACGAAAAAAACGGAGCTTCCGTTTTCCGAGGGAAGTGGGGCGATGCTGCTGGCGGTGGGAATGCGAGGCTGATCGCGGAACCATGCCCGCGGCGTTGCAAAAATAAACACCAGGATGATTCCGACCATCACGTCGTATTGCCAGCTAGCGCGCGGATAGTCCCAGAAAATGAAGCGCTTCAGCATGTGTATAGGACCATTCTAACAAGACCGGGCTCTCACAGAACCACAATCGGGTGATACAAATTCGGCAGAACGGCTTCGCCGATGGCCACCAGTTGGCCTGCCCTGGTGATGGCCTTCACGAGCCGCGAGGCGGGCTGCGAGCGGAATGGCGACGCCGGGAAATTGCGCCCGTTGCGAATCTGGGCCACCACCGGTTCATCCACATACACCGCCGGGACCGCGGGCAGCAGATCGGCGGCGGGTACCAGGGCGTCGATGATCCGTTCTTCGGCAGCCAGCATTTCCAGTTGAGCGAGCGTGCGCGCATGATCGATGGTGAACTCGCCGCTGGCGGTGCGGCGCAATTCCTGGAGGTGCGCACCGCATCCCATGGCCTGGCCCAAATCGTGAGCGATGGACCGCAGATAGGTTCCGCCCGAGCAGTGCGCGCGCAAGCGGACATCCGAGCCGCTGATTTCCAGCACCGTCAATTCGTAGATGTGCACTTTGACCGGCTCAAGTTCCACGGCCACGGACTGGCGCGCCAGTTCATAAGCACGGCGCCCTTCGATTTTCTTGGCGGAAACCGGCGGAGGCACTTGCAGCAGCTCGCCGCGGAATACTTCCAGGTACCGCTCCAGTTCCGAAGGATCAACGGCGATCTGCCGCTTTTCGCTGGTGGCTGCGCCGGCGCGGTCGTACGTATTGGTGGACCATCCAAAACGCACCACGCCTTCATAGATTTTGTCGCTGCGCGTATAGAACTGCGCCAGCCGCGTAGCGCGTCCGATGACCAGCGGCAGGACTCCCGTAGCGATGGGGTCCAGCGTGCCCAGGTGCCCCACCTTCCTGGTGCCCACGATGCCGCGCGCCTTGTTGACCACATCGTGCGAGGTCCAGCCTTCGGGCTTGTCGACGATGATAACGCCGTTTAAAGAAGCTATCAGCATTCAGCTTTCAGCGATCAGCTTTCAGAAACCAGCCCTCCGCGGTCAGCTCCGATAAGCTGAATGCCGATTGCTGAATGCTGAAAGCTACTTGCGCTTCCGCGCAATACAAACATATCCGACTGTGAAATTTCGGTCCCGGTCGAGAAAGTCCAGGAACGGCAGGATCAGCGCCGGTGGGACCACCAGGATCGCCGCCGGAAGAAATCCCAGCCAGCGAAAACCTCCTGTGAAGAATTGTAGACCGTTCAGCAGCCGGCGGGCTAGCAGGCGGAAATAACCGCCGCTGGCGCGCAGCTCGCACACCTCCAGGCCCGCTTTTTCCAGCAGGTAGGACAGGCCGTAGCGCGTGTAGCGGAAGTAATCGTGCGGCGCCTGGTGCACTTCCCATTCGTGCGGCGCGACCACTAACAATTGGCCGCCGGGCGACAGCGTTCGAGCGATTTCGGCCAGCGCGCACGCCGGTTCGCGCAGATGTTCAATGGTGACTAGATGTATCGCAGCTTCGAACGTAGCATTCCGAAACGGTAGCGCGGTCAGGTCCGCCACGGCGTCCAAGCGGCTGTAATCCCAAGCCGCATCACCCACCGCCAGATCGACTGCGCAGTAACGTTGTCCGGCAAAATGGTGCGCGTACTGGCCTTCCCCTGCCCCGGCATCCAACATGCGCGCGCCGGCCGGCAATTGCCGCGCAAAGTTGCGCACGGCGTCCTCAATCTCGCATTCGAAATGCAGAATGTGGCGGCGCAGCGGCCGCGGCAGCCGGTACGCGATGCCGGAATATCTCATCGCCGGCGGGCCTCCAGCATCACTGTTGACCCGGCGCCCCAGGCGGCTTCCGCCACCGCGAACGGCAGCGCTGCCACAACCAGCGCCAGGTGCGCCAGGTCTTTGAGGAAGCGCGTAGCGCCACTCTCCGGCACACGGCGTACGCGGCGCGCCATAGGATCGAGGCCGGGCGCGATGCTGATGGCCAAGCCCGCCGGGTTGTCGCGCAAGGAGAAGTATTTTCGCCGCACCACCTCGAAGCCGCACGCGGTCAGCAGCTTCTCCAAATCGCGATCGCGAAAATCGTAGAGGTGCCGCGGAACATCCACACCATTCCATGAGCGGCCCAGCAGGCGGCACTGCCACGAAGCGGCATTGGGCACCTGCACCACTAAACGCCCGCCCGCGCTGAGCAGCCCATGCGCGGTGCCCAGAACGGCCCGTGGATCGGGCGCGTGTTCCAGCACGTGGAACATGGTGATACAGGCCAGGCTGCCTTCATCGAACGGCGCGTGGTCGAAGCTGCCGCACACCGCGGGTACATGCTGGCGGTCCCACGCCACGCGCGCGGCTTCGCGGGAAAAGTCGAGCCCCACCACGCGGAAGCCGCGCTCCCGCATCATCCCCAGAAATAGTCCGCCGCCGCAGCCCAGGTCAAGCAGCGGCCCGTGTCCCGCCGCGCTGCGCAACGCGCCTTCCACGAAACGCACGTGATCGCGCAGCACCAGGCGCCGATAGCTTTCTTCCAGGCGGCCGGTGGCGCTGCCTTCCGAGGCGAACCAGTAGGTGGCGGGATAATACTTCGGCAGTTCTTCGGCGGGGGGCTGGGGATCGATCCGCATCAGCCCACACTCGCCGCAGCGCACCACGTCGAACTCTTTGGCGGTGGTCCGGTAGAGCCGGTCGGTGGCGCGGAACAGCCGTGCGAACCGATCGGACCCGCACACCGCGCAGGCGCTCATGCGCAGTTATCGCTCCGGCAAATATCTACACAAATCGTAGGGCGGACCCCCCGGTCCGCGCGGGTCCCCTGGACCCGCCCTTCGCGCGGCGATTCCAGCTTCTCGAAACCCGAGCAGGCCGGCCCGGGGCCCGGCCGCGGACCAGGGGGTCCGCCGTCCCACGATTTCCGCACGTCCGGCTGGGCGCTCATACGACTTCTCTCCAGCTTAGCCGGTGCCTCAGAATCAGGCGGCGTACTTCGCCCGGCCCCAGCCGCCGCACGCCCGCCAGCTCTTTGCGCTTTCGCCAGATACGGGGCGCCAGGCGCAGCGCTTCCAGATCGCCCTGCACCAGCGCCCGCGCCATCTTCCACTTCCCTGCCCATCCCCGAAAGTGGACTGTGTCGCCCGCGCCCCGCTGCGCCGCGACCATCCCCGCCACCAGGCGCAATGCGAAATAGAACGGATTGAGCCAAAGCAGGCTGGGCGGGAACAGTTTAATGGCCAGCAGCAGGCGGTTGCGCTCGATCAGTTCCAGCCGCCGGGTGGAATCCTTTCCCAGGGTCGAGCCGCGGTGGTGCCGCACCACGGCCTCGGGAGTGTACAGGCACCGCCATCCCGCGATGCGTGCGCGCAGGCCGAGTTCGGCGTCGTCACCGTAGGCGAAAAAGTCCTCGTCGAATCCGCCAATCTGGTCGAGCATCGCCTTGCGGTAGAGCGCGGCGCACCCATCGGGCCAGAGCACTTCCTCCTGGCGATCGTACTGACCGCGATCCCGCGCGCCACTGCCGCGGCCGCGATTCTGCCCGTCGGGAAAAATCAAGTGGCCGGCTTTGTCGATCACCCCCGGATCTTCCCACACCAGGATCTTGCTCGCCGCCATTCCCACATCCGGCGCAACCGTGCAGGCGCGCCACAGCGCCGCCAGCCAGCCAGGCTCCGCCTCTGCGTCGTTGTTCAAAAGGCCTACAAACTCGCCCCGGGCGACACCGATGCCCTGATTATTTGCGGCGCAAAAACCCCTATTTTCTATGTTGCGAATCACGTAGGTGCCGAAGTCGCGCTCGGCCATTTCCGCGGAGCCATCGCTGGAGCCGTTGTCCACCACAATTACCTCAAACGGAACACCTTCCTGCCGTTTCAAGGAGTTGAGACAGGCACGCAGCAGTTCTTTCCGATTCCAGTTAACGACTACGACGGAGATCAATCGATTATGCTAGCGCAGTCCGGTGTGACCTCCAGCACGTTGCCCGCGGAGGGGGTGGTGTATTTCCCGTTGTACTATTAAATTAGGTTCAGGGAAGACCACGTAAATGACCTCCATCGGGGAGACGCTGCGTTGCGAGAGGATGCGGCGCAACCTGGAGTTGCCTCAAATCTCCAAGGATCTCAGAATTTCTACCAGATTCCTGGAAGCCATGGAAGCGGATCGCTTCGACAAGCTTCCAGGCGGCGTGTTTACGAAGAGTTTTGTGCGGCAGTATGCACGGGCGCTCGGCCTGGACGATCAGGAGATCGCTGCCTCGCTCCAACGCATGCTGGAACCGCCACCCGTTCAACCGGAAGTATCCGACGCCAAAAAGCCATCCCCTGCCAGCGTCTTGCCCAGCGGGGAACGCTGGCCGGCGCTCGCCTCTCACTTCCCGTCGTCGTCTTCGTGGGGATCGCTGGCATTGGTGGTAGTCGCGGTGTTAGTGGGTGTCGCAGTGTATTCGTGGTCGCAGCGTCGGCATTCGGCGCCGGTTTCCAGCCGCACGCCGGCGCTGGCCCAAGCCGTGAAACCACCGAACCCGATTCCGGCGGCGCCGAACAAGACCGAACAGCCGCCCGTCACTGAACCCCGAGAGCCGGGCACCGCCGAGCGCGTGGTCTCGTCCCCCGTGCAAGTGCAGTTGACCGCGGAGAAGCCGGTCTGGGTGCTCGCGACGACCGACGGAAAGGTTGCCTTCTCGGGTACCATCGAGCCCAACGTCAGCAAAGTGATCGAGGCCAACGAGCGCGTTTTCGTGAAGCTGGGCAATGCCGGCGGCGTTCACGTATCGCTGAACGGGAAGCCGCTCGGCCCTCTGGGCGACGAAGGCAAAGTGCTCCGGGTTCAATTTACTTCAGGCGGTTTCCAGATCGTTCCCGCCCCCATCGACGAGGATGGGCCGAGCGTACCTGGCGATTCGCCTAAGGAACCTTTAGCGCCTCTCTGACGCCGCTTCGTCGAGCGTTGTCTCTTGCGCTCCAGCGATAGCAGTTCGCGCCGCCGCCGCGTCTTGACGCCCAGGTCGATCTTGCGCCAGAACTTGCGGAAATAGCTGACCGCCGAGATCACCGAGAAAAACACAACTCCCCACATCAGCAGCATGCCAGGGAAATGCAGCGCGGGGTGGCGGATGCTCAGCAGCAGGCATGAGATGGCCACCACTTGAGAGAGCATCTTGGTTTTGCCTAGGTCGCTGGCGCGGATGGTGTATCCTTCGGCGGCCGCGATGCTACGCAGGCCGGACACCGCGAACTCGCGCCCCACGATCAGGATGGCCATCCAGCCCGGAAGCGCCCGCACCTGCACCAGCGAGATCAGGGCGGCTGACACCAGGAGCTTGTCGGCGATGGGGTCCAGGAGCGTACCGATGGTGGTTACCTGGCTCCAGCGCCGCGCCAGATATCCGTCCAGCAGATCGGTGGCCGCGGCCGTCAGAAAAATCGCCAGCGCCAGCCATTCCTGCGTGACGACGTGCCCGGCGATGCGCAGGGTAAACGTCTCCTGCACCAGCGCGGCAACCAGCAGCGGCACGAAGAAGATCCGGAGAATCGTCAGCGAGTTGGGAAGATTCATCGCCCCAAACCAACTATAATGCGGCCCGGTCCTCTCCAACAAGTTCCAGCCACCGGCGGCGAAGACGACCGCCGGCGTTACGTAGCGCTGGCGATCCTTGTCGCCGGCTAGATAGAGCGTGCGCTACTGCTTGTACCCGTCCAGGGAGTGGTCGTGCGCAGCGTAGTATTTCCCCGCGTCGTTCAACTCTTTGTCGCCCTGCTTGACGTGACAGAACGTGCAGGCCTTCTTCTCCTTCTTGGTGTACTCCGGCTTACCGTACGTGGCGGAGGTGAGCCCCAACAATCCAGCGAACACGACGGCCGCCGGGATTGCCCACTTCAGAGTGCGCATCGATTTCTCCATTCCTCGATTATAAAGGAGCGATCAGCTAAGGCCGGCGCCAGGGTTGGCTGACGGCTGACCGCTGAATGCTGATGGCTCGCTTTTCTTCTGCGGCTCCCAGAAGAACGCGGCCAAAATGATGATGAGGATTTGCAGCGACGCGATGAGCGCGACACAAGCCGGCCATCCTCCACGGCTCCAGAAGCGTCCAGGCAGGGCTGCTCCTACGCTGCCGCCGATGTAGTAGAACATCACGTAGAGTCCGACCGCCGCGGCCCGAGCCTCGCGGGCGACGATCCCAACGTAACTGGTGGAGGCCGACTGGGCCACGAACACCCCCGTGCAGCACAAGGCCAGACCCGCCATGATCATCGGCAACGACGGCAGCAGCGTAAGCAGGATTCCGGCTACTCCGCCCGTAAACGCTACCGTCAACACGAAGCGGTGGCCCTTGAGATCAACCCAGCGGCCGGCCACCGGTGCCGCTACCGCGCCTGCCAGGTACACTACGAACAAGAGCCCCAGTGCTGCCGTGCTGAGCCGGAAGGGCGGCGCCGCCAGATAGAAATTGACATAAGTGAAGGTGGCCAGCATCGAAAAAAGCACACAAAAACCCACGGCGTAGGTGGCCACCAGCCGGGGATTCTTCAAGTGCCGCACCATGGCCGCCAGCGTGGACACCGGGCTGTGGGCTCTCTCAAAGCGGCGGCCGGCGGGCAGCCACGCCCACACTCCCAAGGCTCCGAGGGCGTTGACCACTGCCAGCGTGAAAAATGCCGTACGCCACGAGAAGCGCGCGGCCACCAGCCCCATGATCATGCGCCCGCTGAATCCGCCCAGCACCGTACCCGAAACGTACGCCCCCATGGCCGATCCGACGCCTTCCACCCACTCTTCGTTGATGTATGCCGCGATGACCACCGAAACCCCCGGCGTGAATACGCCCACCAGGAATCGCCAGAACACCAGTTGCCCTACGGTGGTGGAAGTCCCGGCCAAGGCGATGGGAATCGCTAACAGGAGCGCCGAGGGAACGATCACGTGTTTGCGCCCCCAATGGTCGGCCAGGAGACCAGCCACCGGTGCGAAGCCGGCCATGCCTAGCGTGGAGGCCGTGATCACCATGCTGATGGCGGCCACCGAAGTGTGGAATTCGGCTGCCAGCAGGGGCAATAAAGGCTGCGGAGCGTAAAAGCTGAGGAATGCGCAGAATCCAGCCAGGGCCGCGGCCGCCTGACGGCGGTTGAACTTGGATTGGTCCGGCAACCCGGTATGATAACAGCGCGCGGGGAAGAAGGGCCTTTATCCCCAGGGCGGCCGATCCGCATCGCTGGCCAGGAGTTCCTGCAATTCCTTTTCGGGCGCGACCCAAAGGCACTTAAATGCCGCCCACTTGGGGATGTAATACACGACTTCGCCGAAGGACGTGTTTGAGCGCAGCCGTATGCGGACCATCCGGCGGTAATACCACCAGACCGGCTCGACCGCTTCCACCTGTTGGAAAGGGATGCGCTCCCGGCGCCAGTAGTTGGAAACGATCAGGTCGCGCCCGGAATAACCCACGCGTTGGATGCGCAGGCTGAGCCAAAATATCAACGCGGTGGCCACAACCACGAAGACCACGAGGAGACGGAAACCGGGGGCGATGAAGACGCGGCCGGTGCTGAGGAAGATTCCAGAGAACCCGCCGACCACCGTGGCCAGCCAAAAAATCGGGCCGATTTTATTGAAGAAAGTAGTGACTTCGCCCGAGAGCCAGGTAACCGGTTGCGCGGGCACATCTCCAGTCTACTAAGATGATTTCGAGCGAGGAGAATACGCCATGGCATCCGATGATTCACCCAACGTTCTGACGCGTCGTGAGTTCGGGGCACTGGCGGCCGGTGCCTTGGCGGCCCTACCGGCAGCGGCGCAGGCTCCCGCCGACGTCGGGCCCGTGCTCGATATCGCTGACTGGAGTTACTTCTGGTATGGGGTGGAGCGCGTGACGCTGGCCCGCGGCACGGTCTGCAACGGCATGCAGATGTACGTCGAGCGCTGGATTCCAACGGAGGTCCGTCACCCCTACCCCGTTGTGCTCATCCATGGCGGCTACCGCCAAGGCTCCGATTGGATCAGCACCCCGGACGGCCGCCGCGGTTGGGCAACGATTCTGCTCGAAAAGGGCTACAAAGTCTATGTTGTCGACCGCCCCGGGCAGGGCCGCTGCCCTTATCATCCGTACGTGCACGGAAATTTCGATCGCGAGGCGCCGACGTTCGAAAAGGCGGACTGGCCCGGCGCGACCGATCAGTACGTCGCTGCCATGGGCCAACCCATGGCCAATAATCCCATCACGCAAAGCGTGTGGCGCTCGCGGGGCGCAATGCTGCTCGATGATATCGGACCGGCCATTCTCATTACTCAAGGCGACGGCGCCGTCTTCGCTTTGATCGCTGCTGCAGAGCGACCGAAACTCGTACAAGGCATCGTTGCTGTGGAACCGCCGGCGACGGCGTTTCAAGGGGACCCTCCCGAAACTGCCGATTGCGGCGGTTTTTCCTGGCGCATCGGCAAACGATCCGCTGCCCCCGACTGTTTCGCGTATCTCGCTGGCGAATCATGGCGCCATGCCGATGCTGGCGAAGAGCAACCGGGACGCTCTACAGCCGGTCCTCGACTGGCTGGACTCCGCAGTTAACGCCGATACTTTGACCGGTCGGTTCGACCCGCATCCCAATAAGGAATCGACTGCCCTCAAGCTCGCTGACCAGGGCTGTTTCTGGGTGGGCGTTCAGCGCAAGACCATGCCATATGGAACCATCGCGCAGGGCCAGATGTTCGTGCAGTATATGATCCCGGCCGAGAAGCGCTCGCCGTATCCGGTGGTGATGGTGCACGGCGGAGGCGGACAGGGCACGCACATGATGGGGATCGGCGGGCGTCCCGGCTGGGTGCATTATTTCGTGCAGGCGGGCTACAGCGTCTACTGGGTCGATCGCCCCAGTTACGGCCGCTCGCCTTACCATCCGGACGCGCTGGGCCCGAGCCATCTGCCCAACGTGCCGCCGTATGAGGGGCTGATCACCAGCACGGCGGTTTTCAATACGGGCCAGTGGCCCGGCCCGGGCGGCATGAACGATCCGCTGATCGGCCAGTTCATGGCTTGCGAATCCGGCAACGTTTCCGATGAAGCGTTCCATAGCGACCTGGTGTGGCGCGGCGGCGCGGAGCTGCTGGACCGCATCGGGCCGTCGATCCTGGTGGTGCATGCCTTCGGTGGATTCTTTGCGTGGGGCGTGGCCGACCGGCGTCCCAACCTGGTGAAGGCCATCATGGCGATGGAGATCAACGGCAACCCCTTCGCGGCGCAACTCCGCTGGGGACTGACCGCGGGACCGATGACTTACGACCCGCCGGTGACGGACCCGGCGCAGTTCACGCTGGTGGATCGCACCGAACCGCCCGATTCGCCGCGCCCGGTGCCGCCATCCTACAAGCTGCAGGCCGAGCCCGCGCGCAAGTGGAAAAACCTCCAGGCAATCCCCATGGGATGGCTCACCAGCGAATTCGGCGGAGGCGGATCGCCCGTGGCGAATGTCGCCTTCCTCAAGCAGGCCGGGTGCCCGGCCGAGATGCTGCGGCTGCGCGATCACGGCATTGTGGGCAATGGCAACCTGATGCTGCTCGAGAAGAACAACCACGAGGTATTCAGCGTCATCCGCGATTGGCTGGATCAGAAGGTTGCGCCGCCGCGACGCGCCTAGCCTCCCTCTTGGTACGGCGGACCCCCTGGTCCGCGGTCGGCCCCCTGGCCGACCTGCCGCGGGTTTCGTGGGGCTCGATCACGCCAAGGCCGGTCCAGGGGGACCCGACGCGGACCAGGGGGTCCGCCCTACCGGCACCGTGTCAAGAATTTGGCGGACCGCTAGAAATTTGGCGGTGCGGCGGATGCCCTTGAGCCTGCCTTTTCAACATCTTATGTTCACAAGAAAGCGGGTATCAAAATGCCGATAAGGGAGCCATGGGAACTATCGCAGGTCTCGCCGGCGGCTATTTACAATCGCTGCTCGGCACCGTTCTCCAGGGCGTTGGCTCAACAACCAAAACCACCGGCAACACGCAAAACGTCACCGGCACGTCATCACTCGCGTTACCGGCAGACACCACGCAACTCTCGCCCTTCGCCCAACTGATGAGCACGCTGCAACAGCTTCAGCAGTCGGATCCGACCAAATACCAGCAGGTTACACAGCAGATCGCCACGAACCTGCAGAGCGCCGCCCAGACTGCCCAGTCTCAGGGCAACACGACGGCCGCTAACCAGCTCAACCAGCTTTCCACGGACTTCACCAGCGCCTCGAAGACCGGCCAACTTCCGAACATTCAGGACTTGGCTCAGGCGGCGAGCTCCGGCCATCACCACCATCATCATTTCCACTCAAGCTCGACCAATGCGGATAGCAGTTCCAGCAGCAGCACGAACCCGCTGAGCCAACTCCTGTCAGCATTCCAGACCAATGCGACCGAAAGCAACTCGCTCAACTCAATGAGCATTATTCAGAACACGCTGTCCAACGCGGGCATCACCATCAGCTGATAGCTGTCCGCAACGTCCCACCCCTGGGACGTTGCGTCCCACTTTTGGACAGTCCGCGATCCAGAAATACCTCACTGCGGGCCGGGCCGGACCGGCAACCGGCGTGCTTACAACCCGCAAACAACGAGGTATCCTATGCCCCAAAAAGAACGCATTCGCGAACCCCTCACCGACCTCCCCAAGGCCGAGTATCTCCGCGAACGGGTAAACTCCGGCTGGAAGCTGATCGCCTTGGAATGGGAGCGTGATGTCGATTCAGGCACTACCGAGCCCGCACAGTGGACGGTGGACATCCCCTACGGTCTGCGCGTGTCCAGCGATTGTTCGCGGCTGGTCGACAACCCCGCCGAAATCGAGATTATCATCCTGGCCCTCGACATGATCGTGGAAGACGCTCCGCTCTCGAGTGTTGCCCAGGCATTGAACCGCCGCGGATTTTACACGCGCGACGGAAGCCCGTGGACGCCTACAGCCCTTTTCAACCTATTGCCGCGGATGATCGAAGTGGGCCCGCGCCTGTTTTCCAGTGAAGAATGGATGACGCGCCGCCAACGCATCAGGTAGCTCCGCAACAACCGGCGACAAAGGTCCTTGCCGCGGTGAAATCCGTCGGCGCGCGGTCTCCGTATTACAGTAAGAGACCATGCGGCCGACTTTCCTGACGCCCTTTCGCGTGCTCTGGAAGCGCAGCGCCCTGGAGCGCCGCCGCTGGACCCGCGCCGAGCTCGAGCTCCATCAAACCGCGCGCGTTAGCGAGCTCCGGCGCTTCGCCCTGGAACAGTCGCCGTTCTATCGCCGTTTCCATCGCGGCCTGGAAACTCGCGCGCTGAGCGAGCTGCCCATCCTGACGAAGGCCACCATGATGGAGAACTTCGATGACCTGGTCACCGACCGTTCTCTCCGTCTGTCCGATGCCGAGGCATTCCTTGCTCAGAACCAGGGCGCGGACCTGTTTCGCAATCGGTACATAGTGTTGTCCACTTCCGGCAGCACCGGCCGCCGCGGCGTCTTCCTCTTCAGCACCAGCGAATGGATCACGGCGCTGGCCGGTATTACGCGGCCCATGTCCTGGGCTGGCCTGAGCGGCGGGTTACAGAAGCCGCCGCGGTCGGCCATGATCGCGTCCACTACGCCCTGGCACTACTCCGCCCGCGTGACCATGTCGCTCGCCAGCCGCTTGCTGCCCGCGCTGCGGCTCGATGCCGCCGACCCTCTGGAAACCATGGTGCAGCGTCTCAATGAGTGGCAACCGGTGGTGTTGGCCGGCTATCCTTCTGTGCTGCGGCAGCTCGCCGAAGAGCAGATTGCCGGGCGCCTGCGGATTACGCTGCGCAGTATCGCCACCAGCGCGGAAGTGCTCACTGACGAAACCCGGCGGCGCGTTCACCAGGCATGGGGCCTGAGGATGTACGACACTTACGGCGCCACCGAATACGCACCCATCGCCGCCGAGTGCGCCTATGGAAGGAAGCACCTGTTTGAAGACGGCGCGGTCATCGAGGTAGTTGATGAGCAGGGACGTGCGGTCCCGCCCGGGGTGAGCGGCGACCGCATTCTGCTCAGTATCTTCGACCGCTGGACGCAGCCGTTGATCCGCTACGAGATCAGCGACATGGTGCGGCCGCTCGAGGGCGATTGCGAATGCGGCCGCAAGTTCCGGCTGATCGAATCCATCGAAGGCCGCCTCGAAGACGTGCTCTACTTTCCGCGCCGGGATGGCCGGGGCGCACCGCTTTCCGCGCACCCCAATCTTTTTCACCAGGTACTCGAAACCGTGCCCGCGGCCGGCTGGCAGGTGGTGCAGGACGATGACTCCCTCTCCATCTTGCTGGCGGGTCTGCGCGATTCTTCGGTTTGCGAGCCGCTGAGCCGGACGGTGCGCGAGCTTCTCGAAGCCCAGGGAGCGGTCGTCCCGCCGGTGCAGGTTCGGGCAGTGGATGTTTTGGAACGCGGCGCTACGGGAAAGGCGCCGTTGATTCTGTCGCGCGCCGCCAATGCAGCAACTCCCGCCTCTTGACGGTCGCGCCTCGGAAGGGCGGCGCAGATCTGAGCCGACTTTAGGCCAATAGAAAGGAGTTAGCTGCAAAAAGCCGACGCAACCTGCGCCGTCAATCTGAGAGGTTTAGAGTTTCCACGGTGCGGGGCCGCAAATTCTCGAAGAGCAGACCTGGTTCAATCTCACCCGCGTCCACTGCTTCCCTCCAGCGGCGCTGCTTCCACCACCAGGCTGCCAGCATAGCCGCCGGCACCAGCGGCAGTAGCGCGGGCTGCGCCAGAATCCCTCGTTCTAAGCCCGCCCCGATATGGGTGAACGCTTCGAACCCGAGCACCTGCAGGAGGCACAGCACCAACAGGTTGTCGCGAAACCCCGGCAGGGGGCAGGTCAGCGGGACTTTGCGGTAACCCGCCAGCAGTACCTCGATCAGGCACAGCGAAAGAGCCAGCACATAAACCGTGTGCGGCACTGCCGCAAGAAAACCCCAGCGCCACCAGGAATACGCCAGGCAGGGAACGAGGACCAAGGGAGTCAGAAAACTGAGCATCACTTGCCGCGCGACGCCTGCCGATTCGTTGTTTCGAGGATCGAGCACGGCGCGAAAAACCCAGTTCGCGGGCACGCTGGCCGGAAGCTCAAACGCAACGCGCAACCCGAGCAGCAGCAGGTAAGCCGCCACCAGGGGCGCCTCGCGCGCGAGACCCTCCGAAAGATCCTGCAACGCCAGCAACCATGCCAGTCCGATAGATACCGCAATCGACAGCCGATGGGCCTCGTTGCGCAGCAACGCCCTGACGACGAAGCGATGGCAGGCGCGCGGAAATCCGGGGGCCCGTGCGGAGAACAGATCGAGAAACGCAAGCGCCGCGCCCAGGATGCTTTGCTCCGAGGGCCGTCGGCCGCCCTCCAAAACACCGGCGAACCTGCGCCGGTAGCTGAGCGCATAAGTGGCCACCATCCACAGAAAAGCCGCGGCCAGCCCAGGGAGAGCTAACGCGGTGGCGCCTGCCAGGGCCGGCGTGGCGCGGTGCTGCCAGCTCTGGTAGAGCCCGGCATACCAGAACGACGGCAGAAACCGCACCCCCGCATTACCAGCCAACCGGAGCATGAGACCCGGACCGGAAAACCCGGTCACCAGCAGCACCAGGAACGCCACCAGCACCATTCCCCGCACCCACGAAGAGATGGCGCGGAACGCTTCCCGCGGCAAGACCGCCGCCAGGGTGCCGAGCAACGCGAACACCGCGCAAAACGTGAAGACGCTGGCCAGCAGCAGGCACACCGCATGCACCGCCGCGAACGCGACAAAAGTGGGAAGAGCCGTCTGCGCCGCCGCCGTCACAAAGAGTGGAAAGAAGATCATGGAAACGCCGTTGACATCCATCGCAAACACCAGAACGGCGATAGCAATAGCAGCCGCATTCGCCAGCAGAATGGCGCCCGGCCGTAGCGGCAACGGCGCGAGGTTCAGATAATCCTGCGCGTCCGGAAGAATCTTGTCCCACTTCAGAACCGTCACGATGCCCGTCACCGCCATGGCCAGGGACACCAGAAGATACTTGTCCGGGAAGGAAGCGACGTAGAGATCCATGCGTGGCCGGCCGCGGATCCAGTTCAACAAGGTGGAATACTTGTCGAGCATCAGCAGGCAACTGAATGCTCCGGGGGCGGCCAGCAGGCCCAGCAGACCGCCGATGCCGAGTTCGAACTCAGTGGAGGAGTCATTTCCGCCGCGCACCAGCCGGTCCAGGAAATGCCGGACAAGCCGGACAAACGGCCCCCTTCGAAGACGCTCTCCGCGAACCGCCAGCCGCCTAAGCCGCCGGTGCGCGAACAGCGGCGACGATTTCTTGCGCGATGCGGTTGGCATCCCCCTGCTCCGTTAATCGCATGAATCCCGCTTCCAAACCCAGCCGGCCAAAACCGGCTTGCATCTCTCCGATGGGCGCCGCCGACACGACCGACCCGCCCTTCAGCAACACCAGGTCGGAGCAGAGATGATCCACCTGCTCCATGACCGGGGAGGAAAACAGAATCGCCTTTCCTTGCCCGGCCAGCAGCTCGATCACGCCGCGCAGCACCAGCGCGCTGGTCACGTCCAGCCCTGAGAACGGTTCGTCCAGCACCAGCAACTCGGGGTCGTGCAGCGTGGCGGCGATGATCACGATGCGCTGCCGCATCCCTTTCGAGTAGGAGTGTATGGGCGTATCGCGGTGCGGGTACAGCGAAAAGCCGTCCAGCAGCGCCGCCGCCTTTTCACGAAACCGCCGCGCCGGCACACCGCGCAGAGTCGCCACCAGATCCAGATACTCCCAACCCGTCAGAAAGCCGTAGAGATCCGGCTGCTCAGGAACGTAGCCCAGGCTGCGTTTGAAGCGGCTCAAATCCTGCCCGATGCGTTCACCATGAAATAAAACGGCGCCGCGCGAAGGGTCGACAAGACCGGTGACCATTTTCACGATGGTGCTTTTCCCCGACCCATTGGGCCCCAGCACGCCCAGGATCTGCCCGCATCGGATGGAGAAGCTGACATCGCGAACCGCTGTCGAAGCGCCGTATCGCTTGGTCAGTTCACGAGCTTCGAGTACCGGAGTCATGCCGTTTTCTTGTGCACGAAGACTTCCTGCCACGAGCGATCGAGCGGCGTCCAACGGTAAGGCTCGGCGGTGCACGTGGTCAGATCGGAAAGCCGCAAGGTGCCGTGACCGCGCGTGCACAGGAAGTCCACGCCGGGGCGGTCCAGAATCAAGCTGCTGCGCGACCCCACCGTAACCGGCATGGCCACCTGCCGGCAACAAACCGGGCAACGGCTGGCCTGGTCCTGAAGCGACCAGCGCAACACGAACACTTGGCCGAGCAGCAGCAGAAAGACCAGCGGGATGGCCGTGCCCAGGTCCACTCCGCCGGTGACGGGAATGGGAATCGCTGTCGCCACCTCCGTCCACGCGAGCCCCACGATGGTCAGCAGGAGTATGGTCTTGGCCGCAAAGAACGCCAGGTAGACCGGCGTGCGCCGCGCCCGGATCATACCCGCCCCCAGAAACAGCAGCGCCGCACCACACGCGAAATATAACGGCCAGCGGCTGCGCTCATCCAAAAACGTGGCGGTGATGTGGACTCCGTCGTTTCCCAGTTTGCCCAACTGCGCCTCCAGCCCGTTTCGATTGGCCCGCAGCTTCAGGCGCGCGATGGCCCCGCCGAACGGCGCAGGTGAACCCGAATCCAAGAATTTGACGGCCTTCACCGGACGGCCCAGGAACCGCCAGCCGGCATGGCCCATTGCCGGGTCGGTGTCGAGCACCGCGAAAAAGTTGGGGCTGACTTCGAGCGTTCCATCGTGCAGCACGAATCCGGCGACGCTGCCGAACCACTTGGAGTATTCAACCCACGACCAAACCTGCTCCATACTGGCAGCCGTCTCAATTCCCAGGACGCCGGCCGGCCGCGAAAGCAGCACCAACTGTTGCGACTCAGGATAGGGCGCGGCTGCCGCGGTGCGCGAGTGGCGAAATCCGCCGGTCCATCCGGCCAACGCGAGAAGGCCCAACAACAATACCGCCAGGCAAACCAGCGGCTCACGCGCCAGGGCCCGGCCATTCACCGCGAGCCGGAAGTGCTCCATGCCCAAATCGCCGGCGTCGAGAAGTGCGCCGCAGGCGAATCGCACGACGCGGCGCGAGGCCTGAGCATGCGAGCAACCTTGCCGGACGAGATCGGAGTGGCCGTGCCAAACCTCCCAGAGCCATTCACTTTTCCAGTCACGCCGGAACGGTCGAGGCACCACCAGGGAGGCGGCGTCGATCAGCCATTGGCTCACCAGCGGGATGGCAAATTCCTCTTCTCGCCGCATGGTTCAGCCTTTCAATTGCGCAACCGCCGGGAAGCGCTTTTCCGCCGCTTCCAGCGCCGACTTCCCTTCCCCCGTCACGCGGAAATATTTACGCGGGGGCCCGTACGATTCCGCCGCCGCCGTGGACTCCCAGTCCGACCGGATCAGCCTGGCCTTCTCCAGACGGCGCAATGCCGGATAAATCGTGCCGCTGGGCAAGCCGGTGGCGTCCATAATCTCGAACCCGTAGCGGCGGCCGTTGGCAATCGCCAGCAGGATGATGGCTGAAGTCAAAGAGAGCGGAGTCTTCATTGCAGGTCCTGGGAACAGAATGTAGCATGCTACATAGTCGGCGTCAAGTGGCTGGCGCTTGAAAACAGGGTCGAGATGAGTCTCGACCCTGCAGGCAGGAGTGCCTGCGCCACGGTGTCATTTTCCTGCCCAGCAAGGAGTCCGCTTTTCCAGGAATGCGGTGATGCCTTCCTGCGCGTCGGCCGCCAGGGAGTTCATACTCATCACTTCCTTGGCGTACGCGTAGGCTTTTGGTTGGTCGAGATCCACCTGGGTATAGTAGGCCTGCTTTCCGATCGCGACCACCAATTCGCTGGCGTCGGCAATGCGCGCGGCCAGTTTGCGCGTCTCGGGTTGCAGCTCCGAAGCCGGGACGACACGATTGACGAGCCCCCAATCAGCGGCCGTACGCGCATCCACCGGCGTGCCGGTAAACAGCATTTCGAGCGCGCGCTTGCGGCCGACAGCACGGCTGAGGCCCACCATGGGTGTGGTGCAGAACAATCCTATCTTTACGCCAGGGGTGGCGAACGCGGCGTCTTCGGAGGCAATGGCGAGGTCGCACGTAGCCACCAGCTGGCATCCTGCGGCGGTGGCGATCCCCTGCACCTGCGCGATCACCGGCTGGCGGATCGACTGAATTTTGGTCATGAGATCCGTGCAGACGTCGAAAAGCCGCCGATATTCGTTGATATCGCGGCCAACCATCTCCGCAAGATCATGGCCTGATGAGAATACCTTTCCGGCCGCTGCCATGATGACTACCCGAATATCTCGTCGCGCGCCAATCTCGCCCAAGCAATGAATCAGCTCCTGCATCAGCGCGAGCGAGAGCGCATTGCGCCGCGCGGGCCGGTTTAACGTGACGACGGCGATGTTACCTTCGGTGGTCGAACAGATATTTTCGTAGTCCATACAGCACCATCTTATGCCGCCGTCTATTCTACTGGCAGTCGGCGTCTTCGATGGGTACGGATTCGATCAAGGATTCGATGAGGTCGCGGGCTTGCGTCTCGCGATCGCGCGGGACTTGGATGCGGACCCATTTGTGGAGGAAGCCGTCAACATCCTGGACGAGCGTGGCGATTTGGCCCAGGACGAAGAATGGAATTCCGGCTTCTTCAAGCAGTCCTTTAGCCATAGCGAGCTGGACGGGATCGTTCGTCTGGAGGATTTCAACGAGCTCCAGCGAGGGGTCGAAGAAACTCGGTTCTACCGGGGGTGTTCCGGCGAGCAGAGGAACGCGGCAGTCGGAGCATTCCGTGAAACCGTCGCGGTATTCGATGCCGCATTGAGGACAGTACACGATGTACCTCCCGGTTCAAGTATAGCGCCGGGCGCCTCTCAAGCTCCCACAATCTGAACGCTGATTCCTTCGGGATCTTTGATATGAAACCCGGCATCCAGGTTGTCTTCCGGATTGGCCCCGCGCTCTTTCAGTTCCCGTGTCACTGAGTCCTTATTAAACTTCTCGATGCCGATCGCGAAGTGATCCACTAGTCCGGTTGGACTCTTGTGGTGAAGTGAGACCAGGACTTTCCCTGCCCCGAGGCGCACGATTTCGTTGGGCTTGTCCTCACTCAAGACAGTCAGCCCGAACATCTTCTGATAAAACGCCTGTGCGCGCGGCAAGTCGCTGACCTGGATGCTCACGTGGTCGATCTTCGCCGCCTTGATCGCGGTGTCCTGGGCTTGCGCGAGGGATGCGGTACCGTTCGCCGCCGCCAGCATCGCCAGACCCTGGATCAACTCGCGGCGCCCCAGCGTGCCCGTCTCGAAGCGGCTCACCAGATTTGCAATCATTGCTTCCATACGGCCTCCTGAATGTGAATTAAGCCCAACCGCTCCCTTTGGTCACGGCTCGGTAAGGGCGCCCCGGATTCAATACGAACTTGCGATGATGGCGGACGCGTTACCGAGCCGTGACCAGAGGGAGCGGTCATTATCGTAACTCGCGCAACCCTTCCGTCAGCTCGATCGAAGTACCCCACGGATCGCTCATGGCCGCCACTCCGATGTTGCCAAGCTCAGGAGCGCGCCGGTAAGGTTCCCTGAGTATGATTCCCTTGGCTTCGAGCCTCTGTAAGAAATCCGGCAGATTGCGCACCTCGAATCCGACGTGATCGATGGCGCGGCCGGTGGTGCCCACGAGAGCCTGGTCCGGCAGCCAGCTAAAGAAGTTCAGCATATACCCGACGCCGGGCAGATCGGCGCCGATGAAGAAGTCTGTCTGGCCCGGCCGCAGTGTCGCATCGAGCGCCTTCATATACCATTGCTGCATCGCCACGAACTGCTTGTTGACGAAGTGAACGTGGTGATGCATGATCGGCGGGGCGTCCTTCGCGTCGTTGGTGACCAGCTCGACCTTCACGCCATCGGGGCCGACGAGGTAGGAGAACTTCCCGTAGTTGCCGGCGGTCGGTGGGCTGGCAGTCTCGCCCGGCCCAGGCTCGCGCCCCACCGTCAAACCGTAACCGTTGGCCACAACCTTGGTCGTCATTTTCGGAACATCGGGCACGGCGAAGCCAATGTGGTCGAGCGTGGTGCCCCGTGTAGGGCCGGTGGGCGGCTGCTTGCGGAGAAAAAGGAAGACACCGGGAAAGCGGATGACGTCAACCTTCTCGGGCCCGAACTGGAAGGCCGTGCCGCCCAGCGTGTCTACCCAAAACTTCTTGTGCTCTTCGACGCTGGTGACGTTGAGGTGATAGTGGCCCACCACCACGGGCGCGTCCTTGTTCAGGATCTGCGACGAACGCGGGCGATACCGGCGCCAGTGCCAGCAGCGCGGTGACGAGAATCCCGGAAGCTCGATGGATAATGCCCTCCTAGTCGTAATACTCGGGGGCCAGTTTGCGCTTGGCGCCGGCCGCGGCATCGTGCTGGATCCAGAGCTGCGCGCCGTTCTGCTTCACAAAAGCCTCGATGGCCGCGCGGCTCTTGGCCGTCTGCTCCTTGTCGAAGTCAAACGACGGAACGCGGTGCAGCGTCATTTCTTCGGGGTAGTGATACAGATCGCCCGAGAGAAGCACCGGTCCGGTCTTGGCCAGTTTCAGAAACAGCGATTGATGGCCGGGCGTATGCCCCGGCGTGAACTTGATGACCACCGTTCCGTCGCCGAACACGTCATGGTCCTCACTCTTGAGCAGAAGAACCTTACTCTTCTCCAGCGCGCTATACGACGCTGTGGCGGGGGCGCCGGGCCCCTTTTGGTCGCCGGCTTTCGGCGCGAACATGGCGTCGCGCTCCACTTGTTGCACGATCCAGGTGGACCCGGCGAACGAGTTGGCGTTGGCGACGTGATCGCCGTGATAGTGCGACAGTGCCAGATAGGTGATGTCCGCGGGAGTGTACCCGATGGCGGCGAGCTGAGGCAGCAGCGGCCGGGTCACGATGAACGCTCCCTGCTTGGTGGGCGTTCCATCGGTCTTGACGGCACTGTCGACGATCTCGCCGGTATCCCACATGAGCGTGCCGCGCGGGTGCGCGATCAGGAAGCACGGCGTGATCATCTCGGTGGTGGCGAGCTCGCCATCTTTGAAGCCGAAGGCCGTCGCACCCACGCCTGTGATTCTGCCGCAATCGAGAACATATAACCGTAGCGATTTCGGCGCGGGGGCGTGGCGCGGTTGCGCGGCCGCAAACGGCAAAACAACCAGCGCGGCAAACGCCAGCGCGGGCGGAACCAGACGCAGGATTCGAGAAAACATCGGGATAAGCATATCACCATCGCTAGAGAACGAAAGTTCCGACGCCGAATGGAATATACTGGCTTCGAAATCGGGGCGCCTGCCGGCTCCCGGCGGAAGGGTCGAGATGAGTCTCGACCCGGCAGGCAGGATTGCCTGCGCCACGATTGCGGCAAGGAGGGATGATGTCCACGCGCGCATGGCTGTTCGGTTTCTTGTTCGCGTTCCGGTTCTTCGGCGCGGAGGGGCCGTCCGTCGATTCGCTGTTCCAGGCGATTCAGAAAGCCGATACCGCGGCAGTGAAGCGCCTCCTCAGCGCTGGGGTTAGCCCTGATGCGCGCGATGCGGAGGGCACGCCGGCGTTGATGGCCGCTGCGCTTTTCGCGGATGCCGACTGCGTCCGGGCGGTGCTGGATGGCGGCGCGAACCCGAACAGGGCGAACCTTGCGGGCGCCACTGCGCTGATGTGGGCCATTCCGGACGCGGCCAAGGTGAAGCTGCTTCTGGCCCATGGCGCCGACGTCAACGCGCGCTCCACCAAACTGGAGCGAACACCCTTGCTGGTGGCGGCCAGCTATCCCGGCACAGTCGAAATCTTGCAGTTGCTGCTGGACAAAGGGGCCGATATCCACGCGCGGGACCGCAGCAAGACACATGCGCTGGGCCGGGCGACTTTGACCGCCGATGTGGCGGTGGTGCGTTTCCTGGTGGAGCACGGCTGCGACCCTGGCGAGCCCGGCTATCCGGGAGCATCGTTGGGCCGGCGCTTCGCCCGCCACGATCTGGCGACGGTGGAGTATCTGACATCGAAAGGAGTCAAGATCGACGGCGCCGCCTTTGCGAATGCGGCCACCTGGCACGACCCCAAGCTGCTTGAGAAATGGATCGCGTCGGGGGCCGATGTGAATGCCAAGACCGGTCCGTATGGGCGGACTGCGTTGATGACCGCGGCCTCTTCGGAGCAGGCCAGCCCCGATACTCTCAAGGTGCTACTGGAACACGGCGCCGATCCGAACGCCGAGGACTCCGAGGGAGAGCGGCCGCTGGATTGGGCCACCTACCGCGCGGACCAGGGGCGCATCGACGTGCTGCGGCAGCATGGCGCCGAGCGGGGTAAGGGCCCGCGCCAGCAGACGTACCCGGCACCGGAAGGCGTTGCCGATGCCGCTACTTCGATTAACCGAAGCCTGGCGTTGTTGCTGCCGGCGGCACCGGTAGCATTCCAGAAGCGCGCGTGCGTCACCTGTCACAGTCAGGCTCTACCGGCCGAGGCTGCGGCGTTGGCGCGCAGGAAAGGCATCGCGGTGAATGAGGAACTGGCGGGGAAGAACCTCCAGCAGATCCTGGCCTTCTCCCAGACGGCCGCGGAAGAAGCACTCCAAGGCGACGAGCTTGCGGGAAATTCGGTAACTCTGGGTTACATCATGGGCGCTTTCGCCGGCGAACACCGCCCGCTCGACAAAATCACCGCCGCCTATGCCCATCTGGCCGCGGCGATGCAGATGCCCGACGGACGCTGGCTCGGCAACGGCGTGTCGCGGCCGCCCGCGGAAGGCGGGATCATCACCACCACCGCGATGGCTGTGCGCGCGATGGCGCTATATCCGCTGGCGGGGCACAAACGGGAGTGGGAGGAGAAGCTGCGCCGGGCGCAACAGTGGCTGCGAACCGCGGAAACGCACTCGGCCGAAGAGCGCAGCATGCGGCTCATGGGTCTGGTTTGGACAAAGGCAGCGCGGCCGGACGTGGAAGCGGCGTCGCAGCAGATCGTCGCCCTGCAAACTTCCACCGGCGGCTGGCCGCAGGCCGAGCAGTTCTCGCCCGATGCTTACGCCACGGGAATTTCGCTCTATGCCCTGCATGAAGCCGGAATGCCGGTGAGCGACCAGGTCTACCGGAAGGGCGTAGCGTTTCTGCTTAAAAATCAGTATGCGGATGGCTCGTGGCTGGTGAAGACGCGGTCGTATCCCGTGCAGCCATACTTCGAGAGCGGCTACCCGTTCGGGCGCAACCAATGGATTTCGGCGGCGGGCGCCAGTTGGGCGTCGCTGGCTATTGCCTACACCTTGAGTGACCGATAATGTTTCGCACAACAGTCTTCTCTCTCGCGTGTCTCTTGCCCCAGCTCGCACTCGCGCATCACGGCGGAGCTGAGTACGATCTCACTAAGACGGTGGAGTTCAAGGCGAAGCTCACGAAAGTTGATTTGATCAATCCACACGCGTGGATTTACTTCGACGTCACCGAGCAGGACGGGAAGATCAGCCACCATCGATGTGAAATGCGGTCGGTGCACGTGCTGCGGCGCTCCGGCTGGACGAAAGAGCTGTTTCCGGTGGGCCAGCAGATCACCATCGAAGCTTCGCCGAATCGGACAGACCCCGCTTCGTGCTACCTGCAAACTATCCTGTTGGCGGACGGAACCCGCATGGACCGGTATGGCCAATACGTCAAGCCGCCACAAGGTGGTGTCCAGGAAGTGAGGGGGCCTATCGCGGAGCCGAAGAGTACGCGGCCACCGCGGCGCCCGACGGGCGAGCCGAACATAGCGGGCGACTGGGCGCCGGTACAACAAGTCATGGTCAATCCGCGTGGAACCGGCGGCGGCTTGGTGCCGCTCGACAAGTTAAGCGACTACAAGCCCGGCGAACGGCCGGCCGGCGCGGGCGGGCGCAGAGGCGGGCCCGGAACAGGGCCGCGGCTTTATGGCGGCACGGAGCTGACGGAAGCAGGAGAAAAGGCTGCCGCGGATTTCAAGCGCGAAGACACGCCGCGTTTCCACTGCGAGACTACCAGCATCCTCTTTGACTGGACATTCGATGGACCGGTCAACCGGATTACGCAGAATAAAGATACGATCGTGCTCGAGTACGGGCAGTTCGGGCTCAAGCGGACGATTTACATGAATAGCAAGGAGCAGGCGAACAACATCAAACCGAGCCGTGCGGGGCATTCGATCGGGCACTGGGAGGGTGACGTACTGGTTGTCGATACGGTGGGGTTCCTGCCGGGCTACTTGAATACGCCGGTGCGGAATAGCGACAAGCTGCACGTGGTCGAGCGGTTCTCGCTGGATCCGAATAAGATGGCGCTGACGCGGAACTACGTCGCGGAAGATCCGGTGTACCTCAAAGGCAGCTACACGGGGTCGGATACGATTCTTGTCGCGGATGCGCCGTACAATCCGGGTAAGTGCCAGGAGTTGAACTTCATCGATTACTCGAAGCAGCAGAAGAAGTGAAGACTCAACAAAACCGGACACAGGCCGGGAGGCCTGTGCTACATCGTGGTGACGTAGGAGCGGTCGATAGCGGCGACGGTCTGGGTGCCGCAGTTTCCCATCACCAGCTTTAGCTCGCCTTGAAGGATCTCCAGGACCCGGTCGACGCCGGCTTGCCCGAAGGCGCCCAATCCCCACAGGAATGGGCGGCCAATGCCCACTGCCTTGGCTCCTAGCGCGAGGGCTTTGAACACGTCGGTGCCCCGGCGAACGCCTCCGTCGACCATCACGGAAATCCGGCTGCCAACCTCGCTGACAACTTCGGGAAGAGCCTCAATCGTGGCGCGTCCGGTTTCCGTGGATCGCCCTCCGTGATTGGAAACCAGGATGCCGTCGACGCCATGCTCCACCGCGAGGCGCGCATCCTCCCGGGTATCAATGCCTTTGATAAAGAGCTTCACGGACGTCGCTTTTCGAAGCCGGTCCACGAATTCCCAAGTCATCGCCGGATTCTGTGTGGCGATGCCAGTCATATCGATTCCGTCGTACATTTTTCGCTCTTTGATCGACGGTCCTACCTGGCCGCCTTCGTGGCAGACCGCGCATTGCCCAAGATCCTTGGGGCGCGTTCGCAAGTACGTCTCACTGTTTCGCCCGGTAGTGTTGTCGACAGTCAAAGCAATCACCGGACATCCCGCCGCTTCCACGCGCCGCACGATCTTCTCGCAGGCCTCCCACGACGCAGGAGCGTACAACTGGTACCACACTGGCCTACCGTGCGCGGCGTTCACGTCCTCCACGCCGATGGATGTGCTGGTGGAAAGCATCTGCATGGTCCCGCGCGCTTTGGTGGCCCGCGCTACGGCGAGTTCGCCATCCGGATGAAAGAACTTCTCGCCGCCCGGTCGGGCAAGTGAAGACCGGACTGTTGTACGTGGTGCCGAACAACTCCGTGCGGATATCGACCTTGGTCGCATCCCGCAGGCGGCGCGGGCGCAACTGGACGTGCTTATACCCGTCGCGGTTGGCGCGCACAGTCGCGTCGTCATCCACGCCACTCACCATGTACGCCCAGTGGCCCGGCAACACCTTGCGGCGGGCGGCCTCTTCGAAATCCATCACGCTGAATGCCCCTTTGGGATCGGTGATCACATCGGCGATCTCCGGCGCCTGCTGGGCGAATGCGCGGATGCCTCCCAGCGCGGCGATGTACGGACTCCCGGCCAAGAATCGAAGGAAGGCGCGGCGGTGCTGCGTGCGTGAAGTGAGACTCTTCATGGCCGCCTATTCTACCGAAGTAAGAGCCTCGTTGCCGCTCCAGCCTTTCTTCCGGCACCTGAGCGATGTAAGATGATGGAACCTAAAATGAGAGCTCCTAAATCGGTTGCATTTACGCTCATTGCACTGGCCTTCGAATCGATCGTGGCCGCGCAGACATCCAAGCCTGTTCACACGGACGCGGGGTTAGTTCAGGGCGCGATGGAAGGCGGCCTGGCCGTCTACAAAGGAATCCCTTTTGCCGCGCCGCCGCTTGGCAACTTACGTTGGCGCGCGCCGCAACCGCCCGCTGCGTGGACTGGTGTTCGCAACACGGACAAGTTCGCACCGGCGTGCGTGCAGGTTCCCATCGTCAACCGCGCGCTGGGGATGGACCCCGTCGAGACCAACGAAGATTGCCTCTACCTCAATGTGTGGACGCCGGCGAAATCGCCCAATGACCGCTTGCCGGTGATGGTCTGGATTTATGGCGGAGGCTTTACCATCGGAGGCACTTCGATTGCGCAGTACAACGGCGCCAACCTGGCGAAGAAGGGCGTGTTGTTGGTGAGCGTGGCTTATCGGTTGGGCGCCCTCGGCTTTATGGCGCACCCGGCGCTCAGCGCCGAGCAGGGCGGCCATTCCGGCAACTACGGCCTGCTGGATCAGGTCGCCGGACTCCAGTGGGTTAAGCGCAACATAGCGGCTTTCGGCGGCGATCCCGGCCGCGTCACGATTTTTGGTGAGTCCGCCGGCGGCATCGCTGTTAGCATGCTGGCCGCTTCACCGCTTGCTAAGGGATTATTTCAGGGCGCGATTTCCGAGAGCGGCGGGAACTTCGCGCCGGCGCAGCGCGATAACGAAGGCGGCGAGAACATGCACTCGCTTGCCAGAGCGGAGAAAGAAGGAGCGGCTCTTCTTGCGAAGCTCGGCGCAACATCCATCGCGGAGGCGCGCAAGAAATCATCGGACGAAATCCTGAAAGGTTCGCCTCCTGGTTTAGGCGGTGCCTGGCCAATCTTCGATGGCTACGTGCTTCTGGGCGACCAGTACAAGCTCTACGAATCCAAACGCTACAACGATACGCCCGTGCTGATCGGCACCAATTCCGACGAGGGCGCGTTGTTCGTCCCGTCCATCACAGCCTCCGCTTATCAGAACAGCATTCGTTCCGGCTATGGTGAGTACGCCGGGAAGATTCTGGCCGCATATCCAGGGGGTTCGGATGCCGAGGCTCTACGTTCCTCCCGCGACACTTTTCGGGATACCGCGTTTGCCTGGCCCACATGGGCCTGGGCGCGGCTGCAATCTCGAACCGGCACAGGCAAGGCTTACGTTTACTATTTCAGCCACCGGCCTCCCTATCCCGATGCGCCGCAGTTCAAAGACTGGGGCGCGGCGCATGGCGGCGAGATTTCTTTCGTCTTCGGCAACTTCTCCGACGCCATGCGGCCCTCGCCGGCCGATCGCGCGGTGTCGGACGAGATGTCTTCCTACTGGGTAAATTTCGCTAAGACGGGAGACCCGAATGGAAAGGGGCTGCCTCAGTGGCCCGCCTTCGCCAATGCCAACGCGCAGGTGATGAACCTGAACGATCCATCCAAGGCCATGCCCGTTCCAAACATCGAGAAGCTCCAGGTGCTGGAAGGCTACTACGCCTGGCGTCGCAGCCAGGCTGACAAATAACAGCCAGGCTGACAAATAACATTGAGGGACGGAAACCGCGCTTGGCCTCAGGAGTTCCGGCGCGACCGGTTAGCCCTCACCAATAAATATAGGCCTACGAGCACGGCAATACCGCCGTAGACGGCCCATCGAATTTGGCCTGTCATGAAACTGCCTGGCAGCAAATTGGTTCCCTGCAGAATCCAAATGCCGCCAAAAAACACCAGCATTAAACCCACGATGTTCGATGCAATTTTCATGTGTTCTCCAGGAAACATTATGATCGACGCGCGCGGAACATAAGCCATACCGTCAGCGATAACGCGGCGAGCGAAACAAAGGCGGCCGGCCACAGATCGCCAGGGCCAGTCCACCGAAGGTCGATCTCGCAATCGCCTTCGCATTCGGGGTGGACCAGAATGAAGCCCAAGCCGTCGGCGGAGACCGATCTCGGGCGGCCATGCACGAAGGCTTTCCATCCATCGAAATAAGCCGCTTGCACGGAGACGAGATCCCCCATCCCGAGATGCGCCCGGATGTGGGCTGACGATCCATTCCAATCGCACTGGGCTATGGGGCGCGCAGGATCTTCAATAGCCGCGACGTAACGGGCGGCGGCGTCATCAGCGCTGCCGGGTATGGCGGCGGCTCCGGCCACTACTTCTTCCGGCCGCACGATGTGCGACAGGGATTCGCCGCGCTGCGGAATGGCATAGATGGTGTCTCCATGTTCGCGATGCAGCACCGGCAGCAGACCCTCGAAACGCTCGGGCGCGTGGAAATCCTTATATGCGTCGGTGCTGTCCGGACCGTTCACCACCATGGCATGGGCGCCCAGCGCCTGCAGCCACATAATGCCCCGCGGCGTTTCGCCTGGCTTGAGACCGTTCGTCACCAAATAAGCGGTGACGGGGATCGCGGTTATGGCCTGATTCTGATCGCAACAGCCAGCCACCTGCGGCATGTCTGTAAATGCGTTCAGCCAAAACGCCGTCGATCCCATTGTGAATACGCGTTGCCCATCCATATGAGCGTCGAGCCAGCGCGCCGTAGTGTACTCCGACCGCGTGTTCAGGTCGGCGGGAGCAACTTCCATACGCGCGTATCTGCGGTAATGCTGAATTTGGAAAACCGACGCCGCGACAATGAACGCGACGACCGCGCATCGGGTGCGGCGCCACCGGTATAACAACCACGCAGCCCAACCGAGCAGCAGGGAGGCTCCCAATTCCAACTCCAGTTGCAGCCGGCTGGCCTGGGGCAAAAGCTCGAATCCGGGCTTTCGCGCGGTAAGGACGAGCAGGAAGGTCAACGCGAAGTACAACAGCCCAAAACGCACGAACAGGGGCATTGGGCTGCGGGAGGCAAGATACCCGGCCACGGCGACCGCGGCCAATAGTAGCGGCAGCAGATACGGCGCGTGCCTGAGACCCTGTGAAAAACCGGCGTGCATCGGACCCACATTTTTGAATACAGCCCGCAAACTGGAAGGCGGATCGCCGAAACAGGCGAGGCCGTACGCCAACGCCGCCGCGGACGCCGCGATCCGCCATGACGCCCCGCGCCGGCCGGCGGGTTGCGCGCAGATCCAACAGAAGACCGCAAGTGCGAGAGCCATGGATCCAGGCACGTTGGTAAGAAACACGGCTGCCATTGCCAAAGCGGCGAGTGCGAAGGAGCGGCCCGTCCTTGTATCGACGGCGCGCTCGAGCGCGAGGATTGCGATCGGAAGCAGCGCGAGCGCGGCGATGTGAGCTCCTTCGCCGTAGTAGGTGAGGACCTGGAGCCGGCGTCCGGCGAAGGGGCTGCCGAGATCCGCCAGGATTTCCGGAAATAGAGCGGAAGGCGAAAACAGGGAATAGGCCAGAGCGGAAAGAAACGCGGCCAATCGGGTTGCGCCGAGCCGCAGCGCCATGAGAAAAAGCGTGGCAGCCCCCAGTGAATAAGCGAGACCCGTGAGGATGTGATAAGCCCGTGCGGCGGAAATCCCGGCGACCGTGGAAAAAGCCGCGCCCGTCAAGTGCAAGAGCGGAACATAAGTGTCCTGGTAGGGCATGCCGCAGTGCCAGAGAGGCCACCAGGAAAAGTTTCCCCAATGCCGTGAAATGTAGCGGGCGATGGCGATAACATACCCCTCGCCGGAGTTGAAGTTCTGAGTGTATTCGACCCAGAAAAGCCGCCAGCAGATCCACATGTTCAGAGCGAGGAGGGTTATGGCCGCGAAAGCGTCGGAACCTACCGCTCTCGCCGCAAGCCCCCGCACGAATCCGCTGGGCGCAGGGGAACGGTCCATCATGAAGCAGTCGCGACAGAAGAACGAGCCGGCGGGCGAGGGCGTGCCAGCCGGGGGCGCAGCACGCGGCTCCACCACATGATCGCGCCGGTCACAAACATCGCCGCGGGAGCCAGGCCGAATAATGCCCAAACGGCCTTGGTCGCCTGGTCGCAGAGCCCGGGGCCGCCACAAGGAATCCCTATGCCCTGTATGCGGCCGAAATGCAGGTAGGCGAGCCAATAAATGATCTTGTCTCCCACGCGCGTCGCCATGTTACTGGCAGTGACGGGCTCGATTCGATCGGCGAAGTTTTGGATCAGATCGGGATTGGCGAGATAGATCCCGCTGACCGCAAACACCAACGTGAATCCAAGGGTCCAGAAGCCGATCATGCTGTGCAAGTGCCAGTTTATTCGCTTCCATCCCACGCCGCTGTGCAGGGTCAGGCTGCGACGCCAGGTCTTACTTCCCGGCCACCAGATCACCAGACCCGTCGCAGAGAGCGCGACCAGCGCGAGCGCGCCATAGCCGTTGACTTTCCGCCCGGTTGGTCCGGCGAGCAGATTGTCGTGCAGATCCAGTAGCTGTGACACGAGCCGGATACCGGTTGGGACCGAATCGCCAAGATCGCTACCAGTCCGAGGATCGAACAGCCGGTTCCTGATCTCCGCGCCGCGCCGTAGCGAAACAGCCACCGCTTGATCGAGATTACGAAATCGGCCGAGATTCACTACGCGATAGCCCGGATACGAGCGCCTGGCAGCATCGGTTAGCTGAGCGTCGGTTAGTCGTTGTCCTGAACCCTTAGAGATAATTGGTTCAGGCGTAGCTGCTCGGAAAAGCTCGTTGCGATAGACCAGGACGCTGCCGGTCACGCTGATCATGAGGATATAGAGCCCGATGGCGATGCCGCTCCATAAGTGCACCTGAAAGAGCGCCCTTCGCAACCAGATCTTCTGCGGCTGCCGAATCCAGCGCTGCCCGATGGTCAGCTGATTGCTCCCGCGCACTAGCGACAGGCTACAACACACCGCGGATGGCGTCAACGCATGCGTGCCCGAACCGATGCCGTCGGCGCTTTGTACAATGAAGCTGGGGCCTGTAGTTCCGATGCGTCCAAGACTATTAATTTTTCCGCTGCTTCTTGCCTCGTACCTGGTTCTCTTCGCGCAGAACGATTCAACGTGGAAAAACACGCCCATGAAGCAGTGGGATTCGGAAGATGCGAAGCAAGTGCTCAGCTATTCGCCATGGACCCAGAGAGTAACGCCGGAGTGGGTGCGCGATCTGAGTCCGGATGAACGCAGGGCAGAGCGGCGACATGCAGGCCGACATGGGCAAGGGAGTCGGGCTTGAGGGGCTCATTGGGATCTTCGATCCGGCGCGGGAGGCCGAGGCCGTCGCGCGCGCCCATGCCAAGCCCGATCCAGGAACGGTTTTGGTTCGGTGGGAAAGCGCCCGCCCGGTGCGCCTGGCGGAACAGAAGGTACCTGATCCAGAGGTTCCTACGATCGACAGCGATAACTACTACGCGATTGTCGTGTACAACATCCCTACTCCGACGCGGTGGAATATCGAAAGGGAGCTGAGGGGAATCGCATTTCTGAAGCGCGATAAGAAGAAGGATATCAAGCCGTCGCACGTGATGATCCGGCGCACGGAAGGCGAATCGGCTACGGTGGTCTATCTGTTTCCGCGTTCGGTGGAGATCTCCAAGAGAGACGGATACGTCATATTCCAGGCGCAGATCGGGAGGCTGGTGGTGACCCGGATATTTTCCACTGCCGAGATGCAGATTCAAGGCGAGCTAGAGCTTTGAGGGAAGCCCCAGGCCGTCACGGCGCCACTGACGATCTTTTGTCTTCGATGATCCCCTTCATGGGCTGCGTCATCGCGCACACACCCGACGGCACACAACTGACTGGCGCCAGCCGCGATTGGCTGATGGCCGTCGCCATCACGCCGAAGACGTACCGGCCGCCGTTCACCGTGAAGACGGTCGCCAAGACCGACTCGACCAACCTGCGACTTTACTGGCACGTCGGCGAAGTCATCTTCAACTGGGAGTGCTCGATTCGGCTACTCAAGGTGCACGACCCCGCCACCGGACAATGGTGGGATACCGAGAATGAAGGCTTCATCGAAGTCAACCAATGGCATGATATCGCCTGGGAGATCTCACCGAACGCGATGCGCGTTCTGGTGGATGGGAAGCTCCGCTTTGAGCGCACTGGCGAGTGGGGAAGCATCGAAGCGCCCGTAGCGATCGGCCCGTGCTTCGGCAGCACCGTCACGGTCCGCTCCTTCACGGTCGAGTAGATCCTTCCGCACGCGTCCGGCGCGAATCGTTACGTTCGCGCGGAGTACACGGCCTTCTGAAAATCGTCCAACAATCCGACGGCCTCCTTGTCGGCGAAGGGGAGAAACTGCATCATGATCACTCCGGAAATATTGCGGTGCGGATCGATCCAATAGTAGGTGTTGTATATGCCGGCCCAAGCCAGGCTGCCCGCCGAACGTTCGCCGGGGATCGCTTCGGGATTCATCAGAAAACCGAGCGTGTAGCGATCGTCGTGGCCAGCGTGGAAATCCACGTCGCTCGATTGGGCGGGGCGCGAGCTCTTGAGCCTGCCGGCGGGAATGTGCCCGGTTCCGTTGGCCGACATGAGCGCTACGGTTTTTTCCTTCAGAATTCGTTCGCCGCCGGGGCCTGCGCCGTGCTTGAGAATCATCTGGGTGAACTTGAGATAGTCGGGAGCGGTAGAGAACAGGCCGCCATCACCGCGATACGTAGTGGGAGGCGCCGGCATGCTGCGCGCCACGGGCGTGAGAGAACCATTGGCCTCCCGCTGGTAGCGGCCGACCATTCGCTCGTACTTCTCCTTGGGAAGTATAAAGGTGGTGTCCTTCATTCCTAATGGCCCGAGCACATTTTGCTGCAGGTATTTTTCCAGGTCCATGCCGCTAACGGCTTCCACCAGGCGGCCGGCCCAAAGGGTGCTGGGCCCGTACTGCCATTTGGTGCCCGGCTCAAACGCCAACACGTGGGTTGCGTCTGCGCCGGAGGACGTGAATTTGAACATGGCCGGGTGCCAGGTGTCGTAGGAAAAGCCGGACGTATGAGTGAGCAGTTGCCGCAGCGTTACTGGCTTGGTGGCCGGCCGGAGGATCGGTTTGCCCGCGGAATCGAATCCGTCCAGAACCTGGAGCATCCCCAGCTCCGGCAGATGTTTCGAGGCCGGTTCGTCCAGCGTCATCTTGCCCTGCTCGACGAGTTGCATCGCGCCTACTGATGTGACCGCCTTGGTCATGGACGCGATGGCGAAGATCGACTCGGGAGTGACGGCCATGTTAGAGACAGGGTCGCGTGTGCCGAACGCACCGGAGTAGGTGACAGCGCTGGCGGTGCCGGCCATGGCGGTGACCGCGGGAATCTTGTGCTGGGCTGCGCCGGAGCGCAAAACGTCGTCGATGCCGTTCGCGGCAAATAGCCTGCGCGACTGCGCACCGATGGCGAGCGCCAAGCCGCCAAATTCTCTACGGGTGAATTTGTGCATACGTTTGGTTGTATCACCAAAAATCCCTGCCGTGTTGGAAGACATTACTTGCCCACCATGTGTTCGACGCCGCGTGAATTCTCGCAGACGGTCTCGATGAGCTCCGTGTCCGGGATCAGGTGCAGGTTAAGCTTGGCGGTCCACGGCTTGGTGTAAGCCTTGGGGTCGTCAATCGTGACGCCGATCTCCAATTGCCCGACGTTCAGCCGCCGGAAGCGTTCGGTGACGTGCAGAGCTTCGGTCTGCGGGTGGCCCATTCCGGTGTCGAGCCAGCCGCGGTCATTGAATCCGATCGTATCCACTACCAACGTGTCGCCTTCCCACTTGCCAACCGAGTAACCTTTCCAGGAGGGCTGCGGGTCCTTCGGCAGGGGGCGGCCGTCGGTGAAGACCTCACGGAAAACGTCGTTCGACGAGGTCTCGTAGAGCATCACCAACTCGCGCGGCATCTGAATAATTTTGAAAGGGTGACTACTATGGGTTTCGACGCGCGGGACCCCAGGCGGCATGCACTGCGCCAGCGGGTCGGCCTTATGCACCCCTTCCTGCCGCTGCTCCGCCAAGGCCTTGGCCCAAGGCTGGTACGGCGGGTCTGCCGGCTTCAGATCGGCCGCGAGGTCCATGAAATGCGAGGTATCGGCGGGCACCCAAATTCCGGAAAGATCCGGCTTCCCAGCGGCCGTCTTCGGCGTAGGAGCCTCGAGGTTGGGTTTGCCGTCACGCGTTCGCGGGAGGCCCGCAGTGGGGTAGTTCAGCCATTGCGCGGGCGCCGCTGCTACCGAAACAATAACCAGGACAAAAATCCGCGAGATCGTGCTCATACGGCCAATCAGTATATGCAATAAACCGGCCCGGCACATCCGGCAGGGAGCCACGCCGGAGTGAAGCATCGCGAAGCACCAGGTTCATGGGCCGGGCACGGGCATCAGGAAGCGCGTGCCATCCGGGGAGACATCCCAGAACACCACTCCGGACGGCACCGGGAACAATGTTTTCGGTGTTCCGGCCTGAAATGTGGCCCCGGCGTTCACCTCCATGGCCGTTACGAGTCCGTCGGCATTCATATAGAAAATCTCTTTGCCATCGCCGCGCCAAAGCGGAGTTCTGCCGCCGCCGCTGGTCAAAATCACCGGGCTGCCGGCAGAACCGGTGGCCGCATCGAATGGCCGCACCGAAACCTCATTCTTGCCCGATTCGTTGGAGGTATACGCGATCCAACGCCCGTCCGGGGAAAACCTTCCCGTGATGCTGGAGAACTGCGGATCCACCAACGGAATCGCTTTGCGGTCAGCGGGTCCGGCGACCGACAGCAGCCGTAAGTGGGTGGGCTGCCCGAGGCTGTAGTAAATCAGAAACTTTCCGTCGGGCGACCAACTGGTGGGGCCTTTCCCTTCGCTCGATTGGTACAGCAGCTCTTCCTGCCCCGTGCCGTCCGCGGCCTTCTGGTACAGGTCATATACGCCGCCCCGATTGGACGTGAAGACGATGCGGCGTCCGTCCGGCGACCATGTGGGGAAAGCGTCCCAGCCCGGGTCCGAAGTGAATCGAGTGGTGGCGCCGCTCGCTACTTCCAGCAGCCAAATGTCGCGATTCTGGGTCTGCGGATCGTTGCGTTCCACAGCCAGGCGCCTTCCGTCCGGTGAGATGGTGAGGGTACGGTAGAGACCCGGTTCGCCGGAGGTGCTGACGACTTTGCCTTGGCGATCGAACCAGGTCAGGCGCCCGGAAACTCCTCCCTTTGGCGGAGCTTTGCCGGTTTGTGCACCGGGTTGTTGCGCGTCGGCAATGAAGAAAACGCAGCCGATGATGGCCGCTAGAACCGCACTGGGAAAGACCTTCTGCAACATGTGTGCGGACAGTCTACTCTGCGGTGCGAATGCCTGTCAATTTGGCAGTTGGACACCACCTCGAAGGTTAAGAATCAAAAGGGCTTGACGCGGCCATTCGGGCATGATCGAATAACAACAAGCCGGTCTCCGCATCACGGTGAGGCCGCGCCTGGAGGCTGTGGATGCGCCGTAAGAGCCTGCGAGTGTTCATCGGATTGTCCGCCGGGTTGCTGTTGAACGTGGGCGCGGGTTTTGCCGCAGAGCTCGATGCCCGATTAGCCGACGCGGTCATGCGAGGCGACAAAGAGGTTGTCCGCTCACTCGCGGCGGACCGCGCGAACATCAACGCGCCGCAACCGGACGGCACCACCGCTTTGCATTGGGCAGTTCGGCACGACGATCTCGCGACCGCGCAAGCGCTGATCAAGGCCGGCGCGGACGTGAACGCCGCGAACCGGTACGGCGTCACGCCGATCAGTCTCGCGGCGACGAATGGAAATGCGGCCATGATCCGCACGCTCCTAGACGCCGGCGCCGATCCGAACGCGGCTAATCCGGGCGGCGAGACCGCTCTGATGACCGCGGCGCGCACCGGCAAAGTCGATGCCGTCACCGTGCTTCTCGATCGGGGAGCGAACGTCAACGCGAAAGACACGGTGCACGCGCAAACCGCGCTCATGTGGGCCGTGCTCGAAAATCATGCCGACATGGTCAAGCTGCTGCTCGCGCGCGGCGCCGACATCAACGCGCATACCAACGTCACGATGCCCGAAGGGAGAGTATGTGCCCGCCCGTGCCGGCGGGGCGTCCGGAAACGGCATCATCCGGCAGCGCGCCCTGCCCACGGCCGATGGCGGCATGACGCCGCTGCTGTTTGCGGTTCGCGACGGCAACACCGAAATGACGCGGCTGCTGCTGGAGCGCGGAGCGGACATCGACCAGTCGTCCGGCAACCATACCTCGCCGTTATTGATCGCTCTGCTCAACGGGCAGGTGGGGCTCGCCACGGAGTTGCTCGAGAAGGGCGCGGACCCGAATGCGGCCGATGACTATCACCGCGCGGCTCTGTTCGCGGCTATCGATCTGCGCAACTTCAACCACGAAAAATATGGCGATCTTCCCACCGACGGGCGCGACCCGCTGGACCTGATCAAAGCGCTGCTCAAGAAGGGAGCCGATCCCAACCGCCGAACCGATACGGTTCCGGTCCATGGACTGATGCAATTCGATGCCTCCTGGGTGAACTTCGACGGGGAAACGCCGTTCGTGCGCGCCGCCCTTTCCGGCGATATCGAAGTGATGCGGCTGCTGCTTGCAAGCGGCGCCGATCCGAATATCGCGACCACCCAGGGGACCACGGCGCTGATGGCCGCGGCCGGCATCAACTGGATCCCCGGCCAAACTTACAGCCACAGCGAGGCCGAGTATGTGGAGGCCGTCAAGCTGTGCCTGGAGCGCGGCGCTGACGTGAACGCGTCCAACTCGCTGGGTCTCACGGCCATGCACGGCGCGGCCAATCGCGGATGGGAATCGGTGATCCAGATCCTGGCCGATCATGGCGCCAAGTTGGATGTGAAGGATAACGCCGGGCGCACGCCCATGATTTTCGCGCAGGGAATCTTTCTGGCCGTGCGGCCTCCCGAGGCGAAGCCCAAAGCCATGGCGCTGCTGAAGCAGTTGATGAGTGCAGAGTCAGCAGCGCCGGTAGCGCAGCGATGAAGAGAACCGTTATCCTCGCCATCATTCTTCTGCATTGCGGGCACGTTGGCGTGGGGCCAGCGCAAGCGCGACCGCAGGCGCTGCTCAATCAGTATTGCGTCACCTGCCACAACGAAAAGTCTGAAAACCGGCGGCCTGGCACTCGATCAGCTGGACCTCGATCACGTCGGCGCCAACGCCGAAACCTGGGAGAAAGTGGTGCGCAAGGTGCGGGCGGGCATGATGCCTCCGGCGGGCGCGCGCCGCCCGGACCGCAAGGCCCTGGACGCGTTTGCCGGCGCCGTGGAAGGCGCGCTGGATCGCGCCGCCGCGGCGAATCCCAACCCCGGCCGTGCGCCGCTGCATCGCATGAATCGCGGCGAGTACGCCAACGCCATCCGCGACCTGCTCGCAGTGGATGTCGACGCCGCCACGCTGCTGCCTGCCGACGATTCCAGCGGCGGCTTCGACAACATCGCCGACGTCCTGGGCGTATCGCCGGCCCTGCTGGAACGCTACGTGTCCGCGGCGGCCAAGATCAGCCGGCTGGCAGTGGGCGATCCGGAGACCGCGCCCCTCGACGTCACCTACACGGTCAAAGGGGATCTGTCGCAAACCGCAACGCTGGACGGCCTGCCGCTCGGAACGCGCGGCGGCACGGTGATCCGGCACAACTTCCCGCTGAACGGCGAATACCTGATCAAGCTGTCGCTGACGAAGCTCAGCTTCGGCCAGGTATTCGGCGAGGGAGCGGAGGGCCAGGAACTCGAAGTGACCCTCAATGGCCAGCGGGTCAAGTTGTACAAGCTGGACGAAGTGCCGATGTTCTTCATGCGCGAAACCCCCGGCTCGCACGTGCCGCAGACGCCGCTCTCCGATCCAACCGAAGAGCGCGTGAAAATGACCCCGGACATTCACCTCGAGTTCCGGTTGAACGTCAAGGCCGGGCCGCAGACCATCGGCGTCGCGTTCCTGCAGAAGAGCTACGACGGCAATCGAAGATCTGGTGCATCGGCCCATGGCCAGCACCTACGATTCGAATATCGGCATGCAGTACGGGTACACCACCGTTCCGCATCTGGCCCGAGTGGACATCACCGGCCCTTACAAAGCGACCGGCCCGGGCGATACGCCGAGCCGCCAGCGCATCTTTGTCTGCCACCCGAGCGCGTCGGCGGACGAGATTCCGTGCGCCCGCCAGATCGTCTCCAACCTGGTTCGCCGGGCGTTTCGCCGTGCTCCCGCGGATGCCGATCTCGAGTCTCTGCTGAGCTTCTATCAGCAGGAGCGGAGCAAGACGGGGAGCTTCGACGCCGGAATCGAAATGGCCCTGCGCCGGATCCTGGCCGACCCGGAATTCGTCTTCCGGTTCGAGCCGCCGCCGACGGCCGCTCCGCCCAATGCGCCGTATCGCATCAGCGACACGGAACTGGCCTCGCGCCTGTCGTTTTTCCTGTGGTCCAGCATTCCCGACGATGAACTGTTGAACCTGGCGATTCAGAACAAGCTGCACGAACCCGCCGTCCTGGAGCAGCAGACGCGCCGCATGCTGGCCGATCAGCGGGCGCGCGCGCTGGTGACCAACTTCGCGGGCCAGTGGCTCTATCTCCGGGATTTGAAGAGCGCCAATCCCGATTCGCGCGAGTTTCCCGATTTCGACGATAATCTGCGCCAGGCATTTCAGCGGGAAACGGAAATGCTGTTTGAAAGCATCCTGCGCGAGGACCGGTCCGTATTGGATCTGCTGGACGCCGACTATACTTTCGTGAACGAGCGCCTGGCCAAGCATTACGGCATCGCGGGCATCTATGGTCCGGACTTCCGGCGCGTTCCCGTTCCGAGCGATGCGCGTCGCGGATCTGCTGGGACAAGGAAGCATGCTGCTGGTCACCTCCAACGCCAATCGCACGTCTCCGGTGCAGCGGGGCAAGTGGATTCTGGAGAATCTGCTGGGCAGCCCGCCTCCCCTGCCGCCGCCCAATGTGCCGCCGCTCAAGGAAAATTCGGGTGGCGCCGCCGTCACTTCCGTTCGCGAGCGCATGGAGGAGCATCGCTCCAATCCGGTGTGCGCCGGATGCCATAAGATCATGGACCCCATCGGGCTCGCGCTCGAGAATTTCGATGGAGTCGGCCAGTGGCGCACCGTGGATTCGGGGTTCAAGATCGATGCGTCCGGCCAACTGGTGGATGGCACGCCGCTGGACGGGCCGGCCAGTTTGCGGAAAGCTCTGCTGGACCGTCCCGAGGCGTTCGTCGGGATCCATGACGGAAAAATTGCTGATGTACGGAGTCGGCCGCGAAACGAAGTATTACGATATGCCGGTGGTTCGCAGCGTGATGCGCGATGCCGCCCGCGATCGATACCGGTTCTCGGAGCTGGTGTTGGGAATTGTGAAGAGCGCCCCGTTTCAGATGAGAATGAAAGAAGCGCCGGATCGGGATAACAGCCGAAAGGCAGATTGAGAGTCGAGCGATGATGTTCATTACCAAAAAACATTTGCCGCGACGCACGTTTTTGCGCGGCATGGGAGTTACGCTGGCGCTGCCGCTGCTGGACTCGATGGTTCCGGCGCAGACGCCGCTGGGCAAAACCGCGGCGGCCGCCAAGAGCCGGTTCTGCGGCATCTATGTCCCGCACGGCGCCACCATGGACAAATGGACTCCCGCGCAGGAAGGTTCCGGTTTCGAGTTCTCCGGAAAGCCTGAAGCCTCTCGAAAAACTGCGCGATCGCGTCTGCGTGGTGAGCAACCTGGCCCATCCATCAGCCAGCGGCGTCGGCTCAGACGCCGGCGCGGATCATGCCCGTTCCGCCGCGGTCTTCCTGAGCGGCGCACACCCGGAGAAGGGTTCGGTGCACGCCGGCATGACCCTGGACCAGGTGTTGGCCGAGCACATCGGCCAGGACACGCCGCTGCCATCCATCGAGCTGGCCATCGAGGAAGTCGGCTTGAATTGCGGCTCGGGCTACGGCTGCGCGTATTTCAACACCATCTCATGGCGCACGGCGACGCTGCCGCTGCCCATGGAGAACAGCCCGCAGGTAGTCTTCGAGCGGCTGTTCGGCGACGGCACCAACTCAGCGCAGCGCCTTTCGCGGAAAAAGCAGGACAGCAGCATTCTCGATTCCGTCACCGACAAGGTGGCGCGGCTGCAGGGCAAGCTCGATCCCAGCGACCGCGTCCGCCTGGGCGAATATCTCGACGACATCCGCGAAATCGAGCGCCGCATCCAGAAGGCGACGGAGCAATCCGCCAACGAGTTGAACATTCCGGAAGCCCCGGTGGGGATTCCCGAGGCCTTCGAGGATCACATCAAGCTCATGTTCGATTTGCTGGTGCTCGCCTATCGCGCGGAGATTACGCGCATTTCGACCATGATGTACGCGCGCGACACCAGCGGCGCCACGTATCCCGGCCAGCGGCGTGCGCGACGGGTTCCACACCGCTTCGCACCACTCCAACGTGCGCGCCAACATGGACAAATTCGCGCTCATCAACAAGTACCACGTGCAGATGCTGGCTTACTTTCTGGAAAAGCTGCACGCCACGCCCGATGGCGACGGCAATCTGCTGGACCATTCGGCAGTGCTCTACGGCAGCAGCATGAGCAACGGCAATCAGCACGATCACGACCCGCTGCCCATCGTGGTAGCGGGCGGCGCTTCCGGCCAGTTGAAAGGCGGCCGCCACCTGGCGTTTCCCGCGCACACGCCCATGTCGAACCTGATGCTGGCGCTGCTGGACAAGCTGGGAGTCCACCAGGACAGGTTCGGCGACAGCACCTCGAAACTCGAAGTCTAACGTAGTTGTGTTGCCGGTCTGGTTCGCCACTGGGGCGTTTAGGCCCATGGGTGGCTGACGTGCTACGCCCGGTGCTGCCCCCGGCGGGGGGATCTTGCACGATATCTTCACAATACTTTTACCTGCATTCACGCTGCTCGTGCGTCTAGTCAGACGTAGGAAGGAAAGAGAGGCGATAGTAGATGCCACGCGCACCGAAAACAACATGGGAAGGATTCCAGGGAGTGCGGAAACGACTGCCTTTGGCGCCCTTCCTGGCAGTCATTGTTGCGGCAAACACCGCGTTCCTCTTTAGTCTTGTAGCGATGCTTAGCTGGCAAAAGTGTGTTGATGTTGTTCTTGTGGTCACCGCACTCGCCGGAGGCGCCGTCTTCACGGTTCTAGAATTACAGCGGTTAGGAAAAAAAGAGGGCAGTGAATTGGTCAGCGGCTCGACAAGGTGAATTGCCGGACGCTCGCGTTTTCCACGCCTTCCACGACGACCTGCGGACGGTCCTCGCCAAACAGGGCCCACAGCCACTGTTCAGCGGCGTCCGCATTCCACGGCAGATAGCCATCGGCGCCCGCGAAGCACAGCGATGCGTACCAGCAGCTTTGCTTCGCTAGCCGCATGAAAATCAGCGAGACGTTGGTCGGCAAATGCTTCGCGGAGCCCTTGCGGATATAGTACTGATTCACTACCGCCCCGCCACTGGTAGTACACGAGCTGTCCCATGCGCCAGTGTTCGCGTTTAACCGCAGCAGCCTGGCAACGTTGGCGATCGACCAGTCCGTGCCGAGAGTACGCCCATCCGTGTGCGGCCCGGCAATCGGGATTTTGTGCATATCTCGATGATCCCACGTCAGCGCCTGCAAGCTGAGTTACCCAGGTTGAATCGTGTGCCACAATTAGGAACTGGAAGCAACCATGTCCGCCCCCCGCAGACATGGTGAATCGGGTGATCACTTTGCCCATGACGTTAACTCCGTATGTACTCACTGGTCAGCGAATTCTTAGCAGTGAGCAGCTGCTTGGGCGTGCCTTCGAACATGACCTTACCGCCCTTCGTGCCGCCTTCGGGGCCCATATCGATGATCCAGTCTGCATTCTTGATCACGCTGGTGCTATGTTCGATCACGATAACAGTGTTGCCGGCGTCCACCAGGCGGTTCATGATCGCCAGCAGGTGACTGATATCCGACATGTGTAAACCGGTTGTGGGCTCATCCAGCACATAGATGCTGCCTTGTTTGTGCAGTTCACTCGCCAGTTTGATGCGCTGGCATTCGCCGCCGGAGAGCGTGCTCAACGGCTGACCCAGGGTGAGGTAATCGAGGCCCACGTCGCTCATGGCCTGTAGTTTGCTCGTGATCTTGTCAATCTTGAAGTATTCGAGCGCCTGCCTGACAGTCATTTCCAGCACATCGTTGATCGATTTTCCGTTGAGCTTGTATCCCAGCACTTCATCCTTAAATCGCTTCCCTTCGCAGATCTCACATGGCGACTTGACCTCGCCCATGGCAGGGATCTCCGTGTAGATCACGCCCAGTCCCTGGCAGTTCTCGCAGGCGCCTTCCGAATTGAAACTGAACAGGGATGGACTCACCTTGTTCGCAGCCGCAAAGGCCTTTCGCACCTCGTCCATGATGCCGGTATAAGTGCCGGGATTGGAACGGCTCGAAACACCCACAGGGGATTGATCGATCACAATGGAGTCCGGGTGTTGACGTAGAAAGGTCTGATGAATTAACGAGCTTTTCCCCGAACCTGCCACACCTGTGATCACCGTGAGTACGCCCTTCGGGATGTCCACGCTCACGTTCCGCAAGTTGTTGGCTTTTGCATTCTGGACCGGCAGTTTTCCACTAGGGGAACGGAAATCGCTCTTGATCGAAACCGACTGTTTCATATATTTTCCGGTCAGCGTGTCCGCGCTCAACAGGTTCTGGAACGGACCTTCGTACATGATCTGGCCGCCCTGACTCCCAGCATGCGGACCCAGGTCCACGATATGGTCAGCCACTTTAATGACATCAGGATCGTGTTCTACTACGAGAACCGTATTTCCTCGATCCCGCAATTGTTGAAGAAGTTCATTCAAACGATGCACATCACGCGGGTGAAGACCCACGCTCGGCTCGTCGAACACATACATCACGTCCACGAGGCTGCTGCTCAGGTGTTTGACGATCTTCACACGCTGCGATTCGCCGCCGGAGAGCGTGTCTGTTTCACGATTTAAGGTGAGGTATTCGAGGCCGATATCCACGAGATATTGCAGGCGCTGGATCAGCGTTTGCAAAATGGGTGTGGCTTTCGCTTCCTTGATCGTCTTGATCACGCCGATCAACTGGCCCACTTCCATCGAGGCAAGATCAGCGATGTTATATCCGTCGATTTTGCACTTCAGCACTGCCTGACTTAAGCGCGCGCCCCTGCACACCGTGCACGGCGCCATCGTGATGTAGGGCGCCACGGCCTTTTGTGTGCGTTCCGACATGGTCTTCAGGTCGCGCGTTATGTACTTGGCGGTAAATCTGCTGATGATGCCTTCGCACGTTAAATTGAAGGTCTTCCCTCCGACATTGGTCTTCAGTTTATATGGCTTGCTGTACAAAAGCAGATCCATTTCCTTTTCGCTGAACTTCGAAAGCTTCTTGTCCATGTCGAAGAGTTTCGACCGGCCGAGGAAGTTCCAGCCCCAGCTGTCGACGGAATATTCATGGAACAGGATCGCGCCTTCGTTCAGTGTTTTGGATTTATCGAGGAAAAGATCCAGGTCCACCCCCATTTTGCGGCCGAGGCCGTTGCAGTTCGGGCACATGCCCTTTGGGTCGTTGAAGGAAAAGACATTCGCATGTCCCACATACGGTTTGCCAATGTGGGAGTATAACCGGCGCAGCACCGGGTAGATGTCGGTGATCGTGCCCATCGTCGAATGGGACCCGCCGCCGAGCCGTTTCTGATCCACGACGATCGGCATGCTCAGGTTCTCGATGGCATCGGCGTCCGGCTGGGAATAGCGCGGCAGGAAGGTGCGGATGAACATGCTGAAATTCTCGTTCATCTGGCGTTGCGCCTCGGTCGCGATGGTATCGAAGACGATCGACGATTTGCCGGAGCCCGAGACGCCGGTGAAGATCGTGATCTTGCGTTTGGGGATGCGCAGCGAGACGTTCTTGAGATTATTCTCGCGCGCACCGCGGATCTCAATGTATTCCTGAGACATCATTTCCTCTACGGTTCAATATTTAAGTGCCGCTCACGACTGCTGTCCCGCCACCAATGGCTTCGAGTTCCCACCGCATATCGTTGCCACCCAGCCGTATTCAAGCAATTTGGGAGCGTCGGCTCGCGTCACTGTTGTTTCGGTAACGTGCTGCGTGGGCGCTCCCACCGTGGTGAGCTTCACCCTGCTTCCGACCATAACAAGACTCCCATCGGCTTCAAAGCGAGCCCACTCGCGCAGATGCGCTGGGTCGGTAAGTGTCTACCAGACTTTTTGCGGCGAGTGGCCCAGTTCTCTGAATGAGCGTCCCCTTCGCCCCATCCTTTCGCATTCCGCGAATTCGCATACCAAGTGCAACACGGCCAAGCGACCGCTGGCGGCCCTCTAGAAGAGGATGCCACCGGTGAAGGGCTTCTGAAAGAGCTATGTGCGCGACACTACGCGACCTGGTCCGAGTTGCTCCATGATGCGGCCGACTCGGGCTAACAAGCCCAATGGCTACCTTCTCGGCTCATACCGCATCGCCACCGCCCCCGAGCCGAACTCCAGCCGGCTCACGAGCCTCAAGTCGACACGCTTCGATAGCCCCGCGAACAACGTCGGCCCGTGGCCCGCTAGCCTGGGCTGCACCACGAACTCGTACTCATCGATCAATCCCAGCTCCGCCAACGCCAGCGGGAGCTTCACGCCTCCCGCCAACAGTCCCTTACCCGACTCCCGCTTGAGCTGCTGAACGGCCTTCCCTAGATCCCCGCGCACGAGCTCCGCGTTCCAATCGACCCGGTCCAGGGTGCTCGACACGACGTACTTCTTTGCCGCGTCGATTGTCCGGGCGAAGGGTTCCATCCAATCAGGCCTCGCTCCCGTCCGCGCCGGCGGCCGGAACGCTGCCTCCATCATTTCGTAAGTCACCCGGCCAAAGAGGAGGGCATCGGCCTGGTTGAGGTTCTCGGCCGCGTGACGATGCAAGTCTTCGTCCGCGGGTATTGCACGATGATCGCAGCACCCGTCCAATGTGACGTTGATGGAATACCGAAGGGGTCGCATTACGCAAGAGTACCGCCGATGGAGTAGACCAGCAAGGTCAGCACGCTCAGGGCTAGGAGCCACTCACGTAGCGCATGACGATGACAATTTGAGAGCCGCTAGTACTCTCCACAAGCGCGGATAGCTTCCGATATACCACGTCATAATCATTACTCACAGCCAGTTCCCCATGAGAAAGAACGGCGCCCAATAGTATGGGTGCGCATAAGGCGCGTTTGGATTGAAGGGAAACTCGGAGCTTCTGCCGACGGTTTCAACCCAGCGGCTCGGGATCCTTATTGCTTGCTCCTGGCGCGGGCTGCGCGCACTTTGTCCCCTACGATCACCGGTCCGATTGAGCGAAAAGTGTACCCACGGGTTGCCTGTGTGTCGAAGGCCGGGCTTTTCGTGAACCCCGGTCCTGCGGCAATCTCCTTCACGGCCGCCAGATCGGACGTTTCAACCTTGAACAAGGCGAGATATTTCGTGGCGGGAATGGATGCGGTGGAAGGCCGCGCCAAAATCATCCGCTGCGCGCTAACGAAGCCGGGGATGGCCGCCAACTCAGGGGCGTGATGGTTATCGTAGAACAGGTTAAATTCAGACTCCCGGTCCAACACCATGGCGGTAAACACCACTTGATAATAGGTCTGCTTGGGGCCCGGTTTGGCGTTTTTCGGCTCTCCTCCCACACCTTTGATCTCCGGCCGAAAAGGCTTGTACACGTAACTGACGGAAGTCTTACGATCGAAGGTGGGGCTGATCACCGTCTCGCCGCTCTCGAGTCGGCGATTCACTTCCTTAAATACCGCCTCGATGTCGTCGGTCTCGATTTTGTAGATGATGAGATACTTCGGAACTTGCAAATCCACCAGGCGGTAGAGTGGCAGTTCGTTTTTGACGAATCGCTGTGCGGTGACAAAACCGGGAATCGCAACCACGTCCTGCGCATGCTGGTGGTCGTACCACCGGTTGTACTCATCTTCGTGACCTTCAACGGGATTGCTAAACACGAAAAAGTGGTAAATCTCAGGTGCTGCCGAACCTGCGACTCCGGTCGCGAGCATACCGATGACCAGTGAGGCTACCCGTTGAAGTTTCATCATGGGCATCACAATAACATGGAAGAGCGCGACTTGACACAGAGAAGTTCACTCGATCTGCGATGCGAAGGATCACCGCCTTTCCAGTGAAGACATCCGTTCCAATACCGCGTTGCGTGACGCAGTGCCGCTGCGACAAGCCCTTGGCGCCGTCGATCGTGGAGAGCAAGATCTAATCCAGGCTCTCGCAGTCTTCTTGGCAGGGTCTTTGCCGAGACGGTCTTCCGGCAATCCGTGAGAGCTTAATTACTGGCCCGCTCGCGGCACGCTTTTTAATAGGCTGCTCGTCTCTGAGCGGGGTATTTTCGCGCTGCCGGGCAGCGTGATGCTCTGGGAGCGCTGCTCACTTCAGCAGAACGGTGTAGAGCACCCAAAGAAACCATGGCACGGCGGCTCCACCCTCACACAGGGCCGCGAGGGCAAAAGCGCGGCGCGGCCGGGCGGCGGGCGCAAAACCGGCGCAAACCAGGAATGCAGCGGTGAGCAGCGGCGCCACGAGCATTCGTTCCAGGGACATTGCCGCCGCGAGGCTGAAGAGGGAATGCCCGGGCGGCTGGGATCGGGTCGTCCAGAACAACACGGAGGCGACCACGCCGGTAGCGGCGAATACCAAGGCGCCAATCGAAGCCACTGTCCAGAAGCGCCGCACCGGCCGCAAGAAATAGAGTGAAAGCCCGGTTGGCACTAGCGCGGCGACGCCGAATACGAAGACGAACACCAGTGAATCGCCGAAAGCGTACATGCCGGAAGATGCCTGCGCATCCGGGTTGTCGGCTGTCATCCACAGTCGGAGTTCGAGCGCGGCAACCGCTAACAGAAAGGCCGCTGCATACCCCCCAAAGACGATTCCGGCTTTGCCCATAGCTTTCACATCTCAATGTTACGCACGATTGTTATCCAAAGAGTTGGCTGAAATCCCCACGCCCATTGGCGCCGGCGGTATGGGTGAGGTCAAAGGCCCGGGACACGCGTCTCCATCGCGACGTAGCCGGCGGGGGACCAGACCGCAACGAAACGCGAAAGCTCAACCGAAGCCGGGCTTACCGTTATTAGCCCCTAACATGAAATTCGGTCGTGCGGATGTCTAGACGTGGTCCTTTTTCCCCGCCGCATACGTGGGGTGGCGCCCGGCGCGGCGGTGCTGCCGCCCGCGGCATCGACGACGGCAATATTCGCCCGGTGCGTCCGCCGGCGGAAGATTCCGGTCTTCCGCCTGGCCGCCGGAAGAGCTTTCCGTGAGAGCCAGTGACGAGCAATTTCTCCCCTCGTGCGCCATGCTGCCAGCGTTAGCGCGTGATGCGGATCATCATCTCCTGACCACTGTTGAGCGTGATCTTCTGACGTCCATGGAAGGCGGTCGTGCCTAACCCGCCAGCACCGCCGACGACCGACCCGATCCCTGCGCCTTTGCCACCACCGAAGATTCCCCCAAGTAAGGCGCCGGCTCCCGCTCCGATGACCGTATGTTCGACGCTCTTGCGGCCTCTGCTACTGGATTCGATCGCGCCTTCGACGTCGACTTTTTCGCCGGACGGTGCATGGTAAAGCTCCACGATTTCAGCGTGAATCGCGGCGCGGCGACCGTCTGACATGAGCAGGCGGTCGAAACGAAGCGTCATGCTGGTGCGTCCTTTGACCTTCCCCGACATATCGATCTTCGCAACATGACCGTACACGCGCGCGCTCTGATAATCGCCTTGATCAACGATAGTTGCACTGAATGGATCCCCAACCTGAGAATCGGTGCTGGTAAGCGTATCGTCCAGGCGGATTCGGAGGGCCGTGTCTTCCGGAACGATGAAATCTCCTGCTGACGCGAACGAGTACGAACATGCCATCAAGGCCACTGTCAACAGGACCGTAAAATCCACCGCAAATTTCGCGACGCGTCTTTCAACTCGGTTGTTCATGTGATCATCTCCTTAATCTCAAATAAAGATGGGCCAGCTATGAGTTCCGTCTTACAGCTGTCCTTGGCCGGTTTTCGGCGGGAAGTGATCGAACATCTTCTGCACGTCCATAGTGAGCTTTTTGATGTTCTTATCGGATTTCTCGGAAAGCGTATCGCTTGCCGAACCGCGCCAAATCAGTTTCTTGGTGTTGGTATCGAACAGGTCCACGACCAGCGTTCCGACCTCGTACGTCTCCTTAGTTGTCGTTGACGTCCCGAAGTTGTCTCCGTACCCTCCTCCCCAATGCCAGCCCCAGCCGCCGCCGAAATTGTCGTAATAAGTGTTGAGCGTGCGGTGATCCTTTGTCATCTCCATCGCCATGATGGAAACATCGCCGCCCGATTCCACTTCAGTCCAGCCTTTCGCTGCGAGTGCTGAATTGACGGCCGCTTTGATTCGATCGACCCAAAGAGAATTCTGAGTGTGGACGTTTTTCCATGAGTAGGTTTTGTAGCGACTGAAATCCGCGTTCCGATCGTAGTCGGTCTTTACCGCAGCCAACGATGCAGTAGCGGAAAGAATCACCATTGCCACTAAAAACCAAACGCGATGCTTTACGTTCATAATTGTCTCCTTATCCTGGTCATGTTCCGCCAAAGTCCCGGCGCAATGGATAAACGCGCCTAGGGCAGACTATGGCGATTCGAGCCTTCCATCAGTAGTTAGGAGTGCAATCGGTACTCCGGCTTGGCCGTTCGTGTCATCCTATTGGACTGAAAGAGTTTGCGCGAGCCGCGCCGCGCATCGCCCGTGCCTGACTGTCCAAATGTGGTCTCGAACGCTGCTTCAGCCATTGAACTGTCGTCAGGCCGTTCCGATGCGCGTTTTCTGGATGGCTGGGCTGTACGCGCGCGCCGGCCTCCCTCCCAGCCTCGCAAGACGCGGAGCAGTCGCAGCTCACCATGCGCCTGCCGAGCCGCCGCCCGCGCCCGCCGTTCCGGCGCTTTTTAGCGACCGGTGCGCCGGCGCGGCAGACGGGGAGGGCGGGGCGCCGCCGCAGCGGAAGTTTCCGGACCCCTTTTTCCCCGCAGCAGACCTAGTGCGGCACTCGGCGCGGCCGGCGGCTACGCGCGCCCGGGGTTCCGCCGTCGGCGGACGAGAGGCGCGACGCTTGAGCGCCGCGGCGTCGATCGGGGGGCACGTGGAGCCTAAGAGTTAACGCGCCGCCGACTATCCGGCATCAGGTATACTCATCGAAATAGCCGGACAGGGTGGGCATGGATTCCGCAAAAGAACACGGGCCCGCAGTGCCGCAGCCCCGCATCGTTTATGACGCGTTCCTTTCCTACAGCCACGCTGCCGACGGTCAACTCGCTCCAGCACTTCGCAACGGGCTGCTACGCTTCGCGACGCCCTGGGGGCCGTTTCGTTGGGCCAATCCGGTGCGGTCATTGCGGATTTTCCAGGACACAGCAAGCTTGTCGGCGAACCCCGCTCTGTGGTCGACCATCGAGCAGGCGCTTGCCGCGGCCGAGTGGTTTGTGCTGCTCGCCTCCCCAGACTCGGCCCAGTCGCAGTGGGTCGAAAAGGAAGTCGATTTCTGGTGCCGGCACAAGTCTCTCGACCGCCTCTTGATCCTGCAGACTGACGGCCGGATAGAGTGGAATCACACTGCTCGGGATTTCGATTGGGTGCAGACCGACGCCGTGCCGAATCGACTCAGGGGCGTGTTTCCAGAAGCTCCTCGATGGGTCGACGCTCGATTTGCCCACACCAAGGAGCAGGCCAGTGTGAGCGATCCGCGCTTCCGCGATCTCGTCGCCGAACTTGCGGCGCCCATGCGGGGCATTCCGAAAGACGATCTGATCGGTGAGGATATACGGCAGCACCATCGTCTGAACGTATGGCGCAACGCCGCAACGGTCGTCGTGGCGTTGCTCTTCGTCGGTGCTCTGGTAGCCGCTATCCTGGCACTTCAACAACGCAAGGTTGCAGAGGAACGGCGCGCAACAGCGGAGCGAAACCAATCGGCGGCCCTTGCGGCGCTTTCCGAGGTGGAGGCCGAAACCGGCTCACCGGCCACCGCGGTCCGCCTCGCTCTCGCGACGCTGCCGAAGAATCTGGCTATGCCGGATCGCCCTTACGCGCGAGCGGCCGAAGGGGCGGCGCTGCATGCCTTGCTGCATCTGCAGGAGCTTCGTCGTTTCGACCATCCGGGTGGCGTGCGATCCGTCGCCTACAGCCCCGATGGCCACACTTTGGCCACGGGTTCCAACGATCGAGCGGCACGGCTTTGGGACGTGGCCACCGGGCGGGAAATGTCAACGCTGCGCGGGCACGAGGCCAACGTATCGTCCGTTGCCTTCAGCCCTGACGGCCGCACCGTTGCCACCGGTTCCCAGGATAAGACTGCTCGGCTGTGGGACGTGGCCACTGGGCGGGAACTCGTTGTCTTTCGCGGGAACGTAAGCGATATCGGTGCCGTCGCCTTTAGCCCCGATGGCCGAACACTGGCCACGGGCTGTTATGACGAGACGGTTCGGCTGTGGGAAGCGTCCATGGTCGCGAGCTTGCAGCCTTCCGCGTCGAAGCAGTTTCCGGGTCGTCCCGCGAGGGCTTCGTGGCATCGCTTGCCTTCAGCCCGGATGGCCGCACACTGGCAGCAGGCTCTAAGGACAACACGGCTCGGTTGTGGGAAGTGACGACTGGACGGCAACTCGCAACCTTGCGTGGCCACACTGCCTTCGTGGCCTCTGTTGCCTTCAGCCGCGATGGCCGCATGTTGGCGACTGGCTCTCCGGACTTTACGGCGCGGCTGTGGGAGGTGCAGACGGGACGTGAGATGGCCGTGTTGCGCGGCCACGAAAATGGAGTGCAGTCCGTTGCTTTCAGTCCGGATGGCCGCACTCTAGCAACGGGCTCCGCGGACATGACGGCGCGGCTGTGGGACGTGACGACGGGCCTCGAGACTGGCGTGTTGCGCGGCCACGAGAATTGGCTTTCGTCCCTCTCGTTCAGCCCTGATGGGCTCACCTTGGCCACCGGGTCGCTGGACAATAGCGCCAGACTGTGGCAGGTGACCGCTGGCCAGGAGATTTCTGCTCTACGAGGCAACGCCTCTCAGGTGGATGCTGTCGCGTTCAGCCCCGATAGCCGAACCTTCGCAGCCGGCTCGATAGACGGTACAACGCGATTGTGGGATGAGGCGACTGGCCGTGAGACTGCTGTCTTGCGTGGTCACACGGATTGGGTGTCGTCGCTTTCCTTCAGTGGAGACGGCCGCACTTTAGCTCCCAGTTTCCGTGACAAAACCGCGCGGCTCTGGGAGGTGGCGACCGGGCGCGGATCGAGGTCTTAAGCGGCCACGAAGGTCCTGTGTCGTCGGTCGCGTTCAGCCCGGACAGTCGCATGCTGGCCACGGGCTCTCAGGACAAATCGGTACGGCTGTGGGAAGTCGCCACCGGACGCCAGATCGCTGTACTGCGCGGCGCCCAGGGCAAGGCGCCCTCTGATGCCCAAGTGACGTCGGTTGCTTTCAGCCCGGATGGCCGCACGTTGGCCGCGGGTGTTACAGATAGGACCGTTCAATTGTGGGAGCTTGCCACCGGGCGCCAGAGCGCGGTCCTGCGCGGCCACGGAAACGAAGTGCTATCCGTTGCTTTTAGCCCAGACGGACGAACCCTCGCCAGTGGCTCCGGGGACGGGACGGCGAGGCTCTGGGAGGTCGCCACGGGAAGCGAGCTCGCTGTATTGCGAGGCCACGAAACTTACCTGTGGACGGCTGCGTTCAGCCCGGATGGCCGCACCTTGGCCACCGGCTCTTCGGACAACACGGCGAGGCTATGGGATGTGGCGACTGGGCGCGCTTTCACCGTGTTGAGCGGACATGCGGGCGCAGTGTTTGCGGGTGCGGTATTATCCGTGGCTTTCAGCGCCGATGGTCGTACCCTGGCTACCGCTTCTGCCGGTACCCAGAATTATCCGGGGCACAGCGACTATGGCCCGTGGGCCAGGGTCTGATCGACCGCGCGTGCGCCCGCGTGAATGGCCTGCCGCTCGAAGACCAGGAAAAGCGGACATTCCGCGGCATCGCAGACGAGTGGTGCACAGCTGAGGTCTCTGGTCGCTTGAGTGAGAGAGTCGGTTGCCAGGCACTGACCATCACCGATATTCCCAGATAATCAAAGTCGAATTGGCGACGTCGCAGCAGGCTGGGTAGCTCGGTGCGGCCGCCGCTCACCGTGAATCGAGGCGACGCCGATCCCGGGCTCCGAAGTGGGGCGCCGCGGGCCGCTGGGCTTTGCGCGCGCGCCGGCCTTCGGCGTTTTCGCGTGCGGTGTGCCGGCGTGGCAGACGAGAAGCTTACGGCTGGTCGCTGGCGGGCGCGGCCGGCTCGCGCCACCGGCTGCTTCTGGCGCACCCGTAAAGCCTTCCGGTGCCCTGAGGGTTGTGGCGCCCTGCGCTCAGCGACGGACGGGTGGAAAGCCGGCCAGGGATCACGGCTGGTTGCCGCGCACGCGCGCGCCCCGCCTTCCGGCGTCGCAGCGAGCGGTTCGCCGGCGCGGCAGCGCGGATCTGACAGCCGGTCGCCGCGTGAAATGGATTCCGCATGCTCGACGGCCCATCTAAGGACCGGACACGGCCGCAAATCCGACGTTCAGGGTTTTTTGCTCGGGCCTATTTTCCGCGTATGGAGAAGGGGCTTGTCCCGCGGGCTCCTTGGAAGCGAATCCGACGCCAGTGTGCCCTCAGTTTGACGATTTGCTTGTCATCGCGCAGTAGAACCCTGCGCGTAGATGAGCCATTGGTAAGCATTCAGAGGCTCGGATAACGCACAGACTTAGCCCAGGGTGAAATAACTCATCACGAAGGCGAACTC
>CAWGTA010000002.1:0-56114 GCA_963825305.1 Terriglobia bacterium | reverse complement strand
TGAGAAAGATGAGTATACGTGTACAGTTGGCGCTGGTATCTGTCGTCGGTTTGATAGGAATCTCCGCTGTAAATGCGCAGACCCCTCCGTGTTACACACCAGCAAGTCTTCAGGGTTCCTATGCGGTTGTGGCCACATACGGGGCCAATGTAGCAATCGCCTTAGAAATACGATCCTTTGATGGGAACGGCAATATGACCGGGACGGTGACTCTCAACGGACCTACTAGTGGATCACCAAGTGGTGCTAGAACCGTCGTAACCCTAAAGAATAGTGGAACCTACATTGTGAATTGCGATGGTACTGGAACCATCAACCGAGTTCTCACCTACTCAAGTGGCGCCACATTCTTTCAGACTGACGACTTCCTGATCACTGGTGCCGTTTCGGCGGGTTTGGAGAATCCTCTCGCCACTGCGTTGACCGATGCACAGAGATCTCCCAGTGATGTTGTCCCTGGTGGTCTTGTCAGGCGTTCTTACACTCGTGTGCCTACCATACTTACACAAGGGTCCGTGCCTAACCTGTAGAGCGGCTTTGTTTTTGAGGGCCATTTTGTTAACTGCCGCAGGCTAGCAGGATCATCGCTTCAACAAGAACCGGATCACGGCGAGGCTCGGCTCTCGACCCGCGCAGGGAGCGTAGATGTCCAGTGCTGCCAGCTGGACGGATTCGAAAGGAACGTCGGGCACGAAACCGAGATCGAACACCAGCCGGTCGGGGCAATCGATCGCGTCGATGCTCGCGCCCCAGGGGTGAATCTCGATCGCTCCCATCTGAAATAGGAAGAGCTGAGCGGCCGGCATTGTCCGGGCGCACTCCGATCACTCGGCTGAAAACCCCTAACCGCAGATGCGATGCCGGTGCGCAGCCAAATCCTCACCCCAGGACGCGGTCTGAGACTCGCCGTTTACGCGCTTTTGGAAAGATTGGCATCGCAGCGCACCTTCCGTTAGCGCACAATTTGGGCACATTCCCCTGGCGGCCTCGACCCGGCGGGTCAGAAGGCCGCGTTCGCCAGGCGTCGATTATGAGGGGATATGTCACATGGATGCCGAGTGAAATCGCTTGACTTCCGATTGCGACACTTTTCGTATCGCCGTCTTGCGGCCACTGTCGCGGGTCGCTCAATGTCCGGATTGCCGGCCGCCCGGTAGGTGGCCGGCGAGAATTGCGTCCGAAGGGCCGGATTGGCGATCGAATCGAATATCCCCGCGAGTTGGCGACCAAAGCCGAGAACCGTGTCGGCAGTCCCGGAATAGTTTCGACGGGCAACCTCCATCCTAAAATAATACTGTTCGCCTAAGAGGGTGGAACGCATGGCGGCTTTCTTCGCGATGAGATGCAGGCGGAGCATCTTTCACGGCATTATCCTGTTCGCGAGTACATTCACCGCAAGGCCTTTGCTTGCTCAGACCGCTCCCATTTCACCCGATCGCCCGTGGCATTCCGCGCAGGAGCGGGAAATCGCAAGCGAGGCAACACGTCTCAGTGAATCCCGCCTTGGTATCGAGCCGGATCGAACGTACTCGCTGGCGGAACTGATCGATCTGGCTGAAGCGCACAATCCCGAAACGCGCGTTGCGTGGCAACGGGCCCGCGGGCAGGTGGCCGCTTTAGGTGTTGCGCGAAGTGAGTTGTATCCGACGTTAGCCGCGGCAGCACTTTCGCAAACCAGCCGGTTTGAGATACTACTTGGACCACTCTTCGTTCGCGAAACCACGCAGTCCTTTGAGGGAACCTTGGACCTCCGCTACCTGGTTTTCGATTTTGGGGGGCGGTCAGGTCGAATAGGCGCGGCTGCGGCGGACGCCTTGGCCTCTAACTTTGCGTTTAATGACACCCACCGCAGAATCATTTTCCAGGTGGAGCAAACTTACTATCGACTGCTAAATGCGTCCGGCCAAGAAGTTGCCGCCCGTGCCAGCCTGACCAATGCCGAAACCGTACAGCAATCCGCAGAGGAACGTTTGAAACAAGGGCTGGCCACTCTGCCGGATGTACTGGAAGCGCGAAGCGCGACCGCGCTGGCACGCTACGAGTTGCAGGCGGTACTGGGTGCCGAAGACATCGCCCGGGGAGATCTGGCGGCGGCGCTTGGTGAACTTCCCAGTGTTGTGATCCAACCCCAGCCTCTCGACGGCCTCTCCATGCCGAATGCTATCGAAGATATGGTCGATCAGGCGATTAAGCGGGCCTTTGCGGAACGTCCTGATCTGCTCGAGCAGTTGGCCGAAGTACGATCAGCTCGCTCCAGGGTGAAGGAGGCTCATGCGGCTTTCTATCCCAATTTGGAAGTTAGCATGGCGCCGACCGTCCAGTCGCTGTACGGACTGTAGCAGCAGTATCCCTGGGCATATACGGCGGACCTGAGCGGCGGGTTGGCTGTTAGGCTGAACTGGACAGTTTTTGATGGCGGCGCACGAAAATATCGTCTGGCGCAGGCAGAGGCGAATGTCGGCAGTGCCAAAGCGGAAGTCAGCTCCAAACGCGATCGGATTGCGAACGAGATCTGGACGGCATATTCGAATGTGAAGACCGCATTCGCCCAGAGGCAATCTGCCGTTGCATTCCTGGAAGCTGCCACGCAATCGTATGCCGCAGCCCTGGAGTCTTACACCTACGGCGTCAGAAATCTGTTGGACGTCACGGCAGCTCAGAGAACGCTGGCACAAGCGCGGTCGACTGACGTGCTGGCGAGGACTCAGGTCCTCACCTCGCTGGCGGATCTTGCGTTCCGGACCGGAGATACGATCCAGCCTGGGGCGCGGAGACCAGGACGATGATCGCCAGAGTCAGTTTGGTTTTGATGGCCGCGTTGTCCCTCGAGAGTTGCGCGCGCGTGCCCACATTCGATGTCATGGGTTCACTTTTTCCAGCGTGGCTTGTGTGCCTGGCTGCGGCCATTCTACTTACCGTGGCCATCCGCTGGCTGCTTATGCGGCTGCGCATTCCACTCATATTTCCGGTGGTTATCTATCCGAGCCTGACAGCGCTCGTTACGTTCGCGCTGTGGCTGGCTTTCTTTCGGTAATTTCAATCGTGAGGAGTAACCTTATGGCTCTCGAAGTCCGTACCAGATGGCGTGAATATCTCGGCCGCCTGCCCATTGCAGATGTGCCGGACAACCTGAGCGCGTTAAACCCAAAATGGTGGGTGCGGCCTTCTCGGATCCTAGTAGGGTTGATCCCAAGAATCAGCGCGCCGATCAGAATGCCGATACTGATACGTTAACCAGAATATTCCTATAGGCTTTTTTGTTCTCGCCTCGGTGGTTCTGGGCGTTTGTGTAATCGTGAGCGGTATTCGGAAGTAGGGGCGACTAACGACAGTTAGCTCTCGCCTCGATCCTTCAAGTCCGCCCTTATGAGTTCGGTGGCGATCGCTGTTGTTACGTTCATCAACAGTGTGATCCGGGAACCGCGAGATACGGAATCGTCGCCCTATTCAATTTCCGCCCCTTAAGTTCAGCCTCCCGCTTGGCAAGCTTCCGGCACCCGTTATGATTGCCGTACTCGGGGGAGTGCGCTTCACGATTTTCGCGGCCACGCTACGGTTCGTCAGGCAATGGTCCAAATTCCGGCGGGGGTCTGCGATGCCGGGTTGCTGCTTCGTAAGCCGAGGCGATACGGAATAGCATTGCTTCGTCGAACGGACGCGCGATGAAGTCGACGCCGACGGGCAACCTGGCAGGTACCGGGCCGACCGAGCGCGTACCGCCGTTGGCATCGCGCACTCGATCCCAGACCTCGGTCGTGAAACCCGCGGGTACGGTGATGGCGGGGAAACCCTGCTGACCGATCAGCGACCAGCCAATCGGATTGCGGCCGTTCACGTTTGGTTCGCGCGGCGCCGTGAGCTTTCGCGGTGGGACAGTGGACATAGGGGAGACTAAAGCATCGAGCCGCTGTTCCTGCATGCATTGCAGAAAAAGATTTTGAAGGCCGAAGCGAGTCTGAAGTCGGGCCGAAGTGTCCAACCTGGTGGCGCGTTCGGCAGCCTGTCTTGCCTGTTTGCGATCGGGGAAGTTAGGATCGTCGTAGAACTTCGCCTTCTCGATTAGGTCTGCGCTGGTCTTGATGGTGGCGTCTCCGCGTGCCCGCAGGTACTCGTTCATCATGTATTTGCTTTCACCTTCGACACCCAGTCCGTTGAGGCTGCGCAGCGAAAGACTTTGCGGCACTCGCGCCGGGTCGGCGTGCATATCCAGAAGCGCGGCCGTCTGATCGTCTTGGGGCTGGCCGCTGGCATCGACCGGGAACAACTCCGGATACTGACGTGTGAACGCGCTGTTAAAAAGTTCAGGCACATAACGTGGGATGCAGCTTTGAAACAATGCGCCTTCCCGGCCCGGGTCCACGATCGTAGCCCCGAGCTTACGAAGGTCTTCGATGGCGTGCTCGACAATGTCAATACTCTCCTCGTCGGCCTTCGCGAACAGTTTCTTCGCCATGTACTCACGAATCACGCCTATCCGGACACCTTCGAGCCGCCGTGCCGTGGCGAAGCGGAGATACGGCTGCGCCGGCTTGCGTCCGACACTAAATACGGTCAACTCATCTTTTGGGTCGTAGCCGGCGATTACATCCAGTATCTTTGCCGCATCTTGCACGTTGCGACAAATCGGGCCTGTCCGCATGCTCAGGCCCGCGCCCATCATTCCTTTCCGGCTGACTAGTTCTTGAGTCGGCGCCAGCCCAACGAGGCTGTTCACGGATGCCGGCCATCGGATCGACACGACCGTTTCCTCGCCGATCGCACAGGTCACCAGGTTTGCTGCCACCGATGTCGCCGAGCCGGCGCTCGACATGCCGGGCTCGCGCTCTGTGTCGTACGGATTACAGAAAGTCCCTCCAAAGGAACTACGGGCGCCGTCGGTCGCATATTCGGCCAGATTCGCCTTCGCCAGAATGATCGCTCCCGCGTCCCGCAGCCGCTTGACAAACGTGGCGTCCTGCGGAGGGCGGTCGTTGGCGTATTGAACATCGGCGCCAGACGTCGTCCGCAAATCGAATGTGTCGTACTGGTCCTTGATCGCCATCACGACTCCATGGAGCGGGCCAACGAGCCTGCCGGTCTGCTTTACTTGCCGATCCTGAGCAGCCGCGACCTCTAGCGCGTCGGGCATGTTCGGATCGTTATCAACGGTGTCCGTCATGCTACGCGCTTTACGCTCATCGAAGCCCCGGATTTTGCGTGCTGACGGCCGCAGGTTCAGGGTCGAGAGCGCGTTGATCCGCCTTGCGTGTGGAATCGTGGTAATCGGTCCAAGAATCCCCATCGGCTCGTTCACGCACGCGTCGTTGTAAGTCTTGATCCGCTTCAGGTACAACTCGACCAGACCTACGCTCGTGATCTGTTTGGCTAGGATCGCCCGCTGGATATCGCTAATACTGGCGTCCTGCAGATGAAACGTCGCGGCAGCCGGCTGTGGCGCGCCAACGGTTAAGCTCGCCAAAAGAAGGGCGACTAGAGATGCGGCATTCCTCAATCCGTAGCTCCTACACGTCCAAAGAATTCCCAATGATACACTTAGCAAACAATGATTGCAGGAGGAGAAATGGTCAACCGCAGAAGTGTCCTGAAAATCGGTGCGGCAACTGTGGCCGGAGCGCTCGTCAAATTGCCTGCTCTCGGCCGGGACCTGTCGCCAGCGCGGGCGCACATCGCGTTTCAGAGAGCGGTTTTTGACGAACGTTTCGCGGAGTGCCGGGCTTTCGCGGCCGAACTGCGCAGCGCAGGTGTCTTCACTTCCGCGATTCGCGGTGATGTTGCCAATCTGTGGTACGGCGATCTGCGAGCGCATCTGAGCGAAAACCGTTTGCCGGTTGCCGGGTTGACGGATCGCGCCGCGTTGTTTTGTCTTGAAGAATTGGCGCGCGATGTGGGTATGCGCGTGATCTTTCGAGCGGATCACATTATTGATCAAACCACCGGTAACACCAATGGGCATGCCCAGCACACTGCCGTTGGGCCGGCATCGCTGGTCGCCGCTACCAGCAACTTGCCGCCGGAACCTGGATTCGGGCGCACCATGGCTGGGCTGTTCAGCCAGTTCGATATCGAGTGAACCTCGCGATACGGCCGCGCAAAAACGTCACGGGGCCATTTTCTCCGGAAAACAAAACGGCTCTGGTTTCGTGGTTGATCGCCTGAAGCGGAAGGGGAATATTCAAATGGTTTTACCACCGAATGTAAGCGAAGCGGACTTCAATGCGGCGCTGGGTGAGTTCCGGTCTGCCGTGGGCGCCAGCTGGGTCTTCAGCTCGGACGAAGATGTCGCGCTCTATCGCGATTCCTACTCCATCAACTGGGGCGAACCGGAAGAGCGGGTGGCCTCCGCGGCGGTGGCTCCGGCCAAGGTGGAGGAAGTGCAACAGATCGTGCGCACCGCCAATCGCTACCGCATCCCTTTGTATCCGATCTCGACCGGACGCAACCTCACCTACGGCGGATCCGCGCCCAACATGCGCGGCAGCGTGGTGGTGGATTTGAAGCGCATGAATCGCATCCTGGAAGTCGACGAAAAGCGGGCGTTCGCCTTAGTGGAGCCGGGCGTTTCGTATTTCGATCTTTACCACTACATCCGGGAACGCAACCTCAAGTTGATGCTGGATGTGCCGGACCCGGGATGGGGCAGTCCCATGGGCAACAGCCTGGATCATGGCGCGGGCTATACGATGGCTGCGTTTCGCGATCACTTCGGCTCGCATTGCGGCATGGAAGTGGTGACGCCGGATGGCGACGTGATCCGCACCGGCATGGGCGCTGTACCCAACTCGGATAGCTGGCAGGACTTCCGCTACGGCGCCGGCCCTAACGTGGACGGCCTGTTTGCGCAATCGAACTTCGGAATCGTCACCAAGATGGGTTTCTGGCTGATGCCCATGCCGGAAGCTTTCTTGTCCGGCACGGTCACTGCGCCGCGCCACCAGGATCTGGACGCCACTGGTGCAAGAGGTCAGCTACCTGGAAGATTTGGGCCTGACGGGGATGCCTCAGTATGGCAGCCCCGTTGGCCAGGCAGCGTTTGGTCCGGGCGCAGCCGCCATGGCGAGCTTGATGCAAAATGGCTGGCCTTCCGCCGAAGCGGTAGAGAACTTCGTGACGGCGCAGAAGCGTCCTGCCTGGTCCGTGCAGCTTTATTTTTATGGTCCCGGAAGAAACCGTTCGCGCCACATGGCAAGCCGCCAAGCGGCGTTTCGGCAAGGCCATTGCCGGCGCGACGTTCCAGGACGGCGAATTCCTGACGCTGCCCATCCCAAAGGAAAAAGAACCGACCCAGTCCGATAAGCCGCGCCTGGGAATTCCCGCGCTCGAAGTGTTCAATATGGTGGCGCGGAATCCGGGCAACGCAAATGACCCCTCCGACGGACACGCCGACCTTTTTGTTACCATCCCGCGCAAAGCCTCGGCCCTTTGGGAATCGGCACGTGTCCTGTTTGAAGCCTACCGGGAGGTGGGCATGCCGGCCCGGCAAAATCCCTTTTCCACGCCCTTTACTTACTATTCGCGCTGTTTCTGGACGGGCACCACCGTACCCACCTGGCGCGACCCCGCAAAGAATGCACGCAGCCGGGAATTGTTCGCGAAAGTGATCGACCGCTGCGCGGAGCATGGCTGGGTCGGCTATCGCACCAACCCCGCGTTTCAGGACCTGTCTGATCAGCAAATATTCTTTCAACAACAACTCCCTGCTGCGCTTTCAGGAAAAGCTGAAAGACGGCATCGACCCCAACGGAATCATCTCGCCGGGCCGTTACGGAATCTGGCCGGCAAGAATGAGGAAGAACCGCGCATGAGACAGACGCTCTTTCTACTCCTGGTTGTTGGACTTGGAAATTCTCGTGCTGGCGCAGACGGCTTCCGAGACAAACGGAAAAGCCGTCTTCGATAAGTGGTGTGCGCCTTGCCACGGAGCCGTGGCGCCCAAAAATGTCATGTTTGGCAATGGCGCTTTAGCCGGCACCTCCGCCCTGGCCGTGAAATACAAAGGTAAGCTTCCGGCTGTGCTCGAACAACGTACGGATCTTGCGCCCGCCCTGATCAAAACCGTGGTGCGGCACGGTTTGTACGGCATGCCCATTACACGCAAGACAGAAGTCAGCGACGCGGAACTGGAAGACGTAGTGGCGTATCTGACGCGGAATCGGAAGAAGTAAGGGAAACCGGGACAATGCGGGCTTCTGGCTTTCTGTTTCTTGTCCATGGTGACGGTGGGGGCACAAGAACACCCGGTGATCGTCGGCCTCCATGCGAACATCACCCACGTGTGGGGTCGCATCAGCAAAGTGACGAAGGCCGGATTTGAAGTGGACGAGAACTTCAACGCCGATCCCCAATCGGGGTACCGGCGCGGGAAACGCCAGATCACCTTCAATTCGGATACCGAGTTTGAAGAGAGCGCCCGGCAAGACCTTCGGGTTGGCAGAACCGTGGACATCATCGGACTCAAGACGACGGATTCAGCAGTTCAGGCTACACGGGTCACCGTTTACGACGGCAACGCTCCTGTACGAACGCCTGCTGGCGCACGAGTGATCCGCCCGGACGGCTCCATCCAAATTCGGAGGTAGCTTTTCGGAGTGGATGGTCCAGGGAAACACAATCCGGTCGGCAAATCACCACAGCCCGGGCACCAGCCGGTAGCGCGTTCGCGCAGCGTATTCCTTGTACCCCGGCAGTTCGCGGCACAGCGTCCGGTCCTCCAGAGCGGTCCGGACGGCGAAAAGCGCAATCAGCAGCCCCGACATAGCTAACGCCCACACCGAGCCCAGTATCAGGGGGCCCGCCACATATCCGAGGATGATGCCGACGTACATCGGGTGACGCACGACTCGGTACGGACCCTTGCTGATCACTGTATGACCACGGTCCGCCTGGATACGGACCGTGCTCTCCGCGTGTGGATTGACGGCCAGGGTCCACGCGACAAGCGTTGACCCAAGTGCGAGTAACGCCAGACTTGGGTACACCACCCAAAAAGGAATTGACGACCAGCCAAACCGCACGGCATCGAGGCCGGCAATTACTGGCTGAAAAAAGTAGAAAGACCCAAAGATCGCCAGGAAAACCTTGTCGAAGGGCTCCGTGTTCTTGTGGCGCCAATTTGCGCGAGCCTGCAACACAGCGGGGTTCGCGCGCCGAACCACGACATCAACAGCCAAGGCCGCCGTGAGACTCGCAGCCACGTAGATCCAACCGCGGGTCCAGTCTAACCTTCCAGCACCGCCAAATAGAGCGGCCAACCACAGCCCGGTGGTCACTACGCGTTGTATCACTCTCCGCAATTCCGTTTGCAAGCCGGACAGACCGGATTTACGAATCGATCTCAAACACCCGTTTGTGAAGGCTAGATGCCGGTGCTTTCAGATTGAAAGCGAGGATTCGGCTATTCAGGGCAGCCACACGGCTCCGGAGATCTTCCGCCGAAACTTCACCGCGGGCGCGCAGGCGGAGGGATTCTGCCTCAATCTCTTTCGCTTCTTGGATCCACGCTGGCGCCAGCCCGTTGTTCTTTAACAATCGGTAGGCCATTCGCTCTGAGGGATCTTCGAACGGATTCTCCCGGAGGTCGAGTGGCTTGCCCGCACCTTCCAGATGATCGAAAGCCCCTTCCTCCATTCCTTCCCGAATCTTACGTTCCGCAATCAAATGCCACGCATCCATAACTCAAGTTTACAGCGATCGCGGCGCCTCGGAATGAAGTTCCAGAGCCTTGCCCACGCGGCGAGTGGCTCTTGCGACCCCGCGCCGCCTTACCACCCTTCGCGCTTACGCAAAGCCAGAATCTGTGCTACATGATGGCGCGAGTGCCAGGCGAAATAACCAAGCGTCCAATCAAGGATTGTCGATTCGGTACTTGCGGGATGCCGAAAACCGCGCTTGAAATCGTCATCCGACAGCGAACGTAACAACATCACCCAGCGCCGGTGAAGCCCTTCCGTTAGCGCCAGCGATGGTTCCACCGGGCCCGACTTCGCGTCCGGAAGTTCTGCCCAAGCCTCTGGTTCAAACGTCTTGATTATCGGTGTCTGCTCCGTTAGCGCCAGGCGAAAACGCGTATAGGAAGTCAGGTGACCGTAGGCTATGTGGTGTACGATTTGCCGAACCGTCCAGCCACCGGGCCGATACGGCGTGTCGAGCTGATCGTCGCTCAAACCCGCAACAGCAGCGCGCAGATTGCCCGGCAAAGTCTCCAATTCCGCCATCCAAGCGTCGCGTTCGGTGCGCCCGATTGTCGCCGGCGGAGTATACTGCCCGAACGGATAACGGAGATCCATACTCTACCTGGAAACTATCCTTCGTAGACTGTATTGCCGCCGACCACCGTACGGGTGATTTTGACATCCTTGATCCTGTCGACCGGAATCGAGTAGAGGTCTTCGGCCAGGACGACATAGTCGGCCAGTTTGCCGGCGGTGATCGAGCCTTTGATGCCTTCCTCGTGGGAGTTATAGGCGCCGTTGAGAGTGTTGACCCGGATGGCTTCGTCCAGCGAAATCTTCTGATTTGCCCCCCATGTTTTTTTGTCCCAGCCGGTGCGGGTGACCATGCCCTGGATGGCCATGCGCGGGTCGAAGGGGCCGGGGCTGAAGTCGGAACCGGCGGCCGCCTGGATGCCGGCGTCGAGTAGAGTTCGGAAAGCCATCGAGCGCTTCATCAGGTCCTCGCCATAGAAGCCGAATTTATCGGAGTTGTAGTAGGCATAAGTTGTGAAGAGCGCCGGGACGGCGTCCAGGGCCTTCATACGGCGCACGAGGTCATCGTTGATGAGGGTACAGTGGGTGATCTTAGGACGAGCGTCCGGGCGCGGGAAAAGTTTTTGCGCGCGTTCAAAGGCGGTGAGGTACATGTCGATGGCTACGTCGCCATTGGCGTGGCAGTTGGCCTGGATGCCGGCGCGGTGGACCTTTTCGACCCAGGTATTGAGGTCGTCCTGCGTGGTGGTGATGTTGCCCTTGTAGGTCGTGCCCGGGTAATTGACGCTGAGGGCCATGGTTCGCTCGGAGAAGGAGCCGTCTACGACGTGTTCGAAGGTGGCGCCGAAGCGGATCCATTCGTCACCGAAGCCGGACTGGATGCCCGCCGCAATCATGGCATCCAATTCCTTGCCGGAGGCTTCGTAGCTGATGCGGTGCTTGAGTTCCCCGTTGGCGCGCACTTTTTGCATGGCGGGGAGACTGCCGCCTTCGTGGTGGACGCTGGTTACGCCGTAGCGGGCAAACATTTTCGAGATGTAGGCGAGACCCGCGATCTCGCGCTCGAGGGACGCCGCTGGGGAGTCGACACCGCTGTTCTCGATGGTGAGGGACTGGCGCTTTCCGACACGATTGAAGACGCTCTTTGCGCTATCGGTAACGCGGCCGTTGAGCGCACCCGTGGAGTCCTTGTCGAATGTGCCGCCGGGAGGATTCGCCGTCTGGCCGTTGACCCCCGCCATTTCGAAGGCCTTGGAATTGTAGAACGAAGTGTGGCCGCCGCGGTGGTGCACGGCGACGGGGTGGTCTCGCGAAACCTCGTCGAGGTCATGAATGGTAAGTTGTCGGGCATCCTTTACTTTGGTGTCGTCGAAGAAATAGCCTTCCACCCAATAGCCGGGCGGCGTCTGGGCGGCGCGGGCGCGCAGCTTCTGGATGATGCTGTCCACGGTGACGAACTCGACTTCGAAAGGATTGCCGACCAGGACTTCGTAGAGCAGGGTGGCTCCGACCGCATGGTTGTGCGTGTCGATGAAGCCGGGGACGATGGCGGCGCCTTGGGCGTCCCAGGTGGGCGTTCCCTGCCGGATGAGGTTGCGGACGTCGACACTGGAGCCGACCGCGAGAAAGCGGCCGTTCTTGATTGCGAAGGCCTCTGCGCGGGGCTGGCCAGGGTCGACCGTGACGACCCGGGCATTGATGACGACGAGTTCGGGGCCGGCAGCGGTGAAGTTTTCCTGTTTCTGCGCGAGGAGCGCGGGGGCGGCCAGGCTGGCTCCCGTGAGCGCGAGCAAATCGCGTCGAGTTGTGCGGTTAGGCATTATTTTGACCTCAAGGTTTACGAAGCCGGCAGCTTCTTAATCTGGTACACGGCGTGTTCCACAAGTTTTCCGTGAAGCATCGCTTCACGCCGCCCGGTCATCACACCGCCGATCTTTTCCACGGCTCTTTGCGACCGGAGGTTGGTTGGCCCTACTAAGAAAACGACACTGTCGACAAATTGAAATGCATGGTCCAACATCAGACGTTTCATCTCTCCGTTGTACTTCCCTCCCCAATGGGAGCGGGCCAGAAAGGTCCAGCCGATCTCGATTTCTCTTTTTTTCGCGTCATATCCGAAGTACCGTGACGAGCCGACGATGTCGTGAGTCATCCGGTCTATGGCAACAAAGGCTCCGCCTGACTCCAATGCCCCTTGGAAGAATTCTCTGAAGACTTCTTCCGTGTAGCGATCGTGGGCGGGATGCTGCTCCCAGATCAGAGGGTCCGAAGCCACCGCGAACAAGGCTTCCCAATCCTCAGGTCGCAGCGGCCGAAGCTCAATCAGGTCGCCGACCAGGTGAGGTTGTAGTTCAAAACTACTCACGCGTTTTCCCGCAGGAATTGAACCAGCAATGCGCTCACCTCTTCCGGCTGCTCCTGCTGCACCCAATGTCCGGCGCCATCGAGCAGATGGAATCCGACCATACGTGTGCAGGCGCTACTGCGCATCTTGTCCACGGCGCCCGGCGTTTGATAAACGCCCCAATCGCTTTTCCCCGCGATGAACTGCGAGGGCACGTCTATGGTGCGGCCCGAAAAGGTGCGCATCTCGGCGATACTCCTGGGATCGGAGCCCCGCCGCACGCGATAGCCCTGCAGCGCGCCGGTGAAACCAGTCCTGCCGTATTCGGTCGCGTACACCTCGACCGCGGCTTCACTCAGCCATTTGCAATTCGCGACGTAGTCCGCCGGAGGCATGAGCGGTGCAACCGTCGCCGCCATACCCTTGTCCTTCTCCATCACGTAATAGGTGGGAATCTGGGCCATCTCCTCGGCCGTGCGCGCCTTCAGCGGATGGGGATTGTTCCCTTTGTAGTCGGCACTTTTGTAAAAGTAATAGGCGCGGAAGAAGGCGTGCAGGCCTTGCGGCGCATGCAGCATGTCGTCGTTGGCGCCGCGGGTGCGTTGATAGTTCTGGTAGTATTTCCGCGGTGGATTGAGCTTAGCGAGTTCGCGATCCAGCTCGTCGTCGGTGATCGCCGGGCGCGGCAGGGGAGCGCCGTTGGCCGTGTCGAACGGCAATGACGGCGCACCTTCAAATGGCGAGCTCATGATGGTGAGCGAACGAAAGACATCGGGTCGGATGAGTGCGGACCACGAGGCGACCGGCGCGCCGGCATCATGCCCGACCACCATCGCTACCGAGCGGTGGCCCAGCGCATAGACCAGCCCGATGGCGTCACGCGTCATGTTAAGTATACGGAACGGATCGGGATCGGCGTCATAGGAATCATCCCAGCCGATGGTGCGGCCGTAGCCGCGCTGATCGGGCGCAATCACGTGATAGCCGGCGGCCGCCAGGGACGGCATCACTTTGCGCCAACTGTAGGCAAGCTCCGGGAAACCATGCAGCAGCAAGACTGCCGGCCGGCCCGGCGTTTCGTAACCTGCCTCCAGGATGTGCACCGTCATGCCGTTGACGTTGGCGATTTGGCGCGAGCGGATGCCGGCGGGGATCGTGCCGTTACCGTAGGGTGGCAGCGTCGAAAAATCGGTGCGCACCACGGCGGCGATCGCCAATCGGCCCAGCCCTGCGGCCGTCCCCAAGAGAGTGCGCCGCGAGAGGTTATTGATTCCGGCCATGGTCCTTAGAATCGCGGAGGGTGCGGTCTGTGTCAAGCCAGTGGCACCGGCGGCGAAGACCGCCGGCGTTACGTAACGCTGGCGATCCTTGTCGCCGGCCTGCGGTGAATTAGTTAGCCGACGGCATCTGCACGCGATCAATGACCAGGGACTCGACCCGGCCCTTGGTCGATACCAACTTGAGTCCGAGTTGCTCCTGAATGGCCGTGAAGATGGATGGTCCGGAAGTTTCCGGCGGCGGAAGCGTGGTCCCGCCTGGCCCGAGTGACTCCTCTCCCACATCGGGAGTCCACTGCATTTGGATGTCGAAACGGCCGGTAAGGTTGGTCTTGTCGATGACAGTCCGATTCAGTTGCTGCGACAGGAGCCGTATGAACAGCGACAGCGCCACCGCGTTACCCGTCAGGCTGCCGCGGCCTAGCCTCATGGCGCCATGGTTGGGCCCAGCCCCGGACGGCGCCGGGCCGTTAACGGTTGGCGAGATCTGGTCTGCCGATAATTTGATTTTGGGTCCGTCCTTTCCCACAACCAGGGCGTAGACGGAAGCTTCCTTCGTCTCGCTGTGAAGCTTCAATTGGAATCGATCCTCTAACAGCGATTGCATCATGAGTCGCAATTGATCCGGATCCGCTGCTGGGTCTTCCGCCTTGCCTTCCACGTCGAAGCGGTCGGAGCCAATCCAACCGGGCCCTCCAAGAATTTGGAACTCCTGAATTCGGTAGGCGAGAGCGATCAGGTATTTTGTCGTCACGTTCCGCCCACGGCCCTGGCCATTGCCGAATCCGCCCTCTACCGGGCTGTTTGCCTTGTCGGGCTTGATCGACGCGACGGCAAACGACGGCCGATTTCTCGCGACATTTTGCGCGAGCAACGGAGTCCCCATCACGCCCAGAGCAACGGCGGCTACCAGCCACCATCTCTCAGCGACGTCCATGCTCTTCGTAACGTTCGCGCCCGCCACGATAGGACTCCCGTTCGCGCTCCGTGCGTTCGTGCAGCTCGTGCCCTTCGTAACGGCGGTCCGGAGCATAGCGGGGAACCGCCGCATAAGGATGAACATACGCGCCTCGATTGACCCAAGTCCGCCGCCAGGGTGCATTGTTGATGATCACCGTGTGCGTATTCCACGCGAATCGGTTATAGCCCCAGCCCCAGGGAGCGAAGGCCGCCCCGATTGAGAACCCAAAGCCAAAGCGGATGGCGCCGCCCACGAAGAAGCCGGGACGCGGCGGGGCAAACACCACTAGCGGGTCGTAGAACGGCACATAGTAGAAACCGGGGCGCGCCGGCAGAATCTCGATATAAGGGCCGGGGTTTACGACGATCTGCGCGTTGGATCGCAAATAGCCATAGTCATACGCCCTCTTGCGCTGCCTCTGTACCGCGTCCATGACTTCGGGTTGCTGCGCCAGGAAGGCATTTCCTAATTGACTGGTCCAGGTCGGATCGGAAGCCATCATATCGAGGACTGCTGGAAACGGCAGCAGGGCCTGTACGCTCGGATCCCACGGCAGGTGGTCGCCTTGAATCGCCGCGGCCAAGGCATCGCCTGTAATGTAATGATGCTCATCCGCCCAGCGGGCGGCGTCGGGAACCTGCTCGGGGAAAGTGGCGGCGGCCAGAATTTGCGCAACCAGCGAATCGGGATACAGGGCGATTCGGGCGACCAGTCGATCCAATTCGGGCGGGGGGTATGCCGGCGGGGGTGGCGCCTGCGCAAATGCGGTAGCTGCCAGCAAGCCTACTGCAGCGACCATCGTCGTCGTGAGTCGCATCCATGTTCTCCTTGTCCAAACATTATCGGTAACTGAACCATTGTGATGCACGTTAATACTGACGGGGGCCAAGAACGAGATGTTACGCACGTTGTCGGTGTTCCTGTTGCCTTTTGCCATGGCGTTCGCGGCTGACGAACAGACCTGGAAGGGCAAGCAGATTGCGGACTGGACGCAAGACGAAGCCACGCAGGTTCTGACCGATTCTCCTTGGGTTAAGACCGTGACTCCCACGATGAGCCGGCCCTCTGACAATGGGCAATCGGGTGGCAGCCGGCGAAGCGGCGTTGGACTCGGAATACCCGGCATCGGCGGCATCGGCGGCCGGCGGGGAGGCTATGGCTACCCGGGTGGCGGCGGTGGGGGCGGTTATCCGGGTGGCAGCCGGACAGGCGGAACCCGGAACGACGGCGACACCAGTTCGCAGCCGCCCACCTTGAAGCTCCGCTGGGAAAGCGCGCTGCCGATTCGGGAAGCGGAACTGAAAACCCGCGACACCAATGCGCCCACGTTAGATGAAGATCACTATGCCATCGCCGTCTATGGCGTGCCTTCCAGAATGGCGAATGGCGACCCGAAGAAGCTGGCCATCCAGTACAAGGACCACGCCGCCATCAAACGCGATGGCAAGAAAGATCTGAAACCATCAAGCGTGGAGGTGCTGCAGAGGGACGATGGGCCGGTGGTGGTCTATCTGTTCCCGCGGTCCAAGGAAATTACCAAAGGGGACAGGCGGCTCGAGTTCGAGGCCAAAATCGGCGTATTGGAGTTGAACGAGTCTTTCTTTGTCGAGGACATGGTACTCCACGACAAGCTGGAACTGTAGCGCTGGCGATCCTTGTCGCCGGTGCCTTGCTCCGGCCGGCGGCCGAGGGCGCCGACGTTACTTGGATTCCACGCAAACGAAATTCGCGGCGTCATCGGTGCTGCCCGATCCGCGATAACGGGCCACCTGCGGGTACGGGCAAAGGGGACGCGTCCGCACCACGCTTTGCGGATTTCCCGCCTTATATTTCGTGGCGATGATCTCGTTCGGAGCGGTGCCTTTCTCCACCCACTGTTCCAGCGCATTCGAAACGCTGTGCTTGGGTTTATCGGGTGCCACAGTGCCTTGCCCGAAGGCATCCGGCCCCGCACCGCCCCCGCAATGCGCCATTCCGGGCGCCAGATACAAACGGAGGAAGTCGCCGGTCTGCGGCCCTCCCATTTTCTGCTGTACGCTCTGGAAGTAGTCGATGGAATTCAACGCTGAGATGGCGGCGTCGCTCCAGCCGTGATAGATGATGAGTTTTCCGCCGCGATCCCGAAAACGCTTCAGGTCGGGGTCGGTCGCATTCAAAGTGCGCACGAATTTGTCATCGGCCACCTGTGTGCCCCGGTCTGGCTGGAACGTGTGAAAATCCCACGCGGCGTTGTCGTAAACAAAGTTTCCGAAGAAGCCGGTTCCGAAGGCGAACATCAAACTGCGCTGCGGCGCCGCCCCGGTAATCCAGTCGCCCCATTCGTTGGGGCCGGTCTCGCCACCCGGTAGGTGGCCGGGAAAATTCTGCTTCGCGGTGTAGAGTTTCTGCAGCGCGGCAACTTGCGGCGCGGTCAGGCAGCTGTCCGATTCGCCCGCCTTGCACAGAAGTTGGGCGGGATCGAACTTGCAGCGCTGCGGCTCGTCGATCACACCGTCTTTGACTCCGTCCCGCGCATCGCATGCCTCCAGTGTGGCGGCCTGAATCGCAGGCAGCTTCGCGGCCGGGATGTAAGAGGCGGGGTCGCTCAACATCAGCGCGTCCGTCATCGCCGACGCCAACAGGCGCGTCCAGTAGTTGGCCGGCGCTCCGGCGAGAATGCCATCGTAGTCCGTGGGGAAGCGCTGCGCCTCCATCAGAGCTTCGCGTCCGCCATTCGAGCACGAGCTGAAGTAGGAATGCTGCGGGCCATTTCCGTAAAAGGCGGCCATCACGGCCTTTGCCTTTTCGGCCGTTTCGTGGATGGCCCGGTATCCGAAATCGGTAATTTTTTCGGGATGCCCCACCGCCCATCGTCCGTCAATTGCATTTCCCTTGTGCCCCGTGTCGGTGCCGGAGGCGGCGTAGCCGTTCGTGAGTGCATCTGCCATGCCGCCGAAATCGATGGATCCGGCAAACCCGCCGTTGCCCAGGCCCTCGTATTTTCCGTTCCATCCGGAAGCAGGCAGCCAGATTTCGAACTCGATATGCGAGTCGGTCGACGGTTGAATTACGCCCTGCACGCGACAGAACGCCGGAAGTTTCTTGTAATCGACAGGCGCTTGGCCCAACTGCAGGCCGGGCGAGGGAAACGCCCCGGCGTCAATACTGTGGGCGGCGGTGATGGTTGTGCCGGCCAGCTTGAGTGCCGTCAGGCTATCGCAAGTGGCGGCCGCCAGCGGCGCGGCCAGTAGAGCGGTCGAGAGTACAAGCCTCACTTTGCTACGGAGCATATAGATTCTATTAGACACCAGCCGAATTGCATATCATAGTGGGTAACGGCGATGCGATTGTCTAGCGTACTTTGCTTCCTGACGCTCGCAGCCGTACCGTTGCCCGCCCAGTATTTCCCGCCAGGAGTTTTCGACAAAACCCCACAGAAAGATGAATCTGCCGCCAACTATTACGGCAAATTTCTGAAGGCTCTGCATGAACCTTCGCTCTGGGAACTCTCCCGGCAGAAGCCAGAGGCTGAGGTGTACCGGTTTCTATGGCTGCGGTCACTCCATCGCCCGATCGCTATCCGGTTGGTGGTGCGCAAGAGCGGCTCGGGTTGGATCAATTCCCATATGACGAGCGGCAAGGGCGGCGATCAACCAGGTCGAATCACGCAGTATAGCGTCTCCTGGCTGACGAAAAACCGAACTCAGTCATTCCTGATGGAACTGGACCGCGTCGACTTTTGGCATTTGCCCACTTGCGCGAGCGATGAGAATCCGGCCAAGCCCGACCGGGCGCATTGGGTCGTCGAAGGCGTGAAGAACGGGCAGTACCACCTCATCGACCGATGGTCGCCGGAGCCACCCGATCCGGTTCGCGAGATCGGCCTGCTGGCGCTCAAGCTGGGCCGGATCCGAGGGCTGCATCCGGACCAGATATACTGACGCGAGGAGCTTCACAAATGACATTTACGAAATTCGCAATTGTTGCGGCCGCGGCCGCGGTTCTTTCCAGCAGCGCTTTCGCGCAGCTCCCGCAATCCCGCGTTCTGACCCTGGACGTAGCGAAGGCGATCGCCGAGGAAAGCCTGGCCAAGTGCCGGGCCGACGGTTACAAAGTGACCGTTTTGGTTGTCGATGCCCTCAACGCTCCGAAGGCCCTGGTGCGCGACGATGGCGCTACTGCTTCCACCACGGAAGTGGCCAAGATGAAGGCCACCGCCACCATGCTCTACAACCGGCCTTCGGGTCCCGCCCAGCCGCCGGCCCCTGGTACCACGGCTCCGCCCGCGACCATTCCCGGCACTATCAACGCGCAGGGCGGCGTGCCGATCAAGGTGGGCGATGTCACCATTGGCGCAGTCGCTGTGAGCGGCGCCCCCGGTGGCGACAAGGACGCCGCCTGTGCCAACGCTGCCCTAGCGAAACTGTCCGACAAACTCCGGTAATTCGTAGCACAGGCCTCCCGGCCTGTGTCAGGTTTTCATGCGACGGTTCCCCGATAAAACGCTGGTGGTCCTGCCGCTGTTCTTGTTCGCGGTTGCGGCAGCCGCAGCCGACTCACCGCCGACCGCGACCATCACCGGCGGAAGGATTCGCGGCAGCCCGTTGGAGCAAGGCGGCGCTGTATTTAAAGGTATCCCGTTCGCCGAAGCCCCGATCGCGGATTTGCGCTGGCGGGCGCCGCGGCCCGTGAAGCCCTGGTCCGGTGTGCTTGACGCTCTCACCTTTGGTCCTCCCTGCGCGCAGAACGCCAACGGCCGCATGCTGGAAAACAGCCAGGAAGACTGCCTGTTTCTAAACGTGTGGACGCCGGAATGGCCCGCCAAATCGCGACTCCCGGTGATGGTGTGGATCCACGGCGGCGGCAACTACGGGGGCACCGCTTCGAGCGCCAACTTCGACGGACAGAGCCTGGCCCGTCACGGAGTCGTCCTGGTAACCGTCAATTACCGGCTCACCATCTTCGGCTTCCTGGCACATCCGGAACTAACCCGCGAATCGCCCCACCACTCGTCCGGCAACTACGGCCTGCTGGATCAGATCGCGGCGCTGCAGTGGGTGCACGACAACATCGCCAGGTTCGGCGGCGACCCGGCAAACGTCACGATCTTCGGGCAATCCGCGGGCGCGGTCGATGCCAACGTGCTCATGACATCGCCGCTGGCCAAGGGCCTGTTTCAACGGGTCATCGCCGAGAGCGGCACGGTCACGCGGAATCCCGATGCGGTGAGTATGAGCATGACTGCTCTGGGCGCGCTGATGCCGGTAAAGAGCGGGCCTGTGACTTACTCCGACGCCCCGACGCTCGCCGAAGCCGAACAGTCCGGCCAGAGATTTGGCGCGAGCCTGAAGGATCTGCGGGCACTGCCCGCGGCCGAACTTCTAAAATCCACGGTGGCGCCGCGCATGAGTATCGGTCCGGCTAACGGCGTGGTGGTGGATGGATGGGTCTTTCCGAAACCGCCCGCGGAGGTGTTCGCCACAGGTCATGAGCTGCGCGCGCCGCTGTTGATCGGCAACAATGCCCGCGAGCGAACTCCTCCGCAGGCGACTCCCGAGGATTTGAAACGCGGGATGGAAGCCATGTATGGACCGCTGGCGCCGCGTGCTTTTGCACTTTATGCTGTCGAGGGCCCGGACCCGCTCTACGGAGGGCCGGCCGCGCAATGGGTGGTCGATAGCCTCTATCGGTGCCCGGTGGTGGCGCAATTAGTCTGGCACGCGGCGGCAGGAAATACAGCCTACGAATATGAGTACGACCACGCCTCGCCGGGACGAGAGGCCCTCGGGGCGGTGCACGGTGCGGAAGTGTCGTACGTATTCGGAGCGCTCGGCGCAAACACGGGCGCAGTCGATCGTGAGATCTCGGCGGCATTGCAACAGTATTGGACGAACTTCGCCAAGACCGGCAATCCGAATAGCGCGGGCCTTCCGCAATGGCCGGCCTTCGACACGACGGCGCGGGGCTATCTGGAATTCACGGACAACGGTCCAGTGGTTCGCGAGGGTCTGCGGCGCTCCTACTGCGATCTCTACATCGAGAACGTGAAACGGCTTATCGAGTCGGCCCGCTAGTCCTTCTCTTCTTCCCACCCCATCACCGGCCGCCCCACCACCTGCGAAAGACTCACCGGTTTCCGTCGCCACGGCTGGCCGTGAGCCTTGTCGATCTCGTCGCGGTAGCTCATCAGCGGTCCCGGATATCCAATGAGCTGCCATCCGATCAACCCCGCATTGCCGCCGTGCATCGGGTCGCTAAACATGCCCTCGATGGTGTGCTGCCGCAGGATCCGAAAGAACGTCGTCTTTTCCATGGCGCGCAGCCGCTCGTCCCGTTCCGCCGGCGGCAGGTCCGCGAAGTTGCCGAGTTTCTGAATCCCCTCGCGGTAGATCTCGCGCGGCGTCTGCTTCCCCTGGTACCCGTGTTCCGGCACCGATTCCACGAAGGGCGGTTTGGTGTAGCGATACTTATCGCGCCCGTAAGGCCCGGCGAGTTGCCGATCGATGAAGACCACGACGCCCGCCTCCTCAGCGCCCGGACCGCTCTCGTCGCTGGGAAAGATTCGCGCGCAGGCAGCCCCAACCACGCGCGCTTCGGCGGCGGTGAAGAAGCGCAGCGGAACACGCACATCGCCGGTCTGCGCCTGCACCCGAAGCGGCTCGCCGGCCAATGTGTACAACAGCACGCCGCCCAGGCTGGTGGCAGGCAGGGTAATGAATTCGCGTCGTTTCATGCGAGTACTCCAGGCCGCTTGAGATATCGGTCCACAATGCCATCCGCGGCGCGCAGCGTGATTGCCAGAATCGTCAGCGTGGGATTTCCGGAACCGTTCTGCGGGAACGCCGACCCGCCCACCACCCACAGGTTCGGCGCCTGCCAGTGCTGCAGCCAGGGATTCACCACGCTGCTTTCCGGCGACGTGCCCATGATGGCGCCGCCATTCACGTGGGTGCTCTGATACTGCGTGACGGTATAGCGCTCCAGTTGCCGCGAATTGGCGCCGCCGGACTTGGTGTTCATGGCTTTGGCGATCTGCCGCGTGAACCTTGGTGAGCATGGCGCCCTGGGCCCGTTCGTGCTCCGTCCAGTCGAGCGTCAGGCGCATGAGCGGATCGCCGTGCTGATCGGTGTAGGTGGGGTCCAGGTCCACGTAGTTCTGCCGATAGGCCATGTGTTCCGCCTCGGTGGTGATGGAGGCGGCGCGATCGTGCCAGCGGAGCGCCGCCTTCTTCCAATCCGCGCCCCAGTCCGCGGAAGCCTCGCCCGGAGGAATTGCGCCAAACGAAGCGATCGGCCCTCGCCCGTGCTCATCACGCGGATGTTGCCGCCGCGCAGGACTCCGGGATAGCCGTCGAGTCCCTCTTTGCCGTCGAAGTCGCTGATGCCGATACCGAGCCCGCCCGCGCCCATAAACGCGTTCAGCGGCTTGTCGAAGAAGACGCGCGTTGCCTGCGATACCTGGTGCGTGAGGTTCCTGCCCGTAGTTCCCTTCCCGGTAGACGGGTCGTAAGGCTCGCCCCAGCTTGGAAAGCAGCAGCAGGCGCGCGTTGTTCAGGGTCCACGAAGCTACAATCACGATGCCGGCGGGCTGAAGAATTTCCTCGCCGGAAGCGTCCAGGTAGCTCAGCCCTTCCGCCTTGCCGTCGCGATGGATCACGCGGCGCACGTTGCAGCCGGTGCGCAGCGAGAAGGTCTTGCGCTTCTGCAGCACCGGCATCAGGAGATTCGTGGGCTGGGCCTTGGCGCCGATCATGCAGCCGTAGCGCGTGCAGTAGCCGCAGTAGGCGCAGGCGGGACGCGAGATGCCGTCGGGGTTGGTGTAGTTCCGGCTCAACGTGGCGGTGGGGACGGGATAGGGATGATAGCCCAGCTCGCGCACCGCCTTCTCAAAGACCGTGGTGGCGTACGTCAGCTTGTGCGGTGGGTTGGGATACTCATGCGACCGCGGCCCCTCGAAGACGTTGCCGCCGTCCACGCGCTTGCCTTGCAGATTCCCCGCCTTGCCGCCGACGCCAATCAATTGCTCGGCGCGCCAGTAGTAGGGCTCCAGCTCGTCGTAGCTCAACCCCCAGTCCTGCACCGCGACATTCTCCGGCACGCGCGCGCCGTATTTTTCGCGCAGAAACGTAGCCAGCCGGAACTGTTCCGGGTAGAACCGGTAGGAAATGCCGCCCCAGTGTTCGCCCGCGCCGCCCACGCCCGTGCCCGGATTGAAGGAACCGTATTGCCGGATGGGAACCGCACTGGCGCGCGCCGAATGCCGGTGCGTGGCAGTTTCCTCCGCCAGGTTTTGCATCATGCGAAAGCGCAGCGCGTAATCCAGCTCATCCATGCCGGTGGCATAATCGGCCGTCTTGCGCGGCTGGCCGCGCTCCAGCACCACCACCGAGAGCGATGTGCGCGCGGTAATTTCCTTCGCCAGGGTCAAGCCGACAAATCCGCCGCCGGCGATCACAACATCGACAGGCTTGAGTCGCTGCATGGGAAACCAGTTTACACCCGTAGGGCAGACCATCGGTTTCCGTCGTTTGCGGCGCTAGGCAGACCACGAACGGCGATGGTCTGCCCCACTGCCCCTACTTGCTATTTTTGGATCGCCACGAAAGCGTTCGGCGGAGAGGCGACGCCGGCCACTGAAATTACGAGGGGCTGATTCCCGCTTGCGACGCCCGCAGGTACGCGGAAATCCAGTTGATCGATGATCTGGCCCGGCATGGCGCCCGCATACAGAATGTCGGACGCAGCCAGAACGACGCCACCGATACTGACCGATACTGGCCCGACCACCGGTGCCTTGCCCGCAGGAATCTGACCGGTGGCTAGGGCAGGTGTCACCGGACCGAAGCCCGTGCCGTATGTGGTGAGAATGTCCCCAGGCCGCGCCGGCACGAGCGTACGCCCCGGAACATTCGACGGCCCGACCAGTGCGCCGTTAGTGGAATTTACTAAGATCACAGGGTTCCTCCCATCTGGGTTGAGCTGAAAATAGAAAAACTCTGGAGAAGCCGTACTCACCGCCACCGTTTGCATGCTGGAGGCCGTCTCGTCGGACGTGCCACAGTACGTGAACACGGTGATGTTGACGCTGGTGCCGGTTACGGCGGGAACTTGGGCCTGGATCTTGGTCGGGAACACGTCAAGTATCGCGGCGCGGCGCCCACCAAAGTCCACGCAGACACCTGAGCAGGACGGTGGGGAGACCGCCATTCAAGTATTCACTGGCCAACGCCGCGCGGCCCGCAACACCGGCAGGCAGAAAATTCTGCCCGTGGATGGTGATGAGTGCGTTTTGGGAAATCGATTGGACCGGCGGGACACTGCCACCCGCGCCCGCGATTTCGCCCGGAGTGATCGTCGCGGCCGCGCCCGTGTTCGTGAGCGCGAAGCCGACTGGTGCACTCGCGCCAGCGACGCTGGCGGTAACACTGTAAGTCCCGGTGGCGCCATTCGCCGTAAAAGCAGGCGCCCCGGCAATACCTTCGGCGTTTGTGAGGACTGTCGCGGATGCGGCGAATTGGCCGCTCGCCCCCGTCGCCGGAGCCGCGAACGCTACCGCTGCCCCCGACACCGGATTTCCGCTCGCATCCTTCACGATCGCCTGCAACGCCGTGGCGAAGGGCGTGTTGACTGCCGCTCTCTGGCCCGATCCCTGACCGGCTACCAGAGTGACGGGCGGCGCGCCCGCGAAGAGGGGGGCTGACGAAAGCGAGATGCCTCCATCGCCATTGGTGATGGTGATCATGGCGACCCCGGGAGCTGCAGCGGGTGGAACCCGGAAGGCCAATTGTGGCGGCGAGGCGACGACGTACACTAACGGCGCGGGCAGGTCGACGCCTGCACCATCGCTAAGTAACACCGAGACGCCGGAATCGAAGGGGATCGAGCCAGTGACGACCGCGACTGTTCCGGGTGTGAGCGTAGGCGCGTAAGTGGGCGCGGCGACGGTGGCCGCAGCCTGGACCCCGGCCTTCCATGCGGGTTTGGTGTGGTCATAAGCCCCGATGTCCGGTGCGGAACCCGCGAAGCCATCGGTGTAAGGGGGGATGATCGTGCCGGCCTCGATGGCTGGTGACGTGGGCATCAACTGGAAATTACCATGCGCCGGGTCGACGAACTGCGGATCGGTGCCAGTATATATATTGTTGCTCATAACCGCGCCCGTGGTCGCCTGAAGGGGCGCTGTGAAGATGTTGTTCCTCAATTCCGTTCCAGGCAGTCGCGCCACACCGCTGGCGCTGTAAGCACTAACACTGAAGACGCTTGGGAATGCCCGGTAGATCGTAGAAATTAGCGACTCCCCGCTCGAAGCCTTGATAGGCTGAGAGCAAATTTTCTTTCGCGAGAAAAGGGAGAGTCGCTATGAAGAAACCATATCAGATTGAAGCGCAGCGAGCAGTGAAGGAGCTCGCGGAAATGGCGGCGGATGGAAATCCGTCGATACAGATGGTGTTGCCCCTGGCCGAGATGCTGGGCTGGTTGCGCAAGGGCGTGGGCGAGTTGGTTCGACAGGCCGGTTTGCAATTGATGGAACTGCTGATGCAGGAAGAAGTCCGGGAGCTGGCCGGCGAGCGCAGCCAGCGGCAGCCGGAAAGGACGGCCAGTCGGTGGGGTAGCGAGCGCGGCTACTGCGTGGTAATGGGCCAGAAAGTTCCAGTCCAGCGGCCACGCGTGCGGACGACCGACGACAAAGAAGTGCGGCTGGGCAGCTACGAGATGTTCCACCGCGGCGAACCGCTGACGGCAACCGTGTGGGAGAAATTGCTGTTGGGTCTGAGCACGAGGAAATATGGCCAGGCCGTACGTCAGTTCAGCGAAGCATACGGGCTGGAGAAAAGCGCGATCAGCGAGCATTTCATCGAGGCGAGCCGGGAAAAGTTGAAGGTGATGATGGAGCGCCGGTTGGACCAAACGCGCCTGTGCGCGTTGCTGATCGACGCGACGCCGTTTGAAGGACAGCAGATCGTAGCCGCGTTGGGCATCGGTGAAGACGGGCGGAAAACGATCTTGGGCATACGGCAGGGCGCGACAGAGAACGCGACGGTGGTTGGCGAGTTACTTGGCGACCTGGTGGAACGTGGCCTGGATTTCACTGAGCCGCGGCTCTACGTTCTGGATGGCGGCAAAGCACTGACCGCTGCGGTGAAAAAGCACGCCGGCGAGTCGGCAGCGATCCAGCGCTGCCAAGTTCACAAGCGTCGGAACGTGCTAGATCATCTGACCGACGAACAAAGACCCGGGGTGGCAAAGAAGCTGAATGCGGCCTACGCTCTGGAAGATTACGCCGCCGCTAAACAAGCGCTCAACGCACTACACCGCGAACTAATGGATCTCAATCCGAGCGCGGCGCGGAGTTTGGCAGAGGGAATGGAAGAGACGCTGACCGTGCACCGGCTTCGTTTGCCGATGCAATTACGGAAGACCATGGCCAGTACCAATGTGATCGAGTCAGCGTTCTCGATCGTCGAACGGGTTTGCCGGAACGTGAAACGCTGGCACGGCGGCGACCAGCGCGAGCGCTGGGTTGGGTCGGGACTCTTGGTCGCGGAGAAGCAGTTCCGAAAGATCACGGGTTACAAACAAATCCCATCTCTCATCAGGGAACTGGATGCTCTGACGCCTTCCAAACCATCGGTTGCCAGACGGAGAAAGGCATCGTAGAGTGGGTTACGAGGGAGTCGCGACTTTCAACGGAGTTCCGGGCGTTCCCGTTGCGCCAGTGGCATAGTAAGTCATTATTGGAAGCCAGCCCTCCGCGTTATAGTCGCAGTCATGAATCTTATTGTTGAAGACCAGGCTGGCAGAACTGTTTGCCACTATGAGACAGTTGTTGGCGCTAAAGGAAATCGTCGAATTTCGCAAGACGTTGCGATCGCTGAGCAGGATGCCATTGGAGCCGCCCCGGGCGACATCGGAGCTTCCATGTGATACGTATTTCAGGCTTAAATTATCAAGAACGACGTATGAGGAACTATTTACCCAGATCGTCGCACCGAAGATATCGAGTCCCTGGATCGTGGTGAAGGAGAGATTAGTAATATTGAAGGCGTTGGTGCGGCGTTTGACCTCGACCACATGTTTGGCAGGGCTGTCGCCCGTGGGTGTCCAGAGGTAGAGCGTTGTGGGAGTCTCCAGGAAGAACTCTCCCGCTGTGTCTAATTCAGCAAGCTTACCCGTAAGGTAGTACGGGTTGTTCGGCCCTGGCGTCCGGAAATCGTTCTGCTTTGTGAAGGAGAATGACAACTGGGCGGGATTGGAACTTGTAACTGTGCCTGTTTGCCAACTGACAGCGGTTCCAAGGGCTGCGTGAACGGTTGCCCCGGTCCAATATCCGTCAGGCCGCGCCGGAAGGTTCGGATCGGTGATCGTCCCGGTTGACAGGTCGGTGCCTCCATCTATATACGACCCGCCGCTCGTCTGCGCGACGGTTGGGTGAGAAACATCCAAAGAAGTATTCGGCCAGCGTGCTTCGATCATCATCTGGCCATCGACGAAGACTTGATTAAGATTTGGATCCGGCGCCCACGGCACCACCGCCTTGTAGATGTTCCCTTGGAACGGAGTCCAAGAAGCCGCGGGGATCAAATCAGCACCGCTTACCGTCACCGATTCGCCGTTATAGGGCATGTACGTGATCGGCGCGTTCTTTGTCCCCGAGTTCTTCGGCGTCACGGTTTCCCGATAGACTCCGGCGCGAATATAGGCCGTGTCCCCGGCCACCATCACACTAGCCGCCTGCTGAATTGTCTGGAAGGGCTGGCTGAGGGTTCCCGGGGCGTTGTCGGAGCCGCTGGGGGACACGTAGTAGTTTGCCGCGTGTGCTGCGGAGAACCCCACTAAGCCGACCGCAATCGACGCCACCAGCGGAGCAAGAGTACCGAACATCGGGGTATTATCACATACGTCGCGTGCGCCGCCGCCGGGCTTGATGCCTTACTTGCCCACCGCGTGCACGGCGTCCTTCTCGTTGTCCTGGCAGAAGTAATCGAGCAGCTCGGTATCGAGTTGAATGCGCTGATTCAGCTTGACGGTCCACGGCTTGGTATATGCCTTGGGATCATCCACCGTGACTTCGATTTCGAGAAGCCCGTAGTTCACGCGGCGGAACCGCTCGGTGATCTGCCCAGCCTCGGTCAGGGGACTGCCAACGCGGTCGAGCCAGGTCCCATCGCGGAAGCCGATGCTCCGCACGACCAGCGTATCGCCTTCCCACTTCCCGGACGAGTAACCGTTCCAGGATGGCGACGGGTCCTTGGGCAACGGCCGTCCATCGGTGAAGATCTGCTGGAAGGTCACGTCGCGCTCGGAGAGTATGACGACCAGGCCCGGAAGCTGGAGGATTTTCCGGGGCGGGGGATATGTCAGCAGGCGGAGGGCGCCGGCAGGCTTGCACCACGCCACCGGATCATCCTTGCCCAGGTCGGCCGACCGTTTCTTCACCAGTTCCGCGGCCCAAGGCTGATAGGGCACGCCGCCTTTGAGTTTCGCGCCCAGGTTCGCAAACTCCGGCGCGCCCGGATAGTCGCCGCAACCCTCGGGCGGACAGGCGGCCTCCAGTTCCCAGATCCCGGAGAGATCCGGCTTGCCGTCCGCGGCCCGCGGGGCAGGCGCCGACAGGTTCGGTTGACCGTTGGGCAGATGAGGAACTCCCGCGGTTGGGTAATGCAGCCATTGCGCCGTGGGCGCAAGTCGCCACCAGCAGCGCCGCAGCAGTTAGAAAGTGTTGTGAATGCAATTTCAGTCACCGGCGATTATACACCTGGGCGAAAGCCATCACCCGGTAAGGAAAAATCAGATATCGGCCGATAAGAACGGTGTGACCGAGACTCCCACCATCCTCATTGTGGACGACACACCCACCAACGTAGAGGTTGTGCAGAGCGTTCTGGAGGCGGAAGGCTTCCACACCCTGGCGGTTGGGGATGGCGCGGCCGCGCGCGCAGTGAGCCGCTCCCGGCAGCCGGACCTGATTCTGTTGGATGTGGTGATGCCGGGCGAGAGCGGTTTTGAGACGTGCGCCAAACTGAAGTCCGATCCCGCCACCGCCGATATTCCAATCATCTTTCTTTCGGCCCTGGATGACGTGAAAAGCAAAGTGACGGGCTTGAAGATCGGCGGCGTCGATTATCTATCGAAGCCGGTCCACGGCGACGAAGTCCTGGCTCGCGTACGTGTGCATTTGCGCATCCGCGACGCTCAGCGCGCGCTGGTTCTGGAACACCGTGCGCGGCTGGAACAGTTACGCTGCGCCCAAAGCGCCATATTGGTGAAGCCGGGCGATTGCCCTGGCGCGACCTTCGCGGTCTACTATAAACCGCTGGAAGCCGCCGGTGGGGATTTCTACGACGTCGTCTCCGTGGATTCCGAGGCGTTTGGCTATTTCGTGGCGGATGTCAGCGGCCACGGCGTAAGCGCGGCGTTTCTCACGTCTGCCATCAAGGCGCTGCTGCGCCAGTACACCGGCCCCATGTTCTCACCCGAGGACACCATGCGGGGCATCGATTCGGTCATGCGGCAGATTCTCGGCGAAGAGCAGTATCTCACGGCAAGCTTTGCCCACCTGAACCGGCGCACGGGGCGGCTTTCGGTTGTCAGTGCGGGACATCCTCCCCTGATCCTGGTCAGCCGGTCCGGTAAGGCGCAGACCATGCAGATGGATAGCGATCCGCTGGGCCTGTTCAGTTCGGTGGTGCTCCAGCGCAAAGACCTGCGCGTAGCGCAGGGAGACCGCTTCTTCCTGTATAGCGACGGTTTGATCGAGTCCTCGCCGGGAGGCGGCCGCCGCCTGGGGTTGGAGCGGCTGGTGGATGCGTGTGTGCGCCATCGCGCGGTGCCATTGGCGGAGGCCCCGGCCGCCATCGCAGGCGACCTTCGGCCCGATACGGGAGTAGTGGAGGACGACCTGCTGCTGCTCGCCGTGGAGGCGTTCTCATGAGACCCTCGCCCGGTTCCGCCTGCGAATTGCGGACCACTCTGCCGGCCACTTTGGAGGCCCTCGAGGAGTTCTTCGTGGTGTTCCGGCGCCGGGCAGAAAACATCTTGTCGCATGCCGACTGTTTCGCAGCGGAGTTGCTGGCGCGCGAAGCGCTGACCAACGCAGTAGTGCATGGGTGTCATGCCGATCCTCTAAAGCATGTACTTTGCGTGTTGCGCCTGCGGGGCCGGCGGTTGACCATCGCCGTCCGCGATGAGGGCGAGGGCTTCGACTGGCGCGCCGCCTGGGACAGGCACGGCGGGAGTTTCGCTTCCTCCGGACGTGGGATCGAAATTCTGCGCAAGTTCGCCATCCGCGTCCGCTACAACCAGAAGGGCAACGCCGTGACGATGATCAAACGCTGTTGAGAAGGAATCGAAATGATAGTGCTTTCACGTGACGGCGATAAAGCGGTGATGCGGCTCTCGGGAGTGGATTTTGTGGCCGCCTCAGTACCCGAACTGCGCTCCCAGATGCGCGGGGTCCTCGACGAGGGTGCGCGGCGGCTGGTGGTGGATCTCACCAACGTGCAGATGGTCGATTCGAGCGGCATCGGCCTGCTGATCTCGGCGCACAACTCGCTGCACAAGCTGGGCGGCCATTTGGCCGTGGTCCACGCCTCGCCAGACATTCTGGACCTGTTCCACACCATGCGCATCCATCAGCATTTCAGCGTCACCGGAGACGCCACGGAGGAGTAATGAGCGAACCTCACCTCGACGACGAACTGGTCGAGGTCTATCTGGCGGAATCCTGGGAGCACTTGGCCAATATGGAGGCGTATTTGCTGGCCATGGAGCAGAGCGGAGCCGACATCGACGAACAGTTGGTCAACCGCGTCTTTCGTGCCGCACACTCCATTAAGGGCGGCGCGGGCTTCTTCGACCTGGGCAAGATCCGGGAGCTGGCCCACAAGATCGAGAACGCGCTCGATTTGATTCGTTCCCGGCAAATGGTTCCCACACCAGAGGTGGTGAACACGCTGCTGCTCGGCTTCGGCAAGCTGCGGGAACTCATCCAGCACCATCGTGGAAGCAGCCAGGCGGACATCCGCGAGTTGGTCACCGCGCTGGAGGGGCAGACCGCCGCTCATCTTCCCTCCGATGAAAAGCACCTGGTCGCCCAGCGAGTGGCAGTTGCCCTGCCGGAGACAAGGAAACACGTGGAGATCTCGGCGTTCGACCTGAGCCGGGCGCGGCGCAGCGGCAAGTGCATCTATCTCATCCGCTACGATCTAATCCACGACATCCAACGGCGCGGCAAGACTCCCTGGGAAGTCTTTAAGAGCCTGATGCAGAGCGGAACGATCCTGGAAACCGTCCCGGATCTGGAGTCTGCCGGGACACTGGATGAGGCGCCATCGAACCAATTTCTCCTGGAGGTGCTGTACGCTACGGCCCTGGCGGCGGACCGTATTGGTCAGTTGGCGGGCGTGCCGCCCGAACGCGTCCTGCTAGTCCTCAGAGCGTGTCCGCCGCCGGATCTTACGCCGCGGTCAGCAGAATCGGATCGGTCCTGGTAATCACGATGGTATGTTCGTAGTGCGCCGCAAGGCTGCGGTCCGCGGTGCGAACGGTCCACCGGTCGGCCTGCAGTTCGCTGCGGCCGTTACCCGCGCAGATGATCGGCTCGATGGTGATGACCAGCCCTTCGGTAAGCCGCGCGCGAAACCGTGGGTCGTAATGGTTGGGCACCGAGGGCGGCTCATGGATCGTGCGGCCCACTCCGTGTCCGCACAGCTCGGGCAGCACGCGGAACCCGCAGCGGGTAGTTTCGCGCTCCACGGCACGCCCGATGTCGGAAACCCGGTTGCCCGCGCGCGCCGTTTTCGCCCCTAGCCGGAACGCGCTTTCCGCGCAGCGCACCAGGGCGGCCGCGCGTTCCGTGACAGCGCCCACCATTACGGTAACGGCGGCGTCCGCGAAAAAGCCGTCTTTCTCCGCCACCAAGTCGAGCTTTACCAGGTCGCCGGCCTGGATCGCGCGGCTGCCCGGAATCCCGTGAATGGCTTCGTCATTCACGCTGATGCACAGCGCTCCCGGGAATCCGTAGACCTTGGGAGGCGCGGACTCGGCGCCATTCTCGTCGAGTACTCTGCGCCCGATTTCATCCAGCTCCGCCGTAGTGATGCCCGGCCGAACGGCTTGCGCGGTTTTGTCCAGCGCCCGCCTGACAATTTTGCCGATGACCCGAAGTTTCTCCAGCTCGGCGTGAGTGCGGATGGACATGGCGTCCATTGTGGCACGTTAACGAACACATTAACGAAAGGGAGTCTTGTGCGCCCGGTGAAAGTGAGGTAGCGTTCAGGTAGAGTACCTTTCTACTAACCACCGGGCCTGTCGTTCGGCGACTTTCGATGGGCCCTGGTGGCTTTTGCCAGGCGGGGAGCGAAAGCGGGCCGCACCTGGCAGCCCGCTCCCTTTAGAATCAAGCGACTTGGGAATGGCCTTGGGATCTTTCCCAATCTGACAGGTCGCGCTCGGCTTGCTCCTTTGTGAATCCGTACCGTTCCTGCAGCTTGCCCAGGAACTGGTCGCGTTTGCCCGCGATCACGTCCAGGTCGCTATCGGTCAGCTTCCCCCACTTCTCCTTCACCTTGCCCTTCATCTGTTTCCATTGACCTTCTAATTGATCGGAATTCATAGTATTGATTCCTCCGCTGGTGATGTTGCAGCCCTGCAGCCATCGTGCCGCGGCGCACACTCACCGCTTTGGGTTAGTACCGCCAAACTAACCGTCCGCGCTAGCCGCCACAAACCCGCCTCGTCCACGTAAAATAGTGGGATATGAAGCCGTCTGCGATCTTGTTTCTGGCGCTGGCCCTCTGCTTGGCCGCCCCATCACGAATCGATAGCGCGAAGACATTCGGGAATCCGGCAGCGCCGGTCACCATCGAGCTCTTCAGCGACTTCCAGTGCCCTTCCTGCCGGGCTCTGCACATGCAAATTCTTCCGCAGCTCATGCGCGAGTTCGTAGTGCCCGGCAAGGCCTACCTGGTGTATAAGGAGTTCCCGTTGAACCAGCATCCCCATGCCAGAGAAGCAGCCACATATGCGGTAGCGGCTGCGCGCGTTGGTAAGTATGAGCAGGTGGCGGATGCCTTGTTTCAAAACCAACCGTCTTGGGCTACCGATGGCAGGGTCTTCGAGACCGTAGCCACCGCACTGACTCCTGCCGAGCAGAAGAAAGTTCAGACGCTGGTGAAGGACCCCGGTGTCCTCGGCGAAGTGGCGCAGGACGTGCAAGAGGGCATGGACGAGCACGTGAACGAGACCCCCACTCTGCTAATCATTCGCGGGGCAAAGAAATATCCGATCGGCGGCGCCGGCAATTACAATCTGCTGCGGTCCCTCTTAAATGACCTCACCAAATAAGCTCCTGCGAGCTGCGCTGCTGATCATTCGGCTGGCCGTCGGTTGCATTTTTGTCTATGCCGCCTGGATCAAACTGCGCGAGCCATGGGCGCTGTTCGCCCTCTCCATCGACGCCTATCACCTGCTGCCGGAATGGGCGGTCACTCTGGTGGCGCATACGCTGCCCTGGCTGGAACTGATGGTGGGCTTGCTGTTGTTGTCCGGCCGCTGGCGGCGTACCTCCACTGTGGCGACATCCGCGCTGCTGGCCCTTTTCTTTGCGCTGATGGTGCGGGCCTACATGCGCGGCGAGGCCATCGACTGCGGTTGTTTCGGTCCCGGGGAGGCCATCTCGCCCTTAACCCTGCTGCGTGATGGATCGCTGTTGGGCGGCTCGCTGCTTCTGATGGTGGCGGCTTTCCGGCGACCGCGTAAGCCCACGCCTTTAACTACAGAGGACCTCGCTCAAAGTAGTTACCGACCCGCCTAACGAACGGATTTCCGCGTACGCGCGGGCTGCCTCATCGGCGCGAAGTTCCTTCACCGCATCCGACACTACCGCTACTTGTTTGTTGGCGGACAGAAGCCCGCGAGCCGCCGACAGCACGCAAATCTCGGTCACCACGCCGTAGACTACAAACCGTTCGGCTCCCAGGGCGTCGATGACCCGCGGCAGCGTACGCGTGGCGAACACGTCCACCGTCTGCTTTTCAACCAGAATCTGCTCAGCGCTTATGAGCGAAAATGCGCCATCGCGATTGGGGATGACCACGCGCTTTTCTAGCAAGGTCGCAGCGGCCTTGTGCTGGCCGGTCGTTCCTGCGATGCAGTGGGGCGGCCACGCGCGGAACTCGGGGTCGTCTTCAGCATGCGCATCCATGGTGGACAAGACCGGGATCCCCCGCGCGGCCGCGTGGCGGTTCAGGCGTTCGATTGCGGGAACGATGCGCTCCGCCCCAGGCACATACAACGCACCCGCGGGATAAAGAAAATCAAGCTGCGTATCGACGTCGACGAATACCGTTTTCATGGGTTGCCACCACCGCTCCCTATGGTCGCGGCCCTGTAAGTGGCGCTCCAGTCACAGAGTGTTCTATCCGGCGCGCCGGAGGCTCTACTGAGCCGTGACCAAAGGGAGCGGTGCTTGCCGCTCGTTTGCTGAATCACCTCAGGTTCCGTCGCGTCTGGTCAATCAGCGCGCGCAGTTCCCGGCTGTAGACCACGGGCCATGGCTCCGTGACCTCAAATTCGCGCAGTGCTGCCGGGAGGCTGGCCATTGCCGCGGATGCCCGGCAGCGGGCCTGCTCCAGGCTGGGCAGGGGCTCGATCAGACGGCCGCCCAGAATTACGGGTCGCAGCAGGGCTTCCCCTTTGCCGCACTCGCCCGATCGCGCTACCACGTCGCGCGCCACGTCGCGAAAGATCTGCTTGGAGCCGGGGAAGGTTACTTTGTCGTCGCTTAATTTGGAAGTGAACCGCTGGATGCCCCCGATGTCCAACTCGACCATCTTGTAAATGGCGCCCATGGCGGGCGCGTCGCCGGACGTCGCCAACTGTGTGCCCACGCCGAATGCGTCGAGAGGGGCGCCGCTGCGTATGAGGTCGCGGATGCGATACTCGTCCAGGTCGCCGCTGACCATAATCTTGGCATCGGGAAGGCCGGCTTCATCCAGTACCGCCCGCACCTCGCGCGAAAGCGCCAGCAGATCACCGCTATCCAGGCGTACTCCCCAGATTGGCTTGCCGAGTTTGGCCGCAAGGCGGGCGCCCTCAACGGTGTCGTAGGTATCGATGAGCTGAATGGTGCTTTCGCCCAGAAGCCGCTGCAACTGGCGAAACGCCTCGGCCTCGCACGAAAACGACATTATCCACGAATGCGCGGCCGTGCCCATCACCGGAATGCCGTAACGGAAGCCGGCCAGTGTATTGCTGGTTCCGGAACAACCGCCGATATAGGACGCGCGTGCGCCCAGAACGCCGGCCTCGGGTGTGTGCGCCCGGCGTGTGCCGAACTCCACAATTTCCCGGCCGGCGCCTGCCTCCACACACCGCGCCGCTTTGGTGGCAATCAGGCTGGGGAAGGTGATGGCCGAGAGCAGGTAGGTCTCCGGGATCTGTGCTTCGATCAGAGGCGCGCGCACCGTTAGGACCGGCTCCCCGGCGAACAGCGGCGTGCCCTCGGGAACGGAGAACAGATCGCCGGTGAATCGAAACTTCGCCAGGTAGTCAAAAAATTTCGGGGAGGCGTTGCGGAATTGCGGGAGCCCCCGAAGGTAGTCAATCTCCTCCGTGGTGAAGCTGAGGTTCAGGAGATAGTCGACCACTTCGGGCAAGCCGGCGGCGATCACGAAGTTCCGGCTAGCGGGTAGACGCCGGATGCTCAATTCGAAGGTGGCCTTCTCACTGGCTTTGCCGGCCTCGAAATAGCCGGCAGCCATGGTCAGCTCATATAAGTCGGTAAGAAGACCATTCACAGGAACCTATTTCTTCTTGCCGGCCGGCGGGGGCGTGGCTTCCTTCACGTCAGACGCCGCCTTTTTCAAATCGTCGACCGCCTGCGCGTCTAATCCATAGATGCTCGGGTCGTCCTGGCGCTTCGCCAAATATTTGGTTCCTTCCTTAGTGATGGTGACCTTCTCGTTGCGCTTTCCTGAATTGGAGACCACCGTAGCTTCGAAAACCTTCTCCTGGCCGCCTTCCGCCTCGAACGTGGACGCGGTCAGATCCCGCAGTTTGTCGATGAGAGTCTGCACCGTGCCATTATCCATGGCTTTCGTGCCGGACGTCCATTTGTCACCGGCCTTGCTATAAGCGACGCCTTGTACTTCCAGGTAGGAGGGATCGCTGAAGCCGAAATCGAAGAGCTTCTTGCTGCGGAAGTCATTGACTCCCTTGTCAAGGCTCTTTCCGATATCGCCGGTCACTTTGTAGATACCGGCGACCGCCGTGCTCTTGGCGTAATAGCTGTCCTTGTCCTTGTGAACCTCGATGCTCTGATTTCCGTTGGCATCGGTTACGGTCGCAGTACCTACCCTGGCGGCCGAGGCGAAGGCCGCGGCTGCCTTCGGCGGATCTTCCGACAGGTCCATGCGCGCGTCCTTCAACGCATTGATCAGAGTGTCGACCTGCGACCCATCGGCGCGCAGCGGACGCGGCTTCAGGATCTGCCAGTCATTCGCATTGTTCTTGCCGAATTCGATGGTCTCGCCCTTGGCCTGCAAATCGACGCGCGTGAGTTTTTCCGAGTCGAAGGTCAGCAGCCTCTTGTCGCGCAAATCGTTCGGTGACTTATCGATACTGGTCTTCACGTTGCTGGCGACGGTGAAGACCCGCGCATCGTTGGCCAGCTTGGCGTAGCTACCCGAACCGGTGGGAATGTCGTCGCCAATCAGAAGATCGTCACGCTTGCCGTTCTTCTGAACCACTTGCACATCGAGCGCCGGAGTTTGCAGTCCGTACGGTGTCAGGTCGGTGGCTTTCGCATCCACCACCGTGTCGGCATTCAACTGGCCCAAGGTGGACACCATCCCGGAAGCGGCATCCACATCGGCGGGCAGCTTTTCGGGTTGTGCCAGCTGCCAGGTATTGCCACTCAGTCGGGTCAATTCCACGGTTCCAGTGGGTTTCTTCACCACAATGTCCTGCACCTGGTCGCTGGGAATCGAAAGGATCTTAGTGGTGGCGGTATCGGCCGTCGATTTACTGGCCGCCGCCTGCCTCTTATTCGACCACCAGGTCAAGCCACCCAGCACGGCCAGAAGAGCAACGGCAATCAGCAGCCCTTTCGGCTTCATTCCGTTACCTCCGCTTCCACCAGGTGCCGAGCCCCATGGCGACCACCGCCAGCGGGAAGAACACCACGCTGAGCCAGAACATGGTCACCTGCTTCTGCGCGTTCATGTTGAGCGCCTGGTTGGTAGGCTCTTTCGGCCGGATCGAGATCAGATCTTCGTCCGAAGTGAGCCAGTTGATCATGTTGGAAAACAGATCGCGGTTGCCCAGCGAGTTTGAGCCCGTCAGGTTGTTCAGTGCCCATTGCGACGTGCCGACTACAACGAAGCGGCTCTTGTTGCTGCCCGCCGTGATAGTTCCGGCAGCCCCCAGCGTGAATGGGCCTTTCTTGCCTTTCTTCACGTCGATGGCTCCGTTGGCGGCAACCTCCGTCACTGCCACGCTGTCCTCGGATGTACCGAACAGTTTCTCGACCATCGAGGTGCCTGCCGATTTCACATCCAGCGAGCGAGACAGGGGAAACGCGGTGGGGACGCGCGCCAACGGCCGCGTGATGGCGTGCGATTCGTACTGAACGAGCACCGGAATCTCCGGGCCCAATCCAAAAATGCGGCCGATACCGCTCAAGTCGAGCACCAAGTCTTTGTTCACCGTGACGCCCCAGTCCGCCAGAAGTTTGAGCAGCTCGGGGCTGTCCGTGGCGGATTGTTCACGCCCGATGCGTACCGGGTCGTCGAGCATGAAGAGAGCTTTCCCGCCGCCCTCCACATAAGCCTTGATGCCGTCGACTATCGCCGGAGCGTAAGCCGTTTGCGGGCCGCCGATCACCAGCACGCTGCAGTCCGTCGGAACCGCAAAGTTGGCCGCGGCAGGCTTCTGGCCGACGGTCACGCCCTTGTCGCCTTCCGGCGCGCCGGCATTCGGGGTGATGGTGCGGGTCTTGTAATTGTCCCGCTCCACTACGGTCTTGAGGTTAGAAAAGCCGCCCGGTTGGGTATCGTCGATGCTGTGTTCGCCGCCGGCCGAGAGGAAGCATACGTTGCGTACGCCGGTCTTCAACGATCGAATCAGCGCGCCCGTCACCTCTTCTTCGGTGAGGCTCTTGGCCGGCTCGCGGCGCAGGCCGCTATCCACCACCACGTTGGATTCGCGCGTGAAGCCCGCGGCTCGAGCCTGCTGCGGCTTCTTCACCGGGTCGATGTAATCCACATGCAACTTCGGGGAAAGGTTGGCATAGCGCTCCAGCAGATCGCGCGCTTGGGCAAACTGCTCCTGCCGGTCGAAGTAGATAATCTTCACGTCGCGATTCAAACCCTTCACTAGCTTTTGAGTCTGATCGGAGAGGCTGTATTGCTTGTTGGCAGTGGTGTCGAACGATTTGTCGTATCGGTTCGCCAGAAAATTCACCACGGCCAGCACCGCGATGATCACCACGATGTAAACGGAAACGTACGCCGTAAATTTGGTCTGGCGGGCACTCATCCAATTCTTCGCCATCTTACGACCTCCACCGCAGCGATTCCATCGATCGCGAAGTTAGGAACAGGGCAAAGAAAATCATGGAGAGATAGAACACCACGTCTTTGGTTTCGATCACCCCTTTCGAGAAATTGTCGAAGTGGGTAACGATCGAGAGGTAGTTGATGACCGTAGCCGTTGTGCCGCTGTCAAACGAAGTGAACCAGTTCAACAGCCACAACATGAGGCATACAAAAAATGTGACGCCTCCCGCGATGATCTGGTTCTTCGTTAAGGTAGAGATCAACGCCCCGATGGCCAACAGGCAACCGCCTTGCAGCAGCAGTCCCAGGTAGGCCGCCAGAACCGGCCGGATATCGGGCTTGCCCCAGGCAAACAGCAATGCCACGTTGAGCACCGACATCACCAGGATGCAGAGATACAGCAGCACCGCACCGAGCCACTTGCCCAGGATGATCTGCAGGTCCGTTACCGGCGACGTGAGCAGCAGCTCGATCGTGCCCGACTTCTTCTCCTCGGCAAAAAGCCGCATGGTGATCATGGGGATCAGGAACAGGGATATGGTGCTGCCGAATCCCAGCAGCGGCGTGATCACCTGCTGGTTGAGATTCATCGGCGCCGACTGGCCTTGCATCTGCATCTGGAAGCTGAACCGCATCACGTCGCGGGTGGCGGTGTACATTCCGAACCCGAAGATCAGCCCGAAGAACGCCATTAGCAAATAGGCGATGGGTGACGCAAAGTAACTCTTAAGCTCTTTCTGGCAAATCAGCAATACACTGCTCATGTAGTCGCTCCTACTTTCACGGGCTCCTTCTCCTCGGACGTCGTGAGCTGCAGGAAGATGTCTTCCAGGCTCAGCCCGATGGAGCGCATTTCATTCAGATTCCAGCCCGAATTGACAATCGTTCGGGCCAGGTCCGCGCGGACCTGCCGTTCCGGGAGGCTCTCCACCTCAAACGCCAGCCGGCCGTTCCGCGAATCCTTCAACACCACGCGGCTCACTCCCGGCACCTGCTCCAGTCGCTGCTGCACGTCGGTGGGGTTGGGTTTGCCCCCGGCGGCCTCCAGTTCGATCACCACCGCCTCGGCGCCGCGCAGCCGGTTGGTCAGATTCGCGACCGAGTCAATGGCCACCAGCTTTCCTTTACTGATGATGATCACCCGCTCGCACATTTGCTCGACTTCCGTGAGAATGTGCGTACTCAGGATGATGGTGTGATCACCCGCCAACGACTGGATGAGCCCGCGAGTCTCGATGATCTGCTTGGGGTCCAGACCGGAAGTCGGCTCATCGAGGATAAGCACGTCGGGATTGTGGATGATCGCCTGGGCCAGCCCGACGCGCTGGCGGTAGCCTTTGGAAAGCTTGCTGATCAGTTTATTGCGGACGTCCGCAACGGCACATTTCTCTATGACCTCGCCCACGCGCCGGGTCAGATCCTTGGACAGGAATGTGCTTTAACTTACCGACGAACGTGAGGTACTCGACCACTTCCATTTCGGGGTAAAGCGGCGGCGTCTCCGGCAGGTAGCCGATGCGCTGCTTCACCTCCATGGGGTTTTCGAGCACGTCATAGCCGGCCACGGTGGCCTTGCCTTCGGTAGGCGGAAGGAAGCAGGTCAGCACCCGCATGGTCGTCGTCTTCCCGGCACCGTTGGGGCCTAGAAAACCAACGATTTGGCCCTTTTCCACCTCGAAGGAGATGTTGTCCACCGCGACCGTGCGAGCGTATCGCTTGGTGAGACCTTCGACTTTAATCATATGAGTTGTGTCCCAAACAAAACAGACGTAGTACTTGCCATTTGGGCTTCATGAAGCGCTCCGAGGCAGCGCCGTACGGAATACCGATAGAGATATCATCATAAAAACGCCCGCCAAGTATTGTCAAATGAACGTGGGACACGCGCGCCGGCAGGTTGGGGCCCGTCTGCTACAGTAGAGGCTTGCTTCTGACGTTATCGCCGGGCCACGGAATCATCGCGCCGGTACTGGCCACAACTGTGGGAGTCGCCTCCGGAATGCTCGGGGTATGGCTGACAGGCGCGGAGCGGCGGTCGCGCCTGGTGGTGGCCTTCAGCGCGGGCGTCCTGCTGGGCGTGGCGGTCTTCGGCCTTCTGCCGGAACTGGCGATTGAGAAGGGCTGGGCCGTAAGCCTGCTGCTGTTCGGCATCGGGTACGGACTGCTGATTACGATCAACCGCTTCGCGTATCCGGTGTGCCCTACCTGCGCGCACGATCACGATCACACTGGCTGTGCCAACGAGTTGCACGGCTTCCTGGTGCCGTTGGTGCTGGCGGCGGCGATCCACAGTTTTCTGGATGGTTGGAGCATCGCCACCGCGCAGTGGGCCGCGCCGCTCGGATTGCGCGTGGCTGTGCCGCTGGCCATCGCGCTGCATAAGGTTCCGGAAGGAATCGCGCTGGGCGGCATCTTACGCGCGTCGGTAAGTTCACGGCCCGCGGCGCTCGGCTGGTGCGTGCTGGCGGAAGGCTGCACGCTGCTGGGGGGCGGTGCGGGCCTGCTGATGGCGCCGCGCCTGGGAACGGACTGGATTTTGTATCCCCTTGGGCTCACGGCGGGGTGGGTGTTCTATCTCGGATTCCATGCGGTCCATGAGGAATGGAAGCGGCGCGGTGCGGCCCCTGCTTTCGTTTCGGCGCTGACTGGTGTGGCCGGCGCCGCCGCCATTCAGCGCGGCGCGGAAGCGCTGTTCCGGTAACGCTGGCGATCTTTGTCGCCGCTGTTGTCCCCCCCGCTCCGTCACACGACCGCACTGTTCTGGTAGACCTCGCGGCCGCCCAATCAATCGGCCCCTCGCGCACTCCGCAGGGCGGCCTGGCCCGAACAAGTCATGCCGCCTGCGGTTTATTCACAACTTTGCCACACGTCAGCAGGGGTAACTCCAATCAGCGCCTACTCCAAAAATTTGTTGAAAAGGGCGCCGTATTTGAAGATCGCACTGGCTTTCGGGTGACGTGCGGGTTACAAAAGGAGAGTCCATTAGACGGCTGCGCGGCTAGGTTGGCAAATCTCGGGGGAGGTGGTCATCCCGGTGCGCAGCCGTCTGAATCGGGCGCTCTCCTATTTCACTCCCGCAGGCTGGCCGGCATGTACCGGGCTCATCCATCCATGGCGGTCGGGCTTGGTGCCGTTCACAATCGCAAAGAACTCCCGCTGCAATTTCTCGGCGATGGGCCCGCGGTGCCCTTTGCCCACGGCAATGTGGTCGACACTTCGGATCGGAGTGATCTCGGCGGCCGTGCCGGAAAAGAAAACTTCATCGGCGATGTAAAGCAGCTCGCGCGGAATGATGGTCTCGATCAAGGGAATACCCAGTTCGCGCGCGATCGTGATGATGGAGTCGCGTGTGATGCCGGGCAGGACCGAGGCTCCCAGCGGCGGCGTGTGGATCTTGCCATCGCGCACCACGAAGATGTTCTCGCCCGAGCCCTCGCTGACATATCCCGCCGAGTCCAGCGCAATCCCCTCGGAGTATCCGTTGGCCAGCGCCTCCATCTTGATGAGCTGCGAGTTCATGTAGTTGGCGCCGGCTTTGGCCAGAGCCGGCAACGTGTTGGGCGCGATGCGGTTCCAACTGGAAACGCACACATCCACGCCGTCGGAGAGAGCCTCTTCCCCGAGGTACTTTCCCCAGGACCAGCACGCGATGTAGACATCGATTGGGTTCTTTAGCGGATTGACTCCCATTTCGCCGTAGCCGCGAAGCACGATCGGGCGAATGTAGCAGGAGTCCATTTTGTTGACGCGTACGATTTCCAGCATTGCCTCGGCCAGTTGGTCGGCCGAATAGCCCAGGTTTTCCATGCGGTAAATCTTGGCGGAGTCCAGCATACGGCGGATGTGCTCGCGCAGACGAAATACCGATGGTCCGGAAGGGGTCGAATAGCAGCGGATACCTTCAAATACCGAGGTGCCGTAACTCACGACGTGGGACAGGACATGGAGGGTCGCATCCTCCCAGCGGATGAAGCGGCCGTTGTGCCAGATTTTTTCGGTGGGCGTCAACATGGTCTTAATTATAACGTGGGTTAATGACGGTATAAGATTTGCAATTGCTAAACTAGTAACTGCGCATGCTCCGCAGGCATTTCACCCGGGTACTGGCTTGCTCGCTGATGGCATTGGCTGCGGCCTGGGCGCGGAATCCTGGCGACCCCTTGAAGCCGGGTTGGAACCTCTTTTCCCGGGATCAGGATATCAATATCGGTGCGCAATCGGCCCTGCAGGTTCGCATGCATTACGCCGAGGTGCGCGATCCCGTTTTAGAGGACTACATTCGCCGCATCGGCGATCGTTTGGCCGCTACTCCCGAAGCAAAGGAGAGCAAATTTCGGTTCACGTTCACGATGTTGAATGTGCCGCAGGTCAATGCCTTTGCTCTGCCGGGCGGTCCGATGTTCATCTTCACCGGTCTGCTGAAGGCTACGGAAAACGAAGCCCAGCTCGCGGGCGTGATGGCGCACGAAATGTCGCACGTGATTCTGCGGCATGGTACCCACGAGGCGTCGAAAGCGAAATCGGTCAAGCTGTTAGCGCAACTGGCTGGTGCCGCGGCGGGCGGCAATAGCTCGGCGGCCGGGCAACTGGCCGGCATGGGCTTAGGGCTGGGAGCGAATTCGTTTATTCTGCATTTCTCCCGCGAGGCCGAAAGCGAAGCCGACGCCCTGGGATCGCACCTGATGGCGGAGTGCGGCTACAATCCCATCGAAATGGCGCGCTTCTTTGAGAAGCTCGCGACTCTTACCACCCAGGGCTCGGAGTTTTTCTCCGACCACCCCAGTCCCGGCAACCGTGAGAGGGCCGTTGAAGCCGAGATCCGCGCGCTGCCGCAACGCGAATACGGATTCGAGACCGGCCAATTCGAAAGGGCGAAGGCAGAGGTTGGCGCGCTTGGTGCGGGAGGCGTGGGATCATCCAATGCCGGACTGACCCCGCCGCCGGCAGAATGGCGACTGCTGCACACGGTCTTGTATGACGTGGCTTTCCCGGCCACTTGGTCCGTCCACGGAGAAGGCAAGCCGTCTGTCACCATTGCTCCCGCGGACGCACTAGTGAAAATCGCCAATGGAACGGTCCTGATGAGCTCGGGAGCGATGGCCGACTACTTCGACCCCGGCCCCAACATGAGTATCGGCACGGCCACCCTCAAGTTGGTGGCCTTCCTGCACGACCGGGATCCGAATATTCAGATGTTGTCGAGCCAGCAGCAGAAAAGCATACGCGTGAACAATTCGGAAGGACTGGTCACCGCGCTACACGGGACTTCTCCTACGGGTGGACCCGAAATGGACGTGCTGCTCACCGTAACGCGCCCGCAAGGCGTCTTTTATATGATGTTCACCTCGCCGGAGCAGAATTACCCGCAATTCCAGAGGACGTTTGAGCAGATGGTCGGATCCATTCGATTTAAGTAGTAACGCGGCGCGCCGCCTGAAAGGCGGCGGCGGGCCGGAAGGCCTGCCCCACGGTTTACTTCGGGTATACCCTGAAATCGTCGAAGTAGGTGACCGAGTCGGCTTTGGTCGACAGGCCAACCTTCCCCGGCCCGGCGTACGTCGAGTCTTCGGCTTGCAGGATGCGCCGATGATTGCAATAAACCTGGAAACGGTTGCCGCGAACCGAGACCTTCAGGATGTGCCAGGTGTTGGGCGGGAACTGACGTTTCACGCCAATCTGCGAAGGCGGCAGCCCGCGCGGCACGATCGGCCTGCACCGGCCGTTTTCAACCTTATACAGCACCACATCGTCGTGCAGCGCATCGGCGCGCACTACATAATAGTTTTTCTCGTCGCGGTACCGAAACACCAAGCCCCCGCCCTGGTCCTCGTGGCCCGAGACGGCTTTGAGCCGAACACTGATGTCGGCGTCGCGCAGCGATACTTTGTCGAGGATCGCCAGCGGCGAACGGTCTTGCCGGGGATCGGTCGAAACCTGTGCCAGCACATAGGGTTGCGTTGGCGCGGACGGGTCGGTGCGGATCTCCCACTGCGGCGCTGCCCCCTGGTTCGTCATAGCGGCAGTCCAACCCGGTGGCATTTTTCCTACCGGGCCGTGATCGAAATTGCTGATGTTACCGGAAGCGGCAAGTAAGCTGAATGAAGCCAGCCAACCAAGTGCGTTCATGTTTACTGTATCGGCGGACGGGCCGCTTGAGAGAAGCCCACCCTGATTCCTTTTTAACACGCGGCGCCTGGAAGGAGGGTTAACAATAAGCTACAAAGAACAACCGGCGAAAAGGGAAAAGGATGTTTCCGCCCGCACGGCGCGGGTACGCCACCTTATATCGCTCTAACAACAAGCCTTCGAAACACAGGCGCTGTTCGCCTGAGTCCAGCGCTTCCAGGAAGGGACGCAGTCCCGTTCCGCGAAACCAGTCCAGCACGGCTTCGGGACCGGAGAGCACGTGATAGTAGATGGTCTCCCACACATCCACGCGGGAGGCCTCGCCCTGGAGCAGGTCGTAGTAGAAGGCGGGCGATTCCTTGGTGAGCGCCTCGCGCGCGCCGGCCATTCGATCGCTCCAGGCCGGGTCGCGGGAAACCTCGAGGATCTCGTGGTGGAGCGGCGAATCGTAATGCGCCGGAAGTTGCGCAGCGAGCGCCCCGCCCGGCGCCACCTGCCGGAGCAAATGCGCGCACACCTGCGCGTGATCCGGCACCCAATGTAACAGTGCGTTGGAGAACACCAGATCGAACGGCTGATCCGCCCGCCAGGTCGCCGCGTCGCCCACTTCCCACATCCCTTCTGGGAACGCCTGCCGGGCCTTTTCGATCATTTCGTGCGAACTGTCCAATCCCACGATGGTGCTGGTGGGCCAATGCCGCCGCAGTTCCGCCGTGCTGTTTCCCGGGCCGCAGCCCAGATCGATGATGCGGCGCGGATTCTCGAGATGGATGCGGTGCAGCAGATCGACCACCGGCTGCGTCCGCTCATTCCCGAATCGGAGGTAAACATCAGCGTCCCACTGGGGCATAGTCTCTCCCTCGCAAGCGGCGCGCCTGTCGCCACGTGTTCACTAGCGTAGCCGACAAAATGACGGCGCCGCCGGCCAGCGCCCAGGCTCCGGGCGTCTCCGCCTGCACCATCCAGGCCCAGATCGGATTCATGACGGGTTCGAGCAGCAGCACCGTCGTGGCTTCGAACGCCGGCACGTGCCGGATGGCGCGCGTGACCAAAACGTAGGCCAAGCCGATCTGTACAATTCCCAGGTAAAGGATTACGGCCCCGTCGGCCCCGGAAATTCTCGTAACCGGCAATGCCATGGGAAGCGCGGCCAAAAATGCCATCAGGTTTCCGGCAACCACGGGAGCCAGCGCCGGATTTCCTTGGCCGCTCCTTCCCAGCCAGCGCAGTCCAGTCACCGTCAAGGCCCAGGCCAGCCCGCTCGCTACGCCCAGCAGATTTCCGCGATGCGGATCAGGCGCTGTGGCCAAGGCCTGCTCCGTCCCCAGAAACAGGAGAGCCATGCCGCCGGCCACGGTCAGCACATAGATCAGGTCGCTACGTCGCACGGGCTCGCGCAGCAGCCAGGGACCCAACAACAGCACGTACAGCGGCGCCGAGGATTGTAGAAAGATGGCGTTGGCGGCGGTGGTCAGCCTGGTGGCCAGAACGAAGAGCACCAGTGTGGCGGCGTACGCGGCGGCCACCGGCACTAGGCGCCACGACCAACCACGACGCGCCTCGGGCATCACCGCCAGCAGGACCACCGCCGCTACTCCCGAGCGGAAACTGGCCACCTGCCATCCCGTCAACGTGGCCGCCTTGATGGCCGCTCCCCCGGTGGAAAAAAGCAGTGCCGCACCGATCAACAGCAGCCGGTTGCGAACGGGCGATGCTTCCAGGGCGGCGTTCACTTTACGGCGTTCGATGCGTGGTATGAACTGCGGACCAGAGGCCCGGACTCCACATGCGCGAAGCCCATCTCGTAGCCGGCCCGGCGAAATTCCGCGAACTCCTCCGGCGGAACGTAGCGGACGATGGGCAGGTGTTTGGGCGAAGGCCGCAGATACTGTCCCAGCGTGAGGATATCCACGTGGTGCGCGCGCAGATCGCGCATCACTTCGAGAACCTCCTCGGCAGTTTCTCCCAGCCCCAGCATGAGGCCCGACTTCGTTGGGCAACTGGGGGCCAGCTGCTTGGCATAGGCCAACACGTCGAGCGAGCGTTCGTACTTCGCCCCCAGGCGCACCTGGCGGTACAAGCGGGGCACCGTCTCGGTGTTGTGGTTGAGCACGTCCGGCGCGGCCTCCATCACCGTCTGCACGGCGTCGCGGTTCCCTTGGAAATCGGGGATCAGCACTTCCACGCCGCACCCTGGGATGCGATCGCGAATGGCCCGGATGGTAAGCGCGAACAGTTCGGCGCCGCCATCCTTGCGGTCGTCGCGGTTCACGCTGGTGATCACCGCGAAGCGCAGACCCATGATGGCCACCGCTTCGGCCACGCGCTGCGGTTCGTCGTAGTCCACCGGCAGCGGCGCGCCCTTACTCACGGCGCAAAATCCGCAGCGGCGCGTGCACATATTCCCCAGGATCATGAACGTGGCCGTGCGCTGGTTCCAGCACTCGCCCACATTCGGGCACGCGGCGCTCTCGCACACCGTGTGCAGGCGCAGGCGTCCGATCAGATCCTTAAGCTCGTGATAGTTCGCCCCCACTGGCGCAGGAGCGCGCAGCCACTTGGGACGCGAAGGCAGTTCAGCTTGGGTAGCGATCGAGACGAGCACTAAATCCATGGTACCCCGTCACTCTTCCGCGCCGCTTCGCCCGCTTGTGCGGTAAGCCCCCAGAATATCGTCCACCGAAATGGTGCCCTTCAACTGGCGTACGTTATCCCGGCTGACCACTGGTAACACCGGCAGGCCGCTCTCCGCAATCTTATGCATAGCCGCATCCAGAGTGTGATCGGTGTGGACATGCGGAAAATTGCGTGTCCGTAGCGTTACGATCGGCCCAGGCTCAGGTATTAGTGCCGCCAGCGTCTCTTCGCCCCGGTTCGCCTCCATCGCCTGGCGGAGTTGTTCGGCGGTCACCATGCCGCGCAGTCCGCCTGCATCCACAACGGGCCAGGCGCCGCGATCGTCGTCCCGTGTAGCCGCGGCCTGGCTGATCCGGTCGGTGGCCACCAGCATCTGGCCGTCGGGTTGGAAGGCCTCACGCACCATCAACTGCGCGGCACGCGCACGGGCGCCGGTGGGCAGGTGTATTCCATCCTGATGTTGCAGGGCTTCGTAGATCGGCTCCCCCTGCAGGCGGCTGGAGATCAAGTAGCTGATCAGGTTGGAAACCATGAGGGGCACGATGATCGAATAGTCGCGGGTCACTTCGAAGATCATGATCACCGAGGTGAGCGGCACCCGAACAATCCCTGCGAAAGCCGCACCCATTCCCACCAGCGCATAGGCTCCGACACTCCCGGTATAGTGGGGCATAAGCATGTGGGCAAGACCTCCGACGGCGCCGCCTGTCATGGCTCCCATATAGAGGCTGGGACCGAAAATACCACCGGCGTTGCCGGACGCGTAGCACGTCGCCGTAGCTACCACTTTGAGGCAGACCAACAGGGCCATCGTGCCGATGAGCAACTGCCCGTTGAGCGCTTGCCCGACGAAACCATAACCCACGCCGAGCACCTGCGGCACGAACCAGCCGGCAATGCCGACCAGCAGGCCGCCCGCCGCCGGCTGGATCCACTGCGTCGATTTCGGCAACCCCAGAAAGCGCTTGCGCTGCCACAGCAGCAGCTTAACGAACGCGGCGGAGACCAGCCCGACGGCCACGCCCAGCACGCCGTACCAGACGAGTTCCACTGGATGGACGAGCTGATATGCGGGTACGTGGAACAGGGGCTCATCGCCCAAGAGCAGGTGCAAGACCATCCAGGAAGTGGCGGAGCTCAGAACGATTGAGCCCAAAACAGGCGCGTGCATATCGCCCATCACTTCTTCGAGCGTAAACAGCACGGCGGCGATGGGCGTGTTGAAAGCCGCTGCCAGTGCCGCCGCGGCGCCCACGGGTACTAACGCCTTGATGCTGGCGGGTGTGAGCCCCATCCGGCGTCCCAGCACCGAAGCAATTCCGGCGCCCACATGCACCGATGGACCCTCGCGCCCCAGCGCGATGCCGCTAGCCAATGAGATCGACGAGAGCCCGAACTTCCCGATCACGGTCCGCAAGGAGATGTATCCGTCCCGGATGAACAGGGCAGTCTTGGTTTGGGGGATGCCGCTGCCGCGGGCGTTGGGGAAATAGCGAGAGAGCAAGAACCCGGTAATCAGCGAGCCTGCCAGTGGGATGAACACACGCCGCCAGGCCGCGCCGCCCGCTGGATACAGCTTCGATCCGAGATTCTCCGTGAGCACGATGAAAGCAACCACCACCAGCCCGACGACGGCCCCGATGACGAGCGTCAGCACGAGCTGGATTTTTTCCTCGTAGCCCGGCCATCGAGTGAAGAATCTGAGGAGTGTGAAACGTTGCGCCCGCTCGCCCACTAGGACCATATTAGCGGAGCGTGGCGCAGGCACTCCCGCCTGCCGGGTCGAGACTCATCTCGACCCCGTTTTCCCGGTGAACCAAACGCCGGCATGAGTGCCGGCGCGGCAGCCTGAGAGGCTGCGCCACAGCTACCTCCTGTCCACGCCGTAGAGCCCGTGAGCAAGAATGTATTCCAGCACGCCATCGGGAAGTTCCGTGGGCCGACCCCCCGCTGCCAGTTCTCGCCGGATTTCCGAAGAGGACACCGGCAGATCCAGCGACTCCAGTCGCTCAACCTGTGCGCCCTCCGGCACCGCGTAGACATGCCCGGGGCGGCTCACCACGATAAATGTGACGGCGCGCACCACGTCACGCCACCGGTGCCAGGTCTGGATTTCCGCAAAGGCGTCCGCGCCAATCAGGAAATATAGCTCGTCGCCCGTCGTCAGCGTCGCCTGCAGTTTCTCGATGGTATCGATGGAATAGCTACGCGCGGTCCCTTCTTCGAGACGCGACACTTCCAGGCGCGCGTCGTTCCGGCACGCCAGTTCCACCATGCGGAGGCGATCCTCGTAGACGGCGAACGTAGCCCCCGATTTGTGTGGCGGCCGCGCTGCCGGCACCACCAGAATGCGATCCAGATGGAATCGCCCGGCGGTCTCCCGCGCCACCGCCACATGGGCTTTGTGTATGGGGTCGAACGTCCCGCCGAAAATCGCCAGCCGCAATGGGTCTAGGTTCTCTCGATCTTCACCGAGTTGACGCGGACTTCCTTCAAAGGCCGGTCCTGCGAACTCCGCGGAACCTCGGAAATCTTTTTGACGACGTCGTAGCCTTCGGTAACCTCGCCGAAGATGCTGTGCTTGTTGTCCAGGTGCGGGGTGGCCGTCACCGTAACGAAGAACTGGCTGCCGTTGGTGTTCGGCCCGGCGTTAGCCATCGAGAGAAGCCCCGGTTTGGAGTGCTTCAAAGAGGCGTGGAACTCATCGGCAAATTTGTAGCCCGGGCCGCCCCGCCCCGTGCCCTCCGGGTCGCCGCCCTGGATCATGAAATTGGGAATGACCCGATGGAATATCGTGCCGTCGTAAAACGGTTTCCCCGTCTTCGTCCCTTCCGCCAGCCCGACAAAGTTCTCGACTGTCTTGGGAGCCTGTTCGGCGAACAGCTTCACTTTGAACTTGCCTTCGGTGGTATCGAATGCCGCGTAAATCTCGTTGGCCATGATTGCGATTGTACAACTCTTGAGTAACAGAGCATGACCGTCTGCTCGATTTTGGAACAGCCGGTCCGCCGTAGGCCGCATGCCGCCCTGCTAAGGGCTACCAGCCGAGCGGCTTGCCCCGGTTCTGCTCGTCCAGCCACTTCTGCAGCGGCGCGAAGTAGTCGCGGATCGCGGTGGCGTCCATTTGCCGGGAGCCGGCGATCTTCTCCAGCGCGTCCTGCCAGGGCTGGCTCTGCCCCATCTCGAGCATGGCATTCAGACGGCTCCCCGCGGCTTTGTTGCCGAAGATCGAGCAGCGGTTGAGCGGCCCCGTGCATCCCGCAGCCTCCGCCAGCGCGCGATGAAACTGGAATTGCAGAATGTCGGCGAGAAAGTAGCGCATGTACGGAACATTCGCCGCCACGTGGAATTTCGCGCCGGGGTCGAAATCCATTTCGCTGCGCGTGCCCGGGGGCGCGATTCCCTGGTATTTCTGACGCAGCTCCCACCACGTCTCGTTGTACTTGTCGGGTGGAATCTGGCCGGAGAATACTTTCCAGCGCCACTGGTCGATCACCAGGCCGAACGGCAGGAAAGCGATCTTGTCTAACGCGCGGTGTAGCAGCAACCCGATGTCTTTAGAAGTATCCGGAGCGCGATCGAGCAGCCCCAGCTTCACCAGGTAGTCAGGCGTCACGGAGAGCGCGATGGTGTCGCCGATCGCCTCGTGGAAACCATCATTGGCGCTATCGCGGAATGCCGGCGGCTGGCGGTTGTAGGCTCGCTGGTAGAAGTTGTGGCCCAACTCGTGGTGGATAGTCAGAAAATCCTCGCCGGTGATGTCGATGCACATCTTCAGGCGCAGATCGTCGATCGTGTCGACATCCCACGCACTGGCGTGGCACACCACGTCGCGATCGCGCGGCTTCAGGAAAAGCGAGCGCTCCCAAAAAGTTTGCGGCAGGGGATCGAAGCCCAGCGAGACAAAGAAACCCTCGCCGTACTTCACCATCTGCTTCCAATCCGTGTTGCGCTGTTTCAAAATCGCCGTCAAATCGTAGCCGGGGTCGGCATCGCGCGGGGCCAGCAGCGGATAGATGTTGTCCCAATCCTGCGCCCACATATTGCCCAACAGGTGCGCGGGAATCGGGCCGTTGGCGGGCACCACATCGCCGTACTTTTCGCGCAGGCGGCTGCGCACGTAGGCGTGGAGCGAAAGGTAGAGGGGCCGCACCTGGTCCCAGAGACGGTCTAGTTCCTGCGCGAAGGCGTCGGGCGGCATGTCATATTTGGACCGCCACATGGCGCCGTCGTCCGCGAAGCCGAGCTGCCGGGCTCCCTTATTTGCCAGTGCCACGTAGCGCACAAAATCCGGGCGCATGGGCCGCGCGATAGCATGCCAGCCCGTCCAGGCCGCCAACAACTGCTTGGGGTCGCGGCTCTCGGCCAGGATCTTGCTGAGATCTTCCAGATCCTTGCAGGTCTGGGGCCCGTCCGGGCAGTACTTGCCCTTCCCGTACGTCCCCTCCATGGCGGAGGCGATGCGCGTCAATTCCTCGCTCTCTTTGGGATCGGAAGGCGTCGCCAGCGTCAGCGACACCTTCAACAACTTGATCTTGCGCTCGGTTACGGGGTCGAGCTTGAGGCCATCGAACCGCGTGGACTGTTTGGCGTAATCGACGGTGGCATTGATGGACCGCTCGTCCAAGCGGGCGGCGACCATCTCGGAATCGTCGGTGATGTAGGTGGACTTGATCCAGTCCGCGTGGGCCGCATCGACGCCCAGCACCAGCAGTTTCTGCTCGACATCGTCGATGAACTTCCGGGCCTCCTCGGGCGTCGGCTTCCGGTCGGCGCCGGCAAGGAAGGCGCACGCCGTCACGGCACAGCAGGCAAGGCGAATCCGCATAGTCTCACGATAGCAAAGGACATTTTGTCACGGCCGGGCCTGCCGTGTTAGCATCAAAGTATCCACGGGACTTTGCGGGGACGTAGTTCAGTTGGTTAGAACGCCGGCCTGTCACGTCGGAGGTCGCGGGTTCGAGCCCCGTCGTCCCCGCCACCCAACTCCTTAAAAATCAATAAAATACAAACCAAAACATACGCTTTGTAGCTTATTCTGTAGCTTATTTTAGGCTTTTGGTGCCAGCAACTATCCGGCGCGTCTTGCCGGGGAGTGCCAGCCGTGTGTGCTACGCGTGACCTGGCTCGCGTCAGATGGCACGCAGAAGGCAAGGTGGAGGCGGGCCGGTACTGAGACGCTGCCGAGCCGCCCGCTCGCGAATCCCCGCGTGGCGTACGTCGGCCCGCTGTGGAGGTGACGGGTTCGCCATAGAGGAGCGGGTTAGTTTGGAATAGACCGCCCCAGGGCTGCGACCGCAGGGACCGGGACCATCAGATTTCGTTGTCAAGTTCCTCAGGCGTCGCCGCACCCAATTCGTGCAGCAGCAGTTCCACGCGGTCGGTTGTCCACGTCGCTACCCCGGTCCCAAAGAAGTCCGCATCTTCGGTCCAAATTGGGCACTGAAGCCCAGTGCTCCAGCACGGGCCAATCATCTTCATCGCGCGACCGAAGGCGCTGTCGCGCTGTTTGCTCCATCGGGCCATAAACCTCGGCGTCGACACAGCGGATGATGCTCTCCAGTCCATCGAGTGTCAGCACCGGTATAAAACGACCGCATTTCCACCGGTTTTGTTGTTGGGCGAGAGCCATCGGCGGGGACGCGGTACGGACTCTATAAAAGCTTCTAAATTCTTTGCCTGACCCTTCAGTGCGACAACGCCGGTATGGTCCAACGGCGGTGTCGCTATTGCGAGCGGGTCTTCCAGCCATCCAAGTTCCAGCCCGGTCAATCGGTCTGCAGCGAATCGGAGTGTCAGCGGCGTCGGCGTTCCGATGCCCACCGCCGCAAACTCGCCTCTGATCCCGAATACCGGCAGGTGTGTCAGGACAGCTCGCGAAAATGGCGGGCCCGGAATCCCGAGTACTGGCGCCGGCGCCGGGAGAGCCATCCTTCCATCGTCGAGCGCAATCGCCAACAGCAACGAGTCCGGGATCAGAAGCGGAAGCTTCGCGATCTTGCCAACAACAACTCAGCTTTCGATCTAAAGCGTTCGGCGGCACAGGTCTGGCTGGTCGGCGCGGGCCTTCAGCATCTTGCCAACAACAACTCAGCTCCGGCGCAAGTCTGGGTTCTGGAAGCACTTCCGCCCCGCCGTGGCCCACAGACCGAGTCTTGCCAACAACAACGTTCTGGCATCGATTCGGTTTCCGCCGGATAAAAGGGAATCGCGCCATGCTCTCGACCGAACAGATCAACGACCTGCATCGTCTGTACTGGTCCGAGCGCTGGCCCATCCGTAAAATCGAACGCCATCTCCGCATGGGCTGGCACACCATCCGGAAATATCTGGATGCGCCGGCGCAGGGAGCCGCCCAGCGGCCACGCACGAGCAAACTCGATCCCTTCAAGACCACCATTGCCGAATGGCTGGAAAAGGATGCCACCGTAACCGGCGCGGTGATCCAACAGCGCTTGCAGCCGCTCGGCTACACCGGCGGTCCCACAATCCTGCGCGACTACCTCCAAAGAGCCCGTCCCAAAGCCAAACCGAGTCGCGCCTTTGTCCGCATGGAACCCGCCCCTGGCGAACGTTTCGAAGTCGATTGGGGGCACTTCGGCGCGCTCGACTACTCCGGTGACAAGCGCAAGCTCTACGCGTTCGCCCTCGTCGAGGCTCACAGCCGCATGCTCTATCTGGAATTCACTCACAGCCAGAGCTTTGAAACTTTTGTCCGCTGTCACATGCACGCCTTCGTTGCCCTGGGCGGCGTCGCGCGAGAGATCGCCTATGATAATCTCGCCACTGCCGTGGCCGAGCACGATGGCCGCTTGGTGCGTTTTCTCCGCGCTTTCTGGGCTTCGCGCGCGAATATGGCTTCTACCCCCGTGCCTGCAATCTGGCAGCGGGCTGGGAAAAAGGCAAAGTAGAGCGCGCGATCGGTTATACACGCCAGAATTTCTGGCCCCTGCGGGAGTTCACCGATCTACATGACGTGAATCGTCAGGCCCGCCAGTGGCTCTCGGAGGTCGCCAACCAGCGGCAGCATCGCGAAACCCGGCAGCGGCCCATCGACCGCTTTCAACCTGCCGCGCTGAAACCGCTGCCGGTCATTCCCTACGACTACCGCGACAGCGTTGAAGTGCTCGTGCACAAAGACCTCCGCGTGCAGTTCGACGGCAATCGCTACTGTGTGCCCCAACGTTATGTGGGCCGTCACTTGATGGTCAAGGCCGATTCCAGTTCCGTCGCTATTTATGACCGCGTCCATGAGGTCGTCAGCTACGCGCGATCCTGGCGGCGTGGCCAAACCTTCGGCGCGGAGCGTTTCGAAGCGGAACTGGCCGATCTGCGCCCCGCTGCCAGAAGGTCGCGTGCGCAGCTGCGCCTGTTCCGTTTCTCGATGGTCTCTGTTCCAAGGCCTTGGTCGAAGCGTATCTGCGCGACATCGCCGATACCGACCGAGCACTTTCACGCCAACTGACGGAACTGCTCGAACTCATCCGCCAGTACGGACCGGAAGCCGTGGCTGGCGCCATCGAAAAAGCGTCCGCGGCACGTGCCTTTGGCGCCGACTACGTCGCCAACATCCTGCGGCAACAGCAATCCCCACGTCGCCCGCAGCCGCCGCTGGTTCTGCGTGATCCGCTGCTGAACGAACTCGCCACCGATCCGCTGTCTTTGCTCGAATATGACGCCTTCATCCTCCATCCCGGAAAGGAATCCGATGACACCGACACACCTCGAACAAAAGCTGAATCAACTGAGCCTGTCCACCATGAGCCGCCAACTGGAGACCACTCTGACTGATGCCGCCGCCAAGAACCTCAGCGCGGCGGCGACCCTGGAGTGGCTTGCCGACATGGAACTCGAAGCCCGCTCCCAGCGCGCCATTGAGCGGCGTTTCCGATGCTCGCGCCTGCAGGCCCAACCCAGTATCGACGCCTTTCACTTCCATCACCACAAGAGCCGTATGCAGGCCAAACCTCGGCTCCTGCGCCTGCTCGATCTCTCGTTCCTCCCCAAAGGAACGAACATCGTGCTCATTGGAAATCCCGGTGTTGGCAAAACATTTTTGGCGAAACTAATAGCCTGGCGCGCCTGCCAGGCCAATCAGCGCGTCCTGTTCACTACCGCCATGGACATGCTCAATCACCTGCTCGCTTCGCAGGTCGATCACTCACTGGTTCGAAAGCTCAGAGCCTACACGGAGCCTTCACTCCTCGTCTGTGACGAGCTGGGATACTTGGCTCTCGACCAGCAGACCTCCAACCTCTTTTATCAGGTGATCTCGACGCGCCACAGCCACAAACGCTCGACGGTGATTACGACCAACACTCCGTTCTCCGACTGGGGCAACATCCTCTTTAATACGACCATCGCCACCGCCATCGCCGACCGGCTCGTCGAAAACTCCGAGATCTTCCTGCTGGGCGGCGATAGTCTGCGCAAAGCCAACAAGAATCCCGATCCGCCAGCCGAGTAAGCTGGCTCCGATCATGCGCCGCGCTGTGACGATAACCCGTGCGGAGGAGTCCGCCGCCTAACCCCACAACGGCGCTGCCGAGGCGGGCGGGGGCTTCCATGCTTCCGCCCCTTCTGTCTTCTGCCCCATCCATGTTCAACTTCAGCGCCAATCACCTGTTCCTGATCTCGCGGACGGAATACCCTTCGTGCGCGGTGTTGGTCATGCTGGACCACGACACCCGGCGTGTGTATCGCCTGTTCGACTTCACCAAACGCCTTCGCCTCAGACCAGGCTGTGCCTACTGTGTGGCAGGCAAAGTGAACAGCGTCAACACACTCTACCTGGTGGTCGAGTCGGTCAAGCTGGACACCAAGCACGAACGGCTTTCCACTACTCCTGTTCCTGCTGACGGCGCGGGAGGGTATGACGTGCGCTGACCATCTCGTCGACTCCGAGCTCGATTCGATGGCTGTTGCGCCGACTCGTCGTCGCCGGTCCGCGCACCAGTGTGTGCCGCCGTCCAAACCGGTGGCATAAACGGCGTCAAAACCGGTGAAACCGCGGCTGTTTTATACCGGTGC
>CAWGTA010000001.1:0-692386 GCA_963825305.1 Terriglobia bacterium | reverse complement strand
GAACACGCTAGGGCTGGTGAAGTTCGAGTTTCCGAACGAGTATGGCGTCTATATGCACGACACGTCAGCACGCTGGTTATTTTCCGCTGCGCGCCGCGATTTCAGCCATGGCTGCATTCGGTTAGAAAAGCCAGAAGACCTGGCGGAGTGGGTTCTACGCAAGCAGTCCGGCTGGTCGCGAGATCGCATCAGCGCAGCGATGCAAGGGACGAAATCTATTTCTGTAAAAGTCAAGCGCTCGATTCAGGTGGTGACGATGTACTTGACAGCCGTGGTCATGAAAAATGGCGAGGTGAACTTCTTTCGGGATATCTTTGGGGACGACGCGGCCCGCCTAAACCAGCTCGCTGCTATGCACGCCTTGGACGACGGTTCTGCCACCGGCGACACGCGGCCACGCATAGCCCGGTCAACAGATGAGTTTTTCCTGTGCCGCATTCGCCGATGAATAAGACTGGTTCGGCGCGTTCGATGTAGCCGCCCTCGGCCAGATCCCGCATCTTCGCTGCCGTGACATTGGGCGATTGCGTATAGTCAAACTCCTCGAGCGTCTTCATGCGCGGCAGGTGCGCATCCCGGATGCGTCGTTCGATTGTGTTGCGCTCGCGTTCTTCGATCTCCGCCAGCAGCAATGCTTCCAGGTAGCCCATGCGGCTCTTCTCCCCGCGAATCGCCTCGTCGGCCAAACTGCTGAACTGCGACGCGATCAGTTCACGCCCGACATCTTGCATGGCCTGATCGTGGCCTCCTGTAAATCCGCCACCTGACGGTTCATCGCTCGCCTCCAGCGGTGAGCAGTTGATCGTACTCGTGCATCACCGGAAGAGGCCGGGCGTAGCGTTCCAACACTCCCACATCCACGGCCTCGCACGACAGATGCCGCAGCTCATCTGCATTCAGCAGATGTCGTACTGCAGCCGCATCGTAGCAGTTGCCCGCGAGCGCGGATTCGATCGCTTCCTGCAACTTGGGCTGCCCGTGTTTCGGCGCCAGCTTTAGCAGTTCGATCATCTGCCTGGTCCCACTCTGTTTTCCATGCCGTTCGATGAGCGCTTGCCAGATCCGATCGAAACTCGGCGGCCACAGGCCGGCTTGCCGCTTCTGTTCCAGTGGCTTCGATCCTGCGAGCGCACCTGGCTTGCGATACAAGATATCGAGGTAGTGCTCCAGTTCGAGGATCTGCTGCTGTCGTCGGTAACAGCGTTCATGCCGCGCTATGCATCGCCCCTCGTGCCACAGCTCGACTGCGCTGGCGTACGCTTTCGCTTGCACCTGAGCGCCGGCGGGCAGTGGGACGGAGTAGGAGTTCGTGAGCACCTTGGCACAGCCGAATCCGTTCACTGTCGGGAAACTCGTTTGCGCCAGATCGAATCCCTCTCCTGCCAGCGGCAACAAGTGTTCGCGCTCGACGATCAGACCTGAACCCACCGTCCGCTCGCGTCCGGCGATTAGCCGATGTTCGTCCTCCTGACACGCTTTCAACAGATGCCGATTTAGCGCGGCGACGTCCTCCGCTTCCGGCACGGGCACCCAGTGGTTCCGGCGAAAATACCCGGCTTCTCCCTCAATGCCGCCCTTCTCATGCGGCTCGGCAGGCGTGCAGAACTCGGCTTCAAATCGCCAGTGCGAACGGAACGCCACAAATCGGGCCGTCTCGACCCGGCGATGTCCCCTTAAGATCTTTCTCACGGCCGATGTGAGGTTGTCATAGCGGAGCTTTCGGAACACGCCACCGAAATAAGAAAACGCCAGCTCGTGCGCTTCCAGAAAGGCCTGTTGCGTGGCATGCAGGTAGGCGCAGTGGAAGGCCGCGCCACTCGCCATGCTCCGCATCGCGAACACCTGCAGTTTCACCCGCTCGCCGGCCAGGTCCGCGTAGGCTTCGTACCAATCCACCTGCGCTTCCGTGCCCCAGGCGTAACTCTGCGGCACGCAGGTCTCATGTACCGCCATCCCCAGCGCGATCTTTCGATCGTGCACGTACTCCCGAACCGTGCGCTCCCCGATCTTGCAGTCCGGCAACTGTTGTTGAATCCGTTCCCAGATCCGATGCGCCGTGTGCCTCTGCTTCCGCGGCGCCTTGCGATCGGCCTCCAGGACCGCGTCCACGAAATCTACCGCTGCCTGCATCTTCCAGCGGGGCCGTTCTGTCTTCTTCCGAGGTCTCGGCACTGCGCTGCCGATCGCTTCGCGCACCATGCGCCGGTGCACGCCCAGTTTCTTGGCAACCCCCGTGATCGTTCCCACACCGAACTCGTACTCTCGGCGGATCTGCTCAAACAGCTCCACTTTGGCTCTCCAGTCCAACGAGTCTCCTCCGCTTCGGGCTATGCCCGAATCAGAGTACCCGTTCGTTTACCTGGGTGGGCCAAAACAAACCGCCGAACTGGGCCAGTTTAGAATACCGAAATCAACCGGCGGCCCGTCGTTTTATGCATGGCGGAAGCGGCTGAAGGGGAAGATCCAGCCAGTGGGCTTTGCCTTGGTGGAGACCGCCGCGGTGGGCCAGCAGCGAGGTCAGGCGATGGAGTTGATCTTGTCCTCCGGAGAGCGCCTTCAGATCGGCTCGCGGGCACAACGACGGGCACAGTGATAGAACGGGTTTTCTCATCCAACGAGGCCTTGGGAGTGGGCTAAAATAGTGCAGGTACGGCACTTTGAGCAAAACACGAACACTCCGACTGGCTGTTCCGAACGGCAGCCTGCAGCAACCTACCATCGATATGTTCTGCCGCGCAGTTCCCACCACCGTCCCTTGAACTACAAAAATTGGCGCAGCCGGGCTGAAAACCCTACATAAACCCCCTTTATCAGAGATCGCTAGGCCGGGGCCTGGAAGATTCTCCTCGGCCATGCCCGCTTATGCCGACTACCCTCACCCTGAACGCTGAATCGTCGTCGAATTGGCACCACCGTCCCCACATCTCCATCTCCACATCTCCCCAAAGTGAGAGGCCTTTGAAGCGCCTATCCGTTTCACGCTATCCTGTACGGCTGGATCGTGGTCATTTTTCAAGTATCGGAGGTTCATGTCATGAGGAAGAAGAATCGCTCGTTCCTTCTGATGTCGTTGATTTCAGCATCGTTGCTCGTCAGCGTGTTCACTATCGTGCAGGCCCAGAGTCCTGCAGCGCCGGCAGCGAAGGCGACGAAGTGGTCTGATCCGGCGACCTGGCCCAACCGCAAGGTGCCCGTGGCAGGCGACAAGGTCACCATCGACGCCGGCAAAGAAGTGGTGCTCGACGTCAACACCCCGCCGCTGAACGGTCTGACGATCAACGGCAAGCTGAGCTTCGCGAACAATAAAGACGTTGAACTCACCACCGAGTGGATCATGTTGCACGGCGAGTTGGAGATCGGCACGGAAAAGGCCCCTCACACCCGCAAGGCCACCATCACCTTCACCGACAACGTCAAAGGCGAAGACATCAGTGGAGTGGGTGGAACGACGGACCGCGTGGACCGCGGGATCATGCTCATGGGCGGAACCCTCAATCTTCACGGTGACCGGACCAATTCCTGGACGAAGCTGTCCAGCACAGCGAACGCCGGCGCCACCTCGATCCAGGTCCTGAACGCTGCCGGCTGGCGCGTCGGCGACGAGATCGTTCTCGCATCCACGGATTTCGATCCCCGGCAGGCAGAACGGCGCAACATTGCGGCCATCAGCGGAAACACGATCACGCTCGACAAGAAGCTCGACTACATGCACTTCGGCAAGATCACCTTCGACGTGGATGAACGCGGCGAAGTCGGCTTGCTGACTCGCAACATCAAACTCCAGGCATCGGCCGACGCGGAACAGTCCTTCTACGGCGGGCACGTCATGGCGATGGTCGGAAGCAAGATGTTTGTCGAGGGCGTCGAATTCAATCGAATGGGCCAGAACATGACTCTCGCCCGATATCCGATCCACTGGCATCTGATCGGCGATGCACAGGGGCAGTACATCAAGAACTCGGCGCTCCACGACACCTACAACCGCTGCGTGACCGTGCATGGCACGAACTTCCTGCACGTGGAGAACAACGTGACCTACAACACCGTCGGTCACTGCTTCTTCCTCGAAGACGGCGCGGAGCACGGTAACCAGTTCGTGCACAACCTGGCGATCCAGATCAAGTGCCACACTTCAAAGGCCTGCATGCCGACCAATCTCGCCGCAAACGGAGAGGCCGGTGGTTCGAATCCACTCGCCCCGACCAATCCTGAGAACAGCTTTACGAACGAGAATCGCGCGACCTACAGGGCGGCCAGCATGTCCGGCAAGGACACCCTGCTGCCTTCGGACAACACGGTGGCGGCTTACTGGATCACCAATCCGGACAATGTCTTCATCGACAACGTGGCAGCGGGTTCCGATGAGAATGGCTTCTGGTGGTCGTTGCCGGAACACCCGCAAGGGAAGTTCGAAGGTACGGAGATCAGCAAGGCCACCTGGCCGCGTCGAACCAGGATGGCGGAATTCAGGGGCAACGTTGCCCACTCCAACTTCGACGGGTTCATGCTGGACCGGAACATCAATCTGGAAAACGTCTTCGGGTTGGCCGGCCCCTCGCACATTGCCAAGGAAAATCCCGCTGACGAAAACAGCAAGAGCGTGGAATCGCTCCTCGCGGATCTCACCGCTTACAAGAACCGCAATGGCGGCGTCTGGGGCCGCGGCGAGCTGCACGTCTTCCGGAATCTGAAGGCGGCGGACAATGCCATCGGGTTCACGAATTCAACGGGTTCCTTCGGCGCTGACACATTTACCTCACTGGTGGTTGATTCGCTGTTCGTGGGCGAAACCGACAACATCGGCAACCCCGTAACGCCGGAAGAAAAGGCCTACGGCCGCAGCCTGCCGAAACGCCTGATTCCGGATTACCCGATCCACGCTTACGAGTATTACGATTACCGTCATGACGTGGTGAATACCACCTTCGTGAATTTCCAGGACAACAACCAGCGCGGATCAGGAGCGCTTACCTGGCTGTTGTTTACGGGCGCCGGGGTTACCACCGAAAACACCGTCAAGAGTGCGAAATACATCAATGCCAAGCCCGTGTATTTCCCGAAGATCGACTCCAGGTTCGACAGTGACAACCGGGGTGGTTCGGCCTACCGGACCGCGGCGATCCACGATCTGGACGGATCGACGACCGGCATCCCTGATTCCTATGTTCTGATCCACGACGGCGAGAACGACAGCGTCGCCACGGACGACACCTGCGAGATTCATCCCACCTGGAACGCCTCAGTGTGCAAGGGTGATATCGGACGCATTCAGTTCAGCATCAGGAGGGCCGGAGCCACAAGGGGTGCTGGTCTTGCGCTGAAAGATGTTGCTTTGCGGTCAGCTGGTCCTGCGCGGGCGGCTGGTCCTGCGCGGGCGGCTGCTCCTCAAAAACCAATTACCCTGAGCCGCAATGGCAAGGACTTCAAGATCACGGCCAATCAGAGCACTGTGCGCGCCGGTACCGAGATCCGTGTGAAGACCGAAAGACCGGAAGTTGCTATCAGCTTGAGCGAAATGGCCAAAGACTCATGGGTCGTGTTCGAGCTGCCGGGTTTCGCCAACGCGACCTCCGGGAAGCAGCAGGACAGCATCGACGCCCTGCGCAAGGCGACCGAGACTTCGTATTTCAAGGGTCCGGATGCCGTCTGGGTGAAACTGGTAATCCCGACCGCCCCCAAGGGCATTGGCATCGATCAGTTTGGCCCGTCGGATACTCAAACCAGCATTACGGTAAGGCGATAAGCACCTTATTCGCGAACTGAACAAAGCCCCCGGCGCGAGCCGGGGGCTTTTTTGTGCGGCGGATAGTCCGTTCAAAATCGATCTTTCGCGACGTTGAGATGGAATGAGGCTGGAGGGGCTGCATCGCCGAAACGCGTCTTGAAACGCCTATCCGCGTCCGTTTCACGCTATCCTGTACGGCTAGATCGTGGTCATTTTTCAAGTATCGGAGGTTCATGTCATGAGGAAGAAGAATCGCTCGTTCCTTCTGATGTCGTTGATTTCAGCATCGTTGCTCGTCAGCGTGTTCACTATCGTGCAGGCCCAGAGTCCTTCAGCGCCGGCAGCCAAGGCGACGAACTGGTCTGATCCGGCGACCTGGCCCAACCGCAAGGTGCCCGTCGCAGGCGACAAGGTCATCATCGAGAAAGACAAGCAAGTAGTTCTCGACGTCACTCCGCGCTAACAGACCGGCCATGGCGCGACCCGCGGGCGTGGTCAGATCGAGCGCTTCGGTCAATGAGACGAAGCCCACGTCGAGGTGCTGAAGTTCCTGGAGCGTCGAAACCAGGTCCGCAACGGACCGGCCCCAGCGATCCAGACGCCATACCAGGACCCCATCGATCTCACGGCGCCGCGCGGCGGCAATCAGTGTTTCGCGCAACTCGCGCTGCGACGCGCCAGAGCCGATCTCTTTGATCTGCGCGACGACACTCCAGCCACGCTTGGCGGCATATTCGCGCAAGCTTCGGATCTGTAGCGGCAGTGTCTGTTGGTCGTGCGTGGAAACGCGAGCATAGAGGCCGACGCGGAAGGAGTGGCCAAAAACCCGGCGGGATTGCGTGTGCGGGAAGATCTGTTTTGTGGGCATTTCCGCAGGGTAGCGGAAGATGGCCTCAAACTATGGTTTTCGGCCAGACGCTAGAGAATCAAGACTCGAGCGACCAGCGATCTGGCAGAAGCTCGTCGAGCCGGGTGATGGGATGGGAGGCGATCCGCGAGAGCACATCCTGGAACCAGGCAAACGGGTCCACCTTTACCAGTTCACAGGAGGCCACGAAGCTGCGCAGCACGGCTGCGGTTCTACCGCCGCGGTCGCTGCCGAAGAACGTCCAGTTATTGCGGTTATGCGCACGTGTACATAACCGCAATTGTACTAACCCGCTACGCGGGAATTCCGTTGCTGCGACCTTACACACGCACCCGTTCTTGATGGTGTAGGCGAGACTCTCCAGCCTGTCGTTCGGAGAAGTTTTCCGATACCGTTGCTCGCCATGAGCAACACAACATCGTTTGGTTACCCCATTCCTACCGTCCGCAAGGTCTCGGCCTTGCGCCAACGGATGATCGACGACATGACGGTGCGCAACTTCGCGCCAAACACCCAGGAGAGCTACCTGCATCAGGTCAACCTCTTCGCCCGACACTTTGACAAATCACCGGCCCGGTTAGGCCCGCAGGAGATTCGCACCTACCAGATCTACCTGGCGAAAGAGAGACACGCTGCTGTCGGCACCAGATCCGTAGCGGTGAGCGCCCTACGGTTTCTCTACAAGGTCACGCTGAAACGGGATTGGCCTTTCGAAATGATCCCGGCTCCCAAGTCGGAAACGCGGTTGCCCGTGATCCTCAGCCCGGAGGAGGTCCTGCGGCTGCTGCAAGCCGCTCCGTCCTTTTCTCATCACGTGATCTTCAGCACGATGTACGGGACCGGGGTGCGCGTTAGTGAGGCCGTTCATCTGCGCGCCACCGATATCGACAGCCAGCGCATGATGATTCGGATCGAGCAGGGCAAAGGACGTAAGGACCGTTACGTCCAACTGTCGCCGAAGCTGCTGGAACTGTTACGCAGCTATTGGCGGAAACTGCGACCGCGGGAATGGCTGTTTCCGGGGCAGGTTCCCAGCGAACCGCTGAGCCGAGATGCCGTCGGACAGGCCGTGGCGCACGCCAGCAAACGGGCTGGTCTGAAAAAACGGCCGAGTCCGCACTCTCTTCGGCATGCCTATGCGGTCCATCTGCTCGAAGCCGGAACCGACCTCCGCAAAATCCAACTTCTGCTGGGCCACCGCAGTCTTTCCACGACGGCACGTTACCTTCGCCTTGCTACCAGCACCGTCTGCGCCACCACCAGCCCATTGGATCTACTCCCTTACCCCGTCATTGATCCCCAACCGTAGGGCGCCGCTTTATTCGTGCGGCCTACACTGGAAGTCGCCGACATTGTGCGCGCCCATGGCGACGAGTTTCGCCGGGCGCATGCCGAGTCTCTGTCCGTGGGACAGAAGCGTGTGCTGCGCGCCATCGAACGCTGCCGCACAGCGGCGCTCGGCGGGCATCTCGAGCAGTGCGACCAATGCGGCCACGAACGTAACGCATACAACTCGTGCGGGGACCGCCATTGCCCCAAGTGCCAGTCTTTAGCCAGGGCTAAGTGGTTGGAGAAGCGGCAGACCGAACTCTTGGAGTGCGAGTATTTCCATGTCGTGTTTACACTGCCAGCGGAACTGGCCGCGCTGGCCCTCCAAAACAAACGCCAGATGTACGATCTGTTGTTCCGGGCTACCGCCGACACGTTGCAGTCGATTGCGGCAGATCCGGAACACCTGGGGGCGCAGGTCGGCTTTTTCTGCATCCTGCACTCATGGGGGCAGACCCTCAATTTTCATCCCCATCTGCACTGTGTCGTGCCCGGTGGCGGAATCTCCCTGGACGGCAGCCATTGGGTGGCCTGCCGTCCAGGCTTCTTCTTGCCCGTGAACGTCCTGTCGTGCCGTTTCCGGAAACTCTACCTTCGATATTTGGAGCAAACCTTCGCGGCAGGGAAACTGCAGTTCTACGGCGAACTGCAGGAACTGTCAGACCCCAAAAGCTTCGCCCGGTATTTGGCGCCGCTCCACGACAGTGAATGGGTGGTCTACGCCAAGGCGCCGTTCGGCGGCCCGGATCGGGTTCTCGATTACCTGGGCCGCTATACGCATCGTGTCGCCATCTCCAACAACCGGCTGGAAGGCCTCAAGGACGGGCAGGTCAGCTTCGCCTACAAGGACTATAAACACGAGCAGCGGCACAAGGTGATGACAGTGCCGGCTGACGAGTTCTTGAGGCGCTTCCTGCTGCATGTTCTCCCGGATTCTTTTCAACGCATCCGCCACTATGGCCTTCTTGGCAACCGCCACCGCGCGGAGAACCTGGCCCGGTGCCGAGAACTGCTGGCTATGCCCGTGCCAATCCCGCAACCGGAACCCAATTACCGGGAACGGTGGCAACAACTCACCGGGCACGATCCATTGGAGTGTCCACAGTGCCACAACGGGAAAATGGTGCGAATCGCCATCCTTCCTGTTAGCAGCCCCGTCCAAAGATGTGATAGCTCATAAACTCTGCAGCTCACTTACGCATTGGCTTTGGCCGGTACCCTCAGTGGCACACCGCCGCAGAACCCGTGTGTCGCCCTATCAATTCTCAGCGTTCGACAACACCCAACACCCCTGGGACGCAGTATCCCTTCCGCTCTCAAACCAGCAATACCGATGTCCGAGCCATCGGTTCACTAAGCGCGACGATCAGGATCTCTCATTCCGTCGACCGCCACGGACTCTTGTCGCCTTTCAAAACACATAGCTTGAGGGCGTCTCCAGCGGCTTAGCACAACGGAATTTTAAGCCGAGTGCCCGCCAGCCTTTCCATACGCTTGATCCTTCATGCGTCCGGGCACCCAGCTTAAAATCCTCTGCATTATGCGCAGTCCGCGATTATGCGGAGTTCGTAGCGCTAAGACACATCTCAAGCATTGAGAAGCGGCCTCCATCGCCATTCTGGTGCCAGGGCGCTGCACATAATCGGACAATCTCCCCGAAGGACTTCCTGTCCTGAGGAGAGATCATGCGTAATTCTGAATCAACAGTCACGCCGAATACGGTTGAGGTCCGAGGCGTGGTTGGTCGTTATGGGATGACACTGCATGCCAGTGGCTACAGACCGTCAGTGGTTGCAGCTTACAGCGCCGCCGTGGAACACTTCATCTCCTGGACGGCCCGCGACAACGCTCGTCTGGAAATCAGCAAAGCTGCGGTTCGGCGTTTCCTCAGCGAGCATCTCGCCGACTGCAAGTGCCAGGGGCGCCTCCAGCGCGGAGAAGTAACGGTCCGTGCGGCCCTGAACCGGCTTCTCGCGATGTCTTCTGGAACGGGACTGCGTCCGCCAGCAGTGCAGTTCACGGCACACGTTGACACGGAACTGCAAGGATTCTGCGGATATGCAAACGAAGTCTGCGGGCTGGCGCCTGCGACGCTTGTATCCAGGCGGCAGTGGATTGGGCGTTTCCTGAGTAACCAGTTTCCCAAGGGTAGCGTCGACTTTTCGCGACTACTGCCGAAAAACATCCGGGACTTCTTCACCAGACAGTGCCATGGCTACCGGCCAGGTACGGCGCAGGCGGTCGCCTGTGCTGTTCGCAGCTATCTGCGTTTTCGAGCCGTGCAACATGCCGACGGGGTGGAGTCCCTGCTTGCAGCCGTTCCGTCGGGGGCGCACTGGCGGCTGGCAGCGTTGCCAGACTACTTGGAGGCCACCGAAATCACCGCGTTGATGGATGCGTTCGATCGAAAGCGGCCACAACACCGGCGAGACTACGCAATCGTTCGCTGCTTGGTCGATCTGGGGCTCCGTTCCTGCGAAGTCGCGGCCTTACGCCTGAATGACCTCGACTGGAAGGCCGGCACGCTGACGATTCGTGTGGGGAAGGCTCAGCGGGCCGATGTCTTGCCACTGCCTTCCATGACCGGACAGGCCATCGCCGAGTATCTGCACATGGCCCGGCCCGTTACCGAAAGCCGTGCGGTTTTCGTGCGTCATCGAGCGCCGCTCGACGTACCGGTGAACGCCAGCGTCATCCGTTCTGTGGTCCGGCAAGCGGCTACTCGCGCCGGCCTCACGGACCGGCTACATGGGCCACATCGATTGCGCCACAGTGTGGCCACGCGGATGCTCCACGGCGGCGCGACCTTAAAGGAGATCGCCGACGTCCTACGGCATAAAAGCCTGGACACGACTGCGATCTACGCCAAAGTCGATGTGCCGCGGCTCGCTGCGATCGCGCAGCCTTGGCCGGGAGGTACGGCATGAGGTCGCCCACGATAAGGAAGCAGGTCGAAGAGTATCTGGCATTTCGGCGCTCGATGGGCTTCGACTTGCGGGGTCAGGGATATCAGCTTCACGCCTTCGCACGCTTCGCTACGGAGAAGGGCCACACCGGTCCTTTGCCGACGAGCTTGCTGCTTCAATGGGTGCAAACTGCCAAAGCGGCCGGACCTCTAACAGCAGCCCGGCGTGTCGAGGTGCTACGTCCATTCTTGAAGTATTGCCGGCAGTTCGACGCTGCCTGCCCGATGCTTCCCTTGGATCTCTGCGGACCCGGTCATCGTCGAATCGCCCCACACATCTATACGGAAGCGGAGATTGCCGGGCTGCTCAACGTCGCCGGCAAACTCAAACCCGATGGACTGCGTCCGCTCACCTATGTGACGCTGTTCGGAATCCTGGCGGCGACGGGAATGCGTGTTTCGGAAGCTCTCCAGCTGGACCAAGCCGACCTGAACTTCAAACAGTCCACCCTCACGGTGCGGAAGACCAAGTTCAAGAAGTCCCGGCTGATACCGATTCATCTCAGCACAGTCAGAGCCCTGACGCAGTACGCGAATGCGACCGCCGATATCCCGCGCCAACCAGGGGTTAGAACGTTCTTCCTCACCGCGGCTGGGCGGTCTCTTCCCAAGAGAACGGTACATCACACGTTCGATGTCTTACGCCGACGCTTAGGCTGGATCGCGCGCGGCGGGCATCCGCAACCCCGAGTCCACGACCTGCGCCATACTTTCATCTGCCGGGCGTTGCTGCGCGGCCAGCAGGAGAACCAAGTCGATCATGTGGCCGACGCCATCGCGACCTACGTCGGGCACGCCCAGGTTTCTGACACCTACTGGTACGTGTCTGCCACGCCGGAATTGATGGGCATTGCGTCGGGGCGATTCTCCCGGTTCTCATCGGGAGCCTGCCGATGAAGAGCACTCCGCAAAGCCACTTTGCCAATCTGGTAGAGGAGTTCTTTCTGGGCCGTCTGATCCGCCAGCGAAACTCCAGCCCGCGGACCGTGGCAGCGTATCGCGATTGTTTCCGGTTGCTGTTTCAGTTTGCCCGGGAGCACCGGAATAAACCCGCGGACCGAATGGCCCTCTCGGATCTGGACGCTCCTTTTGTGCTAGCGTTCTTGGATCACCTGGAGAAGGTTCGCAAGAATTCCGTTCGCAGGCGGAACGCTCGTTTAGCTGCGATCCGCTCCTTCTTGCGCTTTGCCGCTCTGAATGACCCGTCATCGCTCGCTACCATACAGCGCACGCTCGCCATTCCGCTGAAGCGTCATAGTAAGCCCCTGGTTGGATTCCTTTTGCGCGAAGAGGTACAAGCGATAATCACTGCGCCAGATCCCGCCACGTGGGCCGGACAACGCGACCAGGCTCTGTTAGCCACACTCTACAACACGGGCGCTCGCGTCTCTGAGGCCATCAACATCACGGTGGCCGATCTTGCACTGGATGGCAGCGCAAACATCCGACTCCATGGGAAAGGCCGTAAGGACCGGGCTGTGCCGATCTGGCCAGCGACCGCGCTTCAACTCCGTCGCTGGCTTAAGCGGATCAATAAATCGTCAGATAAACCGCTGTTTCCGACTTCATCGGGAGGCCTACTTACGAGGTCGGCGTTCACCGACCGTTTGCGGCGGGCGGTGCGAGCCGCGGTGGGGAAGTGCCCAAGCCTTAGCCGTCAACGCATCTCGCCGCATACGTTCCGGCACACCACCGCCATGCACCTGCTGCAATCTGGCGTGGACATCACCGTCGTCGCCCTCTGGCTCGGTCACGAAAGCCCAGCCACGACCCACATCTATGTAGAAGCGGACCTCAAAATGAAGGAAGCTGCGCTCAAGGCCGTTCAGCCGCCAACCACCAAAGCCATCCATTACCAGCCGCCCGAGCGCCTGCTCCGCTTCCTCCAGGGGCTTTGAGTTATGCGGAGTTCGGGAGCGTCGGGAACCCACCGGCCACGTCATGGACTTACGAACTCCGCATAATCGCGAACTGCGCATAATTGCGGCCCACCGCCCAGCCGCGCAGGGAACGCTCGGTGTGGTTATTGTCGATCGCCAGGTCCGGATTCCCGCAATAACGCGTGAGCGCCGTCCAGTTCTTCAAGCATGTAGTTCACCGCCTGTCCCGGCTTCGCTCTTGGGCAGCAGTTCCTCGCGGATCTCCAGCAAATAAGCGTGCAGCTTTTCCAGGGCCGGCCGCGCCCCTTGTTCGCGCAACAGACGCAAGTCTTCGCCAGCCGAGCCCCCGCTAACGCGCCAGTTTCTCCACGCGGTACAGCTCCGCGATCATCAGCAACATCGTGCGCATGCGCGATGCGATCGTTATCGAGCGCCTGGTGCACGTGCCGCCGCGCATGCGCCCAGCAGCCCACTTCCACCATCCCGCGCTCGGGTTTAACGAAAAAGCTGATCGTAAGCCACATATGCATCCGCCTGCAAGTATCCGCGATACGGTTTCAAAAACTCTTCCGGTCCCGCGCGCTCCCGCGTCGCCGTGTAATCGTAAATCACCGACGCATGCTCGCGATCCCCCACATACGGCCAGATGCGCCCTTTGCGGGCTTGCGGGAGCGTGCGGTCCAGCACCTTCACTGGCGTATCGTCGGTGCCCACGACCTTCGGAGGCTCAGCACGTGCCGTTTCAGCCGCTCATATAAAGGTTGGAGCAACTCCGCGCACTGCGCCATCCAGCCGCACAGGGTCTGCTCCGGCGATCTCGATCCGTGCCGCCGAAACATTTTCGCCTGCCGGTGGAGAGGCAGGTGATCCGCCCAGCTTGCTCACGATCACCTGCGCCAACAAGCTGCGCCCGCGGTGCTCTTCTCGATCGGCTGCGGCGGCTTGCGGCCGTCTTCACCGTGCACGCGCAGGCGTAGGTGAAGCAGGCGTCCTCGATCACCTTCATCTGCGCCGGAAGATATTCGTAGCGCTCGCTGACTTCCTCGCCGATCTTGCCGCAGGTCCTGATCGCACTCGGCGCAGTGTTTTTCTTGTTCCGGCAGATCGTGTTCGATGCGCTCGCGCTTCAGATGCCGCGGCAGCGGCTTTCGTCCCGCGGCGTTGTCTGGAATCCGACGGCGGAGCGCCGCGGGCGGATCGCCGTCCTGATCGTCGTCGGGTTCTTCCGGTTCCGGCAAGCGCCATGCCCAGCTTCGGCGGCGAACAACGCCAACTGTTCGCGCGAGAGCTGCTCACTCTTGCGTCCCGTCTTTGCCTGCAGCAACTGCCGCAGCAGACGTTCGGTGCGATCCAGTTGCGCGGTCAAATCCACCACGATCTTCTGCAAGTGTTTCTGCGTCTTGCGGCAGTGTTTTCGGATCGACCGGCACTGCTCAAGTGTAACCGAAAAGGCCTTTTTCGCAAAGCGAAAAGATGCGGAATCACCAATGTTTATGCGGCTTCGGGATCATTGCGCCGATAGCGCTTCCGGCGCTTGGCTTGGCTCAGATCGATGCCGCTCAGCAACGCTCCCAACTCCTGCGCCGTGATCTCCCGCCGCACTTCGCCGCATTCGGAAAACGGCATCGCATAGGTGCCTTCCTCCAGCCGCTTGGCCCACACCGCGAACCCATCCCGGTCCCAGTACAGAATCTTCACCCGGTCACGACGCCGGTTCGCGAACACAAACAGATGTCCGGCGAAGGCATCCAACTGCATCACCGCGTTCACCAGAGCGTGCAACCCGTCGAAGCTCCGCCGCATGTCGCATGGCGACGTCGCCAAGTAGACGCGCACGCTAGCCGGCAGATGGATCATCGCGGCTCGCGCAATACGCTAAGCACCTGCTTCAATCGGGCCAAGTCCACACCCGGACCGATCTGAAGGCGCTCTCCGGAGGACAAGATCAACTCCATCGCCTGACCTCGCTGCTGGCCCACCGCAGCGGTCTCCACCAAGGCAAAGCCCACTGGCTGGATCTTCCCCTTCAGCCGCTTCCGCCATGCATAAAACAACGGGCCGCCTACTCCGTTCTCCTCACAGAACGCCTTTACCGTCTTCCCACTTTGCTGCTGACGGGCAATCAGCTCGCCCCAGTGCTTCCTTCGCTCCGCCACCCGCTCTTGGTTGCTCATGCCACCACTATGCGCCCGTCAACTCCCTGCGGGCTAGTGGTGTTCATAGGATACTTACGAAATATCAACTGAGCCCGAAACTGCTGGAACGATCGTGCGAAGGGTGGCGAGCCCGAGGAGAGTTGGCCTTTTCCCGGCCGCGGCCGGCAAGGAGCCGACTTGCCGGCGCTCGACGACGCCCGCCGCGTCGCCGAAACTGGAGCGGAAAATCGGCCAATTGACGATGGAGAATGATTTCCTAAAAGAGCCTTACAGCATTTCAGGGCATCACCCGCCAGCCGTCGTCAGTGGCGCGGATGCCTGTTTGAAGATATTGATCAAGCCCACGGCGAAAGGCCGAACCGTGAACGCGCTGTGCAACCGAAGTGGCTTTTACCGCAGGCGGCTACGACGACAGCCTACTCCGGCCAAGATGGAGATAAGCGATCAGATGCAGACTTTCAGACTGAAATCGCCGGCCTGCGGCTATCGGAGAATCACGGCCGAGTGGCAACAGCGGGGCTTCGCGGTCAACCACAAGCGCGTGCTGCGGATGATGCGCGAGGATAATGTGCTCTGTGTGCGAGGCCGCGCGTTGGTGGTCACGACGAACTCGAACCATCACCTGCCGGTCTATCCAAACCTTGAACGGGACATCAAGCCCATAGTGATCAACCAGCTCTCGATCGCTGACCCTACGTACATCCGCTTGCGTGCGGAGTTCGTGTATCTGGCGGTGGTGCTGGACGCATGCTCGCAGCGCGTTATCGGCTGGGCGCTAGGGGGAACGCTGGAGGCCAGTTAGCGGTAGGGACATTGCGCATGGCGCTAATCGAGCGCCAGCCAGCGCCTGGTCTGGTACACCACACCGATCGAGGTGTGCAGTACGATTCGCTGGATTTACTCCGAGATGCTCAAACAGCACCACACTATCATCAGCATGAGCCGTTAGGGCAACCATTACGATCGCGCCGCCTCCGAATCGTCATGAAGGCGGTGAATACGAGGAAGTTACCGCGACGAGTATCGCGACTTTTGTGATGCTCATGCCAGTATCGGTAAGTTTTTGGAACGCGTCTACAATCAGAGACGCCCGCACTCGGCATTCCGGCCTCTGAGTCGACGCTCGGGTCGCATCCCTGCGTTGCCCTTATAGTGGCTCCGAAGGAGAGATGTTGAGATAAGGGTTTTCCACAGTCGTCGCCGGCCGCGCGCTGTGGAAATCGCGTTCTTGTCCCGCCACTGGCACTTGTGTCAGCGTGGATGAGGGAAGGACCTCGCCGCTACGAATCGCGTTGCCCGACACTCGATGTCCGAGGATAGAGCTCCGAGCGGCGAGGTGCACTTTGCTTCCAAAACGAATCCTCAGATGTCGTCTGGAATGGGCTAAGCAGACTCTACTATAAGGCCTTCGCGGAGGCAAAGATCGCCTGCCCAGATCTCAACAGGACAAGCTCATGGAAACAGAATTCGCCGCATTTGTTGCTATCGACTGGGCGGACCAAAAGCACGCCTGGATGTTACAAGTACAGGGGTCATCGGATCGCGAAGCCGGGACGGTCGACCACACACCCGAAGCGGTGGAGGTTTGGGCCACCGAACTCGGCCTACGATTCGGCGGGCAACCGGTCGCCGTGGCGCTGGAGCAGTCACGCGGGCCGTTAGTCTTCATGCTCGCAAAATACGAGCACCTCGTCATCTTTCCTGTTCATCCGACGACGCTGGCAAATTACCGCAAAAGTTTCCGGCCGTCTGGCGCGAAGGATGATCCAAGTGACGCCGGGCTCCTGCTGGACGTGTTGACGCTCCACCGCGACAAGCTCCGGCGGCTGAACCCGGACACACCGGAAACGCGGACACTACAGTTCCTGGTGGAGGAGCGTCGCAAACTGGTTCACGAGAAAACACGATACTCGAACCGGCTTACCTCCCACTTGAAGATGTACTTTCCTCAGACGCTCGAATGGTTCGATGAGATCGGCTCCCATATTGCAGCCGAATTCCTGGAGCGCTGGCCCACCATTGAGAAACTGCAGCGGGCCAGGCCGGCCACGATTGAACGCTTCTTCATTGACCACAATAGCCGCAACGCCGAACGCATTGCAGAACGCCTGGATCAGATCCGGAAGGCTATTCCGGCGACCAATGACATGGCGGTCCTCGTCTCATGCAGCACCGCCGTGGTGGCCTGGGCAGGTCTGCTCAAGCAGGTTCTGGCTGCGATTACGGCCTATGACGAGAAGATCGACATGCTCGCCCGTGAGCACCCGGATTACACGCTGATGAAGTCGTTCCCAGGCGCCGGGGCAGCGTTAACGCCGCGTCTTATTGCCGCTCTCGGAAGCCAGCGGGACCGATACGAAACAGCCTTTGAGATCCAATGCTACAGCGGCATCGCGCCTGTGGTCGCCAGCAGCGGCAAGCAACGTTGGGTCCATTGGCGGTGGTCCTGCCCGAAGTTCCTACGGCAAACTTTTCATGAATGGGCGCTTCACTCGATCGCGCTCTCGCAATGGGCTCGAGAGTATTATGACGAGCAGCGAGCCAAAGGTAAGCGCCGCAACACAGCAATCCGCGCCCTGGCGTTCAAATGGATTCGAATTCTGTTTCGCTGCTGGAAGGACAACAAGCCTTACGACGAAGGGGCCTATCAACGCGCGGTCGCGTCACGTCGCCCCAAGCAGCAACCTGTGGAGCTTCAGTGGAAAACCGTTGCTGGCTTTAGCAAAATCACTGTTGCTGGGGCTTGACGGAAAAGCTCAGATGTCTATCCTCCGCTCAGGTTCTTCCAGAGTGGATCGCCGCAACCTCGCCACCAATCACTATGCGGCGAACGGCGATAACCCCTTACTTCGTGTCTCGCTCCAGAGGTTCACTTCAATTTCTCTTTGGAATCCCGGGGCGCAGAAGGCTGAAATCTTCGATTCTCAGAAGAACTCGTGAGTTGATTCGGGCACTTGTACCCTGTCTAGCTACTTGATAGAGCTCAAGCGGGCCAGTGAAGGCCTTTTCTTGAAAAGCACCGGGCGATTCGCTTCTGCGACGATTTGCTCCGAAGACGTCCCGAAGCGCTATCAAATCCTGTTTCCGGTCACGAGCGACTTCTTGAGGGCGACGGACAGGAGATTTGTCCATGTTCATTTTCATCATGTCCCGAAGGTAACGCTTCGATGTTTGCCGAACCGGCGCCGACCTCCAGATATGTTGGCGGCCGGCACCGATCGACGAGGGCATTTACCGTGCGCCGAAAGTGAAATTTAAGCCCGCTGTGTATCGAAGGTTGTTCTGGTTGTTATCAGTCGCCGACCGGAGGTTTTGTATGCGGGTTAGGTAATAGTCGACGCCGATCGGCCGAAACGTGATGTGCTTGCTGATCTTGATGTCCAGACCACCGCCGGCTGTCATGGCGAACGCAGTCTGGCTGGTGACTACACGGGCAGAGAGTGCCTGCGCGAGGTTGTTTACTGTGCCCTGTCCAGGCAGAACACTCGGCTGCGATACTCCAGGTGGCAACACGACATCGACATGCTCGCTGGATGTCGCATAGACACCACCCCACAACACTTGAAGATACGGAATAATGCGGGAACTCTGCGGGAGCGTCAAGCGCGGCCCCAACAGAAAATTGGCAAAAGTACTGTCCAGTCTGGCGCCGCGGATATTGCCGTTGTGTACCGCACCACAATCAGCGACCGCGCCGAACCACTCGTTAAGATTGTACACAAACTGGCCGCTGCCGCCATTAGAGCTAAAAGCTGGTACATTAGTGGCTGAATTGGCCCGAATATAGGTATAGCCCAGGAATGTCTCCATTCGCGGAAACTCTTGGGCCGCAGCCGTCAAAACAACAAGCAAAACGACGCCGACAAGGGTCGTACTCTTTTTCATTGTTGCATTTCCTCAAATCGACTTCGGAGCATTCCAACCCTACCCCTCAGTCCGCCTTCGGGGCTGACCGCTTTTGAACAGATTAGTCTTGGCCCTGCAGTAGGTTCGATCAGTCTGAGATGCTCAGGCTGTATTTTTTCAGAAGCACTGGTTTCGCGTTCTATCGTACCCTGTCACGAAAACCGAACGGGGTATAGCAAGGTCGGGCTGTTTGAGTCAGCATGGAGCACTTGTTCGGCCCTCAACGTGTTGCGGTCCGCGGTCGTTACCCTGAGGCGCGTTAACAGGCATCCGAGCCACGACACACTCTTGAGATGCTTCTTCGCGACGTCGCTACCAAAGGCTACTGTGTGACATTTACTCGACTGCGGCATTCTTGCTCGTTTCGAACGCAGAGCGTGACGGACAGCCCGGCATCCATGGTAACGTGAACGTCTGCGCCGAGGGCCGTCGCTGAAGGGCAGAAAGTCCAGAGACAGTAAGAACGGCTACTTACCGCGTTCGCTGGTGTCCAGGAGATTTATGCCGCGAGCGGCCCTGTCTCAAATTCGTGACAGTCTGCGGCTTCCTGACAGCGGACGCAGTAATTGGTCCATGGAACGGCTTCCAGGCGCTTGGCTTTTATCTCCTCTTCGCAGTGAAGGCACGCCCCGTAGCTGCCATCGACAACCCGCGCTAACGCCCTCTGGACGTTGCGAAGCAGGTTCGATCCACGCTCCAGATTGCGAGTCGCCAGTTCGCGTTCTCCGGCGAACTGTATTTCATCGATGGCGTCTGGCGTCTTCTCAATAGCGATATCCTTTCTGTTATGGAGGCCGGCTGTCAGTTCCGCCTGCATCGTCTCCAGTATCTCTCTATACCTGTCTATTTCTGTCTGGTTCATTGGCAGCTCCTTCAGTTTCGCTTTTCTTATTTGTTATCTCAAGCGTGATTAATGCACTGACGGTTGGACAACGGCACAGCTGACGCCTTGATCTTTCGGTCGCACAAAGCATCGCAGACAGGCAAATCCAAGCGGCCCCAGAAAACACCACCGGATCTACGCACTCGGCGGTAAAGGCGATTGAACTTCCCGTCTGAATACCGCAATAGTACCTGCAGCAAGGTTGGATTATGCCTCCAGCGCTAAAGCGCCGATTCCGGCCGCCGCCGGCACTGGAGGCGAATCCCCACTACACTGTGAGGCTAACCACCCAAGGTGTGAACAGTCTCAAACTGTTTTACGCGCCTACGACGCTACCTTATGGCCCAAGAATTCCTTGGCCTTCGCGACTTCGGTATCCCATTTGTCGAGCTGCTGGGGTGTGAGGAACTTGACGATCTGCTCACGAATGGAGCCGCGTATAGAATTGACTTTCTGGATCATATCCTGTCGTGAGATATTGGGATTCTGCTGCATGAACTCCTGCAGCTTGGCATGCCTTTCGGCAAGGTGTGTTTTCAGTTGTTCTTTCTGAGAATCAGAGAGGTTTAATTCTTGAGCCAATCTCTTGAGCTCGCTCGCTACGGCATCTGTCGTTTTTGGAGTCATCGGCTTTCCTTATTGCTTTGAATTGAGACCGACGGCGGCCTCGAAGCAGATCAACACAGTTCATTGTTTTTTGAAAAGTCGCGTCAGTCGCGGAAACTTTACACACGATTCTCTTCACGGTCTTCTAGACTCATAAATTTTTCACAGAGGCGGCCAGTTGTCGGGCTAGTGTCATGAATCAGAAATGCGCTGATAATAATGGGGACGGGCGCATAGGTGGGTATGGCCATCGGACGCCCTACCAAACCGTCAACTTGACCTCTGAGGAGAGGGGAAAACTCACGATGCCGTCCCGCGCCCGAAGTCCGCCCAGGCGATCGCCATGCGTGCACGCATCGTGCTGGGGTGTGACCAGGGATTGAGCAACGGCGCCGTCGCTGAGAAAGTACGCGTCACTGGAGCCACAGTTCGCAAATGGCGGGAACGCTTTCGGGTGAATCGGCTGAAAGGGCTGTTGGATGAACCGCGGCCGGGAGCTCCGAGATCGATGACGGACAAGCAGGTCGAAGCAGTCGTCACCAAGACGCTGGAGTCGATGCCGGAAAGCAGCACGCATTAAAGCAGACGGCTGATGGCCAAGAAGACAGGTCTGTCACAGACGGCGATCGCGCGGATCTGGCATTCTTTCGGATTGCAGCCGCATTGCGTGGAGAATTTCAAGTTCTCCAAAGACCCGCAGATCGTAGAGAAGGTGCGGGACGTTGTTGGGTTGTATATGAATCCGCCGGATCGTGCGATCGTGCTATGCGTGGATGAAGAGGCGAGTGCAGGCGCTGAACGGCACCCAGTCGATCCTGCCGCTGGCTCCAGGCGTGCCGGCCCGGCAGTCGCATGATTACGGGCGCCATGGAGTTACGTCTTTGTTCGCGGCTCTGGGCGTGGCCAGCGGAGTCACCATCAGCAATTGCTACCCACGGCATCGGCATCAGGAGTTCCTGCGATTTCTCAACGACATCGACGCCAATCTTCCCAGCCGTTTCGAGGTTCACATGGTGATGGACAACGGCACGCACAAGGTGAGCAAAGTGCAAGCATGGTTAGCCCGCCACCCTCGCCGGAGTATTTCCATTGGAATGGCTTGGCGGTCTTTTGGTAGAGCCGGAAGTAACGCATGATTTTGCGCTTGAGATCCGCCACCGGGGTAAAGATACCGCGAGAGCCACGACGAATAGTTGAGTAGGGTCAAATGCAAGGCGTCCGTCTTCGCTATAGCCCTACGGCCAAGATACTTCGCTATCGGTTACTCAGGGGCAATCCACTGGTGGGATGTCGAGGCAACTGCATCTCTGGCAAAGGCGCCCATCCTGCCCGTGGCAAGAAATTCCTGGCTGTTGATACGGCCGAACAACTGGATCAGTGTCGCAATGCCGCCGGTCCAACCGGTCTGGTGACTAGCCCCAATGCCGGCGCCGTTCTCGCCGTGGAAGTATTCGAAAAACTGGATGTAGTCCTTCCAATTTGGGTCGTTTTGGAATTTCTCACTTCCGCCATAGACCGGCCTCCGGCCAGCTTCATCGCGGACAAAAATGCGGGTTAGCCGGTTCGCAATCTCCCGGGCTACCTCGAAAAGATTCATCCAATTGCCCGAGTGCGTGGGACATTCGACCTCGAAGTCATCGCCATAATAGAGATAAAAGGACAGTAGACCACGAATCAAGAGCATGTTCACCGGCATCCAGATGGGTCCTCGCCAATTGGAATTCCCGCCGAACATGGCGGAATCCGATTCCGCCGGAAGATAACTCACACGGTGCACCTGGCCCTGTACGTTGATCACGTAAGGATGCTCGGCGTGATAGCGCGATAGCGCGCGGATTCCATAAGGACTCAGAAACTCATTTTCGTCGAGCATGCGGGACAGGATCCGGCGGAGCCTGCTTGGATTTACCAGCGCAATAATACCGCGATCGGCGAAACCGCGATGTCCGGGGCCTGTAGGATGAATGCTCTGGAGGAGTTCTGGCATGCGTCTTATGCGCTCCATATTGGTGGCCATGGTGCGTGGCATCCGTTCTCGCTGCCACGCCTCTACAACAGTCGTGGCACAGAGAGGCAGCAAGCCGACCATGGAGCGAAGCTTCAGCGGGGTCGCACTCCCGTCCGGAAAACGCAGCACGTCGTAATAGAACCCGTCTTCTTCGTCCCACATGGCGCCGGCGCCCGTATGATTCATGGCGCGTGCGATCCACAGGAAATGGTCGACGAATTTTGCCCCCATGTCATCGTAGCTGGAATCGAAGGCGGCCAGCTCGGCGCACATCTCGAGCATGTTCTGGCAGTAAAAAGCCATCCAGGCCGTGCCGTCGGCCTGCTCCAAATAACCTCCACCAGGAAGCGGCGCACTACGGTCAAAAACGCCAATGTTGTCCAGACCCAGAAATCCCCCCTCGAAGACGTTTTTGCCGAACCGATCCTTCCGATTCACCCACCAGGTGAAGTTCAACATCAGTTTTCGAAAGGACCGGCGCAGGAACTCCACGTCACCCTGACCGTGGCGAGCCTGCTCCGTCCTGTAAAGAAAAAGCGTTGCCCAAGCATGCACGGGCGGATTTACGTCGCTGAAGTTCCATTCGTATGCGGGTATCTGGCCGCTCGGATGTAGGAAGAAACGCTGCAGCAACAGGTCGAGCTGTTCCTTGGCAAAGTCCAGATCCACAGTGGAGAGAGCGATGGCATGGAATGCCAGGTCCCAGGCTGCGAACCACGGGTATTCCCACTTGTCCGGCATCGAAATGATGTTCTCGTTCACCATGTGGAACCATTCGCTGTTCCGCATCGGTCGGGCACCCTGCACCATCGGACCGGCGCCGTGCTCCTCGAGCCACTTGCACACATCGAAGCCGAAGTATTGCTTGCTCCAGAGCATGCCCGCCAAGGCCTGTCGCATGACTCTGGCCGTGTCCTCGCTACTGCCTTCAGGGGTGATGCTTCGGTAGTACTCATCTGCCTCCGATCGCCGAGCCTGAATGATCGCCGGAAACTGCTTCCCGAACGGTTCGCTCAGCTGGTCAGGCGACTGATCGCTGAGCCGAAGCCAAATGGTGGCAGTCTTCCCGGCATTGATTGTGGCCTGATAGTGCGCGGAGGCCTTCGTCCCAGTCTGTTCCGAGTTAATGGCTCCTTGCTTTTCGTGCAACACATAGTCGTTGATGCCGTCCTTAAAATACTGACCGGTGTTCGGTATGCCAAAAATTCGCTCGTTATTGGTCTCGTTCTCCGTGAACAGCAGCGGGACTTCTCCCTCGCAGTACAGGAATCGTTCGCCTAGTCCTCCGTAGGTGGCGGCCACGACACGCATGCCGTTTGTGCCCGGAATCTGCTTCAAAAACGGGGTTTCGATCCCGTGGAAAAAAGGCGATCCCAGGAAATTTTGGGGCGTGCCAGGCCATGGTGTCCAGGTATTGCGGAACCATAGAGTCGGCAATAAATGAATCGTGGCGGCCTCGGGCCCGCGATTGCATACACTGATCTGGATCACGATATCCTCTGGTGTGTTTTTGGCGTACTCCACAAACACATCAAAGTAGCGGTCGTGGTTGAAAACACCGGTATCCAGCAGCTCATACTCCAGATCCTTACGGCTGCGTTGCCGATTGGTCTGGACCAGATCGTCGTATGGAAATGCCGCTTGAGGATACTTGTACAGATATTTCATGTACGAATGTGTGGGCGTACTATCGAGGTAGAAGTAGTATTCTTTGACATCTTCACCGTGATTGCCTTCGGTGTTGGTGAGGCCGAACAGGCGTTCCTTCAAAATGGAATCTCGGCCGTTCCAAAGAGCGAGGGCAAAACAAAGCAACTGCTTGTCATCGCTCAAACCAGCCAGACCGTCCTCACCCCAGCGATAGGCTCGTGAACGAGCATGATCGTGGGTGAAGTAATCCCAGGCATTTCCGTCCTGGCTATAGTCCTCCCGAACGGTTCCCCACTGCCGCTCGCTCAGATACGGTCCCCATTTTTTCCAGGGAACGTTGGTTGCGCTAGCCGCCTGCAGCCGCACGGCTTCCTGATTTGGATTCATTGCGTGGACGTACTCCTATTTTGACGATGAAGGTTACGGCTGTTCCGGCGCAATAAACGTTCGTTGCGCCATGCTTGGGACGGGCGTTGATGCAACATAAATTGGCGATTGCAGAGCGATCTGCGCGCCGGCTGCCTCGACTGCTTCCATGGAGTGAAGAAGCAGCTTCCCCTGGATCTCCAGGAAATGACGCCAATCCCTCGCCTTGATGTTAGGCGAAGACTTCCAGATCGAGAGAGGATGTGCCGAACCGAAGGAATCGCACGTAGACCGAGTCGAGCGCCACGCGCGGGTGTTGGATCAGAAGGTCGCTTAACCTTCCAGGATGGACTGTATTTGCCCGGCGGTTGTGTCAAAACGTAACCTCAGGCTGGGATGGAACCACAACTTGTCGCGAAAAGAGAGGTTCTCCAGGGTCAGATTCGCGCGCTGTCGGTTGGGGACGCTGACCAAACTTCGGCCGAGAATACGTATTTTGGTGGACCGCAAGCCAACCTCCTCAGCCGTACCGAGTGTTTCTCCGGGCCGAGGTAGCACGCGGTTTATCGGTATGGCATTGACTGCCTGAAACGGTACGAGAGCTGCGCCCACAACTGTGCGCAAGGCAGAGCTCCCACTTAAGCAGGCGCGCATTCTCGTTACAGCCCAATGTGGTGGAACGAGCGCGGTTGAAAATCTTTTCACCGGATCTCACCCAATGAGTTACTCCCCCGAACGAAAAAAAACGCTTGTCGCCGCGTGCCGGCATCCTTCTCGACAGCGCGATGGCTCGAGGGTTAACATTTTCCCAAAAGCACTTAGGAACCGACATGAGATTCTGCAGACTTATAACGTGCGTTATCGCTTCTCTGGCACTCTTAACGCTCATTGAGACGCCGGCCGCTGCGCAGAAGAAGCCGAACATTCTGGTCATCATGGGCGACGACGTGGGTTGGTTTAACCTAGGCGCCTATCACCAAGGCATTATGGCAGGGAAGACGCCAAACCTCGACAAGTTGGCGTCGCAGGGTATGCGCTTTACGGACTATTACGCCGAGGCAAGCTGCACGGCGGGTCGCGCTAATTTCATCACCGGCGAGTTGCCGATCCGCACGGGTTTGACCACGGTGGGTCAGGCAGGTGCGGACGTGGGACTGCCGGAACAGGCCGCCACGCTCGCCACCGCTCTCAAAGAGCTTGGTTACGAAACTGGCCAGTTCGGGAAAAACCATCTCGGTGACTTAAACAAGTACCTGCCGTGCGTCCACGGCTTTGATGAGTTCTTTGGCTACCTGTACCATCTGAACGCTATGTCGGACCCGTACTGGTTCGATTATCCGCAGGACTGGATAGACAAAACGGGGCCGCGCAATCTCGTGCACTGCTGGGCCGCCAACCAGGATGACGCCAGCGAAATGGCCCGTTGGGGTAGAGTCGGGAAACAGAAACTTGTCGATGAGGGTCCCCTCGCGCCATTCCCAAACATGACCGGCCTGCAGAATTGGCAGGTGGGCCGCCCCGCCAAGTACAACATGGAAACTTTTGACGAAGTCCTCGTCGACCAGTCCAACGCTTTCATGGACAAGGCCAAGAAAGACGGCAAACCGTTTTTCATCTGGCACAACACCACCCGCATGCACATCTTCACCTACCTCTCGCCGAAGTATCAGGCGATGATGAATTCCAAGGACAACTACAACCTGGAAGAGGCCGGCATGGCTCAATTGGACGACAACGTCGGTTCGCTTCTCAAACATCTGGAAGACATCGGCGAGGCTGACAATACCATCGTCATCTTTACCACGGACAACGGCGCCGAAGTGTTTACTTGGCCGGACGGCGGCATGACGCCGTTTAAGGCCTCCAAAGGCACCTCCTTCGAAGGTGGTTTCCGGGTGCCGGCGCTCATCCGCTGGCCCGGGCACATTCAGCCCGGCACCGTCTCGAACGGTATTTTCTCGGGCCTCGACTGGTTTCCTACGCTCATGGCTGCTGCCGGCAATTCCGACATCACCAATCAACTCCTAAAGGGAGTGAACCTCTGCGGCCGCCTGTACAAGAACCACCTGGACGGCTACAACCAGATGGACCTCCTGCTGGGCAAAGGACCATCCGCCCGGCATGAACTGGTGTACTTCAGTGGGCCACTTCTGGGCGCGATTCGCATCGATGATTTCAAGTTCCAGTTCCTCCAGCAGCCGTGGGGCTGGCCCGGCGAGAAGATCTCCACCGACATGCCCACGATCGTGAACCTCCGGCAAGATCCCTTTGAGCGCACATCCAACGTACGCGGCGAGAGCCTTAACGATTCGTCGATGAGTTACGGACCGGATTTCTATTCGCGCGAATTCTGGCGCTTCGTCAACGTGCAAAAAACCGTGGCCCAGTTGGCGCAATCGGCCATCGAGTTTCCACCCATGCAGGCGCCGGCTTCTTTCAATCTGGATGCCATTAAAGCCAAAATCCAGGAAGCCATCAAGGCTCACGAAGGCCAGTAGTCAAATCGCAATCCGGCGGGCGGACACTCAGAGCCGCCCGTTCGGGTCTATGACGCCCCAAGGCATCTGCGCGAAACAGCCCAGGATCTCTGCGACTAACCCCTATCCAGAATTTCGCGGACTTTACAACCGAGGGCTTCGGGTGTGAACGGTTTTTGAATGTAGGCTTCGCTGAGCAGCGGATCGTCGCTGAGTGGCAGCCGGGCGGCGTAGCCGGACATAAACAACACCTTGATTTCATGGTGGGCTTGTTTCACTCGGCTGGCCAATTCGACACCACTCATGGTGGGCATCACCACATCCGTAAGAATCAGATCGACAGGCGCGCTACTATACTTCGCAAGCTCCATGGCCTCGCCGGGGCCATCAGCCTCCCAAACGTTGTAGCCCAGTTCGCGTAGAATCTTCGCTGTCAGCACCCGTACTTCATTCTGGTCCTCCACCAGCAGAATCGTTTCAGTTCCGCCCTTCAATGCCGGTTTAGCAGACGGTTCCTGGCTAGGAGCCGGCTCGATTCTGGGGAGCAAGATAGAAAACGTCGAACCCTTACCCGGTTCTGTTTCGACCGTGATATAACCGTCGCTCTGCTGTACGATTCCATACACAGTGGAGAGCCCCAAACCAGTCCCGAAACCGGGCGCTTTTGTGGTAAAAAACGGTTCAAACAGGTGAGCGCGCACTTCGGCGCTCATACCCACACCGGTGTCGGCGACAGTCAACTGGACATAAGGCCCGGGTGTCAGCCATGGCAGTAGCGGGAGTTTTAGTCCATTGATAGTCAAATTTGATGATGAGATGATCAGTTTGCCACCTTGTGGCATGGCGTCCCGTGCGTTGACGGCGAGGTTCAACAGTACTTGATGAATATGGCCGGCGTCGGCGCGCACGGGTCCAAGTAACGGGTCAAGGTCCGTTACCAACTCGATATTCTCACCGATTAGCCGGCGCAGCATTCGCTGGTCGTCTACGACGAGCGTATTCAGGTTCAGCACTGTCGGACGGAGCGCCTGCCGGCGGCTGAACGCAAGCAACTGATAGGCGAGGTCCGCGCCTTTTTCGGCGGCCTTCTTGATCTCGGAAAGGGCAATATGGTCACGATCAGTGGCCTCTCGCCTGGCAAGCAGAGCACCGCTATAGCCAAGAATGACGGTCAGTAAATTGTTAAAATCGTGAGCCACGCCGCTCGCCAGTCTTCCGATGCTTTCCAGTTTTTGGGCTTGGCGAAACTGAGACTCGAGCTCCTTGTATTCCGTCAGATCCCGGCCGACATTCACCACGGCGCCGATCTTTCCCTCCGAATCGCCCAAAACCGCGCAATCCCAGGCGATCCACCAACGGTGACCGTCGGCTCCCAATAGCGTACTTTCAACGTGGACGGGTGGCGAGGCGCCTTCTTTCGCGGACTCGAACGCCGTCCGCAATGCATTCTGCTCATCCGCTGGAATCATTAAGTCGAACCAGTTTTTGCCTAGGATCTCCGTCGATTTCCACCCAGTGAGCTGCAGCAGATAGTCGTTGCAAAACGCGATCGAACCATTGAGGTCCAGCATCACAACTACCAGGTGAACGGTCTCGAGTAGGTCCACCATGCGTTGCTCGGAGGCATTCAGCGCCAGTTCGGATTTTCTGAGTTCGCTAATGTCGCGCGTAGTGCCCCATATGCGGTGCAGCAACCCGTTTTCGACAATTCCCCACTGGCTGCGCAACATATAGTGGCGTTTGTTGTTCCGGTCCAGCGGCCGCGTTTCCACAGTGGTGGGCCGGTAGCCGGCCCGCACCAGGGCCAAGGTGGCCTCGCGCACGCTGAAATCGGAATGGAGCGTCTCTAGGTCATAGACGCGACAGCCGATCAGTTCCCCAGCCTTGTCGCATCCAAGAAATCGTGCCAAAGAGTCGTTGCACTCCGCTATGTAACCAGAACGGTGAATTCTATCGACCTGCTCCGACTCGGGCAGGTTGACCGGAATAGGATTTTCAAACTCAATGCGCCAGAGCCCGTCCGGGTTCGCCGCGATAAACGCCAGATGGCGCTGTTCACTCTCACGCAACTGTTCTTCCGATTGCTTGCGGCTCAGTTCCGCTGCGGCCCGCGGTGCGAAGGTATCGAGCATCGATTTCGGAATCCGGAAGCTGGGAATGGGCCGGCGGTAGACCGCCATGAGGACTCCCAAGGCCTGCCGGTCGGCGTTCAACAAAGGCACGCCGACCAGAGCCTCGGCATGTAGTTTGGGGAGTATTTCGTCGGCGGGGAATTTTTCCTGGGCGCCAGTCCTGCAAAGGCAGGGCTTGTCGAGGGCGATATCGGCTGCCGCGCTACCTGCCAGCGGGTATTCAAAATTGCGATCAGCTTGGCCGTCCACACAGGCGGCCAGCGTACGTACCCGCTCAAGCGGTCCGCCCACGAACTCTCCCAAGTACACGCAATCCGCGGCCAGTGCCTCGCACAAATGTTGGACCATCGAGCGGAAGAACTCCGTTCCGATGGTAGCCGACACCTGCCTGGCGATCTGCAGAACGCTCTTGGTTTTGCGGACAGTTTTTGCGGGCGCTCGACCTTGCAAATCGGAGGGGTGTGCCATCGCAGTTCGCCTGCCAGCTCGTACAAGACCCGCGCTCTTCGGACATGAAGGCGCGTCCTGGGACAGAGCGCTGAGCGGCAATCCCTAAAAGGTCACTGCAGCATCCAAGGGTCGCACCCGGCGCCTATCTAGATTGATGGCTTATGGTTGCTACGGGACGGAAAAAAGTTCGCAGACCGGATGGTTGTACCTGTCAGGCCTCGCACTGGTTCTGAGCGGCGGAACGTTTTAATGCAACTAAGGGAGCGCCCCGCCGCGGCTCTTTGGGTTTGCTTGCCTTGCCCGAAATCGGTAAGAGGATTGTAAACGTCGAACCATGGCCAATCTGACTCTCGACCTCGATCTGCCCCCCGTGACCCTCGACAATCAGCTTCACTATGGGGAGACCCAGCCCGGTCCCTCGCTCTCGGGATCCCTCCTGGTTCGGGTCCTTCCTAAAAGGTTCAAACACGCTTTCGCGTTCGTCCGCGGGAATTCCCGGTCCTTCATCTCGCACGGAAATGGTTGTCAGATTCTGCCGAAGACCAACTCGGATTTCGATAATGCTTCCAAGCGGCGAGGACTTGATAGCGTTTAATAGTAGATGATCGATGACTTCACTCACTCGTCCCGGGTCGGCCTTTATTGATGGGATTTCTGTGTCTTTAACCACAAGAATTCGGATTCCCCGGCTTTTCGCTAGCAATCGATTCATCACGATAGTTTGATTGATCAGAGCGACGATGTCCGTGGGCTCGAAATGGAACCGGACTTTACCTGATCTCATTTCTGAGAACTCCAAGAGATCGGCAACCAACCGTAACAGGAAGAGGCTTGAGGATTCGATGGACTCCAGCAAGCGTCTGGACTCGTCATTTAGCTGACTGGGGGCACCTTCGAGGAGAAATTGGCTCGCGGCTAGGATCCCAGCAATCGGGTTCCGCAAATCGTGCGCCGTAAGTGCCAGGAGTTTGGCGTTCCCATGGTGGGCAATTTTGGGGCGTTTCGTATCGCCATACACCGCGATCCCGCCGAGAGTCCGGAGGCCGTAGAAAAATACGGCAGGACTGTGGCGGGAGTTTGCGATGTAGAGCTTTTCTCCTAAAACACGTCCGGTTTCTTTTACTCTTCGCAGAAAATCGATTGCCCGTCCCAAACTTCGCGAGTCCACTAAGCTCGTGAAGGAGACTCCCGGCGCTAATTGCGGAATCAGGCCAACTTCATCCAGTAGGATCTCGGACACAGTTCCATCAGGGCGGCAAAAAAATGCGATGGATCGGCCAAGACGAGTTGCCATACGATAATCCTAATTGGTCAGGCCAAGTGTCGGCTCGGCAGTAACGATCAGTCCGGGCGGGCTGAAATCCTCTTTACTACCTTTTCTTAACTAATTCTATCGCCGAGCATTCGATCTTGCAACGAAATGTTTCGTGGCGCTGCTGGGATTCGTGATCAGCATCGAAATCTAGCTGGCCCGACAGTAGGCGGCCTGCTTGTATTGGGATCTTTGGGTTAGCGTAGCGCAGCCTTTAGGCCCGCAGTGCTTCGCGACCCGTCGTCGTAGCTCCCCACGAGCGCGCATTAACCGGGACTTTGCGGCCGGGACTGACAGTCCCAACAGTGACGCAACTTCTGGCATCGGTAGCTGCTGGACGTCGCGGAGCAACATAACATTGCGCAGTAGTGGCGGAATCAATGAAATCTCCCGGCGTACCAGATTCACCACCTGCTCTTCGCCAAACTCATCTTCCGGGTTGGCCACCGGGCAGACGAGTTCGAGTCGAACGTTGGAGTCAGAGGCTTCATCCAGGTACAGAAAATATGATTTCCGTTCCTCGCGAATACGCATAAGACACTGGTTTTCCACGATCCTTCCGAGCCATGCGGAAAAAGTACCCTCACCCCGATATTGTTCAAGGCGCTGGAATGCTTTCCAGCATGCATTCTGGACCTCGTCTTCGGCGTCGCTGCGGTTCCGGATCATGAAAGTGGCCCGCTTCAGACAGGCGCCATAGTGTCGTTTAATCAGTTCGCCGAATGCGCCGGTATCGCCACCCCGAGCCATCGCAACCAATTCCTCATCGGTCGAAATGGGGTTCCCGGTTTCTTCCGTAGATACTGCGTGCTCGTTTACATCCGCCGGAAATTCACACGTTGCACTTCCAGCGGTTTCTGAATCCTCCTGTCCTGAATTATGCGGTTTAGGCTCTTCGATATCCGCCGGGATAATGGATAATGCAACGCCGGCGTGACTGGTATAATGACTTTCCCATTGGTTTTCTATAATCCCAAACATACGGCTCAAAACGCACGCCTATCACCAAGATTGAGGAACGGTTCGAGGCAAGACGTTTCAATAAGTTACGTGTCGCGAGCCAGAATGTGACGGGAAAGGGTACGTTTTGAGTTGGCAGCGATGCGGCAAACGAACATTTTGCGTGCAGCTGACGGCACTATAGTCGGGGTAACCCGCTAAATCTTAAGCTGTGCCCTTTATTGAAAACTCCGAAGAAATTCTGTATTTTTTCAAACGATAGGCGAGAGTCCGGCGGCTGATGCCGAGATAGTGAGCGGCTTGCGTCTGGTTGCCGGCGAATTTAGCCAATACTCGAAGAATGAGGTCTCGTTCGAGACTTCCCAAACTGACACCTTCGTCAGGTAAATCCGGCGCTCCGATCGCTTCAGGAGGACGTTGGAGCAACAAGAATTCCGGTAGTGCTTCCGGCGTGATTTCAGAAGTCCGGGAGAGTAAGACCACGCGTTCCACCACATGTTCCAACTGGCGCACATTCCCTGGCCAGCTATAATTCGTAAAATATGGCAGCATTTTGGGCGGCAGCCTGAGATCCGGTCGTACATATTTGAGCTTAGCCCTAGACAAGAAGTACTCTAGCAGTTCGGCAATATCCTCAAGGCGCTCGCGAAGCGCTGGAATCCGGATGGGGACGACCAGCAGCCGATAGTACAAATCCTCTCGAAAGGTGCCTTGCTTTACCATTGAGGCCAAGTCCCGGTGCGTGGCCGCCATGATTCGAACATCTACCTTCGTGGGAGACGTTGCACCTACTTTCTCGATCTCTTTCTCTTGAATAAGACGAAGAATGCGCACCTGCAGATCCAGTGGCATCTCCCCGATCTCATCGAGAAGCAGGGTGCCACCCTCAACCATCTCGACTTTGCCCTTCTTGTGCGTCAGGGCGCCAGTGAAGGAGCCCTTCAAGTATCCGAACAACTCCGATTCCAGAAGCTCCCTGGGGATCGCCGCGCAATTTATGGTTGCAAATGGCCGGTCGCGACGGCCGCTGTGGAGATGAATCGCTTTGGCAATGAGTTCCTTTCCAGTACCCGTTTCTCCCTGAATCAGAATTGTGGCATCGGTAGGAGCTACGCGCATCGCCACATCCAGCGCATCAAGAAGGGAAGAGGAAGAGCCGATAATCTGCTCGAATCCGTATCTCTTGTCCAGGGATGTCCGTAGAACTTGAACCTCTTCGATCAACCGGTCGTGCTCCAACGCGCGGCTGACGAGGGCCTTTAGCTCATACGGGTATACGGGTTTGAGAATGTAGTCGTATGCTCCCGATTTCATCGCCTCAACGGCGCTCGGAACTGTTCCAAAAGCGGTCATCACGATTACGGCTGTTGCCGGGTGGGCCACCCGGACTTTCTTCAAAAGTTCAATGCCCGAAGTGCCGGGCAGGTTGAGATCGGTGATGATGAGTTGCTGAGGGGATTTTTCGAGGATTTGCAAAGCGGTTTGAACATCTGGCGCGGTGATCGTTTCATAGCCTTCTTTGCTTAACTGGGCCTGCATGACCCGCCGAAGGCCCTCGTCGTCCTCCACGACCAGTACTTTCTGGCTAGTGCTCATCTCAGGTGTTCTACTTAGGTGCAGATGATATCACTCGCCAAATCGGGACACCACTAGGGAAAATACCTGAGGATGAAATTGACTTGGCCGGCGATGTCGGCATATAAGTATTTTAGTTTCAGCCATTTACTGGGTATCCCCAGCGTCGTTGGCTCGCCGCTCGTAGGGTGTGGCATTCCGCTATAATTTCAAAAGACTCCCCAAAAAGGAGTCCCTCCCAAAATGTCCAGGACAACGAACGACGTACCTAGTGTTTTCGGGCGTCAACCACGGCCAGCCGCAGCGTGGCTAGCTATCGTAAGCATAATACCATTAATGGCTTATGGAGCACCGCAATCGGCTCCAGAAATTCTGGACCCCCACCACGAGGAGCCTCGGATTTCCATTGTGCCCCGCCGGTCGGATCCGAAAGCCCCTAAAAGCGACATCCGCGTGGATGTTAATGTAGTACTTATACCAGTCACAGTAACAGATCAACTAGGTAACCCAGTACTTGGATTGCCGTCCCAGGCATTCCATATTTCGGAAGATGGCGTGGAACAACCCCTCGCGCATCTGGTTCGCCAGGACGCTCCTCTTTCTGTTGGTCTCATATTTGATTCCAGCAAAAGCATGGACAGTAAACTCGACAAGTCACGGGAGGCGATCACTCAGCTAATGAAGACCTCTATGGCCGGAGATGAGTATTTTCTAGTCGAGTTCAATGACAAGCCGACTGTCCTGACGGAGTTCACTCCTGAGGCCCATGACATTGAGAGTGCCCTCATGACGATTCAACCGAAAGGATGGACGGCGCTCCTGGATGCCATACACCTATCCCTCAGCCGCATGAAAAAAGCACGGAATCCCCGGAGAGCACTCGTAGTGCTATCGGACGGAGGCGACAACAACAGCCGCTACTCTCAGAGCGAAATCCGAACGCTCTTGCGTGAGAGCAATGTTTCACTCTACGCTATCGGCATCTTGGGGCACATGGTCACCGCGGGCGCCATGAAATTGTTGAGCAATCTGGCGGAGGAGACCGGGGGACGCTTGTTTCCGGTACACAACCTGAACCAGTTGCCGGATGCCATAGCCAAGTTAACTGCCGCGCTTCGAGACCAGTACGTGCTGGCATATTATCCTACGAATTCGACCAAAGACGGAAAATACCGGCGGGTTCAAGTGCGAGTCGCTGCACCACCGGACTTGCCTTTTCTTCATGCCTCCTGGCGAGTCGGGTACTACGCGCCAGATTAATTAATAGTTAGATTCGCGACGGAAATCCTGTAGGATCGATGTTACCGGTCTTTGGCGGATTCAGAATTTTCCTTTGGTAGTCCTTCCGAGCACTCCTCATTCGTGCAATTTGTCTAGCAGAGTTTGGACACCAGGACGATGGACATCGTCGGCCGGAACGCTCCGCAGGTACTCTTCTAAGTGGTTCCGTGCCTCCGCGGGCCGGCCTGCCTTGAGCAGCAACTCCGCTGCTACCATATGGGCTGAGGGAATCTCTGCAGCGGCCCTTTGCAGGTGATCCAATGCCCGGTCGGGATCTTGTTGCCCGGCGATTAAGCTGATCGCCAAAATGAAATGGAGCTTAGTATTGGCGGGATCGATTCTTAACGCACGAACTGCCACGGGCTCAGCCTCTCCATAGCGCTGCAGACTAGCGAGAACGATACAAAGATTGGGTAGCGCCAGCCGGTGATCGGGCACCAGTTCGACGGCCTTCTGGAACTGCCCGGCTGCCTCGGCCAGGTTCCCGCGCGATGCTTGCACAGCGCCCAATTCGTTGTACGCATCGGCGAACTCGGGATCAATGCTCAACGCCGCGCGGAACTGATCCATCGCATACTGCGAATCGCCTTTTGACGCGGCGCGTTGGCCTCTGCTGTACGCCTTCTGGGCGTCAGCAGGAACGGTATGTTCCAATTGACGAATGGAAACAGTTCCCTGGCCGGAACTTGCGGCCTTTGGAACAGTGGGGAGGCGGATCGAAAGATAGTCGTTGGAACTACGGATAGATACACGCTCGTCATAAAGGGTAGCGCCTCTGGCATCGGTAACCGACAGGTCGTAAATCCCCGGCGGCGCGTGACGGAATTCGAATGACCCATCCGGATTCACATCAGCCCTTTCGCCCATCGCATTACCGTTCGGCGACAGTTGCACCGTTAACGAACCGGGGCGCTGATCCTTCGATGTAACCTCGCCCCGAATCACGGATCCTTGTGGAGCGTTTCCCAGGGGTGAAGTATCGTGCACGGGCTGCCCGAAGGCCGCAGCGACCAGCAAACTCATTCCTGTCAGAGTCAACGAGGTTTTCATTTCATGCTCCAGGACTTGCGGCAACTATCGAAAGCCGCAAAGCGAGGACTCCTGGTCTACGACGATGGTTCCGGCAAGGGGCGGGTTCACTTCTTGGGGTGACGTATACGAAGTAAAGTAAATCCCGCAATGATCCGCCGCATCCAGTCTGTACCGGACCACAGTATCCGTGTATCGGGCGACAAGAAAGACCAATTCAAAGGTTGGGCTTGGCCGACAATGGATTCTGAATCAAAACGGAGCGGAAAGGAGAGTATATGTCAACACTGAAATCTGTCAGAGCCCGTCTCGCCCACAAGGCCAAGCCGAGACTCAACAAGAGAACCAGCCGGGAAACGGCGGCGCCACGGCCGGCCGGGATTCTTTCAGTCAGCCCCTCAGCCAACGATCACGAGACGCTTCGTCATATTCTGGAAGATGCCCCCTGGCACATTTCGGTTGCCAGTACATTCTCGGATGCGATCATTCATCTCACTCGGGAGAGAGCCCCGGTGATCGTAATCTGTGAAAGCCAATTACCGGACGGGACGTGGAAGGACGTATTCAATCACATCACCCAGTGCCCAAAACCTCCGATTCTGATCGTGACGTCCAGGTTGGCAGATGAATACCTATGGGCGGAAGTGCTGAATCTCGGCGCCTACGATGTCTTGTCCAAGCCTTTCAACGAGCGCGAGGTGCGGCATGTGCTCGGCAGCGTCTGGGAACGAAGAGGCAACGAAATCCATGCTCACGCTGCAGGTGTCTAGTCGCCTGCCCTCTCTCGCCAGCCACCCCAAATCCGTTTTGGCAACCACCTGGACGTTTGGACGATCATGCCTGAGGCAACTCCACCGGTGACTGCAGGCTGCCCTAATGGGTAATTACTGAAAAAGCGCCGACGAGCCCGCGCCTGCAGCCATCGAAGAATACTCCATGAGAGCGAAGAAACTTCTGACAGTTGCCGTGCTGATCTCGGTGACACTCTTTGGCGCTGATGTCCGACTGTCACCAAGATTTCACACGGTATTCATTCTTCGCATGGCAAATGGGCAGGATCAATATCTTGCGAACCGGCTAACGAGGGGAGGAGTGCTTTGGGTGGTATTGGAACCCACCAAAGCTGACGCCGTTCTGACCGAAACTGTCGACGATGGGTTCTGGGCCTGGCTGGCGCGTACGTATCCTTCGTCGACGGGGAGCGCGTCCCAACTTTCCGGTCACGATGCGCCGCGTGGCCGTTGGGTCCTTCAACCCAGCAAGCATCGCGGGACCGTCTTTTTAGTCGATCCCCGGAACCGTTTAGTGGCGTGGTCCACCTACGTTAACGGCAAAGATCACACGCCTGATGAATTGGATCGTGCTGCCGCCCGAGTTGCCAGTCAACTGAAGGCCAGCTTGAACCAGAAGTAGGCGGTCGGGAGCATCACGGGTACGCACACGATCCGCCGCAACTGCCAAGACTCTCCATTGCGCCCCGCGTAACCCCATCAGCCACCCAAATCAGGGCACTAAATAGGTCGGACGTTCTAACCAGGGCATCGAGCAGTAGTGTGGCAAGGAATGCTCGAAGCGTGGATATCCCAGTGACCGATGTGACTCTTGATGGGCTTTCACCCGGGGATATCTGGGCCGCGGTCAACCGAATCGGAAGCAGCCGCACCTTGAAGGGTTGCACGAAGCTCATGCAGTTGCTGGCCTTCGTGGTTAAGGCAACGCTCGAGGGCGAAGGTGACTATCTCAAAGAGACGATTATCGGTGTGTTCGTTTTCGGCCGAAAGCCGGACTTCGATCCAAAGGTCGATACCATCGTCCGCAGTCAGGCTTGGCGGCTGCGGGCGAAACTAAAGAAATACTATGCTTATGAAGGCTCTCAGGATCACGTGATCATTGACCTTCCCAGGGGACATTACGTTCCTGTCTTCCATGCCCGGAGAGCATTCGTGATTGACCGGCCGGCTTGATTGGATTTCTCGATTCAGCAGGAAAATGCTCGACCGTTGCAGGCTGGTATTCACCTTTTTCACTGTCAGTGGATGCATCTTTCCGGCAGGTGCCCAAAACACCCAAGACGAATTCTGGCCCGAATTTGACCTCTATCTCCAGCAGGGCGAGGCCACGAGACTGGTGTCGGTAAACTCCTTCAATCAGGATCAGAATACCCGCTACCGTCAGGGGAGCTACTCATACTACGTTGACTTTGCGCTGAGACCGGTGCTCAGGCGGGAGCTGCGTTGGAAAAATGATGTATTTCGGAAAAGGTATCTCACATTTCGAGCCGGCTATGAGCACATCACGAGTCTTGTGAATGCGGACAGCAGCTCGGAAAACCGTGGGATTGTCGAGGTTACATCACGATTATCACTGCCCGGAAGCGTAATGTTGGCTGACCGTAATCGTGGAGACTTCCGGTTCGTTCACGGCTCGCCGTTCTCGGAAAGGTACCGCAACCGGCTCCGAGCCGACCGCGATTTCAGTATTGGTCACTTTATGTTGACACCCTATGCATATGACGAGGTTTTCTATGATGCCCGCTACCATGCGTGGACTACCAACCGGTATGCAATTGGTGTGGAGGTTCCGGCCGGCCCGCACCTGGTTGTGGAAGCATACATGCTTCGGCAGAACGACAGGCGCGCGAGCCCACCCCACGTAAATGCAATTGGACTGACATTCAACTTGTATTTTTGAGGCGGCCCACGCGGAACCCGTGTGGCGAAGTCAGCGATGTATTACGGTTTTAGCGCGAAATACCCCGGGCGCGTGCGAACCTGAAGCGTGCCATACTTTGCATCCTGTGCCATCACTTCGACGTGGTGGTACTTCCCATCTTCGGCGCCCGCAAAACCAAGGATATACTGCCTACGGATCTCACGGGCGATCTCCTCACAGACCTTGGTGGCATCGGTCACGGCCTCGGGGAAGACTGCGCGCCCTCCGGTGCTATCGGCAAGCTGAGTGAGGACTCGCGGGTTGCCGCGGTCCGTCTCGTCGAAAAGCCCGATCATGAAGAGGGCCACGCCGCCCTTTTGTATGGTATTCAGGATGTCGGAAAGAGTCGCGTGGCTGGAATTGTCGGCGCCGTCCGTTATAACCAAAAGAACCCTCCGCATGTAAAACGCCTGGCGAAATTGGGCTTGCGCAAAGATAAGGGCATCGTACAGCGCCGTCGTTCCTCCGAGTTCAAAGCGTGAAATGGCGGTCTCCAGTTTGGCAATGTCGCCGGTAAACGGGACATCCGGAGGAAGACCGAGCCGAGCGCTGGTGTTGAAATGTACAACGAACATTTGATCCAGTTGGTTGCTGCCGCGCGCAAATGCCAAGGCGCCAGCGATCACCGCGGCTTGTTTGGAAGCCATGCTCGCGCTGTTATCAATGACGATACCGGCGGTGACGGGTGCATCTTCACCATGGAAGGCAGTGATAGGTTGTGGGACTCCATCAACCAACAACCGGAAGGCCTGCAGCGAGAGGCCAGCGACACTATGACCGTTGCTGTCAGTAACGGTAGCGGGCAACTGAACAAGGTTGACATTCAGCCGGATTGAAGTTGGTTGGTCCCCAGCAGCGGGCTCCTGATCGGCAGGAGAGAAGGGCAGTGCCGAGAGTATGCTAAGGATCAGGATCGGCCCAATTTGCATAAAACCAACCCTTACCGGAACCAGGTACAGTCAGTAGCGGCCGGCGTTCGCTCAAGGTTCCGTTGCGAAATATCCGGACCTGAAGGAAGCTCGCAAAGGGGGCATTCCCTTTGGCAGTGTCATTTTCACTTCGATGCGATGATACTTGCCATCTTTCTTTTCGGCCGCCGGAGTATAGCCGAGCAAGTATTGATTGCGAAGAGCCATCCCGATTTTGGCAGCGATGTCGGGCAATTCGTTAAGATCCTGCACCTCGAACAGCCGTCCCCCGCTCTGCTGGGCGATATTGTGGAGTAGTTCCGGGCCTGCAAGTTCTTCAGGAGTACGCGATCGTTGCGCCAACGGCTCGAGAATACCGATAGCATAGATCTGCATATCCGCCTCCCGCACCATGCTTTTGATCTCGGCGGCGGTGTAACGGCTGGTATTGTCTCCGCCATCAGAGATGATCAGCAGGGCCTTGCGGCTTTTTCGAGCGTGTTTCATTTCGTGCATCGCCAGATACACGGCATCCAATAGAGCTGTTTGGCCCTTCGACTGCGTGAACGCAAGCCGGTTCTGGATCTCCTCATTTCGGTCGGTCAAGGGGACTGCGAGCTGCGCGGTATCACTGAACACTACGAGCGCGAACTCATCCTCTGGGTTGGCAATCTTCAGAAACTCGGCCACCGCCGTGCGCGATTTTTGCAGTTTGGCTCCCATGCTGCCGCTACAATCGAAAACTATACCCACCGAGACGGGAGTATCCTCAGAGGCGAACTGAGTGATGGCCTGTTCGGCCTTGTTGTCGAACAGTCTGAAATACTCCTTCTCCAGTCCGGTCACAAGCCGGTCCTGACTGTCGGTGACCATTACTGGTATCAAAACCAGATCGCCACTAGCGCGGAAGCTGGGATCGACTCGGTCGACACTGCTCGACGCAGAGCGCTGTGAAGGAGTCCTGGGCTCTAGAGAAACCTTGGCGTCTTCGCCCATCAGCCCAGAAACACCTATTGCCCAAATAGCCACAGGCAAGATCAGAGTCGAGATATCCGCGAAACTGACGGTTGCTCGTCCCATTCATTTCCCTTTCTGCTCAGATCGATGCGCGTTATATATGCGGGACCCAATTTGTGGGGCTTCGCGTGGCGGGCATCGGCGTTGATGAGGAGGATCTTCGTGGATTGCGGGGAGCCTAGGGGAAGGGAGGTGAAAACGGGCACCGGATCTCCCTGGGATAATCTCCCCGCGCTAGCTATCGACTCTGCGGACCGAAGCCAGTTGCAAAATATTCGTGCGGAGCGGCCCGCCCTATCAACAGTCGGCGCACAGTGGCTAAGAAGGTCGTCAAGTCGAACGGTTTTGCCAAGAACTGGAAGGATTTGAAAGAGTCAAAATCAACGTTTTCACTGCCGCCAGATATCAAGAGCACGGGTAGTGTGGGTTGCTCCTTCGAGAGCTTGGTCGCCAATGTCGGCCCATCGATTTCGGGCATCATGACATCGCTGACGACAAGGTCGAATTCGTCTTCGTGCGAACGGAGAATGTGAAAGGCTTGGGCGCCGTTTTCGGCGGTGACCACCGTGTGCCCCTCCCCCTCGAGTACCACGGCGAGCATCGTTCGAATAGGTTGGTTGTCGTCCACGACTAAAATTGTCGCCACGCTCTCCGCCTCGATATAGTGACGATGATTGCTTTCGTCTGCCGACTCACAAAAAGGATAAATCTGCCCTCTTCTCGTCACTGGAAGTGTTGAGTCGTCCCGGTCCACCAGGAATCTCGGAATCTCGAACACGTTGGCCGAAGCTGGCGGAATAGGAGCTTTCTTCTGGCCACCGGGAGACACAATGTCATCACACAACACCCTAGATCAGTCAGCGGTCCGGCGGCCAGACACGGCGGAGTTCCACTGGGCTATGGTGGTGCACTTTGAGGGGTGTCTCGCAGGTAGAATTTCTCGCCTCCTCGCCCCCTTGCTCTTCTGCGTGTTCCCTGCCGTCCACGGACAGGTATCCCAGCCGGCAAACCAACCTGCTACGCCCGAAAAACGGGCCTTCGGAATCATACCTAATTACCGAACCGTGAATGGATCAGCCCCGTTCCAGGCCATCACAGCCAAGCAGAAGATGGTAATCGCTGCCCAGGACTCTTTTGATTGGGGAACAGTCGCAGTGGGCGCGGCCTATGCCGGCTTTGGCCAGCTCTTGAACAGGAATCCGTCACTCGGGCAGGGTGCCGTTGGTTATGGGAATCGTCTAGGAAGGATCTATGCCGACTTCACCATCGGAAACATGTTGACCGAGGGTGCGATGCCGAGTCTCCTACGCGAAGATCCTCGCTATTTTCGACGCGGCCAAGGAAAATTCTTGAGCCGAATGGGGTATGCCGCGTCAAGAATATTTGTAACGCGAACCGACTCAGGAGGATCGCGCTTCAACGTCTCAGAAGTCCTCGGAAACGCGCTCGCGGTCGGGATCTCAAACGCCTATTACCCGAGCGACCGAACGGCACGGGCCAACCTGGGAAAAGTCTCGATTCAACTCGGCACGGACGCCTTCTCCAATATCGTGAAGGAATTCTGGCCCGACGTGAAGCAGAAGTTATTCGGTCACCCTCGGAACGGGCAGCCCTGAATCTCTTTGAGCAGCTGGCGAATGCGCCACCGGATCTGGGTCCGAGGGTAATCTACTTCGGGGACCGGTGAGTACTGGCCTCCCGATCGAAGTCCGCCAGAATCCTTTCCACTTCTGAAACCACTGGTCCCGATTCCCTTTTATCGGCATCCGTGGAAAGCACATCGAACCGCACGCCCTCCGGAAGAGCCTGAAGGAGGACTCTCAAACCGTTCCTCAGTTCGATCCCGTCGCGGTATTGGAACGGTGTGGCAGTCGCCTGGACAAAGGTCACCTCTTCAATCGGACGCACACCCATATGCCGTAGCGAGTGGCTGGGCGAAGTATACATCCGTAAGCGTGCTCCCGGAGGGATGCAGACGGCCGGAACCACCGCTCTAGCTCTACTTCGAGATGGGATGCAGCGCTTCAACACAGACCACCAGGAACTGCGGCTGTCGCCTTCCTGTTGGACGTATTCAATCGCCATAACATCGCGCGGCGAGGCGAGTCCAATCGAAAGCGTTGGAAACCGGTGGCTGACCAGTTGCTCCCCTTCAATCGCGAGACGGTTGGGCAATCCATGCAACGAATAATCGCACATAGTCTATTTCTCCAGATTATTTGAGGTAGAACGGAAATGACGCATTTGAAGCGCAGTGCAGGTGCCGGTGACCGGACACTTTCTCGCTTTCATCACGAAACGTGAGATGCAAATGATCGGGGGAGGGCTGAAAATTATCCGGCCGGCGGCGACGTGACCTACTCTCTCTATCTGCACGCCTACACGAATCCGAAACAACAAGCTCCTCGAACCGATTTGCGACCACAGGAGCGCTACAACTGCTATCCAAGGAAATCGCCTGGTTCGCCGACTATACCACCTCTTTTCACATAACATTCCCGGACTGATTGACCATGAAGGTCTTTTAGTGGCTTCGGAGCGTCCGCGACTGCACGCGAGTCATTCGCTCCCGACTCATCCTGGCATATGGTGCCACGAGGCATTCTAGGGGTGAAATTCCGTAGCTGAAAAGGATCAAATCGTACTGAAGCGTGGTACCCTCGTAAATATAAATGCTACGCAGGAACCTCGCGGCTTCCGCTCTTCTGAGAATAGCCGCCCATTTCTTCATTTCTTTATCAACACTGGGTTTAGCATCTGGCGCTGGACTTATGCCGAAAGCCGACTCGGCCGGGCCTGTCACCCCGCAAGAACGCGAAGGTGTGGCGCAGACATTCGTCCAAGCAAAGCTCCAGCTCTGGCAAGAACGAATGAATCTTACGGACTGGCACATTCAGGTGAACTTGGTTCGTCCAAGGGCTCTGGAGCCCAAAACCCTAGGAAACATTCACTGGGATACGAATACCGAAACAGGCAACGATTGGGGTCCTGTCGAGCTATGACTACCGGCTCCCGTTCTCGGAGATGCTGGATGACATGGAGTTTACAGTGGTGCATGAACTAGTACACCTCGACCTCGCCTCACTGCCTCGCAGCGAAGCCAGTCGCCGCGTGGAAGAACACGCCGTGAATGAACTCGCCCGTGCCCTCCTCAAGCTGGCCAAGCGATAGCCAGTTTTACGGCAGCGCCGGTTTGGCGCCCTTTGGGTCTCGGCGAGGATCCGGCACAGGCGTCAGCAGGGGTAGTCTGTGGCCACCTGGTGCAGAACTTGCGGGCAAACTTGCCAATTGCGGCGTGCCGGCGGTCGAGGTGTTCGATTCGGAAGTTGGGGCTACAAAATCTCGAGTCCGTAGTTACCGGTCAGGATCACAGGACGGGGCGGCCGCGTCACCACGTCCTTCACCGCCCGACTGCTAATTACCGCTAGAATAAGCCGCTCGCAACCGATAAGCAACCGCACGGTCTCAAGGCGGAAAATCCGCGGTTTCGCACAAAGTGCCGTCGAAGTCCGAGGCAACCATTAGACGGTACTCTCTCCGAACCAGACGGTCGATCTCGGACAGATAGGCGACAGCGTGTTTCACTATGCGGCCCCTAGGTTAGCGGACCGGTTTGCGGCATTTCTGGCTGCTCCTTTTTTCGCGGCTGCTCTCGTTGTCGATAGCGCGAGGACGATTCTTGCGGCCCAAGCGTAAATATTGTTCACCGCAATGGCTGACCGCATTCTCGTCATCCGCCGCCGCTGTTCCGCCAGCGGCATTGTTATCGCTGCATGGATTGCCGCGGCTATCTCTTCAATCGCGAATGGGTTCACGATCAGGGCCGGCGTAAGCTCCTGGGCGGCACCCGCGAACGCGCTCAAGACAAGAACACCCTTCTGATCGATCCGGCTCGCCGCGAACTCCTTCGCCACCAGATTCATGCCGTCGTGTAAGGAGCTGACTACGCAAAAGTTTGCCATCGAGCAAAGGGCGATCAGGGCCTTTTGGTCGACCTGATGATGAATGAAGACAAGCGGATTCCATGAGCCGCGCGCCCATTTTCGATTGATTGCGTTGACCTGTTCGGCGACACTGTCATTCAACTGTTGGTATTCGGAAATCGCCGTTCGGCTTGGAACGCCTACTTGCACGAAGGACAGTTTTCCTTGGTACTCCGGATGCTCTGTGAACAACAGATCGAGCGCCTGCAGACGTTCCGGAATTCCTTTCGTGTAATCGATTCGGTCAATACCAATCCCGAGAATCTCTGGTATGTAACCGATTTGGGCCTTCCATGCCGCCTGAGCCTTCAGGATATCTGGGCTGGATCCCATTCGCTCATACTGCTCGAAGTCAATGCTGATGGGGAAAGCTCGAACCGTCGTGACGCGTTCCTTTTGAGTGACACGGGCGCGACCGCGATCGACAATAGCGCCCAGGTTACGTTGAATAGTGTCGAGAAAATTCTCACAGTGATGCGGAAGCTGAAAGCCCAGCAGGTCGTTGCCCAAGAGGCCTTCCAACAATTCCTGTTTCCATGGAAAAGCGCGGAAAGTCTCGCTGTTCGGCCACGGTATATGCCAGAACTGAGCGATCGTCAGTCCAGGGTTTGCACGCCTCAAGATTCCCGGCAAGAGCCCGAAATGGTAGTCCTGTATAAAAACAAAAGCAGGCTTACCGCTCGCCTCCTCCAGAACGGCTTCGGCAAAGAGTTGGTTTGCCGTTCTGTAACTTTCCCACTGCCTGCGACGGAACTGGGGACGATGAAAAACGATGTGGCACAGTGGCCAAAGGCCTTCGTTGGCGAGTCCGTAATAGTATTCAGCCTCGACATTGGCGGGTATCCACACACGGCGCAAGCTGTATGCCGGCTTTTCCGGGGGAACCAGCACATGATCGAACGCGTCAACCGCATGGCGATCCGCAGTGCCGCTCCCGTGGGCGATCCAAATGCCGCCCGACGCGCGCATGATTGGGTCAATTGCAGAGGTCAACCCACTCGCCGGCTTTACGCATTCAATCCGGCCATGCACGTATTGGTGAATGTATGGTTCACGGTTTGATACCGCGATGAACTTGACCCCACGCATCCGTTGCTCAACGATATGCTCCAGGGAATCTTTGGTCCACACTCGCATGGGTTTCAATGCCTTTGGATGTTCGGACCAGTCCCTGCGCCGTGAGCACCGAAGGCTCTCTCCATAAGGCTCTCTCCATTAGGAAAGATGGTGAGAACCGGATACCGGCGCAGGATTACACGACTAATGGGGCTAATTGAGCGCCTTGAGAAAGCCAGCGCGCACCCACACCGTTTCTCGATTGCGCCTGAACTTTTTGTTCTAGCTACTCCGACGATTCCGGACCGATCGAATTGTTTAGGTCTGGCGGCCTCCGCCAATCATCCGATTCCGCATGTCGGGAAAGACAACGTTTCGCCCCAATCCACTGTCGTGGCCATTGAAAGGGTCTTATGCATCGCGCCATTAACAGCATGAGACGTTCTCTGGGTGCTTTTCTGCTAAGCGGTCTGCTCCTGATCCCGATCGTCACCGGTCAAGAGGATGAGAGCACCGGACAATGCGGGCCGCAACGGGGCGCTCACGAATGTCACTGCCCCCGGATGGTTGCGCGTCGGCAGGAGGCGCATGAAGAGACCTGCGACCGGGAATCTCGCACGCCCAAAGAGCGACAAGAGTGCATGCGGCGGATGCCGGAGGCCTGTGACATTCTAGAACACCCTACAACCTACGGCGGCGAGGTGGACGAAGATGGAAACCCCATCGGAAAGCAGGATGCGGATTCCTGCTTCAAGTACTGCCGGTTGGATCTTTGTTTCTGCAATGACACGAGGTGCGGGCCGCACGGAGAAGCCGTCACGCAACCAAAAGCAAAGGAAAACGAAAAGTAGGGCTTGGACCTAACCTTACAGTCCGAGACCAGTGCGCGTGCTGAGAATGACAAGGCGCCTGCCTTCAGTCGACACGCCAAGCGTAAGCCACTGATAGTCCGAACTCGGAGCCGAGAACCCAGAGTTCATGAAAATAGGCAGATGAACAATCGTTGGTCAGCATCGAGATCCTCATCCAGTGGGACTAGTCTTAATGTTTCTTGAACGCCGCGGTTTGTCGCGTCACATGGTTCCACATGCATTAATGAGCCCGAGCAGTTTCGCACTTCTCTACGTACGGAGTGACTGGCGAACGAGACCCGAGCCGACGCCGCCTCCTCTGGGATTAGACATGTCCTTGTTGCAGAAGGATCCCAGGCTAAGTATTGTTTCAAAGCCTTACTTCGCGACTGTCCGGCGAGAATCAAGATCAAGTGTGGAAGCCGGCGCTGGCCGAGATCGAGCAGGCCTCTCGTCCCTGCATTCATCATTGAGCGATTTAATGAGGGGCATTTCACGGTTTTCATCCCCTCTGCGCCCACGCCGTTCACCGGAACCGTCTATATTTCTCAGTCCGGATCGTGTTCATCCTCTGAACGCCCCTTTCGTTCGCGCAATCCAAATACTCTCCCGTTGGGGGTCAGGCGGCAAAGAACTCGTCGCTGCAATAGAAGGGAAGAGACTCCTCGAGCGGTACGAGCACTGAGGCCGTGGCGACGGTACATCCCGGCCAGCCACCACAGAAGCTCACACCGCAGTTGCGGGCCAAAGTGCTGGAACGGACGCGGCAGGAGCCGCCCGATGGTCCCACACATTGGTCTCTCCGCAAGATGGCAGAGAACCTGATCGCGCGCATCTGGAAGGAGGCGGACCTGAAGCCGCACCGGCTGGAGCGCTATGCCGCCGTTTTCTGCGTGGACGAAAAGAATGCTATTCAAGCGTTGGATGGCTTGGATCGTCGCTTGCCGCTTTCGCCGGGCCGCGCCGAGAGGCATGGTTGAATACTATCGACACGAAACCTTGTCCCTCTATGCCGCGCTGAATCCGCAAACTGGCCAACTATTGGGTCAGACTGCGGCGCGCCACACCAGCCAGGAGTTCGTGCGTTCCTGGAGGAACTCGTCGCTACGAAACCGGCCGACGCGAGGTGCACGTGATTCTCGACAACTTTTCGGTGCACCGCACGGCGCAGGTCAATCAGTTCCTCCAGCAACACCCCAACGTGCGGTTCCACTTCACACCTACCTATTCGTCGTGGCTCAATCAGGTCGAGAGTTGGTTCAGCAAGCTGCAGCGGGGCGTGATCGACCGTGGCATTTTCACCTCAGTGGCGGATCTCAAGCACAAAATCATGCGTTACATCCGCCTCTACCAAAGACCGCCAAGCCATTCCAATGGAAATACTCCGATGTCCGAAAACGGATTCCTGCATCGTAGCGATAGCTCAGGGACAGCCCACTAGTGGGCCGTCCCAGTGAAACGTACAGCATGATCCCGGCGTCTTAATGACGTGGCCGATAATCGAAGATTGCTGCAGGTTGATTCCCAACAACGGGAAGAACTGGAACGGTGGGCGCAGTCGCGGGCACTGCCCGCTGGCGATGTGTTTCGGGCGCGTTTGATATTAGCCCTGGTCGACGGACTGAGCTATCGAGAGATCGAACGAAAACTGGGAGCGAGCGCGCCGACCGTGGCGAAGTGGAAGAGTCGGTTCGAGCGAGCCGGCATGGCCGGTTTGCAGGGCCGGCACCAGGGAAGCCAGCCACGGACCGCGACACCCGCAGTTCAAGCTCGCATCATCCGCCGTGTGCAGCAAAAGCCATCTGACGGCAGCACTCATTGGACGTGCCGAAAACTGGCCATGGAACTGGGGATCAGCAAGTCCACCGTGCAGAGAGTGTTGGCGCAGGCCCAGTTGCGGCCCCACCGACTGGATCGCTACATGGCCAGCAACGATCCGGAGTTCGAGAGCAAAGCCTCTGACATCATCGGGTTGTATCTGAACCCGCCGCAACACGCGGCCGTGTTCTGCGTGGACGAGAAGACCGCCATTCAGGCTCTGGACCGACTGGACCCGGTGTTACCGCTTTCGCCTGGCAGAGCCGAGCGGCACGGCTTCGAATATTACCGCCACGGCACGCTATCGCTCTACGCCGCGCTGAACGTTAAGACCGGCCAAGTGGAAGGCAAGACGGCGAAGCGCCATGCCAGCGCCGATTTCATTGCATTTCTCGCGGAGTTGATTGGCAAGGCCAAATGGGCGCGAGAGATTCATATTGTGCTCGACAATCTATCCGCACACAAAACGCAGGCCGTCGACGAGTTCCTCGCCGCTCACCCGAAGGTGCGCTTTCATTTCACCCCGACCTACTCTTCATGGCTGAATCAGGTGGAGATCTGGTTTGCAAAGATCGAACGTGATGTAATCGCTCGCGGCGTCTTCACCTCAGTGGCTGATCTCCGTCGCAAGCTGATGAAGTACATCCGCGCCTACTCCCAGCATGCCCGACCAATCCGCTGGACCTACACCGATTCCAAACGCCGGATCACCGCTAAAGGAATCACCGGGACGGCCCACTAGTTCGCCTTTTGCTCAGCGGCGAACGACGATCGTTCGCAAGTCCCACGGCTTCGTACAAGGTCCTCGCTTCCAACTCCATATGCCGTCGACCAACTCAATGACGCTCGCGCGCTCATCGGCCTATAGACAGCGCGACGTTCGAATGGTTCAGAAATAGGTCCTGATTTGCTACGCATGAGGAAACTATCCGCCGCCCGACGAGTCAATGTAAACTAGCTTCCAGGTCGTGTAAGCGCAAACGGCTCAAATAATCTAAACCTCTGCCCGGCGCCCGCACATCTTCCCTGCCAAGGCCCCATTGAAAACCACTCGTTCGTTCCGGGAAAGACACAACGCTGACCGCGACACAGATCGCGCCGGGAGGCGATGTTTCTTGCAGGTGGCCGCTACATGCGCCGGGGTGGGCGGGGTGGCGAGAGCGGTAACGAGGCTCAGTTTTCCCAGGCCTGTCTTCGCGCAGAGTACACTCACTCCCGATGCGGCCATGACGGAGCTGATGGCGGGCAACAAGCGTTTTGTTGCTGGCAGAATGACTGCTCATGAGCACGACCTCGCGATTCTGAAGCAAAAAACTGTCGAAAAACAGGAGCCGTTCGCTGCTGTGCTCTCCTGCGCGGACTCCAGGGTCCCGGTGGAATTAGTCTTTGATCAAAGCATCGGACACATCTTTGTCACACGGATCGCCGGAAATGTTCTCACTCCCGAAGTTGTAGCCAGTCTCGAATATGGCGTGACGGTGTTGGGCACGAAGGCCCTGCTCGTGATGGGACACGCCGGTTGCGGCGCGGTCAGAGCGACGATCCAGGGCAAAGAAGTCCCGGGACAGATCAGCGCCCTGTATCCCCATATTCAACCGGCAGTCGATCAGGCCGGCGATAATCTGGAAGCGGCCACCAAGGCGAACGCCCGGATTCAAGCCGCGCTGTTGCGCGAATCGTCCACCGTGGTCTCAGTATTGGTGAAGCAGGGGAAGGTGAAGGTTGCGGCAGCGTACTACGACCTCGTCAGCGGCAGAGTGATCTGGTTGTAGCCGGCAGTGCTCCTGCTGAACGCAATCATGGACGTTGTTCGATTTTGTGGTTGTGCTCTGGCTGATAGGCAGCACGAATCCGTACAGCCGTTATCTGGGTCGGGCGCGGGAGCCGAGTAGGGGGGTTGAGGCGCCGTTGCGCAGAAACCATGACCGGATTCGACTGCCTCAAGGGACACCAAGTCCACCTTATTTTAAGCCGTGGCGGTAAGGCGGACCACTCTTGTCTCATGCAAGATGAGCCTGAGCCGGGACCGGATTCTCATACAAGATGAGCCTGAAGGGGAAGATCGGGATGCTGGGTATTGATCATCAGCATGGACGATTCAGAAGCGGGGAGCCTAGAGCAGATCCGGGCGTTCCTGGCAGGCAGCGGCGAGGTGCGGTTTGCCGGGCAACGACGCGAGGAAGTGTACGGTTGGGTGGAGAAGACGCTGGTGCGCCACCAGTACGCCAGCCTGGCCCGGCCGGACAAGGGCTTGGTGCGGCGCTACATCGCCCGGATGACGGGGCTGAGCAGGGCGCAGGTGACGCGGTTGATCGCGGCCTATGGCCACACCGGTCGCGTGAAAGCGGCGGCCTATCAACGAGCCAGATTCGCGACGCGTTACACCACAGCCGATGTGGATCTATTGGCTTACCTCGACAAGGCGCATGGGAACTTGAGCGGACCGGCGACCCGGCGCATCCTGGAGCGCGAATACACCGAATACGGCCAGGCCGCTTACCGGCGGTTGGCGGCGATTTCGGTGGCGCACCTGTACCGGTTGCGCAACTCGCAAGGCTACCGCAAACGCAATGCCAGCTACCAGCCCACCAAGCCGACGCCGATCGCCATCGGCGAACGACGCAAGCCACAGCCGCACGGCTCACCCGGATACCTGCGCATCGACACGGTGCATCAAGGCGATCAGGACGGACGCAAAGGACTGTATCACATCAACGCCGTCGACCAGGTGACCCAGTGGGAAATTGTGGCCGCCGCCCCGCAAATCTCCGAACTCTGGCTGATGCCGGTGCTGGAAGCGTTACTGGGGCAGTTTCCCTTCGTGATTCGCGGCTTTCATTCCGACAACGGCAGCGAGTTCATCAACTACACCGTCGCGCGCATGCTGGACAAGCTACTGATCGAACAAACCAAGTCACGAGCGCATCATTCCGGCGACAACGGTTTGGTGGAGTCCAAGAATGGAGCCATCATTCGCAAGCACATCGGCTACGGCCACATCGACGCACAACATGCCCAGGCGATGGATCAATTTCACCGGCAGCATCTGAACCCGTACGTCAACTTCCATCGTCCTTGCGCCGTGCCCAAAGTCATCACCGAAGCCAATGGCAAGCGCCGCCGCGTCTACTTGCGCTGGGCCACCCCGTTCGAGTTATTCCGCGAACTATCGGGCTGCGAGAATTACCTGCGGCCACACACCACGCTGGCAGAACTGGATCGCTTCGCCCAAACCCAGTCCGATACCGAGGCCGCCCTGGACATGCAGCGCGCCAAGCGAGCCCTTTGGAAGAGCTTTCACCGCGACCAGAGCGCATGACGCTCACCCAACGCGCGCCTCCCGTTGGTCGGCGATCGGCTGCATCTACAGGTCAGGTGTGCAAAACCAAAACCTTCCTAAGAAGGGAAAACCAGTGGACGTTTGTAGGCCTCGCGTGCCTCCCGTTGGTCGGCCCCGGGGCTTCCAAACATCATCGGAAAGGAGACTCACCGCCCGATTACCTTCCCGCCGGCTTCAGGCTCATCCTTCGATGAGAATATGCTGACCTCGTCAACCTCCCAGGGAATCGTGCTGACCGGTGCCGGCGATTTCCTCAATCTTGGCGCTGTGCTTGTCGATACGCTCAGGCACGGTGCCTGCCATGTTGACCTGGTCTTCCGTTGCACCAATGTGCGCGCCACCGGTGTATGGCCGCCGTATCCCGGCATTCATTCTTGTGGTGGAATCTGGAGCAATTCGATGCTGCGGCACAGGGGTTCCAATGTTGCGGATTGTCTCTTTTTCCAATGCAGCATTTGCCGCAGTTTCGCAAGCAGCGGTAGGGAGTGGCTGGTTTTAGTCGGAGCATTGGATGGTACCTCCTGTTGATTGTTCTGTAGTTCTTCGGCCAGCGGGGTTTGTGGGGGCGGGAGGAACGAACGACGGTTTTTAGCAACCGCCAGAAGATCCGATCTGTCATCGACGCGTGGTGAATGCTTGCTCTGGGGTCCGGGTCGCAACGCCTCTCCATAAAACAGGTCTTGGTCATAATATCGATGATGTACTGGATGGCACCCCCGCGCTATATCTCGCCATTCATTTAACCCCGAGATTTAGACTTCCACGATCGAGCGCGTGATCTACGTTTTACGTCAGGTGGAGTGTTGCTTCCCGTCGGAGCCGTTGGTCGGTTTCAGTTCGCGCCGACATCTCGTGTTCAGCTCGGGGCGTAATGTTGCATCCAGTCGCCAGAATGGTGGTGTAGTCAGAGATTCGTTCACCGAGTTTTTGCAACACTAACCAAAAAAATAGCTCTCCCGGATCAAGCCTTCATCAGTGGGAGCAGTGAGGTTAAGTCGTCTTCCCGTCGGGAGGTCAGGGCACCCCCAAACAAGCGGCGGAGTCGGCCTGAGTTATTCAAGAAGTCCAAATTCGAAGGGGAAAATTAGTTCAATGAAGAAGATTATTACGGTCATTGCGACCTCTCTCTGTTTCGCTTTCATCGCGGGAGCCACGGATATCCCTAAAACGGAAGTGTTCCTCGGTTACAGCTTTGTTCGATTTAGTGCCGACGCGGACATTATCCCATCGCGCGATGCTAACGGTGGCAGCGCCCAGTTTGTCTATAACTTTGGCAAAGGGTTTGGCGTTGCCTTCGATGGAGGGGCAGTAAACTTTGGCGCATTCAACCACACTGATATCGATACGACGGTCGCACACTTGGTCGTCGGCCCGCGCTATAAGTTCAATCAGCACTCCAAATTTCAGCCGTACGTGCAGGCCCTCTTCGGCGGCGCCTATTCGACGGCCAGTACCCAGATTTTAGCAGTGCCCGAGGTTAACCCTTTGATCGCCGTGGACCCTTCAATTTCCGTTACCGGCAACCTGGTCTCGGCCCGGCTCGTGGCGTCCAGGCGCTCGTTCGCGATGTTGATCGGTGGCGGTCTGGATTGGAAGGTCAGCAAACATATGCAGGTACGTCCGCTAGCATTTGATTACTTCAGGATCGATCCTGACAGCTTGATACCGACCCGAGACAAGGAGAGAAATAACTGGCGTTACTCAGCCGGTGTCAATTTCACGTTCGGCGGCGCGCGGTAAGTCGTTCCGACATTATTTCTCATGTGTCCTTACACGGGCGTCTTCCTGACTGTTAGGAAGGCGCCCGGACCTTTTTGGCATCGAGGGCTCCCATATCGCTCACGCCTCTCACTGGTTCGGATGTGTCCCGATAGGAAAGGGATGACCTCGGGTTCGAAGTGCCGCCATTAGAACAGCGCCGGCCGCCGTTTGATCTCACAGCAGTAGTCGATAGGGTAAAGCCCCGAAAAGGACCTGGGAGTTCGTTTTGTCTTACCGTCAGAGGGCTTTGCCTCATCGGCTCAAGTCACATAGCCGCCTTATGCGGGCCTGCATGTAGGGTGGTCTGGGAGGGGAGGAGCCAAATCGCGCCATGCTGTGAATATGTCCGCAGACGGTCACTTCGCAACTCAGAGGCGCCAGTCCGGTGTTGCAACGTAGGAGCGCTCAATTGCTCCGATTGTCTGCGTGCCGCAGTTTCCCATCACAAGCGTCAGCTCGCCCTGAAGGATTTCGAGCACCCGTTCGACGCCGGCTTGCCCGAACGCGCCCAATCCCCACAGAAACGGGCGTCCGATCCCCACTGCCCTGGCTCCGAGAGCGAGCGCCTTGAACACGTCCGTTCCCCGGCGAATGCCGCCGTCCAAGAACACCGGAATTCGACCGCCTACCTCGTTTACGACTTCGGGAAGAGCCTCGATAGTCGATCGTCCGGTTTCCGTGGCCCTGCCTCCGTGATTGGAAACCAAAATACCGTCCATGCCATGCTCGACAGCGAGGCGCGCATCCTCGCGGGTATCGATGCCTTTGATCAGAATCTTTAACGAGGTCGCTTTTCGCAATCGGTCGACAAATTCCCAGGTCATGCTCGGATTCTGCATGGCGACACCCGTCATGTTGATCCCGTCGTACATCTTCCGTCCTTTGACCGTCGGGCCCAGACCACCTTCGTGACACGCGAGGCACTCCCGAAGGTCTTTCGGGAGGGCGCGCAGGTAGGTTTCACTATTTCGGCCCGTTGTGTTATCGACGGTGAGGGCGATCACCGGACACCCGGCCGCTTCGACTCGCCGGACAAGTTTTTCGCATGCCTCCCACGCGGTGGGAGCGTAGAGCTGGTACCACACCGGCCGGCCGTGCGCGGAGTTCACATCCTCTACTCCGGTCGTGGTGGAGGTTGAGAGCATCTGCATCGTTCCTCGCGCCTTGGTGGCGCGCGCTACTGCGAGTTCCCCATCCGGATGAAAACCTTTCTCGCCCGACGTAGGGCAGGTAAAGATGGGGCTGTCGTATACCGCGCCAAACAGGTCCGTCCGCATATCGACCTTGGTCGCGTCGCGGAGCCGTCGTGGGCGTAACTGGACGTGCTTGAATCCTTCGCGGTTGGCGTGGAGGGTAGCGTCGTCGTCCACTCCGCTCGCCATGTGCGCCCAGTGGGCCGGCGGGACCTTGCGGCGCGCCGCTTCTTCAAAATCCATGACGTTGAAGGCCTCTTTCGAATTGGCTATAACCTCCGCGATCTCAGGCGCCCGCTGCGCGAATGCGCGGATTCCGCCGAAAGCGGCGACGTAAGGGCTACCAGCCAGAAATTTGAGAAAGGACCGTCGGTTATGGTTCAAGCGAAGCTCCTTTGTGACTGGCGGCAGTGCGGCACCTCATTACTACTACGGCAGAATAGATTCTGTCCCCTTGCATCGCTGCAGAAATTCGACCCCGCGCCCAACCGGACCGCCAGCCGCACCAATCGAATGTTCGCGGCCGGGACTCTGCCACGAAGGTTGGATTGCGCCGACGTTGTACTTTCTGCTCAATTCGCTGAAGTCCTCTTCGGTCGGCCCCGGCGCAAATGGCGGATCCCAACCCGGCTTCATGATGGAGTTCCCCCAACGATGTTCCAGCCCGAGCGCATGCCCATACTCATGCTCAACGGTCAATAGCAGCCCTTCCCTCGTGAACGGCCAATCTGGATCAATCGAAATCACCCGGGAATCGGAATGAAACATCCCGCCACCCATCCCCGAGCATTCTCCCGGCTCACACCACTTCACTTTGTGGACCTCTGCCCGGTATGGTGCCCAGGCATTAACGGCCTGGCAGTACACGGCTTGAAGCTCGGGCGCCACGTCCCCGATGCACGACAGAACCAATAGGCCCAAAAAGGCAGTCATCAATCCTCCGATCCTCCCAGCAACGATTTCCCACCTTCAGATGTGGTGGCTCTAGGAGAACGGGTATGTGGATGGTCTCCTCAGCGGAGAGGATCTTTTTTTGGGGTTCACCGAACGGCTTTCCTCGGGTGTTCACGGGCTCCACGGCCACATGACCAAGGTGTTGCTGTCGCAGTCGGCGACTAAAGCGTTAAGGTGGGAATCTTCGCACGCGATTCTCGGGCCAATCGCTGTTCAAGATGTCTAAGGCGTTCAACCTTCGTGTGGATCGCGGGTCGGGTGATTGAGGCTGTGTTTTCGACCACAACTGGTCAAATCTTACTAGCCCTTAGACCCGGACCCCAAGAAACCCCTCGGCTGCAACGGAGGTCACGCGATGTTCGTCCAGTCAAAGTGAACGCCCCTCCGTTGCCGCTGGTGTCTCATATGAGAAGAAGGTGCTGCTTTGCCAGCCACCCGCGAAAGGCGACCAGAGGGGCGTTCCACAGTGTAAGAGTAGCCACTGCCCTATACCACGTCGACGCGACGCCGACGCGGCGAGCACAAGCACAAACACCAAGAGCCGAGAGAGACCCGGGATCGATGCCGAATGTAAGACATGTTCCGCTGGTCTCAAGCGACAGTGCTGTGTTTCCCTCCTGACACCAGTCTCGGTCAGATGTATGCGACATCGCCAAGACATCAGCGGCAAATTTCTTGAGTCTGGAAATCAGCGTTTGGCGTCGGTGATTGGGTAGGAGGTGGGAGTGATCGGCACAAAAAAATGGCACTTGGCGCTTACGTGCATGCTAGCTGCCGGGCCAGCTCTTGCCCAGACATCGAATCTCCAGGATCTGCAGAATAAACTTCTGCAATTCGAGGAATCCACGCAAAAAACGATAGCTGAGATGAAGGCCCAAATCGCTGCCATGGAACAAGCACAGAAGCCCCCCAGTGCTAAGCCACCTGCGAGGGCTGCTCCCCGGACGTCCGAAGTTCCAATAGTACATTCGCCGGTGGATTACTATGGCACCGAGACTCGCACCAGACAAACCGCAGGCGAGAACGAGGTAGGCGCGCCCCGAATCGATAACGAGCCGCTGGATCCGGAATTGCGCGGATTCTTTCACCTTCCAGGTACCAGCACTTACATGAAGTTCGGCGGTTTCGTAAAAACAGACCTGCTATACGACCTGAACTACGCGGGAACCTATTACGGCGCATATGTTCCATCCAGCTTTCCATCGTCGACCACGCCCCGTTCACAAAACGCGACGGTCTCCATGCGCCCGACCCGATTCACGTGGGAAACCCGCCAAGGAAACTTGGATAACAGCGGAAATGAAGTAAAGGTCTATTTCGAGTTTGACTTCTTGAGCAATTACGACCGGAACTCGATACGGCTGCGGCAGTTTTATGGGCAGTACAAGAATTTTCTGGCCGGTCAGGCGTGGAGTGCCTTTTCCGATCCAGATGCATTCCCTGACACGCTGGAGTTTGAAGGTCCGCCCGGCATGATCGCGGCGCGCTTTCCTCAGTTCCGCTACACACAACCGATTAACAAACACCATTCCATCGGTGTCTCCATTGAGAAATCCGGCACGGATGTTCCGTTCAGCACGCAGCTTGGTGTGCCGATCGGCACCTCGAAGTTTCCGGATCTGATCGGCTTCTATCGCTACGAAAACAAACACGGCCACATTCATGCGGCTACTCTCTTTCGGAATGTCGGCGGCATGGTGCCTAACGAACAGGCGTTCAATCTGTCACGGCACACAGGTGCATTCGGCGAATCACTTTCCGGAGCATGGGGCCTTCCTTTCTTCAAAAAAGACAGCATGGTCTTTCAACTGGTTTTTGGAAAAGGAATCTCGAATTACTATAACGACAACTTCGGTCTGGGAACGGATGTGGGCTTCAATGCGGAGGGACACCTGGTTGCCACACCAACCGGTTCGGGACAGTTCGGGTACACGCACAATTGGACCAAGGTGCTCCGTAGCACGGTTAGTTATGGGTATCTGAGGATCAATAGTCCGGCCGCTGACCCGGGATTTACTTACCACGTCAGCAACTACGCCACCGTGAACCTTATCGTACAGCCGACAGTTCGTTTTCTTTTTGGTGCAGAGTATATCTACGGGTCACTCGAACGCAAAGACGATTTCAAGTGGGTTGCACCCAGGATCCAGGCTAGTATGACCTACTACATCAACAAGTATCCTCCTCAATAATTGGATTGCTGGTTGTTGTCTGCGCCGTGGCAGTATTCGGCGCGGGCAGGAAGATCATTTCGCCGCCCGGGACCAAGCCCGGCGGCAACTATTACTTCAAGGATCCGCGGGCGACCAGGACGACAGTAGTAGTCGCCAGCCTGGTGGGGCCGGGAAACATTGAGATTGCCCCTACTGCCAGGAAGTAGCCCGTTTGATACGGGTCGAAAACTAAAGGAGAACACAATGTCTGATGATCGTCGTAAGCCGGTTGACCGGCTAGCTGAAATCGACCCTAACGATCCGCTTGGGTCTGTCGATGAGATGGCCTCTCAGAAAGTGCCCGACGGCGTCGATAGGCGAGCCTTTTTGATGCGAAGCGCCCTGATCGGCGCGACGGCAGTCATTCTGGACCGTCCCGTGTCGGCCCAACAGCGCGCGGACAGGTTGGCGGCAACGCCGTCGCCGGTGCCGCTTTCACCTTCCCTGTATGTGGTGAAGGAGTCGAAAGGCCCCGTCTTGACGCTCCTGGACGAGTTCTACAAAGTGGGGCCAGGCCCATCGAGCTCGCACACCATCGGACCGATGCGCATCACCTATGATTTCTACCAGCGCTGCACGAAGCTGCCCGCGGACCAACTCGCCAAAGCAACGGCGTTCGAGGTTCACCTGTTTGGCAGCCTCAGCGCTACCGGCAAAGGTCATGGGACGGAGCGCGCGTCGCTCGCTGGATTGGTCGGAAAAGAGCCCGCAACCGTCGACCCAGCCTTTCTCGATAGCTTGCGCGATCAGCCGGATCAGTCGTTCCCTGTGAAGCTCGGACCTAAGACCGTCGACGCGACGCTCAAAGACGTCATTTTTGATGCTACCGAGGGCAATTTCCCCCATCCCAACACCATGACGGTCAAGCTGATGGCCGGGAACACCCCGATCCTCGAGCAGGAGTATTACTCCGTCGGCGGTGGATTTATAGAGTGGAAGGGATATAAGCCTCCCAAGAAAAACGCGCCGAAATACCCATTCGCAACAATGAAGGAGCTGCGCCAACACGCAGAGCAAAACAACCTGTCGATTGCCGATGTAATTCTGGCAAACGAGATGACCATCCCGGGCAGGAGCCAGGACGAAGTCTATGCCTTCATCGATAAGATCACCGGCGCAATGGTGGCTATTGTGAAGTCGGGGCTAGATGCGCCGGACGGAAGCGTCTTGCCGGGGCCGATCAAGCTGCAATCGAAAGCCGCTACGGTCTACAAGCGTGCCCAGGATGACCAGTTCCAGTCGGACCGCGGAATCGGGATCCTGTCGGCATATGCGCTGGCGGGGTCGGAGGAAAACGCGCGGGGCCACCTCGTGGTCACTGCGCCTACCGGAGGTTCGGCCGGAGTTCTTCCAGCTTTGGTCTACGCCTTGGGCGAAGGCGGCCGCAAGCTTACGCCGGACAAGATCCGTCAAGGCATGCTTGCCGCAGCCGCAATCGGATACCTGTGCAAGCACAATGCGACTCTCTCCGCCGCCGAGGGCGGCTGCCAGGCAGAGATCGGCGTGGCGTCGGCGATGGCTGCTGCATTGACTGCCGCCGCATACGACGCGAGCCCCCGAGTGATCGAGAATGCTGCGGAATCGGCGTTGGAGCACCATTTGGGCATGACGTGCGACCCGGTGGCAGGATACGTACAGGTCCCTTGCATCGAGCGATGCGCATTCGGCGCTGTGAAGGCCTGGACTGCGTGGGCCATTGCGAGTAACGAAATTGAGTCGAGACACCGGATCGATCTGGATGCCACGATCACTGCCATGGCCGAGACCGCCAAAGACATGAACAGTAAGTACAAGGAAACGAGCCAGGCGGGACTCGCCCAATCTGTAACTCTGTGCTGAGTGAGGCTCGTCTCGATGGAACTCGAAGTTACGCAGGCATTTCCCACTCTCATTGGTCGTTTCCGAATACCAGATGCCGGCGCGATGAATCGGGACTTGCAGGCGCTCATCCTGGCGGAGGAGGCGGAGTACATGAGCCTGGGCCGTAGCAACATCGGCGGATGGCACTCGCGTCCCGATTTTCTAACCCGCCAGGATCCGGCGGTGGCGGCACTGACTCCGTGGTTCAGTTGGAGCTTGCGGCGGATGATCGACGCCAGCGCGGGAGCGAATACGTTCCAGGGTGCACTCTCTGTTTCCGCGTGGGCGACTCTGTGCCGCGCGGGGGCGTACCACGCACCGCACTCTCATCCGGACAGCGCATGGTCCGGAGTGTATTATGTGGATCCTGGAATCGAAAGCCCGGAGCAGCCGCTCAGCGGAATTTTGGAGTTTCTCGACCCTCGGGCGGGGGTAGACGCCGTGACTGCGCCGGGCGATCCATACGGAGAGCCTTTTCGGGTTCGGCCGCAAGCGGGACTAATTGTGGTATTCCCGAGCTGGCTCTATCACTGGGTTCACCCGTACGCGGGACAGACACCCCGCGTTGCAATCTCGTTCAACGCCACGCCGGCGCCGGTCGCGGCGACTACGCAGGGACTCCTCCGTAACGGCGCCGGCGTAGCGGCGGCGAACGAGCCGAACGCGGCAATCTGTAGTGATCCCATTGCACTTCAGCCTGCCCAAAAAGGAACAGTTTATGTGCATGGGCATCCTGTCAGGTAAATCTTCAGCCACTGCAGCATTGGCGTCGCTGGCGCTGTTCGTGAGTTCCGCGCGCGCACAGGCTCCGGAATCCCGGCCAACCAGCTTGGAGAGCGAAGTCACCGAGATGGGGGCCGAGAATGGCGTGATCCGGGAACAGCTTCGAGAACTCGAAGAGCAGCAAAGGGCGATCCTGCGGTTGATGGACGAGTTGCAGCGGAAATTTGACGGAAAGACTGCCATGATCTCACAGCCATCGCCTCCTGCACGCCAGCCCGAGCCCGTACCGGCAGCCCAGGCGGTAGTGCCGCCGAAACCCGTAGCGCCGGCAACGCCGCCATCCGCAGATCGAAACATTGCTGCGAAGGATCCCTACGAAGACAGTATCGTTTTGGTGAAAACGCCGGAAGATGCCAGGACTCCGACTCTATTGAGGTTCTGGGACATTAGCCAGCTCAGATATACCAACTCGCAACTCGGCAACAGCAGCTACACCGATCACCTGGGCGCCGTCCAACCAGTTACGAGGCGCAATGATTTCAGCCTCAATCGCAACATGTTCCAGTTCACCGGCTACATCTTCGACAAGCGGCTGAATTACAACCTGATCGTCTGGGCGTCCAACACCTCCGCGGCAGTCGTCGTCGGCGGGTTCGTGTCCTGGAAATTCAACAAGGCCATTAACCTTTATTCAGCTACTGGGGGGCGCCGGGTAGCCGTACCTTGACCGGATCGTTCCCATACTTTATCCAGCCCGAGCGGAGGGTGGGAGCCGCTTGGGCCATACGGAATCGCCTGCACGCGGGCACGCGAAATGTTCGACGACTACCAAGGTCTCAAAAAGCCTGTGGTTCGATTTGGAACCAGCTTTACAAAATCAAAGGAAAACCGATTTGAGAATCTCGCCGAGGGCAATCCGGAGAACACTGGGCTATATAACTCCGATGGCGTGAACACCTTTGCTACGGGAGCGTTTGCGCCTGGTGTAACCGTGAGTGATGCCACCTACCGCATGCTGGCCGCCGACGGCGGCGTGAAATGGCGTGGCCTATCCGTCAATGGCCAATACTTCTTTCGATGGCTGAATAACTTCCGGGCCGATGGCCCACTGCCCCTCAGCGAGACGTTCGACCACGGCTTCGAGTTCAACGCGGCCATGTTTGTGATTCCGAAGAAGTGGGAACTGTATGGGCGCACGTCGGTCGTCTTCGGCCAATTCCGCAATTCCTATGAGTACGCTCCCGGCATCAAATGGTATCCCCTCGGGAGCCATCGTGTCTATGTGGTTGCGGAGGGTCTGCGAATCTTCAATTCTCCGGTTACGTCGATCCTTACTCCATACGACTCCGGCTTTAAGGGTTGGTCGCCAATGCTTCAGTGGATGTTAAATTTCTGACATTGGAGCCGCCCATGTGGCAGTTGCTCGATCCGGAAACGAGCAGGAATGTCTGACCGGGCACTGCGTTATGTTCGCGCTCGGAAGCGCAGCACCTCAATAGTCCTTGAGTACGCGCGCGAATGTCCGCGCGGAACTGACGACGAGTGCATGCCCTCGTCCGTTTGGTCGCTGGACGTCGTGCACTTACGCGATACCTCCGGTGGGAACCGGATCGAGGTTTCGCCTTAACCCACACTTCTACACCCAAGCAATCCACCGGGGATCTTACTATCAGCGTACGAACGCTTAACGAGGGAAAGGAGTAAGAACCCATGACTTGGCGTCTCGATCGCTTGTATTTCCGCTGGGTTGCGATCATGTGCACGATCGCCATTGCGCAGGGAGACTTGCCGTTGTATGGGCAGTCAACGCAACCGAATCCGACGTCGGCGAAACAAGAGAAGTTCATGACTTCGGAGCAGTTGGACAGTCTCATAGCTCCAATAGCGCTGTATCCGGATGCACTCCTGGCTCAAGTTCTGGCGGCTTCGACATACCCCTTGCAAATTGTGACAGCCGCGCGGTGGGTGAAGCAGAACAGCAATCTCACTGGCAAGGATCTGGTGCAGGCGGCTGGCAAGCAGGACTGGGACCCCAGCATTCAGGCCCTGGTAGCCTTTCCCTCGGTCCTTCAGATGTTGGATCAAAATCTGGAATGGACCACGGCGATAGGCAATGCTTTCCTGGCGCAGCAGGCGGACGTGATGGCGGCCGCGCAGCGTATGCGAAGGAAGGCCCAGGAATCCGGGAAGCTTCAATCCAACGCTCAACAGCAGGTACAGAGTACCACGGTGGAGGGACAACCTACCATCACGATCCAGTCGGCCGATCCGCAGGTGATCTATGTACCTACTTATGAGCCGGCCGCCGTATACGGGCCGGCACCTGAGTATTACCCGTATCCCTCCACGTACTACCCGGCGGGAGGGGCCGTGGCGGCCGGTGCGATTTCTTTCGGTCTTGGAGTCGCGGTCGGAGCAATCTTCAATGGCTGCTGTGGAGGAGGCTGGGGGTGGGGCTGGGGCTGCAATTGGGGCGCACGCCCCTCTTTATATGTGAACAATAACTTCTTCACCCATAACGGAAACAACTTCGTGAACCGGGGGAATTGGGGCAACGCGTATCGCGGGAATGGAGTGGCAGGCTGGAATCACAACTCGCGTTATCGCGGGAACGTCCCCTACCCCAATCGCGATGTGGCCAACCGCTTTAACGGCGGGAAGGGTGGTCTGCGTCCGACTCAACTTCCAGCCAATGTTGGTAATATCAGGCCCCCGAGTGCGATCGGTGGCGCCAACCGGCTCCCTGGGAACATCGGTTCGAATAGGCCGGGTGGGCGCGGAGGTTCAAGCGTTCTACCTTCAAACCCCGGTGGCGTCAACAGACCTGGCGGAGGACGTGCGGGCGCAAGTCAACTTCCGGCGAATCGCCCCGGGCAAGGCGGCCAGTGGGGCGGCTGGAGCGGGTCACGGGGGCCTCAAGTCAACCGAGGTGGCGCGTTCCGAGGGGGCAGTGCCGGACAGGCCAATAGGTTCAGCAACCGTGGAGCGCGGAGTATGGGAGGAGGCGGTTTTCGCGGAGGCGCCTCCCGTGGGGGCGGCGGACGTCGAGGTGGTGGCCGGCGGCGGTAAAACGGGTTCCAGACAAAAGAATACGACCAAGGAGCACAACCATGCAAAAACAGTCATTCTTTCTATACCTGGCATTCCCGATCGCAGCAGCGCTGATGGCTGTCTCGGCTTTCAGCGCACCACCCGAAGCGGGGCAAAGCACTTTCGCGACTCCGCGGGAAGCCGCGCGGGCATTACTAGCCGCTGCGGAAGCGGATGATATCACTGGGTTGACAAAGATCTTCGGCCCCAAGGCCGACGAAATCCTAAATTCGGGAGATGCAGTAGCAGACAACGGTGACCGGGCACGGTTCGTGCAGAGAGCGAAGCAATCGATGAGGGAGAGCATAAACCCGGAAAAACCAAACCGTGCGACTCTGCTCATCGGTGCCGATAGCTTCCCGTTCCCGATACCTCTCCTAAGGGCTGCCGGCCGCTGGCATTTCGACACGCCCGAGGGAAAAACTGAGATTCTAGACCGGCGGATCGGTTCCAATGAATTGGATGCCATCGCCGCCTGCAAGGCTTATGTCGATGCGCAATATGACTACGCTACTGAGGACCGAAACAAGAACGGGGTTCCCGAATATGCCCGCAAGCTGATCAGCTCAGCGGGCAAGCGGGACGGGCTTTTCTGGCCGGAATCCGGTGCTCCGCCGACCCAGCTCTCGGCCAAAATAAAACAGGCTCAGTCGGAAGGCTACCGGAAAGAGGGTGAGACGCCGACGATCTATCACGGTTATTACTTCCGTATCCTGAGGGCACAGGGGCCACAGGCGCGGGGGGGCGCTTTAGATTTTCTCCAGCACGGCATGATGATTGGCGGCTTCGGCCTGGTGGCCTGGCCCGCCGAGTATCGTGTATCTGGCATCAAGACCTTCATTGTCAACCAGGACCGCGTCATCTACGAGAAGGATCTGGGCTCTTCCACCAGTGCCGCAGCCGAAGCCATGACGGCTTTTGATCCGGATACGACTTGGCGGCGCGTACGTTAAGGAGCGATCGTCACCAGAAACATTTAGTTCGGCGATTGTCTGGAGCAGCCATGCCTCGCTTCGAGTCAGGTTGGATTCTTAAGCGTGCGGACTCCTCGCAGGTCGACACCGAGTATGATCTCGAACACACAAGAGGTCAGCGCATATCCCGCGATCACCTACCCAGCTACAGAGCCCCCAAGACAGGCCACAACATGAGCATTAACGCGAGGAGTACCGACACTACGCCACCTAGCGCCAGGCACACCTCTCAGTCAGAACCCGGTCCAGCAGTTTTCGGATGGCTCGCAACGGGTGATCCCGCGGCACCCGACAGTTGTCGTGTTGCAGTCCTTTTTTCAGCAAGCTCCTGGGGCGGCCACCGTCACTCCTAGTCAAGCAAAAGCGAGCACGCCGAAAGTGATAACATACGATGCCCTCGTAGCAACACCGCCCACCACCGTGCCGCAAATTAACCTAGCAATGGTCGGCTGCAGAATCTTGAGGAAACATAGAAACCTCCCTGCCAACAAGATGACGCTGAGCCGGGTTTCTTTCATCACCATGCGCAGTACGCTACTGGACGGAACCCGATTGGAAAAATTAGACCCAAGATTTGACAGAGGCATCCATATGCCCGAGGGGGAATGTTATGAGCCGTATCATCACATCCTCAGTTTGCTTCTTCATCGGTCATTTCTCTGCTTGCCATCTGCTGTAGCAAAGGCTGCTCCAGCCCCGCCGCCCAACCTACGAACGGCTCTGCTCTCCCCTCCCCTCCTACTCGGAAGGCGAGCGTCACTGGCCTGTTCCTTCCAGCCGCCGACCTGGGCCGCCGAACAACTGCGCGATCTGGGCGGCCGTCTTGTGCTCCTTGATAGCCTCGACCGCGACCTCAGGCTTCAGGCTGGGTGGGTGGCTCTTACGCGTTCGGGGCAAGCTCCTTCATTTTCAATGCCGCCGACCATCTACGAGAAGGCCATTTTGTGTCCAACTTTTGGGGTCCATTACATTCCGATGTCCGAAAGCGGATTCTTGCAAGAAACGGCGTGTTAGCCCCGTTACAGTTCGAAAGTAGGCGTTGATCGCAAATCTAGTGAGCTGTCCCTGAGCTATCGCTACCAATAGGACGGCGGCACGCACCAAACACCAGATAACAGACTTTAGGGGGGCGGAGTCGACTGCGCCTTGCTTTGCGTGGGTCAGCACGCCACGGTGTGAGCCCTCCGGCAGGCATCCTCCCAAGCCAAAGGATAAAGAAAGTACGTCTGGCCCGAAGGTGGGTGCATCCACCTTCAGATTGGTGACCGCATTGGTTCCGACGGCGATAAAACTATTTCCGGGCTGCACGGGGGTCGCGTGGCCTGGCCACCTAAGAAGGTTTTCGATTCGGTACCAGAGATTCAGGAGAGTCGTGTCATGACTGTTCCGGTTGTCGGGGTTGGGGCCTCGGCTGGAGGCCTGGAATCTTTCACCTCCGTGCTTGCTCATCTGCCTGCAAATACGGGACTTGCGTTCGTATTCGTGCAACACCTCGATCGCCGCATCACAGCAATCTAACGGAGATCCTCGCCCGCGTCAGCGCCATACCAGTGCAGCAGGCGACTGACGGTATGGAGATCGAACCGAACCATCTATATGTCATACCCCCGGATGCCGGTTTGGAGATGACTAACCACGTATAGAGAATGACGCAACGTCCTCGAGCGCTTTCGGGTCCGCATCAGCCCATTGACAAGTTCTTTCGTTCATTAGCGCACGAGGGCGGTAGTCTTCCGATCGGCGTCATCCTCTCCGGCGCCGGCGCGGATGGGGCAGACGGCATCGAAGCGGTGAGAGCTGCTGGGGGCCTAACATTCGCTCAAGACCCTGCGACCGCCAAATTCGACAGCATGCCACACGCGGCCATAGCGAGCGGATGTGTCGACTTCATACTGTCGCCTGAGGCGATCGCCGGAGAGTTAACCAGGCTTGGGCGGTCACCCCGGTATCGCAGAAGACGAAGACTCGGGATCGGGGGGATCGGGCGTGGAAGGAAATCATCAGTTCGACCCGATCCTCGCGCTCCTCCGCAATGCGACGGGTGTCGATTTTGCCCTTTACCGGGAGACCACGGTACGCCGCCGCATCCTGCGGCGAGTCGCGTTGCGCAATGTTGGCAGCCTGGAAGAGTATCGCGTGCACCTTGAGAAAGAACCCGGTGAACTCAATGCCCTGTATCGGGATCTCCTCATCAGCGTTACCCGTTTCTTTCGGGATTCGAAATCGTTTGAAAATTTGAAGAAGCCAGTCTTCCCTCGCCTGGTTCAAGACAGACCTCCGGACGCGCCGATCAGAATATGGGTACCGGGTTGCTCTACCGGAGAGGAGGCATACTCAATTGCCATATGTCTTAAGGAGCGCTTTGAGGAAACGGGTAGCGTCTATCCCGTGCAAATCTCCGCTTCAGATGTCAGTACAGCGGCAGTCGAAAAGGCTCGCAATGGTGTATATGCCGAGAGCATTGCGTCAGACATCAGCCTGCAGCGCTTGAACCAGTATTTTTCGAAGGTCGAAGGCGGATACCGGCCCCCGAGCATTTGGCAACCTGCCAGGAGCGACCACCGCAACGCTGTAACGGCCTACTGTTTATCGAAAGTAGAACCACTTCGGCTCCACATAACCACCTAAAGGCTCATACGCCAACGAGGATGCCTACTATTTGTCCACGGATTCGTTGCTGAAGTAACGCCGCAAGCTTTCGGCCGGCAATAAAAAAAACGGCCGACGACCGATGTTTTTCAACGGTCGCCGGCCCACATAGGGAAGGAGAGTAGCAGACTTTTCAGTATTCACGATACGATTCCAGGCGGATCCGACTCAGAATCTTTCTTGCGGGTGAACAGTCAGTTGAACCGGATTCCCAAGGTCACTGGAACAAATGCCGTATGAATGAAATTGGTGAAGGCATAGTTGTAGCGGGACTCCATGTAGAATTTCCACCCCGAATCGCCCAGTCTTACAGTCAAGCCAACGCCCCCATTGACGCCGCCGGAGCTGGCTCCTTTGGAAAAGATCTGCTCGTTCACAATTCCCCCTGAGCAGCTAAACCCATACCAAGTATAAATGGGCAAGCATACGGTATCGGGCGGCACAACGAAATTCTTGTCAACCGTGAAATGGCGATAGTACCAGCCGCCGCCCATTATGGCATAGACTCCGAGGGCGGATCCCCCGATCCTATCAATGTGAGGGCGATAATTGGCAGTCAGCGTGTAGAGGTTGATGTTTGAGGATGGGGCGAGGACTGGCTGTATGCCAATATTGGACGGAAGGCCGACCCAACCAAACTCGCCTCCGATTGAGTTGTGCTTATTGATGCTATATCCGGCCCCCACGAGGAAGTCCCCACTGACACCGACGAATTTTCCTATGGGATTCAACGGAGTGTCGATACCTCCTCCTATGTTGAAGTTGAACTTTGTTAGGTCAGCAGGGACGCCCTGAGCCTCCAGTGGTACAGCCAAGGCTGCAATTAGCAGCCCCATGGAAATCGCAATTCGTTTTGACATAATCTGTTCCTTTCTAATAGGTTCTAGCCGATGTTGACCCAACTTCCGGCTCGCCACACCCAATCGGCTTCGATGCGAATCGGCCTGTACCCGGCCCCGTCGTATACAGGTCTGGTCATACGCGGCTGGCAGAAATACTAAGGCCTTGATGAGTACTAGTTTCATCTGTGTCTGCCTGATAGCGGCCTGACAGGTCTTACCGAAATCGATCAAGAGCGTCGCTTTTTACTCTGCGCCAAAGGTGAAATTAACACCCGTTGTGTACCGCAGGTTGTCTTGATTATTGTCGTGTGCCGTCCGGAGGTTCTGAAGCCGGGTCAGATAGTAATCCAGCCCGATTGGCCGAAGGCTCATATGCTTGTTGATTTTGATGTCCAGCCCCCCGCCGGCAGTCATGGCAAACGCAGTTTGGCTGGTGATGATGCGGGCCGAGATGGCTTGGTTGAGGTTAGTTATGTCGTCCTGTCCGGGCAAAAAGTTCGGCTGCGATGCGGATGGTGGCAAAAGGAGCTCGACCCGAGTGCTCGATGTGCCGTACACTCCACCCCACAATACTTGGACGTAGGGAGATAGTCGGGACCCCTTATGGAGAGCCAAGCGAGGCCCAAAAAGAAAGTTGGCAAAGGTGCTGTCCAAACCGAAACTGTTGATGTTGCCGTTGTGGACCGCGCCCAAATCCGCAACCGCACCAATCCACTTATTAAAGCTATAGACAAACTGGGCGCTGCCGCCATTGGCGCTGAAGGCTGGCACATTGGTGGCTGAGTTGAATCGCACATAACTGTAGCCCAGGAATGTTTCCATTTGCGGAACATCCTGGGCGCTTGCCATCAAAGTGAACAGCAAAGTCAACCCGATGATTGTAGTGCGCTTCTTCAGCTCGGATCTCCTCTAAAACAACTCGGGGCGTTGCGTCCCGAGGACCATTCTTCGGCCCTGAGCCTCTTCAACAGGTCAGATCTTGACTCCCTCGTTAGGTCTGATCAGTTTGCAATATACGGGTTGTAATTATTTTGTGGAAAGAGCGCGTTTCGCGCCAGGCGGTCCTCGTCAGTTAGCCCGACGCGCCGCTGAATCGCATCCGAGTACTGGCCACCAATGCCAACGCGCGTGTTTCGTCCGCTAGGTCAGTCCATCCCGAATTGCACACCGGTAATATGGTGAGCGCTTCCGGTTGAGTCGATAACAGGTCTTTGCTGAAGTCCACGACTGGGATCTCACAGTACACGCGTTCCAAAGCAACCTCTTCCGAAGGAGTGCCGAGGAGACCCACAATGGGCCAGAATGATTGGCACAAAGCAGGCACGGCATTCTCGAAAAGGCGCAGCAGTGCATTGACAAAGCCGATAACAACACCACTGTTCCAAAGCCATCCGCCGGAAAACATCCGCTTCGCGGTCCTCAATGTCGGCCGTTCGTAGAATCGAGAAGTCTGAAAGAGAGGCTGGTCGCTCAGCCCCGGTAGCGGGTTGCTCAACTTAATCCAACTGTAGTCAAGTGCCGGGCTATCCGGCAGCATTCCAAGAATGACTACCAATCTGGATCGTCTGCCCACAGCCTTGAATGCCGACTCGACGGATGTCAGAAATACCGTTTCGTTGGTGATATGGTGACTCGAGGGAAAGATGGCAATAAGGGCGCCGGGATCTCTTCTTCGGATAGCTAGCAGGCTGTAGAGTACCGCGGCCCCGGTTCCGCGATTCTCCGGCTGTATCGTCAAAAGGGGCGCCGCTTTCAGAATATCAGGCCCAAAGAATTGACGATGCTGTCTCGTAACGACGACAGAAATCCTTTTTTCCGGAATAATCCAGGATACTCTCTGCCGAGTCCTGTCCAATAAGGTCTCACCCCCGACAAAGGGGCAGAACTGCTTCGGTCGATCATCACCGGCCAGGACGCGCGTCACTGATCTAAGTCGGGTGCCATCACCCCCTGCGAGAATCACAGCCCATCGATTCGGTTCCGGTATTGGATTAATGGACAATGGAAGAGCGGCAGCCTGTTCCTGAGGAACGAGTTCTGTTTGAGCGGACATTATGTGGCTCCTCCTCGATGAATGGATCAGACACCGGCCATCGGCCGCAGAAGAAGGGGCGCTTGCTCTTCTGCAGGCCGCACGGCCAATGTCTATTTCAACAACGCAGTTCTCGATGTAAGTTGGATAGTTACTGGTCGGAGCGAGACGCGGTCCCTTCGGCTATATTTCCGGCTCCGTATACGCGAATAACGACGCGCCGCGAGAGCCTGTTAATTTCCTGCTGGCTTGGGTTGGGATTCACCGCGCGAAGATCCGCCTCGAGGTTCGCCGGCGGCGCTTCTTCCCCAAGGCCGACGATATGGATCATGTACGGCGAAACTTTCTGCTGTACCAAGTACCGTTGGACTGCCTCGGCTCGCCGGCGGCTCAACGCCAGATTGTAGCCCTCGGACCCGATACGGTCCGTGAAGCCTACTAGCTCTACTACCACCCGTGGAAGGGCCTGCACTTTTTGAACGATCAAATCGAGTGCGGCTTTGCCCTGCGGCGTGAGTGTGCTCTTGTTGAAGCCAAACGTTACATCTCCCTTTTCCACCAACTGATAGTTCAGGGCGTTGGCTACACCAGTCGCCAAGGTCGAGATTTGCGTGGAGTTGGCGCTGATCTGGGTTTTGTTGGCGTCAGCCATTTCCGCGGCCTGTGTGGCTGTGGAATTGGCCTGCTGGGCCGCGTTCGCCACTTGGCCTAGTTTCATGTCTGTGCCAGATATTCGCTCATTGACTTGAGAGATGTCGGTTTCGTGCTTATTGGTAAGGTACGCCACCTCCTCATTCGTCTTTTTCTCCACTTTGCTGACTCTCTGGTTCACCACGGCGGCTTGTTGGCGCGCATAGCTCTTCGTGGCACAACCGGAAGTGGCCAGCATTAAAGTAAAACTAATGGGTACAGCTATTGTAAATAACAGAAGTTGTCCAGAGTTCTTCATGTTTTCTCCCGTAAAGCCTCTTGGGTAACCCAGTCCGGACCCTCTTGATCCGTCAGGCGCCCCGTATTTTCGCGGATTTTTGACCGCCCCATTGCTATCGACTCTTAGAGGCCGGGGATGCTCCATAATGTGGGGATACCCCAAGAAGAAACAGGGCAGGCTCTCACAGCCGGGAAGGACCTGTTCAAACCAAGGGCTAAGAGGTCTGGAGAGGATTCAGTCGCCCGAACTTCTTCCGCGCCTGTGTCTTCCAGATTGAAATGGCCAGGTGCCGTCAAATTGGTAAAACACGCCGCCGAGCATGCGACTGAAGCTCTGGCTGCTGATGGTGTAGCGATACTCTCCCTGGACACCCCAGTCGCGTCTCACGTAATAGCGCAGGCCGCCGCCCGTTTCGAATCCGAATTTGGTGTCGCTCTGCCCCGAAAGGTAGATAGGTGGTTTAGATGGTACTCTGACGATAGAATAAGTATTGTAAAGCAATGCGGTGGCAAGTATCGCATACGGTGCCCAATGCTCTTCCACCGGTATACGTATGTGTACCGCAAAATTGAAGTCGTACAGGGCGGACCGTGCAGTTGTGGTTTCCGGATAAATCCGTAAAGTTCCATTCCCCAGCGGCACATATGAAGTTTCTACCAACACACTACCGTATTTGGAGAAAGAAATTCCGGAGCTTCCGCCCACGGTAGCATGTGTTGCGATCTGCCCAAAAGCCACACCCGTATACGCTGCGAACTCTCCAGCATCGATCGCCCCAGGTTGGGCAAGAAGTCCACTCGAACTGGCAACCAATCCGACACTCGCAATCCACAGTGCCACGCTCACCCCTGTCTCGATTCCCATTCACGAATCGAGATTCAAAGAATAATGCCCGCGGAAGCCTGGACGTGGCCTCACTGGCTTTTGGAAAAAGCAGGGGCATCCGGAGCCGAACGTTCCATTTTGCCAAGTGCAAGCCTCGTAGACGAATCAACTAATAACAGGTCCCGAGTTGCACATTGACGAGCAGCTTCCATTTCAGCGTTGCGGCGCGCGCCAAGAACGGGTGGTGGCTTGGGTGATTAGGGAAGCGGTTGACTGGCCCAAGAGCACTTACGCGACCTCCCTTCTGGCATCGATTTTCGGGATGAACTCTTCTTTGGCCATTTCATTTTGTAGATGCTCGGCGCTGTTCTGACAATCGAGACAGCTGGCCGTCCAAGGTACCGCTTCGAGGCGCTTGACACTGATGTCGGCGCCGCAATGTATGCAAGCGCCATAGGTGCCCTCCTCGATGCGCTGAATGGCTTGTCGCAGGTTTCGCAGTCGGTCGGAGTCGAACTCGAGCTGCCGTATGGCCAGCTCTCGATTCGCCGCGTGTTGAACCTGGTCGAGCGCATCTGGAGAGGTCTCGACGGCAATTTCGTCGAGCCTTCGAACGGGCTGTTCGAGAACTCGCCGAAGCGACTCGAGAATGCTCTTGAACCGCTGAGTGTCTGTCTGTTTCATAACCCTTGAACTCCCACTTCAGCACCGATGACCCCAATCGGATGGCGGTTCATGACTTTGCGTTCATTTAACCCCCACCGCTCCGGAAGTCGATTCTGATCAGGTATCTGAGTTTGGGCACGAAAGAGTTTTGGACAGGCCGAGTTTGCGGATCAAAGCCTGCGCCCGCCGGTGAGCGCGGATAGGATCGGCGAGAGGCTCATAGCTCACACACACCAGCCACGGATCCCGCATACGGAAAGCATCGGTCAGATGCCGAAACGCCTCCTCGCTTTTGCCCAAAATGGCGCAGGCCAAGGCCGGCCAGTAACTGGAGGTTGTCCCCTTCTTACCTTTGGCTTCTAGGGCATCAAGTGAATTCAACGCCCGGCGTTTCAGGCCCGCAAGGGCGTAAACACATGTGGCTGAGGCCCAATTCGGGAGAAAGAACTGGCTGTCCGAAAGGCTCAAGGCTCGGTCCACCTCACGCACGGCTTCACGATGCAGGCCGGTAAATCCGAATGCCAGAGCTAGCAAAGCATGAGCCCTGGCAAATGTTGGTTCTAAGTCGATCATGTGGGTGCATTGTTGAATGGTTTCGTCATAGCGCCGCGAAGCGTAAAGTGCGAAAGCGAGCATCTGATTTGCGGCTAATGAGAGAGGGTCCGATTTGACGGCCTCTCTCAATTGACTGACGGCTTCTGCCACACGGCCCATTGGCATCAGATACGAAAATGCATACATACTCCGCACAGAGCCGTCGCCCGGGTTGAGTTCCAACGCGAATCGAAATTCCCGGTCGGCTCCGTCCCAGTCCCATTCGTGAAGAGCTTTGATGCTACCCAGAGATGCGTGCGCGTCGGATAGTCCGCTGTCCAGCAATAGCGCTTTGCCTGCAAAGCTTGCCGCTTTTGTCATCGCCACTGATGGCGCCGCCACTCCAGCCATTCCGAGCAGAAAATGACATTCCGCGAGGCTCGAAAGTACTTGCGCGTTGGACGTCTCTTTGGAGAGAATCTCTTCTAAAATGCTCACACTCCTGCGAAGGTTTGTCGTGGTCCGCTTGTTAAGGTGAAATTTCGCCAGCAGATACAGGTTGTAGGTTTCGATATCTCGAGAAGGCCAGGATTTAGACCGCCCAGCGGGATTCCCTATAAAATTGACGCGAAGTGCTTTGGTAATGGATCTTGCAATTTCCTCCTGGACGGCGAACACTTTCTCCGGATGGGCATTGAAGGTCTTGGACCATAGCGCGAAGCCAGTCGCAGCCTCCGTCAGGTGGGCGGTCACTCTAATCTGGTTCTCGTTGCGCCGAAAACTGGTTTCCAGCACCGACTGAACCCCAAGTAGAGCGCCGATGTCCCGGGCGTCCTTCATTTTGCCTTTTAAGCGAAAGACCGAGGTTCGGCCCACTACCCGTATCTCTTCAATTGAGGCCAGCGCGTTTATGATCTCCTCTGTAATGCCGTCGCAGAAATACTGCTGATCCTGTGTCGGGCTGAGGTCTGCGCAGGCCAAAACTGCCACCGACGCAAATGGCTGCGAGACCTCTGGCGGCCGGTACGGAGCCTTCCTGCCTGCTGTCTTAAGCACAAATCGAGGTACGTAGGTGCCCTTGGGCAGTTCAATCACCACCGGGTCGTACAAGCCACTTTCCGCATAGAACGCTTTCAGCTTGTTGCGAAGATTGCTTACTTGGACCCTCACGATTGGATCGAGCCGGGGATCGAAAGATGGAGGCCGCCGAAATACTTCCACGCCTAGAGAATATTCTTTGAGTTCGTCGGACCTATCGTCCAGGCTTCGCTCCACGATAAACGACAGTAGTTCCCTCAAACGCGATGAACCGGCAAGGACCGGGCTAGCCACGATCTTTGCCAACTGTTTACGGACCATTTCCGGCGAGGCCGTCGGCATCCTTGGCGCCATACATCCCCTGTCTGAGGGTCTTAGGGGTGTCTTGATGATGGCGTTCGCGGCCTGACTCAACTTTTTTGGCGGCGGGGGTTAACGTTCGGTTTACCGTTAAACTGCCGAAAAACACTACCGATCGGATTCCTGACGTGTCACACTCCAATCGGGATACTCCAGATTTACGCTCATGCGTTCCCTGCTCGCCCAGACCTCTGAACTCGATAAGGACGCGGCATTTGAATTCCCTCACGGAACCGAACAAAAAAGACTCTATTCGCATCGTCGCTTTGTCGACAACAACGGACTTCATTTTCTTGCTTTTTACCGAAATTCTGAGGTTTGGAGCCAACCCCGATTACAGGCGGATCGATGCGCCGGAACAAGTCGCCGAGGTCGTGCGAGAGGGGACTTGGGACCTGATCGTTGGTCTCTGGAACGGCTTCCAGTCTCCGGCTGCGGCTGCTGCGTTGGTCCTAAGACAATCCGATTCTAACCTTTGGTCTTTTACTCTGATGAACTATGGCCGGGCAACCATGCTTGCGCTCATCCCTAAGAGCGACCCGGCAACCATTCGGGAATGTGAGCGGCTCGTGACCGCGCTCGACGGGTTATTCCGCGGATTCCACGCGCAATCGGCCGCAAGCACACGACTGCGGTCAAACCCGTTGGTTGATCTTGCTGTGGAATCGGGCCAGTTCTATCTGGCGAATGTAGTGGTGGCACACGAGCTCAACGATCTGCTCACAGTGATTCTCGGGTGTGGAGAAGTCTTATTAGGCAAACTGGCGCATAGCCGGTCGGGTGCCCGGTATGCGGAAGAAATCCTCTCCGTCGCCACCAGGGCTAAGGCTTTGGCCGCAAACCTTATGGAATCCGGCCAACGGTACACCTCCGTCGCGGCGGATGCAGGTTATGTGATCGCTGGCAGCCGTAGCGTTCTGCGCACTCTGGCAGGGGAGAATTTGGCATTGACAATCCGGATGAGTCCGGATCCAGCCGTGGTGGCGATGGAACGTCGCCAGTTTGAGAAACTGATTGCGGACATCGTCGTTCATGCGCGGCTTGCCATGCCCGCTGGAGGATTGCTTGAGCTTTTCGTGAGTCGAATCGATCTGCCCGCCGAGGGACCGTTTTTGTTATTGCCACCCGGGCAATATGCCAGCATCGCCTTTAGCTACAAGCCGAAGGACAGCGAGACTCCCGGTACGGAAGCACCCTCCCCTATGGTTCTGGTTTCCAAACCGAGTGCCTCAGAACTGGGCCTTTCCAGCATACATGCCTTGCTGATGCAGGCTGGCGGAAGACTTGCCGTAGCAAAGAAATCCTCGCAAATCACTGCAGTAGAAGTTCTTCTGCCCTTGGCCGGCTCGCGTGACCCGATTAAACGTTCCCGGCGTGAGCCCTCTTGATGCCGGCGATGCTTGACGCAATCAACGACTCTGCGCGAAACCCTTAGGCATAGGGCGAATTACCATTTCCCGCATCATCTGTTATGTGAAGACCGCGATAAGTGTCGGGGTGCTGCTGGTGCTTTCCGTCAACGCTGACGCTCAGCGCGGATTTGTAGCCCGTCCGCCCATAGGGCGTCTTCCCATCACCCCTCCCAAGCCAACTCCGCGACCTCACCCGTCGACACTCGTACCGTGTTGCCAGGGACGCGATTGGACTGGCGGTGAGGTTCCATTCGAGCCGCACCGGTTCGAGGGCCCTGTCACTATTCCCTACATCGTGCCATACCCGGTCTTTGTTGGAAGTGCAGATTCCATCGATCCGAATCAAGTGGGGGACAGCGACCCTCCCGATTCTCCCTATTCACTGCAAACCCCCAACACGCCGCTCACCATCAGATCGCAGGAACCGATTCCTGCGCCGATAGCTCCTGGTCAGCACGAAAGAGAGCCCGAGCAGGGAGCTCCGCCGGAGCGCGCATGCCAGGCTGTAAGTACGGCGCCGGAGGATCAACTCGACCGTTTTCTGGTTTTTATCGCGCTGAAGGATAACCGCGTGTACACGGCGGTTGCCTATTGGGTCCAGGGTGAAACGTTGCATTACATCACACCTGGTGGGAGCCATAACCAAGTCTCGATCGAGCTGGTGGACCGAAATCTCTCTGCGCGCCTGAATGCGGGACGTCTCGTCGAGTTGGTATTGGCGCCCTAGCCACCGGTGCCCGCCGCTGATTACCTTTCCCGCGTTTCGGACCTAGTCACCGTGGGTCAAGCCGGTCCATTTAATCCTGCGTATGCGTTTTAAAGGACTGGCGCTAGCTGATCGGGCGTATACTATTTGGCAATCGGAAGCAATGATGGAAACCGCGAACGAGACGCTTCAAGCGATTTTCGATCAGGCGGCTGTCGGCATCGCCCAGATCGGCCTCGATGGGGCATGGCTGCGCGTGAATGACCGGTATTGTCAGATGCTCGGCTACTCCCTAGCCGAACTGCGCACCAAGAAGATTTGGGATATCACGCATCCAGACGACTGCGATGAGGTCTCCACTGGGCGCCGTCAACTGCTGGAAGGAGCGGTCTCCGCGCATTCCATGGAGAAGCGCTATATCCGCAAGGATGGAACCGTCTTTTGGGGAAGGCTAAATCGATCGTTGGTGCGGGATCGCGACAACCAGCCGAAATTCTTCGTCGCCGTTTTAGAGGATATCAACAAGCGGAAGCAAGCCGAAGCCGCGCTGCGCGAAAGCCAGGAGCGTTACAAAGAGGTTTTCGATACAACCTCGGATTGCATTTTTCTGGTTGACGTCACTGCCGATGCCCGTTTCAAGTTTGCGTGCTTAAACCCCGCAGCAGAGAAGGCATCGGGCCTTTCGAACGCGGAGGCTTCCGGTAAATTCATCGAGGAAGTGTTCAACGAACAGAACGCCAACCACGCGATCGCGCACTACCGCGCTTGTTTGGAAGTCGGTGAGCCCATCCAATACGAGGAGGAACTGCTTCTTCCGGGCGGTCAGGGTTATTTTCTGACGAACTTGATCCCTGTGCGAGATGCCGACGGACGCATTTACCGGCTGGTGGGGATCGCGCGTGATATTACCGCGCAGAAGCGGAGCGACGAGACGCTGCGGCAGAGCCAGCAACGGCTCGAACTCGCTCAGGAAGCGGGCGGCATTGGCATCTGGGATTTGGATACGGCAACCGGTGAGGCCCATTGTTCGAGCGGATACGGTCCATTATATGGCCTCCCGCCTGGCGAACTGGCGCCTACACCTGAGCGTTGGCTCGAGATGGTTTATCCCGAAGACCGGAACCGGATCCGCGAGGAAGTGAATCGATCTGTGCAACGCACGGATTGCTTCACCTTGGAGTTCCGCGTTGTTTGGCCGGACGGCTCGATCCACTGGCTTTACGGCAAGGGCCAGGTGTTACGCGATTCGCAAGGCAAACCCGTTCGCATGGTCGGCGTGAATATGGACATCAGTGAACGCAAGCATGCCGAAGCGGCGGTGCGTGAAAGCGAAGAGCGTTTTCGCAATGTGGCCGACACAGCGCCAGTGATGATCTGGGTTTCCGGGACGGACAAGCTCTGTACCTTTTTAAATGCAGCATGGCTGGCTTTCACCGGCCGCACCATGGAGCAGGAATTGGGCAACGGATGGTCCCAGGGCGTCCATTCGGACGACCTCGACCGGTGCATCGCGACCTATTCTTCGTCATTTGACGCCCGCCGGGCTTTCCAGATGGAGTATCGGGTACGCCGCGCAGACGGAGAGTACAGATGGGTACTCGATAATGCTGTTCCTCGTTTCGAACCGGGCGGCGCTTTCGCTGGATATATCGGTTCTTGTATCGATATCACGGATCTAAAGCGTACTCAGGAGGAAACGCTTGCCAGACAGAAACTGGAAGACGTCGGGGTGCTGGCGAGCGGCATCGCTCATGATTTCAACAATCTGCTGGGCAGCGTGCTGGCGGAAACGGAACTGGTGGAAGCTGACTTGGCTGCGGGTTTGTCTCCCCATGAGGAGATTGCAAGAATCAAGACAGTCGCTATCCGCGGTGCCGAGATCGTTCGGGAGTTGATGATTTATGCTGGACAGGACCAAGCCGGCATCTTTGAGTCGGTGGACCTGTCGCGGCTGACAGCAGAGATGCTGGAACTGCTCAAGGTCTCCATTTCCAAACACGCAGTCTTGAAGAGCAATCTCGATAAGAACCTGCCCCCCGTTTGGGGGAATGCTCCACAGATCCGCCAAGTTTTGATGAATCTGGTCATCAATGCGTCAGAAGCGATTGGAGAGAAAGGAGGAATCATCGAAATCACCACATCGCTCGTCACCGGAGGGGCCGGTTCGGCTGGTGACTACGTCCGTCTTGAGGTGTCGGACAACGGATGTGGCATGACCCATGAAGCAAAAGCGAAGATCTTCGATCCGTTCTTCACAACCAAATTCGTGGGCCGGGGTTTGGGCCTCGCTGTGGTTCACGCGATTGTTCGTGCCCACGGTGGCGCAATTGAGATCCAGAGTGCGCCTGGCCAGGGTGCGACCTTCCGGGTATCGTTACCGTGTGATTCCGCGGCCCAAAATGCCATCAGGCCCTCCACGGCAGAGCGATCCCACGTTCCGGCTCAGAGTGCTGGAACGGTCCTTGTGGTAGAGGATGAAGAGGTGTTACGGCTAGCTGTCTCAAAGGCGTTGCGAAATAGAGGCTTCGCGGTGATAGAAGCGCAAGACGGATCTGTCGCCATAGATCTGATGCGCACACACAGAGATGACATTGACGTGATGTTACTGGACTTCACGCTACCCGGGACATCCAGCAGGGAGGTCTTTGAAGAAGCCCAGCGCCTGCGAGCCAACCTGAAGGTCGTTCTCAGCAGCGCCTATGATCGAAAAACGGTTGCTGCTTCCTTCACCGGGCTGCGAATGACCCAATTCATCCGTAAGCCGTTTCAACTGGATGACCTTGCCGGAACGCTGCGGGACGCTCTAGCCAGTTGAGGAGGTTGGAATCCTTAATCCCGCCCCGAGGCGGCGTGATTGGATTTCTCCTTCGAGGGATTTTCGCTCGGGATCGTACCATGCAAAACCAGGCTCTGCAAGGTTATCAACACGCTCATGTACTCCCGTCTTGCCACAGTCTCACGTCTGAGTGCGCGCCGGAACGCATGATCGCCGTCGGGTGAAGGGACGGCGCGAGCACGATACTCTTGTTGCACCTCTTGAACGTGCAGTGTTGCAGAATTCAGTTGGTGTAAAGCATCTTTCAATCGCTCACGCAACAAAGCCTCAATCTCAGATCTTGAGCGGGCCTCACCCATACACAATTTCCTCAACTAACTCGAAACCAACTGCTGTCCGTTAGTTTAAGTGTGGGGCATTTGAGGGAAAGGTGCAAGGGCGCCAGATGTTTCTGCAAAAGACTACCTCGCGTCGAATTCTCCCGGCACCTGCCCGTACAACACCAAGCGACTGAACCGATCAAGCGCTTCCTCGTAATGTCTCAGAGCGTCCGGGTGTCTTTCTGGCAGGGCCTGTTTCAGTTGAACTTCTGCCTTTAGCAGTTCCGTCATCAATCGTCGTTCGAGCCTTTCCCGACCGTGTCGGAGTGAAGAGGCCATTCGGGGGAGTCTTTGTTGACGATGCACTCCAGCCGGGCCGAGGATTTATTTATTTTCGGCCAGCGGCCCAACTGTCGCACCTTCCAGGCCCAGCAACACATTGATCCAGTAAGTCACACGCTATCATGGAGATAAGCGGAATTAACGTTCTCCGGCAAGCCACTGCTCAAGCCCTCACAGCGCTTCTAATGAGGGCGATCTGTCAGCCTTACGTCCAGGTGGTGCTCGTAAATTGATGCCGTTACTTCTACTCCCCAACGATAACTTTCAAAGCCGGTGAGATCTTTCTTTCACATCCGCCGCCGGCTCATCCTTGCTTTTTGCGCCGGGCTGCCCAGTATGTTTTCATACGTTTGGATACCTCTAGCCGCTCTTTGGCATCCATCCTCTTTCTTCCCCTGCGTTTCGCCGCGCGCTGCGTCCTGCCGTCTCCGCGATCGCTCCTCGCGAATTCCTCCAATTGGGCGATTGCGTGATCCAATCTTTCCTTTTCAGCACGCAGATCTCGAATCGCTTTCAGAAGCTCTGGTCCGGAACGATACATGAACAGCGACATCGTAAAACAGGATGCGGACGAAGGTGCGCCGCCGCAAATGATTCGACAAATCTGACGAATAGGGGACCGGCTCAAGGCAACCAATTGAATTGCAGCGCGCTCGTCACTCACAACGGGAGTCGATCATCGGGTGCGCTGCCGTTTATCGGTCTCGTCGGACTCCATTTCCAGGTGAGCCAGTTTAGCAAGCCGACGCAGGTGCGGCTCAGCCTGACTGAACTTAGCCGCCAAAAAAGTCTGAACGAGGTCCCAGGCAATAGACTTCCCTATGGTCCGGCTGTCTAGACAGAGTATGTTCATGTGGTTGTCTTCAACGCCTTGCCACGCTGAAAAATGGTCGCCTGCGGCTCCAGCACGAACACCGGGAATCTTATTGGCGCAGATCGATGCCCCTATACCACCAGAGCAGACCGCCACGCCGCGCTCGACTTGCCCCGAAGCTACGGCCCGAGCCAGCGGGATTAAGAAGTCGGGGTAGTCGTCGTCTAGGTCCAGTTCGTGTGCTCCGAAGTCAACAACTCCGTATCCCGCCACGCAAAGCTCCGCGATTAACTCCTCCTTTAGGTCGAACCCGCCGTGATCGCCAGCAATTCCCACCCGCATCTTATCCGCCTCCCTTCATCGGTAAAGTTAAACTGGCCGGTCGCACGATCCCCGCCGAAGCGGTGGGCGAGCCGACTTGGCAAGTACCGTCACTCGTTGCCGTGGCAAGGCGCGAGGCCGGCACCTCGGATGCCGGTCATTGCCGGTCGCTGTGTTAGCCCTCATGGTTGCCCCCTTCTTCGAGCAAGGATGGTTCCCTGTTTTCAGGTCGTTGAGGTTGGGGGATATGGTAATAGGTCCCCAGTTTTACTGCGCGTCGGCCGGAATCGCCGATGCTTGTTTCAGTTTCTGCATGTCCGCAGGGGCGAGTTTGGGTTCATCCAAACTTACAGTCAGCTTGTCTATTGGTCACCCGTTCTGATGCGGACTCTAAATGGGCGATTTATTTTCTGGGATCAAGAGCAGACGGAAATTAAGCTAAGGCCGGAAACCGGAGCGATCAAGAGTCAGCGAACTTTGCGCTGCGTTCGCTTGGTCACGCGCTACGCTACGCGATTTAATAGATGCGCTAGTCTCGATCTAGCTCGTCCCGCATGGAGCGCTGATCACAAGGAACACAGATCCGAAGGATCCTGCCAGCCAGGAGCCGGATCTCATGAGGCGTGACCCTCTCACAGTACTTACAGAACCGAAGTGTCGTCGGAAACCTTCGGACATCCATCGGCCCACTTGCATCTGTCATGAATATGCAACGTTCTACGAGATTCGGCGGGTATGCAAGCCTGAGCAACTCGAGAGCAACTCGAGATACCGCTGGCATTTGTGACGAACCGTACCTTGATCCTACGACAGATTTCCTCAACCTTCAATTCCTTTGGGGATAAACGGGAAATGCAACCGACAGTAAAAACACCGGCGGATTCTCTCGGAGGTATATGAGCTTCAAACTCCAAAGTCCAATTGTTCGCTAGATTCATTTTATTTTGAATCCGTCAGCCTCCACGGGCATCATCATTTATCGGTCAGCCGGAGCCGCGTCCAAGCCCAGGAGGTCTTAGCTGGAAAACTGGTCCGTATTTTGGCGGCGCCTTCAAGGCGGGCACCGCCTACGCCTTGGTGGGCCCCTGGCGAAGAACCCGACGGCTGAGGTATTGCACGCCCTCCAGCTATTCCTGCTTGGCTGGACTATTGTCTACGCAACCTCGGTTCTGCCGTTCTACACTCAAACGGAACCCATTTCCGCAATCTCGTGTGCATTTGTTTTGCTCGCTTCACTGGCTGCCCTGATTCTCCTCCGCCGTGGGCTGCTCCTGGCGGCCAGTTGGGTTTACCTTGCGGCGATCTGGCTGGAGACCACCGTCGAGATGGTGTTGAACGGGGGTATCAACAATGGAGTGGCCGTGTATTACATTGCGCTTCCGATCTCCGCTGCCTGGCTGTTGGGCATCCGGGCGTCCCTTTGGAGTGCAGGTTTCTGCCTGGGAGGCTCTCTTGTCCTCGCCCTGTTGAACGTAAATGGATTGCATGTGCCTCGTTACTTCCCCGAGCAGCCGTTCCGAATCTGGCTAGGCATTGTGCAAGCCACGGTCATATCAGCCGTTCCGGTTGCGCGTATTTTACAAATCTTACGGGAAGCCCTGGTCCGATCCGCTACTGACCGGAAGGCACTACAGGAGCATCAGGAACGTCTGGAAGCGATCGTCAGGCAGCGAACAGTCGAACTGGTGCCCGCACGCGATCCCACCCAGGCCGCCAACAGAATTGAAGTGCAAAGCGTTTTCGGCGAGGGGTTCTTGTTCCGAGTGGAGTTGCCGGTGCAAAGAGCAGACGAGTTCACGACGTCGGCCCTCAGGGAGCCGCGCGAGCGACACATCAGGTTGGCTCCCGGTCAAGCCGAATGCCGTATCCTGATCGTCCAGGACAGGGCGGAGAATAGGCGGCTGCTCGAATGCCTTCTGCAGGGTGCCGGATTCGATGTGCGAGTGGCCGAAAATGGGGAACGCGGGATTGAGATGTTTCAAACCTGGCACCCGCAACTCATTTGGATAGACCTGCGTCAACCAGGTATGGGAGGCATGGAGACAGCGCGGTGCATCCGGAATCTAGACGGCGGACGAGACTTGAAAATCGTGGCGGTTACTGTCTCCGCATCGACAGCGCAGCAAGCTGAGGTGCTGGCCGCGGGCCTGGATGATTGCTTGCAAGAGCCGTATCAGCCGGAGGAGGTCTTCGATTGTATGGCCCGGCTTCTGGGCATTCAGTATCACCATCATGAATCCACAACGGTAGCGATACCTGAGCCGATGGCAGTGCCGGCCCCGGCCTTGGCGGCTTTGCCCGAGAGCCTCCGCAGTGAGTTGGAAGACGCTCTGATTTCACTGGACATTGAGCGCATAGCGCAACTCGTCCGCCGCATTTCTGAGCGAGACTCCTCTTTAGGGGAAGTGTTGGCACGCCGCGCTGATTTGTTCGCGTTCACCCCCATCCTGCATGCGCTGGCCGCGTGTAAGGGCGGCGCTGCAGTAGGTCGAGTATGACGCAGCGTGGGACGATCCTGGTTGTCGACGATGAATTGGAGTCTCTGAAACTCCTCACAACGCTTCTGGTTGCGGAGGGTTATCAGGTGAGACCGGCCGACAGTGGCGAACTCGCGCTTGCCTCGGCTGCCGCCAAACCACCGAACTTGATTCTGCTGGATGTCTTCATGCCGGGTATCGATGGGTTAGAAGCTTGCCGCCGCTTGAAGGCAGAACCACGGAGCAGAAATGTTCCAGTTATCTTTCTTAGTGAGGCCGGGATCGAGCAGCGCGCGGAAGGATTGAAGCTTGGCGTAGTCGACTTCATTTCGAAGCCGTTCCGGCGCGAAGAGTTACTTGCCCGGGTTGAGACACACCTGGAACTGGCGAGGTTGCGCACGCAGTTGGAAGAAGAGGTTGTGAAACGGACCGTTGGGCTGCGCCTGGCGAACGAGCAATTGCAACTCGATCTGGTCAGCCGGCGGCGCGCCGAAGGTGCCTTACGCGAAAGCGACGAGCGTTTCCGCTACATTGCCGATAGCGCGCCGGTTATGATTTGGGCCCACGGGCCCGACAAAGCACAGAGATTTTACAACAAACAAGTGTCGACTTTTACCGGCCGGACAATCGATGACCTGATCGACCAAGGGTGTGTACCGAGCATCCATCCCGAAGACCGCGATCGCTGTGCAGCCCTGTATCTGCAATCCTGGGATGCCCGGCAAGGGTTTCAGATCCACTATCGGATGCGCCGGGCCGACGGTGAGTATCGCTGGGTGATGACCACAGCCGTGCCCCGCCAGTTCGATGCGACTCAGGCGGGCCTCGTCGGTACAATAATCGACATCACGGATCTCCAGCGGGCTCACGAACAGAAACTCAAGGCGTCGAAACTTGAGAGCGTGGGCGTGCTTGCGGCCGGAATCGCACACGACTTCAATAACCTTCTTGGCACAATCTTCGGCGAGGCCGATTTAGCCCTATCGGAACTCCCGGAAGATTCGGCGGCCCGGGACAACGTGGAGCGCATCACCGCGATAGCGGTTCGTGCTTCCGAGATCGTCCACCTGCTCATGGCGTACGCGGGCGACCGCAATCAGGAGAAAGCGGTGGTCCACTTATCGGCTGTCGTAACGGAGATGCTTCGGCTCCTGAAGGGTTCGATTTCGAAGAAGACAGTCTTGAAGACCGATCTCTGCCCGGATGTCCTGCCAGTACTGGCCAATCCCACGCAGATGAGGCAAGTAATCCTGAATTTGATCAGCAATGCTGCAGAGGCGATCGATGCCGGGGAGGGGACAATCACTGTGAGCACCTGTCAAATACGCGTAGATCCGGAGTCCACGGTTTGGCCCCCGGGAAATCTGCCACCGGGAGACTACGTTCGCCTGGCCATCGAGGATACCGGCTGTGGCATGACGGAAGAGGCGCAAGCCAAAGTCTTTGATCCCTTCTACACGACCAAGTTTCTGGGACGCGGTTTGGGACTGGCAGTGGTTCAGGGAATCGTTCGCTCACACTCCGGGACGATTCATGTAGTAAGCGCGCCCGGCAAGGGATCGATTTTCGAGATCCTGTTGCCATGCCTCGAAGAGCGTATTGCCCGAATAGTGGATCCATCCGGCCTCGATGGCGAGGAACGGCTGGTTCGAGTGGTCCACAGATAAATGAAGACAGCACCAACGTTAGTCATCACTGATCCGGCGCCTGGCGGTCGGCCGATGAACCATCTGCCGGCGTCTGAAAAGTAACCACGGATTGACCGCTAAACTCACGGCATTGTTCCAGACTTGTCGCATTCAAACTGTAGTTGCCCCCGCTGTCTGAGGCAGCCAACTCGGTATGGCGCGGCAGCAAGAACTCGGAGTCTCTGATCCGTACCAGCGTGTACCGCATCTTCTCTTCAACGAAGCGGATGCCGAGATTTGAGGGAATACGATTGGTCTTTATCTCCATCTGCACCAGGTCGAGCGTGTCGATGTCCGCCCAGAAGGAGCCTTTGTAACCGACAATTCCCTGAGCGCCAGCATGTGTAAGTAAAAAATGGCTCTTCTCCGGCGGCACCTCAAAATCGTAGTGGACGGCATTGTGCCCGTCTTTCTTTGAGTGCTCGACGTATCGAAACGAAGCTGAATCTTCCACGAAGATAGAGTCTGCCAGGGAGCCAAAGGAGCCACTACCGATGGTGCCAGTAGAAACAATCTTGTTGATCGGCTGATCCTGAAATTGCGACTCTCCCGCACGCGAAAACAGCTCCCTTCTGCCTACAAAGGCCACTTCCAGTTCCACTCTGTCCATTTGGCCTGAGGTATTGTTGAGAGGGCGAAGCAGGCGATTGACGACCTCATGGCAGGTGTAGTTCGGCAACTGCGAAAGATGCTCGGCTACCTTACTTCGGATGCGCTGCAACAGAGCCTCAGGATCTTCGACGACCGGTGATTCTGCTAGAAGGACCGTTATAGGGCAAAGCAAAGCTGCCAGCCGAATCAGAAGTCTGGCGAGTCTGCATTGGTATGAGAAGCACATTTAAACATCCCCACGTAGTTCTGAGATTCGCGGGTTGGGTGGGCGACCCAAGACTTGGGGTTCGCCGTGAATCACTGGGTCCGGTCTCGGACATTCAAATCACCCAACAAACGATTGGCGAATGAAAAGCTATGAACTGATAGCAGGCGCGATGGGCATCTTCGCCGCTGCTTCATTTGTTCGAGACACTACGGCTGGGCGCGGGGGAAGGTTCTGCGTTGCGGGCGGCGGGTGCTTGTCCCTTCCGGACGTCCGGCCACCAACACTTTTAGTCGCAACTACGAGGAAATCGGAATCGCTGGATAGCGTTACTTTTCAGCTCTCGTTTTCGTTCAGACTCGAGTCGGGTGTTGAGGGAAGCGGCCTTGCGCATGCCATCGCTGGTTTCTTGCGATCTATCGCCGGAGTTGGGCTGCCTCTAACTTTAATTGTGGGCGCGGTTTTGGCTGTAGTCGCTCCGCTGGCGTAGGGACTGTAAGCTTAACCAGGACCCACGTTTTACGAAGTGGGACCACGCGGTACGAGACACCGGCGGCGCCGCAGAACGGCCTGAACCATGTCGCCGCACGGCAGCGTGGTTGGCAGTTCGACGTCTCCAGCCGGTGACGAAGTTGTAGTGGACCGTCGAGATACACATTGTTGAGCTCCTGATTTAAACGATGAAAAGCGTCGCCTTTCATGGAATTACGCCGCAATCGAACAACTTGTTGGCGATGGAGGCCGCTACTTTGTCAATGAATGCGGTACGTCTCTCCAGGTCGTTTCGAAGCGCTTTTATGACTTCCTGTTCCATCTGTGATTTCGGCTGCTCTTTCCGCTCCCACAGTTGCTCGCAAGAAGCGGTCTGGTATTTATGGATAACCTTATCAGCGATTCTGTCGAAACTCGGGTATTGAGCACTCGAGCCAAACACGAACAGCAACACGAGCGCCAATGCCAACAAGTAAGACTGTTTCTTCACGGCTTCCTCCTCACATCAGATGCTGTGCGAATGAAGCGGATCTATTTTCCGTCTGGCACTGACAGTGGCAACGGATCACACATACTCTGTTCGTAAAAGGCCAGCTTCCTTGGGCCTTTTACAGTCACATGACATTTGATGATTCGTATCTTCGAGAGCAGAATCGTAAGTCGTAGTGGCCCGATTGACGAGCTCAGTGACAGGTCCTAGGTGACGGTGGACGGAATGTTCGAGCCGATCTTTCTCTTTCCACAAACCGGACAGACGCTGGGTGAAAATTAAAGCAAATAGGGCAGGATCTCATTGGCCGCGTATACGGGCCGTTCGCATTTCGATTAATCCTCCAGCCACTGGCAGCAGCTTTCATCGCCTGCCGTGCCGGCCTTCGGGATACGCGAACTGGTCGCCGCCCTTTTGGTTGGGCGGTTGTCACCAATGCGGACGGCTGGCATGACCTGCTGCGGGAGGGTTGGAAAGAAATGGCAAGTGTGTTCATGGTGGCAGTCGCCGTCGACCTGCTGTACGAAGCGATTGTCTTTCATGCCATTTACCCGGGTCAATCGTTAATCGTGGCGACTGTTCTTGCCTTGCTGCCCTACCCCCTATTCCGCGGCTCGCTGAACCGAATCGTCCGGCACTGGCGGCACTCATGACCAGCCCAAAGGAAAGCAGGACAAAGGCGCTGAATCCATTGCAGGACCCGGACTGATCGCGCCGTTAATCCGGGCCCCACATTATTCTTTATCGCTGCCCATCAGCGCTCTCAGGCGAGCATACGCTTGGCGATGCGCTAGATCCGCCTCGAACATTTCCGTTTCTACGTTGGCGAGCGCTGCCTTCCCCTCACTGGTATCGGGAGCGAAGCTCACTTTCATTAGCCGGCTCACCGAGGAGGCCATTTTCTGAGCAAGCTGACTAAGCTGACGCGTATGCTCCAGCTCGTAATACGATTTCTTTAAATTGGCGGCGACCTTAGCTTTGGTCATCTGCACCGCGATTTCGGCCATTCCAAGTTGAGCGGTCGCCTCCTTTACAGCTCGCTCGCGCTTGCCAAAATCAAAGATGTTGTAGGAGACCATCACGCCGCCATACCCAAAATTGCTCGGCACCAGCGGGAGCGCATTCTGAAACAGGTATCCGCTTACAGCGGCGACCGTGGGCACGTATGCCAGCTTCGAAAGCATCGAAGCAGCGCGAGCTTTGACTGCGGTCTGCTCCGCCTCAATCACGTCGGGATTAGCGGCTAGCGGCTTGTCCGCGACTTCTTCCAAAGAAATATTTTCGGCCAGGGGATCGGGAGGCACCAATTCCAATTCTGTGTCATCTGGCCATCCCATCACGCGGTTCAGCGACGCAGTCAGTTCCTTAACCTCGGCAGCCACGGTCAGGAGCGCCTTCCGTGCTTCCATGAACTCTGCTTTTGGGCCCGATGCGTCGACTGGCTCGATCGCGACCGCGGCATATAGTGGCTGGCTCTCGGTGCTCTTGACTTTCAACTCAGCGGATGTCTTCCGCCGCCCGGCAATTAAAAGTTTGAAGTAAGCCTCTTCTATGTCTCTGTCACGGCCGAATTTCGTGATGGACATTCCAGCCTTTGCCATGGCAATGCGTTCGTCCGCGCGAGCGATCCGAACAGCTTGATGGACCTGAAATAGCGGAGTAATCGGCTGAATGAACGTAACGGCAGCGATGGTTTGATTCTGGGAGAACAACGGCACTGGGACTTCCCGCGCGAGGCGGTGAACTGTGAACACTTGGCCCAGGAACTCGCTGTAATGCAAGTTTGCAAACGTAGCAGCTATTTTGGGGAAGTAATCGGCCTCAACGCCAAGCCGATGTTGCTTCGCAGCTTCGATTGAGAGTTGACTGAGACGCGCGAGGGGGTTGGTGGTAGCTGGGTTCAAGAACTGCTGCTGCTTGACCTGTTCGAGAGTAATCCGCCGGGTTTCATGAGAGCGAACCGGGTTCCCCTCCCTGGAAGCGGCGGCGCCGGAGGGCTCGCCCGCGCGGGCGTCGCTCGCTTGCCACCGGCGGTTTCCGGCGCTCGCCGCTGTAGAGGCTTCAGATAAGGACCATATGCCGCCAAAGCTCCCCGACGTGAGCGCCGAGGTGCCTGGCGCATTCTGTGGAATCAGGAGCAGTGAATCTTGAGCTGCCGCGGTCCTCACAACCAGAAATACGCTGGCAATGGCTACCGCCGATAGCCATACTAGAGCCAAGTAGTGTCTCGCCTTCGCGTGTCTTTTTGGCATCGAGCCCTCCCAGACATCCGGTTGATGTGGATCTGGCTTCTCGGGATTTATTAATAAGATTGTGTATTTGTAGCAATACCAACCGGGCCGCGCACAGGCCTAAGGCAGGCCGGAAATATTGCTGCCATATGTTCGTGTCTAGCCAAAACTGAGAAACAACCACGCAGCGGTGTCGGACGACCAGGATTACCCGCATTCCGGTTTGCCAAAAAACAGAACCCTGAGTGTTGTTCCTTGCATCATCCCCGTCTAGAGAGGGGCACGATGAGTCGTCGAGAGAATCGTTTGTGAATACGCGCAAGCCACGGGCGGGGCCGAAACCATCTCCATGCATCACGATCGGTGTTGTGGAATTCACTGTCAAGTATTCGCATCGCGTATCAGAGAAAGTGGATGTGGGTGCTGATGGCGTCAGTGGTAGACACCGGCTTGGGCGGGGGATTGAGTTACCTCCAGCACCGCACCCCATTAGCGGAGTCTCCCGGGCTTGGCAGCGCTTAGTGCGATAATGGCATCGGTACGGCCAAGGCCCAGCGGCGATCGGCATCCATGACGGCCAGCGGCGCAGCCTCAACTCCTGCTCCAACACAAACTGGCTGGATCCCGAAACTCAACCACATCCCGCCGCCTGAAGAAGCCCCAGCGGGGATGGCGTGGATCCCCGGCGGCCAGTTCTGGATGGGAGCCACCGAAGACCACATGGCGGATGCCAGACCGTGGCACCGCGTTTACCTGGATGGTTACTGGATGGACAAGACTGACGTTACCAACGACCAGTTCGCCAAGTTCGTGAAGGCCACGGGATATGTGACAGTCGCTGAACGCAAGCCACGTGAGGAAGACTATCCGAAGGCGCCTTCAGAGAACCTGGTCGCCGGCTCCGTTGTCTTCTCGCCGCCGGATCACGCGGTCGCGCTCAACAATCACCTTCGCTGATGGAACTACGTACCGGTAGCGAACTGGCGACATCCGGAGGGCCCAACTCGGATACCCGGAGACGGATGAACCATCCAGTCGCGCACATCGCATACGAGGACGCTATTGCTTACTGCGACTGGGCGGGCAAACGACTCCCCGCAGAAGCTGAATTCGAATTCGCATCGCGCGGCGGACTCGATCGCAAGCGCTACGCCTGGGGTGATGATTTCATGCCTGGTTGTAGGCACACGGCGAATACTTTTCAGGGTCATTTCCCGGACGCCAATACTGGCGAAGACGGGTACCGGGCACCTCTCCGGTGGGTTCTTCCGAAAATATGAGCCAAGTCACTGAAAACAGGTGATCGCCGCCAAACGAAATTGGGTTCGTTTTGTACTGGCTATCGCACTTATTTTCACTACCGGGAGTGGCCCAGCGGCGCGGCCATGGTTGTTTTGTTCCCGACTAACGGGTATGGTTTGTTCGATATGGCGGGCAATGTATGGAGCTGGACATCTAATTGGTATCGAGCTGACTATTACGGAATCTTGGCAGCCAGCGGCGAAAATCGCGATCAATCCGAAAAAACCGGCTGATGGCCTCGATCCCGATGAGCCGGAGGTGCGCAAGCGGGTTCAGCGCGGCGGCTCGTTTCTGTGCACCGACCAATACTGCGCGTACACAGCTGGCGGACGCGGCAAAGGAGAGCTCGACACCGGGACGAACCACCTCGGTTTTGGTTGCGTGCGTTATGGTTTGACCAAGACACAGAGATCCTCGGAAGCGCGTTTGACTGAGCCCTTATTACAGTCACATCCGAAAAAGGGATCCTTCAGGACTGCGGACGGATCAACAAAACATTGCCGCCCATTCCACTGGCGAATGCCCGAAAAGCCACCGGCTGAAGCGGAGGATACATGGTATTGCAAGAGCCTGGGGGGGCGACGAGCTCGATGCTAATTATCGTCGCAGCTATCTGCCTTTTTACCGCCATGTCCGCTCTCATGGAGGCGGGCAGGCGAGTGGGGGGCCGCCACCGCACAAGATACCCGGACCAAGCGGGCTTGGGCCTTGGCGCGATCGAAGGCTCTGTGTTCGGTTTGATGGGGTTGCTCGTCGCCTTCACCTTTTCCGGAGCGGGTGCTAGATTCGATACTCGCCGCCAGCTTATCGGCCAGGAGGCAAATGCGATTGGGACTGCATATCTCAGGCTGAGTCTGCTTCCTAAGAATACTCAGCCGGAGCTGCGCGAGAAGTTCCGTCAATATCTAGAAGCTCGCATGGCCTACTACCGGGTGCTACCCGACGGCGCGGCGGCAGAGAGGGAGCAGAACCGCTTTACCGCACTGCAAGCTGACATTTGGAATCGAGCGGTCGAGGCGACCCGTGACGCGACTGGAAACACCAACGGGAACACGATTACATCGCTGGTAGTCCAGTCACTGAACGATATGATCGACATAACCAACACACGTTTCGTCGCCACTAAGGCACATCCTCCCTTGATTGTCTTCGGGATGCTCCTGGCTGTCGTTCTGGCTTGCTCGCTACTCGCCGGCTACGGAATCGCCGCTAACCCAAAGCGCTGTTGGATTCATACCTTGGTGTTCGTATCAATTCTGACTGTCACCGTTTTAATCATTCTCGACTACGAGTATCCCCGTTTTGGTCTGATCCGAATCGACCCTCTCGATCAAGTGTTAGGAGCAGTGCGCAGAAGCATGCAATGAGCGTACGAAACGCAAAGCGCGCAGTTCAACGCCATCAGGAGTTCTTGCGTTTTCTGGAACGAGTTGACGCAGCCGTCCCGGAAGAACTGGACATCCATTTGGTGATGGATAACTATGGCACCCACAAGATGCCAAAGGTGAAGCGCTGGTTTTTGCGGCGACCCCGGTACCACTTGCACTTTACGCCCACCAGCGCCAGCTGGTTAAACCAAGTGGAACGATTCTTTGGTCTGCTCACGGATCGGCGTATCCGACGCGGCACCTTTGAGAGCGTGCGCGAACTGGAGTCGGCCATCCGCGACTATCTGGCAAATCACAACCAAGACCCGAAGCCATTCACTTGGACTGCCGACGCCGAATCCATTCTCAAAAAGATCGCACGCTTTTGTATGCGAACTTCTGACTCAGGACACTAGTACATAAGTCGCCAAACAGAAATGCAAACGTCTGCAAGGTTATCTCGGGCCCTGTAAAACGGGTACACGGGTACTCCAAAGATGATCGCGATGACAGTGCAGCAGTGTTGCCGACCAGTATCCGGCCCACGGGCCGAATGTCCCTGGCTCAGCCCGTACGTTTAGCACTGACTCACCGTTTCATCAGGCTTGAGGCGAGCGGTTATGGTCGGTAGAAAAAAGGACTCATCGCGCTTCGCATGGTGAATGCCCAAGGATGAAGCACATGGCTACCGTCGAAAGGTTCGTACATTTACTGTTCGTGTCTGAGCGGCCGTCGATCCGGCAGAACGCACCGGCAGGTGTTGAGCAACGGAGCTATCTACCATCTGAGCCATGACGTAAGGGGGCAGGCTGTCGGCCACCCGGACGAAAGTAAGCCTTGACCGACCAAGGTCGCAATCCACCTCAATCAAATCTCCGCCAAACACTTGCCCGCTACCGATAAGGTTGGAGAGAGGCTGTAGCAGATGCCGGTCGATGCAGCGCTTCAGATGGCGAGCCCCGTACTTCAAATCGGTGCCTTCGCTCAGCAAGTAGTTTTTGGCCGCGTCGGTTAGCGAAAAAACGAACGCCCCGCTGCCGAGCGAGCTGAAGATGCGCCTTTGGACGATATTAAGTTCCAAGATCAGGATCTTGCGCAATTCCAGCTCACCGAGGGAACCGAATACCACTGTTCTGTCGATACGGTTCATGAATTCCGGAGTAAACTTGCGCCTAGCCGCTTCAAGGCCAGCCCGGCGGAGCTTGTCTTGCAATCGTTCATCCGTCCAGCCGCCGGTGTGCCGCCGGGTGGCTTCACTGGACGCGAACCCCACACGAGGGTACAGAATCGAGTTCATCTCCGAAGCGCCCAGGTTGCTGGTCATGAAGATCAACGCCCGTGAGAAATCTACGGTACGGTTATCACCAGTAGTCAGCGTGGCTTTGTCGAGGATCCCCAGCAGAAGATTCCAGAGCGCATCACTAGCTTTCTCGATCTCATCGAAGAGAACAAAATTCAGTTTCGCTCTTTCCGTCTGCCGGGCGTCAAGCACTTCCTGGCTGAGTAACGGGTGCGTATCCCGATGGCCCAAGTATCCGGGAGGAGAACCGATCAGTTTGGCGATCTCGTGGCTGTGCTGAAATTCAGCGCAGTCAATCTTGATAACGGCGTGCGCATGCCCGACGACACTCTCGGCTGTCGCTTCAACCAGAAGGGTCTTACCCGAGCCCGTTGGGCCCAAGAACAGAAAATTGCCGATGGGCCGCCCCGGACCAGACATGCCGGCGAGATAGGTTTGATAGATGCTGATGACTTGCTGTATCGCCTCCCCCTGCCCTACAACCCGCTTCCGGAGATCTGCCTCCAGGCTCTCGGCACGATGTCCGGTTTGCGCCGGGTCCAGTAGTTTATTCGCCACGGCCCGAACCCGCCCGGCCGACCGATAGTTCGCAACCTGCATGCCCACAATTGCAGGAGATTTCAGTTGTGCCCCTTGCGGCTTCGCAATATGGACTGCAGTATCTGCTGCCCTTCGTGGCCTGGCAATTGCAGCTCGGGTGCGCACACTTCTCTGTGTTATGATCCGCCATGAGAACCCCTTCTGTATTGACGACCCACCTCTACCATGTGGTGCGGGGATGCAACCACCATACAATGGGATTTCTCCACGCCGTAGTGGACTCATTAAAAAGTGACTTGGCCTATTTGATTTGGTTGCTATGCCACAGACCAGCGAAGGCAGGGTACGACGTCACAAAACGATGTCGCGGTTTAGAGAAGTGGGGCGCGAGGGTGATCATCAAGTGGAGACTCAGCTTTTTACGAACCGCCCGGTCCATGGCGCCGAATCTGGCTTGTTGTCAAAGCAGGCTTTTGAGACTTCAGAACGCTCATGTAACCCTGCACACCATTTCTGTCTATATTGCTGACCACTAGTTCCACAGATCGCGGTGGGTCGCCCAAGTTGATCCGGACTGGTTCATAGAGGCTCCCATGCTTCTTGTGGAGCTTGAAGTCCTCGGCTACAAAGCACAAATCAAAGCTCTTACGAGTGGGATTCACCAAAAGCAACGAAAGCTGAACGGGCCCCACACGAATGAATTGCCCCGACACTTTAAGGGTGAAGTTCTGATAGTCTGGTTTTCCCGGCTTTTCTAGTCGAGCCAAGTTCCCTTGACTCTTGGCGACTCTCCCATTCTGGTCGACTCCTATCGAATGTAACGTACCCGGTAGACCAGTCCTGGGCCTTCCCGTCGGCGCTCGGGGCGATGATTGTTTCTGCTGCCCGGCCAGTGGCGTGGGTCTCCAGTTCCCCACTTGTGGTGCTTTCGCGGGATGCGGATATGAGGACTCTTGATTCGCCTTCAGAGCATCCATCTTCCCTACGATCGCGATAATCCCGTCGCGAGTCTGGCCCAAAGCCGCAGTCAGTTCATTGCGAGACACATATAAGTCGCGGACATTTCCGTACACGCGAGCCAGGTAGGTTGCACTGAGAGCCGTTGCTCCAAAGAGCACTGCCACCATCGCAGCCAGTGCCAGTCCGAAAGCGGGGAATGGTGGACGCCAGTGGCTGGCAGCGCTTACGTCTGCAACTGGGCCCGTCTCTCGACCTTCGGCATGCAAAAACTCGGAAAACCGCAGCCTACTTTCAATGTAGTTTTCAAACGCCGCCCTTTGCTTGTCCGTGGCTAACTCAACGCTCACAGCTTCATCCGAAGCCGACACGTCGCCCGATCGCGACGAGGCCATGGCTTCTAGTACACTGGAGGCGCGTTTGTAATCGCTGTAGGCGGCCTGCATCGTAAGCCACAGCTCGTGTTGGGTGTTGTGCTGATCCGAAACCTCTGACGCGCCAAGTTCATCCATCGGGAATCTCCTTTTGCTGCCCCACAAATCGGCTCCACGATGAACCGGCGAAGCGCGCCGCCTCGCTCAATCCAAAGGTCGCCAGCAACATTCTAAGATGCCCATATATCTGCCTGGATTTACTAAATTTCAACTCTTGGCAGATTGGAACTGCACGTAACGGAATCTATTGCTTGGGTGCGTAGTAACCGGACCGCCAGTAGGCCCGAAGGCTCGGAGAGCCCTTTGGACGGACTAGCTTGATCGTGACACGTCGATACAGACCGTCGTTGTGGGCCTCTTTCGGATAGTAGCCCAAAACGTACTGGTGCCTGAGAGCCATGTTGATCTTGGCGATCGCCCCAGGTAACGCAGTGATTTCATGGATGCGATATAGGCGTCCTCCGCTTTGTTGCGATATGTTTTTCATTAACGCGGGGCCATCGATTTCTCTTTCAACATACGCGGGATTATCCGAGGATTCCACTCCAATTGAATAGATCTGGACGTCCGCCTCACGAACCAGTTCCTTGATCGCCCTTTCAGAGTGCCGGCTTCGATTGTCACCCCAGTCCGAGATGAGATGATGGCCTTGTGTTGGTTCCGTCCGTGCCTTACCTCCTGCATGCCGAGGTAAACAGCATCCAAAAGGGCCGTCCATCCTGCCGCATCGATACGCCGCATTGCTGCGGCAACCCGACCGGTATTACTGGTGAAACTCACCATCACTTCAGGCCAACTACTGAAACGAACAAGGCAGTACTCATCCTCAGATATCGCAGTATCCAATATCTGATTCACGGCTTCAACGGCGTCCCTTAACTTGCCTGTCATGCTGTTGCTGGAATCAAAAACCAAACACGCAGAAACTGGCGCTTTTTCCAGTCCGAAGTGGACGATGGTTTGCTCGATACCATTTTCATAAACTGAGAAGCTATTTCTGTCCAGACCGGATATCACTTGATCCCTATTGTTGGTAACCGTCCCCGGAATTTGTACGAGGTCGGCTGTGACCTGTATGTGTGAGGAATCCTCTCGTGTGCTTCCTTCCGGCGCCAGCGATGAAGGAATGCCATTCGAGGTGGATACGTCTGAACCGGCCGATTTGTGGGAAAATGCCAATCTGCGCCCGCCAGTAGTGCCAGCGGAAAGGCCAGCGTTTTCAGAATGTTGGTTTTCGAAAAAGCCAGCAACGCATGTCTTCCTCCTGACGCAGAACGATGAAATCGGGAAGTGGACAATGCTTTTTTTGCCGATCGCAGACCGCAATCGATTGGTTGGGCGCCAGCGGAGAGTCCGAACTCCAGGACGACGTTTCCGAATCAGGCGTGCTCGTAGATACAGGCGCCTGGAATCCTGAAAGAGTGCCGATCACAGCATACACGGGCTGATCTGCTTGGTTCGGCGGAAAGCAGAACACTCGGCGGCAAAACATATCCTTCGCGCCGTCCTCGGTCTCGAACCAGAATGCCGTCAGCCTTCAGCGTCTCGAACCAATTCCACAAGGTCGCTAAGGTGATAAGGCTTTCTAAGAAAATGCCAAGGTCGCTGACCATCAAACCTGAGCAACGCCATGTCTTCGCTGTACGCAGTCGTCAGAATCACCTTGATGTCGGGGCGAATACGTCGTAATTGCACCAAGACATCACGGCCCGACAGGCTGGGCAGGGTCATATCGAGTACAACCACGCTCACCTCCGATTCGTTCTTCTGGAACAGGTCCACGCCGGTCTTGCCGTCGCCTGTCTCAATTACGGAAAAGCCCCGTTCTCGAAGCACTTTCGCAACGATAACGCGGAGTATCTCCTCGTCCTCAATTACGAGAATCGTTCCAGACCTGCCTCTCGTTTTGCGGCTGGCGGATACGCCGATGTCCTGAGTGCACTGCGCAGGCTGACGGTTGCAGGGAAGAAGAATCTTAGAGCGACAGCCTTCGCCGGGTGCGCTTACCACGTTGATCGTACCGCCATGGCCGCGAACGATTCCCTGAACTGGGGAAGGACCCAGCCTGCGGCCCGCAAACATAGGCGTAAAGAACAGCTTGAAGGTCTTGGCTTCGATTTCTTGCGTCATCCGACAGCCGGTGTCGGCAACCACCAACCGGAGGTACTTGTCACCCGCCACATTCGGCGCGTTGGTTGCTGGTGACTTCTGCGTCAAACATACATCCGCCACCGTAACGGAGATCACTCCTTCATTCTCACCGAGCGCTTCCGGAACATTCGTGATCAGGTTCATAACCGCCCTGCCGGATCTGGGCGAAATTCTTGATAGCAATTTCCACCGAAATCGCCTAAAATTGGCGTTCTCTTCCTCCAATTCAGAAATGCCCGCACGCAGTTTCCGGTTGCCTCATGAGAGGTTCTGCCCCGTTCGCCATCGAAAGCGACTCTGTCTTGAAGTGTATATCTGCAGGCCGGTATTCACAATAACGCACGACCGGTCACCGGATTAATCTGAACCGCGCCCCTGGGTTTTTCCGAAGATCTTCCGGAACGGGCTGATATTGGTGGTACTTATCGCACTTCTTAATGATGGAAACTCAAAGAAACTCTTGATCAAATGAGTGGCTTGGTGATAGACCTTGGTAGCAACCTATAGGAGAGAGATATTTCCCCCGACCTCACTCCGTCGAGCGCCTCAATTGGTGCGAAGCGCGCTAGCAAATCCCCTTTCTTTGTTTATAGTCCGTCCAACCCAGGGCGCGGCGCCGTAATTTTGAATGCAAACGGCACTCGGAATGTCCGCTCCAGGAGGAGTCGCTTTTTGCGAAGAACAGGCTTCACCGTGGCCGAGGCTGACACCGGCCTGGAGACTCTACGCTTAGCGCTTGAAACCAAGCCTGATTTGATTCTGGTGAATGGCCCTTTTGGATCAGAGGCCCCTGATGTCTTGGGCCAGCTCAAAGCGAACCCAGCGACGCAGAATATTCCCCTCATCCTCATATGCGCGCCGCAGGTAGCAAGGCATGCTAGCTGCGAATACCTTGCGGACTCGTGGCTGTCGGAGGCGGGTGCGTCTAAGACTCTGCTGCCCGTGATCCAGTTGCTCCTGCGAGCCAGGTCCGCGGAGCGGGAGCGTGATGAGATCAACCGGCAACTCTGGCGTGCTCGGGAGTTGACGGCAGAGTCGAATCGGCTTGCCGTCTTGCTCGAAATCTTGATTCACGACGCCCTGGGGCTGCGTGCGCCCGCAGAGAGCGCGCCAGCGGTTTTCTTTATTGTGGACTCCTCGGGCTGCCTTCGGTACGTGAGTAAGAACGGTTCCGAATATGCGGGCACCCGGCTAAAGGACTTCGCTTGGGAGGCGGTTCTGTATCCCGAGGACGCGCACAGAGTGAAGTCAGCAATTTCCGAGAACTTTAGGACGGGATCGCCGATCAGCATTGCATTCCGCGCCCGCTCTGTGGAGGGAATTTACTGCTGGCGGCATTTTTGCTGCTGGCCAGTGACCGTGGGAGTTAACCTGTATTGGTTCGGATTCATTTCTGATAGTGATGACATCTTGCAGCCGAATCAGACCCAGGAGGGGCTTATTGAAGGAGTGAAGGGTTCCATCAATCGACTCGCAAGATCCGACCACGACATGAACCGTTATGCAGCAATCGTTGCTCATGCTCTGCTGTCCCCTCTATCCACGATCAGCTCCGTGAGTACATTTATCTATGAAGAATATGGTGATCGTCTCGGTGCCTGCGGATGCGAGTATTTAAGCCTACTCTTGAAGAGCATTGAACGAATGAGAGCCGTAGTGGAAATGTATCGGAAAGCCGAGGCCGATATGATCGCGCCGTCGATTGGCCGGCCCAGTGCATGAATCCCATGATTCTTCAAGCAGTTGGCGCTTCACCCTTAGGCGACTCTGCGGTCAACGTGATTCTGTTAGAATAAGTACTCTGTCAGGAGTTCCGAGCAGCCAACTATTGTTTTCGTTGTTTCCAGCTTCCAGTTTTTGCTGCGTTAACTGCTACCCCATGTGTGCCCGCACTCATTGACAAGAGCGCCGTTACGATCGCACTAAATGAAGTTCCCACTATTGGCCCTACTACTAGCCAGCCCTTTGTTTGTTTGCGGGCTCGGCGTAATTCTTCACCCTTTTCCCACAAAAGGGTTGAGTTCTTCTGAAATCCCCGACCTCAGCCTCGCTGTACAAAGAACGGGTGTCTCAATTCCCAGTATCGCTTTGTTGCATCCCTGGCACCCCCTTGCGGATCGCGATCGCGATATTCATATCGCCCAAGGATCCGGTGATGATCCGAACGGTAAGGTGCCGCCGATAAAAAACTCTGACGTGCGCGCCCTGATCTCCGCTGCTGCGCAGCGACATCGGATTCCGGAGGCTTTTCTGAAGAGCATTGTGGCCGCCGAATCGAATTTCGACTCAACTGCGGTTTCGCCGAAGGGCGCGATTGGGCTGATGCAGCTGATGCCGGCAACAGCCCATCAGTACGGCGCTGACCCCGCCATTCCTGAGCAGAATCTTGATGCCGGATCGCGTTATCTGCGTTGTCTGATCGAGAGATATCGAAAAAGCCGCAATCCAATAACGCGCGTCATTGCCGCTTACAATGCCGGGCCCGGTGCGGTGGATCACTATCGCGGGGTACCACCGTTCCGTGAGACGCGGGGATACGTCGTGCGAGTGTTAGCGTTGCTTCGAAGGTTCGAAGGAGGGCGCAAGCTACTGGCCGGGACATTCTTCACTGACTTGACCGAATTTGGTAACCCGGGCTACTCTAAGTAGGGCGCGAACCAGAAGCGTACATTGCGCCATCGCCACCCAGGGCTTCGTCTTTCGGACGTGCGGGCTCAGTTCCAGTGGGCGGCGGAGTGTTTACGCCTCGCACTACGTGAAAGCCCGCGGGTGTGAACTCCAGTGATAGGACCTCACCGTGAATCCCAACCGGTCCAATCGGCTTCCCGTTTAATAAGATCTCCAGGCCCCCGGCATTTCCGACAAGAACACTCATCGTGGTGTGCGCATCGATGCGCTTATTCTGCTGCGTTTCCAGCGTGCCGTTGAAGGAAGAGGATCCGTCGGCCTTGATAGAGAGCCATACCGGTTCGGTCGCCCTAAACTCTACACGCATCGGTGGATTGCCACCAGACACAGCTCCCGGATCTGTTGCCATTGCCCTGTCCGCCTCTGCTGACGCATTTCTTTGGAACTGCGCGGTCTGACGAGGCTCCGATTTCACCGGATCCGGTCGAGCTACGGAAGACGACATGGCGCTAGACTTGGGTCGGAACGAAGAAAACCTGCCGCTTTGATCTAACCTATATGCCCCGACACAGGCCAATACCGCCAATGCCCAAAGTAACGTACCCGTGCTGGGAAGATGGAAAACGGGAGGCGGCGGTTCCGGTTCGGGCGGGGGATGCAAATTTGTTTCGAACTGCTGAACAAAGAGTGAGACTAACTGGTCTTCGTTCAGGCCCAGCGCGCGCGCATACTGACGAAGAAAATTACGCTGAAAGAAACGTCCCTGGCAAAGCTGATCGAAGCGATCCTCCTCCATCGCGATGAGATAGCGTACTGCAATTTTGGTCTCGGCAGCTACCTGGTCCAGCATAATGCCGCGGCGCAGCCGTTCACCGCGGAGTGCATCACTGATCGAAGACATTAGGCACATCCAAAGAGTTCTACATTCGTGATTTGAGATGGTTACCACTGGTTGCCGACTCATTCTCTGCTCGCGGGGAGGTTGCGCGAATACAAGGTGTCAGCCAACTTCACGCATCGGCAATCTCAGCAAGGCTTCACGAAACCCTTAGTCATAAAGCCACAAGTCCTGCCAGGCATCATTGATAACGTGAAACACCGCGGCGGGTGTCGAGATGCTATTGGTGCCGGCCACCAGCGCTCACGCATGACACGGGTTTCCTGAGTAGCAGGGAGACGACCGATGTTATCGCGATCAGTCGTAATGTTAGCTGTGGTGAGCGCAGCGGCAGCGGGGCAACACCGAGTTGGAGTCCCGACCGCAGGTGTCCCAGGCGGTTTTCGGCCTGGCAGTCCACCCGCCATGACCAATCCTTTACCGATCAGAGGCGCATTCATCCCAGGAACAGGGTGGCGCGCGCAGCAGGGTTGGAACGCCGGATCGGCGTTTGGGCCCGCGGCCGCCTATGGGTCTTTTGTTGGCTGGTCGGGCAACGCTGGATGCATGCCACCAATCTTTCCCGCTGAACTTTATACCCTTTTCGCCAGTGGATTTTGTACACCAGGGGATCCGCCACCGCCCACGAACGTGATCGTGATGCCTGCACAGCCCTACTTTTTGCCACCTGCGCCTTATCCGATTAACGATGCGCAGGCACCGGACTTTGGCGCGAATCCACCTCAGGTAGGCGCCATAACCAATCACAACGCATCCGGGTTGAATGATCACGAGGCGTTAGCAAAGGAGAGTCCTGCCGTCCGTCTATCTCAGTCACCTTCACCGCCACCTTTGATCCTGGATGAGTACCCAGCTTTGATTGTGCTGAAAACGGGTGGCATGTACTCGGTCACTAGGTACTGGGTGAAAGCGGAAATTCTCTATTTCGTTACTTCCCATGGTGATACCCTACATGTCCCGCTGGCCTCCCTTGAACATGTGTACCCAAAAGTGAAACAAGGACAGACTGCAGAGAAGTAGTATTCGGTATGCCATCGTTCGGCTTGTGGAGTGGTACTATTCGGAGCCAAAGCGCGTGTGCCTATGCATAGGATCGAAAAACCCGGGCAGGCACGGACTGATTGCCGTTGGAGAGATCCTGCCCGGTCCTCTCGGCTCGCGCCCGGCGACGTAATAGAAAGGAGGGGAATACAGATCCCCTACGGACCCGACGGAGAGACAGGTCCGTACGCGCCGAGCCGAACTGCCTAATTGTGATTGCTGATGCGGGATAACACGGGCAGTCGCAAGAAATTGTGGCTAAAGAAAGACCCGGGAAGCGCCATCTGTAAACAGTCCATGGATCGTCCGACAGATAGTCCAGTTCAGCCTATTTTGGGGGGTACTTTTCGAACATTTCATCGATGCCCTTTTTCAATCTCTTCGTATTCTTCTCGGCCTTCGAACTGATCGCCTCGGTTGACACGCCTTGAAATACCAACCTTTTTTGATGCGCATCCGTCATATTGATCACAAGCCTGCCTGTCAAAACGGTTTGTACCGTGGTACTGGAGAATGCGCCACCCCAGCCTCCGCCCAAGCCCCAACCACAACAACCCGGACCAGCCCAGCCCCAACCGCCCCAATTCCAACCGGGTCCACCGGCGTCTGTAAAGGTGGTGAACTGCGGCAGCGCAGTTACTGTGATATCGTACCCGACCTGAAGGTCACCGCCCGTTTCGACCCGCGTCAAGTTCTTGGCCGCCAGCGCCTCTTCCAGAAAAGCAACTGCACGCTCCCGCATCAGTTGATTCGGGAAATGCACATCAGGAGATTGTGTCTTTTGCAATTCCACCCAACGATACGTCTTGTAACGGGAGAAGTCGCACCCGTGGGCGTAATCCACTCGAACATTTTGTGCAAAGCAGGGTGACACTGAGGATACCAGCGCCAACAACACCGTTATTCGGCTCATATAAACTCCGTGCTCTCGGCGGAAGAAGAAAATCGATTCCAATATATCGGTTTCCAGCTCTCACTATTCTCGACAGAAGGATCTCACGGTACGATTTACTTTATGGCGATTCCGCCGTTGAGAAGCCTCGACATTTATCCCACCGATTCCAGAATGCGCCGTCACGTCAATACTCTTGCAGTCATCGCCGAGCCGGCGTAAGCTCGCTAGTAGAGGAGCATGCCATGAAACTTCTTTTAGCTATCACAGCATGTTGGCTGCTCGCCGGGAGCGCCGTGGCTCAGCGTGGAGGCATGGGCGGCGGTTTCCGAGGAGGTATGGGTGGCGGGACTCGTGGCGGCATGGGCGGTGGCTTTCGCGGCGGGGTGGGGCTAGGGGGCCGCGGCATGATCGGCGGCGGATTTCGTCCCGGCAACCGCTTCTTTTTCGGTCAGCGATTCTTCAACCGAGGCTTCTACGGCTTTGGCGGCAGCATGATTTATCCCAGTTACGGCCTCGGGCTCTCCTACTGGCCCGGCTACGCTGATTACCCCTACGACAGCTCTTACGCGGCTTATTCGGCTTACCAATCGTCGCCGAATGTTACGGTCATTTATCCCGAGCAGGCCCAATCCGCCCCCGCAATGGTGTACATTCAGCCCGTTGAGCCAGCGACTCGCGACTATGATCAGTCCAACGATCAATCTTTTGGTGGTACTTCCCCGATGTACCTCATCGCGTTCAAAGACCGAGTCGTTCGGGCGGCGATCGCCTACTGGGTAGAAGGAAAGACATTACATTACATCACCTTGCAGCATGAAGAGAAGGAGGTGCCTGTGGATTCGGTGGACCGGAAATTCACAGTGGAGCTCAACCGCGAGCGCCACGTCCTTTTCTCTTTGCCAACTCAGTGATTCCCTGCGTAGCGGACTAGGCCGGAAACACACGCAACATCAGTTAATCTCGGAATAGCTCTTTCCGTGCGCCACACAATTTCGCCCGCGTGTTGGAAAGGTTGGAGCCGCCCGCCGCACTATACTCCGCTGCAGAACGGTCATCCTCGGTCCTTTTGGCCGACCGACGGCTCTCCAAATCTAGGGGTTGCCATTTCGATTTCTCCTTCTTTTCGAACTCTTTCAAGGTCACAGTGTTCGCCACTCCGGGATAAGTCATACCAACGTGAAAATGAACTCAGCGGTCCTCGTCGCCGTCCAATCCCAAACAGCGACCAGCACCACCACCGAGCGCGCCGGACATGGTAGATTCGCCCCGGAACCGGGTGAACCTTTTGCCATTCAATAATGTCATCGGCGGGTCCAGTGCGGTATTAATTTACCGGTGCCACGCCTCTCTGCCGTCGCACCGCACTGGCAGCTCGAAAATCCGGGCGGATAAGACTGGAATGAAATGTCCACTTGAAAAACAGCACATCCCCTTGCACAGCGCGCAAGTGGCTCACCACGCGGCCCCGGGCCGCTACATGTTGTGGCGATTTACTTCCGGGCAACCATCGCGGAAGAGCTGCCATTCCGGACACCCAGCACGGATCTCGGTCCCGCGGAGGCCCTCATATTCGCCATAGTTCCACTCGACCAGCGGTAATCGATTTCGGCAACCGCGCCATACTCAGCCGTTTATTGGGTTTCACGATATTGTTCTTGTCAAATCAACATCAGGAGTGTGGCGTAGCAAAACGCTCCAGAGGCGAACCACCAGAACCGGCGGCTCTGCCCGGCCGGTAGTTCCTCGCGCGCGCTCATAACTATTACAGCGCCGATAACGAAAGCAAACAAACGTGAGGTGAAAGAGTCTGGAAGTGCATTGGCAATCCCCAACATCCATCCCACAAGTACGCTGGCGATCAACAGCATTCTGCCCCACGGCTGGTAGAAATGTGCAAATTGTTCGACCAGTTCGATATCCACCATAAAGAGATGCAAGCCCATGGCGAATACAAACAGCCCTAGTGAGAGCAACGACGGGTCTTCGCGATGGACCAGCAGGTAGCCGATTAGCAGTGTGTAGAGCGAATATCCCGCCATTTCGCCCCAGAACGGCACCTTCGTGTTAACGGTTCGTGACGCATTTGGGAGTCGGCTCAGCCCCACAAATGTCACAAAACCGGCCAGCGTCCACAGGTAGATTCGCTTCTCTGCATCGAGTACAGCTCCCGTGGCTGACCCGGCGACGATCGGCCGGTGTTCTTCCAGTTCGGGTATGACATTGATAAATACATACGCCACCGTAACGCCGGCGGAAAGTGCCTGCCACATCCGTTGAATCTTTACCGTGAACCGGCGACAATAATGCGATAGTACAAGCGCGCAGACGAGCAATGCGACACCTGCAAAGGAAATTACCTGGGACATAGGTCTGGGACGCTCCCTATGAACGAGACGCCGGGCTCAGTACTTCTCGGGCACGAACCATCTGCCCTGCATCGTGGCATGATCGTCATAGGCTCCTTTCTTGGAGCGCTTCGGCAGTCTTTCTCCCTGGGCGCCTGTCGATACGGAATCAGGCTCAAAAAGTGAGGGATGCAGTTCAGGCGGGCCCGCTTTCTGTCGTCGGATGGCACGATGTACCATGGCGCGACGTCGGTATCGGTCGCTTCCAGCATCATGTCGCGTGCCCGGAATAGTCGTACCAGCGGCTGCGGGATGGCAGGTCCATCGGCCTGAGCTTCCACTGGCGCAGTGGATCCGTAATGCGGGCTTGGAAGCGCCGTTCCTGTTCCTGATCGCTAACTTCGAGCCCGAACCGGACCAGCAAGATTCCGCTGGATACGGTGTAACGCTCGACGCGCTCTGTGATCGCTTTGATGGCGCCCGAACTCGCCTCGGGTTCCGGCACGATGTTAGTCTTTCAATACCGCTAACCATCTCAGTTGACAGAGCTCTTTATGAATGGGCCGCTACGAGTCCGAGCAGCATAGCGGTGTGCCGGACAATCATGAGTTCTTCATTTGTCGGGATCACCCATGCAGAAACCACGCTTGCGGACGCAGAGATCTTCCGTACACGCAGAACTTCAGGCTTGATGAACCAGCGTTTAGTACCGAGGCATAATCATGCATGGCGAATTCTTGTCAGGAGTCTCATGGAATTCACTGGTGTCCTTTCAAGCCTACGGCGGATCAGATGAACTTCATCGACATCGCCCTCGGTTCGTCGCAAGAGAGTATGCCCGCCGGAGGCGACTAGCGCCACGAAGGATCGCAATTTGCGCGATGCCACAAGCCTTGCGGTGATCCGGATCAATGCATTTGCGATATCAGGCGTCCCGTAATCAGGCCGCCCGCAAGGGCGACCGAATATACGATGAGAGGCCGGGCACATCAGTTGTAAGAAAAACTCAAAGTTATCTTCACAACGCGGAGTAAAACCGATTGCCGATCAGCAGGGCCGCAGGCGGCATTCGGAATAGAAAAAATGAATCGGAAAAGGTAATGTACGCAGTCTCAGGTCAGGTGAGTGGCAAGCGAGAATGGCATGCGGATTGGTTACCCACGAAGCCCCAGCTGGTCATTTCACTCTTCAAGTAGGGACGCTACACAGTCATCGGATTCAACCGATGGGAATCATAATCCGTTTCGTCGGTTCTCTCTCGCTGGCTTGTGCAGGCGCTAGCCTGCTGTCAGCTGCGCCTTGGGATAGCGAGGTTGTGTTTCGCAGCGATGTAAATTTAGTCCGAGTCGACGCTCAGGTAATTGACGGTGGTAAGCGCACCATCACTGATCTCAGAGCCGAAGATTTCGTTCTTCGCGAGGATGGGCGTCTCCTTCCTATCCGCAATTTTGCCAGCGAAGATGTGCCCCTGGACGTTTTAGTCCTGCTGGACGTCAGCGCCAGCATGAGACGTCATGTCCAGCGCATCGCCGATGCGTCCCAACAGGCGCTCAAGGTGTTAGACCCGCGCGACCGTATCGGCGTTATGGTCTTCGATCGCTTCACGCGCCTGCGCTTGCCTTTTAGCGCCACACAGACGTTCCAGCGTCAGTTGGATCGCGTGATGGACGAGGAGCACTTCAACGGCGGAACCGACATTACTCGTGCAATGCTCGACGCCGCGTCCTATGTCCAGCGCGAAGGCCGCCGCGATGCACGAAGAGCAATTGTCATCCTCACTGACGATCAAACCGAATTCGATCGTAATGAAGCCGCCGTCTCGCTCTCGCTGGCCCGGTCGGATGCGGTAATGTGTGCTCTGATCGCTCCCGGTTACGTCCAAACGCAATCCGCCGGCACGGTTCAAATTGCTCGCAGCTCAGGAGGAGATGCTATGTCGATCAATCAGGCCTCGGCGTTGGAAAAGACGTTCTTGCGTATAAGGCAGAGCTATTCGTTGTACTTTACTCTTCCCGAAGGCGTGAAGCCGGGTCAGGAGCGAAACATTGAGGTAGGCCTCGCAGACACAGCCCGCCTTCGCTTTACCGGTGCTGAGGTCCGATATCGGCATGTGTATATGGTGCCGAATACCAGTGGGGATGCAGCACGCACTTCAGTCACACCCAATCCAGGCGAACGCGGCGACCCTATTTCATCACCTTCGAGCAAAGACAGCGATGCCAGAAAATCTCGTGCCCAGCCTTCCGAACCCCGCGACAATTGGTGATTCAAAAATGGCTCTCTGGTCCCCCGTCTACAAATAGGTTAAGAGCAATTGACCCGTTGCCTTGCGACCATACCCCTTGAAACGTTTCGTCTAATAGTAGGACGCGCAGTGCCACAGGCAGAGCAGCGCCGCCGTAATCCCTTCCGGGCAGCCTCAAGCAAGCCCAGCCTCTGGGCGCAGTCCGACGGCCGTGAGATTGTCGCGCATGGCATACAGACCGCCTTCTCTTAGTTGGTTCGGGCCCGGAACTTCGGGTGAATTGCGCGGCTGCCGGATCTCCGCCGAGTGTGGTGAGTTGGCCTCTGGGCTACTGTCCAATCGGCCGAACGCCTGTAACAAAGTACTCGGTTTCTCCGAAACAGGAGGTGGGTATCCCCCGGTGCTGCTCGTAGGTCAGGGCGACACGCTGACCCGCGGCGCGCTCGATTTGGTGAGCCACTGCGTCGTCCCTGACGCTAAACGGGAAGATCTGCGGAACTGTGCCCGGAAGCGCTACCATTGCCAGCTCGCCCTCCCAAGTTTTGCATAGCCAGCCCTTTTTTGAGATCTTCTGTACATAGCCAGCACGGTCGCCAGATGAATACGAAAAGTGCAGTGTCACCCAGGTATAAGCGGCGAGCAGCGCGGCTGGAAGAACAAGGAAGATCAGGACGATCCGGATTTTCCAATGGCGCTTCCGGCTAACATTGCTCACCGACGATTCAGCCGAGCGATTCATCAGTTAGTCGAAAGCCTCATTTGTGCGCCATCACGCATAAGATCAGTCCTTCACACAATCTGTTTAGGGAGAGATTCCGCTTGGGCTCGCCAGACTCAGTAAATCGATGGTCAAAAAAACTAGATCTCACCCTTCACGGATTGATCATTTCCGCTTGTAGGGTCCAAACGCGACATCGTGTAAAAGGTTCCAGCTGCGCGAAACGGCCGCGGGGCTACTAGCCGGTCTGTTTTAGCTGGGTTGGACCTGGAAGACCATATCAAGGAGGCTCTGTGGCGCAAGATAACAAGGAATTCGAACGACTTAAACAGAAGTATCAACCGGTTCTCAATCTGATGCGGCAGCTTCAGGTGCAAGTAGAGAACGTCAACATGGAAGGCACAAGCATATTGATCCGCGGCCTGGCGCCGTCAGCGGAGGTCAAGAACAAGATCTGGGACCAAGTCAAGCTGATCGACGGCACCTTTTCCGACTTGGTCTGCGATATCCGTGTTTCCCAGCAGCAAAAACAGCCAGCCGCACAACCGGCGCCGGGCGCTATGTCCGCGGGCGCTTCGGTGAGCGGAGGGCAAAACCAGCGGCACTACACCGTCAAACCAGGCGATACTCTCTCCAGAATTAGCCGCGAGTTCTATGGCGACCCGAATCAGTACATGAAGATATTCAATGCCAACCGCGGCATGATACAGGATCCGAACAAGATCAACCCAGGTCAGGAATTGGTGATTCCGGAGTAGCGTCTGGCATGGCTTGTTTCGATGACTCCTCCTCAAATTGTTGCAACCGGCGGGCGTGGGACATGCCGGTCTGGCGGTTGGCGTTATCGGCCGGAGTGGGCGATCGTCGGAAACCCGGCTTGATGCGAAGGCCTGCCGGACTGAAATCGATCTCCCACTTTGGGTTGTCTCGAGCCGCGCTATGGATTATTTACAGTCTCCCTGCCCGCGGTGGAATCTAGCGTTATGCGGGAGCCACAGGCTGCCGGACTCCTGAGAGTCCGGCCGGCAGACGGGTACCGCGCGGAGGAATAGTCAGATGAGAACGGCACTTGCCCTCTTCTTCTTTCTTGCGACTTTGGCAGTTGCGCAACAGCAAGCCATTCATGTCAAGCGTGTAGCATCGGTCACCTGGGATTCGCAGTCCGGAAAGCTGGTATGGGTGGTCCAGGACGGTCAGGAGCAGAATGGCGAATTCGCTGGGTCTTCTGAAGAGCGCTACGAGATCTCGCCAAAAGAAACGGTGATGACAGCGGAGGGCCAGCAGCGTAAATTCACGGATGCTGAAGTGACTCGGCTGTGGAGCCTGCTGCGTTCGCTCACCCTATACTGTGTTGAGAGTACAATGTGGTGGGAGACCGGGAAGGGTGTTCCGCTCGAAAATGGGAAACCGACTGACCAGCCTCCCTCAGACCAGTCCGCACCGAAACCCACGGCTGGACCCGATATGGCTCCGACCAAGGTCATCGATGAGCCGCAATACCAAAGGGGGCCGGGGCTAATCCCGTTCGTGCCCTTAGACCTGATGCACTAGATAGCGCAAGCCGAAAAAATAGGACGCACGAACCAAAATCGCGTTGAAATCCCGTCGGTGTCGCGGCCGCGGCAAGCACCTGCTCCAACCCACCGCGCCTATGCCATCGGCTTACTTGAAACGGCCTTCTCCACAAGAAGCCACGCAAAAAAGGGCGGCGGCGCTAAAGGTGCCGCAGGCGGAGCCGCGATCGGAGCCATTGCCGGAGTCGCCAGGACGGGCGCGGCAGGAGGCTAGCGACAGGCACAACAAGAAAACTCAGGCCCAGCAGCAACAGAAGCTGGATGCGTTTACAGAATGCGTTCTGCGTCTGTATGGACGCGCGCCCGTACTCGGGGAAATAGAACCTGGGGATGCCACCGCCTCTGAATGCCGTGATGAATTGGAAGGCCGACGGGATATCCCCTTTTCGAGCGTCAAGGCACGGTTTTTGGCCTCAATCATGCCAACCCCAGCACTTGCGCCGTTCAATTGGCGCGGCGATGCAAATAAATAAAATCGACCGGGTCCGAATTGGCATCGAGACGAGTATTGGCACATCGGCATGCGTGGCTTTCAGGGCGTACCGGATGAGTAGTCGACCCTGGAGCCTCCGGAGGTGAACCTATGCGCCTGCTCATCGGTACGATCCTTCTAACAGTCGGAATCTCGTTTCAAGGCATCGCCCAGCATTGGGAAGTCGGCGCTATTGGCGGTTACGGATGGTATCAGAATCCCACGATCGCCAATTTCACTACTTCCAACCTGCCGGATTCGGCCGCGATCGGATTTCCTCCACGCGGTGCCGTAGGTGCCGTAGTTGGCGACAACCCGTACCATCACTTGGGAGGTGAGTTGCGGTGGCTCTTCCAGTGGGGGGGACCCCAGATTGAAGCGAACGGAATCAAAACTTCGATGACGGGATTCTCAAACCTGGTAACGTACGACCTCGTGGTCTACCCAATCTCCAGCGAATCCGGCTTCCGTCCCTATCTTGCAGGAGGCGGTGGCGTCAAAGTCTACACAGGTAGCGGTTTCGAATTGATCGGTCAGTCGCCGACAGCAGGACTTGCTCTTCTGCGTCCGGTAACTCAAGCCGAAGGGGCCCTTAGCGCCGGGGGTGGTCTAAAATACGTTTTTGCGAAACACGCCCAGTTTCGTATCGACCTCCGAGCGTACTTCACACCCGTTCCAGACGAGGTTATCCGGCCCACCAGATTTTCCGTCATTCACGGCTGGCTTTCCGAAATTGTGCCGACTGCGGGCTTCAGTTATGTCTTTTGAGAGGGCCCTTGGAAGTTCAAGGCGTTCGCCTTGTCTGCCCAACGACATGACACCGACTTTCAGGACGGAGGTCTGCGGTTGGTGTCGGTGCGGTCCTGCCCTTTTACCTGCCCCGCCGCTGTCGCTAACACGTCAATCTGCCCGGTTTACAGCATAGACTACCCCTACTGGCCGTTCCGTTCGCCGCCGCCGGTGGTCTTGCTGCGGCCACGGCAGACGGATTTTGCGGTTCCGGCCACTCTGATATAGTGTTCCTGGTCGAACAGCGGAGGTCTTATGCGGGCCAAGGTTTTAGCGTCGGGGCTGGTGCTCGGAATCATCGTGGGCGCTCTACCGGCTGCCGCGGAACTGGATTTCTCCGGCGACTGGGCGCCGCGCTTTTACGAAGATCAGCCCGAACGCGTTCCCGGTCCCGAGCTGGGCGACTATCTCGGCCTTCCCATCAATGCCGCCGCGCGGATGCGGGCGGATACCTGGAGCGCGTCGCTTCTGACTTTGCCGGAATGGCAGTGCCGCCCGCACGGCGCCGACTATATCTGGCGCGGCCCATCGAACCTCCGCATTTCGAAGGAAGTGGATCCCGTCTCGCGCGAAATCGTGGCGTGGCACGCCGAGTGGCTGCGCTCCGTCGACCGGCCGATTTATATGGACGGCCGCCCGCATCCACCCGACTATGCCCCCCATACCTGGGCCGGCTTCTCCACCGGAAAGTACGAGGGCGACATACTGACAACCTATGTCACCCACCTAAAGGAAAGCTATGTCCGCCGCAATGGAGTAGCGCGCAGTGAGAAGGCCACCGTCACCGAACATTGGATCCGTCACGGTGACTGGCTCACCGTTGTCACGATAGTGAACGACTCCGCCTACCTTACGGAACCTTTTGTCCGCAGCACGGATTACCAACTGGACTTGCACCAGCACATCCCGCCTTATCCTTGCGATGCGGTCACGGAAGTGGAACGGCCGAAGGGAGTGGTGCCGCACGTTCTGCCGGGCGCCAACCCTTCCCTCAATGAGTTCGCCGACCGCTATGGCGTGCCGCGCGAAGCTGCCCGCGGCGGCGCCGAAACCATGTACCCGGAGTACCGCAAAAAAGTGCAGGGAGCCACTGCAAAACTGGTGGTGGAGCGGTAGGCTGCGCATGATTAACCGCCTGCTTGTCCTGACCCTCGGCGCGCTTCTCGGTTCTGCTGCCGCCCAACAGAACGAAGTCCACATTCTTCCGGTGCGCGGCAACATCTATATGCTGGTGGGCGCCGGTGGGAACATTACGGTCTCGGTGGGTGAGGACGGCGTACTCATGGTGGACACAGGCCTCGCGAATATGACGGACAAGGTTCTGGCCGCGATCCGTCAGATTCAAACCCAAATCGCGACCAACGGGATCACCACTTTGCGGTACGGAGCCGAGAGCCGCTCTTCCCTACGCGCCATCGTGGATACCAAGGAGCCTCCCAAGCCGATTCGATACATCATCAACACCCACGTGCACGCGGATCACGTGGGCGGCAACGAGACGATCGCGAAGTCCGGCAAGACGTTTACGGGAGGCAACGTGGCGGGCAACATCTCCGATGTCGGCGAGGGAGCCGCGGTTCTGGCCCATGAAACCGTGCTCAACCGCATGGCCGGCACCCGGCCCGCGGTGCCCTTCGGCGCGCTGCCCACCGACACCTATCACATCGACGCCATGAACCTGAGCCACTACTTCAATGGCGAGGGCGTTCGCATCCTGCATGCCCCGGCCGCGCACACCGATGGCGACAGCATGGTCTGGTTCCGCGGATCCGATGTCCTAGCCACTGGCGATATCTTTACCCCAGACCGCTATCCGATCATCGATCTCGAACGCGGCGGCAGCATACAGGGCATCATCACTGCGCTCAACCAGATTCTGGACATCACGGTTCCCGAGTTTCGCCTCGAGGGCGGCACCATGGTGATCCCCGGCCATGGCCATCTTTCCGACGCCGCCGACGTGGCCTACTATCGCGACATGGCTACGATCATCCGCGACCGCATCCAGGCCCTGATCAAGAAAGATATGACCTTGGAACAAGTGAAGGCAGCTAAGCCCACCCTGGATTACGACGGCATCTACGGCGCGACCACGGGGCCCTGGACCACCGACATGTTCATCGAAGCGGTCTACCGCAGTCTCAGCCAGAAGAAATAGGTACCCTCGGATGAAATTGGGAACTGCTCTCACGGCAGCGGTGCTACTATTTGCGGCGGCTCGTATACATGCGCAGGGAGGCCGCGGTGCGCCGATCGATCTCACCGGTTATTGGGTATCGGTGGTCACCGAAGACTGGCGCTTCCGCATGATGACCCCGGCCAAAGGCGACTACCCGAGCATCCCTCTGAATGCGGAGGGCCGGAAAGCGGCCGACGCGTGGGATCCGGCCAAAGATGAAGCGGCTGGCGAAACCTGTAAGGGCTATGGCGTGGGAAACATCATGCGCATGCCCGGCCGCCTACACATCACCTGGCAGGATGAGAACACTTTAAGAATCGAAAGCGACACTGGCATGCAAACCCGCCTGCTTCATTTCGGACGCCCCCAGACGCCGCCTGCGGCGCCCGACTGGCAAGGCTTCTCCGTGGCCCAATGGGAATTCGCCGGCGGCGGACGCGGGCGTGGGGGGCCAGCACAGGGCGGTGATTTGAAAGTTGTCACCACTCACATGCGCCCCGGCTATCTCCAGAAAAACGGCGTGCCCTACAGCGCCGACGCGGTGATTACCGAGCACTTCGACCTACTCAGCAAAGAGGCCAATGGCGATCAGTGGCTCATCGTGACCACCCTGGTAGAGGATCCCCAGTATCTGAATCAGCCCTTCCAGAGAAGCACTCACTTCAAGAGACTAGCCGACGCCACCGGCTGGGATCCATCGCCCTGCGCCGCGCGCTAGCGATCTGCCATCACTTGCCGGCATCCTGGCAAATGTACTCGAACATTTCGCCGTCTGGAATCCACTGAGAAGCCGTTTTTTCGGTAATGGTCCAGTGCATCGACCAGGGTTTCGTGTACGCCCCGGGATCGTCAATCGTTGCTTCGTATGCCAGCGTTTTGAGATTGGGGCGCGAGATCCGTTCCGTGAGGTGCATCTGCACGGTGTTCGGATAGGATCCGGCCAGCCACTGTTTCTCGTTGAAGCCCACGGTGTCGATTACCAGCGTGTCTCCATCCCAGCGCCCGATGGAGTGGCCCAGGAACGTCGGCCGCAGATCGTCACCGGACGGGTGAGGCCGCCCGTCCATATAGATGACGCGCCAGGAGTGCGGCCCGGCAATATTGAGAATGAAAATCCGCTTGAGGTCCGGTGCGTCCACGATCTCAAAACCAGGCGCATTGTAGAATGACGGTCCACCGGCCGGCTTGCAGGCTACCAGCGGCGGGTATAGATCGGCGCGCGAGGTTCGGTATTGGTACAGGGCCTTGGCCCATGGCTGGAACGGCACGTCGGCCGCGCGCGGCATACCGCCGAGACCGGGTCTGACTTCCCAATAGCCTTTCTTGCCGGGCGTCGACCCCAGGTTCACTCGCCCATCGGGCCAGCGCGGAGTCGCCTGGTCGTTCGCCGGCGCCTGGGCGAACGAAGCCACGGCAAGCAAGAGCCACAACGCGAACCGTCGGAGCAGCACGTTTCGACTACCTCATCACCAGTTTCTGGCCGTTTGCCAGGATCATCGACGTGGTCTGCATCGATCCCGCTGCGTTGGCGCCGTCCTTAGCCAGAGCCGCCCCTTGCACCGTAACCTTGTCGCCGATCTTGACTGTATCGCGTTTCCAACCGCCGCGCACCAGGGCGTACGGCGGGCCCATTTCAATTTTGAAACTCACCACCGCGCCGCTCTCACTGGTGGAGTCGATATAGACGAAAGCGTGCGGGTTGATCCAGTCCAGCTTGGTGACGATCCCGGTGATCGTAGCCGGCTTGTTCGAATCGTACTCTGCATCAAAAGAGTGGTGCGCGACTGCCGGCATCGCCGCCAGCAGTATCCAACAACCAACTGTACTCAATCTCATAGTCATCTCTCTTCTCTCGAATCGTTAGCGGGCGAATGTCGATTCGGCATTGTCCTCGCAGAAATATTCCTCGATATCTTTGTCCGGAACCCACTGGATGGTCCAGCCGCCGGACCATGGCCTGGTGTACGTGCGCGGATCGTCCACGGTGACTTCGTACTTCAACGTGTTCAGATCGGGCCGTGAAAAGCGCTCTGTCAAATGCAAAGCCTCGGTGTGGGGAAGGCCTCCGCTCGTCAGCCAAAACCTCTCGTTGAAACCTGCCGAGTCCACGATCAGCGTATCCTTCTCCCAGTGGCCGACCGAGGTTCCGTAATAGCTGAGAACCGCTTCGGCGCCCTGACCGGCGGGACGGCCGTCGGTATAGATCACGCGCCAGTTGCGATCCCCGCCCCCCAACAGGACCAGTATGCGGCCCAACTCGCGCTGCTCGATGAATTGGAAACCGTTGGCCGTGTGAAACTGTCGCGGGCCGCCGGGCGGAAGACAGCGCGCCAAAGGATCATCACGCAAAAGAGTGCGCTGCCGATGCTCGTATACGGCCTTCGCCCAGGGCTGGAACGGCGCCACCCGATCCGCGTCGGCGAGGTTGAGCAAGAGGCCATCGTCGTTCATTGCGATCTTCGCGCTCGTATTCTCCACCAGGGCTTTGACGCTGGCCGCGCCCCAATATCCCTTCTTGCCCGGGGGCGGCCCGAGCCTGATCTGACCATCGGGCCAGCGCGGAGCCGGCGCCGCGGCCAGCAGAGACTCGCGGTTTACTCGAGGCTACAAACAATCGCTTGCCGGTGCGGGTCAAGACGACCGACTTGGCGAAGGCCTGTCGCGTGTCATCCCTGGCGGGAATCCCTTCGACCGTGACGACATCGCCGATGTGCAGAGAGCCGGGTTTCCAGCCGGCGCTCTCCAGGTCGAGCGGGTTCCCGAATTCCACCGCCCAATTCGCGATGACGCCGCCGGCGTCCCGGACGTCGATGAAGAGAAAGGCGCTGGGATTCACCCAGTCGATTTTAGTGACGGCGCCTTGCAGCTTAACTTGTCGGTCACTATCGTAGGTCGTGGAAAATGCGCGTTGCGCGTAGGCGGGTAGTCGCCGCCAGCAAGAATTCCCAAAGCACGCGATCGGCGTCTTCAGCATCCTCTTAGTCCCGTGTAATTCGGAAATCGCCCTTCGCCGCGCCCTGCCGCCAGGTACCCGTGATCTTGCGATGGTACGAGCCAATGTCTTCCACGCGCCCCTCCGCAGCGATGTGAACCGGATTGCCCGCCTTATCCTTGGTATCCGCTTCAATCCGCACCGCCCAATTCGTCCAGTCCACGAAAACGCTTCCGATGGGGATGGCATCGGGACCCGGGTTGATGGTGCCGGTGATGTCTTTGCCGTCCCAGCTCATGACGAAGGTGACGTGATTCCGCTGGGTCGCGGTGGGGCCCCAGTCACCAGCCCAAGTCCCCGATAGCGGGTGCCCTTCCTGCGCGATCGCCGTAACAACCGCGCCCACACATGCCAAAAAGCAAACCAGATGGAAGGCCCGTCTCCGCATAGATCGTATCTCAAGGTATAACGCTCGAAGGCTCCGGAAAGCAATGGCCGCAGGAATCGATCGGACCCCCGTGATATAATTCGGCCCAGTTACGGTCGCCCCGCCCCTGGAAGGAGCGTACGTCATGCCCGTTACTGACAAACAGAACAGACTGTCGCGCCGCCGGGTCCCAGCGTGGGTTCTGCCCATACTCGCGGGCCTCGCGTTGTGGCTTGCCATGCCGCCGGCCGGGGCGCAGAGCTCGCCCAATCCGCCCGTGAGGCTGTATATCTTCGACTGCGGGCATCTGAAGAGCGGCAATCCGGAGCCCTTGCTCAAGCAGGGCATCACTACCACGGACATGTCGGTAGCGGCCTATCTCATCGTGCATCCGCGCGGAACGCTGCTTTGGGATTCGGGCGTGATCCCCGACGATCTCGTCAAGCCGGGCGGCACTGTGGAAGCGCGGGCCACGGTCCATACGACCCTGAAGGGCCAGTTGGCTGAAATCGGCTACAAGCCCTCGGACATCACCTACCTGGCCCTATCGCACAACCACTACGATCACTCCGCGAACGCCAATGACTACGCGGGCTCCACGTGGCTGGTGCAGAAACCCGAGCGGGATTTCATGTTCCCCGATACGCCTCCGGCAACCCCGCCTAACGGCGCCGCGCGGTACAGTGGGCTCAAGTACAGTAAGACCATCCTGCTGGATGGGGACTACGACGTGTTCGGCGATGGCTCGGTGGTCATCATCGCCACACCCGGGACACACGCCGGGTCATCAGTCTTTGTTCGTGAAACTGGCGCAGACCGGACCCGTGGTGCTGAGCGGCGATCTGTACCACTATCCGTCGGAACGAACCATCAAGGGCTTCACGCCTTTTTCGAACCTTGGGAGTCCGGAAAAGGAAGCGGCTTCGAAAGCCAAGCTCGAGAATCTTCTCATAGAGAGGAAGGCGACACTATGGATCCAGCACGATATTCTGCAATACGCCGGGTTGAAGAAGTCGCCGGCTTATTATGACTAGCAGCGTGCGATACAACGTTCTAGCTCTGGCCGCGGCGGCACTCTTCCTGCAGACCGCCGAGAGTCAACCCTCCACGAACCAGCTGGTCCAAATCCGGCATGCGTCCGGACAGGGAGTCGCACCGGTGTATGAGGGCTACGACGTCAACCCGGATGGGTCCTTCAATATGTGGTTCGGCTACATGAACCACAACTACGGCCAAGAGCTCGATCTTCCAACCGGACCCGACAACCGTTTCGAGCCCGGCGGCGACCGCAGCCAGCCGACGCATTTCTCCGTGAGACGGCACAAAGACGTGTTCCGTGTGGTCGTTCCCGCGGACTTTGGCGACCAGAAGCTGGTGTGGACACTCACCGCCAATGGGCAGACCTACCAGGTGGCCGGAACGCTCAACCGGGTTTGGATGATCGACCGCAAGTTCACCACACGCGGCGGAAACATGGAGAACAGCACGTCGAATACGCCGCCCGTGGTTAGGGTGGAGGTGCCCCATCAACCCATCACCGCCCCCGGTTCCGTGACCCTGGCCGTATCGGCGACGGACGACGGCTTGCCCAAACGGCAGGGAAAAACCGTCGGCATGACGATCGTTTGGGCCAAGTATCGCGGGCCCGGCGCAGTGGTCTTCGATCCGGCTCAATCCCGGATCGTCGATGGCAAGGCTTTGGCAACCGCGAGTTTTAGCGAGCCTGGCGAGTATGTGCTCCAGGCGGTCGTGGACGACGGTTCGGGAGAAGTTGCCGGGAATTTTGGCTACCACTGCTGTTGGACCAATACCGAAGTGACGGTAACAGTGCAGCCTGCCGGTCCACACCACGCTGCGCCGGCAGAGAGCGGGCCGGTGACGTTCAGCAAAGACATTGCGCCCATCTTCCAGAAGAGTTGCCAGACGTGCCATCGCCCTGGCACCGCCGTGCCGATGTCGCTCGTGACGTACGCCGACGTCCGGCCGTGGGCGCGCGCCATCCGAACACGCGTGCTGAAGCGCGAAATGCCGCCGTGGCATCTGGACAAGACTACCGGCATCCACCAGTACAAGAACGATATCTCGCTCAGCGACGAGGCCATCGCCAAGATCGTGCAGTGGGTGGACAACGGCGCGCCCGAGGGAAACCCGGCCGATATGCCGCCGGCCCGCACGTTCGCGTCCGACAAAACGTGGTTCATCGGTGAGCCCGATCTGATTGCGACCACCGAGAAGGATTTCACCATGTACGCGCGCGGCCCGGACTGGTGGATCGATCAGTATGGCGAGCTCAAGCTGACCGAAGACCGCTGGATCCAGGCGATGGAGGTGAAGCCCAGCAACCCCAAAGTGGTCCACCATTCGGTGGTATACGTGATCGAGCCCGACGCGCCCCCGGGAACTCCCGAGACCGGCGTGCAGTTGACCGAATATGCGGTCGGAAAATACGGCGACACCTTCGCCGAGAATACCGGCCGGCTGCTGAAGGCGGGGACGCGGCTGCGCTTCGACATGCACTACTTCGCGACGGGAAAAGAAGAGCGCAACGGCATGATGATCGCCTTCAAGTTCTATCCCAAGGGCTACGTGCCGAAGTATGACGTTCGGTCGATTGCCATTCGCAACATACCGAACGATGAGCTGGAGGTTCCTCCGAATTCAGTGGTGCGCACCGATGGCTACTTCCGCCTGACGCGCAACGCGCGGATCGACGCGTTCCAGCCGCACATGCACATGCGCGGCCGTGGGATGACTGTGGAAGCCATCAATCTGGACAACACCACCACGATACTGAGCTCGGTGGATCATTTTGATTTCAACTGGCACATCAACTACGTCTATGACGACGATGTGGCACCGCTGCTGCCTGCGGGCACGGTTCTGCATATGATCGGCATCCACGACAACACTGCGGCGAATCCGCGGAATCCCGATCCCAACATGTGGGCCGGCTTCGGAGAGCGGAGCGTAGACGACATGGTGCAGGTGTGGTTCGACATCGTGTATCTGGACGACGCCGAATTCAAGCGACTGGTGGAGGAGCGCAAGACCAAATTGCAAGCCAAGGCGCCGACGCTTTCGGCCGCGCGATAACGTGGGGCGGGCCTTCCGGCCCGCCGCCGCGCTTCTGCGCGGCGCATCGGGCGAAAGCCCGGCGGCAGGCCGGAAGGCCTGCCCCACACCATGACTGAACTGAACAAGCAAGCATTCGGCGGACTCGCGCGTTTTCTGATCACCCTGGCTGGGTTGCTTTTCCTTCCGGCGTGGACCCTGGATTACTGGCAGGCGTGGGTTTTTCTAGCCGTATTCTTCACGCCGGCCTTGGCGATCACCTTGTACGTCATGAAAAATGATCCGAAGCTCCTGGAGAGGCGGATGCATGCGGGTCCTGGCGCCGAGAAAGAGAAGAGCCAAAAGATCATACAGGCACTCGCGACCATAGCGTTCATCGGAACGCTTGTTTTCCCCTCGATCGATCATCGTTTCGCATGGTCCGCAGTGCCGCCGTATGTAGCCATTGCCGGGGATGTTCTGGTTGCGGTTGGGTTCCTGATTGTATTCTTTGTGTTCCGTGAAAACACGTTTGCCTCGGCAACGATCGAAATTGCCTTCGGGCAAAGAGTCGTATCAACAGGACCATACGCGCTAGTGCGTCACCCGATGTATATAGCGGGCCTCATCATATTCCTCGGCGCACCTCTGGCACTCGGCTCGTGGTGGGGATTGCTCGTTATGCCCCCAATTACTCTAGTGATCATATGGAGGCTCCTTGACGAAGAAGAACTTCTCGCAAGGAGCCTTCCGGGCTATTCAGAATATCGAAACAAGGTGAAGTATCGATTGGTGCCGCTTATTTGGTAACAACGACATTTACGAATCGCCGGCAGGCGTTGAAACAGGGACGGATGGCTTTGGATAAGTAACCTTGGTCTCTAGATGGACAACAGTTTTCCCGCTCGCATTATCGACGACATCCAATGAGGGGATCACGGTACAGAAGGATGTGGACGCCGCAGAAGTGCCGGCGGTATGGGAATAACCGTGGACTTGCATGTGGCCATTGGGCGACCCGTCGGTATCCACGGTGATACTGATCGAAGCGCCTTGACCGCCAGTCAAAGTGAAGGTTTGAGACTTCAAGATGCCGCCTTGATCGTCAGCGATTACCAGCTTGACGGAGCACGCAGCTTGAAAGATGGGAGCAGGAATCGTGGGGTAGATTACATTCAGTCTTGCGGACTGTCCAGCGGTGATGCCAACGAGACTAGAGTCCTGTTGTTGCGGATGTAGGAAGTCCTCCTGCGCCACAGCTAGTGTGGCGGTCAGGGCCAGAATGGGCGCGATGGTGGTAAGTCTCAAAGTAGTATTTCCTTTCGGCTTGACGTTTAGTGGTGCAGATCGCAAGTGAGGGATGCCCGCGGTTGGCGATGAGTTTCGGCGGAGGTGCTCATTCTGAAGTGAGGCCCCGAAATTTTACACCGGTATCGCAAATGGGCATGCGGCCAACCGTTAGTGCCGGGACGCGCCGCGGCTAGCCTACTATAGAGACATCTGGTGCGCCGCCCCGCCGAAATCGCGTTTCGTCTCCGGCAAGAACTCGCCAACTTGTACTTGTGGCGTCTTCCGCCGCCGCTCACACGCGAGCCGAAGCGGCCTCCCCTGCCCGACGCCGCTCCCGTGATCGAACGGCTGCGGCCGACGGCTTTTCCCGCTGAGGTGCTGCGCCTGGCCGATGAAGTCCTGCGCCACCATATCCCGATTTTCGGCGGTGTGATCGATACCGGACCCGAGATCCAGTGGCGGCGCGACTACGTTCACAAGGTGGAGACGGGCACGCCCTATTTCCGGAGCGTCCCCTACCTGGATTTCATCCGCTCGGGGGATCACAAGTACATCTGGGAGTTGAACCGTCACCAGCACCTGGTCATCCTGGCCCAGGCCTTCCGTTTTAGCGGCGAGCGCGCCTACCTAGAAGAAGCGCAGCGTCAGGTGGAGAGCTGGCTGGCCGCCAACCCTTTTCTGCGCGGCATCAATTGGGCCAGCGCGCTGGAAACGGCTTTCCGAGCTCTTTCCTGGATCTGGTTGGACCATCTGGCCGGCGAGTGGCTGCCCGCCGCTTTCCGCCAAAGCCTTTTGACCGCGCTGTATCGGCACGGATGTTTTCTGGAAAAGAATCTCTCCATTTACTTTTCGCCCAACACGCATCTGATCGGTGAAGCCGCGGCGCTGCACACTCTGGGCCTGCTGTACCCGGAGTTCCCGCGCAGTGCCCGCTGGTGCGCCCGTGCCGGGGAGCTGTTGGAGGCGGAGATGGAAGCCCAGGTGTTGGCCGACGGCAGCCACATGGAACAGTCGGCGTACTATCACGTCTACGCGCTCGACTTTTTCTTGTGGCACGCGGTACGCGCCAAGACGTCCGCACGTTTCCGCGACAAGCTCGGCCGCATGGCGGATTACCTCGACGCGCTCCTCGGCGCGGCTGGACGCCTGCCGTTGATCGGCGATGACGATGGCGGCCGCGTCTTTCATCCATACGGGGCGAGAACGGCTTTCGGCCCCGCCACACTGGCCACCTGCGCCGTGCGCCTGGAGCGGCCGGAGTGGATCCGGTCCGCCGAGGATCTGGCCGAGCAGGCGGCCTGGTGGATCGGCGAACCGGCCCTCAATTGTACGCCGGCCCCGCGCGCCCAAGCCTCCTCGCGCCTCTTTCCCAACGCCGGCGTCGCCATCATGACCGCGGGCGATGTGCAGATTGTTGCTAAGGCCGGTGGATTCGGCGCCCACAGTGCCGGTCACAGCCACTCCGACGTGCTCAGCTTTGTGTGCCGGCGGGGAACCCGGGAACTGCTGATCGACCCGGGCACCTACACCTACATGGCCGATGCCGAGTGGCGGAACCGGTTCCGCGGATCGGCTGCGCACAATACCATCCGCATCGACGGCGCCGATCAAGCCGAAGCGGCAGGCCCGTTCCGCTGGCAGAACCTGCCGGAGGTAGGCGTGCGCGAGTGGGTCTCCACGCCTGATCGGGACTCGCTTGATGCGCATTGCCGTTACAACGGTTTCCTGCACCGGCGCCGATGGGTGTTCCTCAAGCCGGACCTACTGCTGGTTCTCGACCAGATCGAAGGCCCGCCCGGCGAGCACCTGGTGGAGCAGTTCTGGCACGCCGGTGACGGTGCGGAGACATTCGACTATCTGGCCTTCTCGCGGCCGGCCGAATTCGTTCCCGCCTGGCGTTCGCGGGTTTTCGGGAGTAAGGAGTCCGCAGCGGCCCGATGCGTAACGTACCGCGGCGCTCTGCCGGTATCGCTGGCCGCAGCCATCAGCTTTCGAGAGCCGCTGGAGCATCTTACGCTCGAGGCGTATGGTGAGGTTTACACGTTGCGGGCCAAATTACGCGGCGGAGAAGTGGTCGAGTCTCAGATCCAGCCGCGCAAAAAGTAGTAGCCGCTTTTGGCGGCTTCGCTACAGAGGTCGAAGAAGATGGGCCAGCGCTCTGTGCGTGAAGCGCTGCGTTTGATGGCATCGGGAAAGGGGTGCGGCAGCGTCGCCAGCCCAGCTTTGATAAAAGCCCGTTGCGCGCGGTACATATGGTAATCGCTGGTCAAGAGCACTTTGCGGCCCTGGGTTTTGGCCAGCAGGTTTTTCACATAGAGCGCATTCTCATGCGTGCTGGTGGCGCCGCCCTCGACGAGAATCCGATCGGCGGGAACTCCCTGGCAGACCAGAAAATCGCGCATCGCCAGGGCAGGATGAGTAGGGCCGCCTCCGCTCACGACCACCTGCGCGTAGGGCGATTGCCGATACGCGCGCACGGCGTAGACGGCTCGCCAGTACGAACTGGCTCCTAGAACGCCATCCTCCAGACCGGATCCGGCGAGCACGATCAGCACGTCGCCGGTGGGATCGTTCCACGGTCCGGCCAGGTTCCGCGCCCACCAGGGTGATAGCGGTGTGAACATGACGGCGCCTAACAAGAGGCTGGTGCCGATTAGTAATGTGGCGATCAAGCGGCGGATTACCATGGTGGCTCTCTTCAAGAAGCGTAGCATCAACCGCTCAGAACGTTTTGGTAGATTTCCGCCATCTGCTCGGCCACCTGCGCTATCGTGAATTGCTCGCGAATCCGGCGGCTGCCCGCGGCGGCAAGCCGGGTGCGCAAATCGCTGTCGCTGAGCAGCAGATCCAGACACTTCGCCAAGTCTCCGCTGTCGCGCGCCGCGAACAGCAGCCCCGTATTACCATCGATGATGAGTTCCTGGTTGCCGCCTACGCGCGAAGCTACGACGCAGCATCCGCAGGCCATGGCTTCCATCAGCGAGTTGGAGAAGGACTCCGATAGCGATGGCAAGACGAAAATATCGATCCCCTGAAGCGCATCGGCGACCGCGGAAGTTGCCGGTTCAAATACACACCGATCTCCCAGCTTGAGTCTAGACGCGAGCTCTTGCAGACCCGGAAGCGCAGGGCCGCTGCCGACGATCCGCAGGCACACGTCCGGCCGCGGCCCGAGGCGCCCGAAAGCTTCCACGAGAGTTTCCACTCCCTTCTCAGGCCGCAGTGCGCAGATGACGCCAATCACCACCGGGCCTTCTCGCGGCCGCGCGCCGGGCTGAAAGAGATCCGCGTCGATTCCGTTGTAACAGAGATGGATGAGCCGGGGCGGCACATGGTCAGCCTCCATCAGATCGCGGCGCACGGCTTCGCTGTTAACCACGATGGCATCCACCAGTTGGTCGGTGAAACGGAGCAGGTAGCGGCGGATGCCCGGAGTCAATGCACGGAAGGCCCGCTGGCTGGAAATTACGCGCGGCGTGCGGAATAAACGGGCCGCCGGCACACCGAACAGATTCAGCGGCACATCGAACGTGTGGACGATTTGAATGGCGTGCTCTCGCACGTATCGTCCCAGCGCGAGCGCGCCGGTGAATACCGCTGGTCCGAGAAACGAAGGCACATGGAACTGCACGATGGGCACGCCCGAGGCCCGCAGTTCCTCGGCACGGAAACCTTCGGCTTCGAAGCAGCCCACGTGCGGGGTAAACTGCGACCGATCGAGAGCCTTGGCAATCTCCGTGAGCTGCCGCTCCGTTCCACCCAAGCCGAGCGAGCGCGTCATCAGGAGCACAGGGCAGGGCTTCGGCATAAAGTCAAGGCAAGGTACGGGTCGAACGAACCTGGGTATCTTTCCAAACGCTCCCCGCTGGTCGGAGCATAACAAACGCCGCACAAAAAGCTGCTGCCAGCAGGACTACGAAACTGCGCAGCGGGCTGGAAAGACGCTTGCCGAAAAACCCCGATGGAATCCACAAATCGGCCAATGCCAAACCGTAGAACAGCGCCTGCGCGGCGATTGCGGAAGTGCGCCAGGGTTCCTCCAGGGCGGCCGTCGTAGCGGCGGCCAGCAGCAATGCGGAGGGCAACAGCAACCTCGCCAGCTTGTGCGAGACAAACGCGAACCACATCCGGTTGCGCGGCGTCAATATCTCCGGATAGAGCCTCATGATCTGGTAAACGCCGGCCTGCGTGCGCACCTTGCGCCGGAATTCGGCGTCGAGGGCGGTTGGGTAATCGAAGGCGATGGCGGTTTCATCCAGGATCACGCGGTAGCCGCGAAAGAAGCCGGCCAGCGGCAGAAACATGTCGTCCACCAGCGTCCCCGCGGGCAGCGGGACAGCCAGTTCACGCCGCAGGGCATAGATGCACCCGGTGGCGCCCATCACGGAGTCGATGCGGCTTTCGCGCTTGCGCAGCCATTTTTCGTACGTCCAATAAAGACCTACGGAAAGCTCTTCTCGCGTTTCGCCTTCGCGGATGACCAGTTCGCCGCTGGCCGCGCCCACCGAGGAATCGGCGAAACAGGAGACCAGATTTCGCAGGCAGTCCGGGGCCAGCGTCTGGCGGACGTCGGTGAAGAACAAGATTTCCCCGCGAGCCCGTTCGATCCCGGCGTTTAACGCGACTGCTTTGCCGCCGCTTGGAAGGCACAGGAGTTCAATCTTTCCGGCCTTGGAATATTCGGCAGCAATCGCCTCAGTGCCGTCGGTCGATCCGTCGGAGATCACCAGGATCTCGAACAACTCTCGCGGATACTCGACCGCCAACAGCGATTCGAGCTTGGCCCGCAGCCAGCGTTCGCCATTGCGCACGGGTAGAAGTATCGTGATGGGGCGCGGCGTAAACTTGCGATACACCGGTCGGGAGCGGATCCGCGCCCACAACGCAAGCAGCAGGGGATACCCAGCGACCGTGTATAGGGAGAACGCCACGCTGGCGAAGAAGAGTGCTTCAGACAGGCCGTGCATCGCTCTATGACTCCGGGACGCGCACGCGGTTGGCGTCCAGCCATCGCGCTACATCGGCCGCGCTCGCCAGTTCGCGTTTCAGAATGGCGAGCACCAAGTCATGGGTCAACACCGCGTTGAAGCGCTCCCCATACACCGCGCCCTCTTTCTGCGATGCCAGTTTCAGAATGTAAGGAATGCGAAGATCGTCTTTGCCATCGAGGGCCTCCGACTCGCGATAGTGATGGTCCGAAGTGAATAAGACCGTGGTGCGATTCCACTCCCCGGAAGATTCCATGGAGCGCCGCAATTCGCCGATGGTCCGATCCAGCAGGGCGAGGCTGTCGATGTAGCCGCGTATGGGCGAATTCCGCAGCGTGAAGGTTCCGGTGCGGCGGTCGTAGGCATGTGGCGCGTGGGGAACGGGGAGGTGCAACACCACCAGTCCATACTCGGGATTGTTGGCCGCGGCCTTGCCTGCGTGTAAGATCGCGTGATAGTCCCGGGCCTGTTGATGGCTGGCCAGTGACTGGCCAAATGCAGAGAGCAGGGTAGTCTCAAACAGACTGCGCGTCTGGTTGCGCAGCACTTCGCCGAACGAATTGCCCATGCTGCCGAACTGGCGCGCCATGGGCCACCACTCGCAATGCGTGAGGCCGCTCAATATACGGCACGTGGGGTGATACCAATCCACCAATGCCGTGTTGAAGCCTAGCGAACGCGCGCTCATAAACACATTGGGCTGTTTGCTCCACGGCACGGTCCGGGGCGCGCCACGAAAGTGCACTTGGAGTTCGGCGGGACCGTCGTACCGGACCGCATCCACCCGTCGGCCGGTGAAGTAACCAGGCATGGATACAGGGGTCTCCCAACCGGGCGGGTCGGCGCGTTCGGCGAACAGGCTGTCTTTGCGCAGACGGTCGATCTCCGGTAAGGCGAGGGACGAGGGACGGTCGACAAAGGTGAGCCGGTAGTCCCATTCATCCGCCACCACCCAGAGCATCCGCGGGGAGTTTGGAGCGACGGGCAAGGGAGGGGCCGGCGGCTTGGACGCGAAGGTGGAGGTGTCGTAGCGCGCGATTCTGTAGATGGCCTGGGCGAACGTAACCGCGCAGAATGGCGAGAGCACCAACAACACTGCCGCCGCGAAATGTGCGAGTCCGCGGTGAAACCTGAGGATCAAGAGCACGCTAAGAGCCGCCAGCGCGATTGCGATCAGCACCACCATGCGTGGCGCCACCACGGCAAAAAGTGCCGAGCGAAGAAAATCGAAGTGGTTGGCCAGAAGCGCGCGCACTGCATTTAGAGGAATGAACAGGAGCAAAAGGAAGGCCACTTCGCCCCACCAAACCACTGCTCCCTCACGGTCGTAGGGCAGGCCTTCCGGCCTGCCGCCGCGCTTCTGCGCGGCGCGCCGGGCGAACGCCCGGCGGCAGGCCGGAAGGCCCGCCCCACAGATCCACAGGCCGAGCGCCACCAGCAGCACATTGAGCATGACCGCGAGATACTCCACGGGCGGCGGAGGCAACTTCATCAGGTAGGTATCGGGGCGGGTGTAGGTGAGCAACTCCGACCAGATACGCAGGTAGCAGAGGTTCGCAAGGGAGAGAGCGATCAACAGGTCGCGCCGCCACATGACTCAAGCGCTCTTCCGCAACAGGTATAGCCATCGGCTGGATGACTCCACATGTTGCATGCGGACGATGGCAAATCGTTCGCGGCAGAGATTTTCAAAAGTTTGACGGGTCAAATCCTTGTGCAACTCTTCGCGCCCTCGTGTCAGCCGTTGGAACATAGAGTCTTGGGGTGCGATGAACTCGACAATCAAAATGTCTTTTGTTAACTCGGCGGCGAGTTCCAGAATATCCGGCAGGGGAACCCGCTCGGTGACTAACATGTGATGAATCACCGCGAGCATCAGCACGGCGTCGAAGTGGCCGCGGGCGCGGTCCAGGAATGAAGAGCACTCGCGGTTGCGCCAGCCTGTGCCGGGAGTAGGCCGGGTAAGATTGACAACCAGCGGAAGGATATCCAGTTTTTCGGCGCGCGCCTGCCGCCACACCGGCCCCAACACCACCGGATCGTAATCGATGGCCAGCACCGATGCGCCGGCGCGGGCCGCCAGGGCGCTGAAATGGCCGGTGTTGCAGCCCGCGTCCAGCACGCGTCGTGGCGAAAACTCGGCCAGTGCCTCCGCCACGAATCTCTCCTTGGCCGCAAAATGCTCCGCCGAATAGTTGTTATTCGTGTCCATGTAGCCGGTCCAGGAGGAAGTGCTTCCCGTCTTGGGCTCCAAGCGGTTCAGACTGCGGCGCAATCCTTTCAGAATGGAACTCAAAATATAACGGGCCTTTTCCGGATCGCTCAGCCGCTTCTTCTGATAGATCTTCTGATCGTCCGCGGACTGCTTTGCGCCCAGCCAGGTTGGCATGGTAACCAGCGACAAAAATCCCGGCCGCATGCGTTGGAGCGGCGTCGACCAGCGGTATACCTCTTCCGGCTCCAGCCCATCGCGGCGAGTGGTCAGAATCTGGTCGAGCGCGATTCCAAAGTGGCGGTTCGCCAGCAGCGGAAGGAGGAACGTGCGCACAAATTGTCCATAAGGAAGCCAGGTGGGATCGCCCGCATCGCGCCTTTCGAACGAGAGTACGTCGATGAACACCGGCTCCGGACCGCGGAACAGAACGTTGTAAGGGGTCGCGTCTTTCAGCCCTAATCCATCGCGGAGAAGAGCCTGTGCCACCTCCAGCGTCAACGCGCCGGCGGCGTGCAACATCTCCGGCGGCCATTCATAAGGGAAGCTGGGGAAATCGATGCGCTCGTGCTCCACCAACATTTGGCCGGAAATGCCGTCGTACAGTTGACGCACTCGCGGATCGTCGAGTAAGTGCTGCGCCTCTTCGCCGGTAAGGCGCTGTGTGCCGACGATGCGGCGCGCCGAGACTAATTCACGCGCTGCCGCGGACTGGAAGAACGCGTCCAGATCGGGGGCGCCAATGGCATTCACTACGCGCAGAATTCGAGCGTCCAAAGGGAACAGACTGCCGCCGGGATCGCGAAAGGAGACGGCTAAACTCTGGCAATGATCGGAGGTGGGCTCGGGGGCGGCGGGAATACGCTCGCTCACTCCTTGGGACCTTTTTTGCCCTTAAACCACGAAGTGAATCGGCGCACGTAGAACAAGGCTCCCGACAATTCCGGCCGTTAGCGCCTGCCAGATGAGGGCTCCGGAGCCGGGATCGGTGTACGCACGCAACTGGCGCTCCGTTGCAAACGACAGCAGAAACAGGAACGGCACGATCCGCAGCGTTTTGCGCAAGTTCGCCATGACTGCTTCGAGTCTAGTATAGGGCGATGGGTCAGGCAAATAGATCTAAAGTTATAGTATTCACTTACTCATTACAAAGAGGTGGAATTGCCATAATAGAGACGCACCAATGGAATCGTCGGATCTGCGCCACGAAATCGAGGAGTTACTGGCGGCTGGCGAATGGCGTCAGGCCTCCTGGCGCTTGCAAATATTATGGGAGAAGCATGCCGGCGCGCCGCTGGCGGGCTTTGTGTTAGCGGCCTATGCGCGCCTGCGCGATCAACTAAAGTTAACATCCCATCGCTGCGCGATTCTGCGCTCATTTACCTTAGAACCGATAGTACCGATTCTGAAGGCTTGCGCTTTTCAGTGGGGCGTTGACCTTGCCCTACAAGTCGGCGAGTTCAACGCTTATGCGCAGGAGTTACTGGATAGTGCGAGTAGCTTGTATGCGTTCCAACCCGACACGGTGATTCTGGCGGTGCAGAGCCGCGACATTGTGCCGGAGGCGGCCGAGAACTCTTCTCACGCCGAGATGGTCGATCGAACCACCAGCCAATTCGAAAGCTGGGTGCGGGCGTTCCGCGAGAACACCGCGGCGAACCTGATCATCCAGACGCTGGAATGCCCCGCGTTGGCGAGCCAGGGAGTGTACGACAGCCAGTTGGAAAAGAACCAGGCCTGGGCCATACAACAAATCAACTGCAACCTTCGTAATCTGGCGGCGAAGCACCGCGGGATTTACATTCTGGATTACGACGCATTGGTGGCGCGGCACGGGCGAGAGCAATGGGGCGATGAACGGAAGTGGCTGACGGTCCGGCTACCCATCTGCGCGGCTAACCTGGTGCACATGGCGCGCGAGTGGATGAAATTTTTGGCGCCGCTGGCCGGCAAGGAAGCCAAGTGCGTGGCGGTGGATCTGGACAACACGCTGTGGGGCGGCATCATCGGCGAAGACGGAATGGCGGGCATTCAGGTGGGACCAGAATACCCCGGCGCTGCTTACCAGGCCCTGCAACGCGCGCTCCGCGATCTCTCGCGGCGCGGCATCCTGCTGGCGGCCTGCAGTAAGAACAATCCGCAAGATGCCCTGGAGGTTCTGCGCGACCATCCGGGCATGCTGCTGCGGCCGGAAGACTTCGCGGCGCTGCGCATCAACTGGAGCGAAAAGGCGCAGAACCTGCGCGAGATTGCCGCCGAACTGAACATCGGGCTGGACGCGATCGCTTTCCTGGACGACAACCCGGTGGAGCGGCAGCATGTTCGCGAGGCATTGCCCGAAGTGATGGTTGTCGAGCTGCCTGCCGACCCCATGCAGTACGCGCGCGCCGTGCGGGATTGTCCCGTCTTTGAGCGCCTCGCGCTGTCCGCGGAAGACCGCCAGCGGGGTCATTACTACGTCGCCGAACGGCAGCGGGCCGCGCTCGAGCAGAGTGCCGCTACGCGCGAGGATTTCTACCGTTCGCTGGCGCAGGAGGCCGAGATCGCGCCGGTAAACGCACTCACGCTGGCGCGCGTGGCACAGCTCACGCAGAAGACCAACCAGTTCAATCTCACCACCAGGCGCTATACCGAGCAGCAGATTGCGGAGCTGGCGAAGCGCCCGGGCTGGCGCGTGCTTTCCATCCAGGTGCGTGACCGGTATGCCGACAACGGGCTGGTGGGGGTGGCGATTACTCACGATCGGGAGGAGGCCTGCGAGATCGACACGTTTCTGCTGAGCTGCCGCGTGATTGGACGGACGGTGGAGACGGCGCTGCTGGCCGCGCTAAGCCGAAGAAGCCCGCGCGCGCGGCGCCAAGCGCCTGGAAGGTTGGTTTCTTCCGACCAGGAAGAACGCGCCGGCCAAGGACTTCTACCGGAACCATGGTTTTCAACCGCTCTCGGAAACACCCGCGGGCCAGCTTTGGAGTCTGGATTTGGCGGACGAGAAATTGGGTGTGCCCGAGTGGGTCCGGCTGCTAGTGGCGGCGGAGAAAGCATGAGCGGAAACATTCTCACCGAGGTGTGCGGCGTTGCCGCCGATGTGTTCGCAGTGGATGCCAAGACGCTCGGCGCCGGCTCCTCTCCGGAGCAGGTCGAGGCCTGGGACTCGGTGCAGCATCTCAACCTGGTGTTGGCGCTCGAAGGCAAATACCGAATCCAGTTCGAGCCGGAAGAGATGGAGCGCATGAAGAACCTGGGCGCAATCGCCGCCCTGGTGGGGACTAAGACCGCTTAATGCCGATCGAAATTCGGCCGTTTTCCGCGGAGTGGCTGAACGCCGTGCGGGAATTCAATGGCCGGCTGGACTCCGTAGGTATCGCCGCGGGGCTGCGTCTGCCGGAGGATCCGCACGCGGAGATGCTGCCGGGATCGGAGACCTGGCTCGCCGTGGAAAATGGCACGGTGCGCGGAGGCTACACGCTACGGCCGCAGCAATTCTCGTTTCGCGGCGAGATGCGCCGGGTGGCTCACTACCGGCTGCCGGTTTCCGAGGGTCTCATCAACAAGGGCTACGCCCTGGTCGGATCGCTCCTGCTGCGCAGCGCGTTGCAGAAAGAGCCGCTGCTGTATGCGCTCGGCATGGGAGGGTATCAGCAGACGCTGCCGCGCATGCTGCAAGCCATGGGATGGAAGCTGTCGGCGATTCCATTCTACTTTCGAGTGGCGCACCCCGCGCGTTTTCTGCGGAAGATTCGAGCTGCACGGCTGAACCCCTGGCGCCGGACGCTCATGGATTTGGCCGCCTGGACCGGCGCCGGCTGGATGGGAATTCACGCGGTACAGCGGAGCCGCACGCGGCGCCGCGGCCCAACGGAATTCAAAGAGTGTGGCGATTTTGGGGCCTGGGCGGATCGGATCTGGGAAGATGCGCACCGCGCATACGGCATGATCGCGCTGCGTAATGCGGAAGTCTTACGGGAATTGTATCCGGCATCGAGCCCCCGTTTTCTGCGGCTGCAAGCCGGCGCTGCGGGTTGGGCGCTGCTGCTTGATACCGCGATGCAGGATCATCCGTATTTCGGCGATCTGCGCGTGGGGACAATCGTCGATTGCCTCGCCAAGCGGGAAGATGCAGGCGTCGTGATGAAAGCTGCACGTATCTGCCTGGAGCAGCGAGGCGTGGACCTGATCATTTCTAATCAGGATCACCCCGCGTGGCGCGAGGCGTTGCGGGCGGATGGGTTTTTCGAAGGGCCGACCAACTTTTTATTCGGAGCCTCACCGGCTCTCACTGCGGCAGGGATCTCCGAAGGCCATATCAGCCGGGGAGACGGGGACGGCCCGGTGCATTTGTGATGAGCGCCAACCGCTCCCTTTGGTCACGGCTCAGTAAGGCGCGGTGTCGTTACAACCCATTTCGCCGTTTTACTGAGCCGTGACCGTAGGGAGCGGTGGCGTCTCGCTTTACTCGGCGGCGGCCAGGTCGCGCCACTCGCGGCCCTGCGATGCGGCAACACCGCCGTGCGTCACATAGCCGTGGTAGGTGTTCACGCCGGCCGAGAGCGCCGGATGGTTTGCGCAAGCCCGCTCCAATCCCTGGTTGGCCAGTTCCAGCAGGTAGGGGAACGTCGCGTTCGTGAGCGCAAAGGTGGAGGTGTGCGGGACCGCCGCCGGCATGTTAGACACGCAGTAGTGCAGCACGCCGTCGACAAAATAGACCGGATCGGTGTGGGTGGTCGGGTGCGAAGTCTCGAAGCAGCCGCCCTGGTCGATGGCCACATCCACAATCACCGCGCCCCGCCGCATGTTGGCGATCATCTCGCGCCGCACCAGCTTGGGAGCGGAAGCTCCGGGAATCAGTACGGAGCCGACCACCAGGTCCGCCATGCGCAGGTTCTCGCCGATGGTCCAGGAGTTGGAAGCCAGGGTCACCACCTGGCTGCTGAAGATGTCGTCCAGGAGCCGCAGGCGATTGAGGTTTTTTTCGATGATGGTGACGTGCGCGCCCATGCCCACTGCGATCTTGGCCGCGTTCAGGCCGACCACGCCGCCCCCCAGGATCACCACGTTGGCCGGGGCCACGCCGGGCACGCCGCCCAGCAGAATGCCGCGTCCGCCGTTGGGCCGCTCCAAATATTGCGCGCCTACCTGCACCGCCATGCGGCCGGCAACCTCGCTCATGGGGGTCAGCAGCGGCAGCGAGCCGTCCACTTCCCGGATGGTCTCGTAGGCTACTCCGTTCACTTTGGCCGCCAACAGTTGGTCCGTCAACTCGGGCAGCGGCGCCAGATGCAGGTACGTAAACAGGGTCAGGCCGGCCCGGAAATAACCATACTCAGCCGGTTGCGGCTCTTTAACTTTAACCACTAGGTCTGCCTTCCGCCAAACATCGGCAGGAGTCTGGATGATGGCCGCGCCGGATTGCATATATTCGCGGTCGGTGACGGAGCTGCCTTCTCCGGCATGCGCCTCCACCAACACCTCGTGACCTGCCTCACGCAGGGCCGTGACGCCGCTGGGCACCAGCCCCACGCGGGTCTCGTGATCTTTGATCTCTTTTGGGACGCCGATGACCATCGTTTCTCTCCCAGGACCAGATTAGCACCACCTATCTGTGGGTTACAAGCGTGCACCCGGGGTACTGGAGCCTTGGGTACTTCTATTCGGAGATGCGGTAACGTATTGTAGAAGCGGGTGCCGATCCAGCTCTGCTGGAGCCGTATTTTGCCCGCCAGGGCATAGCTAAGAGGACAGCGCTTGGTTGATACGCGAGACCGTGTTTGCGTTCTGATTACAGGCGGGGCCGGGTACATCGGCAGTCATAGCGCTAAGGCACTGGCTCGCGCAGGCTTCTACCCGGTTGTGGTTGACGATCTGCGGACGGGGCACCGATCGGCGGTACGATGGGGACCCCTCATCGAGGCCGATCTGTCGGATACCACTAAGCTGAACAAAGTCTTCGACACGTATCCGATCGCGGCAGTGATCCATTTTGCGGGCAGCGCTTACGTCGGCGAATCCATGGTTGCACCGAACTTGTATTTTCAGAACAACGTGGGTAGCACTCTAAGTCTGCTCGAGAGCATGCTGCACTACGGCGTCACCAGAATCGTTTTCTCGTCCTCCTGCGCGACCTATGGCCACCCCAAGACCGTTCCCATTACGGAGGAGCATCCGCAGCAACCGGTGAATCCCTATGGCGAATCCAAGGTAATGGTGGAAAGAATCCTGTTCTGGTATGCCCGCGCATACGGCCTGCGATATGCGATCTTACGGTACTTCAACGCGGCCGGAGCGGATCCGGACAAGGAACTCGGTGAGGTGCACGAGCCGGAAACGCACCTGATTCCGCGGGTGATTGCGGCAGCGCTTGGTTCGCTTTCTACGGTGGAAGTCTATGGCACGGATTATGACACCCTAGACGGCACGGCAGTGCGCGATTATATTCATGTGACTGACCTGGCCGAGGCTCACGTGGCCGCAATGCAGTATCTTGAATCCGGAAGACCGTCGGCGGCATTCAATCTCGGTACGGGAACGGGGCACTCGGTGCGACAGGTCATTTCGGCGGTCGAGGAAGCCAGCGGGCGAAAAGTGCCGTTTACGGATCTTCCCAGGCGAGCCGGCGACCCCGCGGAGTTGGTAGCGGACGCCTGTGAAGCGGCGCGCCAGCTGGCGTGGCGCCCGCGCTATTCCGATCTGCGCAGCATCGTTCAGACTGCCTGGAACTGGCATACTTCGTGTCGCGACATCGACCTCGCGGCAAAGATACCCGACTAACCGCTGATAAGAGGGGTCATGAAACTGCTAATCGCCATACCGGCGCTGAACGAAGAAGAGAGCATCGATTCCATTATTCAGCGATCGATCGAGGCGCGTAAGTTTATCTCCGCGAATTCGCCGGTAACCGAGGTGGAAATCACCGTAGTCAGTGATGGGTCCACCGATCGAACCGTGGAACGAGCCAGCCAGTATACAGACTCCATCAATCTGATCGTCTTCCCGCAGAACAAAGGCTACGGCGCCGCGATTAAAGAGGCTTGGCGGCAGTCGGACGCAGACCTGCTGGGGTTCCTCGATGCCGACGGAACCTGCGACCCCAAGTTCTTCGCGACGCTGTGTAAAACCGCCGTAGCTGAGAATGCGGATGTGGTTTTGGGCTGCCGCTTGAACGCGAACAGCAAGATGCCGTTGATTCGCAGAATCGGAAACTTCATTTTTGCGACCATCTTGAGTGTTTTTTCCTCCTCGCGTGTCCGTGATACTGCCAGTGGCATGCGTGTGGTGCGGAGGTCCAGCCTGGACCGTCTGTATCCGCTCCCGGATGGGTTGCATTTCACGCCTGCGATGAGCGCTCGTGCGATGTTGAATGAGACCACCAGGATCACTGAAGTGGATATGCCGTATCATGAGCGATCTGGAGAATCGAAGCTGCAGGTTGCCAAAGACGGCATACGCTTTCTGAAGGTTATCGTGGAAGCTGCCTTCCTGTATCGTCCGTCGCGTCCGCTGGGTCTGTTGGCAATTATATTTCTGGTCTTCGCGGCCGCTCTCATGTGGTCTCCCATCCTTTACTACTTCCAAAATCGCTCGGTTGCGGAGTGGATGATCTACCGCTTCCTGCTCAGCGACCTTTCCGGGACTACAGCTTGTCTTTGCTTCTGCGCAAGTTACTTGACCGGCCGCATGACTTCGGTTGCGTTGACCGACGAGTCGGGCCTTTTAAGGAGCCGCTTGAGCACTTGGCTCTTTCACAGCGCCTGGTTCTGGGCGGTACCGATTGGTTTCTTCATAATAGGCGGTTTGCTGGTATTGTCCAGCTTTTTCGATCGCTTAACGTCCGGCGTTACATATGAACATTGGTCCAGATATGTGGTGATGTCTTTTTGCTTCGCTGTGGCGATTATCCTGTCCATTACGCGAGTCATCGACTATGTGCTGAATCTGGTCGACAGCCGCCTCGAATACCTGAACCCGCGAACGCTTGGGACACCTTTCGCGCAATCACGCAGCCACAGCTCCACTGCGAGAACTGGAGGCTGACAAAAAATGCCGGAACAATTGTTTGACAGGGCCGCTGAATATGAAGCCATGCTTAACCAAGGCATCGGCCTGTCCGGGGAGAACCAGGAGTTCTTCATTTCAGGGCGAATTCAAGACATGCGATCACAGGTACCTCCCAGCCCTCGCCGAATCTTGGACTTTGGTTGCGGGACTGGAAAATCCTGTGAACGGTTAGCCGACGTGTTCCCATCAGCTTGCATCGTCGGAGCGGATCTTTCCGCGGACGCCCTCCGGCACGCGAGAACGAGTTTTGGGTCAAATCGTGTGATGTTCGTGAACATCGCGGATTTGCCGCAATTGGAGCGATTCGACCTGTGCTACATAAATGGCGTCTTCCACCATATTCTTCCGGCCGAGCGGCAGCAAACCCTGGTGATGATTCGGGAACTCCTGACACCGGGAGGGCACCTCGCCCTCTTCGAGAACAATCCCTGGAATCCGGGCACCCGAATGGTGATGCGCCGCATTCCGTTCGATCGAGACGCGATTCCGTTGTCTTATCTCGAAGCACGCAGCAGAATTAAAGCCGCAGGCTTCCACGTCTGCGGCACACGCTTTCTGTTCTACATGCCAAAAGCTCTGGCACCGCTTCGTTTCATCGAACCGCTGTTTGTGAAAGTGCCCATGGGAGCTCAGTATTACGTGCTGGCTAGCACTCCAGCGCTACCCGGGTGAACAACCGATCAGATGAATGACACCGCGCTTCAATCGGAGTACTTTGACCAGGTTGCCTATCGCGATCCAATGCATCCCGTGGTCGGCGCATATGCGGACCCCAAGGTTCACTTCATCAAGCAACACGTTCCATTGGGAGGCCCCGTATTGGACGTGGGGTGTGGAAACGGTATTTTCACACTGCGGTTTGCAAGCGCGGGCGCCAATGTCACAGGCCTGGATTACTCGCGTCATCTGCTTAAACAGAATACGCATCCGCGCCTGGTCTGCGGAGATGCGACCTCGCTTCCCTTTCCTGACGGAAATTTCGAAGTTGTGTTTGAAGCCAACGTGCTTCATCACGTACCCGACCGCGAGCACGTGATCAGGGAAATGGCGCGTGCCAGCCGCCGATATGTCGTTTTGCTGGAGCCAAACCGGTACAATCCCCTGATGTTTGCCTTTTCGCTCGCCGTTCGGGCGGAACGCGGTGTTTTGAAATCCTGCATGGCGAGATTGGATGCCGAGGTTTCCCGCTGTGGGCTTCGGGTGGTCAAAACTCTCACAACCGGAATGATTTCGCAAAACAACACCCCGGCGCCGCTGGTGCCGCTGTTGAAGAGATTTGATCGTCCGATCTGGTGGGGCGAGTATTTGGTCTTGATTGCGGAAAAGAAACTGCTCCCTGTGGTCGCGGCTCAGTAAGTGGCGCGTTTCTACCCTGTCACCACAGGCGGCTGAGCGGTCACAGATTGTTCCATCCGGCGCCGCCGGAGGCCCTGCTGAGCCGTGACCAAAGGGAGCGGTCCACGGACTTCGTAAACAGAGGCCTAGTGAACCGGCTCGGAGGTGCTCGGCGGTGTTGGATGGGAGACATCGCCTGGCCTGGGGGAACGGCGACGGGTCCAGACGAAGTCCCACTGGGCGGCCTCAGCCCAGTCCTGTGGGGAAATGGCATCGGAGAGCCGGGTGCCCGCCTTTCCCGTTTCCTCGGGATCGCCTGGCTTGGGGGGTATATGGAGCAGGTACCGAAGTAAAATCCAATTGCCTTCGAGCTGGCTGTAATTTGGATTGAACCAGACGTCTGCAATATCGATTCGATTAATGCCGCCTACCCACATCGCTTCGCGCTGGGGATGCGACGTCCGCAGAAGCGTTAAAAAGTTGAGACCCCCAATCGTCACCGCCAACAACTGCACCAGGACACCAATGACGATCACAGGAATCACCACCGCCCTCTGATGAAGTACCGTCACCATCGGAATGCACAGGAGGAGCACTCCCGGAAGAAGGTAGCGCACACCCCAGGCGTCGTCCGACGACCAATACCAGTATTTTGCGTAAAATAGGATTTGCGCACTACAAATCCCCAAAAATAGCCACGCGTCGGACGCAACCTCCTTTCGACTAGCGAACCGCTTCCAGCCCCACACGCCGAGTAGCAGCGGCGGCGAGAACAGGAAGATACTCTTACCGCTGGAAAGAAGAATGCCGTAAAGACCCGATAGAAACGGATTCGAGAACCGCTGATCCGCGTAGCCCTGATCCGTCAAAGAATGGTAGCGGATATAGTTTGCAAACAGGACTAAGGCGATGGATGGAGCAAGCGACAGTGCAACCTTGACGGCGGCCCGGATCGATCGGTTCGCCCACAAATACCAGAGGACGATGGGACCGATGATCACCGCGGAATCAGGACGGAGGGTAAGTGCGAATCCGGCCACCATCATCCCCAAGACCGGATACCCGAAGCGCATGAGTACGAAGCCCAGGAAGACCGTCGTAAGCACCAGCGGTTCCGTAAAATCAAGCTTGGTATAGGGCCACCAGGTGGTGGCGAGACCCGTGATCAAGACCGTGCCCCACACCACGCGGGCTGGATAAAAGTGCGCCAGGTAGTACGCAACCAGGGCCAGAAAGAGCGCACCGTTGACAACAAACATCAGCGTGTACAACGCCGCTTCGGACCGAATCCCGGTGGTCTTCCGGATCCAATACGCGGCCGCCAGCGGAGGCACGGCAAGCAGGGAGTGCCCGATGCCGTACTTGGAATAGACACCGTTCTGATCGGGACTGATTCCGGCGGCGTGGCCCAGGAACATGACCTTGGCCCATCCGACTTTGTAACTTCCGTCACCGCTGGTGTAATGACCACCCCAAGTGCACAGATAAATCAGGGTGAAAAGTGCGAATACCCGGAGGGAAAGACGGAGCGGATTCGCAGCTATACCAAGAGCATCGCTCATTCCTTTCGAAGTTAGCACAGCCGCGTGAATGGCCTACTCGCTCATCGGGTTCCGAGAGGCGTGATTCTCCGCAGGATTCCAAGGCCCAGGGGGTTATTTCCGCCCACGTGTCCACACGAAGTCCCAGCGAGCCGCCTCAGACCATGCGCGGGACGGCAAGGTGTCGTACAGGGGCGTTCCGTTCTTTTCGATGAACTCGGGGCTGGGGCGGGGCGGGTTACGGAGCAAATGACGCAGAAGAATCCAGTTCCCGGCGATTTGGCTGTAGCGCGGGTTGAAACGGATATCTTCAAAATCAAGGTGGTTCCGGCCAGACACGTATAGCGCTTGCCTCTCAGGCTGAGCCGTCCGGATGAGCGTTAAATAGTCGAGACCACCCACCAACACGGCCAGAACCTGGACGCAAATCCCCACCGCGGCAAGGGCAACGACGAGCAGGCGGCGTTCGAGAACCTCCACTGCGGGAATACACATCAACACTAACGCGGGGATCATGAAGCGGACTCCCCAGGCGTCGTCGGACGACCAGTCCCACCATTTGGAGTACACCAGAAGTTCGGCAGTGAAGACCGCCAGAAACAGCTGGGCATCCGCTCTCGTGTCGAGCCGTTCGCGAAAACGCTTCCAGCCGAGAAAGCCGAGAATCAGCGGCGGCGAGAACAAAAAGATACTCTTGCCGGCGGAGAACAGAATGCCGTCCAGGCCGAGTACCAGGGGCGTGCTGAAGGGCTCGTTGGCGTAACCGCGGTCAAACACTGAATGATAGCGTGCGTAGTTGGCGCCCGCGACGATCAGCAGCGACGGCAGAATCGCGAGGCCGAGCTTTACGGCGGTGCCCACGGCGGGTTGCCGGAAGAGCCACCACAGGCTGAGCAATGCGAGCAGGATGACCGCATCGGTGCGGATCGTTACGATGGAAGCCGCCAGTAGCATGCCGAGCGCCGGGCGGCCGAAACGCATCACAACGAAGCCGGCGAACAGGATCGTCGCAACCAGAGGTTCGGAGAAATCCATCTTAGTGTACGGCCACCAGGTAGTAGCGAACCCGATGAGGCCAACTGTTAACCAGACGCGGCGCGGCTCATAGAAATGGAGCAGATAATAGGCAATCAACGCGAGCAAGAGCGCGCCGTTGGCAACGAAGATCAACGTATACAGCGCGGCTTCGCACGGAATTCCCGTGTGTTTCGTGATAAAGGAGGCTGCCGCCAGCGAAGGCATGGCAAGTAAGGAATGCCCAATTCCATACCTCGAGTACGCCCCGTTTGGACCAGCCGGATTCATTCCGGCGGCCGGGGCGCCGAAGAGCATGACCTTTGCCCAAGCTATCTTTTGAGCGCCGTCGCCGCTAGTGTAGTGGCCACCCCAAGTTAGAAGGTAGATTGCAAAAAACAGGAGGAAGACTTTCAGCGAACGGCGCATCACCCCGTGCGGGCTCAATTCCGGAGGCGCAAAACGGGTCTGCCTTGGCGCCCGCGTCCCGCGTATTTCGAAGCCTAAGCGAGGGCTGGTAGTGGTCATATTACGGATGATGGTGTCGCTCGGCTGATGCGGAGCGTCTGCTGAATACGAACAGAATTGCGGTACAAACAGTACAGTGCCATGGCGCCCGCGTGATTCTCCAGCTTCTTGGAAATGCTCTCGTCAGCCGCGTGAATCGCCCCTATTCAGCTGAGAATTGGGGCTTTCCATGGCCACCATGGTCATATGACGAGCGGCGTCGTTGGGCCAGAGACGCGGCTACTGGAACTCGATGGCCTCCGTGGCATCGCGATTCTCATGGTATTGGTTTGCCACTACGTCTTTGCGCCAGACCTGGCCCAGGCCGCACCTTCCTCCCCGCGCATTTTTGGCTTCCTGGTTTTTAGCAGTGGCGTGGACTTGTTTTTTGTCCTTTCCGGCTTTTTGATCGGTGGAATCCTTCTCGATCACCGCAATTCACCCTCTTACTTCAGGGCATTTTATGGGCGCCGGGTCTGCCGCATTTTTCCGGTCTATTACGGATTTCTGCTCCTCACAGCTGCCTCCGGAGTGGTTTTGCACCTGCGCGGGAAACCCACACCGGTATTCGATGCGGGTACGCCCTTCTGGATGTTCGCTCTGTTCCTGCAAAACTTCTCCATTGCGTGGTATGGAGATTGGGGGTGGATTGCGACCAGTATGGCTTGGTCGTTAGCCCTTGAGGAGCAGTTCTATTTAACGCTTCCTCTCGCGGTAAGAAAGCTCGGCACGAGAGCATTGATCAGCGTATCCGTCCTGCTCATTGCCGGTGCGCCGGTTTTCAGATATTTCCTGGCGGTTACGCCACACAGCATCGGAACCCTGGTCCTTTCGGCAGTGCGCGTGGATGGGCTCGCTGCGGGATTTTTGTGTGCCGCGCTGGTGCGATCCGGGCGCTCCCTCTCCGCCGGCTTACTCGGCGCCGCGGCAGTTATTCTGGCAGTTTTGGTGGCAGCCGCCCACCTTTCGGGCTCTCCGATAGGATTTCTTCGCGGAACCGCACTGCTGGCCTTCTACGGCTGTATTCTTCTTTTAGCCGTTGGAGGCTCCGTACCGATCCTGAAATCCGCGTTTCTGCGTTTCTTCGGAACCATCTCCTATACGCTCTATCTGGTGCACCAGTCCGCCCTGGTATTGGCACACGTCATGGTGCGGCATCGAGTGCCTTCCGCCATCGGCGCCAAAGCGATCTTTGCATCCAGCGCGGCGCTGTTGTTGTCTATCGGGTTTTGCTGGATTTCGTGGGTGTACTTCGAAAAGCCGTTGCTCGCGTGGGCGCGCCGCCGATTCGATTACCGCAACAAGTATTTCTCCAGAAAGCGATCCGCCGCTGCAAGCGCTTCCAGCCAGTGACGATACAGCAGGAACTCGTGGACCTCGTCGGGAAAGATCAGCTCCTCCACGGGCACCTGGCGTTGGCGCAGGGCATCCGCCAGCACTACCGTCTGATTGAATTTCACGTTGCGGTCATCATCGCCGTGCATTAGAAGGACCGGCGAACGCCAGCTCCCCACATAAGCCATCGGCGACGAATCGAAGGCCACCTTAGCAGCAGGGTCGGTCGCAGGGATGTCGTATTCCACACTCCAGTCATGGACCCCGTGCAGATCGACGCCGACCTTGAAAATATCCGACGCTCTCGCCAACGCCATGGCCGTCAAGTAGCCGCCGTAGGAACCGCCCCACACGCCGATGCGCGCCGGGTCGACATCCGCGCGGGCCCGCAGGAACTGTCCTGCGGCCAGCACATCGTTGTACTCGCTGGCGCCGGTGCTGCCGAAGTTCAGGGCTTCGCGGAAATTCAAACCGTAGCCGATGCCGCTGCGGTAATTCACCGACAAAACGATGTATCCCTTGTTCGCCAGGTATTGGTTCAGTGCGTAAGCGTTGTGATAGTACGAGCGGTAATTCCAGCCGAGCAACATCTGGCGTCGCGAGCCGCCATGAAAAAAGATCACGCCGGGCGCGCGGCCTGCAGACCGGTTGGGCGGCAGGAAGAGCTGGCCGTGGATGGTGAGTCCATCGGCGCTGGCGAACGTTACCGGCTGCGGGGTGGCCATTTTATCGACCGGGAAATCGGATGGAATGGCAGAGGGATCCATGTCGCGGATCTCCTTCCCCAGCAGGATCGATGGATGGGCCGGGCGCTGCGCGTCGGAGCGGAACAGGGCCACCGCGTTGCCGTCGCTGGTCTCGGCGGGGGCCCACTCAATTCCCTGCCCCGAAGTGAGCGCGACCGGAGTCCCACCCGTCGCGGCGACTCTCCAAATGTGCCGACGGTCAATATCGCCCTGATTGGAGCTGAACACAACCTCGCGACGGCTGGGGGATAGTGCCACGAACTCCACCTCAAACTCGCCGGGAGTGAGCAGCGCGGGCGGGCCGCCGGCAGCCGGAACGCTGTACAGATGAGTCCAACCTTCGCCCTCCCAAGGGAAAATCAACCGGTCGTCGGCCCACAGCAGTTGGTGATCGGCCACCACTTCCCGAAAAACGCTGCCTGGTCCTGGCCGGGCTTTCCAGACCTCACGCCCCTTTCCAGTGGCGGCATCGGCCACGCGAATCGACCACGGTTCATCCGCACGGCGCGCGCCATAAATGCGTCCTTTGCCATGGCTGGGTTCGCGGAGGAACGCCACGCTGCGGCTGTCGGGCGACCACGCCGGCTCGCTGTCCTGGTCAGAACTGGGGTCGAGATACTGCAGGGTGTTGGCGCGTACATCGTAAACGCCGACGAAGCTGTGGTCACCGCGGTCGCTGACGAATGCGATGGCGTGTCCATCCGGCGACCACACCGGCCCCTGCGATTGGCCGCGCGCCAGAAAGGGCTGCGACGGCGCGGTCTTGCCATCGAGCGCTGCCCACCATAGTTGCCCGCGCCGCGCATAGGCGACACGATCGCCGCCGGGAGACACCGTTACCGAGTTCCCTTCGCCGATCTTGCGCGGGGCGGAACCGTCCAACGCTACGCTCCAGATGGTCTGCTGCTCACCCTGGGGATCGAGCGCGGGATTGGGATATTCACCGGCGCGGTTCGGCCCCTCGCCGCGGACATAAACGAGGGCGCGCGCATCCGGTGTCCAGCGAAGTTCGACGATGTCCTGGCCGTCGTCTGCGCTGTAACTGGTGATCTTGCGGGCGGCGTAGGCGGGCGGTTCCGCCACCATAATGTTGATGACGCCCCGCGCATTCGAGACCCAAGCGACTTTTCCTCCCGCGGGAGCGGCGGTCAAATGCGTGGGAAACGCGGAGCCGAGAACCTGGTCGATAGTGAAGCCCGCCGGCGCGGCACAGGCGCAGAACGCAGCGCCGAGAAACGCCGCGGAGAGTCGCACCATGACCTCACTATACGACGCCATTACTCCTCACGCAGGATCTCGAGAGGCTTGCGGCCCAGGATGGGAAAGCTGGCCGCCCATCCGGCCGCGGCGGCAATCAGCGCGGCCAGCAGAATGGTGACGGCCGTGGTGACCAGATCGAATCGCGGATTGATCTCCATGAGAAATTTCAGAATCAGTGCGGCGAATCCGGAAGCCAGCAGGCTACCCATGAGACCGGCCACGGCACCGAGCACAAGAAACTCCACCGAGAAGATTCCGGCGATACGGCGGCGCGTAGCTCCCAGAGTTTTCAGAATTACCACTTCGCGCATGCGCCTGAAGCGTGTGCCGGCCACGCTGGAGGCCACCATGATGGCCCCCGCCAGAATCGTAAACGCAGAAATAAAGCGGACCACGAGCGAGATGCGATCCACCACGTCTTCCACGGTTTGCATGACGTCGGCCATGTTCACCACGGTGACGGTGGGAAAACGCTGGTACAGGATACGCTGCAGAGGCGCCACGGCGGCAGGCCGCACGCGTGCGCTGCCGTAGTAGACCGCCGGCAGGTTCTCCAGTTGGCCCGGGTTGAAAATGAACTCGAAGCGCGCCGCCATGCGCAGCGATTCGGTGCGTTCGATGCACGCGACACGCGTCCGTATGGTGTGATTCCAAATGTTCCAGTCGACTGTGGAGCCGGCCCTCAGGTTCAGGATGTGGGCGGCTTCGTCGGTAACGGCGACCTGCGGCGTACGATCGCCGGGAACCCACCACGCGCCGCTCAGGATCTGCATGTCCGCCGGTTTCTCTTGCATGTCCGTAACCGAGCGCGTGCGCAGGAAGCGCCTGCCCCAATCGCGCAGCGGCAGTTGGTCGATGGGCGTGCCATCCACCGCGGTGATGCGAGCAGCCACGGCGCCGGTGACATCGGGCGCTTGTTCCACGCCGGGCTGCTGGCGGATCACTTCGGCCACGGCTTGGCGCTCGGAAGCCGGAATGTCGAGCAGGAAAACGTTGGGGGTCCCAGGCGGCGCGCTGGTGCGAATCTGCGCCAGCAACCCGCTCTGAATCAGAAACACCGCCAGGGTAAACATGACCCCGACTCCCAACGCCACCACCGCCGCCTGCGCCTGGTTGCCCGGCCGGTACAGGTTGGCAATGCCCTGGCGAAGACTGCTTGGCAAACGCGCCGGAGCGTGCCGCAAGAACAGGCGAACACCGCGCAGCAGCAGCCAGGCGGCTCCGGAGAGCGCGGCCACCCCGGCCGCCAGTGCCAGCGTGAAATACATGCCGGTGCGCAGAGCCATGCGCAGGCCGCCATCGGTCAACGTGGCGGCCACTACACCGGTGCCGATCAGGATGGCAGCGCCTGCGAGAAGTCCGGGCCGCGTCTCGCGCGAGAACCAACGGCGGCGTGCATTGGGTTCCGGCTCCATATCGCGGCGGAAGATTTGCGCGGGCCGGATCGCGCGGATTCCCAACAGCGGCGGCAGCGTAAACAGAAGCGTCACCAGACAAGCGATGGCCACACCCTGTAGAGCCGGCCACGCATCGATGACGGGCGTCGCCTGGATGGTGAAGTAGCGCGCGATCAGGCCGGGAAATGCGGCCGAGACTGCCGTACCCAGCACCACGCCGAGCAGCCCGCCACCCAGCCCGAGCAGGAGCGTCTGCGCCGTGTAGATGCGGATCACCTGCGCGGAGCGCCCGCCCACGCACTTCATCACCGCAATGGAATCGAGCCGCTGCTGCAAGTGGCCGTGCATGGCGCTGCCCACGCCCATGGCGCCGATTACCAGCGCGATCAGGCCGATCAGGCTGAGGAACGTGGTAGAGCGATCCAGCCCGCGCGTGATGATGGGATGCGTCTCGCGGTAATCGGCGATGGTGGCCTCAGGTAGCGCCTCCTTTAGGATGCGGCGCACTTCCTCGGCACCGGGAGCGCCAGTGGCCGGCAGCCTGAAAGAGAAACCGCTCAGAGGCGCGGCTGCCTAAACTGATCAGGCCAGTCCGGTCGAGACCTTCGCGGGTGATCATCACGCGCGGACCCACGTTCAGCGTGCCGGTCATGCGGTCCGGCTCGGAAACGATCACTCCCGCAATGCGAAAATCCTGGCCGCCGATGCGCAGCGTGTCGCCGGTCTTCACGTTGAGCCGCAGCAGCAGGTCGTCGGTGACCACTACCGTCTGTGCGTCCAGCGCGTCTCGCAAGGCCCGCGGCGGGTTCAACTGAACCTCGCCATAAAAAGGATAGGCGCGCGGATCGACGGCCTTCACCGAGACCAGCAGCGGATCCGGAGTCGTCGCCGAAGATGCCATGGTCACGGTTTCGGTGATCCAGGTGCGGCGCACGCCGCGGGCCGCCAGGTTGTCGAAGACGGACTGCTGGTCCGCCGTGGGCACGCCGAAGACGCGGGCGGAGAGATCGGCAGCCATGAGCGTGCGGGCTTCGCGCAGCAGCATGCGCCGGAACGACCGGCTGAATCCGCGGACGCCGGTGAGCGACCCGACTCCCACCGCCACCGCCACGATCACGAAGAGGAACTTGGCGCGCGCCGCATGCATTTCGCGCCAGGCGATGCGGAACGCGGTGGACCAGGGCAGGTTGGCGTTCACTGGCTCACCACCAGGCCGTCGCGCAGCAGGATGCGGCGGTCGGCGCAGGCCGCGATGGACTCCTCATGCGTGACCAGCACCAGGGTCGTGCCCTGCTCGCGGTTCAGCGCCAGCATCAAGTCGAGGACCACCTGGCCCGTAGCGCTATCCAGGTTGCCGGTCGGCTCGTCGGCCAAAAGAATGGGCGGCTGCAAGGCGAAGGCCCGCGCCAGGGCCACGCGCTGCTGCTCGCCGCCGGAAAGCTGCACGGGATAGTGATCGCGCCGGTCAGCCAGCCCCACACGATCGAGCAACTCGCGGGCGCGCTTCCGCCCGCCCTGACTCTTGCCCGCCAACTCCATGGGCAGCAGCACATTCTCCTCGGCAGTGAGCGTGGGAATGAGATGATACGACTGGAACACGAAACCGATCTTGCGGCCGCGCAACAGTGCCATTTGATCTTCGCCGAGAGAAGTGATGTCTTCGCCATCTAAAAGGATCTGGCCGCTGGTGGGCGAGTCGAGCCCGGCCAGCAGGCCCAGCAGCGTGCTTTTGCCGCTGCCGGACGGGCCCATGATGGCGGCAAACTGGGCGCGCGGAATCTCCAGGTCGATGCCTTTGAGAATATCCACACGGTGGGTCCCGGTGTGGATCGACTTCGTGAGGCCGCGGACCTGGATCAAATCTTATTATGGCATTGGGATGAGAAAACTCTGGTGGATTCCGCTCCTCGCCATCATGTGCGCGTGCCAGCACCCCGAGACCGCTGCGCCGAAGGAGAGCCCGCCGGCGTCTGTCGCGAAGGCGGCTGCCACGGCCGCCGACAACCGGCCCGCCATCGTGTGCTTCGGCGACAGCCTCACCTTCGGGCAGGGCGTCGATCCAGGCAAGAGCTACCCGGACCTGCTGCAGGCCGAGCTGGATCGCAGCGGTTACCGTTATCGCGTCGTCAACTTCGGCGTGAGCGGCGACACCACGCAGGATGGCCTGGAACGCCTGCCGCTGGTTCTGGCGGAAATGCCGCGCGTGGTAGTGCTCGAGTTCGGCGCCAACGACGGCTTGCGCGGGCAGCCGGTCGCCAATGCCGAAGGCAACCTGGCACAGATGATTGAAGCGTTGAAGAAGGCGGGCATCACCATCGTGCTGGCCGGGATCACGCTGCCGCCCAACTATGGCCCCGAGTACATTACCAGGTTCAACGCGATGTATGCCGAGCTGGCGGCGAAGTACAAGCTGCCGCTCATTCCCTTTCTGCTGGCGGGCGCGGCCGGACATGCCGACCTGATGCAGCAGGACGGTTTGCATCCCAACGCCGCAGGCACGCGGCTGGTAGCGAACAACGTGGCTCGGGTGCTGGAACCGCTGCTCGAAAAGAAATAGCGTGCAACCACAGCCCAACAAGCTGCTCAGCGCGGGATTCGCGGCGGCGGTAGCGGCCCTGCTGCTGTTCGCCTGGCTTGCCAACGAAGTAATGGAGGGAGCGACGCTGCGCTTCGACAACTTCGTTCGCGATGCCGTCCACTCGTGGGCTTCTCCTCCAGTAACGGCCGTGATGCGCGGCATCACGCAACTCGGCTCACCGCCGTTTATCATCTTGGTGAGTGTGCTTCTGATCTGGCGTCTGGCCCGGTCGAAGCGCCAGCGCGCGGTGGTCCTGCTGATCGTGGGCGCCATAGGGGCCGAACTGCTGAATCTGCTGCTCAAAGAATTATTCCACCGGCAGCGCCCGGAGGCGTTTTTTGGATACGCAGAACCGCTTGGCTACAGTTTCCCGAGCGGGCACTCGATCTCCTCTTGCTGCTTCTACGGGCTCGCAGCCGCGATAGTCACCATAAGGATGCCCTCACGAGCAGGGAAAATACTGGTGTGGGCGGGAGCGGCGTTAGTGGTGGGGCTGATCGGCTTTTCGCGGATCTATCTGGGCGTTCATTACCCCAGCGACGTCCTGGCCGGGTACGCCGCCGCCATCGTCTGGGTCGCAGCCTTGCGTGGCGGCTTACGCGGTGTGGCTGCGGCGGCGCAAGTTCAGTTAGCCAGCTCCCCGTGCGGCTTATGCTGGGTGACTTCTTCGTAGGCCGCTTTGATCTGCTGCTTCAATAGCGAGTCGTTCACCCAATCGGTGACTGCCATGGGCAATTGTATGGACGTCTGCAGGGCTTCCAGTTTCTTTCCCTGACTGACGCCATCCTTCACGTCTTTGAACAGTTCCGTCATGAATTGATCCTGGCCGATGAGCAACTCGCGGCCGCCGGGACGTCCGTGGCCGGGCAGGACATATTTCACTTTCAGCTTCTCGGCGGCATGCAGCACGTTCGGCCAATTCTCGATGTAGGCGTCGGCCACGCTGTTATAGGGACCATTCGTCACCGCGTCGCCGGTGGCCAGCACCTGGTCTTTGGGCAGATAAACGAAGCCGTCGCCGCGCGTGTGCGCCCATCCGAAATGGCGGAACTCGACTTTGCGCGAGCCGTCGTTCAGCACAAACAGCGGTTCGTTGATGTCCTGTTTGGGCGGCTCCGGCCCGTCCTGGTGCAGGTCGGCCACGTCTTTGCGCGTCTTGGCGCTGTCCTGCCAGCGGGCGGGCTCCAGGCGTTTCAGCTCCTCGCCCACCTCCTTAAAGGCGAGGGTGGTCGCGCCGGCCTGCGTCCACAGAATATTGCCGTATAGATGGTCGCCATGGTGGTGCGTGTCGAACACGTACTTGACGGGCTTGGACGAGAGTCGCTTGAGGTCGGCCATGGTGGCGCGCGCGCCGTCCGGGAAGTTGGCATCGACGACGATCAGGTAGTCCTTCATCTCGATGATCACGTTGTTGCAATGCGTCTGATCGATATCGCCCTCGCGGAACCACACCCCGGGCACAATCATGCGGATGGTTTCGGGATTGGCCTGCGAGCTGGAAACGAAAAGCGCCACGCCGGCGAGCGCCGTGAACACAAGCAATAGCAAGGCCCGGAGTCGTTTCATGGACTCACCCCCTTGAAGCAACTGGTGTAACAGAAGCATCGTCGCACGATTGCGCGCAAAGTACAATCAATCAGATGGGGCTGTACGGGGGAGGCTTCGGCGGGCGTTTCTGGGCTCTGATTGGAGCCACATTTCTCGGCTTTCTGGGTATTGGAACGGTGCTGCCGGCGCTCGGCCCGCACGTGCGCTACGACCTCGGCGGGTCTGATCAGACGGTGGGCCTGGTCATCGGCGTTTTCTCGTTCGTAGCGTTAGGCGCGCGCCTAGGTTCGGGACCATTGGCCGACCGGCGCGGGCGGAAGATCGCATTCCTCGCCGGCCTGTTCAGTTGCGCGCTGGCGGGTGCGGCGTATCTGTTCCCTCTGGGAATCGCCGGCGCCTATCTCGGCCGCGTATTTCAAGGGCTCGGCGAAGCTTGCCTGTACACCGGGGCCGCCACTTGGATTGTGGAAACAGGCGGTCTCGATCGCGGCAGCCAGGCGCTGGGCTATATGAGCAGCGGCATCTGGGGCGGAATCTCGGCGGGCCCCGTGGTGGGTCACTGGCTCGGTTCCTTTGAACGCGCCGCGTGGATGCAGATTATTTTGGCGCTGGTGGCGCTGGCTATCGTCGCGCGTGTGCCCGAGGAGTACCAGCCCGCGGTGCACACCTCCGGCCATCGATGGAATCCACGCTGGCTGCTTCAGCCCGGCCTCGCGGTCGGTTTCGTCAACGTCCACTATCCCGTAATCGCCGGCTTTCTCATTCTGCATTTGGCGCAGCATGGCAATTCGGGCCCGATGGCATTTTCCGCTTACGCCCTGCTGATGCTGCTCTCGCGCTTTTTTCTTGGCGGCTTGCCCGATCGTATCCCCGCGGCCATCACCTATTACATCGGGCTGGCCGGGATGGCGCTGGGATTGATCGTGCTGGCATCCGGCCCTCCGCCGGTGTTGGCCGTGAGCGCGGCGGCGGTACTGGGCTTCGGGTTCTCGTTCCCGTGGTCATCCATCCTGGCAACCGTTTTGCGCAAGACGCCCAGTGGCGAGCGCGGTTCTACCATCGGGGTGTTGAGCGCATTCTACGATCTGTTTGTGGGCATGGGCGCCTTCGCGGCAGGAGCCGTGTCCAGCCACTTCGGATATTCCTGGGCCTTTGTGATGGCGGTAGCGGCGCTGGCGGGGGCCGCGTTCATGGGCCGGTTTGTGTTCGTGGACAAGAACGCCCGCGAGCAGGTGGCGGTCGCTTCCGGGTAGCACAGGCCTCCCGGCCTGTGTCCGGTTTTCGTGACCAACGAATACCTTGCCCTTCTACACGTCTTGTGTTTTGATATGTAGAAGCTCGAGGTGTAAGCATGCCGTCGAAATCCGATTTGCCGCAAGGCACCTTAGACCTGTTGATCCTGAAAGTGGTCGCGCTGGGCCCGGTGCATGGATACGCCATTGCGCAACGGTTGCAGCAAGTCTCGCGCGATGTGGTCCAGGTTCCACAGGGTTCACTCTACCCGGCATTGCATCGGCTGGAAAATCGCGGCCTTCTGTCGGCGGACTGGAACGAGACCGAGAGCGGGCGCGAGGCCAAGTTCTATCGGCTGACGCGGAAGGGCCGGGCGCAGCTCGAAACGGAAGCCGCGAGCTGGCAGCGATTGACGGAGGCGGTCGGCCTCATCCTTCGCATGTCCGAGGGAGGCGCCGAATGACCTGGTGGCAACGCCTGACGCGCCGAGACCACATGGAGGAGCAACTCGAAAAGGAACTGCGCTTCCATCTGGAACAGCACACCGCCGATCTGATCGCGCAAGGCCATGAGCCGGAAACAGCGCGGCGACAAGCCAGACTGGCACTCGGCGGACCGGAGCAGGTGAAGGAGGAGTGCCGCGATGCGCGTGGCACGCGCTGGCTGGAGGACCTGCTGCAGGACTTCCGATACGCGCTACGCACCCTGCGGCAGAAACCGGGGTTTGCGGCTGTCGCCCTGTGCACGTTGGCCCTGGGCATTGGAGCGACCACCGTCATGTTCACGGTGATCAACGGCGTTCTGCTCAAGCCGCTGGCATATCCGGAGCCTGACCGGCTGGTGACGCTGCACGAACGCACGGAAAAGGCGACTCAATTTGGCAATCTATGGGCATTTACATACCCCAATTTTCTCGATTGTCAGCGCGAGAGCCGCTCGCTGGCCATGGCGGCGTGGACCTGGGGTGGAGGCACCGTGAGTAAGCCCGGGCAAGCCGAGTACGTTGACGGGCGTCAGATCTCGTCGGAGCTTTTCTCCATCCTGGGCGTTACTCTCTCACGCGGGCGCGCTTTTCGGCTCGATGAAGACCGCCCGGGTGCGGCTCCCGTGATCATCATCAGCCACGGTTTGTGGCAGCGCCGGTATGGCGGCAGCCCCCAAGCGATCGGCATGCCACTTGTGTTGGAAGGGAAACCCTATACGGTTATCGGCGTCGCTCCGCCCGGTTTCCAGTTGGCTGGAGAAGTGGACGTGTTTACACCGCTCGGCCAGAACACGGAACCGAGAATGCAGACCCGCGAAGCGCATTTTCTATCGGTGCTGGCGCGCCTACGCCCCGGCGTTTCCGGAGCACAGGCGGACAGCGAACTGGCGCTGATTGGCCATCATCTGGCCGAGCAGTACCCGAAGTCCAACGCAGGCCGTTCGTTCACAACGCAACCTCTTCGCCAGGAACTGGTCGCCGATGTCCGATCCACGCTGTGGTTGCTGCTTGCCGCGGTCAGCCTGGTACTGCTGATCGCGTGCGTGAACATCGCGAGCTTGCTGTTGGCGCGCGCGGTTTCACGCGAGCGCGAACTTGCGATGCGTATGGCGCTCGGCGCAGGCCGTAGCCGGTTGGTGCGCCAATGTCTGACCGAGAGCGCAGTGTTGGCGCTCTCCGGGGGTGCGCTCGCCATATTGCTGGCAGCCGTAGGTATTCGCCCGTTTGTCACGTTCTGGCCAGGCAGCCTGCCGCGCGCCGAGGAGGTGCATCTCGATTGGCACGTGCTGCTGTTTGCGGTGGCCGTCTCGCTCTTCTGCGGTCTTCTGTTCGGGCTGGCGCCCGCCTTGCGAGCTCCCACCCGCGAGCTGGAACAGGCACTCCGTGCCGGGGGCCGGACGGTTGCGGGAAGCTCGCGCCGTCTGCACGGTGCTTTCGTAATATCCGAAATCGCTCTAGCCGTGGTGTTGCTGGTCGCGGCCGGAATGCTGGGGCGCACGGTCCTCCACCTCTCGTCCCTTGATCCGGGTGTCAATATAAGGAACGTTCTGACGGCACGGGCGGCGATTTCGCCTGCCGCGCTCGCGAATCCTACACGGACACGCGCTGCCTGGCAGGATTTCCTGGAGCGCGCGCGCGCCGTGCCGGGAGTCAAGTCAGTAGCGCTGGTCGACACGGTACCCATGCGCGAAGGTTACAACGTAGTCGGCTATTGGACCACTCCGGCCGCTCCTCCGCTGAACGAGATGCCTGTGGCACTGGCAACCACCGTGACGCCGGACTATTTGCAGGTCATGGGCATCGCACTGCGTCACGGTCGGTTCTTCGATGACCACGATCTTATGGACACCCAACCGGTGATCGTGATCGATGACGTCCTGGCGCTGCATGCCTTCGGGGGAACGGATCCCGTTGGGAAGCGCCTCTCGATCCAGGGACTGGGTCCTGCCCAGGTGATCGGTGTGGTGGGCCATGTGCGCTACTGGGGACTGGCTGGCGACGATCAATCCCAGGTGCGCGATCAATTCTACTATCCGCTTGCTCAGGTGCCGGACTCATTCCTACGCCGTTGGTCCGAACTGATGTCGATTGCCGTCCGGACCGGCGTCCCGCCATTGGCTGTGGTTGAGCCGCTGCGACGCGAGGTGCGCGGAGCGGCCAACGATCAGACGCTTTACGAGGTCCGGACCATGGAGCAGCTTACGAGCGCTTCCCTTGCCCGGCAGCGTTTCCTCTTACTGCTGTTCGGTATGTTCGCCGGCCTGGCGTTGCTGCTGGCAAGCGTCGGCGTCTATGGTGTGCTGGCATACCTGACCGGCCAGCGTGTGCCGGAAATCGGTGTACGGATGGCGCTGGGAGCAACCGCTCGGGATGTCATGCAGATGGTGCTGCGGCAGAGCCTCGGAATGATATTTGCCGGCGTGGCTGTGGGCATCCCAGCCGCCTTGGCAGCGGGCCGTTTGCTGGAGCGCCTGGTAACCGGGGTGCGCTCCAGTGAGCCATCCACCTACGCCGTCATGATCGCTGTTCTGGTTGCCGCTGCCTTGTTCGCGAGTTTTCTACCCGCCCGCCGCGCCAGCCGCGTAGACCCGATGAGCGCTCTGCGCCAGGAGTAACTGCGGTTGATACTGGGACGCAGGCATGAGTGCCGGCGCGGCAGACCGAGAGTCTGCGCCACGAAGCGGGCCGAAAGCTAACCTTCGATAGCATCCGCCGGTTTACCTTCCGCGATATTGAGCACTTGCCAATGCGGACGCCATATTGGAAACTTGAGCACTCTATCGATCCCGCTGGACACTCGCGAACGGGACGGCTGGATTATCAGCCGCCCGGAGGATCTCACCTGGTTTATCGGCCCGGTATTGGTCAGCTATACGGCCCTCGCGCTGATGGCCGCGGGCTTTCCCCTCACGCCGCTCTACCTGGTGTGGCTCATCGGAATCGACGGCCCGCATGTGGTGGCCACCGTCACCCGTACGTACTTCGACAACAATGCGCGGCGCAAAATGGGCCCGATGCTGTGGGTGGTGGTTCCGGCGATGCTGCTCGGACCATTGATGGTCATCGCCGGCGCAGAAACCTTGTTTTACATGTTTGCCGTTTCGTGGCTGCATTACCACATCGCCAAACAACACTTCGGTTTCGTGATGCTGTACAAACATAAAGCTGGCGACCGAAACCGCACCGATTTTTTGCTGGACCGCTGGTTCCTGCTGACCTCTTTAATGCTGCCATTCGCGCGGTTTCTGGTGAAGAGCGATTTCGTGATCCTGCCCACGCTTCCGTTTGTGAAAGGCCTGGACGCTGTGCTGCTGGTGTCGTACAGCTCTTTCGCCGCGGTCTTCATCCTGCGGCAACTGCACAAATGGAAAAGCGGACAGCCGCTGAATCGTCCCAAGCTGCTGCTGATGGGGGCCATCGTCCCGCTGCAATGGCTGGCATTCGGCTATGCGGGCACAACACTCGTGGACGGCATGACCCGGGCCGGCATCATCCTCGGACTGTTTCACAGCTTTCAATATCACCGCCTGATGTGGTTTCACAACCGCAACCACTACACCGACCCGCAAGTGGAATCGACCGCCGGTCTGGCCTCCATGCTGGCGCGCCGCTTCGTTTACTACTTCGGCGCGGCAGTGCTGCTGAACCTGCTTCTCACATTTCTTCCCTCGCACCTGGCGCCCGGCCCCTTCGTAAAGGCGGCGCTGTGGGGCATCCCCTTCACTCACTACATTCTGGATTCGAAGATCTGGCGCGTGCGCGGCAATAAGGAACTGGCGGCGGCGCTACGGCTAGGTTGAGTTTTAGACATTCCCATTCCGTAGCCGCCCCACCGGCGGCCGAGACCGCCAGCGCTACGTGCCGCGCCATCGGCGCTACGTAACGCTGGCGGTCCTTGCCGCCGGTGGGGTGGCTACTCTAAACCCTTATATACTGGATCGGAAGGAAATACTGAGCATGTGGGCGATTCGAGTTTCCCTCGCGCTTTCGGCCGCCGGCGCGCTGCTTGCCCAACACGGCTACAGCCCCGCGGATGTCGACGCGGGCGCGCGGCTGTACCGGTCTAACTGCGTGAACTGCCATGGCGCGGAAGGCACCGCCATCCCCGGCGTCGACCTGGGGCACGGCAAGTTCCGGCGAGCCTCGTCCGACGACGATCTCGCCCGCATCATCATCAACGGCATTCCCGGAACGCCCATGCCGCCCGCCAACTTTTCCCAATCACAGGCGGAAACCATTGTGGCCTACTTGCGTTCTCTGGTTGGCGGGGCCACGGCCAGCGCGGCCGGTGGCGGCAATGCCGTGCGCGGCAAGGCGATCTTCGAAGGTAAGGGCGGCTGCCGCACCTGCCACCGCGTCAACGGCAACGGCTCGCGAGTCGGCCCCGACCTGAGCGAGATCGGCGACGCGCGCAGCCCTGCGAACCTGGAGCAGTCCATCCGCGACCCCAATGCGGAGATCCGCCCGGAAAATCGCTATGTCCGCGCCGTGACGCGCGAGGGCACTACCGTCACCGGCCGCGTCCTCACGGAAGACACGTTTGGCGTCCAGATCATCGATTCGCACGAGAAGCTGGTTTCGCTTTCCAAATCCAATCTGCGGGAATACTCGTTCCTGCGCGAGTCGCCGATGCCTTCTTTCCGCGGCAAGCTCAGCGATCCAGAGATCACCGATGTGGTCAGCTATTTGCAAACTCTGAAAGGCGTGGAAGGTCAATGAAAGCACCTGCCCTGCTTGCTCGTAGTAGCGGCCGGAATTCTTCCGGCTCAAGTTTCGTTCGACCGCCAGGTTCACGCCGGCCAGGAGCCGCAAAACTGGCTCTCCTATTCGGGCGGGTTGCACGGCCAGCGCTATAGCCCGCTCAACCAGATCACCCCGCAGAACGTCAAGAATCTGGAGTTGCAGTGGGTATTCCAGGCGCGGTCGCTGGAAAAATTCGAGGCCACGCCTTTGGTGGTGGATGGGATTCTGTACACGGTCCAGGCGCCCAACGACGTGGTCGCGCTGGATGCCGCAACCGGACGCGTCTTCTGGATCTATTCGTATAAGCCCTCGCCCCAAGCGCGCCCGTGCTGCGGCAAGGTCAATCGCGGCCTGGCGATTCTGGGCGACACGCTGTTCATGGCCACCATCGACGCGCGGCTGATCGCCATCGACGCCACCAACGGGCACCCTCTGTGGAACGTGGCGGTGGCTAAGCCCGAGGCCGGCTACGCCATGACTCTGGCGCCCCTGGTGGTGAAGGACAAGGTCATCATAGGAACCGCGGGCGGCGAATACGGAATCCGCGGATTCATCGCGGCCTACGAGGCCAAGACCGGCAAAGAAGCCTGGCGCTTCTACACCATTCCCGGCAAGGGCGAGCCCGGCAACAATACCTGGGCGGGCGATTCCTGGATGCACGGCGGCGCCCCCGTGTGGGTGACCGGCGCGTACGATCCGGACCTCAACCTGACGTATTGGGGCGTCGGCAACCCCGGCCCGGACTGGGTCGGCGACTTGCGTGGCGGCGACAATCTGTATAGCGATTGCGTGGTGGCGCTCGACCCTGACACGGGCAAGTTGAAATGGTATTTCCAATTCACGCCGCACGACGATTTCGATTATGACTCCGTGCAGGTGCCCATCCTGGCCGACATCGATTGGAAAGGCTCCCCGCGCAAAACCATGCTCTGGGCTAACAGGAATGGCTTTTTCTATGTCCTGGACCGGACCAACGGCCAGTTCCTATTGGGGAAGCCTTTCACTAAGGTGACCTGGGCGACGGGCCTGGATGAACGCGGCCGTCCGATGCGCGCACCCGGCGCCGTTCCCACGCCGGAGGGTAATAGAATTTATCCGGGTAACATGGGCGGCACCAACTGGAACTCGGCCTCCTACAGCCCACGCACCGGGCTCTTCTACATTCCCTTGTGGGACAACTATTATTCGGAGTACGTTAAGGGCCCCGCCGAGTTTGCGGAAGGCCGAGTCTATGTGGGCGCGATGCCGAGGTCGCCGGTGCCGATGGTCGTGGCGCCGCAGGTTCAGAACCGCAAGGCAGAAGACGGCTACGGCGCGATCCGCGCGTTCGATCCAAAGACCGGCGAGAAGAAATGGGAATTCAAACTCAGCGAAGTCACCGATAGCGGTGTGCTGAGCACGGCGTCGGACCTGGTCTTTTCCGGCGGACGCGACGGTTACTTCTTCGCGCTCGACGGCCGCAACGGCGAGCTGCTCTGGAAGGCCACTCTGGGCGGCCAGGTTTCCTCAGGACCGATGAGCTACTCGGTGGGCGGCAAGCAGTACATCGCGGTGTCGGCCGGCAGCACGCTGTTCACGTATGCACTGAAGTAGGTGGGCATGCTTTAGCTTGGCAGGCCGCCCGCTACCACTTCACCAATTCCACTCGCCGGTTCTTCGCCCGCCCCTCGTCGGTATCGTTGGATGCCACCGGCGCATAGATCCCGCAGCCGAACGAATCCAGCCGGTCCGCCGCGATGCCCAGTTTCTCCGCGAGTTCCCGCACGACGTTCGTTGCCCGCCGGCGGCTGAGGTCGAGATTGTAGTCCGCTTTGCCCTGATTGTCCGTATGCCCCACCACGTGCACCCGCAAGGCAGGGTCACTCTTCAGTAATTTCGCGATCTCTTCCAACGTCGGCCGGGATTCCGGCTTCATCGTATCCTTGTCCGTATCGAACTGAATACCGTACAACACCGCCTTACCCGACTCGCGAATGGCCGTTTTCATTTCGTCGGCATTCACAAAAGTCATACGCTCCTGCAGGGCTTCCGGAGCGATCTCGACGATCTCCGCCATCGCGCGGCCCTTTACGACTTGACCATCCAACCGCGACGGAATAACGCCGTCCTTGTACACGGTAACGAATACTTCGTAATACGTGGGCTTGGCATCCTTGGTCTTGCCGACCAGAAGGCGTTCCTCGGCCTCGTTGTATTCCAGAATCTGCCCGAGCTGGTCGTCGTCCGAGATCTTGCTCAATGTGGGGCCGAACCAACCCCGCTCCTCCTGGCGCTTTTGGTATAGCGTTTGAATCCCCAGCCGCTGGAATTCCAGAGTGTAGTTGCGAAACAACTCGGTTGCGGTGCGCCCCGCTGGAGCGAGATACGTGTACCGGCTCACCAGGCCCTCCACGCGCTGGCTCTTCTGGTAAGCTGGCGGACTCATACTGGTCGGGGCACCCAACGGCAGCAAGTACTCGTCGAACTGGGGGGCGTGGTACCCGATGATTTCGCTTCCCTCGTACCGCTTCATTCCCGCCGGATCCTTGGAGTCCGGAAGATCAGCGGCCGTGAGCAACCACATTGCGGATAAAAACAAGCCAAGTAGGCGCACCATGGCGGCAGTGTATCACGCGATGGATTCCCGATCCGGGAAGCCCGCAGCCTGCCGTACGCGTTCGGCCTGCAACAAATGGCGGCGCTGGTGCTTCGAGACGATTTCCAGCCCTGTTCCGACAGTGAATCGAAGCATGGGAACGAACGGGTTCTTGAAGCGAATGCGATTTACGTCGTAGTCACTCGCTATGTAGACCAGTTCTCGCGCTACCTGGTTGCTCCGAAGAAACGACTCAAGAATGGATGCTTCGACTTGTTGCCTTGGCTCAATTTTCTTGGGCGCCCGCGCCCGCCTGCTCTCGGAAGACGGCTCAATATATTTCCGAATGAACCAGCGGCCGAACCAGCCAGGAGCAATCTCCTGAGCCCGAGACCGTCGCCGGCCCTCCAAAGAATTCGAGATTGCGGGCAGATAAACTTGGTTGGCGATGTACAAATGTTCAAGACACTGGCCAACGCTCCAAGCATCTGGCCTGGGCTTCCAGTTGAGTTGTTCGGGGGTGAGTCCCTTTGCCAGGCGTTCCGCGCGCCGATCGGCGGCATCCAGCTCGGAAATCAGGCGTTGCGCCCAACCAGGCAATGCATTGCGAGTTGCTGCAGCCACGCTAGCTGATCCGTCCTAGCTGTCCAGACTATCGGAGCGCACCGGGGTATGCAAGGCAAGGCAGGGGGGTAAACTATCCAAAAATCTGCGCCGCCGGGCCCGGTGATCAACTAAGCTAAAGGTAAGGATGCGGTCGCCTGTCATCTGCCAGTACCTGATCCGAGCTGCTAGCTGGATCGTGCCGGCACGCCTGCGCGCGCAGTGGCGTCTGAAGTGGGATTCGCTGTTGGATAACGGATGGATCCTTCTCGAACGCGGCGAGTTGGACCGCGCCGGACAGGAGTGGCTGGCTTCCTGTTGCTGGGCCGGATTCCGGGATGCGCTCGGTACCCGGCTTCCCCTGTTCCGCTCTCCAGGGTTCCTCCTCGCGTCCGCCCTGGCTGCCTTGGCGCTGATCGGGCTCGTGACCGAGGGCTTCCGCGGAACGCGCGCGTTGTTCGATCGGCTGCCGATTGAAGATCCCAACAACCTGGTGGCGCTGCGATATACCGGTTCGGTGGGCCAGCCTTCCGGCGTGCCTCCCCGGCTTTTGCCCCTGTGGGCCGCAAAGGCTTCTCTAGTTTCAGGGATAGCCGGTTTTGCGCGCCGCCCCTATTCGCCGCACGGCCGGGTCACACCCAACTTTTTTGAAGTGCTCGGCGCCCGGGCGGCGCATGGCCGGTTGTTCCAGCCAAGTGATCGCGACACGGCGGTGATCAGTGACTGGACCTGGCGAAACACGTTCCATCGGGACCCGCGGATCCTCGGCCGGCGCATCACGTTGGACGGCAGCGACTATACCGTGGTCGGCGTTCTACCGGATTCCTTCTGGGCGCTTTCAGCGCAGATCGGCGTCTGGACGCCGTTCCACGTGGAGCCGCAGCCGGATCCCGGCCTGCCGATTCTCATTGGGGCCATCGTGCGGCTGAAGCCCGGCGCTTCCTGGCAGGCTTTACGGAGCGATCTGTTCCTCACAGCGAAGCGAGCGCACGAGGTCCTCCCGCGCCCACCCGAGACTTGGTGGGCTCCCTTACCCAGTTCACAACTGCCTGGGTATTTGCTGGGGATCGCGTTTGCGATTGCCGTGGGTGCGTTCCTGGTCGCACGGCAGCAAGCCATCGGTCTGCACCATAGTTGGCGTTACTGGCGCTTTCTGGCGTTGAAGACCCTGCTGCTGGTGCTGATACCGTCGCTGCTGTGGATCGAGAGCGGAAGGTTCGTTCCGATTCCGGCGCGTGCAGCCGTCACGCTCCTGTTTCTAGCCGCCTGTTCGTTCGCCTTATGGTGGAGCTTCGCGGATCAGCGCAGCCGCTGCCCGGTCTGCTTTGAACGCCTGGCGCTGCCGGTTACCTTGGGATCGTGGTCCAGTGTGCTGGAACCGGCTACCACCGAGTTCCTCTGCGAGTTCGGCCACGGGTCGCTATGCGTACCGGAAACCGAACAAGGGGAGCGCGACCGCTGGAGAACGCTCGATCCCTCCTGGCGGGATTTCTTCGATAAGGTGACGTAGCCGCAGTGTCGCAGGGCCCTGCGACGTAGTCCTACTGCGCGCCTGCCGCCTTTACCGACGTCTGATAACTCAGCGTCTCCACCCAGCGTCCATCCCGTTTGACCCACACCCGCGTAACGTGCAGCGGTTTTCCGCGGTCGGGCTTGTGCTCCGACTTCATCAAAACCGCGTCGCCGAAATCGAACATGCGGGCTGATACGAGCGGCGTGGGAGCAACCCCCGCCATCTTCGCGTGGTCGAAGTCTTCCATGCGGCCGCGCTTGTCATAGAGCTTGTTGCTATTGGAACTGGCAGCCACGAATTCATCGGCCACCAGCGTCGCAAAGACAGTCGAATTGTGTGCCATGGCCGCAGTCTCCAGCTTTGAGTACGCACTCACCACTTGCTGCTCCGTTTCATTCTTCGGCTGGTACGCGACTGTCTTGCAGGGGTTTTCACAATCCTTGCCCGCCCCTGGCGCAAAGGTTGGTGGCGCTTCGAGCGACATCACTTCCTGATACACAAGCGCCTTCCAGCCCTCGGCGCGCTTCACCCACACGCGCAATACATGCGCCCTCCCAACGTTCGTCTGGACATCGCCGATTTGGCCGTACGTGTATGCCTTTGACTGAGCGCCATTCTCATTTGCGATCGCGGGCTTCGGCACGCCCAACACAACCTGCGCTCTCGTCTCCGTCTTTCCCTCAAAGTCTGTCCATGTGAAATCGGCATCGAGAAGGTTCTCAAGGGCCGCCTGGTCAGCCTTTTCGACAGCCTGAACAAAAACGCGATCAGCCTGAATCATGGTCTGATCCTGGGCGGCGCACGCGGCCCATACTCCGGCAAACAGAACGCTGCCGACAATCGTGCGTCCGATACCAGCTGGCATGAGCTTATTGTGCCACCAGTCTTCGAGTCGCATTTCGCAGCGAAGCCATTGTCCTCGTCGCGCGGCCTCTCAGGCTGCCGCGTCGGCACTCCTGCCGACGCTTGGGCGATCTACTCAAGAAGGGTCGAGATGAGTCTCGACCCGGCAGGCAGAGTGCCTGCGCCACAGTGTCTACTGCACCTGGGTGGTCGGAATCGAGGTGAACGCCACTCCGCCAAATCGCAGCGCCAACACGGAAACACTTCCCGTCGGAACCGAAAACAGCGCATATCCTCGTTTCCCGATGATCCCGCCTAGATTGGGAAACTGATCCAATTGATTGGACACCTTGTTACCCGCCGCCAGAGCCTGCATCGCGGTGCCGAGCAGGTTGCCGGCGTTGTCATAGACACTGATGGTGACGGTCGTCGGCACGTTGCTGCTGTTCACAATCGCGACAGACGTAATAAAGTTGTTGGTGTCATCCCAGATGATGCTGGTCGCGGTCTGGGTCGCGTTTTTGAACCCTACGAGCGCCTCCTGGTCAGGGCGTCCGGCGACGGTCTGGCGGAAAACTCCGTACCCGGTCACACCCGCGGGCAGCGCAAATGAGGCGTATCCCGTGCCAAATGTCGCATTGTTCTGAACCTCGAGGATCGTCGTGCTATTGGGTGCCAGCGAGACATTTTTGGTAGATCCCAGTCCGGGCACTGTCAGGGACGTCCCGTCGTTGGCAAAGAAACTCACGGGAAAGGAGATGGTGCCCGGCAGTCGGGTTCGAGAAATACAGCGCCTGATACCAGACACCTCCACCAAACACGAACTGGGGAAGTATTTGTTGGAGCAGTTGCGGCTGGGCCGCACCCGTAACGGTGGTACTGGCATCGGTCTCCATAAACAAGATGCTTCCCCCCTCGACGCGGGCGATCTGGTAGTTTAGCTGGACGCCGTTCGAAAGGGTGATTTGCGCCGTACCGGAACAGTTGGATGAAATGGAATATGTGCCCGAGCCGCTGATCCCGGTCGGCCCATTCGCACTAACCGAAGTTACCTGGCCCGCGAGCGAAGTGACCGCGCCGTTGCCATCTAATGTAAATTGAGCCTCAGTCTCATTGGGATTCCTGACGCCGCCGGAGTATGTCCCTCCCGACAACAGCAAGCCATAGGCTCCGGAACCCGATCCGTTCCCGCATTGGCTTCCGGTCGCATTCGCCGCCCGATAGAATCGCATCTGCCCTAATTCGTTGTTTACCGATGAAGTGACCGACGACAATGTGAGGCCCCCTCCGTTCACAACCTGAAGGTTCACCGTCACCGACTGGGCAGTAGTGGTCAGTGTAGCCGTTCCGGAGCAGTCTGCATGAACGGCATAGGTACCCGTAACTGCCAAGGTCGCGATGACACCTGCGGTGCTCGTGGTGGTCTGTCCCGAGGTAAAGTTCCCGGCTCCGTCGGCGATCACCTGGCCCTGTTCCGCATACGATACCGTAGTCGTACCATTCTTGATCGATCCCGAAACCGCGTAGAACAAGGTTCCGTTCAAGCTCGCGTTCGTGCATTTCGGTTGCGCTTGAAGTAAAGGAGAGAGAGCGAGCAGCAGCATCGCGCTAAGTTTGAGGAGGTTCATGGTCACCGGTTCCTTCCAGTTGGCAATAGGATACGTAGCCCGCTCATCCCGCGCGGGCACACGGTTCCCGATTATAGCGCCCGCCCCTGTTATTGGATCTGTCATCTTTGGGGATTGGTATTGGTGGATACTTTCAGAGTTCCGGGTGTCCTATAACGCGGCCCAATACCTGCTACCCTCAGGGCACCATGTCAGCTATTAATGGAGATAAAGCGCGCTTCCACCGCGAACGAAAGAGCAAGCTTGCGCGTAGAGAACGCAGCCAGGTGTTGCGTAAGAAGATGACCGCCCAGCCGCCTTCGCGTCCGAATGGCGGCCAACTGTAGCGCTGGCAGTCGTTGAATAAGGCCACCGGCGGCAAAGAGACCGCCGGCGTTACGTAACGCTGGCGATCCTTGTCGCCGGCACAGGACCTCCTTTAAACCCTCGATTCCCTTTGCTTTTCCGCCATTTTCCTGGTAACTTCATAGACCGTCCGGCTGCCATGAAACACGAAATCTCTCTCACCATCAACGGAAAATTACACACTGATGAAGTCGAGCCGCGGCTCCTTCTGATTCACTACCTCCGCGAAGTGGTGGGCCTTACCGGCCCCCACATCGGCTGCGAAACGTCCACCTGCGGGGCATGCACTGTCATGCTCGACGGCAAGGCTGTGAAATCCTGTACCATGTTCGCCGTCCAGGCCCGCGGGCGGCAGGTCCTGACCGTCGAGGGCCTGGCGGTCAATGGCAAGCTCGATCCGATGCAGGAGGCCTTCTGGAACGAGCACGGGTTACAGTGCGGTTTCTGTACGCCTGGAATGATCATGACTTGCAAACAAATACTGGCCGACAATCCCAGTCCTACCGAGCAGGAGATCCGCCATGGCCTGCACGGCAATATCTGCCGTTGCACCGGGTACCAGCACATTGTGAATGCGGTGAAGGCGGCTGCGGGGAAGGCGGGAGCATAGCGTATGGCCACCACCACTCTAAAGCCGGAAACCCTGGTCGGGAAGAAGATTCGCCGCCGCGAAGATCCTCGCCTGATCACCGGGACTGCCACTTATGTAGATGATGTCAAGATGCCCGGCATGCACCACGCGTGCGTGGTCCGCAGCCCGCACGCCGCGGCGCGCATCAAGAGCATCAACACCCAGTCCGCGCTGGAGCGGCCCGGCGTCGTAGCCGTTTTCACCGGCGCGGATGTGAAGGATGTCGGTTCGGTCCCCTGCGTGGCGCATTTGCCCGGGCTGCGCCAGCCGCACCACCACATCCTGGCGCAGGATCGCGTGTATTTCGTTGGGCACCCGGTGGCCGTCGTCGTAGCCACCGATCGCTACCTCGCGGCGGACGCGGCAGACGCTGTCGAGGTGGAATATGAGGAAACACAGGCGGTAGCCGATCCGGAAAAAGCGCTGGCTCCCGGCGCCCCGGCGATCCACCCGCAATGGCCCGACAACACGGCCTTCACCTTCCACCAGGAAGGCGGCAACATCGAAAAGGCTTTTAGCGAGGCCGACGTCATCGTCAAGCAGCGCATCACCAGCCAACGCCTGATTCCCATGGCGATGGAGACGCGCGGCGTGGTGGCCGATTGGCACGCCTCCGAAAAATCGTTGACGCTCTATTCCTCGTCGCAGGCGCCGCACTTGCTGCGCAGCCTCCTGGGCTCTATCTTTGGCATCCCCGAAAACCGGCTGCGCGTGATCGCTCCCGAAGTCGGCGGCGGTTTCGGCTCGAAGATCGACGTCTACGCCGAAGACATGCTGATGACCTTCGTCAGCCAGCGCATCAACAAGCCGGTGAAGTGGGTGGAATCGCGCCGTGAGAATTTCTTGGGCACTATCCACGGCCGCGGGCACGTGGACTATTACGAACTGGCCGCCAAGCGCGACGGCACCATGCTCGGGCTGAAGCTGAAAATCATTCAGGACCTGGGCGCCTATCTGCAGCTCCTCACGCCCGCTATTCCTACGCTCTCCGTGCTGATGATGCCGGGCCTGTACCGGTTCCAGAACATTTCAGCGGACGTGATTGGCGCGTTCACCAATTGCTTTCCCACGGACGCCTACCGCGGCGCCGGCCGCCCCGAAGCGACTCACGGCATCGAGCGCATGGTGGACATCCTGGCGGCCGAATTGAAAATGGATCCCGCCGCGCTCCGCATGAAGAATTTTCCGGGCAAGGATGAATTCCCGTTTGCCACCGCCACCGGCCTGGCCTACGACAGCGGCAACTATGCGCTGCCGCTCCAGAACGCCATGGATTTGGTGGACTATCCCCAGCTGCGGCGCGAACAGCAGCAGGCTCGGTCTAAGGGTAAGCTGATGGGCATCGGCATGTCGGCTTATGGCGAAATCTGCGCCTTTGGACCATCACCCGCGACGCCCACCGGTGGATGGGAAAGTGCCACCGTCAGGATCGAGCCCGACGGCCAGGTGACCGTAATGACCGGTGCGTCTCCCCACGGACAGGGCGAAGAGACCACCTTTGCTCAGATCGCGGCCGACGAACTCGGAGTGGACATCGACTCCGTAGTAGTTCTGCACGGCGATACCTCCATCGTGCCGTACGGCATCGGCACCTTTGGCAGCCGCGGCACGGCCATCGGCGGCACCGCGGTTTATTACGCGCTGCAGGAGTTGAAAACCAAGATCAAGAAGTTCGGCGCCATGCTGCTCGAAACCGACAAGGTCACGCTGGTGGGCGGAGCATGTGTCGACGAGAAATCCGGGAAATCAGTTTCGTTCAAAGAGATCGCCGCAGCCTCCTACCGGGCCATGAAGCTGCCACCCGATACGCAACCGGGACTGCTAGCCACCCAGTTCTGGGAGCCGCCCAACTTCACCTTCCCCTTCGGCGCCCATATGGTCATCACCGAAGTGGACACCGAAACAGGGAAGATCGACATACGCCGCTACGTAGCGGTGGACGATTGCGGCAATATCATCAACCCGCTGATCGTGGCCGGCCAGGTGCACGGCGGCGTCGCGCAAGGTCTGGGCCAGGCGCTCTGGGAAGAGGCGGTCTACGACGACAATGGCCAGCTGGTGACCGGTGAGCTGACCGATTACGCCGTGCCCAAGGCCCACATGATGCCGTGGATCGAAAGCAGCCATACCGTGACGCCCTCGCCCGTCAACCCGCTGGGCGTTAAAGGCGTGGGCGAGGCCGGCACCATCGGTTGCACGCCCGCAGTGGTGAATTCGGTGGTGGATGCCCTCTCCCACCTGGGCGTGCGGCATATCGACATGCCGCTCACCCCCGAGAAAATCTGGAAGCTGGTCCAAGCAGGAGGCCGCGCATGATTCCGCAAGAGTTCGAATACTCCTCTCCAGCCACGCTTCGGGAAGCCTTCGAGCTGATCGCCGATGGCGAGCGTAAGATCATGGCCGGCGGTATGAGTCTGATCCCGCTGATGAAGCTTCGGCTGGCCGCGCCGGAACATGTCGTGGACCTGGCGCGCGTTCCCGGTTTGAACCACATCGGCGAGCAGGGGTCCATGATCCACATCGGCGCTACCGCCACGCATCACGATGTGGAGATTTCAACCGTGATTCGCGCCCGCTGCCCCTTGTTGGCCGAGACTGCCAGCCACATCGGCGATGTGCAGGTTCGCAATCGCGGCACCATCGGCGGCAGTGTGGCCCACGCCGACCCGGCAGCCGACTACCCGGCCTCCCTGCTGGCCCTCGAGGCCCAGATCCGGATGGCGTCCGCGAAAACCGACCGCACCGTGCCGGCGGCGGAATTCTTCCTCGACCCGTTCACCACTGCTCTAGATCCGGGAGAGCTTGTGATCGAGGTGCTGGTGCCCGCCGAAGACGGCAGCGAAGGGTACCGCTACGAAAAGGTGGAGCACCCCGCTTCCGGCTTTGCCATTGTGGGCATCGCCGCGCGCATCAAGAAGAGCGGCACTGGGATTTCGCTTGCCCGCATCGGAGTAACCGGCTTGGGCCCGCATGCCTTCCGCGCGCTGGAAGCGGAAAAGCTGCTGGAAGCCGGAGCAGATCTGGCTCAGGCCGTGGCTACCATAGGCGAAGGCGAGGAAGCCAATTCCGATCTATACGCTTCCGCCGATTACCGGCGCCACCTGGCGCGCGTGCACGCCCGCCGTGCGATTTCCGTAGCCCTCACGAGGGCTTCGTGAAAATTGCCGGAGCGCGCGTGCTGGCGGTTCCGCAGGAGCGCGCCTACGCACTGCTGCAAGATCCGGTGGTGCTGGGAAAATGCATGCCCGGTTGTGACGCCCTGGAGCAGATCGGCGATTTCCAGTACCACATGAAAATGAAGATGGTGATGGCCAGCGTCTCCGGATTGTTCGACGGAACCGTACGCATCGCCGATCAAAATCCCACCACCAGTTTCCGGTTGATCGTAGAGGGAGCTGGGAAGATCGGGTTCATGAAGGGCGATGGCCTGCTCACGCTGGTTCCCGTCGAAGGTGGGACAGACGTACAGTACCAAGGTTCCGTCGAAGTGGGGGGTACCATTGCGGCAGTGGGCCAGCGACTCCTCGACACAACCTCTAAGATGATCATTAAACGCTTCTTTGATAAGCTCAGCGCGGAAGTAGCCGCGTCCGGAATGCACCACCCAGTCCGGTACCATTACGTCCTAGGACTCGATTTTTTGAGTAGTCGGATGTACAATTCTGGTGATGCGAGTGGTCGCCGCCATCCTGCTTCTGGCCTTCAGTGCTTCGGCAATGAACCCGCTGGAGTCCCGGCTGGAACACCAGATGAAAACCTGGCAGAAGCGTCTGGGCCTGGAAGAGTGGAATCTCTCGGTGCGCATCGTGCGGCAGTCGGAGATTGACCGCGATTCCTGGGGCGCTGCCGAATGGGATCCGGAAGCCAAAACAGGCCTGATCAGCGTCCTCGACCCCCGCGATTACAACCTCCACGGCTCCGATCTCAAGCTCGACATGGAATGCACCATCGTCCACGAACTGGTCCACATCCAGGTGTCGCCCTTGGATGCCCGCGATGAACTGGTGCGCGAAGAGGTCGTCAACAAGATCATGACGGCGCTCATGAACCGCGCTTGTCCTAACTGAGCCTCTCGCTGGTAACATAAAATTAGCGTGTCCGATCTCCGCTTAAAGGCCTATGGCGCCGCCACAGCGGTATTTGCCCTCGACCGCTTCACCAAGTGGCTGATCGAAACGCATGTCTCTTTCCTGGACACGCTCCGCATCATTCCCGGTTTCTTCGATATCGTTCACGCGCAGAACCGCGGCATTGCGTTTTCCCTGTTCAGCGAGAGTTCCGCGGAGTGGAGGACCCTGGTCTTGCCGCTGTTCGCACTGGCGGCGGTGATTGCGGTGGCGGTGATTCTTTGGCGGCCGGAGCGGCTCGACCGGTTTTCGCTGGCCGGGTTCACGCTGATTTTGGGCGGCGCCGCCGGCAATCTGTTCGACCGGGTCTTGTGGGGGCGCGTTACGGATTTTCTGGACGTCTATGTCGGCGACCATCACTGGCCCACCTTCAACATCGCGGACTCGGCCGTCGTGATCGGCAGCGGATTGCTGCTCCTGGAAGTGTTGCGCCCTAAGCGGCAGGCGGCAAATGTACCCTGAGATTTTCCATCTTTCGTTCCTGCATACCTATGGCTTCCTGGTAGCCATCGCCTTCCTGGCTGGCCTATGGATGGCTACGCGCCTCGGCCGCCAGGCTAAGCTGAACGCCGACGCGATTACCAATCTGGGCATCTATTGCGCGCTGGCCGCGATCGCCGGCGCGAAGGTCATGATGCTCCTGGTGGACATTCCGTATTACACCCAGCACCCCGGCGAAATCCTTTCGTTTTCCACATTGCAGGCGGGCGGCGTCTTTTATGGCGGGCTGCTCGGAGCGCTGGCCGTTGCCGCCTGGTACATGCGTAAGGTGCACCTGCCGGCGCTGGTTACCGCCGATGTCTTCGCCCCGGGGATTGCGCTCGGCCACGGCATCGGCCGGCTGGGCTGTTTTTCGGCGGGATGCTGCTGGGGCGTGGAGAGTCACTTGCCGTGGTCGGTAACCTTTAGCAATCCGGTGTCAAATCAATTGGTGGGCGTGCCCCTCAACACGCCTCTGCACCCCACCCAGCTTTATGAAGCGTTCGCCGAATTCCTGATCTTCGGCGTGCTCTACTGGCGCATCCGCAAGCCACATTCGGCCGGGTCCATCATTAGTTTGTACCTGATGCTGTACTCCACCGCGCGATTCATCGTGGAATTCTTCCGCTTCCACGAGCAGGGCAACCTGTGGGGTGGCCCGCTCGACACGTCGCAGTGGCTCTCGATTGCCTTATTCCTGCTGGGCGCGTCCTATTTCGTGGTAGCGCACCGCCGGGAAATTGCCGAGCCGGCTCACACGCGATAGGCGTCCGGCCGCCATTGCTGGATGGCTTGCTTGATGGCGGCGCCGGATAGGTTTTCGGCAGCGGCCCGTTTGGCCAATGCCACAAACTCCCCGTCGGAGGCAAAGCGCAGCCCAATCACCTGGCGAATGGTAAGCCGCGGATCCAGAAGTTTCCCGGTCAGCACGAAATGCCGCAGGTTCTCTTCCACGCGGATGGCACGGTCCTGGGCTTTCAGCGCGGAGACCCGGCCCAGAAAGGCACCGATAATAGCGCAGATGACCAGCACCAGAATCAACGCGGCGCTGTAGAGGCGCTGGTGGTCGCCCCAGGATTGATAGAGGTTTACGCCGGAGCCAATCAGCGTCAGCAAGAGCACGGGCATGAGCACGAAATGGAACAGCGGAACAAGCTGCGTGTGGTTGGCGTAATTCTGTGTGGGCATAGTGGTGAACTCCACCAGACAGGGTATCGCGCTCGCGGGCCGTCTGCACGGATTCATCCGCCTGAAACTGCGGGACTCCGCAACACCCCCGTAGAATTCGCCCACACAGGGGCTTAACCGCAACTCGGCTAACGGGTTCGCAGGAATTCCACAACATCGGACCGTTGCAATAATCAACGTCGCCGTCTGCGGTAGAACACCACGCCCGTCCAAATGCATGAAATCACAACGGATAAAGGGGTGAATTTCACCGCTTTGTGGCATCCGGAATGCCCTTATGCACCGTGGAAAGGATGGAAGGTTATGACAGTCATTCTGGTCTTGGTCACGTTTCTGACGTTTATCGTTTTGGACTATTTTCTGAATCGGCACAAGGTCGTCGCGACGGTCCCCGTAACAGTCACGACTCCGGCCCCGGCTCACCTGGGTGGTGAAATGGTGGATGGTTTTCTGGTTCCCGAAGGTCTTTCCTATCACCCCGGGCATACCTGGCTGACACGGGAGCGCAAGAGCATCGTGCGGGTCGGCGCCGACGAGTTTGCCGTGGCGCTGGTCGGTAAAGTGGAGCGGGTCGAGCTGCCTAAGCCTGGCCAATGGGTCCGCCAGGGCCAGAAAGTCCTTAGTTTCTATCGGGATGGCGAGAAAACCGAGATGGTGTCGCCCACCGAAGGCGAAATCCTGGAAGTGAACGCGGAGATTGTGAACAATCCGGCACTTCTGTCGCGCGACCCCTACGGTAAAGGCTGGCTCATGACCATTAACGTACCGGACGAGGAGAATACCACTCGCAATCTGGTGCCTAAAGGCTTGATTCGGGACTGGATGCGGGAAGCCGTCGAGCGCCTCTATGCCACCCAACCGAGGCTGGCGGGAGCGGTTGCAGCCGATGGCGGACGGCCGGTGGACGACTTGCTGAGCACCTTGCCGGATGCCAACTGGAAGAAGATCACCGGGGAATTCTTCCTGACGGCGTAACGCTGTAAAGTTTTGCTACACATTTATGCCGCTTTCTGATAAAACAGACTTAGAGATCTTAATATGTCGAAAGCGATCCTGTACGACAGCACGCTTTGCATTGGTTGCAAGTCTTGCGAAGGGGCTTGCGCGGAGCGATGGGGCTTACCGTACAACGAGAAGGTCGCGGCGGAAGAGCGGATCTCCGCCCACAAGCTCACAGCCATTGAGACGCACGGCGAACGCTACAGCCGGCGCCTTTGCATGCACTGTGTGGAACCGGCCTGTGCTTCGGTCTGCCCGGTGGGCGCGTTGCAGAAAACCGCGCTCGGGCCGGTGGTTTACGACCCGGAGAAGTGCTTCGGTTGCCGCTACTGCGTGCAGGCCTGCGCGTTCCAGGTGCCGTCGTATGAGTGGAATCAGCGTTTGCCTCGCATGCGCAAATGCGATATGTGTTTTGAGAAGCAAAAGCGCGGCGAGCCTACTGCCTGCGCGGCTGCCTGCCCCACCGGCGCCACCAAGTGCGGCGAGCGCGATGCCTTGATCGCCGAAGCGCACCAGCGCATTGCCGACAAGCCGGGCGATTACTTCAGCAAAATCTACGGCGTCGAGGAAGCCGGCGGTACTTCGGTGCTGTACCTGTCGGGTGTGCCGTTTGAGCAGATTGGGCTGCGCACGAACGTGCCGCACGAGGCGCTGCCGGCCCTCACCTGGCGCGTGCTCGAACTGGTACCGGATGTGGTCTCGACCGGAACGGTCCTCTTGGGTGGCATCTGGTGGATCACCAACCGCCGCGCCGAAGTGGCCAAAGCGGAGGGCAAACGGAAATGATTCCCCGCATCCCGCGAATCACGGTCTGGCGCGCGATCTTCGCGGCCATCATGCTGACCGCCCTGTACGCCACCTACCGGCGGGTTATGTATGGCTTGGGCGGCGCCACCAATTTGAGCGACCGCTTCCCCTGGGGCCTGTGGGTCGCCTTCGACATCCTCTGCGGGGTGGGCCTGGCCGCCGGTGGATTCACGCTGGTGGCGATCGTGCACATCTTTAACGTCGAGCGCTATAAGCCGATTCTGCGGCCCGCCATCCTCACCGCGTTCCTCGGATACACGCTGGTGGTAGTGGCGCTGTTGTTCGATCTGGGCCGCCCCGATCGTCTTTGGCATCCGCTGGTCATGTGGAACCCGCACTCGGCCCTGTTCGAGGTGGCGTGGTGCGTCATGCTCTACACCACCGTGTTGTTCCTCGAATTCATCCCCGTGGTGCTCGAAAAGTTCGGCTGGCACAAACCGCTGGGCTGGATCCACAACATTTCGGTCCCGCTCATGATTGCCGGCGTGCTGCTTTCGACGCTGCACCAGAGTTCGCTGGGCACGCTCTACCTGATCGTGCCGGAGAAGATGTATCCGCTCTGGTACACGCCTCTGCTGCCGCTAATGTTCTATATTTCGGCGATCGCGGTGGGGCTGGCCATGACCATCTTCGAATCGTGGCACAGCAGCCGCGCGTTTGGCCGCGCGCTGGAGCTATCGCTTTTGGCGAGCATGGGGCGCGTGCTGGCGGTGCTCCTGTCGTTTTATCTGTGGGTGCGCTTCCTCGATCTGAGTCATCGCCATGCCCTTGCGCTGCTCGCTGTTAATCGGACCGAGACATGGCTGTTCCTTCTGGAGATGGCCCTGCTGGCGGTGCCGGCTGCGCTGCTGTTTCAAAGGCGCGTGCGCCTGAACCCCGGCGCACTCTATGCCTGTTCCGTCATGGTGGTCTTCGGGTTCATCGCCAACCGCTTGAACGTGGGAATCACCGCCATGGAGGCCAGTTCGGGTACGCACTACATACCGCGGTGGAGCGAGATCGCCATCACCCTCGCCATCGTGGCAGCGGGCTTCGCGATCTTCCGCGTGGTCGCGGAATATTTTCCCGTCTTTGAAGCGCAGACTCGCGAACCTGTGCTCGTGGAAGCGGGAGAAATGGAGGAGGACCGGGTCCAGGTGGGATGAACCTCCGCAAGCTAGTCCGGGTGGGATTGGCCGCCAAGCTCGCGATCTGCGTGGTCGCGAGCACGGCGGTCTTTTTTGCGTTGTTCGGTTACCTCAACCTGCGCGTGGAGCGCCGCCAATCGGAAGATCTGGTACTCCAATCGGCCGAGCGCATCACCGATCTGATTCTGCGCAGTACGCACTTTCTGATGCTGCGCAACGATCGCGAAGCGCTCTATAACGTCATCCAGGAATTGGGCTCCGAGCCAGGCATCCGGCGCATCCGCGTCTTCAATAAGGAAGGCCGCATCACGGTTTCCACCGACACGCGGGAACTCAACACGGTGGTGGATCAGAGCGCCGAGGCGTGTTACGGCTGCCATGCGCAATCCGAGCCGCTGACCAAGCTGAACCGGCCGGACCGCGGGCGCATCTTCACCGACAAGCATGGCGACCGCATCCTGGGCGTCATCCGGCCCATCGAAAATTCCCTGGTTTGTTCCAATGCCGCCTGCCACGTGCATCCCGCCAGCCAGCGGGTTCTGGGAGTAGTGGACGCCAACCTCTCGCTCGCGACCGTGGATGCGCAACTCGCGCGGCATCAGGCGACGCTGGCCTTCTTCCTGGTGGTCGCCATGGTCTTCGGATCGCTGGTGGCCGTTCTGTTCATTTGGATCGTGGTGTACCGCCCGGTCAAGGAGCTGATCCAGGGCACGCACCGCGTGGCCGGCGGCGATCTCGAGTACCGCCTGCCTATCCGTTCCGACGACGAACTGGGCGACCTGGCGGCTTCGTTCAACAAGATGACCGAGGAAGTGGCCGGGGAACAGGCGCACATCGAAGAACAGGTGCGCCGCAAGACGGCGGAGCTGGAACGCATCCACAAGACGCTGCTCGGCTCCGAAAAAATGGCCTCCATGGGCAAACTGGCGGCCACGGTGGCGCACGAGATCAACAATCCGCTGTTCGGCATCCTGACCTATGCGCGGCTGGTGCTGCGCGAGCTGCTCAAACACGACATCCCCACGCGCGACGAGATGGCGGAACAGCTGCAGATCATCGAGCGGGAGAGCAAGCGCTGCGGCGACCTGGTGAAGAGCCTGCTGACCTTCAGCCGTCAGGCGCCCAGCCACCGTGAACCCAACGACCTGGCCACCGTCGTAGGGCGGGCAGTGGCCCTGGTGAAACACAAACTGGACATGCAGAACATCGAACTGCGAGAGAATCTGGCACCCGGCCTGCCGCCGGTGGAGTGCGACGCCAACCAGATCCAGCAGGCGATTCTGGTGCTGCTGGTCAATGCGTCGGAAGCCATGCCCAAAGGTGGCGAGCTGGAAATTTCGACTGCATTCGACCCGGCCGCCGAACAAATCGTAGTACGGGTCAAGGATACGGGAAGCGGCATCCCAGACGACGTTCTGCCGCACATCTTCGATCCCTTCTTCACCACCAAGGAAGACCAGAACCGCACGGGACTTGGTCTGGCGGTGGCGCGCAGCATTGTGGAGCAGAACGCGGGGGAGATTTCGGTCCGCTCCACACCGCGCGAAGGGACCGAGTTTACGGTGGCGCTGCCTGTGGCCGCGGCCGTCGCTCCAGTAGGGGGGAAGTAAGTGACAGGGGAACAACGTAACGGGAAGGACCGGGAGGCACCAATGGCAACGGTTGTCGAGAACCCGACCGCGATCAAGGTCAAGGCCAGGATTCTGATCGTCGACGATGAATTGGTAGTGCGCGATTCCCTAGGCAAGTGGTTTACCAGCGAAGGGTATGCCGCACAGCCCGTAGGTAGCGCGCGCGAAGCGCTGGAAACCATTCAGCACAAGGAATTCGATATCGCGCTGATCGATATCAAGATGCCGGGTATGGACGGCATGGAACTGCAGGCCCGCTTGAAAGAGGCCGATCCGGAGCTGGCCGTCATCGTGATGACGGGCTACGCCTCGGTGGAAACCGCCGTGCAGGCGCTTAAGCGCGGCGCTTACGATTACATCACTAAGCCCGTCGACCCCGACGAGCTGTCGCACCTGGTGGCTAACGCTCTGGAACATCAACGCACACGGCGCGAAGTGGTGCGGCTGCGCGAGGATTTGCAGGAGGCTGCCCCCGGCAACGAGCTGATCGGGAGAAGCCCTGCCATGAAGAAGGTGCAGGAGCTGATCGAGATGGTGGCATCCACGGAAGCCACCGTGCTTCTGACGGGCGAGAGCGGCACCGGCAAGGAAGTGGTGGCGCGCGCGATCCACAACTCGGGGCCGCGGCGTTACATGCCGCTGGTGACCATCCATTGCGGCGCATTGACGGAAACGCTGCTCGAAAGCGAGCTCTTTGGTCACGAGAAGGGCGCGTTCACGGGCGCGCAGTACCGTAAGAAGGGTAAGTTCGAAGTGGCCGATGGCGGCACGGTGTTTCTGGATGAGATCAGCGACATCAGTCTGCGGACGCAGACCGACCTGCTGCGCGTCCTGCAGGAGCACGAGATCGTGCGCGTGGGCGGCAACCAGCCCATCAAGGTGGATTTCCGCTGCGTGGCCGCCACCAATAAGAACCTCGAGGCCCTCGTCAAAGCGGGCAGCTTCCGGCCGGACTTGTATTACCGGCTGCATGTATTCTGCATCGACCTGCCGCCGCTGCGCGACCGCCGCGAGGACATTCCGCTGTTGGTCAGCCATTTCCTGAACAAGTTTTGTCTGGCGACCAGCCGCCCGGTACCGCAGATTTCCGCGGAAGCGCTGGATCTGCTGACGCGCCACGAATGGCCGGGCAATGTGCGCGAACTGGAGAACGCCGTAGAGCGCGCGCTGGTGGTGGGACGCGGTCCCGAGATCCGGGCTTCCGATTTTTCCTTCCAGTTCGAAGCGCAAGTGCCCACGACGGGTCGAACCCTGGATGACGTGGAACGCGCGCATATCGAGCGCATTCTGCGCGAGACCCAGCACAACATGTCACGGGCCGCGCGCATTCTCGACATCGACCGGACCACGCTCTATAACAAACTGAGGCGCTACGGTTTGCGGTGAGACCGATCCACGTCATCCCGCTCAGCGGCGGGGTGCCCACGGGACCCCGCTTGGAGCCGTCGCTCGACCAGCTCGAGTATCTGGCGGCGGCGCTGGCGCGTACCTTCCGCAGGCCTTGCCAGATCCGCCCGGAAACGCTCGATATTGCCCACGCCTGGGATGCGGCCAGGGGGCAGTTTTACTCAACCGCCATCCTGCAGCGTCTGGAGCGCTCGTGCAACGGAGGCGCGCGCGTACTGGGAGTTACCGCCTGCGACTTGTTTGTTCCGGTCCTCACGTTTGTTTTCGGCGAAGCCCAATTGGAGGGCAACTGCGCGGCAGTCTCCATGGCGCGCCTTCACGAAGGATTCTACGGCATGCCGGAGCGCCAGGACCTGCTGCGCGACCGCCTGGTGAAGGAGGCGGTTCACGAATTGGGGCACACGTTTGGCCTGCGCCACTGCTCGGACTGGCGTTGCGTGATGTCCTCCAGCCACGGCGTGGAGCGCTTGGATGTGAAGGGCGCCGAGTTCTGTCCGCGCTGCCGCAAACCGGTGTTCAACGAGCACTGGTGGTGACCGCACGGGCGGCTCTACCAGATCGCGCGCGAGTAGTGGCGGTTGATTCGTTCGTCTCTAGTCAGGATGGGCGCGTTGTTGGCTTTGGCGTTGGCGACGATGAGCCGGTCGAATGGATCCGGCCCCCATTTTTCGGAGAGCGCATGGTTGACCACTACGCTGAAGGGTAGCTCGCAGATGCGGAGGCCGATCTGTTCGGCAAGGTCGAAGACCAGTTTCGTGGCACTCGGAGTAAGCCTCCGAATCTGAGTTCGAGTTCCAGAATCACGGCCGGGGAGACCATCAAATCTGGGCCTGAAAGCGCCTTTCTAGCCGCCGCTCCGAGCTTTTCAGCAGTGCCCAACCAGATGGTCACAAGAACGTGCGTGTCCAAATACGTCACTGAAGCTCGGTCAAGTACTTGGACCAATCCATGCCAATGATATCGTCTGGGTCTCCGACGAAGCCCTTTCTCTTCTTCAGCCGGTCAAGCTTGGAAGGTTTCTTCTCCGGCACAATTCTGAGCACGGTTCCCTTGCGCACCACCTCAACCGGATTCCCGGTCTCGATCGCCTCATCCAGAATGCGGTAAATATTTTCTCGAAGCTTCGACGCCGTGATCCTCATGAAGACAATTGTCGCCCGTACGAGTGTCTCATATAGGACGTACGACTTACCGCCCCACGCAGCACGCCATCGCTTCCAGTGCCTGCTGGCACGCTACGCGGTCCACGTCGTAATGCGTGACGGCGCGCATTAGCCGCTCGTTAATTCCATTCATGAGGACGCCGCGCTCCTTGAGACGCCAGCTGATCTCCTTGCCCGCCAGGCCCGTTCGGCTCACGTCGAAAATCACGATGTTGGTAGATACCTTGGCCGGGTCCAGCACGATGCCGGCAATGCGCGCCAGCCCCTCGGCCAGAAACTTGGCATTCGCGTGATCGTTCGGCAGGTGCTTGGGCGTTTCTTCGAGTGCGATTAATGCGGCTGCCGCAAGCACACCTGCCTGCCGCATACCGCCTCCCAGACGCTTGCGGTAGAGGCGGCCGCGGGCCATGGCTTCCGCTGGGCCGGCCAGCAACGAACCCACCGGCGCGCCCAAGGCTTTCGAGGCGCAGAACATCACCGTGTCCACCGGCGCTACGATCTCGCGGACGGGGACTCCCGCTGCCGCGGCAGCGTTGAACACGCGCGCCCCATCCATGTGCACCTTCAATCCGCGATCGTGGGCCCCATCGCAGATCTCACGAATCACGGGCAGCGGGTATACCGTCCCTCCCGCCATGTTGTGGGTGTTTTCGATCTCGATCAGACCGGTCGGCGCCCAATGCGGTCCTCGCGGCCGGATCGCGAGGCAGATCTGCTCCCAGGCAAGGATGCCGTCATCCGTCGCGATGGTCCGCGCCACGCACCCCGAAAACCAGGCCATCATGGCCAGTTCATAGTCGAGGACGTGGGAACGTGAATCGCAGATGATCTCCTGCCCATGTTCGGTATGCAGTTTGACCGCGATGGTGTTCCCCATGGTGCCGGACGGGACGAATAGCGCGGCCTCCTTGCCGGTGATCTCGGCGGCACGCTTCTCCAGCCGGTTGACGGTAGGGTCTTCGCCATAAACGTCGTCGCCGACTTCCGCCTCCATCATGGCGCGCCGCATCGCCGGGGTCGGCTTGGTGACCGTGTCGCTGCGCAGGTCTATCATGTCGTGATGAACTCCTGAAACACTTCGTTGGAAAGCAGCACGCCGCGGCCGGTGAGCCGGAGCAGGCCATCCTCGGTTTCGAGCAGACCCGCGTCCAGGAAGCGCCGGATGGGCGCCTCGAAACGCAACCATTCTTCAGGTAGGGGTCGAACGCCTTGCATGAGGCGGAGGCCCACGAAGAAGCGCTCCTCGTCCAGGCGCGCGGGAACCGAGTCGATCGACCCACCGGAAAGGTACCCGGCCACGGATTCGGGATTCTGGCTGCGCGTGTACCCGTCGAACGAATGGGCATCGGCGCCGAAGCCCACGTACGGCTCGAGCCTCCAATACTTCAAGTTGTGCCACGACTCGCAGCCGGGCCGCGCGAAATTCGAAATCTCGTACCGCGCAATTCCTATTGCCGCCAGCCGCTCCACAGCCGTCTCATAGAAGGCGGCGGTGTGCTCCTCGTCCGGTGTTTCCGCGGCGCCGTAGCGCACTCCGCCGAGCAGCATCTCTTTGCCGAGCCGGCTGTCTTCATCCACCTCCAGCATGTAGATGGAAACATGCGGAGGCGCAAGACGTTCGATCCAGTCGAGCGATTCGCGCCAGCTCGCTTCCGTTTGTGCAGACAACCCGGCGATCAAATCGATGTTCACATTGCCGATGCCGGCGTCTCGGAGCACGGTGAGTTCCTGCTCGACGATCTGCGCACTGTGCTTGCGCCCCGTGCGCCGGATTTCCGTTTCTACGAACGATTGCACACCCAGGCTGACGCGGTTAATCCCGCACGCCGCCCACGCGCGAGCCCGCTCCGGAGTGATCGAGCCAGGCGCGGCTTCCATGGTGGCTTCCCGCCACTGCCGTCCCGGGATCAGCGCCAGCAAGGCGCGTAGGTCTTCGAGTTCCAGAATGCTGGGAGTGCCGCCGCCCAGATACACTGTCTCGGGCCTCCACTGCCAGGCATGCGCGCGCAGCTCGTCGGCGAGTGCGCCGACATAGCGCCGCTCCTCGTCGCGCGGAAACACGCCCGAGGCGAAATTGCAGTAGGTGCACTTCTGCGCACAGAAGGGATAGGAAAGATAAACGCCGGCCACGCTGTAACCATGATAGCCGGGCGGCCGATTCGGGTAAGCTGGTACCTTGCCTTCGCTCGATACTCTCCACGCTGCCGCCGCTTTCGGCTCCGCTTTCCTTGCCGGAGCCATTAATTCCGTGGCAGGCGGAGGGACGCTGGTCACCTTCCCCACGTTGATCTGGCTGGGCCTGAACTCGGTGACCGCCAATGCCACCAGCACAGTCGCGATCTGGCCGGCCACGCTGGGCAGCATGTGGGGCTATCGCCGGGAGTTGCGCGCCACCGAGGCCCGCCTGTTTTCGCTGGTGATCCCGAGCCTGATTGGAGGGCTGATCGGCGCCAGTCTGTTGCGGTTCACGCCGCCCGCGGTGTTCGACCGGCTGGTGCCATTCCTGATCCTCTTCGCCACAGTGCTCTTTATGGCGCAGGAACCGGTGCAGCGCAGAATGAAATCGTCCAACTCCGAAGGGCATCGATTTGCCAAGTGGCTGGCCGGGGCGCTGCTGTTTCAACTGATGGTAGGGATTTATGGCGGATATTTCGGTGCAGGCATCGGCATTCTCATGCTGGCCGCGCTCAGCATCATCGGCCTTACCGAGATCCACCAGATGAACGCCCTGAAGGTTCTGTTGGGCGGCACCATGAACGGCGTTGCCATCATCTATTTTGTGTCCAACAGAATGGTGTATTGGCCCGACGTGGTCATCATGGTGTTGGGCGCCATCGCGGGTGGTTACGGCGGCGCCGGTTTCGCGCGGCGATTGGCCGGGGCAGCAGTGCGCCGCATCGTGATCGTGGTGGGCTTTGGGCTGGCGCTGTCGTTTTTTGTCCGGCGATAGGTGCCGCTACACCGATTTAGTTTCTGTTTCCGTGAGTTAGTTATCACGGCGGATTCCGCGAGTCAGTTTTTTGAGTTGATGCGCTCCGTGTTGATCGTAGTCGGTTTGTTCGCGCTTGTTTCCACCGCATTGGCCAGTCCGATCGCGGCACGAACTCTGTGTCAACGCGCAGAGGTGTAGTAGCCCGTCGCCGAACTGGCACTGTGTCCGACCCGGCGGGCGCCGTCATCGCCAGTGCGGCGAGTGGTGAATCCCAACTCCACCTTCGATCCCACGACGCAACTCGTGCTGAATCCGAACGCGTGGGCGGTGCCGCCGTATGGCACGTTCGGCTCTTCGGCAGCCTACTTCAACGATTTTCGGTGGCAGCGGCCAGCCGGCGGAATCGATGGGCCTCGGGCGAGTCTTCCGCATCAAGGAAAGAGCCTCGCTCCAGGTTCGCGCGGAGTTTCAGAACATCTTCAACCGTTTGTTCCATTCTTTGCCCAGCGATAGCGGAGCTACTACGATCACCACACCAACCGGCCATGCCAATCCCGGTGGCACTTTGTCTTCCGGGTACGGGTATGTTAGCTGGCTACAGGGTTCAGGAGCACAGCCGCGAAGCGGCCAATGGATAGCGCGGTTTACGTTCTGAGCAGCATTCGCTCGTAACGCATCGGATCCACTGTCGCCATTGGAAAGCAACCCAGGCGCGGCCGGCGCGGTGCCGACCACGGTGTGGCTGACGCCGTTCAGCGTCACGTTAAGGCCCAGCAGGGATCGTTCACCGTCGAAGCGCCGCTTCCACAGGCCTTCGCCGATCATGGCCACCGGCGGACTTCCCGGCTGGTCCTCGCCCTCGCGAAAGCCCCGCCCAGCACCGGCCGGACACCCAGCAGTGGGAACAGCGACGGCGTGACGGCATTGCCTGTGAACTGCTCAGGCTCGCCCCGACCAGTAAGATTGTATTTGGTACCGCGGATGGCGCCGAGCTGTTCGAAGGTCCGCTGCTGTTCGCGCGACGACAGATAATTGAGAGCCGAGGTAGGCCACTAGGGCAGTTTCAATTTGTCGTTCTTTTCCGCCACCCAGACCAGGCGGTCGGGTTTGGCGAAATGCAGGGCTCGCAGCGTGCGGGGTAGCGCAGGTCGCCGAGCAGCATCGTGATCAGGCCATCGGCTGCACCGGGATGCCGGCGGTGGTCAGAGCCGATTCCACTTCCGCCGGACGCAGCCGCGTTGCGTCGTACTCCACAGTGAGGCCGTCCTGTGCCGGAGCCACCTGAATCTTCTGTATACCGTAGATGGCATACACATCGGAGATGCGTGCCAGCGACACGTCATCGAGCGGTTTCTGCAAGCGGAAATGGATCTGCACCTTGGTCATGTGGGTTCTTCCCTATTATAGGCGGCGATTTGAAACGGCCGAGCCACAATGTGGCGCGGACACTCGTGTCCGCCGTGCCAAGACTCATCTTGGCACTTGGCTTTTGCGACGCTAGTTGGGCAGCAGTTCGTCGGGCCGCGCTTTGCGCCATCCGGGCGCGTTCGGATCGCTGGCCGGCGCTGGAGGCGGGCTCGGCGGTTGGACAGTAGGCGTAGGTGCCGCGGGCGGCGTGGTCTCCGCATTGAGCGGACCTTCGCGTGAGCGGTCCGGATCCGGGCTGACAGCTGGGCGCCGCCGTATATACGGACGATCGGGATTGTCCGACGATACCGGCTCGGAACTCGCGGGCGTGCCCGGCGTGCTAATGGGAGCGTAGTAGGCGCGCCGATAATGCACCTCCGCGCCCGGATAGCGGCGCAGTGTCGCGTCCGCCAGTTGCAGAGCGATCTCCCGCTCCTCACCCGCCCTCACGCCGGGAGGCAGGGAAAAATACAGCGCATAGCGTTGGCGAATGCGGGCCAGCGTATCCTGGAGCGCGTAGGAATCGTTGACCGACATGCTGTCGCCGCCGGACTCCCGCGCGATCTCGTCGCTTCCAGCGGGTTTTGTATGGGAGCCGGTCTGCCCGCCGCCCGGATATCCTGTTCGAGACCCACCGCGCGGCGAACCGAAAATGATGCCGCCGAGCGGACCTCCCAGCGGGCCGCCCCCTCCGCTACCTGGATAGCCGTTTGGGTCGCGCCGCACACCACGGCTGCGCATCGCGTCCGGCGCAATCAACGCGCTCAGCACGGCATCGGCCCGGGTCAAGGCGCGTTCCACCCCCTCGACGTTGCGATCGAGCTCCGTCTGGTCATCGGTGACGATCACAATGGCCTTGCGCGACTCCCGCCGGCCTTGGCTCTGTATATAGTCCGTGGCATCGAACAATGCCCGCGTGATATCTGTGCCTCCGCGGAAGGTTTCGTAGTCAAGCACGCGCTCCAATTCCCGATCCACGCCCGACTGGCTGCTGCGGAAACCCATCCGCACGCGCGACGTGCGGTCAAACACCAGGATGGCCACGCGGTCCTGCTCGCGCAATTGCCGCATCGCCTCATGCGAGGCCGCAGCGATGCGTTCCACATGCGGCCGCATGCTGGCGCTGACATCCAGCAGAAGCACCAGATCCACCGGCAGGCTCTCCATGTCGACGCTTCGGACCGACTGCAGTCTTCCCTGCTCGCGCAGAACGAAATCCTGAGGGCCCATCCCCGTGATCGCGCGATTGTCCCGGTCCACCACCTGCGCATCGACACGAACCAGCGAGACGTCACCGCGGAACACAACCGGCTCATCGGCGTAGGCCGCCGGAAGACAGAGGAGCGCCCCCGCCAGCGACACGAGTCCTTTTGTGGCCATACCGTATACTACGTGCCACAAAGGCCCGGTGTTACAGCGGCTTGGCAAAATTCAAAGGATACCAATCCGGCCACCTGATGATAGGATTGGGGAATGGAGCGGCGCTTCCTCATCGCCAAGCACGGCAACATCATCACGGCCACAGAACTCGACGGGTCCGGATCGCAGGCGACGTTTTCACCGATCTTGCGCTTTACATCGTTGCCTGAATTGATCGACCACTTCTCGGGCTTGGGAGCGCCTGCCGAAACGCTGCAAACGGTGGGATCCTCATTTCGGGAGAATGGTGTGGCGTCCCTGGAGTTCCAGGTGGCTGACCGCATGAAGGGATCCCGGTAAAACTACTCGTACCGCAACGCCTCCGTCGGATTCAAATGCGCCGCGCGATTAGCGGGGAGCATCCCAAAAACCAGCCCGACCAGGCATGAGACGCCAAACGCCACTACGATCGCGACAGGCGAAATCGGAATCCTGACATCGGCAAAAAATTGCACGCTCAGCGGGAGCGCGATTCCCAACAGGATCCCCACACTCCCTCCGGCCAGGCTGACCATGATGGCTTCGGTCAAGAATTGAAGCAGAATTTCCCTGGGCGCGGCACCAACCGCCAAGCGCACTCCGATCTCGCGCGTGCGCTCGGTGACGGTCACCAGCATGATGTTCATGATGCCGATGCCCGAAATAATCAGGGTGATGGCGGACACTAACACCAACACCGCGGAAAGGATCAGGGAGATATTCCGGACAGCATTGAGAATCGCCGTCAGGGTATCGACATGGTAGCGTGCGCCAGGACGGTGGCGCGATTGCAGAATTTCTTCCACACGCATTGCCACCCGGTCCACTTCCTGGGTTGAGCGGACCTGCACATACATCGGATCGATGCGCTCCACCGCGGCGAAGTACTTCAGCACGGTAATCGGAATCAGAATGGTGTCGCGCTCCACCTCGGATTGCCCAAAGGTCTCCACCTTCTCATGGAAGGTGCCGATCACCGCGAACTGAAGGCCGAACAATTTGATCACGCGGTTCAGCGCGGCGCTGCGGCTGCCGTACATGCGTTCGGCCAGTTTGTCGGTGAGCAGGGCAACTTTGCCGCGAAGGGTCACGTCGCTGTCGTCCAGAAAGCGTCCGGAGCTGGAAACAATGTTGCGCACCGATTGATACGCCGCGTCGGTGCCGATGACCTTGACGTCCTGCTCCTTGCCACCGATCAGGATGCGGTCGAAGTTAGTCATCACACCGGTGGCGGCCACCAGGTCGGGTGCGAGCTGCTGGCGGATGGCATCCACATCACTCAGCTTGACGTAGTCGGCGTCGGCTGTCGTGGTAGTGGGTCCGCCCCCGGCAGCGTAGTACGCAAAGATGATGTTGGAACCGACGCCCTCCACCTGTTCCAGAATGTAGTCACGGCTGGTCAACGAGATGGTGACAACCAGAATCACCGACGCCGTGCCGATGACCATGCCCAAACCGGTCAACAAAGAGCGGACGGGATTCGCTCGTAGGGCTTGGACGCTGAAGCCAAAGGCTTCGCCGATGAACATGCGGCGGTTCTATCCGCCCTGAATTTGCCGCAGCAATTTTTGGGCTTCGGACTTGGGTGGGTCGTCCGGAGTGATGATAGCGCTGAGGTAGCGCTTCAGGAGAACTTTGGCGACATCCAGGTTCCGCCCGGACTTGATGTACACATCGGCTTTCGCATACATCAGCTTGGGGCTGTCGGGGGCGAGCTGCTCCGCACGTGCGAAACTTTGATCCGATTCCTGGTAGCGGCCTTGTTTGGCCAGCAGCCGGGCCAGATCGATAAAGCGGCCCACCTGGTGGGGAGCCAGTTCAATGGCATGCCGCAAGTGCTCTTCGGCGCTGGCCATTTCTTTGCGTTTCTCCAACAAAGTGGCTTCCGCGTAGTGGCCTTCGGCCGGATCCACCTGGGCGATCCGCGCCGCTGTCGCCTTGGCTTTCTCCATTCCCCCGCCCAGGAAACCGGGAGCGTCCATGTAATATTCCAGAAGATCGTTGAGCGCTTCGATGTTGTGCGGGTCCAACTCCACCGCCTTTTCAAAATACTGGCGCGCTTTGGATGCGTGCGGCAGGGCCGAGAAAGGATTTGACGTTTCCGCCCTTCGGCCGTATGCCCGCCCTAGCCAGAGCGCGTATTGGGAATTGCGCGGATCCGCGGATTCGGCGTGTTCCAACGACTCAGTCGCTTTCTTGAAATCTCCTATCATGTAGTAGTTGCGGCCGAGCAACTCGTACACCGGTGCATCTTTTTGGGAGATCGCTTGTAGGATGGCGAGCGACTGCTCATACTCCGTAAGACGGTATAACTTCAGCGCTTGCTCCAGATCAGCAGCACTGGCCCAAGCGACAAATGCGAAAGCTAGAAAAAATGGAACTTTCACCCTGTCACCCAATGTGCTCTCATTTTACCCTATCTAAAGTGATGATTACGAGGGCCGTTGCGTTTCAGATTGCGTGGAATAAGTTGGCGGGCCCTGTATTTCGCCGGATGTTATAATTCTTGCCGGAGGTCCCCGCCATGCGGCGCTCCCTTCTTACCGGTGCCGGACTGCTGCTTGCGGGCGGACTGGCGCACGCCCAACACATCTACTTCACCACCCTGACCCCGCCCACTTGCCCGGTCGTAATTCAGGAGCTGACTCAGTCATCGGACTTCGGCTTCCAGTCGGCAGTGTTTCATAACGATTCCAGCCAAACCATCGAATCGTTGCATCTGAAAGTGACGCTCTCCTCTACGCATTCGCCGGAGCAGATAGTCGACGGCGGACACATTTATATCTCCATTGAACCCGGTGATCGCAAGAGCCACGATGTATTCCTTGGCCGGATGCAGGCACTCAACCAAAGGGTTACGTTTGACCATCTGGATGTCGCCAGAGCAACGATCTCGGTGGAGTCAGTGGAATTCGCCGACGGCTCCCGCTGGGAAGCGGACAGTCCCTTGGTTTTCGATCCGATCGAGCCGGCGCGGCCGCGGCAGTAGAGCATGCTCTAGCTGCGCACGCGTTGACACGGTTAAACCGCTCGCGATATCCTGCCGGTGTTCGAGGTGTGTCCGATGAAAGCTTGTTCGCTCGGTCTTCTTCTGAGTTTGTTGGTCGCCGCGCTGCCGCTGGCGGCCCACCACTCCTTCAGCGCCGAATATGACACCAACCTGCCCGTGAAGGTGACGGGCGTGGTGACGAAGGTGGAGTGGTTGAATCCGCACATCTGGTTTTATGTCGACGCAAAAGGCGACGACGGAAAGGTCGTCAACTGGGCCTTCTCCGGCGGGGCGCCCGGCCAACTGATGCGGCGCGGGATCAGCAAGAGCGTCATTCAGCCGGGGATGACGGTTGTCGTCGAAGGCTATCGCGCCAAGGATGGATCGAATAACGCCAACGGCGCGAAAGTCACATTCCCCGATGGCCGCCAGGTGTTCACGGCCAGTGGGGAAGACAAGGTGCCCGGCGAGAATACCAAGGGCGACGAGAAGAAGTGAGTCGCTGGCGAGGTTCCATCATGATTCGAACAGTATGCGCCTCTTTGCTCGCGATCGGCCTTTTTGCGGGGCTGGTCTTCACCACGACGAGAGTCCACGCCCAATCCGGCAAGGCCGTCCCGCGCACGTCCGATGGCAAGCCCGATTTCAGCGGCATGTATGAATGGCCGAAATCCTCCACCGGAGAACGCTGCAAGTGTTCCGCCACCGTTTTCGACCGCAACAAGTTTGCCCCGCTCAAGCCCGGCGGCGAACCGTTCTTTGAAGCGCCCACTGGCGATCCGCGCCACGACGAGCCGCGCAACTTCTGCATGCCGGCCGGTTTCCCCTCCGGAATGCTTTCTGCCAATGCGGTTCAATTCGTCGAGAACAAGAACACGCTCGTCATCGTCCACGAGTTTCAGCGCATGACGCGCGTAATTCCTCTCGATGGCCGCCCACACCGCAAAGACGTGGAGCCGATGTTTTACGGCGATCCGGTGGGCCACTGGGAAGGTGACACGCTGGTGATCGAAACCACCAACTTCAAGCGGTGGGGCCTGGACGATTACTACTATTCGGATCCGAAGCAGTACCGAATGCACAGCGATGCCCTGCGGACCATCGAGCACATCCGCTGGAAGGACAACACGACGCTCTCGTATCAGTTGACGATTGACGATCCGAAGACGTTCACGGCGGCGTGGACGCAGGATTTCGAGATGAAGGCGCACCCGGATTGGGACCAGGCCGGTTTGTACGAGTACGTGTGCGAAGAGAACAACCGCTGCCCCGGCGGCCACTGCACGAAGTAGCGAGAGGAGAATGCCGATGAAACGTTTGTTTGCCTGGTTGATGGCCGCGGGCACGGTGGCGATTCTGCCTCCGTTCGCAGTGGCGCACTTCAAACTGCTGGAGCCCGCGAGCTGGCTGCAGGAAAACAATCTCGGCGATCCGCAAAAACTGGGGCCCTGCGGCGGCACCTCGGCCAACGCCGGGATGACGACGAACATTGTGACCAAGGCCCAGGGCGGGCAGAATCTGCATATCAAACTGCAGGAGACTATATTCCATCCGGGGCACTACCGCGTTGCCCTGGCGGTGAAATCGCGCGCCGAACTGCCGCCCGATCCGGATGTGAAAACCAGAGACTCCGAGAAGGGTCCCTGGTCGGTTTCGTCACCCATCCAAAGCGCGCTGGCGCCACCGGTTTTGGCCGACGGCCTGTTTGTCCACACAGCCAAACAGAGCGACCCATTCGAGACCGACGTGTTGCTGCCCAATATCACCTGCGAAAAATGCACGCTGCAGATTGTTGAGTTTATGGCCGAGCACGGGTTGAATAAGGACGGCGGGTACTTCTACCATCACTGCGCCGATTTGCAGATTACGGCCGATCCGGCTAAGCCTGTCGACGCGCGCTGGCGTTGATGTGGGGCAGCCCTTCCGGGCTGCCGCCGTGCTTCCGCGCGGCGCGCCGCCTGAAAGGCGGCGGCAGGCCGTAAGGCCTGCCCCACTAACCGGCTGCGATCTCTTCCAACACCCGCGCCACTGCGCCTGCGGGATCGGCCGAACGGCTGATCTGGCGGCCCATCACTATGTAGTCTGCGCCGTCGCGCACGGCTTCCGCCGGCGTGGCCACGCGCTTCTGATCGCCCTTGGCGCTTCCCGCCGAACGCACACCCGGCGTGACAATGATGGTTTCCAGACCCACGATCCCGCGGATTCGGGCGGCGTCGAGCGGTGAGGCCACGATCCCATCGATCCCCGACTCCACGGCTTTGCGCACCCGCAGGTCAACCAGATCGGACACGTCGCAAGGGTAGCCGAGGTCCTGGATGTCCTGTTGGTCGAAGCTGGTCAGCACCGACACCGCGAGCAGCTTCAGATTCGAAGCGCCCCGGCCTTCCACGGCCGCCTGCATCACCGGCCCGCTTCCGTGCACCGTCAAAAAACGGACGCTGGTGCGCGCCACCACGCATACGGCGCGCCTCACGGTTTCGGGAATGTCGTAGAACTTCAAATCCAGGAAAACGTCTTTACCCTGGGCGCGCAGTTCCTGGACGAATGGCATGCCGGCGGCGGCGTACAGCTCCATGCCGACTTTGTAGAAGTTGACCTGGCTCCCCAGGCGCGTCACCAGGTTGGACGCCTCTTGGGCCGACTCGAAATCGAGCGCAACAATGATGGGGTTTCGGTTCATATCAATCGAATGGGTTTCGATCCGCGCGGCAGCACGCGGCCGATGCGATAAGCCGCGTCGAACGATCGTTCCAGCGCGGCGGCGTCGGTTTCGGGAAGCGTGACCAATAAGCCCCCGGAGGTTTGCGGATCGTACAGTAGATCTTCCATTTCTGGCGGCAGCGCGCGGAGGCTCTCCACCACGCAGGAGGCGAAGTCGCGGTTGTTGTGCAAGCCGGCCGGTACCGCGCCCTGTCGCGCATAATCCAAAGCGCCCGGCAGAAACCGCACTTGATCCACGCTAAATTCCAGAGTGACGTTGCTGGCCAGCGCCATTTCGCGCGCGTGCCCGATCAGCCCGAACCCCGTCACATCGGTGCAGCCATGCACGTCGAATCGCAGCATCTCCTCGCAGGCGCGCCGGTTCAGAGTGAGCATCGAGCGGGTGGCCTCGGCGACGTGCTCTTCCGCGGCGATTCCGCGCTTGAGGGCCGTCGCAATCACACCCGTGCCCAGCCGCTTGGTGAACACGATGGCGTCACCAGGACGCGCCGCGGCATTGGCCTTGTAACGCGCGGGGTGTACGGTTCCCGTTACGGCGTAACCGAATTTGATTTCGTCGTCGGCAATACTGTGGCCCCCGATGATGGAACATTCCGCTTCCCGCATTTTTTCGGCGCCGCCCTTGAGGATTTGTTCAAGGTCGGTAAGATCGCCCTTGGCGGGATAGGCCAGCACCGACAGCGCCGAGAGGGGGCGGCCGCCCATGGCATAGACGTCGCTCAGCGCGTTGACGGCGGCAATGGCGCCGAAGGTGTACGGGTCATCGACAATCGGGGTGAAGAAATCGATGGTCTGCACCAGGGCAAGCTCCGCCGTCAGCTTGTACACACCGGCATCGTCGGCAGTGTCAAACCCGATCAGCACGTTTTCGTTGGCCCATCGGGGCAGCGAAGCTAAGACCCGGTCCAAAACCTTTGGACTCAGCTTAGACGCTCAACCCGCGGCCTTCACGTGCGCCGTCAACTTCTTGAGTTGTGTGGTTTCGCTCATGCGCGCTTCTCCCTATGATAGCGGAGCAGCAACCTGCCACGGCGCGGCGGAGGAATTCGAGGATCGCCGCGGTCTGACCGGGGATGAAGTGTCCCGCGTCCGGAAGGTAGCGAATCTCGGCATGGGGAAGGTTGCGCTCCAGTCGCCGTTTGGTCGCGGCGGAATCGAGCAGCACGTCCTTGCCGCCGACGATCGCCATCACCGGCATAGTCAGCCGCTGCAGCGCGTCATCGCTGAAGATGGGCATCTTGACCATCCGTGGGCGTAGATTTTCGTGTATGAGCGATACAAATTCAATGAATTTTTGAATGGCTGGTGATGCTTTGGAAGGCACGCGCCCGAGTATGGTCTCTCTTGTCTTTCGCACGCCCCACGCGCCGCACATCCGCAGGAGAATTGCCTTCAAAGCAATGCCCATCTTTTGACGGCCGACGCCTCCCGGACAGAGTACGACGAGGCTCTCCACGCGTTCCGGCCGCCGGGTCGCATAATCCAGTGCCAGCCACCCGCCGAGCGAAATGCCGACAATCGAAGTACGCGCAACGGACAGAGCCTGCATCACATCGTCGAGCCAAAGCGCATGCGCCTCGGAGGAGAGCGGCTGGCGCGAAGGCGCACTCAAGCCGGCTTCGCCGATCATGTCGATGGCATATATGCGAAAGTGTTTCGCCCAGACGGCGACGTCGCCCATCCACATGGCTGAGTTGGCCATGCCGCCATGAAACAGCAGCAAGGGCGGCCCCTTGTCGTCGCCGCACGCGACGATGAAGGTTTCACCTTCGCGTGTCGGCACGCGCAACTGCTGGTTCGGAACAGGCCAGTATTTGAGAAATTGAAGGTAACGCTCGCGAACGGCGCGCTCGCCCTCCGCGGATTTGTAGATGCTTTTCATGTCTGATTCTCCAGATAAAAGGCTGTGGCCTTAAGAAACGAGGCGACTGTGTCGATGCCGCCGTTGAGGATGACTTTCAATCGCGCCCGTTCCTCGTTGTAGATCGTCTCCACGCGCAACGGCTGGTCGTCTTCGCCGTGGTTCTTAGCTATGGCGACGAGTACGTTCATCAGGCGACTCGCCGCGTCGGGGCTGATCGCATCGATCTCTACGATGCTCGAGACCTCGACGTAGCGATGACGCGGCACCGGTTCACGAACGAATGCCGACGCGGGACGACCGGTTAATTCCGCGAGATCCTCGCCGGCGATCCGATAGGACTTGCCGATCCGAACAGCCTTTAGCCGCCCCTCGCGGACGTAGCTGCGCACCGTCCTCACATGAAGGTTCAACAGCTCGGCGACCTGTTCGACGGTGTATAGCTCCTGAGACATAAATACCGTAAAAGAACTATAGCACCCGCTAATTATGGCGTCAATAGGGATGTTTAGGTAATTTTAGGGAGTAGCAACTCGTCGCTCCATCAGGACCACGTCGCGCCAGCGGCCGTCCATGGAACCTAGTCTTTCGCGGATGCCGACGATGCGGAAACCGGCGCGCTGGTGCAGCTTGATGCTGGCGGTGTTCTCGGGGAAGATGCCGGCTTGCAGCGTCCAGATCCCCGCCCGTTCGGAGTCTTGCACCAGGCGGGCAAGCAGGGCGGTTCCCACACCTTTACCGCGCGCCCGCTCCGAAACGTAGATGCTGAGGTCGGCGACTCCCGCATACACCGGCCGGCGCGACACCGGACTTAGCGCGACCCACGCGACCACTTCCTCGGCCACGCGGGCGACCAGGCGGCATGCGCGGAGATGTCCTTCGTCCCAGCGATCCCATTCCGGGGCGGCCTTCTCGAAGGTTGCGTTATTGGTGGCGATGCCTTCCAAGTAGATGGAGCGCACGGCGGGCCAGTCGTCCACGGACATGGGTGAGAACGAGATGGCCATCAAGGCAGGGCATGGCCCTGCCCCACGTCGATTTTCGGCTGCGGCTTGGGCAGGGCTTTGCGCGGCAGCATGTCCGGCCGATTGGCAGCCTGGTACACAACCGTCGCAATCACGGCCGCGGCCTGCATGAGATCGGCGGGCTGCGCATGATCGAGCGTGTCCATGTTGGAATGATGCGTGATGGTTGAGTACTCGAGCGGATCCTGAATGAACTGGAAGCCAGGCAGGCCAACATCGTCGAAGGACAAATGATCCGTGCCGCCGGTGTTGCGAATCGAGATGGTAGTCACGCCCTGATCGCGAAACGGCGCCAGCCACTGCTCAAAAATGGGGCGCATGGCGTCGTTGTCCTGGAGATAGACGCCGCGAATCTTGCCGCTGCCGTTGTCCAAATTGAAGTACCCGGAAAACTTCGCATGGGCCTCAGTCAGCTTCATGGTCTGGGGATCGCCGAAATGTTCCTTGACGTACGCCTTCGACCCGAATATCCCCTGCTCCTCGCCGCTCCACAATCCGATGCGCACGGTGCGGTCGAGTTTCAGGTTCAGCGCCTTAAGCACGCGCATCACTTCGATCATGGTGGCGCTGCCGGCGGCGTTGTCGGTAGCGCCGGTTCCCGCGTGCCAGGAATCCAAATGGGCGCCGATCATGATCACTTCGTCCTTCTTCGCCCCGCCCGGAATCTCGCCCGTAACGTTGTACGAATCCACGTTACGGTCGGAGGTTTCCATTTGCAGGCTGACCCGCACCTTCACCGGGATCTTCTTTTCGGTAAGGCGAACGAGGCGATTGTACTGTTCGCGGGTGACCACAAACGTCGGCACCGCCAATGCGTCCTTGGCATCGAACGATCCGGCGCTCTGCGCGAAGACGAGGCCGTCGCGCGAAGCATCGCTACTGTTTAATATGGCAAGGGCGCCTTCGTCGCGAAAGAACTTCGCGCGTTTCGTGTTCAACTCGCTCCGCAGATCGCCTAGCTGTTCCCGGACCGAGCGCGGCAGCGTTTGCACAAATAGGCGTTCTTCGGCTGGGTCTTCCGGAAATCTCAAATCGCGCACGTCCGAGAGCTTCGCAATCGGAATCGGGGCCTGGGCAAGGTCGCCTAGTTCCTTATCGCTGTAGCGCGTGAAAAGCGCCTGAGAATCGGGTGTCGGCTCCAGGCTTTTCGCTGCCAGCAAGACAATCTTTCCCCTGAGCTTGCCTTTCCAATCGGCCATGTACTTTTTCAGATCGGCGGCGAGCCTGGTGGGATCTTGTGTCGGCCGTCCGGTGCCCAGAGGCGCCAGAATCACCTCGCCGGTGACGGGGCCTTTGGTCTGATCGGACCACGCCAGAGCAACAGCATCCAGGGCCGCATAGCGTGGCTCCAGCATCTCTACCGAGGATTGTTTGAGGCTCCAACTGCGGCCGAACGGTCCCCACTTTTCCAGGCGCACGTTTTCGACACCATAGCTTTCCAGGCGCTTCACGGCCCAGTCGGCGGCCTCATGGAATTCGGGGGATCCAGACAGCCGCGGCCCGTAGACGTCCGTGAGGTATCCCAGGGTCTCCATCACACGCGAGTTGTCGAACGCTTCGGTCTTGATCCGGCCGACGGTGGCGAGATCGGTGCGGTCCTGAGGGCATAAAGGGGCCGCAGCCATAACGGCTAATACGAGATACCGCATAGCGAGAATTATACGGCGCAGGTTCCCAAGGGGGCAACGCCCATAAGAAGAACCTGACACAGGCCGGGAGGCCTGTGCGACCTACACCACGCGGACGGTTTTGATATTGAGAAACTCGCGCATGCCGTAGCCGCTCAGCTCGCGGCCGTAGCCGGAACGTTTCACGCCTCCGAAAGGAAGGCGCGGATCGGAAGCCACCATGCTGTTGACGAACACCATGCCGGCTTCGATCTCATCGATGAAGCGATGCTGCTCGCCCTCGTCACGGGTCCAGACGCTGGCACCCAGGCCGAACGGAGTGTCGTTGGCCAGGCGGATGGCATCGTCGACGCCATGTGACACCAGGATCACGGCCACGGGGCCAAACAACTCCTCGCGATAGGCCGGCGAATCCACGGGCACATCCGCAAGCACGGTTGGGGCGAAGAAGAACCCGGGACGGCGGAGACGGTTGCCGCCGGTCACCACACGGGCGCCCATTTCGATGGAGCGCTGGACCTGCTCGTCGAGATCGTTCACCATGTCCTCGGTGGAGAGCGGGCCGAGTTGGGTAGACTCTTCCATGGGATCGCCCACGCGGAGGTTGTCCATGCCTGCGGCGAAGCGGCGCTCGAATTCCGGGGCGATCTGCGCATCGACGATGAACCGCTTGGCTGCGATGCAGGATTGGCCGTTGTTGATGCAACGCGCCTCCACCGCCGTGGCGACGGCGCGATCCAAATCGGCATGAGGCGTGACGATGTACGGGTCGCTGCCGCCTAACTCCAGGACGCTCTTCTTGATCTGCCGGCCGGCCTGGCTGGCCACCTGTTGACCCGCCGGTTCGCTGCCGGTCAGGGTCACAGCCTTGACGCGAGGATCGTCGAGCACGCGTTCCACCTGCTTGGAACCGATGAGCAGCGTCTGAAATACATCGTCGGGGAATCCCGCGCTGCGGATCACGTTCTCGATCTCAAGGGCGCACTGCGGCACGTTGGAGGCATGCTTGAGGAGTCCCACGTTGCCTGCCATTAAGGCCGGCGCCACGAAACGGAACACCTGCCAGAAGGGAAAATTCCAGGGCATGACCGCCAGCACCGCGCCAATGGGCTGATAGCGCACGAAGCCCCGGCCACTGCCCATGTCAATCATTTCGTCGGCCAACAACCGCTCGCCATGCTCGACGTAATAGCGGCAGGCCAGCGCGCACTTCGCTGCTTCGGCCCGCGCGGCGACGAGGGGCTTACCCATCTCGAGGGTCATGATGCGTCCAAGCCGGTCGCGTTCGGCATCCAGAATCTCACCCGCGCGCTGGAGCCATCGCGCGCGATCGGCCAGGGAGGTGCGGCGATAACTGCGGAAGGCGCAGTCCGCACGCGCGATCTTGTCCTCGATCTGATCTTCCGTTAGCGGGTCGAAGGTGCGCAGGGTTTCGCCGGTGGCAGGGTTGACAGTAGCGATCATGAAAACCATTGTACTTGCGGACTGCCACCCAATTAACCTCCACCGCAGCATTTTCGCCGGAGGCCCTGGCATAAAATGGACTAGGTCTCATGCCCATCACCAACGTGCAGCCACCGCGCACGGGGTTGCTTCGCCAACTCGGATTCTTCAGTTCCACGGCGCTGGTGATCTCCAACATGGTGGGTACCGGAATCTTCGCCACCACCGGATTCATGGCGGGCGATTTGGGAAGCGCCAAACTCATTCTGGCCTGCTGGGCCGTGGGAGCGCTGTTCGCTTTTGCCGGTGCGCTGAGCTATTCCGAATTGGGGATCAATTTTCCGAGCTCCGGCGGCGAGTACGTTTACCTGACCCATGCCTACGGCCCGGAGTGGGGATTCATGACGGGATGGGTGTCGTTTTTCGCGGGCTTTTCCGCGCCCATCGCCACTACCGCACTGGCGTTTTCCGAGTACCTGGGACACTTTTTTCCCAGCCTGAAATCCAGCGCCTCCACGGTGATCGGTTCCGGGACCTGGTCGCTACGGTTGGGCCGTGGGGAGTTGGTGGCGTCCTCGCTGATCGCGGCGTTCACCATCCTGAACTGCTTCGGGGTGGGCCGGGTGGCCAAAGTTCAGAACGTGCTGACGGGAACCAAGCTGCTGGTGATTGCGAGTTTCGTGCTGTTCGGTTTCGCGGCGGGGACGGGAAGCTGGAGCCACTTCTCGGAACCGGCCATTCGCACGTCCACCACCAGCCTGCCGGCGCAGTTCGTGGTCAGCCTGCTATACGTGATGTTCGGCTATAGCGGCTGGAACGCCGCGACGTATGTTGCCGAAGAAGTGCGGCGGCCGGAGCGCACGCTGCCCGCCGCGCTGGCCGCGGGGACTGCGATCGTGGCTGCGCTATATCTGGGCTTGAATATGATCTTCATTTACTCGACGCCGCTCGAGAGCATGAAGCATGTGATTGCGGTCGGGAGCGTGGCCGCGTCGAACCTCTTCGGGCCTGGCGTGGCCGGTTTGTTTGCCGGTTTGATGGCGCTGTCGATTATCTCGACCGTCAATGCCGAAGTCACCATCGGACCGCGCGTCTACTATGCCATGGCCAAGAACCGGGCGTTTTTCAGCGCCGCCGCGTCGGTGCATCCGCGCTGGCACACTCCGGTGGTCGCGATCCTAAGCCAGGGCCTGTGCGCGATGGTGATGACCCTAACACCGTTCCCGGAGCTGCTGGTGTATATCGGGATGAGCCTGACGCTGTTCACCGTGCTGTCGGTGGGTTCGCTGTTCGTATTCCGCCGCAGCCGGCCGGGGTGGCAGCGTCTGCGCGCGGTGAGTTTCGCCTGGCCGCTGATTCCTGCCTCTTACATCGTGGTGGGCGTGATCATGATGCTCTACGGCGTGACCACACGGCCTTTGGCATCGCTTTCGGCATTTGCCACGGTGGCAGCCGGCGCGCTGGTCTATCGATTTGGGCTGAAGCCGCGCCGGGAAGATTCCTGACGCCGGGGCTATCAGTTTTCAGCTATCAGTTTTCAGTTTTCGGCTCTTGAAACGTGGCTGGAGCCTCAGCACGCCGTACGCCCGTGATTGTAAGCTGAAGGCTGAGTGCTGACAGCTAAGTCTAGACCAATACTTCGGGCTGGATGCGAAAGCTCTTGGTCACTTCGTCGCGGAACCAGCTACGCACGCTGAGGGTGGCGGCGTGAATTTCGTCGTCGTGTTCACCCAGGCAGACGGAGCACTCGTTGAACGGGGCGAGATCACTCAGGTACGGCTCGACGTAGGTAACGGTGTTGGCCTCGAGTAAGCCGGGTTCTAGAAAGTTGTCGCTCATCGAAAGTTTCCTCCGAATCGAAATCAAAGCGGCCCCTAATTCCACTCCCGCTATCGGGGGCCGCGCGCCGTCGTCTGTTGCTTGTAGAGAACCACCGCTTGGCCGTTCTTTACAGACATCATGCCCTAGGCCGGCGGTACCTGAAAGTCAGGTGGGTACGGGACAGGTAATGGGACTTGTCTAATGGTTCGCCCTGAGATGGTTCTCGCCGCCCAGGGCAACTGCGGTTTCGCTGTCTTTTTGCGCGGCCCGAACATCGCCCAGGAGGCCCAGGGCTTGACCCCGTAACGCGTAGAGATGAGCCTCTTCAGGCGCCAGCCGGATGGCCGCGGTGAAATCTTCAATCGCCTTGTGAAGCGAGTTGCCGCGCAGGTGCAAGCTGCCACGAAGTTGAAACGCCTGCCAGAACTGCGGACTCAGGCGGATCGTTTTCGTCAAAAGAGCAATAGCTTCTTCCGTCTGGCCGGCAGCACCCAGCCCGATGGATTGTTCCAGCATGGCGGCGGCATCGGGAAGCTGTGGCATCCTTCGACTGCGAATATACAAATACAGGCCCAGCAGGAAGCAAATACCGGATAGCTCGCCGGCGCCCGGAAACCCGAATCCGCCCAGAAACAGGCCGCCCGCAATCGGCAGGCTGGCGAAGAGAAGTGCCAATCCCCAGGCCGCACGGCTCCACTGCCTGGCCCGCGCCGGGAAGCTCGCTCTGGGGGCTGCCATGGTTCCACCATAGCGCACTGTCTGCTGCCGACCAGTTGTCAAACGTTAAGTCACGGGACTTCAAGATTTTTTTGAGCTTCCAATTCAAGACCTTTCGGCGCTGAAGGAAAAATACGACCTTCGATACCGATGGTAAACGGAGAGTAGAGCGTATATGAAATTCTACAAATTCGGGCTCGGCTGGGTTCTGGTAGCGGCCGCGATGGGCCAGACTCGCGTCGATCTGCGTACGCAGACGAAGAGCGTTGATTTCTCAGGCGCCACTTCGACCACGACGTCACAGACCGGGACTGCATTGCCGGCGACGTGCTCCGTTGGGCAGACGTTCTTCAAGACCGACGCACCCGCAGGGCAAAACTTATTCGCCTGCACGGCGGTGAACGTCTGGACGGTCGAAGGCGGAGGCGGCCTCAGTAGCGTGTTTGGGAGAACGGGCACGGTAACGTCGCAGAGCGGCGATTACTCAGCCGCGCAGATTTCGGGGCTAGCGCCCAGCGCCACCACCGACACCACCAACGCCGCCAACATCGCGAGTGGAATGTTGCCTGCGGCACGGCTGCCGGTTCCGGGCGCGGCATCGCTGGGCGGTGTGCAATCCAAAGACTGCACCTCAGGCGGACAGTTCCTGCAGAAGATCAACGCGGATGGCACCGAGACGTGCGGCACGCCGGCCGGTGGCGGTAACGTGTCGGGGCCTGGGACGGTGACCAGTGGATACCTGGCCGCTTGGGGCGCAGCCAACAATCTACTGACAGCAGGGTTAGCGGTATCGACTGTCGCTGCAGCCAACACGGTTCCCGAAGCGGGAGTGGGCGGCACTTTGGCGGCGGGATGGCTGCCCAGTGCCGGATCCCACACGGTGACCACGACGGCTCCTTTAAGCGGCGGCGGCGCGGTGGCACTGGGAGGCACGCTGACGCTATCGTGCCCGACGTGTTTGACGGCCAACGCGGTGCCGAGCGTCTTCGGCCGTACCGGCGCAGTGACACCGCAGAGCGGCGATTACTCGGCTGCGCAGATTTCGGGTCTGGCGCCTTCGGCTACCACGGACACCACCAACGCCGCCAACATCGCGAGTGGAACCTTGGCTGGGGCACGGCTGCCGGTTCCGGGCGCGGCCTCGCTGGGCGGTGTGCAATCCAAAGACTGCACCTCAGGCGGACAGTTCCTGCAGAAGATCAACACTGACGGCACCGAGACGTGTGGCAATCCCGGTGGAGCCAATGTCAACTACACTGCGGTTAGCTATTCGTCCACCCCCCAGTTCACTTTCGGGGCTGGCCTCAATACTTTCAAAATCACGCTCACTGGCGATGTCACCAGTTCCAGCGTAGTCACACCTCCTGCAGCGGGAACTCGAGCCACTTGGATTGTCTGCCAGGACTCCACCGGCAACCATGCTTTTGCGTGGCCCACGGGCTTCCATGGAACTATGACTATTGGCTTGGCAGCATCAAAGTGTAGCGTACAGGACAACATATATGATGGCGCGGCTTACTGGGCCACCTCCACGGGAGTGATAAACCAATGAAACGCTTAATTCTCACTATCGCATTTCCGCTTTTGCTCGGCGCGCAGACGCCAGTCACCATCAACGGGATTCCAAATCAGGTCGAAGTCGGTCCCGCAGCTACCTACGATACGCACAACTTCCTGGCGTATTACACGATGGAAGAAGGCAGTGGCTCTGCCCTAATTGACCACTCGGGCCATGGGAATAACGCAGCTCAGGCAGGCACCGTTACGTGGTCAACAGATGGCGGCAACACGTTTGCTAACTCCTCATCTAACCACTGGACCCTGCCCGCTGCCGTTACTCCGTCAACCTTGCGTACGTTTTTGATCGCTGTGAAATATTCTTGGCAAGGCTCGACCCACTGTCAGACATCGGCAGTGCTAGGCACCACAGCAACGGTGCTGTTCTGGGTGGGATATGGCTACGACGTTAATGCAGGCACGAGCTGCGGCCTGAATATGATTCTTTCGAGCGGACCGGGGGCCAGTTTTCAAACACCCGGAAATGGTATCCACGTCCTCGGTGTGAACCTTGACACAGTAACTGGAGCCAACAACGTGGTGTACATCGACGGGCGCAAGGAGGCGAGCCCGTCAAACGTAAACCCCTTCCCCGGTGGCAGTGCCACAATGCTTCTTGGAGCAAATCTCTACCCAGGGGCGGGGTCATTCCCGGGCACGATCTACTCCGCTGCTTTTGGGACCGGCGCTCTGACTGATGCGCAAATGATGGCGGCCTCGCAGACCATGCTGGCCAACCTAGCGGCAAGGGGAGTTGCGTTAAACCAGCCAGTCATCACGGACACCAATAGCTACGTGCTGCTCGTGGGTGACTCTCTTACTGCGGGGGGAGGCCCGAACTGCTGCAACGGGACGACAATCGCGGACTACATCAGCCTTTCCCAAACCGCCAACATAATGTCCATGGGGGTGACCGGTTCTACTCTCGTTCAGATGTCAGAAGAAATCGCGGGCCTAGCTCCCAGGCGTTCGCTGGGCCTCTATAACGTGATGGTCATATGGGGTGGCACAAACGATTGTACGGCTGGCGCAACCCCAGCACAGGCCCTGCAGAGCTACGCTGGCGCGGCGCGTACCGCAAGGGCAGCCGGATGGAAGGTAGTAATCGCTTCCATGACGGATAGACCGGGCAGTTGCGGCACAACCTTCAAGGATGCTTTCAATACGCTACTTCGTGCTCAGTGGCCCCAATTTGCCGACGCCTTCGCTGATCTAGGGGCCGACTCCCACATTGGAGTAGACGGTACAAATACCAACACGACATATTTTTCCACCGACAATCTGCATCTGACCTCTACTGGTTATCAAACCGCAGCGGGGATTTTCTCCACAGCGATTAACGGTCTGCTCTCAGTAACGGCTGGCTGGGTGCCCAGCCCCACAACGACGACGTTGGGTGGTGTGGAATCAAAGGATTGTTCGGCGGGTGGACAATTCCTACAAAAGATCAACACTGACGGCACCGAGACGTGCGGCACTCCGGCCGGTGGCGGCAACGTGTCGGGGCCTGGGACAGTGACCAATGGATACCTGGCCGCTTGGGGCGCATCCAACAATCTACTGACAGCAGGGTTAGCGGTATCGACTGTTGCCGCGGCCAACACGGTCCCCGAAGCGGGAGCGGGCGGCACCCTGGCGGCGGGATGGCTGCCCAGTGCCGGATCCCACACGGTGACCACGACGGCTCCTTTAAGCGGCGGCGGCGCGGTGGCACTGGGGGGCACGCTGACGCTATCGTGCCCGACGTGTTTGACGGCCAACGTGGTGCCGAGCGTCTTCGGCCGCACCGGCGCGGTGATACCGCAGAGCGGCGATTACTCGGCTGCGCAGATTTCGGGCCTGGCGTCCAGCGCCACCACCGACACCACCAACGCCGCCAACATCGCCAGTGGAACCTTGGCTGGGGCACGGCTGCCGGTTCCGGGCGCGGCCTCGCTGGGCGGTGTGCAATCCAAAGACTGCACCTCAGGCGGACAGTTCCTACAAAAGATCAACACTGACGGCACCGAGACGTGCGGCACTCCGGCCGGTGGCGGTAACGTGTCGGGTCCCGGCGCAGTGACCAATGGATACCTGGCCGCTTGGGGCGCATCCAACAATCTACTGACAGCAGGGTTAGCGGTATCGACTGTTGCGGCGGCCAACACGGTTCCCGAAGCGGGAGTGGGCGGCACTTTGGCCGCGGGATGGCTGCCCAGTGCCGGAACCCACACGGTGGCTACGACGGCCCCTTTGATCGGCGGCGGCGCGGTGGCACTCGGGGGCACGCTGACGCTGTCGTGCCCCACGTGTTTGACGGCCAACGCGGTGCCGAGCGTCTTCGGCCGTACCGGCGCAGTGACACCGCAGAGCGGCGATTACTCGGCTGCGCAGATTTCGGGCCTGGCGCCCAGCGCCACCACCGACACCACCAACGCCGCCAACATCGCCAGTGGAACGTTGCCTGCGGCACGGCTGCCGGTTCCGGGCGCGGCATCGTTGGGCGGTGTGCAATCCAAAGACTGCACCTCAGGCGGACAGTTCCTGCAAAAGATCAACACGGATGGCACCGAGACGTGCGGCACTCCGGCCGGTGGCGGAGGTGGAGGCGGACTGAACGACACTGGCGCCAACGGCATAGTCGCTCGAACCTCATTGAACACCACGACGGCTCGCGCCATTACAGGAGGGACCGGCATTACCGTAGCCAACGGAGACGGCGTGGCCGGTGCACCGTTGGTTTCGCTGGACACCACGGTGGGCGTCACGCAGGCGCAGGTGCAAAACCTCACCCCCCTGGTTTGTAATGCGGCGTTGTATTCCGGCTATCAGTACAACTGCGCCATGTCTCCGGCGCCGGCGAACTTCGTGGATATCAATAACAATCCGCTAGCCATGAACTTCTGTCCCGCCACGACCCCGGCCGGCGGCCCACTCAGCGTGAACCAGGGCCTGGGCGCCAAGCGGGTACTGCTCTATGGCTACGATCCTCCGCTTAACGCTTTTCGCGCCGGTGCGTGCTATTTGCTGTTTTACAATCCTGGTCTAACTGTTGACGGGGTTGCGAGTGTAGGGGCATTCGAGCTTAGGAGCCTCACGGGCATAAGCCCATTCCTTCATGTTGCGAACGCCGCCACGACGGGTACACTGCTTTATCAGTTAACAAAACTAACCGGAGCGCCCTCGACCGCGGTCGTGGCCGGAACCAGTGACACGGGCGGCATAGTGGGGATCACGGTAGCCGACGCAGGCACTACCTTAACGGCCGTGATCCAAACCAATGGAAACGCTTCCTGCGTGTTCGATGGGGCAACCACCGCGGGGCACTACGTCCAGATCAGTGGCACGCTGGCGGGTGATTGTCACGACTCGGGAGCATCCTATCCTACTTCCGGGCAGGTGCTCGGGCGGGTGCTGTCGACAAATGCCGTCGCGGGGACATACACGGCTCAGCTCTTCGGCGCAGAAGTTCAGGCGGCCGCCGCGGGACCGGGATCCGGAACGGTGACGAGCGTGGCAACCAGCGGTCCGATCAGCGGCGGAGCGATTACGGCCAGTGGGACCATCTCGTGCCCCACTTGCGTAACGGGAGGCTCACTCACTAGCGGACAGCTGTTGAAGGGTGCAGGCAGTCAAGGGCTTCAGACGGCTGATCTAACCGGTGATGTTACGACAGCAGGAGGCATCGCAACCACGATTGCCGCTAACGCCGTCACCTCCGCGAAAATGGCCGTCGTCAATACGATGCGCACTTGCGTCGTGGTGCTTGGAGCCAACAACGGCGCCGCACTGGCCACGGGCGACATTCAGCCCCAGGGCAGTCAATGCGACTTGTCCTCTGCAGCCACGGCCGTGCAAGTCACCGTCATGGCCGACGCGGGCGCATCCACCGTGTCGCTAGGCTATCGCCATTCCGGCTCCACCACTGCCATTACTCCCGTCCTCACGCCTGCCGCCGTTGGCGGTGTCACCGACAAGGTAGCCTGCGCAAATACCGCCGGAACGGCCGTGACGATCGAAGGCAGCACCGTAACGTGCTCGGCCCTGACTAATACCGCATTGGCGGCCGGGGACTGGGTGGAGACCGTCGGCGGGACAGCGGATGGAACCAGTAAACGGCTTAGCATTTCCCTGCGGTACACAGTGAACTAATATGCGAGAACTACTGCTCTCCGGTTTGCTTCTGTGCGCTGCGCTACGCGCTCAGATCACAATTCTCGATAGCTCGCACGGCACCGGCGGCGGTTTTCCGGGTGGCACTGTATCGGTAAACAGTAAGACGCTGATCGCCACCTCTTCAACCTCATGGACCCCCGCGATCACGTCGTCGCAACTGTTCAACTCCGGCATCTCCCTCGGTTTATCGGCGGGTCAGCGCGTAATGGTGATCTCGGACGGTACACCCACGGCTTATGGGATAGGTACAGTTGTGACGGACACGACCACCTCCCTAACACTGAACATCAACGTCATCGGAGGCACTGGGGCCCATACCGACTGGGACATCTACCTGGGAGCCCAATGCAGCGGAGCGAATTTCATTTTCACGGGCCTGGGAACCAAGGGAATCACTGCTGCCGACGCTGTGATCGCGGATTTTTCGGGCAACACGCCTTACGTGTACGGAAGCAATTACGTTTCCGGTTCGGCCGCCAATGCCACGTATGCGTACTTCACACCGGCCACCGGCGTGAACGACTTCGAGTTGAATGCGAACTGTCCGAGCGGGACCTGCTCGACGAACGGCTATACCAGGGCCATCATGGTCTGCCTCTCGGGAGTGAACACTAGCAGCCCGATTCATGCCTACAACGGCGTGGGAGGCATCAACACCACCAGCCTCTCGACGGGAAGCGTCGCTACGGACCCCACTGACATCGTGTTCACGGGTTACCTGGTATCTGACAGCATCAGCGGCTGCGGCAATCCGCCGACCGGTTATACCATGCTGGGGGCGGCGACGGCGCCAAGCCCTGCGCTGCCCTACCTGTACATGGCATTCAAGCAGGGAAGTCTCTCGAATCCCGAGAATCCAAATTGGAATTGCGGGGGAACCACCACGAATCACTCGGCTGTGTTTGCGGCGTCGATCAGCGCGGCATCGGCATCGGCATCGGCAACGGCAAGAGTGCTTCGTAAGGTCACCCAAAACTAAGAGGAGAGCCATGAAACTCTACTGCTTGTTCTTCGCCGCGTGCGCGTGTCTCGTCGCTCAATCCATCGCTGTCACGTCGCCCGCCAACGGCGCGGTGGTGACCACTCAATTCCCGCTGACAGTCGTGCCCACCTCCCTGCCCGCAATGACGCAGGCGAAGGTCTACGTCGACGCACGGCTGGAATGCGTCATCGACGGCCTCTACCTGGGGAAGTGGCAATGCCCCAAGATGTACAACGCCACGGCATCGGATGAGCGCGCGGCGTGGATTTACGCGGAGGCCTACGACGCCAAGGGAACGCTGCTGGCTACTTCGGCGACCAACACGTTTCGCATCGACAACAACGGCCTGAACTCGTCGGCGACCTTTTCCGACATGACGGGGGCGATCGCGCGGAATGCAACCACCAGCGGCACCTTGACTATGGATACCGAGATCAACCCCGGCACCACGGTGGCGAATCTGGCGCCCGTGCTGAACGTGGATGGGGTACAGGCGATCACTCCGGCGTCGATGTATTCGCCGGCCGCCACCATCGACGCCGTGAACGGCATTTTTACGGTGCCCATCATTACCGCGCCATCGGGCGCCAGCGTTTCGTTCACCTGCGGGTATGCCGATGGATCCCCCGCCGCCGGGTGCACGTTCGGAACGCTGGCGGTGAGCACATACTATGTGCTGATCGTCCACGCCGCCAATCAAATTCAGTTCGCCGCCACCGGCACGCCCAACACCCCCATCACCGGGCTCACGGTCAGCACCCCGGCCGGCGCCTATGTCGGGATCAATGTGTCCAGCGCGCCATGGGAATCCGGCAACTCGGGGCAATTCGGAGTGAAGACCTTCAACACGAAGTACTTCCTCGACGGCGTCCACCGTATCGAAACGCTGGTGCAGGGAGCCGCAGGCAACACAACCCAAGGCCTCACCGGCACGCTGAGCTTCAACGCCAGCGCAATCTCGGGCAATATCGCCACGTCCACAGACTATCCGCTGGCCCAAGGCCAGGCGGCCACCTGTGCGGGCACCTGCCCCACGGCCTGGACCGGCATCACGCTCTACACGGTCGTCGAGACGGCTAATACCTTTTGCTTCGCCTCGTCGGCGGCGCTGGCGGCGGCGGGCACGTGCCTGGAGGGCTCAGGGGGCAGCGGAACGCTCACGATTTCGTTCACCGTCCTACATCCTTACTGGTCAAGCGGCTTCGGGGGCTCGCTGTACGGCACGGACATCAACGAATTCACGTTTGCCAATGGTGCAGTTCCTTGCGTGTTGCGCGCCAAGTATTCGAAGATCGCAGGGATTGCCGGGGACTCCTTCACCCTCGCGCCCTATATTCTGAATTGCGACGGATCCACCACGGCGCTCACTGCGTCGGCCCTCATCTACTCATCAAACGACGCGGCGCGCTGCACGGTTTCGTCGGTGGGCGTGGTCACGCTGCAATCGGCTACGGGCCACTGCATTATCTCTGTTGTCGACAATGCGCATTCCCGCTCGACGCTCATCGACGGAGAAGTGCGGCCCGACCGCACCACTTTCAAGCACTTATCCAAGTGCGGGCTGATCGCCAACTACAATCCAGCCTGCAGCGTGCCTGCACTGGTGCCATTCGGTAGCGGGCAAATCCTGCAGTTGACCAATTACCCGTTCGCCGCTAAGTACGTCCGCCCCGCATTCACGGCCCTGGGCGGGCTGTTTTTGGCCGGCGACCTGATGCAGTCGCAATGGACGGCTAGCGGGTGGACGACCTTCGGTTCCTGGTACAGCGCCTGGACCGGCCCGGCCAGCAACTATCATTCGCTCGCCTACGCCCAAAGCCAGAACGCTCTCGCGGGCGGGATGTTGAGTTATGGGACTGCCACCTCAATTGCGCCCGGCTATCCACCATACCGGCTGAGTTTGGACGTTCCCAAGCAGCAGGCCTTTGCCCAGATGCTCAACGACACGAGCGGGTTCACAATCGGCCTGCGGGCCTGCGATGAAATCAACGCCTGCTGGGGCTACGTTTCGCATCCCCGCGGCGATATTGGTAGCGGACAAAACGGGATCGGCGGAACAACCATCGGATCGCACGCGGCGGGGCTTACCAGCCTGGTCACAGCGGGCGGCGTAACCACGGTGAATCTCGTCTCGTGGACGTTTATCTATAACAACGGCACCACGCTGAACAATCTGCAAATCACGGGGGCAACCTCGGCCAACTGCAAGAACCTGAACGGCCCTTACACCGGGCTGGCCGGCAACACCGTGCTCGGTCACGACGACCCGCGGGGAACCTATGTCATCTCCTGGCAGATGCCCAGCATTGGCGTGCCGGATGGAACCTGTAACGCCGCGACCGACCCCGGCCTTACCATTACATCCAAATCCTCCTACGCTGCATGGACGTTCAACACCATTCCAGCGGCGATCGGCTGGGCCGCGTTTGCCTCGCCCTTCATGCAGTGCGGGGCGCCGGCGGGGCAACCATCGAATACCTGCATCCTGCATGGCTCGCCCTTCCCGATTCCCTCCGACAACGTGGGCGGCACGATTCTGCAGCTCTCCGGTTTCACGACGCCGGGCTTAAACGGATACTGGCGCCTCGATCATATCGATGCGAACACATCCAGTTTCACGGTGAAGAGTTCGCCGGGTGTGGCCGATGGGACTTACAGCGCATCGAACAATGGAGGCGTGACCTTCAACGGCTGGACGAACCAGCAGGATAGCTGGAATAACAATTTCTTCCAGGTTTGGTCTACCGCGCTCGCGAGCGGCGGCACCGGGCTGAAGGTCCCGATGAGCGGAGGCCAGCAGGCGGGCGCGGTACAAGGCCCTCTATGGGCCGGGTGGTACAACGGCCAGAGCGCTACCGATTTCGAAGAACAGAACGCCACGTTCTACGGATACGACCGCTACGGAAATCTGAGCCGCGCGGCCCGCGACATTTTTCGGCCCAGGCTATCGATGTCCGATGGAGCGCTCGATATCAACTTGCTTCCGACCGACAAACCCATCCTGTACCAGACCGCCGCGCCCGGCGGTGAGTGCGATAAATATGTCACCACCAACGATTGCAGGACCGACGCGCCCGGCGGCGACCTGTTGAACGCCAACAATGCCATCGCCGCCACCGGCGGCAAGGCGTTCGTCATGAACATCATTCCCTGGATCATGCCAGATGGCGTCGGCTCGATCGTCTACCAATACCAGCAGGCGGTCGGCTTTCAACGCGCGCCCCCAGCCTGCACGCCGACCGCCCACTGCGTCAACGTCCAGGTGGGCATCAATGAAGTAGACCAGTCTCCCGAGGACTGGCTGGCCGTGGTCAGCGTGAATATGGCCGTGCAGAAAGAGGCGCAGTGTCTACTGTCGCCGTTGCTGAGCTCGCCCGATTTCAACATCGGGCCGGGTCCTGGAACGGTCCCTCAAATTGAGGCGCAGTCGCACACCGGGACCTGGGGCAGTTGCATCCTCATGGTGAATCTCTCGGAGGATCCGGTCACCTTCACCGCCGACTATTCGCTGTTCCCTAACGCCGGCGGCCCCATGCGGCGTTGGAACCTCGGCGCCTTCGGCGACACGATCACCTCGCTCACCCCCGGCACCGCCAGCGAATCGCTCACGCTGCGGCACGCGGAGGCGGCGCTGGTCATCAGCCAGGCCGCGGGCTCGGCCGACGGCCTGCAGACCATCAACGTGCCGCTCACCCCGGCTTACGGCGCCACGGGCGCGGTGCTGGAGATCCATTACGATACACACGACAAATTGTGGCAGTCCGTGGACTGCGGGACCGGCGCCTGCCCAGCCGTCAAAGTGAACCTCCACGGCGGGCTGGACGTTTACACGCGCCACCGCTTTTTGAATAGCGATGGCTCCCTGGCGGCGACCGGCGATTTGGAACGACTTCCCGCCCAATAGTTGGCTATCGAAGCGTCGGCTTACGGGCGGTTACGGTTTGACGGCAGCTCTGCCGGTCATGTCGAGCCGACCCCTGTTTGCAGCATCGGCCACAACTTATCCGACGGCTCTCACCGGCTTCTCACCGATGATCAGCGGATGCAATGCTACCCACTTAGTCAGAAACCGGGCCTTCCCATACTCCGCCAAGACGATCGGGAGACGTCCAGGAAACGGCAAGTAATGGCCGACTCCATCCATTTTCTTGATCTTGAGTCCCGCCCTGACTACCATCCTGCGGGTGAGCGGTAGCAGCATGAAGTTGTTGATCGGCTGGCCTTCCTCGGTGTAGACGCGTCCGGTGAGGCCTACGTAGATGCGATGAAGCCCCACAAGGCCCATATAGTTGGGTGTGGTCAGGAACAATCTGCCGCCCGGCTTGAGAATGCGGCTGAGTTCGCGCACCGCCTGCTGCGGGTTGGGGACGTGCTCAATGGTTTCGCAGGAAATCACAGTGTCGAAACTCTCGTTCTCGTGGGCGATAGCTTGGATGTCCATAACCTCCCAACGGATGCGAGTAAGTCCTCTTTCAGCCGAGAACAATTTGCCTTTTCGGACTGCAGCGGGAGAGAAGTCCGCAGCTACGATTTCGCCGGCAGGCGGCTGCTGACTGGCGAGCCAACATGCAAATCCGCCCCGGCCACAGCCGATTTCGAGAACCCTCTTGCCAACCAGATCGCGGTCCGCCGACAGGTGCTGCTTAACGAGCCGATGCCATGGCGTCTCTGCGAGGTGATCTACGGCCAGGTGATCGTGCCAATCGTCGTACGCCGTTCTTGTCTCCGGTGGTCTATTCGAGTCCGGCAAATTCTTCCTCCAACCTGGCCATGAATTGACGATAGTGCGATAACTCTAACGCGCTACCAGATTCGCCGGCTCGATGCCAGGCGACACCAGCGTTTTCGCAATTGGCATGCTGCTGCCGCCACGTCAACGCCCACTCCACGACGTCGCCGCGCCAACTTCAGGATATCGTTGAGGTAGGAATCCACGCAAGGCGGGAGGTACCGCCGGTACGCCTCCATGTTACCAGCGGCGCACTCAGCGCTTGCGCAACACTGTGAGCGAGTCCACTTCCTCGATGAGCTGAAAGCGAGAGTATCTTTAGACCCTCATCGGTGTGGTCTCCGTCAGGATAGTGATCGATTGCGATTAGCGTATCTGCTGGGTGCATCGCGCGCCGCAGACGGCAAGTGGTCACTCCGTGCCAAACACCTATCTCGGCGAGCCTTCTCTTTTGGCTGGCATTGCCGCGCCAGGCAGTCACGCTCGGACTCGGTGGCTTGTGCAGTGGCCTGCTCAATACCCACGCACCACAGTCCGAAGCACAGCATGACGGGTATGACCGTCGCGCCCCCGCGATTATCGGCGCCTTGGTGCCCGGACGATAGGCAAATCAGGCGCTACCGAATCCCCACCAGAGTCTCGTAGGCTGCGCGGACTGGCTGCGCGGATTTTCGCCAGCTGTAGTGTTGAATCGCATCGGCCCGTGCGGCGTGTCCCAGTTTCGCTCGCAGCCCGGGATTTTCCAACAAGCACTCCAACTCCTGCGCCAGGCGTTCCGGCGCACCGACTGGAATCAGAAGGCCGTTATCCCCGTGGCGCAGAACATCGTGCATGCCGCAGGTATCGGTCGCCACAATCGGCAACCCGCTCCACATAGCTTCCATAAGAGTCAGTGGCGTGCCCTCAAAAACGCTGGGCAGAACATAAATGTCGGCGGAGGCGAAGACATCCGCAACCCCTTTCTCCGGCGCCGCACGCACACAGGACACCTGTTCCCGAAGTGCAGGCGGGAAATCGCTCAGAACGGTGGCGTCCGGCACGCCTGGATTGAGGACGGCCAGCCGCATCTCGGGGCGTGCCGCCGCCACGCGAGCGAAGGCCGCCACTAGTTCGTGAATCCCTTTGCGAGAAAGCCAGGTACCGGCAAAAAGGATGGTCCTTGCCTGGTTGTAATCATGAGTCGCCTGACCGAAAATCGGATCCGCAGCCGGGAAGATACGGGTGATGCGATTTTCCGGAATGCCGCTGCGCATCAACACGCCGGCATCCTCTGAGTTCAGGCAGAATACGTGATCGGCCCGCCGCAGCGCCAGCCGGGCCTGCCAAAGCACAGTGGCCGGGAACACAATTCTCGATTTCAGCGAAACCCCACCCCGCTTGACCATCAGCTTCCAGCCGCGTGTTTCCAGGCCATGACTGGTCACCACGATGCGGGCGCCGGTCCGCCGCTTCCACCAAGCCACAGCCGCTCCCGATGGCTCGTGAACGTTGATCACATCGTAGGGTCTACCCGCTCGCCGAGCTGCTTCGGCGTGGCGAAGCACGGCGAGGGGAAAAGTGAATCTGGCCAATTTGCCGGTGCATGCGGCGTCCTCCGCACAAAAATACTCGACGGAGTGGCCGGCGGCTTCGATCTCGTCGTGGATAAAACACATGATGCGGTTCATGCCACCATTGCGGCCGCGGGGCACATTGTGCGCTACGAGGATTCGCATGGGGCCAAACCGCGAGTGCGTAGAATCACCTTGCGCATCCAGGAGAAAGGCCGGGTTCATTCCTTCGGGCACGATCCCTCCGACCGAATTGTGTGAAAAACAAGCATGCGTGGGCGCCTCCCGCGACACCATGTGATTTGCCATAAGCGGCTGTCTTGCTGCCGGAATTGGCCGGTCCGCCGCGTGAAGGTACTGCCAGTATATTTCTCCTCTGAATTACTTCGCAAGCAGTACTGGGTATTCACCCGTGGCCATCAGTACCACGGTACCTATCCTGAGAACCTAGTGCTCAGACCTTCCTGAAGCTCTTTTCGAACCTCTTCGGAAAATCAAGAGTCGCTTGTTGGTAGGAGTTCAATAATGAGCCGTTTACGGAGCGAGTGGAAGGTCAATCACCAGATTCTTGAACCAGAGTGGAGAGTGCCTTGTAGAACTTCGCGGTCTCGCTGCGCAACTCGCGCAGTCTCTGGGCCTGATCGTTTTCGGTCGGTTCCTCGAAGCGTCCGGCATTACCATGCGAAACGCCGGCCGCCCGTACAATGGAAATTACCTTGCCCGTGCCAGAAGGGATATCAGCGGTCGACCGACTGGTGGAGCGCACTGGCGATCGCCTGCCATGTTTTAGAGGCGTAGCCGGCTTCGCTCGATTCGGACACGCCAGCCCATCCAGGAGCAGGATCGACCGTTCGATGCGATCCAGCTCCAACCGGAGTTCCGCGATCATGCCCGTGACGTCCATAATCCTGGTTGAAGTGCGCGAGGCGGACGCAATTCCGCAGTAAGATATTAGGTCAAATTCATACCTCGGTCAAGCCAAATTCTTACTTAATCCAACTAAATTGTGGCTATATTCGCGATTAGAGACGGTGCCTCTGGCGGAACGGAGAAGATGGGGACCGACCGATGCGAGCGCAAAAGGGAGACGAAAAAACTGGGATCCGGTCCTGCCGACGCACCGAAGCCGCGCAGTTAAGTACCAGAAAATAAGGGTGTTAATTTGATGGACAGTAGTTAGTTTGGTTTTATGCATTTTGCGCGCCTCGCGGTTACAATGGAGGGGTCGTACCCAAAAGCGAACCCGGTTGACAGCTGCGGCCGCCTTGCAGCAATTCGCTTCGCCCCAAGAACTGGATAGTCTACAACCTTTCGTACTTATGCCCCGTGCCCGATGAGCCGCAGTAAGCGTTTTGCCAACTCAGTGGTCTTTGCCTACAGTTATCAGGCGATGCTCCTGATAACCGGCCTATGGCTAACCCCGTTCCTGCTGCGGCATTTGGGGCAGCATGACTATGGCCTCTGGTTGATGGGACTTCAGGTTCTGAGTTATTTGATGCTGACGGATTTCGGCATCATTGCCTTGTTACCCAGAACCGTGGCTTACGCCACCGGACGCGCCGGAAGTGTGAAGGCCGCGACGGACCTGCCTTCCGTGATCGGACAGACGGCAGTGATCGTTCTTTGTCAAACCGTTATAGTCGCCTTGGCGGCTTTCTTGATTTGGATGTTTCTGCCCTCGAAATGGACTGCTCTTCGGGGACCTCTCGGGCTGGTCATGGCGGCGTTCACCGTGTTCTTTCCGCTCCGGATATTTCCAGCCGTTTTGGAAGGACTCCAGGAGCAGGCATTCGTGGTGCGCGCCAGCATGGTGGGTTGGGGAATCAGCACGGCCGCCAACATCATTTCGGTGCTGGCGGGACTGGGGCTCTATTCTCTTGCCATTGGGTCCGTGGTGGCGCAGGCATGCAGTAGTGTCGCGTGCGTCTATCATCTCTGGAGACACTACCCTGGAATACTTCCGTCCCGCCTGCCACCACTGAACCTTGGCAGCGCGATTCCCCAACTATTCCGCGGTTTTTGGGTCAGCGCCGGCCAGATCGGCGTCGCATTGGTGCAAGGATCAGACGTTCTGATTGTCGGCAAGGTAATGGGCCCCGCTCTGGCCGTTCCGTATTCCTGCACCGGAAAATTAGCCGGGGTTTTAAGCAATCAGCCCCAACTTCTGATGCAAGCTGCCGTTCCGGGGTTAAGTGAACTGAAGGCTGGCAGTTCGAAGGATCGGCTCTACCAAGTTACGCTTTCGTTAGCGCAAGGCATGATGCTGATCAGCGGACTGCTGTTCTGTGTGGTCTTGGTTGTGAACGAGGGATTTGTGAAGTGGTGGGTGGGGCCGGCGCGATTTGGCGGCTTCGCGCTTACTTGCGTGATACTCATCCAGGTAATCCTTCGCCATTTTAATTTGATCTTTACGTATGCCACGTTTTGCTTTGGGTACGAGCGAAGGCTGGCGATTACCATCTTCGTTGATGGTTTGGTGACTGCCGCTGCCATCTGGTTGCTGTGTTCCCGGTTCGGCTACATCGGTGCGGCCGCCGGTTCGATCGTCGGTGTCAGCCTGATCAGTCTGCCAGCGAATCTGTCCGCGCTGGTGAAAGAGCTGGAGGTACCCGTGAGCCGTCTGGTCAGCCCCTTGTGGCCCTGGTTCTGGCGCTTTGCTCTCACAGCGGGCCTTTCTCTGGCGCTCGTAAAGATTTGGAGTCCGCACACGATTATCCAAATCGGTCTGGCTGGCATGTTAGTGGGTTGTGCGTACATCGGCATCTTGGCGCGACCTACTCTTGATACGCCCTTGGGGCACACGTTGCGTGACTTAGCCACACACTTTATCAGCAGATTCAGGAAGCCTCACACCGACTTAGTGACGAAGTGAAGCCCTCGGCCCCGGCTTTCTACTTAATCACTTCCAGCTCGAAATACAGGAACCAGGCGGGGAAAATCCAGGCCCAGCGCCGTTCGTACTCAGCGGGAAACCGGTTGGCGAGCCGATAAACCAGTTTGTTCAGAAACGTCATAGCGAAGACGATTTGACCGCATCTCGACCGGAATCGCAGGTTTGAATAGTACGAGAATTCGTGCTCGCCGGTAAAGTAGTTAAAGCTGAAGCGCGAGAAATAGTGCCGATGCGTCGGGTCGGTGAAAGCGTTGGCGCTGGAGAAATGCGGGACCGTAATCCGGACTACCGCGCCGTTCCGGCAGACGCGATGAATCTCTTCCATAGCCGCGACGACGTCTTCCAGATGTTCGATGACATCGTAAAGATCACACTCGTCGAACCAATCGCTGGGAAGCGGCCAAGGCATTCGATTCAGGTTGTGGCGAATGTCCGGCTCCGTCGAAGAAACAATATCCACGTTTACAGCATCGGGTTTTTTCTTTCGCCCAGCACCGAGCACCAACTTTTTCAGGTGCGCCAGGGAATCGGGTAAAGCTTGTACGGCCTCAGCCATCTCTTCATTATATGCTTCAAGTCTTGTACGCCTCACGCTCCAAAGTGGCCTCACGGACCGCGGGAAATGTTTCGAGCATGGTCAAGGGAGAATCGCTTTTAGAAAGCTATGGCCTGAGTCGTCAAGCCTGGGTTAAGAGCCGGCGAGCCTTGTTAGTGGCACGGGTATAGAAAGAGGCCAGCGCCTCCCTTGCGTTGTCCGCCGCTTTGAGGATTGGGGAATATGGCCGTGTCTGGTCGACGAAGCGCTCCAGTTCCCGGTTCTGTTCCTCCCCGTAAAGCACTGCTTCCGAGTACGTGAACGAGTCTTCCCAAAACAGCCATTGCATAGACCGTTCTTCAGTCAGCTTCCGAAGTACAGATTTGGGAAGAGAATAGCGCCAATTATGGATCGAGTGGAATTTCTGCAGAAAACGGATCGAATTTCCGTTGATGTCAATCAGCCACCGGTGATGCGAGAGCCCGGCTATTCCCGGCTCCATCCCCCGGCAGGTCTCCCAAATTCGAGCAGGCACCTCGATATAACCAGCCTTCGCAATACGAATCATCTCGGAGCAGATCCATAGGGGATCCCGGATATCTTCCAAGGTATGCGAGCAAGTGACGTAGTCAAGCTCCTTATCGCGAAACGGAAAGGGTGCTTTATCGCAAATGTCCCGTTGGATCCAGGTTTCCCGGGTGAACACTTCTACGGTTCCACCAATCGGCGGTATGGGGAAATTGCGGGCAAAGGTGCGATTGTAGAAGCCGCGCGTCTCGTACGGCGACAGGTCCATCACGTAATTCGCGCGATTGAACGGGTGCGCCCAGCCTCCGATGTCCAAGACCACATCGGACGGCTTCAAGCGGTCCATGACGAGTGCCGAGTTCTTCTGTAACACGCCGTTTCCTTTTGCTATTACTCCGCTGCCAGGAATCGGCAGCCGAGACCATTCACAATATACCGAATTGCCCCGCATGGCGTGGAAACCTGCATGAATGAAGACGTTCCGGAGCCTCCTGAAGCATCCGGAAGTTAACCGTGAACGCTCGAAAGCAATATGGGTTATTTGTCCTGGTACGGCGCGTCCGGGCTGGAAGAACCCAGGAAGAGTTTCTTCCCATCCGAAAAGGTGATATCCCTGCCATTGGCCCGGTTGGACCCGTCCTTGGCCTGGTAGCCATCCACCACGATTTCAGTACCCGCGGCCAGCGAGTCCTTGGTGAAATCGCGCCGGAACAACGTGTTGGGCGTGCCGCCTTCCACCATCCAACTGGTGACTTTGCCGTCTGCATCCTTCACGTCGATGTGGATCCAAGCATGCGGGTTGATCCATTCCATCTTCGTGACCGTTCCGCGCAGTTTGACCGACTTCTTCGCGTCGAACTCCGCGACGAATGCATGATGCGCTCGCACAGGCACCGCGCTCAGAAGCATTCCCAGACCAACCAGCAACGCAACACGGCAAATGCGGTCGTACGCTGGGCGGACGGGGTGACGCCATTCCGGCATGTCACGATGGAGTCTGGGTCATGTGGTATGTTCCTCAGCCCTTGCGCAGCAGAGAACCGAACGATAACATACACGTTGGCTTTTTTCTTGAAAGGGGTAGCACTACAAATGACGTCATCATCAAGGCGAGCGATATTCCTAGGCGCGGGAATTACAGTTGCCGGGGTGATCGGCGCCGGGTTAGCGGCCGCCCAGCCCGCGTCACCAGAGAAACCCCTTCTGGCGGAACAGGTTTTCAAGAACGTCCAGGCGCTCAAGGGGATTACCGTGGACGATTTCATGCAGACGATGGGAATCATGACCGCCGCCCTTCAGTTCGACTGCTCGGATTGCCATACCGGGGCCGGCACGGACACGGTCGATTGGGCGGCGGACACCCCCAGAAAGCGGACGGCGCGCAGGATGGTGCTGATGGTCGCCAACATCAATAAGGAAAACTTCGGAGGGCGCCAGATGGTGACGTGTTGGACCTGCCATCGCAACCGCGACGTACCTCTGGTGACGCCGACCATGGAGACGATATACGGCATGCCCAGCTTAGAGGCGGACGACGTCGTCTTATCGACTCCCGGCCTGCCTCCCGCCGCATCCATTCTCGACAAATTCATCGAAGCGTCCGGCGGTGCCCAACGGCTGGCCGGCCTCAACAGTTTTGTCGGCAAGGGAACTAGCGTGGGGTTTGGGGGATTCGGGGGCGGGGGAAACGTCGAGATTGTCGCGAAAGCTCCGGACAAGCGGGCCACGATTATTCTGTTTAAGGAAGAAACGAGCCGCGGAGACCAGATCCGAACTTACGACGGCCATACCGGTTGGGTGCGAACACCGCTCAATGTGCTCGGGGAGTTCCAGGTCAACGGCGGTGATCTGGACGGGGCCAGGTTCGACGCGCAACTGTCGTTCCCCGGACAGATCAAGCAGATTCTAGCGAATCTGAGAACGGGCCCGCCCACCGGCATTACCGATCTACCGGCGCCGTCCAGCCAGTCCTCGTTGCAATCGGAAGTGAAATTAGAGAGTCACCGCGTCGACGTGGTGCAGGGAACCGGGCCGCGGGGCCTTCTGGTAACGTTATACTTCGACCGGCAGACCGGACTGCTCTTACGTGAACTGCGTTATAGCAGCTCACCGATCGGCCGGGTCCCCACGCAGATTGACTACGCCGATTATCGCGACGTCAACGGAATCAAGCTACCGTTCCACATCACGTACGCGTGGCTGGATGGGCGCGATTCGATCATGCTCAGCGAGATCAAGACCAACGTTGCGATTGATGAGGCAAAGTTCGGTCGCCCGGCTCCGCTGAAGCGATAGGTCTCGCGGCAGGCAATCCCGGCCCAGAAGGTACGCTTCGAGCCTATTTCGGCTCTGACGGCGCCCCTTCACTAGGATTGCCACTGCCCAGGAACAGCTTGCGGCCATCTGGGAAGGTAATGTCTCTACCATTAGCCCGGTTCGAGCCGTCTTTCGCCTGGTAGCCATCCACCACGATCTCGGTCCCCTCGACCAGCGAATCCTTGGTCAAGCCACGCCGGAACAGGGTGTTGGGTGTGCCACCTTCCACCATCCAACTGGTGACCGAACCGTCCGCATTCTTCACGTCGATGTGGATCCAAGCATGGGGGTTAATCCACTCCATCTTCGTGACCGTGCCGCGCAACTTGACCGGCTTCTTCGAATCAAACTCCGCCGCGAAGGCATGATGCGCTCGCACGGGTACCGCGGCCAGAAGCATTCCCACACCAACCATCACAACCGCTAATTTCGTACGCATCCGATTTCTCCTATCTCGATCGCTATTTCTCCGATTCGCCGTGCGAACCGGGAGCGGACCCGCCCATGAACAACCGCTTGCCATCGGGGAACGTGAGATCCTTGCCGACAGCGCGATTCGCACCATCCTTGGCCTGATACCCATCGACCACAATCTCGGTCCCCGGCGGCAAAGAATCCTTAGTGAAGCCCAAACGGAACAGGTTGTTCGGGCTGCCGCCTTCCACCATCCAATTGATCACCTTGCCATCCGTGCCTTTGACATCGATGTGGATCCACGAATGAGGATTGATCAGTTCCCACTTGGTAACCGTTCCCCGCAGGGTAATCGGCTTCTTCTCGTCGAACTCCTGGGCGAACGCATGATGCGCCCACAATGGCGCTGCCGCCAGAACCAGAAAGACGCTCGCCACCGCAACTAATAGATTCCTTCGCATGGGGATTCTTCCTGGCCGGCTCAGTTGGATGTCTTCTTCGCGGCCGCCTCGCGCTCCGTGGCTCGCGCGCCGCTTAAAATATTCGCCATGCCGTAGTTCCCTTCCTGGCAGGCGTACTCATACACGGGGCCCGCGCTCTTCGTGATTGGAATCTCCGCCGACCACGGCTTCGACCATGTGGTGGGATCGTCCACGGTGAACTGATAAGTAATGGAGTCATCGGCGCTGCGGGTGAAGCGCTCAACCACGTGGAGTTTCTCGCTCGATCCCCGGAATGCGGTGCGGTTGGTGAAATTGGTGGTGTCGACCACCAGGGTGTTGCCTTCCCAATGGCCTCGTGAATCGCCCATCCACTGGCGAATGCTCGCGGGAGCGTGCGGCCGGCCGTCGGTAGGGATGACGCGCACGTCGTGGATCATCTCCTGCATGATGGCCACGTATCCGGGGCCCTGCACAATCTGCAGATTGCTGTTGTAGCCGACCGGAAGCATGGGCGGGCCCTCGTTTGGCCACAGGATGCAGCGCTCGCTCAAACCGCGATTCTCAGGACCGTCCCACTGGTGCCCTCGGTTGGCAGCCGCACGTTCCGCCTGGCGCTTCTGTGCTTCGGGCAGCAGTGGTGGAATTTGACCGTCCGGGCCAGTGATTAATGAAGTTCGCGTGCTCATCGCGGTTTTCGACTGTGCCCGCGCTAAACCATACTGTCCCAGATCGTAATGGACGTCGGCGACGGTACCCGGTTCTGTCTGACGCCCGCCTAGACGCTTGTTCGGCCTGCCTCGTCCGCCTTCTTCGCGCGCTGTGCGGCCTCTTCATCGGTGTAGAACTCTTTCGCGCCGAGCCCTTTGGGACGCTCCAACGGAATGGACGTGGCGTTCGTCCAAAATCCCTGGAGATCGGGCACGCCGTCAGCCGTGCGCGGCGGCGTCCATGCCTGCGCGTTGCCGGTAGCCTTCGCGGCAGCCAGGGCTTGAGCGGAAGCCGAACCGGCCGCGAGCAGCACAATCAGGGCCGCCATCACCACCATGGAAATACGTCGATGGGTCATCATAGAACCTTCCCTTGACCGTTTCAGTTGTTATTGGGCTTCTTGCGTAGCGGCCCATACAGAACTTCTTCGGCAAACTCGGGACACTTATATTCCAACAGCTGCGCGTTCTTTTCCACGTGCCGGTAGAGCGGCATGGTGATCTTGAACGGACGGGAAAAAGTTTTCGGATCTTCCACCGTGGCCTCGTACATCAGAGTGTCGGCGCTGCGCGGCGTATAGCGCTCCACCACGTGCAGGGCATCGCTATGAAAATTGCCGGCGCGGTCGAACCAGGTCGAGTCGTTCAGGCTGGTGACGTCCACCACCAGCGTGTCGCCCTCCCAGTGTCCGACGGACCATCCCATCCAGCTATCGGCGGGCGCCTTGGTCACCTTCTCCATGTCGACGGTGCGAACTCCTCCGGCGTATTCGTAGACCAGCATGATGGTCTTGGCCGACTGCACAATCTGGAACGGGAAGGGCATATAGGTGGCGCGCGGCACGCCCGGCAGATAGCACTTGACCTCGGGGTCGAGCTTCAGCCGGTTGGCGAAGTTCTCTTTCTGTTTGGCGGCGGCTGCCGGCAGATACGGCAGGTCGTCACCGTCGATCACGCCGAGTCCTCCGGGAATGGAGAATTCCGCTCCCAGCATGGGCAATGGTCCCATGGCCGCGGCGTGGGGCCGTATGTCCCAATTGGCAGTATTCATCGCCTGCCAGATTCCGTTCAGGTTTGGCTTGCCATCGGCCGTGCGCGGCGCCTTGTAAGCCTGCCCCTGGGCCACTGCCGGGGTGGCGGCAAGAGCCAACGTGGCGACCGTCACAACTCCGGCTATCTTCAAATTACTCAACCGATTTCGCATGGATCGGCGTTCCCTCCAACCAGCCGGTATCCCGGCCAGCCCTCCCGGGCGTATACCCGGTTCGATGGTACATTATTTCGCCTGTAGTGAGCGATGTCAATCGGCCGAAATGGCTGCTTGGCCGGGTGCCCGTTGTGGTACGCTGAATCGGGCACTCCCATGGAATGCACCGCGGCAATACGGCTGCTCGACGCGTACACGGATGCCCTCCGCTCATTCCACACGGTACAGGAGCGTCTGCTGGCCGGAGTGCAGCCGGGCGACCCGGATTACAACCGCGCACGAATCGATCGGGAAGAAGCGTATGTGGGTCTGGCACGCGCCCGCGGCCAGTATTGGAAGCATGTGCAAATGCACGCATGCCGAGCCGCCCTCTCCACGCGCACGCGCCACAAAGAGATCTATGCGCGCCTGCAAACCGATCTGCTGGAAGCCCGCCGCAGGTTTGACGGAGCGTTGAACGAGTATGACCGCCTGTCGAGGATTGCGCACGATGCCGCCGGAACCACCGACGGCTCACTCGCACGCGCGCAAGCCAAGCGTGTCCAGGTTACGGCGCATGAAGGTTACCTGTCGGCCTTGCAGCGTTTGACGGATTTTGTGACCGAAGGGGTCACGCCAGAAGACGTGCGCGAATAGCCAGGCCCATCCAGTAAGGAACTTTTCCCGCGTTCTTTCGTCTAACCCTCCAACCTCAGGCGAGAGGGGTGTTCATGAACGGCCTGCTGAGAGATCTGCAATACGCCTATCGGACACTAGCGAAAAGCCCGGGATTCACCATTGTCTCCCTGCTTACGCTGGCCATTGGGATCGGCGCCAACACGGCGATCTTCAGCTTAGTGGACGGAGCTCTGCTGAAACCGCTGCCCTATCCCGACGCCGAGCGCATTGTGCGCGTGTTGGAGAAGCCGCCGGGCTTTCCTAGAAACGGAATTTCGACCCTGACGTTTCTGGATTGGCAGCGGCAGAATACTGTCTTCGACTACATGGCAGCGCAGTCCGGAGGGCAGGTCACGCTGACCGGCTCCGGAGAGCCTGTGCAATTGCGAAGCGCCCTCGTCTCAGCGCATTATTTCGATATCTTCGGCATAAAGCCGATGCTCGGGCGCACTTTTGCCGCGGACGAAGATCAACTCGGCAAGGAACGCGTGGCCGTGCTCAGCCATCTGCTCTGGGCGTCGCAATTCGGCGCGGACCCGAAACTGGTTGGCCGGACGATCCGGCTGGATGGCGAGCCTCATACTGTCATCGGCATTCTGCCGGCGGGAAGCGCGTTCGACCGGTCCTTCGACCAGATCTGGATGCCACTGGCTTTCCAACCCTCAAACATGACGCGCAATTTCCATTGGATCGGCTCCGTCGCCAAACTGAAACGCGGTGTCACCCTGGAGAAAGCACGCGCGCAGATGGATGCAATCGGCGCCCGGATTGCCCAGGACTACCCGGATTCCAATAAAGGTTGGGGCGTGGTGGTGGACCGCTTCGCCGATATCATCGTGGATTCCGATCTGCGCCTGTCTCTGTATGTGCTGCTGGCGGCGGTCGGCATGGTCCTCCTGATCGGCTGCTCGAACATTGCCAACTTGACGTTGTCGCGCGGCGCCGCCAGGGCACGCGAAGTCGCCGTGCGTTCCGCATTGGGCGCCGGACGGCCGCGCCTGGTCCGCCAGTTTCTCACCGAGAATGTGCTGCTTTCGCTGGCCGGCGGCCTGCTCGGCCTGGGCGTGGGATACGCCACGTTAGCCGCGCTTAAGGCGGCGCTTCCGCCATATTCGTTGCCGCAGGAAGTGAACGTGGCGATGGACGGCCGAGTGCTATTGTTCGCGCTCGCGATCTCCGCGCTGACGGGCATCCTCTTTGGTTTGGCCCCGGCATTGGGGGCTACTAAGACGGACCTCGTAGTGTCGCTCAAAGAAGGCGCACGAGGCACGATCGGAAGCACGCGCCACAAACTTCGCGGCGCCCTGGTGGTGGCGGAGGTCGCCCTGGCATTCGTGCTGCTCACGGGGGCGGGCTTGTTGATCCGAAGCTTCTTCCAAATGCAGCAAGCGGACACCGGCTTCGATGCCACCAACGTCATCACTGCCAGACTGCCGCTCTCGGATAAGATATACCCCGACCCCGTTCAACTCGGCGCGTATTTGCGCCAGGTCGTGGGCAATCTCCAGTCGCTGCCCGGCGTGCGCGATGTCGCGTTTAGCTCGGCCTTGCCGATGCAAGGCTGGGGGTATGGCATGCCGTTTCAAATCGCCGACCGGCCAACAGTCGACCGCGCCAATCGCCAGGTCTGCTTCTTCAAAATGGTGACCCCGTCTTACTTCCGAGCGGTCGGGATGCGCCTGCGAAGAGGCCGCGGCCTGAGCGACCGTGACCTGGTCGGTGCTCCTCCGGTTGCCGTCGTAAATGAAACCATGGTGCGGAAGTATTTCCCGAATCAGGACCCCATCGGCAAGCGCATCCTGGTGCAGCAGATTGTTCCCGGAAAAACTAAGTTAGGGCCGGAGATCGGCTGGGAAGTTGTTGGCATTGTGGCTGACGAACGGGTTACCAACTTCGACGCCAAGATCGAAAGCTCTGGCATGTATGTCACCACCGAACAGAGCCCGGTGTACTTCGGTGGCTTGGTAGTGCGCGCGGCGATCGACCCTTCACGGCTGGAGAAGGCAATTCGCAAGGCCGTGTATGACGTCAACAAAGAACAGGCGCTCACCGACGTCAAAACGCTGGAGCAGATCAAGTCCGAATCCATGGGTGCCGATCGGCTGCGATCGGTGTTGCTGGCAGTGTTCGCCGGAATTGCACTGCTGCTCTCGGCGGTGGGGATCTATGGTGTGATCTCCTACTCGGTGGTGCAGCGCACCGGCGAAATCGGTGTCCGCGCGGCTTTAGGAGCCAGCCGCGGGAACTTGCTCGGCCTGATCCTGCGCCGTGGAATCTGGATGACGGTAACCGGGCTCGCAATTGGTTTCCTGGGCGCGCTAGGTTTAACTCGTCTGCTGGCAACGCTGTTATTCGGCGTCGGTGCATGGGACCCGCTCACGATTTCGAGCGTGGCCGGCATCCTCACTTGCGTCGGGCTGTTAGCCTGCTACGTCCCGGCGCGCCGGGCCACGAAAGTCGATCCGGTGGTGGCACTGAGATATGAGTAACGCCGGCGGTCCTTGCCGCCGGTGCACTTCCACCTACTTAATCGGCGGGTCGAAGCCGCCGATCGAGAACAGCGAGAATTCGTCTTCCGGCCATTGCGGCGGCTTTACTTTTCCCGGGTGCAGCTGGTTATACTTTCCCGCGTAGAAGAGCAGCGGCCGGTCGTCGCGCGCTTCGAAGTGCTCTACCCGGCCGATGTAGAGCGTGTGGTCGCCGGCGGGGTGGGCATCGATTAATTGGACTACGAAGTAAGCCACCGCGCCTTCCAGCAAAGGAATATCCAACCGCGTGACAAAGCGAATGTGAAGCCCCTCGATGGTGCGCCCCGCAAAATGGTTGCTCAACTTCTCCTGATCCTCAGCCAGCACGCTGATACCGTACCGGCCGATCCCAGGCAGGATGCGGTGCATGTTCGAGCGATTGTCCAGCGACACCAGGACCAGCGGTGGATCGAGCGAAACCGAGACAAACGCATTGGCCGTCATGCCATGCGGGTGGCCCTCGTGTTCCGCGGTGATCACCGTAACGCCGCTGGCGAATCGCCCTAGCGCGTTACGGAACTGACGCGTGTCGAACGGAGTGCTATCGATCGGACGTCTCCTCAGGCGGTATGGCGGACCGCCCTACCATTTGTCGCTGCCCGCCGACTTCCCAAGGTTCTTCGTAACGAGGTTCACATCATCCGGGTTGATCAGATCCGGCACCGTCCAGCCGTCCAGATCATATTCGGCCATACACTGCTCCGCGAAACCCTTGTATTTCGCGGACTGGCCCATCAAATCGGCCACCATCAAAACCTCGAAGCGAATACTTTCGTGATTGCCGAAGTAGTTGCGCTCGTACAGTTCGTGGCGCCCGCCGAATTCCGTGCCCATCGCGTCCCACATCAGCTTCATTAGTTTGACACGATCGACGGCTTCATAGCCATTGGAGCCGCGCACGAATTGATCTAGATACGGGCGAATCGCCGGATTCTTAAAATCGGCCGCATGCGATGGGAGGTAAATCAGCGCGCTCGCCAGAACGTTTTCGATGATCTCCTTCAGGCGCGGATAGATCAGATTCGAGGCCACGCGGTACGCCAAACCGTAATCGAGATTGGGCAGCACGTAGCCGGGCGTCCACGGCGTGGTGGTGCGGGCCATGGCATCGGTCAGCCCCCAGAACAGGTTCCGCCACGCCAGGACTTCGCCCACCTGCGCTTGCACGCCGCGGAAATCCTTGGCGCCGGTTGCTTCCACTCCCTTGAGTAGCAATCCCGCGATGAAATCGAGTTTGACCGCCAGGCGCGTGCAGCCCTGGAACATGAAACGCGGCAGGAATCCGGAGCGCGGGAAGAAGTTGTTGACCTTATCGATATCTCCGTAAGCGAACACGTTCTCCCACGGCACAAACACTTTGTCGAAGACGATGATGGAGTCGTTCTCGTCAACGCGGCTGGACAGCGGGTAATCGAACGGACTGCCCGTGGCGGCCGCGCCCATCTCATAGGACGGCCGGCAGAAGAGTTTGAGACCGGGCGCATCGGTGGGCACAATGCAGACGAACGCGAAATCCTTGGTCTTGATCGGCAGCGCGCCGTTGTTGGCGATGAAGTTGTAATGCGTCAGTGTGGATGTGGTCGCCACCACCTTGGCGCCGCTCACGATCAGGCCGCCGTCGGTCTCCTTCTCCACGTGCATGTAGACATCCCGCACCTCAGACAGATCCTTATTGCGGTCTACCGGAGGATTGACGATGGCGTGGTTGACGAAAGTGACTTCTTCCTGCACCTTCTTGTACCAACGCTTAGCGCTCTCCTGAAACGGAGTGTAGAATTCCGAGTTAGCGCCCAGCGTGGCCAGAAACGCCGCTTTGTAGTCGGGGCTGCGGCCCATCCAGCCGTAAGTCACACGCGCCCATTCGGCGATCGCATCCCGCGCGCCCACCAGCTCTTCAGCGGTGCGGGTGGCGCGGTAGAACTTGTGGGTGTAGCCGCCGCTGCCGGTATCAGTCTCGGTGCAGAGCGTGCTCTTGCGCTGATCGTGCAGCGCATCGTACAAACGGGCCATCATACGCACCGTATTGCGAAAGGCAGGGTGGGTGGTCACGTCCTTCACCCGTTCGCCATAGATCCAGATCTCGCGCCCGTCCCGCAGGCTCTCCATGTATTCCTGCCCGGTGAAGGGCCGGGTGCGCACCGCGGAGTTCACTTCGGCGGCTTGAGTCTTCTCGTTGGCCAACTTGCTATCCTCCTGGAGATTTCAAACGGAAACCGTGTCAAACTTTGCCCAATCGCGCTCGAAGCGGAACACCTCTTTAGCCGGCGGCAGGGGCGCCTGCGTTTCGATCCAGCGCACCGGCTCGGCGCCTGTGTTGGCGAAACTGTGGATGCAGCCCACGCTCGTCCAGATCACATCGCCAGGCCCTAAGTCGTACGCCTTGCCATCGGCCGTGGCCTGCACACGCCCGCTGACGATGAAGTAGGACTCTTCAAAGGTGTGGTCGTGCGTATCGATTTTCGCCCCGGCCAGGTACTGGATCAGGAACAGCGATTGGTGGATCGCGCCGAACGAGCGGTCGACGAACATCTTGATGGCGACGCCGGTGGTGGGGTTGAAGCCTTCCATCTGCGAGGGGCCGCCCGGGCTCGGCAGTTGCGATTCGTCGAAGTGGCCTACCACCGTGTCCTGGCGATCGGGCGGCGCCGCCTGGCGGGGAATATCGCCGTCCACAAAGAAGGTATCGCGGCCGTAATCCAGGGGACGCGGTTGGGGCGCCTGCATCTCCAGCCAGCGAACCGGCCGATCGCCGATGTTTCGCCATGCATGCGGGACGCCCGTGCCGATCAATCCGAAATGGCCTGGGCTGAGCGCGTAATCCTTCTCGCCGATGCGGACCAGGACGGTGCCTTCCAGGATGTAGAAGCTCTCTTCAAACGAGTGGAGATGCGGTTCAATGACGCCATTCGGCTCCAGAAAACAGATGCCCACTCCCATGTGCACCGAGCCCACGGTCCGATCCACGTAGGTAGCACGGCGGAACCCGATACTGCGCTTCTGGTAGGGCCCCGGAGCCTGGGCGGAAGCCGGGTCGATCTTGGATACGTGGTGCATGGCGGTCCTCGGTTCTGCTCATCTTACGCTACTTGACGGAGGAACCGCGCGGCTTGCAGAAACCCACATTTAGTGAACAGGATCTTGACTCAACCGCACCGGCGGCAAGGACCGCCAGCGCTATGTAACGCCGGCGGTCCTTGCCGCCGGTGCGGTTGGTCCTTACGGCTGCTCTAGAACAGGATCTTCAACCCCAACTGGATCGCACGCGCGCCGCCCGAGCCCAGCACCGGGTTGGAACTGGTGACGTCCGGCGTCTGCGGACGGAAACCGAAGCTCGCTCCGGCATCCCCCGAAGGATCGGTGTACGTGTTGTCGCCGCCCGGACCTCCGAACACGTTGGAGATATTCGGGTGGTTGAAAACATTGAAGAACTCGGCGCGGAACTGGGCAGTCACGCGCTCCTTGAATTTCATCGACTTGGTAACGGAGAAATCCAAGTTGTAAAAGGGGAACCCGCGGAAAATATTGGGACCCGTGGTGCCGTAGCTGCCGAAAGCTGGCGGAATCAGAATCGATCTACCCTGCGCGTAGCAGCCAAGATTGGTGAGCGATGCAACAGCCAGCGGGCCCATGGACTGCGCTTTTGAGAGGCACGCCGAATTGGAAGTACCCGCGAAATACGGAATTCCACCCGCGCCATCGTTAGTATTGAACATGGACTTGGTGGTCTTGAAGTCGGAGGGACTGCCGAAGAAATCCCATTGCTCCCCGTTGGTAGCGGCGTTATTGATTTCGTTGGTCCCGCTGAAATCGGTGGTGAAGTCGTTGACACCCCACGGCGCGCTGCTTTGCAGATTCAAAATGGAATTGATCGACCATCCCTGGAGGAGTTGTCCCGGCGACTTGATGCCTGGAATGGCGTAGGTGGCCGAGAACGTGAAGTGGTGCCGGATATCGAAGGCGCTGCTGCCGTACAGATTCCTGACGTGGTTGCTATCGATGGGATTCAAAAAGCTCCAATTGTCGGGCGATTGGGACAAAGAGTGAGCGAACGTATAGCCTGCGACAAAAGAAAGACCATGCATAGTGCGCTGGGTCAGCGACATCTGCAAGCCGTTATAGTTCGAAAAATTGTTGTTGGACAGCCAGTAGATGTAGCTGAGGTAGGGAAACTTAGCGTTAAAGGGCCGTGCCGCCTGTTCCGCGCCGCCGTCGGAGTTGCAGTTATCGTAAGCCGGAGCGCTGGCCAGACATTGGCCGGCCGGGGAGTTGGGATTGGTCGGATTTCCCCATCCCGGGCTGAAGCCACCCACTAACTGCGGCTGGTTCAGGTCGGTCAGTCCCATTAACTTGGTGGCGTGGTTCCCCACATAACCTACATCGAGCGATAAGTTATTGGTCAACGCACGCTGGATTCCGATGTTCCAGGTACTGACATAAGGCGTGCGCAGATTGCGGTCCGCCCCAAGCACAACACACGGTTGGGGCGTCAAGCCCGAGGATAAGGTGACCGTCCCATCGCCGCATGCAGGCGCGGCGCTATAGATGGGAGTGTTCGGGCCGTTGTTCGCCCAATTGTACTTTATGGTTCCCGGCGTCGTCGACGATCCGAGCGCGCCAGCGAAATTGATGGCTCCGAGGTTGATCGTGCCTCCCGCGGTGGATGGCGTGGGATTGCCGTTAGTATACAGATTCACTCCCGTGGGAACAGTTCGCAGCCCGAGAAGGTTGCCGATCGCCATGAACGAATCGTAGCTGCCCTGCTCGAAATAAATGCCGGCGCCGGCGCGCACTACGGTCTTGCCATTGCCGCCGATATCCCAAGCCAGTCCGATGCGCGGTGCGAAGTTGTTGTGATCTCCATTGAACACGGTACCGATCTGTTTTCCGGCTTGAACCAAGCCCAGCTTCGGGTCGAAGTTACCGATCAGGTTATTGCGTTCGGTGAAGACCGTGTTCAGCTCATACCGCACCCCCAGGTTCACTGTGAAGGTCCGAGTGACGCGCCAGTCATCCTGCACAAAAAGCCCGTAACCTTCATTTTGCAGGTGGCGCAGGAAGTCGCCGGCCGTGAATACCGCCCGGTTCATATTGCCGCTGAAGAAGTTTTGCAGGCCAACGAACCCCAGAGGGCCTTTTGCGTTGGCAGTAACGTTGTTCGTGCTTTGATTGATCAGGATCTCGCCGCCGAACTTGAGCGAGTGGTTGCCGCGTAAGACCGAGATACTATCGGAAATCTGCCAGACTCCATCGGGGCCAACGGTTTTCGGCCAACTTGCCCCTAAGATGAACGAGTAGCCACCCCGGATGGTTATCGCCGGTAGCCCGTAGTAGGCCGGATCGGTCTGGCCGGTGTAGAAGTGATACGTGCTGCCGTTGTAGGAGTAATTGGCTGGGTTCTGAGAGGCGTCGCCGCTTGCAAATGTCTGGTAGTAGTGCGAGTAGCCAAAGCGGAACGAATTTACCATGGTGGAAGTAGGCGTCCACAGCCAGTTTCCGGAGGCTACCTGGGAGCGCGCGTATTGATCAGTAAGCCAAGGTGCGGCGATTTGGAATGTCGGGTTATCGACAAAGGTACCGTTTCCCGGGCTGATGAAATACATGCCGCTAATGGTGTGTTTCGAGTTAAGGTGATAGTCTACCTTCGCCAGTCCCGAATTGATGTTATTCTGGCTCGCTACGGAAGTGTTGAACTGCGTTGTTGGTCCCGGATTAACCGGAAACAGCCCCGGATAGTTCGATTGCGGCGCACAACTCGTGCTCAGCCCCGCCAGTTGTGCACTGAGAGCCGTTAGCGTCCCCGCCGCGCGGGCTAGGTTACAGGCGCCAATCAGGTTCTGTGCTGCCGGCCCGGCGCCCGCCGCAGTAATGGGAACGTCGTGCTGAACCGGATTGCCGACGCTATATCGCTGTTGTTCGAAATTTACGAAGAAGAACAGCTTATCTTTCCGAATGGGGCCGCCCACGCTGCCGCCAAACTGCTCTAGCTCGACCGAAGCCACAGGAGCCCCCGGCGGTTGGAAGTAGTTGATGGCGTCCCAGGAGCCGTCGCGTCCATAAGCGTAGCCCGTGCCGTGATACGAGTTGGTGCCGGACTTGACGCCTACGTTGACAATTGCGCCGGGTTTCCAGCCGTACTCCGCTCGGGTATTCTGCTGCGTCCGGAATTCATCAATCGCATCGATCGGAAGGATCGTTCCCGCGTCGCCGGCCGCCATCACCGCATTCATGACGCTCTGCGCCATCCAGGGGTCGTTGCTGTTGATTCCATCGACCATGAAGAAATTATCGTGAGGGCGAAGGCCGTTAGTGCTCTGCGTCCATCCGGAGTTGCCGGGATACTTCGTCACGCCCGGACGGAGGTCCAATAGGTTTTCGAAGTTTCGCCCGTTCAATGGCAGGTCGTTGATGGCCTGGTTCTGGATCGTTCCGCCCAGTTCCGCGCTAGTGGTATCCAACAGGGGAGCGGCTTCCGACACCCGGATGGTCTCATTCACGGCGCCGGGCTGGAGTGTGACATCCACGCGAGCGTCTTGTCCCACTTCCAAGACGATGTTGGCTTGCTCAAACGCTTTGAAGCCCTGGAACTCAGCATGGATGGTCTTTCTTCCGGGCAACAGACCTGGCAATACATAGCCACCGGCATCATCGGTGACCACGTTGCGCTCAGGACCGCGATCCGCATCAACGACGGAGACCGCGGCGCCCACGATGGCGCCTCCGGATTGGTCACGCACATTTCCTGACAAGCGCCCCAGGTTGGCCTGGGCGAATAAGGGCGAAGCAAGAATCAATGAAAACCATGCACCTAGAATCAGAACAGACTTCCTGGCGCTCAGACACCCCGTGAGACAGTTGCCGTGGGTTACAGCCGACATGGGAAAACCCCCTCTTGGCGATGGTGAAGGCAAGCTGGGAGACTAAAAGTTACAGGCTGCTTTCACCGCTTGATATTAGCTATCATCGCTTCAATGCAATGTCAAGCTAAATTCACGAACATGAATACAAGATGAACTCAGCTAGCGCGCCACTGACGCAATCAAAACCTGACACAGGCTACGTAGCACAGGCCTCCCGGCCTGTGTCAGGTTTTCAGTCAACAGTATCTGTCCGCACTAAGTGAACAAACCCGACTTACTTCCACGCCGCATAAACCGGCTTGCCCAGTAAGAACGCGGTGTTCGCATTCTGCCGGGGACGAAACTTTTGTACCCGGCCGTTGTCGACTTCCGCCACATAGAAATTGCCTTCCTGGTCCACGCTGAAACCGTGTACGCCCCAGAAGCCGCCGGGAAAATCGCCCCACGTTCCCCAGGAGTACAGGAAGTGTCCCTCCAGGTCATACTTCAGCATCTTGGAACTCCCGCGGTCGTAGGCCCACAGGTTGCGATCGGCGCCGATATAGATCAGGTGAATGTCCGATGGCTCCTCGCCCATGCTCCACTCGTACAGAAACTTTCCGTTGTCATCGAAGACCTGAATCCGATGGTTGCCCCGATCATTGACGAACACGTGCCGCGTCTGCGGATCGACCGCAATGCCGTGTACGTTGTTGAAGTAACCGGGTCGCTTGTCGTTCGGAGGTGTGCCCTTCTGACCCCAATCCATCAGGAACTTGCCATCCTTGTCGAATTTCGCAACGCGCGTTCCGTTGTATCCATCCGCCACGAATAGCGTGCTGTCCGGCAGCCACGCCAGGAATGTCGGCCGGTTGAAGTGCGTGCCGTCCGCCCCCTTCACAGTGGGCGTGCCAATGGTCTGCACCAGTTGCTTGCCATCGTGCGAGAACTTGTAGATGGCATGCATATGATCGTCGACCACCCACACGTGCTTTTCCGCATCGTATGGATTGATGGCGACATAGTGCGGCCTCTTAAAAATCTTGTCCCACTGGGTCCACTGCTCGATGATGTTGCCGTTGGCATCCACTACCGTCATGCAGTGTTCCCACTTCGCGTCGACACCCAACGTGCCCTTCCATAGCTTTGGCCCATCGTCGGGGTCCTGGCCGGTGCCTCCCGCTCCCGGCAGCGCCGCGACCGTGGCATCGCGCCAGGGCAGCCGGCCGATCGGGAATTGCAAACTCGGCCCGAACTCGGGAATCAGCTTGGTCTCGGGGCGGCGAATGTTCGGAAGCTCACCGCGGAAAATCAGGAAAACCCGGTTGGGGCTCTCCGCGTACACGCTCTGGCCCGCGCCCCAGGTCCACTTCTCATTTCCCGCCACGGTGCTGATATTCTTCGGCCAGTCCTTCACCACCTCATAGCCGCCGAAGACGTCCTGTCCGCCGACTTGTCCCGGAACCGCCGCGAAACCGAGGCCGGGTTTCTCTTTGCCTTGGACCGGTAAGACCCGATTGCCCGCCACAAATCCCATCACGAAAACCACGGCGATGGTCATAACTACTGCAAAATGCCGACGCATCATTCCCTCCTGGCTAGCTTGTGTCCCGGTACGATATCACCAACCGAACCGCCAAGCAAGCTTGACTCGAGCAGAAGCGCGGCGTAATGTTGCTATGAATCTGTCTGGCAGACAGGAGGGAAGACTTATGGCTCCATTCTCGAAGCTAAGCCGGCGAGGCATGCTGCAATTAGGCCTGGTCTCCGCAGGGGTATCTCCACTTTCGCATCTAGTAACTTCAACTGCGCGCGCCCAAGACGCCGGCCCCGACGGTGGGACGCTGGGCACAGTGGGCGGACGCGCGGAAGAGGAGCTATATCCCGGCAAAGGCCTGCCTGGCGGCGGGCAACTGGAGATTCGCCTGTCTGCCACCACTTACACCAGCGACCCCGATCAACTCGAGGTAGCACAGCGCCTGAAGCCGTTCAATCTGGAATCTTGGATTACCGAGTGGCTGCGGGTAGCTGAGAGAAACGAACAGTTGGCGGAGAGATTCGCCAAGCAAGGGCTGAAGGTCACCGCCAATGAGTATTTCCTTCGGGCCTCGAACTTTTACCGGGAAGCTTGCTGGCCGCAGCCGGTGACTGAACCGCGGATGCTTCCCAGTTACAAGAAAATGCGGGAAACATTCGACAAAGCCTGGGAGTTAGTGCGGCCGCCTTTTGAGCGAATCCAAGTCAAGTACGACGGCCAGACTCTCGACGGGTATTTTCGAAAACCGAACGGCCCTGCGGGACGGCGCTTCCCGGCGATGATCGCATTCCAGGGCGCGGACACTATGGCGGAGGCGACCATTCAAAACGGTGGGGCCTATGTGTCCCGCGGCATGGCGTATCTGGCGATGGACTTCCCCGGTCAGGGCGGCGCGCTGCGTTTGAAAGATCTGCACCTTCCACCGGACACGGAGCGAATCGCCAAGGCCGTGATCGACTATCTGGCGACGCGCCCCGACGTAGATTCCGATCGCATCGGCATGCAAGCCATCAGCATGGGAGGCTACGGAGTCCCCCGCGCCGCCAGTGGCGAGCCGAGGATTAAGACCGCCGTCATGAGCAGCGGCTCCTACAGTCTGCAGCCGGACCTTTTCGATTACTACCCGCCCATTCAAGAACGGCTTCGGTGGATCATTGGCGCCCGGGATCTGGCCGACGCGCGCAAGAAGCTCGCCGACTACACCCTCGAAGGAAAAGCGCAGAATATCAAGTCCCAGATGCTGATCGGCTACAGCAAAGACGACCGCATCATGGACCCGCAGGGAGCCCTCCGCCTATTTCATGCCGCCGTAAATTCCAAGCGCGAGATGGTGGAAGGCACCGGCCACGCGCAGGCCTCGAATGCCGGCGGTCCCAGGGCCATGCGCCCCAATGTGCTCGCCGATTGGTCCGCCCAGCACTTGGTCGGAGAGACGTAGTAGCACAGGCCTCCCGGCCTGTGTCCGGTTTTTCTTGTTCTCTCCCCTAGGGCTCCAACGACGCCGCGTACGCCGCGATCGCCAGCATATCGTCCTCGTTCAAATTGGCCACCACTTTCTTCATCAGCGCCGCCGAGGTCCCGCTATAGTCGTTGCCCTGGAATTGATAGAGCTGCCGCACGATGTAGATAGGATGCAGCCCTGCGATGCGCGGCACGTCGCCCAGACCCTTCAACGAGTCGCCGTGACAGATAGTGCAGGCAATTGTCTTCCCCGCCCCGCCGGTAGTCGCCAGCTTCTGACCTTTCGCAATACTCCCCGGAGGTACATACGCCACAAATCCGGAATGCGGATCGCGGCTGGTGGCCCTTTGCGCGTCTTGCGGCAATTCCACGATGCGGTTTCCGAGCGGCTCCGTCCCACCCGCCGGCAGCGGCAACCGCATTCGTCCCTTGGCGGCTACGTAACTCTTCGGCACGCTCGCGCTCTCCTGCACCTTAACCCACGCGGTGGGCTTCAAGGCCGCAAACCACTCCGCGGCTGTGCGCGAATCCTCGGCCGACGTCACCTTTCCGATAGCGTTCATGCGCGCCGGGTCTTTCCGCGTTCCGTTCTTGAAGTCCGCCATCTGGCGTACCAGATACTCCACCGGCATCCCGGCGATATCGGCCGATTCGGGGTGGCCCTGCCCGCTCATGAGATGGCAGGCTCCGCAGGCCAGCACGCTCGAGCCACTCCCTCCCTGCACGACTCGCGGCAGCAGGCCATGCTCGTCGGGAAACCAGTCCGGCGGGTTGGAGAGATCATCGATCTCCGCGGCCGTGTACCCTTTCGCGCTGCCGGATATGTGGATCATGGCGCTCGACTCCTGAGCGGGCGGCTGTTCTTTGTCCGGCACGAGAAACGCCCACGTAGGGCGCGCGTTGGAAGGAGCCTGCGCTCCGGTGGCAAGAACGAACGCGAGCGCCAGCAACGGCGCCCACATCAGACTCTTCATACGGCCTCCGTCAGTTACTTTTGGGGCTTGGCTTCGTTTTTCAGGAATACGTCGAAGTTCACGTTGTCTTCGCAGATCATTTCCGTGATGTTCCAGGTGGGATGCAAGGCGAACCGGATCTGTCCTCCCCACGGCTTGGTGTAGGCTTTGGGATCTTCGACGGTGATGTCGTTCTGCATGGTTTTCTCATCCACGCGCCGGATGCGCTCCACCACGTGCAGCGCTTCGCTGTGCGGATGACCGCCGCGGTCGAGCCAGGTCTTGTCGTTGAAGCCGATCGTATCCACCACCAGCGTGTCGCCTTCCCACTTACCGATCGAATCGCCCATCCAGGTGGCGCCCAGCGCGGTGTTGTGCGGACGGCCGTCGGTGAAGATCTGGCGGATATAGTGACCGAACTCAAAGATCATCATCACGCGGCCGGGTGTCTGGACGATTTCCATGGGGAACGGCTGCAGGAAGATGCGCGGCACTCCGGGCGGGAAACATCCGGTGGCGCTAATGGTCGTAGGATTCACAGGATCGTTCGAATCCTCCACCGCGCGCGGTCCGAACGAAGGCTTGCTAGCCTTGAACCGCTCCTCGGCCCATGGCGTCATCGAGGGTTCGTCCTTGCTGAAGGTATAAGACAAGTAGCGTGCAGTGGGGCCTCCCTGCACGTTCCAGACTCCGGTCAGGTCCGGTTTGGCAGGCTGCTGGGCGAACAGTATGGCCGGAGCCACGAGCATGGCCGCCAGCGCAAGTATCGACGCCATTGAGCGATATCGCATTTGAAATTCCTCCCGCACGCGGCCTTCGTAGCCGGGCTAATTGCCAGCAGCCGTTGTGAGCTCTTCTCCGTTTACCACGGTCTTGGTGATCCAGAGTGAGTTAGCTCCGCTCTTAGCGCGAAAGCCGGTAATGGTGATCTGGTCTCCTGGCTTCAGCGAAGTGGCGCTCCAGCCGGCGCGAAGCAGATGATTCGGGCTGGTAAGTTCACCTTGCCATTTCTGCATCTCGCCCTTCTCATCTTTCGCATCGATAGAGACGATGCAATGCGGATTCACAAACTGGAAATCGACGACCGTTCCTTTGACGGTGACCGGCGCCGTCGTGTTGTATCCGGCCTGCCCGTGATGGGCCAGGACAAGGCCGGCCGTTACGGCTAAGAAGATCAACAACTTACTTTTCATTGGCGCACCTCTAAGGTCCGGGCCAATATATCACCCGTTTCTCAGACGTGTCAATGACTCTACTGACTTACGGCACCGGCGGCAAGGACCGCCAGCGCTACGTAACGCCGGCGGTCTCGGCCGCCGGTGCAGTTCTGTTCCGCAATCACGCGTGATCGAGGATGATTTTCAGACGCTCATCGGCGCTGTCCTCCACCATACCCAGTGCTGCTTCCAACTCACCCAGCGCCATTCGGTGCGTGACCAGTGGCTCTAACCGCACAGCGCCCTGTTCCAACAGGTCGATCATGGCCGGAAAATCCTCACCCTTGGCGGCGCGGGCATTGGTCAAAGTAAGTTCCTTAAAGTACAGATCGTAGAACGGCAGCGCGCCCTCTTTGGCGCTGGAGATACCAAACAGCAGCAGGTGGCCGCCGACCCGGGCCATGCGGATGGCTTCCGCCAGCGACGCCATCACGCCAGTCGATTCGATCACCAGATCCGCGCCGCGTCCGCCGGTTGCGTCCCAGACGTTGCGCACCGCCGCCGGCCCGGACTCGATCGCAAAGTCTGCGCCCATGGCCTTCGCCATTTCGCGCTTGAACGGGCTGCGGCTGATTCCGATTACGGTGCCGGCTCCCCGCGCCTTGGCCAGTTGGACGTGAAGCTGGCCGGAGACTCCGAGCCCCACCACCGCCACCGATTCGCCCACGAACAACGGTGTCCGCCGCTGTCCATGCAAACAGGTGGTGGCCACTTGAATCAGCGGCGCCGTCCGGCTGTCGATCGCCTTCGGCAACCGGAAGACATGACTTGCCGGCACGGCTGCATACTCAGCAAAGCCGCCATCCGTATCGCGCCCGATCAGGCTGCCGTGGGGACACAGGTTCGTCTGGCCGCTGCGGCAATGGAAACACGCGCCGCAGAACACCACGGGATCGATCACCACCCGGTCGCCCGCACGTATGCCGCCGGTCTCTGCGCTCTCCACAACTTCGCCGGCGATTTCGTGGCCCATGATCCGCGGGTACCTCACCGGGATAGCTCCGTTGTAGATTTTCAGATCCGTCCCGCAGAGCCCGCTGTGCGTGATACGCACCAGCACCTCGCCCGCGCGGCCGGCCGGAGTGGTGACTTTGCCGAGCGCCAACTCGCCGGGAGCGTTGAGCACCATCGCTTTCATGGAGACTTCACTATACATCGCCGGTTGCTTTCCCTGCCCGGCCGGTGATCTAATCGAACCACCTCGTTGCGCACAGGACCAATGGCTCAAGCTGCGATGTCCACCACCCGTCTCACCCGCGATCAGAAGCGCGCGTTCTGGGCCGCCTGGGGAGGCTGGACCATGGACGGGATGGACTCGTTCATCCTCTCGCTCGTGCTGGTCCCCGCCTTGCGTGATGTTTTGCCCAAGTCCGGAATTCCCGCCACCACCGCCAACGTCGGCTTTTACGGCGGGCTGCTGTTCGCTCTCTTCATGATCGGGTGGGGGACCGCCTTGGTCTGGGGACCGGTTGCCGACCGCTTCGGCCGCGCACGCACCCTGATGTTGACCATCGTCTGGTTTTCGGTCTTCACCTTGCTGGCAGCCTTGTCCCAGGGTGTCTGGTCGCTTGCCATCTTTCGGTTCCTCGCCGGCATAGGCATCGGCGGAGAGTGGTCCATCGGAGCTTCGCTCGTTTCCGAATCGTGGCCGGAAGAACGCCGCACCTGGGGCGCGTGCATGATGCACACCGGGTATTATTTCGGCCTCCTGCTAGCCGCCTTCGCCAACTACTTTGTGGGCAGCCAGTTCGGCTGGAGGTGGATGTTCGTACTGGGTGGATGCCCCGCATTGCTGGTGGCCTTCCTGTATACACGGGTCCACGAGCCGGTTCGCTGGAAGACAAAACGCGCGGAACTCGGGGAGCAACTAACCATGCACCGGGCCTTTCTGAAGCTGTTCTCGGGGCAGTATCGCCGCCGCACCATCCTCAACTCGCTTTACTTAATCGCATCCATTGTCGGCTTGTGGGCGGGGTCGGTGTATGTGCCGTCGGCGGTGACTTATCTGGCTGACCAGAGCGGCAAAACGGCAATGAATGGCGCCCGGCTGGCCTCTTATGCGACCGCGATCTTGGGGATCGGTACGATTATCGGGGCCGTGCTCACGCCGCTAGTAATTCGCCGCTTGGATCGCCGGGCCACGCTGGCGATTTTCTTCGCCTTGATGCTGGTCTTTCTGCCGCTGACATTCGGCTACGTGTTCTACATGGGGACCGGCGCGCTCGGCTGGTTCATGGTGTGTACCTTCTTCCTGGGAGTGGGCGGCGCGAATTTCGTCGTGTATTCGTTCTGGCTTCCGGAACAATACGGAACCGAATGCCGCGTCAGCGCGTTTGCCTTCTGCACCAACATCGGACGCTTTGCGGGCGCGGGTCTCACCTTTCTGGTGGGCGCCGGAATCCGGCACTTCCAGACTCTCGGAACTCCGGTGGCCCTGACCGCCGTCGCCTTCGCAGTTGGACTTCTGCTATTGCCCCTCGGAGTAGAAACCAAGGGCAAGTCTTTGCCCGCCTGACGCGAGCCGTCCTAGACTGTTGGGATGATGCTTCGTCGAACCTTCCTGAGCGCTTTGGGCGGCGGGTGCGCAATCGCGGCAACCAGCGACCCGGTAGCGGTGTTGGTACAAGGTGCGATCGATGCGGAAATACAACCCCTTCTTGCCGCACTGGAAGGCCCGCGAATAACGCAGCTTTCGGCATGGACCTTCTGGGAAGGACAAATCGGCTCGAAACGAGTGGTAGTTTCGCGGACGGAAGTCGGCCCAATCAACGCGGTCGCCGCAACTGTCCTGGGAATCGAACGCTACAAACCGATGCTGATCATCAATCAGGGCACGGCCGGAGCGCATAACCCAGCGCTAGGGTTGTGGGACATCGTGATTGGCGAACGAACCGTTGATTACAGTGCCTATTCCTCGGAGCATACGAATGCGGGATCCGGTATCCAACCCGCGCGCTGGAAACCCGATCCTCATCGCCTGCGACTGGACGGCAAGCAGGTGGCTTCGTTCCCTGCGTTCAGCGGCGATGCACAAACCATGGAGACCGCCGCGGCGATTAAGAATCCTCGTGGCCGCGTCGTCCGGGGAACGATCGGATCGGCGTTTCAGATCAATCGCGAAATTGACATGATCGCCAATATCCGCGCCAAGTACGGCACCGATTCCGAAGACATGGAGAGCGCATTTGCACACGGCGCGGCGATCGGTTTGCGCAGGCGGTTCCTGGCGATCCGGATGATCTCGGATTCCGAGTACAGCCACCCCACCTTCGAGCGCGTCGCCGGCCAGTACTGCGGCGAGTTCGTAGTGGACCTCATTCGCAAGTTGCGCCCGTAACGCCGGCGGTCTTTGCCGCCGGTGGGCTGCCCCACAATTGACACTCCGACACGGCCACTGATACGCTCGTGTCCAAGAGGCCGTGCGCACGACAACCCACTTTACCCTGAATGGCCAACCGGCCACTGTCTCCTACGAGCCGGGGATGCACTTCCTCGAAGTCTTGCGCGAGGAGTGCGGCATCGTTTCCCCCAAGAACGGCTGCGCCCCCGAAGGCAGCTTGCGGCTGCTGCGCGGTTCTGGTGGACGGCCGGCCGGTGCTGGCTTGCCTGCGCAAGCCGGAACAGATGGAAGGCCACGACGTTGTCACGCTCGAAGGCATCCCGGAAGACATGCGCCGCGTGTTGGGCGAAGCCTTCGTGCTCGAAGGCGGAGTGCAGTGCGGCTTCTGCATTCCCGGGATTCGTGGTCCGCGCATCTTCCATGGTTGAGACAAGGGCGCACCGATGATCGCGAGGCCGTCGCGCAGGCGCTCGCCGGCCATCTCTGCCGCTGCACCGGCTACGCGCGAATTATCGACGCCATTCAAACCGCCGGCGAAGCCTGGAAGAACGGCAAGCACCTGCCGCGCACTGAACCGCGCCGCCATTCCTATTTCGGCGAAGATTTCGGATAGAACCCGCGGCGCTCTGCAGCCCGAATGGCAAGCACGCAAACGGCGATCGGCCACTCCCTGTCGCGCTATCGCGGCTTCGAGCAGGCGCTCGGTGAGAGGCCCTTCGTCGACGACATGCGCGTCCCGGGCATGCTGCACGCGGCACCGGCGCTGAGCGCGCACCCGCGGGCCAAAGTTCTGGCCATTCGACACCGCTGACGCTCTGGCCATGCCGGGCGTGGTGAGAATTTTCACCGCGGCCGATGTTCCCGGACAGCGCGGCACGGGTCTGGCAATTCCCGACTTGCCGATCTTTGTGGCCGTCGGCGAAACCACCTGCTGCGTCGGAGATTTGCTCTGCCTGGTGGTTGCGGACACCGCGTTCCACGCGCGCCAGGCCGCCGACAAAGTCGAGGTCGATTACGAAGTCTATCGACCCGGTGACCGATCCGTTCGCCGCGATGGAGCCCGACGCGCCGCAGGTGCATGCGCCCGGCAATTTGCATGTGCACCCGAACTTGCTGGACACCACCGCGTTTTCGCGCGGCGATGTGGACGCGGCGCTGGCCGGCGTCGGCGCACGTCATCGAGCAGACCTTCGCCACGCAGCCGGTCGATCCGGCGTTTCTCGAGCCGGAAGCCTGCCTGGCGATGCCGCAGGGCAACGGCATCAAGGTGCATAGTCGCAGAGCCAGGGCTCCACGTTCGATCAAGAGCCAGATCGCCAAGGTCTTGAACCTGCCGGTGGAAGATGTGGAAATCGCGCTGGCTGCCAGCGGCGGCGCTTTCGGCGCAAAGGAAGAGCTCTCGATTCAGGCGCAAACGGCGCTGGCGGCGTTTCTGCTGGGCCGCCCGGTGAAGACGGTTCTCACGCGCAAGCAATCCACGCAGCTCCACCCCAAGCGCCATCCCATGACGCTGAAGTACACAGTGGGCGCGGACGCCGAAGGCCACTTGCTCGCGGTGCGCGTGCGCATCGTGGGCGATACGGGAGGCTACGCGGGCACGGGCGGCAAGTGCTTGCTGCGCGCGGCCTGCCATTCCTGCGGCCCCTACCGCGTGCCGAATGTGGACGTCGAGGCCAAGGCCGTATTCACCAACAATCCGACCAGCGGCGCCATGCGCGGCTTCGGCAGCAACCAGGCGCAGTTCGCGATGGAAGGCATCATGGACCTGCTCGCGGAAAGAGTGGGCGTCGATGGCTACGACATCCGCGAGCGCAACATTCTGAATCCCGGCGACGCCTTCGCCACCGGCCAGATCATGCGCGAGAGCGTCGCGGCATCCGGCAGACGCTGGAAGCCGTGAAGGACATTTACAAGAGCGCGAAATATGCCGGCATCGGCTGCGGCATCAAGAGCACCGGCATCGGAAACGGCACCATCGATAGCGGCCACGCCGTGATCCGCGTGGTGGAAGGCGGCCGGCTGGAGATCCTCACCGGCTACACGGAAATGGGCCAGGGCGTCTTCACCACCATGCGGCAGGCCGTGTGCGAAGAAACGGGCCTGTCCCCGGAGATCATGACCGTGCGCTGGGACAAGGAGCTCGGCGCGAAGTGCGGCGAGACGTGGGCGTCGCGCGCCACCACGCTCAGTTGCGCCGCGGCGCAGCGCGCCGGCCAGCAACTGGCCGCCGATCTTGAAGAAATCGCCGCTCGAAGAACTGGTCGGCCGCGAATACAGCGGGCGACTACGTCTGCAACTTCACCACCCGGCCGGGCACGCCCGAAGCGCTGAAGAATCCGACCACGCACATGACCTTCAGCTACGCCACGCAAGTGGTGATTCTCGACGACGACGGGCGGATGGAGCGCGTCGTGGCGGCTCACGACGTCGGCCGCGCCATCAACCCGAAGGCTTGCGCCGGACAGATCGAAGGCGGCGTGCACATGGGACTCGGCTATGCGCTCTCCGAAAATTTCACCTGCACCGACGCGCGGCCGGATCCCTGCTGCTGCGCGACTGCGGCATCCTGAAGGCCAAGGACACGCCGCAGATCGACGTGATCCTGATTGAAGTTCCCGACGAAGTGGGCGGCTACGGAGCGAAAGGCGCGGGCGAAATTGGCCTGGTTCCGACGGCCGGCGCGGTGGCCGGCGCGCTCTACTCCTACGACGGAATCCGCCGCTCGAACCTGCCGATGCAGGATGCGCCAGCCGCCGCACCGTCGGTGCCGAAGTCACGCCGATTGTGGCGTAGCCTCCTTGCGAAATGCGCACGTCGCGCCACTCGTGCTCGCAAGCTACTGACTCTATTGATAGCGTCATGCGAAATGGCTTATCATGCGCACGTAACGCCGGCGATCCTTGTCGCCGGTGCGGCAAGCCTACGCCATCTGGCTCAGCGATGCTCCGAAGTAAACCGCGTGCGCAGTCTGGTCGTCCCATCCCACATTGCAGTGCGGCACCGACCACTTCTCCACCTTGCGCGGTTCCAGCACGGGCTTGCCGAGCGCGGGGCAGGACAGGCAGTAGCTCCCTTCGTGCGTCCCGATCCAGATCAGGTTTCGATCCCACTCGACGAAAACGTTTTCCGTCGATGCCGCGCCACCAGCTTTCGTAGTCGTTGATTTCGCCTTCGTGCGGCGGGACGAACCACGCGACTTCCTTCGGCGCGGTCGGGTTGGAAATATCGAAAACGCGGACGCCGGCATTGAACCACGCGATCGCCATGATTTCCGGCCGGGACGTGCCGGGCGCAAGCCAGCATTGCGTATTGTGCGAACCGAAGCGGCCGCGCGCGAAGCAGAAGTCGGTGTAGGGAGCATCGGGCGGCGCCGCGGGCCGCGGGAAGAAGCCGATGATCTTGGGATTTTGCGGATCCTTCACGTCGATCATGTAGGGCGTGTGATACTCCTCGCGGCAATCCGCTTCGAGCGCTTCGTGCACGCGACGATTAGTTCTGCAGCGCGGATGAGCGCGTCGCGAGTCAACGGATAACAGGTGTGGAACGGAATGGTGCCGAGCGTGTTGAATTCGTACTGCACTTTGCCGTAGGGCTTGGGCTTGGTGATGTCGGTCAAATCCATCACGTACATTCCGAACGCGCCGAAGCCGCCGTAGCCGATCTTGCCGCCGTCTTCCACGCGTTTGGGCACGCTGATCGCGCCGTGATTTCCGGTCCAGGAGGTGTGGTCGCCGGCGAAGATGTATTTCTTGTACTCTTCTTCCTCGCCGAGTCGCTGTCCGGGAACCCACCAGCGGGAAACCTCCTTCACGTTGGCGGGATCGGACATGTCCACGATCATGATGGCGTTGCTGTAGGGGCGCTGGTGATTCTCCAGGCGCAACTGATCGTCCCAGCCGCAATCGAGATAGGCGTACTTTCCGCCGTCGTAAAAATTGTGGTGCGTGCCGTTGCCTTTTTCGCCGGTGTTGTATTCCTGAAGCAGATCGGGCTTGGTGGGATCGGTGATGTCGTAGTTGCGGATGCCGCGCAGGCCCTTGTAATTGACCACGCGGTCGCGCAATTCCTTGTCGTATTGCCCGTGCGGAAATTCGGGCGTGGCCGAGGTGAGCGGCGTGGCGGCGGTGCACATCATGATCCACTTCTTGAGCTTGGTGTTGTAGACCACGGCGCCGTTTCCGCGAATCACGCCTTTGTTCATCACCACCGGATTCTTGGGTTCGCTGACGTCGACGAAGCCTCCGCCCGCGGGCAGCAGGCGCTGCTTGCCCTTGGCCCACATGGCCATCAGCGGCTCACCGCCGCTGATGGTGGAGCCGGATAGGTGGGAGATGATTTCCATGTTGTGGATGTGCGACTTCTTGTCGAGAGCGGTGGCCGCCCCAAGAGCCAGGCGGAAGGGAGGAGTGCCGCCGCCGGGTACGAGCCCGGTGACCTGGGCTCGCGCGCCGATCGCGCCCGTGAGCGTCGCTGCCGCCGCGCCCAGCAGAGATCTGCGGCTGAGACCTTCGCGATTACGTGAATCCTTCATGAGTCGAGAGTATATCTCACTTCGTTTCCGCCATTCGACGAAGAATCGAAATCACCGCCGCCGTGTCGTAGCCGCCCATGCCTTGTGCCGCGGCCGCTGTGAAGAAAGGAACACTCGCGTCGAACAGCGGTACCGGGCACCCGGAGTGCCTTGCGAAATCCGCGATAATGTCCAGATCCTTTTGGAAGACATCCACCTTCATCATCGGCGTGGTGAACGTCCCGGCGGCCATGCTTGGTCCTCGCAGCTCCAGCATGCGCGAGCTGGCCGCGCTCTTGGTCAGCAGGTCGAGTAGTTCGGCCGGGTCGATTCCGGCCTTCTCACCCAAGACCAGTGCCTCTGCCGCCGCAAGGGTATGCACCGCGACTAGCAGGTTCGCAATGTATTTGACCTTCGACCCGGCGCCGAAGCTGCCAACGTATCGTACCGACTTGGCAAAATGCGAGAGCAGGGCGCGCGCACGCTCGAAATCGGCGCGCTCACCACTGGCGAAGATGGTAATATCTTTGGTTTTCACTTGGGGGCCGGTGCCGCTGATGGGCGCATCCAGCATGTTCATTCCGGCCTGGGCGAGCCTGGCGCGGGCACTCTCCTTAGCGGCCAGCGCGAGCGTACTGGTTTCGATCACCAGCAGACCGCGGCGGCCGGCAGAGGCAACTCCCTCATCCGCAAATAGCGCTGCTTCGAGCGCCTCCTCGTGAGGCAATGAAGTGATGATGACATCCGCTTCGAGCGCCAAGGCGCGTGCCGACGGCCGGCTGTGGCCTCCACAGGCGTCCAACGCATCCATATTGGCTGGGAGCAGGTCATATCCCAATGTGGGGACGCCCGCATCCACCAGGTGTGCGGCGAACGCTCCGCCCATGATCCCCAGCCCCACTACGCCGACGTTTGTGCTCATGTTTTAACTGAGGCAGAGAAACCGCTCCCTGCGGTCACGGCTCAGTAACACACCGCTCACTGAGGCGCCGTTTCGGGCGAACGCTCGCTTTTTCCGCGCGCCTTACTGAGCCGTGACCGCAGGGAGCGGTCCTTCGCCGCGGACTGCTATGGTAGCATCGAAACCTATGTCTCTGAGCCGCGGCGCGGGCGTCTCCGCCGGCGTTGTTGCGCGCCTCCCGGCGACGGACTGGCGCGTGTGGACCGCCAGTGTAGCCATGATGCTTTGCTCGTGGCTTTCCTATGTGGACCGGCAAATCCTGGCCGTGCTCTCGCCCATGATTCTCAAAGACACGGGCCTCACAGCGCAGAGTTACGCGGAAGTTGTCTCGGCGTTTTCCGTGGCCTACATGATCGCGAATCCGCTGTGGGGATCGATCCTGGATTTCGCGGGCATGCGGATCGGGATGCTGGCGGCTGTGGCGATCTGGACGGTGGCATCGGCATCGCACGCGTGGATGGCCGGATTCCTGGGGTTCGCCGCAGTGCGCGCGCTGCTCGGCCTCGGGGAAGGCGCGACGTTTCCAGGTGGACTGCGCGCATCGATGGACTCGCTACCCCCCGACCGCCACGCACGGGGCATCGCGATCTCGTACAGCGGCGGATCGCTCGGCGCGATCGTCGCTCCGCTGGTGGTGGTGCCGATTGCGCTGCGGTTCGGCTGGAGAGCGGCATTCCTGTTCTCCGGAGCGCTGGGCGTTGCGTGGCTCGTCATGTGGAGCGCAGTCGCTCGCCCGCCCTATCTGCCGCGGCCCGAGCGCAAGCAGCAGAGAATGGCATGGCCGAATCCCTTCGAGCGCCGCTTCTGGGCGTTGGTGACCAGCTACGCGCTGGGAGCGATCGCCATTGGCCCGATCTTGTACCTAAGCCCTCTGTATCTCAATCGCGTGGTCGGGTTCACCGAGGCCGATCTGGGCAAGGTGCTGTGGATCCCGCCGCTCGGGTGGGAACTCGGCTACTTCTTCTGGGGCTGGGCCGCCGACCGCTTCGCCGCCAACCAGGAGCGCCCCATACGGATGTTTCTGGTGCTGGCTATTTCCGCGATCCCGGTCGCAGCAGTGCCGTGGACTGACTCGCGCGCCATCGTCCTGCTGCTGTTCTTTTGGTCGATGTTCATCACTGGCGGGTTCCAGATGCTGGCCCTGCGGACCGGCGCGCGCGCGTACCCCCGAGAGCGCACGGCACTGGCAGGCGGCACGGCTTCCGGCGCATGGTCCGCGGTGGCGGCGATGCTGCTGCCGCTGCTGGGGCGTTGGTTCGATCAACAACGGTACGCCGCCATCTTCGGGTTAGTGGCGATTATGCCGCTGGTGGGGACGACGTTGTGGCTATGGCTGAGCCGGCCCGCACCGTCACGGGCGCTCGGTGTATGAGAAGTGACGAGTGGACGATCTTCCAATCGCCGCCCAGAGGCTCGTAGACCTCGGTGACGTTCCAGCGGGTCCTGACTGCCGGAGCACCCTCAGCCCCGCGCCCGTGCGAGATGAGGTTGTATGTCAAGATCGCGATGTCGCCGTTTACCTTGACATGCGGATTCAGGTACTCAAAGCGATCGACCGAAATCTTTCCCGTGAACGGAGCATAGTATTGCTGCATCGCGTCGAGCCCGTCGATGCGCCCGGCCACGGCCGGATCGAAGTAGCTCACATCGGGCGCGTATAGCTCGAGGTAACCCGAGGGATCCCCTTTGCCCCAGCGATCGAGCGCCGCTTTTTCCAGGGCCAGTATCGTGTCTGGAATCGTTGCCATGAACCGAGTATAGATGCGGCCAAATGTAGGACTATAGGAAAAATGGAACCCGTTGCGCACTACCGCGAGTTCGCGCCCTGCGAGGCTTTGCAGGAACATGTCAGCGCATTTTTCTCATGCACGGCATCATCAGATTGCGATCCAGCCGGCCGCCACATCACCCGTCGAGACCGTGTTCACGCGTTTTGCCCGGCGGTATTCGCAGATGGTCACGTTTCGATGGTGTTCGCGGTGGGAAGGCAGCACGGTGAGGCGGTCGGACCAATGACCGCGGTTCTCCCGGCTTCGACCGATTCGGGTATGGAGATGGTGGGAGTCTACTTCCGGGGGGCTCGGGCGCCGCTCTTCACTCGCGTCCCAGCTTGCGAGCTTACCGACAGGGTCGTGGCGCTCGAGGATCTTTGGGGGACGGCCGGTTCCGAAATCAGCGAGGGCAATAGTGAGGCGGAGCGGGTGGATCGCCTGGAAAGGGCACTGCTTAGAAATCTGTCAAGTGCACGAACTCCAAATTCTGCCTTGGATGTGCCGGGGCTGGCAGCTCACGTCCTTCGCCGGCGAGGCCGGTTGACGGTACAGTCATTGGCCGACACAGCCGGAGTTTCGCGTCAACGTCTGACAAGGGTGTTTCGCGAGACTGTGGGGGTGAGTCCCAAACTGTATTGCCGGCTGGTCCGGTTCCGCGCGGCGTTGGCGCATGTAAGGGGTGAAGTGGATTGGGCTCAGGTGGCGGTCGAACTGGGCTACACCGACCAGTCGCACATGATCGCGGAATTCCGGGAGTTCAGCAGCGTGACACCAGGAGCTCTCGCAACCCGGCGGTTCTTTCACCCGTTTCTGCCACCGGCGTCCGGTGCCGGCGACAGGATCGCCAGCGCTACGTAACGCCGGCGGTCTTCGCCGCCGGTGGGCGACTATCGAATCGAAGCTACCTCCGCCTTGCCAGGATATCGTAGACTGGCTTGTTATCCGCGAACACGCGCCACTCGGAAACGTGGCCGTCGCGGATCACCGCCTTCCAAGCGGCCGGAATGCGCCACGACAGGCCGTCGATAGTGCCGCCCGCTTCGCCGGCAAGCAGTATGATGTCACCTTCAGCCATTACGTGGTCTGCTCGAACCCAGTAGTCCGGACACATCTTGAAATAACCACGCCACCCGGCCTCCATGGATTTTGCGCCTTCCACCCGATTGCCGAGCGAGTCCACGAACACATGATCCGCCGCCATGAGCGCGGCAAGCGCCGTCACGTCGTGGTGATTGATGGCGGTCAGCCAGTCATCGAGAAGCATCAGGCCGTTGTGTGCGCTTCCTGGCTAGCCCGATGGGGAAGCGTGCGCGCCACGATTGTGCGGAATTCCGCGTCAGTCAGAAGGCGCTTGTGCTCGAGCGAGAACTGCTTCACCGCGACGACTACCTGCATCGCCTCATCTTCGGTGAACTCGACGCCGATGCCTTTCAAGGCCGCCTTGATGGAATCGATGCCGCTGCCTTTGCCCAGCACCACTTTCGCCGGCGGCTGGCCCACTACATCCCAGTGGATACGGGAACAGCTCGGTGGGATGGTCCGCGCCGCAGTTCTGCAACCAACTGGCGATGATGCCGGACTCGATCTGGAACAAGTGCTCGCCCACCACCGGCCGGTTGCTCGGCACGGCATGGCCCGACAGTTCCTGCACCAGGCGCGCCAGGCTGTAGAGCTTGTCGTATTTCATGCCGACATCGACACCATACAGCGTGAGAAGCGCCATGACGGTTTCTTCCATGGGAGTATTGCCGGCGCGTTCGCCCAATCCCGAGCACGGTGGAATGGATCACCTCCACGCCCTCGGCGACCGCCATGATGGTGTTGGCGACGCCCATTCCGAAATCCATGTGGAAGTGCGCTTCGAGGCGCTTGCTGATGCGCGCCTTCACTTGCCGCACCAGGTATTGCATGGCATGCGGCGAGACCACGCCGAATGTATCCACCAGCGCCAGCGCATCCATGTGCCCTTCATTGGCCACGCGCAGGATCAGGTCGAGCACCCACTTCATTTCGGCGCGGTGAAGTCGATGGGAAAGAACACCACCTCCAACCCTTGCGAGTGGGCGTAGGCGGTGGATTCGATCGACAGTTCGATGGCCCTTTCCAGCGGCCATTGATAGGCGTATTGAATGATGTGCTGGCTGGAAGGCACCTCCATCACGATGCCGGAGACGCCGCAATCGACGGCGCGCTTCACGTCATCCACCATGCATCGCGAGAACGCAAAGATCTGCGGCCCCAGGTTTCGCTTGACGATTTCTTTGATCGCCGACAGTGTCGCTGGGCGACACCACCGGCATCCCGGCTTCGATGCGATGCACGCCGGCTTCCGCCAGGCCTTCGGCGATCCGGATCTTGTCGTCCTTGGTGAAGATGACGCCGGTCTGCTGCTCGCCATCGCGCAGGGTGATGTCGTGGATCTTGATCTGCTTGGGGAAATGGAACTGGTCGCGGACGGCGCTCGTCGAAGTTCCACGGGCTGACAAACCATTTGATCGGTTTTCCAGGGTTCTTGTGACATGGTGCGTTCCTCCAAAGTTTATTGCGTTTTGATTGCTTGAGCGGATTTCGAGATTTCGGGGTTGACGGGATTTCGAGGCGCTTCACCGCTCAACACGCGAACCACTTCTTCGGCGGCCTTGGTCTGCAAATCTAACAGAGACTCTTCCGAATAAAAACTGGTGTGCGGCGTGATGATGACGTTGTCCCGCCCCAATAGCGGCGAGCCGGTGGGCGGTTCCTGTTCCATCACGTCCAGCGCCGCCCCGGCCAGTTGGCCTTGGTCGAGCGCGAGCGCGAGCGCCGCTTCGTCGACGATGGGGCCGCGCGCCGTATTGATCAGGTAAGCCGTCGGCTTCATGCGGCGGAAGACATCGGCATTGAACAGATGATGTGTCTCCGGCATCAGCGGGGTGTGGATGGAAATGTAGTCGGAGATCTCCACCAGCTCATCAAACCCCACCTGTTCCACGCCGGCGCGCTGCCACCTGCTTCGGGCGGCACATAGGGATCGTAAGTCACCACACGCATGCCAAACGCCTCCGCCTTTGGCAGCCACCAACTGCGGAATCTGCCCGAAAGCCACCAACCCCAGCACCGTTCCCCGCAGGCGATGAATGGGGACCACGGCCTTCATCTCCCACTGGCCGGCGTGCGTCCGCGCATTCGAAGAAGGGATCTTGCGCACCAACGCCAGCAGCAGCGCCATGGCGTGATCGGAGACTTCGTCCAGGCAATAGTCGGGGACGCGCGTGACCACGATGCCGGCATTCGTGGCGGCCGGAATGTCCACATTGTCCACGCCAATTCCGAAGCGGGCGATGATGCGGCAGCGCGTCATCTGCGGAATCATCTCGGCGGTGATCTTGGCGTAGGTGGTCAGCAACGCATCGGCGTCCCGCGCGACTTCCAGGATCGCCTCCGGGGTGGGCTCCTGCGCCAGACGGACTTCCGCGCCCATCTTGGCCAGCACTGCACGGGTCGGGTCCAGGTTGGGAAAAACCGAGTCGGAAACAGCCACCAGCGGGCGCATTAGCTCATCCAGCGCACCACGCCCGCGACGCCATCCACGGCCACCGTCGAGCCATCGGGAATGCGCTGAGTGGCGTCGAGCACTCCCAGCACCATCGGAATGCCACGTTCGCGCGCCAGCGACGCCATGTGGGAAGTGCTGCCGCCGCGCTCGGCGACCACGCCGGCGACGCGCGTCAGGATATGGCTCAAGGCCGGGCCCGCGACTTTGGTCACCAAAACATCGCCCGGCGCGACGCGCGAAAGTTCGCACTCACAATGAATGACGCACGCGCGTCCCGTCGCCCCAGCCGACGCCCGCGGCATGGCCATTCAGATCGCGGACGGTTGAGCCAGACGGCATCGGGCGCCGCGGCTGACCTCGAGGTGCAGCGGGCGGGCCTGGAGCAGTTGGAATCCGCAATCGTCCATGGCCCATTCGATTTCGACCGGCATGCCCATCAATTCTTCCACTCTTCGCAACAAGCGGCCGAGCTCGGTGGCTTGCTTCTCGCTGAGACAGGGTTCGGCGATCAGCGCGCGCGGGACGATTTCGGCAGCGGGCTCGGCGCGATGAATGCATCCGACTTGATGGTCCTTGCGGCCCGGCGTAACGCTCAGGAGCTTACCGTCGCGCGACAGCTCGTAGCGGTCGGGCGTCACTTCGCCTTGCGCGATGGCGGAGCCAAGTCCCCAAGTGGCGCTCAGGATCATGTTGCCGTCGGCGGATTGACTCAGGCCGCCGCCCGACGCGCGGGCCGAAACCAGCGGCTGCACCAGCACGCCCATCGCGGTATCGGCGGGATCGATATCGTGCGTGGCCATGTAGCGCAGAGCGCGCGTGGCCCACAGCGCGCCCCAGCAGGAGCGGATCGCGGTGATGAAGTCCGCTTCGCTCTCGATTCCGAGAAAGCTCTCAAACTGACCGGCGAAGCTGGATCCGAAACGATCCTCGACCAGCGCGGACGATCGCACCACGGTGAGTGCGCCGGTCCTCGCCTTCAGCTCGTGCCAGGCCGCGAGCAGCGGATCGAGCACTGCGGGCGTGATGGGCTGGTCGAGCAGCCCCAGTTTCATGGCAAGCGCGTGACGGCGGGCTTGCGGGCTCTCTGCCGCCGAGAAAACGCCGCGCGCATCGGCCTCCAGACCGAGCGCGCGGATCTGCGTGCGATAGGCCTCGGCATCGAGCGCAGAAGCCGCCGGGAATCGGCAGGCCCGCCTGGCCGAGACGCGCGAGATTGGCCGCCTTGGGACCAAACGCGGCTCGGCGTCGGTGGCCTCGCGGCAGCGGTTGCATGCGGTAAATACGAATTGCGATGCATTCGGGTCGGCTTTCGCCGGACGCCGGCTGAGCCGGCGCCGCTGAAGTGCCCGGGTACGTCCCGGTTCCCGCTTGCCGTAGTCGGAGTAGCCCGGCATCGGGTCCACCACGGTGATCTGCTCCACCGGGAAATTGGAAACGATCTCCACGCTGTCCTTGTGGACGATCAGCATCTCCTCGATGCGCACGCCCCACTGGTACGGTTTGCCGTGCTGCGTTTCGAGCGCGAACACCATGCCTTCCTTGATCTCGATGGGATGGTCGAGCGACCAGATGCGCGAGATTACGGGCTGGTCGTATTGCGCCAGGCCCAAGCCATGGCCCCACAGATTCGCCGCGGCCTGATCTTCTTCTTCGTAGCCCCAGGCTTCTTTCGCGGAGGGCCACTTCGACGCGATATCGCGCGTGGTGGCGCCGACCTTGACGGCCTTGATCGAATCGTACAGCCACTTCAACGCGAGTCGCGTAGTAATCCTTCTGCTCCTGATTCGGCTCGCGGCCCACCATGTACGTGCGGTAGTAGCACGATTTGTAACCGTTCCAGGTGAGCGCGGCCAGATCCATGAACACCATATCGCCGGGCTTGATGATGCGGTCGGAAAAGTTGCGCCAGTTGGGCCAGGTGTTGAGGCCCGAAGAAACGATCACGTCCTCGACATCCTCCATCCCCGGAATGTTGTAGAGGAACTGCATGATGTGCGCGGTGAGCTGGTTCTCGGTCAGGCCGGGCTTCAGGAACTTCATGAATTCCCAATGCGCGGCGTCGCCGATGGCGCCCACCATGCGCATGCATTCGTGCTCGTCCTGGTTCTTCACGGCGCGCGCTTCCATCATGGGCGTCATGCCGTCGGTCCATTCGATCTTGGCGTCCTGGAAGATGCTGCATCATGTTGATGTCGATGAAATCGACGCCCAGCTTCATGCCGTCCACGCCGCGCTTCTTCATTTCCTGCTTGATGGCGTTGGTGAACTTGCCGACCTGTTGCGTGGAGGCCGCTCCGGCCGCGCCCTTGATCCAGGCGTAGGAGTAGCGGATGTTGTCTTTGGGAATCCACGGCGAATGCTTTTCGATGTGCATGCCGATGTCGCCCTGCTCAAACAGCACGGGGGCATCGTCGCCGCACAGAAGCGCATAACGCAGGCCGGGCTTCAGACGGTTCCAACCGGGAGTCAGAGTGCTGGTGACGTAGCGGACGTTCTCGTCGTACATCAGCAGCAGCGCGCCCAATCCATGGGCCTTCATCCGCTCGCGCGCGCGCTCCAGCCGGTACTTACGCAGCCGGTCCCAGTTGACGCGCTCCTGCCAATCCAACCCCACTGCTCCGACGTTTGCCATCTCTTCTCTTGTCCTCCAGTAGTCGCGCCGTTTGCGCCGTTCGATTATATCGCGCGCCGCGCTGGGGTCAGGGGACCAGGTGATGGAGCCGTTCGCGGAACGGGCTGCCGAGCATGGGCTGCAAAGCTTCCCGGAACCGCCTGGTGTGCTCAGCCGCGGAGTGCGCGTCAAAAGCTTTACGGCTCTGCCACACTTCCATAATCGTGAAGTGATTGGGATGCCCTTCCAGCTGTATCGCCTCGAAGCGAATGACGCCCGCGTCCTTCTGGCTGTCGGCCACAAATTCCTTCACCAGCCTGATGGCTTCCGCAAGATTGCCGCCGGTACCGATGACATCCACATGAGTCACCGCATAAAGGCTTTTGTCCGCTTGCGCGGCGGCGTTGGGAACGGCCACGAGGCTCATCCAAGCGAGCCAGGCCAGGGTGACGACGGCAGGAACGATTTGGCGCATAGATACCTTTTCGGAGTATACGCCGTTTGCGTGGGCTGGCATCTATAATCAGGGAGTGCTGACGGATCTTCAATATTGGGCACTAATGAAGATCTCCCCGGAAGAACCTACGCATTGCAGCGGCAGCGCGTACCTGAATAAGTCAAAGCTCGAAACGGTACTGGGAAAAGAGTTCCTGGCCAGAATCCCCGGCAAAGTAGTCATCGACTTTGGCTGCGGCGAAGGGATGGAAGCTATCGAACTGGCGCAACGCGGCGCGCAACTGGTCATCGGAATCGACAACCGGGAAAGCATACTCAGTATGGCGCGGCAGAAGGCCCTTCAATCCGGATGCGAGAATAGCTGCTGTTTTGCATCCGAGACCAGCCACCAGGCCGACTTAATCGTTTCGATCGATTCGTTCGAACATTTTCAAGATCCGGCCGAGGTGTTGCGGCTGATGGACAAGCTATTACGACCGGACGGGGAGGTAATGGCATCTTTCGGCCCCACCTGGTATCACCCGTTAGGCGGACACTTGTTCTCGGTTTTTCCGTGGGCGCACTTACTGTTTAGCGAGACCGCCTTGATTCGCTGGAGGTCCAACTTTAAAACTGACGGAGCCACACGCTTTAGTGAGACGGCCGGCGGACTCAATCAGATGACCATCGGCCGGTTCGAGAAGCTGGTGGAACAAAGTCCGTTCCGGTTTGCCTCGCTGGAGCTGATTCCCATCCGAAAGTTGCGCCATTTACACAATCGCTCCACACGCGAGTTCACAACGGCGATGGTGCGCTGCCGATTGAGCAAGCGAGCCGGAGGGCATGGCGCTGCGCCTTGAGTTTGGACATCCCGATTCAAGTAGTCGCCCCACCGGCGGCGAAGACCGCCGGCGTTACGTAGCGCTGGCGATCTTGTCGCCGGCACCTATTGGATCGCGATCGTGACCCCGTCCTGACTGCTGGAAATGACACTCTTGTCGGAAGACTCAAAGGAAATCACAAGAGGAACTTCCGGACCGGAGGGAGCATTGTCGGGGATTTGAATATTGACTTGAACCAGGCCGGCCACAAGCCCCGGCGCCCCTCCGGCGTAACTGAATCCAGCCGGGATACCGCCGATTGAGCAAGTAACTTGGGCGGCCAGCCAGGATAAGACCGTCCCAGGAGGCGGCATGATCTCTCCAGTTGTACTTGCCGGCGCGGTGATGCCTCCGCCCGTCATGAAGACGGAGACGGTGGAACCTTTTTGAGCGGGTGTTTCGGGCGAGTTGATCGTGAAGCCGTCTTGATTCAGGATGGCGCCCGCACCCAAACCGGTGCCATCTTGTGTGTAAATGCCAGGCGCCACGGAAGCTACGTCATAGGTAACGGCATCCGACTGGACACCTTGGTATTCGAGTTGCACTTGGGTGGTCGCCTTGCCGGCCACTTCGTATGGCACCAGGGCGCTGGTCTGCTGGCCCCAGGCATACAGGATCGGGGCGGCAATGCCGTCAAACAGTAACTTCGTGTCCGAGGTTTCCGCCGCCACGGTCCCGTCTGCTGTCAGGCTCCCACCCACCGCAAACGGGGGGCCTAAGTCCGTACCGATCGCGACCACATTCTCTCCCGGGGCGACTGCGCCTTCGACGTAACTGGCTCCATTCACCAGCGACGCCACCACCGGACTCGGTGGAGAGTCGGATGCGCTTTGCATACGGGCGGCGATCCCAAAAGCGCCTAGATCCGGGGTACCCGTAATCGATCCCCAATCGCTGTCTTTCACGGCCGTGCCGGCGCCGATCAGGGCGCCACCGGGCCGCAAGTGAAAATCCAGGTTCGCCGCATCAACAAAGCCCGGGTTGATATCCAGACCTTTGTTATGTGCGAACGGAGGGCTGTAACTCTGATCGGCATAGGACAGGCCCTTCGGATATTGAAACGCACCTTGGGCGTTGTGATTCCAGGTCACGATCGCCTGATTTGGTAACGCTTTGCCATTCGCATCCACCGCGAGCAGATCGTTATTCGTGATCACATTCGTGGTGTTGGCCAAATAGATGTCGGTCGCAAGACTGCCAATCCAGTAACAAATGTTATTCACATAGACGTCCGCGTCGTACGCCGCAGTTCCGCCGGTGGCCGACTGGAAGACGCAGACATCTTCCTTATAAAACAGATTGTTATACACCAGGTTGTTGGCCGCTGTGCTGCTATTCAACCCACTCACTTCCAGGGCATTGCTCTTCGTGTTCACGACCACGTTTCGCCTGACGGTACTGTTGCTTTGCGAAAGTTGGATCGCGGGTTTGTAGAATTGCACCAATTGACCGGTATCTTTAATGATGTTTCCTTCGAACAGATTGTGAGCGGAAAAATTATTCTCTCCAAAGACGGTGGCCCAGCCCTGCCCCCAACCGCCGTCGATGATGTTATTCTGCCAGCGATTGTAACTGCAGCCGGCCTTGCACAGGCTCTGGTCATGGCCCCCACGAGTCAGGTGGTTGCTCCAGATCACATTGTTCGCAGCGCCGGAACCATATACCGCGAGCACCCATCCTCCGTTGCCGTCCGGATTCTGGGTCGCATCCGGACTGCCGAAGTCGTGCAGATAGGAGTTGTACACCAGATTGTGGGCGCCGTTGATCATGACGCCGTTGGTGGTCACCGGGATAATGTCGGGGCCAACTTCCGCATTCAGGATTGCGTTATAACTGCCAGTGACCACGACTGCGTATTCGCCTGAATCAGCGGATTCGGCCATTGACTTAATGCCGTCCACTACAATGTGACTACCCGTCAGTAAGATGGTTTGATCGGTACCGGCGGGCGGTGACTGGATCACGGCGGTATCACCGGAATTGACCGCGACCACGGCCTTCCTTCTGGCAGAGCACACCTGCGCCATATTGATCACGTCATGCTGATAGTTCCCTCCGAGCACGGTTAGTTCCTGACCACAAGCGAGCGTCTTAGATCCGTACGCTAAGGTGCGCCAGGCGTGAGCTGCATCGGGCGCAGTGCCGTCATGGGAATCGCTGCCAGCGGTCGATACGTACCGCCGCATATAGCTCAGAGTCTTGGCCGAGACCGTGTTGGAATAGGAACTGAATGTGGAGTTGGTGTAACCCGAGTAGGTTCGGACCCTAAACATATAGTCGGTGCCGGACGCCAGTCCCGCGGCTATGAACTGCGCCGGGGATCCATCCTGCGCGTCGATGTAGGTGTTCTCCGTTACCCAGTAGGGCACACCATTGGTGGGAGCCCGATACACGTGCGTACCCGATGAGTCGCTAATGGAACATGCCGCGCCGTTGATCAGCACGCTGCTGCTGCAAACATAGCCGGCGGCAGCGGGAATCGGTTTCAATTCCGTCCAGGTGGCGTACCGTGCGTCGCTCGGAGACTGTATTTCTACCAGATAACCGTAGCCCGCGTTGGCAGAGGCGGGCCAGGTAAGATTGATTTGGTCCGGTCCTTTGGCAACGGCCGAAATCGTAGGGGACTGTAGCGAAAGCGATTGAGCCCTAATACCCGGACAAACAGTAAAACAGCAGACAGCAATTCCACTTACTAAAGTTAGTATTGGCTGTGGTAAATGAAGTTTCACGCATTGCATGATGGCCGCTGTCCAATCATCGTAGCATGAAACTCCGATAAGCCCATATATACCATTGGGAATAAATGAGATACGGAATACTCTCTGATATAATGGGTCCTTAGTACCAGGTCGCAGAGATCCGCCTTCTGGCGCTCGCCGATGGCAACCAATAACAAGATCGTTAGATATCTTCGATCACACAGCGCTGTTGTAATCATTTTGCTGGTTGGCCTATTTTATGGGCTGACTATCCGGCCCGGCCTGCCTTGGGGCGATGATTTCGCGATGTACTTGATGCACGCAAGAAACCTTGCCGCCGGCCTGCCCTACTCGGGTACCGGATATGTGTACAATTCCTCGCGGCCTGACATCGGTCCTCCTACGTACCCGCCGCTATTTCCAGCCATCATCGCGCCCGCCATGGCCGTAGCTGGCCTCAATACTTACTTACTGAAAGCGGAAGTGGCCTTGTGTTTTTTGGGCGCTCTTTGGATGATTTATGGGTACGTGCGCCGCCGGGTACCCGAGCACTATGCGGCAGGCATCGTGACTGTTGTGGGATTCAGCCCTTACTGCTGGCAGTTGAAGGATAACATCGCTTCCGATATGCCCTTCCTGCTGCTGTTGTTCCTAACCTTCAATCGGATCGTCGACGCGGACCGGCAGCAATGGCGATCAGCCGGAAGTGCTGTCCTCGCCGGGGTGCTTGTCTATCTGTGTTTCGCCTGCCGTGTCGCAGGAATCGTGATTCTGCCTAGCCTGTTCGCATTCGAATGTTTTAAGCAACGGGGATTTCCGCGGCGCGGCGTATGGATTAGTGCTGGAGTTGCACTTACCGGCATCCTTCTGCAGTTGGTGCTGTTACGCAGCCAGACGGAATACGCTCAAGGTATCGGCTGGAGCCGCGCAGTCATGTTACAGCACCTTCGCGAGTATGTCTGGTCGCTGCGGAATGATTGGTTCCACCTCGGGGGCGCAGACGGGTGGCTTGCATTGGCAATTCTTGGGTTACTGGGCTTAGCAGGCTACTTCTTAGTGGTCAAGCGGGATCTCAGTGCGATGGAAGTGTTTGTCGCTGCCTATACAGCGATGGTTGCGCTGTGGGCGTCCGACCAGGATTTGCGATTCCTGTTGCCCCTGATCCCTCTCTGGTTGATGTATGCGAGTGTGGCCATTGTGCACGTGCGGGGGATGGGCTTCCGAAGAGTTTCTTCCGCGCTCACTGTGGCCGTCATCCTGATTTTTGCGGCGAGTGATGCCAATTACTATCTCCGCGCCAAGTATGGCCGGACGCCGGGCGGGACGAATGACCAGGGCTTTGCCGTTATGGCACAGTTCGTCCGCCAGTCGATTCCAGCCGATGCGACGATTATCTTTTCGAAGCCTCGACTGCTGGCGCTGTTGACCGACCGGAAGAGCGCCGTGTATCCCCTCAACGGAACCGACGATGTCACTCGATATTGCCGGCAGATTGGCGCCGCATACGTGATTGCGGGCGAACCATTTGAGGATGACCGGCGATTCCTGGCTCCGATGATTGCGGAACATCCGGATCGTTTCGAACTGGTGTTTCAGTCCGCGGGGTTCCGTCTCTATCGACTGACGGATGAGCCTCCCCCTGCGAGTTACCTGCCCGCATCTACAACAGGCGCCAGATCGGCCTCGTAGGGCGGAATCACATAGTTAAAGTACTGCTGAGGATCCCCTTGCTTGCCATCGGCGCCGGCCCGGATGACATTGTAAGTTTCGCGGGCGGTCACATAGTGCAACAGATAGTGCTTCCCGTCGTTGTAGCGCTTTTCCAGGTAAGTAAGAGCATCGCCGAAATCCGGACCGAGTGTTTCTTCCAGGTCGGCTGTCGAACTAGCTGCATGGCCGTGCACTTTGAGCAAGACCCAGTCAGGCCGGCCGGTTACATGAATATTCGCGCGTACCCACGCGTCCACGCGCTGCGGCGTGATCGGCACGGTCGGATGAATGTCACTATCCACCACGGAGAAGAATAACTTCGCCGGATTGATGGTGGGGACAATCATCAATGGCCCTTGCACCAGCACTAAGTCGCCTGCCGGTCGCCAGCCGAGGGCTACAGGCACGCCGCGGTCGTACGATTTAGGCTGATCGTCGTCGATAACTTCGTAAATATTATTCACCCAGGAAGGCTGCGACTTTACCCATAGGCTGGGAAAGGTGAAGTCCGCAAAGCAGCCCAGTTCCTTAAGCATTCGCAACTCGCGGCTATTACCACAGAACGCAGCCCCCAGGCTGTTATCGAGACTCCAATTGCCATGAATAAATGCAAAATGGGTGCGCCCGTCGACGCCTTTGAGGAAGCCGAATCGCTGAAAGTAAGAGACACCATCCTCAAAGCGCCGCCGCGCCGAGGCCGGCGTATCTTGGAAATGGTGAAGATGCAGTTCCGTTTCGCCATAGCCGGCAGAAACCAGTTTCCGCAGAGCGATCAGATTACGATCGATTGGTTGCTCCGCCGGATAAAACCAGGTGTGCTGCGGCCGGCGTCCATCGCTGTCCCGGTGACGGTCGGCCAGCCTGGGGTATTCCTTCAGCCAGCGCTCCATTAGATCGGCACGCTGCCCGGGCTCAAAATGGTCCGTATATAAGAAGAAGATATGTATGGGTTCGGTCTTGGATTTCTCCTGGTGAGTAAGCCAATAGGCGTAACCAGGGAACCAGACATAGTATTCACGGATAACAATGCGGTAACCAAGGGCCGCAAGAAACAAAAGCAATAAGAGAACACCGGCCCATTTCAGGTTGCGCACAAGCTCATTGCAACATATTGACAGTATTCCCGCAATTAATACCGTGAGCTATGATGACTGTATCTTTCGCATGCCGAGCGAACCGCACATTTCCAGCCAGGTAAGCGCTCCCGTCGAAGCCGCCTCGGCTCCCGCCGATTTTGCGTCACGGCCGGATGGCAAAAGTGCCAGGCGGCTGCTTTCGGTGCTGGTGCCCGTCTATAACGAAGAGGACTATGTTGCCGTTTCCCTGGAGCGCCTGCTAAATGCTCCTTTGCCCGAGGGAGTGGAACTGGAAGTAGTCGTGGTCGACGATGGCTCGACCGACGGCTCGGTGGAAGCGGTGGAGCAATTGCTGGCGCGATATCCCCAGGTCCGGCTGCTGCGGCATGCGGTGAACCAGGGAAAAGGCGCCGCCATCCGCACGGCGATTCAGGAAGCGCGCGGGGAGTTCGCCAGTATCCACGACGCGGATCTCGAGTACGATCCGCGCGATCTGTCAAAGATCATTCAGCCGTTGATCGACGGCAAGGCCGACGTGGTCTACGGATCGCGCTTTCAAAGCGCCGGCGAGCGGCGCGTCCTTTATTTCTGGCACGCACTCGCCAACCGGCTGCTGACCACCGCGTGCAACATGGCTTCCGACCTGAACCTGACGGACATGGAGACGTGCTACAAGGCTTTCCGCGCGAGCCTGGTCAAAAGCATTCCGCTGCGGAGCAACCGCTTCGGAATCGAGCCGGAGATCACTATTAAACTGGCACAGCGCCAGGCGCGAATCTACGAGGTGCCCATTCGGTACCACGGGCGCACCTATGAAGAAGGCAAAAAGATTGGAGTGCGGGATGCGCTGCAAGCTTTCCTGATCATCGTGCGCTACTGGCTGGTGCGCGATATCTACGCGGATGGCGACGCCAGAATTCTCGACACACTGGCGCAGACACCGCGATTCAACGCGTGGATGGCCGACACGCTGCGGCCCTTCGTAGGCTCGCGCGTTCTTGAACTGGGCGCGGGCATTGGCAACCTGACGCGGGAGCTTTCGCCCCGGCGGAAGCGCTACGTTGCCAGCGATATCGATTCCGAACACCTCGCCCGCCTGCGCACGCGATTCCAGAACCGTCCCAATCTGGAAGTGCGGCATTGCCATCTGGAGAAGCCCGAAGATTTCGTGCCCCTCGCCGGCCAGTTCGATACCGTGATCTGCCTCAATGTTGTCGAGCATGTCGAAAACGACCCGTTGGCTTTGGTTAACATTGCGTCCGCACTACAGCCGGGCGGCCGGGCGATTGTTCTGGTCCCTCAAGGTCAATCGATCTTCGGCACGCTCGACGAGGTGTTGGGGCACCACCGGCGCTATTCCGACGACGAGTTGCGGCAAAAAATGGAAGGCGCGGGGTTGGACGTAGAGACCATTCTGAAGTTCAACCGGGTGACCCGTCCAGCCTGGTTCCTCAACGGCAAAATATTGAAAAAGACGACCTTCGGACGGTTTCAACTATGGCTGTTCGACCACCTGGTATGGTTATGGCGGCGGCTGGACCCGCTGCTGCCCTGGCCACCGATCTCTCTCATCGCCATCGGCGCCAAGCCTCGCCGTTAAGCGCTGGGCACCCCGGTAAGGTGCTGTTACGTCTGGACATTTACAACGCTTCGGGCGAGGCCAGATAACCAAAGCCAGTCTAGTAGTGACCAGACTGCCCTCCAATAATGGAACCAGTAGTACTTGTCTTTGGCTGAAAAGGAGAACTCGCTTGCAACGTTTTTGGTGCAGTCTTTTACTTCTACTCACTCTCATGGTGACGTTGCACCCGCTGTCGGCCTCGGTCCTGGCTGCCAACATCACGACAGATACCAGTGTTGCTGGTGTCTGGACCTACACCATTTTTGACAACGAGGCTCCCGGCAGCGTGAACTACGTAGACCAGTTCACGATCGCTATCAACGCCCCGATCACAGTAACCGCGGAACCAAACGGGTGGACCGACTCAATCGGCTTGGTGAACGGCATGATGTCCGTTACCTTTTCGAGTAACGGCGACTCGACCGATCTTGCCCCGGGCGCCTCCCTAGGCGGGTTCAGCATATCCAGCCCTGGGGCCAGCAGTGTGCTCGGCAATGCGGATGTGAATTCGTGGGACCATAGCACCGAAACTCCGGGACCCAACTCCGCTGTCATTCAGGTGGAGACTCCTTCAGACCCCGTCCCCGAGCCGTGGACCGGTTCTACCGTGGGCCTCTCGCTGTTAGTGGGATCCATGTGGCTGCGAAAGAAGTCGCGCCGGGCCAGCGGCAGCTCTCCCATCCGCGATTGACAGGCTGCTGAGCCCTTTCTAGACTTGGAGATTGCACAAGGGGTTCACGCTTTGGTTCACGGGCCTGTCGGGAGCGGGAAAGAGCACGCTCTCGCAACTTGTGGGGCAGCGGCTTTGCGCCCACGGGGCCCGGGTCGAACTCCTGGACGGCGATGTGGTCCGCACACGCCTGTCGAAAGGGCTGGGCTTCAGCAAAGAAGATCGGGACGAAAACATCCGCCGCATCGGTTTTGTTTGTGAGCTCCTTGCGCGCCACGGCGTGATCGCGATTGCCGCAGCCATTTCTCCTTATCGCGCCATTCGCGACGAACTGCGGGCATCGATTCCCAATTTTGTGGAGATCCATCTAACGTGTCCCCTGGATGTCTTGATTGAACGGGACGTGAAGGGACTCTACAAGAAGGCCATGGCGGGTGAGATTGCGCAATTTACAGGCATCACCGACCCTTACGAACCGCCGCTTCGGCCCGAACTGACGGTAGACTCGTCGCGGGAGAGCCCGGAGGAAAGCTGCCAGCGGGTCTGGCAAACGCTGGAGGCCCTGGGATTGATTTCCTTCAGCCGATCGGCGGGAACGCGTTAATTCGCGCTGGGTGAGGCGGGGCAAGACTCGCAGTTCAGGGTCATTTGCGCACGTTGTGGCGGTCCGGTGGAGTTCCCGTGCCTTGGGGTGGGAAATCCAGGCAGTCAAGCCAGCCCCGTAGTATGAAGGGTTTCCCAACTGGCTGTGGAATCTTCCTACGCCGCATCGGAACGCCATTTTCCAGGAACTGTGTGTTGGAAAACCAGATGCAAGAGTAAATAGGATATTCGAGCCTTTTGTTCTTTAGGAGTCTTGGTCTATGAGAAAGTGCCTTGTTGTTGCTAGCGCCCTATTCGCGTTAGCTCCTGTGGTTCCTTTCAACACTGCATCCGCCGATGAGCGCCCGGCCAAACGAGCCGTGGATTTTACGCCTCGGCTGAATGGCAGTAATACCTCCCTCGGAAAAACCGGCGTAGTGGTGAAAATCCAGAAGCGCCGCCATTGCCAAAGACGGCACCATCACCGTCCGAGCCACGATCGTGGATTCCGACGGAATCCCTCTTGACAGATTGGGCGTGGCCACCAAAGGGACCGGTTTCGATGAGCTTCATCGCCGCCTACATTCCCGCCGGCCAAATCTCAGTACGTGTCGTACTCGACCACCGTCGCGAAAGCTACGTTGAACTCCAATCCTTCCCAAATCCAGGCGGCCAACGATTCCGGCGGCACCTTCGCCACCAACGCCGTGGGTGACTACACCTATACGTTCAAGACCAAGGCGCCAGCCACCTTCGATGCCACCGCGACCCATGCCATTGGCGTCTCCGCCCAGCGCGATCTGTCGGAGTTCGGCACGTTCGACGAATGGAGCGAGACCTCCAACGACGTTTTCAATTTTGTCCCGAACGGCTCCCGTCGCGGTGACCCGCTCGGTGGTAACCACCGATGCCTGCAACCAGTGCCACGACCCGCTGATCGGCCACGGCGGATCGCGCCTCAAGGTGGAACTCTGCATCATGTGCCACACGCCGCAGACGATCAATCCGGATACGCAGCTCACCCAGGACATGAAGGTCCTGATCCACAAGATCCATATGGGATCGAGCCTGCCCAGCGTCAAGGCCGGAACTCCATACCGCATCTGGCATCGCGGCGCAGTGGTCGGACTTCTCCACGGTGGTCTTCCCGCAGGATGTCCGGAACTGCACTACCTGCCACGCTAAGGCGGCCACTCAAGCCGACAACTGGAAGACGAACCCCAGCGCCGCGGTATGCGGCTCTTGCCATGACGATGTGAACTTCGCCACCGGCTTGAACCATCTGAATCTGGTGCAGCCGGATGACAACCAATGCAAGAACTGCCACACCTCGCAGGCCACCATGGATTTCGATGCCTCCATCCCTGGCGCACACCTCATTCCGGCGAACTCCACTTCGCTCCCGGGACTGGTCACGAAGGTCCTGAAGGTGGATGGAGCCACACCGGGTAATGCTCCCACGGTTACCTTCAGCGTGCTGGACAAATCCAACAACCCGGTCGACATCAGCAAGATCACCTCAACCCGAGTGGTTCTGGGCGGACCGAACACGGACTACCAGACGGGCGCTGGTGGAATACGGGTTTCCGAAGATCCGAGCAAGACTCCCGGCGACCAATGGCGTATACGCCTACACCATGACCAACAAGATCCCGGCAGCCGCGGCGGGTTCTTACACAGTTTCCATCGAAGCCCGCAATACCGTGACACTGCTTCCGGGCACGACCAGTGCCACCACGGCTACCGACGCCGCCAAGCCCGTGGAATTCTACTTCTCAGTTGACAAGAGCGCAGTCGCCGCAAGGCGCCAGGTGGTGTCCACGGAGAACTGCAGCACCTGCCATGTGAATCTGAGCTTCGTCCACGGCGGCACCCGCAATGCGGCCCAGGAGTGCACCATCTGCCACAATCCGACGTTGGCGGATGGAACCTCGAAGCAGAGCGTAAACCTGGCCTGGCAAATCCACAGCATCCACCGCGGTGAGAACCTGGCGAACCCGTACGTGCTGGGGACGACCAACTATCAGGACGTCCGGTTCCCGGGCGACCTGCGCGACTGCACCACCTGCCACCTGCCCGGCACTTACATGGTGGAGAATGTCGGAGCCAAAGCAATGGTGGCCAGTCCGGGCGGCTTCACCCCGACCACTCCTCCGATCTCCGCTGCCTGCCAGGGCTGCCATGACGACGTAGCGACGGCTTCCCACGCTCTGGCCAACACGACGGTTCTGGGTGAGAGCTGCGCGGCTTGCCACAGTGCGGGCGAAGAATTCTCGGTAGATCGCGTACACCAGCGGATCTTCTAGTCCGAACCAGAGCGAGGGGCACCATCAAGCGTTGCAATGCATTCGATGGTGCCCCCATCGGTGGAGCGGCGCGGCGTTTCGATCGCGATCGTTACGCAGAAGCGTCGATCGTAGGGACGTCGTAAGTGGGAATCACGGGGTCGGCGACGAGCATCCCGAAAGGCTCCTGCACAGAACCGCGGCAGCAGCGCCCTCGATTAGACTCAGGTCGACATGCCAGTCAGCCACGGAAGGGAGACGCGTTCAATGAAAATCGTGCGACTCCGCCGTCGCGCCGGCTGGTAACCCTGCGATGCGGCCGGCTTTCACCGAAATCACTCCGTCCAGGTTTTGCAGCACGCCGTCGATGAGCAGGAAGGCTTCGCCCAACACCTCGAGTTTGTAGCGGTCGAAGATGGCGGGAGTCACGATGGCGTTCATGATGCCGGTTTCGTCTTCCATGCTCAAGAACACGAATCCCTTGGCCGTGCCGGGACGCTGGCGGACAATCACCGAGCCGGCGATCCGCACCAGGCGGCCATCGGGGACACTCGCCAGATCGACGGCGCGTGTGACTCGGAGCGCGTTCATTTCCGCGCGGCGGTAGCCCATGGGATGGCGGCCGATGGTTAAACCGGTCCCGCGGTAATCGGCCCACAGGCGCTCTTCCGTCTGCATGGGAGCCAGCGGGGAAGACGCGCCCTTTTCTTCCAGCGGCTCAAGCAGAGGGCCCACTGGCAGAATCGCGCGCTGCGCCTGCCACAGCGCATCGCGGCGGTGGAGCCGGTCGAGCGAATTCAGCGCGCCAATTTCGGCGAGGCGGTTGATTTCGTCTTTGCGCAATTCCGGGACGCGCAGCGCCAGATCGTCCACGCTGGTGAATGGACGCGCGCGCACGATGGCGCGGCCGGCTTCCTCGCGAAGGCCTTTGGCGTAGCGGAGGCCCAGGCGTAAGTAGCGCCGGCGGTCTTGCCGCCGGTGTGGTTCGCCCAAATCACCGGCGGCAAGACCGCCGGCGCTACAGGTGCAATTCCATTCCGATTTCGTCACATCCACCGGCAGCACGCGCAAGCCGTGGCGCTGCGCGTCTTTGATCAAAATCGCCGGCGCATAAAATCCCATCGGCTGGTTGTTCAGCATGGCGCAGGTGAACGCCGCCAGGTAGTGGCACTTCAGGTACGCGCTGGCATAAGCCAGCAGCGCAAAACTGGCGGCGTGCGATTCGGGAAAGCCGTACAGCGCAAACGATGTGATCGAATGCACGATGGTGTCCTGCACCTTCCCCGTGATGCCGTTCTTCTCCATGCCCGCGCGCAGCTTCACTTCAATGTCGGCCATGCGTTTTTCCGAGCGCTTGAAACCCATGGCGCGCCGCAACTCCTCGGCCTGGCCGCCGGAAAAACCGGCCGCGAGCATAGCCATGCGCAGCAACTGTTCCTGGAACAACGGCACGCCGAGCGTTCGCCGGAGCACCGATTCGAGCGAGGGATGCAGGCAATCCGGCGCCTCGCGGCCTAGCCGCCGGTTCAGATACGGGTGCACCATTTTGCCCACGATCGGCCCCGGCCGGATGATCGCCACCTGCACTACGATGTCGTAAAACTTCTTCGGCCTCATGCGCGGCAGGCAGGACATCTGCGCGCGGCTCTCCACCTGGAACATGCCGATGGTGTCGGCCTTTTGCAAGGCTTCGTAAACCGCCGGATCGTCGGCCGGCAGGTGCGCCAGGTCGACCGGCTCGCCATAAACTTCCGGGATCAGGTGGAGACACTCTTCCATCACGGCCATCATGCCCAGGCCGAGCAGGTCCACCTTGATGATTCCCATGTCTGCACAGTCTTCCTTGTCCCACTGCACCACCACGCGCCCGGGCATGGTGGCTGGTTCGAGCGGCACTACGGAATCGAGCTGTCCCTGGCAGATGACCATTCCTCCCGAATGCTGGCCCAGGTGGCGCGGCAAATCCTGGGCCATCTGGTACAGCTCGAAAAATTTGCGCACGCGCGGCTGGTTAATATCGAAGCCGGCCTCGCGGAACTGACGCTCGGTGGTGTCCTTGGGATCCTGCCATTCCCACGTGCGCGCCAAGCCGGCCAGCCGCTCAAGCGTAGTGATCTCGAAGCCCAACGCCTTGCCCACTTCGCGCGCGGCGGAGCGGCCGCGGTAGGTGATCACGTTGGCTGTCATGGCCGCCCCCAGCTTGCCGAATCGCTGGTACACATATTGGATGGCTTGCTCGCGCTGGTCTCCGCTGGGCAGGTCGATATCGATGTCGGGCCACTCGCCGCGCTCCTCGGAAAGAAACCGCTCGAATAGCAGCTCCATGCTAACGGGATCGACGGCAGTGATTCCCAGCGCGTAACACACCGCGCTGTTGGCCGCCGAGCCGCGCCCCTGCGCCAGGATGCCGTTCTCCTTGCAAAAGCGCACGATGTCCCAGACGATCAGAAAATACCCCTCCAGCGCAAGCTTTTCGATCAGCGCCAGTTCGCGCTCAATCTGCCGCTGCTCCTTTTCCGTATAGGGCAGGTAGCGGCCGCGCGCGCCCTCATCCACGCGCTTGCGTAGAAACGACGCCATGGTTTCGCCTTCCGGCACGGGGTAGCGCGGGAATTCGTAACCGAGATCGGCAAGGGTAAATTCCAGGCGCGTGGAGATTTCCAGTGTGTTGGTGAGCGCCTCCGGAAGATCGGAGAACAGGCGGGCCATTTCGGCGGGCGTTTTAACGTGCCGTTCGGAATTGCGCTCGAGCCGGCGTCCGGCCGTGGCCAGCGTCACCTTCTGGCGCACGCAGGTGAATACGTCGAGCAACTCGCGTTGCGGGGGCGTGGCATAGGCCACCCCGTTGGTGGCGGCCAGCGGAATCCCCAGCCGGCGTGCGCGGTCCATGATCGCCTGGTTGCGCGCCTCCTCTTCGCGATGGTAGTGGCGCTGGAGTTCGGCATAGACGTTGCGCTTGCCGAAAATATCGAGCAGGCGTTCCTCGGGATGTCGTGTGAGGCAGATCAGTCCGCGCGAAAACTCCGCCAGTTCTTCCAGGGTGGCCGCGCCTTCGCCCTTCTTGGCGCGCAGCTTCATGCGGGTGACCAGGCGGCACAAGTTCTGATAGCCTTCGCGCGTTTCCACCAGCAGCGGATACGAGACGCCGTTGGTGCAAGTGATTTCCGACCCGATGTGCGCGCGCACGCCCGCCTTCTTCGCGGCCATATGGAATCGCGGCGCGCCATAGACGCCATTGCGGTCCACCAGGGCCATGGCCGGCATGCCGAACTGCGCGCAGGCGCCCGCCAGCTCTTCGGGCACCGAGGAGCCTTCCAGGAAACTGAAGCCCGAGCGCGCGTGAAGTTCGACGTAGCCCTCAGTCATGGCACCTAGTCATAACTCCCCTCGACGAACCACCCGCGCGGTTCGCAATAGATGCGGTACAGCGCGCCATCGGTCAGCGCCAGGTCCCATTCGTCGCGCGACCACGGATCGAAGGTCCACCAGTCTCCCGAAGTGCGCCACGGGCCGGCCCGTTCCTGCACCCTGCCGCGAATCCCCGCGGCGCTCACAAACCGCGGCTGGCCGGCATCCAGTTCCACGCGTGCCGCACGCGGCGGCCGAAAGACGCGCAAGGCCAGCCGAATGGTAGGGCGGACCCCTGGTCCGCGCGGGTCCCCCTGGACCCGCTTCCCTCCAGAAGCCGGCCAGGGGGCCGGCTGCGGACCAGGGGTTCCGCCCCACACGGCCATCTGAAACGCGCCCGGCCGGTGCGTATCCACCAGTTCGGGCGACCCCACTCTTTCCGGTCCCACGATGGCTTTGATGCGCGCCAGCGTCAGCTCCAGCTTCACCGGTTCAGGCGCGCCCGGAATAAACAGCCCGCTCTGCGCGGCCTGCGGCTTCACCGGGTTTACTTCCAGGCGGACCTCGACCACCGGCGCAGTGGGCGGATGCGCCGCCAGATCCAGGTGCAGCAGCTTCAAAAAAGCGCGTTGATCGAGCGACGGGACAGGCAGACGCAGGGTGCGCTGGTGGGACCCGCGGTCTTCCAGTTCGAGCCGCAGACGCAACTCGTCTGTGGCCAACCCGCGCGTGGCCAGCCGCGTGGTTAACCCGCTCAGCAGACGTGCCAACACGAACGCCAGTGGCTCCAGCAATTCCACCGGGTAGTCCAATTCGAGCCCATCGGCAAAGCGCAAGGGCTCTTCCAGCGGAAGCAGTTTCCGCTCCACTTCGCCGCGCGCCAATTGTCGCAAACGGAGGCCCTCGGCCCCGAGCCGTTCGGCAATGCCTAGCGGAGGCAGCGCGGCCATTTGTTGAAAGCTGCGTATGCCCCACCGCTCCAGGGTTTCGTGCAATTCGGGCGAAGGCCCCAGCAGCGCCAGCGGCAGCCGCTCCAGAAACTTGGCCTCATCGCCCTGGGGAAGGATACTGACCCCCGCGAACCCGCGCGCGGCGCAGATGGCGGCATCGGGATTCGCCGCCAACGCCACGTTCGCCTGGAGCCCCGTTTCTTTCGCCCGCCGCGCGATGGCCGCGGCCACATCCTGCGCCAGCCCGAACAGCCGCTCGAGCCCCGCCACATCGAACGTCACGGTATCGGGCGCGGTCTGCTCCACAAGGGGTGAAAACTCGAATGCCACCGCCGTCAAATTTCCGCTGCCGTGAAGTGATGCGAACATGGCTACTCCAATGCGGCGGCATCGTAGACCGCGGTAACCGCGCGCTCCGGTTTGCGCCGAGCCACGCGCACGCAGACGCCCCGCAGCAACCTCACACCGCCCCCCCACGCTACACGCTCGCGTGCGCATTCCAGCATCAGCGAAGCGCAGGTCTTGGCGTTGGATTGCCGCGCCACCGTCACCAGGACCGTGGGAGTATGTTCGACGGCCCGCCGCAAACGGAACCAGGAGGTGAGCGAAATGCGCCGCGCCATTTTCGGCGGCGTATCGCCCAGGTCCATTGCCACCAGCCCGAACCCACCGCCTTGGATCAGCAGGTCGGCGGCCTTCAGCGCGTGCTCGGCGCTATGGCCGCAGCGGACCCATAGCAGCCGCTCCAATCGCACTCCTGCGGCGGCGGCCGAAAGCGGATCGAAGGAATCTTCGGCATCCACCAGCGCGCAAGTTTCCTGGCGTTCGGTGGCGGCCGCCAGGATGGAAATCAGCAGGCTGGTGCGCCCGGAAGAAGCCGGCCCAAAAATCTCGGTCAGGCAACCGCGCGGCAGACCGCCGGTAACCGCATCCAGTTCCGACACCCCTGTGCGCACGGTTTCCGGAGCCGGCCGCGCCTGCCACTGAAACGGCCCGCTGAGCACCGCTTCGAACTGTTTTTGGAGGACAGCCCCGGGCATTCTATTTCGCCTTTTGTTCGCCTGTACTACACTTTTGCAGACTGGGGGCCGGGTGTCAAGGGTAGCCCAGGACCCGCAGCGACAGGACTTCTTAACGATAGGTGGTCATGTGACCAAATGAGGTCATGCAGCCGCAGGCCGGAATGAAGTCCGTGCGCCCGCCAGGCCCCTGCAGAGCTCGAGATCCTCGCGGCTTACCGATTGGGCAGCGGATTGCCCATGAGTAGATGAGGACATTCTGATGCCTTTGATGAATTTGATCATTCCTTTGATCGTGGTTGGCGTGGTGCTATGGCTGATTAATCGCTATATCCCCATGGCGTCCAGCATCAAGACGATTCTGAACGTAGTGGTTGTCGTGGTCGTGGCGGTTTGGGTTTTGCAGGCCATGGGCTTGTGGACCCAGCTAAGCACTTTCCGGCTGCATGCGTGATCCCGATTCAAGTAGTCGCCCCACCGGCGGCGAAGACCGCCGGCGTTACGTAGCGCTGGCGATCTTGTCGCCGGCACAAGCACGCCCTGCGCCACCTAGATCCGGTGGAACGCTTTGAGGATCTCCCGCGTGGAGTAGTGCATGGCAATTGGGCGGCCGTGCGGGCAGCTCATGGGACAATCCGTGGCCGCCAAGCGCGCGCAGCAGCCATTCCATCTTGGCGGCGTCCAGCCGCATGTTGATTTTGATGGCCGCGCGGCATGCGATGGATGCGCAGATGCCGCGCCGCACGTCGTCGAGCGATGCGCCGCGGAGTTCGCTCTCGGTGATCTCCAGAATTTCGAACAGGATCTTTTCCAGGTCGGAAGGGCTCACCGCGGCCGGCGCGGCTTTCACCGCAATCGTGCGATTGCCGAACGGCTCGGTTTCAAAACCGGAGGCGTGCAACTCCTCGGCGATGCGCGCGTAGTCGATCTGCTGCTCGGGCGTGAGCTGCAGGATCAACGGCATCAACAGTCGCTGCATTTCCACACGGCCGGCGGCGCGCTGCTTCATGACCTGCTCAAACAGGATGCGCTCGTGGGCCACGTGCTGGTCGATAATCCACAAGCCGTCGCGACCGGCGGCGATGATGAAGCTTTCGTGAATCTGTCCTAGAGGCCGTAAATCGGAAAGCACCGAGAGCGACATCTCGGGCGCGGGTATCGCCTCCGCGGGAAATTCTCCATGGGCATCAAGGCGGCGGAACAGTTTTCCGGAAGGCGGCGGACCGGGCGCTACCTCGATGGCCGGCGCGCTGAAATCCAGGCGCGGGGCGGGCGCGGCCGAGGGACGCAGCGTGAACTCCGGCAGCAGGGCGTGCGCTCCGTCAACTACGGGCACAGCGGCCGGTTCCTCGCTAACCATAATGTCGGCCCCGGCCGGCGGTTCATTCTCCAACATCTGGCTGAATTCGGAGTAGGGCAGTCGTGCGGCGGGCTGTTCGGCATTCTGCGGGCGCGGCGCGGGTGAAAACGACGGCGCGGGGCGGCTCTCCATCAACCGCTCGCGGAGCACATCGCGGACGAAATCGTGCACGAACGAGCTATGGCGAAACCGCACCTCAGTCTTCGAAGGGTGCACGTTCACGTCGACTTCTTCGGGGTCGCATTCCAGAAAGAGCAGCGCGAACGGGTACGCGGCCGGCGGCATCAGGTTGTGGTACGCCGACGACAGAGCATGCAGCAGCAGGCGGTCGCGAATCAGCCGGCCATTTACAAAAATGAAAATGGAATTGCGATTCCCTTTCTGCACCTGGGGACGTGAGAAGAAACCCATCAGCCGGAAATTGCGCACCGGCGGATCGTCGGGCTCGCTGCGAAATTCCGCGATGGCCTGCGATGGCGGGACACTTTCGCGCGGCAGAAATAGCTCTCGCTCGCGCACCCCGATCTCGACCAGTTCTTCCAGCACATGGCTACCGAAGACCTGGTAGACGCGTTCTTCGAGCGTGCCCACGGGCGTTACGTGCAGCAGTTCGGTGGGCCCGCTGTTCAGGCGGAAGGTCTTGTCGGGATGAGCCAGGCTGTAGTGCGTAACCAAGGAAGCGATGTGCGCCAATTCGGTCTGTTCGGTGCGCAGAAATTTCTTGCGGGCGGGCACGTTGAAAAAGAGGTCCCGCACGGTGATCACGGTGCCGCCGCCCAGCGCGGCCTCCTCGCATTGGAGCATCTTCCCGCCGGCGATCTCGATGCGCGTGCCGGTGGTCTCTTCGGGTGAGCGGGTTTCGAGCAGCAGCCGCGATACCGACGCGATGGAAGGCAGCGCTTCACCGCGAAAACCCAGCGTGGAAATCGAGAGCAGGTCCTTCACATCGCGCAGCTTGCTGGTGGCGTGGCGCTCGAAGGCCAGCAGTGCATCGTCGCGCAGCATTCCGCAGCCATCATCGGCGATGCGAATCAGCCGCCGTCCGCCGGATTCCACTTCCACCCGAAAGTTGCTGGCGCCGGCATCCAGCGAATTCTCCAGCAGCTCCTTCACCACGGAAGCCGGCCGTTCCACCACTTCGCCGGCGGCGATTTTGTTGGCCACCTGGTCGGGAAGGATGCGGATACGGCCCATGATTCACGGCCAGTATAACGCGGAGCGCCCCGTGTTACCCTGAAATTTCCGTGTGCCAGCGCGTGTCAGTGAGGCTCTTGTTCTGCGTACGTACCCGCTCAAAGAAGCCGACCTCGTCGTCAGCTTTCTGACCAGGGACCAGGGGAAGTTACGGGGCGTGGCTAAGCGGGCGCGGCGTCCGAAGAGTTCGTTCGGCGCGGGGCTGGAGCGGCTGTCCTATGTGCGGATGTCGTACTTTCAGCGGGAGACCCGCGAGCTGGTCAACCTGGATTCCTGCGAATTGATCCGTTCCCAATTCGATCTGGTCTCCGACTACCGGTCAGGAGTGGCGCTGGACTATTTCGCGGAAGTATCAGAGCAGATGCTACCTGCCGCAGAGCCGAGTGAGAAATTCTTTCGCCTGTTGCTGGCCGTGCTCGACTATCTGCGGCCGGCCGGAGAGGCGGAGTCCGCGGGACGTGCGTGGTGTGCGGTCACGTATTTTTCGTTGTGGGCGCTGCGGCTCTCGGGATGGCTGCCGGAATTGAACGTTTGCCTCGGATGCGGAACGGTGCTGGATGATCCGGAGGCTCCGGAGCGCGCCTATTTCAGCCGCGGCCAAGCCGGCCTGTTTTGCGGCCACTGCAAGCGCATGCCGGGCGTGGGAGGCAACTGGGAGTTGGGCGCGGAATCGCGAAACATGGCGTTGGAAATGTTACGAAAACCGGTAGCGCAGCTTTCGCGGCAACCGTGGACTTCGTCCACCGGCGCCGATTTGCGGCGTTTTCTGGTGCAGCAGATCGAATCGCACGCGGAGAGGCGCCTGGTGACGGCGCCGTTGATGGAGGAGAGTGTGACCGCTCCCTAGTGGGGGCAGGCCTTCCGGCCTGCCGCCGGCTTTCCAGCCGGCGCGCCGCGCGGAAGCGCGGCGGCAGCCTGAAAGGCTGGCCCCACAATGGGGTAGTCAATTTTACGGATGCTGTCTTTTCAAGAGATCGTTTTCAAACTCAAGCGATACTGGGCCGAACGGGGCTGCATTATTCAGGAGCCCTACGACGTCGAGGTGGGCGCCGGCACCATGTGCCCCGAGACCTTCCTGCGCGTACTCGGTCCCCAGCCGTATCGCGTGGCTTACGTGCAGCCCAGCCGCCGCCAGGCCGACGGCCGCTACGGCGAGAATCCCAACCGCCTTTTCAAACATTCCCAGCTGCAGGTGGTCCTGAAGCCGTCGCCTGATGACGTGATTGAGCAATATCTGGGCAGCCTGGAAGCCATCGGCATCGATCTGCGCAAACACGACCTCAAGTTCGAAGAGGACAACTGGGAATCGCCCACCCTGGGTGCCTGGGGGGTTGGTTGGCAGGTGATGCTGGACGGTCTGGAGATTACGCAGTTCACATACTTCCAGCAGTGCGGCGGCATCGACCTGGACTTGGTCCCGGCGGAAATCACCTACGGCCTGGAGCGCATCGCCGCATTCCTCCAAGTGCGCGACAGCGTGTACGACATCGAGTGGACCAAGGGCTTTTCGTATCGTGACGTGCGCTACCTGGACGAACTGCAGTACTCCGTCTACAACTTCGAAATGGCCGACATTGACATGCTCTGGAGCCTTTTCAAGCTGCATGAGGCCGAGGCGACGCGCCTGCTCCAGGGCTACGACCCGAAATCACCCGAGAAGAAACGCTTCCCACTTCTACCCGCTTATGACCAGGTGCTAAAGTGCTCCAACATCTTTAACACGCTCGATTCGCGCGGCGCCATCAGCGTGACGGAACGCGTGGGCGTGATCCAGCGCGTGCGCAAGATCGCGGTTGGCGTGGCGCAGTCCTGGCTCGACCAGCAGCAGGAAGTGTTGACGGCGGAGGTGGCGCGGTGAGCCTGCCCTTTCTGCTCGAAATCGGGACGGAAGAGATCCCCGACTGGATGATTCCCGGGGCGCTCGAGAGCCTGCACCTGCTGTTTGAAAAAGCAGAGATCCCGCACGAAACCGTCCGCTTGGATGCTACACCGCGCCGCCTGGTGCTGCGCGCGGAAGGACTGCCTGAGCGGCAGGCCGACAGCGAAGAGCGCATTCTCGGCCCTGCGAAATCCGCTCCCGCCCAAGCCGTGGCGGGCTTTGCGCGCAAGCAGGGAGTTAAGCCGGAAGACCTTGCCACCGAATCGACCCCCAAGGGCGAGTATTACGTTTTCGTCAAAAAGGTGGCTGGCCGCGCGACGAAAGATATTCTGGCAGAGTCGCTCGCGGGGCTGATCCTCCAGATCTATTTCCCGAAATCCATGTACTGGACCGGCAAGAGTGGTCCGCGATTTATCCGGCCCATCCGGTGGATCGTGGCTTTGCTCGGACAGGAAATCGTGCCCTTCGAGTTGGCCGGTGTGCGGTCGGGCGCGCTGAGCGCGGGTCATCGCCGCCTGGGGTCGCCGGAAATCGCCGTCACCGTCGAAGATTACGAGCGGCGCCTGCGCGATCATTTCGTGATTCTCTCGGCCGAAGAGCGGCGGCAAAAGATTGCCAAGGAACTGAGCGGCGTTCGCGTGAAGATGGACCCCGCGCTGCTCGAAACCCTGGTGTATATCACGGAGTATCCTACTCCCATCAACGGCAGCTTCGACGCGCAATTTCTGGAGCTGCCCGAGGAAGTGCTGGTCACCGTGATGCGCCACCACCAGAAGTACTTTTCGGTGCAGGACGCCCAAGGGAAACTGGCACCGAAGTTCGTGGCCGTCATGAATATCGATGCCGATCCGGAAGGCTTCGTTCGCAGCGGCAACGAGCGTGTATTGCGCGCGCGCTTCAACGACGCCCGCTTCTTCTGGGAAACCGATCAGAAGAAAAAGCTGGCCGACCGCGTTCCGGATTTGGCGCACGTCACGTTTCAAGCCAAGCTCGGTTCCTATCTGGAGAAGGCCGAGCGCATGATGGCGCTGGTGAAGGATCTCGGCGGCGACGCGCACGCCGTCCGCGGCGCGGAACTCTCCAAGTGCGACCTCACCACCGAACTGGTCAAGGAATTTACCGAGTTGCAGGGAGTGGTGGGTGGGCTCTATGCGCGCGTGCAAGGTGAGCCGGAGCCGGTCTGGCAGGCCATCTACGATCACTACAAACCGGAGAGCATGGAGGATTCGATCCCCCGCAACCGTACCGGCCAGATCGTGTCACTGGCCGACAAGCTCGACACGCTGCGCGGTTGCTTCCGCGTCGGCATGATCCCAACAGGTTCTCGTGACCCCTTCGCGCTGCGCCGCGCCGCGCAAGGCGTTGTCAAGATCCTGGTGGAGGGCAAGTTCGAACTGCCGCTGCTTGACCACATCGCCGGCGATGAAGCATTGAAAGCTTTTCTCGAAGAGCGCGTACGTTTCTACTTCAAAGAGGTGCGCGGCTTCAAGTACGACGAAGTCAATGCCGCCATGGCCGTTGGGTGGAGCAACCTGGTGGATCTGGAAGCCCGGCTGGTGCGTATCCAGGACCTGCGCTCGTCGCCCGATTTCGAGCCGCTGGCCGCCAGTTTCAAGCGCACCCGCAACATCCTGGAACAGGCCAAATTCACGGGCGCCGATGAAATCGACGAGGGCTTGCTGGAAGCCGGACCCGAGCGGGACCTGTATGACGAATACCGCCGCATTGCCGGCCACCCGATCGAAACTGCCATTTCCAAACTGCGCCCCAAGGTCGATCTGTTTTTCGATAAAGTGCTGGTGAACGCGCCGGACGCTCGCATCCGGCATAATCGTTTGACGCTGCTCAACACGCTGTTGAAAGAATTTTCCACGATCGCCGATTTTTCCCAAATCGTAACTAATTTTTAGGAGTCGCCCATCATGAAGAAGTATGTTTACTCGTTCGGTAACGGCACCGCGGACGGTGACGGAAAAATGAAAGACGTCCTCGGCGGCAAAGGCGCCGGGCTGGCCGAAATGTGCCGCGCCAAACTGCCGGTGCCTCCCGGTTTCACCATCGCCACCGAGGTCTGCAACGTCTATTTCCAGAATCACAACGCGGTTCCGGCGGAGATCAACCAGCAGATGATCGACGCCTTGCGGACGCTGGAAGAACGCATGGGCCAGAAGCTCGGCGATGCGAGCGACCCGCTGCTGGTGAGCGTGCGCTCCGGCGCCAAGTTCTCGATGCCCGGCATGATGGACACGATCCTCAACCTGGGTCTCAACGACGAGACCGTGAAGACGCTGGCCGCCAAGAGCAACAACCCGCGCTTCGCCTACGATTGCTATCGCCGCTTCATACAGATGTTCGGCAGCGTAGTGATGGAGATCCCCAAGGACGAATTCGAACACATCTTCGATGGGCAGAAGAAGAAGGCCAAAGCGAAACTGGACACGGAGCTGACTGCCGACGACCTGCAGCAGGTGATCGCCGGTTACCAGAAGCTGGTGCAGAAGAAAACCGGGAAGCCGTTTCCACAAGAGGCCATGGCCCAACTGACGGGTGCGCGCGATGCCGTGTTCCGGTCCTGGAACAACAATCGCGCCGTTCACTACCGCCGCATGAACCAGATCCCCGACGACATTGGCACCGCCGTCAATGTGCAGGCCATGGTGTATGGCAATCTTGGCGAAACGTCCGCAACGGGCGTGGGGTTCACGCGCAACCCTTCCACAGGCGAGAACGCTTTCTACGGTGAGTTTCTGGAAAATGCGCAGGGCGAGGATGTGGTGTCGGGCGTCCGCACGCCGCACCCGATCAGCGAGTTGGAGAAATGGAATCCGGCGGTCTATCAACAACTCCGCGACATCACCACAAAGCTCGAACAGCATTATCGCGACATACAGGATTTCGAATACACCATACAGGACGGCAAGCTGTACATGCTGCAGACCCGCAATGGGAAGCGCACCGGTCCCGCGGCCGTGCGGATCGCCGTCGACATGGTGCACGAAAACCTGATCTCTAAAGAGGAAGCCGTGCTGCGCGTGGAGCCGCAGCAGCTCGATCAGCTGCTGCACCCGGTGCTCGATCCGGCGGCCAAGAAGTCGCTCACCAAGCTGGGCGTGGGTTTGCCGGCGTCGCCAGGGGCGGCCGTCGGAACTATCGTGTTTACGGCCGATGACGCCGTCATCAAAGCCAAGACGTCGCCCGTGGTTCTGGTCCGCAAGGAAACGGTACCCGACGATATCCACGGCATGGAAGTAGCCAAGGGCATTCTGACTTCGCGCGGAGGGATGACGAGCCATGCGGCGGTGGTCTGCCGCGGGATGGGGACGCCTTGTGTGGCGGGCGCGGAAGGGATCGGAGTCGACGAACACAAGCGGCAGGTCACGGTGACGTCCGGCGGCAAGGCGGTCACCCTGAAGGAAGGCGACTGGCTTTCACTCGACGGTTCCACCGGTGAAGTTTTCGCAGGCAAGGCCAACACGCTGGAGGCGGATCCGGCCTCCGGCGTTATGGCCACGTTCATGGGCTGGGCCGACGAGTTTCGCGGCAAGTTCGGAGTGCGCGCCAATGCCGACATCCCGCGCGATGCCAAGGTTGCCCGTAAGTTCGGCGCCGAGGGCATCGGCTTGTGCCGCACCGAGCACATGTTCTTTGCGGAGGATCGCATCGCGCACATGCAGGCGATGATCCTGGCGCGCGACGAGAAGAGCCGCCGCAAGGCGCTGGCCAAGCTGTTGCCTTACCAGCGCAAGGATTTCGCCGGCCTGTTCGAAGCCATGGACGGCTTCCCGGTGGTGATCCGCACGCTCGATCCGCCGCTGCACGAGTTCCTACCCAAGCGCGAAGAGCTCATGGTGGATATCGCCGTGCTGCCTTACGCCGATATCAAAAAGAAGAAGGAGCTGGTCGAAACGTACAAGCGTTTTGGCGCGGAGGTCAAGAACCTCAAGACCGTGCTTCCCGATCTGCTGAAGCGCGTCGAGGAACTGCACGAGTTCAACCCCATGCTGGGTCACCGCGGCTGCCGGCTGGGCGTGACGTATCCCGAGATCACCGAGATGCAGGCCCGCGCCATTTTCGAAGCCGCCGTGCAGGTGGCCAAGAAGGGCGTGAAGGTGATTCCGGAAGTGATGATCCCTCTCATCGGCGGCGTGAAGGAGTTGGAGAACCAGAAGAAGATCGTAGTCGACGTGGCGACCGAGGTTCTGGCCAAGGCCGGCATGAAGGATCTGCACTACTTGGTGGGGACCATGATTGAGATCCCGCGCGCGGCGATTACCGCCGACACCGTCGCCACCGAGGCGCAGTTCTTCAGCTTCGGCACTAATGATCTGACCCAGACGACGCTAGGAATTTCGCGCGACGATTACGGCAGTTTCCGCGGGGACTATGTGGACAAGAAAATCTGGCCCAACGATCCGTTCGCTGTTCTCGACCAGGAAGGCGTGGGCAAGCTGATCCGGATGGCGGTGGAAGCGGGCCGCAAGACGCGCCCCAATTTAGAGGTGGGCATCTGCGGCGAACACGGCGGCGAGCCCAGTTCGGTGCAGTTCTGTTACCGGGTGGGCATGGATTACGTTTCGTGCTCGCCTTACCGCGTACCGATTGCCAGGTTGGCGGCTGCGCAGGCGGCAATCTCGGGGGATCGTACGGAATTGCAGCGGACGGCGTAACGCCGGCGGTCTTTGCCGCCGGTGGTTGTACTTTCCCGCACCGCCAACGCGCCCTTCCTGCGCCAACAATGAAAGCAGGAGGGGCGTTATGGAAGAGAGTTGGGGATTAGAAGATTACTCCGATGGCTCGCCGACGCGTTCGATCGACCCCGTCTGCGGCATGATCATCGATGAATCCAAGGCGGCCGGCAAAACCGATTTCGCCGGTCAATTTTACTATTTCTGTTCGAAGGAGTGTAAGCGGAACTTCGAGGAGGAGCCCCGCCACTATATCTGGCTTGGGCAACTCGGCGAGCCTGCTCACTTCTGACTTTTGATTTTTTCCGGGACTGTCTCGCGCTCCGGCCCGGCACCCGCACTGGCGGGCCGCAGCCACCGCCGCGGTAGCTTAGAAAGGTACGTAAGCCGCTCCACCACCGGCATCCATCGCCGCACCGTGCGCCCGTTGAAAAGTAGACTGCCCGTCACCAGTACGGGGTGCGGGATGGTGGTGCAGCAGCGCGCGCACATGTCAATCTCTCCGGCGCGGCCGGTCGCGTGCAAAACGCGCAGGTGCTGCATCGACGCGGAATTCCAGATCTGTTCGAGCGGTTCGGTATCGAGGTTCCCCACCGGCGACCCGTCCAGCATGTAGCTCTGGCAGCACGGGTAGACATCGCCGTTCTGTTTGACATACATCGGCCCGCGCCACAGATAGTGGCAGGGGTGCTTCCAGTCGTCCGCGGCATGGCCGGCGTCGGGCCGCATGAGATTGGTCTCGTCCGCTTTCACGCGCAGCAGATCGATGCCGGGGACGGCGTTCCAAAAGCGCACGAACTCGTCCACTTCTCCGGCATTCCGCTCCATCCGAACCATCTGGACTACCACCTGCAATTTGGAGCGGCGCTCGTGCTTCATGCGGGCAAAGCGGACGAAGTTGTCCCGCACCTTCTCAAACTTCGCGCCCTTGCGATAGAACTCGAAGGTCTCTTTGGTGGCGCCGTCGAAGCTCAGGGTGAGCTGTTCCAGAGGCGAATCCAGAATCCGCGCGGCATTCTTTTCGTCAAGAAAGGTACCGTTGGTCGAGAGCAGCGTCGAAATGCTGTGGCGATGACAAAATTCGATCCGCTGCATGATCTTGGGGTCCATGAAGGGCTCACCCAGCCCGATAAGCATCATGTGCTCGGCAGTCTCGCCGGCTTCGCGGACCAGGCGCTCGAAAACCGCATCGGACATGTCTGCCTTCGGCTGTTTGTGAGTTTCCCGCGGGCACATCGGACAATAGAGATTGCATTTGGCGGTGGTCTCGACGATGTACTCCACCGGGAGCGCGTGCAGGCGGGGCCGGCGCGCGAGGTAACCCCACAGCAGTTTTGCGCGGTTCCAGGCCCTCATGCTTACACTTATTGTAACCGCCGGGTTTCGATATGAAGATCACTATTACGGGAGCGTCGGGTTTCATTGGCCGCCGGCTGCTGAAAATTCTGGCAAGCGCCGGACATAATCTGCACGTACTCAGCCGGCACGCGGGCATGAACATGCCTCCGGGAGTGCGGCTATCGGTGTGGGACCCGATGAGCGGTCCGCCGCCGCGCGAAAGTCTCGAAAGCGCGGATGCCGTGGTTCACCTGGCGGGCGAACCGGTGGCGCAGCGCTGGACAGCGGAGGTGAAACGGCGAATCCGGGCGAGCCGCGTGGAAGGGACGCGCCACCTGGTGGAGGCGTTGTCCGCCCTGCCGCGCAGACCTGGCGTGCTGGTGGCCGCTTCCGCCGTGGGGTATTACGGCTCGCGGGGAGACGAGCTTCTCGAGGAATCCTCACCGCCCGGAGCCGGATTCCTCCCGGAAGTCTGCACCGCATGGGAGCGGGAGGCGCAGGCTGCTACCGCGCTGGGAATGCGTGTGGCCGCAATCCGCATCGGCGTGGTGCTCGATCCACGCGGCGGCGCGTTGGCCCGTCTGCTGCTTCCCTTTCGACTAGGCGTGGGCGGCAGGCTGGGTTCGGGACAGCAATGGATGTCATGGATTCATCTGGCCGACCTGGCCGAACAGTTTCGGTTCGTAGTCGAAAATCCCGTCGCCGGCGTATGGAATGGGGTTGCGCCGGCAGCGGTGACGAACCGCGAATTCACGCGGGAACTCGCCCAGGCGCTGCACCGTCCCGCACTCTTTCCGGTGCCGGCTTTAGCTCTTAAGATGGTGCTCGGAGAGATGTCGGAAGTGCTGCTCGAAAGCCAACACGCGGTACCGGGCGCCGCCCAGTCCGCGGGTTTTCGTTTTCGCTTCCCGCAACTGGGGGCGGCGCTGGCGGATTTACTTCGATGAGGCGGGTTACAAAAACCGCTCCCTTTGGTCACGGCTCAGTAAGGTGCGCGGCGGTGGTATGTGTGGGTAGCGGTATTCGTGGGTACCGGTATGTGTGGTTGGCGGTAAGGGCGTTTACGGAGCCGCGACCGTAGGGAGCGGTGGTGTCACCCACCTAACGCCGCGCGTGTCTTTTTCGGCAGTTTCGCCACCACCAGGTCGTACGATTGGCGGATCAAGCGCTTCGTCTCGCCGACGGGCAGTGCGTCTTCATTTTCCAGGGCAATCCAAAAGGCGCGCGCCATGTAGGGCGCGGGAATGATTCCCGGCCTCTCCGTCAGCTCCGCGAATTCCTCGGGCGTGGATTTTAGGGACAACCAGATGGCACTCGGTTCCAGAGGCATGCCAGCGTACATTTTCCCGGCGACCTTGAACAACAGATCGTGCCCCCACTGCACCATTTCCGTGGTGTGGGGAAGCGACAGGCAATAGCGCCGCACCCAGTCGACACTCATGGCAGTCACTATATCTCACTGGCCGGATAGAGGCGGCAGCCGCTGCGATCCACAATGAGCGTGGCATAGCTTCCGAGAAACGTGGCGCCTTCGGTGACCGGGTCCACTTCCGCAATGCAGCCGCGCGGCACGAGGCGCAACCAGTCCTCATGCGAAACACGGGCGAATCGGATCCGGCCCAGGCGCGGCACATACCCGAGAACACAGTCGATGCCGTCGATACCATCAGTGCCGACTGCAGGAATTTTCTGCGGTCCATCATCACATAGGATAGAAAGATGTCTGACTATCGCGCAATCGAGCAGAAGATCCAGCAATTGCTGGGAACGAGCCGCCGTCCGGTGGCGGTGGCCTTCCTGGACCGGCCGCCCGAGGGCGTGGCCCGGTTTGAAGGCTCCCAGCCATCGTCGTGCAGTTTCTGGCGGCTGGCCGGCGCCGGGCGCTCCTTCTACACGGAACCCGCCGACCATTTCAATTGCCCTGTAGGCAGCTATGCACACAACACGCTGACGCCCGAGCGGATTCCGGAACTCCAGCAGACCTTGGCGCTGCTGTCGGACATCGGCTATATCCGCATGGAGGAGATCCCCGATGTGTTCATGCTTCCGGTCGCGCCGGAGGTGGTGATGTATGCGCCGCTCGGAGACACGCCGGTGGCGCCATCTGTGGTGCTGGCCGCTGGAAAACCGGGGCGCGTCATGATGCTCGCGGAGGCCGCCAACCGAGCCGGCGCCATGTCGAAACTGCCGCTATTGGGACGGCCTACCTGCATGGCGCTGCCCGCCGCTCTGGCCAACGGCGCGGTGACCAGTTCCGGCTGCATCGGAAATCGCGTCTATACGGAGATCGGCGACGATGAGTTATACGTGGTGTTGCGCGGGACGGACCTGGAGAAAATTGCTGCAGAAATCGACACCATCTATAGCGCCAATCAGACCCTGACTCAATATCATCAGGATCGCCGGCAGACTCTTACGCGACTGTAGCAATTCATCCACAAGAAATTCGCTAGCACCCCTATAATAAAGTCATCCCGCGAAGGGCCTATGGCGTACCTCCCCCTACAACGCCCCCCGACTATCCTGGCAGTGGATGACGACCGCGCCATTCTGCATTTGCTCGATCAGATACTGAATGAGGCAGGCTACCGGGTCCTGCTGGCCGACGGCGCGTGGAAGGCTATCCAGGAATTTGAAAATAGCGGCGAGCCTGTGGAACTGCTGGTCACGGACGTGATCATGCCCGACCTCACAGGGCCGGTACTGGCAGAGCGGTTGCGTGCCCTGAAGCCCGATCTTCGGGTTCTGTTCATCTCCGGATTTCATGACGCCGACCTGGTGCAGCGCTTCGTCACCCGCAAAGGCTTCACGCTTTTGGCCAAGCCGTTTACGGTGGAAGCGCTGCTCCGTGTAGTGGAAGAAGCGCTTCACTCGGTAAGAAACTAAACAGTACGCCGACGCTCTTGTATTTCAGACCGGGCTGACCTATATTGTAATCGGGCCGCGGAAGGAGGCCGTGTTATGGACACGGTACACGAGGTACTGGTCAGGTTAGCCGGCGAGGAACTGGAAATTCTAGATGAGATCCTGGAGTCGGAACGAAGCCGGCTTCTGGCGGAAATCTGCCACACCGATCATCGGAGCTATCGCGACGAATTACGTCACCGGCTTGACGTTGTGGAGCATCTGCTGGAAAACTTTAAGGCGTGACAGGTTTCTCAGACGCTGACCACAGGACAAGGCGATTGCCGAATCACCGCGTAGGCGTTGGTGCGTAAGCGGCCAAACCCGCCGGCAGCGGAGCCGCGCCCAATCACGACGACGTCGGCATGCACGCGACTGGCGGCTGCGGAAATGACTTGCGCAGGTTCGCCCGCCTCTACCATCAGCTCACCCGTGGCACCCGCTTGCTGCTGAAGCAACTCCAATTCCTTTTGAGCGGCCGAGCGCACCACCACATTCCAGTTGGCCTCCGGACCTTTCGCCATAGCAGGAATCGCCAAGGTAGCGTGCAACAGAGTCAGGCGCGCGGCGAACTGCTTTTGCAATTCCATGGCCCACGCCAGCGCCTTTGCGCTCTGCGGCCCCAGGTCAACGGCACAGAGGATGCTGGCGATCGCAGCGGAGGGGCCGGGCGGCGTTTCCTCCATATGCGCGCCAGTCCAGACCGGACATTCGGAGTCGTGCAGGACCTTGGCGGTGTTGGAGCCGATGATGAACCGGCGAAACGGACCGAAGCCGTGGGTGGGCATCAGAATGAGGCCGGCCTGCTGTTCGCGGGCATAAGCCACGATCTGCGCAGCCGGGTCGCCCCCGAGCAGCACACGCCGGACCGGGACTCCGGCTAATTCGTCGGCCAGAAACTGATTCAACTGTTGTTCGAACTGAGCGGCTCGCCGCCGCCCAACCTCCGCGCCAATCTCCGGTGGAGGGGGAGCCAGAACGTGCAACAGGACAAGCTCGGCCTGAAAATGTCCGGCCAACATTCTGGCGTACCGAACCGCGCCCACGCAGCGTTCGGAGAATTCCACCGGCGCCAGAATCCTGGCCAGAAATCCCATAGGTCTACGTCCTGGCTGGCCCGCGAGCCGAAAACATCAAGTCTGTGACCATTGGGTGTTGGCGCGCCGTGTCTTTGCCGTGGAGGAGTTCGACCACCAAAAGACCATCGTAGAACAACTTCGGGAGTGGGCGCGAGATCATATTCCTTGAGGTTGATTCCGTCTCCTCCGTTACAGTGAAGCGGCGGATTTTGCGGTTTTTCCTTTAAGATCAGCTACTTGCATTCTTGCGCCCGCTCAAGTGAAGCGGCGAGGCCCTGGAAATCCTATTGCCAGGCCGGCAGCGCGTATCGAAGTGCGTGCATCTCCTGAGCCGATCCTTCGAAGAACGGATTAGGAAAACGGCGATAGCGCAGCATCTCGTAGAGGATGTTGGTCGCGTCGTTGGTAAGCATTCCGAAACCAGCCAGGTACTGCAGGCGCAGATCGCGATCGCGATTGATCTGCGCGCGCGCCAGCCAGCGGTGCAAGTCGGGACCCCGGCCGGCGTACGTGCTCAGCAAGCTCATGGTGGAGCCGAGCCCCACTTCGCTCAGTGACTCGCGGACCGCGCCATAATCGGGCCGCGCTAACCGCTGCTCCAATTCATCGATATCGATTCGCGCCGGACCAACCTGCCCCACCAGCACCACGTCGTAACCTTCGCCGTTAATGTCGTTGTTCCAGATGGTCGCGTTGGGAAACACCGAAAGGAAAGTGGCGACCTCGCTTCGCACGGTTTCGAGATCGCTCTGATAGAGCGGCACCCACTGGGTCACCAGCCCGCCCGGGTTCAAGTGGCTTTTGACCATTTCGAAGTACTCCTTCGAGTACAACGTGGCCGCGCCTTTCACCCAGGGGTGGATCGGGTCGGAAGTAATGATATCGAAACGCTCGGGCGTGGTCAGGACATAGTGGCGCGCGTCGTCATAGACGATCTGGGTCCTGCGGTCGGTGAGCACGTGGTGATTTTCTTTGGCGAAGTGGCGCGCGCTGGCCGGCGGCACGAGCGGCTCCAACTCGCAGATGAGGATCCGCTCAACTTCGGGATGCACCACAAACGTGCCCGCCGTGACTCCCGCGCCGCAGCCCACTACCAGCACCGAGCGTGGGTGTGGGTGAAACAGAGCCGGCAGATGGCCCAACATCCGCTGCAGGCGCATATCCTGCGGGAGGCTGGAGGCCTCTACTTTTCCGCTGATGTGAAAGAAGCGAGTGCCGTACGGGTCCCGCGAAATGGCGATGGACGCATTCCGGCCCTCGCCGACATAGACCGGTTTGGCTTCCTTATAAGAGATCAGGATTTCGCGACCGTAACCGATCACCTCCCACGGAATGGCCGGCACGCGCCAAATTAGCAACGCGGCCACGACGGCGACGGCGATCGCCGGTAGGGCGTGATGCAGACGCACAATCGCCACCAATCCGCCGGCTGCACAAAGCGCGATGAGCACACGCTGGGCGTTTTGCGTGCCGAGCCACGGGATGAGAACCATGCTGAAGGCGAGCGCGCCCACGATGGCTCCCGCGGTGTTCGCGGCATAGATCGCGCCTGTCAGGCTCCCTGGGTCCTCGCCTGGCCGCGCAGCAGCCGCGAGGGCCAGTGGAAAACTCGCGCCCCATAGACACGCAGCCGGCAGAACGGCGCAAAGGCTGCGAAACAGGTCGACGCGAAAGGTTACCCAGGCGTTCGGCGAGGTCACGGTCGGCCAATACGGAATGTGTTTGGCTAGCAGAAAAGCCGTCCCCGTCACTACGCCGACGAGCAGCAGTTGGCAAATTCCCAAAGCCAACCGGGAAGAGATGCGCGTGCGGGAGAGGTACGATCCAGCCGCGCTACCGATGCCGAGACCCGCCAGGAACACGGCCAGAATGACGGAGAACGCGTAGACCGTGGCCCCCAACATCAGAGACAGCAGCCGTGTCCAGACCACCTCGGCGCCCAGCGCGCATAGGCCTGAGAGCGCAATCACTGCGTAGATCATGCGCGAGTCGGAAGCGATCGGAGGAGTGGTCCCGTCGGCTTCATAATGCGCCGGCCACCATCGAGAGGCGGCCAAAGCCGCCAGCGCGACGATCAGGTTCAGGGCCACCGCGGCGTAGCTGGCCACATACATATCGTGGAGACGGAGCAGATAGAACCCGGCCAGCACGCAGCCCGCGACCGCTCCGGCTGTGTTCGCGCCATACAAAAAGCCCAGGCGGGACGCGCCGCGCGGGGTGCTCTCCCACTCCCGCGCAAGGGCCGGTAGCGAGGCTCCCATCAGCAGAGTCGGCGGTAGCAGGCAGAGCGCGGCAACCAGCGCCCGCAGCATGATACCCGTAAGGCCGTGCCCGCCATAGCTGGCGTACAAGCGATCGATCCACGGAATTCCAAACAGCGCAGCGAAGCCGCAAATCCCGATGCCGGCCTCGATCAGGGCATAGACGCGCAAGGGGTGACGCCGCGCAGAGACCACTCGCGAATAGGCCAGGCTGCCGAGGCACATGCCACCCATGTAGGTCGCCAGCAACGTTCCGAGGGAGACGGCCGATGAGCCGATGACCAGTTGCAGCAACTGGAACCAGACAATTTCGTAGATGAGGGCAGCGCAGCCGCTAGCGGCAAACAGAGCCAGGAGAACCGGGAAAAGACCCATGAATCCTGGCATCATACCGCAGCGTCGCGCATTCCCGTGGCCTGCCGTGCCGGCGACAAGATCGCCAGCGCTACGTAACGCCGGCGGTCCTTGCCGCCGGTTCGCGCGGAGCGAGCCATCGCCTATTCGATTCGAATCCCCAGCAGCGAAGCGAAGATCATGGCCTGCGGCAGATCGACCACAGCGCCCCGGATGTCCTCGGCGTTTAGCCGCAGACCTTCCACGCGCGAACCGCGAAGATCCGCGTTCACCAGTTTCACTTTGCTCATCTCGGTGTTTTGCAGGTCGCATTTCCGGAAGATGGCTCCGGAAAGATCCGTACCTTGGAAATCGGCCTCTCCAAAATTGCAGGAATTGAACTCAGTGGATTGAAATCGAGAAAAACGGAATAGCGAGTATCGTTGGTCCCCTTCCGAGATGAGCACATCCTGGCAGTCGGCCTTACCCGCGTGAAAGCCGGTCATTCGACAATTGATAAATTCCACGCGGCGCAGCGAGAGCGCGCGCGTCTCCAGATTTGCCAGATCGCAGCCGACCAGGCGGACATCTTTACACGCGATCGAAGCAAATTTGCTGTTGGCCAGACTCACTTTTTCGAGAACCGATGCCTCGATTTTAAGGGTGCCCACCGCCCGGCCTTCCATCCGAACGCCCTCGACTAACCGATCCACAATAGAAATGTCGCGCGGCTCGAAGAGCGTGGCGGCATCGGCCGCGGTCGTCATCTCATCCGGAAGATCTGGCTTGCGGCGGCTGAAGACGAATTTCTTCGGCATCGTCAGAGACCCGCGTAGGCGACGGCCGTTCCGTGGCTGAGGATTCGCCTGAGGTAGTCAATCTGACCAAGGTGATAATTCAAATGACCCAGCAAGGACATAAGGAACTGTTGGGTAGTGAGCGGAACGCCGAGGACGTCTTCGGGATAGGTGGCCGCTAGCTGCTCAGCGGAGAGCGCGGCCAGGACGTCCGGAACGAGCTGCCGGACGCTCTCCATTCGCGTGATGAGATCGCGAGCCGGAAGCGCCACTTGCCCGAACTCGTCGCTGCGCACGCGAGTATAGGGAATGCCTCCCAACTGGCGGCCGATGAATTCGCGGAGGTTGCCTTCCAGGTGCAAGACCAGGTTCCCAGCGGAATTGGTGACTCCGGGTGCGCATTGCCACAGGATTTGGTCACCGGGAAATGCTTCGAGTTGCTGGATGAGTCGGGTGAGATCGCGGCGGAATAGCGCGCCGAGTTCGTTGGCGAGGTTCATGCTTGGTCCAGGCACTAAGATGAAGGATACGCCATGCACGACTCGCCGGTTTTGATCGTCACCGGAGGCGGCCGCGGTATCGGCCGAGCCACGGCTCGTCTCGCCGCCAGCCGCGGTTACTCCGTCTGCGTCAACTATCTCCAGCGACCAGCAGGCCGCCGAGTCAGTGGTCAGTGCCATTCAGAGCGAGGGCGGAAATGCGGTGGCGGTGCAGGCCGATATCAGTAGCGAGTCCCGAGGTGGTCTCCCTGTTTGAGCAAGTGGATCGCGCACTGGGCCCCCTAAAGGCCCTGGTCAATAACGCCGCTACGCTCGAGCCGCAGATGCGGCTGGACGCCATGGATGCTGCCCGCCTGGAGCGGATGTTTGCGACCAACGTAATTGGAACCATGCTGTGCTCGCGCGAGGCGGTGCGGCGTATGTCCTCCCGGCACGGCGGCTCCGGCGGAGGCATTGTCAACATTTCTTCGGGCGCGGCGCGCTGGGGATCGCCCGGCGAGTACATCGACTACGCCGCTACCAAGGGCGCTGTTGACACCCTGACGATCGGTCTGGCAAAGGAGGTCGCCGAAGAAGGGATTCGCGTCAATGGCGTGCGGCCTGGATTCATCCAAACCGATCTGCACGCCAAGGGCGGCGAACCAGGGCGTATCGAGAGGGTAAAGACGCTGGTGCCGATGCAGCGGGGCGGGCGGCCGGAGGAAGTCGCATCTGCAGTTATCTGGTTGCTGTCTCAGGAGGCCTCCTACGTAACAGGTGCGATTGTTGACGTTTCGGGCGGGCGGTAAACGGCCCGGACCAAAGGGGATAACTTTCACACTGATAGCCGTGGGAAAATAGAAGCGGTGGCAAAGAAAAAGGAAATGAAAGTCCGGGTCCCGAAAACCGCGGGCCTGGCACAGTTCTTTTTAAGACCGGCCGGCCGCATTCTGGTGATCGGAGTGGCGCTCTTCACCGTGGTGGGCCTAGGTGTCTTCACGTACTACTACTCCAAGTACTCGCGGTTGATCGATGACAAACTGCGCGGGGGGCCCTTCGTCGTTACCGCCAAGCTTTTCGCGGCCCCGCAATCCGTATCTGTCGGCGAACCGTTGACGCCGGCCGAAGTTGCGGCCGAACTGCACCGCAGCGGATATAACGAAAACCGCAGCAATCCCACCGGGTATTACCAGATCCATCCCGATTCCATCGAAGTCTTCCCGGGGCCCGATTCCTATTTCGATCAGGAAGCGGGCGTCATTAAGTTCACGGCCGGCAAGATCTCCCAGATCACCTCTCTGCAGGACAACACTTCGCGGAACCAGTATCAACTGGAGCCGGAGCTGATCACCAGTCTTTCCGGGCCCAATCGCGAGAAGCGGCGCATCGTCAAGTTCGCAGAGATTCCCAGAGTCGTGGTGGATGCAATCACGTCGGCGGAAGACAAGCGCTTCTTCCAGCACTCCGGTATCGATCCGATTCGCATCGTGAAAGCCGTCTATGTCGACCTGAAGGAGGGCCGGAAGGAGCAAGGCGCCTCCACTCTCAGCCAGCAACTGGCGCGCGGCTTCTGGCTCGACCAGAAAAAGCACTGGACGCGCAAGATCGCTGAGATGATCATTACCCTGGAGCTGGAACAGAAGCTTTCGAAGGAACAGATTTTCGAAGACTACGCCAACATGGTTTATCTGGGTTGGCGCGGATCGTTCGAAATCCACGGTTTTGGCGAAGCCGCCGAAGCATATTTCGGCAAAGACCTGAGCCAGATCAGCCTTCCCGAAGCCGCCACGCTGGCGGGCATGATTCAGCGGCCTTCCAAATTCGACCCGTACCGGTCTCCGGAACGCACCCGCGAGCGGCGCAACCTGGTGCTGCAGTTGATGCACACCAACGATCTAATCACCGACCGCGATTACGAACTGGCCGTGGAATCACCGTTGACGGTGGCGCGCGGCGCGGCACAATCGGTGGACGCTCCATATTTCGCCGACCTGGTGGACGATGCGCTGCAGACGAAGTTTCAGGATGCGAATTTCCGTTCCGGCGCGTTTCGCATTTATACGACGCTCGATATGAATCTGCAGCGCGCGGCCGCCGAAGCCGTGCGGATCGGCATGCAGAACGTAGACGAGCAGATCCGCAAGCAGCGGCGCTTCAAAGGGCAGCCGATTCCCGAAGCGCAGGTGGCCCTGGTTGCCCTGGATCCGCACACGGCCGAGGTTAAGGCCGTAATCGGTGGGCGCAACTATGGCATGAGCCAGCTCAATCACGCCTTGGCGAAGCGGCAGCCGGGCTCGATATTCAAGCCTTTCGTCTATGCGGCGGCGCTCAATAGCGCCATACAGGGCGGACCTCACATCCTGACCGCCAGCACGCAGGTGATGGACGAGCCGACTACCTTCTGGTTCGACGGCAAGCCTTACGAGCCGAGTAATTTCAAACAGGAATTCCACGGCATGGTGACGCTGCGCGAGGCCCTGGCCCACTCCATGAATGTGGCCACGGTGAAGGTGGCGGAAATGGTGGGCTACGACGCGGTGGTGGATATGGCCAACCGGGCCGGTATGAATTATAAAATTCAGCCGACCCCGGCCGTGGCACTGGGCGCGTACGAGATCACGCCGCTGGAAGCGGCCGGCGCTTATACCATTTTCAGTAACCAGGGCAACTACGTGAAGCCCAACTTCCTCAGCCTGGTGCGTGGACAGGATGGCCAGATTCTTTACAAGAACCAGATCCAGCAAAAGCAGGTGCTGGATCCGCGCGTGGCGTACCTCATGACCAATTTGATGGAAGAGGTGCTGCGCACCGGTACCGCGGCGGCCGTGCGCGCGGGCGGCTTCACCGTGCCTGCGGCCGGAAAGACGGGCACTTCGCACGACGGCTGGTTCGCCGGCTACACCTCGGAGCTGATGTGTATCGTCTGGGTCGGGTTCGACGATAACCGTGAGCTGAATCTGGAAGGCGCGCACTCGGCGGCGCCCATCTGGGCCGAGTTTATGAAGCGCGCGCTCAAGTTGCGGGAGTATCGCGATGCCCAGGAGTTCGTTGCGCCCGAGGGTATCGTCTCGGTGGAAATCGATCCTCTGTCGGGCATGCCCGCCACGCCCTATTGTCCCAAGACCCGCACGGAAGTCTACATCGCCGGTACGCAACCGGTGGGCACCTGCCCGCTGCACGGCGGGGGCCGCCAGAATGTTACAAATGTTGCCGGATGGGAGACTCCCAACCAGCCGGGCAAAGGCCAGCCGGCCGATGGCGGTCTGAAAATTACCGGATCCGGCGGCGATGGTCAGGCCGGCACGGCCGTGGTAGCGCAGCGCGTGCCCCCCGCCGCAGCCCGAACCGAACCACCGCCAACCGCCCCACCGCCGGAGGCGTCAGACGCAAAGCAGAAGAAAGGTTTCCTCCGGCGTTTGCTTGGTGTGTTTAAATAGCTTCGGGAGAGGGTGTGTTTAAATAGCTTCGGGAGAGGCGGTATGTTTTCCAGAATGCTTGCCTTGGTTTTCGCCGTCGGCGCCGGTTGCGCGATTGCGCGGGCGCAGGCCGGTGGCGCGCTGGTGGATCAAACTAGAACCCCGTCACCAGCCCGCACCGCCCTCACGCCGGAAAGCCGCGGCGATATCCTGATGGCCCGCAAGGAGTATCGCGAAGCCATCGAAACATTTCAAGAAGAGCCGAAAAAAACCGCGGTCATCTACAACAAAATCGGCATCGCCTACCACCAGATGCAACAGCTGGACAACGCCAAGAAGAACTACGACCTGGCGGTAAAACTCAAACACAATTACAGCGAAGCGCTCAACAACATCGGAACCGTATACTACGCCAAAAAGAACTTCCGCCGCGCGATCAATTATTACCAGCGGGCCTTGCGGCTCAACGAATCGGCTTCCGTCTACAGCAATCTGGGCACCGCCTTTTTCGCCCGCAAGGAGTACCAACTGGCAACCGACGCCTATCAGCACGCGTACATGCTGGATCCGGATGTGTTCGAACGCAAGAGCAATTACGGCACTCTGCTGCAGGACCGGAACGTGGAAGAGCGGGCCAAGTTCCATTACTACCTTGCCAAGATGTATGCCAAAGCGGGCCGTAATGAGCTGGCGCTACAGACACTCAGAAAAGCTCTGGAAGAGGGATTCAAGGATAAAAAGAAGCTGACCGAAGATCCGGAGTTTGAAGCCCTGCGCGACACACCCGAGTTCCAGGAGCTGCTTACCACGGAGCAGCGTGTATTGTAGGGCAGCGGTGTTGGCCGCCTGCCTGGCCGCGTTATCCTGTTCACGCCAATCTTCCGACGGTGGTCCGGAACGGATCGCCATCCTGCGTTTTGAGAACCTCAGTTCCGACACCTCCATCGACTGGATGGGACGGGCTTTCTCGGAAGTGATTACACGGGAATTGGCAGGCGCGCCGGGAATGTACGCCATCCCGTCCGAAAGGCTGCACAGCCTGGATCCCTCTTTCGGAAGCCGGCCGATGGCAGCGCCGGGGATTTCGACCGAGCGGAGCCTGGCACTGGCCGAGGATGTGAGCCGTCTGGGCTACGGGCAATACTGGTTGCGTGGCAGCAAGCTCGAGGCGAAGCTGACGCTGGAAGATCCCCGGTCGGGGAAGATGGTCCAGGAACTATCGGCGTCCGCGATGGCCGGCGACCCGGTGAGCGCGGCCAGTGCGCTCGCCAAACAGATTTCGAGCCAGGCCGCGCCTTACTTGACGCGCAACTCCGCCGCGCTAAAGTCCTACGTACAGGCTGTGGAATCATCGGAGCTCGACACTTTGGTGGGGCGACTGGAGGAGTCGCTCGCCGCCGATCCGAATTATTCCGCGCCATATAGCCGGCTGGCGCAGGCCAAGCTCCAACGGCAGGACCGCGACGGAGCTATGGCTATTCTGCAACAGGCGCTCTCGCACAGTGCCGCAATGCCGGAACTGGAACGCGCGCGGTTGGAGTTCGAGACCGCCAGCCTGGGCGGCGACCGCGCGGGCGCGCAGCGGTCCCTCACCGCCTGGGCACGCCTGACGCCCAACGATCCCGCAGTTTGGCAATCGATGGCGCAGACCGACATGAACCTCCATCGCTACCAACAGGCCGAGCGTGCTTATCAGCGCGCGTCGGCCGCGGCCCCGGACGACGTGAACCTGCTGAACCAGCTTGGGTATGCGGCGGCCTACGCTGGCGATTTGGGGGCTGCCACTCAGGCGTTGCAGCGGTACCAGACCCTGCGGCCCGGCGATGCCAACCCGCTGGACTCGCTAGGCGACGTTCACTTGCTGCTGGGGCGCCTGCGCGAAGCTGAGTCCTACTACCTGGCAGCGGCCAAGAAGGATCCGGCGTTTCTCAATGGAGGAGACTTTTTCAAAGCGGCCATGGCCCGTTTGATGAGTGGCGACATCAGCGGCGCCGATGGGCTGGCGAAACAGTTCGCCGACTACCGCGCCGGCGTCAAAGATCCGCTGGTTGAGTTTCACAAAGCCTACTGGGCCTGGACTACCGGCCGCAGGAATGCCGCTCGCGATGCCATGGTTGCGTTTGCCCGGAGCGCCGAGACCAGCCCTTTGCGGGAGGCTGCTTCCGAGGCGTACAGCCAGTTGGCTCTGTGGGACGTAGCCCTCGGCGATCGGAAAGCCGCCGCGGAGATGGCCACGAAAGCCGGCCAACTGGCGGGGCCCGCTTCCGCCGGAGTCGCAAGACTCGCGCGCTTCCTCGCACAGCCTTCCGCCAGTCCTGCCGAATGGGAGATGCGCGCGGACCAAGCCTTTGCCGGCCCTTCGCAGAGGCAGACGAAAGACCTCGCCCTGAGCTATGCGTTGCTGGCCGACAAAGAATACCAGCAAGCCGTGCCGTTGCTCGAGGCGCTGGTTGAGACCACCCCGCCCACCGCCGATGATATACTCCCGCTGCTGCTCGGATGGGCGTACCTCGAGACAGGCAGGCAGAGAGAAGCCGCGAATTTACTGCGCTTCAACCCCATCCCACCGGCCTCCGGAGTGACGCGGCTCGCGGAGTTCTATTTTCCGCGCCTGTTCTATCTCCGCGGCCGGTTGGCGCGCTTGGAAGGCAAGCAGGATGAAGTCCGCGCGCAGTACCGGCTGTTTCTGCAACTCTCCGGTGACCAGCCGCTGGTTTGGGGCGAAGAAGCCATGGCGCGGTAAGAGGCTCCAGCCCACATCCGGAGAACGAAGGCTTCATGACCATACTCACCCGATTGGAGCAATGGAAGGAGCACGGCATTATATCGCCGGAACAGCACACACTTCTGGCAGGCCTCTCGCGTGGAGAACCCTTTTCTCTTTTTCTCGAGCTGAACATTCTCCTCTACGCCGGTATTCTGGCGTTCGTCGGCGGCCTCGGCTGGACCGTCAGCACCTGGTCGCAGCAACTGGGTGACGTCCTCGTGCTGACCGTCCTCTCCGCAATGCTCGCCGCCTGTTTCTGGTACTGCTTCTCCCGCGCGCCCGCCTGGTCCCCTGCGGAAACTCCTTCGCCCAGTCTGGTATTCGACTACGTGCTTTACCTCGGCAGCCTCATTTGGTCCGTGGAACTCGCTTACATCGAGAACCGGTTTCATTTGCTCTCCGGACAGTGGGATCTCTATCTGTTGGCGACCGCCGGCCTCTTCTTCTTCCTCGCCTATCGTTTTGACAACCGCTTCGTGTTGTCGCTCGCGTTGTCCTCGCTCGCCGGATGGTTCGGGCTCACCATCTCGCACTGGCCGTCACATCAGGACGCAGCGTACCGGCAATATGCGATTCTCTACAGCCTGATCGTCGGCGGCGCCGGAGCCATACTTCAGCGCCGCGGCCTGAAACCGCATTTCTTCGGCACCTATCTGAATATCGCGGCCAACGTTCTCTTTTGGGCGCTGCTCTCCGGGGTCTTCAATCGGGAGGGCTACTTCGTATGGCTTCTCTGCTCTCCTTGCCGCCTGTGGCGCATCTCTCGCCTGGGGCCTCGCGCGCCGGCAGTTTTCCTTCGTCGCTTATGCCGCCGTGTACGGCTACGTGGGCGTCAGTTCGATCCTCATTCGCAACATGAATGGCGACTACCGCTGTCCTGAGCTATTTCGTCTTTACCGGCGTCGCCATGCTCGTCATGCTGGTCCAGATCGCGCGCCGCTTCGGGAGGGAAGCGTGAGAGCCTACAGCGCATCCAGCGAAGAAGCTCTGCGCGCCCGCGATCTGCTGAAGGACTGGGCCGGCGAAGGTTTTCTCACCGAAGCGCAGTACCAGCGCATGGAACAGGAAACCGTCTGTGATCTCCGCCGCACCAACATTTTCCTGCGGCTCGTTCTGTTCCTCTTTACCCTGATCATCGTGGGCGCCGCGGTTGCGCTGTTCTTCGTGGTTTTCTCTCGCGACCGGCGAGCGCAAACCACCGGCATTTTCCTGCTGATCTTCGCTGCCCTCTCCTATGCGGCCGCCGAATTCGCCGTTTCCCAGGCCCGGCTCTATCGCTACGGGATTGAGGAAGCCCTCGCCGCCTGCTCGGTCGGCTTTCTCTGCGTGGGAATGCAGGCCGCTTTGTTCAGCGGCCACCTCTATTCATCGAAGCCGGACGGAATGGAATTCCTGGTTCCCGCTGCCGGCGCCATCGTTTCGCTCTGGATATGGCATCGTTTCGGGCTCCCCTATGCATCTCTTGCCGCGATGATCTTCGTCGTCTGGCTGCCAGGCTACTGGACCTCGTCCCATTCGGCGCAGCATCTGATCGTCGCGGCGTTCTATGCAGCCGGCCTGATCACGGTGGCCGCGGTACGCTCCCGCCATCGCTTCACTTATCTCAACGACGAGTATTCGATCGCCGAAGCACTCCTCTGGCTCGGCATCTACCTGGCGATCAACCTCCAGCTTTCGTCGGTGAACCTGCTCCGGCAGTGGTGGGGTGGCCCCGCAGACCGCCGCCGAATTCTCAAGGCCGTTCTACTGGGCCACCTGGGTGCTGATCTGGTGCCTGCCGCCCGCCGTGCTCGCGCGCGGCGTTGCGCCGGAAAGACCGATTCGTCATCGCGGTGGGCGCGATCGCCGCCATCCTGACGCTGGTCACCAATAAGCCCTATCTCGGCTGGCAGCGGCATACCTGGGACCCGATGCTCCTGGGCGCATTGTTGATCGGTGTCGCGCTCTTCATCCGACGCTGGCTCGCCGCTGGGCCGGGCGAAATTCGCCACGGCTTTACCGCCCGGCGCCTCTCGGGGAAGGACAAGACCTGGATGAACGCCGGGGCCGCCGCATTCGGGCTCGTATCGCCGAACTTAATAACGCCAAGCCCGCAAACAGGCAGTCCCGACGTCCGCTTCGGTGGGGGAGATTCGGGAGGCGGAGGCGCTACCTCCGATTTCTGAAGCCGACAGGTGGGACGCCGCTAGTTCCGCGGCCCGGGAACGTATAAAATGACGGGTCATGAAACAGTGCACTGCCATTCTGATATTGACTGCCGCCCTGGCGACGGGTCCCGCGCTCGCGCAGAATAATACCTGTGCCGCGAATTCAGGCTTGGGCGACTGGAGCGCAAAGCCTTCGTGGAACGGATGGGGCGCGGGTATTACGAATGCCCGATTCCAGGATGCCGCCGGGGCGCAACTGGCGCCGGAGCAGGTGACCCGGCTCAAGCTGAAGTGGGCGTTCGGATTTCCAGGCGCCAAGGCAGTCTATGGCCAGCCCACCGTGGTCGCCGGGCGCGTGTTTGTGGGGGTCGACACCGGGGCGGTTTATTCCATCGATGCGGCTAGCGGATGCACCTACTGGTCGTTCCAGGCGTCGGGTCCCGTCCGTTCGGCCATCAGCATCGGTCCGGGGAAAAATGCTGGGGAATCCATGGCATACTTCGGCGATCGGAAAGGCAACGTTTACGCGCTGAATGCCGCCACTGGCGAGCAGGTCTGGAAGATGCAGACGGATACGCATCCCGGCGCCCTCATCACGGGCGCGCCGCAGCTTTACCAGAACCGGCTGTATGTTCCCGTGGCCTCCGGGGAAGAGGGCTTGGCCGTGGACGCTGCGTACCAGTGCTGCACGTTCCGGGGGAGCGTGGTGGCGCTCGACGCGCTCACCGGTCGCCAGATCTGGAAGACCTACGTAATTCCGGAAGCTCCCAAGGCGACGGGAAAGAACGCGAAAGGCACGCAACAATTCGGACCTTCCGGCGGCGGCGTATGGAACTCGCCAACGCTCGACCCCAAGCGCCACGCCCTCTATGTGGGGACGGGGGATGCCTACACCGCGCCTGCGCCCAAAACCACGGATGCCGTTCTGGCGCTCGACATGGATAGCGGCAAAGTGCTCTGGTCGGTGCAGGACATGGCCGGCGATGCCTGGGTAGTGAGCTGCATCGAAGGGCGGGGCACGCCTGAGAATTGCCCGAAGGACGCCGGCCCCGATTTTGATTTCGGCGCGTCGCCCATTCTGCGAACGCTGCCGAACGGCAAGAACATACTCGTGGCCGGACAGAAGAGCGGCATCATCTGGGCGCACGATCCGGACCGCAAAGGCGCCGTCGTCTGGAAGACCTCCGTGGCGTCCAAGCAACCCGGCCCCCAGGGGCAGGTCAATTTCGGTGGAAGCGCGGATGAGCGGAACGCCTATTTCGGTCTCGACACCGGAGGGATTGTGGCGCTCGGCCTCACCAACGGCGAACGCCAGTGGTTTACAGATATCCAGCCGGAATCCGGCCGCCATGGTGGAGATGATGCGGCGGTCTCTACGATCCCGGGAGTGCTTTTCTCCGGCGGTTGGGACGGCGTTCTGCGCGCTCTGGCAACGACCGATGGAAAAATTCTGTGGACCTTCGACATGATGCGCGATTTCCAGACGGTCAACGGCGTTCCCGCGAAAGGCGGCTCCATGGGTGCCTCAGGGCCTACCGTAGCTGGGGGAATGGTCTTCGCCGGAGCAGGCTATCCGGGGGTTCAGAACGGCGTGAACGGAAACGCCCTGCTGGCGTTCGCGGTGGAGTAGGCACTCACCCCGCGATCTTATCCACGTACGCTGCGTCGTGCTGTGTGTCAGATATCAAGAATGCTGATGGGGCCTATTCGGAGTGCTCCATTGACACATCAAGCGGCGCGCCATATACTCCCCACCAATAATCCCTAGGAAAGCGAGAAGGAAGCCGTGAGTTTCGGTTTGCTCACGTCATTTCCGGCGGATCCTTCATTTCGGGAAGCTAACGAGAAACGGGGAGGAATATGAAATTCGAAAAGCTAGGGTTTCTTCAGTGTGCTTTGGCGCTGGCGTTTGCGTTATTGCTGCTCTGCGCACCGCCGATCAGTGCCCAATCAGCCGGCACGGGCGCGCTCGCCGGGACCCTTACTGATCCATCCGGCGCCGCCATTCCGAACGTGGCCGTTACATTGGTTAACCAGGATACCAACCAGAGCAGAAGCGCCACCAGTTCAACGGATGGCATCTACAAGTTTTCATTATTGCCGCCCGGCGTCTACCGTGTGAGATTCAGCGCGACCGGCTTCAAGACGGCGGAAGTGCCATCGGTCACGATCAATGTCACGGAGTCTCCAGTCTTAGACCAGACGCTGGAGGTCGGCTCGCAGACCGAGCAAGTGACGGTGGAAGCCCAGGCGCAGGCGTTGGATACCGGGAGTTCGACGCTAGGGACAGTGGTAGGCACGCGGACGGTGACCGCGCTTCCGCTGTCCACACGGAACTACACGCAAATCCTGGGCCTTTCGGCCGGCACGTCTGGAGGCGTGGGTAACGCCACGGCCTTTGGCAAAGGCACGCTGGACCTGAGCGTAAACGGCAACGATCCGGGGAAGAACAATTTCCAGATGGACGGCGTCGCCGTGGGTGCTATGAACAACCGGGCAACGGCCCAAGACCTGTACGGCATTCTCACCGGGCTCGCGGTTCCCAACCCGGACGCGATCCAGGAGTTCAAAGTCCAGACGTCCACCTACGACGCCAGTTACGGCCGGAGCCCGGGCGCCAACGTAAACGTGGTTACCAAATCCGGCACCAATGGGTTTCACGGTTCGGCGTTCGAGTTCTTCCGCAACGCGCAACTGAATGCCAACGATTTCTTCTACAATCGCGATAATCCAGCCAGCAAGACCACGAAACAGGTCCTGAACCAGAACCAGTTTGGCGGAACCATCGGCGGTCCGGTCAAGAAGGATAAGCTGTTCTTTTTCGGCAGCTATCAAGGGACGCGGCAGCGCAACGGCGTCGCCGCCGAGGGGCAGACCAGCGCCTACCTGCCGCCCATTCCCGCCGGCGACCGCAGCGCCCCTGGGTTTCGAGCGGCGCTCGCAGCAGCAAACTGCGGGTACTCCACGCTGCTGCCTTCCTTCCTGAGCCCGCAGCTTGCCTGCGACGGCTCCAACGTTAGCCCCGTTGCGTTGAAGATTCTCCAGGCCAAGAACCCGGATGGAAGCTACTACTTCCCGGGTTCGGGGACGAACGCCTATGGCCAGCTCGCGTGGAGCATCCCCGCGACGGACAGCGAGGACCAGGTGGTGGCCAACGGGGACTACCTGATCAACAGTAAGAACACGCTCGCCAGCCGTTACTTTTACAGCCGTAACCCACAAACTTCGCCATTGGCCGGCCAGTTGCCCGGCACGCCCAAGTATCTTTACTACTCGAATACTTACGCGGTGCTGAAGCTTACTTCGATTGTCACTAATAACCTTGTGAACGAAGCCCGGGCCTCGTATTCCTATACCGAAGCCGTCAATCTCGACAAGATGCCGCTCGGCGCCCAGACCTCGGCGGCCATTGGCCAGACGCCGATCAGCTCCACTTCAGCCCATCCGCCGCAAATTATTTTCATCATAGGCGGCTACACGGCGTTCGGGAACCTGGACCCTCTGAACAGTCCGACGCATCTGTACCAATACGCCGACCAGGTTTCCTGGTCGCACGGTAAGCACACGATCCGGGCCGGTTTCGAGTTTGAGAAATGGGCCTACAACCTGGTGTGGCCCGGGATACAGAACGGTATCCTGCTGATCGGATCGTTCAATGACCTGATGGTGGGGCAACAGGGCAACATCCTGGGCTCGATTCTGAGCACGCGCTCCGGTCCCAACGGTCCCATTCACGGATACCGCATGACCGACATGAGTACCTTTGTGCAGGACGACTGGAAGGTGAGTTCCCATTTGACCCTGAACCTGGGCACTCGTTGGGAGTACGACGGGACGTTAAGCGACAAATACGCGAATCTGACCAACTTATGGCTGAGCCGGTTGCAGTCCGTTTCTACACTGCCGACTGGGCCTACAACGGGGGGCGCGGGTTTTGCGGGTTACGTGGTGCCGAAGAATTTCACCGCGCACTACGGGCAGCCACCCGACGGGGTTTTGGTAAACAGCAACAACACCGGGCTACGCGGGCACCCGCCGCTGAGCAACTTCGCGCCGCGCATCGGTGCGGCCTGGCAGCCGGGCAACAGCGGAAAACTGGTGATTCGCGCCGGAGCGGGCGTGTTTTACGACCGTGTAAGCACCATTGCGATGTCTAGCGCCTACGGAAATAACCCTCCCTATGCAGCCAACGTAACCTACGGTTTCCCCAATTCGCAGACACTGGTGGATCCATTCCCGCACACCTCTTTGGCCCTGCAGCCGCGGTGGGCCAACCTGGCGACGGGGCAGACCTCGTTGCTCAATGTTCCGTTCGTCGGTGAGTCGCAGCACACGCCGCTGGTGCGGCAGTATAACCTCAACGTCCAATACCAGTTCATCCCAAGCTGGACTCTGGAAGTCGGCTTTGTGGGCTCCAGCGGAATCAACCTGGAGGACTTCTCTCACAACTACAACACGGCTCAGCTTGCCAGCGCCGCTCATCCAATCAACGGCGTCACCACCAACACGCTGGAGAATATCAATCTCCGCGTTCCTTACCTGGGCTTCGTGCCGACCGGTATGCTTGGGACGGGGTACGACCTGATTTCTAACTACAACAGCTTGCAAGTCACCTTGCGCAAGCGGTTCTCGCGCGGCCTTACCATGCAGGCTGCTTACACCTGGAGCAAGTCCCTCACGAATTCCACTGAAAACTCAGCGAACTACAATAACGCCAGCGACCTGGCGCAACAATATGGCCCCTCTTACTTCAACCGGCCGCAAAGGTTCATCGTGAACTACACTTACGATCTACCTTTCGGCAAGCAGCCGGGAGCGCTGGGGAAACTGACCAGCGGTTGGAGCATCTCCGGCGTAACGACGATTCAAAACGGGCAGGCGCTAACCATCGAGGACTCCAACGCGGGCACGATCTACGGCACGTCGGCAGGATACACCGACTCAGGCATCGCCCGCGCCCAAATATGCCCGGGGATGACATACGCGAACATGGCCTCGCGCGGAGGCATTGAACAGCGACTGGGCGGCTCCAGTGGCGGGTCGGGCTACTTCAACCCCGCCGCATTCTGCCCCGCGCCCACCATCGGAGACGGTACGGGATTCGGGAATTCCGGAATGGGAATCATCCTCGGCCCGGGCCAGTTTAACTGGGACTTCTCCGTTCTCAAGAACACGCGCCTGACGGAGAACAAGTCCCTGCAATTCCGGGCAGAGTTCTTCAACATCTTCAATCACACGCAATTTGACAACCCGAACCCGAACAGCATTCCCTATCAGCCGGCACTTCCCAACGTATCCGCGCCAAATTTCGGGCAAATCGTGGGAACGAGCGTTAATCCGCGCGTGATTCAGCTCGCGCTCAAATTCGTTTTTTGAGAAGAGGCGTTGGTGCCCGCGGGAGTGTTAGCCCGCGATCGACTTCCAGTTTTTCGCCAGGTGCTCTGCGGTGCGCCAGGAGAGCGCTTGCACCGTAAGCGTCGGATTGCGGGCGCCGCTGGTGCCCATGACCGACGCGCCCAGAATGCCCAGATTGGGAGCTTCGTGGGAGAAGCCCCAGCGGTCCACCACGTTGGTTTCGGGATTGTCGCCCATGCGCGTGCCGCCGTAGGCATGCGTCGAAACGCCCGGTCCGTAGGCCGGCGGCTGGTACACTTCGACGGCGCCGGCCGCGCGGAACCATTCGTCCATCTTGCCGCTCGCAAACGCCACCGCGCGCTGCTCATTCTGCCGGGGCGCGGTGGTGATGCGGCAGACTGGATCGCCAAGCGGGTCCCGCACCTCCGAGTCCAGATCGAGGAACGTGGTTTCGTAAGGAAAAGTGGATGTCTGGAGATAGGCCGAGGTCCAGCGCCCGGCGTTCTCGCGAATGAATGCTTTCCAGCGGGAACCCCATGCGGGCGCGCGGCCGAAGGTGTCAATACCCGCCGCATCGATTGGGTGTGTCTCGGTGTGTACGTGCAAAGTGGTCCCGCCGATGAACCCCAGGCCGGTGTGGTCGTAGTGATCGTCAGCCCAATCGTCCACCGTGGCGCCCTGCGCCGGCAGGCCATACCAATTGTTGATGTCGAATGGAAACAACCCCGTGACAAAGCCCGACCAGTGGCCGAAATAGTGCCGGCCTACTTGCCCGTGGCGGTTCGATAAGCCCTTCGGATACGCTTTGGAATTGGACAGCAGCAGGAGGCGCGAGTTCTCGTAGGTGTAGGATGCGAGCAGAACTGCGCGCGCCGGCTGGAAATACTCCTTCCCGTTGCGCAGATAATTCACGCCTGTCACGCGGCCATCTGCGCCCGCCACGATGTTCCTCACGTGCGCGTAGTCGAAGATGGTGAGGTTCTTCGTCTTGACAGCTTCCGGAATGGTGGTTACGGCGGTGGAATTCTTGGCGCTCATGTGGCAGCCGCCGAAGCTGCAATAGCCGTGATAGACGCAGCCCGGGCGACCGCGATACGGTTCGGTGTTGATGGCCGCCGGAGCCCGAAACGGATGCCAGCCCAGCTTGCGTGCGGCATCAGCCATGAGTTCGGTGAACTCGGTACCGCGCAGCGGCGGCATGGGGTACTCACGCTGCCGCGCCGCTTCGAAGATGTTGCCCGCCGGATCGATCTTGCCCTGAATGTTGCCGGCTTTCCCGGACACCCCGACCTCGTGCTCCACCAGATCGTAGTAGGGCTCGAGCTCATCGTAAGTGAGCGGCCAGTCTTCGAGCGTCGATCCAGCCGGGATCGCAGCCGCGCCATACCGCTTGACGGCTTCGCTGCGCGTACGGAAGTCCCAGGGCTTGAGACGCCAACTCTGCGCCCAATAGTGAATCGAGGTGCCGCCCACCGCGTTCATCATCGGATGATTCGGACTTTGCCGCGCCTTCGCGGATGGGCTTTCGCGAATAGTGGGTTTCTCGCGCTGGGTCTTCGGCACCGACGTCATCAGGCTGCGGACGTTGTTATGGATCTCGTCGGGCCGGAAGCTGTGCGGGTCCATCCAGCCGCCGGCTTCGATGCCCGCGATGGTGAGTCCAGCGCGCGCCAGAGGCAGCACGGCCACGCCTCCGGCCGCGCCCAACCCGATCACCGCAACGTCGACGGGCTTGAGATTAATGGCCACGATTGGAGCCGTACGCGGATTGGTGCAGCGGCTTCGGCAGGCTGGTCATCTTCTGATCTTCAGGGCCGACAGCCAGCCGTGGACCGGGATAACGGATGAGATCCCAGCCGGCGAAATTCTTGTTGCCGCCGTAGTAGGGATCGCTAAAAGTCCCTTCGAGTGTCAACCGGCGTACGCGGTTGAAAAATGCCCGCGCGTTGGGAAATCCGGAAGCCTCGCCGGCTTCGAGCGCGGTGAGGACGGCGTCCTTCTTGTCCGCCGCCAGCTCCGGGAACGCGGCGCCCTGAGCCTGCCGCGCAAACGCATCCACGGCAGCCAAACCCGCGGTGAACGATCCCTTTTCCGCGGACAAGGCATCCGCCAGCGAGCGATCGATATAATTCGCCGCGCCGCATTCCAATGCGCCCGGGCCGAGCTCGTCTTTGGGAATCAGACGGTCCACGAAAGCATCCAGGATCTGGCGCTGGGAAGCCGTGAGTGCCGTTTGCGGCGCTTGGGCTGCGGCCGTGAGTGCGGCAACCGGCACCAGCGTAGCGCTGGCGATTATGGTTCGTCGCGAAATGCTCAGTGCGTCTTTTTCCTCGGGCATAAGATCTACTTCTTTACCGGCAGGAATCGGCGCACGCCCAAATCATAGAGCGCAGCCCCGATCAGGCCACCGAGCAGCGGCCCTACAATCGGCACCCAGAATATATAGCCGCCGTCGGTGAGGCCGTTGTTTTTGAAGCCGGCCACTACGGTGAAGAGACGCGGTCCGAAGTCGCGGGCGGGATTTATTGCGAAACCGTGGAGGCCCCCGAACCCCATGCCGATGACCACTACGATTGCCCCGATGAGCACCGGAGTCAAATTGGCTCCAGGCGGTTGGTTGCGCTCATCGATAATCGCAAAAATCATGAACAGCAGCAGCGCCGTACCGATAGTCTGATCGAGCAGCCCGGCGGTAACAATCTGCGGGAAAGCTGGAAACGTGGTGAACACGCCGGCGGTGTGTTCCAGGCCCGGGTCGGCCCGGTGAAAGGCGGGCAGGTAGTTCCAGTAAACCAGCGCGGCCGCCACAAAGGCTCCGGCAGTCTGCGCCACCCAGTACGGAATCACTTTCTTCCAGGGAAAGCCGCGGAAGGCCGCCACGGCAAGCGTGACGGCCGGATTAATATGCGCACCGGAAATCCGGCCGGCTACGTAGATGCCCATGGTAACGGCGAGTCCCCACCCTAATGTAATGTTGGTCCACCCGCCATTAACGATTTCACCGGGAGTACCGTGCCCAAAGAGAACTACCATGGCCACGATGCCATTCCCGAAAATAATCAGAATCAGGGTCCCAAAGAATTCCGCAGCCAGTTCCGGAAGCATCGAGTGCTATGCCACCTTTCGCAGTTTTGTGACGCGGCCGATTTCCACCCACTCGGTCACGAAGATGTTACCGGTATGGTCGAACCAGGCGCCATGCGGCGTGATGAATTTGCCGGGCTCGAAATCGGCGCGGTTTTCACTCACGCGAAGCTGGTTCTGTTTGCCCTGATAATCGCCGTCGCCCAGGTGCAAGATCACCTTATTGTCTTTGTCGAGCAAGGTGACCCGGGACTGCAGATCAGGGACAACCAACATGTCCTTCAGTTGATGGAAGTGGCAGGGAGCCTTGGTGCCTTCGACGATGTCGATCGGCTTGTCATCCAAGGTGTAGCGGACAATGCGGCGGTTTCCGCGATCGGCCACGAGGAGAATCGGCTTGGCCGGATCACGGCTGTCGATCCAGACCCCGTGCGGGTTGTTCATCTGCTCGATGGGAGCTGGTGCAGGGCCGCTGGGAGGAGGTCCACCGGCGCCGGGACCACCGGGACCAGCAGCACCCGGCCCACCGGGACCGCGGCCACCCCCTCGTCCTTCGCCCGGAGGAGGCAGCGGACGGCCGCCAAACGTGTTCACCAACTTCGGATACGAACCCTTCTGCGTGTAATGGAACATGTAATAGGAGCCGTAACCATCGCCCACCCAGAAATCTCCGTCCGCGGCGATGGCGATGTTCGTTGGCCGGTAATTCAGGCCGGCCGCTCCACCTGGGCCAGTTGAACCAGGTCCTTTCTGGTAAATCTTGGAGTCCTGCGGATAGCCCATGGTCCAGACTTCTTCGCCCTTGAGCGTGCGCTTGGTCACGATGCCGTGCTTTTCGTCGCAGAAGTAGAGGTACTCTTCCCTGCCCTCTTTGCTGATATGCATGCCGTGCGCGCCGCCGCGGAACATGGCGCCGAAAGACCGCACAAACTTTCCCTTGTTGTCGAAGACAACCACCGCATCGGGGCTCTGGCTGGTGGCATGCACGGTGTGGTGGATGTAGATATGACCTTGCGCATCCTCAACCACGCTGTGGGTGTTGCCGTATTTAATGTTGGCGGGCAGCTCGCCCCAGTCATGAATGCATTCGTACTTATGTTCGCCTTCCCCCAGAATGGGATTCTTAGCGCCGGATTTGTCGTCAGCCCAAACAAACGGTGCGGCCGCAGTTGCCGCGGCTAGAAAAGTACGTCGAGTCGTTGCCATCTCTGAGTGCTCCTTGAAAAAGCTGTCAGCGCTCAGCAATCAGCGTTCAGCCCCCTGGCTTTAGCTGATTGCTGACCGCTGAATGCTGATTGCTTACTTCGCTTTCGCCACCACTCCATGCGGATCGATGACGAACTTCTTGGCCGCTCCCTTGTCGAAATCCTTATAACCTTGCGGCGCCTGGTCGAGCGGAATAACGGTCGCGTTGACTGCTTTGGCGATCTGCACCTTATCGTGCAGGATGGCCATCATCAGTGAGCGATTGTATTTCAGCACGGGACATTGGCCGGTGGTAAAGTTGTGCGACTTGGCCCAGCCGAGACCGATGCGGATGCTGAGATTGCCCGTCTTGGCAGCGCTGTCCACTCCGCCGGGATCGTCGGTGACGTAGAGACCGGGGATGCCGATCGAACCGCCTGCGCGCGTGATTGTCATGACGGAATTCAGCACCGTGGCCGGCCGCTCGACAGCCGCATCGTGCCCGTGCCCGCGCGCTTCGAAACCGACGCAGTCGACGGCCGAATCCACTTCCGGAACGCCCAATATCTGCGCGATCTGATCGCCCAGGGAGGCATCCTTGCGGAGGTCGATGGTTTCGCAGCCAAAGCTCTTGGCCTGCGTCAGCCGCTCTTCAATCATGTCGCCCACGATCACCACCGCGGCGCCCAACAAAAGAGCCGAAGCCGCGGAAGCCAGGCCGACCGGGCCTGCTCCGGCGATGTAGACGGTCGAACCGGTAGTCACACCGGCCGTCACCGCGCCATGATAGCCGGTGGGAAAGATGTCCGAAAGCATGGTCAAATCCCGGATCTTCGCCATGGCTTTTTCTTTGTTCGGGAACTTGATGAGGTTGAAGTCGGCGTACGGCACCATCACGTACTCCGCCTGGCCGCCCACCCAGCCGCCCATGTCCACGTAGCCGTAAGCCGCGCCGGGCCTCGCCGGGTTCACCGTGAGACAGATGCCGGTCTTGCCTTCGCGGCAGTTGCGGCAGCGGCCACACGCGATATTGAACGGCACGGTGACGATGTCACCGATATTCAGGAATTCAACGTCACTTCCCTTTTCCAAAATCTCGCCCGTGATCTCGTGACCCAGCACGAGGCCGGCCGGCGCTGTGGTCCGTCCGCGAACCATGTGTTGGTCCGACCCGCAGATGTTCGTCGAAACGATCTTCAGGATTACGGCGTGATCTAGTTTCTTCCCCGCCGGGCTCTGCAGCTTGGGATAATCGATCGATTGGACCTCCACTTTGCCGGGGCCCATATATACAACTCCGCGATTGTTAGCCATCGATGGTCTCCTTTTTGTCTTTGCGTCAAACTAAAGCGCTGCGGCGCCAGCTTCCGCCACAGCGTGATCCTGGTCGCCCGATCCGCCGCTCACGCCGATCGCGCCCACAACCTTACCGTTTTGCTTCAATGGAATCCCGCCGGCGAAGATCATAATCTTGCCGTCATTGGATGCGTGGATTCCAAAAAACTGATTGCCCGATTGGGAATGTGTCGCCAAATCCTTGGTAGCGATGTCGAAGGCGCGCGAGGTGTAGGCCTTCTTGATCGAAATGTCGATGCTGCCGATCCACGCTCCATCCATACGGACGTGGGACACGAGGTTGCCGCCTTCATCCGCCACGGCAATATTCATCGGCTGTCCAATTTCCTTGGCCTTTTTTTCGGCCGCTGCGATGATGCGGCGTGCGTCGTCTAAACGAACCATAGTGAGTCGTCCCCTCTGAATCAGATTGTTGGATTTTCCCTTGGCCCGGCGGCCTCAAGCATTATACATCCCACCGGCTTAAGCAGGGTGACTCGTAGGAGTCATCGCGCGGGAGCAGTGGTGGCCGGGGTTTGAGCGGTCTGCGCGGGGGCGGAAGGATCGGGTGAAAGTAACAGTACAGTTACGCCGTCGGACACACCACGGATGACGGTGCCGGCGGGAAGCTCGAGCGGTGTCCGTAGCAGAAAGGGATGCGCGAACTTCGCGCGGTAATCCTTCAGCCACAGCAGCGGCTCCACCGTGCCATCGGGAAGCTCCGCGGTAATCTTGGCGGAGGCCTTCTCGGGCACGCTGGTCGGGTACAAACCGTCGAGTGTGAATGCGTCGCTCAACGTAAAATCGCCGGTGATCGGAACCGCGCCGTGTGGGGCCTTGAAGACCGATGCTTCGGTCCATGGACTCTTTGGCGGCAAGTCGGACGGCTCACCTTCCGGGACACCACCGTCGGCCCAGCTTTCGATCAATTCGATCTGTTCCGGCGTAAGCGCCTGGTCGTTGCGGAAGTCTCCGAAGCCTTTGATGGCCCCCCAAGGCGGCATAGTCCGGCCCAGCACTTCTTCCTTAATAGCCTCGGCCCACGGGCGAGCCTCGGTATAGGTGGTCAGGGAGAACGCCAACCCATCCTGGTGGTGGCACGAAAAGCAACGCGCCTGCATGATCCGGAAGATTTCGCGGTCGTAGGTGATCGCCGTAGTAATGATGTCGTGGGCCTGGGCAACGCCAAGACAGGTGGCGAAAATTAAGAGAACGCGCTTCATGAACTGGGAGCGAACCGTTTTCATAATATCAGCCGCCGACCGGCCTGGCGTGGCCTGTCTGGCCCTAAGGCGTCCGCCATCAATGGATGCGCTCCGGCCAGCGTGTCCCAACGTTCATAGCCGAGCCACGAGCTTGCTCCCGCTCCAACCCAGATTAGCAGCGGTTTATTGCCGGTCGGAGCGAGTCCCCAGAGTTCCCTCAAACTATCGAGGTCTCTGAGTCAGACGAAAACATTCACTCCCCAAGTGCACAATTCCGCGAAGCCGACGAAGGCGGATGTCAGCTAGCTAAATACGCCTTAGCTACACCCGCTCGTCCCGCCGCAATTCCCGCACTTGTAGCAACTCCCATTCCGCGTCATGATGGAGCCGCATTCGGCGCACATGGGCGCATCGGTTACTACACCCGCGAACGGCAGGGCCTGTTGCGGGTCGGGTTCGGTGGGTCGGAGGTTGGTCGTCTCGCCGGCGTCCGTGGTGGCGTACTCGGGGCCCAGGAACTTCGCGCCTAGCCAGCGGAAGATATAGTCGATGATCGACTTCGCATATGGGATCTGCTGGTTCCCGGTCCAGCCGCTAGGCTCAAATCGCACGTGCGCGAATTTGTCGACCAGGAATTTCAGGGGAACGCCATACTGCAGGTTGAAGCTGATCGCCGTGGCCAGGGTATCCATCAGGCCCGAAATGGTGGAGCCTTCCTTGGCCATCGTGATGAAGATTTCGCCGGGCGACCCGTCGTCATACATCCCCACCGTGATGTAGCCTTCGTGGCCGCCGATGGCGAACTTGTGTGTGATGGAGCGCCGCTCATCCGGCAATTTGCGCCGCACCGGCCGGTAGACCACTTTTTCCACTACCTTCTCGACCGGCGCCACGGCAACTGTTGAAGCTTTCTTCTCACCCTTGCCCGATCCGGAACTGAGCGGCTGCACCTTCTTGGAATTGTCGCGGTAAATGGCGACGGCCTTCAGGCCCAGCTTCCAGCTCTCGGTGTAGGCATTCATGATCTCCTCCACCGTGCACTCCTCGGGCATGTTAATGGTCTTGGAAATCGCGCCGGAAATGAATGGCTGCACCGCCGCCATCATCCGCACATGGCCCATATAGTGGATCGAGCGCGTACCGTTCTGCGGCCGGAAACTGCAATCGAACACCGCCAGGTGCTCGGGCTTCAGGTTGGGCGCGCCTTCAATCGTGCCGGTGGAATCGATGTGGGTCACGATCTGCTCCACCTGGTCCGGCGAGTAGCCCAGCTTGATTAGCGCCTGCGGCACGGTGTTGTTAACGATCTTGATCACGCCGCCGCCCACCAGTTTCTTGTACTTGATCAACGCCAGGTCGGGCTCGATCCCGGTGGTGTCGCAATCCATCATGAAGCCGATGGTCCCGGTGGGCGCGATCACGGTGACCTGCGCGTTGCGGTATCCATAGCGGCGGCCGGAATCGTAGGCATCGTCCCAGCACTGCTGCGCGCCCTGGTAGAGAGCGGTGGGCAGGTTGTTGCGATTCAAACGCCCGGCGGCATCGCGGTGCATGCGGATCACTTCCAGGAACGGCTGCTCGTTCACCGTGTAGCCGGGGAACGGGCCGGTGGATCCGGCGACGCGCGAACTGGTCAGATAAGCCTGGCCGCTCATGACAGCCGTGATGGCGCCTGCGAAATCGCGGCCCTGTTCGCTGTCATAGGGAACGCCCATCGACATCAGCAGCGCGCCCAGGTTGGCGAAGCCCAGGCCCAGCGGGCGGAAGTTGTGCGAATTTTCGCCGATCTTCTGGGTGGGGTAGCTGGCGTTATCGACGATGATTTCCTGCGCCAGGATCATGGTGTCCACGGCGTGGCGGAAGGCTTCCACATCGAACTGGCCATCCGGGCCCACGAATTTCATGAGGTTCAACGACGAAAGATTGCAGGCCGAATCGTCCAGGAACATGTATTCGGAGCAGGGGTTGGAGGCGTTGATGCGCGCGGTGTTCTTGCAGGGATGCCAGCGGTTGACGGTGGTATCGAACTGCATGCCGGGGTCGCCGCACTGGTAGGTGGCTTCGGCAATCTGGTACATCAGGTCGCGCGCCTTAAATCGCTTCACCGGCTGGCCGCTGCCCACGGCCTTGGTCCACCACTCGCCGTCGCCCGCTACCGCTTCCATGAAATCGTCGGTCGCGCGGACCGAGTTATTGGCGTTCTGGAAAAAGATGGAGCTGTAAGCGTCGCCGTCGAGCGAAGAATCGTAGCCCGCCTCGACCAGCGTATAGGCTTTCTTCTCTTCCTTGGCCTTGCACCAGATGAACTGCTCGACATCGGGGTGTTCGGCATTGAGGATCACCATCTTGGCTGCGCGGCGCGTCTTGCCGCCGGATTTAATCACACCGGCGAAGGCGTCGAAGCCTTTCATGAAGGACAACGGCCCCGAGGCGGTCCCGCCGCCCGCCAGCGCCGCCGATTCTTCGCGCAGGGGCGAAAGATTGGTGCCGGTGCCCGAGCCCCATTTGAACAGCATGCCCTCTGTCTTGGCCAGGTCGAGGATCGATTCGAGAGAGTCCTTCACGGAAACAATGAAGCAGGCCGAGCATTGCGGCCGCACCTCGCCGGACTCCAGCTTGGCGATGCGATCGGCGGCCTCGTCGTAGATCCAGCCGTAGCCCCGCGCTTCCTTGACGCCCACGTTGAACCACACGGGGGAATTGAAGCAGGCCTTCTGGGTGAGCATCAGGTGCGCCAGCTCGGCGCGGAAATTCGCGGCGTCGTCAGGGGTTTTGAAGTACCCGTCCTTCTTCCCCCAGCCGGCGATGGTGTCCACCACGCGCTCGACAAGCTGGGCCACGCTGGTCTCGCGCTCCGGGGAGCCGAGCTTTCCGTAGAAATATTTGCTGGCGACGATGTTGGTAGCCGTCTGGGACCAGTCGGCCGGCGCTTCCATGTCGCGCTGCTCAAATATGACAGCGCCCTTGTCGTTGCCAATGGACGCGGTTCGGGTCTCCCATTGGATCTCATCGTAGGGAGTTTTGCCGGCCTCCAGCCTGGCAGTGAAGTAGCGCGGGAAGGCGATCCCGGTACGGGTTTTGGGGGTCGTTTTGGCGTTCAACGCCTCTATTTTCGCACTCAGATCGACGGAAAGCTGGCCCATTCGGATCCTCTCTGGCTCTCCTTTGTGGAAGAGCGTACTCGTAATATTGCCCCCATATCTAGTATAACGTCAAGGATTTTATCTATATGAAGTGTGTATAGGTTACGGACGCCCCCTCCAAGACCCTTCTGTAACCAGCAGCACAAAGGCAACGCCCTTTCTACTTCCCCCCAACTGACGCTTCCGGCTAGCCCCGATGGGCGGTGGAATGGCTGTGCGGGTTGTGATAGAACGGAAGGTCGACGCCGAATGAGGTTCCCCCAGAATGCTTCTTAGATTTTGCACATGGTTCCAGGACACGGCTTTCTCCACCGGAATCCGGGAGTCGGTGTGGACATTTCCGATCATCGAGACGGTCCATCTGCTCGCGCTGGCCTTTTCCGTCGGCATCATTGTGATCTTCGATTTGCGCCTGCTCGGCTGGACGTTGCGCGACCGGCCGGTGTCGGAAGTTTTCAGCAAACTGCAACCGATGGCGGTGAAGGGGTTTGGGATTAACGTTCTGAGCGGATTGCTGCTGTTTGCGTCGGAGCCGCTGAAGTGCTACCACAGCACGTATTTCCTCATCAAATGCATCCTTCTGGTTTTCCTGGCTTTGAATGCCTGGGGCTTTGACCGGTTCACTCTCCCGACGGTGGCCGGGTGGGACAAGGCCATCGCGATGCCGTTTGGGGCCAAGCTGGCGGGCTGGGTCTCGTTGACGTTCTGGTTGGGCGTGATTGTGATGGGCCGCGCCATTGCGTACGCCGGACATTAGGTGATTGCGTTATGTTCCCGATTCTCTTGCCGATTTTTCGCTGGGCCGATGCCTCCTGGTTAAGCCTGGAGATCCGCTCGTCCACGTGGCAGTTCGCCATCATTGAGATGATTCACCTGCTGGGGCTCACCGTGCTGCTGGGCGCGCTTATGGTGCTGGACCTGCGCCTGTTCGGGTTCGGCATGCGCAAACAGCCGGTATCGGAACTGGCTAAGGACCTGACCGCTTGGACGTGGATTGGCCTGGTGACGATCCTGGCTTCGGGCGTGCTTCTCTTTTTCGGCGAGCCGATGAAGCTGTTCGGCAGCCCGTCGTTCCATGTGAAGATGCTGTTGCTGTTTCTGGCGATCGTTTTCCAGTTCACGCTTTTCCGCAAGGTCACGTTGAATGACGGCGCTTCACCAGGGTTGGATAAAGTGGCGGGAGTGCTGTCGCTGTTTTTGTGGTTTGGCGTGGGATTGGCGGGGCGGGCGATCGGGTTTCTGTGAGCTGTGTGGGGCGGACCATGCCCCCTGAGCGTTAACTTCAGACCCAACGCCATCGTCTCCACGGATCGCCGATCACCGGCCCGGAGTTTCGAGTGGTCATTTAGCGGTATGACTTCGCGTCAGAGTGACGCCATCCTGCGCCGTTGCGCGGCGGCTTATCGGTCGGTGCGCAATGCCCTAGCAGGCGTGGCATACTAGGTACGCATGCCGGCGGCGATCGGAAGAATTACGGTGGAACCGGGCAAACGTGGCGGAAAGCCATGTATCCGGGGCTTGCGGATCACGGTTTGGGACGTGCTTGGCTGGCTTGGCGCAGGGATGACTGAAGCGCAAATTCTCGAGGAACACCCGGATCTCGAGAAAGACGACTTCCCGGCCGTTTACCAGTTCGCCGCTGAGACCGGCCGCCGGACCAAGACCGGGTGAGCTTCCTCCTGGACGAAAACCTCTCACCACGCCTCGTCCCACGCCTCTCGTCTTTGTTCGGAGACCTCGTCCACGTTCGAGATGTCGGCCTGAAGCAGGCTTCAGACAAAGCCATCTGGGAGTGGGCCGCAAAAGACCTTCACACAATCGTCACAACCGATGCAGACTTCGCAGCGATGAGCCTTCAGGCGGGATGGCCGCCGAAAGTGGTTCACCTTGAAGAATGTGATTTCCCATTTCACACAATCGAGATGCTACTTCGGCAGAATGCCGTTCGGATCGCCGAGTTCGAGAAGGATCCGAATCAGGGCTTGCTAGCTCTCCGATTCACGCCAGGCGGAGTGCTCCGATAGCTGTCGCCCGACGTCCCGACGGGAAGCGTGTCCGCGATGGCGACTTTTCGCCAACTTGGATTCACTTCCGAGATGCCGATCCGTTCGAAGGCGGCCGGAATCCCCCATGCGAAGTTCATATAGCGATGATTTGCGCTGCCGGATCCAGGCGCCGCAGGTCATACGGGTCGCTGGTCACGATGTGGTCTTGCCGCTCCCTGGCGAGGATCACCACCGACGCGTCGATAATATCCGACGTATTGGTGGCGCCGCACAGCTCTCCGCAGGCACGGGCAAGTTGCTCGTCAAGAGGAATGATCTCAACTTCCTCGCTTCGCAAGAATCGCCTTAATGTAACCTGAACACGACCATCGCGCCAGGCCTGCCCCAGCACGCCCGAAGGCACTCGAAAGGCAAAGCCTTGCGCTAACGCCCGATGAAGCAGGGCAATCATGCGCTTGTTGCCGCGATCCAGGGCGATGAGCGCGCCGGTATCCAGCGTTATTCCTGCCGTTGCTTTGCGAGCGCGCGTCTTGCCCATTTGACGTCCTCTACCCCCGGCTCACCATATTGTTCGATCAAATCGCGAAGCAGTGCCCGGAGGGACTCGCGCTTTTCATGTTCCGCCAGGACTCGGGCAATGTAACCCGACACCGAATCCGCTCGTCCGGCTCGCACTTCCCGGTGGACTCTCGAGAGTTGGTCCTTGGGCAAACTGATGGCGATTTTCGACCGGGTCATACCATTATCATACCGCTCGTAAGTAGGTGTCACAATCTCGTGCCGCGACAGCCGCTGGTCGCCATTTCGGCCACGGCAACGTGTAGCGTACGTCGCTCGAGGCGGTGGCCGAGCGGACCTGAGCCTGAAGCGAGTTTGGGCAATTTTGGGTAATGCGGGTCGGGACGGGTAGCAAATATGGCATCGTGAGCAACGAATCGCCCAGGCAACTTAGCTGAACCGAACCGTTGTAAGGCAGAGCCGCGCCCCACCGCCGAAGCCGCGCCGTTAGATCTTGCCAATTACGGCGCTGTTACTATCGTGGAGTTTCTTTTGAACACTCGATGCCAGGGTTTGGGCTTCGTTGTAGTCGCTCATCAAACCCTGAATCTCGAAATTCCCGAGTTTGTCCTGGCTCTGCAGGTCCTTCCCGTTCGCGTCGAAACTTGCTTTGACCTGAGCAAGTGTTCCCTGCACGGCGAGAACAGTTCCGGGATCGGCCGAAGGATACAGCGGCCCCTTCGAGTGCTGCCCCCCTCCCGCGACTTGCTTTTGCTTGGATGCCCCCTCCATGGCGTTATTATTCGCGTTGTCCACTTTCTGTTACATTACTTCGATCAGAGCCGCGATTCCTTGCATGATCCAACCCTCCTGCTAAAGTTATCTCAAGGTGACGCAAAAGGTTGCTTTCCGGTCCGGGGTTTTTCAGAAAAACCGCATCCCAATGGAACCTGATCTGGACGCGTGCTCCCTGCCCTCGATTGGTGGCGTCCAGTCCCCTACTTGATATGACCTTCGGTGAAGTCCCGGTTGTTCTCCTCGCAGGAGTACTCGATCAGTTCCTCACCCGGTTTCATCCGCGTGAAGACTACGGCACGGCGAATCTGGATTCCGAGCGCCGATCACCCAACGGTTTCTGAAACAACCTCCCTGTCTTTGCCAGATGGCCGCACCGATTTGGACCGGCGCGCTCTCCTCCATGCTATACGTCAGGAGAAACGTCCTGTACTCCGGGAGGTTCGCATTGGCTTCTTCCGAAAATTGGGTTCGCTGAATGGGGAGAGCCTTTGTTTTCAGTGTCAAATTGGCTTCGTTCCGCAGCAGATGAATTTGATCCCAATTTTTCATTTAGCGTGGGTGACTAGTCCAGTCATGGCGCCATGCCCTGCCCAAAAACTATTCCAGCGGCAATCCGACGTAATTCTCCGCGAGACTGCTCATGGCCGCGCGCGAGCTCGTGACGTAATCCAACTCCGCCAACTGGCGGCGCCGGTCGAACGGATTGTCGTTCTCAAAGCGGTGCAGCATGGCCGTCATCCACCAGGAAAAGCGTTGCACCTTCCAGACCCGCCGCAGGCAGGTTTCTGAGTACCGCTCGAGACCATCGCGCCGGCCGGACCGGTAGAACTCCTCGATCGCGCGCGCCAGTACGGCTACATCCGCCACCGCCAGGTTCAACCCCTTGGCTCCGGTGGGCGGCACGATGTGCGCGGCGTCTCCGGCCAGGAAGAGACGGCCGTACTGCATCGGCTCCACCACGAAGCTGCGCATTCCGGTGACACCCTTTTGCAACACCGGACCCTGGGTGGGCGCCCACCCGTCGCGGGTATTGAGCCGCACGAGGAGCTCTTCCCAAATGCGCTGGTCCGGCCAATGGGCCAGATCTTCTTCGGGATCGCACTGCAGGTAGAGCCGCGTCACTTCGGGCGAGCGCATGCTGAAGAGCGCGAACCCGCGGTCATGATACGAGTAGACCAGCTCCTCGGATGACGGCGGCGCCTCGGCCAGAATCCCCAGCCAGGCGAAGGGATATTGGCGGTCGTACACGGTCAAACAGCCGCTGGGTATCGACGGGCGGCAGATGCCATGAAAACCGTCGCAGCCGCCGATGAAGTCGCAAGAGATCCGGAGCGGCTCGCCATCCTTACGAAAACGAATCTCGGGCGTTTCCGAATCGAACCCGTGCACGCTGGTGTCTTCCACGCCGAAAATGATCTGGCCTCCGGCGTCGAGGCGGGCCTGCACCAGGTCCTTGATCACCTCGTGCTGGGCATAAACCGTGATGGATCGGCCGCCCGTGAGCTCCGTGAAAGGGATATGGTGGCGGCGGCCGCCGAAGCTCAACCAGATGCCATGGTGCGGGAGGCCCTCGCGCTTCATCCGCTCGCCCACGCCGGCCTCCGCCAACAGGTCGACGGTGGTCTGTTCCAGAACGCCGGCGCGCACGCGGCTCTCAATGTAATCGCGGCTGTGCGCTTCGATGATGATCGACTCGATGCCCTCCAGATGCAGCAGGTGGGACAGCATGAGTCCAGCCGGTCCGGCGCCGATAATTCCAACCTGCGTGCGCATGCGGGTTGCATTGTAGCATTTGAGTTAGCGCCATGAATAACGGCATCGAGATACGCCTGTTCGATCCTCACCGCAAACCCGCGGATTGGACCGACGTCATGGGCCCCACGCAATGCGCGGTGTTGCTCCAGGATCGAAAGAGCTCGGTGGCGCTTTCGCCCGCCGGCCGGCCGTTTGCGAAACGGGAAGATGCCACCTGTCTGCTGTTCGATAGCGTGGACGCGGCACAACAATTCTGCGAGGCGAAGGTTTTGGGGCTACCATATGTCTCCTGCGAGATCCTGGATGCGCAGGGCCGCGCGCATCCGCCACTGATGGTCATCACGCACCCGGACTATCACAGCGACGACGATTCCGGCTCCACCTGGTCGCGCCGCCGGAAGTTCATTGCCGTGGGCCTTGTGCTGGTTTCCGGCCCCTTGTTCTGGCTCGACTGGAAGCACCACGCCACGCTGATCCTGCCCACCTTCGTGGGCTTCAATTGCATCCTGCTCGCCATGCGATTTCTTTACTGGGATTTCGGAGTGCGGAACCGGGAGAGCGAACGCCTGAAGCGCCTGGCAGCGCACCGCAAGCTGGAAGGCGGCGATGCCTGAACTGAAATTGCTGTTTCTCCAGATGGCCGTCGTATTAATCGCGGCGAAGGTGTTGGGAGCGGCGTGCCGGCTGATTCGCCAGCCGGAAGTGGTGGGCGAGATGGCGGCGGGCATTCTCCTCGGACCCTCACTGCTCGGCCACATCGCGCCTGGCGTCATGAACGGAATCTTCCCCCCAGCCGGCATGGGTCCGCTCTACGCCCTGAGCCAGCTCGGGCTGGTGCTGTTCATGTTCGTGGTGGGGCTGGAAGTGCGGCCGGGCATGCTGCGCAAATCCGCGGGGTCCGTAGTTCTGGCCAGCCAGGCCAGCATTGTTGCGCCCTTTGCTTGTGGGGTTGTGGTGGCTCTGAGCATTCACTCGCGCCTGGGGGGCGGCACCCCGCGGCTGCCGTTTGCGCTTTTTCTGGGAGCGGCCATGGGGATCACCGCGTTTCCCGTCTTGGCGCGCATTCTGGCGGACCGCCGGCTCATGCACACGCGCGTGGGACAAATCGCCTTGTCTTGCGCGGCAGTGGATGACGTGAGCGCCTGGTGCCTGCTGGCCGTGATCACCGTAATCGCGCGCCCCCAGGGCGGCAACTCGCTTGCTATGCGATTCCTTGCGCTGGGTGCCTACGTGGTCGTGATGCTTTTCGTGGTTCGACCGGTTTTGCGGCGTCTCCTCCCTGCCGGTGAGCAGCCCGGACCCGGCCGGTTCGCAGGGGTCATGATTCTGCTTTTGGCTTCGGTGTGGACCACCGAGGCCTTGGCGGTTCACGCCTTGTTCGGCGCTTTTCTGGCCGGCGCGGTAATGCCCGGAGGCGGCCTGCTGGAAGCGGGCCTCCGCGAGCGCCTCGAGTCAGTCACCGTGGCGCTGCTGTTACCGCTATTCTTTGCCTACAACGGTCTGCGCACCAGCGTCACCTTGTTGAACAGCGTGGAACTGTGGGCGCTATGCGGGTTAATAGTGGTAGTGGCGATCGGGAGTAAACTCCTGGTCAGCGCCGCCACCATCCGCGCCAGCGGCATGGCCTGGCGGGAGTCGCTGGCTGTCGGGGTTCTGGTGAATACCCGAGGGCTGGTGGAACTGGTCATCCTCAACGTGGGGCTCGACCTGCACATTCTCTCGCCAACGCTCTTCTCCATGATGGTGATTATGGCGCTGGCAACCACGGTCATGACGTCGCCGCTGATGGATTGGATCTATCCGGAGCGGCTGCGATCGCCGGCCTCGGTGCTATGCTGAAGGCAACCGCCGTGTCTTCCGGTTTCCTCCGTCGCGCAGCAATCGTCGCTTTTGGTGGACTCGCTACTTTCACCGCACTCTACGCCATTCAACCGTGGCGCGAATACCCCGGAGTGGAATACGAGGGCTATCCGATCCCTAAGGATTTCCAGGAAAAGACGGAATGGGCCTTCGCGCGGTTGATGTACCCGCCGATCGGCCGCTATGTGGAGGGCATCCCAGTCAACCGCCTTCCCACTCCCGGCTTTGCATTCCTCGGTGACTGGCGGCTGGGGGCTTCCAATTGGACGATGGATTACCCGCGATCGGATCGCCACTTTTCGGCGGCATTGCGGCGGCTCACCCGGATTCACACGCGTTCCGCCGAGCAATCCATCAACCTGGCCGATAACGACGTCTGGGACTGGCCTTGGCTCTACGGCGTGGAAGTAGGACACTGGGACCTCACCGATGCGCAGGTGAAGGCCATGCGTGAGTACCTGCTGCGCGGCGGCTTCTTCATGTGCGACGACTTCCACGGCAGCATCGAGTGGGCAGTCTTCACCGCCAGCATGCAAAAAATCTTCCCCAACCGTGCCATCGTCGAGATCCCCGATAACGACCCGATCTTTCACGTGATCTACAATCTGGATGACCGCTACCAGGTGCCCGGCGCGCAGTTTCTGGAGACTCACCAGATCTGGGAACAGGACGGCAAGATTCCCCACTGGCGCGGAATCTATGACGACCACGGACGCGTGATCGTGGCGATGTGCTTCGACATGGACCTGGGCGATTCCTGGGAACACGCCGACAACCCGGAGTACCCGGAGAAATTTTCGGCGTTGGGCATTCGCATCGGCGTAAATTACGTTACGTACGCCATGACGCACTGAGGAGCCGAACGGATGAACTGGAGCGCGACCGGCGCAACCGCACTGGCTTTAGCGGTGATCATCGGTGCTTTCGGCGCGCATGGCTTGCGCGACCGGTTGGACGCCTACTCCACCAGCGTTTATGAGAAGGCGGTGATGTACCACTTCTTCCACGCGCTGGGCATCCTGATCGTTTCCATCATGCCGAAAGCCGGCTTCGTTTCCGAGAACCAAGCCGCGTGGGTGTGCGGCCTGCTCACGGCGGGGATTGTGTTGTTCTCCGGCAGCCTGTACGTGCTGGCGGTGACGCGCATTCCGATGCTGGGTGCGATCACGCCGTTCGGCGGTGTGTCGTTCATCGCCGGGTGGGTGATGTTGGCTTGGGTGTTGCTGCGGAACAAGGGGTGAACCCTGCACATCTACTTTTTCGCGGCCTGCCCGGACGCCAGAAGCAAGCGAAAATGCTCGCGTAGCTGGGCGATACTCCGGTCGAAGGGTTCTACCGATCCGTAGGATCTGGAGAGCATCACGCCGCCTTCCATCACGGCGAGAACGTACGTAGCCAGCGCCTCTAGATCAGTGCGCCTGGGAAGCCTGCCCTTGAGTTGTTCGACACATTCGCGGACGGCCCCGATCCAGCCCTGAAAGTTTTCGGCGATCAAGTGGTGTGCCGGACGGTTCTCGGGGTCAATTTCCAGCGCCAGGCGTCCTAGGGGACAGCCGTACCGGCATTCGGTCTGCAGAATTCGTTCGCGATACCCTTCGAGAATCGCGAAGATTCGCGCGACGGGCTCCTCGGATCGGGCAAAGGCCGGATCGACGATCATCGGCTTGAGGGCGCCCAGGTAGGTTTCTAAAACTGCCCGGAGCAGCGCCTCCTTGCTTTCGAAGAAGTGATAGAAGCTGCCCGAATTGACTTCTGCATGGCTGAGAAGATCGGCCATGCTGGTTCCGGCAAAGCCCCGTTCCCAGAATAAGTACCGCGCGGAGTCGATGAGGCGATCCCTGGTGGTGGGAGGTTTAGGCACAAAAAAATCTTGACTTCCCTATCATAGCTGCTGTTTACTTGAATGATCAACTAAGAAGGTGAGGGAGATCGTGAAAGCACTTTATTTTTTGGCCGCCGCGGGCATCGCATTCGCCCAAAGCCCCGTTACGGTAGTGAAGCAGCCCGCCCCCGATAAGGCCCTGATTTTCGAAGTGACCATACCGGCTTCGCGGGCCGCCGTTTGGCAGGTGTTTACCACCAGCGAGGGCTTAAGCACGTGGCTCACGCCGGGCGCGGTTGTCGATCTACGAAAAGGCGGGGAGTGGACCGCACACTTCCCCGGCGGAAAGACCGGGGGAGGAACCATCCTCGACTTTGTACCGGAACAGGAGATCACCATGGCGGCGATGGCGCCCGAGCAGTTTCCCACGGTTCGGGCAGAGCGCACCAACGCGCGGTTCCAGTTTGTGGCCAAGGGAGAATCGACGGTCGTGCGGCTGGTGCAGACGGGATGGAAGAACGGCGAGGAGTGGGACAAGGCATATGATTATCTCGCCCAGGGCAATGCGCAATTGCTGGAAGGTCTTCGTCAGCGCTTCGTGCGCGGGCCAATCGATTGGGCCAAAGAATGGGGCGGAGCAAACAGGTAAACCAGATGAATCTCCAAACCTTAAATTTCTGGGCCATTCTCGCCGCCACTGTGTCGGCCTTTGTTTTGGGGGGCCTGTGGTATTCCTCGCTTATGTTCGGCCGGCTCTGGAAGAAGGCCAACGGTTTTGCGGCGGATCAACCCCCAGCCGCCACCGCAAAGATCTTCGCGATCAGTTTCGTTTTGAGCCTGGTGATGGCTTTCAATCTGGCCATGTTCTTGAACGACGCGAAAACGACGGTGGCCTGGGGCGCGACCGCCGGTCTCCTGGCGGGCTTCGGCTGGATCGCAATGGGCATCGGCGTGGTTTCGTTGTTCGAGCGGCGCCCTTGGACCTACGTGATCGTGAACGGCGGCTATATGACGGTCGCTCTGGTTTTGATGGGCGCTATCCTGGGCGCCTGGCGCTAGCGAACGGCGGCACGCGCATTCACCAGTATCCGATCATGCGGCCGGCGCTAACCGCCGTGAGCCAGCATGCGAGTGAGATGCCGCCAAAAATCGCGAGCGTCGACTGTTCGCGCGACGAGAGTTCCCGGATGCTTGTGCTGCTTCCAGGCCGGCAAACAATTCAGGACGGCCACGTTCAGGAGTCCTAAGCCGATTGCGGGAAATTTGATGAAGAGGAATGGATTGCCGATGTATTCGGTGGCCTTGGTTGCCAGCAGGCAGACCCCGCTGGCGGCCGCGATGACGAAACCGGTGGCAGCCACAGGCACGGTCGGCGTGCTGATGGTTGGGAGACTGACGTTGCGCCAAAGACCTAACAGCCGCAGGTCGAGGACCAGTACCGAACCGAAGAGCGTGGCAATGCCGAGGATGTGGATCAGGTTCACAACGCCGTACGTCCACACACCCGATTCACGCATAGCGTGGCCGAGAGCCGAGCCCTGCAACCATGCCATGAATTCGTGCAAATTTCCCCCGGCGACCTTACTTGCGGTCGGGATAGACGTTGAACGTGCGGCCGTTCCAGGTCACGCGCTCGGTCTTGACCTCAAAGCGGTTGGCGTCCCGATTGCGATGACCGTGGATGGTTACCGTCGCTCCGACTGGGATAATTCCTTCCTTCAGCCCCGCCCGCTCGGTCCGCGCCGGCGGCGCCAAGGTGAGATCCCAGATTCTTCCGTTAGCGCGTAGCTGCATGGTGGCATGCGGTCCAGCCAGGCTGACGCCTTGTTCAACCGTGCCTGTGAGTTCGAATTCTTCGTCGAGATTTCCCGCCCAACCATGATGGGCCGATGCTGGAAGAGCCGATAGCGAAACTGCCAGAATTCCAATGCGGATGCAAAGTGAGAGCCTCGAGTGCATGGCTTACCTCTCCTTTAACTCCCATATGATACTACCGCCCGCAGCGTGTAAACTCTCGTCATGGTCTTCGCCAAGCGTCTCCGCGAGGGCGTCCGTCGCGGAGAAATCACTTGCAGCGTCCGAATATGGACGCGTCCCCACGTCAAAGCAGGCAACCGATACGCTATGGAAGAAGGTGAGATCGAAGTGGATTCCATCACGCCGATCGGTTTCCCGGATATTACGCCGCAGTTGGCGCGGGAGTCGGGATTCCTGGGTGTCATCGATCTGCTTAAGGTCGCCAAGCACGGCAAAGGCGAGAATATTTATCTGGTACGGTTCCACTATTTGCGTCCGCGCAAGAAGCGCTAGCGCTGGTCTGAACCGGCTCATGCTACGCTCTCCTTTGCATGCCTGACACGCATTTCGACCTGGCGGCCGCGGCCCGGCAGGAAATGATCGATCACGGCTTCACGCCTGATTTTCCGGCGGAAGTCCAGCGGCAAGTAGCAGCACTCAATGCCGTTCCTGGAGCCGGCCTGCGCGACCTGCGGTCACTGCTCTGGTCTTCCATCGACAACGATGATTCGCGCGACCTCGACCAGATCGAATGGGCCGAGCGGACCGCCGCGGGAATTCGCATACTGGTCGCGATTGCGGACGTGGACAGTTGCGTCTCGAAAGCGACGCCCATCGATCGCTACGCGGGCGCGGAAGCCACCACGGTCTACGCGGGCGTGCGCAACTTCCCGATGCTGCCGGAGCGGCTCTCGACGGACCTGACATCGCTGGCCGAAAACCAGGACCGGGCGGCGGTGGTGATCGACATGACCATTGCGGCTGACGGGACAATCGCCGCCACCAGCATCTATCCGGCGGTGGTCCACAACCGCGCGCAGTTGACGTATAACGCCACGGGGCCGTGGCTCGAAGGATCGGCAGCCGCGCCACCCAAGATCGCAGCGTCTTCCGATTTGCAAGCGCAACTCAAGCTGCAAGATGAAGCGGCCCGCTGCTCTGGCGGAGGCGCGCCACCGTCTGGGTGCGCTGACGTTTGACCGGGTGGAGGCGCAACCCGTCTTCACCGACGGACTTGTGTCCGACGTGGTGGCACGCCAGTCCAACCGCGCCGCGCATTTGATCGAAGATTTCATGATCGCCGCCAACGAGACCATGGCCCGCACCTTGCGCGAAGCCGGGGTGTCGTCGATCCGCCGTGTGGTGAAGGCGCCGGAGCGCTGGCCGCGCATCGTGGAACTGGCTCGCCAGTACGGCGAACAACTCCCGCCGGAGCCGGACGCAGGCGCGCTCAATACGTTTCTGCAGCACCGCCGGGCCGATCCGGTGCACTATAGCGACATCTCGCTCGCTGTGCTGAAACTGATGGGACCGGGTGAGTACGTGCTCTCGCGCCCGGGCGACCCGGCGGAGGGGCACTTCGGATTGGCGGCCCAAGACTACACGCACTCCACGGCGCCCAATCGCCGGTTCGCGGATCTGGTGACGCAGCGACTGCTGCGGGCGCAATCGGCAAAGACCAGCATTCCTTACACGGATGACGAACTGGATGCGATCGCGCGAAACTGCACGCTCAAGGAAGACGCCGCCCGCAAAGTGCAGCGCGCCATGGGCAAGCGCATCGCCGCCGTGGCGCTGCAGGGGCGCATCGGTGAGAAATTTTCCGCGGTGGTCACCGGAGTCACACCGAAAGGCGTGTTCGTGCGCGTGCTAGGTCCGCCTGTAGAAGGCCGCGTGATGCGCGGGGAGCAAGGCCTGGATGTGGGTGACCGGCTTTCGGTAACTTTGCTGCGCGCCGATCCACGGAGCGGCTTTATCGATTTTGGAAGGTGACTATGCCGGACGACGAAAAGACTCTACTACTGCGCCACACGCTGGCCACCCTGGCGTATCGTGGCGGAAAGGCAATGCGCGGCGCTCCATCGGAGTTCGCCGGGTTTCCGCGCCGGGCCGCAGACGCGCACGCCCGGCGAGATACTGGCGCACTTGGGAGACCTGCTCGATTGGGCCGTGACGCTGGCCGACGGCAAACAGAAGTGGAACCAATCGCCCGTGATCGCGTGGGACCAGGGCGTTGACCGGTTCTTCACGGCACTCGAGACCTTGGACAAGCGGCTCGCTTCCGGCGTACCGCTCGAGTCTTCCGCTGAGAAGCTATTCCAGGGACCGATCGCCGACAGCCTCACACACGTCGGACAAATCGCCATGCTGCGCCGGATCGCCAGTTCTCCTATGCGCGCCGAAAACTACTTCGTCGCCGAGATTACTGCCGGACGCGTCGGCCCGGACCAAGCCAAGCCGCGGCGCGAATTTGACTGAAATGTACCGGTACTTTCACATAACCATTGACCGCGGTTACTTCTCAAGTCTCAGGGCAAACTGAGACTATGAAACTCTCTATGGGTATCGCTCGCTTCTGGAACGATGAGGGAGGTCAGGACCTCATCGAATACACCTTGCTCATGGCGTTCGTCGCGTTGGCTTCCGCGAGTCTGTTCACTGGGGCGGGCCAAAGCATCAAAGGCATTTGGACAACGATCAACAGCGAGCTTACGCAGGCCAACACCCAGGTCAGTTAAGCTAAGTCGGTAGGGCGGACCGGCGGCACCATCTCGTTGACGCGCTGCTGACGTCATCGAAGATCAGCCCCTGCGATTCGCTCCAGAATATCCGGTATCTCGAAGATGGCCCGGTTGTGTTGCGCTTCCGTCGCCGCACGGAACCGCGCATAAGCGGCCGGGGCGAGCAATTCGTTGACTGCCTGGGCGATTCTGCTGAAGTTCGGCAGCACAATGCCTACGCCCTGCTCGCGCACCCAGTCGGCGTTGTAACGCTCCTGCGGCAGCGTCCACGCGTTCCGCACCACGATTACCGGCAAATGCATGGCTATCGCTTCACTGATGCTTCCCGGCCCGGGCTTGCCGATGAAGTAATCCGCGAGTTGCATGTAGCGGGCGACTTCCTTCGTGAAGCCCTCCACGAAAATCGGCGCTTCGCGGGGCAGCGCACGCAGCTTCGCAGCCAGCTTCTGGTTGTGCCCGCAGATCAGCAGGAGCTGCCGGTCCGGCAGGCGCCGCGCGATATCGTACATGGCCGCCGCCCCTTGCCCTCCGAACAGCACCAGGCCCACGGGGCGATCCGGTTGGAAGCCGAGCCGCGCACGCTCGGCCGCCCGCTGCTCCGCGCTGAGCGGCGCCATCTCATAGAACGCCGGATTGAGAATCATGCCGGAAACGCGAAACACAGTCGCCCGTTCATGTCCCAGCGCCAGCGCTTGTTCCACAGCCTTGTCAGAGCCGCAAATCAGATACTGCCGCTGGCGCTCGATCCAGAAATGCGGCGGGTAGTCGGCAAGATCGGTGAGGATGGTCACAAATGGTACACCGGGCAGCGCGAGGCGCAAGCTTTCGCACAACGCGCGATCGAAGTTCGGGACCAGGGAAACCACCAGATCGGGCCGGCTCTCGAGCCACAGTTTTTGTAACAATCGGACCTGTTGGCCGTGAAACAGGCGGATGGCAAGGTGCATTCCCACTATGAGTTGCGCCGATCCCAGCGTCCAACCCTTCTTCAGCATCAAGTTATAGAGGTCCTGCAACCGCAGTCCCGTGACCTTGCGGAAGATGTCGATGGAATCGAGCAACTCCTGCAGGTTGACCATGCGGACTTCGAACGGGCGGCCTTGCTGCTCCATAACGCGGGCCAGTGCCGTAGCGGCTGCGCGGTGGCCGCCGCCGGCATCGAAGAACACGAAGTCCAACCTTTTCATCGGTCCGATTGTGGCATATGCCGTTGGTTATGGTACGCAAAACATTCTTTTTCACGTACGTTTTTTCCACTTGTCACCGTTCTGTAGCCATTTCGGACTTATATGTGGTGCGAGAGGACCCGGCGAGCCGCTTTACACAAACGGTGGCGCGCCCTGAGACACTATGGGTAGGACAGAAGTGCTCACCTTCATCGCTCGCCGCGACCATACTCTCATGCGGCGCATCAATCGCTGGCCCGCGCCCCGCTGGATTCGTGTGTGGATGATGTGCGCCACGCGCGGCGGCGATGGCTGGCTGTGGTATGGCATGGGACTCGTCATTCTCCTGTTTGGCGGCGACGAGCGGTTTCTGGCGGCGGGCGCCGCGGCACTGGCCGCAGCTCTAGGCGTAACCATCTTCCTGCGCATCAAGAAGGCCACCGGGCGAAAGCGGCCCAGCGCGTTCGAACCGCACTGTTGGGCTACGCTGCTACCGCCGGATCAATTTTCATTTCCGTCGGGCCACACCATTACGGCGTTTGCCGTGTCTGTTTCGCTGAGCATGTTCTACCCGAGCCTCGCCATCGGGCTGGCGTTCTGCGCAGTCAGCGTGGCACTATCGCGCATCTTGCTGGGGATGCACTTTCTTAGCGATGTGCTGGCCGGAGGGGTGATCGGCGCCACCTTGGCGGTCGGTTCCGTTTATCTCGTCAGGCTGCTATAGAACCGGAGATTCGTTGCCCAGCAGCGCGCGGCGTACGATTTTAATCGGGGCGATCCCCTGTTTCATGAAGGCGTCGTGAAACTCGCCGAGCGAGTATTGCGGGCCTTTCATTCTTTTGTAATCGTCCCGTAACTTCAGGATCTCCAGCTTGCCCAGGGTATATACCAGGTAAGTGGGGTCCGAAGTGCCGCGCTTGGCCTCTTTCTCAGCGATGGGGCGCGTCTGGTAGCCTTCCTTCACGAAGAAATCGATGGCCTGTTCCACCGTCATTTTTCCGGTGTGCATCTGGATTCCGGCGATGTACCGCGCGTTTCGCAGCAGCGCATCCTGCAGCTGGCCCAGGCGCAATTTCAGGTCGCCGTTGCCATAGCCCTCATCCAGCATCATCTGTTCGCTGTAGTGCGCCCAACCCTCAGCATTGGTGCCGCAACCGATCAGTTTGCGCACTTTGCTAGGGAGGTTTTGCAACCAGAGGAACTGAGTGTAGTGGCCGGGAAGGGCCTCGTGGACGGCGGTGCTGACGATCGTCCCGCGGTTGAAATCCTCCAGGTATTCCTCCACCTGTTTGGCGGTCCAACGCGCATCGGGAAGCGTGACGTTAAAGTAGGCCTCCTTCGCGACCTTCTCGTATGGGCCCGGAGTATCCATGGACGCCGTGGTGAGGGCTCGCATGAACGGCGGCGTCTCCTGCAACGTGGGCTGCACGGGCGAAGGGATGGTCACGATGTGGTGAGTCTCGATGAAGCTTCGCAACCCACCCAGCACGTCGCGGAAAGCTTGCAGCAGGTGATCGGCGGGGGGATGGTCGTGTTCCAGTTCATCCAGGATCTGTTGTGGTGTGCGCTTGGAATCGATCTGTGCGGCCACGCGCCGGAACTCGGCCTGGTTGTGGTGAAGATTATCCATCCCGATTTCCAACAGGCGGTCCAGTGGGATATCCACCATTTCGTCGTAAGCCAGTTTCTTGCGATAGTTGTCGGCGCCGATCCGGAAATCGCCATGCGAGCGTGGCAGCAGATCGCTCTTCAGCCACGCCTGGTAGGAATTTAGGGCGTCGATCACACCCTGGTTGGACTTCTTGAAATCAGCCGCCAGGCGCGCGTCGGTTACCTGTTGGAAAGCCAGCGGGACATCCTTCTGGAAGAAACTCACAATACCTTGCAACTGTTCGAGCGCGACCTCCGTGTACACTTGCGGCGGATTTTTGAGGTTCTCGCGCGCCGAGGTGAACACATGCGGGATCAAACGCTCGCGGGCGATCACCGACTTCAGCCTCTCAGCGGCCGGAGCGTAGTTCCGGCTCATGATGGTGTAGACGGCGTTGGTGACGCCCGAGGAGTACGTATCCGGATTCTTCTCCCAGGGGCGAATGGTTTCCAGCGTGAGGAGCTGGCTCTGGATCTGCGCGAGTACCAGTTCGCGATCGGCAGCCGCACCGGCGGACAGGCCGCGCGGGTCGAAATTGCGGACGTCCATTTCCCATTTCTTCAAAGCGGCGATTTGCGAATCGACTTCGGCGCGCGACCCCGTAGGCAGCAGCGCGTCGTACTGATGAAAGCCGGCGTAAGTCCCCTGCACCGGGTCGAAGCGAAACACCAGTTCGTCAAAGAACCGGTCGGCGAGCCGGCTGAATTCGGCATCGCGATTTTGCGCGAAACATGCCGCGGCCAATGCGAAAATGAGGGACATGCGCCACATGTCGATCATTATAGCGGCGCGGTCACCCGCGATAGCGGCGCAACCGGAAGCCGCGTGCTGACGGCGTTTCTCATCTTCGCGGGCACCTACCTGGTAATGGCGGTGGGCCGTCTACCCGGCTTTCGCGTGGATCGCACGGGCGCTGCCATTATCGGGGCCAGCCTGATGCTCGCCGCCAATGTTCTCTCGGTCGAGGAGGCCTACGCGGCAATCAACTACGACACCATCATGCTGCTGTTCGGCATGATGATCGTGGTTGCCAACCTGCGGCTATCGGGATTCTTTGCGATCGTGAGCGCGTGGGTAGTCGAGCACGCGCGCCGGCCGCTGCTGCTGCTGTCGGGAATCGCTTTTGTCGCCGCGTTCTTTTCGGCCTTCTTCGTGAACGACACCATGTGCCTGGTGCTCACACCGCTGGTGCTCGACATCACGGAACGGCTGCGCCGCAATCCCATACCGTACCTGTTGGCCGTAGCTATGGCCTCGAACGTGGGCAGCGTTGCCACCATCACCGGCAATCCGCAGAATATGATGATTGGCAGCTTCTCGCGAATTCCCTACCGCACGTTCGCGGCGGCGTTGACGCCCGTAGCCGCCGTGGGGCTGGTGCTCACCGTACTGGTGATCGCACTGGTCTACCACCGGGAGTTCCGCCAGGAGGCGCCGCTGCCCATCGAGCACCGCGCCATCCGGGTCGATCGCCTTCTGATGTGGAAGTCGCTGGTCGTCTCGGCCGGAATGGTGATCTTCTTTTTCGCGGGATGGCCGGTTCCAAAAGTGGCTGTGATCGCAGGGGCTCTGTTGCTGGTAACGCGTCGGGTGAAGCCCGAGAAAATTTATCGGGAGATTGACTGGGGCCTGCTGGTACTCTTCATTGGATTGTTTATCGTGATCGCGGGGCTGGAGAAGACCGGCATAGCGGCGGAGCTGTTCGCCGCGGCTTCCCGCTACCACCTGGAGCGCATCGTGCCGATGAGCGTCTTTACCGCAATTCTGTCGAACCTGGTGAGCAATGTGCCGGCAGTGCTGGTCTTCAAGGGTTTCGTGCCGCACCTGCCGGATGCCTCTGTGGGGTGGCTGACGCTGGCCATGTCCTCCACGCTCGCGGGCAACCTGACGCTGCTCGGCTCGGTCGCCAATCTGATCGTGGCGCAAAAGGCCCGCCACGTGCTGAAGATTTCTTTCTGGGAGTATGCCAAGGCGGGAGTCCCCGTCACCATCATGACCATGGCGGCGGGCATTTGGATGTTGTTAATGTAAAAGTTCCAAAAAAGGATGGGTGCGGGGCGCCATAATCTGTACGCTGGGTTACAATAGCCAAATATTTGTGGCACAAATTTTGGAACGCGCCAGCTATTGGCTGATTCAGTCTGGTATCCAGGAACCGTGCGGCGGTGTCGCCCGCTATTACCGGACTGATCTGCAGCGCAATTTTCCTGTCTCGACCGAGATCACCGGTTATGTCGTCAGCACTTTTTTGTACCTAAGCGCAACGACTAAGCTGCCGGAGCATCACGAACATGCGCTGGCGGCAGCCCGTTTCCTCACCCGGCAGGCGTGGACCGGCCAATCGATGCCGTTTGAGATCGAACGCGATCAAAGTCAGTTCACATACTTCTTCGATTGCGGCATTATCGTAAGCAGCCTGCTGAGAGCCTGGCGCGCCACGCGGGAGCAGGAATTCCTGGACGTTGCGAGGGCGCTGGGAATGGCGATGGGCGCAGATTTTGCTTCTGACGGGGGCGATTATCATCCAATCCTGAAGCTGCCGGGGAAAGTGCCGGTGGAGCGAGACTCGATGCGCTGGTCGCGATCGGCGGGCTGCTATCAGTTGAAAGCCGCGATGGGGTTGTGGGGCCTGGCCGAAGAAACCGGCGACCCGCGGTTCCGCGAACCATACGATCGTATCCTGGAGAGCACACTGGGAAATTACGGATCCTTCTTGCCCGGCCATCCCGACCCATGCAAGGTGGTAGACCGCTTGCATGCTTTTCTTTATTTCCTGGAAGGCCTGTTACCCCGTGCCGGTGAAACACGCTGCGCCGCAGCGCTCTGTGACGGCATTCGACAGGTCGCCCGCTATGTGGCCGAGACCGCCTCCGAGTTTGAGAGAGCGGACGTGTATGCCCAGCTGCTGCGTATCCGTATTTATGCCGATTGGGCAGGTGCGGTTCAGCTGGACCGCCGGGCGGCGGAGCACGAGTCCGCAATGCTGGCCAGCTTTCAGGCCGAAAGCGACGACCCGCGTGAAGACGGCGGCTTCTATTTCGGGCGCAAAGCGGGCACGTACCTGCCCTACGTGAATCCCGTTTCCACCGCGTTCGGCTTGCAGGCATTGGCACTGTGGGAACGGCATTCGAACGGGTGCCCGCCGACCCACTGGCGCGCGCTCATCTGACGTTGACCAGCGCGCGGCTGGCGGCTCTGCTTCGGCCTCGGCGTATCAGCATTGCACCGATGCCGGCCCGGATTGCGGAACCGGGCATCTCACTGGTGATTCCCTCGCGTAACGGAAAGGAACTGCTGGCGGCGCAGATGCCCGGCATCGCGCGCGAGTTGCCCGCTGAAGCCGAAGTCATCGTGGTGGATAACGGCTCGCAAGATGGAACGGTGGAGTGGCTGCGCGCTAACTGGCCGCGCGTGGAAGTTGTGGTATCCGAAGCACCGCTCTCGTTTGCGGAAGCCGTCAATCGCGGAATCGGCCACGCTCGCCGCTCCAAGATCTGCCTGCTCAATAACGACATGCTGCTTGATGCGGGTTTCTTCACCGCGCTGGCGCACGCCTTCGAAACCGTGCCGGACCTCTTTTCGGCCACCGCGCAGATCCGCTTTCCGGAGGGTGTGCGGCGCGAAGAGACCGGCAAGGCCGTGATGGCGCAATCGGCGCCCGAAGATTTCCCCGTGCGCTGCGACGAACCGATTGCCGGCGAGGATCTGACCTATGTGCTCTACGGGAGCGGCGGCTGCTCGCTGTTCGATGCCGCCAAACTGCGCGCGCTGGGCGGCGTGGATGAGTCCTACGCCCCGGCGTACGTGGAAGACCTCGACCTGGGTTTTCGCGCCTGGCAGCGAGGTTGGCCCTCGGTGTACGTTGCCGGCGCCGTAGTGGAACACCGCCACCGCGCCACCACTTCGCGCTACTATACCGCCGGGCAGCTCGAAATCATTCTGGAGCGGAACTACTTGAAGTTCCTGGCCCGCTCGGTTTTCGACGCGTCGCTGTTCCGGCGTTTGTGGGCGCAGGCGATTCGCAGGCTTCGTTTGAAAGCGGTCCGCCAGATTCTCCGCGAGGCGCCGGGAATTGCGCTGGCGGGAGGGCCGCGCCGCCGGCCGCCGTTTTCCGAAGCGCTGATTCTGGCGCTGACCAACGGCACGGTTTCCGTTTTTCCGGGCCGGGCCCAGGCGGGAAGACCGCGCGTGCTGGTCGTCAGTCCGGATCTTCGGCGGTGCAGGAGAACGGAATCCGACCAAGTCCTGGTCGCCTTTTCTGAGGGGACGAGCACGCCCCCCAACCACCTGCTGGACGCTTGCGTAGAAGTGGTTTTGGTACGATCGACCGGGAGCGATGCTTCACTCTCCTTCCGCGCGGCCCTGCAGCAGACTGTGCGCAAGTGGCAGCCGGCCACTGTTCAGCTCGTTTCGAACGAGATGGCGCAGTACGCTACGGATTGCGCGCCGGCGCGGGTCATATTGATGAAAGACGAGACGGTTTAATGTGGCGTGTCGTAACCGCTCCCTTTGGTCACGGCTCAGTAACGTTACGGCGTGTTACGAAATGTTCACCGCGCGTTACTGAGCCGTGACCAGAGGGAGCGGTTATTAGCATCGTGTTCCAGGTTGCGGGCGTGGCTGCGCTGGGCGTGTGGCTCTATCTAATTCTGGGCCGCGGCGGTTTTTGGCGTATGCGCGAATCGCCGGCGCTGCCGATGCCACCGGCAACAACTCCTTCGGTGACGGCCGTGATCCCGGCACGGAATGAAGCGGAGGTCGTCGGCCCCGCAGTGGCGTCACTGGCGGCGCAGAAGTATTCCGGCGCCTTCCGCATCGTGCTGGTGGACGACGACAGCAGCGACCATACGGCGGATGCCGCTCGTCAAGCCGCCCCGCCGGAACTACTCACCATCATCCAGGCGGCTCCCCTGCCCCCCGGCTGGACCGGGAAACTCTGGGCCGTCTCACAGGGTGTAAGCGAGGCGGAACATCGGGCGTCTGATTATCTGCTGCTCACCGACGCGGATATCGTGCATCCTTCGGACGGTCTCCAAGAACTCGTCGCGCGAGCCGAGAGCGGGGGTTACGACCTGGTCTCGTGGATGGTCACGCTGCGCTGCGAGTCGCTGGCAGAGCGCGCCCTCATCCCGGCATTCGTATTCTTCTTTTTCCTGCTGTATCCGCCGGCCTGGATTCGAAGCCCGCGCCGCGCTACGGCTGGGGCGGCAGGCGGGTGCATGCTCATCCGGCGGGAGATGCTGGAACGCATCGGAAGTATCGCCAGCATCCGCGGCGAGCTGATCGACGATTGCGCCCTGGCGCGCGCCGTTAAACGGCAGGGCGGCCAGGTGTGGCTGGGGTTACGTGGGGAAGCGCGCAGCATCCGTGAATACGGCACTTTCGGCGAGATCGAGCGCATGATTTCGCGCTCCGCCTTTACCCAGCTTCGCCACTCGGTGTGGCTGCTCGCCGGAACCGTGGCCGGCCTCGTGCTGACCTATCTCGCCCCGCCGTTCCTCGCTTGCACTGGAAACGTTTTTGGCATCGCCGCGTGGGCGCTCATGTGCATCGCTTATCTACCGGCACTCCGCTTCTACCGCCGGTCTCCGTTATGGGCGCCGCTCCTGCCCCTGGTCGCGGCTTTCTACCTGTGGGCAACCGTGCACTCGGCGATCTTGTATTGGCGCGGCGCCGGAGGGCTGTGGAAAGGCCGCGCGCAGGATCAACGGTAAGCTGGAAATGCGCCTATGATCGACGAATTTCGCCGGCTGTTCGGCTCGGCCGAAGACATTCGAGTCTTTCGCGCGCCGGGCCGTGTGAACTTGATCGGCGAACACACCGACTATAACCTTGGCCTGGTCCTGCCGATGGCGCTCGAGCTGGCCACCTTCGTGGCGACCGCTCCTTCGGCGGACGGCCAACTCCGCATCTACTCGGAAGACAAAAAGGAAATGCGAAAGTGGGACGCCACCGCGATCGGTGACTGCCGCAGCAATCGGACGTGGGCCGATTACCCGATCGGCGTTGCCCAAGAACTGCTGCGCCGCGGCTTTTCCATCGACCCGGGGAATCTCCTGATCCGTAGCACCGTTCCCGAAGGCTCAGGATTGAGTTCATCCGCGGCTCTGGAAGTCTCCTGCGCCTTGGCTTTCCTCAGAGGACGCGCTTTGCCGCCGCTCGAGTTGGCGCGGCTCTGTCAGCGCGCGGAAATCAATTTCGTCGGTATCCCCTGCGGCATCATGGACCAGTATGTTTCGGTGTTCGCGCAAGAGAATGCGGCCATCGAACTCGATTGCCGCACCCTGGAGCACCGCCTGGTGCGACTCCCGAGCGACGTTACGTTTGCCGCCGTGAATACGATGGTGAAACACGCGCTGGCCGCATCCGCCTATCGGGAACGCGTGGCCGAGTGTGCGGCCGCGGTGGAGCGGATCCAGCAGCAGTTCCCAAACGTGGAGAGCCTGCGCGATGTTTCTCCGGAGCAACTCGCGGCGGTCGAAACTACGCTACCCTCGCTGCTGGCCCGTCGCGCGCGCCACGTGGTTATGGAAAACCTACGCGTGAGCCGGTTCGCGGAAGCGTGCGCAAAGGACGACAGGAGCGCCATGGGAAAGCTGCTTGTGGAATCACACCGCAGTCTGCAGCACGACTACGAAGTGAGCTGCCCCGAACTGGACTTCCTGGTGGAGGCAGCTTGCGCGCTGGACGGTGTTTACGGCGCGCGCATGACAGGCGGGGGTTTTGGCGGCTGCATCGTGGCCATGATCCGCACTAACGCACTAGATCGTTTTGGTACTGGAATCTACCAGGCGTACCGGACACAGTTTGCTATTGCTCCGGGAATTTACCTGTCGAAGTCCTCCGCAGGTGCAATTGAAGTGAACAATTTTGAGACTATTCCTCGGGTGTTCTGACTAGAGAGGCACATACATCAGAGAATGTCCTCCATGGCGGGGCAATCATCTGTTTTCCTTTGCCCTGCCATGGGTGGAACCCGCGCTACACTCAATGGCAGATGCCGCGCTGGGTGAACATCCCCAACCTGTTTACGCTGTTGCGCCTCATCCTGGTTCCGTTCGTCATCGGAGCCATCCTCAGAGGAGATCACGGCCGTGCGCTGCTCCTGTTTGCTTGCGCCGCGGTCACGGATCTGCTGGACGGAGCCGCGGCCCGGCATCTCGGTCTGACAACGCGCGTGGGCGCTTACCTCGATCCGGTTGCTGACAAATGTCTGCTGAGCGGCGTCTTTCTCGCGTTGGCGGTGGCGGGCCTGATGCCGCGATGGTTCGTGGTCATCGTTTTCGGGCGTGATCTTTACATCTTGTTCGCCGTTGTTTTCCTGTTATGGCTGACCTCGCTTCGGAGTTTTCCTCCCAGCGTCTGGGGAAAAGTATCCACCTTCGTCCAGGTGGTGACTGCCGTACTTTGGATGGCCCGGGATTGGCTCTCGACGCCGGTACTGAACGCGCTTTCCTCCGCAATGCTTTGGCCCTGCGCCGCTTTCACCGTTTGGAGCGGCCTCCATTACACCTGGCGTGGGGTGCAATTAGCACGGGCACATTGACGGCTACCTGTCTCGGGAGTAGTCTAAAAGTGAGACAGGCGATGACTCGTTATATGCCGGCGCGACACTACCGTTGGTTTGGAATCACCGCCGTCCTCTTGGCGGTCTTGCTGGGTGGCTTTGCGCGTTGGCTGGGCTGGAGTTGGCCGCTCACGTCCATCCCTTCCGGCCTTCTTCTGGTTACCGCCGCCGTCTCGTTCTGGATGGCGTTCCTCCCGGCCATCGAAGTCCAGGAAAGCCATCTGGCCATCGGGCAGCGTCGCATTCCGTGGATGGATATCCGCAGGCTCGACCGCACCGGCTGGATTTCGCCCCTGATCCTTCGGCTGACGCTATATGACGATTCGCGGCTGCTCCTGATCTACCCGGGCGACCTCGATTCCTGCAATACGCTGCTGCGGCACTTGCGGCGGTTCTCCACAGATGCTCTCATTGACGGCATCCCGTACCGGCAGTACTGGGGGGAATTGCTGGCTCCCGGCCCCGAGCGTAAACCGGTTCCACCCTCACCGCGCTACCGCGTCCTGCGCCCTGAGGATGAAGCCGAGGTCGAACGGCTCTACCAGCGATTGAAGACCGTCGGGAACCTCGACCAGAAATCTACGGACGAGAAGTAGTCCTTGCGGCGTCGCTGGCCCTTACTGATCCAACTCATCATCGCCGCGGTGGCGTTGTGTGTACTGGCGATTCTTACCAGCTCGTGGTGGCTTCCGGCTCTTGGCTGGGCGCTGGTTCGCGACGATGGGCCGGCCAAAGCCGACATCGCCTTGGTGCTGGGCGGCGACCCCTGGGGTTTGCGCATCAGCAAGGCCGGCGACCTGGTGAGGCAGGGTTACGTGCCAGCCGTGCTGGTGAGCGGCCCACCGGGTTACTACGACGAACACGAGTGCGAGCCGGAGATCGCCTGGGCCGTCCGCCATGGATATCCGGAAGCATGGTTCATTCCCTTTCCGGACGAAGCCCGTTCCACGCTGGATGAGGCCCACTTATTTCTGCCCGAGCTCCAACGCCGCAAGGTCCACCGCGTCCTGATCGTGACCACGGACTATCACAGCGGGCGGGCCGCCCGCATTTTCCACGCCACGGAGCGCGCGATGGGAGTCGGCATCGACATCCGCATGGTCACGGCTCCCGACCGTGAATTCCACCCTGCCACCTGGTGGCGCAACCGGCAAGGCCAGAAGATCATGTTCTCGGAATTTACCAAGGCTGTGGCCGCCGCCATCGGTTTGTAGCCATGTGGAAGTCGCTGGCCACAATTCGCCCTTACCTCCGGCGCTACCGCTGGGGCATGGCCCTGGGCCTGCTTTGCCTGGTGATCAAGGATGTGGCCCAGGCCGGGCAGCCCCTGATGATTCGCGGCGCGGTGGATGCGCTCACCAAATCCCTGGGCTCCGGGGTTTTCCTGCGCTATGCGGCATACCTTCTGGGGCTGTCGGTGGTCAAAGGCATCTTTCAATACTGGATGCGCGTGATCATTATCGGCATCTCGCGGGACATCGAATACGATCTGCGCAACGATCTGTTCGCGCACCTCGTGGAACTCTCGCCCGATTACTACCAGCGCACGCGCACCGGTGACATCATGGCGCGCTCCACCAACGACCTGAACGCGGTCCGCATGATGCTCGGCCCGGGGATCATGTACTGGACAGAGACCAGCCTCACCTTCGTGCTGGCCATCGCCGTGATGCTGACGGCCGACTGGCGCCTGGCCGTGTTCGCCATTCTGCCGGCACCCGCCGTGAGCCTGGCGGTGATCTACTTCGGGCGCTTGATCCACACGCGCTTCGAACGCATCCAGGCGATGTTCTCCGATATCTCCAGCCGCGTACAGGAAAACCTGGCGGGCGTGCGCATGGTTCGCGCGTTCGCACAAGAGAAGGCCGAATCGCGCAGGTTCGAGGAGCTGAACAAACAGTACATCGCGCAGAATCTCAAGCTGGTGCGCATCCAGGGATTCTTTCAGCCGCTGCTCGAAGCGCTGATCGGCTGCACCTTCCTGGTAGTTCTGCTGGTGGGTGGTTATCAAGTGCTGCGCGGCCGCATCACCCTGGGCGGCTACATCATGTTCAACACTTACATGGGCATGCTGGTGTGGCCCATGATCGCGCTTGGCTGGGTGGTCAACCTGATGCAGCGGGGCACGGCATCGCTGAGCCGCATTAACCAGATTCTCGACGAGAAGCCGACCATCGCTGCGCCGTCTCATCCCCACCGGCTTTCGGCGGCACAGGGCGAAATCGAGTTTCGAGGCGTGTCGATGGAGTACGGCGCCTCCCGGGCGCTCACGGAAATCGATCTGCGGATTCCCTCCGGCTCCACGATTGCCGTGGTGGGTCACACCGGTTCCGGCAAGAGCACGCTGGTCAGCCTGGTACCGCGGTTGATGGATCCGTCGCAGGGCGTAGTGCTATTCGATGGCGTAGATTTGCGCAAGCTTGATCCGGCGGAACTGAGGCGGCACATCGGCTTTGTCCCGCAGGAGACCTTTCTATTCAGCGCCACCATCGCCCAAAACATCGCCTTCGGCGTGGAGAGCGCGACCCCCGAGCAGATTTGCCGCGCCGCGGAATTGGCGGGGCTGGCAGCCGACATCGAAGGTTTCCCGGAGGGCTACGAAACCATGGTGGGCGAGCGCGGCATTACGCTTTCGGGAGGGCAGAAGCAGCGCACCGCCATCGCGCGCGCCATCCTACGCGACCCGCGCATTTTGATTCTGGACGATGCGCTATCCAGCGTGGACACGCTTACTGAAGAGCGCATCCTGAATCACCTGGCCGGAGTGATGCAGGGGCCGCACCGTGATCCTGATTTCGCATCGCGTGTCGACGGTGCGGCAAGCGGACCGGATCATCGTGCTGGAGCGCGGCCGAATCGTGGAGCAGGGGACGCACGCGGAACTGCTGGAAACCGGCGGATACTATGCGGGCCTCTCGCAGAAGCAGATGCTGGAAGAAGAGCTGGAGACTATCTAAGCAAACCCGCCAACTCCGTCAACTTCAACCGCCCCGTATAAATCGCCATCCCCAGCGCCGCATGGACATCCATCGCCAACAGCGCGCGCACTTCCTCCATCGTGGTGATTCCGCCCGCGGCAGTCAGTTCCAGCGTCGTCGCCGCCGCGCAGGCGCCGGAACCAATCGAGGTCCGTCCCCTGCATCATGCCCTCCTTGTCGACATAGGTACACAGGAAACCGGAGCAGTACGGCTCCAGCGCGCCAAGCATCGCTTCCGCCGTGAGGTTCGTAGATTCCCGCCAACCCTTCACCACGATGCGGCCGTCTTTCGAATCGAGCGCGATCAGTAAACGGTCGCGGCCAATCGCGTCGCGGACTTCGGCGAGGAACGCTCCGTTGACGCCGCTTCCCGAGAACGCCGACGTGCCCACGATCACCTTACGCGCTCCCTGCTCCACCAGCGCGCGGGCGCGTTCGACCGTCCGCACGCCGCCGCCTACGCGGGTCGCGGCTTTCGACGCCAGCAAGCGCACCAGTTCGTCGTTGGAGCCGCGGCCCAGCGCAGCATCCAGATCGATCACCTGGATTTCGGGAAAAGCCGCGAACCGCCGCAGCATTTCTTCGGGGGAATCGGCTTCCAGCGCCTTTTCGCGCCCCTGCACCAGTTGCACCACCTTCCCATCCATCAGGTCGATGCACGGGAAAATCATGCCGTCTTCCTCACCGGAATGCCGCGCTTGTCCAGTTCCTCTTTGAGCTGGTTCACGGTGTAGGTGCCGTAGTGGAAAATCGAGGCGGCCAGCGCTGCGTCCGCGCAGCCATCCGTCAGGACGCGCACGAAGTGCTCGGGCTTCCCCGCGCCCGCCGCTGGCGATGACCGGAATGTGCGTGGCTTTCGAAACGGCTTTGGTCAGCGGGCAATCGAATCCGTCCTGCACGCCGTCGGTGTCCATGGAGGTCAGCAGAATTTCGCCCGCGCCGAGTTGTTCGCCGCGGGCCGCCCACTCGACGGCATCGATGCCCTCGTCATCGCGGCCGCCGCGTGTGTACACGTGCCACTGATCTACTCCGTGGTGGCGTGCGTCGATGGCAAGCACTACCGCCTGCGCGCCGAATTCCTCGCTCAGCTCGGTGATCAGCTCCGGCCGGCGCACGGCAGCCGTGTTCACCGAAACCTTGTCGGCGCCTGAGAGCAGGATGCGCCGGGCATCGGCCACCGAGCGTATGCCGCCACCCACGGCGAGCGGGATGAAAACCTTGCGAGCCGTGCGCGCCACCACGTCCGCCATGATTTCGCGGGCGTCGCTTGAAGCCGTGATATCCAGGAAGACCAGCTCATCGGCGCCATCGCGGTTGTAGCGGTCGGCCAATTCCACGGGGTCCCCGGCATCGCGCAGGTTGACGAAATTAACGCCTTTCACCACGCGCCCGCCGGTGACGTCCAGGCAGGGAATAATGCGCTTGGCTAGCACGGAAGCTCCAGGAAATTGCGCACGATGCGCAGGCCCACCGGCCCCGATTTCTCCGGGTGGAACTGCACGCCGAAGACGTTGCCGCACTCCAGCACGGCGGTGTACGGGACGCCGTAAGTACAGGTGGCGGATGCGCGTTCGTTTTCGGGCACGTAGTAGCTGTGCGCGAAGTACACGTACGGCCGGGCATCCAGGTTGCGCACCAGCTTGGATTCCGGCTGCGCCTCCAGTTCGTTCCAGCCCATGTGCGGCACGCGGGCATCGGCCGGGAAGCGGCGGACGGTTCCTGGATACAATCCCAGTCCCCGCTCTTCGGGGGCTTCTTCGCTGGTTTCGAACAGGGCTTGCAGGCCGAGACAGATTCCGAGAAAAGGCACGCCGGCGTGGATGCGCTCGAGCAGGGCGCCACGGACATCGAGGGCATCGAGCGCGCGCATCATCTGGCCGAAATGGCCCACGCCGGGCAGGATGATTTTGGGCGCGCGGCGAAGGCCTGCGGCGTCACGGACCAGCTCGTATTCCCAGCCGAGCTCGCCGAGCGTATTTTGAACGGAGCGAAGGTTGCCGGCGCCGTAATCGAAGATCGTGATCATAGCAGCCCCTTCGTGGAAGGCAACTGGTCCTTCAACCGCGCATCCGTGGAACACGCATACTTCAACGCGCGCGCAAAACACTTGAAAATCGCTTCGATCTTGTGATGATTGGAGCGGCCGTACATCACCTTGGCGTGCAGGTTGGCACCGGCATGATTCACAAAACCGCCGAAGAAGTCTTCCACCAATTCAGTTTGCAGATCGCCCACCAGCCGCACTTTGACGAGGTCCTTGTACACCAACGCGGGCCGACCGCCGAGGTCGAGCGCCACCAAGGCCAGCGTTTCGTCCATCGGCAGCACGAAATACCCCGCGCGGTTGATGCCTTTGCGGTCTCCGAGAGCTTTCGAGAACAGTTGCCCCAGGACAATGCCCACATCTTCCACGGTGTGGTGCTGGTCTACATCCAGGTCGCCCTCGGCTTTGAGCTTCAAATCGAAGCCTCCGTGTTTCGCGAACAGCTCCAGCATGTGGTCGAAGAAGCGGATGCCGGTGGAGACTTCATAAGTGCCGCGGCCTTCGATCTTCAACGAGCCGCGGATCTGCGTCTCTTTCGTGTTGCGCTCGAGAGTGGCCTTTCTCATGATGTGCACCGTGTGGGGCAGCCCTTCCGGGCTGCCGCCGCGCTTCCGCGCGGCGCGCCGGGCAGAAGCCCGGCGGCGGGCTGAAAGCCCGGCCCCACCTTCATGCGAACACCTCTTCCAGGTAGTTGATGTCGTCCACAATCGCGTACGCGCCTTCGGCCTGGAACAGAAACACCAGATCGATGTAGCGCGGATTCGCCGGCGCGGCGATGCCAATGAACGGAACGCCCGCGGCTTTGGCGCAGCGCGCGTCATCCACCGTGTCGCCCACATAGAACGCTTTCACACCGGGCTCCCGGCTCAGAATCTGCAGTAGGCCGTCCGGCGCCGGCTTGAGGTTCTTCACATCGTGCATGGCCACTATCGGATCGAACACCAACGGCCCGGCGAAGCGCTTCAACGTCAGGTCGGCATCCTCTCGCGGCCGGCCAGTGAACACGGCGAAGCGGAATTTCTCGTTGAGTCTCTCCAGCGTTCCAGGCCGCGCCACCCACTGCTCACGGAGGATCAACCCATCGGTCCCGTTGCCCAGGAAGATGCTCTGGAAATACCGCATCACGTCCTCGAATTCCACCGCAACACCGTGCCCAGTAATGATGTGGTGCGAGAGCTTCCAATCGTCGTTCCAGCCGCCCTGGTTCTTGTAGTCCTGAATCTCGGGGTGCGTGATGACCACGCCGGCGAAGTGCTGAACGGTGCGGGCGATCGCCTCCCGGTACGATTCGGTGACATCCACCAGAACGCCATCCATATCGAAAACCAGAATCGGCCGGTTCATGCCTGCCAGATCTCCTCTAAGGCGGCGAGCAGGCGGCGGGTCTGCTCGCGAGTTCCCACGGTCATGCGCACGCAACCCGGCGCTTCGTAACTCCGGTCGCGCACCAGGATTCCCCCGGCGCGCAGCGCGTCACGCACTTCGATCGCCCGGGCGCCAATCCTCGCCAGCACAAAATTGGCGGAGCTGGGAACATAGCCGATACCGAGTTTCTCCAACCCAACGCACAGCAACTCGCGCGCGGCCAGCACTTCGGCCACGTAGCTCTCGATGTAGGCATGATCGGTGACGGCCGCCTGCGCCGCCAGCACCGCCAGCGAGTTCACGCTGTAAGGCGATTGCGCCTTGTGCAGAAAACGGATGTTGGCCGGGTGGGAGAACAGGCAGCCGAGCCGCATGGCGGCCATGCCGAAGACTTTGGAAAACGTTCGCGAGACGAACAGGTTGGGCACGCGCTCGATTTCGGTGAGCGCCGTGACGCCGGAAAATTCGTAGTACGCTTCGTCCACCAGCACTACGGCCTTGCGCGCGCGGTGCAGAATGCGCTCGATTCCCAACAGGGACGTCCCGGTTCCCGTCGGATTGTTGGGGTTCGCCAAAATCACCGCGCGAGTATCCGGTGTGATGGCATCCAAAATCGTCTGCAGTGGAAATTCCAGGTCGGGCGGCGGATACTCCACTTCGCAAACTTTCGCGCCGGCCACCTCTGCGTAAAAGCGGTACATCGCATACGTCGGCTTGAGCAACAGCACCTGCTGGCCGTCATCGACGTAGGTATTGATGAAGACCTGGATGGCCTCGTCGGTGCCGTTGGTGAAGACGAACTGTTCCGGCTCCACGTGGAAGTAGCGGGCAATAGCGGTTTTGGCGTCGCCGTATTCGGGATAGACAGCGAGACCTCCGGCGTTGACGCCCTCCTGCAGCGCGGCAATCACACGCGGCGAGCAACCCACCGTGTTCTCGTTGAAATCGAGCCGCAGTTTGTCGGCGCGGCCTGCCGTAGGCGGAGAGTACGGCTGCATCGCCAGGACCGCGGGGCGAGGCTTGATGGCGCCCTTGGGCAGCGGGGGAGTCTTAACGGCCATCGAGCCGCACCTCCACAGAGCGCGCGTGCGCTTCCAGACCTTCGGCACGCGCCAGAGTTGTAATGGCCGGAGCCAACCGCCGGAGTGACTTCTCCGACAGCTCCTGCACGGAAATCACTTTTAGAAAATCGGTCACCGCCAGGCCGCCGCGTTGACGCGCCGCGCCGCTGGTGGGCAACACGTGGTTGGGGCCCGAAGCGTAATCGCCAGCCGCCTCGGGGCTGAACGGTCCGATAAACACGCTTCCGGCGTGCCGCACACTTGCCAGCAGGCGGCCATCCGGGATGCTCAGGTGCTCGGGCGCAAACCGGTTGGCGATTTCCATGGCTTCCTCAAGCGACCTCACCACGATCACGGCGGAATTACGCGCAATGGATTTCGCGGCTACCTTCGCGGTGGGCAGGATGGCAAGCTGCCGCTCCACTTCTTTTGCGACCGCGCGGGCCAGGCGCTTCGATGTTGTGAGCAACACCGCCGAAGCATCGGCATCGTGTTCGGCCTGCGCCAGCATGTCGGCAGCCAGGTGGCGTGGATCGCCCTCCGCCGCAACAATCAGAATCTCGGTGGGACCGGCCACGAAATCGATGCCCACTTCGCCGGCCAGCAGTTTCTTGGCTGCCGCGACGTAAACGTTTCCGGGGCCCACGATGCGGTCGGCGCGGGGCACCGTGCGCGTCCCGAACGCGAACGCGGCGATGGCCTGCGCACCGCCCATTTGGAACACCTGCCGCACGCCCAGCATGGCGGCCGTCCCCAACACCTCCGGCACCGCTCTGGGAGACGCCACGCAAATCTGCGGAACGCCCGCCACCTGGGCCGGCACCACCGTCATCATTACCGTGGAGGGCAGCGGATACCGGCCCGCCGGAATATACGCCGCGACCGTATCGAGCGGCCGCACCAACTGTCCCAGACGCAGGCCCGGCGCGGTTTGAGACATCCACTCGCGCGGCATCTGGCGCAGGGCATATGCGCGAATGTTGGCGGAAGCCATCTCCACCGCCTGGCGAAAGTCCGGCGCCAGCCCGCGCGCGGCCCGCTCCAATTCCACTTCCGGCACCCGCACGCTGCGCCTTTCCAGGCCGTCGAACCGGCGCGCGTATTCCATCAATGCCTTGTCGCCGCGTTTGCGAACCGCTTCCAGAATCGGACGCACCACCGCTTCCGCTTCGCTGAATCGCGCCGCCTTGCGGGCCAGCAACCGGCCCACTTGATCAGACTGGAGTATGCGGATCACAGGACAATCTTGTTGAGCGGATACTCGACGATCCCCTCGCCGCCCGCCTGCTTCAGCCGCGGGATGATGTCGCGCACGGTGGTCTCATCCAGAATCGTATTGACGGCCAGCCACTGGTCGTCACTCAGATGAGAAATGGTCGGCCGCTTGAGCGCGGGCAGCACCGCCAGCACGGCGTCCAGATCCTTCTTGTGCACGTTCAGCATCAGGCCGACTTTGCCCAGAGCGTTGATGGCGCCTTCCAGAAGCATCTTCAGATCTTCGAGCTTGCGTCGTTTCCAGGCATCTTGCCACGTGTTCTTGTTGGCGATCAACTGGGTGTTCGATTCCAGGATGGTGTCGATAATCTTGAGTTTATTGGCGCGCAGCGAGGAGCCCGTTTCGGTCACCTCCACGATGGCGTCGGCCAGCACCGGAGGCTTCACTTCAGTGGCGCCCCAGCTGAACTCTACCTTGGCGGTCACACCGTGGGAAGCCAGGTAGCGCTTGGTAGTGGCCACCAGTTCGGTCGCGATGATCTTGCCTTCCAGGTCTTTGACGGAAAGGAAATCGGAAGCCTCCGGCACCGCCAGCACCCAGCGCACTTTGCCAAAACTCTGCTTGGCGTAGATCAGATCGGCGACCGCAACCACATCGGCTTCGTTTTCCTCAATCCAGTCGCGGCCGGTGAGTCCCGCATCCAGGATGCCGTCCTCCACGTAGCGCGCCATCTCCTGCGCGCGGATCAGCATGCACTCAATCTCGGGATCGTCGATCGCGGGAAAGTAGGAGCGGCTGCTGGTGACGATGGAGAACCCCGCGCGGCGGAACAGATCGACCGTGGCGTTTTCCAGGCTGCCCTTGGGGATTCCCAGCTTGAGCTTCATTTCGTTTCCCCATAGACCGCTTTAGGATCGTAAGTCTGCTGGTCGGAGACTTTCCAATCGCCGCTCTCGAGCGTGCGGAAAAAGCAGCTCTCATACCCCTCGTGGCAGACGCCGGGACCGAGCGCCTCCACCTGCACCAGAACGGCGTCGCGGTCGCAGTCGGTCGCAATATTTTTCACCACAAGGCGATGGCCGGAGCTTTCGCCCTTCAACCAGAGCTTGCGCCGCGAGCGGCTGTAAAAGGTGGCATAGCCGGTTTCCACGGTCCGCCGGAACGCCTCCTGGTTCATGTAGCCGACCATCAGCACGCGGCCGGTGCGGTGGTCCTGAATGACGGCGGTTACCAGTCCGTCGGATTTTTCAAAGTCCAAATCCATGTTGATGCCAATAAAAAAGCCCGCCAGTACTGCGGCGGGCGTCCTTTCCAGAATGATTTGATTGGAATCAGAACACCACCCGTCGCGTGGGGGCATGATGGTGATGGTGATGCCGGGCGACGGTGCTGACCATAAACTGAGAGTATACCAAATGTCGGAAACTGAGAACACATGCGGGTCGTGATCGATGCCGTTCCCTTACTAGTACGAAGTGCCGGCGTCAAGAACTATCTCTATTATTGGATCCAGCATCTGCGGCGGGCGGCCGGAACGGACACGATTCGCACGTTTCCTGCCCTCGGAGAACTTGGCCCGCTGACGCACCAGCGTTCCGTTGCGGGATGGTGGCCGACGTTTTCAGGCCTGGCTTCGATGGCCCTGGCGAACCACGCTGGGATTCCGCCCAACGGCCGCAGCGCGCGCGAAGCTGACATTTTCCACGTCAGCAGTTTATTGAGGAACCCTCCGCGTCATGGGCGCCTGACTGCGACCATACACGACATGACCTGTTGGCTGATGCCGGAGCTTCATCCGGAAGCGAATCGAAAAGCTGACCGGAACTTTGCCGGGATTCTGAAGCGCGCCGACGCCGTGATCGCGGTTTCCCAAAGCACCAAAGACGATTCCGTGCGTGTGCTCGGCCTCGCTCCGGAAAAAATCACGGTGATTCATTCCGGTGTGTCCGATGCTTTTTTCGAAGTGCCGGCCGATGACATATGGCGGGTGAAGGAGCGCTACCGGCTGCACCGCCCCTTCGTGCTGTTCCTTGGAACGATTGAACCGCGCAAGAACATCGACACGCTGCTAGACGCCTACACATCGCTGGAATTGGCGCTGCAGGTAGAGTTCGATCTGGTGGTGGCCGGACCGTCGGGCTGGGCGCCACATGAGACTATGGCGCGTCTGAACCAGAAGGGGGTGCGCTATCTGGGTTATGTACCCGAACCCGACATCGCGCCTCTCACGGCGGCGGCCGCGGTTTTCGCCTATCCCTCGTTGTACGAGGGCTTCGGGTTTCCGGTGGCGCAAGCCATGGCCGCCGGTGTGCCGGTGATCACTTCCAATATCTCCTCCCTGCCGGAAGTGACTGGAAACGCCGCTTTGCTGGTGGATCCGCGGAGCACCTGGGAACTGCGAAACGCGCTGACGCGCCTGCTGCAGTCGCCCGACCTGCGCTCCGAACTAGGCGAACGAGGCCGCTGCCACGCCCGTGGGTTCCGGTGGGATGCTTGTGCCGCCAAATCGCTGAGCTTCTTTAAGGGAGTGCTGTGACCGGAAATTCCGATTCAAGTAACCGAGCCCACCGGCGGCGGAGACCGCCGGCGTTACGTAACGCCCCGCCGGTTCGGGTTGCTAGTCCCTCCGGCTACGCCACTTATAGCCAAGTTAGGCTACGCCATCTAGGGAATTGAACCGGGGCACTCGATAACCTAACCTACTGATGACGAATTGTGTGCAGGCGCCCCCACTTAGTGTGGGGCATCTTACTCGGTAGGTCATCATGCGAAATATGTCTGGGGCGACCGTGGCCGCCCTCATGCTTTCGATTCCCATCGCTATCTTCGGACAGGCGCAAAGCTTCACTATTACGAATTACCAGTTGGTGTCGAGCGCCCAAGCCACGGCCACGCTTTGGCAACTGACCTACCGCGCGGATCTGGTGAACGGCCCAGCGCCTTATGGCAGCGTTACGGCAACCGCTGGGACCAAGGACGCATCGATTGTCCGGATCGTGCCTACCCAAAAGACCCTGACCTTCCCGGCAGTGGCGGCAAACGGCCAGGTTACCAGCACTAACACTTTCGCGGTGCTGGCCAATCCCAATGTGCCGCTCGACACCTCCAAAATTACCTGGACCTACCAGACCACGCCGCCGGGTCCAGTCGCTAACGCCGGCCCCGGCCAAACCGCCTCATTGGGCGCGAAGATAGTGCTCAATGGCAGCGGCTCCACTAATCCGAGCGGGGTTGGCACTTTGACTTATAGCTGGGCATTTACATCGCGGCCGACGGGAAGCGCCGCGCGGTTGACCAGCACGGTCGGAGTGATGTCGGGCTTCACCGTCGATGCCATTGGTAACTATGTCGTCACGCTGACCGTTAGCAACGGAGTGACGAGCAGCAGCGCGAGTGTGACCATCAGCACCTCGAACACGCCGCCGGTGGCCAATGCGGGCCCCGACCAATTTGTGAACATCGGCGACCAGGTGCAATTGGACGGGTCCGGCTCTACGGATGTGGATGGCAACCTGTTGAATTACCGCTGGACCCTTACCATGGTGCCGCAATTCAGTGCGGCGAAACTGTCCGATTCTACCGAGGTGAATCCCACATTCACAGCGGACCTTCCTGGCACTTACAAAGCACAGTTAGTGGTTAATGACGGCTATGTCAACGGCGCGCCATCCACCGTCACAGTTACAACCAACCCGCCGACGGTGCCAATGGCCTTCGCTGGGCAGAACCGCACCGTGGCGCACAACACGACGATAACCTTGGACGGAGTCGGCGTGGACCCGCAGGGGAAGCCGCTCCTGTATCAGTGGACGCTCCTGGCGTGGGCGCCGGACAGCACCACCACGTTCCCTAATCCCAACATCCCCCAGCCTACGCTATTGGTCGATCGGCCCGGGGACTATGTAGCCCAGTTGGTTGTTAGCGATGGCACGGAAACCAGCGCGCCATCCAACGTCACCATCACAACCACCAATACGCCGCCGGTGGCCAAGGCCGGAGCGGCTCAGACGGTGGCATACGGGCGAACGGTGCAGTTAGATGGGACCGGCTCTTCCGATGCGGACAACGATCCCCTGACTTACTCATGGACCTTCGCGCATTTGCCGGGCGGCAGCTTGGCTACAATATCGGGTGCTAACAGTGTGGTCCCCACCTTCCTGCCGGATGTGGCGGGTACCTATGTGGTACAGCTCATCGTTAGCGACCCATACTCCAGCAGTCTTCCTTCGACCGTGACGATCACGGTTCCGAATCCCGTGGTGATCACGCTCACGCCGAGCCCGCTGGCTTTGAGCTCTTATCCTGCCACGTTGACCGTGAATCTATCAGCTCCGGCGGGAGCGAACGCCGTGAAGATTAATCTGGCGAGCAGCAACACCGCCGCCGCTGTGGTCCCACTTAGTGTGACAGTACCAGCGGGCGGTAGCACAGCGACTGTTCCCGTGACACCGGGAACCACCGGCGGTACCGCTACCATTACGGCATCGGCAAACGGCATGATGCCGGGAACGGCAACCGTAAACTTCAATCCTGTAGTGATCACGCTCACGCCGAATCCTGTGGCCCTAGGCGCTACTGCTGTCACGTTGACGGTGAGCCTTTCGGCGCCGGCGGGACCCAACGGCGTGTTGGTCAGTCTGGTAAGCAGCAACACCACAGCCGCTACCGTTTCACCCAGTGTGACCGTCCTGAATGGCGCCACCACCGCAAGCGCAACCGTGACGCCAGGCACCGCCAATGGAACCACCACGATCACCGCATCCGCGCCGAGCATGACCTCAGGAACGGCCACTGTAAACTACACCAGGCCACCGTTCCTCATCCTGCCGGCCAGCCCGGTTAATGTCGTGATCGGCCAGCAAGCCGCCTTTCCGGTTAGTTTGAGCATCCCTGCCCCGTCGCCGAACGGCCTGGTGGTCACATTGGTCAGCAGCGACACCACCAAGGCAAAGCTCCCCACCGCGTCTGTCACGATCCCGGCGGGAGCCATCGCACCGACAACCCAACCAACCATCGGCGGCGTCAGCATCGGAGGGGCCAACATAACTGTCTCGGCCCCTGGATTCCCGACGGCCAGCCAGAGCGTCGTCGTCACTGAGACGGTGGTCTACTATCCAAATACGACCTCCGTGCCGGCGGGTAGTTCGAACCGGTATATCTGGTTGATGTTATCGTCGGGAACTGCGCCGGCGGGTGGACTGAAGGTCAACCTGAGCTCCGACAACACGGCTGTGGCCAAGGTGCCGGCAACCGTCACCATCCCCGCATTCAGCAACCAGGTGCAGGTTTATGTGACCGGCGTGAAGTCCGGAAACACTACCATCCATGCCAGTGTGCTGCCGTATATTCCGGACACTACGGCCGCTGTAATCGTCCCATAGGCATGCTGTCGGGCGGCGGCTGAAACGCTATCCACAGTTAGCAGTCTGAAGTTGTCTGAGGGAGTCTTTCAGGCGTGAGTTCCCGTCAGTTAGGATCTAGTACGTCTATGACACTACTCGGCATCGGGCTCTTTGTGGTGATCTTCATGATGCTCACGCCCTCGTCCCGCGCGATGTTGGAACATGCCCTTTCGGGGGCAGGCGAGTGGATCGTGAAGTATGCTCCTTTCTCTTATATAGTCCTGGTTGCCATCCTGATTGTGCCAGTGGTAGCGGCCATCAAAGTAATGAGGCCGACCCTGCCGCCCGAGCCCGAAAATCCCCTGGCCCGCTATAAGGCCGAGGATGTAATGGAAGATTGATTCAGCACGCCTCTTCCGTAGGAGTCAGCGCGTGCAGCTTTTCCCGCACGAAGTCGAACATGCCGATCAACGGTGAGATGTCCACCTTGGCAAGACCGAAGCGATAAAGGATCAGCCGCACACGGACCAGCATCATACCGAGGGCGAACAGGATTTGCATACGGACCAGCACGCGAGCCAGATCCGGACGGTCTACAGGCGACATCGCCATCACCATCTTCAGCGCCTTGAGAACTTGTTGAAAATCGCTGTTTAGGGATTCGAGATACTGACGAAAGATGCGGCACCGTTGCGAACGCACCCTCTCGGCCATGTCCGGCGTGAAGCCAGGTTGGGTCCGCAGCAGGCGGAAGTCTTCCTCGTCCAGCAAGCGCAGCATGGGGCGATACCGATCGATCGAGATTTGGAATAGCCAATCCAGGTTCACCGAGGCCGTATGCCTGCGCACCGCCCGATACTGGAAGAACAGCAGAAGCACTATCGCTTCCAGGGTCCAGATGAACAAGACTGAAATGAACAGATCCATATCTTTCCCTGGTCCGATTCTCGCCCTTGGGAAAGATGGGCAATAGATCTAAAGGTACGGTCCGGGTCCCGGATTTCAACCAAAGTTAATAGTGACCGGCCAGGGGAGTTAACCCGGCCTGTCAGTGCGTTGCCGGGCTCAAGGTGCGGTAGGGCCGGCTGACTTCCTGCGCGTCCACCACGGCGATGGCCGCAACCTGGACAATGTCGTTGACTTCCGATCCGCGCTGCAGCACGTGCACGGGCTTTGCCAGGCCGGTCAACAGAGGACCGATCAGCTCCGCTCCGCCGATTCGCTGAAGCAGCTTATAAGCGATATTGCCGGCTTCCAGGTTCGGGAAAATCAAAACGTTGGCGCCGCCTTTCAACGTGCTGAACGGATAGGTCTCCTCCAGGATCTGGGGCACAACCGCTGTATCGGCCTGCATCTCGCCATCGATCATGAGGCCGGGAGCGCGCTGCCGCACCAGGTCGACGGCGCGGCGGACCTTGTCTGAAAGCGGATGGCGCGTGCTGCCGAAATTGGAAAAGGACAGCATGGCCACGCGCGGTTCCTGGTCGAAGCGGCGCGCTTTCTCGGCTGCCTGGATGGCGATCTCGGCCAACTCCTCCGAATTCGGTTCGATATTCACAGTGGCATCCGCCAGAAAGTAGATATCGCCCTTGGGCGTGATCAACACGTATACGCCCGCCACGCAGTGCAGTTCGGGCCGCGGCTCGATCACCTGGAGCGCCGGCCGAATGGTATCCGGATAGTGCGTGGTCAGGCCGCCGATCAGGGCGTCGGCATCGCCCAACCGCACCATCAGGCTGCCAAAGGTGGTGGGGTTGAGGATCAGCCGGCTGGCTTCCGTGCGGGTGACTCCCTTCCGTTGACGGAGGCTGTAAAACTCCTCGGCGTATTCCTCGAGTCTCGGGTAAGCAGGCGGGTTGATGATCGTGGCGCCGGTCAAGTGGAGCCGCAACTCATCCGCCCGGGCGCGAATGGTGGCTTCCCGGCCAAGCAGAATGGGCGTGGCGATCTTCTCGTCCAGCAGGATCTGGCAGGCCCGCAAAATTTTGCCTTCCTCGCCTTCTGTGAAGACCAGCCGCTTGGGCTGCTTCTGCGCTTTGTGGATCATGATGCGCATGACTTCGTGCGCCTTGCCGAGGCGGCGCTCCAGTTCCTCGCGGTACTGCTGTATGTCCACCGGCACCTGAGCCACACCGGACTCCATAGCCGCCTGCGCCACGGCCGCCGCTTCCCAGATCAACACGCGCGGATCGAAGGGCTTGGGGATGATGTACTCGCGGCCAAATTCGATGTGGTCGACGTCGTAGGCGCGCAGCACGGAGTCGGGCACATCTTCTTTGGCGAGGGCCGCCAGAGCACGCGTAGCGGCCAGCTTCATCTCGTCGTTGATGGTGGTAGCCCGCACGTCCAAGGCGCCTCTAAAGATGAAAGGGAATCCCAGGACGTTGTTCACCTGGTTGGGGAAATCGGAGCGGCCAGTGGCCACGATGGCATCCGGCCGGGCGGCCAACGCGACATCGTAGGGGATCTCCGGGTCGGGATTCGCGAGGGCAAAAATGAGCGGGTTCGGCGCCATGCCCGACACCATTTCCGCCGTCACTACATTGCCGGACGAGAGACCGAAAAACACATCGGCGCCAACCAGCGCTTCGGCCAGCGTACGGGCCTTGGTCTTCGACGCGTAGCGGGACTTATAGGGATTCATCCCCGCGGTGCGCCCCTCGTAAATTACACCCTTGGTGTCGCACATTACGATATTCTCGAGGCGAACACCCAGCTTCACGTAATGCGCGGCGCAGGAAATGGCGCTGGCGCCCGCGCCGTTGAACACCACTTTGACTTGCTCGATCTTCTTGCCTGTGAGTTCCAGCGCGTTCAGCAAGCCCGCGCCGGAGATGATCGCCGTCCCGTGCTGGTCATCGTGAAAGACCGGAATCTTCATGGTCTTTCGCAGTTCCTCTTCGATGTAGAAGCACTCCGGCGCTTTGATATCTTCCAGGTTGATCCCCCCGAAGGTCGGCTCCAGGATCTGACAGGTGCGGATGATCTCATCGGGATCCAGAGTGGCCAGCTCGATATCGAACACGTCGATGTCGGCGAACCGTTTGAACAGGACGGCCTTGCCCTCCATAACCGGCTTACCGGCCAGCGCTCCAATATTGCCCAGACCGAGGACCGCGGTCCCGTTGCTGACGACCGCCACCAGGTTGCCTTTGGCGGTGTATTTGTAAGCGAGGCTGGGATCGCGCTCGATTTCCAGGCAAGGAACGGCGACGCCCGGAGTGTAGGCAAGGCTCAGGTCTCGCTGCGTCCGGCAGGGTTTGGTCGCGGTGACGGAAATCTTGCCCGCCGGGGGTGTGGAGTGATACTCCAAGGCATCTTCGGGACGAATCTTCATGGATATGCCCTTCAAGATAATTATATCTGGTATTCGGTTTTTGTGGAAGGATTCGACAGCTCGGGCGGCCGGTGCTGTCTATTTTCGGGACAGGTGGTGTTGCTCGGCCCTTAGTGGTGCGTTTCCGAATGGCGCAGCGGCCGCACCAGCAGGGTCAGGAGAAATCCAACCGTTAACATGACGGCCAGCACTTCGAGCGGCGTGTCGTAGATGTGGATCTTGCTAGCCCCAGGGGCCAGGCCGGCCTTGGCGCGCTTGGAGAGCTCGGTGATAATCACAGGTCCGACAACCGCCGCGGCGCTCCACGCGGTTAACAGCGCACCGTGAATGGCGCCTACGTTTTCCAAACCAAAGATATCCGCGAGAAAGGCCGGAATCGTGGCAAAGCCGCCGCCGTACATGGTGAAGACCACGAACAGGGCAGCTTCGAAGATCAGCCAGTTGCCCCCAGCCGCGAGCCGGGGGATCAGGAGGAACAGAACCACCTGGACGACAAAGAAAATCAGATAAGTATTCCGGCGCCCCAGGTAATCGGAGGACGACGCCCAAAAGAGCCGGCCTCCGGCGTTGAAGATGCTGATCAACGACACCACGGCGGCCGCCTGGAGAGGCGTCTTCTGGAACATGTCCTGCATCATGGGGGAGGCTTGCGCCAGAATCCCAATGCCCGCGGTCACATTGATGAACAACATTCCCCACAGCAAGTAGAACTGCGGCGTCTGCAGCGCGTGGTTCCGCGAGAGGCTGCGGTCCGTCATCATCGGGTTGGCGGTTGTCTTCACGGAACGAGCCCAGCCTGGCGGTTTCCATCCGGCGGGAGGGCGGCGGAGAATGCGCGAGCCGATCAACATGATCACGAAGTAGGCGGCGGCCAGAACCATCACCGTTTTGGCGACGCCCAGCAAACCAATGAAATAGGCGTTCAAATAACCGGCCAGGAATGCGCCGCCGCCGAAGCCCATGATCGCCAGGCCGGTAGCCATTCCACGACGGTCCGGAAACCATTTGACCAGCGTGCTCACGGGAGCGATATACCCCAGCCCGCAACCGATGCCGCCGATGACACCCATACCGAGAAACACCAGCACGGACTGGCCGATGGCTAATCCGATGCCGCCGATCAACAACCCCAGGCCGAAGAATACGGCCGACGCCGTAGCCGCCACGCGCGGGCCGCGCCGCTCGACCCACGGACCACCGAACGCGGCGCTCAGGCCCAACAGCACCAGCGCCGTGGTGAAGGTTGTGTACGGGGGGCTGAACCACCACGGATCGCGGGGAAACAAAGCTTGGATCGGACGGTTGAACGTGCTCCAGGCATACACCGAGCCGATACAAATGTGCACTGCCACGGCACCGACGGGAATGAACCAGCGATTGAACTGCGCCGTTGAAACTGCCTGCTCGTGTGTTTTTGGGGCGGCCATGAGTGTCGAGTATTTTACCGCAAACGAGCGGCACATGGACCTGACATGATGCCTCCGGATTCCGCTAAGTTACAGTTAGTTTACAGTCCAGGTTCCCGCGAGTAGCCATCCGGTAGACGCGGTAGCACTATTGGCGTAGGCATACAGATTCTTGGCGCCCGTGAAAGCAGGTGATTTGAACCTCAGCGAAACATTCACCGTGAGGTTATTCGCGGACTGGGAAATATTGGAACCGGTGCCATTTATCGCACACTGCGAGTTTTGGAGGATGGCTGTACTGCCGAGCGCCAGGGGTGGGAGCCAGGCGGTATTGGCATCGTTGAGCAGGTACAGCGCGTTGGATGCCGCATCATACAAGATGAAGCAAGCGTTGGCCGCCGCACTGACGCTGGTGGAGAACCCCATCCACACCTGCGATACGTCGCGGGCGCCCTTGCTGGTCGGAAACCAGAAAGCTGAACATTTGGGACAACCCCGTCCCAGAGCTGGGCGTCACGGAAATGAAGTTGACTGAGTTGGTCACATTCCAGGTTCCAACGGTTTGCCAGCCCGTGTTCGCGGTGGCGCTGTTGGCATACCCATAGAGCGTCTTACGGCCGGTGAAGGCCGCCTCAAAGGCCAGCGCGACACTCACGGCTAGATTGTTTCCAGACGAGGAGACACTCGATGCCGATGCACTTAACACGCACTGTGAGTTTTGCAGGACGGCGGTGCTGCCGGGCGTGACAGGCAGGGACCAGGCAGTGTTGGCATCGTTGAGCAGATACAATACATTGGAAGCTGCAGAGTAAAGGATAAAGCAAGCGTTGGCCGCCGCACTGACGCCAGTGGAGATTCCGATCCATACCTGCGACACATCGCTGCCGCCGCTCGAGTCGAAAACCAGGTAGCGGAACGTCTGGGCTAGACCGGAGCCTGAGTTCGGTGTGACAGACACGTTCATCGGACCGACCGAACCAGTCACAGTCCAGGTTCCTTCGGTTTGCCAGCCAGAGTTGAGACTCGCGTTGCTGGCGAACACGTAAATGGATCTAGAGCCTGCAAACACCGGAAGGAAACTGAGCGAGACACTTACCGTGAGATTGTTCCCGGAGGGCGATGCGCCGGAACCGATACCGTTGAGTATGCATTGCGAGTTTTGGAGCGTTGCGGAGCTACCCGGAGTTATGGGGCCCAGCCACGCCGTCGCCGCATCATTGTACAAGTACAATGCGTTTGGCGCCACGTCATAACGTGTGTAACACGAGTTGGCCGCCCCGCTCAGTGCGGTGGAGATCTCCATCCGTACTTGCGCCACGTCTGCCGCGCCCTGCTGGTCAGAAATTAGATAGCTAAACGTTTGACTGACTCCCGAGCCGGCGTTTGGCGTCACCGAGACCACCGTCGGCGGCGTCGACGGCTGGGGAATCGTCCAAGTGCCCAGTTGCTGCCATCCGGTCGATCCTGCGGGGTTTACAGCCTGCATGTAAGTATTCTTCGGCCCTCCGAATCCGTTCTGGAACGTCAGTGCCAGGTTCAACGTCAATGCCGTGCCTTGCAGGGACGCGCTGGATCCGCTCCCATTCAGTGCGCATTGACTGTTCTGCTGATTGCCGCTGCCGGGCGTAATCGACGAGGCCGGCGGCGCACCGGTGTCTGTCATCAATGCCAAGGTGTTTTGTGCCCGATTATAGGTCACCGCGCAAGCGCCGGTCATGGAGGCCGCTGAGTTAAACAAGGCCGAAACGGTCATCAAATCGTTGGCGCCGCTCCGATCAGAAAACTGAAAACTGAAAACCTGTGAACCGCCGCTGCCGGAGTTCGGTGACGCGGACACGTTGGTGGGCAGCGCCGGGAAACTGATCTTCGTCACAAATGCGCCATAGTTGCCGGGGTTAGTAGCCTGGTAAGCATTCAACACAGGAAAGTTCGTCGATAAGGTCCAGCCGCCAACATAGATATTGTTGGCCGGGTCCAGAGCCACGGCTGAGGCCGCATCGGAACCGTTACCGCCCAAGTAGCTGAGGTACAAAAGAGAATTTCCGGCGGCGTTCAGTTTCGCTATGAAGGCGTCGTAGTCCCCGCTGTTCGTCTTTTGCAAAGCATCCGCAGTCACTGGCAAATCGGTGGAATATCCGTACCCTGCGACAATCGCATTGCCGCTGCCATCGACTGCGATGGCAGTACCCACTTCCTGGCCCGAGCCGCCCAGATAGGTGGAGTAGCTTAAGGTTCCGAATGCCGTCAATTTCCCAACAAAGACGTCGGTTGTGCCCATCATCGAGGATTGCAGCGGGTTGAGGATGGGAAAGTTCGCTGAACTGGTTACGCCGGTGACATATGCGTTCGCGTATTGGTCCAAAGCAATCGCCAGCCCCGCTTCCGGGTATGCGACTGTGCCGGCGCTACCACCCAGGTACGTGCTGTACACCAAGGCGCTGCCGTTGGCGCTCAGCCGGGCAACAAAAGCGTCCTGCCCACCTGCGTTGCTGGGTTGCCAGGCATTCGCGATGGGGAAATCCGTGGAGTAAGTGGAGCCTGTAACGTACGCGCTGCCGCTCGCATCCACCGCGATGGCTGCGCCGTGATCGATACTGCCGCCGCCCAGATAGGTGCTGTAAAGCAGTTGGCTTCCATCCGCGCTGACCTTTGCGACAAAAGCGTCCTGCGCGCCCTTGTTGGTTCGTTGCAGGCCGGATGTTGGGAAGTTGGACGACGTTGTGTCGCCGACAACATAGGCATTCCCGCTGGTGTCGAGCGCAATACCATACCCGATATCGGAGCCATTCCCCCCGAGATACGTGCTGAAGAGCAGGCTATTGCCGGCAGCGGTTCAATTTTGCCACAAATGCGTTGCGGCTGCCTGCCAGCTTGGCTTGCAGCGGGCTGTGCATCGGAAAATTCGACGACGTAGTCGAACCGGTAACCAGAGCAGAACCGCTCGCATCCACGGCGATTCCGTTAGCCCGATCGTCTCCGGAACCGCCCAGGTACGTGCAGTAGACCAGAGCCATTACCCGAAGCGTTTAGCTTGGCAACAAAAGCATCGTTCCCGCCGGCATTGGAACTCTGCAACGGATCAGAAACCGGAAAGTCATAGGAAGCGGTGATCCCGGCCACATACGCGGCGCCGGAAGCATCCACCGCCAGAGCTGTCACTGTGTTGGAACTGGTGCCACCCAGCAGAGTGCTGTAGGAAAGCACGGGATCGATGACCAACGTCCGCGCATGATCGTAGTCGCCAACAATGAAGCTTACGGCTCCGTCAGACGTCAGGAAAAAGCGGCCTTCGATTGCATTCCGCGAGCCTTCTTTCCTCCTGGTAGACCGTGGGCGCCTCCTCGCGCAGTTCGCGATCGCCAGCCGGAATCACGAGACCGCCTTGCGCATCGATTCTCACTGGGCGCGCGCCGGAGTAACGCAGGCGGATTTGCGACGGGTCCGCCCCTGCGGCTACCACAAACTCGGATTTCAGCTCCCTCCCGTTGCCGCCATAAACCATGTCAATCCCGGGATACAATCCGCGGTATACGACAGCACTGTACATGGGGAGGCCCAATCGCCAACGATCTTCGGCGCCCACGAGAAAGTTCGCATGACCTGGCAACGGCCCCGTTCCTTGCGGGGTCCCGCCCAGCGTCGGCGCCTTCGAATCGCACGCGCACCGAAGCGTCGGCCAGCGCGAACAGCACTTCCCCACGCAGGAAGTAAGCGTTGAGCCATGACCCCTTGGCCATGAACCGTACCTCTGGGGGCGCCTGTCCTTGATTGCCCACGAAGAACATGGGCAGTTTGTCGGCTCCGGGAGCAACGGCCCGAGCTGCAATAGCCGTCATCGCGGCGATCAGTACGATTCGTATCCTGAACATCAATTAGTTGTTCGGCAGAAGCCCGCGATTGCTGCATAGAACCCCCGCTGCATGTAAATTGGGGGGCAATTCATCCGCTGCGGAACGAAGCCAATTGACGCTGAAAACAAAGGCTATCCCCATTCACCGAACCCAGTTTTCGGAAGAGCCATTGGCCGTCTGAGCAGCGCGCCGGTTTCTCGCCATCACTGTAGCACGGTGTTGCGTGAACCAGGCAGGGGATCGCGTAAGGGGGCGGCAGCCCTTTTGCGGGGGGAGCCGCTGCACGATGCATGATGGCGCGGTTTGCCGGCAGGCAGAGTGGCACGGCATTGTCGGATCCGGTTCACCGTAACCGGTTCCGGTAACACAGAAGTCTGCATCGCTGCCGGCGTCCAGCCCAGTCGAGGTCCCTTCGATTAAGTGGATCACCAGGGGTCAGACAATTCCTGCAACGTGAATTTTCAGCAAGCGTGCGAGGCGCCAGCTAGCCCCGACTGCGGTACGGTCGACATGGAAAAATCGTGCCGGGATGAGTTACGCTATTCCAGTATCAAAATCCGGCGTGGGGGAGAAGGATTAATGGTGAGGCGAACCGTCGAGGAGTTAAAGGATTCGATTTCAAATCAACAGGGGGACCGCCTGCGCGCATTGAAGGATGTTGTTGGACACATCCGATTCCTACATCCGAAGAACTGCCGCCTCGAAGGGACATCCGAAAGAACGCTGGTCATATGCTGCAATGATCCCACTGTCCATACCAGGCAGCGCGGCTGGCGAGATTTGGGTTCGGATTCGCGCTACTGTGCTGCGGGGCGAGGGCGGCTTCGGGCTGCTGAATCGAGCGGGAACGGCGTTCCAGGAGCGAGCGTTCGTGGCCGCCGGTCCACAAGTCCGCACCACTCACCTCAAGGTCCAGGACGCTGCTGATCTGGACTGTCTCGTGATCCAAAACGCCTCGTCCGAAGGGAAAAGTTCGGAGATCCTGCTCGAAGATGTGACGGTCCTTATAGGTGATAGCGCGCAAGGCGGAGCTCACGCATCTGCCTGGCCATGTACGCCGGGCGTCGGAGGCGATGCGCTGCTCAGGGATTCCTTCGACTTGCTTCGAAAGAAATGGGGCAAAGTACCGGCTACGCAAGTAGAGCGTATCATGTCGGCGGACCTGTTAGAAATGAGCGACAACGAGCTCCTGTCTGCCTGGGATGATTTCCATAGCTCGTCCGTGAGTGGCGACTTATCCGCGCGCGGCTGGTATGAGTTGCTGTACAGCGATGTCTTCCGGGGTCGGAAGGTACTGGACTTCGGCTGCGGCTTGGGTATTACGACCATTCCCTTTGCGGAGAGTGGCGCAGCGGTCACATTCGTCGATCTGGTCCAGTCAAACGTCGAGGTCGTGCGGCGAGTGTGCAAGCTGAAAGGTCTCGAGAGCGGCCGCTTTTGTTACATGGAAGACCTTGGCTCGCTCGCGAGCCTGCCTACGGATTACGACTTCATCTATTGTTGCGGATCGATGATCAATGCCCCGCTCGAAGTGACTCGCTTGGAGGCCAGGGAACTGCTGAAACACCTTAAAGTGGGCGGACGGTGGATCGAGCTGGCATACCCGAAATCCCGCTGGGAGAGCGATGGTAGCATGCCATTCGACCGCTGGGGGGGAACGAACCGACGGAGGTGCGCCCTGGATGGAGTGGCACGATCTCGAAAAGCTGAGGGACTATTTGGCACCCGCGGTTTTTGAAGTCGTCATGGAATTCGAGTTTCATCGCGGCGCGTTCAACTGGTTTGACCTCGTCAGGCGGTCTTGATCGCATAGCCAGGCGGCGCTTGCGGTTCGTTACACTTGACCTCTCTTGCTATCGCGACGCTATTCACAATGGATCCTTCTGAGTCTTCGTGCGGCGCGCCCCTCTCAGTGGTCTGAGATAATCCAAAAGCACCCTTCAATGGAAATAAAATGGAGCCCCGGCGAGGAAATCCCGGCAGCAGTTCGTCTGCGTCGTGCAGTGGCACACGGCAGAGCCACAATAACGTGGTCCGAACCCATGAGCATCCTCACTGATGCGCCCCGATGGTCGTTTGCCGCGGCGTTCCAGCTCCGGATCAAAGCCGCGAGTTACGAGCAGTCGGTGCTCCCATCGTCATTCAGGTTGAAACAACGGTGGAGAGCGGTCTGATCGGCCTTCTCTTTGTCGCCGACGACATGCAGACGGTTCTCGGCACCACGGCCGAACGCGGGCTGGATGGGCCGTCCTTGTCGGAGATTCTGGTCGACCCCGCGCCCGATTCGGGTTGGCTGATCATTCGGAATCACGCTGATGGTGACCGGCCATCGAAGTGCCACGTTCGATCGATTAGAGCGTTCCGGGGCACTCTGGCTCGCCGCTCGGTGCTAGTGCCCGAAGCCTTGATTCCAGTCGCGTTTCGTCATCCGGAAGAGGCGCATCAAACCCTATCGGCTATGGCGCGAGAAAAGTTCGGGCCGGGGGGAAAAATCGGAGAGAACATCTCCCTCTCCTTCTCCAGCGAGATCATTGCGGTACCCCACAAGACCATGTGGTACGGCCCGAACGACCACCTGGTGGTGAAGTCCGTCGACGACCTTCGGGACCGTCTGCACACCTATTCGCCGGAAGCCCTCCAGAAGCACATTGGTTATATTGATCGCGAAACTACGAGCAAGTATCTGCGGCAAACGGCTATCCGGGTCGCCCGGTTGATCGACCGACTGGAGGCCATGGGGCTTAAACCGGGGAGCAGCATATTCGAAATTGGCACGCTATTTGGTTCGTTCGCGCTACCACTGGCACGCCTGGGTTACCGTGTAACCGCGATCGACCGGTATAACGCCTTCGACGGTGCCTTAGACGTCTATGTGGACCTGATGCAGGCGGAAGGGATAGAGGTGATCGCGGTCACGCGTGAAACGGAAAGGGAAGCTATCGACCGACTACCCGCATTTGACTGCACCATCGCGATGGCGGTGATTGAGCACGTCCCACATACTCCGCGTCAGTTCCTGGAAACCATGCGCGAGAAAACCGTCCCCGGTGGAATCATTGCGTTAGATACCCCGAATTTGACGCGGTTTTGGAATCGGCGTAGGCTTGCGCAAGATGAAAGCATCTTCCAGGACCTCGGGCTTCAATATGATTGCGAAATCCCCTATGAAGGCCACCACCGCGAGTACACGGCGCAGGAAATTCGCTGGTTGCTCAACCGTATCGGCTGTGAAGAAGTGAGTGTTGAGCTATTCGACTACAACATGCTGCAGTTCGATCAGATCGACAAGCCTCATCTGGAATGTCTTTCCGCCATTCTGGGAAATTTGGCCTTCGCGGATATGCTTTTGGCATGCGGGCGGCGGGGATGAAGCAGCCGATAGCGACGGAGCTCGTGCAATTCCCGCTAAAATCAGGAGGATAATCTCAAGGGAAAATGCCGCGAAGCAAAGGTAGAGTTCGCCGACCTTCCAAGGCGCCTGCTCCCAGGACGGGCGTATCGACCATTGGAATCACTGCTGCTCCATTGTTGTCCGAAGTCGACCAGCGTGCTGAACGAACCCTTGTTGACCAAAAGATCAGAGCCGGGACGCACTGGTACCGCAGGATAGACTTTTACTATGGCGTGTTATTGCTCACACCCTTCCTGGTACTGATTGCCCAAACGGACCCAATTTTCACTCAGCCGGGAACCATCGATCCCTGGGTTTACCTCGGGTTCTTCCGCAATCTGCTTAATTTCAAGGGTGAGCTGTTTTCTGGTACTTATTATGGCAGCCGATTGTCCTGGATTATTCCCGGGTACGTTTTCCATCACATATTCTCGCCGTTAGCCGCCGCTTTCCTCTTGCACTTTGCCGTTTATCTTACGGCGCTTCTTTCTCTTTACTTTATCCTTAAGACGACATTAGATAGGCGGACTGCCCTGTTGGGTTCGTTTGCCTTCGCGTTTTATCCGTTCGCATGGGCGGCACTTGGCTGGGACTATGTCGATGGTGTCGGAATTGCATACTACTTACTTACTACTGCTTTCCTCACTAGAGCCACATCCGGCACAAGGCAGAATGTTTTTCTAGCGGCTGCTGGCGCCGCCTTTGCGGCCCTACTATACTCCAATCTGGTATGGGTGCTATTCACCCCACCACTTGCCTTGCACTATCTTTGGCTAAAAAGGCCGCTCTCAATTCGCAGCTTCCGCGTTTGTTGTGGCCAAGTATGTCTCTGGGGTGCGCTCGGTGCGGGTGCGGTAACTGCGTCCCTGGGTTTCGTCAACTGGAGGTTGGATGGGAACTTCTGGTTTTATAGCCCTTCCATCTTTTACGCACTGGGCAACGTCAATTTGCCCAATCCATGGTACCAGGGCATCATAGTTGCAGGGCAGCTAGATCCTTGGCTTGTCGTGCCATCAGTGATTCTTGTAACCGGGTTACTATCGCACGGAATCTGGCTTGGACGGCGACGTCCAAATGTTGGCCTTCTATATTTCCTCGAGTTCGTCTTGATCGCTGTGGAACTAGGATACTGGCAATATATCGGCTCTCCTGTGCTCGGCGTGTCCTTTTACGCTAGTTACTTGATCCCGGTAACGTATCTCGCGGCAGGGCCTTTGGTATGGACCGTGTCGCCGCAACTTAGCGACAAGAAGTTCTATATAGCAGGAGTTCTGACGGCCGTCTTCCTCGCTCTGCCCTGGTGGTTGTCTCATTTTAGTCCATTAGTCATCTATCTAAAGGCCTGCATGCCGTGGCTAGCTATGGTGTGTTGCCTCGCACTTTGCCTGGCAACCGTGGGGCGGGATAAGCGATACAGATTCGCCTTTTGTCTCGGGGTATTCGTGCTCCTTTACTTCTCGGTGGGCTATGGACGACCGCGGAAACCGTTCGCAAACCAAGCAAGATATTCGCAGATGATGAAGGTAAGAGATCGGGTTGAGGCGAATCGGAAGAACGGAAGAATCCGCTGGTGGTACGCCGGCAGTGGTGATGCCAATAGCAACGATTTCGTTGGGATCAGCTCGACATATCTTTGGGGTTACACACTGGCTAGTTATGCGTTTCCGGAAATCCCTAAGCAAACCAATTTTGTTCCGCCCAGCCTCCTTGCGGTTGCGTCTTCGAGACCGGACACCCAGGCAGTGGCGATGGGTGCTCTGGCCCCGCTGATGAAGGCGCAGGGACTAACTGCCGTCGTGAGAGAGGTCTGTCAGGCCCGGGGATTGGATTCGAAATATTATGTCGTGTTGATCGAGATCCAGAAGAATTCACCCTTTCCAAAAAATTGATGCGCGTTGATACGAGTCGCCGTCTGCTATTGATGAGGAGTGGTAGAATTGTGCCGTCAAACAGAATCGCGGAGATTGCCATGACACACGAGTGTTCCCGATGCTAACAACCCTCGGACGTGCGAAGCGGTCTGTAGTTACCGCAATCGGGCGGGCAACCGGCGTGGAAATGGTGGACCCGTTTGTCGACAATCTGTGGCCGTTGGAGCGCCCCAAGTTCGACGTAGTGCGTCTCAAGAAATGGTCCGAAGAGACGCTGCGAGCGCATCTCACCGGCGACCGTCTGTTTGACAACTTAATGCTTAACAAATACGAGTTCGCGACCGGCGTAACTGAGCTGAAAAGTTTTCCGTGGCGGCTTTCTGTGCCCTTCGTCTTATGCAACGCCCGTTGCGATTTCTGTTCGGCCTGGTTGGTGCGGAGCGAAACCTTACCGCTGGAGTTTATCGAGTCTTTGGCGCCGGCTCTGCGCCATTGTTACGTCGTGGATCTGGTGGGCTGGGGAGAGCCGCTGATTCACCCGGAGCTGGGAGCAATCATTGACATTATCAAGCGTGAGGTGGACCCCAGGGCGCACATCTCCCTGACGACCAATGGTGTCAAATTGCTGGAATGGGCGGACCGCCTGATCGAGACCAATATCGATCCATACGCCATTAGCCTGCATGCAGCTACGGCTGAAACGCACAACGACGTAATGGGGCTGGGGCCCAATGGTTTTGAAAAGGTTTGCAGTGGTATTCGCTACCTGGTCCAACAAAAGCAGAAGCATTCGGCGAAGTTCGAGATCATAGTCGTCTTTATTGTCATGCGCCAGAATCTCGCCGAAATCCCCGCCTTCATCAGGCTGTGCGAAGACCTTGGAGTGAATACTATATTCTTCCGTACCCTAAAGCCGCTGGAAGAAGAGATCCCAGGCCTCGACTACCATCGGCTCGCCCCTTACCTGCACCCGGAGTTCGAGCCGCTTCGGGCCGCCGCGGTGCATGCGATTCAGAAATCGAGATTATCGATTGGTGCTCAGCCGGAGACGTGGGGTACTCCTCTGTTTTCGCCCGAGCTCGCTGCGGAACTGGGCCAGCGCCCGCTCGTGCCACGTTCTGAGCGGGGCGCGTTCATCCAGAAGATCGAGCGCGCGGATGACCGTACGGACCTCTCGGTTGGCGAAGTGGACGAATCCTATGCGCATCCGCATTCCGGCGAGAACCCGTATGGACGGAAACCCCCGCTGCGTTGCCCTTCGCCCTATACGGCTTTGTATATCAACGGCTTTACTCGTGCTGTCAGTCCCTGCTGTTACATGACCAGCGTTCCCGGGTTCCAGACCATCCACTATCGAAAAGGTCACTCTTTTGAAGCGGTATGGAATTCCCCGGCCATGCAGCATCTCCGAAAAGCCTTGCATTCGGGTCCGCTCTTGGACCCGTGCCTCAAGTGCCCTTTCTACTACTGAACCCGTAGAGCAGGGCCGTGCTCTATCCCGAAGATCTGCAGCTAGAATAAGAAGACGATGGCTCACCCGGAGAATGCCTTCGCCGATGTTTCGGTCGGCCGCGTGGAGACTTACTGGAACAATCGCCCCTGCAATATCCGCCACTCGCCCAAGCCCCTCGGAACCAAGGAATATTTCGATGAAGTGGAGGCGCGCAAATACTTTGTGGAATCGCACATCCCGCGCCTGGCCGAATTCGAGCGCTGGCGCGGCAAGAGGGTTCTGGAGATCGGCTGCGGCATTGGCACCGACACCATCAATTTCGCTCGCCACGGAGCGCGGGTGACGGCTGTGGATCTTACCGAAAAATCTCTGGAGGTCGCGCGCCAGCGGGCCGAGGTCTTTGGCCTCGCGAACTCCATTCAGTTCATCCAAGCCAACGCCGAGGAGTTGAGTTCCTTTGTTCCAGTCGAGCCGTACGATCTGGTTTACTCATTTGGCGTGATCCACCACACGCCCCATCCCGAACGCGTGATCGAACAGATTCGCAAGTACGTCCAGCCAGGTAGTTCGGTGCGGATCATGGTGTATAACCGCTGGTCCTGGAAAGTACTCTGGGTCCTGTTCGCCTACGGCAAGGGGCAATTCTGGAAACTCAACCGCTGGATCGCGGAATACTCGGAAGCGCAAACGGGCTGCCCGGTCACCTACAGCTATTCGCGCACAGAAGGGAAGCGGCTGCTGGAAGATCACGGTTTTCGAGTGAACCAATTGTTCGTCGACCACATCTTCCCTTATCGAATTCCGGAATACGTGCAGTATCGCTACAAGAAGGTCTGGTATTTTCGATGGATGCCTCACTTTCTTTTTCGGTGGCTGGAACGCATGTTCGGGTGGCACCTCTGCCTGATCGCGCAGCCCGAGTAGAGCACACGAATAAATGGAAACCGGGCAACCGTACCTCTCCGTAGTCGTAACCGCACGCAACGACGACCACGGCGGCAATCTGCTGGGACGCATGCAGATTTTCGTCAGCGGCTGGATCGCCCAGGCGCGGCGGCACAACCTGGTTTCCGAATTGATCGTGGTGGAGTGGAATCCCCCCGCAGACCGCCCGCGGCTGGCGGAAATGCTGCACTGGCCGGAGGAATTCGGCGCATGCGACGTCCGGTTTATCGAAGTTCCCCCGGAATTGCACGGCCGTTACCAGCATGCCGAAGCGCTGCCCCTGTACCAGATGATCGCCAAGAACGTGGGCATCCGCCGCGCCCGCGGCCGCTTCATCCTGGCCACGAACATCGACATCCTGTTCTCCGACGAATTGATGGCCTTCCTGGCCGCGCAGCAGTTGGAGCCCGACCGCATGTATCGCATTGATCGGCACGATGCCATGAGCGATGTGCCGGTAGACGCAAACATTGACGATCAGTTGGCATACTGCCGCACGCATCTACTGCGCCTCAATGCGCGCGAGGGCTCCTTCCCGCTCACGCCCGAGGGCCGGCGCGCCTTGGCCAAGGAGGACATAGCCGTCGCTGATGCCGGTGTGAGCTTTGGCCATGGCTGGTTTCCGGTGGAGCGGTACTGGGATGGCGAGGTCTTCCGCTGGGTGGACAATGACGCCGCGCTGGATGTGAGCGCACCACCCGAGTCCAAATTCCTGCGCCTGGAACTGGAGCCGGGGCCGGGCATGGGCCAGCGGACCATGCAGTTGGATGTTTCGAAGGGCGCCGAGGTGATCATGACCGCCGAGGTTCAGCGGCGCAGCCTGTTACGGATACCGGTAAACCGTCTCGGCTCCGGTCCGTGCCAGCTACGGCTGCACGTGCTGGGTGGTGGTGACCCGGCCGCACACGATCCGCGCATTCTGAATTTCCGCGTGTTTTCGTGTCAGTGGGAGCGCACCGGCTCCGGGCGGGGAGGCATAACGGCAGTGGCGTCCTTGCCCGTCAGAGCCTGGAGGCGAATCGCCCGCGTCTGGCACCAATTCCAGGAGTTGCTCAACCGCTTGGCCGGCAGCGGTCCGTTGATGACCGTTACCGTACCCGTGTCGGGATCCCTCCGCCGGACCGCCGCATTTTACGTGGGTTGGGGAGGCTTCACCGGATTATTTATGAACTGGGCCGGGTACCTCCGGCGCAAGCTCAGTTTCGGTTCCAAGGTCAAGACGCCGGCCCGTCAGAATACGGCCGTCAAGCCGGTAACCGAGAAAGCCGAGAGAGTCACCTTCCTGCACACCAACGCCTGCGGTGATTTCACCCTGCTGTCGCGGGAACGCTGGTTTGACTTGCGCGCCTACCCCGAGTTCGATCTGTTCTCGATGAACATCGACTCGGTATTCTGCTACACCGCTCACCACGGCGGCGTCCGCGAAGAAGTCTTGCCGGATCCGATGCGCATCTATCACATTGAACATGGAACGGGCTCCGGTTGGACGCCGGAAGGTCAAGCCCTGCTCTTCGCGCGGATCGCCGCCAAGGGACTGAGCTACGTCTCCCACCAGGACCTGGTCGCTTGGGCAGCGCACATGCGGCGTCTGGATTGCCCCATGATCTTCAATCACGACGATTGGGGGCTGGCGGAATTCGTCCTGAAGGAGAGCCGTCCGGCGGGCCTGGCGCTGGCTGCACTTCAACCGAGTGTGCGGCGTGCCGGGGACTCGGAATAGGCCTCCAACACGTCCGTCGCCCGGCCCGTCAACATCACCTCGCCCCGATCCAGCCACATGGCCCGTTCGCAAAACTGCCGGATCAGCTCTGCCCCGTGGGACACAAACAGCAGCGTCTTGCCGGCCCTTTTGTGTTCCATGACCTTGTCCAGGCATTTGATTTGAAACTGCTGGTCGCCCACGGCCAGCACTTCGTCGATGATGAGGATTTCGGGATCCACGTGGATCGCCACTGCAAAGCCAAGGCGCAAGACCATACCGCTCGAATAGGTGCGGATCGGCTCATTGAGGAAGGGGCCGATTTCCGCGAAATCGATGATGCTCTCCAGCACCTCTTTGGTGCGCGGCCGCGTGAGGCCCAGCAGCGCCGCGTTCAGGCGGATGTTCTCCAGCCCCGTCAAATCGGGATGAAAGCCGGAACCTAGCTGGAGCAATGCCGTGACACGCCCGCGCACGGTCACGCGCCCTTCGGAAGGCGGACACAAGCCGGCAACCAGGCTCAGGAGTGTGCTTTTCCCGGCGCCGTTGCGGCCCACCACCGCCATGCTTTCCCCGTGGTCCACGGTGAAGGAAACGTTCTTCAGTGCATGGAAAACGTCTTTGCGGACGCCCTTGAAGCGATCGCGCAAGTGTGACCGAAGCAGTTTGGCTTCCCCGCTCTGGGTGAAAGATTTCGAGACGCCATCGAATTCAATCAGCGGCATGGCTTACAAATAGTCGTAGAAACCCGGTTTCAATTTCCGAAAGACCGCTACGCCCACCGCGAGAGTCACCAGCGAAACGAAGGTCAACTTCACCATCAGCGATGCGGGCGGGGAGCTCGCTTCCAGCAGAATGTTGCGCAACGCCAGAACCAGCGCGGCTACGGGATTGAACTGATAAATCTCCTGATACCCCGCAGGAATGGACGCGAACGAATAAAAGATGGGCACCAGCCAGAACAGCAGCGTGTTGCACGAATCGACCACGTACCGCGTGTCGCGCACATAGACGTTCAAGGCCGAGGAAATCAACCCCAGTCCCGCAACAAAAACGATCTCCAGCCCCCAGAGCACCGGTAACCACATCCAATACCGGTTCACTCCCATGCCGGCGCCGAGCGCAAAGGCCAGCAGCAGGCCGATCTGGATCAGCAAGTGCAAACAATTTCCGAAGACCGTGGCGACGGGAACCAGCTCGCGGGCGATGGGCACTCGCCGGATAATGGCGCTATTGTCCACCAGCGAACTCGTCGCCGTGCTCCACGCCAGGGAAAAGAAATTAAACGGCACCAGTCCGCACAACACAAACACCGGATAGTTCTTCTGGCTGCTGGGAAAAATCCTGGTGAAGATAAACGTCAGCGCGCCCATGGTGACAAGGGGATTTAGCAGCGACCACAGCACGCCCAACGACATGTTGCGGTAGCGAACTTTGAAATCCTTCTGAACCAGATTGCTCAGAAGAAAGCCGTAGTCCCCGTTCCACATTATGCGCCCGAGAGTCGATACTACCACGTCGTTGGTATAGTGAGAGCGAAGTGCAAGACACCGCTCCCTTTGGTCACGGCTCAGTAGCGCGCGGCGATGCGGTCGCGGGTTCGCAGTCGGCAACGCGCGGCGATGCGGTCACGTCTTCGCAAGCGGTTACCGAGCCGCAACCGGAGGGAGCGGTCCCTGGCCGCGAGCCGCTCGTCACGGTGGTGACTCCGTCCTACAACATGAAGCAGTTCCTTCCTCTGGCGATCGAAAGCGTCCTCAGCCAGGACTATCCTTCGGTCGAGCTCATCGTAATCGATGGCGGCTCCACCGACGGCACGCTGGAAATCCTGGAACGCTACGGCGATCGGCTGCGGTTTTCGAGCGCGCCGCGACGACGGCCCTTCCGACGCGATTCACAAAGGACTGGCGGCGGCCCACGGTGAAATCCTCGTCTGGCTGAATGCCGACGATACGTTCGAGCCCACCGCCATCCGCCGCGCGGTCCAGTTCCTCGCAGCCCATCCCGAGGTGGACGTGGTTTACGGCGACGGCTGGTGGATCGACGAAGACGGCCGGCCCATCCGCGAGTATCCCAGCCTCCCCTTCGACGCCAGCGTGCTGGCCCGCGACTGCTTCATCTGTCAGCCGGCGGCGTTCCTGCGCGCTCGCGCCTACCGGGCTTGCCCACTGGATCCGCGGCAGCGCCTGTCGTTCGACTATGACCTGTGGATCCGCATGGCAGCCCAGGGCCTGCAGTTCGCCTATCTTAAGGAGCACCTGGCCAACACGCGCATGCATCGCGAGGCTCTGACGCTGAGCGCCCGCGGGCCAGTATTCCGCGCCTCCATGGATCTGCTGCGCCGCCACTACGGCTATGTGCCGTTCTCCTGGATCTTCGGTTATGCCGCCTTCCGCGTGGATGGCCGCGACCAGTTCTTCGAGCCGCTGCGCCCGTCTCTGGGGAAGTACCTGTTGAGCTTGCCGCTGGGCCTTTGGTACAACCCTGCGAAGCCATTCCGCTTTTTGTTAGAGTGGGTTTCAGCCCCGTGGAAAGCCCGCAAGTCGTTCCTCGACGGGCTCCGGGCAGGCGTTTGAGCAACGCCGGTGGTCTTTGCCACCGGTGAGTGTAAAGCACCGGCGGCAAGGACCGCCAGCGCTACGAGAAGTGTACGAATGAAAAATGAACTGGTGGTGGTTACCGGCGCCGGCGGTTTCATCGGCGGCGCCCTCATCCGAGACCTGCGTCAGCAGGGTTACACCAAGCTTCGGGCGATTGACATTAAACCGTTCGAAGAATGGTACCAGGTCTTCGACGATGTCGAGAATCTCTCCCTCGACCTGAATGAGCGGGAGAATTGCGAGCGGGCCGCTCAGGGCGCTTCCCAGATCTTCAATTTCGCCGCCAACATGGGTGGTATGGGGTTCATCGAGAACAACAAAGCTCTCTGCATGCTTTCGGTTCTCATCAACACTCACATGCTGCAGGCGGCGCACAAGTTCGGAGTGCCCCGATATTTCTACTCGTCCTCGGCGTGCGTTTACAATGCCGACAAGCAGATGGACACGGACAATCCCGGCCTGAAAGAGGAAGACGCCTACCCCGCCCAGCCCGAAGATGGCTACGGATGGGAGAAGCTGTTCAGCGAGCGCATGTGCCGCCATTTCCGCGAGGATTTCGGACTGCGCACGCGCATGGCGCGATTCCACAACGTCTACGGCCCGTACGGCACCTGGGACGGCGGCCGCGAGAAGGCCCCCGCCGCCATTTGCCGCAAGGTGATCCAAGCCAAAGTCTCCGGCAGGCACGAGATCGACATCTGGGGCAGCGGCCACCAGACCCGCAGCTTCATGTATATCGATGACTGCATCTACGGCATCCATCGCATTATGGACTCGGAGATTGTGGACGCCATCAACCTGGGTTCGTCCGAGATGGTCAGCGTCAATCAACTGGTCGATATCGTGGAAAACATCGCCGGCGTCAAGCTGAAGCGCACCTACGACCTGGGCGCGCCCAAGGGTGTGGTTGGCCGCAACAGCGAAAACACGCTGATCCTGAAGCTCCTGAACTGGGAGCCTTCCATCACCTTGCACGCGGGACTCGAGAAGACATACGCCTGGATCTACGACGAGTACATGGCTCGGGAGAAGACATCCAGGCTGGCCATGGCGTCAACTTCTCAATGAGCCTCGCGGACTATTTCGCCGAATCCATCCGGGTGCTCGAACGGGCCGGCCAGGCGTGGACCGAAGATCTGCTGGCGCGGGCTCTCGACAGCATCACCAGCGCCCTGCGCGCCGGCAAACCCGTGCTGGTGTGCGGCAACGGCGGGTCGGCAGCGGATGCCATGCACATCACGGGCGAACTGGTGGGTCGGTTCTTGGTGGACCGCAAGGCCCTGAACGTGATCTGTCTGGCCTCCAACACCACCGTACTCAGCGCCCTGGCTAACGACAATTCCTACGACACGGTCTTCGCCCGGCAAGTGGAAGCTTATGGACAGCCTGGCGCCGTACTCCTCGGCATCAGCACTTCGGGGACATCCGCGAATGTTGTGGAGGCCTTCAAGCGTGCGCAGTCCATGGGGATGACGACGATCGCCCTCACCGGAGAAGGCGGCGGCAAGCTCTCCGCTTTGAGCGACTACCTGTTCGCCGTGCCGTCGCGGTCAACGCCGCTGATTCAGCAGGCGCACATCTGCCTGTACCACTACTTCTGCCAGGCGATCGAACAGGAATTTGTGCCGGAGCCAGTGGGGCGGCGCCATGCGCTGCCAGGGGATTGAAGTGCTCCATATGGCAGCGCACGGCGCCGCCCCCCAGGGACGTTTTCATGAGGATCTCGGCATGTGGATGTGGACGCGCCCCCAGTCTGCTACCGGGACCCGGCCGGCGCTGTTCCTCGATCGCGACGGCGTGATCGTCGAAGATCCCGGGTACCTCTCGCGGGCTTCGGACCTGGTGCTGTTACCGGGCGCCGCCCATCTCATCGCTCTGGCGAATCGTCAGGGCATCCCCGTGGTGGAGATCACCAATCAATCCGGCATCGGCCGAGGCTATTACGGCTGGACCGAGTTTGTCGAAGTGGAAGAGGCATTGGCGCGCGCACTGTCCGCCGCCGGAGCTGCGCTGGACGGTGTGCTTGCCTGCCCCTACCAGCGAGCGCACCCCGCCCGCAAGCCGCAGCCGGGAATGCTCCTGGCCGCCGAGCGCCTGCTGAAACTCGACCTAAGCCGGTCCTGGATTGTCGGCGATAAAATGGACGATTTGCAAGCGGGCCACAACGCCGGATTGCGGGGTGGGTTGCACGTGCTCACCGGCCAGGGCAGCGCGCACCGCCGGGACGTTGTCCAATGGCAACCCCAAAACTATAACCTACGGCTAGGGGACTCCATCGCCGATGCGACGGCCCTGCTGACTGCGCTAGAGTGAGTGCCAGAAGCATATGCCAAAAGCCGCCGTGCTGGCACCCACCGGACAACCATCGGCCGTGAATAAACCGCTCACCGCGTTGCGCGTCAAATTGTTTGCGGATGGCGCGGACCAGGCCGCCATGGCGCGTCTGTACGCCAATCCTCTGATCCAGGGCTTTACCACCAACCCCACGCTCATGCGCAAGGCCGGCATTGCCGATTACCAGGCCTTCGCCAAGGACATCTTGTCGGTGATCCGCGACCGCCCGGTTTCCTTCGAAGTCATCGCCGATGAGTTCGTAGACATGGAACGCCAGGCCCACCTGATTGCAAGCTGGGGCGCCAATGTCTACGTCAAGATCCCCATCACCAATACGCGCGGCGAGTCTTCGTGCGATCTGCTCAGGCTCCTCTCACGGCACGGCGTGAAACTGAACGTAACTGCGCTACTGACTCTCGACCAGGTCCGCGAGGCCAGCGAGGCTTTGGCCGGGGGCCCGCCTTCTTCCATCTCGGTGTTCGCCGGGCGCATCGCGGATACCGGCTGCGACCCCGTGCCGGTTATGTCCGCCGCGGTGAAACTGCTCGCGCCGCATCCGCAAATGGAATTGATCTGGGCCAGCCCCCGCGAACTGCTGAACGTTTTTCAGGCCGATGCGATCGGCTGCCACATCATCACCATCACCACGGATATCCTGAACAAGCTGCCTCTGATTGGAAAAGACCTCGACGCTTATTCGCTAGAGACGGTCCGCATGTTCTTCGACGACGCGCGTTCTTCGGGCTTCGTACTGTAACTCTAAACCTCAGGTTTGCCGACGGCTTGTAACCCCTTTACCATCAAGGCCGCTTTTGACCATTCCAAACCTCAGGTTCAGTGTGTCCTGACGGCGGCCCAAAAATATTGAACCGATCCGCTTTATCTGCGTACGGCATGTTCAGGAGGGACGCATGGTACCCGTTGTCGCGCTCGAATGTACTTCTCTCTCACCCAGTGCTCCGATTTGGCAGGACGTCCTGGCACAGGCGGTCACCGGCGAACTAGTCGCCGCCATGAACTACACCTGCTTAGCGGAGATATGTGACGATCCCGCGGAAGTGGCCGATGCGTTGGAGCATGCGGCCGGTGAACAGAGGCATGCTGCCCGGTTCGCTGCCGAGGGCCGCAAGATGGGAGTGGACGTCGCCGATAACGTCGACTCCAAACATTGGAAGCGGCTCCGCGAAGCATTCCTGCACTGCATCACTGAACGTGACTTTACCGGCTGCTTGATCGTCCAGGAGATCATGCTGGAGTCATTCGCCGTCGCCAGCTATGCGCGCGTCGGAAAGGTGGCGCCGGGGAGTCTGGGCAGGACCTTCGCGTCCATCGCCGCAGAGGAAGAAGAGCACGTCGATCACGCCATGGCGATTCTCCGCACGGAGCGAGCCTTGGACCCGCAGCGTTTCGACGATAAGGTGCACCGGCTGCACCTGGAAGTGATGACCACTCTCGCCAAGATGCTGGCGAAGGAATGCAAGGATGGGCATTGCGAAGTGTGCCACGACAACTGTGTGAAGCCATCGCTGCCTGAGATCAGCTTGACGGCAGCCGAACTTCGCGGGGCGTCACTGCAACAGTATCTGAAGACGCTGGATAAGCTGGGGCTGCCCGGGGAGGTAACACTTACATGGGTAACTCAGTTGCCAGTGTAGCTACGACTACCAAGTGCCAAGATGAGTCTTGGCACGGCAGACACGAGTGTCCGCGCCACAGTGTCGATTTCGCCCTGATCGGCCACCAGGAAAGCTGGAAAACCGCTGCCGACGTACTCGCCGTCCTGCGCGGACCGGAACACACGCCTTTGCTGGACGACGAAATCAAAGACATCCTCCCCTGGATTCCGCCCAGGCCAGTCTGCCATGTCGAAGTCGAATCGACCGCCGGCGCGACGGTGCGCGGCCTCTACATCGATTCCTTCATTCCTCCCGACCGTCTGGAAGCCGCCTACACGCACGACAACCTCACCCGCGTTCGAGGAGCCGCCGCCTGCGCGATCCGGGCCGGAGCGAAGATCGTGAGTCTCGGCGGGTTCAGTTCCATTCTGATCGAGGGCAACTTCGATCAGCTCCCCGAAAGACACCATACCGTCTTCACGACTGGCAATGCCCTGACCGTCGCTTTCATCGTTCAGGGTGTCCACAAGATGTGCGCGCGGGAAGGCCGGGACATCCGCCGATCCTCGCTGCTCATCGTGGGAGCGACAGGAGACGTGGGTTCCGGCTGCGCCCGCTGCCTGGCGCCTTTCGTCGGGCGCGTGCAACTCCACGCGCGCAACGTGGAACGGCTCCGCAGACTCGCCGCGGAGTTGGAAGCCGGCGGAGTTCCGGTAGAGATCGCGACGGATCTACAGCAATTCTCCGAGCAGGCCGACGTGGTGATTTGCGCGGCGAGCCTGGCGTCGCCTTCGCTTTTGTTGGGTAGCATCGCGCCCGACGCCATCGTTTGCGATGCCGGCTACCCCAAGAACCTCTCCCCGAGCGCGCAAATGCCTGGCGTCAAAATCTTCTTCGGGGGTTTGGGACAGATTACTGGCGGCTTGCGATTCGCCCCGGATTTTCATGGAATTCTGAATCGGCATCCATTCCCCGATGTGGTCCATGGCTGTCTACTCGAAGGCATGGCGCTCGCGCTGGAGGGACGGTTCGAGCCCTTCTCCCGAGGACGCGGGTTCATCACGCCGCAGCGGGTTGAGGAGATTGAGACAATCGCCGCACGGCACGGTATCTATCTGGCGCCGCTCTACAATGCCAATGGACCGGTGGAGGACGCGTCCACAGTGATGGCTACTTTTCCGCGAGCGTGTCCGCTCTTGGTGAAATCCACCCGGCTGTAATCAATGACTTAGTCTGCGCCGACGGATCGGACCATGTCCACATTCCTGGTGCTGCATCCATTGATCAACACCTTCTGCCCCGCCTCAATCTGTCCCTTGTCGCGCAGACCTTGTAATGCAGTGAGTGCCGCTACCGGTACGGAAGCCGCTTGTTCAAAAGTCACCTTCGCGCCAACCGCTTCCACCTGGCCACATCAACGCCCAACCGTGTGGCTCTGGGTTTGCGCGGCCCTCCCAACAGACGAACGATCAACGGCAAACCTCGCATCAGGTGCCGGTCGAAAGGATTGACCGATGCCGCGCGCACTTTGAGCAATACTTCATTGTCCCGAGCGGTGGGCTTTGCCACTTCTTCGCACTTAAGAACGTCGGGGGAACCATAGTCGTGATACACGATAGCTTTCATCGGCCATCCTCTTCACGTCCCGCAGCATCGATCATCTGATGAGCAATCGCTCCCACTTCGTCATACGCGGAATTCATAAGTACCACGGCTGTGAGCCGCCGGGCGGGCACACGAATGATGTAGCTGCGATACCCTGACCAGAATCCGCCGTGCTCCATTTCCAGATTGCCGTCTAGCGAAGTAATGAACCAACCAAATCCGTAGGAAGTTGGCCGCTTTAGGATGCCCGTCAGATACGTATCCGCCTCTTTGCCATCGTAGGTGTGACCGGGCGCAAATGCCATTTCCAGTGTCGGGCGGTGAACCAGCCGTTCCGTGTACAACGCCTGGTCCCACCGATACAGGTCGTTCACCGTGCTGTAGATGCCGTCCTCGCCATAGATATAGTTCTCAGGAGTGTAGCCGATGTCTTGCCACTGGCCATGGCGCTTCGCATAGCCCAGCGCGAGCCGGGACACCTTTTGCCGGCGCTCGTCCACGACCAGGGTGTCATGCATTCCCAGCGGATCGAAGATGGCCTCTTTTAGAAACTCGGCGTACCGCTCGCCGGTCAGGCGCTCGATGATTTGAGCCAGCACGACATAGCCGGAATTGCTGTATTCAAACTTTTCGCCGGGGGAGAAGTTCAGTTTTTGCTGGCGGCTGAGAGCTTGAAGGGCTTCGGCGGACGTAAATTCGTGAGCCGTGCGCGGGCTCTTGGAAGATTGAAAGTAGTTATCGAAGTCGATCTTGCCTAACAGAAGCTCCTCGTAATCGGGTAGCCCCGAAACATGGTTCAGCAGTTGGCGGATCGTGATGGTCCGGGCATAGTCCGGAAACTCCGGGCAGAACTTGGCCAAGGAATCTTCGAATTGCAGTTTTCCCCTTTCCTTAAGGATCATGATGCCCATCGCCGTAAACTGCTTGGTTATGGATCCCATCAGGAACTGCGTGTTGGGCGTAACCGGCTTATGCGTGTCAAGATCCGCCAGGCCAAAGCCCTTCCGGTACACGATTCGTGCGTTGCGGATGAGGAGCGCCGCCATTCCCGGCCCGTCCTTCTGGTTCGATTTCGCAAGCAGGGCATCCACGCGATCGGTCAAGGTTTGCGCATCGACGCCGATGCATAGCGGTGCGAGGGCCAGAAAATATTTCACGAATGATCGAAGGGATCTCTGACCCGGCACCCTACTCCCCGCGCACAATCGGCATGCGCCAGCCCGTGCCGAACGCGCGCGACGTCACTTTCAGCACCGGCGCCGCCTGCTTGCGTTTGAATTCGGCAATCCGCACCATGCGCAGAATCCGCCGCACGGTGGCTTCGTCAAAGCCGCACATGATGATCTCTTCCGCCGACTTGCTTTGCTCCACGTGCAGCTCCAGGATTTGGTCCAGTACATCATACGGCGGCAGCGTGTCCTGGTCCTTCTGGTCCGGCCGCAGCTCCGCCGAAGGGGCCTTGGTCAGAATGGCTTCCGGAATATCCGGACGCCGGCGGTTGCGCCACTCAGAAATGCGGTACACCATGGTTTTCGGAACGTCCCCAATCACCGCCAGCCCGCCGTTCATGTCGCCATATAGCGTGCAATACCCCACCGATAGCTCGGACTTATTGCCCGTGGTCAGCAGCAGCGACCCGAATTTATTGGAGAGCGCCATCAGCAGATTGCCGCGTATCCGCGATTGAATGTTCTCCTCGGTCACGTCGACGGGCCGGCCGCGGAACGCATCGGCCAGCACACTGTCATAGGTCTTCATGATGCCGCTGATGGGAAGCGTTACCGTCTGAATGCCCAGGTTGCGCGCCAGTGCGACGGAATCGTCCACGCTGCCCGCGCTCGAATAATGCGAGGGCATGAGCACCCCGAGGACGTTTTCGGCGCCCATGGCGTCGGCGGCGATGGCCGCGGTCAGGGCCGAATCGATGCCGCCCGAAAGGCCCAGCAGCACTTTCGAAAAGCGCGTCTTGCGCGCGTAATCGTGGACGCCCAGAACCAGCGCGTTCCAGATTTCGGCTTCGACCGCGAAATCGTCTTCGGCGATCGCGCCCACGCCTGTAGCCAGATCGACGATCAGCACATCCTCGCGGAAACCCGCGGCGCGCCCGATGAGCCCGCCTTGTGCATCGAACGCGCAGCTCCGGCCGTCGAAGATCAGATCGTCATCCCCGCCCACCTGGTTCACGTAGGCCACGGCCAGCCCGTGTTTCTGGGCGAGGTGTCCCAGCATGCGTTCTCGGAGAAGCTGCTTACCCGCGATGAAGGGCGAGGCCGAAAGGTTCAGGATGGCTTGCGCGCCCGAGCCGGCCAGCACTTCGATGGGGTCGCGGTGGTAACGGGGACGCTCCCAGAAATCGCGGTCGTTCCAGACGTCTTCGCAGATGCTGATGCCCAGGCGCCAGCCGTTCCACTCCAGAATTTGCGCGCCGCGGGCCGGCTCGAAATAGCGGTCTTCGTCAAACACATCGTAAGTGGGCAGGAGCGTTTTGTGAAAGGACTGCCCCACCGTTCCCTGGTTAAGTAGGACCGCGCTATTGTACAGCGGCCGCCCCATTTCCGCGGGATTGGGCGTGGCGATGCCCACCAGCACCGGAGGCGCGTCCGCCAACTCGGAGGCGACTTGCTGGAGCAACTGGCCGCCGCGCCGCACGAACCCCCGGTTCATGAGCAGGTCGCGCGGCAGGTAGCCCATTAAGGCCAGCTCCGGAGTGACCGCCAGGTCGGCGCCGGCTGACTGGGCTTCGCGGACGGCGCGGATGATCAGAGACGCGTTTCCCGCCAGATCCCCCGCGGTGGGGTTGAGTTGTAGCAGCGCTATGCGCATTGATCCCCTCTGGAAAGACCGAAGAAACCGCTCCCTTTGGTCACGGCTCAGTACTAGTTACCGAGCCGTGAGCGGAGGAGTCGTCATTACTACCTGGTACTCACTTCCGTTACTATCGGGCGGCCTTCCAAACTACGATGTTACAGTAAAGGGCGAACTTACCTGCCCGGCAGGGGCGCTTTTCATGTGTGGCATCGCGGGTTATGTAACGGTGGAGCCGTCGTCCCCCCAGAAGTCGATTCTGGAGCGGATGACCGACTCGATTCGCCACCGCGGCCCCGATGCATCCGGGTACTACCAGGATGAATACGCCTCCCTGGGCCACCGCCGTTTGAGCATCATCGACGTGGTGGGTGGGCAGCAGCCCATGACCAACGAGGATCGCACGCTGTGGATGTCCTACAACGGCGAAATCTTCAACCACTCGAATCTGCGCCCGCAACTGGAGAAGGCCGGCCACCGCTACGCCTCGCACTGCGACACCGAAACCGTCCTCCACGCTTACGAAGAGTATGGACCCGCCTGCCTGAAACACTTTCGCGGGATGTTCGCGTTCGCGATTTGGGACAAGCGGGCGCGGAAGCTGTTCTGCGGGCGCGACCGGCTCGGCAAAAAGCCTTTCTACTATTTCTGGGATGGACGGGTCTTCGTCTTCGCCTCGGAGATCAAGGCTCTGCTGCGCCACCCGGCAGTCTCGCCGAAGCTCGAAGAATCGATGCTGCCGGAGTACCTGGCGTTCGGATACCTCAGCGAGGAGCGCACGCTGTTCGCGGGCATCCGCAAGCTCATGCCCGGGCACCACCTGACTTTGGACCTGGCAGCCGCGCGGCCCGAACCGCAAGTCCGCGAATACTGGGACATCCCCAGCCCCGACCGCCGCGAAGATCGCGACGACGCCTCGTGGATCCGCGAGTGCCGCGACCGGCTGGAAGAGACCGTCGCAATGCGCCTGATGAGCGATGTGCCGCTCGGCATGTTCCTCAGCGGCGGCGTGGATTCGAGCGCCATCGCCGCGCGTGATGAAGCGGCAATTCACGGGGCCGGTGAAGACTTTCGCGGTGGGCTACCAGGAAGCGCCTTACAGCGAACTTTCCTACGCCGCGCATGTGGCCGGAAGCATCGGCACGGACCATCACGAGGTGGTGGTTTCCATGGAGGACTTCTTCAATGCCCTGCCCCGGCTGATCTGGCACGAGGATGAGCCGATTGCGTGGCCCTCCAGCGTCTCGCTATATTTCGTTTCGCGCCTGGCTGCCGAACAAGTGAAGGTGGTGCTCACCGGCGAAGGCAGCGACGAGATGTTCGGCGGCTACGCGCGCTACCACTTCTACGATCTGAACCAACGCTGGCTGCCGTTCTATCGGCTGGTGCCGGGTCCTCTGCGGCGGGCAATTCGTTCGCGGGTAGCGGCAACCAGCCTGCTGAACGCGGACGTCCGGCGCAAGCTGCAACACACGTTCGTCGGCCGCGGCGAGGACCTGGAGTCGCTCTATCTCGATAATTTCTATTCCGCCTTCTCCGCCGCCGAGCAGTCCGCGCTCTTCCCATCGCTCGCCGCAGGTTCCACCTATGGCAACTTCCGCCGTTATTGGGATGCGCGAAGCGGCCGTTCGCCCCTGGACCGCATGCTCTACGCCGACCAGAAAACCTACCTGGTGGAGCTGCTCATGAAGCAGGACCAGATGAGCATGGCCGCGTCAATCGAAAGCCGGGTTCCGTTTCTCGATCACGAATTCGTGGAGTTCTCGACACGCGTTCCGGACCGTCTGAAGATCCGCGGCGGCGAGGCCAAATACATCCTGAAGAAAGCCGTGGAAGACCTGCTGCCGCACGAAATCATTTACCGCAAGAAAATGGGCTTCCCCACGCCGCTGCGGCAATGGCTGCTCGATCCCCGCGCCGGCGCGCTGTACGGAATCCTGATGGACCGCGACGGCCTGCTTTCCAGCTACGTCGATTCCAGCGCGCTCGATCGCCTGATCGGCAGGCACATCCGCGGCGAAGAGGACGCCACCGACCGCATCTGGCGCCTGCTGACCCTGCAGGTGTGGGGCGACCTGTTCCTCAACGGAAAGCTGGAGCCGCGCTGGGACGGTCTCATGGCGGCCGCACCTTCGGCCGTATGAAGGTCCTGTGGGTCAACACCAATTTCATGCACCCGACTACCAAGGGCGGCCAGATCCGCACCTTGGAAATGCTGCGCCACCTGCACCGCTGGCACGAAATCCACTATGTGGCCATCGAGAATCCCCAGCAGCCGGAGGGGCCGGCGCGCGCGCATGAGTATTCTTTCAAAGCTTATCCCTTCCGCTACCGCATTCCCGACAAGGCCTCTGCCGCATTTTGGGGACAGCTGGCCGCGGGCCTGATCGCGTCCACGCCGGTTGCGGTGGGCCGCTTTCATCCTCCCGGCATGGGCCGGTTTCTGGAAGATCTGATCCGCAAGGAGCGCTTCGAATGCGCGGTGGTCGACCACCTGGCGCCGACCGCCTACTTCCCCGATCTGGCGCACGCGGTTTTCTTCCAGCACAACGTGGAAACCGTAATCTGGAGCCGCCACGTAGAGCATTCCACCGACCCGCTGCGGCGCTGGTACTTCGGCCTGCAGGCCAGACGCATGTACGAGTACGAGCGCCGCGTCAGCCTGCAGGCGGGACAAATTGTGGCGGTCTCGGCCACCGACGCGGCCGCCATGCGCCAACTGTTCGGCGTCACGCGCGTTTCCGAAATTCCCACCGGCGTGAATATCGATTACTTCCGGCCGCCCGAGACGCCACCGGCTGAAGGCGCGGACCTGGTCTTCGTGGGGTCGATGGACTGGCTGCCGAATGTCGATGGGGTGCTGTACTTCGCGCGCGAGATTCTTCCGCTGATCCGGCGCCGCCGGCCCGATTGTTCGGTGGCGATTGTCGGCCGCACGCCGCCGCCGAAGGTTGCCGAATTGGGCGAGCGCGATCCAAAAATTCGGGTGACTGGGACGGTGCCCGACATTCGACCGTATTTGTGGGGATCGGCGGTATCGGTGGTACCGCTGCGCATTGGAGGAGGCACGCGGCTGAAGATTTACGAAGCCATGGCGGCCCGCATCCCGGTAATCTCGACCACCATCGGCGCCGAAGGGCTGGCGATCCATCCGCCGGACGATATTCGGATCGCCGATACTCCCGAGGATTTCGCCGCCCGCTGCCTGGAACTGCTTGACGATGCCGCGGACCGCCGCCAGGTGGCCGCCAGCGCGTGGGAAATGGTCAATGCGAATTTTTCGTGGGAGCACGCTGCCCGCTGTTTCGAGAAGATCCTGCTGGCGGGGCCGCGGATGAAGTGAGGGCTGGTGGGGCAGCCCTTCCGGGCTGCCGCCGCGCTTCCGCGCGGCGCGCCGGGCAGAAGCCCGGCGGCAGGCTGGAAAGCCTGGCCCCACATGCTTACTCGGCGAAGATCGATTTCACCGCTAGCGAGCCGGGGAACAGGCGGAGCGGGATCTCCTGGCCTTCCTGATAGGTTTTGGTGAGCTCCATCGGGCGTGCTGATTTTGACTTGGCGGTGCACCGGGTCCACCACCCAGAATTCGAGGCAGCCGTTCTCAAGGCAGAGCTTTTCTTTGTCGAAGAGTTCGGTCATCGGTGTTGGACGGTGAAAGGACTTCGATCACCAATTCTGGCGCACCGCGCAGATTATCTTCTTCACCGCTTCGATGCCATCTTTCCTTCGAAACAAAGGCCACGTCGGCCACACGCAGCTCGTGTTCGGGCAGCGCGCGGAACGCTACCTCGGGCTCTACAACCCCCGCCTCACCGGCTGGGCCTTCCAGTAGCCGGCGGAGCCGCCGCTGTATCTTGTGGTGCTTTAGCTTTGGGCGCGTCACCTGGACCAACTCTCCGTGCCGCAGTTCGTAATAGAACGGCCCGGTTTCCGGCAGTTGACGGAATTCCTCGACAGTCATTAGGCGAGTCGTGGTCTCAGACATCTCAAGCCTTTTTCAGTATAGCCTCGCGCGCGCGCAGATAGAGCCCGCCACTTAAGAGCTTCGCCGCCTGCTTCGTCTTCCACAGCAGCGCCTGGCGAAACCGCGGCATCACCCTGCCCGCCGCGAAGCCCGCCGACCACTCCGGACCCATTCCCCTTTGCACCACGTAACGGCCTAACACCTGGCAGCCATCCACCATTTCCACCCTGGCTGTCGGTTCGGACGTGAACAGCGTGCGGATGCCCGCCTGCGCCGCGGCCTGCGCAACCTTGCGCGAATAATAGCCGCCCGGAACCGAGGCGAACTCTACGGTATGTCCGACTATCTCCGCCAAACGCGCGCGACTGTCGCGCCACTCGCTGACCATACGCTCCCCAGGAATTTGCGACATGCGCACCGGGTGGGACGAAGAGTGGCTGCCCACCACGTGACCGCGCTGGTCTAATTCTTGAATCTGCGCCGCGGTTAAGAAACCAGGCTTCCCGATCCAATCTGTAGTGACAAAGAAATGCCCGCGCCAGCCAAACTTTTCCAGCATTCCCGCGATCCGCTCGTGCGCGCTCACACCGCCATCATCGAAGGTTAATAGTACCGGTCGATCCCCGAGGGCATCGCGGATGGCCCGCAGGTGTCTTTCAAACTCAAGCCGGTCAAGCTTATAGCGATCCGCACCAGGACCGGGAAATCCGCTCGCGGAATAATTCCCGTTTTCCACCACGTCGTGGTACATAACTGCTAGAGCTTTCAACCGCTCACCTCTTCTTACGATAATAGCGGCACCGGGTCTGGAGGTTACAGGATGCGATCGATCAGAGTGCTATCTGCGTTAACGCTTGCGCTGGCGGGAACCGCCGCGGCAGAGAATTTCCTGGCGGACGACAAACTGGTCAGTCATGTGGAAAAGCGGGTGCACGAACTGCAACCCACGCGCGACGATCGAAAGCTGGACCTGATCGGCTGGGCCCCTGACATTCTCGTGGCGGAAAAGCTCGCCCGCGCCGGCAACCGGCCCATCTTTCTGTTTACCTATGCCGGCGACATCGGCACGGGCCGCTGTTGAGGCGGGGCCTTTGGCCTGAGGGCGGGTTCGCTCTCCAATTTACAAATCATCGATCTGCTGAATCGCTACTTCGTGCCGGTGTATGTGTCCGATGGAAATACCGGTCCCTTCGGCGCACCAACGGCTGAGGCACGCGCAGAAGTGCGGCGGATTTACGGCGATTTCCTCAATAAGAAACTGGGCGCCGGCGAAGTGCATTTGTATATTCTGAAGCCCGATGGCTCTTCCCTCACGGGATTAGGGCCCATCGAAGCGGCCCAGCCCACTGTGTTGAAGCGCCTGCTGACAGACGTGATCGGCCAATTAGGCACCAGGCCCGGCGAACCGGCGGTGAAGCCGCGGCCGCAATCCGTCCCGCCGAAATCGGACGCCGGAGACCTTGTCTTGCACCTGGTGTCACGCAGCGCGCGCGGTGGTAACTGGCACGAGTTCCCTTCGGAAAACTGGCTCGTCTTAAGCCGCGCCGAATGGATCCAATTGTCCCCCCGCGAGAGGCCGCAGGCCGGTGCATCCTGGCAGCTTGACCCAACCGTAACCCGCAAACTCTTGACGCGCTTTTATCCGCAGACGGAAGAGACCACCAACCAGGACCGCAACCGCTTCGACGAGGCGTCACTGCGTCTGACCGTGACTGCCATGGAGAGCAGCGCGGCGCGCGCCCGGATCGACGGCCGGCTGCGCATGAAACACGCGTTCTACCCCGGCAAGGACAGCGAAGACGATGTGGACGCCACACCTCCTGGGCTTCGTGGATTTCGACCCCGCCAGCCAGCACATTCAGCGGCTACGCATCGTGACCGAGCGGGCCACCTATAAGGATGAGGCTTTCGGGGCGGCGCTTCGTTCGGTCTCGGCGGAAACGTTGGAAGCGTTAGGGAAATAGTCATCAAATATTCACTTGCATAACTGTGCAAGTGATGCGAAAATGATGAGGATTTGAACCCGGAACCAGAACTGGCGCCGTCGTGCTCGGCGGAAGATCATACGGCCGTGACGCCGCGACCCATGCCCGATGAGCGTTCGCTCGAACAGGCGGTACGGCTCTTGCGGGCCTTCGGCGATGTGGAACGGCTTAGGATTCTGGTACGGCTGACCAGAGGGGAAGCCTGCGTCAGTGAGTTGGCGGGGATGGAAGGCGAAACACTGGCGACGGTCTCGCAGCGGTTGCGGATCCTGCGCTCGGAGAACCTGGTGATCCGGCAAAGGCACGGCAAACACGTCAACTACGCTTTGGCCGACCGGCACGTGGCGGAACTGGTGGAGACCGTGCTCGCTCATTCAAGGGAAGCTAAAGACTAAACCGGACACAGGCAAGGATGCCTGTGCTACTAGCGGGAGAGGTGTGTGCATCGTTTGACGATTTTGCGGCTGGCGTGGCTCTGCGCAGTGGCTGGTACGAGCGTAGCTTCGGCGCAGGATCAGGAGTGGTGGAATTTGTTCTACCAGGCTACGTCCATCGGCGATTCTCACGGCACCTTTCGCTCTCCCTATGAGGGACCGTTCAGCCTTCAAGACTATCCGGAACGCGACGTGTCGCTTACCACGACCCTGTTCCTGGGCCTGCGCCTGGAGCGCAACACGCAGTTGTACTTCGATCCGGAAATCGCGGGGGGTAAAGGATTCAGCGGAGTGAACGGTTTGGCCAATGCGCCGAATGGAGAGCTGCCGCGCGTGGCCAGCGCAACCCCCAAGCCGTACCTCGCTCGACTGTACATCAGCCACGACTTCGGCTTTGGCGACGAAAAGGAATCGGTGGATAGCGACGCGAATCAACTGGCCGGCCAGCGGCCCATGAATCGATACACGGTTATGGTGGGGCGCTTCACGGTCACCGACTTCTTCGACAACAATCGGTACACCCACGATCCCCGCACACAGTTCATGGGGTGGGCCGTCATGTACAACGGCGCTTGGGACTATCCCGCGGATACGCGCGGCTATACGTGGGGGTGGGTGCACGAACTCCACACCAAACACTGGTCGTTCCGGTATGCGAGCACCGCCATGCCCAAAGTTGCGAACGGGCTGCGATTCGACCGAAGGCTGTTTCGCGATCGCGGCGACGTGTGGGAGGAAGAGTACCGCTACCAGCTTCGCATGCACCCGGGCACGGTCCGGCTGCTGGAATATCAGAACCATGCGGATGCAGGCGATTACGCCGAGTCCATCCGGCTGGCAAAACAGAACGGTGGTGTGCCCGACATTACCCAGACACGCCGTGTGGGAACGCTCAAATATGGAACCGGGCTGAACGTGGAGCAGGAGCTGACCAAAGACGTCGGCGTGTTTGGCCGCCTGGGATGGAACGATGGAAAGACCGAAAGCTTCGCCTTCACCGCCATCGATCGCCTGGCCACCGCCGGCGTATCGGTTACCGGACAGCACTGGAATCGGCAATTTGACACCGTGGCAACAGAGCTGACAGTCAACGGATTGTCCGCGGTTCACGCGCAGTACCTGGCGCTGGGCGGCCACGACTTTCTAATCGGGGATGGCGCCCTGCGCTACGGCCCCGAGAATATCTGGGAGAGTTACTACAACGCCCGGTTATTCCCCGGATTCTTCGTGACGCTCGACCTGCAACACGTCAACAACCCGGCCTACAACCGCGACCGCGGGCCGCTGTGGATTGAAAGCCTGCGTTTGCATCTTGAACTCGGCAAGGATCTCTTTTCACACAAAAGTCCCTGAGCCCACTGGTGGCGCGGCCTCTCAGGCTGCAGCGCCGGCACTCCGGCGCTTGCTGGACCTACGGAAGATGGGTCGAGATGGGTCTCGACCCGGCAGGCAGGGGTGCCTGCGCCACAGCACTAAAGTTTGGGACTCCGCCGGCCGATGAGTATGTCAAGAAGGATTCTATCGAGACTACGGTGCGAGATCTGTTCTTACTCGCGTTGCTGGTGGCCGCTGCGGGGCCGAAGAATTGTGCTCGAGCGGGGCCGCCGGTCCTCACGAAGGTGGCGCAGATCAGAGCGCTCACGGAGGAGCAAGCCCAGGGGAAGTACGCCATCCATTTGACCGGAGTCATCACCTACCGCGCCCAGGACTACCTGGTGACATTCTTTCAGGATGGAACGGGCGGCATCTTCCTTTTCATCCAATCGTCCGACCCGCAGATCACCGCGGGAAGCCAGGTGGAAGTAGACGGCAATACCACGCCCGGGGATTTCGCGCCGTCGATCGAACACGCCCGAATTCGCGTTCTGGGCCATGCCGCGTTGCCCTGGCCGGCTCGCGAAACGCTGGAAGATCTGCTCAGCGGCCGGGAAGACAGCCAATGGGTCGAAACCCGGGGAATCGTTCATTCCGTCACGATCGAAGACCGGCTCCCGCCCGACATGCGCGCCGGTCGGCCTCAACTCGTGCTGGGAATCGCCTCCGGCCGCAATAAATTCAAGGCCAGGATCAACGAGTTTCGGCAGGACGTAGACTACCGCTACCTGATCGATTCCCGGGTGGCTGTTCGAGGCGCTTGCGGGACGCTCTTCAACGAGCGACGGCAGCTCGTGGGTGTTCAGCTATTCGTGCCGGGCCTCGATCAACTGCAGGTCGAACAGGCAGCACCTGCTGACCCCTACGCTCTTTCCCCCTCACCCGTCAACAGCTTGATGCGGTTCACGCCGAGCCGGGAATCCGGGCACCGCATGCACGCGCAGGGAGTGGTCACGTGGCGCAAGTTGGGCGACTGGGTCTTCGTGCAAGATGATTCCGGAGGTATGGACGTGGAAGGCGGGCAAAAGACTCCGGTCGAGCCCGGCGACCTTGTGGATGTGATTGGCTTCCCGACGGTGGGTCGCTACGCCCCCATCCTGCAGGAAGGTGAGTTGCGGAAAATCGGCAAGCGCCGGCTGCCCCCAGCGGTCGACCTGACAGGCGCCACGACGCTCTCGGGCGACCACGACGCCGAGCTTATCAAAATCAACGGTACGTTGTTCGAGCAGGCTGTCAGCGGAGAGTGGCGCGTCTTGACGATGCGTTTGGGCAGCCTCACATTCACAGGCCGCGCGGTGGAGAGCACTATGGATAACCGCGTGCGCTCGATCCGCGCCGGCAGCCGTGTGCAGATGATTGGGGTCTGGTCCGTGGAAACGGACGAATACCGGCGGCCGACTTCCTACCGGGTCCTGTTACGATCGGCAGCTGACATCGTGATCCTCGAGCCTGCTCCCTGGTGGAGCATCCAGCGTGTCTTTGCAGTCGCGGCGCTGCTGGCCGCTGTGATTCTCCTGGGTTCGCTATGGCTCGTTCTTTTGCGCCGCCGCGTGGAAGAGAAGACCGAGGCGCTGCGTGCCACGGTCGAGTCCACGGCGGATGGAATTCTGGTGGCCAACTCGAAAGGGCGGATAGTCGCTTTCAATCAGAAATTCGTCGAAATGTGGCGAATCCCTGAGCAGCTCATGAGCACGGGTGACGTCGCGCAGTTCCGGAATTTCTTAGTGGGGCAGTTGAACGATGGTGAAGGGTTCCTCGCCAAGGTGCGAGAGCTCTACGCCCATCCGGACGCCCAAAGCGACGACACGTTGATGTTTAAGGACGGCCGCATCTTCGAGCGCCATTCCGAACCGCAGCGTGTGAAGGGCCACAACGTCGGACGCGTCTGGGGGTTTCGGGACGTGACCGAACGCAACCGGGCCAACGAGGAACTGGAACGGGCCAAGCGGGCCGCTGAAGTGGCCAACCGCGCTAAAAGCGAGTTTCTGGCCAATATGAGCCACGAAATCCGAACGCCCATGAACGGCGTGATCGGCATGACCGAACTGGCGCTAGGCACCGATCTTACGGGTGAACAGCGCGAGTACCTGGAAACGGTGAACAGCTCGGCCGGGGCACTGTTGACCGTCATCAATGACATCCTGGACTTCTCCAAGATTGAAGCCGGCAAGTTTCAGATCGAGCGGGTTGAGTTTAACCTTATTGACAGCCTGGAAGATATTGTCAGAGCGTTTGCCGTGCAGGCGCATCAGAAACACCTGGAGCTGGTTTGCGATATTCGGCCGGAGGTGCCCGAGCTGGTGTTGGGCGACCCCACGCGGCTGCGGCAGATCCTCACCAACCTCCTGGGAAACGCGCTCAAATTCACCATCCACGGCGAAATCGAACTTCGGGTCGACGTGGCCGCCCGCGACCAGAGTGCCCGGACGACGGATGTTCACTTTTCGGTTCGTGACACCGGCATTGGAATCCCCGCGGAAAAGCATCGACTCATTCTGGACGCCTTCACGCAGGCCGACGCCGGTACGACACGACAATTCGGAGGGACTGGGCTGGGCCTCACGATTTCCACCCGCCTCGTAGAAATGATGGGAGGCCGTCTCTGGTTTTCCAGCGAGGTCCACATTGGCAGTGTTTTTGAGTTTGCGGTGCCGGTCGAAAACTCCGAGCGGGCCAGCAAGCCGGCCGCCCTACCACCGCTTTGTCTCCAGGACCTGCCGGTGCTGGTGGTCGACGACAACGCCACCAATCGCCGCATTCTGGACGAGGCGCTGCGAACGTGGGGCATGCAACCTACGCTTTCCGAGTGCGCCGATGCCGCCTTCCTCGCCTTGAGCGATGCGCGCTGTGCCGGAAGGCCGTTTCCAGTCGTGCTGACGGACGGTCACATGCCCGGCGGTGATGGTTTCGCATTGGCGGAGCGCATCAAACGGGACCCCGAACTAAAGGACACCAGGATCATCATGCTCACCGCCGCGGGCTTGCGTGGCGACGCCATGTCTTGCCGGGGCCTGGGTGTAGAAGGTTATTTGACCAAGCCCGTGTGGCCGCCTGACCTGAGGGAAGCGCTCTCGAGGGTTCTCCGTTACGACCCAGCCTCCGGCGGGAAGACGCTCCTGGTGACCCAACATTCCCTCCGGGAACAACGAGTCAATAAAGAGACGTCAGCACCGTCGCATGAACAGGCACCGCTCCGGATCCTTGTAGCCGATGACAACACCATAAATCGAAGGCTGGCTGAGCTCGTGCTGGAGAAGCATGGTCACCAAGTCCTGATGGCGACGAATGGGAAGGAAGTGCTCGATTGTCTGGAGCGGGAAATGGTGGACCTGGTCCTGATGGATGTCCAGATGCCCGAGATGGACGGGTACGCGACCACCCGGGCCCTGCGCGAACGGGAGGCCATCCGCGGTACGCATTTGCCCGTCATTGCCATGACCGCGCATGCCTTGAAAGGCGACTGTGAACAGTGCCTGGCCGCCGGAATGGACGGCTATGTCGCCAAGCCGATCCACGCCGAGGAACTCTTCGCGGCGATCACTCAGATCTTCCCAATCGCAGTGTGCGATCCAGCCTGATCGCCGCCGTTACTGAGCCGCGACCAAAGGGAGCGGTCCCGCGCCAGAGCGAATCCCCTAACTCGGATTGACGATGCTATCCATCAGCTTGCGCTCTTCCTCTCTGGGATTGTTGACCACTTTGCTTTCGTTATTGAACAGCATCGTCGGACGTCGCTCGGAATCATAGGCCGGCCAGTTCGGCAGGCCACTCTTTTTGGTGTTCGGATCGCCCTGAGTCGCAAAAGCGATCCAGGCCTCACTGATGCGCGCGGCCAGCGCCACCGCTTCCGGGCCCGCACCCCCGCTCAATCCGGGAGCCACTTGATTGGTGTCGAACACGAACGGCAATTCCAAGGCGTGCGGGCTTTTCAACTTGCCGCCCAATACCGGAGTCTCCCAATCGAAGCGGTAGCGATACGTCGGCGCTTTGCCGAGAGCAGCCCTCCGTTCGGCGATGTTGTCGGTATAGATCGTGGTTGGATAATCCGTCCAGATCAAGAAGAACAGATCCGACGGAGTCGCGCGAGGATTGGCTCGCCGATAGACCTCGATCACCTGATCGGCGCGATCGCCCAGCATGCCTTTCACCCGGGTCTTCAATGCTGTTTCGTCAAGTGAAAATGCGGCCGGATCGGCAAATAGCGTGGCCTCGGTCCGGTTGTTCCCGATGATGACCGGAATGTCCGCGGAGATTTGAGTTGCGTGGGGATGGAAAGGATGGGCGGGCAACACCGTGGGATCGAGCACCGGCGCAAATCCGTCGATGATGCCGGGAAAGGCTCGCAGTTTAGCCGCCACGCCGTACTGCGCCGCCAGGATCTTTGCCATGGGTAGCGACTGGAGTTCCGGCAAACGCCTGGCGTCCAGTCCAACCTCAGCCAGCAGCATGCGGGCGATTTCGGTGGCACGCTCGCGCTCCACCATCTTGGTCCCAGGTCCGCTTTCGATGACCGCACGGTGGAACAGACCCTTGGCGGGCGGCGAACCCAGTAACATGGAAACCTTCTGGCCGCCACCCGATTCGCCGAAGATCATGACGCGGTTTGGATCGCCGCCGAAGCGCCCGATGTTGTCGCGAACCCACTCCAGCGCGGCCACGGAGTCCAGCATCCCCACGTTTCCGGAATGCGCGAATGCTTCACCACCCAGGTCGCCCAGGTGCGTGAAACCCAGCGCACCCAAGCGGTGGTTGATCCCTACGACGACCACGTCGCCGCGCCGTGCCAGATTCGCACCGATGTACATCGCGCTCGAGTCCGACCCGGTGGTGAAGCCGCCGCCGTGCAGCCAGAACATCACTGGCCGTTTCCCGTTATCGTTGACACCCGGCGTCCACACATTCAGGAACAGGCAGTCTTCGCTTTCGGCAGGCGGTGGGCCCTCCGCGCCGGCAAACAGCCGTCCGATCTCCCCGGACACAGCTCCGGCGGCGCCCGGCTTGGGGTTGCGCTGCGGCGCGCTATCGCCGTAAGAGAAGGCATCCTGAATCCCCGCCCATGCCCGCGGCTTTTGCGGCGGCATGAACCGGTTGCGGCCCTCCGTGGAAGCGCCGTAACGCACGCCGAGAAAACTGTGGATGCCGGCGACGCTCCGGCCGCGCACCTTGCCGTTGACCGTCTCGACGGTTGAATCCACGGCTGCCCAAAGGCGACTCATGGTCATCTCAGGAAGCAGCACACAGGCTGCCCCCGCGCCCGCGGTCCAACCTGTGCGCTTCAGAATCTCCCGGCGAGTCAGCGTCATGGTTTTGATCTCCTGGAGCGGGATTATATCGGAGCAACAGGCGCGCCACAACGTGTAGGATGGAGCCTGTGCCATCTCAAGCGAAGCACTGGGTCCCCTCGTTCGCCGCCACCATTGTCGCGATGATGGCGATTCAAATGTCGAGCCTGGGCTTCTCGCCGCTGCTGCCCGCGATCCAGAAAGACTTCGGCATCAGCTATTCGCAGATCGGGCTATTCACCGGACTCTATGGGCTGGTGGCGATGGCGATGAGCGTGCCTGCCGGCATTCTGGCGAAACGCTTCGGCGAAAAACTCGCGCTTACGGCAGGGCTGTTGGGGGTTGCGCTGGGACTTTCGCTGCTCAGCCAGGCATCCACATACGACTGGGCTTTGGGCGCTCGGGTTGTCTGGCTGCTCGGATATCGCGTGGCGTTCGTGTGTGTCATGACGTCCATCGCGCTGGTCGCGCCGCCCGAATTTCGCAGCAGGGCGATGGGCATTCTGGGCGCGATGGCATCGCTCGCTTCGGTAATCGGAGCGCCGTTCGGCACGATCATCGCCGAACCCTACGGATGGCGCGGAGGAATCATCGGTTTCGCCGTCATGGCGCTACTGGGCGCGGCTGTCTTCTGGATCGGCTTACAAGCCTGGCGCGTCCGCAAGCGGGCCGATTTCATTTCACGGGCATGGCCCGTCCGCGCCCACCAGGAGCGCGTTCCGCACACCCGTGGTGTGGAGCATGGTTCTGCTGGGCCTGATCAATATGGGCGGTTTCAGCGCAACCTTCTTCGTGCCGTCTGCCGTGAGGACCACCTTTCAACTGGGGGCCATGGAGAGCGCTTATGTGATCAGCACGAGCTATATCGTCGCGATCTTCGCCAATCTCCTGTTCGGCTACCTCTGCGATAAATTTGACCGCTGGAACATGATGATCGGGCTCGCGGTGCTACTGATTCCGTCCTGCTTCGCGATGATGACCCCGAACCTGCTGGTCTTCCGCGTGGCCACGGCGCTAGTCATCTCGCTCGGTCTGTGCGCGACCAATCAGATCTTCGCGACTGGCCGCGGAGGTGGTGGGCAGAAGCGAGACTGGGACCGGTCATGGGCGTGGTCGGACTCGGCGGCAGGCCTGTTCGGATACGTGGGACCGCAGGTTCTGGGCATGTTGCGCGACCGCACGGGAGGATTCACTGCCGGCTGGTATCTTCGTCGCCGGCGGCGTGATCGTCGTCGCTGATCGAAATCGTGTTCCTGCGGCACTATGCGCGGTCGCGCCCGGCGTCAAAGTGACTTGAGCGCCTTCCAGAAACTGGCCCACTTTCTGGCGCATCTCGAGCCCGTTCCACCCTCGCGCATCCACCATGTCCGCGACAATCGGGAGTACTGGAATGCCCGCGGCTTGGAGGGCCCGTTCAATGAAGAGATTGCCCGTGGCGGACGGTCGTGTACCGAGCGGTTCCAGCACCAGAGCCGCATCGATGCGGTGCCTCTTGGCCTGATCGACGATCCATTCGTTAGCCCAGGGTGGATTGTGAAGCTGCTCGTTGAAGCTGACGGTGCGGCTGGCCAGCGCCCGCAGCGGATCGTCGAGGCCGTAGCGGATATAACCGTCCGGCCCGAACGCCAGGTACATGGACCACACGAATACGGCGCCGTATGCTTCCTCGAAGGCCGTGTAGAAATCGGTATCGTGCCATAGCCCGGCGCCGACCCACATGAGGCGCAAGCGCTCCGCCGGGCATGCCGCGATGCCCGCATCGACGCGCTCTTTCACTTCATCGCGAAACGCGCGCGCGTGCGCAATGGCCCAATCGCCGCCGCGCAGCCACTGCGCTGCCATCACATTGCTCACCTGCTCGTGCATCCGGACGGGTGTTTTCGGCGCCCGGCAAATCATCTCGCGCACTTCTTCGAAATACTCCTCCTGCTGGTTGACGCCTTCCATCAGGGCGCGCAGGCGCTCCAGATCGAACGTGTTCCCGTGATGCGCTCCAGAGTCCGCGATCGAGCGAACGAAACTGGGCGACCATGAAATCGAGCCGGTGGCTTTCGAAGAGTTCGCTCCAGCGGTAACGGCTCAGCTCCCACCAGCGTGGCGGAAGTTCGGAGGCGCCCGGAGCGTCCAGCGGAACGAACGGGCTGCCGAATTTCGCGGCCCAGATTTCGAAAACGCGCTGGATGCAATCGCAGGTAAGCCGGGCCGAAAGCAAGGCGGGTTTGGGCAGGCCGCCCCACGGCGCCTGCGCGGAATCTCCGGCGATGGTGGATGCCAGCGACAGGCTGCAATAACGGCACAGGCCATCGTGATAGCCCATGGCGTTGAGGCTGTCCAGATAGTAAGGCGCCAGCCGCTTGGCCGCGACCATGGCGGCCCACCACTGATTGCTCACCACCGGAACGTCCATCGCATGGAACAGTTCGAGCGGCATGTCCGCCTGCACGATGGCGTAAGGCTTCTGCTTTTCGAAGACGTCCTCGCGCAGTTGAGCGAACCAGGCCTTCTGATACGCGGCGGCGCGAACGGTGCGATTCCAATTGCTTCTCAGCCATGCGGAAGCCCCTCGAGAAACGCTCCGATTCGATCCGGTGACGCCGCGCGCAGCATCAGCATGAGGAATGGCGCGCTCGTCCAGAATGGGCGCGCAGCCGCGGGTAATCCCAGCCAATGACGTCGTCTTCGGGCGGCAGATAGAAGATCACGCCGTCCACCTCGGATGCTTTGCGATGGAACCAGGCGTCGGCGATCGCGGCAGGGAAAACGCGGGGGCTGGGAGCGTCGAAATAGTACTTCTCGAAAATGGCGCGGATGGGCTCCGCCGTGATGTCGATGTCCTGGCCGGCGGCGCGCGAGCCCCACCAGTCGTCCTCCGCCACCACGATCGCGCCATGGGCTTCGATGGCTGCGCAAATATCAGGAGCTATCGAGCGGCGGGCCTTTGAGCAGAATCCGCGGCCCTCGAAGCGGCGCCCGCGTCTGGATTTCCTGAAGCGCTTCTCGCGCCAGCAGCGCGTACTCGGCTGCGATCCATGAAGTACCAGGCGCCGATCAGCGCCAGCGCTTCCGCAGCCGGTCAGCTTCGGAGCAGGGCCTTCTCGTTGCCGCAGCAACCCGCGAATGGCCTGGCGCGCGGCGTTCCCTTCGGCGATCGCGGCCGCGAGAGCCTCGGGTTCGATAGGGCGCCCGGTCAACCGCTCCAAGTGCCCTTCAGATCGTGCGTTCGTTCCAGTCCGTAGGCCTCGCGCTTCCGGCGATCGCGCGTGCAGCAGGTTATAGAGAATCGCCTCGGGCGCGCGCTCCGTCCCCTGGCGAACCACCTCGCGCAGATAGAGGTAGAGTTTGTGTTCCTGCTCGGAGGTTCTGGGAATGACCACCGCGCTCAGAGGCCGCGCCCTCCGTAGAAACCAGGAAGTCGAAGATCGCTTTCATGCGCGCGCTGAAAACGTCTTCCATGTAGCGGTCGGCAAGCGGCGTGTGCGGGCGGCGCGGGCTGAGCAGAACGGGCTGCGAATCCCGCCGCGCGCAACAACTCCCAAGGCACCGTATTGGACGTCACGCCCACCAGCGGCATCTCACCGCGGGGCTGGATCGCTCGTTCTGTGTAGATCTTCGTGAGAGTCGAAATCGCGGAACTCACGCTTCAGATTACCCGCTGCGCTTTCAACTCCTCGACACGCTCCTCGGAATAGCCGAGCAAGCCGCAATAGACGGCGTGGTTGTGCTCTCCCAAGGCCGGGCGGAGGCTGGTCGAATCCGGCTTGCGCCCGGGAGAATTTGATCGGCATTCCCATTCCGTAGACGTCCTCCACCGCGCCGTATTGTGGATGAGCCAACGGCACCGTCTCGCCGCGCGAGACCACGCGCGGATCGCGCACGGCATCCTTGGGGTCGCGCACTTCCGCGGCCGGCACGCCGCGTTCCTCCAGAGCCGCGATCACTTCCGCGCTGGTTCTGGAACAAGTGAAGGCTTCCACAATCGCGTCGACTTCCGACACATTCACCACGCGGTCATCGCGCTTGGCGAAGCGGGGATCGGCAGCCAGCTCCGGCCGGCCGATGGCGTGAAAAAGCGAGTGCGCGAACGTTTCCGTAGGCGCGCAGATCGAGACGTAGCCGTCCATGGTGCGATACATCCCGAACGGAGCGAGGCGCGGGACGGTGAGGCCGGTGCGTTGCGGAACGCCGCAGCGCTCCAGCAGATCGAAGGGCTCTCCCGACACCATCATGGTCATGACGCCGAGCATCGAGACATCGACGTGCTGGCCGAGGCCGGTGCGCTGCGCCTGATGGATCGCCGCCAGCACGCCGATCACTCCAAACAGCGGCGCCGTAAGATCCGCGAACGGCACGCCGATGCGGACCGGAGGATCGCCGGGCCCGCCCGAAGTCAGCATCACTCCGCTCAGCGCCTGAATGATGGCATCCATGGCTTTGCCGGTGCCCGGCTCGCCTTCGCTTCCAAAGCCGGTGATGGAGCAGTAGACGATGCGCGGATTCATTTCCTGCGCGAAACGTGTAGCCGACGCCCATGCGGTCGAGCGTGCCACGGCTGAAGTTTTCGACGATGACGTCGGCCGTCTTCACCAGGTCCGCATACACGGCGCGCGCTTCGGGATGCTTCAGGTTCAGCGTCACGCCCAACTTGTTACGAAGCCGGTTGAGCGCGGAGACCGAAATATCGTCTTCATGCTGGCGGGCGAGCGTGCCTCCTTGGGAGCCGAGGTAGGGCGCATTGGAGCGGCAGCTATCGCCGCCGCCGATCGGGTTCTCGATCTTGATGACCTTGGCGCCGAGACCCGCCAGCAGCAGCGTGGCGAAAGGGCCGGCGAGCGCGGTGGTCAAATCGAGGACCGTGATGTCTTCCAGGGGAGTGTTTTTCATAGGCGCTGTAACATGGCCACCTTCAGTATATTCGGGTCGCTGAAAATAGCCTCAGTGTAGCGTGGCACGGTGGGCCGCCCGTTCGCGCGAGTTCGCACCGACCTTCTTGGTCTGCGTAGGGGACTACGCCCGAAGTTTCGTCTCGGCTGTTTTTAGACCGAAGCCTTGTGGGTGGTGGTACATTCGCCGTGGGGGATGAATCCCGGGATGGCCAGGAATTTGAAAGCGACGACGAAACTATCACCCGCGATGACTTTGGCCCACTTCGACAACGGTTATTGGTACACCACAGAGCTTAAGGCGTTCGCAAAATCCATCGGGATTCCCTCTGCGAATAAGCTGCGCAAAGACGAACTGGAGACGGCTATCAAGTTCTTTCTTGAGACCGGCAAGCTCAGGCAGGCAGCTCAAAGAAGCTTCACAGTTTCAGGCACCAAAGACGTTGAACGAGGGTTGAGCCTTGAGCTCCCAGTGATGGTTTACACGAACGACACGGTTACCAAGAATTTCCTCGAAAAGGAGGCGCAGAAAATGGCTCCGGGTATGAGGCGGAAATCCGGCGCGCGCTACCGGCTCAACCGTTGGCGAGAAGCGCAACTCGTTAACGGCATCAAGTTCACCTACCGGGATTTAGTCGAGGAATACGTCCGGCTCAATCAAACCACGGAGCCTTTTGCTCATATTCCCCACGGCCGATATATCAACTTCATGAGCGACTTCCTGGCTAAGGAGCAAGGCGCCACGCGCGAACAGGCATTGAAGGCTTGGGGGAAGCTGAAGACGCTGGACATCCCTAAGAACTATCAGGCTTGGACGAAGTTCCAATCAACGAAGCCGGGATAATGTGGGGCGAACTTCCGATCCCTCTACTTGACCACGACGCGCACGCGGCCCAGGTCCTGGATCCGGGCACACACATGCCTTCTCTCAGCCCGGACCCCGAGCCGATCCAGGATTTCAAGCCGACGCCCATAGGGAGTCTTGGGGCCCTCGAAGTCCCATTCCGCAGCCACCACCTTGTCTCCGGTCACCGGCACGGTCGGGCCGCCGAAATTTGAACTCGGCAACGGCCGTAACGCCTTGGAACGTTCGGTATGAACCGTTGATATTGAAGAGACAAGTTGGACACGAAATCCAGCCTGTCAAAACGCCAACGCTGCTACGTGTGCCGGAAGAGTTATCCGCTGACCGCGGAACACTTGGCACGCAAACCGCACGACGCGGTCTGGGCTCTGGACGATCTGTAAGTCATGCGCCTGCGAACGCGCCAGCTATTGGTACGCGCTCAACCGTGAGCGGGCCATGGCGCGGATGCGGCAGTATCATCGCGATCACAAGTCTCTGGCGGCGGCCGAAAACTGCGCTGGCTGTGCTGAGCCGGACCCGCTGAACCGGTGTGAAGCAACAACTCCTGATAGCGGACGGCTATCCGCTCTTGAATTTCAGTGCGGGGTTTTTCAGATCTGCGCTATGCGCGCCGGATCAACGCCGAAGTACGTGCATAGCGCCGTGTGGTGCTCTGCAGAGAATTTAGACCACACTTTGAACGGTTGCGGATTGGCCGCGTCGAACCAGACGTACAGATGAATGCGATGTTTTTCTTCGCGGATGCGCCCGTCTGAGCAGTTGCCAAACATCCTGATTGGACCGCTGTTGGTGTAGGCGTTGCCAGTCAGAACCGCAAGCAGATCGGGCAGCCCAGCATCAGAGTCATTGTTGACGATGGCCAGCACGTTGGGATATTCGCATCCAGGGTTAACAGCATCGAATTGTCCAACAGCGCTGTGGACGTAGCTGCTAACTCGGTTATATGTGGAGTCGGGCCGTAGGCCACCCACCAGCGTACCTGGCGGCGCAGCGTCCAGTTGTCTCTCCAGCCACTCATCCTCCTGCGCCGTCTTCACCTCGCAGTAGAAGGCTAACTGTTGTCCAGACAGCACTCGGAAATCGGGAGTCCGGCTCCGTCGCATCGAGGCCTTGGCGAAGCGATAGACGGAGAGCCCCAGCCCCGTCAGATAATCGTATACCACCATCTCGCCGTCGATGTTGTGCCTCACTTACAGATTCAAGGACGCGCCCAAGTTCCTCTTTTAAAGCTTCGGCTCGGGTGCCGGAGTCACTTTCGGTGGAGAAGCGCCGGGAGTTATGCCATTGACCTTCGCGGCAATCGCCGCAAACACGATTTCCAGATCCTGATCCTTGTACGCTGAGAGATCCGGCTCGACGGCTCTCGCAAACCTGATTCGCGTCGCCATCGGCAGACCGTGAAATTCAGGGTCCCGCATGAGTGCCACGGCCGGAGATTCCTTCGGCTTGACGGCCATGTTTGAAAAGCTCGCGTACTTGGCGATCAGATACATTCCTTCGAGGTAGTGCGGAAGATCCGGAAGAACCGAGGAACTCATCTGAGGCATGAGACGCGCTGCTTCGGTGATGTATTGGTTGAAGTCTGGGTATCGCTGGTTTACTGCCGCGATAGCGATGGCGAGTTGCCCGTCGGGCACGCCTGCAGGCCCCTGCTTTTGCGCCGCTTCCGCCTGGCGCAGTCGCTCGGTCTGAGCGCGGAGGGCCTCAGCCTGAGCGTTCAAAGCGTTCTCGATGGCCCGGTTAGTTCGGATCTCGGTGCCGAGTCGGTAGGCGTCGATCAGGCCGCCAAGAGGGTTGGTGACAACGCCTTGGCTAAATCCGAGCGATGCAAAGAATAGAAATCCTGTTACAAACCACGTCTTCATTTCTCTCTCGGTTCTTCCCCTCGTCCATCACTTATTCCCCGTCTGAAGCGTACCACCTTGTCCCACCGAACATAAGCCCGGGATTCTCACGAAGCTGAAGCCCGCGCCTACATCGACTGCATCCCGTGCTACAGTCCAGCCAGTGCTCCGCGATCTGTGGCAGCCACGCGCGCGCATTTGCGTGATGTGCGGCGCAACTTCGATTCACCCGGTCTCGCGAAGTTCTGCCTATCTTGCAGGTCCGGTGCGACACAGCGGCGCATCGAGCGGAACCGCGCTGTCCAGCAGGAACGGCGAGAAGCAGGCGTCAGCGTCGCCAAGAAACTTTCCTTGGAGCAGAGTGCCCCTCGGTTGCGGGGTTCGAGGGTAGAATTACACAGACTGCATGCATGAGTTCCTAAGTAGTCTCGGAAATACTATACGGACTCTTCTCCAGCCCGTAATCATTTTGCTTCTTGGATGGTCCATGGGGCTGTTCTCGCCTCTAATTACGGAGAGAATTCGACGAGCATCTCGTCGTCGCGACCTTATACGGGGCGTGCTAGCAGAACTGCACTTCCTCCAGCAAGTTATGGCACTCGCGGCCTACACCATCCGGTGTCGGAGTATGGCTGTAACCGATGATTTTCTCGATGCGATCATTCCGACACTCGAGAACTATAAAGGACCAGATCGCGATGAGCAAGGGATTGAGGCGATCAAAAATTCTCGCAAGCGTCCCGAGGATCAACGCGCCGCGATCCATCAAGCCATGCGAAAGCCAAATGCCGGTCTTACACTTCGCCAGTATTCGGTGCCCCTTATTACGACACTAATCCCGGATTTGACAATTTGTTCGAGCGCCTTCCTACAAGCGGTGCTTCACATCCGATTTCATCTAGATCAATGCAATCAAGTTGTGCCGCCCTCGCAGGCTCTGCTCGACAAGACCTTCTCCGTGTTGAGCCCCGAGAACGAAGACGCCGTAAAAGGAAATCTGGAGCAGATGTATCGGCAGTATGGAAACCGCGCTGAGCTTATCGTGAAGGCGATTAAAGAGATCGACGATCAATTTGGCCCGCACCGCCGCAAGCTTTGATCCATGTTGACCGTTGGAATGTTGACGCGGGCGCAGAAGGGCCGTGCACGCGGCGGTAAGGCGACGCCAGAGCAAGTTGCACAGCGGCAGGATCGCTTGCCGGACAGAGTGACCGACAAGCGAAAACATGACCGCTCCAAGGAAACTCTTCCCGCCGTCACCAAGGCAGCGCGAATCCCCCTTCCGGCGGATTCACCGGAAGGGGGTTTTCCCTTGTTCCAGGTGGGAAGATGTGGCCCGCCACCGTGCGATGGCGTGGCGGGCCTGTGAGTGGGCAAGGACGGCGTTTTGTGTTGAAAATAAAGAGGCTAGTTGGTCGGGCCGCCGAGATTTGAACTCGGGACCTCTGGAGACCGCAATTGGCTGAGTCAGTGCCCAGTCATGGGATCACACCGAAGCTCAGTCCATGACACCGCAAAATCGATGGCAGATGCAACACCGCCGGTGGATCAGCCTCTGGCGCATAGTTCAGGTTACAATTCTTCCTTATGCAACGGTGTAAAAACATACAAACCTGCGCCGGATCACTTGTAAGCCGAATTGTGAAAGAATTCGTTGGTCCCGCCGTTGTGCTACTGGCATCGTGCGTTCCCGCTCGGGCTCAATTGCCCCCCTGCTACGCCGGATTTGAGATCTCGCAGGCCTGCATCACTCAGCGTGGACTGGATCAGAAAGTGGCGGAGTATCGCCGCAAGCTCAATGAAGCGCTGCCGATGCTAGGCGCAAGCTACAAGATCAGCCTTCGGCTCGTGAATCATCCGGTCGAGGCGGGGTACAACGCGGAGACTGTGGGCGATGTGTTTACGGACGTGGTGCGCAACGAGGAGATGCGGAGCCAGGCGTTCATCATTAACGTGACGACAGACTTTCTGGAAAAACAGCCGGAAATTCTGTTCGAGGCATCGTCGCTTCATGAAGTCTGCCATGTCATGAACGACGATCTGACCGGATACCACCGGAACGGCGCAAACATAGAGGTTGCTGAAGAACATTGCGTTCTTGGAGTCACCGGCGAGTCGCGCTACAAAGAGTATCTGCAGGCGTACGCCAAGTACCAGCATTGGGACGCCTCAACGTATGAGAGATTTCTCCAAAAAGTGAAGGACGTGGCGCTCGTTCCAGCGCCAAGCGAAATAGACGAGGCGGACAAGATCGCTGCGGAATATTTCAGAGCACATGCCGACGGCAAGGAACATCTTCTGGTTTACAACGGCGAGATGCACGATGTGACTGTCTATTCCACAAGGGACAAGGTCTGGCACGACCCGGAACGACTGAAGGCCATCATCAAGGCCGGGAAGCCGATGATCTTTTTGCACAACCACCCGGCAGAAGAGGGCAGGGCTGCCATGTTTCCAAGCTATGACGACTTTGGCGTGGCCGGGCTCTTTTCATTCATGGTCTACAGAGAGAATCCAGCCCTCACGGTGGAATTCAGGGTCGTGCAACCCGGCAAAGAAAGCGCCATCGTGGCCTATGGATTCAAGGCGGCAGCCCTCGAGGACATCAAGAAACTCGCACTAGAGTATCGAGATGCACTTGCTCATAAAGCGGACGTTGCACAAATTGAAATGAAGCAGAGCCTTCTCGACTACCACCTGGCGCGAGACAGTTTCAATGACTATCTGCAGTATGCATGCCCCGTGGATCCTGCTCGCAAAGATGCGGAAGTATGCAAGACGCATCCGCAGTACTTCATCTGGCCAAGCGATCGGTTTTTCATCCACTATCGCCCGCAATAATCCAGAGGCCGCGCGCAGCCATCTCTCTTATCTGGCCAGGCGCGCTTCGGCAGATTTCCCCGGTTTGGACTGAGGTTCGCGTACGCAACGAAAGCCGAGGTGATTCGTTCCGGTGTCAAGTTCTCCCTTGCCGCGTCCCCCTGCGATGTAGCGCGCGCAGTATTGGTCCGTGCACAGAAACGAGCCCCCGCGCTGCACGCGCTTTCGCACGCCCGGTTCATTCGGATCGAAACTGTCGGCGGGTCCTTGCGGATTTATCGCGATTTCGCCGCTGGCTGCCAGGGTCTCGTAATAGTCCGCACGATACCAGTCGGATGTCCACTCCCAGACATTGCCAGCCATATCGAGTAGACCATACCCGTTGGCCGGGAACGATCCTACCGGAGCCGTGGCCAGGTACCCGTCTTCGCCGGTGTTGGTATCCGGAAAATGTCCCTGGAAGGTATTCGCCATGTGCTTGCCGCCGGGCATAAACTCGTCACCCCAAGCGTAGCGCTTGCGATCGAGTCCGCCACGCGAAGCGAATTCGAATTCAGCCTCCGTGGGGAGCCTCTTTCCGGCCCAGTTGCAGTACGCAACAGCGTCCTCGTAAGCGATGTGTACGACCGGATGGTTCATTCGACCGTTGAGATCCGAATTGGGACCCTCCGGATGCCGCCAGTTCGCGCCTCGAACGTAGCCCCACCAGCCGAACTGATTGTTAAGCTCTACGGGATGGTCCGGCGGCGAGAAGACAACCGAGCCAGCCACCAGATTCTCTGGCCGCGCTTGCGGATAGTCTTCCGCGCGCGGTTTGCGCTCTGCCAACGTGACATATCCCGTATCTTTCACGAACCTGGCGAACTGCTTGTTGGTGACTTCGGTCTTGTCCATCCAGTAGCCATCGACATAGATGCGATGCCAGGGCCTGGCATCCGTCATGCCCTCTTCAGTGGAGCCCATCCAGAATTGGCCGCCAGGTATCCACGCCATTCCGTCGGGTGCTGATTCAGGCGGCTTGCTGTCGTTGATTTTCGGAGTCCAGGCCATTTGACCTGGTGGTTGGATGGAAGGAGTGGTCCCGGCCAGCGCCATTGCGGCGTGACCCTTGGCCGCTCCGATTCCGCTCTCGCAATAGACGCCACCGGGCGCCATGCTCTCTGTTACCGGAGCGTGGTGTTGCCGATACGCCAATGCTCCACTCAGACCGGCGCCTGCCGCCATGCCCGTTAGTACCCACATCCACTTGCGCTGATAAGCTTCACGGATTGACATTGGATCTCCTAAGCCGCCTTCGCAGGTCTTTGACCAGGGAGCATGCGAGGCGCAAACTTTTCCGTAAGAACGGGCCCGAGAATGGAAGTAGTAAGCATGAGCACCAGCACGACATTGAGCAACCGCCCGTCGATCAGGCGCTGATGCGCGGGGTCGAACGTATCGAAGGCGACGAGCGTTGCCGCAAGTGTCGCAGCCACCTGCGGCAGCGTCAGCGACCATACCGTCATCCGGGCAATTGGAGAGTATCCGAACGCCCTCCCGGCGATCTGTGCCGCGATCCACTTCCCGGCAAGCAGCGCCAGGATCACCGCCGCGGCAAGGGCAAAGTTGTCCGTGATGCTCTGGTAGAACTCACGCGGATCTATCAGGAATCCCGTCACGATGAAGAAGATCGGGATGAACAGAGAGTCTCCGAAAAATCTCAACTTCTCTTTCGCGGGCTGGTCATGAACTGCCGCGTTCACCGACAATCCGGCAAGGAACGCTCCCACGATGCCTGGCAGATTGATCAGTGCGGCAAGAGCGGCCGCTACCGCCATGACTAGAAGCATTAGGACGAAATATGCGCCCTCCTCATCTGCGACCTGGCTCAGGTAGTACGCTCCCAGGCGGCTCAGTCCAAACAGAATGAAGGGGATGAAAACCGCGATCTCGATGAGTTGCACAGCGAGTCCGGACAGGGAAAAGCCCCTCTGAAAAGTCGAGACGCAGATAGCGAAGACCACCAGAGACAGCGTGTCCGATACCACAGTGGCGCCGAACGTAACCGCGACGGGCTCGAGCCGGGTTGCACCGAGCGTGGCTACGATCGGAGCCGCGAGGAGTGTGTGCGACGCGAGCAGGGATCCTAATACAATAGCGGCGACCGGCCGGTAGCCGAACAGCAGCCCAACGCCAGTGCCCAGCAGCAGAGGCAGCAACGTGGTGAGGAGACCGAAAGCCATCACCCGATTCCGTGCCCTGCGAAACAGAGCGAGATCGATCTCAAGCCCGGCGCAAAACATCAGGAGTAGCTTTCCCAGGTCGGCAAAGAAATCCGCGATCGGCCGGTTCGTTCCGATCACGTCAAGCCCGTGAGGGCCGACCACGATTCCGCTGAGCAGCAACCCCACGACGGCCGGAAGATGCACTCGGCGCGAGAGCCGGGGGACGCACACGATGATCGCCATGGCGATGGCAAACTTCGCCAGCGTGGGTAAGGCCACGGCATGCGAGCGTAGAAATTCAGCCAGGTGCGTCAAGGCAATGACTCTGCGGAAGTGGCAAAGACTTGCTTCCAGTCGTTCTTCATGCTGATGACGGTCCAACCCTTGGCTTTTGCCTCGTCATACAGGGTTTGCGGAAAGGTCCCCACTTTGCTGTCCGGCAGGCCCTGGGCCGGACCGTAGGCATATTCGCGCACAGCGTCGTCGTGCAGCACCAGCATCTCCAACGAGGCTCCGCCACCAGCTTGCGTGTACTCGAGCATCTGCCGGTCGCCGGTCGAGTTGCCAAAAGCCGCCTTCGGCTGACGCCCAAGAAAGAGATAGATATCCTCTGGCTTGCCGGCAAAATCGTTGTCCAGCAAAAGCTTCGGCTCGCGCATCAGGATACCCTGCCTATCCTTGTATTCATATTTCGTCGTGAGCGCCGAGCCGATAATCTGTTCCGGAGGGATGCCGTAGACCTGCTGTGCATACGCGCGGACGAAGTCCTGCCCCCCACCGGTGACAATGTAGGTCTTGTAGCCGTTGTCGCGCAGATAGCGCAGGACCTCCAACATCGGTTGGTACACCATCTGCGAATAAGGTTTGTCGAAACGGGGATGCTTCGCCGTTGCTATCCAGTCCTTTACGATCGACTGGAACGCTTCCGTGGTCATACCGGTGTGAGTTGCAAAGACGATGGCTTCCAGGTCCTTCAGGGTGAACTTCGCCATTGCGTCTTTATCGCCTGTGATCACGGCTTTGAAAGGTTGCTTCGTCTTCCATTCCGGATGCTGGGGTGCAAGAGAGACCACCCGGTCGAAAGCAAACAGGACCTGTGAATATAAGGGGTGCGAGACCCACGTGGTGCCGTCCTGGTCAAAGGTGGCGATACGGCCCTCCGGCGGCACGAATTTCGGATTGCTCTTGTCCGTCGTTGTTTTGACAAAGTCGATGATCGCCTTCTTTGCCGATCCATCGTTCCACGAAGGTAGCGCATCAGCACCTGCGGCAGAGACCGCGGAGCCCGTGGGCGGAGTGGAGGCCGTAGGGGTTCTGGAGCAACCGTCAATGATGAGGATTAGGAAAACCAATGTCGAGGACAATGCGAGATGCACTTTCATTTCTGCCCTCTACGTCCGCTGTCTTGACCGCTGGAGAGCCAATCGCCGCAGCACTCAAACAAACCCGGGAAGCGAGCAAGGGATTTCCTCTTCCTCGCCTCCACGTTCTGCGGCATCAACCCTTTTGCGTTTTTGCGTTCAGCTATTCGCCCGCGTGACTAGTCGACTGGGCTTTCTTGACCTGTTCGATGACCTGGCTCAGGTTGTAGGATGCCGCCTCCTGTAGCGGCGGGTACGTTACGTAAGACTCCAGATGCTTCAGCCACAACTGTTGGCCGATTGGCAGCATGTTCCAGTCGTACTGAAACGCAGTCATGGGAGCCGCGAGCGCACCGCCCAAGCTCATCGCCGACTTCTGTTCGAGACCGACGGACTGCTCGAAAGGATCCCGCTTAATGTTCTGGACCAAAGTGAAGTGGAACGGGATGAGCGGCATGATCCAGCCGGCCGGCCCGGGCTGCGACATGGTGTAGTACATCTTCCAGTTCTTGTAGCGAACCGCAGACGGAGTCGCACCCGAGAAGTAGAAGAAGTAGTCACGTGCCGACTTGTCCGACGTGCCTTCGAGGTACTCGCGTTGGTCCACGCCGTCGAGCGTGGTTTTGACGATGCCTGGGTACTGGCCCGCCTCGATCTGCTTCTTCAGTCCGTCACCCGAGGGACCGCCGGCGATGTCAACAAACGTTGGCAACCAGTCGAGGGCCGCAAATAGCTGGTTCTTAATCGTCCCCGGCTTGATGTGCCCCGGCCAGCGAACGACACATGGAGCGCGGTAGCCGCCCTCCCATGCCTCGCCCTTTTGGCCTTTGAAGGGAGTGACGCCGCCGTCCGGGAAGCTGATCGCCTCGGCGCCGTTGTCGGTGGTGAAAACGACAATGGTGTTGTCGAGCTGGCCCATCTGCTCCAGCTTCGTGAGCACCACTCCGATGTTGTCGTCCATCTGTTTCATGCCGGCTTCGTTGACACCCCAGTCCTTGCCGCCCTTCGTGCCCAGCATGGCTTCGTACTTCGGCGGCAGCATCGTGGTGACGTGCATGCGCGCCGGGTTGTACCAAACGAAGAAGGGCTTGTTGGTCTTCTTGGGGTCGTTACGGTCGAGGAAGTCGACCACCTTGGCCGAGATTTCCTCGTCGACTGTTCTGGAGCGATCCAGCGTTAGCGGTCCTTCATCCTTACACGTCTGGTTCCGCTCCGTGCCGTCCGAGGAGTGGCACCAGAGGACAGGGCGCGGCGGCGTCAGGCAAGTTGTTGTCTTGGGATCCACGGCACCCGGGACCTCCGGGACGCCAGGGATTGGCGTGTTCATGCACGGTGGCGCTACCGCCTGCTGCGTTGGGGAATTGTTGATGTCGGGAAAACTTACTCCCTGCATCGCATCCAAGTGATAGAGGTAGCCCCAATACTCTTGGAAGCCGTGCGCCGTTGGCAGGGCCGCGGTGTGGTCGCCGAGGTGGTTCTTGCCAAACTCGCCGGTGCTATAGCCGAGATCGCGCAGAAACTTCGCCATCGCAGGAGTCCCCGGACGCAGATACGACGGGCTGCCGGGAAGTTGCGGCGGGATCATGCCGGTGCGCAGCGGATACATGCCCGTGAAGAAGGCATTGCGTCCGGACGTGCAACTCTGCATGGCGACATAGTCCATGAACTTGGCACCTTCATGCCCGATGCGGTCTATGTTGGGCGTTTCGCCCACCATCAGGCCTTCATGGTAGATACTCGGCTGCATCCAGCCGATGTCATCACCCATGATGAAAAGGATGTTCGGTTTCTGGGTGCCCCCCGCTTGCGCGTGTGCGGTCGTACCTCCGCTGATCAGGCCAGTGATTATTGCCAGGCAGCCGATCAGCATCCCACCTGCCAGCCACAGAATATTATTTAGACGGTTCATCGTAGGCATCCTAACCTCTATCCGACCGATGCAGCCTGACCCGGCGCTGGTTTATTTTTGCGCGACTCCTGAGGCTGTTCCTTCACGATGACCTTCACGAAAAAGTAGGTCAAAGCTCTGTCGTGGGAATCTGTTGAAACCGGCGTCCGAAATCTTCTGCAAAAAACGGGGTTCAGTTTAGTCGTGGATCGGCCCTACGCCCCCAGGTGGTACGGCCAAACGGAGTGTTGGCACCGACCGCCGCAAAATTGAAGAGCATTAGTGATCGCATAATGCGAGGGCCTGGTACCCGCGCCAAAACCTGATGCTTGTGGAAGGACGCCGCAGCGCCAACGAAAACATTTGAATCGGGGCTAGCTGTTCTCGCGGCCTCTCTTGTATCTGATTGATTTGGCTGGTCGGGAGGCCGAGATTTGAACTCGGGACCTCTCGCACCCCAAGCGTGTGGCGGGCTTCCACCCGGTTCATGCGTTTGGGCGTTTTCTAGCGTTTACACGGATTCGGGGCGTCTTCCGTTCTCGCAGATGGCGCTGGATTGAATTTAATGCACATTTTTGTGCACACGTCCTGTGGCTCTTTTGTTCGTTTGCTTTTTGCGCAATTGACGTCATCGCTTCGTGAAGTTTGGGCCATAGGGCACTCGGTGATCGAACTCGACTTGTTGGCGAGAGGTCGGTCGTTTAAACTGTGGCTACTGCGAAGTCGCCTGGTGGACTAGGAACGGCCAGCCGGAATGGCAACTGCGATCGGAGAACCACCTGTCGGTTTCCTACGAGGCCTGGATCGCGGCTGATCCCTTCCGCGGCGGCATGCGTGTTCTCATCACCGGCCCTCAGGGCTTCGAGCGGGTCGTGCAGTTCGACGGTGACGAGCAGCCTGCGGAGATCACCCGCCGACTTCGCGAAACATTGGACGAGTGAGGGGCCGCGGCTGTATCCGGACCCCTCGTGGAAACGGATAGACGGAACCTTCGGCGTTTCACGGTATCTCAATTTTGAAGCAGCCGAGGTGTCCGCCAGGGGCTCATTGGGCTTTCTCATGAGCCATAATAACGTCCGTTAATTTCCTCGCCAATCACAGCGAAATTCGCACGCGATGTCTCAAGCGCATCGGACTTCCATGAATACCCGGTCGAGGGCACTTCTATCTGGGCCTCCAGCTGACAGCCGGCCTTCGTACCTCTGAATCGGAATTGCCTGGAGGCGTTCTCGTAAAGCACCGGTTCGCCGGTCGATTTCCAAACCATCTTGAATGTCATCCGTGCGGGAGTGGCAAGTGAATCCAGCGCTGGCCACCGTGGCTGATCGACTACCGGAACGTTCTCCATCTCCAGCGTGACCGTGTTTCCATCTGGGCTGATTTTCAGACCTCCCTCCGGTACAGCGACAACCCAGTAGAGCCCGGAGGGTGCAATCGGGGGATGAAGGTCGTGAATTTGGTTGGCGGGGACCGCCGGTCCCCGGAAGAGGGTGAGTCATATGTGCGTAAAGGTTCCGTGCTGTGTGGTGCGCGCAGCCCAGTACTCGCCTTGCATGACGCCGTAGTCCGTCGTCGGACTACCAAACGCGATACGATTGCCGCTGTTATCGTTGCCCATGCCGGTGAATGTACTGCACCGAGCAACGCGTCCTTTGAAGTCGTAAATATGCGAGGGCTCCAGGTTTGCGCCAGCCGGCTGATTGTGGCTGCCGTTCTTATCCAGCCAGGGGATGGGGAAGGGCTCGGTGCCGCCGTTTGCCGTCGTTAGCCTCTCTTGCGCTTGCTGAGCGGAAGTACGTGTTGCGGCGATCACCGCTCCAGCCGACGTGATCGCTTTCAAGAAGCTTCTCCGATTACGAATTGGGCAAGGGGTGCGAAGTGGGATCATCCAGTCGCCTCCGGTTAATATCTTATGCCTGATCGAAGGCAGTAGCTGCCAGTTACGTGTGCACTTGAGAAACCGTGTGCTGGTGATTTGCGCCGAGTGAATGACGGCATATCTGAGGGACTTAGCCGGTGACAAATGTGGTTTTGGGTAACGTCGTGACCGCTGCGGTGTCAACTGCCATCTGGTCGACACACCCGAGTCGTCCCTACGTCAAGGCAACTTTCGCGATGTCCCGGTTCAAGAGGACTTCGAAGGCCGCCGCACGAAGGTTACCACCCTGCACATTGATCCTGAGAAGACGCATTTCAACTCTGATGGACGCCCAAAACGTCGGCGCCCGGATTCGGCTGTGCCACTATCGTTTGTGGGTCGTAATCCGCAACCTTTTTGCAGGACTTCCCGCCCTTCTGAGGCGCCGTCCGCGGGCTAAGCAACATTTTCATTTCGCGCTATACTCGGCGTTTGAAAACCGCTTTTTTCGCTCATGCGCGATCCGACCAAGGCTTTGCGAGGCAACTGGCCGAATTTCTGGAGTTTGGCTGTAATGTCACCTGCTACCTCGAAGACGGCCTGATTGGCGAGGGGCAAGACCTGATCTCGAGTGCGGAGGAGGGCCTCGCCGCCGACGTGCTGGTGCTGCTGCTGTCTCCAGCATCCTCTCCAGCACGCTGGGTACGGGAACGGTGGGAGCCGATCCTTTTCGATCGGGCGTGGCGCGGCGACGTGGAAGTGGTAACGCTGCTACTGGAGGAGTGTTCGTTCCCGCCGCTGTTGCGGCGCCGAAATTTCATCGACGGGACTACTAACCGCCTGACCGCCCGACGGCTGCTGAAACGTTGGTTCTGGCGACGAGCGCGCGAGCTGGGCGCGCGGCCGAGCACCGAGTGGTCGTACGACCTGGAGGATCTGTATTCGACTCTGGCCGATGTCGCGGGCACGCTGCCCGTCCGCGGCGCCGACGCATTCCGGTTCGCGAGCGAGGCTGCGCAGGAGTTTGAGGCGGTGCTTTGGGTTCCGTGCCAGGGCCGCACACTGGCACAGGCCGCGGGAGAGCTAGGCCGCCAGCTCGGGCTCACACTCGATAGTCCGGTGAAGGAGAACTGCAGCCGCATCCGGGATCTGCTGGCCGCGCGCCGCTGTTTCGTGGTGTTGGATGCTCCTGGCCCTGAGATTTCAGCAGAACTGACAGCCGGCGGACGCACATCGACGGCACTCACGCGCGAGGCGGTGACGATTTTGGAGACACCGCAGACCCCGGCGTACGCCCGAAGCCTGATCGCCGCTCGGCGGTACGCCGAGGCATATGAGCTACTTTACCGGCTGCTGGACGCGGTCGTCGACCCGGACGGGTGCGCACGCGAGCTGACCTGGATCTGCGACCATTGGGAGCGGGTGGAAGAGTCGAATGTGCTGCGGTTCAACTATTGTTCGCCGGGAGGTGAGCAACTGGCGCTTTTTTGAGCCTTGCTTCACGAGCGTCCACTTGCTGCCGCTTGCGCGACGCGGGGGTGACGACCGGCATCGCAACTCTGATGAACGCCGAAATTTCGGGCGTGGTGATCGGCTGTGGCATGGGCGTTTCCCGGGTCCAATCCGGCATAGCAAACCATTTCCTTGAGCCGCGCGTGCGTCACTGCGTCAGACGGGAAAAGGGCTCGGAACTGACGTTGTATACCCCGTTGAATGGATTGTCGAGGTCGGTCATGACAGTGTTGGCGAGGATCAATACCGTAGCCACGAGGACGAAGCACGCAGCACCCGCAAATCGATTATGAAATGGGTAGACGAAGACCAACACGAGCAGCGCTGTCGACACTGCGTTCACAAACCCCATGAGAGTGGGAGGTATCCTTGTCAGGCTCTTGGTGATACGTTCGTCTCGGTGTTCCCCGGCCTCCCGGGCGATATCGATCAAGCGCTGTTGAACCGTCGCCTCTTCCGGATTGGAGGGAGCCGTCTGAATCACTGCTGTCATGAGCGTAATGAAACAGTTCTCGGTTGTCGTATCCTTTTCTCGCTTGCCCAGTGCCTGCCACTCGGACCGGAGAACCGCCTTTGAATACTCGGCAAGCGAGCGGCGAATCGCGCGAGTCGAGTCCGCGTTGACATAGTGGCTGAAACGCAGCAACTCGTCGAGGGAATAACACTCACGCATCACGAACTTTTCGACGTCGGTGAATTGGCCCCAGATCACGTAGATGACAAAAGCGTACATCACGGCGTAAATGCTGCCTAGTAGAAGGATTAATGTGTTCAGGCCTTCGGCGTCGCGTTCCGTGATGTCGGAGAAAGGGGTTCCGCGCAATAACCAGTAACAGGAAACGGCAACCGCCAGCAATAGGCCCCGAGCTAATAACTGGCTCGATATGGATTTCCAGTTCATACCAGAAGTTTCCAGGATACGCTGAACGCGCGCTCATTCACCGCGCTGCTCATCCGCCGCCGTCGCGGACGGCGACTTCGGGCCGGTCGGCTCGGCCTACTCGGCGCCAACTGCGGCGCCACATGTTGCGGCTGGCCAATGAGGAATCGATGGCCGCTCGTAATTCTTCACACGCGCACGACCCAGATCCGCCTCCTTCGACGCAAGTTCGACCGCCAGGTCAACATCACTCAATCGATCGGCGTCCGGTTTCAGCATGCTGCCGAAGAGAACCACTCTCGTCACTTTGGCGAGGAAGTACGGGTCCGCGTTGACCTGCTCCACTCGACCAAGGAATTGCCGCAATGCCTTTTCGGCCGTCGCACGTGTGACCCGCTTGGCAGCCGTTGCGGAGGAGAGGGTCTGTCCCGCCTGGGTCATTGTCCACGCGCCGCGGCCGGCGGGCTCAATCAGTCCTTCTGATCTCAGAGTCTTGACCAGCGCGCGCGCTTCCAGCTTCAACCCAGCCGCTGCTTCCAATTCAAGCACTCCCCATTGCAGCCGGCCGCGCAGATGCCGGAGCGTCGTGCGCACCAGAAGCGCCGGATGCTTCCCGATCGTTCCCTTCGGCTCGATTCGCATTTCGTTTAAGAATAGACCGATGCGGCCGGTTCGGCCACGGCCACTCGACCCACTCCGAACGATGAGATCCTGCGAGGCTCGCCGCTCTCCCTCGGCCCAGCCAAAGGAATGGAACCGGACATATCGGGATCTGTCCCTGGAAAATGATGGGGCACCTCAGCCAGCACCAGCCATCACTGGTTGCATGGGGATTTCGCAAACAGCAATCATGGAGCTGCGCGCCAAGCTTCGAACTGCCTTGGCATTCTCCGAGTGTCTGACAATCCGCCCGCTGGTCCCGGTAAACACTACGGCATTACTCGGGAGCAATAGTCTGATCCTTCCGCTATGAATCTGTTCCAGAGGCGCTCCGGCCACTCGGTGGAGAAGTAGCGTTCGGGTGTCGGCTGGTCACGTGGCGAGCGGTCGCGCCCTGCGTGCGGCCACTCAGTGAGTGGCGGGCAGCCCAACGACGATGAGAACCGCGTAGTCCTGCTTGCGGCAGCCGTTCACGACGGGCATGGCCGCCCCTGGATTCACCGGAAAACCCGTGGTCCGAACGTTCGAGGGCGAGCACGAGTTGTTAGCCGTCGCCGGCGTGTAGCGTGCAGAGCGGCATCCGAGATGGGTGACATCGTAGAGGGTCGCGCCGTCGGCGAGTTCCCACCGCTGATTGCCGTCCTTGTCCTTGGGCTGAATTGTCAGCACGGTCGTCACCTTGCGGTCGCCCGTGACGAGGTATTTCCCAGCAGGCAGCGGAAAGGTCGGCTTCTCCATGATCAAGCCGTGTTCCTCCAGCCACCAGTCCGCAGCGTCGAATTTCCACTGTGACGGCGCCACGCCGCCGGCCGCCTTCAATTGATCGTAGCGGTCCAGCTTGCAACCGCGCGGGCCCGGGTCCTGGCTCCAGAGGCCCCATGATTGCGCGCCGTTGCCGGAGGTGGCCCCGGGGTCTCCCAGCGCCGCGATGTACTGCGGCTCGATGCGCCTGAACTTCGAGAGGTCTACGTCTGACGCGTGAACCGGCTGCTGCAGGCCGGCCACCAAGATGAGAGATCCCATGGACAGGAGCCGGCGGCTCACGGACGGTACGAGGTGGCGGACATTCATGCGATTCCTCCGGTTTGGACGACCTGTTGACATCCTACACCAACGCGCGCCCCGGAGTTGGCCTCCTCTTAGTGGATCTCGACCTCGGCACGGCCTTGGGACTCCTCGGGTCACGGTGCCGCACCTCGGCGATGTCGCGCGCTTTGTATAGGCGGTCCGACTCCGGCGGGATAGAAAGCCCCCGGCCTAAGCCGGGGCTCTTCCTTATACAGCAGGGGTCAGCTTACCTGCTGACCTGGATACTTTCTCCAGGTCTGCCGCTGCGACCGCCAGCGCCGGCACGAGCGCCGCCACCGCTGGAGACAAGCTTTACCCAAAGTGTGCCTTCTCCGCGGTAGTACGAGGTTTCGCTGGCGCTGCGCAGCGCATCCAGGCTGTCTTGCGGCGTACCCGAGGTTGCGGTGGTGAATCCCGGCAGCTCAAGAATAACCCAGGAGCCGCTGTCGAGCTCCCTCACGCTGATGGACAGGGGCGTCCTTTCGGTTACCGCCTTGATCTCGGTACCGGCGCGAATCGTGGTGTCCCCGCCGACGGTAGACTCCCTGCCATTGCGGCTGAGAACGATCGGCATATTAGCCCCAGGGCCTCCTCTGCCGAAACCGCCGCCTCGACCCGCGGGTCCGCCAGGACCGGCAGCTGCGCCAGGACCACCACCACCGGCAGGAGCGCCAGGACCGCTAGCTGCGCCAGGCCCGCCAGGACCTGCAGCAGCGACAGGACCGGCAGTTCCGCCTCTGGCGGGGCCCGCGCCGCGACCGCCGAAACCTCCGCCACCGAAACCTCCGACGCCGCCAATATTCAGGCGCCCGAAATCACCCTTACACACGGCAGCGTTCCAGGCAGGCTTGATCTCACAGGCTTTGTCATCGTCCGCGATCCCGTTGTCAATAACAATATAGGAATCGGGGACGCCGCCGATCGAGCCGTCGATATCGTGGAACACCGCGCCATTCCAGCCTGCAAAACTTCCGAATTCACCGGAGAATGACCATCGGCGATCTATCGGTGGGAAATACACCGGCTTGGCGTTTTCGAATTTCAGGCCTTGGACATCGTTGTTGGTGCTGATTGGAAAGCTGGTGTATAGCAGGTACGAGATCGCTCCGGTCTTGCGAGTGGCATTGTCCACAAAATTGACGAACGTGTCATTCACAAGATGGTGCGTGAAGTCGTAGTATTCGAAGCCACGGATCGGGTAATCCGCGTCCTTGCGAGGCATGCTACGCCCGTAAGCGATCTCCGCTTCAGTTTTGGGGTTGCCCTTATTGTCGGTTTCGCCCACGAACAGGGAGTCCTCGACTTTCGAGGTAAAGTCGCCGTGGTACGGGGCCACACCAGGGTACGCATGTGTGTAGCCGATACCGCTGTCGGCCAGTTTCAGGCCCTTGAACACATGATTCTCGCCACGGGCCCAAATGGCAGCGCCACCGTTCTTGTAGCTGGTGAAGTCTGTGATCACCGTTTCCAGCCTCGCGCTGTTGGTGTCGTTGGGATCCGTATAGGGCAGATGCGTGTTCCCGCCAAGGTTGAATTTACCCTGCGCATTGGGTCCGCGATCAAACATCAGCCCGTCGACGTCAGAGTGGGCGACGTTGCCGGAAAACTCCCGTAGTTGCGTTCGACGGGGCCAGGTCTTCGCACTGATCTCCGTGCCTTCAAACTTACCCGTTGGGTGTTCTGGGAAAGCCATCCAGAAGCCTGTTGCCTCAGACCCTGCGGACACATTACCGCGGTACGCATTGTCGGGGTTCGTGATCCAGAATGTGGACGCCGTGTTGTCGGAAGGAATCAACTGGTCGGTGTCATTCTGACCGGCCCCGGAGCCGTTAAGAGCGTTGGTCGGATTACAGGGTCGGGTGGGATTGCACCTGGTCAGGATCCCCAGGTTTCGAACATACTGGTTGCCGTGTTCAACGCCATCTTCGAGGAAGTAGCAGTGACCGACGTTGTTGTACGCCACATTGTTCTCAACCCGCACATCGTTCGTACCATGTACCGTCACACAGCGGCTGTAGGTGTCGTGAATCGCAGAGTTCTCAATATATTGCCCCGGCGCATCGCCAACCAGATGCCAATGGATCGGATACCTCGCAAGGTTCTCGTGCTGACCCATTCGAAAGAACTCGACACCGGAGACCTGCATTTTTGACCCAGCCATCGCCATCACATGCCCGCCACTGAATGATTTTTCTGCGTCGGGTGAAGCCTGGATAAGGATATTGCGTGTGAGCATGCCGACTTCACCACGCTCATCCACGCCGTAAGTGACTTGACCGTAGTGCATGTATTGAAGTTTTTGGTCCAGCGTAATCACGTTTCCAGAGATCCGGGAGATGGTTCGTCGCTCTGCCTGGTGGGGATCGAAATCCGTTGACGCGACAACAATCGCGTCGCCTTTTTTCCAGCCGGCGGCATTCAGCACTTCGATTGTGTCGCTGCCCGCAGCGGCTGTTTTTGTCAGCCTGGTCCAGGAGTTTTTCTGAGTACCGTGCAGGCTCAGGGTTCCCCCCATGAGCATGATCCCGCGGTCACCCATGCTGTTAATGTCTTCACCCGGGACGTTATTGGTAAGGGTAATTGTCGCATTTCGCTTGTGGGGGGCGGCTTCACTACCAACCTCCAACTCCCCGTGCACCATGATCCACTCGGTGGTCAGTTCAAGATCTTTGTTGTCTGCGAAGCTCAGTTTGCCGTTGATCGTTAAACCGTGCAGCGGCGGCGGACTGACATCGAGGACAACGTCCATGTCCTTGTCAATGGTGACAACGGCGTCTTTGCCTGGCACCTTCTTGTCAGGCCAGGTGGCTGCATCAGACCAGTGCTTCGCCTTGGCCGTCGAAGAAGTGCTTTGCTGAGCCTTGAGGACGGCATATCCGCTGAGGACTAAACAGGCTGGAAACAGCAACGAAAGGAACAAGCGATAATGTTTTCGCATCGTTAAACCTCTGTGATCGAGAAATCGATTCCCGTGTTTGCGAAACAACGAGTCGAGTGATTGTCCCAGGGCGAGCTTATACCATGCAACCAGCGCGAAAATCCACGCACAATGCGGACAACATTTTTGTGCACAATCCCCTTTCTGAGATCTTTGTTCAGGGTAACGAGGTATTGATTTTGAAGGGTTTAGTTGGTCGGGCCGCCGAGATTTGAACTCGGGACCTCTTGCACCCCAAGCAAGCGCGCTAGCCAGGCTGCGCCACGGCCCGAACCTTACCATTCTACACGCTTCCGCTAGCCGAGCATATCGAGCGCGGCTTGCATTTCGCTGCGCCCGTGAAGATCGCCTTTGCGCGTGGCCGCTTCCACGCCGTTCTGGTAGACTCCGCGCGCCTCTTCAACGCGGCCGAGTTTCTCCAGCGTTTGCCCGCCGTGGAAATATGCAGCCACATAATCCGGATCGGCGGTCATCAAGGCTCGGAACTCGCCCATGGCCGCTTCCAGATCCCCGCGATTGCGGTATTCCATTGCCAGTCCGTAACGCGAGAAACTATCGCGCGGGTTCTGCTCCACCATGCTCTTGAGCACTTCCAGCCGGGTCGTCGCCATGCTTGTGCTACTATACCTCCGAAATGGCCTGCCCCTATTTCTACCCCGTGGAGCGGCACACGGGAGTCGGCCCGCCGTCCGCCATTCTGCCGCTGGGCGATGCGTGGACCGGCTTTTGCCGCGCTGCTCCGAACTCGCCGCGGCAGCCGGAGGAAACCGAGCTCCGTCCCCTGTGTTACTTCGGATATGCGCGCGGCCGCTGCGACCACTTTCCGCAAAACGATACCGGCCCCGATGCGGTCCGCTTCACGATTTCCAGCGACGATGGCGCTTCCCTGGGACTCTACTACGTCCAGGAGCGCGATCATCATCCATTCGCGCATGGCGCTTTGCAGTATTCGCTCGCCGACAGCACGTTTCTTCCACCGCACTCCGACGAGACCTTTTGCCGCCAGGCGCAGGCCTACGTGCAAAGCTACCTGCGGCGCAGAACCGAAGCTTTCGTGCGCTGAGCGGCATCTCAAAACCTATGACTCACGGAAAACCGGTACGGGAATCCCTCTCGGAATATTCGGAATTGGCGCTCCCCAACGACGTGAACGCACTTGGCAACGTACTGGGCGGCAAGGTCATGCACCTGGTGGATCTGGCCGCCGCACTGGCTGCGATACGCCACGCACGCCTGCCAGTAGTCACACTTTCGGTGGACAGTCTCCAGTTCCTCCACCCTGTGCACAGCGGGGAATTGATCGTGCTGCGGTCATCCGTGAACCGCGTGTTTCGCACGTCCATGGAGATCGGTGTCAAGGTGACCACGGAGAATCTCCTGACCGGACGGCGTCTACACACCTGCTCCGCCTATCTGACTTTTGTGGCGTTGGATCAGAACCGAAAGCCCACTACGATTGTGCCGGTGATACCTGAAACGGAAGAGGAACAGCGCCGCTATCGTGAGGCAGGAGAACGCCGCGAATACCGTCTGGCCCACAGCAACCGGACTCCCGGCGAAACGGCCGGCTAGGCTTCCTTGTACATATATTTGATGCAGGGCTTGTATAGCAGAATATTCGGTTCGCCGTTACGATTCACTTTGAGGCAGCACTTGTCATACCACTCGATGGTCCCATGCAGCGTTTCGCCGTCCCGCAAAACGAACACCATCGGCGTCTTCGCCTGCATCTGCTTCACATAGTAAAAATTCTCAGCGTTAGTTTGATCCGGTGGAACAGGCTTCTTCTGCTGGGGCCCGCGCCGCGGAGGCGTAATCTGTTCCTTAATTTCGTTAAGAGACGGACGAATAAGTTTGCGGTTGACAGCTTCCACGGGATGCCATCCTTCGATGAGAATTGATTGGCCGTTGCCTCGGAGCAGCACGGCACAGTTGGATCAAATTGTCCGACTTTCACCCATTGTAGGCATAACTGATGGATCGCTGCAACGTTGCTCCGGCAGCGGTTCTTACCCGCCAAACCAGCGCCGCGTGAGCGCACGCCATCGATTGCGAAGCCGTTTGACGAGACCCTCTTTAGCAGGCTGCTCGGGCCCTCCGGCGGGCAAAGGGGCCTGGGCCACCACGTTCTCTTGGGGCGGCGGCTCGCACGATTGTTCGCCAGCGGAACGCACCACGTTCGTCAAGAAAGCATAGCTGCGCCGATACCGCAGGCCGTCTTTCTTTTCGAGGCAAATCGAGAACCCAGGATACTTAGCCGCCGCCGCCGCATCCTTTCCGCGCGGCGCAGCCAGTTCCACATCGTGGATAACTACGGGCGCGTAGCCGTGGATGTTCCGCTCGATATAAGCAGTCTCATAGCGGTGCCGCCGCAGGCTCCAGATAAACACGCGGAAGCTGTCGAAATCGTAAGGATACGCACCATCAGCAATGGTTGTCCAAAGCCAGTTGTGTTTTTTCTGGTCTCCGTCCTCCACCTCGCCGAGAGCGAAATACGAGACGATTCTCCGCCCTTCGGCATATTGCGCCACCTCGTCGGGAATGGCCATCGCCAGTCGCCGGGTCAGCACCCACCCGGACTGCCCGCTGCCGTCGCGGATGAGACTCCAATCGTCGGTGGGCACCGGCTTGTCGATCTTCTGCGGCGTCTCGTCCTTGGCGGGCGTCTCGTCCGGCAAGGGTTCTTCATCAGCCTCAGCGGGTTCTCTCTTGGATAGATCGAGCCAATTCGCAGGTGGTCCGGGTGGTTTAGGGATCGCGGCCAGCGGAGGATACTTGACCTCTTTCGGGGGCTTCTTCTCAGCGGGCTTCTTCGGCGGAGGCGGCGGCAGCAGAGGCTTGCGCGGCAAGTCAGCCCGCGGCGAGGTCACGTGCTCCAGCACATCCACCTTCTCGCCCTCTTTCACCTGGAGGAAGCTGGGCGATTGGCGGGCCGGCTGGGTATGCACGTTGAGAATGCCGAACGAGGTGGCCTGGCCCTGAGCCACCATCTTGGCGGCCCGAACCGCCAGGTCCTTCAAGCGCTGCATATCTTCGGCGGCGAGCAATTGCCGCTCATCGGTCCAGCCCTCGGCTCCCGAGCTGGTGCGCACGCGAAAGAAGCGCCGGCGACGTTGGACGATCTCCAGCCGGTCGCCATGTTTGACCGTCGCCACTACAGCCGACTGCAGCGGTATGTCACTGCGAATTTTGAGTAGCGCCGGACCCACAAATGCTTCGCCAATGGGTGGCAGCCGCTCGGGACCGCGTTGGCAGGAGGCCAGAAACAGGAATAGGACCCCCGCGATGCTAACTCTGGTTATGGAACCCTGGTACACACTTGCTCACTAATTTACCAGAACTACTGGTACTGACTCGCTCTACAATTGGAGGCGTGACGGTGGAGATCAAGCCCCCAGTTATCCTGATCGCCGGACTCGTCGTAATATTCGCTGCTCTAATCGGTATACTGCTTTGGGTTATCCCTGGAGAGCGCCACGCCTTCGACTACATGGTGGCCGGCACCTTTGCCACGGCGATTACCCTCCTGGCGATTTTTCTGTTCACACTGCGGCGCCGCTGGTAGTCACTTTCCATATTGCTCGAAGAACTGAGCAATCGTCATGATCCCCTTGTAATAGTTCTCCACCTTGTATTTTTCGTTGGGCGAGTGCAGGCCGTCATCGGGCAGACCAAAGCCCATCAACACCGTGGGAATGCCCAAATGGTTGGCGAAGTCGCCCACCACCGGGATCGAACCTCCGGAGCGGATGAACACCGTTGGTTTGCCGAACACGTCGCTAAATGCCTGCGCCGCCACGCGAATCGCGGGATGCTCCGGGTTTACCACCAGCCCCGGCGATGCGCTAAGTATGCGAACTTTAGTCCGGATACCTCTGGGCGTATTCTTTCGGACCCACTCTTCGAAGGCCTGCACTACTCTATCGGGATCCTGCCGCGGAACGAGGCGGAAGCTCACTTTAGCAGTGGCCGTAGCGGGAATCACAGTCTTGGCCCCGGCACTGGTGAAACCGCCGGCGATCCCATGCACTTCGAAAGTAGGCCGCGACCAGATCCTCTCCAAAACCGAACGCCCCTTCTCTCCAGTAAGTTCTGTGGACCCCACTTCCTTCTCCAGGAAATCCTTTTCGCTAAATGGCAGGCTGCTCCAACTTTGGAGTTCGGCGGGCGCGGGCTCTTCCACCGCGTCGTATATGCCCGGGATCTGGACCACGCCGTCCGCATCCTTGGCTTTGGCCAGCAGTTCGATCAGGCCGTAGACCGCGTTGGACGCTGCGCCGCCATAGAGACCGGAATGCAGATCGCGCATCGGCCCGCTGGCTTCGATCTCGGCGTAGATCAAGCCGCGCAGTCCCACACACAGCGTGGGCGTGCCTTCGGCGTACATTGCCGTGTCGGAAACCAGCGCCACATCGGCGCGCAGCTTTTCTGGGTTCTCGGCCACATACTTGGCTATGGATGCCCCGCCGACCTCTTCCTCACCCTCGATCAGGAATTTCAAGTTCAGGGGCAGCGTGCCATTGACCGCTTGTAAAGCCTCCACGGCCTTGATGTGCATGTACATCTGGCCTTTGTCATCGGCCGTGCCGCGGGCGTAGAGATTGCCGTCACGCTCGGAAGGCTCGAAGGGCGGGCTTTTCCACAGCTCGACCGGATCGGCCGGCTGCACGTCGTAGTGCCCATAGCACAGGACCGTGGGCTTTCCGGGCGCATGCATCCAATCCGCATAAATCAGCGGATGCTTTTCGGTGGGAATTACTTCCACGTTCTCCAGTCCTGCCTTGCGCAAACTCTGGGCTACAAAGGAGGCCGCCCGGTCGATGTCCGGCCGGTGTTCGGGGAGCGTGCTCACGCTCGGGATGCGCACGAACTCTTTCAACTCTTCTAGGAGACGGCCGCGATTCTGCTGTACGAAAGTGTCGGTGGCTGCGGACAAAGTTTCTCCCTTCGGTGAAACCATTATAGGATCTATGATTGGTAGAGAAAAATAACTTGCCCGCAAATCTCGAGACTGTCCTGGATGAAGCCTGGCAGCGGGCCCGCGACGTCCCAGGATATATCGGGGAACTCGAGTTCCGCGCTCTCGGATTATTGGCGGGGAGCGCGCCGCCCGGAGGCGTGACCGTTGAGATTGGAAGCTTCAAGGGCAAATCGACCGTGGCACTGGCGTCGATCGCCGCCGCTTGCGGGTTCGGCCGAGTGATCAGTATCGATCCGCACACGGCTCCCTCCGTCACAGACCCCATGCTCCACGGGAAAGCATCATCCTTCGACGACTTTCTCCAAACGCTGCGCAGCACTGGCATCGAGCAGCAGGTGGAAGTGCACCGTGCTCCCTCCCGAGAGGTGGCTGTCGGCTGGGACCGGCCCATTCGGCTGCTGTGGATCGACGGCGACCACACCTACGCGGGCGCGAAAGAAGATTTCGATCTGTTCTTTCCCCATCTGATGGAAGGCGGCATCGTCGCACTGCACGACACACTGCACGAGTTCGAAGGTCCCATCCGAGTCTTCGTGGAGGATATCCTCCGCTCAGACCGGTTCGGGCCGGCTGCTTTCTTTCACACGATCGGGTGGGCGCAGTATCGGCCGTCCGATGGGAAACGATTTCGCACCGGGCGGGAACGGCTGGCGCGGCAAGCAGCACGGCTGATTCCGCTGGTAGCGGGAGGCCGCCAGGTGAAAGGGTTCTCGAAGATGCTTTATAAATTGAACTGCGCCCGGGTTCCCCACGCCGTGCCGTCGCCCGCCGAATGGCGCGCGGAGATGGCAAACCTGCAAGCTTGAACGAGAACAGCCGGCGACAAGGATCGCCAGCGTTACGTAACGCCGGCGGTCTTTGCCGCCGGTGCATTCCTGAGCCGTGACCAAAGGGAGCGGTCTAAACGGTTGCGGCCTCTGTCTTCAAAACAGGTGCCACATCCTTCTCCAATGCCAGGTATCCCGCGGCCACGATGACCAGGAACATGGTCAGAATTTCGCTATCGCCGAGGTTGACGTTGGCAAACCCGTCCACCAGGATGCCCAGTACCGCGGCAATGGCGCCGTGCAGCAGAAACCGGCGTTCCTGGCGGCCCGGTGGCAGGGTCTGCACGCCTCGCCAGAAATCCCACAGAATTTTGCCGATCAGCCACAAAAACACCAGCAGGGTCGGAATGCCCCGCTCGGCCGCGTAGTGCAGGTACAGGTTGTGCAAATGAATGTAGGAGCCCTCGGGCAGCGGCCGCGGGATGTCCGCCGGCACGTACCGGTCGAACTCAATCCGCGGCATCTCCGGACCGAGGCCCAACACCGGATGCGCTTCGATCATGCGCAATCCGGTGCGCCATGTGACGATACGAAACTGATTGGAGTCGAGGCGACTGGGGCGCAGGATGGACGTGAAGCGCTCGCGGATGGCATTGGGAGCGAGGAAGAAGCCGGCAGCGACTACCACCGGCAAGAGCAAAACCAGCCAGCGCCGCCAAAACCAGAGGAGGTAGAGGCCGCCCGCGAAGGTCGCGATCCACACGCCTCTCATTTCTCCCAAGACCAGCCCAACTAACATTAAAGCGCCGCACAGCAGCCACAACCAGGTTCGGCGCAGGGCTTCCGGAGAGAAAAACAGGAACGAACCCAGCATAAGGAGTACGAACATCTCCTGGGAGGAAAAAGTGGCCCAGTGGCTCATGAAGCCGGTAACGCGCTCACCCACGTAGTACGTGTAAAAGTCCTTGCCCGCGGCATGCGCTTGCTGCACCTTTCCGGCGAACTGGACGAAACTGCGAATGGCGCTGATACTGGCCAGTCCAGCCCATGTCAGAACCAGCCAGCGAATAAACTTCAGATCGCGCAGGAGCGAGAAAACTACTAACAGCTGAAAAAATACGTAGATTTTGCGGATCTGTGGGAGCCCGGCAGCCGGGTTATCCGAAAAGATGACGGCGATCACGGTCAATAGAAGAAAAAGCCCCAGAGGCAGTTTGATCGGGGGCAATCGCAGCTTTTCGCCAGATAACATCAGCGCGGCGAGAGCCAGCGCCAACAGGATCTGCGATGGCGCGATCCCGAGAAGAATCGCCGTAGAAGATCCGAACGCGAGCCAGCGGGCAGCGCGCAACAGGAAAGAGTCCAAGGATCAGTATGCCAGAGGGACGCACTTAACGCGTGCGGCCGCAGGATCGCCCGACACTATACCGCAGCAGCGGCTGCGGATTCGAACCGCGAACAGGCGTTATAAAGAATACGCCTTACTTCCGGCTCGTGATACGGTTGCGTGAGCAAATCGAAGGCGCCCAGATTGAGGATCTCCGCCCACAGGCGGGTGTCGGCCTTGGGGTCCGTAACAATCACGGCCATCTCCCGGGGGCTCTCGCGAACCAGGTGCAATACGTCGAGCCATTTGCCATCGGGAAGCGTGGCTTCGGTCAGAACTGCGTCATACTCATGCACTTGAAGCTGGGCGCGGGCCTGCTGCACAGAACCGACCTGGTCCAGAACCAGCGGAAGGGCGTGCAGCATTTCGGAAAGTCTGCGGGCATCGTCGGGATGCCCGGAAATACACAAAATCCGGGATCGCATACGTTGCGCTCCTATTCTCCTGAATCCTCTTTAATCTTAGCCCCGCACGCTGCGGATGACAATAGCTGGCGAAGAGAGTTTTCAGTTCTCAGTTCTCAGTTTTCAGTCGCGAGCCGCCAATGGGAGTTGTGAAGCTGACTACTGACAACTGAAAACTGACAACTTCTTAAGGTTTCATCACCGCCACGTACGCCAGATTACGATAAAGCTGGTTGTAGTCCAAACCGAAGCCCACCACAAAGCGGTCCGGGATCTCGAAGCAGCGGTAATCCACCGGAACCTGCACAATCCGGCGCGAGTTGCGATCGAGGAACGTGCATACGGAAAGGGAGTTGGGGGCGCGGCCAGAGAGCGTCTGGAGCAAATAGCGGAGAGTGAACCCGGTGTCGACGATATCCTCAACCAGCAGCACATCCTCGCCTTCGATGCCGTCATCCAGGTCTTTGGCGATACGCACCACGCCCGGTGCGCCGGTCTTGTTGGAAAAACTCGAAATCCCCAGGAAGTCGATTTTGAGCGGAACTTCGATATGGCGGGCCAGCGCTGTCAGAAAGAAGATAGAGCCCTTCAGCACGCCCACCAGTTTGATCGCGCGACCCTCATAGTTCCGCGAAATCTCGGCCGCCACTTCGCGGATCCGGTTCTCAATTTGTTCCTCGGTGAACAGCACGCGCTCCACGCCGGGGATCGTAACCGTGCTCATGCCTGCACCGGCCGTGCCGCCAGGCCGTATTTGAACACCAGGTTTTCAAAATCCTTCTGATAGAACACCTGTATGTTCAGATGCGGATAGAGTTCCCGCAGCAGGCGCACCTTGCGGTTCTTCTTGGTAACGAGGGACTGCTTCATGGTCGTCAATTCCACGTAAAGATCGAACTCCGGGAGGTAGAAATCGGGCGTGAAGGCTTCGTGGACGTTGCCCTCGCGATCGTATTGCACGGGAAAGCTGCGCGGCTCATACTCCCACGCGATGCGGTAAAAGTCCAGCAGGTTCGCGAACATCTCTTCGCTGGCGTTGGCGAAGAGCTTTTTCCGCAGCGTAATCTTGTCGGGCGGCACGATCCCGTGTCGTGCCAGCCCCAGGCGCATCTGGAACTGAAGCTGCATTTCCGTCGCGGCGGAAAGATATCCCTTTTCCTGGAGACCTACGGTCTGCGCCGTAGTGGCAATTAATTCGGCCATCTGTTCGGTGGTCAGCGATTCGGCGTTCAGAACCAGATCGAAGAGGTCGGCAGTCGCCTTGGTCTTGCCAATCTTCGCCTTGCGCGCCGAGCGCTCCGCGGCCTCCATTTCGAGCAGCAGTTGACGGGCAGCCGGCCGCTCCAGGCGGTGGTCAAGCATCAGGTTGCCGACGCGCACGTTCTCCGGCGCCACCACGTGGATGCGCAGAGCGCCGGGGAAATTCCGCGATTGCAGTTCTCCCCCGACCGCGCAGTAGACCAGGTGATGTTCGGTTGCGAGCCGCGCCAGGATGGAGGTGACCAGGTTGGGATAAGCCTTATCGGGAATCTGCGCACCTGCGCCGAACTCCTCCTCTGTCAGCACGCGGATGCGCGATTGAGTCAACAGCTCGAAACCCAGCCGCTGCGAAGTCAGCCGCGCGACTTCTTCAAAGCGGCACCCCGGATGGCCCGAAACGGCGATCAACGCCATGCTTAAAGCTCATGATATCGCGGAACGGTAAGAGTTCACCGCCGAGACGCAGAGACGCTGAGAAAAACTAGGGCGGCGGCAGAGTCGTGGGGTTTGCGGGCGGACGGTGTTCCACGAGGTTGGCGCGCGGAGGGAGCAGAGGGAATTGCAGGCTGGCGCACTGTCCCATTCTGGGTTGTCCTGGTAGGTACCCCGACTCGATGTCACGGCTTTCCGAGCCATTGTCCTCGAAGAACAGTTTCATTCGGCACGTAGCTGCGACGCTCTCCACACAACGGGCACCAATGAATAATCTCCAGAAGCCACGGCTCTCCATTGGCGTCAGGCTCGCTCCACTTCGTATCCCAATGCTTCACGTCATTGTCGGCATACCACTTGCCACATGCTTCACAGACAAAGCCGGTATCGTAATCCTCGGGCGCCCACATGGCCGTTACCGTTCCCGCCCCAAGGCCGATCGGTTTGGCTCCCGCAGCGTTTCGTCGGCGCCGGTTACGAAGCTCGCCCAGCGGCGTCGGTTCAGATCCCGTCTATTGGGCATCCTCCACATTGCGCAAAATTTCACGGGCCTCCGCTTCCCGCTCTCTCGATACGCGGACGTTCCACCAACCAAGAAAATTGCCGCTTTCCTGACGCGCGGCGACATTCCGGTCCATGGCGAAGAAAGGTATCTCGGCTTCCTCCAATAGACTTTCTGCCAACGCGATACCAATTGGATTGGTAATACCTGTTTGGATCACGATATCAAGGTCGGTGTTGCCTTCTTCTTCCCAAGACATCGCACGATTCCTTCCGTTACCGTTCCAGCCCCGAGGCCGACTGGTTCGGCTCCCACAGCGTTTCGCCGGCGCCGGTTACGAAGCTCGCCCAGCGGCTCCACACGAAAAGCGCATCGCTCAAACGGTTCAAATAGCTGACCGCCTGGGGTGGGATGCTCTCGATGCGGCTGAGTGCGACGCAGGCGCGCTCGGCCCGGCGGCACACCGTGCGGCAAACGTGCAACTCGGCGTCCAGGCGGCTGCCGCCCGCCAGCACGAACGAACGAAGGGGCGGCAGCGGCTCGTTCATACGATCGATCTCGCGTTCCAGTTGCGCGATTTCTGCATCGGTCACGCGGGCCTGCTTGGGGTGCACATCCTCGGGCAGCGTCGCCAGGATCGACCCTAGATTGAACAACTCGTGTTGCACACGCAGCAGGATGGCTGCCAGTTCCGCGAGCCGGGGTTCGGCAGCCGCGGCCTGGACGGCCGTGGCTCGGGCCACACCCAAAAACGAGTTCAATTCGTCAATGGTCCCATAGGCTTCGATGCGGGGCCCATCCTTGGCCACGCGCTGCCCTCCCGCCAGGCTGGTCTCCCCCTGGTCGCCACGCCGTGTGTAAACCCGGTTGATTGCTAACCGAGGTTTATCAAATGGTTCCTGGCCCATGTTTTCCCGGTTTCCGAGTGTACACTATGTGTGAAAGTCGATGTGTACTTCACTCGCCCGCCTGGCGCGGCTGCTGCTGCTCGCCGGGGCTTCCTCCTGGTTGTTCGCGGCTCACGGCGCGGAGGCGAAGCCCGACCGAAAAAAATCGCAGGCGGCCTTCGAACGCGGACGCCGCGCGGACGAACTCGGCCATCGCGACGAGGCCATCGCCGCTTATACCGAAGCGTACCAAGCCGACAACTCGAACGCGGCCGCACTGCGCGCGCGCGGGAACGACTACCTGGCAGCCGGCGATCCCGCTAAGGCCCTGCTCGACCTGGAACTCGCAGTCGAGCTGCAACCCGCGGATGCCCAAGGCTACGCCGCGCGTGGAAATTACTTCCTTTCCCAGAAGCAGCACGAGCGCGCTATCCATGATTTCGACACGGCCATCAACCTGGAACTGCGCCGCACGGAGATCTTCAACGCGCGCGGGTCAGCTCACGCCGCCCTGGGTCAGTACGATAAGGCCATCCCGGATTTTACCGAAGCGATCAAATTGCGGCTCGATAGTCCGGAGCCGTACAAGGGCCGCGGCATGGCGCGGGCAGCCCTGGGCCAATACCGCGACGCCATCGACGATTTCGACCTGTGCATCAGCCGCAAGCCGGACTACGAGGAAGTCTTCGTGGAACGCGCCCTGGCTTACACGGGGATTGGTGATAACGAACGCGCCCTCAAAGACCTGAATGCCGCTCTGGAGCGCAATACTGCCGACGTGCGCGCCTACCGTGTGCGGGGTGCCGTCAAGGAACGGCTGGCCGACTATGACGGCGCATTGGCCGATTTCAGCGAGGCCATCCAGCGCGATCCCAAAGATGCGCGGCTCTTCCTGGCCCGTGGCACAATCTACACGCGGATGCAGAAATACGCCGAGTCACTGGCGGACCGGGACCAGGCCGTGCAACTCGATCCTAAGAACGCCGAAGCGTATGTAGCGCGCGGCGGTTCGTATCATTTGCTCGGGCAGCACGACAAGGGGTTGGCCGACCGCAGCGCGGCCATCGGCCTAAACCCCAGCTACGCCATGGCATGGGAAGCGCGAGGCAACGCGTACTACATGCTGGGCCGCTTCGATGAAGCGCTGGCCGACCTGGAGCAGGCGCAGCGACTCGACCCGGCCAACGAAGACACGAAGAGGCTGGCCGCCGCCGCCAAAGCCAAGGTGGACGAAATCATCGCGCAAGCGCGCGCCAAAGAGACGGCGCCCGAGACCGAATCTCTGCACTTGCCGGACACATCCGCCGCCGCGCCGCCTGCCGCAGCGGTCGCCGCTCCGGCGCCGATCAAAGCACCGGTCGAAGAAGCCGCCGACGCATCCACCTATCACACGCGCGGCCGCAAACTTCTACAGGAAGAGCACTACGCGGAAGCCATCAAGCAACTCACCGAAGCGCTGAAACTCGACCCGGTGCTGGCGCAGGCTTACAACGCTCGGGGGTTCGCGCACTATCGACTGAAGCAGTACGGAGAAGCGATCGCCGATTTTGACCGAGCCCTCAAGTTCTTTCCGGGATACGCGAACGCGTATGTGAACCGCGCGGCCGCACGGCGAGCCTCGGGGGACAAAGACGGGCGCGGCGGAAGACCAGGCGAAGGCGCGGGAACTGACGGCGCAATCACAGTAGCTCAGCGGTCGAGCTTAGCCTCGTCGACGCTAACATTCAACACTTTCGAGGTCGTAATCGGACGGTTCTCATTCTTCAAAAGCACAACAAGACGCATCCCGCGTCCGATGACTCCCGATCCTAAGCGGCCGTTCTCATCGACAGAGCCCTGCAACTGCGCCGCCACCGGATTGGGGCAATAATCGGGATGGCCCGAAATGCGGATCGAGTTTCCAGCTAGACATTCGATCCGGTAGTGGCGGCTCTTAGTCTCCACGTCGATCAGAGACCCTTGAGCCAGAGTCCTGCAATCTATAAGGTTCGTAGAAGTCATGGAAGCAGCCTCCTCCCTTATTGAGAGCACTGAGGCTGCCATCAATAGCGAGCTCCGTGCGAACGCTAACGATTATCTGTGGAATCGGGAGTGTTCGCTAACAATGTAGGGATCTCTGCCCAAGGTCGTGTGTGTTTTACTTCACCAGATTCGAAGATTTCCCTGCGAAGTCCAGCACCCACGAGGGGAAAATGCCCAAAAACAGCGTCCCGAGGGCCGGCAGAATCAGCGCAGCGCTCAGGCCGGGTGACAGGGGTTCGGCATTCGTCGCGGCTTCACTCGGTTCGTGCATGTACATCATCACCAGGATGCGCAGGTAGTAATACGCCGCCACCGCGCTGTTGAGCAGGCCTAGCACCGTCAGCCAAACCAGGTGCGATTCCAGGGCGGCTTTGAAGATGTAAAACTTACCGAAGAAGCCTCCAGTGAGCGGTACCCCGATCAGCGAAAGCAGGAAAATCGTTAGCATAGCGGCCGTCATCGGCTGCTTCTGGGCGAGGCCTGCAAAATCGTCCACGCTCTGATAGCGTTCGCCCCGGCCGGACAGATGGCTCACCACTGCGAACGCTCCGATGTTCATGAAGGCATATGCCGCCAGGTAGAACATGGCCGCCGCGGTACCAATTTCGGAGCGCGCCGTCAGCGCCACCATCACGTAGCCGGCATGTGCGATGGAACTGTAGGCTAGCAGGCGTTTGACGTTGGATTGCAGGAGCGCGGCGAAGTTTCCGATGGTCATCGAGAGGAGCGCCGAGACCCAAACCAGGGGCACCCAACTGTTGCCGAGCGGCTCCAGGGCCGTCATAAAGATGCGCAGGAAAATCGCAAACGCCGCCGCTTTCGGGCCCGCCGAAAGAAAACCGGACACCGGCGTGGGTGCGCCCTGGTAGACGTCCGGCGCCCAGATCTGGAACGGAGAGGCTGACACCTTGAACGCGAGCCCTACAAACATGAGCGCCGCAGCCACGCCGACGAAAGCCGGGGAAGGCGCATTCACGCTCGTAACCGCGGCCCGCACCGCCGACAGGTTGACACTTCCGGTGGCGCCGTAGATGAGCGCCACGCCATACAGGAAAAAGCCCGTGGCGAATGAGCCCAGCAGGAAATACTTCAGCGAGGCTTCGTTGGCGCGCTTGTCGTCGCGCAAATACCCGGCCAGCACATAGCTCGCGATCGAAGAGATCTCCAGGCCGATGAAGATCATGATCAACTCGTTGGCGGAAACCATCACACACTGGCCGGCGATCGAGAACAGCAGCAGCGCATGATACTCGCTGGTCTCCGCATCCTGCCGGGCCAGAAAGCCGAAGGACGGGAGAATGGTCAGGATCCCCACCACGATTACCAGTACGCGGAAGAACGTAGCGAAGCCATCCACGATCAGCATGCCGCCGAACGCCGGGCCGGCTTGCGAGTAGGCCAATACCGAACCCGCCAGCGCCGCAACCAGGGCAAACAGGCTCAGCATGCCGAACACGCTCGAAGAGCGGCGATTGAGCAGCGGATCAAGCACCATTAAGAACGTGCCCATCACCGTGAGAATGATCTCCGGCAGAAACCGGATCATGTCGCCGGCGTTGAAGATCGCGCTAGTGGGCACGAGCCACCTCCACTTTGCGCGGCAACTCGACCCGGAATGGCACGTTCACCTGGGTTTGATCGAGCACGCGCGCCGTGGCCTTGCTCACCGGCGGAAGGAAGCTCTGCGGGTAGACGCCCATCCACACCATCATGGCGATCAGCGGGATTACCACGGCCCATTCGCGCGGGTTCAGGTCGGGGATATGGCGGCGGACGTTCTCACTCACCTCGCCGTAGAAGACGCGCTGGTAGAGCCACAGCATGTAGCAGGCGGAGAGAATAACCCCTAGGGACGCGAAGACCGTCCACGTAAAGTTGGTAATCGCGGTGCCCTGCAGAACCATGAACTCGCCAACGAAATTGTTGAGCGTGGGCAGGCCGATGCTGGCCAGCGTGGTGATCAGAAATACCGTGGAAAGCCAGGGAGCCGCGGTTGCAACACCGCCATAATCGGCGATGGCCAGCGAATGATTGCGCTCGTATAACAGGCCCACTAGAACGAACAGCGCGCCCGTCGAGATTCCGTGGTTCAGCATCTGGTACACCGCGCCATCGAGGCCCAGTTGCGTGAAGGAAAAGATGCCCAGTACGACGAACCCCAGATGGCTTACCGACGAGTACGCCACCAGCTTCTTCATATTAGGCTGCACCAGGGAAACCAAAGCTCCGTAGACAATCCCGATGATGGCCAGCACCACGATCCACGGCGCGCAGGTTCGCGCGGCACTGGGAAACAGGGGCAGGCAGTAGTGCAGGATTCCGAACGTCCCCATCTTCAGCATGACGGAGGCGAGCATCACAGAACCGGCCGACGGCGCTTCCACGTGCGCGTCGGGGAGCCAGGTGTGCAGCGGGAACAGAGGTACCTTGATGGCGAACGCGACGAAGAACGCCAGGAACAGGAGCAATTGCTCGCCGGGGGCAAACATCAGCCGGCCGCTCGATAGCATCTGCAGAATGGCGGGGTAGCTGAACGTGCCGGCGCGGTTGTACAGGTAGATGATGGCCACCAGCATGAGCACCGAACCGGCGAAAGTGTAGAGGAAGAATTTCACCGCGGCGTAGATGCGGCGATCGTGACCCCAGATGCCCACCAGAAAATACATGGGGATGAGTGAGACTTCCCAAAATACGTAAAACAGAAACAGATCCTGCGCGATGAACACGCCGATCAAGCCGAATTCAAGCAACAGCAGAAAGGCGTAGAACTCCTTAACGCGGTTCTTGATGTAGTTCCAGGAGATCAGCACGCAGATGGGCGTCAGAAAGGTGGAAAGCAGCACCAGCCACAGGCTGACGCCATCCGCTGCGATGTAGAAGTGGATCGACGGCGAGGCGATCCATGGCACATCGATGCTGAACTGTTCACCCGTGAGGCCGCGATCGAAGGTGAGCGGCAGGCCGATCGAAACGACGAAAATCACTAGCGAAATGGCGAGGGCCCAAGTACGGCTGCCGTGCTCGGAAGAGCGCGGAATCGCCAGCGCGATCAGGAACCCGACGAGCGGTAGAAAGAAGACCACGCTCAACAGATTCATCGGATGCCTCCCGCCATGCCCATCGCGATGATCAACACCACCGAGCCGAACAGTACCCAGGCCGCGTAGCTGCGGATGTTGCCGGACTGCAGCAGGCGCAAGACGCCGCCCACATCCTTCGAGCGGGCTCCGATTCCGTTCACGATTCCGTCAATCAATCCAGCGTCCATGCCTTTCCAGAGTACGAGGCGGGAACCTTCCACAGTCGGGTTCACAATCGTTGCGTCGTAGAGTTCGTCGACGAAGTACTTGTTGTAGACCAGCGTGTACAGGCCCTTCATGCTGCCGGCCAGCGAATCGGCCATGGCCGGCTTGGCCACGTACATCACGTAGGCGATGAAAATTCCCAAGAGGCCCGCCGCCACAGAGATGGCCACCAGCGTGAAATCTTCGCCTTCTTCGATTGGCGGAAACACCGACGACAGGAAGGTCGGGACTTTGAACAGTATGCCGCCGCCTAAAGAAAGCAACGCCAGAATCGTCAGCGGGATCATCATCACCGGCGGGTTCTCGTGTGGATGTTCATGGCCGCGGTACTCGCCGAAGAACGCCAGGAACATGGCGCGGAATACATAGAACGCCGTGATGCCGGCAGTGAGGGTGCCCAGCCAGTACATCCAGGGGGCGTGGTGATACGCCGCCAGCAGAATGGCGTCTTTGCTATAGAAGCCGGAAAACGGCGGGACGCCCGCGATGGCCACACCCGCGCACATCATCGTCCAGAACGTCCAGGGAATCTTCTTCCGCAAGCCGCCCATGTTGCGCAGGTCCTGCTCGCCCGAGAGCGCATGGATTACGGCGCCGGAACCGAGGAAGAGCAGAGCCTTGAAGAAAGCATGCGTGACCAGGTGCCAGATACCCGCGGAAAACGCGCCGACACCAACGCCCACGAACATGTATCCCAACTGCGAAACTGTGGAGTAGGCGAAGACTTTCTTGATGTCGTTCTGCGTGATGCCGATGGTGGCGGCGAAGAACGCGGTGGCGATGCCGATCAGCGCGATCACTTCCATGGCCACAGGCGCGTGCGTGTAGATGGGCCAGGACCGCGCCGTCATATAAACGCCCGCGGTGACCATGGTCGCGGCATGGATCAGCGCGGACACTGGCGTGGGGCCGGCCATGGCGTCGGGGAGCCACACATACAACGGAATTTGCGCCGACTTACCGGCAGCACCAACCATCAGCAGGATTCCGATCACATTAAGAACGTCTTGAGACGCGCTGGGCGCCTTCTGGAAGACCGCGCCGAAATCCAGCGTACCGAACGTCTTGACGATATAGAACATCGCCAGTGAGAAGCCGAAGTCGCCAATGCGGTTGACGATGAACGCCTTGTTGCCGGCATTGGTGGCGAACTGTTTGTCGAAGTAAAACCCAATGAGCAGGTAGCTGCACAACCCCACGCCTTCCCAGCCCACAAACAGCACCAGGAAATTCTGCGCCAGCACCAGCACCAGCATGAAGAACATGAACAGGTTCAGGTACGCGAAAAACCGGTAGTATCCGCCGTAGTGCGGCCCATGCTCGTGCGCCATGTAGCCGATGGAGTAGATGTGGATCAGCGAACCGATGCCGGTGACCACCAGCAGCATGACGACGGTGAGCCGGTCCACCGCGAAATCGACGCCGACGTTAAACGCGCCGCTCTGGATCCAGGTGTAATAGTGCTCGATGTAGGGGGCGTTCAGATCGCCCAGGCCGAAGATGGTCTTGAGCACCCAGGCAAACGAAAGGACCACGCTGCCGATGGCGAAGAGATTCACCAACGCTTTGGAAAAGCGTCTGCCGAAGACGCCGTTGATCACGAAGCCGGCGAACGGGAGGAGAGGTATGAGCCAGAGTTGCATTAGATGTTCACCGCAGAGACGCAGAGACGCAGAGAATACATTAGGGCTTCGGCGGGCCTACAGCGTTTGTGGGCCTTCATTGTTCCATGAGGTTGGCGCGCAGAGGGAGCAGAGGGAACAAGTGGTGGAACAGATCTTTGCAACGGGTTCGGTTTCTTCTGGCGATCTTCAACGGAAACCTTGGTCGAGCACTTGTTCCCTCTGCTCCCTCTGCGCGCCAACCCGACAAAGCGGACGTCGTTCCCAACCTTCTCCGGCGCTCTTATTCTTAGAACTCTGCGTCTCGGCGTCTCTGCGGTGATCATATTCTTAGTTCTTCATCGAATCCACTTCATCAATATTCAGCGTCGAGCGATTCTTGAACACCGTCAGAATGATGGCCAGTCCCACGGCTGCTTCCGCCGCCGCCACCACCATAACGAAGAACGTGAACAGGTGGCCGTTCACCTGTTTGTACTGGTAGGAGAACGTGACGAAACTCAGGTTCACGGCATTGAGCATCAGCTCAATCGACATGAACACCGTGATGATGCTGTGGCGGAACAGAAACCCGGCCACGCCCAGCACGAAGAGAATGGCGCTCAGAGTGAGATACCAGGAAATCGGAACGGCCGTCATCATCTAGTCCATTTCCTTTCGCGCCAGAACGATGGCGCCCAGGATTGCGATCAGGATCAACAGCGAGACCACTTCAAAGGGCAGCAGGTAGGTAGTAAACAGCGCTTGGCCAACCGCCTTCGCGTTGCCGCCCGTGAAGCCGCCGAAATGCACGGAAACGTTTTGGGGGAAGAGGCGCTCGACGAAAAACGCCAGCAGGCCCAGCAGCGCAATCAGCAGCGGCACGCCCAGCACTTGCACCATATAAGAGCGGCCGCGCTTGGCTTCCGCCCCGGCGTTGAGCAGCATGATCACGAAGATGAACAGCACCATGACCGCGCCCGCATAAACGATCACCTGCGCCGCGGCAATGAATTCGGCGCCCAGCAGCAGATAGAGAACCGCCAGCGCGCCCATCACGCCGATGAGTGACACGGCGCTCGAAATGGGATGCGTCTGCACGACCACGTTGATGGCCGCTACCACCGCGATAATCGCGAAGATCAGGAAGAGAATGACGTCCATTTACCCTAACCAGGCAACCATGAAACTGGTCACCAGCAGATTCAGCATGGCGATCGGAAAAAGGAACTTCCACGTGAAGCCCATCAGTTGGTCATAGCGGAAGCGCGGCAGTGTCCCGCGAATCCACATAAACGCGAACAGAATGAAACCGGTCTTGGCCAGGAACCAGAACAGCGGCAGCAGCCAGCTCTGGACGATGGGCGCGAGAAATACCGCCGCAATCACCAGGAAGATTACCGCGAACCCGCCGAACGTGTACCGGTCCTTCACTCGCGGCGGGTTGGCAGCGTGATACAGGGCGGTCAACCCGGCAATCGCGAAGATCACGCTCGGCACCAGGTTGGAGCCGTATGCCGCCGGCCACGGCGCTTCCCAGCCCCCCAGGAACAACAGAGTCGCCATGCAACTGACCGTCACCATGTTCAGGTACTCGGCCATGAAGAACGCCGCGAACTTCATACTGCTGTACTCGGTGTGGAAACCGGCCACCAGCTCGTTTTCCGCTTCGGGAAGATCGAACGGAATGCGGTTGGTCTCGGCGAACGCCGCAATCACAAAGATGATGAATGAGAAAATCTGCGGGAACGGCATGCGCAGAATGTTCCAGCTCAGGATGCTGCCTGCTTGCCCGTTCACCAGCTCGCGCAGGCTGAGCGTATTCGAAAGCAGCAGGGGCGACGCGATCGCCAGCGCCATGGGCAGCTCGTAGCTGATCATCTGCGCCGAGCTGCGCAGCCCGCCCAGCAGCGCGTACTTGTTGTTGGAAGCCCAGCCCGCCAGCGCAATCCCGTAAACGCCCATGGACGAAGCCGCCAGAATGAACAGCACACCGATGTTGATGTCGGTGAGCTGCATCAAAGTCTTGTAACCGGCCACTTCGATTTGCGGACCGAACGGAATCACGGCGATCGACAGCAGCGCCATGGCCACCGCCAGGAACGGCGCGAACAGGTAAAGCGGCGTGTTCACATAGGAAGGCATCATGTCTTCCTTGGTGATCAACTTGATGACGTCGGCCAGCGGCTGCAAGAGGCCGTGCGGCCCCACGCGATACGGTCCTGGGCGCACCTGGATGTGTGCGATCACCTTCCGCTCCACCCACTGCAAGTACGCTACGGCGGTCAGCAACACGAACGCGATGACCGCGAGCTTGATCAGAGTGATGACAATGAACGCGTCCATTAGCGGGTTGTGCGACTTTCTATGACGGAGTTCAGTACCTTAGAATAGCGCCCCAGGGTTCCCGAAGCGAACAGCCCGTTGTGATCGGACGCGACCAGGTCGGGGCGGCTTTCCACGGGGATGCGTCCGTTGAGCGGCATAGTTTGCGCAGCGCCTCCGGTGGCGATCACCGGCGCCGAAATCTGATAGCCGCGCACGTGGTTGCGGATCTCTTCGAACACCACATCCGGCTTCCACGGGCCAAGCGCGCCCGCCACCCCCATATCGCGCGCGATGAAACCCATAATCTCCAGATCAGGCTTCGCGCCCATGGTGTTCACCGCGCGCTTCAAGCGCTGCACCTCGCCGGTGACGTTGGTGATGGTGCCGGTCTTTTCATAAGCGCAGGCCGCGGGGAGAACCACATCCGCCTGCTGCGCCGTCTCGGTCAGAAACATGTCCTGGACCAGCAGGAATCCGGCTTTGCGCGGCACTCCCTTTTTAAAAGGATTCGAACCGACTACCCACAGCACGCTCAAATCCGCCGCCACCATTTCGTGGAGGTGCATGCCGGGCTGCCCGGACGGGTGATAGCCCGGGAGCAGTTCCGGCGTCAGCCCCATATCGACCGCGCCGCGCGAGTTGGAATAATCCACCAGGCAAATATACTTCACCGGGATTCCCAGCGACTCGCCGAAGTCCACCAGCTTGCCAACATCCTTGCCCTTGATGGAATCGTCGAACAGGATGACCAGCTCCGGCTCGGCCTTGAGTTTCGCGCGCAGCGATTCGTAGTCAGCGCCGCGCACAATGGCGGCGGCATAATTATCTTCGCGCACCGGCCCCGGCGTGACGGCGTAGACGTGCGCCTGGTGGTGCCGGTAATTGGCGCGGATCTGATAGGAGAGCAGCGGATGCTCCAGCGCCAGGTCTGCGCCCACTACCAGCATCGCTTTTCCTTCGTAGAGGTCGGCTACAGTCGCCAGTTTGCCGCTCTTCCCACTGAGCGCATCGAGCAGCGTCACCACATCACCCGTGCGGTGGTGATCGACATTGTTGGTGCGCAGGACTTCGCGCGCGAACTTCTGCAAGTAGAAATTTTCTTCGTTGGTGGTGTGGTTGGAGCCGATCACGCCAAACGTGCCGCCATCGGCCAGCGTCTGGTTGAACTTCTGCGCCACCACTTGCAAGGCCTCGGCCCACGAGGCTTCTTCGAGTTTGCCGTTCACCCGCACCAGCGGCGCTTGCAGCCGGTCGGGATGATCGTAGAAATCGAAGCCGTAGCGGCCCTTGATGCACAGAAACTCGCCGTTGATGCCCGAGTGGTCGCGATTGTTCCCGCGGATGATGCGGTCGTTGCGCGTGCCCAGCGTGGTCTTGCAGCCATCCGCGCAATGCGTGCAGATCGTTCCCACGTGGGTCATCTCCCACGGCCGTGTCTGGTAGCGATAGGCTCCGCTGGTGAGTGCGCCCACCGGACAGATGTCGATACACGCGCCGCACTCGTCGCATTCCAAATGGTCGCCGTGGTTCGGCGCGATCTCGGAAACGACGCCGCGGTTGATCACGCCCAGCGCCTTGACGCCCATGCCTTCATCGCAGATGCGAACGCAGCGGTAGCACAGGATGCAGCGCGGCGCGTCGAAGAAGACCACCGGAGAAAATTGCTTCTCCGGCGTGTGGACCTTCTCTTCGGTGAAGCGGCTCTCGCCCACCCCGTAGCGGAAGGTCATGTCCTGCAGTTCGCACTCGCCGCCCTTGTCGCACACCGGGCAATCCAGCGGATGGTTGGTGAGCAGGTATTCCAGCATGTACTTGCGCGCTTCGGCCACCTGCTTGGTTTCCGTTCGCACCACCATGCCTTCGGCCACCGGCACGGTGCACGCCGTCTGCAGCTTCGGCGTTTTTTCGATTTCCACCAGGCACATGCGGCAAGCGGCTTGTAAGCTCAGGCCCTCGTAATAGCAGAACGCGGGGACCTCGATGCCCTCGCGCTTGGCGGCGTCGATCACCAGCGTTCCGGGCGCGGCGTGCACCTCGCGGCCGTCAATCGTCAGCTTTACCAAGTCAGCCATGTGAACCTGTTTTTCCTTGTGGGGCAGACGATCGTTTTCGTCGTCTGCCTCGGATACCGTATGCGGCAGACCACAGACAGCGATGGTCTGCCCTACTCATACCGACACCATGTGGTTGGCGTGCTCGAACGGGCACGGCCTGCCGTTGAGATGGTCCTCAAACTCCTGCCGGAATTTTTCTACGATGGACGTGGTCGGCAGCGATGCCGCATCGCCCAGCGGGCAGAAGGTGCGGCCCAACATGTTCCGCGACACGTCGCCGATCAGGTCGATATCGGTGCGCGTGCCGTTGCCTTCGTGAAAGCGGGTCAGCAGTTTGCGCAGCCACGCCGTACCCTCCCGGCACGGAATGCACCAGCCGCAACTCTCGTGGGCATAGAACCGGATGATGCGCAGCGCGGCCTTCACCATGCACGTGTCTTCATCCATGACCACCACGCCGCCCGAGCCGAGCATCGATTTCCGGCCGGCCATGGAGTCGTAGTCCATGGTGGCGCCCTCGCATTCCGCGGCAGTCAGGACCGGGCACGACGTGCCACCCGGAATAAACGCCTTCAACTTCTTTCCATTCCGCATGCCGCCGCCCACCTCGTTGATCATCTTCATCACGGGAAAGCCCAGCGTCAGTTCGTACACGCCCGGTTTATTGATGTGGCCCGTCAGGCAGGTGAGCTTGGTGCCGCCGGCTTTGGGAACACCCAGGTCGGCGAACGCTCTACCGCCACCGAGGATGATCGGCGGCACCGCGCAGTAAGTCTCGACATTGTTGAGCACCGTGGGGCATTGGAACGCGCCCACCACCGCCGGAAATGGCGGCCGTATGCGGGGTATCCCGCGCTTGCCTTCGAGCGATTCGAGCAGCGCCGATTCCTCGCCGCATTCATAAGCGCCCGCGCCGGTGTGCGTGTACAGTTCGAAGTCAAAGCCCGTGCCCTGAATGTTCTTGCCCAGCCAGCCCTTTTGATACGCCTCGCCGATGGCCTTGTCCATGACCTCGATGAGGTAGCGATACTCGCCGCGGATGTAGATCCAGCCCGCGTGCGCATCCACCGCCATACCGGCGATCAGGATTCCCTCGATCAACTGGTGCGGATCGTACTCCATCAACAGCCGGTCTTTGCAGGTGCCCGGCTCGCTCTCGTCGGCGTTGACCACGATGTATTTCGGCTTGGGCGAATTGCGCGGCACGAAGCTCCACTTCATGCCCGTGGGAAACCCCGCGCCGCCGCGCCCGCGCAAGTTGGAAATTTTGACTTCTTCGATGATCTGCTCGGGCTTCATACCCGCGGCTTTGGTGAACGCTTTGTAGCCGTCGGTCGCAAGGTAGGTGTCGATGGACGCCGAGTTCGGCATTCCGAACCGGCGCGAGAGCACGCGGGTCTCGAGCGGACTAGGTTCGTTATAGAGCATGATTAAGCCTGATTTCACCGCTCGTGGGGCAGGGCTTCGGCGCTGCCGCCGCCCTTCGGGGCGGCGCGCCGCGCGCAAGCCCGGCGGCAGGCCGTAAGGCCTGCCCCACATTGGCGCTGTTCATTGTTTCCTCAACCCTTCCAAAAGCCGGTCCAACTGTTCGGACGTCACAAAATGATGGAAGTCGTAATTCACCTGGATCGCCGGCGCCCACGAGCACGCTCCGATGCATTCTACTTCCTCCAGCGAAATCTGGCCGTCGGCGGTTACTTCCTTGTGGCCGATCCCGAGCTTTTGGCAGGCCTGCTCCCAGAGCTTGTCGCCGTCCCACAGCAGGCAACTGATATTGGTGCAGATCTGCACGTGGTACTTCCCCATGGGCTTCTTGTGCAGCATGGAGTAGTACGACAACACCTCGTTCACTTGCAGAGGCGTGACGCCCACGCGCGTGGCCACTTCTTCAATCAGCTCGTCGGAAATGTGCCCCACTTCGTCCTGCCCGTACAACAGCATCGGGATCATCGCGGAACGCTGCCTTCCGGGTGGATAGCTCTGGAGAAGCTTGGCGAATCGCGCTTCGGTTTCTGGAGAGAAAGTCATCTACCGGTCCGTATCCCCCAACACAAAATCCATGCTGCCGATCGACGCGATTACATCCGCGATCAGAATCCCTTCCACCATCTTCGGCACGGCTTGCAGATTGCCGAAACTCGGCGTCCGCATGTGCACCCTGTATGGCTTCGTGGTTCCGTCGCTGATCATGTAATACCCCAGTTCGCCGCGCGGCGATTCGATCACCTGGTAGACCTCGCCCTCCGGCACGCGGAAACCCTCGGTCACAATCTTGAAATGGTAGATGAGCGCCTCCATCTGCGTCTTCATCTTTTCGCGGTCGGGCAATACCACGTGCTGATCATCGGCCTTCCAGGGTCCCGAGGGCATCCCTTCCATCGCCTGCTTGACGATCCGGGCGCTTTGGCGCATCTCCTCGATGCGGCACTGATAGCGCGCGTACACGTCGTTTTCCGTGCGCGTGGGCACTTCGAAATCGAACTTCTCGTAGCTGCTGTAGGGCCGGTCTTTGCGCGCATCCATCTTCAGGCCGGCGGCGCGCAGCATGGGACCCGTGATTCCCAGGTCCAGCATGTCTTCCAGCGAAATGAATCCCACGCCGCGAGTCCGCCCAATCCAGATCTGGTTGTTGGTCAGCAGGTTCTCGTACTCGTCCACACGGCTCGGAAAAACGTCGATGAACTTCTTCACCCGCTGCTGCCATCCGCGCGGCGGCTCCAGCGCCAGCCCGCCGATCCGGAAGTAGCTGGTCATCATGCGCTGTCCCGAGAACATCTCGAAAATGCGCAGGATATCCTCGCGCTCCCGGAAGCAGTAAAGAAACACGCTCATCGCGCCGATGTCGATGGCGTGCGTCCCCAGCCATACCAGGTGGCTGTTCAGGCGCGTAAGTTCCGTGAGCATCACGCGCATCCATTGGGCTTGCGGCGGAATCTCCAGGCCCAGCAGCTTCTCCGCTGCCAGGCAGTAGCACAGGTTATTGGAGAGCGGCGCCAGGTAGTCCACGCGGTCAGTCAGCGTCACCGCCTGCTGATAGTTCTTGACCTCGAACTCCTTCTCGATGCCGGTGTGCAGATACCCGATATCCGGCTGGCACCGGGTGATGATTTCGCCATCCAGCTCGATCAACAGGCGCAGTACGCCATGCGTGGAGGGATGCTGCGGCCCCATGTTGAGAATCATGCGCCGCGGCTGGTTCCCCGTCGGCTCTTGCTCCAGGGTCGCAGCGAATTGTCCAGGGACTTCCGCTTCGCTCATGGCTACATCCTAAAACCCGTTATCGGATAATCTTTCCGCAACGGGTGTCCTTCCCAATCTTCCGGCATCAGGATGCGCCGTAAGTCGGGGTGGTTGAGAAACTGGATGCCAAACAGGTCGAACACTTCCCGTTCGTACCAGTTGGCGGAACGCCAAACCGAAGTGACCGATTCGATCACCGGATCCGTTCCGGGCAGCCGGCATTTTAACCGCAGCAGCTCGTTGCGTTCGATGGAGTGCAGATGGTAGACCACCTCGAAGCGCGGCTCGGCCGGATAACGATCCACCCCCGCCGCCGAGCTCAGCCGGATGAACTTCTGGTCGTACTTGAGGAATCCGCAGACGCTCACAATTTTCGGTGGCGCAATTTCCAGCGTCAGCTCGCCCAGGTCGAAATGGCCGCCGGTCAGGGCGTCCCGGTCGAACGCATCCACGGCTACGGCGGCGGCGTGTTCCCGCAAATTTTCCGGTATCATTTCGAGTCTCTTATCGCTTCGCCGTTCGGTCCTTCTGAGCCCAATCCAAAGCGCCCTTCTTCCAGATGTAAAAGAAGCCGGAGAGGATCAACACTACAAATATCAGCATTTCGACGAATCCGAACCACCTTAGATCGCGATACACCACCGCCCACGGATATAGAAAGATGGCTTCAATATCGAACAGGATGAACAGCATCGCAACCAGGTAGAATCTCACGCTGAAGCGCCCGCGTGCATCGCCGGTGGGGGTGATGCCGGATTCGTACGGCGTGTCCTTGATTTTGTTTTTGACCTTCTTCCCGAACACATAAGAGATGATGATGAGCGCCGCCGCAATCACCACGGCCAGCAGCCCTTGCACCAGGACAGGGAAATACAGTTCAGGGTACGAATTGGGCATTTGTGTTTACGGGGAGACGAGGCTCAAGAATTGACTATAATGGTTGCAAAACAAGGGTGTCAACCGAAGCATGGCCATAGAGATCGTCCTCAACGGCGAACCCCGCACGGCCCCCGAAGGACAGACGGTCCTGGGACTGCTCGAACAACTCCGCCTGGACCCCTCGCGGGTCGCGGTGGAACTCAACCGCCGGATCGTCAAACAGCCCCATTGGGCCGATACTGTATTGCAGCCAGGAGCCGAGATCGAGGTTGTGCAATTCGTGGGCGGCGGCTGACGCACCGCGCCTAGGCGAAGCTCCTGATCGCCCCCGCTTCATCTTCGTGAACGTCGAAGACCGTGTACAGCTTGGTGATCTGTAACAGGTCCTTCACCCGCTTGGTCAGGTTCAAAAGCTTGAGCTGGCCACCGCTGTTGGTCACGGTCGTGAATCCCGATACCAGCTCGCCTATGCCGGAGCTGTCGATATACGACACGTCGCCCAAATTGAGCAGGATCTTTTTCTGGCTCTTGGAGACCATGTCGCGCAAGGTATCGCGCAGCGCGCTGGAGCCCTCCCCGAGGGTGATCCGCCCCGACACGTCCACCACGCTCACATCGCCTACCTGTCGCGTATTCAACTTTACACTCACTGAAATGCCTCCCTCATGAAGCTGTCGAAATCCCTATTTTGGACCCATATACTTGACCATGACGAATTCCATCCCGCCCGGCTCCAGGCGGCGAATCTGCAACTCGTCCATGAACGAGCGGATGAGGAAAATGCCCCGTCCGGAACCGCGCATCAGATTCTCCTCGGCCAGCGGATCCGGTAAGTGCTCGTAGTCGAATCCTTCACCCTCGTCGGCGATCCGTATGGTGTACCGCTCCGAGTTCTTCGTCACGGAAAAGCGAACCTTCTTATTGGCGTTGTAGCGATTGCCATGGACCACCGCGTTCACAACGGACTCGCGCACGGCCATTCCGATCTTCAGCAAATCGTCTTCGTCGAAACCCGCTCTCTGGGCCACCCCGACCGCAAGCTCCTCCGCATGATCGACGCTGTCCAAGGTTGAATCGAGAAACCGTTCCACGGTCTCGGATTCGTGGCGCGCTGGATCTCGCATACGCAGGGCTGGCCAAGGCAACTTAAGGCCAAGTGGAATCGTTAGAATAAAGTACGCTGCCTGCGAAAGTCAAGGTGGGGCGTGCTTTAAGCTTGCCCCATCGGCTAAAGCGTGCCCCACTACGCGCTTAATCTGGGCAGGAATTTGAGCGCGTTTTCCCGCTGGATGCCGCGCAACTCCTCCGTGTTCAGGCCGCAGCTTTGCAGGCCCTGAAGGTGCTTGGCGGCATCGCCGCCGAACGGGTAGTCGGTCCCGAACACGATCTGCGAGGTGCCGGCAATCGTTTTCAGCCCCTGCATCTGCACCACGTTGGTGGACATCGCGGTGTCATAGTAAAACCGCCGCAGATGGTACAGCCTGGAATTGGGCTCGGGCGCGCGGCCCAGGACTCCGTTGAGCGTATCGGCGCCGCCAATTCCCAAACGGCCGATCACCGCGGGCATCGTCCCGCCGCCGTGCGAAAAAATGAAGCGCGTGTCGGCATAGCGAGTGGCCGCGTTCGTCACCAGCAGGCTCAGTATGGTCCGCGCCGTGTCGGTGGGAAACTCGAGCGTGGTGGGGTTCACGTCCGGCCACAGGTCCTGGCAGCACGGGGCGTCGATGGGGTGGGTGTATACGACGGCCTTGCGGCGATTCAGTTCGTCGAGCACCGGCCGGAACTGCGCGTCCCCGAGCCAGTGGTTGCCATAGCTGGTCAGTATCCCCACGCCGTCGGCCTTCAGCGTATCGAGCGCGTACTCGATCTCGCGCAAGCTTTCGTCGATCAGCGGGAGCGGCAACAGCGCGAACAGGCCGTAGCGTCCTTTATAGTCCGACACCATCCGGGCGCCGTACTCGTTCATCTCGCGGGCGAGTTTGCGCGCTTCGTCTTTGTCGCCGAACCAGACGCCGGGGGACGTGACCGAGAGCATGGCCGTCGCCACGCCCTGCCGGTCCATCAACTCAATATCCTTCGCGGGCGAGTAATTCGTCCAAAGCCCCAGCGGAAAGTAACTGGTAAGCCCCTCGACTTTATGGCCCTGTTTGGCCGTGAGGGTTTTCAGAAAATCGGGCGATACGAAGTGGTGGTGGCAATCGATCACGCGCGGATTGGCGGCGGGGGTCTGGGCCCGCGACCTGCGCGTTAGCCCGGTGCCCACGGCGAGAGCGGCCACTCCCGCCGTCAAAAGGTCCCGCCGCGTGGTGCGGCGCGAAGGGAGCTGAGGGGCAAAATTCACGGTCGGTGATCCTCGATCCGTGAGGATACCACGGTCCGTGGCGCAGACTCTCAGTCTGCCGCGCCGGCACTCATGCCGGCGTTTAGTGGATCTGGTCGAGATGAGTCTCGACCCGGCAGGCAAGAGTGCCTGCGCCACGTCTGTAACTCAGCAGTCCTAGGCTCCCACCATCGTCCGTAGCTGCTGGGCGATCTCGGTCAGCGTGTGCGCCTGCGCCGCCATCTCCTGGCTGGCCGCGGCAGTCTGTTGCGAGTTTGCCGCCGTTGCCTGAGTGACCTGGGCCATCTGAGCGATGGCGCGCGAGATTCCCTCGATCCCTTTGGCCTGTTCGTCGCTGCCCACGTTCACTTCGTCTACCAGCACCTTCACTTTAACCGTGCTCTCCGTAATCGAGCGGATCACTTCTGCCACCTGCTGGAGCTTGGCGCTTCCTTCGTTCGATTTGCCAATCGAATCTTCGATGAGCGCCGCGGTGTCTTGGGCCGCTTGCGCCGAGCGGTGCGACAGATTGCGAACTTCTTCGGCGACCACCGCGAAACCCATCCCTGCTTCGCCCGCCCGCGCCGCTTCCACAGCGGCGTTCAATGCCAGAATGTTGGTCTGGAAGGCGATGTCATCGATGGTTTTGATGATCTTCGAAATCTTCGCGCTGGATGAAGTGATCTCTTCCATCGAAGAGACCATCTGGTCGAGGGCAGCGTTCCCGTCGGAGACTCGCCCATCCACCGCATCCATTTCCTGAGCCGCGGCCTTCGAATTGTCAGTGTTCTTACGCGTCATTGAGGTGACCTCTTCGCTCGAAGAGGCGGTCTCTTCCATGGAAGCGGATTGTTCGGACGCCGCCTGGGCCAGCGATTGGCTGGCAGTCGAGACCTGGGATGTCGCAGCGTGAATCTGCGCCGCGCCCTCGCTCAGTTCTGCCGCCATTATGCGCAAGGTTCGGCTGATTCCGCGGACGATGTAGATCATGACCCCGACTACGACGAACGCCACGACGTTCATCAAGATGGCCGTCCACCGCGCGTTGCCGACCTTAGCCTCCCCGATAGCCCTGCTATCCTGCATGAACTGCGCCACTAGCTCGGTCAGTTCGGTCGCCGCCTTTTCCATTGCGGCTCCGGCTGGCGCGCCCTTCTCTTTATAGATTGCGGCCGCTTCGTCGATCTGGCCCGAGGCGCAAAGTTCTGAAACCTGGCGGAAGCAGGCAGCGTGCTTTTCTACCTGGGATTCCAAAGCGTTTATCAGCTCCCTGCCTTTATCGGTCACCAGCACCGGTCTAATCCCGGCGAGTTGGTCCCGCTCGGTCTGGTAATACTTCGCGTAATCTTGCTGTTGCTTTGCCAGGCCCTTTGCGTCCTTTTGCAGGGTGAGGAGAAGGACCCCGCGTTGACCCGTGCGCATGATATTGGCCGTTGCCTTGAGATTCCCGGCCAAGGCCATCTCCGCGGCCAGTCCCGCAGAGTTTGCCAGCTCGCCGCTCACCGTATTAAGAGAGTTTAGTGAAGCGAACGTGAAACCGAGGACGACCAGCAGCATGGCACCGGCGGCCGTCATCAGTTTCTTTCCGACTGTCCATTTCGAGCGCATTACTCTCCTCGTTCTACCTACCCAAGGTTCCTTATCGGCATTTGCGCCGCGGGTGAATAGGTCGGATGAACTAAATACGGTAAGAACAGTAGTTGCAGGCGCGTGGAAGCCGTACGATAGAGAGAGTCGCATGACTCTCGGCGAACGATGGGCGCGCCATCCTCAACAAATCTGGTTGCGCAGAGCGCTTTTTCAAGTTCATTTATGGACAGGCATCGCCGTCGGATTGTACGTCGTCGCGATCTGCGTCTCCGGCAGCGCCCTGGTCTTCCGCGACAAGCTCTTCAAAGCGCTTCGCCCCAAGCCCACCATCGTCGCAGTCTCCGGCCGCAGGCTGACTCCCGCACAACTACGCATAGCCGCCCAGAAGGCGCACCCTCACTACAGCGCCGGTTACGTTTTTGAAACGAAGACGCCCGATCAAGCGGTCGTGGTCTGGCTGGAGCGCAACGGGAGCTACCTGCAGCGGCTGATCGATCCCTATACAGGTAAGGACTTGGGCGCCTCGGAGCCGGCCGTGCTCCGCAGCCTCACCTGGCTGGCGGATCTGCACTTTAATCTTCTCGCGGGTGAGCAGGGCCGTATGATGAACGGCTACGCCGCAATCCTGTTTACCTTGCTGTGCCTGACGGGCGCCGTGATGTGGTGGCCGGGAATCGAAAACTGGAGGCGCAGCCTGGCCGTCCGCACTCGGGGAAACTGGAAGCGCGTCAACTGGGAGTTGCACAGCATGATCGGCTTCTGGACCTTCGCCTTTTTCTTCATGTGGGGCGTCACCGGAGTCTACGTCGTGTTCCCCGCTCCGTTTCAGCGCGTGGTGGCACTCTTCGTTACACCCGACTTGCTCGATCCGCGGCGCAGCCCCGACGAACAGTTCCTGCGCTGGTTCACCCGCCTTCACTTCGGCAGCTTCGACTGGCCGTGGAAAGTCGTTTGGGTGATCCTCGGACTGGCGCCAGCCGTCTTGTTCGTAACCGGCGTACTGATGTGGTGGAACCGCGTGCTCCGCCCCCGATTGCGAGACTTGGCGCGTAAGCCAGAATTGTCGCGAGCGGTTGCCCCGGCGGATATACAATGATAAGTCCCTATGAAAATTGACATTTTCAATCACTTCTTCCCAAAGCGCTTCTTTGACGAATTCATCAACACTCCTGCGGGGCCGAAAGACATCGGCAAGCGCGTTCGCGAGGCGGCCACGATCGTGGACCTCGACGCGCGCTTCAAGGTGATGGACGAGTTCGGCGAATATTGCCAGATCATTTCGCTCCCCATGCCCGCCCTTGAGGCGCTGGCCCCATCGGACAAATCTCCGGCCCTGGCGGCCATGGTCAACGACGGTTTCGCGGAATTGTGCCAGCGCCATCCCGCGCGCTTCCCTTCCTTCGTGGCCTCGCTCCCCATGAACAATCCTGACGCGGCCTTGCGCGAAGCCGAGCGGGCTGTAAAGCAGTTGGGCGCCCGCGGTGTGCAGGTCTACACCAATGTGGCCGGCAAGCCGCTCGATGCCGATGATGTCCTGCCGATCTTCGAGGAACTGGCGCGGCGCGATACGGTGATCTGGATGCATCCGTCCCGCGGTGCGAGTTCGCCCGACTATCTCACCGAGGACAAATCGAAGTTCGAGATCTGGTGGACCTTTGGCTGGCCCTACGAAACCAGCGCCGCCATGGCGCGCCTGGTGTTCTCGGCGATCTTCGACCGCCACCCCAACCTGAAGATCATCACGCATCACATGGGCGGTATGATTCCCTACTTCGAGGGCCGTGTCGGCTACGGTTGGGACCAGTTAGGCAAGCGCACGTCGGACGTGGACTACACCGTGCTCCTGAAGACTTTGAAGAAGCGCCCGCTCGACTACTTCAAGATGTTCTACGCGGATACCGCCCTGTTCGGCGGAGCCGCCGCGACGCAATGCGGGCTGTCCTTCTTCGGCGTGGACCGCGTGCTGTTCGCCTCCGACGTTCCCTTTGAACCGTCGCCCGGCCTGTACATCCGGGAAACCATCCGCTGTATCGAGGGATTAGGAGTAAGCGCCGCGCACAAAGACCAGATCTACCGTGGAAACGCCGAGCGTCTGTTGAAGTTGCCGGTGCTGCTAGCCCAGCCGTAACCGGCCGTTACTGAGCCGTGACCAAAGGGAGCGGTTTTACCGCCGCATCAGCCTCTTCAGCCGCGCCACCAGTTCCACCGGATTAAACGGTTTTACCAGGTAATCGTCGGCGCCCAGGTTGAAGCCGCGGCTGATGTCGTTCTCATGCCTTCGCGCCGTCAGCAGCACCACGCGCACAGGCAACTTCTCCTGGCGGATGGCTGCCAGCACCAGGTAGCCGTCCATCCCCGGCATGTTCACATCGAGCACCGCCGCGTGCGGCCGCTGCTGCCGGATCATTTCCAGGGCTGCGGTTCCGTTCACGGCCATGTGGCAGTTCATGCCATAGTCCTGAAGGGCTAAACGCACAGCCGAACGGACTACGGCATCATCGTCGGCAATCACGATGTCGGGAGTGGTGGTCACCGCGTGGATTTCCGATTCCGGACCCCCGTCGATCCGTGCGGCGCCGCCATTGCCGCGATTGTTTCTGGTGAGCGCGAAGCTGATTCGCAGCAGCGCCTCCTCCGGCTGCCAGCCATCGATCAGAAACTCGCTGGCGCGCGACTGCACGGCCACGTCCAGGGCCATGATCTGGTCCCGTTTACCGGCCAGTATCAGCGTCTGCTCGGCGGGAAGCGTGGAATGCGCCGCAAGCCAGGGCGTGGAAATCGTCTCACCGCTGACCGCTACCAGGACCGCCCGGCAATCTCGCACCGTGCCGGAATCCAGAGGATCGGATGGGGCAAACAGGCGCGGCCTGGCGCTCACATATTCCAGTGCCGCGCAGATGCGTTCCATTTCGTCGGCTCCAAAACCGACTAGCCCGATCGGCTGCGAGGCCAGCGCGGTCGTAACCGACTCGGCCACGGGCTGCGGAGCGGACTCCAGCGGCTCTTGGAACGCGATTGTCAGGTCGGAGAGAACCTCGCGCATGACGTCCTGATCGGCGGGCGACATTGCCAGGGCTTCCTCCCCCTGCCGCGCCAGATTGGAAATCGTCATGTAGCCCAGGATGCCCGCCGCTCCTACCCATTGGTGCAACAAGCGAGCAGCCTTCTGGACCTCGAAGTTCTTGCTAAGCGATTCCAGCATCTGCCCGCTCTGCAGCGCGCCTTCTTCCAGGAAGCGCCGGCGCAGAGTCTCGATGTCGTCTTCTTCAGACTTGGCAGGTTGGGCTGCAGCCCCGCCCCGCCGCCGGTCTGCGAGCCCCTTTTCTCCATTGCCTGGCTGCCGGTTCAGGTGGCCTCGAATGCTGGACACCAGCGTGGCTGAATCGATAGGCTTCGTGATGTATCCATCGCACCCCGCCGCGTAGGCTTTCTGATCGTCACCACTGCTGGCGCGGGCGCTGAGGGCGATCACCACAATGTCCTTGGTCGAGGGATTTTCCTTGACCGCTCGGGTGAGCGAGAAGCCGTCCATCCCAGGCAACTCAATGTCCACCAGCATGAGATCGGGATGAAAGCCTCGCAACAAGGCCAGCGCCTGTTCCGCATCCGGCGAGGTGTGGACTTTGTAACCCTTCCCGGCGGAGCAGGATGTCGGTCAGTTTGAGGTTGACGGGCACATCGTCCACCACCAGAATCGATTTATCCACCATACGAGGGATCTCCCCAATTCAAGTTGGACATGGCCTGGTCCACCGCCGAAAAATGCTCCTCTATCTGAGCGAACAACCGGACGGCCTCCGCAATGTTCCCGGTGCTGCCCATCTGCTCCATCTGGAAGCACATGCGAGCCATGTCGACCACGCCCACTTGAGCCGAACTGCCCTTGAGGGCGTGGCCTTCCGCGCGAATCACATTGCAATTGCCGTTGCGGATGGCTTCCCGGAGCACATCCAGCCGCGAGGCCGTATCCTCCTGAAAGACCGCAATGACTTCGGCGACCACGTCCGCTCCTCCGTCGAGTGCGAGTTGCTGCAACTCCTCCGGCAGAGACCATACACTCTGCGGGCGAGCATTGTCCTGTGCAGGAATAGTGCTACGTTCCATAGACTTCACCCATCATTCAATTCCCTCTCTACTTTCTCGGGAAGACCCCCCCGTCCACAACGTTGCTCTTGGTTAATATCGCCGCCGGAATCTGCAAATTCCGTGCGGCAGCGGGGTAAACTGTGTACGCGAAATCGGGGGAATGCCCGCCGATATGAACCTTGTGGTGTCCCAACTCGCCATTGGAGTAGCCGTGCTATGCGCCGGCGTAGCTGCCGTCGGATGGCGGTATACGCGGCGGCGCCTGGCCAAAAGCCTTCGGCAACAGGAGGAACTGGAGAAGTCCTCGCGCGTCCTGGAAGAAGAGCGCCAGGTGCTCGAACTGATTGCGCGCGGCGCATCGTTGAAGCAGGTTCTGGATGCGCTCACCCACGCTATCGAGCATATGTCTCCCGGCTGCCTTTGCTCGGTGCTGGTGCTGGACGACGATGGACACCGCCTGCTGGAAGGTTCGGCCGGCAGTTTGCCTGAGGAGTACATCCGGGGCGTGCACGGGCTGGAGATCGGACCCGATGTCGGAGCCTGCGGCACGGCGGCCTTTCAAAATGAAATGGTCATCGTTGAGAACATTGCGACCGATCCCAAGTTCGCCGCCGCCCGCGGTTTTGTTTTGAGCTACGGCCTGCGGGCCTGCTGGAGCATGCCGATCCGCGACTCCAAGAAGAACGTGCTTGGCACATTTGCCATGTACCACCGCTCTCCCGCCAAACCCCGTGACCTGGAGCTTCGCCTGGTGAAGGCCGGCGCGCACCTGGCCGGAAACGCCATCGAGCGCCTGCGTTCCGAGCTGACGTTGCGGGAGAATGCCGACCGCATCGCTCTCGCCGAAAAGGTGGCATCCTTCGGGATCTGGGAAGTGGACACCGCCACCAATGTCCTCAAGTTTTCGGACGGATTCGCGGCCATGATGGGCTTGAGCGACGGACCGCGCCGGTTGAGCATGGACCAGTGGCGCGCCATGATCCATCCGGACCACCTGGCCGCCACCAACGCAGCCTTCGACTCAGCGACGCCCTCGCAGCCCATGTTCCAGGTCGAGTTTCGTGTCGTGCGGCCGGACGGATCGGTTCGCTGGCATCGCGGCCACGGAAGAGTGGAGTTCGCCGGCCACCTGGCCGAGCGCGTGACCGGCGCCTCCATGGATATCACCGAGGAAAAAGAGATGCTGTTGCGGCTGGAACAGGCCCGCGCTACAGCGGAAGCCGCCATGCATGCCAAGAGCGCTTTCCTCGCCAACATGAGCCACGAGATTCGCACGCCCATGAACGGCATCATCGGAACCATTCAGCTGCTGATTGATTCCGGCGTGACCGAGGAGCAGCGCGAATACGTGAACACCGTCCGGAGTTGCGGCGACGCGCTGCTGCAACTGGTCAACGACATTCTGGATCTCTCCAAGATTGAAGTGGGCAAGCTCACTCTGGAGCGCGCCCCCTTCCAATTGGAGTCGCTGCTAAAAGATACCGTGTCCGTGGTCTCTCCCATGGCACTGGCCCGCCATCTCGAGCTGCGCCTGGCTTTCGAAGAAGGACTGCCCGATACGGTGATGGGCGATTCGCAGCGCCTGCGCCAGGTGTTGTTGAATCTGCTGTCGAATGCCGTGAAATTCACGGAGTCGGGCAGCGTCACCGTGGGCGTTTCGCTGGTGGGAGGCAAAGAGGATAACGTGGAACTGCAGTTCCGCGTGCAGGATACCGGCATCGGCATTTCCCCGCAAGTGCAACAGGCCATCTTCGAGCCGTTCACGCAAGCCGACAGCTCCACCACACGACGCTACGGCGGAACGGGCCTCGGCCTGGCGATCTGCCGGCGCCTCATCAATTTGATGGGCGGCAAGCTGGAGCTGCACAGCGAACCCGGACGCGGCAGCATCTTCCTGTTCAACGCCATTTTCCCGGTGGTTGCCCGTTCGGCTGCTCCGACCCGGCCGGCGCAAGACCGCATCCGGACTTCGCATCGGCACCTGCGCATTCTACTGGTCGAGGACAATGTCGTGAACCAGAAAGTGGCGGTGCGCTTGCTCGAGCGCATGGGCCACCGCGTGGAGATCGCAGGAGACGGAAGACAGGCCGTGGCGGCTGTCCAAGTGGTCGAATACGATCTGGTTTTGATGGACTGCCAGATGCCGGTTATGGACGGTTATGCCGCGGCGCAAGCCATCCGTGAAATGGAGTGCGGCCGCCATCTTCCCATCGTCGCCATGACTGCCCACGCCATGCCCGAGGATCGCCGCCGCTGCTTGGATGCCGGCATGGACGAGTACCTCGCCAAGCCCATTTCCGCCGAGCGTCTCTACGACCTGGTGGAAACCTTCGGCGGCAAACGCACCGCCGCCGCGTCGTAGCGATCCTGCTACCGCTCCCTTTGGTCACGGCTCACTAACGTGTGCACGTATGTGGAAACGTGTGCACGTAATGTAATCGTAATCGCCTTACTGACCCGCGACCACAGGAGCGTTCTCCGCTCGACTCAAGCGGCGAAAAAACGCAAGTTATTGATAGCCAAGGCAAAACCGGGGCATCCGCCACCTGACTGTGGCGGCAGAGACTGCCGGCCTCCTCAGCTGAGCGCCTCGAAGATCCGCCGCGCGATAACCGGATCGCTAAGATAGCCGCCGATACTGTGCCGGTTAGGCGTCCCATTCACTACGTCATTTTTGTTTTCGATGGCCGGCGTCACGTTGAAGTGCTCGCTGTCGAGCGGATACAGAGCGACCACATCGCGAGGGTCGCGCGCATTGAACCAGTGTTGGGCGCACTCAGGGTGTCCGATCGGCCGGAGCGATTTGCGAATCATGGTTACCCCGAGCGGCGCTCCCACCGTAATGAAAAGAGGCACGACCCACCCGCGCGGCTTTCCTTCGCGCTTCAGAATGCTATAGGCGACCACGGAGCCGAGCGAGTGGCCGACCACCACCGTGGGCACGCCGGGTTCTAATGCCTTCACCACACCTTCCTCGATCGCGTCCCGGATTCCGGGATTCCTCAGGTACTGATAGACATCTCTGGTGACGGCGGCGACGCCGGCGTTGCTCGCTCCGCCGCGCGCGTCAATGAGGCGTAGCAGAGCGCGTACCCATCGCCAGTCCTGGGCACCCTGCTCAATCACTTCCGTTCCAGCCGCCTCTCGTACATCTGCGTCATCGATCTTGAGGGTCTGTTGCATCTCCGCGGCAACCGCGGCCAGGAAGTCGCGTTCACCCGTATCTTTCCACGCCCCCTTCACGATCACGTCCGCCACGGCGGCATCCGGCACATCGTCCACAAGATCGAACAGAGCCTGGCCATAGTATGGAAAGTGGACATCCTCGAGCGGGATCGGCAATTTCAACTTCAGTTCGTCCAGCGCTCCCACCAACGTGCCCACCCATTCGTCCTTTAGTTCTTGCGCGCGCTTGAATTCCTGAGAACGGCCGTGAATCAATACGAGCTGTTTTTTCATCGCAGATACCCCTGGGCGAGCCCGGCTCTCAGAAGCTCGCTCCCCTGTTGATCGAAATACGTCCACAACGACGGCTTCAGATGCCGTTGCAGTTCGAGAAGAAGGCCGCTCACGTCAACGCCATATACGGGCAGCAGGGCCCAACCTTGCGCGAGCAGCGGAAATCGTCCCGCCGGGATCGGTTGACCGGTCCACCCCGGTTTTTCGTCCTTCAACTGCCGCGCCAGCATGGTCACATCGAAAATCCGTACCCCCATGTCATCGCGCATGGTGGCGTACATCGCTTGAAGATCCTTCTGCATGCGCAGGTCAGTGAACGCGTATGCGGCAAAGATCGCCATGCTCGGGTCGTACCCTTTTTGGTACCGGATGCGCGTCGCAGCTTTTTCCGCATTTGCCTGCTCCAGACGGAATACTCCGAGCCGCGCCGATGAGGCGATGATGGAGCGCAGAGCGCGCCGGTCTTCCATCGTTGCCACGTATTCGGGCCAGAAAACGCTGTTCTCGGACAGCTCATAGGTCACATCCGCCAGTTCGTTGTCCTCGAACGTGAGCGCGCACACGAACTCCGGAATCGCGGGAACCAGCACACTGGAGCCGTCCTGTAATTGAATCATCACTTGCCCGAACCCGCGCAATGGCTCTGCTCGAATGATGGTGCGTTCCGGATCGAGCACGTGGACAGGCATATCAACGCTGAACACTTCCGCGATCGTCGCTCCTCGCACCTTGAATCCACACCGGGTTTCGAAGTGGTCAGGGCCGAAGATTTCCGAATTGCGGGTGGTGTTCTCGAACAGCAGGTCCGCACCGGCGAATGCCTCTGTCGAACTCTCAACTATCGAATCCAGCATCGGACTCGGGGCTGCTGGTTTCTTCGACTGGAGAGTCTGGTTCAGCATCTTCTGCACCGTCGAATCGAGCGTGCGGGGAGGTAATACGGACGGGCCCGAGGGCCCTCGCTGCCGGCGGGCCGCGTCGCCGGTAAGCGGAACCTTGGAAAGCCAGGCGTCGCCGTCGGAGGTTATGCGGGCGTAGGGAAGCTGTGTGTAGTTGGCGACCTGCGACGCCTGGAGCACCTTAGGCAACTCGCCGCGAAGATAGTTCCCCAGCGGCCGCGGCCGCACGATCCCCACGCGCTGGCCGTTCTCGTTGGCTTGTTCGAGCACGTTTGGCTTCTCGCCCTTCAGCGCCGCGATAAGCTCCTTGGTGAAAGCGGAGGAGTACGATTTGCTGCTCACCGCCGAATCGCGAATCTCCAGCGCCGGTTTTCCCAGCGCGCAGGCGAAAAACACGTCCACGGGGACCTCGCTTTGTTCCCCATCCAGGTCGTTCGGGAAAATCTCGCCACCACTAACGGCCTGGGCCTGGAGCCCTTCCGGGGCCGTCCGGCACGCGTCAGAGATGAAAACCACGTGGGGAACACCGCACTGCCTGGCCAGTGCGACGCTCCCATCCAGGTTGACCGCCGCCTGCGTGTCCCTGGGCGCGGCGCTCAAAAGCCAATACTCGCTATAACGCAGATTGACCCCGTGCCCGCTGAAATAAACGATCATTTGCTCGACGTCGTCTTGGAGCTGTGTGTTGACCGCATCTTTGACCATCTGGAGGCTCACCGGACCCGCCTCGTCAGTGACCATGCTGATACGGCTTTCGGGCACCTCCTGCGACTTGAGCCAGTCCGCCATCCACCGCACTGTTCCCGCGACTCCGGGGAGCGGCGGAAGGTTGCCCGTTTTGCCGACGCCGATCAGCACCGCTGCTCGAACCATAGTGATCTCCTTAGATTGCGGAGAGCCGCACGTTACGCCCAGTCGCCCGAATAGTAGAAGGCGCCCCAGTCGCGAAATTCAGAATGATCCTGCCGCGTTTCCTGCTGCGCGGTCGTGAACGCCGCCAGCCGCGATGGGTTCTGGGCAAGCTCGCGATACATCACGCGGAAAAAAGTGCTGGCTGCCGATGTCTCCACCGGCCACAGCGTTCCCACCACGGCCTCAGCTCCGGCGAGAAACAAGTTGGCGGGAAAGCCGCGCAGGTTGTCGCCGATATCGAATCGGCCCAGCGCGGTTTCGCACGCGCTGAGCGTCACCAGCGATAGCCCGCGCAGATCGCGTCCGGCCAGTTCGTGCGCATAGAGTATGCCGTCGCCGCCGTCTCCCGGCGCGAGCGAGATGAGCTGGAACGCCGCGGCCCCTGAAGGCAGCAGACCATGCGTGGCGATGTGGACCATCCTCGAGCCGCGCAGCGCGCCGTGAACCGCGGCTTCCGTCGCCTCGTCGTTCAGGAGGGTCGAGCCGTGCCCCTCCTTTGCGATGTCGCGCGCTTCCGTGACCGCCTCCAGCAGCGGCTCCTCGGTTCCTTCGAAACTGAGTCCGATGGCGGTTGGCCCCGGAGTGCGGAATCGCCGGATGCTTTGCGCTCCGCGATTCGCCAGCAGGATGCGCGTGTTCGGTACATAAGTGACGGCCCAGGAGTCGGCCAGCGGATTGCCACCGATCAGCAGCAAGTGAAACGGCAGGTAGTGCAGCGAGCCGTGCGGCGCAATGCACAGATGCTTCTTGCCCTTCTTGGTTTTCAGCTCCGTCAACTGCTCCCAGATCGGCCCCAGAAGAAGATCGCCCATGTATTCCAGATCTTCCATCGCCGCTTGTGAAAGGGTGCTGCCGGCGGCCGGATCGTCGCGCAGGCTCGCTCGCGTTGCCTGTACCTTCTCGGCCAGGGCAGAATGTTCGATCTTGATGCCCTGCGCGATGAAGTGACCGGATCCGTGGGGGCTGATCTCACGCGAATGAAAGGTAACATCCTCGCGGGTCCACAATGCGTACAGCAGCCGCGACGCGCCGCCTTTATCGAACACCTCCAGCAGGTCGAGAAGCACCGTCTCGGGATCGATCCCGTCGCGCATGTCTTCCGGGGCGATAATCGCCGACGCTTCCTTTCCGGCCAGCGTCCGCAGGCGGCGATCGATCAGTTCTTCGTAGCGATATTCGAGGTTCGCCAAACGCTCGGCGGCCGTCTTCCCTTCGAGCTGAATGGAGGATCGCGAATACGGCGCCAGCAGAATCAGCTCATTTTGGAGCGCACCTTGCAATGCGGAGGGGAGCACGGGTTCCGATCCCGCCTCGGCGCGCAGTTCGTCGATTTGCGTCAGCAGCGTCTCCTCGTCTGGTCCCCGTGTGAGGAGGTGGCTTGCCCCCGATGTGAGAAAGGCTCCAAACTGGAGTCCTTTCGCCAACTGCCAGAGGTGGGTAAGCGTGGCCGGATTGAACGATCCTTCGACCAGAGCGGTGATCGCGCGGTCGCACGCGTGCCGGACGCCAACGAGGCCCGAATCGCCCAACGACGTCTGCAGCGTTAGGGCGTGAGGAGCCAGCGCCTCAAGCGTCGCAATCGCGCCTGAGGCTCCACCCTGTTGGGCGATATCGGCCAGCTTTTGCAGCGTCTCGCCCGCCGCCTGAAATGCGGAGAGTTCCAGGAATCCATTGATGGCTGCGGCGTAGCTTGTGACCGCCTCCGCAAAATTCTTGGCATAAAACGCGTTGGATCCGCAATTCACCAGAAAGAATGCTCGCAAAAAATTGAGGGCATCGCGGAACGGCGCAAGAGTGAGTGGAGCCAGTTCCAGCGCCTGCCGGATCAGATCGACGCCCAGCTGTTCTTCATCGGTCGGCGTCGTCATGCGGGAAAGACGGATCATTTCAGCGGCCATCCGCCGTTCGTTCCAGGACTCTTCCGCCCCGCGCTTAAGCGTCGCAAGCGCCAGATTCCTCACGAAATCGCGCCTCGCTTCCGGATCTTCAGGCCGCTCGATCGTGTCCTGTTTCGGCGTGTATGCGGCGATGAAAGCCCGGAGTTGAAGTTGCCAGAATCGCTTCTGGTTCGCTTCACCGCCAGCGGCGAAAATATGCGCCACCTCCTGCACCAGGGAAACCGCGCGCGCCGGAGACGCGGCGACCAGAAAATCCGCCAGGTAGAAGTATGTGTTCAGTGTCGCCTCAGACCCGAACCGGCGCATCAGTGCGTCCGGCGATTCCTGAAGCAGACCCTCGACCGCATCCGGCGTGCGAGTCGAATCGATTTTGGTGAGATACGAGAGCAGTTCTGTGAAGAGCGCCGGCTGATTTGGCGCGTCGAGCACCGCGAGCGCCCGGTCGATCACGTCTTCGATTTCGGCCTTGCGTTCTTTCTTATCGAACCGAACGCGCCACATGAGAGTCTGTGCCAGAGCCTTGAGTGAGCGCGCCTGCACCTCGCCCGTGCGGATCTCGGCCGCGGCGCGATAGTAGTTCTCCGCCTTCTCCAGCGCCTGCTCAGGCTGCGGAAGCGGCTTCGGAATGTTCTGTACGTCGGGTGTGCCGTCCCAACTGTCGTGCCACGCGCGCTGGAACCATTGGACGTGTTCGGATTGATAGGTCTCTGACGAGCGGTTTCCAAACCACGGATCCAAGTTCAATGTGCCGAGCCCGTGAAGCACATTTCCTTGCATTCGTGCATCTTTACCATCCTGCGCTTTCTTAAGAATGGCCTCTCCCGCAGCAAGCGCGTCCGCATAGATCCGCCCATCCGGCACGTTCCACAGGGCCCCGGATGCGATCTCCACCCAGTCCGTCTCCAGCTCGTCGCGCCATACTGCCACCTCGCTATCCGGTCCCGCCTCACGCACCGCCGTGCGGAGCATCATCGAAAACCGCACGGAGTTTTTCCAATCGTGGCTGCGAGCCAGCGTATACGCCAGGCTGCCCATTTTTTGGATGTACACATCGGAGAGTTCGCCGGCCGCACCGAGCTCGGCCTGCCGCTTTCAAAGCTTGTCCTGCGCTGATCTCTCCGTTTTCCAGCCGGATTTGCAGCTGCTCCAACGGGCCGCCACCCATGGGCGCACCGGAGTTGGGAGCGTCTAGACGCTGCCGCATCGTGCGCGCAGTTTCCAGCGCGTTCTGGAAATGCTCCTGGTCGTCGCCGGCCAGCGCGGTTGCCGCTGCCTCCATGCGTTTCTGCACGTTTATCGACAGCAGCACCGGATTGGCCCAAAACCAGTCCGCGTCGCCCGAGTCCTGATGCCACCGGATCGACTGATCACCAATTCCGCAATGCGCGCATCCGGAGGCTGAACCGAAAGAGCCGCTTGCATAGATCCCTCCTAGAACAGCTTGGTTTTGCCCAATCCCGCGACCGATTTTCCAAAGCGAACCGCCCCCGACGCCGCCTTCGAGAACGGAGTTATGTAGTCGACACATCGGCCGGCGCGGTGGTGGAGCGCCACCACCATCGCCGTGGTTGGCTTATTGGTGCTCGGGTCGTTCATGTATCCCATGCTTGCGACAGAGGCGGCATGGATGTTGGCACCCTGCGCTCCGCGGCGCACAAACTCGATCACCTTGTTGAGGGTTTCGGCCGTGGCCCCGCCGGTGACCGCGGATTGCTCAAAAATCAGCTCCACTTTACCTTGGTCGTCGATCGTGGCGCCGAAGGGCGGATAGCCGCCGACCTTCTCCACCAGGTCTTTGGCCATTTTGTCCACCTCCTCCAGCAGACGCACTACTTCGAGGTCGTCCTTATCGGTTGCGCTCATGCAGCCTACTTTCGGACAGATCGATCCGAACGTCAAGCCCGGACAGTACCCCCTTGTCGCCGGCGACCGCTCCCTTTGGTCACGGCTCAGAAACCTGTGTTGACGGGTGAGCCCGCTTACCGAGCCGTGATCGAAGGGAGCGGTCGTGGTGCTAAAATCGGTACCAACTCAGAGGAAGTTGGCTTAGTGTGTCTGTCGACCAGAAACCAAGTGAGAGCGGCGTCAGGAAAGATATCCTGAGCACGGCCCAAAAGAGCGAGAAGATGGTTCTCGCCCTGCTGGAGTCAGCGTCGCAGGCCATTATCAGCATCGATCGAAACGGCCGCATCGTGCTGGCCAACCCGCGCGCCGAACAGATGTTCAACTACACCCGCGACGAACTGATCGGGGCGCGGATTGAGTTGCTCCTTCCCGAGTCGAAGCGCGCAGGCCACAGCCGGCAGCGGGACGATTACTTCGCGCACCCACGCGCCCGTCCCATGGGAATCGGGATGGAGCTTTCCGGGCGGCGGAGAGACGGCACCGAGTTTCCGGTCGAAGTGAGCCTCAGCCACATTGAAACCGACGAAGGGATGTTCGGCATCGCTTTTGTAAGCGACATCAGCCAGCGCAAGCAGTTGGAAGAACAGTTGGTGCATGCGCAAAAGATGGAAGCCGTAGGCCGGCTGGCGGGAGGCGTGGCGCACGACTTTAACAACATGCTCACCGTCATCTCCGGTTACAACCGCATGATCATTGAGGAACTCTCGCCTCTCGATCCGTTGCACAGTTACGCGGAAGAGATTGGCAAGGCCGCGGAGCGAGCCGGAGCCATCACCAATCAGCTGTTGGCCTTCAGCCGGCGCCAGGTGATCCAGCCCCGCATCATTAATGTGAATGCCGTCGTCGCCCAGACGGAAAAAATGCTGCGCCGCCTGCTGGGTGAGGATATCGAACTTACCCTCACACTGCCGAACGGCGTCGGCAACATACAGGCCGACCCCAACCAGATCGAGCAGGCGGTTGTGAACCTGGCCGTAAACTCGCGCCACGCCATGCCGACCGGTGGGCATATCGCCATTGAAACGGGCAACGTTCACCTGGACGAGGATTACATCAAAACCCATTTGGGCGTGAAGCCGGGTGAGTTCGTCATGATCTCCGTCACGGACACCGGACACGGGATGGACGCGGCCGTCAAGCAGCGCATCTTCGAGCCGTTCTTCACCACCAAGGAAAGGGGCAAGGGCACCGGCTTAGGATTGGCTTCGGTGTACGGCATGGTCAAACAGAGCGGCGGCGACATCTGGGTATACAGCGAACCGGGCAAGGGCACGACCTTCCGGCTGTATTTCCCCAAGGTTGCGGAGGCCGTGACCGAATTGAAGCTGGTTGAACAGGACGGAGAAGAGAGGCCGGGCAACGAGACTGTGCTGGTGGTGGAGGATGAAAAGCCGGTGCGCGATCTGACCGTGAGAATGCTGCAGCAGCTCGGGTACAGCGTGCTCTCGGCCGCCTCCGGAGAAGAAGCCCTCGAGATCAGCCACTCCTACGGCGCCAAGATTTCTCTGCTACTCACCGACGTCGTCATGCCCCAGATGAGCGGCCGGCAGGTGGCCGACGCATTGACGGCCACGCGGCCGGACATGCGCGTGTTGTATCTCTCCGGCTACACCGGGCACACCGTGATCCATCATGGTGTAGAATCCGATGTGAATTTCCTGCCCAAGCCGTTCAGCCGCGACGCGCTGTCGAAGAAGGTGGATGAAGTGCTGAGCAAGACGTCGGGCTCGTCCGGGTGGTAACGCCGTCCGGTCCGCGATTCATCGCGCTGCCAGTGCGCCCCCGTTGAGCACACTGGCAAGAGTCTCGATCATCACTTCTGGCTCGACCCGTTTTGCGACACCTTGCTAACCTAATCCTTTCATGCGTAGATTTCTTCCCGCGCTGGCCGCGCTGGCCGCGGCCGGGTGCGGGTATGTGGGCGAGCCCCTACCACCACTGGCCAACATTCCGGCGCGCGTCTCCGATCTGACAGCCGTGCAGCGCGGCGGGCACATTCTGGCGCAATTCACTCTGCCGCCGCTCACCACCGAAGGAGCAACTATCCGGTCCACGCTGGAACTCGACCTGCGAATCGGCGAAAGCGAAGCGCCCTTCCGCGACGAGGAGTGGGCGGCCCATGCCCGCAAGGTTCCGGGAGGGAGCGTTTCTGGCGTAACAGCAAAATTTGAAATCCCGTCGGCCGAATGGAAGGGCAAACAGGTTCTGGTCGCGGTGCGCACCATGGGCAACAACGGAAAACCATCCGGATGGTCGAATTTCGTGGCGGTTCCGGTGGTCGACCCTCCCGAAACGCCGGCCAACCTCAAGGCCGAAGCCGTGGCCGCTGGTGTCGCGCTTACCTGGAATGCCCAGGGCAGTCAGTTTCGCGTCTTCCGGCGGACCGGGACGGGCGATCCCGAAACCGTCGCCACGGTCGAGCAGCCGACGTGGACCGATCCGGCCACTCAATACGGACAACGTTACACCTACCAGGTCCAGACGATTCTGACGCTGGGGCAGAACCGCGAAGCGCAGAGCGAACTTTCCACGGCGGCGGAGATCACACCGGAGGATCGCTTTCCACCCGCGGCGCCTGCCGGTCTCCGCGCCACGGCGTCTCCCAATTCGGTGGAGTTGTCCTGGGACCCTAACACCGAAGCTGACCTGGCCGGGTACCGTCTGTACCGATCCCTGCCCGGGGGTCAAATGGAGAAGATCGCGGATCTGACGGTTCCGGCGTACTCGGATCACAATCTCGATCGCGACAAAACTTACCGCTACGAGGTTTCGGCGGTGGATCGTCTGGGCAACGAAAGCCCCCATTCGGCCCCTGTAGAGGTTGCTTTACAGTAAAGTTACACCTTCGATGGGTGGTGGCCGAAACCACTGCCAAATGGACTCTTGCTTGCAATTTGTACAGAGACTTGGGTATACTAGCGGCGTCGGAGTTTGGAGTTTAACCAACCCACTCGGTAAGGGTGGGTTTTTTATTTCGGAGGTTCCATGATTATCTCGATGCGGCGGCACGCCCCCAAGGAGGAGATCGAGCATGTCTGTGAGCGGATTCGTGAATTCGGATACAAAGTTCACTCGATCGAGGGCGAGGAGCGGGTAGTAATTGGGGTGGTGGGAATGGGCGACGTGACTGCTTGTCTGGAGTCGCTCGAGGCCACGCCCGGTGTGGAGAGCGCGATGCGCATTTCCGCGCCGTACAAGTTCGTCAGCCGCGAGTTCAAGAAGGATGATTCCACGATCAAGGTCAACGGCCTGGAAATCGGCGGCGATGAGTTTATCGTGATGGCCGGACCGTGCTCGGTGGAAAGCGAAGAGCAGATCATGCGAACGGCGGAAGGAGTCGCAGCCGCCGGTGCGCGCATGTTGCGCGGCGGCGCCTTCAAGCCGCGCACGTCTCCTTACGACTTCCAGGGCCTGGAACTGGAAGGGCTGAAGCTGCTGCGCAAGGCCAAAGAGGCTACCGGTCTGGGCATCATCACCGAGGTGATGAGCGACCGCGATGTCGAGATGGTGGCTGAGTACGCCGACTGTATGCAGGTTGGCGCGCGCAACATGCAGAACTTTTCGCTGCTGAAATCGCTGGGCACTTGCGGCCGTCCCGTACTGCTCAAGCGCGGCTTGAGTTCCACCATCAAAGAGCTGCTCATGTCGGCCGAGTATGTGGTGGCGCACGGGAATTCCAACGTGATTCTTTGCGAGCGCGGCATCCGGACATTCGAAACCGCCACGCGGAACACTTGCGATATCACCGCTGTCCCGGTGCTGAACGAGCTCACTCATCTTCCGGTGGTCCTGGACCCGAGCCATGCCACGGGTAAGCGGAGCCTGGTGCCGGCCCTTTCGCGCGCGGGCGTGGCGATCGGCGCCGATGGGTTGATACTCGAAGTGCATCCGTGTCCCGAGAAGGCCGTCAGCGACGGCGCCCAATCGCTGACCATCGAGGCTTTCCACAAAATGATGGAAGGCTTGCAGCCGTACATTCGCCTCTGGAAGGCCGCGCGCGAGTCGGAACGCAACGTGGCTGCCGCGGCTGTGTGATACTTCATTCGTGAGCAGTAAGTTCCGGGCGTGGATGTTGGTGGCGGTGGTCGCCGCGATTTGCGGCGCGTCGCTGTGGGGAGTGGCCTGGTATCGATCGCGCGCGTTGACCCCGGCGTCGCTCCTGAAGCGCATCCCCAGTTCCGACGCGGTAGTGATCTATCTCGACTTCGCCGCACTCCGGCGCTCGGGAGTGCTCGGCATGCTGGATAGTTCCAAAGCCACCGAAGAACCCGAGTACCAGGATTTCATTCGCAAGATCGACTTCAACTATAAACAGGACCTGGACGGCGTCATGCTGGCCTTCGCTCCCACCGGAAAATATTTGCTGGCGCGCGGGCAGTTCGACTGGAAGAGCCTGCGCACTTATGTGGAATCCGAAAACGGCCAATGCTACAACTCGCTCTGCCGCATGCAGGGCAGCACGCCCGACCGGCGCATTTCCTTTTTTCCGCTGCAATCGAACCTGATGGCGCTGGCGGTGAGCCAGGATGAATCGGCGGCTCTCCGTTTGCAGAGCACGGCCGCGGGATCGAACACTGAAGTCCCCGACGCGCCGGTGTGGATCGCTTTCCCTGGTGCGGCGTTGAAATCCGCCGAGAGCCTGCCGGATGGCACCCGGCCATTCGCGCGTGCCGTGGAACGTGCGGACGCCGTGGTGCTGTCGTTGCTGCCCGAGGGCCAGCGCCTGGCGGCGAAACTGACGGTTCGTTGCCGCAGCAGCCAGGATGCCACCGATCTGGCTTCACAGCTTTCGGCGACCACCGACCTGCTGCGGAAGATGATTGCGCGCGAACACCACACTCCGAACCCGGCCGACTTAAGCGGCGTGCTGACGGCCGGCTCGTTCCGCAGCGAGGGCGCGCGGGTTTTCGGTTACTGGCCGATAGAGCGCGTGTTTCTGGAGACTATGCTGGGGCAGAAGTAGGGCGGGCCCTCAGTTGAAATTCATGCCGCACATGCCCGGATTGCTGCACTGGCCGCTGGGACACGACGGTGCTTCGGCGGACTTCGGAGCGCCATTGGCATGCGCCGCAAACGTGGAAAGCTCCTGCTTCAGGTGATTCTGGCCGCAGGAAGGGCATGCCCCGTCCGGAGCCTGGCCCATACGGCGCACCAGCTTTTCAAACTTGGTCCCACAGTCTTCGCAGCGGTATTCGTAGATTGGCATGATTTATCCCTACTCCACTATTAGAGTACAAATCCGGTCGATCACGCTACGTACCTCGGCCGCCGGCCCGTTGTGGTTGTTCACCAGAATGGAAAAGACCACCCAAGTTCCGTCGCGCCGCTGAGCGTAACCCGACAACGCGCTTACGTGCGTCAAGCGTGCCGGTCTTGGCGTGGATCCGTTGACCCGCGGGGATGTTGGGGAAGCGCGTGCTGAGGGTGCCCTCCAAGCCGCCAATCGGCAGAAGGGCAATCCACTGCTCGCGCGCCGGGGAAACGTACATATGGCCCAGCAGCTTGACGATGGCCTCCGGCGTCACCAGGTCGGTGCGGTCCAGGCCGGAGCCGTCATTCAAACTGTAAGCCTCCGGGCCGATGCCGATCTCGTTGAGGAACGCCTTCATCTCGTCGAGGCCAGCCTGGCGGCTGCCGATATTGCGGCGCGCCCTAGCCACCGCCCGTAGCGCCATTTCGGCATGCAGGTTCTGGCTGACCTTGGCGGTGATCGCCAGATCTTCGATGAGCGGTGCGGAGTCGTGCCGCGCCAGTTCGATAGCTTCCGTCTCGAGCGGGACGTCCTCCTCATTGGGATAACGGTGCACCGCGTCCACGCCGCCCCCGACCGTTACCCCGCGATCTTCGAGCGCCCGGCGCAGGGCGCGCGCGGCGAATTCGGCCGGGTCGTCGATGGCCAGCGCCAGGATCCCTCCGGAAGAACGCAAGGGAATTGTGCCCCAGAGACGCACTTGCCGGCTGCCGGGTTCACGATCCAACTGAATCTTGAAAACGCCGCCCGCGGCCACGGTGCGGATTCGATTGTCCAGGTTGTAGTATTCCAGAGCGGGGGCGAGCGAAACGTCGGCGAGGTCGCCGGCGCGCGCACCCGGCCGAACCGTTACGTCGAACGTGTTGTCATTCACCGTCAGCGCAGAGACGGGCGCTCCGTAATCGTAGCGCGTGTCATCAACGGCCCATCCGTCGGGATAGGGTTCCCAAATGTACCAGGTGTCGTCACCGATGATGTCGCCGTCGATGCGCTTCACGCCGCGGGCCACAACCTGATCGGCGAGTTCTTCGATGGGCGCCAGCGGATCGCCCGTCACCGGTCCGGCGCGGTAGGGAACGGCTCGCGCGGAGAGATTCGGGTCGCCGCCTCCCACCAGACGCACGGCGCCGGGGATGCGTCCTTCGGCATCGGGAGGCGCGCCGGCGAGCACGCGGGTGTGGAACCGGAAGTCCGGTCCCAGACGATCCAACGCAAGCGCGGCAGTAAACAGCTTGGCGTTGGAGGCGGGGATCAAGAGGTGATCGGCATTGCGCGCGTACAGAGTCTTGCCGCTCTTGAGATCCACGATGTCGATTCCCCAGAACGCGTTTCGCGTCGCGGGCGAGCCGTCGATCATTCGCGCGATCACCTGCTCCAGGGACGCGGCGGCGGCTTGCGCCGCGAAACACAGAGCTACCGCACTTGCAAGATAGGGCTTCATCCGACCGCCAGTTTCGATTCCAACCAGATCAACAGGAGCAGGAACACCACCATGAAAGTTCCCAACAGAGGAATCCCCATGACCACTCCAACGTCGCCTAATGCCGATGCCGCGTAGCCTAGCGTTGCTGGCGCCAGCAGACCACCGACCATCGCCAGCGAAAAGATGCCATTGAAGAATCCCGGATGGTAGTAGGGGAAGCGGCGGCCGATGGCCTCGGCCACCAACGGGTAGATGCTGGCATAGCCCCCACCGATAAACAGCACACCGGTGGTTGCGCCAAATGAGTTGTTCGTAAAGAACAGAATCAGACAGCCGAAGAGCGCCGCGAAAACGCTGCCCACCAACAGCCGCCGGTGGCGGACGCGCGGCAGAACGGCCACCGAGAGCAGACGCCCGAGCATTAGGAACAGCCAGTAGAGAGCGAGAATCAACAGGGCCGCCTGGGGACTGAGACCCACGCGGCGGATGAGAAACAGCGGCAGCCAACCCGCGATGGACCATTCGTTGCCGAACTGAAAAAACAGGAGCAGCGCGAACAAGATGGCTCCCGGGCTGCGGAAATCCTCAATCGCCTGGCGCAGGGTGGGATGCGTGTCGTCGTGGGCAGCGGTGTCCGCTTTCGCCCGGGCATAAAGGACGGCGAAGAGCGCGGGCACCAATGCCATGAAGACGAAAATACTGGGCACGGTATAGGCGTAGAACGTGCCGAATACCAGCAGGGTGGCGGTGAGGCAGCCGAGACCGTACCACATGCCGCCGCGATTGACCGTGCCCGCGGCGTCGGCATGGTAGGCGGGCGAAATGGCATGGAACAGCGCCAGGTTGAGCAAGCCGGCTCCCAGCCCCAAAACCAAAAGGCCGGCCACGCGCCACCACGCCGACAGAGGCGGAGAGACCACCGCCAGGTAGGCGAGAGCCGCGCAAGAAAGGGAGCAGGCGAAGACCAGAAGGAAGGAGAGCCCGCGCCTGGCGAGTAGCATCCGCGCCAGAGCCGCAGAAGCCATCAGCCCGACTGCCAGGCTGAGGAAGTAGTTGCCGACGGAAGTGAAGTTTGGAGGGTCGCGATAGTAGCCCCACGCCGGCAGGACGGCCCCCAGCAGCGCCATCAGAAAGCCCGAGAGCAGAAACCCCGAGAGCGCCCTTCCGCCACCGGACGGACGCGGGCCGGCAATGGAGGAAGCACTCACTCGTCCGATTGTATTATGTGGGCTGCTGAGCGAGCCCTGGCGCTCTCCGTCCCGACCAGACACAGGCCTGGAGGCCTGTGCTACCGATCACTTGGGAGTTACGTGGATCAAGGCGCCGGGATTGGCGTCTTCCAGCATCCACAGCGAGCCGTCGGGGCCTTGTTCCACATCGCGGATGCGGTGGCCCACATTCCAGCGCTCGGCGGTTTTGGCGCCGCCATGGCCGTCAAAGATAATGCGGTTGAGCGAGGTTGTACCCAGGCCGCTGAGTAAGCCGTTGCCGTTCCATTGCGGGAAGGTCTGGGTGCCGCGGTAGAACATCAGATTGCCCGGCGCGATGACCGGCACCCAATAGATCACCGGCATCGCCAGCTCGGGTCGCGAGTCGGGCTTGGGAATGGGCACACCGTTATAGTTGTTTCCAAAGGAGACGAGCGGCCAGCCATAATTCTTGCCCTTCTCGATCAGATTCAGCTCGTCGCCGCCGCGCGGACCATGCTCCACCTCCCACAATTCGCCGGTGGGCGAAAACGCCATGCCGTAGGGCGTGCGGAAGCCGCTGGCCCAGGTTTCAGCGGGCGTCAGGTTGGGGGCGGTAAAGGTATAGGTGCTTACCACCTTTGCGTTCTTGGCGGCTTCGGTATCACTGGGAGGATCGATCAGGGGAATGGTGGCGGCCCCGGTCTTACCGAAGTTGGGATTGCCGGGGGCGGGCTTGCCGTCCAACGTCAGGTGCAGGATCTTGCCTTCGGGCTGGTCCGGATCCTGGGCGGGGGTGAAGCGCTGGCGGTCGCCCACCGTGAGGAACAGAGACTGGCCATCTGGCGCGAAGGCGATCTGGGCGCCTTCCTGGCCGCCCTTGCCCTTGGGCATCTGGCGCCACAGTACTTCGAGATTTTGCAGTCTGGCCGAGGTTGCGGTGGCGTTCAGCTTGGCGCGGGCCAGGGCCAGGCCGCCGCCATAGTCACCCGGCTCGGAATAGGTGAGGTAGATACTCTGGTCGGTGGCGTATTTGGGCGAGAGGAAGACGCCAAACATGCCGCTCTGGCCCTGCCAATAGACTGCGGGCGTATTGCCCACCACCGCGATCTTCTCCCCCTGCGGGGACACCAGCCAAACAGGGCCGATCTTTTCGGTGATCAGCATGCGACCATCGGGCAGGAAGGCGATCCGCCAAGGCAGTTCAAAGGTGCTCACCGTGGTCATGGTGAAGGGGAGGCTGGCTTCGGGCTTCTGTTCGCCCGCATTGACCTGAGCCCAGGCCGCCGCCGACGCCAGGGTGAAAAGCAACGCCGCGTTCGCCAATTTCATCGTCATTTCTCCTTGCTCAAGCGCCCGAACTTAAGCGATCCAGCGCGCCGTTATCCATCGTAACCCACCCAGCGGGTCGTGCCAAATAGTGCGCGGCGAAAAGCTTCCGGTGCGCGGAGAACGGGGCGGCAATGGAGGACGGAGCACTCGCTCGCCCGATTGCATCATGTGGGCTGCGAGCTAATTGGCTTTCCGAAAGTTCTTGATCTCGGTGCCCGGCGGCCCGTCAATGGAGCTGTCCTTGTTCACAGTCAGGACCATGGCTTGGGTGGTGTCGCCCGCGGCCGGCCGCAAGCTGAGCTTGTCGCCATCCACTGTGCAGATTGCCGCCAGCGCCACCGGGTCGGTGACGGTAGCGGTGTAGCAGCCGGTCGTATACCCCAACAGCTCGGTCACCGAGGTCAGGTTGCGGCCAAAAGTCCACCTCAGGGAGAGCGGGTCATTGATCGCGTGAGCGTGGCCGATCGGGATGGGGCGGCAGCGGGGATTCCATGGAAGAATGGAGGAACGAAATCGGCATGACCGTTTGGCCATCCCCGGAAATGAAAATGGGGGAGCCTCGGCGTATGATCGGCATTGGGTGGGGCAGATGGCCGAATTAGGTAGTGGCGCGTAGTGGGTCCCGAGAACGAAATTGGCCGGGTTGACGTGGAGCACCCCCGAATGGCGCAGTTGAGCCGAGGAAGAACATAATCCGTATACGTCGACTGTGCTCCGCCTAGAAGGGAGCAGGTATGATTTGTGCGGCAATTGAGCGATGCGCTGGCATCGACGTGGGTAAAACGTTTTTGGCGGTCTGCGTGATGGTAGGCCCTCTGGAGGAGGAACCGCGAGTAGAGTTGCGGCGTTTCGGCACGGTTGTAGAGGAATTGGAAAAGCTGCGCGAGTGGCTCCGCCAGGAAGGCATCACGCATGTGGTGATGGAAAGCACGGGTTCGTACTGGAAGCCGGTGTTCAACGTGCTGGAGACGATGGTTCAGGTGTACCTGGCCAATCCGCAAGAAGTCAAAAACCGGAAGGGACACAAAACGGACGACAAAGATGGTTGGTGGCTGGCGCATCTGCTGCGTCATGCCATGATCCACCCGAGCTTTATTCCGCCGCGGGCAATTCGGCAGTTGCGCGATCTGACGAGGAGGCGGAAGCGGCTGATCGGCGATGCTACTGCCGAGAAGAACCGGATTCAAAAGGTTCTGGAAGATGCCAACGTCAAGTTGGGCAACGTACTGTCGGACGTGTTCGGGGTCTCCGGGCAATTGATGTTGGAGGCGCTGCTGATCGGCAAAGCCCAGCCGGAACAGATCGCTGAGTTTGCAAAACGTAGCGCACGCAAGAAGATTCCCCAGATCATTGAATCTCTGAAGGGACATCAGATGAGTGCGCATCATCGTCGCATGATCCGGTACAGCTTGGAGCACATGTGCTTCCTGGAAGAACAGATCGCCAAGTTGGATGACGATATCGTGGCGCAGATTGCCGAGGCTGGTCTCACCGGGAAGTGGCAGCTGGTGCAGACGGTTCCTGGCATGCAGCCTACCAGCGCGGCCACCGTGCTGGCGGAAGTCGGCGGCGATATGAACCAGTTTCCCTCCTCCAAACACCTGAGTTCTTGGGCCGGTGTATGCCCGGGAAATAATCGGAGCGCCGATAAGAACAAGAGCAGCCGCACCACCGGCGGCAATCCGTGGTTGCGGGGAACGCTGACGGAGTGCGCCTGGGCGGCGGCTCACAAGAAAGGGTGTTTCCTGAAGGACCGGTTCTGGCGCATGACGTCGAAATCCGGTGGCAAGAAAGCCATCGCTCTGATTGCAGTGGCCCACGCCCTCACGACCCTGACACACCAAGTTCTGGCGACCGGACAACCATACCGGGAGAAGAACGAACCCGTTTTGGACGAGCCGCGGAGGCAACGTCTGATACGCCACCACCTCCGGCGACTGGGAAAACTGGGAGTACCCGTCCGTGCTTCCCGCTACTGACACCACACCCGCCGGTATTTTCGGAAGAACCCGATTCGGTGCGATCGTCTGGGGGCGGTTGGTCCGGGGTGGTGCGGTCCGGCTCGCCAGCGGCCAGAACGCCGACGCGGGAACGGCGAGCGCGCTGGAGGCGCTCTAATTCCGCGAATGCATCCTTATAAGAATGCTCGGCCAGGGTAATGCGGCGCTGCAGGCGGCGGAAGACTTCGTTGCCGGCCACGAGTGCTTCGCCGAGGGGTACTCCCTCGGAGCGATCGGCGCGCAACGCGTGGTACTCCCAGAGTTGGGCTTCGGCGCGGAAGAGGCGGCGCAGAATCCACTCGTTGCGGATGAGGGTATCGACCTGGAAACGCTCTTCGGGTATGAGGGGCTGGAAGCGGGCGATGTACTCGCTCTGGAGCGCGGCGAACTCGGTGCGATCCTCGCCGGTGACGAACTGCGATTCGGCATCGAACCCGGATTGGAGCGCGTTTTGGGAGGAGACGGCCTTGCCTTGGGGTGTGCGGGGGCCGGTTGATTTTTGAGCGTTGAGGCGGTTGGCCTCAATCTGACGCAGGGTAGCCATGGGTATTTTGTCTCGTGTCCACGGTAGCAGTGCGAGGAAGGCGGAACGGATCGTGGGATCCGGGTATTGTTGAAAGAGCGTAGGTTGTTGGTGGGAGAGTGCGGGGAACGGGGGGAGCGGTTGGTGGGAAAGCGGTTGGGTCATTGGCTGACCGGACGTGAACGTCGTGGTTCGCGGAACATTCGCCCTCGTTTTGGCGTCTACAGACCGTTGGCAGCGCAGGGAGGTCAAGGTCGATCGACGACGCGACGCATTTTATCTGCCGGCAGGCTCAGGCCGCCGGGTAGCCACCGTCCAAAGTGGCGTATATTTGATCGGCTAAGGAAACAGGAGGTCGCCGATGAAAAAGTTGACGTTGTGGATGATGGCTCTCGCGGCGTTCCAGGGAACCGCGCTGCAAGCCCAGAATATAACCGGCAATTGGCAGGGCACATTGGAGGTTCCCCAGCGAAAAGTGCGCATCGTTGTTAAGATCGCGCTGGAAAATGACAAGCTGCAGGCTACTCTCTACACCGTCGACCAACCAAACCCGCCTATCGCGACCACGATCACACGGGACGGTTCGACCGTAAAAATGACCATTCCCTCGATAGCCGGCAGCTATGAAGGAAAGCTGAGCGCGGACGGAAACTCGATCACGGGGACGTTTAGCCAGGGCGCGCAGCTGCCCCTGAACCTGGCACGCGCCACTCCCGAGACCGCCTGGGCAATTCCTGAACCTCCGCCTCCGCCGAAACGGATGGCGCCGGATGCGAATCCCGCATTCGAAGTGGCCACGATCAAACCGAGCGATCCTGCCCATCCGGAGCAGATCATTACGTTGAGAGGCGCCGAGGTGATCACAACGAACGTGACGGTGCACGCTCTGATCAACCTGGCTTACTGGCTCCATCCGAAGCAGCTTACCGGCGGACCGGCCTGGACCGAAACGGAGAAGTTCGACATGGCGGGAAAGCCCGATGCGCCGGGCCAGCCGAACGTAGACCAGATGAAGGTGATGATTCAGAAGCTGCTGGCTGATCGCTTCCAGCTCAAATTCCATTTCGAGAAGCGAGAGCTCCCGGTATATGCGGTCCGGCCCGCCAAAACCGGCGCGAAGATTACCAAAAGCCAGGACGATCCGAAGGGCATTCCCGGATGGAATTTTGGAAGAAATCCATCGGGAATGATCATGGCCTTCAGGAACTCGCCAATGTCGCAATTCACCGCCGTGTTACAAAACTCGACGGATAGACCTGTGGTGGACCAGTCAGGCCTTACCGGCAGGTACGACTTCTCGCTGAACTTCACACCCGATGGGGCGATGGCGGCGCTTCTTGGCGGCCCTCCACGTCCCGCGGGCGACAATCCCGATGCCGCTCCGGATCTGTTCGCCGCCTTTCAGCAGCAGCTGGGATTGAAGCTGGAAGCGACCAGGGCGCCCGTCGACGTCATGGTCATCGACAAGGTGGAAAGGCCTTCTGAGAATTAGAGCGGTTTCACGATCGCGTAGACTGCCGATTGAAAGGCCTGCGGTCGACTCTCTCAGTAAACCCACCGGCGGCCGAGACCGCCGGCGCTACCCGGAGGCGGGACGGATCATGGAATCGGCACGGTCGTTCACTGTCCGTTCCCAAGGTGCTATTGGCCCTTCCACCGGCTTGAATATTGAATTGACCTTGACTGGTTCGCGTTTACTGATCAACTGCAATTTCTTTGGGTCACGCTGACAAAGTTTCTGTTTGAGATGCGTGAGTTCGTATGCAAGCTGTCCCTTGGTGACCGGGATCGTGAACGTTCCGCGCGGCGCCGCAATCTTTGAGACGTCGAAATGGTAGCCGCGTTCTTTCGCTTCGTCGGCCACACACCAGAGATAGTTTGCGATGGCGCGGGTGGGATTGCGGGATTGTCGAAATCGATCGAGTTGTGGGTGGTGGCGGTAGCCCCTGGTTGTGCCGGCCAAAACCTTTTGGGCGAGGAGTGCCTCGCGCCACAAGGCAAGCAGTCCTGCCCGGTCTAATAACGAGGGATGAAGGGACCATAGTCGCATCCGGGATCACGCTTTCCCTGGTTGTCGAGAGAGGAGTGCCTGGACCTGGCGCGCACGATAATCGAATATCTGCGCGAGGTCGCGCGCCACCTGAAGGCGATGGACCAGCCGGCCAAGCAATCCGAACGGAAGAGCATACGCGACGGTATCCTCGATCAAAGTGCCTCCGTTCCGTTCCGAAAACCGATGCGTGTGGCGCCAAATCCTGTAAGGTCCCCTGGCCTGAACATCGATGAATTCAAAAGGCGGATTCCAGCGTTCGATTTCCGTCAACCAACGAAGCGGAATCCCGCGGACGCGCAGCGAATATGCGACGGTGGCTCCCGGCTTCATCACGATGGGCAGAGGAGTGAGAATCCGGAAGCGCATCCACGGCGGAGTGATTTGTTCCAGATTCTCCGCGCGGGAGAAGAAATCGAAGACCGTGGACAAGGGATACGGCACCCACAATTCCCGATGGAGTGTGTAAAGTCCCATGGCTCAGGTCGCAGAAAGAAACTAGATCTGATTTTCTTTCGGCTACAGTTTGATCTTAAGGAAAATGTACTTTACTGTAAAGAATATCCGGAAGCTGACTTTCCTGAGCGGAAAAAACTCCACCGGAAACAGGTACTGGGAGGAAAACGATTTTCGCCATGGAGTCTGAGACCATCACCACAGGACTCAAGAACTACGCGATCGGAAGCAAACTGCGGCATTTGCGCTTACGCAAGAGCATGGGCCTCGTGGAGTTAGGCAAACACACCGGCCTTTCACCGGCGCTGCTCTCAAAACTGGAGCGGGATGTGATGCATCCCACGTTGGCTACACTGCTGCGGATCGCCATGGTGTTCAGCGTGGGGCTGGAGTATTTCTTCAATCCGGAACCCAAGCCCGTGCTGGAGATTGTCCGCAAGAAGGACCGTCTGCGCTTCCCGGATTCACCGGACACGCGTAGAGTCACCTACTACTTCGAGAGCCTGGACTTCCCGGTGCCCAACCGCGCGCTGAATTCCTATCTTGCCGAATTCGAGCCGATCGACGGAGAAAGAATCCGGCTCCACGAACACCCCGGGATCGAATTCCTGTACGTTCTGTCCGGGAGGCTGGAACTGCGCGTCGGAGCAGACAAATACGAGCTTTCGGAAAGCGATTCGATCTACTTCGATTCGACGGTGTTGCATGGCTACCGGAGACAGGGGGCCAAGCGCACAACAGCGCTCGTGGTGACGCTGGAACCGCGGGAATAGCGGTCGCGGCGCTGTGCCAGAATCCGTGGCACGTCAAAGTATCGCAAGTGCACCGGCGGCAAGGACCGCCAGCGCTACGTAACGCCGGTGGTCCCTGCCGCCAGTGCGGGCGTTACAGATAGGTGGGCTAACCGAAAGGTATTGGTCAGCCGGCGCGCGGCGCCCTTACTCCGCCGGTCCGACCTTGCCTGCAAAGCTCCGGTAGGTGTAAATGAAATAGCCCGTGGCCAGCGCGATTCCGGGGATGAACCAGATCAGGCCGACGCCCAGGCCATAGGGCGCGGCGGCAGCGTTGTGGACTGTCAGCGAGAGCGCGGGATCGCCGTACGAGGGCAGCACATAAGGATACACGCCGAATACTACGCTGGTCAGCATCCCAGTCAGGAACACGCAAGAGCCGAGAAACGCGCGCAGGCCAGGGAGAATCTTCATCATGCTGAGCCCGACGACGGCTATCAGAGGGAACACATATCCCCACGGCCGCAATTGGAAACTTTCCTTCAGATGGGGTTGGACGTTGAAACTGGCTAACGTGATGACCACCACAGCCGCCAGCACGCCCCACCACAAACGCGCGGCGGCCCGGCGCGCACGCTGTTCCAGTTCGCCTTGGGTCTTGAGCGCGATCCACAGCGCGCCGTGCTCGGCCAGGGCGAGGAACGCTGCCACGGCGATCAGCACGGTATACCAATCCAGGATTCCCACGTCGCGACCCATAGAGAAATTGGTCCACAGCGGCAGGAAGAAATAGCCGGAGCGGTCGAGCGGCACACCGCGCACCACGTTGCCCAGGGCGGCGCCGAAGAAAATCGCCAGCAGCGCACTGGCGCCGCAGAAGACCACGTCCCAGAGGGGCTGCCACACGGGACTGTCGATATGGTTGCGGAACTCGATGGCGCAACCGCGCAGGATCAGCAGCCACAACACCATCATGAGCGGCAGATAGAATCCACTGAAGCTCGCGGCATAGAGCGCCGGAAAGGCGAAATACAGGGTGCCGCCGCCGGCCAGCAGCCACACTTCATTGCCGTCCCACACCGGCCCGATGGATGCGAGTACGGCGCGCCGTTCGGCATCGGTTTTCGCCAGGAACGGATGCAGGATGCCGGCTCCCAGATCGAAGCCGTCGAGCACCACGTAGACGGCGATCATCACGGCCACCACGCAGAACCAGATGGTTTCCATCACGCCGCCTCCGGACCGTGCTCGATCTCGCGACCCACCAGAAACAGGAACAGGATCCCCACCACCGTATATATCCCCATGAAGCCGATGAGCGTGAACAGCGCACTACTGGAAGCCACGCGTGCCGACGTTCCCTCGGAGGTGCGGAGGATGCCGTAAATCAGCCAGGGCTGGCGGCCGACCTCGGCGGTGATCCAGCCGGCGGTGGTTGCGATATACGGGAACGGCAGCGCCAGCATCAGCGTCCACAGCATGGCGCGCGACTTGTAGATGGCGCCGCGCCAAAGCTGTATAGCCGACAGCAACATCACCACGATGAAGATGGTGCCCAGCCCCACCATGATGTGATAGCTGTAATACAGCAGCGGGATGTTGTCCGGCCAATTCTCGCGCGGAAAAGCGTCCAGCCCTTTCACTTCGGCTTTCCACCTTTGATAGGTCAGGAAGCTGAGAGCGTAGGGCACGGTCAGCGGATTGTCCAGGCGGCGCTGGTCCATGTCGGGCTGGCCCAGGATGGCGAGCGGCGCGCCCTCCACGGTCTGGAACAACCCTTCCATGGCCGCCAGGGTTACGGGTTGTTGAAAGGCAATGTTCTTACCCTGCTGGTCGCCGGTGGGGAACAGCATGAGCAAGGAGCAGATGGTTCCCGCGATCACGCCAGTGCGCACAAACGTGCGTCCATAAGGCTCGTGACAACGGCACAGCAGATAAAACGCGCCCACCGCCGCCATCACGAAACTGGCCGTCACCACGGCGCCGATCATATTGTGCATGTACTGCCAGAAGAGCCACGGGTTGAGCAGCAGGCCCCAGAGGCTTTCGAGGAATATCTGTCCGTCGGGCCCCACCAGGTAGCCGGTGGGATGCTGCATCCACGCATCGGTGGCGACGATGAAGAAGCCCGAAAGCCACGAGCCGAAAAACACCAGGAACGCCGCGACCCAGTGCGCCTTGGGGCCGAGACGCTTCTCACCCCACAAGAACACGCCGAGGAAGCTCGATTCCAGGAAGAACGAGAACACGCCCTCCATCGCCAGCGTCTGTCCGATCACGCCGCCGGCGGCCTTGGAGAAGCGCGCCCAATTGGTACCGAACTGGAATTCCATGGGGATCCCGGTCACCACGCCCATGGCGAAATTGATGGCGAACACCTTGGCCCAGAAGCGGGCTGCACGGTTGTAATGCTCATCCCCGGTACGAAGGGCCATGGTCTTGAGCACGACAATCAGCAGAGCCAGCCCCATGGTCAACTGGGGGAAGAGATAGTGGAAGGTCACCGTGAAGGCAAAATGCAGCCGATGAACGGTTAAAGCATCCATATATCTTAAGTTGAAAACGTAGCACGTTTCGCGGGTTGCCGGCGGGCTAAACAAGCGTTTCGATTCAAGGAGCCGTCCGACCGGCGGCAAAGACCGCCGGCGTTACATTGCGGACGATGGCGTGTTTATGACAGAATCCCGAACATGGTCAAGAGAGTGAGCGCGTCGGTGGTCACGGGAGTTGCGCTGTCGGTCTCTCTGATGGCGCAGGCGCCGCCGCGGGCCACGGAAGAACTTTTTCGCCAGCCGCCGACAGTAAAAGGACCAACGCCGCATTTGGCGGACGGCACGCCGGATTTGTCCGGAGTCTGGATGGGCGGTGGCAGCAATTCCGGCGACATCTCCAAGGGCCTGAAGAGCGGTGAGGCTGTCGTGATGCTCCCGTGGGCGGAAAAGGTCTACAAGGAGCGGCAGGCGAAGGACGATCCCGAGGCGAATTGCCTACCGTTCGGTATTCCGCGCAGCGCTCCGTATCCCTGGAGAATGGTGCAAACGCCCGCCATCTACTTTCTCCTCTACGAAGGAAACATCCACAGCTACCGGCAGATCTTCATGGACGGCCGCAAGCATCCGGCCAATTTGGACCCCACCTGGTACGGGCATTCGATCGGTCACTGGGAGGGCGAAACGCTGGTGGTGGACACGGTTGGATTCAATGACCGGTTCTGGTTCGACTACCTGGGACATCCGCATACGGAGATGCTGCACACGATCGAGCGCTACACGCGAACCGATCTGGGAAACATACGGATGGAGGTCACCATCGACGATCCCGGCGCGTACGCAAAACCATTTACCACCACCGGGCGGGCCCGGTTGATGCCCGGCGACGAGCTGATGGAATACATTTGCAACGAAAACGATCAGGATCTGGGCCATTACACGGGCCCGCCGCACCTGCCCACGGATGGTTTCGAAATCCGGCCGCAACCCGCGAATCCCATTGTGAAGAAGTAGAGTTAAGGGCTCTGTCACCACCCGGCGGAAACTGCATCTATACGGGTGAAATGGAAATTACAGTCAAACATCTGGGAGACGCCAAGTTCTCCGCGGCGACGCGCGGTCATGCGGTGGTTTGCGACCAGCCATTGGAATATGGCGGCGCCGATGAAGGGATGACCCCGCCCGAGTTCCTGTTGGCCGCGCTGGGAACGTGCGCCGGTTATTATGCCGTGCAGTATCTGAAGGCCCGGTCGCTGAATTGTCCGGACCTGGAGATCAAAGTTTCGGCGGAGAAGGCGGCACAGCCAGCGCGCCTGGGCTCGTTCCACATCGAGGTGCTGGCCCCGTCGCTCGAACCGCAGCACGAAGCCGGGCTTTATCGAGCCGTGGAAAAATGCCTGATTCACAACACGCTGCTGCACGCGCCGTCGATCGAGATCGCGGTACACAGCGCGGCGCTACAATCGTGACTTGGAGCGGCAACGGGAAGTTGAGCTCGCGCGGGCACTGGCGGCAGGCGAGCCGCAAGCGTTCGAGCACTTCGTGGAGCACTTTCGTTCCAAGATCTTCCACTACAGTTGGCTGATTTGCGGACAGCGCGACGATGCCGAGGAAGTGGCGCAGGAGACGCTGCTCAAAGTCTTCGAGAGTTTCGAACAATTGCGCGAGCCGGAGCACGTGCGCGCCTGGGTCTACCGCATCGCGCGCAACGCCTGCCTGATGCAGCGGCGCAAGAGCGTGTTCGCGCCGCAGCACGAGCTTTCCATGGAAGAACTGCCGCCCGGGTCGGAAATCGAAGATGCCGCGGTGCGGCTGCCCGACGAACAGTTGCAGGGCGCTGAGTTGCGGGCAGTGCTCCACCAGGTGATTGCTGAACTTCCAGCCGCTTACCGGCCGGTGGTTTTGCTGCGTGACCTGGAGGAGCTTTCCACGGAAGAGACCGCCGAAGTGCTGGACTTAAGTCCCGACGTGGTGAAAACCCGGCTACACCGGGCGCGCGTCGCCATGCGCCAGAAGCTCGATTGCTACCTGAACAACCACTGCATCGATGTGGAACCGATCGCCAGCCCCTCGCCCTTGAGCGAACGCGCGTGGGACGACCTGCGCCGGACATGGCACGATGTGACCGGAGTCACTTGAGCGGGCATCAGTTAACCTCCCCGTTCTTGCGACGCTTTACGAGGTCGTCCACGGTCACGATCAGGCCGTTCAGCTTTTCTGTGGCTTCCAGAAGGTTCTGTTCGATCTGCTGGAATCGCTTGTCGGACTCGGCCATGCGCTTTTCATGCGAGGCGAGCCATTCCGCTTGTCCCTTTTGTACCTCCGCCTGGCGCGCCTGGATACCGGCCATAACCGTGGCGGTGTCTTGGAGCTGCCGGATTACCGCCTCCATGTCCATGTTCTTATCCTAGCGGGTTGGTACCAATGGTACAACGCGAAGACCCGCATCCGGTACCGTAACAGTACCTCTCCAGTGGATTTTCACACTTCTAAGTCCTAAAATACGGAGGTGCGGAGCTTACAGTGGACGGAGGAGAATTCGGTCTACCTGCCAGAGATCGACGAAGAGCACCGGGTTATGTTCCACCTGATGCAGGAGCTACGTCACGCCGTAGTGGAAGGGGAGGCGGCCGTCCGTCTGGAGCTGAAGTCGCAGCACCTCGCCGACGAAGTCACCAGCCATTTCCGGCATGAGGAACGCCTGATGCGGGAGGCGAGTTATCCCCAGATGGAATGGCATAAACACCAGCACGAGACCACACTAGCGCAACTGGCCACGCTGGCAGACGCCATCCATAGCGGCGACGAGACTGTGATTTTCGAGTCGCTGGAAGCTATGGCCAAGGGGATCAGGGACCACATCAGCATCGCCGACCGCATGGCCGGGGCCTATCTGAGGAACCACCTGCGGGCAGTTGCGCGTTAACCGATAACACACGTCCACAGGCAGGAATCGCCGTGCAAACCCGACACAGGCCGGGAGGCCTGTGCTACGGTTCCGGCGCGGAATTGCGCCGGCTATCGAGCACTTCCCGAACTTTCCGCATCAGTGAGCCCGGCAGGAATGGCTTTTGCAAAAATGCCGCGCCCGATCGCAGGATTCCGTGATGCATCAACGCCTCGTCGGTGTACCCGGATATGAACAGCACGCGCATTAAGGGTTTGAGCGCCGAGATTTTCTTCACCACTTCCGGGCCGCTCATCTCCGGCATCACCACGTCGAGCAGGGCCAGATCGATCGCAGCTTTGTGGGTGCGGCAAATGCGAACCGCTTCTTCGCCGCGGGTGGCTTCCAGAACCTTGTAGCCACGATCGGTGAGAACATCGACAATCAGCTTACGCACACGCGCCTCGTCCTCTACCAAGAGAACTGTCTCGCTGCCGTCGAGGTGCTCCGGGCCCGCTTCCGCCGCGTCCGATGCGACCTTTTTGTCGCTCATCGGCAGGTAGATGCGCGCCGTCGTGCCCAGGCCCAATTCGCTGGAGAACCCGATAGCGCCGCCGCTCTGCCGAATGATCCCGTAGGCCGTGGCGAGCCCCAGGCCGGTGCCCCGCCCCGGATTTTTGGTAGTGAAGAACGGCTCGAAGAGATGGCTCTGCGTCTCGTCATCCATGCCGACTCCCGTGTCGACCACCGAAATCGTCACGTAGCCGCCAGGCTTCACGCCCAGTTGCCGGGCCGGAAAGCTCTCGCTGAGTTGCACGGTTCCGGTTTCGATGGTGAGCTTGCCGCCGTTGGGCATGGCGTCGCGCGCATTCACGGCCAGGTTCATGATGACCTGCTCGAGGCGGCCCGCATCGGCCTCCGCCACATCGCGCGTCGCGGCCGGAATCGTTACTAACTCGATGTCCTCTCCAATCAGCCTGCGGAGCAGCTTTTCAATCTGCAGCACCAGCTCGTTGAGATGGATGGTGCGCGGCTGCAGCGGCTGGCGCCGGCTGAAGGCCAGCAACTGGTTGGTAAGCGCGCCGCCGCGTTCCGCCGAGCGGCGGATCTGCTCCAAAGCAGTGCGCTGGCTTTCGTGGAGTTCGCGCTTGGAGAGCAGCAGGTCGCTGTATCCGGTAATGACGGTGAGCAGATTATTGAAGTCGTGAGCTACACCGCCGGCCAGCCGGCCGACCGCCTCCATCTTTTGCGCCTGGCGGAACTGCTCCTCCAGCCGGTTGCGTTCGTGGCGGAGGCGCGCGGCGCGCAGTTCGCGCTCCACCGCGGCGTTCAAGCGCATAAGGTTGGCGCGGGTCATATGATCGGCCGCCCCAGCTTTGAGAAGCGAGAGGACGTCCGTATCCTTAATTCTGCCGGTGATAGCAATGAGGGGCAGATCGACCCCGCGTTCCTGAATGATGGCCAGTGCTTCGATGGCGCCGAAACCACCCACGCATAAATCGGAGACCGCGACATCCCAACTGTTGGAGAGGGCTTTGATGAGTTGCGGAGCACTCGAAACCTGCTCGAGGACCGGCTCGAACCCGCCGCGGCGCAGTTCGGCTGTCACTGCATCGGCGCCGATTTCTCCTGCAAAAATTACCCGTAGTGGGAAAGGCATCTACGTTCCCTGGGGGAGGCTTTCCTAGAGTATTGGATCGAACAATCGCGAAGTCAAGGGCTGTAATCCAAAGTTAGCGTACACAAACGAACAATTAGCGCGGAAGCTGTTTGAGCAGATCGGGAAAGACGGCTTGTGCCAGATCGATTCCGATCGCGGTAGCGGCATCGGCATCGTTATTTGGTACCGGCAGGACGAGTTTCACCAGAGCTGTATCGCTGCGATGGTAGCGTATGGAGTCGGCCACTAACCAGAATTTCGCAGCGTATTCACTGGCAATGATGCGCTGGTGACTCTGGTACCAGTAAATCACCACAGCCTTTTCGTCACCATGCGAAGCCACGTAGCGGTTCGCCAGAATCGGCTCGGCGAGGCCCGGTACGGGGATAGAAACCAATCCGGTTTGTGTTGGCTCCCAACCTGAACCGGGGAGGCAGTTTTTAGGCGAGTGGGGCGATTGCCCGGTGCGCTGCGTTTTGAAGAACCCAATGAAGAGATTTGCCTCAACGTGGTCCGCGGGGTTCACGTACACCCGGTTGAGCGTGTCGTCGGCCTTCAGGATGTCCTGCACTTCTTTCTCAATGGGCACATCTCTGACCATGGTCCAGCCGCCGAATTTGGTGGGGAATTCGAAAAGCGGCCGCACCACCGGCACCGTCTCGGCGCGCGAAACAGTGGTGTATAAGATGATCGCTTGCAGCCCGAAGACCAGCGTCAGGGTCCCCACGAACTTGTTCCGTATCCAATTCATGCCGGCTGCCTTCCCCCGTGCCAGCGCCGCGCGATGCGACTCAGCAGTTGGTGGAACAGAATCAGGATAAACAGCGACACCATAAAGATCACCCATCCCTGCGCGGTGTGAAAGAACCCTTCCGCGAGCTCAGGTTTCCATTCCGTGATCAAGCCGGTGATGGTCACGCGGCTGGCGTTGGCCACGATCGCTATGGGAACCGTGGACAAAAACAGCGCTACTCGAATCCAGATTTTCCTTTCGAAGAAGTGCCCGAAGACCAGAGAGAGAAATGTCAGGGTCAGCAGCGAGCGGATCCCGCTGCAAGCCTCCACCACGGAGAGCCTCTGCTCCGGAAGCTCCAGAATATTTCCTTCGCGGAGTACCGGTAGCCCCATCACGGAGAGCGCATCGCCCGCCAGACGGCTGGCCAGAAGCTGCAGCGGAAACGTGATGCGGTTGTAGATCACGGCCGGAATCGGAACCATGAAGAAGAGCAGAAACAGCGGAAAGAAAATCTTGCGCAGCATGTGCAAGCCGCCCAGCATCCAGACCACGCCGAAGATGGTAATCACGAACGCGGTGCGGGCCAGGAATAATTCGGCGCCCAGGGTGGCCAGGTAGAGCTGCGCGGTTCCATAAAGCACGAGGCCGAGTCCCCGCCAGTCAGGACGGGGTTTGATTTCCATCAGCTCGTGCCTGCGCTGCCAGATCATGAACGCGGAAATAACGGGCACGAAGAAGCCGTGGCTCATGTCGGGATCGGCGTCCCATTGATGAACCAGCGCGGCCAGAATCGGCGCGTAAGAGGCGGCCAGCAGGGCGCCGAACCAGGCGATGAGAGCCCACGGAAACCTGGTGGCGATGGGGGTATCCACAGCCGGAGTCATGCCAAACTAACCGCCATCATAACAGGGTTCGCATGGGAATCCGCCCGGGATAGACTTAAGTAAGTGGAAGAAGAAGTACTTGGGAAGGCATACGATTCCAGGCTCATGCGGCGCCTGCTGGGGTACTTGCGCCCGTATTGGAAACTGGTGGCTTACTCGCTGGTCTTTCTGCTGGGACAGTCGGTACTGCAAGTTCTGGGGCCGCTGATCACGCAGGCGGCCGTGGACCGATACCTGGCACCCGTCCCCGGGCGGACCCCTCCATTCCTCTCCGGCTGGCTGCCTGCCGACCCGTGGCGTGGGCTGGCCGACCTTAGTCTGCTCTACCTGGGGGTGATCCTCGGTACCTTCCTCTGCGAGTTTGTACAAATGTACTTGATGCAGTACACCGGACAGCTCGCCATGTTCGATCTGCGCCGGCAACTCATGGAGCACCTGCAACGGCTCGACGTGGCCTTTTACGACCGCAACCCCGTGGGCCGCCTGGTGACGCGCGTCACCACCGACGTCGACGTATTGAACGATCTCTTTTCGTCGGGCCTGGTCACCATCCTGGGGGATGTGCTGGTGCTGGGCTTCATCGTAGCGGTGATGTTCCGTCTGAGCCCTTTGCTCACCTTGATTATGCTGGCGGCCACGCCGCTGGTCATCGTGATCACGGCGATCTTCCGGCGGTCCGTAACCCAGAGCTACCGCAGAATTCGAGTAGCGATCGCCCGAATCAACTCCTACCTGCAGGAACACATATCGGGAATCGTGGTTTTACAATTGTTCAACCGCGAGCGCCGGAGCCGGGAGGAATTCCAGGAGGTGAACCGGCAGCACATGCTCGCGTACAAAGACGCCATCACCGCCTACGGATGGTTTTATCCATCGGTCGAATTCATCTCGATGCTGGCGCTGGCCGGCATTCTCACCTATGGCGGATTTCGTGTGACAGCGGGACGGCTGACGATGGGCGTGATCGCCGCGTTTCTACAATACGGCCTGCGGTTTTTCCGCCCGATTCAGGATTTGAGCGAGAAGTACAACATTTTGCAGGCGGCCATGGCTTCGGCCGAGCGCATCTTTCGCCTGCTGGACACGGAGGCCGCGGTGGTTGCGCCCGCGGATCCGCTCCCCACGTCCCCAGAGATCGCGGCCATCGAATTCGATAACGTCTCCTTCGCCTATCAGGAGAATGACTGGGTGTTGCGCGACGTGAGCTTTCGCATCGAGCCGGGGGAGACGGTTGCGGTGGTGGGCCACACGGGAGCCGGCAAGACGACGCTCATCAGCTTGTTGCTGCGCTTTTACGACGTGCAGAAAGGCGCGGTGCGGATTGGCGGCGTGGACGTGCGCCGCTTCGATCCCCGGCAACTGCGCCAGCAGTTCGGCGTGGTGCTGCAGGATCCGTACCTGTTCACCGGCACCCTCGAGGAGAACATTCGTTTGGGAACGGAAACGATTGCGCGGGAAGAAGTGGAGACCGCGGCCGAACAGGTAAACCTATTGGATTTTATCCACACGCTGCCGGAAGGGTTTCAACATCCCATCCGCGAGCGGGGCAGCGGGCTTTCCACGGGGCAAAAGCAGTTGATCAGCTTCGCGCGTGCACTGGCGCATAATCCGCGCTACCTGATCTTAGACGAAGCCACTTCCAGCGTGGACACCGAAACCGAGTTCCGCGTCCGCGAGGCTTTGGAGCGCATGGTGGAGGGCCGCACGTCGATCATCATCGCGCACCGGCTTTCCACCATCCAGCGGGCGAACCGCATTCTGGTCATGCACAAGGGGCGTTTGCGGGAGTCGGGCACGCACCAGGAATTGCTGGCGCAGCGAGGAATTTACTGGAAGCTTTATCAACTGCAGTATAAGGACCAGGAGATTCGCGTGCCGGAAGCTCAGGTTGGGGATTAAGTCGGGATTGGACTTGACCTTGCGGATGTCCGCGTCCGATGAACCCGGTTCTGGGCGACTACCCGCTGGCGGTAATCGGCCAGACGCTTCCCGCACGCACTTCAGCGATTCGGCGAACAAACCAGGCGAGTGGATTGCTGAACCCTGGGGCGTTCTCAGTCCTAATCCACGGCAGGCAAGAATCCCAGCTCTTTCCGAGTCCCGCGTCATCCGCCCAGAACCTGTCGGCGAGTGACCTGGTGATATTTCGCTCGTTGCCGCCGCGCAAGGATCGCAACACCGATGAGTTGCGGGGTAAGCCTGCGCAGCCAATCGAGAACAGCACGGCGGGCGCGAGTCTGTTGGCGCAAATCATTGTTGGTGAGTTTGCATCACACCTGTTGATCGAGGGCGCCACACTCTCTATTCGCCGCGTCGAATATGACATCGAAAGGGAAACCAAAGCACCCGGCCAGTCTGGGCTCCCTCGCGCCGATTGGATCGCAAAACCCTTCTGGCCGCCGCGCCGCAGATGCCATAGCTTACACTCAAACTACATGCTCAACGGGGGCTATGCCTACACCACAATCATCAGCAGCAAATACCATGGACAAACCCTGCTCTCCCACTTGGCGAGCCTTTACCCCCACTCAACCCCACAAGCCTGGCAACAAAAACTGAACAACGGCGAAGTCACCCTCAACGGCGTCACCGCCACCGGAAGCGAATCGGTCACTCTAGGCCAAACTCTTGTCTGGAACCGTCGACCCTGGATCGAACCAGACTCCCCTCAGCACTTCGAAGTCCTGTTTGAAGACCCCCATCTGTTGGCCGTCAACAAACCCAGCGGGCTGCCCACCCTCCCCGGCGGCGGCTTCCTGGAAAACACCCTCCTCCGCTTGGTGCAAAAGCAAGTCCCCAACGCAAACCCTGTCCACCGGTTGGGCCGAGCCACCACCGGCATCGTCCTCTTCGCCAAAACACCGCAGGCGGCCTCTAATCTATTCGCAAACTGGAACACACCCAAAATTCAAAAGATCTACCGGGCGCTGGCTCAAAACATCGCACAGCACGACGCCTACGAAATCCTCACACCCATCGGCCTCGTACCGCACCCGCTCATCGGTTCCGTGTGGGCCGCAAACCCAAGTGGCAAACCGTCAAAGTCATTGGCAAATGTGATCTCACGCACCACCAGCACCACAACATTTGAGGTAAGCCTAAATTCGGGCCGCCCTCATCAAATCAGAATCCATCTGGCATCCATCGGCCACCCCCTGGTAGGCGATCCTCTATATGGCTTAACCGGCCAGCCTCTTGAAAATCTCCCCGGCCTCCCCGGCGATGGAGGATATTTCCTGCACGCCCAATTTCTGAAATTCCACCACCCCATCACCGGAGAGCAAATCAATCTTGAGGCAGCTTTGCCGTCCGGATTCTCATTGCATCAGTAGGTTCCCGGAGGGAATCAAATCAGGGTGGCCGTTGAAACCTGCGCGATCCCGCCATTCCGAAGCGAGTTTATTACACTCCGATAATGGTGGTTAACGGGGCTCTGTACGAGCCGACTTCTCGCTCATCTGGAAAGTAAACGGTACGACATTATACGCAAGCGATCCGGATCGCGGTGGAGCAATAGCGGAACGAATGCCCCACAGTCGGCGCACAATTCGTCCTTGCTCGGGGCCTGGAGTTTTCGTGTGCCAACCTTCGTCAAGTGGATTGGCGTCGGCGAGGGAATCCCTTTGCCGAGGCCTCGGCTCCAGGTGGTTCACGGAACGGTTCCACCGAAATGCGCTCGTAGCACACTTCAAGCACGGTCAGGTATTCTGTGCCGCCCGGGGCGTGGAGAACCACGCGATCGCCCGCTGCCGACTTCATCAACGCGCACCCCAGAGGCGACACCCAACTGATGTGGTTGCGGTTGAGATCGACCTCGTCGGTGCCTACGATACTCACCACTCGCTCCGTTCCTGCGGCATTGGCATAGCGCACGGTTGCTCCGAAGAATGCCCTCGTCGCCGCCTGCCCCGCTCTCGGAGTTTCCGGGTCAACCACTTCCGCAGCCTCGATTCGCTTCGTGAGAAAGCGAATCCGCCCATCGATCTGGCGCAGCCGCCGCTTGCCGTACTGATAGTCGGCGTTTTCACTGCGATCGCCGTTGCTCGCAGCCCACGCCACCACCTCCGTCACGGCCGGGCGCTCCCTGGTGAGCAGAAACCGGTGCTCATCTTTGAGGCGCTGCAGGCCGTTCGGGGTTATGTAGTTCTTACCTTGCGCCGCAGGCTCGTCACCTTGCGGTTTTCTCGTAAACCCTTTTCGCATATCTTAGTCTTCCAGCGCGAATCCGCGTTCCTGGGAGTTCATCTGCGGCACCAACTGATTGTTTCACGTGTTCCGGTCTCTTTTTGATCTCGTCCAAGTGAAGGCGCAGGCATAGTGAGGGTGGAATTACTGGCGCAAGAGCCGCTTACCTTTTACGAAGCTCTCGGTCGCGCTCGACCACTCGCTTCTGGGGGCAAGGTGCCGAATGAATCGATATCCCCGGAGTGGGCCAATGGGGCTCCGAGCGGTTCGTCGGCGACTCGTACAAAGGGATGACCGGGTTGGCCAAATAGTTAGCGGCGCGGTGCAAGTGCAGTTGGTCGTCATATCGCGCAAGAGTCGACAACCGGATAAGTACCCGGCAAGTCGGCTGGGGCTCCGCTAGTTCTTGTGTCGCAGTTGACGCAACGAGCTACATATGGCAGGTCAGCCGACTCGCTAACGCCGCAGGGTAGACAAGCGCACCAACTCGGCAATCCGGAGGTTGGTGCTTCAGCCCGCAATATGATTCGGTATCCGCCAAATGGAGGCTCGTCGACACCGTCTGCAACGTCGAGTTCGAGTCCAGCGTCGACACCGAAACCGAGTTTCGCGTCCGCGAGGTGGAGGGCCGCACGTCCATCATCATCGCGCACCGGCTTTCCACCATCCAGCGAGCGAACTGCATTTCTGGTATGTACAAGGGGCGTTTGCGGGAGTCGGGCACCCACCAGGAATTGCTGGCGCAGCGGCGTTAGGACGGAAAGGGGAGAAGAGGGGCGGGAAACTGGGGACTTACTTCTTCACTGGGGAAAAGTTGAACTTCACGATCATCTCGCTGGCGATGGGCTTGCTGTTGATGGTGGCGGGCCGAAACTTCCAATGGCGGGCGGCTTCGATGGCGGATGCAACCAGTTGCGCGTCGCCGTGATTCTGCGTTGTGGCCTCAGCTTTCGCTACTTTTCCGTTCTCGTCGATGGAGACCGTCACCTCAATCATTTTGTCCGAAGATAACAGGGCCTTCATGCTCTCGGGAAAGCGAGGAAGCACTTGCTCAGTGGCAACTGCGGGAAGGATTACCGAGGGGGGCGCCAAGGGCTTGCTGGGAGCTTTGGTCGCAGCCACTTCGGGGGCCGGCGCGGGCGGCGGGGGCGCGGGTGGAAGCTGGGGGCTGGGAAGCGAAATTACTCCACCGGTCTGCGCGGACCTCTGAGCCAGGGCCGGCGGAGGTTCGTCTAAACGCGCCAAACCGGCCGTTTCAGGTCCGGCCGGTGTCGTAGGCATCGAGAAAGGCCTCAGGGTCTCGCGACCTGGTGGCGAGGAGAAGGGCCCTTTGGGCCTCTCCCGCTCGTTTAACGGAGCGGAAGAGGCCTGAAGAGTTGCCGGTGCTTGCGGCGTTTCCTGCGTTTGCGCGGTGGTCACGATCGCATTTTTGTTGCGAGGCAGAAAGACCACGACTGAATCTTTCGTGACCTGTTCGCCCGCCACCACGCTCAACTCGACTTCGACTTGATCGCTGGTAGGCGTATAGACGATGCTGCCGGCGCGCAATTGATCGGGCGTCAGGGCAATATCACGACGCCCCTCTTTGCCTTTGATGATCAGCATGCCGTAGGTGGCGCGAGAAATGGACGGAGATTCGCGGTTCCAGGACAACACCAAATCGGTGCCGTGCCGTTCCGCCGTCAAAGCGAGTGGTTGTTTGGTGACCGGCGAGACAGCCGCTGCGTGCGTGGCGGGCGCTGCCGGTGGTGCTTGCTTCGCGGTAAAGAACCAGTACCCGCCGGCTGCCAGAGCAGCTACGGCGACCACACCGGCGGCCAACAATATATGTTTGCGCGACATCCGCGGCTTGACCCGGTTCCACTGGAACTCCCCGATGTCGGTGCGCATCTTCACCAGGTGCTCCACCGTCTGGCTTGGCTTTGCCTTGGGCATCACCTTCGGTGCTTCGATGACCTCGGCCACGGGGATGGGCGCGAGGGGTTTTACCTTTGCTTCGGCGTTCGACGCGCGAGCGGCGGCGCCGGCAGCGGCAGTGGAACGCGCCTTCGGCTTGGCTGTCGTGGTCGTCTTTTTGGCTTTGGGCCGCGCAGCCGTTTCCGGCTTCGCCTGGGCCTTCGCCTTCTTCGTGCCGTCTTGCGGGCCGGTGCCTCCGGGGGCATGTGGCCGTTGCCGTTCACGGGCTCCATGTCGGCTTTCGCCGGTTCATGGACATCGCCAGGCAACGCTTCCGTTTCTACCATTACGGACTCTTCACTGTGGGCGTTCATGGTTTCGATTTCGCTTTCGGCTAGTGCCGGTTCCAGGTTCTCCTCCTTCATCTCCTCGATCGCCTCAGGCGCCGCCATCTCCGGCTCATGGCCGTTATCGGTGTGCGCTTCGGGCTCAGCTATCGCTGGCTCATGATCGTTATCAGTCGGCGCTTCCGCCTGGACGTCAACGAATTCCGGACAGCTGGCGTTGGTCCACTCCGGTTCCAGATCGGCCGCGGGAGCCTCGGGCTCCACAGGCACTTCCATCGGTTCCGGTTCGGGATCGCCCCAGTCGGAAGTAACGCTGAGCGGGTTCAGGTGGGATGTAAACGGGCGGAACTCGCTCCATTCGCTCCCCTTCCGGACGGCCAGCGCGAGCGACATTTCGCCTCTATTCGGCGGTGAGAGCACGGCATAGTATTGGAAGTCCGTGTCGAACGCGGCGTGCGCCATTTCAACGGCCAAAAGGATTTCCTGGTCGCTTTCCCGCAATTCATCGCCGCCGCGAGTTCGGCTGCGATAGAAGCCAACTACGGTTTTCAGAGGATCCTTATGCGCGGACGCAATCGCCTCCTCAATCTTGGTCAAATCGGGAGAGGACAGCCGGAATGAAGGACCAAATCGGTATTCAATCGGTATGGGGATAATCTCGTCGGTGAGGACGCCGCCTTGGTGATCTTTGGGGCCGACCAGGAGGCCACCGATCTCGGCGCCGCCCCGAGGCAGGGCCCGAACGCCCTCGCTTACCTCTTCGAACAGCCTTGGAATCAGCGGATTGGCAATGATAAGCGGCGACGTGCGACCGCCCATTAGCAGTACGCTAGTCTCACCGCCATGACTACCGTCTGCCGCCTCGTTTGGTGTAATCAGATGAGTAGCCACGTGAGCCGACTCCCTCCTAAAAAGTGATGCATTGGTATCAAGCCTCCTTAACAAAAGGACGTTGTACTCAATGAAGTAACATGCGAGTCGGAAGGGGGTAAAGGATTGCGGGTACCAGCGGGGGTACAGGTACCGGGTGTTTTGCTTCAAGCTTTCAGTTTTCAGTTATCAGTAATCAGTAGTCAGTAATCAGCCAGTCGCACCGCGGCCGAAGCTGAAAACTGAATACTGAGAACTGACAGCTTTTGTCGCGCGATAATGATAAAGCCATGGCCACTCTGTACTCCGGGACTTCCGGCTTCGCTTACGCGGCATGGAAACCGGCGTTCTATCCACCCAAGCTGCCTGCCAGCCAGCTTCTGAAGCATTATGCAGAGCGGCTCAATTGCGTCGAGATCAACTATACGTTCCGCCGCCTGCCGTCGGCCTCGACGCTCGAAGCGTGGGTGAAGCAGACGCCTCCCGGGTTTGTGTTCGCGGTCAAGGCCAACATGCGGATCACCCACATTCTGCGGCTCAAGAACGCCGAGCAGGCCACTGACGTGTTTCTAAAGGCGATCGATCCGCTGCGCACGTCGCGCCGGCTGGGACCTATTCTCTTTCAGTTGCCACCCCAGTTGAAGTGCGACCTGGATCTGCTGCGGAATTACCTGGGGCTGCTGCCGGCCGGCCTGCGGTACGCGTTCGAGTTCCGGCATGTTTCCTGGCTCGTGGATAACGTTTACCAGGAGCTGCGGAGCCGGAATGTGGCGCTGTGCGTGGCCGAATCGGAACGACTGGAAGTGCCTGAGGTGATCACCGCCGATTTCGTGTATTACCGGCTGCGCAAGCCCGACTATACCGAGCAGGACGTGAGCGGGTTGGCGGAGAGAGCCAAGGAGTTACTGGCAACCGGCCGCGACCTGTACTTGATGTTCAAGCACGAGGAGACACCGGAAGGTGCGCTGAATGCGCAGCGCGTGATCGAGCTTGCGGGCGCGCCGCGGAACCGTACAGCCGAGATCCCCACTTAGTCCTATTTGTACTGAATATGCGGCGGCAGTAATGCCGTACTCCGGATGTACCCGCAGGACTGTTTCCGAAAGATGGCGCGTGGCATTCTGAGTCTGCCATGACAGGTTGCCAAAGCTGCGATGAGTTCCTGATTGAATATTTGTTGGCACTTCAAGAGTTGAAAGCGGCCAGGCAGCAGTTGGCCTACGCCGCGACTCTTGAGGAGTGGGAAGCCGCGCGCGCCCGTCTGGCCCGCGTGTCCGCCTTCAAAGAGCACGCCACTCAGGAAATGGCGGCGCATTGCCATGACACCGGCTGCGAGCCGCCGGACCTGGGGCAACCGATCCTGGACCAGATCACGAACTAGCACTGCAAAACGTGGCGCAGACACCCTGTCTGCGCCACGTCACTGCGCAATCACGGCCTCTTCGATCGCGACCGACCAGTCGACATTGCTGGATTCGATCACCAGGTGATACAGGCGCGGGTCATCGGTCACATAACCGACACCATGGCCCACGCCCCGATGATCCACCGCCACCTGTAGAGGACGGCCGCTCACCGCGCTGTGGACCGTCACTTGAAACGTTCCCGCACCCGGGGGCATCTCGTTCTTCGTCTCCCATTTGATGCGCCACTGCAGGCTCTCGATATTGAACGACTGGGTTTGCGTGTTGCCACGGCCGGAAAATGTTTCGATCGGGCGCCAGCCCACTGTGGGCGGCTTCGTCCCCGCCTTCGGCTCAGACTGGGACCGGCACCCAGAAGTCGCCAGCAGGATCGCCATCAGAAGTATCTTCAGCATCGCGCGGAGCCTCCATGTTGGCAGCTTGACAGGCCATCTGCCAACCCCGAATAATGGCAGTTTCGGACGGACATGCCAGAACATAGCCTGGAAATCGCGTATGAAGAATGGTTCCGGCAGTTCGCCCGCGCGCAACAGAAGCAACGCTCCGGGGTTTATCGGGCGAGCGGCGGAAAGATCGCGATCGGAGAGACCAAGCCGGCAGGCCGCTGGCGCAACTGGCTGCGGGGCGTCCGGAGCTTCGGATTTCAACCGCGCACCACCATACGGAGATTCGCGTTCCGGCCCAGCGCAACAGAAGATTCCCTCGCCACCGATTGGGCGCTGGTGGGCGCCGACCTTTACGCCGCGATCCAAGAGTGCAAGAAGAAATGATGGACTCCACGCCCGAGGGCCCACTGCCACCGCCGCAGATCCTCGAGGGCTATGAACAGGCTTGTCCCGGATCGGCAAAGCGGATCATCGAGCTGACGGAGATTCAAGGCGCTCACCGCCGTCTAATGGAGGAGCGCGCTCTCGAAGCGCAACTGGAGGGCATGCGGCGTCAGTTCCAGGAAGCCAGGCTCGGGCAAGTTCTGGCCGTTGTAGTAGCCGTTTTGTTTTTGGGCGCTGGTACTTATATAGCGGTTCACGGACAACCCTGGCCGGGTGCGCTACTTGGAATTCTCGGTCTTGGTGGGGTTTTCACCTCGTTTCTGAAAGGGCCCGACCGGGACGAAAGTCCTACTCCGCAGGAGCCCGCAAGGAAACGCGCGCCCAAACGAAAGCCCAAAGTCACCCGCGAGAAATAGGAACGATCCCGCACAAAATCGGGTTATACTGTCACCTGACTTATCTACGTCCGCGCGCTCGTGGGGGGCTAGCGAATGACGATACGGTTTGGATGCCGGGGTGTCCGGTCTTGGCAGGTCATGCTGTCCGCGGCGCTGATTGTTGCGGCCAACGCGGCCCATGGCCAGACCCGGGTTTCCATTACGCCGCGATCCCAGCCGGTCAAGAAACTGCTGCCCAGTGGAAACATCCGCCTCGATGTAAAGCTGGTCTTGACGCCCGTGTCGGTGACCGACGCCTTCGACCGGCCGCTGGTCGATCTGCACAAAAGCAATTTCCGCATTTTTGAGGACGACGTTGAGCAGGACATCGCGTCGTTCTCCTTTTCCGATGCTCCCGTTTCCGTGGGCCTGGTGTTCGACAGCAGCCGAAGCATGAAGAACCGCATCGACGACTCCCGCATGGCGGTGGAACAATTCATGCAGACGGCCGCGCCCGAAGACGAATTTTTGTTAGTGAGGTTCAGCGATCGAGCGGAGCTGATGACGCCCTTCACCCACGACTCCGATGAGATTTCGCGACTGCTCAGTTTGCCCAATGCGCATGGGTTTACGGCCATGCTGGATGCGATCTGCCTGGCAACGCAGCAGATGCGCCGGGCCAGCAATCCGCGAAGAGTGCTACTGGTGTTGACCGACGGCGTCGACAACAACAGCCGGTATTCAGAACACGAACTCGAGAGCCTGCTGCGCGAAGCCGACGTCCGAGTCTACGCCATCGGTCTATTTCAACGCCCCGAATTCCTGGAGAAGATCGCTGGCGAAACAGGCGGAAGGGCCATCTGGGTTCACCGCATGAGCGAATTGCCCGAAGCCATCCAGGCTCTCAGCCGGCAGATCCGCTCCGAATACGTAATCGGGTACATGTCCCATAGGCCGGAAAACGACGGCCGCTATCACAAGGTCCGGGTCGAGGTGGAAGCGCCGGGCGTGGCGCGCCTGCCCATCCGCACCGCGTGGCGCCACGGCTATCTGGCCCTGGATGAATGAGCGACTGAGTTTGGACCCAGCAGCCGACCCACCGGCGGCAAAGACCGCCGGCGTTACGACTCAGATGCGCTGCACGCGCCGCAAGGTGTACAGCTCCGGTTTCATATTGTCCTGCTCGAAGCGGCGCCAGTCGTCGTTCACGTGGATCAGCTTGCCGCTGATGTGATTCGATCTCTCCGACGCCAGGAACATCGCCAGTTGCACCTGCTTCTCCGGCGCGACTCCCCCAGTGATGCGCACCTTCTCGGCGTGTTCGATTTCCTTGCGGCCGGCGCGCTCCTCGCCCGCGTGCAGGACTTCGTCGGTCATGGTGGAATAGGAAGCGCCCGGCGCCATGCAGTTCACCTGCACATTGTGATCGCGCACTTCATCGGCCAGGCACTCCACCATGCGCACCAGCGCCGTCTTCGAGGCCGCATACGCTGTAAAGTTAGGCCGCGTGTCGGCAGCGCCGCCACCGCTCAGCACGATCAGTTTTCCCGACCGCTTCTCGATCATGAGCGGCAGCACCGCACGGCACGTATTCGCGGTCCCTATGAGATTGATTTCGATGGTTTCGTTCCACGCTTTCGGTTTGGCGGTAGCGAAAGGACCAACCGGGCCCTGCACACCGGCCGCGGCGATGAGCACGTCCACGCCGCCGAAAGCGGCTCGCATGCGCTCGACGGCGGCGTGCAACTGTTCCACGTCGCGTACGTCGGCGCGGATGCGTAAAGCGGTGCCGCAAGCCTGGTCGATTTCCAGTTTGGCCAGATCGAGTTCCGCCTGGCTGCGCGCCAGGAGTCCCACGCGCGCGCCCGCCTGCGCAAACCCCATGGCCAGGCGCTTACCGATGCCCCGTCCCGCGCCTGTGATCAGGACGTTCTTATCTTTGATGGGATCCAAGAATCAGTACTCCACACGCGTGTCGAAGATCCCGGTTTCCACATTTCCGGCTCGTTTCACCTGCACAATGATACGGTACTCGCCGGGCTTGGGGAAACCAAACGGGAAGGACACCAGAGCGGGCGGCTCCCCGTGCATCATATCGTGACCCGCGTGCGGATTGCTGTCCGCAATCAGGGCTAGCGCCGCCATGGGCACTGAGCCGGAAGGATGCGTATGCGCGAACACCGAGCGATCCGTGCGCACAAAGGCAGCGTGGCCTTGCATTCCCATGTAGAGTTCCATCCCTTCTGCCGGACGGCCCTGCGAGTCTTCCACGCGAAAGCGGAACTCGTAGGGCCGCCGCGCGCGGTACGGCATAGGACCGCGCTCCCAAACCATTCGATACCCATCAGACAGTGGCGAAACCACCGAATTGTAATCAGCTTTTTCCAGGGGCGCCGCGGTGCCGGCCGCATCGTCGCCCTGCAGCGACTGGCCGTTAATGGCGGGCACTTCCATCTGGCCTACAGCCGTTTCGGAAAAGCCGTTTTCGTGCACGATATCACCATAGAGCGCGTAGCGGCCCGCGGGCATGGAGGGCAGCGGCTGGGCGAAGGTATCGTCGCCGGTCCGCTGGGGGTGCAAATGCCAAACCAGGTCCATCGCAGGGATGCGCAATACATAAAGGTGCATCAGATGGTTGTGGTCGGGCAGCAGATCGTCGGTGCGGCGGTTGAGCCAGCCGGGATCGATCAGCCGCAGCGCCAGGCGGTTGCCATCCTCCACGCTAGCCTTGAGCTCGAGCGGCTTGAAGATTCTCTTCTCGTTCGCGCCGGCCTCCGAGTTCCACCACATGTTGCCTAGCCAAATCGTCCCCAGCAGCACCGCGGCGGTGGCTACCATGGCGATGCGCGAACGGCGTACATGCGGGCCATCCGGCTCGGCGCCCGGCTCCAGTTGAGCCTCCCGGCTGGCTGCACCGATAATGCTAACCAACCCGATGAAGAGCACCAAGCCCAGCACTACCAGGATGGCGGCCAGGCTCTTTTGCATCGGGAGTACCAGCAAGGCAGCCGCGGGCACGGGTACGGAGAGCATCCCCGAGCCTTGTGCCCCCTCCGCCTGCACACGCACCTGCCAGGCTCCCGTATTCATGAGCCACAAGGAACCGGTGTAGAACTGCGGATCGTAGGGCGAACGCTCGGCGACGTCCGGCACGGGCGCGTTCTTGGCACCAGGTCCGGTCAACCGCAGGGGAACGATGCGTACCTGCTGCACATCCTTCGAAGAGCTGCGAATCTCGATTTCCGCTACACCTGGGATTACTTGCGGCGGCCGTATCGTGACCAGCAGATGGTAGGGGCCGGCCTCGCCCTCGTAGAAAACATCGGGACTGCCGACGTGCGCCGCGAGGGGCAGCGCGCAAAAAAGCGCCGCCAGCGGCAGGGCACCAAAGGCCGCGGGCGCCCGCATCATCTCTGAATCCGCCGCAAGCGTTCCGCGCAGGCCAGGGCCAGACGGATCAAGAGCACGGAGAGGATGACGGCCAGCGCCGCTTCCCGCCAGAAGACTGCCGTCTCCTCCGCGGGCACGAACTGGTACTGCGCATAGAGGCCGAGCGGGTTGGTGTTGTAGCCGAAGTAAATCGTCGCAAAGAACCAGTTTCGCGCGGCGGGCGACATCAGGAAACTCGCGAATGGCCACTGCACCGCCGCGTAGGTCCCCAGAAAAACCGCCGCCGAAACCAGCGACTGCTTCCATGCGCCCCAGTGCGCCGTGCGCTGCCATAGCAGGTCGAGCGCAAAGGCCGGCACGACCAACAGCATGGGAAAACCGGTGGGAACAAAGTGTGTCACGGGATAGAGCACGGGGCCAAGTTTAGGAACGGCCGGAAACAGCGGCAGAATCCAGTCCATGAGCATCACGAACAGCATGTAGACCGCGGCCACGGAAGTGGCGGCCCATTTATAGCGCGCGGCGCGGGCCACACCCACCAAAACCAGGGGCGCGATGGTGGCCACCACACGATAGAAATGAGCGTTATGCATATACACGCGCGAAGTGAGTTCGAGCGAGATGGTGGTCAGAACCACCAGAATCATTCCCCCCACATACAAAAACAATGCCCGTAGCAGCGCCTTCTGCCGGCCAGAGGCGCGATTCATATATCCCAGGATGAGGATGAGCGCTCCCACATGCACCGCCAGAATGCCCGCCGCCAGCACCATGTGCGGCGGACTGAGGATCTTGACGTCCAGCCCGTAAGCGTTGTGCCACCAGTTGTCGAACGGTGCCGAGGTCAGCATGGCGATGCCGCCCCAGGCCGCGATGAATGCGCCCAGCGGTCCGCGGAAGCCCCAAATGCGCACCGAAGCCGCGCGCAGCGGCGAGTCCGGCGAAAAAGTCGTGCTCAGGATCAGGAATCCACAACTGATCCCTGCCAGGACGCCGCACAGATGGATGGCCAGATGGGCGGGCGTCCAGAAAGTGTCGCGGCCGATGGATTGGTGCCATGAAATATCCCAGAGCACGCCTACCATGGCCGAGGTCACGGCGGCGACCGAGCACCACACGTACCACGGCAGACGGGAGCCGGGAGTAGAACCTACCAGGACCGGAGCGGAGCTAGCGTAGGAAGTGGCCACCTGTCAATTATAATCCCGGAAATCGGCCTGTACGGCCTTCTCCATCTGGCGCGCGGCGGACAGCAACCAACCGGTCGGCCGTTTTTTTAGGTCGGCCAGCAGCACCCGCGGTTTGGCACTGCCCAGGTGGACATTGGCGGTTTCCCAGCCCATGGCGTGCAGCAGGCGCAGTTCGTCGCGCTCCCTGGGAAGCTGGGAGAGTTCGATGCGCGAACAATCCGGCGCCAGGCGGCGCACGATCCATTTCTGCCGCACATGCACGAACGGATCGAGACAGCGCACCGCACGGTCGAGAATTTCCTGATAATGAATGGGCGCCGTACCCTTGCCTTCCTCCGCCCACCAGCAGGCCGATGGAGCCAGCGCCTTGGCCTCGCGCGCGATCGAGCCGCCATGCCACTCGGCGATTGCGACAAAACGCTGCCGGCCGAGGCTGCCCAAACCAGCCACGCGGTGCACCACCCTCCAGTGCAGCCCGTGCTCCGGCATCCACCGTGCAATGGCCTTCGTCGCTCCCACCGGCACGTCCTCCTGGACGTCGGGCAAGGCGTGCAATTTCTGCCAGTACAATTCCGGATCTCTCAACCGCGCGGTGGCCATGGCCCGCAGCGCTGGATGGTGTTCGGCCAAGGCGAACGGCCGCCCACCCGCTTCGAGCCCGTCCAGGTATCCCTTGAGGATGGCCGCGATGCCGGCCTTGGGTTCACACGAGATATCCGCCAGCAGGGCGCTGGTGGCGAGCCGGATCAGGTCGTTGGTATACGGCAGGCGCCAGGTTTCGTCGAAATCGTTGATGCCCCAGATCAGGCGGCCCTCGATGTCGCGCCACGTACCGAAGTTCTCCACGTGCAGATCGCCCACCGCCAGGACACTCGGCGCTTGCGCGGCGGCACCGCAGACGTCCGCCCATATCTGCGCCCAGCGGTAATACGTGGCGCGCAAAAAGGGAAACACGGCCGAGCGCATCTGCTCGTGCTTGAAGTTGAGGTCGGGATCGAGGATCTTCAAGCGGCGTGCCAGCCACGCTTCGTATTTAGCAGTCGTCTTGGCGATTTTCATGGGTCAGTACCGCTCCCTTTGGTCACGGCTCGGTAAACCTAGCATTCAGCACTCAGCATTCAGCTTTCAGCCAACAACCACCGCCGCCGGTTTTTGGCCCTAGCTGATCGCTGAATGCTGATTGCTGAAAGCTATTCCCCTGCCGTGGCGGGCGTCAGCATCCACTTCAGAATCCCGTTCGGCTCCGGCCCGAAATGGTCGCAATCGACGCGCACCAGGGCCGACTTCTTCATGTCGACGAGCATTGCGGGACTGCCCAGAAGCAATGCCACAGTCGCACTCATGAGCGGCTCGTGGCTGGCCAGCAAAATGGAGGACTCGTCCGTCCGCGAACGAATCTCCTGCCATACATCGTGCGGCGAAGCGTTGGGAACCAGCGCCGCGGTCTGGACCACTTTGCGGCGGTATCCAAGCACCTCGGCGGCCATCTCCGCGGTCTGCAACGCGCGCCGGTACGGGCTCGAAAGGATGACGCCCGCCTCGACACCGGCGCCTTTGGCGCGCTTGAGGACACGCTTGAGCTTCTCGCGCCCTTCGGGTGTCAGGGCCCGGTCGGAATCCTTGGTTCCGGGCGGAGCATTCTCGGCGGCCGCGTGCCGCAAGAGATAGATTTCCATTACGCCTTGGCCCTCGCGACCGCGGTCCGCCGCCGCGGGACGCGTTCCCGGCGCAAGCGCATCCGCCGCTGTAATTCGCGGAAGATACGCTCGATGGGCTGGCCCGCGTCCACCACCGTAAATTCGTACGGCTTTACCATGGCGTCCAGCGCACGGATCAGGCGCGTCTGGTACTTGACGAAGCTCTCGTACATGTCCGGGCCGAAGCGCAGATCCATGCCGCTTTCCCAATAGTCGAACGCGCCGCGGCCCATCACCACGCGCGAAACCAGGTGCTCCACGTCGGTGCGCAGGTAGTAGGTGGCATGCGGGACCAGCGCAAATCCGGCCACCTGTTCGATCCAGCGGCGGTCTTCGCCGCGCGCGATGGCCCGCGCCATGATGGAGTAAATGTAGCGGTCGATCAGCACCACGAAGCCCGCCCGCAGCGCCGGAATGATCTCGTTCTCCAGGCGGTCGGCGAAATCGGTGGTGTAGAACAGCGTCATGGTGATGGGGCCCAGCGTGTTGCCGGTCTTGGCCATCTGGATTCCGCGGCCAGCCAGCGCCGAACGCGCCATACCACTATCCAGCACCGCGTGGCCTTCCTGCTCCAGCCACTGGCGCAGGAGTGCGATCTGCGTGCTGCGGCCCACCGCGTCGGGCCCTTCGATCACGATGAGCTTGCCCTGCAGTTCCGACGTTTCCACGCCCGGCAGCGGCTCATGATAGAACGTTAATGGCAGACGGGCGGCCATGGAACTCCCCTCCGGTGGGCAGATGCAAAATTCCGTTTTTCAAACTGTCGCCGAGTTGCTGCACCACGATGCCGCGCATGATGCGCTGCTGCTGCTCGATGGACAGCGTGGCGTCGATCACGTGAAAGCCCATCTCCCCTGCCATAGCTTCGTATTCATCCAGGATGCGGCCCTGAAAAATGCGGAAGCTCTCTTCCACGTCGCGCGCCAGCCCCAGGTCCATGCCGGCCTCGTAATACTTCAGGGCGTCGCGCCCGCCCAGAATTCGGCCCAGCGCTACATCCAGCGGCACGCGGAAGTAGAACGTGAGGCTGGGACGCATGGCGAACCGGTACAGGTTGCGCACCCACCGCCGGCTGACGCCGCGCGCCACATCGCGGGCGAATGCGGTGTAGGCATAGCGGTCGGCGCACACGATGGCGCCCGATTTCACCAGCGGAAGAATATAGCTTTCCATGCGATCGGCGAAATCGGTGGCGTGGATGAGGCTGAAGGTGGTGGGAGTGAACATCTCCTTTCTCTTGCCCCGCCGCGTGGTCTGCCGCACCAGTGGCGACGAATTCCATTCACTGAAGGCCACGGCATAACCTTGCGACCGCAGCCAGTGGCTGAGAAGGGAGATTTGGGTAGACTTACCGGAACCGTCGATTCCCTCGACTACGATGAGCTTGCCACGGTAGCGGTTGGGCACAAGAAGGTGCATACAGGCCAGTGCCCATTTTACGACGGGTCAGGGTTGTTTGCGGCGCACCGGCGTGCACCGGCCGCTCTTCAGTTTGGTTCGGCAGCCGCCTGCGCCGACATGGACGCCTCGGCTCGCTTGACCCGGGCTGAGGCCGCTCGGGAGGGTTTATGCCGGTTGGTTTTCTTTTCCGAAGCCAGCCGCTCAAACACCAGGATGGCTCGGTCAACGCGGTCCAATTCCAAGCGAAGTTCGGAAATCATGGTATCCAGGTCGGTTTCATTCATCATGTTATCTTTACCTATCCTAACCATGTTAGAGTCCACAGCTTGTATAAGAAATATAGGTGGATAAAATAATTATTCAGAGCGAAAAAATAATAGTACTATTCTATGCCAAAGGCCAGGGAAATACAGCATAGATTCGGTGGCGCCGTGCAACCTCCTTGTGATAGTTTGGATTTTTCAACTCTGTGTCTTGCCCAGTTGCCAGACGTCTGCTCAAAACGTACGCCAACGCGGTACGTGTGTTGCGTGAAGCCCGGGCTCCCCTGCTGCAGGGAATGCTCCCGAAGGACCCGGGATTCCCGGCGGCCCGCGATGCCGTGACCGAGGCGACCCACGTTCTCACGTCTGCGCGCCGCGAATACTGGCGGCACGTGCGGACGCATGGCTGCCGCAACACCGCGAGCGGAAACAGTGGGCGGGAGACCGAGGACCGGCTGCGACGGGAGATGCTCCAGGCGCGCGAACTATTCGACAGCGCTTCGGAAAAGCACGATTACCTCATCAGCCTCTCAGCGGACGCCACCGGCACGCCGGATGGCGGTCTGGCATTCGAACAAGCCCAGCGCGTCCGTGTCCGCGCTTACGAAGTTTACTTCGAAGCCCTGCGGCGGTACGCCGACTATGCCGTGTTTGGGCAGCTCCCGGCGGACCCGGGAGACCCGGATACACCGCAGCCAAAACCGAACTGAAAACCACCGCTCCCTCTGGTCGCGGCTCGGTATGGGGTCGGCCACGCATTAGACGAATCGCCGTTACTGAGCCGTGACCGAAGGGAGCGGTCCGTGACCTACCTCATCACGTTCACTTGTTACGGCTGCCATCTGCACGGCGACGAACCGGGGTCCGTCGATCGCCGGCACAATCTTCCTCGGCAGTCGCATGGTCGAAGCCGATCCAACGCGGCTTTCCGTAGAGCGGGAACAGATGCACCAGGCGCCGTACGAGCTGGACGCAGACCGCCGGCGCGTCGTGCTGCGTTCCATAAGAGAGCGCTGTTCGGAGCGACGGTGGCGTCTGTTAGCCGTGCACGTGCGAACTACTCATGTTCACCTTGTTGTAGAGGCGGACCCACGCCCCGAAAGAATGATGAACGACTTAAAATCCTATGCGAGCCGCTGTCTGAACAAGGCCGGGTTAGATGACCCCGCTCGAAAGCGCTGGGCGCGCCATGGAAGCACGCTTTGGCTATGGAAACCCGACAGTGTATCGGCGGCGATTCGGTACGTTGTGGATGAACAGGGGGAGCAGATGGCGGTTTTTGAGTCGCCTGATTCGTAAAGCGACCGCTCCCTACGGTCACGGCTCAGTAACGGTTCGGTAACCAGTTCCGGTTAACATGGAATCGTGCCTCGCTACGCGGCAATCGATATCGGCAGTAACTCCATCCGGATGGAAGCGGCGGAACTGCTTCCGGGTCAGCCTACCCGCATTCTGGCCTCAGATCGCGAAGTCACGCGGCTGGGAGAGAGCGTCTTTCGCAACGGCGGCGTCAGCGAAGAAGCCATGCAGGCGACTTGCATGGTGCTGACGCGCATGGCTGAGTTGTACCGTAAGCTCGAAGTGATCGGTGTGCGCGTGGTGGCCACCAGCGCGATTCGCGACGCGCGCAACCAGAAAGTCTTCGTGGAACGCGCGTCATTCGCCGTGGGAGCGCCCGTGGAAATTATTTCGGGGCGCGAGGAGGCGCGGCTCATCCACCTCGGGGTGGAGAGCAACTGGCCGCAAAACGGCAAGCGGGTCCTCCTCATCGATATCGGTGGGGGCAGCGCCGAAATCATCGCGGCCGAAAAGGGGCAGATGCTGGATTCGTTCTCGAAGCCGCTGGGGGCCGTGCGGCTGCGGGAAAACTTTCTGAAACAGGACCCGCCGTCGGCGCAGCAGTTACGCCAGATGCACGAGTATATCGAGCAGAAGCTGGATGCGGCGGTGCATCGCCTGGGCCACGAGAAGTGGGACCGCGTCATCGCGACCTCAGCCACGGCGTCGGCGGTTGCCAACGTAGTGGCGCAGGTGCCCCGCTCGGAGCGCGACTCAATCGACCGCCTGCGCATCGCCACCACCGACGTACGCGCGCTGTACGAGAGGCTTTCCCGGCTGGGCCTGTCGGGCCGCCGCAAGGTGATGGGCATCGGCCCGAAGCGCGCGGAAATCATCGTTCCGGGTGTGGCCGTGCTGCAGGATTTTCTGCATCACTTCAAAGTGAAGGCCTTGTATTATTCGCGCGCGGGGGTTCGCGATGGCATCATCGCCGACCTGGCGGTGCGCAATGTGGGCTCCGAGTTGTCGCGGTTGAGCCGCGACCAGCGGCGCGAAGTCGAGATCATGGGGAAACGCTATGGGGTGGCGCTAGACCATGCGCGCAAGGTGGCAGAGATCTCGAACCTGCTTTTTAACGCCCTCGAAACCCTGCACGAGCTGACTCCGGCCCATGGCAAGCTGCTCGAGGCCGCGGCCTACCTGCATGACGTCGGCCACTATGTAAGCGACGCCAGCCATCACAAGCATTCCTGGTACGTGGTGGCCAATTCGGATCTCGCCGGGTTCACCGAACGCGAGCGTCTGCTGATCGCGGCATTGTGCCGCTACCACCGCAAATCGCTGCCCAGCCCGGAACACAGCGCCTACCAGACCCTGACTACCGAGGAGAAGCGCACGTTGATGCTGCTGGTTCCGATTCTGCGGCTGGCGGACAACCTGGACCGCAGCCACGACCACCGCATCAACGGGGTGGAATGCCGGCTGCGCGACGGCCACGTGGTGCTGCAGGTACACTCGCAAGGTGACATCGACCTGGAGCAGTGGGCCGCTGAACAGGCCGGCACGGCATTCCAGCAGGTGTACCAGCGGCCCATTACGGTGACCAGAGCGCGCGATTGAATATGCAAGACTACGTGAGGTTGCAGACTGCCATCCTGCTGCGGCGGTTGGCCTACCAGGTGAGCCGGGCCGCAAAGTCGGGTGACCCCGAATCGATTCACGATCTGCGGGTGGCGATCCGCCGCTTCAGCCGCTGCCTGCGGGTGTTCGCGCAGTTTTATCCCGGCAGCTCCTGGAAGAAAATCCGGCGCCGGCTGTCCGGATTGATGGCGGCGGCGGGCGCGGTGCGGGACCTGGACATCGCCATGGAATTGCTCGCCAGCACGGGCGCGGGAAACAACCGCCAGCTCTTATCGACACTGAAGCAGCAACGGCGCCAGGGGCATCGCGAGCTCTTGCAGGAAGTGCGCCATTGGAACAGCCAGGGCCTCTCGAAGAAGTGGAGAAGCACCCTCAGCCTGAGCGCATGAGCAAACCACTGAACATCACCTGGGATGGGCAATCGCCGCCCGCCGAGAACGCGCGCAAACATCTGCCTGAACTGGTGGCGGACTATTTCGCCCGCGGCCGCGAGCTACTTTCCAGCAATCCCAAGCCGGCCGAGCTGCATGCGCTGCGGCTGGCCACCAAACGGCTGCGCTACACGCTGGAGCTGTTTCGTCCTTGCTACGGACCGGGGCTGGGAGTCCGCATTAAGGCTTTGCGGGAGATGCAGCAGTTGCTTGGGGAAATCAATGATACGGTGGCGGCGGAGCGGACGCTGGAGGCGGCTCTAAACGGGAAGTCGCCGCAGCGCACGCGCATCCAGAGCTTTCTGCACAGTCAAGGCGAGAAGAGGGCCGCCGAATTCCGCAGGCAGTGGGGCGAGGTTTTCGATGCGCCGGGCCAGGAGCGCTGGTGGACTGGCTATCTAGCCCGGCGATCGCGGAAGCCGTAAGAACGGCTTAGCTTTCAGCATTCAGCGGTCAGCTTTCAGCTAAAGGACAAAGCCGGGAGTCGGCTGATCGCTGAATGCTGATTGCTGAAAGCTGACGTACCTACTGGTGGAAGCGGCCTACCAGGACACCCTTGCCCAGAATGTGCCCGTTGATCGCCTTGAGCACATCCGCGCGCGTGGCATCCGGACCCAGGTCGAGCTTCGTATCCAGCGCGAACAACTCGAATGTGTAGTGATGATGCGGGCCGGCAGCCGGAGCGCCGGGGCCCATGAAACCCACGCCGCCGCGCAGGTTCTTGGCGTTGATCGTGCCGTCGGGTAGGGTCGCGGTCGCCGGGACACCCTCGGGAAGTTCGGTGGCCGTTCCCGGAATGTTGAACGCCATCCAGTGCAGCACATCGTCGGTGTTGCGCATCAGGGCCACGTCGGGATCGTGCAAGATCAAAGCAAATGTTACTGTGCCCATGGGAACGTGACTCCATTCCAGTTTGGGCGAAACAGCAGCCGGGCCGGCCTTCTGGGTGTACTTGTCGGGAATCTCGCCGCCATCGGGGAAGGCTGATGTGGTTAGGGTCAAACCGGGTCCCGCCGGACCTTTCTTCGGCGCTGGTGGCTGCGCTACCGCCGTGATGGCGGCCAGTGTGAACAGGGCGGTGCCCAGCGCGGATATTCGCGTAATTGTCATATGTTGGTCTCCTTGTGTCGTATCAGGTTATCAGATTACTTGATGTCGCGGGCGCGGCTGGACATGCCGTCTTCCCAGTTGCTCCAGCCCGAATTCATGCCGTATGGGGCGCGGTCGAGTATGGCTTCAATCTGGCGGATCTTGCCGTTTTCGACACGGAACATTTCGGCGAGTTCCCAGGTCCACGGCTGCGTGGGACCGGCGGTGACGGTGCGGCCGGTGGGCGTCTGGAACGTGCGTGTTTTGCCGGCGGAATGATCGAAGAAGGCGAAACTGAATACCAGCCCGCGTTCGGGATCGACGGCCACATAGCGGCGGTCGCGGATACGGGTTACGAAATGCAGCAGTCCCGATTCGAACTGCTCCTTGCAGCTCCATTGCCCGGAATAGCCGGTGGCCGTGGCGGGGTCGGGCCGCTTCTCACCCGCGGGCGTGGGCACGTTGGTGGCTGGGGAGCCGTTTTCGATGCGATTGCAATCGTCCGTAAACGGGTAAACGCCCTTGCCATCGTTCTGCTGCATTCCCGAAAAATACATGTTGGCGGTCTTGATGAGATCCTCGCGGGAAGCGCGTTCACCGGGAGGGATGGTCTCCAGGAAAACAGGATTCGGTTTGCCGAGCTTTTCGAAATTCTGCGCGGCCCGTTCATTGCGGACCACCAGCGTTTCGGCCTCGGCGATCTGTCCCTTGTCGATTTTCAGACGCAGCGCCAACACGGCCGGCGACGGCTCGGCGGGTTTCCTGCCTTCCTCGCGGATGGTCCCGATGAATGCGGCCTGTCCGGTTTGGGTGTCCGTCACGAAGAGGCGATAGGTTCCCTTCGCCGCCATGCTGTTCCACAGGCCATCGGGCAGTTCCAGCTTCTGGCCGTTCTCGGTGAAGCGGACATTCTTCGCCAGTGGCAATTGCTTGGGATCATGCGCGACCATGGCGTCCATATACCGGTCGACGAACCCCTCCAGACAGGCGCGGTCGCAGGATCCCTTCGCGTTGTTGGCCTGTGCCAGCGCGGCGGCGGCTGTGAGGAGACCGGTGCCGAGGATGAATAGAAATCGAGTGCGCATGCGGGAAGTTTATCAGATGGGTGCTACCCCACCGGCGACAAGGATCGCCAGCGTTACATCCGGCCCGCGGCTGTCGTGCGTTGCGTCCGGCTCGCGGCTGTCGTGCGTTCGGTAGCGCCGGCGGTCCTTGCCGCCGGTGGGGTGGCTACTATGCCGTTTCGATTCCGTAAGGCGGGTTGAACGCGGGAAGGCGCTCCTGCCTGGCGGCCATCCAGCGCAATTGGTACGCCAACTCGGGGACGCTGGTCTCGCGGCCTGCTGCGCAAGGCAGCGCGTCAGCCAGCCCGGCGCTCACCAGGTCGCCGGCGTAATCGATCTCGGCTTCCACCATCACGCAGTCCACCGCGCGGGTCTCGCCACCGGGATCCACCAAGTCCAGCGTGCGGCGATCGTGCCCATGAAAGGTGAAACGCACATTCGCTACCGGCAAACGAATCTCTTTCCAACTGGCAGTCGCCGGCCCCACGCGCCCGGGGATGCCGGGGTGGCAGGACTCCGGATTGGGTTGCTGCGCGAACGAATGAAGACACCCGGCTGTGCGCAGGGCATCCATCAGGCGGACGTCCACCCACGCCCAGAATTGGCCGGGCGAAATCAGATCCCATTCCGGCTGCCAATCAAAGTGCAGGGGCGAAGGGAAGCCGGGATCCGGCAGCGGCATGCTCTCCATTGCGGCCAACAGGTTCAACACCGTAGCCACATGCCGCGGGTTGGCTTGCTGCAGCGAATGATATTCGCAGCCCCTGCCCAGCGCGCGCCGGATCAGCGGGTGACCGGTTTCCAGCGCATCCAGGGAATCGAAGCGGAACCGTCCGCTTTCCGGCACCAGCATGAGGGCCGCATCCACCAGTACGTTCTTGGCCACGCGGACCGGGAACAACAGGGCGTCACGGTGATAACGGGCATGGGCGAAGACTGTATAACGCTTCAGCGCGGTATCGGTGAACGGCAGGCCGGAAAAAACTGCACTCGCTCCATTGACGAACGAGCTGGCCACCTGTTTGTGACCTTCCACCATGCGCAGGAATGTCTGGAAATCGTCGGGCAGAGGCTGGCGGGAGCCGTCTACCAACTGTATTCGAAGAGAACCCGTGGTGGCGGGTCCGTAAGCCACAGCAGCCATAAGTACTAGAGATACGCTAGCCTTTGGCGCAATTGGAAGTTAACTTTGGTTGAACTATATGCCGTTTGTGTCAGAAAAATCCGCGCGTGTGTCTACCTGCCGACAGCCGGTGGCGTTTGCACCATCGAAAGGAGCAGGCAAATCACTACAAAGAGCGCCAATCCCGAAACCACCATCATGAGTCGTCTCCCACCCGGCACATAAAAGAGCAACTAGGGGGCCATCTTTGCCGAACTGCGGGCCGGTCTTCTATGATGGTGGTACGCCTTCAAGATAAGCACGGATCGCCACACCGGAACTCCGGCTCACCGCGGGCGTCCAGCGAGATCGCTGGATCTTACAACAGTAGTCATACGGCACGGTTCTGATATAATCGCGCCTCAGGAGGAAGGGATGAATTATCCTGCCACAGGGCTCCACCACGTTACGGCATGCGCCGGTGCAGCACAAGAAGACATCGATTTTTTTACGCAAGTTGTAGGCCAGCGAATGATCAAGCAGACGATTCTGTTTGACGGGCGCTACGCGCACTACCATCTGTATTACGCCAACGCCAACGCCGAGCCGGGCTCGGTAATGACCACCTTCCCGTACAAGCGTGTGAAGGGCCGCAAGGGCTCCGGGCAGATCTCAGCCACCTCGTACACGGTTGCTAAAGGCAGCCTGCCGTTCTGGAAGGATCACCTGAATCGTCACAAGGTTGAAAACACCGGCATTCAGGAACGTTTCGGACAATCGTTCATCCGCTTCTCGCATCCGGCAGGGTTGGATTTCGAAGTGCTCGAAGACGCCCAGGACAAGCGCGTCGGCTGGGTCACGGACCAGATCGCCGTGGGCGAGTCCGTAAAGGGCTTCCATGGTGTGGTGCTTTCGGTGCGGGAAACCGCCGAGACCAAGCGCTTCTTCATCGACGCCTTGGGCTTCCGCGAAACCGGCATCGAGGGAAACTACCATCGCCTCGAGACCGGCAAGGGCGGCGCCCAGCGGACCATCACGCTTCTGCACGAACCGGAGAAGCTGGCGGGAAGCTGGACGTTCGGCGAAGGTACGCCGCATCACGTCGCTCTGAATGTGGCCGACGACGAGGCGCTGGCCGAACAAAAGGGCAACTACGACGAGCTCGGCTATACCGATTGCTCGGAGATCAAGGACCGCATGTATTTCCACTCGATCTACTGCCGCTGCCCCGGCGGGATCCTGGTGGAGTGCGCCGCCACCGCGCCCGGCGGTTTCGCGCGTGACGAACCGTACGATCAGCTTGGTTCCCAACTCTTGCTGCCGCCCTGGTTCGAAGAACGGCGCGACGAAATCGTGGCCATGCTGGAGCCGATCCAGGTTCCGGAAACCAACCGGCCGCACGTCGCAACCCCGGCTGGCATTCAGCCCTCGCATCGTCCGGCCCAGTTCGTCCACGACAACGATAAAGCCGCGGTGAAGTGAGTTCCGGGGCGGACGCTTCGGCGCCTCCCGGCATTTTAGAATCGGGGGCGCCGCGTGGAGAGGCCCGGCTGGCGGGCGTTCTCCTGCATGGGCGCGACCGTACGCGGGAAGACAAGGTCGTGCTCGCGAGTAGTTTTGGAGTTCCCGGTATCCGCTGGCTGGCCCCGGCCGCGGACACCGGGAGCTGGTATCCCGGCCGGTTCTTCGAGCCGCGCGCAGCCAATGAACCCTTTCTCACGCAGGCAGTTGACGTGTGCGACCGCGTGGTGGAGGAAGCCAGCGAAGGTGGAAGGCTCGGGCCTGATCGCATCGTGGTTGTTGGTTTCTCGCAGGGCGCCTGCCTGGCGATTGAGTATGCGCTCCAGCATCCCCAACGCTGCGGCGCCATCATCGTGTTCACCGGCGCATTGATCGGCCCTCCCGACATGGAATGGCCCGGTTCCCCGGATACTTTGAAAGGCATGCGTGTGCTCCTGACGGGGAGCGATGCGGATGACTGGATCAGCGAAGAACAGACCCGCCACACCGCGCGCGTGCTCACGGATTTGGGAGCGGACGTGCAGTTGCGGATCTACGCGGGGCGGCCGCACATTGTGAGTGAAGCGGAGCTGGAGGAGGCGCGGGGGTTCCTGCGGGGGTTGTGCGCGGCGTCGGAATAGACTCCACAAAGATGGAACGTTCTGGGCTCGTTGTCGTATGTGTCTGCATGGGCGTGAACGCGCCACGATGGAACGAGCGCGTCAGCGGGGCTACGCTGTCCATCGGCACATGAAAGCCGCCTTCTATAGCAGCTACGGCCCTCCCGACGTTGTCCAGATCAAGGACGTGGAAAAGCCGGTTCCGAAGGACAACGAACTCCTTGTTCGCATACATGCAACGACAGTTTGCGCAGCGGACTGGAGGTTTCGGAAGGCGGATCCATTCCTGATACGATTCATCAACGGCCTTCGGCGGCCAAAGAAAATCAACATACTCGGGATGGAGTTCGCGGGAACAGTTGAGTCGGTGGGCAAGGCCGTGACCCGCTTCGCCGCGGGCGACCCTGTATTCGGAGGGACCGGGTTCAAGTTCGGAGCCCATGCCGAGTACGGGTGCGTGCCGGAGGATGGCTCGCTGGCAATCAAGCCGGTCAACATGACGTTTGAGGAAGCCGCGGCGGTCTTTTTTGGCGGGGCTACGGCGTTGTCCTTCCTTAAAAGAGGAAAGATCCAGGCCGGACAGAAAGTGCTCATCTATGGAGCTTCCGGGAGTACCGGGGTTTTCGCCGTTCAACTGGCGAAGCACTTCGGGGCGCACGTCACAGGCGTGTGTAGCACCGCCAATCTGGACCTGGTGAAGTCACTCGGCGCTGATGAGGTAGTCGACTACACCAGGGAGGATTTCTCGAGAGCCGGCCGGATCTATGACGTGGTCTACGACACGGTCGGCAAGAGTGGATTCTCGCGCAGCTTGAAATCCCTTAAACGAGGCGGCTTCTATGTTCAGAGCGGATATTCTGGAAAGCTGGCATCGATGCTGGGAGAGATGCTTCGAGGGATGTGGGTTTCCAGGATGGGTGCCGCGAAAGTCATTAGCCGCGGGACGGGTGTCAAACCGGGAGACATGGATTTTCTCAATGGGCTTATCGAGGCCGGAAAACTCAGGACGGTCATCGATCGACGCTATTCACTGGAACAGATCGCCGAGGCTCACCGGCATGCGGAGGCGGGCCACAAGAAAGGGCACGTCGTCATACTCCTTGGCAACACTAAGGACTAACCAGAATCGTCACGCGCCGTCGGGAAGGGTCCGTTCGTCCATCGCCTGGCTCGGGTTCACTCTTCCACTCGACGGTCACGCCCGAGACACCTAAACCTCCCAGGATCGTTGCGATATTTTGCGCGCGCCGTTCGGCGAGACCGGCTTTTTCGGTGAGACGGTCTCCGTTCGACAGCAGCGTGGTCGCGCGGTATCCGGCGATCTTTACGCTCGACGCTGTGATCCGTTTGGCGTAAGCCGCGGCCTCAGTCACCACGCGACCGCCGGCGAAGTCCAGATAGTCATCGTTGAAGGAGTAAAGGGCCGTGAACTCTTGCCGGCCGGTCAGCGATTCGCGCGGTGCCCTGTTGATCTCCAAAGGCTTCGAAGAGGGCCCGGGACCGCGGGGGGCAGCAGGAGCCTCCACCCCCGGCTCGGGTGGCAGCAGGGTGTTGCACGACAGGTTGACTTCCTTCAGAACGGAAATGGAAACGGGCTGGAGCGGAATGCCACCACAGACGCGCGGACCCTCGGCGACGCGGCCTTCCACCAGAACTTCGTGCTTCAACTGCGGCGGGTGAAATGCCGCGGTGATGTCCTGCTGGATCCCCAGGTAGTACACTTCGCCATCGTACTCGGCTAAGAAGCACGGAACCGTCTTGGTGTCGCGGACGATCGGGCAGGAGACGAAGCTGCGCTGCTGGCCCATCGCAGCGGCGGCCGCCAGAAACAGGCCGAGGCAGAAGCACCACGCGCAACGCACTAGAGAGCCCCCAGAAAGTTGATGAGGTCTTCCTTCTCGCCGTCGCTGAGTTTCATATCGAAACGGCGATCGTAGAAGTCCACGACCTCGCGCAGCGTTTTGGCCGATCCGTTCGCGAAGTAAGGCGCCCGGGCACTTAAGCCGCGGAGCTGCTGCATCACAATCGAGCCGACATCCACGCACCGGCCGGAAATGAGCGCGCGGCCGGGGTCCGTCGTATAAATGACGCGCCCCAGGTACGGATGCGGATCGGCATCGCGCGCGCAGGTGATCTTGAAGACCGGGAGGTCGCTCGATTCCGCCCACGTCGCAGGTTCGGTCCAGGTGGGGAAATTCGTGGTGCCGACGTCGACCCATCCGGCCGAAAGGTCTTGACCGGTCATCTGGGCGTTGTGGCAGGTGGCGCACGTGCGCTTCAACGGATTGCCCAAACCGATCGAGTTGATGTGCGTGGCATCGCGCAGCCAGAACTGGCGAAACATGAAGATGTCCGCTCCGCGGGCGATGGATGCGCGGTAGTAATCGGCTCCCTTCCACGAGTTGAAAAGCCCGAAGACGGGATCGTAGTCGTTGTCGCCGAGGACGCCGGCTTTGTGATCGCGTAGTGCGGCCGGCCCCAGCCCGGGAGGTCCGCCCTTCACCGCCAGGGGGCCACCGAAAATATGGGCCGACTGCGCCACATAGACCTGCGACTCATAGTCCACGATCTTGTCGATCTGCTCGCGCGAGGGGGCCGCATGCGCCTGTTCGTGACCCATGATGGCGCTGATCGCCTGGGCCTTCAACGACGCCTCGCGGGCATCGCTCATGAGATTCATGCCGACGGGACGCCTGGTCTCCGGATCGACATCCGATAGCATTCCGGTTTTGAGGACGATCGGGGTGCCACCGGAAGTGACGTATTTCAGATTCGCCGCCGGGCGCGGCCGGCGGTAGACCGAAATGGTGGGCTGGGCGCTCTTGAGACCGTATTCCCGGCTGGTGTTGCACCCGGTTGGGTCGCGCACCGACTTCGATCGTAAACTCGACCGGTTTGGCGGAGCCGTCGGCGTTTCGCGGCGGCCAAGGCAGCGGAATCCGAACCAGACCGCGCTTGAGCAGGAGCGAATGCGAGCTTTCCAGACTCTGCGGGAGCCCGGGGCAATTCGAACCGTCGAACGCCGCGAATACCGGGTCTTTGCCATCGGTCGCGCGCCAGCGGTCGATGAGGCTCGCGGCGGAGATGCTCATCCCGTAGGTTGGCTGGTGACAATTCACGCAAGCGCGCCCGTTGGTTCCCAGCGGATTAAAGAAAGGATGGCCGTCGGTGTTCACGGATCCCGACGCGTTGAGAACGCCGAGCGTCCCGTTCGTGCTCTCAAACGCGTCGAATTCCGGCAGGATTGCTTTGCTGCCGGGCTCAATCCAGGTGACCTTGAAAGAATCCTGGTACTGAGAGCTCTGCGCGCTCAGGGTGACCGCGATTGCGAAGATAAGGAAGGGCTTGCGCATAGGGATGCTCTGGACGGAGATTAGCCCGTCAGGACCCCGTCTGTCAACGTAACGCCGGCGATCTGTGCCGCCGGTGCGGGTTCGCCGGCGGCAAAGACCGCCAGCGCCACCTAGTGCCCGCGGCCCAGGCGAGGTCAGGTGCAGGAAACCTTGGCTCACGAAGGTACAATGAGTTCGAGGTAAGGCGCGATGAAAGCGAAACATGCCATTGCCCTACTCTGTTGTTCTTGCGCGATCACCCTTGCACAAAACGACACCGACCTTTGGGCCAAGTACAGGAAAGACCTCGACGCGAACCGGCGAAGCTCCATGACGCTGTTTCAAATCGGAGAGATCTACTTTCAGCAGCGTAACTACCTGTCAGCAGCCAATACCTTCAGGACTGCGCTGAATGGAGACTTGCAGCCCAGGTGGACCGAGGTCTGGTCGCACATCAACCTTGGCAAGATTTTCGACGTGACGGGCCAGCGGGAGCGGGCTCTCAACGAATATCGTTTGGCCCTACAGACCAAGGATGACACGCGAGGGGCGCTGGAAGAAGCAGCGATCTATCAGCAATTCCCGTACCCACGGACGCAGCCCCCCGACGACCTGCACTTGCTACCCTAACTCGCACCGAAGCAGTCCCTGACTAAGAAGCAGAGTGGAATCGCGCTAACGTCTGAAGGGTTGCAAGGCCTTTGAGCGGCCCGTCTTTGGACTCCCGGGAGCATTCGGCAAACAATGTTGCCAAATGATTGGCTAACCTGTCTGTTAGCAACACGGATTTTGCGAGTCGGCAAACGATGTTGCCGAACCAATCATGACCGAGCGTGGGAAATGGACCTTTCTCCGAGTTGGCCGCGGTCGGTCTGCTCTTGTGGAGGGGGACATTTGAGACCCCGTACTTGCGCTGATCCGCGAGTCCGGCGCTTTTTCAGTCAACCGGATAGGCGAGCCGCCAGTTTCCGCTGTCCCCACTTTCGGCCAACAATAAAGTAGACTCCAGGTCATGGGCAGATGTCGCCACATACAGATTCCAGTATTGACTGGGAGCACCGCCCTACTGGTTGCTACGCTTGCATTTGGAATCGAGCCACCAGAAGCTCCGATTCGAGCAGTCTCGCTGCACTATCCTTGCTTAGCGCTCAAATCGAAAACTCAGGGACGAGTTCGCCTTCGCTGCGCAATAAGCAATGACGGGGGTTGCACCGAGGTTAAACCGATTTCTGGCCATCCACTCCTTTTGCCTGATGCGATCGAAAACCTGAAGAAATGGCGATACCGGCCTACACAACAGCCGTCTCAAAAGCGGTCTCAGTCGGTCGAAGTCGTGTACACATTCGAGATTCGCGGCGTTCGTGTTGCCGATGAGCAGGCCGATGCCGAAGTCACGTTCGATTACCCAAACACTGTCACGATCTCTGCGGCTTTTGATCGACACGTACCGTGCCGAACCCAATTGCTGGAATTACCGATTCCCTGACGGCTTTCTTCTCCCACGAGGTAACCGGCAGTTAAACGGGCTATCGGAAACTGCGGGTCGGCCCCCACAACCTACGCTTCGCTTACCCTAATTCGCCGATCCAGCTTTCCCCCACAACTTCTTCGTCGCCAGCGCGGCGCCTTCGGCCAGCGTCCGCATCTTCGCCCAGCAAATCTTTGGATGCACTTTTCCAAAACCGGCGAACGTGCCGTAGCCGCAGTCCGAGCCCGCCATCACCCGGTCGCGCCCCACAATATCGGCGTAGCGAAGAATCCGTTGCGAGACTACTTCGGGGTGCTCAATGTAGTTGTTCGTCGAACTGATCACGCCGGGAACCAGCACCTTATCCGACGGCAGTTTCTGCGTCTTCCATAGCTCCCACTCGTGTTCGTGGCGCGGGTTGGCGGCTTCCAGCAGAATGGCCTGGGGCTTGGCGTGGAGGATCACGGCGACGATCTTCGCCAAAGGAATGTCGCGGGTGTGCGGTCCTTCGTAATTCCCCCAGCAAACATGGAAACGCACGCGATCGGCGGGCACGTTGGCGAGCGCATGGTTCATGGCCTCCACCTGCAGCGCGGCGTTGCGCACGAACTCGTCGTCATCCGCATTGCGAAAACGGATGTGACGCCCCATGGCAAGGTCGGGACAATCGATCTGCAGAACCAGCCCCGATTTCACGATCGTCTCGTATTCCTCCCGCATCGCCTCGGCGAGGGCCTGGAGGTACGTTTCATGCGACGGATAGTATTCGTTGGGCTGAAAAACGGCGATGGTTCCCGGAGAGGCCGCGGTCATGAAGCCCTCCGGCACCTTGGCTCGCGAAAGCGCTTCCTTCAGCCGGGCAATGTCCTCATGCAGCGGCGCAAGATTCTGAACTTTGATGGGGCCCTTGCAAATCGGCCGCTTGTACTTGGGAGTGTCTCCCGCGGCGGCGATCTTGTCGCGGTATTCGGGGTAATCGTCGAGATCCTGGGGCGTGGCGCGCGGCACATCGCCCAGCTCGAAACCGGTCAAGCGATGCCGCATATAAGTGGCATAGCCGATCTTTGCCATCTCGCCGTCGTTGATAATATCGATCCCCGCCTGGGCCTGATTGTTGACCGCATCACCGACGCCCCGCCGCATCGTCTCATCGAATTTCGCCGCGTCGTAGGCCTCACCCTTATCCTGTTTGAACAGTAGATCCACCACATCCTGCGGCCGCGGCAGGCTTCCGACGTGGGTGGTGAGGATGCGCTCGGTACTCAGTCTCATTTGGTTCCCCTGTGTGACAGTTGCCCTCTAAGGCAAGTCTTAGAGAATATCACGGCCGCCGGACCAGGCGCCGTGGAAACAGGAGGACCAGCGCCCAGCCCAAAGCGGAGCGCCACAACACCGCGATTTTCCTCGGCGGCCCACGACGATGCGACCGCCAGTATACTCGCTTTAGTCTGAGCCTCTCGGCTAAGCCATTTGGACGATTGTTCCGTTCCCGTCCTCGGTGTTAACTTTCACACTAGAGGATTCGCGATGCGTAAGTTCGCTATCGGAACGGTAGTCTTCGGGGTACTTTCCACGGCTGCCATGGCTCAGCAGATCGTCAAGAACGATGATCTCAACCCTCCTGAAGACGCCTATCAAGTGCGGTATGCAGCGAACTTGAGCGCCGGAGACTCGCTGATCAACCTGACCAGCACAGGAGGCGTGGTTGGTATAGAACCCGCATCCGACATCTGCGCCAACGTCTACGTGCTTGCCGACGATCAGCAGTTGATCGCTTGTTGCGCGTGCCCGCTAACCCCGAACCATCTCCAGACCCTCTCGGTCAAGAACGATCTGGTCAGCAACACGTTGACTCCCGGCATACCGACGGATGTAACCATCGCGCTAATCGCATCGAGTGGCGCCGAAACCTGTAACGCCGCTACCCTACCCGGTGGAGTGACCGAGGACCCGGTGTATCTCGCGCCGCTGGCTCGTGGTTTACGAGCTTGGGGGACGACCCTTCACGCAGCGCCGGGCGGCGGGTTTGCCGTTACCGAAACCGAGTTCTCGCACGCGTCTTTAAGCGACTCGGAACTGACCAAGCTGACATCTTATTGCGGCTTCATTCAAGCCAATGGAAGCGGCTACGGAATTTGTACGTCCTGCCACCTGGGCGCCGCCGGTGCTGAGAAGCAATAGTTGATAGTTAACAGGCAGCCGCGTCAAATTTTTGACACGGCCCCCGAAGCCACCTCACCAACCGCGCAGCGTCGATTGGAACATGCCCTTGGTTTCCCATTTGTCGTCCTTAGTGGCGAACTTCTGGAAGACGCGGTCCCACTTGGCGTTGTCGGCGCATTCACGGCACTTGCCGCAACGGCACCGCTCGTAAGGCTGCAGAGGGGGGAGTGGCGCCTGGAAAGCCGGTTCTGTCCAACGAGCGCTGACGTTTGATTTCATCTCTTTAGTGCCTCCGAATGGTCTTTTCCAGACCGTGAAGTGATTATGGAAGGAAGCGCTTTGGGATTAAAGTTCCGATAGTACTGGGCCAAGTACTGGCAGCACTATTCCTTGAGAGGGAGACACCTAAGAGCTCTCTGCGATCAGCCGTCAGCAATCACCGCTCAGGAAGTTCTCAGTTGTCAGTCATCAGTGTTCAGTAACAGACCGCAACGTTTGACTGAAAACTGACAACTGAGAACTGAGTTGCTGAAAGCTATTTAAGAAATCAGCCGGATCTGCCCGACCCCACCCTGAATGTCCAGGTGGATCGTGGTCTTGGCATTGGGAAACGCGTCATTGAAGTATCTTCCGCCTTCGTGGTGAAAGCCGGGGGCCTGAATCTCGCCGATCCCCCCTCGCACATCCGCGGAAACGCCCACGCCGGATGGCAGAAACACGGTGGCTTCACCGACTCCGCCGCGAACCCGAACGTCATAGCTGCGCTGGGGGTTGCCGCGGAGATCCATCTCCAATTTTCCGACGCCCATTTCGACTTCCACATCTCGCAGCGACAGGTCGGCCAAATCAAGCCTGGCTTCTCCCGCGCCAAAATGAACGGTCAGGTCCATAGCGACTTCGCGGTTCAGGTCCAGATCCCATTCGTATTTGGTGTTCCCCACGTGTACATGGCCAGATTCCGGCTGTCTGACGGAGAGGCTACCGTGCCCGGCAGCACTGGAGTAACGGACCAGGGGTTTCCACGAAGGCACGTTATAAGTGAAGTCCGCCCGCATCAGTTTGCCGGCGCCGCTCCGGACTCGCAAGTTACCGGCGCCCATTTCGAGGTTCACACGTACTCGATCGGAATCGTCGCGGTCGATTGACTGGGACTCGTGTGTTAGCGGCCCCGGCGCTTCGATCCGGCATCCGGCCAAACATACAACCCCGGCGAGCAGAACCCATCTGCGGTTCATCGGTATGCTCCTTTGAGGTGGGGTACGTAGGGACAGCCAGGATTGTTCCCCGATCCGTGATTTTGCGGGCAACTGTGGCAGGGACGTCGCGAGGTGCCGAGTGAAAGCGGATTAAAAGTTCAGAGCGGGCTTGAGAGCGGCGGTCAACTGCGCCTCTACCGTGTGGACCCAATCCACGGCGGCTCGCGGATCTGACCGGCCCGGCGGGGCCTTGCGGAGCTCGAAAGGCGGAGCAGCCAGCACTTCGCCCGGATCCGTGCCGGCAGCCACGGCAATGGTTCTGGCATTATGCGAGAGCCGCAGACTCTCGGCGAACTTCTCGGAACCTTCCAACTGGGGATCGATGACCAGGACGTCAATACGCAAGTTGAAGTCACGGATCAACTTTTTGGCGTCCGACACTGTTTTCGCCGGCAGCGCATCATGGCCTGCAGCACCGAGCGTCAACCCAAGCCAGCACATGAAACCCAGATCGCTGGCGACGATGAGGACAACCTTCTTCTCGGTCAACTTTGACCTCCTCATTTGGAAATGTTAACTTTCTATGGCAATTGTGTGACCAGCATCACCTTGCATTCTCAATAATTTAGCTCGGCCCCCCGTTCACCTTGTGTTGTAATATCTACACTGTTCGGGCGGATTTGTGAAAAATATACCAGGCACGTTGGGCGTCTCCTTGACTACATTGGTCGCCCTACACTAATCTTCTCTATCACTTAGATGCGCGTGCAGGCAAAAAGGACCTTTGCGTGCGAATAGGAGCCGCCCGAGCGTCTTCGATGACACGGAGTGGCACAGAACGGGGCCGATTCTGGGAGCAGGCGCATCCCGAACGCCGCGCCACACGGCGGTACCCGATTGAAGTCGCGGTGATCTACCGGCTGGTCCACGAGGGAAGAGTGCTGCGGCGGGGTTATGGTCTCACGCGCAATCTTTCCAGCGGCGGTCTGCTCATGGAATCTAATACAAGCCTGTCGGTGGGGACCGAAGTCGAGGTATTCATGGCTTGGCCCGCGCGCCTGGGAGGCGAGGTCAAGCTCAACCTGTGGATCCAGGGACGGGCGGTGCGCACCGGTGACAACTGCACGGCCATCGCGATCGATCGCTCCGACTTCCGCACGCGCGCATCCGGCGCCGGCTACGCCGTATTCGGCAACTAGAATTGCCGGCGCCTCACAATTTCTCCTCGACGCTGCGCACCTTATCCTCCATGGTCTGTTCCCGGTCGATCCGCGTCCCGAATCGCATGTTCGTGGAAATACGCGGCACACCCTGCGCATGCAGCGCTTCATGACAGCGTTTCACCGCGGCAAACACTTCGTCCCATTCCCCTTCGATATTGGTGCCATAGGCGTGGAGCGAGGTCTTGAGCCCCGCCTGCTGGAGGATTCGCTCGCACACAGCGATCTCAGCCGAGACCGAGACTCCCATGCCGAGGGGAATGATGCAAAGGTCGGCGATGATCTTCATGTGTTCATCTCGCGTGGTAGAAGCCGGTGAGTGCGGGATACAGCGATTGATAGGTTCTGTGTCCGTGTGCGTAGACGCTGGCTTCCCCCGGCTGCGGCGCTACGGAATCGACTTCGTGGATCGCGGCGCTACAGACCTCCTGTACCGATGCGTATGCGCCGGTCCCCACCAGTGCCAAAAGGGCTGCTCCGTAGGCGGACCCTTCCTGGGTTTCCACCACCGCCACACGCTTGCCGAAGACGTCGGCCAGCATCTGCCGCCAGAAAGGGCTGCGCGCGCCGCCGCCCGAAACACGTACCGATTCCACCGCGCCACCCAGTTGTTCGACAATATCGAGGCAGTCCTTCTGGCTGTACGAAACTCCTTCGAGCAGCGCGCGGATCAGGTCGGCCCGCGTATGCTTCGCCGTCAGCCCAACCCAGCCGCCGCGCGCAGCAGCATCCAGGTGCGGGGTGCGTTCGCCCATCAGATACGGCAGCCAGAACAATCCGTCCGCGCCGGCTGGTGAAGTCGCGGCCTCCCGGGTGAGATCGTCATAGGAAATTCCAGGCGCCACGTTATTGCGGAACCACTGCAGGCTCAGCCCCGCGCCCTGGGTCACACCCATCACGTGCCATGCTCCGGGCACCGCGTGACAAAACGTGTGGACACGCCCGGCTGCGTCGTACGCCGGCGTTCGCATGTGCGCGAAGACCACGCCGGAAGTTCCGATGGTGCATGAAACACAGCCCGGTGCCACAATGCCGGTGCCGACCGCGCTGGCCGCCTGGTCGCCCGCTCCCGCCACCACCGGCGTACCTTCCGCAAGTCCGGTGTCTCGGGCCGCACGTTGCGAAATGCGCCCGGTGATTTCGCTCGATTCCGCGACCGTGGGCAAGATCGCGCTGTCGATCTCCAGCTTGCCGGCCAATTCGTAAGACCACTTGCGTTTCACCACGTCGAACAGCGCCGTGCCCGAGGCGTCGGAAACATCGCTGGCATATTCGCCCGTCAGTTGAAAGCGCAGGTAGTCTTTCGGAAGCAGCATCTTGCGCACGCGCGCAAAAGAATCAGGCTCGTGATCCCTGACCCAGAGCAGCTTGGGAAGCGTGAAGCCGGTCAAAACCGGATTGGCGATCGCGGCCAGCACCGCCTCCTTGCCGACCCGCTGGTTGATGGCGTCCACTTGCGCCTGGCTGCGCTGATCGCACCAGATCAGCGCCGGCCGGATGACTCGATCGGACTCATCCAGTAGCACCAGGCCGTGCATCTGGCCGGAGAGCCCGATGCCGCGAACGTCGTTACCGGTAGCGCCCGCTTGCGCCAGCACGCCCCGGATGGCCTGCTGTGCCGCATCCCACCAGTTCTGGGGACGCTGCTCAGCCCACAGCGGACGCTCCATGCGCATTTCTTCGTGCGGAGCGGTGACGGCATGCAAAACCTTGCCCCGCTCATCCACCAGCAGCGCGCGCGTGCCGCCGGTTCCCACGTCGATACCGAGCCAGTACATAGTTGGGGGCATGCTTTAGCTTGCCGTCACCGTGCGCTCCCGGCTACGACTGGCAATTCAATCGCACTCGCCTCCTGTGGCGTGTGCCAGATGCGCTCAGTGGCCTTGACGAAGTCCTCGGGCTTGGCATACAAAATGTTGGGCACATACGTTTGCGGATTGCGATCGTAGAGCGGGAACCAGGTCGACTGGATCTGCACCATGACCCGGTGCCCCGGCAGAAACGTGTGACTCACATTGGGCAAGCGGAGCCGATATGACAAAACCTTATTGGGTTCGATCGGCCGGGGGCTGGCCGGGTCTTGCCGGTAGCGTCCCCGCAGGATATCGGCCGAGAGCATTTGTTGGTAGCCGCCCAGATTAGGGTGGTCGGGGACCTCGTCGGGCCACACGTCGATGATCTTCACCACCCAATCGGAATCGCTTCCGCTAGTGGAGGCAAACAGCCGGGCGATCGGCTCGCCGGCGACTCGCAGCGGCTGTTGGAGAGGTTCCGTCTCATAGACCAGAACATCCGGACGGGAAGCGGCGTGGCGTTGGTCGTCTACCAGCCAATCGCTCCATGTTGAATCCGGCGCCGATTGGGCCAGCGTGGGGCGCTGCCGGTAGGGGACCGGCTTGGCAGGGTCGGACACATACTCGTCGTTGGTTTCCTTGGATGCGGCCGGCTGCTCGAATCCAAGCCTGCCACCCGGGAGGAGATAGAGACTACGCGCATGCTCAGGGCACCCGTCCGCACAGGCGCGCGGCCAAGCGTCGTAGCGATGCCATTGGTCTGCGCCCGTCTCGTAGACGAGTGCGCGCGGCGTGCCGGGCTTGGGCGCGTCCTTCAGGTAATGATCCAGGAATGGCTGCATCACGGTGCGGCGGAACCAAGCGGCCGTATCGCCTTCAAAGAGGATCGATCCGATGCCACGGCCTTCCCGCCGACCTTGCCCGTGGTTCCACGGTCCCAACACCAAATGCACCATCTCGCCCTTGGGATCCTTGGCCGCTAAGGCCTTGTAGAGTGCCGGCCCGCCATAGATATCCTCCTGATCGAAGAGGCCGGAGACGATCAGGAGCGGCACCTTCAGCGGCTCTTTGGCGAGCAACTTGTCGACGGCCTGGTCCTGCCAGAACGAATCGTAGGCCGGATGTTCCGCGATTGCCCGCCAGAAGCCGAGCTGGTCGAGCCCGCGCGTCGCCGCCATGGCCCCGGCAGAGCCGGCTCTCAGGTACTCATCGTATGTGTCGCGGGTGCCGGACCACCATTTCTGGTCGCCCCCGCGTGTGACCTCCTGGTCGTAGATGTACAGGAGGGTGCCGTCCTGGCGAAAGGCGCCGTTATGAAACCAGTCGTCGCCGATCCAACCGTCGACCATGGGGGCGAAGGGGACCGCAGCTTTGAGCGCCGGGTGCGGCCGCACCGTGGACATCAGGGTAGTGAAGCCCTCATATGAGCCGCCGATCGTGCCTACACGCCCGTTCGATTCCGGTACGTTCTTCACCAGCCAATCGATGGTGTCGTAGGTATCGGTGGCATGGTCCACCTCAGTTGGGTTGAGTGGTCCCCGGAGCGGCCGGGTCATCAGATAGTCGCCCTCGGACCCGTATTTGCCGCGTACGTCCTGGAACACGATGATGTAACCCGCAGCCACCGCGGTGTCTTCCATTTGCGGAACGGCAGCGGCGATGTGCGGACTGTTGAAGTGCAACACGCGCTCCGACGCATTGTAAGGGGTGCGCGTGAGCAGCATCGGCGCCCCGCGCGCGCCTTTCGGCACGAGGATGAAGGTCTTCAGCTTCACGCCATCGCGCATGGCGATCATTTCCTCGCGCTTCACATAGTCGAAGGCATCGGTCTTAAGCTGAAAATTCTTGGGCGTGTCGGACGGGCTCGGCGCAGGCCCATCGGCACACGCGAGGTATGGACAGAGCATGACACCGGCGAGGAACCGGCGGAAGTTATTCATACAAGTGCACTCTGGACTTCAATTATGGCATCAGTCACGGGGACCTTCCGGAGTCCTCCACCGCTCCCTTCGGTCACGGCTCAGTAAGGCCTCCGGCGTGCCGGCCGGAACAAATCTGTGATTGTGGTCACAGGGTAGTTAGACGCACTCATTGCCAAGCCGTGACCGAAGGGAGCGGTCTTACGCCACGAACGTTCGTCCGCGGTGCACACCCAGCAGGAGTTGCACCAGGCGGTGCGCGATCAGCTCGTGCAGCGTGAGCAGCTCCTTGTTTGCCTCCGCGATGGCTGTGGCATCAGCGCCCGCGGCAATCCCCGCGCCTGCCTGCAGCGCCTCGCTCGCCTCTTTGATGATCGGGTCCTGCTGGACCTCGCCCGCCATTTCCCAGAGCGTGATGAAGCGGTCCACCGCCGTGGGAAAACTGACCGCGAACACACCCCAGTTACTCGTCGTGCGCGGCGGCTTGAAGTCCAGATTGAACGGGCCGTTGTAGCCGTGGGAGCGAAGCAGAACCAGCACGTTAAGCCAGTCCAGCGGATTCACCAGGCCCACCCCGATATCGACGTCGTGCTTCAAGCGGTAGCCGTCGTTGATGTCGAAGTGCCAGAGCTTGCCTGCAAGTAAGGCCCGCGCCAGTGCCGCCCGCGGTGCGCCTCCCCACATCAGCTCGTGCAGATACTCCGGATTCAAACCCACCATCTCCGGATGCGTCAACAGTCCCGAAGAAATGAAGCCGAGCATGGCGTCGCTGGTGGGCAGCAGGATCTCCGCCTGCGGCTCAAAAGGCTTAGCCTCCAGACAATGCTTGAGCGTGGGACGCCCCTTCTGCCGCGCGACCGCGATATCGCGTTCGCAGGCCGCGTTCAGCGCGTCGGCGTACCAGCGCAAGGTCTGCGTCTCTTCCACAGCGCCCTGGACGTAGTAACCGAGCGTACCCGGCCAATAGACCGCAAACTGCGCGCCCAGTTCGTGACCGATCTCGACCGTATTGCACACGCGGAAGCGCGCATACTCGCGAATCTCCGGCGACTCCGCCGCGGGACTAGCAGCGAAGACCGCGTGATAAAACGTCTCGGTGGTCACCATCGAACATTTCAGGCCGTGATGTGCCAGGCTCTTTTGGATTCGCGCGACGATTTCCTTCTGCCCGTCCTTGCCCAATTGCTCGGTGGGGATCACGTCGGTATCGTGCGTGCACCAGTGGCCAATGCCGATCCTGGCGTATTCGCGGATGACATCCTCGAAGCCGATCGGCTGCCTGGTGGGCGCGTGAAACAGCGCCTGTCCCTGGTAAGCGGCCGCCCACTGCGGCCCCGTGATGAAATATTTGCGACGCGTTTCCGGGCGGTAAGCGCCGCCACAAGCCTGCATGAGCCGCTCGACGAGGGCCTGCTGCTGGGTAGGAGGGATGGGTTTCATGAATTGATGCCGAAATGCCGGCCGGGCTCCGCCGGGGCCGCCCATAAGATCAAGAGAACGCTGTATTTCCTCACTGTCATCTATCCTATCTCCATTTATTGGCCGATAAAGACAATGTGAACGAGCGAGGCTACGGCCATCGACCGTCGGGCACGGCGGTTGCAGCCGTGGCGATTCTGTCGATGTACGCTGTCGGATGCGGGCGGCTACAGCGGGGCTCGGTGCAGGACGCCTTGACCTCGGTAGCAGAAGTGCGTCGCCTGCCGGCCCAACTCTCAGCTCCCGCTCCGGTTCGCCTCCGCGGAACCCTCACGTATCTGTCAGGCACGCAGCAACAAGTGTTCCTGCAAGATGCCACGGGCGGTGTGCGCATCGAAAATGTCGGCCTGGATACCTTTATCAAACCCGGGGATCTCGTGGATCTGACCGGCACGGCCATCGCGGGCGGATCCAGTCCCCTGGTGAGGCGCGAACAGATCCGGGTTTTGGCGGGAGGGCACCTTCCCGAGCCAGTCCGGTTGATGGCACGCGATCTAACTACGGACCGGCTACAATTTCGTTTCGTCGAGATGGAAGGCATGGCGCAGTCCGCGACCATCGATCGCCGCGGCCGACTCGCTCTCACTCTTCGCGCGCTGGGCCGAACCATAGAAGCACGCATGCGAACGTTTGGCCGCGCCGACTATCGGACATTGGTGGATGCGGTGGTGCGCGTGCGGGGGGTGTTGGCAATCAGTCTCGATGCTGGGGGAGCGGTGGTAGCTGTGAAGGTGTTTGTGCCCACCGCTCAAGAGCTTGCCATTGTGACTCCAGCTATGCGCGAATCGACCGCCGCTCCCGGGCTGCCAGTCCTGACCAGCGCCAACCAGGTGCACAGGCTATCCGAGGCAGAGTCCCGCCGCGCTTATCCGGTTCACTTTCGGGCGGTGGTGACTTACTTCAATCCGCTCGGCCCCGCAATGGTAGTGCAGGACGGCGTGGATGGCATCTACGTTTCAGCCACTCAAGGGCAGTTGCCGCCCCTGCATGCCGGACAGTTGGTGGAAATCGAGGGGTTCAGCGGCCCGGGAGATTATGCGCCGGTGGTCACCGATCCGCGAGTCCGAATCATCGGAGAGCACGGCCTGCCGAACCCGCTACCGGTAACGCCGGAGCAACTCTTCAGCGGGGCAGCCGACAGCGCGTGGGTGGAGGCAGATGGCATCGTCCACTCCCTCGGCAGTGCCAACGGGCGCGCGTTTCTCAAGGTCCAGTCGGGACTCTATCAGTTCGAGGCGGGAGTGGCGGGAACCTCGGAATTGCCGCACGCGCTGCTCTACTCGCGCATTCGCGTGCGGGGGGTTTGCGCACCGCGGTTTAATTTCAAGCGACAGATCCTGGGCATCTCGATTCGGGTTCCGGACCGCAAGTTCATCGTAGTGGAAGGCGCCGCCGAAGAGCCTCCCGCATTGCAGAGGATCGAGCAACTGCTGCAATTCTCCCCCGACGCGAGGAGCGAAGCGCCGTCGAAAACTCGCGGCATCGTGACCTTGACACACGCGACGGGTCCGACCTACTTGAGTGACGCGACCGGAGGGATAGCCATCCAGAACCATGCGGAAGCACATCTGGAGATCGGCGACGTGGCGGAAGCCACTGGATTCGCAGAGACCGGGCCATTCGGCCCCATACTGCAGGACGCTGAGCTGCGCAAGGTAGGTCACTCGGCAGTGGCGCCGGCGCCGGTCATGACGGCGGATGACATCATCGATGAGGGCTGGGATTCCGAACTGGTCGCCATCGACGCATGGGTGATCGATCCCACTTGGGGCCCGACGGACCAGCGCCTGTTGCTGCGCGCCGGAAGGACCTTGTTTCACGCTCGACTCGGAGCAGGCCGGCTGCCGCCGTTGAATCAAGGCAGCATGGTTCGTGTTACGGGGATCACCTCCATGGAGGCACCGGAACTGGGTCAGTCGGCCCCGCGAGCATTCTCGATGCTGCTCCGGTCACCAGCCGATATCCGCGTGATTCGCGACGCCCCCTGGTGGACGGCCGAACGGACGTTTCAGTTGGTCGCCGTGCTGGCCGTCGCGGCATTGCTGGCTTTCGTTTGGGTCGTGGTGTTGCGAAGGAGGGTGAGTCAGCAAACCGAAGATCTGCGGGGCGCGAAGGAAGCGGCTGAGGCCGCGAACCACGCCAAGAGCGAATTCCTGGCCAATATGAGTCACGAAATTCGAACGCCGATGAACGGCATTCTGGGAATGACCGATCTGGCTCTAGGCACCGAGGTAACGCCCGAGCAGCGCGAGTATCTCTCCATGGCCAAAACATCCGCCGATTCCCTGCTCGCGCTGATCAACGACATCCTGGATTTCTCCAAGATCGAGGCCGGCAAGCTGCAAATCGAGGCCGTCCCGTTCGCGCTACGCCGCGCGGTCACGGAGGCGGCAGGGCCGCTGGCGCTCCAGGCCGAGCAGAAGTCTGTCAGATTCGTGTGCGACCTGGTGCCGGATCTTCCGGAGCGCGTGATCGGAGACCCCGGGCGCCTGCGCCAGGTGATGATCAACCTGATCGGAAACGCCCTCAAGTTCACACGCGAGGGCGAGGTGTGCGTGCGCGCCGAGGTGGAGTCCCGCACCGGCCAAGACCTGATTCTCCACTTTGCCGTGCGCGACACCGGCATCGGCATCCCCAAGGACAAGCAGCAAGCCATCTTCGAAGCCTTCACTCAGGTGGACAGTTCGGTCGCACGGCAATTCGGCGGCACCGGATTGGGACTCTCGATCGCCACCCGCCTGGTGGAGAGGATGGGAGGGCGCATCTGGCTGGAAAGCGCCGTGGGCACGGGCAGCACATTCCATTTCACCGCCAGAGTGAAACTCGATTTGACGCCCGAGGCCGAACCAGTGCCGGCCGGCGTTCCCCCACAGAGCGAGGCTCCCGCACGGCGGCTGTCCATTCTAGTCGCCGAGGATAACTCGATCAACCGGCAATTGGCCGCGCGTATGCTGGAAAAACTCGGCCATTCCGTGGCGCTGGCGGAGAACGGCCGCGAGGCGGTGGAGGCCTCTGAGCGCCAGGCTTTCGACGCCATTCTAATGGACGTTCAGATGCCGGAAGTGGACGGATATAAAGCGACGGCGGCGATCCGCTCGCGAGAACAAGAGCGCGGTGACCCTCGCACACCGATCATCGCTTTGACGGCGCACGCCATGACGGGCGATCGCGAAAACTGCCTGAACGCCGGAATGGACGGCTACCTCTCCAAACCGATCCGGTCCAACGAACTGCGGGAAGTACTCGAAGGCATTCAATCCACCGGCCGCACCGCCCCCACGATTTGAAGCTTGCCAGTCGCCAGTCCGGAAACACCCGGGCCCGGCTGCCGCCCGCCCACCGCCAGATCGAACTCCCCCGGCTCCACTAACCGGCGGCCATCGGGCGTGACGTGCGAAACTCGCCGGGCGTCGAGCACGAACTCCACGGTTTTGCGTTCCCCGACGCGCAGACGGACACGCTGGAATCCTTCAAGCGAATGGATGGGCGCATCCTTCGCCGGAGATTTGACATAAAGCTGGACGACTTCTTCACCTGCCATCCTTCCGGTATTCTGTACCTCCACCGTGATCCGGATCGGATCGCCCGCCGTAACCTGCTTGGGTAAGCTCAGTTTGCGATAGGCAAACGTGGTGTAGCTCAGTCCATATCCAAAGGGAAACAGCGGCTCGCCCGTGAAGTAACGGTATGTCCGGTTCTTCATGCTGTAATCGGTGAACGGCGGCAGTTGGTCCGTAGACTTGTAGAAAGTGACCGGCAGCCGGCCGGCGGGATTGTAGTCACCGAACAGAACATCCGCCAAAGCGGTGCCGCCGGCTTGTCCCGGATACCAGGCTTCGACGATCGCAGGTACATGGTCGCGCGCCCAGTTCACGGCCAGGGCGCTGCCATTCAACAGGACCAGGACGACAGGTTTGCCAAGCGCGGCCACTTTCTCCATCAGGTCTTCCTGCACCGCAGGCAATCCGATCTGCACGCGGTCGCCTCCCTCGAATCCCTCCACCGGCACTTTCATCTCCTCACCTTCGAGCTTGGGTGAGAGGCCCAGCACGAGCACCACCGCATCGGCCTGACGGGCCACCGAAAGCGCCTCCTCTCCAAGTTCCTTCCGCGGTGGCGCCCATACCAGTTGAATACTGGCGTCGTTGACGAACTCGTGATAGTCGATGTGGATGCGATACGGCCGGCCGGCTTCCAACTGGACCGGCTCGTAACGGTAGTCGCCGCCGTGTATGCTGCGGGACTGAACCACCAGTTTGTCATCGAGGTAGAGCGCGAAGGTATTAGCGGCATTGGCGCCAATCTGATACGTGCCGCTGACGGGCGGCACCAGGTAACCGGTCCAGCGGATGCCGAAATTGTCGTCGTCCATATCCGGCCGCGGGGCGCCGTCCCACCAATTGAAATTCACCTGCGGATCGACACGCGTGAAGAGCGGCTGTGGATTGTTCGGAGCCTGCCCTACCGTCTGGTCCGAAACAGGATAGGTGAACACGGCCAGCTTATGGGTGTGCCCGTCATAGTCGGACGTATTGAAATACTCCCCCTTCAAGCCAGTCTGGCGATCGGAACCATTGGTGGTGAAAAGCGAAGAGGGGGGGATCACCTCGAAGCTCGGAAGATTGTTGGCCACATCGCTGCCGCGCGCATAAAGTACCTTGGTGCCCGAACCCAGTTTGTTCCGGATCCCTTCGAGCGGCGTGACGGGCGCCGTGGGAACCCCGTTGTAATTGCCGAGTAGAACCGCGACATCATCCGCGTTGGGCCCGATGACGGCGAGGGTCTTCAACCGCTTACTAAGAGGCAGAGTCTGGCGTTCGTTCTTCAGCAGCACAATGGCTTTGTGCGCCGTCTCGAGGGCGAGTTCGCGATGCGCCGGGCTATCGTTCTCGCTGTACGGGATGCGCGCCCATTTCACCATTTCGGGCGGATCGAACATGCCCAGCTTGAAGCGCGCCACCAGCAGACGGTGGAGCGACCGGTCGATGTCCGACTCAGCGATCAGCCCCTTCTGCAGCGCGGGCAGCAGATTCTGATACTCCGTGCCGCACGCCAGGTCGGTGCCGCTCTTGAGCGCTCGCGCCACACCTTCTTCGGGTGTGGGCAGGAACTTGTGGTTCTTATAGATGTCGCCGACAGCCGCGCAATCGGAAACCACGTATCCATTGAAGCCCCACTGCTTCCGCAAAATGTCCTCGAGCAGCCGCGGACTGGCGCAGGCGGGCAAGCCGTCCACACTGTTGTACGCACACATCACCGAGTACGCGCCGCCCTCCCGCACTGCGGCTTCGAAGTGCGGCAGATACGTATCCCAGAGATCGTACTCGCTCGGCACAGCGTCGAAGGTGTGGCGCAAGGGCTCGGGGCCGCTGTGCACGGCGTAGTGCTTGGCGGTGGCAATCGTTTTGAAATAGTTCGGATCGTCGCCCTGCATGGCTTTGATGAACGCGACCGCCATGCGGCCGGTGAGATAGGGATCTTCGCCGTAGGTCTCCTGGCCGCGTCCCCAACGCGGATCACGGAAGAGATTGATGTTCGGCGTCCAGAACGTGAGCCCTTGATAAATGTTGCGCTTGCCGCGTCGGATGAACTCCTGATATTTGGCGCGCGCTTCGTCGGAGATGGCGGTCGCCACGCGGGACATAAGATCCGTATCCCAAGTCGCAGCCAGGCCGATGGCTTGCGGAAACACGGTGGCGCGTCCTGAGCGGGCGACGCCGTGCAAGGACTCGTTCCACCAGTTGTAGGCCGGGATTCCCAGGCGCTCGATGGCGGGCGAATCGTTCATGAGCTGCGAGACCTTCTCTTCGACGGTCATTCGCGACAAGAGGTCATCGGCTCGCTTTTCGACCGACTCACCGGGAGTGCGAAACAGCGGCTGGCCGGCGATGAGTTGGGCCACGGCGCGGAACGCCGGCTTCGGTTGACCCTGGCGATCGAACAGCAGCGGATAACTGGTCCGTCCCTTCACAGGCCAGTCGTTTAACCAGGATTCTTTATCCGTGACGCCCCAGAACGTCACCCGCGTAATCACCTCAGGATGCTTGAGGAAAACGCCGAATAGGTCTGCGTACCGCTTCGCCAACGCCTGCTGAACCGCGTCCGGCAGCCCATCCGCATACGGGTTGAGCTTCGCTTGGGAGTCCGCCCGGAGGGAAATGTCCGCGCCCTGCTGGCTAGTCGCCGGGGGCAGCACGTCAACGTCGAGCTCAGTGATATTCACTTTTACACCGAGCTTCGCAAAATCCGCGATGGCGCCATCCACCTGCTCGACCGATGGCCGCTCCAGTTTGTAATGTCCTTGCAGCCCGACCGCAGTCACAGGGACACCTTGTGCTTTCAGCTTCCGGATCAGGTCCAGCGCGCCTTTCCGCTTGTCTTCGTTCTCCAGATTGTAGTCGTTGTAATACAGCTCGGCTTGGGGATCGGCGGCATGGGCAAACTCAAATGCCTTGGCAATGTAGTCTTCGCCAATGATTTTCATCCAGGGTGATGCGCGCAAGGTCCCGTCTTCGTTAATGGCCTCATTGACCACGTCCCAACCGGCGATCCGGCCTTTGTAGCGACCGACGACTGTCTGAATATGCTCCCGCAAACGGTTGAGCAGGCCCTCGCGGTCTACATCTTGAAAAACCCACGCCGGCGTCTGGTTGTGCCATACCAGTGTGTGGCCGATGATCCGCATGTGGTTCTTCTCGCCGAAGGCCACGTAGCGATCCGGCAGATCGAAAGCGAACGCGCCGGCCTTGGGGTGGACATTCTCCCACTTCAGAACGTTTTCCGGCGTGATGGTGCTGAACTGCGCAGCGACCAGCGCAGCGCCGCGGGCATCCTCTCCGGTGAATTGGGCCGCGTTGACGGCCGCGCCAATCCGGAATGCCCCCGCGAACGCATCTTTCAACGAGACTGCGCCTGAATCGGCGCCTGCCAGTCCCGCCACGGAGATAGCCGTGAGTATGAGAGATTTGATAAGCATGACGAATCTTCTAGGTCGTAACGAATTTGCTTCGACGCGCAGCCAGCTCGTCTTGTATTTGAAGATTTAGTTTCTTGCCGATCTTGTAGGCAACCAGGCATCCGATCACAACCAGAAAAAGTAGCGCCGGATAAATGCTGATGGTCATGCGGATACCGAACAGTGCTTGCGGATTCTGCGCCACATTCGGCTGATAGCCGTAACCGGAAAGCAGCCAGCCGGCGATCGCTCCGCCCAGGCTCAATCCGGCTTTCAAAGCGAACAGGATGGTCGCATAAATGACCCCTGTCGTTCGCCTGCCCGTCCGCCACTCGGAGTAATCCACCACGTCGGCGAACATGGCCCAAATCAAAGGAATGGTGAGCCCATAAGCCAGCACCCGCGCGTACTCGAGCAGAAACGCTGCCCCGACGGCACTTCCGGGCAGGAGTATGAACGCTGCCATCAGGACCGTAGTCACGGTGAAGCCAAAGAGCACTACGGCCTTCTTGCCGTATCGCGCCGAAAGAAAAACGGCGCACCCCACTCCGATCAGCTGCACAAACTGGCTGGAGATGTTAAACAGGCTGAAGCCTACCGAGGACACATTGGACCTGTTCGGGTCCACGATCAACCCGAGCTTATCGAGTATGAAGTGCCAGGCTCCGCCGGAGGATGCGCCCGCTGCAACCGTGAGTCCGAGGTTGTCGAGCAGGCGGAACAGGTGGTCCTTATCCAGAAAATACTGGAAGTAGTAAAAGAGAGTGCCGCCGCGCATGGCCAACACCGCGAAATGACTCAGCGTCAGAATGAACATCGCGATCCACGGACCATTCCGCAGTAGCCCGCGGAAATCCTCTTTTGCCGATGTCTTCTGTTGAGGGTCGGGCAAGATGCGTTCGCGCGTGGTTAGAAAAGTGATCAGGAAGAGAACCACGCAAATGCAGGCCCATAACCCCATGGTCATTTGCCAGCCCTTGGCATTGTCACCGTGCCCGAATTTGGCCACCAGGGGGAGAGTAAATCCGCCAACCACGAGTTGCGCAATCAGCACTGAGACGAAACGGTAGGACGAAAGCACCGTACGTTCGTTGCTATCCCCCGTCATGACGCCAGTCAACGCCGAGTAAGGAGTGTTATTGGCGGAATACAGCGTCATTAACAAAATATTCGTGACTACGGCGTATACCATCTTGCCCGAAGCGCTGAAGTTCGGGACCGTGTAAGCCAGCACCATGACCACGCCCCACGGAACGGCCGTCCAGAGGATCCACGGCCGGAACTTGCCCCAGCGTGTGTTGGTGCGGTCCGCCATCAACCCCATCAGAGGATCGAAGAAGGCGTCCCAGAAGCGGCCCACCAAGAGAAGCGTTCCGGCCACAGCGGCCGCTAAACCGAAGGTGTCGGTGTAGAAGCTCAATTGAAACAGGATCATCGTCTGGAAGACGAAGTTCGCCGCAGCGTCACCCAGGCTGTAGCCGGCCTTTTCGACGAATGAGAGTCTTTGTGTTTGCCCCGGCATATACGCCTCGCGTCTATCCCACGGTCAGGATTATCTTCTGCAAGTCAAAGTCCCGCGACGAATTGCCCACCATGATTTCAAATTCGCCTGGTTCCACGGTGTATTTCATGTCGATGTTGTAGAACGCGAGAGACTCTGGAGTAATCTCAAACTCGACAGTGCTCTTCTCTCCCGGCTTGAGAAAGACTCTTCGAAAGCCTTTCAATTCCTTCAGCGGCCGGGTTACCGAACTGACCCGGTCGCGCACATACATCTGGACCACCTCGCTTCCCTCCCGCGGCCCGGTGTTGGCAACATCCGCCAGCACACGCGTGGAACCATCGCGCGCGATTCTCTTCTTCACTATGCGGACGTTGTCGATGCGGAAGGTGGTGTAGCTCAATCCGTAGCCAAAGGCATAGAGTGGTGACACATCGTCGAAAACATAGCCGCGCCGCGCCAATGGTTTGTAGTTGTAAAATGCCGGCACGTGCCCGGCGGAGCGTGGTACGGTGATCGGCAATTTGCCTCCGGGGTTGTAATCGCCAAACAGGACTTCGGCCACGGCACGCCCGGCCTCCTGGCCCGGATACCAGCATTCCAAAACGGCCGCCACATTCTCGTAAATGTAGATCGCGGATACGGGCCGGCCATTCACCAGCATCACAATTACCGGTTTGCCGGTTGCCACCATGGCCTTCACCAGTTCTTCCTGCCTTCCCACAAGGTCCAGGCTGGGCCGGTCGCCCAAATGATTGAAGGCATATCCTTCGCGCGATGACTGCTCGTTGTCGCCAACGGCAACCACAATTACGTCCGCTTCTTGCGCAACTTGAACGGCCTCCGCAATCTGTTTCCGGTCGTCTTCGGGATTGCTCGGAACTACCTCGTCCTGCCCCCACGATCCGCCGATCGTAATCTTGCAGCCCTCGCTGTAGAGCACTTTCGCGCGGCCGCCCACCCTCGCCTGAACGCCTTCCAACACCGTTACGCATTGCTTGGGGACACTGCTGTACCCGCCCAGCAAAGGGCGATGGGCGTTGGGGCCTACCACGGCAATCGATCGAATCTTGCCGGGATCGAGCGGCAACAAGTTGTTCTCATTCTTGAGCAGCGTAATGGCCTGGCGGGCGGCTTCGAGAGTCAGTTCGCGGTGTTCCTGGCAACCCACCAGGCGGCCGGCTTCTTCGGCGTCCACGTAAGGATCTTCGAAAAGTCCCATGCGGAATTTCCACTCCAGCATGGGCGCCACCAGCGCGTCGAGCTCTGATTCCTTGAGCACGTTTTTGCGGACGAGTTCCGTGAGGTGCAGGTAGCAATCGGGTTCCGGGAGTTCGATATTGACTCCGGCCTTTACGGCGAGCGCGCAGGCCTCCCTCTTGTCCTTGGCCACCTGGTGTCCGCGGACCTCGGGGCGAGATCCGAGCTCCGTGATTGCGTAGTAGTCGGAGACGATGTAACCCGCAAAGCGCCATTCCTTGCGAAGCACCTCGCGCAACAGCCATTTATTGGCGTGGGAGGGCACTCCATCGATTTCGTTATAAGAAGCCATCACGCTGATGGCGCCGCCCTTCCGGATCGCCTCCTGGAAGGGATAAAGGAAGGTTTCGCGCAGTACACGTTCGGAAATGTTGGCAGGGGCGCAGTTGATGCCCGATTCGGGCTGGCCATGCGCCGCAAAATGCTTCAAGGTGGCGATGACGTGGCGTTTGTCGCGGAATGTGGCATCGCCCTGAAACCCGCGCACCGCGGCAATACCCATGCGGGAAACCAGGTAAGGATCTTCCCCATAGGTCTCCTCCACGCGGCCCCAGCGCGGATCGCGCGCCACATCCACCACGGGGGTCAGCGCCTGGTGCGTCCCCCGTGAACGGGCTTCGGCAGCGGTCATGGTGAACAGCGATTCGACCAGTTCGGGATGGAACGTGGCGGCCAGTGCGATGGGTTGTGGAAAGCTGGTGCCGTCAATCGCCGCGTGGCCATGCAGGCATTCCTCGTGAAACATCACCGGTATGCCCAGACGGCTGTGCTCGATAAAAAACTTCTGGATGGCGTTGGTGAGCTCCGCCATGCCGCGCGCGTCTTTACCCTTGCCGGCTTCGCTCGGACGGCCCACCTGGCCCAGGCCGCGCTTCTGTTTGAACGCGGCCTTGGCTTTCACAAGATCGAAATCACCATCGGCATTCAGCAACGTGTCGGCCTTCTGCCGCCACACGCACATCATCTGCGCTGCTTTTTCTTCCAACGTCATCCTGGACAGGAGATCTTTCACCCGCTTGGCAGCGGGGAAGTCAGGATTCCGGTAGGGCTCGGTCCTGACTTTCTTGGGAGACGGTTTGGTCATGCCCACCCTTCAATTGTTCGGTCCGATTTCGATGTAATCGAGCGCCGCAGTGTCTTCTTCGTCGGGCACTCCTTCGATGCGGATCTCATCGCCTGGGCGCAGCGCGACGCCGGCCACTGTGCGCCTTGTGGCAGACGAACCATCGATCTCGTCAGTGGGCAAGCGATCCGCAGCCGCCCATTCGTCCACAAGCTGGTTGCCAACCCGGAGCCGAAAATGCGCCACGCCGTTGCGCTGGTCGAAATACGCGACGCGCAATGTGTACCAGCCGGGGGGGCCGTCATATCGGGACGTCGCAGCGCAAGGCGCTGCGCCACAAGTAACAGCTTGCCCGCCGGAAGCGGCCTCCCAAGGGGTGACCGGCACAGCGGTGTAGCCTTGCAGCCGCATCGACTCCGCTTCGACGCGGCCGGGATAGTGGCCCACGCGGCCCTTGGAATCCGCGATGCCAGATTCACGCAAGAACCAATTGTTTACGGCATCGCGCCACACCTGCGCCTGGCCCGCTTGATACTCCAGTTGGGCTAGCACTGTCTGATAGCGTTGCTCGTCCACCCGACCGGCGAGCGACTTCCAAGCGCGAACGTAGTTCTCCGCAGCCTCGGCGCCATCGTAGTGGGAATCGTAAATGTATTGGATTACCGTCTTGCCGGCGTGCAGCACGTGCGTATAGGGCACGTGATGCATGAAGAGCAGCAGATCGTCGGGACAGGTTTCCAGCGATTCGTAGAGCTTGGCCACGGCTGGCGGGTATTGGCCGATGTAACCGGTCCCGGTGGCTACCGTGCGATCCATGCCGATGCCGCGCTCGTCAGCCCGGTGCCATTGCCCCCAACCGTTGTGTTCCGACGCCTCCACGTTCACGCCATAGTGGTTGCCGGTGATGTCGGTGAGGCCCTGCAGACCGAGCGGTCCGGTGTAGTTTTCGTAGTTCCGCCACGATTGCAGCTGCAGCTCCGCGATTGTCTCCACAACCTGGGGGTCGCTTCCAAAAGTCAGCCGCGTCCACTCCTCGGCGATCTGGCGCGCACTCAGATCCGGATTCCACGCCAATCTTCCGAAGCCATACAGGTTGGCCTGCGAAAGGTGATTGCCCAGCCAGTTATCGTCCATCCCCACATTGGCCACGCCCACAAAACCCCCGGTGGGCCTGTGGAAGGTCCGGCCGGAGACCAGCGCCTTGACTGGCTCGCCCATCTGAAAATCGAGCGTCTCCTTCCACATAGGAACGAGGAACACAAGAGCACGAGCCTGCCCCATGTACTCCTGGGTGATCTGTAGTTCGATAGCCTGGTTGGTTTTTTCAAGCCCACCGAACAACGGCGAAGCCGGCTCGCGGACCTGGAAATCGATGGGGCCGTTCTTGATCTGCACCACGACGTTGTCATCAAATCGGCCATCCAGCGGGTGGAAATTGTCGTAAGCGGCGCGTGCCCGGTCGTTTTTCAGGTTGCGCCAATCGGCATGGTGGTCATAGACGAAGCCGCGATAGAAGAGCAGCCCGCCGTGCGGTTTCAGCGCGCGCGCCACCACGTTGGCCGCATCGGCGTGCGTGCGGCCGTACGTCGAAGGGCCCACGCGGCCCTCGGAATCGGCCTTCAGGACGTAACCTCCCAGGTCCGGGACCGCACGATAAACTTCCGCGGTCTGCGCTTCCCACCACGCGGCAACGCCGCGGTCCAGCGGATCGAAGGTCTCCAAGCGGCCAATCGCCTGGGGACTTCCGAAATCTACCGAGATCGCCACCTGCACCCCCCACGGACGCATCGCGGCGGCGATGCGAGCGATCTGCGGCAGAAAAGAGCGTGACAGCAGGCGGGCATCCGCATTGACGTTGCTGATGGAGCAGCCATTGATGCCGAGCGACGCCAGCAGGCGGCCGTACTCGCCGACGCGGCTCAGATCGTTGCGGACATGGCCGTTCTCCCAAAAAATGGAGCGGCCGCCGTAGCCGCGTTCAATCGAACCGTCGAGATTGTCCCACTGGTTGATCCAGCGTATGGCAGCATAGGGCGCTTGCTTCTCGTCGAGGCTGCCAATCGGCTCGCCCAGAGCGATCTTTCGCAGAAGAGCGAAGGCGCCATAGAGAACCCCGCGTTCGTTAGCACCTGCAACAATCGTGTAATTGACGCCGCCGGCCGTCGCGCTCTTCAGCCAAAAGCCGTCGGGTTCGAGACTGCCGGCCATTGGAAACTGAGGGGCCTCGCGCCGCAGATCCGCCAGCGTGCCTAAGACTACGGCGCCTTCAGCGGGTACACGGGGTTCCACTCGCAGAGTCCTGCCGAGCATACCGCGCACGCCACGGATCATCTCCTGCCGGGCGCTATCGATCACAGCGGAGTTTCCGAAGGCCGCAATTCCCGCAGGCAGAGCGTCGCGATACTGGCGTCGCGTTCCGTCGTCCAGAGGCGCGTATCGCAGCCAAGCGGCGGCACCGGTTTCCGCATGCAGCCCCAAGGCCGCCAGCAATCCCCAAAGCGCACAGAGCTTGGGTCGCATCGCTTCTCCTAAGAATTGACTCCCGACGCCAGATAGCCGCCATCGACGGCGATGCATTGGCCGGTGAGAAAACGTGCGCCATCGGAAGCCAGCAGGACCGCAACGCCGACCAGTTCTTCCGGATTCCCGAAACGTCCCATCGGCGTACGCATCAGGATCTCCTGCCCGCGGGCCGTACCGTTCAACATCTCGCTGTTTAGTTCAGTTGGAAATACTCCCGGGGCGATTGCGTTCACGGAAATGCCGTCGCGCGCCCACTCGCAAGCCAAACTGCGCGTCAGAGAGAGTAGCCCCGCCTTGGCGGCGCAGTACGCGGCCACCTCATGAAACGCCAAATACGAACCGAGCGATGCAATGTTGATGATGCGCCCGCGGCCGCTCTCCTTCAAGGTCGAATAGAACGACTGGCAGGCCCGCAACGCGCCGTTGAGGTTGGTGTCGATCAGGCAGGACCACAGGTCTTCGGGCATGGTGGCGGTCGGCTGCCGCGTGGTGGCGCCGGCGGCGTTGATCAGAATGTCGGCCCGCCGAAACTTCTCGAGCACGGCATCGCGCAGGCCATCGATCGACTCGCGGTACTGCACATCCACAGCGCGGCCCAGCGTCGATCGGCCCAGGGCCTCGATCTCCCGGCAAGCCGTTTCGACATGCTCCTGGCGCCGGCCCGTAGGGACCACGTGGGCGCCGTGCTCCGCCAGCCCGACAGCCAGTGCGCGGCCGATACCGGAAGTGCCGCCAATCACCACCGCTACGCGATCTGTCAGGTCCAGTGAGTTCGCCATGTCAGTAAGGAATGGCCGGCGCGCGCCCATCGCGCGGATCCGCCCAGCGGTCGTTGGGAACCAGCGGTGTCCAGCCGGGCCGCCCCGGGTCCTGGTCATAAGGATAATTGCCCAGCCGCCGGTACTGCTCGTGATACTCGCGGAGTTTGTCGCGGTCGAGCCGCACACCGAGCCCAGGCTTGTCGGGCACGCGTATGGCGCCGTTCTCATAACGCATCAATCCACCCTCGATGATATCGTCCGTCAGGTGGTGGTAGTGCGCGTCGGCGGCGAACGAGAGATTGGGCAGCACGGCACCCAGATGCAGCATGGTCGCCAACTGGATTCCCAACTCTCCCGAAGAATGCACCGCGACGCTCAGTTGAAACGTTTCGCAGACGCCGGCGGCCTTCACGCACGCGCGAATGCCTCCCCAGAACGTGGTGTCCAGCAGGATCACATCGACCGCCGTATCGAGCGCGTTGGCCGCGAGTTGCTCGAAGTTGACCACTACCGTGTTGGTAGCCAGGGGGACGCGCACCATTTCGCGCGTCCGGCGCATGCCGGTCAAGCCGAATACAGGATCTTCTAGATAGTCGTTGCGCAGCCCTTCGATCGCCTGGCCGAAGCGGATGGCCTGTTCGGTGGACCACACGGCATTCGGATCGAACCGCAGGGAATCTTCGGGGAACGCCGCGGCCAGAGCGCGGTATGCCTCCAGTTCGTAATCCGGAGAAAAAACGCCGCCCTTCAGCTTGTGGGTGTGGAAGCCGAAGCGCCGCTTCAACTCGCAGGTGTGCTCCACCAATTGCTCGATCGTGCGCACTTCGCCGTCGCCGCTTTTCGGATGGGGGTACCGGAAAAAACAGTAAGCGGCGAAAGGCACACGATCGCGCAGCCGCCCGCCGAGAATCTCGGAGACCGGTACGCCCCAAGCTTGGCCCAGGATATCGAGGCAGGCGAACTCCAGAGCGGCCAGCACCTGCGTGCGATTGTTGTATAGCGACGCTGTGGGATTGGCAATGAGGAAGCGCATCTCTTCGAGGCGCGCCGGATCGTGTCCCACCAGGTACGACTTCATGGAGCGGAATACGGCCTCGGCCGATTCGCCGCCGCCGCCCATTTCGCCGAGGCCCACCAGCCCGTTGTCGGTCTCGACCTCTACGATGGTGCGGACGAAGCGCCCCCAGTGGCAGCCGTTGGCGTGCCGCAGCGGCGCTTCCAATGGCATGGAGACAGTGGTTGCCCGGATGTCCCGAATCTCCATTTAGTTTAATCCTACAACAAACTGCTCGCGGGGACCATGAATTTCGGAGTGAGCGGAGTTATATTGCGGCTGCGGCATGCCGGTTCATCATAACCTAACCGGGTTCCATGTTTGCCCGGCCGCATTGCTCGCGGTACTCGCCTTCAGAACCACTCAGCGGTGCGGGGCAGCACTCTTCGGGCGCCACCCTACAGCAGCCCGGCTGGGCGCTAGCGAGGTTTATGCCTTTGGTTGGTGGGCAAATCTTTTCGAGAGAACAGTTCATTGCGCCACACCATATGCTGCGACTCCGCTGGAGAATGCGCGCACCGCTTCCAAAAAGTGGATTTCCCAATGAGAAACTCCGAAAAAGTGAATTTACGTAGACGCCCTTGACATTTAGAATCTTAAGGGTATATATAGTTTGGGATCACAACGAATTGTGCCCTTGAATTGCATGGAGAGAGATATATGAAGAACCAAGTGCCGTTCGGGAGATGCTGCGCGATCGCCTTGTTGGCGCTGGCAGCGACTTGCAGTGTTGTCTCCGCCCAAGTTCTCTATGGATCGCTCACCGGCAACGTGACCGATCCCGCGAATGCCGCGATACCCGGCGCTAAAGTAGAAGCGCTCAACGTGAACACGGGAGTCTCAGGGCAGGTCAACACGGATGTCCGTGGGGTTTACTTGTTCAACAATCTCCAGACGGGAACCTACAAGGTCACCGTTACCTCCACAGGCTTCCAGACAACCATTACCGATCAGGTCGTCGTGAATGCCAACGAGGTGCGCCGCGTCGATCTTAAGTTGCCGATTTCGCAGTCCACCACGTCGGTCGAGGTGTCGGCGGCGGGGGTTGTTCTGCAGACCGATAAAGCCGACGTGCACACGGAAATCACCTCGCAAGAGGTGGCCCAGCTGCCCTATGCGGGCGGCGAAGGCAAGAACTTCCAGAGCCTCCTGTACCTGGTGCCGGGAGCCGGCATCCCCGCCACTCGCGAGCCCAATTCGGAGGCGGGCAATCCCATGCGCGGGCAAGCGCTACAGATGAACGGCGTTTCTTCCTCAAGCAACAGCACCAAGATGGACGGCGCCAGCCTCGGTTACCCCTGGCTTCCTGTCGATATCGCGTATGTGCCCTCCACCGAAGCGATTGAAAGCGTCAACATCACCACCAACTCCTTTGATGCCGAGCAGGGCGCAGCGGGCGGCGCGGCCGTCAACGTGGCCATGAAATCCGGTACTAACGAGTTACACGGCGTAGCCTTCGAGCGCAACCAGAACAACGACATGACAGCGGTGAACTACTTCAGCCACACCAGCCCGCTGGGTAAGAACGTTTTCAATAATTACGGTTTCGCGTTGGGCGGACCGGTCTGGATCCCGAAAATCATTCACGGCAAAAACAAGCTGTTCTTCTTCCTCGACTATCAGAACATCAAGCGCCGCCAGTATGCCTCCACCCCGAACCTGACTCTGCCCACCACGGCCATGCGGGGGGGAGATTTTAATGGCACCGGCATCATCATCTATAACCCGCTCACCGGCAACCCGGATGGCACCGGCCGCCAGCCGTTCGCCAATAACGTCATTCCATCCAACATGATCGACCCCGCTTCCAAGACGTTGACGGGGCTGTTACCGGCAAACCTCACCCGGCCGAACCAGTACACGTCGAATTACGACGCTTATGGCAACACGCAATACAACCGTTACAGTTGGGATTACAAGGTGAACTACAACCCCACCGACAAGGTGGCGGTTTGGGGCCGGTACAGCTTTTCGCCCATCGCGATTCCAGGCACGTTTGCGCTAGGAGCAGCGGAAGGCGATGCCCTCGGCGGCGCCCAGCCGGGCGTAGCGGGCGGGCGTGTGCAAACTACTGCCGCCGGTTTCACATATACCATTTCACCCACGCTGCTGCTGGATGGTAACGTTGGCTATACGCGCCAGAACATCGGCGCCAATGGCGATGAGCAACAAGGCGCTTATGGGTTGAATACGCTGAAAATCCCGGGGACCAATGGCGTTGGGTCCCGATTACGCTGGCATCCCGGGCTTCCAAATTACGGGTATTGCCAATATCGGCAATACCAGCACGGGCAGCCCGTTCCTATTCCGCGACAACCAATACACCACTAACTTCAACCTGGGCAAGATCTCGGGCGCGCACAACCTGCGCTTCGGGTTTGAATACGATAAATCCGCTCTCAACCACTTCCAACCGCAGGGCGGCACCTTTGGCACAGCTCGCGGCACCTTCGGCTTCAACGGTCAATTGACCGTGCTGTGCAACGCGGTTAACGCCGCGGATGTATGTAATTCGAGCGGCACGGCCAACGCGGGCGGCATTCCAGCGAATTCCTGGGCGCAGTTCCTGCTCGGCTATCCGTCCGAACTGGGAAAGGTCACGCAGTTCCAAGATCCTAATTCCCTGCGCTTCTCCACCTGGTCGTTGTATGCACGCGACCAATGGCAGGTGACCCGCAACCTGACCGTGAACTATGGCTTGCGGTGGGAATACTATCCGATTTACTCCCACAACTGGTACGGCGCAACGCGATATGATCCGGTATCGCACAACATTCTGATCGGCGGCGAGGGCAGCACTCCCTGGGATACAGGAGCCACCGCTTCGAAGAAAGGCTTTGCCCCCCGCCTGGGCATTGCTTACCGGCTCGGTTCCAAGACGGTTATCCGGTCCGGCTATGGCATCACCATAGACCCGGAAAACATGCGGAATCAGCGTAATACGTACCCGTCGGTGATCAACCAGGACTACCAGCAGGCGGGTACCGATCAATTCGTGGTGATACCTGGCTTGTCGAACCAATCCTCACTGCGGACCGGCCTGCCGGTGGCGGTTGGCCCGAACATCTCCGGGGGCGTGATCAGCCCGGCACCCGCCGGTACGACTTCGGCGACGCTGCAACCCAACAACTACCTTCCCAACATCAGCACGAGCACGTTCCCGGCCTACATGAACCGGGGATACATTCAAAGCTGGAATTTCTTTGTGCAGCATGAGTTCGCCTCGACCCTCACGGCCGACGTTGGGTACGTGGGCACGCACGCGGTCCATCAGACATTTAATGTCAACGTCAACGGGTCGGCCCCGGGCACCAACAACACCACCGCGCGCCCGCTCGCGCCCTACCTGGTCAACGACCTGAACGTTATTGAGCCGTTCGGCAACATGACCTACAACGCGCTGCAAACCAAGGTGACGAAACGCTTCAGTGGTTCCATCATCGGCGTGGCGTATACGTTTTCGAAGGCCATCGACAATTTCAACGGCACCGGCAGCGGCACCCAAGGCGACAACGGGGATGGCAGCCTTTTCCGCGCCTATCCCATGTCTTACTCTTTGGATAAGCAGCTGGCCGGCTTCAGCCGGACCCACACCTTCCAGCTCTACCACGTGTACCAGCTACCGTTCGGCAAAGGGCACAAATTTGCCAGCCACGGTGTTCTGGCGCAAGTCATCGGCGGGTTCCAGATCGGCGGTACTCTCAGCCGGTTCAGCGGGCTACCGTTTACCGTCGGCTCCACCATCGGCACCAATGCCGGCGGCCAATCGCAATCGGCAAACCAGATCAACCCTGTCGTGCATATCTTGGGCGGCCATGACGCCAATTCTCCTTATTTCGATGGAACGGCCTTCGCCAATCCTGCTGTGGGGACTCTGGGAACCACCGGCAGAAATCTACTGATTGGCCCCGGATTCTTCAACATGGACGAGAACGTTTCCCGCACCTTCAGTTTCAAGGAAGGCAAAATCAAATTCCAGATCGTCGGCGAGGCCTTCAACTTGACCAACACGCCGTCGTTTAACACTCCGGGCAGCAGTGGGACCACGAACTTCGCAAATCCCACACTGAACGCCGATGGCTCCGTAAAGAGCTACGGCAACTACAGCGTGATCACCTCCACTGTCTCAAGTGCTCGCCAGTTGCAGGTGAGCGGGTATTTGCGGTTCTAATCACAAGACCGCTCCCTTTGGTCACGGCTCAGTACCCGTTTTCCGAGCCGTGACCAGAGGGAGCGGTTAATTCTTGCGCGTTAGTTCCTCGTTCGGCTTGAATTCGCCACCCTTTAGAATGATCCCCAGCACTTCCTCCGAGCGTGAATTGTAGGCGCCCTGCTTTTCAGGCGTGATGTTGTTGTGGTCAGAATCAATCATAGGTATCGCCTCCTTGGGCCCGGGGATTTGGTTCCACGCTGTCCAGATGCCGGCAGGCGGCGCGATCGTGTCAATGAAGCCCATGGCGGCGAGAACCGGGGCTTTGATACGAGAGGCGAAATTGACGGTGTCGAAATACAACGCCGTTTTCATGACGGCTGGGTTCTCGGACGGCCAATTCGGGTAGCCTGTCTTGCGGCCGTGCAGATCGCCGTTGGAATCCGCGCCGGAGGGTTCGTTCACGATGACTGCGGTTACCTTGGGATTCAAACCGGCGGTGACCAGGCTCTGCTGGCCGCCCATGCTAGTGCCCATCACAACGATGGTCTTGCCATCCCAATCCAGGCGGCTCGCAATGTAATCGATAGCGCGTGAGTCACGTAGATACATATTCAGGAAGTAGGAAGTCTCCCGGTCCGTATTACCAATCGCCTGGTAATCCCCGCTGACTCCCGTTGCCTGGTTCGGCGGAATGTCGTGTGAGTCTACATCGAGAGTCAGCCAGCCCTCCGCCGCGCGATTGGTGGCTGTCTGCGGCTGCAGCGCATAAACGCCGGCGTATTGGAACACCACCAGGGCCGGGAACTTTCCTTCCCGCGAGGGCTTTGCCAGGTAGCCACGGACGTGCGAACCAACGCTGTCCAACGTGACCGTGTACAGATCAACGCCGGCCTGCTCGGTTCGGTTCGGCGTCAGCGTGGGGTTGATCGGAATTTCGCTAAGCGCCTTGAGCTTTCCTTCCCAGAAGCTATCGAAATCGGCCGGACGCGGAGCGGAGGGCTTCAATTCCGTGGGAGCGACCGCGGCACCGAGATGAATCGCCGGCCCGTTACCGTTCACTTCGACGTAAAGCATGGCCGGCTCGCGAAGGTTGATTGCGATGGTGGCTTCGCCGGATAGGAAGTCGAGCGTGTCTCTGGCAATGGTTTCGAAATTGTTTTTCTTTATGGTGTAGGTGTAATTGCCCCCGGCCGCGCCCTGCGGTGGCGTCACGGTCCACCCGGCTCGTTCACCCAGTTTGTAAATACCGCTTTTGTTGAGCGGCGTGAAACTCAACTGCTGGGCCTGGGCAAGCGACGCCACCAGGACGAGCGCGCAGCCAGTGACGAACAAGCGCGGCAGGATCGGGCGAGGGTGCCTTGTCACGGCAACAGAATAACATTACGCTCAATAGAAGTATGAAGTTCGCAATGCTTGGTTTTGTGGCGGCTTTATCGGCTGCCAACTTGTTCGGCCAGGGGCCGCCGGCATCGGCGGCCGTCGAAGACCATCAGAACATGATGGATCAGCTCGGCATCAAGGCGCTCCGCCCCGGTCCCAGCGGTAACGAAAGCGCGCCCAATCATGCCAATTACGATGAGTCCACCGCCAATCCGTTTCCGAACCTGCCCGACGTCCTGACGCTGAAGAACGGCAAGAAGGTCATCACAGCGGCAATGTGGTGGAATCAACGCCGCCCCGAAATCGTCGAGGATTTCGAACGAGAGGTGCTTGGCCGTGTGCCGAAAAACGTGCCGAAGGTGACGTGGACGATCACCAAGACAACCAGCATGACGGCCGGATCGTTTCCCGTCATCGAGAAGCAGCTCGTGGGGCACGTAGATAATTCGTCGTTCCCACAAATTAGCGTCGACATTCAGATGACGCTGGTTACGCCGGCCGATGCGAGGCGCGCCGTTCCAGTGATGATGATGTTCGGCCGCGCAGGAGCGGGTCCTCCCCCGGGCGCTTCCGCCGGCGTCGATCCTCCCGCCACGCAACAACTGATCGCCGATGGCTGGGGCTACGCCTACATCAATCCAACCAGCATTCAAGCCGACAACGGCGCGGGCCTGACCAGCGGCATCATCGGGCTGGTCAACCAGGGTCAACCCCGCAAGCCGGATGACTGGGGCGCACTGCGGGCCTGGGCGTGGGGCGCTGCGCGCGGCCTGGACTATCTGGAAACCGACAAGGCCGTGGACGCCAAACACGTCGGCATCGAAGGTGTTTCGCGCTACGGCAAGGCTGCGCTGGTGACCATGGCGTTCGACACGCGCTTCGCTCTGGTTCTGGTTGGTTCTTCCGGCGAAGGCGGAGCCAAGCTGCATCGTCGCAATTGGGGCGAAGCCGTGGAGAACCTCACGGGCTCGGGCGAGTACCACTGGATGGCCGGCAACTTCCTGAAATACGGGGCGTCGGAGGCCTCGTTCGGCAGCAAGAACGCCGGCGACTTACCGGTGGATGCTCATGAGTTGATCGCCTTGTGCGCACCGCGCCCGACCTTCATCAGTTACGGCGTTCCTGAGAAGGGCGACGCGAAATGGCTGGACCATCAGGGCAGTTACATGGCTGCGGTGGCCGCCGGCCCGGTGTTCCGGCTCTTAGGCGCGCAGCGACCTGGGAACCTCGGATGACTATCGCACCGAGAAAATGCCGGCGGTCAATGTGGGCCTGCTGGATGGCCAACTGGCCTGGCGCCAGCATGACGGCGGACACACCGACGCTCCTAATTGGAAATACTTCATCGCTGGGCGGACAAGTTCCTCGGCCATACGCTTCCAGCCGATCAGCCGGTTGCCCGGACCGACGAAAATTCTCTGACCGCCCATGCCCGGTTATTGGACAAAGCCGGGCAGGGCGGCATCGATATCTACTTTGAAGGCGATTCGATCACGCGGCGCTGGGGGGCGGACGATTATCCCGATTTGCTGGCGAATTGGAGACTCAACTTCTTCGGCTTCAATGCCGCTGATTTCGGGTGGGGTGCCGATAAGACTCAGAACATCCTCTGGCGTCTCGAAAACGGGGAACTGGACGGTGTGAATCCGAAAATCATCGTTCTGCTGGCCGGCACAAATAATTTGGGCAGCAACGATGCAGCAGAAATCGTCAGCGGTCTGCAAGCGATCCTGCACATCATGCAATCGAAGGCGCCGGACGCCACCATTATCGTGACAGGCATCTTCCCTCGCAACGACAATATGGCGATGATGCCGACGATCAATAAGATCAACAGCGACCTCGCCCAACTGGCCGACGGAAAGAAAATCCGGTATCTCAACATCAACGACAAGTTAGCGGATCCGAACGGCAAACTGTTCGACGGGATGATGAACCCCGACAACCTGCATCCTACGATCAAGGCCTACCAGATCTGGGCCGATGCCCTGAAACCCATCTTCACGGAACTAGTGGGGCAGGGCCATGCCCTGCCGTGAGAGATCTTTAAGCCAGCATCTCGCGGTTCGCCCCGAAGTCCTTCTGCAGGATGAGCGCCACCGTGCCTCGCAGTCGCGCCATGCCGTCCTCGTGGGCCGGGATGAGCTGCGGCGCGGATCCGCCAGGTAGAGACTGAGCTTGCACTTCCGCTTCGATCACCGGGCCGAAGCGGTGCCAGGAGCGGGTCAGATCGCCGATAACAATGATGCGTTCAGGCGCCAGGCCGGCCACGATCATCCGCATGCCCCGGCCCAGGTAATGCGCCATCGTCTCCAGAGCCTTACACGCTCGGGCGTCTCCCTGATCGGCGCGGCTCAGCAGATCGGGAAAGCTCAAGCCCTCGGAACGCGCGGACTCCTGGTAGTAGCGGAGCGCCGCCCGGTTGGACGCGAAAACTTCCCAACATCCGCGGCTTCCACAACTGCACCGCGGACCGTTGGGATCGAGCGGCACATGGCCGAATTCACCGGCCATTCCGTTGACACCGCGCGCCAGTTGGCCGTTCACCCAAACACCGGCGCCGATCCCCTCCGACACGGTTACCACCACCAGGTTGCGGCAGGACTCCATGCGGTCGAACCAGACGGCGGCCAGCACGCACGCGTTGGCGGCATTCTCCAGCTCGACCTCTAGGCCCGTGGCCTTGGCGATGGGCTTGCTGATGTCGTAGTCGCCCCACTTGAGGTTGGGCGCAAAAACCAGGTGGCCCTCACTGACGCGGCCGGGCAGGCTGATTCCGATACCTTCGACCTTTTTTCCTTGGCACGAACGGATCAACGGTAAGATGCGCTGGAGCAGAGCTTCCACTCCGACCTTCGGGTCCGGCGGCGTGGGAAAAGCTTCTTGCGAAGTGAACTTGCCATTGACGTCAGCCAGCGCCACCGTGATCTCAGTCGGGCGGAGATCCACGCCGATGATGACGCGGTCTTCATTCAAGCGCAGGAACGTGGGACGGCGGCCCCGCGGCAGGCGTCCGGTGGGACCTTCCAGTACCCAGTTCTCCTCCACCAGCGCCTCCACAATCAAAGAAATGGTGCTGCGCTGCAACCCTGAGACGCGGGCGAGATCGGCGCGCGAGATAGGCTGGCGAGTGCGGATCAAGTTGAGAACGATCCGGCGGTTGATGCCGCGAACAACTTCGCTGGAGGCTCCCTTCAAAACCAGGGTTGGCATGGGATTCCGCTATTTTGTTTTTCCCGGCTCGAATCGCCAGCAATAGAATGCGCCAATGACCAGCACCAGGGCACCCCACCAGATGCCGGCATGCAGCCCGGCCAGGACTGGCGGCTGCGCTGGCGGCACGAAATATTCGTATAGTCCGGCGCCTAAAATCAAAACGCCGTAGGCAACCAGTAGCAAGCCGATCAGAAACCAGATCGAAACCATTCCAGGTTTGTGCATAGGGCTCTACCAGAAAATCACGTTCAGGATCACGAAGACGGCGCAGACCACCGCCGCCCAAAAGATCGGCCGCTGGGTCAGCTTTAGTTCACGCTCCGACGGAAGATCCGTGCACCCGTACACCAGCCCGGTCAATTCGGCGACCGGCTTCGGCCGCGTGGCCAGGCTGACCACCACCGTCACGGTCACGCAAATGATCCACGACCACAGAGCGCGGTACATATTCTCCGCCATGTCCTTGGCATTCGGCGACAGCGCGATGATACCCAGCGCGGCAGGATTAAGTTTGACCCATGCCCACATTCCGACCGACGACAACGTTCCTGCCAGCAAGCCCCAGAAACCTCCGGCCGCCGTCGCGCGCTTCCACAACATACCGAGAATGACGGTGCCAAAAAGCGGCGCGATGAAAAAGCTGAACAGCGCCTGGACGTAATCCATGATGCTGAGGAACTGCATCACCAGGTATGCGGTCCCTATACTGATCAGCACGCCAATCAGCGTGCACCACCGGCCTACGCTCAGGTAGTGAGAATCGGGGGCCCGCTTGCGGATGAAGGCGCCATAGATGTCATAGGTCCACACGGTCGCGAACGCGCTTACATTGCCCGCCATGCCGGACATGAACCCGGCCATCAGCGCGGTGATGCCCAGGCCGAGCAATCCGGGACCGCAATAGCGCGCTAGCATCAGCGGGAGCACTTCGTTGTAGCTGTGCATGCCGGTAGCCGCTGCCACCGATTCCCCCACCAGCTTTTCCGGCAGCAGGGCGATACCCAGCAGTCCGGGCACGATGACGATCAACGGCACCATCATCTTGAAACCGGCCCCGATGATGGGTGCCATCTTAGCAGCGTGCAGGCTGCGAGCCGACAGTACCCTTTGCACCACTAGGAAGTCCGTAGTCCAGTATCCGAACGAAATGATAAATCCGAGACCCAGCACGATCCCGGTCCAGTGGATGCCCATGGGGTTGTCCTGAAAAGAACCCAATGTGCTCCACAGGTGCACGTAGTCGCCTTTGCCCACATTGGCCGCAATGCGCTGAGTCATGCCGGTCCATCCGCCCGCCTCAATCAGGCCCAGGATGGGAATGAGCAGCGCGCCCAACCAGATGAGCACGAATTGGAGAACTTCGTTGAAAATGGCCGAGAGCAGGCCTCCCAGAAAGACGTAGACCGCCACCGTGAGGGACGAGACCCAGATGCTGAAGTGAATGTCCCAGCCCAGCACCACCTTCATGACCAGCGCCATGGAGTACATGTTGATGCCGCTCATGAGCACGGTCATGGCGGCGAACGAGATGGCTGAGAGCGCGCGGGCGCCTTCGCCGTAGCGCAGCCGCAAGTAGCCGGGGACCGAGTGCGTTTTCGAAATGTAGTAGAACGGCATCATCACGAGGCCCAGGAACAGCATGGCGGGAATGGCCCCGATCCAATACCAGTGCGTGGCAAGGATTCCATATTGATAAGCGGCCGAGGCCCAGCCCATCAGCTCCAACGCACCGAGGTTGGCGGCAACGAAACTCAGACCGGCGATCCATGCAGTCATGTCGCGGCCCGCCAGGAAGAAATCCTCACCGGTGGTGGCGAAGCGCTTCAGATAGAAACCGATTCCGATCACCATCGCGAAGTAGAGGGCCACGATGACGACGTCGACTCCCCCTAAATGCACCAGCCGTTCCGGCGCGGCGGCCAGCAAAAGCACAGTGAAGTTCATAGATTCGTTAACTGTTCGAAGTTCGTACGAAATAAACGCGCCACATCGCGGCGCACAGCTTCCGCCGTGACTGGGCGGCCATCCTCGGCCAGTACTTCGTAGCTGCGAGTAAGGATGGGGCCCATCGTTCTTCTAGTATTGCGCCACTTGTAGATTACCTGCTCCAGGATACGCGCGTCGGAATGCTGCGGGATGAAACTGGTTCCCAGCATCTCCAGACGTTCGCGCGTGACTTCCTCCACGATTGACGGGTTGTTCAGGAACCACCAGCAGCCGAATGGCATCAGGTTGCGAAACTTGCGCGCGTAGACACACAGCTCGTGCTGATTCTCGCGGCTGAGGACGCTCACCAGGAAGCGGTTCTCGGGAAACTCGCGGCACATGGTCTCGAGCGATCGCAAGTCGGCTTTGCCGGCCGCATCTCCGGCCAGCCGCAACGCCGGGTTCACCTGGCGGCGCACCCCGATCATCAGTGAGAGCGGCAGATTCAATTCGCGGCACGCGGGCAGGATGGCGTCCCGCAGGAGTTTGGTGCGCACATCGTCGTCGGGGAATTGAAAGGTGTCGGGCAGCGAAACGGCCATGTATACCGGGCGCATACGGGCTGACCAGTCGACCAGGAAGCGCCGCAATTCCGTGATGGTGCGTCCGCCTCCATCGGCCTCCACCGCATAGCCATTCGATGCCAGCTGAACATAGTGACCGGTCCACTCATTCAAGATTCGATCGAGCCGCAGCGCTGCGTGAAACTGCCGATCGCGCTCCAGACCGCGCTGCCACACGGGAGCCTCGGCGGGATCGAGCGGATCGTTGGTCATCACCACGGACGCTGACTCCGGCCAGCGCCAGAACCCGGGGGATGTACTCGACGAGCCGCTGCTGGCGGAAATAATCGCGCAATGGTGCGAGTGTTTCGCAGGAAGGATCCAGCCCCAAAGCAGGCAAGCACAGCCACCACGCCCCGGGCCGCTTCCGAAATCGGAGTGTTCTCCTGAAAGAGAGTCTTCCACACGAGGTCGGCGCGTTGCGTCTTGCTGAGCTCCCAATACTGCGCCGGCTGAATGGATGAGAACCGGAAGAGCTCGGCTTCCAGGTAGTGATAGGTGAGCAGATCGTCGATGCCCCACAAGCCCAAATCCCCGAACGGCGTGGGGAACAGGTGCGTGTGGATATCCAAAACCGGTGTGGTAGCGAGGATCTCGTCCACCACGGCCGCAAGCTTTTCTCTTGCAACGGGCGGGGGCGCGACAACGAGATCGTCGCCGTCCCGGCTTTTAGTTTGAATCACAAACAATATTATCACCCATGGCGCGCCTCGTTGACCACTTCGACATACTGGCGGGCTGCGGCGGCGATTGCAGCGGCGTCGCCGGCCTCCAGCGCGGCGCGCGTGCACAACTCGCCTCCTACTCCGATAGCCGATGACCCGGCACGCAGGAATTCCGCGGCATTGCTGAGATTGACTCCTCCCGTTGGCACCATGGGAATCTGCGGCAGGGCCGCCTTGAGCGCCCTGATATAGGATGGACCGCCCACGTTGCCGCAGGGGAAGATCTTTACGAAGTCGGAGCCGGCGCGAAATGCTGTAATCACTTCGGTGGCCGTAAGCGCTCCGGCCATCACCAGCTTTCCCTGCTGCCGCGCGAGTTCCACGGTGGGACAATCGAAACCCGGACTGACCAGGAATTGCGCGCCCGCGTCGAAGCAGGCCTTCGCGGTGTCGGTGTCCAAAACCGTGCCCGCGCCGATAACCACTTGGGTGCCGATGGAGCGGGACAGTTCCGCGATGACCTCGACCGCGCCGGGCACGGTCATGGTGATTTCGACGATCGGAATTCCGCCAGCGCAGACAGCCTCGGCCGCCATGCGCGCCTGGTGGGCCGTCGACGCGCGCACCACGGGCACGATGCCGATTTCCAGAATCCGCTGGCGTACTTCGTCTTTTGTCATAATTAGTTTTCAGTGAACAGTCTTCAGTACTCAGTTATCAAGCACAACTTGCTGACAACTGAGTACTGATAACTGACAACTCTTTCAGCTACCGAGCTATCCGTGCCGCCCCGCCCTGCATCAACTGGAGCACTTCCGGGAGCGTCGCCATGGTCGTATCTCCAGGAGTGGTCATAGCTAGTGCGCCGTGCGCCGCGCCGCATTCCACCGACCACTCTGGCGCCCGCCCGTTCAAAAAACCATAAATCAATCCGGACGCAAACGCGTCTCCACCACCCACACGATCGTAGATCTCCAGATCTTTGCGTTCGGTTGCTCCAGAAAACGTCCCGTCCGCGTAGCAGATCGCCCCCCAGTCATTCCGCGACGCCGTAGTCGCTTTCCGCAGCGTAGTAGCCACCACTGGAATTGCAAACTCGTTCGCTACGCGCTCGATGGTCTTTTGAAACTCGGCCACATCCAGGTGTGTGAGATCGCCTGCGCCCTCCACCGGGAAACCCAGGGCCGCGGAAAAATCTTCCTCGTTGCCGATCAGCACGTCGGTCAGCGGTGCGATACGGCGATTCATCGCCTGCGCCTGCTCCCGCCCGCCTAAAGCCTTCCACAAAGAAGGCCTGTAGTTCAAATCGTAGGAGACGATGGTACCGTGGCGGCGGGCCGCTTGAATGGCTTCGAGTGCCACTTCCGGCGTAGTCGCGGATAGCCCGCAAAAGATGCCGCCGGTATGAAACCAGCGCGCGCCACACTCGCCGAAGATCTCGTCCCAGTCGATCTGCCCTGGCCGAAGCTGTGAGACCGCGGTATTCCCTCGGTCGGAGCAACCCACCGCCGGGCGCACGCCGAATCCGCGCTCCACAAAATTCAATCCGTTGCGCGCAGCGCGCCCGATGCCATCGTATTCCACCCAGCGGATCAGCGACGGATCCACGCCGCCCTGGTAGATCAAATCGAGGAGCAGCGAGCCCACCGGGTTTTCCGCGAAAGCCGTAATGATGGCGGTGTCCAATCCGAAGCAGCGCTTCAGGCCGCGAGCGACGTTGTATTCGCCGCCGCCTTCATACACGTCAAAACTGCGCGCGGTGGCAATGCGCCGGTCGCGCGGATCGAAACGCAGCATCACCTCGCCCAGCGCGACCAGGTCCCAGCGGACTCCGTCGCGTGGCTTGATTGTGAGTTGTGACATAGAGGAGCTTTTATGTTCCGGACGAGCGGCCGTTGAGCGACCTCATCTTGTGCGCCATAAACATGGCCAGTTCGAGGGCCTGCTCGTAATTCAGCCTGGGGTCCAGTTGAGAACGATAGGCGCGGCTCAGATCCACCTCCTTGAGCCCCCGCGCCCCTCCCACGCATTCGGTGACCGCTTCTCCGGTCAACTCGATATGGGCGCCGCCCAACCGGCTGCCGTTCCCACGGTGGATATCGAAGGCCTGATCGAGCTCGTTGCGGATCTCGTCGAAGCTCCGCGTCTTGGTCCCGCCTTCGGTCATACGCGTATTGCCGTGCATCGGATCGCAACACCACAGCACCGGAATTCCAGTGGACCGCGCCGCCTCAATCAGCGGCGGCAGGCAGCGCGCGATGCGATCGCTGCCGAAGCGATGGATCAAGGTCAGGCGGCCCGGCTCGGCATCGGGGTTCAGAATCGCGATCAGGCTTTTCAGACACTCGGGCGACATGCCGGGCCCGACCTTCACGGCGATCGGGTTGCGGATTCCACGGAAGAACTCGACGTGCGCCCCATTCGGATCGGCGGTGCGCATGCCGATCCAGGGAAAATGCGTCGACAGGTTGAACCACCCCGGTTGGCGCGGCACCTGCCGGGTCTGGGCCTGCTCGTACGGCAGGTGCATGCCTTCGTGACTGGTGAAAAAATCGATCCAGTGAAAACCACCGGGATGCGCGCCCGCCAGGTTCTCCATGAACTGGAGCGAATCACCAATCGTTCGCGCCATGCGGCGATACTCCTCCGCCATGGGAGAATCACTCACCCAGTCGAGATTCCAGTAGTCCAGATGGTGGGGATCGACAAAGCCGCCGACCACCAGGGCGCGTATGAAGTTGATGGTCAGCCCCGCCCGCTCATAGCCGCGCAGCATCAGGCGGGGATCGGGCGTGCGTGCTTCGCGCGTGAACTCCGGGCGGTTGATGAGGTCGCCGCGGTAACTCGGGAGGGTCACCTCGCCGCGCGTCTCGAATTCCTCCGAACGGGGTTTCGCATACTGGCCGGCGAAGCGCCCCACCCGCACCACGGTCTTCTGCGCTCCATGCACCAGTACCAGGCTCATCTGCAGCAGGACTTTGATCTTGTTGGCGATGCTCCCCGAATCGCAGGCGTCGAAGCTTTCCGCGCAGTCTCCGCCCTGCAACAGAAATCGCTGGCCGTGCACCGCATCCGCAAGTTGCGACTTCAACTGGAGTACTTCCCAGGAGGTTACCAGCGGAGGAAGCTTGGCGATCTCCTCCAACGTGCGGTTCAATTCTGACTCTGAGGGATAGGCCACCGATTGCGCGGCCTCCCTGGCCTTCCAGGAACTAGGAGACCAGTCGCTCATGGTTTGGCGCGCACCGCATCGTTCCAAGATAACCCGCCGCGATCCGCTTTACAAAGACCTCCCTTTGTGGGGCGGGGCCATGCCCGGCCGCGAGAAAGTGTAAGCTTACACAGGAAGACGAGGTTGCTTGATGGATACGAATGCCGCGAAGCCCTCTCGCAGGGGCCTTTTGAAGAAGAGCATTGCCGCCGCGGCCGGTGGCGCCGCGATTGCCGCCGAAAGCGGCGTGCTGTTCGCCCAGGCGCGGAACGCCGCACCGGGCCGCAAGTTTCGCGGCTGGATCTCGCGGGGGACCGGTCCCGGAAGGACCACGCTCCAGGAGCTGACCCTACGCCCCATCAGCGGCCGCCAGGTGGTTGTGCGCACCGAGGCGACCAACCTTTGCTATTCGAATACTACCGACGTCTTGGGACTCCCTCCGATGAACTTCGGCCCCCCGCGCGAGGCTAACCCGGCGAATGCACGGCCGCAACCTCCTCCCGCGGCGTTTCAGGGGTTCACGAACATGGCCCTGATCCAAGGGCACGGCGGCGTGGGCGTGGTCGAAGCAGTTGGGCCCGAAGTGCGGCGCGTTCAAGTGGGCGACCGCGTGTGCGTTTCCGGTACGCCGCAATGTGGCTCGTGCTATCAGTGCCTGCGCGGCCGCGCCGACATGTGCCAGTTTCTGGGCCGCCAGGGCCCCAAGGACCTGGTGCCGATCGCTGACATGCGCGACGGAACTCCGGTGTATGCGAATTCCCACATCGGAGGCCTGGCTGAGTTGATGGTCACGTTTGAAGAATGGGTGGTGCCGATCTTCACCAAGGCTTCCGCGGCGCAACTCGGAATGGTGTGCTCCTGCGTGAGCGTGGCCGGACTGGGCTGCTCCACATCGCAGGTTCTTGCGCTGGTGGAGCCGGGTTCAATCGTCGCCGTGGTGGGTTGCGGCCCCCTGGGACTCAGCGCCATCCAGGGAGCGCGGATATCCGGCGCATCCAGGATCATCGCCGTCGAGCCGATTCGCGTGCGCAGGGAGTTGGCTCTGAAAGTGGGCGCCACGCACGTGCTCGACCCCAACGTGGAAGGCGACAAGTTGGTGGACAAGGTCCGGGAACTCTCCAACAGTCCGGGGACGCGCCTGTGGGCCGGCGGACGCGACTCAGGTGGACTCTTAGCCGGAGCTGGGCCCGACTTCGTGGTGGAAGCCGTAGGCGCGGATCGCGCCAAACCAAAGCTGGAGGCGGGTCCGGACCCAACCGGCATTATCCCCATGCGGCAGGCGTATGAAATGTGCGCGCCGGGCGGCCACATTATCACCACCAGTTTGCCGGCGGGAACCTTTTCCTTACCGGCGGTCATGTTCGCCATCGGCGGACGCACACATCATGCCGGCCAGGCAGGCGGCGCAAGTCCGATGCGCGACATTCCCCGGTTCGTCGAAATGCTGGACCGTGGCCAGTACGATGCGACCGCGCTCGCCACTACCGTAGTTCCCATCGAGCGGATGTTGGAGGCCTATCAGGAAGTGGTGGACCGAACCACAGTGACGGCCATCATGACGGCTTGAGCGAGATCAACTTTCAGTAGATAACGGGGCCTGGAAAGATCGCAGAATTGGGATCTCCCTGGAACGTCGCTACTGTGTTTCCGTATCTGGTATCAAGGACAACTACTTTGCCCAATGCATTGTTCATCCAGACGTTCGAACCGTCTTGAGACATCTGCATCGCCACAGGTGAAGTCGAGGGCAAACCGGAGTTGAACTGATAAGTGACTTTGTGTTTGGTGAGGTCGAAGACCTCCAGTTGAGCCCCAATGTGCCAAAAGAGGCGCGTACCGTCCGGGTGGATGAACACCTGGCTGCTGCCGGGGAAACCACCGCTCTGCCCTGGCGTATAGGTGGATAAGGTGAGGTCTGCTGTACCGCTGAGGACATCGTAGTAGGTAATTTCGCCGCTTTCTCCAAGAAGATACGCGGTAAGTCCGTCTGGAGCCATAACCAAAGCGGCGGGATAGATTTTCACCAGCAGCGTGGCTGTGACCTTCCGGTTGACGGCGTCGAACACCAGCAGCGCACCTTTATTGCCCGACGAATCCGGCGAGAAAAATTTGACGGCCTCCAGCGCAGTCGCGCCACTCTTGGAAAAAACGATAGCAGCGGGCGCGACGGCGACAGGGATTGAGGGTGTGGGGATGTTGGTGATTACTTTCTGGGCACCGAGGTCGACAAGGGTGACTTCCAATCCACCGTTAGCCACCCAGACTTCGTTTTCGGGGCCGGTGCTGGTTGGCCGGATACCCAGAGGGCCCGACGTGGTTGGGACGACGACCTGGCTTAGGATGCTGAAGTTGTTCAGGTCGAATTTGAAAAGGCTGTTGCCGAGGCCGTCAAGCATGATCATTTGAGGATCCACTGGACTGGCCGGTTGTACGCCTGTCAAGCGTGGATGAACCGATTCCGCGAATGGGCCGTATACCTTGTGGTGGGGCACCTCGGGAACAAAGGAATAGAATTCAGGCAAGACTTCAGCAATAGGTCCAAGGTCTTCAGCCGCCGACTGCGACAGAGGAGTGCACGCCGGAAGAATAGTAGGCGTCGGAATTCCTAGGAACTCGCCTCCGAAGAAAGTCGTATAGACGCATTTCGAGGCGGTAAATTTGAACGTCTTGTCCCCATTTGGGTCCCGGAGTAGCTCCCAAGAGTATTGGATGTTGCTCTCCAGGTATTGACTGCCGGTCACGTTCGTGACATATCGATTGTCAATGATGCCGCCGTCGAAATCGATGATCACGGATTCAACCTGAGCCAACAGAGACGAGGCAGCCAGTATTAGCACGCAGAGGAATTTCATTGGACCACCACCGTTTGGGCCAGCCAACTCGAATTCAGCAAGATTCCGTTTGCGGCCAAGCCATTTGAAAATGGGGCCGCCGTATTCACGCCAAGTGTTCCGATGAACAAGTTCGCGTACGATCCGTCCATCAACTGATAGGTGGGCGGCAGGTTCGCCAAAGTATCCGCCGCGATGGTGAACGTGGTCGCGCCGGGTGGGGCAAGACACTGTACCTCCACTGTGGAGTTGGTGACCGCGGCGTACGAATAGAGCAGAATAGCCGTAGGCGCCGAGCTGTCTCCGGGAGTAAACGCGAGATCCAGGGGCGCGTTCCGAGGAACCGCCAGAATGCCATTGGGCCGTGTCCAGGCGGGTGGGGGCTCGGGGTTGAGCCCGATCACCGCCTGGTTCGGGCCCGCAGGATCGATAGTGAAACTCGCATTGGCGCCCATCAGATTCATGGCGGTAGCATTCGTGTCGATCGTCCCACCCAGGGTGCTGGAGAAGGACGAACCGGAAGGCGAGACCGTCAGAGACTGCGCGCCGTTAGCATAAACCTGCTTTGGCTGCGGTATCCGGCTGGCGCCCGCAGGCAGGGCCCCACGGAGGTTCTTGCCAAAGTAGGAGTCGCCCGAAGTTTGATGAACGAGGCATGAGCCGGGCGGCGGATAGGATAAGTAGGGGTCGAAGTTAAAGGGCGAGCCAGGACGCGTATAGAACCGCGAGTAGACTTTATCGAGAGTCTTGTGAACTGCGGTAGCCGTGTTGACATTCTCGATGCTGTCCACTCGTTCCAGGTGGATGAAGGCCTGCGTCCCCGGGGTGCGCGCCAGTCTCGAAAGAGGGTTGCCGGGATCATCGCACGAAGTGGCGCCAGCGGTAGCGATCGCCATGGTCGCGGTATTGGAGACGACGCCCCCGGCATTGACAAGCACCGGCACCCAGCAACCGAGAGGCGCGTCGTCGGGTATAGTCGCTACGATCTGATCCACGCCGGAACAACATTGACTGCGGCCCGAGTATGAGGTGGCTGCGGGTCGCCCTCCGATCGTGACCGTGACGGGGGCGGCTACGTTACCGGCTGTGGGAGCCACGTTATCGGGAAAGGAAACGGGACCAAGCCCGGTACCCCAAATCGCGATGACTTGTCCCGGCGCCGCCGGAGTCGCGAGTGAGTTAGTTGGCTGGTTGTCCGGCGCCAAGATGTTCTGGATGACGCCGGGGCCGTACCCGCCACCCGAAACAGCGAATATGCCGGGCGCAGAATCGGCGATCTGAATGGTGATCGCGTTGCTTCGGCGGGACTGGTACGTGAGGCGTAACGTGGCCAGGCCGGCCGTGACGGTGGAGGGCATTACCGCGTAAACCTCGGAAGCCGAAATGAAGAATGGGAAGGCTTGGGCGACGGCTCCCGCCTGTGTCACGCTGACCGAAACTCCGCTAAACGTGGCCGAAAGAGGAAACGAAAATGTGACCTGGGATTGAGCGGGGCCGAGGTTTTCGCCGGAAATGCTGAAAACGCTGCCACGGGCGATTGCAGCGTTGGGTAGACCGAATGGCGCCAAAGAAGCCGCGTTGACGGTGCCGCGATGATAAAGAATCGGCTGTTGGGCGAACAGAGCGCTGGCCGAGAGAGCCAGCAGGACGATGCGCATGGCCCAGTTTACTATGAGGCTCCAAGCATCTTGCTGGGCAGGGCATGGCCCCGCCCCACCCTTCCTAGTGGATCGTGCCTACCTTCAGCGCAGTGAGTACATTGTTGATGGATTGTCCACTGAATTGAATCGTGGACCCAGCGCAGTTCACTGCAATCGTTGCTGGCGCGCTAAATGTGGCAACCGCCTGCAGGGCCATCACGACCTGGTTGGAGTCCTGTCCCAGCCGTACAACATTCGGTGACCCGAGGCCCGCGAACGAACAAGCGATAGAGTCGATCGGATTCAATAGATCCGCGGTCGTGTTCGTAACTGTGGACGTAAACGTGATCCAATAACTACCCGCCGGCACCGTAAGCGCGGCCACCTGTTTGCCGATAATACGAAGATCGATGGTCGGCGCCGTGACTGAATAGACATCGCTCGACCCGCCAGCCCCTGGCTGGCCCGGAGGCCCCTGTGGACCGGGAGGTCCCGGCGATCCGGCGGGTCCCTGTGCGCCCGGGTCGCCGCGATCACCTTTCGGTCCGGCTGCCCCGATGGCGACATCGAACCGCGCGAGTTTGTCGCTGTGTCCGTTGGGTTCCAATGTGAGCAGGTAAGAGCCCGACTTCAATCCTGCTGGTAAGAATGCGGTTACCATCGTGGGCGTGAACCCAATAACCGTAAGCGGCATAGAGTCGAGGGTCACCAGCGGCTTCAATGCTCCCAGATGCTGGCCGGCGATTGTAAGCTGAGCGGGATTGACCGGGGAATCCGGTATTGCAGAGATGATGACTGGTTTCGCTTCTTGTTCGTCGGCAATTGCCGCGGCCATGGTGACGTGCAGGAGAGCGATAGCTGCCAGCATCTTGGGCCAATGAATTCGTGAGTTCATGTTGGTTCTCCTCATCACCGTACGATCAGCGCGCATGAACCGTTGGAAGAGCAGTCCACCAGATATCCGGTAACTGTGATCTGCCCATTCGTACCGCCGTTGCTGAAGCTTAACGGCGTGGTCGAAACCAGGTTGATGGTGGGAGTGTTACCGCCATCGATGGCAGTTACCATCGCACCAGTCACATTGACCCCAAAGATATTCGTGTTGACGCCAAGGACACCTGGAAATGTGCCGGCCTGGAGAACACTGGGGAAAAAGATAGAACCGAGTTGAACCGGCTTGAGCACGCCGGGTGTGTCGACATACACCTGGCCCAGAATGCTGGTGACTACTAACCGCTTGTTATTAGGGACCGGAGGGAAATTGAGGGTACAGAAATCTCCCACGCAACTGGCGCATGAGGCTCCCGAGCAACCTCCTCCGCCCTGCGCGAAGAAGATCACCGATTGATACGGTATCCTCCCCGGTTCGTCTACGTTTTGCACAAACGCCGCTTTAATCTGCGCAAGCAGCGGTTTGGGCGTGAATGTGCCAACCGCCGCTAGAGCGGCCAGGCCGGCCGCCATCCACACGTAATTCTTCCATCGATTCATCGTGATCCCCTTGCAAAAAATCGTGACCCGTGCCGGCTCGTCAGCAGCGCCAGACATCCCAGGATGGTCATGGGCAACAGGCCCGGCTCTGGAACGGGGTTCGCCGTCTCGAGACCGGCCGCGCTGATGTCCACTGCATAGTTCGAAGTTCGAGTCACTCCGCTCGCCGCATCGAAATAGTCTCCCAGGCCGATAAATCCGTCGCCGAGTGTTCCGGTCCCGAAGTTCTCCGCGAAGGAGAAGTTATCGAAAACACTCAGCGCCATTGTGTAGGAACCGGCGGCGAGACCAGCTATCGCCAACGTCGAGTCGTGGCAAGCCGGCGCAGCATTCCCCACCGGGCAAAGGCCATCGTCGTTCGAGGCTAAGAACGTTGCGGCCGCTCCGGTCCCATCGAAGAGCGAAATGTAGCTGTCAAAACCACCGGCGAGCACCACCGAGCCGGCGGCATTCGTGCCTCCCGGCGCGTTGCCGGTTCCGCCGTATCCGAAGCTCTGTAAGGTCAGTGTGGATGCGGCGTTGAGGGCAAAAGAATAGAGAAGGACGTCGTTTGCATTATTGGAATCGAGACTGCCCCTTAAGGAAATGGAGTCAGCGCGACCCGGCGCTGCGATCAGCACCCCAACGGCCAGAACCACAAAGCCAGCAAAAGTAGAACGCCCTTCGGAAGTCTGTACCTCGGGCGCGGAATCGCATGTTCGTGAGGACCTCATACTCCCTCCCACTCCGGCTCCCCCGCTTGTCATTGGGATAAACGGATTCCCTGGCTGAAACCGGACATTCTCGGGAAAATACCGCAGGTCATCAAGCCACAAACCCGATATATTTATGTTTAAGCGTCTTGATCGTTGACTGGGGACAAGCATGGGATTGGAGGGAGCCGGAAGTGAAGCGACTCAAGAACTCTTTTCGCTCATGTACCATGACCTCCGCCGGCTGGCCCACGCCAGACTGCAACGCAACGAACCGATCACTCTGCTCGACACTACTTCGCTGGTCCACGAGACTTTCCTGCGGGTTCTCAAGACAGGCCGGATCGAAGCGCCCGACCGTCCTAGCTTCCTGGCCTATGCGGCGCAAGTGATGCGGTCGATCATCGTGGATTTTGTACGACAGCGTCACGCTGAGCGCCGCGGGGGAGACAACCCCCGTGTTCCCCTCGATTTCGCAGCCGAGTCTGTTCCCGCCGAGGAACTGGAAGTCCTGCGCGTGAGTGAAGCGCTGGACGCGCTCGCAAAAATCGACGAGCGGCTGGTGAAGATCGTTGAGATGCGCTATTTTGGCGGATTCACGGAAGAAGACATCGCACTCGCGCTGGGCGTGAACCAACGAACGGTTCGGCGCGACTGGCAAAAGGCGCGGCTGCTGCTATCGCTGGCGTTGCAGTAGCGAAACAGAGACGGGCGAGGGTGTCCCCGCCCGCCATGGGATGGTCAGAGAGATCGCAAGAAGTCCAGGATGGCTTGCTTGTCGGTGGGAGATAGGGTGTTGAACTTCTGGATCACCGCATCGGCTTCGGATGGCGGATAGCTGTTGCCGTGATTGTCGGAGCTGGGGAGATCGCCATTCCGATCCCCATCGGTCGACGCGTGGGATTTAATTGCGACCAGCAGGTCGTCTGTCCGCCCGTCGTGCAGGAAGAACAGCCGTTGACCAATTCCCCAGAGTGGCGTAGTCCGGAACATATCTCCCTGTGCGAGGCCCTGCGTGACGTTATCAGCGAGACCCTTGCCCATGTGATGGATCAGCAGGTCGGAGTAAAGATGCGCCGCCAAGTTCTGAAGAGCCTCGGTATCGTGCTGCGGACCAGTCACCATCGTCGGCGTGTGGCAAAGGAAGCAGCCGATTCCCGGATTACTGACACCGGTGCCGAACAGTTTCTGCCCGCGCTGGGCACTCGCCGAAAAGGGCGCTGGTTCGGGCGGCGCCAGTTGGCGCATGAAAATCGCGAATTCGAGCCAATCGGGCAGTATGTGCAACGGATTGTTGAACGCCTGGTTATTCAGGTCGTTGGTTTCCACGCGGGTAATGTCGTTCGGCTCGTTTACCTGCTTGCTGCAGGCCGCAGTCTCGTCGCGACGCGTTGGGAATACGTCGTTGGTCACGCCCATTTCCACGTTGTATGCTTCGCCCGCGAAGATCGTCAGCGATTTGTTCTGTGCCTTCCACCCAAAGCGAGCGATCGTCCCATCGTTGCCGCTGCGGTTCGCAATCCCTCCAACCCCTAGCGCGGTTCGCAGTGACGCGGTAGAAGCCGCGTTGCTCAAAATCGTCGCGTCCTGAATCGCTTCGATCAGCCCCAATCCAAAAGTCTGCAGAGGGATGCGGAACGATAGGTTGCCGTTGCGATACTGGGTTTCGAAATCCGTTGGGGGAAGATCCGCGGCCGTACACCCCGGTGCGCCGATATCGGATCGCCCGACAATCGTAAACAAGGCGTGGACTCCGCCATCCGGCGTTCCGTCCGGATTTCTTTGGAACCGGACTTCCCGGATGGGACCGTACCGCGTAATAAACGATGGCACATTGTTCTGCCCGCCCTTGCGGTGCGGAATCAGGTCGAACATCGGGTTCTCAGGCTTGCGGTAATGGTTTGGCGAATCTTGCGGATTCGGCACCAGGAAGCCGCCCGAGCCGCCGATGGCTGGTTGCTGGTGACAGACCGAGCATTGGTCGCCGTTGAATCGGGCCCCCAATCCCGATGAATTGGTCCGACTCGCCAGGTTTGGATCCTCGCCCGTATCGGAACCCAGCGCTACGTCACTGCAGGTGTCGCAAACCGACTCGAGTTGTACCGTGCGTGCCTTTCCTTCTTTGAACAGCAGCAACTCGTTGTCTTTGAGTCCTGCAATTGGGCCGCCGGCACCCGGCGCACCCCCGCGAAGCCCTGGGTCCTTTTGGGCCAGGCACAGGTAGCCGCACGAAAGTGTCAAAATCATGGCGCGCCGTGCCAGTCGCGAACTGAATATCATGCAATCCCTCCGAGTTGAGTCAGGACTGCCGAGCCGGTTTGCCTGGCACCTGACATTTGTCACAGGGATAAACGTATTCGTCCGCCGCATCCGGACATCCCTTCACCCAATTAGTTGCGATTGGCGAGTAAGGCTTCCAGTTCGCGGAGAGGCTTCTTGAACTGTTCGCCAAGATCCTTGTGCGTCGAATGGATCGCTTTAGCCTCGGCGAGCAGATCCCGAGCCTGATCGGGGCGACCTAAAGCCAGAAGACATTTCGCCAGTGCAACCTGGGAATCGGCGAGAGCCGGACTGCGGTCATGGTCGTAAACGTCAGAGCCCAACTGGACCGCGCGTTTCAACAGAGGCAAAGCGTCGGGGGTGCGTTGCTTGAGGAGAAGGCCTTTGCCTTCCAGGAGCGCCGCCTGCGCCTCCCATCGTTTGAAATATGTGGATAAACCGCTGCCTTCAATCCGGCTTCGTACTTGTCTCGCCTGGTCTATTGCCGCATCGGCCCGGTTTCGCGCCAAGTCAGCTTCAGCGCGCGCCAATATCACATCCAGCCAGTGGTAGGAAATCCTGTTGCCGGCACCTGGCTCTACAGAAATCTCCTGTAGAGTCTTTGCGCCCTCGTCTGCCCTGCCGGTAGCCACCAAAAACCCGGCCAATTCAACTGCCGCCTCGCTGCGGTAATCCGGCTGAGGCGGACCGAGCCGGGCGCGAATGGCCGAAGCTTCCGCTAGCAACGCCTCCGCCTGGCGGTAGTGGCCAAGCTCGGTTTCGCCTCCGGCTCTCAACTCCAGTGTGTTCGCAAAACTATCGCTCCCGGCCTTGTTCGCGCGGCGCAAGACATCGAGGGACTGGGCGAGAAACACAAGTCCCTCTTCCACTCTGCCGTACCGGAAAAGATAAATGCCGTAACCCTCCAGCACCATGGGAGTGTGAAAAGCCTCGCCCGGACCCTGGGTGCGAATGGCCAGGTCCAGGGCCTCCTTGAAAAACGCCAGACCCTCCACAGGCCGGGACGTCTGGGCTAGATAGATCCCGAGCCGGTACTTGGTCTGAATCACGTCTACATGTTCCTCGCCCTTCAGCGCACGAGCCGTTTCCACCGCCAGACGCAAGCTTTTCTCGGCGCCGTTCAGGTCCATGACATGGCGTTGCGCATCGCCGAGATACGCGTAAATCGCCGGCAACGGCCCTCTGGCCTCGCCTTGCAGGGAGTTAGCTATGCCCACTGCTTCGGAGAAGCTCGCAATGGCTTGGCTATATTCTTCCAGGTGGTCCTGAGCCTGTCCCACCAGGTTCAGCGCCGAAACCAACTCGCGGGAGGGCGGATACTGCCTGAACAGTTTGACGGACTTCATTCCGAAGTCTTCAGCCCTCGCAAGGTCGGTGCGAAAGGACAAGTTCCCCATCCCGAAGTAATACAGTGCCCGGAGGCGCGACCTGGAATCCTGCCTTTGATCTAGAATGCGCCCGGCGTCTTTCAAGAGGGACGCTCGGTCTTCGGCAAACGAGGATGAGCCGGAGTTAGCCGCGAGCTCAATCAGCGCCCTCGCCACCTCGGGATGATTCGGACCATAGACGGAGTTGGCAAGTGCGATGCGCCTCCGGCCCAGTGACACGGCCTGGTCCTGCAAACCAAGATCCGTATAAAGCTGGAAAAGCGTCTCCAGCACACCCAGTTTCGCCTCCGGAGCCTCGTTCAACGCGCTATCGATCTTCTTCGCGCCAATATCCAGAAGTTCTCTGGCCGTGGTTTGTCGTGCTTTAACCGGGTCGGCGTGCCCATTGGAGTTCGCTCGAAAAATGTCCAGTAGAAAGGTACGGACCGTCTCCGCCGTCCTGGTCTGAACTTGCGCGATGCGTGCCTCACGGAGGGCGATCCCCAGGCCGATACTCAACGCGGCGATTACTGCGACCGCGGAGCCAACCGCGAGTTTGTTTCGAAGAACGAATTTTCGCGAGCGGTACCAGGCGCTTTCCGGCTGCGCCAGAACTGCTTGTCCGGCCAGATATCGTTCAATGTCCTGAGCGAAGGCGTCGGCCGTTGCATACCGTTGCGACGGTTGCTTGCTGAGCGCCTTGAGGATGATGGTATCGAGATCGCCCCTGAGGCCGCGGGACAGCCGCTTCGGAGTGGTGCCGCGAGCCTGCGTCGTGGTCTCACCCGTGGCTGCCTGACTCGGCCGCGCCGGCTCGGCCCCGAGAATGGCTTCTTCCAGGCCACTCCGCGTATCCCGCTTGAGTTTGTATGGCCGCCCACCGGTCAGGAGTTCGTAAAGGACCACGCCGAGCGAGTACACGTCACTGGCTGTGGTAACCGTGTTGCCGGCAATCTGCTCGGGGCTGGCGTAGTCGGGGGTGAGGGCCCGTCCACCGATTCGGGTGAGCTCGGTTTCGTTGGCTTCCCCATCCGTCAGCAGCTTTGCGATTCCGAAATCGAGCAGCCGAACGTCCCCTTCGTTGTTGACCAGGATGTTGGCAGGTTTCAAGTCTCGGTGAACTATGAGGTTGGTGTGCGCATACTGCGCCGCGCCCAGCACCTGCAGGAAGAGCTGCAGCCGCGGTTTCAGACCCAGCCTCCGCTGGTCGCAGTAGCTGGTAATCTTCTCGCCCTCAACATACTCCAGCGCAAGATACGGCTGGCCCCGATCCGTGATACCGGCATCATATAGCCGAGCGATGCGCGGATGTGTTAGCTGCGCCAGAATATCCCGCTCCCTGGTGAAGCGCTCGGCTAGTGTGTGGCTATGTAAGGATACGAGGGGCAACTTCAGCGCCACCGGGCGTCTTACCTCGCCATCGGCGCGTTCTGCCAGCCAGACAGCCCCCATGCCGCCCTGCCCCAATTCGCTTGCCAGGCGATACGGGCCGATGAGTGCGCCGGGAATGAAGACGCCGGCCAGAGGTGCGTTGCCGGCCGTGACGGAGTTAGGCGCTTCGTTCATTCGGGGCAGTGTGTTCAGAAATCCGTCGGCCTCGACACCCGCCTGGGTCGCAATCAATTGACGAAATACGGGCAGGATGCTTGCATGTTCGGCCCCGACATTCTCGAGCCAGTTTTCGCGGGACTCCTTAGGTAACTCCAGCCATTGATCGAGAAGTCGCGAGAGTACGGGCCACGATTCCGGATCGATTTTCAGCTTGCGATCGATCGGCACTCCTTCAAGTGTAACCGTGAGTTGGTCCGCTGGCCTGCGCTATAAATCCGCCGGAGCGTCCGCCGGTTCCACCAACGCACAAGACCCGTCTTCCACGTTTGCCGCCGCCGGAACGCGGTTCAGGACTGTCCGCAAACGGCAGCACACCATCACCGTCACCAGCATCGCAGACCATCCAACCACGGGTGAAATCAGAAAAACCCCTGGGGCGAATCGCAAGAGTAGCAGCCATCCAAAAAACATCGCGGAGCCCACCTGAAGTGTCCTGTGGCAAATCCGCGATCCGTCGCTCCGGACAAGCGCCGCGAGCGCCAGCGTGAAGGGGAACGCCACCGCCATATCCACCAGATAGTGGAACGTCAGGGTACTGAGCAGCATGAGGCCGAGAAGGACGGCCAGCGCTGCGCGGATCCAACGGCTTTTGCGATCCAACATCCACCAGACGGCTAAGATCCAGCTGGTGTGCAACGACGGCATGGAATTGCGCGGGCCCGGAAGCACCTCTATGGGTCGAATATCTATTAGTTCGATCCGCGGCTCAATGTTTGGGAAGACTCCCGGCAGCGCAACTTTGGCACCGGTCGCCGGGAATAGCTGATAGCATCCGTAGCCCACCACGCCGATCAATAAAAATAATCGCAACGCCCGTTTAGCAGATTCCGGGCCACGGTCTCTCACAAGTAGATAGGCTGCCGTCAGTACTAGGGGCAGGTGGAAATACGCGCCATCGCAGAGCGCCCCCAGCCAGGTGATGTGCCGGAGCAGCCTCTCAGCCCAGAAACCAGGTTGGAACCCAAGACTTCCATCGAAGGCATACAGGAACTGATCGAACGTGACACGACCAATGTGAGCAAGGGAGTTGATAGAGATCGCCGACGCGAGCGCGCCCAGCGGTGGGATCAACATATCGCGGAACAGCGCCATGCTGGCGTAACCAGTCGTCCGCCAATGGAAAAGTGGAACGAAGGGAGCGGTAACAATGGCGGCGCATCCAAAGTAAACCAGGACCTGCGTACACCTGGCGAAGATGCCGGCCGGAACGTCGCAGTAGCCGTTGAGCGGTGGGCCGCAATAGAAGGCGAGACCGAGGACACCGATCGCCATCGTGAGAAACGACGCCGTCTTGGAAGGCCGGGACCAGGCGAAGACGAGGAACGCCGCGACGAGCCCGGACTCGAATTGCTTGTTCATGCAGGCGTGGTTGCGGCAGGCATGGTTCGCCGCACTCCTACTCATTTGGCATTAAGACGGGATAGGAAATCAACGTTTCAGCCAGATAGGATTGGCACGCTAACGTTTGCAACCAGCCACACTCTGATATATAAGTCTCCTATGCGCGGATCGTGGTTTCCTGCGGTTGCGGCTGTGGTGAGTGTCCTCCTCCTCAGCATCCCGGCTTTCGGCCAGGTCGATCTGGCGGGGGAGTGGGGCGCCCTCTATCATGAGGACCAGCCGGAGCGCATACCGGGTCCGGACATCGGCGACTACCTCGGGCTTCCCATCAATGATGCCGCCCGCTTGAGGGCCGATAGTTGGGATGCATCTCTGCTGACCCTGCCGGAGTGGCAGTGCCGGCCGCACCCCGCCGACTACGGGACACGCGGCCCCGCGGACCTGCGCATCTGGAAAGAGGTGGATGCCGCTACCCAGCAAGTGATCGCGTGGCACACGCATGTGCAGTGGCAGGCGCAGGAGCGAACCATCTGGATGGATGGCCGGCCCCACCCTTCCGAAGATGCGCCGCACACCTGGCAGGGCTTCTCCACAGGAAAGTGGGAAGGCGACATATTGACTGTCACTACGACTCATCTCAAAGAGAGCTACCTGCGGCGCAACGGGGTCCCGCGCAGCGACGAGGCCATCCTGACGGAACACTGGATGCGGTTTGGCAACATCCTGACGCTTGCCAGCATGGTGACTGACCCGCTCTACCTAACCGAGCCGTTCCTTCGAACCACTAACTGGCAGCTTAGCCCCAACCAGTCGATCGAGCCTTATCCCTGTGAGGTTGCCGAAGAGATCGACCGGCCTGCTGGACAAGTGCCTCACCATTTGCCGGGGGCGAATCCATTCCTTGCTGAGTTCGCGCGGAAGTATAAGCTTCCCGAGCAGGCGGCACGCGGCGGCGCGGAAACCATGTATCCGGAGTACAAGGCGAACGGAGTCGCCGCATCGGCCCCGGCACCGCCGCCAACTCCACCTTCCGCCGGCGCACCGATTCACGTGCAGAAGGTCCGCGGCAACATCTACATGCTCTCGGGAGCTGGTGGCAACATCACGATTGATGCCGGCAGCGACGGCGTGCTCCTCGTCGACGCTGGCCTGGCCGGTGCCACGGAGAAGGTTATGGCCGAGGTGAAAAAGCTCTCGGACAAACCCGTTTCCTTCATCATCGATACGCATCTCCATGCCGACCACATCGGAGGAAACGAAAAGATCGGGCAGCAGGGCCAGACGATCGCCGGCGGCGATGTGGCGCGGCTCACCGACGATTCGCGGGAGGGCGCCAAAGTCATCGCCCATCAAAATGTTTTGGACCGGCTGACCGCGCGGGTCGGCAGCCAGCCTCCGGCGCCTTTTGGCATGCTGCCCACCGACACCTATCACGGCGCGAAGAAGGATCTCTTCTTCAACGATGAGGGCATACGCATCCTGCACGCCCCGGCTGCCCACACCGATGGCGACAGCATGGTTTTCTTTCGCCGCTCGGACGTGATCAGCACCGGTGACGTGTTCGTAACCACCGGCTATCCGTTCCTCGACCTCGCGCGTGGCGGCAGCATTCAAGGTGAGATCGATGCGTTGAACCAGATTCTGGGCCTGGTGATTCCGGCGCGCAATGAGGAGGCCGGCACTTACATCGTGCCGGGTCACGGCCGGCTCTCGGACGCGGCGGACGTGGCCTATTACCGGGATATGGTGACCATCATCCGCGATCGTATCCTGGACATGAAGAAGAAAGGGATGACCGTCGAGCAGGTGAAGGCCGCCAAACCCACGCGCGACTACGACCCGCGCTGGGGCGCTACGTCCGGGCCATGGACCACGGACATGTTCGTCGAAGCCGTTTACCAGACTGCCAGGTAAAGACTTTGATAGACAGGGTCATGAATCTGCATTAAGCTTTACCAATCAAGGAGCCGTCCAACCGGTAGCGCTGGCGATCCTTGTCGCCGGCACTTGCCAGGAGGGTTACGCCGCCATGTCGATGGGCGCATATCGCCTTTGTTTTTTCGGTCTGATTGCCGTGGCCGCCTACGCGCAGGCGGATTTCTCCGGCAATTGGTCTCCCCTCTACCACGAAGACCTGCCGGATCGCATTCCCGGCCCCGAGCTGGGCGACTACACGGGGATCCCCATCAACGATGCGGCTCGCCTCAGGGCCGACAGCTATGACGCCGACCGCATCTCCGTGGTCAGCGAGTATGAATGCCGGCCGCACGGGGCGGACTACTCCATGCGCGGGCTGGCCAACATGCGGGTCGACACGATTCTCGATCCCGTAACCCAGCGCCCGATCGCCTTCCACACACGCATGTGGTTCCAGGAAATGGAACGGACCATCTGGCTCGATGGCCGGGCTCACCCCTCCGAATTCGCGCCGCACACCTGGCAGGGTTTTTCGACGGCGTCGTGGCAGGACAACATGATGAACGTCTACACCACGCATCTCAAGGAGAGCTACCTGAAGCGCAACGGCCTTCCGCGCAGCGACAAGGCCACCTTCACTGAACACTGGGTCCGGCATGGAAACTATCTGACCGTGGCCACGGTGATTACCGATCCCGCGTTTCTTGACGGAGCCGCTCGTGCGCACGCAGACCTGGGTGCTCGACCCCTCGCAGGGGATGACGACCAGACATCTGCGAACCCGCGGCCGAGGTCCCCAATCGGGCGCCTGACTATGTGCCCAATCATTTGCCCGGAACCAATCCCTTCCTGCACGAAGTCGCGGATTGGTACGGGTTGCCCTACGAAGCTCTGCGCGGCGGCGCCGAAACCCTCTACCCGGAGTATCGGCAAAAAATGGGCAAGCCGGACAAGACGCCGGCGCGTTGCGAACGATACTGCGAATGCGGCGCGGGCGGACAGATCTGTCTCGACCCCATAGCGCCACGCCCGCCTGCACGGTGAAAACCGAAATGACACGACCACTCTTTCTTCTCGCAAGCGCGTGGCTTGCTCTGGGGGCAGCCGCGGCGCAACCGCAGCCCAACGCTGACGACGTCCGGATCCACGTGGAGCCGGTGCGGCACAACATCTACCTGCTAGCCGGCGCCGGCGGCAATGTCACGGTGCAGGTGGGTGACGAGGGCGTGCTGATGGTCGATAGCGGATCTGCTCCCGCCAGCGCCCAAATTGATGGCCGAGATCCGCAAGCTCTCAACCGGCCGCGTACACTACATCATTAATACGCACATGCATCCGGATCATGTCGGGGGCAACGCCGCCATTGCCAAAATGTTCACGGACGATCCGGCGCAACCGGTGCGAATCATCGGCCACGAGAACGTGCTCAATCGGCTCACGGCGTCCGTGCCCGGCCAGCCGGCCTTTCCGGAGATAGGATTGCCGATCGATGAATACGGCACCGCTACCAAGAATATGCACTTCAACGGTGAGGCGATCATCGTCTATCACGAACCTAACGCCCACACCGATGGCGATAGCCTGGTGCTGTTCCGCGGCTCGGATGTGATCAGCACCGGGGATATCTTCACCCCGGGGGGCTACCCGTTTCTCGACATCGAAAGAGGGGGCAGCGTGCAGGGAGAGATCGCCGCGCTCAATCACATTCTGCAACTGGCGGTCCCCGCGAAGACGCAGGAAGGCGGCACCTACGTGATTCCCGGCCATGGACGAATTTGCGACGACGCCGACGTGGTGGAGTTTCGCGATATGGTGGTGATCATTCGCGACCGGGTTCAGGATATGGTCAAGAAGGGCATGACGCTGGAGCAGGTGAAGGCCGCCAAGCCCAGCCGCGATTACGATACCGAGTACGTTTCGCGCGATAGCTTCGTTAAAGGCGATCAATTCGTAGAGGCAATTTACCGGAGCCTTACCCGGAGCAAAGGGGGCTCGTCGAAATGAGGCGCACCTTTCTTTTGCTTGCGGCACTGCTCACACTGATCGCTCCCCATCGCGCCCAGGCGCAACGTGGGCCGGCCGCGCCGCCCGCCTCACCGAAGGCTGGCGCCCCTATCGATCTCACTGGTTACTGGGTCTCCGTAGTTACGGAAGACTGGCGCTGGCGCATGGTCACGCCGCTTAAGGGCGACGCCGCAAGCATCCCCACCAATGCAGAGGCGCGCAAGGTGATCGATGCCTGGGATCCGGCCAAGGATGAAGCCGCCGGCCTGCAGTGCAAAGCCTACGGAGCGCCTGCTATTATGCGCGTGCCGGGCCGCCTGCACATCACCTGGCAGGACGACAATACGCTGCGCATCGAAACCGACGCCGGCCAACAGACCCGCGTCTTTCATTTCGGCGGCGAGGCGCCTCGGGCAGCTACGCCTTCCTGGCAGGGGTATTCCACGGCCAAGTGGGAAGGGCCGCAGCCCCCCGCCAATCCGCCCGTCCCCTTCATCCAGGCTCCGCGGATGGGCTCGAAGTTCCGTTCGCTGGAAGTGGTCACCACGCAGCTTCGGCCCGGATACTTGCGCAAGAACGGAATTCCGTATAGCGACAAAACCGTTCTCAAGGAATACTACGACCGTTTCGACGAGCCGAACGGCGACAGCTGGTTTATGGTAATGACAGTGGTGGAAGACCCCGTGTACCTGGCGATTCCCTTCGTCACCACCACGCACTTCAAGAAAATAGCGGATGCCTCCGGGTGGCATCCGGAACCTTGCACTGCCCGGTAGAAAGGAGCTCATTCCGTGTCTCTCAAAATATGGGCGCTGTCGTTTTGGCTCTGCGCAGCCCTGGTAGCACCCATGCGCGTACTAGCCCAGGCGCGGACTTCGGATGGGCAGAGGGATTTGCAGGGCACCTGGACCAACGCCACATTGACGCCGCTCCAGCGGCCCGCCGAACTGGGGACCAAGGAATTCTTCACCGAAGACGAAGCGGCCGCTTTCGAAAAACAGCGCATCCAGCTGAACGATGTGGATCGGCTGGAAGGTACCGGCGATACCGACCTGGCGCGCCGTGCTTATAACAACGCCTGGTTCGACCGCGGCACGCGCGTGGTCAAGAGCCGTCGCACCTCGCTGGTGGTTGATCCGCCGGATGGGAGAATCCCCGCCATGACGCCGGATGGCCAGAAGCGGGCGGACAACTTCCGGCAGCAGCAGGCCCTGCATCCCGCCGATGGACCCGAGGACCGCTACCTGACCGAGCGCTGCATCCTGTTCGGCGCCGCGGGACCGCCCATGCTCCCCGAGCCGTACAACAACAACTATCAGATTGTGCAAAGCCCCGGCTACGTAACGATCCTCGCGGAAATGAACCACGATGTCCGCATCATCCCCCTGGACGGGCGCCCTCATCTTGCGCCCGGCATGCACCAGTGGAAAGGAAACTCGCGCGGCCGTTGGGAGGGCAACACATTAGTTGTCGAGACGGACAATTTCAAATTCAACGACCAGAGCCGCTTCGGGGTGGGATACCTGACCGGCATGACCGACCAGAATCTCCACGTGGTGGAGCGCTTCACGCGCACCGACGCCAACACCATCACCTACCGCGCCACCGTCAACGACCCGACTGTGTACACGAAGCCTTGGACCGTGGAGATCTCCATGACTAAGCGGACGGACCCCATCTACGAGTATGCCTGCCACGAAGGAAACTACGGCATGTTCGGCATTCTTTCAGGCGCGCGCGCCGTCGAGCGCGTTGCACAATAATTGGAGGGGCATCAATGAATCGAGAAGTGGCTCTGAAGATTGTGTTGGCGTCGGTGGGATTGCTCTTTTTGGCGCTAGCTTATCCCTCGATCATTTTTGTGCGGCAAGACCCTGCCTTGTCGATGATGTTCAGCATTTATGTCACGCTCGGCGTATTCTTGCTTTTCGCAATCCGCAATCCATGGGCGAGCCGCAGCCTGATCGCTTTCACAGCATGGTCTAGCTTCGTTCATGCCGCCGTTATGGGCACGCAGGCTTTGCGGAACATGGTTTCACGTGATGAACTGATCGGTGTGGCGGTCCTCATCGTAATCGGCATAACCTTGATCGCGCTCGCGCCAGCAAAGCAGCGTGTCGAAACCCGCCTCACGCCGTAGCCTGTCACGAAGAGAGCCGTCTCCTCACCGATACGGGCCGCTACTGGTCCTTGGGCGCGACATCAAACGGTCCGTGCTCGATCTCATCGGCATGCTCCCGGTACGCCCGCCCATCACCATACGGCAAGAACGCCGCATATTGCGAGTGCGCGTACGCCAATTGCCGCGCGTGCTTGATCGGGCAAAAGTGCCGCTCCGTGCGCGCCGCAATCTCGGTAATCATAGCTAGCAAACCGTTGGCATATGAGCAGTAAACGCACGCCACCTTCTCGATGGTGTTCAGATACCGCAATCGCCCCCGGTCAAATATCAGGTAATCCTGTCTCCGCACCTTGGGAATTCCGTAAATCGGAAAACAAACCGCCTGATAGACCGCCACCGCGGTATCCAGCAACAAAAACGGAAGCGCGCAAACGTAAATCAATGGTGACGACACAATCACCAGCAGCCGTGTAGTCCGAATGTGTTTCCAACTGGACTTCTTAAACTGATGGTGGTCGGTGTTTTCCATGACCGATAGTAACAGCATGGGCTTTTTCCGATGCGGAGGCCGGCGTTTCGGCGAACCATCCGAAGCACAGCAACTCCAATAGCATCAAGGTTTACTCAGATCGGCCGAAGAGAGATTTATATGCACGGCGATGCTTCCAACTGGGATTCCTGCGAGCACGCAAACCGCGCACAGGTCTCAATGGGCAGGTCGTTAGATCCGCCCTCAGGCGCGTGCGTAGCGCCTGGCCCTATAGGATTGCCGATCGAGGCGGAAGCTCTGAAAACGCTGCGCAGCCTGCCACCATTTTCGGCGGTGGCGATCCACCTGTTCAAGCTTGTGTCGCAGGAGGATGTCGCTTTTCGTAAGCTGTCGGATATCATCCGAGCCGACGCACGCATCAGCAAGGATATGCTGCAAGTCGCGAATTCACCTCTGTTTGGTACCCGCTCCCCGGTGACCGGAGTCCTGCACGCGGTCGCGATGCTGGGTTTGGAACGGGTTCGCTCGCTTGTGACCACGGTGGCGTTGAAGGATTTTCTAGGGCCGGCGCGAAGATTGCCCGCGGTGCTGCGGTGCTGGAGGCACAACCTGGCGTGTGCGCTACTATGCGAGGAGATCACGCGCGAACTGAAAGCCGACAAAGACCTCGCATATAGCGCGGGGCTTCTGCACGATATTGGACGCCTAGCCATGCTGCGAGCCTGGCTGCAAAAGTATACGGCGATGCTGGATGCGTCGCCGCCGGACGCAAAATTGGTTCTGGAGAGAGAACACGAAGAGTTCGGGATCCGTCACACCAGGGCGGGACTTATCCTGCTGAATGAGTGGAAACTGCCGGCGGTGTTTTCCGAAGTTGCGAGCCGGCACCATTCCGCGCCAGTAGAGGGCCAGGCGGACATAACGGCGCTGGTACAGTTCTGCTGCTCGTTGGCCAACCGAATAGGGTTCAGCGCGGAAGGCCAACCGGCCGCTGATCAGAGCCAGGATCCCCAAGCGCAGTCGCCTTTTTACGCCCTCATTGGCGACAACTTACTGGAGATCAGGCATAGGGTGGAAGAAAGGATCAATGAGTTGGAGTGTTGCCTGGAGACATGAGCGGCTGGCTCCACATGTTCAGTTCGCCCCCGCCCCTAGGAATGTCCCACCTTCCCCCTTGCATAACAGATATTAGAGTCTTATAGTTCTATTGGAGCACCAACGCCTTCGCTGGGCGGGGGTATCCCGGGCAAACGGGGGAGGTAGCTATGAAAGCCGCATGGATTCTGCTGACGCTGCTGGCCTTTGGTATCGCGACGGGGTGTTCGAACGGACCACCGTCAATCAAGCCGGGCAGCCCCGCCTTTTTTTGGGCCGTAGCAAACGAGAGTTATCGTACCGGCGACCTGCTGAAGACGGACGCCACCCTCTCGGAACTCAGCCAGACGGATACCGCGTTCGCGGCCCCGGCGCGCGTGTGGCAGTTGGTGGTGTCGGCGGGCCTGACCCAGGGGTACTCGGACCTGGCTGATGCGTACGAAGCCGGGAGTCGCCAAGATCCGGCCCACACGCTGTTGTATCGACGCCAGACCAGCAACCTGAGGAGTCTGGCTGCCACCACCGCACTCGAATTTGCGCAGGGTCTCCACAACATGGCAGAGACCGATCAGAATGCCAAGGTGCTGCTGGCTTTTGGATACCCGCCGGGTTCTGCCACACCGCCGGAAGCTCTGGCGAAGCTTTCCGCAGGCACGTGGCTTCCGGATTCCGACCGCGACTCGTTGCTGACCGCTATGCTGCAACGGGGCGTGCTCCTGGCAGTCTCCGGAGCCGTCGGCAATCCCGACAGTCCCGTAGAGGCGAAGGCGGCGTTTCAAACCGCGGAAGTGCGCATCCCGCGCGAGATTTTCCTATACGGCATGGCCAGCTTGCTGTACCAGGAATCGGATCTGTTCGGCCCCATGGGCATGGACCGGCAAGACCGGTTCATCTTGATGTGCCGGGCGGCCGCCGATACCTTGCAAACGATTCCCCAAACGAAGGAAGTCGCGGCGCTGGCGGCTGAGATCCAAGCCACGTTAAAGCAGTTCGGCGGCGTCTGAGCCGAAGCCGAGAAAACTCACCTATTAGGACCACTTCAGTACTGTTAGAACTGTGCTTTCTGGACTCCCGGTCGCAGACTAAAGGCACGGTGCGGCGGGCGTGACCAGCCTCTCGAAGGCTGATATGCCATTGAAGGGGAATGAGTTACTTGTAAAGCACCTTTCCGGCGGAACCCCCATGGCCCGTCCCGTGCAGTAAAATGGGGTAATGCTATGAAGTGGTTGGGCAATTTGCGATATCCGCCACAAACCATGACGGATTTGAGCGATGCCGAGTGGTTGACGGCATTGCGGGCTCGCTACGGCGAAGAGAATATCTGCTTTTTCAAGCCGCAGGACGGGGGCAACCCCTGGCGCTCTGCCGCGGAATGGGAAGCCCGCGGCATGCTGGGCGTGTACTTGAAATAGCGACGCCGCTCCCAGCCTCGAAGCTTCGCTGCTATGCTCGGAAGCGGTGGATTTTAATCCTTCTTCGGTCTCGAAAATTTTGGTACGCGCCACCAATTGGCTAGGGGACGCGGTCATGTCCCTGCCCGCCATTCGCGCCATCCGCGAGATCTTTCCGCGCGCCCACCTGGCGGTGGTTGCCCGGCCGTGGGTGGCCGATCTCTACGCCCGCGAAAAGGCCATCGACCAGGTGATCGTTTACACCGCGCAGCAAGGCCTGCACGCCAAGCGCAATTTTGCCAGCAGTCTGCGGGCCGAGCGCTTCGAATGTGCCATCCTTCTTCAAAACGCGTTCGATGCCGCGTTGATGGCGTGGATGGCCGGGATTCCCGAGCGTATTGGCTATCGCCGCGATGGCCGTGGGCCTCTGCTCACGTGCGCGATTCCGGTTCCGGAACCGGGCGACATCCCCCGGCACCAGCGCTTCTACTACCTGGAACTGCTTCGGCGCGCCGGATTGATGGAGCGCCTTCCGCCCACACCGGCTATCCGGCTGGACGGCATTGAGGCGGCGCGGGACAGTGGTGCGCGCCACCTGGCCGTGTTGGGCATCCAGGGCCCGGTTATCGGGATCAGCCCCGGTGCTGCTTACGGCAACGCCAAGCAGTGGCTGCCGGAACGCTTCGCGGAAAGCGCGGCCAGGCTCACCAGGTCGGCGCTGGTGTTTGGGTCGGCTGGCGAGCGAGCCCTCTGCCAACTGGTCACGGGCGAGCTGCAGGCGGCCGGCATCGAAGTGCGGAACCTGGCCGGCGAAACCAGCCTCCGCGAGTTCATCGAACTGGCAGCCGCCTGCCGGCTTTTCCTCACCAACGACTCCGGCGCCATGCATGTAGCTTCGGCGCTGGGCGTTCCTACCGTGGCGGTGTTCGGGGCCACCGACGATACCACCACCGGCCCCACCGGGCCCCTGGCCAGGGTGATCCGCGCGCATGCCGAGTGCAGCCCCTGCCTGTTGCGCGAATGCCCCATCGACCACCGCTGCATGACGCGCGTGACCACGGATTCCGTAACCTCCGCCGCACTCCAGCTTTGGGAGGAATCCGCACCTGCCTGGACTCACGAAGCAAGATCGTGAAACTGGCAGCCGGGTAGCACGTGGTAGACTACGTGGTAACTGCGGATCATGAAGATCTCAATCGACTTATCGTGCGCCGGACTGGCCGGTTGATCGAGAATGTTCAACGTGGGCAAACCCGCTAGCGGTCGTATCCTGGTGGTCCGGCTGGGTGCCATGGGCGACATCATCCACACTCTGCCCGCGGTAGCCTCCCTCAAACACAGCTTTCCGGGCTGGCGGCTGGCCTGGGCGGTGGAGCCGAAGTGGGCGCCCCTGCTGGAGGACAACCCCTTCATCGACGACCTGCTGTGGTTCCGGCGCGATGGGCCCGCGGGCTGGCTGGAAAGCTGGCGCGGTTTGCGCGAGCATCGCTACGAGTTTGCGGTGGATTTTCAGGGCCTGATCAAGTCGGCTCTGGTGGCGTCGGCCGCGCGGCCCGTGCGCATTTTCGGTTATCACCATACGCAGCTTCGCGAACGCGCCGCCGCGCTGTTCTACTCGGACAAAACCGAGAGCCGCTCCGCCCACATGGTGGACCGGCATCTGGACTTGGCGGCGTCGGCCGGAGCCGCCAACGCGATCCGCGCCTTTCCGCTTCCGGCGGGCCGCCCGGAAGGCAATTTGCCGCGCGATTTCGTACTGGCCTCGCCTTTAGCCGGCTGGAACGCCAAGCAGTGGCCCATGGAATACTACCGTGCACTGGCGGCATTGGTCCGCCGCGAATGGGGAGTTCCGCTGGTACTCAACGGGCCGCCTTCGGCATTGCCGGTATTCGCCCAGATCGAGGATGCGGTGGCGCATAGTTCGGGGATCGCCGGTCTGATCGATGCGACGCGACGCGCGACGGCGGTGATTGGCGTGGATAGTGGACCGCTGCACCTGGCGGCGGCTCTGGGGAGACCTGGGGTGGCTCTCTTCGGACCTACCGACCCCGCGCGCAACGGCCCTTACGGCGATTCCATGCGGGTGCTGCGGAGTGCCGGCGCCGTCACCACCTATAAACGCAGCACCTCGATTGACGAAAGCATGACGCGCATTTCGCCGGACCAGGTTTTTGAGACGCTTCGCGCCGTGCTGGGCGAACCGCGCCGCGCTGCCGACTGCCTGATCTGATGGCGTCGTTTCCGAAGCCCTACGCCGATGCCGTAGCCCGGCTCCGCGTACCCAGTGGTTTCCTGATCGTGGCGGCGTTCGCGTGGTTTTCCGATCCTACTGTGCAGTCGCTGGCAGTGGGGCTTCCGATGTCGCTGGCAGGGTTGGCGCTGCGCGCCTGGGCGGCCGGCTGCCTCGCCAAGAATCGGGAGTTGGCCACCGGTGGGCCGTACGCCTTTACGCGCAATCCGCTGTATCTGGGCACCCTGCTGGTGGCGGTGGGCCTGGCGATCGCCTCGCGCAGTCTGGGGTTAGGCGTCCTTTTTGCCGCGGTTTTCTTGCTGGTGTATCTGCCGGTGATTCAACTCGAGGAGCAACACCTGCGGAGTCTCTTCCCCGATTACGGCGCCTACGCCGCTCTGGTGCCGCCCCTCTGGCCGCGCTTTACGGCCGCGACTGCGAAGAACGCGGAGCCCTTCCGATGGTCGCTGTATGTGAAAAACCAGGAGTATCAGGCTGCGGCCGGGTGGACCGCGGGAGTATTGCTGCTTTTGTGGAAGCTATTGCGATGATACCGCTCCCTACGGTCACGGCTCAGTAATACGGCGTCGCGCGCTACTGAGCCGTGACCAGAGGGAGCGGTCTTGACTTCTACTGAGTCGGATTCAGTCCGCCTTTGATATGGCCTTCCAGGAAATCCTTGTTGTTCTCCTCGCAGGAGTACTCCATGATCTCCCAGTCGGGCCGCAGCGTGAAGATGCGGCTGTTCTTCCATGAGCGGGTAAACGTCTTGGGATCGTCGACCGTCACTTCGTAGGCGATGTGGCCCAGATCGACCCGCTGAAACCGCTCGACGAAATGGACCTGGTCGCTGTGCGGGTGCCCGATGGTATCCAGGCGCGTCTTCCCATTGAAATTGACGGTGTCGACCACCAGCGTATCGCCGTCCCATTTGCCCACGGAATCGCCGAACCAGGTGGCGACGATGTCGCGATGGGCGCGCCCATCCAGCGGGAATACTTTGAACCACGTGTTCTGCTCATACAACAAGGACAGGAACTTGTCGCTTTGCATGATCTGGATGGGATCGGGCGAGTTCATGGACCGCATGAGCCCAAACGGCAGGCAGCCGCCGGTATAGTCACCGTTAGCGGGGTCGTAAACCTCCCACTGCTTCTTCCCCCATTCGGTGAAAGGCAGTAGCTTCCGGTTCTTGTTCTTCGGGTCGTCCGGCAGCGTCGCATCGGCAACTTGCGTCTTCCCGTCGGGCGACGTCACGGTCATGTCCGGAACATAGGGCCGCTGCCAGAGTCCGCTGAAGTCCGGCTTGCCGTTAAGCTTTGGCGCCGGTCCCTCGGGTGGCTTCGGCCCACCGCCTCCACGTCCCTGAGCGGCAGCCGAAGCGGGCAGCAGCGACACCAAGGCAAACAGAGCCGCAGCCGTGGCCATACCACGATTCCAACGAGTTCGCATTGCCAGTCCTTCTATTGGGTTGGGGCCTGTTTCCGGCCATTGGGGCCGCCGTCGTCGGGTGAGCCGGCAAACACGGTGCGCCCATCGGGCAGCTTCACAGACCGCGAGTTGCAGGTGTTCGTCCCGTCCTTGGAGCGGAACCCTTCAATGGTGACATCGTCGCCGGCCTTGAGGGCGCTCTTGCTCCAGCCCTGCCGGGTAAGCGTATTCGGGGGGCTTCCCTCACACTGCCAGTGCTCTACGATGCCGGCCTCATTCTTGGCGTCGAGATACACCCAGATGTGCGGGTTCATCCAATCGATCTTGGTGACCGTACCCTTCAACGTGACGGGACTCTTGGAATCGAATTCCGCCGCAAACGAATGGTGCGCGAAGGCCGGGAGTGCCAGCAAACCCAGACCCGCGATGACAAAACCCAACGTAGCTTTCATGGCTATTTCTCCAGATTCGGAATTACCATCCGAACCAAATTCCTATTGCTGAGGAGCACCCTCGCCGACCGATCCGTTAAATACTTTGCGCCCGTCCGCCAGCGTAATCCGGCGGGCGTTCGCGAGGTTGGAGCCGTCTTTGGCCAGATAGGCCTCCACGGTCACCACATCTCCGACCTTCAAAGAGTCCCGCGACCATCCCTGCCGCCGCAAAACGTTGGGGCTGCCTAGCTCGAAGTTCCAGTTGGTCACCTTGCCGTTATCGTCCTTCACGTCAACATAGAAGCGGGCGTGGGGATTCATCCACTCCATCTTGGTGACTGTCCCCTTTACCTCGACAGGTTTCTTAGCGTCGTACTCTGCCTCAAAGGAATGATGCGCCCAAACCGGCACCGTGCTGACCAGCAGGCCCAGACCCGCCACCAGAACGCAGAACTTGGCTTTCACTCGTGAACCCTCCAGAATTAGGCGAAATCTTGCGGCGCGTAGTTACCTCGGTCCGGACCGCCGAATCTCGCTCTGGTTTATCAAGTTCCAACCCTGATGTCAAGTTGCTAGCCTTCTGCAAATTGAAGAGGTTACGATACAGTAGCGGAATGGCGGAGGGCACGATATCAGGCTCGCTAACGGTGCTGTTCCTATACGATGTTAGCGAAGAGATCCGGCTGGACGCTCTGCGGAGGATGCTCGGCGCGCCGCCGCCGGGGCGCGAACAACCGTTTCGCCACCATGCTCCGGAATACGTTCAGTTCGAACCACCCCCGGTTGTGGAACCGCTGAAAGCGCCGGCTTTCGCTAGCCCCGATCCGATCGGCGGCCGCGTGGCTTACTACCACTACGGCGTCGTGAGTCTCATGCTGGAACTGCCTTTCCAGGGGAGTTGGGACGACGCCATCACGCTTTCGGCGCGCTGGATGAACGCACCGGAACTGGAGCAGCAGGCGGCCGACGCGGTTCGCTGGCACGTGGAACGAGTCACGGCCGCGCTCGTAAAGCCCTATCGTGAGCGGTTGAGCGAGGACTACTTCATCTTTCATCTGCGCGCGATTGCGGATGAGACCGGCGCCCCGCTGGGCGCCGCGCGGTTGCTGGAAACCCACGGCGATGCGATCGCCCAGATCGTACGCGGCGAGCGGGCGGCCTTCTCCGCGGCGGAGCGGAGCGAAATCCTGGGTTCGCGGATGTCCTACTATGAGACTGACCTGCTGGTGGCCGGCTGGTCGGCGGCGCTGATTTACGATACGCCGGAGGGCGCTCGCCCGACCATTCAGCTCCTGGAATACGCCAACACACAACTGCTGGATTTCCGTCATTACGATGCCGTATTGACGCGCCTGCTGACAGACGTCTACCGGTCGCTGGAGAAGGGCACCGGCTTTTTGGCGCGCTGGAGGCTAGCCCGCGAGGCCGAACGGCTCAACACCATCCGGCTTGACGTGCGCGAACTGACCGAGCGGGTGGACAACTCCATCAAGTTTCTCAGCGACATGTTCGCTGCGCGGCTCTACCGCATGGCGGCTGCCAAGATCGGAGTCCCGGATTACCGCAGCCTGGTCGACGAGAAACTCCGCAGCGCGGGCGAACTCTACGGCTTCATGATGGACCAGTTTCACCAGGGCCGCGCGTTCATCCTGGAACTGATGGTGGTGGTCATCCTGATCATTGAACTAGTGTTTCTGTTCCGCGGAAAGCCGTAGCGCGCCTTATGGCACGCGGGCGTAAGGAAAGTGTTCGGTTCGTTGCAGCTTTCCGTTTTCGAAAAACTGCCACTCGGCCACCAGGTGGTCGTCGTCGACAAAGTGGAACGTGGCGTTGTGCATGTGCCCTGCATCGGGACTGGCGAGATTGGTGGCGTCGAGAAACTCGAATTTCAGCGCGCCGGTTTCGGCGTTGTAAGCCGATGCCTGCATGCGAGGCTGGTTGCCCAACATGCAGTAGTGCGTCAGCAGCAGGCGGTTGCCATCCGGGTAATACACGGTCTCCATCGCCGGCATCTGGTCGAAGGTTGCCCGTTCTACCAAGGTGGTCCCGCCAGCGATCAGCTCGAAAGAAAGACGGGCCTTGCCCATAGGGGTGTCGGTTTCCCACTGGCCGACTAACGAGCGGAGGCGGGCAAAGGCGGCTTTGGTGTCTACGCTACCTGGGGTAGTGGGGTTTGCGGCGAAACCTGGCAGGCAAATCAACAGCGCGGCGGCTGGAAGCAGAATCAGCTTTCTCATTGGATGTCTGGTTTCATTGTCGCACCAGGGGGGAAACCGCTGCTGAAACGCGCGGTTCAGAAACGTGGATTTCGGTTTAGGGAAATCGGGTAACCGGACACCGCACAGTTACCCGAGCAACAGTGTACCAACTTACTACCTAGTTACTGCTTAGCTGCGCCAGCAGCGCCTAGTGTGCAGGAATTGCAGATGCCATACCCACTGCCATCAGCTTTGATGAAACCGCAGTAGCTGACCATCTTATCGAGCTCGGAGTCGCTCAGTGACGCCTGCGAGAACTCGGTCTCGGTGACAGTATAACCACCACCCGGTGCGGCGTGGAGAGTCGTACCCCAAGCGCGCAAACCTGAAGCGAAGTTTACGTCAAAACCACGGCCGTCCATGTCCCGGATCCCGCTCAAGTTGGCGGGGTCGCAGCAACCGCTTTGCTTAGTGGCAACCAACGCGATGGTTACGTCGGCCGGTTTGCCAGGGGTAAGCGTATTGCTGACCAGATCCCCGTTGACCGAAAGGTGCTGCAGGTGGTTCGGAGTCAGCGGGCAGGCGCAGCAAGCGATGAGCTGCTGATCATCGGCAAACACATACACGTTGGCGCAAATGTCGCCGTTCGAGTCATAGCCGCCCGTAGTCCCGGCATTGGTCAGATCCACAATGGAATCGCCCGCAGCGAGATTGGCAGCATAGCGTACCTGGTATGCGTCAGCAGGGGCCTGCTGGCCATGTGAATTCGCATAGTAGTTCTGGGCGAGAGCCACCGTCGAGAGTAGCGCTACGCCAAAGCCTAATCGTAGAAATAAGTGCACGTCAAATCCTCCATGGTGAAATTAGCACCCCAGTGAAATTGGGTCAATGATTCCAAAAGCATAGGCGAATCGATTAGTGCTACACGGTTATAAACTTCAACGAAAAGCGTGATCCATGCAAGAGGCCCAGGACGCACCCAGCCAATCCAGTACTTGGCATGCACCTCGTTCATCAAATTTCAGTCAGTAACTCGATTTACGGTCTAATTGCGCGGCCCGAAACAAGTAGTACGGCGGGCCTCTGTGCCAGCAGAATACGCCGCCCGCAACATTGAGGGTCCAGAACCCCACCAGTACGGAATGTCAACCAGGACCGGTAAATCCGGGAACCCTGCGATAACGCCTTTGCCGCATGCGGCGCAAGTTACCGTTTGGAGTGTAGGAGGGTGGAAAGAATAACCGGAAAAATATAGAGGGAGTCGAAACGGCCATCAAAAGATTACTCGGGTAACCGGGCAGGACACCCAGTTACCCGAGAAAGGTTAGGATATTACCAGCTAACTTCTAAGTTACTGCTTGGCTGCGCCCGCCGCACCCAGTTTGCAGGAACCGCAGATGCCATACCCGCTGCCATCGGCCTTGATGAAGCCGCAGAAGCTGGTCAGCTTGTAGAGTTCGGAGTCGCTCAGCTTTGCCTGAGAGAACTCGGTTTCGGTCACGGCAAAACCACCACCCGGTGCGGCGTGGAGAGTCGTGCCCCAAGCGCGCAGGCCAGGAACCGTTTCCACGTCCCAGTTGCGGCTGTTGGACGCATCCCAGTGCCCGCTCAGGTTCGCGGGATCGCAGGAACCGCCCTGTTCTTCAGTGGCCAGCAGGGCGACCGTGACGTCGTTCGGAACGCCAGGGGTCAGCGTGTTGCTGGTCAGATCACCCTTGACCGAAAGGGTCTGCAGGTGGTTCGGTGTCAACGGGCAGGCGCAGCAAGCGATCAATTCCTGCATATCGTCGAACACATACACGTTGGCGCAGATATCGCCATCGTCTTCACGTCCGCCGGCGCTTCCGGCGTTGGTGAGGTTGATGATGGAATCTCCCGCACCGAGGTTAGCGGCATAACGCACCTGGTAAGCATCATCCGAAAGGGGGTGATGCTGCGGGGCCGCAGTCTCTTGAGCGAACGCTACCATCGAGAGCAGCGCCGCGCCCATCACTACTTGGAAAAACATACGCATGTCAAATCCTCCATGCGCAAATTAGCATGGGGGTGTAAGTGGGTCAATCATTCATTGCGCCTAGTCCAATGGGTTAATGCTAACTAACTAATCCCCTTTGGATGCGGGTAAGGATGGACGTGCGTGCCCCGCCAACACAGTACCGAACTGCCTGCTTTAGTATTCTATATTTCGATCCGATATGACCATCGGTAGTTAGCTGGCACCGTACTGGAACTTCCGTGGCGGAAACGGATAGTACGATCCCGCAGTTTGTCGGGCGACACTGGTCGGGCCGGGACGGTGAGACTAGTACCTAGTGGTCCGGATGTTAGTACGCCGGGCCGAGCTGGATTCCCGGCTCGATCCTCCGCATAGCCCTGGGGCAGCTCCGCCCAAAAGATCCGACTCGTTGGGGATCTGGAGTGTCCAGAGTATGCCCGGGATACTGGATTTGGTGGGCCCTGAAGGATTTGAACCTTCGACCAACGGATTATGAGTCCGCTGCTCTAACCGCTGAGCTAAGGGCCCAAGTATACCTACTACAACCGGTTATCGGCGACTTGGTATGTATGGCTGGGGCTATTGTAACCAATTTTGTAACCGTCGCTTTTGGAGCTATTGTCACCGTGCTGCTGACTGCAAAGGTGTTCCGTGGTGACTGAAGCGCCATCATGCGAAAGAGAAAGCTACACAACCTCGGCCAACCTCATTGTACCGTCGAACGCGCATGCCGCCGTGGCACGATTCCGGATTCCGGCTCGATTCGCAGCCAGACGCGAGCAGCGCTGGCGGCGACATTCACCAGTGTTACTTCCACGGTGATCGCGCCTTGAGACGGCGGACCAGCAACCGATCCATATCGAAAGAACTCCCACGGCGGAAGCCCTTCAATGGCGGTAGGCCAATCTCGGAAGCCCGCGGGCCGTGGTGGAACGCCAGGCGAAATATGGCGCGATCGCGGGGATCTTCGATAACCAGAAGAGTGCATCTTTCTTCCTTTTGTCAGCTAGTTAGTGAGGACGCAGTGCTTTTTTTGAGGGGTTCGAAACCAACTGCTCAGCTTCGCTATCGAGCACTTGGCGCGCTTGTGGGACCTTAACCCCTTAGTTTGGCACGCCCCGGAACACGCGCTACGGAGTTTTGGGCAGTTCGCAAGATTCTGAGCCCTTCGGGGAGTGGGGCGGGCCTGGAAGATACAGACCGCAAGGGATCATTTCTCGAGAGAGATCGTGTATCAATACGGACGATCCGAACGGCTGCATCGAGTCCGGTCGCGGCAGGCTATCGATTTCGGCGCCGATCGCCGTTTTGGCAAGAGCCGCTCCGGCGATTGCGGTTCCAGCAGCGAACGCCGATTGAAGTTCCGTTCAGACTGAGGATTCATGCCACGGATCAGGCAAGTCGCCAGTGGAAGATTGTTTGCAACACTCACTGGGAAGCAGGTTTGGGATTTGCGATGCTTTGGTCCCAATGCTGCTCCAAAAGCGGATCACATAACCATTAGGTAGGGCTTCATGAAATCGAATACAAGATTTGAAGATGTGTTTCACCAGCAGCTTGACAACCTCTACGATAGCGAGAAGCAGATGGTTGAGGCGTTGCCTAAGATGATTGCGCAGGCTTCTTCTGAAGATCTTGCCGGAGCGTTCCAGGAGCATCTGGGACAAACCAAAGAGCAGTTAATTCGCCTGGAGATTATTTTAGGCAAAATGTGCCTGGCGCATGGCTCCAGAAAATGCGAAGGCATGCAGGGATTGCTCAGCGAAGGCGAAAAGTGGATGGCGCAATTCAAGAAATCGCCTGCGCTGGACCTTATACTGGTCACCGCCGCCCAAAAAGTGGAGCACTATGAGATAGCGGGCTATGGTACTGCTTGTGCCATCGCTCAAATGCTAGGGCAGCAGGATGCCTTTGACCTTCTCGAGACCACTCTGGGCGAGGAAAAGGACGCCGATGAAACTCTCTCCGACATGTTGGAAGCGATCCTGGAAGGCGATGAGGCAGTGACAGGCGACCCGCTCGTAATCGGAGAAGATGAAGTCGAGGAGGTAGAACTCGACGGCGAACAAATCAAAAAATGAAACACCAACCGGGGAGGCGCGGTTCGTTAGCCTCAAATTCCATACTCGGGGCGGAATCCGTTTAACCTCGCGACGCGACGCTGCACCAGTTGCACGATCGCAAGCTGCAGTGCAAGGTTGCAAAACACAACCGGAACACGACGCAGGCCGTGTTAGACGAGGGTCTATCTACCGCACGCAGCCGCCCTGGTAGGCGAGCGACCGGGCGATCGAGAAGGCCTTGCCGGCCGGGCTTTCGTCGATCCGGCGAAAGGCCTCCTCAACTGGACACTGGAGGACGCAGGGATCGACCGGGTGGATGTCTACCACGATTTTTTTCGCACCCCATCGCGAAGAGTGTCACCGCAACCTTGCACACATCTGCGTCAACGCGAAGCCGACTACGAAGCCTTTGTCGAAGATTTTAGGGCCGCCCGCAAGAAATTGGGCCAACAAGCAACGGAGCAGCGGCCATTCGCATGCTTCAGGAAACCCGAGGGACTAATATGAGTTTGAAAACGGCGTCAGGACTCACTTCAAGGGTATCGGAAGTAACCGAAAATGTTGCCTCCCGTGTTCGCACGAAAGGTCGCGAGGCTTCCGACCGAATCGAGGACTTAACGAACGGCGTGGCAGATAAGCTTGAGGCAACCGCTTCTTACATCGAGGATCACAGCCCCGAGAAAGTCGGCTCGCATATCCGTGAGTTCGTTAGTGGGCGTCAGACCAGAATTCTCCTGGCTGCAGCAGGGATTGGGTTCTTTGCCGGGTTTGCAATACGGCAACTTATGCACTCGTGTGCGGCTGGCGCTCGACAATAGTCACCATCCGCCTCGGCCCACGATCCGATTGGGCCTTGCCCGGTTACTCAGCGGTTTTCCGTTGGCCGTCCGGATCAGGCCAGGCACAACTAGGGCAATCGAAACCGTCCTTCTGATTTACCTTCAACAGCGTTTGAAAAGTTCTCTCGACGCCCATTTCCCTGATACCGAAGTGAGCGGTTTCATAAATCGAGAAGTAGCCGGCAACTGTCTTGTGCCGGTTTCCCACGTGTGCCCTGTTTTGTTCAAGAGGTGGATGAGCCCCCGGTACCCCCTTGGCAAGATGAGCCTCCGAATCGGTTGGTTTTGCGCTCTTCGCCTGATTCGGTGCGTTGTTTTCGTCGTGCTCGTGCTGGTGCATGCCGATGACAGCGAACAGCGAATCGCATGCCATCGCTCTGGTGCGTGCTAAAGCACAGTGGCACAGTCCATGCACCAGCCCTCGCCGGCTTGCTGCCGGTGGCCTGCCAGCTTGTTCCTCCGGGTGATGGTGACCGCAAACCAGATCCTTGAGGGCCGCATGGATTACAGTTCGCTCATGCCTCTCTTACGCGCGATTACACGTTCAAGCGGCCCGCAAAGTCCGGTTCCGGGTCGATGGGACCGATCACATCCGGCCCTGGTTCATCGGGATCGCGCAGCGGCGGTGTCGGCTGGGCAGGCTCAGGATCGGGATCGGGTGGTGGAAGTTTAGGATCGTGATCTAGCGTCATATTCACCTCCGGAAAAACTCTCATATTTTGGGCGCCATGAGTCTGTTCCCACTTGAGTCCCAGAACATCGCCGCGCCGGAAAATCGCGCAAGTGCCGATAAACCCCATTCCGGTCAGAATGCGGAGCGGCAGGCACCTCACATCCATCACCACAAAAGAATCGGGGGCTTTGCCCATCGTCAGCATGAGCAAGTTGGTTTCAAGCATCGCGACAGCGGCGGCCAGGCACACCACTATGGTCGTCCATAGGCCTGCCGGACCGACGCGCGCGACGCATTCACACCGATAATCGCGCCAGCCAGCATGGCCTGTGCCGGGCGACGCGCGATTTCTATCCAATCGAGAGTAGGGCATTCACCGCTAGGACCCGGGTTCAATTTCCTTTGCGGCGGCCGAGATCCAGACCAAAGGCGGGCTGTTCGCGGGTGCCCGTAATCTTGATCGCAATCAGTGCGCCGGCCTTCTTCCCTTGGAAAAATGGATCGACCGCTTTTAGCAACAATGATTTAAACCCGGTCGTTGTCTCCGAAATCTTGGCATCCAGTTCGACGGTTCCATGAAAGTCTAGGCGTTCATCGAGGAGACCATAGTTGCCATTGAGGGTCAGTGCCGCTCCGGGCATTTGAAACGAGAATCGGCGCAACGTAAGTTCGCCCCGATTGAGCGCAAACTGGCCGGCAAAATCTGATACCACGGTTCCACCCGGCGGGGCATCGGGTTTGCCTTGTCCTTTGCGACTTAGGGAGTCAACCTTTTGTTGGACGTCAAGTTTGGTGAACTGTGCTGATTCGATCGCCAAAGCGCCCGTTAGTTGGAGTTTCTGTGCGATATCCACATCTCCGGGGGGAATCTTCAGCTTGGTCTGGAACCGGATAGCTCCCTTCATGAATGGCTGCGTGGCTTTCGTTGCAAGATACAGCATGTCTTCCACCCTGCCTTGGGCCGTCACATCGAGTGACACGCTCTTTCCCTTCACACTTTTCTCGCCTTGGACGTCGCCATGAGCCGTCACATGCGAATTTCCAAATTGCGCCTCCACTGGATCGAGGAAAGTGTCGCCATTGGTTCCATCCACGATGGCGTGAAAGCGAGTTTTCAAATCGACTGGGTTGCCGCTCACTTTCAGGGTGAAGTTGGCGACATCGGTCCATCCGTCGACTTCGATGTGTTCCAGGACTCCGCGGTATCTTCCATCGGACGCCAGTTTTCCGGCGATACCACGAAAAACGGCCAAGTCGGCGTCACGAAACGTGTAACTCCCCAGGACTGGAGTCTCATCCGGGTTGTCTTTGTTCCACGGACCGAACTGGCCCGTCGTTTTGATTTCGCCCGGTGGCTCGGCGTTGGCCAGCGTAGCCCGAAACGCCATCGGCGCCGGCGTCCCGGCACTCCAGAGCTGCAGCCGGCGAATATCGAATTCTAGCGGCTGCTTGCGTTCGTCTTTGGGGAAGACCATCAAAACAGTTCCGTCCGCGTTGACACGATCGATGATGAAGGCCGGCACCGGTTTGCGGCGGAAATGTTCTTGCTGTGGGGCCTGCGAGCCGCGCCGCCAGACTTGAATGCGGAGCCCATCCAACTGCGCTTCCTGGATCCGAGGCGGGCTTCGCAGCGCTCCCAGTATACTAGCTGTCGCGGAAAGCTGCCGCATGGTGATTAGGGGAGGGGCGCCGGTTTGCCCCGGCTTAGTGAAAACCATTCCCTCGCAATGAATTCGGACGGTTGGAAAAAGTTTGACCTCCAGTTTTTCTACTCGCAGGTTGGCACCAAAATGCTGCTGCAACAGTTGCACAACGCGGTCACGCGCATTGCTGGACAGCTTTGTGGACGCGATCGAGCTGGCCAAGACGACTGCGAGGGCCGCCATCACGCCTACCAATCTCCACTGGATGGGCTTCTCTTTCGGCTGCGTCATGGTCTCCACACGGCGCAACGTTCGCAACCGCCACTCCAATCGCGGCTCACGCTCGCGCTTCAAGCCGGAGCCAATCGACACCAGGCCGGAGACCCGCGCCAATACGCTTGTGCCTTTTGATTGGTTCGACGAGTTCTCCGTGGCTCATAAGATCTCCTCACGGCCGGTGAGATCCGGTCGCTGTCCTTCTAGCAGGTCAGGTGCCATTACGTTAAACAAGCTCCAGCTTTGGAGCTAAACATGCTACGGGCCATTGGGAGTAATTGGAGCGGGCGCATGTCCCCGCAAGAGCTTAAGGAGACCAAAGATGCTCGACTTTATGATGCCTGAAAAACATGCGATTTCGATCCTCAAGAAGGATCATGAGACCGTGAAGGAGTTTTTTGACAGATTCGAGAAAACCGACTCGGCCGCACAGAAGGAAAAGATCATCACCAAGGCGGTCACCGAATTGAAAATCCATGCGGCGATCGAGGAAGAAATCTTTTATCCGGCGGTGCGCAAGCATGTCGGGACGGACACCATGAACGAAGCGGACGAGGAGCATCACATTGCTAGGGTGCTGATTGCCGAACTGGATGTAAACCGCGGCGGCGGCCATCGCAACGCCAAGTTCACGGTCCTTGCGGAGAGTGTGCGGCATCACATCAAGGAAGAGGAAAACGAGATCCTGCCGAAGGCGAAGGACCTCGACATCGACTTCGAGGCTCTCGGCCAGAAAATGCTCGACCGCAAGAAAGAACTTAAGGTAAACGGTATTCCCAAGGATAAAGAGCATACGATGGTCGCTGGCGTTAAGGGCAAGGACGATTCACCAGCCGTTGCGTCTCGGAAAGCCGCGCCTGCTCGCACGAAGACAGCGTCGAAGACGGCGGCGCGTGCCCGGACCACCAAAAGCGTCAGCGTCCACGCCAGCCACTAGGAAAGGCAAAAGCCATGCCGACGAAGTCATCTCACTCGCATTCCGGCTCGCGCACAAGCTTGATGGGCAAAAGCAAGATCCACAAGGTCATGAAGGAGCACAAGAGCGGCACGCTGAAATCCGGCAGCGGCAAGAAGGTGAAAAGCCGAAAACAAGCTGTCGCGATCGCCCTTAGTGAGGCGCGAAAATCCGGGGCGAAGATTCCGAAGAAGAAACAATCCTAAGAAAGGCGGTGTTCCACGGTTCTTCTGTCCGCTCACTCGCGTTTACTCCGCGCGTCCGCTCCTCGGCGATTTCGAGCCGCGCCCCGGCTGCAGATGCAAGGCCGCATAGGCCGCGACGGCGGTCAGCGAGATCGTACCGAGGTTGATCAAGAAGCTGCCCAGGCGCGACCAAAAGACGCTTTCCGCCGGCAAGCCGACGACGGCCGCTGCACCGAGCCAGACCGGAAAAATGGCCAACTGGACTGCCGCCGCCACGCCGATGAGATAGCGACGGCCGGTATCGTCCGCATTCGAGAGGCCCGCCGTTATGCCGATCACGGCGGACAGCGCAAAGCTGGCCAGGGGACTCTTGAAGGCCGCGAAATGAATCGGACCGCCCTGCGCCATGGCGACCAGGGCTCCCGCCATAAAAGCGAGAGCCGTACTGACGGCGATGGCTCGCAAACCGCGCAAGATCAAGCGGCGATCGCGGCTCCAAAGGCCGAAGCTGACCGCGAGAACTTCGGCAAGAAAGGGCAGGAACAGAGCCGCCACAACGATGGCGACGGCGTTATCGTCGAGAATGCCCGTTGCGAGCAGTATCGCACCGGCCGCCGCACGCGCCACATAACTGGTTGTCAGGTGGCTCAATTGCCAAAGGTCCTGGATTACGTCCGGAAACGGCTCGCTCATGGGACGGGTAAGAGCCGCGAGATCTTCGCCGTTCACGATCGCCCGCAGTTCCCGCGAGGTCAGCGAATAATCGGCGCCTCGCAGTTCTGCCGAGCCCAGAAAAGCCTCGACAAAAGCGCGCGCCTTCGGCGTCGATGTTTCTACACTGACGACCTGGCGCCTCGCATCCGGTCCATGAAGGTAAATGTCCGAGACCGCTACCCGATCAATGCCAGCCACCCGCGCGAGCCGCGTTGCCTTTTCGACATGCTCCGGAGGAAGTGTTGCCCTTATTTCATGCATGACTGTAAACTCCCTAACATAGTATGGAAGGTCTGAACCATGGCCGATCTTTCAAAGCTTTCCCCTCGCCTTGACCCAAAGAAACATACTTGCCGGGCCATCATAGAAACACCGAAAGGCTGCCGCAACAAGTTTGATTATGATCCGGATTCCGGCCTGTTTATGCTCGGCGGTCTGCTGCCGGAAGGAATGATGTTTCCTTTCGACTTCGGTTTCATTCCCTCCACTCTCGGCGAAGATGGCGATCCCCTCGACATTCTCGTACTGATGGATGCGCCTGCGCATGTGGGGTGCCTGATCGAAGTCCGTATCATCGGAATCATTGAGGCCGAGCAGTCGGAGGACGGGAAGACCGAAAGTAATGACCGGCTTCTGGGCGTCGCAATTCACTCCTACGACCACGAGGGTCTGGAAACGATCAGTGACGTGAGCAAGACACTCCTCGATCAGTTGGAAGAATTTTTCATTTCGTACAACAAACAACGCGGCAAGAAGTTCAAAGTGACCGGTACTGGAGGCCCTAAGAAGGCAATCAAGTTTTTGAAGGCGGGCATCCAGGCCAATAAGAAAGCCAGCAAGAAGTAGTAGGTTCTTGTCCACCGGTCGACCGCTGCAGTTGCGGCACTTTTCGGACCCTATGCGTCCGGCGAGTGGCCGAGAAAGGGAGCGTTCTCAGGTGGAGAATCAAAGCATAGGGGTCTTGCGACGCCCGCCCACGAACCACGGCCGTTGATGAAGAGCGGGCACCGAGCCGTCAGCAGACCGGAAACCGCTGCGCGGTGCTGCAATTGCATGCGATCTCGATGTGCAGCGCACATATTGCGCAGCGAGCCCTTGGCGCTCCTCGCTTGATAATTCGTGTCTTCGGGTAGAACCATCAACGAGCCCTTCCGGCCATAACGAGCTCAAGGACGTTCTCCCGCGAAGCCGTGGAATTGACTTGACGGGACGGTGAACAGAATTCGGCCGCAGCGGGCAGAATGTTCAGACTGCCCGATACTCCACTGGCCTCCAGAAGTTAGTTTGTGGGTTCTCACGTCCAACGGTCGCACGCGTGCTGAGTTCGCAAACGTGAAACACCCTCGACTCGCGGCAACAATAGCCGTGCCGTTGGTGGTTATATGCACCAGCGCCACCCAAGACAAGGCGGCGGCACGTCTGAAAAAGGCCGATGAAAGGATTGCCAACCGGGTGCGAGCGTCCCTGCCGGGATCGATGGGAAATCGCAAGCGGCGAAGCAACGCCTTTCGTGGCTTAGCGGCGCGGCCTTCGATCGGCCCTACATGGAACGTATGTTCGCCGGTCACACCGAGCACATGGCGAAATTTCAGAGGGAGGATAGTAACGCGAGCGATCCCGACCTCAAGGCCTCGCCCAGAAAGACGCTTCCCGCCTTGCAGGTACGGGGCCTCGCCGATGTGAAGTAAAGAGGCCATTCCAATGTCTAATGTGAGCCGGCGAACAGTGCTGGGCGCAGTGGCTAGTCTTTCAACTCTTACGAATATGGCTGCATCCGATTCCAATATTCCCTACCGCCCGCTGGGTACGACCGGCGAAAAGGTCTCCCTTGTGGGATTGGGCGGCTTTCATCTGGGCTTGCCTCACGTGGCCGAACCCGACGCCATCCGCATCGTGCGGTCCGCACTCGACCAAGGCGTGAGTTTCCTCGACAACTCCTGGGACTACAACGGGGGCCATAGCGAGATCCGGGTCGGCAAGGCGTTGCGGGATGGATACCGCCAGAAGGCATTCGTGATGACCAAGGTGGACGGCCGCACGAAAGACTCAGCCGCGAAGCAGATCGATGAGTCGCTGCGCCGCCTGCAGACCGATCATATCGACCTGATGCAACATCACGAAGTCATCCGCTTCGAAGATCCCGATCGCATTTTTGCGGAGGGCGGCGCGATGGAGGCCTTCGTGGCGGCGCGGAAAGCTGGGAAGATCCGATTCATCGGATTCACCGGCCACAAAGATCCGCACGTGCACTTGTACATGCTCGAAGTGGCGCAACGCCATGGCTTTCATTTCGATACGGTGCAGATGCCGCTGAACGTGATGGACGCGCACTTCCGAAGCTTCGGAAAGCTGGTTGTGCCGGAGGCGGTGCGCCAGAAGGTCGGGATTCTGGGGATGAAGAGCATGGGCGGCTCGGTAATTCTCAAAAGCAATACCGCGTCGCCGGTGGAGTGTCTGCATTTCGCGATGAACTTGCCGGTCTCGGTCGTCATTACAGGGGTCGACAGCGAGAAGATACTCGAGCAGGCACTGGCCGCTGCGCGCACGTTTCGCCCGATGAGCGACCAGGAGGTCTCCGCAATCACCTCGAAGACAGCAAAAGCGGCCGCACAGGGGACCTTCGAGTTGTTCAAGACTACCGGTCATTTCGACTCTACCGCCAAGCATCCGGACTGGCTGGGTGGCGAGACGAACCAGGTTCAAGAACTCGCGAAAGGGACAGGATAGGCGGCGGCCATGCCACGTGTCGCCAAATCGAAGGCTGTGTTATCACCGAAACGTTGGTCGCAAAGCGTGACCAAGAATAGTAACGCGCTCGATCTCGAACGTGGTGTATTCGCTCTTCGCAGCCCCGCGGGCATCGCGCGATCGCTCAAGCGCTCCGCCGATACCAGCAAGCGCCGCAAGGGCTCTCCTCTCCAATCGGCGATGTCGATGCTCAACTTTTATATCAATCGGGCTGGCAAGGGTTTGTCGGGTCATCGCAAGAAACTGCTGAACGACGCCAAGATCGAACTGCGGCGATTGTACGGGCGGTAGGATGCTGGTCCGGTTGGGCCGTCTGCCTTTCGACGATTTAGGTGAATCTTTTGTTGCCGACGTCGCCGTGGTCGGCCTTTGCTTCGGCGGAGGTCAGATGGTGCTGGGGTATTCCGGAATCGCCATAGCCTGGGAGTGATCCGCGGCCCTCGCTATGTGGAAAGAGGGCATCAAACAGGAGCGCTCGGGAACGTAGCTTGAAGTGTTTGAATAAAGAATGGAGCCATGAATGGCGGAAGACAAGCAACTCTCAGGACCCGATCTGAAATCCGGCGTCGAATTGGACAAACTCATCGAGAACAAACCGTTCCTCGGCCATTATGAAGGCGAGGCTGTTATCCTGGTGCTTCAGGGCGACCACGTTTTCGCGATAGCAGGCACCTGCACCCATTACGGCGGTCCGCTGGCTGAGGGGCTTCTGGTCGGCAATACGATCCGATGCCCCTGGCATCACGCTCGATTCAATATTCATACCGGCGAAGCTGAAGGCGCACCGGCTCTCAATCCGCTGTCATGTTTTAATGTACGGCGTCATGGAAACACGGTCGCAATCACGGGAAAGATGGAAGTCGATTTCCGCGTCCCCTGCCCCCAGAGTCCTTCCTCTGTCGTGATCATTGGCGCCGGAGCAGCTGGAGCCGCCTGCGCAGACATACTTCGGACGAAGGGATATGCGGGGCCAGTTACGCTCGTTGCCGACGAGCAGCCGAGCCCGGTCGACCGTCCAAATCTTTCCAAGGACTACCTGGCTGGCTCGGCGCCGGAAGAATGGATTCCGTTACGGACCCCCGATTACTATCAGTCAATCCAAGTCGACTATGTCGCTGGCAATCCGGCAATTCGGATTCACCCCGACGAACACAGGGTTTCCCTGCGGGACGGCCGGACACTGGCATACGGCGCGCTCTTGCTCGCCACTGGAGCGGAGCCCCATTCGCTCGCGATCAAGGGCTCGAATCTACCCCACGTTCTTCGTCTCCGTACCCTCGCGGACAGCAAGGCCATCATCGCCAAGGCACAGCGGGCGCGAAACTGCGTGGTGATCGGATCCAGTTTCATCGGGTTGGAAGTCGCCGCCTCTCTTCGTAGCCGTGGGCGCGAGGTTACCGTCATCAGTCAGGACTCCGTTCCGCTCGGAAACATTCTGGGCAAAGAACTGGGCCGCTTCGTCCAGATGCTTCACGAGAAGCATGGGGTTCGATTCCTGCTCGACACCAAACCGCAGGCGATTTTCGACGACAAGGTTGAAACCGACCACGGACGTCCCGTAGATGCCGACTTGGTCGTCCTCGGAGTCGGCGTTTCGCCGCGCACTTCCTTGGCCGATGAGGCGGGCATCAAGATCGACAACGGTGTCGTAGTCGATGAGATGCTTCGTACGAGTGCATCGGACGTTTTTGCAGCGGGCGATATCGCTCGCTATCCCGAACCAATTTCAGGAGAACAGACGCGGATAGAACATTGGGTTGTGGCCCAACGACAGGGCCAGTCCGTCGCACGCTCGATGCTGGGCATCGGCGGTCCATTCCGACAAACACCCTTCTTCTGGAGCCAACACTATGATGTCCAAATCTCCTACGTTGGGCACGCATCCCAATGGGATAGTTGTCAAATAGACGGCGATCTGGACAAGTCGAACGCCTTCGGTATATATCGCCGGACTGACAGGATTATTGCCGTCGCGACAATCGGTCGAGACCGCCTGAGCTTACAAGTGGAAGCCGCCATGGAAGTCGGCAAAACGGCGGATCTCGACTCACTTCTCCGCGCAGCCTCCTGAACGTCATATGTCGTCACACCAGCTTGTCTGGCGTAATCGGCAGGTCGCGGACCCGCTTGCCCGTCGCATGAAAGATGGCGTTGCAGATCGCCGCTCCCGTTCCCGTAATTCCTATTTCGCCGACACCGCGCGCGCCTACAGAATCCAGTTGGTAATCCGGAATGTCGAGCGCCTCGACGTCTATCTCCCCGATGTCGGCGTTGACCGGCACGTGATAGTCCGCGAGGTTCGCGTTGGTGATACGCCCGTACCGCCAGTCGACGTGGGTGTCTTCATAGAGCGCCAGCGAGATGCCCCAAACAACTCCGCCAATGAACTGGCTGCGTGCCGTCTGGCGATTGACGATCCGCCCCACGTCGTAGACGGCAACCACCCGCTTCACCCGAGTCATTCCCAAATCGGCATCTACCCCCACTTCCGCAAAGATGGCGCCGAAAGAGTGGCAGGGTGTCTGAGGATCAAGGACGGGTTTCGTTGCAGCCGTCGCGTCTACCGGCTTATCGCCGTGGCGCCGCAAAATCTTATCGAAGGCTTCGCTTTTCCTGGGATCGGATTTCAGCGTGACTCTTCCGCCGTCGAACCCTACTTCCTCCTGGCCAGCCCCGTATAGCGGCGACCTTTGGTCTGCCACTGCGAGGGCAATGAGCTTTTGCCGCGCATTCTCGGCCGCTGCTTTGACCGCGGGCCCAACGCTAGCGGTCGACATCGAACCAGCCGAAATCGGCGCCGGCGGAAGGTCTGTGTCACCCAGACGGGCGTCAATCATCGCCGCCGGAACGCGCAGCGCCTCCGCGGCAATCTGCGTCAGAATCGTGTAGTTGCCCGTCCCGATTTCTTGCGTACCGCACGCCACTAAGATCCGGCCATCGGGCTTAAAACGGACGAGTGCAGAAGCCGGCAAGTTTTTGCCAGGATAAGTTTCCGTCGCCATGCCCCAGCCGATCAGCTCATGACCACGACGCATGGAACCTGCTTCCTGGCTGCGCGTCGACCACCCAAAGCGGTCGGCCGCCTTCTGGTAGCACTCGCGCAGATGTTTCCCGGTGAACGGCTTGCCGCTGTGAGGATCCACGTCCGCGTAGTTGCGAAGCCGCAGTTCCAGCGGATCCATGTGAAGCGCGTATGCGAGTTCATCTATCGCGACTTCGACCGCGAACGTGCCGGTGGCAATGCCGGGCGCGCGCATGTACGTTGGCGTCCCGAGATTCAATTGCACCAGGCGCGACGTGGTGGAGATGTTCGGGCAGGCATACATCACACGCGTGGGAAAGGCGGCTGATTCCAGGTAGTCCTCGATCACCGACGTATTGCAATGCACCACGTGCCGGATCGCCGTTAGCTTCCCCTCTCGGGTGGCACCCAGAGTCATCTGTTGGTGTGTACGCGGCCTCGCGCCTATCGGTCCGAACATTTGCGGCCGGTCGAGCACCAGCTTTACGGGCCGCTTGACCTGCTTTGCCACCAGGGCCGCCAGCATCACGTGCGACCAGATCTGACCCTTGCAACCAAAGCCTCCCCCGGCAAACAGCGAGACTACATGCACGTTTTCCTTCGGTATCCCGAAGAGCGTCGCAGTCTTTTCCTGGACCCCGGCAATGTGCTGGGTCGCGTCGTGCAACATGACGTGGTCGCCATTCCATTGCGCGATGGTCGCGTGCGGTTCCATGGGGTTGTGATGCTGGATTGGTGTGGTATAAACGGCGTCGATCTTCACTTCGGCGGCCGCCATGCCGGCATCCACATCGCCCCAGCTCTGGTCGCCCGGCTCGCCATTGTGTGAGGAAGGGTACGAGTTCGGAAAGCCGGCCAAAAAATCGAGCTTGGCCGGAACGGACTCGTATTGCGGCTTCACCAGGGAAGCTCCGTACCTTGCCTGCTCGAATGTCTCCGCCACAACGATTCCGATCGGCTGATTTTGATAAAAGACCTCGTCGTCCTGCAGAAGGGATATCCGCCGCTCGGGAGCCGCAAGCCGGATGGCATTCGCCGGCGTCATCACCGCCAGAACACCGGGCGCCTGCTCGGCCTCGGCCGTATCCATGCGGACAACCCGTCCACTGGCAATCGTGCTCATCACCAGCGATCCATAGACAAGCCCCGGTATGGGAAACTCCGCGGAATACTTCGCCGAACCAGTTACCTTCGCTGGGCCGTCCACGCGTGGCAGGGGATCGCCGATCGCAACTGACCCATTGCTGCTCATGCCACACCTCCGGCTTCCGCCAGCGCACGCGCCACGGCGCGCCTGACCAAGTCCACCTTGAACGCATTCTGACGATGTGGATTCGCGCCGGCGACCGCTTCCTGCCCCGCCGCCTCGAATACCGCGGAGCCAATCGGTTTGCCGATAAGCATCTGCTCGGCAGCCGTCACTCGCCATGGCTTGTGAGCCACTCCTCCCAACACAATGCGTGCGCTCCGAATCGTCCTGCCATCGAGGTCAAGTGCTGCCGCCACTGATACCAACGCAAATTCATAGCTCATGCGATCTCGCACTTTGAGATAGTGCGAATGGCCGGCATACGGCGAAGGAGGAAGATCGACGGAAGAATCAATTCGTCCGGTTTCAGGTTGGTGTCGATTTCCGGAGTGCTGCCGGGCAGCCGGTGAAAGTCGGCGATCGGCATCCGGCGCTCACCGCTTCGACTGCGTACGCGAATCGTTGCCTCGAGCGCGGCCAGCGCGACACACATGTCCGATGGATGGATAGCGATACACTGATCGCTGGCTCCGAGAATCGCGTGGGTCCGATGAAAGCCATCGATCGCGCCGCAACCCGTTCCCGGCGCCCGCTTATTGCATTGCGGAAATCCGGTATCCATAAAGTATGGGCAGCGCGTCCGCTGCAGGAGATTCCCCCCGTTGGTGGCCAGGTTGCGGAGTTTGCGGAGAGGCGCCGGAGAGAATCGCCTGCGACAGCAACGGGTACCGTTGTCTCACAGCTGGGTGATTGGCTGTGTCGCTGTTCCGCGCCACGGCGCCCAAGCGCAGGCCGCCCTCCGGAAGCGGTTCGATAGCGGCCAGCGCGACGCGATTGAGGTCGATTAGCGCGGCTGGCTTCTCGACGCCATTCTTCATCAGGTCGACCAGATTGGTACCGCCCGCCAGAAACTTGCATCCCGGCGTCATCGACTGAATGGCGTCGGCAACGTCGGTTGCGCGTTGATATTGAAACGGATTCATAATGCCGTGCCTTTCGTCCGGCCGACGCTCCCTGCGGTCCCGCTGGCCATCTTGACCGCGGCAACAATGCCGGGGTACGCGCCGCATCGGCAGATATTGCCGCTCATCCGCTCCCGAATCTCATCCTCGGCCAGTTCGACCGGTTCCAACCGCTTTTGGTTTGGGCGTCACGAAACTGGCGTCGCCTTTGCGGACTTCGGATAGCAATGCCACCGCGGAACAGATTTGGCCGGGCGTACAATAGCCGCACTGAAAACCATCGTGTTCAATAAAGGCGGCCTGAATCGGTTCTAATTCGCCCCTGTGGCCAAGACCCTCGATAGTCGTTACCTGGTCGCCATCGTGTGAAACGGAGAGTGAGAGACAACTGTTGATTCGTCTCCCGTTCACCAAAACGGTGCATGCGCCGCACTGACCATGGTCACAGCCCTTCTTTGTACCGGTCAAACCAAGTCTTTCCCGCAGCAGGTCGAGCAGTGTCACCCGCGGATCGATCGTGATCTGCTGGTCTGAGCCGTTAACACGCAGCGAAACCGCCACTGCATTCGCGCTCGCAGCGGCGTACACCGGTGGGGCCATCTCGTCGATTAGCGGAAAGCCCAAGGCCATACCGCCCATGGAAGCTCCCAGTACCGAAACGTACTCGCGCCGCGTTATTTCCCCATTGGATTGATTCGGCCCCTTGTTCACATCCATTCGCAGCACCACCCCCATGAGATCGAATGCATTTCTGTAGCCAGGGTGCGGAGATGGCGGTAGTCTCCCGAGAGTGGTTGCTTGCTTGCACCGTGCGTTATGTGCCCAAGGTTGGGAATCAGCCCGGTGCCAAACCTTTCGTCCCGGAAACCGGCAGCCTGGAGCAATTGCTCCGCGCCGCTCAGAACTGCCACGGCTGCGAGCTATATCGCGCCGCCACGCAGGCGGTTCTGGGAGAAGGTCCGGTCCCCGCGCGGATTATGTTGGTCGGAGAGCAGCCTGGTGATCGGGAGGATTTAGCTGGACATCCCTTCGTCGGCCCCGCGGGTGCACTTCTCGACCGCGCCCTTGCCGACGCAGGAATCGAACGCAAGGACGTCTACGTCACCAACGCCGTCAAACATTTTAAGTTCGAAGAGCGCGGCAAGCGACGGATCCACAAGAAACCATCTTCCGCCCAGGTAGCTGCCTGCAAGCCCTGGCTCGAGGCGGAACTCGTCATCGTGCAGCCTCGGCTCATTGTTTGTCTAGGCGCTACGGCTGCGCACTCCGTCATCGGGCCTCACCACCGCCTTCTTGAGGAGCGCGGCCGATTCTTTCCCTATCCTTCTGCAGAAGCGGTCACCGCCACAGTGCATCCTTCGGCTATCCTGCGCTCACCCGACCCGGCTCAGCGCCAACTGGATTATAAGGCTTTCGTGAAAGACCTGATCGCAGTTCGGAAAAGGCTACACCAGAAAACGAAAGGCGCGTGAGTGGCAGTCCCTTTGGATGTCCGATTGCACAATACGCTCGTATGAAACGAACTGCGTCCGATGTGCTGGTTGACACCCTTCGCGCCTGGGGCGTAGACGTGGTGTTTGGACTGCCCGGCGACGGCATCAACGGAATCATGGAGGCGTTGCGAAAGCAGCAGGAGGCCGTCAGATTCATACAAGTGCGGCACGAAGAATCCGCGGCATTTATGGCGTGCGCCTATGCCAAACACACCGGCCGATTAGGCTGCTGCCTGGCAACGTCCGGCCCGGGCGGAATTCACTTATTGAACGGGCTCTACGATGCGAAATTGGATGGGCAGCCGGTGCTGGCCATCACGGGCATGCAGTTTCACGATCTCACTCATACACATACACAGCAGGATGTCGAACTCGACAAGCTCTTCATGGATGTCTGCGTGTATAACGCCCGCTGTATGGGAGCGGCGCACCTGGAGAACATAGCCGCGTTAGCGTGCCGGACCGCCCTGGCGTACCGTGGCGTGGCTCACATATGCATTCCGGTGGATTTCCAGGAATCGGAGGTGACCAGTAACGGGAATGGCCGGACTCCGCGGAACATACCGGAACACGTGTCGGAGGTGTCCCCGCACAGCGCCCGCATTCCGTGCGACGACGATCTGCGGAGGGCAGCGGACATCCTCAATGCCGGCGAGCGAATCGCGATTCTCGCGGGCCGGGGCGCGCTAAATGCGGGCGAAGCACTGGAGCAGGTAGCCGAGAAACTGGGCGCTCCCGTGATCAAGGCGTTACTGGGCAAAGCGGCGCTGCCGGATGACAGCCCTTATACGACTGGGTCCGTCGGCTTGCTCGGCACCAAGCCGTCGCAGGATGCGATGGAACAATGCGATACCCTCCTGATTGCCGGCAGTTCCTTCCCCTACATCGAATTCATGCCCAAGCCCGGCCAGGCACGCGGAGTCCAGATCGATTCCAACCCGGTTCGCATCGGGTTGCGCTATCCCGTCGAGGCGGGCCTGGTGGGGGATTGCCGCGGCACGCTTGAAGCCCTGCTTCCACTGTTGCATGGCAACCAGTACCGGACGTTTCTTTCGCTGATACAGTCGGAAATGCGCGATTGGAAGAAGCTCATGGAGCAGCAGGAAAGCGCCGCCACCAAGCCGCTGAAGCCGCAGGTGGTGGCCGCGGAGTTCGGCAAGCGTCTGCCGGCGAACGCGATTGTCAACTGCGATTCAGGAACCATCGCCACGTGGTGGGCGCGACATGTGCCTGTGAAACGCGGCCAGATGCACACCATCTCGGGCAACCTCGCGACGATGGCCTGCGGCCTACCATACACCATCGCGTCGCAGGTCGCATACCCGGACCGGCTGTGCGTGGGCATCGTGGGCGATGGCGGTTTCAGCATGCTAATGGCCGAGTTTGTGACTGCTGTGCGATATAAACTGCCCATCAAGATTCTCATTATGAAGAACAACAGCCTCGGTCAGATCCGTTGGGAGCAGATGGTATTTCTCGGCAACCCGGAGTATGCCTGCGATCTGACGCCGATCAACTTCAGCAGTTTCGCACAGGCGTGCGGTGGAGTCGGGTTTTCCATTGAGGAACCGGGCGAATGCGGCGCAACCCTTGATCGCGCTCTGCAGACACCCGGCCCCGTGCTGATCGAAGCGCTGGTCGACCCTAATGAACCGCCCATGCCGCCCAAAGTAACCGCCAAGCAGACAGCCCACTTCATCGAATCGCTCTCCAAGGGAACCCCCGACCGGCGGAAGATCCTCGAGACGATCGTGGCGGATAAGATCCGTGAGATGGTGTAAATGTCGGCGATTGCCTTTCAAAGAGCGCTAGTTCGAGCTGATTAGGCCACCCCCAGAACTGCCATCCGAATCAAGAAGAAGGAATGAGAGTGTGGGACCCCATTAGACTCGCACTGGCTCCGGGCCCTTACCCGCAGGCACCCTGAATCAATTGAAAAAGTAGAATGATGAATGGACATCACTTCGCCGAGGCTGGAACCGGTGTGATAGGCAAGGACGAGCGGAAGCTTGAGATACGACGGAAGCTCCGCAAGAAGGCGGTCGTAATCCGCCTTTTCCAAGAACCCTGTCCGGACGTTGTTCTCGGGTATCTTCTCAATCGGCGGATTTTGGTGCACCAGGGGAGGGTCATGACGAGAGCCCAAACTGAACGCACGCTTCAGGATACTGAGTTCTCTGTTAATTGTGGCCGGCTCCGCGCTCTGCGCCTTGCGGGCAGCTTTGTACTGGCGAATATCAGCGGAACCGAAATCCACAGCTCTCAGTTTTCCCAGCCGCGGCCGCAGATGCAGCTTTAGCCTGGAAAGCACGTCGTCAAGGCTCCGCGTCCCGGTCTCTTGGTAATCAGCCACGACAAGATCGAACAAGTCATTCAGGGTGGTGCGCTCCACCCCGGTCCCCCGGTAAGCTCCGGTGGCAATCTCGCCGAGACGTTTCCGCAGAAGCCGCTCGGCATCTTCGGGTCGGATGGAGCGAGAGTTCGTAGACGGGCTGCCCTCTCGAATAGTACTTGATCCACCAGATCTTGTTCCGTTGATAGATACTGCCGTGTTTCGGCCTGCGGGCCCGGGGCTTCTGCCTGATTGCCGCGGAAGGATTCCTGCCGGCATTCCATATTGTATCGGTCGTGGACGTCTGGCGGGTAGCTCGGAGCGCATTGCACCTGCCTTCACCGCTAGGTTAAACTTGACCATACTTCAAGAATATTTTGCCCTCACGATGAGCCTCAACCGACAGTCCTGCCTGCGGGCTCGCGCAGCGCGCCGGAGTCGGGCGTATTTCCCAACCGTCACAGCAGAGAACAGGCCGCAGCCCTTATGGTTTGCGGGAATGGAAGGCGCCGGATGACTCTGATTCCCTTTAATCGCGCCCGGCTGACTGGCAACGAGATCGACTACATGCTTGCCGCCGTCGCGAATATGCAGATTTCCGGCGACGGACCCTTTTCCAGGAAGTGCCAGGCACTGCTGGAAGACGTCCTGAAGGTTCGGAAAGTGTTGCTTACCACTTCCTGTACCCACGCCCTGGAAATGGCGGCGATCTTGCTGGATCTCTCTCCCGGCGATGAGGTGATCGTGCCTTCGTTCACCTTCGTATCCACGGCTAATGCCTTCGTGCTGCGCGGCGCCCGCCCTGTATTTGCAGATATCCGGCCGGACACTCTGAACCTGGACGAATCGAAACTGGAGCAACTGATCACGGACAGGACTGCGGCAATCGTGCCCGTGCACTATGCCGGAGTCGGCTGCGAGATGGATACGATCACTGAAATCGCTCGCAGGCGTAACGTCCGGATTGTGGAGGATAACGCTCACGGTTTGTTCGGTAAGTACAAGGGAAGCTATCTGGGCACCTTCGGTTGCCTCTCCACTCTGAGCTTTCATGAGACCAAAAATTTCACATGCGGCGAGGGAGGTGCGTTATTGGTAAACGATCCGGCCTATCTCGACCGCGCCGAGGTAATCCGCGAAAAAGGCACCGACCGCAGCCGCTTTTTCCGCGGACTGGTTGATAAGTACACTTGGGTGGATGTCGGATCAAGCTATCTTCCGTCCGATTTACTGGCTGCCTTCTTGTATGCCCAGATCGAAGCCCTGGATCAAGTTCAGAACGATCGCAAAAGGGCTTGGGAATTCTACTTCGAGAATGTGGCCGGGTGGGCGGCAGAGCATTCGGTGCGGCTACCGGTGGTTCCTTCGCATTGCGATCAGAGTTATCACATGTTCTATCTTCTGCTTCCTTCTGTAGATGACCGACAGGCATTGATCGAACATTTGAAAGCACGTCTGATTTACAGCGTCTTTCATTATGTACCGCTGCACCTTTCACAAATGGGTCGGAAGTTTGGAGGAAAGGAAGGCGACTGCCCTGTAACAGAGGACGTGAGTGACCGTCTGCTGCGGCTCCCCTTTTACAATGGCTTCGCGGAAGAAGAACAGATGCGGGTGATCTCAGCCTTGCAGGAGTTTGAGGCGTGGAGTACGTCGATCAGTAAAACGCAACGGGCGACGGGGTTGTAGTCACTCTTTGTACTGGTAGGCTTTGACTTCCTGAATGACGAAGCTCACGGGGGAGGCGGATTGTGGCGTAGCGGCCGCAGCCAGCCAGAATTGCTGACCGACTGCAAGATGCAAAGAGCAGTCTTGATACTCATTAGCGCCTTCGACGCGGGAAAGCGGGTTTTCCACCAGCCAACGGCTCTTGTCGCCATCCAGCACGCCGAACCTGAGTGGGCCCGACGGTTGCCGAATCTTCAAACTGAAGAGGTAACTGCCATCGACCGGGGCCTCGAGCGGGCCGTAGATGACGTTGTATTTCGAACCCGCCGTGTTAGCCGTGACCTGCAGGCCGTAGGGCAGATGATCTATCCGGCTGGTTGATTCGGGCCGGTCGTCGTTCGTCCACTTCTCCAGAGGAAGCACGGGATCCGCTTCTCCACCTGCTGGAATTGAGAATCGCCACAACCGGGTCTTCCGGTCCAACAAGAGCGCCAATGGGCGTACGTTTCCGGGATTGGCCACCACCTCGAGAAAGGAGAGGGTATACCCGCCGGTGCCGTAGCGGATTTGGGTTTCAGCCTTTAGGCGGAGCCCCAGATCTTTTCTCAAAACGCTTGCTGCGCCGGCATGAGCACGCCGCCACGGCTCGAGGGAACGACAATCAGTTCTCCAGGCGGGAGACTCGGATCGCGCGGCAAGGCGGGAAACGCTCGACTGAGTCCGGTGTAGCCCCAGAGCCAGGTGGAATTTAGAGAGTCGAATTCTCTCCCGTACGGCTCCTGAAGGTCAAACCAAAACCAAGCTCGATGGGCTCCAGCCGAACCTTCTCGATGCTCTAGGCCCTGAACAATACGCATGTAGGGATCTCTTCCTGAGCTGACCGGTGCAGCGCCGGACGCTTCAAGATAGACATTAAGAACGCCGAATGCCACAAACGAGATCATCAGGAGCGCTCTGCGACCCGGAAAAAGCGTTGCCGCCAGCAGCCCTGCTCACACGAATAATAACAACCAAGAGGGGTGGCCCTTCGCCAATAGCCCGGCCAAACCGCGGCTCACATCCCACCAGGGGATAGCCAGAAGTAGCAGGGCAACGGGCACCAGGCAGCCAGTATGACTTCTGCGTGAACCTTGCGGCACCCACGAAAAGTCCAAGACCCTAGAACCAGAAACGCGGGTGGTAATCAGATAACTCGCGTAGATAGAAAAACTCCAGTGTTGCTAAAGCCCTAAATTCCAGCGCTGTCAGCAGGGCAGCCAGAAAAACGAAATTGCCCCAGAAAGACGGCAGAAGCCACGATGACGCTTGGAAAACAGTCTACTGCCGAGCGGACAGCGGCGGCGACAACGCAGACGAGCAGGGTTATGACGGGTAGTACCAGCCACGTTGCGCGCTTCCGAGCCAAGACAAGTCGGGCGCCCGCCAGGGATTCGGCTTGAAAGCAGCGCTCTGACCATATGACACCGAGGGAGAATAAAACCACGAGTAACCCGAAATTTTGTAGTTACTGAGGCACAATGGAGCTGTGACCAACTGGACTCCGGTTCCAAACCACATCACGAACCTCAAGAGCATCGGCTACCAAGCTGTTGTTACGGCTGCTCCTTCTGCGAATGAAATAATGGGCAGGGAAGAATACGATATACATCACCCAGCTGGCGTTAGAGTATATGAGCGCGGCGTAAGACGCGCCGGCCAGCACCAAACCTATGCGCTCGTCTTTAGCGTTCGCGGTGTAAGTCAATACTGCAGTCGTAAGCAGATAATATGCGATTCCTACTCCATCCACATAATCCCAGCCAATCGCAATCCAAAGAGAGTTAAGAAACCCGAAGGCGATCGCGGCCAACTGCGCTGTTCTCCGATCGACTGTACGCTTGAGCGTAAAAAACAGCGACACTGTTGCGAGATAGAATACGCCCAGATGCAAAACGTAGTTGGCAGTGAGGGGTGAGAACAGTCTGTTGGCTAAGTATCCCGGCAAGACCCATGACAAACGGCTTCCGTAGTAGGTTAGCGGAAACAGTACGCTCTTATATAAGATCAAATTGTGAAAAAACCCTAAATAGACCCAGGGGGCGATGTAACCCACAGGAGTAAAGGCAACACTGGTGTCCCGAAGTAATACCAAGAACAGGAATGATCAGAATTACGATGAGGTACGGATCCAGGACTCGCGCCAACATGGCCAGCGTTGATTTCAATCGAAGTGGAAAAGGCACCACAAGATTAGCGGCACTATCGCCAGACGTTACAGGTTGTGGCTCAGACGCAACTGTTCGAGCGCCGCCGCTCGCCGGCCCCTTGGGTTGAGCAGTAGTCATCAAGCGAGATCCCGGTTTCGCTGGCGCCTTGCCGGATCGGGTCCGGGGTTGATTCCTGGCGTTTCTCTTCATCCAGTCGTTAATGTGCCGTTCGCAGTGGCCGGCCGCCCGCGGGCTCCGCGCAAAAACGCCTGACACGGAACGGGTTTTGTAGCGGTACCATTCTACATAATGCCTGAATCCCCAAGGCCGCGTACGGTCGATGAGCACCTAGCGATCCTGACATCTGAGCGCGTCCTGAGTAAACTCACCGAACGCACCGGGGGCGACCGGGAGCGAACGGCGGCAATTCTTAATACCTATGCGGCCGAGTGCAGGTACGGGTGGCAATTGATTGCGAGACAGTTGCCCGCTGGGGGCAGGATTTTGGAAGTGGGCTCAGGCCTTGGAATGTTGAGTTCTTACTTACACATGCAGGGCCATGATATTACCGCCCTCGAACCCTACACGTCCGGCTTCGACTTCATGGCGGCGATTCAAGCGGTGGTGTCGGAAGAAACAGGAACGGACATACGCACTCTGCACATCCGTGCGGAAGAGTTGTGTCCAAGCCAGCATGGGGTCTTTCAATTCATATTCTCCGTCAACGTCCTGGAGCACATACCCGACCTGACAGGAGCGATTCGAGGCATGGCGTCTGTCCTGACTCCCGGAGGCCGTATGTGGCACACCTCGAACCCGTTCTGAAAAACATCGTGGAACGCACGGGCAGCGATCGGGAGCGAACGGCGGCCATTCTCAATACCTATGCGGCCGAGTGCCGGTACGGATCGAACTTGATTGCGACGCAGTTGCCAGCCGGGGGCAGGATTTTGGAAGTGGGCGCCGGCCTCGGGATGTTGAGCTCCTACTTACGCCTGCAGGGCCACAATATTACCGCGCTGGAGCCCTCAGCACCTGGCTTTGACTTCATGGCGCAGATCCAGGGAGTGGTGTTGGAAGAGACGGGGACGGACCTGCCCATTCTGCACATCCGGGCAGAAGAGTTGTGCCCGGACCAACACGGGGCCTTTCAATTCATCTTCTCCGTCAACGTCCTGGAGCACATACCGGAACTGACAGGAGCGATGCGCGGCATGGCGTCTGTCCTGGCTCCCGGGGGCCGTATGTGGCACACCTGCCCTAACTATATCTTTCCCTACGAGCCTCATTACGGGCTCCCGCTGATCCCCTTGTTTCCCCGGGCTACCAGCCTCTTACTGCCACGACGCATAACTGGAGACAGTTTATGGCGCAGCTTGAATTTCGTCACTTACTTTGACTTGAAGCGTTTAGCCCGCGCCAATGGCTTGAGTGCCGATTTCCGCGGTGGAACAATGGCGGACGCTCTAAAGCGGCTGGAGTCCGATGATAAGTTTGCCGCACGCCACAGCGGCAGATTATCACAGATATACCGGATCCTGAAAGGTATTGGAGGAATCTCCGCGATCGAGGCGCTACCTGCCGCGGTTAGCACTCCCATGATGGTGGCAATGGAAAACGGGCGTCCTATCCATGTTACTTAAGTCCCTCCACAAAATCGCATCCAACGGGCGCGTGTACGATCTGATTCAGACGGTGTTAGGCATCAAATTAGTATATCGCCACTTTGCAAAAGTACTGGGCACCGTGGCTTATCACACTGTCATTGATCTGGGAGGCGGAACGGGCCGCGCCCAAGCGCTGCTTTCCTCCGATTGCCTGTATTTTTGCCTCGATAATGAGATGCCGAAACTGATTCAATTCCGCAAGCGGTCCAAGAAGCCCCTGGCGATACTAGGCGATGCGACGATGGCGCCGGTGATCAGTGGCAGTATGGACCTGGTACTTTGCACTGCGGTGGCCCATCACTTAACAGATTCCCAACTGGAGCGGCTGGTCGTGGAAGCTTCGCGTATCCTCCGCCCGGGCGGCCGCTTGCTCTTCTTCGATCCACTCTGGAATCCGTATTGGTGGCCGGGTCGAGTCTTCTGGTCCCTCGATCGCGGATCCAATCCAAGAACTAAGACCGCTCTCCTGAATGTCGTGGCCCGGCACACACGGATCGTTCATCAGGAGCAATTTCGTTTGTGGCACTGTCATGAGTATCTTCTCTTGATTGGGTCCAAGTAATCGCATCATGCGAGGATGGGGGGCACTGTCGTAGGAGGAGCTTTGCTTCGGCGGGTTGCCTTGCCGGTGCTACAATGTCCGATTCCTAATGATCACCGCCCACAGCGCTCGATCGCAGGCTTCACGGAGGAACTTGATGTCCGTCTCGATTGTCGTATCCGTGTACAACTCGGAAGCTACGCTGAGTGAACTGATTCGCCGCTTGGGATCCGTCCTCGGCGCAATGTCGCTTGAATACGAAATCATCCTTGTCAACGACTGCAGCCGCGACGGAAGTTGGGACCAGATTCTAGACCTGTCACAGGGCGATTCGCGTATCCGTGGAATCAATCTGATGCGGAATTATGGCCAGCACAATGCGCTATTGTGTGGCATCCGCCAAGCGTCCGGCGAGGGCATCGTCACTCTTGATGACGATCTTCAGAATCCGCCTGAAGAAATTCCGAAACTCCTTAGCAAACTCTCAAAGGGTGTGGATGTAGTGTATGGGTACCCGGAAAAACAACAACACGGTTTCTGGCGCGACCTCGCCTCACGCGTCACAAAACTCGCCCTCAAAACCGTGATGAGCGCCGAGACCGCTCAGCACGTTAGTGCTTTTCGAGCCTTTCGAACTCATCTTCGAGATTCATTTGCCGCTTACCAAGGGCCCTTCGTCTCCATTGACACGCTTCTCACGTGGGGCACGTCCCAATTCGATTTCGTGTATGTGCGGCACGAACCGAGAAAGGTTGGGGAATCGAACTACACCTTCATGAAGCTAGCCACGCACGCTCTTAACATGATTACCGGCTTCAGTACCTTGCCCCTTCGCCTTGCAGGTTATGTTGGATTTACGTTCACGCTATTGGGTATAGCTGTCCTTGCGTTTGTCACAACTTGGTACCTCCTTCGGGGCACGACTGTCCCTGGTTTTACATTTCTTGCGTCAGTAATCGCGATTTTCTCAGGTGCTCAACTATTTGCCCTAGGAGTGATTGGAGAATATCTCGCGCGCATGCATTTCCGGCTATTGGACAGGCCGCCATACGCTATCCGCGAGACCACGGCGACTCGCGCGCGATAGAACCGACCGCCGTATGTTGGAACCTCGGCGCCTGGCATTACTGAGTCGCGCAAGGGTGCCGTATAATCAACTGAAGCATCGCAATGATTAGCGCCACTGCCTACCATGTGGGCAAGTTTCTCAGCCAGGACCAACTTCTTGGCGAGAGCCGCAATTGTTCGTGGTGCGGGTATTCGGGCGAGCGCAAACGTGTGCTGGCGCTGCAGAAGAGCCCCGACGTTTACTTGCTATCCTGCCCGGGGTGCCATGGCATTTCTTCGTCCAGGGTGGCGACGGCATCAGCAATAGACGCATATTACGCAACGTACTACTCAGAAACGCAGGAAAGTCTCGTCACATGCGGTAATCCGGAACGGTTTGCGAGGCACATCTGTCGTGGTGTGCAGATCGATGCAGCCGGTTCCACCGTACGTGTGCTGGATTTCGGTGGCGGCGACGGATCCATTGGGGAGGCGGTCGGGCGAATTGTGGCTGAACGGACAGGCGCCGCGGCCGCTATCACGGTTGTCGATTACAACGCCCAGCTTGTGACTCCCAAATCCCCGCGGATTTCACTGGTGCACGAACCGGACCTGACGAAGATTTCGTCCGGGCCGGGATTTCATGTCGTGCTCGCAAGCGGCATTCTCGAGCACTTACCCGAGCCGGCGGATGTCACACGGAGGCTGCTCCGATCGTTGGTACATGGCGGCTACTTCTACGCCCGGACGCCCACTGTGGTTCCCTTGTTACGGATGCTCAAGCGCTTTGGGATCGCCATCGATTTTACTTTCCCTGCCCATTTTCATGACCTCGGCCAGGCGTTTTGGGAGAACGTCATAAACACGCTCGGTCTAGCGACGTCGGAGTGGCGGATTGTTCGCAGCCGGCCGTCGTTAGTCGAAACCAGTTTTTCCGAACATTTCCTCAGAACGATTGCCGCTTACACGCTGAAGGCCCCGTGGTGGGTATTCGGGAGCAACTACACATTCACTGGTGGATGGGAAGTTCTTATCCAGCACGAACGGTGACTGGCGAGGATGAGACAGTAGCTCCACTGATTGTGGTGCTATATTGTAGCGTTCCGGGTTCGGCGGGGAATGAGCGACAAGGTCAACATCCTGGTGCTAGGTGTCGGAGGCAACGTAAGCCAGGGAATCCTGAAGGCGTTGGCAATTAGTTCGCTTCCGTGCCGCGTGGTCGGCGCATGCATCTCGCCCACCGCTTTTGGGCTTTTCACGGTCGACCGTGCTCTTATTTCACCCCGCGCCGGGGACCCAGGGTTTATTCCGTGGCTTATCGAGGTCTGTAAAAAGGAGCGAATTGCCGCGATCCTGTCAGGAGTGGAACCCGTTCTTGATGTGCTGGCCCGGAATGCGCCATTGATTCGCCAGGAAACCGGCGCGATTCCGATTGTCAGCGCTCCAGACCAGTTGGCGATTGCCAACGACAAGCTCAGAACCTGCGAATGGCTTAGGGACCGCGGACTCCACTACCCGCTCTTCGCGGCCGCCGCGGACCAGGAAGCCGTCGAGCGGCTCACCCTTGCTGTTGGATTCCCCCTGATCGGCAAGCCCCGGTGCGGGAAGAGCTCGGAAGGGGTGGTGGTCATCCGCAATCGGGAGGAACTCGATCGGTTCGTGCGCCACGATTCGTACGTGATCGAGCAGTATCTCGGCACGCCGGACCACGAATACACTGCGGCGTGTTTTAGCGACTCCTCTGGAGCGGTGCGCGGCTGCATCACGCTACGCCGTGAGCTCCTGGAAGGAACAACCGTTCGCGCCGAAGCGGGCTCGTTCCCCGATGTGCGCCAGGAAGCAATCGCAATCGCACGGGAGCTGCGTCCGTTTGGCCCCTGCAACCTGCAAATGCGCCGAGTCGGCCTGCACTCCGTGTGCTTCGAAATTAATCTGCGTTTCTCTGGCACCACGCCAATCCGGGCGCGGCTGGGATTCAACGATGTCGAAGCATGCCTTCGGCACTATATCTTGAACGAACCCGCTCGTGACCTGCCGGTGATTGAGAAGGGAATGGCCACCCGATATTGGAACGAGTTGTACCTCTCGAGCGAGCCTGTCGACCTGCTTCGGAAGACCGGGGAGCTCGACTCCCCGCGAAGTTTCCCACACGTTCTTGAGGATTACGGCAACGATAGATGAGGGTCTTAGTTACAGGCATCACCGGATTAATAGGAAGCGCCATCGGTGCTCATCTCCTGGCAAAAGGTCACGCAGTGGTCAGGCTCAGCCGCCAACCCGCCGCCGATGGCTGCACGGAAAGCGTCTGCGCGCAATTGGGCACCGAATCGTTCGTCGAGCAGGTTGCGAGTTCCGTGCCATTCTGCGATTGCATCGTGCATGCCGGTGCGTCGCTGGACAAGAGCGTGGCTGCCCCATCGATATCTTTAACCAACTGCCTGGGAACCCAGCAGATAGTTGCGCTGGCCATGCGGTGGGGCGGCGTTCCCATCGTTAATATCTCCAGTATTGGAGTGATCGGGACACCGCGCATTCTGCCGATCACGGAGAATCATCCGGCCGCTCCGGCCACCAGTTATCATGCTTCGAAGCTCTTCGGCGAACATGTGATGAGCATAGCCTCGAACCAGGGAATCCCATGCGTCTCGCTGCGTGTCACCGCACCCATCGGTCCGGCAATGCCTGCGAACCGGATTCTCCCGGTGTTTATTCGCCGTGCGCTCGACGGCCAGCCCATCGAACTTGCCGGGCAAGGGACCCGGCGGCAGGATTACGTCGACGTGCGAGATGTTGCCTCCGCGGTGGCAGGCTGCATCGCGCGGCCTCAGGTACGCGGTATCTTGAATACCGGTTCCGGCCGCAGCATTTCGAACTTGGATCTTGCCAAGCTCTGCGTTCAGGTGTGTGATTCGCGCTCAGAGATTCGTTTTTCCGGGACTCCCGACCCGGAAGAATCCCTCGCCTGGGATATTTCGATTGACCGGGCCCGCGAAATGATCGACTACTGTCCACTCTATGCGCTGGAAGATAGCGCACGAACCATTATGGATGCCTGTGCGCGCCGTCATTCTCAGTGACATTCACGCCAATTTCGAGGCGCTGAAGACGCTCGAAAGCGTCATTCAGGAGGCCGACCTGCGGATTTGTCTCGGCGATCTCATCGGCTACTACTGTCAGGTGAATGAGGTCCTGGATTTCATTCGCGCGCGCGATTTCCTGTGCATTCGCGGCAATCATGATGACTTCTTGATGGCCGGCTGCCCGGAGAGTGCGCCTGAGTCCGTTCGTTTCGGTATTGAGTACGCTGACCGTGTAATCGACTCCGAGCACCGGCGGTGGCTGGCCGGGTTGCCGCTGCTCTGGGGTGGGTTCCTTGGCGGCGCAGATCGTTGCGCAACTTTGTTGTGTCACGGTAGTCCCTGGCGGCCCCTGGAAGATTACCTCTACGCTGATTCGAGCTTGCTCCCACAACTGGAACAATTCTCTTTCGATTTGATAGCCTTCGGGCAGACGCACCGGCCGATGTTGATCGAACACGGACCGCGCTTATGGCTTAACCCCGGCTCGGTAGGACAATCCCGCCACCGTTCTGCAGTAGCATGCGCAGCCGTGGTCGAGATTTCTGGACACCCTTCGGTCTCCATGATTGAAGCTCCGTACGATGCGGAAACAGTAGTTCGCACGGCTGTCCAGGGCGGAGCCGGACCGTGGATTCGCAAGCATCTTTTCTAGAGTGTGCGAGCTGTGGCAACTTCGGCGCGGCGCGCTTCATTCCTTGTTCCGGTGCCCTCTTCCGGCCGCCGGAATGTTCCGAGCGTCTGATAGCCTGTCAATCTTTCCGAAACTTGCGCGGGCAGGATTCGCCAGCAATCCACCACAGCGACCCCCGGCTTGAAATCATCTGCACCAAGGCTACGAAATTCGTTCCAAGGCGTTGTAATCGCCAGTACATCCGCCTGGCGCGCGCAGTCGGCCGTACTATTCGCAAAGTTCGTTCCGGGCACTAACTCCCGCCGCGCATTCTCCATCGCCGCCGGGTCGTAGACCACCACCCTCACCCCGGCCGCCTGCAGCCGCTTTGCCAGTTCCAGTCCCTGCGATTCCTCGATCACGTCCGTGTCCGGCTTATAGGCGAGCCCCAGAATTCCCACCGTCCCACCTTCCGGCAGCCGCGAGAGGATCAATTCCGCCAGGCGCGGTACTTGCCGCCGGTTCAGTTGGTCGGTAGCCTCTGCTAGCAGTGCCGGCACGCCATTGGCCCGCGCCAGCGCCGAAAACGCCACGTTGTCCCTCGGGAAACAAGGGCCGCCATATCCCAGCGCACCTTTCAAATATTTCTGCCCGATGCGGCTGTCGCAACCGATGGCCGATGTCACCACGTCCACATCGGCGCCCGGCAACGTCTCGCAAACTTGCGCCAGCATATTGGCGTACGAAATCTTCGTCGTCACAAATGTATTCACCGACAGCTTGGTCAGTTCCGCGTTCACGTAATTCATGCGCTGTATCCGCGGATGGCTCTCGCACACTCCCTGGTAGAGGCCCTCCAGCAGGTCGCCGGAGCGCTGGTCGGATTCGCCGATCAGGATCATGTCCGGATTCAGCATGTCGCGAATCACACTGCCCAGGGCAATGAACTCCGGGTTGTAACAAAGGCCGAAATCCTCGCCGCAACGCTTACCCGAAACGTCTTCCAGCAACGGCAGTAACTGACCACCGGTAGATCCTGGCATAACCGTGCTCGAGAGCACCACCAAATGCCAGCTCTTCTTGCGGCGAAGGGCAGCGCCGATCTTCTCCGCGACACTTATCACGAAACGCATCGAAAACCTGCCATCGGGACCGGACGGCGTCGGCACAATGATAAACGTGGCCTCCGTCGCCAGGATGGCTTCTTCGCAGTCCGTGGTAGCGGAAAGCCGTGCGCGGTTCGCCTGGATCATGTCCGGCAATCCCGGCTCGTTCACGGGCGCGCGTCCCTGCTGAATCGCCGCCACGTAAGCCGGATTCACGTCCACGCCTACGACGGTGTGGCCCTTGTGTGCCATTACCGCCGACATGGGCGCGCCCAGTTTTCCCAATCCAATGATCGATAGTTTCATGCGTTCCTATTCCTGCCGCACGATCGGCATACGCCAGCCTGTGCCGAAGGCGCGGGAAGTAACCTTTAAACCGGGCGCGGCCTGCTTGCGCTTGAACTCCGCGATACGCACCATCCGCAAAACGCGCCGCACCGTTTCTTCCTCGAAGCCCTGCGCCACAATCTCGTCCGCCGATTGGCACTGCTCGATGTGCAACTCCAGAATCTGGTCGAGCACATCGTAAGGCGGCAGGCTGTCCTGATCGGTTTGCCCAGGCCGCAACTCGGCCGACGGCGCCTTGGTCAGAATCTCGGCGGGAATATCCGGACGGCGCCGGTTACGCGAGCGTGCCACGCGGTAGACCATCATTTTCGGCAGGTCCGCGATCACCGCCAATCCGCCATTCATGTCTCCATACAGCGTGCAGTATCCCACCGACATTTCGGATTTGTTCCCGGTGGTCAGCAGCAGCGCGCCGTACTTGTTCGAAAGCGCCATCAGGAGATTGCCGCGAATGCGCGACTGGATATTCTCCTCGGTGACATCCGGCTGGAATCCCTGAAAAGCACCCTCCAGCGTCGCGTCATAAGTTTTCATGATGTCCGCGATCGGCAGAGTGAGCGTGCGAATTCCGAGGTTGCGCGCCAGGTCGACGGAATCGTCCACGCTGCCCTGGCTGGAATAACAGGAGGGCATCATCACGCCGAGCACGTTTTCCGGACCGACCGCCTCGGCGGCAATGGCAGCCGTCAGCGCCGAATCGATCCCGCCCGAAAGCCCTAGCAGCACTTGCCGGAACCGCGTCTTCGCGACATAGTCCCGGACGCCCAACACCAAGGCGTGCCAGATCTCGCTCTCCAGCCCGAAATCATCATCGGCAATGTCGCCAATTCCGCCGGCGAGATCCACCATCAGGACGTCCTGCTCGAAGCTTTTGGCGCGCGCGCACAAGCGGCCCTGTGCATCGAACGCGCAACTCCGCCCGTCGAAGATCAAATCATCGTTGCCGCCCACCTGGTTCACGTAGGCTATGGGCAAGCCGTACTTCTGGGCCATGTGTCCGAGCATTTGCTCGCGGAAGAGCTGCTTTCCGGCTTGGAAAGGCGAGGCCGAAAGATTGACGATGGCATCCGCGCCGGCTTGCGCCAGCACCTCAACGGGGTCGTGGTGGTAGCGCCGCCGCTGCCAGAAATCGCGATCATTCCACGCATCCTCGCAGATGCTCACGCCCAGCCGCAGCCCGTTCAACTCCAGCAGTTGCGGAGTCGCTGCCGGCTCAAAATAGCGGTCCTCATCGAAGACGTCGTAAGTCGGCAGCAGCGTCTTGTGGAATGCCGCCCCCACCGCGCCATCCGCCAGTAGCACCGCGCTATTGAACAAGGGTCGCCCCAGGTCGGACGGATTGGGAGTAGCGACACCCACCAACAGTGGCGGTCCATCTTGCAACTGGGACGCCAGGCGGCTCAGGGCTTGGCAACCGCGTCGGACGAATCCGTTACTCATCAGGAGGTCACGCGGCAGGTAGCCCATGAGGGCCAACTCCGGTGTAACCACCAAGTCCGCGCCTAGTGATTGCGCCGTGCGGGCGGCGCGGACGATCAGCGAAGAGTTGCCATCTAAGTCTCCCGCCGTGGGATTGATCTGGAGAAGCGCCAAGCGCAAAGGCAGTCACCCGATACTGCAATAAGTATAAGGAGTTATAGGTACTTGACAAATCAGTGTAGCAAATCCCAGGCGCTGGTATAGTGGACCGAAATGCCTGGACGCTGGCCCGCCGCCCGCTGGTTGCTCCATCGCGCCGGTGGTCTGTCGGTAGCACGGCGGCTGAACCGCAATAGTTTGCGCATTCTGATGTACCACCGATTTCCGGAGGCCCAGGGGCTGGAGGCGCAGTGCCGCCACTTGCGCGACCATTACCGACCGCTCTCGTTGACAGCGGCAGCGAATCATCTGAAAACCCGCGAGCCGCTTCCGCCGAACTCCGTGGTGGTGACCGTCGACGACGGCCACCGCGATTTTTTCGAGATCGCTTACCCGGTCTTTTCGTCGCACGGAATTCCCGTCACTGTCTACGTGGTCACCGATTTTCTGGACCGCCAACTTTGGCTCTGGGTCGACCAGGTCCGCTATGCGTTCCAGCACTCCAACCTGCGGCAGGTTCGCATCGAAGTGGGCGATGCGGAAGTGCGGCAATTCGATCTAGGCGACGGAAGAGCAGCGGAAGAGCGCGGCTCGGGAAACATGCGAAGCGCTGAAGTTGGTGCCCAATGAGCAGCGGCTGGCATGGCTGGCGCGGCTCCCGGAGTGGCTTCAGGTTCAGATTCCCGACCAGCCCCCCCAGGGTGCGAGCCGCTGGCGTGGGACGACGTGCGCCTCATGGCCCGCAAGGGCGTCGAATTCGGCGCGCACACACGCACTCATCCGGTGTTATCACGGTTGACCTCGCATGCGGAATTGAACGCCGAGATTGCCGGATCGAAACGCCGCATCGAAGACGCGCTCGCATCGCCGGTGCGGCACTTCTGCTACCCCAACGGATCGCAGCGCGACATTAGCAGAGAGGCCGTGGATGCGGTGCGCCAAGCCGGTTTTGAAACGGCGGTAACTACCGAATCGGGTGTCAATGGCGTGGGAGATGATCCTTTCCTGCTGCGGCGCATTGGCGTCGATCCGGGTTACGCTCGGGATTATTTCGCCCGCTGCGCCACGGGCTTTCACGTGTAGATCGTCCGATAAGCCAGGTCGCTTTCGATAGGAGCGATGTCGAGAGGCGCGTGCCCAATCAGCAGACTCCCTGGGTCAAGCAGGAAGACCGGCTCAGTGTGGTGCAATCGGTATCCACTGCGACGTAGGGCTTCTTGTTCCAGCGGGGTGGACGCCGCGGCGATCAACTCGCAGGCTTGCTCATCGGCCAGGGCGGCTTGCGTGGCCAAGGCATAGGCGGCACGCCACTGCTCCGGGTCGGCAGAGTGGATCCGCAGGTCGGCGATCCGCATCGAACCGGCCACGCGGGACAACATGAACCAGCCGCACACTCCGTCGGGGCCATTCAGCAGGAACGCGGACACGGCCGCGGCAGGACAGCGCAGCCAGTAATTCATCAATTCCGGGACTCGCTCGGTGGACCCGCCTCGAAAAAGCGAGGCGTGGCTGGAACCGAACTCCGCAAGCGGCGCAAAAGTCCAGTTCGGTGGAATCGTAGGCGCGGTAGCGCGACTCCAGAGAAGGCTCCGCGCCAGCCGCAACGGCGCTTTCCAGCCTCGGGGAACGGGATCGGTTCGAAATTGCCGCCACGGACGAACCACTCTTACGAAAATGGCGATCTCCCCGGCGAGCCGATAACCCAACTTCGGCAGAATCTCCTGCGTGTCGTCGGATCCGCCGATCGCCAGCAGCACTTGGAAGGAAGAGGCCAGCTTGCGAAGTAGGAGCACGCCGGCTCCGGGAGACTTGCGGCCAGCCGCCCAATCGATCAGGTAACTGCATTTGATCTCCCGATCGCCCTCCCGATAAGTGACCGGGCACAAACAGGCATGGGCTGTGATCTCGCCGTTTTCCATCCAGGCAAAGCTGCGGGAACCCGGCCAGTCGGGCCGCGGCTCATCGTACTTCCAGTTCAAAAGCCGCGGCTCGACGAAAGAAGCAGTCTTCGGAAGGTGGAAAGCGGCGGTCAAGAAATCGACCAGGGCTCCGCGATGAGCCGGTGTAAGAACCTCGAAGGGCATCTACGCGCCGGTCGGTTCCACCACAGGTTGCGGAGCCGGAATCGTGTTTACCAGGTCCATCACCGGTAAGCCGGAGTCGGCGATCAGCTTGGCGCATTCCGGTGAAGGCTTCTGCGCGATCACCACGTAGTCGGCCCATGCCAGCATTTTCTCCAGGCTGGAATCGAACAACTTGCCAATGTGAGGAATAGCCGCCAGCAGATACCTCTGATTGCTCCCGTAGATGCGGTCGGGCAGGATCTGCGCATCGAAAACGCGCACCGTGCGGCCCTTGCCGATCAACTGTTCGAGCAGCGCCACCACCGGGCTCTCGCGCAAATCGTCGGTGTTTTCTTTGAAGGCCAGGCCGAAGAATCCCAGGCGCCGCGCAGGCAGGTCCATTAGAATTTGGAGCGCCCGATCGAGATGCTGCTCGTTGCTGGGCAGTACCGCCTCCAGCAACGGCAATTTCAAATCCAGCCGCGAAGCGCGATAAACCAGCGCGCGCAGATCCTTGGGCAGACACGATCCGCCGAACGCGAAGCCCGGTTTCAAATACGCGGGCGAAATGTTCAATCCGGTGTCGCGGCAGAGCGTATCCATCACCTCGGCCCCATCGATCCCCAGATTCGCGGCCAGTGTTCCGATCTCGTTGGCGAACGTGATCTTCAACGCGTGATACGCATTGCAGGCGTACTTGATGAGTTCCGCGGTGCGCAGCGAGACCAGGCAGGGCTCAACCGGCAATGCAGCGTAGAGCCCCGCGACGCGCTTCATGGCCGCCGCATCCGTGCCGCCCACCACCAGCAGCGACGGTTGCAGGAAGTCCTTCACCGCCGTTCCCTCGCGCAGAAACTCCGGGTTCGAAACCACGGAAACCTGCCGGCAGCCCGAGAATGCGGCGATCACCACCTCCTCGCAAGTCCCCGGATAGACCGTGCTGCGGACGGCGACCGTCAGCGGCCGCGACCGCTCCCCGAGCAATCCAGCCAGCTCTTCCACCACCCGGCGTAGTTGCTCCAAACCCAGGTTGCCGTTCTTGGCTGAAGGCGTGCCAACGCAGATGAGCACCACATCCGTTTCGGAGAGACTCTCGGCGATACCGGTGGAAGTGGAAAGCCTCCCAGCCGCCACGTTTTCCCGAACCATCTCCGCCAAACCCGGCTCGTAAAACGGCGCCTCGCCGGCCATCACGCTCTTCACTTTGAATTCGTCGCGATCGACTCCCATCACCTGGTGGCCCAGGCGAGCCAGGCAAGCTGCCGTCACGCAGCCTACATATCCCAATCCCAAGACGGCCACGCGAGCAGGCTGCTGGGAGGCAGCGGAAGGTTCCACGGCTTTATTATCCCATGCGTATTTCTAGAAAATGTGCTGGAATATGACAGGTACATATCGTAAATTAGCCGGATTTTTCGGCCTGTTGGAAGGCATTTCTACCACCTCGCTCCATGAATGTTCTGCAAATGGGTCCGTACCCTCCGCCGCATGGCGGCGTGCAGACCAATCTCGTTGCCATTCGCAAGTATTTGCTGGATCGAGGCATAGGTTGTCCCGTCATTAATTTGACGCGCTTCCGCCGGGAGGAGCAGGACAACGTCTACTACCCGAAGACGGCTTGGGGAGTAATGCGGCTGCTGCTGCAACTGAATTATGATCTGATTCATTTGCATGTCGGTGGAAATCTCTCGCTTCGGCACGCCGGGGTGATGCTGCTGTGCTCTTCAATTCCAGGAAAAAAGACGGTGTTTACTTTTCATTCCGGCGGATACCCTTCTTCGGAAGCCGGCCGGCGGGCGAAGCCGGGAAGCCTGCGCGGCGTGGCGCTCCGGCGGATGGACGGAATCATCGCCGTAAACCAGGAACTGGCAGACCTGTTCCAACGGTTCGGTGTGGCCCCCGACCGGATTCGCTTGATTGCGCCGCACGCCATCGACACCGTCGCGAGCGCAGCTGGCCTTCCCGAGCCGATCGCCAAATTCTTTCGCGAGCACGATCCGATGTTGGTAACCGTATCCGGGTTGGAGCCCGAGTACGACTTGCCGATGCAGATAGAGGCCGTGGGCAAACTGCGGTTTCTGTTCCCGCGGATAGGCCTGGCCATCATCGGAGGAGGCAGCCAGGAGGCCGCCATCCGGAGACTGATCGAAGACCAGCCCTATCGCGCCAGCCTGCTACTTTCCGGCGACATCGCGCACGAAACCACCCTGGAGGCCATTCGCGCGGGCACGCTGTTCCTGCGCACCACGTGGTACGACGGCGATTCCATTTCCGTCAGAGAAGCGCTGCACCTGGGCACACCCGTAGTTGCCAGCGACAACGGTATGCGCCCGGCCGGGGTACATCTGGTGCCGAAGTCCGACCTGGAAGCACTCTGCCAGACCGTGGAAAGCCTGCTACGGCAACCCGCGTCGGACCGGCACGTAGTTGGTACGGGAAACGCTGGCTCCGAGAGCGCCGCCTCCGGGAACCAAAACCTGGAAGCCGTTTTTCGATTCTATAAAGACCTGGCGGGTGAGAAACGCGGGAGTGGCCCGCGGTAGGCGGGCGTTTTGAAAAGGGCTGGCTGCTCCTTTTCAGCGGTGGGCCCCGCGGCGAGGAAGGGCTCAGCCGTACGCATCAACGAAACCGTCAAGCCGGAAAGTACGGGTAGCAGCGAAGTATACGCCGCGTGCACGAAAAGGCCGGTCACAAAAAAGGCGATGAGCGAATAATTGAGAGCCAGGGCGTGCGTGCTGATTTCCTTCCAATCCGGATTGCCCTTCGTGCGGCGATAAAGCGCGTACGATTTCCGGAACGACAAGACAAGAATCGCGCAATAGAGCAGGAAGGCCGGGATGCCGCACTCGCTGGAGACTTCGGTGAAGCTGTTGTGCGTACCCAGCCAGGCGCCCTTTTTTCCCTCCGACCTTGCCAAGTCGTTTTCCGCGACCGGGAACATGCCGGGACCCACGCCCAGCAAGGGATGTTTGGCCGTAAGGACCAGGCTGCGGATCAGGAGTTCCATGCGGTTGCTGCTGGAATTGATAGCCCGGTCAAGCATCTCGGCATCGGCATCCGGGTTCTCGGACCGCTCCATCGCGTCCGTGGTAAAGAACGTCCGATAACGCGCTCGCAATCCCCCTGGCAGCAGCAGCACGGCGATTAGCAGCAGCATGCCCGCGCCGAATAGCAGTTGCATCTTGCCCACCACCGAAGCGCGCAGGAACATGAACAGCAGCACCACCAGGATCGAAATCAAAGCGCCGCGCGAGCCGGTCTTCGCAACCACGTACATCATCGCGGCGATAGATCCTACGCCGCAGAGCTTGAAGAACAAGGAGCGGGAATTGCCAAGAATCGCCCACCAGAACGGCATGCCCAGCAGTAGCGCCTGCGCCATTTCATTGGGATTGGAGAAACGGCCCCGCTCCAGAAAGAGGCGGCCATCTTGCATGGTTCCCAACGTAATGCAGATGAATGTCAAAACCAGAACCGCTAAGGCGACGGTCTTGACGGTGCGCACATATTGGCGAAAATCGGCGATTAAAGCAGCGGTCGCCATGAAGGCAACGCAGCCCACCAGCCACTGTTCGGTAAGTGTTTGCAGGCTGCCCATGCGCCACACGCTGAATGCGGTAGCTGCCAGGAAGCAGGCCGTGAACCCGACGACACACTTGCCGATCGAATCGCGCAGGGCCACAAGAAACGTGCCGCTCATGAACAGGAAAACAGCCATGAGCCGATAGCTGATGCCCGGCAAATGCAGCCAATAGAGCTGGACATCGAAGATCCGGCTGAAGATCATGAACAGAAACCCGATCAGCAGCGCAAAGCTGAACCGCTGTAGCGTGGAGCCTTCCAGGCGGGCCACGGGAATCTTGCCGGGGGCAGGTGCGGGAACCGGTAAGTAGAAGGCAGCGCGACGCGTAGAATTATGCAAAGCTAGATAAACGGCGGCGCCAGGCCGCGCCCTTTGGATTTGATTATGTGGCGCTGCCGGGTTTTTGTCAATTCACGGAAGTTAATCCAATTGACAGATTCTTAATAACTTAGCGCCGAAGTTCTGGTACTGGCATGGGCCATGCCTGGGGGGCAGCCGAGCCCGAAATTCGTGATTACCACCGATCAAGAACGCGCATTTTACGACGACTGCTACACGCGGTTCCTCTCCCTGCCGGACCACGCTCTGCGCACCGATCGCAGCGTGCTCGAAGCCATTCTCGATAACCCGGAACACCCGTTCTATGAGCGCCGGATTCTGTACCGCGCGGCCATCCGGGCACTGGAATCCGAGCCGCTGGCCGGAAAGACAGTGCTCGACTACGGATGCGGGCCGGCGGATTTCGGCATTTGGATGGCGACCGAAGGGGCTGACGTAACACTGCTCGACCTTTCGCCCGTGGCCATCGAGGTAGGGCTCAAGCGGGCCAAGGCTTGCACCGTGAACGTCCGCGGTGTGGCTGCCGATGCGACACGCTTAGACATGTTTCGAGACGGCGAATTCGACCTGGTCTTCGCCTGCGCCGCGCTGCACCATACGCTGAAGTACCCCGGCGCCGTCAAGGAACTTGCCCGTATCATGCGGCCGGATGCGCGACTGGTGCTGTGCGAGACCTGGGGGCGCAATCCGCTGCTGAACCGGGCGCGCAAGATCCGCGCCGCCCTGGCGCGCCAATCCGACGACCAGGGCGAGGACGTCATTCTTTCCCCATCCGAATTGCGTGCACTGGCTGTCTATTTCGGCGATCTTTCCGTGGAGGCTTACAATCTGCTGGCGATGGGCAAGCGCCTTCTGCGCGGAAAATTCGCCCGCCGGTGGGCGCGCTCCCTGTTGGGCGGCCTGGAATCGGCGGACCGCACGGTGCTGGCCGTGGCGCCCCGCCTGCGGAATTGGTGCGGTGAAGCGGTGATTACCGGCCGCCGCCGAAGCGCGTGCGCAACCATACCAGGTGATACCGTGGTGGCGTGAAAGCCGTTCGCGTCTTATTCGTTTTCGGCACCCGGCCCGAAGCGGTCAAGCTCTGCCCACTCGTTCGAGAGTTACGGGTCCGCTCCGAGTTTGCGGTCCGCGTCTGCGTTACGGCACAGCACCGCCAAATGCTGGATCAAGTGCTGGAGGCCTTCGGCGTAGCCCCAGACCTCGATCTTGACATCATGCGTCCGCAGCAAACGCTCTCAGGACTCACGGCACGCATTCTGGAAGCGCTGGAGCCGGTGCTGGCGGTCGAATCGGCGGACATGGTCCTGGTGCAGGGCGACACCACGACCACTCTGACGGCGGCGCTCGCGGCCTTCTACCGACGTATTCCCGTGGGCCATGTGGAAGCGGGGTTGCGAACCGGCGATGTGAACCAGCCCTTTCCCGAAGAGATGAACCGCCTGCTCACCGCGCGTATCGCGGCGCTGCACTTTGCACCGACCACCCGCGCGGCCGGGAACCTGATTCGCGAAGGCGTCTCCCAAGATCGTATACACGTCACCGGCAACACCGGCATTGACGCGGTTCTGTACGTGCGCGACGCTCTGGAGTCCGGCGCTTTAGACGGACCACCGTGGCCGTGGTTGGATCCCGCCCGCCGGCTGATCGTGGTGACCAGCCACCGTCGCGAAAATTTCGGAGACGGCTTTGTGCGTGAGATGCGGGCGCTGGCGCAAATTGCCGCGCGGCCGGATGTGGCGATTGTCTACCCCGTCCACCGGAATCCCAACGTGCTTGGGCCGGCCCATGAGCTGCTTGGCGGCCACCCCAACATTCACCTCATCGACCCGCTGCCGTATGTGCCATTTGTGGACTTAATGCGGCGCTCGTGCCTGATCATCACCGATTCAGGCGGCATCCAGGAAGAAGCGCCTTCGCTCGGCAAACCGGTGCTGGTGATGCGCGAAAAGACCGAGCGGCCGGAAGCCGTGGAGGCCGGCACCGTAAAGCTAGTTGGAACCGATGACGAGCGGATCGTCGCCGAGGCAACCCGCTTGTTGGACGACTCCACCGAGTACGCCCGGATGACGCGCGTGCACAACCCGTACGGAGACGGCCAGGCATGCCGCCGGATTGGAGACATACTGAGCGGATACTTTCGGCTGGGAAACGGCGTCGGTACGAGTACGGGCGCAGCACGCTGAAGCGCGCGCCACCATGTGTGGCGTGGACACTCGTGTCCGCCGCGCCAAGGGTCCGAACCGGGCACATACTATACACAACGTTCCGAGCACATCGTAGACACTTTCTTCGAAACTAGGGGTCGGAGAGAAAATGCCCTGGAAAGTGAGCGATGTGGAGAAGGAAAGAGCACGCTTTGTAACCGAATGGGAAAGCGAAGACTGGGATCTTTCTGAGCTGTGCCGGCAGTACGGGATCAGCCGGAGCACTGGATATAAGTGGATCGATCGTTACCAACTGTGCGGCCTGGAAGGTTTGCAGGATGAGTCGCGAGCACCGCGATCACACCCCAATCAGACCGGTGAAGAGATAGAGAAAGCAATCCTGGAACTGCGCGAAAAGCACACGCGCTGGGGAGCTCGAAAGATCCGCGCGAAGCTAGAGCGACAGTTGGGAGAAGGGGTCAAGGTACCGGCGACGAGCACGATCGGGGAGATCCTGAAGCAGCACGGACTGACGGTGGCGAGGAAGAAGCGCGCGCGCGCCGACCCGACGAAACAGCCGTTAGCGCCGGCCGAAGAGGCGAATGAGCTGTGGTGCATCGATTTCAAGGGATGGTTTCGAACCGGAGACGGAAAACGCTGCGATCCGCTGACGATCACGGACCGCTACAGCCGGTATTTGGTGCGCTGCCAAGGAGTGGGAGCGGCGGATACAGTCCATACGCGAGCGGTGCTGGAAGGAGCATTCAGCGAATACGGATTGCCGCGGCGCATGCGGAGCGACAACGGGGCGCCGTTTGGCTCCAACGGACTTGGGGGATTGACAGCGCTGGCGGTGTGGTGGATACGGCTAGGGATTGAGCCGGAGAGAATCCAGCCTGGTAAGCCGCAACAGAATGGGAGTCATGAGCGGATGCACTTGACGCTGAGACAAGAGACGGCGTCTCCACCGGCCGGGAGTTTGCGTCGGCAGCAACAGTGTTTCGATATTTTCCGCGAAGAGTACAATCACGAACGGCCCCACGAAGCACTAAATATGTCGACGCCAGCCGAGTATTATCAGCCCTCTACCCGGCCGTATCCGAGCCGGCTGCCAGAGCCGGGGTATCCGGGCTGCGAAGTGCGGTTGGTGTATGACGAAGGGAATTTCCGGTTTGGAGGGAAGAAAGTCTTCGTCAGCCATGCCTTGGCTGGAGACTCATCTTGGCACTTGGTTGGTAACGTGATTAGCCTGGTAATATGGCCGGCAAACGATTTACCAGGGCCGCGGCGAGTAATCGCTGTGGACACGGACATCGTTGGTCGGTATGGCCATATGGGTCATCGCCTGCGACGTACAAGCAGATCCATTTTGTCCAGCGGACAGCCGCGTCAACTCAAAAACCTGCCCTCGGCCGCTGCCAAAAATCAACCGTGGCTGCGTAAACTCCTCCACCGGCAATTTCGCCTCGCTCAATGTGCCCGGCACGGTCAATAGCGACGGGTCCAGCAGGCCGTTGCCCCTGGGCGGCAGCACGCCATCGATACGCTGCGTAGCCACGAGCACGCGGGCCGGCGTTTCCTCCACGCTGGAGAAGCCGGCGTACTTCACGCCGCGAAGTTTCAATTCGTAGTCCAGTGGCGTACCCGCGGACATCGAGATGATCAGGCGGTCACAAGCGCGCAATTCCCCTGCGAGAAAGCGAACGACGCCTGGGCTTTCCGGAAAGTAGCGCGCGGCCTCGATGTAGCCGGAGCGGGCCAGATGCCATGCACCACCAAAAAGCAAAAGCAAAACCGCACCGGCGACCGCCGCTTCATGCTCACGCAATCTCTCACCCAGGATCGACCAACCCGCCGCCGCGACTATGAAATAAACGGGAAGCAGAGGGACGAACACCCTCGGGAACGGCACGATCCGCTGGAGCAGAGGGGTGATCAGAACCACCAGGCACAGAACCAGAAACAATCGGGAAGGCCCGCGGCCACGTGCCCCAAGCACAAGGAGGCACACCAGAATGCCCACGATGATCGCGACCGGCAGCAGCAGCGGATCACCGCCATGCAGAAACCGGAAAAGCTCTGCCGGGAACTTTTGTGTCGCAGCCCAAAATTCCTTCGGCGGAAGGGGCCTTACCCACGGGTTCCAGAGAAGCGCTCCCGGGCCGCTCACAATCGCGATTGGCATGTACAGGAACACCACGGACACACCCATAACTAACCCGTGGATGACCAGGGGCCGGACCATCCGCCAGCCGCCCGTCCATAGCAGCCAGCCCGCCGCAATCAGATACGCATAGAGCATGGTGGGCGCGGTCCAGAATCCGGCGATGGCGGCGGCCGTAAACAGCAACCACGAGCCCGTGGCCGATCGGCCGGCAAGGTCCAGCGCGGCATTCAGCATCAGCGCGAAGAAAACGGCTTGCAGCATGTAGCCGCGGGCGTCGCCGGAATAGAGGACCAGTGGCCCGGACACGGCGACGAGAGCGGCCGCAAATAGCCCGGCGTTTCTCCCAGCAAAGCGCCGCGCCGTTGCGTAAATCAAGGGAATCAAAATCACTCCGGCAAAGAGCACCGGCAGGCGTAACGCTTGCGGAGAATCTCCAAAGATGCGGCACGATGCCCACGCCAGCAAGCTATGCAGCACATGATTGTTCGGCGCCGGGTACAACGTGAGCACGTGAAAGAGGGAGCGTCCCGCGAATTCCAGGTACGTGGCGGACTCATCGTAACGGGGAGGCTCTCCGAGGTACGCCAGACGCAGCAGAATCCCCAGCGCCATGACAATCAGAAGCGACACCCGATGCGGCCTTGTTTCCGTAAGCAAGGCGGTCCTACTGCTTCTCCAATACTCCGAGAGGCATCTCCTCGCCGCCGTAAGAGCTTCTGCGAACCACGCCGCCAGCCGCCCGCGGAACAGCAGCGAGCACGAGCCCAACAGCCCATAAAAAAGCGCGCCGGGCAAAAGCCGGGGCCGCAAAATCGCGTATGCGGCGGGATTGAGCGGGCTGGGGCTTCCAGTTGCCAACCGCGTCAGGCGCACGCAGAATTCGTACGACCCCAGCCACAGAGCAAGCAGTCCAAGCGATAGAAAGCAACTGCCGGCGCCCACAACCAAGAGTAAGGTTCTGGTCGTCCGCGGGCTCATCTACTGCGCGCCTGAGACGGGCGTGGTCTTTTGGAACACGGCCGGTGCGTACAAGGGATCCCCCACCGCCACCATGGTCCACCGCAGAACATTCTCGGCCAAATAGAAACTCTCGCCGAAGGTGTAGCCGCTCCAGAAATGGTCGAAGAAATTGGCGCCCGAGGTGTAGAACTGCGCGTACGGTTCTTCCACCGCACCCCACGTTCCTGTTACGCCCTCCTCCAACATGCGCGGCACCCAGTTGCCACCCCAGCGCCGGTCCGCGAAGCTGTGGACCGCGGGATCGGCATTCACCGGTTTGCGAATTGTGCCGGCGGTATAGGAAGTCAGTTGCGCGCCGATGGCTCCGGGCACGAACTGGTAGGCGTCGTAGGCCGGCCCATACCATCCCCAAACCCACAGCGCATTCCCGCCTTCGACGGGCGCCAGTTCCCACTGGTAACTGGCCGTGGTGTTTTTCAGAAAATGGTCGCTAAGCAGCACCGCTCCGCTCTTGTTGATGATCTGAACTCCCGTCAGAACGTAGTCCCAGCACCGCGATCCAACTGCCAGGCTGGACAGATTCATCGACGTGGCGTTCGGATCCATCAAAGAAATGAGCGGCGCTCCGTCCTTCAAAACCGTGACCGCACCATGCTGCACATGGAAGCGAAACTCCTTGACTCCGTCGAGTGCGTCCTGCATCGACTTATCCACCAGCACTGTGGTCATGATGCTGGTGCCCGCTACGGTCTTCTCGAGAATGATCTGGTCCGTGGCCCGATATTCCGTGAACGGGGCCAGCGGATAAGCCAGGCGGAGATACGTATTCCGATCGCCGGTACCCAGAGTCAGGTAAGCAAAGTTACCGGTGTTATTCACGGTTCCGTGCACACCCACCACCACGTCGCCTTCCTCAAATGGCGGGAATGTGCGCGTAACTGTGGTCTCGGCCCCGTAAGACGAAACGTTTACACTCCTGCCGGCCGGATCGTAGTAGTAAGCCGAGCCCGGGTGGATCTTCGAGCCGCAAGCCGCGTCCCGCTGAGTATGCAGAACCGTAGAGAAGCCCCGGCTCTGGCTTAGCCGCGCTGCACGCGCCATGTCCTCGTCAAAGGCAAACATGGTTTCCGAAGGCGCGCGCGTCCCCTGGTAATCGAAATATCCGGTGCCGCTTCCGACGCTCAGCGATGACTCCGCGGCGATGGCTTTGTCCACGAGCCCCTGGGCAATCACGGCATTGGGACCATCCAATCTCGAAACCAGAAACATCTTCCAGGCGCCGCCCGCTTCGCGTTGGTCGGCCCAAGCGTCGAAGTGAGGAGGCCGTGAGCCTACTCCCGCGGAGTACGGATTGGGAAATCGAATCACCGCAGGCGGCGTGGCGTACATCGCCGCAAGCAATGCGTCCAGAGCCACCGTCTGACCGGCCGCCGCAGTCTTCAATGGGATTCCATACACCGGAACGATGTACAGGATCTTCTTGCGCATCGCGCCATTGTTGGCGTCCAGAAATTTGCGCACGGGCGCCTCGATCTCCGCCTGGTAATCCTGATAAGCGACGGATTCCTCGGTGGAAGTGTGTACATGAACCAGGTTGCGAACCGGAATACCGCGTTTGGCGGCGTAGTAGCGTGCGACGAAATCACCGGCGCCCGTCCGGCCGGTACCGGCTTCGGCGGGCATTCGATCGTTGACCAGTACTAGCACCCGCTCGGCGAGGGAGAGAGTTTGTGCCGGCGCTGCGGAAACAAACCACAGCGTAAGCGCTAAACTAATCGCCGCCGGGCACTTCATGAGCGCATTATAGCCGCGGTTCCACTAATTCCGGCCTCACAAAAAGGCCTTAGTTACTCTTAGCGGTTACAATACGGCACTAACATCCGGTAGTATTTTTTCCCGCTGGCGACCGAAGGGTTCGAAGTTACAATGCTGTCTGCGGAGGACAAACTTTGAATTGGCGTCACGCGCTCGCGACTTGCGCATTGGCACTTCCGGTTTACGCACAGGTTACCCCGTTTGATTCGTCGAATGACGGTCCCGCGCTGCTCACCCGCGGGCAGGCGCCGACGGCCATGGCTTCCCCGGGAATCGACCTGCGCCCCTTCGCCGAGATCACCGGTATTTACGATACCGGCCTGGCGGGTGTGGTCGTCAACAATCAGGGCCAACTGGCCGATGCAGCGGCTGGCGGCGTGGAAATCGCCGGCGGCATCAGCGGCGTGCATAGCTGGAAACACACCACGGTCGGTCTGGACTATCGCGGCGATTTTCAGCATTACAACCAGCAGACTTACTACGATGGGACCGATCAATCCCTATTACTCGGCATTACCCACCAACTGTCCAAACACGTCAACCTCGCCTTACGCGAAAGCGCCGGCACATTTTCCCGGAACGTAAACCTTCTGGGGCTGCCGCAGACCGTTCCCTTCGATCCCTCGTCCAGTTATATTCCGACCACGGATTTCTTTGATAACCGCACCATCTACGCCAGCTCACAGGCCGATCTGACCATTCAGAAAAGCACGCGTCTCTCATTTGATTTCGGCGGCGATGGTTTTCTCGCGCGCCGCCGGTCGAGCGCGCTGTACGGCACCACGGGCGGAGCAGCACGCGGCGATGTACAATACCGCGCTACCCGCCGCACCACTCTGGGCGCTGGTTACACCTTCACCCAATTCGATTTCACCGGCATTTTCAGCGGCACCGCCATTCACTCGGTGGTCGGCTCTTACGCCGTGCGCATCACCCAGCGGGTCGAATTCACGGCCTATGCAGGGGCCCAGCGTGCGGAAACCAAGTTCATCCAATCCGTGCCGGTCGATCCGGTGGTAGCAGCTCTGTTGGGACCCGGCGTGGGCAATGTCGTGATTCATAGCATCGATTGGTCGCCGACAGCCAACGGGCGTTTCTCGCGGACCTTCCAGAGCGGCGTGCTCTACGTGGCGGGCGGCCATACTGTGACTCCAGGCAATGGACTGTTCCTGACTTCCAAGATGACGTCGGTCATGGCGGGCTATGCCTACACAGGACTGCGGCGCTGGAGTTTCAACTCGGAAGCCAGCGCTGGTCTGGGTAAATCAATCGGCAATGTGCTCGGCGCCTACAACACCTATGCGGGATCGCTCACGGCCAGCCGCCAGATTAGCGGTGGCTTCAGCATGGTCACGTCAGTCAGCGCCCGGCACTATGAAAGTCCCGATTTCGCGAACTATCGCCGGACCATCTATACCGCGCGCGTAGGCATCGGCTTCTCCCCTGGCGACGTCCCCCTGCGCGTCTGGTAAGTTGTGGGGCAGGGCCGTGCCCTGCCCAGCCTTCAGTGAATCACCCGAACCGTTCGGACCCATATTTCGGTATCTCGCCATCAGTCGTCACCAGCGTGAGCCCCTCCACAGTAGCCTGCGCAATCAACGCCCGGTCAAAGGGTCCTGATGAATCGGCGGTAGGTGGTAGATCGCGGCGATGTGCTCGGGTCGGAACAGCAGCGGCCAGCCCTTCCTGACGGCCGCGCGAGCCCGTGGAGTAAGCCGCTCCGGAGTGGCTGTGGCCCGCAGTACCACGTTGGTGTCCAGAAGATAGCCCTTCAAAACTTACCCGCTAGGAATCGCTCGACCGTGATCGGATCGTCCCAGCCCGGTTTGAGCTTGATCCGCCCCCGCATTGTTCCCAGCCGCACCTGCCGACGGTTGGGAGGGAGCGGCGCGAGTTGGGCAACCGGTTTTCCATTGCGTGTGATGACTACGGACTCGCCCTCTTCAACCGCGCGCAGCAGCTTCGTAAGTTTATTCTTGGCTTCGGCGATGCTCACGTCCATGTAGTTCATGATAGCCATTTTTTATGGCCATCTGCAAACCAGACACAGGCCGGGACGCCTGTGCTACGAAATGCCGAATGACGCCACTAGCTCGCTGGGCGTTAACGTCGCGGTCCCCACTTTACCCACCACGATTCCGCTGGCGCGGTTGGCCAACTCGGCGGCTTCCGCGGCAGTGCCCCCCGCCACCAGTCCCAGCGTGAGGACCGCGATGGCCGTATCGCCCGCGCCCGATACATCGAAGACTTCCCGGGCGCGCGCGGGCAGGTGCACCGGCGCGGCATTGCCTTCCAGCAGCAGCATGCCTTGTTCGGCCAGGGTCACCAGCAAACTCTGCGGTCGCCACGATTCCAGCATTCGCCTGGCCGCGTCGATCAGACCGACATCCTGAGTGACCGGGTCGACCGGCTCGGCGACGGAGCGTCCCGCGGCCAGAAAGATTTCCGTCCGATTCGGCTTGATGGTCGTGGCCCCGTTCCAGACCAGCGCCGTGTGCGGATGCGGGTCCACCGCCAGGACCTTGCCATGGCGGCGTGCCAGGCGGCAAATCTCGTCGGCTAAAGTTTGGGTGAGGAAGCCCTTGCCATAATCGGCCACCACGATTCCGTCTGTCTCCCCGATTGCGCGTTCCAGGTATTTGCAAACTTCGCGCCAGTTGCCCGGCCGTCAGCACGATCTTGCGCTCGCGATCCACACGGACCACCTGCTGATTGCGCGCGATGACCCGTGTCTTCACTGTGGTCAGCACACTCGCGTCCTGAATCACGCCATCGGTCCGAATGCCGGCCTCCGCGAGCAGTTCCACCAACTGCCGGCCGCGCGCATCCGCTCCCGTGATGCCCGCAACCGACGTCTCCCCGGTGAACTCGCGCAAGTTGCGAGCCACGTTGGCCGCACCGCCCGGATAGTATGATTCTCCAGTCACGTTGACCACGGGCACCGGGGCTTCCGGCGAGATGCGCGACACACGGCCCCAGATGAATTCGTCCAGCATCAGGTCGCCGATCGCCAGCATGCGTTTGCCGGCGAACCCGCCGATGAGTTCGAGGAAACGGGCGTTGCTGGTCTCAGAGGGCATGCAGGCGCAGAAACGATCATACTGCGGAACCATTCCTCCGAGCTAGAATTTGGAGACGAAGGGAGCACCTTATGTGGAAGTGGAAGGCGACCGTCGCAGGTTTGAGCATGGGCCTCTTGACGGTGGTAGCGATGCTGGCGCTCGAAGTGCGCGGCCACGCCGCGGCGAAAGCGCCCAGCTTGACGGCGTTGGATTATTTCGAGATGGAACAACTGGTCAACCGTTACGGCCACACCATCGATACCTGCTCCAACAATGGCTACGACTACGCCGATCTTTACACGTCCGACGGCGTATTTGTGGACAAGTTCTCGCCGGAAGGCTTCGGCAAAGGCGGCCTCATACTGGCGCAGGGCCGCGAGAAACTGGCCGAGGTCGTGGGCGGCGGATCGTTCGGCTGCAAGCGGCCTGTGCGCGGACCACTATCGACGCCGGGAGACGGCCCGGTGGCCTGGAACGGATGGAGCCACGTGATGGTCAACCACGTCATTACGCCATCGCCCGAAGGCGCTACCGGCAGGGTCTATCTATTGATGCTCGGAGTGAAGGGTCCGGACTCTGTGACACGCGACGGTGGGTACGAAGACGTCTACGTCAAGACCGCCGCCGGTTGGCGGATCAAATCGCGCACACACGTGCGGCTGCGGGCGTGGCACAATCCGCTCCTGCAAACGCCGGATCTGCAGTAACCAAATTTTTGGCGGCGGTATACTTCGGGGATGCCGTCCACAATCTTCTTGAAGGTTTCCGTCGCCGCGTGCATTCTTGCCGGGGTTGCGTTTCCTCAAACAACCCCGGTAGTCCAGTTGCAGAACCTGGCGCACACCGCGGAGAGTCTCGAGAAGACGCTGCCGTTTTACCGCGACCTGTTGGGCTTGCCACTGAACGGAACTCGTGATCCGCTGGCGCAGCAGCCGCAGAAACTCGACGAGGAGATGTCGAAGTTCACGGCGACAAAAGGCATGAGCTTTCGAGCGGCGACGTTCCGCATTCCGAACGCAGCCTTTGGATTTGAGCTGACCGAATTCACGGGCGGGCCGCGCAGGCCAGTGAGGCCGAACATCCAGGACATCGGAGCGGCGACGCTGGCTTTACAGGTGCGAGACATCGAAAAGCTTATGGCGAAGCTGAAAGCCTCCGGTGCGACCATAGTTACAGCCGGTGGAGCCCCTGTAAATCCGACCGGAAATCCGAACAGCAAGCTTCGCGAGGTGGTCGTTCGCGACCCCGATGGCTTCTTTGTGGAATTGCAGCAGCCCGATCCGCTGCCGGCCTCCGCCGCGAATACGACAGGCGATATTCTCGGTGCCTCGGTGCAGTTTTCCATCGACGATTCAGCGAAGACAGTAGCGTTCTTGCGCGATGCGATTGGGTTCAACGCGCGGCCGACGAGCGCGTTAGGGACGAATCCGGTGGTAGCCAACCTCATCGGCCTCGAAGGAGCGAAATGGCGCATCACGCACGGAAACATTCCAGGCACGACCCTCGACTTCGGGCTGATCGAGTATTCCGGCGTAACGCGCGCAAAAGTCGTGGCGGGCGCCGAAGATCCCGGATCGCCCGCGTTTACGATGGTGGTGCACGACATTAACGCTGCCCTCGATCAGTGGACCAAGGCCGGTGGCACCGTAGCGACCACTGGCGGCAAAGCAATCGTGCGCGCGAACGGCGCGGCCAATGTGTTCGTCCGCGACGTCAACGGCTTAATGTGGGAGTTGATTCAGCGCGCTGCACAGTAGCTTGCTCAATCTGCTGGAACCACATCTCCAGCATGAGCAGCGACCATAACCATTGCTGGTTGTCTCGGCGCCCGCTCTGATGCTCCGCCAGCAGTTGCTTTACAAACCGGCCGGACACGATACCGCGATCGAGAAATCGCGGCGCGGTCAGGTGCGTCCACAGTAATTCACGCAGGGAACCGCGGAACCACTCCGCCAGCGGCACGGCGAACCCCATCTTGGGACGCGCCAGCAGCTCCGGTGGAAGGCGGTCGCCAAGGGCCTTCAGCAGAATTTGTTTCCCTCTGCCATGCGCAATTTTCCAGCGATGTGGCAGTGTCGCGGCCAACTCCGCCAGTTCCTGGTCGAGCAGCGGGCAGCGCACCTCGAGCGATGCCGCCATGGACATGCGGTCCACTTTCACCAGCATGTCGCCAGTCAGGTTGGCGGTGGCTTCGAAGTACATGGCTTGCGATAGCAAGTCCGCGCCCTCGGGCAGCAGGCAGGCGGGAAAAGCCCTCCGCAAGAAATCGCTGTCGGCGGGCAGCATCCACTCCGGCTGCAGCAGGCGCGCCCGCAGGAAATAGGGAGCGTAGTTGAATTCGAAATAGCGCTCCAGCCCCGAAGGTCGGCTGATCATTCGCAAATAATTTTTGCCGTAACTCGCATAGGGCAGCCATGTGGCGGCGCGCGCTGCCAGTCCTCGCAGAGCGGCCGGCATGCGGTCGAGCTTGCCCTGGCTCACGGCCAGAAAACTGTCGTAGCCGCCGAAGAGTTCATCGCCTCCATCGCCCGAGAGCGCCACCTTCACGTGCTGCGCCGCGAATTCGGAAAGCACCAATGTCGGAATCGCGGAAGGGTCGCCGAACGGCTCGCCGAAATGCTCCGCGAGCCGGTGCACCAGGTTTACGGAATCGGGACGCACCAGAATCTCGTGATGCTCGGTGCCATACTTCCGCGCCACCATGCCCGCGTACCGCAGTTCGTTGAAGCCCGATTCTTCGAAGCCGATGGAGAAGGTTTTCACGGGCTCGCGCGATTGCAAAGCCATGGATGCGACTACCGACGAAGAATCGATTCCTCCGCTGAGGAAGGCACCCACAGGCACGTCGGCCATCAGCCGGATGCGCACAGCTTCGTCGAACTTGTCGCGGAGCCCGGCGGCAGCCTGCTCCTCGGTCAGCCCCGGGGGCGGCTCGGTAGCGGGGGCCGGAAGACGCCAGTAGCGCTCCTGGTGCACGCTGCCCAACGTGTCAAAGGTCAGCCAGGAACTGGACGGGAGCTGGCGGATGGCCCGGTATGCCGTCCACGGGTCCGGGATGTAGTTGAACTGAAAATAGAGCCGCAGCGCTTCCGGGTCGGTCTCGAGCGGCACGCCCGCCTGGCGCAGGCATGAGATTTCGCTGCCGAAAAAAAGCCCCTGGGGCAGCACGGCGTAATACAGCGGCTTCTTCCCGAAACGGTCGCGCGCCAGAAAGAGCCGGCGCTGTCGCGCGTCCCAAAGGGCGTAGGCGAACATGCCGCGCAACCGCTCCACCCCAGCGGTGCCATACTCTTCGTAGAGGTGCACCACGGTTTCGGTGTCGCTGTTGGTCTGGAAGCGGTGGCCGCGGGCTTCGAGATCGGCGCGCAACTCACGGTAGTTGTAAATTTCGCCATTGTAGACGACCCACACCGTGCCGTCTTCATTGGAGATCGGTTGTTGTCCGGTGCTGAGATCGATGATGCTCAAGCGGCGCATGCCCAGCGCGCATCCGCCGTCCAAATGGAAACCTTCGTCGTCCGGACCGCGGTGCCGGATCTGGTCACACATCGACCGAACCAGGCCTATCTCAGCCCTTTCCCGCGGCAACACGTAACCGGCGATTCCGCACATGGCGCTTCATTCAGCACTGTAGCAACCCGCGGCGGGCACGTGGAATGGCCGACAGTTAACATCGGCGCGCGCCGAAAGCCTTCCAGGGGCGCAGTGTGTAGGATAGGAAGTGCCGTATGGGCGAATCCGAAGACGCGCCTCAGCCGGGTCCCGGCAGCAAGAGCAAGCGCTTCGTAATCAATGTGCTATGGAGCTGGACCGGGGTCGCCACCAATCTCGCGGTGGCGCTGCTGCTGAATCCCTACGTCATTCGGAAGCTGGGCGAGGTGCGCTATGGCATCTGGGCGCTCATTTTTTCCATCCTGGAATATTTCGGTTTCTTCGACCTCGGTCTGAACACCGCGGTGGCTAACTTCTGCGCGCGCTACGAAGCCTCGGGCGAGCCGGAGAAAATCAATGAGGTCATCAACACCGCGGTTTTCTATTTCTCGATGATGGCGGTCGTGGCCGTGGCGCTGACGCTGGGCCTTTCGCACTATGCCCACCGGCTGTTCCGCGTCCCCCCGGAATACCAGAGCGAGTTTGCCACGCTCATTGAAATTACCGGCCTGAGCTGGGCCCTCTGCATGGTGCTGAACATGTTTGTCTCGGCGCTGGACGGCTTTCAGCGGTTCGACCTGGAGAGCCGCGTGTGGGTGGCCACGATCGTGTTGCGCTCCGCTGGATATTTTCTGGCGCTCAAGCTCGGCCGCGGCCTGGTGGAAATGGCCATAATTTTCGTGGTGTTTCAGGTATTGAGCTATGCTCTCAACTTCCGCAATTTTCGCCAGGTGTTTCGCCCCTTCCGCTTCTCCTTCCGGCTGGTGAAGTTCTCGGTTTTCCGTCAGATTGTCTCCTACGGTCTGAAGTCCTTCGTCGCGAACACCTCCACGCTGGTCTTGAATCAATCCGGAACAGTGTTGATCGGACACTACCAGCCAACCCAGTTCGCCGGATTCTACGCGCTGCCCTCGAAGATTCTGCAATACGCCGTGGACGCCGTATCGCGCCTGGCCATGGTGACGCGCTCCAGCGCCGCGGAGCTCTCGGAATTGGGCCGCAAGGAAACGCTGCTGAAGCTGGGCATCTACTCCAACCGTTACTCCCTGACTTTATTTATGCCGCTGGTGGTCCTGCTGTTGGTTTACGGGCGCGAATTAATCCTGCGCTGGGTAGGCCCGGTGTTCGCCGAACATAGTGCGCCGCTGCTGCCGGTGTTCGCGGTTTCCACGGCGCTGGTGCTGGCCGGCCAGTTCAATTCCAGCGCCCTGCTGTACGGACTGGGGCTCCACGGCGGCTACGCTCGCGGCCTGGTGGTGGAGGCGGTGCTCAACGTGGCGGGGATGGTCCTGGTCATTCCGCGCTACGGAATTCTGGGCGCTGCCGTGGTCTCCTCCGGGCTCATGCTGCTGGTGCGCGGCATTTACACTCCCCTGCTGGTTTGCCGCAGCCTGGATTTCAGTTTCTTCGGCTATCTGCGGCGCATCTATGTACGCCCCATCGCGACCGGAGTCCCCGTGTTCGCCCTGGCCTGGATCATGAAAACTAATTGGATACCGGGACGCACCTGGTTGGAACTGGTGGGAATGGCGGCGCTGATCGGGTTACTATATGGGGCGCTGGCCCTGTTCACGTGCATCGAGCGCGAGCACCGGGGCCTGCTGCTGTCGCACATTCCTTTCGTGGGCGCCCGTCTCGCGGCAGCGTCTGCATAAATCGAGTGTGAACCGATAGACAATTCCGCTTGTCACACATTTTTCACACTCGCCGCCCCTGTGTTAGTCTGGTGTGGATTTTCACAACACGCTAAACATGTCTTATGGGGGAAGGTACCTTGGATCTTTCGAAAACAATTCAAGATCTTCGCGCTGAACGAAAGAGAATCGTTGACTTGATTCGCGCGGTGGAGGACGTGCAGGGATACTTCGCGTCTCGGCCAGCCCGGCAGGAAATGGTACGCCAGCGCCGGGGCCGCAAGTCGATGGACGTAGCGGAACGCCGGCAGGTATCGGAGCGCATGAAGAAGTATTGGGCCATGCGGCGCGCAACAGAAGAAGAGCAGAATTGGGCCGCCACCGGCTAAAATCCAGGAGTGACGCCCAGCGACGCGCGTAGCCCCCAATTGTTCCACATTGCTGTTGATGGCCTGAGCTTTGCCGTGTGGGAATGGCCCGGGGAGGATCCACCGCTCCTGTTCGCGCACGCCACCGGGTTTCACGGGCGCTGTTGGGACCAGGTGATCCGCCAACTTCCGCACCAGCGTCGCTGTCTGGCTCCGGAGGCTCGCGGCCATGGCCGCAGCAGTAAACCGTCGCCACCATACCACTGGCCGGCCTTCGCGCTTGGATCTGGTACGAATCGCGGAGCAGCTCAAGGTCTCCCAGGCTGTCGGGATTGGGCACTCCCTCGGAGGCCACACCGTTGTCTCCGCGGCATCGATGCGGCCCGTGACGTTTTCCAAGCTTCTGCTCCTCGATCCCACTATTCGCCGGTCCGACACCTACGGTACGGCGCCGCTGAATGCCAGCTTCATTCGCAGGCGCCGCGAACGCTGGGTGTCGCCCCAAGTCATGCTGGACAGCTTCCGCGACCGCGCGCCTTTCGACCGGTGGCAGCCCGACGTGCTGCGCGATTACTGTGACTGGGGACTGCTTCCTCAAGATGGCGAATATTTGCTGGCGTGTCCGCCGGAAGCCGAGGCGTCGGTTTACGAATGCTCGCGAGAGTCCGCAGCGAATCTGCACTCCGTGATCCCGTCGATTGCGCAGCCAGTGACGGTTCTGCGGGCGGGCGCGATCGGCAGGCCACTGTTCACCGACGAACCTTCCACCTCACCCACCGACCCGCAACTGGCGGCCAAGTTTCCCCGGGGCCGCGACATGCTGCTCCCAGAGCATTCGCATTACATTCCCATGGAGGATCCGGGTTTGGTTGCGCGAGAAGTTTGCAGGCTGCTGTAAATCCGGCGTTACGTAACGCCGGCGGTCCTTGCCGCCGGTGATTGATTGCTGTTTACCATTAGCTTTTTTGCCATAATCGAAGAAATTGCGATGAGAAGCCTCTACGTCGTGATCGCGTCGACTCTGTTGTTTTCGGCTTGCGCTCATCACCGGCGTGCGTCGGCTCCGATTGCGGCTTCGAGACCGGTGCCCGCGCCGACGCCGCCTCCTCCTCCGGCGACCGCTCCACCGCCGCCCGCTTCGCAGCCAGCCGCCCCGCAGTCTCCGTATACCGAGAGCGGCCTCGCCAGCTGGTACGGGCATCCCTACCACGGACGGCCCGCGGCCAATGGCGAAATCTATGACATGGAGCAGATGGTGGCGGCGCACCGGACCCTGCCCTTCAACACCTGGGTACGGGTCTTCGACCTGGATACCAACAAGACCGTAGACCTGCGTATCATCGATCGCGGCCCCTTCGTGGACGGCCGGATCATCGATCTGTCGCACGCCGCGGCGCAATCCATCGACATGATCGGGCCGGGCACCGCGCGCGTCCGCGTCGAAGTGCTTCGCTGGCCGGAGGTCTTGGAGGCGTCGATCTTCGCGGTTCAGGTGGGACTCTTCCGCGAGCGGCGCAATGCCGAACGGCTGCGCGATCAGATGGAAACCCGCTATGGCGTGGCACGCGTGATTATGCGCCAGGGAGATCAAGACAAGTGGTGTGTCCTGGTGGGCTCACAAACCACGGAAAACCAAGCCCGGGCTCTGGCCGCGCGGATTCGCCAAGAATCCGGTGAGAAAAGTGCGGCCTTCGTGGTACGAGTTGATGCTACCTAGTCGACAACCTCATGCAAGCGGTCGCCACTGGATTTGCCCACGGGCTGGTGGGACAATCCCCCGAAATCGGCGCAATCCGGCGCCTCATCGAAAAAGCTTCGCGTAACCGGCTTCCGGTTCTGCTCCTCGGCGAAACCGGCACGGGCAAAGAAGTGGTGGCCCGCGGCATCTACGACGCCAGCCCGCGCGGGCAATTTGTCCCCATCGATTGCGGGTCCCTGGTGGGCACCCTCATGGAGAGCGAGCTGTTCGGCCACACCAAAGGCTCATTCAGCGGAGCCACCGAAAACAAGAAGGGGCTGGTGGAACTAGCCGACGGAGGCACCGCGTTCTTCGATGAGATCGGCGACTTGCCGCTGGAGCTTCAGGTGAAGCTGCTGCGCCTGATCCAAGAGAGCGAATTTCGTCCGGTGGGCGCCCTGAACTGGCGCAAGGTCGACCTGCGCATCATCGCAGCCACGCATCGCGATCTCAAGGCCGAGGTGGCGGCCGGACGCTTCCGCCAGGATCTCTACTACCGGCTGAACGTGATCGTCATGCACCTGCCGCCTTTGCGCGAGCGTAAACAGGATATTCCGCTGCTATTAGGTCATTTCATCGACCTGGGCCGGGAGCAGGGGCTTCCTGAGTTTATGGCCGGCGACGAAGTGATACGTGCATTTCTCTCCTACGACTGGCCGGGCAACGTGCGCGAGCTCAAGCATTGCATCGACCGCATGGCCGCGGTCCACTCCGAGGGCGTCATGCAACTGGCCGACATGCCCTCGGCATTACAGTACGCCACTTCGCCGGTTCCGGACCTCTCGGAGGTTCTCGAAGCCCACGCCTTCACCGAATTCGTGATCGCGCCCAAAGTGACCGTGTTTACGATTTCAGACAGCGAGAAGCGGGCCATCGCGAGAGCCCTCGCCGCAGTCAAGGGCGATCGTGCGAAGGCCGCGGGATTGTTGCAGATCGGCCGCACCACTCTATACCGGAAAATGAAACAATACGGTATCGAGTGACTATCGCTCTCGACGCCACCTACAGCATCGGTGATGAGCTTTCGGGAGTGGGAGTCTACTCGCGCGAACTGCTCTTCGGCCTGGCCAACGCCCACCCCGAAACCCAATTTCGTTTCTACTACCGGCCGCACCGCTATTTCCGTTCGTGGGCCGAGCACCTGCCCCGCAACACGGGCCGCCGAATCTTGGCCGAGCCGCTGGGTCCGCGCCCGGCCGACCTCTTCCACGCGCTCAACCAACGCGTGCCGCGGCTCCCGTTAAAGCGATGCGTGGTGACTTTTCATGACCTGTTCGTGCTCTCGAGTGAATATTCCACTCCGGATTTCCGCGCCCGTTTCGCCGCGCAGGCGCGCGAGGCCGCCACTCGCGCCGATGCGATTATCGCCGTGTCCGAATTCACCAAATCGCAGGTGACGGCACTACTCGGTGTGGACAGGCGCAAGATTTGCGTGGTCCATCATGGCGTCCGCGAACTGGCGCTTCGGCCGGTGCCACGCGAGAAATTCATCCTCTCCGTGGGCGCGATCCAAAAACGCAAGAACACCGCGCGCCTGGTGGAAGCCTTCGAATCCGTGGATCCGTCCTGGTCGCTGGTGTTAGCCGGGTCCGCGGGTTTCGGCTCCGGCGAAATCATGGGACGGATCGAGGCGAGCCGCGCGCGCAACCGCATCACGGTGACCGGCTATCTGGCGCCTGCGGACTTGGCCGCCTGGTATTCCCGCGCATCGGTTTTCGCCTTCCCCTCGCTCGACGAAGGATTTGGCATGCCGGTTCTGGAAGCCATGGCCGCAGGCATTCCCGTGATCACTTCGAGCCGCTCGGCCTTGCCGGAGGTGGCTGGCGATGCGGCGATTCTGGTCGATCCCGAGGAAACCCCGGGCTTGGCGAATGCACTGGGGAAACTGACGCGAGACGAAGATTTGAGAACGGAATTAGTAACCCGAGGGCTTGCGCGCGCGAAGCAATTTACTTGGGAGCGCGCTGTTCTGGAAACCTGGGAGGTCTACCGGAATTTGTAAAAACCTGACACGGGCAAGGATGCCCGTGCTACTTGTCTTCGTCGACTGCGATCTTCAGAGCGCGCAGGAAGCGGTGGTCTTGCGAGGTGAGCTTGATCTTGCCGGCTGCCTCGAAACGCTTCGGCTCGTCCTGGACTTCCATTACTTCTGCTTCGTCATCGCCCTCGTCGTCTTCGTCGCGCCGGTTAAACCCAATCGTTGCTTCCAGTACCAGGAAGACATCGTAACCGGCCCGCTTGATTTCCCCGATCGCCTCAGCGATTCGGTCCGACTCGGAAAGGGAATCGTTAATCGCGTTTCCCAATTCCTGCATGAGGTGCTTCAATGGTTCGTCCACAGACGTTCCCCCTTTAGTGGATGCTCGGGATACCCTTTGCGTTCCACCAGATGGCCAGCCCCACCCGTTCCGATTGTAGTGGACCGGCACCACGTTCTCAAGTCTTACTATCGGCAATTTACCTTCCGCACTTCAGCCCCACGAGTCGGCCCTGGGGCTTTTGTTACCATGAAGATCGTGAAGCGTACCGCCCTCCAACAGGGACGCCTGTTGGTCCAGCATGTTCTACCCGCCCTCCTGAAGCCCGCCCACACGTTGTGGAATGAGATTATCGGCTTTCTTTTCTTATGTTTTGCCGCGACTGGCGCCGTCTATGCAGTGCGCTACTACTTAGCGGGCGATTGGGCAAGGCTTTTCTTCGCAGCCTTCTGTACCTGCGTGATGGGCTATTTCGCAGCTTCCTCCTTTTGGCGGGCACGTAAAATTTCGCGATCATGAGTGACGATTTGGGCCAACCCGGCCAGTTCCCGTATACCCGTGGGATCTACCGGGAGATGTACCGCAGCCGTTTATGGACGATGCGGCAGTATGCCGGATTTGGCACCGCCGAGGATAGCAATCACCGATATCGTTACCTTCTCTCGCAAGGCACCACCGGCCTGTCCGTCGCGTTCGACCTCCCCACCCAAATGGGTTACGATTCCGATCACCCCATGGCCGCGGGCGAAGTGGGACGCGTCGGCGTGGCGATCGCTTCTCTGGCCGACATGGAGATTCTATTTCACGGCATTCCCCTCCGCGACGTGTCCACCTCCATGACCATCAATTCCACGGCGGCCATTCTTCTGGCGTACTATGCCCTGGTCGCGCGGCAGCAGGGGGCGGATCTGCGCAAGCTTTCCGGCACCATCCAAAATGACATCCTGAAGGAATACATCGCGCGCGGCACCTACATTTACCCGCCGCGGCCGGCCCTGCGCCTGATCACCGACATCTTCGCGTGGGCCCGGACCGAGATGCCGGAATGGAATCCGATTTCGATCAGCGGATACCACATTCGCGAAGCCGGCTCCACGGCCGTTCAGGAACTGGCCTTCACGTTCGCCAATGCCACGGCCTACATCCAAGCGGCCCTCGACGCGGGACTCGACATCGATTCCTTCGCGCCGCGCCTGTCTTTCTTCTTCAACTCGCACAATGGTTTTTTGGAAGAGATCGCCAAGTATCGCGCCGCCCGCCGCATCTACGCGCATCTGATGCGCGACCGCTTCGGCGCGAAGGACCCACGATCCATGACGCTTCGTTTCCACGTGCAGACGGCCGGCTCCTCGCTGAGCGCGCAGCAGCCCGATGTCAACATTGTTCGCACCGCCGTTCAAGCGCTGGCGGCCGTGCTGGGAGGCACGCAGTCGCTCCACACCAATTCACGCGACGAAGCTTTGGGGCTTCCCACCGAAGAATCGGCGCGCATCGCTCTACGGACACAGCAGATCATCGCCTATGAAAGCGGCGTGACGAATACGGCAGATCCAGTGGGCGGCAGCGAAGCCATCGAGGCGCTTACCGATTCCCTGGAACAGGGCACACTCGCCTATTTGAAAACCATCGACCAAATGGGCGGAGCCCTGCGCGCCATCGAAACCGGCTTCATCCAGAAAGAAATCCAGCACGCCGCGTACGTTTATCAGCTCAGGGTAGAGTCGGGCGATCAGATCGTAGTTGGGATAAACCGGTTCCAGATGGACGAAGACCGGGGCATTCCCGCGTTCCACATCGATCCGTCTCTGGAGCGCTCACAAATCGAACGGCTACGCCAAGTGCGCGCTTCCCGCAGCCAGGCGGAAGTCAACCAACGACTCGCCGCGCTGGAGCAGGCCGCGCGCACCGGTTGCAATCTAATGCCGCCGATTCTGGAAGCGGCCGCTGGTTACACGACAGTCGGGGAGATTTCCGACCGGCTTAGAAGCGTGTTCGGCGAATACGCCGAGCCGTAGGTCGTGTCCTGGCTGCCTCTCCGCGTGCGGCTGCGCTCGCGCAGACCCAGCCGGTGCATTATGCGGCCGACGTGGTCCGGGTCGTAGCGCACGCCGAAACGGGCGAAGATGGCCTCGGCGAAGCGGGAGGTGGTCCACATCTCAGTCTCGAACCCCGCGGCCCTGGGGCCGGCGTGATAAACCTCGGCCACGCCGGTGAGTTGGTCGGTGTTCAAACGGCTGGGGCGGCCTGGCGCCCTTCGCTTTCGCAGCCCCTCTACGCCTTTGCCGGTTAAGGCTCGGCACCACCGGGATGCGGTCGTGCGGCTTACGCCGAACTTCCGCGCAACTTGTGATTGAGATAGTCCCCTCTGTAGTTCCTGAGCGGCGAGCAGACGCCTAGATTCCATCTCGTCGCGAGTCAGGATGCTTGGTGCGGCAGTATCCATTCTCCCGGCGCGGGTTGTCGGAGGCCAGAGCGATACTAGAATAACAGAAAACGTAAAAACTGCAAATTGTTTTTTCCTAACCCGCCCTAGAATAGAGGAATGCCGCCTCGACTGGAACTGCGCCGGGTCTCCAAAACCTACCGGAACGAAGGCCAGCCGCTGGAAGTTCTGCACGAGATTTCGCTGTGCTCTTGCGCCCGCGACAATCACCGCCCTCATGGGCCGTAGCGGCTGCGGCAAGACCACGCTGCTGAACCTGGCCGGCGCTATAGACTTCCCCACCGCCGGTGAAGTGCTCATCGATGGGCGCTCCACATCTACGCTCTCGGAAGCCGAGTTGACTGCCCTGCGCCGCCAGCGCGTCGGTTTCGTCTTTCAGTTCTTCCAGCTTCTGCCCACCTTGACGGTTCTCGAAAATGTGGAGCTTCCGCTGCTGCTGGCGCGGCGTTCGGGCTCGACCGATGCCGCGCGCGACCGCCTGCGTTGGGTGGGTCTTGAGGACAAAGCGGCATCGCTGCCGTACCAACTCTCCGGCGGGCAGATGCAGCGAGTGGCCATTGCGCGGGCGCTGGTGCACTCTCCCGATCTGCTGTTAGCCGACGAACCTACCGGCAACCTCGACACGGCCAGCGGCGACCAGGTGCTCACGCTGCTTCGCGAAAGCGCGGAACGGTTTGGCGCCACCGTCCTGGTGGCCACCCATAGCACCGAGACGGCCGCTATCGCCGGAAGATGCGTGCACCTGCGCGATGGGCGCATTCAATCGATCGATCACTGAACGGTAGTCTTCCAATGTTGTAAGGCTCGATGCCGGGATGGAGTCCGGCTCAGAAGAGTGGATCATTGGTCGCGCGGGCCTGCCCGATTGGGATGGGACCGCGACGGCGGGGATTCCACGGAAGGATGGAGAAACGAAATCGGCATGACCGTTTGGCCATCCCCGGAAATGAAAATGGGGGAAGCCTCGGCGTATGATCGGCATTGGGTGGGGCAGATGGCCGAATTAGGTAGTGGCGCGTAGTGGGTCCCGAGAACGAAATTGGCCGGGTTGACGTGGAGCACCCCCGAATGGCGCAGTTGAGCCGAGGAAGAACATAATCCGTATACGTCGACTGTGCTCCGCCTAGAAGGGAGCAGGTATGATTTGTGCGGCAATTGAGCGATGCGCTGGCATCGACGTGGGTAAAACGTTTTTGGCGGTCTGCGTGATGGTAGGCCCTCTGGAGGAGGAACCGCGAGTAGAGTTGCGGCGTTTCGGCACGGTTGTAGAGGAATTGGAAAAGCTGCGCGAGTGGCTCCGCCAGGAAGGCATCACGCATGTGGTGATGGAAAGCACGGGTTCGTACTGGAAGCCGGTGTTCAACGTGCTGGAGACGATGGTTCAGGTGTACCTGGCCAATCCGCAAGAAGTCAAAAACCGGAAGGGACACAAAACGGACGACAAAGATGGTTGGTGGCTGGCGCATCTGCTGCGTCATGCCATGATCCACCCGAGCTTTATTCCGCCGCGGGCAATTCGGCAGTTGCGCGATCTGACGAGGAGGCGGAAGCGGCTGATCGGCGATGCTACTGCCGAGAAGAACCGGATTCAAAAGGTTCTGGAAGATGCCAACGTCAAGTTGGGCAACGTACTGTCGGACGTGTTCGGGGTCTCCGGGCAATTGATGTTGGAGGCGCTGCTGATCGGCAAAGCCCAGCCGGAACAGATCGCTGAGTTTGCAAAACGTAGCGCACGCAAGAAGATTCCCCAGATCATTGAATCTCTGAAGGGACATCAGATGAGTGCGCATCATCGTCGCATGATCCGGTACAGCTTGGAGCACATGTGCTTCCTGGAAGAACAGATCGCCAAGTTGGATGACGATATCGTGGCGCAGATTGCCGAGGCTGGTCTCACCGGGAAGTGGCAGCTGGTGCAGACGGTTCCTGGCATGCAGCCTACCAGCGCGGCCACCGTGCTGGCGGAAGTCGGCGGCGATATGAACCAGTTTCCCTCCTCCAAACACCTGAGTTCTTGGGCCGGTGTATGCCCGGGAAATAATCGGAGCGCCGATAAGAACAAGAGCAGCCGCACCACCGGCGGCAATCCGTGGTTGCGGGGAACGCTGACGGAGTGCGCCTGGGCGGCGGCTCACAAGAAAGGGTGTTTCCTGAAGGACCGGTTCTGGCGCATGACGTCGAAATCCGGTGGCAAGAAAGCCATCGCTCTGATTGCAGTGGCCCACGCCCTCACGACCCTGACCCACCAAGTTCTGGCGACCGGACAACCATACCGGGAGAAGAACGAACCCGTTTTGGACGAGCCGCGGAGGCAACGTCTGATACGCCACCACCTCCGGCGACTGGGAAAACTGGGAGTACCCGTCCGTGCTTCCCGCTACTGACACCACACCCGCCGGTATTTTCGGAAGAACCCAATTCGGTGGGACCGCCGGCAGGTGGTTGGTCCGGAGGGGTGGGGCCGTCCGGCTCGCAAGCACCAGCGAGGGAACGGCGGGTGCGCTGGAGACGCTCTAATTCCGCGAATGCCTCCTTATATGAGCGCTCGGCCAGGGTGAGGCGGCGCTGTAGGCGGCGGAAGACTTCGTTACCGGCCACGAGTGCTTCGCCGAGGGGTACTCCCTCGGAGCGGTCGGCGCGCAACGCGTGGTACTCCCAGAGCTGGGCTTCGGCGCGGAAGAGGCGGCGCAGTGTCCACTCGTTGCGAAGGAGCGTATCCACCTGGAAACGCTCCTCGGGCGTGAGGGGCTGGAAGCGGGCGATGTACTCGTCCTGGAGCGCGGCGAACTCGCTGCGATCCTCGCCGGTGACGAACTGAGATTCGGCATCGAGTCCGGATTTGAGAGCGTTCTGGGCGGAGGCGGCCTTGCCTTGGGGAGTGCGGGGGCCGGTGGACTTTTGAGCGTTGAGGCGGTTGGCCTTAATCTGACGCAGGGTTGCCATGGAATTCCTCTCGTGTCCACGGTACCAGTGAGAGTGAGGCGGGACGGGCGGTTGGATGCGGGTATTGTTGAAAGAGCTTGGGTTGTATACGGGGAAATGCTGGGAACGGGGCGCCGTTAGCGGAGGGAGAACGGGTGCCGCCGATTTTCAGAAGCTGGGAGTTACTGCTGGGTGAGGCAAGGGGGGCCACGTGGGGACGACACGAACGGATGGATTTGCTCAGTTTCTGAACCGGGTCATAGTGAGACTTCGGTTGCTGTGGATCGGTCGGCCGGAAGCGCCATGCCAAGCATTCGTCCTTTGAAACGCCGGTCACGTCATCAGGCCAATCTTGATGCACTGAACGCACCCGGCTTCGGCGAGGGATCGGGTTGTTCATTCAAGTCCGGAATCGTAAAGGAACCCAACCGGACTTCTGGCTCGCGTCGACTGCCGCCAATGTACGAGTCGCGCGTGATCCGACCTGTGGCAAAGTATCAATCAGGGAGGAACGCTATGATCGCGCGGCACTGGCGAGGCTGGACGAAACCCCAAGATGGGGACGCTTATGAGGCTCTCCTGACCACCAAGGTGTTGCCGGGGCTCCGAGGCATTGAGGGGTGCCGTGGCGGGTATGTACTTCGGTCGGACGGTTCTGCGGAATCTGAATTTGTCGTCATCAATCTGTTCGACTCCTTGGAGTCCGTAAAGGCCTTTGCAGGCGCCGACTATAGCACGCCAGTCTTCGAGCCGGAAGCACGCGCACTTCTGTCGAGGATTGAGCCGACAGCCCATCACTATAAGGTCCGCGCGGACACGCTATAGCGCTGCTACGCGCGGCTTGCCGCCGCCACTGGCAAGCGGATCTGTCGCACAGCCGTATAGTCGCCAATTCGTACTGAAGTTGGAGATCCAATTTCCCTACGATCGTCCGAGTTGCACGTGACTCGCCCAGAGCGGTCCGACACCTCCCCCGAACCGACTTAGGGACCGGACGCAGCACGGATGCACCTATTCAGTATTTGAGAGAATAGGATCACTTCCCAAACGCGACGGCTTCGATGGCGACGTTCGATTCGAATTATCATTACTTCCACTTCCGGCACTTTGTGATGCGCAAGGCTCGGCACGCGCTCGATGAAAGCTGTGAGCGCTTTGTTAAAAGCGTGGTGGAGACAAGCAAAAAGCGCATCGGAAGCATCGAGAAAGATTCGATCCTTTGGAGGGCGCAACTCGACATTGCCTGGGAGGCTCGGCTAATGCCGACGTCGCTGTCTCTCAACCCGAACCACGTTACAGAGACCGTCGAGGTCGAGATACCCGTGCCGCTCGACTCGAAACGAATGGTGCCATTGAGGGATCGGGCGGGAGAGGGGCGGGTGAACCCAAAGGGAATTCCATGCCTCTATTTCTCGACTGACAGGGACACGGCGATGGCTGAGGTTCGGCCATGGATCGGGTCGTACGTGTCGGTAGCGCAATTCATGATGCTTCGCGATCTAAGGGTTGTGGATTGCTCAGCGGAAGATGGACCCCGGACCAGATCGTTTCGCAAGAAAGAACCTGAGCCTGGAAAGGGAGAAGAAGGGGTGTGGAGAGACATCAACTGGGCCTTTTCTGAGCCCGTGACACGATCAGATGATGTCGCCGAATACGCGCCCACGCTAAGTCCTAGCCGAAGCATTCCGAAATGCGGGCTACGATGGTATCGTCTACGGGAGTAAGTTAGGCATCGAAATTACGATCGCAATCTTCGATTTGGATGCGGCCGAGTTGGTGAATTGCGAGGGGTATCGAGTTCAATCCGTCAAGCTGGAGTTCTCCCGTGCTGCTGAAATTTATTATGCAGAGAAGTACCTCGACCCGGAGTGATCTGCTGATCCAGATCGGCGTAGTAAACCAATTCGGGACTTGGACTTCCTCACGACACGCATTCACGACGTTTTTGTCTTAACGAGTGAAAAAGGTCTATGGCAAACAATACGGGCAAAGCGAGGCGGAAGTCCGCGAAAGCGACCGACGTGTACTGTTTTCAGTTGGGCGATGCGGGGTGTTTCAAAATTGGGAAGTCAGTAAATCCGAACCAAAGAAGGCGCGCGTTTTCAACCGCATCACCCGTGGAGCTTATAGAGCGCCGGTGTGAACCGACTGAACATCCGGAGGCGCTTGAGAAATACATTCATGAGCTGCTGGAGCCGAAGAGGGTAATTAACCGACGCGAAGTGTTCGATATCACCATGCAGGAAGTGTCCGAGGCCTTTGCGACGGCTGTTCCTATCGTCAACGAAGCCCAGAAACTTCTCGACCAAGCCGCCGCGCTCAAGAAGAACAAGCCCGTGAGCCGCACGATGTTGGCGCCATCGAACGAAGTGACCGATCTGTACCGCCAATTGCGTAAGGCGCAACAAGACCAGTTTTTTCTTCAGCGCCGCATAGAAGTTCTGGAGAGCAAAATCAAGCTCGCGATTGGTGACAATCTCGGAATTCAGGGCATCGTTTCATGGGACTGGCATCCCGATTTTCGGATCGATATTGACAAGCTCAAAAAACAACGGCCGCGGTTATACAAACTATTGTTGAAGCGATTCGAGGCAAATCTTAGCGGTCGGCGCTGCAAATGGGCATGACCTCCTTCCCTTCGAGTTTCGCAACCAACCTCCGAGAACCCGGCGTTATGTCGCTTTCTCCCGAACCGTCGGCATTCGTAAACTGACCCAAGATACGGCCTTTGAGGAGATGGCGCAAGTGGTAAAGTTCGCGAGATACGGCCTCATCGTCGGCGCTGACGGTTCTCGAAAATGTGGAGCTTCCGCTGCTGCTGGCGCGGCGTTCGGGGCTCGACCGATGCCGCGCGCGACCGCCTGCGTTGGGTGGGTCTTGAGGACAAAGCGGCATCGCTGCCGTACCAACTCTCCGGCGGGCAGATGCAGCGAGTGGCCATTGCGCGGGCGCTGGTGCACTCTCCCGATCTGCTGTTAGCCGACGAACCCACCGGCAACCTCGACACGGCCAGCGGCGACCAGGTACTCACGCTGCTTCGCGAAAGCGCGGAACGGTTTGGCGCCACCGTCCTGGTGGCCACCCATAGCACCGAGACGGCCGCGATCGCCGGAAGATGCGTGCATCTGCGCGATGGGCGCATTCAATCGATTGAGGAGTGAACGGCGGTCTTGCCCGCGTAAGAGGCGGCGACCACTCGGTGCATTAGCCAGTCGCAAGAACCAGGCCCTCACTCCATCGGGCCTGCAGGACCTCTGCCACTCTCTTTACCTCGCTTCCCGATAGCGCGCTATTATAGTTTGAGTTTGCAAACCAGGTTCCAGTGCCCTCTTGCGAACACCCACAATTCCAGAAAAGGATGTCGCGCACATTTTGAGCCTTTTGATATCGCCATTTCGTTCTGGCCAGTGTCTGGTCCCTTCTCGTTCGGTATTGCTCGCTATCAAGGTAGACTGCCTTGCGGCTTAGGGCTCTGCTGTTCGCGGTAGGCCTGTTTGCGGCCGGCTTTCCAGCCCAAGCTCAGATTACTGGGCCGGCCAGTTTGCCGAATTGGACCATCAATCGTCCCTACCCGACAATCCCCTTCACGGTAGCGCAGCCCGCATCGTACACTTGGGGGGCGACTGGACTGCCGACCGGCTTGACTCTAGACCCGGGTGACGGCATCCTTGCCGGCACACCCACAGAAGTCGGCAATTTCACGGTGAAAGTCACGCCGTTCATTAACGGTGTCGCCCAAAGTCCCCAGACCTATTTCTTCACGATCAACTCAGCCCCGGTAATCACAGACCCAACCAATCTGCCCAAGGGAAATGTAAATAACCCCTACAGCTACACTTTCGGCACTAGCTCTCCAGTCTCCGGCGGAACGCCTCCCTTCACCTGGTCCAATCCCGGTGGCGGCCTGCCCAACGGACTGCAATTGAGCTCCTCGGGCGTTCTCGCCGGAACGCCCAACAGCCCCGGGAAATTCAACTTTACGGTCAGCCTTACTGATGCTGCCGGAGCTGCCGATACCGAAAACTTTTCAATGGTCGTGGGAACCCTACCCGTGGTCGTGACGGTACTTCAGGCGCTGCCTGCCAGTTCATTGACCGTCGCGTATCCCCCGGTGGGATCTCCCGCGCAGCCGTACTTCTCGGCGAGCGGCGGCGGAACCTTAACTTGGTCGGCTACCGGGCTGCCAACCGGCATCGTGATCGCAAATCCCAGCATGCCTGTGTTGAGTGGCACCCCGACTCAATCGGGAACCTTCAGTGTTACGGTGAAAGCCACAGACAATTTGGGCGGGTTCGATTCGAAGACCGTCCCACTGGTCATCAATCCTGGGCCATCGATCACGACAACATCGCTGGCGGACTGCACTGCATCGACATTTTGTTCGCGACCCCTGAGCGCCGCCGGCGGAACCTTGCCCATCACCTGGCAGCTGACGTCCGGCAGTGTGCCGGCCGGAATGAATCTTTCCGGCAATACGCTGAGCGGCCCGCCCAATGCGGTTTTGCTTTCCACCACCAGCAACTTCACGATTACTGCAACGGATGCGGCGGGGGCCACGGGTTCCAAAGCGCTCTCGATCGTGGTGAATCCGGCGGTGGCCATTACCACCGCGTCTCCCCTTGCCGCCATCGCCGCCGGTCAAAGCTTCTCACAGCCAATCGCTGCTACGGGCGGCACGGGAACACTGACCTGGACCGGTTCCAGCCTGCCTGCCTGGCTCAGCATCAGCAGCGCAGGTATGCTGAGCGGCACCGCGCCGGCCGTCACCAGTCGTACTACTTATCAGTTCGCGCTGCAGGTGACCGACACCAACGGATCGAGTGCCAGTAAGAGTTTCCTTCTGACGGTCAATGCCGGCCTGACTATAGGCCCATCGAGTCTGTCGCCCTGGACCGCCGGCCAGCCGTACACTGTGCAACTCGTACCGGTCGGCGGGACTCCCCCGTTCGCTTTCGTGGATGCAGGGGTGCCAGCGACGCTGCCGTTGTGGCTGGTGCTGAATGGATCGACCCTCAGCGGAACGCCCCCACTGCCTGGCGGCACAGCATACTCCTTCAGCATCAAGGTAACCGACAGCACTGGTGCGAACAGCACGCAAAATTACTCACTGCAGATCAATCAGCCGCCGACAGTTGCTCTCAACCCTCTTCCGGCCGCGACCTCGGGGGCCTCGTACACGCAGCCGCTCGTCGGCAATAACGGCACGGGCCCTTTGACGTGGGCGGGTTTTGGTCTGCCTTCGTGGCTGACCCTCTCGGGCGCGAGCTTGACGGGCGTCGCCCCCCTGGTGGCCACACCCACAACTTACAATTTCAGCGTCGCCGTGACGGATGCCGCTGGCGCCAGCAACATTCGGGCGCTGTCCATCACCGTGAATCCGGTACCGGTAATTCTCACGGTGACGCCGAACAGGGGGCAGCCGGGGCAGAACCTGCCGAGCGTGGCGGTAGTGGGGCAGGGTACGAACTTCGTCAACGGAACGACGGTGGCCAGTTTCGGAGCGGGCATCACCGTGAACTCGACCACGGTCAGCGACGCGACCCATGCCACGGTGAGCATCACGATCGCGGCGGGAGTCGCGACGGGCGCGCGGACCGTGACCCTGACCACGGGAAATGAATTGGCCACCTTGGCTAACGGATTCACCGTGGCGGCGAACACGCCGGTAATTCAGTCCGTGACGCCTCATCTCGCCTTTCCTGGGCAAAGCTTGGCGAGCGTGGCGGTGGTGGGGCTGACGACGAATTTCGTCAACGGCACCACGGTGGCCAGCTTCGGGGCGGGCATCACCGTGAACTCGACCACAGTGACGGACGCAACCCATGCCACGGTGAGTATCACCATCGCAGCCAACGCGGCAGCCGGGGCCCGGACGGTGACCCTGACCACGGGAAATGAATTGGCCACCTTGGCGAACGGATTCACCGTGGCTGCGAACACGCTGCCGGTAATTCAGTCGGTGACGCCCAATGTGGCCTATCCGGGGCAAAGCCTCGCGAGCGTGGCGGTGGTGGGGCTGTCGACCAACTTCATTAACGGGAAAACCGTGGCCAGTTTCGGGGCGGACGTGACGGTGAACTCGATCACGGTGACGGACGCGACGCACGCTAGCCTGAGCATCACGGTCGCAGCCAACGCTGCAGCGGGCGCGCGCACGCTAACCTTGGCCACGGGCAGTGAGGTGGACTCATTGGTCGCGGGGTTTACCATCGTGGCGAGTTCCGGTACGCCAGTGATTCTGACGGTTACGCCGAACACGGGCCGGCCGGGACAGACTCTGGCGAACCTGGCTGTAGTGGGACAGTCGACCAACTTCGTTAATGGGATGACGACGGCCAGTTTCGGCGCCGGAATCACGGTGAACTCGACCACGGTGACGGACGCGACCCACGCTACGGTGAGCATCACGATCGCTGTCAGCGCTGCCACCGGGGGCCGTTTGGTCGGGCTCACCACAGGCAATGAGGTAGCTCTCTCCCCTTCAGGGTTCGCGGTTACGGCGAATGGGGCCACACCGGTTATTCAGACTGTGACTCCGGATGCGGGGCAACCGGGGCAGGTCTTCGCGAGCGTGACCGTAGTGGGGCAGGGGACCAATTTCGTCGACGGAATAACCGTGGCCGACTTCGGCCCTGGCATTACGGTGAACTCGACCTCCGTGACGGATGCAACACACGCCACCGTCAGCATCACGATCGCAGCCAATGCGCCAGCCGGCACGCGCGTCGTGACCATGACCACCGGCAGCGAGATAGCCGCGTTAGTGAACGTGTTCACGGTGATCGTTAACACGCAAACGCCAACGATTCTTACGGTAACCCCATACACAGGCCAGCAGGAGCAAAGCCTCGCCGATGTGGAAGTAGTCGGACAGTTCACGGGCTTCGTGAACGGCGAAAGCGTGGCCGATTTCGGGCCAGGCATAACCGTGAACTCGACCACGGTCGCGGACCCTACGCACGCCAGGGTCAGCATTACGATCGCGGCGAAGGCAGCCCCCGGTGAACGGGTTGTTACGTTGACCACCGGCGTTGAGGTCGCCACATCGGCCGCTGGGTTCGCAGTGGACCCGGCGCTCACGATCACGAATCCCTCCATCCTGGCGCCCTGGACCGAGAGCCGGCCGTACAGTGTCCAACTTGCGGTGACGGGTGGGACCACTCCATACACCTATTCCGATCCAACCAGCAGCCTGCCCGCGTGGTTGGTTCTGAACGGATCTACGTTAAGCGGAACGCCCCCTTCGCCAGGCGGGACGACCTACTCCTTCGAGTTACAGGTGACCGATAACCTGGGCGCGAGCATTACCAAGACCTTCACGCTGCTAATCAACAAGCCTCCGGCGTTAAGCTCAACTGCGCTTCCGGCCACCACCTCGGGTGTGCCGACCAATGATCTTCTGAGCGCCACAGGTGGAACCCCTCCGGTGACGTGGTCCGCCTCGGGAATGCCGTCGTGGCTGGCGCTTTCGGGCGCGAGCCTGACCGGCACCGCTCCTGTGGTGGCTGCCATTACCACGTTCAGTTTCGTAGTGACAGGAATGGATGCTGCCGGCGCCACGACTCAGGCAACGATTCAGGGCATCGTCAATCCGCCCGTGGCGATTGTCACACCGTCGGCCGGGTTGCCCCCCGCTACCGCGGGCGTCGCGTATTCTGCCGGGTTGAGTGCGACCGGCGGCACGGGACAAGTGACCTTCTCGATCGCCGCTGGCAGTGATTTCCCGCCCGGTTTAGGGCTGTCCCCCGACGGCCAATTCTCCGGCACTCCGGCGCCCGTGAATCAACCCACCGACTTCCATTTCCAGGTGCGGGCCACCGATACTCTGAATTCATCCGATTCCAAATCGTTTGTCCTGACGGTCAGCCCGCCGCCGCTCCTCATCAACACCACCACGTTGAATTCCGGCACAGCGGGCGTTGCCTATTCCGTGACGCTGGTAGCTGCGGGCGGCGTCCCACCGTATACCTGGGCACTCGCCAGTGGTGTGCTCCCAACCGGACTTCAGTTGGACCCAACGACGGGCGTGCTCTCCGGCAACCCGTCTGAAGGAGGGATATTCGCGCTGGCCTTTTCCGTAAGCGACAAGCTGGGCACTAAAACGATTCGGAGTTTCACCCTTACCATCGTTTCCAATCTAAAGATCAGCAGCCCCTCGCAACTGCCTCAGGGACCGGCTGGAGCGGCGTATTCGTTTACGCTCCAGACAACGGGGGCCTCTGGCGTTGTTTCCTGGTCGATCACGCTGGGTTCGCTCGCCGACGGAACCGCGCTCGATGCAGCCAGCGGAACCATATCAGGAATCCCCACTCGGGTCGGAACTTTCAACGCCAGGGTGCGTGCCCAAGACAAGACCGGCGCAGCGGCGTCGCTGGCAATAACGGTGATCATTGGCCCGGCCATCATACCCCCAGTCACGATCAACGGCCTTGGGGGCTCGCTCCAGCCGGCCCAACAGTTGCCGATCACGTTGAATCTCAGCACCGGTTTTCCTCTGGACATTAGCGGCCAGTTGACAGTAACGTTCACTCCCAACCCAAGCGTCGGGGTTGTCGATCCTACGGTTCAGTTCGGTGGCGGAACTTCGGTTACTTTCCGGATTCCCGCGAACTCTACACAAGCCATCTTCGATCAGTTGTCCACCTTACAAACCGGCAGCCTGGCTGGTACGATCTCGGTGAACGCGGTGTTCCAGGCAGGGGGCGCCGCAGCCACCTCGACGTCGCCCGCTGGTACATCCGTGACCGTGCCCCTGCTTCCACCAGTGATTGTGGGAACTCCGACCGTTACGGTCAATTCCAATTCCATTCAGATGTCGTTGACAGGGCTTTCCACCTCGCGGAAGGTTACTTCCGGGACCTTCGTGTTCTCGTTCACTGCCGCCTCTAATCAGGCGCCGATTACCGTGAACGTGCCGCTCGATACGCTGGTGTCCACATGGTATGCCACACCCGCTTCGCTCAGTTTTGGAAGTGAGTTCGTATTGAACCAGGTCTTTAACGTCAACGGAGATGTCCGTCAGATTACCGGCGTGAGTATTACGATAGCTAACGATCAAGGAAGCAGCCAGGCGGTTGCCGTTTCCTTCTAATCCGAAATTCCGTGAGGAGTCCTAGCCTGCGGGCAGACGAGACGGCCGCGATTGCCGGAGGATGCGTCCATCTGCGCGATGGGCGGCCCGGTGGGTTACTTCGGGTTAGCGATAATCTGCCCTGATTATGAGGCAGCGTGCCGGTTTGCGACGATTCTCAAGGTTTCGTCGAATCTCGGTTGGCGCAGGTTGTGCCTGATCTGTTCCCAATGAACCCTGCCGTAAACTGTTTTTGAGTGGTTATCCGCCAGGTCGACCTCGCGCGCCCAGAAACGCCGCTGGAAATCGCTGTATGTGGGGACGGGCTCGCTCCAATTGACCGGCTTGCCCGCGGAACCCAGCTTGAGGAAAGCCATGGCGTAGAACATGTGGGCGAGCTGCTTCATCAAATAGAACCGGGCCGCCTGGTACGAGTCGGGTGGTGCTCCGAAATATTCTCGTAGATAGATCTGTTCCTCCGCTTCATTGGCGACGAGCATATTCGCCGCCACCGCCAGGTCGGCATAGCGATCGTTCTGGAAAGCAGCCTCCCAGTCCACCAGCCAGAGGCGGCTTCCATCGAAGAGCATGTTGTCCGGCTTGAACAGGTCGTTATGACTCGGCGCCAGGTCCGGATCGAGAGACGAGTAAGCCGCCGCTACTCGCGCGTATTGAGCGAGAAGCTCCTCGAGGTCGTGTTCCGGCAGGATGTTCGCGGCCCGGAAATCCTGGAGGAACCCTTCCAGGGCAGGCCCTTGGTTCAGCAGGAACGTGCATGTGGTATTGAAGGGGGAGGCGGGAAACGGCGGCAGCGCGTGCAGGGTGCGCAAGCCCGCGGGTACGCGACGCAGCGCGTCTGCTGCCGGAAAGGGAACCGCCTCCACAAAATCGGTGATGGCGAGCCGATCTTCCGCGCTGGCGTACAGGACGCGCGGAGCCAGTCCTGCTTCGGCCGCCGCCTGCATGCAGCTGAAGTGACGCGTCATGTCGCCCGCGCGCGTGTTGATCCGCAACAGATATGCAGATCCTCGCACGACGATGCGGAAGGCCCGGTTGGAGCCGGGCCGCTCGGTCAGGTCCCGGATGTCGTCGAATGCTTCGACGCCGAAAGCCTCGTTCAGGCCGCGAGTCGCGGCCGCGATCTTCTCTTGCGGAATCATAGAGTCCTCGATTCGTATAGGGTCAACGGCCTTCATCAGCGCCTCGAAGCGCGCCAGCGGCCGTTGACGTGGCAAAGACGTCCGCCTGCGTGAGATCAGTCAGGTGCTGCCCGGCTGCGACCACGCAGCCAGGGCAATCAGGGAGATCACGGTTGCTACGGTCTTCATCGGTGTCTCTCCTTGAAAGGATAGTACCGACGGCAAGCCCACGCCGTCGGGAACGAACCGGCGAAGGGTCGACTTGGCCTGTGAAAGGCCAGATCGGGGGGGTGAGCACCAATGCCAGTGACGCCTGCAAGGCGGCTGCCGGCGGTTCGCTGCACGGTGGTTCTCGTCGCGCCTCACGTGCCAAGCAGTTGTCCGCGACCATGCCCCGTGGTACCTTCAAATTCGGACGAAGAGATCTCGAAAGCGAGGGCACGCAAGAATGAACCGCAACGCAGGCGTTTTCTTTTTTGGTGTACTGGCGCTTGCCGGCTTGGGCGGTTGCTCCAGTGCGCCGCCAGCCAAAGAATCCAAGAATGCCGCGACAGCGCTGGACAAGGTCCAGGGCAAGGCCCAGATTGTTTTAAACGAAACGAGCGCGACCGATACGGCGATGAACGCGGGTGGATCTTCCGTGTATCTCGTGGATGGCCTGCATCGCTACCGCCTGTTCTTCAAGACGGCTACTCCGGTAGAGCCAGCGAAAGAGTACATTGCCGAGGGCGTTATCGCGCAGAAGGTCATCGACGACATCGGCGATCCCGATCAGGGCAAAAACGGCTATCCGCTCCAATCCAGCTGCGAGCACGCCGTCAGGATGGCTTGGAGCAATCTGCCCTTTGATGTTCTGGACGGGGACGTGTCGGTCTTGCGAGCCCGGGTGAAACGATATCCCGCCAGGCCCGTATTGCTGGTTACACGGCTACAGCCCGCCACCTCCGATTCAGCGAAACCGGCAGACGCCGACAGCAAGCAGGAAGTCCCGGAAGTCTCTGTCGCGGCCGAGACACAACGCGCTTCTCTGATCGAGGGTTCAAGCGTTCAGACGGCGCCGCTTTGGGAGCCCGCGGGGGGAACGGTTCTCTGCCCAGTCGTTATCAACCCGGAAGGGAAAGTCTCCCAGCTCGAAACTGGGATGCAACTCTGTGAGGCCGTGCCGTGGTCTCAATTTCGTTATCAGCCTCCGGTCCAGCGCGGCCGCGCCGTCAAAGTGAAAACCCAGGTTGAAGTGCGTTTCGAGCCGCGAAAGTAAGAGCTTTGCGGCTTGACATAGCTCCGGTTAGCTGACACGATCACCAGATGCAGAGCATGTCTGTTCGACCCAAGCGGCGGTCCGTGGGCGGCGGACGGTGTCCTTCCGCGTTGGTCTTACCGTTGGCCGGCCTATTGTTCCTCGCATCGGCCATGGCCACTTTCCTGACCGCTCAGACCAGCACGCCGCGCCGGACGGTCTGGGACGGTGTGTACACCGATGCGCAAGCCGACCGTGGCACAAAGGCCTTCGGGCAAAGCTGCTCGGGATGTCATACGCTCGCGGCAGTAGGCAAATCGCCGCTCGTGGGCGAATCATTCTGGAAAAGTTTCGCGCAAAAGACTGTCGGCGATCTGCTCGCATACGTCAGCACCAACATGCCGAACGGCACCCCCGGCTCCCTCAGCGAATCCACTTACAGCGATATCGTCGCGGTTATGCTGAAATCCAACGGCTTTCCTGCCGGAGCCACCGAACTGGGGCGCAATACCATTACCGACGTGCAAGTTGTCCCTAAGGACGGAAGCGCCGAACTCCCGGCCAACGCACTCGCTCGCGTGGTCGGCTGCCTGTCTCGGAGCGGCATGGACTGGGTAGTCACGCGCGCTACACCCCCTGAGCGGGCGGAACGCGTTGCTCCGGGCGGGGAAGACGCCACGAGGCCCCTCGGCAGCCGTACGATGCCACTCAAGTTCGTTGTGACCCGCCTGGATTCGCTGGCCGGCTCACGCGTTGTGGTGAACGGGCTCCTGATTGGAGCCGGCGGCGTTGACGGCATCAACGTGACGACGGTGAGCCGCGTCGCCCCAAAGTGTCCTTAACGGCCTGAAAACTAGAGGTCGATTCTACCGTTACTCGCTCCGAGCTTATCGATCTCCACGCCGCCTACATGCGCGATTGCCAGCAGCAGGTTCGCGGTCGGCGCATCCTTCGCGACGATATGCCGGTTGCCTTTCAGCCGCCCGCAGCCGCCGCCCACGAGCACCGCCGGTGGATTGTTCCGATCGTGCGCGTTGCCGTTGCTCATGCCGCTACCCCAATACAGCACCGCGTGATCCAGCAGGTTCCCATCGCCCTCTTTAGTCGCTTTCAGCTTCTCGCAGAAATCGGCGAACTTCTGGATTTGATACGTGGCGATCTTGGCGTACTTGGCGAGCTTCTCCGGATCGTTGCCATGATGCGAAATGGTGTGGTGCTGCTCGGGAATGCCGATGTGGGTGTAGGCGCGATCGCTTGCTTCATGGCCGGTCATGAACGTGAAGACGCGGCTGATGTCGCCCTGATACGCCAGGTGCATCAGGTTGTAGGTCACGTTCATGTGATCGTCGAACGCCTCCGGCAAGCCCACCGGCGCTTCCGGATTGCCGGTAATCGTGCCAAGACGGCTTTCCATGCGTTCCAGCTGGTGTTCCACGTCACGAATGTTGCCGAGATACTCCTCCAGGATGGCGCGATCGGGCCCTCCCAGCGAGCGTTTCAGTTTCGCGGTTTCCTCGGTCACCGAGTCGAGCAGGCTCTCTTTTTCCTTCAGGCGGGCCATGCGCCGCTCCGCCGAATCCGTCTCGCCGAACATTCGCTCAAAGGTAACGCGCGGATTGATCCCCACCGGCAACGGGCTCGAATCGTCGCGCCACGAGAGCGTGTTGAAGAACGTGCAGGCGAAACCGTCGCACGCCCCAACGGCGGTGCCCATGTCCTCGGTGCCGACTTCAATGGAGCGCAGGGGCGTATCGCCGCCCACGCGATCTGCGATGAACTGGTCGACGGTCTTCTTCGATTCAATCTTTCCGAAAGAGTCGCCCCTCCCGTCGCGGTGGACGGCAGGCCCAACGCCGTTCAGGAACGCCGAGCTGGCGCCCAGATGGACCGACTCGCCCCACGGCGCTTTCATCTTGCTGACAGTCACCAGTTGATCGCGGAACGGCTCCAGCGGCTGCATCACCGGCTTGAACACGAAGTCGCTTCCTTCTTTATCGGGATGCCAGGTATCGGGCCAGACACCGCACGGGAAATAGGCCGCGCCGAACCGTAAGGGCGACTGCGGCGCCGCGGAGAGCGCAGGAATCATGGCATCCAGGAACGGCAGTGCGACCGTCGCGCCCAGGGTACCGCGCATGAACGTACGGCGGGAAAGATGCTTCTTCGTGATGAACATAGCTACTCCTTCTTGCTCAATTGTGCAGTTTTAACGCTATCGCCAGGCCCGCCGGCATTCTCAGCCGGTTCCAACTTGGTGCGCATCTGGAACGGCGCACTCTCAACAATACCCATGATAATCGAAGAAAGCCGGTTATCGTTCTGCGCGGTCTTCTTCACGATCCGGCGAACCACCGGCATGTCGCTAGGCTCCAGCCCGCGGCCCAGCGCATACGTGAGCAGCTTTTCGGTAACGACGGTCACGAAGGCCTCAGGCCGGCTCAGAATGGCCTCCCGGAGCGCCACCGGACCGTTGACCTGCGATCCATCCGCGAGTACGCCCGCGACGTCGAGCGGCATGCCATCGGCGCCCTTATCGCGCCACTTCCCCACCGAATCAAAGTTCTCGAGCGCGAACCCCGGGGGATCGATGACGCGATGGCAGCCCGCACAGGGCTGGTTCTTCCGGTGTAATTCCAGTTGCGCGCGCACCGTCTTGGCAGCTGTCGACGCCCCCTTGTTGCTCTCTTCGAGCGAAGGGACATTCGGCGGCGCAGGAGGCGGCGGCGTATTGAAGAAGGTACTCAGCACGTACTTCCCGCGGTAAACCGGCGACGTTCTGGTGGCCACGGAAGTCATGGACAGGACGCTGCCTTGCCCTAGCAGTCCGCGACGGTTGGGATCCGTCAGTTTCACCCGCCGGAATTGCGGTCCGTAGACGCCCGGAATGCCATAGTGCCTGGCCAGCCGCTCATCGATGAAGGTATAGTCCGCGTTCAACAGATCGAGAGTGCTCCGCTCGTCGCGCAGAATATACCCGAAGAACATCTCGGTTTCTTTGCGGAATCCTTTGCGGATATTGTCGTCGAAATCGGGGAACATGAGCAGGTCCGGAACGGTCTTGGTTTCCAGATTCCGAAGTTGCAGCCACTGCCCCGTGAAATTATCGACCAGGGCGTCGGCGCGGTCGTCCTGGATCATCCGGCGCACCTGCGCGGCCAGCACTTCCGGCTGCCGCAGCCGCCCCGCTTCCGCCAAATCCAACAGCTTTTCGTCGGGGTTGCTGCTCCATAAGAAGAAGGACAAGCGAGAGGCCAGCTCGATTTCGCTGACTGGATGCGCGGTGCCGGGGCGGGCGCCGGCCGGATCCTGCTCGATTCGATACAAAAAATACGGGCTGGAAATCACGCGCGCCACGCCGACGCGAATCCCGTCGTCGAAATTGCCGCCGCTCTGGCGTGCCCGCTTGTAAAACGACAATGGCGCCTCGACGTCCCCGGGGGTGACGGGGCGTCGGTACGCGCGGCGCGCGAGATTCGTCAGGATCTTGGTCGCGCAGGCCGTCTCGTCCACATTCGTGCCCGGATGGCAGACAAAGAGCCGTTGCCGGCTGGGCCCCTCGCTAATACCGCGCACGTTGTACGGGCCATCGATCGACACGGTTCTCAGCTTCGGCAGGCCACCCACCATGTGGACTTCCTGGCTGTCGCGCCGCGACGGCTCCCACACGTCCTGCAACTGGAACGGCCGCTCTTTCCAAGTAAAGCCGACGTCGTGAGGACCGGCTGTGATGCGCGCGCGCCCCGTCATCCTTTTGTCGATGATTGGCTGCGCCGCTGCCAAATCGGCGGCCTGGATCTCGTCGTCCTTGGGACCGCCAATCGGAGCTGTATACACTTCGGTGCCATCCACGGTTATGACGAACGTGTACGGCGTGTCATTTCCTTCCACGCCGGCGTAGCCTTCCTGAACGCCCCGGACGAGCCTGCCGGACAGCTTATACTCGGCATCGGCCGGGAAAACGTGATGGACAACCGTGCCGCCGACTGTTCCGAGCGGCAGTCCGTCGATGTATCCGTTCTGGCTGAATTCACGGCTGATCGAATGCTCGGTCGTCCCGGGCCTCACCTTCGGATCGCCTACGGCCATGGCGCTCACGCGCTGCGCCGCGTTCACGTAGCCCTCCAGGAGCAACGGCGAGGTTTTTAGCGATGTCGCGATATTGTCGAACCCGAACTCCGCGCCGTCGGTCGGCAGCAGATCGCTTACGTCGAGCTCGACCCCAAACAGGTCACGAATCGCGTTCGCGTATTCGGCGCGATTCAGGCGGTGCACGACGTAGCGGCCGGGGGTGCCGTGGCCTTCCCAGGCGCGATCGAGCGATGCGGCAAGCCAACTAGTAAAGCCGGCATACTCGGCCTCGGACGGGCGCGGCATACCTTGAGGCGGCATCGCCCGCACACCCAGTTTACGAAGCACTCTCTCCCACGTGTCCGCATGGGCCACCAGATCGTCAAAGCCCGCTTCCACATTGACGGGATTTTCCGCCGGCAACATTGCCCGTTTGCTGTGACAAGAAACGCAGTACTTATCCAAAAATGCGCGGTATTTGACCGCCTCCGCGGTCGTGCTGGCTGGGGACGGCCGGTCGCCGCTGAGTGAACCGGCGCACCGGTCCGTGTTCCGCTTACGGTCTGCCCTACGAGTGACGCGCCGATCCCGAAGAAGACAAACGCAGCCGTGATTCCGATCTTCCTCGCCATGCTTTCTGTCATTTTCATGGAGCGCTTGTCACCGCCGGCGCTTTGGGACTATCTTTCTTTTCCTTATCTTCAGTCACTTTCTTGTCGGGTAGAGGCGGCGGCTGAGGCGCCGGATCGTTGGGACCAAGGTGCATCAACTCCCGCAGGGCCGCGATGACCTCCTCTTTCGAATTGCGCTTCGGCTTATAGACGTCCAAATCTCCCATGTCGAGCGGGTTGGGTTTCTTCGGCGCTTCGGCCAGCAGCAGGGGTGTCAGATTATCCTTGTTGACGGCGTCCAGCTTTCCGCCGGCGGCTGCGAGCGCACGAATGATCGGCACTTGTTCCTCTTGCACGGCTTGGTGGAGCGGTGTCGAGCCATCAGCCGCCTTAGCGTTAGCATCGGCCCCAGCCGCAAGCAGAAGATTGAGAGCCTCCAGGGGATCGCGGTTGCCGGGTTCGCGGAACTGCGGCGGGCCAATGCGGGTGAAACCGGGTCCCCCCGCGATCGGTGCACCTTGGCCACCTTTTATGGCGACCATCAGGGGCGTTCGGCCGGCGTTCGGATTCGGCCGGCCAGGAGCTTTGCCGTCCTTCGGCTTGACCTCGCTCGGGGTCCACTCGATCTTCGCGCCGTGGGTCAGCATCAGCTTCAGGACCTCCACGTCCGCTGCCACTGCTGCGCGGTAAAATGGCGAGCTATTGATGGACGCGCCGCAGCATAGCGTCGTAGAGTGCAACGCACCAACGAACGGCTTGTTCACGTCTGCGCCAAGGTCGAGCAGCACCTTAACCAAAGCCAGGGCTGTTAGATTGTTCGGATGGTTGGGCTGCATCCGCGACCCATCGTGCGCGCGCATGTCGGTTGTGGCGTCGTGCATGTCAACGGCGAAGTACAAGGATCCGTCGTTGGGGTCGGCGCCGAGGTCATACAACTCTTTGGCCAGATCGAGCCGGTCGTTAGCGATAGCGACGACCGCGGCGGTCGCGCCGTCGGCGTTGGTCAGCTTCAGGTCGGCACCACCCTTGATCAGCGCCCTGGCAACATCCTCGTGTCCGTTACGAACGGCGAACATCAGTGCCGTGAAGCCACCCGAGGGATGGTCCGCGTTCTTGCGCTCCGTGATGGTGGAGACGTGCGCCTTGAGGTTGGGATCTGCGCCGGCAGCCAGCAGCGCGTTCACAACCTCCAAGTGACCTTCAGCAGACGCCCACATTAACGCGGTCTCTTCCTGAAATGGATCCGCGGCGTTGACGAACGAGCCATGAGAAATCAGTAATTGGACTGCGTCCACGCGTCCCGTGCGCGCCGCAGCCATCAGCGGCGTCTCGCCCTCTGCATGCCAACGCGTCGGCTGCGCTCCGGCATCGAGCAACGCCCGCATGACCTCGACGTCGCCATTGCGGCTCGCCTGCAAAAGAGGCGTTACGCCGTAATGGTTCGCTACATCGACCGTGGCTCCCGCTGCAAGAAGCGCCTTCGTCATTTCCGCGTTCGATTTGAAGGCCGCCCACAAGAGCGCGGTGGAGCCGTCATTCGCAGCCGCGTTTACATCCGCGTGCTCCTTGATCAGCTTACGGACCGCCGGCAGATCATCGGCCTTGGCGGCGTCAGCCACGGCCGTTGTGTTGGGAGCTGCATGCAAGCCATGGGGTACCAAAACGATACCGAGCAGCAGGGGCAGGCACCACCATCCGTATCCTACGGGTCTGGCACTCGCTTTTCTCGCCAATTGCATCGCTACGCCTCCGTATGTGCTTGCTACATAACATATATGGCGGAGACGCCGAGCGCAAGCCCCCCTCTTGGGCTATCCGACTCAGGCGGCAAATGGGCGGCTTGCGTCATGCGGCCCGCCCGTTCGCATCACTCGAACAGGGATTTCGCATATACTAGCCTGCGAAACCCGCCCCAGCGGGCCGAAGGGGGAGTATATATGAATGCCGTCGATGTTCCGGTACGCGAAACGAGAGTGAAGCTTTGGATGCTGTGGGCCGGCCGGGTTATTTCGCTCTGGCCCGTTTTTATTGTGGTGTTGAGCGCTACCTGGAAGCTGACCCGAAACCACTGGTACGTCGGGGAGTTCACCAGAATCGGTTGGCCGGAGAGCGCCTTGCCGCTCCTCGCCTGCCTGCAGCTTGGCTGCATCGTCTTGTACCTCATTCCGCGGACGGCGGTTCTGGGCGCGGTCCTGCTCACCGGCTACCTCGGCGGCGCCATCGCTACCTATACCCGCATGGGAGAGGCTTATCCGGTGCTGGTCCCGCTGTCGACAAGCATGATTGCCTGGTTGGGAATCTACCTGCGCGACGAGCGCGTTCGAGCACTGCTCCCGTTGCGGAGGAACACCACGGCTCTGCTGTAAATCACCGGCGGCAAGGACCGCCGGCGCTACGTAACGCCGGCGGTCCTTGCCGCCGGTGATTGATTGCTGAATGCGGCATTCACTTCATGTGCTTGAGGGACTGCTCATTCTCCAGACAGATCTCGTCGATCAACTCTGTGTCGACAACGATGCGCTGCTTTAATGTGACCGTCCACGGCTTCGTATAAGCCTTGGGATCATCGACGGTGACCTGGATTTCGAGGTGTCCGAAGTCCGGGCGCCGGATCTGCTCTCGCACTTTGGCTGCCTGGGTCAGCACACTTCCATTCCAATCGATCCACGTATCGTCGCGCACCCCGATCGTGTCGATCACCAGGGTATCGCCAGACCATTTCCCCGACGAATATCCTTGCCACGAGGGGGTCGGATCTTCGGGCAGCGGCCGTGCATCCGTGAATACCTGGCGGTATCCGGCGTTCATTTCATTGAGCACCACCAGGAGATTTGGCGTGTGGACGAACTTCAGCAAATGCGGCAGCCCGTACGCGCGAAGAAAGTTATCCGGCAAGCATCGGATGTGAGGGTCGTCTTTCGCCAGGTTGTCGGTGCGCTCCTTGACGATTGGCACAAGCCAAGGTTGATACGGCAACCCTCCCGGAAGATCGACACCGATATTCGCCATTTGGCGCGAGGCCGTGATACGGGTGGGGTCGCCAGGACTCTGCTGCGTCGCTGGGACTCTGCGGTTCCCTGGGACCTGGCGCCTGCTTGGGACTCGACAAGTCCGTCGTTCGGCGATTGGGTTCTCCCGTCATCCAGATTCCGGAAAAATCGGGCTTGCCATCCGCCATCCGAGGCGCGGGGGCCGACATGTCCACCTTGCCATCGGCCTTTCGCGGCACTCCCGCGGTGGGATACCTTCATCCACTGAGCGGCCAAATGAGTCGAGGCTAAGGGCGTACCCAAAATAACAACTGCGATGGTGACGAGTGCTTGGAAACGTCGACGTGGATTCACTGTTCCGCCCCCTACTGCTGGTGTGGGTCCGCCGCAGCAGGCGCGGGTGCGGCCGCTTGGGGCAGCTCCGCCTTGCCGTCGAGACCGAATACCAGCAACCGCGGCTTCATCGGCGTGGTCACCTCGGCGCTCCGGCCTGGACTCGCCGTGCCGCCCGAGCCGCCCATCAGCGCGATGTACTGCTTGCCCGTCCACCTCAAACGTGATCGGCGGGCCCATGCCATTCCGCAGCCCCGTGGCAGTGTCGAGGAGCGCTTCTCCTTTGTCGGCCGAGTAGGCGATCAAGTGTCCGTTGGGAGCCACCTGGAATACCAGATTGCTCGCGGTGCTCAGCGTGCCGCCGTACCGGCTGTTCCCCACCGGAACACGCCAGCGGATCTCCTGCTTCACCGGGTCATAGGCGACCAGCGTGCCGAGATTACCGCCTTCGAGCGGCGCCGGACCGGTGGCGGGTCCCGCCGGCTGCGTGGTCAGTCCACGCGTGTTGAGCTTCAGCCCCGTCTGCCCCGCCCCGCCCGCACGCGAGGGGTCCGGTTTGAAGTCGAAGTCGGTGGCATACGTGAACGTGTCCCAACCCCGGGTCGGAATGTATACCAGCCCGGTCTGGGGATTGTAAGACATCGGCGACCAGTTGTGCGCGCCGCCGCCGCCGGGCGAGACCGGCACCGGGTCCTTCCCGTACTTCACTTCCGTATTAATGATGGGCCGCCCCGTCTTCTGATCGATCCCCTTTGCCCAGGTGACTCGGGAAAAGGGTTGGGCCGAAATGAACTCGCCCGTGACGCGGTCGAGCACATAGAAGAACCCGTTCTTGTTGGCCTGCATGATGACCTTGCGCGTCTTGCCGTTGATGTTCAAATCCGCCAGGATCATCTGCTGCACGCTGTCGTAATCCCACTCGTCTCCCGGAACCATCTGGTAGTGCCACTTCAGCTCGCCCGTGTCCACGTGCACCGCCACGATGGAGGCCACGTACAGGTTGTCGTGGCCCGTGCTCACGTCCTTGGTGCGAAGCGCCTGCGGGCCAAGGCTCGGCATTGCCGGTGCCGACATACAGCAGTTCGCTATCGGGGTCGTAGGAGATTCCGTCCCACACCGCGCCGCCGCCGCCCAGCTTCCACCACTCACCGTCCCAGGTCGCCGCGGCCTTGCGCATGGCCGAGGACTCAAAGCCTTTCGCGGGATCGCCCGGAACCGTGTAGAACCTCCAGGCTTCGCGGCCCGTATCCGCGTCGTAGGCGGCAAAAAAGCCGCGCGTCGGACGGTCGCCCCCCGCCGCGCCCACGATCACCTTGCCCTTGGCAATGCGCGGCGCCATGGTGAGCGTCTGTTCGTTCTGAACCCAGCTGACGCGAGCTTCCCATACCGGCTTGCCGGTGTCCGCGTCGAGCGCCTCCAGCCGGCCATCGTTCACAGGAACGTACACCTTATTGTGGTAGAGCGCTAATCCCGCGGTTCACCACCCCGCAGCACAGCTTGTCGCCGGTGGGCTTGCGATTTACCTGGGGATCCCAACGCCATTTCTCTTGCCCAGTGCGCGCGTCGACGGCGAACACGATGCTCCAGTTGGTGACGCCGAAGATCGTGTTATTCCAAACCAGCGGCGTGGCTTCCTGATCGCCTCCGCCCTCGCCTACTTCATACGACCACACCAGGCCGAGGCGTTTCACGTTAGACGCATCGATCTGTTTGAGCGGACTATAACGTGTCTCGCCCGGCGTGAGGCCATAAGACAGCCAATCGCCATCCGACGCCGATTTGGCGGCATTCTTGAGCGCCGCATCGTCCACCCGCCGGACTTGTCCGAACAAAGGCAAACAGAGGGCAATTGCTAAAAGGCAACGCATGAGTAGGTCCCCCAGGGCACTTGCGAGTCTATCATGTGCCCGCCTACCGCTTCTGCCTCCACCCCCGGGTACAACCCGCGACTGTCAGGTTTGCCTGTGCCATGCCAGGAGTTCAGCGGGGCAAACAGTGAAATGGTCCATTCGCTCGTTGAAGACCACGGGCCCTGGCGAGCGTATCAAGAATTTCGAACTCTTTCACCCGATCTAGAAAGCGCTTGATTCGCTCGCCCCCACGCAACCATTGCCGATCGGAGCGTTCGTCTCTCGGGAGTGGTCCATTGGGTGGCGTTCAGTTGTCGCGCACTTCGCCCGAAGGACTCCTACTGAGGGCGTTCTGCAATTCGGTTTTTGCCAAGGCCTTGTCTCCCTGTTGCTGCAACACCATGGCGAAATGGTAGTGGAACACGGGGTCGTCGGGATAGTCTTTGGTCAAGGCGCGAAATATCTGAGCGGCGCTGTCGTTCAAGTGTCGTTTGAAATAAATCCATCCCAAGGTGTCGGAGATGTTGGGTTGCTTTGGGTTCAATTGCTGAGCTTTTTTCGCCAGTTTGAGGGCTTCGTCGAGATTACCGCCGGTCTCGGTTATCAGGTAGGCGACGGCATTATTAGCAACCGCATCTTCGGTATTCATTTGGAGCACGCGGCGGTATGTCGCCAGGGCCTCGGTTTTGCGGCCAACGCTTTGGAAGACCTCCGCGGTCAGGACTATGGGAGCTCTGTCCTTGGGCGCAAGTGCACCGGCTTTCTGGAAGTAAGAGAGGGCGGTGGGGAAATCTCCCTTCATACGATAAGCTGAACCCAAGGCCAAGAAGATTTGCTCGGACGGTCCGGTTCGCAGCAACTGCTGGTAGTGGGTCAGGGCCATGTCGTATTTGCCGGCTTGCAGGGCCGCGGAGGCTAATAGCTTGCGGATCTGTGTGTCGCCAGGCGACTTCTCCAGATCCCTTTCCAGGAGCGCGATGGCCTGGTCAAACTGTTTCTCGGCGACCAACGCGGTCACGAGGCCGGTGGTGGGACGGACATCCCCGGGGACGGCTTGGGCAAGTTTCCGAAAGAGGTCTTCCGCTTCTTTATACTTCTTATCGCGCAGCGCTAACGTGGCGAGTTGCAATTGCACTTCGCGCTGCCCCGGGAAGTCCCTCTCCAGGACGGCCAGTTCGTGGCGGCCCTCGTCCTGTCTTCCGGTATTCAGCAGGCTGACAGCGTGCAGCAGCCTGGCCGGCGCGAAACCAGGATTAATATCAAGGATTTCCGCTGAATAGTGGAGGGCGGAAGGATAGTCGCCTTGGTATTGGCTGAGTTCCGCCAGGGCCAATCGCGGTTCGATGAAGGCAGGCCGCTTTTGGATGGCCCGCTGGAACTCGCGGCGCGCGCCGTTCACATCGCCATTTAGGCTCAGCGCGCGTCCCAGGGTAAAATGCGCGACGGCGTTATCGGGACTGTTAGCCACCACGGGCTGCAATATGGAAATCGCCTTGGCGATATTTTCCGGCGTTCCGCTGGATAGTAACAACGAACTCTTCACGGCCAGTGCTGCGCCATCTTCGGGTGCCAGTTTGAGGATTTCGTCAACCACTTTGGCGGCTTGTTCGGCCTTGCCTTGGGTGACCCAAATGTCAGCAATTTTCCGGAGGTAGACCACTCTCTCTGCAGACCGGGTTTTTTCGCCAGAAAGTTCGTGGGCGCCCGCCTCGTACTGATCCAGCGCATCATGCCAGCGCTGCAGCTGACCAAACAGATCTCCCACCTGAAGGCGGGCTTGGGGAAAGGCTTTGGGGTTATCGATCATCCGCTGCAGGACCGCGCGCATTTCGGCTTCCCGGGAAGCACTAGCATAGAAGGCGGCCAATTCCAGGGTGCAGGACGCGTCGGTAGGATTGTTGACACACCACGCTTGCAGGATCTTTTCAGCGTCGACCGGCCGGGCAGCGCTACGGTAATAACGATATAACGTTTCGTAGATGGGCACATAATGATGCTCCTTCCTGAGGAATTGGAAGGCCAGAGCCTCCGCCTGCTGGGGTTGCTGATCTTGGAGCAAAGCTTCCGTCCAGCCCCGAATCACTTCGGGTTGCAGAGGCTTGACGGCATTGGCCTTCGCGTAAAAATCTTCCGCCGCCCGCAAATTTCGATCAGCTATTGCAAGGTGGCCTTTGAGGCGCAGCCCATCGAAGGACTGGGCATTCTTGGCGATGAGTTGGCCGGCAATGGCCGCGACCTTAGAGTACAGGACTTGGGCCCGATTCGGATCGGCCAGGTAGATTGTTAGGGCGACGTCGGCCAGTTCGACCTGCACGTCCTCCCGGCCAGGCATTAATTGCCCCGCAATGAGTAGCCCCTCATAAGCCGGCTGTATGCGGCCCAATTTCAAATTCATTGACGCGAGCTGAAAATGAGCCTCGCCAAAGGCGGAGTCCTTCTGGATCGCTTTGCGGTAATTGAGGTCGGCATCGGAATACCTGCCTTGAACGGCGAGTCTGTTGGCGGTATCAAGGTAATACTGTGAGGTATGTCCGCACGCTTGGTTCAACAGAGCCAGCAAGATAGGGACTATTGAGACGACTAGTTTGTGCCAGAAATTCCGTGCCATCGTTTTCTTCAGGCCTCTCAAAGTGAGAATTCGTTCCTTACACTCATCTGGATTGGGCAAAAGCTGATATTGTGAAAAGTAAGATGGGGTCTAGCAAAAAGCTTCGACGCGGACCTGCCAGAACAGCCCATAAGAGGCAATCTCCCGATCCGGAAAATGCGCTGTTAGCCCATCTCCTTGAGTGTGACATCTGCCTCGCCGTGATTGCGAACTGCCAAGTGGCGACGGCCGAATGCGCGGTACGCTGCGCAAAATATCGCAAATTAACACAGGCCGAGCCCAACCCTCCCGCAAGAATCTTTCACGCCGGAGGGTAAAAGCTCGGCCTGACCATTCATTACTCGAAGCGGGCTCAGGATTGGATACGCTTCCGGCGGTACCTGGCTGCGGAGAGGACCAACAAGCACCCAAACATCACCGCAAGAGTAGGTTTGGGTTCGGGTACTGTTTGCAGTTTGAATGTCGCCGAATAGGCATGGCTGAATGGTTGTCCGGCGAGAATCTGTTTCAGTGCGGTCTGATAGGGAACGTCCAGCGATGCAGTAAAGGTACCGTTGAAAGGAGATGTCTCTCCCGTTGAGATTCGTCGTACGGTACCGCTGACTGTAAAGGACGCGGAGGAACCACCGCCGTTCAGGTTCTGTAGATTAAACGACGAAAGGCCGAGCGGATCGTTGGGGCTGCCGACGAGCGCGGGAACGATAGGCGTGCAAAGTTGTCCTGGCGCAGGGGCAGTTAAGCAAGAGGCATGCGGGTCAATTCCGAGATCGATGAACCGCAAGTCCAGAGCTAAATCGGGCGTAGCCACCGGTCCCGTAAAGAAGGTCAACCAGTTACTGAGAAGAAAACTTGTATTGAGGGGAGTCGTCGCCTCACTCAGGTTCTTCACATAACCGCCCTCGCCCAGATAAGTAGCGAAATCGCCGGAGACAGGTACAGTAACATTGAAGTTTCCAGTTCCTGCGGGGCAGGGCTGGGGTGCGTTGAGAATTCCTGGAACGCAATCGAAGTTCAGAAAGGTCTGCCCAATTGTTGCAGAAGAGCCTCCAACATCAAAGGAGCCGCTGGGGGCATTCGCCAGCAGCGATGTGCAACTCATGACTGTTAAAGCGCACGCAAAGGTGAACACTCTAGTTACCGGCCGTCTCATAGATCCAACTCCTCCATTGGTAAACACGTTCCGATAGTAGCCATGCCCATTAATGCCTTCAAGTGAAAAAATTTCAGAACTTCATGGTACGAGTGTCGGCGCTAACAGAACAAGAACAAAGGCTGTGTTCTTAGTCACTGTGTAGAACGGCTAAACGTAACAGTACGAGTGTCGGCACGCACAAACAGAGGAGGAGATAGTCTTATTCGTCACCGTGTGGAACGGAATAGAACCCACCGTTACGGCGCGGCCGGATGCGGAATTCTGGCCGGGCAAGGGCGGGACCGCAGTTGCGCACTGCGCGGTTTAGGACAAATCACCATGATCTTTGCAAGCGCCATTCGACTCCGCTCAATGTAGGACTCGAAATGCGGGTGCGGCTGGTGAGCGTCAAACCGCAACAGCTCCAGCTCCGCCCGATACGCGGGCTCATAAAAAGACGGCATCTCAATCCCCTCTGCCAGGAAAGGCAAGCCGCCGATCCGGCGCAGGATCGAAGCAGAATGGTGCTGGAGGTTGACGGTACTCACGCCTAGCGCTCCGCCCAACAATCGTCCAAGGGCATAACCCGCCAGAACCAAGCGGACGGCTTCTGAAGTGCAACGTAACTGACGTGCCACGGCCCAGCCGCCCAGTTCCGCGAACAGAATCTGACGACGCTTGGCTAAGTGAATCTCAGCTTCGACTGCCTGGCGCAACAGCGAACCCCAGCGGTTTGAATGCGCCAGGGCGGAACGTGAGAGAAGCAGATCCGGGAACTGCGCATTCGATTCGTGGAAGACAATGCGCCCACACGCCGCCACCGAGTTGCTGCTGTCCAGAGAAACCAGATGCCAGCTTTTATGGTCTGCGGGCTGAACGTGCAGTCCTTCGACTGTAAGGTCCCCGGGGCGGAGGTTGCCCTCTGAAACATAGACGCCCCCACGAAACCTTTGCACCTCCGCCAGAACCTGGTCGTACAGCCTTTGGTCGCCATGCATGTCGACGAACGGTCTTGGATACGCCCGCGAAGGAGCCAACAGGATAAATGGCCTGGAGTCGCGCGACGTGGGCAGTAGATTCATAACTTAAATCCTGCAGACTAAGTGGTCACTGCCGGACAGCATTGACCGGTACCCGTTGCCGAACTGAACTGTTTAATCGGACGCCGGCTGGGCTAAGTTCGATTTTTCATTGCTAAGCAAGAACTCATTTTAAACCTTGGTAACGACTTCGCAAGGGTTTTTATATGTGGGTATGTCAGAAGCATTATAAGGGGACGGTAATAACTGAGTGGAGAGATTGACTGCGCGCTAAATGAGTCACAGTACGCCCTGGGACTACTCTCACGGTTCGTTTGGTCATGGCGAGTAACTGTCTCGTGCACTCACGGCAATCGCGGTTGTAGCGGCCTCGCCGGCGTGAACTCATAAGCATCGTCGACTCGCAGGGCTTGTCCGAACAAAGGCAAACAGAGGGCTGTGACAACATCACCTGCCCGCGCGCTGATTCGACCGGTCAGACTCCTAGTTGCGCGTATTTGTCGAGCACGCCCATGATTTCGTCGCGAGATAGATCAGGAATCGCCAGAAACGCATGCTCGATACCAAGCTCCCGATATTCGGCGAGAATCGCCTGGTCGGCCGGCGCCCCAAACACGCTGATCGACAGGGTCGAGAAGTCTCGCCCGGCCGCATCTGCCGCTTGACGTAACCGCGCCACCGCTTCTTTAGCGTGGAAGCCCGGTCTGGCGATGGGCAGCCAGCCATCGCAAAACTCCACGACGCGCTTCAGGGTATGGTCGCTGGAGCCGCCGAGAAGTATCGGCGGGTGGGGCCGTTGCGCCGGCTTAGGGTACAGCCAGACGGGATCGAAGTTCACCATCTCTCCGTGGAAGGCCGCCTCCGGCTGTGTCCATAGGGCTTTCATCGCCAGGATGCGTTCGCGCATCAGCTTGAACCGCGTTTCGTAGCGCGCTCCGTGATTCTCCATTTCATCGACATTCCAGCCGCCGCCGATCCCAAAAAGGAACCGGCCGTTGGACAACTGATCCAGACTGGCCACGCACTTCGCCGTCACAATCGGGTCGCGCTGCGGGATCAGGCAAATGCCGGTGCCGAGCAATATTTTCGTTGTGGCAGCGGCAGCAAATGACAACGCAATAAAGGGGTCGTGCGTGTGAGAATACGCTTTGGGTAACTCTCCGCCGCCGGGATATGGAGTGCGACGCGACTTGGGAATGTGCGTGTGCTCCGGCAGGAGCAACGACCCGAAGCCGCGCTCCTCAGCCGCGCGTGCCAGCTCGCGAATGTCGATGCCATAGTCCGTTGGAAAATAGAAAACACCAACACGCATTGTCAGCTCTCCTGTCCGCTTGCGCCAGACTCATACACTAGCAGAGAACTATGGAACGGTTCGAGGTTGCCTTGCGTTGCGCTCGTCCGGCTTATGGCCGCTGAATCAGCTCAATGCGGTTGCCGGCCGGATCGATCGCGAAACCGAGAATAGTTCCGGTATTTCCGAACGGGCGTGGATCGCGCGTCATCGTTCCGCCGGCGGCCTTGATGGCTGCCACGGTCGCCGCCATGTCTTTCACGGAAAAAATCACGTGGGTGGTGGGGTCCTTCACGTCGTCCGAATCGCGGTGAAAGAGGATCATCCGCGGGTTCGTGTTTGCCTTGGCGGCTTCGACTGTGGCGCCGAAGTTCACGAAGACCTCAGTGCCTCCCGGATTTACTACCCGGCTGACCTCCAGCATACCGAACACCGCCTGATAAAACTTCGCAAGACCGATGGTGTCTTTCGCCTCAATGCGGACCGAGTCGAGCGACGCCTGAGCGTGCACGGCGCCCGCGACCAGCAGCGCGGCGGATATAGCCACCGCAGTTGAATTAAGTCTCTTCATCAAAACCTCCGTTGGCAACTCTCATCCATGATAGATCGCGCCAGCCGATGTGGGGCAGGCCTTCCGGCCTGCCGCCGGGCTGCCCCACGTCTCTCGTTGGCGCACTTGACTTTTCTGTAAGTAATGGCTTACGGTAAGGTATGACTGACCGATGGCAGATGCTGGGCGCGCTCGCCGACCCCACTCGCCAGGCGGTCCTCAACCTGCTGCGGCGGCAGCCTGCCACGGTCGGCGAACTGGCCGGCCAGCTTCCCGTAAGCCGTCCCGCCGTTTCGCAGCACCTGCAAGTACTGAAGTCCGTCGGTTTGGTGGAAGAAGAACGGCGGGGCACCCGCCATTACTTTCATCTCAATCCCAAGAGCCTGGCGGAACTGCGCGCCCACCTCGATATCATGTGGCGCGACGCGTTGACCGCATTTGCTGATTTTTCCAGAAAGGAGAGTATTGATCATGGCAAAAAGCGAGGAAAAACACGCGCCGATTCGACAGAGCGTCCACGTCGATTGCGACATTGAGGACGCGTTCCGGCTCTTCACGGAAGAGTTGGCCGCATGGTGGCCGTTGGCATCCAATTCCGTTGCGGGCGAGGAATCGGAGAGCTGTACCATCGAGCCGTGGACTGGCGGGCGGGTCCTGGAGCGCACGCGATCCGGCGCGGAACACGAGTGGGGCTCCGTAATCGCCTGGGACCCGCCCCGCCGCGTTGAGTTTACCTGGCATCCGGGCGCGATGCCGGACGATCGTCAGACCGTCAATGTGGAGTTCCGCGTGGAAGCCGATGGAACGCGCGTAACGCTGACTCATCGTGGCTGGGAACTCGCAGCCATGACGAATTGCTCGTTGCAGGCTGGCTCGGCGCGGCTGTGGCAAGTCCTCCTCCAGGGCTTCACGATGTTTGTCGCTGAGCAGATGCTCGTCGCTGTCTGAGCGGCGGATCCAAAGGAAAGGAGGACGTGAGTATGGTTCCCATGGTGGTGGAGCAAACATCGAGGGGCGAGCGCGCCTACGATATCTATTCCCGGCTTCTGAAAGAGAATATCGTTTTTCTCGGTACGGCCATTGACGACAACGTCGCGAATCTGGTGATCGCCCAGATCCTCTTCCTGGCGGCCGAGGATCCGGAAAAGGACATTTCGCTGTATATCAATTCGCCCGGCGGCGTGACCACCTCAGGCTTGGCGATTCTGGACACCATGAATTTCGTGAAGCCGGACATTGTCACGTATTGCGTCGGCCAGGCGGCGTCCATGGCGGCGGTCCTCCTGGCGGCGGGCGCAAAGGGCAAGCGCTTTGCGCTGCCGTATTCCCGAATCCTCATTCATCAGCCGCATGCGCAGGGTTTGGGCGGGCAAGCCGCGGACATCGATATCCAGACGCGGGAGATTTACGCACGCGGGAGATTCTGAACCAGATTCTGGCGGACGCCACGGGACAGGCGCTGGACAAGGTTCAGCGTGATGTCGATCGCGACTACATCATGGATGCGCAGCAGGCGGTGGCCTACGGAATGATCGACCGTGTCGTCAGCCGGAGAGAGCTTCCCGCGATTGCTCCTGGATTGAACGGAAAACCCCTGAACGGTTCCGGACACTAAAGAGCCGCGCCGCGCTTACGCGTATGCCGTGCCGACGGCGGGCCGCGCGAAATCTCCGGCAACGGCCGGCCATCGATAACCTCTCACCCCCGCGGAATTCCAACGTATCCAGCAGACTTTTTGCCCTTGATTGCCACCGAGCAGCCAAATGTACTTTCCCACCGACCCTCCGTAAAAGGCCACATGGCCCGTGGTGCTTCCGGTGGAGGAGCTGGGCGCAACAATTACCAGACATCCGTAGGTGGGAGCTGCTAAAGTCATACCAAATCTCAACCACGCCTCGGCGGTTGCATAGCCGAGATGGGAAGCGCCGGCTTGAATCAGACACCAATTCACGAACGCGGCGCACCACGCTGCCATGCGCCAGCCGCTCTTGGTCTTCCATGACGTCGACAGATCCCAGGAACGGCCCTTCTTGTCCAGGGCAGGATCTGTCTTCACCGTCCTTAGATACTTAGCTATGTCGGAATTTCCGCTATCCATCAAGATAGGACCGAACGCGTCTCCCGCGCTCTGGGATAAATCGAGATCGATTTTATTCCAATCGAGAAGGGTGCGGCCCTGCGGATTGTTGGCCGCCAGGGCTCGATACAGCGCCCTTTGGTATTCGCCGGCAGCATCCTGCTCGGCGATATTCTTTCCCAGTTCCTTAAGCGCATATTCCATCCATGGCGCATTCGATGCGTCGACGTCGGCGGGTGTAGGGGGGTCCAGTTTACTCATGGTTAGCTCTCCGTTCGACAAGCAATAATTTTCTAAAAAGTATACTGCCGCCAGAGTAAGCGTGCCAATCGCGTACCGTCCGCCAGGACCTACTTCACCGTCAGCGCAAAATCGATTACCAGCACCAGCGCATCGTTGGTCACCCGTATATCCGTCACGCGAAAATCACCCAGGCTGCGCGGGTAGGACTTCTGTGCTCCCGGGTCTTCCAACATGCTCTTGGCGGCCGACGCCACCGGGTAATTAAAGTTGTGCAGCAGGCTGGTCGTGAGCGCCTCGCACACACGCCGGATATAGTAGCCGGTATGGCCCTCGGGCACGGCATTCACATCGTTCAGTCCGATGCTACCGTCTTTGTACTGCGGCAAGGCGGTAATGATGACGTCGAACGCGTCGCCCAATCCCACGCACTTGCCGAACATGTTGAGCGCGGAACGCCCGCTGAAACGCGCACGCATACGCAGCTTGCCGTCCTGGCCCTGCACCCGCGGTTTCTCCAGATAGGCGAAGTTGCACTTGTTGGTTTTGTCGTTGTAAACGTAGCGGCGCCCGTCCTGCGTGAACACCTGCTCGCCCAGCATGCGCTCCAGGGCGGCGAACTGGATGCGCAGTTCGATGGCGTGGGCCGCCGGGGCAAGGGACAGAAGAGGCAGCAGGCAGAGCGCGAAGCGGAACACGGAAGTCAGGCCTTGAGTCCCGGCAGCAGCTTCATGGCGTTGTCGCGCTCGATCATCCGCAGGTCGCGCGCCGCGAAACGTTGCGCATCCAACCCGGCGTTGACTTCCGCGCCGGTGCGATACGGGAAGTCGGTGCCAAACAGCATCTGCGACGGGCTGACAATCTTCAGCAACGCCGCCAGCGCCCCTGGATGGTTGGCCTGCGCCGTGTCGTAATAGAATTTCTGCAACTCGTAGACGAGACCCGCGGGGCAGGCGCTGGTCCTTCTCCTTCATGGTCTTTTCCTCATAGAGGAACCGGCTCAGCAGGAACGGCATGGTGCCGCCGCCGTGGGAAAAGATCCAGCGGATTTCCGGAAAGCGCGCCGCCGTGCCACTAAACACCAGGCTGGCGACGGTGCGTGTGGTGTCGGTGGCCCATTCGATATCGGCCGCCGGCACGCCGTATTTCAAATTGCCGCAGCAAGCCGGCGATAGCGGATGGGTGTAGACGACGGCCTTGCGCCGGTTCAACTCCTCCCAGACCGGCGCGAACGCTGCGTCGCCCAGCCACTGGCTGCCATAGCTGGTCATCAGCCCGATGCCATCGGCTTTGAGCGTGTCCATGGCGTATTCGATCTCGCGCAGGCTTCCTTCGACATCCGGCAGCGGCAGCACCGCAAACAGGCCGAAGCGTCCGGGGTAATCTTTGACCAGTTTCGCCCCGTACTCATTCACCTGGTGCGCGAGGCCGCGTGCGAATGCCGCGTCCGGGAATACCACGTTGGGCGGCGAGAGCGACAAAACAGAGGTCGCGATGCCGCTGCGATCCATTTCCTCAATCGATCGAGCCGGCGTCCAGGGCGGTGACGGAGCTTCCCCGCGAGCCACGATGGCCGCGCTGTAAGCCGGGGGAAACATGTGGTGATGGATGTCGACGCGGTGCGCCTGCTCGGCGGCACGAAATGAGCGAACGAGCGCAGCACCGCCCAGGCCTGTCAAGAATGTGCGCCGATCCAGGTGCATCGTGGTTCTCCAGATTCTACAACAGCCGGGAGCGCAAGGCTTATTTCTTCGCCGCCGGGTTCCAGTTCACCACCACGGTCAGCGGCCGGGTGGATGCCGTGCCGGAGTTCAGGGTTGCAACCAGGAAGCGCTTCCCGTTCGCAGTGACGTCATACTGAAACGGCGCGTTAAAAGCCGCGCCGCCGGGAATATTCGCACTGGCATTAAATAACGGCATCGGCGCACCGGGCTCGAAGAAAGGCTTCGGCGCAAGTACGGCTTTGGTAGCAACCACAGTTATCTTTCCGTCCGCGGCAAGGTAGTACAGTTCTTTGCCGTCACCTCGCCAGCGCGGCTGTTCGCCGCCCGCGGTCGAAATTCTCGAAAGGCTGTCACCGGCAGGAAACGGACGAACGTAGACCTCGCGCTGACCAGACTCGTCGGAGGTATATGCCATCCAATGACTGTCCGGAGAGAGCTGCCCCTGGAATTCGTTGAACTGGGAGCTGAGGAAACGAACCGGCTTCCCGTCGGAGGGGCCGGGGTGCGGCTCGGCCGAGCCGAGGGAAAGGAACCACAAATCTAAAACGTTTCTTGAATCGGCTTCCGTGTAGACGATGAACCGGCCGTCGCGGGACCACTGATTAACCACCTTAACGTTTGGAGTCGAGAGCAGCAGTTCGTCCTGGCCGTATACGTTCGCGGCTCTAACATAAAGGTCGCCCAGACGCCCTCCACGATTGGAACTGAACACGATGCGCTCGCCCTTTGGCGACCAAAAAGGAAACAGATCTTGTGCAGGGTCGGACGTGAAGCGGACATCCGTGTTTCGGCTGAGATCCCGGATCCAGATGTCGGCGCCGGCGCTGCCCACGCGCGAAAACGCAATCATTTTCTCGTCTGGGGAGATCGCAGGGTGCAAGACGATACCCGGAGTGCCTACGGGACCGAGGAGCTTGCCTTCGCGGTCAGACCAGACCAGTTGGATCGTGCCGACAGCGCCTCCGCTCATATAAAGCAGTACTCCGTTATCGGAAGCGGTCACCGGCGCATAAGTCTGGTTGGTAGTGAGGGAGACACCTTCGGCAACTGGAAATACCTCGCCCGCGGGCTGTCCACTCTTGACATCAAACGGCAACGCCATCAAAGTATTCTCGCGGATGAAAAGCAGGTGGCCGAAGGGGTTCGATCCGTGGGGCGGCGCAAACACGACCTCGGACGCATCCGGCAGAACGCGGCGGTTCTCGATGCCATCGAGCGAGGTCAGATAGACACCGTTCCGCTCCGTTGTGGTGTTGGAGAGTAAGTGGAAAAAACGGCGACCGTCGGGCAGAAATACGGGATGCTTGTAGTTACCCTTGGTCTTGAGCACGTCGGATGGCACGCCACCGGCCGCCACGACCCGCTGAATGGTGGCGTCGTTAGGGGCTTGAGAAAACACAATCACGTCGTCGCGGTTCCAGGAGCCACCCCGCCCGTCGCGCGCGTCACACAACGATTGAGATGGGCCTCCGCTGGAGGCGACTTTTTTGAGTTTGCCTTCGGCAAAAAATCCGATATAGCGGCTATCCGGCGACCAGAACGGGTACGTGGCGCCTTCGGTGCTCGCTATCGGCTGCGGCTGCAACGTGTCCAATGACCGGAGCCAGAGCTGGCGCTTGCCATTCACGACGGCCGCGATGACGAGCGAGCGACCGTCGGGAGAGATCGCAAAGCTATGTACGAAGCTGTTCTCCGGTGCGGACAGCGTGTAACGTAGCGTGCGCTCCCGCGGCAGAGTCTCACGGAAATGCACGAAGGCCAATCCAGCAGCAGCAATCAGACCCACCCCTGCCAGCATCCACGGCAGTTTTTGGTGGCGCATGCCTCCAGCTTGCGCGGGCAACTCGGAAACCTGGCCCACCTCGGGATTCGCCAGATATTTCGTGATCGCCACGCGCGCCTCGCCAATGTCGCGCAGGCGGTTCTTCGTGTTCCGATCGAGACAGCGGCGCAGCAGGTCGCGCACCGCCGCCGGCGTTTCCTTCGGCAAACGATTGAAATCGATTTCCGCCCGCAGCACGTCCGCCAGCGTGTGCGAGATCGTCTCTCCGCCATCGAACAACTGCTGCCCGGTCAGCATCTCGAACAGCACCACGCCAAATGACCAGATGTCCGCGCGCCGGTCCACGGGCTTGCCGCTGGCTTGCTCGGGGCTCATATAAGCCGCGGTCCCCATGATCATGCCCACCTGCGTGGCCCGCATAGTCAGGGTGGGTGACCGGGAAGCATCGCCCTGCTCACCCGCGGGGCCTTGCATCACGGCCGCCAAACCGAAGTCCAGCACCTTCACCACACCTTCCGGCGAGACCTTGATATTGGCCGGCTTCAGGTCGCGATGGACGATGCCTTTCTCGTGCGCCGCTTCGAGCGCGTCGGCTATTTGCCGCGCATACTGCAGTGCAGTTTCGACTGGCAAAGGGCCGGCCAACGTTTCGCCCTCCACCAATTCCATAACCAGCGCCCGGTCTTCCACACCATAGATAGCCGCGATATTGGGATGATTCAGCGAGGCCAGCACCTTCGCCTCGCGATCGAATCGGGCCAGCCTGTCCGGATCCTCGGCGACACTCTCCGGCAGAATCTTGATGGCGACCGCGCGATCCAGCCTGGTGTCTTTGGCGCGATACACTTCGCCCATCCCTCCAGCGCCAAGCGGAGCCAGAATCTCGTAGACACCCAGACGAGTTCCTGGGGTGAGCGGCATCGAGTGTTAGTATACTTTCGTTTCTAGACGGAGGCCATTGCTTGCGCACCCTTTGACTCTGCCGCGGCAGAGCGCACGCGCTCCCCGATGACGCGAGCGATGCGCTCGGCGTCCCTACCCACGCCATGAATCATCGTCGACGAAAACGCATAGATGAAGGGTAGGCCCACGAAGTACAGCCCCGGCTCGCCGACCGCCACACCACTCTCATGTTTTGGCATGCCATCTTCCTCGACAACGGGCAAATGAATCCACGAGAAGCCGGAATGGAATCCCGTCGACCAGATCACATTTGCCACGTCGAGCGTGCGGTCGTCCTCCAATAGCGGTAATCCGTCCCGCACGCCCACTACTCTGGGAACGCGCTCGACGCCGGCCGCCTTCAGATCCCCTGGTCTAGTGCGAATCAGCGGGCCGCCCTGCGAAAGAACCTTGGGCCGGGCCTTTCGACCCATCGGTGTCTTGATGGTCAGCAGCCGGTGGAACACCACGCGAAAGATCAAGCGCTGTAAGAACAGGCGCGCCGCCAATCCACCGATGCGGAACGGGACATGGCCAACATCCCTTCCCGACACCCATGTGCGGTGACCGCTCGCTACATCCATCGCGATTTCCGCGCCCGAGTTTCCGGCTCCCACAATGAGAACGCCTCCCTCTCTCAACTGGCTCGGGTTCCGATATTCGAGCGAGTGGAATTGCACGATAGTGGGGTCCATTTCCTGGGCGAACCTGGGCAGTTTCGGCCTTTGGTACCGGGCCATCGCCACGACGACATGTTCTGCCTCGAATCGCCGATTACCCGCCGTGAGGAAATAACGGCCTCCCTGTCTCCAAAGCCCGTCTACCTTAACGCCGGACCTCACCGGCAGATCGAATCGTTCTGCATAGGACTCCAGATAGTCGGCCATCTGGTCTTTTGTCGGGAACGCTTGGGCGGGTCCCGGGAACGGCATGCCGGCGAGTCCGTCATAGCGAGCTGGCGTAAAGAGGCGGAGCGAATCCCAGCGGTTGCGCCAGGCATCACCAATCCGCGGACTGGCGTCGAGAATCACGAAGGGAAGACCGCGACGGGCCAGGTAGTAACCCATTGACAGGCCAGCCTGTCCTCCACCAATCACAATAGTTTGAACACGCTCGATTACGCTTTTCAAATTGACGCCTCCGTCTAAACGCACTCGGGCCCTTATACCTCGGGCCTCTATAGTTAGGAACGCGGAAATGCAACCTGGAATGGCTCAGGGACCTGTCTCGGTTCGCACAACTGTTGAATACTAATAGTTCACATTCCTTGCATGCAAATGAAGCTCCTGCGCACTCTCATCCTGCGCCCGCTGCGCCGCGACTTGCTGCGTACCGTTCTCACCATCGGGGCGGTCGCGCTGGGGGTCGCTGTGGTGGTGGCGATCGATCTGGCCGGCGACGCGGCCACTGGCTCCTTCAGTTCGTCGGTCGAGGCGCTGGCCGGCAAAACTGATCTCGATATCGTGGCTAACGGTGGAATCGATGAAGCCTGGATCGGGCGGCTGGCTTCCCTTCCCTTCGACGCGCACTTCGCCCCGGTGATCGAGACGCAAGTGGAAATCCCCTCCGCCGGTTCCGTGCCGCTCTATGGACTCGACCTCACCGGAGCACCGGAAGATGCGGCCGTGGTGTCCGGCGCTCTGGCGCGGCGGCTCGGCATCGGACTGCACAGCCGCCTGATGATGCCGTTGCCGTTCGGCTCGTTCCAGGTGGCGCGCATTGCCGAGGCCGGCCCGTCCGAGTTTGTAGCCATCGACATCGCCAGCCGCGGAACACGCGCTCCACCGTTACGGGCGCCTTGACCGCATCGACATTACTCTCGGCCGCGGCGAAAATCTTGACCGCGTGGAAGCCGCCATCCGCCAGATGCTGCCACCGGCCTACCTGATCGAAAAACCCGGCGCGCGCAACGAAGAGAACCAGAAAATGTTGCGGGCCTTCCGCTGGAACCTGCGCGTGCTCAGTTATATCTCGCTGGTAGTGGGCGCGTTTCTGATCTACAACACCATCTCGGTGAGCGTGGTCCGGCGTCGTCCGGAGATCGGGATCCTGCGCGCATTGGGCGCCAGCCGCGCGACCGTCTTCGGATTGTTCCTGGCGGAAGCGGTGGTACTCGGCTTAGCCGGAGCCGCCCTGGGAGTGGCGCTGGGGCGCTTGCTGGCAGGAGGAACCGTTGGACTCATCGCCGGCACGGTGAACGCGCTATACACCACCAGCCGGCCCGCGCCGGTGGAACTTACGGCCGCCGAAGCCTGGATCGGCATCTTCGCCGGTCTGGTGACGGCGCTGCTTTCCGCGCTGGCGCCCGCACGCGAGGCCATGGAGGTTTCACCCACCGAAGCCATGAGCCGCGGCGCGCACGAACACCACGCCCGGCTGCACTGGCGGCGTCACCTGCTATGGGCCGCCGTGCTGGCGATCCTGGCGGCGGTCGCATCCCAAGCCGCGCCGCTCGATGGCAAACCGGTGGGCGGGTACGCCGCGGCTTTGCTCGCGGTGGCCGCGGCGGCCTTCGCGGCGCCTGCGATCGTCGTGGCGGTCAACCGCTCATCTCGCTTTGCTCTGAAGCGCCGTGCCGAGAGCCTGCTGGCGGGGCGCAGCCTGGCGGCGTCATTGTCCCGTACCTCGGTGGTGGTGGCGGTTCGGCACCGACCTCGGTGCTGGCGCTGTGCGTCGATCCCAGCCCGTCGGCTCGTCCGAGACAACGCTGTTTCACAAAACGCAGACACCGGCGCCCGTGACCAAGAAAGAACGTGCTCTGGCACCCGATGGCCGATGACGTTGTCCTGATCAATGAACGAGGTGAAATCACCGAGACGACGCGGGCCAACGTCGCCGTGCATCTCGGAGATCAGTGGTGCACACCCCCGCTCCGCTGCGGGCTACTCCCTGGGATCCAGCGGGCGAGAGATCTGGCCGACGGTCGACTGGTTGAGTGTGTGATCACGGTGGACGATCTGCTCGGTGCGCGATTTGTCGCGACACTCAGCTCACTGCGGGGTTGGAGAGCCGCCCGGGTGGTCAGAGCCTGTGCCTGCACGGTGGGCTGACGCCCGTCGATCGGCCACCGTATCGAGGGATTCATCACCGCGAACGTCAGCGATCCGTTTCAGGTTCCCCGTAGCCGGCCGCATCGGGGTCGACCAGCGGCAGGCGCAGCCAGGAGAGCATCTGGCGCAACTGGTCGTAGGCCGTCAGGCGATCTGCGTCCGTACCGGCTGCTTCCGCCTCTTCCACGGGTTGCCACAGACGGTGGATCATCGATGGACCGGCTCCAGCAGACCACCACTGCCCGCGGTCGCCCATTTGGCCAGCACGTACCAGACGATCGCTCCTTCGGGGACATCGATGGCCTGCGCCAGGTTGGCAATCGTCGTCATCGGGTCGAGGTGGGCATACAACGCGACATCGGCCTTGAAGTTCGCGTCGGGGTCATCCTCTGACCACGGACCCGACCATGGACTGAGTTCGACCGACCTGGCCGGGTGGGAGGCTTCAGCCATCGGCGGTGACGGCGCGGAAATCGGCCATGGCCGCTCGCATGATCTCATTGAGGTCCCGGCCGTCATCTCCGTTCGCCCACCGTTCAAGCGCGACACGGAACACCGTCATTCCCACCCGGCGGCGAGGGCCGGCCTGCGGTTCGCTCACACCGCGGCCAGACTGCCCGCAACGGCCGCCGAGTAGTCGGCCCCCTTGGCCAGCTCCCTCTCCGTCAATTTCGGGATTGGCGGCGATGACGGCATGACGTTGGGCGGCCAGGTCGCGCCGACCCTCACCGAGCATGGATGCGGCGGCGTCGAGACCACAGGCCACGGCATCGAGCGGCGTGGCTCCCTCGGGTGCTTCGACGACCCCCGCCACGATCCGCTCCCGGAGAAGGGCGGACCCGCCAAAGAGCACCTCTCGCTTGTCCGCGAAGTGACGGAAGACGTGTGCTCCGTAGACCCCGGCCCGCTTTGCGACTTCGGCGGCCGTCGTCTGGTCGAATCCTCTCTCGGAGTAGAGAGCGAGGGCGGCCTCTTGGAGCCGTCCGTGACTGTTCGGCTCCCATCGACCCATGGCCACGATCTTAGGTGTTGACAGTTACTGACATCAGCCATATATTCGATGTCAGTTACTGACGTCATACGGGAGGTCACACCATGAAAGTCTTGGTCACCGGTGCATCCGGTTGGATCGGTTCGGGCGTCGTCCCGGAGTTACTCGGAGCGGGCCACCAGGTGGTGGGCCTCGCCCGTTCAGACGCATCGGCCCAGCGGATCGAAGAGGTGGGCGCCGTCGTACGGCGGGGCGATCCTCGATGATCCCGACGGCCTGGCCAAAGCGGCAGCCGACTCAGACGGCGTGATTCACCTGGCCTTCCAGCACGAGCTCGGCCTTCGGCGGCAACTTCGCCGCCGCCGCCGCGGCGGATCGGCGAGCGGTCGAGGCCATGGGCGCAGCACTGGTCGATTCCGATCGACCGTTCGTGCTTGCCTCAGGCATGCTCGGGCTGACCTCCGGGACGCTGGCCACGGGTAACCAGGGTTGGTGCCCAACGCCGCCGTCCGCGTGAACCCTGCCGGGCTCCGGGTCGGCCACCGCCCTCCTCACCCTGTCATTCAGAGGCATCGGAGTCCGTTCGTCGGTACTGCGCTTTCCTCCGACGGTGCACGGCGACGGTGATCACGGGTTCGTGGCCACCTTTGTGGATATCGCCCGGCAGAAAGGCGTCTCGGGATCCGTCGGCGAGGGCATGAATCGTTGGCCCGCCGTCCATCGCGCCGATGCTGCTCGGCTCGCTCGGTTGGCCGTCGAAGCCGCGCCGGCCGGGTCGGTTCTCCATGCGGTGGGCGACGAAGGCGTCCCGTTTCGTGACATCGCCGAATCCATTCGGCTGCCACCTGGATATTCCGACGGTGTCAGTAGCGCCGACGATGCCGTAGAGCACTTCTCCGCCTTGGGCCACTTCGCTTCCCTGGACAGTCCGGCGACGGCCGCCCTGACTCGGGAACTCCTCGGCTGGCAGCCGACGGGGCCCAGCCTGCTCGAAGACCTCGACCAAGGCCACTACTTCCGTTCGAGCGACTCCTGAGGGTGGTCCGTCAATCTGATTCACTCTGAGGGTTCCTGCCGCGCCATCGAGGAGGTCATTTCGTGTCAGTTCAACACGGACCTCCCGGCGCACTGAGGCAACTCGAGGTCCTCGACGGACGCTGGACGGTGGCAACAGCTGGCGCAAGGACTTCGAGCTCGTCTACCGCAGGACTGAATAGTCAAACCTCAGCCGATCCATCTGTCCTTCGCCGGAGCCCTCGCCCGGGAATTTGCGGAGCGTTGCCGCTTGCTCCTTGCTCCCGCGGCTCGGAAACCCCGTCGTCTTCTTACGCGACGGCGCTCCTGCGGGGCAGTACCCAACCGGGCGCGGGAAGTGACAGGTGTACCCGTTGGGATAGCTCTCGAGATAGTCCTGGTGCTCGGGCTCGGCCTCCCAAAAAGGCCCAGCCGGGCTGACCTCGGTGACCACCTTGCCGGGCCAGAGTCCCGATGCCTCCACATCGGCAATGGTGTCCTCGGCCACCCGGCGCTGGTCGTCGTCGAGGTAGAAGATCGCCGACCGGTAGCTCAGGCCCACGTCGTTTCCTTGGCGGTTCTTGGTCGTCGGGTCGTGAATCTGGAAGAAGAACTCGAGGAGGTCTCGATAGGACGTCTTCTCCGGATCGAAGGTGATCTCGATCGCCTCGGCATGTGTTCCATGATTGCGATACGTGGCGTTGGCGACATCGCCACCCGTGTAGCCCACCCGGGTCGAGACGACTCCGGGCCGCTTTCGAATCAGGTCCTGCATGCCCCAGAAGCAGCCTCCGGCGAGAATCGCCTTCTCGGTGCGCTCAGTCATTGGGCAACCTCCTCCGCGTGCTGGGGCTTGTCGAAGACCCCCTTGTACTCTCCATAGCCTTCAGCCTCGAGATCTTCGTACGGCACGAAGCGCAGCGCGGCCGAATTGATGCAGTACCGCAGGCCTCCCTCCTCGGCCGGCCCGTCGTTGAAGACATGGCCCAGATGGCTGTCACCATGACTCGAACGAACTTCGGTGCGGCTCATGCCATGACTGTCATCCGTCTTCTCGAGCACATTGGCCGGCTCGAGCGGAACGGTGAAGCTGGGCCAGCCGCAGCCGCTGTCGAACTTCTTCGTGGACGCGAAGAGGGGCTCACCCGAAACGATGTCGACGTAGATGCCCGCCTCCTTCTTGTCCCAGAATTCGTTGTCGAAGGCCGGTTCCGTCGCCGCCTCTTGGGTCACGGCGAATTGGCGTCGGTTCAGCTGGGCAACAGCTTCGGGGTCCTTCCGATACTCGTCTGTCATTTCAACCTTCCTTGACCTCGGTCCCAACCAGTCTCACACCAAATTGCCCGCTTTGGGCCGGCGAATCGAACGAGGGCGCCAGCGCTGAAAACGACCTCAGAAAAGAGCCCTGTGCGCCCCCGACCCCACGAGCGAACGCCATCCGGTTCAGGATAGCGACCGCTGTGCAGGATCGAATCGGCTACGAGATGGGGGGCGGGTACGCCCCGACGACGGTGGCGTCCATCGCCAATGGGCCCTCTTCGCAACGGCCCGCGATCTCGGACTGGAACCGACCAAACGCGGCCGACGATGCCAATGGATTGACCTCCCCCTCGATCGTGGCCACATGCACGAAGGTCACGCTGTCTTCCAATCGGAAGGTGACGTAACGCAGGCCACCCGGGTCGTCCGCGGCCAGTTCCGCAAAGACGGCACGAACGAGTTCGGCATTTTCCTCCGCGTGTTCTGGCTTCGTTCGATACCGGACTACCTTGACCGTGCTCATCACTTCTCCTTCGCCCGCATCTGGTTGTTCGCGCCTCGTGGGTGACCTCGGCCAACCCGAGTTCCTCGAGGAGCGGCGGCATGTACATGCCGAAGCGGCCGCGGTAGCCCTTGCGCATCCCGTACCAGCCGGCGACGGGATTCGACGCGGAACGCCCGAACTCCTCGACCGTGCCGGCCGCTGGTTCCTTGCCCTCGTCAGCGGAGCCCAGAGGCACCCAGTCGCCCTGCGCACGTAGCCATGCGGCCAGGTCGTCGATGGCGTGTGCCTGATAGGTGAGCTTCGTCGACCCAACTTGACAGACGATGATCGCCGGGTCGGCTTCGTCATCCCGGTACATCGTGTACTCGGAGGTCCCTGGAGGAGTCTTGAGCATCCAGGGATCTTCCTTGCTTCCGGCAGCCATCAGCTGTCTCCTCTCTCAATTGCCTCGACGAAATGTGCAAAGACCGATGTCCAACCGAGCCGGTTTCCCTCTCGGCGCTGGGGTGCGCGCTCTCCGAGCCGCTCCCAGCCGCGGTGGTCGATCTCGACGCGGGTGCGGTCCCCGCCCGCGTCGAGGAACCGGATCTCCACGTCCGTCGCGTCCTCCGGGGCAAAACGCAAATGCCACGTGTAGGCGAGGCGGGATGGCGGCTCCCACGCCGTCACCCGCCCCCACTCGTGTTCGACGCCGCCCGGTGTCCGCTCGAAGATGCGGCCACCGACGTGGTCCTCGAAGACAACCTGAAGCCCGCGCTCGCCGCTCGCGGAATGATCGACCGGCCACCACGTGGATGTCCGCGTCGTCCACATCGAGAAGGCGGCCGCCGGGCGGCAAGCCACCTCAAAGGCGAGGTGGAGCGGCTCGGTCACTGGACGGACCCGTCCACGTTCTCGGCGACGATGCGAAATCTCGTTGCCGCCTCGCCCCAGACCGTCTCGAGGTACCGACGCACCGCCTCGATCCCTTCGTCTTTGAGGTGGTAGAGGTGGCGGGTCCCGACGGCCTCCTCCTCGACGAAACCAGCCTCCTTCAGGAGGCGCAGATGGCGTGAGACGGCGGGCCGGCTGATCGGAAGTTCCTCGGCTATCTCGTGGACGGCGCGGTCCCCCTGCCGGAGCATGGCGAGAATCTCCCGCCGGTAGCCATCGGCGAGCGCGTCGAAGGCGGCGGATTCACCCGACACTGCCGTACCCGGAGCCGGGAACCTTTAGTAACATATTGGTTACCGTAACGCACTCGTTACTGAGATGCAACGGCCGCCGGGCCAGCGAGATCTGCGACCACCCCGGACGATCCGTCGTGCACGACCTGGATCGAAGTCGGCAACGACGTCGACGGGAGCTTGATCGGGTTCGCCCGGCCAGACGTGGTCGTCGCCCCGGGTCACGGATCTCCCCACAACACCACCGCGTCCTGCCCGATCATTGTCGGGTCAGATGCTTCCGAGAGACGAGAGTTCGTTCCCCGCCGAGGTTCGAGGAAATGCAATCGGCGTTCTCACGTCGACCCTATCAATCTTGAGAAGTTCCCGGCGGAGTCCCTCACGAGTCAGGCTGTTCGTGACACGGCAGGCCGTGATCGAGCGACAGCGGAGATGTCTCAGGGAGGAGCAAGGACTATGAGGAAGTTCTCAGTCAGACCGACCCTCACGCTCAAAGGTCGGAAATTCAAGGGTCTGCGCGGATGGTCGGGGAAACCGTTGCATCCGCCCCTCACCGACATCCCGATCACCGCATATCTCATCGCCGCGGCCTTCGACGTCGCCTCGTACGCCGGTGGTATCCACCACGCGTGGGCGAGACAGCTCTGGCATGCGGCGGCCTTTGTGTTCCTCATCGGCGCCGCGGTATCGCTTCTTGCCGCGCTGACCGGCCTGATGGACGCTTGGAAGTCCTCAGAAGCGGGCACCCAGGCCCGTCGCACCATCAACAGCCACGCCACCATCATGATCACCGTGACAGTGCTCGCCCTGGTGGACATCGTGTGGCGTCTGAGCGACTACCACACACACCTGGTCGCTCCACTCGGCATCATGATCCTCTCCATCGTCGTCGCCCTCCTCGTCTCGGTGGGCGCGACGTTCGGCGGCAGCCTTGTCTTCGAGTACGGCTTCAACGTGGAGACCGCCGGAGATTCCCCCGTCTGGCACAAGTCCGAGACTGACGTGATGCCCGGCGAACATTCCGACTGAGGACGAGTCCCACGGAGTTCGGGCGGTGTGGCGAGGGAGATGGCCTGGGGTCGTTGGCGGAATCGAGTCCCCTACAGGGAATATCGGCCCGTCCAGGACGTGAGAAACCCGTCGGTGGGCCGGCGCGATGAGAATCCGGCCGGCTGTCGTCTCAATATGCATGACGATTCTCATCGACTCCGCCCCCGCCGGTGCCGCCCTGGGACCACCCCGGGAAGCGGATGCCGCAACACGAGTTCGAAAGCGCCTCCGCCCACTCTTTGTGGCGGGCTTCTTCCTCGGCATCAGTTTCTGGGCCCCGGTCGAGAAGCTGTTCCTGAGCCAGATCGGGTTCACCGCCGCCACCATCGGCCTCCTCGCCGCGACGTACGCGGTGGTCGTGCCCTTCCTCGAGATCCCGTCGGGCATCCTGGCCGACCGCTGGAGCCGGCGTGGCGTCCTGATGATCGCCGACCTCGCTCTGGGCGCGAGCGCCCTCGTGGGCGGCCTCAGTACCAACGTCCCGATGTACCTGGTGGCTGCCCTCCTGCTCGGGTGCTATTTCGCCCTGCAATCCGGGACGGCCGACTCCATCATCTATGACGTGCTGGTGGAAGAGACCGGGGGCAGCGATGGCTTCGAACGGGAGTTGGGGCGCCTTCGTGTGCTCGAGAGCTGCGCCCTGGTGTCGAGCGCCTTCGCCGGGGGCGTGATCGCCGCACTCAGCACACGCGCGCGTCACGTATTTCCTCACGTTTCCCTTCGCCTTGGTGGCCATCGGTGTCCTGTCTCGGCTCGCCGAGCCCAGCCTCCATCGCGTTGACGACGCACCGCCCCTGCGCCGCCAGATCCGGACCACCTACACGACGATCGTTGCCCGTGGTCGGCTTCGGCCCATCATCGGCACCATGGTGCTCTGCGCTCTCCTGTTGCAGGCCTTGCTCGAGTTTGGTCCCCTCTGGATGGTCGCCTTGGCTGCGCCCGCAGTCCTCTACGGTCCCCAATGGGCAGGGCTGATGTCGGCCATGGGTCTGGGCGGCCTCCTCGGTGGCCGCCTCTCGCTCACACGGACCGCCAACAAGCTGACCGTGGCCACGGCCATGGTGGCCAGCAGCGTGGTGCTGACGAACAGTCACAGCACGGTGACCGTCATCGCGGCACAGGTCGTCCTTGCGCTCCTGGTCGTCGCCATCAGCACGGTGCTCAGCCGGGAGCTGCACGATGTGGTGCCGTCCTCCATCCGGGCGGGAGTCTCCTCAGGCGTGGGAACGATGAGCTGGATGGCGTTCGTGCCGTTCGCCGTGGGGTTCGGGCTGCTCTCTCGCCACGTGGGCGTCCTGGCCGCGGGATGGCTGTTGGTGGCGGTCGCGGTGGCGGCCGGTGTCTCGCTGCTCCGCCTCGCTCACGGCCAGGAAGGAGAGGTGACCATCGCCGACACCGGCCGGGGTCGGAGCGGGGCGAGCTTGGTTGGTCTGGCGGCCTCGGAATGCTGAGTCCCCGGCCGTCGAGAGCACGGCTGTTGCGTGTCGTCGCACCGGCCGTCCCGCGCCGTCCCCTTCACAATTGGCGAGCAGATGAAGGAGGTGGCGGCCATGTCGAACGGTGAGGGCACCGGTGACTCGGCGAGGACGAAGCGGTCGTGGCCGCCGTTCAAGGCGGTGACGAGGCGATGTTCGCCTCCTGGCCGACCGCATCGCAAGGAGCTGAGAGTGCACTGCTACCGGATCTCGGAAACTTCGACGATGCAGAGGATCTGGTCCAGGAGACGTTTGGCCGGGCCTGGCGTGGTCGCCACGCCTTCGAGGGCCGTTCCAGCTTCCGAGCCTGGCTCTACCGGATTGCCACGGACGCATGTCTCGACGCCATCAAAGCCAAGAAGCGCAGGGTCCAGATCGTCGATGTGGCTCCAAACCCAGAGCGGCCCCCGGGGTTCGACGAGGTTCCCTGGCTCCAGCCGATCCCCGATGAGTTCCTCCCCGGGGTCAATGAACCCGATGAGCTTGTCGTCTCCAAAGAGACCATCGAACTTGCGTTCCTCGCGGCCATC